>NZ_JADKYB010000010.1 GCF_016918855.1 Actinacidiphila acididurans
GGCACCCCAACCCCCCAACCCCCCGAGAATCAGCCCAACCCCGGACGATTGCCGGGCGAATTCCCGGTCGGCCACCTTGACTTGTGCGCAACTCCGACACAACATCAGGCACGGCCGTCGCAATTCACGACAGTCGATCACGCAATTCCCGGACGACCCATGAACGTCTCGCCGCCGCGTTCGTGACGGTGGGCGCGTACGGCACCGGCCGGGCGCGCGCACCTCGACCTCAGTACTCCCCCGCCCCCCACCACCGGAGTCGAGCCGATGAGACGAATGCCGCGCCGCCATGCCCTCATGGCCGCGGGCTGCGCCCTGGTCATGGCGAGCGCCTTCGCGCCGGTCGCGCAGGCCGCTTCCGCCCCGGCCGCCAAGGCCGCGCCCCAGGCGAGCAGTCAGCCGATCTACCTCAACACCCAGTATTCGGACCAGGCGCGGGCCGCCGACCTGGTGTCGCGGATGACGCTCGCCGAGAAGGTGGCCCAGCTCAGTACGAACAGCGGGCCGGCCATTCCGCGGCTGGGCGTGCAGCAGTACACGTACTGGAGCGAGGGCCAGCACGGCATCAACACCCTGGGCGCCGATCAGAACAACGGCGGGGTCCAGGGCGGCGTGCACGCCACGAGCTTCCCGACCAACTTCGCGGCCTCGATGTCGTGGGACCCGGCGCTGATGTACCAGGAGACGACCGCGATCTCGGACGAGGCCCGCGGGTTCCTGGACAAGTCGCTGTTCGGTACCGGGCAGAACAACCTGGGCCCCTCCGCGAGCGATTACGGCTCGCTGACGTACTGGGCGCCGACCGTCAACATGGACCGCGACCCGCGCTGGGGCCGTACCGACGAGGCGTTCGGCGAGGACCCGTACCTGGTCGGGCAGATGGCCGGGCAGTTCGTGGACGGCTACGAGGGCAACAACCCGGACGGCACCAGCAAGAACGGCTACTTGAAGGTCGCCGCGACGGCCAAGCACTACGCCCTCAACGACACGGAGCAGAACCGTACCGGCATCACCTCGAACGCCTCCGACACGGCGATCCGCGACTACTACACCGCCCAGTTCCGCAGCCTGATCGAGAACGCGCACGTCTCGGGCCTGATGACGTCCTACAACGCGATCAACGGCACCCCGGCGGTCGCGGACACCTACACCGCGAACCAACTCGCCCAGCGCACCTACGGGTTCAACGGCTACGTCACCTCCGACTGCGGCGCGGTCGGCACGACGTACGACAACCCGCCGAGCGGGCACGCCTGGGCGCCGCCCGGGTGGACCACCGACGGGCAGGGCGGGAGCGCCACCTGGACCAACACCGCGACCGGCGCGAAGGTCTCGGGCCAGGCGGGCGGGCAGGCGTACGCGCTGCGCGCCGGCACCGACCTGAACTGCACCGGGTTCGAGGCGACGACCACGAACATCCAGGCGGCCATCAACGCCGGCATCCTCAGCGAGGGGGTGATCGACGCCGACCTGACCCGGGTGTTCACCGTCCGCATGCAGACCGGTGAGTTCGACCCGGCGGGCAGCGTGCCGTACACCTCGATCACCAAGGCGCAGATCCAGAGCCCGGCGCACCAGGCGCTGGCCACCACGGTCGCCGACAACTCGCTGGTGCTGCTGAAGAACGCGAACGTGGCCTCGACCAGCACCCCGCTGCTGCCGGCCGATCCGGCCAAGCTGAACCACGTGGTGATCCTGGGCGACATGGCCAACTCCGTGACGCTGGGCGACTACAGCGGCGAGCCCGGCCTCCAGGTCAACGCCGTGCAGGGCCTGACCAGCGCGATCAAGGCCGTGAACCCCAACGCGACCATCACCTTCGACGCGGCCGGCACCTCCAGCACCTCGACCTCGGCGGCGGTGCTCAGCAGCGCCACCCAGACCGCGATCAAGAACGCGGACCTGGTGCTGCTCTTCGTGGGCACGAACCTGAACAACGCCTCCGAGGGCACCGACCGTTCGACGATCGCCATGCCGGGCAACTACGACTCGCTGATCAACCAGACCACCGCGCTGGGCAACCCCAGGACGGCGCTGGTGATCCAGTCCAACGGCCCGGTGAAGATCGACGACGTGCAGGACAAGGTCCCGGCCGTGGTCTTCAGCGGCTACAACGGGGAGAGCCAGGGCACCGCGCTCGCCGACGTGCTGCTGGGCAGGCAGAACCCTAGCGGGCACCTCAACTTCACCTGGTACAAGGACGACTCGCAGCTCCCGCCGATGTCCGCCTATGGCCTCACCCCGGGCGAGACCGGCGGCCTGGGCCGCACCTACCAGTACTTCACCGGCACCCCGACCTACCCCTTCGGCTACGGCCTGAGCTACAGCAGCTTCTCCTATTCGGCGGCGACCGCGGACCGTTCGAGCGTCACGGCGGACGGCAGCGTGAATGTGTCCTTCACGGTCACCAACACCGGCTCCACGGCGGGCGCGACGGTGGCCGAGCTGTACGCGGCCACGCCCTTCACCGTCTCCGGTGTGCAGCTGCCCACCAAGCGGCTGGAGGGCTTCAGGAAGACGAACGTGCTGGCCCCCGGCGCCTCGCAGCAGATCACCATCCCGGTGAAGGTCGCCGACCTGGCGTTCTGGAACGCCACCACCATGAAGTCGACCGTGTACGACGGCACGTACCAGTTCCAGGTCGGCGGCAGCTCCGCGGCCATCGCCTCGTCCGTGAACGTCGCCGTGACCGGCGCGATCACGCCCAAGGTGCAGTACGTGACGGTGCAGCCGGAGAACCTGGTCTACAACGCGGGCAGCACGCTGGATCTGACCGGCAAGAACCGCTGGATCAAGGACGACACCACCGGCGTCGGCTCGGTGGCACAGGGCCGCGACATGAGCGTGACCGCAGACGACGTGGTCGAGGCCGTCAACAACGACCAGTCCTTCGTCAACCTGTCCACCGCGCAGGTGAGTTACAGCAGCAGCGACACGAGTGTGGCCACGGTCAGCAGTGCCGGCCTGGTCCGGGCGGTGGGTGACGGCGTGGCCACCATCACCGTCACCGTGAACGGCGTCAGCGGCTCGGTGCCGATCGTCGTCCGCCACTCGGTCACGCTGAACGCGCCCGCCCTCACCACCGCGGGCGGCACGGTCACCGCGACCACCTCGTACGTCAACGGCGGCACCGCCGCGGTCAGCAATGTCGCGCTCTCCCTGACCGCGCCCAGCGGCTGGACCGCCCAGGCCACCGGCGCCACCTCGTTCGCGAGCGTCGCGGGCGGCCAGAGCGTGCAGACCACCTGGCGGCTCACCGCGCCCGCCGGGGCCGGCCCCGGCTCGTACGCGCTGTCGGCGGGGGCGACGGCCACCGGCACCGGGCCCTTCGCAGACTCCGGCGCGGTCAACATCGCGTACCCCTCGGTCACGGCGGCCTTCGGCAACACCGGGATCAGCGACGACGCCAACACCACGGCGGGCAACTTCGACGGCGGCGGGGCGAGTTACTCCGCGCAGGCGCTGGCCGCGGCCGGCCTGACCCCGGGCGGCGCCTTCCACCACGACGGGGTGACCTTCACCTGGCCGAACGTGGCCGCGGGCACGCCCGACAACATCGTGGCCGGCGGCCAGACCGTGCCACTGTCCGGGTCCGGCAGCACCCTGTCGTTCATCGGCTCGGCGGCCTACGGCACCGCGTCCGGCAGCGGCACGGTCGTCTACACCGACGGCACCACCCAGCCGTACTCGCTCGCCTTCGGGGACTGGTGGTCCAAGACCCCGCTGGGCGGCACGGACATCGCGGCGGCGCTGCCGTACATCAACAACGGCGGCGGCAAGGCCACCCAGCCGGTCAACCTCTACTACGCGTCGGTGCCGATCACGGCGGGCAAGACCGTGCAGGCCGTGGTGCTGCCCAACGTGAGTTCGAGCGCCGCGTCGAACACGGTCGCGATGCACATCTTCGCCATGACGGTGTCCTCGCCCGCGGCGACCACGGTGGTGAGCCTGCGCGCGCACGCCAACAACCAGATCGTCACGGCCGACAACGCCGGCGCCTCGCCCCTGATCGCCAACCGCACCTCGGTCGGCCAGTGGGAGTCCTTCGACCTGCTCACCAATTCCGACGGGAGCGTGAGCCTGCGCTCCCACGCGAACAACGAGATCGTGACCGCCGACAACGCGGGCGCGGCGCCGCTGATCGCGAACCGTACGGCCGTCGGGCCGTGGGAGTCCTTCGACCTGCTGCACAACTCCGACGGCAGCGTCAGCTTCCGCGCGCACGCCAACAACGAGATCGTCACGGCCGACAACGCGGGTGCCTCGCCGCTGATCGCCAACCGCACGTCGGTGGGGCCCTGGGAGGAGTTCGACCTGATCTACGACTGATGACGCGGACGGTCGAGTCCCGCTGATCGAGTCCTGCTGTCCGGGGCGGTCCGCTCGTGACGAGCGGGCCGCCCCGGCGGCGTGAGGGGGTCAGCCCGGCTGGTCGCTGTCCTTCAGGGTGCCCCAGCCGTGCCACTGGTCGATCTCGATCCAGGCGCTGAACCGCTGGCGCTCGCGACGCGGGTAGGTCTTGCCGGTGTACTGCTGCGAGAGCCGGTCGATGTCGGCGAGAGCGGTGTCCTCGCGGAGTTCGACGACGTGGCCGACGATGCTCAGGTGGGTGTACCAGCCGGCTTCGTCGAGGACGGTGAGCGAGACACGCGGGTCGGCGCGCAGGTACTCCAGCCGCTTGCGCCCCATGTCCATGTTGACCAGCACCCTGCCGTCGTCCCACAAGTACCAGGTGGCCGTGGAGACCGGCTGTCCGTCGGGGCGCAGGGTGGTGATGACGGCGGGGTTGGGCTTCGACAGCATCGCGACGGCTTGGTCGGGAAGCGGCGGCTTGGACATGGGACACCTTCCGTGAGGGTGCTGTGGTACACGTCCGAGCCTACGGTGTGCCGCCCGCCGGACCGGGTACGGCGTGGCGCCCGGCCGGCGGTTACGGTGCCGCGTCGCCCGGCGGGTACGGCGCCGCGTCGCCCGGTGGTGGCCGGTGAGCGGCCCCCGCGCAACATCGAAGTAGCGACCGCACTCCCCCGCCCCCCACGATGAAGCCGGTCGGCCGTACCGCCATCGCGGCGCCGCCCCGTGGCCGCACCGGTGCAGCGCGACGCCCTCGACGGACTTCGGGAGAACGGAAGAGGAGATTCCACGCATGTCCTACCTGGACCGGTGGCCCGCGATCCGAGCGGGATTCGAGCAGGTGAACAAGGAATTCCTCGAGCTGGTGGACGGCGTCGAGCCGGGCCGGATGGCGACCAAGGACTGGACCGTGGCCGACACCGCGGCGCATGTCACGGCGATCGCGGCGATGTATTCGTCCCTGGTGCGCGGTGAGCCGATCATGGCGTTCCCGCAGTTGCAGGGGCCGGTGAAGAGCACCGACGTCGACTCGATCCACGACTTCAACGCGCTGACGCTGGACATCTACACCGAGCGCCGGATCCCGGAGATCCGCGAGCGGCTGTCCACGGACATCGACGGCATCCTGAAGGTGACCACGCAGGCCGACCCCGCCCGGACCGTGGACTGGCTCGGCCAGGCGCAGGTGCCCATCGCCGGTCTGTTCGGCCACTTCATCAACGAACTGCAGATCCACGGCCGGGACATCGCCCAGGCCACCGGCCGGCCCTGGAACCCCCGTCCGCAGGACGCCTCCTACTTCATCGAGGCATTCATGGTCGGGATGATCCAGAACGGCTACGGCCAGTTCGTCCCGCCGGGCGGCCCCCCGCGCGAGCGCCGCATCGCGGTCGAGTTCTCCTCGGACTACACCACCCCGGTCACCTTCGTCCTGCACCGCGGCCTGGTCACCATCGAGGACCCCCGGCCCGACGACGACGTGCGCATCTTCTTCGACCCGGTCACCATGAACCTCATGCTCTTCGGCCGGATCAGCCGGGTCCGCGCGGTCCTCTCCCGCCGCGTCCGCATCAGCGGCCCCCGCCCCTGGCTGCTCCCCGAATTCCTCCGCACGGTCCGCACCCCCCGCTGACGTCCCGCGGGTCGGTTCCCCTTCGCCGGCCGGCGGCCCACCGGGCCCCGGCCGGCTTGCTTCGGCGTGTGCGGCGAGGCTGTGGGCGAGCGGGTCGACGAGCAGGCCGGCGAGCAGGTCCACGAAGGCCGCGGTCAGGGGATCGGGGCGGGTGCGGGCGGACGACGGCGGGCGGTTCGCCTGACCTTTGCGCCCGGCCCGGGCCGGGACCTGGACCAGAGCCGGAGTCCAGGCCGGAACCCCGGCCGGGGCCGGGCAGCCGGGCGAACCGCCCCGGACCGTGCGGGTCCCCCGCGCGAGGACCCGCACGGAGCATGGGTTACCGGGCCGCGGCCGGCCGGAACCGGTAGGTCCGGCCCGGCTGGGTGCGGACGGTGATGACGCCGTCCTTGACCACGTAGCCGAACGCGTGGCCGTCGCCGTCGGTGACCTCCAGCCGCTGACCGTCCGGCCACGGGTTCCGTACCCGCAGCGTCCCGCCCGCCTTGGCGGTGACCTGGACGTAGTCCACCGTGCCCGCGCTCAGCGCCGCGGAGGTCTCGAAGGCGCCGGGCAGCAGCAGGCGGTCGAAGCTCGCGTCCTGATCGGCCGGCCAGACCGGGAAGAGCACCATCACCCCGTCGAAGCTCTGCACCAGCATGCTGTGCACCGCCTCGCAGGCGCCGGACTTCTCGATGCCGTGGTAGCCGTCGGCGATGCGCAGGTTGGCGGCGATCATCTGCGTAATGGTGCTCTCGAAGTGCTGGATGAGCGACGCGGCCGGGTATCCCACCCGGGCGGCCTGGGTGAAGACCTTCGGGAAGCTGTTGATCTGCCCCCAGGAGTTCATGACGTCCACCGTGTGCACGGCGATCGCCCGGTCCGCCGCCGGGGAGTTGATGCCCAGCACCTCGGCCGGGTGGATGAACTCCAGGTTCACCGTGTTGTCGCCGGGGTGGATGTCGCGGGTGTCGCTGCCCTGCATGCTGCCGGGCTCGACCAGGGAGTAGACGGTGGCGCCCTGGTAGACGGTGGTCGGCTGGGCCGGCAGGCGGTCGAGCATGTCCTGCCACGCGCGCCGCTCGGTCGCGTCGGTGTGCAGCACGTGGCTCGCCTCGATCAGCGTGCTCAGCGTCTGTTTCAGCATGCCGAGGTCGGGCGTGGAGTTCTTCCCCCAGGTCCCCTCGTGCGGGCCGCTCCACATCGCGTACTGCTGCGCCGGGGCGTCCCACTCCAGCCAGTTGTCGAAGAAGACCGCGACCAGCTTCAGGTACGGGTACGCCTTCTCGCGCAGGAAGGTCACGTCCCGGGTGTACTCCCAGTACGCGCAGAACTGGGACGCGGCGAAGAGCGAGTCGGCGACCTGCTGCCAGTAGTTGTCGTCGGTCGTCGAGCCGTAGGGGCCGATGCCGACCGGGAAGAGGACGCCGTCGGGCATGCCGCCGGAGGGGAACCGCTGCGACACGTAGTCGGGCTTGACCCGGTTCAGGTCCTCGCGGGCGCGGCGCCGGGCCTCTGGCACGTAGTCGAGGATGACGTCGTAGAGCGGCAGCGCGAGCTCCGGCCGGTTGCTGGAGTAGACCCCGTAGAAGGGGCCCATCGCGTTGTAGTTCATGTGGAAGTCGCCGCTGAACTGCGCCTGGTCCGTGGTGGTCCAGATGCCGTAGAGCGCGGGGGCGACCTTGCCGGGGCGGCTGGCGGAGCCGATGAAGTACTGCGCCGCGTAGTAGTACTTCTCCAGCACGGGACGGCCGAGCTCGACGTTGGAGGCCAGCCAGTAGTTCTTCCACCAGGCGACGGTCCGGGTCCGCAGCGGCGTCAGGCCCGCCGCGGTCTGGGTGCCGACCGCGGCAACTGCCGCCTGCTGCACGCCGGCCGGGTTCTGGCCGCCGCCCGCGACGCAGGTCACGAGGGTGGCGGTGGCGCCGGGCGCGAGGGTGAAGACGGTGCTCGCGGTCGCGCCGCTCGCCGTCGGGGTCTGGGCGGAGGTGGCGCCGAGCACCCGGGTGGCCAGGGCGGCCGTCGAGACCCAGTTCTTGCCCGCGGCCGTGGTGCGCTGCGCCCAGGCGGTGCCCGCGCTCACTCCCGCGGTCGCGGGGTGGGTGGAGCCGGCGGTCGTCGCGCCGCCCCAGGTCTGCACGACCAGCTCGACCGGCCCGATGCCGTTCGACGTCACGGTCGTGACCAGGGTGTTCTCGTCCGCCGCGAGCCAGGTCTCCAGGGTCAGCGGGGTGCCGTTCATCACCACCGACGTGGTGATCCGAGCGTCCAGGATGTGCTCGGTCTCGTGGAAGGGGTCGGGCGCCGGATTGCCCCCGCCCCCCGCGCTCTTGGGCGTCGCGTAGAGCTCGAACTGCCCGATCCGGGCCCGCGGGTTCTGGATCGAGTCCGGGGTGGTGTTCTGCGTCGGCTCGGTGATGTAGAGGCGCACGTACCGGGTGGTGAGCGGAGCCGCCAGGTCCCGGTCGATGATCGCGTCGGTGTTGCCGGTGACCGCCTCGACGTCGGTCCACGCCGAGCCGTCCGAACTCACCTGGAACTGCAGGTCCTTGGTGGTGTGGTCCTCGTTACCGGGCCGCGCGGCGACATCGTTGCGGATCACGTAGCGCGCGATGGTCTTCACGGAGCCGAGGTCCAGGGCGATCCACTGCGGCTTGCCGAGGTCCGACACCCAGCCCTCGTAGCCGGACGCCCACTGGCCGTTGACGGCCCGGTCCGGCGTGAGCCCGCCGTCCACGCTGCTCGCGGTCGCGGTCGAACCCAGCGCGAGGTCCGTACTGGCCGGCTGGACGGTGGACTTCAGGGTGATGCCGCCGATCGGCAGCGGGCGCGGGCCCGGGTTGCCGGCCCAGAAGTCGCCCTTGGAGACGTAGAAGGTCTTCACCCCGACCGTGCCGCCGGAGGTCACGCCGACGTCGCCGTTCCCGAGCAGCGCGGTGTTCGGCATGCTCGTCGAGATCGAGCCGCTGTACGCCTGATCGGTCCATTCGCCGGTGATCCCGGACAGCTTGTCGCGCAGCGCCGCCCAGCGCTCGTCCGCCGCCGGCGGCGCGGCCGGACCGCCCGCGGGTGTGCCGGCGGCCGGCTCGGCGGCCCGCGCGGAGGTCTCGCCGATCGTCAGCGCCACGGGTACGGCGAGCGCGCCGCCCAGAATCGTCCGTCGCGCGGGACGGCGTGCGCCCTCGTCCAGGTACGTCATGCGTCTCTCCTACGGGAGTTGCACAGAGGGTGGGTTGTGAGCGGGATCGGCTCTTCCCGTGCCGGAATGCGGGCAGGGCGAAGCGCCGTCCGTGAAGCCGTGGGGGGACGGGGGGATACGGGCCACGCCGCGGCAGCGTGGGGTGAGGGGTACGACGGCGGTACGTCGGGGGTGGTCGGTGGAGGCCGGCCTGTCGGCCGTACGGTCACCGGCCCGCCGCCGCTGTGCGGGTCCCGGCGGGGAACGCGGCTCGGTACGGCCGGGGCCCGCGGCGGCGGGTGCTACCGGCGGGGGCGGGCTCGGGCCCGTCCCGACCGGGTGGTGGCGTCATGCGCCGGACCGGCGAACCCGCGTGTCGGGGGTGCCGGAATCGGCCCTCAGGGCGCCGAACGCGGTCCCGGTAAGACCGCGGCAGCGCGTGGTTCGAGCACGGTGGGCATGGCCGCCCCTTCCAAGGGTGTGCGGGAGGAAGAGACAGCTGTGCCCCGAACGCCGCCCTGCGAAATCCTTGGCCAGACGCTGAGATAACGTTGTCTCACGGAGTACAGTAAGGTTCTGCCGCGCCAAGTCAAGACCTTGCGCGGCGACAAACCACCGGATATCCCCCGGGGCGAACGGCCGGTTCGGGCGGCCGCTTGTTGCGCTGACGTGCCGCCAGAACGCTGATCGCGGGCCTGCTCGGGCGGTTCGCATGGGGCGTCGTACGGTGCGTGACTTGGGTTGGCGCGCGGGATTGGGTGCGAGTTTCAGTTCACGGTGAGCCGGTCGTGCCGCTCAGCGCCGAGGAAACCCCTTGGGCGCGCGCTCAGCCGTTGAGCCGGTCGCGCCGGACCGTGAGCTCGCCCCGGCCGTCGGCGGTTTCGGCGCCGGGGAGCGCGGCGGAGACGCCGAGTTCGCCGTCCACTGGACCACGCAGCCGACCTGGACCTCCAGCGGACAGGCGTGTCCGGGCCGCGGCGCCCTCGCGCCGAGGCCTTGGGCCGACCAGGGACCACCGCCACCCGTACGCGTCGGCGAACCGCACCTCCACCAGGCGGTGCCTGACGAACGGCTCGTCCGCCGTCCCCCGGACCGTCACCGCGCGCGGCGCGACCGCTCGGGCCTCCCGCTCACCAATCACGACCGACACACCAACACGGACGTCTCGTACAGCCCTTAGCGAGCCGTACGGGGCAACACCGACCGCACTCACCGGCGTACGCACCGGTCGTGCGCGAACCCTCGCTGCGTCGCCCCTCCCCCAACAGGACTTGAACCGCGGAGGCGTTGGTGCGGCGCCGAAAACGGTCACCCCGCCGGAGGCGTCTCCTCGTCCTTGTCCTCCTCCTCGGCGGAGTCGCGCTGGACGGGCGGGGCGTCGGCGGAGTCGGGGGCGGTGAGGGCGTCGCGCTGGACCGCGGGCGCGGGCGGCGCGGCGGAGGGCGCGGGTTCGGGCGAAGGGGCAGGCGCAGGAGCGGGGTCGGGAGCGGACATCGCGCGTTCGGCGGTGGCGCTCGCCTCGCGTTCGAAGGGGTCACCGGGGTCGCTGACGCGGATGCCGCCGGCGGTCTCCGTGCCGGCCACTTCGCCCTGGCGCTGCTGGACGACGTGGGTGAGTTCGTGGGCCAGGGTGACGCGGCCCTCGTGGGAGGCGGGGTCGTAGACGTCGCGCTGGAAGACCACGTCGTTGCCGACGGTGTACGCGCAGGCGCCGACTTCGGCGGCGGAATCGTGGGCCGCGCCGCCGGTGTGCACCCGTACGTCGCCGAAGTCGGCGCCGAGCCGGGCCTCCATGTCGGTACGGGTGCCCCCGTCCAGGGGTTCACCGCCGCCCGAGCCGACCACGTCGTGGACGGACGAGCGGGCCCGGGCCTCGTCCTCCTCCTCGCGCCGGAGCATCGAGCCGACCGCGCTGTTGCCGGCGAGCCGTTGGAGGACGCCCATGCCCGCGGCGCCCACCACGTCCGTCCGGCCCGTGGCCGCCGCCTTCAGCAGGTGGGGCAGTTCCGGTGCGGTCCGGGCGTCGGCGTCCTCGGCCGGCCGCGGCGACCCGTCGTGCTCGTGGTCGTGGTCCGGCCCTTCCTCGTGTCCTCGCATCCTTGGTCTCCCTCCGAGGGCTCTGTACGGTGGCGCGCCCCGGCCCCTACGACCCGCCGCCGCCCACGATCCGGCCGAGTCCGGTCAGCGTGGACCCGAGGCCGTTGAGCAGCCCCAGCGGGCCGGAAGGGGCCGGTGACGGGGTCGCCGGTGCGGGCGTCGGGGTCGGCTCGGTCGCGGGAGGCGGCGTGGGGGTGGGCGCGGGGGCCGGGGGCGTACTCGAACCGGGCCCCGGCTTGCTCCCGTGAGCGGGCGCGGGCTTCGTGCCGTGCGCCGGTCCGGCGCCCGTACCCGGCGCCGGACGGGGCTTCGTCTTCCGCGCGCCGGCGGAGTCGCCGGGAGCCGTCGGCTTCCCGGCCGAGCCCGTCCCGGCCCGGCGCCGCGGCGCCTGCCCGGCGCCGGTCGCCACCGGCTCGCGGACCATCGCGGGCCCGAGCCCGGGCACGGTCGGCGTCCAGCCCGGGGGCAGGCCCGCTCCCCAGTCGTCGGCGGACCCCGGCGTGCCCGCGGCCACCACCCGTATCGCCCCCGCGTACTCCGCCCCGAGGTCGGCCCGGCTCACCCCCACCTCGGTCCCGGACCGCTGTGCCTGCACCACCCGACCTGCGCCGATGTACATCGTGACGTGGTGCACCATTCCGCCGCGGTCGCGGTAGAAGAGCAGGTCGCCCGGGAGGAGGCCGGCGAGGCCGGCCGAGGCGGCGATGTGCGGCAGCCCTTCGGCGAGCGCCTGGTCGAAGTACGTGTCGGTGTCCGCGGGGCCGATGACGTCCCGCCCGAGGGCCTGTGCCCAGGCCCAGCGGACCAGGCCGGAGCAGTCGAAGCCGACGGTGTACGTGGCGCTCCTGCTGAGCGGGTTGGCGTTGGGGTGCCCGGTGGAGGGGCCGGGGCGGGCGCCGTGGCCGCCGCCGTAGCTGTAGGGCGTGCCCTGCGCGGCGCACGCCTCCCATACGGCCTGCCGGGCGGCGGGCGCGGCGCCCGGTGACAGCACCGCGCAGCGCTCTGTGGTGGACGGTCCGGCGGCGCGGGCCGGCGGGGCGAGCGTGCAGGCGAGCGCGGCCAGGGCGCCGGCCGACACGGCGACCGCCGCCGGGCCCCGGACGTGGGTGCGGACGTAGGTGTGTGTGGACACGGGTGGCATCCCCCTCCCCCGGAACGAACGTGTGCGACGGGCCGGACGCGTCGTCAGGTGCCGGGATTCCCGGTCCCGGCGCTCTGCAGGGTGCCGCCGAGGAACAGCGACTCGGCGCACTGCGCGGGCACCGGGGCCTTCACCGGCCGGCCGACCTCACGGCAGTCGACGGACATGGTGATCCGGCCGCCGGCCGCAACCTCGATCGGGGTGACGAAGTGGTAGTCGGAGGAGCGGAAGTCCTCCAGGGCCAGGCTGAGCACCTGGCCGTCCTGGGTGGCGACGACGAGGGTGCCGGCGTCGCCCTGCGGGTTCTGCACCACGATGTCGGTCAGCCCGAAGGTCTTGCCCTTGGCGACGGTGTAGGCGGTCCCGGTCCTGGGCCCGCCGCCCACCGGGTCGTCGACACTCGTACGGGCACTGGTCGGCACCGCGGGGCCGCCGGCACCGGTGCCGGCGGAGACGGCGGGAGTGGCGGAGCCGCCCGCGGTGGCCGCCCCCGACGCGCCCGACGACGTGCCCGACGTGGCGGAACCGCCGGTCCCGGCGGTCGTGCCCTGGCCGGTGCCGCCGGACGGGTCGGCGGACGGGCCGCCGGCCGTGCCACTGGACGCCCCGCCGGCGGAGGGCGCCACGGTGGCGGCACTTGCCGCGCTCCGCAGGGCGTCCGGGGTGATCGCGTCGCGCGCGGCGGACCGTACGGTCGGCCGCAGCACCCCGAACCACAGGCCCACCAGCACACCGGCCGCCACCACCGCGGCGGCCACGGCTCTGGGCAGCCAGCGCGGCAGGATGGCCTGCTGCTCGTACGCGCCATCCAGGACGGCCGGTTGCTCGGCGGGTTGATCGGCGGGGTCGTCCGGGGCGGCCGGGCGCGGGGCGACCAGTACCTGGAAGGGGTGGGTGACCGGGGTGCCGCGCCACATGCGGCGGGCCGGCCGGGCGCCGAGGCGGGCGAGTACGGTCTGCCCGGGCGGCACGGTGAGTTCGGCGGGCTCGAGCGCGAACCGGACGCGGTCGCCGGCACCTTGGGCGGTCAGCGCGACGGCGAGCGGGATGTTGCCGCGGTTGTCGACCGCCGCCTTGTGGCGGCCGCGCCACGCGCCGTGCGAGGCACGCGGCAGGAGTTCGGCGGTGACCTCGGTGAACGGCAGTACGGTGACCGGGCGTTCGGCGACCACCGGCTCGTTCGCGTCGCTGGTGGGCACCGCGCGCAGGCCGAGGACGAACTCGCCCGGGGCGGTCCCGGACTCCCGCGGCGGCCGCAGGCGTACTTCGGCGGTGCCCGCGGCGCCCGGGAAGAGGGACAGCCGCTCGGGCTCCACGGTGGCCCAGCCGGCGCAGGGTCCGACCGGTTCGAATCGCAGTTCCTCCACCGTGGTACCGGAGTTGACCACCTGGACCGGCACGGCCGCCTCGTCACCGGGCACAACGGCCACGCTGTGCGCGGCAAAGCTCGCCGAAATACTCATACGGGCCACCGTATGGCCGCGTGATTCCGGCCGCAGTGACCGCACAGGAATACTTTCGGGCAGATATGGGTTCGCTCTCAGTCATCCTTGACTTCCCCGGAGAATGCGAGGATGACAGATGGGGAACTCCAGGGGCCGAAGGGCACACCGGGGAGCGAGAGAAAAGGTGTGCGAATTGGGGAGGGAAAGTGAAGGAAACAGGAGTCGACCGGATCGTGGTCGATCTGCGTGCCAGGGACCCGATCTCCCATGCGGGAGTGGCGAGTCACTTACGCATGCGTCCGGAGGTCCGGCTCGCCGACCGGGACGCGTGCGAGAGCGCGTCCGTCGTCGTGGTGGTCGTCGACACGGTGGACGACGAAGTACTGAGTGTGCTGCGGCAGATCCACCGGTCGGGAAACACCCGGGGCGTGCTGGTCACCACCGTGATCGATGAACAACAACTGGTAAAAGCGGCCGAATGCGGATTCATCGGCGTGATCCGCCGCTCCGAGGCATCACCCGAGAAGCTGGTGCAGGTCATCGGCGCGGTGGCGCGGGGTGACGGACACGTACCCCCTGACCTGTTGGGAAGCCTGCTGGAGCGGGTCGGACGGCTGCAGAACGAGCCGCTCAATTCGCGCGGCCTGAACCTGACCAGGCTGAGCTCCCGCGAGATCGAGGTGCTGCGCCTGGTGGCGGAGGGCTACAGCACGGCCGACATCGCGCTGAAGCTGACATATTCCGACCGCACGATCAAGAACATCCTCCACTCCGTCATGATGCGGCTCAATCTGCGGAATCGGTCCCAGGCGGTCGCCTACGCCATGCGCCAGGGGCTCATCTGACGCTGCGCACAGCGCGCCAGGCGCACGGACAAGTACGGGTCCCGGCCCATGAGTGGGCCGGGACCCGCGTTCGCACGCCTGCCCGGTATTCCGCGCGGCGCCGCGCTCAGCGCCGTCCGAAGAATTCCACTTCCGCCAGGGCGAGAAGGTGGCCGCGGCCGGTTCCGTAAGCGGAGTCCGCGGTGAGGCGTATGCGAACGGTGTCCGACGCACGGACAGTGAACGTCTGGCCTCCGGCCTTGTCCTCGACGGAGATCTTCCGCTGCGTGGTACTTCCGTCGGAACGGAATAGGGTCACGGTGATCACGGCCGGGCGGGCCTGGGTAAGGAATGTTCCGTCGTCCGTCGAACACCCGGGCGTGATCAATATCTTCTCCAAGAGAACGGAATTATGGAATCCGCCTTCGACGTACTGGCCGATTCCACCGCGGCTGCTGGGCGCGGGGGCCCAGTAGCGGTTGCTGAAACCGTCGAAGGCCATGTGCGGCGGGTGGCCCGGTGCCTGGCTGGAGGCGCGCCACGAGTCCGGGTGCAGCGGCGCCGGTGCGGCGGCACGATCGTGCACCAGCCCCGCCAGCGAGCCCAGTTGCTGGCGGGCGAAGAAGCCGCCCACGGCCAGCAGCACGAGGACGACCGGCCACACCACCCGTGGCCGGCGCCGGATCCGCGCCGCGGGGCGGTAGCCCGCTTCGGTGACCCGGATCCGGCGCCCCCGCGGCAGCCGCTGCCACAGCCGTCGCCACCAGCTCAGCCGCGTCGTCAACTCGGCGGGCGCCCGCTCCGGATCGAGCACCGCCCCGCACCTCCCGCACAGCCGCCGCCCGGCCGGATTCGCCGTCCCGCACCGCGGGCAGGGCCGGTCAGGCGGGTCGGGTGCCTCCGCCTCGGACGGCGCCGCGACCGGCCCGAGTTCGCCGCCTTCCGGCTCGGCCCGCATGACCTCCCCCCGCTCATCGGGCCGCCGCGCGCCAGCCGTGACATACGGTGCCCCCGCGTTCGCCACGCCGCCGGAATCGGCCGCGGCCCGCATGACCTCCCCCCGCTCGTCCGGCCGCCGCGCGCCAGCCGTGACATGCGGTGCCCCCGCGTTCGCCGCGGGGCCGGAGGCCGCCTCCGCTCGCCCGCTCGCCCGTGCTGTCCCTGCCGCCCGTTCCGCCGCGGTGCTTGTGGGTCGTCTGGGCGTCCCTGCTGTCCGTTCTCCCGCCCCGCTCGTGGGTTGCCCTGACGTCCCTTCCGGCCCTCCCGCCTGCGCGCTCGTCGGCCCGCCCGCCGCGCCTGCTGTCCCTGTCGCCGACGTGCTCGCTGCCCGCCCCGACGCTCCTGCCGACCCTCCGACCACCGTGCTCGTCGTACGCCCTGCTGTCCCCGCTGTCCCTTCCTGTGCCGCACTCCCCGCCCGGCTCGCCGTCCCTGCCGCCTCTTCCCGTGCCACGCTCGCCGTCCGGCCCGAGGCGCCGTCCGCTGACCCGCTCGCCACCTGCCCTGCCGTACGTTCCACCGCCGTGCTCGTGGGCCGCCCTGACGCCCCTTCCCCTGACGCCGCCCCTCCCGCCGCCGCACCCACACCCCGGCTCCCGGAGCCGTCCTCCGACGCCTGCGCAGAAGGCCCGGACGTGGACCCGGACGAGTCCCCGACCCAATCCCCTGCTGAAGGCCCGGCCACCGGCTCCTGCGGCTCCGCCCGCGGTGCCGGAGCCGGCGCAGCCGTCGGCTCCTCCCATTCCAGGAACGCCTCGCAGGCCGAGCAGAAGCGGCTGCCCGGGGCGTTGTCGTGTCCGCAGGCCGGGCAGATCATGGCGTGCCCCCCGTGCTCCCCGTGCCCCCCGCGTCGGCGGCCGGGAGGATCTCGATCCGGTGGGCGACGTGCGCCGGGACCTCCGCGGCGATCAGCGCTTCCAGGGCGGGCCGGTCGAAGCGTTCCGGGTCGGGGACGCGCAGTCGTACCGTCACCCGAGGTCCTGGCGAGCCGGGCAGCGGGCTGCCGGGCGTCGCGGAGACGGCGGTGGCGCCGTTCTCCGCGATCTCCGGCTCGATGCCGGTCGCCGTGCGGATCGCGGCGGCCAGGCCGCGCCGGGTGCCGCGGTCGCGGTGCTGGCCGACGGCTCGGGCGACCAGTTCGCGGCGCCTGGCCTCGGGCCGGCCGGGGTCGGTCTCGACGGCGGCCCATTGGCCGAGCCAGGCGAGGAAGTCGTCGGGCGCGGTGCCGGCGCTCAGGTGGGCGGGGAGGTTGTCGAGGGTGAGCAGGACCGGCGCCAGCACCTCGTCGAGGGCGCCGAGGAACCGGTGCAGGAAGTCCTGTTCCTGGTAAACAGCCGGCAGCCGGTCGATCAGCGGGTGCGGGGTGGGCAGGCCGGGAATCGTCGCGCGCACATCACACCTCAGCGGACCTGGACGTCGTGGCGGTAGCTGAACACGAGGGAGTGCGGGGCGAGGACGATCCTGCCGACCGGGTCGGTGCGTTCCCCGGTGTACGGGTCGGCGGGGAACAGCTTGACGTCCTCGACCAGTTCCACCCCGGGCACCCGTTGCAGGACCGCGAACACCTCGCCCGCGTGCACCGGCCGCCCGAACGGCCAGCCCTGCCCGTCCGGTCCCCCGGTGAGCGGGCTGAAGTGCCGGTAGAGCGCCGACAGCGCCGCCTCCTTCAGCGGCCCGGCGGCGGCCCCGTACCCGGCCTGGATCCGCGCGGCGACCGTCACCCCCTGGTACAACGGCGGTTCGACCACCAGGCGGGTGCCGACCGGGCAGCGTTCGTGCAGCCAGGAGGCGATGGCCCGGAGCATGTCGGCGGGCGGCTCCAGGTCGCGGAAGTCGATCCGGCCCTGTGCGTCGCCGCGCCCGGCCGGTACGACCAGCAGCCGTACGCCGCCGGCGGACGCGCCGTCCGGGTCCTCGCCGGGCTCGGCCGCGGGCACGCACCTGACCCGGGCGGCGCCGGGCGCGGCCTGCTGGGCCAGGCGTTCGTAGTCGGCGGGCACCACGGCCCGGTGCAGGGTGCGCAGGGTCATCGGGCCGCGCACGCGGGCGTTGTCCACCGACTCGCCGTCCACCCCGCCGACCGCCGGGCGCCGGTTCTCCACCCGGGCGACGAACGGCACCGAGCTGCGCAGGATCCGCAGCGCGCCGGCCGACACATTGCCGCGCCGGCCGCCCCCGGTGCGATAGGCACGCGCCCGCACCGTACTGTCCTTGGCCGGCACCGCGCCGAACTCCCGTACCGAACCGTCGGGTTGGCGCACGGCGGGGCCGAAGTCCACCCGGCCGGAGCCGAGGTCCACGGTGAAGTGCCGGTCGGCCGGGGTGGAGGAGGCGAAGTCGTCGACCCGGTGCCAGGGGGTCCAGCCGTCGCCTTCGGCCACCTCCACCACGAAGGGGTCACCGGTCGGCTCCACCGGCGCCCGCGCGACCTGGAAGCTCTGCCCGGCAACGCCCTCCGAGACGCCCAGGACCTCGGCGGCGACGTTCTCGGCGTGCAGCGCCTGCACGCTCCCGCCGATGGTGAAGGCGCTCGCCGCGCGCACGGTCGGCGAGGCCACGTACGCCGGCTGGCCCGGTGCGGCGGGCAGCAGTCGGCAGCGCAGCCAGCCGGCCGGGGCGCCGGCCCGTACCGCCGTCGCGTGCCCGGCGGGCACGTGCAGGATCACGTCCCCGGCCTTGTTGAATCCGCCGGTCTCGTCCTGGTCCACCTCGCAGGGCAGCCACTCGTCCCCGCACAGCGCCTCCCAGCGCAGCGGCGGGTCGGTGGGGTCGACGCCGACGCCGTCCACCCGGCAGTCCAGCCGCAGCACGACCGCGCAGCCGGGCACGGCAGCGGACAGTCCGGCGTAGAGGCAGTCGCCGGGCTCGGGGCGCGGGCCGAAGCACGGCACGTCGCGGCCGAGGGCGAGTTCGGAGGTCCGGTCGGTGACGGTGCCGGTGGCCGGTCCGGTGGCCAGGCGGCCCAGCTCGCACGGTACGACGGCCAGGTCGGCGGCGGTGCTGAAGACCACCGCCTCCTCGGTCTCGGTGCGTACGGTGGCGACCTGCGTGCCGGCGGCGATCCGGACCGGCTCCGGCTGCGGCGCCGAGAGCCAGAAGGTGACGTCGGCGCGGGCCGCGGTCGGCGGGTACAGCCGCACTCCGATGAGGTCGAGGAAGGCCAGGTAGTTCTTCTCCGGCACCCGGTTGAGCCGGTAGACGAGCTGGTCGACCATGGTGGCGAACGCCTCGATCAGGGTGACGCCCGGGTCGGAGACGTTGTGGTCGGTCCACTCCGGGCAGCGTTTCTGCACCAGCCGCTTGGCCTCGTCGACCAGTTCCTGGAAGGTGCGGTCGTCCAGGTTGGGCACCGGCAGCGTCATGCGTCCTCCTGGTGCTGCGGGATCACGTAGAACGGGAAGACGAGGTTGCGCGGGTCGTTGGTGCCGCGCACCGCGTAGCCGATCTCCAGGTACAGCACGCCCTGGTCGGCCTCGTCGAAGCGGACCGCGACCTCGGCGACCTCGATGCGCGGTTCCCACCGGTCGAGGGCGAGCCGCACCTCGTACGCGAGTTGCCCGGCGGTGGCGGCGTCGGCGGGCGCGAACACGTAGTCGCCGAGCGCGCAGCCGAACTCCGGCCGCATGGGCCGCTCGCCCGGCGCGGTGGACAGGATCAGCCGGATCGACTCGGCGATCTCCCGGTCGTCGCGGACCAGGGCGATGCCGCCGGTCGCGTCGGTGTGCGGCGGGAACGCCCAGCCCGCGCCGATGAATTCCTGGCCCACCGGTCAGCCTCCGATCAGGACGGTCGGGCAGCCGGCGGTCACCGGCGCGCCGCACGCCGCGGTGTCGCCCACCCGCGCGGCCCGCCGTCCGCCGATCAGTACGGTGGCGCTGCCGGGCCCGGCGATCGCGGAGGTGCCGTGGGGCGGCACCGGGCAGGCGTGGGGGGTGCCGACGGTCGCCGCGAACGCCCCGCCGATCAGGACGGAGGACACGCCGGGGCCGGCGATCACTCCGCCGTGGCCGGTCGGGTCCCCGGTCCGGGCCGCTGCTGCTGCCATGTGCGCCGTCCCCCTTCGTCGTGCCGAGCCGTGCCGAACCCTGTACAGGCGGTGCTCAGTTGATCCGGACCATGGGTGCCGCGACCGTAAGCGAGGAGCCGCCGCGCAGGTCGGTGCGGTCGGTGCCGTCGACGGTGACCTGCTTGCCGCGTACGGCCACCGCGCCGCCGCCGGAGACCGTGACGGGCCCGCTTCCGGCGTCCATCTGCAGGCCGGAGCGGGCGGCGACCTCGACCACGTCACCGGTCAGGCGCAGCCGCCCCTTTCCCGCGTCGAGCACCACACCGGAGCCCGCGGTCACCGAGACCTGCGTGCCCGCCTCGATCCGTACGCTGCCGTCGCTGTGCACGGTGATCGCGGTCTGCCGGCGGTCGAGGGTGATGTGCAGCTTCCCGTCGCCGGTGACCACCCGCACCCCCTGCGGGCCGGCCGCGGCGTCCAGGAGTTCCAGCTTGTTGCCCTCCCGGGAGGCCAGCGCCCGCCGGTTGACCGCGCCGCTCGTCGGGTCCACCGCGTGCCCGGACCCGCTCCCCTGGCCGGCCGGCCGGTCCTTGCCGTTGTAGAGCGCGCAGAGCACGTACGGGTGATCGAGGCGGCCCTGTTCGAAGCCGACCAGGACCTCCTCGCCGACCTCGGGGATGAACGCCTCTCCGCCGCCGGTCCCGCCGGCCTGGGCGCACCGGGCCCAGTCGCTGGTGTAGTCGTCGGACAGCCACGGGAAGCGGACCTTGACGCGGCCCAGGCCCTGCGGGTCCTTGGTGTCGGTGACGGTGGCGTTGACCAGCCCGAAGCACCGGCCGTCCGGCCCGGCCGGGTCGGCGGCCAGGCCGTGCAGCGAGCGGTCCTGGTCGCCGCTGACCCCGATCCAGGTCTCGTAACCGCGGTCCGGGTCGAACACGTGCCGGGCCGAGGTCACGGTCCAGCGGCCCTCGAAGGGCCGGCCGACCCCGGCCAGGGTCACCGCGGTGCCCGCGCGGACCTCCGGATTGCCGCGGATCACCGCGTCCAGTTCGGCGAAGGATCCGGCCACGCGCGCCGCCAGGGTCCGCGCGGCCTGGTCGACCCGGGCCTGGTCGCCGTAAGCGGTGTCGCCGACCAGCAGGTTCGCCGGGCCGAAGGGGCGAGCGAGGTCGGCCGCGGTCACAGCGAGGCGCAGCGTGCTGGAGGTGCCCGCGTCCGCGTGGCCGACCAGTGGCCGCTTGGTCTGCACGTCCCAGCCGCGCACCTCGACCTCCGTGACCTGTTCGGCGGCCGACACCGCGGCCCGGCAGCGCAGCAGGTTGTCGCCCATCTCCAGCACCAGCGGGTCACGGGCCGCGCGCGCGGTCACCTCCGGCGCCCCGGCCGCGTCGGCCGGCCCGACCACGTGCAGGGCGCCGTCCTCGACGTACACCTGCGCGCCGGCCGGGTCGGCCAGCGACTTCAGGAACACCCAGTCGCTGACGTTGGGCTGCACCACGTGCTCCAGCACCGGCCCGGCCACCTCCATCGGGCCCGGCCGCAGCCCGGCCCGCCGCGCCACCTGGGTGCAGATGTCGGTCAGCGTCATGTTCTGGTAGCCGGCCACCCGGCGGCCGCGGAACAGCCTGTACGACTCGTCCATGCCGCGCACCACCGTGAAGGTGCCGCCGTCGTCGATCTCCAGCTCCAGGGCGGTGACCGCGCCGGTCAGCAGCGGCCGGGGGGAGGGCGGGCCGCCGGCCGCCGCCAGCAGCCGTACGGGAGTGCCGACCGCGATGCCCGCGCTGTCCAGCAGCACCCGGGCCGGGTCGCGGAACCGCAGCACGAACACGCCGGGAAGGGTGCGGCTGTCCTCCACGTACGCCTCGACCAGCGTGTTGGCCAGCGCGGCCGCCAGCGGACGGCCCCCGCACTCCACGACCAGCGCCTTGGCGACGCTCTGGTTGACCGCCATCAGGCGCCACCCGGGGTCCGGCGCGGGCCGCGCAGCCGCTCCACCTCGTCCAGCGCGGGCAGCAGCAACTCCTGGCCGTGGGCCAGCCGGACCGGGTCGTCGATGCCGTTCACCTCGGCGATCACCCGCCACGCGGCCGGGTCGCCGTACTCCCGCCAGGCCAGCACGGCCAGCGTGTCGCCGCTGCTCACCCGGTGCACCCGGCGCGGGTGCAGCGCCCCGGAGGTCGGGTTCTGCCCCGGGGTGTCGCCGCTGATCTCCTCCATCGTCACCTGGCACACCGCGCGGATCGGTACGCCGGAGGTGGTGAACAGGGTGTAGTTCGCCTGCACTTGGCTGACGTAGCCGGGAAATCCGGTCAGCCCGCCCCAGTGGAAGATCACCCACGGCGGCGAGGCGCGCCGCTGCTGGCGGGTCTCACTCGTGGGCACGCAGCACGCGAACAGCCGCTCCACCGCCGTCACCACGCTGGTGTCGTGGGTGTCGCTGGCGTCGAAGAACATCTCGACGGTCAGCTTGCTGGGCTGCGGCCCCTGGTACTCCGGCGGTCCCGCGCTCTTGGCGCCCTTGGCGGGGGTACGGTTCCAGGTCGCCGCCTTGGTCAGGCTCAGCTCCTTGGGGTTGAACTGGAAGTCGATGCGCCCGCTCACCGCGCCCGGGGTCAGGCTGCCGCCGGGCGGCGGGGTGCGCAGCTCCAGATACGCGTGCTCCAGCTTGGGCCGGGCCCCGCCGCCCCCGCCCGGGGTGGCGGCCGGGCCCGCGCCCGCCGCGCTGAACGCCACCGGCGTGCCCATCGGTTCAGCTCCCCATCACATAGCCGTGGTGCGCGATCTCGATGGTCTCCACGGCGACCTTCGGCGACTCCGGGCTGAACGTGGGGCCGGTCCACCGCACCGGCACCACTTCGAGCAGCCCCCACTGCGCCACCTTGTGCCCGTCCCCGGTCCGCGCCTCTATGTGCGCGGTCCTGCGCCGGATGCCGGTGGTCATGCTCGCGAACCACTTCGCCACCTTCTCGGTGTCGCGGGTCAGCGGCCGGGACAGCTTGATGTTGGGGTACCTGAGCCGGGTCGGGAGCTGCCAGGACAGGCCGTTGTTGCCGCCCTCCTCGCGCTGCTCCAGGACCACTTCGCAGCCCAGGCCCTCGCAGGTGTTGAACGAGCCGAGCTCGATGCCGTCGACGGTCACGACGAAGCAGACGCTGACCGCCGGGTCATCGGTGACCGACATGTCGTCTCCTTGTGGGGTACGGGGGTTGCGGGGTTTCCGTGGGCTTGCGGGCTTGCGGGCTTGCGGGCTTCCGGGCTCAGGGGGTCAGTGCCTGGTGTTGATCAGGAGGCCGGCGCGTTCGCGGTCCCGCCGCAGCTCGTCCTTCAGCAGCCGGCTGAGCCGCGGGAAGAGGGCGCGGACCAGGTCGTCGGTGACCTGCGGCGGGCCGCCGTCCGGTGCCGTGGCTGCCGACCCGGGCGGGGCTGGGGCGGAAGTGCCGGTGGCCGGTGGGCCGGTGGTGGTCGTGGTCGATGCGGGCAGTGGTGGATCGGGGAGCGGTACGGGTACGGGCACGTCGGGTAGGGGGTCGGCCGGCGGCGGGTCCGGGGCGCTGTCCGCGGCACGTTGCACGGGGAGCCGCGGAACGGCCGCCGTACGGGAGCGGTTCGGGAACACCACGGAACCGTCGGCCATCCGCTGGGCGATCCCGAAGGCGACGGCGGCCGAACCGGCGTCCGGCGGTGAGCTGTTGAGGCCGGCTCGTACTGCGGGCGACGGGCCTTGCGACGGCTGCCGGGCGGCGACCGGTTCGAAGGCGCTCGGTGCGGATGGCTCGACGGTGCGCTGGACACGTGCGCCGGTCGATACGGTCGGGGCCGGGCGGTTCGGTGCTTCCGGGCTGGTGGGTGCGGCGGGCGCGGACCAGCGGGCCGGGACGACGACCGGCTCCGGATCGGCCGGTGCGGTGCCGTCCACCCCCGAGTACAGCGGCAGGGGCCGCTCGCCGGTCAACGGCATCGTGTATTCGGGCGAGGTGGGCTCTGCCGTGGATACGGAGTCGGCCGCGACCGGGCCCGCTGCGGTGACCGGCAGGCGTTGCAGGCCCACAACGGGCAAGCCAGGGGCGCCGGTTGAACTCGCCGGAGGCGCGGGCACGGACGCCGGGTCAGAGTCTTCCGCCTGCGAGTCCGGGGCCTGCGACGCCGGTACGAGCGGGTCGTCGGCCAGCAGCGGGCCGGTCCGCGGTTCCGGCGCCACCGGTACGGGCTCGGCGGGCGCCGATGTCCCCTGCTCCGGCCGGCCGGTGCTCGCCGGGTCCCCCGGGCGGACGGGCGCGGGCACCGATCTGGCGGCGGGCTCGCGCTGCGCGGTCGGCGGCAGACCGGTCAGCGGTTCGCCCACGCCCTGCGGGTGGGGGCGGGGCACCGGGTCGGGGGCCGTCACCGATCGCTGGACCGTACTCGTCGGCGGCGCCAAGGGCACGGACGGCGTGAGCGGCGGCGCGGGCAGGTCACGTACGGTCGGCACATCCACGGCGTCCGGCGCGGCCGCCGGTTCGGGCGCGGGGTCCGCCGGGAAGCCGGTCAGGTGCCGGGTCGGCGGGCTCGCCAGGGGCGCCGCGACCGTCAACTGCCAGTCGGCCGCGGCCCGTTGCAGTGGCACCGCCGGTCGTACGCTACCGGTGCCGCCGAGCTCCTGCCCTACCGCCAGCGGGACCGAGCCACCGGCCGGCGCGGGCGGCCGTACCGTACCCGTGCCGCCGAGCGGTGGCGAGCCTGCTGTCGACGGCCCACCGGTCTCGGCCGCCGTTTCCGCCGGTGGCGTGACCGGGACCGCGACGCCGTACAGGACGCCCGCCGGTGCGTCGGGGCCGACCAGGTGGCCGAGGCGGCCGGTGAGGGAGACGTCCTGCCAGGTGTCGAGCCCGGACCGGAAGCCGGCGGGGTCGGCGAGCAGGCCGGCGTCACCGGTGGTCCGCTGGAGCGGCGGGAGTTCGCGCCAAGCGCCGGTCGCGGCGGATCCGCGGCCGGAGTGCGGCCCGGACGCGGCAGCGTCGTCGGTCGCCGGCCCGGACCCACCCGTACGCCGCCGGTCCCCGCTCAGCCACGACAGCAGTCCCCCCATGTCCCTCACCCCCCTTCGTCGGTGTCCGCGTCCCTCGATCGATCGGTCAGCCGGTCAGCCGCCCGACATGCCCCACGTACCGCAGCCGGTCGGCGTGCTCCAGGTCGAGGATCTGGTCCAGCGGCCAGTGCAAGTGGTAGGCGAGGTACGCGACTTCCTCGTGGATACGGTCGGCCGCGTACGTCACGATTCCCCCAGGCGACCACCGCCGCCGGACAGGTCCACCGCGAAGTCGGTCCGGCACGAGGGGCAGGTGACCTGCGCCCGGGTGTGGCCCTCGGAGTTGATCCGGCGGTAGAAGTCCTGGAGGAAGGCCAGGTCGGAGGCGAACAGGTCCTCGATGACGCCGGGGTGGACGTCCTCGACCGTGCCGAGCCGGACCACCACCCGGGAGATCAGCACCACCGACAGGTAGGCCGCGTTCTCCCGCACCCGGTCGTCGCGCAGCGGGACCAGCTCGTCCCGGGCGGTGGCCAGCCGCATGACGCCGGAGCGGTGCACCGTACCGGAGGCGTCCACGTACCCCCGGGGCAGTTCGAAGCCGAACTCGGTGCGCAGCGTGCCCTCTTCCGGCCGGCCACCGGCGGTTGCGGTGCCGTCGTCGGGTCGGGCGGGCGTGGCCGTCACCCTGCGCATCAGTCGACTTCCACGCTCTCGTAGGTGATCGACAGCTTCTCGGTGAGCACCGAGGTGTCGCCCGCCTTGAGGGTGCTGATCTCCAGGGACTTGGGCCAGGCGTTGATCAGCTTGTAGCGCTTGATCGGCAGGCCCTCGTAGTCGTAGACGATGATCGAGCCGTTGCGGCGCGCGTTGGTCATGTTCCCGAACCGCGAGTCCTTGATCCACTGTTCGAAGCTGTTGTCCTCGGTGAGGCCGCGGGTCACGGTGACCTCACCGGCCTTCGGGCGGCCGGGCAGCTTCTTGATGGCGTACTTGCCGTCCGCGGTGTTCTGCTTGAGCTCGATGACGTCCTGTTCCATCTTCAGCCCGCTGACCTCGGTGATCCGTTTGATCAGGACGCTGTCGAACTCCAGGCCGAACGAGTGCCCGACGGAGCTGTCGAGTTCGGGCAGCGGCATGGTGGCCTCCTAGGGTCGGCCGGGCGGTTCCGGCGGAGCGGGGTCTGCGGGGCGGGATCGGCGAAGGCGGCGGTTCCGGCAGGGATCGGTGCGGGGATCGGTGCGGGAATGCGGTGCGGCCCTCACTCGTCCACCGCGCCGCTGCCGGCGGACAGTTGCTTGAGCTGGAAGACCACGAACTCCGCGGGCTTGACCGGTGCCACGCCCACCTCGCAGACCACCTGCCCGGCGTCGATGACCTCCGGCGGGTTGGTCTCCCGGTCGCACTTGACGTAGAACGCCTCGTCCGGTGTGAGGCCGAACAGCGCGCCCTTGCGCCACTCGTTGACCAGGAAGGCGGAGATCGTGCGCCGGATGCGGGCCCACAGGGCGTCGTCGTTCGGCTCGAACACCGCCCACTGGGTGCCGTTGAGGATCGACTCCTCCAGGTAGTTGAACAGTCGCCGCACGTTCAGGTAGCGCCAGGAGGCGTCGGAGGACAGCGTGCGCGCCCCCCACACGCGGATGCCGCGGCCGGGGAAGGCCCGTACGCAGTTGACGCCCGCCGGGTTGAGCATGTCGTGCTCGCCCTTGGTGAGCTGGGTCTGCAGGGCGACCGCGCCGCGCACCACCTCGTTGGCCGGTGCCTTGTGCACGCCGCGGGTCGCGTCGTTGCGGGCCCACACGCCGGCGATGTGCCCGCTGGGCGGCATGAAGACGTCCCGGCCGAGCGACGGATCGAACACCTTGATCCACGGGTAGTACAGCGCCGCGAACCTCGAGTCGAAGCCGGCGGTCTCCTCGCGCCACACCTTGACCTGCCGCGGGCCGTACTCCGGCGGCGGGTCGAGGATCGCGATCCGGTCGCCCATCAGCTCGCAGTGCGTGACGATCGCGTGCTGGACCGCCATCAGCGTCTCCAGGTCGATCCGGCCGCTCCGGTAGGCGCTCATCAGGTCCGGCGCGGCGACCATGGTGATGTCCTCGACGGCCTCCAGGCCGGCCACTCCGGTGCGCTCGTCGGCGTCGCCGGTGTACGACCGCGCCGACAGCTCCAGCGGTCCGCCCGCGCCGGCCGGGGCGGGCACGGTGACCGTCTGCGCGGCCGGCGGCTCCGGCGCCGCTCCCCGTCCACTCTCGGTCAGCGCGATGAACCGGGAGCGGCTGCGGACCTGGGTGGCCGCGTTGTCCTTGCTGCGCTTGGTGGTCAGCCGCGGATACGTCTCCACGACCTCGCCGTCGCGCCGCACCACCAGCCCGAAGGTGTCCTGCGGCGGATCCTCCCCCTCGGCGTCGACCACCTCGACGGTGATCTCGCCGGTGGCCTCGGGCAGGGTGGCCACCTCGTACGGTCCCAGGCGCGCGGGTCCGCCGGCCGGCTCCAGCCGCTCCTGCGCGAAGTCCCCGGAGTCGTCGGTGCCGCCGGTCCCGCCCGGGCCGCCGATCCGCACCACGTAGCAGATGCCACCGCCGTTGGCGAAGTAGCCGTAGACCGCGCCGGGCAGGTAGGCGCCCTCGGCGAAGTCCCCGAACACCGCTTTGAACTGGGTCCAGTTGGTGACCGCCGTCGGCTCGTTCAGCGGCCCCTTGCGGGTGAACCCGATGAACGCGGCGACCGAGGTGCCCACGCCTTCGATGGGCCGCGATCCGGACTCCATCTCCTCGACATAGACGCCCGGGGACAGGTACGACGGCATACCACTCTCCTCGACCGGGGAAACGAAAGGGATTCTCACCGCGCGAGACCTGCGCACGCACCGCCTTTGGATACGGCCGGCGACTCGATCGGCTGACCGACGGGGAAGGCCGCGGGTGCGAACCGATGGAGCAGAGCACGCTTCCCGCTGTGCTGCCCTTTCGGCCCTCCCCGCCGGCCGCGGCGGTCCGCAAAGGTGTCAGGCGGCTGAGGGCTGGCCCAAGGCCCGCCCGGGCTGTCCACGCCCGGTACGGACGGCGCGCGTACGGCCACTGACCAGCAGGTCTCCCCGGTGCGGGCGGCCGGGCAACCGGTGGCGGCCGAGGGCGTGACCTGACGGTGCCGTCGCGCGTTGATGTGACGGGTGTGGCGATAGTGATGAGCGATGCGACTGCGGCGGATGTGGGTGACCCGGCACGCCCGCGATGACGTATCGGCACCGCGTACCCCCGCCGTGGCCCGGGCGTACGCGGGAACGTGCTGAAACGGTGAAGGCGGTGAGTACGTGAGCACGGTGGGAGCCCAGCGGCGCGCGCCTGCCACCGACGCGCCGGGACGGACGGACCGCTCCCCGCGCCCTCCCGCCGTCCGCCCGGAAGGGGCGGTTCCCACTGTTCCCACTGTTCCCGCCATTCCCGCTCTTCCCGCCCAGCGGCTGGGCCGGGACACCGTACGTCTGCTTCAGGGCGCGGCGGGGAACGCGGCCGTCGCGCGGCTGGTGGCGCAACGGTCCGCCGTAGGACAGGGGGCACGGGCCGGCCGGGACTCACCCGGGAACGTACGCCCCTCGGTGCCGGCAGTGCAGCGGTACGCCCCGCCGGTGGCGACTCCCGCGGCGCAGGCGCCGGGTTTGCGGCAGGTGGACGCCGAGGTCGGGGCCAAGCGGCGGACTCTGTCGCAACACCGTGCCGCGCAGGTGGAGTCGAAGTCGGCGCAGGACGCCGCCGTGGCGCCGCCGGACGACAAGGAGGCGCAGGGCAAGGTCGCCAACTCCGCGCGGATGGACGCGGCCAAGCCAGGCGGGTTCGACAAGGCCGCGTTCATCGCGGCGGTCAACGAGGCGATCGCCGCGCAGGCCCCGAAGAATCTGGACGAGGCCGACCACTTCGCGAAGTCCGGAAAAGCCGACCGGATCAAAGGCACGGTGGACGGGCGGGTCGCGGACGGCCGGAAAGCCTCGGCCAAGGACATCGCCACCGCCACCACGGCTCCACCGGATGTCTCGGCCGCCAAGGACAAGCCCGTCACCCCGATGACGGCCGACCACCCGCCGGGCAACCCCGGCGCGCCCAATGCCGCCGAAGCCGTTCCGCCGCGCCAGCCGCCCCAGGTCCTGGACTTCTCCGAGGGCGCGCGGCAGACCGACCAGCAGATGGCCGCGGCCGACGTCACCGAACAGCAGCTCGCCAAGGGCAACGAACCCCAGTTCAACCAGGCCCTGGCCGCGAAGAAACAGGGCGAGCAGGACTCCGCCAAGGCCCCGGCCACCGGCCGCGCCGCGGAGAGCCGGCACCTGACCGACGCCACCGCGCACGCCCGCGGCGAGGGCGCGCGGGCGCTGGCCGCGATGACCGCTGCCCGTACGGCGGCCGGCCGGCACGTCGACAGCGGCAAGGGCACGGCCAAGTCGCGTGACGAGAAGCGGCGGGCCGAGGCGACGGCGAAGCTCCAGCAGGTCTTCGACGCCACGAAGAAGGACGTCGAGGGCATCCTGTCGGGGCTGGACACGCTGGTGGACCAGCAGTTCACGGCCGGGGAGAAGGCCGCGCGGGACGCCTTCATGGCCGACCAGGCCCGGCGGATGAAGGAGTACAAGGACAAGCGGTACGGCGGCTGGCGGGGCAAACTGCGCTGGGTCAAGGACAA
This sequence comes from Actinacidiphila acididurans, assembly GCF_016918855.1. Taxonomy (GTDB): domain Bacteria; phylum Actinomycetota; class Actinomycetes; order Streptomycetales; family Streptomycetaceae; genus Actinacidiphila; species Actinacidiphila acididurans. The sequence continues at coordinate 29,344 of NZ_JADKYB010000010.1, forward strand.
GTTCGCCGGGCTGCCGGCGGAGGCGAACCAGCTCTTCCAGGACTCCCGAGCCCTCTACGTCAGCCGGATGCAAGGCGTCATCTCCTCCGTCGCGGACACCATCGGCCGCGAGCTGGGCCGGGCCAAGGCCCGTATCGCCACCGGCCGCTCCCGGCTCACCGCCGAGGTGAACCGGCTCCCGGCCGACCTGAGGGCCTACGGGCAGCAGGCCGCCCAGGACTTCGCGGGCAAGTTCGACGACCTGGACTCCGACGTCGACGACAAGTCCAAGCAGCTCGTCCAGGACCTGGCCGCCAAATACACGCAAGCGCTGCACGGCATCGACGAGGAGATCAAGAAGCTCCAGGACGCCAACAAGGGCCTGTGGGCCAAGGCCAAGGAGGCGGTCGCCGGCGCGATCAAGACCATCCTGGAGCTGAAGAACCTCCTGATGGGCGTCCTGGCCAAGGCGGCCTCCGCCATCGCCAAGATCATCCAGGACCCGATCGGCTTCCTCGGCCACCTGGTCACCGCCGTCGGCGCCGGCCTCAAACTCTTCCTGGCCAACATCGCCGACCACCTCAAACAGGGCCTGGTCTCCTGGCTCCTGGGCACCGCCGTCAAAGCCGGCCTCGACCTGCCCTCCTCCTTCGACCTGCGCGGCATCATCCAGCTCCTGGCCTCCCTCCTCGGCCTGACCTGGGCCAACATCCGCGCCCGCATCACCAGCCACGGCGTCCCCGACCAAGCCGTCACCGAAGCCGAGAAAACCATCCCCATCGCCCAAAAACTCGCCCGCGAGGGCCCGGCCGGCGCCGAAAAAGAAATCGTCGCCGAGGCAGGCGACCTCAAAGCCACCATCCTCGGCAAACTGACCAGCTACCTGATCCCCACCGTCATCATCGCCGGCATCACCTGGATCCTCTCCCTCCTCAACCCCGCCTCCGCCTTCGTCCGCGCCGTCAAAGCCATCGTCGACATCGTCACCTTCGTCGTCACCCAAGGCGCCCAGGTCATCGAATTCGTCAACGCCGTCCTCGACGCCGTCATCGCCATAGCAAACGGCGGCACCGCCGGCGTCCCCAAACTCGTCGAAACCGCCCTGGCCGCCGGCATCCCCACCCTCCTCGGCCTCCTCGCCTCCCTCCTCGGCATCGAAAACCTCGCCGCCAAAGTCAAATCCGTCTTCCACGCGGTGGCCCGCCCCGTCAACCGCGTCATCGACAAGATCGTCGGCTTCATCGTCAAGATGGGCAAAAAGCTCTGGGCGAAGCTCAAGGCGAAGTTCGGCGGCAAAGGAAGGGAAGAAGCCGGCCAGGGGCAGGACGCCGCCGATCCGGCCGCCGACGACCTGTCACTCAGCCGGAGCACCGACATGGCCGGCGAGGGCCACACGGTGTACGTGGGGGTCCAGGACAGCAGGGTCCGTGTCGAGATGGCCTCCGAGCGGAGGCAGTGGATCGGTTCCCTCATCGCCTCGGCACTGCGGCAGGAGGGAACGGGGCGGAAGCGCTCGCAACTGCTGGAGTACCTGAATGCGATGGACGCCCAGGTGAAGGAAATGGAGCGGGCGGAGGCCCGTGGGCTGACGCAGGTCAAGAAGGAGCGGATAGAGGCGCAGCTGATCGAGATCACCCGGGCCCTGAACGTCCTTGGTCACATGTTCGGCATGAAGAGCCTCACCGACTTCACCAAGAGCCAGTACACCGCGAACGGCCAACTGCTGGCCGATTACCGCAACGGCGACGCGATACGCGCGACGTTCTACCCCGGCTGGAACAAAGCCGCTCTGGACGAGAAGCAGAGGCAACTCGGCGACCACAGAAACCGCCTGGTGACGGAAAGAGCCACCTGGGACCCGAACGGCACGCACACGGGATCGAACTGGTACGTGTGCCCCGGCAACGGCACCCGCGGCCCGCACCTCGCCGACAAGTCGACCCGCATCGGCCTGCCCGCCATTGACCATGTGCGGGAAGTGTCCACCCAGTGGAATGAAGAAGGCCACAACACCCCGCACCCGCCGCGGGAGACCTGGTACAACGACATTTCCAATCACGCAACTATATGCACCAGTTGTAACGGCAGCAAAAGCGGTCCCTCCTTCAATCCCGATGTGGGACCCGATTTCCGAGGACCTGGAGATCCACCGTGACCGACCCTGCGGACCGCGTCCCCGACCGTGGGCCACTGAACTTCAAACTGTGGCTTCCCCGTTGGGACTCGGCAGACGGCCGGCTGCGCTGCCGGTTCCAGGCGACCACCGCCGGCCTGACCCAGCTCAAGAACGGAACCACGGAGTGCATGACCCGACTCCTCGCCGAACTCGGCCATCACGAGGCGAAGAACCTCACCTGGTCGTGCGAGCGGTACCGGACACCTTTCCTCGCCGACTTCCCCGACGCCGGCGACTGGACGGACCGGCTGGCGACGACCTGGGCCGTCGAGATCGAGACCGACAGCGACGCGGACCCGGAGGACGCCGGCACGCATGCCCCCGGCCCGCACGGCAGCCACGCCTTCGACGCCACCTTCGAGGACGAGGCCGAGGACTGGGCGGTGACCCGGGACCGGGTGCTCGTCATCGCCGGCAGGCCGTACGGCCCCCCGGTCGATCCGGCACCCTTGGGCTCCGCGGAGGGCGTCCTGTCCGTTGACACCGGCATCTTCGAGGGCATGGTCGCGCTCGACCTCGGTGTGCTCGACCTCCCCGACGGCGTACCGGTGATCGACTCGGTGGTGGCACGATGCCGCGCGCAGGGTCAGCGCACGAACTGGAAGGAGCCCAGCGGGCCGGTCATGCCGTGAGCAGGTCCGCGTACGGGCCGAATTCGGCGGCCAGGGTCAGGCGGCCGAGCTTCTGGTATTCGCGGTGGACCGCGTGGATCAGCGTGCGCATCGTCACCGGCGCCCCGGACTCCGCGGCGAGGTAGGCGGCGGTGACGGCGATCGAGCGGATGTTGCCGCCGGCCAGTTCGAAGGCGTGGGCGCAGAAGTCGAGGTCGAGGTCATCGGCGCGGGGCAGGGTGCGGCCCAGCGAGCGGTCCCACAGCAGGCGGCGCTGAAGGGCGTCCGGGAGCGGGAAGTCGACGACCAGGTCGAGGCGGCGGGTGAAGGCGTCGTCGAGGTTGGCCCGCAGGTTCGTGGCCAGCAGGGCCAGGCCGTCGAAGGTCTCCATCCGCTGGAGCAGGTAGGCGCTCTCCACGTTCGCGTACCGGTCGTGCGCGTCCTTGACCTCGGACCGCTTGCCGAAGATCGCGTCGGCCTCGTCGAAGAGCAGCACCCCGTTGATGCCGGCCGCCTCGCTGAAGATGCGTTCGAGGTTCTTCTCGGTCTCCCCGATGTACTTGTCGATGACCGTGGCCAGGTCGACCGTGTAGAGGTCGAGGCCGAGATCCGCCGCGATCACCTCGGCGGACATGGTCTTGCCCGTGCCCGAGTCGCCGGCGAAAAGCGCGGTGACCCCGCGCCCGCGCCCCCCGCCCGGCCGCATGCCCCACTCCCCCAGCACCCGGTCGCGGTGCCGGGCCCGGGCGGCCAGTTCCCGCAACTGAGCCAGCGGGTCGGCCGGCAGCACCAGGTCGTCCCAGGTCACCCCGGGTTCGATCCGGCGGGCCAGCCGGTCCAGCCCGGCCGCGTTCTGGGCGCGCGCCCCGGCCCGTACGTGATCGGGCAGCAGCGGCCCGCCGGCGAGCAGCGCGGCCTGCGCCGTACTCCGAGCGGCCCCCGCGATCTGGTCCGGCGTCAGCAGAAAGGGTGCCAGCGCACGGCCCACGTCCACCTCCACCGGCGTCCCGTACGTCCGCGCCCACAGCCCGGCCCGCGCCGCGGCCGTCACCGGCGGGGCGGCCAGCAGCAGCGGCGGGTCCGCCGACCACTCGGCGTCCCACGGCGTACGCCCCACCAGGACGACCGGCACGCTCGCTGCGGTGAGCAGCCGCAGCACCTCGGTACGATCCGCCGCGAGCGCGTCCAGCGGTTCGCACACCAGCCCGCACCCGGTCAGCCGCGCCTCGCGGACGAGCACCCGTACCGCCCGATCGGGGTGCGGCTCCAGCGCCAGCCGCAGCAGGTCGACCCCGAGCACCCCCCGGCCGGCCGCGGACAGCGCGGCACCGGCCAGCGCCGCACCGGCGCCCCCCTGGTCCTCGCGTACGTACACCAGGCGCGCGCCGGCGGACAGCGCCCGGGCGAGCGCACCGGGATCGCCGACCCCGGGGACGTCGTGCCGTACGGTCAGCACCCCGGCGATCCCCGGATCCGGCGTGTCGTCACCCAGCAGGTGCGCCGTCACGCGGTCGGGAACCCGCAGCGACCGGCTCAGGAACGGCCGGTCGTCGTCCTCCACCCGCAGCAGGTCCCCGGCCCGCAACGGCGCCTGCGGGGCCAGCCGGGCACGGGCGGACGCGTCGGCGGCGGGCAGCCCGCACAGGCCCAGCGCCAGGCCGGTGGTGGGACGGCAGCGGCCGACGTTGTCGTTGAGGTAGCCGTAGAACTGCTCGAACCGCTCGTCCAGGTCCGGGACGAGCGTGATCAGCAGGATCTCCACGTCGAGTTCGGTCAACCCGAAGGTGCGCGCCAGGTGCCGCAGCCGCGCCGGGCGGCCGTCCCGGTCGGCGGCGTCGGCCAACTCCTCGGCCTCGGCGAGCAGTTCGGCGTCCCCCGGCTCCGGTCCGGCCAGGAACCGCCCCTCGTCCAGCAGCCGACGCACGGTCTCGTCGCTGAGGTAGAGCCCGCGGAAGGCGTCATCGGGCTGGGGATCGGTGGCCTGCCGTACGGCCACGGCCCGTCGCACGCGCTCCTCGACGAGCACGGCCCGCGCGAGCAGGTGGCTCAGCCCGGGGTCGGTGCCGGAGCCGGTCGTGCCGACTTCCGTACGATCGTCCGATTCGCTGTACGGCGCTCCGGCCGCCGCTGCCCGGCCCCCGCTTGTCGCACCCGGCTCCCCGTACCCCGGGCTCACCGTTCCTCCGCCACACGCGACCTGATGCCGGACCGGCGGGCCGCGGCACCCGCGTCGCCCGGGCCGAGCGGCGCGCCGGGCACGTCAGGACGCTTGCCGTAGACCGGCAGACCGGCGTCCCCGGAATCCCCCGGGCCGCCGCTCTCCGACGACGCCCCGGGCACCTCCGAGAAGCCCAGCCGCACTCCCTCGTCCCCCACCGGCGGCCCCGCCTCGTACACCGGCGACTCGGTGACCGGCACGCTCACCACCAGGTCCAGCGACGGCTTGAGTTCGCCGCCGAGCGCGCTCCAGACGTCCGCGAAGGAACGGTCCTCCGGTGGCGGCAGCGCCACGCTCATCGGCACGGCGACGCCGAGGTCGGCGAGGGTGCCGCCGAGCCGATCCGCGGGCAGGGACTCGTACCGCAGCAGGCACAGCAGCAGCGCGGACAGCAGCCGGTGCTCGTCCTCCGGGCGCCTGGTCCAGGCGGTGATCAGGTAGGACAGCTTGAAATAGCGCGGCGGGCGGCGGCGGCCGGTGACCGTGCCGTGGTCGTCGTACTCGTTGAGCAGGCCACGCTCCCGCCGCCGCATGTCCTCACGGATGTCGTAGAGATAAAGGTTGACGGTCGGCGCGTTGACCTTGGCCGCCCAGTCGCGGGTGGGCGCCTCGAAGACGACGTTCACCTGCCCGCCGGCCAGCGGATCCGCGCGGAAGAGCGCCCGCAGCGCCTCGTCCACCTCGTGGATCATCTGCTTCCGCCTTCCCTGGTCGGGGCGCCGCCGGGCCCGGCGCCGGATCAGCCGCGGCCGGCGAAGTCCGGTGGCTGCACGCTGGGTTGCACCACCAGCACCGGCCGGCTCGGCGGATCGAGGCCGGCCGGGCGGGCCCGCAGGTCGCGCGGGCCCAGCACGTCCTTGGCCACGACCAGCACCTGCGCCTCGAAGGTGCCGTCGGGCGCCACGACAACCGGCGTGCTGGACGCCGTGATGCCGCGGCTCCAGGACAGCGGGACCACCGTGCCGGGCGGGAAGTCCCGGCCCCGCGCCAGCACCACGTCACCCGGCTTGACCACGTCCGGAGCGACCGTCAGCACCGGCCGGAGCACCCGTATCCGGGCCGACGCCGAATTGTCGCCGGTCCGCGGATCGCGCGGCGCGCCGTGCACGGACACCCGTACGGTGCCGGTCAGCGCCACGTGGTAGACGGCCTGCTGGAGCAGCGTCAACCGGCCGCCGGGGGGCACGTCGCAGGGTGCGGCGGCGGTGCACGCCGGCAGGCTGCCCACACTGCTCGCGCCGGACCCGGCGGGACGCGGCCACGCGGTGCTCACGACGACGCCGGTCGCGGTCCGGGGGCCGGTGTTGGTGACGGTGATACGGGCGTACGTGCCCGCGCCGGTGTACGCCGGGGTGGGCGCCACGCTGATGCGAACGGCGAGGTCGGCCTGGTCGGGGACGGGCGCGGGCAGCACGGTGAAGGCGGCGGTCGCGGAGCCGGTGTTGCCGGCCGCGTCCGTGGCGGTGCAGGTGACCTTGGTGGTGCCCAGCGGGAAGAGGGTGCCGGAGGGCGGCGCGCAGGTGACCGGCAGCGGCCCGTCGACGGCGTCCTGGGCGGTGGCGGTGTACGTGATCCGGGTGCCGCTCGGGCCGGCGGCCTGGACGGCACGGCTGTCGAGGGTCACGACGGGGGCGGTGACGTCGCGGACGGCGATGCCGATGATCTCCTGGTAGGGGTTGGCGGGGGTGGGCAGGTCGGTGCCGGGCGGGGCGCCGGGGCCGCCGGGGGTGCCTCCCGGGGCGCCCGCGGTGGTGCCGGTGGTGGGGCCGGGCGTCGGGCCGGAGGTGGTGCCCGCTGTGGTGCCGGGTGGGCCGCCGGGGCCTTCGGTGGTGCCCTGCGCGGCGCCGCCTTGCGTCGTACCCGGGCTGCCGCCCTGGGAGTCGCCCGCAGCGGTCCCGGGGCCGGCACCCGTACCGCCGAGGAGCCCGATGCCGCCGCCCGGGCCGCCCGAGGCGTCACCCGACGCCGTACCTGGGCCCGTCCCCGTACCCGTACCGGAGCCGCAGTCGTCGGTGCCGCCGATCAGCCCGCCGACCGCGCCCGCCACGAGACCGCCCCCGGACCCGCCGACGAGCCCGCCGGCCAGCCCCGCGATCGCTCCCCAGCCGCAGGATTGGTCACCGAACCCGGCGGCGCGGGCGCTTGGCGGTACACCGGTGCGGTCGGTGCCTCCGGCTTCCCCGGTCCCGGGATCGGCGACCGTACTCCCGGGGTCGGCTGCCGTACTCGCGGCGGGGTCGTACGTACCGGTTCGTACCGGCCGGGTGCGGCGGCTCACGGCGTCCTGGGCGACGACGTCCGGGGCGGCCGCGTCCGGCACCTTGCCGTCGAGCAGGAACTGGACGACGCAGGTGAGTTCCGCGCCCTGGGGCGCGTCGGGGGCCACGCCGATCGTCTCGGTGAAGGTGGCGGCGGTGCCGCTGGTCACGGTGCGGCTCGCCGGGTCGAGGGTGACCCCGAGGGCGGGGTCGCAGCCGAGGGTCTGGTGGGTGACGGCGGTCGGCAGGTTGGCCAGGCCCTGGGCGATGGTGTCGGCCACCTGGGCGGCGTCGATCCGCTCGAAGAGCTTGCCGTTGGTGGCGTTGACGACGGTGGTGGCCTCATTGGGCTCGTGGTTCTCGTCCTCGACGGGCGGGTCGGCCGCGGCCGTTTTGTCGGCGGTGTTCTTGTAGGGGCCGCCGCTGCCGTTGAGGCCGTCGCCGATGGAGGTGGCGACGTCGAGGGCGAGGACGCGGGCCCCCGCGGCGTTCAGGGCCGCGGTGGCGTCGCCGAGGGTGTGCCCATTGCTGGGGTCGTGGCTGGAGGCGTCGCTGACCAGGACGACGACCGGGCTGGCCCCGGGCCGGAAGGCGGTCTCGCCGCCGCTGCCGTTGGCGATCTGCCAGAGCGCGTTGATCCAGTCCTCGGAGGGGCCCGGGCTGCCCAGGCCGCGGTCGGTGCGGAGCTGATTCACGCCCTTCTGCACGGCGGTCAGGTCGTAGGTGAGCCCCTGGAGGACCGTGAACACCCGGGCGTCGCCGTCGGTGATGTCGCCGAAGGTGGCCACGGCGAACCTGGAGTCGGGCTGTTCCTGGCGGACCTTTGTGGTGATGTCCCCCAGGTACGTCTGCACGTTCCCGATGACCTCGCCCATGCTGTTGGTGCCGTCCACCAGCAGCACCACGTCCGGGCGGGGCGGGATCACGGGCGTCGCCACGGTCTTGGTCACCTGGAGCGACCCGCCGGGCGCGAGCGCCTGGTCCACCAGGGCGGGCGTGACGGGTTGCGCCGCCGCGTCCGGGCGCGGGCCGGCGGCCACGCCCGGGACGATCCCGACGGCGAGCAGCAGGGCCGCGGCGGCGGTACCGAGCCGTACGACACGCCCTGCGCGGCCGGCCGCCCGGGGCGCCCGCGCCGCGGCCTCGCGTGCGCCGAAGCGCTGAACCCTCCGCACAGAACCCCCCGAACCCGGAACGGACACGTACGCCGGGCGCCACGGTCGCGGGTTCCGGACCGTCGCGGCAGGTGAGAGCGGGCCAATCCATCGGGTAGGGGGGCGGTGCCTCATCGGGCAGGGGGGCGGGTGAGGCTTCTCAGGAGGGGCGGTGGGGGGCGGGAGGACGGCTGGGCGGACCACCGGGCGTACCGACGTACCGGCAGACGTACGCGGTCAGGCGGCGCGGGCGGGGCTTGTCCGGAGGTTGGAAGCCGGGCGGACCACCGGACGTACCGACGTACCGACGTATCGACGGGCGTACGCGGTCAGGCGGCCCGGCATCTCACGTGCTCGTCGCTGTACGGGTGGCGGCCGGCCAGCAGCGCGTGCTGGGCCGTCCGCAGCGCCGGACCGGGCTCGACGCCGAAGTCGCGGGCCATGACCTCGCGGGCCCGGGCGTAGGCGTCGAGGGCCTCCGTACGGCGCCCCGCCCGGCTCAGCGCCTGCATGAGCTGCCGGTGGAACTCCTCGTACCGCGGATGGTCCGCGCACAGCCGCTCGAGCCCGCCGATCACCTCGTGCCCCTGGCCGCGGCAGATCACCACGTCGATGTGGTCGCGTACCACCGCGAGCCGTTCCTGGGCCAGGCGGGCAAGGTGGGAGTCGAGCACGCCGGACCGCTCGACGTCGCTGAGCGCCCGGCCCGGCCACATCTCCAGCGCGCGGTGGAACATCTCCCCGGCCTCGTGGCAGTGCCCCCGCGCCAGGCGGGCCCGGCCGGTCGCGACGACCGTACGGAACCGGTCGAGGTCGAGCTGTCCCGGCCGCACCCGCAGCACGTATCCGGAGGCCTCGGTCCCCAGCACGGGGTGCTCGCGCGCGTCGCGGCGGGCGGCGCTGTGTGCCGGGTCGAGCAGGCGGCGCAGGCTGGAGATGTAGATCTGCAGTGCGGCGGTCGCCGATCGCGGTGGGCGCGCTCCCCACAGGGCGCCGACCAGGCGGTGCGCGGGGAACGGGGCGTTGGCGGACAGCAGCAGGAGCGCGAGAAGCGTGCGGTGCTTGAGCGGACCGGGTGTGCAGGGGACGCCGTCCCGGAGGACCGCCAAAGGGCCGAGCACACGATAGTGCAGGCGTTCCGCTTCGTCTTCGCTTTTTGCCATGACTTCCAGCTCTTTTCCTCCGCTCGGTCTCGTAATTGCCGGTGGCACGGAATTCTTTCCGGTCAGCACGACGAGCCTCCTGATTCTGTGCTCTTTTCCGCACGCCAGGGTGCCGGCGGTCGTGGCGCGAGGGCTCGGCGCACGAATGGCGTGCGCCTCTGGTGCCACTGGGACGGCTGCGTACCAAGGGAGCAGGGCGACGAAACGTACTGGTGGGCCGGTCCGGAAAAACCGCGGAGAAGCGCCCGGATGCGTGCGCGCGCGTACCGCCCCCCGGGTGCCGTCACATCGCGAACGACGTTGACCGAGAATCCCTCATTTCCCGCCGGGGAAATAGCGGTATTCAAGACAGAATGGCGGGCCGAGTGGCCGATCCTGTCAATGGGCCCGATTCCGGTGAGCGGGCCGTGTTACGGCTCAGGAGGCTCGGGGTTCAGGCGGCGAGGCGGTCGGCCAGGTGGGTGAGGGTGGCGCCGAGCGGCAGGTCGAGGCGGGCGGTGGCGAGCGGGTCGCCGCGGGTCACGCCCTGGTTGACGATGGCGACGGGTTTGCCCTGCTTGGCGGCGTGGCGTACGAAGCGCAGCCCGGACATCACGGTGAGCGAGGACCCGAGGACGAGCAGGGCGGAGGCCGCGTCGACGAGGTCGTAGCACTGCGCCACGCGGGGCTTGGGCACGTTCTCCCCGAAGAAGATCACGTCGGGCTTGAGGGTGCCCGTACGGCAGATCTGGCAGCTCACGGTGCGGAAGCCGGCGATGCGCTCGTCGGCCAGTTCGGCGTCGCCGTCGGGGTTGACCTGGGCGGCGACGGCGCGGAACCCCGGGTTGGCCTCGTCCAGCCGCTGATCCAGGTGCTCGCGCGTACTGCGGTTTCCGCAGGTCAGACATACAACGTGGTGCAGGCTCCCGTGCAGCTCGATGGCCTGCGGCGTCCCGGCGGCGGCGTGCAGCCCGTCCACGTTCTGCGTGATCACCCCGGCCACGAACCCGCCCCCGACCAGCCGCGTCACCGCCCGATGCCCGTCATTCGGCCGCGCCTCGCCCACGGCGCGCCACCCCAGATGACTGCGCGCCCAGTACCGCTGCCGGCTCTCCTCACTCCCGGCGAACTCCTGGTACGTCATCGGCGTCCCCCGCCGCCGGCTCCCCGTGACCCCCCGGTAGTCCGGAATCCCCGACTCAGTGGACAACCCGGCCCCACTGAGCACGACGACTCCGCCCCCTTCCAGCATCCCGACGACGGCCTCCACACCCGCCCCGGCCGCCTCATCACCCATACCTGCAAGGCCACTTGACGCGGCGTCCGCCACGGCCGTCCCGTCCAACGAGCTTGCACTGACACTGCCCGACTGGGCGGGCGGGGCACTGGTGTCCATGAGAAGCAGGGTACGTCGCGGGGCGGAGCCCCTACGGGGTCGAGGGCACAGGACCGGCCAGCGGCGGGTGGAGCCGGGGCCCCGGGGAACCGCCCGCCGGTATGGCCCCCCGAGGGGACCCGGAAGCCCTGAGAGCGACCGGGCGGCCGCCCCACCGGAACACGCGAGCAACCACCCCCCAAGGTGCGGTATTGTTCTCGTGCGCGGTCGGAAGGGGGTCCTCCCCCGCAAAACGATCAAGCACCGGGACGTGGCGCAGCTTGGTAGCGCACTTGACTGGGGGTCAAGGGGTCGCAGGTTCAAATCCTGTCGTCCCGACGGTGTTGTCGCAGGTGAGGGCCGGTTTTCCGATACAGGAAGACCGGCCTTCAGTGCGTTCTGGGACGCTCTGGGTGTGAACTGGGTGTGATCTTGACCGGCGCCCTGGCGGGATCCGGCACGCTCCTGCAACAGCCGGTCCAGCACCGGCACGGGAGAGCGCGGGTGCAACAGCTGGCGGGCGTCCAGCGACTCGTACCAGACCTCGGTCAGGCCCTCCACGAGCCTGGCTCGCATCGAGTCGGTGACATGGGCATAGCGAGCGCTGACCGAACCGTCCTCGTGCCCCATCCGCTCGTCCATGAGGACCTTCGGTGTCCCAAGCTCCTCCATCAGCGTCCGGTGACCGTGCCGCAGGCCGTGCCGGGTCAGCCGCTCCTTGACCGGCAGCCAGCACGCCTCTGCCCGGTTGGAGGCCCCGCGGCCGCGCACCGGCACCCCGGGGAACGGCCCGCCCGTCACGGGAACCGGGTGGGCCTCACGTGCCTTCTTCGGGTACCAGCCGGTCGCGGCCGGGGTGAAGATCCACGCCGCGTGGCCCGACCTTCGCCAGTGGGCGGCCTGACGCGGCGGTCCGGCCTGGCGGACGAAGCCCAGTTCCGCAATGGCCTTCTCGACGCGGACACGGGTCCTCTCGGCGACCATGTCGGGTCGGTTGAGGACGTTGGAGACCGTGCCGGTGGAGACGCCGGCCAGCTCGGCAACCTGGCGCAGCGTCGGCCCCATCTGCCGGGTTCCGCCGATGCCGCGCCCGCTGTACACGTACGTCCGGCCGTGACACGGGCAGGGCTTCGGCCTGGTGCGGGCGATGTGGTCGCCGACGAGGTCCGCGAGCCACTGCGGGGAGTCGATGGTGCGGTAGCTGTCGTCCTTGGGCGGGCACCGCTCCAGCTCGCCGGAGTCCAGCTCGTACAGCTGCCACTCGATCCGGAAGGCGCGCGCCTCACGCCGGGCGTACTGCGTCTCCAGGCCGACGATTTCACCCCAGCGCATGCCCGTATACGTCTTGTGGATGTGCGCCACGAACTCGTCGTCGCGGCCGGACAGCAGGGACGCGCGTTCGGCGATCAGCAGGGAGCCGAGCATGGTGGTGATCTGCTTCTCGGGGCCCCGATGCTGACTCCTCCCATGCCTGCGCCCTCGCCCGCGGCGGCGCTCTGCCACATTCCTGTCGGCGTGGCCGGCGTCCACCGCGTCGAGGAGGATGCGGTGCAGGAGCTTGCGGTACCCCTTCACGCTGTTGTCTGCGAACTGCCGCAGTTGCTCTTTTTCCCACGCGGCCACCATGCCTGCGGTGATGTCACGGATCGGCATGTCGCCGAACGTGGGCAGCAGGTGTGCCAGCGACCTGGCGTAGTTCTGCTCCGTTGAGGCGGCGAGGCCCAGATTCGTCGTCGCTTGGGTCGCGAATTCTCCGAAGGTAATCTTTTGGGTAGAAGCGGCCTGCTCGGGCGGAATCCAGCGGCCCTTCTTCGCCGCCTCGAACGCGTCGGCTTCGGCCTTCTCGGCTGCCTTCTGCGCGGTCGTCTTGGTCGGGTAGCGGACGGCGCGGCCGTCCTGGTCCTTGACGTAGTCCTGTGCCGTGCGATCCGGCCGCTGGTAGCACGCCCGGAAGTACGTCTTCCCCCTGGCGGTTCGTTTCTCCGCGTATGCCATGTGCGCTCACCGTTTTGTCTTGGCCAAGGCGTTCATGAGCTGCTGGGCGCTGCACTGCCGCCTTGCCAGGGCTGTAGTCATCGCCGCTTCTTCTTGCTCCGTGAAGCAGTCAGCATTGATAAGGAGGAGGTTGGGATACCGCTCATGGTCAATCCAGGCAACGACTTCCCTCGGGACTCCCGCAACGCGCTGCGACCGGCCGCAAGGCTCATCAGCCATGCGTACTCCACACTGATTCGCTGAGGTGGATGTTCGATCTACAAACTTGTTCACGTCAGTTCCCAAAGCTTTGCATCGTCGTGACTCAGTGTCAACTGATACTGTGCGGACAGTGACGGTCCAGCCAACGTCAGCGGACAGCAGGTGGGATATGGACGAGCAAGGCAAACGCCGGACGCTGGCGCAGCAGCTGGACACCCTGTTCAAAACGGTGCAGCCTCTCCGACGCGAGTTCACGTACGAGGAGGTCGCTCGCGGCTGCACGGAAGCCGGCCAGGGCACCTTCTCCAAGACGTACGTCTGGCAGTTGCGCACCGGGCAGCGAGAGAACCCCACCAAACGGCACCTGGAAGCGCTCGCCACCTTCTTCGGTGTCCCGCCCGCGTACTTCTTCGACGACAGCGTGGCGACCCGGGTCGACTCCCAACTGGCGCTGGCTACCGCGCTCCGTGACTCCGAAGTGCGCGATGTGGCCCTGCGGATGATGCGCATGGACGACACAAGTCGGCAGTCAGTCGCCCGGATCGTTCAGGAAGTCATGCAGGTGTATACCGCTCGGTCTGGTGAACCAACCGACCCAGAGCAGCGACAGCAGGGTACGCCCAGGGGAATGAACTGAGTCATGGTAGGGAACTACCGAAGCGATCGGCGCCACCAGCGAAAGCGGTCGGCCGGCCTGCTGCGTGCCTGCAAAAAGCGGCTCGACGAACTGGACCTTCCAGTCGAGCTCGATATCACCAAACTTGTCGAACGCATCAGCGACCGACGTGGCCGGCCTATCGTCCTGATGCCCATCACCGTACGGACCTGCGATCCCTCCGGCCTGTGGATCGCCACCGCCGAGGTGGACCTGATCGGATACCAGGCCAGTACCAGCCGTCATCATCAAGAGCACATCATCGCCCACGAACTCGGCCACATGATCTGCTGTCACCACGGCGTCGTCCAACCCGACGATCGCAGCGTGAGCTTGCTGTTCCCGGACCTCGCTCCGGACCTCGTCCGCGAACTCCTGCAACGCACCGGCTATTCGGACGCCCAAGAGGAGGAGGCTGAAATCACCGGTAGCCTGCTCGCGGCCAACCTGATCAACGATACCTCCGCGACACCCGCCGCATCGGGCGTACTCGGCGGCCTGGAGTCGGCATGGGGGTTCCGATAGCTCATGTACTCCTGGTCAGAAACCACTGGGCTGATCAGTTTATGGGTGGTAGCGGTCACTCGCGCACCGGGTGCGGTCCGCAATCCCCGGCACCGCCCACTTTGGCTCGGTGTCTGCCTCATCGCTGCCACCAGCACGCTCTACCAGGACCCAGTTGTGACGTTATTGGGAACGCTGATCAGCGATCTCAACCTGATCGACCTGACACGGAGCCTCACGCACACCGCCTCGGCAGGCGTAATGCTCTACTTCGTGCTCGTCGCTACAGGCCGACAGCGTCACACCACCCTGCTGATCTGCGTTGTCACGCTGGTGATGGCATCAACCGTGTGGTTCTACGGCACTGCGCCTCCGCACGCCCGGAGTACGATCTCCACTCCGGAACTGCCGCTCCTGTACTGGCTTCTGCCCTTCGGCTTCTACCTGCTTGTGGGTGGGATTTCGGCGGCGGTGTGCTGGCGGCACAGCGACGAGGCCGATCGGAGCATGCTGCGCTGGAGCTTACGCGTCTTCGGCATGAGCCAGTCTCTCGGCTGTGTGCTGTGGTGCCTGTTCGCGGCGTATCTCTTCACTCGTGACGCCGCCCTGTTGTCCTACGTCCCGCCCCTCACCGGGGCGGAACTGCTTCTGCAGGCCGGCAGCGTGCTCCTACCAGGCCTTGTGAGCGCTGGACAGCACCTGCAACGATGCTGGGTTCTCTGGCGACTGCGGCCGCTGTGGCAGGCACTCACCGAGGCAGTTCCCACTGTCGCGTTGCCAGGTCGGACCTCTCGTTGGACGTTCACTACCGCAGTGCGGTGGCAGCACTACCGGCTGATCATTGAGATCCAGGACGCGGTTCTGGCACTTCGCGCCTACACCACTCCCGCAGTGATCAGCGCGGCCCGCCAGTTCGTCGCAATCCAGGGTGTAGCTGAAGGAAACCACGAGGCGGCGGCCAGCGCCTGCTGGCTGGAGTTCGCACGGCGCGCCAAGCTTTCCAGTTCAGCCCCCTGCGACACAGTCTGCGCCTCCCCCTGGCCTAGCGAGTCCAGCTTCCGGGAGGAGATCGACTTCCTGGTGCGGGTAGCCCGATTTCACGGTACGCCGCTCCCAGCGGCATTCCACCTCAAGGAGACAGCGTGACCCCTCTCCATGGCCAGGTAGAGCCACGTTTCGAACCGGTACGCGATGCCTTCGCCGCCAATTTCACCCATCAACGTGAAGTCGGTGCAGCCCTGTGTGTCTATCAGCATGGCCGGCCAGTGCTCGACTTGTGGGGCGGCATTGCAGACGTCGACTCCGGCGCGGCCTGGCAAGGCGACACCCTGAGTTACGTCTTCTCCACCACCAAAGGCATCACGGCCACCTGCGCGCACCTGCTCGTGCAGCGTGGTCTGCTTGACCTGGACGCCCCGGTCGCGGAGTACTGGCCAGAATTCGCCGCCGAGTCGAAAGCCGAGATCCCCGTACGCTCACTGCTCTCCCACCGCGCCGGGCTGGCAGCTCTGGATACCCCCGTCCCCCTGGCCGCGGCGCTGGACTGGCATCCCATGATCACTGCCCTGGCCGCCCAACGGCCCGCCTGGACGCCCGGCACCGCTCATGGCTACCACGCTCAGACCTTCGGCTGGCTTGTCGGAGAAGTAGTCCGCCGCGTCACCGGTCGCACGGTCGGCGCCTTCCTCGCCGCCGAGGTCGCCGAGCCCCTGGGGCTCGACTTCCATATCGGCCTACCCGCCAGCCATGAGCCCCGCGTCGGCCGGCTCATCCTTCCCCCGCCCACCACAACCCCGGACGACGCCCCCACACTGCGCCGGGCCAGCGGCGTCACCATCCCTCCCATCGATCCCAACGACGCCAACGTCCACGCCGCACAGATCCCCTCCTCAAACGGCATCGGCACCGCTCGCGCCATCGCCCGGCTGTACGCCGCCCTCATCGGCGAAGTCGACACCATCCGCCTCCTCACCCCTGCCACCCTCACCGCAGCCCTTCGCCCCCACTCCGACGGGCCGGACCTCACCCTGGGCTTCCCCACACGTTTCGCCCTCGGCTACGCGCTGCCGTCGCAGGCGTTCCCCCTGTTCGGTCCCGGCTCCTTCGGCCACGGCGGTCGCGGGGGGTCCATCGGCTGCGCCCACCCGCCCACCGGCATCACCGTCGGATACGTCATGAACCGCCTGAGCCACGGCGTCCAAACCGACACCCGCTTCGCCAACCTCGCCGCCGCCATCAATGCCTGTCTGTGAGGGCCCAGTCGGCGGGATGAGCAGGTGATCAAGACCTGCTCTGCGCTCCCCACTCACAACTCCAAGCGCCAAGAGATGCGCCAGCGTGGGATGCTGCCGGTCATCTCCCGCAAGGGGCAGTCCGATTTCCGGGCCTGAGCGGATCCGCTACGTAGTGGAGCAGACCTTCGCCCTCGCCCACCAGTTCGAAGGGCGCCGAAATGGTGGTTCGCGGGTGATGAGATGACGCGGCGTTCTCCGGGCTGGGTCGCGGCTCCCTGGGCGGCCGTTCGGTTGCGCTGCGGACAGACGGACCAGGGCGTCACCGTCGTCCTGGTCCTCCTGGTAGACCTCGGCGTGCTCGACGAGGTACCGATGTTCCCCAAGGCCGAGGACCGCCGCCATGCCCGTATACATCCCCCCGCTCACGTCCTCCCAGAAACAGCTGCTTGGGCATCTTGCTCTCGCGGACTTCCCGCACCCGGACGCCGAGCCCGCGTCGGCTGCCGCGCGCGGTCTGGATGAGTGCCGACTGCGTGCGGATATCGAGGAACTATGCAACACCAGGCAGGTGACGGTAGCCGAGGGACACCTGTCGATCACTGAGCTCGGGGTGGTCGCGTACCTGGCCGCCGAGCGAGACGAGCTCGCAGCGACCTTGGTCGACGTATCTGCGCTTGCCGACGAGCTACGACGCCGAGACCCGGTCAGTGCGGTGCCGCACAGCCTGCGCCAGCTCGCGCAAGGCGCCTGGTCCTTGGACCAGGCGCTCGCTCACCTCGACCCGACCTGACCCGGGACAGGCAGGGGAGGGTGTGACGGGGACGTGCCGGCGGCCCTGGCCGCCGGCACCGTCACTCTCCGGCGGTGTCGCTTTGGCCGCCGACGTCGCCCGTCGTTTCGAAGTTGTCGAAGGTGACTGAGCGGCGTGGTTTGCGGGCCTTGTCGGCGACTGGTAGGACCCCCGTGGTTTTGAGGACTTCCTCTGTAATCAGAGGCGCGGCGAGGATCCGTTCCAGCAGAGACTTCTGCACAGAAGCCAGCTCGACCAGGCGGCGCAACACCGTGAGCAGCTCGATGAGCTCGGTGCTCCACTCGCTCGGCCACTGCCCCGCGGGGATGTCGTCAAGAGGGCTCGACCTCTTGCTGTCCGGACGCGCCTTGCGGTAGCCGAACCACTTCTTTAGGATGCCCATCCCGCCCACGTCGTAGGTCCACACTTCTTCGGGCACGGGTCCGAAGGATCCGGCGCCAAGGTGGAGGGTCTGCGTAGCGGCCTCGTAGCGCATCTCATGCGGGACTGCGCTGCCGATGGGAGTCAGGTATCGGATCTGCCGAGGGTCACCGGGCACATAGGTGATGGAACCAGGCGTACGTCCGGCTTCCGGGTCGGCGAACGCTTCGCCGTACGTGGAGGCCCACAGGACCTCTTCGCCGAGCCGCACCGCTTCTTCCCACGCAATGGGATCACTGGTCAGCGGCACCCGTACTCCGGGGGTGAGGAGTTCCTCCTTGAAGCGCTTCGTGAATCCTGGGTGGCCGGTCACGGCTATGACGTACGCGGCCAGATCCTGGACGGTCACCCTGGCGAGCCCCAGCCGGGAGGCCAGGACGGCAAGCAGTCCGGTAGGTACGTTGCCGGTGCCGTCTGGGTGGAGCATCGGCAGTACCCGGCCCCCGCGCCCGTTGAAGTGGTCAGTGTCCGGCAGGAAGGCGGTGGCGACGACGGCCGGACCGGACTCGATCGGATGAGAAGACTGCTGGTTGAGGAAGACCTGCCCTGGAAGCAGCGCCTCCCACAACTCGGAACGTGGGAAGTCGATCACCCGTCGGTCCGCGATCAGCCACTGCCGGTCAAAACTCCGCCGACCGACGCGCGTCAGCTCAGGACGTCGAGCCGCCTCCAGTCCGATCGGCACGGCGTGGGGGCTGCGGGCCGGCAGAGCGTCGACCTTCTTGCCCAGGGTCCGGTCGCGGGTTTCCTTGAACAGTTCCGCCTTCCGCTCGGGATCCTCCTCGCCGATCAGTGTGCTCCAGCGCTGCTGGAGGATCTGCCGCCCGGGCGACAGTACCCAGCCCCGGTTCGTTGTGACACCGAGGCTCCCCCAGGGGAAGAGATCATTGAGCAGCGGATATGCGTCCCAGTCCAACTGCGCCGGAGTGAAAGGGGCACTGCTGTCGGTGCGGGCCACCTGCCAGGTGTCGTCGTCCAGACGGATGTCCTTGAGCTGCTGGTACTTCTCGGTGCGCCGGCCGTGCACCTCCCGGTAGTGGATGACCGCCGGCCGGGTGTGGTCGGTGCCCGCACGGCGTAAAAAGATGCAGATCGCCAGGGGCTGGGCGACACCGGGGAAGATGCGGGTCGCAACGTCCGGGCGGTGGCCCTCTGGAGAGACGTTGATGATCCAGCCCTCGTCGCAGGTTTCGCGCAGGTAGGCGCGCATGCCCCGGCCTCCGGGTCCGCTGACGAAGCCGCTGGGGGTGATGAAGCAGACCACTCCGTGCTGGTCCTCGGGATGCGCGTCGAAGACTTTCCAGGTGGCCCAGCGCCAGAAGTAGTAGTACAGGTTCTTCAGCACGTGCTCGTAGCGGCCGTTGCCCGTGAGGCGGAAGTCGTCCAGCAGCGGCTTGCCCTTGCCCTCCGCGCCCCGCTCGACCCAGCCACCCCGGCCTTCGGCCTTCTCGCCGTAGGGCGGGTTCCCGATGACGGCGTTGACGGGCACACGGGCTTTGACCTTGTTGGCACGGTCCCGGGACTCCGAGATCGCCCCGTAGGTGGAGGCGATCGCCTCCTCCTTGACGTAGGGGTTGTCCAGAGTGTCGGTCACGTAGAGATTCGCCCCGTCCTCAGGCAGGGACGCGCCGTACTTCTTCAGCAGGTCCGATGTCCGCAGTTCGGCGACTGCGGAAGGGCCCATCTGCAGTTCGAAACCGACCAGGCGGGCCGCGAGGTCGCCGATGGCTTCGGCCTGTATGCCGGGGCCGTACCGCTCGGCAGCTCGCTGGGCCACGCGCTCGATGACCGCGTGCAGGTACGTCCCTGTCCCCATGGCCGGGTCGACGGTGAAGACGCTCTGGTCGGCGAAGCCCTCCTCCTTGCCCAGCCGGGTACGCAGCACGTCGTCAGTGAGGCGGACCATCTCCTCCACCACTTCGCGCGGCGTGTAGTACGAGCCGCTCTTCTGCCGCAGCTGGTCGTCGTATACCTCCAGAAACGACTCGTACAAGTACATGTAGGCGTCTTTGCGGCCCTTGCGGATCGGGTCCCACTGGACGGCGGCCACGACCCGGACAAGGAGGTCGAGCGTCACCTCGAACCGATCGTTGACGTTGTCGGTGAACAGCTGGAGAGCCTTGCCCATCAGGGAGTGCCCGGCATGCAGCTGCCTGCCGACCTCGTGGAGCGAGGTGCCAGTCAGGGTGATGTCT
Source organism: Actinacidiphila acididurans (assembly GCF_016918855.1). Classification (GTDB taxonomy): domain Bacteria; phylum Actinomycetota; class Actinomycetes; order Streptomycetales; family Streptomycetaceae; genus Actinacidiphila; species Actinacidiphila acididurans. The sequence goes on from NZ_JADKYB010000010.1 coordinate 49,272, forward strand.
TCGGTACGGGCGAGCAGGAGCGCGAACGTGACAGCCTGCGCGTACCCGTCGGCGAAGGTGGCGTCGTCCGCTGTGGGGAACAGCAGTCTGCGCCAGTCCCTAGCCAGACCGGTGAACGGCAGCTTGCTCGGACTGGCGCCCGCCTTCATAGCCTTCTTTTCGGCGGCAAGCTGTTCCAGGACCGCGGCGCGCAGCAGCCGACACAACGGCGCGATCCGCTGAACGAGAGCCGACACGGACCGGATGGGCTCCGGCCCCCAACCAAGGAAAGTGCGCAGCAGACCGTCCAGGTCGGCGGGCACTGGCAGGGACAACTTGCTGCCCGCGCTCTTGAGGGACCCCTCAAAGTGAACCGGCTCCCGGGCTTCCCTGCCCCCGCGGAAGAGCCGCCAACTGGTCCCGTTGGTGTAGAGAAGGTTCGGCAGATCACGCAGCCGCTCCCACTGGCGCTTGTTCTGCCCCGTGAAAGACTCCGGGTCGATGTTCAGCCCGGGCTTCTTCACCTCAATGTAGCCGATGATCGCCCCGTCAACCTCCACCGCGTAGTCCGGGCGTACGCCGAGCTCATCAAGCCGGGTTTCGTCATGCCACAGGACCTTCTTCAGCCCGTAACGGCGACCAGCCGTCTGCAGGAGGTCTTCGATTGGGCGACGTATCACTGCCTCCGGACTGCCGGGACCACTCAGCCTGTCCTTACATGCCTTCCCGAAGTCCGACACCGCCTCCGTGAGCCAGCCATACTCCGATCCCCTCACAACCCGCCCCCAATACTTGGTACTTGAAAGGCAGATGATCACTTATGAGCATCCTCGCCCGCAAGGTCCGGGACGGACATCCGGGACTGAGGTCGCAGGGCAAGATCCACTGCGCGGACCGCATCGGAGGCCAGTAACGCCTCCAGCGCGGGCGGGCCGCCACGGCGGCGCGGGAGGTCACGTCGAGCCGGCTTTGAGGTCAGCTCATACCCCCGGGTTGTGGCGAGAGAGGTCACTGGAGGGCGCCGCCGGGCTCCAGCACGGCGACCGCCGAAGGAGCCCCAGGTCGTCGCGACCGGAGGGCCCTTCGTCGGTGCTGTGACGCCCCGGTGGCGTCGGCGGCTGCGCACTGGCGGTTCCGGCTGGTCCACCTGCGCCTCCGGCGGCGTTCCAGGAACCGGATGATGGCCAGCCAGAGGTCGCGCTTGTGCTCGGAGTCCTGGGGGACCACGGCCTGGACGAAGAGGATCGTGCCAGGCGTCACGATCGCGAGCACCACGGCGATGGCGACCACCCACCACGGGGCGCCCACGAAGGGGTGCCGTTAACCTCGCGCTTTCGCGACTGCGGGTGTCCGATGCTTGATCAAATAAGCGAGGAGCGCATCTGACCTGGGACGATGGGACTTGTCCAGGGTCCATGTCGTCGTCAGGGAAGCTGCACTCCTCAGGTGAAGAAGAGTACCGGGTCGTACCCGCGTGTCCGGGTCGAGGGCGGTGGCCGGGGAGTGGTTTCCCAGGCTGGGGCCGTGCTGCTGGCGGAGACGGTCCGCAAGACCGGGCTGGACAGTGCGATATCAGCGGCGTTGGCGCCGTGGCGAAAGCAGCGGTCGGTGCACGGTCCGGGCAAGATCCTGCTCGATGTGGGGCTCGCGGTGGCGTTGGGCGGGGACTGCCTGTCCGATGTCGCCATGCTGCGGGCCGAGCCGGCGGTGTTCGGGCCGGTGGCCTCCGACCCGACCGTCTCCCGCCTGGTCGACACGCTTGCCGGCAGTGGGAAGCGCGCGCTGGCCGCGATCCGCCAGGCTCGCGCCCACGTCCGTGAACATGTCTGGGCGTTGGCCGGGGACACCGCCCCCGAGCAGGGCGGACAGGTGATCGTGGACCTGGACGGGGTGCTGGTGATCGCGCACTCGGACAAGCAGGACGCCGCGGCGACCTGGAAGCGGACGTTCGGCCACCATCCGATCATGGGGTTCGTCGACCACGGGGCGGGCGGCGCCGGTGAGCCGGTGGCGGGCCTGCTGCGAGCGGGGAACGCGGGCAGCAACACCGCCGCCGACCACATCACCGCCACCCAAATGGCCTTGGCTCAGCTCCCGAAGAGGTTCCGGCGCGGGCGGGCCACCCTGGTCCGCACCGATTCCGGCGGCGGCACCCACGACTTCGTCAACTGGCTGACGGCGCGGGGCCGGCGGCTGTCGTACTCGGTCGGCATGACCATCACCGACGCCATCCACGCTGCTGTGCTCCAGGCCCCGGACTCGGCCTGGACCCCGGCCGTCGAGCCCGGCGGCGAGGTCCGCGACGGCGCCTGGGTGGCCGAGATCGGCGGGGACTGCCTGAAGGGGTGGCCGAAGGGGATGCGGCTGATCGTCCGCAAGGAGCGCCCGCACCCCGGCGCCCAGCTCCGCTTCACCGACGCCGACGGCATGCGCTTGACCTGCTTCGCCACCAACACTCCCGGCGAGGCGATCGCCGGGCTCGAATTGCGCCACCGCCAGCGCGCCCGCTGCGAGGACCGCATCCGAGACGCCCGCTCCACCGGCCTGCGCAACCTCCCGCCCCACGGCTTCGCACAGAACCAGATCTGGCTGGAGATCGTCCAACTCGCTCTGGACCTGCTGGCCTGGATGCCGATGCTCGCCCTGACCGGCAAGACCCGCCGCTGGGAACCCAAGAAGCTTCGCTTCCGCCTGTTCTCAGCCGCCGCACAACTCGTCACCACCGGCCGCCGCCGCTACCTCCGCCTCGCGGCGCACTGGCCCTGGACCCACGTGATCACCGCAGCGGCCGACCGGCTCCACGCCCTGCCGAATCCCGGCTGACCAGCGCCCTCGAGTCCCCGCGGACAGCATCACCCCACCGGAGCAGTGGAACCCGGCGCCTACCCGACCCGACAGCCGGGCCACCACCATTCTCACAACCAGCCCACAACAGAGAAACGGCCCGCCCAAGAAACCGACGAACCGTCATGCAAGATCGCGGTTAACGAGCGACGAACCAGCTAACAAGTAACCCTCCAGTAGTCTTCGGACCGAAGGACGCACGTATTCGCATCGGATGCGGTCAGCGTCAGCAGGAACATCGATGCAGCGGCTATCCGTGAGATTGATCTGGCCGCTGGTTACGGGATCTGCTTGCTCAAGCGGTCCTTCTCGGTGCTGCGCAGCGAGCTGTTCGTTGGTACGAAGGATCGCGGTATCGCCACCGACGATCCTGGCTGCCTTGCGTAGGTTGCACAGCAGATGGGTGAGCTGGACGTTGGCACGGGTGTGATGGCCGTGCTTCGACAAGGGAACGATGTGGTCCAGACTGGCGCTCCAGGGGTTGGGCCACTGCGCGGCCGGTTCAACCGGGTCGCGGCAGATCTGGCATGTCCAGCCGTCGCGTTCGAATATCTCCTTGGTGCTGAACCTCTCGACGACGGTCATCGCTAGGCGTGCGCGTCGACGCTGGGAACTAGCGCGGCCGTGTTCCCTCACGCGCTCCCGGTTGGCGCTCGCCCATCGACGTGTGTTGAACCGCTGTAGGCAGTGACGGCCTGGACAGAAGCGGGCGCGGATGGACGAGCTCTCGGGTATTGGCTCGTTGCACTCCGGGCAACGTCGGTTCTTGATCAGGGCGTGGTAGTCAGTACGAGAAAGGTGGAGACGGGCGGCGCTGCGGGACTCGTCGTTGCAGCCGTCCGAGCAGAAGATCGCGTTCGCTGCGCGCTCCGCAGCGATGGCACCCCCGCACCACACGCAGTCTTCGAGAGGCTCGGTGAGACCGTGCCCGGTGCGGCACCTGTAGCCGCAGAACCGAGCGTCGGCCTTGAGGGATTCGGGGAGAGACCCACCGCAGCCCTCGCAGGTGCGTCCTTTGCGGCGCTGGCGGCGTTCCTGCTTTTCTCGTTCCACACGTCGGGCCGTTGATGGAGCGCGACGGGAACCTACTCTGTTCGCGCAGGTCTTCGAGCAGTAGACCTGATCTGTCCTGCGGGGGAAGAACATGTTGCGGCAGTCGCCGGCGACGCACTCGCGCGACTCCTTGCTCGACGCGCGCTCCTCGCGCCGACGGAGCCAGTAGCAGTCCTTGTTGCAGTAGCGGGCGTCAGAGCGTTTGCCTGTGGGGAGCGGGTTGCCGCATCCCTCACAGGGCCCTGTGCCCGGTTCGCCGTCGCGTTCGATTGTGTTGCCAGAGCGGATCACCAAGGCACTCTACGGCGCGCTTCTGACAGGAGCTCAGAGCTTCGGAATCCCAGCGGCGATCTCGGGGCAAGATGGCTCCGGCTGACGGTCAGAAGACCGGATCGCCGGTCTCCGGCTGCACTTTACGCGGGCTGGGGAGACCGCTGGCCTGGAGGGCGGCGAAGTCGGCGTGCGCCGCCTTGACCGCTTCGGGGTACGCCTCACGCTTGGCGTGCTCGGCGAGTGCCCGGTAGACGCTCGCGACGGAAGGGTTCTGTCCCTTGCGCTTGCCAGTGGGGATGATCAGATCGGGCTGGATCTGCTCGACGGACTCGCCGCCCGCGCGGCGCCGCAGCACGGTGTGCAGCATGTCGTCGGCGATGACGGGTGGCCGGCCGCCGTGCTTGCCCTTGCGGGCCGCGATGTCGAGTCCCTCCAGCGTGGACTCGCGGATGTTCTCCCGCTCGGTCTCCGCCATCGCGGCGAAGAACGCGAACAGCAGCCGGCCGGGGCCGGTGGGGTCGTAGATGCCAGGCAGGGGACCGGCGAGCATCTCCAGGACCAGGCCGTGCGCGGTGAGATGGTCGGCAAGCGCAGTGAGTTCGGCGGCGTCCCGGCCGAGGCGCTTCATCTCGTAGACCGTGATGATGACCCGGCAGTGCGGGGCGTGGGCCTTGATCTCCCGGGCGGTGCGCAGCGCTTCCTCGAACTGGGGGCGGACCCGCACCCGGGTGCTGATCTTCTCGGCGAAGACCTTGTCGCGGGGGACGCCGTGCGCGGTGAGCGCATCCAGTTGGGAGTCGAGTTCCTGACCGAAGGTGGAGCAGCGGGCGTAGCCGATGCGGATGTCGGCGCTCGGGGTGTCCTCGACGGCCGGGGCCGGGGGAGGGGTGCCGGGCCGCCACGGCTGGCCCGGTCCCCGGTCGGCCGGGGTGGGCACGCGCAGCAGCTTCGCCAGTCGGGCCACCTTCGTGAAGCGGCCGGTGTGGTAGGCGCCGGCGACTGCGCCGCCGCGGGAGCGGCACGGCGAGCCGGGCTGGACGCCACAGCGCGGGCAGGGGTGGCGCTCGATGTCGTCGGCGTCCGCCGGCGGGAGGTCGTGAGGGTCCGTCATACCCGGGATCTTCGCACAATGCAGTTCTCAAAAGGGGTTCCGACCCGTCCCTGCGTGAGAACGTGTTCTGAGAGCCGATCCCGGTTCAGTGCGGTTCCGGCGGCCCGTTTCCGATCTTGCTCCGGCAAAGGATCGATTGTGAGAGATGAGCGAAGAGGTCGGCGTCGCCAGATCTGACGTTCAGATTCGCAAAATCAGATCTACTTGACAGATCCTGTCAGTCAGATCCAATATTTAGATCTGATTGGTACTCGGCGTGGGCGCCCATGTGGGATGGGAGAGGTATGAGCAAGCAGGCTTTGGCGACGATCCAGATCGCAGGCGCGCTGTGTGTGCAGCGGGGGACCCGCATGCTTCAGGCGTTCGCCGACGCCTTCACGGTGTCGGAGCACCAAGAGGTCGACATCTTCGACCCGGACACCAGCGAGGGTTACCAGCGGGCGCCTGTCACCGCCCGAGTGCGCAAGGCCGCCCGCTACTACGACGAGAAGAAGGGGCGAATGCCGAACCCCCTGCTCGTCAACATCCGCAAGATCGACATGGACGAAGAGCGAGTGGTTGTCGTTGTGGACGACGATCAGGAGGGATACGAGAACGCTGTACTCGAAGGCGGCAACTGGATCGGCACCGGCCGCATCGAGTTCACCAACGACGTGTCGCTGTGGATCTACGACGGCCAGCACCGGGCGGGCGGCCTGAACCAGCTGCTCAGTGAGCAGGAAGCCTTCGAGGACTTCCCCGTTCCGATCAGTCTCACCTTGGGGCTCGACCCGGGAGAGGAGATGCGGGAGTTCTACGAGGTGAACACCAACGCGGCCAGCGTCAAGACCGACCTTGCCTGGCAGCTTCTGACCAAGATGGCAGAGGAAGACCCGGAGCTTCGGGAGATGCTCGCGGCCGAGGACCGGGACTGGATCACCCGCGCCTACGCAGTTGTTGACGAGCTGGAAAAGCTGACCGGCCCCTGGCAGGGGCGCTTCCAGGAGGCCAACCGTCGCAAGACCAGGGGTGACGGTGTAACGATTCCCAAACCACAGTTCGCCCGGTCCCTGAAGCCGGTGCTCGATATGCCGTCGTTCAAGCGTGCCGAAGCCTCGATCGTGGCAGCCGTCCTCAACGCCTACTGGTCTGGGATCAAGCAGGTCATGCCCGAGCCCTTCGACGAAGCTCAGGACTTCGTCCTCCAGAAGGGCAGCGGGGCCGTCGCACTCCACCGAGTGCTGCCGCAGGTGATCGAAGTGGTCCGCAGCAACGGAGGGGGGCTCGGCCAGCCCTCCGAGTACGCCAAGGTCATGAAGGATCTGCCCACCCTTGAGGGCGAGTCCGTTGACAACGACGGCCAGCTGTCGACCCGCTCTGGCGCCGACTTCTGGAGGGTGGGCTCGGTCGCTTCCGGATTCAGCGGGGACGCCGGCAGGCGGCGGCTGAGCCTGCTCATCCAGAGCCGTCTGCCTTCGCCCGCGGAGACCATTCAGCTCTGATGCCTGGTGCGGCGGCGCGATGTGTGCAGCCGCCGCGACGTCGCCCGCAGGGCCTGGACGCCCCGGACTGCGGCTGAGCCTCGATCATCCTGATCGTCGGCTCGCCCAACGCCATCCAGCAGGAAGAACCGAAGCCCCGGCCGCCCCGAGCCGCTCCAACGGTATGGGGAGAACCGGGGCAACTCCATGCGATACACGTTAGAGAGGTTTTATGACTACCAGCGAGACGCACTCTTTCCCCTCACCGGCAGACCTCGCCCGTCAATCGACGCCATCGTCCGGGGCACGGCCTCCCCGTGTATCGGGCCTGTCTGGCAACGCGCTCTTCGAGTACGCGCACATGGGGTACGTGAGATCGGGAGCCAGTCTCCGCGACGGCATCGGTGACCCCGACATCTTCGACCGGTTGGCCGACATGGCAGAGCCCGAGAACTGGGATGGGCGGGAGGGGGAGCCGCCGGGCGGCAACCGCATCCTGCGTAACTACATCCGGTGGACTTTCGAGCGTGCACACCAGCAGGGCAAAATCTCGACAAGCGCCGATGGCTCCTATTCCGCTTTCAACACGGGACTGGCGACTCATCGGCAGGAGACGATCTACGGGCTCTTCCGGCGCAACGACCGTCCCGACAGCCAGCCATGGGCCTTCGTCGACTGGCGCTTGGAGAGCAAGCGTGACTTCATGGAACACTTTCCGCCCTCCCTGCGCCCCGGTTTCGTGACGTACACCGAGAGCCCGGCGGACTACATCTACGACTGGCGTCGGGAACTCGTCGTGAGTGTGGACCACATCCTCGACGACCAGGGAAACCTTGCCCGGTTCCCCACATCTCTCCAGAGCAGTCCCCACCTTGCGCGCATGGCCTTGAAGGGGGCCATCGACGGAGCGGAGGGGCGGGTCCTCCGCAACTACAAGGCGGCAGTCCCCACGTGGTACCCGGCGCAGGACACGGTCCAGCTCCTGCTCCCGCTCTCCCTCCTCGACGCCGGCGTGGTGGACCTTGCCCTGGTGGTCTCCCGGCAAGGGGAGTTTTACCGGGGCCACACCGTCCTCACCACTGCGATGGCATACAACAACGCCCGGTTGCTTGCGCGCCCCGACAGCGACTGGCTGCAACCCGCTGCCGACGATGAGGTGCAGTGACCGGTCTTGGCTCATTGTCGGGGAAGGTCACTGGTGGGCGGGGGGGACTGTCGCGTCCCCGGCCGCCCCGGCCAGCGCCGCCGACCGCGCTTCTACCAGGCCCGTCCGAAGTGCCAGGGCGCTTCACCGATACCCGCGCCCCCGTATGGCGTCGCCTCTACTGTCCAGCCCGGATACCGGGTACGGGAGTGACGGAAGGGGCTGTGCAGTGGGGCGGGATCTGGGTCTGGACGGGGTGGTGGACCACTTCACTCTGAACGGTGACGAGTCGGGCTGGTTACGGAACAAAACCGGCGCCACGAGGCTGGGCTTCGCCGTTCAGCTTAAGTTCTTGACCTGGCGCGGCCGGTTTCCCCGGATGCGCCTGGAGCTGCCGCCCGACGCGGTCGAGCCCGTCGCCAAGCAGGTCGGCGTCGCCGCGTCCGAGCTGGCCTTCTACGACTTCACCTCCCGCGCGGCCAAGCGGCACCGCAGCGAGCTGCGGGATCTGATCGGCTGGCACGAGTGCGCCAAGACCGACCTGGTCAAGCTCGTCTCGCACCTGGTGGACGTGATCTGGCACGACGAGCGGCGCGAGGAGCAGGTGCGGGCCGAGCTGCTGCGGCAGATGCGCGCGGAGATGATCGAGCCGCCGACCGCGGCCCAGGTCGACACGGTCATCCGCTCCGCGCTGCACCAGGCCGACGAGCGCGCCGTCGCCGAGGCCGCCGGCCGCCTGGCGCGGGCGGGGGCTGGGGCTGGACCGCGGCGACGCGGAGATCGCGGACAACGCGGACCGGATAAGCGGGCTCGTCGATGCCAGCCCTGCTGCCGAGTTGCTCGAGGAAACCGGCATCGGCCCCGTTACGGCTGCCACGGTTCTGGTCGCCTGGTCCCATTCAGGGCGGATCCGCAATGAGCCGCGTTCGCCGCCCTCGCTGGAGTGAGTCCACTTCCTGCCTCCTCGGGCAACACCACCCGCCACCGACTCAACCGAGGCGGCGACAGGCGCCTCAATCGTGCCCCGAACGTCATCGCCATGGTCCGTATGGTGCACCACCCCCAAACCCGCGCCTACGCCGAAAGACGACGCACTGAGGGCAAAACGGACCGCGAGATCCGCCGCTGTCTCAAGCGTTACCTCGCCTGACGCTTCTACCGACACCTCAACAACGCCGCAACGGCTACCGCGGGGCTTGACGAGATATAGAAGCTTCTGTGAACCTCAACTCGGTTCGAATTGCTCTAAAGTCGCAGGACGCTGCCGGTGATCATCTCGCCAATGCCGATCCCACGCATCGAGCGGATGTCCCAGCCGTCTTCCACACAGTTGAGCCCGGTGTCCACACCGTAAGACTGCGGACCCCGACTGCCACGCTGCCGTACAAGATCGCGTTACGAGCTCCATGGGGGACGCATCACCCCTTACTAAATTCGCGGGCCCCGATTTTAACTATGAACCCTCTATGGTCACGTCGATTTTCAACAACCTGAGAACGGCGAGTAGTTGGTCCGCTGGGGTGCCATCCTCTCCTCGGACCACAATCGTCGCCTTCACGCGCCCGGACGGCGTGGTCACCTCGGTTACGCGGGAATCGATCAGCGGGCCTTCCCTCAGCGCCTGCTGTACGCGGATGGACAGGTCCGATGCCTCCGCTGCCGGTTCGGGCACGACTGCCTGATTCGGCCCGGAATCCTCGCGTAGGACGGGGTCACCACCGTCGAGGACACGCTCGACGGAGTTCTCCGCCCACCCCACCAGCCGGGCGTAGGCGAGGACGGTGGGCGTGACCTTGACAATGGCGCCCCGCTCGATGTTGCGGAGGGCGCCGCGCTTCACGCCGATCCGCCCCGCGACGTCCTGCTGTTCCATGCCGTGCTCGGACCGTGCCGCTTTCAGCGTCTCGCCGAGGCGGGCCCAGTTCCTGTCCATGGGCCTCATCATGCCCCACACCCCTGCAACATCAGGGGCGCACGAACAGCGCGGATGGGCGCATTCGTTGCAGGGAGGGTGCCAGGGGTACGCCCATCGACCGAGTGCGGCCACTCGGGTGAATGCGCAGAAACTGAACGCAGAAGTACCCGAAATCCCCCTGATTACGCGCAGTCTACGTACAGTTACCGAGCATGACACTGAACGGAACGGCGATTCGAGCGTTGCGGCACGGTCAGCGTCTGAGCCTGCGGCGCCTGGCCCGGCTCGCGCAGACGTCACCGAGCCAGCTCTCGCGCATCGAGCGGGGGCGCGCCGGCGCCGGAGATGACCTGACCCTCCGGTTGGCCGAGGCACTGGCCGTCCCGGTGGTCGACATCACCCGAGGAGAAGTTGTGGCCATGAAGGAGAGGCGGCCGGTGGACGCCGCCAAGGACTCGCGACCTCATGAAGGAGTGAGGGAGCAGCGGCCCGCGTCGGCCGCGACGGAGACCGGCAGTCGCGCCGTGCCGTATCCGGGCACGCCGGAGGGTTCGTTCTTCCACTACACCCCCGAGGAGGCGGCCACGTTCCTGCCCTGGTCGGCTCTCCAGCTCAAACGTAAGGCGTACGCCAGGGAGGTCCCGTTCAACGGCGGAGGCGCCCGGGTGACCTTCACCGGTCGAAATATCTGCGAGATCAGCGAGATGACAGCCGTGCGCCCGCTGGCGGAGACCGTCCAGGCCCGCAGCGCGTAAGCGACCGCACCGGCGGACGACACCGGGGGACGACGGGCCCCAGCCCGGCCTTGATCGCCGTCCCCGGCGCCCCGGAACCTCAACCACTAGGCGAACTGAGGCACCGTGAATCAGAACTGTAGCCCCGAACACGACCCGAGCACCTGCCGCGTGTGCAGCGCGATGCGCCACCCGTCGCAGCAGCAAGTCCGCCGGGCCCTGTCCGCGATCCCGCGGCAGAGCCGCGTCGGCCAGCGTCAGGGCGGGAGTGGCTGCTGATGCCGCGCCACACCCTCATCAACCACAGAGCGGCCGCTGCTGCCGCGAAAGACAACCCTGGCGTGTTCGTGGAGACCTACCCCAGCCGTGAGGTGGTCAGGAACACGGCTTTGCGTATCCCCCCTGGCGAGCGGGCCCCGGCCTGCCTGCCCGCCGCGGCGTACGAAGCGTACGCCGCGCAGCATAAGGACGGCGACACAGTCGTGCGGGCGCGGTATGTGCACGGGATGCCGGAGTTGGAGCCGCGCCCGCACACCAGGACGTACCAGGTGTGCGACCGGGGCAGCGGCCGGGAGTACGAAGGGGCGCGCATCACCCGCAAGGGCCACGTTCGGGGGCAGCGCCGGTGACGTGGCTCGACGGGCTCTTGGTGGGCTTTGACCTGGAGACGACCGGGATCGACCCCGAGCAGGCGCGGATCGTGACGGCCGCCGTCTGCCGGTTCGGCGGGGGCCAGCCGCCGAGGGTTCGGACGTGGGTCGCCGACCCCGGGGCGGAGATCCCGCCGCAGGCGACCGCGATCCACGGCTACTCGACGGAGTCGGCCCGCACGACAGGCCGCCGGCCGGCGGAGGTCGTGGCCGAGGTCGTGGAGCAGTTGGTCGCCACGCGCGTGGCCGGGTGGCCGCTGGTGGTGATGAACGCCCCGTACGACTTGACGCTGTTGGAGGCCGAGGCGGCCCGGCACGGGGTGCCGGGCCTGCACGCGGTGCGGCCTCCGCGCGTGCTGGACAAGCACGTCGACTGCTATCGGCTCGGCCGCAGGCGGCTGGAAGACCTCTGCCGCCGCTACGGAGTGGCGCACGGCGGCGCGCACGAGGCGGGCGCGGACGCGGTCGCGGCGTGCGCAGTCACGACGGCGATCGGCAGCGCGCACTCGGAGTTGGCGGCGCTGGAGCTGGACGAACTGCACGAGCGGCAAGTGCGGTGGGCGGTCGGCCAGCAGGAGGGCCTGCGCGAGCGCTTCGCGAAGACGCCGGGCAAGACGCACCGGGCCGCTGGGGTGCGCACGGAGTGGCCGCTGATCCCACCGATGCGGCCGAGTCTCGACGGGCTGGCGCGGTAATCGACCGTCTGCGGGCCGTGGCCGTCCGGGTTCTGCCGGGCCGCCCGGCCCCGGGCAGCCCGCCCGCTCGGTGCCCTGTGGTCCTGGTGCCCGGCCGAGCAGTTCTGAACGCCGCACGTGGCCGACGGGCAGGGACGCCGCCGTCTGTCCTACAAAACGAGTACGACAACCGAGGAGTGGGCTCATGGATGAGCCGTTCGGGCCGGAATACGTCCGGCCGAAGCAGAAGGACTGCCCGCACTGCGGCTGCTGTACCGAGGACTTGTGCAAGCGGGGCCGGAGCCGGATCGTGCAGTGCGCAGGCCTGACGCCCGACCGCTTCCGTGACACCGTCTCGGGTTGCCCGTGCTCGGCGGAAACGACCAGGCACACCGCGGCATGGCAGGCGGCGCGGGTCCGCGTCACCCGGCTCGCGCGGGAGCGGCCTCTGACGGCCGAGGCGGAGGTGCTGCTTCGGTCCCTGTGGGGCGTTGGGCTGGCCGAAGATGTGGAGGATCCGGGCGGACCGCTTCCACAGCTGAAGGTCCGTGGACTGGTCCGGGCCGGCGATTCCCGGCGGCTGGAGATCACCGAGCGGGGCCGTACGTACCTGGCCGCCCGCGATGAAGTGCGAGCCGCTACCGCCGTGTGGGTGAGGTGCGTGGACACGAGCGCGCGGACCGTGCTGGTCGAGGTCTCGCCGTGGGAGCCAGGTGAGCCGGTGACCGTGTTCCTCGATCAAGTCGTGGACGACACGGGCCTGCCCGCCGACAAGCTGACGGGCCGCTGGCAGTCGGGCGAGGCGAACCGCCACGCCGAGTCCGCCGATGCCCTGGTGCTGAACGGGTTCCGCAATTCGGCGTTGTTGCCCGCCGGCTGGACGGGCGAGAACGGCGGTGAAGACGAGTGATGCTTCCTCGGCAGCGGTTCGGGCCCGAGCTGGCGCCAGACGACGAAGCGGTGCTGACGATGGTCGTGCTCGGCCTTCCGGCGCTGCAAGGCAGCAAGTCTTACGAGGGCGGCGGCCGCATGGTCGAGTCGTCGGCGGCCGTGAAGCCGTGGCGGGAGGCGGTGGTGTGGGCGGCTCGGCAGGCGATCATTCGTAGGCGGGGGTGGAGTGCGCTGGCCGGTCCGCGCGAAACATCGATGGTGTTCTCCCTAACCCGGCCCAAAGGGCCCATCGGCACGGGCCGGAACGCGGGCCTGCTGCAGCCCTCGGCTCCGCCCCGCCTGGACTTCACACCGCACCTCAGCAAGCTGGCGCGCAGCACGGAGGATGCGCTGACGACGGCCGGCGCCTACCGCGATGACGCGCTGCTGGTGGGCTACCGGCGGCTGGAGAAGCGGTACGCCACCGACCCCGGCCGGGTGCCGGATGTGCTGGAGTTGCAGGGTGCCGTGATCCGGCTGTACCGGGCGGCAGTGGCCTCGCCGGGCGGTGATAGGCCGTGACGGGCGCGGAGATCGCGGCGGCCCTCGACGCTGCCGGCGTGTCCCTGGTCGACGGCCAGGCGCCGCACCTGGCCCAGCCGCAGCCGGCGGCCAGTGCCGATCCGTGACGGGTTCTGTTCGATGAACGGGCTGTCGCCATCACCGGCGGCGACCTGCACTGGACTGGGGCGACGAGCACGCGCGGCACGCCGGTGGTGGCACACGCGAGCCAGGTCGCAACCGCGTATCGGCTGGCGTTCGGGTGGCACCACGGCCGGAAGCCTCAGCAACGTGCGCCCGACGTGCGGCTACCCGGGGTGCGTGCAGGGTGGACATCTTGCGGACCGGCCGCTGCGGCGCAACGAGGTGGCGCCGTGACGCTGCCGGGCGCGACGTGGAACCGCGGCGTTGACCTGATCGCGGTCCAGCGCGCCATGACGCGGCAGTGGCCGTGCCCGGAGCTGACCGCAGAGGAGCAGCGGTACGCCGGGCGGAGCAGACGGCCGCGGGCTGGTCCACGCAGAAGAACGACGACCGGCTGAGCGTCGCGGACCGCAGGGTGACCCGCCGGCGGGGAGGCAGGTCGTGATCCGACTGCCCCTGCTCGTCCTTGAAGTCGCGGTGATCAACACGGCCTGGACGTTGGCCTGGACGTGGCTGCCAGTGCTGCTGGCCGGGGTACCCGCCATCGCCGGATGGCGTTGGGTGGGCGGCGGCCGGCGGGCCCGGCGCATCAGGTGGCCGGACATGTCCGGGACGGTCCGGATGCACCCGGGACAAGACGCCGAACCTGCGTCCGGACACGCCGACAAGCAGGACGGAGGGGGGCTTTGACCAGCACGGACCTGTCCGGATGTGTCCGGCGGGGCCGGTCCGGACGTGTCCGGACACTACGAAGCAAGGAGCTGATCATGCCGCGACCCGGCCGTTATGCCCCGGACACCCTCCCCCGCGCCCGAACCTGGAAAGACGACGCCGCCTGCGCCGGGGTCGAGACCGCCGTGTTCTTCCCGACCGGGAAGAACGGGTGTCGACCGAGTCCGAAGCCCAGTACGCCAAGACGTTCTGCGACGCCTGCCCAGTACGGGCCACGTGCCTGTCGCACGCCCTGACGCACCGCGAGGACTACGGCGTGTGGGGCGGCCTGGAGAAGAACAAGCGGGCCGGCCTGATCCGCCAGGCCCGCCTGGCGGCCGAGCGGCAGCGCCGCCGCGCCAGGGAGCGCGAGCGGGCCGCCGGCGCGGTGGCGTAGCCCCGCCCCGTGCACGCGGACGGGCCCTCTGCCCGGCCGTCCAGGACACCAACGAACGAAGGACAGCAGCACCATGATCAGCGAACTGAACGGCCACGTGCAGCCCCAGAAGCGGCGCCCGAGGCGCAGGGGCGAGGAACGAGAGCTGCTGCGCGCGCAACTAAAGAAGGGCTACGCGCGGCCCGCGTCGATCCGGAACCTAGCCGCCGAGCACGACCTGTCGTACGGGTTGACGCGCGTCCTGCTGCTGGAGGCGGGCGTCGAGCTGCGCACCCGCAAGCACAAGCCCTCACCGGCCGGAGTGACCGACGCCCACTGACCCCGCTGTGCCTGCCGCTGCCACGACGGGCGGGCGCGGCCGGGGCGCGCACGAGGGAAACGTATGCCCAGACGCACACGGTGCTGGCGCTGCCAGCGCGAGGTGCTGTGGACGGTCACCGAGACCGGAAGGCGGCTGGCGGTGGACCCGCAGCCCTCGCAGGAGGGCAACACTGCGGTGTTCCGGGACGGCGCGGGCACGTACCGCTCCCGTCGTCCGACCGAGGAGCTTCCGGCCGCACCGTGGGAGCGGATGTACGTCCCGCACGTCGCCACCTGCCCGAAGCACGCCGAGGAAGCGCCGGCGACGCCGCCGGTGCTGCCACCGGGTGTCGCGGACTTCACCGCCTACCGACGCAAGGCCAAAGGCCGATGAGCTCACCGCTGGACAGCAACCGAGAAGAGATGCCGTGAGCAACGACCAGGAGCAGCCCCCGGGGTGCTTGACCGGTTGCCCGCCGCACGAGTTCGGCAACGCCCTGGCCTGGAAGTGGACGCGCGAGATGCCGCCGACGCTTAAGGGCGGGTTCCTGACGCTTCTGTACGCGATGCGGGCGATGGCCGCCGCGTCCGGTGAACTGCGGTTCTCCGGCGACGGCAGGCCGATCCGCATCCAGGACATCGCCAAGGCCGCCGGCTGCCGGGAGAAGGACGCCCGGCGCTACCTGGAGGCCGCGGTCCTCTCCGGTGTCGTGGCGGTCATCGGCGAGCGGCGGCGAGGCAAGCCGACGCTGTACGCACTGGTCCTCGGGCCGGTACAGCACTGGGAGGCGGGGGCCGCGCATCTGCGGGCGACCAGGCGGACCCGCAAGGCTCCCGAGCCCGTGGAGAGTTCGGGCCACAGCGGCCCGAACTTCGAGGTGGAGGTTCGGGCCACGGCGGCCCGAACCGAGGAGGGCTGGGTTCAGGCCACGGCGGCCCTAACTGACGCCGATGAAGTTCGGGCCACAGCGGCCCGTATGGGTTCGGGCCACGGCGGCCCGATTGGTTCGGGCCGCCGTGGCCCGAATAACCCAGGAAGTAACCAGGAACTACCCCAAGAAGTGGCTGAGGTAGTACCCCAACCACAGGAGCGCGCGGGCGCGCGAGCCGACGATCAGTCCCCCGAGCACGACGGGCCGGCCGGGACCGCTGCGCGGCCCGGCGGCGGCGACCCCGCGCAGACGCGGCGGTTCTGTGCCTGCGGCCAGCGGCTGCTGAGAGCGGACCGGAACCAGTGTGGCGGATGCCTCCGTAAAACGGCCCAGAAGCCGGTACAAGGTGCTTTCCTACTGCCCCTGACCGGAGGAGCCCGCCGAGATCCTCCGAAGGCTCATTGGAACGCTCAGTGGCCACTTGAGGACCCTGCGGCACCGGCCCGGGTGTGCGCCTGCGGACGCGAGTACCGGCTGACCGGCTCCGACTGCTGCCCGGCCTGTGTGCATGCCGCGCAACAGCAGGACCTCGGTCTGGCGGTGGGCCGGTGAACCCGGACTTCCTGCCGGCCCTGCACCGGCCGTTGCGCGCCCTGGGCGCCTACGCGGAGCGGCACGAGGTGAACGACCAGGCGCTGGCGGAGATCTGCGCCGAAGTCGACCGGGCCCGGCAGCTCGTCGCCCAAGCCCGCGGCGCCCGGTGGGCCAACGCGTGCACCGGCCATCCCGGCGGGCCGGTCGACCCGACCACGCCGAAGGGCTGCCTGCTGTGCGGCACGCAGGAACGGCGCCCGGGCCGCCCGCTGCCGAACGACTTCGCACCCAGCGAAGTCCTGCGGTTCCTCCACGCCCTCGGGCAGGACGCCGGCACCCGCCGCTACGGCGCACAGGCCGTCACCCGAGCCCTGGTCACCGCCCACCGCCGCCTCTCGACCCCGCGGCCCGCTGTGCCGGCCGGCCACACAACGACACCGAAGGAGCGAAGTGATGCTCAGCACGCCCGATGAAGTGCGTGGATTCCTGCGCATGTGCCTCGATCCCGGCCTCGGCCGGGATCGGCGCACCCCCACCGAACTCACCGTGGTCATGCCGGACTGGCTGCTGGGCCACCTCGCCGAGCACGCTCCGCACCTGGCGGCCCTGCACGCCGACGTCACAGTCGCCGAGGAGCTGGCCGCCGAAGCCCGCGTCTCCTACGCCGAAGCGCTCCTGGCATGGATCACCGAGCTGCCGACACAGCGCGCCATGGCCGCCGCCTCACCCGATTTCCCGACAACCTTCGACCAGCGAGACGGAGACTGACGTGCCCAAGACCCGATGGCAGACCAATCACCAGTACCGGGCCATGGCCGAACGTCTGCACCACCTGGGGCTGCTCACGCCGCCCGCCCAGCCCGGCCCCACTTTCGACTGCGGCGGCCCCGGCTGCGACGCCACCGCCTCGACGGACACGGCTCTGGCCGAGTGGAGCCACCCGGCCAGCGGGCCCTGGTTGTGTGCGGCCTGCACGGAAAAGCACTGGTCACCTGGAGCACGGGCCCGGCTTAGCGGTCTCCGCCGGAGACTGGGCCCTGGTCGCCTCGGGTGCTTTCCTCTTGGGCCGATCGCTTGAGATCGGTCCGTTCCCCCTGGCGTAGCGTCCGGCCACCGAAGAAGGCCAGCACTGCTGCCCAGTCCCACAGGCGTAGGCGACCGCGCTCGTACACCGGGCGCGGGAAGTCGTCGGTGGCCGCGAGCTGCCGAATCCGCGGCGCCTCCACGCGCTTGATGCCTGCCGCTTCGAGCCGGTCCGGCATCTCGGGAATCGACACCAACTCGGGTTGCTCCTCCCTGGTCGCGCTCCCTTGGGGGGAATCGGACATAGCGACACCCTTCCGACTTATTTGCGTCAATGCAAATAAGTCGTTAGCCTTCAAGTACCAGCAAAACCCCGGGCTTAGTGGTCGCACACGAAGTCCGGGGTCGCTGGAAACGGAGGTGCCCGGTGGTCGCACGCCGGGCACCTCCTCAACCTCGGCCGTGGTCGCACACGGACCGGGACACGTCAGACCTGCTACCGACAGGAGCCGACGCAGTGCCCCACTGTACTGATCACACCTGCGCGGACACCGAGAACGACGTCGTCCGCGTCCTGCTCGCCGTCGCCGAGCACTTCACCCAGATCTTGCCCACCGAGGTCCTGGACACCGAAATGCTGCTCGTCATCATCAGCGCCGAGGCGTACGACGCCTGTGGGCGCAGCGTCGGCCGCCGGACCGTCGAACTGTCGCGGGCTGCTCAGGCCGCCGCGCCCCAGGTGGCCGTCGGCATCACCCGCGGTGAGTACGCGCTGGGGCTGCGCCGCGAGTTCGCCCCGGCTGGCCGTGAGTGGACCGACGACGACAACCGGCCGGTCATCCCGCGCATCCCCCATCCCCGCCGTGAGCAGCCCGGCGCTCCCCAGCAGAACGGTGCTGCCCGATGAGCGAGGAAGGCGCCGCCGAACTGCACCGCGGCGCCGCCCAGGACTACCGGGACGGGGCCGCCCAGCGCGCCCCCGCCGCAGTCCGGACAGCCGACGCCACCACCCGCAGCCACGCCCGCGAGGCGACCCAGGCGAACGGGGCTGGCTCTGATATGGCCGAGATCACCCCTGTCGCGAAGGACGCGAACGCCACGGTCGAGGAGTTGCAAGCGCGCGCAAGGGCCGACTACGAACAGCAGCGCGCGCTCGAAGCCGCCCGCGGCAAGCTCCAGGCCCAGGGAGACGACTGACGTGGGCGCTCTCGACTGGTTTCCCGGCAACGACCGCAAGCTCGCCGCCGACTGCGTGGGACCTGAGTCCGCCAGTGGGGAGGCCCCGCGCTGGCTGTGCGAACGGCACCGCAGCCATGGCATCCCGAAGGCCGCAGCAGCAGGCCAGGCCCCGGAATCCGCGGTGCCCGCGTCCGAGGCCGCCGCGGATTCCGAGGCCGCTGAGGCGGCTGGCGGCACACCGGCCGGGCCTGCTGCTTTCGAGTAGCGTGCCCGGCCTTCACCTGTATCGCCACCACAGAAAGGCAGCGACCATGGGCCAAGGCCCGCAGGAAACCCGCGTTCCGGGCGTGCGCTACCGCAAGGTGGCCCGCACCCGCGAGGTGACCACCGTCCTTGACGGGAAGCCCTCGACGCGAGAAGTGCCGTACGAGGCGTGGGAGCCGGTGCCGCCCCGGGAGTGGGACGAGCTGATCCTGCGTGGCGTCACGGTGCTCGCGATCACCGTGACGGTCATCGCCGTCGCCGGCACTACCGCCGGCGTCGGCGGACTGCTGTCTCGCATGGTCCCCGCCCCGGTCGCCTACGCCATGGGCGCCGTCTTCACGTCAGCGTGGATGGCCTGTCTTGGCATCGAGTGGCTGAACCGGCTCAACCCCGAGCGGGCGAAGCTGGCACGGGTCGGCGGCTGGCTTGCCCTGGGCGTGAGCATGGGCGCGGTCGTTGCCTACGGCGTCACACTGGGGCAGCCAGTCGCTGGCGGTGTCGGCGCGTGCATCGACCTGCTGTCGAAGGGCTTGTGGGCGTTGCTTGTCGGCTATCACGCGGTGCCGCTGGACGACGGTGTCGCCCACTGGGTCACCGAGCGGGAGCAGGAGCTGGCCGGCCGGGAGCTGCTGGGCCGCAGGCTGCTGCGCCTCAACCGGCGCGCGGCCTTCTACCGGGCCGTGGGCGGCTGGGAGT
This sequence comes from Actinacidiphila acididurans, assembly GCF_016918855.1. GTDB lineage: Bacteria > Actinomycetota > Actinomycetes > Streptomycetales > Streptomycetaceae > Actinacidiphila > Actinacidiphila acididurans. The sequence goes on from NZ_JADKYB010000010.1 coordinate 68,720, forward strand.
TCGATGCCGTAACCGCGATCCTCGACAGCGCCGAGCAGCAGCGCAGCCTCGCCGGCACGGACAGCCCGGACAGCCTGGACACGGCCAACTCGGAGCCCGTCCGGACGGTGTCCGCGCAGGCCAGCACCCCAGCGCCCCCGATTGTCCCGCCTGTGTCCGGACCTGTCCCCGGCCCGTCCGGCGAAATCGTCCCGGACAGCGCAGACACGCCCGGACGCGAGGCCGGACAGGCGGCGTCGCCGACCTCGCTGCCCATCGCGGCGACGGTCCGCGATGTCCTGCAAGCCGAACCCGGCATCTCCAACGCCGAGCTGACCGAGCGCGTCGCGGCTGTCCACGGCCACCAGAAGAACCTGGCCGAGACGGTGCGCCGCACGCGCACACGCATCGAGAAACCGAAGAAGAGGAACGCCTCGTGACGCTCGCAGCGGCGGCCGCTCTGGCAGTCGCCATCTGGTCTTTCAGGCATCGGCGCGGCGGCCGGGCGGGAGCCTCGGCCGCCGCCCGCGCCCACCAGGCCCGGCGCTCCCCTGCTGCGGCTCGCCTCGCTCCTCGGCATCGCCCCCAGCCCGCGCCCGGCAGGGCCGCCGATACCAGGGTTCTCCTCGTCGGCTGCGGCGTCGCGATCGTCACCGTCATCGCCAGGGTGCGCGTGGACATCGCCCGAATCCGGACCGAGGCCGGGCAGAAGCAGGCCGTCTGAGTCGCCGACTCAGGACTCGTCGCCGCTGTGCTCCTTCCACCACCTGTATGGCACTTTCTAGCGCCGTTTCGACGCGTCTGGTGGCCTTCTTTCGGTTGCTTCAAGCCGGAGAAGTACCAAGGTATCTTCGATACATGATCAACAGCGGCGCCATGGGCGGGAGGTGAATCCACTGGCATGGGTGACGACGCTCGGACCCGACATGGCGCAGATCGAGTACCGCCTTTCAGAGCAGTGCGGCTGCGACATGGACCACCGGCACGCCGCGCTCGAAGAGGCCACCGGCCCCGACGCGCAAGTCGACTACCGGCTCGGTGAGTCCCGCGATCTGGAATGGATCGGCCGGGGCCTGCCGGACGTCGGACTGACCCCCGGCGGCCACGTCGACCCGGACGCGGCCCGCGCCCTGATGGACGGCCGCGACCCCCGGACCGGTGAGCAGTTGGTCGCGCCGAAGATGGCCGTCGACCCCCGCGCGAAGCTGTCCGCCACCGAGCTGGTGGCCGCCGTCACCGCCGCTGCCGACGCCCGCGGGCAGTCCCCCGCCGAGCTGCTCGCCAACGACCGGCTCGCCAAGCGCTTCGCCCGACTGGAGCGCGGACTGCGCCGCGACGGCGAGGCCCACCGGCTGCCGGTCAGCGACGCCGAGGCGATCGCCATTGCGGCCGGCGTGGACATCACCGCGGTGTACGGGGCGGCGGACTTGGCGGAGGCCCGCAGGTTCCGGAACCGCCGGGTGCGGGTCGGCAACAGGGGCTTCGACCTGACGCTGGACCTCAGCAAGTCGTACTCCACGCTGGTCGCACTCGCCGGGGAGGACGCCGCCGAGGAACTCCGGGCCACCTTCCTGGAGGCGGCCCGCGAGACCGTGGCCGCGGTGGAGGACTGGGCGGCGTACGCGATGACCGGTCACCACGGCGACGGCCAGGCCGCCGACCGGCTGCGGACGTCGGGGGCGCTGGGCTGGATGACCGTCCACTACAGCGCCCGCCCGGTGGATGGCGTCCCCGGCGACCCGCACCTGCACGTCCACGTGTCGCTGGCGCACCTGGTGCACGCCGAGGACGGCAAGTGGCGCACCCTCGGGGCGGGCGGCCGCGATCTGCACCGGCACGCCCACGCCGCCGACGCGCTGGTGAAGGCGAGGCTGCGGGCCCTGACCGCCGAGCGGTTCGGGATGCGGTGGGAGCGCCACCCCGAGACCGGGGCGTGGGAGGTCGTCGCCATTGATGAGGACCTGCGCAGGGCGTTCAGCCGCCGGGCCGGGCAGATCACCGCGGCGGCCGCCGAGGGCGCCACCACCGTCGAGCAGAAGCTGCTGGCCGCCCAGCTCGCCGAGGCCAAGGACGTCGTGACCGAGCAGGCCGACGTCCGCGCGTCGTGGCGCGAGCGGGCAGAGCAGATCGTTGGCGACGTCGATGCGATGGTGGCGGCCGCGATGCCAGGCCCGCAGCCGGGCAGCGGCGCCGGGATCGGCCCCGGCGGGCCGCTGGTGCCGCCGCCGACGGACATCGCCGCGTACATCTGGCGCCAGGACGGCGGGCTCACCGAGCACCGGAAGGCCGTCAGCCGCGCCGACGTGCTGGCCGCGGTGATCGACGCCTGCCCATACGGCCTGCCGGACGCGGCGGCCGCCGAGGCGCTGACCGACGCCGTGCTCGCCGTGCCGGGCCACGCGGTCGCGCTGCCGCCGCAGGGCGCGGTCCACATGTCCAACAGCCGCCGGTACACACACGTCAGCGTGCTGGCCGCGGAGCAGGTCATCGAGGAGACCGCGGCGGCCCGGCTCGCCGAGGGCGCCGGACAGGTCACCCCGGCGGCCGCCGACCTCGCTGTGTCGGTCTTCGAGGCGACCCGGTCGTCCGGCGACCGGCCCTTCCGCCTGTCCGCCGAGCAGCGCGCGGTGGTGCACCGGCTGCTGACCGCCGGTCACGGCCTGGACGTCGTCGTCGGCGTCGCCGGGGCAGGGAAGACGACGCTCTTGTCGGCAGCCCGCACGGGGTGGGAGGCCGCGGGCCTGCGGGTGGCCGGCGCGTCCACCGCGGCGGTCGCGGCCGCGGGCCTGCGCGCCGGGTCCGGCATCCCCTCTTACACCGTCGCGGCGTGGCTGCATGACCTGGACACTGGCGGCCGCCGCCTTGCCGTGACCGACGTCCTGGTGCTGGACGAGGCCGCCATGGTGGACGACCGGGCGCTGGCCCGGCTGCTCACCGCGGCGAACACCGCCGGCACGAAGGTGGTCGGCGTCGGCGACTGGATGCAGCTCCGCGCCATCGGCATCGGCGGAGGCTTCCGCCGCGCTCACGAGCTGGTCGACGGGGTGCAGCTCACCGAGAACCGCAGGCAGACCGACGCGGTGGAGCGGGCCGCGCTCCAGACGTGGCGGGACGGCGCCCGCCGCACCGCGCTGGCCGCGCTCGCCGAGCACGGCCGCATCCACGCCGTGCGCACCGCAGACCAGGCGTACGAAGCGATGCTGGCCACCTGGTGGGAGCTGCGGGACCAGGCCGGCCCCGACGCGCACGACCAGGTCGAGGGCCTGGTGGTGCTGGCCGCCCGCAACGAGGACGTGGACCTGCTCAACCGCGGCGCCCGCGCGCTGCGGCAGCAGGCCGGAGAACTGACCGGCGGCCGCGCCTTCGCGTTGGCCGGCGGGGAGCGGCTGCACCTGGCGGTCGGCGACCTGGTGCGCGCCCGCAAGAACGACTACCGCGGCCGCCGCGGAACCGGCGAGGTGGACGTCCTCAACGGCTACCGCGGCGTGGTCGTGGGAGTCGGCCCGGAGGGCGCCCGGGTGCAGTGGCGCCGCGAAGTCGAGGGCGGAACCGTAGTCGAGGACGCGGTACTGACCACGGACCAGATCGCGGCCGGGGCGCTCAGCCACGGCTACGCCATGACGATCGCCGCAGCGCAGGGCCTGACCGCAGACCACGCCCTGGTCTACGGGGTGGGCGCCGACGCCTACAGCCTCTACCCGGCGATCTCCCGCGCCCGGCAGGACACGCACCTGTGGCTGCCCGCCGACGTCGTGGAGGACCAGGCCACCCGCATCCGGCTCGGCGAGGCCCGCACCGAGACCGAGCTGCTGCACCGCGCGGTCGCCGCGTACGCCGCGAGCCTGGAGGACGACCAGCCGGACGGGATGGTCGGCGACCAGCTCGCCGCCGGCGACGGCGCCGTCCACCGCGAGCCGCCGCCTGCCGTGCGCGAGCCCGGCCCGGCCGCGCCGGCCTCGGCCCCCGGGATCGAGCCCGTACACGAGTACGCGAGCGCGAGTACCACCCCCGCCGCCGAGCCCGAGCCAAAGTTCCCGGACTGGCGGAACCGCCCGTACGGCGCGGTGCCCGCCGTACACCTGGACCGCCAGCTCGCCGACGCGGTCGGCCGCGCGGAGGACGCCCGCCGCCAAGCCAAGGAGATCGAACGGCGCGCCGCCGCCCGGGAAACGGAACTCGCAGCCACTCCAACGCCGGGCCAGGCACGGGCCGCCGCTGCGGCCGCTGTGCTGGAGACCGCCGACCGGCTCGCGGTCACCGCAGCGGAGCAGTCGGCCCGCGCCGAGCAGCAGACCGCGGCCGCCGCCCGCGCCCGCGGGGTGTGGGAGGAGGTCGCCCGCAGCTTGAACAAGGGCCGGCTGGCGCTGCGGCTGGCCGGCACCAGCCGCCGGGAGACCGAGCAGATCGTCGCGCAGCACCAGCAGCAGGAGCGCGAGGCAGTGGCGGCCGCGCACAGCGCCGACGCCAAGGCCCGCACCGCGACCCGGCAGGCGTGGGAGACCGCGACGCCGGTCGGCGACATGGCCGGAGTGGACACCCGCACCGCCGCGCCGCGGACGGCTGCCGACCTCCAGGCGAAGCTGCGGGAGCTGCGCGAGCAACTCCCGACAGTCGCCAGCCGGGTGGACGCCGCGGCCGCCGACGACGCCCGCTACCTGCGCCAGCAGGCCGGGGGCCGCCTGCAGCGCGCCGAGCAGCACACCGCGGCCGCCGCGGGAATCCAGGCCGAGCAGCAGCTACGCGCGGCCATCGGGCAGCTGGCGCCATGGCTGAACGCTGCGGAGTCCCAGGCCCGCACCCAGGCGGCCCGACTCGCCGCCCCGCCGGCGCAGCCGCGGCCGGAGCCGCAGCAGCCCCGCTACGAGCCGCCGTCCGCCGGACGGTCGGTGCCCGGTCCGGGACGCTGACCGGCGGCCGCCTGCCGCTCCAGGTGCCGCCGCACCTTCACGGCCAACTGGTGGTCCTCCCCCAGCGCGTGCTGGAGCATCATCAGGACCTCGCCACCGAGCACCTGGGAGCGCTCGGGGTCGGCGACGACGCTCCAGGCGTAAACCGCCCGCTCCGCCGACCGTGTGATGAACTCGCTGCCCGCGGGCCACAGCCGCGCTTGCAGGCCGATGGTGTGCAGGTACCAGCGCACCGCGGTCTCGGCCTGCCGGGTCTCCATGGCCAGCCACCCGCGTATCTCCCGGATGCTGATGGTGTGGGAATGGACCTCGCCGAACCGGCCGGTGATCTCCTGGTCCAGCTTCTGTGCCTCCACCCCGGCCGCCGCCAGGCCCGCGGCGTCGGCCTTGTTCTCGATCGCGCGGAACACGGCCGCGACCCGGGCCGCGTACTCCGGCGGCGGCCCGGCCAATGGGTCCACCGCGGCCTCGGCGTCCGGCCGGACAGCCGGTTGAGGCTCCGCCGGTGCGACCGCCGGCGGCTCGGTCGGCACAGCCTCCAGCGCCGCGCGGGGCGCTTTCGGAGGCTCGGGAGGAATCTCGGGAGGCACGGGCGCGGGCGTCACCGACGCATTTTGGACTTGGGCCGCCGCGGCGTTCTGTTCGCCGCTGTCCCAAAAGCCCGGAGCCACCGTGCCCCAAGGGCCCATCAGTTGATCCACTTCGCTACTCATGATCACCTCTTGGTTCCACTTGGTCACGACTGGACGACCCGGACCACCTTCGCGATCCGCGTTTCGTCGCTGGTGGAGTCGCGCCAGCTCGAATAGGTGACGACGCGGATCTGAGCGCCCGTGTGGGGCGCCTCGATCAGCTTGCCGCCGCCGATATACATGGCCACGTGTCCCGGACTTGCGTCGCTGCCGTCGCTGCCCGGGTTGAAAACAAGATCGCCCGGCTGCGGGTGGTCGATATCAACTACGTGGCCGATATTGACCTGGTCGTACGTCGCGCGTGGGATGGTGATCCCCCCAGCTGCATATGCGCGCTGGATGAGCGACGAGCAGTCGCACCGGTGCGCCGGGGCGCTGCCCAGGGCGTTCGTGCAGTCCCCGCCGAAGCTGTACCACCCGCCGCGCTGCGCGAGCGCCCACGCGATGGCGGTTTGCACGCTGGCCGGCGCGTCCGCGACGATATCGCTCCCGGCCGTGTCGAGAGGTCCCTCGAATTGTGGGACCAGCGCCATGATGGATTGCACGTAGTAGTACGTCTGGCCTTTGGCGAAGGACTTCGGGGGAACACCCCGGAAATGATCAACCCGGCCCCATCCCGCATTGTATCCGGCGAGCGCGAGTTCTATCGCACTGCCATTGTAGTCCGGGTGCTTCTGCCCCAGCTTCAAAAGGGCGCACATCTTATTCCCCTGGGACGGGATCGCGTCCTCCGGCTCCCACACGTCTATCCGGCCGTCGCCGTTCCCGTCGATTCCGCTTGATTCCCAGGCAGCGGGCGTGAATTGCGCGATTCCCTGCGCCTGCCCGGAATCCGCCTCGGGATTGAAGTTCGATTCACGCTTGAGCTGTGCGGCGAGGACGGCGGCCGGAAGACCGATGTCACAGGAATCCGCCGCCTGCCGGATGAGGTCGGCGTACTCAGCAGGCATGCCGCCGCCCCCGATCCTCAACGAGTCCGCCGTCAGCTCCGACCCGGAATTGCTGCCCGTGGTGGCCACCAGCATGATAACCGCCAGGCCCAGAGCAACCGGACTCATCACAAATGCGGTAGAGCCGATGATGAGCCCCCGCTTGAATTGCACCCCCGCCTCCCAATCCATCGTTCGATGCAGCCGCCACTGCCTCCTGGCGCGCACGACGGGAGCACGAGAGTCGCACATCTCCGGCCCAAGGTTGCCACACCGAATTTTCGATCACCGATCTAGAGGCGAGGTTCCGATGCGATGTGCTCTCCGTGAGCACCATTCGCGCCACCGGCGTCATATACGGCGGAACTGCACACGCTTATGCTTCGATACGTAAATCGGAGCGCAGTCACGGTCTGAGCATCGAATATTGTCAGCGGGGCGTGCTTAGATTGGCAGCCTGACGGGCGGCCCGTAACCGCTCACAAATGAACTTGCTAAACGGGGAACCGGTGGCTAGGAAAGCTCAACCCGCATCGCCATTGCCCGCGCACGCCCGCCTGATGGTCCCGGTAATGGCATCGGTCGGCGGAAGCGGGCGTTCGACCGTAGCCGGACTGCTCGGCTGCGGACTCGCTGAGGTCGGCAGCACCGTCGTGCTGGACACCGCCACCCGCCTGGCCTCGCCCTGGCCGGGCTGGGCCAGCGAGCCCGGCGCCGGGCTGGCGTCGATCCCCCCGACCAAGCCCGCCTCCCGGCGGCGGATCCAGGCCGCGACCTCGCTCTGCCGCGGCCCGAGCGACCGGTCCTGGCAAGTGCTCACCGACCATCAGGACTGGGGCGCCGCCCCGCTGGTACTGCCGCCGGACCCCGGTGCCTGGTACCAGCTCGCCGCGGCCGGCGGCTGGCAGGCCGCGATCGCCGACACCACCCACGCGGCGGCCCACGACGTCGTGGCGGCCAGGCACGCCGGGCGCACGTCGCTCACCGCGGCCTGGTGCTCGCTGCCGGTCTCCGTGCCCGTGCTGTGCGCGGCCGCCACCGGCCACGGCGTCCAGGCCCTCCAGACCGCCGTGCGGATCGCGGCGGCCGAAGGGCTGCCCCTCCAGTACACCGTCGTGGTGCTGGTCTCGCTCGCCGAGGGGCGGCCCACCGCGACGGTGCGCGCCGCCGCCACGATGCTCCAGTCCCACGTCTCTGCCGTAGTGACCGTCCTCGCTGATGTCGGCCTGCGCTCCCAGGCGTTCGCCGCGTCCGACCGGCTGCGCGGCGCCCCGCTGGAGACCGCCGACCGACTGGCCCAAGCCGTCCTTGCGTCCGCTCACCGGCAGTGGGGTGACCCGCTGCCTCCCGCGCCGGTCCCGGCCGTACTCCCCGCGGACCAGGTCCCACCCACCCACGTTTACGCCGAAGGGGTGCACCGCCCATGACCATCCTGGCCATCGCGCTGGCCCACGCCCACACCTTGCTGCTCGCCGCGGGCGACGACAAGACGAAGTCCGACGGAAGGACCGGGAGCGTCATCCCGGGCTTCTCGCCGTCCGTCCCGTCCGTGCTCCAAACGCCCACCGGCACGATCCTGGGGTGGACCGCGGGCGTCGGGCTGGCCCTGGCTGTGCTCGGCGGTCTGAGCGGCTGGGGCTGCGTGGCCATCGGGCACAACACGGAGCGGGCGAACTTGGCCGCGAGGGGGAAGCAGGCGGTCGTCTGGAGCTTGATTTCCGGCGTTGGCATCGCCGTCACCTCGGGGCTGGTCACCGCCTTCTACACCATGGCGACCGCGTGAAAGCCACCAACAGGGCGCTGCGCGCCCGGGTCCGCCTGGCCGTCATCGGCATCGCCGCCGTCGCGGCCGTCACCCTCGGGGCGGTGGCCGCGGTCAACATGGGCGGCGGGCACGGCAAGGCGAACGCGAAGGACACCAAGAGCGCCGCGCCCACGGCGTCGGGCGCGACCACGGCCACGCCGTCCGCCCCGGCCAGGAAGCTGACGCCGGAGACATCGCCGCGGAAGGTCGCGCCGCTCAAGCCGCGCGAGGTGAAGCAGGGGATCGGCGTGGGATTCCCGCACACCGCGGTGGGCGCGGAGTCCGCGGCCATCAACTACTGGCAGGACCTGGACATCCTGGATGACGGGATCGCGCGCCAGCAGTGGACGCAGATCACCTCCAAGACCTCGCCCGGCATCGTGGACAAGCACGTGACCGATGTCCGCAAGGTCCGCGAGGGCCTGGGCCTGCCCCCTTCCGGCGGCACCCCGGCCGGGCTGTCCTTCACCGCCGTGGTCAAGGCCGCGCTGATGCGCAGCATGGACGATTCCGGGGACGTGATCGAGGTCTGGATGTTCTACGACCGGTACGCCACCCTCCCGGCGGACAAGGCGGCCGACAACGCGCCGCTGACCGACCAGGAGGACGACCTGATCCTGACGTGGGAGGACGGGGACTGGAAGGTCACCGAGGCGCCCCAGTACGTGGACCACAAGTACGGCCCGGTCGCCTACGACCCGCACAGCACGTTCGCGTTCGATGACGGGTGGCGGGAGGTGGTCTCCCAGTGAGGCGCTTCCTGACCTGCCTGGCGGCGCTGGTCGCCGTGGTGTTCCTGGTGCTGGCGGCGCCGACTTCGGCCTTCGCCGACGCCGGCGCGAAGCCGCCGGGCCCGTACCCGCAGTCGATCCAGCACGACAAGGACGTCGGCGACCAGATCGGCATCTCGAAGGCGACCGGCGAATACTGCGACGTCGACACCGACAAGACCGGCGACTGCCGCCCGCCGAAGGACTGCGACGACTTCCCCGCCCAGACCTCGGTGTGCGTCGGGGAAGGCAACGGCAGCCCCGCCGACGATGAGGAGCACCAGTACGAGGTCGGTCGGCTCCACCACTGGGAGCGGACGACCGACAAGAACCTGTCGAACTACAACAAGCTGAACGCCTTCCTCAACAAATGCGCTGTCACCGACAAAAGGGCGTTCCAGGACTGCTTCAACGAGGGCGTCCTCAAGTACCCGCCGCCCACGCCCAGCATCATGGATTGGGTCGGAGGCAAGGTCAGCAAGCTGGCCGCCGACGCGCTCCAGGAGGCAGCACAGGCCCTCGGACACTCGGTCGTCTGGCTGCTCAAGCAGTTCGCCGACGCCTTCAACAGCATGAGCACCATCCAGCTCGGGAAGACCGGCATCGGCCCCGTCATGGGCATCACCACCGGTCTCAGTGCCTTGGTGGCCACGTTCCTGATGCTGGTGCAGATGGGCAAGCTCGCCGTGTCGCAGCAGGGCGGCCCGCTGATCACCGCGATCACCGGCCTGGCCAAGTGGTGCGCGATCTTGGCCGTCTACGTCGTCGCCACACAGACCGCCCTGAACTGGAGCGACACCCTCAGCACAGCCATCACCAACCAAACCTTCGCCGGGGGCGGTTCCGGCACCGCCGATGCGACCGCGTCCATGCAGAAGCAGTTGGGAGCCCTGTTCAGCGGCCTGGTGGGCACCGACGGCGGCGCGGCCGCAGGCAGTGCCCTGATCACTGGCGGCGGCATCGCTTCCAGCGCGGTCGGCGTCGTCATCGTGATCAGCATCCTGTGCATCCTGGCGATCGGCGCTCTGTGGGTCGAGATGCTGATGCGACAGGCCGGGATCATGATCCTGGTGGCCGTGATGCCGCTGGCCCTGTCCGGGCAGATGTCGGACGCCACCAAGGAGTGGTGGCCCAAGGCTAGGAACGCGCTGATCAGCCTCATCCTGATGAAGCCCGTCATCGTCCTGTGCTTCTCGATCGGCTTCAACGCGATGGCCGGCGCGGACGGCGTCCGCAACGTCCTGGTGGGGCTGCTGGTGTTCGTCATCGCCGGGTTCGCGTGGCCCGTGATCGCCAAGTTCATGACCTTCACCACGGTCGGCGCGGGCGCCGGCATGGCCTCGGGCCTGATGAGCAGCGCGGGCAGCTCCGTCACGTCCATGTTCGGCGGACAGCAGCCGTCGCTGGCCGGGGCCGGGAGCATCGGCGGAGGCGGCGGCTACACCAAGGCGCTGGAGGGCGAGAACAGCTCGCAGAGCGCGGCCGCGGAAGCCTCTGGCGGCGGTGGAGGCGGCGGCCGAGGCGGGTTCTTCAAGGGCCGGCCCGGCGGCAGCTTCATGAGCCAGGTCGGCGCCACGGTCGGGCTCGGGCTCCAGGCCGCCGCGATCGGCAAGGACACGGCAGAGAGCGGCCTGAGCAACGCGGCTGCCCACGGCGGACTCGACAGCCCGAACGCCGGCGGCCGCCATGTCGTCATCCCGCCGCGCGGCGGCGGCGCCCGGTCGGGAGGCTCCAGGACACCGGCCAGCCCCGCCCCGGCGACGCCGGCGGCCGAACCGCCGGTGATGCCGTCCTCCAGCGGCCCGAACGGAGGGAGCTGACCATGGCATCCCAGTCCCAGCCCGCGACGTACGGCGGCTGGCAGTCCGAGCGCGTGGGGTTCATCGGCAACCTCAGCGGGCCGGGCTTCGTGCTGATGGCGGCCGCCACCGTCATCGCGCTCATGCCCGTCTACGCCCACTCCTGGCGCAGCGCGTTCATCGCGCTGCCCACCGCGGCGGTCCTGCTGCTCCTGGCCTTCGGGCGGGTGCTGGGGCTGTCCGCCGACCAGTGGATCGTCCTCTACGTAAGGCACCAGATCGCCGTGGCCACGAGCAAGAACGTCTTCGTCAGCGGCCTGTTCGCCCCGCGCACCAAGGGCGGGGAGCAGCCGATGGATCTGCCGGGCCGCCTGGCCCGGCTCCGCATCCTGGAGGCCCCGGACGGGCTCGGCGCCACCATGGGCATTGTCCACAACCCGATTGAGAACACGTACACCGCGATCGCCCGCGTCAACGCGCCCGGGTTGGCGTTGATCGACACGGAGAAGCAGAACGGCCGGGTGGCTGGGTGGGCTGCCTTCCTGCGCTCGCAGTGCGCGGAGGACGGCGCGATCACCCGGATCAGCGTCCACCAGCGCAGCCTGCCCGACGACGGCGCCGCGCTGCGGTCCTGGACCAGTCGCCACATCAGCGGCGAGGCGCCCGCGGCGTCCGTGCAGGTCCTGGACGAGCTGATGGAGGGCGCCGGTCCCGCGGTGACCGCCCGCGAGACGTATCTGTCCATCACGCTCAACTCCGGCCGCGCCCGGCTGGCAGTGCGGGGCGCCGGCGGCGGGCAGACCGGCGCCGCCGCGGTGCTGGTCCGCGAGCTGGCCGCGATGCAGGGCACGCTCAGCAGCGCCGGACTGCACGTGACGAAGTGGCTGGACCCCCGCGATGTCGCCGCGATCATCCGCAGGGCGTTCGATCCGGAGGCCCAGCTCGCTCTCGCCGCCTCCAACGCCGCAGGGAAGGAGCCGGGCTGGACCGGCGTCGAGCCCGGTCTTGACCCGGGCCTCGCCGGACCGGCGGCCGCCGAAGCCGGGTGGGGCCTGTACCGGCACGACGGCGCGTGGACCGTCTCGTACCAGGTCCGCGGCTGGCCGCAGAGCGAGGTCTACGCGACCTTCCTCCAGCCGCTGCTGCGGCCGCGGGCCAACGCTCGCCGGTCGCTGTCCCTGGTGTACGAGCCGGTCGGGCCGTCGAAGGCGAGGTCGGACCTCGCCCGGGAGCGCACCCGCCGTGACGCCGCCCGGCAGCTCCGGGCCAAGACCGGCCGAGTGGAGTCCGAGGACGAACGCCGCGAGGCGGAGGCGGCCCGCGCGCAGGACGTCGCGCGGGCGTCGGGTCACGGCGTGGTCCGGCTGACGGCCGTCCTCGCGGTCACCGTGACGGACTACGAGCAGTTGGAGACGGCGTGCGCCGAACTCCAGGCGGACGCTTCGCAGGCCGGGCTGTACCTGCGCCGGGCGTGGGGGGCGCAGGACGATGCGTTCACCATCGCTGCCTTGCCGCTGGGGCTTGGCCTGCCCGAGAGGCGGGTGGGGATCTAATGGCCCTTCTCCGTCGCGCACCCAGCGATGACACGACGCTGACGGCCGCGCCGCTCGCCGAGCTGCTGGACGCCAGGGACCCCGTCCCGGCGCCGCCACCGCTCAGCGCCCGCGAGCAGCGCCGTGCCCGACTGCTGGAGGACCCCGAGCGGGCCATGCGCATCGCGCCCCGCAAGGGCTGGTCGTCCCCGTTCTCCGGGCGGGCCGCGAACACCGCCCGAGTGGAGGTCTACCGGGCCGACACCGAGCGCGCCAGCGGCATCTACCCGTTCCTGCACGCCGCGAGCCTGCCGCCAGTCGGCATCTACATCGGGTGGAACACCATGACCCAGGGGGCGTTCTCAGCGCACCCGGCGGCGTGGGTCCAGGAGGGGCTGGTCACCAATCCCAACGTCATGATCACCGGCATCCCTGGCAGCGGGAAGTCGGCCCACATCAAGGCCCTGTGCTTCAGGTTGATGGCGCTGGGGCACCGCACGCTCATCGCTGGCGACGTGAAGGGCGAGTACCAGGCGCTGTGCGAGCACCTGGGCGTGGAGCCGGTGCGGCTCGGTCCCAGCCGGCCAGGACGGCTCAACCCGCTGGACGCCGGACCGCTGGGGGCCGGGCTGGACAACGCCTCCGGTGACGAGCTGGCCGCCAGGCTCAAGGAAATTCACCGTAGGCGCCTGACGCTGCTGAAGGCGCTGCTGGAGTTGCAGCTCCGCCGCACGATCGCTCCACAGGAGGAGGAGTGCCTCGATCTGGCCGTACGGGAGGTCACCGGGGAGCTGACCGGCAACACCACCCTGCGCACGCCCACCCTGCCCCTGGTCTACGAGAAGCTGAAAGACCCCACCGAGCTGATGGCCAGAGAACTGCGGGTGCGCGACGGCGACATCCAGCTCGCCCGCGAGCAGATGGCCAGCATCCGCTCCGCACTCGGCGGCATGATCACCGGGTACCTGGGCGGGCTGTTCGATGAGGAGACGTCCATCGGGCTGGACTGGTCGGCCCCGATCCAGAGCGTGGACATCAGCGCCTTGCAGCAGTACGGCGACGAAGTCGTGGCCATGGTGCTCACCTGCGTGTCGTCGTGGGCGCAGGCCGCCGTCGACCGGCCCGGCGAACGGCCCTGGATCGTCGTGCGTGACGAACTGTGGCGCCAGATGCAGAGCGGCGGTGCCGCGATGGTGCGGAAGATTGACGCCGACCTTCGCCTGTCTCGCGCGACCGGCACCATCCAGGTCCTCGCCACGCACCGCCTGAGCGACTTCGAGCAGGTCGGTGCGGCCGGCAGCGAGGCCGTCGCCATCGCGCGGGACCTCATCGCGTCATGCGAGACGCGCATCCAACTCGCGCAGGACACCCGGCCGCTCCAGATCACCCGCGAGGCGATCGGCCTCACGGACGCCGAGTGCGACCTGATCGGGTCGTGGGGCGCCGGTCAGCGTGGCAGGGCCTTGTGGAAGGTCGGCCGCGGCGGCGGCAGCCACGCCGTGCAGTTGGTGCTGAGCCAGACGGAGCGCGCCCTGTTCGAGACCGACGAACGGATGGTGGTGTGATGGCTCAGGGAAGTGCGAGCGCGGTGGACGACAGCACGTTCCTCGCCGCGCTCGGCGCGGGCCTGGTCGTCTCGGTCGGCGCCGCGGTGATGCTGGCCGGGCCGGTCTGCGCCGTGTTCTCCGGCCACGGCTGGGCACACAGCACCGGCAGCAGCATCCCCGTCACCGTGGTGACTGCCCTGGCACACGGGCCCGCCGCCGCCTTCTCCCCCGCCGGGCCCAAGTGGCTGTTCTACGTGCTGGTCGTGCTGTTCGTCGCCGCCCTAGCCCTGCTCGCGACCAAGGCCATCTCACTCCTCAACCGTGGGAAGACCGGCGGGGCGCAGTGGGGCGGGAAGCAAGTGGAGTGCAAGCTGCAGGCGCCGGAGGACCCCGCCCGCCGGGCCAACCGCATCACGGCCGGCCGCGGTCTCGCCACGAAGAAGGTCGTCGCGGCCCAGCCCAACATCTCGGCGACCGTCTTCGGCGTGCCGGGCAGCTCGAAGACGACGGGCCTGGTCCTGCCGAACGCGGCGGAGTGGCAGGGGCCGCTGGTGGTGACCACGACCAAGGCCGCCGATCTCGACATCATCTACGCCCGCCGGCGGGCGCTCGGGCCGGTGTGGGTCATCGCCCCGGCCGGTATCCCCGGCCGGGCCACCCACCACTGGTCCCCCGTGGACTACTGCACCGATGCCAAGGCGGCCGATCGGATGGCGGCCTGGATGGCGGAGGCGTCCTCTTCCGGCGACGACAAGAGGGCGGCGCCCTGGATCGACCAGGCCCGCAACGTGCTCAAGGGCGTGCTGCTGGCCAGCCACCTGTCCGGGGGCCGCATCAACGAGATGCGTCGCTGGCTCGGGTTGGGCAAGGACGCCGTCGACCACGTGCGCGCGGTCCTCCTGCAGCACGGCTACGCCGAGGTCGCCGAGGACTACTCCGGCCCCTGGCTGCGGCTGCACGAGGACGGCGTCGGGTCGGTCCAGTTCTCCTTGAACGTCCTCGCGCGGGTCTACGCCGACGAGGAGGTCCGGGAGACGTGCGCCAGCACCGACTTCACCGTCGAGCAGCTGCTCGACCTCAACGGAACCGTGTGCCTGATCGCGTCCGAGGCGGACGCCGAGCGGTTCGCTCCGCTGCTGACCAGCATCATCGCCAGCATCATCCACGGCGCCGAGGTGCGCTACAACACCACCGGCCGCCCGCTGGCCCCCTCCCTCGGGGTGATGGTGGACGAGGCCGGCAACATGCTGCGCTACCCCCGGCTGCCGAACATCCTGACCACCGGCCGCGGCGTGGGCATCAACGTCCTGACGGTGTGGCACGACCTGTCACAGCTCCGGGACCGGCTCGGACAGCAGAAGGCCAACACCGTGCTCAGCGCCTCGGGCCTGCGGATGCTGCTGCCCGGCTGCGGAGACCTGGAGACCCTGCGGTACTTCTCCGGCCTCTACGGCCGCACCGAGCAGATGAAGACCAGCACCGGGCAGTCCAAGGGCGGGTTCAGCACGAACACCTCGCCCCAGGAGACCGACCTCGCGCCGATCCACTCCCTCCAGCAGCTCCCCGACTGCACCGCCATCGCGCAGTACAGCAACCTGCCGCCGATCAAGGTGAAGATGCGCCTGACCTTCCGCGACAAGGATCTGCGGCGGCTGCTCGCCGTGGCCGGTGACGACCAGGTCTCAGGCGTCGATCTGACCAAGGCGGAGCCGGCCGCCGCGGCGGCCGGGGGCACCGGTGAGTGACGACGACCTGCCCGCCATCCCGGACGACTGGAACACACCTGCCGACCTGTGGCCGGCCGGCGACAGCGAAACACCGGCGGACTCCACCGTGCAGCGGTGGGTGTGGGCGGCCATGGAACCGGCCGAGCGCCGCGAGCGCATGCGTGAACTGGCCGTGTGGGTGGACTGGCTCCGCCGCACGCATGAACTGCACAACCAGGTGCCGGTGTGCTGGTACCGGCACCCGCCGGTGGTGGAGCACCTGACCGCGCTGTACGTCGGCTGGCTGCGCACCTACGCCGGTGACCCGGGAACCGGCGTGAGCGAGGCCGACTGGATCAACACGCTGCACGGGTTCGTCCCGCGCTTGCAATTGGCGGCGTGCGCGGCCGGCACCCACCAGTCGCCGCCACCCCCGCCCCCGGCGCCGCCGGCGGACGACGTGACGACGTTCCTGGCGACCTCGACGCACATGACCACCGCGGCCGTCCATCCGGCGGCCGCCGAACTGGCCCGGCGGGCCGCGGCCGCCGACCAGCCCCTGTAGCCGCTGGCTGATCGCCTGCGGCGCGACGGACCGAGGAGGGACGTATGAGCACCAGCACGGGAGTGGAGGCCACCCCCGAGGGAGATCCGGCCGCGCCGCCCGGCCCGCGGGAGCTTCCGGCAGGAGCGCGGCCGGTGGAGGGAGTGCCCGGGTACCACGCGCTCATCAAGGGCAGCGAGGTGACCGTGTTCGGCCCGGACGGCACGGAGATCGCCACCACCCGCCGGAGCTACGGCGCCGCCACGGTGGGCCGGGTCGGTGACGCCCGGCTGGCCAGCGAGGGGATCGGCGACGGGCGGCTGACGTCGTTCGCCGAGGTCGCCGCCCGGCACCACCGGGCGGCCGCCGACCCGGACGTCCGCGACCGCGTGTGGGTGCGCTGGGAGGAAGACGGCGTCTACGCGGTGTACGGCACCGACAAGCACGGCGACGCCGACCGGCGGGCGGTCAAGGCCGGGAACCTGTACTGGTCGGGGCAGCGGCAGGGCTGGGCCACGGGGCGGAAGTGGAATCCGGAGACCCGCGACCGCAACCTCGGTCGCGTGCTGGTGGCGTTCGCCCGGCAGGGCCGCAACGTCGTGGTGCTGGGGCCGGGCCAGGAGCCCGAGGACCTGGGCGGCACCCCGGGTGCGGCGGCGGCCGCGGCCGCCGCCGCACCGCAGATTCCGCCGGCGGCCGCCGAGCCGGACCCGGAGCCGGAGCCGGTCTACGAGCCGGAGGACTTCAGCGACCTGTCGTACGAGGACCTGGTGACGGCGCAGGCCGCCGCGGCGACGGAGCGGTCGCAGGACTACAACGCCTTGACGTCGGGCCGGTACGTAGCGCTGCAGCGCGAGCGCGGGCAGCGGCTGCTGGACCGGGTGGCGTCGGCGCCGCCGGTCGGCGAGCTGAGCGACGAGGAGCTGGCCGCCGAGAGCCAGTGGTGGGACACCGCGATCTACAAGACGCCGTGGCACTCCTCCCACGACAACCACAAGGCCATGCAGCAGCGCCGCGCCGAGGTGACCGGCGAGCAGAACGGCCGGATCGCCCACGCGCTGCTGTCGGGCCCTGCCGTGGCCGACCTGGACGACGCCGCGCTGGAGAGCGCCCACGAGCAGGTCGGGCAGGTCTGGTCGAAGATGCACACCAGCCACGAGCTGCACGAGCAGGTCGTCGGCTTCCGCAAGGCCGCCCAGGAGGAACGAAGCGCGCGGCGGGCGCGGTCCTACGGCGAGCGGACGCCGGTGGGCGAGATGGCGCTGGAGGACCTGATCGCCGAGCACGGCGACCTGGAGTCGATCCTGGGGGCACGCAACGAGCAGTCGGCGTACAACTACAGCGAGGCGGTCAAGGAGGCCCGGGGCGCCCGTCTGCGGGCCGTTGAGACGGAGTGGGACCGCCGGGGCCTGGAGCAGCACCCGGAGGCTGCTCGCGCGCAGCTGGGCTCGAACATCGGCGGCCGCCGGCAGGTCCTGATCGACGGGTGGCATCGCGGCTACGGCTACGTGGAGAGGCTGGGCAAGAAGTTCCGGGCGCTGTCCGACTACGACGAGCGCAGCCGCATCGGGGACTTCGACTCCGGCCCGGCGGCGATGGCCGCGCTGGTCCAGCGCTACGACCAGGACCCGGAGACGCTGCCGCGGCGCACCTGGGGCACCGAGCGGCAGGTGATGCTGCCGATCAGCGCCCACGACCCACTGGTGTCGTGGCTGCGGCGCAGGCCGGGGGAGGTCTCCCGCGAGTTCGCCCGGGTGCTGGAGATCGTGGGCACCTACGAGTTGCCGACGCAGACGAAGGTGATGAACCCGCTCAACAGCCAGGTGATGCGGGCCTACCCGTTCAGCTTCGAGGAGGGGCTGCTCGGGGAGCTGGCGCGGATCGCCGAGCGGACCACGCAGGACCTGCGCGAGGAGTCCCTCAACGAGAACTTGCCCAAGCGGGAGCGGGAGGCCGCCAAGCGGCGCATCCCGGCGATGGGCGCCGCGCTCATCGGCATCAACGCGGTGATCGAGCAGGTGCGCGCGGCCGGCGGCGACGTCGAGCGGCGCGGGGTGGACCAGGGGCGGTTGGCGGCGCAGATGGCGGCGCTGGCCGGTACCGTCGACGATCAGGAGGGAGACGAGGCGGATGACGATGAACAGCCAGTACGCGACGCTGCTGCGCCGGCACTGGGAGGAGTTCCGGCCGCGGGAGCTGGCGCAGATGGAGGACCCGGAGGGGTACTTCCGGACGCTGGGGATGCAGATGGGCGAGGCGATCGCGCAGGCGCAGGAGGAGCTGGAGGAGACCCTGGAGCCGGAGACGGATTATCAGGCCCGGGTGGGGCAGCTCCAGCAGATCGCGGCGACGGCGCGGGAGCAGGTGCTGCGCGAGATGCTGCCGCCGCCGGAGGCCGAGGAGAACACGGCGGCGCCGATCAGCCCGGAGGCGGAGGAGCTGGCCGCGATCCGCAGGGAGCTGGAGAACCTGTAGCGCGGTTCCGCCCCGATCCGGCGGACCTGCCGCGCGGCCCGCTGGCCCGCGCCGAGGCGAACCTGGCGGCCGTCAAGGTGCTGCGGGAGCTGGAGAAGGCCCGCCGCGGCGCCACCACCGAGGAGAAGCGTGTCCTGGCCCGCTGGTCGGGCTGGGGCTCGGTGCCGACGGTGTTCCTGGACGAGCCGGACCCCGATGAGCCGATCTACGCGCCCGGCGGGGAATGGGAGGGCCGCTTCGAGGCCGATCACGCCCGCTGGGAGTCCTACTCGCAGGTGCGCGGCGAGCTGCGTGAACTGCTGGACCCCTTCGAGTGGCGGGCGGCGTCCCGCGCGGTGCTGTCGGCCCACTACACCCCGCAAGGCCTCGCCGAGGCGATGTGGCTGGGCTTGCTCGGGTACGGCTTCGACGGCGGGGAGGCGGCAGAGTTCGGCTGCGGGTCCGGCGCGTTCTTCGGCGTCGCCCCGCAGTCTGCGCGGCTGACCGGTGTCGAGCTGGATCCGACCACCGCGGCGATCGCGGCCCGGATCTACCCGCACGCCAACGTGCTCGCCGAGAACTTCACCGATACCGACGCACCGACGGGCACGTTCGATCTGATCATCGGGAACGTGCCGTTCGCGCAGGCCCCGTTCGGTGAGCGACGCTACGGCGCGACCGGGCACTCCCTGCACAACGGGTTCATCATCAAGCAGCTCGCGCTGCTGCGGCCGGGCGCCTACATGGCCGTGATCACCTCGCGGTGGACGCTGGACAGCGAGGACCCCGCCGCCCGCCGGGCCATGGCCCGCTGGGGTGACCTGGCGGCCGCCTACCGGCTGCCGGCGGGCACCTTCGGCGAGACCGCCGACACCGACGTGGTGGCCGATGTGCTGGTCTTCCGGCGCCGTACCGAGGGCGAGGAGCCGGGCGACCAGGGGTGGATCGACGCCCCCGAGCGGGACCTCGGCGGCTACCTTCTGGCAGTGAACGCGTACTTCACCGACCACCCCGACCACGTGCTGGGGCGGCTGACGTCCACGACCGGCCCGTACGGACCGCGGGTGACCGTGCAGGGCGATCCGGGCGCCGCGCCGCGGCTGCTGCGCGAGCGGATGCAGGCCAGTGCCGCCGCGGCGGTCGCGGCCGGGCGCGGCTACGTCCCGCACGAGGACGGGGCCGACCGCGCGCCGCTGCTGCTGCAGACCGCCCGGGACAAGCACGCCACCGACTTCACCGGCCGCCTCTACGTCGACGACCAGGGGCGGATCTGGCAGCACGTCAACGGCGCCGACCCGGTCCGCGTCGTCCCCGCGGACGGCACCGAGGGCGCCAAGCAGTTGCAGGCGCTGATGGCGCTGCGGGACATCGCCAGCGAGCTGCAAGAGCTGGACCGCAGCGGCAAGGACCCCGACCGCGCGACCGAGGTCCGGGGGCAGCTCGCCGGGCTGCACGCCTCGTACACCGCGGCGTACGGGCCGCTGTCCAAGCCCCGGCAGACCCGCACGGCGCTGCCGACCGATGAGGCCGCGGCCGCCGCGCGTGACGCCGGCGTCGTCGTGGCGGACGGAGAGCGGCTGCGCACGGGCTGGGGCTGGTTCCGCCAGGACCCGAACGCCGGCGTCGTCCTCGGTCTGGAGAGCTGGGACCGGGCGAACGACCGGCCGGTGCTCTCCGAGGTCCTCACCCGGCGCCCCGGCGCCCGCCGCGGCGACCTGGAGCCCACCGACGACCCGAAGACCGCACTGTCGGCCGTCATGGGCGCCACCGGCCGCGTGGACCTGCCGCTGATCGCCTCCCTGCTGCGCACCACGCCCGAGCAGGCCCGCGCCGCGCTCGGCACCGAGGTCTTCGACAACCCGGTCACCAAGAAGCTGGAGCACGCCGGCGCCTACCTGTCCGGGCCGGTGCGGCAGAAGCTGGACCAGGCACGCGAGGCCGCGAAGACGGACCCGGCGTACGCGGTGAACGTGGCCGCGCTGGAGGCGGTCCAGCCCCCGGCCAAGCGGCTGGGGCAGTTCACCGCGCAGCTCGGCGCGCACTGGATCCCCGCCCCGCTGGTGCAGGGCTTCCTGCGCGAGTACCTCGGCGACCCCACGCTCCAGGTCAGCCACAACGAGCGGTACGGCTGGTCCCTGGCCATCGGCAAGGTGCCTGACGCGGTCAACGCGCTCAAGGGCACCGAGCGCCGGTCCGCCGCGCACATCGCCAAGGCCCTGCTGGGGCGCGGCTCCCTGGTCGTGAACCACCTGGACGAACGCGCGGGGGTGGACGAGGACGCCACCCGCGCGATGCGCTACAAGGCCGACGCGATGCGGTCGGCGTTCGAGGACTACTGCACCGCCACCACCGCCCGGGTCACGCAGCTCACCGACGCCTACAACCGGACGATGAACGGGCACGTCGTCCGCAGCTACGACGGGCTGGCCCCGACGCTGGAGGGGTTCACCACCGAGCGGACACCGCACCCGTGGCAGCTCTCGGCGGCCGCGCGGATGCAGTTCGAGCGCGGCGTCGTCCTCGCGCACGAGGTCGGTCTCGGCAAGACCACCACGATGGTGATGGGCTCCCAGGCCCTCAAGGCCTCCGGGCAGATCAGCAAGCCGTTCGCGGTGGTCCAGCCTCACCTGGCCCGGCAGTGGCTGGACGAGGCCAAACTGCTCTACCCCAACAACGCCGAGATCCACCTGATCACCTCCGAAGACCTCGCGGACGGCAACCGGCGCCGGGTCCTGGAGTGGCTGCGCGCGAACACCCCGGATCTGGTGATCTTCACCGAGGGCGCGTTCGGGTCGATCCGGATGAGCCCGGAGCAGCAGGAGCTGTACCTCTTCCGCGAGATCGAGTCGCTGAAAGAGCAGTTGGAGCGCGAGCGCGGCGTGCCGCACAACGCGTTCGCGCTAATGAAGCTCGAACAGCGCCTGGCCACCGTGGAGTCACGTATCCGGCGCAACGACGCGCCGATGCGCACCCCCGGCGAGGTGTACTGGGACGACCTCGGGTTCGACTACGCGCTAATTGACGAGGCCCACCGCTTCACCGCGATCGAGGTTCGGTCCAAGGAGGCCGGCGGGGAGACCGCGAGCCTTCGCGCAGTGGACCTGCACCAGAAGCTCAACTGGCATCACCAGATGGCAGAGCTGGCTGGCGGCCGTCCTACCGCCACCGCCGGTACCGGCACGCCGATGGAGAACAGCATCTTCGAGCAGTACAAGCTGATCGAAATGTTCTGCCCGTGGCTGCTAGACCAGTTCCGGGTGCACGGCCCGGACCTGTGGTCGGAGACCTTCGGGCAGAAGGTCCAGCGCATCGAGATGGCCCCGGACGGCAGCGGCTTGGTGATCGTGGAGCGGTACTCCCGGTTCATCTCGAAGTCCACGATGAAGACGAAATGGGGGCTGGCCACCGACACCAAGACCGGCGACGACGTCGGCGTGGTGCGGCCCAAGCTCGCCGGCGGCGCCCCCGAGCTGGTGCTGGTGGAGCCGACAGCGGACCAGAAGGCCCGGCTCCTGTCGCTGGTGGCCCGCGGGCAGGCGATCCACGCCGGCGACGTCACCCGCGACGAGGACAACATGCTGGCCGTCTCCGGCGAGGGCCGCGCCGTCGCGCTGGACCCCCGGCTGGTCGACGCAGGCGCGCCCGCGGCGAACAAGCTGGTCACGGCGGCCGACATCATCGCCGCCGGGTACCACGCCCACAAGGACCGCACCTACGCCGTCTCCAACAAGGTCGACGCCCCGCTGCACCCGGTCCCCGGCGGGCTGTTCTTCGTCTTCGCCAACTCCGGGACGCCCGGCGGCAACAACAAGGGCGGCTTCGACGCCTACGCCGAGCTGCGCGAGCTGCTCGCCGACCGCGGCGTGCCGCGGGAGATGGTGCAGTTCGCCCAGGACAATGCCACCCCCGAGAAGAAGGCCGCGATGGCGGAGGCCGCCAACCACGGCGGCATCGCGGTCCTGATGGGCTCCACCGAGGTCTTGGGCACTGGCTTCAACGGCCAGAACCGGGCCTACGCGCTGATGCATCTGGACCAGGACTGGACCCCGGCCAGCATGATCCAGCGCAACGGCCGAGTGATCCGGCCCGGCAACCAGCACGAGGAGGTGAACATCTACTTCCTGGCCACCAAGGGCAGCATGGACGCCTGGCAGGTCGGGCTGCTCACCTCCAAGGCGGAGGGTCTGCGGGACATCCAGCGCCCTCCCGGCGTCGGCGATGACGACGGCGACACCGTCGAGGAGATCGGCGAGAGTGACTGGGACTTCGCCACGATGGCCGCCGAGATCGGCGGCAACCCCTTCATGCGGCAGTTCATGGAGGCCAAGCTCCACCTCCAGGGCCTGGAGGCCGACCGGCGCAACGCGGCCGCGGACCGGGTCCGCCAGATGGAGCTGTTGGGCCTCAAAGAAGGCGAGCTGGCCGGCACCCGCCTGGCCATCACAGCCCGCGACAAGGCCCTGCCGAAGATCTCCGACACCATCCGCGGCGATGCCTTCCGCATCCGCATCGGCGGCCGCGACTTCGACCAGCGAGGCGAGGCCGGGCCGGTGCTGCGGCAGGCTGTCACCGAGGCTGTCCGCGCCCACCAGACCGAGGGCCTTGGCGCGTGGAAGAAGCTGGGCACCTTCGGCGGACTCGACTTCGCGGTCCAGCCGGAGATCGTGCCCGGCAGCGGCGAGATCCGCGCGCACATCGGGTTCCCCGAGCTGCGCCACAGCGAATCGCGTGTCTCGGTGGAGGACCTGGTCAAGACGAACATCGGCGGCACCATGCTGGGGCGCTTGGCCACCGCGCTGGAAAAGGCCGAGGACCACCAGTTCATGGACCGCGAGCGCCTTCCCGGCCTGGAGCAGGAAATCGCGGTACTGACCGCTCAGCAGGAGGCCGTGAACTACGGCCCCGCCATCGAGCACGCCCGGCGCCGCGTCGAGCTGCTGGACGCCGTGGTCGGGGCGATCACCGAACGGGACAAGCTCCCCGAGCTGACCGAGTCGATGCTGGACCCGAGGAAGCACTCCACCCCCGACAGCCGCCGCAAGGCCATCCAGGAACGCACCGAGCAGCGGGCACCCCACCAGGCCAAAGTGGACGCGGCGGCCGCGGAGCTGACCGCATTCGACGCGACGAACCCCGCCCCCGAGCCCGTGCAGCTCGTCAACACCTTCACGGAGGACAACGACACCGACGAGGCGTTCGAGCAGTGGCGAGAACGGCAGCAGATCATCCTCCAGCAGAACCGGGAGGCAGGGTTGGGAGCCCCGCTGCCCGCGGCCGTCGAGCCGGAGGACGTCGACCAGGCCACCACTCCCCCGGACCTCGGGCCTCTCAACACGATGTCCCTGTTCGAGCAGCCGCAGCCCGCGACCGCCGAGCCGACGACTGCGGTAGTACCGCCGGACGACGGCGACCCAGAGGCCATCGACCAGGAAGCAGAGACGGAGCAGGAGCCCGACCAGGTCCCGGAGGGGCAGATGACTATGGACGAGGTCCAGCCCGAACCGGCCGCAGCCGCGCCGGAAGCCGAAGCGCCCGAGCCCCCGGAGGCCGCCACGCCGCCCATCGTGTTCGCCACTCCGCCGAGGTCGTTGGGAGACGAGCCGGAGTCCCTCGCCCAGTCGGAGCAGCGGTTCGGCGGCCCGGAGCGGTTGGGCGAGTACGCGGACCGGGCGCACCTCTTGCGCACGAGCAGGGTGACCACCACGGTCTGGCTGGACGGGCGGCTGATCGGATTCGTCTCCGATCTCGAATGGGCGCGCGGCTCGGCACGCGACCTGTCGTGGTCGGAGGAGATGCGGCGCCCGGCCGGGCCGCGCTTCGAGAGCCGCCCGCCGTTCGGGCACAGGGACAACGTGTCGGCGCTTTTCGTGGACGACCGCGCGGCCGTGGCCGAGCTGGTCGCGCGAGCCCTCCAGGTCCCCGTACCCGGTGAGGCCATCGACCCGGACACCGCCTGGACGCTGGACGCCAAGCTCGGCACGATCCGAGTCCCCACCGTCTACCCCGGTGACGACCAGGAGGGCGCCGACCGCCTGTCGGCCCTGCGGGAAGTCGTGGCGAACCTCAGCGCTGGCCAGCTCACCAGCGCCGACCTCGCGGACGACCTGGTCCTCGCGCACGACGGGCTACTCTGGGCCACCGGCCTCACCAATACCTCCGGGCCGTACATGTCGAGGGCTGCCGGAGAGCTGGCCGAACTACTGGCCGCCATCCGCCCGCAGGACCCCCGCGCCTGGCGGCCCGAACCCTACGTGCCCCCGCCGGCGTGGATCGAGCAGACCGCGCCCGTCCAAGAGCAGCTCGGGCTGTTCGATGACGCAGAGGACGTCGACCAGGAGGAGCCCGCGACCGCCGTGTCGGTGGTGGAGGAGCCGCCCGCCGCGGTGGTCGGGCCGGAGTCCGCGGCCGCCGAGCCGGATGATGATGGCGAGTTCGGCCCTGACCGGCGCGAGGACCAAGAGCAGTACGCCCGTACAAGCCGGGTGCCGTCGGGCTACGCCTCGCTCGAGGACTGGCTCGGAGATGGTGCCGAAGGGGCGCGGGCCATGCGGGAGGACCACCTCCAAGCCCAAGTAGAGGACGCCGAAGCGGCACCCCAGGTAGGAGAGTCGATGACCACATCACTTGACCAGGAGCCGGAGGCTGCGCCTGCCGCCCCGACACCGCCGCAAGGCCCCGAGCTGCCGCCTCTGTGGACCGACGAAGCACCGCGGGGCGGCGGGAGCGGGGAGCCCCAGGAGACTGCACCGCCGCCTGCTGCGCCGGACCCCGGCCCGCCCCAAGTTGACCTCTGGGACGGGTTCGACCAGATGCTCCAGGCGTGGGCCGACCACATGCCTGCCGAGCAGGGCACGGCTGACGAGTTGCGCACCGCTCTCACCGACGATCTGCAGGCGCTGGATCGTGCCGCCCGGCCCGATGGCGACCGCTGGGACTCCGTCGTCGGCACGGCGCCGGCGCCGCCTCCCGAGAGCGCGGCGACGCCCGCCGAGGGTGCCGCCGCCGCGGTGAGCACGGCTATCGCTGCTGCCGATTCCCACGCCGATCGTCTGCGTGACCTGCCGGAATGGCAGCGCCTCCAGACCGTCCGGGGCGCTGCGAAGCACCTTCTCGACACCTGCCGGAAGCGTGCAGGCGAGCGTTGGAAGGACTTCTGGAGTGACGCCCGGGTGCAGGGGTTCTGGCGCGCGGTCTCGATCCGCACCGCGGAGGCGATCTCTCATCTGGCCAGCACGATCGCCGACAAGCTCCGTGCCGGTGTGGCCGCAGACCGCCCCGCAGCCGACGCCATGGCGGAGGTGAGCCGGGCAGCCGCCGCGTACGGCACGTCCGCCAGTGGATCGGCTGCGCCCGCCGACCCGCCGGCGGACGGCGCCGAGATCGACCAACCCGCCGTCCCGTCTCGGCAAGAGGCCCGGCCCGACCAGCCGCGGGCTGCCACTCCCCCGGCGACTCCTGAGGCTGCCGAGACCGCACGCGCCGCCCGCAAGGCGCAACCGCCGCAGCCTTACGAGTCCCGTGAGGACGCAGTCCGGGCGTCCCACAACGTCGCAGCGTCGTTCAGGAGTTGGATCGAGACGCCCATGGGCCGCGAGCTTGCCCAGTCCAACCACCCGCAGGTCGTGGCGTTCCGCGAGGCGTGGCACCGGCTGCCGACCGCCGACCTTCGCACCGGGCCCGGCCCGGCCGCCGGTCCGTACGGCAAGGTCGCGGTCGAGGCGCGGGCCTTGGTGGAGGCCGCGGTCGCCTCTGACCGCTTCACCCGCGTGGACGTCACGGCTCTGCGTGCCCTGTCCGCCGAGGCCAGCACCCACGCCGGACGCCTGGCGGTGACCCTGCCCGGCACCCAGGCGGGCACTCCGGCCGTGGCCGCGGCTCCACCAGCTGTGGCAACGCCGCGGGCGCAGGTACCTGCTCCCGCTTCTCAGGCTGCCCACGGACCGCGGGCTGGGGTGTAGGCCGACCTGGCACGGGTCCAGCCGGGCCGATCATCGTCACCGGCCCGCCGATAGTGGAGCTGAGCCGCCTCAAGGCGAGGGCGGCCTCGGCGGTGGCGGCGCCCGGCTGCCGGGCAGAGCGGTCAGGCGCCGGCGGGCGGCTGCTCGGGCAGCGCAGCGATCTTGCAGTCGTGCATCGTCACCACGCGGCAAATCGTGCCCGGAGAGGTTGAAGGCGAAGGTCTTCTCCGGGCCGCCCCAGTGGATCACCGACGGGACTCTCTGACCTGCGGCTTTGCCGGAACGGTTGGGACCGTTTCCCGGGGCGATGGTGGTGGTTCCCACTGGGTCGGGCGGGTGAGAAGATCAGCCCGGTGTACCCGTGTCCTTGCCGTTCTGTTGCTGCAAGTAAGCGAGGTTGCCGCGGGTGGCGAGGGTGTGGGGGTGGTCGGGACCCAGCACCCGCACCCAGTCCTCCAGCAGCTCCGCGAAAGCGGCCGCAGCGCCAGCCGCATCCCCCGCCTCCCCCCGCCAATAGGCGAGGTTGTGGCGCGTGGCGAGGGTTTGGGGGTGATCCGGGCCCAGCACCCGCACCCGGTCCTCCAGCAGTTCGCTGAAGCCGGTTGCGGCGCCGGCCGCATCCCCCGCCTCCCCCCGCCAGGAGGCGAGGTTGCCGCGGGTGGCGAGGGTGTGGGGGTGGTCAGGACCCAGCACCCGCACCCGGTCCTCCAGCAGCTCCGCGAAGGCGGCCGCAGCGCCAGCCGCATCCCCCGCCTCCCCCCGCCAGTCGGCGAGGCTGTGGCGGGTGGTGAGGGTGTCGGGGTGGTCAGGACCCAGCACCCGCACCCGGTCCTCCAGCAGCTCCGCGAAAGCGGCCGCAGCGCCAGCCGCATCCACCTTCCCCCGCCAGTCGGCGAGGTTGCCGCGGGTGGTGAGGGTGTCGGGGTGGTCAGGACCCAGCACCCGCACCACGACGTCCAGCAGCTCCGCGAAGGCGGCCGCAGCGCCAGCCGCATCCCCCGCCTCCCCCCGCCAGGAGGCGAGGTTGTTGCGGGCGGCGAGGGTGTCGGGGTGGTCGGGGCCGAGGTGTTCGGTTGTAGTGGCGGCCAGGTGCTGGTGGTAGGTGAGGGCCGCGTTGACCTGGCCGGATTCGCCGAGACTTCTTCCGGCCCGGAACAGCACGGTGTGGGCGTCGGGCCGGTGCAGGGCGTCCTGGGCGCGCTCGGTCAGGGTGGTGGTGTTGGCTCGGAGGGCTTGGGCGAGGGTTATGTCGCGTTCGACCGCGGGCCAGGCCGCCAGCAGGGCGTCGGCGGCGGTGCGGGCGGTGCGGTGCTGTTGTTCGGGAGTGAGGGTGTCGCGGACGGCCCGCTGGATCAGGGCATGGACCCGCACCTCACGGTGAGGGTCCTGGGGGGTGTGGTCGATGAGGCTGAGGCGGTGCAGCACCCGCAGCCCCGCGGTGACCTCCCCCGCCGTGACGTTGCCTGCGGTCGCGTCGGCGGGGGCAGGGCCGGGCCGGTGCGGCTCTGCGGGGCCGACTCGCTCTTCACTCAGATAGGCCAGGGCGGGCGGGGTGGTCAGGACGGTGGCGGGTATACCGTTGGGGTCCAGCAGTGAGGCCAGGTGCAGCAGCAGCCGGGACAGGCCCGCGGGGCGCATGCGGTCGGCGCGTTCGATGGACAGGTCCCAGGCAGCGGCCATCGCGCGGGCGTGGCCGGGCGGCAGCGGCTGCGGGCTGGCGTCGGCCAGCGACACCGTCCGATCCGCCAGCAGCGCCCGGTAGCCGGCGACGGTCATGCCGGCGTCCGCCATGAACGCGGCGGCCTGGGACAAGGCCAGCGGCAGACGGCCGAGGTCATCCGCGAGCGCCGCCAGGTCCTCGGCGGATTCGGTACGGTCATGGGCGGCCAGGACCGTACTCAAGTAGGAGACGGCTTCGGTCTCGGTGAACAGCCCGACGTCGATACGGGTGCGGCCGTCTAGAGTGAACGCGGCATCCCGGCGGCGGGTCGTGATCAAAGTGCGGCCGTGCGGGCTGGCAGGCGGCCACAGGCCCTGAAGGTGGTCGGGGTCGGAGACGTCGTCCAGGACAACCAGCCACCGGCACACCTCCTGGCCGGCCTTGGGTTCCAGCCAGGCCGTGAACGCCTCGGCCGCCGCCTGCAGGTCACCGAGCTGCGCACCCGCTACCTCGACCCCTGCCCGGCCCAGACCCGCCACCAGCGACGCCCGGTCCGCCGCGGTCACCCACACCAGCAAGTCCAGCTCACCACCGGTCAGCGCGGTTCGGGCGTAGTCGGCGGCCAGCTGGGTCTTGCCGACACCGCCCATCCCCGACAGCACCGGCCCACGCTCCGGCTCCCGGGCCGAACCCGCCCCCTCGGCCTGGCCGAGCACGGCCGTGCCACCGCCGGCCACCGCCAGCCGCAGCCGCGCCCGCTCCGCACGGTCCTGGAACGCCCCCGCCCGCAGCAGAATCACCCCCACCTGATGCGGCCAGACCAACGGCGGCCGCACCGCGCCCTGGAAGTAGTTGTTCTGAACGTTGTGGTCACCACGCTGCGCGCCGGTAGGCCCGTGATAGCTGTCGCCGGCCACCGCTCAGGACCCGAAAGTATTGGTCTGCGTGTTGTGGTCCCCGACCTGCAACGCGGCCGGCCCGTTGAAGGTGTTCCCGTACACCGCGCGCGCCCGCGGTCCGGCAGCCTCCGCCGCGGCCCGCACCGCGGCCACCGCATCCTGCAAAGCCGACGCGAAGGCGGGATCCTGCTCGACCGCCTCCTCCAACGCCAAGCCCAGGCGCCTGCGGGTGCGATCCGACACCGCCTGCGCACCCGCTGCCGCCTGCGTCACCGCCTGCTCCAGCGCCGGATCGCCGCCCAGCCGGGCCACCACCATCTCGTGCAGACGGTCCAGGCCCGCATCCAGCACCGTGTCCACCTCGGCATCCGCACGCCCGGCCACCCTCCGCGCCTTGCCCACCACCCACGCCACCAGATAGCCCACCGCTAACTCCACACCCACCACAACGCCCCCAACAACGCCCCCGGCACGTACACACCGACCGTACGCCCGCGCACCCCAGCGACGGGCCAGAACCCTCCAGCCCCATTCCCTCACCCGCCACAGCCCATTACGTCGGTGGTCCCCGGTCCGGTCGGGGTGATCGCGTCCTTCTCCCGGGCCTCGGTGATCTGCTCCAGCGTGTCGTTCACGCCCTTGAGGTACGTGGCCTGGTGCTTCAGTGCTGCAACTACAGGATCTCCGGCGCGATGGCTGGCGCGAGCGCAGAGTAGTCGTACGCCAGGTCCGGCAGCGAGCACGTGCCCATCAGCCTCGGTCCCTTCCCACGGTGATCGGTGGAACGTCGGAGTAGTGCCGCGGCGCACTTCGGGACAAGCTCTGGACCCGGTGGAGCCGCCCCCGACCGGTCATGAGGCAGACGGGGACGGTGTGGACGTCTGTTCTGCGGAAACCGTCGTAATGACCACGCCCCGCGCGCGGTTTTGCCGGCCTCCAGGAAGGCGGATTAGGAGTGCGGATTGGGAGGCGGCGGCGATGCCGCGCTGCCATGCTTACGGACCGCCAGCTCCACGATTGCTCTTCGCTTGGGCGTACTCCGTCAGCGTCGCACTGGCCGGATCATGGCAGCGAATACGGGAGAGTCGGGGAAGGGCTGCTGATCGCCGACCTTGCGATACCCCCATGCCTCGTACACAGCCTGGACCGCTCCGTTGCCGGCCGCCGGGTTGACCAGCAAGGTCACGCGCTGCTCGGTCCGCTGGGACAGCCATGCCTCGTGGATCTGCCAGGCGACCCCGCGCCCACGCCACGGCTTGCGCACGACGATCTCGTTGAGAGCGACCGTCCGCTTCCCATCCTCAATGATGTACTCCTCGGGAAGCGCGGCGGTCATGGGCTGCCACCATCGGGTGTCCGGGCCGAGCGGGACACCGAAGCAGAAGCCGACCGGCTCCCCGTCCTCGTAGCCAACAACGGCGTCCCAGCCGGGACGCGAGGCGTAGATGTTCAACCGCTCATTGAAACGGTCGACGTCGTAAAAGGGCCCGGTGAGTCCGAAATCGCGGTGCCGGACTTCCGCGTGCACGTCCAGGAGGATCTGCCGTATCTGTGGCAGGTGATCGGCGGTGTAGTGCGTGATCTCGACGGTCATCGTGGGTCTCCCTGCCTGGACGTGTACGTTTCCCTCCACTGGGCTGCCACGGACGATCGAGGGGTGGCGACCGACAATTCCCGCGTGAACTCGTCCAGGAGCCTGGCGATGCGCCCGGTCCGTGCCTTGGCGTTGTCGGGAGCAGCCACCGTTGCCGCCGTCGCACATGCCTGTTCGACGTCACGCTGGCGGAGCTGTGCGAGAGCGAGCAGGGCGCCGTAATACACACGGTTGCGGTCGTAACCGGGCCGCAAGCGCGACAGCGTACGGTGAAGGTACGCCTCGGCCTGAGAGTGTTCGCCGAGGCGGCCCAGCGCGATGGCGCCGAGACCGTCGAGTTCGGACCGGTCGAAGAAGACCATCCAAACCGGCCGGGGCGCGCCGTGGTCGGCCTGTTCGAATGCCTCGGCCGCTTGACCGAGACTACGTAGAGCTGAGGATCGCTGCCCTGTCTGCGCCTGGATTCCCGCCAGGCGTGCGGCCGTCAACGAACGGTAGAGCGGGTCTCGTCGGCATACAGAAGACGCGCGCCCTGCCTGGGCCGCGGCCAGAGCGTCGTGAGGGCGCCGCTGCTGATTCGCAAGCACCGCTGCATGACCCCACAGACGGACCTGGATCTCGGGGCTGCCGGACAGTCCGGCCAGCGTCATGGCCCGGTCGAGATGCTGCTGCGCCCTGTCGGGTGCGTGGTCGTCGACCGCGGCCCACAAGGCGGTGCCGGTGAATGCGGCGGCGAGGCCGTACAAGCGTGCGCGTACGCGCTGCGTGGTGTATCCCACAGCCTGAAGTTCCATCGCATGGTGAGCGAAGGCCAATGCGCGGGTTTCCAGATTGATGGTGCCCCCGAACTGGTTGTCAGCGGCGACGAGCCTGGCGAACTCCGTCTCCAGCCGGTCCGCGTCGGACATGCCGACGCGCGGTGCAGTCGTAGGGGTCTTTCGGGGTAGCGCGGCTCCAGCAGCCAGGCCGGCCGCCGTGCTGGCCAGGGTTCGTCGCCGCATCGGGTCCTCCGGTGGTGCTGGGTTGCTCTTGGCTGCGAAGCCTAACTCTTGCGCAGAACAGCCGAACTCCTCCTCCAGAGCGCGCCGCTGCTTTGCTTGAGGCCGAGTGGTGGTTCCGTCCAGCCAGTTGCGGATGTGCCGGTCCGTCAAGCTGCCCGGGCGGCCGGTGAAATCGCCGATGCGCCGGTTGAGGGCCTCCGCGAGTTCCTGTTGCGTCAGGCCTGCATCTTCCATCCGACGCGCCAGCAGCGTGTTCACCATCTGCCTACGGTAGCGCACTGTGTGTTACTGCTGGAGAGTAAAAATTTCCGGTTTCCCGCACATAATCCGCACCGGTGATTGCCTGTGCCCGGCTGCCCGGACGGCGCTTGGCTGGGAAAGGGCCATCAACCCGAGTCGACCTCGATACCGGTGGCCCCGTCATCCGGCCTCTTCGCCGAGGGATCACCATGGCACCCACGTTTCCCAAGCAACAGGTCGCGGGACATCTGCCCGGCTACTTGCCACCCGCGGACTTGCCGACTGTCCCACACCGCCGTACGCCGACTGCTGCCTCCGCGGACATCGTGCTGGAGCGGCACGAATCCGTGGTGGGTACGGCCCGCCAATACGTGACCGCCGCCCCTGGAGCCTCGGACGGGCCGGTGTTCCACCGGCCCGGTGAGTTCGGGCCGGGTGCCGGGTACACCGTGTTGCTCCCCGCGAGCGCGGCCCGGATCTGGTGGGTGCACGGCACGGTCGTGCTTCCGCCGGCAGTCCGGTTCGTCATCCCTACGCCGGACCGGCTGGAGCCGACGATGGAGGCCCCTTGGTGGGTGGTACCGCTCGACGGTCCGGACAGGCTGTGCACGTCGGCGCTCCTGGCCTCGCTGCTGGCCCGGCCGACCACCGCGGTAGGCGGGGAGGACAGCCATGCGTAGCGTCCGCGCGGCGTTGTGCCCGCCGCGCACGCCCGCCGTCCCGACCGAGTACGCCAAGAGCTACGAGCGTGTCCCGGAGTCGGCTGCCGCCGCACGCCACCTGGTCAGCGAGGCCCTGCACGTCTGGCACCTTCCGCAGCTCGCCGACACGGCGGCGCTGATCACGACCGAGCTGGTGTCGAACGCGATCCGGCACGCCAAGGGCGAGGAAATGCGCGTGGACGTCACGCGGCTGACCGAGCAGCGTGTGCGCGTCTCGGTCGTCGACCAGGACTCCACTCGCCCCCAGATGCAGGAGCCGGACCCCGGTGGGGAGGGCGGCCGCGGCTTGTTCCTCGTGAACGCCGAATCCTCCGGCTGGGGCGTCGACGTGCTGCCCGGCGGCAAGCGGGTATGGGCCGACCTGGAGGCGTTGTGACGACCACGACGCTCGCCCCGGCCAGCAGTGCCCGTCTCGGGGCGCCGCGACGTGGTTCCCCCGCCCCGTGGCACAGGCCGGGGTTGGGCCTAATCGGCAGCCGCGTGCAGCGGCGGCCGGATCGCACCCGGCCGCCGCTGAGGGTCGGTGACCCGGCAGCGCAGACCGACATCGAAGGAGTGAACGACCATCAGCACCGCGAACACCGCCGAGCGGTGGCCACCTGGCTGGACATTGTCCGATGGCTCGCGCTTGGTGAACCCGAGACCGGTGGGGCCGAACCAGTTGAAGCTCAACCAGTGGGTGGCTGTGAACGGGCACGCATTCCGCATCACCAACCTGCGGGCAGTGGGCCTGACAGGGCGCTTGGTCGAGCTGTCCCGCCGCGCTCCTGTGTACCTCCGCGCGGGCGAGACGCTGACCGGCTTCGAGGTTGTCCCGCCGCCTTCCGGCGGTTATCCGACCGTCCGGGCGCCCGACCCGCCGCCGCGCGCCCCAAGCGCAAGCGTGCCGCGCCGGGCGCAGGGCGGACCGCGCCGGGCCGCCGCGGTGGCTGACCATGCAGGGTCGCGCATGGGTGACCAGGTCTGTGCTGGCGCTGCGAGAGCGCAGACGGGCCGGGACTGTGGCTCAGCCTCGGGCAGAGACCGCGGTACCGGTGCCTTTCACACCTGCGCGGAGTGCATCGCTCGCGTGGAGGACCGGTCGCTGGCCGGGGCGGGCTCCGCCGAATCACTGATGAGAGAGGTAAGTCGAGGACTGCCTACCGCGCGGGACCGTATGACGCCCGGAGAGAGCACATCCCTGGGCCAGGACGCGATCCAGACCCGCGAAATCCTGTCCCGCGGGCCTCCTCGGGCTGACACCACCGGCTTGTCCGACCCACGCCGCCAAATCGAAGGACCAAATTCACGGCAATGGCCAGCACGACCGCAACGCAACACCCTCACGCAGACCGTCCGCCCATTTGCGGAGAGCCCGCGACCCTATCCAACCCACTCGCCTTGACGGCCACGAGGTACGCCAACCGGCAGGACATCGATCCCATCGAAATCCAGGACGTGCGCTGCACCCTCCAGGCACATCGGACCGGCGATCACTACGCATTCGTTGTCGGCACCACCGCGACCACCAGCGCGTGGACCCGATGGAGCCGGGGCGCCGGCCCCCAGAGTGTCCTCGTCCTGCCCAACTGTCCGATCACCGGTCCCGGCCAGGACGAGACCTGCTCCGAGTACGAGTTCCACCACGGCGCCCACACCTGGCAGGTGGACGACCCCTGGAACCCCGAAGAGCCCGCGCAATGACCGCTACCCGCACACGTACCCGCCCTCGCACGCTGGACCACGAACCGGAAGCCATCACCTGGGCACGCAAAAAGGCAGGCCTGACCAAACGCGCACTCGCCCGCCGGATTGGCATCAGCGAACAGCTCATGGGCGAGATCGAATCCGGCTGGCGCAACGCCACCCCGGCCAACCTCGCAAAGATCGCTCAAGCCCTCAACTGCCCTCTCGTCATTCTTGAGCGCAAGCGGCAATAGACGCCCGGAACGCCTGAATACCACGGCCTCTGAGCCAGCAGCTTGCTGTGACCACACACCGAGGAGCCGCACCACCGTGACCACGGCCGTACCTGACGTGCTGATCCCCGCCGCGCCGCCCCGCACCCTGCGATTCATGGTCTGGAACCTGCTGAACGGCGGGGTGGACAGGGAGTCGGAAGCGCGCCTGACCGACCAACTTCACCTCATAGCCGCCTGCGCCCCGGACGTGCTGTGCTTGCCGGAGGCGACGTTCTGGAGCCAGCACGAGCAGCGGCTGCTGCGCCTGGCCACGGGCACGCTGGGCATGAAGGTCGCCACCCTCGCCAAGACCCGTGTCGGGGACGGCAAGAATGCCACCGCGCTGCTGTACAACCCGGCGTCCGTCCGGCTCGTCCACTGGCAGTTGCGCGGGGTGGGTGTCTTCCACCACGCGCTTATCCGCGCCCGGTTCCGCCCCAAGGCGGCCGGCGACGACCCGGCCGCGGACTTCACGGTGTTCAGCACGCACCTGAACCCCTTCAACGGCGAGGCTCGGCTCAATGAGGTCCGGGGCTGGCTGACGGACAGCGGTGGGGCGTTCCCTGGCATGCCTTCCAGGGCCGTCGCGATCGGCGACTTCAACACGCCGGATCGGGAGCCCGATAGCTGGGCCGCGGTGCCGAGGAACCTGCACAGCTGCTACCGGCTCGTCCTACCGGACGGCTCGTTCGGCGACACGGACCAGCGCGCGATCCGTGTCCTGCTCAATTCCGGCTGGCAGGACCCGCACCACGTGCTGGGCATCCCCCGGCCACCGACCGTGGGCCACTACTACGTCAACGAGCGAGTCCCGTGGGCCATCGACCGCGGGCTCACGGTCGGCATGGAGCCCGTCACGGTGTGGACCCACCCGTTCGACGAGAGCTTCCACCTGTCCGATCACCTGCCGCACTTCATGGACCTCCACCTGGCCGCATGAAGGCCAGCCCCACCGCAGACCTCCCACTCCACCCGTTGCGAGGAGGCACCGTGCAGCGACAATGCATGGCGCGGCCGCCCGACAGCAACCCCGCCCGGCGCGAAACCAACGTTGCGTCACTCCCCCGCCGAGACCTCGCCATCACCGCTCCTGGATCGCCGAGCCGAGGCGAGCAGATCACCAAAGGAACTACGGTAACCGAATGACTACTGTAAGCGACTCAAATATTCATGAGCCCGCCGCCATGCGTGCGGCCATGGTCAACTCACTGCGCGGCCAAGGCGCGATCACCTCCGAGCCGGTGGCCGCCGCCTTCGCCGCAGTGCCCCGTCACCGGTTCGCACCGGACGCGACGCTGGAAGCCTCCTACGCCCCCAACGGCACCGTGGTGGCCAAGCGGGACGAGCACGGTCTGGAGATCAGCGTGATGTCCGCGGCCCACCTCCAGGCGGTGATGCTGGAGCAGGCGCAGATCGAGCCCGGCATGAAGGTGCTGGAAATTGGGTCCGGCGGATACAACGCCGCACTCATCCAGGAAATCGTGGGCCCGCAGGGTTCGGTCACCACGGCCGACATCGACAAGGACATCACGGACCGCGCGAGTGCGTGCCTGACGGACGCGGGCTACGACCGGGTGAAGGTGGTGCTTGCCGACGGCGAGGCCGGCGTGCCGGACGGCGCACCGTACGACCGGATCCTCGTCACCGCGGCCGCATGGGACATCCCCCCAGCGTGGATCAGCGACCTTACCGAACAGGGTCGGATCGTCGTCCCGTTGACGGTGTGTGGTCTGACTCGTTCGGTCGCGTTCGACCGTGAGGGCACCGGGCTGCTCAGTCGCTCCTACTGTCTCGCGCGGTTCGTGCCCATGCAGGGCGAGGGCGCGGCCGAGGAGCGCAAGGTGCTGCTACGCGAAGGCATCGCTCTGCAGACCGACGACCCGCGGGTCGTGCTCAACACCACGGCGTTGGACCAGGCCCTGAACGAGCCGCGGCTAGAGCGCTGGTCCGGAGCGGCCTACGACCTGCCGGACGAGCTGGAGCTGTACCTGACCCTCAACCTCCCCGAGCCCGCCCGGCTGCACGCGGCCCAGCACGTCATCGACCAAGGGGTCGTCGCGGCCCCGGCGCTGCTCGGAGTGCCGGCCCTCGTCAGTGAGGGCAGCATCGCCTACCGCACCCGGCGGGAGAACGAGGACACCGGCGGCCTCGAGAGCGGCGTGATCGCACACGGACCGCAGGCCGAATCCCTCGCGGAGCACTACACGGAGTTGCTGCGGACCTGGGCCCGCGACCACCGTCGTCGGGGCGCGGCGACCTTCCGGTACCTGCCGACCCCGGCCCCGACCCCGCTGCCCCAGGGGACCGTGCCCAAGCGACACGGCACCGTCACCGTCTCCTGGAACTAGACCCCCGCGGCCCGGCCGCACAAGCACCGTGTCGCGGCCGGGCCGCGGGTTCTTGCACCACCAGCCACTACCGAGGAGAGACATGACCGTCCAACTCGATCGCCCGGTCGCCCCCGCGCAGTCGGTCGCCGGAGACCAGGAGGTTCCCGGCTCCGAGTGGGAACTCGACGTCACCATCGTCGAGGGCGGCCCCGCCGCCGACCAGCTCATCCGCATGACGAACGACGGCTGCAACTCGACGTGCGCCACCGCGTGCGTGAGCTGCCCGTAGTAGCGCTCGCTCGTACAGGACCGCGATGACCGTGGCGTCCGGCCGACCCGAGGTACGGGCCGGCCGGACGCCACGTGGCCACAGGAGGGGTGTTGTACCGCTACGTTGACGGAGCAGTGGTCCGGGCGACGGCCTGGTCCGACGAGTACCAGGGCGTGCCTTGGCCGGAGCTGCTCGACCCGCACAGCGCGACCGCGTCGTGGCAGACCTGGCTCGAGCAGGTCTGGCAGATACCTGGCTTCGCGACCGCAGTTGCAACCGCCAGCCCGGACCTGGCAGCGCAAGTGGGCCGCATCTGCGCCGGCCCGTCCATGCCCCAGCCCACCGTTCGCCGTGCCGTACTCGCCGTGCTGCGTTATCTGCTGCGGGCCCGCACCCGCGCCACCCCCTTCGGCCTGTTCGCCGGCGTCGAGGCCGCCCGGATCAGTGCCGCCCCGTCGTTGCGGGCAGGCAACGCGCACCGGACGACGACCAGGACCGATGCGGCATGGATCACGTCCCTCATCGAACATTTAGAGGCGGGCGGCGAGCTGCGGTCCCACCTGGTTCTGCTCGCGAACGACCTCGCGTCGGAGCACGACGGGCACTTGGGGCTCGAACACCGCCCCCACGGCGCGAGCGACGGTGCTCCCGTACAGGTGCAGATCCGGGCGACCGCGCCGGTCCGGGCAGCCCTGGACAGCGCTCGGACACCCGTCCGTTGGACGGACCTCACCGAAAAGCTCTCCGCCGACTTTCCCACCGCCCCGCGCGACGTGATCGACAACCTCCTCGCGGGCCTGGTGCAACAGCGGTTCCTCCTCACTAACCTGCGCCCCGCGATGACAGCGCCGGACCCGCTCCCAGCCCTGGTCAGGCGGACCGAGCAGGCGGGCGCGGCCGAGGTCGCCGCAGGGCTGCGTGAGATCGCGGCGGCGCTGACACGGCATGATGCCGCGACCGACAATCCGGCAGCGGCCGACGCCGAGCGCGCACGGGCGACGGCCGCGATGACGCGGCTCCTTCCGGCGGCCAAACCCATGCTCGCCCTTGACCTGCGGCTGGACTGGGATCTGGTCATCCCGGAGGCGGTCGCGGTGGAAGCGGAGTCCGCTGCCGCAGCGCTGACCCGCCTGGCCGTGCGGCCGGTGCTGAGCCCGGGGTGGGCTGCCTGGCATGGCCGCTTCCTCGAACGCTACGGACCGACCGCCGTGGTACCCGTCCTCGACGCCGTCGCCATGCTCGGCTACCCGTCCGGTTACCTCGGGTCCACCGCCACCCCGGCAGAGGAGGCGGTGACCGACCGGGACAGACGGCTGCTGAAGCTCGCACACACCGCCGTGATGCGGCGCCGCCTCGAAGTCCAGCTCGATGACGCGTCGGTCGCGGAGCTGTGCGTCGTGGATGCGCACCGACCAGTGCAGCCCAGCACGGAGGTCACCGTGCGCGTCCACTCCGCGAGCGTGGCCAGCCTGAAAGAGGGCGACTTCACGCTCCACGTCACCGGGGTGGCACGTGCGGCCGGAGCGACCACCGGGCGCTTCCTGCACCTGTTCGACCCCGAGGACCGCCGCCGGATGACCGACCTGTACGCGGGTATACCCGGCGTGTACCGGGGCGCGCTGCTCGCGCAGATCAGCACCACCCCGCTGTACGTGCGCGCTGAGAACGTCGCGCGCGCCCCACGGGCCGCAGAGCTGATGATCTCGCTCAGTGAGTACCGCGACCCGGACGCGGGCCTCGTTCCCGTGTCGGATTTGGCGGTGACCGCCGACGCCGAACGGCTGCACCTGGTCTCGCTCTCCCGCCGCCGCCCGGTGCACACGATGCTGCTGAATGCGGTGGACCTGACCCGCCACACCCATCCGCTGGCGCGGTTCTTGTTTGAGGCGCCGGTGGCGCTGGCTGCCCCCTGCGCCGGGTTCTCCTGGGGCGCCGCGTCCGCCCTGCCGTTCCTTCCCGCGCTGCGCTATGGGCGCACGGTCCTTTCTCCGGCCCGCTGGATACTCGACGCCGATCAGATGCCCGGCACCACGGCGTCGTGGCCGCAGTGGGAGCAGGCCCTGACAAGCTGGCGGCGGGATGCCCTCCTGCCCGAGCGCGTATACCTGGGCGACGGCGACCAGTGCGTGAGCCTGAACCTGACAGAGCCCTCGCACCGGGCGCTGCTGCGGACCCACCTGGAACGCCACGGCAAGGCGCTGCTGCGGACCGCGCCGACGCCGACGGACCTGGGATGGACCGGCGGGCGCGCCCACGAGGTCGTCATCCCCATGGCCGCCACCGGTCAGGCTGTCGCCCCGGTCCGGTGGCCGGGATATGCGGTCAGCCGCGAGGACGGCCACCTGCCGGGCTGCGACAGCCGTCTCTACCTCAAGCTCTACGGGAATCCCGACCGGCAGAACCCCCTCCTTGTTCGCCACCTGCCGTCCCTGCTCAATGAGCTGGGAGCGACCCGCTGGTGGTTCGTCCGCTACCGCAACCCCGACGAACACCTGCGGGTCCGCCTGTCCTTCCCGCCCGGCGCCCTCGGCTCCGCAGTCGAGCAGGTCGGCGCGTGGACCCGGCGGCTTCGCCACGACGGCCTGATCACCCACGCGGGCTGGGACACCTACTACCCGGAGACCGCGCGCTTCGGCGGCGCCGCGGCGATGGACGCGGCCGAGGACTACTTCACCGCCGACTCGGCCGCCGCCCAAGCCCAACTGGCGGCGCAGGCCGGCAAGGGCGCCCACGACGTGCGCGCGGTGACCGCCGCAAGTCTGGTGGACATCGCTGTCGGCCTGATCGGCGGCGCCGACGAGGCGATGCACTGGTTGATCGAGCGCACCCGCACCGCCGAGACCGCGCCCCCGCGCACCGTCTACGACCAAGCCGTCGCCCTGGTCAATCCGACCACCGGCACCCGCCTCGACCCGCGCGTCACCGTGAGCTGGGCCGCCCGCCGCACGGCACTGGCCGCCTACCGCACTGCGCTGGAGCGCTCCGGGACGCTTCGCCCGCCGGACGTGCTCGCCGATCTGCTGCACCTGCATCACGTCCGGATGAGCGGGCCTGGACTGCCCGAGGAACGCGCTCACCTGCACCTGGCCAGAGCCGCCGCGCTGAGCTGGACGGCCCGACAGAAGAGGACATCGTGATCACCACCGAGTCCGCGTCCGCCGCGCTGGACGCGGCTGACCACGTCGCCGAGACGCTGGCCGATCCGAGCCGGGTGTGGTCCGGCGGCCGGCCGCCCGGTGGCCGATCGTGGCCGCAGTCCCTGGCTGGCGGCGAAGCGGGCATCACCCTGCTGCACATCGAGCGGGCCCGGTCCGGGCGAGGCGAGTGGAGCACCGCGCACGCCTGGCTGGCCGCATCCGTCCAGGGCGAGGTGAGCGCGGCGTCCAACGCGAACCTGTACTTCGGCGCCCCGGCGCTCGCGTTCGTCACGCACCTCGCGCACAGCGGAACGGGCCGGTACGGCGGCCTCCTCGCCCGCTTGGACGAGGCGACCCTCACCGTCACCCGCAATCACCTGGCCGCAGCTCACGCGCGCATCGACCGCGCCGAGCGCGTCCCCATGGCCGAATTCGACCTGATCCGCGGCCTGTCCGGCCTCGCCTCCTACCACCTCAGCCGCCATCCCGATCACCAGATCACCCGCGACGTCCTGTCCTACCTGGTACGCCTGACCTGCCCGCTGACCGACGGAGACGCGCTGCCGCCGTGGTGGACGAGCGTCGCACCCAACGGCGAACCGAGTTCCGAGTACCCCCAAGGGCACGGCAACGTCGGACTCTCCCACGGCATCGGCTCGGCCCTGTCCGTGATGTCGCTGGCGCTACTGCGCGGCGTGGCTGTGCCGGGGACGGCGGAAGCGGTCGCGCGGATCTGTGCCTGGACCGACCGGTGGCGCCAGGGTGACGAGACCGGCCCGTGGTGGCCAGGGCTCATCTCGATCGAGCAGGCCGCCGACGGGAGGATCGATCCCGCGCTGCGGCCCCGGCCCTCGTGGTGCTACGGCGTCAGCGGTACCGCCCCCGCCCAGCAGTTGGCCGGCCTGGCGCTGGGCGATCCCGCACGCGTTCAGGTCGCAGAGAACGCGATCCTGGCGGCCCTGCGCGATCAGGAGCAGTTCGACCGGGTTCCCGAGATCGGGCTGTGCCACGGTACGGCCGGTCTGCTGCACGCCGCCTGGCGGATGGCCGACCAGACGAACAGCCCCGCGATCATCGCGGAGCTTCCCCGCGTGGCCGACCGCCTGATCGTCGCGCTGGACCAGCCCGACCACGATCCCGAACTCCTCGATGGCGCCGCCGGAGCGGCCCTCGCGCTGCACATCGTCGGCACCGGAATCGCAACCGCACCGCACTGGGACGCCGTTCTCGCCCTCGCGTGACCACTTGGAGACCTTGATGGACAACGCCCCCACTTGGCAGCAGGTCAACATCGCTTTCCCCGAGTGGAGTCGTGCCGAGCAAACCGCGCTGACCTTCCTCAGCCCCCTGCTGTGCGCTGTCGAGGACGAAGGCGCGGTCAACGCATGGTTCCTCATCCGTAAACGCCCGTGCTGGCGAGTGCGCTACCTGGCCGCCGGCACCGCCGCTACCGCCCGCGTCGGCCGGGAGCTGGACGCGCTGGAGGCTGCAGGGCATATCGCCGGCTGGACGACGGCCATCTACGAACCCGAGGTGCACGCCTTCGGCGGAGTCGAAGCCATGGCCGCCGCTCATCGCCTCTTCCACCGCGACAGCCGCAGCCTGCTGGCCCACCTCCAAGGCCCCGACCAGGCCGCTGGCGGCCACCGGAGGGAGATGTCCGTCATGCTGTGCAGCATCCTGATGCGGTCCGCCGGCCTGGACTGGTACGAGCAGGGCGACGTCTGGGCACGAGTTGCCGAACACCGGGTATTGCCCACGACCGCCGGTAGCCACCTCAACCGACTGCAGGCCGCTGTGGAGCGACTGATCACGGTGGACGCGGAAGACCAGACGCGCGAGGACGGACCCCTGGCCCACGCCGCTGGGTGGGCTCGCGCCTACACCACCGCCGGGCAGGAACTGGCGCAACTCGCTGCCTCCGGAGCGCTGCACCGCGGACTACGCGGCATCCTGGCCCACCACGTGCTCTTCGCCTGGAACCGGATCGGCCTGCCTTACGACACCCAGGCCGTCCTCGCGGCCACCGCCAAGATCGTCGTGTTCGGCCCCGACGCCACGGTGCCTTCCGGCACAGAACCAGCAGAAACCCGCGTCTCTTCCCCCGTTCCCCTTGCTCCCCGGGGGACCGTGTGAACCCGCACGGCCCCCTGGCCCAGCGCTTCCCGCTCATCGCCCGCTGGCGTCCAACCTGCCTGCCCCTCCCGCAGCGCGTCGTGTCCATCACCAGCCTGGCCAACTCTGCGGTCACACGAGGCGACAGCGGCGTCGCCTCCACCGTCTTGAACCAGACCGCCCTCCTCGCCTCCGACGTCGGCGATTCGGACCTGGCGAGCGACCTGTGCCACCGGCACGCCGCCGCCTACCTCCATGCCTGCCCCCAGCCGGGGGCGACCGTGATCCGCGCCCTGGAGCCGGTCGTCAACCTCGCTCGGCTGCTGATCCGCGCCGGCCGCCATGACGAAGGCCGCCGTCACCTCCTCGCCCTCTACGAATCCGTCTCCGCCGGGGTTGCCGCTCGAGTCGAGAACATCGACGTACCGGCCGCCCTCACCACGACGGCGCAGGACCAGCAGGAGGTCCGCGCGTGGCTCTGGCGCGTCCTCATCGCGGACGGAACCCGCGCCCTCACCACCGCCGGCCGATGGGCCGATGCCCTGGACCACATCAAGGAGCACCGGGGAGTCGGCAAGCGCATGCTGGACGGCCGCCAGGTCGCGGTCCTGGCCGCGCTCACCTCCGGCGACGCCCATGGCGCCGCCGAGCTCCTGGCCGGCACCGCGCCCGGAGACCCGTGGGAGCAAGCCGTCACCATGACGCTCGCCGTGTTCTGCGACCGCGCCCTCGGCCAGCTCGTGGAGGACGACCTCGACGGACTGGCGGACGTCTACGAACGGATGCCCGCCGAACCTGGGATGACGGTCTTCACCACGCGTCTGGGGCTCTCGATGCTCGACGCGATCGGTCATGCCGAGCACCCCGCCGCGTACCGGATCGCCGAGAGCCTCCACCGTCGCAGCACCGCGACAACCGACGGGTACGCCGCCCGCGAATGCCTGGCCAGCCTCGCTTTCGACGCCGCCGCTCAGCCCGGCTGGAGGACCGGCTATCGCCAGCTCGTCAAGGACTGCTCCTTGGGTGCCGGAACCCTTCCAGGCGGGCTCCTCACCGAGCTGATGGAGGCGGTTTGCGTCGGCGATCAGGTCATCCGCCAGAACCTGCGAAGGGCTCAGCGCAGCTACCGGTAGTTCGTTAAGGGCTTGCCGGGAATCAACATGCTGGTTTGATCTTGGTTTGGTCGGGGCCAAGGAATCTGGCCATGTCGTCCGGCGTGCGGAAACGGGCTGTGGAGGCGGGGATAGTGACACCGTGGGCATCCAGGAGCGAGCGGACATCTTTGACTGCACGGCTGATGGTCATGGCAGTGTTGAAGA
The DNA here is from genome assembly GCF_016918855.1 of Actinacidiphila acididurans. Lineage (GTDB taxonomy): Bacteria > Actinomycetota > Actinomycetes > Streptomycetales > Streptomycetaceae > Actinacidiphila > Actinacidiphila acididurans. Next base: position 112,569 of record NZ_JADKYB010000010.1, read on the forward strand.
GCTGTCCGGGGAGCTCCTGAAGAGTGTGTTTCTGCAGGCAGAGGGTGGTAGCCGGGATCTGCGCAGCGGGAGTGAGTGGGGGTTTGCGGCCCGTGCTGCGGGCGACGCCGCGTGGTCCGCCCCGGGCTGCGTGGCGGAACTGTTCGCGGTGCTTTTCCAGCGCGGGGATCAAAGTGCGGGTCAGGTCACTGAGTCGCTTTCGGGACATGCCGGTCAGCTCGGGGTGCCGCAGATCCTGGACCGTGAGGGGGCGAGAGCCTTCGGCTAACCGCCCGTGTTGCCGGGGAAGGTCCGGACACGGTGGGTGATCCGCGGAGTGGAGGGCGTAGTTCGGTGCCTTGTGATCTGCAGGGCTGCGATGGCCGCGTTGCTGATGCGGATGCCAGCGGGGTACTCCCTGCTATCGAGCTCGGCGTGCACTGTCAGACCGGTGCAGTTGGTGGTCAAGGAAACAGTCTGGAGCATGACTTCGTCGCTGGTCAGGGGCCTGCCGCGCTAGTTCATGGTGATGTGGGAGAAGAGCGGTGCTCGATCTTGTTCCACTTCGAGGCGCCGGGCCAATGCCGTTGCTTGAGCTCGTCAAGCAGTTCCCAGTGACGTTGGAGGAACGGGGTCGTTGGGCTCGGCAGGCATCCTTGGGTGGTGGGTGTGGTGACCCGATGGGTGACCCCGGAACTGGTCGCCGGGGTGCTGGAGAAGTGCGGAGTGCGGGACAAGAAGCCCGGCGCACTGCCGGCCGGGTTCATGGTCTACTTCACGCTTGCCCTGGCGTTGTTCCAGCAGGATTCCTATGACGATGTGGCGGAGCAGCTGGTGGGCGCCATTGGGGTGTTGAGCGGGAGCATTCCGAACAAGTCCTCGTTCACGCGGGCGCGAAGGCGTCTGGGGCCGCTGGTCCTTGAGTCCGTGTTCCGCGAGCTGGCCAGCCCTTTGGCCCCCGCCGGTCTGGAGGGCTACTTCTACCGCGGGATGCGGCTGGCCGCAGTGGACGGGTTCGTAGCTGGACGCGCCGGATACGGCGGCCAACCGGGCCGCGTTCGGCGGCCCGGTAAAGAACGGGCAGCCGGCGGCCTTCCCGCAGGTGCGGGTGGTGACGCTGACCGAGTGCGGCACGCATGCGCAGGTCGATGCGGTGGTGGGCGGATTCAGCGGAGGCAAGCGGGAACTGGCGATTGGACTGGCTGGCTCGGCATCCCAAGGGCGCGTGCACCGGCCGCTCCGGCAAGACCGTAGCGCCTTGAGCAACAGCAGCGCGGCCCGCCCCCGGACGGCGGGCCGTGCGCGCGCGTAGGGTCGGGTCAGGGCCGGGCGGCCTGGATGGTCTCCTGCAGGACGTTGACAGCTTTCTCCACGTTGCCACGGACGCTGTCCCACGCCGCCGCGTGGTCACGGACCGGCCAGGGCAGGCCAAGGGCGCGGTGCGCGGCCTCCAGGTCCGGGCTCGAATTCGGGTGGATCGCGTTGTTGCGGACGATGCGGACCTGGTCGAGGAGCTGTACGGCCTGCACGACTGCGTCCTGGTCGATTCCGCGCAGCTCGCCGGCCAGCCAGCCAGGCAGCCGGTTGTGGCCCTGCGAGGGTTTGCTGCCTGGCACGTCGAAGTCACGCAGCAGGTCGGCGAGGACGGCCAGGCCGTAGTTGTAGCCTTCCTGGTCGTCGACGCCCAGCACGAGGGTGCTGGAGCGCTCAAGCGACGGCCGCGGCACCACGGCACGGTGGAGGACGAGTTCGCAGGTCACGTCCAGGTGACCAAGGGCGCGCGCCAGGGAGCGCGGGTCTGTGACCGTCATGGCCGCCGGAGGCGGCTCGGGCCGGGTGAGCGCAGCGCTGACGGCGGCGAGGTAGTCGTCCAAGCGTACGAAGTCCGCTTTGTAGAGCTGGCCCATGCTGCCGGTGAAGGAGTGGGTGTTGTAGTTGAGACCTGGCCACTCTTTCTGCGCGATTAGGGCCAGGCGCTCGAAGAACTCCTCGTCACGGCCGAGGAGGGCGTCCACCGTGCGGAGGTCGACATCGACGTTGGGCATCTCGAAGGGGTTGTTGTTGATCTTCTGCCGCTGCGCGGTGATCTGCGACATAAAAGCGAGCAGGCCCTGCACCAACCCGTCGTCCCGTCGTAAGGCGTCTGACTGGTTGTGCAGGTGGTATAGGCCGGCCGCTGTCACCTGCACAGGCCCGTTGGGGTCCGGCATGGCGCCGATGCTCATCCAGTGCACGGCGCGATAGCCGTACGCCACGAGGTGCTGGCCGACTGCGGGGAAGCTCATCAGGGTCTGCGTCGCGTCGCGTTCCTGCTCGCGCATCATGTGGTCGACATAGAAGAAGCCCGGGAACCGGTCCCGTTCGTGGAACACGGTCCACACGATGTCGAGCAGCGCGAACTGATCCTCGGTAAGCGGGTCCATCAGACCGGCCATGGTCACTACCTCCAGGTGGGCAACGGGTCAGGATACGGGACTGGTTGCGCGGTTGGCAGGCGGGTTTGCGGGTGGCCCGGCCGTGGCCGGGCCACACCGCCGGCCGGCGCCTGTGTAGCGCCGCCTGACCGACCACTACACCCGCCGTCCGCAGACCCGCTGAACCAGGTGGCGGACCCGCACGCCCTGGCCCGCGGTTCCGATAACAGCAGGGTGGGCGGCTTGTTCTTGCCATGACGGGCTGACCGCGTAGCACTGGGCCGGGTGACGTTTGAAAGCTCCCGGGCCTTCGTGTGAGTAACATCCCGGAGCAACGTTGAACGCAAGAAAGTGAGCTGACATGAAAGTCGACTCGGAGACGATCCCTCTGCGAAGCCAGTACACGCGGCAGATCGCCACTGACATCGAGACCAACCGCGCCGAACAGGAGCGGCTCAAGGAACGCCTGGCCCAGCTCCAGGATGACGAGACGTACCTGGTAGGCCTGCAGGTTGCGTCTGCAGGGGCACAGTCCGACGCCTCCGACACGCAGGAAGCCGACGCAGCGGCGGATCCGGCCTCGCAGGACACGGCTCTGCCGCAACAGCGGGATGCTGCCCCCGCTCCTGAGGCCGTTAGTGCTCCCGCGAACGGGAAAGGTGCAGGCAAGCAGAGCGGACACAAAAAGGCGGCTGCCACCCCTCGCAAACGAGCCGCTTCGACTGCCGAGGCACGGTCCGCGCGCGCCAAGGCCCCTGCAAAGACTGCGCAGGGCGACGCGAAGAACACCGAGCCGTCGCTGCGGGAGCGTGTGGGAGCCGTCCTGCTGCAAAGTCTCGGTCAGCCCCGTTCGGCCGGCGAAGTCGTTGCGGCGCTGGCCCAGGCCGACCCGGGGCACGCTGTCACGCCGCAGGCCGTGCGCCAGTCGTTGGAATCTTTGGTAGCCGCCAGTTTGGCAGCGCGCGAGCGGCAGGGCCGGTCCGTCTACTACACCGCCACCGCCGGGTCGGCGCCGGCCGCATCCGAAACCGCGGAAACAGAACAGCAGGACGAGGTCGCGGCCAAGGCATGACCTGCAAAGGCCCGCAGCACTCGGCTTCCCCCCGGCGCCGACTGCGTGGCCATTCCCGCCACTACCCACGGCTCCGTACGCCGCAAATCTCCCTCAGCCTGCACGCCGTCGCCGTCCGGGTGTGCAGCCGTGGGCTGACCGGCGCGCCGGAGAGACGTCATGCCTTGGCGCCGGGTCCTGGTCTTATCAGAACCCGCGGGCCCGATGCGTGGACGGGGGATCGGGTGCCGATCAACGGCCCCCGCTCCCCCGTTTGCGGGGCAGCGGAGCACCCCATGCGCAGAGGTTCCGTTGCCAGCGCAGCCTCTGCGTCTGCCAAGATCGGTGCTGGCTCTGAATTGCCAGTCCTGGAGCCTTTTTCAACCTGGCTGGGCAGCAGGTCAGTTGGCGTAGGTGTGGTGTTGAGGAAGTAGTGAAGCTCCTGGTAGATGGGTTGTCGACCAAGATCAACCTGTCCGCCCGGAGCTTCATGTGCTTGTCTACCCATCGGGGATCGATCTGTCCAGCGCAACTCTGCGGTAGCTGTCCGCTCTTCTGGCCGCCCGGCGCCGGGAGCGCGGGACGCGGTGGCGCCGGCTCAGCACTGACCGGCAGGCGCTGCTGGTCCTTGCCCATGTGCGGTGGGGCCACACCTACGCCCAGCTCGCCGCCGGGTTCGGCGTCGGGATTACCACTGCCTACCGGTACATCGGGGAGGCGGTCGAGGTCTTGGCGGCCCTGGCCCTCGACCTCACCACAGCAATGCGGACTGCCGCCCGCAAGGCGTTCGTCATCCTGGACGGCAGACTGCTCCCGATCGACCGGATCGCCGCCGACCGGCCCTTCTACTCGGGCAAACACAAGAAGCACGGGATGAACGTGCAGGTCATCGCCGATCCCTTCGGCCGCCTGCTGTGGGCCTCGCCCGCCCTGCCCGGCGCGGTCCACGACATCAAGGCGGCCCGCACCCACGGCATCATCGGTGCCTTGGCGGACGCCGAAGTGCCCTGCTGGGCCGACAAGGGGTACCAGGGGGCCGGCGGCACGATCCGCGTCCCCTACCGGGGCCGCTGGGACAAGCTCTCCGCAGGTCAGCAGGCGGTCAACGCTTCCCATGCCAAGATCCGCGCCCTGGGCGAGCAGGCGATGGCCACCCTCAAGACCTGGCGGCTTCTACGCAAGCTCCGCTGCAGCACGACCCGCATCACCAACCTGGTCAAGGCCGTCCTCACCCTTCACCTGGCCACGTCAGGCTGAGGTTGGAAAAGGCTCCTGGCGTTGAGGGTCGTCGACGGTGTCGGCGGACTCGCTGGGCACCAGCCGGGATCCCTGACAAAGGCATGCACACTGTCCGACGCTTTACTCTCCCCGAGATGTACGCAGCGGGGGCGGTTCCCAGCGTTAAGAAAAGAGACCTCCTTGTCCACTGGACGCCACTACAACAGTGACCCCGTACGCAGGAAGGTCGACGAGTACACGCGTTAAGGGATTTCTGCTCTACTCATGCGGGCGCATAGAGCATTATGCAGTGGTCCGGAGCCATCCACATGCTTATGAGTGCACACACGACAAAGGCCCCCACCAGCAGGCGGCGGTGCGTCCGTTTCCCATGATCCTTCATGCACCGGACACTACAGCAGCGGCCGCACTGGACGAAATCCGCACCCGCTGCCTACGTGAAAGCATTTTACAGCATCGCGACACGCACTATTCGTCCGACGCGGCCTGCAGGTTTCGTGCGTAGTTTTGCAAGTTTTCCCTCACTGTGTCCATTTCGCCTGGATCAAGTGGGGACATGGAGGCACGTACCGCGGAGAGCAGGGCCTGCGGATCGCTGCGGCCTATAGTGGATCTTAGACGGAGGATAGCACTCAGGGCGGCCGTGACCCGCTCAAGGTCGTGAGCCTGCGCTGCAGCGTGCGTTGCCGCCTCCCAGCGGAGGGCGGCTTGTTCGGGGCTTCGGCGGGCAAGGTGGTAGCGCCCGAGTCGGAGGTGGGCCTCTGCGATGAGCGGATGGGCACCGATGTCGGCGGCGAAGTTCAGGGCGGCGGTTTGGCGGCGGATGGCTTCGTCGGTGTCGCCGAGTTTGTGGTGGGCTTCCGCAAACCCGATGAGTGTCTGGGCGCAGCTTTTGCGGTCGCCGAGCGATTGGAATTCTTGGAGAGACTGCTCATACAGATCCAGTGCGGCCCCTGGCTCTCCCATTTCCGTCAGCGTGTCGGCGAGGCTTGAGCGTGCCGTTGCCTGGTCGAACCGGTTTCCGACTTTGGTCAGAAATGTGAGGGATTCTTCGAATGACTGCCTGGCCGCCAGTAGGTCTCCCTTTCTTAAGTACATGTCGCCGACGTTGTTAAGGATGCGCGCGGAGGAGAGTTCATCACCGGTCGCCGCGAATCCTTCGAGAGCGGTTCGGAAGTAGTGCATGGCGTCGTTGTGGCGCCGGAGGAAGAGGTTGACGACGGCGATGTTGTTCTTGACGCGTGCCTGGTTCCATTGGTCTCCGATTTCCTCCTGCAGCCGCAGGGAGCGGCGGAATGCGGCAAGTGCGCTCTGGTGCTCTCCCAGGTGCCACAATCGCATTCCCTCGATGCGCAGCGCCTCGGCTTCGATCCGTGGCCGGTGGGCTGTGCGCGCATAAGCCAGGGTGTGCTCGATGCCAGCGGCGGATTCGGTGTATGCGCTGGTGTTTGTCTGGAGGGCGGCGAGGGCCAGCAGGGCGAGGCTATGGGCATCGGGGTCCGGCTGGCGGTTGGTGCGCCAGTGGGCAGCGGTGCGTCGCAGGACGTGTTCGGCTTCCTGCCAGTGGCAGTCGGCTTCGAGGAATCCGGCAAGTGAGTAGCCGAGGTGTGCGGCCAGCGCCGCCTCGGGGGCGATGTGGGCGTTGTCGATTGCGGCGAGGAGGTTATCGCGTTCGGCCTTCAGCCATGCCCTGGCCTGTGCAGCATCGACGAAGGGTTCGCGGGGCTCCTGCTGGGGTGCGGGCCGCAGGCGGCGGGGGTAGGCGCACCGGTCGGCTGCGGTCGCGGTGTGGGTGTAGTAGGTCATCATGCGGTGCAGGGCCAGGGTACGTTCGGGGTCTGCGGCGGCCAGTGAGTGAGCGTATTCGCGCAGCAGATCGTGGTAGCGGAAGCGGTCTGCCACAGGTTCGGTGATCAGATGGCACGCCAGGAGTTCTTCCAGGATCTGTTCGGTCTCAGCGTGGGACAGGTCGAGCATGGCCGCGGCCGCATCCGGGGTGAAGTCGCTTCCTGGATGCAGGCTCAGCAAACGGAAGGCGCGTCGCTCTTCGGGGGCGAGTGCCTGGTACGACAGGTCGAATGCGCTACGGACACTCTTGTCGGCGGTCTGGAGTTCGCCCAGGCGGCCGGAGTGTCGCGACAGGCGGTCGGCGAGGGTGCTCAAGGTCCATGCGGTGCGTGCTTTGAAGCGGGTGGCAACCACCTCGAGCGCCAGGGGCAGGTGGTCGCAGAGATCAACGATGTGGCGGACGGCTTTGATGTCTGTTGTGCGCTGGGTTCCTGCGAAGCTGCGGAAGAGGTCGATCGCATCGGGGGTGGGCAGGATGTCGAGCGGGATGGCCCTGGCGTGGGGGATGCCGGCGAGGTGGCGTCTGCTGGTGATGATGACCAGGGAAGAGGTGTTGTCGGGTATCAGGGGGGTGATCTGGCCAGCATTGGCGGCGTCGTCGAGGATGATGACGACTTTGCGTTGGGCCAGCATGTGGCGCCACAAGAAGATCTGTTCGTCGAGGTCGGGTGGGATCTGATCGGCTGGTGCGCCCAGCAGGCGCAGCAGCCTGGGCAGGGCCTCAGCGGGGGGCAGTGGCGTCTGTCCCAGGGCGTGGGCTCGCAGGTTGAGGTAGAGCTGTGCGTCGGGATAGCGGGTAGTCAGGCGGTTGGCGGTGTGCACGGCCAGGGCTGTCTTCCCTACGCCGGCCATGCCTGTCACGGTCTCAAGGGTGATCACCGCGACCGCCTCGGCCGTTGCGGCGTTGTCGGTGAGCAGGCGCAGCTCCCTGGTGCGTCCCACCAGGGGGGGCTGGTGAGGCAGGTTTCGCGGCGTGATCGAGGCGGTGGCCGGGCTGGCTGCCGAGCCGCCACCGGCGACGGTGGTGGCGGTGGGGGTGCGTAGGAGGTCGGCTGCGGGGACCTGGGTGAGGATACCGCGGTGGAGACGGGTGATCTCCGTTCCGGGGCGAGTGCCGTACTCCACAGCCAGGGTTTGGCGCAGCCGCTGGTGGACGTGCAAGGCCTCAGTGGAGCGGCTGCTGCCGTGGTAGGCGAGCATGAGCAGGCTTTGGACGGTTTCGTTGGTGGGGTGTTCGCCGGCGAGGCGGGAGAGTTCACTGATGGTACCGGCGAAGTCGCCCAGTCGCAGTGTTGCGGTGATCCGCAGGACAGCTGCTCGCAGGCGCTGTTCGAGCATGGCCTGGCGGGTGCTGTCTGCCCATGCGCCGTCGAGCCCGGCCAGCGGTTCTCCTCGCCAGAGGCTTTCTGCCTGTCGCAGGGTTCGGGTTGCGGCGCTGTCGTCCTGGACCGGCCGGGTCGCCACTAGGTGCTGAAAGTAGAGCCAGTCGACGGATTCGGCAGGGCCGTTAAGAACATAGGTGTGGGCGCGTCCGTCGACGCGTGGGCCGTCCGGGCCAGCTGTGCGCAGCCGCTTGCGTAACCGGGAGATGTAGGAGTGGATGCTGTCGCGGGCGTGGTCGGGTGGCGTTTCATCCCATAAACGGAAGATCAGCTTCTCGATCGAAACCGGTTGACCCGCCTCTGCTGCCAGAACGGCAAGCAGAATCCGCTCTTTGTCGGATCCCAGGTCCACCGTCTGCGCATTTATGCACAGTTGAACTGGGCCCAGTAAGAGGATCTCCACCAGCGCGCCTCCCCCGCTGGTCGGTCCAACCTTTTTCTATGAGCATGCCAGCACCGCCGATGCGACTTCCATACACAGCACCGAGGCTGGCTCAAATGGGCCATCCCACACCCATCGGGTGCGTGGCGGGTATATCGGTGCGGGCAGCTGCGGGGTAGGACTGCAAAAGGTGCGAGGACGCAGCAACCCGTGGGGGGCGGAAGAGTGGCGGAATCAGAGCGCTATGACAACATCATTTCCGGTGATGCGCGTTTGCATGGCCCGACAGTCCAGGCGGGCGCCATACACGGTGGCGTCCACTTCCATACTTCTGGTGCCGCCGGGCTCCTGCAGCCTCCCCGCCAGTTGCTTCCGGTGCCGTCCACGTTCGTCAACCGTGTCCAGGATCTGGCGGCGCTGGACGCGCTGCTCGCTCAGGCATCCGAAAGCCGGTCGGCTCAGCCGCTGATCGTCGTGACGGGGCCTGCCGGGGTGGGTAAGACCAGCTTGGCGTCCAAGTGGCTGCGCACGTTCCAGGACCACTTCCCCGGGGGGCACTTGTATGCCGATCTGCGCGGACATGCAGCCAACGGGCCGGCGCTGCCCTCTGAGACCCTGGGGCGTTTCCTGCGCGACCTGGGCGCCCCGACGGTGCCTTCCGACCCGCAGGAGCAGGCGGCCTTGTGGCGCACTTTAACCGCTGGGCGGAAGGTCACCGTGATGCTCGACAACGCCTTCTCCGCAGCACAGGTCAGGCCGCTGATTCCCGGAGACCCGTCGAGTCTGGTCGTCATCACCAGCCGCCGCTTGCTGACCGGGCTGGTGATGGACGGGGCCGGTTTCCACCGCGTGGAGCCTTTCGACGCTGACGACAGCCTGACGCTGCTGACTCGGGTCATAGGCCGCGACCGGGTTGCCGGGCAGCGCGCCGCAGCTGCCGACATCGTCGACCTGTGCTCAGGCCTACCGCTTGCGGTCGCTCTTGCCTCAGCGCGTCTTGCGGCTCGTCCAGCTCAGCCGCTGGAGACGCTGGCCCGTGCCCTGGCTGACGACTCCAGTCGCTTGACCGCACTGAACGTCGAAGGAGAAATCACAATCAGCCACACCCTCAACGCCTCCTACATCGTGCTGTCTGAGCAGGCGAGGTTCCTGTATCGCAAGCTGGGCCTGCTGCCGCTGCGCCTGTTCGATCCTCACATCGCCGCAGCCGTGTGCGGCCGCGACCTGCCGTGGGCACAGCAACACCTGGACGAGTTGCGCGAGGCCAGCCTTCTAGAGGACACCGGGCCGGTCACCGCGCGATTCCACGACCTCGTGCGCGTTCATGCTCGCGCACGAGCAGAAAGCGACGACCCACCCTCGGTACGGCAAGACACCCTGCGCGCGATGTGCGACTGGCACCTGCGCACCGCCACAGCGGCCCAGCAGCGAATCACCCCGATCCAGTACACGCTGCCGCGCACCTACGCCTCTTCCAGCGCAGTTCCGTTGCCGTTCGATGACGATGCAGGCGCGCTGGCGTGGCTGGACGAACGGCGCGAGGAGTTGATGGTCGTGCTGCAGTGCGCCGCGGACAATGCCTGGCACGACACCGCGTGGCAGCTGGTCGATGCAATGTGGCCGCTGTTTCTTCGGATGAGGCACTACGACCTGTGGATCAGGGCGCACGAGATCGGTCTGCGCGGTGCCGAGCAGGCCGGCAACGCCGTGGCACAGCGTCAGATGCTCAACTCCGGTGCCATCGGCCTCGTTGCCGCTGGCCAGCCTGACAAGGCCGCACAGTGGTACGCCCGATCCCTGCAGGCTGCCCGGGATGCCGCGGACGCCCGCGACGAAGGGCAGGCCCTGCACGGCCTGGGCACCTGCCACCAGCAAGTCGGCGATTGGCCCCAGGCACGTTCCCATCTGCTGGGGGCCATCGACGTCTGGCAGCGCTGCGGCTACCCGCGGGGAGTGGCTTTGTCCCGGATCGTGCTGGGCGAGATCGCGCTGGCCCTGCACAATCCGGAACAGGCCGAAGCCCACTTCACTCAGGCGTACCAGGACCTGCTGCGCCTGGAGGATGCACACGACGCCACCCGCGCGCTGGTGTTCCTCGGCAGCGCCCAGGCGCAAGCAGGCCGCTACCGTGAAGGCCGCACCGCCATGGAATCCGCCCTAGCAGCCTTCACCGCCTCGGGCGCCATGCACTGGCAGGCCCGCGCCCTGGAGATGCTCGCCGCCGGCGCAGAGCACCACGGCGACTACAGCGATGCCTCCCGGTACAGGGCGCGAGCCGTCGACCTGTACGCAATCACCAGTCCCCGCGATGCCCGCAGACTCACCCCCACCGGCGACAGTCCGGATACCGGCCAGCCCCGGCTGTGAAAGTGGGAGCATCCCCCGCACAGCTCGGAACCGCGCCCAGTTCGTCCAGTGAGCCCCCGGCCACCATCCATCCGTGCAGACACGAAACCACCGCGGCCTGCTCGGAGTCGGCCGCGACACAGACCGGCCAACGGCCGACACCGTCTTGGACTGCCCACCTGCCTCCGCCAAGCGCGCTCGCCGCCAGCCGACAGGCCTCGAAGTCCGCCATGACCTGCGCCAGCCACGCGACCGCCTCAGCCCAGGAGCGACGATGACTCCCGTACAGCACGTCCGCGCAACGCAACCATGTGACCTGCCGGCACTGGTCGGCATCCACCGCGAAGTGCTCATCGACGAACCCACCGCGGGAGGTACGCCAGCCACTGGGGTAGGCCACCACCCGGCAGGCGGCCGCCGGTACTGTCACGGAGCCTTCCGATGCCTGGACTTGCGTCGGCGTGGACAGCGGGCGTACTTCTACGGTCATCCAGCCCATCACGCCGATGCCTCCCCCGGGCTTGTGCCCCACGCGTTTAAGGCCGGCGGCAACGGCAACGGCAGTGTGGCGGGCGGATGAGCGGGCTGGCCCAGGCCGAGATGCCGGTAGATCAGGCGGCGCATCCGGCGGGCGAACTCACCGGGATGCGAGGTGATCCGCGCCGCGATCGCCTGGTAGTCCGAGCGCCGGTACTCCGCCGCGGCGTACGCCAGCTGCTCGGCGATGCCGTGCATCGGCGATAACACCGGGGCGGCTTGGGAAAGGTCGGCTGCCGGAGAGTCAGGGGCGATCTCCTGGTGCGGTGAGCCGGTCAGGAGGATCGGCGCGCCGGTGACCGTGCCGTACACGGTCACCGATCCGTGATCACCGATGATCCAGTCCGCCGCAACCAGAACGCTCCGCCAGTCCGCCTCGGGAGCGATCACGTGCACGCCCATCTGCCTGCACCGCGCAAGCCACGCGTTGACTTGCCACACACTGTGCGTCGCCCAGATGTTGGGATGCAGCAGGGCCACGATCATGAACTGATCCGGCCGCAGCTCATGTGCAAGCCTGGGCAGCAGCGATTCGAACCTGGTGAACAACGACCCCGGGCCCCATGTGGAGGCCACGGCAACCAGATTGTGGCCTTCCCCGACGCCAAGCGCCCGGCGGTACGTACCGCGGCCGGCCAAACTGGCCGTCATCCGGTCGAAGACCGGGTCCCCTACCACCTCGGCCACCGGGGCAGCCTCCGGGCAGGCGCGCTTCAGCTCCGCCAGGTCGTCGTCATGAGCGAGCACCACTGCGGCTGGCAGCTTGCCTCCCGGGGTCAGGTCGCGTCGCCGCAGCCCGGCGACACCGTCGTCAGGCGTGCCCATCACCCGTTTAATGAAGTTCGCCCCGTGAGGGAGGGCAACCAGCGGCGCGTCCAGGTGCTCCACTCCCCGGGGACCGGCGGCCAGCACCAGGTCGAACCGCGTCCGCACCGCCTCCTCCCACGCGACCACCGTCCCGCCAAGCCGCGCCAGGTACTCCGGCACACCGCTTGCGAACATGTGCGGAGGCGCGGTGAAGCTGACCTGAATCCGGAAATCGGACTCCAGCAGCGCAATAACGTCCACCAGTCGCTTGCCGTAGGCGACGGTGTGCACAACGACCAAGATTGTCTTGCAGCCGAGCACCGTCTGCCACTCCCGCGGCTCAGGTGCAGGCGACGACGGCCCGACCTCCAGCGGTATCATGTGACCCCCGAAACTCCCGTGCCCCTCGAAGCGGATTCGCTCCGCAGTCGGACGTGCCCCGGAACGGTGGCGGAAGCCCTGCGTCACCCTTGCAGAAATCCTGCACCAGCCCTCACCGCACGACGCCCACGCTGCTTCGCCCGTGCACGGAGTTCGAAAGTGGCGGAATTCGAGGCACAGCAGCCCGGTTGGCGCGGGGGTGGCTCACCCACAGCTGCTCCAGTGATCCCCGTCGGGGGGATGAGCGAGAGGGGGGCGCCGCATCGGCCTGGACAACGCCGCGCGCCGTCGGCTTCTACCGGCTGCCGGAGGTGGCCGGCCCCAGGTTGCCTGCAGAGCAGCGACAGGTAAAGGGGGAGTCGCAGGCCGCCACGCGCTTGCGGGAGCGAAGTTCTTCACTCGTAATCCGGGTTCACGCTTGGCAGGTTGGGTGGCGCACTGTGGAACGTCAGGCCCCAGATATTCTGGCTTTGGACAACCGGGCCGTTCTGGGTTCCGCCGCTGACAACGATGTGGATCGCGGTGGTGCCCTGACCGGCCATCGGTTCGAGGTCCGCCAGCAGTGCCCGCAGTTCCCCGGCTGCATCCGGGTCGGAGAGCAGGGCTCTGCGCAGGTGTGTCCTCCACATGGCCTGCGTATCAGCTGCAACGTCCGGGTCTCCTTCTTCCTGGGCAGCCATCAGCTCCTGCCGTGACGCGGCCAGCTGTTCAGCAATGGTGCTCGTCTGTCCCCTGCGGGTGAAGAACCCCGTCACCCGATCCCGGACCTGCGCCCATGCGTCGGAGACCATCAAGCCGACCAGCGTCGTCGCCCCTGATGACGCCAGCGCCGCCAGTTCGGAGTCCAACGCGTCCTCCTCGCACCGATCAGCCCAGTCATCGCTCAGACCACCGTAGACGGACCGCCCCCGACGCGGATACAGCGCCGACCGCACCATCCCCCGCGCCTGAGCACCCGCCGCGGCAGAGCGCCGAAGGGCGTCCTCGGCAGCCCTTCAGTGGTCAGTAGCGAGTTTGCGGTGGTTGCCGGAGCGGCCGATGTCCAGGTCCAGCAGCGATGTCAGCGGTGTACCGCTGTTCCAGAAGCCCAGCAGATCGACATCGACCAGGGCCAGAGCGTGCTTGGCGGCGAGCGTGCGGGCAGGGGGGTGAACACGCAGGATGCCACGAAGACTGGCACGTCGGCGCCGTGCTCCTGGCGGGCCCCCGCGATCTCCGAGTGTGGCTGTGGGCGCCCCTGCTCGCCACCAGCGCCCACACCTACCGGGGATCGGACCGCCAAAGCCACCCGCCCCGGCTCCGCCTTGGATCCTTGGCTTCCGGTAGGAGTACCGGTGGGGTTACACGTGGGTCCAGACACAGCGCCTCGGCTGGGACCATCTGCTGCCCGCGCAGGCATGGATGCTGAAGAACATGCTCCACATCGGCCCGGTGGAGCCTGACGAGCACGCGCCAGCGCCCCGCACGCAAGCCTACAAGTGGGCGGCCAACGTCCGGGCCGCCCGGCAGTTCCACGCCCGCGAGGGCCACCTGCAGCCGTACAGGAAGGCCATGGAAGTCGTGGACGGCGTCGAACACAAGATCGGGATGTTCGTCGACAACACCCGCCGCCGGGCCGACAAGCTCAGCCCCCAGCGGCGCCAGGAGCTGACCGAGCTCGGCATGCGCTGGTAGCAGCACGCAGCGAAGGGCCGTGCCAGCGCAGTCCGTTCGGGATTCGGGCCCGGCCCTTGCGCGCTGCCGTGGCTGCCTCCCTGACACGAGGTGGCGACGGGGCCGGGCTGCTGACTCCGGAGCGGCACACGGGCGTAGAGGGCCTCTGCCGGGCCGCTCCCGGTCGTATCTGGGAGACCGCAGCAGCGTTGACACGCTGTAGGAGACGCTGATGGACCAGTTCGCAACCGACTCGGGCTGCTTCTGCATTCCCGGTGGCCACGGTGGTGGTCAGCCCGGGACGATCGTCGCCGCCAAGCCCGTCCCGCGGGCAATGTCGTTGAACAGGTCCGGGAACGGGCGGAGTTCTTCCAGACTGGCCTTCCAGACCTCGTTCCTCGCCTCGCCGAGGTGGGCGGTGGTGGAGTAGAGGTCAACGAGGTAGCCGGGCATGGCACGGCCCCAGGTCTGGCCGTTTTCGTTATCCCACCATGCCCTGAGGACTGCTTTCGTGTCCTCCAGGCCCATCAGGCCAGCGCTGGGCAGGATGGCGGTGCGGGTGACGTATTCGCCCTGGTCGAAGCTACGCACCTCTGTGAGCAGTCCAGGCAGGTATGGGAGGAAATAGGGGTCGGGTCGGACACCGATCACCCGAGACCGCTCGGATACCGGGAGCGCCACGAATGCGCTCGTCAGGGCTGGCAGGCTCGTACGGACCTCAGGGGAGGCCACCAGAGCGAGGGCCCTGGTCTCGTCGGGTCGGAGATAGCCATTCGCCGCGACCTGGGCGGCAATGCTGGTGACCTTGGTGTTGTAGAGCGTGCGCATGGGGTCGGGCAGGCTTTTCCAGAACGCTGGCAGGTCGCCGAGGCGTCCGAGAGCCGCGAGCTGGACCGCAGGCTCAGCTGTTTCGAACCTTCGCATCTGCCGATCCAGATACTCCTCGCTCAGGGACTGGTCGCGGTCGGCGAACAGGCGCAGGCACTGTGCCATCCGGTCGGCGAACATCGGCGCTGCGATGGGCATGGCGTCGTCTTCAAGCTGCAGCAGGGCGAACTTGGCGGCGAACTCAACCAGCCTGGCCCGGGAGGCGGGGCGGACACGGTCAAAGAAGGTGTGACCGAGGTAGCTGGCCTCGAACGTGAATGCGGGATCGGCGACGTGGGCGATGAAGCTATCTCGTACCCTGCGGCCCTGGCTCGGATGGTGCACCAGGACTGCATCGAGAGCCGCGGCGAGATGGGCGCGGGCGTATTCGGAGGTCGGGACGTACAGTTCGCCCATGGGGCGCAGGGAGGGGTGGGCGCATAGGTGCCGATCCTCACGCAGCCGTTCGAGCTGTGTCCTGTGGGTGCGATCGATGAGTTCTAGCTTCTCCGCGACGTCCAGGATGACCTTTTCAATGTTGAGCATGAGGGGTACCGCGTCGGCCTCGCCGGGCTGCTGAGCGCGCTCAACGTCTTGGATCAAGGTGCGGGCGTCCGCTTCGCCTTCTTCCTTAAGGACCTCGATCTTGTGGATGAGGTCGGCGCACACGGCGGTCCAGGTCAGCACGATGGCGGCCCGGGCGGCGCCGGAGGCGTAGCAACGGTGTGCTTCCTTCACCAGCGGGCGTACGTCTGGGTTGACTACCCGGTTCACCAGGTCGTCCAAGTCGATCATCTGCTCCCGCCCCCCTTCGTGCTGTCGGCGGCAGGCGCCGTCTGGAACCTGTCGAGGAAAGCCTACGAGGCGGGCTATGCAGCCCAGGACATCTGTTCTGCCCTGGGCTGCACGGTCAACACGGACACCGGTCTGCCAGATGAGGTAGGGGAGGCTGCGGACGCAGGTCACCGCTGCTCTGCGCGGGGGAATCGGGCACACCCGCGAGGACCAGCGCCAGCTCCGGGTTGCCGACCGGCGGCATCGGCGTATGCCCGGCGGACTCCGCAGCGCTGCTCTGCTCGAAAGCACGCGCCCTGCCGGCAAGACGCTTGGCGAGCGCGGAGGCATCGAAGTAGCGCCATGCGGAACACACCTGGATGCCCAGCCGCCCGGACACCGCCGTCATGTTCTTCTCGACGACGTTCGAAAGCCGAAGCGCCGTAAACCGGCTGAATTTGTTGACCTTGCGGCCCTGACCGTCAAGGGGCTGAACCGAGACGTCATGGACGCCGGCCCGGATCCGGGTCGGCACGACGCTGACGATCCGCACCCGTACGTCTGCGACCTGGTGGGCGCCGGGGCCGGAGAAGCGCAGGATGTCCATGCCGTACCGTCGGGCACGACGAGGTTGCCCCGGTCGGACCCGTACACCGTGCTGACCTTCACCTGCGACAACACCGTGTGATGCTTGTCCAGCGCCGTGAAGGCCAGCACAGGGACTACGGACTGCTGGTCGTCGTTCTTGATGTCGAGGACCTGGTTGATCGTCTCTTTCTCCGGCCGCGACCCGTGGTACGCGAACGACAGTTTTCCCACGTACGGATGCGGAGTCGCCGAGACGGCTCTCGGCGACTGGGGCGACAGCGCATGGACCACCTTCCCGTCAGCGGGGAGTGTCTAATAAACGGGTCTGGCCCGTAGTCGGTGGTGACGGTGGGTGGTCATCGGGATCATGATCTTGTGATCGATGTCAACTCGCTTGTCGCTGCGGTGTTCTGGGCTGTCGGGGGTGGTGGTCGAGAGGGTTACGGACGGCGGGGACGCCGTCGTGGTCACGGCCCGTACCCAGGGTGTCGCGGTGCCGTGTCCGGTGTGCGGGATGCCGACGACGAAGGTGCACGGGTATCACGGCCGAACGGTGGCGGACGTGCCGGTCGACGGTCGGCAGGTCGTCGTCCGGCTGCGGGTACGGCGGTTGGTCTGTCCGGTACTGGGTGTGCGCGGCAGACCTTCCGTGAGCAGATTCCCGGGCTGCTGGAGCGTCATCAGCGCAGGACGGTGCGGCTGGCCGGACACATTGCCGAGGTGGCACGGGAGTTGTGCGGCCGGGCAGCCGCCCGTTTGGCCAACCTGCTGGCCATGCCGGTCTCCCGCAGTACCGTGCTGAGGTGGCTGTGGCATCTGCCGGTGCCCGAGGCGCCGGTCCCGCGGGTGATCGGCGTGGACGATTTCGCGCTGCGGCGCCGTCACCGCTACGCCACGATCATTATCGATGCCGTCCCGGCCGGCGCCTTGAGGTCCTGCCTGGCCGGGACGCCGATCCCCTGGAAGCCTGGCTTCGCAAGCATCCCGGCATCGAGGTCGTATGCCGGGACGGCTCGGCCACCTATGCCGAGGCTGTCCGTCGCGCCCTGCCCAACGCGGTGCAGGTCAGCGACCGCTGGCACCTGTGGCGCAACCTGTGCGACAAGGTCCAGCACGAGGTTCGCGCGCACGCCGGCTGCTGGGCCACCGTCCTCAACCCGCCGCTGCCCGGCGGCATCCGCGAACAGACCACCCGTGAACGCTGGAACAAGGTCCACACCCTGCTCGGCCAAGGCGTCGGCCTGCTGGACTGCTCCCGCCGCCTCGGCCTCGCGTTGAACACTGTCAAACGCTACGCCCGCATGCCCGAGCCCACAGGTCTGCGCATCGCCCCGGCCTACCGGCCCACTCTTGTCGAGCCCTACCGCGAACACCTGCACCGTCGCCGGACCGAGGAGCCTGGCGTCCCCGTTCTCCACCTCTTCCACGAGATCAAGGAACTCGGCTACACCGGCAGCCTCAACGGCCTGCACAAATACCTTAACCAGGGCCGCGCCGACGGCGATCGGCCCGTCACCACCCCACGCCGAGCCGCGCGGCTACTCCTCACCGATCCGGAGAATTTGCGCCCAAAAGAGGCCACCTTGCTGGAGAAGATCACCACGGCCTGTCCGGAGATGACTGAACTCTCCGACCTCGTGCGCGGCTTCGCCGCCTTGCTCACACCGGCCCAGGGCAACAATCTGAAGCTCACCGAGTGGATCGCCGCCACCCGCGCCGCAGCCCTGCCTCACCTGCACAGTTTCACCAACGGCCTCGAACTCGACCGCTCAGCCGTCGACGCCGGCCTCACCCTGCCCTACCACAACGGTCGCACCGAAGGCGTCAACACCAGAACCAAACGGATCATGAGACAGATGCACGGCCGCGCCGGATTCGACCTCCTCCGCCACCGCATCCTCCTGCACTGACGGCTACCCACAGTCACCACCGACTACAGGCCAGACCCGTTAAATGGACACACCCCGCCCGGGGGTCAGGTGCCCGGGCACAGCCCTGTAACGGTGATCTTCGGCGTCCACCCGTCGCGCTGCTCGACCGTCAGTTCATAGGCGGGGCGCAGCGTCGCGGCCGCCGCGGCGACCATCCCGGCCCGCCGGCTGTCGCGGGCGCGCCAGGCGTCGCCCCGTCGCGATCGTGGCCGGCACTCCAGCCAATCACCCATTCCCCGGGCCGGCCACGGCCGACGGCCAGGCCGCTGCCGGCGGCCGGTGCCCCCTCCCGGCGGGAGGCGAGAGGCAGACCGGCCCGGCGCAGTGCGGCGCGGATACCGGCGGCCGAGGGCAGCGCGGGCACCGGGACGGCGGCCGGCGCGGGCAGGCCGAGGCCCTGGCGCTCGGCCTCGGCTCGGGCCAGGACGCGCAGCACGCCGGCGCCGGGGCCGTCGGTGACGGCCAGACCGCGGCCGGTGAGGACGGCGGCCAGGGCCGCGGCATCGTGGCGGCCGGGGTGCAGCCACACACACCGCGCCCGCGCGTCGCCCTCGGCGGCGAAACCGCCGGGGCTGCGGTCGGTGCGGGCCTGGAACCCGGACGCACCGAGCAGCGCAGAAACCGACGGGCCGGTGATCCCGTACGACGTCGCCTTGCGGCGCCCGGCCCTGCAGCGGCGGGTGACGCATTCCGGGCCGGTGCAGTCCTCGCCTTTGCGGCGGGCGTGCAGGTCGAGGTGCCCGAGCGGGCCGGGGCGGGCCAGCCCGGCCGAACGCGGGCACGTCTCGATGGTGGCCGGGTCGTACCACCAGGGCTCGCGCCGCGCCCGCATCGCATCCAGCGACGCGGCATCGAGTGCGTCGATCCCGGCGCGGACCCGGCCGAGCAGCTCGGCAAGCTGCTGACCGTAGGCACCGGTCACCGTGGCGCTGCGCTGCTCGGTGGCCGGGGTGCCGGGGGTGTACTCGCCGACGATGACGACGGGGACGCCGTAGGAGCGGGCAGGGATACCGGTCAGGGTACGGCCCTTGTAGGTGACCTGTTATGCGGCCGGTCCCGCCGGTTCCGCAGCAGGTTGCGGCTGCCGCTCCCCCGACTCCCGACCCGGGTGACGTCTTGGCGGCGGCGCTGCGGTGCACGTGGGCCCTGACACCCCGGACCAGTTCTTCACCCCCGAGGCGTCCAGCGAGATCCTGGCCGTGGCCCTTCCGCTGTGCGCGAGGAAGAACACGACGGGTACGTGCAGAGCCTGGAGGCGTTCGCCGACCGGCACCGTGAGCGCCTGGCCGAACCCATGCGCGCCTACGGGTCGGGCAGCGCCCCCGCCGCACACGGCCGCTACACCCTGGTCGGGCAGCCCGAGACGCTGGTGGTCTGTGAACGGATGGAGTACGCGCGGCTGCTGCCGTACGGGCTGTGGGACGTAGAGTTGGAACACACGGACCTGGACGACCTCGCCTACGCATGGGGTGTCCGCCGCCCCACCCGCTGACCACTACACATGCGCACTCAAAATATTGACGGGTCTGCGGGCTGTCACTGCCGCTACGAAACCGGGGCAGGGCGCAGCAGGTTGGGGTTGTCGCGCCCTCCTGGAATGCGGATGATGACGACGAGGCAGGGTTCGGATTCGCCGGGACGTTGGACGGGTTCGATCCAGATGCTGTCGAAGAGGTTGACGGCGCCTTCGGCGTCGACGGTCTTGTCCAGTGCGAGCAGGATGGCGAACCCGGCGTTCGCGTTTTGGTACTCGGCGGCTTGGGCGACGTAGTGACGTAGTGCGGTTTCGCAGGCGTCGTCTTCTTCGATCTTGCATTCGACGTTGAAGTGCACGGCGCCGAAGGAGACGAGGACGTCGGTTCTTCCGCCTGCCCTGTCGATGACTTCTGAGTTGATGACGCCGAAGAGTGCGGAGAACTGCAGCACTTCCCTGTAGTGCTGGTGGAACAGAGCTTCGTCTACTTTCTGCTTTTTGCCGTCCTTATCACGTTTGCGAAGGTATTCAGTATAGGAGCCACCCATCTTCCGGCCGATGTCGTAGCAGAGGTACGCATAGCGAAGGGTGGTTTCCAGGAGGGCAGTAAATTCGTCGGCGATGCCGGGAAGCCAATCGCGGGAGTTTTCCAGCTGTCTGAGAAGGCGTGCCCGGAGGCGGCCGTACTTGGGGTCGGCGATGGCCGCGAGGACATCGTCGTGGGTGCGCAGGCCGAGCTCAAGGCGGTCAAGGACGTCTTCGGAGGTCTGGTCAGCGAACACGGCGAAGTCGTCTTCGAGTTGGTGTGCCAGCCGCTGCCAGCGGCGTGCTTTTCCCGGATCATCCGCCTGCTGGTCGGTGGGGTTCCCGGTCTGCTTGGTGCGCTGGAGAAGGGCGGCGCGCAGTTGCTGGACCGCGGGATCGTCGCGGAGTTTCTCGTCGTGGGCCAGGGCGTGCTCGAGGAAGCGTTGGCGGTGCTCGTGCTGTAGGAAAGCGTCCTCGATAACGGGGGCCACAAGGGTCTCCACGGCTGCGGCCGCGGGGGTGTTCCTGACGACGGCGACCGTGTGGTGCGCGGTGTATGCGCGAAGCAGCGAGATGAGGATGGTGTGGCCGTCGTCGTACCAGGGGTCGTCGTGGGCGAGGTGTGCCGCGGCGCCGTCGAGGACGACTGTGAGTTCCGACCAGGCGATCAGGTCGTTCTGGCCTGGCAGCGCCCAGGCCGGGGTGTGGGTGCGATAGCGATAGTCCCGGTAGAGGTGGAGGGCGTCGCGCAGGGTGACAGCGGCGGTGTGGACGCGTGAGGGGGCGTCAGGAGCGGACATCCCGAGGACAGCCTCGATGGCCGCATGGTAGAGCTGGGCGTCCAGGCGGTCGGGGTCGATGGTGATCAGTTCGGCCAGGCGATCCTGGGTTTTGCGTAGTTGTGCCGCCATCGGCGTGTACTGGTCTTGTTCCAGTGCCTGGCGCAGGTCTCCGAGGGCGAGTTCGAACGCGGCGTCGCGGCAGGTGTGGTCGAGCATCAGGCAGCGTTCGAGGGCTTCGCGGAGGCCGGCGCCGGGATGATGGGCATCGAGGACGCCGAGGAGGCGGGGCAGACGGGTGGCCATCGCCTCGGGAAGTGCAGCCGGATCCTCGGTTGCTTCGTCCATGGCGCCCAGGAGACGCGCGGCCTGAGTGACGCCGGCCAAGGTGAGCTGGACGAGGCAGTCCGCGGCTTCCACCCCGATGAGAGCCAGGGCCAGGTCGTCGCCGGCGTCCTGGGCTTGGCGGAGACGGGCAAGCAACACGCGGGTCAAGGAGGGGCCGAGTTCACGGGCCAGGGCCGGCCGGACAGCCAGGCTCTGGGTGGCGCTTGCGATGGCAGCGTGGTTGCTGTTGGACCGTAGGCCGTTGAGGACGGCGTCGTACAGCGGCTTGCACACTTCGGTTCCCACCGCGTCGAGGTGGGTTGCTGTCACCTGGATGAGGTGGTGGAGGAAGGGTCCCAGGGCGAGGTGGTCCACAGCGGCGACAACGGCATCGAAGCCTCCGAGTTCTTCCACGGTCGGGCCCGCGCGCAGTTGGGGGCGGGAGGCGCGTGCGGCCCACTGGACCAGTCGCTCGTCGATGACGTGCACGCTGCCTCACCTCCCCCTTGGCGCCGTTGGATACTCGGCGGCTGACCTAGAACAACTGGCGCTTGTCGGGACCGGTCACGGTACGGTCCTCGGGAAAGAACTCCCAAACGGCGTCATCGATCGACGTGATCACGATCTGGATGCCGGGGTCGTCCGCCGCAGTGTCGTAGAGGGTCTTGATGGCCTGGCGCGCGTTGTCATGGGAGAGTTCCTCGGCCGTGGGCGCGTCGATGAGCAGCAGCCCGGGATGGGACATGATGCCGCGTTTCCGCCCGACTTTGATCATGCCCACGACGGCGGCGATGCGCATGCGGAGACGGTCGGTGGGGCTGAAGGACTTGAAGGGGTGCTTGGCGCCGGTCTTGCGGGCGTTGAGGTTACCGTTCAAGCTCAGATCGACGCTGGTCAAGTTGGCCACGCCCAGGTCGTGGGCGATGCTGACGATCTCGACGTTCAGTTCCGCGAACAGGGCCTTGCTGTGGTCGGCGACCACCTTCGTCAGCACCTCGACTGCCGCCGCGAGGATGGCATCGTCATCGTCGGGGTCGTCCTCGGTGTCCGACGGGCTCGCTGTCGCGGTGACGTACTGGCCGACCACCTCCGGCAGTCCCGTGCTGTTGCCGGTGGCCACTGCCAGAGCTCCGCGCAGCTGGTAGACGGCCTCCCTTGCTGATTCCAGACGGGTGTACCAACTGCCGGAGCGTGCAGAGGTCAGGTGCGCGCTCGCCAGGTCATGCGCGGCACGGCTGCTGTCGCAACTGGTTGTGGCCCTTTCGACGGCCAGCTGAGCTGTGTCTTCAGCTACGCGAGAGGCGTTCACCCGATCCTGCAGTCGGCTGAGGCGCGCGACCCGCGCGTCCGGGTCGTCCGATACCTCGGGCAGAGGGCTTGCGCAGACTGAGCACCGGTGTTCCTTTTCTTCTGCGCTGCGTCGCGCGTCATCGATCTCGTGGTCGCAGCGCGGGCAGGATTCCGGCTCCAGCGCTCCCAGAAGGAGCCGGGCCGCGCTGCTCTGCTCGGCCCGTCGGACTGCTCTCTCGTCCTTCACGCGCGCCTTGTGGGCAAGGACGTGGCTCTCCTCAGCCTCCTGGAGGGCTGCCTGGTCGCGGGCGAGCCGGCGTGTGGCCGCGTCGACGTCGGCAAGCAGGCCGGACAGGTCCGGTTGGCCCGCTTCCAGGGTCGTCACTTTCTCCTCGGCCGCCCTCAGTGCCCGGCGCAGCGGATCGGTCTGCAGCTCGCGGGCCTCGGCATCTTCTCGGGCCCGACGCTGAACGCGGTTGCTCTCCTGGGTGTCCTTCTTGCGGGCCGTGGTGATCTGGGTCAGCTCGGAGGCGTAGGGGACGTCGAGGAAAAGCTGCATCAGCTTCACGGGGAGCTGGTTGTAGCCCGTCGGGCCCAGCAGGATGCTGGAGTTACCCGAGTTCAGTGCGACGGCGTAGAAGTAGCTGGCCCAGCCGTGTACCTGCTCGGCGCTGTCACGGTTCCCGTCGGCGTCTTTCGGGGCGCCGGCCTCGGCCCCCCACAAGGACAGCGGTCGCAGCCCGAGACGGTCAAGCATGAAGCGGTCGATGAGTTCCTTGACCCCGTCCGGTTGCGCGGTCGCCGCCACCCTCACTCCAGGTCCGCTCTCCTGGGAGCCGTCGAGGGCGACGAGGTACTGGAGGGTGTCTGCGCTCAGGAGCCTGCAACTGGGGCGGTCGGGCTTGTCGAACGTCAGCCGGATAGAGGCCGCGACGCCGGCGACCTCGATGTCGGCGCGGACGTAGGAGAACCAGCCCACCGTCTCGGGTCGTTTGAAGGCATCGAAGCCGTCCCCGCGCAGGGCAAAGCTCAGAGCCCACAACAGGCTCGATTTGCCGACGTTGTTCAGGGTGCTGGCGATCGCCCACGGGCCCGGGCCCAGCGTCATGTCGATAGTGAAAGCGCCGTCGTTGTCGTCCGTGCCGGTCTTGGTGCCCTCGCAGTACAGCCGGTGCACGACCAGCTGCCGTCGCGCGGGCAGCGGACTGGTGAGCTGGACACCGTGGGCGGCCAGAGCGTCGCGGACCCTTGCAGCACCAGCCGACGGCACCCGGGCGGCTATCTGCTCGTACAGCTCACCGTCTGACGGGACCGGCAAAGTCTCTGTGGTCACGCGGCGTCCCCCTGCTCGGCTTCGGCGCGCAACCGGGCCAGGCGCGCGCGGGCCCGGTCGGCAATCGACGGGATGATCTCATTCAGCGGGGTCTGGGCGTAGTCGCGCTGCAGGTACTGCCGTCTTCGCAGGGCCAGGGCGGAGTGACCGGTGGCCTCGGCCAGCGCCCGGACCAGGCGGGCGCGTTCGGTGTACCAGGCCAGAACCGGGAACTGCTCGGTTGCCCGATCGGCGATCTCGCGCCCTTTCGCCGTGAGGTAGTAGTTGTCCTGCAGCACCCGCTGGACGGTGCGCTGTGGCACGACCACCACCAGCCCTGGGGCGGCCAGGATGCTCATCGCCTGGTCGATGTACTCGAACGCCCCGAACAGGTAGCGCAGCATCGGGATGGCGCAGATCTCCGGCTCGTCCGAGTCCAGGATGCCCCCGGCCAGCTCCAGGTTGATGGCCTCCCCCTGGCGCTCGTAGTCGTTGAGAAGCTCATCGGCCAGGTAATCCGGATTGCGCAGCCAAAAGTCGAGCTTCTGCAGCCGGCCCTCAGCGCGGAGCACGGCCACTGCGTGTTTCGGTGCGACCAGCTGCTCTGCTTCCTTCAACGGATCGGAGACCGCCGCTATGAGCAGCAGAAGCCGAATCGCGTCGGAGAAGCGATCCCCCTCGTCATCGTCCACTGACACACCGTAATGACCCATGGTGCGGTCGATCAAGGCCTCTGCGCTGTATGCCCAGTTCGGGCGCGGATCGCCGACCGGTCGTGGGCGCGAGGAGCCAGAGCCCGGTTTGCCCGGCGAGCTTCTCGGCCGCCGGTGGTCGGCCCCGGCGAGCCTCTCCGCCGCAGGAGACAGCGGCATCGGATCCTCGCGTCAGGTGCCCGGCGGGCGGTTCCGGCATCGGCGGAGGGCCTGTGCGAACTGGCCGAACATCGCTGCCCGGTGAGCGCCGCGGACCCCGCGCAGGGACACCAGCAGTCCGAGCAGCAGGACCATCGGCCGGCCCCAGCGCGCGAGCAGGAACAGCGCCATGGCGGCAGGCGGCAGGCTGGCGAGCACGGCTGTCAAGGCGGTCGGCGTACTGACCGGCATGGTGATCGGTTCCTTCCCGGCGCCGCTGTGCGCGGCGCCGGGTGCCATCTCCTCACACCGCTGGACGGCCTCCGGCTGAAACTTCGCGGGGCTGTAGCCTGAGGCAGGTGACCCGCTCCGCGCCCTCAGGTGCCGATGCTGCGCTCATCGCCGCACTCGCCGACCTCGGACTGACCGTCTCCCAGGCGCAGTTGGAGCGGTGGCGGGCAGCGCACTATCTGCCACCCCACCCCCGCGAGCACCTGGGGCGCGGCCGAGGCACCGCCTCGCACCTGCTGCCCCAGACCGTGAGCCGGGCTATGTTGCTGGCCAGGTCCTCCCGTCAGGGCAGGGCGCTGCCAGTGGCGGCGGCCTGGGCCTGCTGGGCAGCCGAAGGCTCCCCGGGCGGCGTGGCCCGGCTGCGGACCGCGGTTACGGACGAGCTCGACCGGTACGGGAAACGGCTTGCGGCAGGGGATGCCCGTGATGACGACAGCTGGCAGCGGCGCCACAACGCGGCCGAGGCGGCCGCGCGCCGCGTGCCGGGCCTTGACCAGCACGCCCTGCTGCGGGCCATCGTCACCACCGCCGCACGCGACCCGGCCGCGGTCGTGCCCCTGCCGCGCCTCGACCGCGGCCTCGCTCTCGTCCTGGGCCGGCTGCTCGCCGGCGGCGGTGAGGACGTCGGCGAGGACGAACTCCTGGACGCGCTGTGCCGGGTCTTCCCCGAGCAGGCCAAGGCAATGCGTACCGCAGCCGCAGCCCGGGACGCAGCTGGGCACGGCGGTACGTGGGAGGGCTTTGGCAGGTACTGCAGCACGCGGTCCAGGCCGCGCCCGACCAGGCCCTGCGCCGCGCAGTGGAACTGGCCACCGCCACCTCCGCGGCCCTGGAACTGGTCCTCGTCCACCTCGGCCCCGCCGCCCAGGCCGGATTGCCCGCACCGCCCACTGGACTCGATGTCGAAGCAGTCCCGGACGCCATGACCACGGCGTTGACCGACCCCATGTGGGACGAGTGGGGCCGCCACATGCCCCTCCACGGCGACAGCCCCGCCTGGCCCACCGTCGCCGCCTACCAGAGCGCGCTCACCCTCCTTCTGCCCGGCCGGGCAGACGCCCTCGCCGCCTACCGCGAACGCACCGAGCAACTCATCCGCCACACCGGGGATCCCGTCCAGCCACAGCCCTCCCCGGCCCGCCCGTCGTCCTGGGCACATTCCCGGCACCAGCGCAGAAACAGGTGAATCATGACCGAGCCCCCTCCCCGGGCCGTGTCCCCGGTGCCAGGACGCGGGAACGGCGCCCGGCACAAACCAGTCAGGCCGCCGGTCCCCGCAGCGCTGCCCAAGCCCAACCGGCCCTCCGGTCCGTGCTATTTCGCGTTGCCCCGGTGGCCGGGGAGACAACGTGGTCGTATCTGTCCCGGTTGGCTTGCCGCTACGGCATGGAACCCGCCGCACTGCTGCCCTGGTGGACCTGGTCCGGGTCTCGGCCCAGGGACGATCTCGGCCCGCGCGACGACGCCGAGGTACTGCTGAACCCGGCGGGCTGGCAGTTACTCGCCCAGCTGGGCGGAGTCAGCGAGCGCGATCTGGCCCGGGCCCTGCCCGCGTTCAACGACGAGCCGCAATCAGGCACGCCGGACCGGACCGGCGAGACCGCCGGGTCCGGCAGACCGGCAGGCCGGTGGAAGGTCGCCTCGGCCGGGGAGCACGGGCCTGTGGCGTACGGGTGCGCGCTGTGCACCGCGGCCCGCACCGGCCAGGACACCGCGGTGGTGCGGTACGTCGCGCCCTGGCAGCGAGCCTGTGCCCGCCACCAGCGGTGGATGCTCACCGCCGGGGACGGCCACCGCCACCACCACCTGGACCTGCGCGCCGTCCTGGAGATTGCCGCAGCGCAGCGGGCCTGGCCGAAGGTCGCCCGGACCGCAGTTGCAGCCGGGGCGGATCCGGGCCGGGTGTTCGCCATGGCCCATGCAGTGGTGTGTGCGTGGTGGGAGCAGGCCCTGCAGTGGGAGCGGGAGCGGATCTGGCCGGCCCGGCTCCATGCGGTCGCGGGCGGGGACGCCGGACCGCGGTTTTGGTGGTGGCGGGTCATCGCCCGCGACGCGGTCGTCTTCCCCGAGACGGTGGCGCTCGCGCGCGTGCTGCTCGACCCCGGCATGCAGGAGTGGATCTGGGACGACCACGGGGCGGGCGGCCGGTACGCCCGTTCCGGCCGGACAGGGCGTTCTTCCGCGAACTCGCAACCCAGCTGGGGAGGCCCTGGCTGGCCGACGTTGACCAAGCCCCGCAGCGGGGGCTGGTGCTGGGCGGGCCGCTGCACGCCGGGCCGCTGCTGGACTGCATGGGCGCATTCACCCGCATCCGCCGCGGCCAGCACGATCCGCGCGGGTTCGGGCTGGACCCGTGGTGGCTGCGCGCCGACCACCGCCCCGCCTCGGCCCGGGTCCAGCTGCGCGCCCTGGCCGAGCAGACCGCGGCCGCCTGCCGTGCCGGCAAGGACGCCGGCGCCCAGCCGAACGCCGGCGCTGCGCCCATAGTCCGGCGGCTGATCCGCGACCGGCACGGCCGCGCCGCCGCCGCATACACCGCTGCGCCCACACCACCGAGGTGAACGCCCGTGCCCGGCCGCCTCGGGCGAGCGGTGTGCGCCGGGCAGAGGTCTGCACTGACACCGGCAGCCGGCCGGCGCCATCACTCGCTGCCAGCGCACAGTTCCCGCCCGACCTTGTGCAGTGGTTCGCAGGAGTCGACTCCGCTGTTCACCGCGCTGAGAACTGCTGGCTGAGTATCCATCTCGACTCCTGACTCCAGGTGTAGCGGTCGAACTCTAGGCGACCGTCCTGGCCAGGAACGAGTGGATTGTGAAGCAGGGTGACCTCTTCTCCATCGACGGCGCGGTTTGCCCGAATGGACTTGGGCTTGCCCGCTTTTGCCGGAGGCTTGCCCGCGTCAGCCGCGTAGGCGGGAGAACCAGTTGGTGCCCTTCTGCTCGGGCGCGGCCTGGTCCTGCTCAATGTTCGGGCGGGCGCCACGACGGATCAGACGGTGGTCGGCTCGCGGTGCTGGGCGAGGTGGCGTTCGAGTTGTTCGCCCTCGATGTCGGGGTCTGGGACGAGGCGGCCGTACCAGCGCGGGTGGTACCAGATGCGCTTGCCGGCGATGGCCATCGCCGCGGGGACCAGGGTGAGGCGGACGACGAAGGCGTCGATGAGGACGCCGACGGCGAAGCTGAAGCCGATGGACTTGATCATCGGGTCGGGGGTGAACAGGAAGGAGGCGAAGACGGCGGCCATGATCAGGGCGGCGGCGGTCACGACGCGGGCGGACTGGCCGGTCCCGACGATCACGGCCTGGCGGGCGTCGCCGTGCCTGGTGAAGTGTTCCTTGATCCGGGAGACGACGAAGACCTCGTAGTCGCTGGACAGGCCGAAGACGATCGCGAGGACGATGATCGGCAGGAAGCTGAGGGACTGGCTCTTGTCGATCCCGAACACGTCCTTGAACCAGCCCCATTGGAAGACGGCGACTTCGGCGCCGAAGGAGGCTCCCACCGACAGCAGGAACCCGATGATCGATTTGATCGGGACCAGGATGGTGCGGAAGGCGAAGGTCAGCAGGATGAACGCCAGGCTGACGACGGTGATCAGGAAGGCCGGCAGGGCGTTGCCGAGTTTGGTGGAGACGTCGATGTTGGTGGCGGTGGGGCCGCCGACGAGGATGCGGGTGCCGCTGTCGCCTTCGATGGCGGTGCGGTCGTCGCGGATGTGGTGGACGAGGTCGGTGGTGGCCGGGTCGTTGGGGCCGGTGGTGGGGACCACGCTGATGAGCGCGATGCGGTGGGTGATGGTGGCGACGGAGGCGGTGGCGACGCCGGGGACCTTGCCCAGGGAGGTGGCGATCTGCTGGGCCTGGGCGGTCCTGGTGATGTTCTCTGCCACGACCGACAGGGTGCCGTTGTAGCCGACGCCGAGGTGTTCGCTGGTGAGGTCGTAGGCGCGGCGGGAGGTGTCGCTGGTGGGGCGGGAGCCGGCGCCGGGCAGACCGAGGTCCATGTGCGCGGTGGGCAGGGCGAGGACGCCCAGGGCGATGACGCCGGTCACCAGGACGGCGACGCGGTGCCGTACGACCCAGGTCGCCCAGCGGGTGCCGGTCAGTTTCTCGGGCCCTTCCACGGCGGTGCGGGTGGCCGGAAGGGCGCGGCGCAGCACGGGCAGGCGGGAGAAGCGGGCGGCGCGGGGGCCGGCGAATCCGAAGGCGGCCGGCAGCAGGGTGAGGGCTATCAGCAGCGCCACCAGGACCGATCCGGCGGCGGCCAGGCCCATCGTGGTCAGGAACGGGATGCCGGCCACGGCCAGACCGCACAGCGCGATCACCACGGACAGGGCTGCGAAGACGACCGAGCTGCCGGCGGTGCCGGCCGCCCGTCCGGCGGCTTCGCGTGGATGGTGTCCGGCCAGCAGGTGGGTGCGGTACCGGGACAGGATGAACAGGGCGTAGTCGATGCCGCAGGAGATGCCGAGCATGGCGCCGACCGAGGTGGCCGCGGAGGCGATGTCGGTGACGGCGGCGAGCGCGGTCATGCCCATCATGGAGATGACGACGCCGAACAGGGCGGTGACGATCGGCATGCCGGCGCAGACCAGTGAGCCGAAGGTGAGCAGGAGGATGATCAACGCCACTGCCAAGCCCACCAGTTCGGGGCTTGCCGCGTTCCCGGGCTTCGGATAGACCGTGCCGCTGAACTCGACCTGCAGGCCAGCCGAGCGGGCGGCCCGGACGGCGGGGCCGAGTCCGTCGACGGTGCTGTTCTTCACGTCGCCGGCCTGCACCATGTAGGAGACGGTGGCCAGGGCGATCCGCTTGTCCGGTGAGACGGTCCCGGCCCGGTACGGGTTGGCGACCGTGGCGACCTGGGGCAGGGTGCCCAGCTCCGTGACGGCCGTGTCGATCGCTTTCTCGTAACGGGCGGCGGTGATGTCCGAGCCGGCGGCGAAGACCACCTGGGTCGAGCCGCCGGAGGCGGCGGGCAGGTCCTTCTTCAGCACCGAGGTCGCCCGCTGGGACTCCGTGCCGGGGATGGTGAAGGTGTCGCTGGTCTTGCCGCCGGACGCCTGGGCGACGCCGATGACGGCGATGACCAGCACGAACCAGACGGCCAGGACACGCCGCCGGTGCTGGAAGCACCAGCGCGCGAGTCGGTACAGGAGGGTCGACACGGGTCTCCTCGGCGTTCCGGGACGACGGCCGGTGAGGAAATCCCCCTCCGGCCACAACGATGCAACGGTATGCTTAATTGCCATCAACGGCAAAAATGCTGCTCGCGCTAGAATCCACGCATGGACGCCACCGCTCTCCCCCCGTCCGCCGACGCTCCCGCGCCCCGCACCGGGCTGCGGGAACGCTCCAGGGCCAAGAGGTACGCACTCATCCAGCGCACCGGCATGCGCCTGTTCGCCGAGCGCGGCTACGCGGCCACGACGATCGCCGACATCGCCGAAGCCGCCGAGGTCGCGCCCCGCACCGTGTCGGGCTACTTCCCCTCCAAGATCGACATCGCCACGTCCTTCGCCGACTCCATCGCGGGCCGGCTCACCGCCGCCATGAACGCCGAACCGGACGGGGACCTCATCACGATCCTGGACACCTGGCTCGCACAGGAGGAGGAGCTCGCCGACCCCGAACTGTTCGCACTCGCCGAGGCCATGCACGAAGCCAACCCCGAACTCAAGGCCATCAGCAGTGCCCACGTCGCCGAGGCGGGCGAGTACGCCGGCGCCGCGCTCGCCGCACACGCCGGCCTGCCCGAGGACCACTTCATGCTGACCATCTACAGCGCGGCCATCAAAGCCGTCCTCGCGGCCTACATCGGCAGCCTGCGGCACGCCGGCCAGAGCCGGGAAGCCCACCGGAAGGTCATGGACTTCCTGCAGGGCATCTTCGACGCGGCCGCGAAGGGCTGAACGCCCCTCGGGGCCCGGGGACGTTCACGGAAGCCCTCGCCGTCTCAGCGCTCGTGCAGCAGGGAGACGATTTCGTCCACCGTTGCGGTCTCGGCGATCTTGGGGAAGATCCGCTCGACGCTGTGGCGGTGGACGGCCTCGTCCGGGTCGCTCACCGCGTCGGCGGCCACCACGACGTGGTAGCCGTGGTCGCGGCCCGAGCGTGCGGTGGACTCGACACCGGAGCCGGTCGCCACTCCCGCGAGGACGAGCTGGGTGACGCCCAGGTCGCGCAGGTGAGTGTCCAGGCCGGTGTCGTGAAAGGCGCTGACGCGCCGCTTGGTCACCCGGATGTCGGTGGGCGCGGCGTCGAGTTCGTCGATCAGCTCGGCGAAGTCGGGCGGCAACGGCCGGCCGGCTCCGGCCGGAGGGAACTCGGTGCGCCCGGCGGGGCCGCCCGTGACGTTCACCAGCACAACGGGCAGGCCGCGCTGCCGGAAAGCCCCCGCCAGACGAGAGGCGCCTTCGATGACACTCGCCGGGGCCAGGCCGGCGAGGCCTTTCTGCAGGTCGATGACGACCAGGGCGCAGGTGGGATCGATGGTGCTGACGGTCATGGTTCCTCTTTTCGGAGTGGGGCACGGGGCCGGCAGACGACGCCGGGCGGCGCCGAGGGCGATGACGCGGACGCGGGAGGAGCGGCCGCCCGCGGCGCACCGGTTGGCCGGGCGCCGGGGGCGGGGCCGCGCCCGCCCCCGGCTGCGGCAGGCATCTGGCGCCGTAACCCCCGCTGGCGCCGCGAATAGCGCGGAGACGGGCGTCCGTCCGCACTATGACAACCTAGCCTTGCAAGCCTGATATTGCCAAGCTTGCATTGCAAGATTAGGCTTCTATTCATGGAGCGAGCGAAGGCGTACGAGGTCGCGGCGGCGATGCTGATGAGCGTCAGCCTGCTGAAGCGGCGTATCCGGGACGGCGCGGGCGAGGCGGCTCTCACCAGCCCTGAGCTGCGGGTCCTCTCCCGGCTCAATCGCGACGGCCCGGCGACGACGGCCGATCTGGCGCGGCAGGAGCAGATCACCCCGCAGGCGATGGGCGCCACCGTGGCCCTGCTGGAACAGCGCGGTTTCGTGGCCCGCTCGCCCGATCCGCAGCACGGGCGCCGCATGCTGCTGGCCCCGACGAAGGAGGGTGAGCAGGCGCTGCGCTCGGGCAGCAGCGCCATCGCCGACCGGTTCACCGACTCCCTGCTGGCCGCCTTCGACGACGAGGAGATCGAGGCGCTGCGCGCCGCGGCCCCGCTGATCGAGCGGTGGGCCGAGCAGATGTGAGGAGCCCGCCCCGCCCGGCGTCCGCGCCGGGGCCGGAACCATCCATCACGGCGACAGGCCCACGCAGGGGTCACGGTCGCCGGACAGGGAGATGTACCCATGGACATAGCAGTCATCGCCGACGTTCCCGCGAGCGAGAAGCCAAAGGACGACAGGCCAGGAGCCCGTCCCGCGTCCGACACCGAGCACAAGTCCCTGCTCGGCGACGTCGGCAAGGACGACATGAGGTTCAGGTTCGTACGGAACCAGGAGAGCCTCGACGGCGGCACGGCCGCCCGCTACCCGCGGCACCACCACGGGTTCCAGCAGATCCGGTGGACGGAGTTCGGCGCCGTCAACTACGCGCCTGGCCAGGACATCGTCGCAGGCGACATCGCCTACTTCCCGAAGGGCGCCTACTACGGCCCCCAGATGAAGGAGCACGGCGCGCAACTGCTCCTCCAGTACGGCTTCGGCAACGACTACCCGGTCGGCGGCAAGGACTGGGCCGCCAAGTACAAGGAGGCCACCGAAAGGCTCCGGCTCAAGGGCGAGTTCAGGGACGGCCAGTACATCGACACCGATCCGCAGACGGGGCAGCAGCGGGTGCGTGACGGCGTGGAGGCCCTCCACGACGAGTACGCCGGAAAGAGGCTGGTGATCCCGCCCGAGGCCTACAGCGCCCCGATCCTGATGCACCCGGCGGCCTTCGCCTACTACCAGGTCGAACCCGGCGTGGAGGTCAAGCACCTCGGCCGGTACTTCGACTACTCCGGGCCCAACGCCGACGTGCGCATGTCGGTCCTGCGCCTGTCCGGCCGGGGGGTTTTCGCCCTCGGAGCCGACCGGGCCCAGGTCGCCTGGTCCGTGGGGCCCGGGATGACCATCGGAGGACGGACGTATCCCGAGCTGACCTGCCTGTACAGCCCGCGCGAGGAGCAGGTCCCGCTCGCCTGCCGCCACGACGGCCCGGTCGAGGTCTTCGTCGTGGAACTTCCCCGGCTGGACTAGGCCAATTCCCGACAGTCCGGTCAGGGCCACGAGGGGGCCGCGCGCTCCGTTTCCACCGACAGCCAGGGAAGAAGGCGACGCCCATGAGTGCCACCGCAGACCGCCCGGCGGACCCGCCGCCGCAGACCGCGCTGACCCACCGGCAGGTCCTCACGATCCTGTCCGGACTGGTCCTGGGCATGTTCCTGGCCGCGCTGGACCAGACGATCGTCTCCACGGCGATCAAGACGATCGGCAACGACCTCAACGGGCTGTCCGCGC
Source organism: Actinacidiphila acididurans (assembly GCF_016918855.1). Classification (GTDB taxonomy): domain Bacteria; phylum Actinomycetota; class Actinomycetes; order Streptomycetales; family Streptomycetaceae; genus Actinacidiphila; species Actinacidiphila acididurans. The sequence continues at coordinate 146,068 of NZ_JADKYB010000010.1, forward strand.
AGGCGTGGGTCACCACCGCGTTCCTGATCACCTCGACGATCGCCGCGCCGCTGTTCGGCAAGCTCTCGGACATCTACGGCCGCAAGCGGCTGTTCATGCTCTCGATCGTGATCTTCGTGATCGGGTCGGCCCTGTGCGGCCTGTCCCAGTCCATGTACGAACTGGCCGCGTTCCGCGCGTTCCAGGGCATCGGCGCCGGCGGCATCATGCCGCTCGCCCTGGCCGTGATCGGCGACATCATCCCGCCCCGCGAGCGTGCCCGCTACCAGGGCTACATGATGGCCGTATTCGCCAGCGCCTCCGTCCTCGGCCCGGTGCTCGGCGGCCTACTGTCCGGCACTGACAGCTTCCTGGGCGCCGCGGGCTGGCGCTGGATCTTCTACATCAACGTCCCCGTCGCCGCCTTCGCCCTGGTCGTCGTCGCCAAGGTCCTCCGCCTGGACCACGTCCGCAGCGAGCGGCGCATCGACTGGTGGGGCGCGGCGCTGCTGGCGGTCGCACTGGTGCCGCTGCTGGTCGTGGCCGAACAGGGGCAGAGCTGGGGCTGGGCCTCGGCCGGCTCCTTCGCCTGTTACGTGACCGGTGCGGCCGGTCTCGCCCTGTTCGTACAGGTCCAGCAGCGGATGGGCGAGGACGCGCTGCTGCCGCTGCGGCTGTTCCGCAGCAGCACCTTCTCCGTCGCGGCGGGGCAGATCACCATCGTCGGCATGGCGATGTTCGGCGGCCTCTCGGTGATCCCCCTCTACCTGCAGATCGTCAAGGGCGCCTCGCCGACCAGGTCCGGGCTGCTGCTGCTCCCGCTGATCGCCGGACTGATGCTGGCCTCCCTCGGCTCGGGCCAGTTCATCGCCCGCACCGGCCGCTACAAGATCCTCCCGGTGACCGGGTCGGTCCTCATGGTCATCGGCATGGGCCTGATGGTCACGATCGGCGCCGACACCGCCCTGTGGCGGACCGACCTCTACATGGGGGCCTTCGGCATCGGCCTGGGGCTGAACATCCAGAGCCTGGTGCTGGCCATGCAGAACGCCGTACCCGCCAAGGACATGGGCGTCGCATCGGCCGCGTCGACGTTCTTCCGCTCCATCGGCGGAACCCTGGGCACCGCGGTCTTCCTGTCCCTCCTGTTCTCCCGGGCCGGCTCGACGATCGGCCACGAGTACGCCAAGGCGGCCGCTGCCCCGGCGTTCGTCGCCGCGGGCCAGGCCCACCCCGGTCAGCTCGCCCTGCTGCACCGGCACGCGGTTGGCGGGTTGGACGACACGTCGTTCCTGAACGGCCTCGCCAAGCCGCTGAGCCACCCCTTCCTCGTCGGCTTCTCCGACGCCGGCGACGTGGTGTTCGCGGTCGTCGCCATCCTGCTGCTGGCAGCCGTCGTGCTCTCCACCCGCCTGAAAGAAGTGCCGCTGCGGACGCTCTCGGGCGACCAGGCCCGCGCCCAGGCGGACAGCGCCGCCGACCCGCCGGGCGGCTCCGGCACGGCAGCGCACGCAGCCGCTGCGGGCGACGAGGCCCCCATACCGGACAGTTGGCGCTCCGCCCCGTGAGCAGGCGCAGTAACGGCCGAAAGCGGTGCGGCGGCCTCGAGTTCCCCGGTGGAGTTCCTGCTTCGGCCCTCTGGGCCGACTTGCTCGCGCGCAGCGAGCACTTCACCACCGACTACCCGTTCGCCGCGCTCGTCGTCTTCCGCCAGTCCCTGCCCATCCCCGCCGTCCTGGACCCCGCCGTCGGAACGAGACCTATCACCGGGACGAGCACCGCGTGCAGGTTCTGCACACCGCTGTGCTGATCTACCCGTTCGGCGCGGGTTGCGTCCTGCGACGCAACCCGGGTGAGCCGACGCGGCGGTCGTGCCCGCAGGTGGCACCTGCGCTGGTTCGCCCTCAGCCGCCAGCCGGGCCGACGATTCGCTTCCTACTTCGGCAGCTTGGGGTATTGCCACCTGTGGAGATCGCGTTCACGCCGGTGCTCTGAGTTGCTGTATGCGGGGTGATGGACCGGTACGCCGGAAGGGATGTCCGACGTAGGCCTCTCGTTCAGTCCGTCGTGTTCGTCGCTTCGTGAGCTGCTTCGCAGTCGCAAGCTCCCTCGTGGCCGGGTTCGCGTCGGCAGAAGAACCAGTAGGGCAAGCCGGTCAGGTGGGGCGGATGGAACCGCCGGTCACAGTAGTTTTCACTCCAGTAGTCAGTCCTTCGCTTCGCCATCAGGCCATGCTTCTCATGGGTTTTGGACGGGCACCGGACGCAACGCCCTTGTCCGAAGGATGCCAGGTCGAAACGCTCACTCCTGCCGCGTTGAGCGTGCGAGGGCCGGCGCAACGGCAGTTACGGCGAGCACGGCTCGCCAGGGCTGCCGGGCCGGACTCAGCATGCGTCTGTGGCCGCCCGGGGTGAGGCTGGGTGTATGGAGCAGGTCATCGTGCCGGACCGGCACCCGGCGGGCCGGGGCGGGAGCCGTGCCGCCGCGTGACAAGGCCGGGCGAGACCACGGCAACAAGGACCAGGTGGCCGACAGCGCCCCGGTCGACGTCCAGGCCGTCGCCGACGAGCTCTACACAGCCCCACCCGGCGGCTTCACCGCGCTGCGGGACGAGAAGGCCGCAGACGCCCGGCGGGCCGGCGACCGGGACGCTGCCCGCGCCATCGCGGCCCTGCGCAAACCCTCCCTGTCGGCATGGGCGAGCAACCTCCTCGTGCGCCGCCGGCCGGACGACAGCCGCGCGTTCCTCGAGCTGGGAGAAGCCCTGCGCCAGGCCCACGGGGAACTCGATGCCGAGCGGATGCGGGAGCTGTCGGGGCAGCAGTGGCGCGTCATCTCCGCGCTGTCCCGCCAGGCGACCCGCCTGGCCGCCGACACCGGCCACCCCCTGAGCCAGACCGTGCAGCGGGAAGTGGAGAGCACGCTGCGCACGGTGGTCGCCGACCCCGACGCCGCCCAGCAATGGGCCACCGGCACTCTCACCACCCCGCTCACACCTCCCTCGGCCTTCACCCCCACCGGCGGCGGCCGTACGGGCGCCGCTCCCGCGCCAGCCCCATCACCGGCCGGTCCCGCGCCAGGCCGGGACCGGCGGCGCCGCCGTCCGGACGAGCACGAGGACGAGCTCGCCGCGCGACGCCACCGCCAGCATGAGGCGGAGCTGGAGCGCGCCCGCCAGGCCCTCACCGACGCCGGAGCCCAGGTCCACGAGCGGCAAGTCGCCCAACGCGAGGCCAGGAAGGCGCATGACCGGGCTCGCGCCGCCCGCGAACGCGCCGATCGAAAAGTCCGCGAGCTGCACGAACAAGTGCGCCAGGCCGAAGACGATGCCGAGTCCGCGACCTGGCAGGATCACGAGGCCGAGGACGAGCTGCACGCCGCCGACCAGGCCCTCGCCCGCGCCGAAGCGGACCTGCAAGAAGCCCGTCAGGACGTCGAGCGCATGAGCGCATCAGCAACATGAGGCCGTAGCCGCCTCGCTCCTCGCGGCGGCCGGCTGTGGCGATCCCACCCCGGGCTGCCGCTGCAGGCGCTCGTGTCTGCGCTCCAGGGCGCCGGACAACGGCAGTGCCACCGTGCTTTCCCCAGGGCGCGGAGTGAAGCAGGATGCGCAGCCGCGACCGCCGCCCGGCCATCGTGGGGCTCGGACGAGCAAGGGCGGCGGCGTTGTCCTTGCGCATGCCGGCCACGACAGCGGCAGTGCGGGCGGCAGTCCGGGCAATGCATTCCCGGCTGTACTCCAGACCGCAGGATCGGTGTCCAGGGCGCATTCCCGATCAGGTCGCCCTGTCCCGCGCCGCGCCACGGCCACTGGACAGCCGCCAGAGGCCCGGGCGCCCTGCCATGAACAGGGCGGGCGGACGGCCCCGAACACCCAGCACAGCCGCCTGCCTGTCCGTCACGGCCATGCGACGCCAACTCACCCGGAAGCATGGGCCGCTTCATCCTGCCGTGTGGTTTCCCGCTCGGACCGGGAACCCGCGATGCTCCGCGGCCGGTAGACGACGGGCATGCCATCCGTGATCCGTACCGCGCTCGCCGGCCTGCTGGCCTGCGCCGCCGTGACCGTGACCGCCCCCGCCCACGCCGCCGACCCCCCGGCACAGCACAGCGTCGCCCTCCACCAGGCCGTAGCGACACTTCCGTTGGCCGCCGAGGACCGCACCGGCTACAACCGCGAATCGAGCTTCGGCGGCTGGATCGACGCCGACCACAACGGCTGCAACACCAGGGCCGAGGTTCTGCTGGAGGAAGCCGTCACCGCGCCGACCGTGGCCGGCACCTGCACCCTGACCGGCGGGTCCTGGAACTCCTGGTACGACGACACCACCGTGACCGGCGCCCGCGCCCTCGACATCGACCACCTGGTCCCGCTCGCCGAAGCCTGGGACTCCGGCGCCTCCCGCTGGACCAAGGCCCATCGGGTCGCCTACGCCAACTACCTCGCCGACCCGCGCCACCTCGTCGCCGTCACCGCCCGCTCCAACCGGAGCAAAGCCGATCAGGACCCCGCCACCTGGATGCCGCCCTCCCCCGACGCCACCTGCCGCTACACCGCCGACTGGCTCAGCGTGAAACTCACCTGGGGCCTGTCGGTCGACCCGGCCGAACGAGACGCCCTGACCCGCCTCGCCGACGGCTGCCCCGACCAGGACATCGTCTACACCCCCGCACCGGCCCACACCAGCCAGGCAGCCGTCACCGCACAGCCCCGGGACCAGATCCAGTGCCCCCGCGGATACGTGTGCATCTACCCCGACATCAACTACGGCGGCCAGCCCTACGTCAAACGCGCCGTCGACGGCAGCGTCAGGCACCTGCCCGACTACATCCGCGGCCACGGCAGCTCCATCATCAACAACAGCAGCCGCACCGCACGGGTCTACCAGAAGGACAACTACTTCGGCCGCCACGTGTGCGTCGGCCGCGACGGAGGCACCATCCACGACCTGCGCTCCTACGGCATGAACGACACCACCCACTCCCTGCGAAACAACGACACCCCCTGCGGCGCGTAGCCCCCACCAGGCCGCCCGGGACAGCCCGCGCCCGGGTGACCCCCTCGCAACGTAGGTGGCGGACATCGGTCCAGGGTTCGCCTTGTTCTGCGGGCGGGCGGTGCCGACCGGGACGGTGATCGGCGGGTCCGTCGGGATCGGGGCGGGTCAGCGTTTGATGCGGCCGCGGACGGCGAGGGCTGCGAGGCCGAGGAGGACGGGTTCGGTGAAGCGCGAGGCCATTTCGGTGTAGGTGCCGGCGGTGGTGAGGTCCTGGCCGGAGGAGCGGAAGATCACGCTGTTGACGACGACGCGCAGGCTCTTCTCGAACCGGTCGCTCGTCAGGCGCTTCCTGACCGACCCTGCGGGATTCGCCGGGTCCGGGCTGTGGGTGGTCAACGTGATGTGCTGGCCGGTGATGGTGCCGGTGGTACGGGAGGGTGTGCCGTCCTTGGGCAGCCCCCACAGCATCATCACCAGCACGGTGAACGTGACGGCGGCCAGGAGCCAGCCGAGAGCGCGCGCGGCGCGCAGGCCATAGCCCGACAGGGCCCAGTAGGCGGTGAGCAGCCCGCGCTCCGCACGGTCGGTGCCGGGGTCCGCACGGCGCATTTCCATCTCGCCGTAGTAGAAGTCCGCGGCACCGGGCTCGTTGCTGGAGTCCTCGTAGGACTTTCGCAGCGCCCGGTAGACGGCCGCCAGCGCCCCTGGCTGAACCACGTCGACACCGGGCGGAGCCGCCAGCCATCCCGGAGCGGCATCGGGCCTGGTGTGGCGCCAGTGCTGCTCCTCGGCCAGCGTGCTGCGGTGCGTGTGACGCACCGGCAGCCAGCCATGGCGGTGGACGCCCATCGGGGCCGTGCGGAACTGGCTGCGGCCCTCCAGGCGCAACTGGTCCAGGTGGATCGTGCCGGAGAACAGGCAGCTGGACAGGTCGAGGTCGGTGAGTACCAGGTGCGCGGCGTCCACGCCTCGCAATGACGTCACGCGGGCCTGCTCCGGCAGACCGGCCAGCACGCTCTCGTCCAGCGTCGTTCCCGCACGCGCGGTGAAGGGACGCTGGCGGTCGGCAACGGCCAACGGGTACTCGAAGACCGCGTCGCTCAGGTCGGCTTCGGCGTAACGGAGCCAGAGCGTGGCCGTTTCCGACCACCGGGTCCGTCGGCACACCAGACGCCTCGCGGCCACCTCCACGGTGACCGGAGCCCCGAAGGAGGCGGCAGACAGATCCAGCACACCCCCGCAGACCAGCGGCCCCAAGGACGAAGCCCGCTCGAACGACGCCGAAATGAACGAGGCTTCCCCGATGAAGGTGGCCGAGTCGAACCAGGCATCCTTGGCGAAGACGGCCGAGCCGAACCGCGCTTGCCCGGTGATCGTGGCCGAGTCGAACTGGGCATCCTGGGTAAAGGTGGCCGAGTCGAACCAGGCATTCGTGAAGGTTGCCAAATAGAACAGGGCGGTCCCGGCGAAGGTGGTCGAGTCGAACAGGGCGGTCCCGGCGAAGGTGGTCGAGTCGAACAGGGCATCCCCGTTGAAGGTGGCCGAGCCGAACCAGGCGGTCCCGGCGAAGGTTGCCGAGTTGAACCGGGCATCCCGCGTGAAGGTGGCCGAGCCGAACGAGGCATCCCCGGTGAAGATCGCCGAGCCGAACCAGGCGGTCCCGGCGAAGGTTGCCGAGTTGAACCGGGCATCCCGCGTGAAGGTGGCCGAGCCGAACGAGGCATCCCCGGTGAAGATCGCCGAGTCGAACTGGGCGGTGCCGATCCTCGCGAGGCTCGTAGTGGGATCGGTGAGCCGGGAGAGGATCTGGTCGAGCAAGGCTTGCGCGATGGTGGTACCCCGTAGGTCCAGGTCGTCCCCCGGGGACAGGGACGTCAGGTAGGCGTGCTGCTCCGCGGGGGCGGCGTGGGTGAGGCACCGAACTGAGCCGGGGACGGTGATACCACGGCACCCGACCGGGTCGCTCGCGGATGCACCATCGCCGCAGTGGGCCCACGAAAGGGGCGGGGCGGTAGCCATGTCCCGGTGTTAGCGCACCTCCAGTGGCCGGAACGGGCCTTCCTCCCATCCGTTACAGCATTGGCGCGAGGCCGGGAGAACACCCCCGTGCTATCCGGAGACGCGCTATTCCGTCGGTGGCTCGACCCCTGCCGCGCGTCCCGGCGGCCCCAGGCCGAGCTGCCCGGACCCCGGCATGCGCCCGGGGCCGGCCGGGGCGAGGCTGGGGGTATGGAGCAGGTCACCGTGCCGGAGGGGCACCCGGCGGGCCGGGGCGGGAGCCATGCCGCCGCGTGACAAGACCGGGCGAGGCCGTGAGAGCAAGGACCGGGCGGCCGACACCCCGGTCGACGTCCAGACCGTCACCGACGACCTCTACACCGCCCCACCCGGCGACTTCACCGCGCTGCGGGACGAAAAGGCCGCGGTCGCCCGGCGGGCCGGCGACCGGGACGCCGCCCGCGCCATCGCCGCCCTGCGTCGGCCGACGCTGTCCGCCTGGGCCTGCAACCTCCTGGTCCGCCGCCGACCGGACGAGACCCGCGCGTTCCTCGAGCTCGGTGAAGCCCTGCGCCAAACCCACGGGGAGCTGTCCGGACAGCAGTGGCGCGTCATCACCGCCCTGTCCCGCCAGGCCACCCGCCTGGCCGCCGACGCCGGCCACCGCCTCAGCCAGACCGTGCTGCGGGAAGTGGAGAGCACACTGCGCGCGGTGATCGCCGACCCCGACGCCGCACGGCAGTGGGCCACCGGCACCCTGGCCGCACCCCTCACGCCGCCCGCCAGCTTCACCCCCGCCAGCGGTGCCCGTGAGGTCGCCGCTCCTGTCCCCGCCCCGCCACCGGCCGGCCGCGGCCGGGACGAGCACGAGGACGAACTCGCCGAACGCCGTCGGCGGCAGCATCAGGCGGAGCTGGAGCGCGCCCGCCAGGCCCTCACCGACGCCAGCAACCGCGTACGCCAGCAGCAGGCCGACCAGCGCGAGGCGAAGAAGGCGTACGACCGGGCCCACGACGCCCGCGAACGCGCCGAAGCGAAAGCCCGCGAGCTGCACGAACAGCTCCGTCAGGCCGAGGACGAGGCCGAACACGTCACCTGGACCGAACACGAAACAGAAGACGAACTCCACACCGCCGACCAGGCCCTCGCCCGCGCCGAAGCCGACCTGCAACAAGCCCGCCAGAACGTCGAACGCCTCAGCAAGGCCGTCACCTGACCACGCTGCCGCTTCCCAGGCCCCCGAGCAGCCCGTCGAACACGGGAAGGCGCCCCGGTCCACGACGCTGGCAGAACCTCCCCCGCCTCGGCCTCCCCCGCCACCCGGGGCGGAACACCGCTCAGACGGCGCCCTCCGGATCTTCCCGCGAGTGCGTCCGCATCTCGTGCTCGAGCTCGAAGCTCGACGTGAGGCCGGCCGCGTCCACGATCCGGCGCCGTTCCTGACCGGCAGCCACCGCCGCGGCATGCAGCCTGGCGAACTCGTCGTTCTCCTCCTGTGTCCACGGCCGCAGGACGGGCCGCTCCCCGCGCTCGGCCGGCGGCTGGGCGCTCGCCTTCCGCGCGGCGTCCACCTCCATGCGGTACGCCTCCACACGGGCCCAGGCCGCGTCCGCGGCCCGCTGAGCATCCAGCACTTCGGGCTTACTGTGCAGGTCAAGGGGGTCTTTATGGGTATCGGGCATGCCCGGCAGCATACGAACCACCACTGACAATCGAACACAGAGCCGGTAGTAGCCGCCGGGGCGGTGCCCTGTTCCCGGGCTTGGCGCGGCGCGGAGTTGGGCAGTGTGTCGGCGCCGCATGCCCGAAGGAGTTCCTGTGCGCCGTACTGTCCGCCTCGTTCCGTTCGCCGCTGCAACGCTGCTACTCGCGGCCTGCAACCCCCACACCGTGACGGGGACCAGCAGCCCTTCGGGGGCTGCGGCGCCGCCGGCCCGCACCACCACCGGCGGACCCGCCCAAACGGGCGGTGGGCCGATCCCACTCGGGCCCGGACCGCAGGCCACCTACCGTGTGCAGCCACAGCCCGCGGCCGGGTCGTGCCACTACCGGTACGAGCAGGGCGAACCGCTCCCCGACACAGCGTGCACCCCAGGCGCCCGCAATCCCGCGGTCACGCAGGCAACGATCAAGACGACCATCTGCAGGTCGGGCTACACCGCCACGATCCGGCCCCCGGCCTCGATCACCGGCGCCGAGAAGAAGCTCAGCGAAAAGGCCTACGGCACCGCGAGCAGCCCCAGCGTCACCGAGTACGACCACCTGCTCAGCCTCGAGGATGGCGGCGACCCCAACGACCCCCGCAACTTGTGGCCGGAGCCTCCCGACCCCGGTCACACCCACGGCATCAACAACCTCAAAGACCCCGTCGAAACCAAACTCAAGACCGCCGTCTGCGACGGGAAAGTCACACTGGCCGCCGCCCAGCAGGCACTCGTGCAGGACTGGACGACCGCCCTGGACCGTCTCGGTCTCGAATAACCCGCCCGCAGAACATCGAGCGTAGGCGTACACCGCAGCCCAGACCGAGACCAGCCTCCCGGGCGCGGCCGGTTGCCGCCCGTGCCCGCTTCGCCCCAGACCCGGCCCGGGTCAGCTCGACTCAGCACGCCGAGTTGCCTCGACGTTTCGACCGGGGCCAGCCCGGAGCGTGCCCCGCAGCACGAACTGCCGCCCCGACCGGCCTGTCAACGCCTCTGCGTAGGGAGGTAAGGCCGGCAACTCCCGGAGCAGCACGGCTACGGAGCGTCGCCCAAGCGGGGGAAGTACGGTACGAGCATGCCGTAGATCGTTTAGGGGACGCCTCTCAGAGGCACCCGGAGTGGTCGATGGTTTCCAGATTGACCAGGAGGTCGCCTGTGTGCACATTTAGGAAGGACTGGCTGCTGTGCCAGCCTTTGAGTTGGCGGTCGATGTCCACGGCGTAATAGTCGTTACCCACACCAATCCAGCCGTCAGCGTGCCACCCAGCGGCCCGAACGGTCCGCAGGATCTTTTCGCGCACGGACTCAGTGTTCGCCACCGTATAGTGGATTTCCACGTACGGCGCATCCTCGAACCTGCAGACCTTGTAACGATGGAGTGTCTTGTGAGGCCCGAGGACCCGGTCGAGCGCCGGGATGATGGGGTCCGCCTGCAATTGTTCGAGCCGTGCGTCGATTTGCTCGTCCTGGCGGTGTTTGTGTATCTCATGGACCGAAAGTCCAGTCGCCGCCACTACCGCGACGGCGGCCGCGACCACGTACCCGAACCTTCGTCGCTTGAAAACCATCCGCATGCCCCGCATCCCTCCCCCAAGAATCCGGCCCGCCCGGACAAACGGGCGGGCCGGACATCTGCTGTTTACCAAGGGGCCGCCACCTGTCGGGCGGTGGCCGGTCAGTAGTAGCCGTACCGGATACAGACCTTGTACTGGCTGGCAATGTATTTTGGTACCCCGACGCGGCTATCGTAGCAAGCGTACAGGAGCGCGTACTGCACGACGGTATTGGCGAAGACCCCGCCGTGCCTGGAATAGTGGAAGGTACTCTTCATCCAGGAGCCTATGTCCGCCCCCAACTGGTTGTTGTGGTAAGCCATTTTCTTCGCCGAGGACGGATTGCCCGGGTAATCTTCGTGTCGTCGCCCTGCCGCCAGCGCGGAACCCGGGCCGATGTCCCAGCTGAGCAGTGTCATCCACAGGATGTGCTGGAATGCGTCGGCGTAGCTGCGGCCCATCGACTTGAGCGTCACGTGGAACACTCGCAGGGCCGTCGAGCGGGCCGCGTGGGCGTCGCTCAGGATGATGTCGCAAACTCGCCAGCGCGAAGGCCACCGACACCATTTCCGTTCGGCATGGGTGGAATTGTTGTTCTCGCTCTCGGAGTAGGTGCCGGTCGTATCGCTGCAGTTCACGGGATCGGAAGAGCAGTAGCTGTACGCATTGCCGCTGCCGCCGTCCACCGGGTCGATGGAGGTGAAGGCGCCGGCGAGTGGGTCGTAGAGGCGGACACCCATGAGGATCAGCCCGGTGGGCGTGTCGGCCCGCCGCTCGGCGGTACCGAGCCAGCCGAACCGGGAGGTGTTGGCGGTGTTGCCGAACTCGTCGTAGAAGGCGGCACTGATCGCGCCGGATGAGAGGTCCACCGTGGTGGCAATGTCCCCGTGGAGGTTTGCGAACTGGAGCGAGGTGCTGCTGCCGGTGACGGCGGCGAGGCCGCCGGACAGGTCGTCCACGTAGCGGGTGACGCCGCCGCTGGGGTCCTGGGTCCAGGCCGGGCTGTCGCTGTCGCCGTCGTAGTGGTTGACGGTGGTGCCCTGATCGGTCCAGGTCGAGCCGCCGTCGGTGCTGGTCTGGTTGTCAGTGCTCGCCAAGCGCTGGGCCGCGTCGAGGTACCAGATCTGCTTGGCCGTGGCGGTGGTCTCGGACCGGGGGAGGTTGTTGGCGTAGTACGCGAGCGAGGCGCCGGGGGCCGTGACGGCGTTGCCGAACGCGTCGTAAGTGTAGCCGGCGTCGGTGAAACGGTCGGCGCTGTCGTAACCGTGATTCACGGTGGTGGTGGTCGTGGTGTCGGCTGTCGCGTCGGCGCAGTCGGTGGCGCTGCGGCCGGTGCTCAGCCCGGTGCGGTCGAAGCGCGCCGCCGATGCGAAGGTGTAGGAGCGGGTGGTGCACGAGTCGCCGGTGTCGTCCTGCGCCCGGGTCAGCCGGCCGGAGACGTCGTACTGGAAGCCGGTCGTGAGCGTCGTGCCGTTGTTTTCGACGTGGTCGGTCTGTTGACCGGTGACGGCGAGGTCAGCCTGGTCGTACAGGACGACCTCGCCGGAGGCGTCGGTGTAGGTCCTGCCGGTCTGCTGGCCGTCGGTGTCGATGGTCCGTGTCAGGGTGTAGCCGCCGGGCAGTTTCTCCCCGAGGAGGTTGCCGTCGGCGTCGTAGCCGGTGGCGGTGAAGGTCCCTGCGACGGAGTCGGTGATCGACAGGGTCCGGCCGGTGGTGGGGTCGTAGGTCCAGGTTGTGGTTCCGGGTGCCGAGTCGGCCGAGGTGACGGGGCGGTCCTGTGCGTCGTAACCGGTGGTGGACGAGTTGCCGTTGCCGTCGGTGTAGGAGACCTGACGGCCGAGGGCGTCGTAGTGCTTGGTGATGGTCTGGGTGCCGTTGGACTGGGTGGCGACCTGGCCGGTCGACGGGTCGTAGGTCTGGTCCGCCTCGGCGAGGGCTGTTCCGGTGGTGCTGGTCACCTGGACCGACTTCTCCCGTTCCGCGGGGTCGTACGCGGTGGTGACGGTCCGGGTCTGCCCGTTGGCGGTGTCGGTTTCGGAAATGGTGTTGCCGTACCGGTCGTAGGTGAAGGACTTGACGGGCAGTTCGCCAGGGTTGGCGCCGCCGGTGGCGGGCGCTGCCGGGCTGGTCTGGCAGATCCACCCGTCCCACTCGGGGCGGCCCTGGCAGCTTCCGGTGCCGGTGGCTGACCAGTAGAGGGTGTCGGTGGTGTTGGTGGCGTCCTGGTCCGGCTGGGTCTCGGTGAGCTGGTTGCCGTTGTCGTCGTAGGTGTAGGCGGCGGTCAGATCGAGCCCGTCCGGGTCGTCCACGTCCTTGAGCAGGTTGCCGGTGTCCCAGTCATAGACGCTCACCGTCCGCAGCGAATCACCGTCCGACGGATAACCCTCGACTGCGGCCCCGCTGGTCCGGGAGGTCGGCATGTCCGAGACCGCGGCGTCGGAGGGGCGGCCCTCATCGTAGTTCTGCACCGTATGGGCGCGGGCCGCAACGGAGGTGCCGGCGGGAAGCATGCCCAGCGGACCGGTCAGGTCATGGGTCAGGACGACGGTGTGCAGCGGCCCGTAGTCGCCGGTGTCCAGTTCGTCGCCGCTGCTGGCGGAGACGGTGTAGTCGGTCTCGCTGGAGAGCAGGTCGGCACGTTCCGCGGTGCCGTCAGCCTTCGCGAGCCGGTCGGCGAGCAGCGAGTCGCTGCTTGTGGTGGTGCCGAGGGCGAGCGCGCGGTTGTCGGCGGTCAGCTCGCGCACCACGTTACCGTCCGTGTCGTACTCGGTGGTGGTAATGGCCCCGCCGGGCCCGGCTGTGTTCACCGCGCGCCCATTGGCGTCGGAGTAGTCGATCGTGGCCGTGGCGTAGGCGGCAGCGGTGAGCTGGGTGCCGTCGTGGGAAGCGGGTTCGCCGCCGGGCGGGATGATCGCGGTTCCGGAGACGGGGTTGTCCGTCTGGTCCCACGTGCTGGTGGTCGCGCTGTCGAGCGGATAGGGGGCGCCGTCGCCGGAGACGGGAACCTGGTAGACGACCGAGGTGGTGGCTGTGCCGTCGACCGTGTCGGTGGTGCCGGTCGCCAGGGTCGGCCGGGACACGGACAGCAGCATGCCCGGACCGCTGTCGCCGCCGGTGCCGACTTGGCCGTAGGCGAAGGTCCACGGGAGCTGACCCGGCGGGGTCAGCGTACGCAGGTGCCCAGCCGCGTCGTAGGAGTACGCGGTCGCAAGGCCGCTGCGCGGGTCGGTCACGGAGACCAGCTGCCCGCTGGCGTCGTAGAGGTAGGTCGCGAGCACCGAGCTGGTCGCCGCGCCCGCGCCGGGGTCGGTGGCCCACAGCCTGAGCTGTTGCACCTGTCCGGCGAAGTCCCCGGGGGCGGATGCGGTGGCGGTGGTGGCGGGGCCGTAGTCGAACTCCAGGACCCGGCAGCCCTTAGTGGCGGGCTGGGCCGCGCACTGGTCGGCGGACACGGCCCCGGTCGGGGCGATCACGTAGCGGGGTTCGGCGAGGTAGCTGACACCGTCCGCTTGGCGGATCTCGTTGGACACCACGGTGGTGGCCGTCGCCGGACCGCCGCTGACCGTGTAGGAGGTCGTGAGCTGCCAGGTGGACTGACCCGTGTTGGTGCGGGTGAAGGTGTCCCGTTCCCCGTCGGTGGTGACCAGGGCGAACGAGGAGACCACGCCGCCCGACCGAGTGTCGGTGAGGGTGAGGCTCTCCGCGCCGGGCTCCGGCGTCCAGAGGTCACCGGAGGACGTCGAGGAGGCCAGGGTGAAGCCGGTCTCGGTGCCGTCGGCGGCGACCAGGTTCACGGCGTGCGAGTCGGAGGTCGGTTTGACGTAGGACCAGTCGCTGGGGGCGCCGGCGATACCGGAGACCCAGTTCGGCCCGAAGATGGCCAGGTGGCCGCTCTGGTCGGCGCCGTCGAGCGGATAGCGCGAGGACGCGCTGCGCGCTACCGACACCCCGAAGACGGACGCGTCGGTCGCGCTGAGTGTGAAGTCGCCGGTCAGCAGGTTGACTGAGCCGGGGCCGATGTCGCTGCTGGGCGCGTTGTCCGCCTTGCGGTTGATGGTGAAGGTCGCCGCAGGGGTGGTGTAGGTGGTGGAGCCGTTGGTGAACACGGCGCGCACCTGGAGAGACCCGTCGTCGGTGAACGTGGTGGCCGCGGCCCAGGTGAGGTCGTCGGGCTGCTGCGAGGACGCGAACGTCAGCGGCCAGGCCGCGACCGCGCCGCCGTCAGAGGTACGGACATCGGCGGGCGGGACCGGCTGCCAGGTCCCCAGGTCACCCACGCGGTACTGATAAGTGACGCCGGTGAAGCCGCCGTCCTGCTGACCGCTCAGGGTCACGCTGTCGTCGGTCACGTCGCCGGTGACCGGGGAGGCGAGGCTGGCCTGCCCGGCGCCGAAGGAGTAGCTCGTGTCGGCGGAGGTGTTGCCGGCCGCATCCACGCTGTGGACCTTGACAGTGTGCCATCCGGCCTTGAAGGTCAGCGTCTTGGTCACTGCGGTGCCGGTGGTAGCGGCGGTCGTCCAAGATCCGGTGTCGAGTTTGTAGACGACGCCGGTCAGGCCGCTGGCAGGTGGGGTGAAGGTGAACGAGCCGGAGAGGTTGCCGTTGCCGTCCGGGGTACCCGACCACGCCCCTGCGGGGAAGGCGGGGGCGACGATCGACGTGGTGGCCGGTGCCAAGGTGTCGACCGTGAAGGTGTTCCACGCCGGCCAGGTCGTCGAGCCGTCCGTGCCATCGCGGGCCAGGGCCCGCCACTTGTAGCTGCCCTGCGCCAGCGCAGGCGCGGTCCAGGAGCCGGTGGTGCCGGAGGAGACCTGCGGCGAGTCGCCGCTTGCGATCATCGTGGTGCCGGCGGAGTTCCAGATCTCGAAGTGGTAGGTGAGCTTGTCACCGTCCGGGTCGGTGGCCTTGGCCTGCAGCGTGGGCGTGGTGTCCCTGGTGGCCGTGCCCGTCGCAGGGGAGACCAGGGTGGCCTGGCTCGGGTGGGAGTTGTAGTTGACCACCAGCTTCGGCGCATAGCCCGGGGTGGTGTAGTTCGCCGAGCGGAACCGCCGCCAGGTGGTGGGGTCGGTTTCGTCCGCGCTGCGGACCTGGATGCCGTAGTTGGCCGCGCCGTTGGCCCAGTCCTGGACCATCCCGGTCAGCGTCCAGTTCGACCAGTTCGCCGGGCACGAGGCGTCGTACCCCCAGTGGCCGGTGTTGGTGTACATGTTCGTCGTCGTGGTCGACGGCTGCGCACCCCAGGTGAGCGTGGTCGTGTCCAGGGGCGAGGTGACCCGCTTGGCCTGGGTGCCCGGGCCGGTCGTGGCGCAGGTCGCCGAGTAGTACGAGTACAGCGACATCGTCGCGCCCAGGATGTGCTTACCCGCGAACTTCGACACGTCGAACTTCACGTACGAGCGCGCCACGTCCGTACCGGTGTCGTAGGTGCCGGCCTTCAGCTCCTGCGACCCGAGCTGGGAGTCTGGGTAGTCCGGGGTCTGCACCCAGGTGTCGGTGGTGACCGCCAGCGTCGAGGACGGGTCGATCGTGACCGGATACGTCAGATCTTGCGCAAAGAACGCCGGGTCGGGCGTGAGCACCAGCGTCGTGGAGCCGTCGCTGCCGGTTTCGATGCTGGTGGCGACTTCATGCTGGTGCACTGGCTCACCGGAGACCGGGTCCTTGGAGGCGTCCCACATGTGCGGGGCGGCGGCCTCGGCCACCACTGTGCCCGCCGCATCCTTCAGCAGCAGATGCCCCGTGCCCGCGTCCTTCGACAGACTCAGGCCCTTGAGGGTCAGCGGGATCCGGTACGACACCGGCCCCGTCGGGGCCTGGGCGAGTACGACCGACTGCTCGAAGCCCTGCGCCAGCGCCTGCACCGTCAGCGACGCACCGCCGCCCATGTCGTAGGTGGCCGTGCTGCCGTCGACCCTGGGCGCGGGCAGCATGCTCGACCACTGCAGCCCGAACGTCCGCGACCCGTCACTGACCGACGCCAGGTCCTTGTCACCGCCGTCGGAGACCGCCACATCCGCCACGGCCGCCCGCGGCTTCAACGCCGACCCCGCATCCGTCAAGGCGGTGTCGACGTCCTTCCACGAACCATCGCCCTGCTTGACCCGCACCGGGCCCGCGTACGCCTCCGTCGTCAGCGAACCGTCCGCCTCCACAAACGTGGAGGAGTCCGCGGTCCGCTCGTTCAGCACCTCGATCCGCTGGCCCTGCAACCTGGCCATCAGCCGCGCCGACGCCTCATCAGACGCCTCGGCAGGACCATATGACGGGGCCTGTGCCGGCGCCTCGGCCACCACCTGGTACTCCGGGGCAACGGCAACCGCCGCCCCGGCCTCCCCCACCACCGTGGCCGCCGACACCGCCAACCCCAGGGCCACTGCCCCGGACACCCGCCGCAACCATCGCGGAGACCACCTCAACGGTCGTCTCAACCTGCCGCCGGGCAAACCGCGCCCGGAGCCCCCCCACCATCTGACCACGACGAACTCCCTTGGTAGCTCAGAGCAGTTGAGCCTCAACGGCCCAAAACCAAAGGATCTTCACACGAACAACACAGCCAAGACAGCCCGACAAATGATCTCAGCAAATAATTGGTTAACAAAAAGTAATGAATAAATAAGTAAAGTTATCCAATTGCAAAACGCAAGTAGAATGACATATCATCATTAATCCGATGCGCGCATAGGTCAAATGTAACGTAACGGACTCCAAACGCGCCATGGGCATGACGAACAGCACACCACCTCACCGGAACCACTCAGCACCCGGTCATTCCTCGCCTTGTTCTGTGGGGAGCGGGGGGATCCCGAGGGCGACCATCCCGCCGTCCTCGACTCCCGCAGTGAGCTGGGGCACTGGCGCGGGAAAGCGGGCGATGCCGCGGGCGCTGCTGCCGCGTACGCTGAACTGCTCCAGGACCATCTGCGGATCTTCGGACCCGACCATCCCCACACCCTCACCACCCGAGGCGATGTCGCCCGCTGGCAGGGAGAGGCCGGGGACGCGGATGGGGCAGCAACCGCGTGCACCGAACTGCACGCGAGCGCGGCGGCCGTTCGGATGGGGGATGTGCCGCTGGGAAACCCTCCGTTGCCGACCCGCCGGCCCAGGGCTGAGCGAGTCCGGCAGCACCCTCAACCCACTGTCGACGCGCGGCACGGGACCTGCAGCCGAAGCAACTCCCGCGAGCGTCGTGCAGGCGGCCGGCGGAAGTGTGGCCGCCGGATACGTCAAGGAGTTCCACCACCACGAGCACGCTACTACCCAGCTACCGGTGGTCTGGCCCCTTCAGGTGGGGGCGATCCCGCCGGCTCCGGGCGGACGCTGGCCTCGCCGCTGCCCATCGCCTGGGTGACCGCGGATTCCGCCTACGGCCAGGAATGGCGCTTCCGCCGGATGCTGGAGGAAGCCAGCGTCGGCTACGTCCTGGCGATGCCGAAGTCCCAGCACGTCCATGCCGTGGGCCGGATCGACTTCGCTGTCGCCCAGGCGCCCGGCGAGGTGTGGGAACGCCACTCCTGCGGCGACGGAGCAAAGGGCCCGCGCGTCTACGACCGGGCAGCCGCCCGCCTGCCCGCCATCGACGACTTCGACGGCGACACACCCGCCCACCACCGGTGGGTGCTGGCCCGCCGCAGCCTGGCCCCCCGGGACGAGATCGCCTACTACCTGGCCTACGCCCCCGCCAGCACCGCGGTGGCCGAGTTGGTGCGCATCGCCGGCACACGCTGGGCGATCGAGGAAGCCTTCGTGCGACACGAGGTTGCTTGAGCTGAGTGAACTCACCGAGAGGAGGATCTGTTGAAGAGGGTGTAGTTCCGGGCCAGTGCTCAGGGCCTGTCCCCGCCCCGGCGTGCGTTCCTGGTAACGGGAGGGTGTGAAGCCCGGGGGAAAAGCCCAAGGACTCCCGTTCCATCCGGGGGTTACAGGCAAGGGGAATGAGCGGACGGGTGAATGCGAATGAACCCTTGGCTATGCCTCGTAACTTCGAACTCCGCCAGATGGGATGTTTCAGCGGAGTACAGGACTGGCCGTTGGAAAGCGGCAGGCGCCGGCTGGTGAGAAGCAGACAGCCGGGAGAGCACCGCCGTCCCGGGGTAGAGAGGGCACCCACCCCGCTCGTATCTCGCTCAAGCAGAACGTGGAAACCCCGCAAGGGTCCCGGTTGCCCCGCGCACCGGGTAGGCCGACCGCAAGGAACGCTGAATCCCCTGGCGGGAACAGGATGGCCCAAGAAGCGAATGCCGGTTGCCGAAAGGAAGCAGGAATCCGGGACAGTACGACTGGCAACTCCACCGGTCGTCCCGCATAACTGGCCGGATAGGGTCCGGGTGACCCGACCCGCAAGGGTGCTGACGTGGGTCAGGTGAGCCTGCGAAGAGGACAATGACAAAGACGACGGAACTGAAGGGCACGTTAGACGCCACGCCACACGTCGGCGCGGTGAACGGACCGGAAGACGACTTCCTCAACTGGCATGCCATCGATTGGGATGCGGCCGAGGAGAACGTACGCCGTCTGCGCCAGCGGATCTTCGCGGCGTCGCAGGCAGGGGACCTGAAGAGGGTCCGCAATTTGCAGAAGCTGATGCTCCGTAGCCGCAGCAACACGCTGGTCAGCGTGCGACGGGTGACGGAGGTCAATGCTGGCCGCCGGACGGCGGGCGTCGACGGCAGAGTCGTGCTCACGGCCCCAGGAAAGGCCGAACTGGCCACCTGGATCCAGCACGGCTCGGCTTCGCGGAAGCCCCGGCCTGCCCGGCGTGTCTACATTCCGAAGAGCAACGGAAAGCGGCGTCCACTCGGGATTCCCGTCATCGTTGACAGGGTGCTGCAAGCACGGACGGTCAACGCGCTGGAGCCCGAATGGGAGGCCCGTTTCGAGCCCAAGTCCTACGGGTTCAGACCGGGCAGGGGTTGCCAGGACGCGATCCAGGCAATATTCACCGTCGCGCACGGAAAGAGTCCGAAGCGACAGTGGGTTCTGGATGCGGACCTGGCAGCGGCGTTCGACCGCATCAATCACGAGCACCTCGTCACGATGCTGGGCACGTTCCCCGCAAAGGGAATGGCGACCCGATGGCTGAAAGCCGGAGTCATCGAGAAGGAGTGCTTCACCGCCACCGAGGAAGGAACACCTCAAGGAGGCGTGATCAGCCCTCTTCTGCTCAATATTGCTCTCCACGGGATGGAGAAGGCTGCCGGAGTCCGCTACTACACCGGCGGGAGCCATGCCGGTGAGACAATACCGGGCTCGCCGGTGTTGATCAGGTATGCCGACGACTTGCTCGTCTTCGCTCACTCCAGAGTCGAAGCGGAGCAGGCCAAGGCACGACTGGCCACCTGGCTGAAGCCGAGAGGTCTGGTCTTCAACGAGGACAAGACGAACATTGTCCAACTCAACGACGGCTGCGACTTCCTGGGCTTCAACATCCGCCGCTACCGCGGCGGGACGGTGCTACTGATCAAGCCGAGCACGGCAGCCGTGCGACGGATCCGGAAACGGCTGGCCGCCGAAGTCAAGGCTCTGCGAGGAGCCAACGCTGAAGCGGTGATTCACAAGCTCAACCCGATCATCCGGGGATGGGCGGCCTACTACCGGAGCGTGGTGTCCAGTCGGGTCTTCCACGGGCTGGACGCCTACATGTGGAAACTCATCTACAAATGGGCGACCCACACGCACGCGAACAAGCCGAAACGCTGGGTCATCACCCGCTACTTCGGCATGTTCAACAAGGCCAGGCGGGACCGGTGGGTCTTCGGTGACCGCGACAGCGGCCACTACCTCACCAAGTTCTCCTGGACGAAGATCGTCCGGCATCAGATGGTCAAGGGAACAGCGTCCGTCGACGACCCCGCCCTGACCGACTACTGGGCCGAACGACGTCGCAGACGCAGGCCAGCGCCTCGACCTGCCGGCGAGCCTGAAGGGCTTGCTTGAGCCGTGTGCTCGGACAACGGGCCCGCACGGTTCTGAGGGGGGACCGCCGCAGCAATGCGGCGGTCCTACCCGACCAGGCCGCGAAGAACGAGTGCGGCCTGGACCAGTACGAGGTCCGCCGTTACGTCGGTTGGTACCGCCACATCACCCTGGCCATGCTCGCGCACGCCTTCCTGGCCGCGATGGCAGCCCATGCCCTTGAAAGGGGGGCCGGAGAAACGGTTCGAGCGGCCTCGTTCCCCTCACCGTGGCAGAAGTCCGAAGGCTCCTGGACCTTGCCCATCCCCGCGCAGCCCGGCACTCCTCACCCAGACACCAACTCCACTGGTCCAGCTGGCGCCGCCGCCACCAGGCCATCGCCCGACACTGCCACTACCAGCGCCGCACGCAGCCCGATCGGGTGAGTCACGAACCACCACCGACCTGACAACGCGTCAGCCAACTAGGCTCCAAAAGGGCCCTGTGACCAGGACAAATGGAGAACCGCAACTGGAGTACTAGCGGGACCGAACGCAGTAAGTTACCGTCAAAGTACGCTCACGGGCGCTGCGTCCACGGACATCCGGACCTACGGGTCCTCTCCTTATGAGGAGTTTGCGTGCTTACGCTCACACCCATCGAACGCGACATGCACCGCCTTCTGCGTTCCCTTGCGAAGGCCGGCGATCCGGTCGACCCGCTTTCCGCCTGCATCGGCTACAAGGAATTTGTACAGCGCGTTGATCCGCACGGCTTGGACCCCTATACGTCGCGGGGTCAGATGCGCGGACTCTACCCGAAGCTCGGCCACATCAGCGTGTACGAGCACCAGCATGGTCGGCCGCTGCTGTCGGCGCTTGTCATTCGCAAGGCAACCGGCCGACCTGGGTCCGGCTTTGCCGACCTAGCGTCACAGCTCGGCTTCGAAGCCGCCGAGGAGGACGAGTTCTGGAAGCATCAGGTGGCACAGGTCGTGCGCTTTTGGGCCGCTGACGATCCGGTCATGCTGATGGACTCCGCGATGGACCAGGTGCTGAAGGAGCTTGGCTCGATCAGGCGCGCCGTACGCCGACTCACCGCGAGGCCCGGCGAGAAGGGCTGAGACCAGCGGACTGCTTCGCGGGCCGCGTGCCCCGTCTCGGTCCCCTGAGCACCGCTTGACGGTGTGCGCGGTGAGGACCTGCCTCTTGGCAGGCCCTCACCGAGAGAAGAGGCGCGGCATGACTGCCCGCACCGGGAGCGGCAGCGTAGGGCGCAGCGGCCCCGCGGCGGGGTTCAGCCATGAGTGCCGCACAGGGCATTGATGATGATCTGGACGGGATGTCCTTCCTGGATCTGGTGGACGACCCAGCCACCGACGCGGTCGCGCACCTGCACCGGCTGCGCGGCCTGCTGCTGGAACAGCGCGGCCATGCCGCTGCCACGGTGACGGCCATCGACAGGGAATTGGAGGCACTCGTAATGGGAATCAGAACGACGCCGGAGGTACAACTCAAAGTGCTCGGCGCCCCCCGGACCGCCTACGAGCGGAGAGGTCAGCCGGTGCGGCTGACAAAGACGACCAATGCGACCACACTCTGTGCCTAACAGATCATCAGAGGGCGTTCTGAGAGTATTCGGCAAGTGGCGGTGGGGGGCTTGCTCCTGGCGGACGTGCATCGGCGACCACTTCCCACGATGCTGTACGAGGCAGCGTTGCGCGATACTCGTCCTGTGGACTGGTACGGGCAAGCCAGGGCAGCGGAACGGCGCCGGGATTGGGATGAGGCCATCGCGTTGGTAAGCGCCCACGCCGAGTGCTACTCCACCGATCCCTACAGGCACGACAACCATCTGTGGCATATGGATTTGCTCGCCCGTGCGGAACGACTGTCGGAACTCGCAGAGCGCGCTTTCACGGATGTCCACGCACGGCGGAGACTCAACAGGTCGCTTCACGAGCGGGGGATGGAGGCGGCGCAACGCAACCACGCCGAAGACGGTGGTCGTGGTGCTCGGTCGGCTACTGCTTCCTGAAGTTGCCGGTGTCGGCCTCGGTGAGGATTCCGAGTTTGACCAGGCGTTTGAGCTTGGCACGGGTGCCTTCGACGTTCTTGGGCAGCAGTTCGTGGCCGAGGGCTTCGCAGACGTCCTTGGCCCGTAGCGGCCCGGCCGCGTGGTTGAAGGCGGCGAGGATGCGGGGGTAGTCCGGGTGCTCGGGCAGCTCCGGCGTGACGGCCGGGAGCCGGTCGGCGAGGCCGGTGAGGGTCTTGCGGGTGATGGTGAGGTGCTCCAGGTGCGTCTCGGCCTCCCGTAGCCGGGTCTGCAGGTCGTCGATCTGTGCGCGGAGGTCGTCGGCCAGGGCCCGGGCGGCGTCTTCCTGGAGGTCCAGGGCGTCGAGCAGAGGCCGGATGTTCACGCTGCCACCGCTTGCACCGTGCGCCAGGTGGGGGTGTTCGCGCCGGTGAGGCGTCGGGTCATGACGTGGGTCATGGCCCAGTAGACGCGGGAGGCGGAGGAGGAGGGGCGGTGTTCGTAGTCGCGGACCAGGCGCCGGTGCAGTATCAGGATCCCGTAGGTCTGCTCGACCCTCCACCGCTTGGGCTGCGGCACGAACCCCTTGTCCTGCGGGTTGCGTGCGACGATCTCGACGTCGATGCCCAGGCCGGCGCCGTGCGCGACGACCTTGTTCTTGAAGCCCTGGTCGACCAGGGCTTTGCGGACGCTGTGGCCGGTGTGCTCGGCGACCTGGTCCAGCAGGACGATGCCCGCAGTGTTGTCGTAGACGTTCGCGGCCAGGACGACGACCGCGATGACCAGGCCGAGGACGTCCACGGCCAGGCCGCGCTTGCGGCCCGGGACTCGTTTCACCGGATCGTGGCCGGTCGTGGAAGCGGGGACCCCGGCGGCCACATGGAGACTCTGGGTGTCCAGGACCCACCAGGGCCGGGTCCTCTAATCGCCGGGCGCGCTCACGGACCTGGCAGCGCAGGAGTTCATGAATGACCTGGTCGGTCCCGTCGTCCCGCCAGGCGGCGAAGTCGTAGTACGTCGCACTCTTGGGCGGCAGGTCGTGCGGGAGGTAGGCCCACTGGCAGCCGGTCCGCCCCTGGTAGAGGATCGCGTTGACGATCTCCCGCATGTCGTAGGCGCCCTGGTGGCCGCTGACCGAGCGCTGCCGGTCCTTCCACGCGGTGATCACAGGCTCGATCAACGCCCACTGCTCGTCCGATAAGTCACTCGGATACGGCTTGCGTTCACTCATCCGATCACATCACCAGACCAACAACCACGGATCGGCAGAATCCGCCCCACCGCCACACCATCAGGCGACACCAGATCCACCCAAAAGGTCACGAACCGCCCAGTCACAACCCGGGGTACCGCTAACGACCTGTCAGAGTCCTCGCCCCGGTCTCGGCTGGTTCAACGAGCGCCAGGGTGCGGCAGACCCGTGGATCTCGGTGGCCGCCTGCGGGGATCGGCTGCCACGATGTGGCTGGCGAAGCCGCCCGCAACGGTGCGGCAACCCAAAGGCAAGGGAGTCGTCCATGCTGCTGCGGCCCGGGGTCACCTGCGAGAAGGCGATCAAGTTCCTCGACGACCTGGTCCATGGCGGGCTCAACGACGTCCGTAACTCCGTCCCGTATTTCGCCCAGCCGACGCTGGCGGGCGTGGATCCCTCAAAGCTGGCCGGGCCAGACCTGGTGGTGACGCTGCGGCAGTACGCCCAGTGGACCGCGACAACCGCCCGGCAACTGGCGGGTGTCTTCGCCGACCCGGCGGTGCCGGCGCGGCTGCGCGGCGAGCACTACAGCCACATCGTGCACAGCCCCCTGACGCCCTACCGAACCGCGCTGCTGCTGCACTGGGAGTTGGACGAGCTGGCGACGTACTTCATGGAACTGCAGAACCAGATGCGGCAAACCGTGGAGGACTACCGCAGCTACCGGCAGCGTGTGCTGGTCGTGGACGCGAACACCCTGCTGCACTGTCAGCGCTTCGACAAGATCCCGTGGTCTCGGGTGTGCGGGAAGGGCCCAGCGACGCTGGTGATCCCGCACGTGGTGGTGGAGGAGATCGACACCAAGTCCTACTCCGAGGGCAGCGAGAAGATCAGGAAACGGGCACGCGGGGTCTACGAGCTGCTGGGC
Source organism: Actinacidiphila acididurans (assembly GCF_016918855.1). Classification (GTDB taxonomy): domain Bacteria; phylum Actinomycetota; class Actinomycetes; order Streptomycetales; family Streptomycetaceae; genus Actinacidiphila; species Actinacidiphila acididurans. Next base: position 170,349 of record NZ_JADKYB010000010.1, read on the forward strand.
GACGTCCTCAAGGGCCTGTCCACCCACGGCCGCTTCGAACTGCACGACGGCACCCACGTCCAGGTCCTACGCGACGAGCCTGGGCACCGACGCCTGCCGAACAACGACGACGAAGCCGTGGCCCGCGCGGCCCACCTGCAGCAGGCCATCGCACCGCGCCAGATCACCGTCATCACGCGCGACAACGGGATGCGCGGCAAGGCCATGACCTGGTCCCTGCCCTGGGACTTCCCACCGGACAAGTACCTGATCCCCGAGGACGGCTTCGGTGCGAAGCACCGCAAGGCGAACCTTGCAAGCATCAGCGTCGACGTACCCGAGGACGGTAACGACACCTAAAGGATGTTGCAGAAGAGTGTGGCCAGGCAGGTCGGGGCCTGATTGTGGGTCGGCGTGGTCATGCGCTGAGGGTGAGGTTGTGCATATGGGTGACGGCCTGGACGGGGCCCCTCTGATTTCGAGATGACCATCGGGGATCACACCCTGAACATCGGCCCCGTTCACCTGTTCCACACCCGCGTGGTCGCCGACAACGGCCGCCAAGCCATCAACGCCCTCAACTCCGGGAAGGCCGCAGGAACCAAGGTGGTCTTCCGTCCCCGCAACGGCGAACACTTCCGCCTCTTCCACGCCGAGATTCCCGACGACGGCACCCCCTTGGTCCCTGCTCCCTTGGGCCTGCCCGGCTACAACGATCCGTCCTGACCACGGGCGCGCCTGGGAACGCGCCGCCCCAGCGTGGGTCCAGACGCCAATGGTCACAGATGTTGGAAGCTCATACCTGCCGCGCGAGGGCATCGGGGGTGAGATAGCGACCGGAGATTGCTGATCTGCCGTATACGTCACCAAGCGCAGTGATCCACCCCGAACGCCGTGCCTGGTGAGCGACTGGACTAAGGTCCGTGTGTCGGGCGCTCAGTGGGGGCGTGCCGGTCCGGCCCTGTGACGTGCCATGGTCCCTGGTGCTGCGTTAGTTTGAAGTTGGGTGTGGGGGCAGGGTGTACGTATCTGAGGTGCTGATCGAGCGTTTCCGGTCCTGTGAGCGCGCTCGGATTCCTTTGCGGCAAGACGTCACCGTTCTCGTCGGTGAGAACAACGCCGGCAAGTCCACGGTCATCGACGCGCTGCGACTGCTGACTGATCCTCTGGACGGCAGGCGATCGCGGTATTTCGAAGAGGGCGACCTCATCCGTTGGGCGACGGCGGAGGCCAACGGTCCGAGCCTGCAGTTGGACGTGGCCGACATCGTCCCCGCGCAGAGCGGCGCCTACCTGGAAGCGCTGGTCCACCAGAGCGGATCTACAGACAAGCGCCTGGCCCGGTGGCAGGTGTCCTATACCCCGCCGCAGGCCAGCAGTCGCCGCGGCAGCACGGTGTGGGTCCAGGGCGCAGGGCAGCCGGTATCCGGCGAGCTGAGCGCACGAGGCGGAGTGCGGCACGTATACCTGCCTGCCCTGCGGGACGCCGAAAGGGAATTGGCCTCGGCGGGTGGGGATCGAGTAAGAATGATCTTGCGCGGTCTGCTGGGCGACAACCAGCGCGTCGACGCATTCGTGGAGCGAATCGCCGGCCAGATGAAGGGGGTCGCTGCCGACAGCGATGTCACAGCGGTCCGGGACAAGATCAACCGCCCGCTGGGTGAGCTGACGGCAGGGGCCCATCCTCAGGAGAGCGACCTGGGCCTGGCGGAGCCGACTTTCGCGTCGATCGCCCGCTCGCTGCGTGTGCTGTTGGGTGACGCCGGTACTGCCGCGTCTCCGTTGGCGGCATCCGGCCTGGGGTATGCCAACACGTTGTTCATTGCCACGGTGATGGCCGAGTTGGACGCGGCCGCGGAGGCGGACTTGACGGTGCTGCTGGTGGAGGAGCCGGAAGCCCACCTCCACCCCCAACTGCAGACGCTGCTGCTGCGCTATCTGCGGCGCCGTGCCCACCAGTCACGAGAGAAGCAGATCCAGGATCCCTCACAGCCTGCTGGCCACATCCAGATCGTGGTGACGACCCACTCCCCCATCTTGTCTGCTGCGGCCAGCGTGGAGGACCTAGTCGTGATGACCAGGTGGCGGGCGAAACCCTCCGATGGATGGCAGGCACGGCCCTTGCCCGTACCCGAGCTGAATTTGGACAGTCGCCAAGTCCAGCACCTCGATCGCTACTTGGATGCCACCAAGAGTGCCCTGCTGTTTTCTTCCCGGGCCTTTTTGATGGAGGGACTGTCCGAGTTGCTGCTGCTGCCGGCGTTGGCGACGCGGGTGCTGGCCCCCCGCCCAGGTGCCGCTGAAGGAGAACAGCAGGCGGCGTTTGAGGCTTTGGAACGGTTCTTCGGCACGACCCGGGTGATCGTCGACGGGGTCGGCTTCAAGGTGTACCTGCAGGTGCTGCTGGCACCGGTCGACGGGGTCTGTCTGGGCCGGAAGGTCGCGGCGATCACCGACACCGACGTCGGTCTGGACGAACCAGAGCCCGAGCGGCTTCAAGCCTTGCGCGATCTGCGCGAGAGCTGGAAGTCACCCGGCAAGCTGCACCTGGCTCTCGCTCCGCGCACCTTGGAGCCGGCGTTGTGGTGCGACGGCAACCGCGAAGCCCTCCGTCAGGCCTTCCTTCGCTGCCCAACCAGTTCCCAGTCCCGGTGGGACGCAGTGCTGGCCAGCGCCGATCCCGCGGTGGCCTTCGGGGAGCTCTTCGTGGCAAAAGCCAAGCGGACAGCCGATGAAACCGGTGAGCAGGCTGTAGGTACGGCGATTCCCAAGCCGGTCTTCGCGCAGGAACTCGCGGACCTCCTCGATGATCCGGCCGTGCCGTTCACAGTCCCGGATTACCTGGCCGACGCCATCCGCTTCCTGTGCACCGACGCCGCAGGCGACGGCCAAGTAGCTGCGCGGTGACGGCCACAGACGAGCCGACGCTGGCCGAGTTGCAGGAAGCTGCCGCAAGCCAGCAAACTGCGGCTGCTGCCGCGGTGGGTTCGGCCTACATTTCTGCTTGTCCGGGTGCCGGCAAGACGCACGTGGTTGCAACACGCCACCTGCAGTCCCCAGCGCAGCCGCTGCGGTCCGGGCGTGCGCTGATCTCGTTCACACGGGTGGCCAGAGATCAGATGGCGCGCCGGTGCCGCGAGGCCGGACGCAGCGATCTGGTTTTGGCCCCACACTTCATCGGGACCTTCGACTCCTTTCTGTGGGATTTCCTGGCCAAGCCTCTTCGCCCAGCGGACCCTGCGCCACGGTTGCTGGAGTCGTGGGCAGGAGTCAAAGCGCAGGTGAAGCTGGACCGTACCGTCAGCCTCGGGCAGATGCAGCTGACGCTGAATATCACCGGTGACTCCGTGCAGGAGTGCGTGGCCTGGGACCTGCTCGACTCCGACACCCAGCGGATGCTGAACAGCAGCAACCGCAGTCGCAATCAGTGGGAGCAAGCAGTCCTGGCCGCCCGCAATGCCTGGTGCCGTCGCGGCTACTACACCGGGCACGAAGCCCGCTACCTGGCCCTCCGCAATATGCGCAGCGCTGAGAAAGCCCAGTGGCTGCTGCCTCCCCTGAAATCCCGGTTCGCGGAGGTCATCGTCGACGAAGCGCAGGACTGCTCTGGTGCCGACCTGGCGATCCTGGAGCTCCTGCACGACGCAGGGCTACCGCTGGTCCTTGTCGGCGACCCTGACCAGGCCATCTATGCCTGGCGCGGAGCCGAACCCAAGGCCCTGCAGGACTTCGCCCGGCGCATCAGCGCCCGCGAGATCCCGCTGACCGGAAACCGGCGCAGCACCCCCGTGATCTGTCGGCTCGCCAGCACCCTGCGCGCAGGCCCCCGCCCGCCGGACATTGCCGTCGTGCGGCGCGACCTCATACCCGTCGCGGTGTTCCCCACCCGCTTCGCCCCTAAAGGCGGCCAGCACCTGCACGCCACAAGCGCCAACACCGTCATCGAGGCCTTCCGCGATCACGCACAGCAGCACGGCATCGCGGCAGACCAGTGCCTACTGACCGCGCACAAGTACGCCACCCTGCCTGGTGCAAGCCGGGAGCGGCCAGGCGCCAACCCCCTGACCACCTTGGCATGGGCCCACTCCGTCGTTCACACCCCCGGGGCCGACGCCAACCACCTCACCCGGGCCTGCGCTACCGCAGCCCGCGCACTCATCGGCTACTGGTTCCCACAGGAAGCGAGCAGCCCCGAGGGGATCTGCGCCGACCTGGGCATACCCGTCAGCCGCCTGCACCGCACGGCTTTCGCCTTCCTGTACGACCTGCCGACCCCCCACCCGGGATGGAGCTCGGACGTGTGGCAGGCGATGAAGGCCTGGCCGCCCTTGCCCGGTGCCGCGCCGCAGGGCGGCAAGGGCCGGCTGGCCGGCACACCCACCATCCCCCGGGCCACCGCCGATATCGGAATGCGCACCGCCATCGTCCATCAAGTCAAAGGCGACGAAGCCGACGCTGTCCTTCTCTTCCTCCCCGACGCGGACACCGTGCAGCGCTGGACAACCTGCGATCCCAGCACCGACGAACAGCTGCGGATCTGGTACGTCGCCGTCACCCGTGCACGGCGCCTGGCCGCCCTGGCCGTACCCGAAGACCAAGCTGCGGCCCTGACCCGTTTCCTGGCGGCCCGCGAGGTGCCCCACCAGATCCGCTGAGCAACGACGGACTCCCCGGTCCCCTAGACACGAGTTCTGCCGTACAGTCCACGATCCTGGCTGGCGGCCAAGAGGGTCGCCTGCCATCTGGGCCTGACTGCGCTCATCCCATCGGGGATTGGAGCGGAGACGACGGGTGCCACGACTCGCGATCGCCTGCGCGCTGCTCGATGATTTCCCCAGCCGTGTACCGGAGCTGAAAGGTGTGGGCGTGGTCGCCTTCCATCCAGTACAGGGTCATGGCTGAGAGCATGCTCTCCTTCACCACACGCGTACGAGGGGTCCTGGAAGTCTCTTGATCAAGGATCCATGCCTCGACCTGCTCTGGCAATCCGAACGTCAGCGCGTAGGCGGCGGGGTCTTCCAGGGGCCGGATCTGCCATACCGGGTGCGGTCTTGCGCCGCTGAGTCGGCGCAGTCGGACGGAGTGAGTGGGGTGCTGTAGTGCGTAGCGCACGAAGCCGTACAGGTCGTCGGTGGCGAGTCCGAGAACGAACGGTGCGGCGGGGAACGCCAGGACAAGCCCCAAAGTGGAGCGGCTACGCAGGCTGTCCGCCAGTGTGTCGAGTGGAGCGGTGACCTTAGGGTCCGTGACGACCGGCTCCTCCCGGAGGTTCAGCAGAGGCCCTCTCAGGTAGTTCCGGATCTTGTGCATGGTCGGGAGATCGGCTGCCGGCATCGCAAGCATCGCCGCATGAATGTCCTTTGCTGCGGTTCGTACCAGATCACGTAATTTTTGGAAGTCCGGCACGGACAGGTCCACGAGCGATATCTGGTGAGCGAGGGCAAATTCCTGGGCGTCCCTGCTAAACCCGGAGGTCGAGAAGATGGCGTAGCTGTATCGGTACTGAGTTCTCGGACGGCGCGGACCCGAGTGCGTCGAGACGGTGGTCATGACGTTCTCGTTGACGTCGTGCACGACACCATGGCCGTTACGGACGGTAGAGAGCCGCACCTTGGTGCGAGTGAACTTCGCCTCCACGAATAGGCGAATGGGAAGGGAGAACGGCGGCACATACCGGAACTGGCCAAGCGTGTCGGCTTGGTGCCAGGCTCCGCGACCACGCACCACCAAGCCGTGGTTGCCTCTCTCCAGCACCTTCCACGGCGCCTGCTCACCGTCGTCTTGCGCGGTGAGCACTTCGTACCCGCTGGAGCGCAGCAGCCAGGCCAAGACTTCTTCCAGAATGTACCCGCGCAGCGCACCTTCACCGATCACGATCGGACCCTAGCTGGGTATTGCGGGCCTGTCACAGCCTTCCCAAACCCGGGCGCAGTCCGCGCCCGGGCCCGGACCGTCTAGCGGCACTGGAGTCGGCGAGGATGCTCGGCGGCCGATTCGTCACGAACGTCCACCAGCCCAGGCCAGAGACGCATAGGTTCCATGTGTGGCCGGCCGACCGCTCCCCGAGGCCTCCCGCTTGTCTTGAACCCCATCGCCATACGCAGCGACCCGCCTGGGGCCGCATCAAGCAACCTTCGCCCCGTTGACGAGGGATCGAGCATCGGGGCGGTCGGCTGGTCAGAAGCGCTACCGTCATCACGTGGAGGCAAAATAGTGCGGCACCCCGTTGCCCGTCCTGCGATCAGTCGATGACCTGCACTGCGATGGTCCTCTCGCGGCGGGAGGAGGATGGGAAGCGTGTTTGTCGAAGCGTGTGGCAGCGCGGGGATCAGCATCTTTGGTGGGGTTGGAGCGATCGTCCGGACGAGGAGCTGGAGATCTGCCCTTACCCTGAACACTTCGGTGCCTGACAATGGGGTGCAGAGGCGTACTGATGCGGCGTCAGGCGACCTTTGCTCTGGCGACGATTTCGCGTAGGCGCTTATCTTGGGTGTATTTGTTCCGCCAGATGGTGTAGCGGCGGATCTTGCTGCCCTGCTCCTTGTGGCTGGGGTGGTCGGTGCCGTCGAGGGTGAAGTAGCGCAGGGCGGTGAACTGGGCTTCGATGCGGTTCAGCCATAGCCGCAGATCCACTGCAGCGGGTACGTCTCGCCGGTGTTCACCCACTGCCCGGTCTGGGCGGCGGCGGGGGTGACGGCGGCGGGGGCGGCCGCTTCTACGCCGCATGCCCAGAGGCGCCCACCGCTTCGTGGTCTTCGAAGTACCCGACGTCGAAGGCACCGAGGGCGAGGCACACCTCGGTGCCCTGGCGTGGTACAAGGCCGCGCTGGGGGAAGCCGTCTTCCCCTTCAGTGGCGAACATGCGATCAGACGACGTCGTCCGGTACCCAGCCGGGTGGGACCTTGGGCAGGCCGATCAGCGCGTCGATGCCCAAATGCTCAAGGAGCAGGGCTTTCAGTTCTCGGCCGTTGATGAGGTGAATGCGGCCCATGCGGTGGGCGAACTCGTGACTAGATTTGCCGTACCAGGAGGTGGCGACCAGGATGCTGTGGCTGGCGCCCACGTCGTGCATCGTGCTCCACAGCGAGCGCACGGTGTCCACCGGGACGACGTTCTTGGTGCGTTTGGCCTGAATCGCGAAGTGCGTGGCGACCAGTGCGTCACGTTTGACTGCAACAGCGTCGATCCCGTCGTCCCGTGAACCCTGGGTGCGCCAGGTCTCGTAGCCCATAGCCTCGAACAGCTCGCGCACCAGCCGCTCGAACACGAAAGGATCCATCTGCAGCAGGTCCGGACGGGAGTCCAAGCCGGTGACGGCCGCGGCGTCAGCAGTGATCCGGTAACGCGACAAGTCGATCTCGACCACCGGGGGTACCGGCTCCAAGTCGTGCGGATGCTCGGAGACCACCGCGCCAATGCCGCGCAGACACCGCTGCGGATCCAGACCGGGCTCGTCCAGGACCAATGCCTCAACGTCCGCACGGCGCGCCACCACACTGATCACACACGGCCGGACCCCCCGGCCGGTCGCCGGATCAGTCGCCGACACGAACCCGTTCAAGGCGATACTGTCGACCAGCGCCGCCGGCGTCATCGAGAACACCTCATCCAATGCTCGCAAGGCCAAACGCGCCACCAAGGCGCGATAGTGCTCACGTACTTCGGCTTCCTTGCGGGGCTGCGCGACGATCTGCGCCCGCCGCGCCACGAACCGGTACTCCACCACCGCCGGCACCACTCGCAGGCCCGGCAAGTCGACCTTCAGCGCCACCTCCCGAGCCTCGGGCGCATACCCGGCCTCCACCGCATCCCGGCAGCCAGCCGGCACCGGAGAGCCGCGCAGCACTTCCTCCACCGTCTCAGCCAAACCCTGCGGCCCCCGCTCCACAAGAGCCTGCTCAACGTCGCGGTACCAGTCGTCCAAGACCCTGGGGCGCCGCAGCAGGACACCGTCCAGATCTGCGAGCTGCTGCGCGACCTCCTGAGTGCGCTCTTCGGCCTCCTGGGCCAACCTGGCGACGCGTACCTGCTGCTCCGTCTTCTGACGCTCTTTTTCCGCGCGCAAACGCTCGCGGTCACGCGCCTCGGCGTCGCGTTTACGCTGGCCCTCCCGCTTGGCCAAGTTGGCTTCAATCCGGGCTACCTCCCGAGCCCGCTCGGCCTCCTGACGCTTGAGCAGCTTCTCACCCTGCGCCGCCAGCCGCGCCTGCTCAGCCGCCGGGCTAGGGGAACGCTGCGCACGCCTCGACCGCGCCGCAGCACGCTGCTGCGCCTGCTGTTCACGCCGGGCCTCGGCCAGCTTGGCCTCCTGCCGCAGCCGCAGCGCCTCCGCCAACGCCTCCGCCACCGACCGACGCCGCGCCACACCCCACCCCCGGATCACCAGCCCTCGACACCCGCACAACTCGTGCGGCTGCCCCTACGGCTCTACCCATCAGCACCGTTGAGGAATCTCTGTGAGTAGTCACCCCCAAGCCAGCTCAAGGCCACCGCCACACAGTGCACTCGGTCACCCCCAGCGCGTCGGCCTAGAATCCGACGCTGAGGGGCCGACCGGGACACTCCGCGACCGGCCCCTTCGTCGCGTCCCGGGAGGCCTCGCGCAGTCGGCGAGTTCAGGCCGCGATTTCCGGAAGACTGCCTCAAAGCGGTCGAGGGTCTCGTCATCGACCTGCTGGAAGAAGGCGTTCTTGTCACGAGTGAGTTGGTGAGCCGGTCCGACGTGGTCGAAGTCCCGGGATTCTTCTGCTTCTCCCGCGCGATCCCGATGCGTCTGAGAATCGGGAGGGGAAGCGTCAGGGTGATCAGGTCCGCCTCGTTGATGGTGACCTCGGTAGCCCTGTTGTGGAGCCAGAGGTAGTCCTTCGACCTCATCACCCGCACCCCCGACGGCCGTACCACCGCCTACCAGATCAAGAGCCACCAGCAACGGCCCGGCCCTCCCCTCAGCGCCGCCGCCGGCCCTCGTCCCAGGACCGCCCTCAACCACACCCGCCGCCCGCGCTGCCTGGCCACCACAACGGCGAGCAGCAGACCAGCCCCGGCCGGAAGGGGCCGACTGTTGGCCAGCAGGCGGGCTCCGTGCCGGGGCCCTGGTCGCTCGAGCCGGGCCCGGCTATACCCTTGGCAGCACGTGGGCCCCCAACACCGTCCTTTCGGTGCGGAGGCCCACGTGTGTTTCCGGTGGCAGCCGTGGTCTTTCCGCCGACCGAGGGTCAGGTGCGCTGGCGCGGCATGCGCGTCCGATACACGAGCGGGATGCCGAGGCGGGCGGCCACAGTTTTCTCCAGGGCGGAGACGACATGGCCGGGGGTGGCGTCATGCAGCGGGATCACCCAGTACTCGACCCACTCGTCCCGCTTCGACGTGCTGCCGTTGATGTGCTGGCTGAGCCTGGTCGCGGCGGCCCCCCGGTTTAGGGCCCGGGTGGGGGCGGTCTTCCCGCAGTAGCAGGCGTTGCCGTTGCCGTTGACCGCGATGTAGATGGCCTTGTCCTCGCAGCCGGAGTCCTCGCCGATGGGGATCGGCTCGGGCTGCAGTTCGACGAGCCACTGCCCCGCGAGCCGCGCGAGCATGGCGTACCGGGCATCGGTGATGGCGACGACGCCGGCCCAAGCGGTGTCGGTCATCAGCGCGGCTCGCCCTCGCAGATGCGGGCGAGATCCTTGTCCATGAAGTTGAGCTGCTTGAAGGACGGCTCCACGACGGTCCAGGAGAGTTCGGTGGTGGTGCCGTTCTCCTTGCGCAGGTCGATCAGGACATCGAGGTTGGTGGCAGCCTTGGTGAGAGACGCCTGGAAGGCCGTGAGGGCCCTGTCCTCAAGTTCGGTGGCTGTGGGGTCGTTCTGGTAGCCCTCGGTGTCGAACCCGTGGTTGGCGGCGAGGCGCAGGTGAGCGTTGAAGTCGCTGCCCTTCCAGTCCTCACGCTCGACGAGGTGGCCATCGGCCCACCACCGCGGGCGCAGACCAGCCCGGATCCGCTTGATCGCGTCGGCGAGTACCTGCCGGCCCTCCTTCATGTCGAGGACGGTCTTGACGACCGCGCCGACGCCGAGGCGCATGACCTTGATGCCGCCGACCATCTGCTCGGCGGAGCCGCCGGGGGCGAGGAGGTAGCCGCTGGTGACGAGGGTGACCATGGCGAGCACGCCGAGAAGCAGCCGGGCGGGGATGTCCTCGTTATCAGCGCGCTCGAGCAGGTCGTCCACGGCCTGGTCGTTGTCGATGTTCTCGACGGTCCACTCGTGGTCGGTGAGGGTCTGCCACAGGCAGCCGGTGTCCAGCGCGGTGCGCACGGGCGCCATCTTCTCCTTGGGAAGGCTGGAGTACGAGCGCAGGCCGAGTTCGACGATCGGGCCGCTGCGGTGGGTGACCTGGAGGCGGCGCTTGTCGAGCTTTGCGGCCATGATCGCGTTCAACCGGGGCTCCTTGCGGGTGAGCTGCTGGACAACGAACGTGAACCGCAGGTCACGGAAGTCGGGGTTGAGGCCGAGGGACTTCATGGCGTCGGTGACATCGGCGCGGCCGAGGAGGACGTCCCTCACGGCCTGGTCGCTATCGCCGAGCTCGCCTGCATCGAACAAGGCGGTGACGATCTCCTCGGCGGTGACGCCGTTCTGCGAGGACGCCTCGAACGGCTTCACGCCGACGTTCATGCGCATCAGCAGCGAGCGGATCGCAACGGGGAAGCGCCGCATGCCCATGGCCGGGTTGTCGTCGGCGTAGCCGACGATGACCTGCACCGGGACGGTCATCGCGTTGAGGACCCTGGCGGCCTGGTCGCGCTTGGCACGAGCCGCCCTGCTCGTGCCAGTGGCGGCGTTGATGTCGCGGTGGGCGTTCTTGACGACTTCCCGGACTAGGCGGTCTCGTTTGGATCAGCGGGCGGACCAGAGGAAGATGCCTGCGATGTGGAGTCCGGCCAGGTAGATGGTCGCGGTCTTGTCGTAGCGGGTGGCGATGCCGCGCCACTGCTTCAGGCGGTTGATGCACCGCTCGACGGTGTTGCGTTGCTTGTATGCCTCCCGGTCGAAGCCCGGTGGTCTGCCACCGGCTTGTCCGCGCCGCCTGCGGTTGGCCTGCTGGTCGGCCCGTTCGGGGATCACCGCTGTGATGCCGCGTCTGCGCAGGTGGTCGCGGATTGCGCGGGAGGAGTACGCCTTGTCGGCCAGGACCACGTCGGGTCTGGTGCGCGGCCGCCCGATAGGGCGGGGAACCCGCAGGCGGTCCATCACCAGCGGAAAGGCCGGTGCGTCACCGGCCTGGCCCGCGGTCACGACGAAGGCCAGGGGCCGGCAGTTCCCGTCTGCGGCGAGGTGGACCTTGGTGGTCAGTCCGCCGCGGGACCGGCCGATGGCGTGATCGTCCGGCTCGCCGGCCGGGACCCCCTTTTGCGGGCCCCGGCCGCGTGCTGGTGCGCGCGCACGATCGTGGAGTCCACCGAGACCGCCCAGTCCAGGTCCTCATCGGCGTCGGCCTGAGCCACCAGGGCGGTGAACACCCGCTCCCAGGTGCCGTCCAGGGCCCACATCCGCAGCCGGTTGTAGACACCCCGCCAGTTCCCGTACTTCTCCGGCAGGCGCACCCACTGCGACCCTGTCTGGAACTTGAAGGCGATCGCATCGATCACCTCACGGTGATCCCGCCACCGCCCGCCCCGTCTGGGCGTTCGGTCAGGCAACAACGGCTCGATCCGCGCCCACTGCGCATCGCTTAACGGCACACCCAACCAACGATCAGATGATCTAAACGAAACGGCCTAGAACCCGCCGCTCGGAGAGGGGGAGCCGCATGAGGTGGGACGGAAGCAGACTGTCGGGGTCCTTGGCGTTGGTGGGGCGGATCGAGCTGGACAGGACCTTAATGTCGGTGGTGCAGGACGCCCAGCGGCTGTTGCCGTCGACGATACTCAGGTCGTCGTCGGGGTGGCGTCCGGATTTGAGGAAGGTGACAACGGCCGTCAGGGGCCGCTCCACGATGCGTCGACCGACTTCCTGCGGGTTGTTCTTCCTCACACTCTTGGACGCCCGGTCGATGGCGGCGAGGAGGTCGTCCATGGCGTCGGCGTAGACGAGGGTAGCGTCGGTGTCGTGCGCGGCGGGCATGGCCAGGACCCGCTGCTGATCGCTGGTGTCCGGGTCGGCCGCGTAGTGGGCCTCATCGAGGAGCCGATCGTTCTCGATCGCGGGGGACAGCATCAGCGTGTACGCGCGGTAGGTGAGAACGCTCAGCCAGCCGGTCTCGACGCGGTGGCGCTCCAGGCGTGCGCCGTGGAGGAGGCCGGGCTCGACCGCGCCGAACGCGATCCGGCGGACGGCGGCGGGGGAGATCTGGACGTCGGGGTGGCTCTCGAGGAACTTGATCGCCTTGGTGGTCTTGCTGACCGGCTCGACGCGGTGCTCGAAGGGTGTCGAGCGGTCACCGGAGCGGATGTCGATGACCTCGATGCCGTCGGTGTCGTCGTCCGAGTCGAGAATGGTAAGGGTGGCAGTGCTCACCGGGCCCCAATCGCATGGGCCGGCGCGCAGTCAACTCACGGCCGGTGATGGGCATACGCGAGCAGAGCGCCACCAAGCGCTACGCACCCGAGCCTGCCGCGGGGAGGACCGCAGTCCGTCTCTAGGCTGACCCAGCGTCGCTTCGGTGGCCTGCAGGCGAATCTGGGTACCCGCCCATGGGAATGTCCGGGCGGCGTACTCGACCCTTGCCGGTGGATATCGCGGTGTCCATCCGCTGCACTACAAGCCGCCCTCTGCGGCGGCGTGAGGGACAGTCTACGAGCATTCTCGCCGCTGCCAACTTGAATTGACGTTCCGTCGGTTCGGTAGTCGCTAGGGGCCTGATCTGGCGTAAGGCGAGCCGCGTCAACCGTCATGGGGGTGCCGAGGCCTGAAACAGCGGTGGCGGCGAAGGCCCTGAGCGGCGAAGCGACGGCAGGGCAAGGAACCGGCGGCGACCAGACAACAGAACCGAGACCGCCACCCTCCGGACAGAGCCAGTAGATGCCGGCTCCCCCGGCCGCTGGGCAGCGGCCGCACACGAACAGGAAATCCTCCGGGCCCTTACGTTCGGCTGGGCCACGGCCTCGAGTTGCGCGGTGGTGGCCGCGCCGACCTGGTACTCGTGGACCGCGTGGCGCAGAACCTCGGTGCAGGAGGCGCCCTTGCCCTTGGTGAAAAACTGCGAGACCAGCGACGGGTCGTGGTCGCAGCTCCGCCCGAAGGGCACCGAGATCAAGTCCTCATGACGACTCGTCCCATCTGGTGAGAATTGATTAGCTGTGGGGCCTTAGGGAAACTCTGGTGACCATGCAGGTCATGCCACCGACCGGTTCGCCGGTCCCGCTCTGGGCCACACCGACGCAACACCCGTCCCCCTCGAACAGCAGGTGTCGCAGTGGGCTGCCCTTGCCGGCTGCTCAGGAGCTGCTGTGCGCCGGTGGGTGGGTGTGCTGACATTCGATGTGCGGGTCTACAAGCTCCGAATCCGCTCCGGGCGGCGCCGACCGTTCACGGTGCGCTGGCGTGTCGGGGACCGGGATCACAGTGAGAGCTACCAGTTCGAGGCGCAGGCTGACGGTCGGCGCGCGGAGTTGATGACCGCGCTGCGACTGGGCGAGCAGTTCGATACCTTCACGGGGCTGCCGGTCACGGAGCTGCGGGCGAGGAATACGGTCACCTGGTTCGAGCACGCCGTGGAGTACGCAGCGGTGAAGTGGCCGCGTGTCTCGGCCAAGCACCGTGCGGGCATCGCTGACGCTCTGGCCACCGTGACGATGGCTCTCGTGAGGCCATCGTCGGGTCAGGCTCCGCCGGCCCTGCGCAGGGCGCTGCTGTCGTGGGCGTTCCGCATGGTCCGCGGCAGGGACGGGACGTGGACGCCGCGGATGAAGGTGGAGCAGGCCCCGGCGGAAGTGGCGCGTGGGCTGGAATGGATCGCGCGCCATTCGCTGTCGCTGGCCGAGGCCGCCAGACCGCACCGCCTCCGCGCGGTGCTGGCGGCGGTCTCGCGGAGGATGGACGGGAGCGAGGCCGCGGAGAACACCGTCCGGCGCAAGCGGATAGTGCTCAGCAATGCCCTGGTCTATGCCGTCTCGTGCGAGCGGCTTCAGGCCAATCCACTGCCGAAGGTGGACTGGCAGCCGCCGCTGACGGACATCGAGGTCGACTTCCGCTACGTGCCCGGCCCCCGCCTCGCCCGCGACCTGATCATCGCCGTAGGGACACAGGGGCTGCGGGGCGCTCACCTGGAGGCGTTCTTCGGCTGCCTGTACTACGCCGCGATGCGGCCAGCCGAGGCCGCAGCTCTGAACGAAAAAGACTGCCTTCTGCCCGGCCCGCATGCAGCCCCGGAAGCATGGGGGGAACTCGTCCTGGCCCGCAGTCATCCCGAGGCCGGTTCCGGCTGGACCGATGACGGCCGCCCTCACGACACCCGCGGACTGAAACGAAGAGCCCGTAACGCCACCCGCAGCGTGCCGATCCCGCCCGATCTGGTCCGCCTGCTGCGCGCTCACCTTCAGCGCTACGGCACCGCGCCCGACGGCCGGCTCTTCCGCGCGGTACGGGGCGGCCGCGTGCCCTCCACCGAATACTGCCGCATCTGGGCCACCGCCCGCCGCCGCACCCTCCTCCCTCGCGACGCCGAGACCCCCTTCGCGAAAGTCCCCTACTGTCTGCGCCACGCCGGCATCTCCCTGTGGATCACTGCCGGCATCCCACCCGCCGAAGCCGCCCGACGCGCCGGACACAGCCTCACCGTGCTCTACCGCATCTACGCCAAACCCCTGCGCGGCCACCAGCACCACGCCAACCAACTCATCACCGCCGCACTCCAGGACCTCGATCAAGACGTGAACGCTCACAGGACGTGACGGAGGCGGGCGGCTGCCGGACGAGAGGGCATGCCGGTCAGCGTCACTCCCGCACGATCATGGCCGCACTGGCCGATTTACACTGCCTCCCGTGTTGCCAACGTTGCTCCGCAGGAGGCAGGAGGCCGGTGTTCACCTTTGTCATACCCGCGTACAACGAAGAGCGGACCGTGGCGGCAATCATCGAACAGGCACGCACCGCGGCACGGCCGGGTGACCGCGTCCTGGTCGTCGACAGCGCCTCCACCGACCGGACGGCTGACGCGGCGGCTCGGGCCGGGGCCGAGGTGCTGCACGGACCGCGGGGCAAAGGAGCAGCGATGAACACGGCGCTGGCGGCCGTGCGCACGCAGTGGGTCTGCTTCCTGGACGCCGACCTCGTCTCCTCGACGCAGAACGTGCCTGCCGCACTGCGCAAGGCCGCAGACACCAGCAGTGCGGACCACGTGGTCGGCGATTACGAGTACGACTACCCCGGAACCATCCTCAGCTCCACGTTCACCATCTACGAGCCCCTTGCAGCCGCGCTGTTCCCGGAGGTCGGACACCTCGGCGCCAACTCCTTGACCGGTTACCGCGCGATCCGGACCTCCCGCATCCAGCACCCGCTTCCACCGGACTTCGCAGTCGAGACCTACCTCAACATCTCCCTCGCCCTCGCGGGAGGCACCGCGGAAGTCTGTCACCTGGGAACCATCACCAGCCGGTTCCGCCACAACGGCGGCTCCATGGCCCGCCAGATCGGCAGAGCCGTCCTCGACATGGCCGAGCAGTACGGCCGCCTGGAACCACACGACCGGCCCGCGTGGGACCGATGGCTCGAGGAAGGGATCGCCGCCATCACCCCCCAGACCGCCGACAGCGGACGATCAGCCACCCTCGCCCGACTGTTCACCGCGGTCCGCAGACCCATGCCGACCGCAAACCACGCCGAACTCGCTTGAGACCCCTGCCGGCGGCCCCGCCAGACCGAGGCCGAGGCCAAATACCGGACGCAGAAAGAGAGGCACGCGACCGCGCGGCAGCGCATGAAGGATGAGCCTCCGGCCGTGGCCGGGAAGGCCAACGTCCCGGACTTCAGCGGCGCGTCAGAGACAGAGCCCGACATGCTGGTGGCCCTTGCCTGTCAACCTGCCTCATCTTTGCTGTGCTCTGACCGCGATCCACATGTCGTGACCCCGGCTGGTGCAGTGAGCGTCCAGTGCCTGGTCCACGATCTGATCGTCCAGGCCAGGTTGGCTGGAGCGGCCGCGTTCGGTCTTCCCGACGGGGCGACGAGCTCCGGCGAGCAAATTTCTCGCCCGCCACCAGCCCACGGCAACAACGTCCTCCGCTTCCAAGGCGACCCCGTCATCGAGATGACGCGCCACCACCTAATGGTGTTGTCGGCCTCACCCGCGAGTGTGGACTCCTGGTATCCCGCCGTTTCGCGGTCTGCTGAGGTTGCCAGGACAACCTCATGCGTTCCGCGATCCGCACAGCCCTCGCCGGCGTCCTCGCCTGCACAGTGGTGGTCTTGACCGCTCCCGCCCATGCCGCCGACGCCCCGGTCGAGCACGGCGTCGCCCTCCATCAGGCCGTCGCGAAGCTTCCAGTAGCCGCCGAGGAGCGCACCGGCTACAACCGCGAATCGAGCTTCGGCGGCTGGATCGACGCAGACCTCAACGGCTGCAACACCCGTGCGGAAGTCCTACTCGACGAGGCGGTCACCGCGCCCACCGTGACCGGCACCTGCACGCTGAGCGGCGGGTCCTGGTACTCCTGGTACGACGACACCACCGTGACCGGCGCCCGCGCCCTCGACATCGACCACCTGGTCCCGCTCGCCGAAGCCTGGGACTCCGGCGCCTCGCACTGGACCAAGGCCCGTCGCGTCGCCTACGCCAACTACCTTGACGACCCACGCCACCTCGTCGCCGTCACTGCCCGGGCCAACCGGAGCAAAGCCGATCAGGACCCCGCCGCCTGGATGCCGCCGTCGGCCGGCGCCACCTGTCGCTACACCGCCGACTGGCTCAGCGTGAAACTCACCTGGGGCCTGAGCATCGACGCCGCCGAGCATGACGCCCTGGACGAGCTCGCAGCGGACTGCCCCGACCAGGACATCGTCTACAGCCCCGTGCCCTGACCGCGGCGGCTTCTCCACTCCGCGGGGATGAGCCTCGTCGACCGGCGGCAGCGGCGCCCCGGGCTGGACGGGGCGGCCTGCCGGCAACGCCGCAAGAACCATCGAAGGGATCAAGCTCATGCACTCCCGCAGGATGCTGGCACTCGCCGGCACGACCATCGTCGCCCTGTCCGCGGCGCTCGCCGGTGTCACGCCCGCCCGGGCCGTCCCGGCGCCAGCCGGAGCCGGGACAGCAGCCGTCACCGCACCGGCCCGGGACCAGATCCAGTGCCCCCGCGGATACGTGTGCATCTACCCCGACATCAACTACGGCGGCCAGCCCTACGTCAAACGCGCCGTCGACGGCAGCGTCAGGCACCTGCCCGACTACATCCGCGGCCACGGCAGCTCCATCATCAACAACAGCAGCCGCACCGCACGGGTCTACCAGAAGGACAACTACTTCGGCCGCCACGTGTGCGTCGGCCGCGACGGAGGCACCATCCACGACCTGCGCTCCTACGGCATGAACGACACCACCCACTCCCTGCGAAACAACGACACCCCCTGCGGCGCGTAGCCCCCACCAGGCCGCGCGGGATGGTCGTTCCCGGTCGGCCTCAGCCAGTGGCTGCCGGCTCCCGTAGCACCCGCGCCCGCCAGAATCCGGATCGCCGAAGCCGCCTGTCCCGGCGGCGCTTGAGCCCCCGGTGCCCGGTGAAGGCGGTGAGGCGGCGGTTTACAGCTTTTCCTGCTTGGCTCCCGGGGGGATCAGGCAGGGGGTGGACACCGCGAAGTCGAGGACGTCGGGGGACGTGTAGCCCGAGACGTCGACGGAGAAGTGCTGGTCGGGGCTGTATGCCTGCAGCACGACCGCGGGCTGCACCGAGTTGTCGTCACGGAAGCTCGTGATCTGATAGCCCCGCTTCTTCAGGTCGTCCCTGATCCTGGCGACCGCGCTGCCCTGAAGCGAGGGTGCCAGCCGTGCCTCGGCCCGGTAGGTGAGGTCGAAGCGGCCGTCGTTGACCACTTCGTCGTGCTTGCCGATGCAGTTGTGGAACTGGGGATCGATGCTCTTCTCCTGGATCCCGACCCCGGCGCTGCGGGCCATGGACTGCGTGAAGTGGGCTGCCCAGGTCTGCGCGTCCTGCCGGCTCATCCGCGGCAGCGGGGCGTTCTTGCCGCCGTCGTCCGATGACATACAGCCTCCCAGTGCGACGAGCGGGACGAGAGCTGCCGCGAGCAGCGGCCAGCGGATTCCTCTCATGAGGGGAAGACCTGCTTTCGTCCGGCTCATTGATGTGTCCAGTGTTTCGTCAGTGCGGATACGAGTGGGGATACAGGCCCAGCGCGGGATCGGTGGGCGGGGCGGGGTGTACCAGGGTGGGCCTTCTGCCTGCGATGATTCTTCCCATGTTTTCCAGGCCGGCGCTGCCCTGGTCGAAGTAGCTGCTGTGGCCGCCCGGTGCGACGGTGAACTCATTGCCGCCGAAGGCGTCGGAGGTCGGTTTCTCGCCCAGCCATCCGGCCAGGTCCTGCGCGACCGGGTCGTTCGGCGAGGCCCCGGCGTAGACATGGTCCCGGGGGATGCCGAAGGAGCTGGCGTAGGCGACGTCCATGCCGGGGCTGCCGACCGCGACGATGTCGTCGGCCCCCAGCATCCCGTTCTTGGCCGCGGCGCCGACCAGCGTCGAGCCGTAGCTGTGCCCTATCACCGTGATTTGGTGATGGCCGCTCCCCTGGGCCGCGCGCGTGCCCTCCACGAAGTGGCGCAGGTCCGGCGCCCCCGCCTCGGCCCGCCCGAGGGTCACGACGCTGGTGTTGAGCTCCGGCGCGTCGTACCCCAGCCAGAACACCGTTGAGACGGCACCGTCCGGGTGAGCGGCCTGGGCCGCCTGCCGGAGCCGGTCGATACGGTCCACCGACCCGGGCGTGCTGTCCATCGTCGTGCCTGTCCCGGGGACGTAGACGCCGGTGTGCGCGGCGGTGTCGGGGTTGCCCTGGGCGATGATCACCTGCCCGTCGCCGGCGCTGTTGAAGCCGAGCAGGTACAGTTCCTGGCCCGGCGGGGCGCCCTCGTACGAGTCCAGGGTGTCCTTGACCTTCATCAGCCGCCGATACCGCGGGTCCAGCACGGCGTCGGAGGCCACACCGTAGTCATGACCGGTCGCGAAGTCCGGGCTGTCCAACTGCCCGTCCAGCACAAGGCGGTTGGCGTCGTCCCGCACCGTCGCCGGCAGGCCGTCCAGGCCCCCGATCAGCTGCGGATACAGCAGCACGTATTCGCGGCGCTCGTCCGGGCTGAGGCCGCTCCACCACTTCGCCGCGGCCTTGGGGTCCCGCGGCGGCCGGGGCGGGCGGACACCGAGAAGCTCCATGGCCGTGTGTGCGTCGACGCCCGCCTCGTTGAACGCGTGCTGCCGGTACTGGCCCATCACGTCGCCGTGCAGAACCGCCAGCGCGTTCCGCCCGTCCTCCGACGCCTGCGAGGCCGCCTCGAGGGCGGCGTCGATACGCCGACGGTAGCCGGCCAACTCCGCGCCGGCCTCTTCCGCCTCGTAGCGGTTGGTGCTCCTCGGGGCCGTCACCGTACCGGCGTCGTCCACGGCGTATCCGCTTGCCTCCGCCTCCCGCACCACAGCGCGCAGGCTGCTCTGGGCCTGCTCCATGCGCTGGTGCACCACGGTCAGGACCGTACCGATGGTCTCCGCCTCGATCCGGCCGATCGCCAGCCGCTCCTCCACCCCTGCCAGGAACCCGAACGCCTCGGTAGCGGCCTCACCCGACCAGCCGGCCCTCCGCAAAGGAGCCGTCACATGCAATTGGTGCCGGGTGTGCGCACTGCCCAACTCCTGCGACAGGCTCCGCCACTTGCGGGCGGCCTCCGCGATGGACTCCACGTCCAGCCTCCACAACAGCGCGAAGGAATCCGGCATCTACCCGATCCCCTCGAAGTCCCGGCCCATGAGCGTCTCATTCCACTCATGGCTGGTCGCGCACTGCCGCAGAGCATCCGCCGCCGCCGACATCCGCTCCTGAAGACCCCGCAGAGCCGGCTGCCAGGTGTCGGCCACGGCATCGGCCTCGGTCCTGACCGTCCAGCCAGACAGCGCCTGCGCCACGGCATTCGTGCTCGCCAGCGCCTGCTTGATCCGGTCGTCCAGATCCCTGCCGTTGACAGTGTCCACCATGTGCGCGGACACCCGTAACTCACCCGGATCCACATTCAGATCGGTCATGACCACCACCCCCATGGCACCCACTGGTCACCGGTGATCCTAACGACAGCGGTACGCACACACACCACCGCATTACGTGACCCCCGCCACCCGCACCACGACCGGCCCAGCCAGGACGCCGTCCGCACCCCGGCCTTCTGGAGCCTTCAACTCCCGGTCCACGGTGCCCGGCGGCATGCCACGGACCTGCAAGGAGACATGACCGGGGCCTGCCATCAGATGCGGCGCCGGCCTGCGTGTCAGGTGAGAGCGGCGTGGACAGCGAGTGCGGCGTTCAGGACGCCACCGGCCAGAAAGAACCATCCCACCGCGGCGAAGGCCCGGCCCATCGTCCGGTGCCGACGGCGCGGCGGCGACGGCTCGTACAGCGCCTCCCCGACACGCACCGGCCCGTCAGGGGCCAGCAGCGGACGACCCGTTCGCCAGAGCCTGCGCCCGCCCACGACCAGCACACCACCCACAGCCAGACACGACACGACCGCAGTGACGTACTCCCCCGCTCCGGCGGTCGCGGCCGCAGCCACATAGAGGTCGTCCATGGTCCTCCTCCCCCTCCTCCTCCCCGCGTTCGTGTATCCAGCAGGCGGGCATCGTTGCACCGGCCCGGGCTGAACACCGCCCCTCCCGAACCGCGAACACCGCACCGTAGAGGTGCTTGTCAGCGTGCTCGCAGGGCACCCGAACCGGCGGGCAGGGCTGGCTTGGTCCGGGCGCCTCGTCACCGCGTCCGGCCCCGGTACAGCTGGTCTGGTCCGCCGCAGACTAGCTGGCCAGCTTCCTAGGTTCTGTCTCTTTGGTTAGCGTCGGGTCCAGATGAAGATGCCGGTGAGGTGGAGTGCGGCCTGGTAGGCGATGGCGAGTTTGTCGGTTCGTGTGGCCGGGCCGTGCCACTGCTTGATGCGGTTGATGCAGCGCTCGACGGTGTTGCGCTGCTTGTAGGCGTCGGGGTCGAAGGCGGGTGGGCGGCCGCCGTGGGAGAGTGTGCTTACTTGCTCGCGACATGGGTCGTCCCCGCGCGAGTCGCCGGTCACACCCTCAAAGGTCCCCGGCGCTGCGGACGCTGTCCTCAGCCCCCGCTGCGCCCGCCGCGGAGGGGCGCGGCACCAAGCGGCCCTCGCGCAGCAGCGCGCCGGCCGTGCCCAGTCCCGCGCGCAGCGTGAAGGCGGCTGGCTCGTCGAGTTCGTCTACGGTGGTGACACCCTCCACGCTGCGCACGGCCCGCACCTGGGACACCGGTATTTCCTCGTCTTCGAGCAGTTCCGGGCTGTGGCTGGTCACCAGCACCTGGCGGCGGTCGGAGGCGTCCCGCAGCGCCTGGCGCAGCACGGCCACAACTGCCGGGTGGAGCGCGGACTGCGGCTCCTCGACGGCCACTACTCCCTGCCCGCCGGCCGCCGGCGCGAAGAGCGCGAGCAGCACGCCGAGGGCGCGCAGCGTGCCGTCGGAGACCGAGCCCGCGGCGAACCGCGAGGGGCGGGGCGCCCCCGCCACGGCTTGGCCGAACTCCAGGGTCTCGGCGCCGCCCGTCACGCGGCGGCGCACGGAGGTGAGCCCGGGCACGATCTGCCGCAGGTAGCTCTCCAGGCGGCGGTGTTCCTCGGCGCTGGCGGCACGGCCGAGGCGGTACAGCACAGCTGCCGCGTTCGAGCCGTCATGGAGCAGGGCGCGGCCGTCCTGGGCGGGCCGGACCACGCGCATGGCCCGCGGGTCGGGGTCGAACACGCTCATCCCGGCCAGGCCGGCGTGCGCCGCGCGGAACGCGGCGTGCCGTCCGAGCTGCGCCAGCAGGAGGCCCTGCGGGTCGGCGGCCGGCAGCCTGCGCTCGGTGGAGACGGCGAGCGCGCCGTCCTCCACCCGGTAGGAGGCCCGCCGCCCGCCGGACTCCACGGCGCAGTGCTCGCCGGCGACGCGGAAGCCGCCCCCGCGCGCCACGGCGACCTGCACCTCGTAGGTGCCGGCGAGGTCGGGACCCTCGAACTCGAGCCGCACGGAGAAGCGATCCTGCCGCCCCGGCGCTCGGCGCCGCACCTGCGCGGCACCGCCGCGCTCGTGCAGCGCGTCGTGCAGTGAGGACCCCACGCCCTGGGACACCAGGCGCAGTGCGTCCAGGAAGTTGCTCTTGCCCGCTCCGTTGGGCCCGACCAGGAACACCAGATCACCCAGGGACACGTCCGCCTCTGCGAGACTGCGGAACTGCCTGAGCACGACCCGGGTGATGCGGAAATGACTGGGCTCCATGCGCCCTACTGTCGCAGTTCCCCCCACCGCACCGCGTCACCGGGGCCACCCTCTGGTCGCCTTGCGGCGACGTCCGGGCCTCCCGCGGCAGGCCGGTCCGACCGCGGCGCCGCGCCGCTGCTTCCCCCGGCGGACCACAGCATAGGTGCCGGGCGGGCTGGGCTTAGTACGTTGCCCAGTGCCGATGCGGCTCGAACCACCCGAGGTAGGGATACCAGGCCAGGACGCGGTCGGAGGCCTGCGCGCCGATCAGCCACAGGTGCGTGAACTCCGGCGGGAGCGTCGGCGGCAGGGGAGGCAGCGTGTTGGCGTCGTGGTGAAGGGCGTGGAAGGCCGCCCAGGAGCTGCTCATCGTCACGCCCACGACGGCGTGACGTTCGTCGCCGCCGGTCAACGCCAGCTTCTCGCGGTTGCCTCGCATGTGCGGGATGTCGGCGGACAGGTGGTCGTCCAGCCAGTCGTGGAACGGTTCCCAGGTCACGTCGGCCGGACCTCCGGTCCCCCACACGGTGAACTCGACGCGCCCGGGACCGCCGGTGCGAGCCGGGGCCGAGGCAAGCCCCCGTATCCCCAGGCTGCGCGCCTCATCGGCCAGCGGGCCGGGGTGCACGGACAGGTTGTCCGGGCGCGGGGCGTACTCGTAGACGTGGCCGGCGGCCTCCAGGGGCCCCAGCACGTCGGGCAGCCACCGCGTGTCCTTCCCTCTCTTCAACCGGAAAGCGCCGGTGACCCGGACGGTCCAGTCGCGAGTGAGGTGCGCCGCCGTCAGGGTCGGCTGCCGGCTGAGGACGCCTGCGACTTACGAGTTGCCGGTCCAGCTCCATCCAGATCTCGGCGTGCCCGACCCTGCCGTTGCCGTAGTCGATCCGGACGTCGGGGGTCTCTTCTGCGCGCGGTTGTCGTCCTGGAGGTAGACCCGGACGCCGGTGTACCGGGCCAGGACCCGTCCGATCTGGTATTCGAAGTCGGGTGAGACGTGGTTCGTGGATGCCTTGTCGCGCTGCTCCGGGGTCCGCAGGTCGATGGGGTAGCCGGGCTGCCAGTCGTCGGTCATGCCGCCAGTCTGTTCATCAGGGTGGTCACCGCGCCGCAGGTTTTCGCGTACGGCTGCCGCCGGGCCCGCGGGCTGGTCACTCGCCTGCGCGGGCGCTGAGTCCTCGACCCTCCGTGATCTCGTCCAGGGCGGACTTGCCCCGGCCTCCCGGGGCGTAGTCCTGCAAGAAGGCGGGGGCGACGAGGCGTTGCCGGAGCAGCAGTTCGGTCATCTCCCGGTGCAGGGCAGGGTGGCTGCGGGGCCAGTCCGGTGCGTGTGCCACGAACTCCCGGCTGTTGAAGATGGTGAAGCGGTTGAAGTCCGCGACGCCTAGCCGGTCGGTGTCCTGCCGGTCACGGGAGATGGTCACGCCGAGCCGGCTGCCGAGCGGCACGGTCAGGCGGCGGAAGTTGTGGAAACCGAGCCCGACGCCGTGGCCCCGTCGCGTGGCCGGCATGCGGGGCGGGACGTACATGCTGGCTGTGCGATTCCTGGTCAAGCCGGCAGGCATTGCGGATCACCGGCCCCGGCCTACAGCCACTGCGCGACCGATTGGGCTCCAGCCGGCAGAACCTCGTACCGGGCAGGTGCGGCAGTGGGGTCACCGCCGCGGGCCGTCGGAGCTGGGCCAATCGACTACGCCGCCCTGATGCTCGGCCTCGGCCTGTGCCCCGCTGGGCCAAGTGACGGGCTGGCTGCGGGACCTGCGGGGCGCTGGAGTCCGCGTGTCGGTCCCCTACGGCACCAGGCCTGTGGCCTGTGGCATCTGTCGGGTACTTCTGCCGATGTCTGGGTGTGATCTGGGTGTGATCTTGAAGAACGGAGAGGGGATCAGGAGGTGCATCAGGGGTGCGCGACAGGTTGCCTCACTGCGCAACGTCCTAGGGCTCACGCTCGCTACCTGCCATTCCCTTGAGCTGAGGCGCAGGTCAGCCTTCGACCATCCGGCGGGACTTAGCGCGCTCCCCCTGCTGGGGGTCAAGGGGTCGCAGGTTCAAATCCTGTCGTCCCGACCAGCGTTTTCGCAGGTCGGAGGCCGTTTTCGCAGAGATGCGGGGGCGGCCTTTCTCGTGCTCGAATGCGGTGTGGTCGCATTGTGGTCGCAGGCGTGGGGCCTCCCGGCCCTGTGTGGGCGAAGTCGCCGGTGCCGTTCTCGGCTTGATCGGTGTGAGCTGGTTGTGGGCGGCGGGGTTGTGATCGCGGAGTGGTCGCGGCAAGCCTGTGCGGCCGGCACCAGGGCTCGGCGGGGTGCTTGCGCTGAGGGCGTGGTCGATGGCGGACAGGGTTCGGCGCACGTGGAGGGCGTGCTGGGCCAGGTGGACGTCGTCCCAGTGCAGGGCGGAGAGCGCTCGACAGGATGGCGAGGATGCGGTGCACGGTAACCTTGCCCCGTCCTGCGGCGAGCTGGGCGTGGACGAGCGCGGCGATGTGCGGGTAGCCGAGGTCGTCCAGGGGGATGTCGCCCAGAGCGGGGATGAGGTCGCGGGTGACGTAGTCCCTGTAGCGGGCCATCGTCGTGGGCTGCAGCACGAGACTCTTCGCCTCCGGCCACGCCACCAGGTAGTCCGCCGTGGACTGGTTGGGATCCGCGGTAAAGCCAGCCGCCTGTCCTCGGCCGGAGAGCAGCGACCACGACGCGACCGCAGCCGGGCACCTGGGCCCGTGACCTGCAGCTCCCCCTTGACGTGTACCAGGCGCAAGTACGTGTGGGTGCGTTTCTTCTCGAGGGACGACGCCCTTGGGACGGCCGGTGGAGCCCGAGGTGAAGATGATCCACGCGTCGTCGTCGGGAGAAGGGCGGCGGGCGGTGGGCTCGGTGCCACGGGCCGCGGCGCTTCCGGCGGCGCCGGTCGGGGTCAGGGTGCGGTCGGCGCCCAGCACGGCGGCCACGCCCGCCTCGCCGAAGACCAGCTCCGCCCGCTCGTCCGGGTCCTCGGCGTCCACCGGCACGTACGCGGCGCCCACCGCGAGCACGGCCAGGATGCACACGTAGAGGTCGTTGCTGCCCGACGGCACCCGGACACCCACCCGGTCGCCCGGGCCGACCCCGCTCCGCCCTCCCGGGCTCACTGACGCACCCCCTCTGACCTGTACGGAGAGCAGGGCCGCAGCCTCCCGCGCTGACGCACCGTCAGACGCCGGAATGTACCGCACCCCACACCGCACCCTCCCACCGCACCCCATGCCCCGGCCCGCCCGGCCCGAGGCCCGTGCGGGACCCGGCTACCGCGAAGCTCACCGCGGCCGGCAACTGAGCCTCGACTCCTCGCCGCACCGCATGGTTGACACCGCGGAGAGAGCCTGGTTAGCATTTCTGACGGAATTTCGTGGTATTGCTCTCGATCCGGGAGACCGGGCGAGGGATCGTTCATCGAACGCAGGCTTGATCGACCGCGTTACGCGTCGGATCACCCGTCCTGGGCGTCCCGTCCCGCTCCACCCGTTGTTCCGTGCCTCCGGGTCCACCACGCTCCCGCACCACCCCTGGCAGGGTTGTGCCCGCCCGGTGCCGTCCCCTTCCGCGGTCACGCCCACGCCCGCCCCGGCGTTGTCGCGGTGCCGCTGCTTTCCGGTCGTCACCCCCGTTCCTTTTCCCGTGGCTCCATCAGGTCTGCCGACGCGATTGGAGAAGCCGTGAACGAGGGAGGCGCAGCCGGTCTCACCCGAAGGGAGCAGGCCGTCCTGCTGCTGGTGTCCGCCGGTCTGAGCAATCGGGGGATTGCGCGACACCTGGGCATCTCGGAGAAGACCGTCAAGAACCACCTGAGTGCCATCTATCCGAAGATCGGTGCCGCCGACCGCACCCAGGCGGCGCTGTACGCCGTGCAGGACGCCCGGCCCGAGCCGCCGGTCACCCCGGGGCGGACCCCGGCCCTGGCACCGGAGGCCCTGGCCCACCTGACGTCCCGCGAGACCGACGTCCTGCTGCTGGTGTCCGCCGGTCTGAGCAATCGGGGGATCGCGCGACACCTGGGCATCTCGGAGAAGACGGTCAAGAACCACCTGAGTGCCATCTATCCGAAGATCGGTGCCGCCGACCGCACCCAGGCGGCGCTGTACGCCGTGGGGGTCAGGTGAGCCGGCCGCCGGTCGACCGGGTCAGCCGGCCATCGCCTCGCTGACCACCCCGCCGGCGTCGCCGTCCCCCTCGACGGCCGTGGTGCGCACCCCGGCCTTGGCGAACTCCGTCAGGAAGGCGGGGAAGGACAGCCGCACGTCCTCGAAGCCGGCGAACCGGTTCGCCGACCGCATCCGCAGCCCGGCCACGAACAGCGACATGAAGACACGGTGGTCGCCCCAGCTCGACAGAGTCGCCCCGCCGGGGTACGACCGCGCGCCGCGGACCTCGAAGCCGTCGCAGATCCCGTCGTCGTACAGGACCTCGATGTCCACGCCCATACGGGTGAGTTCGGTGGCCATGGCCTCGATGCGGGACGCCTTGTGGAAGCGGGTGAGCCGTCCGCCGGTGACCCGCAGGCTGCCCTGGACGTACGCCCCGAGAGCGGCGAGCGTGGGCACGATATTGGGGCAGTCCTGCACGTTCACCTCGAAGGAGCCGCGCAGGCTGTCCGGCGGGTTGTCGACGGTCAGCGACGAGGTGGCCCGGTCGAAGGTGACGGTCACCCCGAGCTGCTCAAGGATGGGGACGATGGCGAACTCGCCCTGCATGCTGTCGCCGTACACGTCGGTCAGGACGGTCCGCCCCGGGAAGAGCGCGGCGGCGGCCAGCAGGTACGAGGCCGAGGTGTAGTCCTCGTGCGTGGTGACGTCCTGGGCCCGGTAGGAGGAGGGCTCCACCTGGTAGTGGCGTAAGTCATCCGACGCGGAGACCTTGATACCGGCGCCGGTCAGGCTCGCCAGCGTCTGGCGGATGTACGACTGCGAGTAGACGTCACCCGTCACCTCGATCTCCACCGGGCCGTCGGCCAACGGCGCGGCGAACAGGACCGCGGTGACGAACTGTGAGCTGATGTCGCCGGGCAGCCGGCAGACCCCGCCCTTCAGCCCGCCGCCCCAGTTGACGACCGGGGCCTTGTCCTCGCTCACGATCGACTCGATGTCCGCGCCGAGTTCGCGCAGCGCGCGCAGCAGGGGCTCCATCACACGGTTGCGCAGGGTGGCGTCGCCCGTCACCACGACAGGCGACGGCTGTACGGAGGCCAGCGCGGTCATGGTGCGGAACACCAGGCCCGAGCCGCGGGACTGGATGACCCGCCGGTGGTGCCGGAAGGACCGACCGGTACCCCGGATCTCCAGGTACCCGTCGTGCTCGGTGATCTCGGCACCGAAGGCACGGCAGGCGTTCTTCATCGTCTCCGTCTCGTCGCACCGGAGGTCGTTGAAGACCCGTGACGTGCCCTCGGCCAGCGTGCCGGTCAGAATGGCCCGCTGCGTCTCCGGTTTCGAGGACGGGACGCGGAACGTCCCGGAAAAGGAATCGACCGGATCAACCTTCAGCAGCATCCCCATCTCCCCATCGTTCGCCGTCGGATGTCCTTGCCGGCGTTGTCGCCCGATGTCCACGGCAGCCGGAGCCCCCGCCGTGCGGGCGGCGTGTCCGCCGGCGCGCACCGGCGGGCCAGTTGTCGGAGCCGGCCGGTCGGAAAAAGCATCGCTGGCACACAACGGTCCCCCTTCCGGCGGCGGGGTGCGGTACGAGTTTTGTTTCCGTGCCACGGGCCGACAATAGGTCCATCGGCCCATGGCGTTTTCCGTACCTGCCCTGGCAAGGTGTTCCGTTTTCACCGCCGGTCCCCGCTCCCGGCGTCCGGAACCGGCCATGATCTCGTTTCCCTGGAATCCCGGGATAAGCCACGACGACGGCAACTCAACGGCAGCAGCACAGGATTCGCGCCAAGTCTCTGGCGACTGGGTAGCCGAATGCGTATGCTCATGCGCCGGACGCAGCCGAATGAGCCGAGGGATTCAGCGTGGACGATTCTCAGGAGCGCGTGCAACGCGAGGGGTCGTTACGGCGGGAGCCGACACCGGCGTACGGGTACCGTTGCCGGCACGCCGAAGTCGGCTGAGGCGACGCGATGTCCGGCGCCCTGGACGAGCAGGTCTCGAAGGAGCCCCCCGAGGTCTCGTCGGGGACGCTGTGGCGCAACACCGACTTCCTGAAGTTCTGGTCGGGTGAGGCGCTGTCGCTGTTCGGCACGCAGATCACCAGCCTGGCACTGCCCCTGACCGCCGTGATCGCCTTCGACGCGAGCGCGGAGGCGGTGGGCCTGCTGCGCTTCCTGCAGCTGGTTCCGTACCTGTTCCTGGCGCTCGTCTTCGGGGTGTGGGTGGACCGGGGCCGACGCAAGCCGATCATGATGGCGGCGAACGCGGTGCGGATGCTGCTGATCGCGCTGATTCCGCTGCTGTGGCACCTCCACCACCTGTCCATGTCCGGCCTGCTGGTGATCGCCTGCGTGGTCGGCGTCTTCTCGGTCCTGTTCGACGTCAGTTGGATGTCCTTCGTGCCCACCCTGGTGAAGGACTCCCGGCATTACGTCGAGGCCAATCAGAAGCTGGGCGTCACCCAGTCGACCACCGACGTGGCGGGGCCGGGCGTCGCGGGTGTGCTGATCGGCTGGCTGGGGCCGCCCACCGCGATGGTGCTTGACGCGGTGTCGTACCTGGCCTCGTTGGCCGGCCTGCTGCTCATCCGTACCCCCGAGCCCGTACCGCCGCGCAGCGACCAGGCGAAACGGCATCTCGGACGGGAACTGCTGGAAGGGGTGCGCTGGGTGTTCGGCCACGGCGTGCTGCGCTCGCTGGCCGTGCTGGCACCCTTCACCAACTTCTCGCTGACCTGCGTCCAGACGTTGTTCCTGCTCTACGGGGTGCGCGACCGCGGCCTGAGCCCGGAGGCGGTCGGCCTGGTCTTCTCCTGCTCGTCGGTCGGCGCGCTGCTGGGGGCGCTGATGTCCAGGTCGGTACTGCGCCGCTACCCGGTGGGCCCGGTGTACGGACTCGCGCTGGCGGCGATCTACACCGCGCCGCTGCTGCTCCCGCTCGCCGGCGGACCCAGGCCGGTGGTGATCGCCCTGTTCATCCTGTCCCTGCTGATCAGCTACTTCGGCAGTGGCCTGTCGAACGTCACCCAGTTGTCGCTGCGCCAGACCATCACCCCGGGGTCGCTGATGGGCCGGATGAACGCCGCCTTCCGCACCCTCCTCTTCGGCGGCGGCGCGCTGGGCGGGCTGTTCGGGGGCCTGATCGGCGGCGCGATCGGCCTGCGGCCGGGACTGACGGTGGTCGCGATCTGTTCGGCGGCGATGGTGGTCCCGATCGCGTTGTCACCGGTGGTACGGCTGCGCGCCATGCCGGCGCCGGAGACCGAACCCGCCACCTCGCCGGAAGCCGCCTGACCCCGGGCGCACCTACTCGGCCCAGGCTCCGATCCTCATCGAAGGAGTAACCGATGCAGCGTCACGGCCACGTGGGCACGGACGGCACGCGCACCCGGCGCCTGTCCTTCGCCCAGGAGCAGCTCTGGTTCCTCGACCAGCTCACGCCCGGGAACGCGTACAACGTCCTGATGGTCTGGCGGCTCCGCGGTCCGTTGCACACCGGGTCGCTGCATCGCGCGCTGAACCTCGTCGTGGCCCGCCACGAGGCACTGCGCGTCACCTTCAGCGACGACGACGGCACCCCGTACCAGGTGGTCGCCCCGCCGGCCACGGTGCCGCTGACGGTGACCGACCTGCGCGGACTGTCCACCGTCGAGCGGGAGGAGCGGGTCCGGGCCGAGATCGAGGCCCGGCGGTCGCAGCCGTACGACCTGAGGACCGGCCCGCTGTGCCGCTTCGGGGTGATACGGACCGCCGAGGAGGAATACGTCTTCTACCAGGGCTATCACCACATCATCACCGACGGCTGGTCCACCTCGGTGGTCAATGCGGAGCTGTCCGCCGCCTACCGGGCGTTCGAGTCCGGCGCCGAGCCGGTCTTCGAGGAGACGCGCCTGGACTACACGGAGTACGCCGAGGCACAGCGCGAACGCCTTCACGGAGCCGTACTGGACGAGGAAGTGGCGTTCTGGCGGCAGAAGCTGGCCGGGCTGCCGGTGCTGGAACTGCCCCACGACCGGCCCCGCCCGGCGGGCGAAGGGGGCCACCGCGGCGCCTCCCTGGTCAAGGGGTTCCCCGCCGACGTGCGCGCCGCCGTGCGGCGGCTCGCCGACGAGCAGGGCGTGTCGATGTTCATGGTGCTGGCGGCCGCGTACGCCGTGGTGCTCGGCCGCTGGACCGGGCTGGAGGACCTCCCCGTCGGGGTGCCCATGCCAGGCCGGCCGGACCCGGAGCTCGAGTCGCTGGTCGGCATGTTCATCAACATGGTGGTGCTGCGCTCGGACCTGTCGGGTGACCCCACCTTCGGCGAGCTGGTGGAACGCGTCGCGGACGGCGTCCTGGAGCTGTACGACCACGAGGAACTGCCGTTCAACCAGGTGGTGGACGCCGTCCAGCCGGTGCGTGAGCCGAACCGGAACCCGCTGTTCCAGGTGAGCCTGCAACTGCTGGGCGCCTCGGTGTCCGGTGAGGAGCTGGCGTTCCCCGCAGTGACCGCCGAGATCGTGACGCTCGACTCGGTCAGCTCGCGGTTCGACATCTCGGTCAGCATCGTGGACGACGGCTCCGCGCTGCGCGCCGGCGTGGAGTACTCCGCCGACATGTTCGACCGGTGGCGGATGGAGGCGATGCTCGACCACCTGGAGGCGGTGCTGCTGGCCGCGGCCGCCGACCCGGACCAGCGGCTGTCCGCGATCCCCCTGGTGACCGGGGAGGCGGCCGAGCGGCTGCTCGCCGCCGGCCGCGGCGACCTGCCCCCGGCGGTCGCGGGCGCACCGGTGTCCGCCCTCTGGGCAGGTCTGTCCGCCGCGGACCGCCAGGCGTACGTGGTGGACCGGGCGCTCGGCCTGGTCCCTCCGGGCGTTCCCGGCGAACTGCTGGTCGCGGTCCCCGAGCCGGGCGGTGGCACCTCGGCCGGGATGCCGGTCGCCGACCCCTTCCGGCCGGGCCGCTGGGCCGTTCGCACCGGCGTCCGCGTGCGCTGGACCCCCGACCTGCGGCTGGAGCGCGCGGACCGGCCGGCCCAGGGGTCCTTTTCCGGGGCGGATCCCGCCCGCCCCGAAGGAGCGGTCCCGGCCGGCGAAGCGGATACCGCAGGGGCCGACCGGGACGCCCCCCGCACCGCCACCGAGAAGTCCGTCGCCGGCATCTTCGGCGAGGTCCTGGCCCTGCCCGAGGTGGGCGCCGAGGACAGCTTCTTCGACATCGGCGGCAACTCGCTCCAGGCGATGCGCGCGGTCAGCCGGATCAACAGGGGATTCGGCATCAAGCTCAGCGTCCGCGCGCTCTACGGCAACGCGACCGTGCGGGCGGTGTCCTCCGTCGTGGACGAGAAGGTGAAGGGCGAGTCCGCCTGACGGCGGCGAGGCCGGCAGCCATGGTGGATCTGGACCGGATCGTGCCCCTCGCCCCGGGGGGCACCGCGACCCCGCTGTTCTGCGTGCACGCCAGCTCCGGCTCGGCGTGGTCGTACCTCGGGCTGGCCCGGCTGCTCGGCGAAGGGCGGCCGGTCTTCGGGATCGAGGCACCGGGCTTCGACGGCAACCGCGAGCCGGTGCGCTCGCTGCCCGCGCTGTCGGCCGAGTACGCCCGCATACTGCGGGAGTTCCGGCACGGCGGAGAGGTGGCGCTGCTCGGCTGGTCGCTGGGCGGCATCATCGCCCTCGACACGGCGCGTCGCCTGACGCGGGCCGGCACCCGGGTCCGCACGGTCGTCATGGTCGACGTCAGCGTGCCCAGGATCGCCGAACTCCCGCCGGAGCGCGAGATCGTACGGTGGTTCCTGCACAACGTCCTCGCCAGCGTGGGGGCGGACCCGGTGACACCGGACCGGGTGCTGGCCGGGATGCCGGCCGACGCCGGCGCCGAAGAGGTCTTCCGGGCCGCCGAACGGGCGGCCGCGCTGCCCGCCGAGCTCGACGCGGACCTCCTGGCCGAGCGATATCCGATGTTCCGTGCCCACCTCGAGGCCAGCTACGGCTTCGAGGTCACCCAGCCCTACGACGGCCCGGTCGTCCATCTCATCGCCTCCGAGTCGCCATGGTCCGCAATGCGCTGGAACACGGTGGCGTCGAACCTGACCGAGCACATCGTCCCCGGCACCCACTACTCGATCTGGACCGGCCATACCCTGCCGAAGGTGGCCCGGCTGGTCCGGGCCGCACTGGAAGCCTGACGGGGGTGAGGCGGCTTCACACAGATTTCACAATTACCGGGCGGTGGCTGAAAGATGCCGGTATCCAGCACTTGAAAAACAACCGCCCTCCAGGTCTAATGATGCACCGGGAATGTTTCGGGATTTTACTTCCCCACGCCTCCGCGATATCTGTGCATCGCGCGTGCGGTGAACGAGGCTCTGTCGAACAGTGCGCTGAACGCATTGTGCTCTCCGGTTTCCGTCTGCCGAGCTCGTAAATCGATGGAGAAGGCCACATTGACTACTGGGCAAGTGTCCGTCCTCGACGGAATCGAGCGCGCCGTGCGGGATTTCCCGGAGCACGCCGCACTGCGTACCGACCGGTCGATCAGCTATCGTGAATTCGGCGAACTCGTCGACGCCTTCGCCGGCCGGCTGTCGGCCCGTACCGCGCCCGGTGAATTCATCGGCATCCGGGCGGAACGCGGGGCCGCGGCGATCGTGGCCATGGTCGGCGCGCTCCGGGCCCGCCGCCCCTTCGTCTTCATCGACGGCCGGGACAGCACGTCCTCCAACTCCGACAAGGTCCGCCTGCTCGGCGTGCGGCTGCTGGCCGGCTCCTCGGCCGGCGCCCCCGCCCCGGACCTGGCCGAGGTCCCGGCCCAATGGCGCCCCTCCGACGCGGCGGCGAGCCCGCTCGCCACGAGCCCCGGGCCCGCCGCGCTCCCGGCCTTCGCCGACGGCGAGCTCGCCTACGCGATCCAGACCTCGGGCTCCACCGGCAGGCCCAAGTGCGTGCTGGTGCGCACCGCCCCGCTCGCCGCGGTGATCCGGGACCATGTCGAGCGTCTTGACGTCGGACCGGGCTGCGTCACCTTGCAGTTCGCCCGGCTGACCTTCGACGGATGCGTCACCGAAATCCTCTGGACGCTGACCGTGGGCGCCTGTCTGGTCGTCGTGGAGGAGGCCCACCTCGCGCCCGGCGCGGTCCTGCGGGACACCCTGGAGCGGTTCGGGATCACCCATCTCAAGACGACGCCCTTCGCCCTCACCACGACCGAGCCGGACGGCCTCCGGCTGCGGCACGTCGTCAACGGCGGCGGAGCCTGCCGGCCCGCCGTCGTGCACAAGTGGTCCGCGGTGGCCGACTTCCACAACGCCTACGGCCTCACCGAGACCACCGTGTGCAACCTGCTGACCGAGCCCCTCGACCCGGCCGACTGCCGGGAGTCGGTGCCGCTCGGCGACGTGGTGGGCGACTGCGACTACTGGATACGCGACGTGGACGCCCCGGCCCCCGACACGCCGGCCGCCGGCCCCGTCCCCCGCGGCGAACTCGTCGTCACCGGCGCCAGCGTGGCCGCCGGTTACCTCACCGAGCACGGAGTGCGCCCCTTCGCCCGCCCCGGCGCCCCCGACGCCTATCGCACCGGTGACGTGGTGGAACTGCGCGACGGCAGGCTGTACTTCGTGGAGCGCCTCGACCGGCAGGTGAAGGTTCGCGGCTACCGCCTGGACCCCGGCGAGATCGAGAACGCGGTGTGCCGGCTGGCCTCGGTGCGCGACGCGGTGGTCGTCGCCGAGGCCCACGACGGTGCGGGCGGCGCGGACCCCTCCACCGCCGACGCCCTGGTCTGCTACTACCAGGGCGATGCCGATGCCCGCGCGCTGCGCCGGCACCTCGGCGCGCTCCTCGACCCGTACAAGATCCCCTCGGTCTTCACCCGGATCGACGCCTTTCCGTACACCCCGAACGGCAAGGTCGACCGGGACGCCCTGCGGGCCCGCCGCCACGAGGCGGCCGGCGACGACGGCACGCCGGCCTCACCGGGCGACCAGGTGCTGCACGTCGTCCGCACCCTCACCGGCACCGGCGACATCGGCCTCGACGACAACTTCTTCGAGGTGGGCGGCGACTCCGCGTCGGCGATCGTGCTGGTCACGAGGATGAGGGAACTGGGCTGGGCGGACGCCGGGGTGCGGGACGTGCTGCGCGCCGAGAACCTGCGCGTCCTCGCCGACCACCTCGCGGAACGGAGCGTGTGACCCGATGTGCGGCCTGTGCGGAACCTTCGCGCCCGACGGTGACATGGACCGCTCCGTCGCCGCGGCCATGCACGCCCGGCTGCTCCACCGGGGGCCCGACGAGACGTACTCGCTGAGCACCCCGACCCTGTCGGTGAAGCTCGGCCGCCTGGGCATGACCGCGCTGAGGGACGGCTGGCAGCCGGCCGAGGACCGCAGCGGCCGGTTCGTGGCCATGACCAACGGCGAGGTGTTCAACCACCGGGAACTGCGCCGGCGCCTGGGGGAGGACCGGTCCGCCAACGCCGTGGACGTGGCGGTCATCCCCGAGCTGTTCGCGAGGTACGGTTCCGCCGGCCTGCGGCTCGTGGACGGCCAGTTCGCCACCGCGGTCTACGACAAGGCCGAGGGCTGCCTCTACCTCGGGCGCGACCGCTTCGGCATCTGCCCGATGCACTACACGGCCCGGGACACCACGGTCCACTTCAGCTCCGAGCTGAGGCCCCTCGTCGCCTCCGTACCGGCCACCTGGCGGCTGGACCACCGCGCCCTCGACCAGTACCTCTCGCTCGGCAACATCGTGGCGCCGCGCACCCTGGTCAGGGACGTGCACGCCGTGCCGCCCGGCTGCGTGGTCCGTTTCGACGCGCAGGGTCACCGTACCGACCGCTACTGGCGGTACGGCGAGTTCGCCGGCGCGGACGCGGCCCCCGTCACCGCCGGAGAACTCCGTGCGGCGCTCCACGGCTCGGTACGCGACCGGCTGAGCGCGGACGTGGAGATCGGTGCCTACCTCAGCGGCGGCTTCGACTCCTCCACACTGGTGACGGAGGCCGCCGGCGTCCTGGAGAAGCCGGCCCGCACCTTCTCCGTCCTCTTCGACGACGCCGCACTGGACGAGGGCCGCTTCCAGCGCGAAGTGGCCGAGGCGGTGGGCAGCGAGCACCACCAGATCCGCTGCACACCGGCGCACGTCGCGGCGGAATTCGAGGAGATGGTCCGGCACTGCTGTTACCCGCAGCGCGAGACGTACAACGTGGCCGCACTGATGCTGTCCCGCGAGGTGCACCTGGCCGGCGTCAAGGGCGTGATCTCGGGCGAGGGCGCCGACGAACTGTTCTTCGGCTACGACTCGTACGCCTTCGACAGCCTCCCGCGCCGCCGCCCGCCGGAGGCCCGCCCCGAGAACGAGAGCGCGTGGGGCAGGGCCGACTTCGGCTGGGAGGTCGACTGGCGCAGGCGGGACCGCCACCGCCGGCTGGCCCTGACGCCCACCGCCGCGGCAGCCGCGGAGGGCGACGAGTTCTGGCGGGAGCGGCTGATCCCCTTCGACGACCGGGAAACCGCCCGGCTGAGCCGGATGCAGATGCGCTCGATCGCCGACGTCCACGTGCAGCTCGGCGGCCACCTGCTCGGCGACCACGGCGACATCATGCTCATGGCGCACTCCGTAGAGGGCCGCTACCCCTTCCTCGGCAACGAGGTGGTGGAGCTCGGGCTGCGCGCCGGGGACGCCGAGAAGGTGGCGGACTTCGAGGGCAAGGCCTGCCTGAAGGCCGCCTACGCGGACGTCCTCCCGGAGCCGGTGCTGCGGCGCGCCAAGCAGGGTTTCACGGCCTACGGGCTCGACGCGGTCGCCGACGACCGGCTGCTGGCGCGCTGGCGCGACCTCGTGGCGGCGAGCGGGGTGTTCCGACCGCAGGCCCTGGACGAGCTGGGCGCCGACCCGACCCCGGACCGGTGGGACCTGCGGCTGAGCCTGATCACCGTGAGTGTGATCATCGACGAGCTGGGGCTTCGGTCATGACGGACGACGCGTGGAACGCACTTCTGCACGGCGGGTTGTGGCGGTCGCCCCGCATGCTGTGGGTGGAGGACGACACCGAGTACAGCGCGCGGCGCGTGGACGACCTCGCCTCCGCGGTCGAGGCGGCGATCGCGGCGGCCGTCCGCGCGGACGGCCCGGTCCGGGTGATACGGATACGGTCCGACGCGAAGCTCGGCTGCTTCGCCGGACAGTTGGCGGCATGGCGGGCCGGGTGCGTGGCCGTCGCCGACGACGGCGGCTTCGGCCCGGAGGAACTGGACCACGTGCGGCCCGACCTGGCGCTGACCGTCACGGTGACGGGCGACTCCTGGTCCGTTGCGGCCGAAGGCGCGGCGGACCGCCCGAGCGCCGGTCGTGCGGCGAACCGCCCAGGCACCGATCGCGCGGCCGGCCGGACGAGCACGGACCGCATCCCCGCGGAGGTCGTCGCGGTCAACTTCACCTCAGGGAGCACCGGCAGCCGCAAGGCGGTGGCGGTGACCCGGGGCAACCTGCTGGCCCTGTTCGCCTGCCGCGGGCTGGACGTACCGGCCGCCACCGGCCGGCTGACCTCCGGCAGCTTCGCCCGGCCCGCCTACGACGGCTGGTGGTTCGACACCTGGCGGACCGTCGCGGCGGACGGCACCGTGGTGTGCCTGCCCGGCGTCAACGAGGACGTCTTCGCCTGGCCCGACCTGGCCCGCACGTACGGCATCGACCGGGTGCTGCTGCCCGCGGCGGTGGTCGCCACCCTGGTCGCCGCCGTCCCCGAGGCGATCGCCGGCATCCCGTGGCTCTTCAGCGGCGGCGAGCAGTTCCAGGTCTCCACCTACCGCCGGGCCCGGCAGGCGGGCCTGCGCAACCACTTCGTCAACCTCTACGGCCCGACCGAGGCGACCTTCGCCACCCACCGGTACGAGCTCCCGGAGGTCCTCACCACCCCCCTCATCCCCATCGGCAGACCGCTGGACGGGTGCCGGCAGACCCTGCGCACACCGGAGGGGGACCGGAACGGGCACGGAGACGCGGACCACCCGTCCACCGCCGGCCGCGAGCTGGTCGTCGCCGGCCCCCTCGTCTGCCTCGGGTACCTTGCGGCGGGCACCCTCGCCCACCGGTTCGCAGAAGAGGACGGGGAACGCGCCTACCACACCGGTGACCTGGTCAGCGTCGACGACGCCGGCGACCTCGTGTTCGCCGGCCGGCTGGACAGCCGGATCAAGGTCAACGGGACACGGGTGGACGCCGCCGCCCTGGAACAGGAGGTGGCGGCCCTGCCCGGCGTGCTGGACTGCCGGGTCGTCCAGGACGCCGAGTCGACGGTGGCCTTCGTGCGCACCGCCGCGCCGGGCGCCGACACCGCGCTCGCCTCGCTGGTCGAGCCGGTCGTGAAGGGCTTCTCGCCCGCGATCCGGGTCCGTCTGACGGACAGCTTCCCGACGAAGTCCGGCGGAAAGGTCGACACCCGCCTCCTGATGGCCCGGCACCGCGCGACAGAAGAAGGCGGAGAGAGATGACCGACATATCGACAGCCATGATCATCGCATGCGTGCAGAAGGTCCTGAACAAGGACATCACCGAGGAGACGGACATCTTCGCCGCCGGGGTCGACTCGCTGGCCGTCCTGCGCTGCCGCGCCCTGCTCAAGCAGCAGACCGGCGTCAGGGTCCCGGGCCACGTCTTCTTCGGCGGACGGACACCCGCGGGCATCGCCGAGTTGATCGGAGCCGAGAATGCTGGTCGTTGAGGACAGCCCGCTCTACTCGGCGGAGTTCTTCGCCGTCGGCGACCCCTACGCCTACCTGGCGGACCTGCGCGCCGAACACCCGGTCTCGATCCACCGCAGGCCCGACGGGTACGAGTTCTACGCGCTGACCCGGTACGACGACGTCTACGCGGCGTACATCGACCACCAACGGCTCAGCTCGTCGTACGGCACCATGATCGACGGCTCCTGGCACCCGGAGAAGGACACCGCCTCCGGCCGTATGCTCATCGTGGCCGACCCCCCGGCGCACACCGCGATCAAACGCCCCGTCAAGCACAGCGGGTTCAACCGGGCCATGCTCGGCAACACGGGCCGCACCGTCCGCCGGAACATCCGCGCCGCCCTGGCCGAACTGTCCGTCGGCGACCGGCTCGACTTCAGCCGGGTCGTCGCGCCGGAGCTGCCCAAGGGCGTGCTGGAAGTCCTCTTCGGCGTCGGGCCCAAGGACGCCGCGGTGCTCCTCGAAGCCACCCGCACCATGATCGGCTACCGCGACGGCGCGTACGCCGGAACGTCGCCCCTGGACTCCCTGGTGGACGCCCAACTGGAGGTCCTGGACTTCGTCGACGACCTCATCGAGCAGCGCATCGACTCCGGCGCCGACGATGACATGATCGGTTACCTCGCCCAGTGCGTCGTCCGGGGCGAGATGACGCGCGACGTCGCGCTGCTGAACGGACTCAACGTCGCCGTCGGCGGCAACGAGACCACCCCGCACACTGCCAGCCTGGCCGTGGACACCATCCACCACGAGCGTGCCCAGTGGCAGCGGGTGGTGGACGGCGACGTCTCCACCGAACTCGCCACCCAGGAGCTGCTGCGGTGGACCTCCACCAACAGCTACGTGCAGCGGGTGACCGTGGCCGACGTCGAGATCGGCGGGTACACCATCCCCGCCAACAGCTTCGTCACCCTGTGGAACATGTCGGCGAACCGCGACGCGGCCGTGTTCGACCGCCCCGACGACTTCGTGATCGACCGCCCCGACAACCGGCAGATCGCCTTCGGCGCGGGCGTCCACCGCTGCATCGGCGCCCCGGTGGCGACCCTGGAGATCCAGACCCTGATCGAGGAACTGGCCGCCTGGGACAAGGCGTTCGTGGTGGTGGACACCCCGCGGAAACTCCACTCCAACTTCATGCTGGGGCTGACGGAGCTGCACGTCGAAGTGGTCGGTGCCGAGGACGCGAAGGACCTGGCGAAGTGAACGGACGTGAAGCACCTGGCGACATGAGCGCAGCCACGGCCACGGGCACCACGGGCGTCAGGGATCTCATCGCCTCCTTTCCGGCCGCCGGCGCCGGCGGCAGCACTCTGGGGAACCTGGAGAAGCTCGCCGCCCGCCGCGGCATGGCCTACACCGCCCTGCCCAACCCGCCCTCCACGCAGGCCCTGACCTCCGGCGGGTGGCAGGAGGCCTGCACCGAGCAACTCCGGCGGGCGGCCGGCCGGTCGGGGGCGGACCGGGTCGTCCTGGTCGGCCACTGCATGGGCGGCCTGTCCGCGCTCCGCCTCCACGACGGCCTCACCGAACGCCTCGCCCTGTCCGTCGCCCTGCTGGTCATCAACGCGCCCTGCCCGGACCCCGAGGGCCGCATCCCGACGATGTCGCACTACTCCGACGCCCAGGTCGCCGCGGCACTGGCCCACGACGGTTTCCCGCAGGACCTCCTCGATGACGAGGACATGCTCGCCGAGATCGCCGACGGCATCCGCCGGGACGCCGTGGTCGCCGACCACCTCGCTGAGTGGGTCGCCGCGGCCGGCCCGCTCGGCACCCTCCACGTCCTGTCCACCCGCGGCGACGTCTTCATCCCGCCCGAGAACGTCGTCGGCTGGCGCCACCGGGTGGCGGGAGAGTTCCACCTGACGGTCGCGGACGGCGGCCACTCGCTGGACGA
The DNA here is from genome assembly GCF_016918855.1 of Actinacidiphila acididurans. Classification (GTDB taxonomy): domain Bacteria; phylum Actinomycetota; class Actinomycetes; order Streptomycetales; family Streptomycetaceae; genus Actinacidiphila; species Actinacidiphila acididurans. The sequence goes on from NZ_JADKYB010000010.1 coordinate 210,515, forward strand.
GACCGTGATCGGAGTGCTGGAACGTTCCCTGGAGGCGTGCCTGGCCGCGGTCGCCGAACCACCCCCCGTACGACCGCACGCGGCGCCGACCACCCCGGAGGCGGAGTGAGCGATCTGCAGAAGTCGATGGGCGGCACCGTCGGCACCTTCGTGGCGCTGTCCACCATCCTCGGCAGCGGCATGATGATCCTGCCCGGCACCAGTTACCACGAGCTGGGCAGGTCGGTCTGGATTCCGTGGACGATCGCCGCGCTGTCGGTCGTACCGCTGCTGTACTGCTACGCATGGCTCGGCCGCCGCCACCCGTCGGCCTCCGGGGTGGCCCACTACGCCGAGATCGCCCTGGGCCCCTCCGCGGGCCGCGCCGCCGGGATGTCGGCCACCTTCGCCCTGGTCACCGGCATCCCCGGCACGGCCGTCACCGGGGGCCGCTACGCGGCGCAGTTCTCCGGCGTGGGAAGCCTCACCTGGATCTTCCCGGTACTCGTGCTGGCCGGCGCCACCGCCGTCGCCCGCGTCGGCACGAACGTTTCGGGACGGCTCCAGGTCACCTTGATCCTCTGCCTGTTCGCCGTGGTGCTGTTGACCGCCGCGGCCGCCGTCGCCGTCCACGGACCCAAGGCGCCGGCCACCGCCTTGCCGCCGATCGGCAGGATCGGCGGCGTCCTCACCGCCGTCTACGTCGCCTTCACCGGCTGGGAGACCGTCGCCTTCACCTTCGAGGAGCACAAGCAGCCGCACCTCATACCGCGCATCTTCGCCGCCTCGTACCTGATCGTTGTCACGCTCTACGCCCTGGTGCTCGCCGGCCTGTTCGCCGCCGTCAGCTCCCACGACGACGCCCTCGACTCCGCCCCGCTGCTCCTGCTCGCCCAGCGCGCCTTCGGCGGCCTCGGCCGCCCGGTCACCCTGCTGCTGGTGCTCGCGCCCATCACCGCGAACGTCTTCGCGTCCGTCCTGGCACTGTCCCGGCTCGTCTTCGGCCTGGCCCGCAGCGGCTACCTGCCCGCCCCGCTGAGCCGGGTCCGGGCCCGCGACCGCAACCCCGTGACCGCAGTCCTCGCCGTCGGCGCCGTGCTCACCCTCATCGCGGTCACCGCGTCCACCGGCCTCGTCCCGTTCGAGTCCCTCTTCATCGTCTCCGGCGGCATCTACTTCGTCCTCTACGGCATCGGCGCCGCCTCCTTCGCCAGGCTGGCCGAGCCGCGCGCGGCGACCCGCGCCGTCACCGTGCTGTGCGCCGTGACGGTGACCGCCGTCACCCTGCTCGCAGGACCGCCCATGTGGCTCTGCTGGTTCCTGTTCGCCGCCGTGTTCGCCGCCGCCGCCCTCCACCGCCGCTCCCGGACCCGGGACCCTGCGGCGGCCGGCCCGCCTCCCGCTCCCCGCCCGGCAGCCGACCACCAGCGGAGCCCCCGATGACCGACGCCCCCGCCCCGGACGGCGTCCCTCGCGTGACCGTGCTCTTCCCCGGCGCCGGCTCCTTCGGCCGCGAGTTCCAGCCGCTCACCGCCGCTCTCGGCCGCGCCGCCTGGACCGTCCGCTACCCCGGCCGGTACGGGCGCGACTTCGGCGTTCCCGCCCCATCGTTCGACGCCGTCGTCCGCTCCTGCGCCGAGCAGATCGGCCGCCGGAACCACGAACGCCCGGTGTTGTGCGGCCACAGCTACGGGGCGTATGTGGCGTACGCGACCGCTGCCCGGCTGGCGAGGGCCGGCACCTCGGTCGCGGCCCTGGTGGTGTCCGGCGCGCGTGCCCCCGAACTCCTTGAGGTGCCCGAGAAGGCGGCGGCCTCCCACGCGGACGCTGCGGTGTACCTCGACGACGTCGACCCGGTGGCCCTGGCGGACGCCCCCTCGGACGAGTGGCGGGAGATCCTCGTGGACACCACCCTCCAGGACCTCCGCCTCCTCGCCGGCTTCGCACCCCCGCCCCCCGGCCCCCTGACCTGCCCGGTCCTCGCCCTGCGCGGCACCTCCGACCCCCTCACCAGCGACCTCGCCCTCACCCCCTGGCGCGACGTCACGTCCGGCCCCTTCACCCAGCGCACCTTCCCCGGCGGCCACACCGACGTCCTCCACTCCCCGCCCTGCACGACCTGGCTGAGCGGAGCCCTGGGCGAACTCCCGTGACGGACCTGCCCCCGTCTCACCTGGGCGGGCTGGGGATTGCCCCTTGGTCTTGGGGGGCCTGCTCCATGTCGTCGTACACCGTGGGGCCGTTCGACTGTCCTGTCGTGACACACAACGTGTGCACGCAGCGCGTGGCGTATACGACCGGGGAGGTGGCCAAGCGACCGTGCGTGGGGGGGAAACGCCGTCGTGGGCCGGGTCGCTGTAGGTGTGGAAGAGGTAGGCGGCGTGCTGTGCCGGATCCTCCTTGCACGCCGGTTCCAACTGAACCTTGAAGTCGTCGCTGATGGGCTTCGAGCGATTGCCGCCCGGATCCGGGACGGAGGCGTCGGCGCTGTTCGGCGGACAGGCGGGATCAGCGGCGTCGGGCTCAACGTCCGTTGGCGGGGGTTTGGTATCGGTGTGCGTCGAGGGTGTGTTCGCGGTAGGGCTCGCGTGGGCTGCCGGCGGGGGTTGGGGCGAGGGCGCCGACGGCTTCGTGGAGGTCGCCGCACGTGTCGGCCTTGCCGGGGCAGGCGGGGCCGTCGACAACGTTTTCGGCAGCGGCGTCGGGCTCAACGTCCGTTGGCGAGGATTTGGTATCGGCCAGACACACAATGGTTCGAGCCTCGAAGAGTCTGTCAGCGTGCTGATGGGCGGTCAACGAGCGGCAATCACGGCTCAGCCCGGTGAGCGGCGGCTATCGGACATCGTCGGCCGACACGAGAGCCCGGCCGAAGTCGGCACGCGCCTTGTCAAGGACCGAGGGCGCGGGTCCGCCGGGACGGAGCCACTCGGCCGGATCCGGCGCCTCGACGAGCGTGCGCCCGGCAGTGACGTGCGTCACGTTCCACTGCGAAAGATCCGAGACCCGGGCCAGGTGCTCGTCGGTGAGCAGCTGCATGCAGTGGGCATCCGGGACGAACCGGCTCCACAGGTCGGCGTGTTCACGCAGTGCGGCGGCGGAGACCTCCGGTCGCAGCGGCGGCAGGGCCCGGCCGCGCGCGTCCCAGGCGTATACCCGGTGCGGCGTCGGCGCCACGAAGGCATAGCGCGCGTGCTCCGCTTCGGCGAGGACGGCCTCACGGGCCCGGCCGGCCTGGGCCGCCAGGGAAGCGGACGCGTCATGGGTCTGATACGTCGCCTGGCCGTTCGCGCCGATCTGGACCGAGGCGGCCCGCGACGCCCGCTCGTCCGCGTACAACAGCGCGCCGGACGAAGCCACGTGCAGTGCCGACGCCAAGTGCGCCGCCACGTCGCCGGTGGTGTCGAGCTGGTTCATCCCGCCGCTGGAGACGTAGGCGTCACCTCCGGCCTCGGCCGCCCAACGCGCCGCCCGCTCGGGCCAGCCTGCCGCCCCGGCATCGCCCGGCGCGGCCAGCGCGACGTACGCCGTCACCATCGGATCGGCGATCCGCTCAACCCAGGCCGGCAGCCGGATGGTCTTCGTGGCCCGCAGCTCACCCGACAGCCCACCCGCCCGTACTTCACCGGCGAACGCCTCCAGCCACGTGACCAGCGCCTCCCAGCTCTCCAACTGTGTCAGCTTCACCGAGACACCCGCGAAGCTCGCTGTCAGCCAGGCCCCCCAGACAGAATCCGCCGCCTCGTTGACCACCTCGTTGGCCGCCGCAACCCCCCGACGCACCACATCGACAACCGCCGCACCGCCACTGTCATCCGGAGCGAACTCCACCCGGACATCATCGAAGCCATTGGCCTCCAGCTGACGCAGAATGCTGTCGAGATCGATGCCGACGCCGTCACGGATCGTCATGCCGCCACGGTACGGCGAACGCCCGCCGTCCGAGCCGAAACCCTCGGCAGTCGGCGCGCGTGACCTCGGGCCGCAAAGACGCGCTGAAACTCCTTTCGAGATCCTGACGCCGTGCGAGGACCGGGACTTCGGCCGTCAGAGGATGGTTACCGTGCGGTCATGGCAAACGCAGAGATCGGTGTGATCGGCGGCTCCGGCTTCTACTCGTTCCTGGACGACGTGACCGAGGTCCAGGTCGAGACGCCGTACGGACCCCCCAGCGACTCCCTCTTCCTCGGCGAGATCGCCGGCCGGAAGGTCGCCTTCCTGCCCCGGCACGGACGCGGCCACCACCTCCCGCCGCACCGCATCAACTACCGCGCCAACATGTGGGCCCTGCGCTCCGTCGGGGTCCGCCAGGTCCTCGGCCCCTGCGCCGTCGGCAGTCTGCGCCCCGAGTACGGGCCGGGCACACTGCTGGTTCCGGATCAGTTGGTCGACCGTACGAAGTCCCGGGCGCAGACGTACTTCGACGGGCTGCCGCTGCCCGACGGCACGGTGCCGAACGTCGTGCACGTGTCGCTCGCCGACCCGTACTGCCCCACGGGCCGGACATCCGCGCTGAAGGCAGCACACGGCCGGCACTGGGAACCCGTGGACGGCGGCACGCTGGTCGTGATCGAGGGCCCGCGCTTCTCCACACGTGCCGAATCGTTGTGGCACCGGGCTCAAGGCTGGTCAGTGGTGGGGATGACCGGTCACCCCGAGGCGGCCCTCGCCCGTGAGCTTGAGCTCTGCTACACGTCCCTGACCCTGGTGACCGACCTCGACGCGGGTGCCGGGACCGGCGAGGGCGTCTCGCACGAGGAGGTGCTTCAGGCGTTCGCCGCCAATGTGGACCGGCTGCGGGGCGTGCTGTTCGACACCGTGGCCGCCCTGCCGGCGAACGAGGCGCGGGACTGCCTTTGCGCGAACGCGCTGAACGGGATGGATCCCGGGTTCCAACTGCCGCAAGGGCAGTGAATTCCGGTTCGAGGACCTCAGCGACGGCTTCGGCCAGGTTCGCCGCGGCACGGTTCGCGGCCCTCCGGCAAGCCGCCCGGCAATCCTTGCCGGGGACACGGCTGCGATTCCTTACGAACTCGTGGCGGACCGCTCTGCCACCGATCGCCCTCCGCCTGCCCGACCTACTGTCGCCGCATGCGTGTACTCGTCACCGGCGGTGCCGGTTTCATCGGTTCGCACATCGTTGCCGCCCTCGCGTCCCGCGGCCATGAACCAGTGGTCCTGGACGCCCTGCTGCCCACCGCCCACGCCGGGCCGCTGGAACAACTTCCGTCCGGAACCGCACAGTTCCACCACGAGGACGTCAGGGATCCCGAGGCGGTGCGGCGGGCGCTGCACGGTGTGACCGCGGTCTGCCATCAGGCGGCGATGGTCGGTCTGGGCAAGGACCTCACCGACGCACCCGATTACGTGGGCAGCAACGACCTCGGAACGGCCGTACTGCTCGCCGAGATGGCGCGGGCGGACGTACGGCACCTGGTGCTGGCCGGGTCCATGGTGATCTACGGCGAAGGGCATTACGCCTGCCCGCAGCACGGCAGGGTGGCCCCCGGACCGCGCGCGGCGGCGGACCTCACGGCCGGCCGCTTCGAGCCGCCCTGCCCGCGTTGCGGAGCCGACCTGGTACCGGGACTGGTGGATGAGGAGGCGCCCGCCGATCCGCGCAACGTCTACGCCGCCACCAAGATCGCCCAGGAGTACCTGGCCGCCGCGTGGGCCCGGTCCACCGGTGGTCGCGCGATGGCCCTGCGCTACCACAACGTCTACGGGCCGGGCATGCCGTACAACACCCCCTATGCGGGCGTCGCCTCCTTCTTCCGGTCCGCGCTGGCCCGGGGCGAGGCCCCGCGGGTCTTCGAGGACGGGCACCAGCGCCGCGACTTCGTGCACGTCGCGGATGTCGCGGCGGCGAACGTGGCGGCGCTGGAGGCGATCGCGGACCGTCCGCCCGGCTCCTTGCGTGCCTACAACACCGGCAGTGGAACCCCGCACACCGTGGGGGAGATGGCCGCCGCGCTCGCTGCCGCAAGCGGCGGCCCCACTCCCGTGGTCACCGGCGAGTACCGGCTCGGCGACGTGCGGCACATCACCGCGTCCTCCCAGCGCCTGCGCACCGAACTCGGCTGGCGCCCCGCCGTGGACTTCGCCGACGGTGTCGCGCAGTTCGCCCGCGCCCCGCAGCGGGGGCTCCCCGCCGGGCGCGCACCGCGCTGAACCGCCGGCCCGGCTCGGGGCCACGCGGTCCGTGGCGAGAGCCACCGGCCGCACATCGAGTCGACCCGGCGGGGGCACCCGGGTGCGGAGAGCTACGCCGCACTGTCGCCGAGCTGTGGCCGACAGTGATCAATGTCCGTGTTTCGTAAGGGCGGGAGTCCGATTCATCCCTGTGTGGCTCCGTAGTGTGAAGCGGGTGACAGGCTCACCTCATCATGACCACCCGGTCGCCGCGTCGCCCGGCGCGGCACCGTCCGGCCACGCGCATCCGGCCCTTCGCTCCGCTCCCGGCGCTTCCCCCGCCTCCGACGCGACGGCCCTCCCGGCCGTCGACGGACAGCGTCCCGTCGCCGACATCGTGCTGCCCTGCCTCGACGAGGCGGCCGCCCTGCCCTGGGTGCTCGGGCGTGTCCCGGTCGGATGGCGGGCGATTGTCGTGGACAACGGTTCCACCGACGGTTCCGCCCGCATCGCCGCCGAGTCGGGGGCGCTGGTGGTATCGCAGCCGGTACGCGGCTTCGGCGCGGCCTGCCACGCCGGGCTGCTCGCCGCGACCGCGGACGTGGTCTGCTTCTGCGACTGCGACGGCTCGCTCGACCCGGCGCTGCTCGCTGATCTGGCCCAGCCGGTTCTGACCGGTGCGGCCGACCTCGTGCTGGGGCGCCGCCGTCCCACCGCCCGGGGCGCGTGGCCCCTGCACGCCCGGCTCGCCAACCGCGAACTGGCCCGCCGGATCCGCCGCCGGACCGGGTTGCGGCTGCACGACCTCGGGCCGATGCGCGCCGCCCGCCGCGAAGGCCTGCTCGGCCTGGACCTGACCGACCGCCGATCCGGTTACCCGCTGGAGATGCTGGTCCGCGCCGCCGACGCGGGCTGGCGGGTGACGGAGAGCGATGTCCCGTACCTGCCACGGACCGGCCGGTCCAAGGTCACCGGCACCTGGCGCGGCACGTGGCAGGCCGTTCAGGACATGAGCGCGGTGCTGCGCGCACCGGTCCGGCGCCCGGCCGGCGGAGACGAGCCGGCCGGCGTCCGCGGCGCCCTGTCCGGACCGCGTCCTGCCGGCGCCGCAGCCGCTCCGGCCCCACGGCACGGGACAGACCGATGACGGCCGTGCGAGGGGGAGGTGGCGGTACGACGCTGCTGGTGATCGCCAAGGAGCCGGTGCCCGGGCGGGTCAAGACGCGTCTGACGCCGTACTGGACGCCGCGCCAGGCCGCAGAACTGGCGGAAGCCGCACTCGCCGACACCCTGGAAGCCGGTCTGGCGCTGCCTGCCGGTCGTCACGTGCTCGTACTGGACGGGAAGCCCGGGCCGTGGCTGCCCGCGGGCTATCAGGTGGTGGCGCAGGCCGCCGGAGGGCTCGACGCGCGACTGGCCGCCGCGTTCGCGGGGTGTGACGGGCCCGCGCTGCTGATCGGCATGGACACCCCGCAGGTGACCGCGGAACTGCTGCGGCCCGTGTTCGCCGACGCGGCGTGGCAGGAGTGCGACGCCTGGTTCGGCCCGGCGGCCGACGGCGGTTTCTGGGCGCTGGGGCTGGCCGAGCCGCGCCGCCCCGGACTCCTGCTGGGCGTGCCGATGTCCACGGCCCGCACCGGCGCGGTGCAGCGGGCGCGGTTGACCGCGGCGGGTCTGCGGGTACGGGACCTGCCGGTACTCCTCGACGTGGACGAACCGGCGGACGCGGTCGAGGTCGCCCGGGCGGCGCCGCGCACCCGGTTCGCCCGGGCGGTGGCCGAACTGGGCGCCCTGCGGCGGGGGCCGGCGGGAGCGGACCGCCCACCGGCCTCCCGTGTCCCGTCCGGCCCGGCGCCCGGGCCCGCGCACGCCACGACCGGCGACCGGCCCGCTGCCGGGACCCCGCCCCGCACCGCTCCGGACGCCGCCCGGTGACCGCTCCGGCACCGGCACCGCAGTGCACGACCTGGGGCGGGGACCCCTACACCCTGGCCATCCGGGACGGCCGGGGGCCGCTGTTCCTGCGCCGCCCCGACGGCTGGCTGCTGCCGCTGGAGGTGGAACGGTGGTGCGCCCCACCTGACGCCGCGGACGAGGCGCTGCTGCGACGCTGTCGCGGGCCGGTGCTCGACATAGGCTGCGGCCCCGGCCGGATGGTGGCCGCTGCGGCGGGCCGTGGCATGCCTGTTCTCGGAGTGGACGTCAATCCGGCCGCGGTCGAGCGGACCCGCAGCAAGGGCGGGCCCGTGCTGTGCCGCTCGGTGTTCGACCGGCTGCCCCACGAGGGCGCCTGGGGCACCGCCCTGCTCCTGGACGGCAACATCGGGATCGACGGCGACCCCCGCGCCCTGCTACGGCGGATAGGTGACCTGCTCGCCCCGGGTGGGCGGCTGCTCGCCGAAGCGGCGCCGCACGAGGTCGACGAGCGGCTGACCGTACGGGTGCAGGACGGACACGGCCGGCAGGGCCGGGACTTCCGGTGGGCCCGGCTGGGCCCCGCCGCGCTGCGCGGCGCGGCGCTGGCGACGGGCTGGACGGTGGCCGAGGAATGGACCGCGGACGGCCGCCGGTTCGGGATGTTCCTGAACCCGGTGCCCCCGTCCGCCCGGTGAGCTCCCGCCGGCCCTACGGGGTACCGCCGGACCGGCGCCGTCCGGTCCGGCGGCCGCCACGGGCCCCGCTCCCCGGCCGGCGCCCTCCCGGAATCCGCACACCGGGAAACCGCAGGCCCGGTATCCGCCTGCACAGCGGGAGCAGGAGCGCGACGGCCCCGACCACGGCCAGGGACAGCACCCAGCCCCGCAGGTAGTCCAGTGGCAGTACGGAGGGGTTCGCGGTGGCGCCCGGCCGCAGCAGCACCGGCAGCGCCACCGCGGTCAGCGACCCGGCCACCAGGAAAGGCAGGCGCAGCCGGGCCCGCCACCGTGCGCCCACGGCGAGGCCGAGCAGAAGCGTGACGGGCACCAGTACGCCGTCGTGCAGCAGCAGAGCCAGCACCAGCCACCTGAGCACGCCGTGCCAGTCGCCGACCTGGGGGTCGGTCAGCAGCGTGGAGACGCCGTAGCCGAGGGCGGCCAGTCCGGCGGCGCCGACCGTCCACCGCAGGATCCGCGCGCCGGTCATACGATCACCTCCAGCATGCCGACCCACTTGGTCTGGAGCACGCCCGGGCGGTTGGGGGCGATGATGCGGGCCGGGAAGCCGTGGTCGAGGTCGAGCGGCGCGCCGTTCAGTGACAGCGCGAGCAGCGTCAGCGGGTCGCGGGCGTAGCTCGCGCCCATTTCCATCACCGAGTACGCGCCGCCTTTCTGGAGCGAGACCACCCGTATCGTCGCGCTGTGCGGGGCGCCGGCGCGGTCGAGCAGGTCCCGTATCCGCACACCCGACCAGTGGGCGTTCTTGCTCCACCCCTCCACGCAGGCGATCGGCAGCACCGCGGAGTGCCGGGGCAGCGCCTGGAGCTGAGGGAGTGTCAGGTCGTAGGGGTGCGGGCCGCGGACGGTCAGCCGGTAGCCGGTCAGGTGGCCGGCGGTGATGCCGGCCGCGGCGGCGGTACGGTTCACCGGCAGGTGCTGCGGACCGTGGTCGGGATGACGCGGGGCCAGTACGTCCAGGTCCTTCAGCGGGGTGAACGACTGGCCCGCGGTCGTCACGGTGACCGCGCCCACCGCGGCCCCCACCGTCGCCAGGAACGCCCGGCGGTCCGGCCCGTCGGCCGCGGGCAGCCGCAGCGTGCCGGCCGACCGGCGACCCCAATGGGCAGCGATCACCGGTGCCTTGACCGCGATGTGCAGGAGCAGGGCGCCCACCAGGACCCAGGCCAGCGCCCAGTGGGTCTGCCGGAAGTTCCACGGCCACGGGTACCACTGCACGGTGTTGAGCAGGCCGGTCGCCAGTTGCAGGAGCGTCACCGCGACCAGCACCGCGATCGACAGCCGCTCCAGCGCGTGCGTGACGGACTTGAGCGGCGGCCAGGCGAACAGCCGCGGGTAGACGGTCCACAGCTTGGCCAGCACCAGCGGTATCGCGGCGATTCCACTGGCCACGTGCAGTCCCTGGGTCAGCCGGTAGCCCCACACCGGACGGCTGGGCAGTACGTTCACCGCCCAGCCCGGCGGCTGCTGGAGGTAATGGCTGACCAGACCGGTCACGAAGCACACCACCAGCGCGGCCCCGGCCAGCCGGCCGACCGAGACCGCGGTGCGGGCGTCGTGCAGGCGCCCGCGGAACGCGCCTTCCCGCAGCGGTCCCATCCTGAGCCGCGAAGGATCGAGCACGGCCCGCTCACGCATGGGACCGTCGGTGCGCCCGCGGGAAAGAGCAGCGGAGAGCCGGCGAGCGGCCGCACCGCCGTAGCGCGATACCCGGGAGCCGAGGGGCGTCCGGGGCAGGCGGACTTCGTGCGGCGGACCGCCTGGGGACAACGAAGGGGGTTCAGACGATGTGGACATGGCCCCCATCACACAACGCACGCCCCTTGCGGAGCCTCTCACGACTCCTTACGGAACACGGACGACCGCACGGCGGCGGTCCTGCCCGGTCCGGACAGGTGTGAGGGTGTGACCTGTGGAGATCCAGGACAGCAGGGACGGCTCGACGGGCCCGGACCCGATCCGCGGGACCGGTGCGGACGCGGCCGCGGGACCGACGACTGCCCTGAGCGGTGAACCCGCCCGCCCGGCCCGGCGGTCACCCGGTCCGTTCCCCGGCCGGTCGGCGGGGCCCGGCGGCCGCTGGGCGGTGCCGGTCCTGGTGCTGCTGCTCGTGGCGCTCACCGCGGAAGTCGCCGCCACGGTCGCCGTAGGCGGTACGTTCGGCGACCCGCGCCGGCTGCCGTACTGGTACGCCGGCGCGTGGCTGCTGTTCGCGGCCGCCCTGCTGGTGGTGCGCAAGGTGCCGCGCCGGGCGGCCACCGTCCTTGTCGTCACCGGCGCCGCCGCCCTCGCGCTGGCCGGGCTGGTGGCGCCGCCGCGGACCAGCGACGACATGTACCGCTACGTGTGGGACGGCACCGTACAGTCCGCCGGGATCTCGCCGTACGCATACTCCCCCGACGCCCCGGAGCCGGCCCGGCTGCGCGGGCCGTGGCTGTTCCCGCCTGTGGCCGAGGGACCCGATCCCTGCCCGGGGTGGGACTCGCGGCCGGCCACCGGCGGGGTGTGCACCCGCATCAACCGCCCTGCCGTGCACACCATTTACCCGCCCGTCGCCGAGGGGTGGTTCCTGCTCGTGCACGAACTGTCCCCGTCCGGCGCCCGCCACAAGCCCATGCAACTGGGCGGGGCCGCCCTCGCCCTGGCCACCACCGGCGCGCTGCTGCTGGCACTGCGCCGGCGCGGCGGCGATCCGCGCGGCGCCGCGCTGTGGGCCTGGTGCCCGCTGGTGCCGGTCGCCGCCGTCAACGACGCGCACGTCGACACCCTCGGAGTGCTGCTGACCGTCCTCGCCCTCGGCGTCGCCACCGCACCGGTCCGGCGCGGCGCACTGCTCGGCGCCGCGATCGCCGTCAAGCTGCTGCCCGGCCTCGTCATGCCCGGCGCGCTCGCCCGCCGCCCGCGCCGGGAATGGCTGCGCCTGGTGCCCGCGGCCGTCGCCGTCGTCGCCCTCACCTACCTGCCGTACGTGCTCGCCTCCGGCGCCGGCGTCCTCGGCTACCTGCCCGGCTACCTGCACGAGGAGGGCTACGAACCCGGCGCCGTCCACCGCTTCGCCCTGCTGCGCCTGGTCCTGCCCGACGCAGCCGCCGGTCCCGCCGCCCTCGCCGCGATCGCCGTCACCGCGCTGTACGTCCTGCTCCGCGGCGACCCCCGCCGCCCCTGGCACGGCGCCCTCATCATGACCGGGATCACCCTGCTGCTCACCTCCCCCTCCTACTACTGGTACGGGCTCCTCGTCGTCGCCCTCGCCGCATTCGAGAACCGCTGGGAATGGCTCGCCGTGCCGCTGGCCGGACTCGCCCTCTACACCGGCGGCGAATTCCGCATCCACGGTGACACCCTCCAGACCCTCGTCTACGCAGGCGCCGCCCTGATCGTCACCGCAGGCACACTCACCCGACATCTCCGGCGCCTCGCAGGCGCCACCGACTCCTCGACCGGTCCGACGGTGGCACCTTCCTGAGGGCGGTGCGTCCCCGCCGCCCGCGGACGCCGGGCCGGCTGCTCGGTCGGCACTGCCGTCAGGTGATATCGGCGGGCAGCGGCTGGACCACGGATGGCCGATCGGGCCGGCTCCGAGGCGGCTCAACCCTGGGCGGTCGGGGGGCCGGTGGTGGCAGGATCGGGTCATGGGGAGCGAGCGGGGCCGGCTGGTGGGGACCGGGTCCAGGGGCCGGGTGCTGCGGTTGAGGGCCGCGCGGGAGGACGAGGCGCAGGCGCTGAGTGACTTGGCGCTGCGGTCGAAGGGGCATTGGGGCTACGACGCGGCGTTCCTGGCCGCGTGCCGGGAGGAGTTGCGGCTGCGGACGGGCGAGGTGGCGGCCCGCAGGACCGCGGTCGTGGAGGAGGTCGCGCGGGACGCCGAATCGGCGGCGGAGCCGGCGGACGTCCGGCGCGTCCTGGGGTTCGCCACGCTCGACGGCACCGCGCCCGACGGCGAGTTGGGCATGCTGTTCGTGGAACCCGCCGCGATCGGGCAGGGCGTGGGGCGGCTGCTGTACCAGCACGTACTGGCCGAGGCGGGGCGACTCGGTTTCACCCGGGTGGTGATCGCCTCCGATCCGCACGCCGAGTCGTTCTACCTGGCCATGAGCGCGGAGCGGACGGATGCCGCGCCGTCGGGCCCCAACGCCGGCCGCGGACTCCCCCTGCTCACCGCCTGGCCCCGCCCGGTGCGACCCCCGGCCTGGGTCCGGGCGTGGACGGGCGGCCTGCGCACCGTCCACCTCGGCAACGTGGGCGAGTTCAACGCCCAGTTCCCCGGCGCCTCCGCCGCCCTGCGACGCGGCGGGGACCACTACGCGTGCCTGGCGGCGTTCGCCGGCCCGCACCCGAAAGCCGTGGTGCTCCCCCGGCACGTGGATCCGGCTTGGATGCGGGTGCTGGCGGCGCCGCTCGGCTGGGGGGATGTCGAGGTGTACGGCGGCTTCGCGGGGGACGCCGGGCTGTCCGAAGCGGTTCTCGCCGACCCTGTGCTGCTCGAACGCATCACGGCGGCCGGCCTGCCGGTGATCCCGTGGGGGCACACGGCGCAGTTCGCCCGGATCGCGGCGACTGTGAGCACGCAAGGCGGCCAGGACCCGGCGGTGCTCCGCGCCGTCCGCCGCTACGAGTCCAAGTCCGCCGCGCACGCCCTCTTCCGGGCCCTGGCCCCCGAGCACCCCTGCGTCACGGTCCCGGCCCAGCACCCGGTCGCCTCCCGCCGCGCCCTCGCCCGCTTGCTGGCCACCCGCGCCGCCGCGGGCATGACGACCGTGGTGAAGACCGAGTACGGCGTCGGCGGCTCCGGCACCCTCGTGGTTCCGCCCGGCGATGTCGGCTCCGGGCGCGACGCCCGCGCGCTGGTCGGCCGAATGCCCGCCGGCGGCGTGCTGGTGGAGGACCACGTGGACGGCTCGGGACCATTGAGCGACCCGACCTTCGACGCCGTCGTGGGCGCCGACGGCCGGGTCCACCCCGTCGGAGTCGGGGCCATGGACATCGAGGACACGAGCTACCGGGGCGTCACCGTCGGCCCCGCCGTCCTGCCCGACGCTGCCACGGAGACCGCCGTCCGCTTCGGCTCGGCCGTGGGCGGCGCGCTGGCCGCCGACGGCTATCGCGGCTGGTACGACGTCGACTTCGTGGCGGACCGGGCCGGACGGCTGTGCCCCACGGAGATCAACCTCCGGCTGACCGGCCCGGCGGTCGCCTTCGTCATCCAGGCCAGGCTCGCGCAGATCCACGGCGGCTCATTCTGGGTGCGGACCCTGGACCGCTTGCCGCTGGGCGCGCGGCTGCCTTCCGCGGCGCTGTTCGAGCACCTGGGCCGGGTGGCACGGGAGTGCCGTTCGTTCGGCGCGACGCTGCTGCCGACCGTGCCGACGGCGAGCTTCGACCCGTATCCGTACGTGGGTGTGGCGCTCGCCGCCCGTACGCCCGAGGCGCTGGACGCAGCTCAGGCGGCGGTGGTCGCCGCCAACCGCGCTCTGGGCGCGATGTTCCAGGACGCAGAGGCGGAGGTGGCCGGCGTCGCATCGGCGGCGGAAGGCGGGCTCTGGGACGTCAGGTCCACTCTCGCGGCCGCGCGACGAAGAATGCCACCAGTACCGCGGCGGCGGCCATGAGGGTGATGTTGAAGCCGTAGACCAAAGCGGCCTGGCGCGGCCAGTCGGTCTTGCTCGCGAGCCGGTAGAAGTTGTCCTGCGGCCACCAGGCGACCAGCAGCCAGACCACGGAGAAGTGCGCTGCGGTGCTGAGGCGGCGAGAGCGTCCCTGACGGGCGACCGCCTCCCGTCCGTAGAAGAGGAACGCGGCTCCCAGGCCGAAGGAGAGCCACTCGCACACATAGAGGCCCAAGAACAGCGCGGCCTCCGGCTGGGGCACGCCGGTGAGGTCGGTCGAGTGGGGCCAAAGGAGATCGGTGAACACCGCGGACAGGAAAGCCGCCACGACACCCGCAATTAGCGGCGCGCAACCCCTGGTGTCGCCGGAGCCGGACCCCGGTCCGCCCTTGCCGCCGGACGCCGCCCCGGCGCCTGACGATCGCACCGGGAGCGGCAGGCCGCGCCGGTCGATCCGGCCGGCCCGGGTGCGCGGCAGCGAGACCAGCGGGACGACGGTGCGCGGGGCCCGCGCGGAAGGCAGCCGCGCGGAGGCGTAGCTGCGTATACCCGCCGGATCGGACCGCGCGCCGTCGGCGAGGACGACATAGGCGGCAAGGGTCCTGCGACCCGCGGCGGTCTCGATCTCGGCGACCGCGCACTCCTCGATCGACGGGTGGCCGCGCAGCACCGCCTCGGCGTCGGCGTGCGCGCCCTTGCGTCCGAGGTATTCGAGCCGGCCGTCGTCCGCCACCCGGCCGAGGTCGCCGGTACGCAGCCACCCGCCGATGCCCGGGCGCCGGTCGGCGCTCCGGTAACCGCGGGCGGCGCCGGGACCGTCGACCGCGATCTCCCCGATCGAACCCGATACGACGGACCGGCCGCGGGAGTCGAGCACCCGGACGTGGAGGCCGGGGAAGGACTCCCCGATCAGCGACACCCGTTCGGGACGGTCGAGGGTCACCGGCCGGTCGGGCAGTTCGAAGAACGTCGCGCAGCCGGCGGCCTCGGCCGGGCCGTAGACATTGAGCACGCGCATGTGCGGACCCAGCGTCCTGCGCAGCGCCTGCTGTTCGTCCAGGTACCAGACGTCGCCGGTGACGCTGACCAGACGGACCGCGCCGAGGTCCAGCCCGTTCCGCCGGATGTACCAGTGCAGGTCCGCGGCGGTGGCCGTGTCGCAGTCCAGCACGGTGACGCTTTCGGCGAGGACCAGCGCGTGCAGCGCGGTGGCGGCCGGCTCCCGGCCCGCGGCGCCGGCACTCGTACGTGTCCCCGCGGTGGCCAACCTGGCCGCCTTCGCGGCGGCGGACCGGAAGTCCTTCGCGGCGGCCGGCGCGTCGTGCGCCAGGCCCTCGGGTGCGGGGAGCACCAGCGTGCCGCCCGAGCCGAGCGTACGCAGCCAGCCCGCGGTGAACGCCGCGGACTCCATGGGGGCGATGACGAGCTGGCGGTCCTCGGGCGTCGGGCGGTGCACGACCTGCGAGCCCTCGAAGGCGCTCAGAAGGACGCTGTGCTCGATCAGCACGCCCTTGGCCGGGCCGGTCGTCCCCGCCGTATACAAGACGCACGCGAGATCGGGCGCCGCCACATCCAGCGGCTCCGCGGACCGGCCGGCTGTCGCGTCGGCCTCCCGATCGACGGCCACGATCCTGCGGCGCCTGCCGTCGGAGGCCGTGACCCGCAGCGCCTCTGTGGTCACCACCGCGAACGGGTCGGCGTCGGCGAGCACGTGGCGCAACTGCGGTTCCGGGACTCCCGGCCCGAGCGGCACATACGCGCCGCCCGCCTTGAGGACGCCGAGCATCGCCGCCAGCGCGTCGGGGCCCGGCTCCAGGCACACCGCGACCAGACCGCCGGACGGGAGCTCTGCATCCCGCAGCCGCCGGGCCAACCGGTTCGCCCGGCGGTCGAGTTCACCGTAGGTGACACGCTCCGCGCCGCACACCACGGCAAGCGCGGACGGCGTCCGCCGGGCCCACACCTCGAAGAGAGCGTGGACCGAACCATGCTGCATGGCGTGCATCCCCCCGGCCGTCACCGATGCGTCGGCAGACAATCCTGCCATCTCACCCGGCGGCACGGGCAGAACGGCCTGAACCGGCCGCGTGACCGCCGGCCGCCGGGGCCGGGCCCCGGGCCTGTGCGTGGGATTCCCGGGCACAGTCGAGCGTGGAACGATGGATGCCCGGCAGTTCCGGGTGGGAGGCCGCCATGACGCGCCCGCCGAAGTCACGAACACCGGGCCGCTTGCACTCGCCCGGTCCCGCGACCACTTTTCGCAGGTACGCAGGGACAGCGGTGGGCCCGGTGTCGGCCATCGCCTTGATGCCGACGCCACGCCGCCCGTCCGACCCGCACGTTCCGCCCCGGCCACGCGGGACCGGCGAGGCCGTGGGGACCGACGAGGCCGACGAGCCGGCCTGCCCCCCCGAGCCCGAGTGGGTTTCACCCGGGTGCGAGGACGGCGGACAGGCGTACCAGCCGGGCTACACCGAATTCGAGGGCGAGCGGGAGGGTGCGGGCGGCGGTGACGCCGTGGACGGCGGTGAGGCGGACGGCCGGTCCGCTGCCGCTGCCGCTGCCGAAGGCGACCGTGGCGCCGGCGGGGATCAGGATTCCGGCGGAGGTCATCATGCCCGCGGTGCCACCGGACACCACCGGTTCAACCCGAGTCGTGCTCGTTCCGAAATATCAGGCGCCCTGCGTAGACACCCGCCGCGCCCAGGCACAGCAGCGAGAGCATGACGATTCGTCTTGGAAGGCGCGTTGATCCGGGTGAAGAACGCATGGCGTCGCGCGGCCCGACGATCAGCCCGCGCGATCCGGGCGAGGCGTTCCCCGGAGACGGTGACGGCAGTGCCGACCACCTTGTCGACCGTCCCCGACGCCCCGATGAGCGCGACAGCGGACACGGATTTTGTCGGGACAGCCAAGTCGATCACCTGCGTCCCCTGGGAAATCCGCAGCACGCGGTTCTTTCGCCGGAGGTTGAACCCGGGGTTGAGCGTTGCCGGCGTCGAACTCGGGCCGACGTGGCAGGTGCTGTCGAAGATGTAGGCCCGGCGCGACAAGAACCACGGATCGACGACTAACCCCGTTTTGTGGCCCACCAGAAACACCGTGGCCTGGCGCCAGCTCAGCCGTCCGACCTCCCTCACCCACCCGCTGTCCGTGATCTGCTGCGTGACGCCCCAGCGTTCCTCGACCGCGATCTGCGCAGGCTTCAGCGGATACCCGGGTTCGAAGGCAGGGCGGCCGGTACTGCGTGGCCGGACATCCCCCCGCCATCGCAGCCGACGAGGCACGATCGTCACGCCGATCGCCATCACGATGAAGGCTGCAATGCCACCCAACGTCAGCACCGGGCCCATCGGTCCGTCGCCGACCACGGCCACGCCGGCGAACAGCGCGCCCACCCACGCCAAGGCCCCGAGCATCAGTACGGCGTCCACGTCGTCAGCCCCACCCCTCGCCCACGGCTGGAAAGCGCGACGATCAAGCAACGTCACCAGCCCGCGGACACCACCAGTTCAGCTGCGGGCCGCGCCGGCCGTGTTCGGGCCGGTGGCCTCGAACCGGGCTGCCCACCAGCAGCCACGGAACGCGTGACGGTCTGCCGATTTCGTCGGCAGACCGTCACGAAAGATCGAGGCTAGGACCAGCTGCCGGAGCCCCCGCCGGCCCCATTGAGGGTGGAGAGGCCACCGGCGTTGAAGGACCCCAGGAAGTTGGCGCTTCCGTCGAAGAAATTGACGTTCACGTAGGCCGAGGTGGCGTAGTACTCGAAGCTCTTGGTCTGGCTGTAGAGCTTGTTGATGTCGTTCGTGTTGACCGATCCCCACATGCCGCCGCCACCGGGAGTTCCCACACCGCCGGCGTTGCCGTTGAAGGTCTCCCCGTCGGTAACGACGATCTTCCAGTGCGTGTAGAAGATGGCACTGATGACGATGCACTCCGCCGGATAGGAAACCGCCGGCGACAGCAGGGCGCCTACCGCGGCGTCGACCTTGTCCTGCTCCAGGGTGCCGTGCATACGCTTGGCGAAGTCACGGGCGATGGTTTCTTTGCTCACTGCCAGTTGTTCCGTCACTTGATCCTCCTGGCGATACTTTCCGAATGGATTCCGCCCCCTGTCGAAAGCGTCTTTTCAGGCATTCGTCGGCCGCGTGCGGCGCCCCTGCGAGGTCGGCACCTCGGTGCAGAGTTTGGGTATTGCCAGCTCACTGTACCCTCGGGTGCCTGGAGCACGCGACTGCGGGATGCCAATCGCTCATGCGTCTCATTCGCACCCGTGCTTCCAGCACATTTTATCCGAGAGGCCGAAACCCGCGATTCGGCGATTCGGAGGCCTGTCCATGTCGGGACCCCTGTAGTTCTCGCCGAAAAAAACAACGCCAAGCCAATGCTGAGCTTGTGACCTGGTGGTTCTCGCCCGGGCCTGTTCCCGATGTTTGCCTGGCTCGTTGGGTCGAGTGGGTGACGGCTCAGCGAGAGGGCAGAGCAGCGTGGCGACGCGGGTGTTCTCCGATGAGAAGCTGGAGGCAGGCTTGCGCGACGGCTTGATGGTGGCGGCGCCAGGCCTTCCGGCGCAGGACGTGTTCCGGGGTCCGGACGGGTGGTGCCAGGACGAACACCAATAGGAGCCTGATGAGTTCGGGCAGGTCAGCGGGACAAGACGGGCTGGTTCGGCAGAGCCGGTACTGGTGGTGACAGCAACTGTAAGGGCGAGGACGGCAGACATTGGCTGTTTTCCAGAGTGACGGCGCGGAAGAGCTGAGCTCGGTCAGGGCCGGGCCCACAGCCGGACCGCGACAACGTTGACGGTTCCCTGGAAGACGAAGGCACGTTCGCCGTAGCGCGTAGCCACAGCCTGAAGTTCTCGAGTCGGCCAATGCTGTGGGCATCCGCCTTCCGGACGCAATACACGTAGCCATTCGAGGACTGGGATCAGTTGCAGAGCGTCGCCCCGCGGGCCAGGGGTAGTCATAGCCCGCGCCGGAGCGGCCCCGCCGGCACACGCCCGAAGCCCTCGGGTGGAGCGCATCGGTCGCCGCAGGCGGCCCAGCGGGCCGTGAACCCGTAGGACGTGCGCCAAGGCGAGAAGTCCTCGGACAGTGCCCGCCACTTGCAACTGGTGTCCACGACATAGCGGATCGCGTCCACGATCTCCCGGCGAGGATGCTTCTCCGGCGGCCGCCCGCCTTCGTCTCGCAGGCCGGTGTTGGCAACAGCGGTTCGATCAGGGCCCATTCGTCGTCCCAGTACGTGACGCTGTCGGTGACCGCCGACGCGCGGGGCGGATCAGTTGCGTATGCCGGCCGGTGGGCCGACGACGGTGGTGAGCTGGAGTTTGGTCTCGTCCTCACTGCCCGGCGCGGCGGTCATGATGACGATCTTGAGCTCGGTGTCGCTGTCGGTCAGGACATCGCAGTCCACCGTGACCGGGCCCACCGACGGGTGGTCGACCGTCTTGCGGACCTCGCGGTTCGCGGTCACCTCTCCCTTCGCCCACAACTCGGCGAACCGCTCGTTGCCTGCGTTCAGGTCGCGGACCAGCGCGGCCAGGCGACTGTCCCGGGGGAAGCGGCCGGTGGCGCGGCGCAGGTCGGAGACGAGGGCGGCGTCGGTGGTGTCGGGGTCCGTATCGGTGACCGGCCACAGCGCGAGGGGGGTGTGATCGGCGCCCACCGGGAACCTGTCGCGGGCGAAGTTGCGCATCCGGGGCGGCGAGGCCAAGGGGTCGCCCAGCAGGGCCGCCCACCCGTGGTTCCGCCACACCAGTTGCCAGTTCGCCGCGAACACGGCAACCGGTACGTCTCCGAGGCGGACGAGCACTCGTTGCATACCGGGCGGGAGATGGTCGCGGATCGTGCCGTCCGCCGGCGGCACGATCCGGGCCAACCGGTAGAGGTGGTCCCGCTCGGCGGTGGACAACTGCAAGGCGCGCGCCAGGGACGCCACCACCGACGCCGAGGGTGTCGTGGCCCGCCCCTGCTCCAGGCGCACGACGTAGTCGACCGACACTCCGGCCAGGTCGGCCAGTTCCTCGCGCCGCAGCCCGACAGCCCGGCGCTTGCGGACGACCGGCAGCCCGGCGGCCGACGGGGGAAGCCGGTTCCGCCACGTGCGGATCGCGGCGCCCAGTCCGGCCCCGGGGGATGTCGTCGTCATGCCCTCCATCCTCCTGCATCCCCGATCACGTGCGGGAGCGCAAGGGTGGTACTGGTCTTCCCACCGTCGAAGCGTCCCTGGTCCGACTCCCTCGTCAAGGCAACCATCGAAGGCATGACGATCACTTTCATCACCGGAGCCAACAAGGGCATCGGCCGCGAGACCGCCCGCCGCCTCATCGCGTGCGGTCACACCGTTCTCCTGGGAGCCCGCGACCGTGGGCGGGGTGAGGAGGCCGCCACCGCGCTGGGCGCACGCTTCGTCCCCGTCGACGTGACCGACGACGCGTCCGTGGCCGCCGCCGCCGCGGACATCGCCGAGCACGAGGGCAGGATCGATGTCCTGATCAACAACGCGGGGGTACAGGGACCCTTCGGTGATCCCGGCGACCTCACCGCCGCCGACGCCCGCGCCGTCCTCGACGTCAACGTCATCGGCGTCGTCCGCACCACCACCGCGTTCCTGCCGCTGCTGCGCCGCTCGGACGACCCCGTGATCATCAACGTCAGCAGCGGCATGGGCTCTCTCGCCTTCACCCACGACCCCAGCCGGTCCGAGTCGCACGTCGTCGCGCCGCTGTACGCCTCCTCGAAGGCGGCGCTGACGATGTTGACCACGCAGTACGCCAAGGGGCTCAAGGGCATTCGCTTCAACGCCGCCGACCCCGGCTACACCGCGACCGACATAAACGGCCACAGCGGCTTCCAGACCCTCACCGAGGGCACGGACGCGATCGTCGCCCTCGCCACCGAGGAACCCGGCGCCGGCACCGGACGCTTCATCGACCGCCATGGCGAGATCGCCTGGTCCTGACACCGGCGGTCCGGAGACTGCCGCCTCCGACCAGCGTGAGAACCTGGGGCGACCGTCACGCCAGCCCTTTGACCTGCGTCTTCAAGTTGGCGGAGCGCACTGGGCGACATCTCCAGATGACAGCATCGCCTGCAGACCGTGAATGAGCAGGAACCATGCGCACATCGACCTGGCCGGCACCGGCCAGGTCGCGGGGATCGGCAAGGCATTCGTCGGGGCGTCACCAGCTGCCCGGGCGTATCACACGCGGGTGACGGTGCACAGCGCGGATGCCGAGCAGTGCGCGGGACCACGGAGCGTGCAAGGCCCGCGCTGCGTACCTTGTCGCTGGGCGCCGGAGTGCAGTCCTCCACCTTGCTCCTGCTGGCGGCCGAGGGCCGACTTCCGGCCCTGGACGCCGCGGTCTTCGCCGACACCAGGTGGGAGCCCCGCGCCGTCTACGAGCACCTCGACCGCCTGGAGCGGGAAGTCGCCGAACCCGCTGGCATCCCGATCCCCCGGGTCTCCGCCGGCCACATCCGCGACCACGCACTCAATCTGGACCAAGCGCCGATCGACCACGTCTCCGCCCACGAGTGGGCCGGGCGCCAGGCCACCTTGGACGAGGAAGCCGCCGATGTGCTGGAGCACGGCGCCGCCGAGGGCTGCTCACCCTGGTCATGCCCCGGCGGCGACCCCGCCGCAGAGGGCTTCGACCTCACCGCCTAGACGCCCTGTGGCTGGCCTGGCAGCAGCTCACCGACACCGAAGCCGGCCTCACCGGAGCCTCGACATGGCACCGCAACCACCTCGACCCCACTCTCTCCCGGCTCCGCGCGCCCGACGGCCCGTTCGGCGCCTGCACGACCAACACGAACCGCCCCACGCACCGCCTGCTCGCCACCCCCGCTACAGCGACCGAAGCAGCGGATCCACTCACCGCACGCGCCCAACCGCGGCCCCAGCCAGCCGTTGCCCAGATGCCGGAAGCCGCCGGGTGACCGGCCCGGACTTCCGTCCGGACGGGCTGCAGCCCGCGCACGCCCACGACGACCTGACGGCGGGCGGTGTGCGGGACGGCGATCTCACCGTGCTCGCCGAGCACCATGCCGAAGGCCCTGAACAGGCCAGTCACCTGATCGCTCACGATGCCTCGGCTCCGTGGGCCGGCCCGGGCGCCGACCAGCTCGTCGCCATCCACATCACCCGCGACATGGACCGGCGATCCTTCACCTTCGACACCCGTCGCCACGCCACCCTTGCCTTCGCCCAGAAGTGGCTGATCCAGCGCGGCTGCCCGCTGGCACGCCGAGTTGGCGTCCATCGGGCTCTTCATCGAGGGCGGCCCTGAGCAGGGCCCGGTTCGGCGACGGCTGTCAGTCCGGCCCCCGGGCGGCGGGACCACGGCATGCCCGCTCAGTCCGGCTCACCGGACGAGTCGGGCGTAGGCCCGCAGCTCGTCCGCGAAGATCCGTGGCTGCTCGAACGCGGCGAAATGACCGCCGGCGGTGATGTCGTCGTTGAAGTAGACGAGGTCCTTGTAGGCCTTCTCCGCCCACACCTTGGGTGTGCGCACCAGTTCCGCGGGGAAGACGCTGACCCCGACCGGCAGTTCCAGCACGGTCAGGTCGTGGTTGTCCCGGTAGAACTCCCAGTACAGTCGCGCCGACGAGGCGCCCGTATTGGTGAGCCAGTAAAGGGTGATGTCATCGAGCATCCGGCTGTAACCGAGGACGCGTTCAGGGTGGTGGTCGCTGTCCGTCCAGTCGATGAACTTCTCGTAGATCCACGCGGCCTGTCCCGTGGGGGAATCGGCGAGTCCGTAGCCCAGGGTCTGGGGGCGGGTGGCCTGTTCCTGGAAGTAGCCGGAGTACTGCGCGGCGAAGACCTGCTGCTGGGCGATGGCCGCCTGTTCCTCCGGCGTGCTGTCCCCGAGGGCGGTGTTGGTCAGCATGAATTCCGGCAGGTTCAGATGCACACCTATCAGGCCGTTCGGACGTTGCTTGGCCATCTGGGTGGTGACGGCGCCGCCCCAGTCACCGCCCTGGGCGATGTAGCGGTGGTAGCCCAGACGCCGCATCAGTTCGCCCCATGCGGCGGCTATCCGGGAAGGGTCCCAGCCCGGCTGCGTAGGCCGGTCGGAGAAGCCGTAGCCGGGCATCGAGGGGATGACGACGTGGAAGGCGTCGTCGGCACTGCCGCCGTAGCGAGTCGGGTCGGTGAGTGGGCCGATCGTGTCGAGGAACTCGACGAAGGAGCCGGGCCAGCCGTGGTTGAGGATGACCGGCAGGGCGTTCGGGTGCTTGGAGCGGACGTGCAGAAAATGGATGCCCAGGCCGTCGATCTGCGTCCGGTACTGGCCGGTCCGGTTCAGCCGGGCTTCCAGGGCGCGCCAGTCGTAGCTGGTACGCCAGTACTCGACGAGGCCGCGCAACCGGGTGAGCGGCACGCCCTGGGAGACGTCCTCGACGGTTTCCGGGTCCGGCAGCCGGGCCGCGGCCAGCCGGCGCCGAAGGTCGTTGAGCGCGCTCTGGGGTACGTGCAGGTTGAACCGTTCGATGTCCTTGCCGGCCGGCGGCAGGGCCAGGTCGGCTACCGTCGCGGCCTGTGCCGCCGGGGCGTTGGTGGTCAGTCCGACCGGCAGGACGGAAGCCTTCCCCGCCAGTGCGGCCGTACGCAGGAAACCGCGGCGGCTGTTCGTCCGCGGCGACTCCTCGGCCGGGGGCGGCAGAAGGCGGTTGGTGCCTCTGAGCATGGGGGTCTCCATGGTCGCTGGGGTGTGGGTGTGCGTACTGCTGACCTACGTCAGCCGGAAGCGGCTTCGAGTGGTGCATCCGCGCCAGGGCTCGGCCGTGGGTCGGCGTGGAGTGTGGTGAGCACCCGTGTCGCGTGCGACGGCAGCGGGGACTCGGGCGTCGAGCCGGATCTCGGCCGGGACGACGCCGGCTGAAGCGAGGACCGCGCCGTCTGCCCGAACGTTCTGCGCGGTACCGGCGAGCTACTGAGCGCGGCCCGCCGGCGCCGGGTTGTCAGAGGGTGAGGATGATGCGCTTGTGCACCTCGCCGCTTTCCAGCAGGCGGTGGGCCTGGGCGGCTTGAGCCATGGGCATGGCCATGCGCTCCCGCATCGTCAGCCGTCCCTCGGCGAGCATCCTCATGGCCTCGTCCAGCGCGCCGGGCGCGCGGTCGGGCGACGGCTGGGAGAGCACGACGCCGAAGTCGGCCGCCGCGGGGTCGGACAGGGTGACCACGCGTTCAGGTCCCCCGGCCAGGCTGACCGCATCGGCCAGTACCCCCTTGCCGGCGGCGTCGAAGACGGCCTGGACGCCGCCCGACCGGCGAACCTCCTCGACGAGCCCGGGACCGTAACGCACCGGGGTGGCGCCCAACCGGGCGGCCAGCTCGTCGTCCCGGGCACCGACCGCGCTGAGCACCTTCACGCCCTGGGCGACGGCGAGTTGGGTGGCGATGACGCCCACCGATCCGCCGCCGCCGAACAGCAGAAGCGTCTCCCCCGGCCTGACGTCAAGCTGCCGCAGCACTCCTGCGGCCGCCTCGGCGGAGCTCGGCAGGGCCGCGGCGTCCACCCAGGACACCGGCGCGGGCTTGCGCGTCCAGATCGACGCGAGCGCGTACTGTGCGTAGCCGCCCAGGCCGAACAGCAGCGCCGCGACCTCGTCCCCGACAGCGGTGCCCTCCACGCCCGGACCCACGGCGTCGACGGTGCCCGCGGCCTCGAAGCCGAGCACGGTGTCCGGCCCCAGTGGGAATGCCTTCAGGTGTCCCGATCGGATAGCGAGGTCGGTCGGGCCGACGCCCGCCGCCTTCACCTTGATCCTTATCTGGCCCTTGGCAGGCTCGGGCAGCGGCACCTCCGCCCATCGCAGAACCTCCGGCGGCCCGAACTCGGACAGCACTACAGCACCCGGCATGTCTCCTCATTCCATGGCTTCATGGTTCGGCGACCGGCGCCTCACCTATAGTTGATACGTCACCAATACGCCCGTGACATAGTGCAGCGGACCACGGCCTTCACCACGGCCTTCAGAAGGCTCTTCGGGTGGTGTGGGGACCGCCGGGCGTCAACGGTCCGGGCTGATCTTCCCGATGACTGTCTCGGAGATCTCGGCCAGCATGACGACCTGGCCGGGGGTGAGGTGGTCGAACAGCAGGCGCCGGACGTCCTCGACGTGCCGTGGTGCGGCGGCCTCGATCGCCGCACGGCCGGCAGGGGTGATCATCACGTACGCCCCGCGCCCGTCCTCCACGCACTCCTCGCGGGCGAGGAGGCCGCGCTTGATCATGCGTGCGAGCTGGTGGGACACCCTGCTCTTCTCCCACCCGAGCACCTTGGTGAGTTCGAGGATTCGCAGCCGGTCGCCGGGGACGCGGCTCAGCTCCGCCAGCACAGGGTAGTCGGCTCCGGACAGCCCGTACTCGCTCTGCATGACCCGGCCGGCCTCGCTCACCAGCAGGTCGTGCATCCGCAGCATGCCGCGCCACGCCCGTTCCTCGACCGGGGTGAGCCAGCGGGGCTCCATGTCCATGCGTGCATGGTACGAGAAGGTTGACGTCTCCACCTCCTCCTGCCACCACCCTCACTGCTAATCCCTGCCGGCCCGCGTTCGTCCGCCCGAAGGGCGGAGCGGTCAGCGGGCGAGCGGCGCCAATGCCCGCCACTGGTCGAGCGGGAGCCCCTGGCCGTCGCCGATGGCGTGGATCGCGACGTGGGTGGCGCCGGCGTCGAGGTGGGCGCGGATGCGCGCGTCGATCGCATCGAGCCCGCCCCACGCGACGACGGCGTCGATCAACCGGTCACTGCCGCCGTGGGCGAGGTCGTCCGCGGTGAAGCCCTGCCGCTGCAGACTGGCGGCGTAGTGGCCCATGCCGATGAACGGCGCCAGGAACCCGCGGGCCGTGGCACGCGCGCGGTCCGGGTCTTCGTCCACGACGACGGCCTGGTACGGGGCGAGCAGCGGGGCGGGGCCGAGCAACTCGCGGGCGCCGGCGGTGGACTCCGGCGTGACGAGGAAGGGGTGCGTGCCCGCGCTGCGTCGGCCGGCCAGTTCGGTGAGCTTGGGTCCCATGGCGGCTACGAGGCGTTCACCGGCGGGAACGCCGGAGGCTGCCTCGTCGAGCTGGTCGAGGTAGGCGTTGAGCGCGGCCAGCGGACGGTAGGTCCCGCCGGCCTGGCGCGCGGCCGCGGCGTCGCTCACTCCGAGGCCGAGCAGGATCCGGCGGCCGTACTCCTTGCTCAGCCGGGCGTGTCCGGCCGCCATGTCGGTCGCACTGTGGCGCCAGATGCTGAGGACGCCGGTGACCACCGCGGTCTCGTCGGTGGCCCGCAGCAGGCGTTCCGCGTCCCCGAGGATGTCGCCGCCACCGAGTCCGGGGATCCAGAGGGCTCCCCAGCCGTGCCGGCCGAGCTCGGCCGCGGCCTCGTGGATCTCCACGGGGTCGGGGTGCAGGCGAAGTTCCGGGCTCCAGATGCCGGTGGTTCCGATGTCCATGTTCGTGTCCCTCAGTGCTGGTCCGGCCCGGATCTGCCGCGGGCCGGAGGGCGGGGCCGGTCGAGAAGCCTGCCGGTGGGCGGGCCGACCCGCGAGTGGATCGGCCCGCGGGTGCCCGCGTCAGATCTGGTTGGCGCCGCCGTCGACGTAGATCTCGGTGCCGGTGATGAAGCTCGACTCGCCGGTGGCGAGGAAGAGGGCGAGGCTCGCGACCTCCTCGGGCTGCCCCATACGGCCGAGGGGCACGCCTGCGGCGAGGGTCTCGCGGAGTTGAGCGGCCTGCTCCTCGTCGGGGGCGAGCCCGTTCAGGCCGGGAGTCGTGATCGGTCCGGGGGAGATCGTGTTGACGCGGATGCCGCGGCCGCGCAGTTCGTTCGCCCAGGTCCGGGCGAAGGAGCGGATCGCGGCCTTGGAGGCGCCGTAGACGCCGAACGCCTCGCTGCCGACCGTGGCGGCGGTGGAGCCGGTGAGGATCACCGACGCGCCGTCGACGAGGAGCGGGAGAGCCTTCTGCACGGTGAAGAGCGTCCCCTTGACGTTGGTGCCGAAGGTGGCCTCGAAGTGTTCCTCGGTGATCTCGCCCAGCTTGGCGAACCCGCCACCGCCGGCGTTGGCGAACAGCACGTCTATACGGTGCCCGGCGTCGGCGATGGTGGCGTAGAGGCGGTCGAGGTCCGCGAGGTCACTGCTGTCGGCCTGGACGGCCGTCACGTTTCCGCCGATCCTCGCGACCGCCTGGTCGAGGGCGTCCTTGCGGCGCCCGGTGATGTAGACGTGGGCGCCCTCCTGGCTGAAGCGCTCCGCCGTGGCCAGCCCGATGCCGCTGGTGCCACCGGTGATCACGACCGTCTTGCCGTTCAGCTGTCCCATGGTGTGCTCCTGCCTCCGAGCGGTCCGTAGACCACCCATCTCATTCAAACTTCAACCAACATAGCCCCGAGTAGGTGACATGTCAACTACCTGGGGCACCGCTGGCAGGCCGGCCAGCGGGCACCAGCGCTCCGAGCAGCACCACGACGGCTCCGACCGCGAACGCAGCCGTGGTGCCGTGGCGGTCGGTCAGCGCCCCACCCGTCAACGAGCCGAGCGCGAGGAACGTCTGCGAGGCGCTGACCAGCAAGGCGAGGGCGGCGTCCGGGGCCTGCGGGAGCGCACGCGTGACCCGGACCTGCCCGATCAGGGGCACCGCGCCGAAGGCCGCACCCCACAGCAGGACGAGGACCACGGCGACGGGTGTCACGGTGGTGAGGGTGAGCGCGAGTACGGCGCCGGCGAGGACCACGGCGGCGAACGCAGCCATGACCCGCGGCGAGCGGCCCCCGGCGAAGCCGACCAGCAGGTTGCCCGCCAGACCCGCCAGCCCGTAGCCGAGCAGCACCGCGGTGACGGTGGGCGGGCCGAGGTGGGCGTGCTGCTGGAGGTAGGGGGTGATGTAGGTGTAGGCGGCGAAGTGGCCGAAGAACACGGCCGCGGTGGCGAGCAGCGCCAGCGCGACGGGGGGCCGGCGCAGCGCACTCGCGAGCGTGGCCGGACGTACCGCCTCGGTGAGCCTGAGCGCGGGCAGCGCGGCGCCCAGCAGCAACACGGCCAGTGCTCCGGCGGCGGCCGCGATGACGAAGGCGGCGCGCCAGCCTGCGAGATGGCCGATCAGCGCGCCAAGCGGGAGGCTGATGACGGTGCCGGCGGAGATGCCGGCCGTGATCAGCGAGGCCGCACGGTCTGCGTCAGCGGCTGCGACGAGGCGGCCACCGACGCCTGCTCCCATGGCCCAGAACCCGCCGACGCTCAGCCCCAGCAGCAGGCGTGCCGCCACCATCACCCCGATGCCGGGTGCCAGGGCCGCCAGCACGTCGGACCCGGTGATCAGGGCGGCCAGGGCGATCAGGACGTGCCGGCGGTCCAGCCGGCCGGACGCGACGGTCAGCAGTGGTGCGGCCACCGCGGCCGTCACTCCGGGTACGACCACCAAAAGGCCGGCGGTGCCGGTGTCCACGTGAAGGCCGCCGCCGATGGCGGGCAGCAGGCCGATGGGCAGGAACTCCGAGAGCACCAGGACGAACGACACCGCGGCGACGGACGCCACGGCCGGCCATCCCCCACGCGGCCGTTTCGGCTTCGGCTTCGATGCCCGCGTACGCGTCGTCGGGGGCACGGCTTCGGTGCTGGATCCGGCCGGGCGGCCGCCATGCGTCGGTGGCCGGCTGTTCATGGCTCTCCCTGGATTGCTGGTCCGGACGGCGGCCCGGGTGGGCCGGATGTCGGTGGCGGCACGCGTCTCGTCGCACGCGCCGCCGACCGGTCGGCGGGAGGCGCTACTTCACCAGGCGCGTGAACTTCCTGACTTCCTCGGCGAAGAGCTGCGGCTGCTCGAACGCCGCGAAGTGGCCCCCGTACGGGATCTGGTCGTTGAAATAGACCAGGTCGCTGTAGGCCCGCTCGGCCCAGATCCTCGGGCTGCGCACCAGCTCGTGCGGGAACACGCTCAGCCCGACCGGCAGGTCGAGCTTGGTCAGCCCTGAGGCGCCGTAGTTCTGCCAGTAGATGCGGGCCGAGGAGGCGGCGGTGTCGGTGAGCCAGTACAGCGTGATGTTGTCCAGGATCTCGTCCGTCGACAGAACGCCCTGCGGCGTGCCGGTGTTGTCGGTCCAGTCGAGGAACTTCTCGTAGATCCAGGAGGCTTGTCCCGAGGGCGAGTCGGCCAGGGCGTAGCCGATGGTCTGCGGGCGGGTGGACTGCTCCTGGAAGTAGCCGGAGTACTGGGCGGAGAAGGTCTGGATCTCGTCGAGTGCCGCCTGTTCCGCCGCGGTGACCGTGCCGGTGACCGGCGGGGCGAAGGCGTACTCGGGGAAGTTCAGGTGCGTGCCGAGCAGGCCGTTGGGGCGCAGCCTGCCGAGCTGGGTCGTGACGCCGCCGCCCCAGTCGCCGCCCTGCGCGATGTAGCGGGTGTAGCCCAGGCGTTCCATGAGGGTGGCCCAGGCGGCCGCGGTGCGGGCGGTGGTCCAGCCGGTGCCGCCGGGGCGGTCGGAGAAACCGAAGCCGGGCTGGGAGGGGATGACGACGTGGAAGGCGTCCTGCGCGGTGCCGCCGTGGGCGGTGGGGTCGGTCAGCGGGCCGATCGTCTTCAGGAACTCCACGAACGAGCCGGGCCATCCGTGCGTCAGGATCAGCGGCGTGGCGTCGGCGTGCCGGGAGCGCGCGTGGAGGAAGTGGATGCCCAATCCGTCGATCCGGGTGCGGTACTGCCCCAGGGCGTTGATCCTCCGCTCGAAGCGCCGCCAGTCGTACCGTGTGCGCCAGTACCGCAACAGGCCGATCTGCTTGGCGAGTTGGACGCCCTGGGAGGCGTCGTCGACGGTTTCCCGCTCGGGCAGGCGAACGCTCGCCAGCCGGTGGCGCAGGTCCTTCAGCAGGGTTTCGGGGACGTTGATGTGCAGCGGTGTGATCTGCTCGGTGGCCTCCGGCAGTTGCAGCGGGCCGACAGTGCCGGTGGCGGTGCCGGCGAACGCGAGGTCCGCGCCCAGGACCGCTGGGGCGGTCGCCAGGCCGGCGACGGTCGCGGTCCGCAGCAGGCTGCGCCGCGACGGCTGGAAGGGCGCCGTGTCCGCGGCCGGGCCGGGTTGACGTGATATACGCATGGAAGCGCTCCAACACAAGGCGCGCACCGGGGTGAACGGGTGCGGCGCGAGCGGGAAGATTCGTGCGGGATACGGCGACGGGGGCCGTCCGCCGCGGCCTGCCGCCTACTCGGCGGCCCGCGGCGGACGGGCCTTACGGGCCGGTCAGACCACCGGGTGCAGGGCCTGCTTCAGGCTGGCCACCGCGAGCAGCACCGCGTGCTTGGCCGCCTCGGTGTCGTGAAGCGCGTTGACCATGACGAAGTCGTGGACGATGCCTCCGAACCGGGCGTTCGTGGCCGGCACGCCCGCCCTGCGGAGCTTGGCCGCGAACGCCTCGCCCTCGTCGCGCAGCACGTCGGCCTCGGCGGTGATGATCAGCGCCGGCGGCAGGCCCTTCAGGTCCTCCAGGTCGGCGCGCAGCGGCGAGACGGTGATCCGGCCGCGCTCCTCCTCGCTGGTGGTGTACTGGTCCCAGAACCACTTCATCCCGTCGCGGGCGAGGAAGTAGCCCTCGGCGAACTCCTGGTAGGAGGCGGTGCCGAAGGCCGCGTCGGTGACCGGGTAGAACTCGACCTGCTTGACGAACCGGACGTCGCCGCGCTCCTTGGCCAGCAGTGTCAGGGCGATGGCCATGTTGCCGCCGACGGAGTCGCCGGCCACCGCGAGCCGCTGGGCGTCCAGGTTCCGGGGGGAGCCGTCGGTCGTCACCCACCGGGCCGCCGCGTAGCTCTGCTCCAGAGCGACCGGGTAGCCGGCCTCCGGCGCGCGGTCGTACTCGGGGAAGACCACGGCGGCGTTCACGCCGACGGCCAGGTCGCGCACCAGCCGGTCGTGGGTGTGCGCGTCGCCGAAGACCCATCCGGCGCCGTGCACGTAGAGGATGACCGGCAGCTGCGTGCCGCCCGATCCCGCGGGGCGGACGATGCGGACCCGGACGGTGCCGGTGGGCCCTGCCGGTACGTCCACCCACTCCTCGTCGATCTCCGGCTTGAAGATCTCGGCGTCCTGGACCTGGTCCACGGCTTTGCGGCCTTCCTCCGGAGGAAGCCGGTAGAGGAACGGAGGCTCGGACGTGGCATCCACGAACGCCTGCGCGGCGGGTTCGAGAGCGATGTTGCGGGGGTTGCCGGACATGGTGGTACTCCTCGTTCGGTCATGGCGTGGGGGCAGCGGCCGGCCTGTCGCGCCGGGTGGGTGAAAACCGCTCTGATCCGGGCAGGAACCCCACGAATCGAGACGGGTGCGTGCTGCGGGCTACCGGGCGGCGGCCTGCAGGTTGTTCAGGACGCCCAGCTGGCCGAACAGGACCGTGCCGGACGGGTAGCAGTTGAACGACGCGATCTTGCTGTCGCGGACCCGGAACACGTCGCAGCAGGGCACCTTGATGGTCTTGCCGGTGGGTGCGATCACTCCGAACGGCGTGCGCAGGGGGCCGTTGTGCGTCCCGTTGAGGGACAGCTCCACGATGACGATGTCGCCCTGGACGTAGACGTCGTACAGCTCCCGGTGCATGTCGGGGAAAGCTTCGGCGTAGTTCTCGACGGGTTGGGCGACGTCCTGTCCTCGGTAGGTGACACCGACCGACTCGTCGGTGAAGGTGCCGTCCTCGGTGAAGCAGGCGACCCATCCGGGGATGTCCTGGACCTCCGCCACCTGATAGGCGGCCCTGATGAACTTCTCGTTGTCCGACATGAGTCCTCGCTCCTCGTGTAACCAGCGCACCGGTCGTGGCAGTGCAGGTGCCGCGGGTGGTGCCCTCGACTTGATCGCCCTAGGCCATTTAGGTGATACATCAACTTTTTCGCCGCAGCTGGGATGCGACGTAACGGGTCTGCACGCAACTGACGCCGAGGCTAGGCCCCCGCACGGCGCAGAAATTGCCCCGCAGCGCAGCGACCTTTCCTTACAGCGCACGCGTAGGCGTAGACGTGGGCGCAGTGGGGTAGCGACCGACCGCATTCCCAGGTGAGCTGCTCCGGGGCCCTGGACAGGCACATCCGCCATCGCGACTTCTGCCTGTGGTCCTGCCTGGAGAGCAAAAGGGCCCGCTGCTTGGCTGTTCGGCGCGGGCGGGAACCCGGGCCCCGCCGAAGCGGCCCGGTTGCGCCCCAGCAGGGTCGCTGCCCGTACGACGCACCGTCCGGCTGTGCCCGGGCACCGGCCGCCGCTTCGGGGAGCTGCTGCCGTACGTCCTGTTCCCGTCCGTTCGCAGCCCCGGAGTCATTCCCCTGAGGGGAGAGCAAGTTGAGCTTGGTGTTGACGACTGCCTCGGTGCCGGACCGGGACAAGGTCGCCTACTGGAACGATGCGGTGAGCAGGACGCTGGTGCCCATGACCGTCGCTCCGCGGCAGGACGGGCCGTTCGACGGCCGGATCGCCACCAACCGCCTCGGGTATCTCCAGGTCTCCACCGTGGAGGCCGACGCGAACCGGGTCAGCCGCACTCCGGCCTTGATCGCCCGCTCCTGCGAGGCGCTGGTAGCGGTCGGTGTCCAGATGTCCGGCACGGCCACCTTCATCCACGACGGCCGGCTGGCCGAGCTGGGCGAGGGCGACCTCGTGGTGTACGACACGACCCGGCCGTACGCCTTCGACTATCCGCAGCGGTTCGTCACGTACGTCTTCCAGCTGCCCCGCCGCATGCTGGGCGTGGCGGACGGCGACATCCGGCAGGTCACGGGCAACGCCATCAGCACCGCAGACGGCTTCGGGGCGACGTTGCTGCCGTTCTTGACGGCTCTGGTCTCCTCGGCGGGCACGTACCCGCGGACCGTCGGAGAGCGGTTGGCCGGCAATGTCGTCGACCTGATCGCCACCTTGATCACCGAGCAGGCCCAGGCGGGCGCCATGGACGCGGACAACGCCCGCAGCCACCTGCTGCTGAAGGTCCGCGACCACATCAACCGCAACCTCGGCAATCCGGACCTGTCGCCGGAGAGCATCGCCCGGACGCACCGGATCTCCGTCCGGTACTTGCACCGGCTCTTCGAGGGCGAGGGAACCACCGTCGGCCGACTCATCCAGCAGCGGCGCCTGGAGGAGTGCAGCCGAGAGCTGGCCCGCCGCGGCAGGACAGCCCCCACCGTGTCAGCCGTAGCACGGGGATGGGGCTTCATCAGCCCCGCCCACTTCAGCCGGGCGTTCCGCGCCGCCTACGGCATCTCCCCCCGCCAATGGCGCGCACTGCGAACCGCCCAGGAAGACGGCGGGCAGTCCTCGGCGCCCACAGCGCTTTCCGGCCGGAGCGCAGGGGCTGACCTCGCACCGCCAAAGGGATAACCCGCACCGCGGCTGAGTCACCACGGACCCGATCCGACGGCTGCCCGCGGCCGCACCGCCTGGCCGGTGACCCCGCCCGCCGCTCGAACGCCCAGGTCGGCCCCTCGTCTCGTTGGGGCATGATGTCAGGACGGTTCGTGCGCGGGTGGTGTGAATGGACAGGATCGAACAGGTGGCCGAGACGGGTGCGGGGTTCGGGGCACAGCTGCGTCGGTTGCGGTTGGCGGCGTCGCTGACGATCGAGGAACTTGCCGAGGCTTCCGGGGTGAGTGTCCGCGGGATCGGAGACCTGGAGCGGGGACGGCGGGCGACACCCCAGCGCAGGACGGTGGCCGCACTGGCGGACGGGCTAGGGCTGGGCGACGCGGAACGGGAACGGCTGCTGACCGCCGCCCGGTCCGGCCGCGACCCCCGCCCCCATCCGGCCAGCCTGCGTGCCTTCCCCCGCGGGATCGACGATTTCGTCGGCCGGGAGACGGAGCTGGCGCGGCTGACGGCACTGGCCGGGCACCCGGCCACAGGGCTGCCGGTGGTGGTGGCGGTGTCCGGGCCGCCGGGGGCAGGGAAGACCACCCTGGCACTGCAGGCCGCCCGTACGCTGGCGGACCGGTTCCCTGACGGGCATCTGATGGTCGACCTGCGCGGCATGGACGACAGTCCGCCCGCACCGGCCGAACTGATGCTCCAGGTCCTGAAAGCGCTCGGGGTGGCCGACCGGGACCTGGCCCACGCCGGCCAGCAGGGCCGTCCGGATCTGTACCGGCGGGTGCTGGCCGATCGGCGCTGCCTGCTGGTGCTGGACAACGCCCGTGACGAGGCGCAGGTGCGCCCGCTGCTGCCGAGCGCGGGTACGGGCATGGTGGTGATCACCAGCCGCAGGATGCTCACCGGCCTGGAGAACATCCACCGCATGCCCATCGGCGAGCTCTCCCCCGCCGAGGCCGCCGCCTTCCTGACCGCCCTCGTCGGACGGGACCGCGCCGACGCGGACGCGTCCGCCCTGGCCGAGGTCGCCGACCGCTGCGGACACCTGCCGCTGGCCCTGCGGGTGGCCGGCAACTGGCTGGCCACCCGCACCGGCTGGACCCTGCGCCGCCTCGCCGACCGCCTCGCCCTGGAAGAACGCCGTCTGGACGTACTCACTGCTGGCGACCTGCACCTTTCCGCCGCCTTCGACCTGTCCTACCGGCAGCTCACCCCCACCGCCGCCCGCCTCTTCCGGCTGCTGGCCCTGGTGGACGGCCCCGACACCAGCGCCGCCGGCGCCGCCCAGCTGTCCGGGCAGCCGCTGTTCGACGCGGAGGACACCCTCGAAGAACTCGTCGAGACCGGCCTGCTCGGCACCGACCAGGACCGCTACCGCCTCCACGACCTGCTCCGGCTGTTCGCCCACAATCGGCTGCGGGCCGAAGAACCCGCCGAGCGGGCCGAGGCGGCCCGTACGGCGCTGCGCCGCTGGCTGCTCGAGACCGCCGTTGTGGCCGGCCGCTGGTACGAACCCGGCCACGGCGCACCACCCCCCACCTGGCAGGGCACCGTCGACCTGTCCACCGCCGAACACGCCCGCCAATGGCTCCAGGCCGAAGGCACCAACTGGCTGGCCGCCTTGCGCGCGGCCGCCGCCTCCGGCGACCACGCCACCGTCGTCGAAGTCGCCGAAGCCCTTCACTGGTTCTCCGACCACTGGACCTTCTGGGGACACTGGCCCGAGGTCTTCAGCACCGCGGCAGACTCCGCCCAAGCCCTCGGCGACCCCCTCCTCGAAGCCACCCACCTCAATTACCACGCCTGGGCCCTGTTCATCTGCGAATGCCGCCACCACGAGAGCCTCCAGCGCTCCGCACAGGCCCTCGCCGCGGCCCAGCGCGCCGGAGACCTCCCCCAGCAGGCCTGGGCCCACTACTACGCCGGCTGGGCCCTCAACGAGCTCGGCGATTACGCCGCGGCGGCCCCTCACAACCGTGAGTCGGCCCGGCTCTTCGAAGCCGCCGGTGACCTCCACGGCACCCTGCAGGCCAGGAGCAACTACGGCCAGATCCTTGTGCACGCGGGCCGGTACGAGGAATCGATTACGGAGCTCACGCGCACGCTCGCCTTCCTCGACCAGGCCGGCGACCGCATCGCACCGCCCATCGCCGACTCCTCCCGCGCCTCCCTGCACATGTCCATCGGGCGGGCCCACGCCTCCCTCAAGAACTGGCCCGAAGCCGCCGGCCACCTGCGCACCGCCGTGGACCTGTGCCGCGCCAGCGGCAATACACGCGTGGAGAGCCGCGCCCTGATCCACCTCGGCGACGCGCTGGAGTCGGCCGGCCGGCACGACGAGGCCCGGGACGCCTACAGCCGCTGCCTCGCCCTGGGCGAGGCAGCCGACCCCGACCGCCTCACCGAGGCCCGCGAACGCCTCGCCGACCTCGCCAGCGCGTGAACCGCCGCCATCCGGGCTGCTGGAGGAGCCGGCCACGCTCGAGCACGCCTTGATCGTGGCCGACGTGAAATCCCTCCGACGCGGCGACGGGCGCGACGGTACTCCGGCGGGTATTCAGCGAGGACGCCGATCATAACCTCGTACCGGGCAGCGCCCAGGTCGTCGGCCGAGGCCCAGACACCTCGGACGGGTAACCCCCGCGAAGTGTCCGACTTCCGCCTCGGTCGGGCCGTCCAGCTGTTCCGCGGATCTGGCGGGCGTTCGGCCTCAAGCGGGACATCGTGGCACAGCGGTCGGCGGGGCGCCGTGATCGTAGTCGCCACGCCTTCGGACGGTCGGCGCCCAGCCGTGACGCATGACGGGCAAGGCCCACGCGTCCGAGCGGTTGTACGTCCCAATACAAGCGGCTGGTCCCTGGCCCTGTTGTCGACGCAGTGGAGCGGGGCCAGTCGGCAGGAGGCGAAACAGCCTCGTGGCAGCCTGGTCGCCTGTTGGCTCGACATACGCGCAGGAGGAACACACCATGTTCGGCAAGGAGGGCGCCGGCGCCGGAGACGAAGGGAACGGCGGCGCCAACGCAGTCAGCCGCGATGAACCCGTAGTTCGGGGAATCTCGGGGGCCGGCAACGTCATCAGGCGCCTGTTCCAGCAGCGCACCCGGTTGTGGCAGCAGACGCTGCCCGACGACATCGCAGGACCCCAGTTCACTGTCCTCGGCGTGCTCTGCCTGCACGGCGCAATGGACCAGCGCAATCTGGGCCACTACGCGAGTCTGGACAAGTCCACTGCCGCGCCCATCGTGGAGAGACTGAGGGCGCGAGGACTGCTCACCGTCGAACGGGACACTGCCGACGCGCGCCGCAAAGTCCTCGCCCTCACACCAACCGGGCGTGAGACGGTCGTCCAACTCGCCCCCTATGCCGGCCAGGTCGAGGACCTGCTGCTGGGAGACCTGTCACCCGCTGCGCCTGAAGGCGGGGTTTCCTTGAGAGGATCCCGATGAACGAGGCCACTGCGGCGCCCGTGTCGACTGCCATCCGCCAGGCGCTGGCCGCCCACACGACGCTGACCCTTGCCTACGCGGATGCTGACGGCCCCGGAGCATGCGCTGTGTCGTACACCCCGACTGCGGGGGCCGTTCCGTTGTTGGTCTTCGTCACATCCACCGGCACACGGCATGGCAGGGCGCTGCAGGAACAGCCGTCCGTCCAGGTGGCGTTCACCGCACAGCGGGACGGCCAGGAGTGGAGTGAACTGACGGGTGTGCAGGGGCGTGGGATCTGCCGGCGGCTTGAGGGAGACGACCGGAAGACTGCCTGGGCCGCATACAGCACCCGAAAAGACTTGGTCGTCTTGAAAGATCAGCCCGTGGCCGTTCTCGTATCCGGGCACTCACCCCGACGCCCCGGGCCAACGCCCGGATCAGGTGGGAACCCGTACGCCACTTCCCTGGACGCAACCGACCGGTGGCCCGGCCGTCGCGTCGGGGAAGCGCCACGTCGCGGGCAGGATGCCGTCGCCAGGTAGGTCAGGTCGTCGGAGGGGTGTGGAAGAGTGGCGGCCGTGACCATTCTTGAGCTCTATCGTGAGCGCGCGCGCAGCCGGGGTTTACCCGACGAGGTCGTCGGCCGGGCCCTGCGGCTGGCCCGGCCGCGGATCGAGCTGCGCTCCCCCGACGATTCGATGCGGAGCGAGAGTGATCCGGTCATGGGGCGCTACGGCGGCTCGCCCTGGCTCCCACCGGATGTCGCGTGGGACGGCTACCCGCACTTCGTCGCATCGGTCGACTGCGCGGCCCTGCCGCCGGACGCGCTGGACATTCCGCTCCCCAAGGACGGCCGGCTGCTGTTCTTCGCCAGCAAGGAGTACTGGGCGGGCGGCTCGATGCCAGGCGATGAGGACCGCCGCGGCCGTGTCGTCCATGTCCCCGCCGGGGTGGAGACGGCCGAGCGGACTCCTGCCGAGAAGCACGCCGAGTATCTCTGCGAGCCCTTCCCGCTCTACGGCCGCGTCGAGGCACACGTGCCGAACAGCGAAGACGACGTCGTGCTGTCGAGCCCCGAAAACGAGCGGCTCTACGACGAGTACGATCTCAGTGACTTCGACGGCCTCGGCGGCGTAGGTGAGCTCACCCTCGGCGGCTATTCATGCCCGGTGCACGAAGACCCGTGCGGGTACCGCTGGCCTGAGGACGACGGTGAAGCACGTGTGCTGCTGGCCCAGGCGGAATACCCTAATCCGGAAGATCCCGACATGGTGCTGGTCGTGTATTGGATGATCCGCCGTAAGGATCTTGCCGACAAGGAATTCGGCGACATCAAACTGGTGACGCAAGCCTGGCACTGAAGACCGGCCGATGGGAAAAGTTGTGGACCGGGGCGACGACGCGGCCCTCGCTGACGGACCTTGAGGCTTGCCAGCCGTACAGCACGTGATCGTGCCCGCCGCGGTCTCGGCGACCAGCCGTTCAGAGCTGCCTGTCGGGCTGCCCTGGGGTTGCCTGCGCGGGCCGCGGCGCGTGCTGGGGCGCGCTCATGTCCAGGAGCGTGACGGCGTCGTGCTCGGGGGTGCCGGGGGTGGTGACGTAGACGCCCAGCCGGTGGCCGGGGGTGCCCTCGAGCCGCATGCCCTGAAAGGGGAGGGTGATGTCGCCGACCTGGGGGTGGTGGAAGGTCTTGGGCTTGCGGGTGTGGGGGCTGCGGGTGACCTGGTAGCGGTCCCACAGTTTCGCGAAGTCCGGGCTCTTGAGGAGGAGTTCGCCGACGAGGTTGGCCAGGTCCGGGGCGTCGGGGTCGGTTCCGGCCAGGGCGCGCAGGCGGGCGACGCAGCCTGCGAGCTGGGTGTCCCAGTCCGCGTAGAGGTCGCGGGCTGCGGGGTGGAGGAAGAGGAAGCGGGCGAGGTTGCGCTGCTTGGCGGGCCAGTCCTCGATGCCGGCGTACAGGGCGAGCGCGCCGGGGTTGTGGGCGAGGAGGTCCAGGGTGCGGCTGGTGACGTAGGCCGGGTTGGGGCGCAGGCTTTCCAGCAGCAGCTTGGCCTGGGGGTTCACGGTGCGGCTGGGGGCAGGTGGCGGTTCGGGGGCGTGCCGGGCGGCGCGGATCACCAGGTCCTGGAGGTGTTCCAGCTCGTCGGTGTCGAGTTTCAGGGCGCGGCCCAGGGCGTCGACCACGGACAGGCTGGGGCGGGTCTCCTTGCCGCGTTCCAGCCGGGTGTAGTAGTCGATGCTCACTCCGGCCAGCGCGGCGACCTCCTCGCGGCGCAGCCCGGGGGTTCGGCGCACCCCGGCGCTGGGGGTGAAGCCGGCCTCGGCCGGGGTCACCTGGGTGCGCCGGGCGCGCAGAAACCGGCCCAGCTCCGTGCCGCTGTCGTTGTGCCGCTGTTCCGCCATGCCTTCCAGTGTGACCCGCAGGTCACCGGGGTGCTTCGGCCGAGGGACGCCCTGCCACACCCCCTTTGGGGCTCCCGGGAAAGGCCCGCCCTGCCAGACGGCCGACGGATCGGGAACGGTGGAGAACGCGGACATCCGCGCTCCCGCAGACGATCACCTCCCGGAACGAGAGCAGGCACCCATGCCGGACCAGCAACAGAGCCGAGCCCAGC
Source organism: Actinacidiphila acididurans (assembly GCF_016918855.1). Lineage (GTDB taxonomy): Bacteria > Actinomycetota > Actinomycetes > Streptomycetales > Streptomycetaceae > Actinacidiphila > Actinacidiphila acididurans. The sequence continues at coordinate 250,259 of NZ_JADKYB010000010.1, forward strand.
AGATCCTCGGTGACACCGCACCTGAGCTGGTCCGGTTGACCGACGACGTGCTCTTCGGCCAGGTGTGGGCCGATCAGGGGCTGTCGCGGCGGGACCGCAGTCTGGTCACCGTCGCGGCGCTGGTCACGCCCTACCGTCCCGAACAGCTGGACTCGCATCTGCGGCTGGCCCTGGCCAACGGCCTGAGCCAGGAGGAGCTGGTGGCGGCGCTCACGCATCTGGCGTTCTACGCCGGATGGCCCAGCGCGATGTCCGCGATGACCCGCCTGAAGGCGATCACCGAGGAGTAGGGCGGCACGGCCCACGCCTCCACCTTCGCCCCCAGGACTTCGTTCAGCAGAAAGGGCACCACCGTGCGCGCAACCCGTCTCCACCAGGCCGGTGACGTCCGTGTCGAGGACGTCGCGGACCCGAAGATCCAGCAGCCGACCGACGCCGTCGTGCGCATCGTCATGGGCTGCATCTGCGGCAGCGACCTGTGGCCCTACAAGTCGCAGCCGCTCACCGACAGCCCCCGCCAGATGGGCCACGAGTTCCTCGGCGTCGTCGAGGAGACCGGCCCCCAGGTCAGCGGCGTCAAGCCCGGCGATCTGGTCGTCGCCCCCTTCACCTACGCGGACGGAACGTGCGAGTACTGCCGCAGCGGCCTGCACACCTCCTGCCCGCACGGCGGCCAGTGGGGCGTGAACGGCGTCGACGGCGGACAGGGCCAGGCCACCCGCGTCCCCTATGCCGACGGCACCCTCGTCCCGCTGCCCGTCGGCGAGGACTCCGACCTGCTGCCCGACCTGCTCACCCTGTCCGACGTGCTGTGCACCGGCTACCACGCCGCCCGCACCGCCGGCGTCCGGGCCGGCGAGACCGTCGCCGTCGTCGGCGACGGCGCGGTGGGTCTGTCCGCGGTGATCTCCGCGAAGCTTCTCGGTGCCGAGCGGATCATCCTCATGGGCCGGCACGCCGCGCGCACCGGCCTCGGACGCGATTTCGGCGCCACCGACGTCGTCGCCGCCCGCGGCGAGGAGGGCGTGGCCCAGGTCCGCGAGCTGACGTCGGGTCGCGGCGCGGAGCGGGTCCTGGAGTGCGTGGGCCTGGAGGACGCGCTTGTTCAGGCCGCCGGCGTGGCCCGTGACGGTGGCGTGATCAGCCGCGTCGGCGCCCCGCAGTACCCGGCCGTGCCCTTCGGGTTTCCGGAGTTCGTGCGCAATCTGACCCTCACCGGCGGGGTGGCTCCCGCCCGCGCCTACATCGAGGAACTCATGCCGCACATCCTCAACGGCGAGATCCGCCCGGGCCGGGTCTTCGACCGCACCGTCCCGCTGGAGCAGGTCGCCGAGGGCTACCGGCTCATGAACGACCGCGACGCGCTGAAGGTCATCGTCCGCCCATGACCGCTACGCGGCCCGTCCCCGGGCAGCCGACCCGCGAACAACCGCGCGGGGCGCCGCCACCAGCCGCACGCGCACAGCAAGACCCACAGTGAACGGATGGAATCCTGATGAAGCACATCACACTGCGTGACCTGGAGGTCTCCCGGATCGGGCTCGGGGCGATGGGCATGTCCCAGGGCTACACCGGCGCCGGGACCGACGACGCGGAGTCCATCCGCACCATCCACCGGGCCCTGGACCTGGGCGTCACCTTCATCGACACCGCCGAGATCTACGGCCCCTACATCAACGAGGAACTCGTCGGCCGAGCCCTCAAGGGCCGCCGCGACCAGGTCGTCCTGGCCACCAAGTTCGGCCTCGTCTCCCACGCGGGCGGCGGACCGCAGAACGTGGACAGCAGCCCGGCCAACATCCGCACCGCCGTCGAGGGCTCCCTCACCCGCCTGGGCACCGACCACATCGACCTGTACTACCAGCACCGCGTCGACCCCAACACGCCGATCGAGGAGACCGTCGGCGCGCTGGCCGACCTGGTCGCCCAGGGCAAGATCCGGCACATCGGCCTGTCCGAAGCCGGGCCCGACACCATCCGCCGCGCCCACGCCGTCCACCCCATCACCGCGGTGCAGTCCGAGTACTCGCTGTTCACCCGGGACCCCGAGGCGCGGGTGCTGCCGGTGCTGCGCGAGCTGAACGTCGGCTTCGTGCCGTTCTCACCCCTCGGACGCGGCTTCCTGACCGGAGCGATCCGCTCCACCGACCACTTCGACCCCACCGACTTCCGCGCCACCAACCCGCGCTTCTCCGAGGAGAACTTCGCGCACAACCTCCGCCTGGCCGACCAGGTCGCGGCCGTCGCCGGCCAGGTCGGCGCCACCCCGGCACAGGTCGCGCTGGCCTGGCTGCTGGCCCAGGGCGACGACATCGCCCCCATCCCCGGCACCAAGCGCGTGGCCCGGCTCGAAGAGAACATCGCCGCCGACCAGGTGCACCTCACCGACGACCAGCTCGCCGAACTCACCAGCCTGCCGCCCGCGGCCGGCGACACCCACAACGAGGCCCAGATGCGCATGATGGAACGCTGACCGGTCCTCCTCACAAACGCCCTCACATCGCCTTCCCACCCCGCAACGTCCCGGGAGAACCCGTGCAGCACGTCACTTTGAACAACGGCGTCCAGATGCCGATCCTCGGCTTCGGCGTCTTCCAGATCCCCGCCGACAAGACCGAGCAGGCCGTCTCCGACGCCCTCGCGGCCGGCTACCGCCTGGTGGACACCGCCGCCGCCTACGGCAACGAGGAAGCAGTCGGCCGCGCCATCAAGGCCAGCGGCATCCCCCGCCAGGACCTGTTCGTCACCACCAAGCTGTGGGTCCAGGACGCCCCCGCGCAGGACAACACCCGCCGGGCGCTGGAGACCTCGCTGGCCAAGCTGGGCCTGGACCACGTCGACCTGTACCTGATGCACCAGCCCTTCGGCGACGTCTACGGCCAGTGGCGCGCCATGGAAGCCGCCAACCGCGAGGGCCTGGCCAAGGCCATCGGCGTCGCCAACTTCTACCCCGACCGGCTCCTCGACCTTGTCCTCAACAACGAGATCGCCCCGGCGGTCGACCAGATCGAAACCCACCCGTTCTTCCAGCGCACTGCCGACCACGACCTCATGCGCGAGCACGGAATCCAGCACCAGTCCTGGGGCGGCTTCGCCGAGGGCAAGAACGACCTGTTCACCCACCCCGTCCTTACCGAGATCGGCAAGGCTCACGGCAAGTCCGCGGCCCAGGTCGTGCTGCGCTGGCTGATCCAGCGCGAGATCGTCACCATCCCCAAGTCCGTCAGCCCTCAGCGCATGGCCCAGAACATCGATGTCTTCGACTTCCAGCTCACCGACGGTCAGATGCAGCAGATCGCCGGCCTCGACACCGGCACCATGCTGTTCTTCGACCACCACGACCCCGAGATGGTCGACTGGCTCACAAGCGCCGCCTCGACGGCTGAGGCCGACGACACCCCACGCGCCCTTCAGTGACTGAGCACCGCGGGCGCCCTCTGCAAGGGGCGCCCACGGTCGGCCACGCCGTTCACCAGAAAGGCACCCCATGCCCGAGCGGCTGTGCAGGGCACCCGCGATCAGCCGCCGGACCCGGCTGCGCGGCGGCCGGGTGCCTAGGCTGGGGGCGTGGACAGGCAGAGGGAGATCAGGGACTTTCTGGTGTCGCGGCGGGGCCGGGTGTCGCCGCGACAGGCTGGTCTGCCGGCGCTGGGTGCGCATCGCCGGGTGCCCGGGTTGCGGCGGGAGGAGGTCGCTCTGCTGGCCGGGGTGAGCGTGGACTATTACGTGCGCCTGGAGCGGGGTCATCTTGGTGGTGCTTCTGACTCGGTCTTGAACGCGGTGGCTGACGCCCTGCAACTCGATACGGCGGAGCGGTCCCATCTTTTCGACCTGGCCAGATCCGCATCCGGGCGCGGCTGGGAGGCATCGGGGGATCCAGTACCCGAGGGAGTGCAGCGGGTTCTGGACGTGATGGGTGTCGTGCCCGCGTTCGTGTGGAACAGAAGACTGGATCTGGTCGCGGCCAACTATCTCGGTTATGCCCTGTACGCGCCGATGTTCGCGGAGCGGTCGGCGGGGCCGGTGAACATCGCGCGGTTCAAGTTCCTCGATCCGGAAGCGCGGTCCTTCTTCTACGACTGGGAGCACTCGATCCGCAACACGGTCGCGTTGCTGCGGACGGGCGCCGGGATGATGCCCGAGGACCCGGGCATGAAGGACTTGATCGCGGAGCTGTCGGCAGCCAGCGAGCCGTTCAGACGGTGCTGGCGGGACCACGAGGTGCGGTTGCACTGGGACGGTGTGAAGGAGTACGAGCACCCCGTAGTGGGTCGGCTGAGTCTGCCGTTTCAGACGTTGACGGTGCCGGGGCGGCCGGACCTGATGATGTCGGTGCTGACGCCGGAACCGGGGAGCGAGTCGGCGCAGCGGGTGCGTCTGTTGTCGGACTGGGCTGATTCCCGTCCCGCGTTGGAGGTAGCGGCCGGCAGGCTGTGACCCGCGGGTTGAGATGCGGCCGGCTCTACGGGCGGGCGGGGTCCTGGTCCTGGCTGGTCGCGACGAGCGAGGCGAGCAGGCACAGGGCGTCGTGGTCGGGGGTGCCCGGTGCGGCGCTGTAGGCGGTCAGGGTCAGGCCGGGGTGGGCCGGCAGTTCCATGGCGTCGAAGTCGAGGGTGATCTCTCCGATGTCGGGGTGACCGAAGGGTTTGCGTCCGGTGTGGTGCAGCCGGACGTTGTGCTTGGCCCAGGCGGCTCGGAATTCGTCGCTGCGGGTGACCAGCTCGCCGACCAGTCCGGTCAGCTCGGTGTCCGAGGGGGCGCGCCCTGCTTCGGTGCGCAGCAGGGAGACGGTGGTGTTGACCGCGGCGTTCCAGTCGGGAAAGAAACCGCGGCTTGTGGGGTCGAGGAACTGGAAACGGGCGATGTTCACCGGCTCGGGAAGCGCACTGGCGAACAGTGGCGCGTAGAGGGCACGCCCGAGCGGGTTGGTGGCGAGGATGTCCAGGCGCCCGTTGCGGATGAAGGCCGGGGACCCGGTCATGGAGTCCAGGACGCGTTGGAGGCTGGCAGGGACGGCGCCCTTGGCAGCGCGGGCGGTGCGGCGCGGGGGTCGTCGGCGCTGGGCGGCAGCCAGGTCGTGCAGGTGGGCGCGTTCGGCGTCGTCGAGCTGGAGGGCGCCGCAGACGGCGTCCAGGACTTCTTCGGAGGCGCCGGCGAGCTGTCCCCGCTCCAGGCGGGCGTAGTAGTCGATGCTGACGCCGGCCAGGAGGGCGACTTCTTCGCGGCGCAGGCCCGGCACGCGCCTGGTTGTCCCGTAGGCGGGCAGTCCGGCCTGTCGGGGGCTGATCTTCGCGCGCCGGGTGGCCAGGAACTCGCGGATCTCGTGGGCGGTGTCCATATCGCCAGGCTAGGCGGGGTGGCGCACAGGTGGGGGGTCCTGTCAGTACCTGTAACAGCAGTGCCTTCCCCGGGGCTGTGAGCTGCGGTTTTCTCGATGGTGGCAGCCGATGCGGCCCGCATGCCGTCGGGAGGCGGTTACCCCGAGATGCCGCCGGGCCGGCGGTGGCGGACCGTGGGTTTCAGACCGCGTCCATGCCTGTCCGTGTGTTCGATCTGTTGCAGGGAGTCGTCCGATGGCGAAACTGTCCGCGCCCCAGGAATTGGCAGGCATCGCGCCGAAGCTGGTCGAGGTCAGCAACGAGGTGCTGTTCGCGGACGTGTGGGAGCGCCCCGAGCTGTCGCCACGCGACCGCAGCCTGATCACCGTCAGTGTTCTGGCCGCTTTGTACCGAACCGAGCAGCTGCCCTTCCATCTGGGCAGGGCGCTGGAGAACGGGCTGAGCGTTGAGGAGCTGTCGGAGGCCATCACGCACCTGGCCTTCTACGCCGGATGGCCCAACGCCATGACCGCGATCACCCAGCTGAAGAAGATCGCCGACGAGCGCTCCGCCTGACCACTGGCGCGAGCACGGCAACGACACCCCGCACGGCCGGTGGGGCGGGCTGAATCAACAGGAAAGAACGATATGGCTGGCAACGGATTTGATCAGATCTTCCCCCTCGGGGAGAAGAACGACGCTTTCGCGCAGTACTTCGTCGGCCAGAGCTACCTGGCTCCGCTCGCCTCGGGGAGCGTTCCCGTCAGCAATGTCTCCTTCGAGCCGGGCTGCCGCAACAACTGGCACATCCACCACGGCACCGCCGGGGGCGGGGATCAGATTCTGCTGTGCACGGCGGGCAGCGGCTGGTTCCAGGCCGAGGGTGAGGATCCCGTCAGCATGGAACCGGGAACGGTGGTCCGCGTCCCGGCGGGCACGAAGCACTGGCACGGCGCGAAGGCCGACTCGTGGTTCTCTCACATCGCCTTCATCACCCCGGGCGAGGACGTCGGCAACGAATGGCTTGAACAGGTCACCGACGAGGCGTACGGCGAGCTGCCGAAGAACGGAGCGAACGCATGACCGTCCTGGACGAGACCTACACGCTGTCCAATGGCGTCGAGATCCCCAAGCTGGGGCTCGGCACCTGGTTCATCGACGACGACCAGGCGGCCGACGCGGTCCGCACAGCCGTGGAGATCGGCTACCGCAACATCGACACCGCGCAGGCGTACGGCAACGAGCGCGGCGTCGGCGAGGGCGTGCGCACCTCGAGAGTGCCCCGCGACGAGCTGTTCGTCTCGACCAAGCTCGCTGCGGAGATCAAGGACTACGACCAGGCGCTGGCCGCGATCGACGGTTCTCTTGAGAAGCTGGGCCTGGACCGCATCGACCTGATGCTGATCCACAGCCCGCAGCCGTGGGACGACTTCCGCGGCGGCGGCTACGACCAGGGCAATCGCGAGGCATGGCGGGCCCTGGAGGACGCCCACCAGGCCCGCAGGATCCGATCCATCGGCGTCTCCAACTTCCAGCAGCACGACCTCGAGAACATCCTGCAGGGCGCGACCGTCGTCCCGCACGTGAACCAGCTGCTCGTGCATGCCGGCAACACCCCCTTCGAGCTGCTGGCTTATTGCGAGAGCAGGCAGATCCTCGTCGAGGCTTACTCGCCCATCGCCCACGGCGCGATCTTGCGAGACGCCGAGGTCCAGGCGGTGGCAGAGAAGTACGGCGTGTCCGTCCCCCAGCTGTGCATCCGCTACACCCTGCAGCTGGGCACCGTGTCGCTGCCCAAGACGGCGAACCCCGAACACATGAGGTCCAACACCGAGGTCGACTTCGAGATCTCCAGCGATGACATGGACGTCCTGCGGGGCCTGCGCGACGTGGACTACGGCGAGCACAGCGTCTTCCCTGTCTACAGCGGCAAGTGACGCCAGACGAGCCCCCCGTGACGGCCTGACGCCATGAGCGGCAGCTCGAACCGGTACCTCGACGGCCCTGCACCGGACTCCCGCACAGGCCACGCGGCTCGCCGCGGCCGGCGCAACCCCCGTCCTGGGCGGCCTGACCAGGTGGACGCTGCCACGCTCGGCGACCAAGTGCGGGGTTGCGACGCGGTCGTCTTCACCGCGGGCGCCTCCGAGCGTGGGCCGGCGGCAGCCGATGCGGTGGACGAGCGCGGGCTGGCGACGGCCGCGGGCACCGGCACGGTCCGGCCCGGCCCGGCCATCGACTACGACGACGTACCCCGCGACGACGTCGCCGCCGTCCTCGCCGAGGCCGTCCATCGGTCACGCCTGCGCCGCATCATCCTGGAACTCACGTGCGGCCACACCCTGATTGCCCAGGCCGTCGCCAACGCCGCGCCCCGGACAGCACCCCGAAGGAAGACTCCGTGCTCGGACTCGAAGTCGTCGTCCTGCTGGGTCTGACCCTGCTGGCCGCCCACGTACCGACCGACCGCTTCCGCATCGCCCCGCCCGTGCTCCTGCTGCTCACCGGCGTGCTGTTCGGCTTCATCCCCACCTAGCGGCAGGTGTTCCTGCCTCCGGGCGTCGTGTTGCTGATCTTCCTGCCCGTGCTGCTGTACTGGGAGAGCCTGACCACCTCCCATGCGGTGCTCCCCGTGCAGCAACGTGCCTGGTCGCCCGTGCTGTACCGCAGCGAAGCACGGCATCCAGACCGTCCAACGGTGCACTCCGGCACACCTGACACCACCGATGACCTGCGTAGATGGCCTCAACGACTGCCCTGCCCGTAGTTCGCGGCGGCCGGGCTCACGGATGCCTTCCGTGTCCTGGCACAGTTGGTTCGGGCGCAGCGGCCAGGGCTACCGGTTCGACGGTGCAGCAACGACCACGAGCCAGTGGAGCTGGGCCTGACCGACCACGCCGCTCTGGTGCTTGTCCTCGGTCCCCCGCGAGGCCGCGTGACGGGCTGGGCCGGGGCACCTGGGGCGCTGGGTGCTGGGGGTCGGCACCGGCACTGCATGGCCTGTGACCTGAGGTTACTTCTCCGGTGCGGTACGACAACGAGGATGCCGCCCGGGCCGCGGCCAAGGAGCACGCCCGGTGCGAGGCTCACGGATGCTTTGCCCGGGGGCGTGGTGCGGGACTCGCCCGGCTGTCGGAGCAGGCCCTCAAGGATATGGACGATCCGAACTGGCCGGTGCGACATGACCTGAAAGCCGGCGACTGAGATCTCAACACTGTTCAGCGACTCCGATGCCTGACTCGCGGGCTCCAGGTCAGGCAGCGGCCGTCTCAACGCGGCGATGAGGTCCGACGGTCATGAGGTCGGCACGAGTTGCCGGCGCAGCATCCTTGGGGCCTCCTTCGTCGACCGCGTCAGCCGCCCCGTGAAGTGATCCGGTGCGGACGCGGGATCCATTGCGGCACGCTCGCGGCCGTCGTGTCGCCGGCGACCACGAACGGCTCGAGGTCTGCGCGAAGTGCGCTGGAGGAGTCGGACAGCAGACCACGGCCGGCCGCCAGGGGCCTGAGTCCCGCAAGGCTGAGCGGTCTCGTCGAACCTTGAGCAGCCCGAGTGGCCGAGGGATAAGCTCAACCGCATGCCCAGTGCCAGCGCGGGTGACGCCCGACTGAACCGCCTGTGGGCAGTGGTGTGCGCCTGCGCCGGCATCTTCCTGTTCACGTGGGCACTGTCCTGGTTCAAGGCGAGCGTGCTCAATGAGGATCTGCAGAATCGCTGTGAAGTACACACGGCGAGCTTCCCTTTCGAGAAGTCCTGCACACATGAGAACGGCACGGTCGAGGGCGCGAACAGCTTGCTCTTCGACGGAATTTTCTTCAGTTCGATGACAGCGGCCGCGGTCAGCCTGACGGTCGTGCTCACGATCGAGGCCCGCCAGAGGAAGCAGTCCCGGGGCGCACGCGTAGCGTGACCGGCGCCGCAGCGTTCGGCCCGAGAATTGGGCGGAGGCGCGCCCCCGCCCGTGTTCGGCGCGGGCAGGGGCCGCTCGTTTCTCCGAGGACACAGGTCCGGGGATCAGTTCACCGAGAAGTAGTAATCGTAGGGCGCCGTCCGGATGCCGCTGCTGGTCGTGGCAAAGACTTCCAGGTCCTGGCCACCGCTCTCGGACGGAGTCCAGGTGAGATCGGCCGTGTGGTGGGCGCCGGCACGGATCGTGACGGGGTCCTCGCCGTTGAAGGAGTATGTGTAGCTCGCGACGTCCGGGACCTTCGGGGCGAAGGTGAAGGTGCCGGGGACGCCCGCGCCGCCGCTCGATCCGTACTCCGTGTAGACGCCCGAGTTCACGGTGGGCGTCGAGTCATAGGAGCTGTACCAGCCGCCGGTGTCGCTGACCCAGCCGTTCGCGCTCGTACTGCGGACGTTGACGGACTCGTTGTAGAAGCCGTCCACGGTGATGGTGACGTGGGCGGTACCGTCGGCCGCCGCGGGCACCTGGATCGTGGTGTCGTGCTGGCCCCCGCTGGTCGACACGGTATAGCTGACGACCGGACTCAGCGACTGCTGCGCGGGGTTGGGCGCGAGCGTGAACGTGGCCGGCTTGCCGAACCGCGGGGCCGGCTCGGGCGGGGTCACGGTCGGCGCTGTGGAGGAGACGTAGAACTGATAGCTCGTCACCTCCGAGCGGTTGTAGGCCCGGTCCAGCGTCGCCACCCACAGCCTCATCGGGCCGGAGCCGGTCGGCGGCACCAGGTCCAGCGTGGCCGAGCCGCCGAGCGTGTCGGCACGCACGAAGTACTCCGGGTCGTCGTACGGGTTCTGGAACGCCGGGATGCCATGGCTGCCGATCTCCGCGAGGCCCACGACGGGGAGGTCCTGCTGCCAGGAGAACTCGAAACCGGTGACGTCGCTCACCCCGTTGGAGTCCAGAACGAACCGGACCGGCGTGCCGCCCGGGTTCCACTGCCCCTGCGGGTAGTTGGGCGAGGTCACGGTGGGCGCGTTCGACGGCCGGGTGTCGTCGATCGTGACGTAGCAGGGAGCCGACCAGTCCGAGGCCTGCTCCCCGACCACCGTCTGCGCCTGCCATGCGTAGGTCTGCCCGTCGGTGAGGGCTTCGGCCGGCAGGTTGCCGATCGCCTCGGAGCCGAGGACGGCGTAGTTGCGGGTGACCGTGGTGACCTGGCTCGGGTCGGCGACCGGCCAGACCTGGTACTGCAGGGAGACGGTGGGGCCGACGGACAGGTCGGTGTCACCGGGGATGCCCTCGACGTTCAGTCCGTTGCCGGCCCAGAGGTACGTCGGTCGGGCCACGTCGGTCGAGCAGGACTCGTAGCCGTTGTAGAGATCGGTGGGTGTGGTGGGCGTCCCGGTCGCCGCGTGTGCGGGCGATGCGGCGAACAGCGCCAGGACCGCGGTTCCCAGAAGCGCGAGGACGGCACGCGGCCGCGCTCTCAAGGACATGCTCAAGTGGTTTTCCCTCCCCTGGAGAACGCCTGAATTCCGCGCCTGAAAACGCACCGGTAATTCGGGCGGCGTAGGAATCGTAGTCCGTGACTGATGAGAAAGCACCGGAATTCGTGGCGGCCCTACGCCGACCCTTTGCCCCGCCACAACAGGTACGCGCGCACCGGCAGGAGGACCGGGCCCGGCGTCAGGAGGACCGCGTCCCGGACCGGCCGACCCGGCAGTTTGTACGCCTCACGGCGCAGCTTGTCCGTCTTCCACGGGCGTCCAAGTGCGTCGACCAGCACGTTGCCGTGTGAACGTATGCGGGGCCGGCGGCCAGCTTCTCCTGGGCCTGTTGGGCATGGAAGACGCGCAGGGCCTTCCGGACCGGTGCGGGCAGTGGCAGGGTGCGCTTGCCCGCGTCGGTCTTGGTGCCCTCCTCGACGACCTCGTTCCGCCGGGCGGGCAGGCCGGCGCCGCGGTCTACGGCCCGAACCTCAACGCGGCAGCCGAGCTGCCGGGCAGCGGGGCAACGTCCCCGTGGAGCGGACCGCGACGCTGATGAACTCCCTGCTCGGGGTCAAGGTCTCATCCGGGTTCGTCGCCCGCGCCCGCCTGGCCGAGCGCCTTGCCGCGGCCGGGTTCGACGAGGCGATGGAGGACGCCCTGTGCGCCGGGGAGGTGCTGTGCGGGGACGAGAGCCCGGTCCATGTGCTGTGCGGCGGACACCGGCGCCTTCGGCCGGCCACTGCCCGGCGCCCCCGCACCGCGATCACTCGTGGATACAGTGGATAAGGATGTGCAGTTCGCGGCGCGAAGCACACCCCGAAGTGTCAGCCTCGCGCGGCGGCCTGGTGGGCCAACGCCGCGTCGACGATCGGCAGGTAGCCGTTCTGGGCCAACGCCTCGGCGCGCTTCGTATAGTTCTCCGGGTCCTCCGGCGCGATGGTGCCCAGTCCGTCGACGTAGCGGTTGTACATGCAGAACGCCGCCGCGATCAGGACCGTGTCGTGCAGCTCGACGTCCGTCGCCCCCTGCGCGCGGGCCTGCTCGACGAGTTCGGGGGTCACGTCTCGCCCGCTGCGCTGCACGGCTTCGGCGATCGCCAGCAGCGCCCGCAGTTTGTCGCTGATCGGTGCCGCGAGGATGTCCGCGCCGACGATGCCGGGGTCGGCAATGACGTCGGCGCGGACCAGGTCCAGCTTCACGTCCTCCGGGAGCTGCGCGCAGGCGAAGGCGGCGTGGGTCGTCGTGCAGTAACGGCACTCGTTGAGTCCGGAGACCCGGGTCGCGATCAGCTCACGCTCCCACCGCTGCAATGTGCTCGGCGCACGCAGTAGGACCTCGACCAGGTCGCACAGCGGCGCGGCGGTCTCGGGGCGGAAGAAGAACAGCGAACGGATCCCGGGCTGGTCGTTGCCCAACTCGATGTGCGGCATGGCGGTGGACCTCCGGGCATCGGGGTGTCATCCGTGATGAAGAGGCAGAACCCTGAATTTATAGCACCGGAGGTCCGACCGGAATGGCTCAGCGGGCCTGTTGGCCGCCCGCTCGTTCAGCCGCCAGGGCCGCGAGTTCGCGGGCGACCGCGCTGTTGTGCGCGGCGGCGTCGGCGCGGGCCTTGGCCGGGCTCCAGCGTCCGGCGAGCAGCCAGATGGACGGCAGGAACACCAGTTGGCCGATGAAGCACAGCCACCACCAGCGCTGCCATTGCGCCGGGCTGTCCTTGACCGCCTTCTGCACCACCGGTGCTTCCTTCTGCAGGTAGGCCAGTGCGGAGGCCACCGCGGGGTCCTTCAGGCCGCGGCCATAGGTGTTGAGGAACGTCAGATCGGCCGGCGGGACCTTGCCCAGCGCGGTGAGTTTCGCACGTGCCTGCTGGAGCACAGGGCCATCGGTACGCAGCAGGGTCAGGTCGGTCGGCGGGACTTGGGCCAGGGCTTGCAGGTCCGCGGTCGCGGTGGCGACCGGTACGTGCAGCCCGGCCGCTATCTCGCCGACGGCCTTGGCCAGGGTGCCCGGGTCGGTGGCGCCGGTGGCCAGCGCGGCCTGGGTGGCCGGGTCAAGGGTGGCGGCGGTGGCGAGCTGCGCCTGGTAGCGCGTGGTGAGCGTCAGCACCTGAGCGATTTCGCGGACTGGTTTGCCTGAGATCTGGCTCAGCGCCGTGGCCTGCGCCACCTGGTCGTTCGGGTTCGCGATCAGGGCGGCGGAGACGGCCGGTGTGAGCCGTGCGGCGGTGGCGAGTTCGGAGGAGTCCTGGGCGGCCAGCGTCTGCGCCTTGACCGCGATGCCCGGGTCCGCCGCCACCGCTTTGACGATCGCGTTCTGCGACGCGCTCAGGCTCGGGTCCTGGCCCGCCACCGCGGCCTTGAGCTGCGGTCCGTGGTCCACCAAGGTTTCGGCGGCCGGAATCGCGAAGGTCACCGAGCCCAGTGTCGCCACGACGATGACGCGCAGCATCGCGCCCCAGACTGCCAGGCCGGTGGCGGTGGCGGCTGGGCTGTGCTTCTCCACGGTCTCGGTGAACGCGGCCATCCACGCCGAGAGGGCGATCGCGCCGCCGATCGAGATGAGCGCGATGATCCACGCGAAGTGGTAGTAGCCGGTGTCGGCGTGCGTGGTGGCCCGGGCAAACAGAGCCACGCCGACGGCGCTGACGGCTGCGCCGACTACCATGAACGGCTTGCGCACGCGCAGCCGGTCGGACAGCACGCCGGCGATGATCAGGGCGACGGCCTGCAGACCCCAGTACCAGTTACCCAGGGCGTTGGCGCGGGCCAGACTGTAGCCGAAGGTCGTGGTGTAGAAGACCACGAACAAGCCGACCGCCATGTAGAAGAACAGCAGGAAGGCGCCGATCCCGAACGCCGGTCCGATCACGTCGGTCCGCAGCACCTGCCGCCACCGGCCACCCGCGTCCCGGTCCGGGTCGACACCGCGGGCCCGCGCCTCGACCACGGCCTGGTCCCGCAGGCTGACCATCAACTGGTCGCGCAGCCGCGGCGCCAGTTCCCGCAAGCCCAGGAACGCGATCACGAACACCGCCAGACCCACGACGCCGCAGAACCGGAACTGGTACTGCCAGTCGGGGTGCGCGGTGAGGGTGTTGCTGGAGACCTCGGTCACCAGCAGCGAGCCGGCCACCGGGCCCAGCGTCCACAGGCCCATCGCCGAGGCCCGGCCGACCTGCGGCGAGAAGTCCCGCACCAGTGCCGGGGTGGCCACCAGGACGACGCCCTCGACGATGCTGACCAGGCCGAACAAAACCAGGTACGTCAGCTTGGTGTGCGCGTTCGGCAGCGCGAACAGCACCAGCCCTCCGGTCAGGGCCAATCCGTAGACCACCAGGTTCGCGCGACCCCAGCGGTCCGCGAGCCCGGCGAGGACCGATCCCACCGCGCCGAGCCCGTAACCGATCACGATCACGGCGACGAAGTACGCCAGGGACATGTGCAGCTTCGCGGCGATCTGCGTCGACACCGCGTTTTGCACGAAGAGCTCGTAATACAAGGTCACCGTGCTCACCACGACGATGCCCAGATAGAGCGCCCGGGCCCCGTTTCCGGGGTACCGGTCGAGTTGGCGTCCCCACAACCCGCGCCTGGCTTTGATCGGCGGCGCGGCCGGGATGGTCGGTGCTGACATGTCGGTACCTCTTCCGTCGGAGCAGGTGGAAGTCCGCTGGTATCAGATCGCCGGAGGGTTCTTCGGCCTCCGGCCGGCGCTGTGCGGCCGCCGGAGGAGTTGCGCGCCGCCCGGCCCGGTGGGAGGCGGCACGCCGGACGTCGTCGATGATGAGCACGGCGAACGCCTCGGGAACATCGCAGCTTGTTGCGATACGCGAAGCCGGTACCCCGCTCCACGCCAGGTGGTAGGCCGCTGAATGAGAGGACTGACTCCCTCGCGCAGACGCGGCGGCATCAACGTCACGACGGTGATCTGCACCACGAAGGCGCCACAGATCCGGCCGAGCCGAGCGCTGCCGGCCCGCCGTCGGGATCGCATGGAATCTGTTGCGGTATCGCGCATCGGCCATCCACGCCCTTTTCGGTCCTACCGCCTGGTAGACGTCTTTTCGGCGGACCCCGGCGATCAGCGGCGGGCCGCTTCTTCGAACGCGGTCCGCGCCTTGTCGATCGCGTTGGCCGAGTTGCCGTGCAACCCGGCGTACCGAGTGAGGTTCTCCGCCGGGAAGAGCTGCACCGACCGTCCGTCCTGGCTGTTCCAGGCGAACGTGGCGTGCAACGGTGCGCAGCCGTCGTGGCCCCGCATCGCGCCGTGTTCTCCCGGGACGCGCTTGATGCCCAGGCCGTACGCGCCGGCCTGCGGGTTGCCGGCAGCCAGGCGCATCGAGGTCCGCGGCGGTCGGCGGGTGCCGGTGTCGGCGCAGCCGGCCGCCAGCCCCGAAGTCCGGGAGCCGCGGTGCACGCAAGCGAAAGTCCCGAGCCCGAACACTGACACGGGGGCGGCGATCGCGGCGGTAACGCAGACTCCTGGAGCCTGTCGTCTATTCATGCCGCTCATCGTGACGACGCGGTCGCCGAAGAACTTCTCCACCATTGCCGGGCCGCGCGCGCCCTGCCGCCGTGGTCGCCCGGGCGATTCCGAAATCAGGAGCCTTATAGCAGCCCACTCAAGCGCTGAGCACTTTCAGAGGGTGAAGTCGCAGGTTCCTCGACGACCACGACACCTGGCTCACCCTGACAACCGTCACGAAGCTCTACCTCGGCTTCGACGACCCAGGTCGACCAAGGCCGCCACGCCTCACCTCACCAGCAGCCTTCGAAGCGCTCCGCCAGACGGCTTCGTCATGTCGTCGTTCGGTGCAAGCCGTCGAAGGCGGTCTCGAAGAGGGGTTGCAGGTAATCTGGCGATTCGTTGACCTTGGCGATGGCGACGATCAAGTCGAAGATCTGCTCCAGCGTGAGGTCGTCGCGGATCTGTCCTGATTTCTGGGCCGCGGCCAGCAGGGGACGACCCGCTTCGATGGCTCGGCCGCGGTGGCTGGTGATGCCGTCCCGGTCGGTGTGCTCCAGCAGTTCAGAAATGATCAGCCGTTTGTGCGGAATGAACGCGATCTGCAGACGCAGCCAGGCGATGAGAGCTGACGCGGGGGTCTGGCCGGGCTCGATCGTTGCCGCGGCGCAAATCTGATCGACCTCGTCCGCGTAGAGCGCTTCCAGGAGCTCCTGCCGGCCCGGAAAGTTGCGGTACAGGGTGGCCATACCCACCCCGGCGCGACGGGCGATCTCCGCCATGGAGATGTCGGGGACAGGATCGGCGAACGCCTCCCGGGCCGCGTCGAGGATCTTGTCACGATTGCGCTCTGCGGCTGCCCGCCGCCTGGGGAACGCCGTCTTGCCTGCCTCCATGAACTCCTCCACGCACGCTCTTCGTGTTCGGGTAGGCCCGCCAGGACCCGCGCCTCTCAAGTGGACAGCCTATCCGGTATCGCCCTACGCTTAACGGACAGGCTATCCGGAAAAGCTTCGAGGAGCACAGCCATGCCCAACCGATCGCACCTCTCCCCAGGCGCCGGCGCATCCGCGCCGGCAGATGCGGATCCCTCACACGGGGTGGCCAAACGAGGTGTGGCGCTCGCGGCCGTCGCCGCCGTGGCGTGCGTGGCGCAGTTCATGGTGGTGCTGGACTCGTCCATCGTGAACGTGGCCCTGCCGGCCATGAAGTCGGGCCTGGGCCTGGCGCCCTCCGCCCAGCAGTGGGTGGTCAACGGCTACCTGGTCGCTTTCGGCGGTCTGCTGCTCTTCGCCGCGCGCGCCAGCGACCTGTTCGGACGCCGCCGTGTCTTCCAGATCGGTCTGGTCGTCTTCTCGGTGGCGTCCCTGGTCGGCGGGCTGGCGCAGGACGGCTGGATGCTGCTGGCGGCCCGGGTGGTGCAGGGCGCGGGGGCGGCGGCGCTTGCACCGTCGAGCCTGAGCCTGATCACCGCCAGCCACAGCGAGCCCGCCCAGCGCACCCGCGCCATGACGTGGTGGGGCGTTGCCGCCTCCAGCGCCGGGGCGGCCGGCATCGTGGTCGGCGGACTGCTGGCGTCGGTGAACTGGCGGTGGGTGATGCTGGTCAACGTGCCCATCGGCGTCGGCCTGCTGATCGCGAGCCTGACGTTCCTGGCACCGACCGCGACCGGACAGCGGCGCTCTCGTATCGACCTTCCCGGCGCGATCACCGTGACGCTGTCGGCCGCGGCACTCGTCTACGGCGTCTCGGTCGCGCCTGACGCGGGCTGGGGAGCGACCCGCGTGATCGTCTCGCTCGTGGCCGGTGTGCTCCTGCTCGCGGCGTTCGTGGCCGTCGAGCGTCGCACCAGTGAGCCGCTGGTCCCGTTGGCGATCTTCTCCATCGCCAACGTGCGCATCGGCAATGTTCTCACGCTGTGCATGGGCGCCGTCATCACCGCACCGCTGTTTTTCCTCTCGCTGTATCTGCAGCAGGTTTTGGGACAGAGCGCCGTGCGCACCGGACTGTCCCTGCTCCCCATGGTCGCCGTCATCAGCGTCGGAGTGCTGCTGTCCCAGAAGCTGATCCCCCTCGTCGGAGCCCGCCGCCTGGTGGTGACAGGCGGGACCGTCGCCGCTGCGGGACTGGTCTGGGCGGGGCAGCTTCCCGCCCACTCCGACTACGTCGCCCACGTTCTGCTGCCCACCGTGGTCGTGGGTGCGGGCACCGGCCTGACGATGATGCCCGCGATCGTCGCATCGACCAGCGGCATCGACCCCCGCAACGCCGGCGTCGCCTCCGGGCTGATCAACATGTGCCGTCAACTCGGCGCGGCCCTCGGCCTGGCCGTCCTGGTCACCATCGCCGCCACCGTCACCAGCCACAGCACCAGCAGCGGCGACTCGGCCGTCGTGGACGGCTACCGCATCGCCTTCTACGCGCTCGCCGCCCTCAGCCTCGTCACCGCCACCCTGGCCCTGCGGCTCAGGCCCGCCCAGAACACCGCAGCCACGACGAACCCGGCCGCCACCGACTGAGCCGTACCGCCACCACGGTGGAGAGCCTGTTCACCGCGGCCGCATCGTGACCCCGCCCCAATACCCGCACCGGTCGGAAGGAAGCAACCCGTGCCTGTCAACGCCCCCTGCGGACCCATCGTGGGAATCACGCGCGAGGCCCACACCGCCTACCTCGGCATCCCCTACGCCCGCGCCCCCTACCCCAGCAACGCCTTCGACACCCCCCAGCCGCGTGAGAGGTTCACGACCTGCTTCGAGGCGACAAGTTACGGCCCCAGCCCCGCCCACCCCCACGTCGGCCAGGAACTCTTTCCCGACCCCGTCGTCGCGGGCGATGAAGCCCTCAACCTCAACGTCTACGCCCCGTCCCACGGCGACGGGCCCTTCCCAGTGATCGTGTGGCTGTACGGGGGCGGCTTCTTCACCGGCAGCAACGCCAGCCCCTGGTACGACGGAGCCTCCTTCGCCCGCGACGGCGTCGTCTTCGTCGTCCCCAACTACCGTGTCGCCGCAGAAGGGTTCATGATCCTCGACGACCAGGTCGCCAACCGCGCCCTGCTCGACATCACCGCTGCCCTGGCCTGGGTACGCGACAACATCGCCGCCTTCGGCGGCGACCCCACCAACGTCACCCTGGCCGGACAGTCCGCCGGCGCGACGGCCGCCCTCGCCCTCACCGGCGCCCCTGCGGCTCGCGGCCTGTTCCGACGCCTGGTCGTCATGAGCGCCGGGACTCCTCTGCTCACGCCGCTGGAGCGTATGAGGCAGCTCTCTGCCGACTTCGCGGACCAGCTCGGCATACCGCAGACCCGACAGGCCGTCTCCGCCACGCCGACCGCGCGCCGCATGGAACTCGAACAAGCCTGGCTGCCCGGAGAAGTGCGGGCACCCGCCGAGAGCGTCGACGACCGCGCCCGCCGGGCCGGCCGGGACGCACTGCGCTGGCAGCCCACCCTGGACGGTGAAGTCGTCACCACCACGCCCGAGGAAGCACTCTCCGGATCCGGCGCGGTGGAGGCCCTGCTGATCGGCACGACCACACAGGAATGGAACTTCATCCTCGGCGACCTCACGACCGCTCCCAGCACCGACGCCAGCCTCAAGGGCATGGCCAACCTCGGCTTCACCGCCGACGACCTCGACACCTACCTCAGCCGGCTCGGCAGCAGGAATCCCGGCCACGCACTCGCCCAGGCGTTGAGCGACCGCACTTTCCGGCGCCCCGCTCGCCGCATTGCCGACACCGCCGCCCGAGCTCGCATCCCCACCTACACCTACCAGTCCGCCTGGCCCGTTCCCCTCTTCGGCGCCGCCCACTGCGCCGACCTTCCCTTCGTCTTCGACCACCTGGACGCACCCCAGGCGCCCGAGCTACTGGGACCGGACGCTCCCCGGCACATGGCCGAGCGCATGCACACAGCCCTCATCCGCTTCGCACACGGCGACAATCCGGGCTGGAGCGCGTACACCGTCGACGAGCGCCGCACCATGGTCTTCGACCACGATTCCTACGAATGCACCGACGGCCTCGCCAAGACCCCCAACAACTTGAAGAAGTTCACCTGATCCTTCTCCCGCGGGGAGGGAATCAGCGCTGTTCACAACTGATTTCGTGCAAGGTGATGTGCAGCCCGACGCGTGGTCGGCGAAGCGGGAAGAATCGCTGGTGCGTATCGGTCCGGTTCGGGCGGGTGGACCTGCGGCTGCGGATGCGGGCCTGCGTACGCGGCCGGCTGGGACCGGTCGACCGCAAGAACGGATGGCAGTTGGCCGGCCAAGGCGTCGGGGACCTCGTCCGCGCCCGACTCGATGCCGTCGAGGGCGGCGGTGACGACCTGGGCGGGGCCGACCTTGTCGGGGAACGGGAACTGCGCGCCCATGTCGGTGTCCACCGGCCCCATGAGCAGACCGACGACGTGCGTGCCCTGCCCCTTGAGCTCGAACCGCAGCCCGTCGGCGAGGCTCCACGCGGCGGACTTCGTCGCACTGTAGGAGGCGAAGCCGGGGACGGAGAGCCATGCCACTGCGAAGGACCGGGGCTGGACATTGATGACATCCCTTCGAGGAACAGTGGCCGGCTGGATGGGCTGAGGCTGGGTACCGGCGGTGCGGGCAGTGCGGTGGCCCTTCGAGGCCGTTGCGCCGCGCGGCTTCGTCACCGCGGGCGGGCGGCGTCCAGCGCCGGGGCGAGCGGCTGCTCCTGGCGGCCGGTGTCGGAGGGGGTGTCGGGTCCGGGCTGCGGGGGGTGGGCGGGCAGGAAGGCCCCGGCGAGCAGTGCTCCGGCGGCGGCGACGAGTCCGGCGACGATGCAGCCGATGCTCAGGCCGTGGTCGAAGGCTCCGATCGCGGCCTGCCGTACGGCGTCGGCCAGGGCGGGCCGGCCTTGGGAGGCGAGTTGGCCGGACAGGCCGAAGGCCGCTCCGACGGAGTCGTGGGCGCGGGCGGCCGGGCCGGAGGGCAGTGACGCCGGCAGGGCGCTGCCGAGGCGGGTGGAGTAGACCGTGGCGTACACGCTGCCGATGACGGCGACGCCGAGGGTTCCGCCGAGCAGGCGGGTGGAGTCGTTGACGGCGGACCCGACGCCGGCCTGGTCGGCCGGGACCGCTCCCATGATGGACTCGGTCGCGGGCGCGGAGGTCAGGCCCATGCCCAGGCCGTAGAGGACCATCTGAACGGCGATGACCCCGTAGTGGAGCGTCGGGGAGATGGCGCTGGCGACCCAGAAGTAGAAGCCCGCCTGGAGGGCCAGTCCGGCCGTGACGATCGCCTTGGTGCCGACCCGGACGGCCAGCCGCGTGCCCAGGGTGGATCCGACGGCGACGGAGACCGCCACCGGCAGCAGGTGGACGCCGGTGGACAGGGGGCTGTAGGTCCGGACGAGCTGGAAGAACTGCGTGATCAGGAAGATGAATCCGAGCAGGGTGAAGAACGCGATCGTGACCGAGGCGCTGGCGGCGCTGAACCGCAGGTCCTTGAAGAGCCGCACATCGAGCATGGGCTCGGCGGCGCGGCGCTCGCCGACGACGAACGCGATCAGCAGGGCCAGGGCGCCGGTGAAGCCGGCGAGCGACGCCGTCGACGTCCAGCCGCGGCTGGGGGCCTGGATGACGGTGTAGACGAGCAGTGCCATGAAGCCGCCGGACAGGACCAGGCCCGGGTAGTCCAGGCGGCGCGGGACGGGGTTGCGCGATGCGGGGACGAACACGGCCACCAGGGCGGCGACGGTGAAGGAGACCGGTCCCAGGGCGTAGAAGATGCTCGACCAGGTGTAGTGCTCGAGCAGGAAGCCGCCCACGATGGGCCCCAGCGCGATGGCGACGCCGGCGGTCGCGCCCCACAGGCCGATGGACAGCGCCCGCTCCTTGCGGCCGGTGAAGGCGCCGGTGAGCAGGGCGAGCGTGGCGGGGAACGTCATGGCGGCGCCCAGGCCCATCACGGCCCGGGCCGTGATCAGCTGCGCCGGAGAGCCGGCGTACCCGCCGACGAAGCTGGACGCCCCGAAGACCAGCAGGCCGGCCATGAGCATGCCCTTGCGGCCGAACCGGTCCGACAGGCTCCCCGAGGTCAGCAGCAGGGCGGCGAAGACGAGGTTGTAGGCGTCCACGACCCACTGCAGCTGTGCGGTGGAGGCGCCCAACTGCTGGGTCAGCGTGGGGAGTGCGACGTTGACCAGGGTCGTGTCGAGGTTGATCACGAACGAGGCCAGCAGCAGGGCGGCGAGCAGAAGCGGTTTCGACGACGAACGAGTCATGGTTGAATATTAAGCACGGATGGTTGAGTTTTTCTACCGACCGATTGAAGAGGTATCTCCTTGCCGTACTCTGGGTGCATGCGGAGTTATGGTCAGTACTGTTCGATAGCCCGAGCCCTCGACGTCGTGGGTGATCGCTGGACGCTGCTGATCGCCCGGGAGCTGCTGCTACAGGGCCCGTGCCGGTTCACGGACCTCAAGAGGGGACTGCCGGGCATCGCGCCCAACCTGCTGTCCACCCGCCTGAAGGAACTCGAAGAGGCCGGGCTGATCACGCGCGAGGACGCACCGCCGCCGATCGCGACCGTCCTTTACACCCTGAGCGAGACCGGCACGGCACTGGAGCCGGTCCTGAAGGCGCTCGGGCTGTGGGGACTGCGGTTCATGACCGAGGAACGGCCGGACGACGCCTTCCAGGCACGGTGGCTGGCCTACGCCCCCGAATGGTTCACCACCGACGCCGACCCCGACGCCCCGCCGGCCGTCATCCAACTCGTCGCCGCCGACGAAGCGGCCGTCGTCGAACTGCGGGACGGCCAGGTCCGCACCCGGCTCGGCCGCGCCACCGAACCCGACCTGCTCCTCGAAGGACCACCGCGTGCCGTCCTCGGACTGATCAACGGCCTGATCGACCTCGAACGCGCCACCAGCATCGGCCTGACCGCCACCGGACGAACCGACCTGCTCACGCGCCTGCGCCCCGACGACCAGGACAGGGGTCGCACCCGCGACGCGTCCCGGGCCTGAGCGGCTCAGCAACCCGGCGCATCGGGGCGACATCGCCTCCCCCGCACCCGTCACCGAACAGGAACTCGCGCTCGCCGAGACGCTCATCGAGCAATTGGCCGCAACGTGGTGGCAGCTACTTGCCGGGCGAGTCCTTGGCCGTGAGCGCTGTGGCGGTGTCGATGATCGTCTGTTCGGTGGGACGGGGCTGCCAGCCGAGCGTGCGTGCTTTGCTGCTGTCGACGAGCCTCTTGCGACCGAGTTCGGAGCGCACCATCGCCATCTGCGGGTTCACTCGGGCCAGCAGTTTGACGATGATGTCGGGCATGGTGCGCGTGGGTACCTCGGTGGCTGCGCCTGGGAGCCTGTCGCGCAGGATGCGGGCGATGTCGCGGTACCACAGGAAGCTGCCCGAAGCGAGGAAACGCTGCCCCGCGGCGGCGGGACTCGTCATGGCCAGAATGTGCAGTTCGGCGACGTCACGGACGTCGACGACGTTCCAGCCGATGTTTGGGACAGCGGGGATTTCACGGGCGAGCAGGCGGCGGATGACGTCGGTCGTTCCTGCCCGGTTCCGCGGGCCCAGTGGGGGGCCTTGCATGAACGTCGGCAGGACGGCGGACAGTTCGAGCCCGGCCGCTCCGGCGAGCTCCCATGCGTCGCGCTCGGCGAGGATCTTCGAGTCCGGGTACGCACGCTGCGGGGTGCCGGACGGTTCGGCGAATGTCGTTTCGGTCGCGGGCGTACCCGAGTCGCCCGCACCGGCCGTGATGCCGGAAGAGGTGAGCACGGCACGCTTCACCCCGGCGCGGGCGGCGGCGCCCAGGACGCGGCGGGTGCCCTCTCGGGCGGTCTTGACGAGATCTACGCCTGAGTCGAAGGGCATCGGCGACGCGGTGTGCATCACGTAATGAGCGCCCTCGAAGGCCCTGTCCCAGCCCTCGTCGCCGAGGAGATCAGCGACAGCGAACGTGATACCCCCGGCCGCCTCCTGGCCTGCGTGCCCGCTGACGGCTTCACGCACCTGCTCCGCCTTGCCGATGCTGCGCACGGTGGTACGCACCCGGTAGCCGCGCTGGAGCAGGCCCGCGATCACCCAGCTTGCCAGGTAGCCCGTTCCGCCCGTAACGAGCACCGTCCCACCGTCGTCACCGTGAGTCATTTACGTCCCCTAATTCATTGAGTTTCTCATTGAGATTTTGAGCGTAGCATGGCCCCATGACTGCCGACCGTGATGCGACGACACCGACGACTCACCGCGCGGACGTCGAGCGGAAAGCCGAGATCGTCCGTGTTCTCGTGGAAGTGGGACACTCCGCGGACGCCGTCGTGGCCCAAGTGCTCGGGGAGTTCCGGGTGCCGGCCTCCGTCGCGGGCACGCTGTGGGCGCTTGCGCCGGGAACTGAGCCGCCAACGCTGCGGGACGTGGCGGCCCGCCTCCATTGCGATCCTTCGACGGTCAGTCTCGCCGCCGACAAACTTCAGAGCGCGGGACTCATCGCCCGCCGCCCTCACCCCTCCGACGGCCGCAAGCGAACCCTGGCCCTGACGGACCGCGGGCACGAACTATGGGAGGCGCTCAGGTCGCGACTTCACGCCTCCGGCCTCTTCGCCGGTCTCGACGCGGAGGAACAGCGCACCCTGCTCGCACTGCTGACGAAAATGCAGCCGCGACACTAGAGATCCACACGGCGTCGGCCCGGCCGGCCGCCGACGCCCTCATCGACGGATGCCTCGCCAGTACCGGACTTGCCCTGGTCGGGGCAGAGGGTCCACCTTGATCAGCTCGGGCGTTATCCGGAGGCCGGCCCAGCACCACCTGCTTCGGCCTCGCCCGCCGCCGGCTTGCCTGTGGCTGCTCGGGGTCCACGCGGGTCAACCACGCCAATCTCCCCGGACGGAACCCGCACCCTGAGCCCGTAGTGCATGTGCTTCACCGCGGGGCCGCCACACTCACCTTCCAGCTCGATTATCAGACAAAACCATGAGCTGATTGTCGGTGCTGGATGGAAGGCTATGGCCATGATTGGCGAGATACACAACGTCAAGATCGGTCAGCTGTACGAGAGCCGCCGACTTGCCCACGAGGCCGGCGTTCATCGACCGCTTCAGGCCGGGATCTGCGGGACAAAGAAGACCGGCGCCGAGTCGATCGTCGTGTCTGGCGGCTACAAGGATGACGAGGACTACGGCAACGTCATCATCTACACAGGGCACGGTGGCCAGGACGGCTCAAGGAACCAGGTCAGCGATCAGACCCTTGACGATCCGGGCAACGCGGCCCTGGTAACGAGCCACTTGGAGGGCCTGCCCGTCCGTGTGATCCGCGGGGCACACAGCGGTTCCGTCTACGCCCCCACCGGCGGGTACCGCTACGACGGGCTGTACCGCGTCACCAGCTACGGCAGCAAGCTTGGCATAGACGGCTTCCTCATTTGGCAATTCAGGCTCGAAGCATATGACGACACCCCGCCCCCCGAAGCGGTGCAGCAGGAGCTACCTGAGTCATCCGAACTACTCCCCGCGCCCGTGTCGGAGCAGCCGCCCACGGGGACAGAGGCCCCCGAGCGCGTGACCACGAGCGTGCAGCGCATCGTTCGCAGCACGGCTGTAACTCGGCAGGTGAAGAGCTGGTATGACGGTGCCTGCCAGATCTGTGCCACGACGGTCCAGCTCCCCGGGGGGAACTACAGCGAGGGAGCACACATACAGGCTCTTGGTGGCCCGCACAACGGGCCGGACATCACCGGCAACGTGCTCTGCCTTTGTCCCACGTGTCACGTCATGTTTGACGGAGGAGCAATCATCCTGCTGGATGACCTTACGATCGTTCGCCATGGCGAGCGCGCCGGCAGGCTGCACACGCACCCGACGCATGTCATCGACGTGGCCTGCGTAGCGAAGCACCGCGAGCGCTGGCGTCAGTAACACTCGGCCAGATCGACTCCGTGCCGGTCGGGACGACCGCCACACCGCACCGCGACGCCATCGTCCTCGCAGCCGTCTCCACGCCAGCAGATCGAGGCCAAATGGGACCCGCTGAACGTCTTCCAGCGCTCGCTCTCCGTGCGGCTGCCCTGATCCCATGGCATGAAGGGGGGCCCGGTCACCGGGCCCCCCTCAGTGCGCGCCGGGGCGCCATCCCCGGATCAGGTCGAGCACTTGCGGGGCTTGATCGCTGAGGTAGAAATGGCCGCCCGGGAAGAAGTGCAGCTCGAACCGGCCTGAGGTGTGCTCTGCCCAGGCCGCCGCCTCCCGTGGGGTGACCTTGGGGTCTGCGTCCCCGGTGAGGACGACGACCGGGCAGCTCAGCCGGGGGCCGCCGGCGTAGCGGTAGGTCTCCGCCGCCCGGTAGTCGCCGCGGACCGCGGGGAGGACCATCGCCGCGACCTCGGGCTCCTCCAAGAGGCTGGCGTCGCTGCCGCCGAGGGCCACGATCTCGGCGATGATCCCGGCGTCGTCCCGCAGGTGCACGGACTCGTCCCGCTCGATGCTCGGGGCCCGCCGGCCCGAGGCGAACAACACCTCGGGCACGATGCCCCTCGCCTCCAGCCCGCGGGCCACCTCGAAGGCGACCGTCGCGCCCAGGCTGTGCCCGAACAGCGCCAGCGGCTTGTCCGTCAGTTCCGCGACCAGTCCCACCAGTTCGTCGGCGAGCTCGCCGACCGAGGTGCGGCAGGGCTCCAGGCGGCGATCCTGACGTCCCGGGTACTGGACGGCCACGACCTCGACCTCGGGCGCGAGGGCCTTGGCCATCGGGAAGAACCAGCTCGCGGAGCCGCCGGCGTGCGGCAGGCAGACCAGCCGGGCCCCTGCCTCCACCGCTTGGTGGAACCGGCGCAGCCACAGCTCGGCGGTGTCGGCGGTCACAGACATGGCAGCAGTACCTCCGGGTGCGAACGATTTCGACATGCCCTGAAGCCCCCTACCGCCGGGGCCCAGGACCATGCTCACGTCGATCAAGGAACGGGCTCCGCCGGGCGGGGTGCGGCCTGCCCGGCGGAGTCCGGCCATTACCGCGTCAGCAGCTGCTCCAGGACGTCCGCGCCCTTCGACGCGCCGCCCGCGCCGCGTACGATCCGGCTCAGGGCCTGCGCCCGGGGGCGGGAGGACCGGACGTCCTGGACGGCGTCGCGCAGGCCCCGCACAGTCGGGTCGGTGAGCGTCCTGCCGACCCGCAGCTCCTCCGCGCGCCGGGCGATCGCCCGCTGTTCCGGGATCTGCGGGACCGCCACGAAGGGCACCCCGTGGTAGAGCGACTCCATCGTCGAGTTCATCCCGGCGTGGCTCAGGAACACCTCGGTGTGGCGCAGTACCGCCACCTGCGGCACGTGGGCGTGCACCTCGACGTTCGACGGGATGGGGCCCAGCGACTCCTGGTCCAGGGCGCCCACCGCCATGACGACCTGCCAGTCGCTGTCGCCGAACGCCTCGATGCAGGTCCGGTAGAACTCGGGCCGGTCGTTGAAGACGGTTCCCAGCGATATCAGCAGGACGGGAGCCTGCGACCGGGGGCTCCACTCCTCCGTGGTCTGCCGGCCGCTCAGCGACGGCCCGATGAAGTGGAAGCGCTCGTCGAAGGTCTCCCCCGACATCTGGAACTCGCGGGGGATGAACACCAGGCTCGTCGGGGCCACGTAGCCGAACATCAGGTTCGGGTCCTCGAGGAAGGTGTGGCCCTGCGCGAACTTCCCCATGTCCTGAATCGCGGCCACCAACTGGGGGTTGGTGTGGTCGAAGTCGGCCGGTAAGTACACCTGCGCCGCCGAGAAGGACTCGTTCTCCGCGAAGGTCGGCACCAGGGAGATCTCCCGCACCCCGAGCAGGTTCGCCAGCATCCGCCCGGTGAAGGTCACCGAGTCGTAGCACACCGCGTCCGGCGGGTCGGCCGAGAAGTGCTCGGACAGGACGGGGAAGGAGGCACGCGCGTCATCGAGGTAGTACTCCATCGTCACGGCGAGCTGCTCCGCCGTGAACTCGCCCCGCGCCGCCATGTCGGGCGGCAACTGCGAGGGCAGGGTCACCGGCGACGCCCCGGCGGCCACGGGGCCGTCCATGGTGGCCGGTCCCGTGGCGTAGCTGACCCGGTGACCGCGCCGGACCAGCTCTTCGACCAGCGGCAGGGTCGGGTTCACATGCCCGGACGCGGGCGCGCTCACGAAGGCGAAGTGGGCCATCAGCTCTCCTCCAGGATGACCGGCAGGGTCTTGTGTCCGTTGGTGAAGAAGGAACCCAGCGGCTGGAGTTCCGACGACGGGACCGCCAGCCGCAGCCCGGGGAACCGGGAGAACAGCGCGGACAGCGCGGTCGTCGCCTCCAGCTTCGCCAAGGGGCTGCCGAGGCAGTAGTGCACGCCGTGCCCGAAGGTGAGGTGGTCGGCCCGCGACGGCCGGGTGACGGAGAAGTCCTCCGCGTCGGCCCCGTGCTGCGCCGGGTCGCGGCCGGCGGCGCCGTAGGACAGCAGGATCGCCTCGCCCTTGCGGATCCGCACGCCGTCCACGGAGATGTCCTCCACGGCGTACCGCAGCGGCAGGTTCGGCACCGGCGCCTGCCAGCGCAGCGTCTCGTCCACCACGTCCTCCCACGTGCTGGACCCGGACCGGACCAGGTCGAGCTGGGAGGGGTGCGTGGCCAGCGCGTGGACGGCGTGGTCGAGCAGGTTGACCGTCGTCTCGAAGCCGGCGGAGATGGTGAGCAGCAGGGTGTCCAGCAGTTCCCGCTCGGACAGCCGGGTGCCGTCCGCCTCCTGCGCGGCGATCAGGTCGCTGGTCATGTCGTCGCCGGGCTCGCGCCGTTTGGCGGCGACGAGATCCTTGAGCAGCATGTACAGCTCACCGGAGGCGGCCTGTACGCCCGCCGGGTCCGCGTCGAGGCTGAACACCGCGTCCACCAGCCGCCGCAGGTCCGCGCCCGTCTGCGCGGACACCCCGAACAGGCCGGTGATCACCTGGATCGGCAGCGGGAACGCGAACCGTGCGCGCAGGTCGACCGCCTGCCCCGGCGGCACCGCGGCCAGGTCGGCGATCAGGCCGGCCGTGATCTCCTCGACGCGCGGCCGCATCGCCTCGATACGGCGCGGGGTGAACGCCTTGGCCACCAGGCTGCGCAGCCTGGTGTGGTCGGCCCCGAAGGCGGTGAACATGTTCTGCATCGCGACCCACATGATCAGCGGCCAGTCCGGCGGAATGTCGCCGTCGCGCCACATGGGCCAGTGCTTGTTCGCGTCCTTGGAGACCTTCGGGTCAAGCAGCAGCTTCTTCGCCAGGTCGTGCCCGGTCACGGCCCAGGCCGACACGCCACCGGGCAGTTCGACGGGCGTGGCCGGTCCGCGCTCGCGCAAGGCGGCGCCCTCGCCGAAGATGTCGCCGCCCGAGGGGTCGATGACGTACGCGTCGGCCGGCGGGGCCTGCGTGCGCACCGGCTCGGTGAAGGTGGTGGTCGTACGGGGCTTGGGCGGCTCGGTGATCTCCAGCAGGGACGCGGTGAACCGCGAACCCATGCCGAGGCCGATCGACATGATGGTGTCGCCGGGCTTGAGGGTCTCGTCGTGCAGCAGGTGGTCCATGCCGAGCAGTTGGTCGCACGGCCCGACGTGGCCGAGTTCGCGCAGCATCGGCCAGGTGGTGCGGCCCAGGTCGATGCCGAGCGGCTCCAGCACGACGACCTCCAACTGGGCCAGGCCCAGACCGGTGACGACGAACCTGGTGATGTCGGCGACGTTGACGCCGGCCTCCTTGGCGGCCTGCTCGACCGCGGTGACCAGGGCCCCGCTCATCAGCGTCAGATACGGGGCCAGGCCGGTGACCTCGATCGGCGTACGGTTGCGGTGGCCTTCGGGGTCCGGGATCGTCGGGGTGGCGAGGACCTCCATCTGGGTCGCGGAGCTGTTGGCGGTCGCGACCAGCCTCGCCCGGCCGCCCTCGCGGTTGAGCACGGCCGCGACCGCGCCGTCGGCCAGGAAGATCCCGATGGTGGGCTGCCAGCGTTCCCACCGCGGCGGCAGGAACCGGGCGGTGGCCGTGACCAGGGTCGCGGTCGCGGCCGGGTCGGCCACCAGATGCGCGGCGGCGGACTGCAGCGCCGCCGAGCCACCGTTGCTGGTCGCCTCGACCTCGTAGACGAGGGCGTGGCCGAGGCCGAGGACGCGCTGCAGGTGGCAGGAGGACGCCATGTGGTCCTGGTGGTCCATCTGGGCGTAGGCGGCCATGGAGATGTCGGCGCCGCTGAGGCCGGACTCGCGCAGCGCCCCGATCGCCGCGTGCACGGCCATCGCGTGCTCGGTGACGTCGTCGGAACGGGTGAACGACACGAAGTCCGACAGCGCGAGCAGCCGCCGCATGGTCTCGGTGTCCGGCACGGCCTGCGTCGCGGGCGTGCGGGGCGGCAGATATCGCCCCGTTCCGCCGATGTAGACGTTGTCCCAGATCATGCATCGTCCTTTCCCCTGAGTGCGGACAGCCCGGCCCCGTACCCGCTGAAGTCGAGGAGCCACGTGCTGATGGCCAGCGCCGTGGCAGCGGAGTGCTCCTCCAGTACGGTGAAGTGGTCGCCCGAGACGGTGAGCACCTCCTGGGCGGTGGTGGACAGCCGGGGCCACGAGCGCTTCCCGGTGCTCACCAGCAGCACCGGCGCGGTGACGGGCTCCGGGGCGCCGGCCAGATCGAGGTAACGGCCCATGGCCACCAGCCGGTCGTCGTCGACCGGCTGGACCTGGTGGCCGGCGTCGAGCATGCCGGTGAGCACACCCGGCAGGTCGTCGGGGTAGCCGTCGATCAGCACCACGGCACTGGGCCGTGCCCCCCGCCGTTCCAGTTCCCCGGCGGTCGCCAGCGCCAGCCACGCGCCCACCGAACGGCCGACCAGCACCGGCGCGGCGATGGCCGACACGGCCTCGGCGAGTGCCTGGACCAGGACGTCGGCGTCCGCGGGCAGCGGGTCGCCGGCGAAGCCCGGCAGGGTGACCGCCGTGACGTCGCGGGCGGCCTCCAGCGCGGCGGCGAACCGCCCGTACTCCTCGATGCCGCTGGACGCCAGCGCGGAGGGCAGGCAGACCAGCGACGGCTGGAGGAAGCCGGTCGCGAGGGCGACCGCCTCGGCCTTGGGCGCGTCGGTGGCCGGGCTCAGCCGGGACGCCGTGGCCAGCAGGTCGAGGCCGTCCTGCGCGCGGCCGACGTCGACGGCCTTGCGCAGCAGGCGCTCCATCGGCCCGGCGACCCGGTTCTCCGGCGAGCACAGCTGCCCGTAGAGGTGGTTGACGAGTTGTTCGGGCGTCGGGAAGTCGAAGACGAGGGTCGCCGGGAGCTGGAGCCCGGTGGCCGCGTTGAGCCGGTTGCGCAGCTCGATGGCGGTCAGCGAGTCGACGCCGTGGTCGCGGAACAGCTGACGCGGGTCGTCGATCCCGCCGGGGGCCATCCCGAGGATGCTCGCGCTGTGCGTGACGACCAGGTCGAGCAGCAGGGCGCGCTGCTCGGGCTCGGGCAGGGCGTCGAGCCTGGCCTGGAGGTCGCCGGGGCCTGCCACCGGGGCCTGCGCGCGCCGCGGCCGGGCGAGTCCGCGCAGCAGCGCGGGCGGGGTGTCGATCGCCGCGAGGTCGAGGCGGACCGGCACCAGCGCCGGGCGTCCGCCCGCCAGGGCGGTGTCGAACAGGTCGAGGGCCTGCTCGGTGGCCAGCGGCAGCATCCCGGTCCTCGCCAGCCGGCGGTGGTCGGCCTCGGTCAGGTTCCCGGTGATGCCGCTGGACTCGGCCCACTGGCCCCAGGCCAGGGAGGTGGCCGGCAGGCCGCGCGCGTGCCGGTGCTCGGCGAGCGCGTCGAGGAACGCGTTCGCGGCGGCGTAGTTGGCCTGCCCGGGGGCGCCGAACACCCCGGACGCCGAGGAGAACAGCACGAACGCCCGCAGGTCCAGGTGCTCGGTGGCCTCGTGCAGGTGCCACGCGGCATCGGCCTTCGAGCGCAGCACCGTGTCGATCTGCTCCGGTGTCATCGATCCCACCACGGCGTCGTCGACGATCGCGGCGGCGTGCACGACGACCCGCAGGTCGGGGATCGAGGCGACGAGATCCCTCAGTGCCCCGCGGTCACCGGCGTCGCAGGCGACCACGGTGAGGGCGGCGCCCAGCTCCTGCCTGAGCCCGGGCGGCTCGACGCCGCGGCGGCCGGCGAGCACCACGTGCCGGGCGCCGTGCCGCGCGACCAGGTGCCGGGCGACCAGGACGCCGAGGGTGCCGGTGCCGCCGGTAATCAGCACGGTGCCGTCCAGGGGCGCGCCGTCCAGGGGCCCGGCCGGGGCGGACGGGGCGGACGGGGCGGCCCTCACCAGCCGCGGCACGAGGGCGGTTCCGTCACGCAACCGGATCTCGGGCTCGCCGTCGCTCACGGCGGCGCGCACCGCGGCGGGGATCGCCCGGCGTGAGGCGGCCGTGCCGTCGTGCCGGACGGTCAGGATCCGCCCGGGGTTCTCGCTGTGCGCGCTGCGCAGGAAGCCGCGGGCGGCGGCCGAGGCCAGGTCGTCGCCGGTGAGGACCACGAGCCGGGCCGGCGTGTCGGTGGCCAGGAACTCCCGTACCGTGCGGAGCAGTTCCCGGGTCACCGCGTGGGCGGCCGCGACCGGTTCGCCCTCGCCGGCGACCTCGTGGCGGACCGTCTCGGTGTCCGGGCCGTCCGATGCCGCCATCGGGGTCCAGTCGACGGCGAACAGCGTGCTCGGCCGGCGCCCGGCCCCGGGACCCGCCGCTTCGACGGGCCGCAGGACGATCTCGTCGATGCTCGCGACCGGCGTCCCGGCGGCGTCGGTGATCCGCACCGCGCAGGTGTCCGGCCCGGTCGGGTGCAGCACTACGCGGACCGTCCCGGCCGACCCGGTGACCGACACACCGGAGAACGAGAAGGGCAGCCGCGCCGCGCTGCCGCCGACGCCGCTGTCCTCGGCCGCGAGGCCGGCGAGGAGGGTCAGCGGCTGTATGGCGGCGTCCAGGAGCGCGGGGTGGAGGCGGTAGCCGGTCAGCGCCGCGGGGTCCGCCGGGAAGCTCACCTCGGCGTGCAGGTCCCCGCCGTGCCGCCGGATGCCGGTGAGCCCCTGGAAGGTCGGCCCGTAGTCGTAGCCGGCGTCGGCGAGCCGATCGTAGAGCGAGCCGATGTCGATCGGCACGCCCTCGCTGTCGTCCGGCCCGGGCACGGCCGCCCGGTCCGCCCGTGTCGCCCCGTCCGCCGGCGGACTGAGTACGCCGGTCGCGTGGCGGGTCCACTCGTCGGGCTCGGCGGAGGTGCGGGAGTGGACGGTGACGGGCCGGCGTCCGGTGTCGTCGGGCGCGCCGACGGTGACCTGCACATGCACACCGTCGCGCTCGGACAGCACGAGCGGCGCCTCCAGGACCAGTTCGGACAGTACGGGGCTGGCCGTGTGCTCGCCGGCGTGGACGGCCATGTCCACGAACGCCATCGCGGGCAGCAGCGTCGAACCGAGCACGGTGTGCTCGGCCAGCCACGGGTGAACGGACGCGGAGAGCTTCCCGGTCAACACCACACCCTGCCCGTCGGGGAGCTTCACCAGGGACCGCAGCAGCGCGTGGTCGGGCGTGTCGAGGCCCTCCGACGGGCTGGTGGGGTGGAGCCAGTAGTGCTGGTGCTGGAAGGGATACGAGGGCACGCGCGCGCCCACCTTTCCCGCCGTTGTGATGGCGGGTGGGGTCCAGCGCACGGCCCCGTCCGCCCACAACCGCCCCAGCCCCGACAGCAACCGCTCCGGAGAATCCCCACCACGCCGCATCAACCCATTGCCCACCAGCACCGGATGGGGGCCCACCTCCACAAACCCCGAAACACCCTGGCCCTCCAACCACTGCATCGCGTCGGCAAACCGCACCGGCTCCCGCACCTGACGCGCCCAATAGCCCGGATCCGCCATATCCACCGGCTGTCCGGTCACCGTCGAGACCACCGGAATCACCGGCACACCGAACGACAGCCCCGCCGCCACCTGGCGCAGTTCCTCCAGCACCGGGTCCATCCGCGCCGAATGGAAGGCGTGACTGACCGCAAGCCTTGCCACGCGGCGCCCGCGGCTTCGCCAGACCTCACCGACCGCCAGCACCGCCGCCTCGTCCCCCGACACCACCACACTTTCGACCCCGTTGACCGCCGCCACCTCGGCCCCCGGCACCAGCGAACCCGCCACCTCCTCCACCGACGCCTGCACCGACACCATCGCCCCACCACCGGCCAGCCCCTGCATCAACCGGCCCCGAGCCCCCACCAGCACACACGCGTCCTCCAACCCCAAAACCCCCGCCACATGAGCCGCCGCGACCTCGCCCACCGAATGCCCCACCACGAAATCCGGCCGCACACCCCACCACTCCACCAGCCGGAACAGCGCCACCTCCAACGCAAACACCCCGGCCTGCGTGAACACCGTCTGATCCAAAACCCCCTCCCGGTCCTCGAACAACACCTCGACCGGCAACCCCAGCAGCCCACACACCTCATCCAGCACCCGCGCAAACACCGGAAACACCTCGTACAAACCCCGACCCATCCCCACCCACTGACCACCCTGACCGGAAAACACAAACGCCGACCTGCCCGAGTCGCGGGCCTCGCCGGTCACCAGCCCGGGATGCGCCTCCCCGCGCACCAGGGCCGCCAGCGCCTCCGGTCCGGTCACCATGGCCCGGTGGGAGAACCGGGTCCGCGCGGCGAGTGCGGCGCCGATTCCGTCCGCGTCGGGGGCCTTGGCCGCGTACGCCTGCAGCCTGCGGGCCTGGGCCCGTAGCGCCTGCTCGGATTTGGCCGACAGCAGCCACGGCACCGGCACGGCGGTAGTGGAAGCGGGATCGGGAGCGGCAGGGGACTCGGGCGAGGAGAGCCCGGCCGGATCCGGGGCCGGTGCCTCAAGGATCACGTGCGCATTGGTACCGCTGATACCGAACGCCGACACACCGGCACGGCGCGGACGCCCCGTCTCCGGCCACGGCCGGGCCTCCGTGAGCAGCCGGACGTTTCCGGACTCCCAGTCGACGTGGGAGGTCGGCGCGTCCACATGCAGCGTCGGCGGCAGTTCGCCGTGCCGCATCGCCATCACCATCTTGATCACACCCGCGGCACCGGCCGCCGCCTGCGTGTGCCCGATGTTCGACTTCACCGACCCCAGCCACAACGGCTCGTCCCGGTCCCGGCCATAGGTCGCCAGCAGCGCCTGCGCCTCAATGGGGTCACCCAGCGTCGTCCCGGTGCCGTGCGCCTCCACCGCGTCCACCTCGGACGGCTCCAACCCGGCATTCGCCAACGCCTGGCGGATCACCCGCTCCTGCGACGGACCGTTCGGCGCGGTCAACCCGTTGGACGCCCCGTCCTGGTTCACCGCCGAACCCCGCACCACCGCCAGCACCCGATGCCCATTGCGCCGGGCGTCCGACAACCGCTCCAGCAGCACCAGACCCGCACCCTCACCCCAACCCGTGCCGTCAGCGCCCTCGGCAAACGCCTTCACCCGGCCGTCAGGAGCCAGGCCGCGCTGCCGGGAGAAGTCGATGAAGGCGGCGGGTGTCGCCATGACCGTCACCCCGCCGGCCAGGGCCAGCGAGCACTCCCCCGAGCGCAGTGCCTGCGCGGCCAGGTGGATCGCCACCAGCGAAGACGAGCACGCCGTGTCCACCGACACCGCCGGACCCTCCAACCCCAGCAGGTACGAGACCCGGCCGGAGGTCACGCTCGTCGCCGTGCCGGTGGCCACATAGCCGTCCGCGTCGCGGGAGATCTGGTCCACTCCGCCCGCGTAGCCGGAGGCCCAGATGCCGGTGAAGACGCCCGTCTGACTGCCCCGCAACGACGTCGGATCGATCCCCGCGTCCTCGAACGTCTCCCACACCGTCTCCAGCAACACCCGCTGCTGCGGATCCATCGCCAACGCCTCACGCGGCGAAATCCCGAAGAACGCGGCATCAAAACCCGCCGCATCCGCCAGAAAACCACCCGACCGCGTATACGACGTCCCTGGACTACCCGCCGGATCGAAAATGCGACTCACGTCCCACCCGCGATCCGGCGGGAACTCCCCCACCGCATCCACCCCACCCGACACCACATCCCACAAACCCTCCGCCGAGCCCACCCCACCCGGATACCGCGCCCCCAACCCCACCACCACCACCGGATCACCCGACACCACCACCGCAGCCGGCACGGGTGCGACCGTCCGGCGCTCCTGGCCGAGGACCACCTCGCGCAGGTACTCGGCCAGCCGGGCCGGGGTCGGGTGGTCGAAGACCATCGTCGCCGACAGCCGGGTCCCGACCGCCGTGGACAGCCGGTTGCGCAGCTCCACGCCGGTCAGCGAGTCGAAGCCCAGATCCTTGAAGGCCAGGTCGCCGCCGATCTCGTCGCTACGGCCCAGCACGGCCGAGGCGTGGGTGCTGACCAGGTCGAGAAGGATCTCGCGTTGCCGGGCCTCGGGGAGCGATCCCAGCTCGCCCGCCAGTCCGGTGGTCCGCACCGGTTTGCGGGCACGTGCCAGCGCGCGCAGCACCGGCCGGTCGCCGAGTGCGGACACGTTGAGCTTGGCGGCGACCACCGCCGGTTCCGCGGTGTCCAGGCCCGCGTCGAACAGCCCCAATCCGTGGTCGGTCGCCATCGGCGGCAGCCCCGCGCGGGCGAGGCGTTCACGGTCGGCCTCGGACAGCTGCCCGGTCAGCCCGCTGGCCTCGGCCCACTGACCCCAGGCCAGCGACACACCCGGCAGGCCCAGGCCACGCCGGTACGCGGCCAGGCCGTCGAGGTACGCGTTGGCCGCCGCGTAGTTCGCTTGGCCCGGGGCGCCCAGCACACCGGCGGCGGACGAGAAGAGGACGAACGCCGTCAGGTCCCGTTCCCGGGTGAGTTGGTGCAGGTGCCAAGCGGCCCGGGCCTTGGGCTCCCAGACCGCGGCGAGGCGTTCGGGGGTCAGCGACTCGACCAGGGCGTCGTCCAGCGCCCCGGCCGCGTGCACGACCGCGGTCAGCGGATGCTCGGCCGGGATCGCGTCCAGTACGCCCGCCAGCGCGTCCCGATCGGCCACATCACAGGCGGCCACCGTCACCTCCGCGCCCAGCCCCGCCAGCTCCTCGCGCAACGCGGCCCCGCCACCACGGCGACTGACCAGCAACAAGTGCCGCACACCCCGCTCGGCCACCAGGTGCCGGGCCACATGGCCCCCCAGCGTCCCCGTACCACCGGTGATCAGCACGGTGCCGGCCGGGTCGAGATCCGCGGGGACAGTGAGGACGATCTTGCCGATGTGGGCGGCCTGGCTCATGTACCGGAAGGCGTCCCGCGCGCGGCGGACGTCCCAGGTGGTGAGCGGTGGCAGGCGCAGCTCGCCCGCGGTGAGCAGCCGGACGGCCTCGGCCAGGATCTCCCCCAGCCGCTCCGGTCCCGCGTCGGCCAGGTCGAAGGCCAGCACGCCGGGACGGATGTCGGCCTTGCCCATCTCGACGAACCGCCCGCCGGGCGCGAGCAGCCGCAGGGTCGCGTCCAGGAACTCACCGGACAGCGAGTTCAGCACCACGTCGAAGGGGCCGAACCGGTCGGCGAACTCCAGGGTCCGGGACGAGGCGATGTGGTCGTCGGCCAGCCCCAGGGCGCGCAGCGCGTCCCACTTGCCCGGGCCGGCGGTCGCGTGGACGTCCGCGCCCCAATGCCGTGCGAGCTGGACCGCCGCCATGCCGACGCCGCCGGCCCCGGCGTGGATCAGGACCCGGTCACCGGCCTTCAGGCAGCCCAGGTCGCGCAGGCCGTACCACGCGGTCATGAACGCGATCGGCACCGTGGCGGCCTGGGTGAACGTCCACTCGTCGGGGATGCGCACCAGCACCCTGTGGTCGGCGACGGCGACCCGGCCGAACGCACCGGGCAGCAGCCCGGCGACCCTGTCCCCCGGCCGCAGCGCGGTGACCTCGGCGCCGACCTCGGTGACGACGCCCGCGCCCTCGCTGCCGAGCAGCGCCGGGTCCGGGTAGACACCGAGGGCGATCAGCACGTCCCGGAAGTTCAGGCCCGCCGCCCGCACGGCGACGCGCACCTCCCGGGGCCCGAGCGGGGCCTGCTCGTACGGCAGGAAGGCGAGGTCGTCCAGGCTGCCCGTGCCCGGCTGCGTCAGCCGTCCGTCGAACGCCTCCGGTGCGGAGCGCACGAGCCGGGGTACGTAGACGGCCCCCCGGCGCACCGCCACCTGGTCCTCGTCGCCGACCGACAGGCCGTCGGGCAGCTCGTCGGCGTCCACGAGCACGAAGCGGCCGGGGTGCTCGGACTGCGCGGACCGGACCAGGCCCCATACGGCAGAGGCTTCCGGGTCGCTCACCCGGTCACCGGGGACGACGGCGACCGCACCCCGCGTGCACACCACGAGCCGTTCGCCGGGCCCGGCCAGGAAGTCCTGGACGGCCGCCAGCGCCTCGGCGAGCGAGCCGGGCGAGACGACGGCGTCACCGAGCGCACCTTCGGCGGGGGTCAGCGGAACCCAGTCGAGGGCGTACAGCGGGCCGCGTTCGGCCATCGGACGGGTGGTCAGCGCCTCGACGGTCGCCACGGGCTCGCCGGACCGGTCCGCCAGGTGGACGGCGTACGTGCCGGGGCGCACCGTCGTCAGCCGCACGCGCGCGGAGGTCACGCCGGTACGGTGGACCGCGATGCCGCCCAGCGAGAACGGCAGCCGCACGTCGCCCTCCGTGCCGGCCAGCAGCGCCAGCGGCTGCAAAGCGGCGTCCAGCAGGGCCGGATGGACCGAGAACCGGGCCGCGTCCGGCACGGTGACCTCGGCGAACACCTCACCGCCGCGGCGCCACACCGCCTGCACGGCCTGGAAGGCCGGCCCGTACTCGTAGCCCGCCGCGGCGAGCGTGTCGTAGAGCCCGGTGACCGGTTCCGCGCCGGCCGGCGGCCATTGCGCCAGCTCCTGCCCGACCACGGGTTTCCCGCTCACCGTGCCGGTGGCGTGCCGCACCCACCCGTCCGTACGGGACCGCACGTCGACCGTGCGGCGGCCGGCCTCGTCCGGCTCGCCCACGACGACCTGCACGTCCACGGCGCCGTCCGCGGGCAGCACCAGCGGCGCCTCCAGGACCAGTTCCTCCACGGCCGACCCGGCCGCGTGCACCACCAGTTCCACGAACGCCGTCGCGGGCAGCAGCACCGTCCCCAGTACGGAGTGGTCGGCGAGCCAGGGGTGGGTGGCCAGGGAGAGCCGACCCGTCAGGACCCGCTGCTCGCCCACCTCGACAGCGGCGCCGAGCAGCGGGTGGTCCACCGAGTCGAGCCCGGCCGCGGACACGTCTCCGGCGCCTCCGGCGAGCCAGAACCGTGTCCGCTGGAAGGGGTAGGTGGGCAGCGCCACCGGCTCCCTCTCCGGGAACGGCCACCGCACCGGCACACCCGCCACGAACAGCCGCGCCGCGGCGGCCAGGAACTCGGCCGGGGTGCCGTGGTCGCGGCGCAGTGTCCCGGTCACCATCCCCGCCTCGTGCTCCTCCAGCGCGGGCGTCAGCACCGGGTGCGGGCTGATCTCGACGAAGACGGGGTCGCCACCCGCGGCAAGCAGCAGCCGGGTGGTCTGGTCGAACAGTACGGGTTCGCGGAGGTTGCGGTACCAGTAATCCGCGTCGAGACCGGCGGTGTCGACCGGTTGTGCGGTGACCGTGGAGTAGAAGGGGACGTCGGCGGT
This sequence comes from Actinacidiphila acididurans, assembly GCF_016918855.1. Classification (GTDB taxonomy): domain Bacteria; phylum Actinomycetota; class Actinomycetes; order Streptomycetales; family Streptomycetaceae; genus Actinacidiphila; species Actinacidiphila acididurans. The sequence goes on from NZ_JADKYB010000010.1 coordinate 289,105, forward strand.
CCTCGGCTGGATCCCGGCCAGGTCGGTGAGCAGTTGCTCACGGATCGCCTCGACCTGCGCCGAGTGGGCGGCGTAGTTGACGGGCAGACGGCGGGCGCGAATGCCGTCGGCCTCACAGGCGGCCAGCAGTTCGTCCAGCGCATCCAGATCACCCGACACCACGACCGAACCAGGGGCATTGACCACCGCCACCGTCAGCCGGCCATCCCAACGGACCACCAAGTCGGCGGCCCGCTCATCCCCCAGCCCGACCGACACCATCCCACCCTGGTCGGCCAGGGCCACCAGGGCCTTGCTGCGCAGGGCCACCACCCTGGCGGCATCGTCCAAGGACAACGCCCCGGCCACATACGCCGCCGCAATCTCACCCTGCGAATGCCCCACCACCGCATCCGGCTCCACACCATGAGCACGCCACAACTCCGCCAGCGCCACCATCACCGCGAACAGAGCGGGCTGCACCACATCAACCCGCTCCAGCGAACCACCACCGGCCAGCACCTCCACCAACGACCAATCCGTATACGGCGCCAACGCCGCATCACACGCATCGATCGCCTCCCGGAACACCGGCTCCGAGACATACAACTCCCCACCCATCCCCACCCACTGCGCACCCTGCCCCGGAAACACAAACACCGACCGACCCACCGGACCGGCGATCCCGGTGACCAGACCCGGCGCCGTGCCACCCTCGGCCAGAGCGTCCAGGGCCTCACCGGTACCCACCACCACCGCACGGTGCTCGAACAGAGCGCGGGCGGCCAGAGCACCACCGACCGCCGCCGGACTCACCTCCGGATGTACGGCAGTGAAAGCACGCAACCGACGCGCCTGCTCCCGCAACGCCACCTCGGACCTGGCCGACAACACCCACGGCACGACCCCGCCCGCAGACCCGGCCGCGGACCCCGCCGAATCCCCGGCCGGCTGCTCAACAGCCGCCTCGATCACGACATGCGCGTTCGTACCGCTGATACCGAACGCCGACACACCGGCACGGCGGGGACGCCCCGTCTCCGGCCACGGCCGGGCCTCGGTCAGCAGCCGGATGTCACCGGTGTCCCACTCGACATACGGCGTGGGCTCCTGCACATGCAGCGTCGGCGGCAGTTCACCGTGCCGCATCGCCATCACCATCTTGATCACACCCGCCACACCGGCCGCCGCCTGCGTATGCCCGATATTGGACTTCACCGACCCCAGCCACAACGGCTCCCCCCGCCCCTGACCGTAGGTCGCCAACAGCGCCTGAGCCTCGATCGGATCACCCAGCGTCGTCCCCGTACCGTGCGCCTCCACCGCGTCCACGTCCGCCGTCGACAATCCGGCATTCGCCAGCGCCTGCCGGATCACCCGCTCCTGCGACGGACCGTTCGGCGCCCCGAGGCCGTTCGACGTGCCGTCCTGATTGATCGCCGAACCCCGCACCACCGCCAGCACCCAGTGGCCGTTGCGGCGGGCGTCGGACAAGCGCTCCAGCAGCACCAGACCCGCGCCCTCACCCCAGGCCGTACCGTCAGCCGTCGACGAGAAGGGCTTGCACCGACCGTCGGGAGCCAGGCCGCGCTGGCGGGAGAACTCCGTGAACCCCAGCGGGGTCGCCATCACGGTCACCCCGCCGGCCAGGGCCAGCGAGCACTCCCCCGAGCGGAGCGCCTGCGCGGCCAGGTGGATCGCCACCAGCGAGGACGAGCAGGCGGTGTCCAGCGAGACCGCCGCGCCCTCCAGCCCCAGCAGGTAGGCGATCCGGCCGGAGGTCACGCTGGTCGCGGCGCCCGTACCGAGGTAGCCCTCGGCGTCGGCGGGTGCCTGGTCGCCGTAGCCGGAGGACCAGATGCCGGTGAAGACACCCGTCTGGCTGCCCCGCAACGACGTCGGATCGATGCCGGCGTACTCGAAGGTCTCCCACGCGGTCTCCAGCAGCACCCGCTGCTGCGGATCCATCGCCAACGCCTCACGCGGCGAGATGCCGAAGAAATCGGCATCGAACCCCGCCGCGTCCGCCAGAAAACCACCCGACCGCGTGTACGACGTCCCCGGATGATCCGCATCCGGATGGAACAACCCCTCGACATCCCACCCACGATCCGACGGGAACTCCCCCATCGCATCCACCCCACCCGACACCAGGCCCCACAACTCCTCCGGCGACCCCACCCCACCCGGCAACCGGCACCCCATGCCCACGATCACCACCGGATCGGGCCCACCACCCACCCCACCCACCGACACCGACGACGACACCACCGACACCACACCCCCGTCGAGGATCGCGCTCAGCAGGTGCTCGGCGAGTTGCCGCGGGGTGGGGTGGTCGAAGGTGACGGTGGCGGGCAGGCGCAGGCCGGTGGCGGTATTGAGCCGGTTGCGCAGTTCGACGGAGGTCAGGGAATCGAAGCCGAGGTCCTTGAACGGCTGCCGGTCCCGTACGGCCCCCGGTTCGCGGTGACCGAGCACGGCGGCGGTGTTGGCGGTGACCAGGTCGAGTGCGGCGCGCAGGCGTTCGGCCTCCGGCAGTGACCGCAGGCGGTCGGCGATCGCGCCGTGCCGTGCCGGGCGCCGGGCCGCCTTGCGGGAGACGAGGCCCTTGAGGGCGGCCGGGACCGCCGGGGCACCCGCCATCACGGACAGGTCGAGGCGTACCGGCGCCAGCACGGCCCGGTCCGCGGCCAGGGCCGCGTCGAACAGCGACAGGGCGTGGTCGGTGGCCAGCGGCACCACCCCGGCTCGCGTCAGCCGGTCCTGGTCGGCGCCGGTCAGGTGCCCGGTCATGCCGCTGGGCTCGGCCCAGTAGCCCCAGGCCAGCGAGGTCGCCGGCAGTCCGAGGGCGCGCCGGTGCACGGCGAGGGCGTCGAGGAAGGTGTTGGCCGCGGCGTAGTTGGCCTGCCCGGGGCTGCCGAGCGTCCCGGCCGCCGAGGAGAAGAGGACGAACGCCGTCAGGTCCTGTCCCCGGGTGAGTTCGTGCAGGTGCCACGCCGCCCGGGCCTTGGGCTCCCAGACCGCGGCGAGGCGTTCGGGGGTCAGGGATTCGACAACACCGTCGTCGAGCACGCCGGCCGCGTGCACGACCGCGGTCAGCGGATGCTCGGCCGGGATCGAGGCCAGTACGCCCGCCAGCGCGTCCCGATCGGCCACATCACAGGCGGCCACCGTCACCTCCGCGCCCAGCCCCGCCAGCTCCTCGCGCAACGCGGCCCCGCCACCACTGCGACTGACCAGCAACAAGTGCCGCACACCCCGCTCGGCCACCAGGTGCCGGGCCACATGGCCCCCCAGCGTCCCCGTACCACCGGTGATCAGCACGGTGCCGGCCGGGCCGAGATCCGCGGGGACAGTGAGGACGATCTTGCCGATGTGGGCGGCCTGGCTCATGTACCGGAACACGTCGACCGCGTCCCGGACCCCGCGTACGTCGATCGGCAGCGGTGCGAACTCGCCGTCGGTGAAGGCCCGTACGACGGTGTGCAGGATCTCGCCGAGCCGTTCCGGCCCCGCGTCGGCGATGTCGAACGCCCGGTAGACGATGTCGGGGTGGTCGGCGGCGTCGCGGATGTCGGTCTTGCCCATCTCCACGAACCGGCCGCCGGGCCCGAGCAGCCGCAGGGAGGCGTCGACGAACTCGCCGGACAGCGAGTCCAGTACCACGTCCATGAGCGGGAACTTCTGCTCGAACTCCAGGGTGCGCGACGACGCGATGTGGTCCTCGTCCAGTCCCAGGGCGCGCAGGATGTGCCATTTGGCCGGGCCGGCGGTGGCGAACACCTCCGCCCCGAGCCGCCGGGCCAGTTGGATCGCCGCCATGCCGACGCCGCCGGTGCCGGCGTGGATCAGGACCCGGTCACCGGCCTTCAGATCGCCCAGGTCGCACAGCCCGTACCACGCGGTCAGGAACACCACGGGCACGGACGCGGCCCTGGCGAACGACCAGTCGTCGGGCATCCGGACCAGCAGCCGCTGGTCGGCGACGGTGACCGGACCGAAGGCGCCGGGGACCAGGCCCATGACGCGGTCGCCGGGCCGGAACCGGGTGTCCGGGCCGGTTTCGAGGACGACGCCCGCGCCTTCGCCGCCCATCAGGGCCTCGCCGGGGTAGACGCCGAGGGCGATCAGCACGTCCCGGAAGTTGAGTCCGGCCGCCCGCATGGCGATCCGGACCTGCCCGGGCCCCAGCGGCTCCATGAGTTCCGGGCGGGGCACCAGCGCCAGGTCGTCGATGCTGCCGGTGCCGGTGTCCTCCAGCCGCCAGGTCCCGTCCGGCGGGGTGAGGCTCGCGCCGACGCGGACCAGGCGGGGGACGCGCAGCGCCCCTTGGCGTACCGCCAGTTCCGGCTCGTCCGTCCCCGCGATCAGCGCGGGGTCCCAGGTCGGGTCGGCGTCGACCAGGACGAACCGGTCGGGGTGCTCGGCACGCGCGCCGCGGACCAGGCCCCAGACCATCGAGTGGTGGAGGCCGACCACGTCACCGGGCGCGGCGGCCACGGCGTTGCGGGTGACGACCGCCAGCCGGGTCCGCTCGCCCGCCAAGTGGTCCCGGATCACGGCGAGTACGCTCCGCGCGCTCTCGTACGCCGCCTCGACCGGGTCCGCCTCGGGTTCCGGCCCCGGCACCTCGTAGACGACGAGGTCCGCGGGGTCGCCGCCCATCGCCGCCGGTTCGAGGGGGGCTTCGAGGGGGACCCAGTCGAGCGCGTACAGGCTGTCCGGGACGGCGGTGGCGTCCCGGACGGTCAGCGACGTGATGACCGCGACCGGGGTGCCCTCCGGGTCGGCCACGGCCACGGTGTACGTGTCCGGTCCGGTGGCGGACAGGCGTACCCGCAGCGTCCGGCCGCCCGTGGGCCGTATCGCCACTCCGGTGAACGCGAACGGCAGGCCGGTGCGGTCGGTGAGGAACGCCATGGGGTGCAGCGCGGCGTCGAGCAGCGCGGGGTGCAGGGCAAACGGTTCCTCGGCGGGAAGCTCCACTTCGGCGTAGACGGTGTCGCCGACCCGCCGGGCCGCCGTGACGCCCTGGAACGCCGGCCCGTACTCGTAGCCGAGCACGGACAGCGAGTCGTAGAGCCCGTCGACGTCGAGGGTCTCACCGGCCGGCGGCCAGTCCCAGGCGCTCAGCGCCGGCTCCTCGCCCAGGGTCCCGGTGGCGTGCCGCACCCACTCGTCGCCGTCACGCGAGTACACCGTGAGCGGGCGGCGGCCGTCGTCCTCGGGACCCACGACGACCTGGAGGTGCACCGGGGTGTCGTCGAGGACGATCGGCGTTTCGAGCACCAGCTCCTCGACCGCGTGGCCGAGCCGGCCGGCCGCGTAGGCCGCCATTTCCGCGAACGCCGTGCCGGGCAGGAGCACGGAGCCCCGCACTGCGTGGTCGGCCAGCCACGGGTGGGTGGCGAGCGAGATCCGTCCGCTGAGCACCGCGCCGTCGGGCAGTTCCACGAACGTGCTGAGCAGGGGGTGGTCGCCCGACGCCGTCGGGACGGGCCGCAGCCAGTACGGCTGGCGCTGGAAGGCGTACGTCGGCAGGCTGACGGGTTCGGTGTCGGCCGGGAACCGCCAGTCGACCGGGACACCGTGGACGTGCAGGCGGCCGAGCGAGGTGAGGAAGTCGTCCTGGTCGCGCCGGAGCGTGCCGGTGACGAGGAGGTCGGAGCCGTGGTGGTGGCCGGTCTCCTCGACGGCGGAGACCAGGACCGGGTGCGGGCTGACCTCGACGAAGACGGTGTGGCCGTGGTCGAGCAGCGCACGGGTGGTCGCGTCGAACAGCACGGGCTCGCGGAGGTTGCGGTACCAGTAGCCGGCGTCGAGGGCGGAGGTGTCGATCTCCTCGCCGGTCACCGTGGAGTACAAGGGGACGTCGGCGGTCCTCGGCTCGATTCCGGCGAGGTCGGTGAGCAGTTGCTCGCGGATCGCCTCGACCTGCGCCGAGTGGGCGGCGTAGTTGACGGGCAGGCGGCGGGCGCGAATGCCGTCGGCCTCGCAGGCGGCCAGCAACTCGTCCAGCGCGTCCAGATCACCCGACACCACCACGCTGTCCGCCGAGTTGACCACCGCCACCGTCAGCCGGCCGTCCCAACGGGCCACCAACTCGGCGGCCTGCTCATGCCCGAGCCCGACCGACACCATCCCGCCCTGGTCGGCCAGCACCGCCAGCGCCCTGCTGCGTAACGCCACCACCTTGGCGGCGTCCTCCAGGGACAGCGCTCCGGCCACGTACGCCGCCGCGATCTCGCCCTGCGAATGCCCGACAACGGCATCGGGTTCCACACTATGAGCCCGCCACAGCTCCGCCAGCGCCACCATCACCGCGAACAGGGCGGGCTGCACGACATCGACGCGCTCCAGCGAGCCGCCGCCGGTCAGCACCTCCACCAACGACCAGTCCGTGTACGGCGCCAACGCCGCATCACAGGCGTCGATCGCCTCCCGGAACACCGGCTCCGAGACATACAAACCCCGCCCCATCCCCACCCACTGCGCACCCTGCCCCGGAAACACGAACACCGACCGACCCACCGAACCGGCCACACCCGTCACCAGACCCGGCGCCGACCGGCCCTCCGCCAAGGCCTCCAACGCCTCCACACCACTCAGCACCGCGCGGTGATCGAAACGCGACCGCCCCGCCAAGGCCCGGCCCACCGCGACCGCGCCAACCCCCGGGTGCCCGGCCAGGAACCCCGCGAGCCGACGCGCCTGCTCCCGTAGCGCCGCATCCGACTTCCCCGACAGCACCCACGGCACCACCCCACCCGCAGCCCCGGCCGCGGACCCCGCCGAAACCCCGACCGGCTCCTCAGCAGGCGCCTCGATCACCACATGCGCGTTGGTGCCGCTGATGCCGAACGCCGACACGGCCGCGCGACGCGAACGCCCCGTCTCCGGCCACGGCCTGGCCTCGGTGAGCAGTGAGACCTGGCCCGCCGACCAGTCGACGTGCGAGGACGGCGAGTCCACGTGGAGGGTCCGCGGCAACTGCCCGTGCCGCATCGCCATCACCATCTTGATCACACCCGCCACACCGGCGGCGGCCTGGGTGTGACCGATGTTCGACTTCACCGACCCCAGCCACAACGGCTCCCCCCGCCCCTGACCGTAGGTCGCCAACAGCGCCTGGGCCTCGATGGGGTCGCCGAGGGTGGTCCCGGTGCCGTGGGCCTCCACCGCGTCCACGTCCGCTGTCGACAGCCCGGCGTTCGCCAACGCCTGCCGGATGACGCGTTCCTGGGACGGACCGTTCGGCGCCGCGAGCCCGTTCGACGCGCCGTCCTGGTTCACCGCCGAACCCCGCACCACCGCCAGCACGCGGTGGCCGTTACGGCGGGCGTCCGACAACCGCTCCAGCAGCACCAGACCCGCGCCCTCACCCCAGGACGTACCATCAGCCGCCTCGGCGAACGCCTTCACCCGGCCGTCAACCGCCAGCCCCCGCTGCCGCGAGAACTCCACGAACCCCGCCGGCGTCGCCATCACCGTCACACCACCGGCCAACGCCAACGAGCACTCCCCCGCCCGCAACGCCTGCGCCGCCAGATGGATCGCCACCAGCGACGACGAACACGCCGTGTCCACCGACACCGCCGGACCCTCAAGACCCAGCAGATAGGAGACCCGGCCGGACGTGGCGCTGGTGGCTGTTCCGGTGGCGAGGAAACCTTCGAGGTCCGGCGGCGGCTGGTTGCCGTAGCCGGAGGACCACAGGCCGGTGAACACGGCTGTGCGGCTGCCGCCGAGTGTGGTCGGGTCGATGCCGGCGTACTCGAAGGTCTCCCACGCGGTCTCCAGCAGCACCCGCTGCTGGGGGTCCATCGCCAGCGCCTCGCGCGGCGAGATGCCGAAGAACCCGGCGTCGAAGCCCGCGCCGTCGGCGAGGAAGCCGCCCGATCGGCTGTAGGTGGTGCCCGGCCGGTCCGGGTCGGGGTCGTAGACGACGTCCCAGCCACGGTCCGGCGGGAATTCGGTGATCGCGTCGGCGCCGTCCGAGACGAGCCGCCACAGGCCGTCCGGGGACTCCACTCCGCCCGGGTAGCGGCAGCCCATGCCGATGATCGCGATCGGCTCGCGCGCGGCCTCCTCCATGTCGGCGAGGCGCTTGCTGAGCACTCCCAGGTCGGCCGTGGCGCGCTTGAGGTAAGTGCGGAGCTTCTCTTCGTCGGACATCGCTACTCCTCAGCGTTGCGGGACTCGCCCGAGCGGATGACCTCGGTCCTGCGGTGCGCATCGTCCAGAAGGCTGAACAGTTCGTCGTCGCTGGCCTCGTCGACACCGGCCGCGGAGCCGGTGCGTTTGGCGGTCCAGGCCGCGAGAAGTGCTTCGAGGCGGGCCGCGACGGTGTCGTAGTCGGCGTCGGCGGCTGCCGCGTCCAGGGTGGACTTGAGCTGGTCGAGTTCGGCGAGCAGGGGGTCGGGGGCGGTGCCGTGCAGCCGTGTGTGCACGAAGGCGGCGAGGCGGGCCGGTGTCGGGTGGTCGAAGACGAGCGTGGCGGGCAGGCGCAGGCCGGTGTCCGCGTCGAGCTGGTTGCGCAGTTCCACGGCGGTGAGCGAGTCGAACCCGATGTCGGTGAACGCCTGGTCGGGGTTGACCGCCTCCGGTGACGAGTGCCCCAGGACGAGGGCGACCTGGCCCACGACGAGTTGCAGCACGTCGGCCTGCGTCCACGCGCGGTCGGCGGCCTGCTTGCGCCGGGACCGTACCAGCTCCCGCAGCAGAGCGGGCGGGTCGCCGGCGCGGCGCAGCGCCGGCAGGTCGAACCTGACGGGGGCGAGGGTGGGGGTGCCGGCGGTCAGCGCGGCGTCGAACAGGGCCAGCGCGTCCGTCGTCGGCAGCGGCCGTACGCCGGCCCTGGTCAGGCGGTGCCGGTCGGTGGCGGTCAGACCTCCGGTCATGCCGCTGGCCTGCGCCCAGTAGCCCCAGGCGAGCGACACGGCCGGCTGTCCCTGGGCGTGCCGGTGTGCGGCGAGGCCGTCGAGGTAGGCGTTCGCCGCCGCGTAGTTCGCCTGGCCCGCACCGCCCAGCACACCGGCCGCCGACGAGAACAGCACGAACGCCTCCAGGTCCGAGGTCAGTTCGTGGAGGTGCCGCGCCGCGAGGGCCTTCGGCTCCCACACGCGCGCGAACTGCTGCGGGGTGAGGAATTCCACGACGGTGTCGGCCAGCGTGCCCGCGGCGTGGATCACCGAGGTGACCGGGTGTTCGGCGAGCAGCCGCGCCACCGCCTCGCGGTCGGACACGTCGCACGCCAGGATGTCGGCGGTCGCGCCCAGCGCGGCCAGGTCGGCGGTCAGCTCGGCCGCGCCGGGGGCGTCCGGGCCGCTCCGGCTGACCAGCAGCAGGTGCCGCACGCCGTGCCGTACGGCGAGGTGGCGGGCGATCGTGCCGCCCAGGGTGCCGGTGCCGCCGGTGACGAGCACCGTGCCCTCGGGGCTGATCGGCGAGGGCAGCGGTTCGGTCCGCGCCCGTTCGAGGCGGGGGACGTGGACGGCGCCGGCGCGGATCGCGAGCTGGGGTTCGTCGCCGGCCAGCCGGACCTCGTCGCCGTCGTCGCCGTCGACCAGTACGAACCGGCCGGGGTGCTCGGTGGCGGCCGACCGGACCAGGCCCCAGACGGCGGCGGCCTGCGGGTCGACGTCCTCGCCCGGCCGGACCGGCACGGCGTTGCGCGTGGCGACCACCATGCGCGGGGTGTCCGTGGTGAGGAAGTCCTGGATCACCCGCAGGGTCTCGACGGGCGATGTGGCGTGGTGGACCGGGACGTCCGGTGCGGTGGTCGCCGCTTCCAGGACCGGCCACGCCACCTGGTACGGCACGTCCTGCGTGGTGGCCCCGGCCGGCCGGCGCAGGGTCAGCGAGGCGATCTCGGCGACCGGCGCGCCCGACGGGTCGGCGAGGCCGATCGCACAGGTGTCCTGGCCGGTCACGGTCAGCCGGACCCTGGCGTGCTCGGCGCCGCGCCACCAGGAGATCCCAGTGAAGGAGAACGGCATCTTCGCCCGGTCGTCGGCGAGGGTCACGGTCTGGATCGCGGCGTCGAGCAGGGCGGGGTGCAGTACGAACCGGGTGTCGCCGGGGGGTGCGGCCACCTCCGCGTAGAGGGTGTCGCCGTCGCGCCAGGCCGCTCGCAGACCTTGGAAGGCCGTGCCGTAGGCGAATCCGGCGTCGGCCAGGTTGTCGTAGAAGGCGTCGAGGTCGACGGCTTCGGCGCGCGGCGGCCACTGCCGTGCCCAGGTCTCCCGTGGTGCGACGGGTGCCGCGCCCAGGGTCCCGGTCGCGTGCCGTACCCACTCGCCGTCTGCGCGCGAGTGGATCGAGACGCTGCGCAGGCCCGCCCGGTCGGGGCCGACGGTCACGGACACCTGCACGCCGTCCGCGACCACCAGCGGTGTCTCCAGCGTCAGGTCCTCGACCGCCGGGCAGCCGACGTGTTCGCCGGCCCGGAGCGCCAGGTCCACGAATGCCGCGGCGGGCAGCAGGGGCGACCCCGAGATGACGTGTTCGGTGAGCCACGGCTGCGCGGCGGTGGCGAGTTGTCCCGTCAGCACCACGCCGTTGTCGTCGGGGAGTTCCATGGCGTCCCGCAGCAGCGGGTGGTCGATCCGGCCGTCACCGGTCGGTGCCGGTGCGGTGGGGTGGAGCCAGTAGTGCTGGTGCTGGAAGGGATACGAGGGCACGCGCGCGCCCACCTTTCCCGCCGTTGTGATGGCGGGTGGGGTCCAGCGCACGGCCCCGTCCGCCCACAACCGCCCCAGCCCCGACAGCAACCGCTCCGGAGAATCCCCACCACGCCGCATCAACCCGGTGGACACCAGCACTGGGTGCGGGCCCACCTCAACAAACCCCGTGACGCCCTGACCCGCCAGCCACTCCATTGCGTCGGCAAACCGCACCGGCTCCCGCACCTGACGTGCCCAATACCCCGGATCCCCCATGTCCACCGGAGCACCGGTCACCGTGGAGACCACCGGAATCACCGGCTCGCCGAACGACAGTCCCGCCGCGACCTCGCGCAGCTCTGCCAGCACCGGATCCATCCGCGCCGAATGAAACGCGTGACTGACCGCCAAGCGCCGCACCTGCCGCCCGCGGCTTCGCCAGACCTCACCGACCGCCAGCACCGCCGCCTCGTCCCCCGACACCACCACACTTTCGACCCCGTTGACCGCCGCCACCTCGGCCCCCGGCACCAGCGAACCCGCCACCTCCTCCACCGACGCCTGCACCGACACCATCGCCCCACCACCGGCCAGCCCCTGCATCAACCGACCCCGAGCCCCCACCAGCACACACGCGTCCTCCAACCCCAAAACCCCCGCCACATGAGCCGCCGCCACCTCACCCACCGAATGCCCCACCACGAAATCCGGCCGCACACCCCACCACTCCACCAGCCGGAACAACGCCACCTCCAACGCAAACACCCCGGCCTGCGTGAACACCGTCTGATCCAAAACCCCCTCCCGATCCTCGAACAACACCCCCACCGGCAACCCCAGCAGCCCACACACCTCATCCAGCACCCGCGCAAACACCGGAAACACCTCGTACAAACCCCGACCCATCCCCACCCACTGACCACCCTGACCGGAAAACACAAACGCCGACCTGCCCGGGGAGGCAGTGCCCGTGACGATTCCGGGTTTTCCGTCGATCAGGGCGTCCAGGCCGGCCGGGTCCGTCAGCACGGCGCGGTGCGGGAACCGAGCCCGCGCGGCCAGGTCCGCGGCCACCTCGGCCGCTGTGACCTCCGGGTGCTCGGCGAGGAACCCGCGCAGCCTGCGGGCCTGGTCGCGCAGGGCCGCGTCCGACTTCGCGGACAGCAGCCACGGCACCGGCACGGCGGCCGCAGAAGCGGGGGCAGGCGTGGAAGCGGGATCGGGAGCGGCAGGGGACTCGGGCGAGGAGAGCCCGGCCGGATCCGGGGCCGGTGCCTCGATGATCACGTGCGCATTGGTACCGCTGATACCGAACGCCGAGATGCCCGCGCGACGCACGTGGCCGTTGTCGGGCCAGGGCCGGGCCTCCGTGAGCAGCCGGACGTTTCCGGACTCCCAGTCGACGTGGGAGGTCGGCGCGTCCACGTGGAGGGTCGGCGGCAGTTCGCCGTGCCGCATCGCCATGATCATCTTGATCACACCCGCGGCGCCGGCGGCGGCCTGGGTGTGGCCGATGTTGGACTTCACCGTCCCCAGCCACAACGGCTCGTCCCGGTCGCGGTCTTGACCGTACGTCGCGAGCAGCGCCTGCGCCTCGATGGGATCGCCGAGGGTGGTACCCGTGCCGTGGGCCTCCACCGCGTCCACGTCCGCCGTCGACAACCCGGCATTCGCCAACGCCTGCCGGATGACGCGCTCCTGGGAGGGGCCGTTGGGCGCGGTCAGACCGTTGGACGCCCCGTCCTGGTTGACCGCAGAACCCCGCACCACCGCCAGCACCCGGTGACCATTGCGCCGGGCGTCCGACAGGCGTTCCAAGAGCACGACACCCGCGCCCTCGCTCCAGGCCGTCCCGTCAGCAGCCTCGGCAAACGCCTTGATACGGCCGTCGGCCGCCAGCCCCCGCTGTCGCGAGAACTCCACGAACCCCGCCGGCGTCGCCATCACCGTCACACCGCCCGCCAGGGCCAGCGAGCACTCCCCGGAGCGCAGCGCCTGCGCGGCCAGGTGAATGGCCACCAGCGACGACGAGCACGCCGTGTCCACCGACACCGCCGGACCCTCCAACCCCAGCAGATAGGACACCCGGCCCGATGTCACACTCGTCGCCGTGCCCGTCGAGAGGTAGCCCTCCAGGTCGGGCGGCTGTGCCCCGGCGCCGTAGCCCGAGGACCAGATGCCGGTGAAGACGCCCGTCTGACTGCCCCGCAACGACGTCGGATCGATCCCCGCGTCCTCGAACGTCTCCCACACCGTCTCCAGCAACACCCGCTGCTGCGGATCCATCGCCAACGCCTCACGCGGTGAAATCCCGAAAAACGCGGCGTCGAACTCGGCCGCACCCTCGAGGAAACCGCCCGACCGCGTATAACTCCGCCCCGGACCACCCGCCGGATCGTAAATGCGACTCACGTCCCACCCGCGATCCGACGGGAACTCCCCCACCGCATCCACCCCACCCGACACCACATCCCACAAACCCTCCGCCGACCCCACCCCACCCGGATACCGGGCACCCAACCCCACCACCACCACCGGATCACCCGACACCACCACCGCAGCCGGCACGGTGGAGGCAGGGGCCTGGCGCCGGGCGCCGACCAGGAGGTCCCGCAGGTGGCCGGCCAGCGCGTCGGGGGTCGGGTAGTCGAAGGTCAGCGTCGCGGGCAGGCGTACCCCGGCGACCGTGGACAGGCGGTTGCGCAGTTCCACCGCGGTGAGCGAGTCGAAGCCCAGGTCCTTGAAGGCCCGCTCGGCGCTGACGGCCGCGGTGTCGGTGTGGCCGAGGACCGCGGCCGTCTGGTCGGTGACCAGTTCCAGGACGCGGCTGCGCTGCTCGGTCTCGGGCAGGGCCGCCAGTTCCCTGCCCAGGCCCGGCCGGTCGGTGCGCCGGGCCGGCCTGGTACGGGTGAGGCGGCTGAGCAGGGGGCGGGCGGACGCCGCCGACAGATCGAGGTGTGCGGGGACCAGCGCGGGATCGGCGGCGCCCAGCGCCAGGTCGAACAGTGCCAGCGCCTGGTCCGTGGGCATCGGCAGCACGCCGGCGCGGGCGAGGCGCTTGCGGTCGGTGTCGGTGAGGTGTTCGGTCAGCCCGCTGGCCTCGGCCCATTGGCCCCAGGCCAGCGACACACCCGGCAGGCCCAGGGCCCGCCGGTGCACGGCGAGGGCGTCCAGGAAGGCGTTCGCGGCGGCGTAGTTCGCCTGGCCCGGGCCGCCCAGCACACCGGCGGCGGACGAGAAGAGCACGAAGGCGCTCAGGCCGAGGTCTTTCGTCAGCTCGTGCAGGTGCCAGGCGGCGTCGGCCTTGGGCCGCAGCACCTGGTCGATCCGGTCGGGCGTGAGGGATTCGACGACGCCGTCGTCGAGTACGCCGGCCGCGTGCACGACCGCGGTCAGTGGATGTGCGGCCGGGATCGAGGCCAGTACGGCGGCCAGCGCGTCCCGGTCGGCCACGTCGCAGGCCACCACCTCGGCGTCGAAGTCCACCTCCGCCGCGGTCCTGCTGAGCAGGAGCAGGTGCCGGATGCCGTGCCGCTCGCGCAGGTGCCGGGCGACGAGGCGGCCGAGGGTGCCGGTGCCTCCGGTGATCAGCACGGTGCCGTTCGGGTCGAGCGGGCCGGGTGCCGGGACCGCTTCGGCCCGTACCAGGCGGGCGGCGTGGGCGGCGCCGTCGCGGACGACGAGCTGCGGTTCGTCTCCCGCGACGAGGACGCGGTCGTCGGTGTCGACGAGCACGAACCGGTCGGGGTGTTCCGCCTGGGCCGCGCGGACCAGGCCCCAGACGACGCTGGACGGCAGGTCGACGGGGTCCGGCCCGGCCGCCCCGCGGGTCACGACGGCCAGCCGACCGTCCCCGTCGCGCAGGAAGTCCTGGAGCACGCCCAGCGTCTCTGCGGCGACGGTGTGCGCGGCCGCCACGGGGTCTCCCGCCGGGGGCGTGACGTGGTGGACGGCCGGGGGTTCGCCGGTGCCCTCGACGGGCACCCAGTCGAGGCGGAAGAGCTGGTTGTTCCCGGCGCCCAACATGCCCGGCGGCCGGTGGCGCACGGTCAGCGCGTCGATCACCGCCAGCGGGCCGGACTCGTCGGCGAGCGCGACCCGGAAGGTGTCGGGGCCGGTGGGTGTGAGGCGGACCCGGGCCGTGGCGCCGGCTTCCCGCATCGACACCCCGGCGAAGGAGAACGGCAGGCGGCCGGCCGCCAGCAGGGTCAGCGGCTGGAGAGCGGCGTCGAGCAGCGCGGGGTGCAGACCGAACCGGTCGCGGGTGTCGGCGGGCAGCGCCACCTCGGCGTAGAGCTCGTCGCCCTGCCGCCGGATCTCGCGTACGCCCGCGAACACCGGCCCGTACTCGTAGCCCTGGGCGGCGAGGGTGTCGTAGAAGTCGGTCAGGTCGACGGGCTCACCGGCCGGCTGCCAGGGCTCGCCGGTGTCGTACGGGTGGGGACGGCCGGCGGTCGAGAGCGTGCCGGTGGCGTGGCGCAGCCAGGTGCCGCCGGTCCGGGAGTGCACGGCGACGGGGCGCCGGCCCGTTCCGTCCGGTGCGCCGACGACGACCTGGACCGGCACGGAACCGTCGTCCGGCAGGATCATCGGGGCTTCCAGCACGAGTTCGTCCAGGATGTCGCAGCCGGCCTGCCGTCCGGCGTGCATGGCGAGTTCGACGAACACGGTGCCGGGCAGCAGCACGGAGCCCAGGACGACGTGGTCGGCCAGCCATGGCCGGGTGGCCGTCGAGAGCCGCCCGGTGAGCAGGACACCCTGGTCCCCGGCCAGTTCGACGACGGCCCCGAGCAGCGGGTGACCGGCCGAGTCCAGTCCCGCCGCCGACACGTCGCCCTTCGCCGCGGTGGGGGTCAGCCAGTACGGCCGGTGCTGGAAGGCGTACGTCGGCAGCGGGACATGGTGGGGCTCGCCGGGGAAGACCGGCGTCCAGTCGACGGCCACGCCCTGCGTGTGCAGGCGCGCCAGGGCGAGGTGGAATTCCTGCCTGCCGCCGCCGCGGCGCAGTGTGCCGGTCACCACGCCGTCCATCACCGGCACCAGTACAGGGTGCGGGCTGACCTCGACGAACACGCCGTGCCGGTCCTGCGTCAGGGCGTCGACGGCGAGGTCGAAGCGTACGGGTTCGCGGAGGTTGCGGTACCAGTAATCGGCGTCGAGGGCGGAGGTGTCGATCTCCTCGCCGGTCACCGTGGAGTAGAACGGGATAACGGCCGGGTGCGGCTCGATCCCGGCGAGGTCGGTGAGCAGTTGCTCGCGGATCGCCTCGACCTGCGCGGAGTGGGCGGCGTAGTTGACGGGCAGACGGCGGGCGCGAATGCCGTCGGCCTCACAAGCCGCCAGCAGTTCGTCCACCGCGTCCAGATCACCCGACACCACGACCGAACCAGGGGCATTGACCACCGCCACCGTCAGCCGGCCGTCCCAACGGGCCACCAAGTCGGCGGCCCGCTCATCCCCCAGCCCGACCGACACCATCCCACCCTGGTCAGCCAGGGCCACCAGGGCCTTGCTGCGCAGGGCCACCACCCTGGCGGCATCGTCCAAGGACAGCGCCCCGGCCACATACGCCGCCGCGATCTCCCCCTGCGAATGCCCCACCACCGCATCCGGCTCCACACCATGAGCCCGCCACAACTCCGCCAACGCCACCATCACCGCGAACAGGGCGGGCTGCACCACATCAACCCGCTCCAGCGAACCACCGCCGGTCAGCACCTCCACCAACGACCAATCCGTATACGGCGCCAGCGCCGCATCACACGCGTCGATGGCGTCCCGGAACACCGGCTCCGAGCCGTACAACTCCCCACCCATACCCACCCACTGCGCACCCTGCCCCGGAAACACGAACACCGACCGGCCCAGCGGACCGGCCACGCCCGTGATGACGCGGGGGTCTCGGTCGGCGAGGGCGGCCAGTTCCGCCATGAGGTCGGTCCGGGTGCTGCCCACCAGGGCCGCTCGGTGGTCGAGCACGGTGCGGGTGGTGGCCAGGGCCCGGCCGATCTCGGCCGGCCGGAGTCCGGGGTGGGCGGTGATGTGGTCCGCGAGCCGTCGGGCCTGGGCGCGCAGGGCGTCGTCCGTCCTGCCGGACAGCAGCCACACGGTGGGCTCCGCGGAGTCGTCCGCGGCGGGTTGTTCGGGGGTTTCCTCCGGGAACTGTTCGATGACGACGTGGGCGTTGGTGCCGCTGGCCCCGAAGGCCGACACACCGGCACGGCGGGGACGCCCCGTCTCCGGCCACGGCCGGGCCTCGGTCAGCAGCCGGATGTCACCGGTGTCCCACTCGACATACGGCGTGGGCTCCTGCACATGCAGCGTCGGCGGCAGTTCGCCATGCCGCATCGCCATCACCATCTTGATCACACCCGCCACACCGGCCGCCGCCTGCGTGTGACCGATGTTCGACTTCACCGAACCCAACCACAACGGCTCCCCACGGTCCCGGCCGTAGGTCGCCAGGAGGGCCTGGGCCTCGATGGGATCGCCGAGGGTGGTGCCGGTGCCGTGCGCCTCCACCGCGTCCACCTCGGACGGCTCCAACCCGGCGTTGGCGAGGGCCTGACGGATGACGCGTTCCTGGGAAAGGCCGTTCGGCGCGGTCAGCCCGTTGGAGGCGCCGTCCTGGTTCACCGCAGAACCCCGCACCACCGCCAGCACCCGGTGGCCGTTGCGGCGGGCGTCGGACAACCGTTCCAGCAGCACCAGACCCGCGCCCTCACCCCAGGCCGTACCGTCAGCCGTCGAGGAGAAGGGCTTGCACCGGCCGTCAGGGGCCAGGGCGCGCTGGCGGGAGAACTCCGTGAACTGCAGGGGGGTCACGCTCACGGTCACCCCGCCGGCCAGGGCGAGTGTGCACTCCCCCGAGCGCAGTGCCTGCGCGGCCAGGTGGATCGCCATCAGTGACGAGGAGCAGGCGGAGTCGATGGACACGGCCTGGCCCTGGAGGCCCAGCAGGTAGGAGACCCGGCCGGAGGTGATGCTCGGCGAGATGCCGGTGGCGAGGTAGCCCTCGGTGTCGGCGGGTGCCTGGTCGGGGCTGCCGACATAGCCGGAGGACCAGATGCCGGTGAAGACACCCGTCTGACTGCCCCGCAACGACGTCGGATCGATCCCCGCATCCTCGAGCGTCTCCCAGGCGGTCTCCAGCAGCACCCGCTGCTGCGGATCCATCGCCAACGCCTCACGCGGCGAAATCCCGAAGAAATCCGCATCGAACCCCGCCGCGTCCGCCAGAAAACCACCCGACCGCGTATACGACGTCCCCGGATGATCCGCATCCGGATGGAACAACCCCTCGACATCCCACCCACGATCCGACGGGAACTCCCCCATCGCATCCACCCCACCCGACACCAGGCCCCACAACTCCTCCGGCGACCCCACCCCACCCGGCAACCGGCACCCCATGCCCACGATCACCACCGGATCGGGCCCACCACCCACCCCACCCACCGACACCGACGACGACACCACCGACACCACACCCGCACCCCCACCGGAGAGTTCGGCTGTGAGGTGGTCGGCGAGGTCGGCGGGGGTGGGGTGGTCGAAGACGAGGGTCGCGGGCAGTCGCAGGCCGGTGGCGCCGGCGAGGCGGTTGCGCAGTTCGACGGCGGTCAGGGAGTCGAAGCCGAGGTCGCGGAAGGCGAGTCCGGGGGCGATCGCGGTGGCGTCGGAGTGGCCGAGGACGGTGGCGGTGTGGGCGGCGACCAGGGACAGCAGGTCCGACGCGGGGGCCTTGGGCGCCGGCAGGGTCTGCGGCATCGACAGGTCCGCGGTGGTCAGCGCGGGACGCCCCGAGGCCAGCGCGGTGTCGAACATGGCCAGGGCCCGTTCGGTACTGATGGGGCGGACGCCCTTGCGGGCGAGGCGTTGGCGGTCGGCCGCAGTGAGGTGGGCGGTCATGCCGCTCTCCTGCTCCCAGTAGCCCCAGGCCATCGACACGGCGGGCAGTCCGAGGGTCTGCCGGTGCGCGGCGAGGGCGTCGAGGTAGGAGTTCGCGGCCGCGTAGCCGGCCTGGCCTGCGTTGCCGAGTACGCCCGCGGCCGCGGAGAACAGCACGAAGGCGGCGAGGTGGTGCCCGCGGGTCAGCTCGTGCAGGTGCCAGGCGCCGTCGACCTTGGGGCGCAGCACCCGGTCGAGTCGGTCGGCGGTGAGCCGTTCCACGACGGTGTCGTCGAGCACGCCGGCCGCGTGCACGACCGCGGTCAGCGGATGCTCAGCCGGGATCGAGGCCAGTACGCCCGCCAGCGCGTCCCGGTCCGCGACGTCGCAGGCCGCGACTCGTACGTCGACGTCCCCCAGTTGCTCCGGGTGCGGCACCGCGCCGCCGCCGCGGCTGACGAGCAGCAGGTGCCGTACCCCGTAGCGGGACACCAGGTGGCGGGCGACGGCCTGGCCGAGGGTGCCGGTGCCGCCGGTGATCAGCACGGTGCCGTCGGGGTCGATCGGCTGGGGGACGGTGAGGACGATCTTGCCGATGTGGCCGGCCTGGCTCATCAGCCGGAAGGAGGTGACGGCCTGGCGGAGGTCCGCGGCGGTGACCGGCAGCGGCTCCAGCGTCCCGTCGGCGACCATCGCCACGGCCCGGGAGAGGATGTCGCCCTGCCGCGCGGGGTCGACATCATTGAGGTCGAAGGCCCGGTAGATCAGGCCCTCGGGCGAGCGGACGTCCGTCTTGCCCAGCTCGACGAACCGTCCGCCGTCGGCGAGCAGCCTCAAGGAGGCGTCGGTGAGCTCTCCCGCGAGCGAGTTGAGGACGACGTCCATGGCCGGGAACCGGTCGGCGAACCGGGTGTCGCGGGACGAACCGATGTGGTCGTCCGCCAGTCCGAGGCGCCGCAGGGTGTCCCACTTGGCGGGGCTCGCGGTGGCGAAGACCTCCGCGCCCCTGTTCAGGGCCAGCTGGATGGCGGCCATGCCGACGCCGCCCGCGCCGGAGTGGACCAGGATCCGGTCGCCGGGGCGCAGTTCGCCGAGGTCGAACAGCGCGTACCAGGCGGTGGTGAACGCGATGGGCACCGACGCCGCCTGGGTGAAGCTCCAGCCGTCGGGGATCGCCGTCAGGAGCCGGTGGTCGGCGACCGCGCGCGGCCCGAAGGCGCCGGGCATCATTCCCATGACGCGGTCGCCGGGCCGCCAGGCCGTGACGCCGGGGCCGACGTCGAGGACGGTGCCGGCCGCTTCGCCGCCCAGCGGGGGCCGGTCCGGGTACATGCCGAGGGTGATGAGCACGTCGCGGAAGTTCAGGCCGGCCGCGCGTACGGCGACCCGTACCTGTCCGGGTTCCAGCGCGGTCTCGTGCCAGGGCAGCAGGGCCAGGTCGTCCAGTTGCCCGGTGCCGGACTCGCTCAGCCGGTACGCGCCGTCGGGGGCGGTCAGTTCCGGCGCGTACCTGGCCTGCCGCGGTACGAGGACGCCTTCCCGGCGCAGGGCCAGTTCGGGTTCGTCGCCGGCTGTCATGGCGGCCCGGATCGCGTCCTCCTCGGACGCGTTGCCCATGTCGACCAGGACGAACCGGCCGGGGTGCTCGGCGGCGGCGCTGCGGACCAGGCCGCGTACGGCCGCGCCGGCCACGCCGCGGGTCAGGACGGCGAGGCGTGCGGCCGCCCGCTCCGGCTGCTCGGCCAGGAAGTCCTGGACGAGTGCGCGGGCCCGCTGGGCGAGGGCGTGCACGGAGTCCGCGTCGGCGTCCGCGGTGAGTACCGGACTCGGCACCACCTCGGTCGGTGTGCTCGGGGTGAGGGGCACCCACTGGGTGTGCAGCACCGCGGCCCGGGCCTCGGCGGCCGGGCGGACGGTCAGCGCGGTGATGTCCGCGACCGGGTTGCCGGACAGGTCGGTCAGTGTCGCGCGGTAGGTGTCGGTGCCCGTGCGGGTCAGGTGGACCCGGGCGGACGACACACCGGTGGTGTGCACGGCGACGCCGGAGAAGGAGAACGGCAGCCGGACCCGGGTGTCGGGGCTGAGCAGGATCAGCGGCTGGAGTGCGGCGTCCAGGAGCGCGGGATGGATGCCGAAGCGGGCGCCGTCGGGGACGGACACCTCGGCGTAGAGGTCGTCCTCGCTCTGCCACAACTCGCGCACGCCCTGGAACGCGGGTCCGTACTGGTATCCGAGTCCGGCGAGGAAGGCGTAGAACCCTTCGGGGTCCACGGGTTCGGCGTTCCTCGGGGGCCAGTCGAGGCGTCCGGCCGTCACCTGGCCGCCGAGGGTTCCGGACGCGTGGCGGACCCAGCCGTCGCCGCCCTTGGAGTGCACGGTGACCGGGCGGCGGCCGGCGTCGTCCGGGGCGCCGACCGACACCTGGATGTCCGTCGGTGTGTCCGAGAGCGCGAGGGGCAGGTGCAGGACGAGGTCGTCGAGGGTCCCGCCGGCCAGGGTGGCGAGTTCGAGGAAGGCGGTGCCCGGCAGCAGGACCGTGCCGTCGACGGCGTGGTCGGCCAGCCAGGGGTGGGTGCGGGTGGAGACGCGGCCGCTGTGCACGGTGCTCCCGTCGGGCAGTTCGACGGTGGTGCCCGCCAGCGGGTGCCCGCTGCCGTGGTCGCCGGCCGCGGGGGTGAGCCAGTAGGTGCTGCGCTGGAAGGCGTAGCCCGGCAGCCTGACGCCGTGCGGTCGGTCGTACGGCCAGGTCACGGGGACGCCCTGGACGTGCAGGCGGGCCAGGGCGGTGTGGAATTCCGCGATGGCGCCGTGGTCGCGGCGCAGGGTGCCGGTGGCCACGCCGTCCAGGTCCTGCACCAGCACCGGGTGCGGGCTGACCTCCACGAACACCTCGTGGCCGTCGGCGGTGAGCCGGGCGGTGGCCAGGTCGAACCGTACGGGCTCGCGCAGGTTGCGGTACCAGTAGCCGGCGTCGAGGACGGAGGTGTCGACCGGTTCCGCGGTGACCGTGGAGTAGAACGGGATCGCCGCCGACCGGGGCCGGATCTCCGCGAGGTCGGTGAGCAGTTGCTCGCGGACGGCCTCGACCTGCGCCGAGTGCGCCGCGTAGTCGACGGGGATGGCGCGGGCGCGTATGCCGTCCCTGGCGCAGGCTGCCAGCAGTTCGTCCAGGGCTGCGGGTTCGCCGGACACCACGACGGTCGAGGCGGAGTTGACCACCGCGACGGTGATCCGGTCGCCCCAGGGGCTCAGGTAGCCGGCGGCGTCGTCCGCGGACAGCGCGACCGAGACCATGCCGCCGTGTCCGGCCAGGGCGACCAGGGCCTTGCTGCGCAGGGCGACCACCTTGGCGGCGTCGTCCAGGGACAGAGCCCCGGCCACGTACGCCGCCGCGATCTCCCCCTGCGAGTGCCCCACCACCGCATCGGGTTCCACGCCGTGAGCGCGCCACAGTTCGGCGAGCGCGATCATCATGGCGAACAGGGCGGGTTGCACCACATCAACCCGCTCCAGCGAACCGCCGCCGGTCAGCACCTCCACCAACGACCAGTCGGTGTACGGCGCCAGGGCCGCATCACACGCGTCGATGGCGTCCCGGAACACCGGCTCCGAGGCGTACAACTCCCCACCCATACCGACCCACTGCGCACCCTGCCCCGGAAACACGAACACCGACCGGCCCAGCGGACGGGCGATCCCGGCGACCAGGCCCGGCGCCGTGCCCCCCTCGGCCAGAGCGTCCAGGGCCTCACCGGTACCCACCACCACCGCACGGTGCTCGAACAGAGCGCGGGCGGCCAGAGCACCACCGACCGCCGCCGGACTCACCTCCGGATGTACGGCAGTGAAAGCACGCAACCGACGCGCCTGCTCCCGCAACGCCACCTCGGACCTGGCCGACAGCGGCCAGAGGACCTGGTCGTCCGCGCGGCCCCGGGGGGAGGGTGCGGGGGCGTCGGCCTCGGCGGGCTGTTCGAGGATCACATGGGCGTTGGTGCCGCTGATGCCGAAGGCGGAGACGGCGGCCCGCCGCGGCCGCCCGGCCCCGGGCCAGGCGACCGGTTCGGTGAGCAGGCGGACCGCGCCGGAGTCCCAGTCGACGTGCGGGGTGGGGGCGTCCACGTGGAGGGTCCGCGGCAGTTCGCCGTGCCGCATCGCCATGACCATCTTGATCAGGCCGGCCGCGCCGGCCGCCGCCTGGGTGTGGCCGATGTTGGACTTCACCGACCCCAGCCACAACGGCTCGTCCCGGTCGCGGTCTTGACCGTACGTCGCCAGCAGCGCCTGCGCCTCGATGGGGTCGCCGAGCGTCGTCCCCGTGCCGTGCGCCTCCACCGCGTCCACCTCGAACGGCTCCAGCCCGGCGTTGGCGAGGGCCTGACGGATCACCCGCTCCTGTGACGGACCGTTCGGCGCGGTCAGACCGTTGGAGGCGCCGTCCTGGTTGGTGGCGGAGCCCCGGACGACCGCCAGCACCTCGTGGCCGTTGCGGCGGGCGTCGGACAGGCGTTCCAGCAGCAGCAGGCCGGCGCCCTCGGCCCAGCCCGCCCCGTCGGCCGCGGCGGCGAAGGACTTGCTGCGGCCGTCGGGCGCGCTCGCCCCCTGCCGGGACATCTCGGTGAACAGCGTGGGTGCCGCGTTGACGGTGACGCCGCCGGCCAGGGCGAAGGAGCATTCTCCCGAGCGCAGCGCCTGGGCGGCCAGGTGCAGGGCCACCAGGGACGACGAGCAGCCGGTGTCCAGGGACAGCGCCGGGCCGAGCAGGCCCAGCTGGTACGCCAGCCGGCCGGATCCCACGCTCGACGCGGTGCCGGTGACCTGGTAGCCCTCCAGGTCGTCGGGGACCGGCCCGGCGGCGTAGCCGGTGGACCAGATGCCGGTGAACACGCCGGTGGGTGTGCCCTCCAGCGTGGTCGGGTCGATGCCGGCGTACTCGATGGTCTCCCACGCGGTCTCCAGCAGGATGCGCTGCTGCGGGTCCATGGCGAGCGCCTCGCGGGGCGAGATCCCGAAGAACGCCGCGTCGAAGTCGCCGGCGGCGTCGAGGAAGCCGCCCTGGGACGTGCTCGACGTGCGGGGGCGGCTTCCCGTCGGGTCGTAGAGGCGGTCGATGTCCCAGCCCCGGTCGGCCGGGAACCCGCCGACCGCGTCCACGCCGTCCGCGACCAGCCGCCACAGGTCCTCGGGGGTGCCGACGCCGCCGGGGTAGCGGCAGCCCATGCCGATGACCGCGATCGGCTCGTCCGTCGCGGTCGCGGCCGGGGCCTGCGGCGCGTCCTGTTCGCCCTGTTCGCCGGACAGGTGGGCGGCCAGCCGGGCCGGGGTGGGGTGGTCGAAGACGAGGGTGGCCGGCAGTTTCACCCCGAGCGCGGCGGTCAGGCGGTTGCGCAGTTCCACCGCGGTCAGCGAGTCGAAGCCGAGGTCCTTGAACGCCTGCCGGGGGTCGAGACGTTCGGGGGTGGCGTGTCCCAGCACCCCGGCGACGTGGGTGGTGATCAGCTCCAGCAGGTCGGTGCCGCCGGCGGGGGGCGCGGGTCGGGGGGCCTGCGGCCGGCTGTGCGCCTCGGGCAGGTCCCGCAGCAGCCGGCTCGGCCGCGCGTGGGTGTAGGCGCGGGCGAACTGCGCCCAGTCGGCCTCGGTGACGACCGCGAGGGCCTCGTCGTGGTCGAGGACGTCCTGCAGCGCGTCGAGTGCCCGGCCCGGGTCCAGTTCGCCGAGGCCGAGCAGGGTGCGCTGGCGCTGCACCGACTCAAGGGCCGCCATGCCGCCGTCGGCCCAGATGCCCCACGCGACGGAGGTCGTGGCGCGGCCCTGGGCGCGGTGCTGGGCGGCCAGGGCGTCGAGGAAGGCGTTGCCGGCGGCGTAGGCCGCGCCGTGGCCGTCGCCCCACACGCCCGCGGTGGAGGAGAACAGGACGAAGGCGTCGAGGTCCGGCAGGAGTTCGGCCAGGTTCGCCGCCCCGGCGACCTTGGCCGCGACGACCTCGGCGAACTCCGCCGGTGTCGTGTCGGCCAGCCTGGTCGCCCTGATCGCGCCGGCGGTGTGGAAGACCGCGCGGATGTCGCCGACGCGCTCGACGAGGTCCCGCAGGGCGTCCCGGTCGGCCACGTCGCACGCCGCCACGGTCACCCGCGCCCCGGCCGCCTCCAGTTCGGCGCGCAGGCCGGCCGCGCCGGGCGCGTCGGGGCCGCGGCGGGCGGCCAGCACGATGTGCTCCGCGCCCTGCCGCGCAAGGCGGCGGGCCACCTGTCCGCCGAGCGCGCCGGTGCCGCCGGTGACCAGCACCGTGCCCCGCGGCCGCCAGGACCGCGCGGCCGGGCCCGACGATGCCTTGCGGCGCAGCCGCTTGACGAAGCGCCGGGTGCCGCGGATCGCCACCTGGTCCTCGCCCGTGCCGGCGAGCACGCCGAGCAGCTCGTTCACGCTCTCCTCGTCGGGCACGGAGGGAAGGTCGACCAGGCCGCCCCAGCCCTGCGGGAACTCCAGCGCCGCGGACACGCCGGTGCCCCACGCCAGGGCCTGGGCGGGGCCGGTGACCGGGTCGGTGCCGGATGTGCTCACGGCGCCGCTGGTCGCGCACCACAGCGGGACGGCCGGTGTCCGTACCGGGTCCAGGGCGCGGACCAGATCCAGGGTGCGGACCAGGCCGGCCGGGAGCACCGGGTGGTCGGGGTGCGGCTGCTCGTCCAGCGCCAGCAGCGACAGCACGCCGTCCGGCCCGGGCCGGGTGTCGGCCGCGTCCCAGGTGTCGGCCACCGTGAAGCCCCGGTCCCGCAGGGCCTCCGCCCACGGGTGCCCGGCCGGGCCCAGGACGAGCCAGCGGGCCGGGTCCACCGGGGCCGCGGCGCCGCTCATCGGCGCCCATGCCACCTCGTACCGCCAGTCGTCACGGGGCGCCGGCGGGGTCGCGGTCACCCAGTAGGGCTCGCGCTGGAAGGCGTACGTGGGCAGGTCCGCCCTGGGTGCGGTGCGGGGCAGGACCGACATCCAGTCGACGTCGGCCCCGGCGGCGTAGAGGCGTCCCGCCGCGGCGAGGAACTCGGTGAGGCCGCCGTGGTCGCGGCGCAGTGTTCCGGTCGCGGCGACATCCAGCGCGGGCACCAGCACCGGGTGCGGGCTGACCTCCAGGAACAGGTCGTGGCCGTCGGCGGTGAGCCGGGCGGTGGCCAGGTCGAACCGTACGGGCTCGCGCAGGTTGCGGTACCAGTAGCCGGCGTCGAGACCGGAGGTGTCGACCGGCTCGCCGGTCACCGTGGAGTAGAACGGGATCGCCGCCGGGCGCGGCGTGATGCCGGCCAGGTCGGTGAGCAGTTGCTCGCGGATCGCCTCGACCTGCGCCGAGTGCGCCGCGTAGTCGACGGGCAGGCGGCGGGCGCGGATGCCGTCGGTCTCGCAGGCGGCCAGCAGGTCGTCCAGCGCGTCGAGGCCGCCGGACACCACGACGGCCGCGGGTCCGTTCACCACGGCGGTGGTCAGCCGCTCGCCCCAGGGGGCCAGGTAGCCGGCGGCCCGTTCGGCGGACAGCGCGAGGGACACCATGCCGCCCCGGTCGGCGAGGACGGCCAGTGCCCTGGACCGTAGCGCCACGACCTTGGCGGCGTCCTCCAACGACAGCGCGCCGGCGACGCACGCCGCGGCGATCTCCGCCTGGGAGTGGCCGACCACGGCGTCCGGCCGCACGCCGTAGGACCGCCACAGGTCGGCCAGCGCCACCATGACGGCGAACAGGGCCGGCTGCACCACGTCGACGCGGTCCAGCGAGCCGTGGCGCAGTTCGTCGACCAGCGACCAGTCGGTGTGCGGGGCCAGGGCGGCGGCGCAGGCGTCGATGGCGGCGCGGAACACCTCGGACTGCTCGTACAGGTCACGGCCCATGCCCGCCCACTGCGCCCCCTGTCCGGGGAAGACGAACACGGTGCCGCCGGTACGGGCCGGCAGGTCCGGCAGTCCCGGCGGGAGCGCGGCCAGGCCGGACAGCAGGTCGTCCCGGTCGGCGCCGACCACCGCGGCCCGGTGCTCGAACCGGGTGCGGGAGGCCAGTGCGCGGCTGATCGCGGCGGCCGGGACGTCGGGGTGGGCGGTCGCGTACGCGTGCAGCCGCTCGGCCTGGGCGCGCAGCGCGGCGTCGGTCTTCGCGGACAGCAGCCAGGCGGTGGGGGCGGCTCGGCCGGCGGGGTCGGGAAGGTGGCCGGGGTCCGGGTCGGGGGACTGCTCGATGATCAGGTGGGCGTTGGTGCCGCTGATGCCGAAGGCCGAGATGCCGGCGCGGCGCAGGTGCTCGTGCTCGGGCCACGGCCGGGCCTCGGTGAGCAGCCGGACGCCGCCGGAGGTCCAGTCGACGTGCGGGGTGGGGGCGTCGATGTGCAGGGAGCGCGGCAACTGCCCGTGCCGCATCGCCATGACCATCTTGATCAGGCCCGCGACACCGGCGGCGGCCTGGGTGTGGCCGATGTTGGACTTCACCGACCCCAGCCACAACGGCTCGTCCCGGTCCTGGCCGTAGGCGGCCAGCAGGGCATGGGCCTCGATGGGGTCGCCGAGGGTGGTGCCGGTGCCGTGGGCTTCGACGGCGTCCACCTCGGACGGCTCCAGCCCGGCGTTGGCGAGGGCCTGGCGGATGACGCGTTCCTGGGAGGGGCCGTTGGGCGCGGTCAGGCCGTTGGAGGCGCCGTCCTGGTTGACCGCGCTTCCCGCGACGACCGCCAGCACCCGGTGCCCGTTGCGGCGGGCGTCGGACAGGCGTTCCAGCAGCACCAGGCCGGCGCCCTCGGCCCAGCTGGTGCCGTCGGCCGCGGCCGCGAAGGGCTTGCTGCGGCCATCCCCCGCCAGGCCGTGCTGGCGGGAGAACTCGGTGAAGCCGAACGGTGTCGCCATGATCGTGACACCGCCGGCGAGCGCCAGCGAGCACTCGCCCGCGCGCAGGGCCTGGGCGGCCAGGTGGACGGCGACCAGCGACGACGAGCAGGCGGTGTCCACGGACAGCGCCGGACCGCGCAGCCCCAGGTGGTAGGCGACCCGGCCGGACGTGACGCTGGTCGCGACGCCGGTGAACAGGTAGCCCTCCAGGTCCTCCGGCAGGCCCGGCCCGGTCGCGTAGCCGGACGACCAGACGCCGGTGAACACGCCGGTCCGGCTGCCGCGCAGCGCGGCCGGGTCGATCCCGGCGTGCTCGAACGTCTCCCAGGCCGTCTCCAGCACGAGCCGCTGCTGCGGGTCCATGGCGAGCGCCTCGCGGGGCGAGATGCCGAAGAACGGCGCGTCGAAGCCGGCCACCGCCTCCAGGAACCCGCCCCGGGTGATGTACGTGGTGCCCGCGGCGCGCAGTTCCGGGTCGTACAGGCCGCCCAGGTCCCAGCCGCGGTCGTCCGGGAAGTCGCCGATCGCGTCCACGCCCTCGGCGACGAGCCGCCACAGGTCGTCCGGGGAGGCGACCCCGCCGGGGAAGCGGCAGCCCATCCCCACGATGACGACCGGGTCGTCGTGGACGGGCGCGGCGGCGGGGGCCGGCCGGTCGCCGGGGCCGGTGCGCAGCCAGTCGATCAGCTCCGCGGGCGTCGGGTGGTCGAAGACGAGCCCGGAGGGGAGCGGCCGGTCCAGCGCGCCGGCCAGGCGGTTGCGCAGTTCGAGGCCGGTGACCGAGTCGAAGCCGAGGTCCTTGAAGGTGAGCGCGGGATCGATGTCCGCGGGGTCCTCGTGGCCCAGCACGAGGGCGATCTGCGCGGTGACCACGGAGGCCGCGTCGACGTCGGCCGCGTCGGGCTTGTCGCCCGGCTCCGGGTCGACCGTGTCGGTGCCGCCCGGGTCCGTGCCGCCCGCCCCGGTGTCGCCGGTTTCCGGGCCGGCCGGGGTCCGTACGCTCTGCCCGGCTGTCGCTTCGGGCAGCCAGTACGAGCGGCGCTGGAAGGCGTACGTGGGCAGGTCGACCGGCGCGGCCTCGGCGACGGCCGGGGACCAGTCGACCGGCACGCCCGCCACGAACAGCCGGGACAGCGCGGTCAGGAAGACGTCCGGCCCGCCCTGGTCACGGCCCAGCGTGCCGGTGGCGAGGCCGGGTACGCCGGTCTGCTCGCGGGCCTGTTCGAGGGTCTGCTCGAGGGCGGGCAGCAGCACCGGGTGCGGGCTGACCTCGACCACGACGTCGTGCCCGTCCGCCAGCAGTGCGGCGGTGGCCAGGTCGAAGCGGACCGGCTCGCGCAGGTTGCGGTACCAGTAGCCGGCGTCGAGTCCCGTGGTGTCGTCGAGGAGGCCGCCCGTGACCGCGGAGTAGTACGGGATGGTGCCCTGCCGCGGCCGCACACCGTCCAGTTCGGTGTGCAGCCGCTCGCGGATCGCCTCGACGTGCGCGGAATGGGAGGCGTAGTCCACCGGGACGACGCGTGCGCGGACACCGTCCGCCGCGCAGGACTCGACCAGTTCGGACAGGGCCTGCGTGTCGCCGGACACCACGACCGAGCCGGTGGCGTTGACCACGGCGACCGTCAGCGCGCCGCCCCAGCGCGACACGTAGTCCTCGGCCCGCTCGGCGGACAGGGCCACGGACACCATGCCGCCCCGGCCGGTCAGCGCCACCAGCGCGCGGCTGCGCAGTGCCACGACCCGGGCCGCGTCGGACAGCGACAGCGCGCCCGCGACGTACGCCGCGGCGATCTCGCCCTGCGAGTGCCCGACCACCGCGTCGGGCTCGACACCGAAGGAGCGCCACAGTGCCGCCAGGGACACCATCACCGCGAACAGAGCGGGCTGCACGACGTCCACGCGATCGAGCGGGGCGCCGTCGAGGACGTCGGCCAGGGACCAGTCGGTGTACGGGGCCAGGGCCTCGGCGCACTCGTCCATGGCGGCCCGGAAGACGGGGTAGGCGACGTACAGCTCCCGGCCCATGCCGACCCACTGCGCGCCCTGGCCGGGGAAGACGAAGACGGTACGGCCCGGGGTGCCGGCCCGGCCTGCGGCGACCTGGGCGGAGTCGAGCAGGACCGCGCGGTGCGCGAAACGGGTTCTGGTGGTGGCCAGCGCGTGCGCGACCTCGGCGCCGGTCAGGTCCGGGTGGCTGCGTACGTGTTCGCGCAGGCGCTCGATCTGCGCGCGCAGGGCCTGCTTGGTCCTCGCCGTGACGATCCAGGGCGCCACCGGCCGGGCCTCGGGGGCGCCCCGTGGGGCCGGCGGCGCGGCCGGATCGGGCGCCTGCTCGACGATCACGTGCGCGTTGGTGCCGCCCATGCCGAACGACGACACACCGGCGAGCAGGGGCGCGTCGGGCCGCGGCCAGGGGGTCAGAGCGGTCTGGACCCGCAGCGCCAGTGCGTCGAGGGGGATGCCCGGGTTGGGGGTTTCGTAGTTCAGGCTCGGCGGCAGCGCGCGGTGGTACACGCTGAGGACGGCCTTCAGCAGGCCGACGATGCCCGAGGCGCCTTCCAGGTGGCCGACGTTCGTCTTGGCGGACCCGACCCGCAAGGCGCTGTCGGGGGCGCCCTCGGTGTCACGGGACTCGGTGTCGCCGGAATCGGTGTCGCCGGACACGGCCGGGTCGCGGTAGGCCGCCGCGAGGGCGGCGGCCTCGATGGGGTCGCCGACGGCGGTGCCGGTGCCGTGCAGTTCCACGTACTGCACGTCCGCGGGACGCACACCGGCGCGGGCCAGTGCCTCGCGGATGACCTGTTCCTGGGCCTGCGCGCTGGGCACGGTCAGGCTCCGTGTGGCGCCGTCGTTGTTGACCGCGCTGCCCCGGATGACGCCGTAGACGCGGTCCCCGTCGGCCAGGGCCCGGTCCAGCGGTTTCAGGACGAGGAAGGCGCCGCCCTCGCCGCGGACGAAGCCGTTGGCCCGGGCGTCGAAGGTGAAGCAGCGGTCGTCCGGGGACAGGCCGCCGAACTCCACCGCGCCCTCCTCGCGGGCGGCGGTCAGGTTGAGGTTCACCCCGCCGGCCAGGGCGAGCGCCGACTCGCCGCGGCGCAGGCTCTCGACCGCCAGATGCACCGCGACCAGCGCCGACGACTGTGCCGTGTCGACCGTCATGCTCGGCCCGCGCACGCCGAGGAAGTGCGAGACGCGGTTGGCGATGACGCCCCGGCTGGTGCCGGTCAGCGTGTGCGGCGTGATGTGGCGGGGGTAGGCCAGGGACGTGTAGTCCTCCCACATCGAGCCGACGAACACCCCCGTCGGACCGCCCGTCAGCGTGCTCGGCACGATCCGGGCGTCCTCCAGCGCCTCCCAGGCGAGTTCGAGCATGAGCCGCTGCTGCGGGTCCATGCCGGCGGCCTCACGGGGGGACACACCGAAAAACGCCGCGTCGAAGCCGTCCACCCGGTCCAGCCAGCCGCCGTGCCGCACGCCCTGCCGGCCCGCGGGCGGCGCGGTGATCGCGTCGGCCCCGTCGCACAGCAGTCGCCAGAACGCCTCCGGATCCGGGGCTTTCGGCAACCTGCCCGACATTCCGATGACAGCGACACGATCAGCGGCCGAATCCATGGGGAAGCGCATCACATCGACACCTCATGAGCCGGGGAATGAAGGAAGGCGGGGTGTTTCCGTAGCAGTCCCGACGGTGCGGCTCCGGCCGCGCGAGTGGCCGGATTATCGAGCGCGCGGGCAGCCCGGCGACGCGGTCGTATCCGAACCGGACTCGATCGCGCTACGGGCGCCTGGATCAGTGGAGCGGTCCTCGAAAGCGACAGCGTTGGCGATCTTTGAGGAAGATGCGCTGGTGAGCTGCGCGTAGGGGCCGAGGCGATGATCGGCCCGCCGCGCAGACGAGCATGCCAGCAGCCTCACGCCATCGCCATAGGCCAGACCAAGGCTGTCTCAAACGAAGCACATCACAACGTCACATGCCTGCATGACAAAGGCACCGTGGCGAAATCCGTCCCGTGCCCCATGAAAGGCGTCGTTTCTTACCGCCGGCCCGTCGCAGTGTCCGCCGGCGGATCTGCTGACGCATCTGCCGGTAAACCTGCCGGTGCGGTCACGGACGTTCGTCCGCGCCTGCACCGCCGCGACCGGGCCGGGTTCATGGGCACCGTCGACGCCGCCAGTGACATCGCCCTAGAATCCCCACTCGCACTCGCGCAAAGAACGTCCTCGACCGTCATCCGGCCACCCGGGACGACTTCCGCACGGCGATCACCACCCGTGCCCGCCCCTGGTGCCATCCAGTCAGGAGGCAGCGATGCGAGCCACGTTCCCCCTCACCACACCACACCACCTCGACAACGAGCCCGAGGCCGAGGCTCTGCTCGCGCAGGCTCCGGTCGTCCTCGCGGCGATGGGTCCGACAGACGTCTGGCTCGCCCTTTCCTACAAGGCGGTGCGCCAGGTCCTGAGCGACAGCCGGTTCAGCCGGGAGGCGGCCACACTTCCGGGCAGCCCGCTGAAACTGTCCGTCGCCGCCGACCCGTTACTGGTCTCCAGCCTGGACGGCGAGCGCCACGGCCGCCTGCGCAAGCTGATGTCGCAGGCGTTCAGCCCACGCATGGTCGATCAGCTCGAGCCACGCGTGCAGTCCATCGTGGATTCCCTGCTCGACTCCCTCGATCCCACCGCGGATCTTGTGGCAGGTCTCTGCGCTCCGCTGCCGTTGATGGTCATCTGCGAGCTGCTCGGCGTGCCCTACTCCGAGGCGGAGGCCATCCGCAGGTGGACCAGGCGGCTGTTCGTCACGAACATCACTCCGGACGAACTGCGGGCGGCGCAGGGCGAGATGCAGGACTGGCTCGCCGATCTGGTGCGTGAGAAGCGGGCGAATCCCGACAACGGGTTGATCTCGGCGCTGGCCGCCGCCAACGACGAGGGCGACCACCTCACCGAACCCGAGCTGCTGGCCAACCTCGAGGGCCTGCTGATCGCCGGCCACGAGACGACGGTCAACCAGTTGGGCAACTCGTTGCTGACCCTGCTGCGCCACCCGGACCAACTCGCGCTGCTGCGGTCGTCACCGGACCTGATCGGACCGGCGGTCGACGAGCTACTGCGCTACAGCAGGCTTTTCACCTCGGCCGAGGTCCGCGTCACGACCGAGCCCGTCGAACTGGACGGCATCGAACTGGGAGCCGGCGAACCGGTCCTGCCGGTCATCGTCGCGGCCAACCGCGACCCCGGTGTGTACCCGGATCCCGGCCGCTTCGACATCACGCGCGAAGGACCGGCAGCCCACCTCGCCTTCGGGCACGGCCCGCACTTCTGCCTCGGCGCGATATTGGCCCGCCGGGAGATGCGGGTGGCGATCGGGTCCGTGGTGAAACGCTATCCGGACCTGCGCCTCGCCGTTGACGAGTCCGAACTCACCTACGTCCCGGAACTCGTCTTCCGCGGCCTCCAGGCGCTGCCGGTCACCTGGTGATCCGTGGTCTCTGAAACCAGCAGTCTTCCGGCTCGGGAGTGATTGACGGCTCACACCGCGATTCGGACGGTGACCGAGTCGCGGTGGTCGGGATGTCCCGCAGGCTTCCCATGCGCCGAATCCAGCGACCTTCAGACGGCATGACTCCGGTGGGTGTGCACCAAAGCCCAGCGGGTCTGTCGGTCCAGGACATACCCTGCACTGGTCCGGCAATCGCACGGGCAGCGAAGGGTGGGGAAGCGTTGCGGGTCCTGTGCGTACACGGAATGGCGCAGCAGTTGCGCGGCAAGGAGGATCTGCTCGCCGAGTGGCTCCCGGCCCTCAGGGACGGACTGGACCGCGCGGGTGTCGCGGGGCTGCTCGCGGACGGCGATGTCGGAATGGCTTTCTACGGCGACCTCTTTCGCCCGCCCGGGGAAGTCCTGGCGGTCGGAGAGAGGGTTTACCGCGCCGGTGACGTGGCCGAGGGTTTCGAGAGCGAACTCCTTGCGGCCTGGTGGGCGGCCGCCGCCGAGACCGATCCGTCCGTGGTCGCCCCCGGAGCCGACACTCTGGTCCGGACCCCGCGTACGGCCCAGACCGCGCTGCGCGCCCTGAGCGCCTCACCCTTCATGGCCGGGCTGGCCCTGCGGACCATGGTCGGCGACCTGAAACAGGTCAGCGGCTACCTGCTGGATCCTGTCACCCGTCTCAAGACACGCCGACGCGTCTCGGAACTGCTGACCGGGGAGGTCGAGGTCGTGGTGGCGCATTCGCTGGGTTCCGTGGTGGCCTACGAGGCCCTGTGCGCCGTCCGGCTGCGTCATCGCGTGCGCGCCTTCGTCACGGTGGGATCGCCCCTGGGGATCCGGAACCTCATCTTCGACCGGCTGCGCCCCTCCCCCGGCGCGGACGGCATCGGCGCCTGGCCGGGGGACGACAACCTCATCTGGACAAACCTGGCCGACGCCGCCGATGTCGTCGCGCTGGAGAAGGACCTGGGTCCGCGGTTCGGGCGGGTCCGCAACATCCGCACCCACAACGGTGCGCACGCCCACGACATCCGGCCGTACCTGACGGAGCGTCGGACGGGCGAGGCCATCGCGGCCGGCTTGCGGTGACCGCTTGATGGCCCGTCTCGGCCCGGGCCCCGGCCCTGGACCCGCCGCCGGCCGGCGTCTGCTGATCGCCGCCGCTGTTGCCCGCCACCTCCGGGCCCCGGAACTCGACAAGCCGACCCTCGTAGGCGCCCGCTCCGACATCATCGACCTGTTCACCCGCACCCTCGGGTACACCCTTCTGCCGGAGCCGGGCATCGACCCCTCCGAGGCGGACCTCACGCAACGAATGCGGGCCCTGTGCCGGCAGCGGATCCGGCCCGACGACCACCTCGTGATGTATCTCAGCTGCCATGGCCAGATCCTGGAGAACGGCCGCCACGTCCTGATGGCCGCGGACGCGGACCCCGACGACGAAGCCTTCCTGCTGCCGACGGTCCGGCTGGCCGAAGCCATGCTGCTGGACACCCCCTTACGTCGCCTGCTCCTCGTCCTCGACACCTGCTACTCGGGCCAGGGAGGCAACCAGGCCGCAGCCGCCGCGCTCAGCAGCATGGAACGCGACTGGACCGGGCCGTCAGACTCCGGCCTGGTCGTCGTCGCCGCAACGCGCCCATTCGAACAGGCACATCCCGGCGCCCTCCCCCGGCTGCTCGCCGAGGCCGTCGACGCCCCTTCCACGGCCGGGCGGATTCCGGCTGCTCTGGACCTGGGAGCCGTGGTCGGCGCCATGAACGCCAACCCCGCACGCCCCGCTCATCAGCACATCGGCTGGACCGCCATCGGCCTGAACGGACCGGTCCCCGCCTTCCTGCCCAACCCCCGGCACCGCCCGGACGAAGCCGGCCTCGACCTACGGTTCCAGGGCGCTCTCAGCTGGGAGTCCGAAGCGGACCGGCGCGAGGCGGAGTTCCGTACGCGTTTCCTCCCGAGCGCCAAGGGCACGCTCCCTGACGACGACGGCGTGCCGGCCGCGGACAACGCCCCAGGACCGGCAGCGGACAACGGAGCCTGGTGGTTCACCGGCCGGCACGCAGCACTCACCGATGTCTCGCGCTGGCTCGCCTCCCCTTCCCCGGCACAGCCCGCCCTCGTCGTCACCGCCGGCCCGGGCGTGGGCAAGACCGCGCTCCTCGGCCTCGTGGCCGCCCTCGCGGAACCCGCACGTCGAAGGTCCGTTCCCGTCGACGGCATCGGTCTGCCCGCTGGCGCCCTGCCGCCGTCCGGAGCGGTCGACATCGCCGTCTACGCCGGCGGCCTGACCGTCGCACAGATCCGCGTCGGCATCGCAGCCGCCCTGGGCACCGCCGAGAACGACACCACCGGACTGATCGCCGCGCTGCGCGCCCGCCTGCACCGCACCGAACGTCCCTTCACCCTGCTCATCGACGCCCTGGACGAGGCCGCCGACCCCCACGAGCTGATCACCTTCCTGCTGCGCCCCCTCCTTGCCGCGGGAACCGACGGCCACGGCCCGCCGGTACGGATGCTCCTGGGCACCCGCCCGCACCTGCTGCCCCTTCTCGAACCGGGTGGCGAACAGGCGCTCTACGGCCGCGCGACCGGCTGGCCCCGGCCCCACGTGATCGACCTGGGTGACGAGCGGTACGCCGACCCCGACGGCCTGCTCCGGTACACCATCCGGTGCCTGCTCGACGGGCACCGGGCAAGCCCGTACCGGTTGGTCCCGCCCGCCCACGCGCGGGCCGCGGCGCAGGCCGTCGTACGCGCTGCGGCCGGCTCCTTCCTCGTCGCCCGGATCGTCGCCGGAACCCTGGCTGCCCGCGACACGGCAGCCGACCCGGCCGACGCCCGCTGGGTCCGCTCCCTGCCCAGCATGGTCGGCCCCGCCATGCAGGCGGACCTCGACAGCAGACTCGGCGCGGCCGCGGGCCGCGCGGAGGACCTTCTGCGCCCGCTGGCGTACGCGCTGGGGCAGGGGCTGCCCTGGGCGGGGGTGTGGGCGTCGCTGGCCGCCAAGGTGTCCGGGCGCACGTACACGGACGCCGACCTGGAATGGCTGCAGGCACACGCGGGTGCCTACGTCGTCGAATCGCAGGAGGCGGGCCGGTCCGTGTACCGCCTGTACCACCAGGCGCTGGCCGACCACTTGCGCGGGGGCAGCGCCGACGCGCGTTCGGTGCACCGGGCGTTCGTCGAGGTCCTCAGCGACGTGCCCTACGGCGTCGACGCGACCCGCGACTGGTCCCGGGCCCACCCCTACGCACTGCGCCACCTTGGGGCGCACGCCGTGGCGTCCGGTCGGATCGACACGCTGGTGTCCGACGTCGGCTACCTGGTCCACTCCGACCCCGAGGGTCTGCTGTCGGCACTGCCGCACACGCGCACGGCATTCGGCCGCACCGTCCGGGCGGTGTACACGGCGTCCGCTGTCGCCCACCGCGGGTCCTCGCCCGCGCGCCGGCACCGACTCCTCGCCCTCGACGCCGCCCGGTACAGGGCGACCGGCCTTGCACGTGGGCTGAACGACGGGCTGGCGGTGCGCCCGCGGTGGGCGACCGGCGGCATGCTCAATCCTTTCGCGCATTCGGTGATCGCAGGCTCCTCCTCCCAGGTGGCTCACGGCGAGGTCGACGGCTCGGCGGTCCTGGTCACGGGGCTCGACACCGCGGTAGCGGTGCTCGACCTCGTGACGGGTCGGGCCAAGGCCGTCTTCACCGGTCACCGCGTTCGGTTCGGCCGCCCCGGCCCCACGGTGGCCTGCGGCACGGTCGACGGCGAGCCGGTCGGAGTGTCACGGCTACCGGGGGACGACGGCGACGAGGTCCTCGTGTGGGACTTGAGGACCGGAATTCCGCGGTGCGCGCTCGTCGGCCACCCGAGCGGCCTCTCGGCCATGACGTGCACGACGGTGGACGACGCACCGGTCGTCGTCACGGCCGTCGACGACCGGATCATGGTGTGGGACCTGCGGACAGGCAGTATGCGGGCCGAACTGGGCGACGGCGTACGCGCCGTCGCGTGCGCCGAGGTGGACGGGATCCCCGTCGCGGTGACCGCGAGTGAGCAGGTGCGCCTGTTCAACCTGCGGACCCTGGAGGAGATGCCCACGCCGATCGCCCCTCGGAGCCAGGTGGTGGACATGGCCTGCCTCGTCGTCGACGGTGTGGTGCTGCTGGTCGTAGGGGCGACCCGTGGATTCGGCGCCGCCATGAACGACGGCCGCATCTCCGTCTGGGAATTGGCCACCGGACATCAGCGTGAGACGCCCCTGCCCGCGGTGACCACCATCGACACGGTCCACTGCACCTATGCCGACGGCATCCCGGTGGCCGTGACGTCCGGCGCCGGAAACACCCTGGTGTGGGACCTGCGCGAGGGACCCGACCTTGCCGAGCCGATCGAAGGGCCGGCTTTCGACAACGCAGCCGTCGCTGTCGGGAGGATGGACGGCACGCCGGTCGCCGCCACAGTCGGCGGCGAGGACTGGGGCGACGGCATGCACATCGGGCAGGTGTTGCTGTGGAATCTGCGGGACGGCAGCAGAATCGCAGACATCCGCGGCCACTCCTGGCCGGTGCAACGGGTCGCCCTGGCCGGGGCCGGCTCCGGGACCTCACTCCTCGTGCTCACCGCAGGAAGCGGCCGCCCTTATCCCCCCGAGCCCGAGGTCCAGGTGTGGGACTCCGCCACGCGCACGGCCCGCGACCTGGTCCGGCCCGCCGAAACCACCCTCCAGGGCGTGGCGGACGTCGACGGCCGGAGCGTGGCCGTCTTCGTAGAGGAATTGCCCGATGAACGGCACCGCGCCGTTCTCCGGGACGTGACGGACGACCAGGAGGTCGGCCGTTTCGGCCTCGGCGCCGGAACAACGGCCATCGCACCGGTGACCGGCACGCCCGTGCTCCTCACCGCACGCCGCATCGAGAAGGCGAATCCGGAGACGGCTCACGCGCTGAGGGTGTGGGACCTGCGGACCCGCAGATGCCGCGCCGAGTACCGCCTGCCACGTCACGAGCACGTCTCCCACCTGGAGACCGCGCTGGTGAACGGCCGGCCTTCCGCAGTTGTGGTGTACGGGGACGGCCACTTCGCCGTCGTGGACCTCCACGACGGACGGTGCGCCGCCTCCTTCGGCACCACAGGTCCGGCGGACGTCCTGGCCTGCACGAACTCACCGCTGTATTCCCTCGCGGCCCTCGTGACAAAGACCGACCGGCAGCTGATCGAGATCCGAGACCTCCGCTCGGGAACCCTGCGTGATGCCTTTCCGACCCCTTATCCGGTCACAGCTTTGGCGTTCGACGCCGAGAGCCTGGTGGTCGCAGCCGACCGGGAAGTCCTCGTCCTGGACATCGACGCCGCACGGCTTCCCTGAGCACGTCGGGGACGCGGGACACCCCGGCCGGGAGGTCCCGGGCCGGGGTGCCTTGCCGGGCGCGCGATGGGCGCGCCCGGCTCGTCCGCGTCAGTGCACGTCAGTCAACGTCGGATCGCATCGGATCGCGTCAGGCGTGCGCGGCCGCCGCGAAGGCGAACCAGTTGAGGCGGGTGGGGGCGGAGGGGGTCAGGAAGATGTCGTGGACGCCGGCGATCTTGCCCGCGATCTGGGCGGTGAAGGTGTCGTAGAGGACGTTGTTGCCCGAGGTGGCGGCCTGGACGGTGGCCAGGAGCGTGCCGCCGGAGGCGGTGGTGGGGGCGTCGGCCCAGATCTGGACGGTGAGGTTACGGGTGGTGTCGTCGGGGGCGAGGCGGATCTCGGCGCGGTCCGGGCCGGTGTGCCCGAAGTCGACGTTGCGGTAGGTCCAGGTGCTGCCGGCCGGCATGGGGATCTGCAGGCCGAACTGGTTGCCGCCGAAGCCCCAGGTGGTGGCGGCGGCCTTGTCGCCGGTCGTCGCGTCGTAGTTCTCCGCCTGGATCATCGTGTAGGCGTTCTTGGGGGCCTGGTTGGTCAGCGTCAGGACGCGCCGGCCGGTGATGTCGGGGTTCCTGACCAGCGTCGCGGTGACCACCACCTCGCCGTCGCCCGTGCCGGTCGCGGTGACCAGGCCGACGGCGTCGACGGTCGCCAGCGCGGTGGGTCCGCCGTCGGTGCCGGTGACCTGCCACTTCAGTTCGGAGTCGGGGACGGTCAGGTAGGTGCCGGCCAGGTAGTAGGCGTTGGGGTTCTCGCTGAACAGGCCGGAGTACACCGCGGTCTGCTGGTTGGTGCCCTTGAACCGCTGGATGTTGTCGTTGGGGCCGAAGCCGCTGCCGGTGCGCAGGAGGATGTAGTCGACCGTCATCGCCTTCGCGCCGATGGTGACCTGGTCGGCGGCGCGCTGGTTGGTGACGAGGACCTCCCGGGTGGCCCGGCTGTCCCCGGAAGTGGCCGTCACCAGTACGGTGCCGTTGCCGCCGCCGGTGGCCTGCAGGACGCCGGTGCCGGCGTTGATCGTCGCCAGCCGGGTGGGCGAGCCGTTCGGGGCCGACACCGACCACTGCACCGGGGAGACCGAGGTGGCCGGCGTGAGCTCGGCGCTCAGGGCGAGGGTGCCGCCGCGCTCGCGGATCGAGTCGAGGGTGTCCTGCTCCGCGATGGCGATCTTCTGGGTGGTCTCCTGCGCGGTGCCGAACTTCAGCCACTCGAGCCGGGTGCCCCGGCGTTCGGCCACCACGTAGACGTCGTAGCGCGATCCGCCGGAGCGGGAGGGCGCCGAGACCTTCGCGGCCGTGTTCATCCAGCCGGGCTTGATGTAGGCGTATCTGTACGGCTGCCCGCCGGCGTCCTTGCCGTTCTGCCCGGCCGGGGAGCCGGGGTAGGGCAGGTTGCCGTACGGCTGGCCGGAGACGGCGATGGGCCCGCGGCCCAGTCCCGTGGGCAGGTTGGGGACCGGCCGGGTGTCCTGGACCGGGAACGACGCGAGCGGCGAGGCGGACTTCAGGGCCGTGGCGGGCGAGCCGGCCGGGAGGGCGTAGACCTTGACCGTCCCGGTGCGGTCGGAACCGGCGCGCAGGGTCAACCACTTCGTGCCGGCCGGCATCGCGACGTCCTTGAAGGCGATCCACGCCCCGTCGTGGCGGAACTCCACGGCCGTGTCGGAGTGGAAAGCATCGGAGGCGGAGAGCAGTTCGATGTCCGTCATCCGGCCGCCGAGGTCGCTGTAGTCGTCGAAGTCCTCGGCCAGGGCCTGCCGGTTGAGGTCGCGGTGGGCCGCGGCCCGGCCGCCGTTCGCGGTGGTCACCTGGAGGGT
The DNA here is from genome assembly GCF_016918855.1 of Actinacidiphila acididurans. Taxonomy (GTDB): domain Bacteria; phylum Actinomycetota; class Actinomycetes; order Streptomycetales; family Streptomycetaceae; genus Actinacidiphila; species Actinacidiphila acididurans. The sequence continues at coordinate 329,207 of NZ_JADKYB010000010.1, forward strand.
GACGTCCTTGCCGGCGTCGGAGGAGGACTTCGCCGCCTTGATGCGGTAGGCGCCGGGCTCGACGATGTACGCGCCGGTCTCGACGTCCCACACGCCGAGCTTGTCCTGGAGGTCGATGTCGTAGGAGAAGCGCCGCGACTCGCCGGGGGCTATGCCCCGGAGCCGGCCGAAGGCGATCAGGCGGTTGTTGGGCTGGACGATCCGCGACGCGGTGCCGGTGTACCGGCTGTAGATCTGGACGACCTCGTCGCTCACGCGCTGCCCGGTGTTGGTCAGGCGCCCGGAGACGGTGAACGTCCCCTGCGCGACCTTGGAGACCTTCAGGTCGGAGTAGGCGAAGGAGGTGTACGTCAGGCCGTATCCGAACGGGTAGAGCGCGTCCCCGGTGAAGTACTGGTAGGTGCGGCCGCCCTTGATGATGTCGTACGTCAGCAGGCCGGTGGGGACGGTGCCGTTGAGGTTGCCGAGGTTGTCGTTGCCGGCCTCGTCGTAGGCGGGCCACCGGTAGGACTCCGGCGGGTGGTCCTCGCTCGCGCCGGTCATCGACGCGATCGACTCGTACCAGGTCGCGGTGAGCCGGCCGGCCGGGGAGTACGCCGGGACGGAGCCGCCGGTGCCGAGGTGGCCCGGGTAGGCGCTGTAGGAGCCGTAGGGCTGGTAGACGTCCGCGGTGGGGGCCCAGCCGGTGGCGGGCACCGAGTACCCGTCGTCGAACAGCGCGCTGACCAGGGCGCTGCCCTCTTCCTGCCCGGAGTGGCCGATCTCGACGATCGCCTTGACCCTGGGGTTGTCGTGGACGGCCTTGTCGATGGTCATCGGGCTGCCGGTCTTCACGATCAGGACGACGTCGCGGCCCTTGGTGCCGGTCAGGTAGTCGATGTTGCGCATCTGCTGGTCGCTCAGGCCCGTGCGGTACAGGTCGACGGCCTCGCGGGCGTTCAGGTGCGGCTCGTAACCGACGACGAGGAGGACGGGGGCGTCGGCGGGGGCGCCGGCCAGCGCGGACTCGATGGCCTGCTCACTGGTCTGCACGGACTGCAGGTCGAACGTGTACTCGCCGGGCAGGGAGTCGGCCACGGTGTCGGAGCCGCTGCGGTCGAACGGGGCGGTGGCGATGTCCGGGCCGCCGGTGTGCTGCTCGTCGCGGTACGGGCCGACGTGGCCCTCGGTGGTGTCCGCGACGATCCCCCCGGCCTGCGCACCGGAGGTGATCAGGCGCAGGTAGCTGCCGTTGTTGACGTCCTCGTCGTCCTGGTCGTACGCCATCGCGCTCAGGCCGTAGCTGTTGTTGGCGCCGTCACCGGCCACCGGGCTGTACAGGCCGTACTTGCCGTCGGGGGTGGGGACGAGCCGCAGCTTCTGGTAGTTGACGTACTGCGTCGCGCCGCTCACCAGGCTGGCCTGGCCGGGCGCCGAGGTGTTGTTGACGAGCGCGCCGCCGTTCGCCGGCGAGGCCGTCACGTGCGGGACCTGCACGAAGCGGTCGTTGACCGGCGTGCGCAGCAGCTTGTCGAGGCCCCCGTAGTCGTACACCTCGAACAGCAGGTCGGTCTCGGTGCTCTGAACGGCGTTGTCGGTCTTCGGGGTTCCGGCGGCGAGGACGGGCGTGTCGGACGCGGTCGAGGAACCGGGCTCGCTGAACGCGTTGTTCGCGCTCTTGAGGTACTTGCCGTTGCTCGCCTTCAGCGCGACCGTGTCGACGGCCCGGCTGTAGTGGACGTTCCCGGCGCCGAGCTTGTTCTGCAGCGCGTCCTTCAGGGGGATCGCGTAGGCCCAGTTGCCGGTGTAGTGGTCCTTGAGGACCTCCTCGCCCATGGAACCGAGCAGGACCGCCGCCCGGGTGGCCTTGCCGCGCAGCGGGAGGGTGTCGTCGTCGTTCTTGAGCAGGACGATCTGCTCCTGGGAGGCGCGCATCGCGATCGGCCGGTTGCCCGGCAGCAGGGAGCTGCGGGTCACGGCGGTACGGGCGATGTAGGGGCTGCGGATCCGCAACTGGTCCAGGTCGCCCAGGCGCAGGCTCAGCGCCAGGCTGCGCTGCGCGTTGTCGTCGAGGTCCTGCTCGGTGAGCAGCCCGCGGGCCAGCGCGTCGTAGATCTGCGCGACCGGGTCGCCGTACGAGCGGAAGCTCCAGGACATCTGGCCGTTGCGGACGCCCTGGGCGCTGCCGCGGGAGCGGCCGGTGGGGTCGTCGGCGAAGTAGCGCTGGCTGTGCACCCACATGCTCGAGCCGCTGCCGTAGTCGTTGACGGTGCGGAACTCGTGGTGGCCGGTGCCCTCGAAGTCCGGCGTCCACTCCTGGAGCATCTCCTGGAGGAACGGGCTGACCGAGACCGGCTTGCCGTTGACGAGGTGGTAGCAGGTCATCACGCTCTTGGCGTTGCCCGAGGCGATGCACAGCCAGAAGGACTTGACGTAGTACTCCCGGGCGACGCGGGGCGGCATCACCGTGTTGGTCCACAGCCGGTTGATCTCGTTGTTGTAGCCCAGGAAGTGCTTGAGGGTGGGCAGGAACTGCTGGTAGCCGTCCGCGCTGCGCTGGTTCATCGCGCCGGTCATCGCCCGGCCGAGGGTGCCGATGAGGTGGGCGTCCTCGCCCATCGACTCGTAGGCGCGGCCCGCACGCGGGTCGCGCAGGATGTCCAGGACGGGCACCAGGCGGTTGGTGGGGCCGTTGTCGGCGAGGGACTCGGTCGCCACGATGTCGCCGATGTGCTGGAACAGGTCCTCGTCCCAGGACTGGGACATGCCCAGGGGGCTGGGGAACACGGTGGCGTGCTTGCTGTCCTTGACGCCGTGCAGGCCCTCGCCGCCGCCGCTGCGGCCGGCGTTGAGGCCGAGGCGCGGGACGGCGGACGAGACGCTGCCGGTGCTGATCGCGATCTTCTCCTCCAGCGTCAGACGCTGCATGAGGTCGCTCAGGCGCGCGCCGGCGTCGGCGGTGTCGTCGCGGAAGAGGAAGTCGACCAACGGGGCGCCGGACGGCGCGGACGACGCGGACGGGGCGGAGGCGTGGGCCGTGCCGGGCAGGCCCATGCCTGCCAGGACGCTGCCGCCGACCGCCAATCCGCCGGTTCTCAGGATCTGCCGACGTGACGGCTTGCCGCTCATGGGATCTTCCTCCAGGTACTCAAAGGGGGTTCCGGGAACTGCAAGGGGGGAGTTCTGGGG
>NZ_JADKYB010000011.1 GCF_016918855.1 Actinacidiphila acididurans
CCACCACACCGCCCCCGCTCCCCCCAGGCCCGCCGGCCCCGCCGCCCGACTACTGGCCGAACGAGGACCCCGGCGCGGGGCGGTGACATCCCGGCGCACACGCCGGCTCGGCATCGGAGGTCATGATGGCATTACGGTTCATCGGGAAGGACCCGGAATCCGGGGATCACGGCTCGCCTGCCGTCTGGGTCGACGACGGCACCGGCGAACTGCTGTTCCAGGGGGTGAAGGTGGACAGCGATACGGAGCAGATCTGCAACCAGGACGTCGCGATGCCCGCGCACGAGGGGATCGTCCGAGTCCCGAGGCGGATGATTCCACTTCTCAGGGAGGCGCTGAATGTCGCAGAGCCTGAACAGCTTCGGTGACCTGCTCCGGTCAGTGGATCATTCGGCGGTGCACCTGGAACTGCGTGACACCTACGTGATGGAGAACGAAACCGCCGGCTTCGATGCCTGGAAGCAGGGGCATCGGCTGGATCCGGCCGACCGTGGGTCCTGGTGGCGTCCTTGGCTCGACCTGGTACAGGAGGTCACCGGCCGAGGCGTCGTCGTGCGGCGGGCCCGTGTGATCTCGGAGCCCCCGAGCGAGTACATCCGCTACGAGCACTCGTTCTCCTTCACCAACATCGCGGCAGGCGAGGACATCCGCTGGCTGCCCAGGAACGACACCTCGGGCATTGTGCTCCCTGAGCACGACTTCTGGTTGTTCGACAGCCGCCTCGTCCAGTTCAACGTCTTCGACGACGAGGGCCGCTGGCTGCGGACCGAGCAGACCGACGATCCGTCTGCCGCCACCTTGTGCGCGATGGCGTTCCACAGGGTATGGGAGCGCGCGACCCCCCACGAGAAGTACGCCGTCTGACGGAAAACGGTCAGCCGGATCATGTCTGCATCTCCGCTCTCGTCGGCGAGGAGCGCCCGTGCTGCCATCGCCGAGCGTCTGACCGAAGCGATGCGCGACGCCGGTCTGACAGGGCTGGACCTGGCTGACCGCTGCGGGTGGAGCAAGTCGAAGTCCTCGCGTATCGCGCGGGGGATCACACCGCCTTCCGACTCGGACATCCGTGCGTGGTGCGATGCCTGTGGCGTACCGGAATTGGCCGCCGACCTGATAGCGGCGTCACGGAGTGCCGATGCGATGTACGTGGAATGGCAGCGGCTCCACCGTGACGGGATGCGTCGCGTCCACGAAAAGACCACCCCGCTCTACCGGAGAACGCGCAACTTCCGTGTCTATGCCTCGAATCTTGTACCCGGACTGCTTCAGACCGGGGAGTACGCCACGGGTCTCCTCCGGTCCATCACGGCTTTCCAGCACACTCCCGACGACATCGAGGAGGCCGTGGCCGCTCGTCTCGCCCGCTCTCGCGTGGTCGTGGAGGGCGACCACACATTCGCGCTGCTTCTCGAGGAGACGGTGCTGTACTACCGGGTCTGCGACGAAACGGCGATGGCCGCTCAACTCGGCTCACTCCTATCGGTGATGAAGCGGCCGAACGTGTCCCTCGGGATCATTCCCTTCGAGGCTCGGCGAACCGTATGGCCTCTGGAGGCGTTCTACGCTTTCGACGGAACGCAAGTTGCGGTCGAGACGCTGACGGCAGAGATCAACGTGACCAGTCCCGGCGAGATCCGGACGTACCTGCGGGCCTTCGGTCAACTGTCCCGGCTCGCCGTGCGCGGCCCGGAGGCGCGGGTCCGGATCACGCGCGCCATTGACACCTTGGGGTGATCTCGTGCAACCGCGTGCAACCGAGTGGACCGCCGACTTCGTTCATTCCTAGCTTGCTGGTCATGACTACTGCCGCCATTCCGTTGGCAGCGCGTGCTGCCGCAGAACCGCCCCTGGCCGTCACCTCAGTCCAAGGAGTCACCTGGGACGACGAAAAGCAGATCAACGTCCAGCTGGACGGAACGCCCTGGCACACCACTCCGCAAGCCGCGTCCTGCACCGACACCAATCAGGACGGCAAGGGCGACGACGTGGACGATCCCTACTTCGCCCCCGCCACCTGATGGCTGCCGCCCGGCCGGTGGTCGTCGTCGCCGAGCGCCTCGACGCATCCGCGGACATGGTCGTGGACCAGCTCAACCAGCGGGGTGTTCCGGTGATGCGGTACGACGCCGCCGGCTTCCCGCAGAGCATCTCCCTTTCCGCCACGCATGAGGCGGCCGAGGCGGGCTGGAGAGGCGTACTGGACGACGGACATCGATCGGTGCGGCTGGAGGACGTGCGGGCCGTCTACTACAGGCGGCCCGGACGCCCGGTCATCGCAAAGACGGTGGCCGGACCGTACGCGGCCTGGGCGCAGCACCAGGCGGACACCGCTCTGCTGAACGTCGTCTCCGCCTTGCCTGCGCGCTGGATCAACAACCCTCACCACGACCGGCTGGCGTCCCACAAGCCGCAGCAACTTGTAGCGGCCACCCGCGCGGGACTGCAGGTGCCTCGCAGCATCGTCACCAACATCCCCGAAGAGGCGCGGCGGTTTGCGAAGTACGTTGCGGGCCCGCTGATCTGCAAACCGATCATCGGCGGGCGGCTGGACATTGGCTCGGGACGGAAACTGATGGTGGCCACCCACATCCTCGGCCCCGACGACATCGACGACAGCCTGCGGCTGACGGCGCACTACATTCAGGAAGCCGTCCCCAAGCAGTACGAGGTACGCCTCATTGTTGTGGACGGCGAGATGTTCGCGGCCAGGATCCAGGCGGACTCGGAAAAGGCACGCACGGACTGGCGTACGGACCCTGACGCGCTCGGCTTCTCCATCACACGGACCCCTGGACGGGTGGCCGCGGCCCTTCGCCGGTTCATGGCGTCCTACGGAATCACGTTCGGCGCTTTTGACTTCGCCGTGACCCCAGACGGCGACTGGGTGTTCTTCGAGTGCAACCCGGCGGGCACGTGGGCGTGGGTCGAGAACCGCACCGGACTGCCGATCGCCGCTGCACACGCCGATTACCTTCAGGGACGTGCCACATGATCACCGACCCGACGGCCGGTCCGCGCGCGAGGTTCGCGGCAAGCATCGGAGAGGGACACCCGAGTCCCTGGCGGGCGGCGTTCGCCGACGTGCCACGCCACCTCTTCGTCCCGTCGTTCTTTCGGCAGGACGAGCCCGGCAAGTGGGCCCAGGTGACCGAGTCGGACGACGGCTACATGGGAACCATTTATTCGGACCCGCCCTGATGACTCAACTGGACGAGACCGGTGTCCCGACGTCGTCGTCGAGTGAGCCGAGCACGATGCTCACCATGCTCGACGCGCTCAGCGCCGATATTGGGCACACGGTGTTCGAACTGGGCACAGGCACGGGGTACAACGCGGCACTGATGTCATACCGTCTCGGCGCGGACCGGGTCACGAGCGTGGACGTGGACCCCGAACTTGTGAGCCTCGCCACCCGTCGGCTGACCGAGTACGGTTCGCTGCCGCATGTGACCGTCGGCGACGGAGCGCTCGGCTGTCCTGAGCGGGCGCCGTTCGACCGGATCATCGCCACTGCGGCTCTGCGCACCATCCACCCGGCCCTGCTCGGACAAGCGAGGGTCGGGACCGTGATCGTTGCTCCGATCGGGTTCGGCATCGCCCGGGTCATTGTGACAGCGCCGCACCACGCCTCGGGAAGGTTCCTGGCAACCCCCGCGTTCTTCATGCCTCGCCGCAGGCCTGGCAGAACTCCGGACTTCGAGACCGTCCGGGAGCAGGACCCCGAGAGCACGTCCGTACCCGTGTCCGAGGTGCTGGACCGGCTGAGGTTCCCGCTGTCGCTCGCCCTGCCCGGATTCAACTCCTGTACCTGGCGCAACAACGATGGAGCTCTGACTGGCATCGGGCTGTGGACCGAGGACGGATCCACGGTCGCCACTCACGTGAACGGGCATGTTCGGCAGACCGGCCCCCGGCGGCTCTGGGACACCGTCGAAAACCTGTCCGGTCTCTTCCCGGAGGCCCCCCGACGAGAAGACTTCGGCATCACCATCACTCCCGACGACCAGTGCGTGTGGTACCGCGAGCCAAAGGGGGCGTCCTGGCGGCTCTCCCCGGGCTGACCGGGCCGTACGGCGAACGCCTGGCGTCATGGCGACGTGCGGCGGTCCGGCCCCACCGCAGAGGGCCGGACCGCCCGAGCCCGTGACCGGCCCCGACAGCCGGTCCCGGGCTCAGTCCTTCAACCGGATCAACTGGGCAGCGTCCAGTTCTGGTTGGCGGCTCCCGTGCAGGTCCAGATCTGCAGCCGGGTGCCGTTGGCCGAGCTCGGACCGGTCGCGTCCAGGCACTTGCCCGACTGCGGGTTGACCAAGGAACCGTTCGCACCCGGCTGCCACATCTGGGAGCCGGTGCCGTTGCAGTCGTAGAGCTGGATCTGCGTGCCGTTGGCGGTGCCGGCCGCGGCCACGTCCATGCACTTGCCGAGCGAGCGCAGGGTGCTGTCGGTGCCCACGGTCCAGTTCTGGGCGCTGGTCCCGTTGCAGTCGTAGAGCTGCACCGCCGTGCCGTTCGCCGCGTTCGCTCCGGCGATGTCGACGCATTTGCCGCCGTAACCCTGGATCGGGCCGGTGGGCGCGGCGGGTGGCGCAGTGGTGGGCGGCGCAGTGGTGGGCGGGGTGGTGCCGCCGCCCGGGATCACGTCGGGGTTGTCGGCGTTGGTCAGCGTCTCCCAGGCGACGAACAGGTCGTTGCTGCCGGCCGGGCGCTTGGACTCGGTGAGCGTCTGGGTGTTGGACATCGCGTAACCGAGGCGATTGTGCAGCGCGTTGAAGCCGACCTCGGTGACCGGGCCGAGGCCGCGGTTCAGGGTGCCGCCGCACAGCCAGGACGGCACCGCCGCGCCCAGTTCGTACGTGGACTGGAAGCCCAGCGCCTGTCGCAGCCGCTCGCCGACCTGCGGGTACAGGTCCTGGCCTTGGATGGCCGCGGTCTCGGCGACGTCGGAGATCGACGCGATGCCGTAGCCGGTGTGGGTGAAGTCCCGGCAGGTCTCCTGAGTGAGCCCGGTGACGAAGGTGGACTGGCCCTGCCAGTACGAGATGATCTTCGCGGAGGTGTCCAGGCCGCTGCCGGGCACGGTCTTGGGCAGCGCGCCGTCGGAGGACAGGTAGATGTACGCGGGCACCCGGTTGAGGTAGCGGGTGATCGCGCGGTCGTAGTCGGCCGAGTCGTTGAGGAAGACGGAGATGCCGACCGCGGCCTCCATCATCGTCAGCTCCCAGTTGCCGTTGCTGTTGGAGCCGTTGATGACCTCGGGCAGGTAGACGTTGCGCAGCATGTTCGAGAACGCGGTGACGTCCGCCGGGGCCCAGCCGGTGTAGGTGTAGCGGATGATCTCGGCGGCGCGCGGCCACACCGAGCCCGCCCAGCCGGTCTGCAGCGGGGCGTTGCTGTTGGTGTGCCCGGTGATGGTCCGCGCCCAGGCGTTCATCAGCTCGATCGACTTCTGCGCGTACCGGCTGTCCTGGGTGATGTACCAGGCCAGCGCGTCGGTGTACGCGGCGATCGCGTCCTGGCGCTCGTCGGTGCAGCCGTAATTGGGGTCGGAGTACGGGCCGCACTCGACGGTCGCGCGCGGCTTGGGGGTCCGCGACAGGGAGGCGTAGGAGCTGGCCATCATCTGGGCGTTCGCCGCCGCCCAGGGCTGCGCGCCGGCCTGCACCTTGGCGCGGACGAAGTCCAGTTGGGAGCGGCTGACCAGGACTCCGGGGTGGGTGAACGTGGTCGGCGCGGCGGCCACGGCGGGTGCCGCGACGGCGGCGGGGACACGCACGGGTGCGGCGCTGGCCGTGCTGCCGGTCAGGGTCGCCGCGACGGCCGCGAGGGCAGCGGCCGCGGCGGTCAGGACGGCGGCGGTGCGAAACCGGTTACTACGACGGGTGGGGGGTGTGCTGTGGAGGAAGTTGCGCATGGGGGGACTCCTGGAACAGCGGGTCGCGGGCAACTGTGCGCCGAGGGCGGCGGGTTGGTTTGGACCATAGGTCATTGACATGAACATCGTCCAGACCATTGAATGCGGCCCGACAGGCGCACGCCCCATCCGTCGCCCACGAGGAAGGCCCCCACATGTACCGACCTCGCTCCAGAACCCGCTGGCCGCAGGCGCTGTTGCGGCTGTTCGCGCTGCTCGCCGTGGTCTTCGGCCTCCAGGCCGCCCCGGCGCACAGCGCCACCCCCGCGTTCAAGGTGATCGCCTTCTACGACGGCACCTACGACGCGGCGCACATCAGCTTCGTCCACGAGGCCAACGCCTGGTTCCCGCAGGCCGCGCAGCAGTACGGCTTCTCGTACACCTCGACCAACGACTGGAGCCAGCTCAACACCGCCAATCTGGCCAACTACCAGGTGGTGCTCTTCCTGGACAACTACCCCCACACCGCGGCCCAGCAGCAGGCGTTCCAGACGTACATGAACAACGGCGGCGGCTGGATGGGCTTCCACGTCTCCGCTTTCAACACGGACACCAGCGACTGGCCCTGGTACCACAACACCTTCCTCGGCACGGGCACCTTCCAGACCAACTCCTGGGGCCCGACCTCGGAGACGCTGCGGATCGAGGACCCGAACCACCCGGCGACCGCGGGCCTGCCGGCCACCATCACCTCGTCGGTCAGCGAGTGGTACAGCTGGCAGAACGACCTGCGGCAGAATCCGGCCATCGACATCCTGGCCTCGATGGACCCGTCGACGTTCCCGGTCGGCACCGACCCCAACCAGACCTGGTACAGCGGCTATTACCCGATCGTCTGGTCCAACCGCAACTACAAGATGATCTACGCCAACTTCGGCCACAACGCGATGGACTACGCCACCAACACCACGCTGTCCTCCACCTTCGCCAGCCCCCAGCAGAACCAGCTCCTCATCCAGGGCCTGCGCTGGCTCGGCGGCCAGTCCGGCCCCGTCACCCCGCCGCCGACCACCGCGACCGGCCCGATCCACGGTTACGGCGGCAAGTGCGTGGACGTGGCCGCGGCGAGCACCGCCAACGGCACGGCGATCCAGCTCTACGACTGCAACGGGACCTCCGCCCAGAACTGGACCGTGGGCACGGACAACACCCTGCGGGCCCTGGGCAAGTGCATGGACGTGACGGCCGCGGGCACCGCGAACGGCACGAAGGTGCAGCTCTACGACTGCAACGGCACCGGCTCCCAGGTGTGGCAGCCGGGTGCGAACGGTTCCTTGGTCAACCCGCAGTCGGGCAAGTGCCTGGACGCGACCGGTCCGAGCTCGGCCAACGGCACCCGGCTGCAGATCTGGACCTGCACGGGAGCGGCCAACCAGAGCTGGACGCTGCCCAGTTGATCACCTGAAGCGACGGCCCCGCTCCTCGTGGAGCGGGGCCGTACGTCACATGGCTTCGCTACGACAGCGCCGTGAGGTCGTCCGCCGCCAGGCAGCGTATGAACTCGGCAAATTCGGGGCGGGAGAAGACGAGGGCGGGCCCGGCAGGATCCTTGGAGTCACGTACGGCCACGATGCCCTGCAGATTGCCGGCCACCTCGACGCAGGCGCCGTCTTGCTGGCTGTACGTGCTCTTGCGCCAGGCCGATCCGGCCAGATCCGGTGTGCTCATCCCGCCCCCCTTCGTCACCGCAGCATGTTCGCCGCTTCAAAAAGCATAGCCCGGCTGTCGTCGGGGCTGAGCGCCACGGCGCGGAGGTGGTCGAACGCCGTTGCGTAGTGCTGGACTTCCTCCGTCTTGTCGACGGACAGGTTCCCGCCGATCGTCTCCATGTAGACCACGTCGATTTCCCCGGGCTCGGCGAAACCGACGACGATGAAGGAGCCGGCCGTGCCCGGGTGTGCGCCGACGCTGTACGGCACCACCTGGATCGTGGTCCGCGCCTGCTCGCTCGCGTCGATCAGCTTCTCGAGCTGTTCCCGCATGACGTCGGGACCGCCCACGGTGCGGCGAATCGCGGCCTCGTCGAGGATCACCCAGAGCTGCGGGCGGTTTGCCGTGGTGAGGATCTGCTGGCGGCTCATCCGCACCTCGACGCGGCGTTGCACGTCCTCGGCGGTGAGTTCCAGCGGGCCGCCGCGCACCAGGGCACGTGCGTAGTTCTCGGTCTGCAGCAAGCCCGGCACAACGGCCAGTTCGAAGGTCCGGATTGACGCCGCCTCCTGCTCCAGGCCGATGAAGAACTCGTACCGGCTGGGCAGGACGTCGCGGTACGAGTACCACCAGCCGCGCTTGCGTGCCTCCTTGGCCAGTTGGACCAGTGCCTCCCGCTGCTCGCTGTCGCTCACGCCGTAGACGTCCAGCATCACCCGCACGTCGTTGGGATGCGGCCCCGTACGCCCGGTCTCGATCCGGAAGACCTTGGTGTGATGCCAGTCCAGCCGGTCGGCGACCTCCTCCTGGGTCATCTGCGCCGCCTCGCGGAGCCGTTTCAGCTCTGCGACCAACTGACGCCTGCGCACCGGGTTCTGACCGTTCGGCAGCAAAGTTCCCCTCCCGCTTTCGCGTGCACGCCTCTTTGATGCATGCTTGTTTTATGCAGCCCTGCACGGAGCGATCCGGTACGGAGCTTGTGGGCATTGAGCATGCCGCATGAGCACGGACCGTGAGAAACCGGCCACCCGAACGGGTGACAGGGGCAGGGCATACCGATGGGAGAATTCCGTGAACGCTGAACCCCGTGCCGTCTTCGCCTACGTGCGCCGGCTTCCCGGCATGGAAGGGGAGGCCGTCGAGCAAGTGCTCAAGGAATTAGCCGCCTTCACCGCGCGGGAGGGGCTCGCGCTTGCCGGTGTGCACTACGAGCGCAGGCCCGGGCAGCGGGTGCGCGTCTGGAGTGGCCTCATCGAGAGCTGCCGCAACGAGGGCGTCACCGATGTCGTCGTACCGAGCGCCCAGCACTTCAACGCCATGCCCGGGCTGGCGGCCTTCTTGCAGCAGGATCTGGCCGAGAAGATCGGGGGCAGGGTGTGGCTGGCCGACGCGCCGGAAGGCGACACCAGCCCCACTCTCACGAGGGCGGCAGGCCGTGCACGGTGAGTCGGCCGGGGTCGCCCTGATCGCCCGAACCGCTTTCGCCGCGACCGCCGCCGCGCCCGGAGACGCCAGGGCATTCGTCCGGACCACCCTGCGGGCCTGGGACCTGCTCACCGTGGTGGACAACGCCGAACTCGTCAGCAGCGAGTTGGTCACCAACGCGCTGAGAGCGATGGTCCCGGAGCCGGCGACAGGCAGACTCGCCGGTCCTGCGCCGACCGTGGTCGGTGTCGAACTGCGGGCCTGCGCTTGGGCGCTGCGCGTCGCCGTCGAGGACGACAGCACCGACCGACCGGCCTCGCGTACCCCGGACGACGACGCGGAAGGGGGCCGGGGCCTGCTACTGGTCGAAGCCCTCAGCTCCCGCTGGGGAGTCACCGCCGTGTACGGGGGCGCCAAGGTCGTCTGGGCCGACATCCCGCTGCACGGGTGCGCCGGAGCCCCGCCGGGGTGACCGTCTCTCAGTCGGCAGGGGCCGGGGCCGGTCTCCCCGCCCGTCGAGTAGTTCGGGTCCCCAGGTGCAGGCGGCCCCAGCCGTGATCCGGCCGGCGGTCACGCCGGATAGGCGTGGGTCTGGGTCGCCTTCACCGCGGCCCAGACGTCGGCGCCGGGATGGAGATCGAGTTCGGCGACGGCGATCGTGGTGAGGTCGGCGGTCAGCGGGAAGCCGGCGGCGGTCAGGGCGACGCGGATCTGGTCGCCGTGCGACTCCAGGCCGGTGACCTGGGCGCGGAAGGCGTTGCGGGCGCTGGAGGCCGGGTGGTCGCGGTGCAGGGTGACGGCGCTCGGGGCGAAGGCCACGAAGGCCGGGCCGGTCAGCTCCTCGGTGGTGGTGAAGGCGAAGCCGGGCCCGATACGGACCGCGTGCCCCTCCGCGCTGCCCTGGTAGAGGTTCAGGCCGACCAGGCGGGCGATGTAGTCCGTACGGGGGCGGCGGGCGATCTCCGCCGGGTCGCCCTCCTGCACGATCCGGCCGTGCTCGATCACCACCAGCCGGTCGGCGAGCACCATCGCGTCCAGCGGGTCGTGCGTGACCAGGACCGCCACCGCCTCGAAGGCGGCCAGCCGGCGGCGCAGTTCGGCCCGTACCTCCAGCCGGGCCAGCGCGTCCAGGGCCGCCAGCGGCTCGTCGAGCAGCAGCAGCCGCGGCCGGGTGGCCAGCGCCCGGGCCAGCGCCACCCGCTGGGCCTGCCCGCCGGACAGCCTGCGCGGCTTGACGTGCGCGTGGTCGGCCAGGCCCATCCGGTCCAGCAGTTCCGCGGCCAGCGCCCGGGCCGCGGCCTTGGACATGCCGTGGCAGCGCGGCCCGAAGGCCACGTTGTCCAGCGCGCTCAGGTGCGGGAAGAGCAGATAGTCCTGGAAGATCACGCCGACCGGCCGCCGGTCGGGGGTCACCCGGGTGCGCCGGGCCGGCTCCTCCAGGGTGCGGCCGTCCAGCCGCAAGTGCCCGTCGGCCAGCGGGGTCAGCCCGGCCAGCGTCCGCAGCGCGGTGGTCTTGCCCGCCCCGTTCGGCCCGAGCAGCCCCAGCACCTCGCCGGGCGCCGCCGTCAGCGCCACGTCCAGCGCGAAGGTGCCCCGGTCCACCACTAGGTGCGCGTCCAGGCCGGACGCACCCGCAGGCACGGTCTCCTCGACGGCGACCGCCTTCTGCGTCATGCCGCCCCCGTCCAGCGGTCCCGCAGCGCCACCAGCACGGTGACCGACACCGCCAGCAGCACCAGGCTGAGGGCGATCGCCGCCGCCGGGTCGTCCTGCAGCGCCAGGTACACCGCCAGCGGCATCGTCTGGGTGCGGCCCGGGAAGCTGCCCGCGAAGGTGATGGTCGCCCCGAACTCGCCCAGCGCCCGCGCCCAGGCCAGCACCGCCCCGGCCGCCACCCCCGGCGCGATCATCGGCAGCGTCACCCGGCGGAACGCGGTGAAGCGGGACGCCCCGAGCGTGGCGGCGGCCTCCTCGTACCGCACGTCGGAGGTCCGCAGCGTCCCCTCGACGCTGATCACCAGGAACGGCATGGCCACGAACGCCTCGGCGACCACCACCCCGGCCGTGGTGAACGGCAGCGTGATCCCGAACGCCGAGTCCAGCCAGCGGCCCACCACGCCGTTACGGCCCAGCGCCAGCAGCAGCGCCACCCCGCCCACCACCGGCGGCAGCACCAGCGGCAGCGTCACCAGCGCCCGCACCAGCCGCCGTCCCGGGAACGCCGTACGTGCCAGCACCCACGCGAGCGGCACTCCCAGCACCAAGGCGACCGCCGTCGCCAGGGTCGCCGTCTGCAGCGACAGCCGCAGCGCCTGCCACACCGCTGCGCTGGCGAGCTGATGCGGGAGGCTCCTCCAGGGTGCGCGGATGAGGAGGGCTACGAGTGGTAGGAGCAGGAACGTCACTCCGAGCAGGGCCGGCGCCAGCAGCGCGAGCGGAACGCTTGGGGTTCGCCGGGAGTGCCCCGAAGGGCCGCGAGGAACTGCGCGAGCAACCGGTGACGGCCGGTGGTCCGGATGCGACAGCAACTGCCCCGTTGGGCCGGTGGCGACCCGCGACCCGGAATCGGGTTGCTCGCGCCCACGCGGCGCCGGCCGCATATCAGGTGCAGCCCCACGCCCCTTCGGGGTGCCCCCGGCGAGCCGTGCGCGCGCAGCGCGCGCCCATCCACGGCTCACCGCCGGAGGCATCCTCACGGGTGAAGGAAACCAGCCTGCTGGAGCACCTGCTGCCCCTGAGCTGACGTCACCAGGGCGATGAAGGCCTGCGCGCCGGCCGTGTTGGGCGCGCCCTTGAGCGCGGCTACCGGGTAGGCGTTGATCGCACCGGCCGACTCGGGGAAGTCCACGCCGTCGACCTTACCGCCGGCCGCTTTGACGTCGGTCTTGTAGACCACGGAGGCGTCGACCTCCTTGAGCTCCACCTTGGTGAGGGCGGACTTCACGTCCTGCTCGTACGAGACGGGGGTGAGGGACAGGTGGGCGGCGGTGAGGGCCGTCTGCGCGGCGGACCCGCACGGGACCGTCTTGGCGCACAGGGCGACCTTGAGGCCGGAGCCGGTGAGGTCCTTCAGGGAGGCTATGTGGTGCGGGTTGCCCGGCAGGGTGGCGATCTCGAGCTGGTTGCGGGCGAAGGTGACCGGCATGCCGGTCGCGTCCCCGGCGTCGGTGACGGTCTTCATGGTCTTCGGGCTCGCCGCGGCGAACACGTCCGCGGGGGCGCCGCTGGTGATGCTCGCCGCCAGTGTGTCGCTGCCGCCGAAGTTGAACACCACCTTGGTGCCCGGGTGCGCGCTCTCGAAGTCCTTGCCGAGCGTGGTGAAGCTCTCCTTCAGCGACGCGGCCGCGAACACTGTCACGGTGCCGTTGACCTGCGCCGAGGCGCTGTCGCTCGACGCCGGCGCGGAGGCCGCGGACCCCGAGGACGCCGAGGCCGATGGGGTGTCCGACGCGGACGAGCCCCCGTCGGACGAGGAGGAACAGGCGGTGAGTGCCAGCAGGGACGCGGCGCCGAATGCCGCGAGACCCAGGACCCGGCGTGGGCCGGAACGTGTGGTCACAGGGGACCTCCCTCTCTCCATGCGGCGATCATAGTGCCGCATGTGCGAGCCGGAAGGCCCCCCAAATATTGCAGATTCCGAACGATCAGCCGATCTTGCCTCGCTTCTGCGATCGCCGCACGGTCCGGGCGGTCCGTGCGGGTAGAGCGGTCAGCCCCGCGGCGGCCGCGGCTGGAGCTCGCCGTCCAGGTACAGGTCGACCCGCTCGTTGTAGAAGGCGACCAGGCCCGTGATCGGCAGCAGTTGCCGAGTCGGGAAGTCGTACGCCCAGGCGATGTCCCGGTGGGTGCCGCGCGAGGTGTGCGCCGACCAGTAACCGCTGGTCGTGCCCTTGTACGGGCACGCGGTCACGGTGTCGCTCGGGGCGAGACCGGGCAGATTCAGGTGTACCCGGTCCACGTAGTAGCGGGTGGGCAGCCCGGTCTCGAAGACCATGACGCAGGAGGGCGCGTCGGCCAGCACCATCCCGTCGAGCATCACCTTGACGGCGGTGCCCGAGCGCAGCGCGTCCACCCGGGTGTACGGGCTCCTGGGGTGGACGAAGACCTGCTCGTCCTCCTCGAACCACGCCTCCAGCGCGCCCCACTCGAAGCGGACCGTGCCGCGCAGCTCCGCGGGGGCGTCCTCGCCCCACACCCAGGCCGCGCCCGGCACCACCCGGTCGCCCGCCCGCAACGCGTGCCGTCGTACCGTGCCCGGCGCCCGCTTCTCCTGGTGTCCCTCGTCCTCCAGCGTCGCGGAGATGTCCGCCGCAGGCACGCTGTACTGCGGATAGTGCGGGTGTTCCCACACGTAGTGGGCCCGCCGGGTGTCCAGCACCGGCCGCCCGTCCAGGAAGGCCCGGATCCGCCGCGGGACGGGCTCCACATGGCCGGCGGGGGTGATCGGTGCGGGGAAGTGACTGGCCGCGACAGATACGGCTTCCGCCATGACGCCCTCCTCGGGCTGCTCGGGCCGGCAGTCGTTCGACGTCTGCGATCGTACGTCGGCCCGGCCCGTGACACAGGGAGGCCGACACGCGACCGGCCGGGGTGCCCGCACCCGACGGAGCCGGCCGGGACCCGAGGCCCCGGCCGGCTCGTTCGTCTCACCTGATCGAGGGCGAGGTGCGCCCGGCGGTCAGTTCCAGCTCGTCATGCCCGCCCCGTACTGGTAGAGCGGGTTGCCGTAGGTCGGCGGGACGGTCTGCCCCGCGTCGATCTTGGCGCGGATGTCGGCCCGCTCGGCGTCGGTGGCGCCGAGGTCGTAGGGCAGGTCCCACGCCTCGTTGGCGTCCGCCGGGGTGTCGCCGCCGCCCGGCTTGAGGACCTGGTCCAGGCTGCGCGGCATCTGCCAGGGCAGGTGGCCGTGCGGGGTGTAGTCGCCGAACAGCAGGCTTGCGGTGGCCGGGCCGACCTCTTCACCGCCGCGGTAGGTCACCACGATGGCGTCGGCCAGGGTGTTCCAGTCGCTCATCACGATGGGCCGCGGCAGCGTCAGCACGACCACCACCGGGATGCCCTGGTTCTTGAAGTTCTGGATGATCGCCAGCTGGTCGGCCGGCAGGTACGGCTGGGTGTCCGGCCACGAGGTGGCGTGGGTGTAGGACGGCTCGCCGACGTTGACGATCGCCAGCTTGGGCGAGGGCCCGGTGTCCTGGTAGACGTTCACGCCCGCGGTCGCGGCCCGCGCCTTGATCGCGTCCAGCATGTCCAGCGAGCCGTAGTCCGGGTGGAAGTAGCTCGACCAGATGCAGCAGGACGCGCCGTCGGTGGCCCGCGGACCGGCGACCACGATGTTGTCGCCGGCGTTGAGCTTCACCGGCAGCACCCCGTTGTTCTTGAGCAGGGTGTCGGACTCGCGGGCCGCCTGGTTGGCGAGCTGCACGTAGCCCGGCTGGTGGAACCGGTAGGGGCCGTTGACCGGGTCGCCGTACGGGTGGTCGAAGATGCCCAGTTCGAACTTGAGCTTCAGGATCCGGGACACCGCGTCGTTGATCCGGGCCAGCGGGACCTGCTGCTCGAAGCCGGCCATGGTGAAGCCGGTCGCGCCCGGGTCGGCGCCGCCCATCACGTCCGAGCCGGCGTTGGCCGCGTTCACCCACGCGCCCGACGGCAGCCAGTCGGTGGTGATCAGCCCGGTGTAGCCCATGTTCTGCCGCAGGTAGGTGAGGATCTTCGCGCTGTCGCCCGCGCCCGGGCCGCCCGGGTCCAGGTACGAGCTGCCCGCGTAGCCCGGCATGATGTTGACCGCGCCGGCCTCCATCGCCGCCCGGAACGGGATCATGTGGTACTTGATCGTCACCCCGTCGTAGACGATGCCGGCCTCGCCGCCGGCGCCCTCGCCGGGCCAGTGCTTGACCGTGGCCAGCACCGAGCCGGGGTTGAGCTCCGGGCCGCCCTGCAACCCGGCGACCAGCGCGCGCAGTTGCGCCGCGGCCACGTCGGCGTTCTCGCCCCCGCCTTCCTGGATGCGCGGGTACAGCACCTTGGTGCCGACCTCCGCCAGCGGCGACAGCGTGCCGCGGGCGCCGACCTCCAGCTCCTCCTGCCGCTGCATGTTGCCCAGCTGGTAGTCCAGCGGGTAGTCCTTGCCGGCCGCCAGCGTGGACTGCAGCGGGTACGTGGTCTGGTAGCCGGCCGTGGTGTCACCGGCCGAGACCGGCGGGATGCCCAGCCGGGTGGCCGCGGTGGACAGCAGCACGTTGTTCAGGTCGGCGGGCTGGGCCGGCCCGAAGTGCCAGCCGGACATCGGGTACTGCTGGACGTTGTAGAACATCTGATACGCCTTCTCGTCCGGCGTCATGCGGCCGAGCAGGTCGTTGACCCGGGTGTCCACCGGCTGCCGCCAGTCCTCGTACGGCTCGATGGTGCCGTCCTTGTTGAGGTCCCGGGCGCCGTTGATGACGTTCACCCCGTCGTCGACCTGCTCCACGTCCGGCAGGTAGACGCTGAACTGGCGGATCTCGGAGGTCGTGCGCGCCCCGGAGCCGCTGACCGCCACCACGAACCACTTGTACGTCCAGCGGTCGGTGATGTCCCAGCTCGGCGTGTAGCCGGTGCCGGTCACCTCGGCGACCTTCGTGTACAGGTCGAGCAGGTTGCCGGAGGCGGTCCAGTCGTAGTCGGTGCGGCTGAGGTTGAGCCACACCTCGTAGTGCGCGGTGCCGGCCACGGCCGACCAGGACAGCGGGGGCCGCCGGGTGGTGGTGACCATGGCCTTGTTCGCCGGCGCGGCCAGCGTGAACTGGCCGGTGGTGGCGGGGGCCTTGGTCGGCCCGGACAGCAGCGGCGGGGTCGCGGTCGAGGTGTCCACGGTGCCCCAGACCTGGAACTCCCACAGGGAGTAGCCGTAGCCGGTGGCGCGGGCGGTGCCGTAGAAGCGCACGTACCGGCCCTTGCCCGTCACGGGCAGCTTCTCGATGCCGCCCTTGCCGGTGGTCGTCGTGTAGATCGGCGTCCAGGAGGTGGCGTTGTCCGACACCTCGATGCGGTAACCGCTTCCGTACGCCGACTCCCAGTTGAGCACCACACCGCTGATCGAGGCCGCGCCGCCCAGGTCCACCTGGAGCCACTCGTTGTCCGTGTACTGGCTGGACCAGCGGGTGGTGGTGCGGCCGTCCAGCGCCGCGGCCGGGGCGTTGCCGCCCTCGTAGGAGGACGCCTTGACCGGCTTGAAGGCCGAGATCACCGTGCCGGAGAAGTCACCGCCGCCGCCGGTCGGGGGAGGCGTCGTGCCGCCACCGCCGGTGGTCGTGTAGACCGCGAACTCCCACAGCGAGTAGCCGTAGCCGGTTGCCCGCGCGGTGCCGTACATCCGCACGTACCGGCCGGAGCCGTTGACCGCCAGGGTCTGGGTGCCGCCGGTGCCGGTCGTGGTGGAGTACACGTCCGTCCAGGTCTGTGCGTCGTTCGAGACCTGGATCCTGAAGCCCGTCGCGTACGCGGTCTCCCAGTTCAGCACCACCTGGCAGACCGAGGCGGCCGCGCCGAGGTCCACCTGGAGCCACTGCGGGTCGGCGGCGGCACTCGACCAGCGGGTGCCGGTGTTGCCGTCGACCGCGGCGGAGGCGGGGGTGCCCGCGTTCTCGGTGGACGAGGCGGTCGCGGGCCGGTTCAGCGCGGAGTTCGTGGTGCCGCAACTGCCGACGGCGCTGGAGGTGCCGTAGACCTGGAACTCCCACAGGGAGTAGCCGTAACCGGTACCGCGGGCGGTGCCGTACATCCGGACATAACGCCCGGAACCGTTTACGGTGAGCTGTTGCACGCCGCCCGTGCCGGTCGTGGTCGAGTAGATGTCGGTCCAGGTGGTGGCGTCGTCCGAGGTCTGGATCTTGAACGCCTTGCCGTACGCCGTCTCCCAGTTGAGGGTGACGGAGCTGATCTGGGCCGAGGCGCCGAGGTCCACCTGGAGCCACTGCGGGTCGGCGGCGGTGCTGGACCAGCGCGTGGTGGTGTCGCCGTCCACCGCGGCGGAGGCGGGGGTGCCGGCCCCCTCGATGGACGAGGCGGTGGCCGTCTTGCCCTGGGAGAGCAGGGTGCTCGCGGCGTGCGCGGTCCCGGCGGTCGTGGCGACCGCCCCCGCCGTCGCCAGGCTCAGGCACAGTGCGGCGGCCACCAGTGGTCTGCGCCTTCTGGCGGCTTGCAGCACGCGGGACAAAAGGCTCATGGGCATCTCCTCGAGTGGGGGTCGTCGGGACGGGCGCGATGTCGGGGACCGCCCGTCAGAGCTGTGGGAGAGCGCTCTCCCGGAGTTTCGTGCACCCCCTGATCACTGTCAATCCCTGTGCAATCCCTGTGTGAGGGCAGTGGGTTGGAGATGAAGTGGTGGGCGGCCGGGTCCGGCCGACGGCGGAGTCGGCCGGCGGCCGGGCGGCCGGTTCGCCGTGCGGGGCGCCGGCGCGGGGCTCATCCTGGAGGCATGGACGGCGGTGCGGGCGGTGCTTCCCGGACCGGGGCTCCCGAGGTTTCCGGGGCTCCCGGCGACGCGGCGCGGGTGATGCGGGGCTGGGCGGTGGGCGAGCCGGGTCCGGCCGCGGGCGGGCCGCTGGTGGCGGTCGAGCGGGTGGTACCGGATCCCGGGCCCGGTGAGCTGCTGGTACGCATCGAGGCGTGCGGGGTGTGCCGTACCGACCTGCACCTGGCCGAGGGGGATCTGCCGCCGCACCGGCCGCGGACCGTGCCCGGGCACGAGATCGTGGGCCGGGTGATCGCCGCGGGCGCGGGCGTCACCCGTTTCTCGGCCGGCGACCGGGTGGGCGGTGCCTGGCTGCGCCACACCTGTGGGGTGTGCCGCTACTGCCGCGCCGGGCGGGAGAACCTGTGCCCGAATTCCCTGTACACCGGCTGGGACGCGGACGGCGGCTTCGCCGATATCGCCCTGCTGCCCGCCGACTACGCCTACCCGCTGCCCGAGGACGCCGAGCCGGCGCAGCTCGCGCCCCTGCTGTGCGCGGGGATCATCGGCTTCCGGGCCCTGCGCCGCAGCGCGCTGCCGCCCGGCGGACGCCTGGGCATCTACGGCTACGGTGCCTCGGCCCATCTGGCCGCGCAGGTCGCCGTCGCCGAGGGGGCGACCGTCCACGTCCTCACCCGGTCCGCCACCGCCCGAGACCTCGCCCTGTCCCTCGGTGCCGCGTCAGCCCGCGGCGCCTACGACGCCCCGCCCGAGCCCCTCGACTCGGCGATTCTGTTCGCCCCCGTCGGCGACATCGTCCCCGTCGCCCTCGCCGCCCTCGACCGCGGCGGCACCCTTGCGATCGCCGGCATCCATCTCACGGACATTCCCGTGCTCACCTACGAGCAGCACCTCTTCCAGGAGCGCGACCTGCGCAGCGTCACCGCCAACACCCGCGACGACGGCGAGCAGTTCCTGGCGACGGCCGCCCGTATCGGCATGCGCGCGACGGTCACGCCTTATCCCCTGGCCGAGGCTCCCCGAGCCCTCGCCGACCTCGCCGCCGACCGGGTGAACGGCGCGGCTGTCCTCATCCCCTGACGGGGCCTCGACGGAAAGGCGGTTCGCCGGGACAGGTCAGGGGGCTGCACGCCTGACGTGTCCCGGCGAACCGTGGAGCCGTAGACCTCAGTTCTTCCCGGAACCCGGGCCCGAACCCGAACCGGCGACCACCGGCGCCATCGCGTTCTCCACGCCCGGGTTCTTGGCGAGCCACGCCTTGACCCCTTGCGTGACGTGCCCCTGGCCCGCCGCCTGGATGGCCGCCTCCAGCGAGCCGAGCTGGGCCTCGGTCATGTGGAACTTCCGCATCCAGGACGTGACGTGGGGGAGACGTGCCGCGCTGGAGCGGTTCGCCTCGGTGTGGATGGAGTCGCTCGCGCCCCACAGCCCCTTCGGGTCGGTCAGCTTGGTCAACTGATAGGTGGAGTACGCCCAGTGCGGCGACCACAGGACGACGGCGACCGGCTTCTCGGCCGCGTAGTCCCGCTTCAGCTCCGCCAGCATGCCGGCGGTGGAGCTGGCGACCAGCTGGTACTCCTTGTCGAGGCCGTAGCCGGGCAGCACCTTGGACTGGAGGAGCTTCATCTCGCCCGCGCCCGGCTCGATGCCGACGATACGGCCGCCGAACTCGCCGGCCCTGCCCTTGAGATCGGCCATGGAGTGGACGTCCTTGACGTAGGACGGGACGGCGATCTCCAGGGAGGTGTGGCCGTACCAGGACCCGAGGTCGGTGAAGTTCTTGCCGTACTGCTTGATGTACGCGGCGTGCGTCGTGGGCAGCCAGGTGTCGGTGACGTAGTCGAGGGAGCCGCTGGCCAGGCCGGTGTAGGCGGCGCCCGGGTCGTACGTGTTGACGGTGGCCTTGTAGCCGCGGTCGCTCAGGACCTGCTGCCACAGGTTGGCGGAGGCGACCGACTCGTCCCAGTCGAAGTCGCCGATGTGGACGGCCTGGCCGTGGCCGGGTCCGCCGGACGCGGTGGGCGAGGACGGTGAGCCGGAGAACACGCCCGTACCGCAGGCGACCAGCGCCAGGGTGACGACGGCGGACAGGCCGACGACCGGGCGCGGCCGGTAGTGGGCGAAGCTCAGGCCGTGGGCCGAGGCGCGCATCCTGGCCAGGGCGCGGCGGCCGAGCGGGGAGACCTGGTCGCCCAGGGCGCCGGTCACGCGGTCGAGGTAGATGGCCAGGATGACGACGGCGACGCCGCCCTCGAAGCCGAGGCCGATGTTCACCTGGCTGATCGCGCCGAACACGGTCGCGCCCAGGCCCGCGGCGCCCACCATGCCGCCGATGACGACCATCGACAGGGCGAGCATGATCACCTGGTTGACGCCCGCCATGACGGTGGGCAGCGCGAGCGGGAGCTGCACGCGCAGCAGCGTCTTCAGCGGGCTGGTGCCGAACGCGTCGGCGGCCTCGACCAGTTCGGCGTCGACCTGCCTGATGCCGAGTTCCGTCATGCGCACGCCGACCGGCATGGCGAAGACGATGGTGGCGATGACGGCCGGGACCGTACCCAGGCTGAAGAAGATGATCGCGGGGATCAGGTAGACGAAGGCGGGCAGCGTCTGCATGACGTCCAGCACCGGCCGTACGAGCATGCTCGCCGAGCGGCTGCGGGCGGCCCAGATGCCCAGCGGCACCGCCAGCACGACGGCGACCGCGGCGGACACGACGACCAGCGACAGCGACTGCATGGCCTGGTCCCACTGGGCGATCGAGTCGATCAGCGCGAAACCGGCGAAGGACAGCACGCCCGCGAGCACGCCGCGCAGCCAGAAGGCGACGAGCGCGAGGATGCCGGCCATGAGCAGCGGGGACGGGCCGCCGAGCACCCACTCCACGCCGTTGTACATGTGGTTGACGACCGAGCTGATCGCGTCGAACAGCCAGGAGAAGTGGTGGGTCAGCCAGTTGACGGTGGACTCGGCCCAGGTGCCGAGATGGAGCCTAGGCACTGGCGGCCTCCTCGCGGATGCTCTGGTCGGCCCTTCCGGCCGTGTCGCTTCCGTCGGACCGGTCGGCCCGGTCGGCCGGAGTCGGGCGGTCGCCGAGCGCGGCGAGCAGGCGGAGCTGGGGTACGACCCCGGCCAGCCGGCCGTCCCCGTCCACGACCGGCAGCGGCAGGTCGCTGCGGGAGGCGGGGGCGAGCAGGTCGGCCAGCGGCGCGTCGGGCTGCGCGGTGACGGTCGCGGCGCGCATCAGCTCGCCCACCGTTCCCTCGCCGTCCGCGGCCGCGGCGGCCTGCGCCTCGGTGACGGTGCCGACCAGCCGCAGGGCGGGCGCGGGCGAGACGACGAAGGCGGCGGACGCCTTGTCCGTACGCAGCGCGCGTACGACGGCGTCGGGCTGGTCGTCGGTGCTCACGATCACCCGCGGCCGCTCCATGATCGAGGCGGCGGTCAGGACGCGGGAGCGGTCGACGTCCTGGACGAAGCCGGCCACGTAGTCGTCGGCCGGGTGGGACAGGATGTCGGCGGCGGCGCCGATCTGCACGATCCGGCCGTCGCGCATGACGGCGATGCGGTCGCCCAGCCGCATGGCCTCGTTGAGGTCGTGCGTGATGAAGACGATGGTCTTGCGCAGCCGCTGCTGGAGGTCCAGCAGCTGGTCCTGCATGTCGCGGCGGATCAGCGGGTCCAGGGCGGAGAAGGACTCGTCCATCAGCAGCAGGTCGGCGTCGGTGGCCAGCGCGCGGGCCAGGCCCACGCGCTGCTGCATGCCGCCGGACAGCTCGTCCGGCCAGTGCGGGCCCCAGCCGTCCAGGCCGACCAGGTCGAGCGCCTCGGCCGCGCGCTTCTCCCGCTCCGCGCGGGGCACGCCCTGGACCTCCAGGCCGTAGGCGGCGTTCTCCAGGACGCTGCGGTGCGGGAACAGCGCGAAGTGCTGGAACACCATGCTGATCTTGCGGGAGCGCATGTCGCGCAGGGCCTTCGCGGACAGGGCGGTGAGGTCCTGGCCGTCGAACAACACCCTGCCCGAGGTGGGCTCCAGCAGACCGTTCAGCATCCGCAGCAGCGTGGACTTGCCCGAGCCGGACAAGCCCATGATCACGAAGATCTCCCCTTCCTGGACGGTGAAGGAGGCGTCGATCACGGCGGCGGTCGTGCCGTCTTCGCGCAACCGGTCGCGGTCGGCGCCCTCCTGGAGCCGGCGGACGCCCTCCTTGGGGCGTCGGCCGAAGATCTTGAACACGTGCTCAGCGGCCAGCTTGGTCACGGGCACCTCTCGGGGTGGGGGGACAGGACGGATCCTGCGGCCGGACACGGCGCGCGATGGGCGCGCGGACCGCACCCTTCCGGGAACCGCCGCGCATTGGATCGCTGCGAAACTAACGGGACCGCGTGGCGCCGGGCCACCTCGCCTGGCCCGATCGCGCTGCGCACGGGTGTGGATGCGGTGCGTGATGTTCCGTGCCCGGTCACGGGTGGGGTGGGTGTGGCGGAGGGCCATGTCGGGGCAGGGATGCGGCGGGGTCGGGGTGCCCCTGTGGACCCGAGGGGTCCGGCGGTGAAAGGTGTGCTCTTTGGGCGGCGATATGTCCGCTTCTTAGGGTTTCGTTGGCCTGGGCATCGAAACTGGATCGTAATATTCCGGCACCGTCCGGGGGCTTGGGCGGATGTGGTTGCTCGCGCCGTTTCCCGCGCCCCTTACCTCTCCCCGGCGGACTCGTCCTGCGCCAAGGCGGCGGAGAGGTCGCGGAGGAGGAGATCGCGCTGAGCTCGCAGAGCTGAAGGCATGGGTACGGGTCCGGGCTCGGCCCGGGCTCTTCCCGGAGTGAGGTAGGAGAGTGCGCGATGAGCCGCCCGCAGGGCATCGCGATCGTCGCGGTCGACAGCCGCACGCAGTTCGTCGAGGGCGGTGGACACCTCCCACCAGGCACGGTCGTCGCGCAGCCGCCACCGGCCGACGCCTTCCAGGGTGCTGAGGACCAGGCGCACATCGATTCCGCCCATGCCAACCCGACCCCCGCCCGCACGTCCTCGTGCCGCCCCGCCCCGCCGCCGGCTGCCGATCCCGGCATGTCCGGAACATCGCCCCAGATGCCGACACAGGGCATGGTTCGATACTTGACCTACGAGAAACGGATTATGACCCCGGCGTCAACGGGCCGCAACGGCTCGCGCGTCGGATTGTCGTACCGGAAGTGGTCCCCCTGGGGACGGTGTCAACGCTCCTGAGGCCGTATCACCGTGATGCCCGCGGGGGAGCCGTCGGTGAGGGCGGCGAGGGCCGCGGGGGCCGCGGCCAGCGGGATGGTGGCGCCCAGGAGGAGGTCCGGGCGCAGGGATCCGGCGGCGACCTGTGCGAGGAGTTCGGGGTAGGCATGGGCCGGCATGCCGTGGCTGCCCAGGAGTTCCAGTTCGAGGCCGACGACGCGGTCCATCGGCACCGGGGTGGCGCCGCCCGGGAGCAGGCCCACCTGGACGTGGCGGCCGCGCGCCCGCAGGCCGGAGACCGAGGCCGTACACGCCGCCGGGGAGCCCAGCGCGTCCAGGGACAGGTGCGCGCCGCCCCCGGTGGCTTCGCGTACGGCCGTGCCCGTGGCGGCGGCGTCCGCGTCCGGGGTCAGGCACACGGCCGCACCCAGCGCGGCGGCCCGTTCCAGGGCCCGCGGGGACGGGTCGACGGCCACCACTTGGGCGCCGGCCGCGACCGCGATCATCACCGCGGACAGCCCCACCCCGCCGCAGCCGTGCACGGCCACCCACTCGCCGGACCGGACCCGGCCCTGGGCGGTCACGGCGCGGTAGGCGGTGGCGAACCGGCAGCCGAGGGAGGCGGCCGTGGTGAAGGACATCCCCTCGGGCAGCAGCACCGCGTTCGCGTCGGCGTGCGGCACCGCAACGTACTGCGCCCACGAGCCCCAGTAGGTGAAGCCCGGCTGTTCCTGACGCTCGCACACCTGCTGGTCGCCGCGGGCGCACGCCGGGCAACTGCCGCAGGCGACCACGAACGGCACGGTCACCCGGTCGCCCGGCCGAAGCCGCGTCACGCCCGCGCCCACCGCCTCCACCACGCCGGCGAACTCGTGCCCCGGCACGTGCGGCAGGACGATGTCCGGGTCGTGGCCCAGCCAGCCGTGCCAGTCGCTGCGGCACAGCCCGGTCGCCTCCACCCGGACCACCACTGCGCCGGGCCCGGGCGCCGGATCGGCGACCTCCCGTACCCCGGGCACCTCCGCGAACCGTTCGACCACCACGGCACGCACCCGCCACCACCCCGCCCCGCATCGGACCCGCGCTGAAGCCGTACCGGTAGATCGTGCCTCAGCGGAGGGCAACCTGTCGCACCCGGCCTGCCTCAGCCCGCCGTCGGCCGCCCGCCTGCCGGGACCGGCTCGCGGGACTGCGGGCGGCCGCCGCGGTCGGCCAGGCGGACCCGGTACTCCTTGGGCACCAGCACCAGGCGGGTGGAGGGGGCGACCGGGCCGCCCACCGGGGTCAGCTGCCAGCGTGCGGCGATCGACGCCAGGATCACCGTGGCCTCCGCCTCGCCGAATTCCTCGCCCAGGCACTTGGTGGCCCCGGCGCCGAAGGGCAGGTAGGCGCCGCGGTGCGCCGGCCGGCCCTCCCGCGCGTCACGGCTCTCCCGCCAGCGGTCCGGGTCGAAGTCGCCGGGGGCCGCGTGGAAGTCCGGCAGCCGGTGGAGGATGTACGGGCTGATCACCACCATGCTGCCGGCCGGCAGGGGGTGCCCGGCCAGCGTGGTGTCGCGGGTCGCCGTGCGCAGCGCGAGCCAGGCCGGCGGGTAGAGGCGCAGCGCCTCCCGTACCACCCTGCCGGTCAGGTCCAGCCGGGACAGGTGCTCGAAGCCGGCGGTGGCGCCGCCGAGCACGGCGTCCGCCTCGGCGTGCAGCGCGTCCCGTATGTCAGGGTGCCCGGCCAGCACGTGCATTGCCCACACCACGGCCGAGGACGTGGTCTCGCCGCCGGCCAGCAGCAGCACCGCGACCTGGTCGGACAGCTCCTGCGGCGACATGGCGTGGCCTTCGTCGTCGCGCGCGGCCAGCAGCCGGGACATCAGGTCGCCGCGGTCGGCCCCCGCCTGCCGGTAGTCCTCGATGAGGCGTTCGACCTGCTCGTGCCAGCGGGCGAGCGCCCGGTCGTAGCGCCGGTTGCCCGGTGTCGGCAGCCTGCCGGCCGCCGGCAGTACGGCACGGGCGTAGAAGCCGCGCAGGAACACGTCGAAGGCCGCCCGCAGTTCCGCCGCCTCGTCCGGGCGGATCCGGGCGGAGAAGAGTGCCTTGAGCGCGACCGTGGTGGTCAGCCCGAACATCGCCTCGACCATGTCCAGCTCCTGGCCGTCCCGCCAGCCGGCCATGGCGCCGTCGATCTCCTGCCGCATCACGTCGACGTAGCCACGCAGATGCTCGTGCCGGAAGGCCGGCTGCATCACCAGCCGCTGCCTGCGGTGGTCCTGGTACGGGGCGGTGGCCAGCCCCGCGCCCATGGCCTGGCGCACCTTGTCGTACACCGGGCCGGTCCGGTCGAAGCCGCGGAAGTCGGTGAGGACCTGGTGCGCCACTTCCGGGTGGCAGGCCACGAACGCCCGCCGGGGGCCGAGCCGGATCTCCACCAGGTCGCCGTGCGCGGGCAGCGACTCCAGGAACTCCAGCGGCCTGCGCTGCAGTTGAAGGAAGTGCCCCAGCAGCGGCCGGCTCCCCGGCGCCCGCCCGAACCGCATCCCACCGGCCTCCTCGCGCCTCGTACCCATCGGATGACGCCCCACGGCGCCCTTGACGCAGCCGCCCCGGGCGTCCCCGACGAGGGTACGGCCCCGGGGCGGCGCTCCGGCGGTCTTTCCCGGCCACCGGTCCGCGCGCCGCGGGGGCGCACGGGGTACGGCGGTGGCGCGTGACGAAGGCGCGCGCTACACGGCGGCTTCGGTGGCCCGCAGGGCGACGCTCGCCTCGGCGGTGTGCACCAGGAAGGTGAAAGTCTCCTGGAAGTACAGCTCGATGCTGGTGGCGTCGTGGGACAGGTAGCCGATCGACACGTCCTGACCCAGCCGCAGCTCGAAGTCGCCGCCGCGGGTGGACAGCAGGAAGGCGCCGTCGATGGCCGGGGCCCAGATGATCTCGCCGTCCAGCAGGCGGGCGATGTGCTCGTGGATCGGGTAGCCGTGGTCGGAGGTCTCGCTCACCGCGGTGTACGCCTCGGCGCTCAGCGCCAGCGTGTACGCGCCGTCCACGCCGGCCAGCCGCAGCGCGGTGACGGCCTGGGCGACGGCGTCGGGGAAGTCCCGCACGTCCGCGGGCAGCAGCAGCTCGCGGTTGGCCGAGCTCGCCCGGATGCCGGTGATGCCGGCCGCCTGGTAGCCCTCGAAGACCGCGCGGTCCTCGGCGAAGGCGAGCTGCTTGGCCGCGTCCTTGACCGGCTGCCAGTCCGCGTCCTTCGCGCCGCGCTCCACGTCGTCCACCTGGCGGCGGTCCACGGTGAACGGCACCCGCAGCTCGACCACCGGCTGGGACCGGCGCAGGTGGGCCCGCACCCCCTCGGCCGGCGGGGTCAGCGCGTCCAGGTGCCCGGTCGCCACCGCGGCCAGCTCCGCCCCGGCGGGGTCGGGCACGTCCACGATCCGGCGGGCCGCGATGTGCCGCTTGAAGGTGCGCGACGCCTCGGCCTCCAGGTCGGCCCAGGCCGCGGCCGATATCGGAGCCAGTTCTCGGTGCAGGTTGTTCACGGGGTCGTGCTCCTGTTCAGGTTGCCGATGCCGAGGCTGCCGCCGGACGACGGGGCCGGCGCGAGGACACCGGGCTCCGGCTCGCCCGGCGCGGACGGGATGACGGCCGCCTGCCCGCCGAAGGGCAGCGGAGGCAGGTCGTCGAGGAAATCGGCCGACGGTACGTAGAAGAGGGTGCCGGTGACGGCGGTGGAGAAGTCCAGGATCCGGTCGTACGGGGCCGACCCGTTGCCGCAGAACATGGTGTCGAGCATCTGCTCGGTCACCTCGGGCGTGCCGGCGTAGCCGATGAAGTACGTGCCGAACTCGCCGCGGCCGGGGCTGCCGAAGGGCATGTTGTCCCGCAGGATCTGCCGCTCCTCGCCGTCCGGGCCGGTGATGGTGTTCAGGGCGACGTGCGAGGCGTCCTCGTCCAGCTCCACGTTGCTGGCCTTGCGGCGGCCGATGATCTTCTCCTGGGCCTCGACCGGCAGCGTGTTCCAGGCGTCCAGGTCGTGCAGGTACTTCTGCACGATGACGTAGCTGCCCCCGGTGTGGTCCGGGTCCTCGTCGCCGATGAGCGCCGCCGCCTTGGCCGCCGCGCCCTCCGGGTTCTCGGTGCCGTCCACGAAGCCGAGCAGGTCGCGCACGTCCTGGAACTTGAAGCCCTGCACCTCGTCCTCGAGCGTCACCGCGCCGCGCAGCCGGTCCATGATGTGCGAGGCCAGCAGGAAGCACAGGTCCAGGCGGGTGGCCCGCAGGTGGAACAGCAGGTCGCCCGGGGTGGCCGGGGCGTGGTGCCGCGGACCCGTCAGCTCACGGAAGGGGTGCAGCTGCGCGGGCCGCGGGTAGTCGAACAGCCGGTCCCACGCCTGGGAGCCGATGCCCACCACGGAACTCAGCTGCCCGCCGGGCACGCCGAATCCGACCGAACGGCGCAGCCCCGGCAGGTCGGCCAGCAGGTCCCGGACCCGCTCCTCGCCCCCGGGGTCCACGGTGAGCACCAGGAAAATCGCTGCGGAGGTCAGCGGCCCGAGCACGCCCTGCGGCTCGGCCCCGGAACCAGAATCCGATGTCACACCCGGTCTCCTGCGTCGGCGGCGGTTCCCGGCCATTATCACCGTCCGCCTCCGGTTCCGCCCGGGCAGCCCCCCGCTTTCCGTTCCGTTCCGCGGCACCAGGGGGCCGGAGCGCGGGATCGGCGCCCCGGCCCCCTGGTCAGCTCATCCGCGGGTGTACGTGTAGACGGTCGTCACCGCGCCGCACACCGACGGCTGGATCATCTCCACCCGCAGCACGCCGGTGGCCGCCTCGTAGTCCACGCCCTCCGACTCCGAGGTGCCCGAGCAGACGCTGTCCTGCGGGATCGCGCCCAGGTCGGTGACGTGCCCGGTCACGTCACCGCCGGTCAGCGGCTGCGTCAGGTCCACCTGGAGCAGCGGCTTGTCGTCCGGGAACAGGGTCTTCGAGGAGTCGTCCGAGGCGCAGATCAGCTGGGTCGGCCCGGTGAAGTCGCAGCCCTGCACGTTGTTGACCGGCACGTCCAGGTGGATCAGCCCGGACAGCGCCAGCGAGCCGCCCTTCGGCGCGGTCGCCGGGTTCAGGATCGGCGTCGGGTAGATCTGCAGGTGGTCCATCGTGCCCCACTCGCCGGCCACCATCCACTGCCCGTCGGGTGACACCGCGTCGAAGGAGTTGTTGTACATCTCGCCCGCCACCAGCGGGTGCGTGTACTCGTACGCGCTTCCCGAGGGCGTCGTCACCCGGAACATCTTCGACGTGGGCGCCGACGCCCCGCTCTGATAGGCGTCGAACACATACCCGTTCACCGAGTCCGGGTCCCCGATGTGCGACCACCCCTCGATCCGGGTGCCCAGCGGGATCGAGCCGACGCCCCGGTACACCACGCTGTCGCCCCCGCCCGCCTGCTGCACGGTGGTGACCCCTTCGCCCGCCCCCAACGTGCTCTGCAGGCTGCTCCCGGTCTGCGTCCACCCCCCAACCGCATGCGCCGTCGCCGCCACCCCCGCTGCCGCCACCAACATCCCGGCCGCCACCGCGGCCACCGCTCCCCGCCCAGCCATCCTCGACCAGGTACGCCTGCGCATTAGTGCTCCCTGTGTTCTCGGTGGGACGTTTCCGCCCCCTCCCTACCCCCACCACCCCATCTCGCAGTGCCCATGACACGTCCATCCGGTAAATCCCGGCCCTCCGCACGAAGCTGAGCCCTCATCGGTTGCCCGGGCCCATATGTGCGGCTCTTTGAGGGGTGGGGCGCCTACATCCGCGGCCGGCGCCGCGCGGCCGTGCGCCTGGCGGCGTGGGGTGGACGCGGTGGTCGGTGGCGGGACGTGGGAGTAGCCGCACCCCTTTCGGCGCGTGGGGCTGTGTTCGGTGCGCTGCTGGTGGTCCGGGTGGGTGCAACCAGTCGCGAGCACCCGGCGTGCAAGGCGGAGGTGGCCGTGCGGGGGCAGCCGCAGCAATCAGGGGCGCGGGGCTGTATCTGATGTGCGGCTGGCGCCGCGTGGGCGCGATCAGCCACAGCGCACCGGCACCCGGCAGCGCACCCCAGGACCGTTTGGCGAGGAGCTGCCCCGCAGGGGGAAGCCGAACCACCTCAAGCCGAGGCCGGGACGAAGATTGAGAAAAGGGTGGACGTACGGACATAGGGTGAGACATGGATGAGTACGACCTCGACGAAGCCACCCAGCACGCGTTGGACCGATTGACGCTGCTGGTGGACGCGGGCTCCGCCCTGGCCAGCACATTGGAATTGCGGGAAGCGCTCCGCAGGGTGTGCAGGATCGTGGCGCAGCGGCTGGGCGGGTGGTGCGCGGTGGACGTGGTCGAGGAGGACGGCCGGATCCACCGGGTGTGCGTGGTGCACGGCGATCACGGCGAGACGGGTGACCGCCCGTGGGAAGGGCATTTGCCACCGCTGCCGCCCCGCGGCCGGGAGCCGGGCCCGCTGCGCAGGGTCCTGGACGGCGCCGGCCCGCTCCTGCTGGACCGCGACGCGCTGGCCGCGGCCCGTGCGCACGGCGAACCGGTGGACACCGGCCGGCCCGGCCCGCTGCGGGGCCCGCTCGCCGACTCCGCGGTCATCGCCCCGCTGCGCTCCCGCGGCGAGATCATGGGCGCGCTCACGGTGGCCCGCCCGGACCCCCGCGCCCCGCTGCTCGGCGACGACGTGGCGCTGGTCGCCGACCTCACCCACCGGGTCGCGCTGGCCGTGGACAACGCCCGCCTCCACCAGCAGGCCCGCCACGTCGCGGAACTCCTCCAGCGCTCGCTGCTGCCCGACCTGCCGCGCCCGGACGCGTTGCGGCTCGCCGCGCGCTACGTCCCCTCGCCGGACGCCGCGGAGGTCGGCGGCGACTGGTACGACAGCTTCGTCCTGCCCGGCGGCGCCACCGCACTGATCATCGGCGACGTCACCGGGCACGACCTGCACGCCGCGATCGCCATGAGCCACCTGCGCAACATGCTGCGCGGCATCGCCTGCGACCGGGAGGAACCGCCGGGCGCGATCCTGCGCCGGCTGGACATCGCGCACAGCAACCTGCTCCCGGAGGACACCGCCACCTGCCTGTACGGCCTGCTGGAAGGCCCGCCGGGCGGCCCCTGGCAGTTCCACCACGCCTCGGCCGGCCACCCGCCGCCGCTGCTGATCACCGCCGACGGCGACAGCCGCTACCTGACGGGCGGCCGGGGCGTACTGCTGGGCGCGAGCCCCGAGCGCGAGCGCGGCAGCGTGATCGAGTCGCTGCCGCCCGGCGCCACCCTGCTGCTCTACACCGATGGCCTGATCGAACGCCGCACCGAATCGCTCGACCAGGGCATGGTGCGGCTGCGCCGCCAGGCCGCCGGACTGGTCGGCGAACCGCTGGACGCCCTGTGCGACGGGCTCCTGGCCGCCCTCGGCTCCGGCGCGGACGACGACGTCGCCCTTCTGGCCCTGCGCCTCCCGGAAGCCTGAGCCGTACGACACCCGCACCCGGCGGCCGGGAACGCGAGGGCCCGCGGCGCCCTCTTCCCGGACGGCACTTCGCACCGCACCGACCGTGTTCCGGGAGAGGCTCATGACGCCCAGCCGCAGGGCCCTGCTGGCAGCGCTCGGGGGAGGGCTGCTGGCCGGCTGCGCCCCACCCGCGGCGCACCCCGCGCGCAGCACACCGACGCCGGCACCGACGGCGGCGAACGGGGCGCCGGAGGCGGCCGGCGGCACCCGGCCGGGGCCGGGAGCGCCGACGGTGAGCCGGGCCGAGATCGTGGCCCGTTACGGCCATCGCCGGCCGCACGCCTGGGGCTTCGACGCGCCCGGCGTCGTACGGACGGTGCCGGCACCGGAAGGGGAGCGGATCCTCGCGCTGACCTTCGACGCCTGCGGCGGCCGGGGTGGCAGCGGCTACGACCGGGCGCTGATCGCACTGCTGCGCCGGCACGAGGTGCCGGCCACGCTGTTCCTCAACTCCCGCTGGATCGACGCCAATCCGGCCGCTTTCCGGGCGCTGGCCCGCGAGCCGCTGTTCGAGATCGCCAACCACGGCACCCGGCACCGCCCGCTGTCGGTGGCGGGCCGCTCGGCGTACGGCATCCCGGGCACGCGCGACGCGGGCCAGGTGTACGACGAGGTGTCCGGCAACCACCTGAAGCTCACCCGGCTGCTGGGCGAGCCGCCACGCTTCTTCCGCTCCGGCACCGCCTACCTCGACGACGTGGCCGCGCGGATCGTCACCGATCTGGGGGAGCGCCCGGTGACCTTCTCCGTCAACGGCGACGCGGGCGCCACCTTCACCCCTGCGCAGGTCAGGGCGTCCGTCGAGGCCGCGCCGCCCGGTTCGGTGGTGATCGGGCACATGAACCACCCGGAGGGCGGTACGGCGAAGGGCTTCGCCGCCGCCCTGCCGCGCCTGCTGGCCGGCGGCCACCGATTCGTCCGCCTCGGCGAGATACCGCACCGGGCCCGGCCCCGCCGACCGGTCCGGGCCGCACCGGGCTCCACCTCCTCCAGGTAGCCAGTCCAGACTGGACAGTTTTAGCTGAAGGAATTACCGTGGGGGTCATGCCCACGACCGGAACCCGCCCCCGTACGCCCATGGCCTTCGACCGGCGCCTGCTCGCGCCGATGATCCTGGGCTCGGTGCTCAATCCGGTGAACTCCTCGGTGCTCTCGGTCTCGCTGGTGCCGATCGGCGCGGCCTTCGGCGCACCGCCCTCGCGTACCGCCTGGCTGATCTCCGCCCTCTACCTGGCGACCGCGATAGGCCAGCCGGTCGTGGGCCGGCTGATCGACCTGTACGGCCCGCGCCGCCTGTACCTGACCAGCACCGCGCTCACCGGGATCGCGGGGCTGCTCGGCACCTTCGCGCCGAGCCTGGGCGTGCTGATCGCGGCCCGGGTGCTGCTCGGCTTCGGCACCTGCGCGGGCTACCCGGCCTCGATGTACCTGATCCGCAGCGAGGCCCGGCGCACCGGCGCGGAGAGCCCGGCCGGTGTGCTGACCGCGCTGGCCGTCGCCAACCAGACCATCGCGGTCATCGGCCCCTCCCTCGGCGGCCTGCTGATCGGCGCGGGCGGCTGGCGCAGCACCCTGGCCCTGAACCTCCCGCTGTCCGCGGCCTGCCTGCTGCTCGGCAGCCGGCGGCTGCCCACGACCCGTCCGCCGGCCGCGTCCGGCCGCCCCCGCCTGGACCTGCCGGGCATGGGGCTGTTCGCCGCCATGCTGCTCACGCTGCTGCTGTTCCTGATGTCGCCGCGGGTTCACAACTGGTACCTGCCGCTGATGACCGTCCTTGCCGCCGCCGCCCTCGTGGCCCGCGAACTGCGCACCGAGGGGCCGTTCATCGACCTGCGGGTGCTCGGCGGCAACCCGCCGCTGCTGCTCACGTACATCCGCAGCCTGCTCGCGTACACCGTCTCGTACGCCTTCGTCTACGGCTATACGCAGTGGCTGGAGGACGGCCGCGGGCTGAGCGCGTCGCGCACCGGGCTCGCCCAACTGCCGCTGTTCGCCGTGGCGATCGCGGTGTCCACCACCACCGGGCGCAGCCGGCAGGTGCGCGGCAAGCTGATGGCCGGCGCGGTCGGACAACTCGCCGCGTGCGCGCTGCTGCTGCCGCTCGGGCCGCACAGCGGGGTGTGGCTGCTGGTGGCGATCGCCCTCGTCATGGGCGTGCCCCAGGGGCTCAACTCCCTGGCCCTGCAGAATTCCGTCTACCGGCAGGCGGAGCCGGAGCGGATGGGGTCCTCGGCCGGACTGCTGCGCACCTTCGGCTACTTGGGCGCGATCATCGCCTCCGCCGCCAACGGCGCCTTCTTCCCGCACCGCGCGGACACCGCCGGCCTGCACCACCTGGTGTGGTTCCTGCTGGCGATCGCCGCGCTCTTCCTGGCCGTCACCGCGGCCGACCGGTCCCTCGGACGGACCCGCGAGCCGGACCCGGTCCGATGAGCCGGCGCCCGACCGGCGCCGTATCACCGGCGGAACAGCCCGGACCAACTCCTTTGCGCCAACCGCGTACGGAGCCGGCCCGGCATCGACCCACCGCCCTTGCGGCGGTGCTCCCCAACTCCCCAGCACAGGAAGCCGAGTAACCCATGACCACCACCGCCCTGCTCGTGATGGACGTGCAGCAGGCCATTGTCGGTCGCGCCGAGCACGGCCCCGACTACCTGCCGCGGCTGGCCCGCGCGCTCGACGCCGCACGCGACGGCGGCATTCCGGTTCTCCACGTGGTCATCGGCTTCCGCGCCGGGCACCCGGAGAACAGCGGGCGGAACCGGGCGTTCGCGGCCCTGCCGCCGGGCGCGTTCACCGCGGACGACCCGGGCGCCGCGATCCACCCCGCGGTGGCGCCGCGGCCCGGCGAGACGGTGATCACCAAGAAGCGGGTGAGCGCCTTCACCGGCTCCGACCTGGAGGTTGTGCTGCGCTCGGGCGGCATCGACCACTTGGTGCTGGCCGGGATCGCGACCAGTGGTGTGGTGCTCTCCACGCTGCGTCAGGCCGCCGACCTCGACTACCGGATCACCGTCCTGGCCGACGGCTGCCTCGACCCGGACCCCGAGGTGCACCGCGTGCTCACCGAGAAGGTCTTCCCGCGGCAGGCCGAGGTGCTGACCGTCGACGAATGGGTCAAGACGGCCGGTTAGCAGGCAATACCTCGCCCGAAGCGGTCCGCGGTCCGGCCGGCCGCGGGCCGCCGCTCCGGGCTGCGCATGAGACGCGGACGACGCCCGGACCGCGCACCGGAATTGGCTCATTCGGCCCGCACCCGCGGTGCCCTCTGCCAGACTGGGTAAGCAGGCTTACCGCAGTCGCGTGGAGGGTGTGCCGAGGTGCAAAGCGAGAGCGTAGCCGGATTGCGCGCCCGGCGCAGGGACGAACGCCGGGCCCGGCTGATGACCGCGGGGCGCGACCTCTTCGCAGGCCATGGGTATGACAGGACGACCATCGGACAAGTGTGCTCGTCCGCGAAGGTCTCCATGCGGGCGTTCTACGAGGAGTTCGACAGCAAGCAGGCACTCCTCCTCGCGGTGCACGAAAAAGTCACCGCGGCCGGCATGGAGGCCGTCGCCGCGGTAATGCGCGCGCCCGATATCGACTCCGTCCCCACCGCCGAACGCATCGGCCGGCTGTTCGGGGCTTTCGCGGAAGCCGTCACCCAGGACGTGCAGGGCGCCAAGGTCGCCTACGTCGAAGTCCTCGCGGCCGGGAGGGAGGTCGAGGAGCACCGCCTCATGTGGCGCTCGCTGTGGACCGACTTCTTCGTCGCCGAGATGGGCCGGGCCGTCAAGCTCGGCGAGGCCGTCGACCGCGACTACTCCTTGGCGATCGTCGCCCTGATCGGCGCCGTCAACGAGGTGCTGGCGCACTGGAGCCGGCAGGCGCGGAGCGTGCCGCCCGCCCTCCTCGCCCGCGAACTGGCCCGGCTCACCCTGGGCACCCTCGGCGTGCCGATCCCCGAGGAGTGGTGAGATGACCTCGCACTGGCTGCTCCTGGTGCGTCACTTCAACGATCCCGGCACCGACCTCGACCCCGCGGTCGCCGCCCGGGCGGCGGCCGACATCGTGCTGCGCG
Organism: Actinacidiphila acididurans; assembly: GCF_016918855.1. Classification (GTDB taxonomy): domain Bacteria; phylum Actinomycetota; class Actinomycetes; order Streptomycetales; family Streptomycetaceae; genus Actinacidiphila; species Actinacidiphila acididurans. Next base: position 34,233 of record NZ_JADKYB010000011.1, read on the forward strand.
AGCACCCCTCGCCCCCCGACCTGGTCGAGGCCGTGATGAGCACCGCGGCCACCACGTTCGCCGCAGCCGTGACCGCCCGCCAGGCCCGTGCCGCCCTCACCCAGGCGGCCTCGTGACGGGACGCGGCGTCCGGCCGGGGGAAACGCGGGAGACCGGCGGGCGCGGAAATTCGGTGGCGGGGGAGACGGTGACGCGCTAGCGTCCGGGATGTCGGCGACGGGCCCGCCCGGTTGAGGTGGGCCGTCGGTGGAGCCGTTGAGCATGTCCAGGGAGGTGTGACCCGATGGCTGTCCAGGTGATGAGTGCTGCGCGCACCCAGAAGGCCGTTCCGTTCACCCCCGTGGTCTCCGGCTGACCGACCGACCCGTATTCCGTTCGCCCGTACCGCCTCGCGGCGGTGCGGCGACGTGCGCCGGGGACTGCCCATGCGAAGGGTTTCCCCTTGTCTTTCTCTTTTCGTGACGCCTCCTCGCACACTCTCGTCCCCTACGGATGGGACGACGTGTGGGAGGCGGAGTTCCAGCCGTACGCCGCCCGGGGCCTGGTGCCCGGGCGGGTGGTGCGGGTGGACCGCAACATGTGCGACGTGGTGACCGCCCAAGGCACCGTACGGGCGGACACCGCGCTGGTCATGCCGCCGGACCCGATGCAGATCGTGTGCACCGGCGACTGGGGCGCGCTCGACCCCGAGGGCACCGACCCGCGGCTGGTCCGGGAGTTGCTGCCGCGGCGCACCCGGATCGTCCGCTCGACCTCCTCCAAGCGCTCCGAGGGCCAGGTGCTGGCCGCCAACGTCGACCACATCGTGGTGTGCCTGTCGCTGGCGGCGGAACTCGACCTCGGCCGGCTGGAGCGGTTCCTGTCCCTGGCCTGGCAGAGCGGGGCGCAGCCGGTGGTGGTGCTGACCAAGGCCGACCTGGTGCCCGACACCTCCTTCCTGCTGGCCGACGCGCAGGCGGCGGCTCCCGGCGCCGAGGTGCTGGTGGTCAGCGCGGCCGAGGGCGAAGGCGTGGACGTGCTGGCCGCGCTCCTCGGCGGGAGCAGCGCGGTGCTGCTCGGCCAGTCCGGTGCGGGCAAGTCCACGCTGGCCAACGCCCTGCTGGGGGCCGACGTGCAGCAGGTACGGGCCACCCGCGACGCCGACGGCAAGGGCCGGCACACCACGACCACCCGCGACCTGCTGCCGCTGCCCGGCGGCGGCGTGCTGATCGACACCCCGGGCCTGCGCGGAGTGGGGTTGTGGGACGCGGAGTCCGGGCTCACCCAGGTCTTCGCCGAGATCGAGGAACTGGCCCGCGACTGCCGCTTCCACGACTGCTCGCACCAGTCGGAGCCGGGCTGCGCGGTGCTGGCCGCGATCGAGGACGGCAGCCTGCCCGAACGGCGGCTGGACAGCTACCGCAAGCTGCTGCGGGAGAACGCCTGGATCGCCTCCCGCACCGACCAGCGGCTGCGTGCCGAACTGCGCCGCGAATGGAAGCAGCGCTCGGCCGCCGGCCGGGAGATGTACGAGCGCAAGCGCGGCGGCGGCCACCGGCACGGCCGCGCGTACTGAACGCCTGGGCCGAGCGCCCGGGCGACGTACTCACGCCACCTGGCGACCCGTCATCCCGCGCCACCGCCACGCCCGTGACGGCGGCGCACCGCGATGGGGGAGCCCGCGCTCCAGAACGATCCGATGACACCGGCGATCACGAGTGCGACGATGATGATCCCGATAACCACGCTGTAGGCCATGTGGAGCCCTCCTCGCTGCCGGGGGTGCGGCCTTCTTCACCGCACCGTCACGTTCGCTGCCTGATCGTGACCTTCCCGTTGCCCGAGGTTTCCAACCGTGCCGAAGCGGAACCGAGTTGACCCGGGCTCGCGGGCCCGCCGGATCGATCTTCCGGGGGCCCGGGCGCACCAGGGGAAGCGCTCAGGCGGAGGCGCGTACGACCAGCCGGGTCGGGGTGACGATGGAGGCGGCCCGGACCGGCTCGGCGCCGCCCTGGGCCGGCGGTTCCAGCGTGCGCAGCAGCAGACCGGCCATCAGCCGGCCCATCTCCTCTATGTCCTGGTGAACCGTGGTCAGCGGCGGGTCGGTCCACTCGGCGACCGACACCATGTCGTCGAAGCCGACCACCGCCACGTCCTCCGGCACCCGCCGCCCCACCGTACGCAGCACCCGCAGCGCGCCCGAGGCCATCACGTCGGAGGCGACGAACACCGCGTCCAGGTCCGGCACCCGCTCCAGCAGCGCGGTCATCGCCCGGGCCCCGCCCTCGGGAGTGAAGTCGCCCTCGACGATCAGCCGCGGATCGGCGTCCGGCAGCACGTCCCGGAACCCGTCCAGCCGGTCCACCGACGCCGTCTGGTCCAGCGGCCCGGCGATGTGCGCGACCTGACGGCGGCCCAGCCCCAGCAGATACCGCACCGCGTCCCGCGCGCCGCCCCGGTTGTCGCAGTCCACGTACAGCGTCCGGTCGTCCGACCAGCCCGGCCGCCCGCCGATCACCGTGGGCACCCCGGCCCGCCGGGCCAGCGCCGGCAGTTCGTCCTCCGCGTGCAGCGAGAAGATGAGCGCGCCGTCCACGTGCCCGCCGGCCAGATAGCGGCCCACCCGCTGGTAGTCCGCCGTGCCCTCGGTCAGCAGCAGTACCAACTGGTTGTCGTGCGCGGTCAGTTCACGGCTGATGCCGCGCACCTGCTGGGCGAAGAAGGGGTCGGTGAAGAATCGGGTCTCCGGCTCGGCGACCACCACCGCGATCGCGTCGTTGCGCCGGGTCACCAGGGTCCGCGCGGCCTGATTGGGCACGTACCCGAGTTCGTCGACCGCCCGCCGCACCCGCTCCACCAGCGGCGCGCGCACCCCCTCGCTGCCGTTGACCACCCGGGAGGCGGTGGCCCGGGACACTCCGGCCCGCGCCGCCACGGCTTCGAGCGTGGGGCGGGGCGCGAAGCCTGGCTCGGACAACGGAGGGCTCCTTCGCGCACGGATAACAAAAAATATGCCTACGAAAACGTAAGCACAGCGTATCGGGTCCCCGCCGCCCGCGTGAGAGCGCTCTCCGCATCCTTCCGGGTGATCCTCCCGACTCCCCGGCTCAGTCGTCCAGCCCCCACCCGAAGATCTTGTACGGCCGGATCCTGATCAGCTCCCCGCTGAGGTGCCTCCCGTACGCGTGCGGCCCCGTCACCTGCTCGGCCACCCCGCGGATCTCCACCCCGCGCACCTTCCACGGGTCCACCGAGGCGATGTCGTCCACCACCAGCGACACATACGGATCGGCCGCCACGTTCCGCCACTTCCGGGTGGTCGCCATGGCCCAGCCGCCGATGTCCACGCCCCCGTCCTCCCGCAGGAAGTACCCCACCGGGTTGTTCTGCGGCCGCCCCTGCGCGTCCACCGTGGCCAGCCGCCCCAGCCGCTGCCCCCGCAAGTACGCCACCTCGGCGTCGGTCAGTTCCGTTCGCTTCGCCATACCTCCACCCTCACACCGCCGCCCGCCCCTCGCATCGGCCGCGGGACCGAACGGCCCCCCGGTACGCAGACGTAGTCCCTTGCGTCCCCCTTGTCCCCCGCCCCTCGTATAACGCCCCGGCTGCGATGATCCCGGCCGGGCGGCGGACCCCGCGTGATTCGGGCAGGGTGGGGCCATGGGGACCGCACAGTTGTGCCTGATCGGCGCGGTGATACTGCTCGGCCTCGTCAGCGTGCCGGCCCCCGGCGTACCGGGGACCCTGCTGTGCTGGGGGGCCGTACTCTGGTGGGCGACGTCCGAGCACACCAGCCTGACCTGGGGCGTTCTCGCCGGCGCCACCGGCTTGCTGGCCGTCGCCCAAGTCGTCGTCTGGCTGCTGCCGAACCGCCGCATCCGCGACTCCGGCGTCACCTGGCGCACGATCATGAACGCCGGCGCGGTCGCCATCGCCGGCTTCTTCCTCGTCCCCGTCCTCGGTGCGATCCTCGGCTTCACCGGCACCCTCTACGTCACCGAACGCGTCCGCCTGGGCGGCGGCCACCGCACCGCCTGGACCGCCACCCGCACCGCCATGCGCGCCGTCGGCAATTCCGTCCTCGTCGAGCTCATGGCATGCCTGTTCGTCACGGCGGGGTGGATCTCGGCGGTGTTCGCCGGCTGAACGGGGTCCGGCGGGTGCCGGGCCGTACGGGAGGAAGCCGGGCTGTACGGGAAGAGGCCGGGCCCCGGCGCCGCCTACTCCGCCCGCGCCACCCACCCGCGTTCGTACGCGTGCCACCCCAGCTGCAACCGGGTCGTCACCCCGGCCAGCTCCATCAGCCGCTTCACCCGCCGCTGCACGGTCCGCAACCCCAGGTCGAGCTGCTTGGCGGCCGACGCGTCGGTGAGTCCGGCCAGCAGCAGCGAGAGGATCTGCAGGTCCGTCGCGTCCGGCCCGCCCACCCCCTCCTCCGCGACCACCCCGTGATCGTCCAGCCGCACCGGCATGCCCTGCCGCCAGACCTCCTCGAAGAGCCCGAGCAACGACTCCAGCAACCCGCTCGCGTGCACCACCAGGGCCGCCGGCTCGGCCCCCCGCCCGGTCAACGGCACCATGGCGAGCCCCCGGTCCACCACGACGAGCCTCGTCGGCACCCGGTCCACCACCCGCACCCGCTCCCCCCGCCCGAGCGTGGCGGCCAGCCCCGCCAGCCCGTCCGCCCCGGTGAGCACGGCCCGCTCCAGCACCACCCGGTACGCCACCCCGCGCGCGCCGCTCTCCTCGTCTGCGCCGCTCCCGTCGCCGGCCACGGGCCCCGGCCGGTCGGTGACGAGCGAGCAGACCTCCCGCTGCGCGCTGAACCGCAGCTGGTGGAAGCGCTGGGCCACCGCCCCGGCCCCGGTGACGACCTCGACCAGATCGTGCACGGCGGGCTCGGCGGCCCGGGCCCGGAACTCGGCGGCGAGCACGGCCGCGGCGACCTCCGCCTGCTCCAGGTCGTGCCGACGGCGGGTCAGAAGCGCGGACAGCGCGATCGCCGGCGGCGCGGCGACCCACCGCCCCGGCCGTGCGGAGGACTGCGCGACCAGGCCGTGCCCCTCCAGCCGCCGCAGCACCCGCCCGGCGTCCTCCTCCGGCAGCCCGAGCCGGTGCGACAGATCCCCCACCTCCGCCGCCCCGAGCCCCACCAGGGCGCGGTAGGCCGCCTCCTGTACGTCGTCCAGACCGATCGCGCCGAGCAACGAGCCCCCCTGTGTCCTTCCGCGGTGGCCGTACGGTGACCGTACGATTCACCCGCGCGTCGCTCGCCGTGCGCGCGGGGTGCGGGCGCGGTACGCATTCCGTACGCGCCCTGTGCACGTTTGCCCGGCATCGTACGCGTGTGCGGTGGCGGGAAAGAGCCACGGCGGATTTCCGCCACGATCGTTTTTTGCTGCCCGAACCGCGTCTCGGGGCCGTCTCCCGGGGGTCCGGGGCCCGCGGTTGCCGCGCCGGCCGCCCAAGCCCGCACCGGGGCCCCGGCTTTGGTGTTTTCCGCCCCATCAGGCGGTGGACAATAAGGGCATGAGCCAGCAGGGGGACTCACGCCCGAGCCAAGAGGACGACTGGTGGCGGCAGTTGTACGGCGATGAGCCTGCTGCCGGCTCCGCTTCCGGGAGCACCGGGGGTACGCACAGTGCGCCGGAGCGGGGCCCCGCGCGGCCCGGCGGGGCGCAGGGTGCGGCCACATCCGGGCAGGGGCAGGGGCAGGGGCAGGGGCAGGGGCAGGGGCGCAGGCCGGGCGGCCCGGCGTCCGGGGACTCGCTCGACGCGCACTTCGACTCGGCCCTGCACGCGATGTCGCCGCCCCCTCCGCCGCGCACCGAAACGCTGAAGCTGCGCCGCCCCACGCCCCCACCGCCCCCTCCTTCCTGGCCCCGCCCGACCCGCCTCCCCGACCCCCCTCCCACCGACCAGGCCTCATGGGACCCCTGGAACGCGGAACCGACCTTCGCCGAGCCGCAGGGTCTGCCCGTGCCGGAAGGGATGCAGGACCCTGCGAGCGGTGACGAGGGGGCCGCTGGGACGGTACGCCCGGGGGACGACGGTGGGAGGGGTGAGGGTGCGCCTGCGGAGGAGCGCGGCCGCGGTTCCGCGGATGTGTTGCCGGGGGCGGAAGGCGCTGCCGGCAACGTAGGCCCGGGGGACGGTGCGCGGGCTGATGAGGAGCCTGAGAGCGGCTCGCCGGATATGTGGCGGTCGACGGACCGCGCCGCCGGGTACGTAAACCCGGCGGAAGCCGGCCGCGCCGAGAGTGGGCTGCCGGCGGATGAGCCCGCGTCTGCGGAGGAACGAGTAGGCCCGGGTGACGCTGTCCGGACTGACGGTGCGGCGTCGGCGGATGAGCTTGTGCCTGAGGAGGAGCGTGGGCGCGGTTCCGCGGATGGGTGGCCGGAGACGGATCGTGCCGCCGGGAGCGCAGGTCCGGCCGGGAGCACACCGCCCGCCCCGGCTGAGGAGAGGCGAGCCGCGGCCGAGAGTGCGGCGGCTGACGGTGTCTCACCGGCGGAGCCGGCTGCCCCACCGGCTCCTCCTGCCCGTCCCTGGGACGCCTGGGTGACCCCGCGTCCGCAGACGTCCCCGCCTCCGCCGAAGCCCGCGGACGCCCCGACCGCCCCGCCGTCCGCCGAACAGTGGGGCACCCCCGCCGTTGCCGAACCGGAACCGGAACCCGCACCGGCGGTCGAGCCCGACCCCGAGCCGCAGCGGTGGTGGGAGGCCCCGCCTCCGGCGGCTCAGCCCCGGGCAGACGACGAGGCGCCCGTACGGGATACGTCGGACGAATCCTCAACCTCCGCTCAGGAGCCGGAACGTACGGTGCGCCCGGCGGCGGACCCGCCGAGCGGCCGTCGCGTCCCGCCCCGCGCCGAACTGTGGGGCATCCCCGCCCCGACCCGCCACGTCCCCGCGCCCCCGGCCCCCGAGCAGGATCCGCTCATCCCGTGGGGCCGTACGGAGTCGCCGCAGCAGCCCGCCGCTCCGGCTGGCGATGTCTCTGTGCCTCCGGCTTCTGCGTCGGCGCCCCAGTGGGGGTCGGTCAGCCCGGAGGGCGTTGTGGAGTCGCAGGAGTCTCCCGCCTCGGCCGGCGATGGCCCTGCGCTGCCGGCGGCTGAGGATGCCCCGCTCACCCCAGATGGCCGCGCTGAGCCCTCCCAGCAGGCCGCTGCCTCGACCGGCGACGTCGCCGTGCCGCCGGCTCCCGAGCCGGCGCCCCAGCGGGAGCCAGTTGGCCCGTGGGGCCGTACGGAGTCGACCCAGCAGCCCGTCGCTCCGGCTGGCGATGACGCCGTGCCTCCGGCCCTGGAGCAGGCGCCCGAGCAGGATCCGCTCACGCCGTGGAGCCGTACCGAGCCGACTCGGCAACTTCCCGCCCCGCCCGCACAGCCTCCCTCGATCGGCCCCGCGCCGACCTCGGACACCGCCGACGCCCGGACCGCGTCGCCGCTCACCGCGTCGTGGGGCATCCCGGCCCCGACCCGGAACGTGCCGGCGGAGCCCGAACCTGCGACTGCCGGAGACGAGCCGGACGGGCCGGGGAGCGCCGCGGAGCCCGTAGCGCCGGGGCCCGACCCGCTGCCCGAGGATGCCGTACCGCCGGGAGAAGCTCCGGCGGAACCGTCCGCGGACCTCCTTCCCGCGCTCCCCGCGGAACTGCCGTCAGCCAAGCCCCAGCCTGCAGTCCCGGACTCCGTTCGGGAGGACCCGCGCGCCCTTCCGTCCGCTGCGGATCCGGAGCCGTCGGACGATGCCGTACCGCCCACAGAAGCTCCGTCGGAAGTGTCGGCGGACCCCCGTGCCGTTCCGCCCGCCGGGGGCGGGGAGCCCTCGTCCGCAGCCGTACCGCGGACAGACGCTCCGGCCGAGTCCGCGTCCCCGTTCACCCCTGCGTGGGGCATTCCCGCGCCCACCCGGGACGTACCGCCGGGTCCGGACGCCGCACACCAGGGAGAACCCGCACGCACGCCCACACTGCCCGGCACGCCCGGGGCCGGGGCGACGGCGACCGTGTTCGGGGAGGGGGACGTGACGTGGGCGCCGGAGTTGCCGCCGGGGTGGGTGGCGGCGGTGGGGGCGGAGGAGATCGAGGGGCCCGAGGTGGTGGGGGGTGGGCCGCCGACGTACGGGGCGGAGCCGACCTCGTGGCCGGAGGCGGACCCGGAGGCGCTGGGCGGGCTGGTGCCCGACACCGTGCTGGACGGGGCGCGGTACGGGCGGCTGACGCTGCGTACGGTGGCGATGCGCGGGGACTCGGCCCGGTACCGGGGGCAGCCGCGCCGGGACGCGCTGCTGACCGCGCGGTTCGGGTCGGGGGACGACGCGCTGCTGCTGGTCGCGATGGCCAGCGGCGCGCGGGCGGCGGACGACGCGCACCGGGCCGCGCAGGACGCCGTGCGGTGGATCGCCGGTGCCATCGGGCGCAGCAGGGCCCGGCTGGCGGAGGACATGCGGGCCGACCGGCGCGCCTCGCTGAAGTCGGGGCTGCACCGGCTGACCGACCGCTGCTACGGGCGGCTGCGGGCCCGCGGCGAGGACCTGGGCCTGGGCGAGGGCACGTACACCGCCTCGCTGCGCTGCCTGCTGCTGCCGGCCGACCCGGCCTGCGAGATGCGGCTGTTCTTCGGGGTCGGGGACGGCGGGCTGTTCCGGATCCGGGACGGGGCCTGGCGGGACCTGGACCCCGAGCCGGACGACTCGGACGCGTCCGCGCCGTTCCGGTTCCGCGCCGCCGTCGCCCGGCCGGGTGACGCGCTGGTGATGTGCAGCGGCGGCCTGGCCGAGCCGTTGCGCGGCGAACCGGAACTGGCCGCGCACCTGGCCCGGCGCTGGGGCGACGGCAACGTCCCGGGGCTGGCCGCCTACCTCGCCGACGTCCAGACCCGGGTCAAGGGCTACGCCGACGACCGTACGGCGGTGACCGTCTGGGACGCCTGACCCGCCGCCCGGGGCCGGGGTCGAAGGCCGCCTGCCCGGGGGACGTACGGATGCGGACCGGCGCGCCTTGTGCGCAGATGAGTACATGGCGAAGCAGACCGTGGCCGAGCAGTTCATCGACATCCTGGTACGGGCGGGGGTGCGCCGCCTGTACGGGGTGGTGGGCGACAGCCTCAACCCGGTGGTGGACGCGGTGCGCCGCAACCGGGACATCGACTGGGTGCACGTCCGGCACGAGGAGACCGCCGCCTTCGCGGCCGGCGCCGAGGCGCAGCTCACCGGGCGGCTCGCCGCGTGCGCCGGGTCCTGCGGGCCCGGCAACCTGCACCTGATCAACGGCCTGTTCGACGCCCACCGCTCGATGGCCCCCGTGCTCGCCCTGGCCTCGCACATCCCCAGCAGCGAGATCGGCACCGGCTACTTCCAGGAGACCCACCCGGACCAGCTCTTCCAGGAGTGCAGCCACTACAGCGAACTGATCTCCAACGCCCGGCAGATGCCGCGGGTGCTCCAGACCGCGATCCAGCACGCGGTGGGCCGCGGCGGCGTTTCGGTGATCGCCCTGCCGGGCGACATCGCCGCCCACGACGCGCCGCAGCGCAGCGTCGAGCACGCCCTGGTCACCCGCCGTCCCACGGTCCGGCCCGGTGACGGGGAGATCGACGAGCTGGCCCGGCTGGTGGACGCCGCCCGCCGGGTCACCCTGTTCTGCGGCAGCGGCACGGCCGGCGCGCACCACGAGGTGATGGCCTTCGCCGAACGGGTGAAGGCCCCGGTCGGGCACGCCCTGCGCGGCAAGGAGTGGATCCAGTTCGACAACCCGTACGACGTCGGCATGAGCGGCCTGCTCGGCTACGGCGCCGCCTACGAGGCCATGCACGAGTGCGACCTGCTGATGCTGCTCGGCACCGACTTCCCGTACAACGCCTTCCTGCCAGACGACGTGACGATCGTGCAGGTCGACGTGCGGCCCGAGCACCTGGGCCGGCGGTCCAAGCTGGACCTGGCGGTGTGGGGGGACGTCGGCGAGACGCTGCGCTGCCTCACCCCGAAGGTGCGGGCCAGGACCGACCGGAAGTTCCTGGACCGGATGCTGCGCAAGCACGCGGAGGCGCTGGAGGGGGTGGTGAAGGCGTACACCCGCAAGGTGGACCGGCACGTGCCGATCCACCCGGAGTACGTGGCCTCGGTGCTGGACGAAGTGGCGGCCGACGACGCGGTGTTCACGGTCGACACCGGCATGTGCAACGTGTGGGCCGCGCGTTACCTCACTCCGAACGGCAGACGCCGGGTGATCGGCTCCTTCTCGCACGGCTCGATGGCCAACGCCCTGCCGCAGGCGATCGGCGCGCAGTTCCTGGATCGCGGCCGCCAGGTGGTGTCGATGTCCGGCGACGGCGGATTCGCCATGCTGATGGGCGACTTCCTGACCCTGGTGCAGTACGACCTGCCGGTGAAGGTGGTGCTGTTCGACAACTCCGCGCTGGGCATGGTCGAACTGGAGATGCTGGTCGAGGGCCTGCCGGCGTACGGCACCACCAACCACAACCCGGACTTCGCGGCCCTGGCGCGGGCGGCCGGCGCCTACGGGGTGCGGGTGGAGAAGCCCAAGCAGCTGCGCGACGCGCTGCGGGACGCCTTCCGGCACAAGGGCCCGGCACTGGTGGACGTGGTCACCGACCCGCACGCGCTGTCCATCCCGCCGCGGATCACCGGCGAGCAGATCGGCGGCTTCGCCCTGTCGATGGGCAAGATGGTGCTGGACGGCGGCGTCGGCAAGATGGTCCAGCTCGCCCGGTCCAACCTGCGCAACATCCCCCGGCCCTAGTACCCGCGCCACGCTGACCGCGCCCGCCGCGCCCACGAGGAGGGGTCCCGGTCGCGCGGGTGTGCGCGGCCGGGACCCCGATCCACGGGTGTCAGTCGTTGATCAGGTCGAACTCCTCCCACGGCCCGATCGAGGTGCGGTTGGCGATCAGCGGCTGCGCGCCGGCCGACTCGGCCGTCACGTAGTCGTTGTTGACCCTGGCCTTGAAGCTCACGCTGCCGTCACCGTTGTGGATCAGCTGGAACTGCTCCCAGGTGCCGACCGCGGTCACCTTGGCCAGCAGCGGCGCGGCGCCGGCGTTGTCCGCGGTGACCCACAGGCCGTTGGCGTGCGCCTTCAGAGCGACGTAGCCGCCGCCCTGGTCGACCAGGTCGAAGGTCTCCCACGGCCCGATGGCCGTGCGGTTGGCGATCAGCGGATCGGCACCGGCGTTGTCGGCGCAGACGTAGTCGCCGTTGGCGTGCGCGCGCAGGCTGATCACCTGGGTGCCGCCGCCGGTGGACGTACCGCCGTCCAGGCCGACCTGGACGTTGCCCAGGTGCTTGGCGGCGGTCGCCGGCGAGCCCGACACCTGCGCGTACGGCAGCGAGGTGGTCAGGTTGCCCACCGGCTCGACCAGGTACGACTGGCCCGAGGACACCGGCACGTTCAGCACCGAGGCGGTGGTCGGGGAGACCACGGTCGCGTTGGACGAGCCGTTCACCACCTGCACCGACTGGCCGGGCCACGGGTTGCGCACCCGCATGGTGGTGGACGAGCCGGCCTGGATGGCGACGGTCACCGGGGTGCCGCCCTGCACCTGCACGTCGACCTTGGTGTTGCCCTGGACCGAGACCGTGCCGCTGACGTCCCAGCCGGCCGGCCAGGCCGGCGCGATCCGCAGCGTGCCGTCGTAGTCCTGCACCAGCGCCTCATTGAGCGCGGTGGCCACCCCGGAGACCTGCTCGATGTACGCCTCCGTGCCGACCGTGTTGCCCAGGTCCGCCAGGCCGTTGATGTACACCTGGTGGCTCTGCGTGATCGACACCAGCTTCGCCGCCACCTCACTGGCCATGCCCAGGCGCGCCGCGTCGATCGCGTCCATGCTCCAGTCGTTGCCGCCGGTGAACACCCGGTGGTTGTACGTGCGCACGGCCAGGTCGTGCAGCGAGCCCGCGTCATCGGTGATCAGGTTGTACGGCCACACCGGCTCCAGGTCGATGTTCTCGCCGTTCCTGGTGGTCGCCGTCGGCTGGTACGACCAGGCGATCACATCGTTGCCGGAGGAGTCCGCGGACGGCTGGAGCACCTGGGTGTGACCGAAGTCGGTGCGCGCCCACGGCGGGATCTGGCCCTCGGCGGTGGTGAGCTGGGAGACCAGCGAGCTGTCGGTGCCCAGCAGCTGGGCCGCCTGGACCACGACCGGGAACAGCGCCGAGTCGGCCGCCAGATCGGTGGTGGGGTCCTGCACCGCCCACTGGGTCTCGTGCGCGTTGGCCACCGCGTGCAGCTTCCCGTCGCTGCCGACCTTCTGGTACGCGAGCAGGAAGACCGCGGACTCCCGCATCAACGGGTAGTACGTACGCAGGAAGTTCAGGTCACCGGTGTCCTGGTACTGCTGCCACACGTACAGCCCGATCTCGGCGCCCGAAGTGATGTCCAGGGCGTTCCAGTTGGGGCTGCCCGGCTCGCTGCACGCGGCGTTGGCGCCGGGGCTGGGGTCGCCGCCGTTGCCGTTGAACCGCATGACCTCCGGGACGCACGCCCCGGCCAGGCCGCCCATCTGCTGCTTGGTCCACGCCTCGATGGCCGACAGGTTGTTCTGGTACAGGTTGAAGATCGGGATGTTCAGCGCGAAGTTCCCGGTGCTCATGTTCGCCGAGATCTGGGTGCGCAGGTTCCACAGCCAGGTCGCGGACGGCGTCCAGTTCTGGTGGTCCTGGCCGAAGTTGAACATGTCGGCGACCCCGGCCTGGCTGCCCGGGATGGTGCCGCGCATCGAGGCGGCCTCCATGAACAGGTAGATCGTGCGCAGCGTCTCCATGTACTGCGCCGACCCGTCCGCCGAATTGGCCTCCAGCAGACCGGAGTTGGCCCAGTAGTTGGCCCACCAGGACTGCTGCGAGGACAGCAGCGAGGACTCCGCCGCGGTCGCGTCCGAGCCCAGCAGGCTCGACGCGGTGCTCGCCGCGTTGCCGCCGGTCCAGGTCGGGGCGCCGACGATCACGCGGTAACTGCCGTCGGTGTTGGCGTTGAAGGCCACCTTCACCGACGTGGAGTTGACCACCGAGGTCGCCACATTGCGGCCGCCGGCCGACAGCGCGGCCAGCGAGCCGAAGGTACGGCCGGAGTAGCCGGCCTCCTGGTTGTCGACCCAGGTCTCGGCGAGGGTGCCGATGCTGCCGGAGACCGCCGCCTGCGGGCTGCGGCCCGACCACAGGCTGACCGTCGCGCTCTGCTGGGCGTTGGGGTCGGCGCCGGTGACGTCCACGATCAGCTCGTCCTTGGTGGCCGACACCCACGCCTTCAGCGTCATGCCGCCGCCGGACTCGTTCAGCACGCCGGTGTACAGGTCGAGCGAGCCCTTGAAGTCCGAGGCGTTGGTGAGCGTGCTCAGGCCCGGAATGGTCACCTGGCCGGGCGACTTGCGGCCCGGCAGGGTGTCGGCCCGGTTGAGCTGGGCGGTGAAGCCGCCCGCCGCCCACGCGGCCACGCCCAGCGAGCCGTTGCCCAGCGGCAGCGACTGCGCGGCCGCCGAGTTCGGCTTGCCGAGCACGATGTCGGAACGCCGCACCACATTGGGGGTGTCCACATGGAACGACCCGTTCTGCCAGGCGGTGGTTCCGGTGGCCGCCACGGCAGACGGCGGCGACACGGCGGGCACCAGCAGCCCGGCCGCGAGAACAGCGGTGGCGACCAGGGCTGGTGGTCGGATCAATCGGTGACGCCGGAATGCATGCAGCGTTGAAGGCACGGCCCCTCCCGAGGCGACGGGACTACGACACAGGGCGGCGGCGCGCATCCGAGAGACGCATGGGATGAGTCGGCCACAGAGTGGCCGCGGTGATCGCCGCTGTCAAGGGCCGCAACAGGAGGCAATCCGGCCGAGATCCTGCTATACATCGGACGTATCAAGGAGGTTGGTCGCGAGTTGACGACGACTTACGCCCGGTAGGACTGGCCGCGCGTGAGCTGGGCATGCCTACCCGCAGGGGCTTGGCAGCAGATCGGAACGGGGGAATCCGACGGACATCACGGGGCACAGGCTGCGGCACGCGGTACGGCGGGCCGACCTGCCCGCCGTGGCCGAGACACGTCGGCTGCTACGGGACCACCTGCGACTGTGGGGCGTTCCGGCCATGGTGGACACGGCGGAACTGCTCACCAGCGAACTCGTCACCAACGCGCTTCAGCACACCACCGGGGGCGCCGTCCTCGTCGCCACGCTCTCGCCGGGGCCCGGGCCCCGGCTTCGGGTCGAGGTGCAGGATTCCGTGGCCCGCCGGCCCCGGGCCCGGGTCGTCGCCCTCCCCGAGGACCACCAGGGCACGTCCGGGCGCGGCCTCTTCCTGGTCGAGACGCTCGCCGATGCGTGGGGGGTCACCGCGTGGGACAGCGGGAAGGTGGTCTGGTTCGAGCTCAGTGACCCCCGGAAGTAGGGTGCGCCTCTTTCCGGCTCGGGCCCGGGAGAGCTGAGCGGCGGGGGAGGGGCGGGCTCTTTCCCGGCGCTGGTCGGTGCCGGGATTCTTTCGGGGTGGTTGAGCCTGTTTGCGGGCTGGACGCCCGCGTGGGTTGCTCGCGCAGTTCCCCGCGCCCCTGGGTACTCCGATGGCGCCGCAGCGCGGAACGCGCCCCCAGCCCAACGCCCCCCGTAACAACCGGCCCTCACACCCTCCGCTCCTTCCTGCTGGAGCAAAAAGCCGCGGGGCCCGCACATGGTGTGCGGGCCCCGCGGCGAAGGTTCATTCAACGGGCGAAGGTTCAGCCCCACTGCCGTTCAAGATCCTGGAGCTTGCGTTCCAGGGAGTCGAGCCGCGGCAGCGTAAGGGTGTCGTCCTCGGCGGTGAGGTCGAGGAGGGACTTGCTGTCGGAGGTTTCGAGCTTGGCCTCGTCGCGGACCGGCTGGAGGGCCGGGCGGGCGCGGACGGGGAGGTCGGCGGAGGAAGCGGCTATGGCAGGCTCCGATGCGGGCTGGCCGGCCGCGCTCGGGGCCGGCGGGAGCTCGACCTGGCGGCCACCGCGGCCCCCGCCGCGCGGCCAGGTGCGGTGGGAGCGGCTGAGCGCCTTGAGGCGGGCCTTCTCGAGGCGGTCGGCCTCGCGGCGCCGCCGCTGCTTCTGCTCGCTCTGCCGCCGGTCCTCGCGGACCTCCTCGACGGCCTCGTCCAGCGAACGGACGCCCTCCAGCAGCATCAGCGACCAGGCGCCGTAGGTCTCGCGGGGGGCCCGCAGCCAGCGGACCATGCGGATCTGCGGCAGCGGGCGCGGCACCAGGCCCTGCTCGCGCAGCGCGGCACGGCGGGTCTGCTTCAGCGCCCGGTCGAAGAGCACCGCGGCCGAGAGCGACATGCCGGCGAAGAACTGCGGGGCACCCGCGTGGGCGTCGCCGCGCGGCGCGTGCACCCAGTTGAACCAGGCCGACGCGCCGGCGAACAGCCACACCAGCATGCGCGAGCCGAGCGCCGCGTCACCGTGGCTGGCCTCGCGCACCGCGAGTACCGAGCAGAACATGGCGGCGCCGTCCAGGCCGAACGGCACCAGGTACTCCCAGCCGCCCGTCAGCCCGAGGTTCTGCTGGCCGAAACCGACCAGGCCGTGGAAGGAGAGCGCGGCGGCCACCGAGGCACAGCCGAACAGCAGCAGGTACGAAGCGCTGCCGTAGATCGCCTCCTTCTTGCGGCGGCGCTCCTCCATGCGCTCCCACGAGTCGCCGCTCTGCGTTTTCTCCTCGCTCCGGCGGCGGTTGCGGAACACGACGACGCAGGCCGCGAGAACGACCAAGCCGACGACACCTATGAGTGTCCAGTCCAGCGTTATCTGTCTCATGTGCGATTCCTTGTGTCGCTATCCGTCGCGCTCGAGCCGCGGGACGGCTTACGACGACATCCTTGCGAAGAGCGCGGATACGTGCGGACGTTATGGCACAAGAGCACGCTGACGCAGACCCATTGCCGGGCCCGCGCTCGAACTTCCGTGCCACAACTGCGGAGTTGTGCGAGATCGTAGCGCCATCCGCTAGGCCGCATACGCGGGGCGACGGTTCCTGGCCGGACCGCAGGTGCGCGGGCACCCGGAACAGGAGTCGTCCGGGCTGAGAGTGTAGAACAGACAGCACGTCAGCCGGGTACGGGAGCAGGCGGGTCGGTGCTCCCGATCGTCGACTTCCGCCGCTGGAGGGATCACTGAGGGTACGTCAGGTCCGGTACGAGGCGGGCGGTGGAAACCCGCGGCCCCCGCGAAGGGCGGAGTGCCGCCGGGCAGGAGGGCGGCCAGGTCGGCGCGCGCCCGCCGCTCCTCGGCCTCGCCCAGTAGTGTGGCGACGTACCACAGCCCCTCGGTCACCTCGTCGGTCGCCATGCCCCACAGGGCGTGCGGCCCGCGGCGCAGCATTGGCCGGAATGCGGCGAGCAGCGGGGAGACGTGCTCGGCCAGCGCCGCGCGCAGTTCCCCGCGCAGCGCCTCCTGGGTGGGTACGACGCGCGCGCCGGGCAGCCGGGCCGCGCTGTCGCCGGGCAGGCAGACGATGCCGCGCGGGCGGACCGTCATGGTGCCGCTCGCCCGGTGCAGGGACACCGCGTCCACCGGCAGCAGCGGCACCCGGCGGCGCAGGAACCACGGCACCGTGAACAGCAGACAGGCCGGCCACAGGTAGCGGTGCAGCGCGAGGGTGGCGGCGACCTCGGGCCGCGGCGGGCGGCCGTGCTCGGTGGCCAGCCGCCCCGCCTCCCGCGCCACGAAGCCGGCCACCGCGGCGCCCCCGGCCGCCAGGTCGTGCGCGGCCGTCCAGCCCGCGCCCGAGCGCGCCGGCCCGGTGATCACCCGCAGTGCGGGGTGGACGGCGGTCAGGCGGGCGTAGGAGGAGGTGAGCGCTGGCATGGTAAGCCTTACCTTAGGCACGCCATCTCGGGTTTAACCTAACGGCTGTACGCCGTCCGGGTGACGTGGGCGCCCGGCCGGAGCAGCGCGACGAAGGGTTGGGGCCCGTGGAGGCCGAGGAGTCCGGCGGCGGGCGGGCCGTACCCGTACGGCTGCCCGAGCGGCTGTCCGTACGGGATCAGGTGCTCGACGCGCTGCGCGAGGCGATCGTCACCGGCGAGCTGGCCCCCGGCTCGGTGCACTCCGGGCCCGCCCTGGCCGCGCGCTACGGCGTGTCCGCCACCCCCGTCCGCGAGGCCATGCAGGCGCTGGCCCGGGAGGGCGCGGTGGACGTACTGCCCAACCGCGGCTTCCGGATCACCGAACGCTCAGCTCGTGACCTCGCCGAGCTCGCCGAAGTACGGGCCCTCCTCGAAGTGCCCGTCCTCCTCGCCCTGGCCCGCGCCCTGCCCGCCGGCCGCTGGGCCGAGCTCCTTCCTCTGGCCGAGGAGACGGTGGCCGTCGCCGCCCGCGGCGACCGGGCGGCCTACGCCGAGTCCGATCGTGCTTTTCACCGGGCGCTGCTCGGCCTCTCCGGCAACCTTCAGCTCGTCGCTGTCGCGGAAGACCTGCACCGCCGCGCCCAATGGCCGGCCGCCGACGCTCCCCTTCCCCTCCGCCCGGCCGCCCTCCTCGCTGACGCGGCCGAGCACAACGTCCTGCTCGAGGCTTTGATCGCCGGCGACCTCCGCACGGTCGAATCCCTCGCCCGCGAACACGTCTCGCCCGCGCGGCGCTGACCGGACCTCCGGCCCGCACCCGGGAATGCCTTTTGGCCCGCCCGGCGGCGGGCGGTACCCCCCGGGCTGCTCCGGGCGAACCGCACCGCCGATATGCGAGGTCACACCGTGAAGGCCTCTGCGAGCCAGGCGGGGACGCCGCCGAGGAGTTCGTAGAGGCGAGCCGCTTCCCGGCGCAAAGAGGTGGCCTCGTCGTCCGGGGAAACCTCGGCCAGGGCGAGCATCGCAGGGGCCGTGCCGACGAGGTGGCCGAGGGAGACACGAATCCGCAAGGACTCGGCGAAGCCGTGCCGGGCCTCGGCGACGTCGCCCTCGGCGGCGGCGAGGCCGGCGAGGTGGCGCCAGGTGTAGGAGGTCAGGAAGGTGTCGCCGTGGGCCACGGCGCCGGCGTGGGCCCGGCGGTAGGCCGCACGCGCGGCGGTCGGGTTGGCCGCGATGTTCTCGGCGACCAGGCCGCGCCGGAAGTCCAGCAGGGGGCGGCCGGGGGAACCGGGCATGAGCAGCGCGGTGCTGCGCCCGAAGGCGGCGCGGGCCTCGTCGGAGCGGTCGCGTACCGAGAACACCGTGGCGGCGTACGCCAGGAAGCCGCGCTCGGAGGCCGCGGCCCCGCGCTCCTCGTCGGTGGCGGCCAGCGCCTCGGCCACGCGCAGCGCGTCCTCCGCCTCCGCCCAGCCGTCCATCTGGAAGAACACACTCTCGATCAGCAGTTCCGCCCTGCGCAGTGCGGCTCGGGCGTCGTCCTCGCAGAAAGGCGCCAGCAGTCTGGCCGCCTCGGCCCAGCAGCCGCGGGCCCGCAGCCGCCAGACGTCCGGTACGCCGACCACCGATTCCGACAGGACGGTGTCCGCCACAGCATCTCCCCCAAGCGCGTCGTCGAGCCAAAGTGAGCAGTTGCGTGTGCCTGTGAAGTTGTCCGCCAGGTGTCCGGCGGCTTGCCGCCGGTGTCCAGTGGCGGAAGTCCAGCACGCGGAAGGCCCGTACGCCAAGGGGTAGGCGATCAGTTCTTGTGAACGGGATCACTTTCACTAGGTCCGGGTCCCGGTGCGGATACGGGCCCTGCGCCGTACGGGTGGCGGGCCCCTGTGCGGTGCCGCGCCGCGGTGGGAGAATCCAGCGCTTCGGCCGTGTTCGCCGACGGAAGAGAGGGTGAGCCCGGGTCATGACGTTCGGGAACTACCAGAACGAGATCTACCTCAACGGCCTGGGCGGTGTGCTGCCGGAGCTGCCCATGGCGCACGCGGAGCTCGAGGAGCGGGCGCGGGCCGCGCTGCCGCCCTCGGTGTGGTCGTACGTGGCCGGCGGCGCGGGGGACGAGCGGACCCAGCGGGCCAACGTCACCGCCTTCGACCGCTGGGGGCTGATCCCGCGGATGTTCGTGGGCGCGGCCGAGCGGGACCTGAGCGTGGAGCTGTTCGGCCGGATCTGGCCGGCGCCGGTGTTCCTGGCCCCGATCGGGGTGATCGGCCTGTGCGCCCAGGACGGCCACGGTGACCTGGCGACGGCGCGCGCGGCGGCCCGTACGGGCGTGCCCATGGTCGCCTCCACGCTGTCCGTCGACCCGCTGGAGCAGGTCGCCGGGGAACTCGGCGGCACGCCCGGCTTCTTCCAGCTCTACCCGCCGGCCGACCGCGACCTTGCGGCCAGCCTGGTGGACCGGGCGGAGAAGGCCGGCTACACGGGCATCGTCGTCACCCTGGACACCTGGGTCACCGGCTGGCGCCCCCGCGACCTGGCCACCGCGAACTTCCCCCAGCTTCGCGGGCACTGCCTCGCCAACTACACCACCGACCCCGTCTTCCGGGCCGCCCTCGCCCGCCCGCCGGAGGAGGACCCCCAGGCCACCGTCCTGCACTGGGTCCAGGTCTTCGGCAACCCCCTGACCTGGGACGACCTCCCCTGGCTGCGGTCCCTCACCAACCTCCCGTTGATCGTCAAGGGCATCTGCCACCCCGAGGACGCGCGCCGCGCCAAGGACGGTGGCGTGGACGCGATCTATTGCTCCAACCACGGAGGGCGCCAGGCCAACGGTGGCCTGCCCGCCCTTGACTGCCTCCCCGGTGTCGTCCAGGCCGCCGACGGCCTCCCCGTCCTCTTCGACTCCGGCGTCCGCAGCGGCACCGACATCGTCAAAGCTCTCGCCCTCGGCGCCACCGCAGTCGGTATCGGCCGCCCCTACGCCTATGCGCTCGCCCTGGGCGGCACCGACGGCATCGTCCACGTCCTGCGCACCCTCCTCGCCGAGGCGGACCTCTTGATGGCCGTCGACGGTTACCCCACCCTCGCCGCCCTGACCCCTGACGCGCTGCGTCCCGTCCACTGAGTCCGGTTCGCCGGGAGTAGTCAGGGGCGCGGGGAACTGCGCGACCAGCCCACTACCGGGCCGCGGGTCGCCACCGCCCCAAAGGGGCAATTGCTGTCGTGTCCGGACCACCAGCCGGTGGCCGGCTGAGCGCGCAGTTCCCCGCGCCCCTGGTTTACCCGGCGAACCGCCCCCGCCAGGCGGTGCCCCCGCCCGGGGGGCTGTTCCGGGCGAACCGCCCGCCGCCGGGCGGGCCCACTTCCGGGTCAGCTCATGCGCAACGCCAGGAAGAAGTCGAGCTTGTCCTCGAGGCGGGAGAGATCGCGGC
Organism: Actinacidiphila acididurans; assembly: GCF_016918855.1. Taxonomy (GTDB): domain Bacteria; phylum Actinomycetota; class Actinomycetes; order Streptomycetales; family Streptomycetaceae; genus Actinacidiphila; species Actinacidiphila acididurans. Next base: position 54,455 of record NZ_JADKYB010000011.1, read on the forward strand.
CGGTGAGTTGCTCGATGCGGCCGATGCGATAGCGCAGCGTATTGACGTGGAGGTGGAGGCGAGTGGCACACCGGGTCCAGGAACCGTCGCATTCGAGGAAAGCCTCGAGCGTGGGGATGAGATCGGCACGGTGGCGCTGGTCGTAGGCGCGGAGGGGGTCGAGGAGGCGGGCGGTGAAGGCGCGGCGGACGTCGTCGGGGACGAAGGGGAGGAGCAGGACGTGGGAGGCCAGCTCTTCGTGGCCGGCGACGCAGACCCGGCCGGGGCGGGCGGCGGCGACGCGGCGGGCGTGGCGGGCCTCTTCGAGGGCGCCGCGCAGCCCTTCGGGGGAGTGGACGGCCGCGCTGACCCCGATCGTGAGGCGCCCGTCGTCGGCCAGCCCCCGGCCCACGGGGCCGCGTACCACCGCCAACAGCGCTTCGGCGTGCAGGGGTTCGGGGGCGCCGCCGCCGGCCGGGGCGGGCAGCGGGACGAGGGCGATCGCGGTGTCCTCCGCGTGCGCCACGGCGACCCGTTCGGCCGCGTCGGGGCCGGACTCGGCGGGGTCGGCCAGCGCCTCCTCCAGCAGGGGCTGCGCGGCCGGGCCCGGCGGCACCTCTCCGCCCGCCCAGTCCACCCGGGCCACCACGACCTGCCAGGACGGCGCGGCGGACGTACCCGGCAGCAGTACCGGCGCAGCCGCCCGCAGCCGCGCCCCGATCTCGGCGGGCGGCGCCCCGCCCCGCACCAGCTCGAACACCTCCGCGGCCAGCCGGCGGCGGATCCGGCGGGCCGCCTCGCGCCGGTCGCGTTCGACCGCGATCAGCTGGGTCACCCCGTGCAGCAGGTCCAGCCGTTCGGCCGGCCACTCCCCGGCGTCGGCGGCCACCGCCAGGAACCAGTCGGACAGGACGCCGGCCCGTACGTCCTCGCCGCCCTCGCCGGCGCGGACCGGGAACAGCGAGAACGTCCGGCCGCCGGGGGCCGCCACCCGGTGCGGCGCGGGCCGGCCGGTGCGCACGGCGGCCTGCTGGGCACCGGCCAGCTCGGCGCGCAGCGCGTGCGGCAGCGGGTAGCCGGAGCCGCCGATCTCCCGGCCGGTGGACGACAGCACCCACGCCCGCAGGTCCAGGTCGCTGCCGAGCAGGTCCAGCACCGCGTCCGGGCCGCCGCCGCCCGGGCCGGGCGCCATCAGCCGCCGGTGCCGGTCCACCACCGCCGCCAGGTCGCCGGCCCGCTCGCCGGAGACCTGCCGCACCACGTACTCCGTGACGGTCGCGAACGCGACCCGCTCGTCCACCGCGAACAGCGGCAGCCGGTGCCGGGCGCAGGCTGCCACCAGGTCCGCCGGGACCGTGCCGAGCTCCGCCTCGCCGGCCGCGAGCGCCGCCACCCCGGCCCCGGCCAGGATCCGTACGAACGGCTCGGAGTCACGCGGGCCGCGCCGCCAGGCCAGCCCGGTCAGCACCAGCTCGCCGCCGGTCAGATAGCGGCTGGGGTCGCGCAGGTCGGTGGTCATGACCCCGCGCACGGTACGGTCCAGCTCGTCCGCGCCGCCCAGCAGCCGCAGGCCCAGCGCTTCGGTGTCCAGCAGTGCGCGCAGCCGCATCGTTTCGCCTCGTGGTGAAGATCGTGGTCAAAGTCGTGGTGAAGGTCGTCGGGAGTCGTCGTGGGCGGGTAGGGGGTGGGGGAAGCCCGGGGCGACCGGCGGGGCGGGGCGCCCCCTTGGCCGGTCGTGATGGGTGGTGACGGAATCACGAAAGGCCGGGATCTGGTCGGGATCGGTCGGCGTACGTCACAGTCGGTCGCGTTCGGTCAGGTTCGGTCGGTGGGGGTCAGGGGCCGTCGGGTGGTCGGGCCGTACGGATTCCTGCGTGTCGGGCGGGTTCCGGCCGGGTTGCCGGTGGGATGCCACCGGGTTTCGCGGACACCCTTTTCAGAGGAATCTACAAGACCCCGCAGGCGGCCGGCGAAGCCCTTCATGGTTTCGGTGACTGCACCCGTCCGGGTGACCGGCCGTGTACTGGGCCTACGTCGTGTGCATGGCTCATTCCGGGAGCCCGGCGCGCGGGACCCGGACGCGCCGCCGAGCGCCCCCCGCACCGCGCGCCGGCCCACCGCCGGACCCGGCCCCCGGACCGGACCCGGCACCGCACGGCCGACCACCCCTCGGCACCTTCGGCAACGTTCGGCACCCCTTCGGCACCCCTTCGGCACCTCGGCACCCGAGAAGAGACGACCGCATGGACTTCCTGCGCCCGGCCAGCTGGCCAGAAGCGCTCGCCGCCAAGGCCGAGCACCCCGCGGCCGTCCCGATCGCGGGCGGCACCGACGTGATGGTCGAGATCAACTTCGACCACCGCAGGCCCGAGCACCTGCTGGACCTCGGCCGGATCACCGAACTGCGGGAGTGGGACGGCGACGGCGACACCGTGCGGCTGGGCGCGGCCGTGCCGTACACCCGGATCGTCGAGGAACTGGCCGGCGACCTGCCCGGGCTGGCGCTGGCCGGCCGCACCGTGGCGTCGCCGCAGATCCGCAACCGCGGCGGCGTCGGCGGCAACCTCGGCACCGCCTCCCCGGCCGGTGACGCCCACCCCGCGCTGCTGGCCGGCGGCGCCGAGGTCGAGGCGGTCTCGGTGCGCGGCACCCGGCTGATCCCGATCGACGCCTTCTACACCGGCGTCAAGCGCAACGCGCTGGCCCCGGACGAGCTGATCCGGGCGGTCCGGCTGAAGAAGGCGACCGGCCCGCAGCAGTTCGCCAAGGTCGGCACGCGCAACGCCATGGTGATCGCGGTGTGCGCCTTCGGCATCGCCCTGCACCCCGACGTGCGGGGCGTGCGTACCGGCATCGGCTCCGCCGCGCCCACCCCGATCCGCGCCACCGCCGCCGAGGAGTTCCTGGCCGCGGAGCTCGCCGACGGCGGGCACTGGGACCGCCGCGGCCCGCTGCCGCCGGCGCTGCTGCGGCACTTCGCGGGCCTGGTGGCCGGCGCCGCCAACCCGGTGGACGACGTGCGCGGCACCGCCGCCTACCGCAGGCACGCGCTGGGCGTCCTGGCCCGCCGGACGCTGACCTGGACCTGGGAGCAGTACCGAGGCGAGGAGAGGACCCCGACATGCGCGTGACCTTCACCGTCAACGGCCGCCGCCAGGAGGCCGACGACGTCTGGGAGGGCGAGAGCCTGCTGTACGTGCTGCGCGAGCGGCTGGGCCTGCCCGGCTCCAAGAACGCCTGCGAGCAGGGCGAGTGCGGCTCCTGCACGGTCCGCCTTGACGGCGACCTGGTCTGCTCCTGCCTGGTGGCCGCCGGGCAGGCCGAGGGCCGCGACGTGCGGACCGTGGAGGGCCTGGCCGCCGAGGACGGCACGCTGTCCCCGGTCCAGCGGGCGTTCGTCGACGCCGGCGCCGTGCAGTGCGGCTTCTGCACCCCCGGCCTGCTGGTCGCCGCCGACGACCTGCTGGCCCGCAACCCCTCGCCGAGCGACGGCGACATCCGCGAGGCCCTGTCCGGAAACCTGTGCCGCTGCACGGGCTACGAGAAGATCCTCGACGCGGTCCGGCTGGCAGCGGCGCGCACCGCGGGGACGGTGGACGCGTGACGCCCCCTCGGCCCGGCGCCGGCGCGGCGCGCGACCGTACCGAACCCGGTACCGGCTCCACCGGCCTCACCCCGGCCGGCCTCACCCAGGGCGCCGGCGCCACCAAGGGCGGCATCGGCGAGTCCACCCTGCGCCCGGACGGCGTCCTGAAGGTCACCGGCGAGTTCGCGTACGCCTCCGACCTGTGGCACGAGGACATGCTGTGGGGGTACACCCTGCGCAGCCCGGTCGCGCACGCCAGGATCGTGTCCGTGGACACCTCCCAGGCGCTCGCCACCCCCGGGGTGTACGCGGTGCTCACCTACGACGACCTGCCCGCCGAGGCGAAGCACTACGGCCTGGAGATCCGCGACACCCCCGTCCTCGCCCACGGCAAGGTCCGCCACCACGGCGAGCCCGTCGCCCTGGTGGCCGCCGACCACCCGGAGACCGCCCGCCGGGCCGCCGCGAAGATCCAGGTGGAGTACGAGGAGCTGCCCGTCATCACCGACGAGGCGTCCGCCACCGGCCCCGGCGCGGCCCTGGTGCACGAGCACCGCACCGACCACTACGCCGGCCACGTACCGCACCCCAACGTCCTGCACCGCCAGCCCGTCATCCGCGGCGACGCCGACGCGGCGGCCGCGCGGGCCGACGCGATCGTCACCGGCGAGTACGTGTTCGGCATGCAGGACCAGGCGTTCCTCGGCCCCGAGTCCGGACTCGCGGTGCCGGCCGAGGACGGCGGGGTGGACCTGTACGTGGCCACCCAGTGGCTGCACTCCGACCTGCGGCAGATCGCGCCCGTCCTCGGCCTGCCCGAGGACAAGGTGCGCATGACACTGTCCGGCGTCGGCGGCGCCTTCGGCGGCCGGGAGGACCTGTCCATGCAGATCCACGGCTGCCTGCTGGCACTGCGCACCGGCAAACCGGTGAAGATCGTCTACAACCGGTTCGAGTCCTTCTTCGGCCACGTCCACCGCCACCCGGCCAGGCTCTGGTACGAACACGGCGCCACCAAGGACGGGAAGCTCACCCACGTACGGGCCAGGATCGTGCTGGACGGCGGCGCCTACGCCTCCTCCTCGCCGGCCGTGGTCGGCAACGCCGCCTCCCTGGGCGTGGGCCCGTACGTGGTGCACGACGTCGACGTCGAGGCGCTCGCCCTCTACACCAACAACCCGCCCTGCGGCGCCATGCGCGGCTTCGGCGCGGTCCAGGCGTGCTTCGCCTACGAGGCGCAGATGGACCGGCTCGCCGCCGAACTCGGCCTGGACCCGGTGGAGTTCCGGCAGCGCAACGCCATGGAGCAGGGCTCGGTCATGCCCACCGGCCAGGTGGTGGACGCGCCCGCGCCGGTCGCCGAACTGCTGCGCCGGGTCAAGGCCCGCCCGCTGCCGCCCGAACGGCAGTGGGAGACCAGCGAGGGCCCCGACGTACGCGCCCTGCCCGGCGGCCTGTCCAACACCACCCACGGCGAGGGCGTGGTCCGCGGCGTCGGCTACGCGGTCGGCATCAAGAACGTCGGCTTCTCCGAGGGCTTCGACGACTACTCCACCGCCCGGGTGCGCATGGAGGTCATCGGCGGCGAGCCGGTGGTGACCGTGCACACCGCGATGGCCGAGGTCGGGCAGGGCGGCGTCACCGTCCACGCGCAGATCGCCCGTACCGAACTCGGCGTCACCGCCGTCACCATCCAGCCCGCCGACACCCGCGTCGGCTCCGCCGGATCCACCTCCGCCTCCCGGCAGACCTACCTGACCGGCGGCGCCGTCAAGCAGGCCTGCGAAGCGGTCCGCGAACGGGTGCTGGCACTCGGCCGCCGGAGGTTCGGCAGCCACCACCCCGCCTGGGCCACCGCCGAACTGGTGCTGGAGGACGGCAAGGTGGTCACCGACGGCGGCGAGGCGCTGGCCGCCCTCGCCGACGTGCTGGGCGACGAGGCGGTCGACGTCGAGCTCGAGTTCCGGCACCGCCCCACCGAGCCCTTCGACCTGCGCACCGGCCAGGGCAACGGCCACGTGCAGTACAGCTTCGCCGCGCACCGGGCCGTGGTCGAGGTCGACACCGAACTCGGCCTGGTCAAGGTGATCGAGCTGGCCTGCGCCCAGGACGTCGGCAAGGCGCTCAACCCGCTGTCCGTCCAGGGCCAGATCCAGGGCGGCACCACCCAGGGCCTGGGCATCGCCGTCATGGAGGAGATCGTGGTCGACCCGCTCACGGCCAAGGTCCGCAACCCGTCCTTCACCGACTACCTCATCCCCACCATCCTCGACACGCCCACCATCCCGGTGGACATCCTCGAACTCGCCGACCACCACGCCCCCTACGGCCTGCGCGGCGCAGGCGAGGCGCCCACCCTGTCCGCCACCCCGGCCGTCCTCGCCGCGATCCGGCAGGCCACCGGCCGCGCACTGAACCGGGTCCCGGTCCGCCCCGAGCACCTGACCGGACCGTGACCGTGCCGCGCGGGGGGTGTTGTCCGAACCAGGGCCGGCCCGGCGCCGTACCGCCGGGCCGCCGGACCGACCGCCGGAGGAGCTGAACCGACATGCTGGACATCGCCGAGGACCTGCACCGCTGGTGCGGGCAGGGCCGGCCGTTCGCCGTCGCCACCGTGACGGCCGTCGGCGGCAGCGCGCCCCGGCAGCCCGGCGCCGCGCTCGCCGTGGACGGCGAGGGCCGGGCCGTCGGCAGCGTCTCCGGCGGCTGCGTCGAAGGCGCGGTGTACGAGCTGTGCCGCGACGCGCTGTCCGGCGACGGCCCGGCGGTCGCCGTGGAGCGCTTCGGCTGGTCCGCCGACGACGCCTTCGCGGTGGGCCTGACCTGCGGCGGCGAGATCGAGGTGCTGGTCCAGCGGATCGACCCCGCCCGGCGGCCCGAACTCGCCCGGGCGCTGGCCGCCGCCGCGACCCACCAGGCGGCGGCGGTCGCCCGGATCACCGCCGGGCCGGCCGACCTGCTCGGCCTCGCCCTGCTGGTCCGGCCGGACGGCGGGTACGAGGGCACGCTCGGCGACCGCGAACGGGACGCCACCGCTGCCGCGGAGACCGCCGCGATGCTCGCCGCCGGGCGCACCGGCACCCTCGTCATCGGCGCCGACGGCAGCCGCTGCGGGGTCCCGCTCACCCTCCTGGTCGAGTCCAGCGTCCCGCCGCCGCGGATGCTCGTGTACGGCGCGGTGGACTTCGCCGCGGCCCTCACCCGGGCCGCCGCCTTCATCGGCTACCGGGTCACCGTCTGCGACGCCCGCCCCGTCTTCGCCACCCCGGCCCGCTTCCCCGCGGCCGACGAAGTGCTCGTGGACTGGCCGCACCGGCACCTGGAGCGCGAGGCCGCGGCCGGCCGCCTCGACGGGCGCACCGCGGTCTGCGTCCTCACCCACGACACCAAGTTCGACGTCCCCCTCCTGGAACGCGCCCTGCGCCTCCCCCTCGGCTACGTCGGCGCGATGGGCTCCCGCCGCACCCACCTCGACCGCCTCGACCGCCTCCGCGACGCCGGCCTCACCACCCCCGACCTCTCCCGCCTGCGCTCCCCGATCGGCCTCGACCTCGGCGCCCGCACCCCGGAGGAGACGGCCCTGTCCATCACAGCCGAAATCGTCGCCCTCCGCTACGGGGGTACGGGTCGCCCCTTGCGGGGCGCGGGCCGCCCGATCCACCGGGAGGGCGCGGCCCGGGTGGGGAGTTGAGCCGTCTTCCCCCGGGTTCGCCGTGTAGCCGTCGAGCCAAAGGGCGCGCTGGTGTCGAAAGGGAGAACGCGCGCAGTGTCCCGAGGAACGAGGGACCGGGCACGATCGACCGTCGACACCGGATTTAAGCGCCCGGAGGCGAGGCGGCGGCAAAAAAAGGGGCATTGGGCACGCCGACCCCCAACGCCTGCCAGGAAACGGGAACGTTGACGCTCGCCCCCACCTGCCCCGGGGTGCGGGTCCACCCGCCCACCCTCACTCCGGGATTTGCCGCACCGGCTGCCGCACCCGCTGGCGCTTGAGCACTTCACGCCAGGCGCGGACGACATCAGCGTCGGCTCGGTCCGGGTTCCAGAGGCGGACGGGGGTGTCGTCGGTGAGTTCGTGGACGGCGCCGGTGAGGTCGCGGAGCATCCAGTGGGTGGAGCGGCGGCGGCGTACGGGCAGGCCGAGGACGGGGCCGCGGGGGGTGTCGGCCTGCCAGATCAGGGCGCGGGTGAGGGGCTGGAGGGCGGGTTCGTCGAGGTAGGCGGCGGTCCAGGTGGCGGCGGGGGTGCCCGGATCGGCGATGCGGCGCTCGGCGAGGGTGCCCAGGTGGGTGGCGACCTGGGCGCGTACTTCGGTGAGGCGGGTGCGCAGCGCGGCGTACCGCAGGGGGTCCCGGGACCGTACCCGCTGGGGCACCCCGGTCAGCGCGCGGCCGTGCGCGTTGCGGAAGCCGAGCGAGACCGTGCCGTCCGAGTCGACGGTGAGCTGCGCGGTGTAGTCGCCGATCACGTAACGCAGCGCCGTGGGGGCCCAGTTCGCGGGCTGCTGCCGGAGCCGGTTGACTTGGCGCCGGGCGAGCCCGCGCAGGGCCTGGCCCGGGTCGGGCAGCAGCCGCTGGTGGACGCCGGCCCCCGGTTCGCCCGCCAGCGCGTCCAGCGCCGCCAGGCCCGCGCGGAAGAACAGCGCCGAGCCGGGCGGGAGTTCGTCGCTGCGCAGCCGCGAGTGCCGCCGCAGCGCGGTGGCCAGCGTGTCCACCGTCCCCGGCTGCCCGGACAGGCAGGCGGCCCAGGCGAGCGCGCCCAGCAGCCGCCCGCCGATCGGGCCGGGCACGCCCGAGTGGAGCCCCCGGCCGGCCCGGCACGCGTACTCCTCGCCCTGGTACGGCAACAGCAGCGGCCGGAGCGCGTCCCGCGCGACGGAGGAGCGCTCCAGGTGCTCGCGGACCGAGCCCAGCCAGGCGTAATCAGGCCGGATGCCGTCCGCCCCGGCGCACAGCCGCAGCAGTTCCACGACGTCGGGGTGGTACAGCTCCGGGCCGAGGTGGCAGCGGACGGCGGCGGCGTAGGCGTCCTCGCGCGGCAGCAGCGGGTCCACCGGGAAGGGCAGGGCGAGCGTGTCCGTCAGCCGCCGCGCGCACCGCTCGCGGTCCGGGGCCGGCGGCTCGGTGCCGTGCGGGTCCGTGCACAGCGCCAGCGTCCGGCGCAGGTACGGCAGGGTCGGTCCGCGGTCCTGCGGCGCGAGTTCCGCGACCGCCGCCAGCGGCAGGTGCAGGCAGTGCTCGCTGTCCGGGCCCCAGCGCGCGGGCTGCCCGTGGCCGAACTCGGAGACGGCCGACCTGAGGAGTCCGGCCGCCTCGTGCGGCGACCAGCCGCAGCGGACGTCGGCCAGCGCCTTGACGGCCCACCATTCCCGGTCGCGGCGCAGGAAGCCCTCCCGCCGCCTCTGGAGTTCCCGGACCACGTGGCGGCGCTGTTCCTCGGTCAGCGCGGCGATCACCGCGGCGGAGTGCGGCGCCGGGCAGACCGCAGGGTCCCCGCCCGGCCCGAACGGCTCGTGCGGGGCCTCGCGTTCGTCCGCGCGGGCCGCCGCGACCAGCCGCCGGTTCATCCCCAGCGGCGCGAGCGGCTCGTAACGAGGCGCGGAGTACTCGGGGTCAGGACGCGGGAAGTCCGCGCGCAGCATCCGCCTGAGTCGGTTCAGCCGTACCGCCCCCTCACGCCGTGACGTCAGCCGAAGCCTGCCCCGGCCCCGCGCCGGACAGGTGCCCGCGGCCGGCCGCGACCGTCCAACGGCCCCTGCCACCACGGCGATTCCGGCCACCGCACCGCATCTGGTGACGACGGCGGGCGCCGTACGGTTGCGGCCCGGCGCGGGCGGTCCCGGCCGACCCGGCGGCGGCCCGGAGGAGCGATGTGAACACCAGTCAACATCTGTGACCGAAGGGGCTGGACGCCACGCGGGAAACCGGGCAACACTGGGAACACCTGCCGCAGCGGCTCCATGCGCTCGGGGTATTTCTGGCATGTCGGGAACAGGCGCAGTGCTTTTCACGCCCGGGCTCGATCGGGCGGAGCCCTGCGGTGCCGATATGCCCGGACAGGGGGCCGACGTCCGGACCGGGGCGGGGCTTCCGCCGGGGCACGACACGTTACGCGAATCGTGACAGCCCGAAATCCCACCCGAATGCACCTCGAGGACGCGGAGACGCCGATGAAGGCGCTGGACACATTCGATGACATCATTGTCGGGGCCGGCAGCGCGGGGATTCCCCTGGCCGCGCGGCTGAGCGCCGACCCGACCCGGCGGGTCGCCCTGATCGAGGCCGGCCCGGACTACCCCACACCGGCCGAAACGCCCGGTGACCTGCTGGACGGCAACCAGATGTCGCTGGTCGAGCACGACTGGAAATTCACCGCCGGCATACGTCCGGACCGCACCACCAGGTATTACCAGGGAAAGGTCGCCGGTGGCGCGTCCGCGGTCGGGAACACCATCGCACTGCGGGCGCTGCCGGGCGACTTCGACGAATGGGCCGCACTCGGCAACACCGAATGGTCCTGGTCGAAGGTGCTGCCCCATTTCATGGCCCTGGAGAACGACCTGGACTTCGGCGGCGAATTCCACGGCCACGACGGCCCGATACCCATCCGCCGCTGGCGGCCCGAGGAACTGACGCCTGCCCAGGCGATGTTCTTCGAGGGCTGTCTGGCCGCCGGAATTCCACTCATTGACGACCACAACCACCCATCCGCGACAGGCGTCGGCGCGGCCCCGTCCAACCGCCGGGACGTCCGCGGACGGGTGTCGACCGCGTCGGCGTACCTGCCGCCGATCCGGTCCCGGGAGAACCTGACGATCATCGCCGACACATCGGTGAGCCGGCTGCTCGTCGACGGCGAAGGTGTGCGGGGCGTCGAGGTGCTGTCCGGATCCGGCACCCAGGAACTGCGCGCCCGCCGGGTGATCCTGGCCGCCGGCGCCATCGGCTCGCCGGCGATCATGCTGCGGTCCGGCATCGGGCCCAAGGACGACCTGCGCCGGCTCGGCATCGATGTCGTACGGGACCTGCCCGGTGTCGGCGCGGGCCTGCACGACCAGACCCGCACCGCCGTCTTCCTGGTGCCCAAGCCCGGCGCCGAGAACTTCGGCGCGGCCATGGGCCAGGTCGTGGTGCGCACCGCGGCGCCCAGCACCGGGCGCGAGAACGACATGTACTACGCCCTGGTCAACCACTTCGACCTGGCCACCCAGTTCCCGCACATGCGGGAGGCCGCCGGCGCGGGCCGGGTGTTCAGCGTGCTCGTGGTGGCCCGGGAACCCAGCTCCCGCGGCAGCGTCACCCTGGCGTCGACCGACCCGCGGGTCGCGCCGCGCATCGACCTCAACTTCCTCGCCACCGAACGGGACCAGCAACTGCTCGTGGACGGGGTGCGGGTCGGCTGGGAGCTCTCCCAGTCCTCCAAGCTGCGCGACCTGGCCGAGCGGGTCGTGGTCCTGAACAACTCGCTCATCGACGACGACGAGGCCGTGCGCGACTACGTCAGGACCACGGTGGACCCCGCCTACAACCCCGTCGGCACCACCCGGATGGGCGCCGCCGACGACCCCCTGGCGGTCGTCGACCAGCGCTGCGCGGTCCACGGGGTCGACGGCCTCTACGTGTCCGACGCGTCGATCATGCCCACCATGGTCCGGGCCAACATCGGCCTGACGACCATCATGATCGGCGAGCGGGTGGCCGAACTGCTGCGGGACGTCTGAGACCACCGGACCCTGCCGACGACCGCCGGCACCTGCCGACCGCCGCCGACGCCTGTCGGCACGCGCCGGCACCGGTACGAACACGGTCCGGGCCGCCGCCCGGGAGACAGCCCGCGACACCGCCCGAGCACCCCCCACACCCCCTCACCCAGACCGCCTCGACACAGGAGGAAACGCGATGACATCGGTGGAGAACCACCCCACCGGTTCGGCCGCAGCCACCGCCGAGATCGTCTCCCCGGCACCGATCCTCGATCTCGTCAGCGGGTTCCGGGCCGCCAAGTTCCTGATGGCGGCCAGTGAACTCGGCCTCTTCGAGGCGCTGGCCGACGCCCCGGCGGACCTCGACGCCCTCGCCGCGCGCACCGGGCTGACCCGCAGGGCGGCCCGGATCTGCGCGGACGCCATGGTGTCGCTGGGCATGCTGGTGCGCGAGGGCGACACCTACCGCAACAGCGAGGCCGCGGCCGCGTATCTGACCGGCACCGGGCCCGGGGACCTGCGCCCGTTCCTGCGGTTCTCGGACCGGTTCAGCTACCCGGCCTGGACCGACCTCGCGGAGGCCCTTCGGAGCGGCCCCAAGGCCCAGATCACCGGCCTGGACCCGGAGTCGCAGAAGATCTTCTCCGAAGGGGTCGAGGCGCTGAACGCCGGACCGGCCGAGGCGCTGGCCGCGACCGACCGCTTCGCCGGCCGCCGCCGGCTGCTCGACATCGGCGGCGGCACCGGCTCCTGGTCGATCGCGCTGGTGCGGGCCCAACCGGAGCTGGCCGCAACGGTGTTCGAGCTGCCGCAGGTCGTCGGCATCGCCGAGCAACGGATTGCGGAGCAGGGCCTGTCGGACCGGATCGGCGTGGTCGGCGGCGACCTGCTGGCCGTCGAACTGCCCACCGGCCACGACAGCGCCCTGCTGGCGAACGTGATCCACTGCTTCTCGCCGGAGGAGAACCAGGCGTTGCTGGCCAAGGCCCGCCGCGCGGTCGAGCCGGGGGCGCGGCTGCTGCTGGTGGACCACTGGATGGACCCGACCCACACCGACCCGCCCATCGCGGCGCTGATGGCCGGGGAGTACGCGGTCAACATCGAGCACGGCGACGTGTACAGCCTCGACGAAGGCCGCGACTGGCTGGCCGCGACCGGCTGGCGGTTCGTCGCTCACGACGGGCTGTCCGGGGCGAAGTCGCTGATCGTCGCCGAGGCGGTCTGAGGCGGTCTGAGGCGGTCTGAGGCGGTCTGAGGCGGTCTGAGGCGGTCTGGGCCGGTCCGAGGGGCGCACGCCGTACGACGGTCGGGCCCGTGATCCCGCGCAGGGGATCACGGGCCCGGCCGCATGGGGTCCTTCGAGCGAAGTGCGCTCAGCGGGCCGCCTCGAAGGCCCGGCCGGCCGGCGTCTCGACGGGGCCGCTGTGGAACAGGCCCGTGCTGGGACCGTCGTCCTTGGCCGGCAGCCCGAACCAGGCGTAGCGCTGGAGCCACGGCAACCCGTCGAGCATCTTGGTGGCAGCGGTCACGAACGCCGCCTGCTGCTGGTCGGTCGGGTAACGGGTGCCGTTGGAGAAGTCGGTGAGCGCGAACTCGGTGAGCCAGATCGGCTTGTGGTAGCGGTTGTGCACCGCCTGGAGGTACGACTGGAGCTGCGCGACGGCGTCGGGAGTGGTGAAGTCCCCGCCGTACCAGTGCAGCGTGATGAAGTCGACCCGGTAGCCCTTCTGCGCGGCGCCGGTCATGAAGCGGTCCAGCCAGCCGCCGGGGGTGTCCCCGCCGTACGCGACCGCCGGGCTGCCCAGCACCTTCCCGGTGGCCTCCAACTGCGGCCACAGCGACAGCGCCTGGTCCACCGTCATGTTCGACTGCTGGGCCATGTCCGGCTCGTTGAAGCCCAGCAGGTACGGCCCGGCCTGCTGGACTTCAGCGAGGGAGTCGGCGGTGACGCTCTTGGCGCCCCAGATCATGGGGACGAAGCCGGGCCCGGAGATGCCGCTGTGGGTGGTGGACCACGTGTAGTACCACTGCGCGCCGGAGCGGCCGAGGGCGGTGTTCACCCCGTTGAACGTCCAGACGCCGACCCCCTTGCGGGCCGAGGTCGCCGGCGGCGCGGGCGGGGCGGCCACCGGCGGCGGGGGCGGCGTGGTGCGCCGGGCCGGGCGCGGGGCCGGCCTGGCCGTGGTGCGGGTGGGAGTCGGGGTGGGCCGCGCGGTGGTGTGCGTGGGGGAGGGCGTGGTCGGCGCGGGAGCGGCGGCCTTGGTGGTCGGGGCCGGGCTCGGCGGCACGGTGGCCGCGGTCGGCTTGGTGGAGCCGGAGGCCAGGTGGGCGGCGAGCAGCGCGCCGGCGGCCACCGCCGCGACCGCGCCGACGGCCGCCGCTGGCGCGCCCAGCGGGCCGTGCGGCAGCCGGGTCCGCAGCCGCGGCCGTCCGTGCCGTGAGGAGTGCGCACCGCTCCGCCGTGGGGGATGGGGGGAGGACGGAGCGGTGCGCGGGGCCGCGACGGGGGAAGCGGCCGGGGAGGGTGGTCCGGAAGGGGCCGCGAAGGCGTGCCCCGGGGTGGTGGCGTGGGCGCCGGTGTACGCCCCGGTGTGGGGCGCGGCGGCCGCGCCGAGGTGGTGGGCGAAGGGCGTGCTCGGCGGCACCGGGAGCAGCGGCAGCCCGCTGAGCAGCCGGTCCATCGGCAGCAGCGCGCCGCCCGGGCGCAGGCAGGTCTCGCAGCCGCGCACATGGCGGGCGAACCGCTTGCGCCACAGCGGGCTCGGCACCCCGTCCCAGCCGGTGGTCAGCCGGCGCAGGTCGGTGCACTCCGGCGAGGCGCCCAGCGCCCGCACCACACTGCGGGAGGTCTCGAGCTGTTCCTTCATCCGCTGGACCTTCACCGCCGCGTGCTGCCGGCTCAGGCCCAGCGCCTCGGCGAGTTCGGTACGGCCGATGTCGCCGGTCTCCTCCAGCCACCACAGGGCCAGCAGGGTCCGGTCGGACGGGTCCAGCCAGCGGGTCGCCTCGGCGATCTCCCGGCGCTGGTCGGTCAGGCCGAGCCGCAGGATGGTCACCGAGGCGAAGTCCGAGGCCGGGTCGGCGATGAGTTCGGCCGCGTCCAGCGCGGTCTGCCGGTGCCAGGACGCCTTGCGGGCCTGTTCCCGGTCGCGGATCTGGCGTACCGCGATGGCCACCAGCCAGGACCGGAAGGCGGTCGGCTCGCGCAGTTCGCCCAGGCCCCGCACGACCCGCAGCATGGTCTCCTGCACCACGTCGTCCACGTCGTCGTGGCCGTCCAGGGCCCGTCCGACGATGTTGTAGACCAGCGGCAGGCACTCCGCGATCAGCAGGTCCAGTGCCCGCTGATCCCCCTCCCGCGCCGCGGTCACCACCGCGGGGTCGGGCCCGACCCGATCGCCTGCGCGCATCACGTGTCCCATCTCGTCCGGCATGCCGCCCGCACGGGCGTGCCGCGTTGCTGCCCTCGAACAGGAGACGGTGCCATGACCTGCGGATAACAGAAAAGTGGGACGGGCCGCGGAAATTGCTGGCGACTTTTCCGGAGCCGCTTCCGGCCGCTCGGGCCGACGAGGGAGGGACCCCCGTTACGGGAGGGCCGGGGTCACTGCGGCTGCGTGCACGGCTCGTCGGGCGCGGACCAGGACGCGGGGGGCCGGGCGGTGAGCAGCGGGTCGACGGTCAGGTGCCGGGTGCCCAGCGGTTCGGCCATCCGGCGCAGCGCCTGCTCGGACAGCCGGATCCAGGGCTGGCAGGGGCCGAGCACCGACCGCAGCCGGCGGTCGCTGGTGAAGGCGACGACCGTGCGGGTGCCGAAGGGGGTGCGCCACAGCCGCAGCACCGGGCCCGCGGGTCCGCGCCGGACCGGCACGTACAGCGACCGGACGCGTATCGCGTCGGCGGCCGGAAGCGGCTCGTCCCCTTCGGGCGCGTCGGCGGCCGGTTCGTCGGCGGCCGGCTGAGGCTCGCTCAGGTGCATGCGCCCACGGTAACCCGGGCCGGTCCGGCCCGGTACGGCGCGTTCGGGCCGCATCGCCGCCGCTCCGGGCGGCCGGCACCGGGGATCGGCACCGGACCCGTACCCCCGAACGGGTGAGCGAAGGGCCCCACGAGACCCCGGCCGTCACAGGGAGCTCATCCGCCGCGGGGTGAAGTCGTACCGGACCGAGGTGAGCACCTGGGAGACCTCCCACAGCCGGACCGCGGTGGGGCGGTGGCGGGCCCGCTCGCCGGGGACGCGCACGGCGGGGGAGCCGCGCAGGGCGCCGCGGCCGCGCGGGCCGAGGAACACGCCGCCGGGCAGGCCGGGCAGGGTCGCCGCGCACAGCGTGGGGTACGAGCCGCGCAGCGGGCTGACCGCGAACAGCGCCTGGGACAGCGCCATCAGATGCTGGACCAGCACCGGCCGGCCGGTGAGGGCCAGCGAGGTCGCCGCGTAGCCGGGATGCACCGCGTACGCCCGCAGGCCCAGCCCGGCCGCCCGGGCCCGGCGGTCGAGTTCGGCGGTGAACAGCAGATTGGCCAGTTTGGAGGTGGCGTACGCGCGCAGCCGCGAGTAGTGCCGGCGGGACTGGAGGTCGCGGAAGTCCAGACGGCCCAGTTGGTGCAGGTCGCTGCCGACGGTCACCACGCGGGCGGCCAGGGCGGCGCCGAGCGCGGGCAGCAGCCGTCCGGTCAGCGCGAAGTGCCCCAGGTGGTTGGTGCCGAACTGCAGCTCGAAGCCGTCGGCCGTGCTGCGGTACGGCGGCGCCATCACCCCGGCGTTGTTGATCAGCAGGTCCAGCGCCGGGTAGTCGTCGAGGAAGCGGCCGGCGAAGTCGCGGACGGAGGACAGGTCCGCCAGGTCCAGCCGGCGTACGTCCACCCGCGAGCGCGGCGCCGCCGCCCGGATCGAGGCGGCCGCCGCGGCGCCCCGCGCGGTGCTGCGTACCGCGAGCACCACATCGGCCCCGGCCCGGGCCAGTTCCCGCGCCGTGCTCAGGCCCAGTCCCGCGTTGCCGCCGGTCACCACCGCCAGCCGGCCGGTCAGGTCCGGCATCAGGTGCGGGCCCCAGCCGTCGGGCACGGCGAAGCGCGCGCTGAACGGGGCGGCGTCGGTGCTGTCGGACGGCATGTCCGGCCTCCGTGTACGTGTCCGGTGGGGACCCGCCCGGCCCAGGCCCGAAGGTGGCCGGGAGCGCGCTGAGCAGTCGTGCACGGGTGAGGGGCTGACCTGAATCTCACGGTCGCTCACGGCCTTCGGCGGTGTCAAGGTCCGTCCGGGCGGGGTCACGCGGCGCGGGGGAGGCGGCGCGGGGGAGGCGGCGCGGACACGGCGTACGAGCGCTGCGCCGGTCGTACGACGCCAACTGCCCCGCCGGTGCGCACGGGGGTCGCGCACCTGCGGGGCAGTTGGTTGGTGGGGGCCGGTTGCTGCCGGGTGTCCCGTCCCCACGATGACCCGGCGACCGGCCCCCATGACCCCGGGCGCTGTCCGCTCCACGCGACACCGGGGCGCTCGGTGGGCCGTGCGGCTACATGTGCACGGCCTGCACGGCGTCCTCGGCGGGCTCGATCCGGCCGCTGCGGTAGAGGAACAGGGCCACGATCGCGCCGACCGCGAACAGGCCGGCCGACCACCAGTAGGCGGTGGAGTAGCTGTGCAGCTGGGCCTGGCCGAGGACCGAGGCGGTGTGCGGCTTGCCGGCCAGGTAGTGGGTCGCGGCGCTGGCGGCCAGGGTGTTCAGCAGCGCGGTGCCGATGGAACCGCCCACCTGCTGCATGGTGTTGACCGCGGCGGAGGCGGCGCCCGCGTCGTTCGGGGCGACCTTGTCGGTGGCCACGCTCATCGCGGTGGGCATCGCCAGGCCGATGCCGATGCCGGTGACCAGCAGCGGCGGCAGCACGTGGGACGCGTAGGAGCTGTTCGCGCCGAGCCAGGTCAGCCAGGCCAGGCCGCCGGCGGCCAGCGCCATGCCCAGCGGGGCGACCGGCCGGGGGCCGAACCGCGGCGTGAGCACGTTGGTGGCGAGCTGGGCCGCGACCATCAGGGCGCCGATCATCGGCAGGAAGCCCAGGCCGGTCTTGATCGGGCTGTAGTGCAGGGTGAGCTGCAGGTAGTAGGTCAGGAAGAGGAAGACGCCGAACATGCCCGCACCGGCGATCCCCAGCAGGAGGAACGACGCGCCGCGGTTGCGGTCGAGCAGGACGCGCAGCGGCAGCAGCGGGTGCTCCGCGCGGGTCTGCCACCAGCTGAAGCCGGCCACCAGGGCGACGCCCAGGACCAGGAAGCCCCAGGTCATCGGGGAGCCCCAGTGGTGGGTCTCGGCGTTGGAGAAGCCGTAGACGATGCCGAACAGGCCCGCGGTGACCAGGATCGTGCCGGGCACGTCCAGCTTGGGCCGCGCCGTCGGGGCGCCGCGGCGCAGCAGGGTCATGCCGCCGAAGAAGGCGATGACGGCGAAGACCAGGTTCACGTAGAGGGTCCAGCGCCAGCTCAGGTGCTGGGTGAGGACACCGCCGAGCAGCAGGCCGAGGCCGCCGCCGGCACCGGCGATGGCGCCGTAGATGCCGAACGCCTTGGCGCGTTCCTTGGCGTCGGTGAAGGTCACGTTGAGCAGCGACAGCGCGGCCGGGGCGAGCAGGGCGCCGAACAGGCCCTGCAGGGCGCGGCCGGCGACCAGCACCTGGAAGTTCTGTGCGGCGCCCGCGAGGGCCGAGGCGCCGGCGAAGCCCACGACGCCGACCAGGAAGACGACCTTGCGGCCGATCAGGTCGGCCAGCCGGCCGCCCAGCAGCAGCAGGCTGCCGAAGGCCAGTGAGTAGGCGGTGACGATCCACTGCCGGTTGCCGTCGCTGAAGCCGAGGGCCTTCTGCGCGGAGGGCAGGGCGATGTTCACCACGGTCGCGTCGAGCACGACCATGAGCTGGGCCAGAGCGATGACGCCGAGGACCCACCAGCGGTGGCTCGGCTTTTCGGCGCCGGCCTCCCGCTCCTTGCCCAGTGGGTGGTCCGGCAGGCCGGGGACGGAATCACCGACGCGCTGATCGGTGCTGGACTGTGACATGGACGCGCTCCTGACATGGGACGGGTACGGCGTTCCGCTCCTTGAACGAAACGGTTTCGTACTCCACTGACCGTACGACCGCCCCTATCGAAACGCAAACGTTTCGCAGTGTGCCGGGGTGTGTGACTGCTCACAACCCGGCACACTGCCCGCGCCGAAGGCGCCTCGGCTGATGCTCCGGCGGGTCTTCGGGGGTGCGCTAGGAGTCCGCGCGGCCGGTGACGGCCACCACGACGCCCAGGCCGATCATGGCCAGCCCGCCCGTACCGCCCACCGCGGCCAGCCGGCGCGGCGACCTGGCGAACCAGGCGCGGGCCGCCGAGGCCCCGACCGCCCACATGCTGTCGCAGATCAGCGCGAGCACCGTGAAGACCAGCGCCAGCAGCAGCATCTGCTCGTGGACCCGGCCGGCCCCCCGGTCCACGAACTGCGGCAGCACCGCCGCGAAGAACACCATCGTCTTGGGGTTGGTCACGCCCACCACGAACCCCTCCCACAGCACCCGCAGGTCACCGCGGGCGGGCGCGGGCCCCTCGGCCGTCCCCGTGACGCCCAGCGCCCTGCGGTGCCGCCACGTCCTGACCCCGAGGAACACCAGATACGCCGCCCCGGCCAGCTTCAGCGCGGTGAACACCACGACCGACCGCGACACGATCTCGCCGAGTCCCAGCGACACCAGCGCGGCCAGCACGTAGGCCCCCGTCGCATTGCCCAGCACACTGCCCAGCGCGGTCCGCCGCCCGTGCGCCAGCGCCCGGCCCAGCACGAACAGCACGCTCGGCCCCGGAATCAGCACCAGTACCAGTGATATCGCCGCGAATCCCAGCACTCGATCGACCGACACCCCGGCCTCCTTCCCTTCCGCCACGTTCCCCTGGTGGTTGTCGTGGCAGGAGAGTAGGGCGAGGGAGTGGCCGGCAGCGCCGGATTTTCCCGGGCGGGGCCGGAGGCTTCAGGGCTCAGGGCACTGTCAGGGCAGCAGCCCGGAGCGGCGGGCGGCGACGACCGCCTCCAGCCGGGTGTGGGCGCCGAGCTTGCGCATGGCCGAACGCAGGTAGCTCTTGACCGTCTCCGGGCGCAGCCGCAGCCGGGTCGCCGCCGCCGCGTTGGTCGCGCCCGAGGCGATCGCGGCCAGCACGTCCAGTTCGCGGGCGGTCAGGTGGGGCGGCGGCACCGCCGGGGCCGGCGCGGGCTGCTCCGGCGGGGCCGCGGCGGCGGCCAGCTTGGCGCAGGCGGACAGCAGTTGCTGCCGCAGGTGGACATCGCCGATCCGGCCGGCCAGGGAGCGCAGCTCGGTGTGCGCCTCGCGCACCTCCTCCCAGGCCCGCGGGTCCGCGGCGACCGGTGCCTGCGCGAAGGACAGCAGCCGATGCGCCTCGTCCCGCACGGCGAGTGCCTGCTCCAGCTCGCGGGCGGCGTCCAGCGCCACGTTCAGCGGGCGGTCGCCTATCGCGTACGGCACCCGCAGCGCCCCGTAGAGCACCCCCCGCACCCGGCGGTGCACCACGATCGGCACCGCCAGCACCGAGCGCAGCCCCTCGGAGGCGACCGCGGGGTCGTACTCGTGGCTGATCACCCGGGAGGAGCGGTAGTCGGTCACCGTGCAGGGCCGGGCGCTGGCCAGTGCCTTGCCGCCCAGACCGTTGCCGGTGCTGATCGCCAGCCCGCGCAGCGACTCGGTGTCGGTGCCGGACAGCTCGGTGATCCGGAAAAGGCGCGCCGGGGGCGCCGCCGGGCTCGGCACCAGCCCGCCGAAGGCCACCGGCAGCAGCCCTGATCTGCGCATCCGCAGCAAAGCCGCCCGCATTTCGATGGCATCGCCGCGCGCGCCGTCCACCGCCGTACCTCCTCACCCCCGTCCGGGGGTAGTGAGACCCAGGTCACTCCCGCACGATGCTACTCAGAGTCCATCGACGAGGAGGACACATGGCGGGTTCGGACGCGACCGGTGCTTTCCGGGCCGCCCGCGACTTCCTGCTGGAACACCGGGCGGACTACGCGACCGCCAGGGACGGTTTCCGCTGGCCGCGGCCGGCGGAGTTCAACTGGGCACTCGACTGGTTCGACGTGATCGCCCGGGACAACGACCGGCCCGCCCTGTGGATCGTCGAGGAGGACGGGACCGAGACCAGACGGTCCTTCCGGGAGATGGCCGAGCGCTCCTCCCGGGTGGCGAACTGGCTGCGCGAGCGCGGGGTGCGCGCCGGCGACCGGGTGCTGGTGATGCTCGGCAACCAGGTCGAGCTGTGGGAGACCGCGCTGGCCGCGATGCGGCTGCGGGCCGTGGTGGTGCCCGCCACCCCGCTGCTCGGGCCGGCCGACCTGCGCGACCGGATCGAGCGCGGGCAGGTCCGGCACGCGATCGTGCGGGCCGCCGACACGGACAAGTTCGCCGGGGTCCCGGGGGAGTGGACCCGGATCGCGGTCGGCGGGCCGGTCCCCGGCTGGCAGGACTTCGCGCAGGGGTACGAGGCGGCGCCCGCCTTCGTCCCCGACGGCGTGACCCGCGCCGAGGACCCGCTGATGCTCTACTTCACCTCCGGCACCACCGCCCGGCCCAAGCTGGTCGAGCACAGCCACCTGTCGTACCCGGCCGGGCACCTGGCGACCATGTACTGGATCGGCCTGCGCCCCGGCGACGTGCACCTGAACATCTCCTCGCCCGGCTGGGCCAAGCACGCCTGGTCCAGCCTGTTCGCGCCGTGGAACGCCGAGGCGACGGTGTTCGTGCACAACTACACCCGGTTCGACCCGGTCCGGCTGCTGGCCGAGATGGACCGCTGCGGGGTGACCACCTTCTGCGCCCCGCCGACCGTGTGGCGGATGCTGATCCAGGCCGACCTGAGCGGGCTGGCCCACCCGCCGCGCGAGGCGGTCGCGGCCGGCGAGCCGCTGAACCCCGAGGTGATCGAGCACGTCAAGCGAGTGTGGGGGCTGACCATCCGGGACGGTTTCGGGCAGACCGAGACCGCCGTGCAGGTCGCCAACCCGCCCGGTCAGCCCGTCAAGGCCGGCTCGATGGGCCGCCCCACTCCCGGCTACACGGTCGCCCTGCTCGATCCGGTCACCGGTACGCCCGCCGAGGAGGGCGAGATCTGCCTGGACCTGACCGGCGAGCGCCCGGTGGGCCTGATGACGGGGTACGCGGGGGCGCCGGAGCTCACCGAGGAGGCCATGGGCGGCGGCTACTACCGCACCGGCGACATCGGCCGCCGGGACGCCGACGGGTACATCACCTACGTCGGCCGGAGTGACGACGTATTCAAGAGCTCGGACTACAAGATCTCACCATTTGAGCTGGAAAGCGCGCTGCTGGAGCACGAGGCGGTCGCCGAGGCGGCCGTGGTGCCCGCGCCCGACGAGGTGCGGCTGGCCATCCCGAAGGCGTACGTGGTGCTCGCCGAGGGCTGGGCGCCGGACGGCGAGACGGCCAAGGCGATCTTCGCCCACTCCCGGGCGGTCCTGGCACCGTACAAGCGCATCCGCCGGCTGGAGTTCGGCGAGCTGCCCAAGACCGTGTCGGGCAAGATCCGCCGGATCGAGCTGCGCGAGCGGACGATGCACGACGGAAGCGCGGAATTCCACGAGGAGGACTACCGGTGACGGCGGAGACACCCCGCATACCCGAGCAGCAGGAGCCGTCGTACGCGCACGGCACCGGGGCCACCGCCCTGCTCGGCGACACCATCGGCCGCAACCTGGACCGGGCCATCGCCGCCCACCCCGACCGCGAGGCGCTGGTCGACGTGCCCAGCGGCCGCCGCTGGACGTACGCCGAGTTCGGCCGGGCGGTCGACGAAGTGGCGCTGGGCCTGGCCGCGCACGGGGTGCGCAAGGGCGACCGGGTCGGCATCTGGGCGGTCAACTGTCCCGAGTGGGTGCTGGTCCAGTACGCCACCGCCCGGCTCGGCGCGATCATGGTGAACATCAACCCCGCCTACCGGCTGCACGAACTGGCCTACGTGCTGCGCCAGTCGGGCGTCGAGATGCTGATCGCCTCCACCGAGTACCGCAGCAGCGACTACCGGGCGATGGCCGCCGAGGCCCGCGCCGACTGCCCGCGGTTGCGCGAGGTGGTGCACATCGGCGACCCGGAGTGGGACCGGCTCGCCGCCGACGGGGCCGCGCTGGACGCCGGTTACCTGACCGCCCGCGAGGCCGAGCTGAGCTGCGACGAGCCGGTGAACATCCAGTACACCTCCGGCACCACCGGCTTCCCCAAGGGCGCCACCCTCTCGCACCACAACATCCTCAACAACGGCTACTTCGTGGGCGGCACGGTCGGATACACCGAGCAGGACCGGGTGTGCCTGCCGGTGCCCTTCTACCACTGCTTCGGCATGGTGATGGGCAACCTCGGCGCCACCTCGCACGGCGCCTGCATCGTGATCCCCGCGCCCGTCTTCGACCCGGGCGCCACGCTGCACGCGGTCCAGCAGGAGCGCTGCACCTCGCTGTACGGGGTGCCGACGATGTTCATCGCCGAACTCGGCCTGCCCGACTTCGCCTCCTACGACCTCACCTCGCTGCGCACCGGGATCATGGCCGGCTCGCCGTGCCCGGTCGAGGTGATGAAGCGGGTGATGGGCGAGATGCACATGGCCGAGGTGTCCATCGCCTACGGAATGACCGAGACCTCACCGGTGTCCACCCAGACCCGGCGCGACGACGACCTGGAGGCCCGCACCGAAACGGTCGGCCGGGTGCTGCCGCACCTGGAGGTGAAGGTCGTGGACCCTACGACAGGCGTCACCGTGGCACGCGGCACCGCGGGTGAACTGTGCACCCGCGGTTACTCGGTGATGCTGGGCTACTGGGACGAGCCGGACCGGACCGCGGAAGTCGTCGACGAGGGGCGCTGGATGCACACCGGCGACCTCGCGGTGATGCGCGAGGACGGGTACCTGGCCATCGTCGGCCGCATCAAGGACATGATCATCCGCGGTGGCGAGAACGTCTACCCGCGCGAGATCGAGGAGTTCCTGTACACCCACCCCAAGGTCTCCGACGTGCAGGTGGTCGGGGTGCCCGACGAGCGTTACGGCGAGGAGATCCTGGCCTGCGTGATCCCGCGCGACCCGGCCGACCCGCCCACACTGGAGGAGATCGACGCCTTCTGCCGGGACCGGCTCGCCCACTACAAGATTCCGCGCCACCTGCGGATCCTGTCCGGCTTCCCGATGACGGTCAGCGGCAAGGTCCGCAAGGTGGAGCTGCGCGAGCAGTTCGCGGCGTCGGCCGGGGCGGTCAGCGGGGCGGTCAGCGCAGCGGGATGATCTCGGTGGGGGCGTGACCGGGCTCGGTGGCCACGTCCTCGAACTCCACCACGTTTCCGATGTCGGCGGTGGTGCTCATCGCGATGTCGGTGATCCGCTCCACGATCACCTCGACCACCACCGGCACCCGGTGCTCGGCAGCGAGCTTGCCCGCCTGCTCGAAGGCCGCGCCCAGCTCGCCGGGTTCGGTCACCCGCAGCGCCTTGCAGCCGAGCCCCTCCACCACCTTGACGTGGTCCACCCCGTAGCCGCCGACCTCGGGGGAGTTGACGTTCTCGAACTCCAGGTTCACCTGGAAGTCCATGGCGAAGGCGCGCTGGGCCTGCCGGATCAGGCCCAGGTAGGAGTTGTTCAGCAGCACGTGCACGTACGGGATCCGGTGCTGGGCGCCGACCGCCAGTTCCTCGACCAGGAACTGGAAGTCGTAGTCCCCGGACAGCCCCACCACCTGCCCGTCCGGGTCGGCGGCCGCTACCCCGAGCGCGGCCGGCACGGTCCAGCCCAGCGGCCCGGCCTGCCCGCAGTTGATCCAGTGCCGCGGCCGGTACACGTGCAGCATCTGGGCGCCGGCGATCTGGGTCAGGCCGATGGTGCTGACGTACCGGGTCCGCGGGCCGAACGCCCGGTTCATCTCCTCGAACACCCGCTGCGGCTTGACCGGCACGTCGTCGAAGTGGGTACGGCGGTGCAGCGTCGCCTTGTGCCGGCGGGCGGTCGCGGCCCATTCGGTACGGTCCGGCAGCCGGCCCGCCGCGGCCGCCTCGCGGGCGCCTTGGACCAGCAGTTCCAGCGCGGCGCCGGCGTCGGAAGCGATGCCGTAGTCCGGGGCGAAGATCCGGCCGAGCTGGGTGGGTTCGACGTCGATGTGCACGAAGGTGCGGCCCTCGGTGTAGACGTCCAGCCGCCCGGTGTGCCGGTTGGCCCAGCGGTTGCCGATGCCGAGCACGAAGTCCGAGGCCAGGAAGGTCGCGTTGCCGTAGCGGTGCGCGGTCTGCAGGCCCACCATGCCCGCGTTCAGCGGGTGGTCGTCGGGGATCGTGCCCCAGCCCATCAGGGTCGGCACCACGGGCACCCCGGTCAGCTCGGCGAACTCCACCAGCGGCGCGGACGCGTCGGCGTTGATCACCCCACCGCCGGCCACGATCAGCGGCCGCCGGGCGGCGTTCAGCATCGCCAGCGCCTTGCGGATCTGCGCGGGCGACGCCACCGGCTTGTACACCGGCAGCGGCACGTACGTCTCCGGGTCGAACTCGATCTCGGTGAGCTGCACGTCCAGCGGGAGGTCGATCAGCACCGGCCCCGGCCGCCCGGAGCGCATCAGGTGGAAGGCCTGCTGGAACACCCCGGGCACCTGGGCCGCGGCCATCACGGTGGTGGCCGCCTTGGTGACCGGCGCCGCGATCGCCGCGATGTCCACCGCCTGGAAGTCCTCCTTGTGGAGCACCGCCGTCGGGGCCTGCCCGGTGACGCACAGGATGGGGACCGAGTCGCCGCTCGCCGAGTACAGCCCGGTGATCATGTCGGTGCCGGCCGGCCCCGAAGTCCCCACGCACACACCGATGTTGCCGGCCCGGGCCCGCGTGTGGCCCTCGGCCATGTGGGAGGCCCCCTCGACGTGCCGGGCCAGCACGTGCCGGATCCCGCCGGAGGCTTTCAGCGCCGCGTAGAAGGGGTTGATCGCGGCGCCGGGCACGCCGAACGCGGTGTCGACGCCCTCCAGCCGGAGGATCTCCACGGCCGCGCGGGCGGCGGTCATACGAGGCATGCGGCTTCCTCTTCCTTCCGTGGGCGGGTGCGTGGCGTCCCGTGCCGTTCTTCGGGTTATTCCGTATGATGGAATTTCAATTCTGTTCTACGGAACGGAATGTAGGCCCGGGCCCGGCGGGCGTCAAGGGGCGGGGGACGTACGACGCGTACGGCGGGTGTGGTCGCACAACGCGGCGGCGCCCGGCCGGTGGGCCGGGCGCCGTGGCGAAAAGGCTTACGGGATACGGGAGTTCAGAGGTTGACCACCGGGCCGGAGCGGATCAGCTCGTCGGCGGCGTCGTTGACCGGCTGCGGGGTACCGGTCAGGTCCAGCACGAACAGCGGCACGCCGAGCTGATCGGCGCGCAGCCGGGCGTCGTGCGCGTACCCGGCCAGCGAGAAGAAGGCGCCAGTGGCGTCCTCGTGGGCGCAGTTGAGCCACAGGCACTCCACCTCGCGCACCGGCGTGGACTGCGTGGTGGGGTCCACCTGGGCCACCAGGCCGTCGCCGCGAAGGTCGATGCCGCTGGCGGTGCGGTCGCCGGCCAGCCGTACCCCGGCGAAGCCGAGCCACTTCAGGTACTGGGCCGCCGCGGTCAGTGCGTCCCGCGCGGTGCGGATGGTGACCGGGTGGAACGGGGGCCGCGGCGTGGGCGGGGGCGGCGCCTGCCCGGCGGGCTCCGGGGCGACCGGTCGCGACGGCACCGGCGGGCCCGCCTCGTCCGCGGCCTCGCCGGCCACCGGCAGCCGGACCAGCGCGCCGCAGACGCAGTCGAACTCCGGCTGCGGCCAGTCGTCGGTCCGCCCGCAGTCCGGGCAGCGCAGCCGTACCCAGCAGTCCGCCCACGTCCGGTGCCGTATCTCCACCCCGCGCCCGTCCGGCTGCACCGGCGGGGACAGCGGAGTGCCGCACGCGCACGGAAACGTCGGGGCGGTGTAGCCGTGCTTGCGGCCGCAGGCCGGACAGGACACCAGCACGCTCTCTGCCATGACTCGAACTCCCGGCCAGGCGGCGCGGTGCCGCCGTGGTGTCAGGCGAATATGTCGTCCTGACCCATAGTGCAGGAAGTCCGCCTCCCTGTGACCGGTCGGGGTGACGCCGGGTAACACGCGTCACACCGGCCGGGTGCCGAATGTCCCGGATGGCGCGGCTCGTCCCGCCCGCGGTGCGCCGCCCCGGCGGCCCGGATCAGTCCCGTACCGGCAGGCCGGACAGCCGCTCCACACCGCGCAGCAGCGCCGAGTGGTCCAGGCCGCCGTCGCCCTGCGCGCGCAGGTTCGCCACCAGGTTCGCCACCACCGAGCCCAGCGGCAGGGCGGCGCCGACCGCGCGGGCCGCGTCCGTCACGATCCCCATGTCCTTGTGGTGCAGGTCGATCCGGAAGCCCGGGGCGAATTCCCGGCGCAGGAAGTTGTCCTTCTTCCGGGTGAGCACGGTCGACCCGGCCAGCCCGCCGTTCAGCACCTCCAGGGCGGGGGCCAGGTCCACGCCCGACTTCTCCAGGAACACCACGGCCTCCGCGCACGCCTGGATGTTCGCGGCGACGATGAGTTGATTGGCGGCCTTCACCGTCTGCCCCGCGCCGTGCGGGCCGCACAGCACCACGGTCGAGCCCAGCGTCTCCAGCATCGGCCGCGCCCGCTCGAAGTCGGCGCGCTCGCCGCCCACCATGATGGACAGGATGCCCTCGACCGCGCCCGCCTCGCCCCCCGACACCGGCGCGTCCAGTACGCGAATCCCCTTTGCCGCCGCAGCGTTGGCCAATTCCACCGATGTCCGCGGCGTAATGGACGAGGTGTCGATCAGCAAGGTCCCGGGCCGCGCGTTTTCCAGGATGCCGTCCTCCCCGTATGCCACCTCCTCCACCTGGGGCGAAGCCGGCACCATGGCGAACACCACGTCCGCGTCCCGCACCGCCTCCGCCACCGACCCGGCCGGTGTCCCCCCGCATTTTTCCAGCCGTGCCAGTTTCTCCGGCTCCAGCGTGTACCCGGTCACCGCATACCCCGCCCGCACCAGGTTCTCCGCCATCGGCGAGCCCATCACCCCGAGCCCGATCCAGCCCACTTTCGGCAGCGCCGAATTCCCCATCTCTCCTCCACGGTGTCGGTCGTGCGTCCGGTGTGTGCCGGGCTTCTTTGTGCGCTGAACCTCTTTGCGCGGCGCGCTTCTTCGTGCCGGACCCGCTATCGGAGCCAGGAGAAACTCGCCGCGCTCCCGGCGGGAGCCGGTTTGTACTCGAGGCCGACGAATCCCTGATAGCCGGCCGAACGCAGCGCGGTGAGCAGGGATTCGAGGGGAAGGGAACCGGTGCCGGGAGCGCCGCGCCCGGGGTTGTCGGCGATCTGGACGTGCCCGGTGCGCGCGGTGAAGTGGCTGACGACAGAGGGGAGGTCGGCGCCGTTCATCGACAAGTGGTAGAGGTCGAGCAGGAATTGGGCGTTGCCGAGCCCGCTCGCCTCGTTCACCCGGTCGGCCAGGGCCACCGCGTCCTGAGCGGTCAGCAGCGGATATTGGGGCGACTCGGCCGAGTTGAGCGCCTCGACGAGCAGTACGGCCCCGGCCTCGTGCGCGGCCCGTGCGGCGCGGACCAGGTTCTCCAGGGCGAGGTCGTCCTGCTTTTCCGGGGCCACCCCGGGCAGCCGGTTGCCGTAGAGGGCATTGAGCGCTCCGCACCCCACCGACGCGGCGAATTCCGCGGCCACTTCCACGTTCGCCCGAAACCGCGCCGATTCCTCGCCGGGCAGCGAAAGCGCTCCCCGGTCCGGCCCGGGCAGGCGCCCGGCGTAGAAGTTGAGCCCCACCAGGCGGGTGCCCGCCGACTCCAGCGCGGAGCGCAGCGCGTCCAGTTCACGCCGGTCCGGGGTCGGGTCGTCCACCCACGGCCACCACAGCTCGACCGCGTCGAACCCCGCCGCGGCGGCCGCGGCCGGGCGGTCCAGCAGCGGCAGTTCGGTGAACAGGATCGAGAGGTTCACGTCGAAGCGCTCGTCGGCGAAGCTCACGGGGGCCGCCCGTCCCTTCCGTATGTCGGAAGTGAGTTTCTGATCTGTGGAAGCAAGTCAAGCAGCTTCCCTGCGGCTGTCAAGGGTGCCGGCCGGCCTCGCCGCGGTGCCGGTGCGGCCGGCGGCGGCTCCGGTCCGCCCCTCGCCTGTTCCGGGATCGGGCGTCCTGTCCGGCAATGGACTGGACCACTGCTCGGCGCCTCCGGGAAATGCCCTGGTGCCGCCCCCTTGACTCGGGCAACCAGGTAATTGACCAGTCACGAGCGGCCCGCTGAAAATCGACATTCATGCGGCCGTAATACTGCGAAGTTTGTCCGATTGACTGCCGTCGAGTACCGAGTGTGCCGTCCGGTGTGTCCCGCTTGGGGGAGTACGGGCCGCATTTGCGGGACGTTGACCGTTGAAATTGCCGAGGCCGGACAAAAGAGCCCCGGTTTCCTCTGGACAGGGTAAAGGGCTTGTCGTACTGTCGTTCGCGATCGCCGATAAGCGAGGCCATGACCAGGCCTATCGCTCCGCTCGGTGCACCATCACCGAGCTGTCGGCCGTCATTATGGGGCTACGGGGACGGTGAAGTGGGTGGTGTGGTCCGGTGCGCTCACAAACATGTCAGGCGATACCGACGATGCCGGGTTGACCTCGGCGGATGCCGATGAGCAGGCCGCCGGGAGCAGACGTACCCGGTTTACCGTGCTGGGGCTGCTGACCCTGGCCGACGGCCGGGAAACGGTGGTCCTGCAGCCCTCCCGGCCCGCCGCGCTGCTCGCCGCACTGCTGCTCAACGCGAATTCCGTGGTGTCGGCGGAATTCCTGCAGCGTGTCATCTGGGGTGATGTTCCCCCGGACCGGGCGAAATCCGCGCTGCACAGTTGCGTGCTGCGGCTGCGCCGGCTGTTCGGCAAGTACGGGGTGGCCGGCAATCCGATCGAGGCGATGCCCGGCGGTTATCGGTTCACCGCGGACGCGCACACCCTGGATCTGGTGGAATTCCGCGAACTGCTGGACCGGGCGTATTCCCGGCCGGCCGACGAACCGGAAAAGGAACTCGGCCTGCTGCGGGCGGCACTCGCGCTCTGGAAACCGCCGCTGCTGACGAACGTGCCGTCCGATCTCCTGCACCGCGACGAGGTTCCGCGGCTGCACGAGGAATGGCTGCGGGCGATTCAGCGCGTTTTCGACCTGGAACTCGTCTGCGGCCGGCCCGGCGACGCGCTGGGCGAGATCTGGCCCGCCACCCGGGACCACCCGCTCAACGAACGCTTCACCGGCCAGCTCATGACGGCCCTGTACCGCACCGGCCGCCGCGCCGAAGCGCTCGCGGAATACCGCAGGTTCAAGACGCTGCTGGCCGAACAGCTCGGCGTCGACCCCGGCCCCGCCCTGCAGCGCCTCGAACTGGCCATCCTGCGCGGCGAGGCCGACGACGGTCCCGTGCCGGCCGCCACCGCGCTCCCGGCGGCCCCGCCCGCACCCGCCCAGGCCACGGCGTCCCGCCGTGAACCGCGTCCCGCGGACCCGGCCCCGCACCCCGGAGCCGACGCCTACGCCGCCCGGGACCGTACCGACCGGGACCCGGCCGCCGGTCCCGCGGCGGCGGCCACGGCCGCCGCGCGGGCCCGGGCCGGCACCGGCGGCGCAACGGACGACGCCACCGGCGAGGACCCGGCCGACACCGCCCTGCTGCCCGCCGCGCTGGTCCTGGACCGCCTGGTCGGCGCCGGCCTGCTCCAGGAAGGCCCGCACGGC
The DNA here is from genome assembly GCF_016918855.1 of Actinacidiphila acididurans. GTDB lineage: Bacteria > Actinomycetota > Actinomycetes > Streptomycetales > Streptomycetaceae > Actinacidiphila > Actinacidiphila acididurans. The sequence continues at coordinate 84,542 of NZ_JADKYB010000011.1, forward strand.
CACTACCGCATGCACGAACTGCTGCGGGTGTTCACCCGCGCCGCGGCCGCCGACGGCGTCGGTGCCCGCGCCGCGTCCGGCGACCACCCCACCAACCGACCCCTGCGGCCCGGCGCCGTGGAACTGCACCCGACGGAGGCGTGAGCGTGACTGACCTGGTGTCACCGGCCGAGCAGCAGGCGGCCACGGACGGCGAGACCGAGACGTACCGGACCATCGCCGGCACCCGGCCGCGGATCCGGCGGGACGTGCTCTACACGAGGACCCCGACCGGCGTGCACTTCCACAACGCCCGCGGCGGCTTCAGCGTGGTGATGCCCTCCGCCTACCGCTTCGCCTCGCTGATCGTGCCGCACTTGACCGGCGACCACACCGTCGCCGAACTGTGCGTCGGACTCGGCGACAAGCAGCGCGCGATGGTCGCCCGGCTCGTCAGCACTCTCTACGCGCGTGGCTTCGCCCGGGACGCCCTGCCGCCCGCGCCCGGCTCCGAGGTGCCCGAACCGGCCGTCGCCGAGCGGTTCGCCGCGCAGATCGCCTACGTGGACCATTACGCGGACGACGCCGCCGCCCGTTTCCTGCGGTTCCGCACCGCCAGGGTCGCCGTGCTCGGCGAGGACCGGCTCGCCCGCTGGGCCGCCCTGTCGCTGATCCGCAACGGCAGCGCGGCCGTCGCCGTCCCGGCCGGCATCGACGTACCCGCCAACCGGTTCGCCGAGGTCGCCGACGAGGCGCGGGCGCTGCGCGAGCAGGACTGCCCGGTCGACCTCGACCTGCTGGCGCCGCCCCCGGCGCCCGGCGGCTACGGCTGGGCCGACCTGGGCGGCTACGACGTGGTGCTGGTCACCGGCGAGCACGCCGCCGCGCAGACCGCGGCGCTGGCCCCGGACGTCCCGGCCGGCCGGATGCTGGTGCCCGCCTGGACCTTCGGCGGCTCCGTCGTCGTCGGCCCGCTCATGCGCTCCGGCACCACCGGCTGCTGGACCTGCGCGGCCCTGCGGCTGGGCGCCAACGGGGACCCGGCGCACGCCGCCGACCTGTGGCGCGACCTGGCCACCGGCGGCTCCGACGGCGCTTCCGGCGGCGCGGTCGGCCGGAACCGGGCGCTGAGCGGCCCGCTGGCCGCCATGGTCGGCAACCTGCTCGGTTACGAGGTGTTCCGGCTCACCACCGGAGCGCTCACCCCCGAGACCGAGGGGCAGGTCGTCGTCCAGGAGATCGACTCCCTCGACACGGTCGTCGAACCGCTGCTGCCGCACCCGCGCTGCCCGCACTGCGCCCCCCGGGCCGCTCCGGAAGCTCCGGCCCCCGCGGTGATTCCGCTGGCCGCGCTGAGCACCGAACAGCCGGCCGTCGAAGCTTCCGAGGCAGAGGAGGACCTGGCGCAGGCCGCCCTCGCCGAGATCACCGACCGGTCGGTGCTGGTCCAGCCCACCGCCGGGGTCTTCCAGCGGTTCGCCGACGAGGCGTGGGCGCAGACCCCGCTCAAGGTCAGCACGGTCGAGGTCAGCACCGGGCACGGCGCCCCCCGCGCGATCACCGCCTTCGACGTCCACCACGTGGCCGGCGCCCGGCTGCGCGCCCTGCACCGGGCCGCCGAGGTCTACGCCGAGCACGTGGTGCCCCTGCCCCAGCCGCTGACCGGGGCCGTCCTGACCGGCGCCCGCGACCACCGGCCCGCGGTCGACCCCGCCGCGCTGAGCACCTCCTCCGGCACCGGCGAGCAGGACCTGCCCACCTGGAGCACCGCCACCTCACTGCTCGACGGCCGGACCGTGCTCGTACCGGCCGCCGCCCTGCGCCCGTTCGGCCCGGACAACCACCAGCGTGCCGTCGAGCCCACCGCGGCCGGCCTCGGCGCGGGCGGCACCCCCGCCGAGGCGACCGAGCGCGCCGTACTCACCGCTCTCGCCCACGACACCCTGCGCGGCGCGCTGCACGGCCGGGTACGGGTGGCCGCAGTGGACCCGGCCGGCGTGGAGGCCGCGGGCGACCCCGAACTTACCTTCCTGGTACGGTCCGCCGCCGGCCTGGGTGTGCCGCTGGAGATCCTTGACCTCGGCACCGATGAGCAGCGCGTCCTGCCGGTGGTACTGGCCCGCGCGGCCGGGCCGGACACCGGCGGCCCGGCCGCGGGCGCCCCGCGGTGGGCCGTCGCCGCCGGACCGTCCTGGCGGGACGCCGCCCTGGAAGCGGTCCGCGACCTGCTCGGCGCCTGCCAGTTCGCCGCCGACCCGCAGTCCCCGGCCGCCCCCGACCTCGGCGACCCGCTGCTCAAGGACTTCGAGCCCGCCACCCTGGTCCCGCAGGCCACCCTTTCCGCCGCCGATCTGCTGCCCGAGCCTTTGCCGGGCGCCGCCGTGCCCGCCACCGGCCCGGTACGCCGCCCCACAGACGTCTGGCCGGCCGTCGCCGACCGACTGCGCGCCGCAGGCCGCGACCTGCTCGCCGCCCCGATCCCCGCCCCCGACCTCGCCGCCGGCCGCCTCTACGTCACCCGAGTCCTGCTCACCGAGGACGGCACCCCCAATGCCCACTGACCTGCGGCCCCGCCCTGCCGCCGACCCCGCGGCGAACCCGGAGCCCACGACGGACCTGGCCGCCGCCATCGCCGCGGCCCTGGCGGGCCACTTTCCATTGGCGGGCGTCGTGCGGGACTCGGCGCCGGACCGTGGTCCGGCGGCGGATGCCGGTTCGGCAGGGGAGACGTCCGGTGCCGCAGCGTGGGCGTCCGGGGGGCCGGGCCCTGGTACCGCATCGGGCACTCCCGTCCCCGGGCCGACGGCCGCGGGTGCCGTACCGGATGCGGCGGTCCGTACTGCCGGCTCCGGTGACGCACCCGGGGGCGTGGCGCCAGGGGCTCCCGGGCTGCGGGTGGCGGATGCTGCTTCGACACGGGTGGCGTCCGGCGACGTAGCGCGGGTATCCGCGGTGCCGGGCCCTGGTACCGCATCGGGCACTCCCGTCCCCGGGCCGACGGCCGCGGGTGCCGTACCGGATGCGGCGGTCCGCACTGCCGGCCCCGGTGACGCACCCGGGGGCGTGGCGCCAGGGGCTCCCGGGCTGCGGGTGGCGGATGCTGCTTCGACACGGGTGGCGTCCGGCGACGTAGCGCGGGTATCCACGGTGCTGGGCCCCAGTCCTGAATCGGGCACTGCCGGCTCCGGGCCCAGGGCCGCAGGCGCCGTACCGGATGCGGCGGGCACCGGCGTGGACGCGGTCCGCATTGCCGACACCGACCCCGTACTCGGCCAACCCCTCGTCGCCCCCCTCGGCGTGCGGGACGAGTTGGGCGTGGCCGCCGGCCAGGAGGCCGGGGTGTACGTGTACGGGCATCACGCGCTGGTCGGGCCGTACGAGGCGGGTGGCGGGGCGGGGTGCGGGCGGTGTCTGGTGCGGCGGTGGCAGGCGGTGCGGACGCGGGGGCTGCGCGAGGCGATCGAGCTCGGGGCGGACACCGCGGCGGCCGGGACGGCGCCGTGGGCGGTGCCCTTTGTGGCCGACGCTCTGGCGGCGGTGGTCGCCGCGAACGCCGGTCCGGGTGGGCCGGGGCCGGCGGCGGACGGGTTTCCGTACGCCTTCCTGGTGGACCTGGAGACGCTGGCCGTCACGCGGTTCGCGGTGGTGCCCGACGCGGAGTGCCCGGCGTGCGGGGTGCGGCCGGCCGACAGCGCGGAGGGCGCCCGGATCGTGCTGGACGACTCGCCCAAGACCGCGCCGGGCGCGTTCCGGGTGCGGCCGGCCGACGACTACGCGGTGCCGCTCGAGGCGTACGTCAACCCGGCGGCCGGGATGCTCGGCCCGTCCGTGGTGCCCGACCTGGTCTCCGGCTCCACCTCGTCCACCGTCGGCTCGTTCTTCCTGCGCTCCGGCGACTACCTGCGCGAGTGCTTCTGGGGCGGCCACACCCCGCGCTACCGCTCCAGCGTCCGGGTCGGCGTCCTGGAGGGCCTGGAACGCTTCGCCGGGATGCGCCCGCGCGGCAAGCGCACCGCCGTCACCGCCGCGTACGACGACGTCCGCGACACCGCGCTCGACCCGCGGATCTGCGGGCTCTACGACGACGAGTTCCACCGGTCGGAGCCGCACGTCCGGCCGTTCGACCCCGCCCGGCCCATCCCCTGGGTGTGGGGCTGGTCGCTGCGCGACCAACGGCCGCTGCTGGTCCCGGAGATCACCGCGTACTACCACGCCCTCGGCGGACTCGCCCACCGCTTCGTACAGGAGAGCTCCAACGGGTGTGCCTCCGGCGGCACTCTCGCCGAGGCCGTCTATTTCGGCCTGATGGAGGTCATCGAGCGGGACGCCTTCCTGCTCGCCTGGTACGGGCAGGCGCCGCTCACCGAGATCGACGCCGGCGCGAGCACCGGTCCCGAGACCCGGGCGATGATCGACCGGCTGGCGATGTACGGCTACCGGGCCCGCTTCTTCGACACCCGCGTCACCTTCCCGGTGCCGGTGGTCACCGCGGTCGCCGAGCGCGAGGACGGCGGACCGGGCCGGCTGTGCTTCGGCGCGGGCGCGAGCCTGGACCCGGAGGCGGCGCTCTCCGCCGGGCTGTGCGAGATCGCGACCGACGCGGTCAACCTGCGCCGCCGCACCCTGCGCGAACAGGACCGGCTGCGCGCGATGGCCGCGGACTTCTCCGGGGTGCAGGTGCTGCACGACCACCCGCTGCTGTACGGGCTGCCGGAGATGGCCCCTTACGCGGACTTCCTGCTGCGGCAGGACCGGCCCCGCATGGTCACGCCGGCCGCGCTCGCCCGCGACACCATCACCCCCGGCGCCGACACGGGCGACGACGTGACCGCGTGCGTGGCCGCCGTCAGCCGGGCCGGCTTCGACGTGGTGGTGGTCGACCAGACCATGCCCGAGCAGCGGCGGCTCGGCTTCCACACCGCGGGCGTCATCGTGCCCGGCCTGCTCCCCATCGACTTCGGCTGGCGGCGGCAGCGGGCCCGGCACATGCCGCGGATGCGCACCGCACTCGCCGAGGCCGGCCTGCGCCCGGGATCACTCGGCCCGGCCGACCTCAACCCGGCACCGCATCCGTTCCCTTGACGCCTTTGACGGCCCCGACGCCCTCGACGGCCCGGGGGCCCTCGACCGCCCCGCCACCACCGCCCGAACCGGCCACTCACTCCTCACGACCCGAGGTCACGACCCGAGCAGAAGGGACCACCGTGGGATTCGCCCATGAATACGCGACCGCCATCGTCCGGCGGGGCCGCTATCCCATGGAGCCCGTCGACTGGGAGCCCGACTGGGTCGACCGGCCGCGCAAGGGCAAGCACTTCCCGGCGGCCGACGCCTTCCCGCTGCCGGACACTCCCGGCGCCGACCCGGCCGCCACCGTGCAGCGCGGGCTGTACGGGCCGGAGGGCGCGGGGGAGTTCACGCTGCCGCACCTGGCCGCGATGCTGCGCAACTCCTACGGCCTGGTCGGGCGCCGGCTCGCCGTGCAGGCCAACTCCGACCTGGGCACGCTGCCGATGTACAGCCAGGCCAACTGGTCGCGCGGCAGCGCCTCGGGCGGCGGCCTCTACCCGGTCGGTGTCCACTGGATCACCGGCCCCGGCGGCCCGCTCACGCCCGGCGTCCACTACTACGACACCCGCCACCACGAACTGCGCCGGCTGCTGACCGGCGACGTCACCCCGCAGGTGCGCGCCGCGGTCGGCGAACCGGCCGCCGGACACCGGCAGTTCCTCGTGCTGGGCGTGCGCTTCTGGCAGAACTCCTTCAAGTACAACAGCTTCGCCTACCACGTGGTGACCATGGACACCGGCGCCCTGCTCCAGACCTGGCGGATCTGGGCCCGCGCGCACGGCCTGTCGCTCGGCCCCGCCTTCTGGTTCGACGAGGACCGACTCGGCCGCCTGCTCGGGCTCGAGCCCATGGAGGAGGGCGTCTTCGCGGTGGTCCCGCTGCGCTGGGCGGGCGATCCGGTGCAGGGGACGGACGAGGGCCCCGGTACCGACCGGGCTCTCCCGGCCCCCCGGGTCCGGTACGCCGACCAGGAGCGGTCCACGCGGCTGTTCACCTTCGAGACGGTGGAGCGGATGCACGCCGCCACCCTGGAGGGGGCCGCCGACCGGCCCGCGCCGGGCGCGCTGACGGGCGCCCTCGCGCAGCCGCTGCCCGCGGACGGCGACCGGACCGTGCTGCCCGCGCCGATGCCGCTCGGCACACCGGTCCGCGACGCGCTGCGGGCCCGGCGCAGCAGCTTCGGCCGGTTCCAGTCGACCCGGCCGCTGCCCGCGACCGACCTCGCCACCGTCCTCGCGGCGGCCGACGCGGCCGGCTCGCTCGGCAGCGACACCGAGACCCCCGGCGCGCCCCCGCTCACCCGGCTGTACGTGTTCGTCAACCACGTGGCGGACGTGGCGCCGGGCGCGTACGCGTACGACCGGGACAGCCGCTCGCTCAAGCCGCTGAACGCCGGCGACCCCGGTGCCTTCCTCCAGGCCAACTACTTCCTGGCCAACTACAACCTGGAACAGGCCGCGGCCGTCCTGGTGCCCGCCGCCCGCACGCCCGCAGTGCTCGACGCGGTCGGCGACCGCGGCTACCGGCTGGTCAACGCGGTCGTCGGCGGCATCTCCCAGGCCGTCTACACCGCGTGCGCGGCCGCCGGACTGGCCTGCGGTGTCGCCCTGGGCTTCGACGCGATCTCGTACACCGAGGAACTGGGCCTGGACGACACCGGTGAACTCCCGCTGCTGACCATGATGATCGGCGAGGAGCGCCCCCACCCGGCCGACTTCCGCCACGAGATCGTGTGAGGGGCGAGACCATGGAGGACACGCTCGACGCGAGCACCACGCGCGCGGCCCTGGCGGACGCCGCCGGGCCGGACCGACTGCCGCCCCGGGACTGGCGGTTGCACCGCCGGTTCGTGCTGCGGGTGGGCGGACTGCCGATCGAGGCCGTCGAGCGGCTGCGGGCGCCGGAGGCTCGGGAGTGGGCCGACCGCGTCCTGGCCGCCCGGGGGAGCGCCCGGCTGCTGGCCGAGGAGCTGAACGACCCGCTGACCGTCCTGGTCAAGGCGACCGAGGACGACCGCGAACGCCGGGACGTACTGGCCCTGCGGCGCGCGGTGTTCAACGGTCGGCTGCCGCGCGACCCCGGCGCCGTACGGGAGTTGGCGCTGCGGTCGGGCGGTGCGGCCGGGGACCTGCTCACCCGGTGGCTGGCCGTCCAGGAGGAACTGGCCGCGCTGCTCGGCGGCGGTGAGCCGGTGCTGGCCGAGGCGCTGGCCCGGACCCGGGCCGAACTGCGGGCGCTGGCCGGGGAGGACCGGCTCCGGCTCGGCCTGGCACTCGCCTCGCCCACGCTCGACGGGCAGCTGGACGCCTTCGTGGCCGACACCGCGCCGGTGCCGGACAAGCGGGCCCGAAAGAAGGAACGGTCGCTGCTGGCGTACCTCTACCGCACGGCCTGCAAGACCAGCCCCTTCAGCACGTTCACCGCGGTCGCGGCCGGCCGGTTCGTGCCCGCCGCCGGACGCCCCTCTGCCGACCGGCCCGACGCTCCTGACCCACGCGCCGCCGAGCACCACGAGGTGCACCTCGGCACCCGCTGGACCAGCCACCCGCGGCTGAACGTCGTGGTGCTGGCCCGGCTCGCCGAACTCGTCGCCGCCGACCCGCGACGGCGCGCCGACCTGCCCGTCGCCCTCTCGGCCGGCTGGGACCTGGACGAGGACCGGGTCCGCTACGTCCGCCGCTCGGTGACCGCGGGCGACGACTCCGCGGCGGTCAGCTTCGACGCCGCCCACGACCGGCTCTTCTTCCTGCGCCGCAGCGGCACCCTTGAGCGCATGCTCGCGCTTTTTCAGGGCGGTGACCCGGTGTTCGCCTCCCGTGCGGGTGCCGGCCCCGCCGGCGGGGGTGATGAGGCGGGTGAAGTGCCGGGCGGTGGCTCCGCCGCCGGTGGCTCGAGGAGCGGAGTTCTTTCGGTGGGCGGCCCGGGGAACGGTGCCCCGCCGGCGGGCCCCTCCCCTACAGGCGCAGGCTTCGCAGGCGGTCGGAGTGTTCAGGCGGGCCAAGTGCGGGGCCGTGGTCCGACTGCCGAGGGCTCCGGAGACGGCGGCTTCCCGGAGGAGGGCGGCCGGGCCGACGGCTCCCGTGCTACCGGTTTCCCGGGCAGTGCCTCTGCGAGCGACCCTGTTCCGGGGGACGATTTCGTGGAAGGCTCCCCGGACGGCCGGGTCCGGGGCGACAGCGCTGCGAGCATTCGCTTCGGGAACGGCCGCCCCCGGTCCGGACCTACCCCCGGAGGGACCCTGCGCTGGGGCGACCTGGAGGCGTGGCTCGCCGCCGAGACCGGGGCGAGCCGGGCGGAGGCCGCGCGATATCCGGCGACCCTGCTGGAGCTGGGCATCCTGCAGATGACCGGGCTGGAGACGGACGTGCACGCGCCCGACCCGGTGCGCGCCTTCCAGGACGCGCTGCGCGGGCTGGACCGGGACTGGGCGGACGCGGCGGCCGGCCGGCTGGAGGCCGTGGCGGGATGCGTGGCCGCGTGGAGAGCCGCCGGGTCCGGCGAGCGGCGGGCGCTGCTGGCCGGCCTGCGCCGCGAACTGCTCGCCCTCTTCGCCGAGTTGGGCGCCGAGACGCCCGTGCTGCCGCAGACGCTGCTCTACGAGGACGTACGCGAGGAGGAGGTCGGCGCCGGCCTGGAGCAGTGGACGGCGCTGGCGGCCGAGCCGCTGGCCGCCCTCACCGGCATCCTGCCCGCCTTCGACGTGGCCCTGCCGCAGCGGCTGACCCTCAAGGGCTTCTTCCTCGCCCGGTACGGCCGCGGCGGCCGCTGCGACGACCTGCTGCGGCTGGTGCACGACTTCCACGAGGACATCTTCGGCCAGTACCTGAGCTTCACCGCGACCAAGCCGCGGTGGGCCGCCGACGGCAGCCACGCCCAGGAGGAGAACTGGCTCGGCATGCCCGAGGTGACCGCGCTGGACCGGGCCCGGGCCGAGTTCACCGGGCGGCTGCGCGACCTGTGGGACGGCCACCCGGCCGGCGCGCCCGAACTGCGCCTCGACGAGGCCACGATCGAGGCGGTCGCCGCCGAACTCGCTCCCGTACGCGGCACCTTCGCGCCGCACAGCCACTTCGTGCAGCTCGCCGCCCGCCCGGACGACCCGCTGGTGGTGCTCAACAACTCCTACGGCGGCCTGAGTTTCCCCTTCACCCGGTTCACCCACTGCTTCGACGACGACCCGGCCGACGGGACCGGCACCGCGGAGTCCGCCGGCACCCAGCCCGGGGACTCCGGCCCGCTCACCGCCGAGTTGCGCGCCACCCTGCGCTCCCTCCAGCCGCCCGGCGCGGTCTTCGCCGAGATCACCGCGGGCTCGGCGACGACCAACCTCAACCTGCACAGCCGCCTGACGGACCACGAGATCGTCTGCCCCGGCGAGACCAGCACCGCGCCCGCCGCGGCCCGGCTGGACCTGGACGACCTCTACGCCGAGCACGACGCGGCCGCCGACCGCCTGGTGCTGCGCTCGCGCCGGCTGGGCGCCGAGGTGATCCCGCTCTACCTCGGCTACCTGGTGCCCATGGTGCTGCCCGAAGTGCCGCGCACCCTGCTGCTGTTCTCGCCCACCTCCCGGGCCCACCCGGAGATGTGGCGCGGGGTGCCCGAGGCACCGGCCGTGGCCGGGGTGACCACCCGCCCGCGGATCCGCTACCGCAGCCTGGTCGTGCACCGCCGGAGCTGGACCGCCGCCCCCGGCGCCCTGCCGGTGCGCGAGCCGGGCACGGACGACGCGGCCCACTACCTGGCCTGGCAGGAGTGGCGGCACCGGCACGGCCTGCCGGACCAGGTGTTCGCCACCGTCCACGACGACGATGCGCCCGCCTTCGGTAACGCCAAGCCGCAATACGTCGACTTCGACAGCCCCCTGTCGCTGCTCGCCCTCGACGCCCTGACCGGCGGCGGCCGCTCCCGCACCGTCTTCGAGGAGATGCTGCCCGCGCGCAGCGACCTGCACGTGCGCTCTGCGCGCGGCCATCACGTCGCCGAACTCGCCGTGGAGATCGTCCCCGGTCCCGGAAGGCAGGACAGCCCCGCATGACGACCACCCTCCGCCCCCCGGAGCAGCCGGACCCGGCCGGCCGCCGCCCCGCGCCGCCGACCGGGACCGCCACCGGCACCGCACAATCCGCCCCCGCCCCCGCCCCCGCCCCCGACACCCGCGGCGACTGGCAGGCCTACCACGTCTTCTACGCCGCCAGCACCCGCCCCTTCCTGCTCGAATGCGCCCGCCCGCTGGTCGCCGAACTCGACCGGGACGGCCTGCTGGCCGGCTGGTTCTTCATCAACTACTGGCTGGAGGGCCCGCACATCCGGCTCCGGTTGCGCCCGGCGTCCCCCGAAGCCGCCGCCGCGGTCCGCGAGCACGCCGAGCGGGCCGTCGCCGACTTCCTGCGCCGCCGCCCCGCACTGTACGAGGTCAAGGGCGGCTTCCTCGCCGACCTCTACAACACCCTGTTCGAGCTGGAGTTCCCCGGCGCGGAACGCGACCCGTACGTGGACGACAGCGGCCACATGCGGCTGCGCCCCAACAACTCCTTCAGCCCCGAACCGTACGAGCCGGAGTACGGCAAGTACGGCGGCCCGGCCGGGGTGGAGCTGGCCGAGTGGCACTTCCAGCGCTCCAGCGAACTGGTCGTGCAGGCCGCGGCGACCATGAACCTGCACCTGCGCACGGTCCTGCTCGGGGTCGCCGCCCAGCTGATGATGACCATGTCCGGCTGCCTGGTCCCGGACGAGGAGGCGCTGCTGCACTTCCTCGACCGCTACCACGCCTTCTGGAACCAGGCGTTCGCCGGCACCAACTTCACCGCGCGGGACGGCTACGACCGGGCGTACGGCGCCATGGACGCCTCGCTGACCCGCCGCTTCACCGACATCCGGCGGGCGGTGGCCGAGCCCGCGCCCGAGAAGCTGCCCGGCTTCCTGCGCGGCTGGGCCGAGCACTGCCTGGACCTGCGGGACCGGATCACGGACCTGGCCCGCGGCGGCGACCTGGTGTTCCGCTCCTGGGACGGCACCGGTGACCTGCCGGTCGGCGACCCGGAGCAGGCGCTGCCCATGCTGCTCTCGCCGTACATGCACATGACCAACAACCGGCTGTCGGTGAGCGTGCGCGACGAGGCGTACCTGTCCTACGTCCTCGGCCGCGCGCTGCGCGAGCCACAGCCCCCGGCGGCGGCGTGACCACCGCCGGCGACCTGCTCGCCATGCGGCCGCGGGTCCGTACCGACCTGATCGTCGGCCCGCGCCTGATGCGCGGGCCCACCCCGGTCCACCTGGTCAAGGACCCGGTCAGCGGCGCCCGGATGGAGCTCGGCGCCAAGGAGCACTTCATCGTCAGCCGACTCGACGGCACCCGCCCGCTGGCCGAGATCGGCCAGGAGTACGCCACCGCGTTCGGGGCCCGGCTCGGCGAGGCCCAGTGGCAGCAGTTGCTGCGGCTGCTGTCGGTCCGCGGGCTGCTGGCGGGAGTGGGTACGGGCGCGGGCCAGGGTACGGGCGCGGTCGCTCGGCCGCACCCGTCGGCTTCCGGAGGGCCGGAGGGAGCGTTCACGCCGACGGGAGTGCGTACGGGCCGAGGGACGGGCGGAGTCGGCGGCGCAGATGCGCGGCAGCCCCCGCCGGCGGTTTCCGAGCGGCCGAACGGCTCGGCCCCGCAAGGGAGTTGGCTGGGCGGGCGGACCAAGCTGGTCGCCGACGCGCCCGCGCTGATGGACCGGCTGCACGAAGCGACCGCCTGGGCCCGCCGCCCCGCCGTGCTCGGGCCGCTGTTCGCGCTGTGCGCCGCGCTGTTGGTGACCGAGGCGGTGCAGTTCGGGCAACTCGCCCACGACACACGGCGGCTGTGGCACGAGCCGGTGACCCTGCTGGCCGCCGGCGCCGTGCTGTGGGTGTCGCTGGCTCTGCACGAACTCGCCCACGGGCTGGTGGCGAGGACGTACGGGCTGGAGGTCGGCGAGATCGCGCTGCGCCGGGTCGCGGGGGTGATGACGTACCTCTATTGCGAGGTCACCGACGTGCAGTTCCTCGGCCGGCGCGGCCGCCAGGTGGCGGTGGCGTGCGCCGGGGTGGTGGCCAACCTCGTCTTCCTGCTGCCCTTCTGGCCGGTGTGGGCGCTGCTGCCGGACCACGCGCAGGCCGAGCCCTTCTTCGGCGGCCTGCTCCTGCTGGGCACCGCCACCGGCCTGGCCAACCTGATCCCGCTGCCGCCGCTCGACGGCTACAAGGCGCTCGGCTACGCGCTCGGCACCCTGCGGCTGGCCTCCGAGAGCCGCGGCTGGGCCCGGCTCGCCGCCCGCGCCGCACTGCGCCGTACCCCCGAGGACCGGGCGCGGGCCGCCCGCTACGCCCGGGCCACCCGGTGGATCCTCGGAGGTTACGCCGTCCTGTGCGTGGCCCTGGCCGCCGCCGTCCTGCTCGCCGCGGGCCTGGCCTGCCGGGCTGCCCTGCCCGCGGGCTGGCACCAGGTCAGCCCGTACCTGCCGGTGGCGGCCGTGCTGGCCGCGCTGCTGCTGCGCACCGCGGGCCTGCGGCTGCGCGCGATGCGCCGTACGCAGCCGGACGGCACGGACGGTCCGGCGGCACCCGGCGCGCGCGCCGCCCGTACCACCACCGCCGGCGGCGTACCCGTGCCACCGGCGACCGCCACTGCGACCCACGCCACCGAGCCGCCGCCCGCTGCCGGTCCCGTCCCGCCCGATCCGCAGGAGAAGAGCGCCATGACCACACCCGACCTGGCGTCGGAGCCGGCCGTCGTGCTCGACGGCGTGACCAAGAGCTACGGCGAGGTGCGCGCCCTGGACGGGGTGTCGTTCGATGTCACCCGGGGCGAGTTCTTCGGGATCCTCGGGCCCAACGGCGCGGGGAAGACCACCCTGGTGGAGATCGTCGAGGGGATGCGGCAGGCGGATTCGGGGAGCGTCACGGTGCTCGGCTCCGCGCCGTGGCCGCGCAACCTCGAACTGCTGCGGCGGATCGGGGTGCAGACCCAGACCTCGGCGTTCTTCACCCGGCTCACCGCGATCGAGCACCTGGAGACCGTGGCCGCGCTGCACGGCCTGGAGCGGACGACGGCCGGGCGGGCCCTGGAGACCGTGGGCCTGACCGACAAGGCCCGCAGCCGGGTCGACAACCTCTCCGGCGGCCAGCGGCAGCGGCTGGCGCTGGCCACCGCGCTGATCCACGAGCCGGACCTGATCTTCCTGGACGAGCCCACGGCCGCCCTCGACCCGGAGGCCCGCCGCTCGCTGTGGGCGGTGCTGCGCCGCCTGCGCACCGAGGGCCGCACCATCGTCCTCACCACGCACTACCTGGACGAGGCCGAGGCGCTGTGCGACCGGGTGGCGATCATCGCCCGCGGCAGGCTGGTCGCCCTGGACACCCCGTCCGCGCTGGTACGGGGGCTCGCCGCGCCCGCCCGGCTGTTCGTGCCGGCCGACCGGATCACCCCCGACCAGGCGCGGGCCATCGAGGGCGTGGACCGGGTGCTGGTGGAGGGCGGCGAGGTCGTCATCGAGACCAGGGCCGCCAACCGGGTGCTGGTCGCCGTCGGCGCCTTTGTCGACATGTCGGAGATCCGGACCCGCACCGCCACGCTGGAGGACGCCTACCTGCGGCTGACCGGAACGGAGCACAGCAGCCGATGACCACCACCGCCTATGCCGCGCTGACCCGGGCCGCCTGGCTGGCCTCGGTGCGCGACCGCACCACCGTCTTCTTCACCTTCGCCTTCCCGCTGGTGTTCCTGCTGGTCTTCGGGCTGCTCTTCCGCGGCCAGTCGGTCGACGGCGGCCTTCCGTACATCAACTACACCGCCCCCGGCGTGCTGGCCTGGGGCGTGGGCAACGCGGCGCTGTTCGGCCCGGCGTTCGCCATGATGCACTGGCGGCGCGACGACATCCTGCGCCTGGTGTGGCGCACCCCCACCCCGCTGCCCACCGTGCTCGCCTCCCGGTTCGCCGTCGCGGTCGGGGTGGGCCTGGCGCAGGCCGTGCTGTTCACCGCGGTCGCCCTGCTGCCCGCCTTCGGCCTGCACCTGCCCGGCACCTGGCCGCTCGCGCTGCCGCTGCTGGTGCTCGGTGTCGCCGCCTTCCTGGCCCTCGGCCTGGTGGTGGGCAGCCTCGCCGACACCCCGGAGGCGGTCGCCGCCATCGCCAACTGCGTGATGGTGCCGATGGCGTTCCTGTCCGGCGCCTTCTACCCCGCCGACCTGCTGCCGGGCTGGATCCGCACCCTGTCCTGGGCGCTGCCGCTGCGCTACCTCGACCACGGCCTGACCAATGTGCTGGCCGGCCGCGGCGGGCTCGGCCCACTGGGCCTGGACTGCCTGGGACTGGCCGCCTTCACCGCCCTGTTCGGCATCGTTGCCACCCGCACCTTCCGCTGGAGCAACCGGACATGACCCTCACCCCCCTCGCCGGGCCGGACGCCGAGGCCCCGGCCGGCGCCGGCCCGCTGGCCGCCGCCGGCCGCGACCTGGCCGCCAAGCTGGCCGCGCACGCCGCCCGGGCCGGCCGTCCCGCCCCGGCCGTCGCCGTCCTCGGCGACCACGACGTGCTGCGCCCCGAACCGGACGCTGCCGCCGCCCACCGCGCCGCGGCCGCCGTCCACCTCACGCCCGACGCGGTGCTCATCGGCCCCTGGGGCGGCGACGGAAGCGAACCGGCCTGCGGCGGCTGCCTGGCCGTGCGCTGGCAGCGGCTGCGCACCCGTACCGAACGCGAGGCGCTGGAGACCGGGCTCGACGTGGCCGCCGCCGGCGCCTGGCCGGTGCTGCCGGACTGGACCGCCGACGCGGTGTGGGCGCTGCATGAGTGGACGGCCGGGCAGGCCGCGCGGACCGGCGGGCTGCCCCGGGTCACCCGCTACGACCTGGAGACCGGCCGGGTCGGCACGGTGCCGCTGCTCGCCGAGCCGCTGTGCGAGGGTCACTTGCGCCCGGCCGCCTCCGCCGCTCCTTTCGCCGAGCCGCCCCGGCTCACCGCGCGGCCCAAGCCCGGCCCCGACCGCTACCGGCTGCGCGCGCCCGCCTCGTACGCGCTGCCCACCGCCGCGCTCGCCAACCCGGTGTGCGGCGTCCTCGGCGCCGGGACCTGGCTCGACGTCACCTCGCCGACCACCGCCCCGGTGGCCGGCAGCGTCTTCATGCGCGGCTACGCCGGGCTCACCGACGTCACCTGGAGCGGCCAGGCCAACTCCTTCGCCGCCAGCCGCGACCTGGCCTTCCTGGAGGGCCTGGAACGCTACGCCGGGACCCACCGGCGCGACGCCGAACCGCCGCTCGTGGCGTCGTACGAGAGCCTGGGCGCCACCGCCCTCGACCCGCGCGACTGCGGGCTCTACGCGCCCGAGACCTACCGCGACGACGACATGGTGGCGCCCTTCGACCCGGCCCGCCCGATTCCCTGGGTACGCGGCCACTCGCTGCGCGACGACCGGCCGGTGTGGGTGCCGGCCCGGCTGGCGTACTACAGCGCCGGCACGCCGGCCGACAACTTCGTCTTCGAGTGCTCCAACGGCTGTGCCATCGGCGGCAGCCTTGAGGAGGCCGTGCTGTTCGGCCTGCTGGAGCTGATCGAACGGGACGCCTTCCTGCTCGGCTGGTACGGCGACGCGCCGCTGACCGAGATCGACCTGGCCTCCTGCGCCGCCCCGGAGATCCGCGCGATGGCCGACCGGGCCGCGCTGTGCGGATACGACGTGCACGTCTACGACAACCGGATCGACCTGCCGGTGCCGGTGGTGACCGGGCTCGCGGTGCGCCGCGACGACGGCCCGGGCACCCTCGCCTTCGCCGCCGGCGCCGCCTTCGACCCGGAGACGGCCGTGGCCGCCGCGGTCTCCGAGATCCTCACCTACTTGCCGCACCTGCCCCGCCAGGTCGGCGAGCGCCCCGCCGAACTCGAGGCCATGGCTGGGGACTTCACGAGGGTGCGGCGACTGGCGGACCACGCGGCGCTGTTCGGGCTGCCCCGGATGAAGCGGCACGTGCGCGGCTACCTGGAACCCGCCGCGGTCCGCCCGCTGGCCGAGGTCTACCGTTCCTGGCAGCAGGACCGGCCGCGCGGCACCGACCTGCGGGAAGACGTCCTCTGGCTGCGGGACGTGCTGGCCGGCGCCGGATTCGACGTGATCGTGGTCGACCAGACCACCCCGGAGCAGCGGCGGTACGGGCTCACCACGGTGTGCACGATCGTGCCCGGGCTGCTGCCGATCGACTTCGGCTGGACCCGGCAGCGGGCGCTGACCATGCCGCGGCTGCGCACCGCCCAGCGGCGGGCCGGGCTGCGCCCCGCGGATCTGGCCGAGCACGAGATCCGGCGGGTGCCGCATCCCTTTCCGTGAGCGGGTGTTCGGGTTGGGCGAGGGGTTCTCCGGGCGGGCGGTCGGCGGGCTGCCGGCCGATCGCCCGCCGGTCGGTGGCCCGTTGGCCGTCCGGCTTTGGGCCGATCGCCCGCCGGAAACGGCAGATGGCCGCGCGGCCGGACCGACCGGCCGCGCGGCGCTCTCACCGACCCGGCGGTCAGGCGGTGCAGCTGGTGGTGCTGGTGGTGCTGGAGCAGGTGCTGGTCGACGAGCAGCTCGTCGAGGAGCCCAGCATGACCTCGCTCGCGTCGGAGTAGTCGGTGATCTCGAAGGTCTCGGACTCCAGCTCCAGGATCTCCTGGGCGAGGGAGGCGAGCGGCGCGTCCATCTTGATGTCGGCCATGGTGACTCCTTGTGTTCCCGACGGCAAAGGGCGGGCGGCACCGCAGGGGGCCGCAGCACTTTTCTACGCGCGTCCGCTGTCACATCCGGGTGCCGCCCGCTGGCATGTCGCTGTCATCCCCCGGGGCCGGCAGCCGGCGCGGCCCGGCGGTACTTCCTGGGAAGGGGAATTCGTTGACCTCGATCGGTGACGGCGCGCCCGGACGGACCCGGGTGGGCTACGCAACGGGCTCGGAGCCGGAAGAAGCGGTGACGGACCGTCAGGGGTTCGCCGCGGACACGGCAGGCCTGCTGCCGGCGATCGCCGCCTTCTACCTCGACGTCCACCGCCATCCCGAACTGTCCGGGCGGGAGGAGCGCACGGCCGGGCGGTTCGCGGACTGGCTGGGGGCGGCCGGGTACGAGGTGCGGCGCGGGATCGGTGGCCACGGGGTGGCCGGGGTGCTGCGGAACGGGCCCGGCCCGGTGGTGCTGGTGCGGGCCGAACTCGACGCCCTGCCGGTGACGGAGGATACCGGGCTGCCGTACGCCAGCACGGTGCCCGGGGTGATGCACGCCTGCGGCCACGACGCCCACCTGGCGTGCGCCGCCGGGGCCGCCCGGCTGCTGGCCGCGGGCGCGGACCGGTGGCGGGGCACGCTTGTGGTGGTCGGCCAGCCCGCCGAGGAGACGCTCAGCGGGGCCGAGGCGATGCTCACCGACGGGCTCTACGACGCCGTGCCCGTCCCCGACATCGCGCTGGCCCAGCACACCGTGCCGCTGCCCGCCGGCATGGTCGCGCACGCCGACGGCCCCGCACTGGCCGCCGGCACCACCCTGGAAGTCGTCCTGCACGGGCGCGGCGGTCACGCGGGCGCGCCCCACCTGGCGGTGGACCCGGTGGTCACCGCGGCCGCCACCATCCTGCGGCTGCAGACCGTGGTGTCCCGGGAGAGCGCCCCCGGCGACCCCGTGGTGGTCACGGTCGGCGCGGTGCACGCCGGCGGCCCGGGCAACGTCATCCCCGACCGCGCCACCCTGGAAGTGACCGTACGCGCCTTCTCCGACCCCTCGCTGGACCGCGCCCTGGCCGCCGTACGCCGCATCGTCACCGCCGAGTCCGCCGCCTCCGGCGAGGAACGGCCCCCCGGCATCCGCGTGCTGTCCCGCTCCACGGTGACCGCGAGCCACCCGGACGTCACCGAGACCCTGCGCCGCGCCCACGAACGGGAGTTCGGCCCCCACCGCGTCACCCGCTGGCAACCCTCGCCCGCCACCGAGGACTTCCCCCTCCTCGGCTCCTGCGGCGCCCACCTCCACGGCCATCACGGCATCAGAACCGGCTACTGGATGCTCGGCGCGGTCGGCCCGCGCCAATGGGCGGCGGCGCTCGGTGGTGGCGGCGCGGACGGTGGCGGCGCAGGCCGTACGGCGGGCGGCGCGCGAAAGGGCGCGGGTGGTGTGACGGCGGGCGGCGCGGACCGTCGTACGCCCGACGCCCGCCCCGGCGCCGCGAAGGCCGCGCCCGGCCCGAGCCCCGCCGAACGCCTCGCCGCCCTCCCCGGCAACCACTCCCCGCACTTCGCCCCGCACGTCCGCCTCACCCTGGAAACCGGAACCGCCGCGCTGGCCGTCGCGGCCCGCGCCCACCTCGCACCGCCGCCCGGGTCGGTTAAGGTCGCCTCCCGGCCGCCCTCCGGCGGGGAGGGCTGAGGCACCGTATCCGTGGGGGCCCCTTGTGAGACTGAGGCTGGAGTTCACGACCGAGCCGTTCGACCTGGACGTGCCGCCGGGGCATGCCGTGGCGGCGCGGGAGGTCGCCGAGCGGGCGCTGGAGGCGGTGGACGTCGGGCCGTTCGGGACGTCGGGGGAGGGGCCGGCGGATGCCGTGATCGAGGCGGTCGGCGAGCTGCTGCGGCGTACGCTCGCGGCCGGTGCCACCCGGGTCTCGCTCCAGGTCAACGCCCTCCCGGAAGGAGGCGGGCGATGAGCGGCGGCGGCGCGGCCCATCCCTTCGCGGAGGCGGTCCGGCCCCTGGTCGACGCCATGGGCGCGGAAATGCTTCCGCCCGGCGAGGCCGGCGACGACGACGTGGTGCTGACCTGGGAAGGGCAGGCCGTGGTCGCGGTCCGCCTGCCCCCTCTGGCCGACTCCCTCGACCATCTGCTGGCCGACCTCGAACGCCGCCACGGCCCCTTGGCCGGCCTCGGCCGCAAGGACAAGCAGCAACTCGTCCGCCATCTGGAGGAACGCGGCGCCTTCGCCCTGCGCCACGGCGTCGAGACCGTCGCCTCCGCCCTCGGTGTCTCCCGCTTCACCGTCTACAACTACCTGAACAGGGAGAACGCCGGGCGCGACACTCCCTGACGGACGCGCGGGGAGGACCTTTTTCAACAAAGTGTTGACGTCGCTCCTCGGCGGCTCCTACGTTGCGACTGTGACGACCAGCGTGCCGCCGGGGCTGAGCCGGCTGAACGAGGCCGCCGCCGAGAGCGCGGCGGAGCTGTTGCGCGAGGTGTGCGCAAGTGGAGCGTGGGTCGACGCGGTGGTACGGGGGCGGCCGTACGGCGGGCTCGACGATCTGCTGGCGGCGAGTGACGCGGCGAGCGCCGGGCTCACCGAGGACGACCTGGCGGAGGCCGTGGCCGGCCATCCGCCGATCGGGCGGCCCGCGCCGGGGGACGCGAGGTCCGCGCGGGAGCAGAGCGGGGTGGGCGAGGGCGAGCGGGAGGAGCTGCTGCGGCTCAACCTGGCCTACCAGGAGGCGCACGGCCATGTCTTCCTGATCTGCGCCACCGGCCGTACGGGTGAGGAGATGCTCGCCGCGCTCGAGCAGCGGATCGGCAACGACGCCGGCACCGAGCGCGGGATCGTCCGCACCGAGCTGGGAAAGATCAACCGGGTCCGGCTGACCCGGCTCGCCGAGAAGCCGGAGGATGCCGCGTGACCAGCACATCCGAGGCAGCTCCCGGAACCGCCACCGTGTCCACCCACGTACTGGACACCGCCGCCGGCCGCCCCGGCACGGGCGTGCCCGTCGAGGTGTCGGTGCGCCCCGGCCCGCAGGACCCCTGGACGCCCCACGCCCGGTCCGTGACCGACGCCGACGGCCGCTGCGCCGGCCTGCCCGCGCTGCCGCCCGGCACCGCGCACGTCATGCTGAGCTTCGACGTGCAGGGGTGGCGCGCCGGATCCGCCGCCCCCGGCACCGCGGCCCCCGGACCGTACGGGACCGGCCCCGCGTTCTTCCCGGAGGTCACGGTCGTCTTCGCCGTCCGTCCGGGCGAGCACCATCACGTACCGCTGCTGCTCAGCCCGTTCGGCTACTCCGTATACCGAGGGAGTTAGCACCCATGACCGCCTCTTCCCCGGCCGGCGCCCGGCCGCCCGGCCCCGCGCGCACCACGCGCCTCGGGCAGAACCAGTACGGCAAGGCCGAGACCCGCCTGGTCCGCGTCGTCCGGGACGGCGCCACCCACCACATCCGGGACCTCAACGTGTCCGTCGCCCTGTCCGGCGCCATGGACGCCGTGCACTACTCCGGCGACAACTCCGCCGTCCTGACCACCGACACCACCAAGAACACGGTCTACGCCTTCGCCAAGGAGCACGGCGTGGCCTCGCCCGAGGCGTTCGCCGTCCACCTGGCCCGCCACTTCGTCGGCAGCGCGCCGTCCATCGAGCGGGCGAGGATACGGATGGAGGAGTACGCCTGGGAGCGCATAGCCGCGCCCTCCGCCGAGCCGGGGGGTCCGGGCACCGCCCCTGCCCCTGCCCCCGCCTCTGATGACAAGCGGCACTCCTTCGCCCGCACCGGCCGGGAGACCCGTACCACCGAGGTCACCTTCGACGGCACCGCCTGGCAGGTGATCTCCGGCCTGAAGGACCTGGTGGTCATGAACACCACCGACTCGGAGTTCTGGGGCTTCGCCAAGGACCCGTACACCACGCTCAAGGAGACCCGCGACCGCATCCTGGCCACCGAGGTCACCGCGCGCTGGCGGCACGACTGGACCGGTGACGCGCAGGACGCCCCGGACTGGGACGACTCCTGGGCGCGGGCCCGCGCGGAGCTGCTGGCGGCGTTCGCGGGCACGTACTCCCTCTCGCTCCAGCAGACCCTCTACGCCATGGGCGCCAGGGTGATCGAACAGCTCCCCGACGTGGCCGAGATCCGGCTCTCGCTGCCCAACAAGCACCACTTCCTGGTCGACCTCGAACCCTTCGGCCTGAAGAACGACAACGAGGTGTACTTCGCCGCCGACCGCCCGTACGGCCTCATCGAGGGCACCGTGCTGCGGGAGGGCGCCGAGGCCGCCATTGCGGTGACGGACTGAGGAGGCGCACGTGGCAGGCACCGTGGGCAGCGCGGACACCGCGGGCTCCCCAGGCACTTCAGGCACTTCAGGCCCTTCGGCCGAGCGCATCGTCATCGAGAACGCCGCCGTCGCCACCGTGGACGCGGCCGGCACGGAGTACGCGAGCGGGCACGTGGTGGTGGCCGGCAACCTGATCGAGGCGGTCGGCCCCGGCCCCGCGCCGGCCGGCCTGACAGGGGTACGGCGGCGGGTCGACGGCACCGGACACCTCGTCACGCCCGGCCTGGTCAACACCCACCACCACTTCTACCAGTGGCTCACCCGGGGCCTGGCCCAGGACAGCAACCTCTTCGACTGGCTGGTCGAGCTGTATCCCACCTGGGCGCGGATCGACGAGCCGATGGTGTACGCGGCCGCCGCCGGCTCGCTGGCCATGATGGTGCGCGGCGGGGTCACCACCGCGATGGACCACCACTACGTCTTCCCGCGCGGCGCGGGCGACCTGCTCGGCGCCGAGATCAGGGCCGCGGCCGAGATCGGGGTGCGGTTCACCGCCGCCCGCGGCTCGATGGACCGCGGCCGCAGCCAGGGCGGGCTGCCGCCGGACTTCGCGGTGGAGACCACCGACGAGGCGCTGGCGGCCACCGAGGAGGCGGTCGCCACCCATCACGACCCGTCCTTCGGCTCGATGCTGCAGATCGCGGTCGCGCCCTGCTCGCCCTTCTCGGTCTCCACCGAACTCATGCGCCGGTCCGCGGAGTTGGCCCGCCGGCTGGGGGTGCGGCTGCACACGCACGGCAGCGAGACGGTGGAGGAGGAGAAGTTCTGCCACGAGCTGTTCGGGATGGGCCCGACCGACTACTTCGAGTCCACCGGCTGGCTCGGCCCGGATGTGTGGATGGCGCACTGCGTGCACATGAGCGACGCCGATGTGGCGGCCTTCGGCGGGACCGGCACCGGGGTGGCGCACTGCCCGTCCTCCAACGCCCGGCTCGCCGCCGGGATCGCCCGGGTGCCGGACCTGCTCGCCGCGGGTGTCCCGGTCGGCCTCGGCGTGGACGGCACCGCCTCCAACGAGTCCGGCGAGCTGCGCACCGAGTTGCGCAACGCCCTCCTGGTGGCCCGCCTGCGCGCCGGCGAGAAGGCCCTCACCGTCCGTCAGGCGCTGCGCCTGGGCACGTACGGCGGCGCCGAGGTCCTCGGCCGCGCAGCCGAGATCGGCTCCCTCGAACCGGGCAAACTCGCCGACCTGGTGCTCTGGAAGATCGACGGCCTCGCCCACTCCACCATCGCCGACCCGATCGCCGCCCTCGTCCTCGGCGCCCCCGCCCCCGTCACCCTCTCCCTGGTCGGCGGCGTCCCCGTCGTCGAACACGGCACCCTCACCCGCACCGACGAGCACACCGTCGCCCACCTCACCCGCACCGAAGCCCGCCGCCTGGCCTCGATCGCGGGCCTGGCCTGAGTCGTTCCCCCGCTATTCGCAGGCCACCCCGTCGCCGTCCCGGTCCAGCCGGCGCGAATAGCCGGGCTGGCCGGCGTAGATGGGTGCCGCTCCGGCGGCGCGGGCCTCGGTGCAGTTGGCGTAATACGTGTCGCCCGAGGAATCGGAGCCACCGGACGAGCTCGACGAGCCGCCGGAGGTGGACGAGGACGACGAGGAGGACGACCCGCCGCCGGTCTCGCAGGCGATGCCGTCGCCGTCGCGGTCGAGCCGGCGGGAGTAGCCGGGCTGGCCGGCGTAGATGGGTGCCGCTCCTGCGGCGCGGGCCTCGGTGCAGTTGGCGTAGTAGGTGTCGCCGCCCGTGTCGGAACCCGAGGCCGACCCGGACCCGCCCTCGCTCTGCGACGGCGACGCAGTCGCCCGCACGGGTTTGGTCGTGGTCGGCGCCGGCGTGGTGGGCTCGGGAGTGGTCGGGGCAGGTGACGGAGTGGTCGCGGTGGGCGACGGCGCGGGCGTGGTCGTGGGCGGCGTGGTGGTCGGCGCCGGGGCCGAGGTCGTGGTGGCCACCCTCGCGGCGTCCGCCGTCGCCGGCCCGGTGGACCCGGACGAACCCGGGCTGACCAGGGCCACGACGAACCAGATCAGCGACAGCACCGAGGCCACCGCCTTGGTCCGCGGCGCCCACCGCCCCAGCACGGCCAGCACGACACCGACCGGCGGCAGCAGCACCAGGAAGGCGATGACCACCCAAGTCCGCCGCCACCACCGTTCCGCGGCGGGCGGTATCGGTGGCGGCGGTGGTACGGGGGTTCGCGCGGCGTACACAGTCCGGGTCCTTCCTGCCTGACGGGGGAGCGACCGACCATATCGGCGCACTACGTATCAGGTGACCCGAACCCCGCGAGACGGACGTACTTGCCGCCCGACCGGCAATTCACCCTTGCGCCCACGGCCGGGCTCACAGCGGGCGGTGCATGATGTGGAGGCCCACGTAGCCGAGGCGGGGGTGGCGGAAGCCGTCCGGGACCGTGCCGAGGATGTGGAAGCCGAGGGCGCGGTAGAGGGACACGGCACGGGTGTTGGACTCGACCACCGCGTTGAACTGCATGGCCCGGAAGCCCTCGGCGCGGGCCCAGCGCAGTGCTTCCTCGCACAGGGCGCGGCCCACGCCCTGGCCGGCCCGGTCCGGGTCGACCATGAAGCTGGCGCTGGCGATGTGGGCGGCGTTGCCCATCTGGTTGGGGTTCATCTTGGCGCTGCCCAGGACGGCGCCGGTGTCGTCGACCGCCACCACGGTGCGGGCGGGCGGGGCGAGCAGCCAGATCCCGCGGGCCTGGGACTCGGTGATGTCGGTCGGGTAGCCGAAGGTCTCCCCCTCGGCGCAGATGCGGCGCAGGAACGGCCAGATCCCCGGCCAGTCACCGGGGACCACGTCACGGATCAGCAGGGGCGTGGGCATGGCCGCCAGCATGACCGGCGGGCGGAGCGGGGCGCAAAGCGAATAGCCGCTTCCGGCCCGTCCTGAAGCGTTGCCGTACGGTCCCTCACCGGCTCCGCCCGCCGAACGGGGAAGAGGTCAGCCCTCCAGCTGCTCGTACGCCGGCAGGGTGAGGAATTCCGCGTAGTCGGTGTCCAGGGCGGTGCGGAGCAGGAGTTCGTACGCCTGGGTCCACTTGCCGGTGGCGTAGGCGTCCTCGCCGACCTCGTCGCGGATGGCGAGGAGTTCGTCGGCGGCGACCTGGCGGACCAGTTCGGGCGTGGCCTTCTCGCCGCCTTCGAGGACGACGCCGAGGTGGGTCCACTGCCAGATCTGGGAGCGGGAGATCTCGGCGGTGGCCGCGTCCTCCATGAGGTTGAAGATGGCCACCGCGCCGGAGCCGCGCAGCCAGGCCTCGATGTAGCGGATGCCGACCTGGACGGCGTTGCGCAGGCCGTCGAAGGTGGGGCGGGCGTCGAGCGAGGCGATGTCGATCAGCTGGGCCGCGGCGACCTGGACGTCCTCGCGCAACCGGTCCTTCTGGTGCGGGCGTTCGCCGAGCACCGCGTCGAAGGAGGCCCGGGCGACCGGCACCAGGTCCGGGTGGGCCACCCAGGAGCCGTCGAAGCCGTCCCCGGCCTCCCGGTCCTTGTCCATCTTGACCTTGGCGAACGCCATCTCGTTGACCTGCGGATCACGCCGGGACGGGATGAAGGCCGCCATCCCGCCGATCGCGTGCGCCCCGCGCTTGTGGCAGGTGCGCACCAGCAGTTCGGTGTAGGCGCGCATGAAGGGGGCGGTCATCGTCACCGCGTTGCGGTCCGGCAGCACGAACCGCTCGCCCGCGTCACGGAAGTTCTTCACGATCGAGAACAGGTAGTCCCAGCGCCCCGCGTTGAGCCCGGAGGCGTGGTCGCGCAGCTCGTAGAGGATCTCCTCCATCTCGTACGCGGCGGTGATCGTCTCGATCAGCACGGTGGCGCGGATCGTGCCCTGCGGGACCCCCACGTAGTCCTGCGCAAAGACGAACACGTCGTTCCACAGCCGCGCTTCGAGGTGCGACTCGGTCTTGGGCAGGTAGAAGTACGGGCCCTTGCCGAGGTCGAGCAGCCGCCGCGCGTTGTGGAAGAAGTACAGCCCGAAGTCGACCAGGGCGCCGGGCACCTGCTGCCCGTCCACGGTCAGGTGCCGCTCGCTCAGGTGCCAGCCGCGCGGCCGCATCACCACCGTGGCCAGCTCGGCCGCGTCCTTGAGCGCGTAGGTCTTGCCCTCGGGTGAGGTGAAGTCGATGCGCCGCTCGTAGGCGTCGATCAGGTTCAGCTGGCCGCCGACGACGTTCTCCCAGGTGGGCGCGGAGGCGTCCTCGAAGTCGGCGAGCCAGATCTTCGCCCCGGAGTTCAGGGCGTTGACGGTCATCTTGCGGTCGGTCGGGCCGGTGATCTCCACCCGGCGGTCCTGGAGGGCCGGCGGTGCGGGCGCCACCTGCCACTCGCCGTCGCGGATGTGCCCGGTGCCGGGCAGGAAGTCCAGCGTGGCGGTGCGGGCGATCTCCTCCCGGCGCTCGCGGCGCAGCACCAGCAGCCCGTCGCGGCGCGGGGTGAACCGGCGGTGCAGTTCGGCCAGGAAGTCCAGCGCCTGCGGGGTCAGCACCTCCTCGCCGCGCGGGACGGGCCGGGCGTCCGGGGCGACGACGGCCGGGGACGGCGCGCTAGCGGACATGCGGGTCACTCCTCCACGGGTTGCCTGACGGCCGCGGCCGCGCCGCGGCGGCACGGGATGACGCACAGTCGGCCGCTCGGCCGGTTCTGCAAGGTGGATCATAGTTTTCGCAGTGCGGAACTTCAACGTTTTGTGGCACGCTCCGCGGCCGCCGCGAGAAGCCGCAGGTCGCCGGGGGTGTCGATGTCCGCCGGGTCGCCGACGTCGCCGCACTCCACCAGAACCGTCTGCTCGGCGTGCGCCCGCAGGTACGTCCGCGCCCCCCGGTCCTCGCCCGCGCCGGCCGCCACGCCCGCCCAGCGGCTCGCCCCGATCAGCACCGGATGCCCGCGCCGGCCCTCGTACATCGCCGAGACCAGCGCCGAGACCAGGTCGCCGCGCGCGTACGCCGCCGCCAGCACCCGCGCCACGGTCTGCGCGCCCACCCCCGGCTGGTCGACCAGGCCGATCACGGCCGCCGGCGGGTGCGGCGCCGCGCCGGCCAGCGAGGCCAGCCCGGCCCGCAGCGAGGAGCCCATCCCGCTCTCCCAGTGCGGGTTCTCCACGAGCACGCAGCCCGTCAGGTCCGCCTGCTCGCGCACCTGCGCGGCCGCCGCCCCCAGCACCACGTGCACCGGGCCGCAGCCCCCCGCGCGCAGCATCTCCACCGCGTGCTCCACCAGCGGCCGTCCCCGGAACGGCAGCAGCGCCTTCGGCCTGCCCCCCAGTCGGCGCCCCCCGCCGGCCGCCAGCAGCAGCCCGGCCACCTCGCTCTTGCTTTCCATACGTCCTGCATACCGCGTGTGCGGGGACACGGGAACGACCGCGGGAGCCGCGCCTGACCCCCGGTGCGGTCCGGTATCGTCGGGCCGTGTCCCGGCAGGGGCGGCGCCAGGGAAGAAACGGGGTCAGATGGGCGTGTCGCACTCCGGTCCGGTCTTCCGGGGACCGGCCTTCGAGCCGCTCCGGGACGGCGATCCGGCGACGGTGTCGGGCCACCGGATCAGTGCGCGGCTCGGCGACGGAGCGCTCGGCCCGGTCTACTACGCCCATGCGCCCGGCGGCCGGCCGGTCGCCCTCACGGTGCTGCGGCCCGAGGCCGCGGAAGGCGCAGACTTCGCTGCCCGCTTCCACCACGACGCGCAGGCCGCAGGCCGGGTGCGCGGGCCGTGGACGGTGCCGGTCACCGGCAGCGGCAAGGAAGGCCCCCGGTTCTGGATCGCCTCCGACTACGTGCCCGCTCTCACCCTCGGCGCGGCGGTCGCCTCGGGCGGCCCGCTGCCCACGGTCACCGTCCTGCGAATGGTCGCCGGTATCGCCCGCGGCCTCCAGGACATCCACCACGCCGGCATCGTCCACGGCGACCTGCGCCCCTCCCAGATCCTGCTGTCCGCCGACGGCCCCCGCATCCGCGATTACGGCATCGCCCGCCCCCCGGGCATCCCACCCCGCCCCGCCGCCGAGACGCCCGAACCGTCCCCGACGCAAGAACAACCTGCCGGAGGCCGGGAGCACGAGCCCGCGTACGTCGAAATCGCCGCGTGCGTAGCGGAGAAGAGCGCAGACCAGCCGGAGCCGTCGCCTGTGGGCGGGCACGGGACGGGACTGACGAGCGCGGGCGCCTACGGGACGGGCGCCGCGCCGGAGCCGTCGCCTGTGGGCGGCCACGGGACGGGACCGACGACCGGGGGTGGCCACGGGACGGGCGCAGCGCCGGCGCCGTCGCCGGCGGGCGGGCACGGGACGGGACCGACGAGCGCGGGCGGCCACGGGACGGGCGCCGCGCCGGAGCCGTCGCCGGCGGGCGGGCACGGGACGGGACCGACGAGCGCGGGCGGCCACGGGACAGGCGTCGCGCCGGCGCCCCCGACGGGCGGGGCGTCTCCGTCCGGGCCGGCAGCGGAGCCGCACGCGCAGGTGGACCCGCACTCGTCCGGGGACCCGCACTTGGTCGTGGAGCCGTACCCGGCTGCGGACCGGTACCCGGCCTCGGACCCGCACCGGTCAGCGGACCCGCGCCCTGGCGCGGACCCGCATTTGGTCGTGCAGTCGCACCCGGCCTCGGACCCGCATCCGTCAGCGGACCCGCACTCCGTCACGGACCCGCGCCACGCCGTGGACCCGCACCCTTCCCCCTCCGCCCAGCGGCCCCCCGTGCCCAGCGGCATCTCGGCCCCCTTTCTCGCGCCCGAGCAGGTCGCGGGGCGGGCGGCGGGGCCCGCGACGGATGTGTTCGCGCTCGGGCAGCTCGCCGCGTACGCGTCGATCGGGAGCGCGCCGTTCGGGGAGGGGGGCGTCGCCGAGGTGGCGGCGCGGGTGCCGCAGGGGGAGCCGGATCTGTCCGAACTCCCGGGCGAGCTGCGGGAGATCGTGACGCGGTGCCTGATCAAGGACCCGGCGCTGCGGCCGTCGCCCGCGCAGATCATCGCCATGTGCGGGCAGGCGGCCCCGGAGTCGACCCGGCCGCGCAGCGACCCGTGGCTGCCGCCGGTGCTGACCGCCGCGATGGTGCCCGCGATGCCGCCGCCGGCCCCGCCGCTGCCCACCGCGGCCCCGGTGCCGGGGCCGCCCGCCCATCCGCCGGGCCTCACCTGGCACCCGAACCACTGGCCGCGCCCGGACCTGACGCACCTGCCGTTGCCGCACCGCCGCGGCAGCCGGGCGGCGGGCGCGTTCGCCGCGGTCGCGGGCTTGGCGGTCGCGGTGGTCGCGGGCGTCGCGCTGGCCGGCGGATTCGACGGCGGCGACCATGCCGCCGTGGGCCCGGCGGGAGCGGCGGCCCCCACCGGCGCCGCCTCCGCGACCGCACTTCCGCCGCAGAGCGGCCCCGTACCCGGGACGCCGACCACCGCTCCGGCCCCGGGCGCGCCCGCTCCCGGGGCGACCGGCACGCCCGGCGCCGACGCCGGTACGGCCTACCTCGGTGTCGAAGTGCCGGCCGGCTACAGCCTGTTGCTCCAGCAGGACCCGCTGGAGGTACGGCAGGGCGCGCTGGCCGGCTCCTTCGGCTACACCGACCAGGGGGACGCGTTCGCCACCGACGCGCGGCAGGCGAGCCTGTCGCTGCTGGCCCCGGCGGGCCCCGGCACCCCGGCCGCGTGCGCCGGCGGCACCCGGGTGACCAGCGTGCCCCGGCGGATGGTGACCAGCGGCACCCGGATGTGCGTGCGTACCGCGGACGGCACGACCGCGCTGGTGACGTTCCGTCAACTCACCCCGCCAGGGGCGCCGAACCCGTACGCGACCATGGATGTGACGGTCTGGCGGGTGACCGGGCTGACCGCAGAAAACAATCAGTAAAGATTCCTGTTCATCACTCGTGCGCGGCCCGCTGGGATTTCTTCGCAATTTCGCACAAGATTGTGGCGCACAGGCGTGGAAGCGCGTTTACTGATCGCCCCCGGACGGCGCGGCCGACGGTCTTCCGGGGTGCCGGCGGGAAGGGCGAGGCAGGAGTACGTGGTGGGGGAGACGCGAGTGCTCGACGACGAGCGCAGCGGTGCCGCCGCTCGGGCGGCGGCGCAGGAAGGTGTTGCGGGGGGCGCGGGATCGGCATTGGCGAGGGCGGTGGCCCGGTTGAGCGCCGAACTGGCGGAATACCGGCCGACGTTACCCGATCGGGCGGTCGCGGAGGACGAGTTGGCGGCGCTGGCCGGCCAGGCGAGGGTGGCTCAGCTCTCCCCGGTCCTGCTGGACATGGACGCGCTGCGTACCTCGCTGCTCCTGCTGGTGGCCGCGCTCGGCTCGGTGAGCGCCCTGGCGAAACCGCTGGACGCGGTGCGCCGCGAGGTGGAGGACCTGACGCCCACGGGATGAGGGGGACAAGGGGGACATGGTCCCGGCGGCACCGGGAGAAAGCCGACCCGGGGCGTGACCGGCCTCGTACGAGCGCCGGATCAGGCCTGCGCGCCGATCAGGCCTGCGCCCCGGCACCGGCCAGCGCACGCGACAGATTGTGCGCGACCGTGTGCAGAATTGGGACGATCTTGTCGGTGGCCGCCTCGGTGACCCGGCCGGCCGGGCCGGAGATCGAGATGGCCGCCGCGGTGGGGGAGTCGGGCACGGGGACGGCCAGGCAACGCACGCCGATCTCCTGCTCGTTGTCGTCCATGGCGTAGCCGAGCTCCCGGACCCGGTCGAGTTCGGCCAGGAAGCGGTCCGGGTCGGTGATGGTGCGCTCGGTGGCGGCCGGCATGCCGGTGCGCAGCAGCAGCGCCCGTACCTCCTGCGGCGGCAGCAGGGCCAGCAGCGCCTTGCCGACCCCGGTGGAGTGCGGCAGCACCCGCCGGCCGACCTCGGTGAACATCCGCATCGAGTGGCGGGAGGGCACCTGCGCCACGTACACCGCCTCGTCGCCGTCGAGCAGCGCCATGTTCGCGGTCTCGCCGGTGGCCTCCACCAGCTCCGCCAGATACGGCCGCGCCCAGGTGCCGAGCAGCCGGGAGGCGCTCTCGCCGAGCCGGATCAGCCGCGGGCCGAGCGCGTAGCGGCGGTTGGGCTGCTGGCGTACGTACCCGGCGGCGACCAGGGTGCGCACCAGCCGGTGGATGGTGGGCAGGGGCAGTCCGCTGCTGGCCGACAGCTCGCTCAGGCCCACCTCGCCGCCCGCGTCGGCCATCCGCTCCAGGAGGTCGAAGGCTCGTTCGAGCGACTGGACGCCGCCGGCGCGGTCACTGGACACCTGCGCTCCCCCTGTGACGATGGTGACGGCGATCGGCGCGGAATGCGCTTTTCGCTTGGTGGAAGTCTACCGCTCTTGACGCCCGGGGGAACCCTATCCACCATGTCCTTCAACAGACCGTTGAACATGCCCCCGGAAGGTGCCGCGACGCGCGAAACCGGCGCGACCCGAGGCGCCACGACGCTGGAGGTTCGCCCGTGCCGGACGCCGTGACGGACCTGGTGCTGCGCTCGACCCGGGTGGTGACCCCCGAGGGGGAACGGCCGGCCTGCGTGGCCGTCGGCGGCGGGACGATCCGCGCGGTCCTGCCGCACGACGCCCCGGTCCCGCCCGGCGCCGTGCTCACCGAACTCGGCGACGACGTCCTGCTGCCCGGCCTGGTCGACACCCACGTCCACGTCAACGACCCCGGGCGCGCGCACTGGGAGGGCTTCGCCACGGCCACCGCGGCGGCCGCGGCCGGCGGCATCACCACCCTGATCGACATGCCGCTCAACAGCGTCCCGCCCACCACCACCGCGGCCCACCTCGCGGTCAAGCGGGACGCCGCCCGCGGCCGCGTTCACACCGACGTCGGCTTCTGGGGCGGCGCGGTGCCCGGCAACCTCGCCGACCTGCGCCCGCTGCACGAGGCGGGCGTCTTCGGCTTCAAGTGCTTCCTGCTGCCGTCCGGCGTGGACGAGTTCCCGCCGCTCGGCCGGGACGAACTCGCGGCGGCCATGACCGAGTTGGCGTCCTTCGGCGGGCTGCTGATCGTGCACGCCGAGGACCCGGGAGTCATCGACGCGGCCCCGCAGAAGGCCGGTCCCGCCTACGCCGACTTCCTCGCCTCGCGCCCGCCGGCCGCCGAGGACACCGCGGTGGCCCAGGTGATCGACCTGGCCCGGCGGCTGGGCGCGCGGACCCACATCCTGCACCTGTCCTCGGCGAGCGCCCTGCCGCTGATCCGCCGGGCCCGGGCCGAGGGGGTGCCGGTCACCGCGGAGACCTGCCCGCACTTCCTGACCCTGACCGCGGAGGAAGTCCCGGACGGCGCCACGGAGTTCAAGTGCTGCCCGCCGATCCGCGAGGCAGCCAACCAGGACCTGCTGTGGCAGGCACTGGCCGACGGCACCCTGGACTGCGTGGTCTCCGACCACTCGCCGTCCACCATCGACCTCAAGCACAAGGACACCGGCGACTTCGCCGCCGCCTGGGGCGGCATCTCCTCGCTCCAGCTCGGCCTGCCGGCGGTGTGGACGCAGGCCCGCCGCCGCGGTCACACCCCGGCCGACGTGGCCCGCTGGATGTCCGCCGGCCCGGCCCGGCTGGCCGGCCTGGACCGCAAGGGCGCCATCGCGCCGGGCCGGGACGCCGACTTCGCGGTGTTCGCGCCGGAGGAGACCTTCACCGTGGACCCGGCCGCGCTGCACCACCGCAACCCGGTCACCGCCTACGCCGGACGCACCCTGCACGGCGTGGTCCGCGCCACCTACCTGCGCGGCCGGCCGGTCGCCGAGCACGGCGCCGTCATGAAACAGCCCGCCGGCCGGCTCGTGGAACGGCCGGCCGGCGGGAGCTGAATCGGCGCCCGGGCGCAGGAGGCACAGGCGCAGGCGGGTCAGGCCGCGCGGCGCGCCCGGCGGCGGTGAGCCGCGATGATGTCCGCGTACTTGCGGCCACTGCCCTTCACGGTGCGCTTCTGGGTCGTGTAGTCCACGTGCACCAGGCCGAACCGCTTGTCGTAGCCGTACGCCCACTCGAAGTTGTCCAGCAGCGACCAGGCGTAGTAACCGGCCAGCGGCACACCCTGCTTGACCGCGCGGGCGCAGGCGGCCAGGTGCTCCTCCAGGTACTGCACCCGCTCCGGGTCGTCCACCTGGCCGTCGGGGCCCACGGTGTCCGCGTACGCCGAGCCGTTCTCGGTGACGAAGATCTTCGGGACGTTGTACTCCTCGTGCAGCCGGACCAGCAGCTGC
Organism: Actinacidiphila acididurans; assembly: GCF_016918855.1. GTDB lineage: Bacteria > Actinomycetota > Actinomycetes > Streptomycetales > Streptomycetaceae > Actinacidiphila > Actinacidiphila acididurans. The sequence goes on from NZ_JADKYB010000011.1 coordinate 116,853, forward strand.
TCCAGGCCGTCCGCGCTGACCTCCCAGTCCATCGCGGTGCGGCGCACGCCCGGCACGTACACCATCTTGGCGTACGGCGCCGGGCCGGTCGGGTCGTCGGTGATGACCTGCCGGAAGTAGTAGTTCAGGCCCAGCCAGTCCAGCGGCGCGGAGATCAGCTCCAGGTCGCCGTCCCGGATCGGCATGTCGACGCCGTACAGCTCGACCATGTCCTGCGGGTAGCCGCGGCCGTGGATCGGGTCCAGCCACCAGCGGTTGGTGTGGCCGTCGGCCCGCCGGGCCGCGGCGACGTCGGCCTCGCGGTCGGTGGCCGGCTCGCACGGGCTGAGGTTGTTGACGATGCCGATCCGCAGGTCGGAGTGGGCCGCCCGCAGGGCCTGCACCGCCAGGCCGTGGCCGAGGTGCAGGTGGAAGGAGGCGCGGACCGCGGCCGTCAGGTCGGTCCAGCCCGGCGCCATGGTGCCTTCGAGGTGGCCGATCCACGCCGAGCACAGCGGCTCGTTGAGGGTCGCCCAGTCCTTGACCCGGTCGCCCAGGTGCTGGGCGACCACGGCCGCGTACTCGCCGAACCGCTCGGCGGTCTCCCGCTCGGGCCAGCCGCCGCGGTCCTGCTGTGCCTGGGGGAGGTCCCAGTGGTAGAGCGTGGCGTTGGGCGTGATGCCCGCCTCCAGCAGTGCGTCCACCAGCCGGTCGTAGAAGGCCAGTCCGGATGCGTTTACGGCACCCGCCCCCTGGGGCACGATCCGGGGCCAGGCAATGGAGAACCGGTACGTGTCCAGGTTGAGGGCCTTCATCAGGTCCAGGTCCTCGGGCCAGCGGTGGTAGTGGTCGCAGGCGACGTCGCCGGTGTCGCCGCCTACAACCTTGCCGGGAGTGTGGGAGAAGGTGTCCCAGATGGACGGGGCCCGGCCGTCCTCGTCCACCGCGCCCTCGATCTGGTAGGCGGCGGTAGCCGCACCCCAGGCGAAATCGGCGGGAAGAGCGCTCAGGTCGTTCACAAGTTACCTTTCGGTGGGGTTACTTGACGGCGCCGGCGGTCAGCCCGGCGACGAGGTAACGCTGGAGAAGCAGGAATCCGGCGACCACCGGCACGCTCACCACGAGCGATGCGGCCATGACCTGGTTCCAGTACACGTCGTTCTGGGTGGCGTACTCCCGCAGGCCGACAGCGAGTGTTCGGGTGCTGGAGTTCGTCATGACGGAGGCGAAGAGCACTTCGCCCCACGCGGTCATGAACGCGTACACGCACACGGCCACGATGCCGGGCACGGCGGCCGGTACCACGACCCGGAACAGCGCCCCGAACGGGCCGCAGCCGTCGACCTTCGCGGCCTCGTCGAGGTCGCGCGGGATCGAGTCGAAGTAACCGACCAGCATCCAGATGGAGAAGGGCAGCGAGAAGGTCAGGTAGGTGATGATCAGGCCCAGCCGGCTGCCCTGGAGGTGGATCCCGGTGTTGTTGCCGATGTTGACGAAGATCAGGTACAGCGGCAGCAGGAAGAGGATGCCGGGGAACATCTGGGTGGACAGCACCGTCACGGTGAAGATCCGCCGGCCCGGGAACCGGTAGCGGCTGACGCCGTACGCGGCGAAGATCGCCACGGCCACCGAGAACACCGTCGCGCTGACCGACACGATCAGCGAGTTGAGGAAGTAGTGGGCGAGCGGGACGGTCTTCCAGATGTCGATGTACGGGTGGTAGCTGAAGCTGCTCGGTATCCACTTGAAGGAGCCCTGCACGTCCTGGAGGCTCTTCAGGGACGAGCTGAGCATCACGTACACCGGTGTGAGCACGAAGAGCAGCAGCAGCGTCAGCACGATCCGCCGGGTCCAGATGAAGGACTTCGGCGACGCCATCGGCGAGGCCTGCTCGGGGGTCCTAAGCATCGGCATCGCTGCGCCTCCTCGATGTCAGCAGCAGGTACACCGCCGTCACCACCAGCAGGAACAGCAGCAGGAGCACGGACATGGCCGAGCCCGAGCCGAAGTTCCAGGTGACGAAGGAGGACTGGTAGATGTGGATGGAGATCAGGTCGGCCTGCTTCGGCGCGGACTGCCCGAACATCACGTACGGGGTGTTGAAGTCGTTGAACGTCCACAGGAACAGCACCAGCACCAGGACCTGGTTCACCGGCCGCAGCGAGGGCATGGTGATCCGCCTGATCTGCTGCCAGATGCCGGCGCCGTCCATCGCCGCGGCCTCGTAGAGCTCACGCGGGATGTTCTGCAGGCCGGCCATCAGGGCCAGGAACGCGAACGGCCAGGACTTCCACACCGACACGGTCAGCAGCGCCCAGAAGCTGTTGTCGCCGATCAGCCAGAACGGCTTGTTCGACGTCAGGTGCAACTGGTCGTGCAGCACGTGGTTCACCAGGCCGGTGTCCTGCTGGAACATGAACGTCCAGGTGATGACGGCCGCGTAGACCGGCAGCGCGTACGGCACCAGGAAGATCGCGCGGAGCAGGGCACGGCCGCGGAAGGAGTCCTGCATCAGGATCGCCGCGGCGGTGCCGATCAGCCAGGAAAGTCCCACCGACAGCACGGTGAAGGCGCAGGTCACCCAGAACGAGTGCAGCAGGGCCTGGCCGACGGGCTGATTGAACTTGATCGCCGTGTGGTAGTTGTCGAAGTTGGCCCAGGGCGCCTGGTTCCAGTGGCTGATGTAGAAGAGGGTCAGCTTCTTGAAGCTGATCACGATGCCGAAGACCATCGGCACGATGTGGATCAGCAGTTCGAGCGCGAGGGCGGGCAGCAGCAGGAGGTACGGCAGCCCGATCTGGCGCAGTTTCGTGGGCACACGCAGCCGGAGCCGGCCCCCGCCGGCGGACTTGCCGCCGGAGGGGCCGGCCTCGGGGGCGCTGCGGGGAGGCGCAGTGGCAGTCATTCAGACGATCCTCATCAGGAGGCGGGCATCTGCTGCTGCGCCTTGTCGAGCTCGGCCTTGACGGTGTCCGTCGACACGTCCTTGCCGGCCGCCGCGTCGGCGAACAGGTTCTTGACCGCGGTGCCGACGAGCGTCTCGAACTGGCTCTCGTTGGGCACCTGGGGCAGCGGGGCCGCCGAGGTGGACAGCACCTGACCGAGCACCTTCAGGTCCGGCGTCTGGAAGGCCGGGTCGCTCTGCGCCTCCGTGACCGGCGGCAGCGAGCCGTAGGTGCCGTTGAGGATCTTCTGCTCGGGCGTGCTGGTCAGGAACTTCACCAGCTGGACGGCCGCGTCCTGGTGCTTGGTGTTCTTGAACACCGCCAGGTTGATGCCGGCCACCATGGAGGTCACCGCGGCGTCTCCGGTCGGGTTGGCGGTCTGGGTCGGCACCGGCACCACGCCGTACTGGTCGGGCGTCATGCCGTGCGCCTTGATGGAGGTCGCGGCGGACTGCCACATCATCATCGCGGCCTTGCCGGTGGCGAAGTCGGTGATGGTCTGGTTCTGCGCGTACTCCGCGTCACCCTTGGCGGCGATCCCGTTGGCGCCGACGAAGTCCACGTACTGCTTGACCGCGGCGACGTTGGCCGGGGTGGTGAAGGTGGCCTTGCCGGAGGAGTCGAACCAGTCCGAACCCCGCTGCTTGGCCAGCACGAAGGCGTGGTGGATGTTCTCCGAGCCGTTGCCGCCCTCGACCGCCAGGCCGTAGTGGCCGTTCTTGGTCAGCTTCTTGCCGTCGGCGACCAGCTCGTCCCAGGTCTTGGGCGGGTTCGCGATCCCGGCGTCCGCGAACATCTTCTTGTTGTAGTAGAGCCCGTACGCCATCGAGTACAGCGGCACCGCGGCGGGGTCCTGCCCGGCCGCACCGGCAGCGGCGATCGAGGCGGGGGCCCAGCGGCTCTTGCCGCCGATCTTGGTGAACGCGGCGTCGTCCCACGGCATGAGTGCACCGGTCGCCTGGAGGGAGGCGGACCAGGTGTTGCCGATGTTCAGCACATCGGGGCCCTCACCGGAGGTGGTGGCCGCCAGGATGCGGTTCAGCAGGTCGGCCCAGCCGATGACCTCCAGCTTGACCTTGATGCCGGTCTGCTGGGTGAACTTGTTCAGCTCCGGGGTCAGCACCTGCTTGTCGTTGTCCAGGCTGGTGCCCTGGTTGGAGGCCCAGTAGGTGATGGTGGTGCCCGCGAGGCTGCCGCTGCTGGAGCTGCTCTTGCCGCCGCTGCTCTTGCCGCTGTCGCTGCTGCTGCTGCAGCCCGCGACGGTCAGACCGAGCGCGGCCACGAGGGCGGTGGCCGCGAGGAGTCTGCTCGATGTGCTGGAGTTGCGCATGCCGGTTCCCTCTCAGGGGGTGGGATCGCTGTGGGGTGGTCGCTCGGGTCGCTTCAGGAGTTGAACAGCGCCTGTGCTTAATTCAGGCCGTGATTTAACTTGTGAGAAAAGGTGGCGTCAAGACCTTGTGCAGCGCTAGATTCACGCGGGACGGGCTGGGAGGGAGCAGCGATGGCTGAGCGGGGCAAGCGGACCGTGCGTGACCTGCGGCGCGGCAACCGGGCATCGCTTCTGCGTCATTTGTATTTCGAAGGCCCCCTCAGCCGCCAGGAGCTCGGCCGGGACACCGGGCTGAGCGCCGGCTCGATCAGCAACGTGGTCGGCGAGCTCATCGCCGACGGCATGGTGGAGGAGGCCGGTGCCGTCGAGTCCGACGGCGGACGGCCGCGCACCCTGCTGCAAGTCGCGCCCGGCTACGGCTACGTGGTCGGCGTGGACGTCGGCGAGACCCGGGTCCGGGTCGAGCTGTTCGACCTCGCGCTGACCGAACTCGCGTCGGACGACCTGCCGTTGTCCGACAGCGGCCACGACGTGGATCACGTGGTGCGGCTCGCCCTCGAGGGCATCGAGTCGGTGGTGCGCGAGGCCGGCATCGACGACCGCGAGGTGCTGGGCGTCGGCGTCGGCGTGCCCGGCATCGTCGAGCAGGGCGACTGCGTGCCCGGCGAGGGCGACGGCGTGGTCGTGCACGGCCAGACCATCGGCTGGGACGCGGTCCCGTTCGGGCGGCTGCTGCGGGCCGGCACCGCGCTGCCGCTCTACATCGACAACGGTGCCAAGACGCTCGGCCAGGCCGAGATGTGGTTCGGCGGCGGGCGCGGCGCCCGGAATGTCGTCATCGCCCTGATCGGTTCGGGCGTCGGCGCCGCGGTGGTCGCCGACGGCAGCCCCTTCCACGGCGCCACCAGCAGCGCCGGCGAGTGGGGCCACACCACCCTGCGGGTCGGCGGGCGCACCTGCCGGTGCGGGTCGCGCGGCTGCCTGGAGGCGTACGTGGGCGCCGAGGCGCTGCTGGCCCGCTGGCCGGCCGCGCCGCACGGGCAGAGCGAGGAGGCGGGCCTGGCCGCGCTCCTGGCCGCCGCCGACCAGGACCCGGCCGCCACCTCCCTGCTCGCCGAGGCCGCCGAATACCTCGGCGCCGGCATCGCCGACCTGATCAACCTGTTCAACCCGCAGCGGATCGTGATCGGCGGCTGGGCCGGACTGCTGCTCGGCCCCCGCCTGCTGCCCACCGTCCGCGAGGTCGCCGCCGCCTACGCGCTGCGCCACCCCTGCGCCCAGACCTCCATCGAACTGGGCCGGCTCGGCCCCGACGCGGTCACCGTGGGCGCCGCGACCCTCCCGCTGGCCCGCTTCCTGGAGACCGGCGGCGAGCGGGTGGTACGGCTCCCCGCGCCGTCCCCGGACGGCGACGGACGCGACAATCCGGACACCGTTCGGAACCGTGTGGCACGGGCGGTACGTTGACACAGGCGGCGCGTCCCGCACACCGGGACCGCGCGCCGTTCACGGCCTGGCACAACCTCACCTAGGAGTCCTGCGGTGACCCTGCAGCAGCAGATCGTCGGCAACGCCATGCAGATGGCCGTCTGCACCCTCCAGCCCGGCCAGACGGTGTACTGCGAGGCGGGCAAGTTCCTCTTCAAGACCTCCAACGTGACCATGGAGACCCGGCTCGGCGGCGCCCCGCGGGCCGGCGGCGCCGCCGGCCCCGGCCAGCAGGGCAGCGGCATGGGCGGCTTCCTGCGCCAGGCCATGGGCACCGCGATGCAGGTCGGCCAGCGCGCCCTGGCCGGCGAGTCGCTGGCCTTCCAGTACTTCACCGCCTCCGGCGGCGAGGGCACCGTCGGCTTCGCCGGCGTGCTCCCCGGCGAGATGCGCGCCCTGGAGCTGTCCGGCTCGCGCGCCTGGTTCGCCGAGAAGGACGCCTTCGTCGCGGCCGAGGACACCGTGCAGTTCGGCATCGCCTTCGCCGGCGGCCGGCAGGGCATGAGCGGCGGCGAGGGCTTCATCCTGGAGAAGTTCACCGGCCACGGCACCGTGATCATCGCCGGCGCCGGCAACTTCATCGACCTCAACCCCGCCGAGTTCGGCGGCCGCATCGAGGTCGACACCGGCTGCATCGTCGCCTTCGAGGAGGGCATCCAGTACGGCGTGCAGCGCATCGGCGGCCTCAACCGGCAGGGCATCATGAACGCCGTCTTCGGCGGCGAGGGCCTGTCGCTGGCCACCCTGGAGGGCAACGGCCGGGTGATCCTCCAGTCCATGACCATCGAGGGCCTGTCCAACGCGCTCAAGAAGCACCAGGGCGGCGACAAACAGGGCCCGACCGGTGGCCTGTTCTCCTCGAACATGGGGTAAGCAGCATCCAGCGGCCGGGGGCTCTCCCGGCGGCCCCGGGTCTCATGCTCCTCTCATGTCACGGTGCGGCTACAGCTGTGGCGTCCTGGACCGTTACCGGCAGACGCTGCCGGTAGCGTGCTCATCCCGTGCATCGCCGCCCGCACGACTTTTCGGCGGAGCACGACCCGTGCACAGGACCGACCGGAAGGTGGCGCACCGCCGTGTACCGCTGGGAGATCACCCGGGCCGCACTGGCCCAGCGGGTTTTCGCCACCATCCGCAGCCACAGCTACGACCAGGCCGCCGCCACCGCCGACACCCTGCTGTCGGCCGGGCTGACCACCCTGGAGATATCGCTGACCACGCCGTTCGCGCTGGAGGCGGTCACCACCCTGGTACGCGAGGTCGGCGACGACGCGGTGATCGGCGCCGGCACCGTACTGGACGGGGTCTCCGCGCGCCTCGCGATAGAGGCCGGCGCGCGGTTCCTGCTCTCGCCCAACCTGGACGAACAGGTGCTGCGCACCGGCCACCGCTACGGCGTGCCGGTCTTCCCCGGCGTCGCCACCCCCACCGAGGCCGTACGGGCCATGGAACTCGGCGCCGACGCCCTGACCCTCTACCCGGCCACCGCCTACGCCCCCGGCTGGGTCGCCGACGTGAAGGCGATCATCCCGCAGGCCGCCGTCCTGCCCATCGGCGGCATCACGCTGTCCGCCGCCCCCGACTGGGTGGCCGCCGGCGCGGTCGCGGTCGGCATGGGCTCCGCGCTCACCGACGGCGACCGTGAGACGGTGACCAAGCGGCTGACCGAACTCCTGGGCCGGCTGGCGGACATCGCCTGAGCCGCACCCCGGCCGGCACCCTCCGGCCCGGTCCGGGCCGCAGCACGACCGAGGAGGACACCGTGCCCATGAGCCCGCCCGTGGACCTCACCGCCCACGCCGAGGACTTCACCGCCGACCCGTACCCCTTCTACGCGGCGCTGCGCGAGCAGGGGCCGGTGCACTGGGTGCGCACGCCGTACACCGGCGACGTCTGGCTGGTCGTGGGGTACGCCGAGGCCCGCGCCGCGCTGGCCGACCCGCGGCTGCGCAAGGACTGGCAGTCCGTGCTCGCCGGCTCGCAGGACTACCCGCTCTCCGCGAACATGCTGGACAGCGACCCGCCCGTGCACACCCGGCTGCGCAAGCTGGTCGCCCGGGAGTTCACCGCCCGCCGGGTGGAGGCCATGCGGCCGCGCGTCGAGCGGGTCACCGCGGACCTGCTGGCCGCGCTGCCCGAGCACGGCACCGCCGACCTGATCGAGGAGTTCGCCTTCCCGCTGCCGATGACCGTCATCTGCGACCTGCTGGGCGTCCCGGACCTGGACCGGGCCCGCTTCCGCCGCTGGTCCCAGGCCGTCGTCGGCGGCGCGGCCGGCGCCGAAGAGGAGGGCGACGCGGCCTCCGCGATGCACGCCTACCTGTCCGACCTCATCGAGGACAAGCGGTGCGCCGGCCCCGCCGACGACCTGCTCAGCGCCCTCATCCGCACCCGCCACGAGGACGGCGACCGGCTCTCGGCGGGCGAACTCATCGGCATGGCCTTCCTGCTGCTGGTCGCCGGCCACGAGACCACCGTCAACCTCATCGGCAACGGCCTGCTCGCCCTCTTCCGCCACCCCGAACAACTCGCCGCGCTGCGCGCCGACCTGTCCCTGCTGGACGGCGCGGTGGAGGAGATGCTGCGCTACGACGGCCCGGTCGAGACCGCCACCTGGCGCTTCACGCCCGCTCCGGTGGAGATCGGCGGCACCGTGATTCCGCCCCACCAGGTCGTCGGCGTCGTCCTGGCCGCGGCCGACCGCGACCCCGGCCGCTATCCGCAAGCCGACACCTTCGACATCCGCCGCCCGCCCGGCGGCCACCTCGCCTTCGGCCACGGCATCCACTACTGCCTCGGCGCCCCGCTGGCCCGCCTGGAGGCCAAAGTGGCCTTCGCCGCCCTGCTCACCCGCTTCCCGGACCTGTCCCTCGCGGTGCCCCCGCGGGACCTGCGCTGGCGCCCCGGGCCGCTGATGCGCGGCGTCCACACGCTGCCCGTGAGCTTCTGAGATCGCCGCTTGCGCGATCCCCGTAGACTCCGCCGGAGAACCGAACCAGCACCGGCGGAGGAACCAGTGATCGTGGCCGTACCCGGCTCCAAGTCCGTGACCGCCCGGGCGCTGTTCCTCGCGGCGGCAGCCGACGGCGCGACCGTACTGCGCCGGCCGCTGGTCTCCGACGACACCGAGGGCTTCGCCGAGGCACTGACCGCGCTCGGCTACGGGGTCGAGCGCGAGCCGGAGGCGTGGACCGTGCACGGCCGCCCGCAGGGCCCGGCGCACCCGCAGGCCGACGTCTACTGCCGCGACGCGGCCACCACCGCGCGCTTCCTGCCCGCGCTGGCCGCCGCCGGCACCGGCACGTACCGCTTCGACGCCTCCGCCCAGATGCGCCGCCGCCCGGTCGGCCCGCTCGGCGACGCCCTGCGCGCGCTCGGCGTGGACCTGACGTACGAGGACGCCGACGGCCACCTGCCGCTGACCGTCCGGGCAGGCGGCATCAAGGGCGGCACCGTCGACCTGGACGCCAGCCTGTCCTCGCAGTTCCTCACCGCGCTGCTGCTGGCCGGCCCGCTGATGGCCGAGGGCCTGCGGATCCGCGTTACCGGCATCGTCTCCGTGCCCTACGTGGAGATCACCCTGGCGATGATGCGCCGCTTCGGGGTGGAGGTGATCCGCGAGGCGGACGGCTTCACGGTGCCGCCCGGCGGCTACACCGCCACCGACTACCCCATCGAGCCGGACGCCTCCACCGCCAGCTACTTCTTCGCCGCCGCCGCGCTGACCGGCCGCACCGCCACCGTCCCGGGCCTGGGCGCGGACGCCCTCCAGGGCGACCTCGCCTTCGTGGACGTGCTGCGCCGGATGGGAGCCGAGGTGCAGGTCGGCGCGGACGCCACCACGGTCACCGGCACCGGCCGGCTGTCCGGCCTCACCGTGAACATGCGCGACATCTCGGACACCATGCCGACGCTGGCCGCGATCGCGCCCTTCGCCGACGGCCCGGTCCGCATCGAGGACGTCTACAACACCCGGGTGAAGGAGTGCGACCGGCTGGAGGCGTGCGCGCAGAACCTGCGCCGCCAGGGCATCGACGTGGCCACCGGCCGCGACTGGATCGAGATCCGCCCGGGCACCCCGGTCCCCGCCGAGATCGCCTGCCACGGCGACCACCGCATCGCCATGAGCTTCTCCGTGGCCGCCCTGCGCACCCCCGGCACCACCCTGGACGACCCGGGCTGCGTGAAGAAGACCTTCCCCGGCTTCCACGGCTTCTTCGCCTCGGTGCGCGAGCAGTGGGGCGTGTAGCGGGTCAGCCGTCGAGCGGCGCCACGACCGGTTCGCGCTCCAGGGCGATCCCGAAGTAGTCGCGGTAGGCCGGCAGCACCTCGTCCGGGGCGAGGGTGCGTTCCTCGCGTCCCTGGCTGTCGGTGATCACCAGGGTGCGGCCGCCGAGCGTCACGCGGCCGTCCTCGGTCAGCCGGGAGCACACCAGGGAGCGGCGGAAGTGGGAGGCCGGCGAGGTCCGCTGCCACCAGCAGGTCGCCTCGAAGTCGGCCGGCTCGCGGGGGCGCTGCTCCAGCAGGTACTGCGGCGCGCCGTCCCTGAGCACCCGCAGGTCGCCCGCGTCGGTCTCCTCGATCCGGAACACCCCGGCCGGGTCGTGCTGGTCGCCCCGCTCGTCGTACCGCAGCGGATGCCGGCTGTGCCGGCCGAACCCCACGTCGGCCAGCCACGGGCCGCCGCCGTCCGCGCCGGTCACCCGCAGCGCCATGTGGTCGTACGGCGGCCCGAGCCGCCCGCCGTCCCCGAACACCCGCGCCGCCAGCAGCGACACCCCGTACCCCAGGGCCCCCAGCAGCCCGCCGAAGGCCCCGTTGAGCTCGTAGCAGAAGCCGCCCCGCCCGCCGGTGATCTTCGCGGCGAGCGCCGATTCCTCCAGCACGATGTCCTGCCCGAGATGGATCGACAGGTTCTCGAACGGCACGACGATCTGGTGCCGCTCGTGCAGTGCGCGCAGCGCCCCCTCGTCCGCGACGGCGGGCCGCTCGGCCCCGAGGTGCTTCAGATAGGCGTCGACCAGGGCGGAATCCATACGTCCTTTATCCCCGATCAGGGCTCAGCGTGTCATCGGCCGCGGGTCCTGCGTCTGCGGTCCTGGGTCCTCGATGGAGTCGCCGCTGGGACGGTACGGCAGCGCGCGTCTTGGGTCGTTCTACGGGTTCCGGGTCGCGTTACGGCGCCGCGGCGCGGGAGGGGTGCGGGTGCCGGGTCCTTCTACGGTGCCGTGGTGCTCAGGTGGCGGCGCAGGAAGTGGAGTTGGTGGGTCAGGACGTGTTCGGCGGCCGGGGTGCCCAGGGCCTGGCGGCCGGCGGTGAGCTGGGCGGCGGAGAGCCGCAGGGTGCGTGCGGGGTGGACCCGGGCGTCGGATTACGGTGCCGCGGTGCCCAGGTGGCGGCGCAGGAAGTGGAGTTGGTGGGTCAGGACGTGTTCGGCGGCCGGGGTGCCGAGGGCTTGGTGGCCGGCGCCCGGGAGGAGCAGGACTTCGTGGGGGCGGCCGGCGGCGAGGAGGGCGGCGGACAGGCGCAGGGTGTGGGCGGGATGGACCCGGTCGTCGGACAGGCCGTGGACCAGCAGCAGCGGGCGGGTCAGGGCCGGGGCGGCCCGGAGCAGGGAGGCGGCCTCGTAGCGCTCCGGGTACTCGTCGGGATCGCCGAGGAAGCGCTCGCGCCAGCGGGCGTGGTAGAGGCGCTGGTCGGTGACGCCCGCGCCGGCCACCGCCGCGTGGAAGACGTCGGGGCGGCGCAGCACCGCCCAGGCCGCCAGCGATCCGCCGAACGACCAGCCGCGGATACCGACCCGGCCCGGGTCCAGCTCGGGGCGCAGCCGGGCGGCCTCGCGCACGGCGGTCACCTGGTCCTCCAGGGCCGGCCCCAACAGGTCGCCGTGCACGGCCCGTTCCCACTCGGGCCCACGCCCCGGGGTGCCCCGCCCGTCGGCCACCAGGACCGCGAAGCCGTGCTCGGCGAACCATTGCGAGACCAGTGATCGCCAGTCGGGCCCGGCGGTGACCCGCTGTCGCCCGGGGCCGCCGTAGGGGTCGGCGAGCACCGGCAGCGGGCCGTCGCCGGGGCCGTACCAGGACGGCAGGTGCAGCGCCGTGCGCAGCTCACGCGGCCCGAGCACCAGATCCGTGGCCCGCACCCGCAGCAGCGGCTCCTCGGCCGACGACCGTACCGGCACGGGCCGCCCGCCCGGGCGCCGCACCACGGTCCGCCCGCCCGGCCGGTCCGCACCCGTGGCGGTGTGCACCAGGGTCGTGCCGCGGCGCACCCCCGTGTGCACCCCGGGCTCCACGCTCAGCCGCCGCGAGCCGCGGCCGGGGGCGTACGTCCACAGGTGCGTCTCGCGCGGCTCCCGCCTGTCGGTGGCCGTGAACAGTACGTCCTCGCCCTCGACACCGAGCACTTCGCGCAGGTGCAGCCCCGGCGGGGTGACGGCGGTTCCGGCCACGGTCAGGTACCGGGTGCCGGCCCGGTCGACGTGCCAGACCAGCGCCCCCGCCGCGGTGCGCGCCGGCAGCCCCGGCACCAGGTGAACCCACCGCTCGTCGCGCAGCTCGGCCGCCACCGCCGTGCCGCCGTCCGGCCCGATGGTGAGCAGGCGTACCACGCGCTGGTCGCGGGACTGCACGAGCGCGTAGGGGCCGTGCGCGTCCCAGCCGGCGTCCGGGAGGTACGGGAACGCGTCCCGGTCCCAGCGGGCCTCGACCCGGATGCCGTCGAGGCCGAGACGCCACAGCGTCACGGCGGGCAGCGCGCCGCCGACCGCCGCGTACCGCACCGTGCGCGGGGGAGTGCCGGGCCCGGCCGGCTCGGCGAGGTGCCACAGGGCGACCGCCGCCGCGTCCGTACGGGCGGCCAGCAGCCCGCTGCCGTCCGGCGCCCACCAGTGCCCGCGCGGGGCGTCCGGGGCGATGCCCCAGCACACCGCGTCGCCGTCCGGCACCGCGAGCGCCCGGCCGTTTCCCGCGGACCCCTCGGTGTCCAGCACCCGCAGCTGACCCCGGCAGGTGTACGCGATCCGCCGCCCGGCCGGGTCGGGCCGCGGGTCCGCCGCGCCCTCGGCCGCGGTGAGCCGCCGGGGCCACCCGCCGGCCGCGTCCGGAGCCGCATCCACATCCGTATCCACGTCCACCGCCCACACCGCGCCGCCCAGCGCGAATACGGCCAGTCGGCCGTCCCGGTCGGTGGCGTAGCCCGTGATCCCCCGGCCCGCCGCCTCGCCCAACCGCCGGGGATCGGCCAGTACCCGCTCCCGCCCCGACGCCAGGTCCAGTCGCCACAGGCACCCCACCGGGTCGTCCCCGCCCCGTTCGCGCACGAAGAGCACGGCCCGGCCGTCCCCGGTGACGGTGAACCCGCCCGGCACCCCCAGTGCGAACCGCCGGGTCCGGACGAGCTGTTGGGGGAAGTCCGCCGCCGTCATGGTCCGTCACGGTGCCACGGTCTCCGTCACCGAACAAGCGTTCGCTGCACTCGAGGTCGATCACGCGCCGTCGACACACACGCCCCCTTGACGGATGCCGTGGGCCGCCGAGAGGGTGCGCTACACCTCGTTGCACACCCTTCCCGGGAGCAACGCCAGCACATCGACAGCACACCAGCACACCAGCACATCGGCACATCAGCGCCGGCAGTCAGGCACGGCGGACGGCACGGAGAGGCGGGGCCAGTGGCGAAACCAGGGGCGGGCGGATCCGGATTCAGGAAGCGGCGGACGGGGCCGGGCAGGCCGGCCCGGTTGCTCGGCGCGGTGCTGGCCGTGGCGCTCGGCGCCACGGCCCTCGCGGGGTGCAGCAGCACCGGCGGCAAGCGGGCCGAGGACCGGGCGAAGCGGCTGGCCGCGAACGGCTCTGCCGTGAACACCCCGCACTGGACCTTCGCCATGGTCACCCACTCCGGCGCCGGCGACACCTTCTGGGACATCGTGCAGAGCGGCGCGAAGCAGGCCGCGGCCAAGGACAACATCAAGTTCGTGTACTCCAACAGCGACCAGGCCGACCAGCAGGCCCAGCTCGTGCAGGCCGCGATCGACAGCCATGTGGACGGCCTGATCGTCACCCTCGCCAAGCCCGACGCGATGAAGGACGTGGTCGGCCGGGCGGAGAAGGCCGGCATCCCGGTGATCACCATCAACTCCGGGTCCGAGCAGTCCAAGAGCTTCGGGGCGCTCGCCCACATCGGCCAGGACGAGACGGTCGCGGGCAAGGCGGTCGGCGACGAACTCACCCGGCGCGGCCGCAAGCACGCCCTGTGCGTGCTGCACGAGCAGGGCAACGTCGGCCACGAACAGCGCTGCGCGGGCGCGAAGTCCGCCTTCTCCGGCCGGATGGACGACCTCTACGTCAACGGCACGAACATGCCCGACGTGCAGTCCGCCCTCGAGGCCAAGCTCCAGGCCGACCCGTCCATCGACGCCGTGGTCACCCTGGGCGCGCCCTTCGCCGCCACCGCCGCCAAGGCCAAGCAACAGGCCGGCTCGCACGCCGAGATCGACACCTTCGACCTCAACGCCCAGGTCGCCGCGTCCCTCAAGGACGGCACCATCGGCTTCGCCGTCGACCAGCAGCCGTACCTCCAGGGCTACGAGGCGGTCGACCTGCTGTGGCTGTACCGCTACAACGGCGACATGCTCGGCGGCGGGCAGCCGGTCCTCACCGGCCCGCAGATCGTCACCAAGGACGACGCCGCGGCCCTGCTCTCGTACACCCAGCGGGGCACCCGGTGACCGCCCTGACCGCGGACGTCGAACCGACGGCCGCGCAGTCCCTGGCCCGCCGGCTGCTGCGGCGGCCCGAACTCGGCGCGGTGGCCGGCGCCGCGGCCGTCTTCGTGTTCTTCTCGGTGGTCGCCGACCCCTTCCTGCGGGCGGCGAGCCTCGGCACGGTGCTCTACGCCTCCTCCACCATCGGGATCATGGCGGTGCCGGTGGCGCTGCTGATGATCGGCGGCGAGTTCGACCTGTCGGCCGGCGTCATGGTGACGAGTTCCGCGCTGGTGTCCTCGATGTTCAGCTACCAGATGACGGCGAACACCTGGGTGGGCGTCGGCGTCTCGCTGCTGGTCACCCTGGCGCTCGGCGCGTTCAACGGCATCCTCCTGGTGCGCACGAAGCTGCCCAGCTTCATCATCACGCTGGGCACCTTCCTGATGCTCAGTGGCCTGAACCTGGGCCTGACCAAGCTGATCAGCGGCACGGTGTCGACCAAGCACATCGGCGACATGCAGGGCTTTCCCACCTGCCGGGACCTGTTCGCCTCGCACTGGACCATCGGCTCGGTCGACCTCCAGGTCACCATCCTGTGGTGGCTCGGCCTGGTGGTGGTCGCCACCTGGGTGCTGCTGCGCACCCGGGCCGGCAACTGGATCTTCGCCGCCGGCGGCAACCCGGAGGCGGCCCGCGCGGTCGGCGTCCCGGTGGCGCGCACCAAGGTGGGGCTCTACACGGCCGTCGCCTTCTGCGCCTGGATCTCCGGGCAGCACCTGCTGTTCTCCTTCGACGTGGTGCAGTCCGGCGAGGGCGTCGGCAACGAGTTCCTGTACATCATCGCGGCCGTCATCGGCGGCTGCCTGATGACCGGCGGCTACGGCAGCGCGGTCGGCTCGGCGGTCGGCGCGTTCATCTTCGGCGTCACCAGCAAGGGCATCGTCTACGCGCAGTGGAACCCGGACTGGTTCACGTTCTTCCTCGGCGCCATGCTGCTGCTCGCGACCCTCCTCAACACGTTCGTACGCCGCCGCGCGGAGGCCGGCCGATGACTGCTCAAGATCAGAACACGCCCGAGGAACCACAAGGACCCCTCGTCGCGCTCAGCGGCGTGTCCAAGGCGTACGGGAACGTCCTGGCGCTGCGGGACGTATCCCTGGACGTGCATGCCGGAGAGGTCACCTGTGTCCTCGGCGACAACGGCGCGGGGAAATCCACCCTGATCAAGATCATCGCCGGGGTGCATCCGCACGACTCCGGCACCTACACCGTCGCGGGCACCCCGGTGCGGCACGCCTCGCCGCGCGAGGCCCTGGACCACGGCATCGCCACCGTCCACCAGGACCTCGCGGTGGTGCCGCTGATGCCGGTGTGGCGGAACTTCTTCCTCGGCTCCGAGCCGGTCAAGGGCCGCGGGCCGCTGCGCCGCCTGGACGTGGCCACCATGCGCGCCACCACCCGCACCGCGCTGCTGCGGTTCGGCATCGACCTGCGCGACGTGGACCAGCCGATCGGCACCCTGTCCGGCGGCGAGCGGCAGTGCGTGGCCATCGCGCGGGCCGTCCACTTCGGCGCCCAAGTGCTGGTGCTGGACGAACCCACCGCGGCGCTGGGCGTACGGCAGTCCGGAATGGTGCTGCGGTACGTGGCCGCCGCGCGCGACGCGGGGCTCGGCGTGGTGCTGATCACGCACAATCCGCACCACGCCTACCTGGTCGGAGACCGATTCGTCCTCCTCAAGCGCGGCGCCATGGCGGGCAGCCACCTGAAGAAGGACATTACGCTGGACGCGCTGACCCGGCAGATGTCCGGGGGCAGCGAGCTGGACGAACTGACCCATGAGCTGAGCCGCACGCCGGCCGCCACCGGACCCGTGGCCGCCACCGACCCGGAGACCACCGCTTGAGTGCCAATCGTGAACGTGTCTACCGCACCAGTGCCGCCAGGGCGACGGTGTGGCGGAACCTCAACGCCGCCCGCGGCACGGACCGCCGTGAGCGCCGTTCGCACCTGTCCGCCCCCCGCGTCCCCACCGTCGGCATCGACATCGGCGGCACCAAGGTGATGGCCGGCGTGGTGGACGCCGACGGCAACATCCTGGAGAAGCTGCGCACCGAGACCCCGGACAAGTCCAAGAGCCCCAAGGTGGTCGAGGACACCATCGTGGAGCTGGTGCTGGACCTGTCCGAGCGGCACGACGTGCACGCGGTGGGCATCGGCGCCGCCGGCTGGGTGGACGCCGACCGCTCCCGGGTGCTGTTCGCCCCGCACCTGGCCTGGCGGGACGAGCCGCTGCGCGACCGGCTCGCCGAGCGGCTGCTGGTCCCGGTCATGGTCGACAACGACGCGAACACCGCCGCCTGGGCGGAGTGGCGGTTCGGCGCGGCCCGCGGCGAGCCCGACCTGGTGATGATCACCCTCGGCACCGGCATCGGCGGCGCCATACTGGAGGACGGCCGGGTCAAGCGCGGCCGCTTCGGGGTGGCGGGTGAGTTCGGCCACATGCAGGTGGTGCCCGGCGGCCACCGCTGCCCGTGCGGCAACCGCGGCTGCTGGGAGCAGTACAGCTCGGGCAACGCCCTGGTGCGCGAGGCCCGCGAACTGGCCGCCGCCGACTCCCCGGTGGCGTACGGGATCATCGACCGGGTCGGCGGCAGCATCCGCGACATCACCGGGCCGCTGATCACCGAACTGGCCCGGCAGGGCGACGCGATGTGCGTGGAGCTGTTCCAGGACATCGGCCAGTGGCTGGGCGTCGGCATCGCCAACCTGGCCGCCGCCCTGGACCCGTCCTGCTTCGTCATCGGCGGCGGTGTCAGCGCGGCCGACGACCTGCTGATCGCCCCGGCCCGGGACGCCTTCCGGCGCACCCTGACCGGCCGCGGCTACCGGCCCGAGGCCCGGATAGTGCGCGCCGAACTCGGCCCGGAGGCCGGCATGGTCGGCGCCGCGGACCTGGCCCGGCTGGTGGCCCGCAGGTTCCGCCGCGCCAACCGGCGCCGCGTGGAGCGCTACGAGCGCTACGGCTGGGCCTACGGACGCCAGGCGGCCGACTCGTGACGACGACCCCGCACCGCGCCGACGACCTCGGCACCGAGACCCTCACCCCCGACGTCGCCCCTGATGTCACCGCCGACGACCTCGGTACCGGCGGTCCCACCGACGACGACAGGGGAGGCGACGACTCCTCCGGCGGCGAACCACCCGCCGCCGCGCCCCCGGCCGGGCCGGGCGACCCCACCGCGCCGGACGCGACCACCGACACCGACCCGCCGCCGCGCACCCCGCCGCGCTGGGTGCGCTGGATCGTGGTGCCGCTGCTGATCCTGGTCCCGCTCGGCTACGTGCTCATCTCCGCCGACCAGAGCCGGGACGGCGGCGCCGAGCAGGAGGCGCTGGCCGCCGCCAAGCACATGCTCCCGGAGGTGCCCAGCCAGTTGCTGCGCCGCATCTACCAGGTGCCGATCCCCGACGGCACGGTCGGCGACGCGTACATGGAGACCAACAGCTGGGACCGCAGCTCCTTCTACTGCCAGTTCACCACCAGCGCCGGCGGCCTGGACACCTTCCTCGCCCAGATCGGCACCAGCCGCTCCGCGCTGACCGACGGCGAGGTCGCGATCTCGGCCGCCCAGGCCCGCGCCGCCGGCTGGAGCTTCCCGGCCGGCCGGGCCTTCGCCGGGGAACACCTGCACCAGGTCGGCGACAAACCCGACCACGACATCACCGTGGACCTGAACAACCCCGAGGCCCCGGTCGTGTATGTGGTGTCCACTGTCAACTTCCAGCACGGCTTCGAGGGCGGCTGACGCCACGGCCGGTTCACTCGATAGCGTGAGGCGATGAGCGAGGCAACCGAAGAGACCGGGTTCGACACCGGGTACGACGACGCGTACGAGGACCTGCTGCAGCCGCCGCTGCAGTACCGGTTCGACGGCCCGGACGACGCACCCGTGCTGGTGCTCGGACCGGCGCTGGGCGCCACCTGGCACATGTGGGACCGCCAGTTGCCCGTGCTGGGCGACACCTGGCGGCTCCTGCGGTACGAACTGCCCGGGCACGGCGGTGCCCCGGCCGAAGCCGCCTCCTCGGTCGACGACCTGGCCCGGCGGCTGCTGGCCGTGCTCGACGACGAGGGCATCGACACCTTCGGCTACGCCGGTTGCGGACTGGGCGCGGCCGTGGGCGCCCGGCTGGCCCTGCTGCGGCCGGACCGGGTCGCCGCGCTCGCCCTGGTCTCGGCCGCCGCTCGGTACGGCAGCTCCGACACCTGGCGGCAGCGCGGCGTGGTGGTCCGGGCGGGCGGGCTGGACCGTACCGCCACCGCCACCCCCGGGCGGTGGTTCACCGAGGCGTTCCTGGCCACCCAGCCGGCCATCGTGGAGTGGACCGTGCAGATGGTCCGCACCACGGACGCGGCCTGCTACGTGGCCGCCTGCGAGGCCCTGGCCGCCTTCGACATCCGCGACTCGCTGGGCAGCATCAGCGTGCCGACCCTGGTGGTGGCCGGCGCCGACGACACCGAGACGCCGCCGGCCGACGCCCGGCTGCTGGTGGCCGGCATCCCCGACGCGCGCCTGGCGGTGGTGCCCGCCACCGGGCACCTGGCGCCGGTGGAGGAGCCGAGCGCGGTCGGCGACCTGCTGCTGCGGCACTTCGAGAGCGCCTGGGCCGAGCGCACCCCGCCCGTCCCCTTCGCCCCGGCGCCGCCGCCGGTGCCGCCGCGCCCGGCCGTCCCGCCGCCGGCCGCGGTCCCCGTACCGGACCGGTACGAGGAGGGGCTGCGGCTGCGCCGGGACCTGCTGGGCGAGGCGGACGCGGCGGCGGCCGCCTCCGCGGGCGGCGGGTTCGGCGGGGACTTCGAGCAGTTCGCCACCCGCTGGGCGTGGGGCGAGACCTGGTCCCGCCCGGGCCTGGACCGCAAGGCCCGCAGCCTGGTCGCGCTGACCGCGCTGACCGCGAGCGGGCAGCTCGCCGAGGTGGCCGGCCACACCCGGGCCGCACTGCGCAGCGGCCTGACCCCGGCCGAGATCGAGGAAACGTTGCTGCATACAGCCCTCTACTGCGGTCTGCCCGCCGCCCGGGCCGCGCTGGCGGCCGCGCGGACCGCGATCGAGGAGGAGACCGGAGGGGCGTGAGGACCGGCGGGACGGCGGGGGGCAGGATGGGCGCCATGAAGCTGACCAAGAAACGGCACTCCTGCGTGCGGCTGGAGAAGGACGGACGCACCCTGGTCATCGACCCGGGCACCTTCAGCGAGGAGGACGCGGCGGTCGGCGCCGACGCCGTCCTCGTCACCCACGAGCACCTGGACCACTTCAACGAGGACCGGCTGCGGGCCGGCCTGGAGGCCAATCCGGCCGCCGAGCTGTGGACCCTGGCCAGCGTCGCCGACCAGGTCTCGGCCGCCTTCCCGGGCCGGGTGCACACCGTCGGCGAGGGCGACGCCTTCACCGCGGCCGGCTTCGAGGTCCAGGTGTACGGGCAGCTGCACGCCGTCATCCACCCCGACATCCCGCGGATCACCAACGTCGGCTACCTGGTCGACGGCTCCGTCTTCCACCCCGGCGACGCGCTGACCGTGCCCGGGCAGCGGATCGACACCCTGCTGCTGCCCGTGCACGCGCCCTGGAACAAGATCGCCGAGGTGATCGACTACGTCCGCGCGGTCAACCCGCGGCGCGCCGTCGACGTGCACGACTCCCTGCTCACCGAGCTGGCCCGGCCCATCTACGACATGCAGATCGGCGCCCTGGGCGGCGCCGAGCACGTCCGCCTGGCCCCCGGCGAGCAGCTCCCGGACGAGGCCTGAGCCCGGACCCGGAAGGGGACCCGAACCGGGCTCCGAAACGGGCCCGAACCGGGTCCTGAAACGGACCTGAACCGGGACCTGAACCGGGATTGTCGGACCCAACCGCTAGGTTGGTGGACATGCGGATCGCCACCTGGAACATCAACTCCATCACCGCCCGCCTGCCCCGGCTGCTGGCCTGGCTGGAGAGCAGCGGCACCGACGTGCTGTGCGTCCAGGAGACCAAGTGCACCGCCGAGCAGTTCCCGGCCGCGGAGCTGCGCGAGCTGGGGTACGAGGCGGCGGTCAACGCCGACGGGCGGTGGAACGGGGTGGCGGTGATATCCCGGGTGGGCCTGGACGAGGTGGTCCTCGGCCTGCCCGGCGACCCGGGCTACGAGGGCGCCACCGAGCCGCGGGCGGTCTCCGCCACCTGCGGCCCGGTCCGCGTCTGGTCGGTGTACGTGCCCAACGGCCGCGAGATCGGCCACGCGCACTACAGCTACAAGCTCGCCTGGTTCGAGGCGCTGACCGCGGCGGTGTCCGCGGACGCGGCCGGCCCGCGCCCCTTCGCGATCCTCGGCGACTACAACGTGGCACCCACCGACGAGGACGTCTTCGACCCGGCGTTCTTCGAGGGGCAGACCCACGTCACCCCCGCCGAGCGGGAGGCGCTGGCCGCGCTGCGCGGGACCGGCCTGAGCGACGTGGTGCCGCGCCCGCTGAAGTACGACCGGCCGTACACCTACTGGGACTACCGCCAGCTCAGCTTCCCCAAGAACAAGGGCATGCGCATCGACCTCGTCTACGGCAACGAGACCTTCGCCAAGGCGGTCGGTGACGCGTACGTGGACCGCGAGGAGCGCAAGGGCAAGGGCGCCTCGGACCACGCCCCGGTGGTGGTGGACCTGGAGGTGGACCCGGAGCGGGCCGGGGACCTGGCGGGGTGAACCGTCCTCACCACGGCGGGGGACCGCCACGGGCGTGTCAGCCCGGAACGGGCGGCGCCGCCCCGCGCCCGGTGCATGATGGCGCCACGGGGATACCCACCACACCCTGACGCTCCCTCATCCACCAGCTTCGCACCGGAGGCACGACGTGGACTCCCTTCAGCAGCTTCCGAACATCGGGGCCGTGCTCGCCGACCGGCTGCGCCGCGCCGGCGTGGGCGACGCGGGCGAACTGCGCCGCCTGGGCTCGGGCCGGGCCTTCGAGAAGATCCGGCCCGAGCTGCCCGAGGACGCCCGCACCCACACCCTGCTGGCGCTGGAAGGCGCGCTGCGGGGCATGCGGTGGACCGCGATCCCGCAGACCGAGCGGGATACGCTGGTCAGCCGGGTGCTGGGCTGACCGCACCCCCGGGTGCGCCGGCCGGCCGCCGCACCCGGCAGGCGCCGGCCGGGCGGGACGGACGGGAGAGCGTGGAACCACTGATCGTCCTCAGCGGCGTCAACAAGTACTTCGGTGACCTGCACGTGCTGCGGGACATCGACCTGACCGTGCGGCGCGGCGAGGTGGTGACCGTCCTCGGCCCGTCCGGCTCGGGCAAGTCCACGCTGTGCCGGACCATCAACCGGCTGGAGCCGGTGGACTCCGGGACCGTCGCCGTGGACGGCAGGCCGCTGCCGGCCGGCGGCCCCGAGCTGGCCGAGCTGCGCGCCGACGTCGGCATGGTCTTCCAGTCCTTCAACCTCTTCTCGCATCGCACCGTGCTGGAGAACGTCACCCTCGCCCCGATCAGGGTGCGCGGCCGGGACAAGGCCGAGGCCGAGCGCCGCGCCCGGGAACTGCTGGCCCGGGTCGGCGTCACCGGCCAGGACGAGAAGTACCCGCGGCAGCTCTCCGGCGGCCAGCAGCAGCGCGTCGCCATCGCCCGGGCCCTGGCCATGGACCCCAAAGCGCTGCTCTTCGACGAGCCCACTTCCGCGCTCGACCCCGAGATGATCAACGAGGTGCTCGAGGTCATGCGCGACCTCGCCGCCGGCGGCATGACCATGCTGGTCGTCACCCACGAAATGGGCTTCGCCCGATCGGCCGCGGACCGCGTGATCTTCATGGCCGACGGCCGCATACTCGAAGATCAGCCGCCCGAGCAGTTCTTCACGTCCCCCGCGACCGACCGCGCCCGCGACTTCCTGGCCAAGATCCTGCGGCACTGAGGCCCGCTCGGACGCGGGTCCGCGGGCGGAAGGCCCGTCCACGCTGCCGGAAACCCGCGGAGCAGTGCGTTCCGTTTGGGGCGGGCGCGGTCGGGCAGCCGGTCGGGGAGGAAGGAGCTCCCATGACCCGATCCCGAGTCGTGATCGTGGGCGCCGGTTTCGCCGGGTATCAGGCCGCCCGCGGGCTGATCCGGCACCGCGCGATGCGCGAGGAGACCGAGATCGTCCTGATCAACCCCACCGACTACTTCCTGTACCTCCCCCTGCTGCCGCAGGTCGCGGCCGGTCTGCTGGAACCGCGCCGGGTCTCCGTCTCGCTCCTGGCCACCCTGCCCGGGGTCCGGCTGGTGCTCGGCGAGGTCGACGGGGTGGACCTGGAGCGGCGCTCGGTGACGTACACCGGCCCCGAGGGGGACCGGGGCACCATGGGCTACGACCGGCTGCTGCTCACCGTGGGCAGCGTCAACAAGCTGCTCCCGGTCCCGGGCGTCGCCGAGCACGCGCACGGCTTCCGGGGCCTGCCCGAGGCGCTGTACCTGCGCGACCACATCACCCGGCAGATAGAGCTGGCCGCCGGCACCGACGACCCCGAGGAGTGCGCCGCGCGCTGCGCCTTCGTGGTGGTGGGCGCCGGCTACACCGGCACCGAGGTGGCCGCGCACGGCAAGCTCTACACCGACGTCCTCGCCCGCCGGCACCCCGTCCTGCGCCACCGCGACCTCCCGCGCTGGCTCCTGCTCGACATCGCCGACCGGGTGCTGCCCGAACTGGACCCGCGGCTGTCCCGCACCGCCGACCGCGTGCTGCGGCAGCGCGGCGTGGACGTACGCACCGGGCACTCGGTCAAGGAGGCGACCCGGGACGGGGTGCTGCTCGACACCGGCGAGTCCGTGCCCACCCGCACCCTGGTGTGGTGCGTGGGCGTACGCCCCGACCCGCTGGTCTCCGCGGTCGGGCTGCCGGAGGAGCGGGGCCGCCTGGTGGTCGGCCCCGACCTGATGGTCCCCGACCACCCCGACGTGTACGCGGCCGGTGACGCCGCGGCCGTACCGGACCTGACCCGGCCCGGCGCGTACACCCCGATGACCGCCCAGCACGCCTCCCGTCAGGGGAAGACCGCCGCCCGCAACATCGCCGCCTCGTACGGCTTCGGCGAGGCCGCCGCCTACCGCCACCACGACCTGGGCTTCGCCGTGGACCTCGGCGGGGTCAAGGCCGCCGCGAACCCGCTGGGCATGCCGCTGTCCGGGCCCGCCGCGGGCGCGGTCACCCGCGGCTACCACCTGCTGGCACTGCCCGGCGCGGGCAACCGGATCCGGGTCACCGCCGACTGGCTGCTGGACGCGGTACTGCCCCGCCAGTCGGTGCAGCTCGGCCTGGTCCGCTCCTGGGCGGTCCCGCTGGACACCGCCGCTCCCGAACTTCCGCGCCGGCCCGCGCAGGTCGCCCCGCACCCGGCCGGCCCCCATCCCCCGAAAGGAGATCCACCCTCATGACCCGTCCCGCAACCAAGGAACCCGCCCTCGACGACGCCCAGCTCGCCGACCTCGCCCAGCAACTGCGCGTGGACGCGGTGCGCGCCGCCGCGGCGGCCGGCTCGGGCCATCCCACCTCGTCGATGTCGGCCGCCGAGATCGGCGCGGTGCTGCTCGCCCGCCACCTGCGCTACGACTTCGACCACCCCGAACTCCCGGGCAACGACCACTTCATCCTGTCCAAGGGCCACGCCTCGCCGCTGCTGTACGCGATGTTCAAGGCGGCCGGCGCCATCACCGACGACGAACTCCTCACCTTCCGCACCCTCGGCAGCCGCCTGGAGGGCCACCCGACCCCGCGGCTGCCCTGGGTGGACGTGGCCACCGGATCGCTCGGCCAGGGCCTGCCCATCGGCGTGGGGGTCGCGCTGGCCGGCAAGCGGCTGGCCGATCTGCCGTACCGCACCTGGGTGCTGTGCGGGGACAGCGAGCTGGCCGAGGGCTCGGTGTGGGAGGCGTTCGAGGCCGCGGGCGCCGAGGGGCTGGACAACCTCACCGCGATCCTCGACATCAACCGGCTCGGCCAGCGCGGCCCCACCCGGCACCAGTGGGACCTGGACGCCTACGCCCGCCGGATCCGCGCCTTCGGCTGGAACACCGTGGAGATCGACGGCCACGACATCGACGCCGTCGACGAGGCGCTGGCCACCGCGCGCACCACCCGGGGCGTGCCGACCGCGGTCATCGCCCGTACCCACAAGGGCCGTGGAGTGGCCGAGGTCGAGGACAAGAACGGCTTCCACGGCAAGCCGCTGCCGCACCCGGACGAGGCGATCCGCGAGCTCGGCGGCCTGCGCGACCTGCACGTGCACGTCCGCGGCCCGGCCGAGGCCGAGCCGAGCCAGCCCGTCGGCGACCCGCGCACGCCCCTGCCGCACTACGACATCGGCGACTCGGTGGCCACTCGCACCGCCTTCGGCGAGGCGCTGACCGTGCTCGGCTCGCGCCGCGGTGACGTGGTCGTCCTCGACGGCGAGGTCGGCGACTCCACCAAGGCACAGCTCTTCGCCAAGGAGCACCCCGAGCGCTACCTGGAGTGCTACATCGCCGAGCAGCAGCTCGTCGCCGCCTCGGTCGGCGTCGGCGTGGCCGGCTGGAAGCCGTACGCCTCGACCTTCGCCGCCTTCCTCACCCGCGCCCACGACTTCCTGCGGATGGCCACCATCAGCCGCGCCGACCTCAACGTCGTCGGCTCGCACGCCGGTGTCTCCATCGGCGAGGACGGCCCGTCCCAGATGGCGCTGGAGGACCTGGCGATGATGCGGTCCCTGCACGGCAGCACCGTGCTCTACCCGTGCGACGCCAACCAGGCCGCCAAGCTCGTCGTCGCCATGGCCGACCGGCCCGGGATCACCTACCTGCGCACCACGCGCGGCGACACCCCGGTGATCTACGCCTCCGGTGAGGACTTCCCCATCGGCGGCAGCAAGCTGGTGCGCTCCGGCCCGGAGGACCAGGTCACCCTGATCGGCGCCGGCGTCACCCTGCACCGCGCTGTCGCGGCCGCCGAGATCCTGGCCCGCGAGGGCGTGGCGGCCCGGGTGATCGACCTCTACTCGGTCAAGCCGGTCGACGCCCAGACGCTGCGTGACGCCGCCGAGGCCACCGGCCGCTTCGTCACCGTCGAGGACCACCACCCGGAGGGCGGCCTCGCCGACGCCGTCCTGGAGTCCTTCGGCAACGGCCACCCGATGCCGCTGCTCACCCGGCTGGCCGTCCACACGATGCCCGGCTCGGCCACCCCCGACGAGCAGCTCCACGCCGCCGGTATCGACGCGGACGCGATCGCCGCCGCCGCCCGCAAGCTGGTCGCCACCCCGCGCTGAGCGCGTCCGTTCGTGGGTACGCGGGAGGGCCCGTGGCCCCGGTCCGGTGGGACCGGGGCAACGGGCCCTCGGCATGGATTTCGGATGCCGTCCTCCGCCGTACGCGCCCGGGTCCGCGGGGCCCCGGCCGGTGGCGCCCGGAACCGCAAGGCTCCGCAATGCGCGCGGTAGCGCCTGGGAGCCGCACGCCAGTGCTCGGAAGCGCAGAACGCCGGGGCCCCGGATGCCGTCCGGGGCCCCGGCGTTCTGCCGGAGAAGGAGACCTCAGTCCACGTTCGGGCCGCTGTGCCTGCGCGGTGTCGTACGCACCCTGCCCTGGCGGACGCCGGACGGCGAGATCTCGTGCGGGAGCCTGCGGCGGCCGTCCCGCGGCATCTCGTCCGGGCGCGGCTGGCGCGACTCGTGGGTGCGCGGCCCGCTGTCCTGGTGGCCGGGACCGTGGTCCTCGGCCGCCGGCCCGGTCTCGTGCTCCTGACGGGTCTGCCACGCGCCCTGCCTGGGCCGGTCGCCCTTCGGCGGGGCCGGCTCACGGCGACGCATGCCGACCCACACCGCGAGGATCAGCACAGCGACGACGCCCACCCCGATGATCATCGGCCCGAGGCCCACCCAGTAGCCGTTCGATGCCAGGTGGACGGTGTGCTGGTCGAGACCGGACATACTCAGCACCTCCCTCTACAGGTGCGGATGCCCTGGATTCCGCAGGGAACACGACACATGTGCGGCGAGCGAAGTCCAGATGCTCACATCATGCACCCGAATGGGGTGCTCTGCGCGGTTCCGGGGGGATTTCGGGGCGGTGCAAGGGGCTCGCCGCGGGATCTCCGAGGGAGGACGCATGGCAGGGCCCGGCCAGGGCGAGGGTGACGGCCGCAAGCAGGTAGGGACGACCGGTGGCGCGAGCGGCACCGTCGAAAGGATCGAGGGGGCCGAGGGGGCCGAGGGGGCCGAGGGGGCCGAGGGGGCCGAGGGGGCCGGGGGAGAGGGGCCGTCCCGTACGGCGGAGCCCGGCAGCAGGCCGCAGCACGCCGACGGCGGGCCGTCCGCGGGGGCGTCCCGCGACGAGGGGACCAAGGGCGCCGTGCTGGTGGCCCTCGCCGCCAACCTGCTGATCGCCGCCGCCAAGTGCGCGGCCGGCGTGTTCGCCCACTCACCGGCGCTGCTCTCCGAGGCCGCGCACTCGGTCGCCGACAGCCTCAACGAGGTGTTCCTGCTCACCTCGCTGCGCCGCAGCCGCCGCGCCCCGGACGACGAGCACCCCTTCGGCTACGGCAAGGAGCGCTACTTCTGGTCGCTGCTGGCCGCCGTCGGGATCTTCGTACTGGGCGGCTGCTTCTCCTTCTACCAGGGCCTGCACGCCCTGAACGACCACGGCCACGAGAGCCGGTCCGGCTACCTCGCGGGCCTGGCCGTCCTGCTGGTCGCCCTGGTCTCCGAGGGCGCCTCCCTGCTCAAGGCGGCCCGCCAGGCCCGTACGGCCGGCGGCGCCGGGGACCCCGCGCTGCGCACCGTCCTCGCAGAGGACGGCACCGCCGTGATCGGTGTCCTCTTCGCCGCCGCCGGCATCATCGCCCACATGGTCACCGGCAGCCCGGTCGGCGAGGCGGCCGCCTCCATGGCCATCGGCGTCCTCCTGATGGTCGTCGCCTCCGGCCTCGGCCGCACCGCCCACCGCCAGCTCATCGGCGCCGCCGTCGACCCCAGGCTCCGCACCCAGATAAAGGAGCTGCTGGCCGCCCAACCCGAAATCGACACGGTGGAGGAACTCCTCACCATGTCCCTCGGCCTCGACTCCGTCCTCGTCGCCGCCCGCATCGACCTCCTCCCCGGCCTCGACAGCGAACAGGTCGAACTCGTCAGCCTCCGCATCCGCACCACCATCCACCACCACTGGCCCACCGCCGACCGCGTCTTCCTCGACATCACCGACTCCGCCCACGAACGCACCTGACCAGCACCAAATGCCGGGCCTGCCGGTACCGATCCTGAGCCCGCACAAAATCCTGACCCTGTCCGACCGGCACCAAAACCGAGCCCGCCCGGCGATTGAGGGCACAAGCCCGGACGCAGCCGCACCCATCCCCCCGGCCCCTGCCAGGTAAGGGCACCCTGAGTCGCAAAGCCGCCGCCAGTCATGGATCATTTCTGCATGCCGGTCCTCATAGCCACCTGCGCCTTCGCCATGACCCTGGTGGGCGGTCTTGTCGCGCAGCGCATCGGCGACCGCCGGCATCTGGTGCTGGGGCTGGCCGCCGGCCTGATGCTCGGCGTGGTCGGCTTCGACCTGCTGCCCGAAGCGCTGGACACCCAGCCGCGGCACATCTTCGGCGTGCCCGCGGCCCTGCTGATGTTCGTGTGCGGCTTCCTCGCCCTGCACATCGTGGAGCGCTCGGTGGCCATCCACCGCGCCCACGAAGGGGTGGAGTACGCCCGCCACACCCATGGTCACGGGCACGCCCACGACCCGGTCCAGGGCATCGGCCTGGCCGCCGCGGCCGCGCTGGTGGGGCACAGTGTGATGGACGGCTTCGCCATCGGCGCCGCCTTCCAGGCCGGGAACACCGTCGGCATCGTGGTGGCCATCGCCGTGGTCAGCCACGACTTCGCCGACGGCTTCAACACCTACACGATCACCCGGCTGTACGGGAACGGCCGCCGCCGGGCGCTCGCCCTGCTCACCGCAGACGCCCTCGCGCCGGTGGTGGGCGCCGCGGTCACCCTCGCCTTCACCATCCCGTCCGGCGCGCTCGGCCTCTACCTCGGCTTCTTCGCCGGCTTCCTGCTCTACCTGGCGACCTCCGACATCCTCCCCGAGGCGCACAGCCCGCACCCGTCCAGCTCCACCCTGCTGTGCACGGTCCTCGGCGCCGGCCTCATGTGGCTGGTGATCGGTCTTGCCGACTGACCCGCCCGGTCGACGTCGCCGCCTTGGTGACGTCGGCGACCATCTCCACCACGTCGGAGCCGTACGCCTGGGAGTTCACCACCCGCAGCAGCAGGCAGAAGGTGCCGTCCACCCCGTACTTGCGGGCCAGCCGGGCGTGGTTGCGGGCCAGGTAGCGGGTCGCGGCCTGGTCGGCGATGCCGCGCTGGCCCGACGACAGGAACACCGGCCGGTCGTTGCCCGAGTCGCCGGCCGCGGCCAGCCGGGCCAGCAGGACGTGCTCCACCGCCCCCTTCTCCAGCCGGTAGACGTCCTTGCCGACGGTGATCGCGCCCTGGTCCGGGCTCGGCGCGGGGTCCACGTTCACCTCGATGCCCGGCAGCATCGAACGCAGGTGCGCCGCCAGCCGTATGTTCGTCGCCGGGCTGCCGATGCAGAACTCGGTCCGCGCCCCGAAGCCCTGCCAGGACGTGTCGTGCGCCAGTATCTCGGCGTGCGCGCCGCACTCCTGGACCACCGCGGCCAGTTCCAGCAGCGCGAAGGCGTCGTGCCGGGCCAGGCTCCAGCCCCTCGCGCCCTGGTCGCGCGGCACCACCAGCAGGCACTCCGACTCCTTGGGCAGCCCGAAGAACCGCTGTTTGCGCTGCAGTCTTCGGCGCCACATGACGCCGCGGACCAGCCAGCCGGCCACCAGACCGATCACCAGGGCCGCCAGGACCAGGACGAGGTTGCGCAGGTCGTCGCTCATGGCGCGGCATCGTAGCGGTGTTCGAGTCTCCTCGCCGCTACGCCCTCCTGACGGGACGGTTGAGGTGAAGTTACGCTGCCGGGACGCTCGTTGAGTGGAGGGTTCCACATGACTCGGCACTTGCGGCGCAACCGCCGTGATCAATCGCACACTCCCGCACACCGCACGAAGCCCCGCAGACCCGGTCTGCGGGGCGTCGCCGTTCTCGCCGTCACCGCCGCCGTGGGGGCGATCACCGCCGCGGCCCCGGCCCCCCACGATCCCGCGCCGCCGCCGGCCAAGAGCCCGCTGGCGGTCGGCTACGGAGGGGCCGTGGCCAGCGTGGACGCCGACGCGTCGGCGGCCGGCATCGAGGTGCTGCGCAAGGGCGGGAACGCGGTGGACGCCGCGGTGGCCACCGCCGCCGCCCTCGGCGTCACCGAGCCGTACTCCTCCGGCATCGGCGGGGGCGGCTACTTCCTGTACTACGACGCCCGCCGGCACCAGGTGTTCACCATCGACGGCCGCGAGACCGCCCCGGCCAGCGCCACCGACCAGCTCTTCGTGGAGAACGGCAAGCCGCTGGCCTTCGCCGACGCGGTCACCAGCGGCCGCAGCGTGGGCGTGCCCGGCACGGCCGCCACCTGGCAGACCGCCCTGGACTCCTGGGGCACCCGCTCGCTGGGCGACGTGCTGCGGCCGGCCGAGCGGATCGCCCGCGACGGCTTCACGGTGGACGCCACCTTCAACTCCCAGACCGCGGCGAACCAGGACCGGTTCAAGGACTTCCCGGCCACCGCCGCGATCTTCCTGCCCGGCGGTCAGCCGCCCGCGGTCGGCACCACCCTGCGCAACCCCGACCTCGCCCGCACCTACCAGGAACTGGGCGCCAAAGGCATCGGCGCGATCTACCACGGCGACATCGGCGCCGACATCGTGTCGACGGTCCGCAAGCCCCCGGTCGACCCGGCCGCCACCCGCGTGGTGCGCACCGGCGACATGACCACCGCGGACCTGGCCGCGTACGCCACCAGGAAGCAGCCGCCCACCCACACCACCTACCGCGGCCTGGACGTCTACGGTCCCGCGCCGTCGTCCTCCGGCGGCACCACGGTGGCCGAGGCGCTCAACATCCTGGAGCACACCGACCTGGCGCACGCCTCGCAGACGCAGTACCTGCACCACTTCCTCGAGGCCAGCCGGATCGCGTTCGCCGACCGCGGCCGCTGGGTCGGCGACCCGGCCTTCGAGCAGGTGCCCACCGCGGGTCTGACCTCGAAGTCCTTCGCGGCCTCCCGGGCCTGCCTGATCAAGGACGACGCGGTGCTCACCAGCCCGCTCGCGCCGGGCGACCCCGCGCATCCCGTGCCCTGCGGCGGCACCGGCACCGCGGCGCCCACCACGTACGAGGGCGACAACACCACGCACCTCACGGTCGCCGACAAGTGGGGCGACGTCGTCGCCTACACGCTCACCATCGAGCAGACCGGCGGCAGCGCCATCACGGTGCCGGGCCGCGGCTTCCTGCTCAACAACGAGCTGACCGACTTCTCCTTCGTGCCGGCCAGCCCGAGTGTGCACGACCCGAACCTGCCCGGCCCGGGCAAACGCCCGCGCTCGTCGATCTCGCCGACCATCGTGCTCAAGGACGGCCGGCTCGACTTCGCGACGGGCTCGCCGGGCGGCGCGACCATCATCACCACGGTGCTCCAGGTGCTCACCGAGCACATTGACCGCGGCCTGCCGCTGGTGGACGCGATCGCCGCGCCCCGGGCCAGCCAGCGCAACGCGGCGACCACCGAGCTGGAGCCGGCCCTGTGGAACAGCCCGCTCAAGGCCGACCTGGAACGGATCGGCCACCAGTTCACGCAGAACCCGGAGATCGGCGCGGCCACCGGCGTGCAGCGGCTGCCGGACGGCCGGTGGCTGGCCGCGGCCGAGCCGGTACGCCGCGGCGGCGGCTCGGCGATGGTGGTCAGTCCGGCCCACTGACCCGGCCCGGACAGGCCGACGCGGACAGGCCGACGCGGACAGGCCGGCCCGGCGGCCAGGGCCCACGCCCCGGCCGCCGGGCCGGACCGACTGCTCCCGCGTTCAGGCGGTCGCGGCGGGCAGCAGCGCGAGGACGTCCGCGGCGCTGCCCGTCTCACCGAGCCGGGGGAAGATCTTGGCCACCGAGTTGGCGTGCGCCTCGGCGTCGGTGTCGGTCACCGCGTCGGTGACGACGGTGACGTTGTAGCCGTGCTCGTACGCGGAGCGTGCCGTGGACTCCACACCGATGCTGGTGGAGATGCCGGTGAGCACGATCTGGGTGACCCCGCGGCGGCGCAGCTCCAGGTCGAGGGCGGTGCCGTGGAAGGCGCCCCACTGGAGCTTGGTGACCGCGATGTCGCCGGGCTGCCGGTTCAGCTCCGGGACCAGCAGGTCCCAGCCCTCCGGCAGCGAGCCGCGCATCGGGGACTCGGTGCGGCCCGGGGCCATGCCCGAGACGTTCACCAGGACGACAGGCAGGCCGCGCTCCCGGAAGGCCGCGGCCAGCTCCGCGCTGCGGGCCACGACCTCCTTCGCCGGGTGCGCGGTGGGCAGCCCGACGATGCCCTGCTGGAGGTCGATCACGACGAGCGCGGTACGGGGGTCGAGTGTGGTGGCGGTCATGCGGTGGTTCTCCTCGGTGGTGCGGGTCGTCATGGGTGTGCGGTGGTTCATGGGCGACGGGTGATCGACGCGCGGACGGTCCGGGATCCGGGCGGCGAACCCGGAGTGCCAGCGGCGAGCCCGGAGTACCAAGGGGCGCGGGGCTGCCTCTGATCTGCGGATGGCGCCGCGTGGGCGCGACCGGCCCAACGCCGGGCGAGAGCCCGGGTACCACGGGTGGCGGCAGACGGGTGCGTGCCCCCGGGCGCAGGGGAAGGGCCGGAGCCCACGAAGGAGCGGTCACGCACCCTGCCGCCCCCGAAGCGCTCGGTCCAGCAGGGTGAGCAGCAGGACGGCCAGGCTCAGGACGGCGGCGGTCGCCGCCATCGCGTGCAGGCCGGAGTCGGTGGCGCGCTGCCCGTAGAACAGGCCGATCAGGCTGGCCGCGGTGATCGCGCCCACGTACTGCGCGGTGCGCTGGAGTCCGGCCGCGGCGCCGATCTCGCCGGCGGGCGCCTGCGCGTACACCGCGGCCTGGTTGCCGGTCGAGCTCAGCCCCTGCGGCAGGCCGAACAGCGCGCCCGCCGCGCCCAGGGCCAGTGCCGGCCAGGTGTGCCCGGCCAGCAGCAGCACCGCGCTGCCGGCCACCAGCAGCACCGCCGCCAGGCCGAGCGGCGCGCGGATGCTCCTGGTGCGCGCGCCCAGCAGCGATGTCACCATCGCGGCCGCCGACATGGGCAGTACCAGCAGCCCGGCCCGGGCGGAGGAGTAGCCGTGCGCCTCCTCCAGCCACTGCGCGTACCCGTACATCACGCAGTAGATGACCAGGTACGTCATGCCGTGCCGCAGATAGGTGACGCTCAGCGGCCGGTTGCGGGCCAGCATGCGCAGGTCCAGGAAGGGGGCCTTGCGGCGCAGCTCCCAGCCGGCCAGGGCCGCGGCCAGCACGACGGCCAGGGCGAGCAGCGGCCACTGGGGCGCGTCCAGCTTCATCAGGAAGAACAGCAGGACGGTCAGGACCGCGGCGAAGAGGGTGATGCCGAGCGGGTCGAGGGAGCGTTCCGTACCGGCCGCGCGAGCCCCTTCCGTGCCGGCGGCGCGGGAGCCGGCCGGGCGCGGGCGCGACACCGGCAGCCAGGCCGCGGCCAGTA
Source organism: Actinacidiphila acididurans (assembly GCF_016918855.1). Classification (GTDB taxonomy): domain Bacteria; phylum Actinomycetota; class Actinomycetes; order Streptomycetales; family Streptomycetaceae; genus Actinacidiphila; species Actinacidiphila acididurans. The sequence continues at coordinate 150,012 of NZ_JADKYB010000011.1, forward strand.
CGAAGGCGAGTCCGGCCAGCGGGATGTTGACGGCGAAGACGGCCCGCCAGCCCAGGGTGGCCGACAGCACTCCGCCCAGCACCGGGCCGATCGCCGCGCTGGACAGGCCGGCCAGGGACAGCAGCCCCAGCACGGGGCGCGGGGTCGGGACGCCCACCTCCTCGGAGTGCGCCCGCAGCAGGGCCATCGCCGCCGGATACGCCGCCGAGGTGCCGACGCCGAGCAGCACCCGCGAGACGATCAGCCAGCTCAGGGCCGGTGCCAGCATGCCCACCGCGCCGGCCGCGGCCACGATCAGCAGCCCGGCCAGGAACACCCGGCGCGCCCCGAGCCGGTCGGCCAGCCTGCCCATCGCGGGCTGGGCGACGGCGCTGGCCAGATACAGGCTCGACACCAGCCAGGCGGTCTGCGCGGCCCCGGCGTGGAAGCTGTGGCCGATGGCCACCAGGGCGGTGGCGATCATCGTGGAGTTCACCGGGTTGAGCACCGAGCCGAGCATGAGGGGCGTGACCAGGCGCGCGCCGAAGGCCCGCCCGGGGGACGCCGGCTTGCCGCCGGTGACGGCGGGAAGCGCGGAGTGCCGGTGACCGAGCCCTGCGGTCACTGCTGCACCAGCTTGCGCAACAGCGGCAGGGCGGCGTCGAGCGTGTCCTGCTCGTCCGCCGTCAGCCCGGCGCCGATCGCCTCGGCCAGCCAGCCGCGCCGGGCCCTGCGGCCCGACCCGCGCAGCTCGACGCCGGCTTCGGTGAGCGAGAAGACCACCTGGCGGCCGTCGGTCGGATGCGGGGCGCGGGCCACCAGGCCGCGCTCCTCCAGGGCGGCGAGCGTCATCCGCATCGACTGCGGCCGCACCAGCTCGGCGCGGGCCAGGTCGGCGGTGGTCGCCGGGCCTTCCTGGTCCAGCCGGGCCATCGCGGACGTCTGCGACGGGGTCAGCGCCCCCTCCGCGGAGGCCACGCGCAGCCGCCGCTGGAGCTGCGAGACAAGTGTCGTCAGCTCGTCGGCGATGCGGGCCTGGTCCTGGTTCGGCATAATCCCAGCGTAGAGCTTCGACAGGAAAACTTGCAAGTTTGCCTGTCGAATCGCGTCGCTGCCGGAAAACTGTCCGTAGCAGGGCCGTAACGCGCCGGGTGTGCAATGGCCGACCGGATTCGAAGGACGCGAAGGAGCGGATCCGCGGGAATCGGATTCGACGCGGTTGACGGCCGAGGATGTGATGGCGACGGAACTGGCGGGTGCGGCGACGGACTTCACGTACTGGTTCCGATCCCTGGTCGCCGCCCTCGGCGACCGGCCGGGCTGGTACGGGGTGTTCGCCGCGCGGGAGCCGGGCGCGGCGGCCGCGTTCGAGGGCGGTACGGACCTGCCGCCGTGGGACGTGGTGCGCGCCCTGCTGCACGACCTGGCGGCGGCGCGCGGCGGCCCGCCGCAGGACGCCGAACTGGCCCGGGCCCGCGCCCTCCACCAGGCCGCCGTCACCGTCTGGGACGCCGTCCCCGGCGCCGACCGGGCCCTGCGCGCCCGCATGACCGCGGCCGTACGGGTCCGCGACGCGGCCGTCCTGCGTGAGCGCGAGGCGACCCGCGCCCGCGACCAGGCCGCCCGCCACCCCGGCAACCCCGCCACCGCCCGCCTCGCCAACGCCCTGGCCTGGGCCCGCGACGACCGCGAACGCGCGGTCGCCCGCTACGACGAACTCACCCGCCGCCTGGCCGCCCTGACCCCGCCCCCGACCGACGGCCGCCCCCTCTTCCGCGACGAGACGGCGCCGCCGCCGTCCGGAGGAGCGGCGGGCGGGTCGGTCCCGCCGGGTCGGGCCGGGGCGTGGGAACGCTTCGGGCCGGGTGTCCCGGCGCAGGGCGGATCGCCGCACCCGGCGGCCGCGGGGGAGTACGTACCGGCCGGCGCGGCATTCGCGGGGGAGCGGCGCGGACCGGGTCCCGTACCGGAGTACGTCGCGGGCCAGGACCAAGCGCCGGCGCCGCAGACGGCTGCGTCGCCGTCCGGGGGCGCGGCGGGCGGCTCGGTTCCGCGGGGTCCGGCCGGGGCGTGGGAACGGTTCGGGCCGGGTGTCCCGGCACAGAGCGCATTGCCGCACCCGGCGGCCGCCGCGGAGTACGTCGCAGGCCAGGACCACGCGCCGGCGCCGCGACGACCGGCGGCGGCCGCGTCGAACCCGGGCGCCGTACCGCACCGAGCCGGGCCGACGAGCGGGATACCCGCACCGCATGACGCCGGGTCCGACGAGAGCGCCGACCCGGGCCGGATTCCCGGCTCAGCCGGTGCTCGGGTACCCCTACCCCACCAGGCCGGTCCCGACGAGGGCACCGGCCCCGAGCCGGAGGAGCCGGCGGCCAGGTCCGCACGGCCCGGGCGGGTCGCGTCCTGGGCCGGCGGGGCAGGACGGAAGCGGGGCGGCGGGCGGGGCACCCGGCCGCGTGGGGCGCGGTTCGCCGGGGCGTACGAGGAGGCGGGCGAGGACACGCCCGTGGTGCCGGTCGTGCCGGTGACCCCCGAGCCCGCGCCGCGCGGCGCGCGGTTCGCCGGAGCGCCCACCGCGGCGCAGGGGCGTACCGAAGCCGTGCCCGTGACCACCGCAGAGCCTGCGGTCGCGACCCCGCGCGGGGCCCGGTTCGCGGGCGCGCCCGAGGCCGCCGCCGCACCCTCCAGGCCGCAGTTGGCCGACCCGCGCTGGACGGCGGAGGCGCAGGCGTACGCGACCCGGCTCGGCGACCTGCGCCGGGCCGGGCAGAGCGGGGCCGCCTACGTGGCCCTGTGCGAAGCCGCAGAGGGCCCGGCCCAGCGGCTGCCCTACCTCGTACGCGCCCTGGAGCACGCCGGGCTCGGCGCCGACGCGGCGACCTTGCTGTGGGAGTCCGCGGCCCTGCCCCCGGCGCCGCTGGCCGCAGCCGCCGCGGCCCTGTCCGCCGAGGGCCGGGGCGAGGACTGCCGCACCCTGCTCCACCAGGCCGCGGCCCGGCCGCCGGCCGACATCGCGCTGGTGGCCGATGCCCTCACCGGCGCCGGCCACCACGACGAGGCGGCCGAACTCCTGGCGACCCTCGCGCGTACCCGGTCCACCGAGGACGCCGCCGCCGTGGTCCGTGCCCGCCCCGCCCTGGCCGCCGCCCTGCTGACGGCCTCGGCCCGCGTGTCCACCTCACGCCGCCGGGACATCGCCGCGGCCCTGCGCCGGGCCGGCCTGCCCGCCCCCTGAGCCATGTCCACCCGCACCACCGGGCGGCAGACCCCGTCCGGCGGACACCCGAACGGGTCAGCGGGCAGCGAAATGCAAACGTCTTCCTGCGGTAACGGCAGCGGTCTTGCCACAGTGGGCGGTGCGCTTCTACGTTCGTCCCCACGGCGGGATCTACGTGCGTAGAACCGGCGTGACGTCACGTCAGAGGAGCTTGCCATGAGCAATGTCGTGCGTGCCGCACTGGTCCAGGCCACCTGGACCGGTGACACCGAGTCGATGATCGCCAAGCACGAGGAACACGCGCGGGCGGCCGCCGCCCAGGGCGCCAAGGTGATCGGCTTCCAGGAGGTGTTCAACAGCCCTTACTTCTGCCAGGTCCAGGAGGCCGAGCACTATCAGTGGGCCGAACCCGTCCCGGACGGCCCCACGGTCACCCGGATGCAGGCCCTGGCCCGCGAGACGGGCATGGTCATGGTCGTCCCGGTCTTCGAGATCGAGCAGTCCGGCTTCTACTACAACACCGCCGCCGTGATCGACGCCGACGGCACGTACCTCGGCAAGTACCGCAAGCACCACATCCCGCAGGTCAAGGGCTTCTGGGAGAAGTACTACTTCAAGCCCGGCAATCTCGGCTGGCCGGTCTTCGACACCGCCGTCGGCCGCATCGGCGTCTACATCTGCTACGACCGCCACTTCCCCGAGGGCTGGCGCGCCCTGGGCCTGGCCGGCGCCCAGCTGGTCTACAACCCCAGCGCCACCAGCCGCGGCCTGTCCGCGTACCTGTGGCAACTGGAGCAGCCCGCCGCGGCCGTGGCCAACGAGTACTTCATCGCCGCGATCAACCGGGTCGGCCAGGAGCCGTACGGTGACAACGACTTCTACGGCACCAGTTACTTCGTGGACCCGCGCGGTCAGCTCGTCGGCGACGCCGCCTCCGACACCAAGGAGGAACTCGTGGTCCGCGACCTGGACTTCGGGCTGATCGACGAGGTACGCCAGACCTGGGCGTTCTACCGCGACCGCCGCCCGGACGCCTACGGCACCCTGACGGAGGCGTGAGCGATGGCCACCGTGACCGAGAACCAGCACGCCGCCCTGCTCGCCCGGCACCGCGCGGTGCTGCCCGACTGGCTGGCCACGTACTACGCGAAGCCCATCGAGCTGACGCACGGCGCCGGCCGGCACGTCTGGGACGCCGAGGGCAACCGCTACCTGGACTTCTTCGGCGGCATCCTCACCACCATGACCGCCCACGCGCTGCCCGAGGTCACCGCAGCGATCACCGAGCAGGCCGGGAAGATCCTGCACAGCTCGACCCTCTACCTCAGCCGCCAGGCGGTTGAACTCGCCGAGCGCATTGCCCGCCTGTCCGGCATCCCCGACGCCCGGGTCTTCTTCACCACCTCCGGTACCGAGGCCAACGACACCGCGTTGCTGCTGGCCACCTCCTACCGCCGCTCCAACCAGGTGCTGGCGCTGCGCAACAGCTACCACGGCCGCTCCTTCAGCGCGATCGGCATCACCGGCAACGCGTCCTGGTCCCCGACCAGCCTCTCCCCGCTCCAGACGCTCTACGTGCACGGCGGCGTGCGCACCCGCGGCCCGTACGCGCACCTGAGCGACGCCGAGTTCATTGCCGCGTGCGTGGCCGACCTGGAGGACGTGCTCGGCCAGGCCGGCGGCCAGGTCGCCGCGCTGATCGCCGAACCCGTGCAGGGCGTCGGCGGCTTCACCTCCGGCCCGGACGGACTGCTGGCCGCCTTCAAGGAAGTGCTGGACCGGCACGGCATCCTGTGGATCACCGACGAGGTGCAGGCCGGCTGGGGCCGCACCGGCGACCACTTCTGGGGCTGGCAGGCGCACGGCCAGGCCGGCCCGCCGGACATCCTCACCTTCGCCAAGGGCATCGGCAACGGCATGTCCATGGGCGGCGTGGTGGCCCGCGCCGAGGTGATGAACTGCCTGACCGCGAACTCCATCTCCACCTTCGGCGGCAGCCCGATCACCACCGCCGCCGCCCTCGCCAACCTCGGCCACCTGCTCGACCACGACCTTCAGGGCAACGCCCGCCGCGTCGGCGGCCTGCTCAGGTCCCGGCTGGAATCGCTGGCCGCAAGCCTGAGCATCGTCCGCGAGGTGCGCGGCCGCGGCCTGATGCTGGGCGTCGAACTCGTCGAGCCCGGCACCGACATCCCGTCCGCGACCGCCGCGGGCCTGGTCCTGGAGGCGGCCCGGGAACACGGCCTGCTCATCGGCAAGGGCGGCCGGGCCGGCAACGCCCTGCGCATCGCGCCGCCGCTGTCGCTGACCGTCGCCGAGGCCGAGGAGGGCGCGACCGCCCTCGGCGCGGCTCTGAAGGAGGCGCAGGCCGCCCTGGAATCGGCCGGGGCCGGGGGCGCCGACTCCGCCGCGCAAGGAGGCACCCCGGCATGAGCGCCCGCACCGTGGTCAGCGGCGGCCTGGTCGTCACCGCCGCCGACGAGACGTACGCCGACGTCCTGATCGAGAACGGCAGGATCGTCGCGCTCGCCGACCGGGACAGCGGCCTGGCGGCGAGTTGGCAGGCCGACACCGTCATCGACGCCACCGGGAAGTACGTCCTCCCCGGCGGCGTGGACGCCCACACCCACATGGAGATGCCGTTCGGCGGCACCACCGCCTCCGACACCTTCGAGACCGGCACCCGCGCCGCGGCCTGGGGCGGCACCACCACCATCGTCGACTTCGCGATCCAGGGCGTCGGGCACTCGCTGCGGGCCGGCCTGGACGCCTGGCACGCCAAGGCCGACGGCAAGTGCGCCATCGACTACGGCTTCCACATGATCGTCTCCGACGTGGACGAGAACTCCCTCAAGGAGATGGACGTCCTGGTCGAGGAGGGCGTCACCAGCTTCAAGATGTTCATGGCCTATCCCGGGGTCTTCTACAGCGACGACGGGAAGATCCTGCGGGCCATGCAGCGGGCCGCCGGCAACGGCGGGCTGATCATGATGCACGCCGAGAACGGCATCGCCATCGACGTCCTGGTCCAGCAGGCGCTCGCCGCCGGGAAGACCGACCCGCGCTTCCACGGCGAGGTCCGGCACGCCCTGCTGGAGGCCGAGGCCACCCACCGCGCCATCCAGCTCGCCCGGGTGGCCGGCGCCCCGCTGTACGTGGTGCACGTCTCCGCCCAGCAGGCGGTCGCCGAACTCGCCGCCGCCCGCGACCAGGGCCTGCCGGTTTTCGGCGAGACCTGCCCGCAGTATCTGTTCCTGTCCACCGACAACCTCGCCGAGCCGGACTTCGAGGGTGCCAAGTACGTGTGCAGCACCCCGCTGCGGCCCGCCGAGCACCAGGCGGCGCTGTGGCAGGGCCTGCGCACCAACGACCTCCAGGTGGTCTCCACCGACCACTGCCCGTTCTGCTTCACCGGCCAGAAGGACATGGGCCGCGGCGACTTCTCGAAGATCCCCAACGGCCTGCCCGGCGTGGAGAACCGGATGGACCTGCTGCACCAGGCCGTGCTGGACGGCCACATCAGCCGCCGCCGCTGGATCGAGATCGCCTGCGCCACACCGGCCCGGATGTTCGGCCTCTACCCGCGCAAGGGCACGATCGCCCCCGGCGCCGACGCCGACCTGGTGGTCTACGACCCGCACGCCCAGCAGGTGCTCTCCGCGCAGACCCACCACATGAACGTCGACTACAGCGCCTACGAGGGCAAGCGGATCACCGGCCGGGTGGAGACCGTGCTCTCCCGGGGCGTGCCCGTGATCCGGGACCGGTCCTTCGTCGGCCGGGCCGGGCACGGCCGGTACACCCCGCGCGGCCTGACCGGCTACCTCGACTGATCCCCGAAGGAGCGCCGCATGGACTTCGGCCTCGTCCTGCAGACCGACCCGCCCGCCTCGGACGTCGTCGCCCTGATGCGCCGCGCCGAGCGCAACGGCTTCACCCACGGCTGGACCTTCGACTCCGCCGTGCTGTGGCAGGAACCGTTCGTCATCCACAGCCGGATCCTGGAGCACACCGAACGGCTCGTGGTCGGCACCATGGTCACCAACCCGCGCACCCGCACCTGGGAGGTGACCGCCTCCACCTTCGCCACCCTCAACTCCATGTACGGCAACCGCACCGTCTGCGGCATCGGCCGCGGCGACTCCGCGGTGCGGGTGGCCGGCCGCAAACCCGACTCCCTGGCCCGGCTCGGCGAGGCCATCACCGTCATCCGCGACCTCGCCGAGGGCCGCGAGGCCGTGGTGGACGGCACCGCGGTGCGGCTGCCGTGGGTGCGCGACGGCAGGCTGCCGGTGTGGATGGCCGCCTACGGCCCCAAGGCGCTGGCCCTGGCCGGCGAGAAGGCCGACGGCTTCATCCTCCAGCTCGCCGACCTCTACCTCACCGAATGGATGGTCAAGGCGGTCCGCGAGGCCGCCGAGAAGGCCGGCCGCGACCCGTCCGCGATCACCGTGTGCGTGGCCGCGCCCGCGTACGTCACCGAGGACGACTCCCCGCAGGCCCTGGCACACGCCCGCGAGCAGTGCCGCTGGTTCGGCGGCATGGTCGGCAACCACGTCGCCGACCTGGTCGGCCGCTACGGCGCGCACTCCGCCGCGGTCCCCGACGACCTGACCGCGTACATCGAGCGCCGCCAAGGCTACGACTACGCGCACCACGGCCGGGCCGGCAACCCCGACACCGCCTTCGTGCCCGACGACATCGTGGACCGCTTCTGCGTGATCGGCCCGCCCGAGGCCCACACGGCCAAGCTGGCGGCGCTGCGCGACCTGGGCGTCGACCAGTTCGCGGTCTACGACATGCACGACGCCAAGGAGTCGGTCGTCGACGCCTACGGCGAGCACGTCATCCCCGCCTTCCGCTGAAACCGACGAGGTGCCCATGGCCCTAGCCGCACCGACCGACGACCGCGCCGACCTCCCCGCCGGCGCGGTCGCCCCTTCCGGCCACTACGCCAACGCCGACCTGCTGCCCGTCCCCGTCGCACAGCGCACCTGGACCACGTACAACTTCAGCGCCCTGTGGGTCGGCATGGCCCACAACATCCCCTCCTGGACTCTTGCCTCCGGCCTGGTCGCGCTCGGCATGGACTGGAAACAGGCCGTGCTCACCATCGCGCTGGCCAATGTGATCGTGCTGGTGCCGATGCTGCTCACCGGCCACGCCGGACCCAAGTACGGCATCCCCTTCCCGGTGCTGGCCCGCGCCTCCTTCGGGCTGCGCGGCGCCAACCTGCCCGCGCTGGTGCGCGCCGCCGTCGCCTGCGCATGGTTCGGCATCCAGACCTGGATCGGCGGCCAGGGCATCTTCGTGCTGCTGGACCGGATCCTGCCCGGCGACTGGGCCGGCGCCCGCCACCTGGCCGGCTACCCCTGGCCGCTGTGGCTGTGCTTCGTGCTGTTCTGGGCGCTGGAACTGGCCATCATCGCCCGCGGCATGCAGACCCTGCGCCGCTTCGAGAACTGGGCCGCGCCCTTCGTCCTGGCCGGCGCGGTGGTGCTGCTGATCTGGATCGCGGTCAAGGCCGGCGGCTTCGGCCCGCTGCTGCACCAGCCCTCGCAGCTCGGCTGGGGGAGCCGCTTCTGGAAGGTGTTCTTCCCCGCCCTCATGGGCATGATCGGCTTCTGGTCCACCCTGGCGCTGAACATCCCCGACTTCACCCGCTTCGGCGCCGGCCAGCGTGCCCAGGCATGGGGCCAGTCGCTGGGCCTGCCCACCACGATGACCGCCTTCGCGCTGCTGTCGGTCCTGGTCACCTCCGGCGCCCAGGCCGTCTACGGCACCAAGGACACCACCTTGTGGGACCCGATCGCGCTGACCGCCAAGTCCCACAACACCATCGGTCTGCTCTACGCCCTGCTGACCGTGCTGGTGGCGACCATCTCCGTCAACATCGCCGCCAATGTGGTCTCCCCGGCGTACGACCTGTCCCACCTGGCCCCGAAGGTCATCGGCTTCCGTACCGGGGCGCTGATCACCGGCGTGGTGGGCGTGCTCATGTTCCCCTGGAAGCTGCTGTCGACCCCGCAGCTCTACATCTACACCTGGCTCGGCTTCGTCGGCGGGGTGCTGGGCACCGTGGCCGGCATCCTCATCGCCGACTACTGGATCGTGCGCCGGGCCGAACTGCACCTGAGCGAGCTGTACGACCCGGCCGGCCGCTACTGGTACGACGCCGGCTGGAACTGGCGGGCCGTGGCGGCCTTCCTGGTCGGCGGGGTGCTCGCGGTCGGCGGCTCCTACTCCGCGCCCGGCCAGGGACCCTACCCGCACGACGGCGTGATCCCGTTCCTCAAACCCCTGGCCGACTACGGCTGGGCGGTGGGGCTGGGCACCTCGCTGCTGCTGTACACCCTCTTCACGGCCGTCGCCCCGCCACGCCGGGCGGCCGTCTGATTGGATGGCGGTATGGGCTATGAAGTCGCAGGCGCGAACAGCGGGAGGGCCTACACCGGTGGTGCCGCGCCCGGCGTCGGCGACGACCTGCTCGCCGCCGTCGAGGACACCGTACGGGCCGTGGTCGCCGCCGAGGTCATGCCGCGCTGGCGGGCGCTGACCGACCGCGACATAGCCCACAAGTCCGGCCCGCACGACCTGGTGACCACCGCCGACCGGCGGGCCGAGGACGTACTGACCGAGCGGCTCACCGCACTCCTGCCCGGCTCCGTGGTGGTCGGGGAGGAGGCGGTGAGCGCCGACCCGGCGCGGCTCGGGCTGCTGCACGGCCCGGACCCGGTGTGGGTGGTCGACCCGATCGACGGCACCGCCTCCTTCGTCCGCGGCGAGGACGACTTCTCCACCCTGGTCACCCTGGTCCAGCACGGCAGCCCGCTCGCCTCCTGGACGTACGGCCCCCGGCTCGGCCTGTTCGCCACCGCCCGGCTCGGCGACGGCGCCCGCATGGACGGCCGGCCGATGCGCACCCGGACCACCGCGGAACCGCTGCGGATATGGACCTCCAACCCGGTCTTCCGGCACCCCCGCGGCCGCGTCCTGCTGGACCGGATGGCGGCCGCAGGCGTCGAAGCCACCCCCTTGCGGGCCAGTGCGGGCCTGGCCTACCTGGACGTCGCCCGGGGCCGGTCCGACGGGGTGCTCTTCTTCTGGGAGGCGCCCTGGGACCACGCGGCCGGCCTGCTGCTGGTCACCGAGGCCGGCGGCGCGAGCCTGACCGCGGCCGGCCGCCCCTTCGACGTCGCCGGCGGCAACACCCTGCCGTTCACCGTGGCCCGCGACGAGGACACCGTCCGCCGGGTGATCGGGCTGCTGGCCGACCCGGACTCCGGTACGGGCCCTCGCACGGGTACGGGTCCGGACGACACGGGCCGGGACGACGGCCCCGCGGCCCCCGGGACGAAGGCGGACGGGCGGTGAGCCGGGCCGTCGTGGCCGACGCCGTGGTCGTCGGCGCGGGCCCCAACGGGCTGACCGCGGCCGTCGAACTCGCCCGGGCGGGCCTGTCCGTACAGCTCTACGAGGCCGCGGACACCATCGGCGGCGGCTCCCGCACCGAGGAGCTGACCCTGCCCGGCTTCCGGCACGACACCTGCTCCGCCGTGCACCCCTTCGGCATCGGCTCGCCCGTCTTCCGTACCCTGCCGCTGGCCGACCACGGCCTGGAATGGCTCCAGCCCGAGGTGCCCATGGCGCACCCCTTCCCCGACGGCACCGCCGCCGTGCTCGGCCGCACCGTGGGGGAGACCGCCGCCTCGCTCGGCCCGCGCGACGCGCCCGTGTACCGCAAGCTGCTGGCCCCGTACACCGGGCACTGGGACACGATCGCCGCGGACTTCCTGCGCCCGCCCTGGGCCGGGCTGCCCCGGGACCCCTACCGCTTCGCCCGCTTCGGCCTGACCGGGCTGCCGCCGGTCGCCGTGCTCCGGCGCCGCTTCCACGACCCCAAGGCCGGCGGCATGCTGGCGGGGCTGGCCGCGCACGCGATCTCCCGGCTCACCGGACCGCTGACCGGCGCCACCGCGATGATGTTCGCGCTGGCCGCGCACGAACGCGGCTGGCCGGTGGCCCGCGGCGGCTCCCAGGCCATCGCCGACGCCCTCGGCTCGTACCTGCGCGAACTCGGCGGCGAGATCCGCACCGGGGTCACCGTGCGCAAGCTGGACGAGCTGCCGCCGGCCCGTGCCTACGTCTTCGACACCTCGCCCACCGCGCTGGCCAGGATCGCCGCCCTCGGCGACGCCTACCGCGGCTACCGCTACGGTGCCTCCGTCTTCAAGATCGACTACGCACTGGACGGCCCGGTGCCGTGGACCGCCGAGGCCGCCCGACGGGCCGGCACCGTGCACATCGGCCCCACCTACGCCGAGATCGGCGACGCGCTCACCCGCGCGGTCACCGGCCGTCCGCCGCACACCCCGTTCCTGATCACCGCGCAGCCCGGCGTCGTGGACCCCTCCCGCGCGCCCGCCGGCAAGCACGTCTTCTGGGCCTACGGCCACGTCCCCAACGGCTGGCACGGCGACGCCACCGACGTCGTCGAGCGGCAGATCGAACGCTTCGCCCCGGGATTCCGCGACCTGGTGCTGGCCCGCGCGATCAGCGGCCCCGCCGAACTCGCCGCCCGCAACGCCAACTACGTGGGCGGCGACATCGCCTGCGGCGCCTTCGCCGGCTTCCAGACCGTCCTGCGCCCCCGCCTGGCCGCGATCCCCTACGCCACCCCCCGCCCCGGCGTCTTCCTCTGCTCCTCCGCCACCCCCCCCGGCCCCGGCGTCCACGGCATGAGCGGCCACAACGCGGCCAAGGCCGTCCTGCGCCACCTCCGCCGCACGTCGCCGAGGGCGGCGGTCTGAACGTCGGGCTCGCCTTCGCCGTCTGCCCGGCGCTGCGTACTTCGGTGTTCGGCACACCGGATGGTGCGGCTCGGTGGGGCTGGATGCCTCGGCCTGCGGGGTTCCCCGGCGGGCCGGTGACCGCGCCGCGTACGTCGGTGACCAACTGCGCCGCACGGCGGCGCCTGGGGCGGCGGTCAGATTTTGCGCAGGCCGGCCTTCGCTGCCTGCCCGGCGAGTGTGCCGCGCACTTCCGCGACCGGCACGGCGTTCGGCGCCGGATTGTGCGGCCCGGCGGGGCCGGTCGCCTCAGCCCGCCCCGCCGTCGAGTACGGCCCGCACCTCGGCGACCAGTTCCGCTGCCGCTGCGATACTGCGCAGCAGCTCCGCCGGCTCGCGCCCGGGTGCGGCCAGTACCGCCTCGGCTCGGTCGGCGAACCCGGGTGGGGTTCCGGGCAGCGCCGCGACCGCGGCCAGCGCGCCCTTTTCGTTCAGGCACCAGCGGCGGTGGTGGGCGTGCAGGGACTGGGCCAGGATGCCGAAGGCGCGCGTCAGGCACAGGGCGACGTGCAGGACGTCGCTCTGGCGGGCGGACTTGGCCGCCGCCGACACGGTGAACTCCGCCTCCCAGGCCGCTTCGGCAAGTGCGGCGCGCAGCGGCTCGGGGTAGACCTCGGTCTGCTGCTGAAGGGCGGTCAGTTCACGGTCCGGATCGGCCAGGACCCGGCCGAGGGCCACCTCGCCGGCGTAGCAGGGCGACCAGAAGCCCAGCGGATGCCCGGGCTGGGCCCCCACCTCGTAGCGGCCCCGGCGGCAATCCGCCCACACTGCCCGGACCCGGTCCAGGTCGCGCAGAATCCAGTCGACGGCGGCGCCGTCCACGCTGAGCCAGGCACCGCCGTTCACCCAGGGCCCCCACCCGCCGGGCCCGGCCACTTCGACCACGCGGCCGGTGAACTCCCGGGCGAGCGCTGCCAGCCGCTCCACGTCCAGCGGCTCGCGGTAGTACACCCCCAGGTCCCAGTCGGAGTCCGGCCGGTGGGCGCCGCGCGCCCGGCTGCCACCGAGCAGGACGGCCACCACACCGGGCACGGTGCACAGGGCGTCGGCCATCGCGTGCACGTCGGGGGCCCCGCCGAGTGGCGTACGGATCACTGCGTGGGCAGCGCGTCGGCGGGGCGGCCGTTGACGAGTTCAGCCGGGCCCGTGCCGGCCAGGAGGGCGGCCAGGCCCGCAAGGACGCGGCGGGCGGCGCCGGGGCTGAGGAAGTCGCCGAGCTCCTCCGCGGAGACCAGGCGCCAGGAGTCGAGTTCCTCCTCCTGGAGCCGGATCGCGGCGAGCCGGTCCTCGGTGAGGACTCCGCCGTCGTAGAGGTAGGTGGCCAGCGGCGGCCGGCCCGGGCCCATCACCCAGTCCACGGCGATCAGCGCGCCCGGCACCACGTCCAGCCCGATCTCCTCCAGCGTCTCCCGGTGGGCCGCCTGCCGGGGCGTCTCGCCCTGGTCGGACTCGATGGTGCCGCCGGGCAGCGTCCAGGTGCCGTCCTGGCGGTAGTTGGGCTCGACGATCAGGAGGCGGCCGTCCTGGGCGCGGAAAAGCGTGTTGGCGCCGGCCAGGATCCGGGGCAGGCCCGCGAGGTACGTGGCGAAGTCCGTGGTCATGCCGCCCAACCTACGGGGTGCGCGTGACCGGCGGGGCCGCGTGCGGGGAAGCCCGACCCGTACCGTGCGGGCCTTCCGCCTCCGGCATGGGCAGGCCGCCGCGCGCCGGATAGGGTCCGAGGCGGCGTGACGATCCGTACCCGGCTGGGGAGTACACCGTGTCCGAAGCTGACGACCGACCGGCGCCGCGCGTCCTGATCGCGGCCGACAAGTTCAAGGGCTCGCTCACCGCGGTCCAGGTGGCCGCGCACGTCACCGCCGGTCTGCGCGCGGTGGCGCCGGATCTCGCCGTCGAGTCGCTGCCCGTCGCGGACGGCGGCGACGGCACAGTGGACGCGGCTGTCGCCGCGGGCTTCGGGCGCCGTACGGTACGCGTCACCGGGCCGCTGGGGGAGCCGGTCGAGGCGGCGTACGCGCTGCGCGGCGCCACCGCGGTGGTGGAGATGGCCGAGGCGTCCGGGCTGCGGTACCTGCCGCCGGGCGTGTTCGCGCCGCTGACCGCCACCACGTACGGCACCGGCGAACTGCTGCGGGCCGCGCTCGACGCGGGCGCCCGCACCGTGGTCCTGGGGGTCGGCGGCAGCGCCACCACCGACGGCGGCGCGGGGATGCTCAGCGCCCTCGGGGTCCGGCTGCTGGACCGGGCCGGGGTGCCGCTCGCGCCCGGCGGCGCGGCCCTCGCCGACCTCGCCGAGGCCGATGTCACCGGCCTGGACCCGCGGCTGGCCGCCGCCCGGATCGTACTGGCCGGCGACGTGGACAATCCGCTGCTCGGGCCGAAGGGCGCGGCGGCGGTGTACGGCCCGCAGAAGGGCGCGAGCCCGGCGGACGTCGCCGTCCTGGACGCGGCCCTCGGCCGGTACGCGCGGGCGCTGGCCGCCGCCCTCGGCCCGGAGGCGGCCCGGGCCGCCGAGGCGCCCGGCGCCGGAGCCGCCGGCGGCATGGGCTACGGCGCACTGGCCGCGCTCGGCGCCGCCTTCCGGCCCGGGATCGAGGTGATGCTCGACGTACTCGGCTTCGCCGCCGCCCTGGAGCGCGCCGACCTGGTCGTCACCGGCGAGGGCTCGCTGGACGAGCAGACCCTGCACGGCAAGGCCCCGGCGGGCGTGGCCCGGGCGGCCCGCGCCCGCGGCCTGGACGTCGTCGCCGTCTGCGGGCGGCTCGCCCTCACCCCCGCCCAACTGGCCGCCGCCGGCATCCGCCGCGCCTACGCCCTCGCCGACCTCGAACCCGACCCGGCCCGCTCCATGTCCCTGGCCGGCCCCCTCCTGGAGCAAGCCGCCGCCCAACTGGCCCGTGACGTCCTGGGCCCCGCGTCCTGACCTGCGACTTTTGCCCCTCCATGCTCCTGGCGGAGGCCGCTGCCCACCCGGCCCGGGACCTCCTCGGCCCCGCATCCTGACCTGCGACTTTTGCCCCTCCATGCTCCTGGCCCGGCCCGCTGCTGGCGGAGGCCGCCGCCTGCCCGGCACCTGACGTCCTCGGCCCCGCGTCCTGACCCGCACCCCTGTCCGACACCCGCCGGGCACGGGCGGGGCGGCGGCCCGTACCCCGATACGACAGCGGCCGCGGTCGCCGGTACCGCCGTACCTGTACAACGACCGCGGCCCGCGACCACCGTCACCGGGGTCGCGGGCCGCGCCGTAGCAGTCGAAGAAGAAGCAGAAGCGCCTACCGGGCCGTCGCCCGGGCCTCCCGGCGGCTGGCACGGAAGTCGTGCACCCGGCGGGTGGTGGCGAAGCACGGAATGCACGCCGCCGCCGCGCACTGGAGGGCGCAGCCGGCCTGGAGGAGCTGGTGGCCGCCGGGGACGCCCAGGGACCAGGCGGCCAGGCAGCCCATGCTGACCAGGGTCCAGCAGAAGGTGACCAGGGCGAGCCGGCCGCGCGGCTTGGGGTACTCGACCCGGCTCACCATCAGCCAGGCCACCCCTACGATCGCCAGGATCGTCGGCACGAACGGCAGTTCCAGCAGCACCAGCGACACGACCGTCATCGCGCCGAACGGGCTGGGCATGCCCTGGAAGACGCCGCCCGGCAGGGTGGTGCAGGAGAACCGGGCCAGCCGCAGCACCACCGCGAGCAGCACCAGGACTGCGGCGGCCGCGGCCAGCTTGCCGTGCCCGTCGTCGGAGACGATGCCCCAGACGATCACGAAGTAGGCGGGCGCGAGGCCGAAGCTGATCAGGTCCGACAGGTTGTCCAGTTCCGCCCCCATGGCGGAACTGCGCAGCTTGCGGGCGACCAGGCCGTCGAAGAGGTCGAACACGGAGGCCAGCAGCATCAGCGTGACCGCGTTGGCCGCGCTGTGCTTGGACATCCCGCCGTTGCCGTTGCCCATCAGGTGCGGCACCAGCACCCCGGTGGTGGTGAAGTACACCGCCATGAAGCCGCAGATCGCGTTGCCCAGGGTGAGCGCGTCGGCGATGGACAGCCGGGTGGACAACGGCAGGTCGTCGACCTCGTCCTCCAGTTCGGACACCCAGTTCGACGGCCCGGTGGCCCGCTCGGTATCGGGGTCAGTCACGGTCAAGGCGTGTCACCCCAGCCGTGGTGGTGTCCCCGACCTCGACACCGGCCTCGACGCCCGCCGGCAGGTAGACGTCGACCCGCGAGCCGAACCGGATCAGCCCGATCCGCTCGCCCTGCTCGAGCTTGCAGCCGCGTGGCACGTACGGAACGATTCGCCGGGCCACCGCGCCGGCGATCTGTACCACCTCGACGTCACCCATCTCGGTGTCGAAGTGCCACACCACCCGCTCGTTGTGCTCGCTCTCCTTGTTGAACGCCGGTACGAACCCGCCGGGGATGTGCTCGACGGAGGTGACCGTGCCCGCCAGCGGGGCACGGTTCACGTGGACGTTCAACGGGCTCATGAAGATCGCGACGCGGGTCCGGCCGTCCTTCCAGGGCATGACGCTCTGCACCACCCCGTCGGCCGGGCTGACCACCCGGGCGTCGGTGATCCTGCGCTCGG
Organism: Actinacidiphila acididurans; assembly: GCF_016918855.1. Taxonomy (GTDB): domain Bacteria; phylum Actinomycetota; class Actinomycetes; order Streptomycetales; family Streptomycetaceae; genus Actinacidiphila; species Actinacidiphila acididurans. The sequence continues at coordinate 166,637 of NZ_JADKYB010000011.1, forward strand.
GGTCCCGGAAGAACCACAGCATGCCCGCCGCGAGCGCGGAGGCGGGGACGGCCACGGCCGCCCAGCGTCCGGAGCGGCGGGCTCCGGCGAGACCGGCCGTGACCGCGGCGGTGACCACGGTCGGGGCGAGCCACGGCGTCGCTCCGCGCGCGAGACGGACCCGGTCGCGTGGAGCAGGGGAATGGCTGTGGGGCATGGAAGACCTTCGTAGCGGAGGGTGCCGCGAAATGCTTCGGGGGACGGCGGCTTTGCTCGATGGTATCGGCTGACATGGGCAACTCGGCAAGCTCGAAGGCGAGTCGATGGCCGGTTCCAGCGGCCCGCCCGCTCACGGATTGTGACCTTCCCCTCGGTTTTCCGCCCGTATTGTCGGGATATTCACCGGACAATCAGCCCTGGATCCGGTACTCCTCCAGCAGTCGCCGTCCGATGATCATTTTCTGGATCTCTGCGGTCCCCTCGCCGATCAGGAGCATGGGTGCCTCGCGGTACAGCCGCTCGATCTCGTACTCCTTGGAGAAGCCGTAGCCGCCGTGGATCCGGAACGCGTCCTCGACGACTTCCTTGCAGTACTCGGCGGCCAGGTACTTGGCCATGCCCGCCTCCAGGTCGTTGCGCTGCCCGGAGTCCTTGGTGCGGGCCGCGTTCACCATGAGCTGATGCGCGGCCTCCACCTTGGTGGCCATCTCGGCGAGCTTGAACTGGATCGCCTGGTGCTCGGCGATCGGCCGGCCGAAGGTGTGCCGCTGCTGGGCGTAGGAGATGCCCAGCTCGAAGGCCCGCCGGGCCACCCCGCAGCCGCGCGCGGCCACATTGACCCGGCCCACCTCGACGCCGTCCATCATCTGGTAGAAGCCGCGGCCGCCCACCCCGCCCAGCACCCGGTCGGCCGGCACCCGCACGTCCTCCAGGATCAACTCCGTGGTGTCGACGCCCTTGTACCCCATCTTCTCGATCTTCCCGGGCACGGTCAGCCCGGAGACCTTGGCGTTCGGGCCGAAGCCCGGCTCCTTCTCGATCAGGAAGGTGGTCATCGACCGGTGCGGCGGCGCGTCCGCCGGCTGCCCCTCGTCGGTCCGGCACAGCACCGCGACCAGGCTGGAGGTGCCGCCGTTGGTCAGCCACATCTTCTGCCCGTTGATCACATAGGCGTCGCCCTCGCGTACCGCCTTGGTGCGGATCGCCGAGACGTCCGAGCCCAGGCCCGGCTCCGACATCGAGAAGGCGCCGCGCACCTCGCCGGCGGCCATCCGCGGCAGGAAGTAGTCCTTCTGTTCCTGCGTGCCGTGCTGCTTGAGCATGTAGGCGACGATGAAGTGCGTGTTGACGATTCCCGACACGCTCATCCAGCCGCGGGACAGTTCCTCCACGGTCAGCGCGTACGTCAGCAGCGACTCGCCGAGACCGCCGTATTCCTCCGGGATCATCAGGCCGAAAATGCCGAGGTCCTTCAGGCCCTCGACGATGGCCGTGGGATATTCGTCGCGGTGCTCCAGGTCGGTCGCGACCGGCAGGATCTCCTTGTCGACGAAGGACCGTACGGTGGCCAGGATCTCCTGCTGCACGTCGGTCAGGCCGTCGGTCCGCGCAAGCCGGCTCATCAGCGGTCCTCTCCTCGGGCGCCGGCCGCCGGCTCCGGGCGACCGGGCTGTTCTCCGCCGCGTTCCTTGACGTAGCGGGCGGTGGGCACCATCACCTTGCGGCGGAAGACGCACACCAGCGTCCCGCCTTGCGTGTAGCCCCGGGTCTCGACCTGGACGATGCCGCGGTCGTCCTTGGACTTCGAGGGCCACTTGTCCAGCACCGTGGTCTCGCCGTAGACGGTGTCGCCGTGGAAGGTCGGGGCGACGTGCCGCAGCGACTCGACCTCCAGGTTGGCGATCGCCTTGCCGGACACGTCGGGCACCGACATGCCCAGCAGCAGTGAGTACACGTAGTTGCCGACCACCACGTTCCGGCCGAAGTCGGTGCTTTGCTCCGCGTAGTTGGCGTCCAGATGGAGCGGGTGGTGGTTCATGGTGAGGAGGCAGAAGAGATGGTCGTCGTATTCCGTGACCGTCTTCCCCGGCCAGTGCTTGTAGGTGGCACCGACCTCGAACTCCTCGTAGGTGCGGCCGAATTGCACGTCATACCTCCAGCTTGTTGGCCAGGCGGATCTCGTCCACGATCCGGTCGACGATCCCGGTGATACCGAAGTCCCTGGGCGTGAAGACCGCCGCCACGCCCGCGGCGCGCAACTCCTTGGCGTCGGCGGCCGGGATGATGCCGCCCACCACCACCGGCACGTCGCCGGCCCCGGCCCGGCGCAGCCGGTCCAGGACGTCCGGCACCAGCGCGCTGTGCGAGCCGGACAGGATGGACAGGCCCACGCAGTGCACGTCCTCGGCGACCGCGGCCGCCACGATCTGCTCGGGGGTCAGCCGGATGCCCTGGTAGACCACCTCGAAGCCGGCGTCCCTGGCGCGCACCGCGATCTGCTCGGCGCCGTTGGAGTGGCCGTCCAGACCGGGCTTGCCGACCAGCAGCCGCAGCCGCCCGCCACCCAGCTCCGCCGCGGTGGCCGCCACCCTGCGGCGCACCTCGGCCAGCGGGCCGGCGTCCTCGGCGGCCACCGCGACCGGCGCGGACGTCACCCCGGTCGGCGCCCGGAACTCGCCGAACACCTCGCGCAGCGCCCCCGCCCACTCGCCGGTGGTCACGCCCGCGCGGGCGCATTCCAGGGTGGGCGCCATCAGGTTCGCGGTCCCGGCCGCGGCGTCGCGCAGCGTGTCCAGGGCGGCGCGGGCCCGCTGCTCGTCCCGGCCGGATCGCCACCGCTCCAGCCCCGCCAGCACCCGGGCCTCGCCCGCCGGGTCCACGGTCATCACCGCGGTGTCCAGGTCCGCGGTGAGCGGGCTGGGCTCGGTGGTGTCGTGCACGTTGACCCCGACGATCTTCTCCTCGCCGGACTCGATCCGGGCTCGGCGCCGCGCGTGCGAGGCCACCAGCCGGGACTTCAGGTACCCGGACTCCACCGCGGCCATCACCCCGCCCAGCTCCTCGATGTGCGCCATCTCCGCGGTGGCCGCCTCGGTCAGCTCGGCCACCTTGGCCTCGATCACCCGGCTGCCGGCGAAGATGTCGTCGTACTCCAGCAGGTCGCTCTCGTAGGCCAGCACCTGCTGGATGCGCAGCGACCACTGCTGGTCCCAGGGGCGGGGCAGGCCCAGCGCCTCGTTCCAGGCCGGGAGCTGCACCGCGCGGGCCCGGGCGTCCTTGGACAGGGTGACCGCCAGCATCTCCAGCACGATCCGCTGGACGTTGTTCTCCGGCTGCGCCTCGGTCAGGCCGAGCGAGTTGACCTGGACGCCGTAGCGGAACCGGCGGTGCCGCGGGTCCTGGATCCCGTACCGCTCCCGGGTGACGGTGTTCCAGATCCGGCCGAAGGCGCGCATCTTGCACATCTCCTCGACGAACCGCACCCCGGCGTTGACGAAGAACGAGATCCGCCCGACGACCTCGCCCCGGCGTTCCTCCGGCACCTGCCCGGAGGCGAACACCGCGTCCAGTACGGCGGTCGCGGTGGACATGGCGTACGCGATCTCCTGCACCGGGGTCGCCCCGGCCTCCTGGAGGTGGTAGCTGCAGATGTTGATCGGGTTCCACCGGGGCATGCGGTGCACGGCGTACGTGATCAGGTCCGTGGTCAGCCGCAGCGACGGGCCGGGCGGGAAGACGTGCGTGCCCCGGGACAGGTACTCCTTGACGATGTCGTTCTGCGTGGTGCCCTGCAGGGCCGCGATGTCGGCGCCCTGTTCCTCGGCGACCACCTGGAGCAGCGCCAGCAGCCACATGGCGGTGGCGTTGATGGTCATCGAGGTGTTCATCCGCTCCAGCGGGATGTCCCGGAACAGCCGCCGCATGTCGCCGAGATGGGCCACCGGCACTCCGACCCGGCCCACCTCGCCGCGGGCCAGCACGTGGTCCGGGTCGTAACCGGTCTGCGTCGGCAGGTCGAACGCCACCGACAGCCCGGTCTGGCCCTTGGCCAGATTGCGGCGGTAGAGCTCGTTGGACGCCTCGGCCGTGGAGTGCCCGGCGTAGGTGCGCATCAGCCACGGCCGGTCGCGCCCCGCGTCCTTGCGGCCGGCGTCCTCCCGCCCGGCCTGGTTCCCGGTCTGTTCGCGTCCGCTCTGCCCGCGCCCGCTCTGCCCGCGCCCGGCCTGTCCGCGCCTGGTCTCTTCGATGGTCATGGCCGCCTCACGCGCCGCGGAAGAGGTTGATGGCCGGCAGGTGCTTGGCGCGCAGCTCAGGGTCGGTCACGCCCAGGCCCTCCCGCGGCGCCAGCGCGAGCACGCCCACCTTGCCCTGGTGCAGGTTGCGGTGGACGTCGTACGCGGCCTGGCCGGTCTCCTCCAGCGGGTACACGCGTGACAGCGTGGGGTGGATCCGGCCCTTGGCGATCAGCCGGTTGGCCTCCCACGCCTCCCGGTAGTTGGCGAAGTGCGAGCCGACGATGCGCTTCAGGCTCATCCACAGGTACCGGTTGTCGTACTCGTGCCGGTAGCCGGAGGTGGAGGCGCAGGTGACCACCGTGCCGCCGCGGCGCGCCACGTACACGCTCGCCCCGAACGTGTCCCGGCCCGGGTGCTCGAAGACGATGTCCACGTCCTCGCCGCCGGTCAACTCCCGGATCCGGGCGCCGAACCGCTTCCACTCCCGCGGGTCCTGGGTGTGCTCGTCCTTCCAGAACCGGTAGCCCTCGGCGGTCCGGTCGATGATCGCCTCCGCGCCCATCCGCCGGCACACCTCCGCCTTCTGCGGGCTGGACACCACGCAGATGGGCGTGGCCCCGCCGGCCAGCACGAACTGCGTGGCGTACGAGCCCAGGCCGCCGCTCGCGCCCCAGACCAGCACATTGTCGCCCTGCTTCATCCCGGCGCCGTTGCGCGAGACGAGCTGCCGGTACGCGGTCGAGTTGACCAGCCCCGGCGACGCGGCCTCCTCCCACGTCAGGTGCTCCGGCTTCGGCATCAGCTGATTCGCCTTGACCAGCGCCAGCTCGGCCAGCCCGCCGAAGTTGGTCTCGAAGCCCCAGATCCGCTGCTCCGGGTCGAGCATCGTGTCGTCGTGCCCGTCCGCGGACTCCAGCTCCACACTCAGGCAGTGCGCCACCACCCGGTCCCCGGGGTGCCACCGGTTGACCCCGGCCCCGGTCCGCAGCACCACGCCCGCCAGGTCCGACCCGATCACGTGATACGGCAGGTCGTGCCGCTTGGCCAGCGGCGACACCCTTCCGTACCGCTCCAGGAAGCCGAACGTGGACACCGGCTCGAAGATCGACGTCCACACCGAGTTGTAGTTCACCGAACTGGCCATCACGGCCACCAGCGCCTCCCCGGGCCCCAGTTCGGGCACGGGCACGTCCTCCACGTGCAGCGACTTGCGCGGGTCCTTGTCCCGCCCGGCCAGCCCGGCGAACATCTCCGCCTCGTCCTTGTGCACGGTCACCGCCCGGTACGAGCCGGGCAGCGCCATGCCCGCGAAGTCGGCGGCCGATGTCTCCGGCTCCAGAATCGCGTCCAGAATTTCCTTGGTGTCACTCGTCATGGAACTCGCCTCCGGCGAAGCGTCCGTCCTGCGGACCGGCCGCGGAACGCACGGGTCGGATCGAATGGGGCCGTCGTCGGTTCGGCAGAGCTGACGTTCAGCGCGCTCCTCACGAAGCCGCGCTCACGACCGCGGAATCCCGCGGCCAGGTCTGGTGACGCAGACCTTTCTCCGGGCCCAGGGGAACAGCCGGCGCACGGCCCATGACCGCACACCGCCAGCCCGGATGACGAACACCGTATGGCACCGCGTGCCACTCGTAAAGACACTGCGTGCCAACAATTTCTCTCAAGTGTCACCCCACCCGCCCACATGAGCAACCAGACGCTCGGCGGGTGCGGCAGACGACCGACGCGCGGCCGCAGACAGGCCGCAGACAGCCGGAAGCCGCCCGACGGAGGTACCCCCGGACGGGCACCGCAGGACGGCAGCAACCGGGACCGGTGCCGCCCGATGGCAGCGGCCCAGGACCGGCGCGGCCGGACGGCAGCGGCCCAGGACCGGCACCGTCGGACGGGCAGCAACCGGGATCGGTGCTGCCGGACAACGCACCCCGAGACCGGCACCGTCGGACGGCAGGAAACGGAACCGGAACCGGAACCGGCACCCCCGGACGCCCGGGAGGGGCCGGAGGGATGGGGGTCCGAAATGCTGACTTATATTTGTGGGCCGCCAGGCCCGTAAATATGAGATTTCGGACCCCCGTCCCGCAGGCACCGACCCCTACGGAAAAGAAGCCCAGCCCGCCCCCGGGAAGACCTAAGCCTTGCGCAACGCGTCCTCGATGCTCCGCAGAATCTGCGCCGGCGAGGCATCCGTACGCGCCACGGCAACAACCACCTCGCCCTGCCGCGACACGGTCGCCCGCGGTTCGACGGCGGCCCGTCGCGGTATCCGCGCTGCCCCTATCCCGGTCCCGAACGTCGCCTTGATGACGTCGAACGCATGGTTGAGCTGTGCCTCCACGTCGCCCTTACCGTCCGCCCGCAGCCACCTCCGCAGCACATGATTGTGCGCGGCCACCACGGCGGACGCCGCCACCTCGGCGAGCAGCGGATCGTCGTCGCCGTCCCGCTGCGCCCCCTCGTCGAAGTGACCCAGCAGATACCGCGTGAAGAGCCGCTCGTACCGGGCCACGGAAGCAATCTCCCGCTCCCGCAGCGTCGGCACCTCCCGCGTCAGCCGATACCGCTCGACGGACACCGCGGGCATGTACGCGTACATCCGCAGCACCTCGGTGATCCCCCGGCACACGGTGTCGAGCGGATGCTCGCGCGGGTCGGCGGAGTCGAGCACTGCCTGGACCCGCACCAAGGTGTCGTCGTGATCGGGAAAGATCGCCTCTTCCTTGGAGCGGAAATGCCGGAAGAAGGTGCGCCGGGCCACGCCCGCGGTCGCCGCGATCTCGTCGACGGTCGTGGCCTCGTAGCCCTGGGTGGCGAACAGATGCATGGCGGCCGAGGCGATGTCCTGCCGTACGCGCCGTCGCTGGGCGGCGGCACGGCGGCCGTTCGCGGTCTCGGGGACGTCGGTTTTGACGGACTGGGACATGTGGGGAACGTAACACGCCCGGGCGTCCCGCCCGGCGGCTGGCGGAAACCCGCCCCAGCTCACCGGACGGGAGCCCTTGCGCCGCTCAGCGCCGGGCATACTCGCGGAAGCCGCGGCCGGTCTTGCGGCCGAGGCACCCCGCCGACACCAGGTGCTCGAGCAGCGGGGCGGGGGCCAGGCCCGGATCGCGGAATTCCTCGTGCAGCACTTTCTCGATGGCCAGCGACACGTCCAGGCCCACCACGTCCAGCAGCTCGAACGGCCCCATGGGGTAGCCGCCGCCGAGCTTCATGGCCGCGTCGATGGCGTCGACCCCGGCGTAATGGTCCTGCACCATCTTCACGGCGTTGTTGAGGTACGGGAACAGCAGCGCGTTGACGATGAAGCCGGCCCGGTCGCCGCAGTCCACCGGGTGTCTGCCGACGGCCTGGCACACCCGGCGCACGGTGGCGTGCGCGTCCGGCGCGGTCAGTACGGTGCGCACCACCTCGACCAGCTTCATCGCGGGCGCCGGGTTGAAGAAGTGCATGCCGACCACGTCCTGGGGGCGCCCGGTGGCCCGCGCGATCGCCACCACCGGCAGCGAGGAGGTGGTGGTGGCCAGCACCGCGCCCGGCCGGCACACCTTGTCCAGCACTGTGAACAGCTCCTGCTTGACGAACAGGTCTTCGACGACCGCCTCGACCACCAGGTCGGCGTCGGCGAGCGCGTCGTAGGACGCGGCCGGCCGCACCCGCGCCACGGCCTCGTCCCGCTGCTCCCGGGTGAGCCGCCCCTTGGCCACCGACTTGTCCAGGGACGTGGCGAGCCGGGCCACCGCCGCCTCGCCCTTGTCCGGAGTGCGGGCGGCGAGCACCACGTCGTACCCGGCCTTGGCGAACACCTCGGCGATACCCGTCGCCATGGTGCCGGATCCGGCGACGCCCACCAGGCGCACCGGGCGGCCGGCGACGGCCCCTTCGCGCCGGTCCGCCGGCCTCGGGTCCGCCGGCTGAGCGTCGGGCGTCTGCGTTTCGGGTGTCTGCGCGTCGGGCACGACGACCGCGCTGCCGGGCGCCCGGTAGGTGTAGAAGCCGCGGCCGGACTTGCGGCCCAGCAGCCCGGCGGCGGTGAGCTGCTTGAGCACCGGCGCCGGGGCGTGCAGCCGGTCCCGGGTGGCCTCGTACATCGCCTGGAGGACGGTGGTGGCGGTGTCGACGCCGATCAGGTCGAGCAGCGCCAGGGGGCCCATCGGCAGGCCGCAGCCCAGCCGCATGGCCGCGTCGATGTCCTCGCGGGTGGCGTACCGGGACTCGTACATGGCGGCGGCCTGGTTGAGGTAGCCGAACAGCAGCCCGTCGGCGATGAAGCCGGGGCGGTCGCCGACCGGCACCGGCTCCTTGCCCAGGCCCCGCACCAGGGCGGTGACCACGCGGGTGGCCTCCGGTGAGGTCAGCACGGTGGAGACCACCTCGACCAGCTTCATCGCCTGGGCGGGCGCGAAGAAGTGCAGGCCGAGAACCCGGTCCGGGCGGGCGGTCTCGGCGGCCAGGCGCGTCACCGACAGGGCGTTGGTGCCGGTGGCGAGGATCGCGTCCGGCCGCGCGATCCGGTCCAGGGCGGTGAACACCTCGCGCTTGGTCTCCCAGCGCTCGTCCACCACCTCGACGACCAGGTCCGCGTCCGCGGCTGCCCGCAGGTCGGCGAAGGCGCGGAACCGGGAGAGCGCGTCGGCGCGCTCACCGGCGGTGAGCCGGCCGCGTTCGACGGCACGGGCGGTGGACTCCTCCAGCACGGCCACCGCGCGGCGGCCGGCGGCCTCGCTCAGGTCGATGCCGACGACTTCGTGCCCGGCGCGGGTGAGCACGTCGGCGATGCCCGTACCCATCGTGCCCAGGCCCACGACGGCGATGACGCGGGGGACCGGGGTGCCGGCCGGTGCGGGGACGGCGGTACGGGCTTGTGGGACGCCCTGGTGCGTAGGCGCGGGCGCGGCGAGGGCGGGGGCCTGCGCGGCGCGTGACTGCCGCGGGGCGCGGGACTGCGTGGTGGTCGGGGACGGACGGTCCATCGCGTGACTCCAGTGACGGGGGTCCGCGCGTGCTCGTGACCGGGCGCACCGGGGAAGTGCCCGGTTCCGTCGGCGGGCGCCGCCGAAGCGGCACCGGGCGGACCGGGGTGCGGGTGCGGTGCGATCGCGGCGCACGGCGTGCGCGCACGGCTGAGGGTGGTGGAGAGGGTGGCGGGCCCTGTCCCGGGGCCGCGCCGCGATGATGCCGAACCGACGATGTGGTCACCGGCGCTGGGGCCGGCACCTGGTCGTGCCCGGGCGGTGCACAGGTCGTGCACGTCGTGCCCGTGGTGCTGTTCGCGCCGGGTGTTCCGGCACGGGCGTCGTACAGGGTCGTACGGGCGCCACGACGGCCGCGTCACCGGCCTTCCGTGCGCCTGCTCCGATATTAACCGGCGGGTAACTTCCGCGCCAGTCCTGTGCGCATGTGATGTGGACGGCATTCAGATGAGCGCCATTGGCCGCGTGCCGGGCCTCGTGGCCCGGCGGTCACATCAGGGTGAGCTGGGTCGGCTCGGGGGTGCCCGGCGCCTGTGCGTCCGGTACGGTCCCGGGCTCGTCGCCGTCCGGCTGCCCGTCGTCGGCGGCAAGTCCGCGCGAACGGCCGCGCCCGCCGGCCGGGCCGCAGCCGAACTCGGCGGCGAACTCGTGCACATGGCGGGTGACACGGCGCTGGTACCAGGTGGGCGCATAGGCGCCGCCCGCGTATAGCGCCTCGTAACGCCGCACCAGGTGCGGGTGGTTGCGGGCCAGCCAGGCCATGTACCACTCGCGCGCTCCCGGGCGCAGGTGCAGGACGAGCGGGGTGATCGAGGTCGCGCCGGCCGCGGCTATGGCGCGTACCGTCGCCCGCAGCTGCTCCGGGGTGTCGGTGAGGAAGGGCAGCACCGGCGCCATCAGCACCGCGGTGGGGATGTCGTTCGCGGCAAGGGTGCGGCAGACCGCCAGCCGCGTCTCGGGGGACGGCGTGCCCGGTTCCACGCTGCGCCACATCTCGCCGTCGGTGAAGCCGACGGACAGCGCGATCGACACGTCGGTGACGCGCGCGGCCTGCCGCAGCAGTTCGAGGTCGCGCAGGATCAGCGAGCCCTTGGTGAGGATGGAGAACGGGTTCGCCCGGTCGCGCAACGCCGCGATGATGCCGGGCATCAGCCGGTAACGGCCCTCGGCCCGCTGGTAGCAGTCCACGTTGGTGCCCATGGCGACGTGTTCCCCGGCCCAGCGCGGCGAGGCCAGCTCGCGGCGCAGCAGTTCGGGCGCGTTGATCTTCACCACGATCTGGCTGTCGAAGTCGCGCCCGGTGTCCAGGTCGAGGTAGCTGTGCGTCTTGCGGGCGAAGCAGTAGACGCAGGCGTGGGTGCAGCCGCGGTAGGGGTTGATCGTCCACTCGAACGGCATCCGGGACGCGCCCGGCACCCGGTTGAGGATGGTCCGGGCCCGTATCTCGTGGAAGGTGATGCCCCGGAACTCGGGGGTGTCGAAGGTCCTGGAGGTCACCGCGTCCGCGCCGAAGAGCGCGCCCGCGGCGTCGTCGTGGCCCAGCCGGTCCCAGCGCATGACACCCTCCTTCGGTCGTTCGGCTGTCCACAATAGAACACAGATTCGAAAAGCGGGTGTGGTTGGCTTGGGCGTCACGTGAAGAACACGTACGGCCACCGGGTCGTACGCACAGCGAACGAGGAGACAAGCCATGGCGCTGGTCGAGGCCACCACCGAGCGGATCGTCGCGGCGGCCCCGGAGCGGGTCTACGACGCGCTCGCCGACTACGCGGGCACGCGCGGCCGGGTGCTGCCCGAGCAGTTCAGCGAGTACGAGGTCAGGGACGGTGGCCAGGGCGCCGGCACCGTCGTGCACTGGCGGCTCCAGGCCACCAGCAAGCGGGTCCGCGACTGCCTGTTCGACGTCACCGCGCCCACGCCCGGCCAGCTCGTGGAGAGCGACCGCAACTCCTCGCTCGTCACCACCTGGACCGTCACCCCGGCCGGCGAGGGCCGCAGCAAGGTCGTGGTCGGCAGCGCCTGGCAGGGCGCCACCGGTGTTGGCGGCTTCTTCGAGCGCACCTTCGCGCCCAAGGGCCTGAACCGGATCTACGACGCGGTGCTCGCCTCCTTCGCGGCGGAGGTCGAGAAGCCGGCCGCCTGACCGTCACCCCGGTCGCACCCCTTCGGCCCGCCTCTGCGGGTTTCGGCGCCCGTTCACCAAAAAGGGTGGTTTTGCCACCTTCTTGGCAATCGTTGGCGCTGCCTCTCGTTGTCGCGTCAGCGGATACCGCGGGATCCGCTGACAACGGCGGCGACGCAGGCGCGACGAAGGGGAGTGGCAGTGAGTGGCGGCACGGTGATCGAGCGTACGGCTGCGGGGCCCGGCGAGGCCGGCGCGCCGCCGGGCGGGGGCGGCACCGCGGCGGCGGGCGGGCCGCTCCCGGGCGGCCCGGACCCGGCACCGGGCGCCCGGCCGGAACCGCCGGCCCCGGGACGGCCGGCGGACTCCGCCGCCGAGCCGGACGGCGGCGACGCACAGGACCCGGCCGGCGGCGGCACGCGGGACCCGGCCGGCGGCGCGGTCGACCCGCCGGTGGCCGGACTCACCCCGCGCCGGGTCCGCCTGGTCTTCACCGGGTTGATGCTGGCCCTGCTGCTGGCCGCCCTGGACCAGATGATCGTGGCCACCGCGCTGCCCCGGATCGTCGGCGAGTTGCACGGCCTGGACCGGATGTCCTGGGTGGTCACCGCCTACCTGCTGGCCTCCACCATCGGCCTGCCGGTCTACGGCAAGCTCGGCGACCTGTTCGGCCGCAAGGGCGTCTTCCAGTTCGCCATCCTCACCTTTGTCGCCGGCTCGGCGCTCGCCGCCTGGTCGCGCAGCATGAACGAGCTCATCGCCTTCCGTGCCGTCCAGGGCGTGGGCGGCGGCGGACTGATGATCGGCGTGCAGGCGATCATGGCCGACATCGTCCCGCCGCGGCAGCGCGGCCGCTACATGGGACTGATCGGCGCCGCCTTCGGGCTCGCCTCGGTGGCGGGCCCGCTGCTCGGCGGCTTCTTCACCGACCACGCCTCCTGGCGCTGGTGCTTCCTGATCAACGTGCCGTTCGGCCTCGTCACCCTCGCCGTGGTGACCCTCGTCCTCAAGCTCCCCAAGCCCACCGCCCGCCCCCGCCTGGACGTGCTCGGCGCCCTGCTGCTGGCCGGCGGCTCCACCTGCCTGGTGCTGCTGACCACCTGGGGCGGCTCCACCTACCCCTGGCGGTCCCGGGAGATCCTGGGCCTGGGCGGCGGCGCCCTGCTGTGCGCCGTCCTGTTCGTGCTGGTCGAGCATTTCGCCGTCGAGCCGATCATCCCGCTGCGACTGTTCCGCGACGGCGTCTTCAACGTCACCGCGGTCATCGGCGCTGTGGTCGGCATCGCCCTGTTCGGCGCGGCCAGCTACCTGCCGACCTTCCTGCAGATGGTCGACGGCGCCAGCGCCACCGACTCGGGACTGCTCATGCTGCCGATGATGCTCGGCGTGGTGGTCGCCTCCATCGTCGGCGGCCAGCTCATCAGCCGCACCGGCCGCTACCGGATCTATCCCCTGCTCGGCGGCGCCCTCTCGGCGGTCGGCATGTGGCTGCTGTCGTACCTGGACGCCGACACCCCACGGGCGACGTACAGCGTCTGGATGGCCGTGCTCGGCCTCGGCATCGGGCTGACCCTGCCGGTGCTCGTGCTGGCCGTGCAGAACTCGGTGCGGCCCGCCGACATCGGTTCGGCCACCAGCGCCAACAACTACTTCCGGCAGATCGGCGGCTCGGTCGGCGCCGCGATCTTCGGCACCCTGTTCGCCGACCGGCTCGCCAAGCGCCTGGCCGCCGAGCTCCCGCACGGGGTGCGGCTGCCCGACCCGCAGTCCGTCACCCCGCAACTGGTCCGGGCGTTCCCGCCACCGGTCCGCGACGGCTACATCCGGGCGTACACCGACGCCATGCCGCGGATCTTCCTGTACCTGGTGCCGGTGCTCGTGCTCGGCTTCCTCTTCGCCTTCCTGCTCAAGGAGAAACCTTTGGTGACCCAGCACGCCTCCGCCGCCCCGGCCGCGCATCCGATGACGCACGACGCCCCCGACTCCCCGCCCGACGCGTACACCGTCGCGTACTCCGCGGCGCACCTCGGCGCGCCCGACGCCCAGGTGCCGGGCGCGCGGCGGGCGCACAACGGGGGAGTGCCGGTGTGCGGCACCGTGCGGCACTCCGACGGCAGCTCGGTCGGCCGCGCCGCGCTCACCCTCATCGACGGCGCCGGGCGCCAGGTCGGCCGCGGCGCCACCGCCGAGGACGGCCGCTACGCGCTGAGCACGCCCGGCGGGGGCGCGTACGTGCTGATCGCCGCGGCCGGCGGTCACCAGCCGCAGGCGGTCAGCGTCACCGTGGCCGATCACCCGGTCGAACTGGACGTGGTGCTGGGCGGCGCCGGGCGGCTGGCCGGCATCGTGCACACCGCCGACGGCACCCCGGTACGCGAGGCGGTGGTCACCCTCACCGACGTCCGCGGGGACGTGGTGGCCACCTCCCGCAGCGGTCGCGAGGGCGGTTACACGCTGACCGACCTGGTCGCGGGGGAGTACACCCTGGCCGCCAGTGCCCCCGCCTTCCGCCCGGCCGCGCTCCCGGTCTCGGTGCAGGCCTCCCGGGAGACCCGGCAGGACGTGGAACTTGCCGGCGGCGCGGTGCTGCGCGGCACCGTGCGCGCCCCCTCGTCCGTACTCCGGCCCTCGGTCCTCGCCTGCGGGCTTCCGCCTGGCGGGTCCGTTCGGCGGGTCCCCGTGCGGGCGGCCTCAGCCTCCGACGGCCGGCAGGTCCTTCTTGCTGCACTGGGTGCCGCGGATCTGGCCGAAGCTCCCGCCGATCCGGTACTTGCCCGGCGCCGGCGCGTACAGCCGGGTCCAGTCGCCGTCCTGGATCAGGCAGCCGTGTTTGTTGTCCGAGGCGCCCTCGATGCCGAGCACCGGCGACCAGGGGATACGGACCAGGGTGTTGCCGGCCACCGGCATGGTGACGGTGAGTTCCGCCGGGCCCGCCTCGTCCACCACGGCCGGCGGGTCGGCCAGTGGCTCCGACCCGGCGACCCGGAAGACCTTCCAGTTCTGGTCGTGCCACACCGGCCGCAGCCACGGCTGCCCGGCGGCCACGATCTTCGCCTCCCGGACCGCCGCCACGTCCGGCTCGTCCGAGGGCAGCACCACGTAGTTGACACTCCAGCGGTGCAGCCAGTCCCGGTAGGTGCCGGGGGTCAGGGTGCCGTCGTAGAACAGCGCGTTGCGCTCCACGTCCGCCTGCCGGTTCCAGCCGCGGGCCAGGTTGACGTACGGGGACAGGCCCGACGCCTCCCAGTGCGAGCGCAGCGGCACCACTTCCACCCGCCCGAGGTCCGCCCTGACGTGCCGCAACTCGGTGATCAGCGGGGCCGCGTGCTTGATCGTCGCGGACGCCGCGGAGGTGCTGACCTGGTCGACGATCGGCTTGGTGATCTGCCACACGGCGACGCCCGTGAACGCCAGCCACAGGGCGACGGTTCGGCGCCCGCCGATGGTGTTGCCGCGCGCCACTATCAGCACCGCGGTGCCGCCGAACAGCAGCGCCAGGCGTTCGACGTTGCTCCCGATGGGCGACGGAATGATCCAGGTGAGCACCACACCGAACCCGTACACCCAGGCGCCGGCCCGCATGGAGCGCCACCGCTTGGGCATTATCAAGGAGCAGGTCACGGCGACCGCGAACGGGATGATGGCGAAGTACCAGGCGAAGGGCTGCACGCCGTAGAACGGGAACAGCAGCGAGGTCGCGCCCACCACCACCGGCGGGGCCACGAACAGCGGGTAGGACTCGTTGCGCCGCCCGGTCAGGAACATCGCGGCGGCGACCACCAGCATGAACAGGCCCGCGACGGGGCTGCACATGGTGGCGAGCGCGGTCAGGGCGGTGGCCATGGCCAGCCGGTGCGGCCTGCCGCGCACCGCGCGCTCCGGCGGGAACAGAAGTACGGTGGCCACCAGCGCGAAGAGCATGCCCAGCGCGAAGGTGACGCGCCCGGAGACGACGTCACACCAAAGAGCGAAGGTCGTCCACATCACCGGGATGAGCGGGCGTTCCACCTTGGCCCGCATCAGCAGGGCGGCCGCGACGGTCGCGGACAAGGTGCCGGCTATCACCGCGGTGGTGCGCACACCGAGCACGGCCATGATGTAGGGCGACAGGATGCTGTACGAGGCGGGGTGCAGGCCGCCGTACCACGACAGGTTGTACGTGGCGGACGGGTGGGCCTTTATGAAGTCCGTCCAGGCGTACTGGGCGGCCATGTCACCGGAGTCGCGGGCCAGGAAGATCGCCCACAGCAGGTGCAGGAGCGCCGCGGCTGCCGTGGCGACGACGACCGGACGCCTGGGGTCGAACCGCCGCAGCAGCGCGGTCGGCCGCCATCCCGTGCCGGCCATGCGTGCGGTGTGCGCCGTGGTCACGTGCCCTCTTCCGATCGCGAGTGACGTACTTCCGTCCGGCCGGGTCCTGTCCGGCCGGACACGGACCCTTCTCCCAGGGTGCCTCGGATCAGGGTTCGAGCAGAGAGATTGGACGCTAGCACGGCTGGTTTGGTTGCCTGTCCGCGGGCGTACGCCCGGATTCCTGCCCCGCTTCCCGTGTTGTACTACCGCGCGCGCACGATGGTGGCGGCGTCGCAGATCATGAACCCGCAGGTGATCGTACGGAGGTGCGAATGCGGGCGGACTGTTGGGCCGTTCGGGTGACGAGATGATGCGTGCGGGATCAATGGGGATGAACCGCCTCGAACGGTGTGAACTCGCCCTATCGATGGACGTTTCGGCTGCCGGCCGGGGGACGGCCGGTTTCGCCCTGGGCATAATTTCGGCCGAGGTCGCCGTGGCGGCCGCGCCCGACTGTCCGCCCTCTCCTTCCGGCCGTACGCACGGCCGGTGAACTCCGGCTGGCGGCGACCGAGTTCACTTCCGGCGGCAAGTCACTGGTGTGCGCGCGGAATCCGCTGGTCACGGTACGCGGCGGCGGGTCTCAAGAGGTCTGGACCACAGAAGTTTTCCACAGGGCGGCAGAAGGCTCTGGCAGGCCGCTCCCGCCGCCGCGTAACGTGCTGGCCATGAAGATCCTCATCTCCGCGGACATGGAGGGCGCGACCGGTGTGACCTGGCCGGCCGACGTGCTGCCCGGCAGCGAGCAGTGGCAGCGCTGCCGCCACATGTTCACCTCGGACGTCAACGCCGCCGTGGCCGGCTTCTTCGACGGCGGCGCCGACGAGGTGCTCATCAACGAGGCCCACTGGTCGATGCGCAACCTGCTGCTGGAGAAGCTGGACGAGCGGGCCGAGATGCTCACCGGCCGGCACAAGGACCTGTCCATGGTCGAGGGCGTCCAGCACGGGGACGTCGACGGCATCGCGTTCGTCGGCTACCACACCGGCGCCGGCACCGAGGGCGTGCTCGCCCACACCTACCTCGCCAACTCCATCACCGGAGTGTGGGTCAACGGCGAGCAGGCCAGCGAGGGCAGGCTCAACTCGCTGGTCGTCGCCGAGTACGGGGTGCCGGTGGTCCTCGTCACCGGCGACGACCGCACCGGCGAGGACGCGGCGGGGTACGCGCCCGCCGCCCGTACCGTCGCCGTGAAGGACTACGTGTCGCGGTACGCCGCGGTGTGCCGCCCGCCCGCGCGCACCGCCGCCGACATCAGGGCCGCCGCCAAGGAGGGCGCGGCCCTCGCCGTGCGGCACGAGCCGGTGCAGGCCGGCCCCTTCACCGTGGAACTGGAGTTCGACGCGGTCCACTTGGCGGGCGCCGCCACCGTGGTGCCCGGAGTCGAGCGCACCGCCGACCGCCGGGTGTCGTACACCCTGCCGACCATGTACGAGGCGATCAGGGCCTTCAAGGCCGTCACCACCCTCGTCTCGCAGGCCGTGGAGGAGCAGTATGGCTGAGCAGACCGTGCGCACCGCCCCCGTCGTC
Organism: Actinacidiphila acididurans; assembly: GCF_016918855.1. Taxonomy (GTDB): domain Bacteria; phylum Actinomycetota; class Actinomycetes; order Streptomycetales; family Streptomycetaceae; genus Actinacidiphila; species Actinacidiphila acididurans. Next base: position 183,832 of record NZ_JADKYB010000011.1, read on the forward strand.
GACGACCTGGCGCTGGAGGAAGTGGTCCGCTTCACTTCCGACCTGATCCGGATCGACACCACCAACCGTGGTGGCGGCGACGGCAACGAGCGGCCCGCCGCCGAATACGTCGCCGGGCACCTGGCCGACGCCGGGATCGAGCCGGTGATCCTGGAGTCCGCGCCGCACCGCGCCAACGTGGTGGCCCGCATCCCCGGCACCGACCCGTCCGCCGCGGCCCTGCTGGTCCACGGCCACCTCGACGTGGTCCCGGCAGAAGCCGCCGACTGGAGCGTGCCGCCCTTCTCCGGCGACGTCCGGGACGGCGTCGTGTGGGGCCGCGGCGCCATCGACATGAAGAACATGGATGCGATGGTGCTCGCCGCCGTCCGCGCCTGGGCCCGCTCCGGCACCCGCCCCGCCCGCGACATCGTGCTCGCCTTCACCGCCGACGAGGAGGACAGCGCCGTCTACGGCTCCGGCTTCCTCGCCGACCGGCACCCCGAGCTGTTCGAGGGCTGCACCGAGGGCATCAGCGAATCCGGCGCCTACACCTTCCACGCAGGCGACGACCTGCGGATCTACCCGGTGGCGGCCGGCGAGCGCGGCACCGCCTGGCTGAAGCTCACCGCGCGCGGCACCGCCGGCCACGGCTCCAAGGTCAACCACGACAACGCGGTCAGCCACCTCGCCGCGGCCGTCGCCCGGATCGGCGCCCACCGCTGGCCGGTACGGCTGACCGAGACCGTTCGGGCCGCGCTCACCGAACTCGCCGCCCTGCACGGCGTGCCCGCCGACCTCGACGACGTGGACGCCACCCTGGACCGGCTCGGCCCGTCGGCCTCCCTGGTGCGGGCCACCGTCCGCAACAGCGCCAACCCCACCATGCTCCAGGCCGGTTACAAGCTCAACGTGATCCCCGGCTCGGCCACCGCGCACGTCGACGGACGGGTCCTGCCCGGCGGTGAGGCCGAGTTCACCGCCACCATGGACGAACTCACCGGCCCGCACGTGGACTGGGAGTACCACCACCGGGAAGTCCCGCTCCAGGCCCCGGTGGACTCGCCCACCTTCGCCGCCATGCGCGAGGCGCTGCTGCACTTCGACCCGGCGGCGCACGTGGTGCCGTACTGCATGTCGGGCGGCACCGACGCCAAGCAGTTCTCCCGGCTCGGCATCACCGGCTACGGGTTCTCGCCGCTGCGGCTGCCGCCCGGCTTCGACTACCAGGCGCTCTTCCACGGCGTGGACGAACGGGTGCCGGTGGACGCCCTGCACTTCGGCGTGCGGGTGCTGGACCGCTTCCTGCGCGGGGCGGCCGGCGATCAGGCGATGGCGGACGAGTTGACGCACAGTCAGGGGATCGGCGCATGACCGCGCTGGAGCAGGAGACCATGGCGTACGGCAGCTGGCCGTCGCCGATCGACGCGGCCACCGCCGCGGCGCACGACGGCAGCCCGGAGTTCGTGGGCGTGGTCGGCGAGGAGGTGTGGTGGACCGCGCCCCGCCCCGCCGAGGGCGGCCGGCGTGCCCTGATCCGCCGCCGGGCCGACGGCACCGAGGAGTGCCCGTTGCCCGCGCCCTGGAACGTCCGCAGCCGCGTCATCGAATACGGCGGCACGCCGTGGGCCGGCGCGGTCGCCGACGGCTCCCCGGTGATCGTCTTCGTTCACTTCCCCGACCAGCGGATCTACCTCTTCCGGCCGGACGAGCCGGGCGCCGGGCCGCGCCCGCTCACCCCGCTGTCCCCGGTGGGCGGCGGACTGCGCTGGGCGGACCTGACCCTGCACCCCGGGCGCGGTGAGGTCTGGGGCGTGCTGGAGGAGTTCACCGGCCCGGGCCCCTCCGACGTGCGCCGGGTGCCGGTCGCGGTGCCGCTCGACGGCTCGGCCGCCGAGGACCGGCAGGCGGTGCGCGAACTGACCGCCGCCACGCACCGGTTCGTCACCGGCCCACGGCTGTCCCCGGACGGCCGGCGGGCCGCCTGGATCGCCTGGGACCACCCGCGGATGCCCTGGGACGGCACCGAACTGCGCGTCGCCGACGTGACCGGCGACGGCCTGCTGACCGGGGCCCGGACCCTGATGGGCGGCCCCGAGGAGTCCGTGGCCCAGACCGACTGGGCCGCCGACGGCAGCCTGCTCGCCGCCACCGACCGCACCGGCTGGTGGAACGTGCACCGGGTGGACCCGGACACCGGCGAGGCGGTCAACCTGTGCCCGCGCGAGGAGGAGTTCGGCGGGCCGATGTGGAAGCTCGGCTACCGCTGGTTCGCGCCCCTCCAGCACGGGCTGATCGCGGTGCTGCACGGCGTCGGCGGCCAGCGGCTCGGCCTGCTCGACCCCGCCACCGGCGAGGTGACCGCGGCCACCGGCCCCTGGACCGAGTGGAGCCCGTCGCTGGCGGCCACCGGCGGACGGGTCGTCGGCATCGCCGCCGGCGCCCGTACCTCCCACGAGATCGTGGAACTCGACACGGTCACCGGCCGCACCCGCGTGATCGGCGGCGCCCACCACGACACCGTGGATCCCGCCTACCTGCCCGAGGCCGTCCACCGCACCTTCCCCGGCCCGGACGGCCGCGAGGTGCACGCCAACGTCTACCCGCCGCGCAATCCGCAGGCCACCGGCGACGGTCCCGCGCCCTGGGCGGTATGGGTGCACGGCGGCCCCACCGGCCGCGCCGGCATGGTGCTCGACCTGGAGGTCGCCTACTTCACCTCGCGCGGCATCGGTGTGGCCGAGGTCAACTACGGCGGCTCCGCCGGATACGGCCGCGCCTACCGCAACCGGCTGCGCGAGCAGTGGGGCGTGGTCGACGTCGAGGACTGCGCGGCGGTCGCGGCCGGCCTGGTCGCCGAGGGCGCCGCCGACCCCGCCCGGCTGGCGATCCGCGGCGGCAGCGCCGGCGGCTGGACCAGCGCGGCGGCCCTGACCGGCACCGACACCTACGCCTGCGGCACCGTGCTCTACCCCATCCTCGACCTGACCGCCTGGTCCCCCGAGGGCGGCGAGACCCACGACTTCGAGTCGCAGTATCTGGAGTCGCTGATCGGACCGCTGGCCGAGGTGCCCGAGCGGTACCGGGACCGGTCGCCGGTCACCCGGGCCGACGGGGTCTCGGTGCCCTTCCTGCTGCTCCAGGGACTGGACGACGTGATCTGCCCGCCGGTGCAGTGCGACCGCTTCCTGGCGGCGCTCGCCGGGCGCGGCATCCCGCACGCCTACCGTGCCTTCGAGGGCGAGGGCCACGGCTTCCGCCGCCTGGACACCCTGGTCACCTGCCTCGAAGCCGAACTCTCCCTCTACGCCCAGGTGTTCGGCTTCACCGCGGCAGGGGTGCCGGAGTTGGAGCTGACCGTATGACCGCGCCTTCCACCGGCCAGAACGCGCCCGCCAGGCCGGCCGTCCCCGCGCTCACCAGGCCGCCGCGGCTGGCGCCCGGCGACCGGGTCGGCATCGTCGCGCCCAGCGGCGCCGTGCCGAAGCAGCGGCTGGACGCCGGCCTGGACATCCTGCGGAGCTGGGAACTGGAACCCGTGGTGGCCCCGCACGTCCTGGACGACCACCCCTCCGGATACCTGGCGGGCGCCGACCGGGACCGGGCCGCCGACCTCCAGGCCGCCTGGTGCGACCCGACGCTGGCGGCGGTGATGTGCGCCCGCGGCGGCTACGGGGTGCAGCGCATGGTGGACCTGCTGGACTGGACGGCGATGGCGCGCGCGACGCCCAAGGCGTTCATCGGCTACAGCGACATCACCGCGCTGCACGAGGCGTTCGCCGCCCGGCTGGCCGTGGCCACCCTGCACGGCCCGATGACCGCCACCGAGACGTTTCTCACCGACCCGGCCACCCAGGAGCACCTGCGCCGCACCCTGTTCGCGCCGCAGGACACCGTGCACATCACCTCGCCCACCGCCCGCACCCTCGTCCCCGGCCGGACCCGGGGCGTCACCCTCGGCGGCTGCGTCAGTCTGCTCGCCGCCGACCTCGGCACCCCGTACGCCCGCCCGGGCGCCGCGGGCGGCATCCTGCTGCTGGAGGACGTCGGCGAGGAGCCGTACCGCCTCGACCGCATCCTCACCCAGCTCCTGCGGGCCTCCTGGCTGGACGGAGTGTCCGGCGTCGTTCTCGGCTCCTGGCGGGACTGCGGTCCGTACGAGGAGGTCCGCGCGCTGATGCTGGACCGGTTCGGTCCGCTCGGCATACCCGTCGTCGAGGAGTTCGGCTTCGGTCACTGCTCCTCGACGCTCACCATGCCGCTCGGGGTGCCCGCGGTCCTCGACGCGGACGCGGGGACGCTCACGCTGGAGGTGCCGGCGCTGGTGTGATCCGGCATGTCGGTGTGATCCGGCGCGCCGGTGTGATCCGGGGCGGCGGTGTGATCCGGGGCGGCGGTGTGATCCGGGGCGGCGGTGTGTACCGCGGCGCTTCTGCGCGTACCGGCGGCCCCGGCACGGACGGACCGGGCCGGGCCGGGCGATGGGCCGTGCGGGGCAGGTTTGGGGCCGGACCGGTCTGCGCCGGTTCGTCGGAGCGGCTCAGTTCGCCGCGGCCGGGAGGACGACGTCGAAGCGGCAGCCGCCGGGGACGTTGCGGACGCTCGCGTGGCCGCGGTGGGCCTCCACGATGCCACGGACGATGGCCAGCCCCAGACCCGCGCCGGCCGGCGGGGTACGGGCGCCGGTGCCGCGCCAGCCGGTGTCGAAGACGCGGGGCAGGTCGTCCGCGGGTATGCCGCCGCAGCCGTCGGTGACCGACAGGACGACCGAGCCCGAGGCGGCGTCGTGCCGGGCCGAGACCGCGACAGTGCCGTCGGCCGGGGTGCGGTGGATCGCGTTGGTGAGCAGATTGGCCAGCACCCGGGTCATTTCACGGCCGTCCACCTCGACCGGCACCGGCTCGACGCCGTCGCCGACCAGGCGCACACCGTGCTCGGCGGCGAGCGCGTTGGCACCGGCGATGGCGTCGCCGACCAGGTCGTACACCGACATCCGGGTCGGCGACAGGGCGAGCACGCCCGCCTGGATGCGGGAGAGCTCGAACAGGTCGCCCACCATGACGCTCATCCGGTCCACCTCGGTCCGCATCTGCTTGTGGTAGCGGGCCGGGTCGTCGACGATGCCGTCCTCAAGCGCCTCGGCCATGGCCCGAAGGCCGGCCAGTGGGGTGCGCAGGTCGTGCGAGATCCAGGCGACCAGTTCGCGCCGGGACGCCTCCAGGGCGCGCTCGCGTTCCCGGGAGGCGGTGAGCTTGGCGCTGGTCGCGGCCAGTTCCCGGCCCAGTTCGGCCAGCTCTGCGGTCGGCGCGCCGTCGGGCGGCGCGAAGGTGTCGCCGTCCCCGAAGGCCCGGGTCGCCGCGGCCAGCGCCCGGCTGCCCGCCACGACCTGGCGGCCCAGCAGGAAGGTCACGCCCAGCGAGACGACGGCGGCGATCCCGCACACCGTGGTCACCACGCCCAGGTCGTGGTCGGACAGGAACATCGCCCACGCCACCGACAGGGTCCCGGCCAGCATCGCCGCCACAGTGACGACCGCGACCACCGCGAGGGACAGAGTCAGCGAGCGGTGCCGCAGCAGCCGCAGCGCGACGGCCCCCGCGAGCCCGGCCGCCGCCGCGCCCACGGCCGCGTAGGCCGCGATGAACAACAGGTTCGTCACGCGCCGGCACCGTCCGCCGGCCCGGCCCCGGGGCCCTCACCCGCGCCGGCCCCTTCCCGGGACAGAGCCCCCACCCCGGTCCCCGGTTCCGGGTCGAAGCGGTACCCCACCCCCCACACCGTGCTGATCAGCTTCGGCCGGGCCGGGTCCTGCTCGATCTTCTCCCGCAGCCGCCGCACGTGGACCGTCACTGTCGACAGATCCCCGAATTCCCAGCCCCACACCCGCCGCATCAGCTCCTCGCGACCCAGCACCCGGCCCGGATTGCGCAGGAAGAAGACGAGCAGATCGAATTCCCGCATGGTCAGTGCCAGCTCCGCGCCGTGCCGCAGCGCCCGCCGCGCCGCCGGGTCCAGGGCCAGCGACCCCGAGCGCAGCCACGGCCCCGGCGCGGGCGCGCTGCCGGCCCGGCGCAGTACCGACTCCACCCGAAGCACCAGCTCACGCGGGCTGAACGGCTTGGTCACGTAGTCGTCCGCGCCCACCTCCAGGCCCAGGATCCGGTCGTCCTCGTCGCCCCGCGCGGTGAGCATCACCACCGGCAGCGGGCCGGCCTCGCGGATCCGCCGGCACACCTCCAGCCCGTCCATCCCGGGCAGCATCAGGTCCAGCACCACCAGGTCCGGCCGCACCTCCGCCGCCCGCGACACCGCCGACGGCCCGTCCGCGACCCGGTCCACCGCGAACCCCGCCCGGTCCAGGTATCCGGCGACCACCTCGGCCACGGTCGGGTCGTCGTCCACCACGAGAACCCGCCGCCGCGGCCCCGGGGCCTGCGACGACGGCGGTACGGGCACGGTCGCGCTGCTCATGCCCCGAGTCTGACACCCGCCCGGCGGGACCGTCCCGCCCCGGCCGCCCCGCACCCCCGGCCGTCCCCATTCCGTAAGGACCCGTGATTCGTCAGGAACCCGTGCTCACTGTCCGACGTCGGCCCCGCACCGCCGTCCACTGAAGCGATTCACCGGAGCCGATCAGCGGACCCGCGGACAGCGGGCCGCGCCGCCGCTGCGTACCGGTCCTGCGGCTCACGCCGTCATCGACCCCGCGTATCTGTGGCGTACGTTTCGGCGGCGAGGTGCGAGCACGGCCCGGATCGGGCGGCCGGGTCCGCGGGAGGGGTGGCGCCAGAGGTGTAGACCTCTGCCCGGCGGTGGCCCGGCCACCGGAACCCGCCGCCGCGCGGCCCGAGCAGCCGAGTGGGCGCGGAGCGGACTCCCGGGTCCGGACCGCGGGCCGCGCGGGCGGTCGAAGAGCCCCCGCGGCACCGCCCGCGCGGGCGAGGAGACGGCGGCTGGAGAGGCATCCTGACGCGACACGATTGCCGGGAAACCGTGCGCCTTTCGCCGCGATACCACCGTTGACACCCGCCCGGGGCCGTGAACTACTAACGGGATCCACTCGATGTCACGGGAGTGCAGTCGGCGTCATGGGGGCACCGGCTTCAGGGGGAATTGCGGTGACGAGAGATCGATATCCGACGACGGCCGAGGTTACCGAGGGTGCGCGCGCGATTGCGCTGAGACACGCGGCTGTCGCGCGGCTGGGGGTGGTCGGCAGATCGAGGGCCGGACGGCCGCTGCTGATGCTGACGGTGGGCGACGGCCCGCGCAACGTCCTGGTGGTGGCCGGACCGCACGCGAACGAGGCCGCGGTGGGCGGCGCCACCGTACTGCGGCTGGCCGGCCAGATCGCCGCCGACCGCGAGCGCGGCCGGGACGACGGAAGCACCTGGCACTTCCTGCTGTGCATCGACCCCGACGGCGCCGCGCTCAACGAGCCCTGGCTGCCCGGCCCGTACACGCTGCGCGGCCACTACGAGCACTTCTTCCGGCCCTGCGCCGCCGAACAGCCCGAATGGCTGCCCAGCAAGGGATACGCCCAGGACGCCGCCCTGCCCGAGACCCGCGCCCTGCTCGGAGTGCTGGACGAGCTGCGCCCGGTGCTGCAGTTCTCGCTGCACGGCATCGACGTCGGCGGCAGCTTCGTCCAGCTGACCAGCGACATCCCCGGTGTGCCGGAGCGGATCGGCAAGTCCGCGGCCGAACTCGACATCCCGCTGGAGACCGGTTCCTCCGACGCCTTCCAGTGGCCCAGCCCCGGCCCCGGGGTGTACGTGATGCCGCCCGCGTCCGACCCCGCCGCCGGCGACGGCGCCCACTCCACCTGGGCGCGCGCGCAGCGCTACGACGGGGTCACCGCGATCGTCGAGGTGCCCATGTGGGCCTGCGACCGTACCGCCGACGTCACCCCGCACCCCGACCCCGACCACGCGCTGCGCGCCGCCGGCGCCGCTCTGCGCCGTGACCTGCCCACCGTGGCGCGGATGCTGGACGCCATGCCCGCCGAAGTCGTCGGCAATGACTGCGCGCTGCTGCGTACCGTCCGCGAACTGGTCTCCCTCGGCCCCCGGCTGACCGCCGAATGGGACCCGGCCGTCCGCCCGCCGGACGCCGCGCCGCTGCCGCCCATGACCACCGCCCGGGTCACCAGCCTCGAGGTGTACGCCCAGCGCATCCCGCTGCGGGCCGCCGCCATGCTGCGCCGCATCGCGGCGGTCCCGCCCGCCACCCGGCTGGTCGACGAATGGTGCGCCGCGTACGAGCGCGCCTACCGCCCCCGCTGGGTCCCGGTCGCCGACCAGGTCGAACAGCAGGCCCGCAGCGTCCTCGCGGTGTACGAGGAGTTGTGCGCCTGACGCGGCCGCCCGCCCGTCGTACGTCACCCTCCTGCGACGTGCCCTCACCCGTACGGACCGCTCCAGCGCCTCTGCCGTGCCCGCTGCCGCGATCGTGGTCCCATGACGACTACCGACACCGGCCGACGCGGACTGCGGGACAGGCTCACCTTTGGCAGGGTCGTCGTGCTGGTGCTGTTCGTCCTCGCCCTGATCTTCATCTTCGAGAACACCCGCAGGGTGCGGGTCCGGGTGATCGTGCCCGAGGTCACCATGCCGCTGTGGGGCGCCCTGCTGGCCGCCTTCGTAGCGGGCATCCTGGTGGGCGGCTACACCGCCTGGGCCCGCCGTCGCCGCAGGCGCAGATGACCGCGGTCTAGCGCCCGGCGGCGTCCGCGACCGGAGCGGGCTTCAGGTCCTTGCCGAGGCAGACGCTGAGCTCGTCGTGGCGGTAGTAGCCGAACTTCGGCACCGGCAGGTAGCCGCACGACTCGTACAACCCGATCGCCTCCGGCTGCTTCAGGCCGGTCTCCAGCACCATCCGGGTCCGGCCCGCGGCGGTCGCGCTCGCCTCCAGCTCGGCCAGCAGCCGGCGGGCCAGGCCCTGTCCGCGCGCCTGCGCGACGACGAACATCCGCTTGATCTCCGCGTCGCCGTCCTGGAAGCCCTCCGGGGAAGCCCCCCGCGACCGCCAGCCGCCGCTGGCCACCGGGGTGCCGTCGGTGTCGTAGATCAGCAGGTACAGGCCGTGCGGCGGTTCGAAGTGGGCCGCGTCCATATGGGTCAGGTCCCCGTCGCCGTACCGCTGCACGTATTCGAGCTGCACCAGGTCGTTGAGCCGCACCGCGTCGGGGGCGTCGTACCGCGTTGTCCGGATGTCCACGGGCCCCATCGTACGATGCTCATTTCGTACGTTTGTACGTCCGCGGGTCCGTCTGCGTCTGCGGGAGCGGAGGTCCGTCCCGCCGCCCCGGGCACAGGCCGTCCACCTCGCGCGGGTAGGGTCCAGGGATGCTCACCGTCACTTCCGTCAACGTCAACGGGCTGCGGGCCGCCGCGAAGAAGGGCTTCCCGCGCTGGCTGGCCGAGACATCCGCCGACGTGGTGTGCCTCCAGGAGGTGCGCGCCGAGCCCGACCAGCTCCCGGCGGAACTGCGCGATCCCGACGGCTGGCACGCCTACCACGCCCCGGCTGCCACGAAGGGCCGCGCGGGCGTGTCCGTGTACACCCGGCGCAAGCCCTCCGCGGTCCGGGTCGGCATCGGGGCGCCCGAGTTCGACGCCGCGGGCCGCTATCTGGAGGTCGACCTGCCCTTCCCGGGCCCGGGCATCACCGTCGGCAGCCTCTACCTGCCCTCCGGCGAGGCCGGCACCCCGCGCCAGGACGAGAAGTACCGCTTCATGACCGGCCTGGCGGCCCATCTGGCCGCCCTCCACGCGCGCGCCGCCGCCGACGGTACCCACGCCCTGGTCACCGGCGACTGGAACATCGCCCACACCGAGGCCGACCTGAAGAACTGGCGGGCCAACCAGAAGGCGGCCGGTTTCCTGCCCGAGGAACGCGCCTGGCTCACCGAGACCTTCGACACCTGGACCGACGTGGTCCGCGCGCTGCACCCGGACACCACCGGCCCCTACACCTGGTGGTCCTATCGCGGCCGGGCCTTCGACGCCGACAGCGGCTGGCGCATCGACTACCACGTCGCCACCCCCGGCCTGGCCAAGACCGCCGTCACAGCGGTGGTCGAACGCGCGGCCTCCTACGACCTGCGCTGGTCCGACCACGCGCCGGTGACCGTCACCTACGACGTCTAGGACGACGTATTGACGTTTTGAGGACGCAGGGCGACGGCCGCGACGCGTGGACGGTCACGTGCGTCGTACGGGCCGCCCTCCCGTGCGCTTCGTCCGTACCCGTCGCCTTGTGTCGCGTATTGCCGCGCGACACAAGGCGGCGGGCACGGCACCTTTACTGACGACGGATCAGGCTGTGGTTTTTCCGGCGCGCAGGCGCTCGCCGAGGGGGCCGTTCCGGCGGCCGGAAAGCCATGGCCGTCCGGGCCGGGCCGGTGGCATGCTGGGCGCGTGAGCCGACCGAGTATCACTGTGAGGGTCCCCGCCGAGCTGCGCGTTTTCCTGGCCGCGGACCGCCGCGGCGAGGTCGTCGACGTGGCGACCGACGGCGCGTCCTCGCTCGGGCACGTGATCGAGTCGCTCGGGGTGCCGCTCACCGAGGTCGGGGGGCTGTCGGTGGACGGTCGGCAGGTGGCCGCGGCGCACGTGCCGGCGACCGGTGAGGACGTGGCGGTGCACGCCGTGGAACGCCCGCAGCGCCTGCCCGGCGCGCCGCTGCGCTTCCTGCTCGACGTGCACCTCGGCACTCTGGCCCGGCGGCTGCGGCTGCTCGGCGTCGACGCGGCCTACGAGAGCCAGGACATCGGCGACCCCGCGCTGGCCGCGCTCTCGGCGGCCGAGCGGCGGGTGATGCTCACCCGAGACCGCGGGCTGCTGCGGCGGCGCGAACTGTGGGCCGGAGCGTACGTCTACAGCGACCGCCCCGAGGAGCAGCTTCCGTACGTGCTCAACCGCTTCGCCCCCGACCTGGCGCCCTGGACCCGCTGCGTCGCCTGCAACGGCCCGCTCACCGAGGCCACCAAGGAGGCGGTCAGCGACCACCTCCAGCACGGCACCCGCGCTTCCTACGACGTGTTCGCCCAGTGCACCGCCTGCGGCCGCGTCTACTGGAAGGGCGCGCACCACGCCCGCCTCGACGCCCTGGTCACCAACGCCCTGCGCGAGATCGCCGCCGAACCGCCGGCCTGACCGCGCCTTTCGGCCGGGGCCGCGCGTCATCCGCGTCCATGGGCGCCGGCTCACCGTCGCCCGGTCCGTCGCGCCTGCCCACCGAAAATTCTGCCGCCCTGGACAATAAAAGTTTTCGGTGCGAGGGTGGAGCCATGTTGGACGTGAGCGTGATCGAGGACTCGGAGGCGGCTGCCGTCTCGCTGGATCCGATACGGGCACGGCTGCTGGCGGAGCTGGCCGCGGGGCCGGCGTCTGCCACGATGCTGGCGGCGCGGATCGGGCTGCCCCGGCAGAAGGTCAACTACCACCTGAAGGCGCTGGAGAAGCACGGCCTGGTGGAGCTGGCCGGCGAGCGCAGGAAGGGGAATGTCACCGAGCGGCTGATGCGGGCCACCGCTGCGTCGTACGTGATCTCCCCGACGGCGCTGGCGGCCGTCCAGCCCGATCCTTCTCGCTTCCGCGACCAGCTCTCCGCGCGCTGGCTGCTGGCCCTGGCCGCCCGGCTGGTCCGGGACGTCGGCGCCCTGATCACGGGCGCGGACCGGGCCCGGCAGAGGGTGGCGACCTATGCGCTGGACGGAGAGGTGCGGTTCGCCTCGGCGGCCGACCGCGCCGCGTTCGTGGACGAGCTCACCCGGGGGATCGGCGCGCTGGTCGCCAAATACCACGACGAGCACGCCGAAGGTGGGCGGCCGCACCGGATCGTGGTCGCCCTGCACCCGGCGCTCAAGCAGGAACCCGGCGCAATTGCCGCGGCCGACGCAGTGGCGGCGGCCGAAACCGTGACGCCCGACGCCATGGCGCCGGAAAACGCCGTGACCGTCGGGGCCGTGACCGCCGGCGCGGAGCCGCGCACACGGAACGACGACAGCGGCGACCACGTCGGCCCCGACGTCGACGGTGACAGCCAATACGACGGCGACCACAACGGCGACAGCACAGCGAAGGAGCAGTGACCCGCCATGGGCAAGGAATTCGAGATCGTCCGGGAGTTCGGGGTCGAGGCGTCCCCGGAGCAGGTGTGGGACGCCATCACCGAGGGCACGTCGGGCTGGCTGTGGCCGGTCGAGTACGAACCCAAGGAGGGCGGCGCGGCTCCCTTCGGCGGCACCGTCGTCGCCTGGGATCCGCCGCACCGGCTGACCGCCCGTACCGAGGACGTCGAGGGCATGACCCGGCAGACGCTCAATCAGCTCGACCACCTCATCGAGCCGCGCGAGGGCGGCTCCTGGGTGCGGTACGTGCACAGCGGCATCTTCGTCGAGGACTGGGACAACCAGTACGACGGCGCCAACAAGCACACCGACTTCTACCTGCACACCCTGGGCCAGTACCTGCTGCACTTCACCGGCCGCCGGGCCGCCTTCACCACGCTGGACGGGCCGCGGGCAGCGGGCGCGCCCGACGCCGTGGAGACCGCCGCCCGGGCGCTCGGGATTCCGGCGGACGCGGCACAGGGGGCGCGGCTGCGGGTACGGATTCCCGGCGCCATTGTCGCGGACGAACCGGTGGACGCGGTGCTCGACTACCGCAACCCGTACTTCATCGGCCTGCGCACCGACAGCGCCATGTACCGGATCTTCGGCCGCAACCACTTCGGCGCCGTGGTCGGCGTCGCGGTGCACGACTTCGCCCCCGGCGCCGACGCCGAGCGCACCGAGAGCGCTTGGCGGGAGTGGCTCGACACGGTCTACGCGTGAGGCCCGGCGCCCGTTTCCGTTATCCCCGCCGGCACCCGTACGTCTCCTTTGCGGCCGGTCGGCGGCACGGGAACGGAAGGCGGGAGCCAGGCGATGGGGCACAGGGCACGACGACGGTACGGGCAGCGGGGCACGGTCGCAGGGGTGGCGGCCCTGGTCGTGGCCGTGGCGTGCCTGGCCGTGTACGCGGTGGCGGGACACGGCCCGGGCGGTCGCGGGGGACCGGCCGCCGCGGGCGCGAACCCGGCCGCGGTCACCGCCGTCACCACCTCCGGGCCGGCGCCGGCCGGCCGTACCGTCACGCCCTCGCCCCGGCGGACCACCGCCACCCCGTCGCCGTCACGGCGGCCGACCGCTCACCCCACCGCGTCCGCGCACCGCACCGCCACGCCGTCCCCGGCGGCCCCCTCCTCCGCGAAGGCGCCCGCCGCCGGCTCCGCACCGCTCGCGCCGCGCGCCGGATGGCGGGTGTTCACCCTGGTGAACCGGGTGGGCCGGACCATCTGGGTAGGTGCGGGGGAGCAGACCCCACAGCCGGCCCTGAGTACCACCGGATGGGTGCTGCGGCCCGGCCAGTCCATCAGCGTCCGGGTGCCCGATCACTGGAACGGGCGGTTCTGGGGTCGCACCGGCTGCTCCTTCGACGCCGCCGGCCGCGGCCACTGCGAGACCGGCGACTGCGCCGGCCGCTTCCAGTGCCCCGGCTACGGCACCATCCCCGCCACCCTCGCGGAGTTCAACCTCAATTCCTGGAACGGGCTGGACTTCTACGACGTGAGCCTGGTCGACGGCTCCAACCTGCCGATGTGGATCAACACCGTCGGCGGCACCACAAAGGACCCGATCAGCGCGAACGGCTGCTCCGCGGCCGGCTGCACCCACCTCGTGGACTGCCCGAAGGAGCTTCAGGTCCACGCCGGCGGGGGCACGGTGGGCTGCGAGTCGCCGTGCGGGGTGTTCGGCACCGACCAGTACTGCTGCCGTGCGCAGTGGGCGCCGCGTTCGGAGTGCCGTCCGGATCAGTGGCCGGTGAACTACGCGGCGCTGTTCAAGAAGGCCGAGCCGTTCGCGTACTCCTACGTGGACGACGACGCGACCAGCACGTTCACCAGTAACGGTGAGGCAGGCTATCGGATCACCTTCGGACTGAGCGGGTGACGGCCGGGGCCCGCGCGGTGGCGGCGCGGGCCCGTTGTCGTACCCCCTTACTAGGGTGTGCGGCATGGCGACCTACGTACTCGTGCCCGGGGCCGACGGCGCCGCCTCGTACTGGGATCTGGTGGCGCCCCGGCTGCGCGACCGGGGCCACGAGGTGGTCACCCTCGACCTGCCCGGCCAGGACACCGCGACCTTCGACGACTTCGCGGACGCGATCACCGCGGCGATCCTGGCGCTGCCCGGCCTGATACGGCCGCTGGTCGTGGTCGGGCAGTCGCTCGGCGGCTTCTCCGCGCCCCTGGTGTGCGCCCGGCTGGCGGTGGACGGGCTCGTGCTGGTCAACCCGATGGTGCCCAGGCCCGGGGAGAGCGCCGGAGACTGGTGGGCCGACACCGGGCAGGCCGAGGCCCGGCTGCGCCACGCAGAGGAGAGCGGCCGGCACGGCGCCGCCGCGGAGTTCGACGTGCGCACCGACTTCTTCCACGACGTGCCCGCCGAAATCACCGAGCGGATACTCTCCGGGCCCGAGCCCGGCGGGCCGCCGGCCGGCGTCTGGGGACCGCCCTGGCCGCTGGAGAAGTGGCCGGACGTGCCCACCCGTGTGCTCCAGGGGCGGGACGACCGGTTCTTCCCGCTGGAGTTCCAGCGCCGCGTGGTGCGGGACCGGCTCGGCCTGGACGTCGAGGAACTGCCCGGCGGGCACCTGGTGGCGCTCAGCCGGCCGGCCGAACTGACGGAGGCACTGCTCCGGGCGGCCTGACGCGCTCCGGCTCACGGCGGCGCGCCGGGACATCGTACGGGCGTGCGACACGCCACAGTCTGCCGCGGTACGCGGAGGACAGGCTGACGAGGTGTCGGCTCCCCGGAGTACGGCCGTGAGAACAGAACTGCGGAGACAGGACTGCGGACATGGGGCGAGACCGCCTTACCCGAATGGCCGTACACGAATCCGGCGTGTGGGGCGAAACGGACTCCAATGGGGGCTGGTTGAGGCGGGCGGGGCTGCTGTTTGCGAGGATCGACGCGATGACTGCTGCTGCTCTGCCCGACAAGGTGCTCACCGAGCCACGTGACGACGACGACCGTGACGGTGGTGACGATCGCGAGGTCCGCGACGAAGCCGACGATCCGAACGGCCGCGGACGGCACCGGCGCCCCCGCCGTACCCGGCGGCGGACCGCTGCCTTCGCGGCGGCCGGTGCCCTCGGCCTGGTCGCTCTCGGGGCCGGGTACGCGGTGGCCGGCCGGCACTCCGGCGACGCGGCATCGGCCAAGGACGCCGAGCACACGCCGCCGGATCAGGCGAGCCACGCCGCGTCCGTCGCGCAGCCGGCCCCGGCGCACACGAACGACGCGCTGCCCACGGTGATACCGGGCATCGGCCCCAAGACGCTGGCCGCCATCCCCGCCACCACCCGTCAGGTGCTGGTCGCCTCCGGCCGGTCCGCGAACTCCTCGCTGACCACCGTCACCCTGTGGTCCCGTACCGACGACGGCCACTGGAAGGCGGGCCAGGCGTGGCCGGCGCACAACGCCCTGCACGGCTGGACCCGTGATCACCAGGCCGGTGACCTGCACAGTCCCATCGGCGTGTTCACCCTCAGCGACGCGGGCGGCTTCGAGAGCGATCCCGGCTCGGCGCTGCCGTACCACCACTCCTCGAAGTTCCGGGCGGGCGGGGTCGGCTTCGACGGCGAACCGCTGGACGAGGCCTTCGACTACGTCATCGCCATCGACTACAACCGGGTGCCCGGCACCTCGCCGCTGGACGGCACCCAGCCGCTCGGCCCCTCGCGCGGCGGCGGCATCTGGGTGCACGTCGACCACGGCGGCCCCACCCACGGCTGCGTCAGCATCTCGGCCGCCCACATGGTGCAGTTGCTGCGCACCCTGCGCCCGGCCGACCACCCCGTCATCGTGATGGGCGACTCCGCCGCGCTCGCGACATGACCGTCCCCCGGCGGTCAGCGAATCGCCGGGGGACGTCGTGAACGGTCGTGCAACCGAGCAACCGCGCCCGGATGTCGGGTCAGCCGCGCGGTACCACCATCGACTGGACGTCGGGCAGCCCGCGCCAGTCGTTGGACGCCACCGTGGCGTGCGCCTTGGCGAGCTGGGCGACGCGGGCCTGCGCGTCGGCGACGGACGGGTTGGTGTCGTCCAGGGTGGGCGGCACGTTCTGCGAGTCCGTCATGAAGAGCAGGTAGTGGTGGGTGTCGTACCAGCTCGTGTCGATCGAGCCGTTGAGGTACGTGGCCGCGTCACCGTCGAAAGCCACGAACCAGGGGCGCAGCGAGGTGTCGGAGTAGCGGGTGCGCGGGTCGCCGGACTGCGCGTTGTGCACCGAGGGGAAGATGTTGGCCTGTGCGGTCTTGCCCTGGCTGTGCAGGTCGCGCAGGTAGGTCGCGTACTCCTTGTCGGTCCACAGCGAGTCGGTCGGGTTGTTCTCCTCGACCGTGCCGGGGATGATCTCGATGACCACCTTGCCGGCGAGCTGCTGCCGGGTCGGCCAGTTGCCCGCGTTGGCCGCGTCGTCCAGGGTGGCGTACTGGCCGCCGCCGGGCTTGTTGAGCAGGTCGTTCGGCTTGAACACCAGGTTGCCGAGGTGGGCGCTGATCGACTGGTCCAGCTTCGCCGGGCTCATCCCGAGGTTCGCCTGGAAGCCGGCCTTCAGCTCGATCTTCAGGAACAGCGGGCCGTGGCCGGGGTGCGCGCCGAGCCAGACCCGCACGTCGTCCAGGCAGCTCTCCAGGTCCTTGTTGGCGCCGCCGGTGTAGAGGTCGGCCGGCGTGGACGCGTTGACGCAGTTGTTGCCGTTGCTGGTCAGGCTGTCGTGGCTGACCTTCCACTCCTGGGTGAAGAAGTCGTCCCAGACATCGAGTTCGATCATCGAGGTCCCCGTGTCGAGGCCCTGCGCGAGGTAGCTGAAGGAGGCGGGGTCGTACGTGTTGTGCAGGCCCGACGTGGTGGCGCCCGAAAGCGGAAGCGTGTCCGTCCCGGCGGCGCTCGCGGCGGCGGAGCCGCTGCCGGCCCCGGCGACGGTGAACGCCAGGCACGCGGTGAGCGTACCCAGCAGGGCCGTGCGCAGAGTGGCAGAAACCCGGCGGTTCGACTGACCGGTCACTTGTCCTCCAGTGGGGGGTGGCTCTCCGTCCAGGACGGTGACGGCCGCTCATGAATCGACGGAGACATGACACGTAACACGATCTGGATTCCTCCTGTCAGGTCCTCTGTACCGGTCCGCCGCGCTATTCGGTCACCGGACGCGGTGCGCGGCCACCGGGCAAGTGGGACGAGGACGGGAGGAGTCGGCCGGGCCGCCCGCGGGGGATCCCGATACGTGCGGGGTGCCGGCGCTCGGGACCGGTGATCCGTCGGGGCATGGTTGTCCGAGGTCGGGAGGGTGCGGCGGGGACGCCGGGCCGGGGCGGGACATCGTACGGGCAGGGGTGCGCGGCGGTGGACCGCGATCTCGGCCGGTTCCGGTTGCGGTTCCGGTTGCGGCGGCGCGGGGGAGTACGGCTACGGGTCGGGCGCGGCGCCTGGTGCCGGAAGGGCCGCGGGCCGGTGACCGTACGTCAGCTCACGCCGGCCAGCCTCAACAGCGCGGTGGTGGCGGCCGCCGCGACGACGACCACCACGAAGGGGGCCTTGCGCCAGGCACACAGGGCGGCCACGGCCACCCCGGCCGGGCGCGCGGGCCCGGTGAAGGAGTGCGACTCGGTGAGCGAGGAGGTCGCGACCAGGGCGGCCAGCAGGACGACCACGGCGGTGGCCATCAGCCGCTCCACCCGCGGGGACAGGGTGACGCGGGTGCGCAGCACCGGGCCGGCCAGCCGGAAGGCGAAGGTGCCCGCGCCCAGAACAGCGGTGGCCAGGACGAGGGTCGGGGAACTGGTCATGGGGTCACCTGGGTCGAGCGGGTTCGGTGGATTCAGCGGATTCGGTGGATTCGGTGGATTCAGTGGGCTCGGCCGGGTCGGCGGACGCGGTGGGCCCGGCGGTGGCCCGTACGTCGTGCGGGGTGGCGTCCTTGGCGGCGCCCTCGGCCGTAGGTTGCGCGGGAGTCGCCTGGGCGACGCCTGGGCGCAGGGCGGCGAGCATGCCCGCCAGGGCCAGCAGGACGGGCAGGCCGGCCGGCAGGAAGGGGGTGGCGGCCAGTGCGATGGCGGCTCCGGCGGCCGCTGCCGAGCGGGTCGCGGCCGTGTTCAGGGAGGGCAGGAGGAGGGCGAGCAGGACGGCCGGCAGGGCGGCGTCCAGGCCGAAGGAGTCGGTGTTGCCGATCGCGCGGCCCCCGAAGGCGCCGGCCACCACTCCGAGGTTCCAGGCGGCGAAGAGCCCGAGGCCGCAGGTCCAGTACGCGGCCCGGCGCCGTCGCGGCTCCTCCTCGGCGAGGGTGAAGGCCACCGTCTCGTCCACCATCAGGTGGGTCCCGATCAGCCGGCGTACCCACCGCGTGCCCAGGACGTCCCCGACGGTGAATCCGAACGGGACGTGCCGGACGTTGATCAGCAGCCCGGCCGCGACCGCGGCGACCGGATTCCCGCCGGCCCCGACCAGCCCGATGAACAGGAACTGCGACGCCCCGGCGAAGACCACCACCGACAGTAGCGAGGGCAGCCACAGCGGCAGCCCGAGCCCGACCGAGATCGCCCCGAACGACGCGCCGACCAGTCCGTCGGCAGCGCATACCAGCGCGATGTCCCGCGCCAGATCCTTTTCCGGAGTTCGCCATATCGAACGCATCGCCGTCTAGAATGAACACAAGAACGGTCGTTCGTCAAACCGAACGAGCGGATTGATATGCCGAACGAATCCGCCGTACGTGGGTGACGCTCGTACGACACGCAGGCGAAGTGCGAGAATCCGACCACCCAGAGCCGAGACCCGGGAAGCTCCCCATGGCCCCCTCCGAGAGCAGCGGCGCCCCGCTCGCCGCCATCGCCGCCTCCTTGCAGCGCGAGCGCCGCCGCGTCGGCCTCTCCCTCGCCGAGGTCGCGCGCCGTGCCGGTATCGCCAAGTCGACGCTGTCCCAACTGGAGTCCGGCACCGGAAACCCCAGTGTGGAGACGCTCTGGGCGCTGAGCGTCACCCTCGACGTGCCGTTTGCCCAGCTCGTGGAGCCGCCGCGGCCGCGGGTCCAGGTGATCAAGGCCGGCGAGGGGCCGACCTTCACTGCCGAGCGCTCCGACTACGTGGCCACGTTGCTCGCCTCCTGCCCGCCGGGCGCCCGCCGTGACGTCTACCTCGTCTCGTCCCAGCCGGGCACGGTCCGCGCGTCCGACCCGCACTCGCCGGGCCTGATCGAACACGTCGTCCTGAGTACCGGCCGCGCCCTGGTCGGCATCACCGACGAGCCGGTCGAACTCGCCCCCGGCGACTACGTGTCGTACCCCGGCGACCTGCCGCACATATTCCGCGCGCTGGAGCCGGACACCACCGCCGTACTGCTGTCGGAGCACCAGTGAGCGCATCCGTACCACCTGCCGAGCCCGCGGCCGGGGCGGCCGTACCGGAGTCCGGCGCCGTACGCACCGAGCGGAACGGGGACGTGATCACCGTCGTCCTGTCCCGGCCCGCGGTCCGCAACGCGGTGGACGGGCCCACGGCGGCGGCGCTGGCCGACGCCTTCCGGGCGTTCGACGCCGACGCGTCGGCGACGGTCGGGGTGCTGTGGGGGGAGGGCGGGACGTTCTGCGCCGGCGCCGATCTCAAGGCGATCGGCACGGAGCGGGGCAACCGGGTGGCGGAGGACGGCGACGGGCCGATGGGGCCGACCCGGGTGCGGCTGGGCAAGCCGGTGATCGCCGCGATCTCCGGTCACGCGGTGGCCGGCGGCTTGGAGCTGGCGCTGTGGTGCGACCTGCGGGTGGTCGAGGAGGACGTGGTGCTCGGCGTCTTCTGCCGCCGGTGGGGAGTGCCGCTGATCGACGGCGGGACGGTACGGCTGCCGCGGCTGATCGGCGCGGGCCGGGCCATGGACCTGATCCTCACCGGACGGCCGGTCGACGCGGCCGAAGCGTTGGCCATCGGCCTGGTCGACCGGGTCGTCCCGCGCGGCACCGCGCGCGCCGCGGCCGAGCGACTGGCCGCCGAGATCGCCGCTTTCCCGCAGACCTGCGTGCGCCACGACCGCCTCTCCCTCCTCGAGCAGGAAGGCCTGGACGAAGCCGCGGCTCTGGCGGTCGAGCTGGCGCACGGCCGTGTCTCGCTGGCCGAAGCGGCGGAGGGAGCGGCCCGGTTCGCCTCGGGCGCGGGCCGGCACGGCTCCTTCGACGAGGGCCCGGCCGGGCCTGGTCGGGGCTCGTCGGCGGGCGAACCGTAACTCGCGTCGGCGGCAATCGTTTAGCCTGGCTGAATGAAGGACTGGGACCTCAGGAAGCTCCAGATTCTCCGGGCGCTGTACGACACGGGGACGGTCACTGCCGCCGCCGCGGCCCTGCGCATGACGCCGTCGGCGGTGTCCCAGCAACTGTCGGCGCTGTCCAAGCAGATAGGCGCGCCGGTGATCGAGGCCCGGGGGCGCGGGGTACGGCTGACCGGCGCCGCGCATGTGCTGCTGCGGCACGCCGAGATCGTGTTCGCGCAGTTGGAGCGGGCCGGCGCGGAACTGGACGGCTACGCCCGGGGCGACTCGGGCGAGATCCGGGTCGGCACCATCGCCACCGGCATCGCGCGCCTGGTCGTGCCGGCGGCCGCCCTGCTGCGCCGCACCGCGCCGGGCCTCACCGTCGCGGTCCGTGAGGCCGAGGCGGCCGAGGCGTACGACCTGCTGGCGGCCGGCGAGGTGGACCTCGCGGTGTCGCTCGCGGTGGGCGCGCCGACCAGCGGGGATCCGCGGTTCGTGCTCTTCCCGCTGCTCACCGACCCGCTGGACATCGCCCTGCCGCTCGGCCACGCGCTGGCCGCCGCGCCGGGTCTGCGGCTGGCCCAGCTCGCCGGCGAGCCGTGGATCTTCGGCAGCCGGGGCCCGTGGCGCGACATCACCCTCACCGCCTGCGCGGACGCCGGGTTCGTGCCCGCGCAGGCCCATGCCGCCGCCGACTGGCCGGCCATCTTCTCGCTGGTCAGCGCCGGGATGGGGGTCGCGCTGGTGCCGCGCATGGCGACCGGGACGGGGCTGCGGGAGGAGGTCGCGATCCGGGGGCTGGAGGCCGACCGGCCGCGCCGCCGCGTGGTGGCGGCGGTGCGGGGCGGATCGGAGGACGCGCCGCTGGTGCGGCGGGTGATGGGGGCGCTGCGGCAGGCGGCACAGCTCGACCCCTTCGTGCAGGTGGACTGAAAGGTCGCTTCAGAAAGATTCGATGGACGTGAAGGGTGCGGGGAGGTGAGAGTGGAGACATCACGAAGGGGGCGGACCGGGCCGGGCCGTCCGACAGGGACCGATGGGCTGCGGGCGGGCTTCCGCGCGGGGCCCGGCAGGAATGGGGGACGACGTCATGACGACGACCGGACAGACGGGCTTCACCGCGCTGACCTCCTTCACGGGGGACGCGCCGCCGTACGCGGGTGGGGATCCGTACGCCGACTACCGCCGCGGGGACCTGCCGTTCGCCGGGACCGTGGACCTGGCCGACCGGAGACTGGGCGCCGGGGTGATCGCGGCCAATGACGAGTTCTTCGCCCAGCGGGAGAACCTGCTGCTGCCGGGACCCGCGGTCTTCGACCCCGAGCGCTTCGGGCACAAGGGCAAGATCATGGACGGCTGGGAGACCCGCCGGCGGCGCGGCGCCTCGGCACAGGTCCCGCACCCGGCCGCCGACGACCACGACTGGGCGCTGGTACGGCTCGGCGTGCCCGGACTGATCCGCGGCATCGTGTTGGACACCGCCCACTTCCGCGGCAACTACCCGCGGGCGGTCTCGATAGCGGCCACCGCGGCCTCGCCCTCGGCCGCCCCGGAGGAACTGCTGGCCCCAGAGGTGACCTGGACCGAGTTGGTGCCGCGCACCGAGATCGGCGGGCACGCAGAGAACGCCTTCCTGATCCGGGCCGGGCGGCGCTTCACCCACCTGCGGGTCCGCCAGCACCCCGACGGGGGGATCGCCCGGCTGCGGGTGCGCGGCGAGGTTGTCCCCGACCCCGGCTGGCTGGCGGCGCTGGGCACCTTCGACCTGGTCGCCCTGGAACACGGCGGCACCGTCGAGGACGCCTCGGACCGCTTCTACTCACCGCCGGCGCACACCATCCTGCCCGGCCGCTCCCGGCAGATGGACGACGGCTGGGAGACGCGGCGCCGCCGCGACACCGGTCACGACTGGATCCGCTACCGCCTGGCCGAGCAGGGAGTGATCCGGGCTGTCGAGATCGACACGGCCTATCTGAAGGGGAACGCGGCGGGCTGGGCCGCTTTGTGGATACGCGACGGCTCCGCGGGTGAGTGGACCGAGCTGATACCGCGGACCCGGCTCCAGCCGGACACCCTCCACCGCTTCCTGACCGCACCCACGCAGGCCACCCACGCGCGGCTGGAGATATTTCCCGACGGCGGCATATCGCGGCTGCGGCTGCACGGCTCTCTCACCGAGGCCGGCGCGCACCGGCTGGCCGAGCGCACGGCCGCGCTCTCCTGACGGCGGTTCCGGTGGCAGGTCTGGCCGCGGGTCTGGCGGCAGATCCGCCCAAGACGGGTCCAGCGGCGGATCCCGTGGCGGTCGGACCGGGCGGCAGGTGGGCCGCCCGGTGCGGGTGGGGTCCGGTCACTCGACGCCGAACTGCTTGAGCAGGTCCTCCTTGCCGAACATGACGGCGGTGTCGATGGCGCTGGGGGCACCGGCGGCGGGGTCCGCGCCGGCTTCGAGGAGGGCGTCGATGACGTCCTGGGAGCCCTTGAAGACCGCGCCGGCCAGCGGCGTCTGGCCCCGGTCGTTGCCGCGGTCCGGCTCGGCGCCGCGGTCCAGGAGGGCGCGGACGGCGTCGGCGTGACTGTGGTAGGCGGCGAGCATGAGGAGGGTGTCGCCGCGGGCGTTGGTGAGGTTGACGGGCACACCGGCGTCGACGTAGGCGGCGAGCTTGGCGGTGTCGCCCTGCCGGGCGAGGTCGAAGACCTGGGCGGCCAGTTCGAGGACCTCGGGGTCGTGGGCGGGCTCGCCGGCGGCTGCGGGATCGGGCGTGGACTCGGTCATGAGTCCAGCCTAAGCAGAGCAGCGTCCGTTGAAGAAGGAGATCACGACACGCTTCGCGGGACCGTTGCCGACCCGCACGTCCAGGGGCAGGCAGGCCCGGCCGTCCCCGGCGATGAAGAAGCCCCCGGGAAAGGTGGTGGTGGCGGTGGGGCAGCTGTTGAAGGTGACCGCGGGAGCGGGGGTGGTGCCGTAGCCGCCGCCGTACTCCAGGCCGGCCCGGGCCCGCTGCTGGACGCCGACGGTGACGGTGACCGTGGAGTGGGCGTGGACGTCGGGGCCGATCCGGTAGTGCCAGCCGTCTGAGTTGTGGGTGCCGTACACCCGCTGGTCGGCCGTGGCCAGCGCCCGCAGGCCCTTCCAGGTCAGCGGGCCGACGGTCACATCGGTCCTCGGCCCCGAGGGCAGCTTGGGCAGCGTGGGTGAGGGCGAGCCGTGCGGTCCGCCGCCGGCCGCCCAGCCGGAGACGGTGCCGGGCGGCGCTCCGGTGCCGGTGTCGGTGCCTGATCCGGTGTCGGTGGCCGCGCCGGTGGTGGAGCCTGTGCCGGAGGTGGTATCGGAGCCGGGAGTCTTGTCGGTCTGGCCGGGCGGGGTCGGCGGGCGGGTGGTTGCCGGGGCGGAGGTCGCCGGTGGGGACGGGGGGAGGTCCCCGCCGAAGGTGAGGCCGTCGACGCAGTCGACCGGGCGGGGGTGCTCGATGCTGCCCACGGGTGGGGGTGCGGGGGCGGAGTAGGCGGGAGCGGTGGCGGAGACGCTCGAATGGGTGCCGAGAGTGCATCCGGTGAGCAATGCCAGTGCCCCACCCGTCACACCAGCCGCGCGCCACCCTCGACCAGACATGGGCATCACCCCTCTGGCAAGGACGGTACGTCCTCAGCCGAGCGGCGGCCAGACCACCAATTGGCGGACGAGATCGACATCACCCGACACGCGCAGGGCGCCGCTGTCCCAGGGGATGCGGCGGTAGAGAGCGAGGAGGAGTTCACCGGCCGGGCCGGACAGGGTGGCACCCGGCTGCGGGCCGCCACCGGGTGCGCCGCGGTGCGCCGAGGCACCGGTGTCGTCAAGGACGAGGGTCCAGGTGACGCCCTCGTCCGCGATCAGGGCGACGCGGGCGGGGGAGTTGGGCCAGCCGTCCATGGCGGCGAACCCGACGTGCAGGAGTTGGTCGACGGCGTCCACCGCGAGGGCGGGCGGCAGGGGTTCGGGGGTGCCCGCGGCCTCCTGGGCGTCGCGGGCGTGCACGGCCGCTTCCTGCACCTGGTGCCGGGCCACCGCTCCCGCGGTGGAGGGGTGGCCCCAATCGGCCCACCAGGTCCAGCAGTTGGCGTCCGGGCCGGCCAAGCGCAGTGCCTCGATCAGCGCCTGCGTGCACCGGGCCGACCAGGCCATCAGCTCGCCGGGCGGCGGGGGGTCGCCGGCCTCGTCCGCCGGTGGCCGGGACGCCGGGCCGGCGGTCACCGACGCGGCCCAGAACCGCTGGACGCGCGCCATGTGTGCGACCAGGTCCCGTACGGTCCAGTCCGGGCACCCCGGCACCCGGGCGAGCGGGTCCGCCGAACCGGCCGCGAGGCGGAGGGCGGCGGAGCGCTCCTCGATCAGTTCCAGCCGCTCGGCGAACTCCGGGCCCGGGCCGGCGGGCTGCGCGGGGGGCGCAGAGGACGAGGAGGTCATGTTGACCGTTGTACCAGCGCCCACCGACAACGGCCCCGACCTTGACCCGGCCCGCCTGTCCCACGCGTATGCGCCCGTGCCCGTCCGTGCTCATCCGTACCCACCCGTACCTCTGTTCCCTTGCCGTACCTGGGCTGCCCCCTGGTCACGGCGGGCCGAAGGATGTTCGATGGTCAACACAGCGCCGCCGTGGGAGAGGCGGCCCCGCGCGCCAGATGAGGTGGCCTTGGCTACGACCGTGCGACATACCGTTGTGCAGATCCCCGCCGCCCCCCTCGGACCGGAGAACCCGCTGCCCGCGCTGCGTCCGATGGACGAGGTGCACCGGCTGGATCCGGCCGACCGCACGGACCTGCCCGCCGACATGGCCCGGCAGATCGGCTACGCGCCGCTGCGCACCGTACTGCCCGTGCGCGTCCTCGACGGCTACCGGCGGGAGCGCGTCCCGACCGCGCTGGACGCCCTGGTCATCGAGAACGAACGGGTCCGGGCCACCGTCCTGCCGGGCCTGGGTGGCCGGCTGTACTCACTGGTGCACAAGCCCACCGGCCGCGAACTGCTGTACCGGAACCCGGTGTTCCAACCGGCGGCGTTCGGGCTGGCCGGGGCGTGGTTCTCCGGCGGCGTGGAGTGGAACCTCGGCGCCACCGGTCACGCGGCGCACACCTGCGCGCCGTTGCATGCCGCCCGGGTGCCCGCCCCGGACGGCGGCGAGATGCTGCGCCTGTGGGAATGGGAGCGGCTGCGCGACCTGCCCTTCCAGGTGGACCTGTGGCTGCCCGCCGACTCCGACTTCCTCTACGTCGGGGTGCGGGTGCGCAACCCGCACGACCGTACGGTACCGGCCTACTGGTGGTCCAACATCGCCGTGCCCGAGACCCCCGACACCCGGGTGCTGGCCCCCGCCGACGCCGCCTGGCACTTCGGCTACACCGCCACGCTCGGCCACGTGCCGGTCCCGCACGCCGCAGACGGGACCGACGTCACCTACACCACCCGCGCCGAGCACGCCGCCGACTACTTCTTCGACATCCGCGGCGACGACCGCCGCTGGATCGCCGCGCTCGACGGCGACGGCCGGGGCCTGGTCCACACCTCCACTGACACACTGCGCGGCCGCAAGCTGTTCCTGTGGGGCCGGGGCCCGGGCGGGCGCCGCTGGCAGGAGTGGCTGACCGAGCCCGGCACCGGCGGCTACCTGGAGATCCAGGCCGGGCTGGCCCGTACCCAGCTCGAACACATCCCGATGCCGGCCGAGTCGGAGTTCTCCTGGCTGGAGGCGTACGGCCCGCTCGCCGCCGATCCCGCCGCCGTCCACGGCCCCGACTGGTCCGCCGCCCGCGCCGAGGCCGCCGGCCGCCTGGAGACGGCCCTGCCCCGGGCCACCGTCGAGGCGGCCTACGAGACCTGGCTCGCCCACGCCGACAGCGACCCCAAGGACGTCCTGGCCACCGGCTCCGGCTGGGGCGCCCTGGAGGCCGAGCGCGGCCACCACCACCTGCCGGGCACGCCGTTCCCCGCCGACACCCTCGGCGAGCTCCAGAAGCCCTGGCTGGAACTGCTGGTGGCCGGCGTCTTCCCGCGCCCCGCCGCCGACGCCCCGCCCGGCCCCTGCCCGGTCTCGCCCGAGTGGCGCGAACTGCTGGAGAGCGCCGACACCTACCCCGGCAACGAGTGGTTCCGTGACTACCACCTCGGCATCGCCCAGTGGGCGGCGGGCGACCGGGCCCAGGCGGTGCGCAGTTGGCAGCGTTCACTCGCCGCCCACCCCTCGCCCTGGGCGCTGCGCGCCCTCGCCGTCGCCGAGGCCGCCGAGGGCGAGACCGCCCGCGCGGCGCAGCGCTACGTCGAGGCGTACGACAGCCTGCGCGCCGGCTTCCTCGACCGCGACCGCTGGACCGAGGACGCCGCCGCGACCGCCCGCACCGTCCAGCGCGCCCTCACCGTCGAGGCCGTCCCCGTGCTCCTCGAGGCCGCCCGCCCCGCCGACGCCGCCCGCCTCCTCGACCACCCCGCCGCCGGCCGCGACACCCCCCTCGACGACGGCCACCTCCGCCTCCTGCGCGCCCGCACCGCCCTCGCCCAGAACGACCCCACCCGCGCCCGCGCCATCTTCGACCATGGCTTCGAAGTCGCCGACCTCCGCGAGGGCGCCGAATCCCTCAGCGACACCTGGTTCGCCATCGCCGAGGCCCTCCTCTCCCCCCACACCCCACCCGACGACACCCTCCGCACCCAGGCCCGTACCACCCACCCCCTCCCACCCCCCTACGACTTCCGCATGCGCCCCGACCCGGCCCTCTCGTAACCGGCCTGGTCAGGCATGCCCCGTCAGGGGCGCGGGGAACTGCGCGAGCAACCGACGACGGCGGGAAGGTCCGGCAACGACGGGCACCACCCCACCGGGCCGGTAAGGCCCGCCAAGGACGAGGCCGCCCCGCCAGCGGCGCGGGGAACTGCGCGAGCAACCGACCACCGAGGGAAGGTCCGGAAACCGACCGAAACCGCCCCATCGGGACGGTGCGGCCACGTAAAAGAACCCGCAAGGTACCCGCCAATCTGAGCGCCGAGCCGCATGCTCGGCCCCACCTGGGGTACGCGCGGGTTTCAGCCAGTGCACAGTCCGGACCCCGCGAGAGGAACCAGAGGCGATGACCGACATCAACCCCGACGGCGCCCTGCCCCCCGCGCAGCGCGCACTCCACGAGATCGCCCACGGCAGCGAGAACGTCGTCGCGCTGAGCACACTCGCGGTCAGCGAGGTGCTGCTGCCCGTGCCGGGGGTCGACGAGTACCCCGAGAGCATGGGCAGCGGAGCCGAGCTGCCGCGGGAGATCCAGCTTCCGGTCTACGAGCAGGAGGACGGCCGGCAGCTCGTCCCGGTCTTCACCTCCGAGACCCGGATGGCCGAGGCGCTCCCCACCACCCGTCGTTACCGGCTGATCCAGCTCGCCGCCCTCAGCGGCGCCTGGCCGTCGGACGAACTGATCCTGTCCATCGACACCGGCAGCCCGGATGCGCTCAGCATCTCCGGGGAGGGCGTCCGCGCGCTCGCCGGCCTGGTCGGCGGCAACTGACCGGGCGCGACCCGTACCGTACGGTCCGGAGTACCGCCGTACGGTACGGGACGCCCGCCCGCAGCCCCCGCAGTCCTCGCCCTCAGTCGGGTGCGCCCTGCCGGGGCCGTGACGGAGACGGGCCCCGGTACACCGTCAGCCCGCCGGGGACCTTGTCGAGCACCAGCTCGCGCGGCGCGGGCGCGACCTCGCCGTCGTAGGCGAGGTGGACCCCGCTGCCCGGCACCCGCAGCCGCAGGCGCCGTACGGACGCGGTGGCGTAGACCGGCGAGCCGGTGAGGACCCCGGTCAGCGCCGCCCCGAGCAGCCGGGAGCGGGCGAAGGGTCCGCCGTCCACGATGCGTACGTCCAGCAGGCCGTCGGACAGATCGCGCCGCCGTACCGGCGCCGGGCCCCAGCTGGAGTAGCGGCAGTTCCCGGCGAACAGCAGCCACACCGAGCGCGGGCGCCCGTTCACCTCGACGGTCAGCGGCTCGCTGGTGCGCAGGACGTGCACGGCCGCCAGCACACTGGCCGGCCAGCTCCCGATCCGGCGCGACCAGCGTTCCCGGACCCGGACCAGCTCCGGGTAGGAGCCGATGCTGAAGGTGTTGAGAAAGGGCGACCAGGTGCCGTCGCTCGGGTCGGTGCGGCGGGCCACGTCCACCACGGCCGCCCGTCCGGCGGCCACCGCCATCGCGGTGTCCTCCACCGAGTTCAGCCCGAGGTCCAGGGCGAAGTGGTTGCGGGTGCCGCCGGGGAAGACCGCCAGCGGCACCTTGCAGCGCAGCGCGATCTCCGCGGCCAGGCAGACCGTGCCGTCGCCGCCGCACACGCCCAGCGCCCCGCCCTCCTCCGCGGCGGCCCGGCCGGCCTTCTCCAGCAGTTCGGCCAGGTCGTCGTCCTCGGTGCGCTCCACGACCTCGGCCATCGGCAGTGCCTGGCGGATCCGGTCCAGCGGCGGCGACAGCAGGGGCGGCGGGCCGGAGGCGGCGTTGACCACCACGTGCAGGCCCGCGCCGCCGCGCAGCTCGGGCACCGACGCGGCCGGGCCCGGCTGGGGCTGCCGGGCCACGGGCGGCACCGCGGCCCGCAGCGCCAGGGCCGCGCCCACGCCCAGCGCGCTGCCCACCAGCACATCACTCGGATAGTGCACGCCGGTGTAGATCCGGGAGAACGCCACACTCGCCGCCACCGGCGCCAGCGCCGTGCCCCACGCGCCGGACTCGGCGGCCGCGCCCGCGGCGAAAGCGGCCGCCGAAGCGGCGTGTCCCGAGGGGAAGGACGAGGTCACCGGCTGGTGGTGCAGGCGCCGTATCACCGGCACCGCGTCCAGCACCGGCCGGGCCCGGCGGACCGCACCCTTCCCCACGGTGTTCACGGTCAGTGACGCCAGCGCCAGCGAACCCACTCCGCGCAGCGCCGCGCGCCGCCCCTCCCGCCCGCCGACCACCGCCATTCCCGCTGCCACCGCGAACCACAGCCGGCCGTGATTCGCCGCCCGGCTCAACTTCGGCAGCACCGGCTCGGCCCCCGGCCAGTGCCGCCCGGCGACCTGGGCGAACAACGCCCGGTCCCACTCCTTCCACGGATACGTCATGCTCGCTCGGTTACCCTGCGCGCCCCCGCACACGCCGCCCCGTTCCGCCACCCGAGTGTCCCTCGGCAGACCCCCGGCCGACCCCCGCCGCGGCCCGGGTCCCCGCGCGTCCGAAGGACGAAACCGCCGACAGCCGCCGCACGGTTCCTGACGGCGCCTCGGCTGCCCTGCGCGTCCCGCAGACGCCACGACCCGTACATCCAAGCCGGCCCCCAGCCGCCCGCTACCGATTCGGCCTGCCAATGGTGCGGGACGGGGCGAGTGGGGGGATCGTGAGCGGTGAGGGCTTTCAAGGGGAACAGGGGACACCGGGACACAGGGGACACCGATCCAGTGGAGGTGCGTGATGCGGGCGGATCCGCCGTACGATCTGAGGCCCGATCCGGGGCTGCCGGTGCCGGCGTATTGGGATGCGAACCTGAGCAGCAGGACGGGGGCGGAGCCGGCCGGCGGCGGCCGGGCGGTGCTGGAGGCCGCGGCCGGTTACTGGGCGCGGCGGGGGCTGCCCACCGACGCGCCGCATCTGGCGGTCGCGCCCGGCGCGGAGGTGCTGCTCGCCGCGCTGCTGGCGGCCGTGGACGGGGACCTGGTGATCGCCCGTCCGGCCGCGGCCTGGCAGGCGCCGGTCGCCGCGCTGCTCGGCCGCCGCGTGCACACCTCGCCCGCGCCCGCGGAGGGTGGCGGCGTGCCCGACCCGTTCGCGCTGCTGGAGACCGTACGGCGGGCCCGCGCGGACGGCGGCACGCCGCGTCTGCTGCTGCTCTCCGCGGTGGACGACCCCAGCGGCACGGTGACCGCGCCCGAGTTGCTGCACGAGACCTGCGAGGCCGCCGCCGAGGCCGGGCTGGTGATCGTCTCCGACGAGACGTACAGCGACACCCTGCACCACCACGAGACGGTGCTGCTCAGCCCGGCCGAGATGCTGCCCGACCACACGGTGGTGCTCACCGACCTCGGGGCGACCCTGGTGCCGGCGACCGTGCCGTGCGCGCTGGCGCGTTTCCCGGCCAGCGGCCACGGCCTGTCCTGGCGGGAGCGGACCGCCGCGGCCCTGGCCGCCCTGCGCGCGGTGCTGCCCGGCCCGGTCGCCGACGCCGCCGCCTATGTCCTGGGCGAGCCGGCCGAGGTCACCGACCGCACCGCCGCCGCGAACCGGCTGCACGCGCGGGTGGCCGCCGCCGCGTACCGGGCGGTCACCGCCGCCGGGGCGCTGTGCCGCCCGCCGAAGGCCGGCTTCCAGCTCTACCCGACGCTGTCCGCCCACGACCTGGACGCGGCCGGCGCGCAGCAGCGGCTCACCGAAGCCCTCGGCCGTCCGGTGCTCGGCGGGCACGTGTTCGGCGACGACCCGCTGGAGCCGCGGGTCCGGATCGACACGGGTGCGCTGCACGGCGCCACCGAGACCGAACGGCGTACCGCCCTCGCCGCCGCCGATCCCCTCACCGTCCCCCACATCGCCGCCGCCCTCACCGCCCTGACCTCGGCCCTTGCCGAAATCTCGGAGCCGGACCCGGTCCCCGACGGCGCCGGCACCCGATCGCGGGGAGGCGGCGCCTGACATACGGTCACCGGAACCGGGCAGCCCGTGCCGGTGCCGGTCCGGTCCGCTGCCGTACCGACGGGCGAGGCCCCGGCGAGGCTCCGGCGGGCGCAGTTCCGGAGGGCGAAGGGAGACCCGATGACCGACCAGAAGGACCGGGCCGCCACGCCCACCGCTCCCGAAACCGCCCCCGCCCGTCCCTTCGTCGCCGTCCGCCCGCTGGGGGAGCGGCGGACGTGGCCGAAGTCGTTCGCCGACCGGCTGACCGATCCGCTGCCCGGAGCGCGGGCGCTGGCCCGGGTGATCCGCGAGGTCGCGGTGCGCCCGCCGGCCGAGACGCTGGGGGAGGTGGGCTCGCTGCCGGTCGCGCCGGGGCCCGTGCCCGACGCGTCGGCCACGACCGTGAGCGTCACCTGGGCCGGTCACGCGAGCTGGGTGATCCGGATCGGCGGGCTGACCGTGCTCACCGACCCGGTCTGGTCCCGCCGGATCCCGGCCACGCCCGCCCGGGTCACCCCGGTGGGCGTGCCGTGGGGCGAACTGCCGCCGGTGGACGCCGTGGTGATCAGCCACAACCATTACGACCACCTGGACGCGCCCACGCTGCGGCGCCTGCCGCGCGACACCGCGCTGTTCGTGCCCGCCGGGCTCGGCGAGTGGTGCCGGCGCCGCGCCTTCACCACGGTCACCGAACTCGACTGGTGGGAGGCGGCCGAACTGTCCGGCGTGCGGTTCGACTGCGTGCCGGCCCACCACTGGAGCCGGCGCTCCCTGACCGACGCCTGCCGCACGTTGTGGGGTGGCTGGGTGCTGTCCGACCGGTACGGGCGGCGCGTCTACTTCGCCGGCGACACCGGCTACGGTCCCTTCTTCGACCGGATCGGCCGCGCCCACCCCGGCATCGACCTGGCCCTGCTGCCGATCGGGGCGTATTCGCCGCGCCGCATGCTCAGCCCGGTGCACACCGACCCGGAGGAAGCCGTACGCGCCTTCCTCGACGTGGGCGCGGCGGCGATGGCCCCCATGCACTGGGGGACCTTCCTGCTCTCCGGCGAGCCGCCGCTGGAGCCGATCACCCGGCTGCGGGCCGCCTGGCGGGCGGCGGGCCTGCGCCGCGACGCGCTGTGGGACCTGCCGGTGGGCGGCTCGAAGGTGCTGGCCCCCTAAAACAGGGCCAGGACCACCCCAGGACCAGCACCGGCCCCGGAATCACCCGCTCACGACTTCCGCAGCCGCTTGCGCACCGTCGGATACGCCGCGATCAGGAACGTCAGCCCCACCGCCAGGGCCACGCCCTGCCAGGGCTCGGGGAAGAGGGAGCCGCCGACGATGCCGATGACCTGGTAGGCCGCCGCCCAGGCCAGGCAGGCCGCGATGTCGCCGTGGAGGAAGCGGCGCAGCGGCATCTCCGCCAGCAGGCAGGCCACCATCACCGGGAGCCGCCCGGCGGGCACGAGGCGGGAGAGGATCAGTACCGCGGCGCCGTGCTGTTCTAGTTGCCGCTCGGCCCGGCCGAGCGTGTCGGTGTCCACCCGGGACTGCAGCCGGTGCAGCCAGCGCGATCCGCCGCGCGAATGCACGCCGCGCAGCCCCAGCCAGTACAGGCCCGCGTCGCCGAGGAAGGCCGCGAAGGACGCCACCCCGAAGACCACCGCGAGCATCACCGGGTCCCGGTGGAAGGCGACCACCGCCGCGCCGGAGACCAGCGCGCCGGTCGGCACCACGGGTATCAGCGAGCCGAGCATCACCAGCACGAACAACGTGGGATAGCCGATCGCCTGCTGGGTGCCCGCGGAGGGCGGCGGATTGGTGGCGGCCGACACGAGCAGACCCGTCACCCGGCGCTCTCCCGCCCCGCGCCCGTCACCGTGACGCTCTGCCCGTGCTCCAGCCGGTGCACCCGTACGGCGGGTGCGGTGCGCTCGGCCAGCCGTACGAAGTCCTGGCCCGGCGTGAGGAATTCGTGCGGCCGGATGCCGTCCATGCCGATCGGCCAGTACGTGCCGTAGTGCACCGGCACCGCCGCCCCCGGCGCCAGGTCGGCGAGTGCCCGTGCCGCGCGGTCGGCGTTCAGATGGCCGTGGCCGAGGAACGGCCCCCAGCCGCCGACCGGCAGCAGCGCGATGTCGCACGGCCCGACCGCCTCGGCCATGCCGTCGAACAGCCCGGTGTCGCCGGCGAAGTAGGTGCGGGCCTCGCCGGTCACGACGTAGCCCAGCGCCGCCACCCGCTGCCGCCCGTACGGCAGCCGCCGCCCGTCGTGCGCGGCCGGCACCGCCCGTACGGTCACGGCGCCGAATTCATGCGTCTGTCCGGCCGTGGTCTCGATCAGCCGCAGCCGGGACCGCAGCCGGCGCAGTCCCGGCACCGCCGCCTGCGCCCCGCGCGGCAGCACCACCGGCGTGCCCGGGGCCAGCCGGGCCAGCGAGCCCAGGTGCAGGTGGTCGGCGTGCAGATGGGAGACCAGCACCAGGTCCGCGCGGGCCGCCTCCGGTGGGGGCACCGCGCCGCGCCGGCGCCGCAGATGGGCCAGCCGCCGGGCGAACAGCGGGTCGGTCAGTACGCGTACGCCCGAGTCCCGCACGGTCACCGTGGCGTGACCCCACCACGTGATCTCCACCGTCACCGCGCGCGTCACCCTTCCCCGGCCCGTCACCCGGACGTCGCCCCGCTTCAGCCCTGCCGTTGGGCACCTCGCCCGTGTCCCCGAGACTATGCCCTCCGACACACAATGCCAGGTCGGGGGTGTGGCAGGGTGGGAGGGTGCCTCAGCCGGGAGTGACCAGGAGACGGGCCGCGGGACTCGCCGTGCTGCGGGCCGCCGGGCGGGTGCTGGCCGTATGGGCGGTGGCCAGCGCCACCCTCGCCGTACTCGCCGCGGTGCTGCCCGATTTCAGCATCGAGGCGCCCGGTGGCGACAGCCCGACCCGGATCGCGGTCACGGCCGCGGCCGGCGCGGGCGCCTTCGGCCTGCTGAGCGCGCTGGTGTGGCCGCTGCTGGTACGGGCGTTGCTGCTGGTGCCCGCGCTGGTGCTGGGCACCCTGGTGTTCTTCCTCAACGGCTCGCTGCTGCTGATCGCCCTGCGCCTCGCGCCCGAGGGCCGCGGTGACGTGACCGCGTCCAGCGCGGTGGTGATCGCCGCGGTGATGTCCTTCACCTCCTCGGCCACCGGCACCGCGCTGACGATGCGTGACGACGCCGCCTACGGCCGCCGGCTGGCCCGGCTGGCCGGCCGCCGCCGCGCGCACGCCGGCGACCCGCCGCCGCCCACCACCCCCGGCACCGTTTTCGTCCAGCTCGACGGCGTCGGCCACGACGTGCTGCGCGAGGCGCTGACCGGCGCGAAGCCGGCCATGCCCACGCTCGCCGGCTGGCTCGGCAGCACCCACCGCCTGGTGCCCTGGTACACCGACTGGAGCAGCCAGACCGGCGCCAGCCAGCTCGCCATCCTGCACGGCAGCAACGAGGACGTGCCCGCCTTCCGCTGGTACGAGAAGGAACACGGGCACGTGATGGTGTGCAACCGCCCCGCGAGCGCGGCCGAACTGGAGCGCCGGGCGGTGGCCCGTACCGGGTCGCGCGGGCTGCTCGCCGCGGACGGGGCCAGCCGCGGCAATCTGTTCAGCGGCGGCGCCGAGCAGTCCGCGCTGGTGATGTCGGTGGCCGGCCGGGCGGGCAGCTTCCGGCGGCCGCGCAGCGGCTACTTCGCCTATTTCTCCGACCCGGCCAACGCGGTGCGCACCGCTTGGTCGTTCATCGCCGAAGTCGGGCGCGAACTGCGGGAGTCCACCGCGGCCCGGCTGCGCGGCGACCGGCCGCGGATCAAGCGGCTGGGCCTGTACCCGCTGGTACGGGCCTTCGCCACGGTGGTGGAACGCGATGTCGCCGTCGCGGCCGTCATCGGCGACGTGCTCGCCGGGCGCACCGCGGTCTACGCCGACCTGGTC
This sequence comes from Actinacidiphila acididurans, assembly GCF_016918855.1. Classification (GTDB taxonomy): domain Bacteria; phylum Actinomycetota; class Actinomycetes; order Streptomycetales; family Streptomycetaceae; genus Actinacidiphila; species Actinacidiphila acididurans. Next base: position 218,750 of record NZ_JADKYB010000011.1, read on the forward strand.
GCCTACGACGAAGTGGCGCACCACTCCGGCCCGTACAGCAGGGACGCCCGCAAGGTGCTGGCCCGCCTGGACCGTTCGGTGTGCCTGATCGCGCAGGCGGTGCGGTACGCGCCGCGGCCGTACCGGATCGTGCTGCTGTCCGACCACGGGCAGAGCGCCGGCGACACCTTCGAGAACGCCCACGGGGCGGATCTGCGGGACGTGGTACGGGCCGGCTGCGGGCTCAGCACCGGTCACGGGCCGGTGGTACGGCGGCGGGGCGGGGCCGAGGCGCGCGACGCGGCTCGTACCGTGCTGCCCTGGCCGGAACGCGGGCGCCGGGCGCGGGAGGAGCGGGTGTACGCGGGGCCGGCGTCCGAACCGGTCGTGCTGGCCTCGGGCAACCTGGGGCTGGTCGCCTTTCCCGACATCGAGGGGCGGGCCACCCTGGAGGAGCTGGACCGGCGCTTTCCGGAGCTCGTACCGGCGCTGCGCGCGCACCCGGGGATCGGCTTCGTCCTGGTGCGCAGCGCCGAGCGCGGCCCGCTGGTGCTCGGCCGGGACGGGGAGCGCGAACTGGCCACCGGGTGCGTCGACGGCACCGACCCGCTGGGCCCGTTCGGGGAGCGGGCGGCCGCCGCGGTGCTGCGGACGGACGGGTTCGCCCACACCGCCGACCTCATGATCAATTCGGCGCTCGACCCGGACACCGGCGCGGTGCTCGCCTTCGAGGAGCAGGCCGGCTCGCACGGGGGCCTGGGCGGACCCCAGTCCCGCCCCTTTCTGCTGGCCCCGGCCGAACTCCCGCTTCCTGACGAGCCGTTGGTCGGCGCCGAGACGCTGCACACCCTCTTCCGCGGCTGGCTCGCCGCCTCACGGGCCCCTGTCGTCAACTCGGGGTTGACGCCCGCAGATCGTCAACCTAAAGTTGACGCATGAGCGAATCCTCCCGTCACCCCGTACGCCTCGACGACCTCATCGACTTCGTCAAGGACAGCCACCCCGGCAGCGACCCGCTCCAGGACCTGGAGCACGCCGTCACCGTCGCGACCCACCTCGGTGACGTCGCCGACCACCTCATCGGCCACTTCGTGGACCAGGCCCGCCGGGCCGGCGCGTCCTGGACCGAGATCGGCCAGCACATGGGCGTGAGCAAGCAGGCCGCCCAGAAGCGGTTCGTGCCCAAGGTGCCCGAGGACGTCGACCTGTCCGACGCCGCCAGCTTCGGCCGCTTCACCCCGCGGGCCCGCAACGTCGTCCAGGCCGCCCAGGAAGAAGCCCGCACCGCCCTGCACGCCACCATCGAACCCGAGCACCTCGTGCTCGGCCTGCTGCACGAGCGCGGCGCCATCGCCGCCAAGATCTTCGAAGCGGCCGGCGTCACGCCCGACGCCGTCAGGGCCGCGGTCGCCACCCCCGGCGACCGCAAGCGCCCGGCCGACGGGCACCTGCCGGTCGGCGCGGCCACCAAGAAGGTGCTCCAGCTCGTGCTGCGCGAGGCACTGAGGCTGGGCCACAACTACATCGGCACCGAACACATCCTGCTCGGCGTCCTCAGCGACGACCAGGAACCCGCCGCCCGCGCCCTCATCGCTCTCGGCATCACCCACGAGAACACCGAACAGACCGTCCTCGCCATGCTCGCCGACCTCACCGGCTGAGCCCGGGCCCCGCCACCGACGCCCGTCCGGAACGGACGGCGCCTCACCCCTCCTTGCGCAACGCCAGCAACCGGTACACCGGATCGGCCCGCGGCACATCGGGATCCGGCAGCCGCTCCAGCCGCCGGACCAGCGTCCCGGACTCCTCCTCGTCCAGGGCCAGCGCCGAGGCGAAATGGCCGCGGGCCACGTCACTCGCCGTCCGGGCCGGCGAACGCCCCTGGCCGTGCCCGGTGAACCGGGCCTCGCCGGCCCGCCGCAGCCCGTGCTCCGAGGCCACCGCCATGACCCGCGGCGCCGCGTCGTACGCCCGCCGCACCCGGTACGGCGCCAGCAGCGCGTCCACGTCACTGTCCACGTCGTGACCGGCGACCTTGTCCACCGTCGTCACGAACACCCCGCCGGGCCGCAGCACCCGCGCGCACTCCGCGACCACCGCGGGCGCGTCCGGCAGCAGATGCAGCAGCCACACCGCGCACACCGCGTCCAGGCACCCGTCGGCGAACGGCAGCTTCTGGCAGTCGCCGAGCACCAGCGCGGGGCCCACCCGTTCGGCCGCCACCGCCAGCATGCCGGGCGCCGCGTCCGTCCCGAACACCCGCAGCCCGGGTCGCACCAGCCGCTCGGTGACCAGACCGGTTCCGCACCCCACGTCCAGCAGGGTGCGGGCCCGCTCCGGGACCAGCGCGAGGATCGCGCGGGCCGCGGACTGCGCGCGCGGCACACCCCCGCGGGTCGCGTCGTAACGCGCCGCCTCGACGTCGTAGTCCAGCATGCGGGACATGCTAGGCACCACAGATGAACAGCAGTTCACCCCGCACCTTGCGTACCGGTTACACCACGGGGCGCGTGTTACGGCACGCCGTACAATTCCTCACACTTCCCACAGGTCCCACCCGGCACGTCCCCGCCGGCCGCCGTATACGCACCCCGCGCGGGCCTGCGCGGCCCCACCGCTCACCTGGTCCGCATATCCGTGTACGCGCCGCGACCGCAGCCGATACGCTCACGGAATCGGAGTTCGTTACGGATCCGGTGCCTTTCGGTGCCGGGCCGGGCCGAAGGGGGAAGCAGCGCGATGACGCTCGGGAGCGAGAGCGCGGGCGCCGCCGTCACGGCGGCCGGCACGGGCGCACTGGCCACGAGCGGGGCGAGCGACGCCCCCGCCACCGCGTCCCGCCGCCGCACCCGTCGTCGGCTCCTGCCCGCCCGCCGGCCCCGCGACCTGCAACTGCGGCCCTTCCCCGAGGTCGAGTCGGACGACTGGCACTCCCAGCGCGAGGCCCTCGCCGCGCTGCGGACCTGGGCCGAGCAGGGCGCCGAGGACGCCATCGACTGGTATCTGCGGGACAAGAAGCGCAAGCGCACCGGCTCCCGGCTGCTCCAGGGCCTGGCCATCGCCTTCGCCGTGGCCGGCACCGCGATCCCGCTGGGCACCGCCGCGGCCGGCGGCTCCGGCCAGGGCTGGGGATACGTCCTGCTGGCGCTGGCCGCCGGCTGCAAGGGCTTCGACCACTTCTTCGGGCTCTCGTCGAGCTGGATGCGGGACATCGCCGTGGCCCACGCGATCCGCGCCGAACTCAACGCGGTCCGCCTGGAATGGGCCACCGACGTGCTGCGGGCCGGCCGCGCCTCCGCCCGCCCCGGCGAATGGCTCCAGCCCTCCGAGGTCGAACGCCAACTCACCCTCATCGCCCGCCTGGTCAACGCCGTGCGCCAGCAGATCGACACCGAGACCGCCGACTGGCAGACCGAATTCCGCTCCCGCACCCGCCAGCTCAACGAACAGGGCGCCCTCCCGGCCGGCGCCGACCGCCTGCCCGGCGCCCCGGGAGTCCCGGGGGCGTGATGCGCCGCCTGCTCACCGTCGTCCTCCACGACGGCACGGAACACGACATCGCACTCACGGCGCCGGACTCCACGCCGATCGCGGAGGTGTACCGGCGGTTCGCCGTGCGGTGGGGGGAGCCGCCGGAGGACGGGACGGCCCCCCGGACGTTCCGCTTTGTCTTCGACGGGTCGAAGGCCGTCGGCGAACCGGTCGAGCAGGGCCGGTTGTACGCCGGGCGTCTGGCCCTGGACCCGGACCTGACGCTCGGCCGGTCCCCGCTGCGCGACGGCGTGCGGGTGGGGTTCGGGGCGCCGGACGAGCGGGGCGTGGTGCCGGACGGCGAGTTCGAGCTGCGCGTGGTGGCCGGCACGGACGCGGGACGGGTCGTACGCATCTCACGGAGCACGCAGCGGGAGCTGGTCGTGATCCCGATGGGGGGCGTCCCGGACACGCGCCACCGCTCGGCCACGTTCGTGCTGCACATGAACGGTGGTGATCGCTTGGACGTCGCGGCCATCCACGGCGGACCGATGGCGCTGGACGGTCAGCTCCTGCGCCCGACCGGCTTCCGGCAGCGCAACCCCGGCCTCGCGATCGAGGGCGGGAAGGCGTACCCATGGCCCTCCGGCGCCCTGCTGACCATCCACGACCGTTGCCTGGAGTTCGGACCCGCGGTGCAGGACGGGGAGCCCGAGGGGTACGCCGAGGTCGGCCCGGGCGGTACCAGGTGGTTCAACCGACCGCCTCGCCGGTTACGCGTCACCGCCGTCCCGGTGGACGAGGAGACCCGCCCCGGCAGGCGCCCCCTGAGATCCGGCCTGCGGCTGCCCGGCCGACGCCGCCCCGAGCCGCCGGCCGGCGAACCGACCGCCCGCCGCCGGACGCTGCCCGGCCCGGTGGAGATCCGCCGGGCGGTCGGCGGCCGCTTGATGTGGGAACGCCGGCCGGTCGACAAGGACTTCCTGCGTCTGCGCTGCGGCCTGCTCCTGTCCGACACCGCGGTCGGTGAGTCGGCACGACAGGAGTCCGCAGTGTCCGGCCCCACGGATCCGCCGGATCCGCTGCCGGCCCCGGTGGGCCGGGATCCCGAGGCCAGGGCCGTCGACCTGACCCGTCACGGTGTCATCGGTCTCGCCGGCAGTGACGACCGGGTGCACCGCGCCGCCGCCTGGCTCGCCGCTCAAACCGCCGTCCTGCACCGCCCGCAGGACGTGGTGCTGCGGGTGCTGGCCGCCGACGAGCAGGCCGCCGCGGACTGGCGTTGGCTGCGCTGGCTGCCGCGGTCCGGCACCGAGTTCGACCGGGACGACCGGCCGCGCGTGTACGCCGGCCGGGAGAGCGTCGCGGCTCAGATGCCCGAACTGCTCGCCCTGCTGCGTGAACCCGGCGGATACGGGTCCGGTGCCGGGCCCGCGGACCCCGGCGGTCCCCGACAGCAGGGTCCGTACTCCCCGGACGCCGGAAGCCGCCCGGCCGTCCTGCTGATCCTGGACGGGGTGCGGGCCCTGTGGACCGTGCCGGGGATCCGCCAGCTCATCGAGCGGGGACCCTCGGCGGGCGTGTACGTGATCTGTACCGCGGCGCGAGCGCCGGAACTGCCGCCGCAGTGCGGCGCGGACATCACACTGACGGACCGGCCGCTGTACACCGCGGCCCGCGGGCGCCCCGTACGGATCCTGCCCGACCTGCCGCCCCGGTCCTGGTTCGACGAGGTCGCCCGGGCGCTGGCGCCGATACGGGACGCGGAGACCGAGCGGCGGGCCCGGGACCTGCGGACCGGTCCGCTGCTGGAACTGCTGGACCTGGAGCCGCCCGACCCGGCCGTGATCGCCGCCCGCTGGCAGACCAGGCCCCGGTCCACCTCGGCCGCCGTCGGGCGAGGCGAAGGCGGGGCGTTCGAGCTCGACCTGCGCCGGCACGGCCCGCACGCCCTGGTGACCGGTGCCACCGGCTCGGGCAAGACGGAGTTCCTGCGCGCCTGGGTGGCCTCGCTCGCGGTCGCGAACCGGCCCGACGAGCTGCAGTTCGTCCTCATCGACTACAAGGGCGGCGCCGCCTTCGGCCCGCTCGCCGAACTGCCGCACGTCACCACCCTGCTGACCGACCTGGACAGCGTCGCGGCGAACCGGATCCTGACCCGGCTGGCGGCTGCCCTGCGCGAGCGTGAGAGCCGACTGGTCGCCGCCCGGGCCAAGGACCTGGAGGACTACCAATACCTGCGCGAGCGCGACCCGGCCCTGCCGGCGCTGCCCAGGCTGGTCGTCGTGGTGGAGGAATTCGCCTCCCTGGTACGGGAGTTCCCCGAGCTGGTGGCCGGCCTGGCGAACCTCGCCCAGCGCGGCAGGTCGCTCGGCGTCCACCTGGTGCTGGCCACCCAGCGGCCGGCAGGCGTCGTCTCCACCGACCTGCGGGCGCTCACCAATTTGCGGGTGGCGCTCCGGGTCGTGGACAGCGCCGAGAGCGTCGACGTGATCGACGCGCCGGACGCCGGGCACATCCCCCGCAGCGCTCCCGGCCGGGCGTTCGTCCGTACCGGAACCGCCGACCTCGTCGAGATCCAGACCGCCTGGGCCGGCGGGATCACCGCCGAGGACACCGCGGTCCTCGTACGGGAGCTGGACGCGGCCGGCGCGACGCCCCCGCCCGCGGATCCGCTCCCGCTCCCGTACGACACCCCCACCGACCTGGACCGGCTCGCCGAGGCGGTCACGCGGGCCGCGGACCTGCTGGACGTACCGCAGGTGCCCGGGCCGCTGCCGCCGCCGCTGCCGCCCTCGATCACCCTCGGCGACCTGCCGCCGCTCCCGACCACCGGCCGCGACCTGGCGCCGGTGCCGTACGGGCTGGAGGACGTGCCCGACGAACTCGACCGGCGGACCGCGGTGTTCGACCTGGTCTCCGACTCCGCGCTGGCCGTGGTCGGTGCCCCGCGCAGCGGCCGCTCGCAGTTCCTGCGCACCTTCGCCGCCTCCGTCGCGCGCCGGCACAGCACCGCCGACGTGCACCTGTTCGCGGTCGACGCCGGGGACGGCGCGCTCCAGGCGCTGGCCGAACTGCCGCACTGCGGGGCTGTGGTGAACCGCTACCGGCCCGAGCGGCTGGCCCGGCTGATCGGCAGGCTGACCGCCACCGTCTACTCGCGCCGCGAACTGCTGGCGGCCGGCGGCTTCGCCGACGTCACCAGCCAGCGCCAGGCCGTGCCGGTCGCCCGCCGGCTGCCGTATCTGGTGCTGCTGATCGACCGCTGGGAGGAGTTCGTCGCCTGCGCCGAGGAATGGGACGGCGGATCGATGGTGGACGAGATGACCCGGCTGCTGCGGGAGGGGCCCTCGGCCGGGGTCCGGGTGATCGTGACGGGGGAGGTCCGGCTGCTGACCAACTCCCGGTTCGCGTCCCTGGTCGGCGACCGGCTGCTGCTCGACCTCGGCTCCCGCAGGGAGGACTGGGCCGGTCTCGCCCTCGGCCGGGCGACGGCCCCGGTCCGGCTGAACCCGGGCCGGGCGTTGCGCCCGTTCTCCGCCGCGGAGGTCCAGATCGCGCTGCTGGACGGGGTGCCCACCACCCGCGGCCAGACCGACGCCCTGGACCGCCTCGCCGTCGAGGTACGGGCCCGGGACGCCGATGTGCCCGAGACCCGGCGGCCGTTCCGGATCGAGGACACGCCCAGGGCCGCGGACCAGTTCCACGTCGGAGCCGGCCGGGGCCGCCCGGTGGGCCGGGAGGACGTGCTGGCCTGGCTGCGCGACCGGCACGCCACCGGCGCGTCCGCCGCGCTGCTCGGCCCGCGCCGGGCCGGCAAGACCTGGGTGCTGGAGGAGCTGTCCCGGCGGATGGTCGCCGACGGCTTCCGCGCGGTGCACGCCCTGGTGGTGCCGCAGGCAGGCGGCGCTGTCGACAGTCCCGACGCCCTTGCCGCGATCCTGGACCGGGAGGTGCGCGAGGCCGCCTCCCCGGCCGAGGCGCTGCTCGACAAGGCCGCGGCCGGCACCGGCTCGGCGCGGCTGATGTTCCTGCTGGACGAGGTGGGCCGGCTGGCCGGCTACGGCCCGGCCGCCGTCTCCTGGCTGCGCGACCTCGGCCAGGCCGGCGCCTGGCTGGTCTACACCGGCACCGAGAAGGACTGGCGGGCCGTGGTCCGGCACGCGCTGACCCTGCCCGGCTCCAGTTTCGGCAACGACGTCAACGCCCGCCCGCTCGGCCCGCTGGACACCGACGCGGCCGTGGACTTCCTGTCCGGCACCGCCGCCAACCTCGGCGTCAACCTCGGCCGGGACACCACCGCCGCGCGGATCGTGGACCACGTCGGCACCTGGCCGTTCTACCTCCAGGTCGCCGGCGACGCGGTCGTGCGGTCCGTGCAGGGCAACGACCTGGGCCCGCTCACCGGCACCGACGCGCTGCAGTCCCTGCTCGACCAGCGGCTGCTGGACGACTGGACGCATCACTTCGCGGCCCGCTGGGCGGAGATCGGCCCGGCCGGGCGGGCCGCGCTGCTGACCGCGCCCGGCACCATGCCCACCGACGCCTCGCTCGCCCAGCGCCAGGACCTGCGTGAGGTGGGCCTGCTGCGGCCGGGGGAGCAGTGGCTCGACGACCGCCCGTTCCTCGGCTGGATCGCCAGGAACTCCATCTCGTTGCGCGACGGGGAGTCAGGATGAGCGTCTTCCGGCCCAGCCGCTCCTACGAGCCCGCGCTGGACATCCGGTTGCCCGGGCCGGCCGCAGGCACCGCCGCCGGGTGGCCGGTGCCCGGCTGGGTGCGGCCGCTCGCCGAGGCCGGCGCCCCCAACAGCGAGACCTGGCTGGTCGTGCTGGGCCGCCGGGCCGGCAAGACCTGGCTGGCCCACGGCCTGGCGCAGCTACGGGACCCACGCACCACGGTCGTGGTCGACCTCAGGAAGGCCGCCGACGTCAGGCGCAGCCGGCTCGGCGTGCTCACCGGCGGCCGCGCCGCCCCGCCGGTCGGCCCGGGCACCCTGGTCGTGGTCGACGAGCCCGCGCTCGGCCCGGGCGCCCTGGACCCGGCGGTGCTCGCCGAGGGACTGGGCCGGGTGCGCCGCACCGGGGCGGTGCCGCTGGTCCTGCTCACCCCGGCCGAGAGCGCCCTGCTGCTGCCGCACCTGAGCGCCGACGCCTGGAAGGACGTGATCCGCCCGCCGGCCCTCACCGACGAGGAGTGCGCCCGGATGACCGGCCGCGCCCCCGGCTGGGCCCCGGACCTGGCCGCCCGGCTGCGGCAGGCGGAGCCGGCCTGGCTGCACACCCCCTTCCTGCTCGAACTCGCCCTGCGCACCGGCGAGGACCACCCGGGCCTGCGCGCGGACCCGGAAGCGCTGGCCGCCGCGGCGGTCGAGACGGCCGAGGACCAGCACGCCTACATCGAGCAGTGGTTCCAGCAGGGCCTGGCGCCCGGGCACCGCGCCGCGCTGCGGGCCGCACGCTGGCGCGCCGCCGGGCTGACCCCGCCCGGCACCCTCGGGCAGCCCGACCGCGAGCTCGCCGCCGACCCGGTGCTGACCCGGCACCTGCCCGAGGTGCTGCGCGTCCACCACATCTCCGACCTGCACCACGGCGGGCGGCTGCGCGACACCGTGGACGCCAAGGACGGCTCGCAGGCCGGCCAGAAGATCGCCACGCTGGCCGGCGCCGGCACCCCCATGGACGGCTACCTCGACCACGTCCGCCAACTCCGCGCCCAGGGCCGCGCCCCGCACCTCATCGTGGTCACCGGCGACGTCGTCAACCGGCCGCAGGACGCGTACGGGCAGTCCGCCCGGGAGTGGCTGCGCGAGCTGGCCGGACTGCTCGCCCCGCACCGCGACCTGCGCGGCGAACCCACGATCGTCCTGGTCGGCGGCAATCACGACGTGTCCTGGGAACTCGCCCTCGACCCGTCGCCGCAGGCCCGCCACCAGTGGTTCGCCGACGTCTTCGCCGACTACCCGCACCCCGACCTGCACCTGCCCGACCCGGCCGACCGCCGGCTCTACGTGGCCTATCCCCGGGTGGGGCTGCGCTTCGCCCTGCTCGGCAGCGCCGAATCCGGCGGCGAGGTGGCCCGCGACACCGACCGCGACCGGCTGCGCGCCGTCCACGAGGCGTACCTGGCGGCCGGCCGCGCCGCCGACGAGGACGCGGTCGCCGCGATCGTCCACGACTTCGAACGGCTCGACCCGGGCGTCGTCAACAGCGCCGTGCTGGATCGCCTCGCGGCGCAGGAGGGCTGGGTGACCGTGGCTGCGCTGCACCACCCCCTCTCCCCGGTCCCGACGGTGGAGGTCGCGCCCTACTCCGGGGTGGTCAACGCTGGCCGGGCCAAACGGGCGCTTTCCGGCTCCGCCACCGCACTTGTCCTCCACGGCCACACCCATCTCGCCTTCGGCGCCGCCGAACGTCTGCTCGGCGCCGGGCGGCCCTGGACCGTACGTATCGCCGGGGCCCCGGCGTTGGCCAGCAGCGAGACGGAGGAACGCAACGGCTACAACGAGGTGTTCCTCTTCCGGGAAGGCGCCCGCCATACGCTCGCCGTCCGCACGGTCCGCTTGGACGGGGGTCAGTGGACCCCCGAGCCCGAATTCGCCTTCCGCCCGGGCGCGGCCGAGGAACTCGACCTCTCGGCGCTCTGCGCGGACTGAATTCGCCCGGAACACCCAGGGGCGCGGGGAACTGCGCGCTCAGCCACTGACGGCTGGGGGCACCTCCCAGGCCGAAGGCTCTGGGGGAGGTCCGAACACGACAGCAACTGCCCCTTCGGGTCGGTGGCCACCCCCGCCACGGTGGGGGTGCCTCCCAGGCCGAAGGCTCTGGGGGAGGGTTGCTCGCGCCCGCGCGGCGCCAGCCGCATATCGGCTACAGCCCCGCGCCCCTGACTACTCCCGGCGAACCGCCCGCCGCCAGGCGGGCGCAGGATACTCCGGGCGAACCGGCCCGCCGCCGGGCGGGCCTCAGGCGTGGTAGAGGGCCTCGATCTCGCGAGCGTAAGTGGTCTCGATAGCCCGCCGCTTGAGCTTCATGGAAGGCGTGAGCGTGCCGCGCTCCTCGGAGAACTGGGTCGCCAGAATGCGGAACGTTCGGATCGACTCGGCCTGGGAGACAAGCGTGTTGGCGGCCACCACGGCGCGGCGGATCTCGGTCTCGAGGTCGGGATCGCGGACGAGTTCGGCCGGGCCGAGCAGGGGCTTCTCGCGGATGGTGAGCCAGTGCTGGACGGCCTCCGGGTCGAGGGTGACCAGGGCGGCGACGAAGGGGCGGTTGTTGCCGACGCACACGCACTGGGCGACCAGCGGGTGGGCGCGGACGCGGTCCTCGAGGGGGATCGGCGAAACGCTCTTGCCGCCGCTGGTGACCAGGATCTCCTTCTTGCGGCCGGTGATCGTCAGGTAGCCGTCCTCGTCAAGGGCGCCGAGGTCGCCGGTGGCCAGCCAGCCCTCGCGGAGTACCTCGGCCGTGGCCTTCTCGTTGTTGAGGTAGCCCTCGAAGATCTGCCCGCCCCTGAGCCAGATCTCGCCGTCCTCGGCCAGCGCCACCGTGGTGCCGGGTACGGGCAGCCCCACCGTGCCGAACCTGGTCTGCTCCGGCGGGTTCGCGACGGCCGCGGCCGTGGACTCGGTCAGGCCGTAGCCCTCGTAGATGGTCACGCCCGCGCCGCAGAAGAACAGGCCGAGCCGGCGTTCCATCGCCGAGCCGCCGGATATGCCGTGCCGGACCCGGCCGCCCAGCGCGTCGCGCACCTTGCTGTAGACGAGCTTGTCGTAGAGCTGGTGCTGCATCCGCAGGCTGGTGCCGGGACCGGGACCGGTGCCGAACGCCTTGGCCTCCATCGCCTCGGCGTGGCGCACCGCGATCTCCACCGCCTTGTCGAACGGGCCGAGCCTGCCGCCGCGTTCGGCCTTGCGGCGGGCGGCCTGGAACACCTTCTCGAAGACGTAGGGCACGGCGAGGACGAAGGTGGGCCGGAAGGACGCGAAGGAGGGGATCAGGTCGGCCGCGGCCATGCTCGGCTCGTGGCCCAGCCGGATCCGGTGCCGGACGGCCGCCACTTCGACCATCCGGCCGAAGACGTGCGCCAGCGGCAGGAACAGCAGGGTGGACGGCTCCTCGCCGGGCTTGCTGGCGAACACCGGCTCCCAGCGGGCCACCACGTTGTCCGTCTCGGCCATGAAGTTGCCGTGCGTGATGACGCAGCCCTTGGGCCGGCCGGTGGTGCCCGAGGTGTAGATGACGGTGGCGATGGCGTCGGGGGTGACCGCCAGCCGGTGCCGTTCCACCACGTCGTCGGTGATGTGGCGGCCGGCCGCGGACAGTTCGGCCACGCAGTCCGCGTCGAGCTGCCACAGCCGGGAGAGCAGCGGCAGTTCGTCCACCGTCGCGCCGATCGTCATCGCGTGGTCCTCGTGCTCCACGATCGCCGCGACCGCGCCCGAGTCGTGCAGCATCCAGCGCACCTGCTCGGAGGAGGACGTCGGGTAGACCGGCACCGACTGCGCGCCGATCGACCACAACGCGAAGTCGAACAGCGTCCACTCGTAGCGGGTACGGGACATGATCGCCACGCGGTCGCCGAACCGGATGCCCTCGGCGAGCAGACCCTTGGCGACCGCGAGCACTTCGTCGCGGAACTGCGCGGCGGTGACGTCGAGCCAGCCGCCCTGCCCGTCCGACCGGCCGAGCACCACGACGTCCGGGCTGTGCTGAGCGTTGCCGTACACGGCATCCGCCAAGCCGCCCGCCTGGGGTGAAGTGGCCAGTGGAGGGACGGTGAACTGACGCAACGGGTGCTCTCCTAGGACCGCTCGGTGCGGGCCCGTAAGCTACCCGATCCCCCGCAGGAACGGGAGGGGCGTGAGTGACGCCGGTTTTTCGGACGTTTGTGCTGGTGGGGTACGCAAACCCGGTCGTGCCAAGGGTGTTTGCATCATGCCGTGAGTTCGGCCGGGCCCGCGAGGAGGGCCGATCTCCACCAAATCTGCCCGGCCCGGTCACGGCCGCTCCACCCTCTCGGCTCCCGCCCGACTCACCCGTCACAACGCCGTTCCGGGCTCCGGCGGTTGGGCTGTACCGGGGGCGCCGGGCGGCTCACGGGCGCCCGCCCAGCGGTTGCCGGGCGCCTACCGGACGGCTCCCGAGACGGCGTTCGTGCGGGAGGAGAGATCGATACGGTCCTCGCCGGCGTAGACGTTCATGGAGTCGCCGCGCAGGAAGCCGACCAGGGTCAGCCCCGACTCGGCGGCGAGGTCCACCGCGAGGGAGGACGGCGCGGACACGGCGGCCAGGACCGGGATGCCGGCCATCACCGCCTTCTGGGCCAGCTCGAAGGAGGCCCGGCCCGACACCATCAGGATGCGGTCGGCCAGCGGCAGTTCGCCCGCTCGCAGCGCGCGTCCGACGAGCTTGTCCACCGCGTTGTGCCGGCCCACGTCCTCGCGGACGTCGAGGAGTTCGCCCTCCGCGTCGAACAGCGCGGCGGCGTGCAGGCCGCCGGTCCGGTCGAAGACGGCCTGACCCGCGCGCAGCCGGTCCGGCAGCGAGGCGAGCAGTTCCGGGGTCGGCCGCGGCCCCGCGTCCGGGTCGATCGGCAGCCGGGTCGCGGTGCGGACCGCGTCCAGGCTGGCCTTGCCGCACAGCCCGCAGGAGGAACTCGTGTAGACGTTGCGTTCCAGGGTGATGTCCGGGACCGGCACGCCGGGCGCGAGGGCCACGTCCACCACGTTGTAGGTGTTCGAGCCGTCCACCGTGGCCCCCGCGCAGTACACCACCGAGGCGACCTCGTCCGCGCGGGCCACCACGCCCTCGCTGACCAGGAAGCCGATGGCGAGCGCGAAGTCGTCGCCGGGCGTGCGCATGGTGATCGCGAGCGGGCGGCCGTTGAGCCGTATCTCCAGCGGCTCCTCCGCCACCAGGGTGTCGGCCCGGTGATCCTGGGCGCCGGCCCGGATCCGCAGTACCCGTCGCCGTTCGGTGACTCGTCCCATGTCCTACCGGTCCCGTCGTGTCTCGCGGGCCCGGGTGCCGGGTCCGCGTGCGGATGACGCCGTACGCGCGGGGCTGTGCGGGGCGCCGTACGCACTGCCGAAACGTGCCCGCGGCCGAACCCGAACCCCCACCATGCAGCGTGCCATAGGGTGAACGCGACTTCGCAGTGGAGCAGCACGGACCCATCAGGGATGGCATACCCCATGAATGACCAGCCGACCGCGGACCACACTCTCGCGGGCGACGAGCAGGCACGTGAACGGCTGCGCGAGCTGCGCGGCAGCATCGACAACCTGGACGCGGCGCTCGTCCATCTGCTCGCGGAGCGCTTCAAGTGCACTCAGCAGGTCGGCGAGCTCAAGGCCGCGCACGACCTGCCGCCCGCCGACCCGGCCCGCGAGGCCGACCAGATCGCCCGGCTGCGCCGGCTGGCCACCGAGGCCAAGCTCGACCCGGCCTTCGCGGAGAAGTTCCTCACCTTCATCATCGACGAGGTGGTCCGCCACCACCGCGCCATCGCCGCCCGCCCCCGCGCCTGACCCGTCCGTCGGCCCGTCCGGCCGGCCCGGTCCACCCCGTCCGACCTGGGCCCGACCTGGACCGGCGCCCCAGTCAAACGCAGGTGAGGAGCACCGCCAATCCTTGGTATCGTGGGGGTCGTCGCCGCGACCGATCACACAGCGGCGGCGTCTACCCGAGTCCGGGTGGCGGAATGGCAGACGCGCTAGCTTGAGGTGCTAGTGCCCTTTACAGGGCGTGGGGGTTCAAGTCCCCCCTCGGACACCACCGGAAAACCCCTCTGAGCAGGGGTTTTCTGCTTTTCTGGGCCCTTTTGGGCCTCTTTCGGGGTTGCGCGCTCGGTAGAATGCCTCACTGCTCCAGCGGGGCGGGAAGGTTCTGATACACGGGGGCGTGGTGTTGGAGCGACTGGGACTCGATGCCGATACGGAAACGGTCTACCGCGCACTGCTGCGCGCGCCGCGGCGCACCGAGCAGCAGCTCGTCACGGAGACCCGGCTGGCACCGCAGCACGTACGGGACTGCGTGAGCCGGCTGACGGAACTGCGCCTGGTGCGCACCTCCTGGCAGGATCCCGACCGGCTGCTGCCGATCAGCCCCGAGATCGGCCTGCAGGCGCTGGTCGCCGAGCAGGAGGACGAGGTGCTGAACCGGCAGCGCGAGCTGGCCCGCAGCAGGGCCGCGGCGCAGGAGCTGATGGCCGAGTACAGCGCGCTCTACTCCGACCAGAAGTCCGTCGAGCTGGAACGGCTCACCGGCGTGGACGAGGTGCGCAGCCGGATCGAGGAGCTGGCCGCCTCCGCCGAGGTGGAGATCGCCGCCTTCTGCATGGGGGCGCAGCGCGAGGAGGCCCTCGCCGCCTCCCGGCCGGTGGACGAACGGGCGATCCGCCGCGGGGTCGCGCTGCGCGGGATGTACCTGGACAGCGTCAACAACCATCCCGCGACCCGCCGGTACGCGCAGTGGGTGGCCACCGCCGGCGGCGAGATCCGCACCCTGCCCACCCTCCCGCTGCGGATGGTGATCTTCGACCGCCGCTTCGCGGTGCTGCCGGTGGACCCCGAGGAGACCGCGGCCGGCGCGGTGGTGCTCAGCGGGCGGGGCACGCTGACCGCCCTGACCGCGCTGTTCGAGCAGACCTGGGCGATGGGCAGCCCCTTCGGCTGCGCCCGCGAACCGGCCAAGGCCAACGTGAGCGACTCGGAGCGGGCGCTGCTGCGGCTGCTCGGGGAAGGCGTCACCGACGAGGTCGCGGCCCGCACGATGGGTGTCTCGTTACGTACGGCCCGCCGCATGATGTCCGACCTGATGGCCCGCCTCGACGCCCGCAGCCGCTTCCAGGCCGGCGTACGCGCCAGGGCCCGCAACTGGCTGTGACCGCGGGCCGTTCCGCGGTGCTTACGAGGTCGGCCGCGGGCGATCCGAGGGCGGCCCGCGAGCAGTTCACGAGCGTTCGGGGGGCGGTGTCCCCACTCGTTGAACGTTGATATCTTCGATGATGGATACCACGAACGGATTGGGTTTCGGGCGAGAGGGAGTCGGCTCATGGCGCGCAGCGGCACCGCCGAGCAAGCGGGTGCGCAGGCACCCCTGACGCCGCGGGCGGACTTCCCGCTGGCCGGGCGTTCCGGCTACCTCCTGCACAAGGCGGCGCTGCTGCTGCTGGAGGACGTGGAGCAGGCCCTGGACGGCATCGGCATGCGCAGCCGCTACTTCTTCGTGCTGGCCTCCCTGGCCGGCGGGCCCGACCTGTCCCAGCAGGACCTGAGCCGGCTGCTCAGCCTCGACCCGACCACGGTCGTGGCGCTGGTCGACGAGATGGAGCGCAACCAGCACGTCGAGCGGCGGCGTAATCCGGCCGACCGGCGGCGCTACAACCTGATCCTCACCGAGTCCGGCCGCGAGGCGCTGGCCGAGGCGGACCGGGTGGTCACCGAGGCCGAGTCGGCCTTCTTCGGCGGGCTCGCCGACGACGAGCGCGAGGCCCTGCGCGGCATGCTCGGCCGCCTGATGGAAGGCCGCTGGCCGGCCTCGGTCTGCACCGCCTGAGCCGGCGCCCGTACTCCGCGGGCCGTTGAGGGCGCCTTCGAGGGCACAGCCGAGGGTGTGCGCTACAGGACGTGTTCGGGGGCGCCTTCAGCGACGCCCTTTACGAATGCGGCCCGCGCGCCGCCGCGCCGCCCGGCGCCTCCACGACGTCCAGCAACTGGGCCGGCACCGCCCCCGGAGCGCTCAGCTCGCACGCGGTGTCCGCCGGGATCTCGAAGGTGTCACCCGGGCGGGCCAGCACCGTGTCCTCGCCGATCCGCAGCACGCAGCGCCCGGCCAGGGCGACCAGCCAGCCGCGGACCGGCGACGCGGGCCGTGTCACCGTGGCACCGCGGTCCAGCGGGAACCACGCGCAGTCCCACGCCGCCGCGGCGGACGGATCGCCGTCCCCGTAACCGACCGGCGGGCACAGCGTACGGGCGGGCGGTCTCGGGCTTCCGGGCTGCTCCTGGTCGTGGCTGTGCACAGTGGCTCCCTCCGTGTGCCGGGGCTGCCGCCCCGTGTCGTCCGGCGCGCTCGCGCGGGCCCCCGGAACGATCCGGGACCGACGGCCCGCCCGGCGCCGCGCCCCCTGTCGCGTCGCGGACCCCTCCAGGATCTCCCACGCGCGCGGCCGCGTCAGGGAAACCGGCTGTCACCAAGCTGCCGGGGCAGCTTCACGCCAGACCGCCCGCCACCTCCGAAGCCGATGCCGCTGACCTGCGCCGTTGCGCCCGTACGCAGGGCGATCCGGCGTCCGGCGGGCGCGGTGGCACCGGTTCCGGGTTGCCGCTCGCGTGACGCTCCGCCTATGGTCCCGACAGTCGAAAGAGCCGATCATCTGGAATCTCGATGATCGGAAGAACGGGGGATTTTTCTGATGATCACTGAAGCGACCGGGGTGCGGTACGAGGACATCGACGCCACGCTGGGCGACCGCAACGGCCGGTTCTTCGGCGAGGGATACAAGCGGATCCGGCACCGCGTCACCGATCTGACGGTGGCGCCGCCCGGTGCCGCCGCCCCGGCGCCGGACGGCGTGCCCGGGGCCGCCGCCGAGGGAGGCGGCTGGGCCACCGCCGCCGCGAGCCTGCGCTACCCGGGCGACTGGTCCACCAAGGCCCACCGCATGGACCTGCGCCCGCACCTGAGCACCATCGACACCCTGCTGCTGGGCATCCGGATGAGCGAGGCGTACCTCGGCCACACCTTCGGGGCGGACGCGGGCGAGCGCCGCCGGATGTGGCTGCGTTCGTTCGGCATGCGGGCCGGCGCCCGGCCGCAGGAGGACCTGGACGCCTTCCGGCTGGGCCTGCGCGCGCAGCCCGCCGTCCCGGCGGCCGGCACCCTGGGCGGCCACCTCAGCACCGTGCACACCACCTGCGGCAGCCTGCGCATGTCGGCCGAGGTCGACCACCCGGTCGGCGAACCCACCACCGTGCCCGGCCACTACGGGGCGGAGTCCGACCTGCTCGGCCCGGACGAGTCCCGCTACTTCTGCGGCGGCTACCGGCACCGCTCGCAATACCTGCGGGACGTCCGCGTGGAGCCCGACGGCAGCCTGGTGCGTGCCTCGGTCTCCGTCACCGACGACACCGACCGCCTGCCCCGCGACGGCTTCGGCGGCCTCTACCAGCCCTCGCTGAGCGTGGTGGACGCCATCACCGTGCTCGCCCAGCTCGCCCAGGTGCTGATCTACCAGCAGGACGGCGTGGACCGGGCGGAGAGCGAGACGTTGTGGATGCGCTCGGTCGACATGGACAGCGCCACCCCGTACCAGCCGATGCCGTACTCCTTCGTGGCCACCCTGCGGATCGTGCGGACCAAGCAGCTCCGGCGCGGCGACGGCGTGTGGCGGATGACCGACGTGGCCGGCGACCTGCTCGGCTTCAACGTGCGCGGCTCGCTCGCGCACCGGCTGCCCGCCCGCTTCACCGCCCTGGCGGGGCGGTCGTGACCGCTGCCCCGACCTTGAACCCGGCCCCGAATCCGGCCAGCCCGACCCACCTCTGACAGGAGATCCCGACCATGCAGGAACGTCCGCTGCGGCTGGCGGTGTCCGGCACCTACTCCAGCGGCAAGACCACCACCACCGAGGCGCTGTCGATCGCCGCGGGCATCGCCCGTACCGACGCGCTGACCGCCCGGGAGATCGTCGTCGACCTCGTCCCGGGCAAGTCCTTCCAGCAGCTCAACGCCTCCGAACTGCTGATGCTGGGCCTGCGCCGGCTGGAGGAGCGGATCCACACCGAGGCCGCGCAGACCGGCTCCTTCGTCTCCGACGGCTCGGTGCTGCACGAGTGGATCTACGGCGAGGTCCGGATGCGGATCGGCATCAACCCCGGCGCGCCCCTGCTGCAACGGGCCGTCAAGCGGGTGGTGGGCATCCCGTCCAA
This sequence comes from Actinacidiphila acididurans, assembly GCF_016918855.1. Classification (GTDB taxonomy): domain Bacteria; phylum Actinomycetota; class Actinomycetes; order Streptomycetales; family Streptomycetaceae; genus Actinacidiphila; species Actinacidiphila acididurans. The sequence goes on from NZ_JADKYB010000011.1 coordinate 237,135, forward strand.
GCCGTTCATGCAGCGCTACATGGACGCGTACGGCGTGGTGGTCAAGGCCCGCACCCGCCGGATCTACGACGCCTTCGTCCATCTGCCCATCGAGTTCTCCATGGCGGCCGACGGCCACCGCCCGGTCTCCGAGAAGTACCGGGTGCTCTCCGACGAGCTCCTGATCGAGACGCTCGAGGAGCTGGAGATGCCCTACCACGTGGTCGGCGGCACCGTGCCCGAGCGGGTGGCCCGGATCATCGAGCTGTTCGACCTGCCCACGGTGGTCCCGGTGGACGAGGCCGTGGAGCTGGCGGCCGAACGCATCCGCAAGAGCAAGGAGATGGTGGCCGAGCGGCAGATCGCCGCCCACCAGGACGTCTCCCTCGCCCGCCGGCTGCGCTACGCGATCCGCTACTGACACGCCGTCCGCCATCGACCCCGGGCGGGCCCCGGCCGTGGGCTCGGGCCGCCCGGGCGAGGTCCGTCCGGTGGCAGCCGACACGTCACCTGACCGGATGTCACCCGCCCGGGCCACTGTCATTGACGGTCGGTTTTCCAATCATCTAACTTTTCTATCATTGAGAACGCCGAGAATCGCAGAGAGGACGACCATGTCCGCGGAACGCGCACCCTCGCCCACGAGGTGGTGGACACTCGGGATCGTCGCGCTGGGCACGTTCATGCTGATGCTCGATCTGAGCGTGGTCGCCATCGCACTGCCCCAGATCCACACCTCCCTGCACAGCAGCTTCAGCGACCTGCAGTGGGTGGTCGACGCCTACGCCCTGACCCTCGCGATCTTCCTGGTCACCGCCGGGTCGTTCGCCGACCGGCTCGGCCGCAAGAAGGTCTTCCAGGCCGGCTTCGCGCTGTTCACCGCCGCCTCGCTGGCCTGCGGCCTGGCCGGTGGGGCCGGCACGCTGAGCCTCTTCCGCGGCGTCCAGGGGATCGGCGCGGCCATCATGTTCGCGGTCGGCCCCGCGCTGCTCGGCCACGAGTTCCACGGCAAGGAGCGGGCCGCGGCCTTCAGCGGTTTCGGCGCCGCCGCGGGCCTCGCCGTGGCCACCGGGCCGCTCATCGGCGGCGCGCTGACCAGTTCGCTGTCCTGGCGGTGGATCTTCTTCGTCAACGTGCCGGTCGGCCTGGTGGCCCTGGTCGTCGCGGCCGCCCGGGTCCCGGAGTCCTTCAACCGCCGTGCCCACCGCGTCGACTGGGGCGGCGTGATCAGCCTGAGCGTCACGCTCGGCGCGCTGGTCTTCGCCATCATCCGCGGCACCGAGGAGGGCTGGTCCAGCGCCCTGATCCTCACGCTGTTCGCGGTGAGCGCGGTCTTCCTGCTGGTCTTCCTCGGCATCGAGCGGTCGCTCGGCGAACGCGCCATGATCGACCTGGCGTTCTTCCGCAACCCGACCTTCGTGGGCATCTCCGCGGTGTCCTTCGTCGCCAACGCGGCCGGCCTGCCCTCGGTCTTCATCGAGACCAACTACGTGGAGAACATGCTGCACGTGGACGCCTGGGGCGCCGGCCTGCGCTTCCTGCCGCTGACCTGCGCGCTGTTCGTGGCCGGCGCGGTGGCGGGCACGCTGACCGGCAAGGTCTCCTTCCGGCTGCTCATGGGCGCCTCCTGCCTGTTCCTCGGCACCGGCCTGCTGCTCACCCACCTCGCGGACGCCAACTCGTCCTGGACGGCGCTCATCCCGAGCCTGATCATCACCGGCATCGGCATGGGCAGCTTCAACCCGACCCGGGCGGCGCTGGCCATCGGGGTGGCGGAACCGGCCAAGTCCGGGGTGGCCTCCGGTATCAACGAGACCTTCCAGCAGGTCGGCATCGCGGTCGGCATCGCCGGGGTCGGCGCGCTGTTCCAGAACCGGGTGGCCGGTGACTTCACCGCCTCGCAGGTGGGCCGGCAGCTCGGGCACGGCGCCGCCGAACAGGCCGCCACCGGCATCACCGCCGGATCGCTCGACACCGTCGCCAAGGGCGCCGGCGCGCTGCACGACCAGGTCGTCACCGCCGGCCGGGAGGCGTTCCTCAGCGGTTTCCACAGCGCGATGACGCTCTGCGGCATCCTGGCGCTGGCCTCGGCCGCGATCGCCTTCTTCATGCTGCGCACCAAGGACCTGCACTCCAGCGCGCTGTCCCTGATCCCGCCGGAGGTCGACGACGACGCCGACGTCACCGAGGCCGGGGACGGCACGACGGGCGGCGGCACGGACAAGGCCCCCGATCCCGCGGTGCCGAGCCTGTCCGCCTGACCGGACGTACCGGAACCGCACACGGGTCCGCCCGGGCGGGGATGCGCTCCCCGCCCGGGCGGATTCGGTCGGCTCCCCGAGCCTCAGTCCCACTCGGTGACGGCGGTGGCGCCGGACGACTGCGCCCGGCCGGCGGCGAACGGTGGCCAGGCCACGACGTGTTGATTCGCACTGTTGACCATGTGAGATTTCCCCCGTAGAAATCGATGTGTGCCCGTACGGGCGGTTGAACCGGACCCGGACAACGTTACGGTCGCGACGGTCCGCGGCCCGTAAGGAATTCTGACGGAAGTCCCGTTGACGCGTGGCCGCATGGGCTGGCACCCCGTGCCATCGGCAGCTTCCTGCCACATACGCAAGGGTTACGGCGCGGCAAAAACACGCTATGAGAGCGCTCCCGCGCTATCGGCGCTGACTCGGGCCGGGAAATTCGGACGGACCGATTCCGTATCCGGTCCGGGAATTGCGACGTGTGTACGACGGGCCGTGCGGAGAACGGCGGTTGACGCGTCGCATACCCCGGGTAACACTTGGACCGCCTCGAACAGGGGGCTCCGGGGGGCTTCGGACGCGGACGACAGGCGGTGCACGGCGGATGGCAGTACCAGTGGACGACGCCGCACCGGCCGCCCCCACGCCGCCGCCCGGGCCGCCGCCCCGCGGCTTCCGCAGCGCGGAACTCGGCTGGCCGCGGCTGGACCGCATACCCCACCCGCCGCGCCGCGTGCCCTGGCTCGGCGATGTCCTCGGCGTGAGCGTGCGCACCCCGGTCCAGGACTCGATGGCCATCGGCCGCCGGCTCGGACCGGTCTTCCGCCGCAAGGTGCTCGGCAAGGAGATCGTCTTCGCCTGGGGCGCCGACGTGGTGGCCGACCTGTGCGACGAGTCGCGGTTCGCCAAGCACGTCGGCCTGGGCGTCGCCAATCTGCGGCCGGTGGCCGGCGACGGCCTGTTCACCGCGTACAACCACGAGCCCAACTGGCAACTGGCGCACGACATCCTGGCGCCCGCCTTCGGCCGTACGGCGATGGCGGCGTACCACCCCCTCATGCTCGGCGTGGCCCGGCGGCTCGTCGAGCGCTGGGACGCGAGCGAGCGGGCCGGCGAGGCGGTGGACGTGCCCGGCGACATGACCAGGCTCACCCTGGAGACCATCGCCCGCACCGGGTTCGGCCACGACTTCGGCTCCTTCGAACGGGACCGGCCGCACCCCTTCGTGACCGCCATGGTCGGCAGCCTCACCTTCGCGCAGCGCCGCAACGTCGTGCCGCCTCCGCTGCTCCCGCTGGTGCTGCCCCGGGCCGCGCGCCGCAACGCCGCGGACATCGCGTACCTGGAACGGACCGTGGACGAGGTGGTACGGGCCCGGCGCGCGGCCGGCGTGGCCGGTGACGGGAACAGCGACGGGGACGGCGACCTGCTGGACCGGATGCTGGCCACCGCCCACCCGGTCACCGGCGAGGGGCTGTCCGACGAGAACATCCGCCGCCAGGTCATCACCTTCCTCGTGGCCGGCCACGAGACCACCTCCGGCGCGCTGTCCTTCGCGCTCCACTACCTCGCCCTGCACCCCGACATCGCCGCCCGCGCCCGCGCCGAGGCCGACCGGATCTGGCCCGACGGCGCGGAGCCGTCCTACGAGCAGGTGGCCAAGGCGCGCTACCTGCGCCGGGTGCTGGACGAGTCCCTGCGGCTGTGGCCCACCGCCCCAGCCTTTTCCCGCGAGGCCCTCGCGGACACCGAACTGGCCGGCGGCCACCTGGTGCGCCGCGGCGGCTGGGCGCTGGTGCTGACCCTGATGCTGCACCGCGACCCCGCCGTGTGGGGCGACCGCGCCGACGACTTCGACCCCGACCGCTTCCTGCCCGAGGCGGTACGCGCCCGCCCTGCGCACGTCTTCAAGCCGTTCGGCACCGGCGCCCGCGCCTGCATCGGCCGCCAATTCGCCCTGCACGAGGCCGTCCTGGTGCTCGGCCTGCTGCTGCGCCGCTACGACCTGCACCCCGACCCCGGCTACCGGCTGCGCGTCGGCGAACGCCTCACCCTGATGCCGGCCGGCCTCACCCTGCACCTCACCCGCCGCCCGGACCGTCCGGGGGCGTGAAAGGGTGGGGCGCATGACCGACGAACCGCTGATCGAGGTCGACGGCACGCCGGCCACCGCGCAGTCGCTGGCCCCCGCACTCAGCGGATACGGCCACTTCACCGCGATGCAGGTCCGCGGCGGCCGGGTGCGCGGGCTCGCCTTCCACCTGCGGCGGCTGGACGAGGCCACCCGCGAACTGTTCGGCGCCGGGCTGGACGGGGACCTGGTGCGCGACCGGATCCGGCACGCCCTCGCCGCCCGCGGCAGCGCCGACGCCTCGGTCCGGGTCAACGTCTACCAGCCCGCCGAGGGCCCCGGCCGCCCGGTCACCGTCGTCACCGTGCGCGAACCCGGCGAGATGCCGCAAGGCCCGCAACGCGTCAAGTCCGTCCCGTACCTGCGCCCTGCCGCCCACCTCAAGCACGTCGGCGGCTTCGGGCAGGCCTACTGGGGACGCCGGGTGGCCGCCGACGGCTACGGCGAGGCCCTGCTCGTCGGCCCCGGCGGCGAGATCGCGGAAGGCGCCATCACCAACATCGGCTTCATCGACGGCGGCACGATCGTCTGGCCGGACGCCCCGCACCTGTCCGGCATCACCCAGCAGATCCTGCACGCCGCCCTCACCGCCGCCGGCATCTCCCAGGAACCCCGCCACATCCTGCTCCCCGACGTCCCCACCTACCGCGGCGCCTTCCTCACCAACTCCCGCGGCATCGCCCGGGTCGCGGAGATCGACGGCGTGCCGCTGCCGACCGACGGCCCCCTCCTCGCGAGGGTCGCCACGCTGTACGAGGCCGCGCCGTGGGACGCGATCTGACCGGTACGGCACGGTGGCCGAGGGCGCGCCGGTAACTCCTGGGCGGGTTACGGCGTGCGGCCGCTGACAGACGGGCGCGCTCCTGGCCAGGGGCGGCGGGCTGTACGAGGCCGCGGCGTGGGGCCTGGCCTCGCTGCGGCGCCACATGGCCGTGGGCACGCAGGCGAAGCCAGGGCGGGCCCTCGGCCAGGCACGACGAAGGCGTCCAGCGCTGACCAAGTGCGGCTCGTCGGGAGGACGGCCGTCCGGCGCCGGACCCAGCGCCCGCTCAGCCGCCCGGCGCCAGCAGGACGTCTCCCGGGGCGTCGTCCGCCACGTGCGGGTCGCGTGGCGGGCGGGCGCCCACCAGGGTTACCGCTTCGGCGCCCGCCGTGCATCCGGCGGTCAGGGCCGCGGTCAGGTCGGCGCCGGTCAGGCGGGCCGCCAGGAAGGCGCCGGTGAAGGCGTCGCCCGCGCCTGTGGAGTCCAGGGCGTGGCGGGGCAGGCCCGGGGCGCGGGCGGTCAGCCGGCCGGCCTCGGCGGCGAGGGCTCCGGCCGGTCCGAGGGTGACCACCACCGTGCCGCCGGTGCGGCGGCTCAACTCCTCGGCGGCGCGGGCCGGTTCGGGGTGCCCTGAGAGCAGGGCCGCCTCCGCCGCATTGGGGAGGAGCACATCCGTACCCGCGGCGGCGGCCAGGAAGCGGTCCGGGCCCAGGCCGTGCAGGAAGCCCTCAGAGGCCGGGTCGACGCTCACCGGCAGGCCGCGGGCCCGCGCCGAACGGGTGACCAGCGCGGCCAGTTCACGGCCGGGCGCGGCGAAGAAGAGGTAGCCGGAGAGGTGCACGTGGGCGACGCCGTCGAGCAGCGCCTCGTCCCAGTCGGCCGGGCCCAGCCGCAGCGCGGCGCCGCTGTCGGTGACCAGGGTGCGTTCGGCCGCCGCGTCCACGAGGGCTATCACGACGGCGGTCGGGGCGGTCGGGTCCACCCGCAGGAAGGGCTCGACCCCGGCCGCCCGCAGCTCCCGCTCGTGCCAGGCCGCCAGGTCCGTGCCCGCCCGTCCGAGCAGCCGGGCCCGCGCCCCGCCCCGCGCGGCCCAGCAGGCGACGTTCGCGCCCGCGCCGCCCGGCCGCAGCGCGATGGCCGCGGCCGTGTCGGTGTCCGGGGCCAGCGGTTCGCGGTGCCGGGCCACCACGTCGGTGACCACGTCGCCGACCACCAGCAGGGCCCCCGCCGGGCCCGGGTCAGCGGCCGCCGTCACGGCCGGCCGCGCTCCGTCCACGCGACCGCGATCCCGGCCGCCAGCGCGACATTGCCGCGCACCGCCGCCAGGTTGGCCTCCAGGGAGGCGCCGCCGGTCCGGTCGGTGAGGTAGGCCAGCAGGAAGGGCGTGATGGCCTGGCCGGTCACGCCCTCCCGCTCGGCGGCGGCCAGCGCCTCGGCGAGCACCCGGTCGTGCAGTTCCGGGTCGAGCTGCCGCTCACGAGGCACCGGATTGGCCACGATCAGCGCGGATTCGAGTCCGCCGAGCCCGTCCTGCGCGGCCATCACCTCGGCGACCTGCGCGGGGGAGTCCACCGTCCAGTCGACCGGCTCACCGGAGTCGGTGAGGTAGAAGCCGGGGAAGCGGTCGGTGCCGTAGCCCAGGACGCCGACCCCGAGCGTCTCCAGCCGCTGCAAGGTGGCCGGCACGTCCAGGATCGACTTCACGCCCGCGCACACCACCGTGATCCGGGTCCGGGCCAGCAGCCCCAGGTCCGCCGACTCGTCCTGCACGGTCACCCAGTCCCGGTGCACCCCGCCGAGCCCGCCCGTACCGAACACGCGCAGGCCCGCGCGGGCCGCCAGGAAGGCCGTGCCCGACACGGTCGTCGCCCCGCTCACGCCCGCGGCCAGCGCCGGCGCCAGGTCGCGGAACCCCAGCTTGCGCAGGTCCGGGTCCTGCGCGATCCGCTCCACCTGGTCCTTGTCCAGCCCGACCCGCGGCACCCCGTCGAGGACGGCCACGGTCGCCGGCACCGCGCCGCCCGCCCGGACGAGCTCCTCCAGTTCCCGGGCGACCTGGAGATTACGGGGCCGCGGCAGGCCGTGGGCGATGATCGTGGACTCCAGGGCGACCACGGGCGCGCGGCGCGCCAGCGCGTCCGCGACCTCCTCGGACAGCGCGATGCGTACGTCAGGGCTCATGGTTTGTCCCTGGCGCGGGGTGGGCCCCGTCAAACCTGTCGGCCTCGGCGCGGCCTGGGCTTCGACGCCGTCCTGAAGGCCGGGCAGCAATGGATTTGGCATGGACGGGAAGCACCCCGTAAGGTGGTGTTCACCGACGCGGGGTGGAGCAGCTCGGTAGCTCGCTGGGCTCATAACCCAGAGGTCGCAGGTTCAAATCCTGTCCCCGCTACGAAACGAAGGGCCCGGCACTGATGTGCCGGGCCCTTCGGCTGTCCCGACCGTGTCCGGTACGGCTGCCCGCGCCGTCCGCACGGCTCCCCGCTATCTCGAGCGGCGGTCGTACGGCCCCTGCGGGCCCTGGCCCACCCGGTGGCGCCGGCCGCGCCGTTCGGAGTCGACCGGGCGGTACGGCGGGATGGAGCGTCCCGGCTGGTAGTGCGGGCCCTGCCGGATGTGCCGGATCACCAGCGCCGCGTCCAAGGCGGCCAGCGCCGCGATCACGGCGCACACCGCCGCCCATCCCGGCTGGTGGAACGCCGCGAAGCCGACGGCCGCCGCGATGCCCCACACCAGGCCGCACAACGCCAGCCCGAGCCGCAGCCGCAGCGGGCTGCGTGCCTGTGTCGGTTCGTATCCGGTCCTGCGCATCGCGCTCATCTCCTACTCCCAGCATCCCTCCTTCGTCCCTTTTCCGGGGAGAGGGGGATTCATGGCGCCCGAGGCGCGGCGAAGCGGGAAAAGCAGGGGCGGGGTGGCGAGGGGGCGCGTAGGGTGCGGCGGCGTGGGGACGGGTGTGCGGGACTACCGGGCGGCGGACGCGGAGCGGGTGGCGGGACTGCTGGGCGAGGTGCTGCCGTATTTCGTGACGAGCGCGCACGGGGTGCAGGCGCAGGTGGCGGGGGCGCCGGCCCGGCAGCGGTATCGGCTGCTGCTGGCCGAGGCGGAGGACGGGCGGCTGCTCGGCTGCGTCCGGACCGGCCTGTTCGCGGACGCGAGCCAGGAGGGCGCGGCCTTCGCCAACCTGACCGTCGCGCCGCAGGCCCGCGGCCGCGGGGTGGGCGGCGCGCTGCTCGCGGCGGCCGAACGGCACCTGGCGGCGGCCGGCGCGGCCAGCGTCTACGCGTGGGGCGCCGACACCCCCGCCGTGCAGGCCTTCGCCGCCCACCGCGGCTACCGCACCGGCCGCGCCGCCACCTACCTGCGGCTCGACCTCGGCTCCGGCAGCCCGCTGCCCGAGCCGCCCGTGCCCACCGTGCCCGGCGGCGCCGACCTGCTGCCGGCCGCGCGCTGGGCGGCCGACCCGTGGCCGCTGTACCGGGCGGACGTGGAGAGCTTCCGGGACGAGCCCGGCGACGTGGACTACGACGGGATCGGCTACGCGGACTGGCGGGCGCTCACCTGGGACCGGCCGGACTTCGACCCGGCACTGAGCACCGTGGCGGTGGTCGGCGGCGAGGTCGCCGCGCTGGTCCTGGTGCAGACCGACGGCGCGGGACGCTACTGGTCCGGCGGCACCGGCACCCGCCGCGCCTTCCGCGGTATGGGCCTGGCCAAGGCGGCGAAGGCACACTCGCTGCACCTGGCCCGGGCGGCCGGCTGCCGCACCGCGTACACCGGCAACGACGACGGCAACGCCCCCATGCTGGCCATCAACCTCTGGCTCGGCTATCACCCCTGCGGATCGGAACGGCGGTACATCCGTGAGCTCGTCCAGCCCCTCCACCCCTTCCGGTCCGACGGCCTCGGCACCGCCGGCGTCCCCGGTGCCGCCGGCCACGCGTGACCTCGCCTGGTCCGAGGGGAGCTGGCTGAACCCGCCGGCCGCCGCCACCGAGGACGGCGCCGCCCTGCTGGTCGACGCCCGTGAGGGCAGCGACTTCTGGCGCACCACCGGTTACGGCTTCGTCCGCGACGACGGTCACGCCCTGCTCACCCCGTTCCCGGCCGGCACCGCGGTCGAGGTGGCCTTCACCGCCGGCTTCACCGAGTCGTTCGACCAGGCCGGTGTCCTGGTCCGGGTGAGCCCGCAGACCTGGATCAAGGCGGGCGTGGAGTTCTCCGACGGCGAGCTGCAGCTCGGCGCGGTGGTCACGCACGGTGCCTCCGACTGGTCGCTCGCGCCGGTGCCGGAGTGGGCGGGCCGTGACGTCACGGTACGGGTCAGCCGGTCCGGTGACGCGGTGACGGTCCGCGCCCGGTGCGCCGACCAGCCCTGGCGCACGGTTCGGCTCGCCCACCTGGACCCGGCGGCCGAGGCCACGGCCGGCCTCTACTGCTGCGCGCCCAGCCGCGCGGGCCTGCGGGTGCGCTTCACCCGCCTGTCCACCGGCCCGGCCGACACCTCGCTGCACTGAGCCCGTACGGATCCCCGTGGCGCCGCCGCTCACCCCGCCTCGCGCAGCACCCCGTCCAGCAGCCGCGACCACTGGCCGACGATCCCGGCCCGCCGGGCCGAGTCGTCGCTGAGCAGGTTGGCCAGGCCCAGGCCGCGGGCCATGTCCAGGGTGCCCTGGACGGTCTCCCGCACGCCGGGGCGCGACTCGTCGGCGCCCAGGAACTCCACCGCCAGCCGGTGGGCCTCCCGGCCCATGTGCGCTTCCAGGGCGGTCACCCCGGGCCGCAGTGCCTCCTGTTCGCCGGCCGCCACCCACAGGTGCAGGGCGGCGCGGAACAGCGGTCCGGTGTAGACGGAGACCAGCATGTCGACCACCGCGTACGTACGGTCCGGGCCCTCGCGGGGCAGGGCGCGGGCCCGTTCGCGGACGGTGGTCAGCCACTGTTCGGCCATGTGCGCGATGGCGGCGGTGAAGAGTTCCTCGCGGGTGCGGAAGTGGTGCTGGGCGGCGCCCCTGGACACTCCGGCCCGGGTGCACACCACTGCCACGGTGCTGCCCGACCAGCCGTGTTCGGCCAGGCAGGCCACCGCGGCGGCCAGTATGCGCTGCCGGGTCGCCCGGCTGCGGTCCTGCTTGGGGGCGCGCTCGGTCACGTGGTCCGTCACGTGGCCGGTCACAGCGCCCATGGCGGCTGCCGCCGCTCCAGCAGCGCCCGTACGCCCTCGGCGGCCTCCGCGGAGGCGAACAGCCGGGCGCTGCGGGCGGCCAGGTCCGGGCCGTCGGCGGCCAGCCGCCGGAGCAGCGGCGCGACGGTCAGCTCCTTGGTGGCGGCCAGGCCCTGCGGGGAGGCGGCGCGCAGCCCGGCGAGGATGCCGTCGAGCGCGTCCTCGGGGGCGGTCACCAGCCCGATCCGCACTGCCTCGGCGGTGCCGAAGGTCTCCCCGGTCAGGAACCAGCGGGCCGCCGCCCGCTCGTCGCCGCGCACCAGCACCGGCACCGAGGCCACCGCGGGGGCCAGTCCCAGCCGGGACTCGCTGAAGGCGAAGGTCGCGCTCTCGCCGGCCACGCTGATGTCGCAGGCCGCGAGCAGCCCGAGCCCGCCGGCCCGTACGTGCCCGGCCGCCCGCGCCACGACCGGCTTGGGCAGCTCCGCGATCTGCCGCATCAGCTCCACCAGCACCACCGGGCCGCGCTCCGGCCCGTCGGCCTTCAGGTCCGCGCCGGCCGAGAAGGTGGTCCCGGTGTGGGTGAGCAGCACCGCCCGTACGCCGTCCTCGCCGGCCGCCGTGTCGAGCGCCGCGATCAGCTCGCCGACCAGCGCGGCCGACAGCGCGTTGCGGTTGTGCGGCGAGTCGAGGGTGAGGACGGCGATGCCCCGGTCGGTGTCCCGGCGCACCAAGGGCGCGGTGGTGGTCACGGGCGGACTCCTGTCGTACGCGATGGTGTCTGCGGGAACTGCGGGCCTGCGCGAACCGCAGGCGTGCGGAACGTGTAGCGGCCATGCGGATCGTACGGTCCGCGCGGCGCGTCCGGCGCACGGCCCCACGGGCGGGTCGGGACGAGCGGCGCTCGGCGGGCGCTCAGTAGGACTTGGGCAGGCCCAGCGTGTGCTGGGCGACGAAGTTGAGCACCATCTCGCGGCTGACCGGGGCGATACGGCTCACCCGGGACGCGGTGAGCAGGGACGCGAGGCCGTACTCGCTGGTCAGCCCGTTGCCGCCGAGGGTGTGGATGGCCTGGTCCACCGCCTTGGCGACCGCTTCCCCGGCCGCGTACTTGGCCATGTTCGCCGCCTCGCCCGCGGCCTCGTCGTCGCCCGCGTCGTAGAGGAACGCGGCCTTCTGCATCATCAGCCGGGCCAGTTCCAGGTCGATCCGGGCCTGGGCCAGCGGGTGGGCGACGGCCTGGTGGGCGCCGATCGGGGTCTGCCACACCTGCCGGGTGCGGGCGTAGGCCACGGCGCGCTCCAGCGCGAAGCGGCCCAGGCCGATGGAGAAGGCGGCGGTCATCACCCGCTCGGGGTTGAGCCCGGCGAACAGCTGGAGCAGCCCGGCGTCCTCGTCGCCGATCAGCGCGTCGGCCGGCAGCGCCACGTCGTCCAGGAACAGCTGGAACTGCTTCTCCGGCGCCGCCACCTCCATCTCGATCCGCCGGTAGTCGAAGCCGGGCGTGTTCCGCTCGACCACGAACAGGCACGGCTTGAGCCGGCCGGTGCGGGCGTCTTCGGTGCGGCCCACGATCAAGGTGGCGTCGGCGATGTCCACCCCGGAGATGAACACCTTGCGGCCGGTCAGCAGCCAGCCGCCGGTGTCCGGGTCGCGGCGGGCGGTGGTGGTGATCCGGTGCGAGTTGGAGCCCGCGTCCGGCTCGGTGATGCCGAACGCCATCCGCAGGGAGCCGTCGGCCAGCCCGGGCAGCCAGCGCTCCTTCTGCTTCCTGGTGCCGAAGCGGGCGATCACCGTGCCGCAGATGGCGGGGGAGACCACGAGCAGCAGCAGCGGGCAGCCGGCCGCGCCCAGTTCCTCCAGCACGATGGACAGCTCCGCCAGGCCGCCGCCCCCGCCGCCGTATTCCTCCGGCAGGTTCACCCCGAGGTAGCCGAGCCGGCCGGCCTCCTGCCACAGTTCGTCGGTCTGCCGGTCCTCGCGCACGGCCGCCAGGAAGTAGTCCCGGCCGTAGCGGCGGCCGAGTTCGCCCACCGCGCGGCGCAGCGCCCGCCGCTCCTCGCTCTCCAGCAGCGCGTTGTCGAAGGTGTCCCCGACGGTGCTCATGGTCCCATGCCCTCCTTGACGCCGCCCCTTTTGACGACAGCCTCGGCGACGTCCTCCTTGACGACGGCGAGTACGGCGCCGAGTTCGACCGGCCGGCCCACCTCGGCGGCGAGTTCGGTGAGCGTCCCGGTGACCGGGGCGGTGATCACGTGCTCCATCTTCATCGCCTCCAGCCACAGCAGCGGCCGCCCGGCCTCGACCCGGTCACCCGGCGCGAAGGCACCGATCCGCACGACCGTGCCGGGCATCGGCGCCCGCAGCGAGCCGGCCGCGACGTGCTGTTCCGGGTCCGGCCAGGGCGGCAGGGCGGTCAGCGCGTACGAGCCGAGCGCGGAGTCGACGAACACCCGCTCGCCGTAGGCGGCGACTGCGAACTCCCGCCGCACACCTGCGACTTCGAGCACCACCCGGTCCGGCGCGGCGGCCACCACGACGGTGCCGGGCACGTCCTGCGCGGCCAGGCCGGCCCGGTCCCAGCGGTAGGCGATCTCGTGCTCCCGGCCGTGCGGTTCGGCGCGGAACCGCTTCACCTGCGGCTGCGACGGAAGATTCCGCCAGCCGCCGATCCCGGCCGGCACCGATGCCCCCGGTGTGCCTGCGCCCGCCGCCGTGCGCCGGGCCGCGTCCGCCAGCGCCGCCGCGAGCACGGCGGTCCGCTCCCGCTCGCCGTCCCCGGTGGCCGTCAGCTCGCCGGCGTGCCGTTCCAGGAAGCCGGTGTCCAGCCGGGCGGCCGTGAAGGCCGGGTGCCGCAGCACGCCGACCAGCAGGTCCCGGTTGGTGATCGGGCCGTGCAGCCGGGCCCGTTCCAGGGCGTGCGCGAGGCGCCGTACGGCCTCGGCGCGGGTCGGTGCCCAGGCGATCACCTTGGCCAGCATCGGGTCGTAGTGCACGGAGACCGTGTCGCCGCCGGTCACGCCCGCGTCCAGCCGCAGGCCGGTGTCCGCGCCGGGCGGCACCGCGAAGGCGGCGGTCACGCCCGGCACCTCCAGCCGGTGCAGCGGGCCCGGCTGCGGGGCCCAGTCGCGGGCCGGGTCCTCCGCGTACAGCCGGGCCTCCACCGCGTGCCCGCGCGGCAGCGGCGGGTCGGGCGCGGGCAGCGGCGCTCCCTCGGCGATCCGGATCTGCCAGGCCACCAGGTCCAGCCCGTGCACGCACTCGGTCACCGGGTGCTCGACCTGGAGCCGGGTGTTCATCTCCAGAAAGGCCGGCCGGCCGTCCCACGCCACCAGGAACTCCACGGTGCCCGCGCCGGTGTAGCCGATCGCGCCGGCCGCCCGCTTCGCCGCCTCGTGCAGCGCGGCCCGCACCGCCGGGTCCAGCCCGGGCGCCGGCGTCTCCTCGATCACCTTCTGGTGGCGGCGCTGCACCGAGCAGTCCCGCTCGCCGAGCACCCACACCGTGCCGTGCCCGTCGGCCAGCACCTGCACCTCGATGTGCCGGGCGCCCTGCGCGTACGGCTCGACGAACACCTCGCCGTCCCCGAAGGCCGCCGCCGCCTCCGCCCGGGCCGCCGCCAACGCCCCTTCCAGCGCGTCCAGTTCACGCACCACCCGCATGCCGCGGCCACCCCCGCCGGCCGCCGCCTTGACCAGCACCGGCAGATCGGCGGCCGTCACCGCGGCCGGGTCCAGCGCGGCGAGCAGCGGCACCCCGGCCGCCGCCATCAGCTCCTTGGCCCGGGTCTTGGAGCCCATCGCCTCGACCGCGGCGGCGGGCGGCCCGATCCACACCAGACCGGCTTCTGTCACCGCCCGTGCGAAGTCCGCGTTCTCCGACAGGAAGCCGTAGCCCGGGTGCACCGCGTCGGCGCCCGCCGCCAGGGCCGCCGCCACCAGCAGGTCGCCGCGCAGATACGTGTCCGCGGGCGCGTTGCCCGGCAGCCGCACCGCCGCGTCCGCCTCCCGTACGTGCGCCGCTCCCGCGTCGGCGTCCGAGTGCACGGCGACCGTCGCCAGGCCCAGGTCCCGGCAGGTGCGCAGGATCCGCCGGGCGATCTCGCCCCGGTTGGCCACCAGCACCGAACGCAGCGGACGTTCCTCCGCGCCGGCCCGGTCGCCGGCCGCGGATGTCGCACTCATCACCCGATCCCCTCCACCTGTCGACCCCGCCTCACATCCGGAAGACGCCGAAGCCGCCGCGCACGCCCTCGACCGGCGCGCTGTGCACCGCCGACAGGCACAGGCCCAGCACCGTACGGGTGTCGCGCGGGTCGATCACCCCGTCGTCGTAGAGCCGCCCGGACAGGAACATCGGCAGCGACTCGGCCTCGATCTGCCGCTCCACCGCAGCCCGCAGCGCCGCGTCGGCCTCCTCGTCGTACGGCCGTCCCTTGGCCGCGGCCGACTGGCGGGCCACGATCGACAGCACCCCGGCGAGCTGGGCCGGGCCCATCACCGCGGACTTCGCGCTCGGCCAGGCGAAGAGGAACCGCGGCTCGAAGGCGCGGCCGCACATGCCGTAGTGCCCGGCGCCGTAACTCGCGCCCATCAGCACCGAGATGTGCGGGACCCGGGAGTTGGCGACCGCGTTGATCATCATGGCGCCGTGCTTGATGATGCCGCCCTGCTCGTACTCCCGGCCCACCATGTAGCCGGTGGTGTTGTGCAGGAACACCAGCGGGATGTCGCGCTGGTTGGCGAGCTGGATGAACTGGGCGGCCTTCTGCGACTCGGCGCTGAACAGCACGCCCTGCGCGTTGGCCAGGATGCCCACCGG
Organism: Actinacidiphila acididurans; assembly: GCF_016918855.1. Lineage (GTDB taxonomy): Bacteria > Actinomycetota > Actinomycetes > Streptomycetales > Streptomycetaceae > Actinacidiphila > Actinacidiphila acididurans. The sequence goes on from NZ_JADKYB010000011.1 coordinate 252,245, forward strand.
GTAGCCGTGCACCTCGGCCCAGCAGGTCGCCAGGCTCGGCCCGTAGCGCGGCTTGAACTCGTCGAAGGCCGAGCCGTCGGCGACCCGGACGATCACCTCGCGCGGGTCGAACGGGGTGCGCAGGTCGCCGGGCACCAGGCCGAGCAGGTCCTCGGCGTCGAACAGCGGGGGTGCCGGGTGGGGCCGCGGCGCCGGGCCCGCCTTGCGCCAGCCCAGCCGCGCCACCACCCGGCGCGCGGTGCGCAGCGCGTCCGGCTCGTCCAGCGCGAAGTAGTCGGCGAGCCCGGAGACGCTCGCGTGCATGTCAGCGCCGCCCAGCGACTCGTCGTCGGCGTCCTCCCCGGTGGCCACCTTCACCAGCGGCGGCCCGCCCAGGAACACCTTGGCGCGCTCCTTGACCATGATCACGTGGTCCGACATGCCGGGGACGTACGCGCCGCCGGCCGTGGAGTTGCCGAACACCACCGCCACCGTGGGGATGCCGGCCGCCGACAGCCGGGTCAGGTCGCGGAACAGCGCCCCGCCGGGGATGAAGATCTCACTCTGCCCGGTCAGGTCCGCGCCGCCGGACTCCACCAGGCTCACCACCGGCAGCCGGTTGGCGAAGGCGATCTCGTCGGCCCGCAGTGCCTTGCGCAGCGTCCACGGGTTGCTCGCCCCGCCACGGACCGTCGGGTCGTTCGCGGTGATCACGCACTCGGTGCCCTCGACCACGCCGATGCCGGTGACGATCGAGGCGCCGGTGGTCACGTCGTTGCCCCAGCCGGCCAGCGGCGACAGCTCCAGGAACGGGGTGTCCGCGTCCAGCAGCAGCTCGATCCGCTCCCGTGCGGTCAGCTTGCCCCGCGCCTTGTGCCGCCGCCGGTACTCCGGCCCGCCGCCCGCCAGCGCCTCCTCGTGCGCCGCGGCCACCTCCGCCAGCCGCTCCAGCATGACCGCACGCCGCTGCCCGAACTCCGCCCCGCGCGTGTCGACGCCCACCGCTCACCCCTCCGGCCGGATCGCCACGAGCGTGGCAGCGGCCCGCGAAACAATCAAGCGCGCATGCATGTTTTTTGCCGGCACGTGGCCCACCTGGCGGCGGGCCGGTTCGCCCGGAGTACCCCTGGGCCCGCCTGGCGGCGGGCCGGTTCGCCGGGAGCGCCCCTGGGTATTCCGGGCGAACCCGACTCGCAAAACGGCACCGCTCGCCACGCGATAAAATCCGGACCCTGATGAGTGCCACCCTTGTTGCCAGGAATCTCGCCGCGGGTCACGGCGACCGCCTCCTCTTCTCCGGCATGGACCTGGTCGTCGCGCCCGGGGACGTGGTCGGGCTGGTCGGGGTGAACGGCGCGGGCAAGTCGACGCTGCTGCGGCTGCTGGCCGGGCTCGGGACGCCCGAGGACGGGTCGCTGCGGCTGAGCCCGGCGACCGCGACCGTCGGCTATCTGCCGCAGGAGCCCCGGGACGGGGCGCGGGCCGCCGAGACGGTACGGGAGTTCCTGGGCCGCCGGACCGGGGTGAGCGCCGCGCAGGTCGCGCTCGACGCCGCGACGCAGGCGCTGGTGGACGGCGCGCCCGGGGCCGACGACGCGTATGCGACGAGCCTGGAGCGCTGGCTGGCGCTGGGCGGCGCGGACCTGGACGAGCGCGCCGAGGAGGCCGCCGCCTCGCTCGGCCTCGGGGTCGGGCTGGACCTGGCGATGGGCGCGCTGTCCGGCGGCCAGGCGGCCCGCGCCGGGCTCGCCTCGCTGCTGCTCAGCCGCTACGACGTGTTCCTGCTCGACGAGCCGACCAACGACCTCGACCTCGACGGCCTGGAGCGGCTGGAGAAATTCGTCACCGGACTGCGCGCCGGCACCGTCCTGGTCAGCCACGACCGCGAGTTCCTGGCCCGCACCGTCAACCGCGTGGTCGAACTCGACCTCGCCCAGCACCAGGTGGCCTCCTACGGCGGCGGCTACGAGTCCTACCTGGAGGAGCGGGCCACCGCCCGCCGGCACGCCCGCGAGGAGTACGAGGAGTACGCCGACACCAAGGCGGGGCTGGAGGCCCGGGCCCGGATGCAGCGGGGCTGGATGGACAAGGGCGTGCGCAACGCGATGCGCAAGGCGCCCGACAACGACAAGATCGCCCGCAAGGCGCGCGGCGAGTCCAGCGAGAAGCAGGCGGCCAAGGCCCGGCAGACCGACAGGATGATCGAGCGCCTGGAGGTGGTCGCCGAGCCGCGCAAGGAGTGGGAGCTGCGGATGGAGATCGCCGCGGCCCCCCGCTCGGGCGCGGTCGTGGCCACCCTGCGCGGTGCGGCCGTGCGGCGCGGCGACTTCGCGTTCGGCCCGGTTGACCTGCGGATCGACTGGGCCGACCGGGTGGCGATCACCGGCGCCAACGGCTCGGGCAAGTCCACCCTGCTGGCCGCCCTGCTCGGCCGGCTCCCGCTGGACCGGGGAGAGGCGTCGCTCGGCCCCGGCGTGCAGGTCGGCGAGGTGGACCAGGCGCGGGCGCTCTTCCGCGGCCCCGAGACCCTGCTCGACGCCTTCCGCGCGCCCGCGCCGGACCTCGACCCCGCCGACATCCGCACCCTGCTCGCCAAGTTCGGGCTCAAGGCCGACCACGTGCTGCGGCCGGCCGCCACCCTGTCCCCGGGCGAGCGCACCCGCGCCGCCCTGGCCCTGCTCCAGGCCCGTGGCGTCAACCTGCTGGTGCTCGACGAGCCCACCAACCACCTCGACCTGCCGGCGATCGAGCAACTGGAATCGGCCCTGGCCACGTATCCGGGCACCCTGCTGCTGGTCACCCACGACCGGCGGATGCTGGAGGCCGTCCGCACCACCCGCCGTATCGAGGTCGAGGCGGGCCGGATCTCCGAGCGCTGATCTCCGAGCGCTGCCCCCCATCGGGCGAGCCGTGCCCGCACCCCCGTCCCGGGGGAACCCGATCGGCGCGGGCTGCGTCCCATCTCCGTACGGACGCAGGGGTGTTCAGAAGTGGGAAAGGTGCCCGAATCCGCGGGCGGGACGGCGTGGCGGCGGCCGCGTACCGATCGCGTACGGGGCGGGCGGGTCCCGGCGGCCGTACCGGCAGGGGACGGACGAGGAGGACACGGATGCGCGCTCGGACGGCGGTCTCGGCCGTTGCCGTCGTCGTGCTGACGGCGGTGGCGGGCTGCGGCTCGGCGAGCGGTGCCCGGGTGGGGCCGCCGGACAGCGGGCCCACCCCGCCGGTGTGCGGCGACATCGTGGTCACCCCGGGCAGCCCGGAGAGCGGGCGCGAGGTGTGCCTGAGCGTGGGGAGCACGCTGCGGCTCCAGCTCGGGCAGGGCGAGCCGGCACCGGCGCCGAGCGGCGGTGCGCTGACCGAGGTCTCCCCGGGCGTCTACCGCGGCGCGAGGGCGGGCGCCGCCGAGCTGAGCGGCTTCCGGCGGCTCTGCCCGAGCGCACCGCCCGGCGGGGCCGCCTGCCAGGCCGTCGCCGGGTGGAAGGTCACTGTGGACGTGCGGTGACCGCGAGAGGAAGGCCGACGGGCCCCGGCCGGCAGTGGGGGCCGGCCCGGGCCCGTCGGATCACGCTGGGTCACACGGGATCAGTTCTGCTGCGCAGTCAGCTCACGTTGACGGCGGTGTCGTCGATGACGAACGACGTCTGGAGGCTGGAGTCCTCGGTGCCGGTGAACTTCAGGGTCACGCTCTGGCCGGCGTACGACGACAGGTTGATCGACTTCTGCACGTAGCCGCTGGCCGCGTTGAGGTTGGAGTAGGTGGCCAGGGTGGTGGAGCCGGCGGCCACGGTGAGCTTGTCGTACTGGGTGCTCGTGGTGGTCTCGGCCGTGTCCACGTGCAGGTAGAAGGTGAAGGTCGCGGAGCAACCGGCAGGCACCGTCACCGTCTGGGACAGGGTGTCGGTGTGGGTGGTGCCGTAGCCGTTCAGCCACGCCTTCCAGGAGCCGGAGTGCGCGGGCTCACCGGTGCTGTTGTCGATCACGCCGGAGGACGCGGTCCACGGGGAGGCGCTGCCGGTCTCGAAGCCCGGGTTGCCGAGCAGCTGCGCCGGGGTGCAGCCACCGCCGCCCGTGCCCGAGATCGTCCAGGTGAAGGACGCCGAACCGGTCGAGCCGGTGGTGTCCTGCGCCGAGACGGTGACGCTGAAGGTGCCGGCCGCCGACGGGGTGCCGGAGATCAGGCCGGTGGAGGAGTTGATGGACAGGCCGGTGGGCAGACCGCTGGCGGAGTAGGTCAGGGTCTGGCCGGAGGCGGAGTCCGAGGCCGAGATCTGCAGCGAGGTCGCGGTGCCGACCGTACCCGTCTTGCTGCCCGGGTTCGTCACGGTCACCGTGTTGCTGCCGCCGCCGCTGCCGCTGGTGAAGGCGGTGACGCCGTTCGGCGTGCCCAGACCCGTCGGGCCGTCGTAGCCGGCCTTGGCGGTGCACAGGTAGCTGCTGCTGCAGGAGCCGTTCGCGCCGCTGGTCACGTCGTTGAGGGCAGCGGTGTGCGCGTACGGGTAGGAGGCCGGGACGGTGCCGGCCGCCGGGGTGCCGGCCAGCGCGTAGACCGACGCGATGATCGGGGAGGAGGCGCTGGTGCCGCCGTACACCTGCCAGCCGCTGGCCTGGTAGCTGTCGTAGACGGCCAGGCCGGTGGCCGGGTCGGCGACCGCGGAGACGTCGGCGACGGTGCGCTTGGTGCAGCCGGTGTCGGTCTGCCAGCTCTGCTTGGCGTCGTACGACGAGCAGCCCGAGCCGGCGCCTTCGCCGCCCGAACTGGAGCCCCACACGGACTCGGTCCAGCCGCGGGTGTTGCTGGAGCGGCTGAGCGAGGTGCCGCCGACCGCGGTGACGTACTTGGAGGCGGCCGGGTACTCCGTGCCGTAGCCGCTGTCACCGGAGGAGACGGTGATCGCGACGCCGGGGTGGTTGAAGTAGGAGCTGTCGTACGAGGTGTCCGAGGACGACTCGGAACCGCCGTAGCTGTTGGACACGTACTTCGCGCCCATGGTCACCGCGCGGTTCACCGAGGTGCCCAGGTCGCTCATGCTGGCGCTGGTGGCCTCGACCAGGAGGATGTGGCACTGCGGGCAGATCGCGCTGACCATGTCGAGGTCGAGCGAGATCTCACCGGCCCAGCCGGAGTCGGCGGACGGGTAGCTGGTGCCGCCGTTCTGGTCGACCTTCTTGAAGCAGCCGTTGGCGGTGGTGCAGGCGGGCAGGCCGTACTGGCTGCGGTACGTGCCCAGGTCGGCCTCGGCGCTCGGGTCGTCCTGGGCGTCCACGATGGCCACGGTCGCGCCGGCGCCGGCCGAGGACGGCAGGGCGTAGGCGCTGCGCAGGTCGGTCGGGCCGTAGCCGGAGGGGGTGGCGTTCGGGGTCACGCCGAAGTGGTGCACGACGTCGGTGCGGGCCAGCGCGAGACAGGCCATGTACCCCGGCTGCGCCGGGGTGTCGCACAGCGCCTTGGTCTGCACCGGCGAGGCGGCCGCGCCACCGGTGGCGGCGGCCGGGGCGGCGGCGACCGACGGGGCGGCGGTGGCCACCAGACCGCCGGTGACCAGCGCGCCCGCGGCGACCACCGCGAGGGCGGCGCGGCGGACGGCTCGGGTGAACCGGCCGGGAGGTGAGGTGTGCAAAGAACTGCCCTCCATGGGGGGATCCGATGCGAGGGCGAGGCTCCGGCCTGTGAAAGTCATTGTCAAGAACATGACAACAGCAGGTCGGCGGCGTCGCCCGGGACATTCGTGTGGCGCACGTTCACTGGTGGTCCGGCAGACGACTTCTGCCAACTGCTGCTCACTGCCACCCCGTTGAGTGGTGGCCGCAGTTGAAGGTAGTGAGAGCGGGGTCAAGGGACCACCGGGTCTTGGTAAAGGATTGTTTAGGCCTCGGTACGGCGGGAACCTGACGCACCTTCCGCCGGGCGAACCCGGCCGTATACCTTGTGGCGCCATGGACACCGCGGAAGGACCGGTCAACGACCTGGTCGCACTGGGGCTCGCCCGCTACGAGGCCCGGGTCTACCTCGCGCTCGTGCGGCGCGAGTCGTACACGGCGGCGGAGGTCGCCCGCGCCGCGGACGTACCCAGGCAGCGGGTGTACGACGTGCTCGACGCGCTGGTCAGGCGCCGGCTGGCGACCGCCCACCCCGGCCGGGTCGCCACCTTCTCCGCGGTCGACCCCGAACTCGCGGTGGCCCGGCTGATGGCCTTGCAGCGCGAGGCGCTGGAGCGGCTCGACCGGGTGTCCGCCGTGCTGACCGCGGCCCTGGTGCCGGTGTGGAGCGACGGCCGCTCGCAGACCGACCGGCTGGACTACATAGAGATCCTGCGCGACCCCAAGTCCATAGCCGAGGCCTTCACCGACATCCAGCACCAGGCCCGGCACGAGCTGCTGAGCTTCTGCAAGCCGCCCTTCGTCGCGCCCATGCTCAACCCGCCCGGGATGAAGGTGGTGCGGCGACTGCGCCGTTCGGGCGGCTCGGTGCGGGCCATCTACACGCACGAGGCGCTGGACGACGCGGAGGTGCTGGAGAGCGTACGGCGGTTCGGCGCGGCGGGGGAGGAGTCCCGGTTCGCCGCCGACCTGCCGCTGAAGCTGGTGGTCGCCGACGCGAACCTCGTGCTGTGCGACATGCCCGACCCAGTGGCCGGAACCGGTGCCACCACCGCGCTCTACATCGAGCACCCGGCGCTCGCCGCGTGCCTGCGGCTGGCCTTCCAGACCGTCTGGGACGGCGCGCAGACCGTGCCCGGCGCGCGGCCGGCTCCGGACGACACGGATCCGGTCGAGGTGTGAGGGGGCCTGTCCGGCGGAGGTGTCAGGGGCCCGAACCGGTTTGAGGGCATGACAAATCGGTGACCCCTGCGGCAAGTCCGGCATGCGTCCCCAATGGTGCACATCACCACGAGGTCACAGGGACCCGGGTTAAAGTGACCGCGTGGCCGTGTTCCTGCTCGGAGTCGGTGCCGCGTGCTGTCTCGGTCTGGGATTCGTGCTGCAGCAGCGCGCGGCCGCGCGTGCTCCGCTGGCGGACTTCCTGTCGCTGCGGCTGCTGCTCGACCTGGCCCGGATGCCGGACTGGCTGCTGGGCGTCGTGTTCATGGTCATGGGCCAGGTGCTCGGCGCGGTCGCCCTCGCCTATGGCGAGATCTCGCTGGTCGAGCCACTGACCGCGACCAACCTGCTGTTCGCGATGGCCCTCTCCCGCCGGTTCACCGGACAGCGGCTGGGCTGGTCGGGCTGGGGCGGCGTGGCCATGCTGGCGCTCGGCGTCACCGCGTTCATCGTCGCCGGGCAGCCGCGCGGCAGCGCGAACGAGGCGGATGCCCTGCGGCACTGGCTCGTCTTCGGCACCGTCGCCGGGCTCGCCCTGCTGCTCACCGTCCGGGCCCGCCGCCTGCCCGCCTCCGGCGAGGCCGCCCTGCTCGCGCTGGCCGCCGGCCTGCTCTACGGCCTGCAGGATTCGCTCACCCGGGTGTGCGGGGAGATCGTCACGCACCAGGGGGTGGCCCCCCTCTTCACCCACTGGCAGCCCTACGGCGTCGGTGTGCTCGGCGTCACAGGCCTGGTCCTGGTGCAGAGCGCCTTCGAAACGGCCCCCCTGCGCATGTCCCTGCCCTCCCTGACCGCCGCCCAGCCCCTGGCCGGCATCGCCTGCGGCATAGGCTTCCTCGGCGACCGCCTCCGCGTCACCCCCGGCGCCCTCGCCTGGGAAACGGCCGGCCTCTCCGCGATCGTCATCGGCGTCGTCCTCCTCGGCCGCCACCCGGCGATGCCTCCCGGTATCCCGGACCGCAACCAGGTCCCGGCGCAAGTCGACCCTTGAGGGCCTTCGCCTGGCGTCGGGCGGTTCGCCGGGAAAACCGGGGGCGCGGGGAACTGCGCGAGCAACCGGCCACCGGCCGGTGGTCCGGAGACGGCAGCAATTGCCCTTTTGGGGCGGTGGCGACCCGCGCCCCGGATGTGGCTGAGCGCGCAGTTCCCCGCGCCCCTGACTACTCCCGGCGAACCCGCACCCCATCGCGTGAGCCCTATTGGGTCACTCCACGGGCGGGGACCAGGTGAAACGGGGCTCGCGGCGTTCAAGGAAAGCAGCGCGGCCCTCCGCGGGGTCACCGCTGGCGGCAGCCTGGGCGGCCCAGTGGGCGAGCCGGTCGGCCGACGGTTCGGCCGTGGCGAATTCCTTGACCGCGACCTGGGTGAGCTGGGACCGCGCTCGCAGCACCTCGGTGAACGACTGGACCCGCTTCTCCAGGGTGTCCGGCGGCAGCACCTCGTCCACCAGGCCGGTGGCCAGGGCCCGCTCGTGGTCGATCAGCTCGCCGGAGAAGAGCAGATATTTCGCGGTGGCCGGGCCGACCAGCTCGACCAGGCGGCGGGTGGAGGCGGCACCGTAGACGATGCCCAGCCGGGCCGGGGTGATCCCGAACCGTGCCCCTTGTGCGGCGAACCGCAGGTCACAGGCCGCCGCGAGCTGGCAGCCGCCGCCCACGCAGGCCCCGCGGATCATCGCCAGCGTCGGCTTGGGGAAGGCCGCGAGCGCCTCCTCGGCGGCCACCGCCGCGTCCTGCGCGGTGCGCGGCCCGTCCGGGCCGGCCAGGTCGTTGATGTCGGCGCCTGAGCAGAAGGTGTCGCCCTCGCCGGTGAGCACCAGCACCCGCACCGAGGGCTCGGCGGCCAGGCCCGCCAGCAGGCCGGGCAGCGCCCGCCACATGCCGAGCGTCATCGCGTTGCGCCGGGCCGGATTGCCGATGGTCACCGTGGCGGTGCCGTCCTGGGTGCTCACCAGCAGCCCGGGACCGTGGATCGACATGGGGCAGGCTCCTTCGAGTCCGGACGGGCGGGCGCCGGGCGATCCTATCCAGGGCCCACCCCGCCGCTCCCGCCCGGCCCACAGGACCGGGCGCACGGATCCGGCCCACGGATCCGGTCACGGCCCTGGGCCCACGGGACCCGGCCCGTACCGCCCGACCCGTACCGCCCGCCCCGCAGCCCACGGCACCCGACCCGTAACGCCCCGCAGGAAGGCCCCCGGCCCGCTTGCGCCCCCAACCGGTCACCTGACGTCCGCAGCCGGTCCGGACCGGTCGGAAATCGCAGAAAGGTGCGGATTTCACATGTCCCGCTCGTGCGGAGGGAGTGGTCCACGACACTCTGACCCCGTGAGGCGGGCACCACGGCGGTGGCCGGCGGGTTCCGCGGGGACACGTCAAGGCGAAGGCGACGGTGGTGCGGTCATGGAGTTACGCGGGAGTGTCCCGCCAGGTCGGGCTGCGGCCCACGGAACCGCTCCGGCAACGGTCCCGGGACCGTACGAGGAGGTCTGGCGGCTCACCGTCCCGGCCCTCGACGCCTCGGTGCCGTGGGTACGCCACACGGTGCGCGACCTGCTCGCCGGCGAAGGCGTGCCGCTCGACGACGACCTGCGGCACGGAGTGCTGGTGATCCTCTCGGAGCTGGTCACCAACGCGGTACTGCACGCAGCGGTGCTCTCGCCGGAGATCACGGTCGAGGTCGCGGTCGGTGCGGACCGGATCGCGGTCGCCGTTGAGGACAACCACCCCTACCGGCCCAAGGCCCTGGAGACCGACCACGCGCGGACCGGCGGACGCGGCCTGCTGCTGGTCGGCACGATCGCCGCCGAGGCGGGCGGAAGCTGCGTCGTCGCCCAGACGCCGGGCGGGGGCAAGGTGATCCGGGCGGTCCTGCCGCTGGGGACGCGGCTGCTGCCGTAACCGGTGCCCGGCGGTCGTCCCGTACCGCCGCACGTACCGCGCGCGGCCCGCTGTCGTCCGGCCGCCGTGCCTCGCGGCCGAACCGTCACCAGCCCGCCGTGTCCCCGGTGACCTCGCGGATCGTGGGCGCCGCGGCGTCCAGCACGGTCTGGAACCACGCGGAGAACGGGCCGCTCTCGCGCAGCCGGGCCAGCTCGGCCGGGGTGGTGAAGGCGGTCTCGCCGATCTCGTCCGGGTCCGGCACCAGCGGGTTGCGCACCAGGCCGACGAACAGGTGGTTGTACTCCTGCTCCACCAGGCCCGACGCCGGGTCCGGGTGGTTGTAGCGGACCGTGCCGGCCGCGCGCAGCAGCACCGGCGCGACTCCCAGCTCCTCCGCGGTGCGCCGGCTGGCCGCGACGAAGGGCTGCTCACCGGGGTAGGGGTGGCCGCAGCAGGTGTTGGACCACACGCCGGGGGAGTGGTATTTGGTCAGCGCCCTGCGCTGCAGCAGCATCCGGCCCGCGTCGTCGAAGAGGAACACCGAGAACGCCCGGTGCAGCCGCCCCGGCGCCACGTGCGCCGACAGCTTCTCCGCCGTGCCGATCGTCACACCGTTCTCGTCGACGAGTTCGAGCATGATCGGTTCTGCGACCTCGGTCGGGCGGCTCGCGGTGCCGTTCGGGGAGGGCAGGACCGCGTGGGCGCCGGGTCGGCCGGTGGCAGGACTGGTTGGCATTTCCATCCTTCGCTGTCGACGACAAGACCTTAGTCTGCCTCACTCCGGGCCCGCGCCCGCGCGCGCACCGGGCAAGCGCACCGGCGTCCGGAAGCGTGCCCGGCGGCCGTCATCCGCGGGCGTGCGCTGGCTCACCCGCACGGATCACACGTACGGCTTCCGCCGCAATGGCCTCGAGTGCGACGATTTTGACGCCTGGTTTACCAAGTCCAGGAAAACACACGGTGAACGGCGGCCGTCTCGATCCGATAGCCTCTGCCGTCGTGCCTGGCCCGGCTGAGCCGCTGGACGCCGCGGGCATTCGTGCGCATGCCATCAGGACCGTGACAACCGCCAGGACTATCCGCAACCATCCGGGACATTTTCAGGGAGTGGGTTCCGCTGTCGACCGCTGTTCTCACCGGGCCGTCCGCCGCCGGCCCGGCCTCGACGCTCGCCGCCGATCTGCGGGCGCTGGGCTTCGACGTGGCCGAGGCGGACACCCCGGAGGCCGTCGCGGCCCGGCTGGCCCAGGTGCCGCCGGCCGAGCGGGTCGCCCTGGTCGACCGCCGTTTCCTCGGCCACCGGCACGCGCTGCGGCTGGCCCTGACCGACCCGCGCTTCGACACCGCCGCGATCCCCGGCGCGCTGTCCGCGACCGCGGCGGGCCGGCCCGCGCTGCTGCGCGCCCTGGCCGCGGTGTCCGGCGCCCGGCCGGCCCCGTCCGGCGGCGCCACCTCGCTGCCCGCGCCGACCCGGGTGGGCGGCGCCGGCCTGGACGAGCTGCCCGACCCGCACATCCCGTCGGCCGGCGGCCGCGCCGGGCTGGACCGGTCCCGCGTGGTCCGCTCCGCCACCCGTACCGCCGCGGCCGACATTCCGCTGCCCGACGCCCTCGCCGACGCCCTGGGCCCGGCCGGCGCCGAGCCGCACCGCCCCGAGCTGGGCGTCCTGGTCGCCACCGTGCCGACCGACGAGACCGCCCGGCAGGCCGCGGCCGAGGCGATCGCCGCGGTGGACGAGGAGTCCATACGGCTGCGCAGCGCGGTCAAGTCCCGCGACGGCTTCTTCACCACCCACTTCATCAGCCCGTACTCCCGCTACATCGCCCGCTGGTGCGCCCGGCGCGGGCTGACGCCGAACCAGGTCACGACCGCCTCGCTGCTGGTCGCGCTGATCGCGGCGGGCTGCGCGGCCACCGGCACCCGGGGCGGTTTCGTCGCGGCCGGAGTGCTGCTGCTGGCGTCCTTCGTGCTGGACTGCACCGACGGCCAGCTCGCCCGCTACTCCCTGCAGTACTCCACGCTGGGCGCCTGGCTGGACGCCACCTTCGACCGGGTCAAGGAGTACGCCTACTACGCGGGTCTGGCGCTCGGCGCCGCCCGCGGCGGGGACGACGTGTGGGCGCTGGCCCTGGGCGCGATGGTGCTCCAGACCTGCCGGCACGTGGTGGACTTCGCCTTCAACGAGGCCAACCACGACGCGAGCGCCAACACCAGCCCCACCGCCGCGCTCTCCGGCCGGCTGGACAGCGTCGGCTGGACGGTCTGGGCGCGCCGGATGATAGTCCTGCCCATCGGCGAACGCTGGGCACTCATAGCCGTGCTCACCGCCGCCACCACGCCCCGCACCACGTTCGTGGTCCTGCTGATCGGCTGCGGGCTGGCCGCCTGCTACACCACCGCCGGCCGGGTACTGCGCTCCCTGACCCGCAAGGCCCGGCGCACCGACCGCGCCGCCCGCGCCCTGGACGAGCTGTGCGACAGCGGCCCGCTCGCCGAGGCCGCCGCCCGGCCGCTCGCCCGCTTCACCCGCGCCCTCCCCGTCTTCGCCCCGCCCGCACTCGCCCTGGCCGGCGGCGCCGTGCTGACCGCCACCGCCGCCCTCGCCCCGCGGGGCAGCTGGGGGGTGCCGCTCGCGGCGCTCGTATACGTGTTCACCTCCGCCGCGGCCGTCTCCCGCCCGCTGAAGGGCCCGTTGGACTGGCTGGTGCCGCCGCTGTTCAGGGCCGCCGAATACGGAACCGTCCTTGCACTCGCGGCCGTCTCACAGGTGAACGGAGCGTTGCCTGCCGCTTTCGGGCTGGTGGCGGCTGTCGCCTACCATCATTACGACACGGTGTACCGCATCCGCGGCGGCACCGGGGCGCCGCCGCGGGCCCTGGTGCGGGCCGCGGGCGGGCACGAAGGCCGGGCACTGGTCGTGGCGGTCCTCGCGGCCGCCTGCGGGCACCACTCGGGGTTCGCGGTCGCGCTGACGGTGCTCGCCGTCTGCCTCGCGCTGCTGGTCCTCGCCGAGAGCATCCGCTTCTGGGTGTCCTCGTCGGCCCCGGCCGTACACGACGAAACAGGAGAACCCGCATGATCGGCCTTGTGCTGGCGGCCGGCGCCGGACGGCGACTGCGCCCCTACACCGACACCCTGCCCAAGGCACTGGTGCCGGTCGGGCCCGAAGGCGACGAGGACGGCCGCACCGTCCTCGACCTGACCCTGGGCAACTTCGCCGAGGTCGGGCTGACCGAGGCCGCCGTCGTCGTCGGGTACCGCAAGGAGGCGGTCTACGCGCGCAAGGCCGCGCTGGAGGAGAAGTACGGCATCGCCCTCACCCTGATCGACAACGACCGGGCCGAGGAGTGGAACAACGCCTACTCCCTGTGGTGCGCCCGTGACGTCATCGCGCGGGGTGTGATTCTGGCCAACGGCGACACCGTGCACCCGGTGTCGGTGGAGAAGACCCTGCTGGCCGCGCGCGGACAGGGCAGCGGCATCGTGCTGGCCCTGGACACGGTCAAGAAGCTCGCCGACGAGGAGATGAAGGTCGTCGCCGAGCCGGGCCGCGGGGTGCGCCGGATCACCAAGCTGATGGACCCCGCGGACGCCACCGGCGAGTACATCGGCGTCACCCTCATCGAGGGCGACGCCGCCGGCATCCTGGCCGACGCCCTGAAGACGACGTTCGAGCGCGACCCCGGCCTGTACTACGAGGACGGCTACCAGGAACTGGTCGACCGCGGCTTCACCCTGGACGTCGCCCCGATCGGCGAGGTGCCGTGGGTCGAGATCGACAACCACGAGGATCTCGCCAAGGGCCGGGAGATCGCGTGCCAGTACTGACCCGGCTGATCCCTTCGCCGGTCGTCGTCGACATCAACGGCGGGGCGCTCGCCGACCTGTCCCAGCTCCTCGCCGACCAGCGGATCTCCAGCTCCGGCCGGCTGGCCGTCGCGGTCAGCGAGGGCTCCGGCGTGAAGCTGCGCGACCGGCTGGCCCCCGAACTGCCCGGCGCCGACTGGTATCCCGTCGAGGGCGGCACCATCGACGCCGCCGTCCGGCTCGCCGACTCCATGCGCGGCAAGCGCTACGACGCGGTGGTGGGCCTGGGCGGCGGCAAGATCATCGACGTCACCAAGTACGCCGCCGCGCGGGTCGGGCTGCCGATGGTCGCGGTCGCCACCAACCTCTCGCACGACGGCATCTGCTCGCCGGTGTCCACCCTGGACAACGACAACGGCCGCGGCTCCTACGGCGTTCCCACGCCGATAGCGCTGGTCGTCGACCTGGACGTGATCCGCGAGGCCCCGGCCCGCTACGTCCGGGCCGGCATCGGCGACGCGGTGTCCAACCTGTCGGCGCTGGCCGACTGGGAGCTGTCGCACCGCGAGAACGGGGAGCCGATCGACGGCCTTGCCGCGGCGATGGCCCGCAGCGCCGGCGAGGCGGTTTTGCGCCACCCCGGCGGCATCGGCGACGACGACTTCCTGACCGTGCTGTCCGAGGGGCTGGTGCTCTCCGGCATCGCCATGACGATCAGCGGTGACACCCGCCCGTCCTCCGGCGCCTGCCACGAGATCAGCCACGCCTTCGACCTGCTGTACCCGAAGCGCGCCGCCGCCCACGGCGAGCAGGTCGGCCTCGGCGCCGCCTTCGCCATGCACCTGCGCGGTGAACGCGACCGGGCCGGGACCATCGCCGAGGTACTGCGCCACCACGGGCTGCCGGTGCTCCCCGAGGAGATCGGTTTCACCGAGCCGGAGTTCGTGGAGGCGGTACGTTTCGCGCCGCAGACCCGGCCCGGCCGCTACACGATCCTGGAACACCTGGACCTCTCCGCCACCGAGATCAGGGACGCCTACGCCGACTATGCCAAAACCATCAGTAGCTGAACTTCGCCCGGTCGTTCACCCCGGCGGGATCAAGGACCGGAAGAACGGCGAGCACTGGGCCGGGCGCCTCTACATGCGCGAGATCTCGCTGCGCTGCACACGGGTCCTGCTGAACTCCCCGCTGAGCCCCAACCAGTACACGTATCTGATGATCGTGGCCGGGATGGCGGCCGGTGCCGTGCTGCTCGTGCCGGGCCTGGCCGGCGGCATACTCGCGGCCCTGCTGATCCAGCTCTACCTGCTGCTGGACTGCGTGGACGGCGAACTCGCCCGCTGGCGCCGGCAGACCTCCACCGTCGGCGTGTACCTCGACCGGGTCGGGCACTACCTGTCCGAGGCCACGCTGCTGGTCGGCTTCGGCGTGCGGGCCGCCGACGTGTTCCACCGGGACGGGCCCACCACCCAGTGGCAGTGGGCGTTCCTGGGCACCCTCGCCGCGCTCGGCGCGATCCTCATCAAGGCGGAGACCGACCTGGTGGACGTCGCCCGGATCCGGCGCGGGCTGGCCGCCGTACAGGAGTCGGCCAACGTGCCGCGCTCGTCGGGGATGGCGCTGGCCCGCCGGGCGGCCTCCGCGCTGAAGTTCCACCGGCTGGTCGGCGGGGTCGAGGCGTCGCTGCTGATGCTGGTGGCGGCGGTGGCCGATTTCGTGCACGGCGACCTGCTGTTCACCAGGATCGCCGTGGTGCTGCTGGCGGCCGTCGCCGTACTGCAGACGCTGCTGCACCTGGTGAGCATCCTCGCGTCGAGCAGGCTCAAGTGAGCACCCGGCACGGCAGCCCGGCCGACGCCCCGCACGGCACGGCGCCGGACCCGCCGCAGAGCAGGCCGCTGCGGCTCGGCGCGGTGGTCATCACCATGGGCAACCGGCCGGCCGAACTGCAGGAACTGCTGGAATCGGTGGCCAAGCAGCACGGCCCGGCCATCGAGGTGGCCGTGGTCGGCAACGGCTCCCCGCTGCCCCCGCTGTCCGGTGACCTGCGCACCGCCGAACTCACCGAGAACCTCGGCATCCCCGGCGGCCGCAACGTGGGCGTGGAACTGTTCGGGCCCGGCGGGCGCGACGTCGACGTGGTGCTGTTCCTGGACGACGACGGCATGCTGCCCTCGGCCGACACCGGCGAACTGGTCCGGGCCGCCTTCGAGGCCGACCCGGAGCTGGGCATCATCAGCTTCCGGATCGCCGACCCGGTCACCGGCGGCACCCAGCGCCGGCACGTCCCGCGGCTGCGCGCCTCCGACCCGCTGCGCAACTCCCGCGTCACCACGTTCCTCGGCGGCGCCTGCGCGGTGCGCACCCGCGTGATCCAGGAGGTCGGCGCGCTGCCGGCCGAGTTCTTCTACGCTCACGAGGAAACGGATCTGGCCTGGCGCGCTCTTGACGCGGGCTGGCAGATCGAGTACCGCTCCGACCTCGTACTGCACCATCCGACGACCTCGCCGGCCCGGCACGCGGTCTATCACCGTATGGTGGCCCGTAACCGCGTGTGGCTGGCCCGTCGCAACCTGCCCTGGGCACTGGTCCCGGTGTATCTGGGCGTATGGTTCGTGGTCACCATCCTGCGGCGGCCGTCCCGGCCCGCGCTGCGCGCCTGGCTCGGTGGGTTCGCGGAAGGGTGGACCACCGCGTGCGGGCCCAGGCGTCCCATGCGGTGGCGTACGGTGTGGCGGTTGACCCGACTGGGCCGACCGCCGATCATCTGACAAGCTCAGACCTGAGAGCATCAGGCGCAGCCCGGGAGTCCCCTGCCCCGGCGCGCACCTTGAGGACGAAAGTGTCAACTGTGAGCGAGACAACGCACAATGGTGCGGTCGCCGTCGGTGCCCCCCCGGCCCCCTCGGCCGACGACGGCCTCAGCCCCGCCCAGCTTGCCGCCAAGTACGGCCTGTCCGTCAGCGGCGCACGACCGGGTCTGAGCGAATACACCCGGCAGCTCTGGGGCCGTCGACATTTCATCAACGAGTTCGCCAAGGCACGCACCCAGGCCCAGTACACCCAGGCCCGCCTCGGCCAGCTCTGGCAGGTCATGACCCCGCTGCTGAACGCGGCGGTCTACTACCTGATCTTCGGCCTGCTGATCGGCACCAGCAAGGGCATCGACAACTTCATCGCCTTCCTGGTCACCGGCGTCTTCATCTTCACCTTCACGCAGTCCTCGGTGCTCGCCGGCGTGCGCGCGGTGGCCGGCAACCTCGGCCTGATCCGGGCCCTGCACTTCCCCCGGGCCTCGATGCCGATCGCCCTGACGCTGATGCAGCTCCAGCAGCTGCTGATGTCGATGTTCGTGCTGATCGCCATCGTGCTGATGACCGGCGAGGTGCCCAACGCCGCCTGGCTGCTGCTCATCCCGGCGCTGCTGACCCAGTGGGTGTTCAACACCGGCCTGGCCCTGATCATGGCCCGCCTGGGCAGCAAGATGACCGACCTCGCACAGCTCATGCCGTTCATACTCCGCACCTGGATGTACATGTCCGGCGTGATGTACAGCATCGACAAGCTGACCGCGACCGCCCCCCACTACGTCCGGATCCTGCTGGACACCAACCCCGCGGCGGTCTACATCGATCTGGTGCGCTTCGCCCTCATCGACAGCGTGACCTCCTCGCAGCTCCCGCCGCACGTGTGGGCGAGCGCCGTGGGCTGGGCCGTGGTCGTCGGCGTCGGCGGCTACGTGTACTTCTGGAAGGCGGAGGAACAGTATGGCCGTGGCTGAGCAGCACACCCCGCAGGACTCCGTCCTGCCCCCCGCGGCGCGGACCGGTACCCGGGTGCCCACGGTCATCGTGGACGACGTGCACATCGTCTACACGGTGCACGGCGCCGGCACCGGCAAGGGCAGCGCCACCGCCGCACTGGCCCGGCTGGTCATGCGCAAGAGCTCGCCCAACGTCCGCCGGGTGCACGCGGTGCGCGGGGTGACCTTCACCGCCTACCGCGGCGAGGCGATCGGCATCATCGGCTCCAACGGCTCGGGCAAGTCCACCATCCTGCGGGCCATCGCGGGCCTGCTGCCGCCGGAGAGCGGCAAGATCTACACCGACGGCCAGCCCTCCCTGCTGGGCGTCAACGCGGCGCTGATGAACGACCTGACCGGCGAGCGCAACGTGATCCTCGGCGGCCTGGCGATGGGCATGTCCCAGGAGGAGGTCCGGCAGCGCTATCAGGGGATCGTCGAGTTCTCGGGCATCAACGAGAAGGGCGACTTCATCTCGCTGCCGATGCGCACGTACTCCTCCGGCATGGCGGCCCGGCTGCGCTTCTCCATCGCGGCGGCCAAGAACCACGACGTGCTGATGATCGACGAGGCGCTGGCCACCGGTGACCGGGCGTTCCAGAAGCGCTCGGAGAACCGCATCAAGGAACTGCGCAAGGAAGCCGGTACGGTCTTCCTGGTCAGCCACAACAACAACTCCATCCGCGACACCTGCGACCGGGTGGTGTGGCTGGAGAAGGGCGAGTTGCTGATGGACGGCCCCACCGACGAGGTGATCAAGGCCTACGAAAAGCACACCGGCAAGTAGGCCCGGGCACGTGGGCACGGGCAGGTAAGGCCCGCCCGGGTCCGGCATGCACGATCCGCACACAGGGAAGTGATCGGATCGCAACCTGATCGATCGGCCCCCGCTGGATGATCCGGCGGGGGTCGTGTGTTGTCCTGTCATGTCACGACCCCGGCGTACGCGGGGTGGTGGCCGGACGTAAGCTGTACCGGTGCTGGGAGCCTGTCATGATCGTCACCACCGGCGAGCGGAGGTCGGTGCGGCGTGTCCGAAATGGGAAGATTCGACCGGGCGGTGTAGAACGGGGGATGTGGCGGCCATGACGAAGGGGACCATCCTGCTCCGGGGCACCTCCGCCGCCTGTGTGCCGGGAACGCCGCGGTGACCGGGGACGACTCCTCACGGGCCGTCCTGGACAAGGCAGCGCGCGAGAACTTCCCGGTGGCACCGGTCTTCCTGCCGCGCGCCTGGCGCCAGGACCTGATGGCCGTCTACGGATACGCCCGGCTCGTCGACGACATCGGTGACGGCGACCTGGCCGGCGGCGGACGCGAGGACGCGGTCCGGCTGGGCCTGGACCCGCAGGCCGCCGACGACCGGCTCACCATGCTCGACGCCTTCGAGGCCGACCTGCGCCGGGTGTTCGACGGCACCCCCCGGCACCCGCTGCTGCTCGCACTGCGGCCCACCGTCCGCCGCCACCGGCTGACCCCCGAGCCCTTCCTCGGCCTGATCGAGGCCAACCGCCAGGACCAGCGGGTCCGGCGGTACGCGAGCTACGGCGACCTGCTGGCCTACTGCGAACTGTCCGCCAACCCCGTCGGCCGCCTGGTGCTGTCCATCACCGGCACCTCCACCCCCGAGCGGGTCCGCCGCTCGGACGAGATCTGCACCGCGCTGCAGATCGTGGAGCACCTCCAGGACGTGGCCGAGGACCTGGGCCGGGACCGGATCTACCTGCCGGCCGAGGACATGAAACGCTTCTCGGTGGACGAGGGCGACCTCGCCGCGCCGAGCGCCGGAGCGCAGGTCCGCGCCCTTGTCGCCTTCGAGGCCGACCGCGCGGGGGACCTGCTGGACGAGGGCGCCCCCCTGGTCGGTAGCGTGCGGGGCAGGCTTCGGCTGCTGCTCGCCGGTTTCGTCGGCGGCGGCCGGGCCGCGCTCGCCGCGGTGCGCGGCGCGGAATACGACGTACTGGCCGGTTCGCCCAAGGCCACCAAGCCCGGCCTGCTGCGCGCGGTGGGTTCGACATTGCGAAGAGAGGGGTGAGCCGGACCGTGAACGGTTCCGCCCAGACGTCCGGACTGGTGCTCGCGGCATACCGTTACTGCGAGACCGTCACCGGCCACGAGGCCCGTAACTTCGCGTACGGAATCCGCCTGCTGCCCACTCCCAAGCGGCAGGCCATGTCGGCGCTCTACGCGTTCTCCCGCCGGGTGGACGACATCGGCGACGGCGACCTGCCGTCCGAGGAGAAGATCCGCCGGCTCGAGGCCACCCGCGCGCTGCTCGCCCGGGTCCGCGAGGGCGCGGTCGCCGAGGACGACACCGACCCGGTGGCCGTCGCACTCGCGCACGCCTCCTCGGTCTTCCCCCTGCCCCTCGAAGGGCTGGACGAACTCATCGACGGCGTTCAGATGGATGTTCGGGGAGAACATTACGAAACGTGGGATGATCTGGCGATTTACTGCCGGTGTGTAGCCGGTGCCATCGGAAGGCTCTCGCTGGGCGTTTTCGGCACCGTGAATGGGCACGATCACGCACGTGCCGCCGAATACGCCGACACCCTCGGCCTCGCTCTGCAACTCACCAACATCCTGCGCGACCTGCGCGAGGACGCCGCCAACGGACGGACCTACCTGCCCGCCCAGGACCTCGCCAAGTTCGGCTGCGCGGACGGTTTCCACAGCGACGTACCGCCGGCCGGCTCGGACTTCGCCGGCCTGGTCGAATTCGAAGTACGCCGCGCCCGCTCGCTGTTCGCCACCGGTTATCGGCTGCTGCCGATGCTCGACCGGCGCAGCGGCGCCTGCGTGGCGGCCATGGCCGGCATCTACCGCCGGCTGCTGGACCGGATCGCGGCCGACCCCGAGGCGGTGCTGCGCGGCCGGGTCTCCCTGCCCGGGCACGAGAAGGCCTACGTCGCGGTCCGCGGCCTGGCCGGCGTCGACGCCCGCCGCTCGGCCCGAGTCCTGCCCCGGGGGGACGAGTGAGCACTACCCGCGACGGCGCGGGTCCAGCACGGCACGCGAACGACCGAGCAACCCGGGCGACGCCCACCGCGTCACTTTCCGCGACAGCCCGCCGCACCAGCTGCGGTACGGTCCGAGGGGAGGACGCATGACCACCGCACCGACGACGGCGCACACCGGCACCGGGCCGGGCCGTCGTACCGCCGTGGTCGTCGGCGGGGGACTGGCCGGCATCACCGCCGCCCTCGCGCTGGCCGACGCGGGCCTGGACGTCACCCTCACCGAGGCCCGGCCCCGGCTGGGCGGCCTCGCCTTCTCCTTCCGGCGCGGCGAGCTGAACGTCGACAACGGCCAGCACGTCTTCCTGCGCTGCTGCACCGGCTACCTGTGGTTCCTGGACCGGATCGGGGCCCGCGACCTGGTCAGCGTGCAGCGCCGGCTGGACGTGCCGGTGCTGGACGCGGCCACCGGCCGGATCGGCCGGATCGGGCGCACCGCGCTGCCGGTGCCGCTGCACCTGAGCGCCAGTCTGGCCCGCTACCCGCACCTGTCGCTGAAGGAGCGCGCCTCGGTGGGCCGGGCCGCGCTCGCCCTGCGCGGCCTGGACCTCGCCGATCCCGCGCTGGACCGGACCGACTTCGCCAGCTGGCTGGCCGCCCGCGGCCAGTCGCCGCGGACCATCGAGGCGCTGTGGGACCTGGTGGGCGTGGCCACCCTCAACGCCACCGCCGACCAGGCGTCGCTGGGCCTGGCCGCCAAGGTGTTCAAGACCGGCCTGCTCTCCGACCCGGGCGCCGCCGACATCGGCTGGGCCACCGCCCCGCTGGGCGACCTGCACGACGGCCGGGCCCGCGCCGCGCTGAGCGCCGCCGGGGTACGGGTGCTCACCCGCACCCGGGCCGTCGCGCTGACCGGCGGGCCGGACGGCGGCTGGCAGGTGGCCGTCGAGACCGGACCGGGCCGCGGCGAGCAACTGGATGCCGCGACCGTCGTCTTGGCGGTGCCGCAGCGCGAGGCGCACGCACTGCTGCCGGACGGTGCGGTTCCGGATGCGGAAAAGCTCTTGCGCATCGGCACCGCACCGATCCTCAATGTTCATGTGATCTACGACAGGCAGGTGCTCGACCGGCCGTTCCTCGCCGCGCTCGGCACCCCGGTCCAGTGGATCTTCGACCGCACCAAGAGCTCCGGCCTGACCGGCGGTGGGCAGTACCTGGCGCTCTCCCAGTCGGCCGTGGCGGACGAGATCGACCTGCCGGTCGCCGACCTGCGGGAGCGTTACCTGCCCGAGCTGCGGCGGCTGCTGCCCGCCACTCGGGACGCGGAGATCCGCGACTTCTTCGTCACCCGCGAGAAAACCGCCACCTTCGCCCCGACCCCCGGTGTGGCCGCCCTGCGGCCGGGGCCGGGGACCCGCGCCTCCGGCGTGTTCCTGGCCGGAGCGTGGACCGCCACCGGCTGGCCCGCGACGATGGAGAGCGCCGTACGCAGTGGCCTGAGTGCCTCCCGCGCGGCGCTGGCCGCGCTCGGACTGCCATTCGACAACGGCGTGCTGGAGGCGGCATGAGTGCTATTGGTGCAACCAGAGGAGAGAACGTGACCGCGGACGGCGTCATCGCGCTGCTGGACAACGGCCGCATCCTGACCACCCCAGTGCTCCGCGCCGCCGTGGCACGCCTGGCCCCGCCGATGGACACCGTCGCGTCGTACCACTTCGGCTGGATCGACGAGGCGGGCCGGCCCGCGGACGGCGACGGCGGCAAGGCGGTGCGCCCGGCGCTCGCGCTGCTGTCCGCGCAGGCAGCGGGCGCGCCGGCCGAGACCGGTGTCCCCGGCGCGGTCGCGGTGGAGCTCGTGCACAATTTCTCGCTGCTGCACGACGACCTGATGGACGGCGACGAGCAGCGGCGGCACCGGGACACGGTGTGGAAGGTGCACGGCCCGGCGCAGGCCATCCTGGTCGGCGACGCGCTGTTCGCGCTGGCCAACGAGGTGCTGCTGGAGCAGGGCACGCCGGACGCCGGCCGGGCCACCCGCCGGCTGACCACCGCGACCCGCAAGCTGATCGACGGTCAGGCCCAGGACATCTCCTTCGAGCACCGCGAGCGGGTCACCGTGGCGGAGTGCCTGGAGATGGAGGGCAACAAGACCGGCGCCCTGCTGGCCTGCGCGTCCTCCATCGGAGCGGTGCTCGGCGGGGCCTCGGAGGCCGACGCCGACGCGCTGGAGGAGTACGGCTACCACCTGGGGCTGGCCTTCCAGGCGATCGACGACCTGCTGGGCATCTGGGGAGACCCGGCCACCACCGGCAAGCAGACCTGGAGCGACCTGCGGCAGCGCAAGAAGTCGCTGCCCGTGGTCGCCGCGCTGGCGGCCGGCGGGCCCGCGTCGGAGCGGCTGGGCGAATTGCTGGCCGCCGACGCGAAGAATCCCGAAAACGATACGTTCAGCGAGGAAGAGTTCGCGTTGCGCGCGGCGTTGATCGAAGAAGCCGGCGGCCGGGAATGGACCTCTCAGGAGGCCCGCAGGCAGTACGCGACCGCGATCGCCGCGCTGGACAAAATGGACATGCCCGAACAAATTAAACGTAAGCTCGTAGGTCTGGCGGATTTTGTGGTGGTCCGCGAGAAGTAGTAACGCCCTACCGTGGAGCGCACGACGTCGCCGGTCCCTTTCGGGTGACGGCCGACGGCCGCCCCCAACACCGCAGAAGTCTCAACTGCAAAGGGGAAGCCATGACAGCGACGACCGATGGCAGTCCAGGGTCACCAACCCCTCGGACACCCTCGGCCAGCACCTCGGAGCCGGATCCCGTTCCAGCCGGCGCCGAGGCCGCGGCGCAGCGTGCCGTGCAGCGCGCCGCAGACCACCTTCTGGCACGGCAGCACCCTGACGGATGGTGGAAGGGCGACCTCGAAACCAATGTGACCATGGATGCCGAGGACCTGCTGCTGCGGGAATTCCTCGGCATCCGGGACGAGCGCACCACCGCGGCCTCGGCCCGGTGGATCCGCTCCCAGCAGCGGGAGGACGGCGCCTGGCCGACCTTCCACGGCGGGCCCGGCGACGTGTCGGCCACCGTGGAGGCGTACGTGGCGCTGCGGCTGGCCGGTGACGCGCCGGACGAGGCCCACATGGCACTGGCCGCCAAGTGGTCCCGGGCCGAGGGCGGGGTCGCGGCCAGCCGGGTCTTCACCCGGATCTGGCTCGCCCTGTTCGGCTGGTGGAGCTGGGACGACCTGCCGGAGTTGCCGCCGGAGATCATTTACCTGCCCAAATGGATGCCGCTGAACATCTACTCCTTCGGCTGCTGGGCCCGGCAGACCATCGTGCCGCTCACCATTGTGGGCGCACACCGCCCGGTCCGCCCGGCGCCCTTCGGCATCGACGAACTGCATGTCAACCCCGACACGCCGAACCCGAAGCAGCGCAAGGCCCCGGTCACCACGTGGGACGGCATCTTCCAGCGGCTGGACCAGGTACTGCACGCCTACCACCGGGTACGGCCGCGGACGGTCCGGCGCGCCGCGATGAACGCCTGCGCCCGCTGGATCATCGAGCGTCAGGAGGCCGACGGCTGCTGGGGCGGCATCCAGCCGCCCGCCGTCTACTCCGTCATGGCCCTGCACCTGCTCGGCTACGGCCTGGACCACCCGGTGGTCAAGGCCGGACTGGACTCGCTGGATCGTTTCGCCGTGTGGCCCGAGGACGGCATCCGGATGATCGAGGCATGCCAGTCCCCGGTCTGGGACACCTGCCTGGCCACCATCGCGCTGGCCGACGCCGGCCTGGCCGCCGACCACCCCGCGCTGGTCAAGGCCGCCGACTGGATGCTCAGCGAACAGATCACCCGTCCGGGCGACTGGGCGGTGCAGCGGCCGCAGCTCGCCCCGGGCGGCTGGGCCTTCGAGTTCCACAACGACAACTACCCCGACACCGACGACACCGCCGAGGTCGTCCTCGCCCTGCGCCGGGTCGCCCATCCGGACCAGGCCCGGCTGGACTCCTCGGTGGACCGGGCGGTGCGCTGGAACGTCGGCATGCAGTCCCGCAACGGCGCCTGGGGCGCCTTCGACGCCGACAACACCAGCCCGTTCCCCAACCGGCTGCCCTTCGCCGACTTCGGCGAGGTCATCGACCCGCCGTCGGCCGACGTCACCGCCCACGTGGTGGAGATGATGGCCGCGCTCGGCCTGGAGAACGACCCGCACACCCGGCGCGGCATCGACTGGCTGCTCGCGGAGCAGGAGGACAACGGCGCCTGGTTCGGCCGCTGGGGGGTCAACTACATCTACGGCACCGGGTCCGTCGTGCCCGCGCTCACCGCGGCCGGCCTGACCGGCGACCACCCGGCGATCCGGCGCGCCGTCACCTGGCTGGAGTCGGTGCAGAACACCGACGGAGGCTGGGGCGAGGACCTGCGGTCGTACTCCGACCCCGAATGGGCAGGCCGCGGCCACTCCACCGCCTCGCAGACCGCCTGGGCGCTGATGGCCCTGCTGTCCGCCGGGCGCAGGGACAGTGAGGCCGTCGCCCGCGGGGTGCGCTGGCTGACCGAGACGCAGCTGGACGACGGTTCCTGGGACGAGCCCTACTTCACGGGCACCGGCTTCCCGCGCGACTTCTCGATCAACTACCACCTGTACCGGATGGTCTTCCCGCTGACGGCGCTGGGCCGGTACGTGCGCGACGAGCCGTTCGGCACCGCGCACCACACCCCCGCGCACCACGGAGAGGCCGCTGCGCACCACGGGGAGACGAGTACGGCCGCCACGGGAAAGGGGGCCTAGTTCGTGGGCCATACCCGACCGCCGCTGCTGGTGGTGTGCGCCCTGCCGATCGAGCGGTTCGCTCTGCGCAGGGGTGCCCGCAGGTCCGCCGCGCAAGGGGTGACGGTGCTGCGCACCGGCATGGGACCCCGGAACGCGGACCGGGCCGTCCGTGAGGCCCTGCACGAGCCGGAGCTGGCGGACGCCGCCGTGCTCACCACCGGCTTCTGCGCCGGGCTCGCCACCGGCATGCGGCCGGGGGACGTCGTGGTCGCCGACGACGGCCACGAGAGCGCGGCGCTGGCCGCCGCGCTCAAAACCGCCGGCTTCACCGTGCACACCGGCACTCTGGCGGAGTCCGACCATGTCGTACGCGGCGCCGAGCGCGCCGCTGTCGCGGCGACCGGTGCCATCGCCGTGGACATGGAGTCGGGGGCGATGCGCCGCGCCGCGCTCGCCGAAGGGGCGCGGCACGTCGCCGCGGCCCGAGTCGTCGTCGACACGCCCGAGTACGAACTCGTGCGGGTCGGCACGCTTCGCACCGGGATCATCGCATTCCGGGTGCTCAGAGATCTTGTTCCTGCCTTTCTCGATTGGCACCGCACTACCGTGCTCCCCTGGAGGTGAGCTAGATGGCCATGCCGCTTCGCCAGACCGTCCGCGTCGCGTCGTACCTCTTCGAACAGAAAATGGTCCGGCGCCGCGAAAAGTTCCCGCTGATCGTGGAACTCGAACCGCTCTTCGCCTGCAACCTCAAATGCGAGGGATGTGGCAAGATCCAGCACCCGGCCGGTGTGCTCAAGCAGCGCATGCCGGTGGCACAGGCCGTCGGCGCGGTCCTTGAGTCGGGTGCGCCGATGGTGTCGATCGCCGGCGGCGAACCGTTGATGCACCCCCAGATCGACGAGATCGTCCGGCAGCTCGTCGCGCGCAAGAAGTACGTGTTCTTGTGCACGAATGCGCTTCTGCTGCGCAAGAAGCTCGACAAATTCACTCCTTCTCCGTATTTCGCGTTTACGGTGCACATCGACGGCATGCGGGAACGTCACGACGAATCGGTGGCCAAGGAAGGCACCTTCGACGAGGCGGTGGCGGCCATCAAGGAGGCCAAGCGCCGCGGATTCCGGGTGACCACCAACTCCACCTTCTTCAACACCGACACCCCGCAGACCATCGTCGAGGTGCTCAACTTCCTCAACGACGACCTGCAGGTCGACGAGATGATGCTGTCGCCCGCCTACGCCTACGAGAAGGCGCCCGACCAGGAGCACTTCCTGGGCGTGGAGCAGACCCGTGAGCTGTTCAAGAAGGCCTTCGGCGACGGCAACCGGCGCCGGTGGCGGCTGAACCACAGCCCGCTCTTCCTGGACTTCCTCGAGGGCAAGGCGGACTTCCCCTGCACCGCCTGGGCCATCCCGAACTACTCCCTCTTCGGCTGGCAGCGCCCCTGCTACCTGATGGCGGACGGGTACGTGCCCACCTACCAGGAGCTCGTCGAGAAGACGGACTGGGACAAGTACGGCCGCGGCCGCGACGACCGCTGCGACAACTGCATGGCCCACTGCGGGTACGAGCCCACCGCGGTGCTCGCCACCATGGGTTCGCTGAAGGAGTCGCTGCGCGCCGCCCGGGAGACCGTGGCCTCCAACCGCGCCTCGAAGTGATCCTCGTGCCGCCGGACAGGCGACAGCAGGAGAGCCCGCGGGGCAGCAGGGGTAAGCGCACGGGAACAGCGCAGGGAAAAGAGGTCCCACATGTCGTTGCTGGAGAACATCAAAGGCCCCCGCGACCTGAAGGCGATGCCCGAAGGCCGCCTGGACGAGCTGGCCGCCGACATCCGGCAGTTCCTCGTCGACGCGGTCGCCAGGACCGGCGGTCACCTCGGCCCCAACCTGGGCGTGGTGGAACTGACCATCGCCCTGCACCGGGTCTTCGACTCGCCCCGGGACCGGATCCTGTGGGACACCGGCCATCAGAGCTACGTGCACAAGCTGCTCACCGGCCGTCAGGACTTCTCCAAGCTGCGCAGCAAAGGCGGACTGTCCGGCTACCCCTCCCGGGCCGAGTCCGAGCACGACGTGATCGAGAACAGTCACGCCTCCACCGTGCTGGGCTGGGCCGACGGCCTGGCCAAGGCCAACGAACTGCGGGGCCTGAGCGACCACGTGGTCGCCGTCATCGGCGACGGGGCGCTCACCGGCGGCATGGCCTGGGAGGCGCTGAACAACATCGCCGCCGCCAGGGACCGCCCGCTGATCATCGTCGTCAACGACAACGAGCGCTCCTACGCCCCCACCATCGGCGGCCTCGCCAACCACCTGGCCACCCTGCGCACCACCGACGGCTACGAGCGCTTCCTGTCCTGGGGCAAGCAACTGCTCCAGCAGACCCCGGTGATCGGCCAGCCGCTCTACGAGTCGCTGCACGGCGCGAAGAAGGGCTTCAAGGACGCCTTCGCCCCGCAGGGCATGTTCGAGGACCTGGGCCTGAAGTACGTCGGCCCGATCGACGGCCACGACATCACCGCGATGGAGTCCGCGCTGCGCCGCGCCCGCCGCTTCAGCGGCCCGGTGCTGGTGCACTGCCTCACCGAGAAGGGCCGTGGCTACGCCGCCGCCGAGCAGGACGAGGCCGACCGCTTCCACACCGTCGGCGCCATGGACCCGCTCACCTGCCGCCCGCTGGCCCCCTCCGGCGGCCCCTCGTGGACCTCGGTGTTCGGCGAGGAGATGCTGAACATCGGCGACGAGCGGCCCGACGTGGTCGCCGTCACCGCCGCCATGCTCCAGCCGGTCGGCCTGGAACCCTTCGCCAAGGCCTACCCGCACCGCGTCTTCGACGTCGGCATCGCCGAGCAGCACGCGGCCACCTCGGCGGCCGGCCTGGCCACCGGCGGGCTGCATCCGGTGGTCGCGGTCTACGCCACCTTCCTCAACCGGGCCTTCGACCAAGTGCTGATGGACGTGGCGCTGCACAAGTGCGGCGTCACCTTCGTCCTCGACCGGGCCGGGGTGACCGGCCCGGACGGCGCTTCGCACAACGGCATGTGGGACATGTCGATCCTTCAGGTCGTCCCGGGCCTGCGGATCGCCGCCCCGCGCGACGCCGCCCAGCTGCGCGCCCAGCTCCGCGAGGCCCTGGACGTGGCCGACGCCCCCACCGTGATCCGCTTCCCCAAGGAGACCGCCGGCGCCGACCTGCCGGCCCTGGACCGGATCGGCGGCATGGACGTGCTGAGCCGGCCCGGCCCCGGACAGCACCAGGACGTCCTGCTGGTCTCCGTCGGCGCGCTCGGCGCCACCTGCCTGTCCGCCGCCGCCCTGCTCGCCGAGCGCGGCATCGGCGTCACCGTGGTCGACCCGCGCTGGGTCAAGCCGGTCGACCCCGAACTGCCGGGCCTGGCCGCCCGGCACCGCCTGGTCGCCGTCGTCGAGGACAACGGCCGGGCGGGCGGCGTCGGCTCCGCGGTCGCCCAGGCACTGCGCGACGCCGGCACCGACGTCCCCCTGCGGGACTACGGCATCCCCCAGCAGTTCCTCGGCCACGCCAAGCGCGGCGAGCTGCTCGCCGACATAGGCCTGACCCCCGCCGAGATCGCCGGCCGGATCGGCGCGGCGCTGACCCGTATCGACGCCTCCCACGCCCCCGGCACCCCGCAGGCCCGGCCCGCCGACCGGCAGGGCACCGCCCTGCCCGCGGTCCCGGCCCCCAGCGCGCCCGCACGACCAGCGGACCGTACCCGTCCAGCCAAGGAGCACTGAACCGATGACGTCCGCTGATCCCACGTCCGGGCCGGCCGCCGAAGGCGGCACCGCGGAGGGCGCCGGGGACGCCCCCGCCCCGCAGCTCACCACGCCCGCCGGCCAGGCCCGGCCCAAGGGCTTCGACCTGGCCACGCTGCTCGCCGAGCGCGGCGGCGAGCGGTACGAGCTGTACACCAAGCACATGAACCACCAGTTGCCGCGCATGCTGCACACCATCGGCTTCGACAAGTTCTACGAGCGGGCCGAGGGCGCCCACTTCTGGGACGCCGAGGGCAACGACTACCTGGACATGCTGGCCGGCTTCGGCGTGATGGGCGTGGGCCGGCACCACCCGGTGGTCCGCAAGGCGCTGCACGACGTGCTGGACGCGGGACTGGCGGACCTGACCCGCTTCGACTGCCAGCCGCTGCCCGGCCTGCTCGCCGAGAAGCTGCTGGCCCACTCGCCGCACCTGGACCGGGTGTTCTTCGGCAACAGCGGCACCGAGGCGGTGGAGACCGCGCTCAAATTCGCCCGCTACGCCACCGGCCGGCCCAGGATCCTGTACTGCACCCGCTCCTTCCACGGCCTGACCACCGGCTCGCTGTCGGTCAACGGCGAGACCGGCTTCAAGGACGGCTTCGCCCCGCTGCTGCCCGACACCGCCATCGAGATGGGCGACCTGGACGCGCTGGCCCGCGAACTCAAGCGCGGCGACGTGGCGGCCCTCATCGTCGAGCCGATCCAGGGACACGGCGTCTGGATCACCCCGCCCGGCTGGCTGCGCGCCGCCCAGGAACTGCTGCACAAGCACAAGGCGCTGCTGATCTGCGACGAGGTGCAGACCGGCCTCGGCCGCACCGGCAGCTTCTACGCCTACCAGCAGGAGGAGGGCGTCGAACCCGACCTGGTGACCGTCTCCAAGGCGCTGTCCGGCGGCTACGTGCCGGTGAGCGCCACCCTGGGCAAGGACTGGATCTTCAAGAAGGTCTACTCCTCGATGGACCGGGTGCTGGTGCACTCGGCCAGCTTCGGCTCCAACGCCCAGGCCATGGCGGCGGGCCTGGCCACCCTCTCGGTGATGGAGGACGAGGGGATCGTCGAGAACTCCCGCCGGGTCGGCGACCTGCTGCGCACCCGGCTGGCCGCGCTCACCGACCGCTACGAACTGCTGAAGGACGTGCGCGGCCGGGGCCTGATGGTCGGCATCGAGTTCGGCCGCCCCAAATCGCTCGGCCTGCGCAGCCGGTGGACCATGCTCCAGGCCGCCCGCAAGGGCCTGTTCGCCCAGATGGTGGTGGTGCCGCTGCTGCAGAAGCACCACATCCTCACCCAGGTCTCCGGCGACCACGTGGAGGTCATCAAGCTCATCCCGCCGCTGGTCGTGGACGAGGCCGACGTGGACCGCTTCGTGACCGCCTTCATCGACGTCATGGACGACGCGCACAACGGCGGCGGGCTGATGTGGGACTTCGGCAAGACCCTGGTCAAGCAGGCGGTCGCCAACAAGTGACGGCCGGCGGCCGGCAGCTGACGGTCGCCGTACGCCCCGCCGGGTCCGGAGGTCTGCGGCCCGGTCCGGGGCGCGTACGGCGGCCGGTGGCGCGTACGCCGGTGGTCTGTACGCCGGTGGTCTGTACGCCGGTCAGTCGGTGAGCAGCCGCTCGCGCAGCACTTCGCGGCGGGCCGGGGTCAGGTCGAGCGCCTGTTC
The DNA here is from genome assembly GCF_016918855.1 of Actinacidiphila acididurans. Lineage (GTDB taxonomy): Bacteria > Actinomycetota > Actinomycetes > Streptomycetales > Streptomycetaceae > Actinacidiphila > Actinacidiphila acididurans. The sequence goes on from NZ_JADKYB010000011.1 coordinate 282,721, forward strand.
GAGGTAGCGGTCGGTGGAGCCCCACTTGTCCTCGATGGTGGCGAAGGCCGTCCGCAGGTAGGCGATGCGGGCCTCGAACAGCGGGCTCAGCAGCTCGCGGATCTCCGGGTCGATCGCCACGCCGGTGCTGCCGTCGCCGCGCACCACCCGGTAGCGGCGGTGCCGGGCGTTGCTCTCCAGGTAGTCCGCCTCGATCGCCGACCGCTCCACGCCGACCGCCGTCAGCACCAGGGCGATGGAGGTGCCGGCCCGGTCCTTGCCGGCCGCGCAGTGCATCAGGGCCGGCACCGCCGGGTCGGCCGGGTCGGTCAGCTCCGCCATCATCCGGGCGTGCTCCTCGTTGCGCTCCAGGATCATCCGCCGGTACGCCTCGGTCATCCGGGCCTCGCCCTTGCCGTCGCCGAGCAGCCCGCGCAGCGTCGCCACGTCGCCGTCCCGGACGGTCCGCCAGAACCCGTCGCCCTGGGCGGGGTCGCTCAGCGGCAGGTTGAGGTGGCGGGTGCCCGGCAGTTGCGGGTCCGGGCCCTCCAGGGCTATGTCGTCGGAGTTGCGGAAGTCGAAGACCGTGTGCAGGCGCAAGCCCCCCAGGACGGCGGTGTCCTCGTCGGTGGCGTGGGCCAGGTGCCCGCTGCGGAACAGCACCCCGTACCGCACCCGGCGCCCGTCCGTCGTCGGCAGCCCTCCGACGTCACGGAAGTTGCGCACACCTGTCAGCTCCGGCTCGGACCCGGCGGCATCGGCCGCCCGCACTTCCTGCGTCACCTGCGCTCCTCGTTCGCATCGGCCCCCGGAATCCACGCAGGTTCCGGGGCGCGTCGGGCCCGTCGCCGGGCACTGCCGACGATACGGCAGGCCAGGTCGCCGTACCGGCGCTCGGACCGCTCCGCCCGACCGCCGTGTGATCCGGTGGGATGAATCACGCCGCGGCGACACCTCCCTACGGTCGCGTAGGTCGGGGGGCGAGGAGAACAATGGTCCGATGTGGCTGACGACTCTCGACACGGCAGGCGGCAGGGCGGAAACGGGCGCGACGAAGCCGCCGACGACAGCGCGCTCCTGACGGGCCCGGGGCTCGCCCCGCACCTCCGGCCCGTGCCGCCCGCACCAGGGGCGTACGCCTCGTACATCGCCGTGGGGGACAGCTTCACCGAGGGTGTCGGGGATCCGGGTCCGGACGGGGCCTTCCTGGGCTGGGCGGACCGGCTGGCGGCCCTGCTGGCCGACCGGCAGGCCCGGGCCGGCGGCGGGTTCCGCTACGCCAACCTCGCCGTCCGCGGCCGGCTGCTGGACCGGATCGTGGCCGAGCAGGTGCCGCGGGCCGTCGAACTCGCTCCCGACCTGGTGACCTTCTGCGCCGGCGGCAACGACATCCTGCGCCCGGGCAGCGACCCCGACGCGATCGCACGGCGGTTCGAGGCCGCGGTCGCCGAACTCAGCGCCGCGGTGGGTACCGTTCTGGTGTGCACCGGTTTCGACACCCGCGGAGTGCCCGTCCTGCGTCACCTGCGCGGCCGGATCGCCACGTACACCGCCCACGTACGGGCCATCGCCGACCAGTACGACTGTCCCGTGCTCGACCTGTGGTCACTGCGTGCCGTACAGGACCCGCGGGCCTGGGGCGAGGACCGGCTGCACCTGTCGCCCGACGGCCACGCCCGGGTCGCGCTGCGGGCCGCCCAGGTGCTGGGCCTGGAGGTCGGCGGGGAGGGGGAGCCGGCCTGGCCGCCGTTGATCCGCAAGGCGCCGGCGCAGGTGCGCCGGGACAACATCCACTGGGCCCGCGAATACCTGGTGCCCTGGATCGGCCGGCGGCTGCGCGGCGAGTCGTCGGGCGATCACGTCCTGCCGAAGCGGCCGGAGCTGCTGCCGCTGGAGAAGTCGGCGTCCTAGCACGGGGCTTGGAAGCCGGTGCGCCGGAAGCGGGAGCCCCGGAAAATCAATGGGGCGCGCGGTGCACGGCCAGTTCGGCCCACACCACGCGCCCCGTGCCGTCGTCGGCCGGATCCGAACCCCAGGCCACCGAGAGCACGCTCACCAGGAGCAGCCCTCTGCCGCCTTCCTCATCGGCCTCGGCGGCACACGGTACGGGGACCCCCGTGCCACGGCCCTGGTCGGTGACCTCGAGCCGCACGACCGTACCGCTGTCGTGCACGACGCAGGTGATCTTCTCGCTGTCCGTGTGCCGGACCGCGTTCGTGAACAGCTCCGTCACCACCAGACCCGCGTCGTCCCGCAGTTCCGGGTCGACGCCCCATTCCCCGAGGCGCGCGCGGACCCGCCCGCGGGCGTCGGCCACGGACGCGCTCAGCGCGGGCAGCCGGAACTCGTCGCGGCGGCAGGGGTCGCCGACGCCGGCACAGCACTCGTGTCTGAGGAGGGCGCCAGGTGAAAGAGCCACGCTGTCATCATGAGGCCTGTACCTGACACGAGGCAAGGTCCGATCTGTAATTTACAGAATCAGCAGGTACACGCTGTCGCAGTCGCTGAGGGCATGCCACACTTCGTACCAGTCACAGTGGTTGGAGGATGAGTCGACGTGATGGACCCCCGGCCGGGCGGAGCTCCGACCGTCCTGCGCATGGTGCTGGGAAAACGCCTCCAAGATCTCCGCGAGCGAGCCGGACTCAGCTATGAGGAGGCCGGTCGTGCGCTCGATGTGACGCACGCCACGATCCGGCGTATGGAGCGGGCCGAAGTGGGCCTCAAGCTCCCCTACGTCGAGAAGCTGCTCAACACCTACGGGATCACCGCTCCGGAAGAGATCGGAGGTTTCCTCGCCCTCGCCCGGGAAGCCAACCGTCCCGGATGGTGGCACAGCTTCCGTGACGTGCTCCCCGACTGGTTCAGCGCCTTTGTGAGCCTGGAGGGCGAGGCCGCCATCATCCGCGCCTACGAACCGCACTACGTACCAGGTCTGCTGCAGACCCCGGCGTACGCGCACGCCGTGCTGCGCGCCGGGCAGCCCAATGCCCCGGCCGAGGAGATCGAGCGGCTGGTGGACCTGCGCACCGAACGACAGGCACTCCTCGACCGCGACGCCTCGCCGCTGCTGTGGGTCGTGGTCGACGAGACCGTGCTGCGCCGCCCGATCGGCGGCCGCGAGGTCATGCACGAGCAGATCACCGCCCTGATGGAGGCCACCGAGCGCCCCAACGTGCGGCTGCAGGTGATGCCCTTCGCCGCCGGCCCGCACCCGGCGATGTACGGGCCGTTCCACATCTTCCGGTTCCAGCTCCAGGAACTCCCGGACATCGCCTACACCGAAAGCCTGGTCGGAGGCGCCTACTTCGACGACCGGGACGACGTGTCGGCGTTCCTCGAAGCGCTCGACCGGATGAGCGCGCAGGCATCGCCCGCACAGAGCACCAAGGCCATCCTCGATGGCATGCGCAAGGAGATCTGAACCATGGATCGCATCGGCAACGACGAGATATACGCGGACATTTACGGCTACGAACAGCGTTACGACCCACCCTTCGACGGTATTTACAATGGGATGCCGGCCGCCGAACTCGGGGCGGACGGCTGGCGGAAGCCGTGGAGCGGTGGCAACGGCGGCTCGTGCGTCGAGGCCAAGAAGCTCAACGACGGGCGGGTGGCGCTGCGTCAGTCCACCGATCCCGACGGCCCCGCGCTGATCTACACCAACCACGAGATCACCACGTTCATCGAGGGCGCCAAGGCGGGCCAGGCGGACTTCCTGCTCGGATGAACGTGATCTGCTCCATGTACCACGCACGACCGCACCACGCACGACCGGACCCCGCACGAATGCACGGCGCACGAATGCACGGCACACGAACGCACCGCCCCGTACCACCGCAGAACGATGTTTCCGCTGAGAAGAGGACCGCGTGACCGACCAGGGATTCCCCGCGGAGGAGATAGACACGAGCCGGCCGCATCCGGCTCGCATGTACGACTATTTCCTGGGCGGCCGCGACAACTACGAGGTCGACCGCGAGGCCGCCCATCGGGTGTTGGAGGTCGTGCCCGACGTGGTGGACGGGGCCCGGGCCAACCGGGAGTTCCTGCGCCGGGCGGTGCGTTACCTCGCGCACAGCGGGATCCGCCAGATCATCGACATCGGCACGGGCATCCCGACATCGCCGAACACCCACGAGATCGCCCACGAGGTCTCGCGCGACGTCCGGGTCGCCTACATCGACAACGACCCGATCGTGGCCCGGCACGCCGACGCGCGGCTGCTCGGCACCGGCAACACGGGCTTCTTCCTCGGCGACATGCGCGACCCGAGCAGCATCCTGGAGCACCCCACCATCGACCGGCTGATCGACGTGAAGGAGCCGATCGCGCTGCTCCTGGTGTCGGTGCTGCACTTCGTGCCGGACGACGAGGACCCGGCGGGCATGATCGCCGCCTACCGGGACGCCCTGCCGGCCGGCAGCCTCCTGGTGCTCTCGCACGCCACCGCCGACTTCCACCAGGACGTGGCCGCTGACGTCCTGGAGGTCTACAAGAAGGCCACCGCGAGCCTGACCGCCCGCACCCACGCCGAGGTGCTGGCCCTCTTCGACGGCTTCGAACTGGTGGAACCCGGGCTGGTCCAGGTGCCGCTGTGGCGCCCGGACGGCCCGGCGCCCTCCGAGGAGTACCTGCGCAAGGTCGGCGTGTACGGCGGCATCGGCCGGCTGGCCGGGGCAGAGGGCACGGCATGACCGACCAGAGCTTCAGCCCCGAGCAGATCGACACCAGCAAGCCGCACCCGGCCCGGATGTACGACTTCTACCTCGGCGGCTGGGACAACTACGAGGTCGACCGGGAGGCCGCCCAGCGGGTCGTGGACGTGCTGCCGGACATCATCCCGGCGGCCCGGGCCAACCGCGACTTCCTGGGCCGCGCGGTCCGGTACCTGGCCGGCACCGGGATCCGGCAGTTCATCGACATCGGCACCGGCATCCCGACCTCGCCGAACACCCACGAGATCGCCCAGTCCGTCTCCCCGGACGTCCGGGTCGCCTACATCGACAACGACCCGATCGTCTCGGCGCACGCCGGCGCCAAGCTCATCGGGGCCGGGCAGACCGGCTTCTTCCTGGGCGACGTCCGCGACCCGGCGAGCATCCTGGAACACCCCACCATCGGCAAGCTGATCGACTTCGACCAGCCGGTGGGGCTCATGCTGGTGGCCGTACTCCACTTCGTCACCGACGACGAAGGACCGGCGCGGATCGTCGCGACCCTGCGCGACGCCCTGCCGTCCGGCAGCCACCTGGTGCTCTCGCACGCCACCGCGGACTTCCACGGCGAACTCCTGCCGGAGGTCTTCAAGGTGTACCAGCGGGCGACGGCGACCCTCAACACCCGGCCGTACCAGGAGGTGCTGACCCTCTTCGACGGCTTCGAGATGCTGGAGCCCGGCCTGGTCCAGGTGCCCGCCTGGCGGCCGGAGGGCGAGGGTCCCACCCCCGAGGAGGTTCGTCGGGTGGGCTTCTACGGGGCGGTCGCCCGCAAGCCCTGACCGCCGCCGGGGCCGGTCCCGGCACCGTACGTCGAAGGGGCCGGCCTCAGTCGGAGGCCGGCCCCACCCGTACCTCCATCAGCGGCAGCGTGCGGCCCGGGATCGAACCGGACGGCACCCGGCCGACCGTGACGGCTCCCATCGCCCGGTAGAAGGGCTCGGCGTTGGGATCCGCGTCGACCGACAGCCGGGTGAAGCCGATCGCCGCGGCGGCCGTCAGCACGTGCTCGTACAGCAGGCGGCCGGTGCCGCGGCCGATCAGGCCCGGGTCCACGAAGAGCATCCCCAGTGCGCCGTCCGGCGGTTCGCCCTCCAGGGTGGCGAACCCCACCGGGCGGCCGTCGAGTTCGGCCACCACCGTGCGGCGGGCGGTGATCTCGTGCTCGGCCAGGGTGAGTTCGTCCCGGCAGTCGGCGAGGAACTTCTCGTCGTACCCCCAGTGCCCCTTGGACCGCAGGGCCAGCGCGCTCAGCTCCGCGGCCTCGCGCGGCAGCCCGGCCCGCAGCCGCGGCCGCCCGGGCCCGCTCACCGCAGCGCCGCCATGGTCACCGTCACCTCGTCGAGGGTACCCGCGAACCGCGCGCCCAGGGCCAGCGAGGGCGTCTGGAAGCCCGCCGGCAGCTCCGGCAGCCGCTCCACGATCCGCAGCACCGAATCCGCCGTCAGGCGGTACGGGTTGGGGCCGGTGAGGGTCGCCGTCACCGTGTTGCCCGCCGCGTCCCGGGCCCGCCCCCACACCTCGCACCGGGAGGCGTTCAGGGTCCGCTCGCCGGGCCCCCGCACCAGCTTGCCCGCCGCCCCCGACAGCGCCCCGCGCAGCGGCCCGACCCGCAGCACCCGGCTCGCGGCGACCGCTGGAGCGGGCAGCGCGGTGTACGTGGTGATGTCCGGGATCCCCGTCGAGTGGTACGCGGTGCTCACGTCGCCCCACGGCACCGACACGACGGTCCGCGCGCCCGAGGGGAACGCCGCCCGGACCCGGCGCGAGCCCACCGGCACGGTGCGGATCTCCCCGCCGGCCCGGATCCGCCCCTCGGAGGCGCCCTCCAGCGCGGTGCGCGCCGACCCGGGGCTGGCCCCGCCGCCGGCCAGGAACGCCAGGTCGAGCTGGGTGGCGTCGGGCAGCCGCTCGGCCAGCAGCGCGGCCAGGCAGTCGGTGGCCACCACGTCGAAGCCCGCACCGGGCAGCAGGGTGATGCCGGCCTGCCGGGCCCGCCCGCCGAGCGCGTGCAGCGCCTCGAAGACATCGATCTCACCGGTGATGTCCAGGTAGTGCGTGCCGGTGTCGATGCAGGCGGTCGCCATCGGCACCGCGGTACGGGTGAACGGCCCGGCGCAGTGCGCCACCGCCGTCACGCCCTTGAGCCCGCGGCGCACGGCCGCCGGGTCGTCGAGCGGGAACACCCGGTGCTCCAGGCCGAGTTCGGCGGCAAGCGGAACCAGCTTGGCGGAGCTGCGCCCGGCCAGCACCGGACGCAGGCCCTGAGCGGTGGCGCGGCGGGCGATCAGGCGGCCGGCGTAGCCGGTGGCGCCGTACAGCAGCCAGGTCATCGGTGTGCAGCTCCTCATCGGCGGGATGACCGGAACCGTACACGCGCTGTCCGACGGCGCGTTATCGGGTGGGCGCGGGCGGTCCGGCATGCCACGCTGGTGCCATGACCGACCCCGAACACGAGGCCGCCGCCACGGCGACGGCCCCCGTCTCCCCGGCCGCCGCGGATTCCGCCCTCCCGGACCCCGCGGAGCCCCACTCCTCCCCGGCCGACGCTCCGGCCGAGGCCGCCGACGCCCCCGAGGAGGGCGCGAACGACGTCAAACGCAAATTCCGCGAGGCCCTGGCCCGCAAACAGGGCGGCCGCCGCGGCTCGGGTGCCGCCGGCCCGCACGACCCTTCCAAGATCCACGGCGCTCAGGGCCGCGCCGGCGGTCCCCGCGAATTCCGCCGCAAGAGCGGATAGCCGCGCTCGCGGTACGTTCCCGGTTGCCGCGGGCGGGCCCCGCGGCAACCGGGGGAGCGGACTCCTGCGCGTCACCGACACCCGGGCGCGGAACGGGCAGGTCCGGCGTAGGGTCGGGACGGTGACGACGAATCCGCTGATGCGTGCGAGCACGTTGCCGTACGAGCTGCCGCCGTTCGCGGAGATCCGCGAGGAGCATTATCTGCCGGCCTTCGAGCTGGGGCTGGCCGAGCAGCTGGCGCAGGTCGAGGGGATCGCGGGGGATCCGGCGCCGGCGACGTTCGAGAACACGGTGGTCGCGCTGGAGCGGTCGGGGGCGCTGCTGGAGCGGGTGCGGGCGGTGTTCGGGAACGCGGCCTCGGCGGACGCGACCGCGGGCGTACGGGAGATCGAGGCGAAGGTCAACCCGATGCTGGCCGCGCACAGCGACGCCATCCACCTGAACCCGGCGCTGTTCGGGCGGATCCGGGCGCTGTACGAGAGGCGGGAGGCGCTCGGCCTCGGCCCGGAGGAGTTGCGGCTGCTGGAGCGGTACCACACCCGGTTCGTACGGGCGGGGGCCGCGCTGTCGGAGGACGGCAGGTGGCGGCTGCGCGAGCTCAACGCGGAGATCGCGGCCGCCTCGACCGCCTTCGGGCAGAACGCGCTGAGCGCGGCCGAGGAGAGCGCGCTCGTCCTGGACGACCCCGCGCAGCTCGCCGGGCTGTCCGCCGACGCGATCGCCGCAGCGGCGCGCGACGCACGGGACCGCGGCCTCACCGACCGCTGGGTGCTGCCGCTGCGCAACTTCTCCAACCAGCTCGAACTGGCCCGCCTGGAGGACCGGGACGTCCGCAGGCGGCTGCTCACCGCCTCACTGAGCCGCGCCCAGGACACCAACGGCCCGCTCGCCGTCGCCCTGGCCACCCTGCGCGCCGAACGCGCGGCCCTGCTCGGCTACGACAGCCACGCGGCGTACGTGGTCGCCGACCGCACCGCGGGCAGCACGCAGGCCGTCACCGATCTGCTGGCCCGGCTCGTGCCGCCCGCCGTCGCCAACGCCCGCCGCGAGGCCGACGCCCTGGCCGAGCTCGCCGGCGGACCGGTCGAGGCGTGGGACTGGGCGTACTGGTCGGACAAGCTGCGCAAGCAGCGGCACGACATCGACGAGGCCGCGCTGCGCCCGTACTTCGAGCTGGACAAGGTGCTGCGCGACGGGGTGTTCCGCGCGGCCGGCGAGCTGTACGGGATCACGCTCACCGAGCGTCCCGACCTGTCCGGCTACCACCCCGACGTACGGGTCTTCGAGGTGTTCGACGCCGACGGCAGCGGACTGGGCCTGTTCCTGGCCGACTTCTTCGCCCGGCCCACCAAGCGGGGCGGCGCGTGGATGAACGCCCTGGTCGACCAGTCGCGGCTGCTCGGCCGGCGGCCGGTGGTGGTCAACAACCACAACATCGCCAAGCCCGCGCCGGGCGAGCCCGCGCTGCTGACGTTCTGGCAGGTCGGCACGCTCTTCCACGAGTTCGGGCACGCGCTGCACGGGCTGTTCTCCGACGTGCGCCACCCGTACTTCTCCGGCACCGCCGTGCCCTCGGACTTCGTGGAATACCCCTCCCAGGTGAACGAGATGTGGGCGCTGTGGCCGGACGTCCTCGCCCGCTACGCCACCCACGTGGAGACCGGCGCCCCGATGCCCGCCGACACCGCCGCCCGGATGAGGGAGGCCGTGCGCTTCGGGCAGGGCTTCGCCACCGTGGAGTACCTGGCCGCCACCGTGCTGGACTGGGCCTGGCACACCCTGCCCGCCGGCGCCGACCCCGGCGACCCGGCCGCCTTCGAGGCCGCGGCCCTGCACGCGGCCGGCCTGGACCTGCCCGCCGTCCCGCCGCGCTACCGCACCGCCTACTTCACCCACGTCTTCAGCGGCCACTACAGCGCGGGCTACTACTCCTACATCTGGAGCGAGGTGCTGGACGCCGACACGGTCCAGTGGTTCACCGAGAACGGCGGCCTGCGCCGTGCCAGCGGCGACACCTTCCGCCGCGCGCTGCTCTCCCGCGGCGGCAGCGTCGACCCGATGACCGCCTTCGCCGCTTTCCGCGGCCGCCCGCCCCGCATCGAACCGTTGCTGGAACGGCGGGGGTTGACGCAGCCGACGTAGTCCTCTCCGGCACCGGTGGGAATCCGGACGCGGCGTAAATCCGGTGCGGCACCGGGGGTCCGGCGGGGACCATGGGCCGGTGGAGTGGACGATCACCGACTCGCTCGACCGGTTCGAGGCCGAGGCGGGCGGTTTCCTGGGCGCGGACCCCGCGCGGAACACGGTGCTGCTGAGCGTCTGCGCGGCGCTGCGGCGGCGGGGGCCGGGCGCGTACGGGCCGCTGCCGCCGGTGTTCGGGTGGTGGCGGGGGAGCGGCGGCGCGGTCGAGGCGGCCTTCCTGCGGACGCCGCCGCATCCGCTGCTGCTCACCGGCGGCACTCCCGAGTCGGCCCGGGCGCTGGCCGCCGGACCGGCCGGGGCGCAGGAGGCGGTACGGGGGGAGCGGCAGGCCGTCCTCGCCTTCGCCGAGGCGTGGCGGCAGCGGACCGGCGGGCAGGTCGTGGCGGGGCGGGACACCCGGCTGTACCGGCTGGCGGAGCTGATTCCGCGGCCCATGACGCCCCCGGGAGCCGCCCGGACCGCCGGGCCGGCCGACCGGGCCCTGGTGCTGCGCTGGGAGGCGGAGTTCGCCCGGGACGTCGGAGCGCAGACGCCGGGCGGCCAGGGCGCGGTGGACGACGCGCTGAGCCGCGGCGGGCGCGTGCTGTGGGAACTGCCCGGCGGGGAACCGGTGTCGATGGCCGGCTGGACCCCGCCCGCGGACGGCACCTCGCGGGTCGTCGCCGTCTACACCCCGTCCGGGCGGCGCGGGCGCGGCTATGCGGGTGCGGTGGTCGGGGCGGTCAGCCGGGCCGCGCTGGCGGCCGGGGCGGGGGAGGTGGTGCTGTTCACCGATCTCGCGAACCCGGTGAGCAATGGGCTGTACCGGAAGCTGGGGTACGTTCCGGTGGGCGACTTCGCCGAGCGGATTCTGCGGGGTGCGGGGTTTTCCACAGGGGACGGCGCCGGGGCGGGTGGCGGAGAGATCTCCGCAGCATAATGGAGGCGCGACGGGACCCCGTCGCGTGACGACCCCGCCTGGAGGACCCGTGACCGGCGCCGGCCGACCAACGTCCCGCCTCGTGAAGCTGCGCCCCGCCGCGTTCGGCGCGGACCCCGTGGGTGCGCGCCTGGAGCGCATCCTCGCTTCGCCCAACTACCGTGACGGCGCGTTCGTCAACCCGGTCGGTGCCGGGGTCGCCGCCAGTGGCGACCTGATCAGGTCCCTGCCGGCCAATCTCCGCAAGGACGCCCGGCTGCCCCGAAAACCCGCCCGGCCGATTCCGGTCCACCCCACGACGCTCGCCGACCTCGCCCGGCCGGCCGCGTCCGGGCTGCGGCTGACCTGGCTGGGGCACTCGTCGGTGCTGGCCGAGATAGGCGGACGGCGCGTGCTGTTCGACCCGGTCTGGGGCGAGCGGTGCTCCCCGTTCGCCTTCGCCGGCCCGCGCCGTATGCACCCCGCGCCGGTGCCGCTGTCCGCCCTGGCCGCCGGGCTGGACGCGGTGGTCATCTCGCACGACCACTACGACCACCTGGACATGCCCAGCATCATGGAACTGGTCCGCAGCGACGCGGTGTTCGCCGTGCCGCTGGGCGTCGGCGCGCACCTGGAGCACTGGGGGGTGCCGGCGGACCGGCTGCGCGAGCTGGACTGGCACGAGTCCACCGAGGTGGGCGGCCTCACCCTGACCGCCACCCCGGCCCGCCACTTCTGCGGGCGCGGCCTGCGCGGGCGGCAGCAGACCCTGTGGGCGTCCTGGGCGGTCACCGACGGCACCCACCGCGTCTTCCACAGCGGCGACACCGGCTACTTCCCGGGCTTCGCCGCGATCGGCGCCGACCACGGTCCCTTCGACGCCACCATGATCCAGATCGGCGCCTACTCCGAGAAGTGGCCGGACGCCCACGCCGACTGCCCGCCCGGGCAGCCCTGCGACTGCGTGCCCGATCCCGGCGCCTGGCCGGACATCCACATGACCCCCGACGAGGGCCTGCGGGCGCACCTCGACCTCCAGGGCGGCACGCCGGGCGGCGTGCTGCTGCCGATCCACTGGGGGACCTTCAACCTCGCCTTCCACCCCTGGGCCGAGCCCGGCGAGCGCACCATGCTCGCCGCCCACGACGCCGGCCAGACCTGCGCCACCCCGCGCGTGGGGGAGCCCTTCGAGCCCGCCGCCACCCCGCCGGCCTACCCCTGGTGGCGCGAGATAGCCGTCACCCCCTCCCGCGGCTGGGCGCCCTGGCCGCCGCTGGCCCCGGCCCGGGAGGACATCGCCGCCGAGGCCTGAGCGGAGGCACCGAAGGAGGCACCGGCGGCAGCACGGACGGCAGCATTGACGGCAGCGCGGGCGGCGGTCAATGCTGCGCCGTGCGCCCGGGCGCACAACCCGGGCGGTCCGGCGACACCGAATGCCTCGGATCGACGTGTTTCGCGGAGTGCCGTCGGTAACCGTGTACGGGGGTCCGGGCCCGGGAGATCCGGCCAGCCGGCGGCCGACCTCGGATGTTCCGCCTGCCCGCCGGACCTGACGGGGCATCAGCCGGTAGGCCACGGGCGGTGGCCGTTCGGCGTAGGCGCGGCGAGACACATGTGCCTCGTGTGACCATGTGTGTTGCGGGGTTCGGCTGGGACGAACGGATGACGGGACGCCCGGCCGGACCGTCGCCGCCGGGTCCGTCCGACCCGTCCCGACCTGGTGCGACCTGACCCGATGTGACCGACACGACCGGTGGACACGGCGCACCCGCCGCCGCCAACAGGCCCCGAACGCAAAGAATCCGACGACCCGTCGGAAACCGCCGGAGACGTGTTGTGCCGGTTCCGGTTGTTACCGTCGGTTGGCCGAAACCGGTCTCCCACCTGCGGCTGTGTGCTGTCACACACGACCATCAGTTCCGGCTCGATGTGTGTCACCATGTGCAGGAGTCACGGGGCGGGCGGCCCATGCGCCGGGCGCCCCGGCCGTTCGCAGAGTCATACATCTTCCCGTCCGTTGGGCATCCATGGCCGGTCGACCCCGGTCCGGGTGCCTGACCCAGATGCACATCCCCCACATGCTCGCGATCAATGGCCGCACCGAACCCTTCCGGTGCACGCGTACCGCACAAAGGAATTGCGCAGTGGCGACAGAGAAGGTGTCTTCCATGTTCCCGGGTTGCTCGTGTCCAGCAACATGTGCCGGGTTCTCTCGCGTCCAGGGTGATGCGTCGCACCAGCTGAGGTGATGCGGCCACCGGCACGCGTCGGCCGAATTTCGTCGGGGTAATCGCCGCGGTCAGGGGCAAGGACTATGTGACGCGCGTAGCGCGTCGGCCGACCGCTGTGATTGCCCGCCGAGTTCGGCGTTCCGCATGCCTGCCGGACATGTTCCGCGTGCCCGCCGGCAAAGGCGGCGTGGTTCGCCGTACGCACGGCGAACCACCATGAGGCCGCGCCGGTACCGCGTACGCGGGGAGATCCAACCTTTACCGAGGCTCTTCGAAGAGGACGCAGCATGTGCCTGCTAGAGGTATCCGTGTTCCGTTCCGGGCTGCCACCGGCGCTGTTGTGCGCCGTGACCGTGCACGAGCGGCACACCGCCGAGTCCGGTGACGTTCCGGTCCCGGTTCGCGCCGCCGACACGGCGCCCGGCCGTTCCGCCCCCGACGGCTGGCTCCTGGCCAGCGGCGGGGTGCGCAGCGTGACCGAGTCCGGCCCGCTCGCCGAGACCGCAGACCCCGCGCCCGGCCCGTTCTGGCCGCAAGGCGCCCCCGACACCGGTCAGCACCTGGCGCACTGGCTCGTATCCCACGCCCGCCGCCAGACCACTACCGCCCCCCGCTGGTACGTCCTGGCCGAACCCGACGCGGGGAACGGCGAGAGACGCACCGACGGGCTCGACGACATCCTGGACCCGCTGGGCGAGGCCCTGGCCGTGCACCCGCGGCACGGCGAGGCCGCCGGCGCCATCGAGGCCCTGGCCGCCGACTCCGGCCTGAGCGTGGTGTACTCCGGGCTCACCGAGCCACCGTGCCGCACCCCGCTGCCCGCCGACCAGCCCAGCTACTCCGAACTGCTGGTGGAACGCATGCGCCAGCTGGCCCGGCAGGGCTTACGCGCCGCCGACATCACGCGCCGCCTGGGCGAGGAGGGGTTCACCCAGGCGCCCGGCCGGCCGGAGCGGATCAGCCTGACCGCGGTACGGCGGCTGCTGCGCGAGGGCGTGCCCACCGCCACCCCTGCCCCGGTGCGCACCCGGCCGCGCCCCGCGCCGGGCGAGGCCCCGGGTACCGACGAGTGGTGGCTGCCGGACCTGGCGACCCAACTCGCCATGCCCACCAGCACCCTTTACAGCTGGGTGCGCCGCGGCTGGGTCACCACGGTCCGCAAGGAGACCCATCCGCCGTACCGCTGGATCCTGCGGGCCGACTCCGCCGAGCTCGCGGTGCTCCGGCGCCGCCGCGCCGGTGCCGGCCTGGACGGCCGTCCCACCGCGGCGGGCGGGGCCCGTGTCACCCGCCGCCGTAGCGGGGAAGCGGTCGCGGGAGGCGAACGGGCCTGACGGAGCGCGCGGACGGGGACAGGCGCCGGGGGTGCGCCCGGGACCGTCCGCGCCACCCCGAGCCGGCCCGGCCGTCAGGGACGGCCGGGGGGCACCGAGGATCGTGGGAAAAGGTCCTGACGGGTCGTCAGGGCAGCGCCACCACCTGACCGGCGTAGGACAGGCCCGCGCCGAAGCCCAGGGTGAGGGCGAAGCCGCCGCTGCGTGCCTGCCCGAGTTCCAGCACCTTCTCCATGGCCAAGGGGATCGAGGCGGCGGAGGTGTTGCCGCTGTGCACCACGTCCTGCGCCACCGCCACGTGGGCGGGCAGCTTGAGCGCCTTGGTGAGCGCGTCGACGATCCGCAGATTGGCCTGGTGCGGGATGAAGGCGGTGAGCTGGTCCGCCGTCAGGCCGGACGCGTCGAGCGCCTGCCCAGCCGCCTCCGCCATCTGGTAGACGGCCCAGCGGAAGACGGTCTGCCCCTGCATGGTCAGCGCGGGGAACCGCTCCGGCGGGTTGTCGCGCAGGTCGAGCCACGACGCGGACTGGTCGATGGCCGCGGTCTGCGAACCGTCGGCGCCCCACACCACGGGACCGATGCCCGCGGTGGCCGAGGGCCCGACCACCACCGCGCCGGCCCCGTCGCCGAAGAGGAAGGCGGTGCCCCGGTCCTCCCGGTCGATGAGGTCCGACATGCGCTCGGTGCCGACGAGCAGGACGTACTCCGCGCTGCCGGACCGGACCATGTCGCCGGCCAGCGCGAGGCCGTGGGTGAAGCCGGCGCACGCCGCCGAGATGTCGAAGGCGGACGCCTTGTGGGCACCGACCTTGTGGGCGATCTCGGCCGCGGCGGCCGGGAGCTGGCGGAAGTGCGTGGAGGTCGCGACGATCACGCAGCCGATCCGGTCAGCCGCGATGCCGGCGCCGGCCAGGGCCTTGCCGGCCGCGGCGACACCCATGGCCGTGATCGTCTCGTGCGGGTCCGCCCAGCGGCGTTCGGCGATTCCCGACCGCTCGCGGATCCACTTGTCGCTGGAGTTGATCGGTTCTGCCACTTCGTCGTTGGACACCACTCGGCTGGGGCGGTAACCGCCTACCGCGAGGATGCGTGCATGTGCCGGTCCTGACGATGAGCGAAGCACGGGTACAGGGGCGGACATGTGGGTTCTCCGGATGTCGGGAACAGACAAGGCGCGGGAAGGACGACAGCCGTACGCCTTCGGTGACGTCCTGTCACATGGTGGGCACGGCTTCGTGCGGTGCGCTTCGTTGCGAGCGGTGCGGTCGGTACCAACAGCAATCGGACGAGCGGTACGGCAAGCGGTGCACGAGGTGGTACGGCCGGGCCGTGGCCCGGTGCGGCGGTCAGTCCGGTACGGGGGTCAGGCCGTACCGCGCCCGTTCCGCGACCCGTGGGCACGGGCCGCGGCCCGCTGCGCCAGCCGGTCCAGCCGCATCTGCGCGACATCGGCGAACGCCGGGCGGAGCACCGCGGCCAGCAGACCGCGGTGCTCGAAGGAGTGCCGTACCTCGGTGCGGCCGCCTGCGGCCCGCAGTTCCCAGACGTGGTCCTCGGACAGGCCGGGTACCTCCCAGTGGCCCACGATCCGCTCGTCGGCGATGTCGCGGTACTCCAGGTATCCGCTGAGGCCGCCCCTGGTCCGGATGGGATACCGCTGTCCGGCGGCGGCCGTCTCCGGCGCCTGGATGGACAGGAAAGCGGGATTCCATTCGGCCAGGGCCGAAGCCTCCAGCAGGATCCGGCGGACCACCGCGGGGGAGGCGTCGACCGACACCTGTGAACTGCGAACGGTCATCGGTCAGTACCTCATTCCTCCGTCGACCTGAATGACGGTACCGTTGATGTAGTCGGCGGCGGGGCCGGACAGGAAAGCGATGGTGTCCGCGATCTGGCGGCCGTTGCCGAGGCCCAGCAGCGAGTTGTCGATCATGCGGCCGAGCTGGTCCGGCGGCACGCTCGCGCTGAGGCCGGTGTCCAGGATGCCCGGCGCGACCACCGCGGTGCGGACGTTGTACGAGGCGTACTCCTGGGCGACGGACAGCGCCAGCCCCTGCAGCCCCGCCTTGGACGAGGCGTAGGCCGCCTGGCCCTGGTTGCCGAGCACCGCCGCGATCGAGGAGACGTAGATGATGCGTCCGTAACGGCCGCGCATCATGCTGCGCAGGGCGTGCTTGGTGGTGAGGAAGGCGCCCCGCAGATTGACCCGGTGCACCTCGTCCCAGTCCTCCACCGGCATCCGGACCAGCGGCTGGTCCTTGGTCACGGCCGCGTTGTGGATCAGCACGCTGATCCGGCCGAACTCCTTGGACTCGGCGACCAGCGCGGCCGCGGTCTCCTCCTCGCCGACGTCGCCGGCCACCGTACGGATCCGGTCGCCGTACTTGTCGGCGAGCCGGGTCAGTTCCTCCGACGGCGAGCGGTGGTTGGCCACCACCAGCGCGCCCTGCTCCAGCAGGGCCTGGGTGATCAGCAGGCCGAGCCCGCGCCCGGCACCGGTGAGGACGGCGACGCGTCCCTCCAGGGTGCCGGGGGCGGTGGCCGCCGGGGCCCGGTCGGGGCCGATGCTCATGGGGAGACCTCCAACGCGGGGAGCGGGTCCTTCGACGTGGCCGTGGCGCCGGCGAACAGCCAGTCGCCGAGCGCGCCGATGTGGCTCTCGTCGAAGGGACGGGGGGTGCGCAGCCGGGCGAAGCGCAGGTTGGCCGGCTCGGAGCCGGGCGCCTCGACCAGCAGCGGTGGCAGCAGCAGGTCGTGCCGCCGCGCCAGGAGCTGCTCGGTGTACCGCAGGAACCGCAGCCCCCGCTGCCGGAAGTGCTCCGGCAGCCAGTCCAGGGCGGTCAGGTGCACCTCGGTGAGCACGCCGTCCGTGGTGACCGTCAGGGAGCGGCGCAGCTCCGGCGGGATGCTCGCGGCCTCGTCGGCGTACAGCGGGATGGTGATGTCCTCCTGGTCCAGCAGGACCAGGACGTTGCCGCCGGCGCCGAGGTGGTCCAGCACGTCGGCGACCTGCACGGGGTCCGGCCACAACGCGGCCGGGGCGTACGTCCCGGGGGCCGGGGAGGACCACAGCAGCCGCCGGGGCCCGTCGAAGACCACCAGTATGTCGTCGTGGTGCAGCGTCGGTGACAGACTCATCGGCTCATTCACCCCACGGAGGTCGAGGTAGGCACGCCGTCGGCGGTGAGTGCGGCGTAGTGGTCCGCGGCCCGGCGGCGGCGGTCCTGCGTGCGCGCGTCCGGGGCCGGCGCGTCCATGACGGCGCGGAACTGCTCGGCGGCGCCCGCCCGGTCGCCGGTCTTCAGCAGCGCCTCGGCATAGGCCATCGGGTAGCGGGTGTCGTGCGCGCCGATCCTGGCCACGTGCCGCATGTGCGACAGGCCCACCTCGCGGCGGCCGCCGAACTGCTTGGGCGCCGCCAGGTGCCACCGGCCCATCAGGTAATTGCCCATCAGGTGGTCCGGGTCGGCGTCCAGCACCCGCTGCGTGTCCTGCCGCAGCTTCGACATCATCGTCAGCCGCCGGGGCAGCGAGACCTCCAGCATCTTCAGCCCCGCCAGCCGGGCCCGCATGGCGAGCGCGTCGACGTTGCCGGCCTCGGCGACGTCGGCCAGGTCCAGCAACAGCCGGGCCTGTCGCATCCGCTGCTCGGCGGGCAGGGTGTCGGTGCGGCTGAGCATGGTCTCGATGACCGCCTCGGCCTGCTCGGCCAGTTCCTGGGCGGCCAGCCGGTCGCGCTCCGGCGTGGGGTTGCGGGCCTGGTCGACCAGCGACTCCAGCGCGGTACGGGCCGCCTCGCCCAGGGCCGCGACCTTCTTCGGCCGCGGCAGGGCGGGGTCGATCTCCAGCGGCGGGCCGAACACGACGCGCGCGGTGGCGCCGCGCACCGGCCGGTTGGCCCCCTTGGGCAGGACGTCCTGGACGCCCCACATGCCCACCGGGACCACCGGGACCCCGGAGCGGACGGCGAACCGGAAGGCGCCGTCCTTGAAGGGCAGCAGCGGCCAGCCGGGGCCGCGGGTGCCCTCGGGGTAGACCACCAGCGTGCTGCCCGAGGAGAACACCCGCTCGACCGCGGCCAGCAGCTCGCGGCCGGGCTGGTCCCGGTCCACCGGGATGCCGCCGACGGCCGTGGTCCACCGGCGGCGTACCGGGTTGACGAAGGCCTCGGCCTTGGTCAGGAAGTAGAACGAGGGGTCGTCCCGCAGGACGGCCAGCAGGGCGTCGAGCACGAAGTGGTCGGCGAAGCTGCTGTGGTTGGGCACCAGCACCATGGGGCCGCTGGCCGGCACATGGTGCGCGCCTTCGACACCGGCGAGGTACCGGTGCACGACTGCCGGCCGGGAGACGGCAGTCGTGGCACCGTATATCAGCCGGTCGAGCCGGCTCACTTGGCCTGCGCGTTCCGCAGGGCGGCGTACTCCCGCAGCTTCTCGATGCTGGTCAGGACCATGCCCTCGCGCTTGGCGAACTCCACCAGGTGCGGGAGGCGGGCCATGGTGCCGTCCTCCAGGATGATCTCGACGATCACGCCGGCCGGGGCGAGACCCGCGAAGCGGGCCAGGTCGACGGCGGCCTCGGTGTGGCCGGGGCGCTCCAGCACGCCGCCCGGGCGGGCGATCAGCGGGAAGATGTGGCCGGGGCGGCGCAGGTCCGAGCCCGTGCCGTTGAGTACCAGCTCGATGGTCTTGGCGCGGTCCGGGGCGGAGATGCCGGTCGTCACGCCGTGCTCGGGGCCACCGTCCACGCTGACGGTGAAGGCGGTGCCGTGGTGGTCCTCGTTGCGCTCGACCATCGGGGGCAGGTCGAGCTGCGCGGCCCGCTCCTGCGTGATGGACAGGCAGACCAGCCCTCGGCCGTGAGTGATCATGTAGTTGATCGCGTTGGCGTCCGCGAACTCGGCGGCCACGATCAGGTCGCCCTCGTTCTCCCTGTCCTCGTCGTCCACGACGATGATCAGTTCGCCGCGCGCGATGGCGGCGACGGCCGCCTCGGCGTCGTCGAGGACGAACGGTTCGGCGTCCAGGGCCTGCACGGTCATTCGAGTTTCCTTTGCTCGGGTGGTGCGGTCGTCTGGGCGAATCACTCGGGACATCGATGCTCCAGCATCAAGTGCGGCAACATCAGGTGCTGCAACATCGATGTCCTGTAACCGATGACTCATCATGCATGTCATGGCATCGGTGCTGCAACACCGGTTTCGTAAACTTAAGGTGTCCGGGATTCAGGAACTGGTCGGCGCGGGGTTGTTCTGGCCTATCCATGGCGTATCATTGATCTGAGATGCTCATTAATGTCACGTCAGCAATGAGCGCCGTACGGCCGTGCGATCCGAGTGAGGTGTCCTATGCCAGCCGCCAACACTGTCGTCGGCGTGTCCCCGGAGGAGCAGCTCCCCGCAGGGGCGACCACGCAGGAGGACACCGAGCTGCGGTATCTGCTGCTCGCCGCGCAGCGTGAGGGCGCCCGCTACATGTCCGGGCAGCTCAGGGCGCTGAACCTGACCCCGGCCCAGGCGGAGATCATTCTGGTGCTCGCGCAGCGCGAGCCGCTGACCCTGGCAGAGCTGGGCCGGCTGATCGTGTGCGAGAGCAACAGCCCCAGCCGGATCGTGGACACGCTCGTCAAGCGGGGGATGGTCAGCCGGACCCCGGGCCAGGTGGACCGCCGGGTGGTCTACCTGGGACTGACCGAGCAGGGCCAGGAACTGGTGCCCAAGCTCCAGGAGATCGACGCGGCCGTGGACGCGGCGGCCGCCTTCCGGCTCAGCTCGGACGAGAAGCAGGTGATGATCCGGGGGCTGCGCCGGATGCTGGACGGCACGGTGAGCGGCGCCGCCCTGGCCACCCGCTTCCACGGCTGAGCTTCCACCGCTGAGCTTCCATCGCTGAGCCCGGCCGCGCTCGGCGAGGCGCCGGGAACGCGGCGGCCGGCGCACCGGAAGGCAGTGCGCCGGCGTCGCGCATGCTCTTCGGTCAGTTCAAGGGTGTGGCCGTCGAGCCCGGGTGGTTCGTCACGCAGCCGGGACAGCGGCCCGGAGAGTGCCGGGGGCCGGGCTCGGTACGGTCCCCGCGATCGTGTCGGCCTGGGGGCCGTGGAAGTCGCCGCCGCGCTCCGCCGCCATCAGCAGGGCGATGGCCTGGGCCCGGGTGCGGTTCGGCACGTCGTTCCAGGCGCACAGCAGCTCCCAGTCGTCGAACGCGGCCGTGCGGTGCGGGTCGATCCGGCCGCGCAGTTCGGACAGGGCGTGCCCGGCGGACGGGTCGTGGGTGCCGGCGTGTCCGGTGGCGGCCCACAGCAGGGCGCCCACCAGGCTGGCGGCCTCGGGCCGGTGCGGGGATCCGATGTAGTACAGCCCGGCTCCGTGGCACCAGCCGCGTTCCGCGATCAGTGCGGCGCTGCGCCGGAAGATGCCGCCCGTGGGGGACGCGGTGGCGTCGGCGGCCGGATGCGGCGGGAGCACCGGAGCGGGTGTGGTCGTGGTCATGATCGTCCACTCGTTTCTCGGTCGAGGGTGAAAGGAATCGGCGAACGTCTGCGGTCCGCGGGAGCGGTCCGCCGGTCGTGCTGCCGCCCCCGCCGCCCGGCGCGGCCACGGGACCGGCGCGCACAGGGCTGTTCCGCTGCCCGGACCGGGTCGCGGTCCGGGCAGCGGAACTCGAGCGGGGGCGTTCTGTCGATCTCGGCTCACGGTCGGTCGGATCGGATGCGGTCGGATCGGATGCGCCCGGTCAGGAGGAAGTCTGGTCCCGGACGGTGGCGTCGGGTTGAACGGAACTCGGCCGTCCGGCTCACAGCCCGTTGGGTGCGGGGGCCGGGACGTCCGTGGCGGTGACGGTGCCGGCCGCGGATCCGGCCGGGGCCGGGTCCGCGGAGCCCGCGGCCGGACCGGCGGTGCGGGCGGTACGGCTGGTCCGGCCCCAGATCCGGTCGCCCAGGAGGAGGAGCGTGGCCGGCATGACCAGCCGCCGGATCACGATGGCGTCCAGGATCACCGCGGCGGCCAGGCTCACGCCCAGCTCGCGCACGATGCTGATCTGGGCGCTGACGAAGGACACGAAGACGGCGACCATGATCGCGGCGGCGCCGTTGACCAGCCCGGCGGTGCGGGACAGGCCGCCGAGGACCGCGTCGCGGTGCGAGGCGCCCTCCCGGTACATCTCGCGCATGCGGGCGATCATGATCACCATGTAGTCCATGCTCAGGCCGAACATGACGGCGAAGAGCATCGGCGGGGTGACGCTGTTGATGGTGTGGTCGGCGCTGCTGGCCACCAGGGTCAGGAAGCCCAGACTCGCGCTGACCACGAGGCCGTTGAAGGCCAGCGCCAGCAGCGGCAGGACCGTGGAGCGGAAAGCGACGAACAGGATCAGGTAGCTGAGCAGCGCCACGGCCAGGACGACCAGCGGGATGGAGTCCGTGACCAGCTTGTCGAAGTCCGAGCCGGTGGCGGTGGCCCCGGCGAGCTCGGCCTTCACGCCGGTGACGGTGTCGCGCTTCAGGTGCGAGCGCAGGTCGCCGACCACCTGGTGCGCGGAGGCGCTGTCCGGGTCGGCCTTGGGGACGACGAGGACGCGGGTGACGAGGTTGCCGCCGACCCGGGTCCAGAACTGCGCGGCGGCGGCCTTGCCGGCCGGGTCCAGTCCGGTGCCGTCGGACAGTGCCTGCGGCAGTGCCGCGGCGGGCACGCCCAGCGTGCTGACGCCCTGGACGCCCTCGACGCCGGGCGCGGTCTTCGCGTAGCCGGCGATGTCGGTGGCGCTGGTGAGCAGCGCGGCGGAGTTCTTGGCGTCGGCCGTCAGCACGACCTCCACCGGGAACAGGCTGCGCACGCCGATGTCCTGCTTGACGCGCTCGATGCCGACCCGGGCGCTGTCGGAGGAGGGCAGGATGTTCGCGCTGGCCACCGGGACCCGCAGGTTCAGCTGGGTGGCCGGCCAGGCCAGGGCGACGAAGCCGACGAGCAGCACGGCCAGGATCATGACCGGGCGCTTGGAGACCAGGCCGCCCAGACGTGACGCGGGCGCGGCCTCGGTGGTGGCGGCGGAAGCGGGCGCCGCGGCCTTCCCGCGCCGGCGCAGGGCGCCGGCGTTGATGCGGTGGCCCAGCAGCTTCAGCACGGCCGGCAGCAGAGTCATCGTCAGCAGCACGGCCACGACCGCGACCGCCACACCGCCCAGCGCGATGCTGGTGAACGACATGGACCGGGGGATGAACAGCGCGGACAGCGCGACCACCACCGCCATGCCGCTGAAGAGCACCGAGTGCCCGACGGTCCGCATGGAACGGTCGACCGCGCCGGTCGCGTCCTGGCCGGCGGCCAGTTCCTCGCGGAAGCGTTTGACGATGAACAGCGAGTAGTCCACGGCGACCGCCAGGCCGACCATGGAGACGATGTTGGTGAACAGGCTGTTGACGTCGGTGGTCTTGGCCATCACATAGCCGATGGCCTGAGTGAGCACCAGGGTGCCACCGGCCATCAGCAGCGGCACCATCATGGCCACCACGGAGCGGAAGACCAGCAGCAGGACGACGAACAGCACCGGGAAGGCGATCATCTCCGCCCGGGTGACGTCCTCCTTCGAGTGCTTGTTGAGCGCGTAGTCCAGGGCGGGGCTGCCCGTGACGTCCGCCTCGACGCTCTTGCCGACGGCCGCGCGCACATCGCGCTGAAGGTCCGGCACGAGGTTCTGCACGGTGGTGTTGTCACTGCTGAAGCCGACCTGGAGGAAGGTCGTCCGGCCGTCCTTGGACAGCCACTCCGGGTGGGTCCTGTCGTCGGTGATCCCGATGACCCCCGCGCGCCGGGAGGCCTTGCCGGCCTCGTCCACGGCGTCGGCCACCGAACCGGTCTTGTCGTGCAGGACGACCAGCAGCGAGTTCGGGGCCTCGTGGAACGCCTGCTCCAGCGTGTGCTGGGCGTGCACGGAAGCGCCGCGCGGATTGGAGAACCCGCCGGCCTTCAGGGCCCCTTCGAGCTTGAGGGCGAACGGTGCGGCCACCACGATCAGCAGCAGCCAGGCGGCGATCACCGCCTTCGGCCGTTGTACCGAGATGTTGATCAGTTGCTTCATGATCTGCTCCTGGATCGAACCGTTGCCCTCGGGCGAAAGCAGTGGGGGAGGGGCTCAGCTCGTCCCTGTCGGGACATCGATGTTCCGTTATTGATGTCCCATCATGCATCACATGACATCGATGATGCAACACGTATATGAAGCAGGGCATGACAGAAGGCGGGCCGACCGGGCACCGCTCGCCCGGCCGACCCGCCGTGATGTCCCCTGTGGTGCCTTACCGCGAGGCGTCCTCCGGCAGGGCGGTGAAGGTGAAGGAGAAGGCGGCCGGAGCGGGCGTCAGGTGGTACTCGGGCAGCACGCCCGGGCCGCACGAGGCGCTGCCGATGCCGTGCAGGGCGTGGTCCAGGTGCAGCCACAGGACGGGTGACGCGGTCAGTTCATGGGTGTGCTCGGCCGCGTCCAGCGCCTCGGTGGTCCACGGCCGGGCGGTGAACCAGAAGGCCGGCTCGCCCTCCAGCCGCAGCCCCGCGCCGTTCTCCCGGCGCAGTTCGGCCCAGCGCACATCGGCCCGCGCGCCGTTCTCCTGCGGGCGTACGTACGGCGTCCGCAGCTCGTCGACGGTCGCGGTCCACCGGCCGATCCGCGCGGCCGCCCGCGTGTCCGGATACGCCTCGCCGGGCCCGCCGCCGTACCAACGCACCTCGGACACGCCGGGGTTGACGCCCATCCGGACGCCCAGCCGCGGCAGCGGCACCGGCCACTCGCCCTCGGGCGTCACCTCGACGTCCAGCCGCAGCCGGTCGCCCGTGGCCCGCCACGAGTAGACCGCGCGCAGGCCGATGTCCGAGGCGGCCGGCGCCACCCGGGTCGCCACCGTCAGGACGTCCCCGGCGAGCGTGACCCCGTCGACCCGGTGCCGCATCCGGTGCAGGCCCGCCTGCCGCCACCTGCGGTCGAGTTGGTCCTCGGGGGCGCGGGCCATGCCGCGGTCGTTGTCGACCGGCGCCCGCCACACGTCCAGCGCCGGGCCCCGCACACCACTGGCGCCCAGGCAGCGCAGTGCGCCGCTCGCCGCGTCGAAGGTGCCCGGGCCCAGCACGATCAGCCCGCCCTCCACCCGCCGCGGGCTGTGCGGGCGGCCCCGGTGGACGCGTTGCCCCCGCGGAGCCTGCGCCGCCGCGAACTGGGTCCAGGCCACCTCGTGTCCGGACGGCGCCCACGCGGTGTCCTCGGCCAGCACCGCCCGCACCGTCCAGAACGCCTCGCCGGCCCGTACGATCCGCGGCATCCGCGGCAGTTCGACCTCCGCGCTCTGCCCGGGCCCCAGATCCGGCACCGCCAGCCGCCCGGAGTCACTGTGCTCGCCCTCCACCTCGTACACCCACCGGAAGGCGAGCCCGGACAGGCCCGAGGTGTCGTACCGGTTGGTCACGGTGACGGTGCCCCGCTCCGCGTCGCCCTCGATCCGCACCGGCTCGACGACCTTCTTGTACTCGATCAGGCCCGGCGAGGGCGTGCGGTCGGGGAACACCAGGCCGTCGCAGACGAAGTTCCCGTCGTGCAGCTCCTCGCCGAAGTCCCCGCCGTACGCGAAGTACTCCGCGCCGTCCGGGGTCCGGCGGCGCAGCCCGTGGTCGATCCACTCCCAGACGAACCCGCCCTGGCAGCGCTCGTACGTCTCGAAGATCCGCTGGTACTCGCTCAGGCCGCCCGGGCCGTTGCCCATCGCATGCGCGTACTCGCACAGCACGTACGGCATCGCGCGCCGCCGCTTGTCCAACTCGGCGTCCTCCAGCGCCGGTTCCTCGCGCCGGCCGATCAGCTCCGACTCGGCGTGGTCGGCGTACATCCGCGAGTACACGTCGGTGTCGGCGCAACTGCGGTCGCCCTCGTAGTGGATCGGGCGGACCGGGTCGCGCTCGCGGATCCAGGTGGCCATCGCGGACAGGCCGCGGCCGGTGCCGCACTCGTTGCCCAGCGACCACATGATCACCGACGGGTGGTTCTTGTCCCGCTCGACCATCCGCGCCGCCCGGTCCAGCAGGGCCGGCGTCCACCGTTCGTCGTCCACCGGGTTGCCGCGCCAGCCGACCATCTGGAAGCCGTGCGTCTCCAGGTCGCACTCGTCGACCACCCACAGCCCCAGCTCGTCGCACAGGTCCAGGAAGGCCGGATGCGGCGGATAGTGGCTGGTGCGCACCGCGTTGATGTTGTGCCGCTTCATCAGCAGCAGGTCCTGGCGCATCGTCTCCGGGTCCACCACCCGGCCGTGGTCCGGGTCGAACTCGTGCCGGTTCACGCCGCGGAACTGGATCCGGCGGCCGTTGACCTTCAGCACCCCGTCCTCGACGGCGACCGTGCGGAAGCCGATCCGCAGCGGGATCCGCTCGCCCTCGGTCGCCAGCTCCGCGTCGTACAGCCGCGGCTCCTCGGCCGACCAGGGCTCCACCGGTACGATCACCGGCTCGCCGGTCGGGATGTCCAGGCCCAGTTCGGGCACGGTGACCGTGCCGGCGGGCTCGCAGTCCACCCGCAGCGTGCCCAGGCCCGTGGCGTGGTCGTAGCCGCACGTGACGAAGAAGTCGGTGACCGCGCCCTCGGGCCGCTCGATCAGCGTCACGTCCCGGAAGATGCCCGGCAGCCACCACATGTCCTGGTCCTCCAGGTAGCTGCCCGCCGACCATTGGTGGACCCGCACCGCCAGCACATTGCCGCGCGGCCGCAGCAGCCCGCCCACCTCGTACTCGACCGGCAGCCGGCTGCCCATGAAGGTGCCCAGCTCGTGGCCGTTGAGCCAGACCCGCGCGCAGGAGTCCACCCCGTCGAAGCGCAGCACGGCCGCGCCGCCCGGCCAGTCGTCGGGCAGGTCGAAGGTGCGCAGGTGGTCCCCGGTCGGATTCTCGGTCGGCACCCGGGGCGGATCGACCGGGAAGGGGTAACGGACGTTGGTGTAGGCCGGCTTGCCGTGCCCCTGGAGCGGCCAGTGCGAGGGCACCGGCAGCAGGTCCCAGTGGGAGGCGTCGTAACCGGGCCGGGCGAAGGACTCGTCCTCCGCGTCCGCGCGCGGCGACAGCCGGAACCGCCATTCGCCGCCCAGGTTCACCCGGCGCGCGTCCGACACCGCCCACCAGGCCCGTGGTGGCAGCGCCCCGGTGCTCGGTGTCACGTCCTCGTAGTAGGGGAGCGTCCCGGACGACGGGGGCTCGTGCATGGTGCTGCTCCTCGGATCGAGCGGTACGGACCGGCGGCGCCTTTACGCCTCGGGCCGCAGGTGGTCACGGGTGTGCGGGCGGTACGGACGTACGTGCGCCGTGAATATGCGGGATCGATTCTGCTGAGGCGGCGGCGCGGACGCCAGATGTACCGATCACGCAATCGGAGCGCGGTGGGGGCGCGGGATTCTTGGTGGCGGCAGGGGCGGGGGCTCGCCGGGGACCGCGCCTGCTCGGTCGTCGGCGGACCCAAGTACCGTACGGCGTGGCGCACTTGACACTTGACCGGGCGGGCGGCGCGCTGCGAGCATCCCGCCCCGACCCGAGGGGGAACCCGTCATGGCGCATGCCGCCGCCGTCGCCACTGTCGTCGCCGCCGAGCCGATACCCGGGCTCAAGGGCGCGTCCGCCTTCGTCCTGATCGCCGGCGTGGTCGTGGTGGTCGCCGCCGTCGCGGTGATCCCGCTGATCATGGATGTCCGGCGGGCCACCGCCTGGCGCCAGCAGCTCACCGATCAGCTGATCGACCGGGCCGGCACCGACCCCGAGGTCCGCGACTTCCTGCGCGACCTGCGCGAGCCGCGCGGCGTGCGCGGGCTCACCCGCACCGTCATCGCCATCCTCATCCTGGCGTTGGTCGCCTTCGCCCTCGCGGTGGCCATGCTGTCCTCGGGGGCCGATTCCGGTGACCTCCGCAAGACCATCGTGACCTCCCTGATGACCGTGCTGGCCACGGTGGCCGGTTTCTACTTCGGGTCGCTGGGCGCCCAAAACAGTGCGGAGGACGCGCGACGGCACGCCGCGCGTCCGGCTGCCAAGTCGGGGTCCGCGCCTGCGCCTGCGGCGGGCAAGGGTGCCGCTGGCGCGGCGGCCGGTCACGTTGTGGCCGCCTCGGTGCCGGGCGCCACCGCGGTGGCGGTCGCCGAGCCTCAGCCGTCCGCCCAGCCCGCGTCGTCCGGGCCGCAGCCCTCCGACCCGCCGTCAGCGCCCGCGGCCCCGCCTGCCGGCGGGAAGGGCAAGGACGGCGAGGCAGCTGGGGGGAGCGGGAAGAGCTGAGGCGGGCGTCCTCCGGGCCGCCGCCCGGGATGCCCCTTGCGGCGGTTCGCCGGATCTTCCGGCGCGTTGTGGCTTGTCGCGCAGTTCCCCGCGCCCCTGGTGGGGCCCTGCTTCCGCCCGCTGGGCCCGGTTGCAGGCTGGCGCGGTTCGCCGGGCCCTTCCCCCGATTGTTGCTGCTCCGGCCCGCCCGGTGGCAGCGCATATCGAGTGCAGCCTCGCGCTTCTATAGCGGTGCGGGTGCTTCCGGCGTCCGTCCGGGGTGCCCTGTTCTGTCGTTCGCCGGATCCTCCGGCGCGTTGTGGCTTGTCGCGCAGTTCCTCGCGCCCCTGGGTGGGCGTCCTTCCGTCCGGTGGGTCGGTTGCGCCGTGCCGCGGTTGGCGGGATTCCTGGCCTGGTTGTTGTGGCTCGCGGCCGTGCGGCGTCAGCCGCAAATCGACTGCAGCCCCGCGCCCCTTGGGTGGGCGTCTTCCCGTTCGGTGGGTCGGTTGCGCCGTGCCGTGGTTCGCGGGATTCCTCGCCTGGTTGTTGTGGCTCGCGGCCGCGCGGCGCCAGCCCCGTACGGGATGCAGCCCGTGCCCCTGGGCGGGCGCCCCCGCCCGCCGGTCGGCACCGTGCTGCCTTTTGCCCGGCGCCCACGGCGTCAGCCGCATATCAAGGGCACCCTCGCACTCACGCGGGCGCCCGGACCGGGCGCGCCTTACATGCCCAAGAAAGCGTCGATCCGCTCGCGCAGGCCGGCCGGGTCCAGGCCGTGGGCGGTGACGTGGTCGTGCCAGGTGCCGTAGTGGCGGAGTTCCGAAGGGCGAGTGCCCAGGGGGAGGAGGCGGTGGGGGAGGTCGGCGAGGGCTTCGGAGGCGGGAGAAGCCGAGGTGCCGGTGAGGTAGGGCTCGACGAGGATGAGGGCGGGGGTGGTCGCGCGGGCGACTGCTTGGTGGATTGTGGCGGCGTCGAAGGGGCGGATGGTCGAGGCGTAGAGGACGGTGACGTCGCGGCCGCTGGTGGCTTCGAGGACGGCGTCGAGCATGGGGCCGACGGCGAGGACGACGCCGGCGCGGCCGTCGCGTACGCGTTGGAAACGGCCGGGTTGGGTCGGCAGGGGGGCGGTGTTGGTCTGTTCGCTGAGGCGTACGTAGACGCGGCGGTCGCCGTCCGCGGCGGCGTGGCGGAGGAGGGCCTCGGCTTCGTCGGGGTGGCCGGGGACGTGGATGATCCAGTCGCCGAGGGTGTCGAGGAGGGCCACGTCGCCGGGGGCCTGGTGGGTGCGGCCGCCGGCCGCGATGTCGTACGAGGCGCCGGAGCTGACCAGCACCGCGCCCGCGTCCTGGTGGCCGAGGTCCAGCTTGACCTGCTCGAAGGCCCGCTCGATCAGGAACGGGGCGAAGGTGTGCGCGATCGGCCGCAGCCCGGTCAGCGCGAGGCCGCCAGCCACGCCGATCACGAGCTGCTCGCGGATGCCGACGTCGATCACCCGGTCCGGGTGCGCCCGTGCCGCGCCGGTGAACCGTTCCGCCGAGATCACCGCCAGGACCAGGGCCAGGCGGGGGTCGTCGTCGAGCAGTTCGGTGGTGACGGTCGCGAAACGGTCGCGCATGGTGTCCATGACGGCTCCGGGGTTCGGTTTTCCGGCGGGGAGGCTGCGGCCGCAGACCGGGCGAAGGTGCGGCCGCAGGTTCGGGGGGTGGGAGAGACGGCGTGCTCCCGGGACGGGGGAGGCGGCAGCCGTCCGGCCGTGGTCAGTTCTTCGGTTCGACCCGGGCGATCACGGCCTGCGGCCGGCCCGGGTGCGGGGCGGTGAAGGCGTCGTGGAGGGCACTGTGGTCGCGGCCGTCGACGGTGGTCGCCGACCAGCCCTCGGCGGCGAACAGCGAGGCCAGGCCGCCGGGCCGGCGGTAGGTCGCCGAGGCGTTGTCCACGACCACGACGTGCAGCCGGTCGAGCGCGGCGGCAGCGGCGTACCGGACGGCCTCGTGATTGCTGCCCTCGTCCAGCTCGGCGTCCCCGACCAGGACCCAGACGGCCGGGCCGGTGAGTCCCTGGGCCCGCAGCCCGAGCGCGGTGCCGACGCCGAGGCCCAGGCCGTGCCCGAGCGAGCCGGACCCGATCTCCACGCCCGGCACCAGCGTGCGGTCCGGGTGGTGGCCGAGCGGGGAGTCGTACCCGCCGAAGCCGCTCAGCCACTCGAGCGGGACGAAGCCCTTGGCGGCGAGCACCGCGTAGTACGCCATCGGCCCGTGGCCCTTGGACAGCAGGAACCGGTCCCGTTCCGGATCGTCGGGGCGCTCGGGGGAGACCCGCAGCACCCGGTCGTACAGCACCCACAGCACGTCGAGGGTCGAGGTGGCGGCCGGGCCGTGCTTCTCGTCGCCGGTCATGCGGGACATCAGCGGCAGCAGGTCCTGGTACGTGCCCGGCACACGGGTGGCGGTGGCGGGCCGGTCGGCGGTCCCCGGGGAAGCGGTGGAAGCGGTCATGCCCACGAATGTGCAATGTCAAGTGCACTTGAGGTCAAGCGCTAGCCTGGCGGTATGACGCTCTCCTCCCGTGACCGGCTGGCGATCGGCGAGCTGTCGGCCCGCAGCGGCATCGCGCCCTCGGCGCTGCGCTATTACGAGGAATTGGGTCTCATCCGCTCCGAGCGCACTTCCGGTGGCCGGCGCCGTTACCGGCGGGCCACGCTGCGGCGCCTGGCGTTCATCCGGGTGGCGCAGACGATCGGGCTGTCCCTGGACGAGATCCGCGACTGCCTCGCCGATCTGCCGGCCGACCATGTGCCGAACGCGGCGGAATGGGAGACGGTGGCCACCGCCTGGCAGCGTCGCATCGACGCCCGGATCGCCGATTTGGAACGCCTGAAGTCCAAGCTCACCGGCTGTGTCGGCTGCGGCTGCCTCTCGCTGACCCGGTGCGCGCTCTACAACCCGGCCGACACCGCCGCCGGCCGCGGCCCCGGCGCCCGTTTCCTGCTGCCGAGCGAGGACCCGCCCTCCGTCTAACGCTTGAAGGCTCATTCAACCGTTGACGGCCAGGGTCTACTCGTGTCATCGTTCTAATGCTTGCTTCCAGTGCTAAGCGTTGGAAGTGGCCGAGTGACCGCCCCCGTCCCGGGTCTCGACAGGTCCCCGGGGCGCGGGGCAGGGCCGAGCGGCCCGATTGGACCGGGGGCCGCTCGGCCCACCGAGTGCGGGCGCGGGCCGGCGCGGGGAGCCGGCTCGCCCCGTACTCATGTCCGTCGGGACCCCGGACACGCACCGGCCGGCCACCCGAAGACGCACGGGCGGCCGGCCGGCTCAGGGCTCAGGGCTCAGGGCTCAAGGCCCGAGGGCGCGATGCGCCCGGGGAATCGCGATCAGGCGGTCGCGACGCCGTTCGCGTAAGTGTTCATGTAGTAGGTGCCGAAACCCTCCTGCACCGGGTCACCGCTGTTGTTGATGCAGTGCAGGATGCCGCCGCCACCGGAGCCGTTGAGGCAGACGACCATCAGGTCGGTGAAGACGACGCCCGGGGTGTCGGGGACCTCGTAGGCCCGGTCGGTGAAGATCTCGGCGTTGAGGTTGAAGAAGCAGTAGCTGCCCAGTCCCCAGGCCTGGTGGTCGGTGACCGAGTCGGCCACCTTGTAGGCGGCGTACCCCTTGGTGGAGCCGTGCACCCAGGCGCTCTGGGTGGGCACGTCGTAGGGGTGCTCGTTCTGGAAGAAGTACGTGCGGCCGTGGTTGCCGTTCCAGAGCACCTCGTACTTCTGGTAGTGCTCGACGGCCAGCGCGTAGGCGGTGACGTGGTCGCCGTTGACGACGATGCCGGTGTCGGCCGGGTTGACCGACCAGCCGACCGAGCCGTCGTTGCCGTGGTCGGCGCGCCACAGCCACAGGTTGTCGCAGATCACGTCGTTGCTGTCGACCTGGACGCTGACCGTCGCGCTGCCCGGCACCGAGCCGCCGATGCGGGCGTAGACGTCGAAGAGGACGGTGGGGTCCTCGGTGTGCCGGATCCGGCTGCGGCCGTGGCCGACCCGCAGCAGCACCGGGGACCAGGCCGACGCGGCCTCCAGGAGCAGGCCCGCGACGGTGACGCCGCCGATGTCGCCGACCTCCACGAGCGAGTTGCCGTGCGTGGCCTGGAGGGTGGCCAGGCCCAGGCCCAGCAGGACCGTGCCCGGGCGGGAGACCCGGATCGGCGCGGACAGCGGGTAGACGCCCGGCGTGAACAGGATGTTCAGGCCCTGGTCCAGGGCGTGGTTCAGCGACGCGGCGGACTCGCCCGGCCGGGCCACGTGGAAGCGGGACATCGGAATGCTGTGGCCGCGGGCGGGCCCGTTCGCCCAGGTGGTGCCGGTGCTGTCGTGCCGCAGGGCGGGTACGAAGACCCGGTACGAGCCGTCGCGGGCCACGGTCAGGAACGGCTTCTCGCGGACCACCGGGGACCGGTCGACCACGGTCCAGGCCGGGTTGGGGAAGTGCTGGGCGGGAGCGCCCTGGGTGCCGACGAAGACCATGTTCCAGTTGGAGCCGGTCCAGCTGCCGAAGGTGTCGTTGCGCGACAGCCACTGCTGCTGCGAACCGGAGTCGACCTGGCCGTCCACCACGCTGTCGGCCAGGAAGCCGCCGCTGGACCAGCGGTTGCCGGGCGGGCTGGGCCAAAGGGTCATGTCGCCCATGACGTGGACGCGCCGCATCGGGCCGGCCTGGGCGACGGCCCAGCGCTCCAGGCCGTCGGTCGGCATGATGCACAGGTTCTCCGCGGCCCGCCAGAAGTTCTGCGTGCCGTTGCCGTCCAGCCACTGGGCGTCGACCGTGACGTGCCCGTTGATCACCACGTCGTCCGGGCTGTCCCCGAGACCGAGCACATGGGTGTAGAAGCCGACGTTGATGTCGACGTTGTAGGTGCCGGGCATGAAAGCAAGCGCGTACCGCTCGCTGCCGAACTGGTTCGACTGCTGAGTGGCGAAGACGGCGTCGACCTTCGCCTGGATCGCCGCGTCGCCCATGGACGGGTCGAAGACCAGGACGTTGGGGCCGAGATCGGTGGCTCTGTGGCCGCCCCGGGCCTCCGGCGAGGCAAAGGCCGATCCGGCGGCGATGCCGCCGACCATGGGCACCGCGGCGGCGACTGCGGCGCCGCGGAGCACGGCACGGCGATTGGGTATGACGGACACGGCTCTCCCTGAAGTGTCGGGTGGAGGATGCTTGCGGCTGGGTCCTCAACCGCCAGAGAGCGCTCTCAGGAACGAAAGTGAATCATCGGGACCTGGCAACGTCAATGAGCCGGACAGGCGTAAATTCCGGCCATGGGCGAGCTGTGCGCCACCCCCCGGGGCGGCCGCCCCGGGCGCGGTCCGTCAGCCGGACGAGGCGTCAATCGACGTGTGGCGCAGGGCTGTTGCGCCGGCTGTCGCCGCCCCCGGCATTCCCCGCGCGCGGACGTGCGGGATGGCGGCACGACCGGCCGGTAATGTACGGGCATGGGAAGTGGGGGGACGCCCGGCGGGCGCCGGGACGCCGGGCGGCCATGGCGTGAACGCCCGCCGCTGCATCCGGACATCACGTACGACGCCGTCGTCGTCGTGCCGGGCCTCATGGGCAGCGAGTTGCGGGACGCCGCCGACGGCCGCCTGCTGTGGGGGCTCAGCCCGCGCTTGCTCGAACAGGTGTGGCGCGACCCTTCGGCCCTGCGGCACCTGCACCTGACACCGGAGGAGCGCACCGGGAACGTCGGACGCGTCCGGGCCACGGCCCTGCTCCGGGTCCCGGCCTGGGCCCCTGTTCTCCAGGGCCTGGAGCCCTACGGCGCACTGCTCAGGACAGCGGGTGACGCGGTCGCCGATCCCCGCGCGGTGCTGGCCTTCCCCTACGACTGGCGGCTCCCGGTGGAGCACAACGGCAGCCTGCTCGCCCAGGCCGCCCGGCGGCACCTGGATTCCTGGCTGGCCGCGGTCGAGGCCGATCCCGCGCTGCGCGGATCCCTGGAGCGGGCGCCTCGTCTGGTGTTCCTGGCCCACTCCATGGGCGGACTGGTCACCTGGGCGGCTCTGGAGCACGACCCGGGCCTGGTGCCGGACGTGCGGACGGCCATCACCCTCGGCACGCCGTTCCTCGGTTCCCCCAAGGCTGTCCTGGTACTGAACGGTGACCGCCGCAGCCGCCTCCCGGACCGGCTCCTGCAGCGCTTCCAGGCCCTGGCCGCCACGCTGCCCGGGGTTCACGACCTCCTGCCGGACTTCCGCTGCGTCGACACCGGACTGGAAGTCGTGCGCCTGGACCCGCCGACCGTGCGGGCGCTGGGCGGTGACGAGGAACTCGCCGCCGCCACGATCACCCGTCAGGCCAGAATGCGTTCGCCCGGCGCCGTACGCGTGCCGGACCACCGGGCGGTGGTCGGGATCGCACAGGAGACCGTACAGAGCATCCGGATGACCGACGCGGTGGCCACGGGGCAGTACGAGTCCTTCCTCGCCCATGCCGACGGCCGGCTGCGCCGGGACGCCCACGGCATTCCGGAACGCAGGAACCGGCAGGGGGACGGCACCGTCCACCGCGACGCCGCGCACACCGGCCCCGCCCGACCCGTCTACTTCCCGGTCCAGCACGGAGCCCTGGCCGGGAACGCCTCGGTGCTCAAGTACGTGCACGCCGTGCTGACGGAATATGACGACTCGACCGGCCCGCCGCTGGGACAGGGCGAACTCGGTCTGACCGTCCCGGACGAAGGCGTGACCGCCGGAGAGCCCTGGACGGTGCACGTGTCGGGCCGGACCGCACCCGCGGGAGTGAGCTGCGTGCTCGTCGACGCGGAGTCCGGCCGCCAGGTGGCCCGTGCACGGCTCGCCGCTCACGGTGACGGCCTGGCCGCCACCGTCACCGCGCCCGTTCCCGGGCTGTTCCGTGTCGTGGTCGCGGCCGGCGGCATCGCCCCGCTGACCCAACTTGTCCTGGCCCGCGTGCCGGAAAACACCACGGGGTGAAGCACCGGCGTGGCCCCTGACGAATTATCGGCGGACGGGCTGGAGTTCTTCCCCGTCGACATCGGTTCGTACCGACATCACGACAACCTCGACACTGCCACCGAGGTCGCCGCGGTCGCCGCTGCCCTGGCACCATTTGCGCCGTACACGGTGCCGTGGCGGGCTCCGGCGGCCGAGCGGGACGCCGGTGCGGTCGAGCAACGCCTGACCCAGTGGGCGCACCCGGCCCACCCGGCCAACACCTTCCTGTACTGGGTCGGCCACGGTGAGAGCAACGATGACAAGGCCCTGCTCGCGCACGCCGCAAGCCCGAGCCCATTGGTGCACAGCGGTGTCACCCCCGAACAGATGCTGGCCTACATCACCGCCCGGCAGAACCATCCCGACAGCCGGGACCGCTGGGCCGTCGTCGTCATCGACGCCTGTCGCTCGGACCGATTCGTCGAACTGCTCAGCGCCTCGGCCTACCTGTCGTCCGAGCGCCCGCACAACTTCCTCCTGGTGGCCACGTCCACCCGGTCCACCGCCGACCTGGGCGCCTTCAGCCGTGCCCTGCACACCGTGCTGAACTCCACGTTCGCCGCCGACAGCGTCATCGACCTCCGCGATCTGGCCACGGAGCTCGGCCGCAACCTCCGCGACTGCCCGGTGCTGCCCCATACCTCAACCGGACGCGCGCTGTTGCGGCGGGCCGTGCCCACCGCCGCTGGCACCATCACCACGACCCTGGATCTCCTCACCGAGATCCAGGCTGTCATCGACCGGCTTCCGCCCGATGAACAGCGCCACTTCGTCCCCAAGGCGGCCGGCGCCGATCTGGGCGAGCAGTCCTGGCACTTTGAGGGGCGGGAGGACGAGCGTGACACGGTCCTGCGCTGGCTTGACACCGCCGAACAGGGCCTGCTGACCGTCACCGGTGCGCCCGGGGCCGGGAAGTCCGCGCTTTTGGGGCACGTGCTGCTGCACACCCGCCCACACCTGCGGGAACTGCTCCTGCGTGGGGGCCACCTCAGCCCGCTTCCGCCCGGAGTGCCGTGCCCGGACGACCCGTTCGACGCGGTGCTCCATCTCGCCGGGGCCACGGCACGCCAGACCGTGGACCGCCTCGCCGAGGCCGCCGGACTCGGCGGGCCGCCGGGCGAACTGTCCGTCAGCGAAAGAATCGGCTGGCTCCTCGACCGTATCTCCCGCCGGTCCGGCGGCCTCACCCTTCTGCTCGACGCGCTGGACGAGGCCGCCGAGCCGCTGGTGCTGGCGGGCCGGCTGATCCGTCCCCTCGCGGAACTGCCCCGAGTGCGCGTCGTCGTGGGCACCCGCAGATCCACCGGAGAAGGCCCCGACCTGCCCGGTCCGGCGCGCACCGATATCCTCGACGCCCTTGCGCCGCCCGCCGCCGGCGACGGACCCTACGCACGTACGGCCTTGGTCGTCAGCCGTGATCCCCACGCGATGTCCCGTTACATCCGCCGCAGACTCGCCCACGCGACCGGACGCGGTGATCTGTCCCTCCAACCCTGGCAGATCGAGCGCGCGGCCGTCGACATCGGCCACAGCGGACAGGAGTTCCTCCACGCGCGCCTGGCGGTCCACGAGATCCTGCACGATCCGGCTCAGGTGCACGACCTCGCGGTCCTGCGCAAGAGCACACACCGCGACTTGTTCGCGAGCGCCATCCGGCGGCTCACCGACCGCTCGCCCGCCTTCGGCCCACTGCTGCGGGCCCTGGCCTTTGCCCAGGGCCGGGGCCTGCCCGTCCGGGACGGTGTCTGGGCTACCGTCGCCGGCGCACTCGGCGCACCCTCCGCCGGCATCTCCGACGCGGCCATCCACGCACTCACCGAGGCCGCCGCGCCCTACCTCGTCCTGGACAGCGAGGCAGGACAGACCGTGTACCGGCTGGCCCACCGCACCTTCACCGAATTCCTGACCGCCGAGGTTCCGGGGCACGAGGAGCCGCACCTCGCCATCGCGAAGGCGCTCATCGCCACGGCCGACGCCCAGCCGGCCGACACGGCGCTCAACCCCTACCTCGTCGACCACCTCGCCGCCCACGTGGCCCTGGCCGGTCAGCAGGCATGGGGAGAACTGGCCGGCAGCCCGCACGTCCTGGACCGCACGGACGTGGTCTCCCTCGTCTCGGAGTTCATGCTGCACGCCTTCGGGCGTATCGACGTACCCCTGGCCGTCGCCGGGACGATCGCCACTCAGCACCACGCCGTGACCTCTCCTTCCGCGGACCGGGCCGGCCTGCGGGAGTTGGGCATGGCACGGACGGCCGGCGACTACCGCCCGGCCGCGACGGGGAGAGGAGCCGGAACCGGTCGTCGGGACGGCTTCATGTCCTGGTCGGTGCGGTGGTCGGACCTCCTGCCCCAGCCTCTGCATCTGACCGTGCACGGCCACGAAGGCGGGGTGTGGGCAGTCGTCCCCTTCACCGCGCCGGACGGCCGTCTGCGGCTCGCCACCGCAGCCGACGACCGCACCGTACGTCTCTGGGATCCCCTCACCGGGCAGGCCATCGGGCAGCCGATACACCACGAGGCCCTCGTGGCAGCCGTGGTCGCGTTCGGGGCGCCCGACGGCCGGGTGCTGCTCGCGTCGGCGGGCGATTCGGGAACCGTGCACGTGTGGGATCCGATCACCGGCGGACCGGCCGCCGAGCACGGGTCGGGGCACGCGGGCGCCGTGACGGCCGTGGCCGCCTTCACCACGCCCGACGGCCGGACGCTGCTGGCGACCGCGTCCGACGACCGCACCGTACGCCTTCTCGACCCGATGACCGGACGAGCCGTCGGGGATTCGCTCACCGGTCACGAGGCCGGGGTGCTGTCCGTGGCGGCTTTCACCGGTACCGACGGACGGCCGCTGCTGGCGTCCGGGAGCAGCGACGGCCAGATCCGGGTCTGGGACGCCCTGCTGGGAACCCCCGTCGGGAAGGCCGTCACCGGCCACGATCACCGGATCTGGGCCCTGGTGCCGTTCCACGACCGGGACGGCCGACGGCTCCTCGCCAGCGGGAGCGAGGACCGCACCGTGCGGGTATGGGACCCGTTCACCGGCGAAGCCGTGGGGGATCCGCTCACCGGTCACGAGGCCGGGGTGCTGTCCGTGGCGGCCTTCTCCGTCGCCGACGGCCGCCCCCTGCTTGCTGCGGGGGGCAGTACCGGCAGGGTACGGGTCGCGGACCCGCTGGGCAGCGGCGACGCCGGATGGCCGCTGACCGGCCACTCCGGGGCCGTGGGCGCCGTGGCCGTGTTTGCGGCCCCCGACGGGCGTCCCCTGCTGGCGACGGGAAGCGAGGACCGTACGGTACGGGTGTGGGATCCGCAGGCCGACCAGCCGATCGTGGAGCCTGCCGCCGGCCACGGCAGCGACGTGCTCTCGATGACGGCGTTCAACGGCCCCGGCGGGGGCACCCTGCTGGCAACCGGTCACTATTCGGGGAGCGTGCGCCTGTGGGAGCTGGACACCGGACGGATCGTCGGCCAACACGGCATCGACGACGAGGGCATGATCGGGGTCCTGACGGCGTTCCGGGCGCCCGACGGGCGTCCTCTTCTCGCACTGGTAGTCGACGGGCACACCGTCTACGTCCGGGACGCGCTCACCGGAGAAAACGTGGGACAGCCACTGACCTCTTATGGATCCGACGTCATGTCGCTGGCTGTCGGCACGACTGCCGGAGGGCGCCCGCTGCTGGTCACCGGGACGGCGCGGGGCGAGATCCGGATCTGGGACGCACTCACCGGCGACGCTCTCGGGCAGCCGATGACCGGGCACGGCGACTGGGTCCGCGCCATGAGAGTGCTCATCGCCCCCGAC
This sequence comes from Actinacidiphila acididurans, assembly GCF_016918855.1. Lineage (GTDB taxonomy): Bacteria > Actinomycetota > Actinomycetes > Streptomycetales > Streptomycetaceae > Actinacidiphila > Actinacidiphila acididurans. The sequence continues at coordinate 320,889 of NZ_JADKYB010000011.1, forward strand.
GGCCGGCGGCTGCTGGCCACCACCGGCAACGACCTGACTGTTCGCGTCTGGGACCTGGAGACGCAACACCCTGCCGGGCCACCGATGAGCGGCCACCGGAGCTGGGTGCGGGCCCTCGAAACGTTCACCAACCCGGACGGTCGGATCCTGCTGGCGACCGCGGGCAACGACAGCTCGGTCCGGATCTGGGACCCCCTGACCGGACGGGCCGTCAGCCACCTCCCTGGCGCCCACAAGGGCTCCGTGACCGGCATGGTCGCGTTACGGGCGGACGGCGGAACCGGATCCCTTCTCGCCACGGGCGGCGCGGACGGCACCGTGCGGATCTGGGATCCCGCCGCCTCCGCGTCATGGACGCTGCCTCTCGGTGTGACCGCTCAAGCGATCGTTTGCGCCGGACGGGATCTGGCGGTCGCCGGCCCCGAGGGACTCGTCACGATCCGCTGGTACGGGCACCCTGCCCGCTCGGGTCCGGTGTCCCGCCGGCCGGCATGAGATCGGGGGGCGGTCGGACGGGTGGAAGAACAGCAGACACAGACAATGGTCGGAGTGAGAGTGGCGCGTCACGCAGCCGGCGTCAGCGGTGACGACTTCGAGATCCTCGAGGCGTACGACCAAGCGCTGGCGGAATTCGCCGCTGCCCTGCGCAGCCTGTACGGAGGACAAGGCCCGCTGCCGGTCGGTGCGGTCATCGCCGCGTGCCCGGATTCCGCGGTCACGGAGGCGGACGTCGACGACGCGTTGTCCGGCACGGTCGTCCCCTCGATCGACGTGGTGGTCGGGATCGTCCGTGCCCTGGGCCCCCGTCCGCCGGCGTCGACGGACCCCGCACCGACCGCCGGGGACTGCGCCAACAGCCTGGCGGACTGGAAGGACCGCTGGAGAGAGGTGAATCGCCGCCGGCGGGCAGCACAGCAGGCGTGGTACCGCATACGTCACTCCACCGGAGCCCTCGTCACTGCGGCGCACGCGGAGGCGGAATCGGTCCGGAGCAGCGCCCACCAGTACGCCGCAAAGGTCCGGCACCAGGCGGCGGACGAGGCGGGGTTCCTGCTCGGGAAGATCCGTCAGGCCGCGGCCGACGTCGACGAGTACGCACAGCGGCTCTGGGCGGAAGTGGGATCCGGGTACGAGAGCGCGGGGGAGCGTCCGGTGTTCTCGGAAGGGGCCGCGCCCGCGGGCGAGCAGACCCTGGAGGGCCTGCTCGCCATGAGGAGTGCTCTCACCGCTGCGGATGAGAGGGCGGCCGACCTCGCGGAGGAGGCGCGGGCGTGGCTGACCGAGTTCCCCGGTGCGGACACCACCGACCTCGCGCTGGGCAGGCTGCAGGAGGCGGCCGACGACTTTGTCCGGCGCCGGCTTCCCGAAGCGGTGGCCCTGCTGTCCCGGCCCGACCAGGAGGACGTGGAACTGCGGGACGAGACCGTGGGCACTTTCGCCCAGCCCGAAGTGGACGCTGTGGCCCGCGCGTTCGACGAGGTCTACCGGGTGGCTGTGCGGCTGGCCGCCGAGCAGGCCCTGCTGCGGGGCAACGTCAACGCGATGTTCACCAACCTCTCGCGCCGCAGCCAGGGCCTCATCCAGCGCCAGCTCTCGCTCATCTCCGAACTGGAGTCGCGCGAGGCCGACCCGGACCAGCTCTCCTCGCTGTTCAAGCTCGACCACCTCGCCACCCGCATGCGCCGCAACGGTGAGAACCTGCTGGTTCTCGCCGGTGAGGAGCCGGGCCGCCGGTGGACCCGCCCGGTGCCGCTGGTCGACGTGCTGCGCGCCGCGGCCTCCGAGGTGGAGCAGTACGAGCGGATCGAACTGACGTCGGTGCCCTCCTCCGAGGTCACCGGCCGCATCGTCAACGACCTCGTGCACCTGCTCGCCGAGCTGCTGGAGAACGCCACCTCGTTCTCCTCGCGGCAGACCAAGGTCCGGGTCACCGGTCACTCGCTGCCCGACGGCCGGGTGCTCATCGAGATCCACGACACCGGCATCGGCCTGTCCCCGGAGGACCTGGCCGACATCAACGAGCGGCTGGCCAACCCGCCGACGGTGGACGTCTCGGTCTCCCGCCGCATGGGCCTGTTCGTGGTCGGCCGGCTGTCCCTGCGGCACGGCATCCGCATCCAGCTCCGCCCGTCGGACTCCGGCGGCACCACCGCACTGGTCATGCTGCCGGTGGATGTCATCCGGCGCCATCCCGGGCCGAGGAGGTAACGGCCCGTGCGACCCCTTGAGTGAACCTCCCGGGCCCGTGGCCGTGGCCACGAACCGACGGGACTCCCGGCCCACGACGCGGCGACCGGGAGGCGGGCCGTCTCGTCAGAGCGGGCGCCGAGGCGGCCAGGCGCGCCCGGACGGGGAGCGGCGGCCGTCACACCCGGAAAACGCTCCTGCCGATCCGGGGGCGGCGTACGACCCTCCACACGATCGCGCAGAGCGCCAGCCAGACCGCGGCGACCATCGGCGGCCCGCCCCATGCGACACCGGCGAAGCCGGCCGGCAGCGCCGCCACCGCCGCGCCCACCGCCGCCTTGCCCCACCGGGCCAGGACAGGGGGCAACCCCTGCGCGGCGGCACTGCGCGCCACCCACAGGGTGCCACCGCCCGCCCACAGCAGATACGTTCCGCCGACGAGCACGGCCAGCGCCACAGCGGTGGCGGCGTCCGAGTGGCCGACGGGGTTGTCCTCGGTCTTCTGGGTGATGCCGTCCCGGCTGACGGAGATCGCGTAGTGCCGCCATACGGTGACGGTCACCCGGTCGCCCGGGCGCAGTCGCTTCAGGAGGGGGCCGGCGGAGCCCATGTCGATCGTGCCGGACGCCGGTGCGGGGCCCGAGAGTTCGAGGTCGTGCACCTTCGTCCTGCCGGACTGCCGAATCGTCGCTTTGACGACGGTGGCCGGTACGGTGCGCAGGCAGTCCGGCCGCTCCGGGACGGGCGCGGCGCACGGGACGGCCGCGGCGTACGCCCGTTCCTCCGTCACATCCCCGGGCACGGTGGTGAGAAGGACGACCGACCCCAGCAACGCGGCAGCGCCGAGGAGTACCGCGCAGGTCCCCCACGCGCGATGCCACCACAGCCGCCGCCGCAGGCCGCCCGGGCGGGGCCGACGGTGCCGGAGCCTGGGCGGCGGGACATACCATCCCACTGACGCAGCGTACAACTGCCCTGTCGGCGCGTATACAGGGCCCGAAGCCGCACCCACGCCGTGCGCGTCGTCGTACGGGTAGCGTTGCGGCCGGACGGCGAACGCGGAACGGCACATGGGGCGATGCATGGACCAGCAGGTGAACCTGGTGACACTGGGCGTGGCGGACCTGGACGCCAGCCGGCGCTTCTACAGCGACGGTCTGGGCTGGACGCCGCTGCTCGACCTGGCGGAGATCGTCTTCTACCAGGTCGGCAAGGGGCTGGCCCTGGCCCTGTTCCCGCTCGCCGACCTCGGCGCCGACACGGGACACCCGGCGACGGCCGGCACGTCGTTCACCCTGGCCCAGAACCTCGACGCACCGGCCGCCGTGGACGCGGCCGTCGAGCGGGCCCGCGGGGCGGGAGCCGCCGTCCTCAAGGAGCCGCAGCGCGCGGCGTTCGGCGGCTACCACGCCTACTTCGCCGACCCCGACGGCCACCGCTGGGAGGTGTGCCACAACCCCGGCTGGTCGGTGGCGCCCGACGGCACCGTGACCCTGACGGCGGTCGACCCGGCCGACCCTCAGGACTGACGCCGCCGTTCCTGTCGGCCCCGGCCCCCGGCCGGGATCTCACGCGGTGACTTGACGTGAACGCGTCCGAAGTTGAAGACTCCCTCTGACGGTGAGAGCGCTCTCGCCCACGCGCCCCGGGACCCCCGTCGCCCGGACCGGTATTCCTTTCGCCCCCCACCGAAGAAGGGACACCGCAGTCGATGCGCCGTTCCCCGCGTGAGTTCCGCGTTCAGACCGACCCCCCGGCGCCGGTGACGCACCGTCACCCGCGCCGCGACCCGCTTCGTCCCCGCCGTACCCTGACCGCCGTGCTGTGCGCCGCGGCCCTGGTGGTGGCGGGCCTGTTCGGCCTGGCCGCGCTGCCCGGCAGCGCCGCCGCCGACTCCTCCGACTACTCCCAGACCGTCGTCCCGGTCGGCACCGACCAGGCCAAGGTCTCCTTCACCCCCACCACGCCCGCCGCCTACGTCGACATCCACTACCTGATCAACTCCGCGAACCAGCAGAACTTCCGGATGACGAACAGCGGCGGCACCTGGACCCAGACGGTCGGCGGCCTGACCACCGGCGCCGTGCTGACGTACTGGTTCACGTACGAGAAGAACGGCCCGCAGTACGACACGCCGCACTTCACGTACACCCAGGGCAGCGGCGGGACGGTCACCGGCGGCACCACGACCGGCGGGACCACGGGCGGCGGCGGTGGCGGACCGGTGCCCGCCACGATCCCGCTGACCGTCACCAACAACTCCGGCCGCTCGGGCAGCGTCTACCTCTACGACCTGGGCACCCTGCTGTCCACCGGCCAGCAGGGCTGGGCGGACGCGAACGGCACCTTCCACGCCTGGCCGGCCGGCGCCAACCCGCCGGCCCCCGCACCCGACGCCTCGATCCCCGGCCCGGCGGCCGGGCAGTCGGCCACCATCCGCATCCCGAAGTTCTCCGGCCGGGTGTACTTCTCCTACGGCCAGAAGCTGGTCTTCAAGCTCGCCACCGGCGGCCTGGTGCAGCCGGCCGTGCAGAACCCCAGCGACCCGAACCACAACATCCTCTTCAACTGGTCGGAGTACACGCTCAACGACTCCGGCCTGTGGATCAACAGCACGCAGGTGGACATGTTCTCCGCTCCCTACGCGGTCGGCGTGACGTCCACCACCGGCGCCTCGCAGACCACCGGGCACCTCAAGGCCGGCGGCTACAACGCGGTGCTGAACGCGCTGCGCGGGCAGGCGGGCGGCTGGGGCGGGCTGATCCAGACCGCGCCGGACGGCTCGGTGCTGCGCGCGCTCGCCCCCGGCCACGGCATCGAGGCCGGCGCGCTGCCCACCACGGTCCTGGACGACTACATCAACCGGGTCTGGCAGAAGTACAGCAGCGCCACGCTCACCGTCACGCCCTTCGGCGACCAGCCCAACACCAAGTACTTCGGCCGGGTCTCGGGCAACACGATGAACTTCACCGACAGTTCCGGCGCGGTGGTCACCAGCTTCCAGAAGCCCGACGCGGACAGCGTGTTCGGCTGCTACAAGCTGCTCGACGCCCCCAACGACCTGGTCCGCGGCCCGATCTCGCGGACCCTGTGCGCCGGTTACAACCGCTCCACCCTGCTGACGAACCCCAACCAGCCGGACAGCGGCACCGCGAACTTCTACCAGGACGCGGTGACCAACTACTACGCCAAGGCGATCCACGCGCAGATGGCCGACGGCAACGCCTACGCCTTCGCCTTCGACGACGTCGGCAACCACGAGTCGCTGGTCCACGACGGCAGCCCGCAGCAGGCGTCGCTGATCCTGGACCCCTTCAACTGACCCCGGGCTGAGTCTCGGCTTCCCCGGTGGCGGGGGGGGGCCCCCCCCCCCCGGCCCGCTGTCCGGGCCCGACCCGTTTGTCC
>NZ_JADKYB010000012.1 GCF_016918855.1 Actinacidiphila acididurans
GCCGACGGCCGGGGGGGCCCGTCCCGGAATCACCCGGGCCCGGGCCGCCGTGTTTTCGTCATGCCTGTGCCCTTCGCCCGGGTATGCGCCGCCGCGGGGCAAGCCCATTTGCCCCGTCCGCTTTTGCCAGGTGTGCGGCACGGAGGCAGGGTAGGCGAAGGACGACAACGGGGGGCGAACCCGACTCGACGCCGTGGAATCCGGTAGGAGGCATGTGCATGACTGTCGTGAAGAGCCCGTTGTCCGAGGACAGCCGCAAAATCGTCGCGGACGCACTCCAGTCGGCCCTGGTGGACCTGATCGACCTCTCACTGATCGGCAAGCAGGTCCACTGGAACATCATCGGGCCGCGCTTCCGCTCCATCCACCTCCAACTCGACGAGGTGGTCGGCTACGCCCGCTCCGCCTCCGACCTGGTCGCCGAACGCGCCGCCGCCCTCGGCATCACCCCCGACGGCCGCGCCGGCACGGTCGCCCGCACCACCGGCATCGACACCGTCACCGACGGCTGGGTCAAGGACGCCGAGGTCGTCGAAATCATGGTCGGCGCCCTCCACTCCGTGATCACCCGCATGCGCGAACGCGTCACCACCACGGAAGAGCCCGACCCCGTCACCCAGGACCTGCTCATCGGCATCACCCGCGAGCTCGAAAAGGAGCACTGGATGTTCCAAGCCGAGAACGCCTGAGCATCGCTCCCGCTTCACCCTGCGCAGGGCTCGGGGCCGGGTCGGAGTGCCGTACGGGCCGCCGGCCCGGCGCACCCCTCTCGGCCCCTGTGCGACGGGCGGCGGCCCGGCGCGAAGGAGCCCGGGTACGTACCACCTCTGGGGAACCCGCCTGGCGGGTTCCCCATCGCTGACTCGGGGCCTCAAGGAGGCGGCCATGCGTCCGCTCCACGTCCTGCGAGTCCGCCCGCCCGCCACCACCCCGGCCGTACGGCCAACCGCCGGCCCCACCGCGCCGGGCCATCCCGTCCGCCGGTCTCGGTCCGGCAACCGTGCCCTACGCCTGGCCCCGGTGGCCGCCCTCGCCACCGTATGGGCCGGGTCCCTCCTGACCGTGTGCATACGGCCGGACCTCCCGCCCCTCACCCACGCCGCCCTGCTCATCAGCGGCTGGAGCCTCGGCCTCATCCCCCTCCACGCCGTCCCCGTCCCCGCTCACCCGTCAGCCACGGCACGGACGACCTCGCCGCCCCCGCCAGGACCCGGAACCGCCCCCCGCTGACAGCGCGGGCCCCGGCCCTGCATGCCGATCTTCGACCGAACGGTGACCGGTCTTACGTCGATCTGCCCCGGCTCCCGGCATCCAGGCGGCCGCCTCGGGCGGGTGCTCAGCCGATGCCCGGGTCTGACGCTGCTGACCGCGCGGCCGCGGGCCCCCGTATGCCGCTCACGGCCTAGCCGCCAGCCGGTCCTACGCCGCCTGGCCTCTCCCGACGCCCTCGGGGCACGGTCGGCTCGACGGCTGCCGCTCAGCCGGTGGCCGGGTCCAGCACCGGCGTCGGGACCGGCGCCGCGCTCCCCGTGCAGGTGCGGGCGCTGTACGGCGCTCGGAGTTGGCACCGCCAGCGGCTCTCGGGACCCGGGTCGGGCCGGGCGCTCAGACGGTCCCCGGGCCCGTTACTGGGTCCGGGACCGGGCCGCGTTGGCAGCGGGGGCACCAGTAGGCGACCCTCGCGCGGTCGGCCGTGCCGTGCTCGCTCGCCCGGATGGGCGTGCCGCAGCGCAGGCACGGTTGGTGTTCGCGGCCGTACACCCAGTTCGTCCGGCCGCGCCGCGTGTCCCCCGTGGTCACGTGGCCGGGGCGGGCCTTGTTCGCCTCCAGGAGCCGCCTGGCCAGGGCCACCAGCTTTTCCGGCGCCGGTACCTCCCCGAACGGCGTCCACGGCGTCACCCCGCGCAGAAAGCACAGCTCCGCCACGTACACATTGCCGATCCCCGCCAGATTGCGCTGGTCCAGCAACGCTTCTCCGAGCGGCCGCCCCGGGTCGGCCGCCAGCCGCTCCAGAGCTCGCGCCGCGTCCCAGTCCGGCCCGAGCAGGTCCGGGCCGAGGTGGCCCACCACGGAGTCCTCCTCGGCGGTCGGCAGCAGGGCGAGCACGGGCAGCCGGTAGCCGACGGCCGTCCTGGCCGATGTCTCCAGCACCGCCCGCACCTGGTGCATGGGGCCGCCCCGCCACCGTTCCCCGGGCGCGTACAGGTGCCAGGCACCGTCCATCTGCATGTGCGAGTGCAGTGTCAGGTCACCCTCCACCCGGGCCATCAGGTGCTTGCCGCGCGGCACGACTTCCAGCAGGCGCCGTCCTGCCAGATCGGTCGTGGCCAGCTTGGGCACCCGCAGGTCCGCGCGCAGCAGGAGCTGGCCGGCCAGCGCCGCGTGCAGCCGGTGGGCGGTCAGCCAGACCGTGTCTCCTTCGGGCATCCGTCCATGATGGCCCGACGCCGCACCGTCCCGTGAACCGGTCTCCCTCCGTCCGTTATCCCCGTGCGCCCGGGCCCGGGCTCACCCGCCGCCGTCCCCGCGTGCCTCCGCCTGCCGCATCACCCGCCGTCCCGCAGCCGCAGGCCCCTGGGGGTCGCGTGGAAGCCCGCCGCTTCCAAGGCGTGGCCCATCGGGGAGGTCAGCGCGGGCTCGCCGTTGGTGCGCTCCACGGTCAGGCGGCCGAGCGCTCCCTCACGGACGGCCAGCGCCAGGGCGTCGGCGGCGGCCTGCATTCGTATCTCCTCCATCGGCCAGGCCAGCAGCGTCTTGCCGCCCCGCTCCACGTACAGGGCCAGCTCGCCGTCGGTGAGGACGACCAGGGCACCGGCCTTGCGCCCCGGCTTGTGGGAGACCCCCGCGGGCTGCTCGGGCCAGGGCAGAGCCGCGCCGTAGGGGTTGGCCGGATCGGCGGCGGCCAGTACCACCGTGCGTACCCGGCCGGAGTGGTCCTCCTCCCGTTCCCGGGCCGTACTGAGCGCGCGAAGCCGGTCCACGGCGCCGTCCATGGCGAACTGCGCCGCTCCCAGTCCCTCCACCACGTAACCGCGCCTGGCCTGACCGGTCTCCTCGAACGCCGACAGGACCCGGTAGGCCGCGGAGAAGCCACCCGTCACCCCCTCGGCGGCGACCGCGCCCCGGGTCACCACCCCGTGCCGGTCCAGCAGGGTGTGGGTGAGGGCGTGCGCCCGCAGCGTCGGGTCGGGCTCGGCCACCGGCAGCAACGACCAGCGGCCCGCGGTGGTCGGCGGACCCGAGCGCGAGGCCGTCCCGCGTGGCGCCCGGGCCGCCAGCGAGCTGTACCGGCCCCGCGGCACCGACCTCGGCGCCCGGTGCGCGGTGGAACCGGCGGTGCGGCCCGATCCCAGCAGCGCCCGCAGCGGCGCCAGCGTGTCATTGGTGAGCCGCCCCGACCAGGCCAGCTCCCACAGGGCGTCGGCGATCTCCGGATCGGCCGCCTCCAGCCCGCCGGCCCGCACCTGGTCGGCGATCTGCCGGAAGAAGAGCCCGTACCCGCCTTCCAGCGCTGCCAGCACCGCCCGGTGCAGCGCTGTCGCCTCCAGCGGCTGCGGCTCGGGCAGCAGCAGTGGGGCACTGTCGGCGAGGTAGAGCGACACCCAGCCGTCCTTGCCGGGCAGCGCCCCCGCGCCCGCCCACAGGATCTCGCCCGAAACGGTCAGCTCGTCCAGCATGCCCGGCGTGTAGCCGGTCACCCGCGACGGCAGCACCAGCTTCTCCAGCGCCGACGCCGGTACCGTCGCACCCTGCAACTGCTCGACCGCCCGGGCCAGTCCGTCCATGCCGCGCAGGCTGTGCGTGCCCACGTGCTGCCACTGCGGCAGGAACACCCCGAGCGTCGCGGGCGGCACCGGCTCCAGTTCCTGCCGCAGCGCCGCCAGCGAACGGCGCCGCAGCCGCCGCAGCACGACCGCGTCGCACCACTCCTGTCCGGCGCCGCCGGGCCGGAACTCGCCCTGCACCAGCCGTCCTGTCGCCGACAGCCGGTGCAGGGTGCCGTCCGCCACCGCCGCGCCCAGGCCGAACCTGGCCGCCGCGTCCGCCGTGGTGAACGGCCCATGCGTACGGGCGTATCGCGCCAGCAGGTCGCCCAGCGGATCCCGTACCGGTTCGGTGAACGCCACCGGCACGCCCACCGGAAGCGCGGTGCCCAGCGCGTCCCGCAGCCGGCCGGCGTCCTCGACCGCCGCCCAGTGCTCGGCGCCCGCGATCCGTACCCGGATCGCCCGGCGGGACTTTTCCAGTTCGGCCGGCCAGGCCGGTTCGGCGCCCCGCTCCGCCAGTTCGGCGCCGGTCAGCGGGCCGAGCATCCGCAGCAGGTCCGCCACCCCTTCGACGTCCTTGACCCGGCGGTCCTCGGTGAGCCACTGCAGCTCGTGGTCCAGCTCGGCCAGTACCTCCGGGTCCAGCAGCTCGCGCAGCTCCGCCTGGCCCAGCAGCTCCGCCAGCAGCCGGGAGTCCAGGGAGAGCGCCGCCGCCCGCCGCTCGGCCAGCGGGGAGTCGCCCTCGTAGAGGAACTGCGCCACGTAGCCGAACAGCAGCGAGCGGGCGAAGGGCGACGGCTCGGACGTGGTGACCTCGACCAGACGCACCCGGCGCGCCTCGATGTCGCCCATCAGCTCCACCAGGCCCGGCACGTCGAACACGTCCTGCAGGCACTCCCGCACCGCCTCCAGCACGATCGGGAACGAACCGAACTCCGAGGCGACCTGGAGGAGCTGCGAGGCCCGCTGGCGCTGCTGCCACAACGGAGTGCGCCGTCCCGGGTTGCGCCTGGGCAGCAGCAGCGCTCGGGCCGCGCACTCCCGGAACCGCGAGGCGAACAGTGCCGAGCCGCCCACCTGGTCGGTGACCAAGTGCTCGATCTCGCCCTTCTCGAAGACCACGTCGGCGGCGCCCACCGGCGACTGCTCGGGGTCGTACTCCCGCCCCCGCAGCGCCGGGTCGGAGTCCAGCAGGTCGAGGCCCATCAGGTCCGCGTCCGGCAGCCGCAGCACGATTCCGTCGTCGGCGTGCATCGCCTGTGCGTCCAGCCCGTACTTCTCCTGGAGCCTGGACCCCAGCGCCAGCGCCCACGGCGCGTGCACCTGGGCGCCGAACGGCGAGTGGATGATCACCCGCCAGTCGCCCAGCTCGTCCCGGAACCGCTCCACCACGATCGTGCGGTCGTCCGGTACATGTCCGCACGCCTGGCGCTGCTCGGCCAGGTAGGCCAGCACGTTGTCCACCGCCCAGGCGTCCAGGCCGGCCTCGCCCAGCCGCTGCCTGGCCTGCTCGGGGGCGAGCGCGCCCACCTCGCGCAGCCACTTGCCCTGAGCTCGGCCCAGCTCCAGCGGACGGCCGAGCTGATCGCCCTTCCAGAACGGCAGCCGGCCCGGGACCCCCGGCGCGGGCAGGACCAGCACCCGGTCGCGGGTGATGTCCTCGATCCGCCACGAGGTGGTGCCGAGGGTGAACACGTCACCCACCCGCGACTCGTACACCATCTCCTCGTCCAGCTCCCCGACCCGGCCGCCGCCCTTCTTCGGGTCGGAGCCGGCCAGGAACACCCCGAACAGGCCGCGGTCGGGGATGGTGCCGCCGGAGGTGACCGCCAGCCGCTGTGCGCCGGGTCGGCCGGTGAGCGTGTTGGCCACCCGGTCCCACACCAGGCGCGGGCGCAGTTCGGCGAAGGCGTCCGACGGATACCGCCCGGCCAGCATGTCCAGCACCGCGGTGTAGGCGGAGTGCGGCAGCGAGGCGAAGGGCGCGGCCCGCCGCACCACGGCCAGCAGTTCGTCCACGTCCCAGGTGTCCATCGAGGTCATCGCCACGATCTGCTGGGCCAGCACGTCCAGCGGATTCGCCGGGACCCGCAGCGCCTCGATCGCGCCCTGCCGCATCCGTTCGGTGACCACCGCGGCCTGCACCAGGTCGCCGCGGTACTTGGGGAAGACCACGCCCCGGGACACGGCGCCCACCTGGTGCCCGGCCCGGCCCACCCGCTGCAGGCCGGAGGCGACCGACGGCGGTGACTCCACCTGGACCACCAGGTCCACGGCGCCCATGTCGATGCCCAGCTCCAGGCTGGAGGTGGCCACCACGGCCGGCAGCCGTCCGGCCTTGAGGTCCTCCTCGACCAGGGCGCGCTGCTCCTTGGACACCGAGCCGTGATGGGCGCGGGCCAGCACCGGCGAGGCGCCTTTGGCCGCGCCGGACTGGGCCATGATCTGCGCCGGCGTGTGCGCCTCGGGCAGCGCCTCGCCCTCCATCCGCTCGTGCCCGATCTCGTTCAGCCGGTTGCACAGCCGCTCGGCCAGCCGACGGGAGTTGGCGAACACGATGGTGGAACGGTGCCCCTGGACCAGGTCGGCGATGCGCTCCTCCACATGCGGCCAAATGGAGGGTCGCTCGGCAGGACCCGCCGCCGGACCGGTGTGCTCGGCGGCCTCGGTGACCGGGGAGCCGCCCAGCTCACCCAGGTCCTCCACCGGCACCACCACCGACAGGTCGAATTCCTTCTGCGACGGCGGCTGGACCACGGTCACCCGGCGGTGCGGCGAGAGGTAGCGGGCGATCTCGTCCACCGGCCGGACCGTGGCGGACAGCCCGATCCGGCGCGCCGGACGCTCCAGCAGCCGGTCCAGCCGTTCGAGAGAAAGTGCCAGGTGGGCGCCGCGCTTGGTGCCCGCCACCGCGTGCACCTCGTCCAGGATCACTGTCTCCACCCCGCTCAGCGCGTCCCGCGTGGACGAGGTGAGCATGAGGAACAGGGACTCGGGCGTGGTGATCAGGATGTCCGGGGGCCGGGTGGCCAGTGCCCGGCGCTCGGCGGGCGGGGTGTCCCCGGACCGGATACCGACCCTCACCTCGGGCTCCGGCAGGCCCAGCCGTACCGACTCCTGCCGCAGGCCCGCGAGCGGACTGCGCAGATTCCGTTCGACGTCGACCGCGAGGGCCTTGAGCGGGGAGACATACAGCACCCGGCAGCGGCGCCGGGCCTCGGCGGGTGGCGGGGTCGCCGCCAGCCGGTCCAGCGCGGCCAGGAAAGCAGCCAGGGTCTTGCCCGAGCCGGTCGGGGCCACGACGAGCACGTCGGAACCCCCCGCGATGGCAGTCCACGCGCCGGCCTGGGCGGCGGTGGGCTCGCGGAATGCCCCCGTGAACCACGCGCGGGTGGCGGGGGAGAAGGATTCGAGACTGCTCTGATCGGACATGCCACCCATCCTGCCTCGCCCCACCGACAGCCCGCTGGCCCCGCGCGCCGGCCTGTGGATAACTTCGCCCCGGCTCGCTGACCTCGGGTTCGGTGATCTTGTCCACAGCCACCGGGCCCCCGACCATACGCGCGCGCGATACTGGCAGGCATGCGGTTGACGATTTTCTGGGAGCGGATGCGCGCGCACTTCGGGGAGACGTACGCCGACTCCTTCGCGCGCGACCACGTGATGTCCGAACTGGGCGGCCGGACCGTGCTCCAGGCCCTGGAGGACGGCTGGGATACCAAGGACGTGTGGCGGGCCGTGTGCGAGGCGATGGAAGTGCCCGCCGCGCATCGCTGACCCGTCCCGGGACCCGGCCCTCCCCTCTCTCCTGGCACAGCTCTCCCAGCCCAGCCCGGCGCGCCTCGGTATGGGCAGACGTGGATCGGGGGCTCGGCGAATCGTGTGAAGAGGAAAGCGACTCGCTTGACAGGGAAATCGAACATCCATTCAGATGGAGAGGCCGGGCGGGAGTTCCGCCGGAGTTTTCCACAGCCCGGGGCGACGTCCGGGCGCATTGTCAGTGGCAGGCGCTAGCGTCGTGGACGTGAAGCGATCGAACCAGACATCCCGGGTGGAACCCATGGCAGGAAACGACCGCGAGAAGGCGCTCGACGCCGCGCTCGCGCAGATTGAACGACAGTTCGGCAAGGGCGCGGTCATGCGCCTGGGGGACCGGCCGAACGAGCCCATCGAGGTCATCCCGACCGGGTCCACCGCCCTGGACGTGGCGCTCGGCGTCGGTGGCCTGCCCCGCGGCCGCATCGTCGAGGTGTACGGTCCGGAGTCCTCCGGCAAGACCACCCTCACCCTGCACGCGGTGGCCAACGCCCAGCGGGCCGGCGGCACCGTGGCCTTCGTGGACGCCGAGCACGCGCTCGACCCGGACTACGCCAAGGCCCTGGGCGTGGACACGGACAACCTGATCCTGTCCCAGCCGGACACCGGCGAGCAGGCCCTGGAGATCGTGGACATGCTGGTGCGCTCCGGCGCGCTGGACCTGATCGTGATCGACTCCGTGGCAGCCCTCGTGCCGCGGGCCGAGATCGAGGGCGAGATGGGCGACTCGCACGTCGGCCTGCAGGCCCGGCTGATGAGCCAGGCGCTCCGCAAGATCACCAGCGCGCTCAACCAGTCGAAGACCACCGCCATCTTCATCAACCAGCTCCGCGAGAAGATCGGCGTGATGTTCGGCTCGCCGGAGACCACCACCGGTGGCCGCGCGCTCAAGTTCTACGCGTCCGTCCGCATCGACATCCGCCGCATCGAGACGCTGAAGGACGGCACCGAGGCGGTCGGCAACCGCACTCGAGTCAAGGTCGTCAAGAACAAGGTCGCGCCGCCGTTCAAGCAGGCCGAGTTCGACATTCTCTACGGCCAGGGCATCAGCCGTGAGGGCGGTCTGATCGACATGGGCGTGGAGCACGGCTTCGTCCGCAAGTCCGGCGCCTGGTACACCTACGAGGGCGACCAGCTCGGCCAGGGCAAGGAAAACGTCCGCAACTTCCTCAAGGACAACCCGGACCTGGCCGACGAGATCGAGAAGCGGATCAAGGAGAAGCTGGGCGTCGGCGTGCCGAAGACCGAGGCGCCGGGGGAGCAGCCGAGCGCGGACGCCGTCGGTCCCGCCGCGGCCGTCCCGGCCGAAGCCGCCAAGACCGAGGTCCCGGCCCCCAAGAAGGCGACCAAGGCCACCGCCGCCAAGGCCTGATGCCATGGCGCGCGGGCCCCAGGAGCGCGGCGGCTCTTCCGAGTCGAGGGCCTCGCAAGAGCCGCCGCTCGATCCCGAGGAGCGGGCGCGGGCACTGTGCCTGCGTCTGCTCACCGGGGCACCCCGTACCCGCCGGCAGCTCGCCGATGCCATGCGGAAGCGGGAGATCCCCGACGAGGTCGCCGAGCACGTCCTGGAGCGGTTCCAGGACGCAGGCCTCATCGACGACCAGGCGTTCGCCAACGCCTGGGTGGAGTCCCGGCATCGCGGGCGCGGACTCGCCGGCCGCGCCCTGGCCCGGGAGCTCCACCACCGCGGGGTGGACGCCGACCTGGTGTCCGAGGCGGTGGGCCTCCTCGACCCGGAGCAGGAAGAGGAGACCGCCCGCGAGCTGGTACAGCGCCGGCTCCCGGGCACCCGCGGCCTGGACCGCGACAAGCGCATCCGGCGCCTGGCCGGAATGCTCGCCCGCAAGGGCTACTCCGAGGGCCTGGCCCTGCGAGTGGTCCGGGACGCCCTCAGGGAAGAAGCCGAGACCGACACCGAAGAAGGGGAGGAGGAGCCGTGGCTGTAGACATCAGCGCGAGCGCGGGACCGTTGCGGACCCGCACGGGGGCCGGACCTTGGATACGCACCCTGGGCTGCGGCCCACTGGTCCCCGCAGCGGCTTCGGCCCCGGTCCGGGCCTGACTCCGGCAGGGGAGAGACCGCCGTGCGGCCCGGTGCCGTCCGGCGCCGACTCCCACCCCGCACCCGGCCCGTGCGCCACCGCTGATCCCGGCGCACCTCGTCCGGCGCGGTCCGGTACGCCCGGGCATACGGGAATGGCCAGCAACGGGACGGCCCGGACCCGTCGCTCAACCCGCACCGAGCTCCCGTAACCGCTTCCCACTCAGCCTCTGCGGCCGCCGACCTGGTCGTCCGCGCCCGCCGAGGCACCACTCGCATCGGTGGGATCCGGACCGCTCGCCTGGGACGGTACCGGGGGGCCGCCGCGGGCGAGGTCGGCGTAGGCGTACAGCTCGGCGGGGCGGCAGCCCACCATGGTGGCCACCAGGTGCCCGTCCGGGCGGATCAGCAGCACGAGGTGGGCGCTGGCTCCCGGATAGCTCTCGGTGACCAGCAGTTCCGCGCGGGTGGGCAGTGCCGCGACCGCGGAGGCCAGCCGGGGCATCAGGCCGGCGGTCAGCCAGTGGCGGCTCTCCCACACCCCGGTGCCGGGGGCGACCAGCACCACCACCAGCCCCCGCCCGAGCCGGTCCCGCAACCGTCCCACCGTGCCGTCCATCGCGGTCACCGGCACATCGCTGACGATCCCGCCCAGCGGTGTGTCGCACCCGCCGGTCAGCGGTGAAGGCCCGGATTTGCTGCCGGAACGCTGGGCGGGCAGCGTCAGGGGCGAGCGCGCGTACACCGAGGACGCCGCCGTTGCGCCGCGGCCGAGGTGACTGTCGGTCAGCATTTCGATCTGGCCGCGCCCGGATCCGGCCAGCAGGGTCTGCCGTACTGTCTGCCAGGCTCCGCTGGCCCGCAGCAGCGGCAGTGCCTGGTCGGTGGCGCGCAGTCGTACGCCCACCGCGCCGCGCCGTTCGGCTTCGTAACTGTTGAGGAGGAGTTTGGAGGCCCCGTCGTGCCAGGCCATGGAAAGTTTCCAGGAGAGATTCTCGGCGTCGCGGATGCCCTCCTCGATGCTTTGCGCCCCCAGTGCGCCCATCAGATGCGCCGCGTCCCCGGCGAGGAAGACCCGGCCGACCCGCCAGCGCCGGGCCAGCCGCTGATGCACGGAGTAGTCGGCCGAGCCGATCAGTTCGTAGGGCACCACCTCGCCGCACCAGGTGGTGAGGGTGGCGCGGAGTCGTTCGACCAGTGCGTCCGAGGTGAGTTGGCGGGTCTGCGCGGGCAGCAGCCAGTCCAGCCGCCACAGTCCGTCCGGCAGCGGGCGCGCGGTGATCTCCTGCCCGGCCGGCGCTCCTGGCGGGTCCCGGTGCAGCAAGGCCACGCCGGGCTCGGGGAGTTCGGCCTCGACCACGGCCACCGCGTGCCGGTCGACGGCGGTGCGGCCGGGGAACCGTACCCCCAGCAGCTTGCGGATCGTCGAGCGCGGACCGTCGCTGCCCACCAGGAAACTGCCGCGCCACCAGGTCTCGTGCTCGCCCCGGGTGTGCACCGAGACGCCGTGCGCGTCCTGCTCGATGGCGTCCACCCTGCAGCCCGTCACGACCCTGGCGGGGCCGCAGTTGAGCAGGGCGGCCCGCAGCCCGGCCTCCAGCCGGTGCTGGGCGATGTGCAGGGGGGCCTCGTCGGGGGAGGAGGTGAAGTCGATCCGCAGCATCTCCGTACGGCGGCGCAGCGTGCGCCAGCCCTGCCAGGTGGTGCCGTCGCGGCGGACCGCGCCGTAGCCGAGCCGCTCCAGCAGCGCGGTCGTCGCCGGCCCGAGTACCGCGGTGCGCGGCCGCCGCAGTCCTTCGGCGCTGGTCGGGGTCTCCGCCTCGTCGAACACGATGACGGGGACCTCACGGCGGGCCAGCGCGAGAGCGAGGGCTAGGCCAACCGGGCCCGCCCCCGCGACAATCACCGGGTCCACGCAGGGACCCCGGGAAGAAGTGCGGTCACAAAGCGTATGCAACCCACTGCGAGTGCCCACGTCAAGCGACGTTCGCACGTCGGCGCGGTGCGGCGGCCGCACACGGGGCGCCTGCGACGCGTACCGGCTCGGTAACGGTCCGCGCCGTGAGCCGGTACCCCCTTGACGCACCCTGGTCCCATCGGCGTGGATTCCGTCCACAGGACAAACGAACAGCATCCGAAAACGCCGCGCGCCGCCGACCGCAACCGTACGGCAGGGCGCGGACGACTGTTCCGGCAGGGGCCCGGCAGGGGGTCGGGCCCGGACCGGGGATCAGGAGGAGGTGAGGCATGCGGTTGTTGCTCGTCGAGGACGACGACCGGGTCGCCGCCGCCCTCTCGGCGGTTCTCGGCAAGCACGGCTTCCACGTGCGGCACGCCCGCGGCGGCGAGGAGGCGATCGAGGCGCTGCTGCCCGACCAGGGCCCGGGGTTCGACTGCGTGCTGCTCGACCTCGGCCTGCCCGACCAGGACGGCTTCGAGGTGTGCAGCCGGATCAGGCGGCTGACCGCCACCCCGGTGATCATGGTCACCGCCCGCGCCGACGTCCGCTCCCGCATCCACGGCCTCAATCTCGGCGCGGACGACTACGTCGTCAAGCCGTACGACACCGGCGAACTGCTCGCCCGGATCCACGCCGTGGCCCGCCGTCCCCCGCTCAGGACACCTGCCACCGGACCCACGGCGTCCGCGGGAACCGCCGCGCCGTCTGCGGGTGGACCGGCCACCGCGCCGTACCCGCCGCAGGAAGCTGCGGCCGCCGAGCCCGCCGAAGTCCTGCTGCTCGGCCGGGTCGCCATCGAGCCCGCCACCCGTCAGGTGACCGTCGACGGCGCGCCCGTGGCGCTCACCCGGAAGGAATTCGACCTGCTCGCGCTGCTCGCCCAGCGGCCGGGCGTGGTCTTCCGCCGGGAGCAGATCATCAGCGAGGTGTGGCGTACCGCGTGGGAGGGCACCGGCCGCACCCTGGAGGTCCATGTCGCCAGTCTGCGTGCCAAGTTGCGCACCCCGGCGATGATCGAGACGGTCCGCGGGGTCGGTTACCGGCTCGTGGTCCCGGCCGGCTGACCGGCGGGGCAGGCCGGCACGTGCGCAATCGACTCCTCCCGCTGCTCATCGCGCTGATGGCAGGCGTTCTGCTGGCCCTCGGCTTCCCGCTCGCCGCGAGCGAGGCCGCGTCCCAGCAGCAGCGCGTCGTGGTCGACCGGATCGACGACACCACCCGGTTCGCCGCGCTCGCCCAGTTCGTGACCGCCCGCGACGAGCAGACCGCCGTCACCACGGACGACGTCGAACGGCTGCACACCCTGCGCACCGAACTCGATCGTTACCAGCAGCTCTACGGCATCCGGGCCGGCGTCTTCTACCGCGACCGGACCGCCATGGCCACCGCCCCCGCGAACTGGCGGCTGCCCACCCACGGCGAACTCTCCGACTCCTACTACTCCGCGCTGCTCGGCCGCCGCGCCCACGACCCGAACCAGATCTGGCCCTGGCAGCACCGCACCCTCGCCATCTCCTCGCCCATCGTGCGCGACGGCGACGTGGTCGCGGTGGTCGTCACCGACTCGCCGACCGGCGCCCTGCGCACCCGCATCCTGCGCGGCTGGCTGGTGCTGGCCGCCGGTGAACTCGCCGCGATGGCCGTGGCCGTGCTGTTCGCCGTACGTCTCACCGCCTGGGTGCTGTTGCCCGTCGCCCGTCTGGACCGGGTCACCCACGACATCGCGACCGGCAGGATGACCTCCCGGGTCGAGGCGGCCGGCGGACCGCCCGAACTGCGCCGCCTGATCCTGTCGTTCAACGAGATGGCCGACAACGTCGAGGAAGTCCTCGACCAGCAGCGCGCTTTCGTCGCCAACGCCTCCCACCAGCTGCGCAACCCCTTGTCCGCGCTCCTGCTGCGCGTCGAACTCCTCGGCCTGGAACTGCCGGCCGGACACACCGAGGCCGAGTCGGTCAAGGAGGAGGGCCATCGCCTCGCCCAGGTGCTGGACGACCTGCTGGGGCTGGCCGTTGCGGAGAGCGGCGCCGAGAGCGGCGACAGCCACCGGGCCGTCACGGACATCGTCGAGCTGGTACGTACCCGGGTGGCTGCCTGGCGGCCGGCGGGGGAGCGGGCCGGCACGGCGGTGGAGTTCACCGAACCCCCGGACCCGGGCGCGGCCACCGGCTGGGCCGACCCGGTGGCACTGTCCAGCGCGCTGGACGCCGTCATGGACAACGCGATCAAGTTCACGGCCGGCTCCGCGAAGGACGGAGCGGGGGCGGCCGGGAGGAACGGTGAGGGGGTGTCTGTACGGATCGCCGCGGACGACGACCACGTGCTGATCACGGTCGCCGACAGCGGTCCGGGCCTCACCGACGAGGAACTGGCCCGCATAGGCGACCGCTTCTGGCGCAGCAACCGGCACCAGAACGTGCAGGGCTCGGGCCTGGGCCTGTCGATCGCCCGCACCCTCATCGGCCAAGGAGGCGGCGCGATCGTCTTCGACCGCCGCGAGCCGCACGGCCTGGAAGTCACGCTGAAGGTGCCGCGGCGGGCGCCGGTGCGGGTGTGAAGGCGGGCACGAACGCGGGCGTGAACGCGGATGTGAAGGCAAGCTTGAAGGAAACCCGCGGCTGAAGGCCGGTGGTGAATCGTTACGGCTTGACCGACCGGTAGTAGCGGGCCGCGCCCACGTGCAGAGGCAGCGGGTCGGTGAAGACGGCCGTGCGCAGGTCGACGAGCTGCGCCGCGTGCACCTTCTTGCCGATCGCGTCCCTGCTGTCGATGACGGCCCGGGTGAGCCGCTGGACCAGCCCGGCATCGGCACGGTCGGTGGTGACCAGCAGGTTCGCCACCGCGATGGTGGCGACGGCCTGGCCGCCCTGGGCCTTGGGGTAGGCGTCGGCCGGCATCACCGCCTGCCGGTAGTACTGCATCCGCGGACCCATGGCGTGCAGCCGTCCCACCAGGTCGCCGAGCTGCACCAGCCTGATCCGGGCCACCGGTGTGGCCATCGCGGTCACCGCCGCGGTGGGCAGGCCGCCGGACCAGAAGAAGGCGTCCAGGCGCCCGCTCAGCAGCATCGCCGGCGCCTGGTCGATGCCGACCGGGTACGCCGTGATGTCCTTGGCGATGTCCAGGCCGGCGGCGGTGAGCAGCCGGCGTGTGATCAGGTTCACCCCGGAGCCCGCCTGACCCACGCCCACGCGCAGTCCCCGCAGGTCACGGGCGGACCGTACTTTCGAATCGCGGGGCACTACGAGCTGCATGTAGTCGTCGTAGAGCCGGGCGCAGGCCCGCAGGTCGCCCTTGCCGGGCCCCTGGTAGTCGGCCACGGCGTCCGCGGCCGCGATGGTGAAGTCGGACCGGCCCGAGACCACCCGCTCGATGTTGTCGACCGAGCCCGCGGTGTGCACCAGCCGTACGTCCACCCCGGGCAGCGCGGTGACCAGGTCCGATTTGAGCAGCACCCCGTACTTCTCGTAGACGCCGTCGGCGACCCCGGTGGCGAACGAGATCGGCCGGTGCGGATACGAAGGGCCGTCCGAGGGGAGCACCCACCACAGCCCCAGGGCCAGCGCGGACCCCGAGGCCAGGGCGATCTGCACCGCGCGCCGCCGCCCCACCCGGCCGGAGAGGGCGGCGTCGGCCGCGCGCCCGTCGGGGTGAGGTGCTTCCATGCCCCGGGATCCTGCCAGCGGGGACGGGCCCGGCGAAAGCCCCGGTCCGGCGAAAGCCCGCGCCCGGGCCGCCTACCCTTGTCGCATGAGCAGCAGTGACCGGAGCCGGACTGTGGGCGGCAAGCGAAGCTATGAGATCCGCACCTACGGGTGCCAGATGAACGTCCACGATTCCGAACGGCTGGCCGGCCTCCTCGAGGACGCCGGTTACGTGCGCGCCGCCGAGGGGGACGACGGGGCGGACGTCGTGGTGTTCAACACCTGCGCCGTGCGCGAGAACGCCGACAACCGCCTCTACGGCAACCTCGGGCAGCTCGCGCCGAAGAAGACCACCCGGCCCGGTATGCAGATCGCCGTGGGCGGCTGCCTCGCGCAGAAGGACCGCGACACCATCGTCAAGCGCGCCCCCTGGGTCGACGTGGTCTTCGGCACCCACAACATCGGTCAGCTCCCGGTGCTGCTGGAGCGGGCTCGGATCGCCGAAGAGGCCCAGGTCGAGATCGCTGAGTCGCTGGAGACCTTCCCCTCCACGCTGCCGTCGCGGCGCGAGTCGGCGTACGCCGCCTGGGTCGCGATCTCGGTCGGCTGCAACAACACCTGCACCTTCTGCATCGTGCCGGCGCTGCGCGGCAAGGAGAAGGACCGGCGCCCGGGCGACGTCCTCGCCGAGGTCGAGGCGCTGGTCGCCGAGGGCGTCGTCGAGGTCACCCTGCTCGGCCAGAACGTCAACGCCTACGGCTCCGACATCGGCGACCGCGAGGCCTTCGGCAAGCTGCTGCGCGCCACGGGCGGCGTCGAGGGGCTGGAGCGGATCCGCTTCACCTCGCCGCACCCGCGCGACTTCACCGACGACGTCATCGCCGCCATGGCCGAGACGCCCACGGTGATGCACCAGCTCCACATGCCGCTGCAGTCCGGCTCCGACCGCGTCCTGCGCGCGATGCGCCGCTCCTACCGGCAGGATCGTTACCTCGGCATCATCGACAAGGTGCGGGCCGCCATGCCGGACGCCGCGATCACCACCGACATCATCGTGGGCTTCCCCGGCGAGACCGAGGAGGACTTCGAGCAGACGCTGCACGTGGTGCGCGAGGCCCGGTTCGCCCAGGCGTTCACCTTCCAGTACAGCAAGCGGCCCGGCACGCCCGCCGCCGAGATGGACGGCCAGATCCCCAAGGCCGTCGTGCAGGAACGGTACGAGCGGCTGGTCGCCCTCCAGGAGGAGATCTCCTGGGCGGAGAACAAGAAGCAGGTCGGCCGCACGCTCGAGGTGCTGGTCGCCGAGGGCGAGGGCCGCAAGGACGACGCCACGCACCGCCTGTCCGGCCGCGCCCCCGACAACCGTCTGGTCCACTTCACCCCGCCGGCCGAACCGGTCCGCCCGGGCGACATGGTCACCGTCGAGATCAGCTACGCCGCCCCGCACCACCTGCTGGCGCAGGGCCCGGCGCTCGCCGTCCGCCGCACCCGGGCCGGCGACGCGTGGGAGCTGCGCAACGCCGCCCCGCCCGCCCCCAAGGGCGTCATGCTCGGCATCCCGACGATCGGGGCGCCGGCTGCGGCCGCCGAGCCCGCGGTGGGCGGCTGCGCGGTCCCGAGCTGATTTCGGGCGCCGCGTACGCCTGACGGGACGGCTCCGGCCGACTCCTTGTGACGGGCGGCGCCGGGTAGTGTGGCGATCATGCTCGTCGCCGCTGCCGTGTGCCCGTGTCCGCCCCTGCTGGTGCCCGAAGTGGCGGCGGGGGCCGCGCCCGACCTGGACGAGCTGCGGGCCGCCTGCGCCGACGCCGTCGGTGTGCTGGCCGCCTCCCGGCCGGACCGCCTGGTGGTCGTCGGGCCGGCGACCGAGTCGCGCACGGGCGAGTTCGAGCAGGGTTCACCGGGCTCGTTCCGGGAGTTCGGGGTGCCGCTGGACGTCTCCCTCGGTGCGTCCCTCGGTGCGGCCACACCCGCTTCCGACGGCCCGGCTTCCGACGTCACGGGCCTACGTGTCCTGCCGCCGTCGTTGGCCGTCGCCGGCTGGCTGCTGCGCGGCTGGAGCGGCGCGCCCGTGTACGGACTCGGTGTCGCCGAGGACCTGGCGCCCCAGGCGTGCGTTGCTCGGGGCCAGGAACTCGGCCGGGCCGACGGCCGGGTCGCACTGCTGGTCATGGGCGACGGCAGCGCCTGCCGTACGGTCAAGGCGCCGGGCTACCTCGACGAGCGCGCCGAACCCTTCGACGCCGCTGTCGCCGCCGCGCTGGGCGCCGCCGACCACTCGGCCCTCGCCGGCCTGGACGCCGGGCTGGCAGCCGAACTGAAGGCCGCAGGCCGCGCGCCCTGGCAGATCCTTGCCGGAGCGGCCGAGAGCGCGGGCCTTACGGGCGAACTCCTCCACCAGGCCGTGCCCTACGGCGTGGCCTACTTCGTCGCGACCTGGACGTGAGTCCGGACGCCCTGCCCGGGTCTTGAGCCCCGGATCAGGATGAGCCCTCGCCGCCGCCCTGGTTGCCGAAATCGTCCATGGAGCCCTTGGCCTTGTCCGCGCCCGAGTCGATCTGGTCGCTGTGCTTCCCACCGGTCTTGGAGTCGGCGGACTGTGCGCCCCTGTCGATCCCGGAGTCGATCTGGTCGTCGTGCTCACGCGCGGTGTCCGCGGCCTTGTCCTTCGACATTCCGAGCTTGCCCTTGAGCGTGTCCATGAAGCTCATGTGGCACCTTCTCTCGCATTCCTTCGAAGATGGCGGCCCACTCAGGGTTCATAACGCGCATACCGCCACAAACCCCTCACGCCTCCCGACAATACTCGCGCCGGCTGCCCCGCGCGCCCGCAATCGCACCTCGGCCTAAGTCCCTTGCTCACCGGCTCGTCCGGGCCGCCGGGCGGGAGAAGCCCTTCAGGAGACCTGGCGGGATTTGGGAGACCTCGCGGGAGAAGAGGAGACTGATCGGGTGAAGAACCGTGTCATCGCCGTCGTCGGCCCCACCGCGGCCGGAAAGTCCGACCTGGGTGTCGCCCTGGCGAAGACCTTCGGCGGTGAGGTGATCAACGCCGACTCCATGCAGCTCTACCGCGGCATGGACATCGGCACCGCCAAGCTCGCTCCGGCCGAGCGCGACGGCGTCCCGCATCACCTCCTGGACATCTGGGACGTCACCGAGACCGCCAACGTCGCCGACTACCAGCGCCTCGCCCGCGCCGAGATCGACCGCCTGCTCGCCGCCGGCTGCGTCCCCGTCCTCGTCGGCGGCTCCGGCCTGTACGTTCGCGCCGCCCTCGACGTCCTGGAGTTCCCCGGCACCGACCCCGCCGTGCGCGCCCGGCTGGAGGATGAACTCCGCGCCCTCGGCTCCGGCGCCCTGCACACCCGACTGGCCGCCGCTGACCCCGAGGCCGCCCGCGCGATCCTGCCCAGCAACGGCCGCCGCATCGTGCGCGCCCTGGAGGTCATCGAGATCACCGGCCGGCCCTTCACCGCCAACCTCCCCAGCCACGAATCGGTCTACGACACGGTGCAGATCGGCGTGGACGTGCCCCGCCCGGAACTCGACGACCGCATCACCCGTCGTGTGGACCGCATGTGGGACGCCGGCCTCGTCGCTGAAGTCCGCACCCTGGAGGCCGCCGGCCTGCGCGACGGACTCACCGCCTCCCGCGCCCTCGGCTACCAGCAGATGCTCGCCGCCCTCGCCGGCGAGTGCACCGAGCAGGAGGCACGCGCCGAAACCGTACGCGCCACCAAACGCTTTGCCCGCCGCCAGGATTCGTGGTTCCGCCGTGACCCGCGCGTGCGCTGGCTCACCTCGCGCGGCCAGGAACTCACCGACGACGCGCTGACGTTGCTCCGGGAAGCGGTCACAGCCTGATCACGTGATGGCATCGGGACGCTCCGGTACCACTGAGCCGGCCTTCGCCCGTGCCATCATCAGAATCGAGCTACGGTGTCGGAGATCGGGAGGGCGCGTGGCGATGGCAGCCGGCCCACGCGACACCCCACACGGGCGCGACGCGACGGCGGATTCAGGTATGCCTCACGAGTCCCAGGGGGCGGCCCGTGGCGTTCCCGGTGCGCGTGCCCACCAGGACTCCGTCGAGGCCCTGGAATCCGAGGAACCCGCCGACGGACTCGAACCCCTGGACCCGGGGGATCCCCTGGGCTCGCTCGATTCCCTCCCGTCACTCGAAGCGCTCGATACCATCGAGCCCCTTCCGCCCGAGGGTGAGGGCCAGTCCTTCTTCCGGGCGCTGCGCCCGCCTCGGCAGTTGCGCCTTTGGCAACTCGCCCCGATCGTGGCCCTCGCGGTCGGCGGCTCGCTCATGTTCGCCTTCCCCCTGGCCTTCGAGTCCGGGGACGCCGGACCGGTCGTGGCCATGCTCGGCCTGCTGCTCTGCTGCTGCTCCGCAGGCTGGGGCCTGATGGCCGCCCGGCGGATCGGCCACACCTGGCCCGGACTGCCGCCCCGCGGCTCCGGCAAACGCGCCGACTGGCGCTTTGTCGCCGCATACGCCGCTGTGACCGTGCTCCTGGCCGCACTCGCCGTCTGGCGCGTCGCCCGGTTGCGCTGATCCGGCCCCGGCCGTCCCGCCCCGCTCCACGTGGGGTCCGTCCGGCCGCGCCCCGGTGCCCGCCGCCCCGTACGATCGGACATGTGACACACGCGCCCCACGGTGCCGCGCCGCTGACCTTCCTCAAGGGCCACGGCACCGAGAACGACTTCGTGATCGTCCCCGACCCGGACGGCCTGCTCGACCTGTCCGCCGCCGACGTCGCCCGGCTGTGCGACCGGCGGGCCGGCATCGGCGGCGACGGACTGCTGCGGGTCGTCCGCTCCGCCGCCCACCCCGAGGCCGCCGCGCTGGCGGACCAGGCCGAGTGGTTCATGGACTACCGCAACAGCGACGGCTCCATCGCCGAGATGTGCGGCAACGGCGTACGTGTCTTCGCCCGCTACCTCCAGTGCGCCGGCCTCGCCGATGCCGGCGACCTGGCCATCGCCACCCGCGCCGGCGTGCGCGGGGTGCACATCGCCAAGGACGCCGACGACGGCACCCCCGGTGACATCACCGTTCGGATGGGCCGCGCGGTGTTCCCGGACGGCCTTGTCACCGTCTCCGTCGGCGACCGCACCTGGCCCGCGGTGCACGTCAGCATGGGCAACCCCCACGCCGTCGCCTTCGTCGCCTCCCTGGACGACGCCGGTGACCTGCTGCGCGCCCCCGCTGTCGTCCCCGCCGAGGCCTACCCGGCCGGCACCAACGTCGAGTTCGTCGTCGACCGTGGTCCCCGCCATGTGGCCCTGCGGGTCCACGAACGCGGCTCGGGCGAGACGCGGTCCTGCGGCACCGGCGCGTGCGCCGTGATGGTCGCCGCCGCCCGCCGCGACGGGCACGACCCGGTGCACTCCGGGCACCCCGTCACTTACACCGTGGATGTCCCCGGTGGCCGCCTGGTGATCACCGAACGCGCCGACGGCGAGATCGAGATGACCGGACCCGCGGTGATCCTCGCACAGGGCACGGTGGACCCCGTCTGGCTCAGCCCCGGCATCGCCCAGCACCGGCCGTAGGGCCGTTGTTCGGTCCCTTTCGGCCCAACCCGGGGCATCGATCGCAACTGGACGTATCCGGTCGAGACCGTGCGTAGTCATTCCCTCGAACGGGTGACGGGGATCACTCTCGGCGAGAGCGTGACTGCCGCACGTGGTGGGCTCGATAGCATCAATCACCGGCGCGGCCCCGCGGGTCGTGCGAGGGCTCCCGCGGCCGGTCCACGCTGCCGGAGGTGCCCGATGAGCGCAGAGAACGCGGTGAACGCGGGACGTGCCGCCCAGGCCCGCAGGCGCGGGTTGCGCACCATCGACTTGCGGCGACTCGGCCGGGCCGCCCTGCTCGGCACCGGTGGCGGCAGGGACCGCGTCCCCGACGCCATCGAGCATCTGATCAAGGTGCACCGCACCCGCCATCCGGAAGTGCGCGCCGACGCGGTCGAGACGCTCCGCCGCGCCTACCTGCTCGCAGAGTCCTCGCACCGCGGCCAGACCCGCAAGAGCGGCGAGCCCTACATCACGCATCCGCTCGCGGTCACCCTCATCCTGGCCGAACTCGGCGCCGAGACGACGACATTGACGGCCTCCCTGCTGCACGACACCGTCGAGGACACCGAGGTGACCCTCGATCAGGTGGGCCTCGGGTTCGGCGAGGAGGTGCGCTACCTCGTCGACGGTGTCACCAAGCTCGAGAAGGTCGACTACGGCGCCGCCGCCGAACCCGAGACCTTCCGCAAGATGCTCGTCGCGACCGGCAGCGATGTACGGGTGATGTCGATCAAACTCGCCGACCGGCTGCACAACATGCGGACCCTCGGCGTGATGCGGCCCGAAAAGCAGGCCCGGATCGCCGGCGTCACCCGGGACGTGCTGATCCCGCTCGCCGAACGGCTGGGCGTGCAGGCGCTCAAGACCGAGTTGGAGGACCTGGTCTTCGCCATCCTCCACCCGGAGGAGCACGCCCGTACCCGTGCCATGATCGAGGCCGATGCCCTGGCTGCCGAGGACCCGCTCGGCGCCGTCGCCGCCGACGTACGCACGGTGCTGCGCGAGGCCGGGATCGCCGCCGAGGTCGCCATACGGCCCCGGCATGCCGTCTCGGTCCACCGCGTCTGGCTCAAACGCGGCGGCGCCCCGCTCGGCGGCTGCGACTTCGGCCGGATCCTGGTGCTGGTCGCCGAGGACGCCGACTGCTACGCGGTCCTCGGTGAACTGCACACCTGCTTCACGCCGGTGATCGCCGAGTTCAAGGACTTCATCGCCGCGCCCAAGTTCAACCTGTACCAGTCGCTGCACACCGCCGTCGCCGACAACGGCGGCAGGATCGCCGAGATCCTGGTGCGTACCCGCAAGATGCACCGGGTGGCCGAGGCCGGAGTGATCGCCCTCGGCGACCCGCATGAAGTCGCGGAGCAGCCCCAGGCCGCCGACGGTGAGCGGGTGGACCCCACCCAGGCCGGCTGGCTGGCCCGCCTGCTGGAGTGGCAGCGCGCCGCGCCCGACCCGGACACCTTCTGGAGCGCCCTGCGCGATGACCTCGCGCAGGACCGCGAGATCACCGTGGTCACCCAGCAGGGCGGCGATGCCTCCGGTACGCTCCGGCTGCCCGCCGGGGCGAGCTGCGTCGACGCCGCCTACGCGGTGCACGGCGAGGCGGGGCACGCCTGCGTCGGTGTCCGCGTCAACGGCCGGCTCGCCCCGCTGGGCACCAAGCTCCGTGACGGGGACACCCTGCAACTGCTGATGGACGACTCCGCCTCCTCCGGGCCCGACCCCGACTGGCTGGAGCACGCCGCCACCCCCGCCGCCCGCATCGCCATCGCCCGCTGGCTCACCCAGCATCCGGCGGATCCCGTGGAGGACGGCTCCGAACGCCCGGCGCAGGCCCCCGCCCTGCGGCCGGCCCCGGCCCTGGACGCCGCCCGAACCGGCGAGCCCGTCGCCGTGGCCGATCTGCCGGGCGCGATGGTCCGGCTGGCCCGTTGCTGCACGCCTGTGCCGCCCGACCGGGTAACAGGCTTCGCCATCCGGGGCGGCGCAGTGGCCGTCCACCGCGTGGAATGCCCCACCGCCGTACGGATGATCGCGACCGGGCGCGGCACGGTGCCCGTCCGCTGGAGCGACGGCACGCCCGCGGGCGGATACCGTGCCACCGTGCTCGCCGAGGCCCTCAGCCGCCCGCGGCTGCTCGCCGATCTCACCGAAGCGATCGCCGCCCAGGGGGTCGGGATCGTCTCGGCCGCGGTGGAGCCGCCTCAGGAGCATCGGGTCCGCCACACGTACACGGTGGAACTCCCCGACCGGCACGCGCTGACCGCTCTCATGCGCGCGATGCGCTCGGTCCCCGGCGTGTACGACGTCTACCGCGCCAAGCCGGCCATGGCCTCGGCCCGTCCCTGATTGCACGAGCGGCCTTACGAACCGTCGCCGCGCCCTGCCCGGGCCCGCCGTCGTGATTCGCCCACGTCCCACCGCGTCCACCTCCTGATTCAGCGGCCGTCCGCGACTCGAACGGCCTCTCGATGACTACGCTGTGTGAACGCGCGAGTGCCGGACCGGGTTTCGGCTGATCGTGCACTCGTTCGAGTGATCTCCGCCTGCGGCTTGTCCACCGGCCCTGGCCGGGAATCCTGGAGTGCCCGAAAACGTTGAGAAGGATGACGGCAGCAGTCCCGGTAAACACGTATGACCGCACACCCCGTACATGCGACCATCGTGGAGACGGCTCAGGACCGCCGCCGAACCCGACCGTACGACCGAAGGATCAAATGACCTCCACTTCTCGCACCTCCGCCTCTTCGACCAGCCGCCGGAGCCTCCCCGAGCACCTCCGAGCCGATGCCCTGATGGAAGAGGACCTCACCTGGAACCTGGGGATCGACGAGGAGCGGGACGGCGACCAGCTCGACCGTGACGACCGGGCCTCACTGCGCCGGGTGGCCGGACTCTCCACCGAGCTCGAGGACATCACCGAGGTCGAGTACCGGCAGCTTCGGCTGGAGCGGGTGGTGCTCGTCGGCGTGTGGACCTCCGGCACCGTGGACGACGCTGAGAACTCCCTGGCCGAGCTCGCCGCCCTCTCCGAGACCGCCGGCGCCGTCGTGCTGGACGGCGTCATCCAGCGCCGTGACAAGCCGGACCCAGCCACGTACATCGGTTCGGGCAAGGCGCAGGAACTGCGGGACATCGTCGTCGAGACCGGCGCCGACACCGTGGTCTGCGACGGTGAGCTCAGCCCCGGCCAGCTCATCCACCTGGAGGACGTCGTCAAGGTGAAGGTGGTCGACCGGACCGCGCTGATCCTCGACATCTTCGCCCAGCACGCCAAGTCCCGAGAGGGCAAGGCCCAGGTGGCGCTCGCCCAGATGCAGTACATGCTGCCCAGGCTGCGCGGCTGGGGTCAGTCGCTGTCCCGCCAGATGGGTGGCGGTGGCTCCGGTTCCTCGGGCGGCGGCATGGCGACCCGTGGTCCCGGTGAGACCAAGATCGAGACCGACCGGCGGCGGATCCGCGAGAAGATGGCCAGGGCGCGCCGGGAGATCGCGGACATGAAGACCAGCCGCGACCTGAAGCGCAAGGAACGCAAGCGGCACAAGGTGCCGTCGGTGGCCATCGCGGGCTACACCAACGCCGGCAAGTCCTCGCTGCTCAACCGGCTGACCGGGGCCGGCGTCCTGGTGGAGAACGCGCTGTTTGCCACCCTGGACCCGACCGTCCGGCGGGCCGAGACACCCAGTGGTCGGCTCTACACCCTCGCCGACACCGTCGGATTCGTCCGGCACCTGCCCCACCACTTGGTCGAGGCGTTCCGCTCCACCATGGAGGAGGTGGCCGAGGCCGACCTGATCCTCCACGTGGTCGACGGCTCACACCCGGCTCCCGAGGAGCAGCTCGCCGCGGTCCGCGAGGTGTTCCGTGAGGTCGGCGCCCTCGACGTGCCGGAGGTCGTGATCGTCAACAAGGCGGACGCGGCCGACCCGCTGGTCCTGCAGCGGCTGCTGCGCGAAGAGAAGCACGCCATCGCGGTCTCCGCCCGCACCGGTCACAACATCGACCAGTTGCTGGAGCTGATCGACGAGGAGCTGCCGCGGCCGGACGTCGAAGTCGAGGCGCTGGTGCCGTACACCCACGGCGGCCTGGTCTCCCGGGTGCACACCGCAGGCGAGGTTCTGTCCGAGGAGCACACCGGCGAAGGCACCCTGCTGAAGGTGCTGGTGCACGAGGAACTCGCCGCCGAACTCGCGCCCTTCACGCTGGTCGCACGCCACTGACACCGGTTCCGCGTCGAGCCCGCAGCGGCCCGCACGGGTAAGTGCTGTACGGCGCGGTCCCACACGGGTAAGGACCCGTCTCCCTGAGACGGGTCCTTACCCGTTTTTGCCCTTGGTGCGACGTACGCCTGTTCCCACTGGTGCAGATCGCCGAGGCCGGTCGGGAAGGAGGTCGGCAGCGCCCGTCCGTCACTGACAGTGACGGATTCCGAGGGCTTGTGGTCCGTTGAACGGTCCCCGGAACCGCACGCGGTGACCGTACTCATGAGCAGCAGCACCACGGCGGCGGCCACAAAGTGCATGCGTATCGGTGGTATGGGCGGTGCCCCCTGAGTGTCGAGCGCTCCTGCCCGGCCATGGCGGCGGGCGGTCGCATCCGGTTCGGCCGCGGAAACTTCTGTCGAACGGCCGTGATCGCTCCGTCACCGCGTCGTTAGTACGGACGGGGGACGAGGTGACCGTACGCCGATCCGGAGGAGACAGCACGTGGCGGCCATGCCGAGCGCGCCGGGGCACATCGCGGCACAGGACGACGAGTCGATGACGGGGGAGGGCATTCTGCGGCGGCAGGAGCAGCGCGAGTCCGCTGCGCGCACCTACGCCCGGTCACTGCCGGTAGTCCCGGTCCGGGCCCGGGGAATGAACGTCGAGGGCGCCGACGGACGCCGCTACCTGGACTGCCTGTCCGGCGCGGGCACCCTCGCCCTCGGCCACAACCACCCGGTCGTCCTGGAGGCCGTTCGGGACGTCCTGGACTCAGGGGCGCCGCTGCACGCGCTGGACCTGGCCACCCCGGTCAAGGATGCCTTCACCACGGCCCTGTTCGAGACCCTGCCGCCTGAACTCGCCGACCACGGCCGGGTCCAGTTCTGCGGTCCGGCCGGCACCGACGCGGTGGAAGCCGCGCTCAAGCTGACCCGGATCGCCACCGGCAGGCACGGCCTGCTCGCGTTTTCCGGCGCCTACCACGGCATGACGGCCGGTGCGCTGGCCGCCACCGGAGACACGACGGTACGCGCCTGCGCCGACGACAACGGCGGGCGCGTCATCCGGCTGCCGTACCCGTACGACTACCGCTGCCCGTTCGGGGTCGGCGGCGACCGGGGCGCCGAACTGTCCGCCCGCTGGACGGCCAATGTGCTGGACGACCCCAAGGGCGGGGTGCAGCCGCCCGCGGCGATGCTCCTCGAAGTGGTGCAGGGGGAGGGCGGCGTGATCCCCGCGCCGGACTTCTGGCTGCGGCGCATGCGCGAGATCACCGCCGCCCGCTCGGTGCCGCTGATCGTGGACGAGGTCCAGACGGGCGTGGCGCGCACCGGCACCTTCTGGGCGGTCGAGCGCAGCGGTGTGGTGCCCGACGTCATGGTGCTGTCCAAGGCCATCGGGGGCAGCCTGCCGCTCGCCGTGATCGTCTACCGCGAGGAACTGGACGTGTGGCAGCCCGGCGCCCACGCGGGCACCTTCCGTGGCAACCAACTGGCGATGGCAGCCGGCACCGCCACCTTGCGCTTCGTGCGGGAGAACCGCCTGCACGAACGGGCAGCGACGGTCGGCGCCCGCATGCTGTCCCGACTGCGGGGCCTGGCCGCCCACCAGCCCTGCGTCGGCGACGTCCGCGGCCGCGGCCTGATGATCGGTGTGGAACTGGTCGACACCGAGGCCGACCCCGACGACTACGGAGCGCTGCCCGCCGACCCACGCCTGGCCGCGCGGGTTCAGCAGGAGGCACTGCGCCGCGGTCTCATCGTCGAGCTGGGCGGCCGGCACGCCAGTGTCGTACGGCTGCTGCCGCCGCTGACCATTACCGACGAGCAGGCCGAGGCGGTGCTGGACCGACTGGCCTCGGCGCTGGATGCCGCCCGGTCCGCCGCCAAGGAGGCCGCGGCATGAACCGTACGCACAGGTTGCGACCCCACGGCGATCGTACGGGCAGCCTCCGTGACGCTCTCCGCGGCGGCCGTCCGGCGGGCCCCGCCGCACCACCCCCCGCCCAGACGACGAGTGGAGCACCGGCATGACCCCCCACACCCCCATCGACCAGGCGCTCGTCAGGGTGGGCGCCGCGCTGCCGCCTCAGCGCGTGCGAACCGCCCCTGATCTGGACCCGGCGCCGGACCTGCTGGAACAACGCGAGCCGTACGCGGTGGCCGACGCCGCGGCCATCGAGAACCTGCTGCGCTGCTGGGTCCGGGAGACCGGGCTCGACCGCCCGGCCGACGGGATGCTGACAGTGCCGCTGCCGGCCAGCGGCACCCGGCTACGGGCCGCCGTCCGCCACTGGTCCCACACCGGCCACCACCGCTTCGGCCCCGCCCACCTGGCCGGCGCCGATCGCGTCCCGCTCACCGCCGTGACCCTGACCACCCTGCTGGCCCGCGAGGGCGACAGTGCCCCGGCCGAAGCCGCCGACCTCGTCGCCCGCGTCGCGGACTCGGTACGCCGTACGGCCGCGTTCGTCACCGAGCGCCGCGAACAGCCGGGACCGGCCGAGCCGCTGCTGCCCTTCCTCGACTCGGAACAGGCGCTGATCCTGGGTCACCCCATGCACCCCACGCCCAAGTCACGCGAAGGGCTCGGTGAGACCGAGGCCGCCACCTACTCGCCGGAGTCGCGCGGCTCCTTCCCGCTGCACTGGATCGCGGTGGCGCCCGAACTGCTGGCCACCGACTCGGCCTGGACCGAGCGGGGCCGACCGGTGCCCGCCCCCGACCTGCTGGCGGCCCTCGCCGGGCCCGGCCTGCGGCTGCCCGAAGGCGCGGCACCACTGCCGCTGCACCCCTGGCAGGCCCGCGACATCCGTCACCGACCGGGCGTACGCGCCCTGTTCGACGCCGGCGCGCTGCAGGATCTCGGCCCGGTCGGTACGGCGTGGCACCCCACCTCCTCGGTGCGTACGGTCTACCGGCCGGACGCCGCGGTGATGCTGAAGCTGTCGCTCGGCCTGCGCATCACCAACTCCCGCCGAGAGAATCTGCGCAAGGAACTGCTGCGCGGCACCGAGGTGCATCGCCTGCTGCGCAGTGGCCTCGCCGTCCAATGGCACGCCGCGCACCCGGCGTTCGACATTGTGCGCGACCCGGCCTGGCTCGCGGTGAACGACGCCGACGGCCGACCGGTCCCCGGGCTCGACGTGATGCTCAGGCACAACGCCTTCGGCGCCGGTCACCAGGCGCACTGCGTCGCCGGACTCACCTCGCCCCGCCCCTGGCAGGACCTGCCGCTGCCCGCCATGCGCTCACGACTGGCCGTCCTCGTCGCCGCCCTGGCCCAGCGCACGGGTCGGCCCGCCGCCGCCGTGGCCACCGAGTGGTTCCTGCGCTATCTGGACGCGGTCGTCCGCCCCGTGCTCTGGCTCGACGGCGAGGCCGGGATCGCCCTGGAGGCCCACCAGCAGAACACCCTGGTACTGCTCGACGCCGACGGCTGGCCGTCCGGCGGACGCTACCGCGACAACCAGGGCTACTACTTCCGGGTCTCCCGCCGCTCCGACCTCGATGCCCGGCTGCCCGGCATCGGCATCGACAGCGACACCTTCGTGGCCGACGACATCGCCGACGAACGCTTCGCCTACTACCTTGGCATCAACAACGTCTTCGGCCTGATCGGTGCCTTCGGCTCCCAGAAGCTGGCCGACGAAGAGGTGCTCCTCGCCGCCTTCCGGCGCTTCCTCGGCACCGTCGGCGGGCGCAGCGCCCTGCCCGACTTGCTGCTGGACACCTCCCACCTGCGCTGCAAGGCCAACCTGCTGACCCGGCTGAACGGCATGGACGAACTCGTCGGCCCGGTCGACACCCAGTCCGTGTACGTCACCGTGCCCAACCCACTGGCCCGGTGAGCGCCGGGCACCGCATCCCAACCACACGCCGGCCCGCTGCCGGGCACCCGGAGCCGAGCAGAGGAAGGAGTTCCGTTGCCACCCTCCGACCCCAGCGCCGAGGACACCCTCGACCTGAAGCTGCCCGCCGAAGCTCTGGCGCTCATCCCTGAGGAACCCCAACAGGAGCGGGGTGCCGGTCGTGACCCCGCGACGGGTACCGACGACCGGGCCGCGCTGCTCGACCACATCGCCGCCTGGGGCCCCGCCGACACCCCGCACGGCTCGTTCCGTCTCGTCCCAGTGGTGCCCGCCCGTGACCTGGCCCTGATCACCCGATGGATGAACGACCCGGCTGTCGCCGAGTTCTGGGAGCTGGCCGGCGAGGCTCACATCACCGAGAAGCACCTGAGCGCACAACTCGACGGCGACGGCCGCAGTGTGCCCTGCCTGGGCGTGCTCAAGGACATCCCGATGAGCTATTGGGAGATCTACCGCGCCGACCTGGACCCGCTCGCCCGCTACTACCCGGCGAGGCCCCACGACACCGGCGTCCACCTCCTCATCGGTGGCGTCGCCGATCGTGCCCGCGGCCTCGGCAGCACCCTGCTGCGTACGGTCTGCGGGATGGTCCTGGAGCACCGGCCCGCCTGCACCCGTGTGGTGGCCGAACCCGACCTGCGCAACACCCCCTCCGTCTCCGCCTTCCTCACCGCGGGTTTCCGCTTCTGCGCCGAGGTCGACCTCCCCGGCAAACGCGCGGGCCTGATGATCCGCGACCGAGCCCTGTCCCACCTCATGTGAACGGCTGAGGTCGGCCGCCGGTGCTCCGGTCCGGTCGGCGGCCTCGGCCTCGCGTGTTTTCCGACCCACCACCTCGTCCCCGTGCAGGAGCCCACCTGTGATCGTCCCGCCCTCTCCCGACGGCGCCGCCTGGCACCGCGCGGCCCGGCGACTGCTCGCCAAAATGCTTGCCGAATTCGCCTACGAAGAGGTGATCATCCCGGTGCCGGAGCCCACCGCCGGCCCCACGTCGTACCGCCTGGACCTCGACCCCGACATCACCTACCGATTCCGCGCGCGCCGCGGTTCGTACGGCAGTTGGTACGTGGACCCGGAGAGCATCGGCCCCACCGGGGATCCCCTGCACTTCCTCAGACATGGGTACGACACCGTGCTCGGACTCGGCGGAGACACCACCGGACACCTGATCAAGGAACTGCTGGCCACCCTGTGCGCCGACACGCGGCTGGACGCCACCGCCCTCAGCGCCGCCGAACTCGCCGACCTCGACTACGCCGAACTCGAAGGGCACCAGACCGGGCACCCCTGGCTGGTCGCCAACAAAGGACGTATCGGATTCTCCGACGCGGACGCCGCCCGCTGGGCACCTGAGGCCCGCAGGCACCACCGGCTGCCCTGGATCGCGGTCCACCGCAACATGGCCCGATACCGCGGCATCCCCACCCTTGCCACCCCCGATCTCCTCTACGTGGAGGAACTCGCCCCCGCCACGCTCGACACCTTCCACCACGCCATCGCCGACCGGGGCCGGGAACCCGCCGACTACCTGCTGCTGCCCGTCCACCCCTGGCAGTGGGAGCAGGTCGTCGCCCCGCTGTTCGCCCCGGCGATCGCCGACGGATCCATCCTGCACCTCGGCACCGACAACGACCTCCGGCTGCCCCAGCAGTCCATCCGTACTTTCCTCAACGTCACCCGACCGCGTCGTCGTACGGTCAAACTCCCCCTCTCCGTCCTCAACACCCTCGTCTGGCGTGGCCTGCCCACCGAACGCACCCTTGCCGCGCCCGCCGTGACCGCATGGGTGCACGCCCTGCGCGACCGGGACCGCTTCCTGCGCGACGAGACCAGAGTGATTCTGCTCGGCGAGGTCGCGTCCATCGCGGTGGCGCACCCGCAGTACGACGCCCTGCCCACCGTGCCCTACCAGTACCGGGAACTGCTCGGCTGCATCTGGCGCGAGCCGCTCGGCACCTACCTCGACCCCGGCGAGCGGGCCCGTACGCTCGCCGCGCTGCTGCACACCGATCCCACGGGCCGAGCCTTCACCGCGGAGCTGGTCGAACGATCCGGACTCGCCCCCCGGGTCTGGCTGCGGCACCTGTTCGCTGCGCTGCTGCCCCCGTTGCTGCACTTCCTCTACCGCTACGGCACGGTGTTCTCACCGCACGGCGAGAACGCCATCGTGGTCTTCGACGAGCACGACATCCCGGTCCGCCTCGCGGTGAAGGACTTCGTCGACGACATCAACGTCTCCGCCGAACCGCTGTCCGAGCATGACACCATGCCGGACGACGTACGAGCCGTACTCCTCACCGAATCACCCGAATTCCTGACACAGTTCATCCATTCGGGCCTCTTCGTCGGGGTGTTCCGCTACCTCGCGCCGCTGTGCGACCAGCAGTTGGGCGTTCCCGAAGCCGAGTTCTGGGCATTGGCGCGCGAGGAGATCCTGCGCCACCAGGAGCGCTTCCCCGAGCTCAAGGAACGATTCGCCACGTTCGACCTGCTCACGCCGCGGATCGAGCGGTTGTGCCTGAACCGGAACCGGCTGCACCTCGACGGCTACCGGGACCGGCCGCAGCGCCCGCACGCCGCCGTCCACGGCTTTGTCCACAACCCGCTCCACCGACCCTGACCCGGTCGGGCGGGACATCGCTACGATCCCCGTAGTGACGCAGCCGGCGGCCGGGACACACGTACCAACCCACCCGCGCGCGGCCGGCCCGGGAAGAACCGAACGGAGCGAAGGGGGGCGGGCGATGAAGGACGGCACGGACACCGGCGTCTGTCCGGAGTGCGGCACGCCCGGCGTGCGGCCGGGGCAGTTGGTCTGCCAGGGCTGCTTCGTGCCCTTCTCCCTGATGGCACCGCCGAAGGACCGGGACGACGATCCCGACCCCACCGCCGACCTGCCCCAGGTGGACCCGGACAACGAGCAGACCCGGGTGATCAACATGATTCCCGGCGCGCTGCCCCGCCCCGCGCAGACCCGCAGGGACACCCCGCCCAGGGCGCTGCGGCTGTCCTTCCCGGGCGGGGAGATCGTGCCCGTCGAGCCCGGGGTGCGCATACGCATAGGCCGCGACCCGCAGCTCTGCCCGGCAGTTGCTTTCCTGTCCACCCGCGACAACCTCTCGCGGCTGCATGCCACCGTGGCGGTCGAGGCGGACGGCTCCGCCTGGATCTCCGACGAGGGCTCCACCAACGGCACCTTCGCGCACGGCTATCGCCTCGGTCCGGGGGACCGCGCTCCTCTGCGTCCCGGCGACCGAATACGGCTGGCCGCGGACGTGAACGTGAACGTGCTGCCCTGAGCGAGCGCCGTCGCGGCCCGGCCGGCCTTCGGCCCGGGCACGTCGGCCTTCGGGCAGAGCCCTTCACCGCTCCCGCGGGGCGCCCCTACTCGGCGCGGGACGCGGCATAGGCGGCGACACAGCGGGAGAGCGGGTGATCAGGACCCAGCGCCAATGAGGTGTTCTGCGCCAGCTCCGTCAGGCGGCGGGACACCGCGGCGGCGCCGTTGAGTCCTTCGAGTGCCCGGGCGCGGCCGAACAGCGCGGCGAAGGACGCCGGTTCGTCCTCGGCGCCCAGGCGGGTGATCTGCTGCAACGCCTGCCAGTAGCGCCGGTCGGCGTCGGCGAACCTGCCCTGGGCGAGCAGCCCTTCGCCGTCCTCCAGCATGGTCCACACCACCTGCCGGGCCCCGTTGACCAAAGCGCTGGGGGTGCGCGGCGCTGCGCCGGACCGCTGCATGGCCCGCAGCCGCAGAGCGACCTCGCCCGCCCCGGCCGGGCGGTCCTCCGGACGTTTGGCCAGCAGTCGGTGGATCAGGCGCGCCAGGTCCGCCGGCACCTCGGGTCGGCGGCTCTCGATCCGTTCCGGCGTCTCGTGCACATGCGCATAGGCATATCCGACGGCATTGCCCGCGGTGAAAGGAGGTCCTTCGGCGAGCATCGCGTACAGCACACATCCCAGCGAGTAGAGGTCCGACTGCTCAGTGACCTCATGGCCCTGGGCCTGCTCCGGCGAGAAGAACCGCGGGGAGCCCAGCACCGCGTGCGGGTCGGTGTAGCGGGTGAGTGTGGTGTCCCGCTGCGTCACCAGGCCGAAGTCGCAGATCTTGACCACGCCGTCCGGGAGCAGCATCACGTTCTCCGGCTTGATGTCCCGGTGGATCAAGCCGCGCTCGTGGGCGTGCTGCAGGCCGGCGCAGATCTGTGCCCCGTATGACAGTACGTCGGCGACCGGCAGTCCACCGCGTTCCAGTAGCACCTGCCGGAAGTCGGTGCCGTTGAGCAGTTCCATGACCAGGAACGGGCGCCCCTCGTGCTCGCCCGCGTCATGGACGGTGGCCACGTTCGGATGACTGAGCGCCGCCGCGGCGACCGTCTCCCGGCGGAATCGGCCCTGCCGCTCGCTGCGGTCGCCGTCGCCCCACTCCTCGCGGAGCGTCAGCACCTTCACCGCCACCCGGCGGGAGAGTCGCTGGTCCACCGCCGCGTAGACCCGCCCGAATCCGCCGCCACCCAGCGACTCCTCCAGCCGGTACCGCCCGTTCAGGACCGTACCGACCCCGATCTCGCCCGCCACACCGTCCTCGCTCACGTCTGCTCGTGCCGCTCGCTCACGCCCGCCCGCCCACGCCGGTCGTACCGCCCCTACTCTTCGTGCCCCTCACCCGGGCTCGGCCAGGGAAGCGGCACACTCAACATGGTCGGGCCCACGGCCGAGGCGCTGTCCTGCGGTCCGACCGTACCGTCGGTGGTGTCCTCTTCGAACACGAACTGCCTGCCGCTGGGCAGGAGTTCCAGCCGGTCGTGGAGCACGATCGAATCACCGCGGCGCAGCGTCCAGACGATGCCGTGGTGGAGGAGGAAGAGTTCGTCGCCGCTGGGCCGGACCCGGCGCACCCGAGTGCCGTTGGCGCTGCGCTCGTCCACCACCGACAGAACCTTCCCGTCGTAGTGCAGCACCACATGCGTCCGGCTCACGGAGTCCACCGCGGTGTCGTCGACCCATGCGCCGAGCGCCACCCCGCCGGCCGCGGGGGCCCGGCCGACGGCCAGCGGCTCGCCCGCCGTGACCATGAAGCGGCCCCGGACCGTGCCGTCCATGACGACCTTGACCTGGGCACGGCGGGGCAGCGGCCCCAGGTCGGTGAGCGGCAGGCCGTGCGTCGGACAGAGGACCTTCTCCCTGCGGCGGCGGGGCAGAGCGGTACTCGGACGGTCGGCGGCACCGAACAGCGGGCAGCCGGGCGCGGGGCAGCGCCAGTCGCGGCTCAGCACGGACCGGTGTCCGGAGGGGGCCCAGCGGCGCAGCACCCCCGCCTCCAGCAGAATGCCCTCTTCCTCCTTGCGGGACACTTCCCATTCGGGTGGCACCGGCATGACGCGAAGACGTACCCCTGTCCGGCCGTCCGGCTCCGCGAAGGGGCGCAGAAAGCGGTCCCGGCTGCCCGGGATCCACGGATAGGCGCGGTGGAAATCGAGGAAATTGTCCGCGCTGACCACCTGCAGTTCCAAGGCGTCGGCCAACTCCAGGATCCGGTCGTCCGCCCGCGGCAGGACCTCCAGCAGCCCGGTCTCGTACCAGCGGCCCAGGCGCTCGCGCTCGTCCGCGGTCAGGCGTCCGTCGGTCAGCAGGGAGCGGTCGGTGATCGCGTACACCTGCACCGCCGGGTCGTGGGCGAACTCGGCGAGCGCGTCCAGCAGTCCTTCGAGCCGGGCCAGATCCGCGGCCCTTTCCCCGCCCAATGCCGGCTCGCGCACGACGTTGGCCACATCCACGACGTATTCGGCGGCGGAAGCATCAAGCGTCAGGTGGCTCTCGCACTGCATATGACCAGAAGCTAGCACCGGCGGACCGGACCGGTCCCGGGAATGCCGGCGGGCGACCGGGGCGGGTGAGAGCGGGACGGCGTTGTCAGTGGCTCGCCGTAGGCTGGCCTCCCTATGGAAACCACGACCACCAGCCTCCAGGACGCGGCGGAGGAAACGGGCGGCGCAGCGCCGTCCGCCGCGCGGGGCAAGCCAGCGCTCACCGACCTGCTGCACGCCGCCGTGACCGCTGTGGGCGGCACCGAGCGGGCCGGACAGGTCACCATGGCCCAGGCCGTCGCCGACGCCGTGGACGACCAGTCCCACCTGCTCGTCCAGGCCGGCACCGGTACCGGAAAGTCGCTGGGCTACCTGGTGCCCGCGCTCGCCCATGGGGAACGCGTCGTGGTGGCCACGGCCACGCTTGCCCTCCAGCGGCAATTGGTGGAGCGCGACCTGCCGCGCACGGTGGAGGCGCTGCGCCCCCTGCTGCGCCGCGAGCCGCAGTACGCCATGCTCAAGGGCCGGTCGAACTACCTGTGCCTGCACCGCCTGCACGAAGGCGTCCCGCAGGACGACGAGGACGGCCTCTTCGACCCCTTCGAGGCCGCCGCGCCCACCAGCAAGCTCGGCCAGGACCTGCTGCGGCTGCGCGACTGGGCGGACGAGACCGAGACCGGTGACCGTGACGGCCTGACGCCCGGTGTGTCGGACCGCGCCTGGAGCCAGGTCTCGGTCACCTCCCGCGAGTGCCTGGGCGCCACCAAGTGCGCCTATGGCGCCGAATGCTTCGCCGAGGCCGCCCGCGAGCGGGCCAAGCTCGCCGACGTCGTGGTCACGAACCATGCGCTGCTCGCCATCGATGCCATCGAGGGCGCGCCCGTGCTCCCCAGCCACGAGGTGCTGATCATCGACGAGGCCCACGAACTGGTGGGCCGTGTCACGGGGGTCGCGACGGGCGAACTTTCTCCGATCAGCGTCAATCGTGCGGTCAAACGCGCT
The DNA here is from genome assembly GCF_016918855.1 of Actinacidiphila acididurans. Taxonomy (GTDB): domain Bacteria; phylum Actinomycetota; class Actinomycetes; order Streptomycetales; family Streptomycetaceae; genus Actinacidiphila; species Actinacidiphila acididurans. Next base: position 35,709 of record NZ_JADKYB010000012.1, read on the forward strand.
GCCAAGCTGGTCAACGAGAAGGCGGCCGACGCCCTGCTGACCGCGGGCGAGGGCTTCGAGCGGCTGATGGAGCTCGCCCTGCCTGGCCGCTTGGAGGAGATCCCTGAGGATCTCGCCTATGCGCTGGCCGCGCTCCGGGACGCCTGCCGTCAGGTGATCACCGCGCTGGGGGAGACCCGCGACAAGTCCGTCCAGGACGAGGACGCGGTGCGCAAGCAGGCCCTCGCCTCCGTGGAACACGTCCACGAGGTCAGCGAGCGACTGGTGCAGGGTTCGGAGTACGACGTGGTGTGGTGCGAGCGGCACGACCGCTTCGGCGCCTCGCTGCGGGTCGCGCCGCTGACCGTCTCCGGGCTGCTGCGCGAGAAGCTCTTCACCGAGCGGTCGGTCGTGCTGACCTCCGCCACCCTCAAGCTGGGCGGCGACTTCAACGGGGTGGGGGCCTCCTTGGGTCTCGCCCCGGAGGGGACGGAAGGCGAGGACGTCCCCCAGTGGAAGGGCATCGACGTCGGGTCACCGTTCGACTACCGCAAGCAGGGCATCCTCTACGTCGCCCGGCATCTCAGCCAGCCCGGGCGGGACAGCAACCGCGAGGACATGCTCGACGAACTCGCCGAGCTGATCGAGGCGGCCGGCGGCCGTACGCTCGGGCTGTTCTCCTCGATGCGCGGCGCCCAGGCGGCCGCTGAGGCACTGCGGGGACGACTGGACCACCCGATCCTGCTCCAGGGCGAGGAGACGCTGGGGGAGCTCATCCGGCGCTTCTCCGAGGACGCCCGCACCTGCCTGTTCGGAACGCTGTCGTTGTGGCAGGGCGTGGACGTGCCCGGCACGAGTTGCCAGTTGGTGGTGATGGACCGCATTCCGTTCCCGCGCCCCGACGATCCGCTGATGAGCGCCCGGCAGAAGTCGGTGGAGGAGCACGGTGGCAGCGGCTTCATGGCTGTCGCGGCCACGCATGCCGCCCTGCTCATGGCCCAGGGCGCCGGACGCCTGATCCGGGCCGGCGGCGACCGTGGTGTGGTGGCCGTCCTGGACCCGAGGCTCGCCACCGCTCGCTACGGCGGATTCCTGCGCTCTTCGATGCCGGAATTCTGGTACACCACCGACCGCAATCAGGTGCGCAAGTCGCTCGCGGCGATTGACGCTGCCGCGAAGGTCTGAGCGGGCGGGAAATCCGGGCCATGGGCGGCCCTGCGGCCTGGAAGCCCGGGACGGCGCAGGGCCGTCGCAGGCGTGCCGTGAGGGGCCGGCAGCGGTGAGGGAGCCTGTGGCTCGGTGGTCCCTTCCACGCCGGAGACATGGCGCGGCCCCGGAACCTGGGTAAAAGTTCCGGGGCCCCGCTGAGCGCCGCGCGTCAGATCCGGCGGAGCACCGCCACGACCTTGCCGAGAATGGTGGCCTCGTCACCGGGGATCGGCTGGTACGCCGCATTGTGCGGCAGCAGCCAGACATGGCCGTTGTCCCGCTTGAAGCGCTTCACGGTGGCCTCACCATCGAGCATTGCCGCGACGATGTCGCCGTTCTCCGCGACGGGCTGGCGGCGTACCGTCACCCAGTCGCCGTCGCAAATGGCCGCCTCGATCATCGAGTCGCCGACCACCTTGAGGACGAACAGTTCGCCGTCGCCGACCAGTTGACGGGGCAGCGGGAAGACGTCCTCGACGGATTCCTCGGCCAGAATCGGGCCGCCGGCAGCGATCCGGCCGACCAGTGGCACATAGGACGCCGAGGGTTTTCCGGTGGTGTCGGTCGGCTGCGGCTGGCCCGCGTCCGAAGCCCTGACCTCGTACGCCCGCGGCCGGTGCGGGTCACGGCGCAGGAATCCTTTGCGCTCCAGCGCCATGAGCTGATGGGCCACGGAGGAGGTGCTGGACAGGCCGACGGCCTGGCCGATCTCGCGCATGGACGGCGGATATCCACGGCGCTGGACCGAGTCCCGGATCACCTCGATAACCCGGCGCTGCCGTTCGGTCAGCCCGGAGCTGTCGGCGCGAATACCCGGGGGCCGTCCGGGAAGTGAACGCGCGGGCTTCGGGGTGTTCTCCTCGGGCATCACGTCCAACGGGCCGATTCGGTCCTGGGATCGGTCATGGGCGGTCAATGTTGAGGTGGCGCTCTCTGCGGTGGTGGTCACGGCGGCCCCTTTCACGTTGTTCTCCACCGCATGGGCTGCGGTTGGCCCGCTTCGGGGCGCGGGCGGTTAGTACAACGGTAGTGGGTTTCGAAAGGTTGCGCCAAACACACGTTCGAGTGAATTTGCATAAATCCGCTGACGTGATCAAGGTACCGGGTGTATGGATCGAATGGAAGTTCGATTCCAACATTTCTTCGGCGACTCCCGGTGCGAGCCTCCCACGGATCGCTGTGAAGACTCCCGACCGACACATCCGGCGCGCCGGGATCTACGCTCCGGGGCGGCGCGACCCCGTACTGTGGCCGCGACACGCAGGGACCCCCGATGGTGCGCAGACACCAGATCTAGTGCTTGGATAGTCCCCGCACACCACAAGTTGTGGTGGGCGGCCAGTGCGTGGCTAGTATTAGTGGCGCTTCGCGGGGGCTGTGACGGCCCTGCGGAAGCCATGTCGTCGTGCGCTCACCAGTGGGTGGGGAAGGGGGTTGGAAGATGCACTGTCCCTTCTGCCGGCACGCCGACAGCCGTGTGGTCGACAGCCGCACCACCGACGACGGAGCCTCGATCCGCCGTCGGCGCCAGTGCCCGGACTGCGGTCGCCGCTTCACCACGGTGGAGACGGCGTCACTGATGGTGATCAAGCGCAGCGGTGTGACCGAACCCTTCAGCCGGGACAAGGTGATCGCCGGCGTGCGCAAGGCGTGCCAAGGCCGTCCGGTCACCGAGGACGCCCTCGCCCAGCTCGGGCAGCGGGTCGAGGAGGCGGTCAGGGCGACCGGCAGTGCCGAGCTGTCGACCCACGACGTGGGCCTGGCGATACTCGGCCCGCTCCAGGAACTCGACCTGGTCGCCTATCTGCGCTTCGCCTCGGTCTACCGCGCGTTCGACTCGCTGGAGGACTTCGAGGCGGCCATCGGAGAGCTGCGTCAGCAGCTCCCACCCGGCACTCCTGGCGGGCTCGACGAAGAGCTCGGAACCGCGGCGTCCGCGGCTGTCGACTGACCGGCACCAGGAGCCCCAATCGTGCCGGGCGCCATTGTGCCCCGGCTGCAGACAAATACCGTGTTGCGGGAAGAACCGCGCACGTCAGGGCGTTATAGCCCTCAGAGGGAGGCGGCATGACAGAGACGACGAGCGGCCCGGCACGCGGTTCCCGCACCAAGGGATCGAAGGCCGGCAAGGGCCTGCGTATCGAGCGCATCCACACCACCCCCGGCGTGCATCCGTACGACGAGGTGGTGTGGGAGCACCGTGACGTCGTCATGACCAACTGGCGCGACGGCTCGATCAACTTCGAGCAGCGCGGCGTCGAGTTCCCCGACTTCTGGTCGGTGAACGCGGTCAACATCGTCACCAGCAAGTACTTCCGCGGCGCGGTGGGCACCCCGCAGCGCGAGAAGAGCCTGAAGCAGCTCATCGACCGGGTGGTGCGAACCTACCGTGCCTCGGGTGAGGAGAACGGCTACTTCGCCTCGCCGGCGGACGCCGAGATCTTCGACCACGAACTGACGTACGCGCTGCTCCACCAGGTCTTCAGCTTCAACTCGCCCGTGTGGTTCAACGTGGGCACCGCCCAGCCGCAGCAGGTGTCGGCCTGCTTCATCCTGTCCGTCGACGACTCCATGGAGTCGATCCTCGACTGGTACAAGGAAGAGGGCATGATCTTCAAGGGCGGCTCCGGTGCCGGCCTGAACCTGTCACGTATCCGTTCCTCCAAGGAACTGCTCTCCTCGGGCGGCAACGCCTCGGGTCCGGTCTCCTTCATGCGCGGCGCGGACGCCTCCGCGGGCACCATCAAGTCCGGCGGCGCGACCCGCAGGGCCGCCAAGATGGTGGTCCTGGACGTGGACCACCCGGACGTCGAGGCGTTCATCGAGACCAAGGTCACGGAGGAGGAGAAGATCCGCGCCCTGCGCGACGCGGGCTTCGACATGGACCTGGGCGGCGACGACATCACCTCCGTCCAGTACCAGAACGCCAACAACTCCGTCCGGGTGAACGACGAGTTCATGAAGGCCGTCGAGTCCGGCTCGTCCTTCGGGCTGCGCGCCCGGATGACCGGCGAGGTCATCGAGGAGGTCGACGCCAAGGCGCTGTTCCGCAGGATGGCCGAGGCCGCCTGGGCCTGCGCCGACCCCGGGATCCAGTACGACAACGCCATCAACCACTGGCACACCTCGCCCGAGACCGGCCGGATCACCGCCTCCAACCCATGCAGCGAGTACATGCACCTGGACAACTCCAGCTGCAACCTCGCCTCCCTGAACCTGCTGAAGTTCCTGCGAAGCGACGACGCGGGTCACCAGTCGTTCGACGTCGAGCGCTTCACCAAGGTCGTCGAGCTGGCCATCACCGCGATGGACATCTCCATCTGCTTCGCCGACTTCCCCACCCAGAAGATCGGCGAGACCACCCGCGCCTTCCGTCAGCTCGGCATCGGTTACGCCAACCTGGGCGCGCTGCTCATGGCGACTGGCCACGCGTACGACTCCGATGGCGGCCGCGCGCTGGCCGGCGCGATCACCTCGCTGATGACCGGCACGTCGTACAAGCGCTCCGCGCAACTGGCCGGGGTCGTCGGGCCGTACGAGGGCTACGCCCGCAACGCCGACGCCCACCAGCGCGTCATGAAGCAGCACTCGGACGCCAACGCGGTGGCCAAGCGGATGGACGACCTGGACACCCCGGTGTGGGCGGCGGCCACCGAGGCGTGGCAGGACGTGCTGCGGATCGGTGAGAAGCACGGCTTCCGCAACGCCCAGGCGTCGCTTCTGGCGCCCACCGGCACCATCGGCCTGATGATGGACTGCGACACCACCGGCGTCGAGCCCGACCTGGCCCTGGTCAAGTTCAAGAAGCTCGTCGGCGGCGGCTCGATGCAGATCGTCAACAACACGGTGCCTACCGCCCTGAAGCGGCTGGGCTACCAGGACGAGCAGATCGAGGCGATCGTCGCCCACATCGCCGAGCACGGCAACGTGATCGACGCGCCCGGACTGAAGCAGTCGCACTACGAGGTCTTCGACTGCGCCATGGGCGAGCGGGCGATCTCGGCCATGGGCCACGTACGGATGATGGCCGCGATCCAGCCCTTCCTGTCCGGCGCCATCTCCAAGACCGTGAACCTGCCGGAGTCGGCCACCGTCGAGGAGGTCGAGCAGGTCTACTACGAGGGCTGGAAGCTCGGCCTGAAGGCGCTGGCCATCTACCGCGACAACTGCAAGGTCGGTCAGCCGCTGTCCGCCAAGAAGAAGGACACGACGGCGCAGGACACCAAGGCCGAGCAGGCCCCGGCTCCGACGCCCGCGCAGGTCGAGAAGGTCGTGGAGTACCGGCCGGTCCGCAAGCGGCTGCCCAAGGGCCGTCCCGGCATCACCACGTCCTTCACCGTCGGCGGCGCCGAGGGCTACATGACGGCCAATTCGTACCCCGACGACGGCCTGGGCGAGGTCTTCCTGAAGATGTCCAAGCAGGGCTCGACCCTCGCGGGCATGATGGACGCCTTCTCCATCGCCGTCTCGGTCGGCCTGCAGTACGGGGTGCCGCTGGAGACGTACGTCTCGAAGTTCACCAACATGCGCTTCGAGCCGGCCGGTCTCACCGACGACCCGGACGTACGCATGGCGCAGTCCATCGTGGACTACATTTTCCGCCGCCTTGCGCTGGACTTCCTGCCGTTCGAGACCCGCTCGGCACTCGGCATCCACTCCGCCGAGGAGCGCCAGCGGCACCTGGACACGGGTTCCTACGACGAACCCGTTGACGAGGTGGACGTCGAGAGCCTCGCGCAGTCCGCACCGCGCGAGATCGAGTCGACGCCGCGCAAGCAGGAATCGTCGCCCGTCGCCGCGGACGACGCGAAGCCCGCGGCGGCCCAGCCCGCGCCCAGGGAGGCGCACAGCTCCACGGAACTGCTGGAGATCCAGCTCGGGCTGAACGCGGACGCACCGCTGTGCTTCTCCTGCGGGACGAAGATGCGGCGGGCCGGCAGCTGCTACGTGTGCGAGGGCTGCGGCTCGACCAGCGGTTGCAGCTGAGCCCACGGGCCCGCTGGGGCGACTGGGCTGACCGGGGCGATGCCGCGTTGACCGGCTGGTCGAGGATGTGAGCGAAGGGGAGCCGTTCGGGTGAACGGCTCCCCTTCCGTGTTCGCCGCACCTGGAGGCGGCGGGGAATAGGTCCGGATGTCCGGCGATTGTGCCGGGGTGCGGAAGACCGGCCGCGAGTGCGGCCGGGCGCGGCAGGGAGAACGCCATGGCAGGTCTCGACATCCGTTACGTGGGCGGTCCGACCTCGGTGCTCGGCATCGGCGGGGTACAACTGCTCGTCGATCCCACCTTCGACGCGCCCGGCGACTATCCGATCGGGAGCCGGGTGCTGACCAAGACCACCGGGCCGGCGGTCGCAAGGGAGGCGATCGGCCCGGTGGACGCGGTGCTGCTCTCCCACGACCAGCACCCGGACAACCTGGACACCTCAGGGCGGGCCCTGCTCGCGGAAGTGCCGCTGGTGCTGTCCACGCGGTCCGCCGAGGAGCGCGTCGGCGGCACCGTGCGCGCGCTGCCCAACTGGGAGCGGGTCGACCTGCCGCGCCCGGACGGCGGGGTGCTGACGGTGACCGGTGTGCCCGCCCAGCACGGTCCGGACGGCAGCGATGACGTCGTCGGGGAGGTGACCGGCTTCGTGCTGTCCGGCGAGGGCCTGCCCACGGTGTACGTCAGTGGCGACAACGCCTCCCTGGACGTCGTGCGCGCGGTGGCCGACCGCCTCGGGCCGTTCGACGTGGCGCTGCTCTTCGCGGGCGCGGCCATGACGCCGTTGGTGCCGGATGCGCCGCTTACCCTCACCAGCCAGGACGCGGCCGAGGCGGCGCGCATACTCGGCGCCCGTGACGTGGTGCCGGTGCACTTCGAGCACTGGGCGCACTTCACGCAGGACGGCGACGCCCTGGAAGTGGCGTTCGCGGCGGCCGGACTGGCCGACCGGCTGCACCGGCTGAAGCCCGGGGGCACGATCACGCTCTGACCGCGTGCGGCGGCCTGTTCCGGAGCGGCACGACGCGACGGCGGAGCGTGGCGGTCGGCAGGTTCGACACCACTACGATGGCGCGGTGTTGGTGAAGTGGATACGCTGCGGCGTAGTCGACCGGCCCGGTTTCGACCGGGGTCAGCGCGGGTGGGCGGCGCTCAGGAACCAGCCGGGTTTCCGCGGCCAGGGCGGCGGCTGGAGCAGGGCCCAGCCGGGCGTGGTGCACCTCTTCACCTTCTGGGACGGCAGACCCTCGCACGACGCCTTCGCCGCCGGTCCCCAGGAAGGCCTGGCGGCGGCACAGCGGGGCACGTTCGAGATGCTCACGGAACACCTCTTCGAGCGCAGGCTCGACGTGAAAGTGGGCTTCGAGCCGCGCTTCGACGACATCGACCTGGTGCGGGTCGCGCTGTGCAAAGTGCGGCCCGACCGCACCGACCACTTCACTTCGATGCAGGAGCGGGTGTGGAATCCCGCCATGGCCGGTTCGCCCGGAATGCTGCGCGGCGTCTTCGGCCAGGGTGCCGGGAGCGATTTCCTGGTGCTGTCCATGTGGGATTCGGCGACGGAGCACGGCAAGTACCGCGAGGGCGCGGTCTCGCGGCTGTCCGAACGTGCGGAGCTGGATGCGGACGTGCTCTCCGTGGCAGGCGACGTGGTGGATGTGGTGCAGGCGTGGACGGTCTGAGGAACGAGGAGACGGGCAGGCAGGACGGAGCCGGCACGGCGACCGGCAGGCCCGACCCCGCGGTGCCGCCGCTCGCCGGTTTCGCGGATGACCCGCACCTGGTGCGGCTGTTCGGCGCGGTGTACCGGATGCTCGGCTCGGCCCAGGAGGCGGAGCAGATCGTACGCGAGGCCCGGCCCGGCGCCGCTGACGCGGACGCGGAGGCGTACGACCGGCTCGTCCATCAGGTCTTCGGCGTGGTCGTACGGCGGGCAGAGGCGGCGGTGCGGGGCCGGCGGGAGGCCGCTGCCGGGACCTGGCTGCCCGAGCCGGTGCTGACCGCGGGCGGAATCCTCGGTCCGTTGCCCAGCGCCGAGGCACGGGAGTCGGTCTCCATGGCCCGGCTTGTCCTGCTGGAACGCCTCCAGCCGACGGAACGCGCGGCCTATGTGCTGCGGGAGGTCTTCGGCTACGGCCCCGCGGACATCGCCGGGGTGCTGGGCCTGGCCGAGGCGCGCTGCGGGTCGCTGTTGCGACGGGCACGGCAGCGGGTGCGGGAGAGCGAGAGCGTGTTCCGGTCCGGGGTGAGCGAGCAGCAGCGGCGCCGGATCGTCGACGAACTGCTGCGAGCCGTGCTGGCGGAGGAACGGGCGGCGCTGGAGGAACTGCTCACCGACGACGTGGTGGCCTGGACGGACGGCGGCTGGCAGCCCGAAATCCTGCGGCGGCCGGTGCTGGGCGCGGTGAAGGTCAGCCGTTTCCTGGCGGGGCTGCTGGCGCGGGCCCCGGAAGGCACCGGGGGGACCATTGCCGAGGTCAACGGGGGCTTGGGGGTGGTGGGGGTGGTCGGCGACCGGATCGTGGGCGTCCTGTCACCGGAGTTCGGCGAGCGGGGGCTGGTCGGGATCCGTACGGTGGCGGTGCCGGCGAGACTGGCGTACTTCAGCCGGCAGTGGGCGGCCCGGGCGGAGGACTGATCGCTTCCGCGGCGGGACCGCTGGCCTCCGCCGAGCCGGTGACCTCGCCGGGCGGGGAAAGGCGCGGCGCACCGGACGGACCGGCGCCGAGGAGGGTGGCCAGTGCCCGGGTGATCCGGGCGGCGAGTTCGCTGTCCACCGGGGCGTGATGGCTGATCAGGCGATACCACATCGTGCCGAAAGCGAAGTCGACCGCGAGGTCGAGCGGGACGGTCGCCGTCAGCTCGCCGCGCTCCACCCCACGGGCGAGCACGGCCCGCAGCGCCTGCCTGCGGGGGCCGATGACCATGGCCTGCAGGCGGTGCGACAGCTCGGGGTCGTGCTGGGCGTCGGCCATCAGACCGGTCAGGGCCTTGCCGGTGAGACTGCTGGCGAGGTCGAAGGTGGCGGCGAGCAGGGTGAGGACGTCGGCCAGGGTGTCGCCGGTGTCCGGGTCGAGTTCCTCCGCCCGCAGCAGCCGCAGGTCCCGCAGCGCGTCGATGAGGACGTCCTGCTTGGCCGGCCACCAGCGGTACACCGTCTGGCGGCCCACCCCCGCGGTCTCGGCGATCGCTTTCATCGTCAGGGCCTGGTAACCCCCGCTCTGGCACAGCTGGAGCGCGGCGTCGAGCACCGCACGCCGGGCGGTTTCGCTGCGCGGCCTCCCTCGCACGGGTGTCGTCTCCATGAAGCCACTTTACAAGACATGGTGCCTCGAATATGTTTTACGAGTCAGCATGCCTCGTAAACGGAGCGGCATCATGTCGGCTGTGAAACAACGGGACTACCTTCCCGTCGACGGTGGGTCGCGGCTGCGGCCGGTGACCCGGTGACCGGCACGGGGTCCGAGGGCCGGACCGTACTGATCACCGGATCCACCGACGGGATGGGTCGGTGGCTGGCGCTGCGGGTCGCCGAGAGCGGTGCCCGGGTGCTGATCCACGGTCGCAGCGCCGACCGGGCCGAGCAGGTCCGCCGGGAGATCCATGAGGCCACCGGGGAGGACCGGGCCGAGATCCTGCTCGCGGACTTCGCCGACCTGCGGGAGGTCGACCGGTTCGCCGACGAGGTGGCGGCCCGCACGGCACGCCTCGACGTCCTGGTCAACAACGCCGGTATCGGTGCGACCTCACCGGGCGGCCGACGCGAGATCGACGAGCTGGGTGTCGAGCGTCGCTTCGCGGTGAACTACCTGTCCGGCTATCGCCTCACGCGCCGACTGCTGCCCCTGCTCACCGCGTCCGCGCCGTCCCGGATAGTCAACGTCTCCTCAGCAGGCCAGCGAGCCCTGGACTTCGCCGACCCGATGATGGAGCTGGGATACGACGGCATGCGCGCCTACACCCAGAGCAAGCTCGCCCAGATCATGTTCACCTTCGACCTCGCCGAGGAACTGCGGGACAGCGGCGTCGCCGTCAACGCCCTGCATCCGGCGACCTTCATGGACACGACCATGGTCAGGGAGGGCGGGATCAGCCCCTGGAGCACGGTGGAGGAGGGCGGGAACGCGACGCTGCGCCTCATCGACGCCGCCGATGTCGGGACCGGCCGTTACTTCAACGGGACCGCCCAGGCGCACGCCGACCCGCAGGCATACGACCCGGAGGCTCGGCGTCGGCTGCGGGAGCTGTCGGAGAAGCTCCTGATACAGGCCGGTGTCGCCTGACCCGGGAGCGGTGCCGCGGCCGGCGCAGACCGCGGGACGGGCGAGCCGGGTCCGCGAGGGCGCAATAGGCTTGGCGGTCATGGGACGTCCGAAACGCATTGTGCTCATCCGCCACGGTGAGTCCCAGGGCAACGAGGACGACACCATTTATGAACGGGTGCCCGATCACGCCCTGGAACTCACCGCCGACGGTGTGCGACAGGCCACTGCGGCGGGGGAACGGCTCCGCGAGGTCTTCGGCCAGGAACGGGTGCAGGCGTTCGTCTCGCCGTACCGGCGCACCTGGCAGACGTACCGGACGCTGCGCCTGGACCCCCGCCTCGTCCAGGCGAGGGAGGAGCCCCGGCTGCGCGAGCAGGACTGGGGCAACTGGCAGGACGTCGAGGACATCCAGCGGCAGCGCAAGGCCCGCGACGCATACGGTCACTTCTTCTACCGGTTCGCCATGGGGGAGAGCGGTGCGGATGTCCACGACCGGGTCGGGTCCTTCCTGGAGACGCTCTACCGGGCCTTCGAGAAGCCGGACTTCCCGCCCAACGTGCTGTTGGTCACGCACGGGCTGACGATGCGGCTGTTCTGCATGCGGTGGTTCCACTGGACGGTCGAGGAATTCGAGACGCTGTCGAACCCCGCCAACGGAGAGACCCGGATGCTGCTGATGGACCCGGACGGGCACTACACCCTGGACCGCCCGTTCGAACGCTGGGGGACGCCGGGACCGCCCGGCGGCGGGTACTGCTGAGCGACGGGACGACCCGTCGGCGTTCTGCCCGGGTGCGGTGTCCGGCGGCCGGTGGTGGTTCCGGACCGGAGGATTGACCCGGAACAGGCCCGATGTCAGAGTTCTCGGCGCCATGACCGCTCACGCCACCGACGCCGACCGTTTGGCCCGTGCCCTCTCCAGCCTCCGCGGCCTCGCCGTGGGGGACGCCCTCGGGTCCCAGTTCTTCGTACCCGACAACCTGGCCGCACTGCACAACGGCGAACTGCCGCCGGGCCTGTGGCAGTGGACCGACGACACGGAGATGGCCTGCTCGGTGGTGTCGGTCCTGGTCCGCTGCGGACGGATCGACCAGGACGCCCTCGCGCAGTCCTTCGCCCAGCACAACGACTTCGACCGCGGCTACGGCCCCGCGGTGGGCCGTATGCTGCGGCTGGTCCGGCAGGAGGGTGCGGACTGGCGGGAGCTGGCCGCGGGCCTGTTCAACGGGCAGGGATCGTGGGGCAACGGCGCCGCGATGCGGGTGGCGCCGCTGGGCGCCTGGTACGGCGGCGACCCCGTACAGGCCGCCCACCAGGCGGAGATCTCGGCGTACACCACCCACCAGCACCGGGAAGCCGTAGCAGGTGCCATGGCGGTCGCGGCCGCCGCGGCGCTCGTCGCCGATCCGGCGCAGCCCGCGCCGGCCCCCGAGGCACTGCTCGGCGCGGTGATCGAACTTCTGCCGCGCAGCGCGGTCACGGCCGGTCTCCGGCGGGCCCAGGACATGCTCGACTACGACGACGTGGCCACGGTCGCGGCCGTACTCGGCTGCGGGCGGCGGACCAGTGCGCACGACACCGTGCCCTTCACGCTCTGGGCCGCGGCCCGCAGTCAGGGCGACTACGAGCGGGCGTTCTGGACGACGGCGCGGGCCGGCGGGGACGTGGACACCACGTGCGCCATCGTCGGGGGGATCGTCGCGTCCCGCCCCGGCGGCGAGCCACCGCGGACCTGGGCCGAACGGACCGAAGCCCTTCCCGAATGGGCCGTTCCGACCGCAACCCGCAACGCCGACCCCTTGTGAGGCGACGATCACCGGAAGGTAGGCTGAGTACTGCCATGCCCTACCAACCACCCACCCACACCGTCGAGCGCTCGATGCGCGCCACCCTCGGGGTGCGGACCGTCGCCGGAGTGGACGAGGTGGGCCGCGGCGCCTGGGCCGGACCGGTCACCGTGTGCGCCGCGATAACCGGGCTGCGTCGGCCGCCGGAAGGCCTGACCGACTCCAAGCTGCTCACCCGCCAGCGCCGGACCCAAATCGCCGCGGTTCTCACCGATTGGGTCACCTGCTACGCGCTCGGCCACTCCTCTCCCGAGGAGATCGACGAGTTCGGGATGACGGCCGCTCTGCGGATGGCGGCCGGACGGGCCCTGGAAGCGCTGCCGGTGCGGCCCGACGCGGTGATCCTCGACGGCAAGCACAACTACCTGGGCGACGCCTGGACGGTCCGCACGGTGATCAAGGGTGACCAGTCGTGCGTCGCGGTCGCCGCCGCTTCGGTGATCGCCAAGGTGCGGCGCGATGCGGCGATGGCCGAACTCGGGCTGGAATACTCGTCGTTCGCATTCGCGGACAACGCCGGATATCCGTCGCCCGTTCACCGTGCGGCCCTTGAGGAGTTGGGGCCGACCGTGCATCATCGTTTGTCCTGGTCGTACTTGGACGCGATGCCGCGGTGGCAGCATCTGAAGAAGGTTCGCGCAGGCGTCGACACGGGTGAACCCGTCAGCGCCGATGCGGGGGAACAACTCGGTTTCGATTTCTGATTCAGCCCCCACCCCCCGCTGCGCATTCACCGCGCATTTGATAGACATCGACTCATGCCTCTCACCCCCGAGGAGCCTCAGATTCACGAGAGTGTCCCGGGTCCCCGCACCGCACCGGCCAGCGGCCGGAGTGCGTCGGCCCCACGCCCTGTCCCCGGGCCGCCGCGGCCCGCAGCGCCGCGTCCCGCGCCGCCGAGGGATTCCGCCACTGGAGCCGGATCGCGCCGTCCCGGCCCTGCCCGGCCGGCCGGCAACACCGCCGTCCCTGCCAACCCGGTGACCCCGGCGGCAGCGGCGGAGCGTACCGACGTCCCCAAGCAGCGCGATGCCGACACCGGTGCGGCCCAGATCCAGCTCATCCCGGCTCCGACGGCCGGGGCGGTGGACGCCGCCGACGAGACGGTCGACCTGCTGCTGGACACCGGCCGTGCGCCGGGCGAGATCCTCGTCCTCACCACCGGCGACCCGCACCCGTGGGCCGCGCACGAACTGTCCTTCGGCGAAGCGTCCTACTGGGCGCAGCACGACGCCGCGGACGACGTCTTCTACGCCGACATCTCCGCCGCCCGCGCCAGTGGCCGCCCGGTGGTGGTCGTGGCGCTCAACGGCGGCGATGACGAAACGTTGCCTCGGGCACTGAGCGGCGCGCTCGCCCGGGCCGGCGTGCTGCTGATCGTGTGCGGTGACCCGGCAAGGATCAACGGGTTGTTGGGCGCCAGCGCCTGACCGCGGCCGCCTGACGATCGGGCCCGGAGCCCGGCTCCAGGCCGGTCGTACGGCGTCGGCCGCACGGGTCGTACGAGCGGGCGCTGCCGCGTCGGCCGGGAGGGACGTCAGCGGGCCGCGGCCCGGCGTATCGGCCGGGCCGTTCCGGTCAGCGCCGTCGCGTCGCCGCCCGTTCGGCGGGACCACGAGCGGGAGTTCGGCGTCCTGCCGGAACGGTTCTCCCCGATGATGTTCCACCCGTCCTCGGCCAGCGTCACGTAGGAGCCGCAGCGCAGCCCGTGCAGTACGCACGCGTCGCGCAGCCCCCACATCCAGGCTCCGTCCTCCTCGGCCCACTCCGAACGGCCGTTGCGGCACACGAGCAGGACGGCGGTCCGGACCGGTTGGCGCAGCCGCAGGTCGTGCGGGATGACCCGGCGCAGATGGGAGAGCACGGCGTTGCGCCGTTCCCAGCCGTCCAGCACGCCGGTGCGGCTGCGGAAGGAGGCGCTGGCCCGGATCCGGCCGTCCGGGTCGTACACCGCCACGATCGCGGTGGACGGTGAGGGCAGGTGGCGCGCGTGCAGATCCTTGATGACGTCACGCGGGTTGGCCAGCAACGGCACTCCGACGCCCGCCCATTCGGCGGGCTCCAGATTGCGTGTCGCGCGGGAGGAAGTGGCGGAGGACGTCTCCGGAACGAAGCCGATGGTCACGGGCCTCCCTTCCCGGATGCACCCGTAGACCGGGTGCGGGCACACGCCGGTCTGAAGGCTCCGAGAGCCGATCGGGGATCCGACCTCAATTCTTCCTCCCGTATTGCCCTGCGGCAACGGGCAAATGCCTCGCCCGACCGGTATGGACCTGTCCGCCGCATAGATCCCTTCCGGTTGTGGTCCGCAAGTTGCCGGATCAGCCCTGCACCGCCAGGACCACCGGGAACACCGCGCTCGCCCCGGCCCGCAGCAGCAGCCGCGCCACGACCGCCAGGGTCCAGCCGGTGTCCGCGAAGTCGTCCACCAGCAGGACGGGGCCCGGTGTTTCCTTGAGCGCGAAGCTCACGTCCTCCGGCACGGTGAACGCGTCGTGCAGGGCCCGTACCCGCTGGGCGCTGTTGGTCCGCGGCATCGCTCCGGGATCGCCGTCGCCGCTGTACTCCACGGTGCCCAGCAGGGGCATCCGGCCGATCGCGGAGATGCGCGAGGCGAGCGACTCGACGAGCACGGCGTGCCGGCGGGACGCGATGCGCAGCACACCGACCGGCCGCTCGGGAGCGTCGGGCCGTCCGCTCGCCCAGCCGCCGGGGCCCTTGGCCCAGTCGGCGAGCACCTGCACCACGGCGTCGACCGCGTCCGGCGGCACCGGCTGGTCGGGGGCGCCGTCGGCGAACAGCGGGCGCAGGCGGTTGCCCCAGCCGATGTCGGAGAGCCGTCCCAATGCCCGGCCGGGCCGGGTCTGTTCGCCTGCCGGGATGCGGCCCTTGAGCGGCACCCCGATCGCTTCCAGCCCCGTCGGCCACATCTTTCGCGGTTCCAGCTCCACGCCGGGGCGGCCGAGGGCGGCCCGGGCCGCTTCCAGCGCCGCCGAGGAGACCTCCGCAGTGAAACGCGCGCCCGTGCAGTTGTCGCACCGGCCGCACGGCCCGGCCTCCTCGTCGTCCAACTGGCGGCGCAGGAACTCCATCCGGCAGTCGGTCGTCGTGGCGTACTCCCGCATGGCCTGCTCCTCAGCTCTGCGCTGGGCGGCCACCCGCTCGTACCGCTCGGTCTCGTACGTCCATGGCTGTCCGGTCGACGTCCAGCCGCCGCGCACCCGGCGCACCGCGCCGTCCACGTCGAGCACCTTGAGCATGGTCTCCAGCCGGGAGCGGCGCAGTTCGACGCGCGCCTCCAGTGCCGGAAGGGACAGCGGCTGCTCGGCCTGCCCGAGCACGTCGAGGGTCCGGCGCACCTGCGGCTCGGCGGGGAATGCCAGCGAGGCGAAGTAGCGCCAGATCGCACCGTCCTCGGGGCCGGGCAGCAGCAGGACGTCGGCGTGGTCGACACCGCGGCCGGCGCGGCCGACCTGCTGGTAGTAGGCGATGGGGGAGGACGGGGAGCCGACGTGCACCACGAAGCCCAGATCGGGCTTGTCGAAACCCATGCCGAGTGCCGAGGTGGCCACGAGGGCCTTGACCCGGTTGGCGAGCAGGTCGGCCTCCGCGGCCTGGCGGTCGGCGTTCTCCGTCCGGCCCGAGTACGAGGCCACTGCGTATCCGCGCTGCCGCAGGAACGCGGTGATCTCCTCGGCGGCGGCCACCGTCAGGGTGTAGACGATGCCGGAACCCGGCAGGCTGTCGAGGTGGTCGGCGAGCCAGGCCAGCCGGTGGGCGGCATCGGGCAGGCGCAGCACGGCCAGGGACAGGCTCTCCCGGTCCAGCGGCCCGCGCAGTACGAGGGCTCCGTCCTCGTCACCGGTCTGCGGGCTGCCGGTGCCCAGCTGTTCCGCGACGTCCGCGGTCACGCGGGCGTTGGCGGTCGCGGTCGTGGCCAGGACGGGCACGCCCGGCCGGAGACCGGCGAGCAGGGTGCGCAACCGCCGGTAGTCCGGGCGGAAGTCGTGGCCCCAGTCCGAGATGCAGTGCGCCTCGTCGACGACGAGCAGGCCGGTCGTCGCGGCGAGCCCGGGCAGGACCTGGTCCCGGAAGTCCGGGTTGTTGAGCCGCTCGGGGCTGACCAGCAGGACGTCCACCTCGCCGGCGGCGACCTCGGTCTGGATGCCGTCCCACTCCTCCGGGTTGGCCGAGTTGATCGTTCGGGCCCGGATGCCCGCCCGCGCCGCGGCTTCCACCTGATTGCGCATCAGCGCCAGCAGCGGAGAGACGATCACGGTGGGGCCGCTGCCGCGCTCGCGCAGCAGCGCCGTCGCGACGAAGTAGACGGCGGACTTTCCCCACCCGGTGCGCTGCACCACCAGCGTTCTGCGGCCGTGCGCGACGAGTGCCTCGACGGCACGCCACTGGTCCTCGCGCAGGCGTGCGGCGCCGGGTTCAGCCCCGACGAGTCGGCTCAGTACGGTGTCGGCTGCCTCGCGCAGCGCGCTGGTGGTCTCAGGCATGACTCCATGCAACCCGATCGCACCGACACTTCGCCAATCCCGCTCGGTGACCTGTGGATAACTCCCCGCGAAAGTTATCCACAGCTTTTTGGGGGGTCTGGTGCGAATCACGTGCGATGCGTCATCGTCGAGACATGACTCAGAGCAACGAATCCAATCACGGACAGTCATCGGCGAGTGCGGCCGACTTCGCCGGGGCCGCCGATGTCAAGGTGACCCTGCGCGGCCCGGGCGAACTCGCGGACGCCCTGCCGTACCTGATGGGCTTCCATCCCAACGACAGCGTGGTCATGGTCGCGCTGCACGGTGAGTACGGCCGGTTCGGCGGGAGGCTGCGGGTCGGCCTGCCGCAGGACGCCGAGGAATGGCCGGAGCTCGCGGCGCAGCTCGCGGACTGCCTGGTCAGGAACAGCATGCGCCGCGGTTTGCGGCCCGACGCGGTCGTCGTCTTCCTCTGCCAGGATCCGTGCGAGGGTGAGCGCTCGTCCGCGGTGATGGAACGCCTGCGGCCGCTGGCCCAGTTCCTGCGGGTGGCCTGCGGCGATCTCGAGGTGCCGGTCGTCGAGGCGCTGTGCGTGTCGGCCGGCCGATGGTGGTCGTACTGCAGCCCGGGTGCGGTCGTGCCGGGTGAGGGCACGCCGCTCCCGCCGCCCGGCAGCACCACCATGGCCGCCACTGCCGCGTACGCCGGGCTGCCCGCGCCGACTTCGCAGCGGGACATCGAGTCGCGGCTGCGGCCGCCGCAGTCACGCAACCGGGAACACGAGATCGCCCTCGACATCGCCTGCGCGGAACTGCTCCCGCGCATGCTGGCCGACCGGGAGGGCGAGCGGATCAGGGGCCGCACCGTGGCCCTGGCCCGCGCGGCGCTGGAGAAGTTCCGCTCCGCGCTCCCGATCGGTGACCCCGTGCGCGGTGACCGGCGCGATGACAAGCTGCTGCGGGACGACGAGGCGGCAGCGATCATCCTGGGCCTGCAGGACAAGCAGGCCCGGGACCGGGTGGCCGAGTGGATGGAACCCGGCCAGGCCGACGCGGCCCTGCGGCTGTGGCGGGCACTGGCGCGCCGCTGCCCCGGACCGTACGGCGAGCATGCCGCCGCACCGCTGAGCCTGGCCGGCTGGGTCGCCTGGTCCTCCGGCGACGAGGCCGAGGCCCGGGTGGCATTGGCCATGGCACTCGACCTCGAACCGGACTACGGCTTCGCCCGGTTGCTGCACACCTCCGTCAACGAGGGCCTGGACCCGGAACTGCTGCGCCGCAGCCTCCGGCACGACCGGCGCAGGCGGGTGACCGCCGCCGCTAAAGGTCGCCGCGGGCCAGACGGACCAGCCGGTCGAGGACCCGGCCGTCACTCACCCGGAGACCGTCGTGTTCGTACTCGTCGGTGACCCAGGTCCGCAAGCCCCGGATCGCGCGGGCGGTGGCCAGCGAATGCGCCGTGTCGACGTACATGTCGTCGTGGTAAACGGCCGCCGCCACCGGCACCTCGTTGTCCGCAAGGCGCCGCGGGTCGTACAGGTCCGGCCACTGCTCGCGCTGGGCCAGCAACTCCGCCGCCTCGCGCAGCGGCGCCAGCGCCGGGTCGGTGGTGAACATCCAGGGGTGGATCGTCTCGCCGGTGAAGAGCACCGGGCTGTCGCCGGCCAGTGCCGCACCGGCGTTGAACTGCGGGAACTCGGCGCGGATACGGTCGGCCGCCCACCCGGTCGGGCCGCTGTCGACCGAACGCTGCCCGTAGATCGGCTCGTGCAGCACTGCGAACAGCGGATTGGCCACGAAGGACAGGCGTGTCGCCGCCTGCGAGAGGAAGGAGTCGGACAACTCGATGCCGGTCGAGGTGGGGACGAGGGCGTCCTCGATCAGGTAGTGGAGAGCGTGGGAGCTGGTGGCGAACCCCAGCATGAGGCCGAGGGCCTGGAACGCCTCCGGGGTGAGCCGGCCGCCGTTCGGCAGGAACACCTCGTGGTCGTGCAGGTGGCGCACGATGCTGCGCACCGCCTCGACGTCTTCGGGGTAGCGGGCATAGTGCCCGGCGTTCTTCCGCTCCATCCGCGGATAGGCGGCCCGGTAGACGTCGTCGGCGGTGACGCGCAGCCCCGGGAGACCGCCGGTGATGAAGACCTCGCGCAGCCCCTCGGGCGCGAAGGAGAGGTAGGTGACCGCGCAGAAGCCGCCGAAGCTCTGACCGAGCACCGACCAGCGCCCGTCCTCGCCGAGCAACTCGCGGCGCACGCTCTCGCAGTCCCGCACGATCGAGTCGGCCCGGAAGTGCGACAGATACTCCGCCTGGGCGGCCGCGTCGCCCCGGGCCGGCAGGGTCTGCCGGGTGGCGGGGGTGGAGCGTCCGGTCCCGCGTTGGTCGAGCAGCAGCACCCGGTAGTCGTCCAGAGCGCGGACGAGCCAGCCGTCACGCCCCAGCGGGCGCGGGGACCGGCCGCCGGGCCCGCCTTCGAGGTACAGCAGCCAGGGCAGCCGGTCGCGCTCCCGGCCCGCCGCCACGACCTCGCGGGCGTAGAGCTCGATCCGTTCCCCCTCGGGTCGGGAGTGGTCGAGGGGGACGACGAAGGTGCGGTCGGTGATCACGGTGCCGGGCTGACGGTGGACGGTCATGGGTGTGTCTCCGGTGGAGCGGGCGGGTGTGCGGAGCGGCGGCTCCCGACCAGGAACGCTAGACCCGCGCTGACCAGGGGCCGTGAGCGGGCCGGGCGCCGCGTGCCGTGCGGGCGGGCGGAGCGCCGGCCGGGTCGGGGAGGCCCGAGGGGTCCGCCGGTCGGGTGGCGGTCGGCGTGAATGGGCGGCGACCTGATCGCGAAGAGGTGGTGATCGGGCTGATTATCGTCAGGCAGACGACTAAGATCGCGGCATGTCGCCCTACGACCCGTCGGCCTTCCCGCCCTTTGCTGTCACCGTCGACCTGGTCGTGCTCACCGTGCGACAGCATGCGCTCTGCGCGCTGGCGGTCCGCCGCGGCGAACCGCCCTTCCAGGGACGGTGGGCGCTGCCCGGGGGATTCGTGCGCAGCGACGAGGATCTTTCCCAGGCCGCCGCGCGTGAGCTCGCCGAGGAGACGGGGCTGCGGGCGCAGAACGGAGCCCATCTGGAGCAGCTCGCCACCTACGGCGACCCGCAGCGCGACCCGCGGATGCGCGTGGTCAGCGTCGCCCACCTCGTGCTCGCCCCGGACCTGCCGGCACCGACGGCGGGCGGGGACGCCAGGGGCGCCCGGTGGGCGCCGGTCGAGACCCTGCTCGGCGAGGGAGGCAAGGAACCCGGGGAGTCGGCGTCGCTCGCCTTCGACCACGACCGGATTCTGGCCGACGGGGTGGAGCGCGCCCGGTCGAAGATCGAGTACTCGTCGCTGGCCACGGCGTTCTGCCCGCCCGAGTTCACCGTGGGCGAGCTGCGCCGGGTCTACGAGGCGGTGTGGGGCGTGGCGCTGGACCCGCGCAACTTCCACCGGAAGGTGACGGGGACGGTCGGCTTCCTGGTGCCGACCGGCGGGACGACGACACGTCAGGGCGGGCGACCGGCGCAGTTGTTCCGGGCGGGCGGTGCCACGCTGCTCAATCCGCCGATGCTGCGACCCGAGGTCTGACACTAGGGCATTTTGTCTGATTTACGGGTTATGGTACTGGCGTGATCCAGGCCATCGGATTGACCAGTGCGTCCCGGCGCAAGGCCCGGCCCGTCGTCGCCGATCTGACCTTCGACGTGCGTGCCGGCGAGGTCACCGGGCTGGTCGGCCCCGCGGGGGCGGGCAAGTCCACCGCGATGCGCCTGCTGCTCGGTACCGAACCCGGCCGTGGCGCCACACTCGTCGACGGCCGTCCGTTGCCGGAGCTGCCGCACCCCGCGCGGGAGATCGGCGTCCTGGTCGGCGAGGTCCGGGGCCACCCGGACCGCACGGGCCGCGGCCACCTGCGGATGCTCTGCGCCGCATTCGGCCTGCCCCCGGCCC
Source organism: Actinacidiphila acididurans (assembly GCF_016918855.1). Classification (GTDB taxonomy): domain Bacteria; phylum Actinomycetota; class Actinomycetes; order Streptomycetales; family Streptomycetaceae; genus Actinacidiphila; species Actinacidiphila acididurans. The sequence continues at coordinate 56,458 of NZ_JADKYB010000012.1, forward strand.
GCGCCGACGACGTGCTGGTCCAGGTCGGCCTGGAAGCGGTCGCCCACGAGCGGATCGGCACGTATTCGCTCGGCATGGACCGCCGGTTCGGGATCGCCGTCGCCCTGCTGCCCGAACCCCGGGCACTGGTCCTGGACGACCCCGCCCGAGGGCTGCCGCCGCGGGAGGCCGCCTGGGTGCACGACCTGGTCCGCCGCCATGCCGCCGCGGGCGGGGCGGTACTGATCAGCGGGCGCGACCCGCGTGCGCTGGCGCGTACCGCGGACCGGATGATCGCGCTGGACCGGGGCCGCATGGTCACCGACGAGCCGGCCGAGGACTTCGCCCGTACCCGGCTGCGCTCGTACGTGGCCGTACGGTCGCCGTACGCACAGCGGCTCGGCGAACTGCTCAGCGACGGGGGAACGGAGGTGGTCGCCGCCGGCGGGGGCCGGATCGCGGTGTTCGGGTCGACCACGGCGGCGGTGGGCGAGGCCGCCCACCGCAACGGCATCGTGCTGCACCAACTCGCCGAGGAGACCGCGCCGGCCGCCATGCCCGCGGGGACGGCGGAGAACGAGGCGCCACGCCGCCCGCGCGCCCGACCGCGTGGTGTGCCGCGCCGTACTCCGCGCCGAGCCGGCCCCGCGCGCCCGCTGACCTACGAACTGCGGCGCGGGTTCGGCCTGCGCACGCCGTGGCCGATCGTCGCGCTCGCCCTGGCCGGTTCCGTCCTGGCCACGCTGGCGATGGTCAAGCTCGGCGGCACCCCGCTGTCGCCGGTGCGGCTGGCGGGCGGCTGGTGGGACGAACTCCCGTTGCCGGCCGCCGCGATCGGGGCGGGTGCGCTGGGCGCGCTCAGCTACGGGCAGGAGTACCGCTACCCCGCGCTGACGCCGGGGCTCGGCCCCGACCCGCGCAGCCCGCGCCTGCTGGTGGCCAAACTCGCGGTCGCCTGCGCGGTCGCGCTGGCGCTCGCGGCCGCCTCCGCCGCGGCGGACATCGCGGTGCTGCACGCGGTACTCGGCTTGGCCCCCGACCTGTTGGCCACTCCAGGCACCCTGGCCGTGTGGGCGACGCTGTGCGTCGGATGCGCCTGTGCGGGGGTGCTGGCGGGGGCGGTCTTCCGTACCACCGCCCTCGGCGTGGCATCCGTACTCGCCGTACCCGTCGTGGTCGCGCCCGCCGTGCACGCTTTGATCGGTGGCAGTCAGGCCGGGGAACTGCTGGACGCCGGTGGCGCGTTGTGGTCGGTCGTGAGCGGAGTGTCGCAGGACGGCACGGGCACGGTGTCCGGGGCGCTGCGGTCGACCGGCCAACCGTTCTTCCTCGCGCTGGGGTTGTCCCTGGCGGCGCTCGCCGGGGCGTACGCGACCGGCGCGTTGCTGGGCCGCCGGCGCGTGCGCCGGTCAACTGCCCTGCCCACAGGCGCCGCTGCGCCCCTCACCAGCGAGAAGGGGTGACGCTCCGGGGCAACCGTCAATTATGAGGTGATGAGCGCTCACCCTTTCGTGTGCTTTTCAGCAAAGCCCTCAAGGCTCGCTGCGGCATCGCCGACAAAGGATGCGTGAGTACCCTTGCGCATTCCATGATGACCGCGGCTCGCTCCGCCGACTCCGGCATCGCCGGTCCGGGCGAGCTGGACCGCTATTCGTACGCCGAAGCCCCCGGCGCCGACCGACCCGGACTCCCGTCCTGGGAAGGCGTGGAACCGGACATGAGCCGGGTGGGCCGCCGGGCGAGCGGCAGCCGGGGCCGGGGACTGCACGGCCAACTCGTCCAGCAACTCGGACAGATGATCGTCTCCGGCGATCTCGGCGCCGACCGCCCGCTGGTCCCGGAGGAGATCGGCCAGCGCTTCGAGGTGTCCCGCACCGTGGTGCGCGAGTCGCTGCGCGTGCTGGAGGCCAAGGGACTGGTCAGCGCCAGGCCCAACGTCGGCACCCGGGTGCGCCCGGTCAGCGACTGGAACCTGCTCGACCCCGACATCATCGAGTGGCGCGCCTTCGGGCCGCAGCGCGACGACCAGCGCCGCGAGCTGCTCGAACTGCGCTGGACCATCGAACCACTCGCCGCCCGGCTCGCCGCCGGCCATGGCCGCGAGGACGTCCAGCAGCGCCTGGCCGACATGGCCGAGATCATGGCCCACGCCGCCGCCCAGGGCGACGCCCTCACCTTCACCCGCGCCGACGTCGAGTTCCACACCCTGCTGCTGCAGATCGCCGGCAACAAGATGCTGGAGCACCTGTCCGGCATCGTCTCCTCCGCGCTGCACGTCTCCGGTGGCTCCGTCACCGGCTGCGAGCGTCCCGGCGACACCTCCGTCGGCCTGCACCAGCGCATCGTCGAGGCGCTTGCCGAGGGCGACGGCGGCACCGCCGAGGCCGCGATGCGCGAGCTGCTGGCCGTACCCGCCGAGCAGCCGGCCGCCGGCAACGGCGACAGCCACGTCGTACCCGCCCCACGCGAGCACTGAGTGCGACTTCGCCGCCGCGGGTCCCGTGCACCGGGACCGGCGGCGGCGCCGTGCGCGACGGCCGTGTGCCTCGTCGATGCCCTCGTCGATGCCGGCGTCGGTGTCCTCGCACGAGGTCGTCGGCGCCGCGATGGCTGGCCGTAATTGCCGTGGTGGCCGTGTGCCGTGGGCGTTGTCGTGCGTGAGTGATGCCCGACGTGGGTAGTGAAATGTCTGGCTGGGTAGTGATAGGTGCGATTTGGGGTGTGACTCGGGCCACGTAAGCTGGGCGTAACGCTAGGCGAGGCAGTGCGATGACTTAAGAGGTGGCGGCCACGCGAGGAGTGGTCGGCGTCCTGGGGGCGCCGGATTGCTGCGCGGTGCCATCGAGTCGTTCCCATCGTTCCGAGAGGTTGTTCGTGTCGGCCAGCACATCCCGTACGCTCCCGTCCGAGATCGCCGAATCCGAGTCTCTGATGGCGCTCATCGAGCAGGGTAAGGCCCAGGGCCAGATCGCCGGCGACGACGTGCGTCGGGCGTTCGAAGCGGACCAGATTCCGGCAACCCAGTGGAAGAACGTTCTGCGCAGCCTCAACCAGGTCCTCGATGAGGAGGGTGTGACGCTGATGGTGACTGCCGCGGAGGCGCCCAAGCGCACCCGAAAGAGCGTCGCAGCCAAGAGCCCGGCGAAACGTACTGCCACCAAGACGGTCGCCGCCAAGGCGGCCCCTGCCAAGAAGACCGTAGCGCCCAAGGCCCCCGCCCCACAGGTGGTGGCCGAGGCCGAGACCACGGTGGAGCCATCGGTGGAGGCGGAAACTCAGCCCAAGAAGGCACCCGCGAAGAAGGCCGTCGCCAAGAAGACGGCTGCCAAGAAAGCCCCCGCGAAGAAGGTCGCGGCGGTGAAGAAGACCGCCGCCGCCCCCAGCGAGGACGAGGCAGTGGTCGAGGCGGAGGACCTGCTCGACGACGCACCCGTCAAGGGCGCGGAGGACGAGACGGAGAAGACCGAGTCCGAGAGCTTCGTGCTCTCCGACGACGACGAGGACGACGCCCCGGCCCAGCAGGTCGCGGTCGCCGGCGCCACCGCCGACCCGGTCAAGGACTACCTGAAGCAGATCGGCAAGGTCCCACTGCTCAATGCCGAGCAGGAGGTCGAGCTCGCCAAGCGGATCGAGGCGGGCCTGTTCGCCGAGGACAAGCTGGCCGCGGGCGACAAGCTCGCCCCCAAGCTGCGGCGCGAGCTGGAGATCATCGCCGAGGACGGCCGTTGGGCCAAGAACCACCTGCTGGAGGCCAACCTCCGGCTCGTGGTGTCGCTGGCCAAGCGCTACACGGGCCGCGGCATGCTCTTCCTCGACCTGATCCAGGAGGGGAACCTGGGCCTGATCCGTGCGGTCGAGAAGTTCGACTACACCAAGGGCTTCAAGTTCTCCACGTACGCCACCTGGTGGATCCGGCAGGCGATCACCCGGGCCATGGCCGACCAGGCGCGGACCATCCGCATCCCGGTGCACATGGTCGAGGTGATCAACAAGCTGGCCCGCGTGCAGCGGCAGATGCTCCAGGACCTGGGTCGCGAGCCCACCCCGGAGGAGCTGGCCAAGGAACTCGACATGACCCCCGAGAAGGTCATCGAGGTCCAGAAGTACGGCCGCGAGCCCATCTCGCTGCACACCCCGCTGGGCGAGGACGGCGACAGCGAGTTCGGCGACCTGATCGAGGACTCCGAGGCGGTCGTACCGGCCGACGCGGTGAGCTTCACACTTCTGCAGGAGCAGCTCCACTCCGTCCTGGACACGCTTTCCGAGCGTGAGGCGGGCGTGGTCTCCATGCGCTTCGGCCTCACCGACGGCCAGCCGAAGACGCTGGACGAGATCGGCAAGGTGTACGGCGTCACGCGCGAGCGGATCCGGCAGATCGAGTCCAAGACCATGTCGAAGCTGCGGCACCCCTCGCGCTCGCAGGTCCTGCGGGACTACCTCGACTGAGCCTGACGGGGCGAGCACGACCCGAGCGGAGCGTTTCGCTCAGGGCGTAGAGGCGCCCGCCGGGACTCACGTACGGCGTTGCTGCGGATGCGGCCTCCGGCGCTGTCGATGACTCTGGGTATCCAGAGCTGTCCACAGCGTCAGGAGGCCGTATGCGTTCCCCCGTCCATTCCGAGACCGCCGCGCCGGGCGGAGCCCGCGGTTCCATAACCCGGGCGGCCCGGTTCGCCCGCCGTGCCGCCCTACTGGGTGCGCTCGCGGTGCTGCCGGCCGCCGTCGTACCGCTGGCCGCGCCGGCCACGTCGGCGCAGGCCAACGGGGTGGTGGTGGGCGGCGCCCCGACTACCACCGACCAGGAGCCTTGGGTGGTCGCCCTGTCCAGCCCGTCCCGGTTCGGGCCCCAGCGCTCCGGTCAGTTCTGCGGGGGCGTGGCCGTGGGGCCGCGTACGGTGCTGACGGCCGCGCACTGTTTCGGCAGCGAGGTGCTCGGCGTCGCGGACTGGCGGCAGCTCACCGATCTGCGGGTGATCGAGGGCCGCACCGACCTGGCCGGGAACACCGGCCAGGAGCTGAAGCCGACCCAGGTGTGGGTCAACCCGGGATTCGACCCGTCGACCAATTCGGGTGATGTGGCAGTGGTCACACTTGACCACGACCTGCCCGGCGGAGCCGCGCTCCCGATGGCCCGGGCCACGGACACGGCCGACTATGTGGCGGGCACGAGCGCCGAGGTCTACGGCTGGGGCGACACCACCGGTCACGGCGACTACGCCGATACGTTGCGGGTGGCGCCGGTCACGGTGCTGCCGGACGCCGACTGCGAGCGGGCGTACCCGGGTAGCGCGGACGGCAGGTACATGCGGGGCACGATGATGTGCGCGGGGGTCACGGCCGGCGGGCGGGATGCCTGCCAGGGGGACAGTGGCGGGCCGCTGGTCGTCGCGGGCCGCGTGGTGGGGCTGGTGTCATGGGGCAGCGGCTGTGCGCAGCCGGGCTACCCGGGGGTCTACACGCGAGTGTCGGCGGTGGCGGAGTTGGTGGCGCAGCACCTTTGAGCGCCGCTCCGAAACGCCGGGCCGCGGGGTTCGCGGCCGCCGGTGCCGTACGCCGTACGGGAGACGAGCGCCGACGCCGTCGCACCCAAGGGTCCGGATGCGCCTGCGGGCGGACACCCCCTGAATGGGGTCCGTCCGCCCGCGGGGTCCGAACTCGTCGCTGGTGCGATGTGTCAGCGCTCTTCGTCTCCCGCCGACGCCGGGGTGGCGTTCAGCCTGCCGCTCTCGTCCTGTATTTCCGCTGCGATCTTCTTGAGCTCGGGCTCGAACTTGCGGCCGTGGTGAGCGCAGAAGAGCAGCTCCCCACCGCTGATCAGAACGACGCGCAGGTACGCCTGAGCGCCGCAACGGTCGCAGCGGTCTGCCGCTGACAGCGGACTCGCGGGGGTCAGAACAGTAGTCACGTCGCCTCTTCTCTAGCTCGACGAGCTGTCGTACCAGGGTCAACATCCAACCAGGCCGAAAACGTTCCCGCTGACGGCATTTCCTCGAAATTCGACCTCGGAGTGACTGGTTGTTACCGATTGGCGGCGAATAGGAGTCAGTTGTGTCAGATGTCTGATTTGGGGGGTGTTGTCCGGGCTGCGCTCCCCCGGCCGGCTGCCGGGTGTTGGAGAGGACGTTGCCCGGAGCCTAAATGGTTCATGCGTCTTTGGGAACGTGACATGTGTATCACTCCCACGGGTTATCGAACGCTTACTCGATAACGGCTACGATGGGGCTTCCGGATGCCGGGTCGCGGCGCTGCCCACCCGCCCGACCTCGGTACCCTCTCACCGATACGGCCGAGACCGTCAGATACATCTGGATCGAGGAGCTGCCCGCGTGACCGCCGAAACGACCGTGCCGTCCCCCGCGCTGCTGACCGGTGCGGACCGCGACGGTTCCAACTACACCGCGCGGCACCTGCTCGTCCTCGAAGGCCTCGAAGCCGTCCGGAAGCGCCCCGGTATGTACATCGGGTCGACCGACAGCCGCGGCCTCATGCACTGCGTCTGGGAGATCATCGACAACTCCGTCGACGAGGCGCTGGCCGGCCACGGCGAGCACATCGAGGTGTTCCTCCACCCGGACGGCTCGATCGAGGTGCGCGACCGCGGCCGCGGCATCCCCGTCGACGTCGAGCCGAAGACCGGGCTGTCCGGCGTCGAGGTCGTCATGACCAAGCTGCACGCCGGCGGCAAGTTCGGCGGCGGCTCGTACGCGGCCTCCGGCGGTCTGCACGGTGTCGGCGCCTCGGTGGTCAACGCCCTGTCCGCCCGCCTGGACGTCGAGGTCGACCGCGGCGGCCACACCCACGCGATCAGCTTCCGCCGCGGCGTGCCCGGCGCCTTCAGCGGCCCCGGCCCCGACGCCCCCTTCGAGCCGGGCAGCGGCCTGACCAAGACCAAGAAGATCGCCCGGAACAAGGTCGGCACCCGCGTGCGGTACTGGCCGGACCGCCAGATCTTCCTCAAGGACGCCAAGCTCTCCGTCGACACCCTGCACCAGCGCGCCCGCCAGACCGCCTTCCTGGTGCCGGGCCTGACCATCGTGGTGCGCGACGAGCGCGGCACCGAGGCGCCCGAGCCGGTCGAGGAGGTCTTCCACTACGACGGCGGCATCAGCGAGTTCTGCGAGTACCTGGCGCCGGACAAGCCGATCTGCGACGTACTGCGCCTCACCGGCAGCGGCACCTTCAAGGAAACCGTGCCCGTACTGGACGACCTCGGCCACATGACCCCGACCGAGGTCACCCGGGAACTCGGCGTGGACATCGCCCTGCGCTGGGGCACGGGATACGAGACCACCGCCCGGTCGTTCGTCAACATCATCGCCACCCCCAAGGGCGGTACCCACGTCACCGGTTTCGAGCGCTCCGTGACCAGGACCCTCAACGAGGTGCTGCGCGCCACCAAGGTGCTGCGCGTCGCCGAGGAGGACATTGTCAAGGACGACGCCATGGAGGGCCTGAGCGCGGTGATCACCGTGCGCCTGGCCGAGCCGCAGTTCGAGGGGCAGACCAAGGAGGTGCTGGGCACCTCGGCGGCCAACCGGATCGTGGCCGCGGTGGTCTCCCGGGAGCTCAAGGAGTTCCTGACCTCGACCAAGCGCGACTCCAAGGCGCAGGCCCGCGCCGTCCTGGAGAAGGCCGCTGCCGCGGCCCGCACGCGTATCGCCGCCCGCCAGCACAAGGAAGCCCAGCGCCGTAAGACCGCGCTGGAGACCTCCTCGCTGCCCGCCAAGCTCGCCGACTGCCGCAGCGACGACGTCGAGCGCAGCGAACTGTTCATCGTCGAGGGCGACTCGGCCCTCGGCACCGCCAAGCTCGCCCGCAACTCCGAGTTCCAGGCGCTCCTGCCGATCCGCGGCAAGATCCTCAACGTCCAGAAGTCCTCGGTCTCGGACATGCTCAAGAACGCCGAGTGCGGCGCGATCATCCAGGTCATAGGAGCCGGCTCAGGCCGCACCTTCGACATCGACCAGGCCCGCTACGGCAAGGTGATCTTCCTCGCCGACGCCGACGTCGACGGCGCCCACATCCGCATCCTGCTGCTCACCCTCTTCCAGCGCTACATGCGCCCCATGGTCGAGGAGGGCCGCGTCTTCTCCGCGGTGCCGCCGCTGCACCGCATCGAACTCGTCCAGCCCAAGAAGGGCCAGGACAAGTACCTCTACACCTACTCGGACAACGAACTGCGCCAGACCCTCCTGGACCTCCAGCGCCGGAACGTCCGCTACAAGGACAGCATCCAGCGCTACAAGGGTCTGGGCGAAATGGACGCCGACCAGCTCGCCGAAACAACCATGGACCCCCGCCACCGCACCCTGCGCCGCATCAACATCAGCGACATGGAGGCGGCCGAGCAGGCCTTCGACCTCCTGATGGGCAACGAGGTCGCTCCGCGGAAGGAATTCATCACCAACTCGGCGTCGACGCTGGACCGGGCGCGGATCGACGTCTGACGGCCACGCCCACCACCGGCCGCGGCGCCGGTCGGTGGTGGGCGCCGGACGATGCGGACCGGCTCAGGGCGCCGGGTCCGCGGGGCGGGACGAGTGGGGGAGACCGGAGGCCTTCTGCTGGTCGGCCAGGCGGCCGACCAGGCTGACGGAGACCACCGCGAGCCAGACGGTGACGGGGACCTTGCCCCAGCCGAGGCCGTCGCCGGGGAACGGGGTGGCCAGCCAGTTGGCGAAGGAGGCGCCCAGGGGGCGTACGAGGGCGTAGGCGGTCCAGAAGGCGGCCACCGTGTGGAGGCGGTGGAACAGGACGCCGCCGGCCGGCAGGGCGATCAGGACCAGGAAGAGGGCGGTGGACAGCAGGTAGCCCTGGGGCAGGCTGGCGGCCGCGAGGTTTCCGGCCGAGGTGCCGAGGACGAAGGCGGCCAGCACCGCGCACCAGTAGAAGGTCTCGCGCCGCCGGGTCCGTACGCAGGGGACCGACAGCGTGCCCTCGGTGACGTACCAGACCGCCAGGACCGTCAGCAGGACGAGGGAACAGACGGGCGTGGTCACCTCGTAGCCGAGGCCGCCCTCCGTGTGCAGGGCGACAGCGGCCATGGTCGCGAAGACGGCCGCCGACAGGAGCGCGGGCCAGTACACCCAGGCGACGTAGCGGGAGGTCCGTGCCTGGAGGGTCAGCAGCGCGACCAGGACGCACAGGGCGAGCGCGCCGGCGCAGGCCGGGCCCAGCGGGCGGGTCAGGGAGTCGGCGGCGGTCTGGCCCATGCCCGACACCAGGGCCGTCGTCATCCAGAACCAGGGCGTCGGCTCCGCCACCCTGGCACCGGCAGTACCGGGCGCACGGGGCGCGGACGTTCTCATGCCGCCGACCTCCCTGGAGTTGCCGCACCTGTCCGCACAGTCTGCGCTGCCTGCCCAGAGGCCGGGCACTCACCCCCCTGCTCCGACGTGCGGCGGTGTCCGGCGCAGGACTGTGGCGGGCGGGTCGCGGAACCGGGCGGGAGGCCCGGACGTACGTAACATGGGGCCGTTTCCGGGGTGCGCCGGGCGCCTGTGACGGAAGGGGCAGGGCATGGGCATGGCTGCGGACGAGGAGGGGCTGAGGGGCCGGGCGGTGTCCGTGGCCCGCGAGGCGGTACGGCAGGCCGGCGTCGGCGGCCGGGCCGCGCTGCGTGGCGGGCAGAAGGTGGCCCAGGCGCAATGGGCCTACCGGGCGCTGGCCTCGGTCGCCCCGCCGGCAGTGCCGGTCGGCGAGCCGTGGAAGGTGTCCGTGGGGACGCTGCTGGGCCGGCACCCGCGTACGCCGGGTCTCGTCCGCAAGGCCCTCGGGCTGCTGGACGGCTTCGGCGCCGTGGAACTGTCGCAGCGGCAGCTCGGCTTCGACGGCGAGGCGATCGACTGGGACAAGGTCATCGAGATCCGTACTCGCAACGCGTTCGAAGTCCTCACCACCTCGGCGCTGGAACACGACATCGACCGGGTACGGGAGTTCCTGCCGCCGGTGCCCGGCCGCAAATGGGCGGTGACCAAGGCTGCGGAGGCGCTGACCACGGTGATGCTCGGCGCGCTGGAGGAAGATGCCGTCGGGCGCCTCGACGGACTCGCCCTCCCCTCGCAGATCGTCTACCGCGGACTGCTCGGACGCGAACGCACCCTGTCCGGGGGCTCGTTCGCCGTGGCCTCGCTCGTCATCGTGGAGGCGGCGAGGGAGAGCCTGCTCGCGACCGCCGAGCAGCGCGGTGTGCCGGTGGTCGAGGCCGAGCCGCTGATCGTCTCCGACGAGGACCGGGCGGCCCACGTCCAGGCATTGCGGCGGCGTACGGACGCGGTCGCGGCGCGGCTGCGGCGGTTGCAGGCGGCGGACGGTCCGGATGAGGCGGAGGGGGTGGACGGGGACGAACCGGGCTCCGGCGTCGACGGGGAGGTGGCGGTCTCCGGATCGGGTGATGGCCGTGGCGCGGGGGTGGCTCGGGGCGAGCGGGGCGGGGGAGGGGCGGGGTCCGAAGGTTTTGAAGCGGTGGGTGGGGGTGGGGTCGACGCTGTCGGTACGGCCGAAGGCGTCGGTACGCCCGAGGGGGTCGGTTCGGCGGACGCGGCGGTGACGGCCGAGGCCGGTGACGAGGACGGGGACGGGGACGGTGGGGCCGTAACCGGGGAGAGCCCGTCGGAGGTGGACGCGGCGGAGGCTCCCGCTGTCGGGCTTCCCGCGCAGGGGACGGCTGCTCCCAGAGCTGTGCTGAGCAAGGACTCGGTGGGGACGGACGAGCGCTGACCGCGGGAGCGGTCAGTTTCGGGGCGTCCACCCCGGGCGGGCTCGTCATCCGGCTTCTCCACCCGCGGGTGGAGGCGATCTTTCCACCTCGGGCTTGATCCGCCGGGCTGCTTACCTCCGTAAATTCGAGACCGTCGGTAGTCGTCACAGCACGCTTCGGAGGCGTTCGTCATGTCCGGTCTGGTCAATGCCCTGGTGATCCTCGCGGTCATCGGCCTGGTCATCGCCCGCCAGACGAGGCCGCGCCGGCTGGCCGGGGGCCGGTGGTGGCTGATCCCCGCCGCGCTGATCGTCCTCGCGATCCGTCAGGGCGGCCTGCTCGACCCGCACCACCGGGGTGCGGCGCTGGCCCTGCTCATAGCGGAGTTGATCGTGGGCGCCGTGATGGGCACGGTCTGGGCGACCACCACCAGGATGTGGACCGACGAGGACGGCTCGGTGTGGTCCCAGGGCACCAGGGCGACCATAGCCGTGTGGGCGGCGGGCATCGCGATACGTGTGGGGCTGTACGGGACGGCCCGCGCGCTCGGGGTGCGGCAGGATTCCGGCTCGGTTCTGATCGCGGTGGCCGTGACGCTGCTCATACGCGCGGGAGTGCTTGTCCGGCGGGCCCAGGCTCTGAAGCCGGCGCCGACGTACCGTACGGTTTCATGAACAGTTGGACATCCTGGCCGTCGCGGGAGGCGCTGACCCGCAGGGACCGGTCGCCGACACGGCTGGGCATCGGCCGCGGGGTGCGGCTGGTGCTGATGGGCGGCGCCGTGTGGGCCGTCGTCTCGCGCGGCGATCTCGGCCCGTGGCAGGCGATGGGCGCGGTGCTGGGCCTGCTGGTCGCGTTCGCCGTGGTGTGGCTGTACTTCCGGACGACCCTGGACCACCGGCTGTGGCCCTCGGTCGGTCTGGTGGCGGTACTGATCGCGGGCGGGGCCGTGGCTCATGGGGTGGGTGCTCCGGTCGCCGCGAGCATGCTGTGGTGTGGCTCGGCGGTGCTGGCGGTGGAAAGGCTGCCGTTGGCGACCGCGGTGGTGCTGGCCGGCGGTTCGCTGACCTCCTTCGCAGCGCTGGACAGCGGCGACAACTGGCTGGTCGCCACGCTCACGTCGGTGGGGCTGGCACTGGGCGGGTACACGGTGCGGCTGGACGCCGAGGCCCGCGGCAGTATGCAGCGGCTGCTGGAGCAGGAGCGGGCGGCCCGCAAGGCGGAAGCGCAGTCGGCGGCGTTGGCCGAACGGGCAAGGATCGCCAGGGAGATCCACGACGTACTGGCCCACAGTCTGTCGGCGCAGACCGTGCATCTGGAGGCGACCCGGCTGCTGATCGAGCGGGGTGCGGAGAAGGAGGAGGTGCTGGACCGGGTGGTGGCGGCGCGCCGGATGGCCCGGGAGGGGCTGGCGGAGACCCGGCAGGCGCTGTCGGCGCTGCGCGGGGAACTGACGCCGGTGGAGGAGTTCCTGCGCGACATGGTCGCCGCCGAGGGGGCCGAACTCGTGGTGACGGGGGCGTCCCGGGGGCTGCCCGCGGAGGCTGGCCTGGCGGTGCGGCGGGTGGCGCAGGAGGCGATGACGAATGTGCGCAAGCACGCGCCGGGGGCGAAGATCGCGCTGCGGTTGGAGTACCGGCCGAGGGAGGTGGAGTTGGAGTTCCGGGACTTCGGCGGAAGTGGGCCTGTGGACAACTCTTTGGGGGCCTCCGGATCGGGCTACGGTCTTCGGGGGATGCGGGAGCGCGCCGAGTTGTTGGGAGGTGTGCTGGACGCGGGACCGGTCGAGGAGGGATTCGTGGTGCGCTTGCGGGTGCCCGCGTGACGCGGGTGGTGGTCGCGGACGACCAGACGGTCGTGCGCGAGGGGATTGCGATGCTGGTCGGCCTGCTGGACGGGATGGAGGTCGTGGGGGCCGCGGCGGACGGGGAGGAGGCGGTGCGGCTGGTGGCCGAACACCGGCCGGACGTGGTGCTGATGGATCTGCGGATGCCGCGGTGCGACGGGGTGGAGGCCACCCGGCGGATCCGGTCGCAGCATCCGGGGACGCAGGTGGTGGTGCTGACCACGTTCGCGGACGACGACTCGGTGTTCGCGGCGCTGCGGGCCGGGGCCCGGGGCTATCTGACGAAGGACGCGACCGCGGACGAGATCGCGCGGGCGATCAAGGACGTGACGGCCGGAGGGGCCGGGCTGAGTCCGGCGGTGCAGATACGGGTGCTGGACGCGTTCACGGCCGGGGGCCCGGTGGAAGGGCCGGCGGGGTCGGTGACCGCGGAACTGCCGGACGGGCTGACCGCGCGGGAGGCGGAGGTGCTCGCCCTCGTGGCGGAGGGCTTGTCCAATGCGGAGATCGCCCAGCGGCTGCACGTGAGCATGGCGACGGTGAAGACGCACATCAACAACTTGTTCGCGAAGACGGGGGTGCGGGACCGGGCGCAGGCGGTCGGATATGCGTATCGGCATGGAATCACCTGATGGGGTAATGGTTTCGGCTTGGTAAATCTGGATCTTCCCGTTCTGTCCATGCTTGGGCGCATGCGTCGGCCCGTGGAACGAGGAGATTGCGGTGGACGAGCACGGTGGGGGAGACCCGGGGATGCTGCGGGTGGAGGACCCGTGGCGGGAAGCGGCAGTGGGCCCACGGGCCTCGGTGGCGGTCACCTCGGGGGCGAGCGGGCCGGGGAGTTGGAAGTTCCGCCAGTCGTGCTCGATCGGACCGTGCTCGATCGGACCGTGCTCGATCGGACCGTGCTCGACCGGGCCGAGCGGGAGCAGGTGGAACGGGATCGGGTGGCGGTGTACCGGAGGGTGCAGCGGAGTGCGGCGTTTCGGGAGGTGAGAGGGCAGTACCGGAGGTTCGTGTTTCCGGTGGTGGGGGGTTCGTGGGTTGGTACCTGCTGTATGTGGTGGCGGCGACGACCGTGCCGGGGTTGATGGCCCATCGGGTAGCCGGTGAGCTGAATGTGGCGATGGTGGCGGGGCTGGCGCAGTTCGTGACGACGTTCCTGCTGGCCTGGGCGTATGCACGGCACGCGAAGTTGCGGCGGGACCGGGCGGCGCTGGAGTTGTGGTGGACGTTGGCGACCGGAAGGGGACGGGAGCGGGTGCGTTGACCGGGCGCGCGGCGGCCGGGTGGGTGCTGGCGGAGGAGGCGGGGCCCGGGCATCGGTGGCCGGCGGTGGCGTTGTTCACGGTGTTCGTGTCGGTGACGTTGGCGATCACGGTGTGGGCGGGGCGGCGGCGGAGGTCATCGGTGGAGTTCTTCGCGGGAGGGCGGCTGTTCACCCCGATGGAGAATGGCTTCGCGATCGCGGGGGACTACATGTCGGCGGCGTCGTTCCTGGGGATCTCGGGGCTGATCGCGCTGTTGGGGTACGACGGGCTGCTGTACTCGGTCGGTTTCCTGGTGGCGTGGCTGGTCGTGCTGATGCTGGTGGCCGAACTGGTACGCAACTGCGGGCGGTACACACTGGCGGACGTGCTGTCGGTGCGGATGCGGGTGCGGGTGCGGGTCGCGGCAGGGGCGGCGTCGGTGACGGTGTCGGTGCTGTAGCTGGTGGCCCAGATGGTCGGGGCCGGCAGCCTGGTGGGCCTGCTGATCGGTGCCCAGGGCACGGCGGTCAGGACCTGGACCGTGGTCGGGGTCTGCGGGCTGATGGTGGATTACGTGGCGTTCGGGGGGAAGCGGCCTGGATCCAGATCGTCAAGACCGTGCTGCTGATCGGTGGGGCGATCACGCTGACCGCGATGGTGCTGATGCGGTTCCACGGCAATCCCGGGGAGTTGCTGCGGGCGGCGGAGACCGGCAGTGGGCAAGGACGGGCGTTCCTGGCACCGGGGTTGAAGTAGGGGGGGCGGCTGGGCCTCGCGGCTGGACTTCATCAGCCTCGGGCTCGCGCTGGTGCTGGGCACGGCGGGGCTGCCGCACATCCTGTCGCGGTTCTACGCCGTGCCGACGGCGCGTTCGGCGCGGCGGTCGGCGGTGTGGGAGATCGGCCTGATCGGGGTGGGGCTGGTCTCGATTCCGCTCGGCTTCCTGGCGGGGTGGGTGGGCACGGTGTTCTCGCGGGAGGCGGCGGACGAGGGGGCGTACGCGGAGACCGAGGTGCGCTCGCTCACCGGGGCGGGGGCGGCGTAGTCACCCGGCGGGCGCGGGGACCGCCTCGACGGTCGTGACCTGCATCCGGACCGGGGTGCCCGGCACCGCGCCGCAACTCTCGGGCCGCGGCGGCTCCGCGACCGCCTTGGTCACCGCGACCCGCCAGGCCCGGCCGTCCTCGTGGGCGACGTGGACGGTCCAGCCGCCGGGGACGTCCTCCGTACCGGTCACGGTCACCGCGGCGGCCCGGTCCTCGCCGGCCATGGCGCGTACGGCGAGGTCGGCGGCCTGGCCCGGGCGGTCCCAGGCGGAGCGGCCGCGGCAGCCGTACGGCAGGATCCGGCCGGACCGGGCGGCCTCGACGACGTCCTTGGCGTGGCCGCTATCGACCCGGCCGTAGGCATAGCCGTACGGGAGGACGACCACGGTGGGGGCGAAGCGGTGGCCGCCGAGGTGGGTGATCTCCCAGACGTCCAGGCCGCCGGAGGAGGCGAGTTCGGCGGCGAGCGGGCGGCCGTAGAGGGCGCAGCAGCGGTCGCGTTTGCCGTTGGTGCACACCGCGATGACGGGTGGCCCGGCGTGCGCGTCGCCGAATCCGCCGTGGGAGCCCGCGCCGAGGGCCGCGAAGTCCAGGGCGGTCAGTTCGGCGGGGTCGGCGACCTCGGCGGTACGCATCCAGGTGGCTCCGGGTGCGGTATGGGCCACGATCACCCGGTGACGGCCGGGCCGGTGCAGGTCCGCGTGGCGGCCGGGGCGGCGGATCAGGGCGACCCGTACGCCGGTGCCGTCGGCCGCCCGGTCCAGGGCCCGGCCCGTTTCCGGGTCCAAGTGGCTGGCGGTCAGCGCCTTCGCGCCCCACGGGCCCGGCTGCTCGACCAGCAGCCAGGTCCGCGCGACGGCTGCGGTGCCGGCGAGCGGCTCCGCCAGTTCGGAGGAGGCGCGGCTGCACGGGGTGGGGTTCACGGGGGCTCCGAGGGTTCGCCCGGTGGAGTGCGGGTTCGCCGGGGTTGGGGTGGGGCGGTCCGGGCGGGGTGGCCGATGCGTTGTGCCCGGCCGTCTGCGGGATGTGGCTTGGCGCGCAGTTCCTCGCGCCCCTTCGGGGGTCCCCCAAGGGGCATTGCCTTTGCGGGGTGCGGGTTTGAGCGGTCCGGGTGAGGTGGTTGCTCTTTTTTGCCCGATCGTCTCCTCGTACTGGTGGCCCATGCAGTTCGTCGCGCCCCTTCGGGGCACGTTCCCCGAGCAGGGCGGAATCCGTCTCCCCCGTGCCCCAAGCCGACCCCCGGCCCGCGCGTCCCCTGCTCCCGTGGGAGACGGGGAGGGCAGGGGATGCGCGGGTCGGCAAAGAGAAGCGCTGGGCTCAGATCGGGCCGGCCAGGGTGGCGATGGGCTTGGCCAGGGGGACGCCAGAGCCGTCGCGGCGGGGGTCCTTCGGGGGGAGTTCGGCGGGGGAGCCGGAGGCGGTGGCCGCGCGGGCGGGGGTGGGGCCGGCCCAGGCGAGCAGGAGGCCGGTTTCGCCGCGCAGGAAGCGCTGGCAGCGGACGCCGCCGGTGGCGCGGCCCTTGCGCGGGTACTGGTCGAAGGGGGTGAGCTTGGCGGTGCCCTCGCCCGGGCCTTCGAGGGTGTCCTCGGCCTTGGCGACGGTGAAGACCACGGCGTCGACGGCCGGGTCGACGGCGGTGAAGGAGATCACCTTGGCGCCCTCGGCGAGCTTGATGCCCGCCATGCCGCCGGCCGGGCGGCCCTGGGGCCGTACCTGGGTGGCGGGGTAGCGCAGCAGTTGGGCGTCGTCGGTGATGAAGACCAGGTCCTCCTCGCCGGTGTGCAGTTCGACCGCGCCGACCACGGCGTCGCCCTCCTTGAGGGTGATGACCTCCAGGTCGTCCTTGTTGGCCGGGTAGTCCGGCACCACGCGCTTGACGACGCCCTGCTCGGTGCCGAGGGCCAGGCCGGGCGAGGACTCGTCGAGGGTGGTCAGGCACAGCACGCGTTCGTCGTCGTGCAGTGAGAGGAATTCGGCGAGCGGCGCGCCCCCGGCCAGGGTCGGCCCGGTGGTGGCGGGCGCCAGGATCGGCAGGTCGATGACCGACAGCCGCAGCAGCCGGCCCTCCGAGGTGACCGCGCCCACGTCGGCGCGGGCCGTGGTGGGCACGGCAGAGACGATCACGTCGTGCTTGGCGCGCTTGCCGCCGCCGTCACCGAGTTCCTCGCCGGTCGCGGTGCGGGCCAGCAGCCCGGTGGAGGACAGCAGCACCCGGCACGGGTCGTCGGCGACCTCCAGCGGCACCGCGGTGACCGGCGTGTCCGCCGACTCCAGCAGCAAGGTGCGGCGGGGTGAAGCGTACTTCTTGGCCACCGTCGCCAGCTCCGCCGAGACCAGCTTGCGCAGCTCCGTGTCGGACTCCAGGATCCGGGTCAGGTCCGCGATCTCCTCGGTGAGCCGGTCCCGTTCGGACTCCAGCTCGATCCGGTCGAACCGGGTCAGGCGGCGCAGCGGGGTGTCGAGGATGTACTGGGTCTGCACGTCGGACAGCGAGAAGCGCTCCATCAGGCTCTCCTTGGCCTGCGCGGCGTTCTCGCTGGCCCGGATGATCGCGATGACCTCGTCGATGTCGACCAGGGCCACCAGCAGGCCCTCCACCAGGTGCAGCCGGTCACGGCGCTTGGTGCGGCGGAATTCGCTGCGCCGGCGCACCACCTCGAAGCGGTGGTCGACGTAGACCTCGAGCAGTTCCTTCAGGCCCAGGGTGAGCGGCTGGCCGTCCACCAGGGCCACGTTGTTGATGCCGAAGGACTCCTCCATCGGCGTCAGCTTGTAGAGCTGCTCGAGCACGGCCTCGGGGTTGAAGCCGTTCTTCACCTCGATCACCAGCCGCAGGCCGTGCTCACGGTCGGTGAGGTCCTTGACGTCGGCGATGCCCTGGAGCTTCTTCGAGCCGACCATGTCCTTGATCTTGGAGATGACCTTCTCGGGCCCGACGTTGAACGGCAGTTCGGTGACCACCAGGCCCTTGCGGCGCGGGGTGACGTCCTCGACCGCCACCGTGGCGCGGATCTTGAAGGTGCCGCGGCCGTTCGCGTAGGCGTCGCGGATGCCGGACAGGCCGATGATCCTGCCGCCGGTGGGCAGGTCGGGGCCGGGGACGTGCCGCATCAGGGCGTCCAGGTCCGCGTTGGGGTAGCGGATCAGGTGGCGGGCGGCGGCCACGATCTCGCCCAGGTTGTGCGGCGGCATATTGGTGGCCATGCCGACCGCGATCCCGGACGAGCCGTTGACCAGCAGGTTCGGGTACGCCGACGGCAGGACGGCGGGCTCCTGCTCCTGCCCGTCGTAGTTGGGCGCGAAGTCGACGGTGTCCTCGTCGATCGACTCGACCATCAACTGCGCCGGGCCGGACATGCGGGCCTCGGTGTAGCGCATGGCGGCCGGCATGTCGTCCAGCGAGCCGAAGTTGCCGTGCCCGTCGACCAGCGGCAGGCGCTGGGAGAAGGGCTGGGCCATGCGCACCATGGCGTCGTAGATCGACGAGTCGCCGTGCGGGTGCAGCTTGCCCATCACCTCGCCGACGACGCGGGCGCACTTGACGTAGCCGCGCTCGGGCCGCAGGCCCATCTCGTTCATCTGGTACACGATCCGGCGGTGCACCGGCTTCATGCCGTCGCGGGCGTCGGGCAGGGCGCGCGAGTAGATCACCGAGTACGCGTACTCGAGGAAGGAGCCCTGCATCTCGTCCACGACGTCCACGTCGAGGATGCGCTCCTCAAAATCGTCAGGCGGTGGCGTACTGCTCCTGCGGCGGGCCATCTCGGCTGCGCTCCTTCTGCTGTTCTGCGGGTACTGCTCGATTCCTGCGGCGCTCGTGCTCGCGGGGCTGCCGCTCCCGGGTCGCCGCGCTCGGGTGACGCGGACCATTGTGGACCGCACGACCGACAAGGCGGACCACGACCCGGCACGAGCGCGTTGTCCACAGGGAACTTCGCCGGAGGTCCGTTCGCTTGCCTAGAGTGGCAGCACTCTACGCAGTCACCCGCACGCGACCGGAAGGACAGCTTGCCCATGGGTCACACGGCCACACCGGAGGCACACTCCAGCGGCCTCACAGCCACCGAGCACCGCCTGGGGAACGGGTTGCGGGTGGTGCTCTCCGAGGACCACCTCACCCCGGTCGCGGCCGTCTGCCTCTGGTACGACGTCGGTTCCCGGCACGAGGTCAAGGGCCGCACCGGCCTTGCCCACCTCTTCGAGCACCTGATGTTCCAGGGCTCGGCCAACGTCAAGGGCAACGGCCACTTCGAGCTGGTACAGGGCGCCGGCGGCTCGCTCAACGGCACCACCAGCTTCGAGCGCACCAACTACTTCGAGACCATGCCCGCCCACCAGGTCGAACTGGCCCTGTGGCTCGAGGCGGACCGGATGGGCAGCCTGCTGACCGCCCTGGACCAGGAGAGCCTGGACAACCAGCGGGACGTGGTGAAGAACGAGCGCCGCCAGCGGTACGACAACGTGCCGTACGGCACCGCGTTCGAGCGGCTGACCGCGCTGGCCTACCCCGACGGCCACCCCTATCACCACACCCCGATCGGCTCGATGGCCGACCTGGACGCGGCCTCGCTGGAGGACGCCCAGGCGTTCTTCCGCACCTACTACGCGCCGAGCAACGCGGTGCTCGCCGTGGTCGGCGACATCGACCCGGAGCGGACGCTCGCCTGGATCGAGAAGTACTTCGGCACCATCCCCAACCACGACGGCAAGCCCGAGCCCCGGGACGGCTCGCTGCCGGACGTGGTGGGCGGGCAACTGCGCGAGGTCATCGAGGAGGACGTGCCCTCCCGGGCGATGATGGCCGCCTACCGGCTGCCGCAGGACGGCACTCGTGCGGGTGATGCCGCGGACCTGGCGCTGACGGTGCTGGGCGGCGGCGAGTCCTCCCGGCTGCACAACCGGCTGGTGCGCCGCGACCGCAGCGCGGTGACCGCCGGCTTCGGCCTGCTGCGGCTGGCCGGGGCGCCGTCGCTGGGCTGGCTGGACATCAAGGCGTCCAGCGGCGCCGAACTGCCGGTGATCGAGGCGGCGGTGGACGACGAGCTGGCCCGGTTCGCCGCCGAGGGGCCCACCCCGGAGGAGATGGAGCGCGCGCAGGCGCAGCTCGAACGGGAGTGGCTGGACCGGCTCGCGACCGTGGGCGGCCGAGCCGACGAACTGTGCCGGTTCGCGGTGCTGTTCGGCGACCCGCAGCTCGCGCTCACCGCCGTCGACCGGGTGCTGTCCATCACGCCCGAGGAGGTCCAGGCGGTCGCCCAGGCGCGGCTGCGGCCGGACAACCGGGCCGTGCTGCTGTACGAGCCGACCGGTGGCGAGCAGGCGGAGGAGTCCGGCGAGGACGGGGACGACGAGGAAGAAGGCGCCGAGCAGTGAGCGACACCGTGACCATGACCTTCCACCCGCAGCCACAGCCGGGGGAGGCGAAGCCGTGGGCCTTCCCGGCGCCTGAGCGCGGCGCCCTGTCCAACGGCATGACGCTGCTCACCAAGCACCGCCCCGGCCAGCAGGTCATCGCGGTCGAGGTGCTGCTCGCCGCGCCGCTGAACGCCGAGCCCGAGGGCCTGGACGGCGTGGCGACCATCATGGCCCGCGCCTTTTCCGAGGGCACCGACGAGCACACCGCCGAGGAGTTCGCCGCCGAACTGGAGCGGTGCGGCGCCAACCTGGACGCGCACGCCGACCACCCCGGGGTGCGGGTCTCCCTCGAAGTGCCGGCCTCCCGGCTGGACAAGGCGCTCGGCCTGCTCGCCGAGGCGCTGCGCGCCCCCGCCTTCCCCGACGACGAGATCAAGCGCCTGGTCGCCAACCGGCTCGACGAGATCCCGCACGAGCTGGCCAACCCGGCCCGCCGCGCCGCCATGGCGCTGTCCAAGGAGCTCTTCCCGGCCGACTCGCGCCCCTCCCGGCCGCGGCAGGGCACCGAGGAGACCGTGCGCCGGATCGACGCGGCGGCGGTCAAGGCGTTTTACCTGACCCATGTGCGGCCCGCGACCGCCACCGCCGTCGTGGTCGGCGACTTCACCGACATCGACCTGCCCGCGCTGCTGGACGCCACGCTCGGCCGGTGGACCGGCAGCGCCGCCGAGCCGCTGCCGCGCCCGGCCGTCACCTCCGACGACTCCGCCCGGGTGGTGATCGTGGACCGGCCGGGCGCGGTGCAGACCCAGCTCCTCATCGGCCGGACCGGTGCCGACCGGCAGGACCCGGTGTGGGCGGCGCAGGTGCTGGGCGTGTACTGCCTGGGCGGCACCCTCACCTCCCGGCTGGACCGGGTGCTGCGCGAGGAGAAGGGCTACACCTACGGCGTGCGGGCCTTCGCCCAGGTGCTGCTGTCCTCCGCCGACGGCACCGGCGCCGCGCTGCTGGCCATCAGCGGCTCGGTGGCCACCGAGGTCACCGGCCCGGCCCTGGCCGACACCTGGCAGGTCATCCGCACCCTGGCCGCCGAGGGCCTGACCGACGACGAGCGGGACGTCGCCGAGCAGAATCTGGTGGGCGTCGCCCCGCTGCGGTACGAGACGGCCTCCGCCGTGGCCGGCACCCTCGCCGACCAGGTCGAACAGCAGCTCCCGGACGACTTCCAGGCCAGCCTCTACGCCCGGCTGGCCACGACCGGCACGGTGGAGGCCACCGCCGCGGTGGTCAACGCCTTCCCGCTGGACCGCCTGGTGACCGTCCTCGTCGGCGACGCGTCCAAGATCGCCGACCCGGTGCGCGAGCTGGGCATCGGCCCTGTGACCATCGTCACCTGATCCGGCCCCGGGCCCGTCCAGGACCCGGACCCCGGCCCGGCACGGCATGTCCCCGGAACCCCGGCCGCCCACGTGGCGCCGGGGTTCCGCCGTGTCCGGGCCCCTCCCCGCGGTCCGCCCACTGCCTGCCGCCGGCCCTCGCCCGACCGCCGCGCATCCGCCGCGCACCCGGCGCCCGCGCCCGGAACAGCCCGGCGTGTCCGTAATCAAACCCTTAATGACGGGGCTGCTTTCCCATTCTCCGGCATGCTGGAATAGAGTCCGGCACAATGCAGGGGAAAGAATGGAGCCTGCGATGCGGATTCAATGGTGAACGGGACCGACGGCTCGGGGCGGCGTATCTCGGCGCAAGTGGTGTGTACGGCCATTCGCGACGACATCGTCGGCGGCTTCTTCCCGCCGGGCACCCGGCTGACCGAGGAACTGCTCGCGCAGCGCTACGGCGTCTCGCGGGTGCCGGTGCGCGAGGCCCTGCGCACCCTGGAGTCCGAGGGCTTCGTCCGCACCCGCAGACACGCCGGCGCCTCGGTCGCCGAGCCCACCGAGCAGGAGGCCGCCGACCTGCTGGAGATACGCGGCCTGCTGGAACCACTGGGCGCCGCGCGGGCCGCCCAGCGCCGCTCCGAGGCCCACCTGAAGGTGCTCCGCGGACTGGTCCGGCTGGGTCAGGAACGCGCTGTCCAGGGCCAGTTGTCCGATCTGCCGTCGCTGAGCGGCTGGTTCCACGAGACGCTGGCGCAGGCCTCCGGCAGCCCCACACTGGCCGCGCTGCTCACCCAGCTCCGGCACAAGATCGCCTGGGTGTACGGCGACGCCGCCGGCGCCCGGGCCGGCGAGTCCTGGGACGAGCACGCCGCCATCACCGACGCGGTCGCCCGCGGCGACGCCGAACGGGCCCGCCGGCTGGCCGCCGTCCATGTGGAACGCGGCACCGCGGTGAGGATCCTGAAACATCCCGTAAACGCGGTACGCCGCCGTGCTTAACAATCGCACCGTATACAAGGTCGTAGAATTGCGGCTCCGCTAATTGTGAAAAAGCGGGGCCGGGCAATCCGTGGCGGATTGTCCGACCCCGCTGAATTCCGCTGCCCACGGCCGAGGTGTACTCGATGCGGCGTCCGGAATCGTACGGTGAATGGCCGGGGAAAGCTGTACGGAATCGCCCGCGGACACTCTCAGGCGGTCTCGGACAGTCTTCGGACGGTGTCAGACCGCTTCAGACCGTTTCGGGTCGGCTCAGACCGTCTCGGGCAGTTCCTCCAGCCCCTCGGCGACCAGCCGGGCCAGCCGGTCCAGGGCGGGTTCGGCGCCATCGGCGTCCGAGGAGAGCACGATCTCCTCGCCGCTCTTGGCGCCCAGCCCGAGGACGGCCAGCATCGAGGCGGCGTTGACGGGGACGCCGCCGGGCTTGGCGATCGTCACCGGCATTCCGGCCGCTGTGGCCGCTCGGACGAAGATGGACGCGGGGCGGGCGTGAAGTCCCTCCGCCCAGCCGACGGTGACGCGGCGCTCTGCCATGCTGCTGCCCTTCGCGAGTCGCTGCCGACCGATGCCGGTCGGCGCGGGTGATCCGGTCGTGATTCAGTTGTCGGTCCGGCGTCCGGTAATCGGGGGCCGCGGGCGCCTGCGGCCGACGGGCCGCCCGCCCGCCACCACCGGTGACCGCGAACCGTACCCAGACTGCCCCCTGCCCCACCTGCCGCGCGAGCCTGGCGCACCGCCTTACGCTGGGCCCATGACCGAGCAGGCGGCTCACCCGTACCCCGTGCACTGGGAGGCGGACGTCGTCCTGCGCGACGGCGGCATCGCCCACATCCGGCCCATCGGCCCGGACGACGCAGGGCGACTGGTCGACTTCTACGAGAAGGTCTCGGACGAGTCGAAGTACTACCGCTTCTTCGCCCCCTACCCCCGGTTGTCGGACCGCGACGTGCACCGGTTCACGCACCACGACTACGTCGACCGGGTGGGACTGGCCGCTACGGTGGGCGACGAGTTCATCGCGACCGTCCGCTACGACCGGATCGGCCCGGACGACCGCCCGGCCACCGGCAACGGAGAGACCCGGGCCGAGGTCGCCTTCCTGGTCCAGGACGAGCACCAGGGCCGCGGGGTGGCCTCCGCGCTGATGGAGCACATCGCCGCGGTCGCCCGCGAGCGCGGCATCCTCCGCTTCGTCGCCGAGGTACTGCCCGCCAACCACAAGATGGTCAAGGTCTTCACCGACGCCGGCTACACCCAGCGGCGCAGCATCGCCGACGGCGTGGTCCACCTGGAACTGGACCTGGAACCCACTGACCGGTCCCTCCAGGTGATGCGGGCCCGCGAGCACCGCGCCGAGGCCCGTTCCATGCAGCGGCTGCTGCGGCCGCAGTCCGTCGCCGTGGTCGGCACCGGCCGTCGCCTCGGCGGTGTGGGCCGTACGCTGCTGCGCAACATCGTGGCGGGCGGCTTCACGGGGCGGCTGTACGCGATCAACCAGGCCTTTCCCGAGGCGGGCACCGTGATCGACGGCGTGCCCGGCCACCCCTCGGTACGGGCCGCCGGCGCGCCGGTGGACCTGGCGGTGCTGGCCGTGCCCGCCGACCGGGTGCCGCAGGCCGTCGCCGACTGCGGCGAGGCCGGAGTGCGCGGCCTGCTGGTGGTCACCGCCGGCTACTCCGAGACCGGGCCCGCCGGCCGCGCGGCGCAGCGCGAACTGGTCCGCCAGGCCCGCGGCCACGGCATGCGGGTGATGGGCCCGAACGCCCTGGGCCTGGTCAACACCGCTTCCGAGGTCCGGCTCAACGCCTCCCTGTCGCCCGGCATGCCGCACCGCGGCCGGCTCGGCCTGTTCACCCAGTCCGGCTCCATCGGCATCGCCCTGCTCTCCGGCCTGCACCGCCGGGGCCTGGGCCCGTCCACCTTCGTCTCGGCCGGCAACCGCGCGGACGTCTCCGGCAACGACCTGCTCCAGTTCTGGCAGGACGACCCGGACACCGATGCGGTGCTGATGTACCTGGAGTCCTTCGGCAACCCGCGCAAGTTCACCCGGCTGGCCCGCCGGACCGCCGCGTGCAAACCTGTGGTGGTCGTCAAGGGCGCGGTGCACTCCGGGTCGGTGCCGGCCGGCCACACCGTGCCGGTCACCCGCATCCCCGACTCCACCGTCTCCGCCCTCTTCCGCCAGGCCGGCGTGATACGGGTGGACACCATCACCGAACTCCTGGACGCCGGGCTCTTCCTCGCCCTCCAGCCGCTGCCGCGCGGCGACCGGGTCACGATCCTCGGCAACTCCGAGTCGCTGGGCGTGGTCACCTACGACGCCGCGCTCACCGCGGGCCTGCACCCGTCCGCCCCGCGCGACCTGACCACCGCGGCCACCCCCGCCGACTTCGCCGCCGCCCTGCGCGAGGCCCTCGCCGACCCGGGCAGCGACGCGGTCGTGGTCACCGCCATTCCCCGGGTCGGCAGCGACACCGCGCCCGAGGACCCGGCCGCCCGCAGTGACCTGGCGCCTGCAAGCGCCGCGACACCCGCCAGCGCCGCCTCGCCCGGAAGCGCCCCCGCTTCCGGCGCAGACCCCTCCGACCCCGAGACCGACCCCGGAACCGGCCCCGAATCCCACCCCGAGACCGACGCCGAAGCCGACGCCGAAGCCGGAGACGACCCCGCCCTCGCCGCCGCCCTGCGCGAAGCCGCCCACCGCGGCGGCAAGCCCGTCGTCGTGGTCCACCTCGCCCTGGACGCGATGGGCGACCGGCTGGCCGCCCCCGGCCCCGGCTCCCGGATCCCCGCCTACCGCGCGGCCGAACGGGCGGTCGGCTCGCTCGCCGAGGCCGTCGCCTACGCCGCGTGGCGGACGACGGCCGCCGACCCCGGCCGGATCCCGGACTTCGACGACGTACGCGAGCACGACGCGGCCGACGACGTACGGCGGATGCTGCCCGCGGACGCGCCCGACTCCGGGGTCGAGCTGTCCCCGGAGGACGCCGCGGTCCTGCTCGGCCGGTACGGCATCCGGGTGCGGCAGGCGCTGCCCGCGCCCGACCCGCAGGCCGCGCTGGACGCCGCGGTCCGGCTCGGCTACCCGGTCGCCCTGAAGACCACCGCCCCCCACCTGCGGCACCGCGCCGACCTCGGCGGGGTGCGGCTGGACCTGGCCGGCCCGGACGACCTGCGGCGGGCCTACGAGGAGCTGACCGCCCGGCTCGGCAAGCCCGCCGAACTGCTGCCGGTGGTGCAGGCCATGGCCCCGCGCGGGGTGGACACGGTGGTGCGCGCCGGAGTGGACCCCGCGGCGGGCGCGGTGCTCTCCTTCGGGCTGGCCGGGGTGCCCTCGGAGCTGCTCGGCGACACCGCGCACCGGCTGGTTCCGGCCACCGACCGGGACGTCGCCGAACTGGTCCGCTCGATCAGGGCCGCGCCCCTGCTGTTCGGCTGGCGCGGCGCCGAACCGGTGGACACCGCCGCCCTGGAGGAGCTGCTGCTGCGGGTCTCGCTGCTCGCCGACGACCTGCCGGAGGTGGTCGCGATCGACCTCGAGCCGGTGGTGGTCGCCGCGCACGGCCTGTCCGTACTGGGCGCGTCCGTCCGGCTGGCCCGCCCGCCGGCCCGCACCGACCTGGGCCCGCGCGCCCTGTCGGCCGTCTGATCAGGCTTGCATCGGATCCGTACCAGCTCCGTGCCAGCTCCGAACCCGATCCGGACCGGCTCCGAACAGCTCCGTCCGACTCCGAGCACGTCTGAATGATCCGAAAAGTCCTGATCGAATCGCCGCCGGGACCGGCCGGACCGCCCCACGAGCGCCCCCGACCGCCAGCCGACCGCCCGCCGACTGCCCCGCGAGGGCCAACCGCGCGGAAGAGTTCTCCCTCGTCCGGAGCCGTACCGCGTCACGCCATTAGGATGGTCCGCATGGCGAAGACCGGTACGAGTACGCAGGGCCTGCGCACGGCCATTGAGCGCAGCGGTTACTACCCCACCCTGGTGGCCGAGGCCGTTGAGGCCGCCGTGGGCAATGAGCCGGTTTCCTCCTACCTGGTCCATCAGGAGACCACTTTCGACGCCAACGAAGTGCGCCGCCACGTGACGGTCCTGGTCCTCACCGACAGCCGCTTCATCGTCAGCCACACCGACGAGCAGGCGGCCGACGACACCTCTCCGACGCCGTACGCGACGACCTCCACCGAATCGGTGAAGATCGGCCGGATCTCGTCGGTCGTGGTCAGCCGGGTGGTCGCGAACCCCGAGTCGTACACGCCGGGGACGCTGCCGCGCGAGGTGGTGCTCACCATCGGCTGGGGCGCGGTCTCCCGGATCGACCTGGAGCCCGCGGCCTGCGGCGACCCCAACTGCGAGGCCGACCACGGCTACACCGGCTCCTCCACCGCCGACGACCTCTCGCTGCGGGTGAGCGAGACCGGCGACGGCCCCGACACCGTCCGCCAGACCCTGGCCTTCGCGCAGGCGCTCTCCGAGGCGACAGCGGCCGCCGACTGATGGCCCTGCCGTACATGGACACCGGCGCGCCCGCGCCGCTCGACCCCTTCACCGCCCCCGTGCCCGAGTACGGCACGGGCGCGCTCAGCGACGTGATCCCGGCCGCGGTGGCCGGCCTCGCGATTCCCGGCATGCCCCCGACCGGCCTGGCGCTCGAGCCCGCCGACCGGGTGTGCGTGTTCCTGGTCGACGGCCTGGGCTGGGAGCTGCTGCTGCGCCACCCCGAGCAGGCCCCGTACCTGACCTCGCTGCTGGGCACCTCGCGCGGCGGCACCGGCCGGCCGCTCACCGCGGGCTTCCCCGCCACCACCGCCACCTCGCTCGCCTCGGTCGGCACCGGCCTGCCGCCCGGCGTGCACGGGCTGCCCGGCTACACCGCCCGCAACCCCGAGACCGGGCAGCTGATGAACCAGCTGCGCTGGCAGCCGTGGACCTCGCCCTCGGTGTGGCAGCCGCACCCCACCGTCTTCCGCCTGGCCGACGCGGCCGGCATCGAGACCAGCCAGGTCTCCTCGCCCGGCTTCGAGCACACCCCGCTGACCCGGGTCGCCCTGTCCGGCGGCACCTTCCTCGGCCGGCTCACCGGCGAGGAGCGGATGGACCTGGCCGCCGAGCGGCTGGCCGCCGCCGACCGCGCGCTGGTCTACACGTACTACAGCGAACTCGACGCCATGGGCCACCGGCACGGCGTCGACTCGGACGCCTGGCGCGGGCAGCTCGGCCTGGTGGACCGGCTGGTGCGGCGGCTGGCCGAGCAGCTTCCGCCGCGCAGCGCGCTGTACGTGACCGCCGACCACGGCATGCTCGACGTCCCCTTCGACGAGGAGTCCCGGATCGACTTCGACGAGGACTGGGAGCTGCGGGCCGGCGTCGCGCTGCTCGGCGGCGAGGGGCGGGCCCGGCACGTCTACGCGGTGCCCGGCGCCACCGCCGACGTGCTGGCGGTGTGGCGGGAGGTGCTGGGCGACCGGATGTGGGTGGCCGGCCGCGACGAGGCCGTCGCCGCGGGCTGGTTCGGCCCCGACCCCGAACGCAGGGTGCTGCCCCGGATCGGCGACGTGGTCGCCGTCGCGCGCGACGACATGGCGATCGTGGCCACGACCACCGAGCCGGGGGAGTCGAAGATGGTCGGCCTGCACGGCTCGCTGGCACCCGTCGAACAACTGGTCCCGCTGCTGGAAGTACGCTCCTGAAGCACCGCGCGCCCCGGTCCCGTACGCCGGCGCGCCCGTCAACCGCGGGCGCGCGCCGGCCAGTACGCGCCACCCGAACCCGTCCCCTCCGAAAGGCCGTCGCCCCACCCATGCCCGAGCTGGTCTTCTTCTCCGGAACCATGGACTGCGGCAAGAGCACCCTCGCCCTGCAGATCGTCCACAACCGCACCGCTCGCGGCCTCCAGTCGGTGATATTCACCCGCAACGACCGGGCCGGCGCGGGCAAGCTCTCCTCCCGGCTGGGCCTGGTCACCGACGCCGTGGAGGTCACCGACGGGATGGACCTGTACGAGTACGTGGTCGGCGTGCTCAGCCGCGGCGGCCGGGTGGACTACGTGGTGCTGGACGAGGCCCAGTTCATCGCGCCGGAGCAGACCGACCAACTGGCCCGGATCGTGGACGACCTGGACCTGGACGTCTACGCCTTCGGCATCACCACCGACTTCCGCACCCGGCTCTTCCCCGGCTCGCAGCGGCTGATCGAACTCGCCGACCGGGTGGAGACCCTCCAGGTCGAGGCGCTGTGCTGGTGCGGCGCGCGGGCCACCCACAACGCCCGTACGGTCGGCGGGGTGATGGTGGTCGAGGGTGCCCAGGTGGTCATCGGCGACATCGACGGCATCCCGGACGAGGTCGGTTACGAGGTGCTGTGCCGGCGCCACCACCGGCGCCGGATGACCCGGGCGAGCGCGGGGGCCGCCGCGCTCAGCGCGGACGTGCTGCCGGTGCCGCGGGCGTAGGAACGCCCGAGCGCGCGGCGGGAACGATGCTTCCCCGCCGCGCGCCCGGTCCGCGGGCCCGCTCAGCCGCCGGCGACCGGCCCGAACCGGGCCACCACCGTGCGGTCCCCGGTCACCGGCACCGCGATCACGGCGGTCGTGTCCGGCAGCGCGGCGCCGTCCAGTGTCCAGCCCAGCAGTTTGCAGCCGGGCGCCGGGACCGCGGTGACGGTCGCCGTGTCGCCCTTCTCGAAGCGGCCGGGCGCGGTCTGGTTGCCGCTCACCGTGACCGTGCCGCCGTCCGCCGGATCGGCGGTCGCGGTCACCGACTGCTCCACGATGTTGATCACCATGATGTTCCGCAGCGTGGCCGGGCCGGTGTACGTGGTGCCGTTGTAGCGCAGCACGTTGACCGCGGAGACCCGGGCGTCCGGGCCGGCCTTGACGGTGTACCCGCCGTCACCGAGGTTGTCGGTGCCCAGGTTGACGGCGTGCACGTCGCCGGACTCCACCGCCAGGCCGTCGTGCATGCCGTAGCCGAAGACGTCCAGCAGCCTCAGGTCCCGTGCGCCCGCCACGTGCACCAGGTCGGTGCGCTTGCGCGTGTACGCGTCGATGGTCTGCGAGAACACCCCGCTGTCCGGCCCCCAGTCCGGCACGCCGTAGCCGATCCGGTTGACGGAGTTGCCGTTGGTGAGCACCCCGTCGATCACCCCGTCGTCGGCGGCGCCCACGGTGATGCCCCGGTTCAGGAAGGCGCCGGTGACCTTGCGCACGGTGAAGCCGTCCGCGCCGCCGGTCAGGTCGATGCCGTTCCAGGCGTTGGTCAGGCCGACGTCGATCACGTAGACGCCGCGCGCGGTGCCACGGATGTCGTACGGGAAGGGCACGTAGCCGTCGGCCGGGTTGTTGCCCGGGTGGAAGACGCGCAGGCCGCGTACGCCCGCACCCGTGCCGGCCAGCGTCACCACGGCCGGCGCGGTGTCCGGGTCCGCGGTGTCGCGGCCCTCGTACCCGATGAGTACGGTGCCGCTGCTGGCGCCGGTCAGGTCCCGGTTCGGGGAGGCCGCGGCGCCGCGCAGTTCGACTCCGGCCGGCACCCGCAGGTGCCCGTCGATCCGGTACCAGCCGGCCGGCAGGTACACCACGCCGCCGCCCTCGGCGCCCGCCCGGTCCAGCAGCCGCTGGAGCGCGGGGGTGGCGTCGGCGACCGGCGCGTAACCCACGCCGTGGGTGGCGGCCGGCGCCACGTACAGCGTCCGCCGGTGCGGCTGCGGGGTGCGGGCCGGTACGTCGGTGCCGGACACCGTGCCCGGCAGCGTGATCACCGTGCCCGAGGTGGGGCCGTCGAGCGCGGTGCCGGTGACCTTCACGTACCCCTTCGCGTTGTTGCGCACCGAGGCCACGCTGCCCTGAAGGGTGCTGGCGCCCAGCGTCATGCCCCAGCGGCTGTCGATGTCGTCCACCTGGAGGGCGACGTCGGTGCGCAGCACCCGGGTGTTCAGGAAGGCGCCGACGAAGGACGCTCGTTGGCCCTTCACCACCTGGATGCCGGTGCGGTAGTCGGACAGTGCGATCCGGTCGAACTGGTCCCACTCCAGGTCCCCGAGGACCAGCCCGGTGCCGTGCGCCCGGGTCCAGGCGTCCAGCACGGCCCGGTTCGGCGGCCGGTACCGCGAAGGAGCGCTCGCCCAGTAGGAGTTGGCGAAGGTGATGTCGTCCCAGGTGCCGACGTCCGCACCGTTGTACGCCCGCGCACCCTCGGCCAGCACCGTGCCCTTGACGTCGTCCAGCGCGGCCGACTCGTGCACCTGCCCCTGCACCGCCGGCTCGCCGCGGTCGCTGGGCATCGTCGAGATGCCCACGCCCTTGTACGAGTTCAGCATCGTGACGTGCGCGACCGTGGACATCATGTAGTTCTGGTCGCCCTGCCAGGCCCGGCCGGGGATCTCGAAGGTGTAGTTGTACGGCACCGGGTCCGTCGCGCTCTGCCGCGGGTAGTACGTGGTCAGGCCCTGCACCGAGGCGCTGCCGCCGACCCGGAACAGCACCGGGCCGTCCGCGCCGGCCGGCAGGTCGGCGACGATCACCGTCCCGTACGACCCCGATCCGTGGTCCGGGTCGCGCCGGTCGCCGCGCAGCGAGCAGAACGCCGGGATCTCGACGGTGCCGGTGATCCGGTACGTGCCCGCGCCCAGCCAGACCGTCCCGCCGCCCGCGTCCTGGCAGTCGTACAGCGCGGACTGGAGCGCCTGCGTCGCGTCCTTGGCCCCGGTCGGGTCCACGCCGTAATTGCGGGCGTCGAAGTCGGCGACCACCGGGTCGCCGGCCGGGAAGCGGGTGGCGACCAGCTTCGGGTGCGCGATGACCGCCGGCCGGTCGTGCACCCGCAGGTCGGTCAGCGCCACCGAGGACGCCCCGGGCGCGTAGCCGTGGATCGCCAGCCGCACGTAGCGGGCCGTCACCGGCGGGAAGGCGGTGGCGAACACCTGGCCGGGGCCGCTGGCGCCGCTGCGGCCCACGTCACGGAAGGCCGTGCCGTCGGCCGAGACCTGCACGGTCCAGTCGGAGGAGAAGGTGCCGCCCCACTGGGTCGTCACCTGGTCGAAGCGCTTGGCGGCGCCCAGGTCCACGGTCAGGGTCTCGCCCGCGCCGCCCGAACCGCTCACCCACGCGGTGCCGCCGTCCGCGTCGATCGCCGCGGCGGGGGAGGAGCCGGCAGCCGTGCTGGACGCGGTGGCCGTGCCCAGGCGGGCCAGGTCGGTGTTGACGACCTTCGCCCGGAAGGCGTCCAGCGCGGTCTGCAGCGCGATGAAGGCGGTACGGGCCTGCTCGTCGGTCACGTCCGTGCCGTCCGCCACCGCCCGCGCCGCGTCGGCCGCCTGCTTCAGCTCCTCCTTCGCGCCCGGCGGATACTGGCCGTCCCGGGAGCCCTCACGGGCCGCCGCATACGCCGTGTCCGCCTGCGCCACCAGCCGCTTCAGGCCCACCGTCGGGTCCAGCGTGCGGGGCAGCGCGGTCACCGTCACCCGGGCCACGGTCAGCTCGCCGGGCCGGTCCGCGGTGTTGATCCGGAAGTCCGAGCCGTTCGAACGGTTCGTCAGGATCGCGTCGTCCAGCAGGAAGGTGTGCGTCTTCCAGGTGCCGGTGTCGCCGTAGGTGAACACCGGGGACCGTTTGAACATCTGCGGAATCGTGTCGCCCGGCGAGTCGTACTCCAACTGCATCGAGCCGTTGCCCCGGTCCAGGTAGTCCACGCTCACGGCGACCGGGTCCCGGTTGTCGAACAGCTTGGTGTCGTCCACGTTCATGTAGAAGAAGCCGGTCTCGGCGCCCGGGTGGCTGCGGTCGGTCTCCCAGTACCCGCGGCCGTCGGCCGTGCCCGTCACCAGGTTGGCGTCACTGTCGCCGGCCCGCGGGCTGATCCCCTGCGACGACACGCTTGGGCCCAGGTCCACCGCGTATCCCGCGGCCACCCGCACCGAGCCGACCGTGATGTCGGCCGGCTGCCCGTCGTCGTCCCCCGACAGCCGCAGCGCCTCCAGGCCCTGCCCGCCCGTGCCCAGGCCGAACGCCTCCGTCCGCCACGTCCCGGACCCGGTGAGCGCCACGCTCCCCACCGTGTCGGTCCCCTCCGTGACCCGCAGCGTGCCCTGCCCCAGGTCCTCGTACGTCACCGCCACGGTCACCGGCGCCGCGCCCACCTGCCCGCGGAACTCCTGCGCGACGTCGAACCCGAACCAGTCCGTCCCGGCGGCCACGTCCGTCCGCCAGTACGGTGTCCCCCCGTCCGTCCCGGTCCGTACCCCCGCGGCGTTGTCCCCGGCCGTCGCCGTCATGCCCAGCGTCACCGGCTGCGCCCCGAGATCCGCCCCGACGCCCAGCGGATACAGCGGCTCTCCGGCGGCCCGGGCGCTCTGCTGCGCGGGTATCCCCAGCGCTCCCGCCGCCATCACCAGCGCGATCACGGGTGCGCGCAACCACCCCACCGGCGACCGTCTCTTCCGTTTCAAGGCAACCTCCTGCTGTCCTCGACGGATCCTGCTCTCGGCTGTTCTTCGTGCGTGAGCTGTACGTACGAGTGAGTGGACGGCGCGGTCAGGCCCGGCGCAGCCGGAGCGTGAGGATCTGGAACGGGCGCAGGGCCAGGGGGAAGGAGCCGTCGGGCTCCGCCGGCAGGTCCTGGTCCGGGTTCTCCAGGAGATCGGTGACCTCCGCGGCCGCCACCGGGAAGTCGGTGCGCAGCGCGGCCCGGGCCGCACCGCCGCGCGATTCGTAGAGGCGGACGACGACGTCGCCGGAGCGGTCGTCGGCGAGTTTGACGGCCTCGACCACGACGTCCGGGTTGTCGACGGAGACCAGGGGGGCGCCGCCGGCGGGGGCGTCGCCGGCCGGGCGAAGGGGGAGGTTGAGGGCGTAACCCGCGGCGACGGCGTCGCCGATGTCCGCGCCGGCGACCAAGGCGTAGGAGAAGGAGTGGGAGCCGCGGTCGGCCTGGGGATCGGGGCTGTGCGGGGCGCGCAGCAGGGAGAGCCGTACGGTCGTGGTGGTGCCGCCGTCCTCGCGGGTGAGCCGGGAGACGTCGTGGCCGTAGGTGGAGTCGGTGACCAGGGCGGCGCCCCAGCGGTGTTCGCCGACGTGCACCCAGCGGTGCGCCCACAGCTCGAACCGGGCCGCGTCCCAGCTGGTGTTCTCGTGGGTGGGCCGCTGCACATGGCCGAACTGGATCTCCGCGCTCTCCCGTTCGGCGTGCACGTCGAGCGGGAAGGCCGCCTTGAGCAGGGCGTCCCGTTCCTGCCAGTCCACGTCGGTGCGGACCGTCACCCGGTCGCTGCCGGCGGCCACCTCCAGGTGCTGGACGATCCGGGAGGCGCCGAAGGACCGCTCGATGCGGACCACGGCCAGCAGTGGTCCCTCCTCGGTGACCGTCACCGACTCGGCCTCGGTCAGGTCGCGCACGGTGTCCCGGTAGTAGCCGTCGATGTTCCAGGCGCTCCACAGGTTCGGGTCGTCCGGGTGGAGCTGGAGCAGGTTGCCGGGCCGGTCCGGGGCCAGCGCCTCACGGCCGGCGCGCTGGTCGTACACCGACCGCAGCAGCCCGGAGTCGTCGACCAGGACCCGGATCACCTCGTTGTCCAGGACGATGCCCCGCTCCTCGCGGCGTACCGCGACCGGTGGCACCCCGCCGGTCACCGCGCGTCCCGAGCCGAGCGCGGGGGCCTCGACCAGCACCGCCCGCCGTCCGTCGGAGAGCCGCTGCTCGCCGGGGGCGGCCGGGCCGTCCGCGGGCAGCACCACCACCTCGCGCCGGGCGTAGGGGCCGGCGTTGAAGAAGACCGGCTCGGCGGGCGCGGGCGCGGCCAGCGCCGTACCGATCATCTCGGCGAGGTCGGCCTGGATCCCGGCGTGCACCGCCTCGGCCTCCCGGTGCACCCAGGCGATGGACGAGCCGGGCAGGATGTCGTGGAACTGGTGCAGCAGCACCCGCTGCCACACCGACTCCAGCGCTTCGTACGGGTAGGCGGCCCCGGCGCGTACGGCCGCGGCCGTCGCCCACAGTTCGGCCTCGCGCAGCAGCGCCTCGGCCCGCCGGTTGCCGCGCTTGGTCCGGGCCTGGCTCGTATAGGTGCCTCGGTGGTTCTCCAGGTACAGCTCGCCCCGCCACACCGGCAGCCGGCCGTATTCGGCGCGGGCCGCCTCGAAGAAGGCCGACGGGTCGCCGACCTCGACCTTGGGGGAGCCCTCCAGGTCGCGCAGCCGCCGGGCCCGCTCCAGCATCTCCCGGGTGGGGCCGCCGCCGCCGTCGCCGAAGCCGAACGGTGCCAGCGACCGGGTGGCCGCTCCCTTCTCCGCGAAGTTCTGCTCGGCGTGGGCGAGTTCGCTGGCCGAGATGGTGGCGTTGTAGGTGTCGACCGGCGGGAAGTGGGTGAAGATCCGGGTGCCGTCGATGCCCTCCCAGGCGAAGGTGTGGTGGGGCAGCCGGTTGGTCTCGTTCCAGGACAGCTTCTGGGTGAGGAACCACTTCGCCCCGGCCAGCTTGGCGAGCTGCGGGTAGGCGGCGGTGTAGCCGAAGGAGTCCGGCAGCCACACCCCGTCCTGGTCCACGCCGAATTCGGCGGCGAAGAAGCGGCGGCCGTAGACGAGCTGGCGGGCCAGTGCCTCCCCGCCGGGCAGGTTGCCGTCGGCCTCCACCCACATGCCGCCCACCGGTGCCCAGTTGCCGTCCGTGACCGCCTTCTTGATCCGCTCGAAGACCTCCGGCCGGTGCTCCTTCATCCACGCGTACTGCTGCGCGGAGGAGCAGGCGAAGACCAGCTCCGGGTACTCCTTGGCCAGCGTCGTCACATTGGTGAAGGTGCGGGCGCACTTGCGGATGGTCTCGCGGACCGGCCACAGCCACGCGGAGTCGATGTGGGCGTGGCCGACCGCGGTGATCCGGTGCGCCGAGGCGTGGGCCGGCCGGGACAGGGTCCCGGCCAGCCGGTCCCGGGCGGCCTGCGCGGTGCCGGGCACGTCGTGCACGTCCACCGCCTCGATCGCGTGCTGGAGGGCCCGCAGGATCTCGTGCCGGCGCGAGCCAGTGGTGGGCAGTTCCCGCATCAGCTCGTCCAGCACCTGCATGTCGTGCAGCAGGTGCCAGACCGTCTCCTCGCGCACGGCCAGGTCCGCCTGCCGCAGCTGGTACAGGTGGGCCGTGCCCGCGGTCTCCTTGGAGCCGAAGTGGGTGCCGACTCCCCACGCGCCCTCGATGTGCGGGTTGGCGGCCAGCTCGACCCGCAGGTCCACCTCCTCGCCGCCGGCCGCCGACGCGGCCAGCAGCACGCCGCGCTGCTGCGGGTGGATGCCCTGGAGCGGCGCGCCGGTCGCGTCGTGCACCAGGCCCTCGGCCTGGAAGCCGGGGCCGTGGGCGGGGTCGAAGCCGAGGTCGAACACCGCCTCGACCCGGCGGCCCGCCCACTCCCGCGGGATCCGCCCGGTGACCTTCAGCCAACTGGTCGACCAGGGGCCGCCCCAGGTGTCGCCGATCGACACGGGTTCGTACCGGGCCGCCAGCGCCTGCGCCACCGGCACCGGCTCGCCCGGCACGTGCCAGGCCGCCAGGTCGAGGGCCACCGGCGGACCGTAGAGCGCTGGCCGGACGACTTGCGTGCGGAACTTGGTGATCCGCTGTTCGACAACATTCCGGTCGTCATGCACGGGGAGGCTCTTTCTGCGAGGGGTGTGCCCGGCGCCTGCGGCCGGTGCCCGGGTGCGGTGGAGCGGTCAGCGGGGATCGGGTCGGATACGGCTGAACACGGAGGGTCGCGGTCAGTGGTGGCGCAGCGGCCACCGCCCGGCGGCGCGGGCCGCCTCGAACCGGGCCGCCCACCAGGCGGTACGGTCCAGGTAGGCGGTCTCGGCCCGCTTCCCTCGACGACCGTACGCGCCCTCGAAGTTCAGGTACGGCAGGCTGCCGGGGGTGGTGGCGGTGGCCGGTTCGATCATCGTGCCCTCGTGCCATTCGTTGAAGGACGTGATGCTCACCCAGTCGGGTGGCGCGTCGCCGTTGCCGCTGGACAGCGCGTAGTCCCACTCCTGGTCGTAGGTGGCGCCGTTCGCCCGGTCCAGGGTGGGGGTGGTGTTGCCCGGCACCGCACGGTCGTCGATGTAGCCGGGGCCCAGCGAGGGCGCCCAGACCATGCCGCGGTCGGCGCAGAAGGCGGCCACCCCGGTCCAGTCCGGCTTGTTGGCGGTGGCTATGGCGTCGTAGGTGTAGACGCCGCCGAAGTCGCCGATCCGGCTCTCGTCCCAGGTCTGCGCCATCACGATCGCCTGGTCGTCCACCTGGTGCAGCGCCGACCAGTCCACGGTGAGCAGGCTGTTGAAGACGTAGTACGCGGTCCGGTCGCCGCGCTCGGGGTCGCGGTGGAAGGCGGGGTGGTCGCCGTACTTCGCGGTCAGGTAGCGGATGTCGGCGACCACGGAGTCGGCGGTCCGGCCGCCGTAGGGCTCGATGTGCCAGGCCACCTGGATGCCCTCGGCCGCGGCCGCCTCCAGCACCACCTCGGCCTGCTGGTCCTCGTAACTGCCCTGGCCCCACCAGCTGCTGACCAGCACGCCGGTGCCGGCCCGCCGCAGCCAGCGCATGTGCTGGGCCACCGCGCCGTGCAGGTCGCCGGAGTCGTACGGGCCCAGCACCGGATAGTAGTTGGAGCTGATGTCGTCCGGCGGGGTGAGCGAGCCCTGCGGCCAGTGCCGCCACTGGCCGTAGAACTGCGGGTTGCCGTACCAGGGGTAGTAGAAGATGTGGGTGTGCCGGGAGACCTTCGGCTCGGCGGCGGCCTGCGCGGGACCCGCCGCGGTGCCCAGCAGAGCGGCGGTCCCGGCCGCGGCGGCGCCGGCCAGGACGGAGCGGCGGGAGGGCCGGCTGCCGGAGCCGGACGGTGACGGTGACGGCGCCGGTGACTGGGTGTGCGGGATGTGCGGCATCGGGCGGTTCTCCTTCGGATTCGGGGGGCTACGACGCGTCGTCCCCTGCCGCCGGCGTGCGCCACGTGCGGCGCGGGGTGAAGCCCAGCAGGTCGGTGCAGGCCGTCCGGTCGAACAGCGTGGTGTGCCCGGGGGCCGGCGTGCGCAGCGGCACGCCCGGGTGGTGGCGGGCCATCAGTTCGGCCGACGGTACGGCGGAGGTGGTGTCGGCGGCCGCGACGTTGACGACGTGGCAGCCGTGCAGGTCGTTCTCCAGGGCGAGGCGGACGGCGGTCGCCGCGTCCTGGGTGTGCAGCCAGCCCCACAGGTCGTGCCGCTGCGTGGCGGGATCGGCCGCGCAGGTGGCGAGGAAGTGCGCGAGGCGATCCCCGGTGCCGGTGAAGGGGAACCGCATGCACACCACGTCCATGCCGAACCGCCGGTGCGCGGAGCGGGCCACCTCCTCCAGCACCTGCTTGGACAGCCCGTAGGGGTCGCGGACCAGGCTCGGGTGGTCCTCGTCGAGTGGCACATAGGCCGGTGAGACCGGCACCGGCGACCAGGCCAGGCCCACCGCCGCCATGCTGGAGGCGGCCACCACCCGGCGCACCCCGGTCCGGCCCGCCTCCTCGAACACCTGGTGGGCGGTATAGCAGTTGTGGGCGAACAGGGCGCTGGGATCGGGCACGTTGGGGTGCGGCACCGCGGCCAGGTGGACCACCGCCTCGGCGCCGTCCATCGCCTTGCGCACCAGGTCGGGGTCGCGCAGGTCGCCGGTGTGCACGCGCAGCGCGGCCGGCCGGTCCACCGGCAGCAGGTCGGTGAGCACCAGGTCGTGGCCCGCGGCCAGCAGTTCGTCCGTCACGTAGCCGCCGATGTGCCCGGCCGCTCCGGTGACCAGGATCCGCATCAGCCCTTCACCGCCCCGACCAGGCCGTTGACGAAGTAGCGCTGGAGGGACAGGAAGAGCAGCACGACCGGGATCACCACGATCAGCGCGCCGGCCATCAGGTTGTTGTAGTGCGGCACGTTTTCCGAGGAGAGGGTCTGCAGGCCCAGCGGCAGGGTGTACGTGTTCGCGTTGTTCAGCGACACCCGCGTGAGCAGGTACTCGTTCCAGGTCGGGATCGCGGTGAGCAGCGCCACCGTGATCAGCGCGGGCCGGGTCAGTGGCAGGTAGATGCGGGTGAACACGTGGAACTCGCCGGCCCCGTCCACCCGCGCCGACTCCCGCAGTTCCTTGGGCACCGCCGAGAAGGCGCCGGTCATCAGCAGGATGGACAGCGGCGCCCCGCCGTTGACGAACGGCAGCACCAGGCCGATGTGGGTGCCGAGGATGCCCATCTTGTTCTCCAGCAGCACGATGGGCAGCATCACGGTGATGCCGGGCACGAACAGCAGCGCCACGAACAGCTTCTGGAGGAAGCCGCGGCCGGGGAAGTCCAGCACCGCGAAGGCGTAGCCGGCCGCCGCGTACACCGCCAGCGTCAGCACCACGGTCAGCGCCGTGACCTCCACGCTGTTCATGAAGTAGCGGAAGAAGTGCAGCTCGTTCCAGGTGTGGGTGATCGTGGCGAAGGTCGGGTGGTGCGGGATCAGGTGGCCGCCGCGGATCACCTCGACCTGGTTCTTGAAGGCCGCGGAGACCATCCACAGGAACGGGTAGAGGCTCACCAGGCCGTACAGCGTCAGCAGCAGGCCGACGACGATCCTGGCGCCGTAGCGGGAAATCGTTGTCAGGGCGGGGTTCGCCGGGGGCGCCGGGGCGCTTCCCGCCGCCCGGGTGTCGGTGGTCATGTGCGGCTCCGCAGCACTCGCAGGTTGATCAGGGCCAGCACCAGCGCGGCGGCGAACAGCAGCCAGCCCAGGGCGCTGGCCAGGCCCAGGGTCGGGGCGAGGTCCTTGAGGAAGGCCAGCCGGTAGGCCTCCAGGCCCAGCACGTTGGTGTGGTCGCCGGGGCCGCCGTTGGTCATGACCAGGAAGGTCTGGAAGCCCTGGAGCGAGTCGCGCAGGTTGAGCAGCACCACGATCGCGGTGATCGGCCGGACCAGCGGCCACACCACCGAGGCGTTGGCGCGCCACCAGCCGGCGCCGTCGAGTTCGGCGGCCTCCAGCACGCTGCGGTCGATGGTCTGCAGCCCGGTCAGGTACATCAGCATCGCCACCGGCACCGCGCCCCACACCGTCACCACGATCATGGTGGGCAGCGCGGTGTGCGGATTGCCGAGCCAGCCCTGCGGCTGCGCCAGCGAGCCCATGCCCAGCGTCTTCAGAGCTGCGTTGACCGCCCCGTCCGGCTGGAGGATGTACTGCCAGGCGAAGAACACCGCGATGCCGCTGGTGACGTAGGGCACGAAGTACACCGAGCGCAGCAGGGTCTGCATCCGGCGGGCCGAGTTGAGCAGGACGGCCAGCGGGAAGGAGACCAGGACGGTCAGCAGCGGCACGGCGATCATCACGTACAGGGTGTGGGTGGCGGCGTGCCGGACCCGGGGCGCGTAGGCCGGGTTGGCCCACAGCAGGTCCTTGTAGTTCTGCACGCCGACCCAGTCCCAGTGCGGGGCGAAGCCGTTCCAGCGCGCGAAGCTGAGCAGGAAGCCGTAGCCGACCGTGTACAGGCCCATGACCAGGAACAGGGCCACGGCCGGCAGCACGAACAGCCAGCCGGACAGGGCCTCGTAGCCGCGCCGCCGGCCGGTGCGGCGGGTGGCGCGGCCGAGGAGCCCGGTGCCGGGCGGGCGGGGAGCGGTGCTCCGGCCGGCCCCGGTGGCCTCGGCGACAGCGGGACGCGGTGCGGTGGTCACTTCGACGTCGCCCAGAAGGAGTTGTCGAGCTTGGCCATCGCCTTCCCGGTCTGCTCCACGCTCTTCTGGCCGAGCGGGGTCAGGTCGGCCAGCACGTCACCCATGGAGTCCTGGTCGTAGGTGGGCGGGCGGAAGTCGTTCAGGCTCGGGTCGTAGGTGGTGTCCGGGGTGCCGTTGAAGGTCTTGAGCATGTCGGCGAGCGTGGCGCCCATCACCGAGGCCGTGTCGCCGCCGAGTTCGGTGGCCGGCACGTCGGTGGCGTCCTTGGCGAACTGCGCGGCGACCTGCTGCCCGGCCAGGAACTTCATCCACTTCTCGGCGTTGTCCGGGTGCTTGCTGGTGGAGGCGATGGTCAGGCCGGTGAGCGCGAGCGGGCCGAGGGCGCGCTGCGGGACGGCGCCGTCCGCGGGCGCGGGCAGGCCGAAGGCCATCACGTCGTCGGGCTTCATACCGTTCTGCTGGAGGAATGCCAGGGTGAAGGTGCCGCCGATGTCCCAGGCGGCCTTGCCCTGCGCGAACGCCTGGTCGGCGCCGTCGATCTCCTGGGTCTGCGCGCCGGGCATCCAGTACGGCTGCATCTGGTCGTACAGGCCGAGCACCTTCAGCCCGTCGGGGGAGGAGAAGTCGGCCGAGGAGTCCTTGCCGAACAGCGCCTGGTACTTGTCCTTGCCGAGGTCGGCGAAGGCCAGCGGCTGGAGCACCCAGGTCAGGCCGGTCGCCTTGACCTTCAGGCCGAGGGCCACCCCGCCGCCCGTCGGGTCCTTGGCCTTGGTGGCCTTCAGGTCGGCGATGAACTCCGCCCAGTTCGCCGGGGGCTTGGTGATGCCGGCCGCGGCGAGCTTCTGCTTGTTGCCCATCACGATGCCGAAGGTGCCCGCGGTGAAGGGCACGCTGAAGCGCTGGCCCTTCTGCACGCCGTGCGTCTTGGAGTCGCCGGGCAGCGACTCCTTGTACTTCTCGTCGGTGACGGTGCCGGAGGTCTGGACGCCCTTCTGGTACAGGCCGCTCCAGTCGCTGCCGACGTCGCCCGCGATGTCCTTGGCGATGCCGGTGCCGCCCAGCACCAGGTCCTCCCCGTCGGAGTGCACCTCCAGCACGTCCGGCAGGTCGTGGGTCTTGGCGGCCGCCTGGACCTTGGTGGTGTAGGCGTCGTCCGGGCCGTAGGCGTCGATCTTGACGGTGATGCCGGTCTGCTTCTTGAACTGCACGGCCGCGTTGCGCAGGGCGGCCAGATGGGACTGCTTGAAGGTCCACATGGTCAGCGTGTCGCCGCCGCCGGAGCCGGAGGAGCCGCCGCAGGCCGCCAGCGGGGTCAGCGCGACCACCGTGGCCACGGCCGCCGCGACCGTCCTGGCTCTCGGGGAGCGCCGCGGGGAGGTTCGCGGAGAGGTCACCGGCGAGGTTGCCGACGAGGGTGCGGATATTCGTGCGGAAGGTATGAAAAGTGCACGGAGAGGTGTACGCATAGCCCCTACCTGTTGTTCGATCGTTCAGAAGACCGAATGACGTTTGGATAGCCGAACTTAAAGTCGTGTCTGAGGTAGCGTCAAGACACGGGGTGCGATTGGGTGTCCCTGGCGGGGGCGCACGGAAGCCGGCGCGGGGAGCCCGGGGAGCGGGAGGATCAGTGGAATCGGTGGCGGAAGCGGCACGCGGGCGCAAGCCCGAGGAGGTCAAGTCCGCGGCTCGTGTCCTTGAGGTACTGGAACTGCTGGGGGCGGAGGGGGCCCGGCTGTCGCTGGCGGAGATGGCCTCGGCGATGGCGGTGCCCAAGAGCAGCCTGCACGCCGTGCTGCGCACCATGGAGGCGCGCGGATGGGTGGACCTCGACCCGTCCGGCACCCGGTACAGCCTCGGCCTCAAGGCCCTGCTCACCGGCACCGCGTACCTGGAGGGCGACGACGTCACGAGCCTGGCCGGACCGGTGCTCGACGCGCTCGCCGAGGAGACCGGGGAGTCCGTCCACCTCGGCCGGCTGGACGGCACGCACGTCGTCTACCTGGCCAAACGCGAGTCGCGGCACGCGCTGCGGATGTACTCGGCGGTCGGCCGGCGGCTGCCGGCGCACGCCACCGCGCTGGGCAAGGCGGTGCTGTCGCAGTACGACGCGGCGGAGGTGCAGCGCCGGCTGGTCTGGCCGCTGGAGCGGCTGACCCCGAACACCGTTACCGACCCCGACGCCTTCCTCGCCCAGCTCGCCGAGGCCCGGCTGCGCGGCTGGGCGAGCGACGACGGCGAGAACTCGGTGGACATCCGGTGCGTGGCGGTGCCGCTGGGCGGCGGCCGGGCGGGCGACGCGCTCAGCTGCTCGGCGCCGGCCAGCCGGATGGACGACGTGCGGCTGGAGGAGGTCGCCCAGGCGGTGACCGAGGCCGCGCACTCGCTGAGCACCCTGCTCAAGCGGCTGGGCGCGCAGTGACGGTCTGACGGCCGGTCAGGGTCGGGGCGGACGGGGGCGGGAGCGGGGTCAGGGGCAGGGAGGGGTGAGCCGGATGCGCGCGGCCGTGACTGCGGTCTTGACCGGGCGGGTGGGGTTTGTCAGGGTGATTGACAAATCGCAAGGGCCTCCATACGTTCGGTAACCCGTACGCCATTCGGCTATCTGTACGTGGGACTTCTGGGGGTTCTCGCTATGGCATTGGCTGATGCCGGCCCCGCACCGCTCGCGCCCGCTCCCTGGGCCGACGAGCGGGGCGCCCGGATCCGCATCACGGCCGTCCGCACCTTCCTCACCGCCCCGCACGGCTGCCCCCACCTGATCGTGCGGGTCGAGACCAACGACCCCGGGCTGTACGGCCTGGGCTGCGCCAGCGACCCGCAGCGCACCCTGGCCGTCCGCTCCGTCCTCGACGACTACGTGGCCCCGCTGCTGGCCGGCCGCGACCCCGACGACATCGAGGACATCCACCGCCTGCTGCTCAACAGCGCCTACTGGCGCGGCGGTTCCGTCACCGGCAACGCCCTGGGCGGCATCGACGTCGCCCTGTGGGACCTGAAGGCCAAGCGCCTCGGGGTTCCGCTCTACCAGCTCTTCGGCGGCCGGGTGCGCACGTACGCCGACGCGTACACCCACGTCGACGGCCGCGACGCGCAGGAGATCGCCGACAAGGTACGGGCCGCCCGCGGCCGCGGCTACCGGCACGTGCGCATCCAGGCCGCGGTCCCCGGCGCCGACACGTACGGCACCAGGAGCGGCGACGCCGATCCCGAGGCGGTACGGACCCGGCGCGCGCCCTGGGACGCGGCCGGCTATCTGCGGTACGTGCCCGGCGTGCTCACAAAGGTGCGCGAACTGGTCGGCGACGACGTGGAACTGCTGCACGACGTGCACGAACGGCTCGACCCGCGGCAGGCCCGGGACTTCCTGCGCCGGGTGGAGGACGCCCGGCTGTACTTCGTTGAGGACCTGCTCGCCCCCGAGGACGCCGGGCACTTCAAGCGGCTGCACGACGCCTCCCCGGTGCCGCTCGCGGTCGGCGAACTCTTCCACGACCC
This sequence comes from Actinacidiphila acididurans, assembly GCF_016918855.1. Taxonomy (GTDB): domain Bacteria; phylum Actinomycetota; class Actinomycetes; order Streptomycetales; family Streptomycetaceae; genus Actinacidiphila; species Actinacidiphila acididurans. The sequence continues at coordinate 100,191 of NZ_JADKYB010000012.1, forward strand.
GGCCCAGTTCACCGCGCTGGTGCTCGGCCCGGACATCGACTTCGCCCGGCTGCGCATCCCCACCCTCGGCGGCCTGACCCCGGCCCGCAAACTGGCCGCGCTGTGCGAACTGCGCGGCGTGCGGCTCGCCCCGCACGGCCCGGCCGACGTCAGCCCGGTCGCCCAGGCCGCCACCTTGGCGCTGGACATCTCCAGCCACGCCTTCGGCGTCCAGGAGGCGGCGGTCTTCAAGGACCCGGTGCACGAGGTCTTCCCCGGCACCGTCACCGCCACCGGCGGCGGTCTCGTCCCGCCCGAAACCCCCGGCCACGGCGTCGACTTCGACGAGACCGCCGCCCGTCGCCACCCCGTGCCCGAACCCCTGGCCCACGACCGCTGGGCCCTGCTGCGCAACACCGATGGGAGTGTGCAACGACCGTGACCGACGCCTCCGCACCCGACAGCCGCCGGGCCCTGGTGGTCCGCGGCGGCTGGGAGGGCCACGCGCCCGTGGCGATCAGCGACCTCTTCCTGCCCTTCCTGAAGGACCACGGCTTCACGGTCGAGACCGCCGAATCGCTCGACGTCTACGGCGACGCCGACCTGCTGGCCGCCACCGACCTGGTCGTCCAGTGCTGGACCATGGGCGAGATCGCCCCGGAGCACAGCCGGGCCCTGTCCGCCGCGGTCAAAGCCGGCACCGGCTTCGCCGGCTGGCACGGCGGCGTCCTGGACTCCTTCCGCGGCGACCTCGACTACCACCTGCTGACCGGCGGTCAGTTCCTCATGCACCCGCCGGGCTTCCTCGACCACACCGTCCACCCGGTGCCCGAGCGGGCCGGCCATCCCGTGATCGCCGGGCTCGGCGACTTCGCCGTGCACACCGAGCAGTACTGGGTCGCCACCGACCCCGACATCGACGTCCTCGCCACCACCACCTTCCCGGCCGGCGAGGAGCGCGACCACCCGGTCGTCATGCCCACCGTGTGGACCCGCGTCCATGGCGCCGGGAAGGTGTTCGTCTCCGCGATCGGGCACAAGGCCGACGACTTCGACGTACCCGAGGTCCGTACCCTCACGGAAAGGGGACTGCTGTGGGCGAGCCGGTGAGCGAGGCGACACCCGATCAGGTGGAGCCGCTGCGGGTCGGCATGGTCGGCGCCGGCAAGATCAGCGGCCAGTACCTGGCCACCCTCGCCGGGGCGAAGGGCCTGCGGCTGACCGCCGTCACCGACCTCGACCCGGATCGGGCCGAGCGGGCCGCGGAAGGCGCCGGCGCGCAGGTCGCGGGCAGCGTCGCGGACCTGGTCGCCCGCGACGACGTGGACGCCGTCCTCAACCTGACCGTCCCGGCCGCGCACGCCGACGTGGCGCTCGCCGCCATAGCCGCGGGCAAGCACGTCTACGGCGAGAAGCCGCTCGCGGCCACTCGGGAGGAGGCCGCCGCCGTCCTGGCCGCGGCCCGCGCCGCGGGTGTACGGGTCGGCTGCGCGCCGGACACGGTGCTCGGCACCGGCACCCAGACCGGGCGCAAGGCCGTGGACGACGGGCTGATCGGCACCCCGGTCGCCGCCACCGCCTTCATGACCACGGCCGGACACGAGGCATGGCACCCCGATCCCGAGTTCTACTACCGGCCCGGCGGCGGACCGTTGCTGGACATGGGCCCGTACTACCTGTCCGCGCTGGTCCACGTGCTCGGCCCGGTCGCGAAGGTCACCGGCGCGGCCTCGGCGCCGCGCGCCGAACGCGCGATCGGCAGCGGCCCCAGGGCCGGACAGCGGTTCGCCGTCGAGGTGGACACCCATGTCACCGGGGTGCTGCACCACGCGAGCGGCGCGCTGTCCACGCTCATGATGAGCTTCGACGTGCACGCCGCCCGCCTGCCGCGGATCGAGGTGTACGGCACCGAGGGCTCATTGTCGCTGCCCGACCCCAACAACTTCGACGGCACCGTGGAGTTGTGGACGCCCGGCAGCACGGACGGCTGGCGGCCGCTGCCGGTGGCGGCCGGACACCCGGGCGCCGGACGCGGCACGGGCCTGGCCGACCTCGCGGACGCGCTGACCGCCGGCCGCCCGCACCTGGCCTCGGCCGAACTCGCCGAGCACGTCCTGGACGTGATGCTCACCCTGCTGGACGCCGCGCACACCGGCCGCACCCTGGAGGTCGCCACCACCTGCCAACGGCCGGCCCCGGTCGTCCTGCCGTAGGACGATCGCGCGCCGCACCCGACCCCGCACGCACCCGCGCACGCACCCGCGTACACACCCCCGCGGACCAAGCCCGGGGGAAGCGGCGGGCGGCATTCCGTGCCGCCCGCCGTTTTTCATGGCCGCCGCGTCATCCGAATTTCCTGACGCAACTGCCCGCCGATGTCCACGAATTCCCCTGACAATTACGTTTTAGCAGGTCACGACCTGCGACAAGACGGAATTCGTGCGAGCCGTTGACTTGATAACACACATGGTTTTACATGGCGGTCACAGGCTGGACAGGAAGGGCTGCCCATGCATGACCGGATTGCCTCGGCTGAAGAACGGATAGCCGTATTCCTCGCCGGACGGCTGCGCCCGGCGCTGTATCCGCAGCGGCTCCCCATGGACGTCGGTGCCTGGCACATCCACGGCGAGCCGGTCCCGGCCCAGGTGGCGCTGCGGGCCGACTACACCCCGTTCGCGGTGGGCGAGGCCTGGGGCAAGCCGTGGGCCACCACCTGGTTCCGTACCGAGGCCACCGTGCCCGAACGGTGGGCCGGCCGCCGGGTGGAGGCCCTGTTCGACCTCGGCTGGACGTACGAGGCCGGAGTCGCCGGGCCCGACGACGCCGGGGTGTACGGCGGCCGGCCCGTCCCCTTCGACGCCGCCGGGTACGGGGGTCCCGGCGGCCGGGCCGAGGGGCTGGTGCACGACGCGCACGGCGTCCCGGTGCAGGGCCTGCACCCGCATCTGGGCGCCGTGCCGGTTGGCGCGCCCGCGGCCGGCGGGGAGCGGGTCACGCTGCTGGTCGAGGCGGCCGCCAACCCGTACATCGAGGTCGGCAGCGGCGCCGGCGTCCGCTACGGCGACCCGGTCACCGCCGGCGACGCCCCGCTGTACCGGCTGCGCCGCGCCGACCTGGCCGTGCGCGACGAGGACGTGTGGCAGCTCATCCACGACGTGGAGACCCTGGACGGCCTGATGCGGGCGCTGCCCGCGGACCTGCCGCGCCGGCACGAGATCCGGCTCGCCCTGGAACGCGCGGCCGACGCGGTGGACCCGCGGGCCGTCGCCCGTACCGCGGCCCGCGCCCGCGACCTGCTCGCCCCGGTGCTGGCCCGGCACGCCCACGACTCCGCGCACACCCTGGCGACGGTCGGCCACGCCCACATCGACTCCGCCTGGCTGTGGCCGGTGCGCGAGAGCATCCGCAAGTGCGCCCGCACCTTCAGCACCATGGCGGCGCTCGCCGAGGAGTACCCCGAATTGGTGGTCGCCGCCTCCTCCGCCCAGCACTACGCCTGGATGAAGGAGCACCACCCCGCGGTCTTCGAGCGCGTCCGCAAGGCCGTCGCCCACGGCAACTGGGCGCCGGTGGGCGGCATGTGGGTGGAGGCCGACGCCGAACTGCCGGGCGGCGAGGCGCTGGTGCGGCAGTTCGTGCTGGGCCGCCGCTTCTTCCGGGACGAACTCGGCACCGACGGGGACGGGGTGTGGCTGCCCGACGCCGCCGGTGCCTCCGCCGCCTTCCCGCAGATCGCCGCGCTCGCCGGCGCCCGCTGGCTGCTCACCCGCCGCCCCGACGACGGCTGCGCCCCGCCGCACCACACCTTCCGCTGGGAAGGCATCGACGGCACCGCGCTGTTCACCCACCTCGCCCCCGTGCCAGCCGCCGAGCCCGCCCTGACCGGCCCCGAGTTGGCCGCCGCCGTCGCCGGTTTCGCCGACAAGGGCGCCGCCGCCCGCTCCCTGCTGCCCTTCGGCCGCGCCGACGGCGGCCCCGACCGGGCCATGCTCGAACGCGCCCGCCGCACCGCCGACCTCGACGGCTCGCCCCGGGTCGAGCACACCGCCCCGGCCCGCTTCTTCCGCGACGCCGAACGCGAGTACCCCGGCGCCCCCGTCTGGCGTGGCGAACTCGACCTGACCGCACACCACGGCTCGTACACCAGCCAGGCCCGCACCAAGCGCGGCAACCGCACCGCCGAGGCGCTGCTGCACGAGGCCGAACTGTGGTCCGCGACCGCCGCCGTACGCCACGGGGTGCCCTACCCGTACGACGAGTTGGACGCGCTGTGGCGCAAGGTGCTGCTGCAGCAGTGCCACGACATCCTGCCCGGCACGTCCATCGCCTGGGTGCACGAGGAGGCCGAGCAGACCCACCGCGAGGTGCGGCGCCGGCTCGAGCGGCTGATCCGGCGCGCGGCCGGCGATCCGGAGGGCGGCAGCGTGCTCAACTCCGCGCCGTTGGACCGGCGCGAGGTCGTGGTGCTCGGCCCGGACCCGCTGCGCCCGCACGGGCAGCCGCTGGCCGGCGGACGGGTGGCCGTCCTCGCGCAGGCGCCCGCCCTCGGCGCCGGCACCGCGGGACTGCCACCGGCCGGCACCGCGCCGGTCACCGTGGTCGCCGACAGCGGCGGTCACGTGCTGGACAACGGCCTGCTGCGGGTCCGGGTGGACGCGGCCGGGCTGGTACGGTCCGTGCTCGACCTGGCCTCCGGCCGCGACGCCATCGCCCCCGGCGAGGCGGGGAACCTGCTGCAACTGCACCGCGACGACCCCACCGCGTTCAGCGCCCTGCGCCTCGACCCGCGCGAGTGCCGCGACCTGACGGCCGCGCAGTCCGTCGAGGTCCGGGAACGCGGGCCGCTGCTCGCCTCCTTGCGGGTGGTACGCGGCACCGGGCGCTCCACGGTGACGCAGGAGCTGAGCCTGACCGCCGGCGGGCGCTCCCTCACGGTCGACACCGAGGTCGACTGGCGCGAGGCGGACATGGTGCTCAAGGCCGCCTGGCCGCTGGACGTGCACGCCGAACACAGCCGGGCCGACGTGCAGTTCGGTCACGTGGTGCGGCCCACCGACGCCTCCGGCGAGAGCCGCGCCCACCGCTGGGTGCACGTCGCCGAGCACGGCTTCGGCGTCGCGCTGGCCGGGGACGCCACCCACGGCTACGACGTCGCCCGCCGCACCCGGCCCGGCGGCGGCACCACCACGGTGCTGCGCGCCACCCTGTTGAGGGCCCCGCACAGCCCCGACCCGCACGCCGACCGCGGCCGGCACCGCTTCCGCCACACCCTGCGCCCGGCCGCGGACGTCGCCGACGCCATCGCCGAGGGCTACGCGCTCGCCCTGCCGCTGCGCCCCGGACCCGCCGCCCCGCCGGGCCCGCCCCTGGTCCGGGTCGACCACCCCGACGTCCTCGTGGAGACCGTGAAGCTCGCCGACGACCGCAGCGGCGACGTCGTCGTCCGCCTCTACGAGTCCCGCGGCGGCCGCGCCCACGCCACCCTCACCGCCGACTTCCCCCTCACCGCCGTCCAGGAGACCGACCTGCTGGAGACCCCCCTCGCCGACCACCCCCACCCCGCCGGCCGCATCGCCCTGACCCTGCGCCCCTTCCAGATCCTCACCCTCCGCCTGGCCCGCCCCGCCGAGGAGCCCACCCGTGACTGACCCCACCCCCACGGAGCCGCCCCTCCCGCCCGAGGCGTCCCCCGACCCCGCGACCGGTCCCGCTCCTGTCTCGGTCCCGGTGCCGGCCGGGACCCCGGCCGCGCTCGGTGCCGAGCCCGGCGGGGGTACGGAGGGGTCGGTGGGTGCCCGCACCGATCCGGCGCCGGACGCCGTACCGCGGGCCGAGTCACCGGCCGAGCGGTCGGCCGTACCTGGTGCCGTTCCCGGCAGGGGTACGGAGGCGGTGGTGGGCGCCCGCACCGATTCCGCGCTGGGCACCGCACCGCTGACCGTGGGACGAGCCGAGCGATCTGCCGTACCGCCGCCCGTACTTGGCACCGATTCCGGCGGGGGTACGGAGGGGTCGGCGGTCGCCCGCACCGATCCGGCGCCGGGCGCCGTACCGCGCGCCGCACCGCTGACCGTTGGCCAAGCCGAGCCACCTGCCGTACCACCAGCCGTACTTGGCACCCACCCCGGCATGGGCGTGGTCACTCAGGCCCCCCTCCCCGTATCACCACCAGGCACTGCCCCCCGTGCTCAGCCGGCGGGCAGGCTGCGGCGGCCGCCCGCGTGGATATCGGCGGGGCCGTCCGCGCGGGCGCGGAGGGTGGGGGAGGAGGCGGGGGATCCGATGGAGGTGTTGCGGGGGTGGGCGGCCGGGAGCGGGCCGTTGGCGACGCGGGCGCGGGTGGTGTTGCTGGCCGCGGAGGGGGTGCGGGACGCGGAGATCTCGCGGCGGCTCGGGGTGTCGCGGCAGACCGCGGGGACCTGGCGGCACCGGTGGCAGAGCGCGGGGCTGGCCGGGCTGGAGCAGCGGCCGCGCACCGGGCGGCCGCCGACCGTGGACGAGGCGGAGGTGGTGGCGCGGGCCCTGCTCGCGCCCGGCGGGAGCGGCGCCAGCCGGGCCATCGCCCGTGAACTGGGCCTGTCGCACGCCACGGTGGCCGCGGTCCGCCGCCGCTGGGGGCTGACCGCCGACGCGGCCGCCGTACCGCGGGTGCCGACCCGGCCGCCGCTGCCCGGCGCCGAGGTGTGGGTGATGGGCCTGTACGCCGACGCGTCACGCGCGGTGTTGCTGGCCGGGACCGGTCCGGCCGGGCCACCGCCGCCCGCCGTGGCCACCGTGATCGGCGCCGACGTACTGGGCGCGCTGACCCAGGCACTGACCGCCCTGCGCCCCGCCGTCCCGCGGACGCGCCCGGCGGACCAGCCGGGCGACCCCGGCACGGCGGAGCTGGCCGCCTTCCTCGCCGAGGCCGCGGCCCGCCACCCGGACGTCGCGCTGCACGCGATCACCCTGTGGGACACCGCGCAGCCGCCCGCCCAGCCCCCGGCGGCGGGCGCCACGTACCACCTGCCGCCCGCGCACGCGACCCCGCTCGGCCTGTTCCGCGCGCTGATCGCGCTGGACTCCACCAGCCACCCGGAGTCCTCCCGGCGGGTGCATCTGGACCTGACCGCGGCGCTGGAGCGGGGCGGCACCCCGGTGCGGTGGCTGCGGGAGAACGTCGCGGGCCATCTGCGGGCCCCGCGCGAGCCGGCCGGCCCGCCCGCGCCGCCGCCCGCACCGGCCAGCAGCGGCGTGAACCAGATCGACCTGGGCTCCTTCAACGAGTGCGTGGTGATCGAGGCGGTCCGGCTGGCCGGCACCATCACCCGCGGCGAGATCGCCCACCGCACCGGGCTGACCCAGCAGTCGGTGTCCCGGATCGCCCGCTCGCTGCTGGACCGGGGCATCCTCGTGGAGGACGCGCAGCGCCGGGCCACCTCGGGCAAGCCCCGCACCCCCGTACGGCTGTGCGGCTCGGCGGCGCACGCGGTCGGCCTGCACATCGACCCCGAACTGCTGACCGCCGTGGTGATCGACCTCGACGGCGCGATCGTGTGCACCTGCACCCGGCCGGTCAGCCCCGACACCGACCCGGCGGACTTCGTGGCGCAGGCGGTCGCGCTCGGCCGGGAGGCGATGGAGAAGGCACGCGGTTCGGTGCCCGAGGACGGCTTCCTCGGCATCGGCGTGGCCGTCCCCGGCCCGGTGGACATCGCCTCCGGCACGGTGCTCGGCCCGCCGCTGCTCAAGGCGTGGCACGACCTGCCGCTGCTGTACCTGCTGAAGGACCACTTCCCCTGCCCGGTGATCATCGAGAAGGACTCGCTGGCCGCGGCGGCGGGGGAGCGGTGGATCGGCCGCGACCGCCGGGCCCGCGACTTCGCGTACCTGTACCTGGGCACCGGTGTGGGCTCGGGCCTGTATCTCAACGGCGACCTCTACCGCGGAGTGAGCGCCAACGCCGGGGAGTTCGGCCAGCTCTGCGCGATCGCGCTGGGCCGTACCGGGCCGGACGGCCGCCCGGAGATGGTGCCCGAGTGCAACCCGCCCGCCTCCGTACCGGAGTTCGCCGCCCGGCGCGGAGTGGCCGGCGGCGCCACGGGCACGGGCAGCACCGCCGCCTACCGGGCGGTCGGCCGGGCCGCGGCGGGCGGCGACCCGGGAGCGGCAGCCGCGGTGCGCGAGGTGGCCGGCGCCATCGGGCGCGGCGCGCTCGGTCTGGTGGACCTGCTGGACATCGACCTGATCGTGCTGGGCGGCCCGTTCTTCACCGAGGACGTGGCCGGCTTCTACCTGGACGAGATCACCCGGGTGGTCAACGAGTTCCCCACCGCCCGCAGGCTGCGCCGGGTCGCGGTGGAGCCCTCGGTGCTGAGCGCGGAGGCCGCGGCGGTCGGCGCCGCGTCGACCATCTTCCACGCCACGTTCACCCCGCGGCTGCGCGGCCGGGAGCGCCCCTGACCACTTTTTCCAGCTCCGAACAAAACGTGAGCGGATCAACTCCCGTCAGGAGTCTTGACGTTGACCAAAGCAGGCAAGAAACTGCCGCATTGACACCGCATTCCCCGAGGTTCCTTCGGATTTAGGCGTAATCCGGAGGGACGGCCGGGCCCCTGCTCGATGACGACGGAGGCAGGATGGACCAGCGAAAGCGCCGACGAGCCGGACTCGCCGCGCTGTGCGCTATGGCGTGCGCGATGACGCTGAGCGCGACCTACGGCGGCGGCAGCGCCCTCGCCGAGGCGCCGCGGGCGACCGCGACGACCACCCCGATCTACCTGGACACGCACTACTCCTTCGAGGAGCGCGCCGCGGACCTGGTGTCCCGGATGACCCTCCAGGAGAAGGTCCAGCAGCTCAGCACCAACAACGCGCCGGCCATCCCGCGGCTCGGGGTCCAGCAGTACACGTACTGGAGCGAGGGCCAGCACGGCATCAACCGGCTCGGCAACGACACCGCGGCCGGCGGTCAGGGCGAGCTGAACGTGAAGGCGACCAGCTTCCCCACCAACTTCGCCTCCTCCATGTCCTGGGACCGCGGCCTGATCTACCAGGAGACCAGCGCGATCTCCGACGAGGCCCGCGGCTTCCTGGACAAGTCGCTGTTCGGCACCGGGCAGAACAACCTCGGCCCCTCCGCGAGTGACTACGGCGCGCTGGTCTACTGGGCGCCCACCGTCAACCTCGACCGCGACCCGCGCTGGGGCCGCACCGACGAGGCGTTCGGCGAGGACCCGTACTTCGTCGGCCAGATGGCCGGCCAGTTCGTCGACGGCTACGAGGGCAACAACCCCGACGGCACCAGCCGGAACGGGTACCTGAAGGTCGCGGCCACGGCCAAGCACTACGCGCTGAACAACGTCGAGGACAACCGGACGGGCATCTCCTCGGACACGACGGACACGAATCTGCGGGACTACTACACCGCGCAGTTCCGCAGCCTCATCGAGCAGGCGCACGTGGCCGGCCTGATGACGTCGTACAACGCGATCAACGGCACGCCGTCGGTGGCGGACACGTACACCACCAACGAACTGGCCCAGCGCACCTACGGGTTCAACGGCTACATCACCTCCGACTGCGGCGCGGTCGGGACCACGTACAAGAATCCGCCGAGCGGGCACGCGTGGGCGCCGCCGGGGTGGTCGACGGACAAGCAGGGCGACACCTCGACGTGGACCAACACGTCCACGGGTACGAAGGTGCCGGGTGCCGCGGGCGGGCAGGCGTACGCCCTGCGGGCCGGCACCGACCTGAACTGCACCGGGGACGAGGCCACCACGGCCAACATCCAGGCGGCGATCGACGCGGGCATCCTGAGCGAGGGCGTCATCGACACCGCGCTGGTGAAGGTGTTCACCATCCGCATGGAGACCGGCGAGTTCGACCCGGCCGGCTCGAACTCGTACACCAACATCACCAAGGACCAGATCGAGAGCCCCGCCCACCAGGCGCTGGCGGTCAAGGTCGCGGACAACTCCCTGGTGCTGCTGAAGAACGACAAGCCCGCCGGGGCCAAGGCGCCGCTGCTGCCGGTGAACCCGGACACCACCAAGAAGGTCGTGGTCCTCGGCGACCTGGCGAACACCACCTCGCTCGGCCTCTACAGCGGCCAGCCCGACCACACCACGAGCCCGCTGCAGGGCATCAAGGACGAGGTGTACGCGGCCGACTCCACCGCCTCGGTGGTCTACGACGCGGCCGGCTCCTCGTCCACCGCCACCACCCCGGTGACGCTGTCGGACCAGACCAAGGCCGCCGTCAAGGCCGCCGACCTGGTCGTCGTCATGGTCGGCACCACCCAGGCCAACGCGGACGAGGGCAAGGACCGGGCGAACCTGGCGATGCCGGGCAACTACCAGTCGCTGATCGACGCCGCCAAGGCGGTCGGCAACGGCAAGCTCGCGCTGGTCGTCCAGTCCGACGGCCCGGTGGACCTCGGCGGCGCGCAGGCGGCCGGCTCCGGCGTGAACTCGATCGTGTTCAGCGGCTACAACGGCCAGGCCCAGGGCACCGCGCTGGCCGACGTGCTGTTCGGCGCCCAGAACCCGTCCGCGCACCTGAACTTCACCTGGTACAAGGACGACTCGCAGCTCCCGGACAAGCAGAACTACGGCCTGACCCCCGGCCAGACCGGCGGACTCGGCCGCACCTACCAGTACTTCACCGGCACCCCGACCTACCCGTTCGGCTACGGGCTGAGCTACACGAACTTCGCCTTCGGCCACGTGACGCCCAACCTCACGCACATCACCCCGGACGGCTCGGTCACCGTCGGCGTGGACGTCACGAACACCGGCAAGGCCGCCGGCGCCACCGTGGCCCAGCTCTACGCCGCCACCCAGTTCAGCGTCTCCGGCGTCGAACTGCCCAAGAAGCGCCTGGTCGGCTTCGCCAAGTCGGGCGTCCTCCAGCCGGGCCAGACCCAGCACCTGACGATGACGGTCAAGGGCGCCGACCTGTCCTTCTGGGACGCGGCGCACTCGCGGGAGACCGTCTACCCCGGCGCCTACGACTTCCAGGTCGGCCCGGACTCCGCGCACACCGCCGGCGTCGCCACCGTACGGATCAGCGGCAGCCTGACGCCCAAGGTCCAGGACGTCACGGTGCAGCCGGAGAACGTCGTCCACAACGCCGGTGACACCTTCAGCCTCACCGGGAAGAACCGCTGGATCAAGGACGACACCGACCACACCAAGGAGCAGCGGGACTTCTCCGTCACCGCCGACAACGTCGTCGAGGCCGTCAACAACGACCAGTCCTTCGTGGACCTGGCCAAGGCCAAGGTGAGCTACGCCAGCAGCAACCCGTCCGTGGCCACGGTGGACGCCGACGGCACCGTGCACGCGGTCTCCGACGGCGTGGCCACCATCAAGGTGACCGTGAACGGCGTCACCGGCTCCGCCCCGGTCGTGGTGCGCAACACCCTGACCCTGAGCGCCCTGCCGATCTCCAAGGCCGGCACCACCTTGACCGCGACCACCACCTACATCAACGGCGCCACCACGCCGGCGAGCAACGTCACGGTCAGCCTCAACACCCCCGACGGCTGGACCGCGACGCCCACCACCCCGGCCTCCTTCCCGACGGTCGCCCCCGGCCAGAAGGCCACCACCACCTGGCAGGTGGCGATCCCGGACGGTGCCGCGCCGGACAACTACACCCTGGACGCGAGCGTCACCGCGCCCGCCGGCGCACTGACCGCGCAGACCCCGGTCACCGTGTCGTACGCGTCGCTGGCCGACGCCTTCAACAACTCCGGCGTCAGCGACGACAACAACACCAAGACCGGCAGCATCGACGGCGAGGGCGCCAGCTTCTCCGCCCAGGCGCTGGCCGCGGCCGGCTGGACGTCCGGCCAGCGCACCACGCACGACGGGGTGAGCTTCCTGTGGCCCGCCACCGCGGGCACCGGGCAGCCGGACAACGTCGCCGCCGGCGGCCAGGGCATCGAAGTGACCGGCACCGGCAGCAAGCTGGGCTTCGTCGGCACCAGCGCCTTCGGCACCACCTCCGGCAGCGGCACCATCGTCTACACCGACGGCACCACGCAGAACTACGCGCTGGCCTTCGCCGACTGGTGGTCCGGCTCCGCCGCGCAGGGCAGCGACATCGCCGCCACCACGCCGTACCTCAACAACGGCGGCGGCCAGCAGAACAACACCGTCCACATGTACGCCGCGACCGTGGACCTGCTGCCCGGCAAGACCGTGGCCGCGATCACCCTGCCCGGCGTGGGCAAGACCGTGGTGGACCACCAGCCGTCCATGCACATCTTCTCGGTCGCCATCGGCTGATCCTCCGCCGCCGGCTGAACTCCTGCCGCCGGCTGATCCTCGCCCTCGGCTGATTCCCGCCGGGCCCCGCAGTCACCGGGCCCGAGGGACGGGGCCGGTCCGCGCACAGGCGGACCGGCCCCGCGCCGGGCACCGTCCCGCACCCGACTTTTCTCTCCGGCCGCGGCGCACCGGCCCGTCCTCCGGTGTGCCGCCGCGCCGTGCTCCGGCGTGCCCCGCGCCGCCGCTCCCGCTTCCCCCACCCCGTTCGGCAGGCCGGGCCGCGCCTGCCCGCACACGGAGGCTTCCCGTGAACCAGCCCAACCCGCCCCGCCGGCAGCACCACGGCGGCGAACTGGTCCCCACCCGCCGCCAGATCCTCACCGTCGGCGCGGCGACCGCCGCAGCGCTGGGCCTGAGCCGGCTCGGCACCGCCCAGGCCGCCACCCCCGGTCCGCAGACCGACGGCGGCCGGGTGCTCCAGTCCCTCAACGGCACCTGGGACTTCCTGCCCACCACCACGGGCGCCGCCTACCCGCCGCCCGCCACCGGCTGGGCCACCATCCCGGTGCCCGCGGAGTGGAACATGAGCGGCGGGCCGTTCAGCACCCCCTGGGGGGCGTACGACCTGTTCGAGACGCCCACCGACTGGAACTCGGTCGACGCCGCCTGGTACCGCCGCGACCTGACCGTCCCGGCGAGCAGCAAGGGCCGCCGGATCGTGCTGCGCTTCGAGGCCGTCAACTTCGAGAGCACGGTGTACGCCGGCGGCGTCCAGGTCGCCCACCACGCCGAGGGACTGCTGCCCTTCGAGGCCGACATCACCGACCAGGTGACCTTCGGCGGCACCACCACCGTCCACGTCCTGGTGCGCTCGCCCAACGCCGCCGCCCGGCAGGGCGACGGCTACCACCACCCGGCCGGCTCCTGGTGGGGCCAGTACGCGGCCGGCATCTGGCAGGACGTGTGGCTGCTGTCCCGCGACCAGGTCTCGGTCGCCGACACCGCCGTGGTCACCTCGGTCGCCGACGGCACCCTGACCGCCACCACCACGCTGCGCAACGACGGGCCGGCCGCCCGTACCGTACGCGTCGACCACACCGTGTGGGACGGCGCCCGCCAGGTGCTGCGCGTCCCCGGCCAGGTCACCGTCCCGGCCGGCGGCACCGCGCAGATCCGGCCCGGCACCACCTGGCGCGACGCGCGGCTGTGGAGCCCGGAGGACCCGCACCTGTACGAGCTGCGGGTGGACGTCCGCGACACCGCCACCGGCCCGGTGCTGGACTCGGCCACCACCCGCTTCGGCTTCCGCGAGGTCACCGTCGACGGCGTCGCCCTCGAGCTCAACGGCCGGCCGCTGCTGCTGCGCGGCGACTCCTGGCACTACATGGGCTCGGTCCAGAACAGCCGCGCCTACGCCGAGATGTGGATGAGCATGGCCAAGGCCGCCGGCGTCAACTACATGCGCCTGCACGCCATGCCGTACCCGCCGGTCTACTACGACGTCGCCGACGAGATGGGCATGCTCATCGTCGGCGAGTCCGGGATCTACGGCTCCTCGGGCAACTACGCCATGAACGCGGCCGACTTCTGGGACAACTGCGCCACCCACCTGGGCGACCGCGTGGCCCGGGACCGCAACCACCCCTCGATCATCGCGTGGAGCGCGGAGAACGAGATGCTCGCCGCCTTCGGGCAGAGCTGGGCGGCCAAGGTCGCCGCCCTCAAGCCCGCGGTGGTCGCGGCGGACACCAGCCGCCCGGTGTACTTCGAGGGCGACGGCGACCCGCAGGGCGCGGGCGACCTGCGCAGCACCCACTACCCGCTGGAGATCACCACCCACGACACGGCCATCCCGGAGACCGGCCGGGCGCTCGCCCCCGGGCAGAGCCGCGGCAACGAGTGGGACCGCAAGAAGCCCTTCCTGATCAGCGAGTTCAGCTCCATGTACTACGCCAACCCGGCCGACGTCAGCGCGATCGGCGGCCCCGCGGCGTACGCGGACACCGACGGGCTGTGGGCCGCCCACGCGCTCACCCTGCGGGCCCAGATCGAGGGCTTCCGGCTGGCCGGCATCACCGCCATCTCGCCCTGGAACACCGTCTGGTACGGCATGCAGCCGCTGCCCTTCGACGGTACCTCGGTGCCCACCGCCGACCCCAGCGGCTCCGGCCCGGTGCTGCGGCGGGTCGGCCGGTACGCGGCCACCCTCAACCCCGGCTTCCAGCAGGGGATCCCGGCCTACCGGCCCAACCCCATCCACGGCGCCGTCGCCCGCACCTTCGCCCCCATCGCCGCCTACGCGATGGACTACCGCACCCACGCCTACGGCGGCGCCACCTTCTCCCGCGACCTGCTGCTGTGCAACGACACCGCCGAGGACGCGACGCTCACCGTGCACTGGCAGGTCCGCGGGAACGCCGGACTGGCCACCCGCAACGGCCACACCACCGTCACCGTGCCCGCCACCGGCCGTACCACGATCACCACCACCCTCGACCTGCCGCAGGTGACCAAGGACGCCCCCGCCACCTGGCGGGTCACCGTCGAGCAGAACGGCGAGCGCCGGTTCACCGACAAGGCCGCACTCACCGTGTACGCAGCCGCACCGGCCCTCGGCGTGCCGCTGCGGGCCGCGGTCCTGGAGGGCGCCTCGGGCGCGGCCACCACCAAGGCGCTGGCCGCCCTCGGCGTCACCACCCGCACCCTTGCCGACCTGTCCGCGCTGCCCGACCCCGCCTCCGGCGAGGTCCTGGTGATCGCCGAGGGCTACGGCGCCGCCGCGACCGCGGACGACCGCACCCGGGTCACCCAGTTCGTCGCGGCGGGCGGCCAGGTGCTGGTGCTCGCCCAGAGCGCGCTGCCGCAGATCCTGCCCTGGCCGCAGTTCACCGTCGGCACCCCGCAGACCATCACCCACCCGGTCGCCCCGCACCACCCGGTGCTGGCCGGCCTGGACGCCGACGACCTGCGCTGGTGGCAGACCCCGAACGAACTGGCCGTGAGCACCCTGCTGCTCAAGCCGCGGTTCGGCAGCCTGCTCTCGCTCGCCGACGCCGGCCCCGCGCTCGCCGCCTCCGCGCTGGCCGAGGCCCGCTACGGCAACGGCCGCTACCTGCTGTGCCAGTACCCGGTGGTGGCCGCGCAGGCCGCCGAGCCGATCGCCGCCAAGCTGCTGGGCAACCTGCTGCGGGCGCTGGCCGACCGGCCCGCGGCCACCCGTACCACCGCGGTGCTGGGCGCCGCGAACAGCCCGGTCGTCCCCACCCTGAAAGCCGCCTCCGTCGCGGTGAGCACGCTGACCTCGATCGACGTGGCGAGCCTGAGCGGCCTCGGGGTCCTCGTGGTGGACGCCGCGCCCGGCAACGAGACGGCACTGGCGTCCCTGAAGGACCACGCCTCCGACGTCTCCGCCTGGGTGGCCAAGGGCGGCACCCTGTGGATCAACGGCGCCACCCCCGCCACCTGGCCGTCGGTGGCCGGCTTCCTGCCGCCGGCCGCCGCCCTGTCACCGGTGGACGCCACCCACCAGCACGGCGCGGTGGTCACCGGCGACAGCCCGCTCACCAGCGGCATCAACAACGCCGACCTGGACTGGCCGGGCTCGGGCTCGGCCCTGGCCGGCTACACGGTGACGGCGAACGGCGGCACCGCGGCGGCCACCACCCGGGCGGTCGCCTGGAGTTCCTTCAGCGCAGGCAACGAGCAGACCAAGTACGGCCGCGCCCTGGACAGCACCCTCGGCTTCACCCCCGGCGCGGTCCTGTGGCAGGGCGCCTCGGGCTCCGGCACGGTGCTGGTCGACCAGCTCAAGTGGCCGAGCGCCGCCGCCCTGCCGGTCCAGGTGGGCCTGGCCGCCCTGCTCGCCGCGAACACCGGCGCCGCCTTCAGCGCCGGCTCCGGCTCGGGCGAACTGCCCACCGACGGCTGGAAGGGCTTCACCAACCCGGCCTCCTCCGACCCCGCCAACGCCTTCGACCGCAACCCCAGCACCCGCTGGAGCAGCGACGCGCTCCAGAAGCCGGGGATGTACTACGGCCTCGACCTCGGCGCGGTGCGCCGGGTGACCCGCGTCGTGTGGGACACCTCGGGCTCCAGCAGCGACTACCCGCGCGGCGTCGACGTCCAGGTGTCCACCGACAACTCCACCTGGACCACGGTCCTCAGCATCCCCGACACTGGCTCGTACGTCGCCGGCGGCGTCCTCGTGCTCACCTTCGACCCGGTGGACGCCCGCTATCTGAAGTTCGTCGACACCGGATCCGCCCCCGGCAACTATCTGTCGCTGCACGAGATCTACGTCTACCAGCCGGCGAGCTGACCCGCCTTTGCCCGCGCAGAACGGTGCCGCCCGCCCCTCGACGGGGGCGGGCGGCACCCCGCGCCGGCACGCGCTGCCGGGAACGTCAGGACTGCGAGCTGAACGCCGAGTCGAAGGACGCGGCCGGCGGCTCGATCGCGGCCAGCGCCCGTACGTGCGCCAGCGCCTGGGGCGCGCCCAGCAGCCGGTCCATCCCGGCGTCCTCCCACTCCACCGAGATCGGGCCCTCGTAGCCGATGCTGTTGAGCATCCGGAACACCGGCTCCCACGGCACGTCGCCGTGCCCGGTGGACACGAAGTCCCAGCCGCGCCGCGGGTCGCCCCACGGCAGGTGCGAACCGAGCCGCCCGTTGCGTCCGTTGAGCTGCTTGACCGACTCCTTGCAGTCCACGTGGTAGATCCGGTCCCGGAAGTCGTAGAGGAAGCCCACCGGGTCCAGGTCCTGCCACACGAAGTGGCTCGGGTCGAAGTTCAGCCCGAACGCCGGGCGGCGGCCGACCGCCTCCAGCGTGCGTACCGTCGTCCAGTAGTCGTACGCGATCTCGCCCGGGTGCACCTCGTGCGCGAACCGCACCCCCACCTCGTCGAAGACGTCGAGGATCGGGTTCCAGCGGTCGGCGAAGTCGGCGAAGCCGCGGTCGATCATGGTGTCCGGCACCGGCGGGAACATCGCCACGGTGTGCCAGATGGAGGAGCCGGTGAAGCCGACCACGGTGGACACGCCGAAGGCCGCCGCGGCCCTGGCGGTGTTCTCGATCTCCTCCGCGGCCCGCTGCCGCACCCCCTCCGGCTCGCCGTCGCCCCAGATCCTGGCCGGCAGGATGCCCCGGTGCCGCTCGTCGATCGGGTGGTCGCAGACCGCCTGGCCGGTCAGATGGCAGGAGATCGTCCAGCACTTCAGTCCGTGCTTCTCCAGCGTGTCGCGCAGCCGGGGCAGATAGGCGTCGTCGGACAGCGCGGCCTCGACGTCGAAGTGGTCGCCCCAGCAGGCGATCTCCAGGCCGTCGTAGCCCCATTCCGCGGCCAGCCGGCACACCTCGGTGAACGGCAGATCCGCGAACTGACCGGTGAACAGCGTGACGGGGCGGGCCATGTGCGTCCTCCTGGGGTCGAGGGGGTACGTGGGCGGGCACGGCTTTGCGGGCGCGCGGCGCCGGGGACGGCCGCGGCGGGTCAGGGCTGCCGCGGGTCCACCGGCACGTGGGTGCCGCCCGCCGCGGCGCTGGACTCGACGGCCGCCAGCACCCGCTGCACCCGCAGGCCGTCGGCGAAGGACGGCTGCGGGTCGGCGCCCTCGGCGACCGCGGTGACGAAGTCCCGCACCTGGTGGGTGAAGGTGTGCTCGTAGCCGATCAGGTGGCCCGGCGGCCACCAGGCGTCCAGGTAGGGGTGGGTGGACTCGGTGACCAGGATCCGGCGGAAGCCGGCCGTGGCCGGGTCCTCCGAGCGGTCGTGGAAGGCGAGTTCGTTCATTGACTCGGCGTCGAAGGCGAGGCTGCCGGCCGAGCCGCTGATCTCGATCCGCATGGCGTTCTTGTGCCCGGTGGCGAACCGGGTGGCCTCGAAGACGCCGATCGCGCCGCCGTCGAAGCGCGCGGTGAACAGCGCCGCGTCGTCCACCGTGACCGGGCCGGTCTCCGCCGAGGCCGTGCCGGACAGCCCGCTCGCACTGGCCGGCAGCGGCCGCTCGGTGACGAAGGTCTCCAGCAGCGCGCCCACCGAGGTCACCCGCTGCCCGGTCAGGTACTGGGCCGCGTCGATGCTGTGCGCGCCCAGGTCGCCGAGCGCCCCCGAGCCCGCCTTGTCCTTGCGCAGCCGCCAGGCCAGCGGGAACTGCGGGTCCACCAGCCAGTCCTGGAGGTACTGCGCGCGCACCTGGTGGATCCGGCCGAGCCGGCCCTCCTCGATCAGCGCGCGGGCCAGCGCGAGCGCCGGCACCCGGCGGTAGTTGAAGGCCACCATGGACCGCACGCCGGCCGCCCGGGCCCGCTCGGCCGCCTCCGTCATCGCCTCCGCCTGGACCACCGAGTTGGCCAGCGGCTTCTCGCACAGCACGTGCTTGCCCGCGGCCAGCGCGGCCAGCGCGATCTCGGCGTGACTGTCACCGGGGGTGCAGATGTCCACCACGTCGATGTCGTCCCGCTCGACCAGCGCCCGCCAGTCGGTCTCGTACGAACTCCAGCCGTAGGTCCGCGCGGCCCGGCTCACCCGCTCCTCGTCCCGCCCGCACACCGCGGTCAACTCCGGGGTCAGCGGCAGCGGGAAGAAGCGCGGCGCGGTACGCCAGGCGTGGGAGTGGGCCGCGCCCATGAAGGCGTGGCCCACCATGCCGATCCGCAGGGCCGGCGGTGGGGTCGTCGTCACGTGCGTCCTCCTGGCGGGAGAGCAGTGAATCGTTATTCATCCGGAATCGACTGAAACTCGTCTCACCGGCTAGAACGGATAGCGAGTTTCTGCCTGAAGTCCTGCATAAGTCAACACTCTTGACGGGAAGAACGGCAAGAGACACCACGTACACCTATATACCGGGGGTCACGATCGACACACCAGTGAACCTGCGCGAGGTGGGCCGGCTGCGGGTGCTGGAAGCCCTGCACGCCGCCCCGCGCAGCAGCCGGCCCGAACTGGTCCGCGTCACCGGCCTGTCCCGGGCCACCGTCTCCTCGCTGATCGCCGACCTGATCGCCATCGGCCTGGTCACCGAGGACGAGAGCGGCGACGATGCCGAGCCGCGCCGCACCGGCCGCCCCGCGCAGTCGCTCTCGCTCGTGCCGACCGCCGGGTACGCGATCGGCGCCGACATCGGCCACCAGCACGTCCGCGTCATCCTGTGCGACCTGTTCGGCGCGGTGCTCTGGGAGCACTGGGTGGCCAAGGACGTCGACCGGGCCCCCGACGAGACCCTGGACCTGGTGGCCGTCCTGGTCGGCCGCGCCCTCCAGGAGGCCGGCGTGGCCCGCTCGCGCGTGCTCGGCATCGGCGCCGGCATCGCCTCGCCGGTCGAGAAGGGCAGCGGCGCGCTCGGCGCCGAGGGCATCATGCCCGGCTGGGTCGGCCTGCACCTGACCGAGGAACTGCGCCGGCGCACCGCCCTGCCGGTCCGGGTCACCAACGACGCGAACGCCGGCGCCCTGGCCGAGCGGATGTACGGCGCCGGGCGGCAGGTCGGCGACATGGTCTACGTACGCCTGTCCGCCGGTATAGGAGCCGGCATCGTCAGCAGCGGCCGCCTGCTGCTGGGCGCCCGCGGCCTGGCCGGCGAGATCGGCCACCTCCCGCTGATCGCCGACGGCCTGATCTGCCGCTGCGGCAACCGCGGCTGCCTGGAGACGGTCGCCAGCCCCGTCGCCATCGCCCGCCTGCTCTCCGACAGCTGGGGCCACCAGGTGGCCGCCCGCGACCTGCCCACCCTGATCGAGCAGCGCAACACCGGCGCGCTGCGGGCCGTCCGGGACGCCGGCGACGCGGTGGGCCGCGCCCTGTCCACCCTGGTCACCCTCCTCAACCCCCGCCTGATCGTGGTCGGCGGCGACCTCGCCGGAGCCGGTGAGGACATCCTGGAGCCGATGCGCGCCGGGGTCCGCCGCCACACCCTCCCGTCCGCCGCCGTAGGCGTCGAGATCGTCACCGGCGGCCTCGGCGACGGCGCCGAAGTCCGCGGCGCGGCCGGCCTGGTCCTCGCCGACGCCCCCCTCCTGCTTGCCGCGATGCCGGCCGAGGAGTCGGCACCGGCCTGACAGCCTGTCCGTACGGTGGCCGGCCGGGTCGGGCCGAGGCGTCAGGTGCTGTCGGCGGTGATGCTGGGTGGCGGCCGCTCCGGCTGACGCCTCGTCCGCACGATGGCCGGCTGAGGCCACCCCGGGGCTTCAGCGCTGCGGCGGTGGCCGCGTGGTGGCCGCTCCGGCCTGACGCGTCGGTACGGCGGCCGGCTCGGTGGGGCCGGAGCCCGAGTCGCCGACGGCCCGGCCGCCGGCCGAGGAGGCCGTACGCGCCTGGCATGTCCTTGGTGTGGCACGCGCCGCCCGGGCTCGGTCGGGCCGGGGCCTCAGCCGGACGACGCCTGGGCGGGGGCGATGAGGGCGAAGGCGGCGCCCTCCGGGTCGAGCAGGGTCGCCATGCGGCCGTAGCGGGAGTCGTGGGGTGGGGCCACCACGCGCGCGCCCAGGGTGGTCGCGCGGGTCACCGTGCGGTCCGGGTCGTCGGTCGCGAAGTAGGTGAGCCAGTGGGCGCCGCGGTCCCGGGGGAGGCGCGTGCCCATGCCGCGGACGCCCGCCACCGGGCGCCGCCCGGCCGTCAGGACCACGCGGTCGGGCTCACCGCCGCGCGACCGTCCGGCGTCCAGGCCGAAGACGACCTCGTAGAACTTGGCGACGAGCGCGGTCTCCGCCGTCCACAGTTCGCTCCAGGCCACCGCGCCGGGCACGCCGGCCAGGTCCGCGCCGGCCAGCAGTTCGCTCTGCCAGATGCCGAACACCGCGCCCGCGGGGTCCGCCGCCATCGCCAGCCGGCCCTCGTCGCCGGTGCTCAGCGGCCCGACGCCGACGGTGCCGCCGCAGGCCCGCACCGCCTCGGCCGCCTGGTCCACGTCGTCCGCGGCGAGCACCGTGGTCCACGACACCGGCCGGTACGGGTCGGCCGGCGCCTGGCCGATGCCCGCCACCCGCCGCCCGTCCAGCACCGCGAACGCGTACCCGCCCAGGCCCCCCGGACCCGGCTCGAACTCCCAGCCGAACAGCGCTCCGTAGAAGTCGCGCGCTTCCTGCGCCCGGTGCGTCATCAGCCCCGCCCAGCAGGGCGTGCCGGGCAGGCGGCGGCCCGTTGCCTCGGTCATGCGAAACGTAGCTCCTCTGAGGCGTACGGCGGCGCGTGCGTCGTGTGCGGGCAAGGTGGCCCCATGATGCTCGCACCACCTGGCGCCGGAAACGCCCCGGCCGCGCCGCTTTCATCACCGTGACGCCGGGGCGCGGCCGAAATGCTATGTCATGTTCGCATTGACGTCATCACCGTGCGCCGTTACGGCATCACTGTGCGGCGTGCCCCGGTCCCACGGCACGCCGCGCAGGCGCCCACAATGGACCCATGCAACCGATCATCTCCGCCGCGGAACTCGCCGAAACCACCGGCCGCACCGTCCTGCTCGACGTCCGCTACCGGCTCGGCGGCCCGCCCGGACACCCCGAGTACGCCAAGGGCCACATCCCCGGCGCGCGTTACGTCGACCTGGACGCGGAACTGGCCGGGCCGCCCGGTGCCGGCGGCCGCCACCCGCTGCCCGACCCCGAGCAGTTCGGCGCCGCCATGCGCCGCGCGGGCGTGAGCGCCGACTCCGACGTGGTGGTCTACGACGACTGGAACGGCTGGGGTCCGGCCCGCGCCTGGTGGCTGCTGCGCTGGGCCGGCCACGAGCGGGTACGGGTCCTCGACGGCGGGCTCGCCGCCTGGCGCGCGGCCGGCCTCCCCCTGACCACCGACGAACCGGCCCCCGGCAAGGGCGACTTCGTCCCCCGCCCCGGCTCCCTCCCGGTCCTGGACGCCGACGCCGCCGCCGACCTCGCCCGTACCGGCCTGCTCCTCGACGCCCGCGCCCCCGAGCGCTACCGCGGCGACATCGAGCCCATCGACCCGGTCGCCGGCCACATCCCCGGCGCCGTCAACGCCCCCACCACCGAAAACGTCACCCCCGACGGCCACTTCCTCCCCGCCGCCGACCTCACCCGCCGCTTCGCCGCCCTCGGCGCCACCACCGCCCCCCACGTCGGCGTCTACTGCGGCTCCGGCGTCTCCGCCGCCCACGAACTCCTCGCCCTCACCCTCGCCGGCATCCCCGCCACCCTCTACCCCGGCTCCTGGAGCGAATGGACCACCAACCCCTCCCGCCCCGTGGCCAAGGGCTGACCTAACGGGAGTAGGGCACGCCACAAGGACCTAAGGGGCGCGGGGCTGTGCCTGATCTGCGGCTGGCGCCGCGTGGGGGCGCGCGCAACCAAAGACGACCGTGCGTCGGCAACGCACCGCAGGTGCAACGGCGAGTTGCCGCGCAACGCAGTAGGGCACCGAAACAGGGGCGCGGGGCTGTGCCTGATCTGCGGCTGGCGCCGCGTGGGCGCGCGCAACCACAAGTTCGCTGTACGCGGCAACGCACCGCAGGTGCAACGACGGGTTGCCGTCGCAAGAAGCCCAAGCCCGAAGAAGGCTCACTCCTTTTTGCGACGGCTCCCGAACACAATCTCATCCCAACTGGGCACGGTCGCCCGCCGCCCCGGTCGTACCCCGTCCGCCTCGGCCTGCCGATCAGTCGTGCCGACCAGCCGGTCGCGGTGGCCGGCCACGGCCCGCGGCATGAGGACGTCCGCGTAAGCGGACCCCGCACTGGCCGCCGGAGCGGTTTCGCTCGCGGCCTCCTCGGGCGCCTCTGCCGCCGGAGCCGGGTCCGGCGCAGGGGGCGCCGGGACCACCATGTCGCCCCGGAAACTCGGCACCGCTTCGAGCAGGCTGGTCAGCGAGTCCCGCTCCTCCGGCTCGGGCCGGTCCGTCTCGGCGCGTGCCTCGGCGGCGCGGTCGGACTGCCGGTCCCGTTCCGCGGACCGGTCCACCGGACGGTCGCGGGGCAGCCGGGCGATGCGCGGCACGAACGGGAAGCTCGGCTCCTGCGCCTGGCTCGGGGTGGTCTCGCCGATCAGCGACCTGGCCTCGTCGTCCACCGCCTGCACCAGCCGGCGCGGCGGGTCGTACGTCCAGCTCGCCGAGTGCGTCTCACCGGCCACCCGGTAGACCAGCAGCACCTCCCAGGTGCCGTCGTCCCGGCGCCAGGAGTCCCACAGCACGGTGTCCTTGTCCGCGCCGCGCAGCAGCAGCCGTTCGGCCACCGCCTCGCCGAGTTGCGGACCGCTGCTCTCGCCCTGCCGGCGCACGGGGGTCTTCCGGGCCCGCTCGGCCATGAACGCCCGCTCGGCCAGCACCGGCCCCTCGAAGCGGCGCACCCGCTCCACCGGGATCCCGGCGAGCTGCGCGACCTCCTCGGCCGACGCGCCGGCCCGTATCCGCGCCTGGATGTCCCGCGGGCGCAGATGGCTCTCGACCTCGATCTCGATCTGGCCCAGCCGCGCCCGGTCGTTGCGCACGGCAGCACGCAGCCGCTCGTCGATGGGCAGCGTGTACTCCGTGCTGTCGGCAGCCTTGAGCACCAGTCGTGTGCCGTCGTTGCTGACGGCCACGACCCGCAGTTCGGGCACGGTTACCTCCCGGGTGGTGCCTGCCGACGTCACGTGCGTCGCTGCTCCCGATGGACGAGTGTGGCCTGCCCGGGTGCAGCGTGCCACAACCTTGCAGAGTTGCTCGGCGTGTCGCAGGTCCGTGGTGACACGCCGTCATGGGACGGTGGTCGGTTGGCCACCGTGCGTGACTCATCATGGCACCCCGGGACCGGGGTCGTCAGCTCCTTTCCCCAGCGGTCCCCTCGTCCGGACGGGTACCGAGCGCCGGGACTCGTCACGGTACTCCATTCGGGCCACCGAAAGGGGGTTGCCGCGCCACCGAATCTCCTCCCGAGGGGCGGGAGTTGAGTGACGCGACTCACACGCGCGCCCCCCGCGCTCCGGGCAAATCCGGACGTACGGCTACGAACCCAGCACCCTGCGCAGGTAATCGTTGCCGAACCGGCGGTCCGGATCCAGCCGTTCCCGCAATCGGGTGAATTCCCCGAATCGTGGATAGACGTCCGCCAGGTACCCGGCGTCCCGGGTGTGCAGTTTGCCCCAGTGCGGCCGTCCCTCCCGCTCCGTCATGATCTGCTCCACCGCGGTGAAGTACTCCTGGTACCGGCTGCCCCGGTACATGTGCACCGCTATGTACGCGCTGTCCCGGCCGGACGCGGTGGACAGCGTGATGTCGTCGGCCGGCGCCACCCGTACCTCCACCGGGAAGCTGATCCTCAGACCCGACCGTTCGACCGTCCGCTTCAGCGCCCGCAGCGCGTCCACCGCCGCCGCGCGCGGCACCGCGTACTCCATCTCCACGAACCGCACCCGGCGCGGGCTGGTGAACACCTTGTACGGAATGTCGGTGTACGTACGGGCCGACAGCGCGCGGCTGGCCACCCGGGCCAGGCCCGGGATCGCGGCCGGCGCGGCCCGGCCCAGGGCGCAGGCGGCCTGGAAGACGCCGTTGGAGAGCAGTTCGTCGTCGATCCAGCCGCGCACCGCGGGCAGCGGCGCGGCCGGGCCCTGACTGCGGTTGTTCCGCTTGACGTTGCATCCCTCGGTGTGGGGGAACCAGTAGAACTCGAAGTGCTCGTTCTCCGCGACGAGTCGGTCGAATTCGTCCATCACCCGGGAGAAGGACATCGGTTCCTCACGGGCGGTCAGCAGGAACAGCGGTTCCACCGCGAAGGTGAGGGCGCTGACCACGCCGAGCGCCCCGAGCCCGACCCGGACCGCCGTGAAGACCTCGGGGTTCTCCCGCGCCGAACACGTCAGCACCGAGCCGTCCGCCGTCACCAGTTCGAGGGCGGTGATCTGCGCGGCAATGGCGCCGGAGTCCCGCCCGGTGCCGTGCGTGCCGGTGCTGGTCGCCCCGGCGACGGTCTGCTCCATGATGTCGCCCATATTGGTGAGCGACAGACCCTCGGCGGCGAGCATTGCGTTCAGGTGTTTGAGCTGTACCCCCGCCTCGACCGTGACGGTGCCGGCCGCGCGGTCCAGGGACCGAATCGCCGTCAGCCGCTCCGGGCGGATCAGCACCCCGTCGGTGGCGGCCGCGGTGGTGAAGGAGTGCCCGCTGCCCACCGCCTTGACCGGCAGCCCGTCGGCGGCCGCCCGGCGCACCACGGCGGCCAGTTCGTCCACCGAGGCCGGCGCCTCGGTGCGGGCCGGGCGGGCCGTGACGTTGCCCGCCCAGTTATGCCACGTGCCGGTCCGCGGCGTCCGCGCCGTACTCGTCGCCGTACCCGCCATCCTCGCCCTCCCGCTCCGGCGCCGGACGCAGCCGGCGGCTCCCCGAGAACGCCACCGCCACGGCGAGGACCGCCGCGGCGGCCGGCACCACGAACGCCGCGGAGGCGCCGCGCGCGTCGATCACCCGACCGGCGAGCGAGGCCCCGACGGCGATGCCCACCGCGAGCCCCGTGGTGGTCCACGTGATGCCCTCGGTCAGCCTCGTCCGCGGTACCAGCCGTTCGACCAGGCCCATCGCGGTCACCATGGTGGGGGCGATGGTCGTGCCCGAGACGAACAGCGCCATGGCCAGGAACCACAGGTTTCCGACCAGTAGTGGCGGGATCATACTCACCGCCATGGCGCACATACCCACCAGGAACCGGCCGGTATGGGTGCCGCGCGGCACGACCAGCCCGAACACCAGCCCAGCCAGGCACGAACCGAGCGCATAGGAGGCGAGTACCAGGCTCGCCAGCGCCTTGTGCCCGCGCTCGTCGGCGAACGCCACCGTGACGACGTCCACCGACCCGAACACCGCGCCGGTACCGACGAACGACGCCGCCAGCACCCACAGCCCCGGCGCTCGCAGCGCCGAGCGCTCGGCCGGTCCGCCGCCGGGGTGCGGACGCGGCTCGGTGCCCCGCTGAGCGGTCAGCAGCAGCACCCCGACGCCCAGGAACACCACCGCCAGCAGCGGCCCCGCCTCGGCGAACCACACCGTGCACAGCCCGATCGACAGGATCGGCCCGAGGATGAAGACGATCTCGTCCATCACGGACTCGAAGGAGTAGGCGGTGTGCAGCAGTTCGGGCGCGCCCCGGTGTACCGCCGCCCACCGGGCCCGCACCATCGCGCCCATGCTCGGGGTGAGCCCGCCGCACAGCACGCAGGCGAAGTCCACCCACTCCGGCGCGCCGGTGCGTACCGCGATCACCAGCGCGGTGATCGCCGTCACCGTGACCACGCACACCGGCCGCAGCACCCGTCGCTGCCCGTACCGGTCCACCAGCCGCGACACCTGCGGCCCGCACACCGCGGCGGCCAGCGCCAGCGTCGCCGACAGCGCGCCCGCCAGCCCGTACCGCCCGGTCACCTGGGAGACCATGGTCACGATCCCGACGCCCAGCATCGACAGCGGCATCCGGCCGACCAGGCCGGCCGCGGAGAAGCCCCTGGTGCCGGGCGGCGCGAAGATCGCCTGGTACGGGCCGGCCATCGCCCTCCTCCGGGTGTCGCGTGACGGGTGCGTCGGGGGCCGCGGCGGCGCGCACGGTCCCCGCCGGTCCCGCCGTACGGACGCCGTAAGGAACATGACCGGTGCAGACAGCTTACGGAGCCGGGCAACCGGTTTTCCGGAACGGGATGGCAGGATCGTGACCATGCGCGAACCCGAAGCACCGGCGCCCGCAGCCGACCCCGCGGCGTCGCCCGCGAGCCCGTCCGGAACTCCGGACGTCCACCCCTACGACGCCCTGCTGCTGCTGTCCTTCGGCGGCCCCGAGGGACCCGACGACGTGGTGCCGTTCCTGGAGAACGTCACCCATGGTCGCGGCATCCCCCGCGAGCGGCTCAAGGAGGTCGGCAAGCACTACTTCCTGTTCGGCGGGGTCAGCCCGATCAACGCGCAGAACCGGGAGCTGCTCGACGCGATCCGCAAGGAGTTCGCCGCGCACGGCGTCGACCTGCCGGTGTACTGGGGCAACCGCAACTGGGCGCCCTACCTGACCGACACCCTGCGCGAGATGAGCGACGCCGGGCACCGCCGCGTCCTGGTGCTGGCCACCAGCGCGTACGCCTCCTACTCCGGCTGCCGCCAGTACCGGGAGAACCTGGCCGCCTCCCTCGCGGTGCTGGCCGAGGAGGGCCGCCCGGTGCCGCGGGTGGACAAGCTGCGCCACTACTTCAACCACCCCGGCTTCGTCGACCCCATGGTCGACGCCACCCTGGCGGCGCTCGACGCCCTCCCGGCGGAGGTCCGCGACAGCGCCAGGCTGGCCTTCACCACCCACTCGATTCCGCTCACCGCCGCCGACACCTCCGGCCCGGTCGAGGGCCACGGCAATGGCGGCGCCTACGTCGCCCAGCACGTGGCCGTCGCCCGGCTGGTGGCCGACCGGGTCCGCGAGGCCACCGGGATCGAGCGCCCCTGGGAGCTGGTCTACCAGTCGCGCAGCGGCGCCCCGCACATCCCCTGGCTGGAACCGGACATCTGCGACCACCTGGAGGAGGCGCACGAGGCCGGCGCACCCGCCGTGGTCATGGTGCCGATCGGCTTCGTCTCCGACCACATGGAGGTGAAGTACGACCTGGACACCGAGGCCGCGGCCAAGGCCGCCGAACTCGGCCTGCCGGTCAGCCGCGCCGCCACCGTCGGTGCCGACCCACGGTTCGCCGCCGCCATTCGCGACCTGGTGCAGGAACGCGCCGCCACCGAGCGCGGCCTGGCCCCCGCCCGCTGTGCCCTCGGCGCCCTGGGCCCCAGCCACGACATCTGCCCGGCCGGCTGCTGCCCGGCCCGGACCCCGCTGCCCGCCGCGGCCGGCACGGATTGAGGAGCATCACCGGCATGAGCACACACCCCGGCACCGCCGGAAGCGCGCAGGACCCCGAGGAGATCGCACAGCTTCTCGCCGTCGCCCTGGAGGCGGCCCGCGAGGCCGGCACCCTGCTGCGTGACGGGCGGCCCGCCGACCTGGAGGTCGCCGCCACCAAGACCAGCCCCATCGACGTCGTCACCGAGATGGACATCGCCGCCGAGAAGCTGATCACCTCCGTGATCGCCCGGCACCGCTCCGACGACGGCGTCCTCGGCGAGGAGGGCGCCAGCAGCGCCGGCACCAGCGGGGTGCGCTGGGTGATCGACCCGCTGGACGGCACGGTGAACTACCTCTACGGCCTGCCGTCCTGGGCGGTCAGCATCGCCGCCGAGCGCGACGGGCGGACCCTGGTGGGCGTGGTGGAGGCGCCGATGCGCGGCGAGACGTACCAGGCCGTCCTGGGCGGCGGCGCGCTGGTCAACGGCAGGCCCGCGCACTGCCGGCCCGCCCCCGGCTTCTCCCACGCCCTGATCGGCACCGGCTTCGGCTACCTCGCCGAGCGCCGCGCCGCCCAGGCCGAGGTGGTCCGCACCCTGGTGCCGCGGGTCCGCGACATCCGGCGGGCCGGCTCGGCCGCCATCGACCTGTGCGACGTGGGCTGCGGCCGGCTGGACGGCTACTTCGAGCGCGGCCTCAACCCGTGGGACCTGGCCGCCGGCGAGCTCTTCGCCCGCGAGGCCGGCGCCCTGACCGGCGGCCGGCCCGGCGCCCCCGCCTCGGGCGAGCTCACCATCGCGGCCCCGCCCGGCCTCTTCGAGCCGCTCCAGGGCCTCCTGGAGGACCTGGGCGCCTGGCACGACTGATACCCGATCGAGGGACGGGGAAGAGGCCGTCCGGGCCCGAGCGGGGGCCCGGCGGACCCGACCGGCGCCCGAGCCCCATGCGCCGGCGCACGCGCCTCGGCAGGCCGTACGCCCGCCGTCCGGGGCCTCGCCCCGGGCATGCGAACGCCCCGGCACCGTGATGCGGTGACCGGGGCGTGCGGCTTCGGGGTCGGCTGCCGTGGTGCGGGCCTGGTTCAGGCGACCTTTTGCCGTACGTCCACGCCGTGCTCGGCCGCGATGCGGCGCAGGTCGTCCAGCTCGCCCTGTTCGACCTCGGCGAGGTAGTCGTCCCCGGCTTCCCGGGCCCGGCGCAGATCGGACTCCGTGGCGTGTATGCGCTGCAGGATTCCCGTCGTGAACGCGTCCATGTGCGCCCCCTCGTCGTCTCCGTTGACACGGGGATGTGTCAAAGCCAGATGCCAAACGCGGATACGCCTGGCAAGGCGTGGTGGTTGGGTGTACAGCCGTCCTCCCCACCGAGCCCGGAGCGGAAACCTCCGCGACCCCGGGGAAATTCCGCGCCTTCGCGCCCTTGGCCGCCCTCGCCGTCCTTCGCCTCCCTTCGCCGCCGTTCGCCGACTTTGGGCGGCGCCCGCGCCCCCCGCCGCTGCCGCCCCCGTTGCCGGCGTTCGACCGGACGACCCTTACCGCCGATTTACGGCCGTTCGGTGCACGATGGACCGGGGATCCCCCTGCCGTTTTCACAGCTCATGGAAGGAACAGCGCCTTGCGCGTACTGGTCGTCGAGGACGAGCAACTGCTCGCCGATGCGGTTGCCACCGGGCTGCGCCGCGAGGCCATGGCCGTCGACGTGGTCTACGACGGCGGCGCCGCCCTGGAGCGCATCGGCGTCAACGACTACGACGTGGTCGTCCTCGACCGTGACCTTCCGGTGGTGCACGGTGACGAGGTGTGCCGGCGGATGGTCGAGCTCGGCCTGCCCACCCGGGTGCTGATGCTCACCGCGGCCGGCGACGTCAGCGACCGGGTGGAGGGCCTGGAACTGGGCGCCGACGACTACCTGCCAAAGCCGTTCGCCTTCACCGAGCTGACCGCCCGGGTGCGCGCCCTGGGCCGCCGTACCACCGCCGCGCTCCCCCCGGTGCTCGAGCGCGCCGGCATCCGGCTGGACCCCAACCGCCGCGAGGTGTTCCGCGACGGCGGCGAGGTGCACCTGGCCCCCAAGGAATTCGCCGTCCTGGAGGTGCTCATGCGCAGCGAGGGCTCGGTGGTCTCCGCCGAGCAGTTGCTCGAGAAGGCCTGGGACGAGAACACCGACCCCTTCACCAACGTGGTGCGGGTCACCGTCATGACCCTGCGCCGCAAACTCGGCGAGCCCCCGGTGATCGTCACCGTGCCGGGCTCGGGTTACCGGATCTGAACGCCGTGTCGCCGTCGTCCCCCTACGTACCGAACTCCGAGCCCCAGCGGCGGCCCGGGCAGCTGTCCGGTGCCGCCCGCAAGGGCGAGCCGGCCGGCCGTCCCGGACCCGCCGCCCCGCAGGGGCCCTCCGCCGGCCGCCAGGGCCGGCCCGCCGCGCAGATCCGGGTCCCGCACGGTGCCCGGCCCGCACAGCCGCCGCAGCCGGACCGGCCGCCGTCGCTCCCGCCGCGTCCGCTGTGGGACCCGCACCCGGCCGAGGGCCCGCTGCCCTGGCTGCGCCCGACCATCCGGATACGGCTGACCGTGCTCTACGGCGGCATGTTCCTGATCGCCGGGGTGCTGCTGCTGTGGATCATCTACCTGCTGGCGGCCCAGGCGCTGCATCACGGCAACGGCCAGCTCTTCACGCTCACCTCCGGCCAGGTCCAGATCAACAGCGACACCTGTCCGGGCCTGCAGGGCGAGACCAGCACCGCGGCGTTCAACCAGGCGCTCGCGCACTGCATGGACGTCCAGCGGGCGCAGGCGCTCAACACGCTGCTCAAGCGGTCGCTGATCGCCCTGATCGGCCTGGCCGTGGTCGCCTTCGCCTTCGGCTACGTGATGGCCGGCCGGGTGCTGGCGCCGCTCGGCCGGATCACGCGCACCGCCCGCGGCGTGGTCGGCTCGGACCTCAAGCGGCGGATCGAGCTGGACGGCCCGGACGACGAACTGAAGGAGCTCGCCGACACCTTCGACGAGATGCTGGACAGACTCGAGCGCTCCTTCGACGCCCAGCGCCGGTTCGTGGCCAACGCCTCGCACGAGTTGCGCACCCCGCTGGCGATCAACCGCACCCTGCTGGAGGTGCAGCTCGCGGACCCGGGCGCCTCGCCCGACCTGCAACAGCTCGGCCGCACCCTGCTGGCCACCAACGAACGCAGCGAGCAACTGGTGGAGGGCCTGCTGCTGCTCGCCCGCAGCGAGAACGAGATCGTGGACCGCAAGCCGGTCGACCTGGCCGAGGCGGCCTCCCAGGCGCTGGACCAGACCCGCTCCGAGGCCCAGGCCAAGGGCGTGGAACTCCAGTCCGACCTGGACGCCGCGGTGGTCCAGGGCAACGGCGTGCTGCTGGAGCGGATCGCCCTGAACCTGGTGCAGAACGCCGTGCGCTACAACGTCGCCCAGGACGGCTGGGTACGGGTGCGTACGGCCGTGGAAGGCGGGCAAGCGCTCCTCGTGGTGGCCAACACCGGTCCCGTGGTCCCCGCCTACGAAGTGGACAACCTCTTCGAGCCGTTCCGCCGGCTGCGCACCGAGCGCACCGGCAGCGACAAGGGCGTGGGCCTGGGGCTGTCCATCGCGCGCTCGGTGGCGCGGGCGCACGGCGGACTGATCACCGCGGAACCGCGCGAGGGCGGCGGGCTCGTCATGCGGGTGGCCATACCGGTGTGAGCCCGGTCCGAGCTGCGCAGGACCCGGTGAGGGCCTTGTACGGGCCGGCCACGGCCCGCCCGTACCGGGCCCGGGCCGCTGTGGGCCGTCTCACCCGGCCCGTGCGTGGTCCCGGTCACACCCGTCCCGTTCGGCACGGCCGGTCCCTGTTCGCTTTGGGAGTAATTTCGGGGTCTGTGCCGGGCCGGAACGGGTTGTGAGCAATCGCACAGTGGCTGGCGTCCTCGGGTACGCTCGGTGAGCGCCTGGCCAGGGAAACGACCGGAAAAATCCATGTTTCCGCAGGTCATGATCACGGGAAGTACACGTGAAGGCACCCGGGGCGGGCCACTTTCGGACCGCCACGGACCATGATCGGCCACCCGCGCGATCACCTCTTCGGGGGCCGTGACGGGTGTCGATTGAGTAACGGGCCTTGATGTGAGGCAAAATCTCCGCCTCGGGTCGGGCACAAGTCCGGCCTCCCGCGCGTTACGTGCGCTGGAGACACCGCAGACACCCACAGGGGGAGAGCGACATGGCAACGGATTACGACACCCCACGCAAGACCGATGACGACGTCAACGAGGACAGCATCGAGGAACTGAAGGCCCGGCGGAACGAGAAGACGACCTCCGCGGTCGACGTCGACGAGTTCGACCAGGCCGAAGCCCTGGAGCTGCCGGGCGCCGACCTCTCCAACGAGGAGCTGTCGGTCCGCGTGCTGCCCCGCCAGGCGGACGAGTTCACCTGCATGAGCTGCTTCCTGGTGCACCACCGGAGCCAGCTCGCGGCGGAGAAGAACGGGAACCCGATCTGCCGCGACTGCGCGGCCTGATTCCTCCGAGCGCCGTGTCCGGCTCACCGGAAGGCCCCGAGGACGCCGAGCGAGGCCGTGCGGCCTCGCTCGCGGCCGTGACCGCTCGCGGGCTCACCCGCGGCGTACGCGGCTCCGCCCGCAGGGGCGGCCGCAAGGCCCGGGTCGGCATCGGAGCACTCGCCGAGCGGCTGGTCGAGACCGCGCCCCGTATTCCGGTGCGCGACCTCACGACGCTGCGCAGGCACTTCCCGGGGCTCGGCCCCGAGGAGATCGCGGACCGGCTGATCGCCGCCGCGGTCAAGGGCACGATGACGGTCGGCGCCGGGGTGGGCGCCGCCGCGATGCTGCCCGCACCGCCGGCCATGCCGGCCGAAGTGGCCGCCGAGACCCTCGGTGTGGCCGCCATAGAGTTCAAGCTCATCGCCGAGCTGCACGAGGTCTACGGACTGCGCGCGCCCGGCAACGCACGGGAGCGCGCGTCCGCCTACCTCTGGTCCTGGACCGAGCAGCGCGGTATCGACGCCCCGAGGCTGTCCACGGTCAGCGTCGCCCTGAGCACCTCCATGAAGAAGGAGATGCGGCAGCGGCTGGTGCGCCGGACCCTGAAGCACAGCCCCGCGCTCACGCCCTTCCTGATCGGCGCCAGCGTCGGCGCCCTGCTCAACCGGCGCGACACCCGCCGGCTCGCCGAGCACGTACGACGCGACCTGCGCGCCGCCCAGCGCCCCTGGGACGAGCTGCCCCAACTTCCCGGCGCCCCCACCGGCCCCTCCGGTCAGGGCCCGGTGGACGAGGCCCCGCCGCTCGACTGAGGGCCTGGCCGAGGGCGATCGGCGCCGCCGCCCGGGGGCCCGTACGGCCTCAGCCCGCGGCGCCCTGATCCGTAACGCCGTCACCGGTGCCCGTACCGCTTCCCGCGGCGCCTGTGCCGCCCGTACGGCCACTCGCCGCCCGTGCCGCCACCAGGGCGTCCGCCAGCCGCTGCGGCGCCCGGGTGGACAGGTACAGGTAGGGCGTGGGGTCCGCCGGGTCGGTCACCGTCACCTTGAGCGCGGTCGGCACGTAGGAGCGCAGCAGCATGAAGGCGCGCGGGTCGGCCTTGTGCGACCGCCAGGCCAGCGCCTCGTCGCGGTCCAGCACGACCGGCTCGCCCAGCGCCGACAGCGGCACCCGCGCCTTGCCCGCCACCAGTGAGCCGGCCACCACCCGGATCCGCGCGGACCCGTAGGAGCTGACCGCGGCCATCGCCAGCGCCGCGCCGCCCGCGAGCCCGGCCAGCATCGCCAGCGGCCCGAAGGGATAGACGACGATCGCCATCGCCACCCCCAGGCCGATCGCCATCGCCCACCACGAGCGCGGCGCGGTCAGCCGCTCGTCGTACGGCCGCGCGAGGCCGGTCGTGGCGGGCCGGGGAGCGGCGGGGGAACCGGGGGAGACACCGGGAAGGGCACCAGACATGGCACCAGACTGCCATGCCCCCCTGTGCGGGCCCCGAAGGGACCCGTCGGGGCACCGGGCGGGCCCCCGGAACCGGCCGTTTCCCGGCCCGGAGCCGGCCCGTGGTACGTCCGGAGCCGCCCCCGCGACCGGGCCGCCGACCGACCCCCGGCACGCCCCCGCACAGGCCGTGAAACCTGCCCCGGAACCGGCCGCCGAACCTGTGAGGCCGCGGGACGGGAAAGGATCGCCCAGGAGGGTAGGGTCTGCGGCGTGAGTGCAGCCACCATGCCCCCGGGCCCCGAGCGGCCCGGACTGACTCCGCCGCCCGATGCCGCGGCGCCCGTACGCCACCGCGACGCACCCGCCCCCGGCGAGCTGCTCGGGTCGCACTACGACCAGTGCTTCGGCTGCGGCGAGGACCAGGCCCATGGACTGCACCTGGTGACCACGGCCGGCGAAGGCGTGAGCGTCACTGCCGAGTTCACCGTCCGCCCCGCCCACCAGGGCGCCCCGGGCCTCGCGCACGGCGGCGTGCTCGCCTCCGCCCTGGACGAGACGCTCGGCTCGCTGAACTGGCTGCTGCGCACCATCGCGGTCACCGGCCGCCTGGAGACGGATTACGTCCGCCCGGTGCCGGTCGGCGCCACCCTGCACCTGGCCGCCCGCTGCCACGCGGTGGCCGGGCGCAAGATCTTCAGCACCGCCGAGGGCCGGATAGGCGGTCCCGACGGGCCGCTGGCGGTGCGCGCCGACGCGCTGTTCGTCGAGGTCAAGGTCGACCACTTCACCACCCACGGGCGGCCGGACGAGATCCGGGCCGCGATGGCCGACCCCGACCAGGACAAGGTCACCCGCGCCTTCGAGGTGAACCCGTGAGCCGCGGGCGCGAGGAGTCCCGGTGAGCGCCGTCCGTCCCCCGGTGGACGTCCTGCTGCGGCGCCTGGACCCGGCCGTGCCCGTGCCCTCGTACGCGCACCCCGGCGACGCCGGCGTGGACCTGGTGACCACCGAGGCCGCCGACCTGGCGCCCGGCGAGCGCGCCGTGCTGCCCACCGGCATCGCCCTCGCGCTGCCCGACGGGTACGCGGCCTTCGTGCATCCCCGCTCGGGTCTGGCCGCCCGGTGCGGAGTGGCCATGGTGAATGCCCCGGGAACGGTCGATGCCGGGTACCGTGGAGAGATCAAGGTGATCGTGGTCAATCTCGACCCGCGCGAGAATGTCAGGTTCGAGCGGGGCGACCGGATCGCCCAATTGGTCGTCCAGCAGGTCGAGCGGGTCAGGTTCCACGAAGTGGCGGAGCTGCCCGGCTCCGCCCGGGCCGCGGGGGGCTTCGGCTCCACGGGGGGTCACGCCGCGGTGGAGACGCCGCGGACGGACACGTCCACCAATGAATACGCATCGGTCCTCAGCGACCGGGAAGGACAGTAACGTGTTCCGTCGTCGCAAGGAGCGCGCAGCCGCCGACGAATTCGACGAGGCCGAGGGCCCGGAGGAGGCGGCCGAGGAGAGCGCGGAGCAGGACGACTCCGCCCCGTCGCGGTACAACCTTCCGGCCGCCCCGCGCCCCGACGGGCCGTGGGACGTCAGCGAGGTCAACGACGCAGGCAACGGCCGGGTGGACCTCGGCGGCCTGTTCGTCCCCGGGGTCGACGGCATGGAGCTGCGGGTCGAGGTGGCCGGTGAGTCCATCGTCGCCGCGACCGTGGTGCTGCGGGACAGCGCCATCCAGCTGCAGGCGTTCGCCGCCCCGAAGTCCGAGGGCATCTGGGGTGAGGTGCGCGAGGAGATCGCCGCCGGCATCACCGAGCAGGGCGGCATCGTCGACCAGGTCGAGGGACCGCTCGGCTGGGAGCTGCGGGCGCAGGTGCCCGTGCAGCTGCCCGACGGCACCAATGGCGTCCAGCTCGTCCGGTTCGTCGGCTCCGACGGCCCGCGCTGGTTCCTGCGCGGAGTGATCTCCGGGCAGGGCGCGGTGCAGCCGGGTGCCGCGGGGGTGCTCGAGGCCGTCTTCCGCGACACCGTGGTCGTCCGCGGCGAGGCCCCGATGGCGCCGCGCGACCCGGTCGTGCTCAAGCTGCCCAACGACGCCCAGATGGTGCCGGACGGCACCGCGCCCGACCAGGGCCGGTCCTCGAAGTTCGGGGACGGCATCGACCCGATGCGGCGCGGCCCGGAGATCACCGAGCTGCACTGAGCCGGACCGCGGCGCCGCTCGCGTCGCCTCGTCGACCATTGCACCGGCCACCCGGTCGCCGATACGTTTCGGTGGCCGGGTGATCTTTTCGGTCGTTTCGACCGGGTGGTCCTTCGCCGGCAGGGGCGGGAAGGGGGGAGCGGTGAGCGAGGACATGCGGGTGGGTGAGGGCGCGGTGGCCGAGGACATGGTGGTCGCCGACGGCCTGCACCGTACCTACGGCAGCGGGCAGACGGCCGTGCACGCGCTGCGCGGGGTGTCCTTCACCGTACGGCGCGGGGAGCTGGTCGCCCTCAAGGGCCGGTCCGGCTCGGGCAAGACCACCCTGCTGAACCTGGTCGGCGGCCTGGACGCGCCCGACGCGGGCACCGTGCGCATCGACGGCACCGATCCGGCGGCGCTCGGCGAGGAGGAGCGGCTGGCGCTGCGCCGGGACCGGATCGGCTTCGTCTTCCAGTCCTTCGGCCTGATCCCGATCCTGACCGCCGCCGAGAACGTGGGCGTGCCGATGCGGCTGCGCAAGGTCCCGGCGCGTGAGCGGGAGGCCCGGGTCGAGCTGCTGCTCTCCCTGGTCGGCCTGGCCGGTCACGCGGCCCAGCGCCCCACCGAGCTGTCCGGCGGCCAGCAGCAGCGGGTCGCCATCGCCCGCGCCCTGGCCAACCGCCCGCTGCTGCTGATCGCCGACGAACCCACGGGCCAGCTCGACGCCGACACCGGCCTGGCCGTGATGGAACTCCTGCGCGCCGTGGTCCGCTCCGAACACGTCACCGCCCTGGTCGCCACCCACGATCCCCAGCTCCTCACCCTCGCCGACCGTGTCCTGGAACTGCGCGACGGCGTCGTGACCTCCGACGACGCCCGGGGCACGGCACCCGCCGCGCCGGACGGCTCCGGGGGCCCGGGAGGCGTCAAGACGCCGTCAAGGTGAGCCCGGCCGGAGTAGGCTGTCCGATTTGTTCGGTTCGGTCGTTCTAAGGTCAAGGCATGGCACGCGGCACGCTGCGCATATACCTCGGGGCCGCCCCGGGCGTGGGCAAGACCTACGCCATGCTCTCCGAGGCGCACCGGCGCGCCGAGCGCGGGACGGACGTCGTGGTGGGATACGTCGAGCACCATCGCAGGCCGCGCACCGAGGTCATGATGCGCGGCCTCGAGGAGGTACGCCGCCGGGAGACCGAGTACCGCGGCACCGCGCTCACCGAGATGGACGTGGACGCGATACTCCGGCGCCGGCCCGAGGTCGTCGTGGTCGACGAGCTCGCCCACACCAATGTGCCCGGCTCCCGCAATCCCAAGCGCTGGCAGGACGTCGAGGAACTGCTGGAGGCGGGCATCGACGTGGTGTCCAACCTCAACATCCAGCACCTGGAGTCGCTCGGCGACGTGGTGGAGGCCATCACCGGGGTGCGGCAGCGCGAGACCCTGCCGGACGAGGTGGTGCGCCGCGCCGACCAGATCGAGCTGGTCGACATGTCGCCCCAGGCGCTGCGCCGCCGCATGGCGCACGGCAACATCTACGCCTCCGACAAGATCGACGCGGCCCTGTCCAACTACTTCCGGCCCGGCAACCTCACCGCGCTGCGCGAGCTGGCCCTGCTGTGGACCGCCGACCGGGTCGACGAATACCTCCAGCAGTACCGCGCCGACCACCGCATATCCGGCGTCTGGCAGGCCCGCGAACGGATCGTGGTGGGCCTGACCGGCGGACCCGAGGGCCGGACCCTGATCCGCCGGGCCGCCCGGATGGCCACCAAGGGCTCGGGCGGCGAGATCCTGGCCGTGCACATCGTGCGCAGCGACGGCCTGGCCGTCGGCCACAGCCGCGAGCTGGCCGACCAGCGCACCCTGGTGGAGGACCTGGGCGGCACCTTCCACCAGGTGATCGGCGACGACGTGCCCGACGCCCTGCTGGCCTTCGCCCGCGGCGTCAACGCCACCCAGATCGTGCTGGGCACCAGCCGCCGCAAGACCTGGCAGTACGCCCTGGGGCCCGGGGTCGGGAGCACCGTCGCCCGCGAGTCCGGCGACATCGACGTCCACATCGTCACCCACGAGCACGCCGCCAAGGGCCGCGGCCTGCCCGCCGCCCGCGGCGCCAGACTCGGCCGCTCCCGGGTGATCGCGGGCTGGCTGACCGGGGTCGCCGGGCCGGTGCTGCTGACCCTGCTGCTCACCCACTGGCACCCGGGCATCGCCCAGGCCACCGACATGCTGCTGTTCCTGACCCTGACGGTGGCCGCCGCCCTGATCGGCGGGCTGTGGCCGGCCCTGGTCTGCGCGGCGGGCGGTTCGCTGCTGCTGAACTACTTCTTCACCCCGCCCACCCACTCCTTCACCATCGCCCAGCCCGAGAACATCATCGCCATCGTGATCTTCATCGTGGTCGGCGTCGCCGTCGCCTCCGTGGTGGACCTGGCCGCCCGGCGCACCCAGCAGGCGGCCCGGCTCGGCTCGGAGGGGGAGATCCTGTCCTACCTCGCCGGCAGCGTGCTGCGCGGCGACCGCTCGCTGGAGGCGCTGCTGGAACGGGTCCGGGAGACCTTCGGCATGGACTCGGTGGTGCTGCTGGAACGTTCCGGCGAGCACGGCCCCTGGCACTGCGCGGCCTTCGTCGGCGGCACCCCGTGCCTGCGGCCGGAGGAGGCCGACGTGGACGTGCCGGTCAGCGAGCGGCTGTCGCTGGCGCTCACCGGCCGGGTGCTGCCCGCCACCGACCGCCGGGTGCTGTCCGCGTTCGCCGCGCAGGCCGCGGTGGTGCTGGACCGGCAGCGCCTGGCCGACGCCGCCGAGCAGGCCCGCGAACTGGCCGAGGGCAACCGGATCCGTACCGCCCTGCTCGCCGCCGTCTCGCACGACCTGCGCACCCCGCTGGCCGGCATCAAGGCGTCGGTGACCTCGCTCCGCTCGGACGACGTGGCCTGGTCCGCCGAGGACGAGGCCGAACTGCTGGCCGGCATCGAGGACGGCGCCGACCGGCTGGACCACCTGGTCGGCAACCTGCTCGACATGTCCCGGCTGCAGACCGGCACCGTCACCCCGATCATCCGCGAGGCCGGGCTCGAGGAAGTGGTGCCCATGGCGCTGGGCGGGGTGCCCGAGCACAGCGTCACCCTCGACATCCCCGAGGACCTGCCCATGGTCGCCGTCGACCCCGGCCTGCTGGAGCGCGGGGTGGCCAACGTGGTGGAGAACGCCGTCAAGTACAGCCCCGACGGCGACAAGGTGCTGGTGGCCGCGAGCGCGCTCGGCGACCGGGTGGAGGTCCGGGTGGTCGACCGCGGCCCGGGCGTCCCGGAGAGCGCCAAGGAACACATCTTCGAGCCGTTCCAGCGCTACGGCGACGCACCGCGCGGGACCGGCGTCGGGCTGGGCCTGGCGGTGGCCCGCGGCTTCGCCGAGGCCATGGGCGGCACGCTGACCGCGGAGGACACCCCCGGCGGCGGCCTGACCATGGTCTTCACCCTGCGCGCCGCGACCGGCGCCGCCGCCCGACCCGGCCTGCCGGCCACGGCCGTGACATGACCGGCCGTGACATGGCCGGCCGGGGCGCGGGCCGGCGCGCGCGGCCCTGCGCCGGGTACGGCCGCGGCACGGCAGGCGGCGTGAGGACACCATGACGACCGAGAAGAGGACGCCCATGCACCGGGTGCTGGTGGTCGACGACGAGCCGCAGCTCGTCCGGGCCCTGGCCATCAACCTGCGCGCTCGCTCCTACGAGGTGGACGCCGCGCACGACGGCGCCACCGCCCTGCGCATCGCCGCCGCCCGCCATCCCGACGTGGTCGTCCTCGACCTGGGCCTGCCCGACATGGACGGCGTCGAGGTGATCCGCGGGCTGCGCGGCTGGACCCGGGTGCCGATCATCGTGCTGTCCGCCCGCCAGGCGTCCGGGGAGAAGGTCGAGGCGCTGGACGCCGGCGCCGACGACTACGTCACCAAGCCGTTCGGCATGGACGAGCTGCTGGCCCGGCTGCGCGCCGCGGTCCGCCGGGCCACCCCCTCCGGCCCCGAGGACGACGTGGCCACGGTGGACACCGAGACGTTCACCGTGGACCTCGCCGCCAAGAAGGTCAACCGCGGCGGCGCCGACGTCCGGCTGACCCCCACCGAGTGGCACCTGCTGGAGGTTCTGGTGCGCAACCCCGGCCGGCTGGTCGGCCAGCGGCAGCTGCTCCAGGAGGTGTGGGGCCCGGCCTACGGCACCGAGAGCAACTACCTGCGCGTCTACATGGCCCAGCTGCGGCGCAAGCTGGAGGCCGACCCGGCCCGCCCGCGGCACTTCATCACCGAGCCGGGGATGGGCTACCGCTTCGAGCCGTAGCGGGCGCGGTGCCCGGGGCCGCCGCGGTGCCCGGGCCGGTTGCGGGGCCGCGGCCGCCCGCGGGCGGCGGACCGAATCCGTTCGTCCACAGGCCGCGCCCCGGGACCACCGCCGTCCGGGGTCCGGCCGGTACCCTTGCAGACATGAGTGGTGCCGTACGCCCCGACCGGCCCGCGGGCCGTTTCCGCCGCATGCTCGACCGGCTGTCCTCCTCGCCCGAGGAGCTGCACTCCGAGGAGCTGCGGCAGGAGGCGCTGGCCACCGGGTGCACCCGGATCAGCGACTGCACCGATCGTGATGTCGTGACCGTTACGGGTACGCTGCGTACGGTCACCCTCCGTCCCCGGGCGGGCGTGCCCGCGCTGGAAGCCGAAATGTTCGACGGGTCCGCCGCGCTCGACGTGGTGTGGCTGGGCCGCCGGAGCATCACGGGCATAGAGCCCGGCCGCCGCATCTTCGCCACCGGCCGGATCTCGATGAACCGGGGCCGTCCGGTGCTGTTCAACCCCAAGTACGAACTGCGTCCGGTCGGACAGGAGTGACAGGTGGCGTCGACCCCCAAGCAGACCCCCGTACAGGACGGTCAGCACGATCCGGAGCAGCCGGACGCGACGGCCAGGGCCGTCACCGAGGCAGCGCTCTTCGAGGCGTTCGGCGGGGTCCGCGGCATGGTGGAGACCACCGTCCCGGGCCTGATCTTCGTGGCGATCTACACCGCCGACCACGACATCAAGATCTCCGCGCTGGCCGCTCTCGCGCTGTCGGTCGTGATGGGCGCGGCGCGGCTGGCGCAGCGCGACACCCTCAAGCACGCCTTCAGCGGGATCTTCGGCGTCGCCTTCGGCGCGGTCTTCGCGATGATGTCGGGCAACGCCAAGAACTTCTACCTGCCCGGCATGCTCTACACCCTCGGCCTGGCCGTGGCCTACATCGTCTCGGCCGCCGCCGGCTTCCCGCTGCTCGGCCTGATCCTGGGCCCGGTGTTCCGGGAGAACCTGTCCTGGCGCAAGCGCAACCCGGGCCGGCTGAAGGCGTACACCAAGGCGAGCTGGGCCTGGGGCCTGATCCTGCTGGCCAAGTCGGCCATCCTCTTCCCGCTCTACTGGTGGGGGAACGCCACCCAGCTCGGCTGGGTCAAGGTCGCGCTCGGCATCCCGCCCTTCCTGCTGTCGGTCTACCTCACCTGGATCTTCCTGGTGAAGGCGCCGCCGCCGATCGACGTGATCGCGGAGATGGAGGAAGCGGAGAAGGCGGAGAAGGCCCGCGCCTCCTCCGCCTCCTGACCGGCGACTTCCCGAGCTGAGTTCGGCGGCTCGCCCCGGCCTCGGCCCCGGCCTCTTTCCTGGGCTCAGCTCTCCTCGGCCTCGGTGGTCGGCTCCGCTGCGTCCTTTCCGTCCTGGAGCGACAGCAGGTCCTCCAGCTGCTCCTCGCGGTGCGGGGCCGCCACGAACAGCAGCTCGTCCCCGGCCTCCAGCGCGTCGTCCTTGGACGGCGTCAGCACCCGGTTGCCGCGGATGATCGTCACCAGCGACGTGTCGGTGGGCCAGCTCACATCACCCACCCGGGTGCCGACCAGTGCCGCCTCCTGCGGCAGGGTCAGCTCCACCAGGTTCGCGTCGCCCTGGCTGAAGCGCAGCAGCCGCACCAGGTCGCCGACGCTCACCGCCTCCTCGACCAGCGCCGACATCAGCCGCGGGGTGGACACGGCCACGTCCACGCCCCAGGACTCGTTGAACAGCCACTCGTTCTTGGGGTTGTTCACCCGGGCCACCACGCGCGGCACCCCGTACTCGGTCTTGGCCAGCAGCGACACCACCAGGTTGACCTTGTCGTCCCCGGTGGCGGCGATCACCACGTTGCAGCGCTGCAGCGCCGCCTCGTCCAGCGAGGTGATCTCGCAGGCGTCCGCGAGCAGCCACTCGGCCTGCGGCACCCGCTCCACCGAGATGGAGGTCGGGTTCTTGTCGACCAGCAGCACCTCGTGGCCGTTCTCCAGCAGCTCGGCCGCGATCGACCGGCCGACCGCGCCCGCCCCGGCAATGGCGACCCTCATGAGCGCGCCTCCTCGGGACCCTTGGCGAACGCCGCCTCGACGTCGGACACCCCGTCCGTGCGCATCATCACATGCACCAGGTCACCTTCCTGGAGCACGGTCTGCGACGTCGGCAGCATCGCCTCGCCGAGCCGGGTGAGAAATGCCACCCGCACTCCGGTCTCCTCCTGCAGCCGGCTGACCTTGTGCCCGATCCAGGCGGGCGAGGTGTGCACCTCGGCGAGCTGCACCCCGCCGCTGGGGTCGCGCCACAGCGGCTCCGCGCCCGACGGCAGCAGCCGCCGCAGCATCTGGTCGGCGGTCCAGCGCACCGTGGCCACCGTGGGGATGCCCAGCCGCTGGTAGACCTCGGCGCGCCGCGGGTCGTAGATCCGGGCCGCCACGTTCTCGATGCCGAACATCTCCCGGGCCACCCGGGCGGCGATGATGTTGGAGTTGTCCCCGCTGCTGACGGCGGCGAAGGCGCCCGCCTCCTCGATTCCGGCCTCGCGCAATGTGTCCTGGTCGAACCCGACTCCGGTCACCCGGCGTCCCCCGAACCCGGCCCCCAGGCGGCGGAACGCCGTCGGGTCCTGGTCGATCACCGCGACCGTATGCCCTTGCTGTTCGAGGGAGTGCGCAAGAGTGGACCCCACTCGACCGCACCCCATAATCACGACGTGCACGACCGTCCTTCCGGCTGTGATTCCTCAGTGCCACCGCCCGCCGCGGGGTGTGCGACGAGAGCTGCCCGAGACCGACCTTTCGGCACCTTTCGGCGCACTCAGCGTCTCAGACCGCGGCCAAAGCTACACACGCGCGGCGCGGCGCAGAAGGTTGCCACAGTGCCCCGGGGTCCGGTCCGTGCAGGGGGGCCTCCGGACATCTTGACGATCCCTTAACATCGCGGGGTGTCCAAACTGACCGACGTGCCGAAACGGATCCTCATCGGCCGGGCGCTGCGCAGCGACAAACTGGGCGAAACTCTCCTGCCCAAGCGGCTGGCCCTGCCCGTTTTCGCGTCCGACCCGCTGTCCTCGGTCGCGTACGCGCCGGGCGAGGTCCTGCTCGTGCTGTCGATCGCGGGCGCGTCGGCGTACCACTTCAGCCCGTGGATCGCGGTCGCGGTCGTGGTGCTGATGTTCACCGTGGTCGCCTCCTACCGGCAGAACGTGCACGCATACCCATCCGGCGGCGGCGACTACGAGGTGGCCACCACCAACCTGGGCCCGCGGGCCGGGCTGACCGTCGCCAGCGCGCTGCTGGTGGACTACGTGCTCACGGTGGCCGTGTCGGTCGCCTCCGGCATCGAGAACCTGGGTTCGGCCGTCCCGTTCTTCGTCACCCACAAGGTGCTCGGCGCCGTCGGCATGATCGTGATCCTCATGCTGATGAACCTGCGCGGGGTGCGCGAATCCGGCACGATCTTCG
Source organism: Actinacidiphila acididurans (assembly GCF_016918855.1). GTDB lineage: Bacteria > Actinomycetota > Actinomycetes > Streptomycetales > Streptomycetaceae > Actinacidiphila > Actinacidiphila acididurans. Next base: position 144,140 of record NZ_JADKYB010000012.1, read on the forward strand.
CCATCCCGACCTACGCCTTCGTCTTCGGCGTGTTCTGCATGATCGCCTGGGGCATCTTCCGGATCGCCACCGGCCACGACATGCACGCCCCGACCGCCGGGCTGACCGTCCACGCCGAATCCTCCGGGATCGGCGGCTTCGCACTGGTCTTCCTGCTGCTACGGGCGTTCTCCTCCGGCTGCGCGGCACTCACCGGCGTGGAGGCGATCAGCAACGGCGTGCCCGCCTTCCGCAAGCCCAAGTCCCGCAACGCGGCCAACACGCTGGCCATGATGGGCCTGCTGGCCGTCACCATGTTCTGCGGGATCATCGCGCTGGCCATGAACACCGGCGTACGGATGGCCGAGAATCCGGCCACCGACCTGCTGAACCACGGCCGGCCGGTCGGCTCCGGCTTCACCCAGGACCCGGTGATCGCGCAGGTCGCCGAAGCGGTCTTCGGCCACGGCTCGCTGCCGTTCGTCTTCCTGGCCGCGGTGACCGCCCTGGTGCTGTTCCTGGCCGCCAACACCGCCTACAACGGCTTCCCGGTGCTCGGCTCGATCCTCGCCCAGGACCGCTACCTGCCCCGCCAGCTCCACACCCGCGGCGACCGGCTGGCCTTCTCCAACGGCATCGTGCTGCTGGCCGGCTTCGCCGCCGTCCTGGTGTGGATCTACGGCGCCGACTCCACCCGGCTGATCCAGCTCTACATCGTCGGCGTCTTCGTCTCCTTCACCCTCAGTCAGACCGGCATGGTCCGGCACTGGAACCGGCACCTGCGCACCGAGACCGACCAGGCCGCCCGCCGCCGCATGGTCCGCTCCCGGGCGATCAACGCCTTCGGCGCCTTCTTCACCGGCCTGGTGCTGGTGATCGTGCTGCTCACCAAGTTCACCCACGGCGCCTGGGTCGCGGTCGTCGGCATGGTGGTCTTCTACGCCACCATGACCGCGATCCGCCGCCACTACACCCGGGTCGCCGACGAGCTCTCGGCCGGCGACGAGCCCGGCGACGACTACGTGCTGCCCTCCCGGGTGCACTCGATCGTGCTGGTCTCCAAGGTCCACAAGCCCACCCTGCGGGCGCTGTCCTACGCCAAGCTGATGCGCTCGGACTCCCTGGAGGCACTGAGCGTCAACGTCGACCCGGACGACACCCGGGCGCTGCAGGCGGAGTGGCAGCGGCGCGGCATAGACGTGCCGCTGAAGGTCCTCGACTCGCCCTACCGCGAGATCACCCGGCCGATCGTGGACTACGTCAAGGGCCTGCGCCGCGACAGCCCCCGCGACGTGGTCAGCATCTACATCCCGGAGTACGTGGTCGGCCACTGGTACGAGCACCTGCTGCACAACCAGAGCGCGCTGCGGCTCAAGGGCCGGCTGCTGTTCACCACCGGTGTGATGGTCACCTCGGTGCCGTGGCAGCTCGAGTCCTCCGAGCTGGCCCGGGCCCGGGCCAGGCGGCGCGCGGACTGGAACGCGCCCGGCTCGGTCCGGCGCGGCCCGGTGGGCGCGCCGCGCAGGGCGGAGGCCGGGGACGGTGCCGGGACGGGGGCCGGCGTGACCGGTCCGGCAGGCTCCCGGCAGGGCGCCGGCGGACCGCCGCCGTCCCGGGCGGACAGTGCGTCCTCGCGCGGCGACGTAAAATAGTCCGCTGCGACAGTGCACGGTGCGGCCCGACCGGTCGCGCCCCCTCTTCCACGTGCCGCCCAGGAGCAGCCCCGCCATGCAGACCGAACCCGTCCCTTCCCTCGTCGGCCAGGAGTACGAGGTCGAGGTCGGCCAGGTGGCGCACGGCGGCCACTGCGTCGCCCGTACCGAAGCCGGCCAGGTGCTGTTCGTCCGGCACGCGCTGCCCGGTGAGCGGGTGATCGCCCGGGTCACCGAGGGCGAGGAGGGCGCGCGCTTCCTGCGGGCCGACGCGGTACGGATCCTGGAGCCGTCCAGGGACCGGGTCGAGGCGCCCTGCCCGTTCTCCGGGCCCGGCAGGTGCGGCGGCTGCGACTGGCAGCACGCCGCCCCCGGGGCGCAGCGCAGGCTCAAGGCGGTGGTGCTGGCCGAGCAGCTGGCGCGGCTGGCCGGCCTGACCCCCGAGGAGGCCGGCTGGGACGGCACGGTCGAGCCCGCACCCGGCGACAAGGTGGCCCGGGGCCAGGTGCCGGCCTGGCGGACCCGGGTGCAGTACGCCGTGGACCACGAGGGCCGGGCGGGGTTGCGCCGGCACCGGTCGCACGAGGTCGAGGTGATCGACCACTGCATGATCGCCGCGCCCGGGGTGACCGAACTCGGCATCGAGGCCCGGACCTGGCCGCAGATGGCCTCGGTGGAGGCGATCGCGGCCACCGGCTCCAGCGACCGGCAGGTGGTGCTCACGCCGCGTCCCGGCGGGCGGCTGCCCATCGTGGCGCTGGACCGGCCGGTGTCGGTGCAGCGGATCGGCGAGCGGGACCACGCGGTGCACCGGGTGCACGGCCGCCCCTTCGTCCGCGAGGTGGCCGCGGGCCGCACCTGGCGGGTGGGCGACGGCGGCTTCTGGCAGGTGCACCCCAAGGCGGCGGATCTGCTGGTCGAAGCGGTGATGCAGGGGCTGATGCCGCGCCAGGGCGACATGGCGCTGGACCTCTACTGCGGGGTCGGCCTGTTCGCCGGCGCCCTGGGCGAGCGGGTGGGGGAGCGCGGGGCCGTCCTCGGCATCGAATCCGCCCGCCGCGCGGTGGAGGACGCCCGCCACAACCTGCGCGATCTGCCCCGGGTCCGCGTCGAGCAGGGCAAGGTCGAACACGTCCTGCCCCGCACCGGCATCACCGAGGCCGACCTCGTCGTCCTCGACCCGCCCCGCTCCGGCGCCGGCCTCGCCGCCGTCCGCCGGATCGCCGCCCTCGCCCCCCGCCGCATCGCCTACGTCGCCTGCGACCCGGCCGCCCTCGCCCGCGACCTCTCCTACTTCGCCCCCGAGGGCTACCACCCCACCCGCCTGCGCGCCTTCGACCTGTTCCCCTTCACCCACCACATGGAATGCGTGGCCATCCTGGAGCCGGTGCGGAACGGCGCCTGATTCGGCCCTCCCCGGCCGCGCCGGACGGCGGGGGAGACGGTGATCGTCACTATCCTGGGCAAGCCCGACGAACACACTGAACGGACTGGGACGATCGACCAATGAGCGACAGCATCGTGCCCGGCGCCATGCGCGCCTTACGCCAGCCCTCGCTGGGCGGCCCACATCTTCTGGCCCTCGCCACCGACGTGCCGGTACCGGAACCCGGTCCCGGTGAGGTGCTGATCCGCGTGGCCGCCGCCGGCGTCAATCTCGCCGACGTGATGCAGACCCACGGCACGTACGAGGGCGGACCGCAGGCCCCGTACCTGGCCGGCTTCGAGGGGGCCGGCACCGTCGTCGCCCTGGGGCCGCAGGTGGAGCATCTGGCGCTGGGCGACCGGGTGGTCGGGGCCGGTTACGGCGCCTTCGCCGAGTACATGGTGCTGCCGGCCGCGGGCGCCCTGCCGCTTCCGGAGGGATGGAGCGAGGAGCAGGCGCTGGGGATGGTGATCAACTGGGCCACCGCCCTGGCGGCGCTGCGCCTGAGCCGGCTGGCCGCCGAGGAGACCGTGCTGGTCTACGCCGCGGCCGGGGCCGTCGGTCAGGCCGCGGTCCGGCTGGCCAAGCACTACGGCGCCACGGTGCTCGCCTGCGCCTCGCCGGAGAAGCACGACACCGTACGGGCGCTGGGCGCCGACCACGTCATCGACTACCGCACGGCCGACGTCGCGGCGGAGGTCATGCGGCTGACCGACGGCCGAGGCGCCGACGTCGTGCTGGAATCCGTGGGCGGCGAGGTCTTCCGGACCAGTGTCGCCGCGGCCCGCCCGGTCACCGGGCGCGTCGTCGTCTACGGCATGACCGCCGGCGAATCGGCGGTCACCAACCGCGACCTGAACTTCCGTCCGGTGCAGTTGATCGGACTGCACATCGGTGTGCTGGCGCAGAAGGCGCCCCGGCTGATGGGCGAGCTCCTGGAGGAACTGCACGCCCTGATCAAGGCCGGCGTCTACCCGCCGGGCCGCCCCACGGTCTTCGACCTGGCCGAAGGCCCCAAGGCGCTCATGGCGCTCGACGAGGGCACCACCGTGGGCAAGCTCGCGCTCCGGCCCTGACAGCCCCTCAGCAGCCCCCCGGCCCTGCCCCGGTGCCGCACCGCCCTGCCGTCTGGCGCCGCCCGGCCGGCATGCAGCACGATGGCGCTGTCGGGCAGGGCCGTGCGGAGGGCCGGAGGTCGGGGATGCGCGCCGATGTCGTCGTGGTCGGGGGCGGACCGGTGGGTCTCCTGGTGGCGGCGGAACTGAGCGCCCGTGGCGTGGACACCGCGGTCCTCGAGACGCTGCCCGCGGTCTCCGAGCGCCCCAAGGCGACGACGCTGCACGCCCGGGCCGTGCAGTGCCTGACCCGGCGCGGCCACCTGCCGTGGCAGGCGGCCACCGGCGACGGCCCGGACCAGGTGAGCCGGTTCCACTTCGCCGGCATTCCCGCGCTGTCCGTCACCGCTCCGGCCACGGAGCCCGTTCCGCTGCTGAAAACCCGTCAGGCCGACCTGGAGCGGAGCTTCGAGGCCCGGGCCCGCGCTCTGGGCGCACGGGTGTTCCGCGGCCACCGGGTCGTCGCGATGAGCCAGGGGCCGGCCGGGAGCCGGCTGACCGCGCGGGCAGAGCACGGTGAGGCGGTCTGGGAGGCCGACTGGGTGGTGGCGGCGGACGGGGCCAGGAGCACCGTACGGGAACTGGCCGGATTCACCTCCGACGCCTGGCCGGCGACCGTGTCGGCGATGTCGGCGGTGGTGGACCCGCCCGACGACCCGGCCGCCCTGGCCCCGGGATGGCATCACACGCCCCGTGGCTGGATCGTGGTCACGAAAACTCCCGCCGGCGGCGCCCACGTACGGACCCTCGACGCGACCGGGCCGCACCACGACCGGGGCCGGCCGCCGACGGCGGAGGAGTTCCGCGCCGAGGTGGCGCGGATCGCCGGACGCGAGGTCCCGCTCGGCCGTGTGACCGCCGTGGCGCGGTTCAGCGACTTCTCCCGGCTGGCCCATCACTACCGCCGGGACCGGGTCGTGCTCGCGGGGGACGCCGCGCACGTCCACTTCCCGATCGGCGGTCAGGGCCTGACCACCGGTGTGCTGGACGCCATGGCCCTGGGCTGGCGCCTGGCCCTCGTTGCCCGGGGCGCGGCCGGTACGGGCCTGCTCGACGCGTACGCCCACGAGCGCCGCCCCGTCGCACAGCGGATCATCGCCGACACCCGGGCCCAACTCGACCTGATGCGGCCGGAACCCGAGGGGGAACTCGGCAGCGGTCGCCGGCTGATGGCCGAGCTGCTGGAACTGGACGCCGTGCGGCGGCACTTGGCCGCGAAGGTCAGCGGCCAGGACACCGTCGCGCCGCCGCTCACCGACCGCCCGTCGCCGTGGGAGGGCCGCTTCCTGGCGAACATGTCACTGCTGCCGGTGGCGGACCCGGCGGCCGACGACGCGAGCGGCTCGCCGGGCGGGCCCACGGACGTCGTATCCCTGCTGGGGGAGGGCCGGCCGCTGCTGCTGCTCTTCGGAGACGATGACGGCGAAGGTGACGGCTACGGAGATCTCCGCGAGGAAGCCGCGCCGTGGGCCCGGCTGCTGCGCGTCGTGCGGACCGCCTCCGCGGCGCCCCGGACCCCGGACCAGGCGTCGCCCGCGGCGGCCCCGCCGCCGGGCGAGCCGGTCCCAGCCGTACTGCTGCGCCCGGACGGCTACATCGCCTGGACCCCCGGCGCCGGCGGCCTCGCCGAGGCATTGACCGCGTACTTCGGGCCGCCCTGTCCGGCCGGCGCCGCACCGGCCCCGGCGGCCCGGCGCGGGGTCAGTTCACCGGAACCCGCCTGAAGCGGTCCGGCTCGTCGCTGTGCAGAGCCAGGACCTCGGCGAAGACCCGCTCGCCGCGGTCCTCGGACAGGTCGAGCGACGCCAGGACCGGCGCGTGCGCGACGCCGGGCAGCAGATGCCGCATCAGGATGCCGACCCGGGCCGTCAGGTCCGCGTAGTTGCTGTACGCCTGGGACATGGCCTGGATGCCGGCGAAGGAGCCGACCAGGGCCTCCGCGGTCTCCAGGGCCACGACGTGGGGGAACACCTCGCCCTGGCGCTGTGCCGTCTCCAGCAGTTGGCGGCAGGTGTCGGCCCACCGGGCGAACGGACCTTTGCGGTCTATGCTGCCGGCCCGCTGGTCCAGCGTCAGCCGCACACCGGCGCGCGCCATGCAGTCGGTCTGCAGGCGGTAGGCCTGAACCATCACGGTGTCCACCAACTGCTGGAGCTTGCCGGCCCGTTCAGGGGTCGGAAACTGCTCGTCCTGCTCCCGCAGCACACCGTCGGCCAGCGACTCCTTGGACGGGAAGTGGAAGTAGAGGGCGCCCTTGGTCACATCGGCCTCGGCCAGGACGTCGGCGATGGTCGCCGCCTTGTAGCCGTGTTCCTCGAAGACCTTGGCCGCCGCCGCGAGGATGTTCCTCCGTGTCTCGATCGCCCGTTCCTGCACCGCGCGTCTCCCCTTCCATCCGCACCCGTCATCCGCACGAGAAGCGATACCGGCCCGAGAAACCGACCGACCCGTATATTATCGCGAGGTCGCGCCGACAAGGCTTGTCCGATCCGGCCAGGTGACGGAGGGGTGAATGATCCTGCTCACGGGTGTCACCGGGACGATCGGCGCACAGGTGCTGCGCGGTATGCCGCCGGGGGTGCCGGTCCGCGTCCTGGCCCGCGATCCCGCCCGGGTCCCGAGTTCGTCCGCGCAGGTGGAGGCGGTGGCCGGCGACTACGGCGACCCGGCCTCGCTGGCCGCGGCCCTGCGCGGAGTGCGCACCGCGTTCCTGGTCACGGCCCGGGTCGGCGGCGACCACGACGCCGCTTTCGTGGCGGCGGCCCGGGAGGCCGGGGTCCGGCACGTGGTCAAGCTGTCGGCCGCAGCCGTCGAGGACCCGGGGGCGACCGACGCGATCACCGGCTGGCAGCGCGAGAGCGAGGCGCTGCTGCGCGACTCGGGCCTGGCCTGGACGTTCCTGCGCCCGCGCGCGTTCATGTCCAACACGCTGTCCTGGGCCGGATCGGTGCGCGCCGAGGGCGTGGTGCGCGCGCTGTACGGCCGGGCGCCGAACGCCTGCGTGGACCCCCGGGACGTCGCGGCCGTCGCCGTCGCGGCGCTCGTCGAGCCGGGGCACGAGGGCCGTACGCACGTCCTCACCGGACCCGAACCGGTCACCGCCGTCCAGCAGACCGAGGAACTCTCCCGGGTGCTCGGAGTCGGGCTGCGCTTCGAGGAACTGACGGCCGACGCCGCCCGGGCCGCGCTGTACGCCCGGCATCCGCGGTGGCTCGCCGACGCGCTGCTGCACAGCGCCGGGCGGCAGCGGGACGGCGCGAAGGCCCGCGTCACCGACACCGTGGCGCGGGTGACCGGCCGGCCCGCCCGGGCCTTCGCCACCTGGGCCGGCGACCACCGGTCGGCCTTCGCCCCGGCAGGGGGGACGACGGCCGGCCGGTGACGCCGCGGGATGGGGCACCCGTCAGACCGTGACCTGGGCACTGAAGACCGGGCGCCCGTCCTGACTGCCCGTGACCCGTACGGTTCCGCCGGCGCGCCCGCTCGTGCCGGGCGGCGGATACGCCTCGATCACACAGGGGAGGTCCAGTTCGGCGAAGCGGTCGTACGTGCCGGCGATCGCGAGCACCACCGGCGCCGGCCGGTCCAGCACGGCGACGGTGGCCTGGCGAGCGGCCTCCATGAGGACCATCCCCGGGATGTGGTCGATGGGGTGGTCGAACAGCACGGGGTGCCGCACGTCGACCCGTAACTGCCAGCGGCCGTACGCGCCGGCGGGCGAGAGCACCACGTCCAGCGCGCTCTGCCGGCCGACGCCGGCCGGCTCGACCGGGCGCGGCAGCGGCAGCGCCCGCGCGTTCATCCGGTCGCCGCGCATGCGCCGGTACACCTGCGCGGTGACGCAGGTGAACGAGGCGCCGCCGGTCGCGATCGTCTCCCCGTTGCGCCGCAGCACCGTCTCGTAGCGCATCCAGGACAGGGCGGTCCGCCGTCTTTTGACCTCCGCGCAGCGGAACTCCACGGTGAGGTCGGTCGGGGCGCCGCCCACCAGCATCCGGTCGGGACGCGCGGTGAACGACAGGTCGTGCATGAGGAACTGATGGCCCATGGGGACGCCGAGTTCGGCGTGGGCGACGAGGAGACCGCTCTGGCGGATCGTTTCGGCGATCAGCAGGGGGTCGTGGCCGCCGACCGAGTCGGCGTCGTAGAAGGTGTGGCAGCGCGGCCACTGCGCCTGGAGGACGAAGTGCCCCTCGTCCTGCGTCCGCCAGCCGGTCAGCAGCACCTCGGCCACCGCGGACCGGTGCACGTACTCCCGGGGGACGGTCCGGGTGAGGGTTTTCTCCAGCACCGCGGTGACACCTTTGGCCGCTGGCGACCCGCTGAGCGCGGTGGTGCCCCGTAACTCCCCGGGGCGGGCGAAGGCGTCGGCCCGGCGGGTGGGGGTGTCGTGCAGTTCGTTCACGGGCATGCGTGCCCCTTTCTTCGACGGTTGTCGGCGTCGTCGAGGTCCTTGGGTACGGCCCGCGCGCTCCCGCCCGGACCGAGTTTCAAAACGAACTGGGCGGTTTATATTTCACAGGCGGTCAAGGGGAGCGCTAGGCGAAATCAGGAAACATCTGGACGCGATCCCGTACGGCGAAGACCCGCTGGTCCGGCAGGCAGTACCGTTGCAGTCATGTGAACTACCGCCCGCATGGGGGCGATTGCGCAGGTCAGTGGGTGGCCGGGAGTGCACGGTGAACGGCGGGAAGCAGCCGTGGCGGCGTCCGGACTGCCCGGTACCGGGCGCGGCGGTGAACAACATACTACCCATGCGGTATTTTTTGGTAGCACTTCGTGACGGCCGCGGGTACGGTCGCAACAGTGCAGCGTCAGGGGGGACCGGGGGAGCCGGACGGCTGGTGCGCGGGGATGAGCGGGTCCGGTGCGGTGGACGGGGTCGGGTGGCGGAACGGGGCGAACACGGTTCCGCGGGGAGGAGAAACACCATGGTCAAACAGCAACGCGCCGTGCGGACCCGGCAATCGCTCATCCTCGCCGCCGCCCAGGTCTTCGCGGAGGAGGGCTACACCGCCGCCTCGCTGAGCACGGTCAGTGAGGCGGCGGGCGTGAGCACCGGCGCCCTGCACTTCCATTTCCCCAGCAAATGGGCGCTGGCCCAGGCCGTCGAGGAGGCGGCGCTGCGCGCGCTGCACCGGATCACCGGCCGGGTCGGCTCCGGCCCCGGGTCGCCGATGCAGAAACTGGTCGATTCCCTGCACGCGCTTGCCGACGGGCTGACCAGCGACTTCGTGATACAGGCCGGCTTCCGCCTGCACTGCACGGACGGCAGCGGCACCGAGGGGGCGCTGTGGCGGGAGTGGTGGAGCTGGGTGGAACAGACCTTACGGTCTGCAAAAGACGGCGGTGAGCTGGCCTACGGGGTCTGCGTGTACGACGCGACCGCCGCCGTGGTCGCCGCGACGGCCGGTTTCCAGGCACTCGGCGGCACCAATACGTGGTGGCTGTCGGAGCCGTGGGTGACCCGCTTCTGGCAGATGCAACTGCCCGCGCTGGTCGACGCAAGGGTGCTGACCAGGGTGCGCTGTTGGCCGCCCCGGCCCTACCGGGGCCGTCCGAGGCCGCGCGGCGGGGTCGCCGCGACCTTGGCCGATGAACGACGGTCCGTGACCGACGAGTGACTGATCGGGTTGACAAACCGCGCGTTCTGTTTTTTCCTAGGGCTCGGGTCTGACATTCGCATATGCGTGCGCTACCGGTCAGGGACAGCGGCTGGCGTCAGGCCACCGCAGGCGCACGCGTTTGCCGTTCCGGGCGTGTGCCGCCTGTCCGTTCGGCGCTCGCTGCTTCCGGCATGCTGTCCGACCCGGCCGGAAACAGACCTGCTGCAAGGACCGGCAGCGGTCGCCTCGCGGGGCCGCGTCGGCTCATTCCTCAGCCGCCACGGAGTCAAAGGGGAAACATCATGCAGGTACTCGTCGTCGAGCCCTGCGCCGCCACGGCCGAGCGACTCGCAGGTGTCGCCCGGCGCCAGGGCTACGGTGTCCAGACGGCGAGCAGAGGCCAGGAGGCGCTGGAGAAGTACCCGCGCGCCGACCTCGTTCTGCTGAACCTCGCCCTCACGGACATCGACGGCCTGGAGGTGTGCCGGACCATCCGCGCCGCCGGGCACACCCCGATCATCTGCGTCAGCAATCAGGACAGCGCGCTGGACCGGGTGCTGGCCCTGAAGTCCGGTGCCGACGACTGCGTGGTCGACTCCTGCGCCGAGCGGGAGATCATCGCCCGGATCGAGGCGGTGATGCGCCGCACCGGCCGGCTGCACGAGCAGCCGCCCCAGGTGGTCTCGTCGGGACCGCTGCGCATCGACGGCCGGACCCGGGAGGTCCGGGTCGGGGAGCGCCTCGTCGTCGTCACGTCGAAGGAGTTCGAACTCCTCTACGCGCTCGCCGTCAACGCCGAGACGGTGGTGTCCAGAAAGGAACTGATGGCCACGGTGTGGCGGGACAACTGGGCGCAGAGCACCAGAACCATCGACACCCACGTCAGCAGTCTGCGGGCCAAACTCGGTTCGCCCGCCTGGATCCTGACGGTCCGGGGCGTCGGCTACCGGCTGGGGCACGCCGGGACGTCCTCGAGCGCTGTGGGGGCGGCGCCGTGAGGGTGCCCGGAGCCGGGCCCTGACGGCGCCGCCCCGGACCCGGGCGGGGAGTGCGGCGTCGTCAGGCCGTCCGGGCACGGTCGGCGGGGAACCCGTGCTGCCGCGAGGCGAAGACGACGAAGAGAACCGGGCCCAGGAGCACCAGCACGCTCCAGGGGAAGGACTTCGGACCCATGCTGTCCAGCAGGATGCCGCCGACGGCGCCGCCTGCCGACATGAACCCGTTCCAGACGGTGACCAGCAGCGCCTGGCCGGACGCGCCGCCGGCGTCGGTGACCGCGGTCTGCAGCAGGGTGGTGACGCCGCCCCAGCCCAGGCCCCACAGCACCATCGCGACGTAGACGACGGCGTCGTTGCCGGCCAGCAGGCCGAGCAGCAGGGCCCCCGCCGCGAACAGCGCCGTGCTGGTCAGCGTCAGCATGCGCAGCCTGCGGTCGACGTGCGCGCCGACGATCCAGATGCTGACCAGCGAGGCGACGCCGAACACGAGAAGTACCCGGTCGGTGGAGCCCTTCATGTGGTACTCGTCGAGGAACGTCGCGATGTAGGTGTAGAGGATGTTGTGGGCCAGGACGTAGGCCGCCACGACGAACAGCACGGCGACCACGCCCGGCAGCTTCAATGCCCCAAGGATCGGCTCGCGCTTCTCCTGCTTGCTGCCCGGCAGGTCGGGCACGACCGCGGTGATCCAGCCCACCAGCAGCACCCCGAGCCCGGTCACCAGCAGGAAGGTCAGCCGCCAGTCGGCCACGTTGCTGAGGAAGGTGCCCAGCGGGATGCCCAGGGACAGCGCGAGCGGGACGCCGGTCATGGTGACCGCGATGGCCCGGCCCTGCAGATGGGCGGGCGCCAGCCGCAGGGCGTACTCGACCAGCAGGGCCCAGATGAAGCCGGCGGCGACGCCGGCGATGAAGCGGAACACCATGATCAGCGCGTAGCTGCCGGACAGCGCGGTGACCAGGTTGCCGATGGCGATGACGGCCACCGCGCCGAGCAGCAGCGGCTTGCGGCGCCAGCGGGCGGTCAGGGACTGCAGCGGAATGGCGGTGACGGAGGAGGCGATGGCGTAGACCGTCAGGGCCTGCCCCATCGCGGACTCGCTGACCGACAGGTCATGGCCCATGTCGGGCAGCATCCCGGCGGGCAGTGCCTCGGTGAGGATGCCGATGAACGCGGCCGTGGCAAGGGCGAGCAGCGCGTTCCACGGTAAGCGGTCCTGCTTCGGTTCCGCGGCGGAACCGGTCAGTATCTGGGTGTCTGAACTCGTCATGGCTTGTATGCTCAAACCCTTCCATTTATGTGAAGGTCAAGGGATCAGGGGTGGTGTTGATCACATGCGCATCGGGCAGCTGGCGCAACGCACCGGCACCTCGCCACGGTTGCTGCGCTACTACGAGGAGCAGGGACTGCTCGTGGCCGAGCGGTCCGGCAACGGGTATCGCGACTACGACGAGCGCTACGTCGAACGGGTGCGACAGATCAGGGGGTTGCTGGAGTCCGGGCTGCCTACCCGGGTGATCAAGCAGATCCTGCCGTGCATCAGCCAGCCCGGGGCGATCTACGTCTCCGACGCCACGCCGGAGACGATCGCCACGCTGGAGCAGGAGCGGGACCGGATGACCGAGCGCATCCAGTTCCTGGTCCGCAACCGGAACGCCATCGCCGCGTACCTCGACGCCGTACGCAGCACGCGGTCCGAGGACATCGGGTCCGACAGCGTCGGAGCGGCCGCCGAATAGGGCCGGCCGCCGGACAGGACCACGCGTCGCGGTTCCGGGCAGCCGATGCCGCCCGGAACCGGGACCCCGCCAAGTGCCGTTCGGTCAGCCGGAGTAGGCCGGGGTGACCGGCTTGGCCCAGCGGACCGGGTTGGAGAGCACCACGCCGTGGCTGGTGAACTCCAGCGTGATCCGGTCCTCGTCGGCGATGCGGAACCCGGCGTGCCAGCTCGCCTTGTCGGAGCCGAGCAGCAGGTAGCTCACCAGGCCCGGCTTGTGCAGCGCGGGGTAGGACAGCAGGTTCTCGACCATGTCCGGCACCCGGTGGTAGATGCCGTCCGAACCCGCCGTGAACGGCCCCTCCCAGGCGATCTGCCCGCCGCGCTCGATGACGATCCGGCCGCTCGCGTCCGCCGGGGGCTCGTCCAGGAACAGCCAGGGCGTCATGGAGGTGTCGCAGAGCTTGGCGTACGGCGTCCAGCCCCAGGGGTTCTGCTGGTGCAGGCCGATGTCGTTGAGGTCGTTGGCGAAGGTGTACCCGGCGTAGTGCGGCAGGCCCTCGGCGTCGTTGGCGAAGACCAGCGCGACCTCCGGCTCCTCCAGCAGGGCCACCGAGGAGGCGGGCACGGTCAGGGTCTCGCCGGGCATCCGGGTCCACGAACCGAAGCCCTTGATGAGCCAGTTGGGGGCACGGAACGGCTCGTCGGGGGCCGGCGCCCTGTCGAACTTGGAGCGGTGCGTGCCCATGAAGCCGGTCAGCAGGGAGTTGTTGGTGTCCGTCGGCAGCAGCGGCGGCAGGAAGCGCAGGTCCGGGTCGTCGGCGGCGACGGTGACCGGGGCGCCCCCGGCGGTGACGGCCGCGGCCAGCGACTGCGGGCCGCCGCCGGCGAGCAGGGCCTCCCGCAGCTGTCCCGCGGCCACCGGATACAGGGTCAGCTCGGCACCGTCGGCGGGCAGGCCGGTCCCGGCGTGCCGCACACCGCGGTACTCGCACTCGAAGACGCACGTCGGGACTGAGGACTTGGCGGACATGGCGGGGAAACCTCCTGGGTGGGAGCGCGCCCGGGGCCCGGGACGCGGGGAATCAGCGGTCGGTGTACGGGACGGCGGTCGAGACCGTCACGACGTGGCCCGGCGGACGGGGAACCGGCGCGGTCACCGCGCCAGATCGCCCAGTGCCGCGTCGATCCGTTCCAGTGCCGCGCGGATCCACGGCAGCCGCAGCGGTTCGGGGGCGTCGAGGGCGGCCTGCCGCTCGGTGCGGGTCTCGCCGTACAGCCGGCCGGTCGCGGCCCGTACCCGCAGGGCGTTCGGGTCGTCGCCGAACGCCGAGCCGGGCAGCAGGCCGATCCCGTACCGGTCGGCGAGCAGTTCGGTGAGCGCGTCGCCGTCGCGTACGCCCCACTTGTCGGCGAGGGGTTCGCGCAGCGGCTCGAAATCGGGGTAGAGGTAGCAGGTCGCGCGCACCGGGGCGAGCAGGGCTCCGGTGTCCGTGAACCGCCGGGCGACAGCGCGGGCCACCGCCTGGTGCAGGCGGCGGCCGGCCGCGGCGTACCCGACCACCTCCGGCGGCTCGGCGAAGGCCCAGGCGGCGGCCTCCTGGACGGGCGCCGGCGTGCTGGACCAGATCTGGCTGGCGATGCCGGTCAGCCGGGTGCCGAGCTTGCGGCCCAGCGGCCCGTCGGGCAGCCGCGCCACGCCGATCCGCCAGCCGCCCAGAGCCAGGTTCTTGGACAGCCCGGTGGTGACGACCGTCCGCTCGGGGGCCTCCAGCGCGGGGGAGTGCGCCCGGTCGGCCGGATCGAAGACCAGGTCGGTGTAGATCTCGTCGGAGACGACGACCAGGTCCAGATCGCGGGCCGCCTCGGCCAGTCGGCGCACCGTACCGCGGGAGGGGATCGTGCCGGTCGGGTTGTCGGGCACGGTGACCACCACGCAGCGCGGATCGCGTCCGGCGGCCCGCGCCTTCGCCACCGCCGCACGCAGCGCGTCCGGGTCGGGCACCCCGCCCTCGCCCGGCGGGGTCGGCACCGCGAGCGGCTCCGCCCCGGTCAGCCGGGCCTGCGCGGCGTAGGAGACCCAACTGGGCGCCGGGATCACCACGTCGCCCCCGACGGCGAGCAGCAGGGCGAACAGCAGCGGTTTGCTGCCCGGGCCGCACACCACCTGGTCGGGATCGGTCGGCAGTGAGCGCCGCCCCCAGTAGCCGGCGGCGGCGGTACGCAGGCCGGCGCTTCCGGCGACCGGCCCGTACGCGTTGCGGTCCGCCGCCGCGCCCAGGCGTTCGCGCAACCCGGGCAGGACGGGCAGTCCGATCTCGCCGGAGGCCAGGGACACGACGTGCTCCCCGGCCCGCCGCCTGCGGGCCAGCGCCTCGTCGGCGGCCAGTGTCGCGGACATGGTGACCGCGGGGGGTTCGGGCATGGTGTCTCCCAGTGGTCGGCCGGTGGTGGGCCGGGTGGTGGGCCGGCGGTGTGCGGGTGGTGGTCCGGTGGTCGGCGCCCGGCCGGGGCGCGGCGCGGGTCGGCGCCGCACTCCCGGTCGGGCGGCGTCCGCGGCGAGGGGGCGGCCCCGCCGCGGAACGCCGTCAGCGGACGGCGTACTGCTCCCGGAGCACTGCCTTGCGGACCTTTCCGGTGGGGGTGCGCGGCAGGGCCTCGGTGACCGCCAGCCGCCCGGGCAGGAACTCCTCGGCGACTCCCTCCTCGCGCAGCCGCGCGAGGACGCCGGGGAGCGAGGGGGACGCGCCGCCGTCCGGTACGACGACCACGCAGATCTCCTCGCCCGCGGCGCCGGGTATCGCCACCACCGCGGCCTCCGCGACGCCGGGACAGTCCGCGGCCAGCGCCTCCAGCTCGGGCACCGGCGCGACCCGGCCGCCCCGGACGATCGCGTCCGAGGCCCGGCCCAGCACCCGGATGCCGCCCCGGCCGTCCTCGCGCGCCAGGTCGCCGGTGTCGAACCAGCCGTCCGCGTCGAACTCCCCGCGGAACAGGTCCTCCCGCCGGTGGTAGCCCAGGCACAGCCCGGCACCGCGCATCCGCAGCCGGCCCACCGCCCGGACCCCGTCGGCCGTACCGCCGGCCGGGGCGCCCGCCGGGTCCAGGCCGTCCACGGGGTCGATCCGCACATCCATGGCCTCGATCGGGCGGCCGTTGCTGTGCACGGCCCAGCCGTCGGGATCCTCCGGCCTGGTCATGGTGACCGGGCCGGACTCCGACATCCCCCACAGCGAGAAGGCGCGCGCGCCGAGCACGTCGCGGACCGCGTCCGACAGCCCGCGCAGCACCGGACCGGTGCCGATCACCGCGTGCCGCAGCGTGCCGACCTCCCGCGGCCGGGACCGCTGGGCGGCCACCACCGCGGCGAGGACCGGCGGCGGCCCGTACAGCAAGGTGGCGCCGTGCCGCTCGACGAGGTCCAGCAGCCCCTCGGGGTCGGCGCGGTCCTGGACGACCACCGTGCCGCCCAGCATCACCCCGGCGAGGATCCCCTGGGCGAAGCCCGAGTAGTGGCACAGCGAGGAATACGTCGCCACGACCAGCCGGTCGTCCATGCCGAAGGCGCCGGTGTACCCGAGCAGCGCCGCGTGCAGGGAGTTCTGGGTGTGCACGACCGCCTTGGACGGACCCGTCGTACCGGAGGTGAACAGCACCACGTACGGGTCGTCGGCCCCCAGCGCGCGCCCGTCGCCGAAGGCGTCCGGGCCCTCCTCCCAGGGCGTTTCCACGAAGTGGCCGTGGAAGTCCAGGGTCCCCTCCGGCGCGGTCCCGCCGACCGCGAACACCTGCGCCAGATCGGGTAGTCCGTCCCGCAGTGCAGCGACGCGCGCGGCGATCTGGTCGCCCTGCCAGGACGTCTGCGCGACGACGACCCGGGCCTGCGTCAGCTCCAGCCGGTGGCGCAGTTCCTCGGGCGGGCAGTCCGGGGTGATCGGGCAGATCACGGCGCCGGCCCGGGCGCAGGCGAAGATCAGCGGGACGATCTCCCACTGGTTCGCCAGCTGCACCGCCATCACGTCGCCGGCCCGCACCCCCAGCCCGGCCAGCGCGCCGGCGAACCGGTCCGCCAGCCGGTCGAGCTCCCGGTAACTGAGGGTGTCGGTACGGGACTCGGCGGCCCGGCGGGCGGCCAGGGCCAGCCGGTGCGGGCGGGCGGCCGCCCGCCGGCGCAGGTCGTCGGTGAAGGTCTCCTCGCGCCACCAGCCCAGGCGCCGGTAGACCACGGGATCGTGTCCGGCCCGGGCCGTGCGGGCCGGGGTGTCGGTGGTCACCGCTCCCGGTCCTTGCGGCGGGCCGCGAGCAGCTCGGGCAGCGGGTCGCCGGCGCTGGACGCGGCGATCTCCAGCAGGGCCAGCGTGTTGGCACGGACCCGCTCGCCGACCCAGTCGAACACCCACTGCTTGCGGGCGTCCGCGGGCAGGTCGAAGGGCACCAGCCGGGCGATCGCCAGGCCCGCCGCGGCGGCGCCGCCGACGTTCGCCACCACGTCCGGCACGAGCACCGCGCCGGCGGCCGCGACCTTCTGCTTGGCGTCGGCGCTGGAGGTGAGGTTGCCGCCCTCGACGACCAGCGGGGCGCGCAGCCGGTGGGCGTTCTCCGTGTTCAGCGCGTCCTTCTGGGCGGCGAGCACGAGCAGGTCGGCGTCCACGTCCAGCCAGGCGTCGCTCTCGCCGGACACGGTGACGCCGCTCGGCAGCCGGCCGCGGTCGATGCGGCCGAACTCGTCGGTGACGGCGATCAGATCGCGTACCGGCAGCTCGTCCGCGCTGATCGTGCCGTCGATGTCGGCGACCGCGACCACGGTGTGGCCCCGGTCCTCCAGGAAGGTGGCGACCGCCCGGCCGACCGCGCCGAAGCCCTGCACGACGACCCGGGCGGAGCCCTGCCGGCCGCGGGCCTCCAGGGCGGCCACGGCGGACACGCCCACCCCGTGGCCGGTGCAGTCGATGAGCGGCTCGTAGTAGGTCCGCCAGTCGATGGGCATGGGCACCGCGTGGGCCCGGCGGCGCGGGTCGTAGCCGGCCTCGGCGAAGAACAGCGCCCGGTCGGCCGGGGTGACGCCGAGGTCGATGCCCAGGTGCAGGCCGCCGTGCAGCAGCGGCTTGACGGTACGGCCGAAGGTACGGAACGTCTCCTCGCGGTTCGTCCCGTCCGAGACGATGCCGGCCTTGGCGCCGCCGATCGGCAGACCGACCAGGGTGAGCTTCTCGGTCATGCCGCGGGCCAGCCCGCGCACCTCGTCCTCGGTGACCGACGTGGTCATGCGGGTGCCGCCCATCGCCAGGCCGTCGACAAGGGTGTCGGCGACGACCCAGCCCTTGACGGTCCCTCCACTGCCGTTCAGGTGGACGACGAACGCCGGCTCCTGCTGGTCCTGAGAAGTCATGCCATCTCCTCCAATACGGTCAATACGGTCTGAGGGTCCTTGAGCGGTTCAGGAGTACATCTGCGCGAAACCCCGCAGGATCTCCCGGCCGTCGTTGCGGAACTCCAGGTGGGCCTGCGAGCCGAGGACGCGCCCGTCGTCGGAGCGCAGGAACTCCACCGGGGCGTGCGCCGACTGCCCGATCGTCCGGAACCCGGGCGGGGCCTGGCGCAGGTAGAGGGTGTGGCGGTGGAAGACCGTCACGGTGGGCTTGACGAAGGCGAACAGCGGCTCCTGCTTGTCCACCTGCACCTCGTAGCCGCCGACCCGCTGCGGCCCCTCGGCCAGGTGGCCGCCCGCCGCGGCGGCGATGATCTGCAGGCCGCCGCAGATGCCGAGCACCGGCACGTCGCTGCCCATCACCAGGCCGACCAGGCGCTTGTAGTAGTCCTGGTCGTAGGCACGCACCTTGGTGCCGCTCAGCACCATCGCCTGGTACGTGCCGTCCAGCCGGTCGGGCAGGGACGCCACGTGGACGGCGTCGCTGAGCGAGCCCACTTCCTCCAGCCGGGTCTGCAGCTGCCGCAGCGACAGCGTTCCGTTGTTCACCACGAGTACGCGCGGTGGCGTCACGTCCTGCTCCTCACGATCGTGTGACGACGGTGCCCGTACGGCCGGCCAGCAGGTCGGTGACGGGCGCACTGCCGATGAACACCCGCTGCACGCCGTGCTCCAGCGCCTCGCCGGCGGCCCGCAGCTTCTTGCGCATGCCGCCGGTCGCCCCGCGGTCGCGGAACGCGGCCGCGTCCGCCGCACCGATCCGGCGTACGGGCTCGCCGTCGATCAGCAGGTGCGCGACGTCGGTGACGAGCACCAGGTCCTCGGCGCCGGTCGCACCGGCCAGGGCGGCCGCGGCGCGGTCGGCGTCGGAGTTGACCTCCCGGCCGTCGGCGTCGCGGGCCAGCGGGGTGACCAGGCGGGCCGAGCCGGAGACCAGGTCGCCCAGCGGCCCGGGGTCCACCCCGGTCACCGGGCCGACCAGGTTGTCCAGTTCGACCAGTTGCCGGTTGTGCCACCACCAGCGCTCGGCCGGACCCGCGGCGAGGATCCCGTCGCTGCCGAGCAGCCGCTCGACGGCGACACCGCGGCCGCTGAGCCGGTCGGTCACCTGCGCGCCGAGGCGGGCGCTGACCGTCTTGATGTCCTCGATCACCTCGGGCGTGGTCCAGCGGCTCTGGTTCCCGTACCGGTCGCGGAGCACCGCGGACGGATCGGAGTAGCGGGGGCTGAGCTGCTTCAGCGGCTTGGACCAGCCGTGCACCAGTACCAGGGGCCGGCGCCGGCCGACCTCGGCGAGGTCGTCCCACCAGGCGCCGTCGAGATCGTCCAGGGTGCTGCCGCCGAGCTTGACCACGACCGGAACGGCCGCGGCCGTGTCGGCGGCCCCCGCCTCCTGTGGCGCCGCCTGGGAGTGCGTCGTGCTCACGCCGGCACCACGGGCTGCATGGCCAGTCCCGTCTCCTCGTCCAGCCCGAACCGCAGGTTGGCCGCCTGCACGGCCTGTCCCGCCGCGCCCTTGACGAGGTTGTCCAGCGCCGCCAGCACCACGATGCGGCCGCCCTCCTCGTCCGGCAGGGCGATCACGTCGCAGTAGTTGGAGCCGAGCACCGCCTGGGGGTCCGGCACCGGGATGAGGGTCTCGGTGTGCCGCCGCACCCGCACGAACGGGCTCTTCTTGTAGAAGCGCAGGTACGCGCGCCGCAGATCGGCCGTGTCGACCGGCTCGTCGATGAGCACGTACGCGCTCACCATCAGCCCGCGCACCTGGGAGACCCCGTACGCGGACATGCTCAGCGAACCGACCGAGCCCGGCTTGCTGCGCTCCAGGAAGTCCCGTACCTCGGCGGCGTGCCGGTGACCCGTGGGGGCGTACGGGGCGATCGCGCCGCTGCGGTACGGGTGCAGGTCCGCGGTGCGCAACTGGAGCCCGCCGCCGCTGGAGCCGCTCTTGCCGTCGACCACCACGGTGGGCAGATCCATCCCCAGCCCGAGGGTCAGGGGTGCCAGGCCCAGGGTGAGGGCGGTGGCGTAGCAGCCGGGGAGCGAGATCAGCGGCGCGTCCTTGTACTGGTCGCCGACCAGCTCCGGAACCCCGTAGACGAACCGCTCGGCCAGTTCGGGGTTCCGGGCCGCCTTGGGGTACCAGCGGTCGTGGAGTTCCGGGGTGCGGATCCGGAACGCGCCGCTGAGGTCGATGATCGACGGCACCCGGTCCGCGAGCTGTTCGGCGACGGCCACGGAAACGGGCGGCGGTGTGGCCAGGAACAGGACGTCCAGGCCCTGCGTGGTCTCCGGGGTCACCGGCTGCACGGTCAGGTGCGGGTAGAGCCGCAGTCCCGGGTGGAGTTCGGAGGGACGGGCCCCGACGGAGGAGGAACCGCCGAGGAAGGCCAGTTCCAGCTCGGGGTGCTGGCTGATCAGCCGGATGAGGTCGCCGCCGGCCAGCCCGGAGGCGCCGACGATGCCCGCGCGGATCATCCGCGCCTCCCGCTGAGCTGTGCCGTCAGGTGGCGGCAGACGGCGGCCGGCACGTCGGCGCCGGTCGCGGTGGCCACGCCCCGGAAACCGGGCGCGTGGTTGACCTCGTTGACCAGATAGCCGTCGGGACCGGGGAACAGGTCGACGCCGTAGATGCCCTCGCCGAGGACGTCGACGACCGCCTGGACGGTCTTCTGCACCCCGGGGTCCTGGTGCACGGCGCGGGTGGAGTTGCCCAGCGCGGCGTTGTTGCGCCAATCGGTGCCGCCGCTGCTGAACTGCGCGGCGCCGACCAGGTCCCGGCCGACGACCATGCAGCGTACGGAGACGCCGCCCAGGTAGGGTTCCAGCAGGCAGGCCTGCTCGAAGGCGTGGCCGAGGTCCTCGACGTAGTCGTAGACCGACGAGGCGGTGTCGGCGTCGCGGAGCAGGGTGACCCGCTTGCCCATGCCGCCGAAGACCGGCTTGAACACGGTGGGGGTGCCCAGTTCGGCGACCGCACGCTCGAAGTCCTTACGGGACAGCACGAGGCGGAAGTCCGGCACCGGCACGCCGGCCGCACGCAGCAGGCTGCGCAGCGCGGCCTTGTTCTCGCAGGCGTGGATGGCCGGCGCGGAGTTCACGGTGAGCAGCCCGCCGGCCTCGGCGAGGCCGGCGATCAGCCCGCCGCGGGTATAGCTGCGGCTGCGCACCAGCACCGCGTCGTAGCCGTCCAGCGACGGCGCCTCGGGTGCGCCGAGCGTCAGCGACTCGTCGTTGACCCATTCCATCCGCAGACCGTGCTCGGGAGCGGCCTCGATCAGCCGGCGTTCCTCCCAGGCGATCCGGTCCGCGACCACGGCGATACGGGCGGCCATGTCACTGGCCCCAGTCGCGCAGTTGCACCTCGACCATCTGCAGCGTCAGCTTGCCGTCCTGGACGGCCTCCACGCGGAGGGTGAGCATGCATTCCGGGCAGGACAGGGTCTCCCCCTCGACGAGCGGGGGCACGGTCAGGTCGGTCTCGCACTCCGGGCAGACGCCGGTGACAGCGGCGGTGGACATGGGTCTCCGTTCGTATGCGTAAAGAGCTGAATGGGGGAATCGGCGTACGGGAAGGGGCCGGGCCGGTCAGGCGCTCTGGAACTCCTCGGCGGCCTTGCGGACCGCGTCCCGGTCGAGCAGCACGTCGGAATCCAGTTCCTGACGGCGCGTCAGCCACACCGTGAACTCGGGGATGTCCACGGTGATACCGGAATCGGCCAGCGCCCACCCGACCAGCGACGTGGTCAGCCGGGTCCGCACCCGCAGTTCCCTGCGGTTGCCGACGACCTCGGCGGGCAGCGTCTCGTACGCCTCGGGGTGCTGGAGCTGGCCGGACAGTTCGTAGGCGAAGGCGTGCGGCGAGGTGGGCCCGGACTGGAAGGCGTCGCCGAGGCCGGATCCCTTGAGCGCGATGGCGGACAGCTCCGTCAGGTGCCGCAGATCGAACCGCCGGTCGTCGTGGATGACCCGCAGCGAGGTCAGCAGCTCCGCCAGCGGCGCGTTGCCGCCGCGCTCACCGATGCCGCCCACGGTCGCCGAGATCCACTTGGCGCCCGCGCGGACGGCCGCGAGCGAGTTGGCTACGGCCATGCCCAGCATGTTGTGCGAGTGGATCTCGATCTCGGATCCGTCGATCTCGGCCAGCGGCGCGATCCGGTCCTGCATCTGCCACGGCGAGAGGTACGCGACGGTCTCGGCGAGCCGGAACCGGTCCGCGCCGGCCTCGAAACCGGCGGCCACGTACGGGACGAGCCGCTCGTGCGGCGTGCGCGCCCCGTCCTCCCCGCTGAAGGTCACGTGGAAGCCGCGCTCCTTGGCCTGCGCGATCGCCGAGCGGGCCACCGTGTGCAGCAGCTTGGCGCTCGGCGAGCCGAGCTTCAGCGCCGCGTGCTGCTCGGAGGTCGGGATCGAGTACATGATGTGCCGCACGCCCAGGCGTTCGGCCGCGTCCAGCGCGCCCGCCACCTGCTGCCGGTCCCGCACGATGAGCAACGACATGCTGCGCTCGGGGCCGACCTCCTCGTGCACGGCCTCGATGAGCGGCGCGTCCTTCGTCGTCGGGCCGGAGATCATGCCGACCTCGACCAGCTCGATTCCGGTCTTCACCAGCAGATCGGCGATGACCCGGGCGTGGGCCGGGCCGAATTCGACGCCGGCCATGTGCGCGGAATCGCGCAGCGTCGCGTCGGACAGCCTCGGCGGATTGACGGGAAGGTCGCCCGAGTGCTCGTTCTGCACCATTGATTTTCCTCCCTCTGGGTTCGTCCGGCGTATTTTCCGGGACCCGGCGCGTCGGTCCGGCAGGCTCCGAAAGGCCCGGACGGGGTCCGAGCGCCGGAGTCGATGCTGGTCGATCGCGTGTGAAGAGACAACGGGGGTCATGTCAGAGAGATGTCAGCGAACTTGAGGCGGTGTGAGGAGAGGAAAGGATCGATAACTTTCCGTTCCGCTGTGAAAACATTTCCAGGGCCCGTCGATAAGCGCCCGGAGCTCCGCTTAACCTGACGTCCGGCACGCATGCACCGTCCGCGGACCGATTCAGGGATTTCCTTCGCGGAAGACTCGTTGAAACCGCTGAACCGCTGCACCAATGGACAGAGAGGTGCGTGAACATTGATGTCGCACGTCCTTTCCGGCGCCGTTCGCGACGACGGACTCACCGAAGACCACGGACCCACGGACGTCACGCCCGGCGCGGCGTCCGCGTCCGCACCCGGGCCCGAGGTCTGGGGCCACCGGATCGGCAGCGGCCTGGTACGGCCGACCGTGGCCGGGCGCGACCGCGCAGGCCGCTGGGACCCCGCCCTCTTCGCCGCGCTGGCCGGGGCCGGCGGCGAGGGAGCGCCGGGCGCCGGCCTGGCCGGGCTGCTGGTGCCGCGGGACCTGGGCGGCGGCGGGCTGAGCGCGGCCCAGGCCGCCGCCGTGCTGGAGGGCCTCGGCGAGGGCGCCCGTGACCCGGGCCTCGCGCTGGCCGTCGGCGCCCACGCGGTGCTCGCCACCGTGCCGTTGCGCGCCTTCGGCACGCCCTGGCAGCGCGAGCACTACCTGCCGGCGATGGCCGACGGCACCTGGACCGGCGCGGTCTCGCTGCGCCAGACCCAGGGCGGCGCACGGCCCCTCACCGTCACCGCCGCGCCGGCCGGCGCGGGCGGCTGGACCCTCGACGGCACTGTGGATCTGGTCCCCGGGGCGCCGGTCGCCCACCACCTGCTGATCCTCGCCCGGCACGAGGACGGTCACGGCGTCTCGGCCTTCGTCGTCGACGCCGGCACCCCCGGTCTGCGGATCGTGCCGGGCGGACCGGCCGCGATGCCCACCAGCTCGTGGGGCACTGCGGTGCTGGACTCCTGCGCCGTCCCCGACAATGCGGTGGTCGGCACCCCGGGCGCCGCCGGCCGCGAGACCGGGCCGCTGCTCGCCGCCCTCGACTGGGTGTTCACCACCGCCCCCTGGGTGGGCGTCATGCGCGCGCTGACCCGGGACTGCGCCGAGCACATCCGCCGGACCGAGCTGTTCGGCCGGCCGCTGGCCCACTCCCAGTCCGCCCGTCAGACCCTCGCCGACCTGGCGATCCGCAGCGAGCTCAGCTCCGGACTGGTACGGGGTGCCGCGAGCCGGTTCGACCTGGCGGGCCGCTCCTCGCTCGCCGACGCGGCCGCCGTACGGCTGTTCGCCGCGCAGGCGCTGCGGACCGTCCTCGACGGCGCGTCCCGGCTGGCCGGCGTCGACGACCTGGGGGACGACCGCCTGATCGAACGCGCGCACCGCGACGCCCTGTTCTTCTCGGCGGTCGGCGGCGGCGCCGAGGTGCTGCGCCCGGTCGTCGCGGCGTCACTGCTGGAACTCGGCTGAGGGAAAGGACACCACCGGCATGGACGCCATGGACGCAATCAACGGCACCGATCGCACCAACGGAATCACCGGAATCACGGGAATCGAAGACGTCAACGGAATCGGTGGAACCGACGGCGCCCGCGCATTTCCCGGGAACGGGGCTGCGCCCGCGGCGATCTCCTTCCCCGGGGTGGCGGCCCGCGCGGCCGAGGCCGACAGCACCGGCCGGGTCCCGGCCGAGAGCTGGAAGGAGGTGGCCGACAGCGGATACCTGCGGCTGTTCCACCCGCCGGAGCTGGGCGGGACGGGCGCCGACGCGGACACGCAGAGCGCGGCCCTGGAGGCGCTGGCCCGGGCCTGCCCGAGCACGTACTGGTCGATGAGCGTGTCCGGCCTGCTGTGCGGCAAGGTCATCGGGATGTACGGCGACCCGGTGGAACACCGGCGGCTGCTGGACCCCCTGCTGGCGGGGGAGATCTCGGCGGCCTTCTCGATCGTGGAACGGACGGCCGGCAGCGACGCGAGCACGTACCGTACGTCCGTCCGCCGCGCCCCGGGGCCGAACGGCGGCTTCCTGATCCGCGGCGAGAAGTCCCGTATCACCAACGCCCCGACCGCCGACCTGGCCATCGTGCTGGCCCGCCGGGAGAAGGACGCCGGCGACGACGGCCCGGACTGGTGCCTGGCCTTCGTGGACCTGCACCAGCCCCGGGTCAGCCGCTACGACATCCCCCACATGGGGCTGCGCGGCATGCCCTGGGGCGGCATGATCTTCAACGACGCGCACGTCGCCGAGGCCGACGTCATACCGGTGCCGTTCGAGGCGCTCGCCGAAGGCATGTCCTGGGGCTGGCTCAAGACCTCCTTCGCCGCTGTCGCCATCGCCGAATCGGCGCTCCAGGCATCGGTGCGGCACGCCAAGCAGCGCGAGTCCTTCGGCCGCCCGCTGGCGCACATGGAGGGCGTGCAGGCCCAACTCGCCGATTCCCGGGCGCAGATCGACGCCACCCGGCTGCTGGCCCGCCGGGCCGTCGTGGAGCGGGTGGCGGGGCGTCCGGCACGGGACCTGCTCGCGCTGCTCAAGGTGTACGCGACCGAGATGGCCGTGGAGGTGGCGACCCGGGCCGTGCAGATCCACGGCGCGTACGGGGTGACGTCGGGCCATGAGGTCGAACGCCTCTACCGGGACGCGGAGATGAACGTCATCGGCAGCTTCACCACCAACCGCCTGCGCGAACAGGTCGCGGAGAACCTCGGCGCCGGCGCCCCCGTCTACGCCCCCTTCGACTGGCTCGCCCCGGCCGGCCTGACCGCTCTCCCACCCGGCCTCGACGGCTTCCCCCGCCCGGTGGAGCCCGTGCACGACTGACCCGGGGCGCCCGTAAGCAGCTTCAACAGGCGCGCAGTCGGGGCCGACGGGCCGACGCGCCGGGGACGGCCCTTTGCGGCGTCCCCGGCGTCCCGGCGTCCCGGCCTCTCCGGTGGCGGTGGCACGGGGCCGCCCCCGGATTCAGCCGGTGGTGAGGTCGCGCCGGGTGGTGGCCGCGACGCCGAGCACGGCGGCGGCAGCGGCGAGGGCCAGGAGGACCAGGAGCGGCCACAGGTCCGGGTGGGCCGCGGCGGCGTCGGGGACGTGCTGGAAGACGCCGAGGTCGCGGACGCGCGCCGGGACGCCGAGCAGGGGGCCGAGCAGCGCCAGGACCCCGCTGCCGATGAGGGGGATCCAGGCCAGCCAGGTCAGCCGCGGCCGAAGCCCCGCGAGGAGGGCGGTCCAGCCCGCGAGTGCCGTCGCGGCCGGCCACTGTCCGACGGCGTAGCCGAAGGCCCGTACGGCCACGTGCGGTCCGTCGATGGCCGTGGGGGCGACCAGGGCCGTGAGGGCGCCGGTCGCGACGAGGACGACCGCGCTGCCGAGGGCGGTCACCACCACTTGCCAGGCCAGGGGCGCCCAGCGGCGCGTTCCGGCGGCGAGCACCTGAGCGGTCAGGCCGGCGGTCTCCTCCTGTGTGTTCCTGAGGACGCACAGGACGGCGAAGGTCGAGACGGTGAGGCCGATGACCGTCCCGGAGGTGGCGAAGTACGCCGCGGTCGGATCGCCGGTGCCGAGCTGTGACGCCAGGAAACCGCCGAGGTCACCGTCCCGGCTCTGCTGGACGACCGCCGAGCCCATGGCCGCGAACATGGTGCCGACGCAGGCCACGGCGACGGTCCAGACGATCACCGAGCGCCGGGCGAGCCGTTCGGCCAGACCGAAACCCGATCTGATGATCAGACGCGTGTCGCGCCGGTCGCGTCGGCGGACCAGCCCGGCGCCGTACTCGCGCCGGCCCGACAGCGCGACGGCCAGTCCGGCCAGTGCCAGGGCCACCGCGCCGTACACCGCCAGGACCCACCAGCGGTTCTCGGCGAACGGCCGCACCGTCGCGCGCAGGCCCAGCGGCGTCAGCCAGTTCAGCCGCCCGGCCCCCCGGGTGTCGGCGACGGCCCGGATCGCGAACGCGACCCCGACCGTGGTGAACCCCAGCACCCGCGCGCCCGCCGCGCTGGGCGCCACCTGCGCGAGGGCCACGGCGAGCACGGCGACCACCAGGAAGGTCAGGCCGACGACGGCGCCGAAGGCCACCGCCCCGGACCAGGTGACGCCGTCGGTGTGCCCGGTCCACACACCGACGGCGGCCGTGCAGCCGAGCGTCCAGAGCGCCGCCGTCAGCACCAGCACCGCGAGGGCGCCGCGCAGCGGCGCCGCGCCGCCGAGCCCGCAGGACCGCAGGAGTTCGAGCATGCCGTCGTCCTCCTCCGCGCGGGTCACGGCGATCGCGACGAGGACGGCGGCGACGGCGGCCAGGACCGTGACGATGGCGCCGATCTCCCAGGTGAACATCGAGGCAGGGGTGCCCGGGCCGGTCAGGCGGCCGTACAGGAAGGTGCTCGCGGGATTGTGCCGGGCCAGTTCGACGGCGGTGCGGCGCTGCTCGGCCGTCCGGTACGTCGTCTGATAGCCGGAGACCGTGGCGCCGCTCAGCGCGATCACGAGCACCGTCCAGGCACCGATGAGCACGCGGTACCTGCGCAGGAGCAGGCGCGTCAGGTTCATCGGGCCGCGACCTGGTAGTGGCGCAGAAACAGGTCCTCGAGCTTCGCCGGCGTGCACGTGATGTCCCGCGCGTCCACCTCGGCCAGCAGGCCCAGGACGGCCGGGATCCGCTCGCGGGGCACGCTCAGCCGCAGGTCCGGGCCGACCGGGCCGGGGCCGGCCAGGCCCAGCGGGCGCAGCCGGTCCGCGACGACCGCGGCCTGCTCCTGCGAGAGCCTGGCGGTGACCGCGGACGCGGCGAGGTGCCGCATGTCGGCCAGCCGCCCCGACTCCACGAGCCGGCCGTCCTTGATGATGGTCACCGACTCGCACAACTCCTCGACCTCGGCGAGGATGTGACTCGACAGCAGGACGGTGCGCCCCGCGGCGGCGGCTTCCCGCACGCAGCTCTGGAAGAGCTCCTCCATCAGCGGGTCGAGCCCGGACGTCGGCTCGTCGAGCACCAGCAGGTCGGTACGGGCGGCGAACGCGGCGACGAGGACCACCTTCTGCCGGTTGCCCTTGGAGTACGTGCGCACCAGCTTGCGCGGATCCAGGGCGAAGGCGTCGGCGAGCCGTCGTTCGGCCGCCTGGTCACGGGTGCCGCGCAGCCCGGCCAGCGCGTCCAGCACCTCCTGGCCGGTGAGGTTCGGCCACAGGCCGACCTCGCCCGGCACGTAGGAGATCCGCCGGGTGACCTCGGCGGCGTGCTCCGCCGGATCGAGGCCGAAGACCCGGACCCGGCCGGCGGTGGCCCGGTAGAGCCCCAGCAGCACCCTGACGGTCGTCGACTTGCCGGCTCCGTTGGAGCCGAGGAACCCGTGCACCTCACCGGTGCGCACGGAAAGGTCGAGACCGTCGACGGCGGCTAATCCGCCGAATCTCTTGACGAGCCCCTCGACCTCGATGGCCTGGTCAGCCATGGAGCACTCCTCGCGGTTGAAAGCCGTTGGCGCCGTTGGTGCCGGTAACGCCCGTGCGCGCACGGGCACTTCCCGCGGGTACGCGTGGACCCGGGCCAGTGTCGGGCCTGCGGACCACCCGCGCCCAGGGGCCGGCCGGCGGTTCCCCAGGGCCGATCGGCCCCGCACGGCTGCCGCCGGCGCTCAGCTGCCCGCGGTGCTCTCCCGGATCTCCAGGCGGTGGGGCGCCCACAGCTCGACCGGCGGCTGCTGGGGGCCGTCGCCGAGGCGGCCGGTGATGCGCTGCACCGCGAGCCGGGCGATGGCGGCCTTGTCGGGGGAGATCGTCGTGAGGGTGGGGGTGTTGTAGCGGCCCGCCTCGATGTCGTCGAAGCCGACGACGGCCACGTCCTCGGGAATGCGCAGCCCGCGGGTGAGCAGGGTGCGGATGGCGCCGAGGGCCAGCAGGTCGTTGTAGCAGAAGACGGCGTCCGGCGGGCCGTCCGGGCGGTCCAGCAGGGCGGCCATGGCGGCGGCGCCGTCCGAGCGGTGGAACCGGGGCGTGGCCACCACCAGCGACTCGTCGACGGCCAGGCCGCGGGCGGCGTGCGCGTCCCGGTAGCCGCGGGTGCGCAACTGGGCGGTCTCCCCGGTGTCGTACGGCTGGTCGCCGACCGCCGCGATACGGGTCCTGCCGAGGTCGAGCAGGTGCTCGGTGGCGGTGTACGCGGCGGCCACGTTGTCGATGGCCACGTGGTCGTACGGGCTCTCGGCGATCCGCTCGCCGAGCAGCACCAGCGGGTCGGAGCCGTCGCGCCGGGCGAGGTCGGCCTGGGACAGCGACAGCGGGCTGAGGATCACGCCGTCGAAGAGGGCGGCGCTGGCGCCGCGCATGATCAGCTCCCGCTCCCGGTCCGGCTCGCCGTCGGTCTGGTCGATGACGACGGTGTAGCCGTAGGTGCGGGCCTCGGCGATCACGGCCCTGGCCAGTTCGGAGAAGTACGGCACGTCCAGTTCGGGGACGACCAGGGCCAGCAGCCCGGTCCGGCCGCGCTTGAGGTTGCGGGCCAGCAGGTTGGGACGGTAGCCGAGTTCGGCGACCGCCTTCTCCACCCGGCGCCGGGTCTCCTCGGAGACCTGTGCGTATCCGTTGACGACGTTGGACACCGTACGGATCGAGACACCGGCGCGTTCGGCGACATCACGCAGTCGTGCGGTGGCCATCGCGGTCCTTTCGGGCGAGGCTTCGGTGAGGTGATGACTGGAGCTTATTGCAACGATGCAGGTTCCCGGGCCGGGTCGATCCGGCGGGCGGATCGGCTCAGTTGGCTCGGCCCGGTGCGGCGGCGCCGCGGCCCGCTCCCCGGCCCGCGGCGCCGCCCCCTCACCGGACGGCCACGTCCACGCACGTGCTGCCGAGCACCCGGCCGCCGGAGGCACTCAGGGCCAAGAGGTGCAGGCGTGCCGCGGCGGCGCCGTCCGGGAGACTTTCCGAGATGTGCACCGGCTCGCTGAGCCGGTACGGCTCGACGGTGACGGCCGGCGCTCCGTCGCCGGCGTGGAGGCCGTCCGCGGAGCCCAGGGCCGGGCCCCACACCGCGGCGACCGTGACCTCGGTCGCGGCCGGGCCGTGGTGGGAGATCCGCACGTCGAAGGCCACCTTGCGGTCGGGGCCGGTGACCAGGTCGCGGCCGGGGGCGACCGGCTGGACGTCCACCACGAGCACGGTGTCGGCGTGGGCGTCGGCGGCCGGGCTGGCGCCGTGGTCCTTGAGCGAGCGGTCGAAGGCGTAGATGCCGGCGAACTCGTGCTCGATGTCGTACAGCTCGGTCCACACGTAGCCGGACAGCACGTCGTGGCGGCGCAGCTCCTGGGTCTGCCAGCGCTGGTTCCAGCCGCGCTCGACGCTGGTCTTCCCGCCCCCGTACTCGCTGTTGAGGTTGGGGGCGGCCGGGGCGGGGCCGCCGTCGGCCATGACGAGCTTGCGCACGATGTTCCCGGCGCCGAGGCCGACCGGGAAGCCCTCGGCCCGCTCGGCGAGCAGCGGGCGGACCTTGGCGGCCCATCCGGCCGGGGTCTCGTCGTAGATGTGCCAGTCCACCAGGTCGGTGGCCACGTGCGTCCAGCCGGAGTTGTCCACCGCGGGCCGGGTCGGGTCCAGGCTCTTGAGCAGGTCGTACGCGCGGCGGACCGCGTCCTGCTTGGCCGGGTCGCCGGGCACGTCCCAGTCCAGGCCCCACTCCTCGTTGTACAGGCCCCAGATCACGACGCTGGGGTGGTTGCCGTCGCGCGCGACCATGGGCGCGATCTGCGCCTCGAAGCGGGCCGCCGCCTCGGCCGTGAACGTGCCGGTGGAGGCCGGCTCGGCCCACACCAGCATCCCCAGGCGATCGGCATGGTGCAGGAACCTGGGGTCCTCCAGCTTCAGGTGCTTGCGCACCAGGTTGAAGCCGGACTCCCGGGCGAGTTCCAGGTCGGTGACGAAGGCTTGGTCGTCGGGCGCGGTCAGCCCGGTGTGCGGCCAGTACCCCTGGTCGAGCACGCCGCGGACGTACAGCCGCTCCCCGTTGAGCAGCAGGTGGTCGCCGCGGGTCTCGATCCGCCGCAGGCCCGTGGAGCCGCGGACCTGGTCGGTGCCGTCCGCGGAGTCCAGGGTCACGGTGACGTCGTAGAGGTGCGGGTCGGCCGGCGACCACAGGCGCGGCGCGGCGACCGGCAGGGTGACGCGTACCGGGCCGTCCGTATCCGCCGCCATGGTGACGGGTTCGCCGCCCGTCGCCTGGACGGTCAGCCGCGCCCCCGCTGCGTGCGGCCCGGTGACGCCGATCTTCGCGACAATGGCGTCGAGGTTCTCGCCGGGGGTCAGGGCGAAACCCGACACATGGGTGGCGGGCCGGGCCTCCAGCCACACCGGCTGCCAGATGCCGCTGGTCGGGGTGAAGGCGCAGTCGTCGTAGTCGTCGCGGGGGATGCTGCGCTGCTTGCCGTGCACGATCTCGCGCTTGTCGGCCGGCGCCCACACCTGTACCAGGACGGTGGCCTCGGCGCGGCCGGCCAGGGCGTCGGTGATGTCGAACTCGAAGGGGGTGTAGCCGCCTTCGTGCTCGCCGACCTCCACGCCCGCCACCCACACCCGGGCGTGGTGGTGGACGGCGCCGAAGTGCAGCACCACCCGCAGGCCCTGCCATTCCGCCGGGACGGTGACGCCGCGCCGGTACCAGCCGTGCTCCAGCCAGTGCGCGGCCAGCCCGGACGCCTCGGTCTCCCAGGCGAAGGGCACGGTGACCTGCTGCGGCCACCGCTCCCGCGCCGCCAGGTCCGGCGCGGTCGCGGTCCCGCTCGGGTCGGCGGCGAAGTCCCAGCCGCCGTTCAGGGTCAGCCAGGCGTGCGAGCGGTCGAAATGCGGGCGGGGGTATTCGGGACGGACCGAGGACACTCTTCTTCTCCAAATGGGTGGTGCCGTGGGGTGGTGCCGTGGCGGGAGCGGGGGAGGGGCGGGCGGACGGTTCAGCCGGTGGTGCTGCCCTGGAGCGCGCCGCCCCGGAAGTACTTCTCGAGGAACAGGAACAGCAGGATCAGCGGGAGTACGGTGACCAGGCCGCCGGCGATGAGGACGGGGACCAGCTCGCTCTTGGAGCCCGTCTCGGCCGCGTGCGAGAGCGAGGACAGGCCGACGGTGAGCGGGTAGAGGCTGTTGCGGCTGAAGATGATCAGCGGCAGGAAGTAGTTGTTCCAGACCGCGACGACGGTCAGCAGCAGCACCGTGACCAGCCCGGGCACGGTCAGCGGCAGCACGATCCTGACGAAGATCCGCAGCTCGCCCGCGCCGTCCATGCGGGCGGCGTCGATCAGGTCGCGCGGCACCGAGGAGTCGATGTAGGTGCGCATCAGGTAGATGCCCACCGGGGTGACCATGCTCGGCAGGATCATCCCCCACACCGTGTTGACCAGCCCCACCTTGGCGTACACCAGGAACAGCGGCAGCGCCACCGACGTGATGGGCACCAGGAGGGTGGACATCACGAGGTGGAACAGCGCGTTGGAGCCGCGGAACCGGAAGCGGGCGAAGCCGTAGCCGGCCATCGCAGAGAGCAGGGTGGCACCGACCGCGGCGCTTCCGGCGTACAGCATGGTGTTGCCGAGCCACTGCAGGTACACGCCGGCGCCGCTGACGTTCCGGCCCAGCGCCGAGAGGTTCTGGAAGAGGTGGAAGGGGCGGGCGAACCAGAAGCCGGACGTGCCGTAGACGTTGGCCTGCGTCTTGGTCGCGTTGATCGCCAGCCAGGCGATGGGCGCCAGGATGAACAGCGCGAACGCGCCGCAGAGGGCGGTCAGTACGGTGACGGTGCCGCGGCGCAGCCCGTACAGGTGGATCGGGACGGTGTCGGAGGTACGGGTGCGGGTGCGTGACCTGCTGCGCCGGATGCTCATCGGAATTCCCCCGCCCGCTTGCGTACCGCGAACGCGCCCAGCGAGAGCACGCCGATGATCAGGGCCAGCACGACCGCCGCGGCCGCGCCGAGGTTGTAGTCGCCGCTGCCGACGGCGGTGTTGTAGACGTACAGGCTGGGCGTGAAGCCGTAGTCGACCGCCTGCGGCTGGAAGGCCGCGAGGATGGACGGCTCGGTGAACAGCTGCAACGCGCCCACGGTGTTGAGGAAGAGCAGCATGACGATCGTCGGGCGGACCATGGGCAGCTTCAGCCGCAGGATGATCGTGGACAGCTTGGCGCCGTCCATGACGGCCGCCTCGGTGACGTGCCGCGGTACTGATTTGAGCGACGTGTAGAGGACGGTGACGTTGTAGCCGGTCCACTCCCAGATCACGATGATCACGATCGTCGGCAGGATCAGCCTGGAGGAGAAGAAGTCCACGTGCCCGAAGCCGAGGCCGTGCATCAGCTTCGCGTACGGGCCGAAGTCCGGTAGCAGCAGGAAGGACCACATCACCGCCGCCACCACGCCCGGCACCGCGAACGGCATGAAGAACACCGTGCGGAAGAAGCGGCCGTACTTCACCACCCCGGCGTCGAACAGCGCGGCGAAGAAGAAGGCCAGGGCGATGGTCACCGGCACCTGGATCGCGGTGAACACCAGGACGCGGCGCACACCGTCCCAGAACTGCGCGGAGTGCAGCACCGTGCGGTAGTTGGCGAACCCGGAGTAGTGGGTGCCGCCGATCAGGCGGGTGGTGCGCAGGCTGTCGTAGATCGCGTAGACCGTCGGGACCAGCATGAACAGGGCCAGGGCCAGCATGTGCGGGCTGATGAAGACCGCGCCGGGCCACTCGCGGCCGTTTCTGCGGCGGCGCCCGGTGCGCCGCGGCGGGCCGGCCGCCGGGCCGGACCGGGTGCGGGCACCAGGGGCGGGGGCGGTCCCGGCATCGGCCGTGGCGGTGGCGGCGCTGCCCGGGCGGCCGGGCGGGGAGGCGCGGTGGGCGGTGGTGTGGTTCACGGGCTCGTACCTCTCGTACCTGGCGCTCTCAGCCCTCGGTGACCTTGAAGCCCTGGGCCTTGGCGTACGAGACCATCTGCTGCTGGAAGGTCTTGAAGGCCTGCGGCAGGGTCTCGGTTCCCTTGGTGACCCCGGCGAAGGTGGAGGTCCACTGGGTGAGGGCCGCGGTCATGATCGGCGGCCACTGGATGGGCTTGAGGTCCAGCGCGGCCTTGGCGAACACCTTGTTGGGCTGTGAGGTGCCGGAGATCGGCAGGGTCCTGCTTTGGAAGTCGGCCGCGTTCAGCAGCGGCAGGTAGCCGGGGAAGGCGCCGGCGACGTCACCGCTGAGGATCTGCCAGGCGTCGGCCGAGCCGCCGAACCACTGGAGGAACTGCGCCGCCTCCTTGGCGTGCGGGGTGCCCTTGACCACTGCGAGCGTGGAGCCGCCCCAGTTGCCGCCGGCGTCCTGGCCCGCCTGCTGCTGCGGGACGGGGGCCGCCCGCCAGGAGCCGATGGTCTTCTTGATGCTGCCCTGCATGCCGACCGGGCCCCAGGCCGGGCTGATCCGGGCCGCGTCGGCCCCGCTGTCGAGGTCGGACCACTGCGCCGGGGAGAAGTCGGCCGCCGTGGTGACCTCCTTCTTGTCGATCAGCCCCTGCCAGAAGTTCGCGAAGGCGGTCTGCGCGGGCCCGGTGAAGTTGATGCCGAGCGTGTCGCCGCCGCTGTACGTGAACGGGAAGGCGCCGTACTGCTGCATCATCGCGAGCACCGGCTGGGCGTCGACCGGGTCGAAGTTGGTGATCGCGGCCTTGGGGTCGGCTGCGTGCAGGGTGTCGGCCGCGGCGGCGAACTCGCTCCAGGTGCCGGGCACCGCGATCTTGTGCTTCGTGAACGCGGCCGAGTTGTAGTACAGGGCGAGCGGGCCGAGGTCGACGGGCATCGCGTACTGCGCGGAGCCCTGCGTGACCTGGGACCAGGCGGCCGGGGCCTCGGTGGCCTGCGCGGACCCGACGCCGTAGGGGGTCAGGTCGACCAGGCTCTTGGTGATCTCGAACGACGGCAGTTCGAAGTATTCGAGCTGGGCGACGTCAGGGGTGGCGGTGTGCGCCTTGAGGGCGTCGCTGAGCTTGACGTACTCGTCGTTGGCGGCGCCGGCGTTCTCCAGCTTCACGCAGATGTCCGGGTGGGTCCGGTTGAACTGCTTGACCACCAGGTCGTAGCCGGCCGACCAGCCCCAGAAGGTCAGGGACGTGGCGCCCGACCGGCAGCCCGCGCCGCCGGACGCGCCGGTGCCGGACGCGCTGCTCGCGCCGCTCGCGCCCGGCGTCGCGGTGTCACCGCTGCTGCCGCACGCGGCGAGCACGGCGGTCGCCAGGACGGCCGCGCCGGTCGCCACCGCCCAGTGGCGGCCCCGGCCGCGGAGACGGCCTCTGCCAGTGGAGTACTCGGACATCGTCGTTGTCACCTGAGCCCTTCTTCGCGCTTTCTGCAACGTTGCAAGACAGTAACCAGCGGATTTCAACGTTGCAAGAGCGGAGTGCATTACTTTTTGGGTGGCAATCCGGGGTGCGGGACAGGGCCGGACGGGCCCGGGCGGCGGTACGGGAAGGGCGTGGGCAGGCGCCGGCGAGGGCCCGGTGCGGCAGTGCGGGCGAGGGCCCGGCGCGGTGGAGCGGCGCGTGTCGCCGCGGGTGGACGAAGATGGAGGAGACGGAAGAAGCGGGCACCGAGGACTCGCGCGACGGGTGCGGGTGCTGTGGGTGCGGGTCCGGGGCGTGCGGCGGGCCGGTTCGGCCGGTTCACCGGGTCCGGCCGGTTCGGCCGTTCACCCGGTCCGCCCGGCCGCCCGGCTCGCCCGAGAGGAGTGGGTGGCTGTGGGGCGCGGCAGTCTGCGGGTCTACCTCGGGGCGGCTCCCGGGGTCGGCAAGACGTACGACATGCTCGCCGAGGGGCAGCGACGCGCCGGGCGGGGCACGGACGTCGTGATCGCCTTCATGGAGGACTACGGCCGGCCGCTGACCCGGCAGATGGCCAAGGGCCTGGAGACCGTGCCCCGCCGGACCATGCCCTACCGCGAGTGCGTCTTCACCGAGATGGATCTCGACGCCGTCCTGGCCCGCCGGCCCCAGGTTGCCCTCGTGGACGAACTCGCCCACACCAACGTCCCCGGCTCGCGCCACCGGAAGCGCTGGCAGGACATCGACGACCTGCTGAACGCGGGCATCGACGTGATCTCCACCGTCAACATCCAGCACCTCGAATCGCTGAACGACGTGGTCGAGCACATCACCGGCGTCAAACAGCGCGAGACCGTGCCCGACGACGTGGTCCGCGGCGCCGACCAGATCGAACTGGTGGACATGTCGGCCGAGGCCCTGCGCCGCCGGATGGTGCACGGCAACGTCTATCCGCAGGAGAAGGCCGAGCAGGCGCTGGCCAACTACTTCCGCGCCGGGAACCTCACCGCGCTGCGGGAGCTCGCCCTGCTGTGGGCGGCCGACCGCGTCGAGGAGGCGCTGCTGCGCTACCGCCACGACCACGGCATCCAGCAGCCCTGGTCCACCCGGGAGCGGGTGCTGGTGGCCCTGTCCGGCGGCCCGGAGGGCGACACCCTGATCCGCCGCGCCAAGCGCACCGCCTCGCGCGGCGCGGGCGGTGAATTCCTCGCCGTCCACGTCGAACCCGACGACTCGCTGGCCTCGCGCTCCTCCCGGCTGCCGGACCGGCAGCGCGCGCTGGTGGACGAACTCGGCGGCACCCTTCACGTCATCACCGGCAACGACACTCCCCGGGCCATCCTCGACTTCGCCCGTGAGGTCAACGCCAGCCAGATCCTGATCGGCGCCACCCGCCGCAGCCGCCTGCACCGGTTGTTCTCGCGCGGCATCGGCGAGATCGTCATCGAGGGCTCCGGCGACGACATCGACGTGCACGTCGTCACCCACGCCGAGGCCGCGCACGGCCGGCTGCTGCACCGCCGCTCGGGGACCACCGACGCCACGGCGTGACCGGTCCTCACCCGTCACGCCACGGCCGGACCGCTATCACCCGTTCGCCCGCCGTGTGAGAAATCAGGTCCGGACCCGGTTCCGTTAGCGTCGTGCCGTCAAGCGCGGATTCGCCGAGCCAAGGCGACTCCTGAAGATGCGAGGTGCAGCGCGGCGATGGCGGACCTTGCCTTCATCGGCCTCACGATCCTGGTGTTCGCCGTGCTCGGACTGGTCGGCCGAGGGGTCGGCCGGCTGTGAGCGGGGACGACATCGTCGGGCTGATCATCGCCTCGGCGCTGGTGGTCTATCTCGTGCTGTGCCTGCTCTTCCCCGAGAGGTTCTGACGTGTCCGACACCCTCGGCGGCTGGCTGGAGATCCTCGCTCTCGCGGCGGCCGTCGCGCTGTCGTTCCGCCCGCTGGGCGACTACATGGCACACATCCTGACCTCCCGGAAGCACTGGCGGGTGGAGCGCCTGGTCTACCGGGCCGGTGGCATGGACGGGGACGCCGACCAGATCTGGACCGTCTACCTGCGCAGCGTGCTCGCCTTCTCGGCGGTCTCGGTCCTGTTCCTCTACGGCTTCCTGCGGCTGCAGAACCACCTGCCGCTCGCGCTGGGCACGCCCCAGATGTCGGCGTCCCAGGCGTTCAACACGGCCGCCTCCTTCGTCACCAACACCAACTGGCAGTCGTATTCGGGCGAAGCGGCGCTCGGGCACCTGGTGCAGATGACCGGGCTGGCCGTGCAGAACTTCCTCTCCGCCGCGGTGGGCATCGCCGTCGTCACCGCGTTCATCCGCGGCTTCACCCGCACCAGGACCGACCGGGTCGGGAACTTCTGGGTGGACCTGACCCGGGTGGTGGTACGGCTGCTGCTGCCGATGGCGTTCGTGTTCGCGATCGTACTGGTGGCCGCGGGGGTGATCCAGAACTTCCACGGCTTCCAGGACGCCACCGCCATCGCCGGCGGCTCCCAGAAGATCCCCGGCGGCCCGGTGGCCTCCCAGGAGGCCATCAAGGAGCTGGGCACGAACGGCGGCGGTTTCTACAACGCCAACTCCGCCCACCCCTTCGAGAACCCCACCGCCTTCACCAATCTGATCGAGATCTACCTGCTGCTGGTGATCTCCTTCTGCCTGCCGCGCACCTTCGGCGTCATGGTCGGCGACAAGCGGCAGAGCTGGACGATCGTGGCCGTGATGGTGCTGATCTGGGCCGCCTCGGTGACACTGATCACCGTCAACGAGCTGCACAGCATCAGCAGCACGGCCGGGCACGACGCCGGGGGCATGCTGGAGGGCAAGGAGCAGCGGCTCGGTGTCTGGGCCTCGGCGCTGTTCGCCGCCTCCACCACCCTGACGTCGACGGGCGCGGTCGATTCCGCGCACGACTCGTACTCGCCGGGCGGCGGCGGGATGACGATCTTCAACATGATGCTGGGCGAGATCGCGCCCGGCGGCACCGGCAGCGGCCTGTACGGCATCCTCGTCCTGGCGGTCATCGCGGTCTTCGTGGCGGGCCTGATGGTCGGCCGGACCCCGGAGTACCTGGGCAAGAAGCTCACCGGCCGGGAGATGCGGTTCGCCTCCCTCTACATCCTGACCACACCGGCCCTCGTCCTGGCCGGCGCCGGGATCGCGATGGCGCTGCCCGGGCAGCGCGCCGCGATGCTCAACTCCGGCCCGCACGGTTTCTCCGAGGTGCTCTACGCCTTCACGTCCGCCGCCAACAACAACGGCTCGGCCTTCGCGGGACTGTCCTCCAACACCACCTGGTACAACACCGCCCTCGGGCTGATCATGCTGGTGGGCAGGCTGCTGCCGATGGTCTTCGTGCTCGCCCTGGCCGGCTCGCTGGCCGGGCAGCGGCCCGTGCCGGTCACCGCGGGCACCCTGCCCACCCACCGGCCGCAGTTCGCCGGCCTGCTCACCGCGGTCGTCGTGATCGTGGTCGGTCTCACCTACTTCCCGGCGCTGGCGCTGGGTCCGCTCGCGGAAGGTCTGCGCTGATGGCCGTCAACCGCGGGAAGCCGGCCCACCGGGGCGGGACCGATCCGGCCCCCGGCGGGACCGGCCGGGTCTCCGGGGGGTTGCTCGACCCCCGGCAGCTGCTCCGGTCCTTCCCCGACGCGCTGCGGAAACTGGACCCGCGGGTGATGGCCCGCAATCCGGTGATGTTCGTGGTCGAGGTCGGGGCGGTCCTGACCACGGCTTTCGCGATCAAGACCCCGAGCGTGTTCGCATGGGTGATCACGGTGTGGCTGTGGCTGACCGTGGTGTTCGCCAACCTGGCCGAGGCGGTCGCCGAGGGCCGGGGCAAGGCGCAGGCCGAGACGCTGCGGAAGACCCGGACCGAGACGGTCGCGCGCCGGCTCGCGGACTGGCGGCGGGGCGACACCGCCCCGCGCGAGGAGTCGGTGCCGGCGGCCGGGCTGAAGCTGGGTGACCATGTGGTGGTCGAGGCCGGTCAGGTCATTCCCGGTGACGGTGACGTGGTCGAGGGGATCGCGTCGGTGGACGAGTCGGCGATCACCGGTGAGTCCGCGCCGGTGATCCGCGAGTCGGGCGGCGACCGGTCGGCGGTGACCGGCGGCACGAAGGTGCTGTCGGACCGGATCGTGGTGCGGATCACCTCCAAGCCGGGCGAGACGTTCATCGACCGGATGATCGCGCTGGTGGAGGGTGCTTCGCGGCAGAAGACGCCCAACGAGATCGCGCTGAACATCCTGCTGGCCTCGCTGACCATCGTGTTCCTGATCGCGGTCGTCACCCTCCAGCCCTTCGCGGTCTTCGCGGGTGCCCCGCAGTCGATCGTGGTGCTGGTGGCCTTGGTGGTCGCGCTGATTCCGACCACGATCGGGGCGTTGCTGTCGGCGATCGGCATCGCGGGCATGGACCGGCTGGTGCAGCGCAACGTGCTCGCGGTGTCGGGGCGTGCGGTGGAGGCGGCGGGCGACGTGAACACGCTGCTGCTGGACAAGACCGGCACCATCACCCTCGGCAACCGGCAGGCCGCCGAATTCCTCCCGGTCCAGGGCGTGGACCTCGAGGAACTCGCCGACGCCGCACAGCTCTCCTCGATCGCCGACGAGACGCCCGAGGGCCGCTCCATCGTGGTCCTGGCCAAGGAGCGGCACGCGCTGCGCGCCCGTACCGAAGGCGAACTCGCGCACGCCACCTTCGTGCCCTTCACCGCGGAGAGCCGGATGAGCGGGGTGGACCTCGACGATCCGCAGGAGCAGCGCGCGCTGCGCAAGGGCGCCGCGGCCTCCGTCATGACCTGGGTGCGCTCGGCCGGCGGACATCCCCTGGCGGACGTCGGCGGGATCGTGGACGGCGTCTCCGCCAGCGGCGGCACCCCGCTGGTGGTCGGCGAGGTCCTCCGGCAGCAGGACAGCTCGACGGCCCGGGTGCTCGGCGTCATCCACCTGAAGGACGTCGTCAAGGCGGGCATGCGGGAGCGGTTCGACGAGTTGCGGCGGATGGGCATCCGTACGGTGATGATCACCGGTGACAACCCGTTGACCGCGCGGGCGATCGCCGAGGAGGCCGGGGTCGACGACTTCCTGGCCGAGGCGACGCCCGAGGACAAGATGGCGCTGATCAAGCGGGAGCAGGCCGGCGGGAAGCTGGTCGCGATGACCGGCGACGGCACCAACGACGCGCCGGCGCTGGCCCAGGCCGACGTCGGAGTGGCGATGAACACCGGGACCTCGGCCGCCAAGGAGGCCGGGAACATGGTGGACCTGGACTCCAACCCCACCAAGCTGATCGAGATCGTCGAGATCGGCAAGCAACTGCTGATCACCCGCGGCGCCCTGACCACCTTCTCCATCGCCAACGACGTCGCCAAGTACTTCGCGATCATCCCGGCCATGTTCGCCCGGGTCGAGCCGGGTCTGGACAAGCTCAACATCATGAAGCTGCACAGCCCCACCTCGGCGATCGCGTCGGCGATCATCTTCAACGCCCTGATCATCGTGGTGCTGATCCCGCTGGCCCTGCGCGGCGTCCGCTACCGGCCCTCGTCCGCGGCCGCACTGCTCAGCCGCAACATCTGGATCTACGGCCTGGGCGGGCTGGTGGTGCCGTTCGCGGGGATCAAAGTCATCGACCTGATCGTCCAGTTCATCCCCGGATTGCGCTGACCGCAGCGGACCGGGCGACCGGTTGAGGACCGACCGACGAAGGAGGCGATCGCGTGGCCCGGATCATCGGTCCCCTGGCGCGCCAGCACCTGGCGGCGCTGCGGATCCTGCTGGTGTTCACCGTGATCACCGGCGCCCTCTACCCGCTGGCGGTCACCGGCATCGCCGAGGCGGCGTTCCCGCACCGCGCCAACGGTTCGCTCGTCTCGCAGAACGGCCACGTGATCGGCTCCAGCATGATCGGCCAGAACTTCGCCCTGCCCCCGCGCCGCGGACGGACCGTGCCGCCGCCGGACCCCAGGTGGTTCCAGCCGCGGCCGTCCGCGGCGGGCCCGAGCGGTTACGATCCGACCGCCTCCGGCGCCTCCAACCTCGGGCCCAACAACTCCGGCCTGATCGCCATGGTCAACCGGCGCCGCGCGGCCGTCGCCGCCTTCGACGGGGTGCCGCCCGGCTCCGTCCCCGTCGACGCCCTCACCGCCAGCGGCTCCGGCCTGGACCCTGACATCTCCCCGGCCTACGCCTACGAGCAGGTCCCGCGCGTCGCACGGGCCCGCGGCCTGCCCCAAGCCGTGGTGCACCACCTGGTCACCGCCCGCGTGCAGGGCCGGGCCCTGGGCTTCCTCGGCCAGAAGCACGTCAATGTCGTGAACCTCAACCACGACCTCAGCACGCTGAGGTGACGTCAGGCGTTCTTGCGGCCCACTCCCGCGTAGACCCAGTACTCGGAAGGGTTGGCGGGGACGTCGTCGGCGGCGTCGGGGCGCCACAGGGGGACGTACACCAGACCCGGGTCGACCAGGTCGAAGCCGGTGAACAGGGCGGCGATGCCGTCGTGGGAGCGGGCGGTCACCGGGGAGGTGGCGCGGGAGCGGTAGAGGTGGCCGACCGCGGCAGCGGTGTCCGGCCGGTCCTGGTCGGTGGCGTGGCTGATGGCCAGCCAGCTGCCGGCCGGCAGCCCGTCGCGGTAGGCGGCCACCAGGCCGTGCGGGTCCTCCTCGTGGGTGATGAAGTGGAGGATGGTGATCATCAGTACGGCGACCGGCTCGTCGAAGTCGATCAGCCGCCGCACCTGGGGGGCGTTCAGGACGTCGGCGGGCCGGCGGATGTCCGCGCTGAGGATGTCCGCGTTCGGGTCGCCGGCCAGCAGGGACGCGCTGTGCGCCACGGCCACCGGGTCGTTGTCGACGTAGACCACGCGGCTGCCGGGCGCGGCGGCCTGCGCCACCTCGTGGACGTTGCCCTGGGTGGGGATGCCGGACCCGAGGTCGATGAACTGGCGCACGCCCTGGTCCACCAGGAAGCGCACGGCCCGGCCCAGGAACGCCCGGTTGGCCCGGGCCAGGGCGCGGACCTGCGGGTCGATCGCGGTGAAGGCGGCCAGCGCCTCCCGGTCGATGTCGAAATTGTGCCGGCCGCCCAGCATGGCGTCGTAGATGCGGGCCACGCTCGCCCGGTTCGGATCCACGCC
Source organism: Actinacidiphila acididurans (assembly GCF_016918855.1). GTDB lineage: Bacteria > Actinomycetota > Actinomycetes > Streptomycetales > Streptomycetaceae > Actinacidiphila > Actinacidiphila acididurans. The sequence goes on from NZ_JADKYB010000012.1 coordinate 186,416, forward strand.
CTCCGGGACACTCCCGAACTCCCCTGCCACCGGCAACTCCTATGCAGATATTCACTCTTGAGGGATCATCATAGAATTCAGTCCGGCGATGCGCTGCGGGGGTTGCGAGCGTCGGTACGGGTGGTGCCGGACGGTGTCGGATGGTGCCGGACCGCCCGCATCTGCCTTGTGTCCGCCTTGTGTCTGCCTGGTGAAGGGGCGACCACCCTGAACGGAGCGCACGATCATTCCGGCGATCCCGCCGATGTCATAGGTTCCGCCCTCGACCTGCACGAGACCGGCAACCACGTCGTCCACTCGCTGGGCCCCGATTTCTGCGACGCGGTGTCGGTCTACCTGCTGGAACGGTGGGTGGCGGACGGGTCCGGCGGCACCTCGGCCGAAGCGCCGCAGGTGGAGGCGCGGCGGCTGGCCCTGCGGGTGGGCGCCGGCCTGCCCGCGGGGCCCGACGGGCTGCCCATCGACCAGGTGCTGGTCTTCCCGCGCGACACGCCGTACGCCCGCGCGCTGAGCACCGGGAACGCCCAGCTGCTCGACGCCTTCGACCCGCACACCACCGACCGGCTGGCCGGCTCCGGCCCGGCGGACACCCGCATCGACGACCTGCTGCGTACCACCACCTCCTTCGTGGTGGTCCCGCTGCTGCTCAAGGGCGAGGCGATCGGCTTCGTGGCCGCCACCCGCGGGCCGCGCCTGCCGCTGTTCACCCGGCCGGACACCGACCGGATCGCGCTGCTGGCCGCCCGGGCCGCGGTCGCGCTGGACAACGCCCGCCGCTACGAGCACGAGCGGCGCACCGCGCTGGCCATCCGCAGAAGCCTGGTGCCGGTCACCGGCCTGGCCTTCGACGGCTGCCGGGTGGCCCACGGCTACCGGCCCGCCGGGCGCGACGGCATCATCGGCGGCGACTGGTACGACGTGTTCCCCCGGCCCGGTCGGCGCACCGGCCTGATCGTCGGCGACGCCATGGGGCACGGCCCGGAAGCGGCCGTCGCCATGATCCAGTTGCGCATGGCCGCCCGTACGCTGGCCGGCCTGGACATCCCGCCCGGCGAACTGCTGCGCCGGCTCGACGACCTGGCCGCCGAGACGCCCGGGGCGTCCTTCGCCACCTGCACGTATGTGGAGTGGGACGCCGAACTGCACACCTGCACGGTGATCGGCGCGGGCCACCCGCCGGCGCTGGTCCGCCGGAGCGACGAGCCGGCCCGGCCGGTGACGCTCGACCCGGGCCTGCCGCTGGGGCTGCTCAGCGCGGCACACGCCGAGCCGACCGTCCTGAAGATCGACCGGCCGACCCTGCTGCTGCTCTACAGCGACGGCGTGGTGGAGACCCGGCACTCGGACATCGACACGGGGATAGAACAGCTCGGCCGGGCCCTGGACACCGCGCTTGCCGGCGAGTTGGAGCGGACGCGGGGCCCGGGGGAGGAGGACGGGCCGGCGGACCTGAGCCGAGTGGATCTCCAGCCGCTGTGCGACGCGCTGATCCTGGCCGCGCCCATCGACGCGACCTGCGACGACCGTACGGTCCTGCTCGCCGAACTCACGCCGCTGCGGCCCTGATCCGGCGGCCCCGTAGAGACGAGGACGCCGTGCGCCCCGGGTCGGCCCCGGTGAGCGCACGGCGTCCTGACCTCGCGTACGCGAGACCTCGCCCATGTGAGGACGGCCGGAACCGGCCCCGGCTCAGCCCTCCTTGAGGCGGGAGCCCAGCGTCCGCGCGATGCGGTCCACGAGCTTGACCGCCTCGGCGTACGGCGTCGGCCGGATCCAGAACAGCGTCCGGTCGGTGCCGGCCTTGGCGTAGAGGTCCACGTCCTCCACCTCGCCGCCGAACAGCGTGACCGGGATCGGGTCGTCCGAGCCGGGCTTGCGGACCTCCGCCTTGAAGCGGGCGATGTCCGCGACCACGGTCGGCCGCAGCATCGGGATCCACTCGTCACCGTAGGCGACGACGCGCTTGGCGACGTTCGGGCCGTTGCCCGCGACCAGGATCGGCGGGTACGGACGCTGCACCGGCTTGGGCCAGGAGGTGACGACGTCGAAGTTGACGAATTCGCCGTGGTAGGAGGCGACGTCCCGGGTCCAGATCTCGCGCATGGCCTCGGTGCGCTCGCGCATGATGTCCCAGCGGTCCTCCGGCTTGAAGCCGTGGTTGCGCATCTCCTGGAAGATCCACCCGGGGCCGATGCCGAAGTTCATCCGGCCGTTGGACAGCACGTCGACCGAGGCGACCTGCTTGGCGGTGACGATCGGGTCGCGCTCGGGCACCAGCAGCACAGCCGTCCCCAGTTGCAGGGTGGTGGTCTGCTCGGCGGCCGCGCCGAGGGCGACGAACGGGTCCATGCCGATCTTGAACTCCTCGGGCAGCCCCGCGACGTCGAAGTACTCCTTCGTCGTGGCGGGGATGTGGGTGTGATCGGGGTAGAACAGCGATTCGTACCCCCGGTCCTCGAGGAGCCGGCCGAAGTCGCCGGGGCGAATGGCGTCCTTGGACGGGAACATGATGAATCCGAACTTCATGACAGGCCGATCTGCTGGGAAGCGGGTCGTGGGCGAGGGAAAAACAATGAGGGGGGCCGCGCGGGAGCCGAGGGGAATCAGGACACGGTGACGACGACCTTTCCGACCTGCTCCTCGGACTCGAGGAAGCGGTGGGCGTCGACGATCCGGCTGAGCGGGAAGGTGCGGTCGATCACCGGCTCGAGGGCGCCGGAGACCACTCCTTCGGTGATCGCCGCGGTGGCGGGCGCCAGCCGGGCCGGGACCTTGGTGACCTCGAACAGGGTGTAGCTGCGCATGGAATAGTTCTGCATCGTCTCCGGCCCCGGGAAGGGGGTCGGCTGTCCGCTGAGGTTGCCGTGGACGAAGTGGATGCCGCCGGGTGCCACGATGCGGGCCAGTTGACGCACGCCCGGTCCCGCGACGGCGTCGAACACGAACCGGGCGCCCGCGCCGCCGGTGGCCGCCATCACTCCCGCCACCAGGTCCTCCCGGTCGGTGGCGACCACCGCGTCCGCGCCCAGCGCGGCGAGCTGCTCGCGCTTGGCGCTGGTGCGGGTGACCGCGATGGGCAGCCCGCCCAGGGACTTGACCAGGCGCATGGTGGCGATGCCCACGCCGCTGGAGGCGGCATTGATCACCACCGCGTCACCGGCCCGCAGGCCGCCGATGTCGACCAGCGCCCCGTACGCGGTCAGGGTGGCCATCCACACCGCGGCGCCGGTAATGGCGCTCACGGACTCCGGGCGGCGCACCACGGCGGCGGCCGGTACGACGACGAGCTCGCCGTACGTCCCGTAGTCCCGCATGGAGAAGGCCGGAACGACGGCCACCGGGTCGCCCTTGGCGATGCCGTTCACCCGCGGGCCGATCGCCTCGACGACCCCGGCGGCCTCGTACCCGATCAGCGAGGGCAGGGAGCGGGGCTGGTCCATGTACCTGCCGAGGCGGAAGTTGACCTCGGCCCGGTTGAGGCCGATGGCCTCCACCCGGATCAGGACCTCCTCCGGCCCCGGTTCGGGATCGGGCAGGTCCTCGAGCCGCAGGACCTCCGGGCCGCCGAGTTCGTGGAAACGAACGGTGAGCGCCATTTCGCCTTTCCGCTTCTTTCTGCTGGTTCCGGGTTTCCGGGCCGTCCGGCTGTGCCGCCGGTCGTTCCGGGTGCTGTCGGCATCGTGCTGTCGGCACCTGTGGTTCCTGGTGCTGCTGTGGTGCCGTGTCTGTCAGCAGTTATACCGATACGTGCCACAGTCACCGATCGTTTTCGGCCACCTGCTGACCGGTTCCCTGCGGTCGGTCCGTGAGCGGCTCATTCCGGCCACCCCAGCCAGTCCGACAGGGCCGTGCCGAGGATGCGTTCGGCGTCCTTCTCGTCCAGGAAGGGCAGGCCCGCCACGTGGTCCAGGCACTCGCGGTAGGTGCAGGGCAGCCGGGTCAGGTCGGAGCCCCAGAACACCCGGTCCGGGCCGAACGCGTCGACGACCCGCCGCAGCGGGTCGTCCAGGTCCCGGAAGGGATACGGCTCGGCCGAACTCGCCGGCAGACAGGACGCCTTGACGGCGACCCGCGGATGGACGGCCAGCGCGAGCAGGTCGTCCAGCTCGGCGAAGGCCGCCGGGCCGGTGACGTCGGTGGGCAGCGCCAAGTGGTCGACGGCGAGCCGCAGGCCGGGGTGGCGGGCGGCCACCACCCCGACCTGCGGCAGCTGACCCGGCGGGTACAGGGCCACCGGGATGTCCGCGGCCTCCAGCGCCGGCCACAGCGCGTCCAGCGCGCCGGAGGCGAACAGCTCGCGGTGCGGCGGGCGGTGGAAGGTGAGCCGCAGTCCGGTCATCCCGGGCTGCGCCTTCCAGTCCGCCACCGCCGCGAGCGCGCGGTCCGGATCGGTCACGTCGAGCCGGCCCATCACCGCGAACCGGTCCGGATACCGCTGTGCGGCGGCCAGCGCGAGGTCGTTGCGGTCGCCCTCCCAGGACGGCGGGACCAGCACGGCCCGGTCCACCCCGGCGCCGTCCATCGCCGCCAGCAGCTCGGCCGCGTCGTACGGCCGGGCGCGGTGCGCCGAACCGGCGGTGCCGGGCGGCCACGGCCGCCCGGCTGAAGGCTCGCCCCACAGGTGGAGCTGCGCGTCGACGATCACGAAGCCGCCCGGGCCGGCAGGTGCTCGGCCAGTTGGTCCACCACGGCGCTGGTCACCGCGGTCATGGGCGCGGCCCGCTCGGTGCCCACCAGGTCGTACGTCAGCGGCTCCCCGGCGGCGAGCACGTCGCAGACCGCGGCCTCCACCGCCCCGGCCGCCCGCAGGAGCTCCGGGTCGGAGCGCCGGGTGCCCAGCCACAGCAGGGCCTGTCCGGCGCTGAGGATCGACGCCAGCGGGTTCACCCGGTTCTTGCCGGCGTGCTTGGGCGCCGAGCCGTGAATGGGCTCAAACATGCCGTGCCGGGCGCCGACATTGCAGCCCACCGAGACGCCCATGCCGCCCTGGAGGGCGGAGCCGAGCTCGGTGATGATGTCGCCGAACATGTTGGGCGCGACGACCACGTCGTAGTGCTCGGGACGCCGCACCAGCCACTGGGTGAAGGCGTCGACCAGGATGGTCTCCACCTCCACCTGCGGGTACTCGGCGCCGACCTCCTCCAGGACCTTCACGAACAGCCGGCACCCGTACAGGATGTTGTCCTTGACCACGGCCGTCACCCGGCGGGTCTTGTCACCGGGAGCGCCCTCGCGGGCCATCGCGGTCTCGAAGGCGAGCCGGATCACCCGCTCGGAGGAGGCCCGGGTGACGATACGGGTGTCGGTGGCGACCTGGGCGACCCCGCCGGGGGCCAGGATGCCGCCGGAACCGGCGTACAGGTCCTCGGTGTTCTCCCGGATGAAGACCATGTCGACGTTCTCCGGGTCCCACACCTGCTTGTGGCTGCCGGAGACGTAGTGCCGCACCCCGGGGTAGAGCTTGACCGGGCGAACGTTGGCGTACAGGTCCAGCTTGATCCGGTTGCCGACGATGGCCGACCAGCCGGCCATCTTGCCGTCGGAGCGCAGCAGGCTGCCGTGGCCGCCCTCCTGGGCGGGCAGGCCGATGGCGCCCAGCAGGATGGCGTCGGCCGAGGCGCAGCGCTCCTCGCTGCCCTCCGGCCAGTCCCGGCCGTGCTCGCGGTAGTAGGCCGCGCCGGCCGGGATCTCGTCGAAGTCGAAGCGCAGGTCGGTCAGCCCGCCGACCGCCTCCAGCACCTGCACGGCCTGGGCGGTCACCTCCCCGCCGATGCCGTCACCGGGCAGCAGGGCGATCCGGTACGGGTCCGCGGCGGGCGCGGCGGTCACGGCCGCACCCCGGCGGAGGCAGCGGCCAGCCCGGAAGGGCCGTCCAGCAGGCCGGTCGCGGACAGCCAGTCGAACTCCTGGAAGGTGGTGATGTCCAGGCCGTCGGCCGCGGCCACCAGTTCCCGCAGCCGGTTGGAGGTGAAGCCGCCGATCACGTTCATCGGCGCGTCCCGGTACATGCGCTCCACCGCGTGATCGGGGGTCAGCGCCCACGAGCCGTGGATCTGCACCGAGGACTGCACCACGCGGACCGCCATCTCGGTGGCGTACGGCTTGAGCATGGCGATCAGCTCGTACACCGAGCGGCCCTCGGTGCGGTGCCAGGAGGCGCGCCAGGCCAGCAGCCGGGCGGCGTCGATCTCGGCGCGGGCGGCGGCGATCTGCGCCTGCACGCCCTCCATGTGGGCCAGCGGGCGGCCGAAGGCGACGTGGTCCGAGGCGTGTTCGACGGCCGCCTGGAGCGCGTTCTCGGCCAGGCCGATGGCGCAGATCGAGATGAACAGCCAGCCCCAGGCCATGGCCTGGGCGAACTCCGCCTGCGGCACCGGAACGACGTCCTCGCGCCGGATCGGCACGTTGTCGAAGGTGATCCCGCCCCACGGCATCGCCCGCAGGCCCATGTGCGGCATGTCGTACTGGCCGACGCCCTCCTGGCGCAGGTCCACGAAGGCGAAGCACCAGTCGTCCGGGCCGGGCCCGGAGCCGTCCGCCGAGCCGTCGAAGCGGGCGAACACCACGCCGAGGTCGGCGTTGGGGCCGTTGGTGATGCGCGCCTTCTCGCCGCTGATCACCCAGCCGTCGCCGGAGGGCGCGGGCGTGACCACCGTACGGTACGTGCCCGCGTCGCTGCCGGAGGTGCGTTCCACCACCGCGAAGGCGGCCAGCTTCTCGCCGCTGAGCAGCGGGTCGAGCAGCCGGCGGTGCTCGACCTTGTCGCCGTAGGAGCTGATGATCTTGCCGCACACCAGGGTGGACATGGTGGCCGACCAGTACGAGCCGCCGCAGGCGCGGGCCAGGGTCTCCATGATCTGCGCCTGCGTGACGCCGTCCAGGCCCAGGCCCCCGATGTCCTCGGTGTGGAAGGCCCGCAGGTAGTCGCTGGCGACGATGTCCTGCCAGTTCTCCGGCGGCATGCCGCCGGCCTTGTCCGCCTCGGTCGCCCGCTGCGCGACGCCCGCCTGGAAGCGCCGCTCGAACTCGGCCACGAGCGCGGTGTCCACACTGTCCGTTGAGAAGTCCATGCTCACTCCGTAAGTAGTCGTCGTCGGGCGGACGTCCGGTGCGGCGTCCTGGTCCGGGCGGGCGCCGTCAGCCCAGGCCCAGAACCGAGGCGGCGACGGCGGAACGGGTCAGGTCGGTGCCGTGGGCGGCGTGCTCGAGCCGGGTCAGCGCGCGGTCGGCGGCCTCGGCCGCCGGGTCGGGCCAGCGGTCGGCCAGGGCGAGCACCCGGGTGACGTCGGTCAGCGTGGCGCGCGCGCCGCGGACCGTGAACAGCTTGGCGACTGCCGTGTCCTGACGGCCCGGCTGCTCCTGGTGGTCCAGCTCCCAGGCGGCCCGGTACACCAGGCCGGTGGCCAGCTCGATCCGGCTGCGGCTGTCGGCCAGGGAGAAGCGCAGGTCCTGGAAGCGCTGCACCGGGCGATCGAGGAACTCGGCGTTCAGCGCCGCGTCCAGCGCGCGGTCCAGCAGGGTGCGCAGCACGCCGATCCAGGTGGCCGAGGTGATGGTGGCGTCGAGGGCGAGCAGCAGCGGCAGCAGCTCGCGGTAGGCGGCGTCGGGGGTGCCCAGCAGCGCGCCGGCCGGCACCTCGACCCCGTCGAAGGTGACGTTGCCCAGGCCCTCACCGGTGTCGGTGACGCCCAGGCCGGGCGTGTCGCGGGGGACGGCGAACGCGGTGGCGGCGGTCGGGCCGGTGGCGGCGGTGACCAGCAGCAGGCCGGCGAAGGGGGCGTTGACCACGTCGGTCTTGGTGCCCTCCAGCAGCCAGCCGCCGTCGGGGCGAACCGTGGCGGTCAGCGCGCGGTTGGCCCGCGCCGCGCCGCCGGCCAGCTCGTAGGAGGACAGCGCGGTGATCAGGCTGCCGTCGGCGATGCCGGGCAGCAGGCTGCGCCGCTGCTCGTCGGTGCCCAGCTTGTCCAGCGCGACGGCGGACAGGACGGCGTGCGTGCTCAGCGCGGACGCCAGGGCCGCGCCTGCGCCCTGGCCCAGGCCCTCCCACAGCGCGGACAGCTGCGAGACGTCCAGCGCGCGGCCGCCGGCGTCGGCCGGCAGCGCGACGGCGGCCAGACCCTTGCCGGTCAGGGTGCGGAAGACGTCCTCGGTGACCTCGGCGCGCGGCTCGCCGGACACCGGACCGGCCAGGTCCAGGCCCTCGCTCCTGAGCCGCTCCTGCTCTTCGGTGAACGTGAATTCCATGGCCTTGCGGGCTCCTTCGGTGAACCGGTGGACGCGCAGGTCGGGCACGCGCGAGTCGGGTGCGCGGTCGGGACGCGCCGGCCGGGGGTTCGCGGCCGGCGCACGCGCGGGTCGGGCGGTCGAGCCGCGCCGAACCGCCCTGCTCCGGGTGCACGGTCCGGAGCAGGGCGGCGGCACTTCGGCCGGTGGAAACCGGCCGGTGACCGGCGGAACGACGGGCCCGGCGAGCCGCACAGGTCGGCCCTGCGGCACGGCCGACCGGGTCGGGCCCGCGATGCCGGTCGGTCCGGTGCCGGACGGGCCCGGGCGCTCAGGGCAGGACGCCCGGGCCGTGCCGGCCGGACCGTGACCTCGGCGGTCAGACCTTGACGGGCAGGATGCGCTGCGGGGAGGTCTCGCCGATGTAGTCCGCCTTGATGCCGGACTTCTGCAGGTACTCCAGACCCAGGGCGACGCGCTGGACGCGCTTCTCGATGGTGGTCTGGTTCACCGGGTCGGACGGGTGACCCTGGGCGCTGGCACCCATCTTGAGCATCATCGGGGAGCCGATCTGGACCAGCTCGGGCACCTCCGTGAACCGGATGAACCCGCCCTTCTGGCCGTACACGTCGGTCGGGATGTCCAGCACCAGGTTCGGGGACGCCTTGCGCATCTCCTGGAACACCGGCAGGCCCAGGTCGTGAATGGTGGTGACGCTGTCGGCGCCGTTCTCCTCGTAGATCTTGGAGGTGAACGGGTTCGACACGATGCAGTGCGAGGACGCCTTGAACTGGGTCTCGGCCGGGATCGCGCCGGTGTCCCGCATGGTCTTCAGCATCCGCATCACGCCGAGGTCGTACGCGATCAGGCCGCGGCAGCCCAGCTCGGTGAGCCGGATCGCCTCGTCCGCGGAGACGGCCAGCGCGTCGTTGTTGTTGACGCGGCGGCCCTGCGAACCACCGAAGCCGCCGCGGTAGAAGGCGGCCTTGCGGTCGTACTCCGGCCGGGGGCCGAGGGCGAAGACCATGCCCACGCCGTTCTCACGGCACAGGTCCAGCATGTCCTTGACCTCGGCGTCCGACAGCAGGAAGGCGCCCAGGGTCTCGTTGAACCGGGTGACCGGAAGACCCTCGCGCTGCAGCAGGGTCAGGGTCGCTTCCAGCACCTTGAAGGAGTTGATGACGGGAACTTCGACGCCGTAGTGGCCGCCACCCTCGAACTGGCTGGTCGAGGCCTCCAGGGGGATCTCGTCGCTGTACGCGAGGTTGTTGCTGCGCAGCCAGTCGCGGCCACGGGAAGCGCCGCGGGAAATGAGGTCGGTCAAGGTCTCTCCTCGGTTAGGAACCCGAACGGTGCAGGCAGACGGTGGTGCACGGTGGGGGCAGGCGTAATGCCGCCCCGAGGATCACGCTCGTACCCAAGGTCGTGCGGCGTCACGGACCACAGCCCGTCACGCTGAGGTGTGCGGATACTGAGGGGAGGAAGGCGGCCGATGCCGCACGGTCGCAGGGCGCAGCAGCCCCTGTGACCGACATGCCGGACCGACCCCGTTGTCCCCCCGTGTGTCAGTGCCGCTGCGGGCCGTCATTGCCCCGGCGGACGGTATTCGCTCACCTCGCGGCCGGCGCGGTCGCCGCCCGGAAGCGGCGGCGACCGGCACCTTGTGCGCGGGGGAGGGCCGGGAATCCGCCGTACCGGCGGGGCCGGACCGGATCGGCCCGGAGACCGGCCGGTGACGCTCCCCTGGTCGCTCGCACGGCACTCATGCTAGGACTCGGGCACCTGCCGTCTGAATAGTCCTCGGAGGCAACGCGGGTTACCTCTTGGCGGTATTCCGATCCCTCTAAAGACACATGCCGGGCCACCCCTTGGGGGTGTGCGCCCGCCGCGCGCCGTACCGCAACCTTGGCCCTGCGTGCGGATTCAGGACGAGGGAGGAGACGGTGGCAGGGACAGGCGGGAGCGGCAGGGCGTACTCCTCGCGGCGCAGGCCGCCGAAGAATCGGCCACTTCCCCGGCGCCCGGTTTTCACAGCCCGTTCACCGGGCACCGGGCGGCGAGGACGACCCGGGCACGGCGCAGCGCCGGGTGCGGTCGGGCACCCGGCGTGGACCGAACGGCAGGCCTCAACGGGGCGGCACCAGGTCGTCCGCCCGGCCCGGCGCGGGGATCAGCGAGCGGGCCACCGCCTTGTTCACCGCGTCGATCCGGGAGACCGCGCCCAGCTTCTCGAACACGTTGCGCAGATGCCGCTTGACGGTACCCTCGGCGATGCCGAGCTTGATGGCGATCTGGCGGTTGCTCAGCGCCCGCCCCGCCAGGGTCAGCACCTCGATCTCCCGCAGCGTGAGGCCCCCGTGCAGTTCCGGCTCGGCCGCCGACGGCTCCAGGCTGGCGGCGGAGACCGACACCGTCACGGTGCGGCGGCCGCCGGCCTGGCGCTCGCGGATCGCGGAGACCAGGGTCTCCCGGCTGACGCTCTTGTGCAGATAACCGTGCACCCCCAGCGACAGCAACTCCCGGACCAGCGGCTGGCTGTCGTCCATGCTGAGCACGATGATGCGGGCCTCGGGAAGCTGCATCAGGATGCACCGCACGGTGGTGGCCGGGTCGTTCTCCGGCATCTCTATGTCGAGGATGACCACGTCGGGCCGGTACTGCCCGGCCAGGCGCACCGTCTCGGTGCCGGTCGCGGCCTGGGCCACCACGTCGAAGTCCGGCTCGGCGGCCAGCAGGTCGCTGAGCGCCTGGCGCAGCAGGGTGTGGTCGTCGGCGACCAGGATGCTGATGGTCCCCTCAGCCACCGGCACCCCCGTCGTCGAAGGGCATCGACATGGTGATGCGGGTGCCGACCTCGGGGGCGCTGCTGATGTTCAGCGAGCCGTGCAGCAGATGGACCCGCTCGGCCATGACCCCCAGCCCGTTGCCGCCCTCCCCGAGAGCGGCCTGGTCGAAGCCCTTGCCGTCGTCGATGACCTCGGCCCGGATGTGGCCGGGGACGACGTCGACACTCGCCACCACATTGGTGGCCGAGGCGTGCCGCAGGGCGTTGCGCAGGCACTCGCGGATCAGCAGGAACAGCTCCTCCGCCAGCCACCCCGGTAGCCGATCCTCCGGCCCCTCCACCCAGATCCGTATGCGGCAGCCGGTGTCCTCGGTGGTCTCCGCGAACCGGCGCAGGGCGAGGGACAGCGAGCCGGCGACATTGGGCCGGCGCAGCTCGGTCACCAGCCGGCGGCTGGTGTCCAGCGCTTCGGCGAGCGCCGCCTTCGCCGCCCGGATCTGCGGGCCGATGTCGGCGCCCGCCCGGCCGGCCAGCACCTCGTGCAGCTCGAGCTGCCGCATGGCCAGGCTCAGGGAGTTGCCGAACTCGTCGTGGATCTCCCGGGCCAGCCAGCGCCGGTTCTCCTCGTGCAGTTCCTTGACCCGAGTGAGCGAGATCTTGTCGCAGCCGACCGTGCCGGCCTCCAAGCGGCTGCCGACGCCCTGGTGCAGGGAGCGCACGGCGGCGGCGTAGCCGGCCACCGCGGCCCGGGCGAACTCCTCCCCCTCGTCCGGCTGGTCCGGATCCGGGCCGGCGGGCGCGACGACGGCCCGGCCGATGGCGTCCATGACCACCTCGGTCAAGGCGGTGTAGGACTGGACGAACTGGGTCAGCCGCAGGCCGAGCCGCGTGACGCGGTCACTGTCCGGGGCCACCTGGCCCCAGGTCTGCGGCGCCGAGACGATCGTGGTCCCCTGGGCGAGACTGTCCGCGCAGTCGACGATGATCCGCCGGGCCTGCTCCTCGGCCCAGTACCAGGCGTCGGGGTCGTCGGACACGGGACCGTAGATGTCGTGTAATCGCTGTGCGAAGAGCTGAAGTATCCGCGCCTCCTGGTCGAGAAGCTGCTGCGCCGGCGTCCGTCCCCGCTCGGGTGGACGGGTGGTGCTCGCCGTGCCGGAAGATCGTGCTCCGTCCCTCTCCATCCGTGTACTCCCCCTGAGACATCACAGGTGCACGCGACCTGAAGTCACTCTAAATAAATGATCATATGCAAAGAGCAATGCACCCCCCATATGTGTTCGACGGCACATGTCAAACGGTAATGCCATCGAAGACCCCTCCTGGGGCATACGCCTGCGAGCAGCCAACGAACTGCGGGACCTCCGGTGTTCCGCGCGGGGGTGCGCCGAGGGAAGGACCGCCGGAAGATGGCGGTGGACACGCGACAGAAGCTGACAGAAGCAGACAGACGGACACCGGGCGGCGCCGGCGTACGACGCGGGTGGACGGACGAAAGCCGACATACGACGCCGGCGGACGACGCCCGCAGACGACGCAAAAACGCCGAAGGTGCCGCCGGACGAGAAGGAGCATGCCATGGCAGGGCACATGAAGGCCGTCGCCTCCTACCGGGGGCTGCCGGTGGAGGACCCGGAGTGCCTGCGGGACGTCGAGGTGCCGGTGCCGCAGCTGCGCCCGCGGGACGTCCTGGTACGGGTGGCGGCCGTCTCGGTGAACCCCGCGGACGTCAAGCTCCGCGCCTCCCTGACCCCCTCCGACCAGCCACGCGTCCTGGGCTTCGACGCGGCCGGCACGGTGGAGGCGGTGGGCCCGGAGGTGACGACGCTCGCGGCCGGCGACGAGGTCTGGTACGCGGGGGACGTCACACGGGCGGGCAGCAACGCCGAACTCCAGGCGGTCGACGAGCGGGTGGTGGCCCGTAAGCCCGAGAGCCTGTCCTTCGCCGAGGCCGCCGCGCTGCCGCTGACCACCATCACCGCGTGGGAGACGCTGTTCGAGCGCTTCGGCCTGGACGCCTCGTCCCGGGGCACGCTGCTGGTGCTGGGCGGGGCCGGCGGCGTCGGGTCGGTGCTGGTCCAGCTCGCCAAGGAGCTCACCGGGCTGCGGGTGCTCGTCTCGGCGAGCCGGCCGGAGTCCCGGCAGTGGGCCACCGCGATGGGCGCCGACGCCCTCGTCGACCACCACGACCTGGTGGCCACCACCCTGCGGGAGGTGCCCGACGGGCTGGACTACCTGTTCAGCCCGCACTCGCGCGGCAACATCGAGGCGTACGCGCGGATCGTCCGGCCGTTCGGCCACATCACCGGCATCGACGAGCCCGAGGGCCTGGACCTGCTGCCCCTGAAGTCCCGCAGCATCGCCTGGCACTGGGAGTTCATGTTCACCCGGACGATGTACGGCACGCCGGACATGATCCGGCAGAAGGAACTGCTGGAGGACGTGGCCGCCCTGGTGGACGACAAACGGATCCGTACCACCATGACGACGACGATCGACGACTTCGGCGCGGCCGGGCTGCGCGAGGCGCACCGGCTGGTGGAGTCCGGGCACGTCACGGGCAAGGTCGTGGTGGCGCGCCGGGCCGCGTGATCCACTGATCCCCTGGCGGGAGGCGTCCCCGGAATCCTTCACGAGGAGGCATCGGCATGAGCGTGCGTACCCATGTCCTGGTCACCGGCCTGGTCCAGGGCGTCTTCTTCCGCGACACCTGCCGGCGGGCGGCCCGCGAGGCGGGTGTCGCGGGGTGGGTGCGCAACCTGACCAACGGCCAGGTGGAGGCGGTCTTCGAGGGCGAGCCCGAGCCCGTCCACCGGATGAGCGAATGGGCCGCCCGGGGCTCGGACGCCGCCCGCGTGGACCGCGTCCGGTCCTGGCAGGAGGAGCCCGAGGGCCTGAGCGGCTTCGAGGTGCTGCCGGACGGGGTGCCGGCGTAGGGGGGATGGCGGTACGCCGGGGGTTGCGCTGCCCCGGCCGCGGTTGAGCCGGGCCGATCCGGGCTTGGCGGGGGACTCCGCGGTGGTCCGGGCTTGGCTGACGCACTCCGGGCAGGTCCGGGCTTGACCGGGACACTTCGCGGTGGCACTGCGCGCCCGCACCGGCCCGGACCTCGCGCGGCCCGAGGCTCGTGAACCGCCACGCCCCCGGTTCTCGGCGGGAGGACCGAGGACCGGGGGCGCGGGGGACAACCGGCGGGTCGCGTCAGGGAGTCGCGGCCAGGGTGGCGTCGATGCCCGCCCGCGGGCTGCCGAGTCCGGTGACGAAGTCGTAGCCGGTGCCCGGTGCGCACTGGGCGGGGCAGTACCCGTTGGCCGGTCCCGACACGATGTCACCGAGTCGGCCGGCGACCGCGTACACCGCGCGCTGGGCGGAGCCGTCCGCGCCGGTCAGCCGGGCCTTGCCGGCCGCGGCCCGCAACTGGTCGGCGGAGGCCAGGACCGCCGCCCAGGCCGGGGCGCCGAGACTGGTGCCGCCCACCTGGAACCAGCCCGACTGGCCGTACGGTCCGACGCTGTCGTAGACGGCCACCCCGGTCGCGGGATCGGCGTCGAAGCTGACGTCCGGGATGCCGCGCCCGCCGCTGACCACGCCCTTCTGGTAGCCGGGCACGGGCTCGACGTAGCTGCGGCCGCCGCCGCTGCCGGACCAGGACGTCTCGCCGGTCACCGAACCGTCGCCGGCGAGTTGGAGCGTGGTCCCGCCGACCGACAGCACGGCCGGGGCGTACGCCGGGTACGAGCCCGGGTGGCCGTAGTCGCCGCTGGCCACCGAGCAGACCGAGGCGGTCAGCCGGCAGTGCCCGTCGTAGTACGTCTCGTCGGTGAACTCCTCCGGGATGCCCCAGCTCATGCTGATCGCGTCCGGGTGCAGGGCCGCGGCGGAGTCCACCGCCCGGAACAGCGAGGCGAAGGTGGCGTTCTCGGCCTCGACCAGCACCACCGCCGCCTGCGGGGCCACGGCGTGGATCCACTCGACGTCCATGGTGGTCTCCAGCCCCCAGCCGCCGTCGTCGGGCCCGGTGCCCTGCGGCGCGGTGACGGTGAAGTCGAAGCAGCCCGTTGTCGTGCCGCCGGAGCACACCTGGCTCAGCCCGTACTGCGCGCTGAACCGGTCCACGTCGGCGGCGATCGCCGGGTCGCCGGGCGCGTCCACCACCGCGACCGTCTGGCCGGCGCCGGCCCCGTGCAGGCCCAGGTAGGCGCGCAGGGCGGCGGGGCTGTACCCCGCCGGGTCGTCGGCCGTGAGCTGCGGGGATCCGGTGCCGCTCCAGCCGCGTACCGCGATGCGGCCGGACGGCTGTGCGGTGCCGGTCCTGGCGACGGTGGTCGCGGCGGTCTCCAGCGGCACCGTCGTCGGCCGCGCGGCCGCGGCCTTCGGCGCCATCGTGCGCTGTCGCACCGCGTTCGCCGCCGGGCTGCCGGTCGGTGCCAGGGCCAGCAACCCGTGCTGGATCGACACCTGGTACGGGCGCACGGTCTGGCCGGACTCGGCGGTGAGGATCTGGTGCGCGCGCCAGTCGATCGGCGTGGTGAGCACCTTGTTGTCGGCGGTGACGTCCACCTGGCCGGTCTGGTACGGCTGGTACGACGCGAGCGGGGCGACCGAGGCGTCCCCGGTGGACAGCACCGACATCGGGTACGCGTTGACCGCGATGTGGGCGGTCACCAGGATCGGCCGGCCGCCGGCCGTGGCGATCCCGGCGTCCGTACCGCTGGCCGACAGCGACACCTGCGGGCCGTCCGGCGTGATCGCGGCCGAGCCGCTGTCCCCCGTGGCGATCAGCCCGGCGCGCGAATCGAGCGCGTACGCCTCGTGGTTGGTGAGGCTGCCGTCGGTGTCGCTGTACTTCAGGTCGCCGGTACGGGCGTCGCGCACGTCGATCCGGCCCTGTCCGTCGGCGGTGGTCCAGGCGAAGGCCGCGCCGTCCGGGCCGGCGCCGGGGATGCCCGGGCCCGCCACGACTCCGTTGTGCAACTGGGGCGCGAAGGTCGCCGCCGGATCGGCCGGGGCCGTCCAGACCCGGTCACCGCTGCGGGCGTCCAGGCCGAGCGCCGCCATCGCGATGGGCGCCTGGTGGCGGCCGACCTGGTCCTGGTACTCGGTGACGACGATCCCGTCGGTGACCGAGGCGTTCGCGAACCAGGAGGCGGCCGGCGGCGCGTACGTCCACAGGGCCTGTCCGGTGGCCGCGTCGAACGCCGACAGCCGGTCGGTGCCCGTCACCACGACGGTCCGGCCGCCGGCGCTGCCGGCCGCCACGTTCCACACGTACTGGCCGGGCAGTCGTACGGTGTGCAGGACCTGTCCGGTGCGCTCGTCGACGATCACGACCCGATCGGTGGCGGCGACCGCCAGCACGGGCCGGCCGGCGACAGCGGTGGGCACGATCGCGTGCACCGGTCCGCCCACGTCGGCCCGCCACAGCGTCCGCGGCGTGTCGTCGGCGGGGGAGAAGGCGCGGCCGTCGATGGCGTAGACGGCGCCGCTCTGGCCGCCCGCGATGTCGTCGGGGCGGCCGTCGCCGTTGACGTCCGCCGAGACGGCCGCGTACAGGTCGCCGAGCAGGGGCGAGCGGTCGGCCGCCCGCCCGGACGCGTCGTAGACGACCGCGCGCTGCTCGGCGGTGACGCCGCGGACTCCGTTCCGGTCGGCCGCCATGGTCAGCGGGTCGGCCGTGTCGCCCGAGTGCTCCCAGCGCACCGCGCCGTCCGCGCCGGACAGGCCGGTCACGTCGAAGGCGCTGTCGAAGGGGGCCTGCGGGCTCGGCGTCACCGAGCCGAGGTAGGAGCCGACCACGACGGTGGCGGCGCCGCCGGCCGACGGCAGTACCGCGACGGTGCCGGGCTGCGGCGGGTTGCCGTTCGCGGCGGGCAGCGTACGGGTCCACTGGGTGCGGCCGGCCGCCGGGTCGACCGCGGCCACGGTGGCCGCGGTGAAGTTGTAGCCGGGCGGGCTGACCTGGTCCGGCGTGGTCACCACGCCGCTGACCAGCCAGGAGGTGCCGGCGTGCCGGTCCAGCGCGCCGACGGTCAGGGTGGTCGGCAGCACTCCGTCGGTGGGGACGGCGGTGACGGCGCGGCCGTCGGAGGGCCGCAGGCCGGTGAGGGTGTAGCCGACCGCGGTGGCCGGGTCGGTCAGTTCGGCGACGGCGAGCAGGCCGCGGCTGGGGTCGTACGCCGACAGCACCGGGTAGCCGGCGGTGCGGTGGTCCCAGCGGACGGTGCCGCGGGAGTCGAGGAGCACCACATGGCCGTCCGGGGGTCCGGGGACGCCGAGGCCGAGCGGGGTGTCGGTCCAGGAGACGGCCACGGCGCCGCCGTCGACCGGGACCGGCCGCAGGCCGAGCAGCCGGCCCCACTGCGCGCCGGTGGAGTACTGCCACTCCTGGTGGGCGGTCGTCGTGCCGTGGTCACCGCGCAGGGTGATCGCCCGCACGGTCGTGACGGAGTCCCAGGCGCCCGGGCCGTTCTTGCCGCTGGGCGAGCCGGTCTCGTCGCCGATCACCAGGTCGTGGCCGACGACGGCCAGCTGGGTGACGAAGCCGGGGTCGAGCTCGTGGTCGACGGTGGCGCCGGTGCGGCCGTCGAGGACCGTCACGAAGGTGCCGAAGTGCAGGTCGGAGCCGGGGACGGTGAATGGCCAGCCGCAGGAACCGCAGCTCGCCGCGCCCAGGTTGACGCCCACGGTCTCGGCGACCGCGATGTCGGGCGAGCCGTCGCCGGTCAGGTCACCGACGGCGTACGGCGTGGGGCCGCCCATCGAGTACGACGCGCCGGTGGTCACGTAATAGGGGTCGGCCGGGTCGGTGCCGACCACGAGTTGCGGGGTCGGGACGTAGCCGGCGCTGTTGAACGTCAGGTGCCAGTCGCGGTAGAGCGAGCCGGTGCCGCGCTGCCAGACGGTGCTGCCGTCGGCGCGGACCCGGCTGACCACGCCCATGCTGAACACCTGGAGCGAGTCGCCGCCGGGCAACGGGCTGGTCAACGGGACGCCCTGGGCGGTTTCCACGCCCGCGGCGACGTCGAGGCCGAGGGTGCCGCCGTTGGGGTCGGCGCTGGGGGCGGCCGGTGTGGCCTGTCCGGTGGGTCCGGTGGGTCCGGTGGGTCCGGTCGGTCCGGAGGCCGGGTCGTCGGCCGCCGCTGCCGTGCCGGCGGACGTCTGGAGTGGTGTCGGTGAGCCCGGCACATAGGCCCGGGACGGGTCGAAGCCCTTGGTCGTCGCAGTGGCCGGGGCCGGCCGGGCGGCCTGTCGCGGGGCGGCGGCCGTCGCGGGCCCGCCCCAGGCTCCGGGTATCAGGACCGCGGCCAGGGCGAGGACCGCCCCGACCGCGGCCGTACGGCGATTGCGCTGGATGCGCACCCGTGCCTCCTTCCCAAGATCGCGCTGTGTTTCCGGTCACGCTTCCACGCCGCGCGGCCGGGTCGGAAGGGAGCATGGTGGGGAGTTCACGTCCCTGTCGTGAATACGGTGGTGATCCGCAATGTTGGACGCGCTGGGCCTGACCTCCGGCCAGCAGGAGGTCTACCTGGCCCTGTTGGACGGCGCCCCCGCGACGGCGGCCGAGCTGCGGGGCCGGGTGACGGTGGCCGGGGTGACGGCGTCGCTCGCCGTGCTGGAGACGAAGGGGCTCGTCTCCCGGCTGCCGGGCCGGCCGGTGCGCTACCAGCCGGCGCGGCCGGACATGGCGATGGAGGTGCTGGTCCGCTCCCAGGAACAGGCGCTGCAACAGGTACGGGTGCTCGCCGCCGGGCTGATGGAACGGTTCCGCGCCGGGCAGAAGGCGGTCAGCTCCACGGAGATCGTCGAGACCGTGACCACGCGCGAGGGCACCGTGCAACGGCTCGCCCAGCTCCAGCGCAGCGCCCGGCACCAGGTCAGCGCCTTCGACCGGCCGCCGTACATCGGCGGGGCCGGCACCAACGACATCGAGTCCGAACTCCTGCCGACCGGCGTGCGGTACCGGTGCGTATACGACCGGACCGGCCTCGAACTGCCGGGCCGGCCGGCCGCGATCCGCGACCTGGTGGCCAGCGGTGAACAGGCCCGGGTGGCCGCCGGGGTGCCGGTCAAGATGTTCATCGCCGACGACCGGATCGGGCTGATCTCGTTGGAACGCTCCCCGACCAGCGACAGCGCGCTGATCATCCATCAGTCCTCGCTGCTGGACACGCTGATCGCGCTCTTCGAGGAGGTGTGGGCGGACGCGGTGCCGATCCGGTTCGGCCCGCCAGGGACGGGGACGGGGACGGGGGCGGGGACGGCGCGGACTTCGGCCCGGCACCCGGCCGACCGCGGCACCCTGCTCGGCCTGCTGGCCGCGGGCCTGACCGACGAGGCGATAGCCCGGCACATGGGCTGGCACCCGCGCACCGCCCAGCGCCGCGTACGCGAACTCATGGCGGAACTCGGCGCCCAGACCCGCTTCCAGGCGGGGCTGCAGGCGGCTCGCCGGGGGTGGTTGTAGTTGCAGTAGGGCGGGCAGGACGGGCGCGGGTGCGGGTCCCGGGGGCGAGCGGGAGCGGGGCTGGGCCGGCTGGGCCCGCGTACTCCGACGATCACACCTGCCGACCGTCGTACGAGTGGCATGGCAGCCCCGCCTGTACGACGCTCAGGTTACGTCCCGGTGAACACTCGTGACCGCCGGAACTGACAGGCATCCCACCGGGCGATTTCGCCATCTAGCACGGCGACCGGAACGCCGGAGGGACTCGCTCGGATGGCCAGCACAGACGCGCCCGCACTGGTCGAGGCGCGCACCCGTACCCGTATGCCCGCACTCAGCCTCGCCGCACGGCCGTGGCGCTCGCCGGACGGCGACCCCGACTGGAGCAGACCGGCCCTGCTGGGCATCCTCGCGGTGGCGGCCGTGCTGTTCGCCTGGGACATCCAGCACAGCACCTACCACCCCTTCTACTCCGAGACCGTGCGGAGCATGAGCGAGAGCTGGAAGGGCTTCTTCTACGGCTCGTTCGACCCCGGCAACTCGATCACCATCGACAAACTGCCCGGCTTCATGTGGCCGCAGGCGCTGTCGGTGCGGATCTTCGGCTTCCACGGGTGGGCGCTGACCCTGCCGCAGGTGCTCGAGGGCGTGCTGAGCGTGGCCGTGCTGCACCGCGCGGTACGGCGCTGGGCCGGCCCCGCCGCGGGCCTGCTCGCCGCCGCGGCCTTCACCGCCACCCCGGCCGTCACCGGCCTGTTCCGCACCCAGGTCGAGGACCCCGCCTTCACCCTGCTGGTGCTGCTGGCGGCCAGTGCCGCCATCCGCGCCGCCCGCGAGGCCCGGCTGCGGTCCCTGATCGCGGCCGGGGTGTGGGTGGGGCTCGCCTTCCAGGCCAAGATGCTGGAGTCCTGGGCGGTACTGCCCGCGCTCGGCCTGACCTACGCCGTGGCCGCCCCCGCCGCCCTGCGCCGCCGCCTCGCCCACCTCGGCATCGCCCTCGGCGTGTGCGTGGCCGTCTCCGCCTCCTGGGTGCTGCTGGTCACGGCCACCCCGGCGCACGACCGGCCATGGGTGGACGGCACCACCGACAACTCCGCGGTCAGCCAGGTCGTCGGCTACAACTTCCTCAATCGCTTCTCCTCTCTGGGTGTCAGCGCGCAGCAGACCGGCAGCGTCGACACCTCCTCCATGGCCGGCACCCCTCGCGAGGACGCCGGCTCCACCCCGCACCACAACGACTGGGTCAAGCTGGTGCGCAAGCCGCTGGCCTCACAGACCGGCTGGCTCTACCCCGCCGCGGTGCTCGGCGCCGCGTGCGGCCTGTTCTGGCGGCGCGGCAGGCCCCGCACGGATCCGCTGCGGGCCGGATTCGTGCTGTGGAGCACCTGGTTCGCCACCTTCTTCGTCGTCTTCAGCGCCGGCGCCGTCGGCACGCACATGTACTACATGGGCGTCGTCGCCGTGCCCATCGCGGCGCTCTTCGGCGGCGGGACGACGCTGCTGTGGCGCGGCTGGCGCAGCGGTACTCGCGACCGGGCCTGGGCACTGCCGGCCGCTGTGATCACGACGGTGGGCTGGTCGGCCCTCACCGCCGCCCGTTTCTCCTTCCTCCCATGGCTGGCCCCGGTGGCCGCCGTCCTCGGGCTCGGCGCGGTCGGGCTGCTGGCCGCCTCCCGGACCGGAACCCTCGGTGCGCGGCACCGCGTGGCGGCCCTCGGCCTGGGTCTCGGCCTGGTGGGCATGCTGCTGCCCTCCGCCGCGTGGGCGTCCTCCGTCCTCGACAGCAAGTACGGCCACTCCGGCATGGGCGCCGCCGGACCCCTCACCATCGCGGACGTCGTCGGCCACCACCGCCGGCCGCCGGCCGCCGCACACCCCGCGGCCACCGGCACCCCGGGCGCGGGCACCCCGGGCTCGGCGACGGCGGTCCCCTCGTCGGCGCACGGGTCGCCTTCCTCGACCCGTGCCGGCGTCCACGGCCGGCACGGCCTCGCGGGCGTCCGTACCGGCCGGGCCGGGCACGCCCCGCACCGCGTCACGGCGGCGACCTTCCCCGTCACCGGCTACGGGCTGCCGCGCGCCCTCAGCCCCGACCAACTGCGGCTGCTCGCCTACACCCGCGCCAACCGCGACGGTGCCTCCTTCCTCTTCGCCACCACCAGTTGGCGAGTCGCCTCTCCCTTCATCCTTTATGCAGGAGCCCCCGTCATGCCCATGGGCGGCTTCACCGGAGCCGTGCCCAGCCCGTCCACGGCCTGGCTCCAGCACCTCGTGGCCACCGGCAAGCTGCGCTATGTGCTCCTCGGCGGTCCGTCCACCGCCATCGGCCACGACAACGCGGTCTGGGTCCGCGCCCACTGCACCCGTACGGACTTCCGGCCCGGCGAGCTCTTCCTGTGCTCGGCGGTCAGCTCCCGCTGAGCGCCAGCAGCTTGGTGACCGTGTTCCAGTTGCGCGCGGTCGCCGTCATGCCCAGCCACCGGTCGGTGAACAGGGCGGCCAGCCTGGAATCGCGGATCGAGTCGGGAAAGTGGGCGTAGATCTCCCGCTCGCCCGGCCGGAACGCGTCGGGTGCGTACGCAGCCGGGTCGATCGTCGCCAGCCGGTCCAGGGGCGGTGGACCGGACAGGAAGACGACCAGGAAACGTGATCCGTCGATCCCTTCCATCGGGAAGGGGTTGGCCTCCACCGCACGGCGCAGATCCGTGCCCGAGCGCACCAGGCAGGAGATCGTCAGGCCGAGCTCCTCCGTGATGGCCCGCTGCAGTTCGGCGGCAAGCCGCAGCGGATCCTCCTCCTCGTGCGTGAACACGGCGTTGCCGGACTGGAGGTGGGTGCGCGCGTCGGTGGCTCCGATGCGCGTCAGCAACTCGCGCAGAGTCGCCATGGGGACCTTGTTCTTCCCCCCGACGTTGATCCCGCGCAGCAGGGCGACGTAGCTCGTGGTGGTCACGTTCGTCACCGTAGCCGGAGCCACTGACAGTGACCGGGCGCGCGGAGGGAAAGAACAGTGCGGTGATCGGGAAGCGCCGGGCGGCGGTCGGGAACGGCCGGGGGCCGCACGCCGCGGGTGGCGCCTGCGGCCGCTCCGCTGACACGGCCGCACGAGGGTCATTTCCACTGTCGGACCCGGTCATGCGCGATGTCCCCCGATCGAATGATCACGGCTGTGCATGAACGGTTCGCCGGTCCGACCGCTGAATACGGTCCCGCCCATGAGTACCCCCCACAACCGCCCTGTCGTCACCGAACTGCGGCTGTCGGCCTTCAAATCGCATCGCGGGGCGACCTTCGCCTTCGGCCCGCTGACCCTGCTGAGCGGGGGAAGCGGCACCGGAAAGTCGAGCGTGCTGGAGGCCGTGACCGCGCTCGGCCGGCTGGCCTGCGGGGCGGAGCTCGCCGAGGCGTTCGGTGCCGTGCGCGGGGGCGCGACCGCGTGCGTACCGCAGAGCGCCCAGCCCGACGTGCAGGGCCGCCGCGGCTTCCGTGTCGGCTGCACCGTGACCGGACCCCTCGGCCCGGTCCGGCTGGACGTGGCCGTGCAGACCGAGCCGGCCCTGCGGATCGTCGGCGAGCGGCTCACCGGTGGTGGTGAGACCCTGCTGACCACCGCGCTCCGGGACCCGCACCGCCGTACCGTACAAGCTGCCTGGCACACCGCCGGCGCGGTCGCGGTGACCAAGGCCCCGCTGCCCGACGACCGGCTCGCGACCGCGCTGCTGCCGCTGCGGGTCTCCGGCAGCACCGACGGGCAGCGGCTGGTGCTCGCCGCGGCCGAACAAATGGTTGTGGCGCTGCGCGGTGTCTTTCCCGTCGAGCCCCGCCCCGAGCTGATGCGCGCGCCCGTGCCGGTCGCCGCCGGCCGGCTGCGTACCTCCTGCGACAACCTCGCCGCCGTCCTGGCCAGGACCGAAGGGGAGTGCGCCACCCGGCACGCCGCGCTGGTCAACGCGGTGCGTGAGGTGTGCAGTGGGCCGGTCGAGGGGCTGATCACCCTCCCGGCCGTGCTGCCCGGCGACAGCCGTACCCCGCCGGTCGAGGCGGTGACGGCGGCGGTGGACCGCGGTCCGCTGGGCCTCGTCCCCATCGACCGGCTCGGCGACGGCGAACTCCGCTTCGTCGCGCTGGCGCTGGTCCTGCTCACCGGGCCCAGCGTGCTGGACGTGGACACGAGTACGGAACTGCTGCCGGCCGGGCAGGTCCTGACCGTGCTGGGCGACGGCCTCGACCTCGGCCTCGACCGCCGTCAGCTGCGCGAGTTGCTGCGGCTCGCCGGGCTGGCGGCCGGCCGCGGCCACATCCGCCTGCTCGCCACCGTCCAGGACCCCGCCTGCGCGGACGGCCTCGGCGGCGTCACGATCACCGGCCTCGGCGCGGATCGGGAGGATGCGGTAGACCAGTCCGGGTGACGGATGGAACTGAACGCGCGGCGGCCGGCGAAGGCCAGGCGGGTCGAGGCCCGACCGGCCAAGGCCTTGATGACAAGGATTTGGGGGCCAACGGCCCCGATCTCGCAGCGCTGCAGCGCCGCCTCACCGAATTCGCGGCGGCCCGGCACTGGCAGCCGTTCCACACCCCGAAAAACCTCGCGGCCGCGCTGAGCGTGGAGGCGGCGGAGCTGCTGGAGATCTTCCAGTGGCTCACGTCCGAGCAGGCCGGGGCGGTGATGGCCGACGAGGACACCGCTCATCGGGTACGGGACGAGGTCGCGGACGTGCTGGCGTATCTCCTGCAGTTCTGCGAAGTGCTCGGCATCGACCTGCTGGCCGCGCTCGCCGCGAAGATCGACCGCAATGAACTGCGGTTTCCCCGGCCGGGCGGAGGCGTGGATCCCTCGTCCGGGTGAGCGAGTTGTCCACAGCCGCGTGGTTGTCCACAGATGTGCCGACAGGCCCTTCCGGACCGGCCGAACTCTGTCACTCTGGGTGACATCAGCGGTGACGCGAGGTCACCGCCACGGACCCGGAGGAGACAGGGGAGATGGACGCGGCACGACTGGTCGCGGAGGCGGAACGCGTGATGCGCCGGCATCCGCAGCCCGAGGACGTCATCGCGGAGGCATGGCAGGCCTATGAACTGACCGAGGCGGTGGCACGGCTGCTCGACGACGGCCACGGTCGGCAGGACCGGGGCAGCGGAGCGTCGGCGCGGGGCGACGGCCCTGAACACGGTGGTCCGGTGGCGCGGGCCGGACCGGCACCGACGGCCGTGGCACGCGGTCCCGGACCGAGAGCGGCTCTGCTGACCTCGGTACGCGACCCGGCCGGCACGCTTCGCGCGCTGCGTGTGCTGCTGGGCGAGATCGGGCTCGCCCTGGTGGCCGTCACGGGCACGGTCGACGCAGAGGCCGATTACTGGGACTGCATCGAGGCGCTGGACGCGGTGGACGAGGCGAAGGACCGGGTGCGGGAACTGGTCCGGGACGTCCAGGACTGAGCGTCGGCACGCCGGGCGGCCTGCGGGGGCCGGTCCGGCGGGCGGACGCACGGTGCCGGGTCGGGGGCGGACCCGGAGCCGGGGGACCGGGCAGGGGGAGCGCCACCCCGCGGCACGCACCCCCTAAGTGACCATGGAGCCCGCGGTGCGGGCAGGATGGAGGACATGGAGCTACGCATCTTCACCGAGCCCCAGCAGGGGGCGAGCTACGACACGCTGCTGGCGGTGGCCAAGGCGACCGAGGACCTCGGATTCGACGCCTTCTTCCGCTCTGACCACTACCTCGTGATGGGTGACTCGGACGGGCTGCCCGGACCCACGGACGCGTGGGTGACCCTGGCCGGTCTCGCCCGGGAGACCAGCCGGATCAAACTGGGCACCCTGATGACGGCGGCCACCTTCCGGCTGCCGGGCGTGCTGGCCATCCAGGTCGCGCAGGTGGATCAGATGTCGGGCGGGCGCGTCGAGTTCGGGATCGGGGCGGGCTGGTACGAGGCGGAGCACACCGCGTACGGCATCCCCTTCCCGGCCGAGAAGTTCGGCCGGCTCGAGGAGCAGCTCGCGGTCGTCACCGGACTGTGGTCCACGCCCGTGGGCCGGACGTTCGACTTCGACGGCACGTACTACCAGCTCAAGGACTCGCCCGCACTGCCGAAACCCACGCAGACCAAGGTGCCGGTGATCATCGGCGGCATGGGAGCCAAGCGCACCCCGGAACTGGCGGCGCGGTACGCGGACGAGTTCAACGTGCCCTTCGCCCCGCTGGCGAAGAGCACCGAGCAGATCGGCCGGGTGAAGGAGGCCGTCGCGGCCGCCGGGCGCGCGGCGGACGAGATGGTCTACTCCAACGCCGTGGTCGCCGTGGTCGGCAAGGACGACGCCGAGGTGGCCCGCCGGGCCGCGGCCATCGGCCGGGACGTGGACGAGGTCAAGGCGGACGGCCTCGCCGGTACGCCGGCCGAGGTCGTGGACCGGATCGGGCAGTACGCGGAGCAGGGTTCCAGCCGGTTCTACCTGCAGATCCTCGACCTGTCCGACCTGGACCACCTGGAGCTGATCGCCTCGCAGGTCCAGGCCCAGCTGGGGTGACTTCGTCGTGACCGGACCCACGCCGCTGTCCGTGCCGCTGTCCGGCGGCGCCGCCCTGGTGCTGGACGGCGGGCTGTCCAACCAGCTCGCCGACCAGGGGTGCGACCTGTCCGACCCGCTGTGGTCGGCCCGGTTGCTCGCCGACGACCCGGCTCGGATCGAGGCGGCGCACGCCGCATACGTCCGGGCGGGGGCGCGGGTCCTGATCACCGCGAGTTACCAAGCGACATACGAAGGCTTCGCACGGCGCGGAGTCGGCGGAAAGGAGGCAAGCGCGCTGCTGCGCAGCAGCGTCACGCTGGCCCGGCGGGCGGCGGCGGGCACACCGGGAGTACGGGTCGCCGCATCGGTGGGGCCGTACGGGGCGATGCTGGCCGATGGCAGCGAGTACCGGGGGCGGTACGGGATGACGGTACGGGAGCTGGAGCGTTTCCACCGGCCGCGGATCGAGACGCTGGCCGAGGCCGAGCCCGATGTCCTCGCGCTGGAGACGGTGCCGGACGCGGACGAGGCCGAGGCGATGCTGCGGGCGGTCGAGGGAGTGGGCGTGCCGGTGTGGCTGTCCTTCACCATCGAGGGGGAGCGTACGCGCGCCGGGCAGCCGCTGGCGGAGGCGTTCGCCATGGCCGCGGGCCGGGACGACGTGGTCGCCGTGGGTGTCAACTGCTGTGCGCCCGCGGACGCGGACCACGCCGTGGAGGTGGCGGCGGCGACCACCGGCAAGCCCGTGGTGGTCTACCCCAACAGTGGCGAGGGGTGGGACGCGGCCGAGCGGCGCTGGTACGGGGGGTCGGCCTTCGACCCGGCCCGGGTCGGTCGCTGGCGGTCGGCCGGGGCGCGGCTGATCGGCGGCTGCTGCCGGGTCGGCCCGGACGAGATCGCCCGGATCGCGGCGGTGCTGGCCGGGGACGGGTGACGGACCGGCGTCGTGGCGAGCGGCGGGACGTCCGGCCGGTCACCGGGAAATGCGTGGTGCCGCCGTGGCTGCGGTGGGGATACTCGAGCGGTGTTCCTGACGATCACCACCACCGACGGCAGCGCGGGTCCGGCGACGGACCTGGGATTCCTGCTGCACAAGCACCCCGACAAGGCACAGGTGTTCTCCACCGCGTACGGGGACGCCCATGTCTTCTATCCCGAGGCGTCGCCGGAGCGGACCACGGCGGCGCTGTTGCTGGAGGTCGATCCGGCGGCGCTGCTCCGGCGGGCCCGGGGGAAGGGCAAGGGCCGGGGCGGGGCGCCGGACGCCGCGCTGGCGCAGTACGTGAACGACCGGCCGTACGCCGCGTCGTCGCTGCTGGCGGTGGCGCTGCGGACGGTGTTCAGTACCGCGCTGCGCGGGGAGTGCCGGACGCTGCCGGAACGGGCGGCGGCGCCGTTGCCGCTGCGGATCGAGGTGCCCGCGCTGCCGGCCAAGGGCGGACCGGCGCTGGTGGCGCGGCTGTTCGAGCCGTTGGGGTGGCAGGTGAGCGCGGTGCCGGTGGCGCTGGACGAGCGGTTCCCCGAGTGGGGCGAGTCCCGGTACGTGGGGCTGGTGCTCGAGGGCGAGCTGCGGCTGGCCGACGCCCTGCGGCACCTGTACGTACTGCTGCCGGTGCTGGACGACGCCAAGCACTACTGGGTGGCGCCGGACGAGGTGGACAAGTTGCTGCGGTTCGGCGAGGGATGGCTGCCCGGGCACCCGGAGCAGCGGCTGATCACCAGCCGTTACCTTTCCCGCCGCTGGT
The DNA here is from genome assembly GCF_016918855.1 of Actinacidiphila acididurans. Taxonomy (GTDB): domain Bacteria; phylum Actinomycetota; class Actinomycetes; order Streptomycetales; family Streptomycetaceae; genus Actinacidiphila; species Actinacidiphila acididurans. The sequence continues at coordinate 214,119 of NZ_JADKYB010000012.1, forward strand.
CGTTGACACGACAGGCGATGGAGCGGCTGGAGCTGGCCCGGCTGGCCGACGCCGACGACATCGAGGTCGAGGAACTGGACAACGCGGTCGCCCCCGAGGTGCCCGAGGAAGCCGAGGAGCGGCCCGCCCCGCTCGCCGTCCAGCGCCGGGAGGCGATCCTCGCCGAGTTGCGCGACGGCGGCGCCGCCCGGGTGCTGGACCTGGGTTGCGGGCAGGGCCAGTTGGTGGCCGCGCTGCTCAAGGACCCGCGGTTCACCGAGATCGTCGGGATGGACGTGTCGGCCCGCGCCCTGGACATCGCGGCACGCCGGCTGCGGCTGGACCGGATGGGCGAGCGCCAGTCGTCCCGGGTCCGGCTGACGCAGGGTTCGCTGACGTACACCGACGCCCGGCTGAAGGGGTACGACGCGGCGGTGCTCAGCGAGGTCGTGGAGCATGTCGACCCGCCGCGGCTGCCCGCGCTGGAGTACGCGGTGTTCGGCACGGCCCGCCCGCGTACGGTGGTGGTGACCACGCCGAACGCGGAGTACAACGTGCGCTGGGAGTCGCTGCCGGCCGGGCAGGTGCGGCACGCGGACCACCGTTTCGAGTGGACGCGGGCACAGTTCGCCGACTGGGCCGGGCCGGTGGCCGCACGGTACGGGTACGCGGTCCGGTTCGTGCCGGTCGGCCCCGACGACCCCGAGGTCGGCCCGCCCACCCAGATGGCCGTCTTCACCCTGGCCGCACCCGCCGAGGGCACGCCCGCCCGGCACCGAGGCGCGCTCGACGCCCGTATCCCCGTCCCCGCCGAGCCCGTCCCCGCCGGACCGGCCGGCACCGACGACCCCCGCGACACCGACAACGACCCCGACACCGACCCGACGGACGAGAAGGAGGCAGTGGCATGACCAGTACCGAGGCACCGGCGAGCCCCGCGAGCTCTTCGCGGCGGACGCTGCCCGTCACCGACCTGTCCCTCGTCGTGCTGATCGGGGCCACCGGTTCGGGCAAGTCCACGTTCGCGGCACGGCACTTCCGGCCCACCGAGGTCATATCCTCCGACTTCTGCCGGGGGCTGGTCAGCGACGACGAGAACGACCAGAGCGCGACCAAGGACGCCTTCGACGTGCTGCACTACATCGCGGGCAAGCGGCTCGCGGCGGGCCGCCGTACCGTCGTGGACGCCACCAGCGTGCAGCCCGAGAGCCGCCGGGCCCTGATCGCGCTGGCCCGGGAGCACGACGTGCTGCCCATCGCGATCGTGCTGGACGTGCCCGAGCAGGTCTGCGTCGAGCGCAACGCCACCCGCCCCGACCGGGCCTCGATGCCCCGCCACGTGGTGCAGCGCCACCAGCGCGAGCTGCGCCGTTCTCTGAAGGGCCTGGAGCGCGAGGGCTTCCGCAAGGTGCACGTCCTGCGCGGCACCGCCGAGATCGACGCCGCCGAGGTGGTCACCGAGCGCCGGTTCAACGACCTGGCCCACCTGACCGGCCCGTTCGACATCATCGGCGACGTCCACGGCTGCGCCGCCGAGCTGGACACGCTGCTCGGCAAGCTCGGGTACGCGGACGGCCGCCACCCCCAGGGGCGCACCGCGGTGTTCCTCGGCGACCTGGTCGACCGCGGCCCCGACACCCCCGCAGTGCTGCGCCGCGTCATGAGCATGGTCGAGGCCGGCACCGCCCTGTGCGTGCCCGGCAACCACGAGAACAAGCTCGGCCGGCACCTCAAGGGCCGCCGGGTCCAGGCCACCCACGGCCTGGCCGAGACCATCGCCCAGCTCGACGCCGAGGACGAGCGCGACCCCGCCTTCCGCGACCGGGTCCGCGCCTTCCTCGACGGCCTGGTCAGCCACTACGTCCTGGACGGCGGCAAGCTGGTGGTCTGCCACGCCGGCCTGCCCGAGAAGTACCACGGCCGCACCTCCGGCCGGGTCCGCTCGCACGCGCTCTACGGCGACACCACCGGCGAGACCGACGAGTTCGGCCTGCCCGTGCGCTACCCGTGGGCCGAGGACTACCGCGGCCGGGCCGCCGTCGTCTACGGCCACACCCCCGTGCCCACCGCCTCCTGGCTGAACAACACCATCTGCCTGGACACCGGCGCCGTCTTCGGCGGCAAGCTCACCGCGCTGCGCTGGCCCGAGCGCGAGCTGGTCGAGGTGCCGGCCGAGCGCGTCTGGTACGAGCCGGTCAAGCCGCTGGCCGGCGAGGCGCCCGGCGGCCGCGAGGGCCGGCCGCTGGACCTGGCCGACGTCCAGGGCCGCCGCATCGTGGAGACCTCGCTGATGGGACGGCTCGCCGTGCGCGAGGAGAACGCCGCCGCCGCGCTGGAGGTGATGACCCGGTTCGCGGTGGACCCGCGCCTGCTGGCGTACCTGCCGCCGACCATGGCCCCGAGCGCCACCTCCGGCCAGGAGGGTTACCTGGAGCACCCGCTGGAGGCGTTCGCCGCCTACCGCGAGGACGGCGTGCGCCAGGTCATCTGCGAGGAGAAGCACATGGGCTCGCGCGCGGTCGCCCTGGTCTGCCGCGACCGGGACGCGGCCGCCGCCCGCTTCGGCACGGACACCGTCACCGGCGCCCTCCACACCCGCACCGGCCGGCCCTTCTTCGACGACCCCGCCGTCACCGAGGCGGTGCTGACCCGGCTGCGCGGGGCGATCACCGACGCCGGCCTGTGGGAGGAGCTGGACACCGACTGGCTGCTGCTCGACGCCGAACTGCTGCCCTGGTCGCTGAAGGCGTCCGGTCTGCTGCGCCGGCAGTACGCGGCGGTGGGCGCGGCCGGCGGCGCCGCCTTCCCGCCCGCGCTCGCCGCACTGGAGTCCGCCGCCGCCCGCGGCACCGACGTGGCGGCGCTGCTGACCCGGCAGCGGGAGCGGGCGGCGGACGCGGCGGCGTTCACCGACGCCTACCGCCGTTACTGCTGGACCACCGACGGCCTGGACGGAGTGCGCCTGGCCCCCTTCCACCTGCTCGCCGCGGCCGGCCGCAACCTGGCCGCGCTCCCGCACGACCGCCAGCTCGCGCTGATCGACCGCATGGTCGCGGCCGACACGAGCGGGCTGCTGCGCTCCACCGGCCGCCTGGTGGTGGACACCGGCGACGAGCAGTCCGTCGCCGCCGGGGTGAGCTGGTGGCTGGAGCTGACCGGGGCCGGCGGCGAGGGCATGGTCGTCAAGCCACTGGCCGCCCTTACCCGCACCGCCGAGGGCCGCCTGGTGCAGCCCGGCATCAAGTGCCGCGGCCGGGAGTATCTGCGGATCATCTACGGACCGGAGTACACCCGCCCCGAGCACCTGGCCCGGCTGCGCGGCCGGTTCCTCGGCCACAAGCGCTCGCTCGCGCTGCGCGAGTACGCCCTCGGCATGGAGGCACTGGACCGCCTGGCGGCCGGTGAACCCCTGTGGCGGGTCCACGAGGCGGTCTTCGCAGTCCTCGCACTGGAGTCGGAACCGGTCGACCCGCGCCTGTGATCCGTGGGCGAGTCCCCCACCGGCGGGCTGGGGCGACGTGCTCCCACCCGCGGCGATGGGCGCGCCTCCCCACTCGCGGCAATAGACGCGCGTCCCCACCCGCCGCCATGGTGACGCGAATCACCGGGCCGCTCAACTGCGGGCGGCCCGGGGCCGCGTCCCGCACCCCGCGACCGGCGCGGTCGCGTCCCACCTGTGGTGTTCCGCCCGCCGGTGGGAAGGTCTAGCTCATGGGATTCCATGTCGACTCCGAGACCGGGCGGCTGCGCCGCGTCATACTGCACCGCCCGGACCTGGAACTGAAGCGGCTCACCCCCACCAACAAGGACGCCCTGCTCTTCGACGACCTGCTGTGGGTGCGCCGGGCGCGCGCCGAGCACGACGGCTTCGCGGACGTGCTGCGCGACCGCGGGGTGGAGGTGCACCTCTTCGGCGACCTGCTGCGCGAGACCCTGCTGCTGCCACCGGCCAAGGCACTCGTGCTGGACCGGGTCTTCCAGGAGAAGGAGTACGGCCCGCTCGCCACCGAGCACCTGCGCGCCGCCTTCGACGAGCTGCCGCCCGCCGAACTCACCGAGGCGCTGGTCGGCGGGATGACCAAACGGGAGTACCTGGAACGCTTCCCCGAACCGGTCTCGGTCCGCTTCCACGCCATGGACCTCGACGACTTCCTGCTCGCTCCGCTGCCCAACCACCTGTTCACCCGGGACACCTCCGCCTGGGTCTACGACGGGGTGAGCATCAACGCCATGCGCTGGCCGGCCCGGCAGCGCGAGACCGTGCACTTCGAGGCGATCTACCGGCACCACCCGCTGTTCTCCGGCGGCGGCTTCCACGTCTGGTCCGAGGGCCAGGCCGCCTACCCCTCCACCATCGAGGGCGGCGACGTCCTGGTCCTCGGCAAGGGCGCGGTGCTCATCGGGATGAGCGAGCGCACCACCCCGCAGGCGGTGGAAATGCTGGCCCGCGGCCTGTTCGCGGCCGGCTCCGCGCAGACCATCGTGGCCCTGGACATGCCCAAGACCCGGGCCTTCATGCACCTGGACACCGTGATGACCATGGTGGACGGCGACACCTTCACCCAGTACGCGGGCCTGGGGATGCTGCGCTCGTACACCATCGAGCCCGGCGCGGCCGACGGCGAACTCAAGGTCACCGACCACCCGCCCGAGCACATGCACCGGGCGATCGCCGCCGCGCTCGGCCTGGACGCGATCACCGTGCTCATCGCCACCCAGGACGTCCATTCCGCCGAGCGCGAGCAGTGGGACGACGGCTGCAACGTGCTGGCGGTGGAGCCGGGCGTGGTGGTGGCGTACGAGCGGAACGCGACGACGAACACGTTCCTGCGCAAGCGCGGCATCGAGGTGATCGAGATCCCCGGCAGCGAACTGGGCCGCGGTCGCGGCGGCCCGCGCTGCATGAGCTGCCCGATCGAACGGGACGCGGTCTGACACCTGGCGCGGGCGGATGGTGTGGCCGGATGGTGTGGGCGGACGGTGCGGGCGGATGGTGTGGGCGGACCCGAGAAGGGGGAGGTCGGCAGTGTGAGCGGGACCACCCGCGCCCCCCCGCCCTCGGGTCTGTATAAGAATGCTGACTATCGTATAGAGTTCCAGCGGCCGGAGAGCGGCCGAGGAGCAGGACCACCACGCGACGCCTAGGAGTTCCCCGCATGCCCGTCGACCTCAAGGGCCGCCACTTCCTCAAGGAGCTGGACTTCACGCCCGAGGAGTTCCGGCACCTCGTGGAGCTGGCCGCGGAGCTGAAGGCGGCCAAGAAGGCCGGCGCCGAGCAGCCCCGGCTGACCGGCCGCAACATCGCGCTGATCTTCGAGAAGACCTCCACCCGCACCCGCTGCGCCTTCGAGGTCGCCGCCGCCGACCAGGGCGCCAGGACCACCTACCTCGACCCGTCCGGCTCGCAGATCGGGCACAAGGAGTCGGTCAAGGACACCGCCCGGGTGCTCGGCCGGATGTTCGACGGGATCGAGTACCGCGGCCACGGCCAGGCCATAGTCGAGGAACTCGCCGCGCACGCGGGCGTACCGGTCTGGAACGGCCTGACCGACGAGTGGCACCCCACCCAGATGCTCGCCGACGTGCTCACCATGACCGAGCACAACCCGCGCCCGCTGCCGGAGATCTCCTACGCCTACCTCGGCGACGCCCGCTCCAACATGGGCAACTCCCTGCTGATCACCGGCGCCCTGCTGGGCATGGACGTCCGCATCGCCGCGCCGCGCCCCCTGTGGCCGCACGCCTCCGTCATCGCCGACGCGAACCGGCTCGCCGAAACCACCGGCGCGCGGATCACCCTCACCGAGGACGTCGCCGAGGCCGTCTCCGGCGCCGACCACGTCCACACCGACGTGTGGGTCTCCATGGGCGAGCCCAAGGAGGTCTGGGACGAACGGATCGACCTGCTCAAGCCGTACGCCGTCACCGACGAGGTGATGCGCGCCACCGGCAAGGCCGGCACCACCTTCCTGCACTGCCTGCCCGCCTTCCACGACCTCGGCACCGCGGTCGGCCGCGAGATCCATGCCCGCTACGGCCTGGAACACCTCGAGGTCTCCGACGAGGTCTTCGAGTCCGAGCGGTCCGTTGTCTTCGACCAGGCGGAGAACCGTATGCACACGATCAAGGCCATCCTTGTGGCGACGCTCGCCTGATCCCCCGGGTTCGCCCCTAGGTTCTCCCGGCGAACCGCCCGCCGTCAGGCGGGCCCGGGGCACGCCCGGCGAACCCTACATGCCGACAAATCGGGTGATAGCGTCGGCATCGAGGAGGCCACGCCATGAGCCCGCACCCGAGGCACCCCAGCAGCTCCGCGAATGACGCCGCGCGCACGCGCTACCTGCGGCTGGAGAGGTCGGGAGGCGTGATCACGGTCGGCCCGGAGCAGGCCGACCGCCCCGCGCTCACCGCGGAAATCATCGCTGAGCTGCGCGACGTGGTGGCCGAGCTGGTCCGGGAAGGGCGAACCCGCGTCCTGGTGCTCGGCGGCAGCGGCCACGGCTTCGGGTCGGGCGCCGACCCGGAACGGATCGTGGCGGCCACCCTGGCGCTCGGCGCGGGCGAACTGCTCGCGCTCACCCGGACCACCGGCCAGGTCGTACGGGCGCTGCGCGAGGCGCCGTTCCCCGTGGTGGCCGGGGTGAGGGGGACAGCCGCCGGTGCGGCGGCAGCCCTCGCGCTGGCCGCCGACTTCCGGGTGGCCGATCCGGGCGCGCGGTTCGTCTTCCCGTTCACCCGGGCCGGGCTGGCGGGCGCCGACGCGGGCGCCGCCTACCTGCTGCCCCGGCTCGTCGGGCTCGGCCGGGCCAGCCGGCTGCTGCTGCTCGGCGATCCCGTTGACGCCGCCGAGGCCGAACGGATCGGCCTGGTGGGCCCGCTCGCCCCCGAGGACCGCGCCGCCGAGGCCGCTGACCAGCTCGCCCACCGCCTGGCCGCCGGCCCCGCCCCGGCCCACCGGGAGACCAAGGCCCTGCTCACCGCCGAACTCGACCTGCCGCTCGGCGCGGCCGTGGACCTCGACGCAGCCGCCCAGGCCCTCCTGCTCGCCGCCCCGGACCACGCCCCGTTCCCCGCCGCGCCCACCACCCGGCCAGAACCGGAGTGGGAGGGCCACTAGGCACTGTCCCGGGTCACCGACCGGACCTTTCCGGCCCGGAAGTTCACCCGCGCGCCCTCGTCCGTTCGACGGCGCGTGACCGCCCCGCGTACCACCGGATGTAACCCGCGGGAACCCCGGCGTGCGCCCGGGAGCGGGGGACGTATACGACACGTGCCCCGAGCAGGGCAGGATCAGTTGCCCTGCGGGCGGACCGGGGGGTGGTTGCCGTCTACACTCCCACCTGGACACCGGTGGCGACGGTCCGCGGCGCGGTGCGGCCGGTGAGGAAAGCGGCGGCATCCGGTACGGGCACGAGGGACGTCGGCCGCTGTTCCCGTTCTCCTGTCGTGCCCGACCGCGACCGTTTCCCGATTCCCCAGTGGCGAACTCCGAGAGGTTCTCGTGCACATCCATCAGGTGGGCCCGCCGGTCCCCGTGGCGCGGACGCACACGGCGGCGGTCGCACTCCCATGGAATTCCGGGTCGAGCGCGCTGATCGTCGCGCTCGTCGAACTGCTCTTCCTGGCCCTGCTGTTGCTGCGCTGGCTGGTGCGCAGACAGGGCGGCTGGCGGCGCGCCTGGCGCGCGATGAGCCGCCAAGTGCGGCTGACCTGGGGGGCGTTCTCCCAGCCCGTACGGGACTTCCTGCGGTTCCGGGCGTCCGTGCGGCACCTGACGCGGCTGTTGTCGGCCGGCGCGACGACCGGCACCGCGCACGACGCGCTGAACGGCGTCGACGCGGCGGTGGCGCCGAGCGCCGCCGAAGCGTACGGCTTCGCGGTGCGCGTGGCGCCGGTTCGCAGGGGTGCGGCCGAGGTCGCCGTGCACCTGGCCGGCCGCCGGGTGCCGCAGCCCGCCGCGCCGTGGCGGACGGAGGGCGACGCCCGGCTGTGGTTCGCCGCCGGCCAGGACCTGGCGCCCGCGGCGATGCCGGGCCTGACCCTCGACAAGGACACCGTCGATCCGGACGCCGTTGATGACGGGGTCCCGCGGATGCTCGTCCCGGTCGGCCTGCACGACGACGCGGTGGTGCTGCTCGACCTCGCCCGCGGCCCCGGCGTGCTGAGCACCTACGGCGACCGCGCCGCCGGCCGGTCCTTCGTGCAGGCGGTGGCCGCCTGGCTGGACCTGGCGGAAGACGTCGAGGTGATCGTCGCCCGCGGGGTGCACCCGCGCCACCAGGGCCCCGACCTGGACTCGCTGCTGGACTCGCTGGACGGCCTCGCGGGGGAGCGCTCCCGCCCGGTGGTCGTGGTGTGCGCGGCGCCCGACGCCGAACAGGCCGCGCAGTTGGGCCGGATGGCCGCCGCCGGACTGCTGCGCGCGGTCGTCGCCGGGCAGGTGCCCGGTCACCGCTGGGAGATCCGGGTCAACTCGCGCGGCCGCGCCCAGGCGGCCGGCCTCGGCCTGACCACCGACGCGGCGCCGCTCGGCCCGGCGGTGGCGCGTACCGCCCGCAAGTCCCGTACGGCGGGCCGCCGCGGACCGGCGCCGGCCACACCGGCCACACCGGGTACCGCCCCGGTCCCGCCGCCCGACGGACCCCCGCCGGTCCGGGTCCCGCCCGCCCGCGAGCCGGTGACGGCCCGTCCGGTGGCGGCCCGTACCGCGCCCGCCGGCCCCGTACCGGTTCCGGCCGAGCCGCTGCCCGCGGCGCAGGCCACGGCTGCCGAGCCGGTGCCCGAGCCGCACGCCAGCCCGGCGCCGCCCCCGCTGCGTGCGACGACGGCCGGCCCGGCCCCGCTCCGGGCCCCCGCCGAGCCGGCCCTCGAACCGCCGGGCTCCGCCGTCCGTGAACTGTTCGCGGAGCCCGACATCACCTCGGTCTCCGCCGCGGACGCCCGCGCCGCGACCTCCTCCGCGTCCCCGCGGACGCCCGCCCCGCCCTCCCCTCACGAGGAAAACCGGAACGAGTCGTGAAACTCCTCATCACCACGGTCCACGGCGAGCACCGGGAGCGCCGTGACGTGCTGGTCAACGCCGCCGCCGGCGCCCCGGTGGGACGGCTGGCCCCGCAACTGCTGGCCGCCGGCGGGGAACCGGCCGAGGGCCGCAGCGCCGATCCCGATGTGACGCTCTACCTCGGCGAGCGCCCGCTGGACCCGTCGGCCACCTTGGCGTCGGCCGGCATCCGCGACGGCAGCACCATCGGCATCGGGGTGCCCGTACCGCGCACCGGCACCGACTACGGCCCGGTCCGCGACGAGATGCCCACCCCCGCCCGGCCCGGCTCGGCGCCCGTCGCCGAGGTCCAGGTCATCGGCGGCCCGCAGGCCGGCCGGGTGCACCTGCTCGGCATGGGCACCCACCTGCTGGGCCCGGCCGCGGGCAGTTCGGTACGGCTGGAGGGCCGCGGGGTGCCCGAGGCCGGGCTGCGCGTCGTGGTGCGGCCGGACGGCACGGTGCTGGCCGCCCTGCCCGACGGCGAGGCGCAGGTGCGGCTGTCGCTGCCCGAGGCGCCGCCGCCCCGGCCGCGCGCCGACGTGGCGGCGCTGCCGCCCGAGCCGGTCCCCGACACCGCGGACGCGGACGAGGACCCCGACCCGGTGCCGCGCGGCTGGACGCCGTGGCCGCTGGACGGCGAACTCGTGCTGGGCGAGCACCTGCTGCGGGTGACCGCGCCCACCGAGGCCGACGCCGCCGTCACCGCCTCGGCCAAGGACACCAGCCTGGACTTCAACCGCCCGCCGCGGCTGCTGCCGCCGCTCCAGCCGGAGACCTTCCGGCTGCCCGGCCCGCCGCAGCCGCCCAAGCGCCGGCCGATCCCGTTCCTGGTGATGATCGCGCCCATGTTCCTGGGCTTCGCCATGGTGTGGTTCTTCCATTCCTACTTCTACCTGATCTTCATGCTGCTCAGCCCGATCATGGGCATGGGCAACTGGATCAGCGGACGGCGCAGCGGCCGCAAGGAGTTCCTGCAGTCCGTCGCCAACTACCGGCTGCGGCGTGCCTCCCTGGAAGCGGACGTACGTGCCAAGGTGGACGCCGAGCGCCGGGTGCGGGTCACCTCCGCCCCCGACCCGGCCGTCGTCGGCCTGATGGCGGTCGGCCCCGGCACCCGGCTGTGGGAGCGGCGGCGTACCGACCCGGACAACCTGATCCTGCGCATCGGCACCACCCGGCAGCAGTCGCTGCTGCAACTCGACGACGCCGCGCGCGAGGACAACCACCGCACCACGTTCTGGCAGATCCCCGACATGCCGATCGGCCTGGACATCGCCGGCAGCCAGGTGGTCGGCATCGCCGGCGCCGAGGAGCCGGCCCGCGCCCTGGCCCGCTGGGCCGTCGCCCAGGCGGCGGTCCTGCACAGCCCCCGCGACCTGCGGATCTGCGTCCTCACCGACAACGCCGCGGCCGACGCCTGGCAATGGGCGCGCTGGCTGCCGCACGCCCGCTCCGGGATCTCCTCCGCGCAGGAGGACGCCCCCGTCATCCTGCTGGGCAACGACCCCGAGACGGTCGCCAACCGGGTCACCGAACTGGTCGGCGCCATCCGCACCCGCACCCTGGCCCAGCAGGCCACCATGCGCGGCGCCCTCTACAGCGAGCCCGACGTGCTCGTCGTCCTGGACGGCGCCCGCGAACTGCGCGACGTGCCCGGCATGGTCCAGGTCCTCAAGGAGGGCCCGGCCCGCGGCATCTACCCGCTGTGCGTGGACCGCGAGGAGCGGATGCTGCCCGAGGAGGCCAGCGCCGTGGTCTCCATCGCCAAGGACACCCTGACGCTGCGCCGCACCGGACTGCCCGACGTGACCGGGATCCGGCCGGACTACGTGACCGCCGAGTGGGCCGAACGCGTCGCCCGCGGCATCGCGCCCGTCCACGACGTCACCCCGGACGCCACCGGCGGCCTGCCCGACCGGGTCTCGCTGCTGGACCTGCTGGACCTCGAACCGCCCGCCGCCGAGGTCGTCGCCGAGCGCTGGGCCCGCCGCCCCGCGTCCACCGCGGTGCTGCTCGGCCAGGGCTTCGACCGCCCGCTGTCGCTCGACCTGGTCAAGGACGGCCCGCACGCGCTCATCGCCGGCACCACCGGCTCCGGCAAGTCCGAACTGCTCCAGACGTTCGTGGCGTCACTGGCGGCGGTCAACACCCCGGACGAACTCACCTTCGTCCTGGTCGACTACAAGGGCGGCAGCGCCTTCAAGGACTGCGTGCGGCTGCCGCACACCATGGGCATGGTCACCGACCTGGACAGCCACCTGGTGCAGCGCGCGCTGGCCTCGCTGACCGCCGAACTCGTGCGCCGCGAGCACATGCTGGCCGGCGCCGGCGCCAAGGACCACCCCGAGTACCGGGCGCTGCGCCGCCGCGACCCCTCGCTGCCGCCGATGCCCCGGCTGCTGCTGGTCATCGACGAGTTCGCCACCCTGGCCCGGGAGATCCCCGACTTCATCCCCGGCCTGGTCGGCATCTCCCAGCGCGGCCGCTCGCTCGGCCTGCACATGGTGCTGGCCACCCAGCGCCCGGCCGGCGTGGTCACGAACGACATCCGCGCCAACACCAACCTGCGGATCTCGCTGCGCGTCACCGACGTCACCGACAGCACCGACGTGCTGGACGTGCCCGACGCGGCCGGCATCTCGTCCGCCACCCCCGGCCGGGCCCTGGTCCGGCTCGGCCACCGCTCCGCGATGAGCTTCCAGACCGCGTACGTCGGCGCGCCCCGCCCCGAGGCCGCCGCGCCCGCCGCCCCGGTGGACCCGGACCCGAAAGGGGACGGCGCCGAGGAGGGCTGGGACAACGAGTCGACGCTGTGGACCACCCCGCTGCCCTGGCAGCGGCTCGGCCGCGCGGTCGAGGCGCCGCAGGACGACGACGAGGAGGAGTTCCCGCTCCTGGCCGACGAGGAGGGCCCGACCGACCTGATGGCCCTGGTCGACGCCATCCGCGCCGCCGCCGGACTGGCCGGCCACCAGCCGCAGCCCAGCCCCTGGCTGCCGCCGCTGCCGGACTCGCTGGACCTGTCCGACCTGCCCGTGCCCGCCCCGCCGACGAACGACGGCCGGGTCGTACCCGCCGCCTGGGCCCGCGAGGACCTGCCCTGGGCCCAGGCACAGCCGCCGGTGCTGCTCGACCTCAACGACTTCGGGCACCTGTACGTGCTGGGCATGCCGCGCTCCGGCCGCTCGCAGACACTGCGCACCATCGCCTCCGCTCTCGCCCGCGCCAACTCCTGCGCCGACGTGCACTTCTACGGCGTGGACGCGGCCGGCGGCGCCCTGGCGGCGATCTCCGCGCTGCCGCACACCGGCGCCGTGGTGCCGCGCGCGGACATCGAACGGCTGGGCCGGCTGCTCAACCGGCTCACCGCCGAACTCGTCCATCGCCAGGAACTGCTGGCCGCCCACTCGGCCGGCACCCTGGCCGAACTGCGCGGCCTGCTGCCGCCCGCGCAGCGCCCCGCCCACGTGGTGCTCCTCATCGACGGCTGGGACACGCTCAACGCCCTGATCGCCGACATCGAGGACGGCCGGATGGTCTCCCAGGTCGCGATGCTGCTGCGGGAGGGCGCCGCGGCCGGCATGCACGTGATCGTGACCTCCGAACGCGCCCTGATGGGCGGCCGGATCGCCGCGCTCAACGACAACAAGCTGATCCTGCGGATGAACGACGTCGGCGACTACGTGATGCACGGCATCGAACGGCAGCGGGTCCCGTCGGCCATGAGCCCCGGCCGGGGCTTTCGCACCGAGGGCGGCGCCGAACTCCAGGTCGCGGTCCTGCCCGGCGGCCCCAGCGGCCAGGAGCAGGCCGAGGCACTGCGCCGGATCGGCGCCGAGGCCGAGCGGCGGGACCAGGGCGTGCCCGCGGCGGCCCGGCCGTTCCGGATCGAGACGCTGCCCTCGCAGATCCCCTTCAAGGAGGCGTACGCGCGCACCGCGGCCGCCGACCGCCGCCCGATGCGCGGCATGCTCGGCATCGGCGGCGACGACGTGGCCCCGGTCTGGGTGGACTTCTCCGGCGTGTCGTCCTCGTTCGTGATCGCCGGCCCGCCCGGGTCCGGCCGCAGCACCGCGCTGGCCTCCCTCGCGGTCTCGCTGCTGCGCGGCGGCACCGGCGTGGTGGCGCTCGCCCCCCGCGAGTCGCCGCTGCGCGCCCTGCACGGCCGGGCCGGCGCGGTCGTCATCACGTCCCTCGCGCCGACCGAGCAGGAGGTGACCGCCGCCCTCCAGGAAGTGGGCGGCGGCCCGGCGGTGGTGCTGGTCGACGACGCGGACCTGCTGGCCATGACCCCGGCCGACAACGTGCTGCGCGACATCGCCACCTCCGGCCGCGACCGCTCGCTCGGCCTGGTGGCCGCCGGGCCCGCCGAGGCGCTGGTCTCGCCGCTGAGCGCCTGGATCGGCCAGGTCCGCCGCTCCCGCAAGGGCCTGCTGCTCTCCCCGCAGACCGTCGGCGAGGGCGACGTCCTGGGCCTGCGGCTGCCGCACAACATCATCCGGGTCAACCGGGTGCCCGGCCGCGGCTACACCACCGACACCGGCGGCGCGCTGCTCACCGTCCTGGTGCCGGACACCGTGCCGGCCCGCGACGCGGACTGAACGCCCGTGGAATATCGGCTGAACAATTGAGCGGCTGAACGACCGTACGAAAAACCGTACGAAAAAGGGTGCCGGCGGAAACAACCGCCGGCACCCTCTTCCGCATGCGCCAGGAATCTCAGCTGCTCTGGTTGATCTGGTTCGCCATGGTGGTGTCCATGTCGTTGATCTGGGTCTTGATGTCGGTGAACTGCTTGGCGAAGTCACCGATCTTGGTGACGATCTGCTGCAGCTGGGTGGTGAACTGCTCGTAGGCGTGCTGCATCGCCGGGCTGGTCTGCTGCAGGAACAGGCCGTCGTTGAGCAGGTTGTCCACCGAGTTCTTCAGCGTCAGCAGCTGCGGGTTGATGTTCGCCACCGCGTTGTTGAGCTGCGAGGAGACGGTGTCGATCTGGGTGTATTCGAGCTGTACGTTGTTGCTGGGCACGGTATGTCCTCTACTGGGTGGGGTGCCTGGTGGGTCGGTTCGGGGGGAATCGGGAGTCCGGTACCGCTACTTGACCTGGTGACCGCCTCCGCCGCCGCCACCGCCGCCGCCTCCACCGTGCTGAGTGTCGGAGTTGCTGGTGTCGTCGGTCTGGGTCCACGTCGGATTGGCGCCGTTGACGCCGGTGCCGGTCCATGTCTGGGTGGTCGTCTTGCCGTCCGCGTCCACGGTGACGTCGGTCTTGGTCCCGGTGCCGTCGGCATTGCCGGTGACCGTCTCGGTGGTCTTGGTGCCGTCCGGGTGCTCCACCGTCGAGGTGTAGCTGCCGTTGTCACCGAACGTGGTGTGCTCGTGGTAGCTCAGGCCGCCGTTGCCGTCGGTGACGACCGTGTCGTTCGACGTCAGGTTGCCGTTGGAGTCGTACGTGGACGTCGTGTTGTGGGTGCTGCCGTCGGACGCCGTGTAGTGGTAGCCGTCCGGTTCGGTCCCCGGCGCCTCCGGCGGCTGGTTGGGGTCCGCCAGCGGCACCTGCTTCTCGTACGGGTTGCCGTTGTCGTCGAAGCCGTGCACCGTCACGTACGTGTGCGACAGTCGCTGCCAGCTGTCGTACGCCGACTTCTTCATCTCCCACATGCTGTGGGTGAAGCCCGCCGCCTGCTCGTTGGCGGTCGCCGCGTAGCCCGCGTCCTGGTCGAACCACTGCTTGGCGACGCTGGTGTACGTGTTGCTGAGCGATTCCAGCAGGTTCCAGGCGTGTTTGAAGGCGCCGCTCCACGCGTGGTAGTACATGTCGATCATGAACGACGCGTCCGGACCCACGTCGTTCGGCGCGTAGTGGTGGTTGGACGTCCGCGCGTCCGAGATCTTGTGCTTGAGGGTGTCGGTGTCCTTGCCCAACTGGTTCAGGAGCTCGTAGTCGATGACGATGTCGGCCACGCCGTGATCCTCCACTTGCTGCCACAGTCCCGCACAGTGACACGTACGGTCCCCGTAAGCGGTTCAACGCTCCACGTTTCCATGCGTGAATCCGGTACGTGACAATAATCTCTGCGGCCCCAAGTGAACCATCCCGGGGGTCTCTTCGTGGATGCTGTGGAAGCCGGAACGGACTCGGTGGAGGATACAGATGGCACGACCGGGCGACTGGAGTGCGCTGGGGCTGCACGGCGACCCCACTCCCGGCGACGCGGACGTCCTGTCGTCGATCCACAGCCAGATGGAGGATCTGGGCAGCCTTGCCCGCGAGGTCACCTCCGGCCTGGACCGGGTGCTGAACCAGTCCACCGACAGCTTCGTCGGCAAGACCGCCGAAGCGGTGCGCAAGAAGATCGACGGGCACCTGAAGAAGTTCATCGACTCGGTCGGCAACTCCTTCGGTGTGTCCGCCCCCGCCACCCTGGACTACCTCAACGCCGTGCAGGAGGCGCAGGCCAAGGCCGACCAGGCGCTCTCCGCCGCGCAGGGCCTGGCCAAGGACGACCCGCAGCTCGACGCGCTCAAGACCCAGGTGCACGGCGCGCAGGACGACTACCGCAGCGCCGTCAACACCTACGTCGGCAAGCTCTCCGACGCCTCCCACATGATCCAGCAGCCCATCAGCGGCTGGCAGTTGTTCCTCCAGGCGCTGGGCATCCTCGCCATCATCCTCGCGGTGCTCGGCGCCATCTTCGGCGGCTGGGTCGGCCTGATCGCCCTCGCCGTCAACGTGGCGCTGCTGATCAAGACCGCCGTGGAGTTCGCCGAGGGCAAGGCCAGCGTGCTGGACCTGGTGCTGGCCGTCATCGGCGTGCTCTTCCCCTCCACCAAGGGCCTGAACCTCGGCTCCATCGGCAAGGGCATCTTCAACGCCCTGAAGAACCTGCCGAAGACGGCCATCAACGGCATCGGCGACGTGGCCCGTGGCCTGACCCACATCATCACCAACCCCAGCAGCCTGACCGGCATCTTCCGCAGCGTCACCTCGCTGCCCGGCGTGGTCGCCCGCGGCCTGATCAGCATCGGCCAGATCACGCTGAACGCCGGCAAGGTCGCCGTCGGCGCGCTGAAGTCCATCGGCTCCGCCTTCCGCAACGACTTCTCGCTGGCCACCATCGGCGTCAAGGGCACCCTGCCGAAGATCGGCGTCTACGCCATGAGCTTCGGCAGCCGGTTCCTGGTCAGCGCCACCCTTCCGCTGGACTTCTTCGAACTCGGCGTCGGTGCGAGCGCGGCCATCAAGATGGGCCTGGGCACCCGGCTCGTCACCCCGTGGGCGCACCTCGCCCAGCCGGTCGTCAGCGGCGGCACCCACGTCGCGGCGCTCACCGCCGAGCACTTCAGCCTCACCTCCACCCACACCGGCGGCCCCGGCTTCGGCGACTTCGGCCACATCGGGCTCGGCGCCCCGGGCGCCTTCCGCGGCATCGACACCGGCATGAACACCGGGCTCAACCTGGGCGGCCTGCACGGCCTGAGCACCGGCATCGACACCGGAGGTCTGCACGGCCTCAACACCGGGCTCAACGCGAGCGGTCTGCACGGCCTGAACACGGGCGTGGACGTCGGCGGACTGCACGGGCTCAACACCGGCGTGAACGTGGGCGGACTCCACGGCCTCAACACAGGTGTGAACGTCGGCGGACTCCACGGCCTGAACACCGGGCTGAACGCGGGCGGTCTGCACGGCCTGAACACCGGCGTCAGCACCGGCGGGCTGCACGGCCTGGGCTCCACCGGGGCCGTCCACCTGAGCCTCGGCGTCACCCCCGACTCCATCGGCCACGCCCTCGGCTCGGTCCACCCCGGCGCCAGCGCCGCGGACCACCTCACCGCCTTCGACCACGCCACCGGCTTCGACCGCACCGGCGCCGGCCTGCTGTCGCCCTCCTCCGCCCACTTCGGCGGCGTCAACCTCGGCTCCATGCACGTGGGCGGGGCCGACATCGGCAGCATCAGCGCCGGCGTCGGCGGCTCCCACCTGGGCATGTCCGGCCTGCACACCGGCCGCGTCGACCTCACGGGCAGCGCCACCGGCCTGCACACCGCGATCAACGACAGCATGTCCGGGATACGCAGCGCGGCCGGCCACGTCCAGGACTTCCACCAGCTCGGCATCTCCGAGCTCAAGAGCATCGTGGACGGCGACGTCAGCGTCGTGAAGGTCTCGCCCGACGGGATCAGCCTGCACATCGGCGCCGAGACCGCCCAGCCGACCGCCCTGCACATGAACTTCCGCAGCATGTCGTTCACCAACGACGCCGGCCAGCACGTCGTCGTCGCCCCCGAGGTGCACACGGCGCTCGGTACAAGTGACGCGCACGTGGCGACCGGTACGGGTCTGACCGCGCCTGGGGTGCATACGACGGTGGGTACGGGTGATGCCCACGTGGCGACCGGTACGGGTCTGACCGCGCCTGGGGTGCATACGACGGTGGGTACGGGTGATGCCCACGCGGCGACCGGTACGGGTCTGACCGCGCCTGGGGTGCACACCACGGTGGGTACGGGTGACGCGCACGCGGCCACGAGTACGGGCGTCACCGCGCCGCCGCCCGCCGGCGGGACCAGGACCGCGGCCCCGACGCCCGCCCCGACCGCGGACCGGGCCGGCGTCTCGTCGCCCGCCCCGACCCGCCCGCTGGACGAACTCGCCGGCGGCGGCGCCACGTCCACCGGGCACGGCGCGAACGGCCTGACCGAGCACGCCGGAAACCTCGGCCAGGGCCCCAGGAGCCTGCCCGACCGCACCGGGAACCCCGGCGGGCTCGCCGAGGGCACCGGCCTGCATGGCGTCACCGCCCACGACAGCACGCTCGGCGTCTCCGCGCAGGACCGGCTCGACCTGGCCGGCCGCCGCACCGGCACCGGCGACACCTCGGGCGCCGCCCAGCCCCTGCACGGCACCCCGACCCCCGCCGAGGCCGCCCCGGTAGCCCTCGCGCCCACGCCCCTGGCCGTACGGCCCACCTCCGCGCCGCACCCCGGCGCCTCCCCGGCCGCAGGCGCCGGCCGCGCGCCCCGCAGCCGTTTCGAGGCGATCACCGGGGGCGTCGGCGGCCGCATCGGCGCCGAACGGCTCACCGCCTGGAACAAGTACGAGAAGGCGACCGCCGACGCCGCCCGCGCCGAGACCGCCCTGCACGACATCGGCGGCGCCCTCGACAAGCCGTCCGAGAACATCGACCAGGCCGCGGCCAAACTCGACGCCCAGCAGGCCGCCATGGGCGTCGACGCCGCCCGCCAGGACCTCGCCGTCCTCGGCATGGACACCGACGCCATCCACACCCGCCTGGACCTCCTCACCACCCCCAAGCCCCCGGCCGCGGCGACCCACGGCGCCACGGACGCGGGCCACGCCGTCTCGGCTGACGACACCCGGCTCGCGGCCCTGGACAAGCTGTCCCCGCCCTCGCACGCGGTCCACGACGGCACGGACGCGGGCCATGCGGCGTCGGCGGACGAGACGAGCCTCGCGGCGGCGCTGGAGAAGCTCTCGCCGCCCTCCCACGCGCCCGGCAGGGGCGGGGACTTGGGTGCGTCCCCAGCTGCCGCGGTTCACGATGCCCCGGGCTCGGGCCACGCGGCATCGGCGGACGACACGAGCCTCGCGGCGGCGCTGGAGAAGCTCTCGCCGCCCTCCCACGCGCCCGGCAGGGGCGGGGACGTGGGCGCGTCCCCGGCCGCCGCGGTTCACGATGCCTCGGGTACGGGCCATGCGGCGTCGGCGGACGAGACGAGCCTCGCGGCCCTCGACAAGCTGTCGCCGCCCACCCACGCGCCGGACCGGGTCGGGGAGTTCGGCACCACTCCGGCAGCCGTCCACGACGGTACGGGCGCCGGGCACCTCGCCTCGGCGGACGAGAACAGCCTCGCGGCCCTCGACAAGCTGTCGCCGCCCTCCCACGCGCCGGACCGGCCGGCCGGGATCGGCGGCGAGGGACTGCACGACGGGGACGCCGCCGCGCACGGCTCCGCGCAGGACGCGCAGCTCGCCGAGTTGGAGAAGCTGTCCCCGCCCACGCACACGCCGGAGAAGTCGCCGATCGAGAGCGCGCCGTCGGTGCCGACCGAGGCGCCCGGGGCCGGGCTGGCGAAGACGACCGCGTGGTACGCGGACCGGCTGGACGGGATCGCCAAGGACGCGGGGATGTCGCGGGCGGACCGGGCCGTGCACACCGACGGCATCCAGGAGGCGGCCGCGGCCGGGGACCTGAGCGAGGTCGCCCGGCGCTACGCGGTCTTCCGGGACCACGTCGAGGTGGCCACCTTCCACACCCGCCTCGATGCGTTCGAGACGCACGTCGAGGGCGGCTTCGACCGGCTCGGCGAGCTGGGCGCGTCCCGTACCGAGTGGCAGGCCAAGGTGGACGCGGTCCGCGACGCGCGCCGCACCTTCGACATGGACGTGACGAACGCGGCGCTGCGCGACTTCACCGCGTTCGTCGAGCGGCACGTGCCGGCAGAGGTGCTGACCGGCAAGGACGCGGCGCGGGCGTTCGACGCGGAGATGCACCGGGTGCTCGGCGACCTGTCCGCGGCCCGCGGCCCGGGCGAGTACGTACGGGCGCACGACGAGCTGACCCACCTGATGGAGACCAGCGCGCTGCGGGACCGGCTGGACGCGCTGGCCGGCGAAGTCGGCGACGAGGAACGGGCACTGCGGCAGCGGATCAGCAACGCCTCCGGCCCGGACGAGGCCGCCGCGGCGCTCCAGGACCTGCACGACTTCAAGGACCAGCAGGCGCTCGCCGACCGGCTGGAGCGGCTGAAGTCCGACGACGTCGCCGCGCCCGGGCCGGGCCTGGAGGAGCGGCTGGACGCGCTGCGCGGCGACGTCACCGACCCGCACGAGATCGAACTGCGGCGCTTGGTGGACGAGGCCCCGACCGCCGACGACGCCTTCCGCGCGCTCGGCGACCTGCACGAGTACCAGCAGGAGCGGGCGTTCCAGGAGCGCCTGGACGCGCTCCGGAGCGACGGCCCGGCGGGCGGCGAACACGGCGGCGAGCACGGCGGCGCCCCGGACGTACCCAGCGAGGAGGACCTGGTCCGGCGGCTCGACGCCCTGAACCAGGGCGAGAGCGACCCGCGGATCACCGAACTGCGGCAGCAGATCCGGGACGCGGCCACCCCAGAGGAGGCCGCCGGTGCCCTCGACCGCCTCGACCAGCACATGGCCGAGCAGGAGACGCTGCGTCAGCAGCGCGTCGCCGACTACCGGGCCAAGATCGACAAGCTGAGCGACGAGCGCACCGAGCACCTGCTCAACGACCGCTTCGACCAGGCCGAGCGGGTCGGCGGCGAACTCGACGACCTCCAGCGGCAGCTGGACGGCACCCTCAGCCACGCCGAGAAGCAGGACGCCCTCCTCACCGAGCTCCACAAGGCCGTCGACCGGCCCGAGGCGGACGGCCACCTCGACCGCATCGTCGACAAGGGCCTGTCCCTCGGCCACGAACGCGCGGCCGCCGGCGCCGACGTGCGCTCCGCCGACGAGACCGCCCGCCTGCTGGACGCCCTCCCGAACGTCGGCGACCACCCGCTCCCGCACGTCCGCGACGACCACGCCCCGGGCGGCGGCGACCTGCACGGGGGCGACCTGCACGGGGGTGGTACGGACACGGGAGCGCCCCACGGCGCGCCCGGCGACGGCGAGTTCAAGGGCGCGGGCCCGGCCGGGGACGGCCTCAAGGGCACGCACCCGAAGGGCGACGGCCTCGGCAGCACCGACCCGCTGCGGAACGACCCCCTGCGGAACGACGACCCCGCCGGCCCCGGCCACGTCGAACTGCCCGACCCCCCGCGCGAGCGGCCCGGCGCCGAGCCGCACACCCCCGGCCGGGACACCGCCGACACCCCGCCGCGCGAGCAGGCGCCCGGGACGCAGGAACTCCAGCTGCAGGCCCCCAGGGAGCACCTGGAGCCGCCCGCGGTCACCGGCGGCGCCCTCGACCCCGCCGCCCACCCGATTCCGACCGCCCTCACCCACGAGGAACTGCGCGCCGCGTCGGACACCGCGACACAGGCCGGGCACGCCGAGCAGGAAGCCGTCCGCGAGATCCCGCACGAGGTGCTGCTGCACCACGAGGTCAACCTCCAGGTGCAGCACGCGATGCCGGGCGCCGAGCACGTGGGCGCGGAGGAGGTCGCCCGGATCCACGCGGACCTCGCGGCGCACGGCTCGCTCGCGCACATGACGGTCGACCGGCTCGCCGGGGACATCGTGGCCGTCGTCCTCGGGCACGACCTGCCGCGGCTGCGCGGCGGCGGCAAGGGCGACCCGAAGATCTCCCTCACCCCCGCCGCGGCCGAGCACGTCCAGCAGGCGTTCCAGACCGCGCTGAACGGCGAGAAGCGGCTCGTCGTCGGCATCGACGGCCCGACGATCCACGTGACCGACCTGATGGACAAGGTGATCACGCAGATCGGCGCGGG
Organism: Actinacidiphila acididurans; assembly: GCF_016918855.1. Classification (GTDB taxonomy): domain Bacteria; phylum Actinomycetota; class Actinomycetes; order Streptomycetales; family Streptomycetaceae; genus Actinacidiphila; species Actinacidiphila acididurans. The sequence continues at coordinate 235,582 of NZ_JADKYB010000012.1, forward strand.
TCAGCACGCCGGCGCCATCACCATCAACGCGACCGAGAAGAACATCTACAAGGCGGGCAGCAACGCCAAGCTGCTGCTGACCCACCAGGCGGACGGCGCCGAGCGGCCGACCACGATCACCTTCCAGCTCAAGCTGGAGGGACCCGGCACCGCCGATGCCACGGCCGGGCACGAGTCGGTCGCGGGCCCGAGCACGGCGGTCGGCACCGAGCAGGTGACCGTGCCCGGCGACGGGATCAGCGCGGAGCGGAAGTTCGACATCGGCGCCTGGTTCAGCGACCTGATGGAACGCCGGATGGAGGAGCCGGTCATGCTGGCCGGCGGCGGGCAGATCGTCCTGAAGTACGGCAGCCCGCGCCCGCTGGCCGACCTCGACTTCCGGGCCCAGAAGCCGTACGTCGCATCGCTCGCCGACCAGCTCAACGCCGCCGTGATCGAGGAGCACCCGGAGGTCCACCTACAGCCGTTCGGGCCCGACGAGAAGGACAAGCGGGCGCTGACCGGCCGGATCGACGGGGTGGAGATCACCATCGGTCCGAGCAACACCATTTACCACGACGTCACCACCGTCTCCGGTATCCAGGTGCCCTCGCACCTGGACGCCCTGGTCGACAAGGCGCTGTCGTTCACCCGGCGCACCGGCGAGAAGAAGGACAAGGACCTCTTCGACCTGCTGTGGGCGCTGAGCACCGACCCGCACGGCACCGTGCTGCTGCGGGAGAACCTGGACCCGCTGCGCAACGCGGGCTTCCAGGAACGCAGCACCGACACGCTCCCGCTCAGCGCCAAGCTGACCCAGGCGCTGACCGAGGTCACCAAGGGCAAGGGCCTGGATCGGGTGCGCCAGACATGGCAGGCCTTCGGCGCCGGCCCGCAGGACATGGAGCGGCTGAACGCGACGCTCGACGAACTCAAGGGCGCCTTCCGCGCCGGCCCCGGACCGCACCCCGCGATGATCGTGACCGCGGGCAACTTCACCGGCGACATGTTCGGCACCGCCGCCGCGCTCGTCCTCAACCCCAAGCTCCGCGTGACCGTCCTCACCGGCCCCAGCCACCCCGACCAGGTCGGCGGCTTCCTGAAGGAGACCCTCACCCGCCGGGTGATCGCCGAACGCGACACGCTGCTGGACAAGATGAAGGCCAAGGCCACCGGTCCCGAGCAGTTCGCGCAAACCCAGGCGCAGATCCTGGCGGAGTACGACACCAGGCTGCAGACCGAACTCGGCCGTGTCCACGTCCTGCACTCCGACACCCCGCACGGCCTCTACAGCGACGTGACCCGCAAAGAGATGCCGCTGGACTACGGCAGGGTCGAGCCGCCCGTGCCGGAGAACCTGCGCAGCACGCACTTCCAGAAGCCGGTCGCCCGCGGCACCGAGGAGGTCACCGAGCGCTGGGACAAGCAGAACATCGGCCGCGGCCGGCTGCGTACCGCCTGGGGCCTGAACGGCAGCCTCCAGGACGAGCGCGCCCAGGGCTTCCTGCGCGACGTCGGCGTACCCGAGAACAGCAAGTACGTCGTGCTGTGGTCGCGGTTCAGCGGGAAGAAGGGCGGCGCCCACCCGCAGCACGACACCAGCCTCACCGGCATGCAGCAGATCATCGACGAGCTGCCGCACGACGTGACCGTGATCATCGCCGGCGACAAGCGCCCGGTCGGCGCGGACCGGTACGGCGAGTGGGCCGCAGGCCGGGACAACGTCTTCGACCTCACCGAGTTCTGGAAGGGCGACGCCTGGCAGCGGCACTTCCCGGACGCCGGCCGCGCCGACCAGTTCACGGTCTTCGACCACCTCGACCAGTTCGCCCGCCAGCAAGGCGGCGGCCTGAAGCACCTCGGCTTCCGCAGCGGCAACCTGGAGCCGTACGCCCTGATCGGCCACGACGTGCGCTACCTGGAGGAGGCCGGAAACCCGCAGGCCGCGCGCATGCAGCAGTGGCACAAGGACATCGGCTACGAACGCATCACCGTCTCCAAGGTGCCCACCCTCACCGGCCAGGTCGTGGTCGAGGACACCCGGGTGGCCGGCCGCGAGGGCGCGGTGCCCTGGCGCGGCGGCGACGCGGCCACGGTCAAGGACCTCAAGGCGCAGACGCTCCAGGACCACAACCTGGCCCGCGGCGACCGCGGTTTCACCACCGACGACTTGAAGGCCGTCACCTCCTACCTGCACTTCCCCGAGCACGGCAGTGCTGCCTCCGCCGTGGCCCACGGGTCCGGCTCGGTGGCCAAGGCACGGGTAGGCGTCACGCCGGTCAAGGCGGGCGCCAAGTGGAAGGGCAAGGGGCGCGCGACACCCGTCACGCAGGCGGCGCTCCCGTCCACCGAGACGCACATGGCCACCACCTCCGCGTCTTCACATGCCGGGACCAGCACCGCGCCGCCGTCGGTCAGGCCGGCGCCCGCGACCGTACGGGCCACCCGGCCGCCGGTCACGCCGGCCGAACAGGCGCGATGGAACGGGGCGCTGGCGGAGCTGTCCGACGCCCTGGCCGATCTGCGGGTGCTGGAGACCCAGGGCCTCGGGCACTGGGAAGGGGCCGGCGCCGAGGCCACGTACACCGCGCAGCACCTGCTGGACAGCGCCCAGGCCCGGGTGGACCGGGCACAGGCCCGCGTCGACGAGCTGATCGGGCACGACCCGCACACGGTGTCGCCGCGCGCGCCGCAGCCCTCCGCCCAGCAGGCGGTCAGCGCGCCGCCGGCCGTCGAGCCGCTGAAGCTGCGCTGGACCCCCGCCCACAAGGGCGCCGACGGCACCCAGGTCGACGGCGCGTGGGGCCTGCACGAAGGGCCCGCGCCGGAGGGGACCACGCCCTGGCGGGAATGGAAGGACAAGGAGCACCGCGACCGCCGCGCCCTCGACGTGGTGGTGGACGCCGGTGAGCTGTCCCAGACCGACCTGCACCAGTTCGCCAACCTGCTGATCCGCGCCGACCAGCACGACCTGGCCGGCCAGGTGCTCGCGCACGCCGGCGCGCTGGACGCGGCGGCCCGGCAGGCCGGATCGGTCGGTGAGCACGCCGAGCGGACCATCTGGACCGGCGAGGAGATCGTCGCCATGGCCGCCGACCTCTACGACCGGCTGGAGGGGCTGTCCGCCAGGGCCGGCGAGGCGTCGTTCGGCCCCACCGCCACCGAGGTCGCCGACCTCACCGCGCTCACCACCCGGCTGGAGACCGCCCTCAAGGGCCACATCAAGGGAGCGGCGCAGTTCGGCGGCGTCTACACGCTGCGCGGCGAGTACACCCTGCTCACCCACACCGCCCACCGCTACCTGGACCGGCTCGGACCGCTGAGCCAGTGGCACGGCACCCACCCCGGCCCCGCGCCGCGCGCGGCCACCCCGATCTCCCGCGAGGTCTTCGCGGTGGCCCAGAAGATGCGCCGCGGCCAGGCGTACGCCGACGTGCCGGCCGGCACCCAGTGGTCCTCGGTCCGCTCCTCCTTGCGCGAACTGCCGCTCGACCAGTGGCCGCAGGAGGCCAGGACCGGCTTCGTGCGCGAGCTGTCGGAACGCAACCTCCAGGACCTGCGCGCCGGGCGGGACCGCCTCCTGGCCGAGGACGGGCGGTTCCAGGACCTGCTGGCAAGCCTGGAGAAGCTGCCGTACCGGCTCAAGCACGCCACCCCCGCCTACCACGCCATCGCCAACTCCGGCGTGATGTCCTCCCAGGGCGACCTCGCACGGCGCGGCGCGAAGTACCTCGCCTCCGGCAAGAGCAGCGCCGCCAACACCTCCAACCTCGGCAACGACGACTTCGTCTTCTTCCGGGTCGAGGCCAACGACAAGCCCATGCAGACCCGCTACGGCCCCACCACGCTGGTCTTCCACTCCGACGTGCTCGGCCACTACGACGGCTGGGTCTCCCTGCACGACCAGCTCGAACCGCTGGACCGGCCGGCCATGCAGAAGCTCGAGGTCGACGGCACCCCCGTGCGCACCTCGGCGTACGCCAAGAACGCCCAGGCCACCGGCGCGCACACCACGTGGACCAACACCTACCCGGGCGTGCCGGGCGTCTCGAAGCCCCGCACCCGCAAGGTCTCCTTCGAGCAGGAGGTGTTCAGCGGCGAGCACTTCGTCGAGGGACTCGCCCTGTCCGTACTGCGCGAGGTGCGCCTGATCGGCGGCGCCTTCCAGGAGAACGCGCTGCGGCTCGGCCAGGAGATCACCGCCGTCCTGGCCAAGGACGGCGAGCTGAGCGCGGCCGAGCGGGCCGCGCTGAACAACGCCCGGACCGCACTGTCCGACCTGGTCTTCAGCCTCTACCGGCCCGAGGCGAAGTTCGGCGCCGGGCTGCCGGTCGACCTCGCGCACGTCCGGCCCTCGGGTCTGTCCAAGGACGTCACCACCGCCCCCTTCCGCCCGCTGACGGTGCACAACCCCTACGGCGACGGGCGCTACCTGCCCGACGGCACCCCCGATCCGCACGGCTTCGCCGCCGCCCGGCTGGCCGACCGGGCCGGCGACAGCAAGCGCGAGGCCGAGAAGGCGCTGCGCGGCGAGGCGACCGGCACCAAAGTCGACACCGCGCAGTGGCACATCCGGCGCGGCCTGCCCGACGCCGAGAAGGCCGTCGAGCGCACCCAGGACTTCCTGGCCGCCTCCGGCGACGACCAGGCCGTACGCCGGCTCCTCGCGGACCGGCAGGCACTGGTCGCCGACCTGAGGAAACTCGAGACCCAGGCCAGGGAACGCCTCGACGCCCTCCGCCTCGAACGCGAGGCAGCCGCGGCCGCCCACCCGCCCCAGGCCGCCACCCCCAGGCCGGTCTCCACCGCCAAGGCCGACAAGAAGGCCCGCCGCAAGGCGCTGGTCGAGGCCCGCCAGCTCGACGCGACGCCGGCACCGCCCACGGCGGAGGGGCACGTGTCGCCCTCGGCGCCGCCGGTCGCCGAACGGTCCGACTCCGCGCTTTCCACCCAATCTCCTTCCGCGTACCACCTGCCCGGCACGGCGGCGGGCGAGCACACCGGGGACCTGACCGGTACGGTCCGCCAGGCCGGCGGCACCGCCCACCTCACGGGCGGCGGCGCCGAGGACCACCTGGCGCGTATCGCCGACCCGCGGTGGCAGGCCGCGCGGGAGGCCGCGCCGGCCGTCCCGCGCAGCCACACCTGGGTGGACCCGGTGTCGCGGCCGTTCGGGCCCGGGACCGGCCTGGAGGACGCCCGGTACGCGGTGACCTCGGCCTTCGACGCGCGGCGGTTCGAGTACCGGGGCGAGCAGGTCACCGAACTGACCGTCAAGGTGCACCTGGTCGGCCGGCGCGAGATGTCCCCGCAGCAGCTCGACACCCTGTGGGACCGGGCCCGGCAGGGCATCGACCGGCTGTTCAACGCACCCGGGCACCGGTTGCCGAACGGAGACCTGCTGCACGTCACGGTCCAGCGGGCCGGCTCCCGCGACGCGCACGTCTCGGTGGCCGTGGCACCCCCCGGCACGCCGTCCAGCCAGCACGTGTGGGCGATCGACGCGAGCGACCAGGAACTGGCCCACGAACTGGGCCACCAGGTGGGCCTGCGGGACGAGTACCGGGACGACACCGCGCCGCAGCGCCCCGAGATCACCGGCAGCCTCATGGGCGACTACCACCGGCCCGCGCCCTTCGGGCTGACCCAGGGCGGCCTGCGCGACCGGCACCTGCGCCTGATGCACGCGATCATCGGTGACCTCGCGGACGGCACGATCGTGCCCCACGGCGTCCATGACCCGGTGGGTACGTCCCCGCGCGCGCCGCAGCCGGCCACCGCCACCCGGGAGCGGCCCACGGCCCCGCGTCCGCCGGCCGAGCCGGAACTGCTCCGCCCGCAGCCCGTGGCGTCCACCTCCAGGGCCTCCACGTCCTCCTCCGCGCCGACCCCGTCCGGCGTGCAGCCCGATGTCATCGAGATGGTCACCTTCGCCCCGCCGGCCCGGGAAGGAGCCGCCGCGCACGGCCTGACGGAGACCGACACCGAGGCACCCGTCGTGCCCGGGCCGCCCGCGCCCCCGGCCCGGATGACCCGCCACGGCCAGGTCGGCGCGTCCGACCGGATCCTGCCGTCGGCGACGGCCGAGAGGTCCCTGGCCGACGGGCTGTTCCAGGGCCTCGAAGGGACCTTCGGCACCAACGACTTGGCGGCCCTGCGCGCGGCCTGGGAGCCGGAACTGCGGTCCGCGGTCCTGCCCGGGCTGTCCGCCATGACCCGCGGCGAGGTCAGGAAGCTGACCCTGGACGCGGGCGGCTGGAGCGGGGAGGTCCGGGTCACCGCCCGGGTGGAGCAGGCGGGCACCGAGGACACCCTGAAGTCACTGGAGTTCGAGGACGGCACCGAGTCCTTCCATCGCGGCGGCTTCCTGCGCGAACGCCAGATCGCGGCGGGCGGCGGCCTGCTGGCGAAGGGCAAGCCCGCGGGCCTGACCGACCTGACCGGCCAGGTCGCGGTCAACTGGACGCGGACCACCGCCGACCGGGTGGCCGGCGGCAGCCGGATCTTCACCCGCGCCAAGACGCCCGAGCCCGCGCTGAAGGTCGGCACGGTGATCCGGGTGGACTTCGACTTCTCCCGGGTCCGCGGCCGCTTCGGCGGCCGGCTCGACCTGGGTGGCGGCGACGCCGGATCCGTGTCCCGGATCGCGGTGCCCGTGCACCTGCCGGTCGCCACCAGCGCGGCCGAATCGGGCCGGACCGCCGCCCTCACCGGCCGCAACTACCTGCCCCCGCTGCGCGTCGAGCAGACCCTCGCGCTCGGCGGCACCGACGTGGTCCGGGACGTCTTCCTGGTCGACGCGCAGGGCAACCGCACCGGCGGCACGCTGTCCGCGGCGCTGCTCGGCGACCGCGAGGACCCCGGCTCGCTCGCCGCGTTCGGGCAGCGCACCTACGGCGCTGACTGGCCGCGGGTGCGCGAGCTGGTCCTGGCCCGGCTCGGCTCGCTGGACGTCCTCCAGGTCCGGCTCAAGGCGATGACCGGCGGCGACGCTTTCGAGATCGACCTGGGGGAGCGCGGCACCCTGCTGGTCACCGCCAAGGTCTCGCAGATGACGCACGTGCGCACCACCGACAAGACCGAGTTCAACACCGGCACCGACGTCACCCGCGTCTTCGGCCTCACCGAGAGCCGCAACCGCGCGCTGCGCGCGACCTTCTCCGCGCAGAGCTCGGACCTGAAGGCCGGGCCGGTGAGCCTGAGTGGCGAGGCCAACGCCCAGTACGAACGGGAGGGCGTGAGCGCCCGCCAGGTCTCGGTCCGCTCCGGCAGCGCGGTCAAGATGAAGGTTCCCGGGACCGTCTTCGACGGGGTCGCCACCCTCACCTTCGCGCACCGGGCCCGCCCCGACGCCCCCCTCGCGGCCGGCAGCGGGTCGGCCCGGCTCGGCTTCCAGGCCCTGACCGAGGCAGCCGAGGCCCGGCCGGTCCCCGAGGCCCGGGTGTTCTCCGCCGTCGACCGGCCCGCCGGCCCGCTGCGCATGCAGGGCCCGCCGGTCGAGGCGGGCGACCTGGCCTGGCGGCCCGCCGCCGAGGTCTGGGACGGCCTGCCCGAGCACTCCGTGGTGCTCGACGTGCTGCTCGGCGAACAGCCCGCGGCCGGCAGGGCGGCCGACCCGAGCCCGGCCGCCCTGGTGGAACGCCTGGGCCGCGGCTACCTCGGCGGCCACTGGGACGACCTGCGGTCCACCGCCGAGGAAGGCGTCAGCCGCGAGCAACTGGCCACCTCCCTGCCGGTGATGACCCGGGGCAACGCCGTACGCGGCGTGCCGCTGACGGTGCCGTTGCGCAGTGACGCCCACCTGTCGGCCACCGCCACGCTGGAGTCCCTGGAATACCTGCGGCCGATCGACGAGGCCGAGATCAACCTGCTCAGCGAGGTCACCGAGGACGCCGCCGACCGGCTCGGCTCCGCCGTCAACCAGGGTGAGTCGCTCCAGCTCGGCGCCCAGCCGGCCGTCTCCTCCGCCGTCTCCGTCGGCCTGCACCCGCTCGGCGCCGGCCGCGCCGACCGCTGGCAGAAGGGCAGCGGGGTGGCGGCCGCCACCAACAACATCAACAGCGCCAAGTACCCCGAGCCGATGGTCGCCTTCCTGGCCCGGGCCCGCGTCGACGCCACCCTCGGCCGGCCCGGCGACACCGCGGCCCGCACCGGCCACACCGACATCCGCTTCGTGGTCGCCGTCCCGCAGTCCCACGCCCAGCGCTACCTGGTCGCCGAGGACGCCGCCGGCCCGCAGACCTTCACCCGCCCAGCACCGCCGGCCCCCGCGACCACCGATGCCGTCGCACCGGCCCACGTGCCCGGCACCGTACCGGAGGGCGGGACCGTAACGGCAGCAAAACCGGTGACGACCACCGACCACGCGACCACCGACCACGCGACCACCGACCCCGCCACAACCGGCCTCACCACCGCCGAGCGCGCCCCCGCCGCCGAGAACCCGCCCCCGCTGGAGTTCCAGCCGCCGGACCGGGTGCGCCGGGACGGGCGGATCGGGGCCGGGGACGCCGTCGTACGGTCCGGGGACGGGGCCGCCGTGGTCAAGGCGCTGGAAAAGGAGCTGGGCAGCACCTTCAAGGACAAGTGGAGCCAGGTCGAGGCCGACCTGAACCTGTTCTTCGACGGCGCCGTCATCCCGCCCAAGCTGCCCGGCCTGACCGCGGGCACGAGCTGGGGCACCAAGGTCAGCGCCGGCGGGGTGACCGCGGACATCCGCATCACCTCGGCCTGGGCGACCATGACCAAGTACCTGCGGGTGGAGAAGAAGTTCGAGTTCGAGCAGGGCACCGAGACGGCCGCCGCGCTGTCCGGCACCAAGTCCGGGACCGGCCGCAACACCCTGTGGCACCGCCTGGTCGTCCGCGCTCCCCACACCTCCGTCAACCTCAGCCGCACCCGCGCCTTCGACACCTTCACCGGCCGCACCCTGGACCGCCGCTTCGGCGCGGTCGCCAAGGGCAAGACGGTCGAGCCGGCCGCGCTGTTCGCGGGTGACGTCGTCTACACCGTCCGGATCAAGCTGTCCCGCGCCGTCCCCGGCTTCGGCGGCGAGCGGACCCTCACCGTTCGCACGGACGGCGAATTCGCCTTCCCCGTCCGCGACCTGCCGGTCAACCCCACCACCCGGGAGCGGCCGCAGCCGGTCACGCAGTACCGCACGCCACGCCGTATCGAGGAGTCCAGGCTCCTCGGCGCCACCGACATCGTGCTCGACGCGCGGCCCGACGCCGTGTTCGACCAGCTCGACACGGTCGGCACCCGCGCCTTCGGCTCGGACAGGGCGTGGGCGGCGGCCAAGGCGAAGCTGCGCGAGCGGATGCCCGCGGACGAGTTCCAGCGCCGCCTGCGCTCGATGATGGCCGGCCAGCCCTGGATCGTACGGGCCGGCGGGCGCCGGGTGGTGCTCACCGCGAGCGTCCGGGACATGACGCACACCGGCAACACCGAGGCCACCGAGTTCAACTCCTCGGCCCTCGGCACCGTCACCAGCGGCGGCCCCGAGGCCCCGCTGCGCGGCGAGCACAGCACCTCGACGGCGACCGCGGTCGGCGTGGTCGGCACCTCCAACCCGGTCGGCGTGCTGCCCGTCGAGGTGTTCGCGGGCGGCGCCATCACCCACACCACCGTGCGCGACGACGTCACCGAGAGCGCGTCCGCCGCCCGCGCCGGCGCCGGCACCAAGACGAAGGCCGCCGGCAGCGTGTTCGACGGTACGGCCACCCTGCACGTCGAATTCCGCCAGTCCTGGCGGCCGTGGGGCAAGGCGGTGGACACCCGGCTGCGTCCCGGCGTACGCGACGAGCAGCGGCACATCGACGACCTGCGCGTACAGCTCGACCGGCTCGCGGACCGGCCCGAGGGCGACCCCGAGGTGCAGCGGCTGCGGCAGCAGTTCGACGCGGCGCTGACCGCGCAGACCGACGCCGTACGGGAGCGCGCGCGGGCCACGCTCGCCGCCGCTCCGGCGACCGGTCCGTCCATGACCAGGACCGCCTTCGGCGTGCGCCGGCGGTTCTTCGGGCAGGCCGACATCGGCTTCCAGACCCTGGTGGAGAGCGCGGACGCGGTCAAGGCCGAGCGGCCGGCCGCCGCTGGTGCGGACACCGCCGCCGCGGTCGACGGGACCTCCCGCGCGGGCGGCTCCCGCACGGCCGACACGGTGCCCGCCCGGCAGGTCCCGGTGCCGCCGCGGACCATCTGGGAACACGGCCTGTCCGGCGACCACATCGTGCGCGACCTGCCCGATGTCCGCTCGCTGCGGAGCCTGCTGGACACCGAGGGCCGCAAGGAGTTCGGCGGTGCCTGGGACTCCGTCACCCGGAACGGCGTGCCCCGCTCCGAACTGGTCATGGGCGCCTTCCACAAGGACCGCCTGCTGGCCGAGCTGCCGCGGATGACCCGCGGCGAGGAGCTGACCAGCGAGCCGTTCCACGTCGGCGGCCGCAAGGCGTGGGTGTCGGCGACCGCGCGGGTGCGGCGGCTGGCCCACGACCGCCCGGACCCCAAGGCCGAGGTCGCGCTGGTCGGCGAGAGCAGCGCCCAGGTGAGCCACCGCGCGCTGCACGCCCGCCAGGGCTACCTCAACGCCCAGCTCGGCGCACTGGCCAGCGACTGGAAGAGCAAGTTCGGGGCCGCCGCCACCTTCGGCGGGGGCATGCGGCTGCGCCGCGGCGGCGAACAGGCCGCCGGTGGCCGTACCTTCGCCAACGCCAAGATCCCGGTGCCGCTGGAGCACTACCAGGGCAGCGTCGAAATCACCTTCACCTTCCACCACGGCACCTCCGCCCGACCCTCCGGCGGCGTCGTCCCCTTCGCCGTCTCCGTCCCCACCGCCGAGATCACCGAACGCGTCGGGGCCACCGCGGACACGTACTTCACCGCCCCCGAGAGAGTCCCGGCGCCGCCCCAGGAGCACCCGCTCCCGGACCACGGGACGGTCCTCCCGCCCCAGGGCCGGGACGAGCCCGCACCGGTGGAGCCGGACCGGATCGCGCCGGCGCCGGCTCCCGCGGAATCGGCGGTCACGGAGCCGGTGGTCGAGGAGCGCCCGCTTCCGGACACGGTCCTCGCCGACCACGGCCGCGATGAGCCCGCGCCGGTCGAGCCCAACGGGATCGCGCCCGCGCCGGCGCCCGTGGAACCGGAACCGGCCGTCATGGAGCAGCCCCCGCTGGACCGGCCAACCTCTCTGCCTCACACCGCCCCGAGCCATCCACTGAGGGACGAGGCACCCCGTCGCCCCGCCCCGCTCCCGCGGTCGGGCGAGCCGTTGCCCACCATTACGGAGGGGCCGGAGCCGGTCGTCGCGAAGCAGCCCCCGCTGGACCGGCCGAACTCCCTGCATCAAACCGACCCGAACCACCCGCTGGCGGACGAGGCACCCCGTCATCCCGCCTCCCTCCCGCGGTCGGGCGAGCCGCCGGCCACGATCACGGAGGAGCCGGAGCCCGTCGCGGAACCGGGCACGGATACGCTTCCCCTGGTCATGACAGACGCCGCGACCGGCCACAATGCTGGGTCCGTTCCGGCCGGGACCCCCACCAGTGAGCCCGCCGTCGCAGCCGGGACCGTAGAACACCCCGTCCGCGGGCCACTGCCCACGATCCTCGAGGAGCCGGAACCGATGGAGGAGCCGCCAGCCGCGCCCGCCGCCGCGCCGACCGTCTTCGACGGCGTCCGGCGGGCTCACCCCGACCCCATCGCCGGCAACGCCCGCTGGACGATGTGGGGTCACAACGGCGACACCCCGCAGACCTCCGCCTATGCGGTGGAGTTCGGCGGGCTGGGCCTGCGCGGGGTGTATGTGCCGCCGGCCGCGGGTGAGGGACTGGGCACCTGGCACTGGCACACCGCCGCGGGCGGCGAACCGGTCGCGGTCACCCCGCTCACCCTGCTGCCGCCGCCCCTGCCCGACCGCACCGCGGCCGCCGCCCCGCAGCCGGCCGCAGTGCCCGCGCTCCCGCCGGAGCTGGTCGAACAGCACCTGGCCGGTGCCCCCTGGGCCGCCGGGCTGCGCTGGCGTGAGGACCGCGAGGACCTGTACGTCTTCGGTGGAGCCGAAGGCCCGGAAGCGGTGTTCGCGGCAGGACTGCTGCCGCCCGGCGACCGACTCGTCCATGTCGCCGCCCACGTACGCGACGGCGGCGACCCCGGCAGCCTGTGGGTGACCGCTTCCCGCGACATCGGCTGGCTGCGCGAGCAGGCGCAGCGGGCGGGCGGCCCGGACGCGGCGGGCGACGTGCTCCAACGCTACGGTTGGCGCTACGACATCGCGGCGCCCGGGGGAGTGGACGTCAACGCCACGCTCGAGCTGGCCGCCCCGCACCCGGAACGCAGGGAGATCCTGTTCCCCGGTGGTGTGGCCGGCCGGCACATACGCGGCGCACAGCGCCTGCACCGGGGCCGGCCGGTCGGCCCCTATGTGACCAATCCCGGATTCGCCGACGGTCGCGGCGCCGGGACCGGGACGGAGGGAACGGCACGGTGACCGCCGCGACACATCGGGTCCAGCCGGGCGCGCGCCGGGGCGCGTACCGCACCATCAGTGACGCCGTGCGCGCCGCCACGGCCGGCGACGAGATCAGCATCGCGGCCGGCGAGTACCGGGAACGGGTGCTGATCGACCGCCAGGTGAGCCTGGTCGCCGAGGACGGCCCCGGCACCGTGACGATCGTCGCGCCCACCCCGGGCCTGCCCGTACTGGAGATCGCGGTGTCCGCCGCGTTCAGCGGCATCGCCGTGCTCGGCGCCGACCGGCAGCGCCCGGTGGTGCTGGTCACCGGGGGCGCCGTGGAACTGGCGGACTGCCAGGTGGCCGGCGGCCGGCTGGAGATCCTGCGCGCCTCGTCGCTGCGGATGACCCGCGGCGCGGTGCGCGACGCGGCACTTGCCGGGGTGCACGCCGACACCAGCGGCACCGTCGCGCTGCACGACGGCCTGATCGAGGACATCGAGGGCACCGGCGTGGTGGTGGCCGGCACCGCCACCGCACACCTGGTCGCCACCACCGTCCGCGAGGTCGGCGCCTCCGGGGTCCGGGTCCGCGGCGACGCCCGCGCCGAGCTCAGCCGCTGCGAGATCGTGGCCCCCGGCCGCAACGGCCTGCTGGTCGAGGAGCGGGCGGCGGTCACCGTCGACGGCTGCCGGCTGCGGGACGCGTCCGCCGAGGCCGTCCGGGTCCTGGGCAGCGCCCCCCGCGGCAGCGGCGAGGAGGAGGCCGGCGGCGTACGGATCACCGGCACCGAGGTGTCCGGCGCCGGCGCGGCCGGCGTGCTCGCCACCGGCACCGGCGACGTCCTGCTCACCGAGTGCCGGATCCGGGACTGCGCCGCCGCGGCGGTCGCGGTGGACGGCGAGGCACGGCTGGAGGTCGCCGACTGCCTGCTCACCGGGGCCCGCGCCTCCGGCCTGGTCGCCCGCGGCTCGGCCCGGGCCGAGGTGCGCGGCACCACCGTGCGCGGCACCGCGGGCAACGGCATCCTGATCGGCGAACGTGCCGACGTCCGCGTGACCGACAGCGCGGTGCGCGACAGCGCGTTCAGCGGCGTCCACATCGGCGGCGACGCGGTGGCGACCCTCACCGCGGTCCGCGTGACGGCCACCCCCGAGCACGGCATCGGCGTCACCGAACGCGGCCGCCTCACCCTGGAGGACTGCTGGACCACCGGCTGCGGCATGTCCGGCCTGCACCTGGACGGTTACGCGGTCGCCACCGCCGACGGCCTGACCGTACGCGGCGGCCAGAGCGGGGTCACCGCGCAGTCCGCCGGCGAGGTCCGCATCCGCGACGCGCGCGTCCTGGCCGTCGAGCGCTCCGGGTTCATCTGCGGCGAGGGCACCGCCCCCGAGCTCACCGACTGCCGGGTCACCGGCGCCGGCACCGCCGGAGTCGTGATCGCCGAGAAGGCCGCCCCCAAGCTGCGCGGCCTGCTGATCGGCGACACCGAGGGCTCCGGCATCGTCGTCGCCCGCGACGCCGAGCCGGCCGTCTCCGGCGCCACCGTCACCGGCGCCGGGAAGAACGGCCTGTTCGTCGGCGAGGGCGGCAAGGGCCGGTACGAGGACTGCGTGTTCTCCGCCACCGGATTCCCGGCGGTCCATGTCGCCACCGGGGCCCGCCCGGTGCTGCGCGCCCTGCTGGTGCGGGACACCGAGGACGACATCAGCCTGGACGAGGGCGCCGAACCGGTGGTGGAGGACTGCGCGTCGCTGCGGGTCGCCCACCCGGTGTGGCCCGCGCCCGGCACCTCGGGCACCGGCCCCGCGATCCGTACCGCGTCCGCGTCCGCCTCCCCGGTGGCGGGCGCCACGGCCCAGGCGGCCACGGCCACCGCGGACGCCACCGGCGACGGCAGGCCCGAGCCGGTGGAAGTGGAGAGCCTGGACGACCTGCTCGCCGAACTCGGCGAACTCGTCGGCCTGGAACGCGTCAAGCACGACGTGGCGTCCCTGGTCAAGCTCATGCAGATGGTCCGCCGCCGCGAGGAGGCCGGGCTCGCCGCACCCCCGCTCAGCCGGCACCTGGTCTTCGCCGGCAACCCCGGCACCGGAAAGACCACGGTGGCCCGGCTGTACGGCCGGATCCTCGCCGCCGTCGGACTCCTGGAGCGCGGCCACCTGGTGGAGGCGGACCGCTCCTCCCTGGTCGGTGAGTACGTCGGCCACACCGGCCCCAAGACCCAGCGGGTCTTCGAGGAGGCCATGGGCGGCGTGCTGTTCATCGACGAGGCCTACTCCCTGACCCCCGCCGCCGGTTCCAACGACTTCGGACACGAGGCCATCGCCACCCTGGTGAAGCTGATGGAGGACCACCGCGACTCGGTCGTGGTCATCGTGGCCGGCTACCCGGACGAGATGGAGCACTTCATCGACTCCAACCCCGGCCTCGCCTCGCGCTTCAGCCGCACCCTGCTGTTCGAGGACTACGACACCTCCGAGTTGGTCGAGATCGTCGAGCACCACGCCGAACGCCACCAGTACTTGCTCACCGACGCCGCCCGCGAGACGCTCACCGCGTACTTCGACGAGATGCCGCGTGGCGACCGGTTCGGCAACGGCCGTTCGGCCCGGCAGACCTTCCAGGCCATGACGGAACGCCAGGCGTACCGGGTCGCGGAACTGGCCGTCCCCGAGGAGACCGACCTGGTCACCCTGCGCCCCCAGGACCTGCCCGACTGGCCGTGACCGGCCCTGATCCCTTGTGACCGCCCCCGACTCCCGCTCTCTTCTCCCCCCTCGCACGTGCCGTCCCCAACCGGAGCCAACGACATGACCTCCCCCGCCACCCCTGACGGGTCCGAGCACCGGCCGACGCCGAGCGGCCCGGCGGCCGGCGAGCCGCTGCCGAGCGCCTCCGCCGCCGAGGAACCGCTGCCGACCGCTTCCGCGGCGTCCGACGCCGACGAACCCCTGCCCCGGGCGACCCTTTCGTCCGACGCCGACGAACCGCTGCCCGTGCCCGCCGCCACCGCCGGGCCGGCCGAACCGCTGCCGCGTAAGACCACGGGCGCCGGCACCGGCGCCGCAACGACTCCCGGCCCCGCGACCGGCCCCGGCCTTGGTCCCGGCCCGGGTCCTGGCCCGGTCCCGGCCGGCGGCTCCGGCCCCGGCGACGAGCCCGGTTATGAGCCCGGTTACGAGATCGCGGCCGGCGGTTCCTTCGCCGCCGGCTACGCCCGCCAGCATTTCTTCTCCGGCGCCCGGTTCCTCAAGCCCGGCCGCCGGGCCGCGGTGGCCCTCGCGGCGGTGGTGGCCGTGGCCGCGATCGGTGTGGGTCTGGCCGCCGCCGTCCCGCACCTGGGCGGCGGGGGCGACGACCATGTCGCCGCGCAGCCGGCCGCGTCCACCCGGAGCCTGGCCGGACCGTCCTCCCCGACGACCGGCGCGGCGACGGCCACCACCACGCACGCGGTCCCGCACACCCCGGGCAAGCCCGCGGCGCACCCGAAGCCGCCGGCCCACCACATCGTCAAGGGCCTGCCCCCGGCCACCGGCGCGGCGATCCCGCTGCAGCCCGGCAAGCCGGCGGCCACGACAACCGCCGGGCACAGCACGACGGGAACCAAGCCCGCCACGCACGCCCCGCAGCAGCCGGCCGCGCACCCGATCACGTTCAAGGGCGCCAACATCGTCAACTTCGGCTCCAGCCGATGCCTGGCCGCGCAGGGCGGCTCCAGCGTCGCCGGCACCCTGGCCGTGCTGGCCGACTGCAACCAGTCCGACCCCTCCCAGGGCTGGACCCTCTCCTCCGACGGCACCGTACGCGACTTCGCCGGCACCAGGTGCCTCGACATCAGCGGCACCCCGGGCAACGGCACCGCCGTCCGCATCAAGCCCTGCTCCGCGGCCCGGCAGAGCACGCAGAACTTCGTCCTGAAGCCCTCCTACGACCTGGTCGAGGTCCAGCCCGACCTGTGCGTGGACGCCAAGGACAACGGCACCGCCGCCGGCACCGTCCTCCAGCTGTGGAGCTGCGCCGGCACCTCCAACCAGAAGTGGCGCATGCCCTGATGCATTGACGGGGCTGCCGTTCATTGACGGGGTTGCCGTTCGTCCTCGCGCGGACGGCAGCCCCGACCCCTCGATCCCCTTGGATCCCCTTGGACCCCCGGGACTAGCCCTGACGGGCGTCCCGTTCCGCCGCCTCTGCGACACGCTTGATGTCCGCGAGCCGCCGGTCCCAGTCGGCCGCGAGCGCGCTCATCCACTGCGCCGTCGCGTCCAGCGCGGCGGGCCGTACCGCGTACCGCACCTCGCGGCCCACCCGGCTGCCGGAGACCAGCCCGGCGGCGTCCAGGACGGCGAGGTGCTTGACCACGGCCTGCCGCGTCACGGGAAGCTCTTCGGCGAGCTTCGTCGCGGTCACCTCGCCCTGGGTGGCGAGCAGTTCGAGCAGGTGCCGGCGGGTGGGGTCGGAGAGCGCGACGAGGACGCCGTTGACCGGCTCGGCGGCACCGTTGTCGGTGTCCGTCAACGGGTTACCGCTCGGCGCGTGTCGTGACGGCGGCGAAGCCGGGCGTCGCGACCAGCGACCGGGCCCGGTTCGGGGACGCGGCGATCAGGGTCTCGCGTGCGCTGCGGTCCTCGCTCATGAGGAGACTCCTCCGTCCGTCCCCGTTGTCCATACAGCCCAGGGTCGCACATCGTGATCTGAGGTGGAACCGAAGGGTTGCGCCTCTGCCCAGCAGCAACCCCGCCATGTCCCCATATAGCTGGTGGGCGAGTTCAACGGCAGCGATTGCCTTGCGCACAAGTTAATCGCGTACTAGTGTCTTGGGCATGCGGAGCCCGCCCGGGCTCCGGCTCTCGACAAGGAGTTGAGCCATGACCGAGGACACCGCGCGCGGCACGCAGCCCGAGTACGTTCCGGCGCTGCCGGTGCTGGAGGCAGCGGCGGCGGAGTTCGCCGCGGCGACCGCGCAGCCGCCCTACCTCTTCGACCTCGGCCCGGTTGACGGCCGCAAGGCGGTCGACGAGGTCCAGTCCGGCCCGGTGGACAAGCTTCCGGTGGACGAGGAATGGGTGACCGTCCCCGGCGGCCCGACCGGCAGCGTGCGGGCACGGATCGTCAAACCCGTGGGCGGCAACGGGATGCTGCCGGTGGTGCTGTACATCCACGGCGCGGGCTGGGTGTTCGGCAACGCCCACACCCATGACCGCCTGGTGCGGGAGATCGCGGTGGGGGCCGGGGCGGCCGTGGTCTTCCCGGAGTACGACCTGTCGCCCGAGGCCCGCTACCCGGTGGCGATCGAGCAGAACTACGCCGTCGCCCGCTGGATCGTCGCCAATGGCGCGGGGCACGGCCTGGACGGCCACCGGCTGGCGGTCGCCGGGGACAGCGTCGGCGGGAACATGAGCGCGGCTTTGACTCTGATGGCCAAGGAGCGCGGGGACGTCCACCTGCTGGCCCAGGTGCTGTTCTACCCGGTCACCGACGCCACCTTCGACACCGGCTCGTACCACCGATTCGCCGAGGGCTACTTCCTGCGGCGCGACGCGATGCAGTGGTTCTGGGACCAGTACACCACCAGCGAGAGCGAGCGGGCGCAGATCACCGCCTCACCGCTGCGCGCCACCACCGAGGAACTGGCCGGGCTGCCGCCGGCCCTGGTGATCACCGGTGAGGCCGATGTGCTGCGGGACGAGGGCGAGGCGTACGCGGCCAAGCTGCGCCAGGCCGGCGTGCCGGTCACCGCGGTCCGCTACCAGGGGATCATCCACGACTTCGTGATGCTCAACGCCCTACGTCCCACCCACGCCGCCGAGGCCGCTATCGGCCTGGCCGCCCGCACCCTCCACGAGGCCCTCCACATCACCGCCCACTGACTCCTGGTCAGGCCGGGCCCCCGCCCCCCGCCGAACCCGCAGAAAGGTGTGCCCGAATGTCCCACCACCTCGACTCCCCGCAGGCTCGCCAGGACCCCCGCCTCGACATCACCGACCAGTACGTCTTCCGCGGCGAACGCGGCACGGTGTTCGTGCTCAACGTGAGCCATTCGCTGGCCGGTGACACCCGCGGCTTCCACCCGGAGGCCCGGTACGAGTTCAGGATCGACGGCAACGGGGACGCCGTGGAGGACCTCGCCTACCGCTTCACCTTCGGCGACGCCGACCCCGCCGGGAACCAGGAGTTCCGGCTGGAGCGGCTGACCGACGAACACGCCGGGGACCCGTTCGCGGCCGGCACCGTGGTGGCGGAGGGCCGCACCGGCCGGGCGGTGGACGGCACGGAGGGCCTGCGGATCTGGGCCGGGAGAGCCGGGGACCCGTTCTGGATGGAACTCGACGTCCTGCAAGCGGTCGGCGCCGCCTTCGATCACGGCACCACCGTCGACCTGTCCGGCTGGGACCCCGCGAGCGCTGCGAACCGCTTCGCCGGCCACACCGTCCACGCCCTGGTGCTGGAAGTGCCGGACCGCGAACTGCTGCCGGTGGCCGGCACCGACCGGCGGATCGGGGTGTGGGCACTGTCCGCGCTGGCCACCGACGCCGGCGGCTGGCGGCAGATCAACCGGGTCGGCCTGCCGATGATCCACCCGCTGTTCGCCCACACCGACGAGCACCTGGCCGCCCGGCTCAACGAGGGCCACCCATCACAGGACTTGAGCACGTACGGCCCGGTCGCCGCCGCCAAGGTCGCCGGTGTGATCCGGGCGTACGGCAGCGCGGTCGACCCCGACGGCTACGCCAGAGCCGTCACCGAGCGGCTGTTCCCCAATGTCCTCCCGTACACCGTCGGCACCCGGGCCGTCTTCGGCTTCGCCGGCTGGAACGGCCGCTCCCTGATCGACAACACCCCCGACGTGATGTTCTCCTTCGCCAGCAACACCCCCATCTCCCTGGGCCTGACTCAGGACTGCGTCACCTCCCGCCCGCGGCCGGACTTCCCGTACGTCCCCCCGGCCGCTTGATCCCGCGTCCCCGGCGGCCCCTCCCCGGCGGCTCCTCCCGGCCGATCACTCGCCGCGGAGCCGAGGCACCACGCGGTCCAGCCGGCGCGGCAGCCACCAGTTGGCCCGGCCCATGAGCACCATCGCCGAGGGCACCAGAACCAGCCGGACCACGGTGGCGTCGAGGATCACGCTCACCGCCAGGCCCAGCGCGAGCATCTTCACCACCACCGTGGGGGAGGCGGTGAAGGACAGGAAGACGGCCGTCATGATGAGCGCGGCGCTGGAGATGACCCGCCCGGTCGCGGCCAGCCCGGCGCCGACCGCCCGGGTGTTGTCCCTCGTGGTGCGCCATGTCTCCGCGACCCGGGACAGCAGGAATATCTCGTAGTCCATCGAGAGCCCGAAGACGATGGCGAACATCATCATCGGCACATAGGACTCGATCGGCACCGCCTCGGACAGGCCCAGCAGCCGGGTGCCCCAGCCCCACTGGAAGACCGCGACGAGGACGCCGTACGACGCGCCGGTCGTGAACAGGTTCAGTACCACCGCCTTCAGTGGGATCAGCACGCTGCGGAAGACGGCCAGCAGCAGGACGAAGGCGCAGACCAGCACGATGCCGATGATGAGCGGCAGCCGTGCGGTGACCGTGTCGCGGAAGTCGAGCTGGCCGGCGGTCGTGCCGGTGACGTACGCCTTCGCGCCGGTGCCGTGCAGGGCGTCGGGCAGGGTGTGCCGGGTCAGGGTGTCGAACAGGGCGCCGGTCCGCGCGGATTGCGGGCCGGTGTCCGGGGTCACCGTACTGACCACGACGTGCAGGTCGCCGCTGACCTGGGGTGTGGTGGCGCGGGCCACGCCCGGTGCGGAGCCGAGCGCCCCGGCCAGGTCGTCGGCCACCTGCTGCGGCGGCACACCGGCGTGCCGGACGTCGGCCACGACCACGAACGTGCCGTTGGCGCCCGGGCCGAAGCCGGGGCCGCGGGCATCGGCGATCAGGTCGTACGCGACCCGGCTGCTGGTGCCGGGCTTCGCGGCGCCGTCGT
Source organism: Actinacidiphila acididurans (assembly GCF_016918855.1). Lineage (GTDB taxonomy): Bacteria > Actinomycetota > Actinomycetes > Streptomycetales > Streptomycetaceae > Actinacidiphila > Actinacidiphila acididurans. Next base: position 255,998 of record NZ_JADKYB010000012.1, read on the forward strand.
CCACGTGGCCCAGCCGCATGGAGAACATCGGCACCGCGCACACGGCCATCAGGAGCGTGCCGGCGGTGAGGAACCGTACCGGGTGACGGGCCACCAGAGCGGCGTAGCGGTGCCAGCCGTCGTGGTCGCCGGAGGTCTCGGCGACCGGACGGCGGCGCAGTTTGAGCCGGTCGACGCGCCGGCCGACCAGACCGAGGGCGGCCGGGACCAGGGTGAGGGCCGCTGCCGCGGTGACCGCGACCGCGAGGGTGGCGGCCAGGCCGAGCTTGCCGATGAACGTCAACCCGCAGGCGTACAGGCTCATCAGCGCGACGGCCACCGTGAGGGCGGCGACCAGCACGGCGTGCCCGCTGCTGTCGGTGGTCCGGCCGGCGGCCGCGACCGGTTCCTCGCCGTCGATGAGGGCCTGGCGGAAGCGGGTGGTCAGGAAAAGCGCGTAGTCGATGCCGACGCCGAGGCCGATCATGGTGGCGAGGGTGGGGGCGGCGGTGGCGAAGGTGACGCCCCCGGCCACGACCCCCACGAGCCCGATCCCGGTCCCCACGCTGATCAGCGCCGTCATGAGCGGCATCAGCGCCGCCAGCACACTGCCGAAGCCGAGCAGCAGCACCAGCAGGGCGGCGCCGACGCCTATCAGCTCGCTGCGGCGGTCGTTCGCCGGGACCCGGGTGACCTGGTCCAGGTCCCCGCCGTACGCGACCTGGACGCCGTCGGCGCGGGCCGGCGCGGTGGCCCGGTCCAGGCGTGCGGTGTAGTCGTGGCCGAGCGTCTTGAGCTGGACGTCGAAGGTCGTGGTCGCGTACGCGGTACGGCCGTCGTCGCTGGTCACCGGCGCCGACACGGCTGTGACGTGCGGCAGGTCCCGCAGCCTGGCCAGCGCTTGGTCGATCGCCGGCTCGTGCGCGGAGACCGTCCGGGAGCCCACGTGGAAGACGACCTTGCCGCTGGGCCCGCCGGCGCCCGAGCCGGACGCCTGGAGCAGCGCCGCGCCGTGGTCCGACTGGCTGCCCGGCAGGCTGATCTGGTCGCTGAACTGCGCGCCCACCGCCTTCTTCCCGGCGAGTGCGACCACCAGGAGCAGCACCCACACGGCCACGACCCACACGGGGTGCCGGGCGCAGAACGCCCCCAGGCGGCCGAGCGGTCCGCCGCGGGCCGCAGCGGTGACCGGAGCCGGACCACCGCGGGCCGGGGCGGGGACAGGGGGTGAGGACGACACGGCGGGCTCCCGGAAAATGGCAGGACTGACAGATTCTGGTGCCCACTCTACTCCCCGAAGTGGCAGGACTGTCAATTGACACCACTGACAGATCGGCTAGGCTGTCGGTCATGACCACGGGTTCCAGCAGGTCCACCGGCCCCGAACACCCCGGACTGCGCGAGCAGAAGAAGGAGCAGACCCGCCGCAGCCTGCGCGCGAACGCGGCCCGGCTGTTCGCGGAGCACGGCTTCGCGAGCACGACCGTCGCGGACATCTCCGCGGCGGCCAACATCTCCGAGCGCACCTTCTTCCGGTACTTCGACAGCAAGGAGGACCTCCTGCTGCCGGACACCGTGGAACTCCTCGGCTACGTCGAGGAGGCGCTGGCCGAGCGGCCCGCGGACGAGGACCCGCTGACCGCCGTGCAGCAGGCCCTGCTGGCGGCCGTGCGGCCCTTCACCGAGAGCAGCCTCACCGTGCTCGCCCAGCCGCTGGAGGGCACGGGCGCGGTCGTCGCCTCCCGCCTCGCCCACGTGTTCACCGAGTTCGAGGAGCGGCTGACCGCCCTGGTCGAGCGGCGGCTGCCGCCCGGCACCCCGGACCCGGACCTGACCGCCGCCGTCGTCGCCGGCACCGCGCTCGCCTCGGTCCGCGCCTGCCTGCGCACCCTGCGCCGCCGCCGCGCGGCCGGCGCCACCCGCGCCGAGACCACCGGACTGCTGGCCCGCACCTTCGCCGTCGCCGCCGAGATCGGAAAGGCCCCCCGATGAAGCCGCCCCGCAAGCCCGTGATCGTCTCCCTCGGCGTCGCCGCGGCGGTCCTGGCCGCCGCGGGCGCGGCCGACCTGACCCTCGCGCACGTGGCACGGCACCGGGTCGAGAAGGCCGTCGCCTGCCGGCTGCACCCCACCGGGCCGGTCGGCGCCGACCTGGAGAGCACGTTCGCCGGCCTGCGCGCGGTGTCCGGAGACCTCGGCACCGTGCACGTCACCGCCGACGGGGTGAAGCGGGCCGGCACCGACCTGAACGTGTCGGCCGACCTCCGCCACGTCACCCGCAAGGGAACCCGCGGCGGCACCGCGACGGCCGTCGTGCCGTACACCGAACTCCGGAAGCGGCTCGGCGGTGACGGCGCGTTCACCTTCGGCTCGGACGGCTCCGACCTGGTCCTGACCGGCACCGTCGGATCCCTCGGCCTGCCCGTCACGGTCCGCACCGCCACCACGACCACCCGGAACAGCGTCACCGTGACGCCGACCACCGTCGGCGTGCTCGGCCGCGACATACCCGTCGCCGACCTCAGCGGCACCGGCATGGGCAGCGGCCTGAGCGACCGGCTCAAGCCGCACACCGTCTCGCTCGCCCACCTCCCCGCGGGCGCCTCCGTGGTCTCCGCCTCGGCCGGCCACGACGGCCTGGCCGTACACCTGTCGCTGTCGCCCATGTCGGCGCGTACCGGCGGGAATGCTCCGCGCTGCGTCTGAGCGGTCCTCAGCCGGCCCCGGCCCGAGGCGACCTGACGGGCGGCGGACATGCGAAGGCCCGGCGCCCCCGGGTGACCGAAGCGGCCACCCGGGAACACCGGGCCGAGGAGTGACTCAGTGGGACTGCGGGAGCCACATCCGGAAGTTGCCGCTGTCGTAGAGCATGCCGAGCATGTAGAGCATGCCGTCGTAGTAGCGGGCCTGGCCCGAGGGGACCGGGGTGTTCCAGAAGTCCCGGACGAAGTCCTTCTTGTCCTTGTCCGTGGCCGAGATGGCCGACGTCGAGTTCATCGCCACCAGGCCCTGCGCGTGCGCCGGCTCATAGGCGTTCTGGCCGGAGGTCAGCGGGGTGCCGTCGAGGTGGTAGCGGCTGACGTACGTGCTGACGCCCTGCCCCTCGAAGAAGTTCTCCAGGTTGTTGGAGTACTGGGTCTGCCACGGCTTCACGCCGGTCCACGCCGCGTCGATGTTCGCGTTGGCGATGGCCCGCCAGGCGTCCTCCTGGAAGGTGTGGTCGTAGGCGTTGTCCGTCGGGGTCTCGGACGGCCTCATGTACGGCGTGCCGTCGAAGTTGGCGTAGCAGGGCGCCAGGCCCGTCACCGGGTTCGCGGCCTTCTGCAGCAGGTTCTCGCCCGCCGTGTACGCCTTGTCCCACAGGTCCTTGTCGGACGGGTCCGCCATCGCGAACATCTTGTAGAAGCCGGGCAGCGCGTACGACGGGTCGGTGTAGTTGAGGGACGTGGCCGGCGGGGTGAACAGCGGCAGGTACGAGTCCCGCTTGAACATGTCGACGCCGCCGTGGTCGGACTCGTGCCACATCGCGTGCACGATCTGCTCCGACTCGGTGCCGTAGTCGTAGATCCCGGTGCCGTCACCCCAGCGGTTCGACGCGAAGTACAGCGCCGCCGCGATCCACTGGTCGCCGTCGGGGGCCACGCCGGTGCTCAGCACTTTGCCGGTGGTGTCCGTGTGCCAGGCGAAGAAGTACTGCTCGGGGCCGCTCTGGAGCTGCATCTTGGTCTTCGCGAAGTTCCACAGGGCGTCGAACTCCTGCTTGTGGCCGAGTTGCAGCGCGATCATCATCGCGTAGCCCATGCCCTCGGTGCGCACGTCCTGGTTGCCGATGTCCTCCACGTACGCCATGTCCGGCGTCAGCTGGTAGTAGATCGACTGTCCGTCGTAGCGGTTGGCCTGGGTGCCCGGGGCACCGTGGAAGAGCTGCTGGTACGCGCCTTCCACGCGCGCGTCGATCGCCGGGTGCGAGTAGCCCGTCCGGGCGAAGACGTCGGGGTACACGCCGGTGTGGAGGGCTCCTCCGGGGTTGTTGCCGATCGTCCGCGACGGCCCGCCGCCGCTGACAGCGTTGTCGGCCGCCAGCGCGGTCTGCGACACCGAGGTCAGCAGCGCGGCCGCGGAGGCCAGCGCCACGCCGAGCTTTGCCAGCTTTTTCACAGCATTCTCCCAGTTCCAAGGTGAATACGGGCCCGTGCAGTGCGTGGGGGGAATGCGTGAGTCCCCTGCCGTCGGCGGGGGGACCCCCAGGGTCGGATCGTCCCGGTCTGACCCGGTCGGGGCAGGACCGTTCGCCAAGCTAATGATCGCAAAGATGAATCGTCAACGATCTGTTTTCCCATGCGTTTGCAAAATCCGATTGGGTGTCAGCGGAAATCATCTCTTGGTCGAGTTCTCCGGCTTTGGTGGAGAGTCCGGCGCCGGAAAAACGCCGCCGCCCCCGCGTCCGGCCGGCGTTTTCGCAGGTCGGACGCGGGGGCGGGGGGACGGGCCGACGGGCCGGGCGGAGCTTCGGCCGACCGGATTCCGAAAGTTGCGGTCAGCGGGAGGCGGCCAGCGGCCAGGGGACAGGGGCGGCGGTCAGCGGGAGCCCGCCGTGCCGCCGAGCTCCGCCGGCTCGTACGCGTCGTGGCGGCGCAGCCAGCTCATGGCGGGGACGTTGCTCTCCCGGGCCGGCTGCTCCCAGGACTCCTGGCGGCCCCGGGCGGTCAGGTCGAGCCAGTTGTACGTGCCGTTCAGCAGGTCGATGCCGCGCCCGTAGCTGGAATACGTGTGGAAGATCCGGCCGCCCTTGCGCAGGAAGGCGCTCATGCCCGGCTGCTCGCCGGCCCACCCCTCCCAGCTCGGGCTCTTCGCGACGAGCTGCGCGTAGTCCCTGTAGTTGTACTCGACCGGCGCGACCGAGGCGTCCAGGGCGACGTGGAAGTCGTAGTTGAAGTCGCTGCCGTGCGAGGAGTACCAGGGGACCGTCCACCCCATGCGCCGCTTGTAGCGCTCCAGAGTGTCGAGCGGGGCGCGGGAGACGAGCGCGAAGCTGGTGTCGCGGGCGTGCAGGTGCCTGAGGTCACCCACGTTGTCGGTCCAGAACGAGCAGGACGGGCAGCCCTCGTCGTCGCCGGGCTCGAACATGAAGTGGTAGATCAGCAGCTGGTCGCGCCCCTCGAACAGGTCGCCCAGCGTGGCCCGGCCGCCGGGACCGTCGAAGACGTACTCCTTGGTGATCTCGACCATCGGCATCCGGCGCCGGGCCGCGGCGACCTCGTCCCGCTGCCGGGTGAGTTCCTTCTCCCGTTCCAGCAGCTCGCGCCGGGCGCGGAGCCACTGCTCCTCGGTCACTACCTCTGGATCGGACATGAGGTGCCATCCCAGGTGATTGCGTTGTGCAAGCGGTCACAACGTAACGAGGGGGGCGGTGAGCGGCAACCGGTGCGGGCATGGCGGTGAACGGACCCGGGGCCGGGCCGCCGGCCCCGGGCGGAGGGGATCAGCAGTTGGGAATGACCGTGCCGTTGTTGTCCTTCGCCTCGTCGTTGCCCCAGCGCGAGAGGTAGTAGGCCGACACGTACTGGTTCGCCGGCCCGCTGTCGGGGTCGGTCAGCAGCCACCAGTGGTTGTACGTGGTGCTGTTGCCGATCATGCGGCCCCACACCTTGCAGTAGACGTAATTCGTGCCGCCGTTGAGGGTGCCGGTCTGTGTCGTGCTGGTCGGCGAGGCGTAGACCGGGGCGTTGGCGAAGGTGTCCACCCAGTACTTGGTCCTGGGGGGCGGGGAGACGGCCGAGAAGGTGACGGTGACCCAGTCGTTGTTCGTCATGCCCAGGCCGTCCCAGAAGGTGCCGTCGGCGAGGTCGATGCCGGCCGGGTTGGAGACGCTGCGGCCGAACTCGTCGTGGCCGCCGTTGTAGCCGCTCTGGTACGCGGCCTGCGCCTCCGGCGTGCCCTGCGGCAGGTCGGTCCAGGACTGGCGGACACTGGGTGGGTTCCAGTAGTCGTCGGTGGTGTTCCACGGGCCGACGTCCCAGATCGGCGCGGTCTCGCAGCGGCTGCCGTAGCACACCGTGACCTGGTACGTACGGCTGCCGTTGGCGTCGAGCAGGCGGCGCGAGGGCAGCGCCACGAAGTGGTCCCGATCGGCGATCACATGGCCGTTGGCGGTGGTGCCCCCGACCAGGCCCTCCCGGGTGGCGAACACCCGGTACGTGGCCGTGGCGGCCGGTGCCATCACCTGCGGCTGCGCAGCGCCGGCCGCCGCGTCGGCGGCCAGCCGTACCGAGGACACCGCGGGCGTGGCGGCGCCCTCGGGCGCGCTCAGTACCAGCCGCACCTGAACGGCCGAGACCGCAGCGGCGAAGGCGACCGTCTCACCCGCCGCGGGGGTGGTCGTCCACTGGGTCCAGCCGCCCGACGCGTCGCGCCCGCGTACGTCCGTCTCGACGTCGGAGCCCGCGGGGCGGGTCGCGGTGGTACGGACGGCCAGTGCGGAAACGGTTCGGCCGAGAGCGGTGACCGGAGCGGTGTACTCCGCGTACGACCGGTCGGCCGGCGCCGCCGCCGGGTGGGCGTGCCGGTCGCGAACGGTCAGCCGGCCGTGGCTGAGTGCCGTGTTGGTGCGGTCGGGAGTGGCGGCGGTCAGATCGACCGGCCAACTCGCCTGCGCGGCCCGCGCGGTGGGGGAGGACGGGGAGTGCGCCTGCGCCTGCGGCGCGCCCGGCAGGGCCAAGGACGCGAGGACGGTTCCGAGGGCGACGAGTGCGCCGGGACCACGCCGTGCTCTGTGCATCTGCCACCTCGCTGCATCGGGTACTGCCGCGTGCCGTCCGGCAGCGGAGTCGTGCTGGGGGCGGTACGGGGTGTGCGGGAGTGCAGGGCGGTGCGCGGTGGTGCGCCGTGGTGCGGGGTGACCTTAACCGCGGCCTTTCACGGGCGACAAGAGTCTGACGCATACATGGCAATAAGTTCCGCCGGCCCCTGGACATGCCGGCGCCCCCGGCCGGATGGCCAGGGGCGCCCAGTCCGTTCGGGCCGGCCCTCAGGATCGGGCGGCCCCGCCGGCGGTCTCAGCGGCGTGCATGGTGTCGGCCGGCCCACATCGGTGTGATCAGTGCGATCAGCACCGCGGCCGCGCCGATCTGGAAGAAGTGCCTGATCCAGTCCACGCCGCTGGTGTTGGCGACGCCGAACGCGCTGGCCAGTCCGTTGCCGACGAGGCCGCCGACAATGCCGAGCAGGATCGTCATCCACAGCGGAATCGGCTGCCGCCCCGGCAGTACGAGTTTGGCCAGCAGGCCGATGATCAGGCCGGCGATGATGGCCCAGAGAATGGTCACGGCACGTCCCTCCTGTTGCGGCCCTGCCCCTCAGGGCCGCCCAACGGGCGTGTTCCCACCGCTCGTCACGCTATGTCCGCCGTTTTCGAACGGACTTGTGGATCTCGCTGTTTCAGCGGGGGCGCCGGGTCCGCGCGCGAGGAGGACGCCGTGCCCGGCACCCCGATGCGGTGGGACGCCGGCCCGCGGGGCAGACGCCCCCGTATGAACTCATCGGCAGCAACTGCCGCCGCAGCGGCGCTGGTTGTGAGCGCCGCCTTCGTCGCGGGGTGCGGTGGCGGATCCGGGAGAGCAGCCCGTCCGGGCGACGCCGTACGGTCCACCGCTTCAGTGGACCGTACGGCAGGCTCCCACCTGCTCATCGAGACCGCCAACGGCGTACGGCTGCGCCCGCAGGCCACCGGCGGTCACGTCGTCGTCGCCGACCAAGCCGTACGGGCCCGGTTCAGCGCCCGTGACGCGTTGTCGGTGCTGGACCTGGACTGCCCTCCGGCGGGCGGTGACTGCGCCCGGATGCCCACCGTCGAGGTCCCGGCCGGCACCGCTGTGACCGTCGTGGCGCGCGACGCGGGCGTGGACGCCGCCGGCCTGACCGGCGACCTCCACCTGACCACGGTCAACGGCGACATCACCCTCGCCTCGTCCGGCGGTTCGCGATCGGCCGTCTCCCTCGCCACCCGCAACGGCTCCATCCGCACCACGGACCTGCGGGCCGCCACCCTGAGCGCGGCCACCGTCAACGGCGACCTCGACCTGACCTGCGCCGACGCCCCCGGGGCCGTCGACGCGGACACCACCAACGGCTCCGTCCGCTTCCTCCTCCCGCCGGGCTCACCGTCGTACGCGGTCACCACGGCCACCGACAACGGCCGCGCCCACCTCGGCCTGCCCACGACCGGTGACCGGCGGGCTCCCCGGGCCGCGCTGCGTACCGTCAACGGGGACGTCACGCTCGCCGCCGGGCCATGAGGACTGCGACCCCGCACGGCCGACGGCTCATCCGTCCGGCGGCCGGCCGAGGCCGGCCAGCCGCTCCATGACGCGCTCGGCGGCGGCGAGGCGGTGCTGGGCGGTGTAGAGCTCGTGTGCCTGCCGCCAGGCGTCGCGGGCCCTGTCCGACTGGCGCTGTGCGAGGCGGGTCCCGGCGATGTGGTCCAGGACGTCGGCCTCGAGGTGGCGGTGGCCCTGGGCGCGGCAGATGGCCAGGGCCTGGTGGTAGTGGTCGAGGGCCTGGTCGTGTTCGTCGCGGCAGTGGGCGATGTATCCGAGGCTGTCGAGGATGTTGGCCTCACCGAACCGGCGGCCGTCGGAAGGGTGCCCGCGTATGAGCACGAGGGCGGCCCGGCAGTTGGCGTGGGCCTCGGTGTGCTCGCCGAGCCGGGTCTGCAGCCAGCCCACGCCGTTGAGGGCCCGGGCCTGCCGGTAGGTGTCGTCCAGGGTCCGGAAGATCCGCAGCGCGTGGAGGGCGTGTTCCAGCGCCCGGCGGTCGTCGCCGTGCCGCTCCCAGGCGCCGCCGAGGCTGTGGTGGATCTCGCCCCGGCCGGCGCTGTCGCCGGTGCGGTCCGCCAGGTCCAGGGCCTGGCCCAGGTGCCGCAGGGCGTCCGCTGTCCTGCCGAGCTGGGCGTAGGCGTCCCCGAGCATCTGGTGCGCCCGGGCCCGATGGGCCGGGTCGGGCAGCCGCTGGGCGCCGGCCAGCGCGAGTTGCCAGGCCGTGGCCTGGTGTTCCAAGTGACCGCGGCGACGGTGGTACGGGTCCAGCGCCCAGGCCAGGTGGCAGACCCGGGTGTCCCAGCCGTGATCGCCGGCCGCCTGCTGGGCCGCCAGCAGGTTGGCGTGCTCGGCGTCGAACCAGGCCGTCGCCGCGGCCGGGGCGGGCGGCGGGTGTTCCGCGGTGCCGGGGACCGGCTCGCAGGGCTCGGGCGCGGGGTGGTGCGGAGCGAGCGCGCGTGCGCCGGCGCAGGCGGTGTACGTATAGAAGTCCACCACGCGGCGCAGCGCCGCCTGCCGTTCGCCGGGGTCCCGGTGGTCGCGGGCCTGTTCCGCGGCGTGCAGCCTGAGCAGGTCGTGCATGCGGTAACGCTCGGGGGCGTGCCGCTGGATCAGGTGGGCATGGTCCAGCTCGCGCAGCAGCGCACGGGCCGGCCCGGGCGGCAGGTCGAGCAGGCGCGCGGCCGCGGCCGGCGCGATGTCCGGGCCGGGGGCGATGGCCAGCAGCGCGAGGGCGCGGGCGGCGTCCGGGGACAGGGCCCTGCTGGACCAGGAGAGTACGGCGCGCAGGTCCGCCTGCGGCTCTCCGGCGTCCAGGGCGTCGAGCCGATGGGCGTCGTCGCTCAGCTCGGCGGCCAGTACGGCCAGCGACAGGTCCGGGTGGGTGGCGGCGCGGGCCGCGACGATGCCGAGCGCCAGGGGCAGTCCGGCGCAACAGGTCACCAGGGCGGCGGCCGCGCCGGCTTCCCGGCCGAGCCGGCCGCGGCCGAGGTGGCGGGCGAGCAGGCGGCGGGCCTCGTCCGCGGGCAGCACGTCGAGGGTCACGCAGTGCGCGCCGTGGGCGGCGATCAGCCCGGTCAGCTGCCGGCGGCTGGTGATGAGCACCGCGCACCTCGTGCCGCCCGGCAGCAACGGGACCACCTGCGCGGTGTCGTGCGCGTTGTCCAACAGGAGCAGCATCCGCCGGCCCGCGGTGAGGCTGCGGTACAAAGCCGCCTGCGCTTCCTGCCCGACCGGGATCGCGGTGGGCGCCACGCCGAGGGCCTCCAGGAAGCCGCGCACCACGGTCGCCGGGTCCTGGGGCCGGCCGGTGGGGTCGAACCCGCGCAAGTCGACGTACAACTGGCCGTCCGGGAACCGGTCGACACGCTCATGGGCCCAGTGCAGGGCCAGCCAGGTCTTGCCGATTCCGCTCATCCCGCCGATCACCAGCGTGCCGCCGGTCCGCGACGGCTGGTCCGGGGCCGACTCCGGGGCCGGCTCCAGCGCCGCGTCCAGGAACGACAGCGCACCCGCGCGGCCGGAGAACATCGCGGGGGCGGCGGGCAGTTGGCGCGGGGTCGGCTCGGTCCGGCCCGGCGCCGGCTTGCGGGGGAGGACGGCGGGTGCGGCCCGCGGCGTCCGGCGGCGCCCGGTCCGGCGGTTGGCCTCCTCGATCCGGTCGCGGGCGGTGGCCAGCGCGCGCTGCTCGGCCGGGGTGGCGCTCAGCACCTTGAGCAGGCCGTCGAGGCGGTCGGTGGGGGGCAGGGTGCGGGCGGTGAAGTACTCGGCGATCGCCGTCTGGGACCATCCGGTCCGCGCCGCCAGCTCGCGGTAGGTCAGCGCACTGTCGCGGCGGCTGCGCGCGTGCCGGCGCCGCAGATCCCGCAGGAGCGCGGCGAGTTCCTCCAGCGTCCGCACCGCCTCCGCGGCCGGGACCGCCTCCGCGGCGGCCGGGGCCGGCGCGTCGGGCGGGTCCGGTAAGGGGTGTGGTTCGCCGGGTCCCATCGCCGCATCGTTCTCCGTTGCCCACGCACTCGAATGACCACGCACTCGAACACTGCACTCGAACACTGATGGCGCGGCGGCAGCTTAACAACCCGCGGGTCCGCCGTCCCCGGAAATGCGCCGGTTTTCGGCAGTTTTCGGAGCCGCACGGAATCCGGGGCGACCACCGCGACCGGCGGCCACCATGGGGCGCTGCTTTCGTGTCCCCCCACCTGGCGTCCCGCACGCCGCTCGAAAGGACAGTGGTGCCCCGTGATCACAAGAGGTCTGCGCAGACGCATGGTCGCGCTCTGGTCGGCGGCGGCCGCCGCCCTGCTGCTGGGGGTCGCCGTGCCGCAGTCCGCCTCGGCCGACACCATGCGCACGTTCAACGTGGCGCTCAGCTGTTCCTACGGCCTGCCGTACGGCCTGAGCGTCGACAACGGCTCCGGCTGGTACTACCCCGACGGTTCGAGCTACGCGTCCGGCGGCGTCAAGTACTTCACCGTCTACATCCCCGCGAGCGCCACCTCCCTCGCGATCAACACCAGCTTCTGCGAGACCGACCCGAAGACCCCCTACTGGGAGGGCTACCGCTACACCATCACCCCGGGCACCTCGACCATCAGCGCGAACGGCTACTGCAACGACGAGTACGTCTACCCCGGCCCGTTCGTCCGCTACTGCTCACTCACCGCACTGACCTACTCCTGACCCGGGGAAGCCGCCGGCGCCCGGCCCGGCCCGCGTTCACGCGGTGCGGCCCGGGCGCCGGCGGCGTCATGCGCTCAGATGTCCCGGAAGATCTCGATCTGCGCCCCGATCGTGTTCAGCCGCTCGGCCAGGTCCTCGTAGCCGCGGTTGATGACGTAGACGTTGCGCAGCACCGACGTGCCCTCGGCGGCCATCATGGCGAGGAGGACGACCACGGCGGGGCGCAGGGCGGGCGGGCACATCATCTCGGCGGCGCGCCAGCGGGTGGGGCCCTCGACCAGTACGCGGTGCGGGTCGAGCAGCTTGACCTGGGCGCCGAGCCGGGTGAGTTCGGTCAGGTAGATGGCCCGGTTGTCGTAGACCCAGTCGTGGATGAGGGTCGAGCCCTGGGCGGTGGCCGCGATGGCGGCGAAGAACGGCACGTTGTCGATGTTGATGCCCGGGAAGGGCATCGGGTGGATCTTGTCGATGGGCGAGCTGAGCTTGGACGGGCGGACCGTGAGGTCGACCAGCCGGGTACGGCCGTTGTCCGCGCGGTACTCCGGGGACAGCTCGTGGTCCAGCCCCATCTCCTCCAGCACCGCGAGCTCGATCTCCATGAACTCGATCGGCACCCGGCGAATGGTCAGCTCCGACTCGGTGACCACGGCGGCGGCCAGCAGGCTCATCGCCTCCACCGGGTCCTCGGAGGGCGCGTAGTCCACGTCCCGCTCGATGTGCGCGAGGCCGTGCACGGTGAGCGTGGTGGTGCCGATGCCCTCGACCCGCACGCCCAGCTCCTCCAGGAAGAAGCACAGGTCCTGCACCATGTAGTTGGAGCTCGCGTTGCGGATCACGGTGACGCCCTCGTACCGGGCGGCGGCCAGCAGCGCGTTCTCGGTCACGGTGTCGCCGCGCTCGGTCAGCACGATCGCCCGCTTCGGGGTGATGGCGCGGTCCACCACGGCGTGGTACGAGCCGTCGGTCGCGGTCACGTCCAGGCCGAAGTGCCGCAGCGCGTTCATGTGCGGCTGGACCGTACGGGTGCCCAGGTCGCAGCCGCCCGCGTACGGGATCTTGAAGCGGTCGGTGCGGTGCAGCAGCGGCCCGAGGAACATGATCACGCTGCGGGTGCGCCGCGCGGCCTCGGTGTCCATCGCGTCCAGGTCGAGCTCGGCCGGGGGGACTATCTCCAGGTCGTTGCCGTCGTTGATCCACCGGGCCTTGACGCCGACGCTGCCGAGCACCTCCAGGATCCGGTAGACCTCCTCGATCCTGGCCACCCGGCGCAGCGTGGTGCGCCCGGCGTTGAGCAGGGTCGCGCACAGCAGCGCCACGCCCGCGTTCTTGCTGGTCTTGACGTCTATGGCGCCGGACAGCCGGCGTCCGCCGACCACCCGCAGATGCATCGGGCCCGAGTAGCCCAGCGAGACGATCTCGCTGTCGAGTGCCTCGCCGATGCGGGCGATCATCTCGAGGCTGATGTTCTGGTTCCCGCGCTCGATCCGGTTCACCGCGCTCTGACTGGTGCTCAGCGCCTCGGCCAACTGCGCCTGAGTCCACCCGCGGTGCTGCCGCGCGTCCCGGATGAGCCTGCCGATACGTACCAGGTAGTCGTCGGTCATACTGTTGAGACTATCTCACATATGAGATACAGCAACTCAACAAGCCTCACTTGTGACACACCTGCCACACAATCCCGGCCGACCGGTGACACAACCCCTCACCAGCCGCTCCCACCGTACCCGCCGCGCCCGGCCGCGACGCGCCCACCCCCGTCTGCTGCCCGGCGAACGGGTGAACCCGGCCGCCCGGTGCCGGGAAACCGTCGCGGGCCTGCGGTCATGGTCCGGTGGCGGGCGGGTACCCGCCGGACGGGCGTGATAAAACTGCGGTAGAGTTATCTTGACATCGAGATATCTGCCGAAGCGCGCCGCCGGGTCGGCGGAATGCGGTGGTACGCGCGAGACATGCATGAAGGAGACTGTCGTGTCGGCCAACAGCTTCGACGCCCGCAGCACTCTGCAGGTGGGCGACGAATCGTACGAGATCTTCCGGCTTGACAAGGTGGCGGGGTCGGACCGGCTGCCGTACAGCCTGAAGGTGCTGCTGGAGAACCTCCTGCGCACCGAGGACGGCGCCAACATCACCGCCGACCACATCCGCGCGCTCGGCGGCTGGGACTCGCAGGCCCAGCCCAGCCAGGAGATCCAGTTCACGCCGGCCCGGGTGATCATGCAGGACTTCACCGGGGTGCCGTGCGTGGTGGACCTGGCCACCATGCGCGAGGCGGTCAAGGAGCTGGGCGGCGACCCGGCGAAGATCAACCCGCTGGCCCCGGCCGAGCTGGTCATCGACCACTCGGTCATCGCCGACGTCTTCGGCGCACCGGACGCCTTCCAGCGCAACGTGGAACTGGAGTACGGCCGCAACAAGGAGCGCTACCAGTTCCTGCGCTGGGGCCAGACCGCCTTCGACGAGTTCAAGGTGGTCCCGCCCGGCACCGGCATCGTTCACCAAGTGAACATCGAGCACCTGGCCCGCACCGTCATGGTCCGCGGCGGCCAGGCGTACCCCGACACCCTCGTCGGCACCGACTCGCACACCACCATGGTCAACGGCCTGGGCGTGCTCGGCTGGGGCGTGGGCGGCATCGAGGCCGAGGCCGCCATGCTCGGCCAGCCGGTGTCCATGCTCATCCCGCGGGTGGTCGGCTTCAAGCTCACCGGTGAGCTGCCCACCGGCACCACCGCCACCGACCTGGTGCTCACCATCACCGAGATGCTGCGCAAGCACGGTGTGGTCGGCAAGTTCGTGGAGTTCTACGGCGAGGGCGTCGCGTCGGTGCCGCTGGCCAACCGCGCCACCATCGGCAACATGTCCCCGGAGTTCGGCTCCACCGCCGCGATCTTCCCGATCGACGCCGAGACGCTGGGCTACCTGAAGCTGACCGGCCGCTCCGCGCAGCAGCTCGCGCTGGTCGAGGCGTACGCCAAGGCGCAGGGCCTGTGGCTGGACCCGGCCGCCGAGCCGGACTTCTCCGAGAAGCTGGAACTGGACCTGGCCACCGTCGTGCCGTCCATCGCCGGCCCCAAGCGGCCGCAGGACCGTATCGTCCTGGCCGAGGCCGCCCAGCAGTTCGCCCACGACGTGCGCAACTACGTCTCGGAGGACGAGGAGGCGGGCAAGGAGTCCTTCCCGGCCTCCGACGCGCCCGCCCTCGACCACAACGGCGTGCCCACCAAGCCCACCCTGGTCACCCCCGCCGAGGGCGCGCCGTACGAGATCGACCACGGCGCCGTCACGGTCGCCGCGATCACCTCCTGCACCAACACCTCCAACCCCTATGTCATGGTCGCCGCCGCGCTCGTGGCCAAGAAGGCGGTGGAGAAGGGCCTGACCCGCAAGCCCTGGGTCAAGACCACCCTGGCGCCCGGCTCCAAGGTCGTCACCGACTACTTCGACCGCGCGGGCCTGACCCCCTACCTGGACAAGCTCGGCTTCAACCTGGTCGGCTACGGCTGCACCACCTGCATCGGCAACTCCGGCCCGCTGCCGGAGGAGGTCTCCAAGGCGGTCAACGAGGCCGACCTCGCGGTCACCAGCGTGCTGTCCGGCAACCGCAACTTCGAGGGCCGGATCAACCCGGACGTGAAGATGAACTACCTGGCCTCGCCGCCGCTGGTGGTCGCCTACGCCATCGCCGGCTCGATGAAGGTGGACATCACCCGGGACGCGCTGGGCACCGACCAGGACGGCAACCCGGTCCGCCTCAGCGACATCTGGCCGTCCGAGGCCGAGGTCAACGAGGTGGTCGCCTCCGCCATCGGCCAGGAGATGTTCCACCAGTCCTACCAGGACGTGTTCGCCGGCGACGCCCAGTGGCAGGCGCTGCCGGTGCCCACCGGCAACACCTTCGAGTGGGACCCGCAGTCCACCTACGTGCGCAAGCCCCCGTACTTCGAGGGCATGGGCCACGAGCCGGAGCCGGTCACCGACATCACCGGCGCCCGCGTGCTGGCCAAGCTCGGCGACTCGGTGACCACCGACCACATCTCCCCGGCCGGTGCCATCAAGGCCGACACCCCGGCCGGCAAGTACCTCACCGAGCACGGCGTGGAGCGCCGCGACTTCAACAGCTACGGCTCGCGCCGCGGCAACCACGAGGTCATGATCCGCGGCACCTTCGCCAACATCCGGCTGCGCAACCAGATCGCGCCGGGCACCGAGGGCGGCTTCACCCGCGACTTCACCCAGGAGGGCGGCCCGGTCGGCTTCATCTACGACGCCTCCGCCAACTACCTCGCGCAGGGCGTGCCGCTGGTCGTCCTGGCCGGCAAGGAGTACGGCTCCGGGTCCTCGCGCGACTGGGCGGCCAAGGGCACCGCGCTGCTGGGCGTCAAGGCGGTCATCGCCGAGTCCTACGAGCGCATCCACCGCTCGAACCTGATCGGCATGGGCGTGCTGCCGCTCCAGTACCCCGAGGGCGCCTCGGCGCTGAGCCTGGGCCTGACCGGCGAGGAGACCTTCTCCATCACCGGCGTGACCGCGCTCAACGACGGCAGCACCCCGCGCACCGTCAAGGTCACCACCGACAGCGGCGTGGAGTTCGACGCGGTGGTCCGGATCGACACCCCCGGTGAGGCCGACTACTACCGCAACGGCGGAATCATGCAGTACGTGCTGCGGTCGCTGCTGCGCAAGTGACCCGCATTTGCGTGCCCGACCGGTGAGCCGGTGAGAAGCACAGAACAAAGCACAGAACAAAGCACAAAACAAAGCGCGGAACAAAGCACGGAACGAAGCGCGGGGCGGCAATAGGCACCGCGGGACAGACGAATCGCGCGCCCGGCTCCGGCCGGGCGCCGGAATCGCAATGCGGCGGGCCGTATTCCCCCACGGGAATGCGGCCCGCTGTGCGTTGTGCGCCCGCCGGAAACGGTTCCGGTCCCGCCGCCGCAGGGGCGCACGGATGCCCCTGGATGACGGACCGTCAGGCCGATCACGCCCGCCACCGGGAGGGATGCCCTCGCGTCCCCAGCCGCCCCACGTCTTCGCCGCCGTACCACCGGCCGCGGCCGCGCGACGGCGTGCGGCGCACCGGATAGCGCCGCGATTTCCGCCCGGAGGAAGGCGCGCCGTACGGGATTCGGCCACACCGGCGGTACAACCTGAACACCACGGACACCACCGACATCTCACCTTCCCGCGCCCGCGGTGCGTTCCGGGGCGGCCGGCGAATCCCCCGGGGCCGGAAAAGGGAACAGGGAATCGAATGACGGGGGCGCAGTCGGTGGGTACGCCGCCGTCGGCGGGTAGGTGCGGGGGAGTGGCGGGGGCCCGGGCGCGGGCCCGCCGGACGGACCGTCACGGGGGCGCGCGCAGTGGTGCGCAGGAGTGCGGAGGGGTGAGCCGGCGGCGCGTGGCCGGTCCTGCACCACCGATTCGGACTCGACGTTTCAGACAGGTCTCAACTCGGGAAAGCTTGTCGACCCCGCTGGTTCCGATCTTGCCCTGTCCGAGCCAAGTGGACTATACCTGTCCGCGTCCAAGGAACCCGCTGAGGGCGGGACGCGCGGGGGTGTGAACGGGTGGCGTCGCCGTCCGTTTTCGATATCGTTCCTCGCCTCACTGGACGTACGGCATCACTCACGCTTCAACTGTTCGCGGTCGTCGGCGGATTCCGCTGCACCGCATGAGTCCTGGAGAAGGCGAGGACTTGAGCATGGGATCCGAAATCAACCGCCGGAATCTGGTCAAGCGTTCAGCGGCGCTGGGCCTGGTGGCCCTTCCGTCGGCCGGCCTGCTGAGCGCCTGCGCGTCGAGCGGGGGCGACGACAACAGCTCCAGCAACAGCAGCAGCGCCACGCCCACCGCGACGTCCGCCGACAACCCGCTCGGCGTGGACCCCGCCAAGCCGCTGGACGTGCTGATCTTCAAGGGCGGCTTCGGCGACGACTACGCCAAGCGGTTCGAGGGCCTGTACTCGAAGAAGTACCCCAACGCCAAGGTGTCGCACAACGCGACCCAGAACATCACCGGCCTGCTCCAGCCCCGGCTCAACGGCGGCACCCCGCCGGACGTCGTGGACGACTCCGGCAACGCCCAGATCAAGCTGGACGTGCTGCAGAAGGCCGGCCAGCTCACCGACCTCACCCCGCTGCTCGACGCGCCCTCCCTGGACGACCCGAGCAAGAAGGTGCGCGACACCCTGATGCCGGGCACCGTCGAACTGGGCACCATCGGCGGCCAGTTCGTCACCCTTCAGTACGTGTACACGGTCTTCGGCCTGTGGTACTCGAACAAGCTGTTCAAGCAGCACGGCTGGACCGCGCCCAAGACCTGGGCGGACTTCATCTCGCTCGGCGGCGAGATCAAGAAGGCCGGCATCTCGCCCTTCGCCCACCAGGGCAAGTACCCGTACTACATCAACGTCGCGATCGTCGACCTGGCGGTCAAGCACGGCGGCATCGACTGGCTGACCCGGCTGGACAACGCCGACGAGACCGTCTGGGACGACGACGCCGCCAAGCAGGCCATCAACGCGATCTACGAGATCGTCTCGAAGAACTACCTGCTGCCCGGCACCAACGGCATGACCCACATCGAGTCGCAGACCGCCTGGAACCAGTACAAGGCCGCGTTCATCCCCTGTGGCGCCTGGCTGGAGAACGAGCAGCTCAAGGCCACCCCCTCGGACTTCGAGATGACGTTCATGCCGATGCCCTCGCTGCCCGGCGACAAGCTGCCGTTCGAGGCCATCCGCGGCGGCGCCAACGAGCCGTTCATCGTGCCCAAGAAGGCCGCGAACGTGGCCGGCGGCCTGGAGTTCATGCGCTACATGCTGAGCAAGTCCGGTGCCACCGCCTTCGCGCAGAGCGCCAACTCCCTGTCGGTGCTCAAGGACGGCATCGGCCCGGACGTGCAGCTGCGGCCCGGCACCAAGTCCACCGTGACCGCGCTGACCGCCGCCGGCACCAACGTGTTCAACCCGACCTACCTGCAGGCCTTCAGCTCGCTCGACGTCGACATGGGCAACGCGAGCTCGGAGCTGATGGCCAACCGCATCAAGCCCGACGAGTGGCTGAAGCGCACCAAGGCGGCCACCGTCAAGGCCAAGAAGAACGCCTGACCACGAGGAGCGGTGGCGCCCCGCGGGCCGCGCGGCGCCACCGCTCAGGCCGGACAGCAGCAGCAGAGCGGAGCAGGGCCAGCAGCCATGAGAAACAGCAAATACCCCTTCATCGTGGGATTCCTCATCGTCCCGGTCGGCCTGTACGCGCTCCTGGTGCTGTGGCCGTACATCCAGACCTTCGGCTACTCGTTCACCAACTGGTCGGGCGAGTCGCAGAAGTTCGACATCATCGGCTTCAAGAACTACACGACGCTGTTCTCCGACGACGTGTTCCGCAAGGCGCTGTGGCACAACGTCCTGCTGCTGATCTTCCTGCCGGTGATCACCATCCTGCTGGCGCTGTTCTTCGCCTTCCTGCTCAACGTCGGCGGGCGCGGCGGCACCGGCGGCGTGACCGGCGTGCGCGGCTCGGCGTTCTACCGGGTGGTCTTCTTCTTCCCGCAGGTGCTCTCGGTGGCGATCCTGGCGGTGCTGTTCGAGGCGGTCTACCGCAGCGACAGCGCCGGCCTGCTCAACGGCGTCCTGGTGAAGCTGGGCCTGGAGGACAAGAACAACCCGATCGAGTGGCTCAATGACCCGAACCTGGTGCTGTGGTGCATCCTGGCCATCCTGGTCTGGTCGGGCGTGGGCTTCTACCTGGTGCTGTTCTCCGCGGCCATGCAGTCCATCCCCAAGGACATCTACGAGGCCGCGCTGCTGGACGGCGCCGGCCGCGGGCAGACCTTCTTCAAGGTCACCATGCCGCTGCTGTGGGACAGCATCCAGACCGCCTGGGTCTATCTGGCCATCGCCGCGATGGACGCCTTCGCGCTGGTCTCCTCGCTGACGCCGGGTGTGGCGTACGGCGGCGGGCCGGATTACCACAGCGAAGTGCTGTCCACGTACCTGATGCGCAACTTCCTCTACAGCGGCAAGAGCGGCTACGCGTGCGCCATGGGCGTCGTGATCCTCTTCCTCACCCTGATCCTGTCCATCGTCACGCTCCGGGTCACCCGGCGCGAGCGCATCGAGTTCTGACCGGGGGCGCGAGATGAGTACCACCACCACGGAACCGGCCGCCCCCGGCGCGCCCGACGCCCCGACCCCCGCCCCGGTCCGCGGGCCCGGCAAGGAGTCACGCTTCGGCGACAGCGGAGCGGTGCTGAACGTCTTCTCGCACGGCTTCCTGGCGGTGTGGGCGATCATGGTCGTCCTGCCGCTGGTGTGGATCGTGCTGAGCTCCTTCAAGACCGACGCGCAGATCGGCGGCAGTGCCTGGGCCTGGCCGCACCACTGGTCCCTGAGCGTCTTCCACCGCGCCTGGGACAAGGGCATCGGCAGCTTCCTGCTGCACACCGTGATCGTGATGGTCTTCTCCGTCACGCTGACCATGCTGCTCGGCTCGATGGCGGCCTACGTGCTCGCCCGCTACGAGTTCCGCGGCAACCGATTCCTCTACTACTTGTTCGTGGCCGGCGCGATGTTCCCGGTCTACCTGGCGCTGGTGCCGCTGTTCTTCATGGTCAAGAACCTCGGCATGCTCAACACCTACCAGGGCCTGATCCTGGTGTACGTCGCCTACTCGCTGCCGTTCACCGTCTTCTTCATGCACTCCTTCTTCCGCACGCTGCCGACGGCCGTGCACGAAGCCGCCATGATCGACGGCTGTTCGCACACCCGGGCCTTCTTCCAGGTGATGCTGCCGATGGCGCGCGCGGGCCTGCTCAGCGTGGGGATCTTCAACGTCCTGGGCCAGTGGAACCAGTACATCCTGCCACTGACCTTGATGCAGAAGCAGAGCGGGACCGACCACGACCACTCGGTGCTCACCCAGGGCCTGATGAACCTCGCGCTCCAGCAGGGCTACGCCGGCGACATGCCGGCCCTGTTCGCCGGCATGACGATCGCCATGATCCCGGTGCTGGTCGTCTACCTTTCCTTCCAGCGGCAGGTGCAGGCGGGCCTCACCGCGGGCACCCTCAAGTAGCGGCACCAAAACAGGACGCATCACGGCGAACCGGAGCGGCTCCGCGGATCACGCGGGGCCGCTCCGGGGCGTTCCCCGCGGCCGAAACCCATAACGGTGTGGCTCTCCCCCTTGACGGGACATCACCCCAAACACTCAACTTAGAGTTCACATGTTGTAGACGACGGGGTCTCACTGGTGTGGCACTACTGATACCGGCCGGGTCCCGTCCCGTGCGGGCAGTCGGGCACGTCCCGGCTGCCGGGCAGGAGTGGATGTCGTGGAGACTCCGGGATCGCAGTCATCACTGCACCGGGCCAACCTGGAGCGGGTCGTGCGGGCCGTACGGCTGGCCGGCTCGCTGACCCAGGCGGAGATCGCACGGAGCACCGGTCTGTCGGCCGCGACGGTGTCCAATATCGTCCGCGAGCTGCGGGACAACGGAACGGTGCAGGTCACGCCGACCTCCTCGGGCGGTCGGCGGGCCCGCAGCGTGGCTTTGTCCGGGGACGCCGGCATTGTCGTCGGCGTGGATTTCGGCCACTCCCACCTGAGGGTCGCCGTCGGCAACCTCGCCCACCAGGTGCTGGCCGAGCAGTCCGAGCCGATCGACGTCGACGCGTCGGCGTCGGAAGGCTTCGACCGGGCCGAGCAACTCGTGGCCCGGCTGGTGGAGTCCACCGGTATCCAGTCGGACAAGGTGCTGGGCGTCGGCCTCGGCGTGCCCGGCCCGATAGACGTGGAGTCCGGGACGCTGGGTTCGACCGCGATCCTCCCCGGCTGGAGCGGCATCAACCCGCGCCAGGAACTGTCCGACCGGCTCGGGGTCCCGGTCCAGGTGGACAACGACGCCAACCTCGGCGCGCTGGGCGAGTTGGTCTGGGGCGGCGGCCGCGGCGTGAAGGACCTGGCGTACATCAAGGTGGCCAGCGGCGTCGGCGCCGGGCTGGTGATAGACGGCAGGATCTACCACGGACCGGGCGGCACCGCGGGTGAGATCGGTCACATCACCCTTGACGAATCCGGCCCGGTGTGCAGGTGCGGCAACCGCGGCTGCCTGGAAACGTTTACCGCGGCCCGGTACGTGCTGGAACTGCTGCGCGGCAGCCACGGCGACGGCCTGACCGTGCCGCGGATGGTGCAGCTCGCCCGCGAGGGCGACCCGGGCTGCCGCCGGGTGATCGGCGACGTCGGCCGGCACATCGGCATGGGCGTGGCGAGCCTGTGCAACATCCTCAACCCCAGCCGGATCGTGCTCGGCGGAGACCTCGCGGAGGCAGGGGAGTTGGTGCTCGGGCCGATCAGGGAGTCGGTGTCGCGCTACGCCATACCGAGCGCGGCGCAGCGGCTCTCGGTGGTGCCCGGCGCGCTCGGCGCGAGAGCCGAGGTGCTCGGCGCACTGGCCCTCGTGCTGTCCGAAATGGGTGACTCCACGCTGCTGGACGGTAACGCACAGGTGGACACGCCCGCGTTTTCAGCATAACTGAGCGTTCACACAGCTAACGAAACGCGCCGTTGCCATCTCGTTAAGTGTTTACTTCTTGACGACATGGCGTCAGCCGGAGTTGACTCGCATCCACCTCGGCCGCGGTGTTGCGGCCCTGTCAGGGAGGCAACCTCACATGAACGCAATGACGCGTCGAATCGTCGTAGGAACGGCCATCGTGTCGCTCTCGATGATCTCCGTGGCCGCGTGCGGCAAGGCCGGCGGCGGCGACAAGGCGTCGTCGGGCTCCAGCTCCAGCTCCAGCAGCAACGGCGGCAGCACCGGCGCGAAGTCGATCGGCCTCCTCCTGCCGGAGAACGCCACCACCCGGTACGAGAAGTTCGACAAGCCCCTGATCGAGGCCAAGATCAAGGAACTGTGCGCGGACTGCACGGTCAGCTACGACAACGCCGCCGGGGACCCGCAGAAGCAGGCCCAGCAGGTCAACAGCATGATCACCAAGGGCGTCAAGGTCCTTATCGTCGACGCCCAGGACTCGGTCGGTATCCAGTCCTCGATCCAGGCCGCGACCGACAAGGGTATCAAGGTCGTCGCCTACGACCGCCTCGCCCAGGGCCCGATCTCCGCGTACGTCAGTTACGACAACGAGAAGATCGGCGAGCTGCAGGGCCAGGCGCTGCTGACCGCCCTCGGCCCGAAGGCCACCCCGAAGTCCAAGATCGTGATGATCGACGGTGACCCGGCCGACCCGAACGCCGCGCTCTTCAAGTCCGGTGCCCACAAGGTCCTGGACGGCAAGGTCGACATCGCCTACGAGCAGTCCGGCCTGTGGAAGGACACCGTCGCCAACCAGAAGGTGACCGCCGCGATCACCCAGCTCGGCAAGGCGAACATCGCCGGTGTCTACTCCGCCAACGACGGCATGGCCGGTGGTATCGCCACCGCCCTGAAGGGCGCGGGCATCAGCGTCCCGCTGACCGGTCAGGACGCCGAACTCGCGGGCCTGCAGCGCATCCTGGTGGGCCAGCAGACCGCCACGATCTACAAGGCGTACAAGCCGGAGGCCGACGCCACCGCCGAGATCGCCGTGGACCTGCTCGAGGGCAAGGACTTCAAGTCCGTCGCGGACACCACCGCCACCAGCGGCTCCGGCCAGACCGTTCCCGCCAAGCTGCTGCCGGCCACCTCGGTGACCAAGGACAACATCAAGGACACTGTCATCAAGGACGGTCTGTACACCCCGGCGCAGCTGTGCACCGGCCAGTACGCCTCCGTCTGCAAGACGCTCGGCATCCAGTAAGCACCACCACCCGTAAGCCTGTCCGGTACCCCGCTCCACTCAATCCACCCCGCTGCCGGGGCGGGGTACCGGACGGAAACGCTTACGGGTTCTCGCAGTTCGTGCAGGGGGCTTACCCCTGCCCCCAGACTTTGTAATTCTGAGCTTTGTGCATCCCCGCCGGTCAGGCGGCGAAGGAGATGGTTCACGTGTCCGCTACGCCCGTGCTGGCGTTGCGCGGAGTCTCCAAGCGATTCGGTGCGGTCCAGGCCCTCACCGATGTCGAACTGGAGGTCCACGCCGGAGAAGTGGTCGCCCTCGTGGGTGACAACGGTGCCGGTAAGTCCACCCTGGTCAAGACGATTGCCGGGGTTCACCCCGTCGACGACGGGGTCATCGAGTGGGAGGGCAAGGCGGTTTCGATCGTCCGCCCGCAGGACGCCCAGCACCTCGGGGTGGCCACGGTCTACCAGGACCTCGCGCTGTGCGACAACCTCGATGTGGTCGGCAACCTGTTCCTCGGCCGGGAGTTGCTGCGCTTCGGCAGCCTCGACGAGGTCTCGATGGAAAAGCGCTCCCGGGAACTGCTGAACACCCTTTCGATCCGCATCCCCAGCGTGCGGATCCCGATCGCCAGCCTCTCCGGCGGTCAGCGCCAGGTCGTGGCCATCGCCCGCGCCCTGATCGGTGAGCCCAAGGTGGTCATCCTCGACGAGCCCACCGCCGCCCTCGGCGTGGAGCAGACCGCCCAGGTCCTCGACCTGGTCGAGCGGCTGCGCGAGCGCGGCCTCGGCGTCATCCTCATCAGCCACAACATGGCCGACGTCATGGCCGTCGCGGACACCGTCCACGTGCTGCGGCTGGGCAAGAACAACGGTTCCTTCGCCGTGAAGGAGACCACGAACGAACAGATCATCGCCGCGATCACCGGTGCCTCGGACAACGCCGTGACCCGTCGGCAGGCGCGCAACGCGGAGGCGGCCAAGTGAGCAGCGACAAGAGCACGATCGACACCTCCAAGCCCGGCGGCGGTACGCCGGCGGAGGAGGTCCCGCCGGCCACGGTGGCCGCGATCGACCCGCGACTGCTCGTGCGCGAGCAGGGCTTCAAGGGCTACATCACCGAGTTCCAGCGCAAGCTGAAGGGCGGTGAACTGGGCTCCCTGCCCGTCATCGTCGGCCTGATCATCATCTGGACCATCTTCCAGGTGAAGGACAGCTTGTTCCTGAGCTCGTCCAACATGGTCAACATCAGCTTCTTCCTGTCCGGCACCGGCATGATCGCCGCCGGCCTGGTGTTCGTCCTGCTGCTCGGTGAGATCGACCTGTCGGTCGCCTCGGTGTCCGGCCTGTCGTCCGCGCTGTTCGCCATCTTCGCCACCACACACGGCATCAACCCGTGGCTGGCGGCCCTGATGACGCTGGCCATCGGTGCCGGCATCGGCGCCGTGCACGGCTTCTTCTTCGCCAAGATCGGCGTCCCGGCGTTCGTCGTCACCCTGGCCGGCAACCTCGGCTGGAACGGTCTGATGCTGTGGCTGCTCGGCTCCACCGGCAGCCTCTCGATCGCCGACACCGGCCCGCTGCACATCCTGGGCCAGCGGTCGTTCTTCATGAACCAGTCGATCGCCGGCGCGTACGTCCTGGCCACCGTCGGCGTGGCCGCCCTGCTGCTCGGTTCGCTGGTCGACCAGACCCGGCGCCGCCGGGCGAACGTGCCGTACCGGCCCACCAGCGAGATCGTGCTGCGCACCGTCGCGCTGGCCGTGGTCGCCTACGTCGCCGCGTTCGTGCTCAACAAGTCCTCCGGCGTGCCCAACGCGCTGGTGATCTTCCTGGTCGCCCTGGTCATCTGCGACTTCGTGCTGCGCCGCACCACCTTCGGCCGCAAGGTCTTCGCGGTCGGCGGCAGCATCGAGGCCGCCCGCCGCGCCGGTATCAGCGTGGCCGCGGTCCGCATCTCGGTGTTCGCCATCGCCGGCTTCTTCTCCTCCCTGGGCGGTCTGTTCCTGGCCGCCCAGACCTACACGGCCACCCTGCAGGCCGGTCAGGGCAACCTGCTGATGCTCGCCATCGCCGCCGCGGTCATCGGCGGCACCAGCCTCTTCGGCGGCCGCGGCAACGTGTGGTCCGCGCTGCTGGGCATGCTGGTCATCCAGTCCATCCAGACCGGTCTGGACCTGCTCAACATGAACCAGTCCATCCAGTACATGATCACCGGCGCGGTGCTGCTGGCCGCCGTCGTCATCGACTCGGTGGCCCGCCGTACGCAGAAGGCCTCCGGCCGCGCGTGACGGGCGCTCGCGGCCCGTACCCCCGCGAGCCGCGCGCGACACACCCACGCACCAAGCCGCCGGGCGCTCTCGGACCATCCGGGAGCGCCCGGCGGTTTCCTGCGGATTAGACTCAGCAGATCGTGCACCGCCCAGCGGACCGCACGTACCGCAGGGCGGCGAGCGGCCGCAGGGAACAGAACCGAGAGCGCATCAGGAGGAACGGGTGGCACTGCTGACCCGTATCAACGGACCCCGTGACCTCGACCGGCTCAGCCAGCAGCAGCTCGTGGAGCTCGCGGCCGAGGTCCGGGCCTTCCTCGTCGACGCGGTTTCCAAGACCGGCGGTCACCTCGGGCCGAACCTGGGCGTGGTGGAGCTGACCATCGCGCTGCACCGGGTCTTCGAGTCGCCGCAGGACCGGATCCTGTGGGACACCGGGCACCAGTCCTACGTGCACAAGCTGCTGACCGGCCGCCAGGACTTCAGCCGGCTCAAGGGCACCGGCGGCCTGTCCGGCTACCCCTCGCGCGCCGAGTCCGAGCACGACGTGATCGAGAACAGCCACGCCTCCACCGTGCTGGGCTGGGCCGACGGCCTGGCCAAGGCCAACGAGCTGCTCGGCCGCGACACCTACGTGGCCGCGGTCATCGGTGACGGCGCCCTGACCGGCGGCATGGCCTGGGAGGCGCTGAACAACATCGCCGCCGCGAAGGAACGCCCGCTGGTCATCGTCGTCAACGACAACGAGTGGTCGTACTCACCGACCATCGGCGGCCTCGCCAACCACCTGGCCACCCTGCGCACCACCGACGGCTACGAGCAGTTCCTCGCCCGCACCCGCGAGGTGCTGGAGCGGACCCCGCTGATCGGCCGGCCGCTCTACGAGACGCTGCACGGCGCCAAGAAGGGCCTGAAGGACTTCATCACCCCGCAGGGCATGTTCGAGGACCTCGGCCTGAAGTACGTCGGCCCGATCGACGGCCACGACATCGAGGCCGTGGAGTCCGCCCTCCAGCGCGCCAAGCGGTTCCGCGGCCCGGTCATCGTGCACTGCATCACCGAGAAGGGCCGCGGCTACACCCCCGCCGAGCAGGACGAGATCGACCGCTTCCACGGCATCGCCCCCATCCACCCGGACACCGGCCTGCCGATCGCCGCGGCCGGCGCCGACTGGACCTCGGTGTTCGGCGACGAGATGGTCGAACTCGGCCGGGAACGCACCGACATCGTGGCCATCACCGCCGCCATGCTGCACCCGGTGGGCCTGACCAAGTTCGCCAAGGAGTTCCCGCACCGGGTGTACGACGTCGGCATCGCCGAGCAGCATGCCGCCGTATCGGCCGCGGGTCTGGCCACCGGCGGCCTGCACCCGGTGGTCGCGGTCTACGCCACCTTCCTCAACCGGGCCTTCGACCAGGTGCTGATGGACGTGGCGCTGCACAAGTGCGGCGTCACCTTCGTCCTCGACCGGGCCGGCGTCACCGGCAGCGACGGCGCCTCGCACAACGGCATGTGGGACATGTCGATCCTTCAGGTCGTCCCGGGCCTGCGGATCGCCGCCCCGCGCGACGCGGACCAGGTGCGCGCCCAGCTCCGCGAGGCCGTCGAGGTGGACGACGCGCCGACCGTGGTGCGCTACTCCAAGGGCGCGGTCGGCCCGGCGGTGCCGGCCGTCGGCCAGGTCGGCGGCATGGACCTGCTGCGGGCCCCCGAGGGCGGGCCGGACCGGGCGGACGCGTCGGGCCCGTCGGCCCGGCAGCACGACGTGCTGCTGGTGTCGGTGGGCGCGCTCGCCCCGATGTGCCTGGAGATCGCCGGACTGCTGGACGCCCAGGGCATCACCACCACCGTGGTCGACCCGCGCTGGGTCAAGCCGGTCGACCCCGAACTGCCCAAGCTCGCCGCCCGCCACCGCGTCGTGGTCACCGTCGAGGACAACGGCCGGGTCGGCGGCGTCGGCGCCACCATCGCCCAGGCACTGCGCGACGCCGAGGTGGACGTGCCGCTGCGCGACTTCGGCATCCCCCAGGAGTTCCTGGCCCACGGCTCCCGCAAGGACGTCATGGCCACGGTCGGCCTGACCGCCCCGGACATCGCCCGCCAGGTCACCGGCCTGGTAGCCACCCTCGACGCCCGGTTCGCCGACGAGGACGACCCGGCCGGCGACGGCGCGGGTGTCGCCCGCGACTGATCCGCCCGGCCGATCCTGCGCCGCCCGATCGGTGCACCTTCGCCGTGACCTGCGCCCGCGTGTTCGCGGGGCCACCCGTACGAGTGGACCCCGCGCGCCGCGGGCGCAGGCGTAGGCGCGCCTTTCCGGGTCAGGCGACCCTCCGCAGTGCAGTGACACGGGGCGCCGTACGGGCGGCCCGGAACGACCGGAGGTGACCGGGATTGGGCGTGCAGACCGACACGCGCACGAGCGGGGGCCGGGGCGGCGGCCCCGGCGGCGGTCCGGGCGGGCTGCTGCGCACCAAGAGCATCGAGCAGTCCATCGCCGACACCCAGGAGCCCGGCCAGCGGCTGCGCCGCGAGCTGTCCGTGGTCGACCTGGTGGTCTACGGCGTCGGCGTCATCGTCGGCACCGGCATCTTCGTGGTCACCGGCACGGTCGCCAAGCAGTACGCGGGCCCGGCCGTCGCCCTGGCCTTCGTCGCCTCCGCCATCGCGTGCGGCCTGGCCGGCCTGTGCTACGCCGAGTTCGCCTCCACCGTGCCGGTCGCCGGCTCCGCGTACACCTTCTCGTACGCCTCCATCGGCGAACTGCCGGCCTGGATCATCGGCTGGGACCTGGTGCTGGAGCTCGCGCTCGGCGCGGGCGTGGTGGCCGGCGGCTGGTCCGGCTACGTCGCCGAACTGCTCTCGCACGTCGGGGTGCACGTGCCCGCCGCGCTCAGCCACCAGAACGGGAAGTTCGGCTTCGACATCCTGGCCGCCGCCCTGGTCCTGGTGCTCACCGGCGTCGTGATGGCCGGGATGAAACTGTCCGCCCGGGTCACCGGCCTGGTGGTCGCGGTCAAGGTCACCGTGGTGCTGATGGTGATCTTCGCCGGGCTGTTCTACGTCACCGGCAGCAACTACCACCCCTTCCTGCCGCCGTCGAAGCCCAACCCGGCGGGCAGTTCCGACCTGCACGCGCCGCTGGTGCAGGTGCTCTTCGGGTTCACGCCCTCGTCCTTCGGCGTGATGGGCATCTTCTCCGCCGCGGCCGTGGTCTTCTTCGCCTTCATCGGCTTCGACATCGTGGCCACCGCCGCCGAGGAGACCCGCAACCCGCAGCGCGACATGCCCCGCGGCATCCTCGGCTCGCTGCTGGTGTGCACGGTGCTCTACGTGGCCGTCTCGCTGGTCGTCACCGGGATGCAGAAATATTCCTCGCTGGACACCTCCGCGCCGCTCGCAAGTGCCTTCAAGGCCGTCGGCGCCCCCTTCTGGGCGGGCACCATCAGCTTCGGCGCGGCCGTCGGCCTCACCTCGGTGGTGCTGATCCTGCTGCTCGGCCAGACCCGGGTGTTCTTCGCCATGAGCCGTGACGGCCTGCTGCCGCGCGCCTTCTCCGTGGTCCATCCCAAGTTCGGCACGCCCTACCGCACCACTTTGCTGCTGGGCCTGGCCGTCGCGCTGATCGCCGGGTTCTTCACGGTCGGCCAGCTGGAGGAGATGGTCAACATCGGCACCCTGTTCGCCTTCGTGGTCGTCGCGATCGGCGTGACGGTGCTCCGCCGCACCCGCCCCGACCTGCCGCGTTCCTTCCGCACTCCGTGGGTGCCGCTGGTGCCGGTGCTCTCGGTGTGCGCCTCGCTGTGGCTGATGCTCAACCTGACCGTCGAGACCTGGCTGCGGTTCGCCGTCTGGATGGTGCTGGGCCTGATCATCTACTTCGGGTACGGCCGCTCGCACAGCCGGCTGGCCGGCGGGCAGACGCAGCGTACCCGTACGAACGCGTGAGGTGACCGGCCGGGTCCAAGGGCCCCGTGAGCCCCGGGACCGGAGTGACGGGCCGGGCCTTCGCGATGGTAGAAATGCGCGAAGAGCAGTGCGGGACAATCGAGGTGGCAAGTCATGACGGAGTCCAAGGGACCCGGCGGCGCGGCAGGACCGAAGAAGCGCAAGGGCCCGCTGCAGCGGCTCAAGCCCTACGCGGTCGGTATCACGGCCATGGTCGTGGTGTTCGGCGGTTCGGCGCTGATCGGCGCGCACGTCAGGTCCACCAAGGGCGACAAGGTCACCGAGCCCAGCGGGGTGGCGGGCGCCGCGGTCGTCCCGACCGGCCCGGTCAGCACCTCCTCGGCCAGCCCCACCCCCACGCCGACCGACCAGCAGCACCTGTCGGTGCCGGTGCGTCCGGCGATCCCGGTCACCATCACGGTCTTCGAGGACCTGCGCAGCCCGGACTCCAAGGCGTTCGACGAGGAATACAACGCCATGTTCGCGCAGCTGCTGCTGACCGGTCAGGTGCAGATCCACTACCGCCTGGTGACCGCCTCCGACGCGCAGTACGGCGGGAAGGGCGCCCTGGTGGCCGCGAACGCCGCCGCCTGCGCCCAGGACCAGAGCCGCTTCGTGCAGTTCGTGGAGCAGGTCTGGAAGCACCAGCCGGACCCGTCCAGTGACGGCCTGGCCAGCGAGAACCTGATGAAGAAGCTCGCGAAGAAGGCCGGCAAGATCAACATGGGCAAGTTCGACCCGTGCGTCGAGCAGAGCGACCACGAGGGCTGGGTACGGCAGGGCCAGAAGGACTTCGCCGCGCAGAAGCTGGGCTCGGTGCCGGTCGTGCAGATCAACGACACGACGGTGTCGAACGTGCGCACCACGCTGACCCCGAAGAAGCTGCGCGCGCTGATCCTCAAGGAGGCCAAGCGCGTGATCGCCGTCCAGGCCACCCCGTCGGCGTCCCCCAGCCCGATGGCGGGCTGAGCTCCGGTCACGAACCCGCGTACGAAAGCCGCCGGGCGGCCCCTCGACCGAGGGGCCGCCCGGCGGCTTGTTGCCTGTTTGTTGCCTGCTTCTCGTCTGCTTGTTGTCTGTCGGGACCGGCCGGTCAGGCCGGGACGCTCGCCACGCCCGGGGCGAGGAAGCGCTTGCCGGTCACCCGCTCCGAGACGCCCTCGCGGTCCAGGTACGGGGTGATCCCGCCCAGGTGGAAGGGCCAGCCGGCGCCCGTGATCAGGCACAGGTCGATGTCCTGGGCCTCGGCGACCACGTGCTCGTCGAGCATCAGGCCGATCTCCTCGGCCACCGCGTTCAGCACCCGGGCCCGTACCTGCTCCTCGGTCAGGACCGTGTCGCCCTGCGCCAGCAGCGCGGCGACCTCCGGGTCCAGCTCCGGACGGCCGGAGTCGTACACGTAGAAGCCGCGCTTGCCGGCCTTGACGACCGCCGCGAGGTTCGCCGAGACCGTGAACCGGTCCGGGAAGGCGTGGTGCAGCGTCTCCGAGACGTGCAGGCCGATGGCCGGGCCGACCAGTTCCAGCAGCACCAGCGGGGACATCGGCAGGCCCAGCGGCTCGACCGCCTTCTCGGCGACCGCCACCGGCGTGCCCTCGTCGATCACGTTCTGGATCTCGCCCATGAAGCGGGTCAGGATCCGGTTCACGACGAACGCGGGCGCGTCCTTGACCAGCACCGCGGTCTTCTTCAGCTTCTTGGCCACCGCGAACGCCGTGGCCAGCGAGGCGTCGTCGGTGGCGGCGCCGCGCACGATCTCCAGCAGCGGCAGCACCGCGACCGGGTTGAAGAAGTGGAAGCCGACCACCCGCTCGGGGTGCTCCAGCTTGCCGGCCATCTCCGAGACCGACAGCGACGAGGTGTTGGTGGCCAGGATCGCGTCCGGGCGTACCACCGCCTCGAGTTCGGCGAAGACCTGCTGCTTGACGCCCATCTCCTCGAAGACGGCCTCGATCACGAAGTCCGCGTCGCCGAAGGCGGTCGCCTTGTCCAGGTGGCCGGTCACCAGCGCCTTGAGCCGGTTGGCCTGGTCCTGGCCGATCCGGCCCTTGGCGAGCAGCTTGTCGACCTCGTCGCGCACATAGCCGACGCCCTTGTCGATCCGCTCCTGGTCGATGTCGGTCAGCACGACCGGCACCTCGAGGCGGCGGGCGAACAGCAGCGCGAGCTGCGAGGCCATCAGGCCCGCGCCGACCACGCCGACCTTGTTCACCGGACGGGCCAGCGACTTGTCGGGCGCGCCCGCCGGGCGCTTGCCGCGCTTCTGCACCAGGTTGAACGCGTAGATGCCGGCCCGCAGTTCGCCGCCCATGATCAGGTCGGCCAGCGCGGTGTCCTCGGCGTCGAAGCCCTGCCGCAGGTCGCCGCCGCGGGCCGCGTCGATGATGTCCAGCGCCCGGTAGGCGGCCGGCGCCGCGCCGTGCACCTTGCCGTCGGCGATGAACCGGCCGCGGGCCACCGCCTGGTCCCACGCCTCGCCCCGGTCCACCTCGGTCCGGTCCACCCGGAGCTCGCCCTTCAGTACGGCGGCGGTCCAGGCCAGCGATTGCTCCAGGAAGTCGGCGGCCTCGAACAGGGCGTCGGCGATGCCCAGTTCGTACACCTGCGCGCCCTTGAGCTGCCGGTTCTGGTTGAGCGAGTTCTCGATGATCACGGTGACCGCGCGGTCGGCGCCGATCAGGTTGGGCAGCAGGGTGCAGCCGCCCCAGCCGGGCACCAGGCCGAGGAACACCTCGGGCAGCGAGAAGGCCGGCACCGCGGCGGAGACCGTGCGGTACGTGCAGTGCAGGCCGACCTCGACACCGCCGCCCATCGCCGCGCCGTTGTAGTACGCGAAGGTCGGCACCGCCAGCGCGGACAGCCGCTTGAAGACGTCGTGGCCGCCCTTGCCGATGGCGAGCGCGTCCGGCCGCTCCCGGAGCAGTTCGACGCCCTTCAGGTCGGCGCCCACCGCGAAGATGAACGGCTTGCCGGTCAGGCCCACGCCGACGATCTCGCCGGCCGCGGCCTCCTTCTCCACCTGGTCGATCGCCGCGTCCAGGTTGGCCAGCGACTGCGGGCCGAAGGTGGTCGGCTTGGTGTGGTCGAAGCCGTTGTCCAGGGTGATCAGCGCGAACCGGCCCACGCCGGCCGGCAGGTCCAGGTGGCGCACGTGCGCGGTCGTGACGACCTCGTCCGGGAACAGCTCGGCCGCGCGCCTCAGGAGTTCGGTGGTGCTCACTTGTCCCCCTCGAAGTGCGGGTTCTCCCAGATGACCGTGCCGCCCATGCCGAAGCCGACGCACATGGTGGTGATGCCGTACCGCACCTGCGGCTGGTCCTCGAACTGCCGGGCGAGCTGGTTCATCAGCCGCACACCGGAGGAGGCGAGCGGGTGGCCGAACGCGATCGCGCCGCCGTACTGGTTCACCCGCGGGTCGTCGTCGGCGATGCCGTAGTGGTCCAGGAAGGACAGCACCTGCACGGCGAACGCCTCGTTGATCTCGAACAGGCCGATGTCGCCGATGCCCAGCCCGGCCTTGGCCAGCGCCTTCTCGGTGGACGGGATCGGGCCGATGCCCATCACCTCCGGCTCGACGCCCGCGAAGGCGTACGACACCAGGCGCATCTTCACCGGCAGTTCCAGCTCGCGCGCCACGTCCTCGGCGGCGACCAGGCACGCGGTGGCGCCGTCGTTGAGGCCGGCCGAGTTGCCGGCGGTGACCCGCCCGAACGGGCGGAACGGCGTCTTCAGCCCGGCGAGCTGCTCGCGCGTGGTGCCCGGCCGCATCGGCTCGTCGGCGGTGGCCAGGCCCCAGCCGGTCTCCCCGCCCTCGGGGGTGGTGCGGCGTACCGCGATCGGCACCAGGTCCTGCTGGATCTTCCCGTTCGCGTACGCCTTCGCGGCCTTCTCCTGACTGTGCACCGCGTACTCGTCCGCGCGGTCCTTGGTCAGGTGCGGGAACCGGTCGTGCAGGTTCTCCGCGGTCATCCCCATGAACATCGCGGACTCGTCGACCAGCTTCTCGGAGACGAAGCGCGGGTTGGGGTCCACGCCCTCGCCCATCGGGTGCCGGCCCATGTGCTCGACGCCGCCGGCCACCACGATGTCGTACGCGCCGAAGGCGACGCCGCCGGCCGTGGTCGTCACGGCGGTCATCGCGCCCGCGCACATCCGGTCGATGGAGAAGCCGGGAACGGTGGTCGGCAGCCCGGCGAGAATGCCCGCGGTACGGCCCAGCGTCAGGCCCTGGTCGCCGATCTGCGTGGTGGCGGCCACCGCCACCTCGTCCACGGTCGCCGGGTCCAGCCCGGGGTTGCGCCGCAGCAGCTCCCGGATGCTCTTGATCACCAGGTCGTCGGCGCGGGTCTCGTGGTAGATGCCCTTCGGGCCGGCTTTTCCGAACGGGGTGCGGACCCCGTCGACGAAGACGACGTCCCTTCCGGTACGAGGCACGATGGCTCCCTCATTGTGTGTTCGCTCTCCCCCAAAGCTGCGCCTGGGGGTACCCCACCGGGCGCTTGTACCCGGTGCCGACGGTCGACGTGCTCGGTCGCTCGCCCCCTGCCTTCGGCGGGGGGACCCCCATCACGACCTGCGCGCGCTCTCCACTTTCAAGCACCGGCGCGCCCTTTGGCTCGCTCACCGGCGAACCCGGGGGGATGGTGACCGAGTGGCGAGCCGCTGCGCGAAGAGCGAGCGCTTGCTCAGCTTTCATGCTACTCGGCGGTAACCGAAGTGCCCAGTCCTGCCGGCGCAAGCGGCACAGGTCACACCGAACGGCCGAGCGGCGGGGTCAGTGCTCGGCCGGGCGGGCGGTCAGGGACTGGGTGAGCAGGGGGGTGATCAGCGTGATCTGCCAGGGGCGGGCGCCCAGTGAGGAGAGGGTGGAGGCGACCACCTCGGGGGTCAGCTCCGAGGGCGGCGACCAGCACAGGCGGCGCACCGTGTCGGGGGAGACCAGGTTCTCCTGGGGCAGATTCAGCTCTTCGGCGAGGGCGGTGACCGCCGCCCGGGCGGCCGAGAGGCGGGCCGCGGCGTCCGGGTCCTTGTCGGGCCAGGCCCGCGGCGGCGGCGGACCGGTGTACGCGGCGGTCGGCTGCGGCAGCTCCCGCTCCGGCAGGGCCCGGGCCCGGTCGATCGCGGCCTGCCACTGCTCGAGCTGGCGGCGGCCCATCCGGTGGCCGAAGCCGGGCAGCGCGGCCAGCGCGTGGACGTTGGGCGGGTTCTCGAGCGCCGCGGTGACGATCGCCGCGTCGCTCAGCACTCTGCCGGGCGAGACGTCCCGGTCCCGTGCGGTGCGGTCCCGGGCCTGCCACAGCTCGCGGACCACACCGATCTGGCGTCTGCGCCGTACCTTGTGCATGCCCGAGGTGCGCCGCCACGGGTCGACCCGGGGCGGCGGCGGGGGAGCGGCGGCGATCGCGGCGAACTCCTCCAGCGCCCACTCCAGCTTGCCCTGGGTGCCCAGTTCCTCCTCCAGGGCGTCGCGCAGGTCGACCAGCAGTTCCACGTCGAGGGCGGCGTAGCGCAGCCAGGGCTCGGGCAGCGGGCGGGTGGACCAGTCCACCGCGGAGTGGCCCTTCTCCAGGGCGTAGCCCAGCACGTTCTCCACCATGGCGCCCAGGCCCACCCGGGCGAACCCGGCCAGCCGTCCGGCCAGTTCGGTGTCGAACAGGACGGCGGGGCGCATGCCCAGCTCCGCCAGGCACGGCAGGTCCTGGGTGGCGGCGTGCAGCACCCACTCGGTGTCGGCCAGGACCTCGCCCAGGGCGGACAGGTCGGGGCACTCGACGGGGTCGATCAGCGCGGTCCCTGCTCCGGCGCGGCGCAGCTGGACCAGATAGGCCCGCTGCCCGTAGCGGTAGCCGGAGGCGCGCTCGGCATCGACGGCGACCGGACCGGAGCCCGCGGCGAAGGCCGCGACGACGTCTGCGAGAGCCTCCGGGCTGGCGGTCACCGGCGGGATTCCCTCGCGCGGGTCCAGCAGCGGGACCGGCGCCGAGGTTGCTGGGGTTGCGGTCTCTCTGGCGTCGGTCACCTGTCAAGGGTAGCCGGGCCCGGCTTGCCGCGGGGTTAACCGTCGCAGTGGGGGTGGACGCCGGCGTGAGCCGGCTCCCACGGGGGCGTGCGACAGGGCTGCGCGCCCGTCGGCGGAACGTTCCGCCGACGGGCGCGGGTACGCCGGGTGCTCAGTGGATGATGCCGGTGCGCAGCGCCACCGCGACCATGCCGGCCCGGTCGCCGGTGCCCAGCTTGCGGGCGATCCGGGCCAGGTGGCTCTTCACGGTGAGCGCGGACAGGCCCATGGACACGCCGATCGCCTTGTTCGACTGGCCCTCCGCGACCAGCCGCAGCACCTCGACCTCGCGTCCGGACAGCTCCCGGTAGCCGCCGGGATGGCCCGACACTCCGGGCGGCCGGCGCTGGAGCCGCGCCGCGGTCGCGCCCAGCGGCGCCAGACCCGGGCGGCCGGCCAGCGTGCCCGGGCTGGTCCGGGTGCCGGTGACGACATAGCCCTTGACGCCGCCGGCCAGCGCGTTGCGCACCGCGCCGATGTCGTCGGCGGCGGACAGCGCCAGGCCGTTGGGCCAGCCCGCGGCCCGCGTCTCGGCGAGCAGGGTCAGCCCGGAGCCGTCGGGCAGATGAACGTCGGCGACGCAGATGTCGCGGGGATTACCGACCCTGGGCCTCGCCTCGGCGATCGACGAGGCCTCGATCACATCCCGAACCCCGAGAGCCCACAGGTGTCGGGTGACAGTGGAGCGGACGCGGGGGTCGGCCACGACGACCATGGCCGTGGGCTTGCTGGGACGGTAGGCGACCAGGCTCGTGGGCTGCTCAAGAAGAACGGACACCGGGCCTCCTGTGGCAAAGGGGACTGAAACGGTCACAGTCCTCTTCGGCAGCAAATGCTCCGGGCTTTAGGGAAAGATCACGATTTATTGAGCATCAATTCCGGCAAATCGGACGGCCGATCGAACGGGCGCGCCGTCCGGGTACGGATGTGCGTCCGCGGGTACGCCGGTCCGCCGTCGTACGCGGCGCCGCCCCGGCCTTCCCGGCCCGCGGTACCTGCCTCAGCCGCGCCGCTTCGGGAGCGGCACCACCCCGCCGCCCTCCTCCGCGGAGTCCGGCTCGTCCGGTGAGTCCGAGGGCGGCAGCCCGGCGCACGCGCACAGCAGGTCGCACCAGGCCGCCAGGTGCGCCGCCAGATCCGGGGCCTGCGCCCCGATCTCCCGGCCCCGGTCCCCGCCCCCGTTCCGCTCCCGGTCCGTGCCCGCCTCCCGTGGCGTCCACGAGGCCCGGATCTCGATCTGCGTGTCGTCGGGGCGGTCGCCGAGACCTCCGAAGTAGTGCGACGACGCGCGCGAGACCGTACCGCTCGGCTCGGCGTACTCCGCGCCCCGCGCGGCCAGCGCCCCGGTCAGCCAGGACCAGCTCACCTCGGGCAGCAGCGGGTCGCCGGCGATCTCCGGTTCCAGCTCGGCCCGGGCCAGGGTCACCACGCGCAGGTCGCCGTGCCAGGCTTCCTGGCCCCCGGGTTCGTGCAGCAGCACCAGCCGGCCCTCGGCCAGCTCCTCGCCGTCGGAGACGACGGTCGCCTCCAGCGCGTGCGCGTACGCGGCGAGCCTGCGCGGCGCCCCCACTTCCTCGAGCCGGATCTCGGGACGCAGGCGGGCCGTGTGCAGGCTTTCCACCGCGTGCCGGAAGAGGGAGGGGGCCTCGTCGCCCAAGTGCCCGTGAACCGCTGCCATGCCCGGAAGAGTAAGCGCACGGGCCGTGCGGTGCGCGGATCAACACCGCTTTGCCGGTGCGGGGGTTGCGGAGGGACCGCGTCCGCCCTGTGTGCGGGCGGAGCGTACGGGCCCGGGGCCCCGGGCCGGGCGTGGGAAGATGCGGGAGTGACCGCGCACCAGCAGACCGCTGCTTCCCCGTTCATCCGCGCCTGCCGGCGCGAGCCCGTGCCGCACACCCCGGTGTGGTTCATGCGCCAGGCAGGGCGTTCGCTGCCCGAGTACCTCAAGGCACGCGAAGGCATCCCGATGCTGGAGTCCTGCATGCGGCCCGAGCTGGTGGCCGAGATCACCATGCAGCCGGTGCGGCGGCACAAGGTCGACGCGGCGGTGTACTACAGCGACATCATGGTGCCGCTGAAGGCGATCGGGCTGGACCTGGACATCAAGCCCGGCATCGGCCCCGTGGTCGCCGACCCCGTGCGCACCCGGGCGGACCTGGCGCGGGTGCGGGACCTGGAGCCGGACGACGTGCCGTACGTCACCGAGGCGGTCGGCCTGCTCACCGCGGAGCTGGGCGGCACCCCGCTGATCGGCTTCGCGGGCGCGCCGTTCACGCTGGCCAGCTATCTCATCGAGGGCGGGCCGTCGCGGACGTACGAGAACACCAAGGCCATGATGTACGGCGACCCGGAGCTGTGGGCCGCGCTGCTGGACCGGCTCGCCGGGGTCACCGCCGCCTTCCTGAAGGTGCAGATCGAGGCGGGCGCCAGCGCGGTGCAGCTCTTCGACTCCTGGGCCGGGGCACTGGCGCCCGCCGACTACCGGCAGTACGTGATGCCCGCCTCCGCGAAGGTCTTCGACGCGGTCGCCCGCTACGGCGTGCCCCGCATCCACTTCGGCGTCGGCACCGGCGAACTGCTCGGCCTGATGGGCGAGGCCGGCGCCGACGTGGTCGGGGTGGACTGGCGGGTGCCGCTGGACGAGGCGGCCCGCCGGGTCGGCCCCGGCAAGGCGCTGCAGGGCAATCTCGACCCGGCGGTGCTCTTCGCGCCCACCCGCGCCGTGGAGGCCAAGGCCCGGGAGGTGCTGGACGCCGCCGCGACCGTGACCGCGGCGGGCGGCGGCCACGTCTTCAACCTCGGCCACGGCGTGATGCCCAGCACCGACCCGGACACGCTGACCCGGCTCACCGACTTCGTGCACCGGACCACCGAGGCCTGAGCGGCCCTGGGGCGTGTGCTACGCGGTTCACGCCTCCGGCGGTTCCTCGTCATCGGGGGCGCCGGGGGCGGGCGGGGCGGTGGGGTACGGGGCCACGGCCGCGGGGGCGCGCCGCGGGGTGCCGTCCGGCGCCCGCAGTGAGGACGGCGCGTCACGCCGCGGCAGTCGGCGCCGTACCACCCGGTAGGCGAGCGCCAGCAGTGCCGCGACCACCAGGAACGGCAGCAGCACCGAGAGCGCGATCAGCAGCCCGCGCACGGTGACGTAGAAGGCGTGCCAGCCGTTGCCCAGGGCGTGGCCGACCGTGGTCCAGAAGCTGTCGTGCCGGGCGGGCGCGGGCGGCGCGGGCCGGGCGGCCGGCTCGACCAGGCGCAGGGTGACCGTGGCCAGGTCCACCCGGGACCGCAGTGACGCCTGCTGCGCCTCCAGCGACTCCAACGCGGCCTCCCGCGTGCTCAGTTCGCTCTCCAGCGTCACCACGTCGGTCAGGCTGCCCGCCCGGTCCATCAGCGCCCGCACCCGGGCCACGCTGGCCTGCTGCGACCTGATCCGGCTGGTGACGTCCACCACCTGACCGGTCACGTCGGACACGCTGACCTTGCGCTCCAGCAGCGTGCCGAGCGCCGACAGGTCGCCGAGCAGCTTGTCGTACCCGGCCGGCGGCACCCGCAACTGCACCGAGGACTGCGTACGGCCCCTGGGATCCACGGTGGTGTCCTCGTCGCCCGAGTACCCGCCGGCCGCCGCGGCCAGGTCGCGCGCCCGGGTCAGCGCGTCCTGGACATGCGGGGTGCGCACGGTCAGGTCCGCGGTACGCACCAGGTACGTGTCCGGTGCCGCGGTCGTCCTGCCGCCGGCGGGGGCCGTCCCCCCGGCGGTGGACCCGGAGGCGTCGGCGCGGCTCGCGGACCGGTCGGGCGCGCCGCTGCCGGCCTGCGCCGGGGCGGCGGCCCGCTTGGCGCTGCCCGCCGAGGAGTCGTTGCCGCTCGACGCGCTGCACCCCGCCACCGCGAGGGTGCCGGCCAGCACTGCCGTGACCACCGCGGCGGCGCCGCGTCTGCGGTGTCCGGTACGGGCCCGCGCCGGCCGGGTGCCCCGGCACGCGTCGGTCGTCT
The DNA here is from genome assembly GCF_016918855.1 of Actinacidiphila acididurans. Taxonomy (GTDB): domain Bacteria; phylum Actinomycetota; class Actinomycetes; order Streptomycetales; family Streptomycetaceae; genus Actinacidiphila; species Actinacidiphila acididurans. The sequence goes on from NZ_JADKYB010000012.1 coordinate 295,530, forward strand.
GGTTCATCGAATCCCCCCTGGAATCCGGACTGTTGACATCGAATGCTGATTCGACGCGACCGGTCCGGGCCGGGTTGCCGTCAACCGGCATCGATGGGGTCACGGTCGGAACTCGATCCGGCGTCTGAGACAGTGGGGGACATGAGCGACACGCACACCGCGGCCGGTGCCGCGGGGCAGCCGGCCGCCGTGACCGGGGCCGCCGGGGCCGGGCACGCGGTGGTCGTCGGCGGAGGCATCGCGGGCCTGGCCGCCGCCTGGGAACTGGTCCGCGGCGGCGCCCGAGTCACCTTGTTGGAGGCCTCGCCGCGGCTCGGCGGGAAGCTGCACGCCGACGAGATCGCCGGAGTGCCGGTCGACCTGGGCGCGGAGTCGATGCTCGCCCGGCGGCCCGAGGCGGCCGACCTGGCCCGCGAGACGGGCCTCGGCGACGACCTGGAGCCGCCCGCGGTGCTCGGCGCCGGCCTGTGGACCCGCGGCCGGCTGCGGCCGATGCCCAAGGGCCACGTCATGGGCGTCCCCGGCGACCTCGGCCCGCTGGCCGCCTCCGGCGTCCTGTCCGCCGCCGGCCTCGCCCGCCTCCCGCTGGACCACGTGCTGCCCCGTACCGACATCGGCGACGACGTCGCCGTCGGCCACTACGTCGCCGCCCGCCTCGGCCACGAGGTCGTCGACCGGCTCGTCGAACCCCTGCTCGGCGGCGTGTACGCAGGTAACTCCTACGAACTGTCGCTGCGCGCCGCCGTGCCGCAGCTCTACGCCGCCGCCCGTGACGGCCGCTCCCTCATCGAGGCGGCCCGCGACCTCCAGCGCAAGGCCCCGGCCGGCGACCGGGGCGGGCCCGTCTTCCACGGCATCCGCGGCGGTGTGGGCCGGCTGCCGCTCGCCGTCGCCGCGGCGTGCCGCGCCGCCGGGGTCACCGTCGAGACCGGCGTCGCGGTACGCGAACTGCGCCGGACCGGGACCCGGCTGTGGCGGCTCGGCCTGTCCGACGGCCGCGCCCTGACCGCCGACGCGGTCGTGCTGGCCACCCCGGCACCGGCCACGGCCCGGCTGCTCTCCGCCGAGTCGCCCGCCGCGGCGGCCGAACTCGGCGCCGTGGAGTACGCCAGCATGGCCCTGGTCACCATGGCCTTCCGCCGCTCCGAGACGCTGGACCTGCCGCAGAGCAGCGGCTTCCTGGTGCCCCCGGTCGACGGGCACACCATCAAGGCGTCCACCTTCTCCAGCCGCAAGTGGGGCTGGCTGGACCGGGCCGGCGGCGACACCTTGGTGCTGCGCACCTCGGTCGGCCGCCACGGCAACGAGGCCGACCTCGCCTGGGACGACACCGACATGGTGCGGATCTCCCGGGAGGACCTGCGCGAGGCGGTCGGCCTGCGGGCCGCGCCGATCGCCGCCCGGGTCACCCGCTGGGAGGCCGGACTGCCGCAGTACGCCGTCGGCCACGTCGACCGGGTCCGGCGGGTCCGCGAACAGGTCGGCAAGCTGCCCGGCCTCGCGGTCTGCGGCGCGGTCTACGACGGTGTCGGCATCCCCGCGTGCATCGGCGGCGCACGCCGCGCGGCGGCCGAGGTGCTGCCCACCCTGCTGCCGGGCGCCCGGCGGGGCGCGGGAGAATAACCGCATGAGCGACACGACTGGCACCCCTGGCACCGCTTCCGACGCCACCCCCGGCACTCCTGGCACCGGCACCGCGAAGGCCCCCAACGCGGGCAAGAAGGCCAAGGACCTCAACGAGGTCATCCGCTACACCCTGTGGTCGGTGTTCCGGCTCCGCGACGTGCTGCCCGAGGACCGCTCGGGCCTCGTCACCGAGGTGGAGGAGCTGTTCGACCAGCTCGCGGCGAAGGACGTGACCATCCGCGGCACCTACGACCTGTCCGGGCTGCGCGCCGACGCGGACCTGATGATCTGGTGGCACGCCGAGACCTCCGACGCGCTCCAGGACGCGTACAACCTCTTCCGGCGCACCCGGTTCGGCCGCTCCCTCGAGCCGGTCTGGTCCAACATGGCGCTGCACCGGCCCGCGGAGTTCAACAAGTCGCACATCCCGGCGTTCCTCGCCGACGAGAACCCGCGCGCGTACGTCAGCGTCTACCCGTTCGTCCGCTCCTACGACTGGTACCTGCTGCCCGACGAGGACCGGCGCCGCATGCTCGCCGACCACGGCAAGATGGCGCGCGACTACCCGGACGTACGCGCCAACACGGTCGCCTCCTTCTCGCTCGGCGACTACGAGTGGATTCTCGCCTTCGAAGCGGATGAGCTGTATCGGATCGTCGACCTCATGCGGCACCTCCGCGGGTCCGAGGCGCGCATGCACGTCCGTGAAGAGGTTCCCTTCTTCACGGGGCGGCGGCGTGAGGTCGGCGAACTTATTTCGGGCTTGGCGTAGTCGCGCTGGGTTCGCCCCTCAAGGGCGCGGGGCTGTAGTCGATATGCGGCTGGCGCCGCGTGGGCGCGAGCTCCCCCAGCGCTTCGCCTGGGGGTGCCCCCAGCCACCGGCCGCTGGTCAGGACACGACAGCAATTGCCCCTTCGGGGCGGTGGCGACCCGCGCCACGGTGGTGGGCTGGTCGCGCAGTTCCCCGCGCCCCTTCGGGGCACTCCGGGCTTACCGCAGCGCGGGATGATCGGTCACTACCGTGCAGGAACCCGGGGCGATCTCGGTGAAACCGGCGTCACGGACCACGGGAAGACCCGAGGTGGTGAGACTCGCCCAGCGGGCAAGGGGCGCCGTGCGGACGACCAGGGGAAACCCCGCCTTCGACCAGGAATCGCGGTCCTGGTCGGAGAGGTCCCACCAGGCGAGCTGGGCGCCGTGGCCGGCCTGGGCCATCGCCTTGCCGGCCGACATGGTGATGTGGGGGTTCAGCCAGAGGACGGGGGTGTCCGGGTCGGGGGCGGGCGGCGGCTCGGGGTCGGTGAGCTCCGTGCCGGACACCTGAAGGCGGGCCAGGTCCTTGGGCCAGCCGTCCAGCGGCACCGGGGGGAAGACCCGCAGCTCGGCGGAGCCGCCGGTCAGGGTGATCCCGGGGAGCGCCTCGGCCCGGCGCCACTCGGCGCCCCGCGCGCGGCGTACCACCTTGCGGATCCTGGCGTCCTGCCAGTCGCGTACCGCCTGGGTCCACTCGCCGTCCTCGGCGGTGGCGCGGTCGTCGGTGAGGAGCGTCAGGACGGCGCGGGCGGCCGTCTCCAGCGCGTCGGTACGGGTGGGCGGCTCGGCCCGCTCTATCCGGATCACGAGCGGGAGCACGAACTGCGGGGCCGCGTCGCGGTCAACGCTCTTGCGGTCGGGGTTCTGGGGCTGCGACGGACTGGTCACGCGCCAAGTCTGCCACCGTCCGCCAAGCGGCCGGCCGCCCGGGCTCCGGGCGGCCACTCCTCGTCCGGTCCGGGCCCGAGGGCCCCGGCCGGACCGTCTCACTCCGCGGGCGCCAGCCGCAGCGAGATCGAGTTGATGCAGTACCGCTGGTCGGTCGGCGTCGGATATCCCTCGCCCTCGAAGACGTGGCCGAGGTGGGAGCCGCAGCGGGCGCAGCGGACCTCCACCCGCACCATCCCGAGGGTCCGGTCCTCGATCAGCTCGACGGCGTCGCTGTCGGCCGGGTCGTAGAAGGACGGCCAGCCGCAGTGCGACTCGAACTTGGTGTCCGAACGGAAGAGTTCGGCGCCACAGGCCCGGCAGGAGTACACACCCTCGGTCTTGGTGTCGTTGTACTCACCGGTGAAGGGCCGCTCGGTGGCGGCCTGCCGCAGGACCGCGTACTCCTGCGGGGACAGGTCCGCGCGCCACTGCTCGTCGGTCTTGTTCACTTCGTACGGCATGGAGCTCTCCTCAACTGCCGAGGCGGGCCAGAATCCGGGGACCCAGGTCGGTCACGTCGCCCGCACCCATGGTGAGAACGAGATCACCGGGCTTCGCCATTCCTGCCACCACCTCGGCGACGGCGTCGTTGTCGTGCTCGGCGGCGACGTCCGCGCCCGCGGCCCGCGCGGCCTCGATGATCAGCTCGCTGGTCACGCCGGGGATCGGGTCCTCGCGGGCCGGGTAGATGTCCAGCACCAGCGAGGCGTCCGCCAGCGCCAGCGCGCCGCCCATCTCCGTGCCCAGCTCGCGGGTGCGGCTGAACAGGTGCGGCTGGAAGACCACCAGCACCCGCGCGTCGCCCGCGGCCCCGCGGATCGCCTCCAGGTCGGCGGTCATCTCGGTGGGGTGGTGCGCGTACGAGTCGATCACCTGGACGCCGCCCGCCTCGCCCTTGAGCTGGAGCCGCCGCCGCACCCCGGTGTACGAGGCCAGCGCCGCGGCCAGCTCGCGCGGCGGGGCGCCGACCGCGATGCCGGCGGCCAGCGCCGCGACCGCGTTGTGCGCGTAGTGCCGCCCGGGCACCGACACGGTGAAGGTCAGCGGCTCCCCGTCGAGCACCACGGTGACCTCGCTGGTCAGGCCGCGCGCGGTGATCGCGGTGATGCGCAGGTCGGCCGCCTCGGACGCGCCGACGGTCACGATCCGCGGGCCCTTCTCGGCCGCCCGCACCCTTCGGGTCAGCTCGACCGCGCCGGACTGGTCGGCCGAGACCACCAGGGTGCCGCCGGGCCGGATCCGGCCGACGAACGTCTCGAACGACTCGTAGATCTCCTCCATGGAGGCGTAATTGGCGTGGTGGTCCAGTTCCGCGTTGAGCACCACCGCCACCTCGGGGGCGTACTTGTGGAAGCTGCGGTCGCTCTCGTCCGCCTCCGCGACGAAGATCTCGCCCTCCCCGTGGTGCGCGTTGGACCCGGGAACGTCCAGGTCGCCGCCGATCGCGTACGACGGGCGCAGGCCCAGCGCGGTCAGCGCCACCGCCAGCATCGACGTCGTGGTCGTCTTGCCGTGCGTACCGGCCACCGCGACCGCCCGCGTGCCCTCCATCAGCGCGGCCAGCGCGTCGCTGCGGTGCACCACCGGCACGCCGCGTTCCCGCGCCGCCACCAGCTCCACGTTCTGCGCGCGGATCGCACTCGAGATCACCACTGCCGTGGTGTCCGCCGCGATGTGGGCGGGGTCCTGCCCGATGTACACGGTGATGCCCTGCTCGCGCAGGGCGTCCACGGTCTCGGAGTCCTTCGTGTCGCTTCCCGTCACCCGCGCGCCCCGCTGGGCCAGGATCTTGGCGACCCCCGACATCCCGGCGCCGCCGATGCCGATGAAGTGGGGGTTCTTCATCGCGGGGTCAAGGCTCGGGCTCATCTTCGGGTCTCCCGGGGTTGGGCTTGCAGTTCTGGCTCGCCTGATTCTTCCATCCCCCTGAGCTGATTCCTGCGGAGCACGGGTTCGCCGGGAATACCCCCGGGCCCGCCTGGCGGCGGGCGGTTCGCCGGGAAAACCAGGGGCGCGGGGACCATGCGCGCTGCGGTGCCACCGGAGTACCCAGGGGCGCGGGGAACTGCGCGCTCAGCCGGCCACCGGCCGGTGGTCCGGAGACGGCAGCAACTGCCCCTTCGGGTCGGTGGCGACCCGCGCCACGGATGTGGCTGAGCGCGCAGTTCCCCGCGCCCCTTCGGGGGCACTCCCGGCGAACCCGGGCTGATCAGTCCTGGTGGGCGAAGAGCTTGAGTACGGGCACTCCCACCTTGTGCCGGGCACGCGAAGTCCAGTCACGGTGGAAGAACTCCTCGACGAAGTGGGGCGCCGTAAGGACGATCACCTCGTCGGCGTGGTGCTGCTCGACAACTTCGCGGAGGGTGTCGAGGGGGTGCTGCTCGACGACCTGGCCGGTGGCGGCGGCGCCGGCCGCCTTGAGCGCGGCCACGGAATGGGTGAGGGCACGTTCGGCCGGCTGCCGCGCACTCTCGTCCTTGGGGACCTTGGTCTCGCGGGCCGCGTCCTCCAGGTAGCCCAGGGCGACGTCGTCCACCGCGCGCAGCAGCCGGTCCTGGTCGCCGCGCGGCTGCATGAGCACGACGAAAGAGACCTGCTCGTCGCCGTGGAGGGTGGTGACGAGCTCCACGTCGGCCTGCGCGAGCGGCTTCTCGATCATGAGTACGGTCGTGAACACGGACGCTGCCTTCTTTCTCGCGGGCCTCAGGGCTGAGGGTTACGGGCCGCCACAGAAACCATCCTGCCCCGGTCCGCCCGGTGCCCGCCGTTAGTGTTCCCGTGTGGCGTGAAGCGGAACGGAAGAATCCGCTTTTTCAGTGCCGAACCCAGCGGGTGAACAGGAAACCTTCCTCCTCCAGGACCTGCACGGGGTGGAAGCGAGCGGGACCGGGCACGGCGGGACCGTTCATGATCCTGGGCGCGTCACCGCCGACGAGCAACGGGGAAACGGTCAGGCACAGCTCGTGCAGCACCCCGGCCGCCGCGAAACCGGCCAGCACCCGCGGTCCGCCCTCGTGCAGCAGCCGTACGAAGCCTCGGTCCGCCAGCTCGCGCACCGCGCGGGCCGGGTCGACCTCGGTGCCGTCACCGGCCACCACCACCTCGGCGCCGGCCGCCCGGGCCGCCGCCAGACCCGCGGCCGGAGCCGCCAGGCCGGTGAGGACCATGGTCGGCACCAGCGGCTCGCGGAACAGGGGCGCGTCGAAGTCCAGGTCCAGCCGGCGGGAGAGCACCGCGACGGCCGGGGCGGGCGTCTGGCCGCGGGCCGCGCGCTCTTCGGTGAACGCCGGGCGGGCCCGGGCCGGGCGGTAGCCCTCCTGGCGGACCGTTTCGGCACCCACCAGGACCACGTCGGCCAGCGCCCGCAGCACCCCGAAGATCCGCATGTCGCCCGCCGAGGACAGCGGTGCCGACCGGCCCTCGGCCCGCGCGGCGCCGTCCAGCGAGCCGACCATGTTGGCGCGCAGATACGGACCCGCGGCCGGCTCGGGATAGGCGTAGGCCCGGGCCAGCCCGGACACCGCGTCCAGGTCCTCCTCGCTCCCGCCGTCCACCCCCGGCGGTGGGTAAAGCCGCTGCATGCGCGCAGTCTGACACGCCCGCCCGACCACCGCGCATTTCCCCGGCGCCCTGCGCTCCCGTGCGCGCCGCGCACCGCGTCCCGCGCCCGCGCGCGGGCCCGCGCGACGCCATGGCGGCGCCCATGAGGCGCGCGGGTCGCGAAAACCGGCGCCATGCGCCGGGCACGCGTGGGCTGCGCCACACGGGGCAGGAGCGCTCTCGTGGACGGAGTACCGTGGAGCGCTGTGACCAGCTCTGTCGTACGTTCGGACGCCGGCGCGATCGCTCTGAGCGAGCGCACTCCCCAGGTGGAACCGGGGCGGCTCGTCGCGGACATGGTGCCGCCGCCGAGGTTCGACGCGGTGCGCTTCGAGACCTATGTGCCCGACCCCGCGCAGCCCAGCCAGGCGCAGGCCGTCACCCGGCTGTGCGCGTTCGCCGCCTCGGCCGGGGCGGCGGAGCCGGCGGCCCGCAGGAAGTGGTTCCGCCGGGAGACCGCGACCGTGGCCGGACCCGGCGGGGTGTACCTGGACGGCGGTTACGGCGTCGGCAAGACCCACCTGCTCGCCTCGCTGTGGCACGCTGCGCCCGCGCCGCGCGAGCAGAAGGCGTTCGGCACCTTCGTGGAGCTGACCAACCTGGTGGGCGCCCTCGGCTTCCAGCGGGCCGTCACGGAGCTGAGCGGCCACCGCCTGCTGTGCATCGACGAGTTCGAGCTCGACGACCCCGGGGACACCGTGCTGGTCAGCACCCTGCTCGGCAAGCTCGCCGACGCCGGGGTGCGCCTTGCGGCGACCTCCAACACGCTGCCGGGCAGGCTCGGCGAGGGCCGGTTCGCCGCGGCCGACTTCCTGCGCGAGATCCAGGGTTTGTCCGCCCGGTTCGCCACGCTGCGGATCGACGGCGAGGACTACCGCCACCGCGGCCTGCCGCAGGCGCCGCGGCCGTACACCGACGACGAGATCACCGCGGCGGCCGACCGTACGCCCGGCGCGGCCCTGGACGACTTCGGCGCGCTCACCGCGCATCTGGCGGCCGTCCACCCCAGCCGCTACGGCGCCCTGTGCGACGGGGTGGGAGCGGTCTTCCTGCGCGGCGTCGAGCAGGTCACCGACCAGGCCACCGCTCTGCGCCTGGTAGTGCTCGCCGACCGGCTCTATGACCGCGAGCTGCCCGTGATGGCCTCCGGTGTGCCCTTCGACCGCCTCTTCAGCGACGAGATGCTGGCCGGCGGCTACCGGAAGAAGTACTTCCGCGCCGTCTCCCGGCTCACCGCCCTGGCCCGCGACGCCGGTCGCCTGGCCGGCCGGCACTGAGCCGTACGGCAGCGGTACGTCAGCTGTACGAAGGCCCGCGCCGGGTCACCCGGAGCAGGCCGTGCGCTGCGCCTCCTGCCATTCGCACACCGGGCACAGCGTCGCCCCGCGGGTGCTCGCCGGGTACTCGGTGGGGTCACCGCACAGCACGCAGTCGGCGCGCGGTTCGCTCTCCCGCCCGGCGGTCCCGTCCTGGGGTCCGGCCTGCTCGCGCACCCGGTCCCGATCCTGGTCCTGTACCTGATCCTGCGCGGTCTCGGTCACCCGTCCACGGTAACCCCTCCGGCGTCCCGGGCCCGCAGGACCGCGGCGCCGTGCGGCGGCAGATGGACGCCGGGGCCGGGCAGCAGCTTGCAGGCCGCCGGGCGGGCGAGCACCACCTCGCACGGCACGTCCAGCGGGACCCGGGCGGGGGTGGTGGAGAAGTTCACCACGGTACGGAAGGGCCCGCGGGCCATCCGCAGGGTGCGGCCGCCCGCGGTCGCCTCCACTGCGTCGAGTTGCGGGTCGGTGAGCGCGGGTTCGGCGCGGCGCAGCGCGATCAGCGCGCGGTACCACTCCAGCAGTTCGCGGTGCACCGCCTTGTCCGGCTCCGCCCAGTCCAGGCAGGAGCGGTCGCGGGTGGCGTGGTCCTGCGGGTCGGGCACGTCCTGCTCGGCCCAGCCGTGCTCGGCGAACTCCCGGCGCCGGCCGCGGGTGATGGCCGCGCCCAGTTCGGGGTCGTCGTGGTCGGTGAAGAACTGCCAGGGGGTGCCCGCGCCCCACTCCTCGCCCATGAACAGCATCGGGGTGAAGGGCGAGGTGAGCACCAGGGCGGCGGCCACGCCGAGCTGATCGGGGGTCAGCCGGTCGCCCGTGGCGCGGTTGCCGATCTGGTCGTGGGTCTGGGCGTAGCCGAGCAGCCGGTGGCCCGGCACCATGGCGGCGTCCAGCGGGCGGCCGTGGTGCCGGCCGCGGAAGGAGGACCAGGTGCCGTCGTGGAAGAAGCCATGGGTGAGGGTCTTGGCGACCGCGGCCGGCCCGGCGGCGGCGAAGTCGGCGTAGTAGCCCTGGGACTCGGCGGTGACCGCGGTGTGCAGGGCGTGGTGGAAGTCGTCGTTCCATTGCGCCTGGAGGCCCAGGCCCCCGGCGTCGCGCGGGGCGGTGGTGCGCGGGTCGTTGAGGTCGGACTCGGCGATCAGGAACAGCGGCCGGCCGAGCGCGGCGGACAGCCCGTCCACAGCGGTGGACAGCTCCTCCAGGAAATGCAGCGCCCTGGTGTCGACCAGCGCGTGCACCGCGTCCAGCCGCAGCCCGTCCAGCCGGTAGTCGCGCAGCCATTGCAGGCTCGCGCCGATCAGGAAGTCCCGCACCTCGTCCGAGCCCGGCGCGTCCAGGTTGACCGCGTCGCCCCACGGAGTGTGGTGACGGTCGGTGAAGTACGGGCCGAAGGGCGGCAGATGGTTGCCGGCCGGGCCCAGGTGGTTGTGGACCACGTCGAGCACCACGCCCAGCGAGTGCTGGTGTGCCGCGTCGACAAATCGCTTCATCCCTTCCGGGCCGCCGTACGGCTCGTGCACCGCCCACAGCGACACGCCCTCGTATCCCCAGCCGTGCCGGCCGGGGAAGGGGCACACCGGCATCAACTCCACGTGCGTGACGCCCAGTCGGGCCAGGTGGCCCAGGCGTTCGATCGCCGCGTCGAAGGTGCCCTCGGGGGTGAAGGTGCCCACGTGCAGTTCGTAGAGGACCGCGCCGGGCAGGGCGCGGCCGGGCCAGGGCGCCTGCCAGGGAAAGGCGTCGTGGTCCACCACGGCGCTCGGGCCGTCCGGCCCGTCGGGCTGGCGGCGGGACCGCGGGTCGGGCAGCGGCGGGCCCCCGTCGAGCACGTAGGAATACCGCGAGCCGTGCCGGGCCGCCAGGTCCGCCACCCACCAGCCCGCGCGTGCCGGGTCGGGGGTGAGCGCACTCGCGCCGGTGGCGCCGTCGATCAGGATCTCCACCTGCCGGGCGCCGGGCGCCCACACCTCGAACAGCACACACCGCTCCCCTCTGGTCAAGCACCGGTCAAGCTCGGTTAATCCTCCGCCTTTTCATGGGGAATGCATGCCCACGAGCCGCCGGAGTGCACCCCTTTTCGAGTGACGTGATGCATGAGTGGCGGGAGTGTCCGCGGGGTATGGGGTGCGCGTTCCGGCGGCCGGGCGCCGAGCGGGCCGTTCGGGCCGGGGCGAGGGAGCGTCGGGAGGCGGGGGAGCGGTCAGGCGTGACGGGCCCGATAGGCGGCCACGTTCGCCTTGTTGCCGCACACCTCGTACGAGTGCCAGCGCCGGTTGCGGCTGCGCGAGGTGTCGTAGAACGCCTCGCGGCACTCGTGGTTGGCGCACAGCCGGATCCTGGACCAGTTTCCGGCCGCCACCAGGTCGGCGACCGCGCGGGTGATCGCGCCGGCCACCGGGTCGCCGCCGACCTGGCGCAGCGCCACCGCGCCGGGCGCGGAGAAGTCCTGCGCGAAGGCTATGGACGTGGTGCGGCCGGTGAACGCGGCCCAGTGGCCGGCCCGGTCCTCCGGGTCCTCGGCCGTGACCAGGCCCAGCAGGTCCCCGCGCAGGGCCCGGACCAGGTCCAGCCGGGCCGCCGGGGCGGGCTCGTCCGGCCGGCCGAAGGGGCGCAGCGCCTCCGCGGCCGTCTCCGGGCCGTCCAGCCGGTCGCCGAGGCCCAGGAAGTCGCGGGAGTTCAGCAGGCCCACCAGCGCCGCCGCGGTGGCAGGCACGGCGGTCTCGCGTTCCTCGTGTGCCGTGGTCTTCGCCATGACCCACATTCTACGGCGACATGGTCTTGACAACGAAGTACTTTACGTGCACCCCTCGTCACCGCCGGCTTGTAAGTGTCTCTTGGACATAGATCATGTTCCGGCGGGGTCGGAGGCACGGAGGGCGTCATGAACGCACCGCTGGACGAGGTGGTCGCCGCCCGCGACGGCGCCTTCGAGTGACGCCCGCGGCCCCGGCGCTCACTCCTGCGCCGGCTCCAGGGTGAGCAGCGCCACCGGTGACTCCCCGAGGAGGTCCGCCAGCGGCACCCGGCCCTCGTACGAACCACCTCCCAGGCGGTCCCGCCAGTGGCCCGGCGGCAGCGGGAGCACGCTGTCCCGCCACCCGCCGGCTTCCGCCAGCCGGCGCGAGAGCCGCGTGACGGCGGTCAGCGCGCCCTCGCCGCGGACGAAGGCCACGCAGTGCCCGGCCGCCGGTCCCTCGGCCGCCAGCGGCCGGTACGCGGCCCCGGGGCCGTACCACCGCGGGTGGTCCCGGCGCAGTCGCAGCGCCACCGCCGTCAGCCGCAGCTTGGTCTCGGCGAGGGAGCGCGGCGCCTCGCCGGCCAGCAGCCGCGGCAGCGCCTGCGCCCCGGCGGGCGCGCCCATGGGCGCGCGGTTGTCGGGGTCCACCAGGGTGCGCACCGGCAGTTCGGTGCCCTGGTAGAGGTCGGGGACGCCGGGCATCGTCAGGTGCAGCAGGGCCGCGCCCAGTACGTTCGCGGTCTCGTACGGGCGCAGCCGCGCCGCGAACTCCTCGATGCCGGGCGCAAGGGCGTCGCACGGCCCGGCGCCGGTGAAGTCGGCGAGCGCCTTCTCGTACGCCTGGTCCTGTTCGGTCCAGGTGGTGCGCAGGCCCGCCTCCCGGGCCGCCTTGAGCGCCGCCGGCACGAGCCTGGCCGGGTCGGGGTCGCCCAGGCCCACCGCCGTCTGGAGGACCGTGTACGCGCTGTGCCGGTCCGGGGCCGGCGGCAGGCCGGCGGCCGTCGCCCGCTCGAGACAGGCCGCGAGGAAGTCCCGCCAGGCGCCGGGCAGTTCGGAGAGCACCGCCAGCCGCAGCCGCAGGTCGGCGCTGCGCTTGGTGTCGTGCGTGGACAGCGCCGTACCGGTGGCCGGCCACCGCCGTGACAGGGCGGCGCAATAGGCGTGGAATTCCTCCGGCCCGGTCGCCGGGTGCGCCGGGTCCCGGCCCACCTCGCACAGCGACAGCAGCGGCACGTACCGGTAGAAGGCCGCGTCCTCGACGCTCTTGGCGTGCAGCGCCGAGGCCACCTGCGCGAACCGCACGGTCACATCTGCCGCGTCCGCGCCCGGGACGCGCCCGAGCGCCAGGTCGCGCACGAAGTCCACCGCCCCGGCGTCCTCGACCCCGGCCCCCGCCTCCTGCGCCGCCCGCTCCAGCAGATCCGTGTCCCCGGGCCCGGCGGGGCCGCCCGCGGGCACGTACGGGCGGTAGACGGGCACGCGCACCAGCAGCGCGCGGAAGGCCCCGGCGAGCTCGTCCAGCGGGTACGCCGGCCCGTCCGGGACCGCGGCGGCGGCCCGGTGGGCGGCGCGGGCCAGCCGGGCGACCTCGGCGGCCAGGTCGTGCTCGGCCACCCGGTCCGCGGCCCGGCGCACGGTCGGCTCCCACGCGCCGCCGAGGTCGTCCGGCGCGCCGGTGAAGTCCTGGTAGGCGGAGACGAGTTCCGCGACCCCGGCCGGGTCGGTGAACAGGCCGTCGATCCGGTCCAGCGCGTCGTAGCCGGTGGTCCCGGCGCAGCTCCACCGCTGCGGCAGCTCCTCGTCGCGCTGGAGGATCTTCTCCACCACCGTCCAGCGCCCGCCGCTCGCCGCGGCCAGCCGCCGCAGGTAGCCGGCCGGGTCGGCGAGCCCGTCCGGGTGGTCGATCCGCAGGCCCTCGACCACGCCCTCGCGCAGCAGCCGCAGCACCGTGCCGTGGGTCGCCTCGAACACCGCCTCGTCCTCCACCCGGACCGCGATCAGGTCGGAGATCGTGAAGAACCGCCGGTAGTTCAGCTCGGTGCGGGCCGCCCGCCAGTACGCCGGCCGGTACCACTGGGCGGCGATCAGCTCGGGCAGCGGCAGGTCCTCGGTGCCGGGCCGCAGCGGGAAGCGGTGCTCGTAGTAGCGCAGCACCTTGCCCCCCGCCGCCTTGTCGGGCCCGACGGTCAGCTCGTCCAGGACGTCCGGCAGCGGGTCGCCGAGCACCGGCAGCAGCAGCTTGCCGTCCGCCACCGACCGGTCGATGTCGAACCAGGAGGCGAACGGCGAGTCCGGGCCGTCCCGCAGCACCGACCACAGGGCCGCGTTGAGGTGCTCGGGCGCCGGGACCGCCATGTGGTTGGGCACCACGTCCAGCACCAGTCCCAGGCCGTGCGCGGCGGCCGTACGGGACAGCTCGCGCAGCCCCTCCTCGCCGCCCAGCTCCGCCCGCACCCGGGAGTGGTCCACCACGTCGTACCCGTGCGTGGAGCCCGGCACCGCCTCCAGCACCGGCGACAGGTGCAGGTGGCTCACCCCCAGCCGCGCCAGGTACGGCACCGCCGCCGCGGCGTCGGCGAAGGTGAAGCCGGGCTGCACCTGGATCCGGTACGTGGCGGCGGGAGACGCGGAATGTGCGGTCATGGGGTCTTCCCTACCCCGGATCGGCCGCGGGAGCCCGCCGGGCGCAGCCGGTCGTACCCGGCCGCACCAGCCGTACCGCGCAGGTCGGCGCCGGTGGGCTACCGGAGCCGACCCGCCCGGCTCAGTCCGCCGGGCGCTGGAGCACCACCATGCTGCGGTCGGCGAGCAGCAGCCGGTCCCCGGCCTGCACCCGCTCCCCGGTCCCCGGCGCCACCCCCTCGGCCCGTTCGGTGTCCACCACGAGCTGCCACTCCTTGCCGTGGTTGACCGGCACCAGGAACTCCTGGGGGGTCGGCGCCGCGTTGAACATCAGCAGGAATGAGTCGTCGGTGACCGGCTCCCCGCGGGCGCCCGGCTCGGAGATCGCGTTGCCGTTGAGGAAGACCACCAGGGAGCGGGCGTGCGCGGCCTGCCAGTCGGTCCGGGTCATCTCCCGGCCGTCCGGGGTGAACCAGGCGATGTCCGACAGCTCGTCGTGCGTGCCCTCCACCGGCCGGCCGTGGAAGAACCGGCGGCGCCGGAAGACCGGGTGGTCACGGCGCAGCCACACCATGGAGCGCGTGAACTCGTGCAGCCGCAGCGCCTCGGTGTCCTGCTCGGCGTCCTGTTCGCCGCCGCCGGCCTTGTCCGGCCAGTGGATCCAGGACAGCTCGTTGTCCTGGCAGTAGGCGTTGTTGTTGCCCCGCTGGGTGCGGCCGAACTCGTCGCCGTGCGAGATCATCGGCACCCCCTGGGAGACCATCAGGGTGGCGATGAAGTTGCGCATCTGGCGGCCGCGCAGCGCCCGCACCGCCGGGTCGTCGGTGTCGCCCTCGGCGCCGCAGTTCCAGGACCGGTTGAAGCTCTCGCCGTCCCGGTTGTCCTCGCCGTTCGCCTCGTTGTGCTTGTCGTTGTACGACACCAGGTCGCGCAGCGTGAAGCCGTCGTGGCAGGTGACGAAGTTGATCGAGGCCAGCGGGCGGCGCCCGTCGTCCTGGTAGAGGTCGGAGGAGCCGGTCAGCCGGGAGCCGAACTCGGCGAGCGTCGCGCTCTCGCCGCGCCACAGGTCCCGCACGGTGTCGCGGAACTTGCCGTTCCACTCCGTCCACAGCGGCGGGAAGTTGCCCACCTGGTAGCCGCCCTCGCCCACGTCCCAGGGCTCGGCGATCAGCTTCACCCGGCTGACCACCGGGTCCTGCTGCACCAGGTCGAAGAACGAGGAGAGCCGGTCCACCTCGTGGAACTGCCGGGCCAAGGTGGCGGCCAGGTCGAAGCGGAAGCCGTCCACGTGCATCTCGGTCACCCAGTAGCGCAGGCTGTCCATGATCATCTGGAGTACGTGCGGGCTGCGCATCAGCAGCGAGTTACCGGTGCCGGTGGTGTCCATGTAGTAACGCTTGTCGCCGGCCAGCCGGTAGTACGACGCGTTGTCGATGCCGCGCAGCGACAGGGTGGGGCCCAGGTCGCTGCCCTCGGCGGTGTGGTTGTAGACCACGTCGAGGATCACCTCGATGCCGGCCGCGTGCAGGGCGCGTACCGCGGTCTTGAACTCCAGCACCTGCTGGCCGCGGTCGCCCAGCGAGGAGTACGCGTGGTGCGGCGCGAAGAACCCGATCGTGTTGTAGCCCCAGTAGTTCGCCAGCCCCGCGTCCACCAGGCGGTGGTCCTGGATGAACTGGTGCACCGGCATCAGCTCCAGGGTGGTCACCCCGAGTTCCACCAGATGGCCGATCACCGAGGGGTGGGCGAGCGCGGCATAGGTGCCGCGGATCTCCTCCGGAAGGTCGGGGTGAGTCATCGTCAGGCCCTTGACGTGCGCCTCGTAGATGACCGTCTTGTGGTAGTCGATCCGCGGCGAGCGGTCGTCCGCCCAGTCGAAGTAGGGGTTGACCACGACCGACGCCATGGTGTGCGGCGCCGAGTCCAGGTCGTTGCGCGAGTCGGGCCGGCCGAAGCGGTAGCCGTACACCGCCTCGTCCCAGTCCATGTCGCCGCTCATCGCCTTGGCGTAGGGATCCAGCAGCAGCTTCGCCGAGTTGCAGCGGTGGCCGCGGGCCGGGTCGTACGGGCCGTGCACCCGGAAGCCGTAGCGCTGGCCCGGCATCACGCCCGGCAGGTAGGCGTGCCGGACGAAGGCGTCCGCCTCCCGCAGTTCGATCGCCGTCTCGGAGCCGTCGTCGTGCAGGAGGCACAGCTCGATGCGTTCCGCCACCTCGGAGAACACCGCGAAGTTGGTGCCCGCCCCGTCGAAGGTGGCGCCGAGGGGGTAGGGCTGACCCGGCCAGACTTGCATGTCGTGACTCTTCCACTCCCGTACCGGTCGAGTAACCGGACTGCCGCGTTGCCGACCCCTGTGCCGGCCCCTGTGGCGATGAGCATCCTCCCATCCGGTTCCACCCGAGGGTGACACAGCCACAACGGGCAGCGACCGCAAGGGTGATGAGGTTGTCCTGTAGTAGTCAAGTAGGGTCGTTGGGGCTGCGACGCCCTGCGCACCGCAGTACCCTTCCTTGATCGTGGACGGGGGTGGGAGGCGGTGACGTGGAGACGTCCGGAGGTCTGATGCTCCCGGGTGGTGGTGAGCCAGGTGACCGGCACGTCGCCGAGGGTGCCGCCGATGCGGCGGCCGGCGCGGTCTCCCTCGCCGCGCCGCTGGAGATCGGAGCGGAACTGGACTGGGGCCCCGACGCCTGGGCCGAGGTGCGCACCCGCGCGACCCGGGCCGGGCGGGCGTACGTCTGGCTGAATCTTGTCGAGCAGCGGCTGCGTGCCGTGGTGAACGCGGTGCTGCGCCCGATCTACGAGCCGGTGCACGGCGAGGAGTGGGTGGTCGCCGCGGCCGGCCCGGCCGGGCACGAGTGGGTGCAGCGGGCGGTCGCCGTCCGCGAGGTCAGCCGCCGCAAGGGCTACCTGCTCGACCCCGCCGACGACAACGTCCTCAGCTTCCTGACGCTGCCGCAGCTGCGCGAGCTGATGGTCCAGCACTGGCCGTGCTTCGAGCCGTACTACGACGACCGGCGGGAGCTGGAGCTGGCGCTGGACGAGCTGGAGGTCGCCCGGCACGTGGTCTCCCGCAACCGGGCGCTGTCCCGTACGGTCCTGGACCAGGCCGAGCGCGCCTCCGCGCGGGTGCTGGAGCTGCTGGGCGCCGGGCCCTCGCGGTCGGCCGTGCAGCGGCTGCCGGTGGACGCGGTGGAGGAGCTGGTCGCCGACCGCTACTCCGACGTGATCGGCGTCTACCCGGACCGGGTGCGGCTGCAGCGGCAGCTCCCCGTGGAGGACCTGTTCTCCGGCGCGCGGCGGCTGGACGCCATAGGCATCGGCCTCAACCTGCTGGTGCAGAACTTCTCCGGGCGCCGGCTGGTCCGGCTGGCGGAGTCCGGCTGCCGGGTGCGGCTGCTGTTCCTCAACCCGGCCAGCAGCGCGGTGCGCCGCCGCGAGCGCGAACTGGGCCTGGGCCGGGGCGAGCTGGCCCGTTCGGTGGAGATGAACATCATGCACATGCGCCGGGTCCGGGCCCGGCTGCGCGACCAGGGCGCCTTCGAGATCCAGGTGTACGACGAGACGCCCCGGTTCACCGCGTACCTGATCGCCGGGGAGAACGGCGACGGGCTCGGGGTGGTGCAGACCTACCTGCGCCGGGCCCGCGGCATGGAGGTGCCGGTGGTGGTGCTGCGCGGCGGCTCCCGCCGGGTGGTGGAGGGCGACCGGCCGGCCGAGAGCGGGCTGTACGAGGTCTACCGCGAGGAGTTCGAGGGGATCTGGACGGACGGGCGGCCGGTGTCCTGAGCTCCGGCGCGGCCCCGCTGACCGGACGGCCCGGGCGGGCCCGGCTGACCAGGCGTCAACCCCGGCGGTCGGGTTCACCCGTGATGATCACCCTGGGGCCGAATTGTCAGTGGCGCACGGAATGATGTGAGGGCACACGGGGGAATCGGGTGGAAGGACTCGCCATGGCATGGCACGAGGATCTGCTGGTCGGCTTCGATCTGGAGACCACCGGCACCGATCCGCGGCAGGCGCGGATCGTCACCGCCGCGCTCACCGAGGTCAAGGGCGGCGAGCCGGTGCGGCACCGGGGCTGGCTCGCCAATCCCGGCGTGCCGATCCCGCCCGAGACCACGGCCATTCACGGCGTGAGCACCGAGCGGGCCGCCGCCGAGGGCCGGCCCGCACCCGAGGTCGTGGCCGAGATAGCCGACGCGATACGGGGCTACTGGGCGGCCGAGGTGCCGGTGGTGGTCTACAACGCGCCCTTCGACCTGACCCTGCTCGACGAGGAGTTGCGGCGGTACGCGCTGCCGCCCCTGGTCGCCCTGGGCGGCCGCAGCGGGCCCGTCATCGACCCGCTGGTGATGGACAGGGCCCTGGACAAGTACCGGCGCGGCAAGCGCACCCTGGAGGCCGCCTGCCAGGTCTACGGGGTCACGCTGGAGGGCGCCCACGAGGCCGGCGCCGATGCCCTGGCCGCGGTGCGGGTGGCCCGCGCGATCGCCGTGCGCTTCCCCCAGGTGGGCCAGGCCGCCCCGGCCGAGCTCCACGAGTCCCAGTCGGGCTGGTACGCCGCCTGGGCCGAGGACTTCGGGGCGTGGCTGCGCCGCAAGGGCAGCGCGGACGCGGCGGTCGACCCGCACTGGCCGCTGCGCATCGCGGCCTGAGCGCGGGGCCGAGCGGGCGGAACCGGGCATGCCCCGCACCCGTGCGGGCCCGGGCAAGCCCTCAGAGGGAGTACCACCGCACTGTCGCGTCGGACGCCCGCAGGGAGGCCACCCGGCGGCGGAATTCGACGAGGGCCGAGGGGCTGGCCGGGGCGTGCTGGGCCACCCAGGCGCAGGCCGCGGTCTCCCGGGCGCCGCGCAGCACCTCGTAGCCGTCCCACTCGGTCACGTCCCAGCCGTAGGCCGTGGTGAAGGCGGCGTAGTCCAGGGCCGGCACCCCGTAGCGGTCCCGGCTGAGCGCCTGGACGACCAGGTCGTGCTCGCGCAGGTCGGAGGAGAAGGTCTCCAGGTCGACCAGGACCGGGCCGTCCGGGCCTATGTGCACGTTGCGCGGCAGGGCGTCGCCGTGGATCGGCCCGCGCGGCAGCTGCGGGACCAGGGCGGCGGCCTGCTCGGCGAAGCCGTCCCGCCGCCGGCGCAGGTAGGCCGCGTCCGCCGGGTGGATGACACTGCCGCCCGCCCGCAGCCAGCGCTCCACGCCGCCCAGCAGGTCCCGGGCCGGCAGCCCGAAGTCCGGCTCGGGCAGTGCGTGCACCAGCTTCAGCAGCGGCGCCACGTCGGCCGGCTCCGCGGCCCGCAGCGACTCCGGCAGCCGCTGCCAGTACGTGACCGGGTGTCCCTCGATCAGACGAACTTCGGACTCGGCGGACCGCACGGCGGGCACGTCGTGCTTCGCGAGCCAGTCCGCCACCCGCACCTCGCGCCGCGCCCGGTCCAGCAGGTCCGCGCCCCGCCCCACCTTGATCGCCAGCCGGCCGTCGGCGAAGACCGCGTTCTCCCCGAAGGAGAGCAACTCGGCCGCCGGGTGCCCGGCGGCCTCCACCACGGCCCGCGCCCGGTCCTCTGTGAACACCGCGTCCGCCATGCCCCGCCCTTCGAAGTCGCCGCCACCAGTACGGTGCCCGTGAACATATGCCCGCGTCATCGGCCAGTCGTTCGGACAGGGCCAGTCTTGCACCTGCCCGCCCCCCTTTTACGCCGGGTTTCCTGCCAACTCGCCGCGAATACGTACCCCTGCCACCGATGAGTTACGACCTTACGGCGGGTCCGTACTACGGGGAGGCCCAACGGAGGGCCGGGACAGCGGGACAAGGAGGAAACTCGTGACGGCGGCCCCCGGCCAGGACGATCCGGCCCGCTCCGGTCGGCCCAGGCGGACGGAACCGGTCGTGGTGGTGGACGTCAGCGGCCTGTGCGTGGACCATCCGGACGGCAGCTTCAGCATGGACCGCCCGGGCACCGACCTTGCCGTGGT
Source organism: Actinacidiphila acididurans (assembly GCF_016918855.1). GTDB lineage: Bacteria > Actinomycetota > Actinomycetes > Streptomycetales > Streptomycetaceae > Actinacidiphila > Actinacidiphila acididurans. The sequence goes on from NZ_JADKYB010000012.1 coordinate 315,147, forward strand.
CGCGGCCCTGGCCCGCATGCGGCTGGCCGCGCGGCGCACCGGCAACCGGGTGCGGCTGCGCGGCGCCACGCCCGAACTGCGGCAGCTACTGGAACTGACCGGCCTGGCGGGGGAGTTCGAGTGGGAGCCCGAAGAGGGGGAAGAGTCGGGCGGTATCCAGGAATGAGTTCAGCGCGATGATCCGGCCGCCCTCGATCTCCAGCACCTGGAGGGCCCAGGCGTGGTGCCCGCCGCCGTCCGGATCGCTCCGGTACTGGCCGAAAGCCGCCGAGCCGCTCGCGGCCACCGGCACCAGCCGCGACCCCCGGCACGCCTTGCCGGAACCCAGCAGCCAGCCGCGTATGTCCGCGTGGCCGCGCAGCCACATCGGATACGGCGGCATCGACAAGGTCGCGTCCTCGTGCAGCAGCCTGGTCAGCAGTTCCATGTCGTACCGCTCGAAGGCGTCCACGTACCGGGCCAGCAGGGCCCGCTGGGCCTCGTCCATCGCGGGGGCCGTCGCCGGGTCCGTGGCGGGCCGGGCGGCGCCGTCCCCGTCCTGCTCGCCGGGCAGCGTCACCGACGCCTGGGACAGGGTGGCGCGGGCCCGCTGCAGGGCGCTGTTGACCGAGGCGACCGTGGTGCCCAGCAGCTCCGCGGTCTCGGCGGCCCGCCAGGCCAGCACCTCGCGCAGGATGAGCACCGCCCGCTGCCTCGGCGGCAGGTACTGGAGCGCGGAGACGAACGCCAGCCGGATGCTCTCTCGGGCCACCACCACGTCCGCCGGGTCGCCGCCGGACGGCAGCACCCGGGCGTCGGGCACCGGCTCGACCCAGTGCGACTCGGGTGTCATCGCGGGCAGCACGTCGTCCGCGTGCGAGGCGGGCGACAGGTCCATCGGCCGCGCCCGCCGACTGCCCGCCCGCAGGCTGTCCAGGCACACATTGGTGGCGATCCGGTACAGCCACGAACGCAGCGAGGACCGGCCCTCGAACCGGTCCGCCGCGCGCCAGGCCCGTACCAGCGTCTCCTGCACCGCGTCCTCGGCCTCGAAGACCGATCCCAGCATCCGGTAGCAGTACCCGGTCAGCTCGGCCCGGTGCTCCTCCAGATGATCCTCGACCTCACCGGCGGCAAGGGTCGTGCCGCCGCCTGTGCTCTCCCGTACGGTCATGTTTTCCACCGTACCCGGGGGCACTGACAGCGCCCCCGAGCCGCGGTGGCACGGGGGCGCTGGAGGCCGGATCGTCCGGGAATCCGCAGGTCAGAAGCGGTGGGCGGGGTCCGGGAGCGGACCGGCCGGGGCGCCGCCGGGGGCCGGGGGCAGCGGCAGCGACGACTCGTCGTGGGTGAGGTCCGGCAGGCCGCGCAGCCAGCGCGGCAGGTACCAGTTGCGCTCGCCGAGCAGCGCCATCACCGACGGCAGCAGCACCCCGCGGATCACGGTCGCGTCGATCAGCACCGCGAAGGCCAGGCCCACGCCCATCTGCTTCATGCTCTGCATCGACAGGGTGCCGAAGATCGAGAACACCGCCACCATGATCACCGCGGCGCTCGTCACCACGCCCGCGCTGCCGGTGATGCCGTGCTCGATCGCGCCCTTGGTGGTCAGCCCGCGCATCCGGGCCTCGCGGATCCGGGAGACCACGAACACGTGGTAGTCCATGCTCAGCCCGAACAGGATCACGAACAGGAACAGCGGCAGCCAGGCCACCACCGCGCCGGTGCCGGTCGCGCCGACCAGCGAGGCGCCCCAGCCGTGCTGGAAGACCACGGTCAGGATGCCGTAGGCCGCGCCCACCGACAGCAGGTTCAGCGCGATCGAGGTGAGCGCGATGGTCAGCGACCGGAAGGACAGCAGCATCAGCAGGAAGGCGAAGACGGTCACGAAGGCGAAGACCGGCAGCACACTGCTGGTGATCTTGTGGTTGAAGTCCATCGAACTCGCGGTCTCGCCGGTGATCGGCGCCTGCACCCCGGCCACCTTGCCGAGCGTGTCCGGGCGGACGTGGTCGCGCAGCAGCCGGACATCGGCCTCGGCCTCGTGGCGGTCCGTGCCGCCGGCCAGCGGGACGTCGATCTGCGCCTCGTTCTGCGGGCCGTGCACGGTCACCGTGACCGGGCCGCGGCTGGCCCCGGAGGCGACCGCCTCGGTACGGAAGTCCGCGATGGCCTTGCGGACCGCCGGCGCGTCGATCGCGTCGGCCTTGACGATCACATGGGCCGGGTCGGGGCCGCCGGGGAAGGCGGCGTTGATCCGGTCGTAGGTCTGGATGATCGGCAGATGGTGGCCGAGTTCCTGGTCCAGCGACAGGTTCGCGGTGTGCATGCCGAACGCGGGCAGCGCGATCACCGCGAGGGTGCCGCCGGCCAGCACGGTGGCCGCCTTGGGGTTGCGCAGCACCGGCCGCAGCACGGTCCGCCAGAAGCGGCTGCTGCCGGCCGGGGTGCCGCGGCGGCCGCGCGCCCGGCCGATCCGCCCCAGCAGCGGCACCTTGCCCTTCTCCACCCGCTCGCCGAGCAGCGACAGCAGCGCCGGCAGCACCGTGACCGAGCCGAACACCGCGATGGCGACCACGATCATGGTGGCCACGCCCATCGCCTTGAAGTCGCCGATGCCGGTGAAGAGCATGCCGGCCATGGCCACGATCACGGTGATGCCGGAGATCAGGATGGCCCGCCCGGAGGTGGCCGCCGCGATCCGCAGCGCGGTCGCCGGGTCGTGCCCGGCCGCCCGCTCCTCGCGTTCCCGGCGCAGGTAGAACAGGCAGTAGTCGACGCCGACGGCCAGGCCCACCAGCAGCATCACCGAGTTGGCGGTGTCGCTCATCGGCACCGAGTGGCTGACCAGCGCCACCACGCCCGAGGCGGCCAGGAACGCGGTCATCGCCAGTACCACCGGCAGCAGCGCGGCCACCAGCGCCCCGAACGCGATCAGCAGAATGCCCAGCGCCACCGGCAGTGCCGAGTACTCGGCGGTGGTGAAGTCGCTGCCGAAGGCGTTGTTGAGCGTCTTGTCGGAACTGGCGTCGCCGAACTCCTCGATCCGCAGCGCCGAGTGGCGTTGCTGGGCCGCCTGCACGGCGTCCAGCACCGGCTGCACCCTGTCCGCCGCGGTCTTCTTGTCGCCCAGCATGTCGAACCGGACCAGCGCGCTGCGGTGGTCCGCCGACAGCGCCTTGGTCGCGTACGGCGACTGCACCGCGGTGACCTTGCCGGTGGCCCGCACCGAGGACATCACGTCGGTGACGGCCGCGCGGAAGGCCGGGTCGTCGGCGGTGCCGCTCCCGCCGCGGACCTGGACCAGCACCATCTCGCCGGCCAGGCCCTGCAGCCCGGCGTGGTCCTGGACGAGCGCGGCCTGCCGGACCTCGCCGGGCATCGACGTGTCCTCGTCCACGTCGTGCCGCCCGGCGGCCTGCCCGAGGAGCACGACCAGGACGACGAAGAGCAGCCAGCCTCCCACCGCCGCCCATCGGTGGCGGGCGCTCCAGCCGCCCATGGCCGCCGCGATGCCCGTCCTGCTGCCGTGTGCGCGTGCGCGACTCACGGTGTGCCCCCTTGAAGGATCGTCGTGGGTGGCGGCTGACCTGCCGCTCTGTCCACGTACGACGCTATGGGCGCGGGGATCGCCCACCCATCCGGCCTGCCGGTGACTTCCGGGCGGGTGTTCTCCCCCTTGAGGGTGGGGAGAACCCCACCCCCGCCGAGTCCGTGGCCCCTACACCGACGAACCGGAGGTGAGGAGACGGACAGGAGGGCCGGCGAGCCGGAGGTCAGAGACGGCAGGAGGGGCCGGAGGCGTGGGGGTCCGAAATGCTGACTTGTATTTGTGGGCCGCCAGGCCCGTAAATATGAGATTTCGGACCCCCGCGCCGGAGGCACCGACCCCTGCCCCGGTCGCCCGCCGCCCGCTCAGCCGCGTCCTGGCGGCGGTTCCAGACGGAAGGCCGCGGAGTTCAGCCAGCGCCGCATCGCCAGCGCTATCGGACGCTCGGCGACCCGGTGCACCACGTACGACAGCGCCACCAGCCCGATCACCGTGACCGTCACCAGGAGCGCCGGGCTCACCCGGTCCCCGTAGGCGTGCGCGACGGTCATCCCGGTGACGTCGTGCAGCAGGTAGAGCGGGAAGGTCATCGCGCCGGCCGTGGTCAGCCAGCGCCAGCGCACCCACCGGGTCCAGCCCAGCGCTATGGCGGCGATCGAAGCGAAGAACACCGTGATCGCCAGCACCAGCCAGGGCCGCCACGGCGCCCAGGTCGCCCAGTTGTTGGACCCGCCGTGCGGCGCGAGCAGGAAGTGCAGCGCCAGCAGCCACTGCATCAGCACGATGCCCCACAGCAGGGGCGTCGATCGGTAGCGGTACATCAGGTAGAACGCCATCCCGGCGATGAAGAACGGCGCCGAGGTCGGATTGACCACCAGGGTCAGCAGCGGCAGGTCCGCGCTGGGGGCGAGCACCGCCGCGAGCGTCCACAGCCCGCAGAAGACGACCACCCGCCGGTAGGTCAGGCCCTTCCAGACCACCACCGAGAAGGTGACGTAGAAGCACAGCTCAGGCCAGAGCGTCCAGTACACCGGGTCGAAGTTGTCCACGCCCAGCGGGCGCTGGAGCATCGTCAGGTTGGCGAACAGCACCCGCGGGTTGGGGTGGCCGAAGGGGGAGTCGGTGAGGTAGACCACCGCGGCCGACACCGCGATCGCCACCCAGTACATCGGGTACAGCCGGGTCACCCGGGAGATGAAGAAGTCCCGCGGGCTGCGCCCCCAGGCACTCATGCAGATCACGAACCCGCTGATCAGGAAGAACAACTGGACGCCGAGCCGGCCGAAGGCGAACCAGTCGTGCGCCCGCGGGAACACCTCCTGGTACGGGCGGCCCCAGATGCCGCTCATCGCGTTGGGGGTCTGGCCCATGAAGTGGAAGAGCACCACTGACAGGGCGGCCAGGAACCGCAGCCCGTCCAGCGCCGCGAGCCGGTCCTTGCGGACCAGTGGCCGGGCCGTGTCCGCCCCCGCGGCGGGCACCGCCTTCGGCAGTGGCACCTTGCCCGGACCCGTCTCCCCGGCCGGCGCCTTGCCCGGACCTGCCTCCTCCGGCGCCGTCCGCCCCGCCGGCTGCCCGTACTCGGGGACCGTCGGTATGGCCTGGTGCGCCTCCCAGCTGCCGGGATTACGTGTCTGATCCGTTTCGGTCATGAATCCGCCGTCTTCGCTGTCGTCCTGTGCGCCTCGGGCCTCCGCGGGCTCGCCCAGATGACAGGTGAGCCTACAGAAGGGTTGTGCTCAGGCAACAAACAGGTCGCCCGCAGGCAAAATCCTGGTGCCGTTCGACCCAAGCGGCATGGCGGCGCACGCCTCGTCGTAGCGGCGCAGCAGAAGGGCGGCCACCTCGGGGGCGGCACCCAGGACCGGGGCCAGCACGTCGGCGCCCGCCTCCAGCGCCCCGGCGGCGATCCGGTCGGGCAGGAAGCCGGGCGCGAGGACGTACGGCGCCACGGCGACACGTCGGGCACCGGCGGCGCGCAGCCTGCGGACCGCCTCCTGCGTACGCGGCGGTGACGCGGAGGCGAACGCGGGCTCCACCCCGTACCACCCGGACCGCCGCCATTGCGCCGCGAGCGCCTCGATCACGGCCCGCGCCCCGGGGTCGGTGGAACCGGCGGCGGCCAGCACCACCCCGGTGCCGGCCCGCTCGCCCGGCCCCACCCCGGCCTGTCGCAGTCGCCGCTCCAGCGCCACGGTCAGCAGCGGCGAGGGGCCGAGCACCCCGGCGGCGTGCAGCGGCAGCCCGGTCCCGGCCTCGGCCTCGCGCAGGACCGCGGGGACGTCCGTCTTCGCGTGGAAGGCCCGGGTGAGCAGCAGCGGCAGCGCGACCGCCGCCGCCTCGCCGTCGGCCGCGAGCCGGGCCGCGGCCTGCGGCACCGAGGGCGCGCAGAAGTCCAGGAACGCCGTCTCCACCCGCAGCGCCGGGCGGGCACGCGCCACCCGGCGGGTGAGCGCCCGTACGGTCCGCGCGTGCCGGGGATCGCGCGAACCGTGCGCGATCACCAGCAGGGCGGGGCGGCGGGCGCGGGCGGTCACCGGGTCACTGGTTCCTGGCGGACAGGCCGCGGCTGCGCAGCACCCAGCGCTCCAGCGGGCTGAAGACGATCTGGTCGATGGCGATGCCGACGACCAGGATGAGCAGGATGCCGAGGAAGACGCCGGCCATGTCCGAGCTCTCCCGCATGTTCTCCAGGTAGCGGCCCAGGCCCACCCCCAGGTCGGGGGAGGAGGCGATCAGCTCGGCGGCCATCAGCGAGCGCCAGGAGAACGCCCAGCCCTGCTTCAGGCCGGCCACGTAGCCGGGCAGCGCGGCCGGCAGCAGGATGTACCAGGCGCCGCGCAGCCCGGTGGCGCCGATGGTGCGGCCGGCCCGCAGGTACAGCGGCGGCACCTGGTCGATGCCCGACACCAGGCCGTTGGCGATCGAGGGCACCGCGCCCAGCAGGATCACCGCGTACATGGTCTTGTCCGTCAGGCCCAGCCAGATCACCGCGGCCGGCACCCAGGCCACCGAGGGCAGCGACTGGAGCCCGGACAGGATCGGGCCGATCGCTGCGCGCACGAACGGCACCCGGGCCACCACCAGGCCCAGCGGGGTGCCGATGGCCAGGGCCGCCACGAAGCCCAGCAGGCCGCGCTCCACGCTGGTCCAGATGATGGAGAACAGGTCGCCGGCCTTCCACCGGTCGGCCAGCGCCTGCCCGACCGCGTGCGGGCTCGGCAGCTTCGTCGGGTCGGCGCCCGCCCACACCGCGATCTGCCAGGCGACCAGCACCAGCACGACGGCCGTCACCGGCGGCAGCGCCCGGGTCAGCAGCGTCCGGCCGAGCGGCGTGCGCCGTACGGTGACGCTCTCCAGCGCGTCCAGGCCGGCCTCCAGGCCGGACAGGTCGCCGGCCGCCGGGGCCTTGCGCAGCGACGGCGCCTGCGGACCGCCCGCCGCGTCGCCCTCCCGCGGCGTCGCCGGCGTCGCGGGCGTCGCCTCGGTCACTTCGTCCTTGGGATCGGTGTCAGTGCTGGCCATGACGGCGGATCTCCCCCCGCAGCTCTTCGGTGATCTCTATGGACAGGTCCGCCACCGCCGCGTCCTCGATGCGGCGCGGCTGGGGGATGTCGATGGTCCACTCGCGGTTGATCCGCCCCGGCCGGGAGGACAGCAGCACCACGCGCTGGGCCAGCCGGACCGCCTCCCGCACGTTGTGCGTCACGAACAGCACCGACAGGCCCTGGCGGCCCGAGCCGTCCTGCCCACCGGGGCCGGCCGGCGCCTCGTCGTTGGCCTCGGACCAGATCCGGGTCAGCTCGTCGTGCAGCACGTCGCGGGTGATGGCGTCCAGCGCCGCGAAGGGCTCGTCCATCAGCAGCAGCCTGCTGTCCTGGGCCAGCGCGCGGGCCAGCGCGACCCGCTGCCGCATGCCGCCGGACAGCTCGTGCACCCGCTTGCCGTACGCTCCGCCGAGCCGGACCAGGGCCAGCAGCCGCTCGGCCTCGGGGCGGCGCTGCTCGCGCGGCACCCCGCGCAGCCGCAGCGCCAGTTCGATGTTGCGGCCCGCGGTCAGCCACGGGAACAGGGCGTGCTCCTGGAACATCAGCGCGGGCCGGCCGCCCGGCGTGGTGATGTCCCCGGCGGTCGGCCGGTCCAGGCCCGCCACCAGGCTGAGCAGCGTGGACTTGCCGCAGCCCGAGGCCCCCAGCAGGCACACGAACTCGCCCGGCCGTACGTCGAGCGTGATGTCGTCCAGCACGAGCTGCTGGGCGCCCGGCCTGCCGAACGCCTTCGACACATGGTCCAGTCGCGCCGCTACGGCGGTCTGCTCCGCCGTCGCCGCGTTCGCACCGGCGAGGGTGTCGGTCATACGGGTCACCTCCTGGGGGTTCTCGGACGGTTGTCGGTGGCGTGCGCCCGGCGTGCGTCACGCGTGTGCCGGGCGGTTCGCGGTGGGGGGGGGCCGGGCCCGGGGGGGGAGGGCAGGCCGCCGGCGCCGGCG
>NZ_JADKYB010000013.1 GCF_016918855.1 Actinacidiphila acididurans
CCCACCCTCCCCCGCCGCCCCACCACCCCCGCACCACCCTCAAGCTCCTACGCGCCCCCTATGCGCCCCCTGTCGGCACAGGGGCTCGACCGCATTTGCGGTGCCCTTGGGAAAGGCGACGTCAGGGGCGAGCCGAGTCCGTGGGGTCAAGACGGGAACTGCGGCGGGCGTGGTGGCGGGCGACGCGGGCGCGGTTGCCGCAGGACGGCTTGCACCACTCCTGGCGGGGATGTTCCTTGACGAAGTAGCGGACGCAGCGCGGAGCGGGGCAGGCACGCAGGAGGGCACGGTCGGGACCGGCCAGAAAGGCGACGGCGGCGCGGGCCAAGGCGGCGGCCAGAAGTCGGGCGGGCGGCAGGGCGCCGGGGGCCGGGGCGAGGAGGACGGTCGGCGCGGCGTCGGGCGGCCAGTCCAGCAGAGGGGCCACCGGCACGAAGGCGGATGCCGCGTTGAGGCGTTCGAGAGCGAGGCCGGCCGGAGGCAGCCGCCCGGCGTCGGCGGAGCTGGGCTCCCCGGGCAGCACGGCACGGGCGAACAGCGCGCGGACCGCCGTCCTGATCTCGACAACCGCGGCCAGCACGCCCCCGTCAGCGGTGAACCCGCTCGGCACCGCGAACCCGGCCTCCGCCAACTCCCCCTCGTGCGCGCGCACCCACGCGTCCAGCCCGGCCGGCGAGGCGATCTCGTCGGTGATGCCGTCCTGCCCGTCGTGCCGGATGGTCGTGGCGAGAGCGAGGGCGAGCGTGAGGGAAAAGTGATCAACGCGCATATGGCTAATGGTATCGTCGGCCAAAACCATTAACACCAAGGGGGATGCACGTGCCCGACCGCCCCGACGTACCGCACGCGTCAGACGACCCGCACGTAGAACGCGTGAAGCACGCACCGCACCTGACCCCCGCATCGCCCCGCCTCCGCTCGCGGAGGCCGCGGTGACCGTGACGGCCCCCATCGACCTGCTCAACGTCTACGCCGAGGGCCAGACAAGGCTGCGCGGCCTGCTCACCGGCCTGACCGACGAAGCGCTTCGCGCCCCCAGCGCGCTGCCGGGCTGGACCCGCGGCCATGTCCTCACCCACATGGAGGGCGTGGGCCTCGCGCTGGCCCGCCAGGCGCGGTACGCCCTGCGCGGCCGGACCGTCGAGGTGTACGACGGCGGCCGCGCGAGCCGGGACGCCGCGATCGAGGCCGGGCACCGCCGCTCCGTCGAGGTGCTCACCGCCGCGCTGTCGGCCGCGCTGGACGAGACCGAGGCGTCGTGGGCCGCGGTCGGCCCCGAGGACTGGGGTCGCCCGGTGAGTTACCGCGACGGCGTCCTGCTGGACGCGGGCCTGGCCTGGTGGCGGGAACTGGAGATCCACTCCACCGACGCCCTGCTGGGCCGGTCCACCACCGACTGGTCCCCGGAATTCTGCGCGCACCTGGTGGACTACCTGGGCCGGCGCGTCCCGGCCGGCCTGCACGTCACCCTCACCGCGACCGACGGTCCCGCCACCTGGACCTGGGGCTCGGGCACCCCGCTGCACGTCGAGGGGGCGACCACCGACCTCGCCGCCTGGCTGGCCGGCCGCCACCCGGTGGGCGCGCTCACCGGCGACCCCTTGCCGCCGCTGGGCAACTGGCCCTGATCCGGCCGTTCACACCTGACCGGGCCGTACCCGGCCGGCCCGAACCCGGCCGGAGCGCATCGGCCCCGGACACACGAAAGCCCCGGCTCCGCGGAAGGAGCCGGGGCCGGTGCGTACCGACGAAACCGGGCCGCTCAGGTCAGGTCGAACTCGCCGTCCCGCGCCCCGAGGACGAATGCCCGCCACTCCGCCGGGGTGAAGATCAGCGCCGGGCCGTCCGGGTTGCGCCCGTCCCGCATGGCGATGTACCCCTCCACGAAGGCGATCTGCACATCGCCCGTGCCCTGGCTGCTGGACAGCCACTCCGCACCGGTGAGGTCGATCTGCGGCTTCTTCCCGTTGGCCAACGGCTGTCCGGCGGTGCTTTCGGCCACGTCCGGTCTCCTCCCACGACTTGTCGTCCGCGCTCAGCCTAACGGCCGGGGCGCCACGTCGTACACGATGCGCCAAGGCGCCCCGCGGTGGGCCGCTTCACCCCTGCGGACACCCGCAGGAGTGACAACTTCCCCTGGGAATCGGCGTGTTGGATCACCGGGCGCGGGACCGGCCCGGCCGGTAGGGTCCCGATCATGACCGCACATGATCACTACGGGCGGTTCGGCGCCGGACGTGAGTCCCCGCTCGGCGCCGGCCTCGACCCCGCCCGCACCGCACTCGTGCTCGTCGACCTGATGGACCGGCTGGTCGCCCTGCCGCTGGCTCCCCACCCGGGTACGGGTGTGGTCTCCGCCGCGCTGGGACTGGCCCGGGCCTTCCGGGCGGCCGGCGCGCCCGTGGCGGCCGTACGCGTCCGCAGACCCGGCGCGGCGGAACAGCCGCCCGGCAGCGACGTGGTCGCCGAAGTCGCCGAGACCGCCGACACGGTGGTCGTCAAGCAGGCCGTCGGCGCCTTCCACCGCACCGACCTGCACCAATGGCTCACCGACCGCGGCGTGGACACCCTGGTACTGGGCGGGATCGCCACCAACATGGCCGTCGAGTCCACTGCCCGCGCCGCCGCGGACCTCGGCTACCGCCTGGTGTTCGCCCACGACGCGATGTCCGGCCTGACGGCCGCCGAACACGAGGCGGCCGTGGCCCTGGACTTCCCCCGGTTCGGCACGGTGGTCGCGGCGGCGGACGTCCGGTTCGCCCGCTGAGCCGCGCCCCGCCCGCTCCTCGTCCGTTCCCGCACCACCGCACCGAGCCGCACCCCCACCGCGCACGCAGCGCCCACAGCACCGCACCGCACGAACTCGGCACCGCGCCACCGCACAGCACGGCGACCCCTCGACCCCGCCGGGCCGGCGGCAGGTGACCGGCGGCGGGCGGCGGAGACCGCCGCCCGCCCCTCCCCCGTTTCTGTACCTACTGGTATGTACACTGAGCCGCATGGACACGGTGGAACGCCTCATCGGCAGCGCCCAGGAACTGCTGTGGGAGCGCGGATACGTCGGGACCAGCCCGCGGGCCATCCAGGAGCGGGCGGGCGCGGGCCAGGGCAGCATGTACCACCACTTCAAGGGCAAGCCGGACCTCGCGCTGACCGCGATGCGCCGCAGCGCCGCCGAGCTGCGGGCCCAGGCCGACGCCCAACTGTCGGCCGGCACAACGGCGTTGGACCGCGCGACCGCGTATCTCCTGCGCGAGCGCGACGCGTTGCGCGGCTGCCGGGTGGGCCGGATGGCGATGGACCCGGACGTGGTGGCCGACGAGGACCTGCGCGAGCCGGTCGCGGAGACCTTCGGCTGGCTGCGCGAGCGGCTGGCCGGGATCATCGCCGAGGGCGTCGCGGCCGGCGAACTGCGGCCGGGGCTGGACCCGGTGGAGACCGCCGCCGCGCTCGCCGCGGTGGTCCAGGGCGGGTACGTGCTCGCCCGAGCGGCCGGTTCCCAGGAGCCCTTCGACCAGGCCGTACGCGGCGCCGCGCACCTGCTCGCGGGCTGGGCGGCCCCGCCCGCCGCCTGAGCGTCGCGCGCCGGACCGTACCTCCGGCCCGCACGACGCCCGTACGGCACCCGCCGCCGTGCGCCCGTACGTGCCCACGGGCATCAGTACGGACCCCGCACCGCCCCGAAACGTGCGGCCGGTCCGCCGGCCCCGACCGAGGAAGCCACCCCGTGCTCGCGATGAACTACCGCATCACCCTGCCGGCCGACTACGACATGGGGATCATCCGCCACCGGGTGGCCACCCGTGGTCACGCGCTGGACGACTTCCCGGGGCTGGGCCTGAAGGCGTACCTGATCAAGGAGCGCGGCGTGGCCGGCTCGGCGGTCAACCAGTACGCCCCCTTCTATCTGTGGCACACCGCGGAGGGCATGAACTCCTTCCTGTGGGGGCCCGGATTCCGCGGCCTGGTCGCGGACTTCGGGCGTCCCGTGGTGGAGCACTGGACCGGGCTCGCCTTCCGGCCCGGGCCCGCGGTGGCGGCCGAACCGCTGGCCGCCGTGCGCCGGGCCGAGCGGCTGGCGCCCGGCGAGGACCCCGCGGACGCGGTGGCCCGGGCGGTGGACGAACTGGCCGCGGAGGCCGGGCGCCCGGGCGTCCACTCGGCGGCGGTCGTGATCGACCCGCGCCACTGGGAGCTGGTGCGGTTCACGCTCTGGGAGCCGGAGCCGACGCAGGTGCCCGACGAGCCGGGGGCCGAGCGCTGTCGCGTCCTGCACCTGTCCCGGCCCGGCCTGGACGCGCTCGGGGCGGGACGGCAGTGGTGACCGCGGTCCGTACTGTGCTGGGCGACATCGCGCCCGGCGACCTCGGCGTCACCGACGCCCACGACCACCTCTTCCTGGCCGTTCCGTCACTGGCCGGGCAGGAACTGGACGACCCGGCGGCGGCCGAGGCGGAAGTCGAGGTCTTCGCCGGGCTCGGCGGGGCGGCGGTCGCGCAGTGGACGCCTTTCGGGCTGGGCCGGGCCGCGGGCCGGCTGCCGGCCATCGCGCGGGCGACCGGGGTTCATGTGGTGGCGGCGACCGGGCTGCACCAGGCGCACCATTACGATCCGGCGCTGCTGGACCGGCTGAGCCGCGACGGCCTGGCCGCCTTCTTCGTGGCCGAACTGACCGAGGGCATGCTCGACGGCGACACCCCGGACGCCCCGCGCGGCACCGCCCGGGCCGGGATGATCAAGGTGGCCGGCGGCTTCCACGGCCTGGACGACCACGCCCGGCGGATGCTGACCGCGGCCGCGGAGGCACACCACGCCACCGGGGCGCCCATCGGCGTCCACCACGAGATGGGCACCGCCGCCCCGGACGTGCTGGACCTGCTGCACGGCCGGCTGGGCGTGCCGCCCTCCGCCCTGCTCCTGGGCCACCTCAACCGCTTCCCCGACCCCGGCCTGCACCGCGAACTGGCCGCCTCCGGCGCCTTCCTGGCCTTCGACGGCCCCTCACGCGCCCACCACGCCACCGACTGGCGCCTGCTGGCCGGCCTCGTCGCCCTCGCCGAGGCCGGCCACCTCCACCAACTCCTCCTCGGCGGCGACACCGTCACCGCCACCGCCCGGGCCACCACCGGCGAGGGCCCCGGCATGCCCTACCTCCTCCGCACCCTGCGCCCCCGCCTGACCCGCGCCCTGGGCGAGGAAGCCGCCACCGCCGTCTTCCGTACCAACCCGGCCCGCGCCTTCTCGGCCCGCTGGACCACGCCCTAGGTGTATTGCCTCGTGAGGTTGGGGACGCGGCTGGCGGGTGGTTGGCCCTTCAGGGCGGTGTGTCCGCGGTGGTGATTGTAGGTGTGCAGCCAGTGAGGGAACGCTTCGCGTCGTTCGGTCTCCGAGCGGTAGGGGCGGGCGTAGGCCCACTCGTCGAGCAGGGTGCGGTTGAAGCGTTCGACCTTGCCGTTGGTCTGCGGGCGGTAGGGCCGGGTTCGCTTGTGGGCGATCCCGGCTGCCGCCAGCAGGTCGCGCCACTCGCGTGAGCGGTAGCAGGCGCCGTTGTCGGTCAGCACCCGCTCGACGGTGATCCCGGCGTGGGTGAAGAACGCCTGGGCCCGGGTCCAAAAGCCGGTGGCGGTCTCCTTCTTTTCATCGGTGAGGATTTCGCTGTAGGCCAGGCGGGAGTGGTCGTCGACGGCGGTGTGCAGGTAGCTGTAGCCGACGTTTGCGCGGGTCTTTCGGCCTGCCTGCCGGCCCAGGGCCTTGTGTCCGCCGCCGTCGGGGATGTTGCCGAGCTTCTTGATGTCGACGTGCACCAACTCGCCGGGACGGTCGCGTTCGTAGCGGCGTATGACGCGGCCGGTGGCCCGGTCCAGGTGGGACAGGCGGGCCAGGCCGAACCGGGCCAGGACGCGGTGCACGGTCGAGGGCACCAGGTGCAGCAGGTGTGCGATGCGGGCCGGTCCCCAGCGGCGCAGGACGCGGACCTTGATGATCCGGCGTTCGGTGCGGGTCGGGGTGCGGCGCGGGCTGGTGCGCGGGCGGGAGGAGCGGTCGCCCATCCCGGCCTCACCGAACTGCCGGTAGCGGTCGGCCCAGCGCTGGGCCGTGGTCGGCGAGACCTGGAAGCGTTCGGCGGCCCGGCGAAGAGGCCAGCCGTCCTCGACCACGCAACGGGCCAGGCGCAGCCGTCCGGTCTCGGTCAAAGGTGCATTACGGTGGGGCACGAGGGCCTTTCGGTCAGGTGTAGACGTCGCAATCCACACCGAACCGGAAGGCCCTCACCTATTCAAGATCCCTCAGCCGAGACCTGGCTCACCCGTCCACAACCTCCCGAGACAGAACACCTAGGCCATTCGGGGCGGCTCACCCAGAAAAGCCCGCACCGCCGCCAGGAAATCCGCCGGGCGCTCATCGTGGATCATGTGGCCGGCGTCAATCGTGATCAGGCGGGCGTCGGGGATGCGGGCGGCGACGCGGGCGAGGTCGCGCTGGTCGAGGTGGCTGGTGGGGCCGCCGGCGACGATCAAGGTCGGGGCGGTGATCGCGGCCAGGCCGGTCCAGTGGCGGGACGGTGGGGCGTTGCGCTGGCGGGCGATCGCGGGGACGACGCGCCAGTCGTACGGGGTGGGGCCGTCGGGGGCGGTGGGCACCGGGCGTGGCGGGTCGGCGGGGAAGGGGAGCGGGCCCTCCTCCAGGACGAGGCGGCGTACGGCGGCCGGCCGGTCCATGGCGACCAGGGACGCCACCACCGTGCCCATCGAGTGCGCCACCACGGTGACCTCGGCCAGGTCCAGGGCGTCGAGCAGCGCCAGCACGTCGTCCCGCATCTCCTCGAAGAGGTACGAACCGGGGTGGCCGCTCTCCCCGTGCCCGCGCAGGTCCACCGCGAGCGTGCGCCAGCCGTCGGCGGCCAGCCCCGCGGTGACGGCCCGCCACGAGGTGCGGTCCTCGCCGAGCGCGTGCAGGAGCAGCAGCGGCGGGCCGCCCGCGGGACCCTCGGCCTCGCAGGCCAGCGTGATGCCGTTCACCTGGTAGGTGGTCAAGTCGCCCATGGGGTGAGCGTAGGCGCGGTGCCACCGGCTCCCGGACGCTGTTCGCGCTCGGGGCAATCCCGGCCCGCGGCGGCGCGCGGGAAGAGCCCGCCGGAAGCAGACCTACCGCTCCTCCGCCGCCTCCTGCCGCAGTTCCGCCATGCGCCGGTGCAGCGCGCGGGCCTCGGCGGTGCGGCCGAGCTGTTCCAGGCAGTCGGCCTCGTCCTTGCGGCTGCTGATGCTGTCGGGGTGAGCGGGGCCGAGGACGCGCTCGCGGGCCTCGGCGACCTCGTGGTAGTGGCCGAGCGCCGCGGGCCAGCGGCCGAGCCAGCCGAGGGCCACCGCGACCTCGCGCCTGCTGACCAGGGTGTCGGGGTGGGCGGGGCCCAGGACGCGCTCGCGGACGGCGGCCACGTCGCGGGCCTCGACCAGGGCCCGGTCCCACTGGCCGAGGCGGCCGAGGTTGACGCCGAGGGCGTGCCGGGCCCGCAGGGTCTCCGGGTCGGCGGACCCCGCGGTGCGGGTGCGGGCTTCGGCCAGGTCCTCGAAGAGCGCCAGCGCCTCGGCGGTGCGGTCCAGCCGGCCCATGCAGATACCCGTCTCGTAGCGGGCGGCGAGCGTGTCGGGGTGGTCGGGGCCGAGACCGGCGGCCCGCGCCCGGGCGATCTCCTGGTACGTCTCCAGCGCCTGCTCCCACTGCCCGGCCCGGCCGAAGGCGTGCGCGACCTCGAACCGCGTGACCAGGGTGTCCGGGTCGTCCGCGCCGAGCACTCGCGCGCGGGCCTCGGCCACCTCGACGGCCATCGTGAACGCCTCCTGGGCGCGGCCGAGCTGCCCGAGATTGAAGGCCAGGTTGTGCTTGCAGTGCAGCGTGTCGGGGTGCTGCGGGCCCACCGTGCGCTCCCGCGCTTCGAGCACCTCGCGGTAGACCGTGTGCGCCTCCTCGTGGCGGCCCAGCCGCTCCATGGCGAAGGCCGCCTCGTGGCGGGCCGCGAGCGTGGCGGCGTCGTCGGGGCCGAGCACCCGGGCGCGTACGGCCGCGACGTACTCGTGCAGCGGCAGCGCCTCCTCGAGCCGCCCGAGCCGGGTCAGGCAGCAGGCCGCCTCGTAACGGCTGGTCAAGGTGTCGGGGTGGTCGGCGCCCAGGGCGCGGTCGCGGCCGGCGGCGACCTCGGTGTGCAGGTCGTACGCCTGCTGCCAGCGGCCGGCCGCGGCGAGCGTGGTGGCCTCGGTGTGGCGGGCGGCGAGCGCGGCCGACACGCCCGGGGCGGCCTGGGCGGGGACGGCGCGGGTGGACCAGGCCCCGGTGATGCCCGGGGTGGGCGGCACGGCGATGCGGTGGGCGCGGGTGGAGTGGGCGAGGGCGCCGGTGGTCAGGCCGCTGGCCCAGGCCGGCACCGGGGCGGGCGACTGATAAGGCGGCGTGCCGGCGGCGGCCCGCATCGCCTTGAGCCGGCCGCACACGTCGGCGGCGCTCTGCGGCCGGTCCTCGGGGTCCTTCGCGAGCAGGTCCAGGATCAGGCGCTCGAGGTCGGCGGGCAGATCGGGGCGCTTGCCGCGCGGCGGCTCGGGCGGGGTGTCGCGGTGGCCGACCAGGACGGCCCAGGCGTCGCCGAGGTCGAACGGCGCGGCGCCGGTGGCCAGTTCGTAGAGCACGCAGCCCAGCGAGTACAGGTCGCTGCGGTGGTCGACCCCCGAGCCGCCGATCTGCTCCGGCGACATGTAGTTGGGCGTGCCCATGGCGACGCCGGGACCGGTCAGCCGGGAGCTGAAGCCGATGTCGTGACCGAGCCGGGCGATGCCGAAGTCGCAGATCTTCACCGAGCCGTCGGTGAGCCGGATGATGTTGGCCGGTTTCAGATCACGGTGCACGATGCCCTGGCCATGGGTGTACGCGAGCGCCGCCGCGACCTGTTCGGCGATGTCGGCGATGTCGGGGACGGGCAGCGGCTGGCGGCGGGCGTCGTCGAGCACCTGGAGCAGGTTGCGCCCGTCGAGCAGTTCCATCACCAGGAACAGCACTCCGTCGTGCTCGCCGAAGTCGTGCACCACCGTGATGCCGCGGTGCTGGAGGGAGGCGGCGACCCGGGCCTCACGGCGGAAGCGTTCCTGGACCATGCGGGTGAAGGTGGTGTCGTGGGCGCGCCCGGTGACCGGATTCAGGCACTTGACGGCGACCCGGCGGCCCAGCGCCTCGTCCAGCGCGCGCCAGACCTCGCCCATCCCGCCCCGGCCGATCAGTTCCAGCAGCCGGTACCTGCCCTGGACGAGGGTGCCCCCGTCGCCCTCGTCACCTGCCGCGGACCCGGGCACTGCCGGGTCCGTACTGTGGTGTCCGCCGTTGTCTCCAGCCGCCATAAGGTGCCGTCGCCCCCGTGGTTACTCGGTGCTTCCCCGGTCCCAGTATGGCCGTGCCGGGCCGTGCGCGGGACCGCACATGAGGGCGTTTTCCCCCGCAATTCCCCTGCGCGTGCGCTCCTTTCACGCCCTTGCGGAAAGCCGTCGGGCCACTCCCGTCACGGAATGCCGCACGCGTCGCTGGACACACACGGCGGCCGGCGTCACGGCTTCGCGGGCAGCCGCCGCGCCGACGGGCGGGTGCCCGGGCCCAGCCGGCCGACCGCACCGAGGATGTGGCCGGGCGGGATCTGCCAGCGCAGGGTGGCCGGAACGGCCCGCAGGATCCGGCCGGTCGCGCGCAGCCTGCGGTCGGCGGACGCGGCCGACGGCGGGGTGCGGCCGTAGAGCTCGTGGGCGTACGGCGGCAGCGCCGCGAAGGCGGTGCCCGCGACGGCCGGCCACAGCGTGAACCGCATCGGCAGCAGCGGCCACGGCACCGGGGGCGCCTTGAGGAAGGCGACCACGTCGTGCGCCTCGGGAGTGGCGGCGAGCCGCGGGCGGATCGCCGCGAAGTAGTCGGCGAGCTGCGCGGTGCCGGCGGGCACGTCGGCCGGGTCGAGGCCGACCAGCCGGGCCGACTCGCGCTGCTCGTCCACGTAGGCGTCGGCCTGCGCGTCGGTGAGCGGGTAGCCGGAGCGGCGGGCCACGCCGAGGTAGGAGTCGATCTCGGCGCAGTGCACCCACAACAGCAGGTCCGGGTCGCCCACGCCGTACCGCTCGCCGGTCTCCGGGTCGATGGCGGTGAGCCGGCGGTGGATGCCGCGGACCCGGGCGCCGGCGCGCTCGGCGGCGGGCGCGGTGCCGTAGGTGGTCTCGCCGACGAAGGACGCGGTGCGCAGCAGCCGGCCCCAGGAGTCCCGGCGGTAGTCGGAGTTCTGCGTCACCCCGCGCACGGCCCGCGGCAGCAGCGCCTGGAGGTAGAGCGCCCGCACCCCGGCGACCCACATGATCGGGTCGCCGTGCATCTGCCAGGTCACCGAGCCGGGCCCGAACAGGCCGGGGTCCGCGTCACCCATCACGCCCTCCTTCCGCCGCCCACGGTATCCGCCGCGGCGCGCCACCCGTACGGGAGTCCCGGGATCGCCCGTTCAGCCCCAGACGGCCTCGCCGATCGCGGCGCCGGTGAAGGCGGCGCCGAGCCCGGCGGCGACACTGCCGACGACGTTGACGACCGCGTAGAAACCGGCGCCGTCCTGGGCCAGCCGCAGCGTCTCGTAGGAGAAGGTCGAATACGTGGTCAGCGCCCCGCACAGGCCGGTGCCGATGAGGAGTTGCAGGTGCGGGGAGGCGGCGCCGGCGGTCGCGGCGCCACTGAGCACACCCAGGATCAGCGATCCGGTCACGTTGACGGCGAAGGTCCCCCACGGGAAGACGGTGTCGTGCCGGGACTGCACGGCGCGGTCGGTGAGGTAGCGCAGGGGCGCGCCGACCACCGCTCCGGCGATCACCAGCAGCCAGTTCGTCACGCCTGCTCCCCCGTTCCGGGCGCGCCGCCCCGGCCGTCCCCGGCGTCCGGGTCCGGTACGTCGGCGGGGGCCGGCCCCACGTCCCGGGCGGTGTACCGGATCACCTCGCAGGGGTCGAGGACCACCAGCCCCTCGGTGACGAGTTCGTCCAGTTCGGGGAGGAAGGCGCGCACGCGGTCCTCGGTGTCCACGATCACCACGGCGACCGGCAGGTCCTCGCTGAGCGAGAGCAGCCGGGCGGTGTGGACGACGCTGGAGGCGCCGAAGCCCTCGATGCCGCGGAACACCGACGCGCCGGCCAGGCCCGCGGCGCGGGCGCGGTGCACGATCTCGGCGAACAGCGGCTTGTGGTGCCAGCGGTCGTTCTCGCCAACCAGGACGGTCAGCCGCAGGGCGGGGCCGGTGAGTCTCACTTCTGCCTCCGGGCGAAGATCCTGCGGGTGGCGGTGGCCGCGGCCCAGACCGCGAACAGGGCGGTGACCAGGGTCAGCGCGAGGTAGGCCAGGGCGATCCGGGGGTGACCGCCGTCGGTCAGCCGGCGGATGTCCACGGCGTACGTCGAGAAGGTGGTGAAGCCGCCGAGGATGCCGGTGCCGAAGAACGGCCGGACCAGGCGGTGCGCGGCCCACACGTCGGTGATCACCACCATGAAGGCACCGATGACCGCACACCCGACCGCGTTGATGATCAGGGTGGTCCAGGGGAAGGTGCCGGTGCCGGTCGGCCACAGCAGGCCGGCGCCGTAACGGGCACTGGCGCCGATCGCACCGCCGATCGCGACCACGGCGACCACCGGGCCCTGTCCGGACCGCGCGGCGGCGCGCTGGACGGGGACGCGGAACCGAGGCGCGGGGCGGCCGGCTGTCGGGGGGTTGGGCACAGAACTCTCCTACTCGCAGGGCACGGCACAAAGTCGCACGACGTGCGTGTCGCAAGCAGGGACCGTTGGCGGCTCACCGAGCCGCGGTTCGGGTACGGCGGGCCCCACCGCCGCGCGGAACCCGGGGGGCACCGCTCGGGACGAGTCTAGCGAAGTCCCGGACCGGCCAGCCCGTCGACCACCAGGCGGATGGTCCGGTCGATCACGGCTTCCTGCGCCTTGGTGTCCAGGTGGCGCAGGGGACCGTCCAGCAGCAGGACCGAGACGCCGTGGACCGCGGCCCAGGCGGCGTACTCCGCGTCGGGCCGCGTCTCCTCGGGCATCCGCCCGGCCGCGACCAGCTCGTCCACGATCCCGCCGAGCAGGGAGAAGGCGGCGTCGTCCCGCACGCCGTCGCCGTCGTCGTCCAAGCCGTCGTCCTTGCCGGAGCTCGCTTCGGAGCTCCCGCCGGAACCGTCGCCGGAATTCGCGGCGGAGCCCTCCCCCGGACCGCCCGCCGGGTCCCCGCCCGCCCCTTCCAGCGGGCCGGCCGGCTCCGCGGTGGTCCGGCGGAAGGCGGTGGCGAAGCAGCCCGGCTCGGTGCGGGCGAAGTCGGTGTACGCCCAGCCGGCCGCGACCAGGCGGGCGACGGCGGTCTCGCCGGGGTCGGCGGCGGGCGGCACCGCGTCCAGCGCGGCGGTGATCCGCGCCGCGAGCATGGCCAGCGCCCGCTGCTTGACGTGTTCGAGCAGGTCCTGCTGGCCGCTGAAGTGCCGGTAGGCCGCCGTGGCCGACACCCCCGCCCGGCGGGCGGCCTCGCGCAGCACGACCGCCTCGGGACCGCCCGTCCGGGCCAGGCCGACACCGGCGTCCACCAGCGCGTTGGCCAGGTCTCCGTGGTGGTATGTGGTGCGGCTCATGTCAGCAATGATGCCCCAAAGTTGACGCCGTTAACATCACCGTGCACACTGGAGGCGCTGAGAGTTAACACCGTTAACATCAACTGGGGGCACGTCATGCTCGGCACATTCGGCTCGGCGGTTCACCGCAGGGCCAAGCTCGTCCTCGTCCTGACCGCACTGGCCGTGGCCGTCATGGGGGTCCTGGGCGCCGGCGCCTTCGGACAGCTCAAGAGCGGCGGCTTCGACGTGCCGGGAGCGCCCTCCACGCGTGCCGCGCACATCGTCGACACCACCTTCAACGGCGGATCCGACCTGGTGCTGGTCGTCAAGGCCAAGGCCGGCTCCATCGACGGCGCGGCCCCGGCCGCCGCGGGCGCCGCGCTCACCCGCGCCCTGTCCGCCGACCCCGATGTGCGCGACGTCACCTCGTACTGGCCCGGCCACGACGCGGCGCTCAAGTCCCGCGACGGCGCCTCGGCGATGATCCTCGGCAACGTCGACAGCGACAACAAGGAGCTGGTCGGCCGGGTGCTCGGCACCTACGTGCACGACAGCGGCGCGGTCACCGTACGGGCCGGCGGCAAGGCGGTGGTGAATCACGACGTCAGCTCACAGGTCGTCAAGGACCTGGGGCTCGCCGAGGGGATCGCGGTGCCGGTGACCCTGGTGCTGCTGGTGCTGGCCTTCGGCGGCCTGGTGGCCGCGATGCTGCCGCTTGCGGTCGGCCTGGTCGCGGCGCTGGGCACCTTCGCGGAACTGGCGGTGCTCGGCCGGCTCACCAATGTCTCGGTCTACGCCGTCAACCTGACCACCGCGCTCGGCCTCGCCCTCGGCGTGGACTACGCGCTGCTGATGGTGGCGCGCTACCGCGAACTGACCGCGCGCGGCGCGGATTCACGCACTGCGGTGGTCACCACCGTGCGCACCGCGGGCCGCACCATCCTGTTCTCCGCGGCGACCGTGGCCGCGGCCCTGGCCGCGATGCTCGTCTTCCCGCTGTTCTTCCTGCGCTCCTTCGCCTACGCGGGTATCGGCGTGGTGGCGGTGGCCGCGATCAGCGCGCTGGTGATCGTGCCCGCACTGCTCACCGTGCTCGGCAAGCGGGTCGAGGTCGGGCGGCTGCCCTGGTCCCGGCGCCGGCAGGGGCGCAGTGACGGCGAGGCACCGTTCTGGGGCCGGCTGGCCGGAGCGGTGATGCGCCGCCCGGTGCTGGCACTCGCGCCGCTGGCCCTGCTGCTGGCGATGGCGAGCCCGCTGCTGCACGCGGTGTTCGGCACCCCCGACGAGCAGGTGCTGCCCACCTCGGCGCCGGCCCGGCAGACCGCCGAGCAACTGCGCACCGACTTCCCCGGCGACCAGGCGACCTCGCTCCAGGTGGTCGTCAAGGGCGACCCGGCCGCGCTGCCCGGCCGGCTCACCGCGATGCCGCACGTGGTCCGGGTCCAGGACGCCGACGCGGCCGGCACCCACCTCTACACCGTCTACACCGACCTGGGCAGCCACTCGTCGGCCGCGCAGCACCTGGTCGGCGACATCAGGGCGCTGCCGGTGCCGCACGGGGACACCGTCCTGGTCGGCGGGGACGCGGCGGCGCTGGTCGACGCCAAGCAGACCATCGGCGACCGACTGCCGTACGCGGCCGGGCTGGTGGGCCTGACCACGCTGGTGGTGCTGTTCCTGTTCACCGGAAGCGTCGCCCAGCCGCTGCGGGCCCTGGTGCTCAACCTGCTCGGCATCAGCGCCTCGGCCGGGACCATGGTGTGGATCTTCCAGGACGGCCACCTGGCGTCCTGGCTGGGCTTCACCCCGCGCCCCATGGACACGGCAATGACGGTGCTGCTGTGCTGCATCACCTTCGGCCTGTCCATGGACTACGAGATCTTCCTCACCAGCCGGATCAAGGAACTGCACGACGCCGGGGCCGACCGGACCGCGGCGGTGACCGAGGGGCTGGCCCGCACCGGCCGGATCGTGTCGACGGCGGCCGGCCTGCTGGCGGTCACCTTCTTCGCCTTCGGCACCGCCTCGGTCAGCTTCCTGCAGATGTTCGGCATCGGCTGCGGGCTGGCCATCCTGGTGGACGCCCTGCTGATCCGAGGCGTCCTGGTGCCGGCCTCGATGCGGCTGCTGGGCCGGCACGCCTGGACCGCCCCTCGCGTCCTGCGCCGGCTGCACGACCGGGTGGGCCTGAGCGAGTCGGGGTCGGACCCCGATCCGGAGCAGGAGGCCTCCGCCGAGCCGGTGGGCGCGGGAGCGGGCCGCTAGACCGGCCGGGCCGGGGGCCGGTCCGGAGCCGGGTCCGGGCCGGCCGGGATCCCGCCGGAGTACGGCCCGAATCCCGCCGGAGCACAGGCGACCGGCCGTCCGCTGCTCGGCAGCGGACGGCCGGTCGTGGCGTTGCGGCGAGGGCCTGGTGTCCCCCGGGCGGCTCAGCGGTGCAGCTTGTCCCGCCAGTCCTCGGGGACCCGGCCGGCCGGGCCGGGCACGGGCTGGTCCTCCGGGTGGCTCAGCGGCGGGGCGAGTTCCGGACCGTCCTCCACGTACTCCTCGCTGGTGAAGTTCCAGAACCACTCCTCGCCGGGCTCGTAGGAGCGGATCACCGGGTGGCCGGTGGCCGCGGCGTGCGCGCTGGCGTGCTGGCCCGGCGAGGTGTCGCAGCAGCCGATCTGGCCGCACTCGGCGCACCGGCGCAGGTGGTACCACCAGCCGGACGTGTTGTCGCACTCCGCGCAGCCGGGGCCGCTGGGCGCGGCGGTCGGGTCGATCCCTGGAATGGCGGTCATGCCTGCTCCTCCTGATGCTGCTGGGTACGGGACTGCTGCGCGTCGGGCTGCTGCTGGTCGGACTGCTGCGCGCCCGGCTGCTGCCGCCCGTCGCCGGACTGCTGATCCGGCTCGGGGCGTGGCTGGGTGAGCGGCAGGCGGACCAGGAACCGGGTGTCGCCGGGCACGGACTCGGCCTGCAGGTCGCCGTGGTGCTTGTTGACCACGATCCGCCAGGAGATGTCCAGGCCGAGCCCGGTGCCCTGGCCCACCGGCTTGGTGGTGAAGAACGGCTCGAAGATCCGGTCCCGGATCTCCGGGGCGATGCCCGGCCCGGTGTCGCGGAACTCGATGACCGCCTGTTCGTGGTCGCGGAAGGTCCGTACGGTGAGCGTGCCGGTGCCCTCCATGGCGGCGACCGCGTTGTCGATCAGGTTCGTCCAGACCTGGTTGAGCTCGCCGGGGTAGGCGGGCAGCCGCGGCAGTTCGCGGTCGAAGTCCTTGACCACCCGCACGTTGGCGCCCAGCTTGCCGCTGAGCATGTGCAGGGTGCTCTCCAGCAGCTCGTGCACGTCCACCACCTGGTACGGCGCCCGGTCCAGGTGGGAGTACTGCCGGGCCGCGCCGACCAGGCCGTCGATGCGGTTGACCGAGTCCTCGATCTCGTTCATCAGCAGCTCGGTCTCGACCGTGTAGTTCAGCCAGCGCACCGCGCCGTCCAGCGTGCGGGCGCCCGCGGTGGCCTCGACCTCCTCCAGCCAGCCGGTGTCCAGGCCGGCCTGCACGAAGGTCGGTGCCAGGTCCCAGCCGGCGGCGATCCCGCGCTCCTCCAGCCAGTCGGCGACCTCGTCCTCGCGGTCGGAGGTCTCCAGCGGGCTGAGGTGCTCGGCGCCGCAGGTCTTCTCCACCGCCTTCTCCTGGAGCTTGATCAGGGCCTCCAGGGTGGCCCGGTCGAAGGGGTCGGAGGCGGCGATCAGGCCGAGCTTGTGCCGCATGCCCGCCACCCGTTCGCGCAGCGTGGCGGTGGCCCGCAGCGCTGCCGCCGCCGGGTTGCCGAGTTCGTGGGTGAGCCCGGCGGACAGCGAGCCGAGCGCCAGCAGGCGTTCGCGCTGGCCGATGGCCTGCTTGGTGGACCGGCTGCCGAAGAACAGGCCCTCCAGCAGGTGGACCGGCATCGGGAACCATTCGCTCATCAGCTCGGCGAAGTGCTCGGCGGACAGCACGAAGAAGCGGGACGGCTCGGTGACGCGCAGCGTGTTGTTGTAGATCTGCGGCACCCGGTCGCCGAGATACGCCTGGAAGGCGCCGGCGTACACCCCGCGCTGGGAGGTCCGGTTGACCTCCACGTCGTCCGCGCCGACCCGGCGGGAGAGCACCAAAGAGCCGTCCAGCAGGACGTAGAAGCAGGTGGCGGGCTCGCCCTCGTGGTAGACGACGCCGGGCTCGGTGATCTCCACGCGGCCCTTGTCGCACAGCCACTGGAGCTGGTCGGGGGCGAGTTTTTCGAACAGGAACAGGGTGCGCAGCTCCTCGACGCTGCACACGATCCGGCTGACGGTCATAGCCGCTCCAGGTAACGGTGGACGAGCATCACGGCCATGGCGCCCTCGCCGACCGCGGAGGCGACCCGTTTGGCCGACTCGGCGCGGGCGTCCCCGGCCACGAACACCCCGGGGACGTTGGTCTCCAGGTGGTAGGGCGCCCGGTCCAGCGGCCAGCCGGCCGGACGTTCCCCGGCGACGGCCAGGTCCGGCCCGGCCACCACGAAGCCCAGGTCGTCGCGCTGCACCACACCGTCCAGCCAGTCGGTGCGGGGCGCGGCGCCGATGAACACGAACAGGAACTGCGCGTCCACCGTCTCGGTCTCGCCGGACTTGGTGTCGCGCAGGGTGATCCCCTCCAGCTGGCGGGTGCCGTGCGCGGCGGCCACCTCGGTACGGGTGCGCACCCTGATCTGCGGGGTCTCCTCTATCTGCTGGATCAGGTAGTGCGACATGGAGGCGGTCAGCGACTCGCCGCGCACCAGCAAAGTCACCGACCGGGCGCCGCGGGCCAGGTAGACCGCGGCCTGCCCGGCGGAGTTGGCGCCGCCGACGACGTAGACGTCCTGGTCCTTGCAGCCGGCCGCCTCGGTGAGCGCGGAGCCGTAGAAGACGCCCCGGCCGGTCAGCTCGTCCACGCCGGCCGCGTCGAGCTGCCGGTAGGAGACGCCGGTGGCCAGGATGACGGTGTGCGCGGCGACCGAGGTGCCGTCGCCGAGCAGGACGGTCCGCGAGGAGCCGCTGATCTCCAGGCCGGTGACCTCGCAGGCGGTCAGGATCTCGGCGCCGAACCGGGTGGCCTGGCGGTGCGCCCGGTCGGTGAGCTGGCCGCCGGAGACGCCGTCGGGGAAGCCGAGGTAGTTCTCGATCCGGGAGCTCTGACCGGCCTGGCCGCCGGTGGCCGTGCGCTCCACCAGGACCGTGCGCAGGCCCTCGGAGGCGCCGTAGACGGCCGCGCCGAGGCCCGCCGGGCCGCCGCCGATCACGATCAGGTCGTAGAAGCGGGCGCTGGGCGTGGTGGCCAGGCCCACGCTCGCGGCCAGGTCCGGGTCCGTCGGCTCGACCAGGGCCCGGCCGTCCGGGGTGATCACCACCGGCAGGGACGTGCCGTCGGTCTCGGCGGCGGTCAGCAGGGCCTGGCCCTCGGGTTCGTCGCTGGAGTACCAGCGGTAGGGGACCTGGTTGCGGGCCAGGAACTCGCGGACCCCGGAGGAGCGGGCCGACCAGCGGTGCCCGACGACCTTGGTCTCCTTCACCGGCCGGTGGTCCTCGGTGCGCCAGGCGGCGAGCAGGTCGTCCACCACCGGGTACAGCTTCTCCTCCGGCGGGTCCCAGGGCTTGAGCAGATAGTGGTCGAGGTCCACCACGTTGATGGCGTCGATGGCGGCGCCGGTGTCCGCGTACGCGGTCAGCAGCACCCGCCGGGCGCCGGGGTAGACGTCCATGGCCTGTTCGAGGAATTCGATGCCGTTCATCTCCGGCATCCGGTAGTCGGCGAGGATCACCGCCACCGAGTCGCCGCGCAGCCGCAGGTCGCGCAGCGCCTCGAGCGCCGACTCGCCGGAGTCGGCGCGCACGATCCGGTGCGACTCGCCGTAACGGCGCCGCAGGTCCCGGGCGACCGCACGGGACACCGCGGGGTCGTCGTCGACGGTCACGATCACGGTACGCGCCGCGCCGCCGGTCTGTGTCGCCGGCATGCTGCCCCCATCCGTACGGCCGGCCGGACGGGCCCGTACCCGCCGATCCCGGCGCGCCGCCGCCACGCTGTCCGGCGTGCCGTACTCCTCGCTTCTGCATTGCTGCCCTCGGCCGCTCTCGCCGCCGCTGCACAGGTCGCCGATCAACGGCAGTCCCATCGTATGCATGGCGTCGGCGCACCGCAGGCCCGCTTTCTCGATGGGCGGACACGCCGGCGCGGGCAGGGTGCGGGTCGCCCGCGGATCGCCGGTGAGGGCGGGGCGCATATGGCGATGGCACTGCGTTCCCCGGCGGGGCGGGGCCGGGTCAGTCCCGGGCGGGGCCGGGACGGTCCTGGTCGGGGGCCCGCAGGGCGGTCTCGACCCGCTGGACGACCTGCCACAGCGGGGTGTCGGCACGGGTGATCAGCACCACCGTGTCCTCCGGGTCGCGCCAGGTGCGGCGGACCAGGTCCAGGGCCGGGTCGACGCTGGCCGCCACCTCGCCGCTGCCGCCGGAGCGCAGCCAGGAGCGCAGCCCGTAGTTGTGCGCGGCCACCACGCCGGCGGCGACCGCGTGCGCCCGGGCGCCGCCGTCGGGCAGCGCGGCGAAGCGGCGCTCGAGATAACCGGCCAGCGCCCGCTCGTACCGCCACACCACCGAGATCTCGTACGCCTTCAGCGCCGGCACCTTGCGGGTCAGGGCGTAGCGGCGCACGGAGAAGGCGGGGTTCTCGGCGTACATGCGCATCACGACCCGGGCGGCGCCGCAGGCGACGGTGACCGCGTCCTGCCCGGGGTGGTCCTGGTCCAGGTAGCCGACCATGTCGGCCAGGGCCCGTTCGTGGTCGGGGAAGACCACGTCCTCCTTGCTCGGGAAATAGCGGAAGAAGGAGCGCCGTCCGACGCCGGCCAGCCGGACGATGTCGTCGATGGTGGTGTTCTCGTAGCCGTGCTCGGTGAACAGGTCGAACGCGGCGGCGACCAGCAGATCGCGCATGGGCGGCCGCTCGGCGCCGGGGTCCTTGGTCTGGCTCATCGCCCCATTAGACCGCAGGTCCTCCGGCGGTGGCACTCGGTGTGCATAATGAGGGTACTGAGTACCCTCTAAAGGAGTCGGCATGGCTGCGGAGTTCGACTTTTTCCGGACGTCGGAGGAGCACGAGATGCTCCGGGATGCGGTGCGGTCGCTGGCGGAGGCGAAGATCGCGCCGTACGCGGCGGAGGTCGACGAGGCCGGCCGGTTCCCGGCCGAGGCCCGCGAGGCGCTGGAGGCCAACGATCTGCACGCCGTGCACGTACCCGAGACGTACGGCGGCTCGGGCGCGGACGCGCTGTCGACCGTGATCGTGATCGAGGAGATCGCCCGGGTGTGCGCGTCCTCCTCACTGATCCCCGCGGTCAACAAGCTCGGCTCGCTGCCGGTGCAGCTGGCCGGCTCCGAGGAGCTCAAGACCCGGTACCTGGGCGCGCTGGCCCGCGGCGAGGGGATGTTCTCCTACTGCCTGTCCGAGCCGGACGCCGGTTCGGACGCGGTGAGCATGAAGACCCGTGCGGTCCGCGACGGCGACTCCTGGGTGCTCAACGGGGTCAAGCGCTGGATCACCAATGCCGGCGTGTCGCAGTTCTACACGGTCATGGCGGTCACCGACCCGGACAAGCGCAGCCGCGGCATCTCGGCGTTCGTGGTGGAGAAGGACGACGAGGGCCTGTCGTTCGGGGCGCCGGAGAAGAAGCTGGGCATCAA
Organism: Actinacidiphila acididurans; assembly: GCF_016918855.1. Taxonomy (GTDB): domain Bacteria; phylum Actinomycetota; class Actinomycetes; order Streptomycetales; family Streptomycetaceae; genus Actinacidiphila; species Actinacidiphila acididurans. The sequence goes on from NZ_JADKYB010000013.1 coordinate 20,379, forward strand.
GGGCTCGCCCACCCGGGAGGTGTACTTCGACAACGTCCGGATCCCCGCCGACCGGATGATCGGCGAGGAGGGCACCGGGTTCGCCACGGCGATGCGCACCCTGGACCACACCCGGGTCACCATCGCGGCCCAGGCGCTGGGCATCGCCCAGGGCGCCCTGGACTACGCCAAGGGGTACGTCAAGGAGCGCAAGCAGTTCGGCAAGGCGATCGCCGACTTCCAGGGCATCCAGTTCATGCTGGCCGACATGGCGATGAAGCTGGAGGCGGCCCGCCAGCTCACCTACGCGGCCGCGGCCCGCTCCGAGCGCGCGGACTCCGACCTGACCTTCTTCGGGGCCGCGGCCAAGTGCTACGCCTCCGACGCGGCCATGGAGATCACCACCGACGCGGTGCAGCTCCTGGGCGGTTACGGCTACACCCGTGACTACCCGCTGGAGCGGATGATGCGCGACGCGAAGATCACCCAGATCTACGAGGGCACCAACCAGATCCAGCGCGTCGTGATGGCCCGCAACCTGCCCTGACCGTCCGGTTGTCGGGTCCCTCGCCCCTCAGGGCCGCGCCGAGACGTTCGCGGTCAGCCGGCGCAGCAGTTCGCGCAGCCGCGCGGTGTCCTCGGTGGACAGGTCCATCGCCGCGCCGATGGCCGGTGGTACGGCGGCCGCGCGCTCGCGCAGGGCGCTGCCCTGGGGGGTGAGGGTGACCTCGACCGAGCGCTCGTCGTCGGGGCGGCGCTCCCGGCGGACCAGGCCGTTCGCCTCCAGGCGCTTCACCAGCGGGGTGAGGGTGCCGTAGTCGAGCTGGAGGGCGGCGCCGAGTTCCTTGACGGAGACCGCCTCGTGCTCCCAGAGCACCAGCATCACCAGATACTGCGGATAGGTGAGTTCCAGGGCGTCGAGCAGCGGTCGGTAGCGCGCGGTCACCGCGCGCGAGGCGGCGTAGAGCTCGAAGCAGAGCTGGTCGTCGAGCAGCAGGGTGACGGTCCGGCTGTCCGGCTCGCTCGGTGTGCTCATCCCGTTTCTCCCTTCGTACGCCCCGATCGCAGATCCGTTCAGGGTAACGCTTTCCGGGTGCCCGAGGCGAAAGCCCGCGATTGACTCGTGCACGATGCAACTATCCCGCGGGGGTGGGCGTCTGTCCGCAGGGGTGGGGCGTCGCGGGAACGCGCGGCGGTCAGTCGGCCGCCCGGGGCCAGGGGCGGTCCTCCAGCGCCTCGATCGCCTCGTTGAACCGGATCAGCGCGCGGGAGAAGTCCGCCACCTCTTCCGGGGTCCAGTCGGCGAGCAGGCCGTGCAGGCCGGTGGTGACCCAGGCGCGGTAGGCCTGCATCCGCCGTTCCCCCTCCTGGGTGATGCGCAGCTTACGGGCCATTCCCCCGTTCGGGTCAGGAATGCGCTCGGCGAGACCGGACCGGAGCATCGCTGCCGTCTGCCGGTTGACGGTGGAGGTGTCCAGGCCGAAGGCGTCCGCCAACTGGCCGATGGACAGCGGCCCGTCCAGCTCGATCCGGCTGAGCAGGATGTACGCCGACCGCTCCAGCCGGGCATCGGGTTCGGGCTCGGCGCCGTACGGGCTGCGCAGCGCGCTGTGCCGGCCGAGCAGCATCAGCTCCCGCTCCAGGTCGGCGATGCCGGTCCGCCGGTCCCGCCGCTGCTCCGTCTCGCTCATCGGCTCCACCGTATCGCCCCTGCCTGGCACTCCCGGGACCTTGGATATGCACCATGCACATGATATGCATGGTGCACATCGCATCGCTGGCCCCTTGCCCTTGCCCTTGCCCTGCCCTGCCCTGCCCTGAGTGCCCTCCCCCTTCTGGAGTCCACCGTGAGTACCGAGACACCCCCCGAGGCAGCCCTGCCGCGCACCGGCGCGGTCGTCGGCGTGCTGGCCGGCGCCGGGATCACGGTCTCGCTGATGCAGACCCTGGTCGTCCCGCTGATCCCCGACCTGCCGCACCTGCTGCACACCAGCGCCGCGAACGCCTCCTGGGCGATCACCGCCACCCTGCTGGCCGGCGCGGTGGCCACCCCGGTCGCCGGACGGCTCGGTGACCTGTACGGCAAACGGCACGTCCTGGTGGCCAGCTCCCTGCTGCTGGTGCTCGGCTCCGTGGTGTGCGCGCTGACCAGCGCGCTGGGCCCGATGGTGGTCGGCCGGGCGCTCCAGGGCTTCGGCATGGGCGTCATCCCGCTCGGCATCAGCCTGATGCGCGACGTGCTGCCGCCGCGCAAGCTCGGCTCGGCGGTGGCGCTGATGAGCTCATCGCTCGGGGTCGGCGGCGCGCTCGGGCTGCCGCTGGCGGCGGTGATCGCCCAGCACGCCGACTGGCACGTGCTGTTCTGGGGCTCGGCCGGGGCGGGGCTGCTGGTGGCCGTCCTGCTGGTACTGCTGGTGCCCGCGCCGCGGCCCACCGCCACCGGGCGGTTCGACGCGGTGGGCGCACTGGGCCTGAGCGTGGGCCTGCTCTGCCTGCTGCTGCCGATCTCCAAGGGCGGCGACTGGGGTTGGGCCACCGGACGGACGCTGGGGCTCTTCGGGGCATCCGCGGTCGTGCTGGTGGTGTGGGGGTGGTGGGAGCTGCGCGCCCCCGCGCCCCTGGTTGACCTGCGGACCACCGCCCGGCGCCAGGTGCTGATGACCAATCTGGCGTCCGTGGTCGTCGGATTCGCCATGTACGCCATGTCGCTGATCGCCCCGCAACTGCTGGAACTGTCCAGTGCCACCGGGTACGGCCTGGGCCAGTCCATGACGGCGGCGGGGGTGTGGCTGGTGCCGTCCGGCCTCGCCATGATGGCCGTCTCCCCGCTGGGCGCGCGGCTGTCGGCCGCCCGGGGCCCGCGGACGTCGCTGCTGGCCGGCTCCCTGGTGATCGCCGCCGGGTACGCGCTCGCGCTGCCGCTGATGGGCCATGCGTGGGGGGTGATGGTCTTCGCGGCCGTCATCAGCGCCGGCATCGGCTTCGCCTACGCGGCCATGCCGTCCCTCATCATGGGCGCCGTGCCGGTCGCCGAGACCGCGGCCGCCAACGGCCTGAACACCCTGATGCGCTCCATCGGCACCTCGTCCTCCAGCGCGGTGGTCGGGGTGGTGCTGTCTCACATGACCACCCGGGTCGGGCCGGCCACGATCCCCAGCGAGAACGCGTTCCGCACGGGCTTCGTCGTGGCCGGCGTCGGCGCCCTGGCGGCCGCGCTGGTGACCCTGGCGATACCCGGTCGGCGGACCCCGTCCGGGGGGCGCGTGACGGACCGTACCGGCGCGGGCGAAGCGGAGGCTACCCGCGCGCGCTGACCGGGGGTTCGCGGATGCGCCGGCGTACCTCGTTCGTATGGCACGTTGTTCCGATCGGCATACCGTGGGTACTAGCGGATGGGCACTGCCACCGATGCATTCCGCCGCCGGGCCGCTTCGTACCAGGAGGAACCCATGAGGATGCTGATCAACGTCCCCGAGACCGTGGTCGCGGACGCCCTGCGCGGGATGTCCGTGACCTACCCGGACCTGACGGTGGACGTCGAGCACCGGGTGGTCATGCGCAAGGGCGTCCCCTACGAGGGGAAGGTCGCCCTGGTGTCCGGCGGCGGGTCGGGGCACGAGCCGCTGCACGGCGGCTTCGTGGGCCGGGGAATGCTCACGGCGGCCTGTCCCGGGGAGGTGTTCACCTCGCCGGTGCCGGACCAGATGCTGCGGGCGGCGGCCGCGGTGGACAGCGGCGCCGGGGTGCTGTTCGTCGTCAAGAACTACACCGGCGACGTGCTCAACTTCGACATGGCCGCCGAGCTCGCCGAGGACGAGGGCGTGCAGGTGGCGAAGGTGCTGGTCAACGACGACGTGGCGGTAACCGACAGCCTCTACACGGCGGGGCGGCGCGGGACCGGGGCCACGCTGTTCGTGGAGAAGATCGCCGGCGCCGCGGCCGAGGAGGGCGCGCCGCTGGACCGGGTGGCCGCGATAGCCCATCAGGTCAACGAGATGTCCCGGACCTTCGGCGTGGCGCTCAGCGCGGTCACCACTCCGGCCAAGGGCGGCCCGACCTTCGACCTGCCGGACGGCGAGCTGGAGCTGGGCATCGGCATCCACGGCGAGCCGGGCCGGGAGCGGCGCGGCATGATGACCTCGGGCGAGATCGCGGACTTCGCGGTGGACGCGGTGGTGGACGACCTGCGGCCGGACGGCCCGGTGCTGCTGCTGGTCAACGGGATGGGCGCGACCCCGCTGCTGGAGCTGTACGGTTTCGCCGCCGAGGTGCACCGGGTACTGGCCCAGCGTCAGGTGCCGGTGGCCCGTAGTCTCGTCGGCAACTATGTGACCTCACTGGACATGGCGGGCGCATCGGTGACGATCTGCCAGGTCGACGAGGAACTGCTGCGGTTGTGGGACGCGCCGGTCGCCACTCCGGCGCTGCGCTGGGGCTGCTGAGCCGACCTCCCCTTCCCCTTGCTGAAAGGCCACGGTATGAACGCCCCCACCGGTTCCGCCGTCGATGCGGACTTCCTGCGGCGCTGGCTCGGCACGGCGACCGAGTCGATAGAGCGCGAGGCCGACCACCTCACCGAGCTCGACTCCCCCATCGGCGACGCCGACCACGGCGGCAACATGCGGCGCGGCTTCCGGGCCGCGCGCACCGCCGTCGAGCAGGAGCCCCCGGACACCCCGGGGGCCGTCCTGGTCGCGGTGGGACGGCAACTGATCAGTACGGTCGGCGGCGCGTCCGGGCCGCTGTACGGGACGCTGCTGCGGCGCGCGGGCAAGTCGCTGGGCGACGAGCCGACGGTGACCGCCGCTCAGCTACGGGACGCGCTGCGGGCCGGCGTGGACGGGGTGGCGCAGCTCGGCGGCGCGGTGCCCGAGGACAAGACCATGCTGGACGCGCTGCTGCCGGCGATCGACGCGCTGTCCGGGGCGCTGGACGCCGGCGGCTCGCTGGCAGAGGTGCTGGCCGCGGCGGCGCAGGCGGCCGAGGACGGCGCGAAGGCGACGATCCCGCTGCGCGCCCGCAAGGGCCGGGCCAGCTATCTGGGTGACCGCAGCATCGGCCACCAGGACCCGGGGGCGACCTCGTCGGCGCTGCTGATCGCGGCGCTCGCGCAGACCGCACAGGAGGCGGCATGACGTACCCCAGCGATCCGGCCGCTCCGGGACCCGCCTCAGGGCGGGCCCCGCTTGTCGGAGTGGTGCTGGTCTCGCACAGCGCGTCGGTGGCCGCCGCGGTCGCGGAGCTGTCCGCCGGGCTGACCGGCGGGGCGGCCGACGTGCCGGTGGCGCCCGCGGGCGGCGGGCCCGACGGGGGCCTGGGCACCAGTTCCGACCTGATCGCCGCCGCCGCCCGTTCGGTGGACCGCGGCGCGGGCGTGGCGGTGATCGCCGACCTGGGCAGTGCCGTCCTGACGGTCAAGGCGCTGCTCGCCGACGAGGAACTGCCGGCGAACTCGCGGCTGGTGGACGCCCCTTTCCTGGAGGGCGCGGTAGCGGCGGTGGTCTCCGCCTCCGCGGGCGCGGACCTCGACACGGTCGCGGCGGCGGCCGAGGAGGCGTACAGCTACCGCAAGACCTGATCCGCTCCCCCGGGCGTGCCCCCGGGTCGTGCTCGCCGATGTCGTGCCGGCCGTCGCCTCGGCGGCCGGCACGACATCGGCACGGCTCAGCGGCCGTACTGCAGCAGTGCCCTGACCATGCGGCAGGTGATGTCGGACGGCGGGTGGACACCGATACGGGCGGCGGTGGCGCGGATCACGGCGTTGCCGGCCCGGGCCGGCTCGTAGACGCCCGAGTCGAGCAGGGCGATGGTCAGCCGCATCGTCTTCAGCCGGCGGTTGTGCGCGATGTACCACTCGCGCGGCAGTCCGGCGGGAAGCGGCTTCTTGGGCATCGGGGCCGGCTGGACCGGCAGTGTCAACTGAGTCGGGCGGGTCTTCGGCAGGGGCAGTACGGCAGCGGCCATCGGCTTCCTCCACAGGCGTCGGCCAACCCTTTCGAACACTTCGATTTTACCGCCAAGCACTGACAAAGTCCCCTGGCCAGAGGCAGTATGACGGGTCTTCGGGGGGGTCCCGGGCCGGTACGCCGGCCGGTTCACGGGCCCCTCAGCCTGGCGGCGCGCCGAGCAGGTCGCAGGCGTGGTGGGCGGCCGCGAACAACCGCGGATCGGGGTGGTCGGCGTACTCCCGCCGGGCCGCCTCGGAGACCTTGATCGCGTGCTCGTCGCCCAGCTCCACCGCCCGCTCCAGAGTGCGCCGCCGCACCTGCGGGTCGTCCCCGTCCACCGCGGGAGTGGCCGGCTCACGCCGGTCGGAGGCGGTGAAGATGTTCAGCAGGGTGGCGCTGACGTCGCGGACCGCGTCGTAGGAGGGGCGGGCGTATTCGGCGGGCAGGTACGGCAGCACCATGCGCAGCGCCGCGGGCGCGGTCACGGTGTGGACGGCCGGCACCGGGTTGCCGCGGCCGATGGTCGTGTAGCGGCCGGCGCCGATGGCGGTGAGTTCGGCGAGCGCGGCGTCCACGGAGGTGTCCAGCGCGGCGTCGGCCGCGGCGAACAGCCTGCCGGGGGTCCGGCGGCCGAGGGTCCGTACCGCGCCGACCGCCTTGGCACCGCGGGAGGCGGCGCTCTGCGGCGACTGGTGGAGCCCGGCCCAGAATGCCAGGCCGTTGGCGAGCTCGTCGAGCTGGTACCGGCTCGGGGTGTCCGCGGCGGCGACGGACCGGACCGCGTGGGCGGTACGGATCAGGCCGTGGGTGAGCCCGGCCAGCATCCCGGGGGTCAGCCGCGGCCACCAGGTGGCCAGCGTCTGCCGCCAGCCCAGGGCCTCGATCTCGCGGCGGAAGAGCGCCGCCCAGTCGGCCAGCCGCCGGGTCTCCCCCAGCGCCGCACGCCAGGCCGCCGGGTCCGCGGGATCGATCGGGGCGACCAGGTCCGGCAGCGCGCCCAGCCCGCGGGAGGCGGCGTACCGGTCCACCCAGCCGGGCACCAGGTCGCCGTGGCCGAGGGTGGCCAGGGCCTCGGCGCCCATCGGGGCGTGGAGGGCGAAGCCGCGCAACGTGTTGCCGTGGCCCAGGAAGAACCCGGCGTGGCCGCGGTCCAGCCGTTCGAGGGCTTCGTTGACGGCGATGTCGTACTGTGTTTCGGCCATGACGGACAGTCCCCTCGGGAATCCGCGCTCGCCACCACGGTAGGCGCGGCGGCGGGCACGCGCATCCCGCGGGGTACGGGGTACGGGTGCCCGCGCGGGCGGCGTGCTCGCCGTGGTGGGCGCCGGGTGGCTAGCCGTGCACGGGCGCCGCGCTGTCGTCGGCCACGGCGTGCTGGTCCGGCAGCGGCAGGCCGTGCGGGTTGGCGGAGGCGCCGTCGGACTTCGTCACGAACAGGCAGGACAGGGCGCCGACGGCGAGCACGGCCACGCCGACCAGCAGGGTGGGGTGCATGGCGTCGACGAAGGCGTGGCCGAAGACCGTACGGCCGGTGTCCTGCACGCGCTGGGCGACACCGGCCGGGACCCCGCGGGGCAGGGTGCTGCCGGAGGTGTTCCCGGCCACGGCCAAGTGCTTGCCGGCGTGGTCGAAACCGCGCAGGAAGCCGTCGCGGTACGGGGCCGGCACGTCGCCGGCGTACCGGGCGGCCTGGTCCTTCAGGGAGGCGGCCAGCCGGCCCTGGAGCACCGCGCCGATGACCGCGCCGGCCAGCACCGAACCGACCTGCCGCAGCGCGTTGTTGACGCCGGAGGCGGCGCCGGTGAGCCGGGGCGGCACGTTGCGCATGACCTCGCCGGCCATCGGCGAGAAGGTGCAGCCCGTACCCAGGCCCATGACGAACAGCGGCGCGATCACTCCGGTCCAGCTCCCGCCCGCGTCGGCGATCGCCATGATCCAGGCCAGCCCGCCGCCGAACATCGCGAGTCCGGTGAACAGGACCCACCGGCCGCCGACCCGGTCGGCCAGGACCGTGGCCGGGCCGGCGGTGACGAAGGAGCCGATGGACAGCGGCAGCAGGATCACCCCGGCCTTGACCGCGCTGTAGCCGAGCACCGACTGGAGGTAGACGGTGATCGGCAGGAACAGGCCCACCACGCCGAAGGTGATGGCGATGCCCACCGCGTTCATCAGCGTGAAGTTGCGGTCCCGGAACAGGGAGAACGGCACCAGCGGCTCCCCGTCCTGGCGGCGGCGCTGGTGGCCCAGGAAGACCGCGCCGACCACGGCGGCGGCGCCGATGGTGGCCCAGATCCCGGCGTCCCAGCTGTACTTCTGGCCCTCGATGAGCGCGAAGGACAGCAGGAAGAGCGCCACCGAGGACAGCGCGACGCCGGTCAGGTCGAACCGGTGCCGGACCTGCCGGGTGGCCGGCGGGATCCAGAGCACCGCGCCGGCCACGGCGAGCACGCCGAGCGGCACATTGACGAAGAAGATCCAGCGCCAGCCCAGGTCGGAGACCAGGACGCCGCCGACGGTCGGGCCGGCCGCGCCGGACACCCCGGCGACGACGCCCCAGACGCCGAGCGCCGCCCCGCGCTTCTCGGCCGGGAAGACGTCGACGATCATCGAGAGGGTCTGCGGCAGCAGCATCGCCGCGCCCACCCCCTGGACGGCCCGGAAGCCGATCAGCACGGCGGCATCGCCGGACAGCCCGCAGGCCAGGCTGGCCAGGGTGAACAGCGCCACGCCGTAGACGAACAGGTTCTTCTTGCCGATCAGGTCGCCGAGCCGGCCGAAGGTGATCATCAGCACGGCCAGCGCCAGGGTGTAGGCGTTGGTGATCCACAGGATCTCGTCGAGCGACGCGTCCAGGTGGTCGACCATGTCGGGGATGGCGATGTTGACGATCGTCAGGTCGAGAAGCGTCATGAAGAACCCGACGGACAGCACCGTCAGGATCGCCCACGGGTTGCCCCGCACCTTGTTCACAGTTCCTCCTTGCGAGCTTGCGGGCTCGGTGCGCCGCAGCCCTGCGACGCCCGGCTCCATGCCCCCTGGAGGTGCGCGGCGGCCCGGGGTGTGACATCGGGTCCGTACGGTCCGCGCGGTGATCCGTACGGCCGCCCGCGGTGAGGGGTGCGTCGCAGGTGCTGCGGCTCGTGTCGAACCACGGTCCCCGGTGCCGCTCGGCGGCGACTCGACGCAGGCTCAGGGCGCGGGCGGTCAGGAGACGAGGGTGCGCTCCAGGCGGCGCAGCGCCAGGGCGGTGGAGAGCAGGCCGAAGGCCAGGAGGTACCCGGCGGCCACGGCGACCCGCACGTCCATCACGCCGAGCGAGGGCTCCCGGACGAGTTCGATGCTCTGGTAGAGCGGCAGGCACTCGACGCCGATCTGCACCGGCCGGGCGTACACGCCCAGCGGGTAGAAGGTGGTGGCGAACAGGAACATCGGCAGCATGACGAGCTGGATGAGCTGGAAGTCCTGCCAGTCGCGCAGGTACGTGACCACGGCCAGGCCCGCGGCGGCGAAGGCGAAGCCGATCAGCAGCGCGCCCGGCACGATCAGCGCGGCCCAGGCGGAGTGGACCAGCCCGGCGCAGGCGACGACGGCCGCGAACACGATGGCCACCACGGTGCCGCGCAGCAGCGCCCACAGCACCTCGCCGAGCGCCACGTCCCGCACCCCCAGCGGGGTGGCCAGGATCGAGTCGTACGTACGCAGCACCTTGAGCTTGGCGTACATGTTGAACGTGGTCTCGTTCATGGCGCCGTTCATCGCCGCGGTGGCCAGCAGCGCGGGCGCGACGTACTCCACATAGCCGACGGAGGGGTCGCCGAGGCCGGGCACGTGGCCGACCAGGGCGCCGATGCCGACGCCCATGGACAGCAGGTACAGCACCGGCTCGAAGATCTCGGCGAGCAGCAGGTACCAGGTGTGGCGGTAGATGGTGAGGTTGCGTTCGACCAGGGCGGCGGCGCCCGCGGCGCCGGTGGTGGCGTTCGGGGTACGCGGCCGGCGGAGCAGCACGGTGAGCACGGCGGTCTCCTTCTGCTTCGGCTCGGTCAGCGGTGCAGCCGCCGGGTGTAGCCCCGGCGGGCGAGGACGATTCCGGTGAGGGTGAGGGTGAGCAGGTAGCCGGTGTGCACGGCACTGGCAGCGGTCCCGGCGGTGCCGAGCGCGGTGTGCCGGGTCAGCTCGACGCCCTGGTAGAGCGGGGTGCAGGCGGCCACCGTCCGCAGCGCTCCCGGCAGTTGGGAGGCGGGGAAGAAGGTGCCGGAGAACATGTAGAGCGGCATCAGCACGAAGCGGTAGACACCGTTGATCCGGCTGGGCCGCTCCACGGTGATCGACCATGCGACCAGCGGCATGGCGAACGCGGTTCCGGTGAGCAGCACCGGCCCCAGGGTGAGCAGCGCCCGGCCCGGCCCGGTCACGCCGAAGGCGACCGTCACCGCCAGGAAGAGGGCACCGCTGGTCAGGATCCGGAAGACGACGAAGAGCAGGTGCCCGGCGAGGATGTCGCCGGGGCGCATCGCGGTGGCCGCGGCGGCCGGGTAGTTGCCCTGCGCGCGGGCCGACTGGAAGACGGGGAACGCGCCTTCGACGAAGGCGTTCTGCATGGCGGAGGCGGCCAGCAGCCCGGGCGCGAGGAAGTCCAGGTACGGGGTGCCGGCCAGGTGGCCGCTGTGGTGGGCGTCGACCAGTTTGCCCAGTCCGCCGCCCAGCGCGGCCAGGAACAGCAGCGGGTTGACGACGCTGATCACCACCGAGCCGCGCCAGATCCTGCGGTAGCGGCGCATCCAGTAGCCGAATTCACGCAAGGCGGGGACGCGGGCGACCCAGGTGTCGAGCGGCGTCGGGCGGTCCGGTGCCGGATCGGGGGCGGGGGCCGTGGCGGGGGTGGTTCCGGGGGCGGCTTCGGGGGTGGTCCCGGGAGTCGGGAGCGCGGCGGTCATGTCAGTCCACCAGGGTCCGGCCGGTCAGGGTGAGGAAGACGTCCTCCAGGCCGGCCCGGCGGACCAGCGCGGTGAGCGGCTGGATGCCGCGCCGGTGGACGGCGGCCAGCGCGGCCTCGCCGTCGTCGGCGTAGAGCAGCACACGGTCCGGCAGCACTTCGACGCGGTCGCCGAGGTCGGCGAGGGCGGTGACATCGGGGTCGGTGGCGCGGCCGGAGCCGGTGGGCCGGGCGGCGGGGCCGGCGGAAGCGACGGCGGGTTCGGGCGCCGGTTCGGCGGGACCTCGCGCGCGCCGGTCGCCGTGCTGATCAGCGCCCTTCTCGTCGCCGCGCTCGCCGGCCTGCTCACCGGGCCGCTCGGGCGGGGCGAAGCGCAATTCCAGCACCTCGCGGGTGCAGTGGCGGCGGATCAGCTCCTGCGGGGTGCCCTCGGCGACGATCAGGCCGTGGTCCATGACCACCAGCCGGTCGCAGAGTTGTTCGGCCTCGTCCATGTAGTGGGTGGTCAGCAGCAGGGTGACGCCTTGGCTCTTGAGCCGGAACAGCCGCTCCCACAGCAGGTGCCGGGCCTGCGGGTCGAGGCCGGTGGTGGGCTCGTCGAGCAGCAGGATCTCCGGCTGGTTGATCAGCGAGCGGGCGATGGTCAGCCGGCGCCGCATGCCGCCGGACAGCGCCTCGACCTGTTCGCCGGCCTTGTCGGCCAGGCGCGCGAAGTCCAGCAGCCGTTCGGTGCGCTCCTTGATCACCGCGCGGGTCAGGCCGAAGTAGCGGCCGTACACCAGCAGGTTCTCCCGCACCGTCAGTTCGGTGTCCAGGGTGTCGTCCTGCGGGACCGAGCCGATGCGGGCGCGGATGGCCGGGCCCTGGGCGGCGGCGTCCATGCCGAGCACGGTCAGCCGGCCGCCCGAGACCGGTGAGACGCAGCCGATCATGCGCATCGTGGTGGATTTTCCGGCGCCGTTGGGGCCGAGGAAGCCGAACGCCTCGCCGCGGCGGACGGTGAAGTCGATGCCGGCCACCGCCTCGGTGGGGGCGCCCGCGCCGCGGGCGGCGTGCACCTTGCGCAGGCCGGCCGCCTCGATCAGTACGTCCCGGTCGGCGGCGCGGGGTCGGCCCCGTGGCCCCGCTTCGGGCGCGCCGTCGGAGCCGGCTGCCGCGGCGCGGCTCGAGTCCGCGGCCGTGTCGGCGGTTGGGTCCGCGCTCGTGTCCTCGATGTCCGACACCGGAGTCCTCTCGACGGGGGCCGTGCCCCGGGCGCGGGCCGGGAGCGCCTGGGCAGCGGCATCCCATCAGAGAACTCACGTAAATTTCAAAGGGTTTAGCTGCAACAAGTGGACGAGGCCACGAAATTCAGGTTCACGGCACCGGGAAGCCGGGGTCCAGGCCGGGCGCCGGCGCGGGCGCGAACCAGGTGGGGTCCTCGCGCAGCGCCAGCTCGATCCGGCCGCGGGCGATCGGGCCCAGCGGCGGCAGCTCGTCCAGCGCGAACCACCGCACGTCCAGCGACTCGTCGTCGTTCACCCGGGCCTGGCCGCCGACCGCGCGGCAGCGCAGCACAATGTCGATGTACTGGGCGTGGTCGCCGTTGGGGTACACCACCGGCTCGTTGGTGAAGACGCTCAGCACCCGCTCCACGACCGCGGACACGCCGGTCTCCTCCATGATCTCGCGCACCGCGGCCTCGGCCGGCTGCTCGCCGGGGTCCGGGATGCCGCTGACGAGTGCCCACCGCCCGGTGTCGGTGCGCTGGTTGAGCAGGACCCGGCCGCGGCCGTCGAAGACCACCATCACGACACCCGGCAGGAAGAGCAGGGTGTCCCCCGCCTTGGCGCGGATGTCCTGGATGAACTTGGGGATCGCCATGACCAGAGCCTACGAGACGGCGCGTGAACGCCACATCCGCATCACGTTTCACAGCATGGACAAACCCCACGCACAACCTGTCCACAACCGGGCGAGTCACCCGTTACGGTGACCCGAAACACAGTGGCGCCCGCATGCCGTGGTCACGGCGGCGGGATTTCTGGCGGGAGTGGCGACGGCCCGGCCGCTGACGGACGAGGGGGTACGGCCGGACGGGTGACACGAGGCGACGTACGGGGGCGGGTGAGGACCGCCGTCCATGGCGTACGGGTGTTACCGGGTGAAGGGTGTCACGCCCGGCCGGAGGGGCGGGTACGGAGCCGGACGAGGGACCGGATGACCTGGGCCGCGCCTTCCGGATCGTCCACCGTGACGGTGAAGCGGTGGCCGCCGGGCAGGTCGATCACCAGGCCCGGGCCGCGGCGCACCACCACGGCGGTGCCCTTGTCGGGGCGCCAGCGGTAGCCCCAACCGCCCCAGGTGCGGGGGCTGACGACCGGGGCGACCCGGCAGTCGCTCACCTGGTCGAGCGGGATACGGCGGCGCGGCAGTCCCATGTGCCCGCACCGCACGAGCACGGCTTCGTGGTCGACACGTACGTGCACATGGGTGAACGCGATGGTGCCGAACAGCACCAGCAGGCCCACCGCCAGGCAACCGACGACCGACATCACCAAGGGTGCCAGACCCGAGGTGTCCGGCCCGTTCACGGCCAGCAGGATGCCCAGGGCCAGGCAGGCCCCACCGGCTGCCGCGAGCAGCCACTGCACTCGGTTGCGGGCCCGGCCCGTCCACTCCTGTGGCGCGCGGGCCTCTGGCCGGGGAGGGTGCGTCATGGCACGAAGGGTACCGATCGGACGCCGCCACGGCACCGGTGCGGTTCAGGCCGTTCCGGAGGACGCCACCACAGCCGCACCTTCGGAGTACGTCAGCGCCGCCGCAGGAAGCTCCCCCTTGTGCCCGCTGAGGATCACCTCGAGGGCCCCTTTGCGGCCCTCCACCGCCGGGCCCGCCGCGATCCGGCGCAGCACCTGAGCGGCGACCGCATCCGCGGAGCCGTACAGGACCGCGCCCGGCACCGCGGCGCCGATCCGGTCGGCGACGAGTTCGTAGTGCGTGCAGCCGAGCACCACGGCGCCCACGTCACGCGGGGTCAGCGCCGCCGCGGCCTTCACCGCGGCCTCCACGGCCTCGGCGTCACCGCTCTGCACGGCGTCCGCCAGTCCAGGACACGGGACCTCCGTGACCGCGGCACCGTTCCCGAAGTCGGCGATCAGGCCCCGTTGGTAGCTGCTGCCCGTGGTCGCCGGCGTGGCCCAGATCGCCACCGCCCGGTGCGCGGCCGCCGCCGGCTTGATCGCCGGTACCGTCCCGATCACCGGCAGGTCCGGCTCGAACCGGGCCCGCAGCACCGACAGCGCGTGCACCGACGCGGTGTTGCAGGCGACGATCAGCGCGTCCAGCCCGTGCGCCGCAGCGGCCTCCGCACACGCCAGCGCCCTGCGCGCCACGTCCGCCCCGCTCCTGGGCCCCCACGGCATCCCCTCCGGGTCCGCCGACAGCACCAGATCCGCGTCCCCGCGCGCCCTGCGCACCGCCGCCGCCGCGGGCAGCAGCCCGATCCCCGAGTCCACCAGCCCGATCTTCACCCGGCCCACCTTACGGCCCCCTCACCCCCGCCTCCGGACACAGCGTCCCCGGAGCGACCCGGACGCCGAAGGGACCGGGGGGGGAGGCCGCCTCCCCCCGTTCCGCCGCGACGGCGAGAAGCGGGACGGCGAAGACCGGCGGTGCCGAACCCACCGGACCCCCGGAACAAGTGCCCGAGCCGGAAAGAAGCCGCGGCAGCGGAAGACGCGGGTGGTGCGGCCCGCCACCCGCGCAGCGTGGTGCAGACTGCGGGCGTGGACGTGATGACGGTGATCGCCGGGGTGGCCCTCGGTGCGTGGGTGTGGCTGGTGGCCGCCCAGGGGATGTTCTGGCGGACGGACGTACGGCTGCCGCGGCACGAGGGCGAGCCGGAGCGGTGGCCGGACGTGGCGGTGGTGGTGCCGGCCCGGGACGAGGCCGAGGTGATCGGCGTGAGTCTGCCGTCGCTGCTGGCCCAGGAGTATCCGGGGCAGGCCCATGTGTTCCTGGTGGACGACGGGAGCACGGACGGCACCGGTGAGCTCGCGAAGGAGCTCGCCGACCGGCTCGGCGGGCTGCCGCTGACCGTGACCTCGCCGGGCGAGCCGCCCGCGGGCTGGACGGGCAAGCTGTGGGCGGTCCGGCACGGCATCGAGCTGGCCCGGCAGACCACCGGCGCCGAGTTCCTGCTGCTCACCGACGCCGACATCGCGCACCGCCCGGACAGCCTGCGCGGCCTGACCGCCGCCGCGGCCGAGAACGGCCTGGACATGGTGTCCCAGATGGCCCGGCTGCGGGTGCAGACCGGCTGGGAGCGGCTGATCGTGCCGGCCTTCGTCTACTTCTTCGCCCAGCTCTACCCCTTCCGGTGGATCAACCGGCCCCGCTCCCGTACCGCCGCCGCGGCGGGCGGCTGCGTCCTGATCCGCTCCTCCGCGGTCACCGCGGCCGATGTGCCGGACGCGATCCGCCAGTCCGTGATCGACGACGTGGCCCTGGCCAAGGCGGTGAAGCGCTCGGGCGGGCGGATCTGGCTGGGCCTGGCCGAGCGGGTGGACAGCGTCCGCCCCTACCCCGGGCTCGGCGAACTGTGGCGGATGGTGTCCCGCAGCGCCTACGCCCAACTGCGGCACAGCCCCACCCTGCTGGCCGGCACCGTGCTGGGCCTGGCGCTGGTGTACCTGGTGCCGCCGCTGGCCGCGATCGGCGGCGCCGCGGCCGGTGCGTGGCCGCTCGCCGCCCTGGGGCTGGCGGCCTGGGCGCTGATGGCCGGCTCGTACCTGCCCATGCTGCGCTACTACGGGCAGCCGTGGTGGCTGGCGCCCGTTCTGCCGTACACGGCGGCGCTCTATCTCGGCATGACCGTCGATTCCGCGGTGCAGCACTACCGCGGCCGGGGAGCGGCCTGGAAGGGCCGCACCTATGCGCGCCCCGACCCCGGTTTGTGACGAACCATCAGGCCATTGGCGACCGGGGCTTAACGCCTTCGAAGCACGCCTTTTACCTGATCACAGCACTGCACGGCGACCGGTTTCCGGGGATTCGACGGTATTGGCCACCTAGACCACTCCCCGCACGCGAAACAACCTGCTGATCGGTCTCCCCAACGACCACATCGTGGGCTTAACTTATGGCTCATGACCACCCCCCGCGCCTCGTATGGTGGCGGCTCCGGCAGCTACTACCCTTCTTCCTCGTCCTTTCCGGACACCCCGATCTACGACAGCCTCGTCGCCGAACGAGGTACGCCTCAGATCGCCCCCATCCGCGTGCCCGCGGCCTACACTCCGTACGATTCGGGGAGCTACACCTCGTACGGATCCGGCAGCAACCTCCCGGCCCTGCCCGCGCTTCCGGCGCTTCCTTCGGGGCCCTCCGCGCAGCAGCAGCCGCCCCAGTACCCGCAGCCACAGCAGCACCAGCAGCAGCCGGGCGGCGGCTACCCGAACGCGGGCGGCTACCCGCAGCCGCCGGCCCCGTACATCCCGCAGCAGCAGCCCCTGCCGCAGCGGCCGCCGGCCCCCGGCTACAACGGCTACCCCAACGCGGGCGGTTATCCGGGCCCCGGCCAGCAGCCGTCGCCCGCGGGGTACGAGGCCGCCCGTCCGGTCCCGCCGCGTCCGGTGCCGCCGCGCCAGGTGCCCGGCGGTCACCAGGAGGAGCCGTACCAGCGGCGCAATCTGGGTCTGGGGGCGCAGCCGCCCCAGCAAGGGGGCTATTACCAGGGCTGACGGCCGGGCAGCGGCTGCGAGGATGGTCGCATGACCATGCCCGAAGTGAGCGCGCTGCACGTGTACCCGGTCAAGTCGTTGCGCGGGATCAGTACGCCGGAAGCGGTCGTGGAGCCGTGGGGGCTCGCGGGGGACCGCCGCTGGGCGCTGGTCGACACGCGCACCATGCGGGTCGTCACTCAGCGGGACGAGCCGCGCCTCGCGCTGGTCACCGCGCTGGCCGGGGCCGACGGGAGCCTGCGGCTGTCCGCGCCCGGAATGCCGCCGGCCGAGGTGGCCGTGCCCGGCTGGGCGCCGCTGGAGACGGCGCGGATCTTCGCGGGCAAGGTGGACGTGCTGCCCGCCGACGACGCGGCCGGTGCCTGGTTCGCGGACTACCTGGGCGGGTTGCCGGTGCGCCTGGTCCACCTGGACGACCCGGCGGTGCGCCGGCCGATCGATCCGGACTGGTCGCGGCCCGGCGACATGGTGAGCCTGGCCGACGGCTTCCCGCTGCTGCTCACCACCACCGCCTCGCTGGACCGCCTCAACGAGTGGATCGCCGAGGGCGACCGGCCGCACGAGGGGCCGCTGCCGATGAGCCGTTTCCGGCCGAATGTGGTGATCGACGGCACCGGCGCATGGGCCGAGGACGACTGGCGGCAGGTGCGGATCGGCGAGGTCCTCTTCCGGGTGGCCAAGCCCTGCGCGCGCTGCGTGGTGACCACCAACGACCAGGACAGCGCGCGGCGCGGCGGCGAGCCGCTGCGGACGCTGGCCCGGCACCGTAATTTCGGCACGAAACTGCTTTTCGGCCAGAACCTGATTCCTGAGCATTCCGGAACCCTGCGCGTCGGCGATGCGTTGACCACGGTGGAGTAACGGCGGCGACGTGTCACGCCCGCGGCCCGTGGGGCGCGGGCGTGCGGGATTCGCGCCGCCGACGGAAGGGCATCGCATGAAGGGGGTGGCCGTCGGTGGGTCGTCGCGAAGGGACCGGCAAGCTCGGATGGCGATGGCGGCGCAATCCGCTGCGCCGGCGCTCCGACCTGGTCGAGGCATGGCTGGGGCTGGTCACCGTGGTCGTGCTGTGCCTGCTGCCGCTGTTCGGCTGGTGGGCGGGCCAGGCGGTGGACCGGGCACTCCAGCGGGTGGTGCGCTCCCAGCGCTCCGAGCGCACGCTGGTGACCGCGCATCTGGTGCCGCCGCCCGGCGGGCACGGCTCGTCCTCGGGCGCCGACTCCGATCCGCGGCACCGGGAGCGGCTGCGCTGGACCGCGCCGGACCACTCGGTGCACACCGCCGCGGTCCCCGTGGATCTCGAAGTCTGGCAGTCCGACCGGATCATGCTGTGGACCGACGACAAGGGCGCCCTGGTGCCGCCGCCGCTGGACGCGGCGACCGCGACCACCCATTCCGTGCTGGCCGGCACCGCCGCCGCGACCTCGGCGGCCGGGCTGGTGCTCATATCCCGCAGGGTCGTGCTGTGGCGCCTGATGCGCCGCCGGATGGCGTCCTGGGAGCGGGAATGGGCCCGGGTGGGCCAGGACTGGGGCCGGGCCGGCGCGGGCGGCTGACCGGCAGCCCCGAGCAACAACCCCACAAGCAACGACCCCGGGAGCAACGACCCACCGCGCAGGGGATCGGCATGCCGACGCCCCGGAACAGAAGCGCGTAACAGTCGTGTTGCGCGCGGGCGTTCACCGGCCCGTGGCGGATCAGGGCAGGTGGGGGCGTACCGGACCGGACCGCGGCCGGGTTCGGCCGGTTGTCCGCGGACGACTGCCCGGAGGCGTCACGACCATGCCCGCGCTCGCGCTACCGTTGGTCCCCGGTCGGCCGATGCAAGAGGTGGGGGCAGAGCAGCCCGATGGCACATGGCGTGGTGCAGGTCACGAACCCGAACGGCTCGCGGTGGCGCCGCCGCACCGGTGAGTACGACACTCTGGCCGCCGCGCTCGAAGCGGCGGTCGACGGCGACGTGCTGACGGTGAGCGCGGGCACGTACCGGGAGAATCTGGTGCTGGACCACGCGGTCACCCTGCGCTGCGCGGACGGTCCCGGCACCGTGCGGATCGCCCCGTCGGCCGGCGTCGCCCTGACGGTCCGGGCCGCCGCCGCGGTGCACGACCTGCTGGTGGAGGGCCAGGACATCACGGCCGCCGCGCTCCTGGTGGAGGACAGCGCCCCGGAGCTGACCGGCCTGCGGATCAACACCCGTTCCGCGGTGGGCCTGGAGATACGGGACGGCGCCCGGCCCACCGTGCGGCGCACGTCGGTGGACAACCCCGGCGGGATCGGGATCAGCGTCCTGGACGGCGCCGGCGGGCTGTTCGAGGAGTGCGAGGTGGTGTCCGCGGGCCAGAGCGGGGTGAGCGTGCGGTCCGGCGCCGCGCCGCGGCTGGAGCGCTGCCGGGTCCACCACGCCTCCGGCACCGGCCTGTCGGTGACCGGCGAGGGCTCCACGCTGGAGGCCGTCGGCTGCGAGGTGTTCGAGATCCGCGGCGCCGGAGTGCAGCTGTCGGCCCGCGCCACCGGCCAGTTCACCGACTGCCAGGTGCACCGCACCACCGGCGACGGCATCTCCCTGGACACCGACGCGGTGCTGGCGCTGTCCGACTGCGACATCCACGACGTGCCCGAGAACGCGGTGGACCTGCGCGCGCGTTCGGTGCTCACCCTGACCCGCTGCACGGTGCGCGGGTTCGGCCGCAACGGACTGTCGGTGTGGGACCCGGGCACCCGGGTGGACGCCAACGGCTGCGAGATCCACGACAGCACCGGGGACTACCCGGCGGTGTGGGTCAGCGACGGCGCGGTGGCGATCCTGGACACCTGCCGGGTGCACGACGTGCCCGACGCGCTGTTCGTGCTCGACCGCGGCTCCCGGGCCGACGTGGTGGACAGCGACTTCACGCAGATCCGCAACACCGCGGTGTCGGTGAGCGACGGCGCCGCGGTGCAACTGGACGACTGCCGGATCCGGGAGGCGGCCACCGGCGCCTGGTTCCGCGACCACGGCAGCGGCGGCACCCTGGCCCAGGTCACCATCGACGACACCTCGACCGGGGTGATAGTCACCAAGGGCGCCGACCCCACCCTGGAGCGCTGCACGATCACCAACCCGGGCGAGGCGGGGGTGTACGTGTCCGCGGAGGGCCGCGGCACCTTCACCGCCTGCCGGGTCACCGGCAGCCGCGGCTTCGGCTTCCACATCATCGACGGCTGCCGGTCCACGCTGACCAAGTGCCGTACCGAACGGTGCGCGCGCGGTGGTTACGAGTTCGCCGAGCCGGGCCCGGTCACCGAGGACTGCACCAGCGACCGCGCCGCGACCGAGGAGACCCCGGCGCCGGTACCGGCCACGACCCCGGCGCGGCAGCCGGCCGTCCAGTCGTACGGCCTGCTGGGCGCGGTGCCGGCGCCGCGGGCCGCCGAACCGGCCGTGCAGGTGGTGGAGCGCACCGGCGAGGAGCTGCTGAGCGACCTGGACGCGCTGGTCGGCCTGGACGGGGTCAAGCGCGAGGTACGCACCCTGATCGACATGATCTCGGTGGGGCGGCGGCGCGAGCAGGCCGGCCTGAAGGCCGCGTCCCCGCGCCGGCACCTGGTCTTCACCGGCTCCCCCGGCACCGGCAAGACCACGGTCGCGCGGCTGTACGGGGAGATCCTGGCGTCGCTGGGCGTGCTGAACCAGGGCCACCTGGTGGAGGTCGCCCGGGTGGACCTGGTGGGCGAGCACATCGGCTCCACCGCGATCCGCACCCAGGAGGCGTTCGAACGGGCCCGAGGCGGCGTGCTGTTCATCGACGAGGCGTACGCGCTGGCGCCGGAGGACGCGGGCCGGGACTTCGGGCGCGAGGCGATCGACACCCTGGTGAAGCTGATGGAGGACCACCGCGAGGCGGTGGTGGTGATCGTGGCCGGCTACACCGCCGAGATGGAGCGGTTCCTGTCCGCCAACCCCGGTGTGGCGTCCCGTTTCTCCCGCACGATCACCTTCGGCGACTACACCGCCGACGAGCTGCTGTCGATCGTGGAGTCGCAGGCGCGCGAGCAGGAGTACCGGCTGGGCGACGACACCGGGGAGGCGCTGCTGAAGTACTTCACCGCGCTGCCCAAGGGCCCGGCCTTCGGCAACGGGCGCACCGCCCGGCAGACGTTCGAGGCGATGGTCGAGCGGCACGCGATGCGGCTGGCCCACGTCGCCGAACCCACGCACGACGAGCTGCAGTTGCTCTACCCGGAGGACTTGCCGGCGCTGCCCTGAGCGGGCACCGGCCCGGTGGTCGAGGACAGCCGGGCCAGCAGCAGCGCCCGCTGCTCGGCGAAGGCCGGGTCGGCCCGGTAGTCGCAGTGCCCGAGGATCGGCTCGGGCAGCGGGTGGCGGGCGCTTCGCCCGTAGCCGGCCGGGTCCAGCAGCGGCCCGCAGTCCACCGGGTCCTGGCCGGTGCCGACACGGACCGGGCCGCCGATGGGGTCGGTGCCGCGCCACAGATTCGACCAGGTGTGCATCTGCCGGTGCAGGTCGCGCAGCCGCGCGGGCCCGAAGCGGGCCGGGAACCAGCGGCCGTAGAGGCGGGCCAGCGGGCAGCCGTAGGGGCGGCCAGAAGGGGCCGACGTCCCACAGGATGGCGACGGTGCGCCGGGCCGCCGGGTCGCGGTAGGCGCGGCGATGGATTCCGGCCGTTTCGTCGCCGGCCACCCGGACCGTACGCGGGTCGTCGAGCATGCGCTCGGGGGTGGCGCCGCCGACGCTGTGCACGATCAACTCCAGGGCGAGCGGGCGGCGGTCGGCCGCCTCGGTTTGCATGTCCACGGCCATGGCAGCTCCGGTGCGCCGTGCTCCTCCCCGGTGGTGCCCGCCGCGCCGCGGCGGTCACCGTGCCGCGCGCCGGCCGTGCTGCAATCGTGATACGACCGGCCGGAGGCGGCCGAGGACGGGCCAGGGGACGGCCAGGAGCGATACGGAACGGTCATGCGCCGTACACCTGGCACCCCATGGCGTGGAAGGATGACCGCAGCGGACCGGCGTTCCCGTGACCGGGGGACGGAGCCCGGCCGCTGCGTCGCTCGACGATGCGCGACGTTGACACGACCGACGACGACACGAACGGGACGGGGTCACGGGTGAGCGACAACCAGAACCTCCTCGCGGAGCAGCGGCGAGCCCTGATCCTGGACGAGGTGCGGCGCCGGGGCGGCGTGCGGGTCAATGAGCTGACCCGGCGGCTGAACGTCTCGGACATGACCGTGCGCCGCGACCTGGACGCACTGGCCCGCCAGGGTGTGGTGGAGAAGGTGCACGGCGGCGCGGTGCCGGTGGTGGAGCCGAGCAGCCACGAGCCGGGTTTCGAGGCGAAGTCGGGGCTGGAGCTGGGCGCCAAGGAGGCCATCGGCCGGGCCGCGGCGGCGCTGGTCCCGCCGGGCAGCGCCATCGCGCTGGCGGGCGGCACCACCGCATTCGCGCTGGCCCATCATCTGCTGGACGTGCCCGACCTGACCGTGGTCACCAACTCGGTACGGGTCGCCGACGTCTTCCAGTCCGGGCAGCGGCGCGGCCAGAACCACCGCGAGGCGGCGGCGACCGTGGTGATCACCGGCGGCGTGCGCACGCCCTCGGAGACCCTGGTGGGCCCGGTGGCCGACCGGGCCATCCAGTCACTCCACTTCGACCTGCTCTTCCTCGGCGTGCACGGCATCTCGGTGGAGGCAGGGCTGTCCACGCCGAATCTGGCGGAGGCCGAGACCAACCGGCAGTTCGTCCGCTCGGCCCGGCGCGTCGTGGTGATCGCCGACCACACCAAGTGGGGCACGGTGGGCCTGAGTTCGTTCGCGTCACTGGAGGACGTGGACACCCTGGTGACGGACGCCGGGATCCCGGAGGTGCTGCGCGAGGAGATCGCCGAGCACCTGTCCGACCTGATCGTGGCCGGTGAGCCGCCGGCCGACAACCGGGCGCCCGGGGCCTGATCCCGGACCGCCTTTCGAGGCCGGCGCCGCGGCCGGGTCGGCGCCGGTCAGAACGTCCGGAGCGCGACCAGCACCAGGGCGACCACCAGCACGATGCCGATTCCGGCGCGCAGGCGGCCGCGGCGGCGCAGCCTGCGCTCGGTGGCGTCCGTGCGGCCGGACCGCCAGGCACCGGCCTCCGGCGCCACGGCGGCCGAGCGCCGCCCGAACCGGCGGCGGCGCTTGCTCTCGGCGGCGGCCCGTTCCTCCTCCTCGCGCAGCCGCCGGGCGACCATCCGGGCCCGGGCCGAGGGTTCCTTGGGAGCGGTGGCGCGTATCGCGCTTTCGGAGTCGTGGACGAACCGCTCCCACACGTCGTCCGGCAGCGCCGGCTCGTCCTCGGGGGCGGGCGAAGAATCAGTGGTCACAGCGGCCTTCTCGTCTTGTCCGGACACGGCCGGGGAGACGGTCCGTCCTTCGGTGCCCCCCGCACGCGAATCAGCCTGCGGCCACTATGACGCCCGACCGGCCGGTGGACAAAATCGATTCCTGTTCGGTCGCCGGTTCCGGTACGGGGCCGGTGCCGGTTCACCGCGGGGAGCCCGGCGCCGGGTCACGGTACGGAGCCCGGCGCCGGGCCTCCTCAGCGGTATTCGGCGTAGCGGCGCTGGAGCCCGGCGAAGACCAGGCCGACCGCGACGCCGAGCGCTCCGGCGGGCAGCGCCGGCCACAGGTCCAGGGCGCCGTGGGCGTCGTCCACATGCGTGGTGAAGTCGTTCAACTGGCGCCCGGCCAGGCCGTCGAGGGTGGTGGCGAAGTCCCAGAAGTCGAAGGCGACGTCGCCGCGGGCCACTTCGGTGAGGGTCTGGGCGGCCTGGTCGATCCGGCCCGCCGCCCGCTGCTTGCGCAGGGTGCGGTCGTCGGTGCGGAAGTGCCCGAAGCGGGTGAGCACGTCCTGGTACGCGGGCCGCTCGGCGGCGGTGGCGTAGCCGTCCGGCGTGAGCAGCGTGTCGAGTTCCTCGATCATCGCGTCGAACCGGATCTGGTCCTGCACGGCGAATGCCGGGTCCTGCACGAACCACCGGCTCTCGGCGGCCGCCGCCTGCGCCGCGACCGCCCTGGCCTCAGCGAGCCGGTCCCAGGGCCGCAGTCCCTCGCGCTGCGCGGTGGACACCGAGCCGGCGACGGAACCGAGCACCACGGTGCCGGCCAGCGCCACGGCCAGCACCGCCGCGGTGACCACGGCCAGTGCCGGGTTCAGCCGCCGCCGGTAGTCACGGCTCAGCTCGCGCTGCCACCACAGCAGGTAGAGCAGGGTGACCGCGCCGAGCAGTCCGACCACCAGGGCCCAGCGCACGGCCGCGTCGTGGGCGCCGGCCCGCAGGTCGGCGGCCTGGGCCTGGTAGGCGCGGGAGAGCGCGTCGGCGTCCGGCAGCAGGGTGTCGGTCATCAGGAACCCGGCCTGGACGTTCATGGACACGGTGATCTGCGGCGGGCGGCCCGGCGGCCGGTCGGCGTGCTGGTCGTCCACGTAGGAGGCCCGGCCGCTCAGGTCGTCGTACTGGCCGAGCGCGTCGAGCATCGCGTGGATGCGGTCGGCGTGCTCGGTGTCCGCGCTGAGCTGCCGCATCAGGTCGCTGACCTGGGTACGGCGCTGCTGGGCGGTGATCAGCGCGTTGATCTGGTTGCCGACGACCACGCTCCGGGTGGGGCTGAGGACGATGGTGCCCGGCGCCAGGGTGTCGGCCCGCTGGGCGTCGAGGTCGGCCAGCGCGAACCGCAGCTGGTCGGCGACCGCGGCCCGTTCGGCGACCGAGGTACGCAGCCGGCTGATGTCGTGCCGGACGGACACGGTGCCGATCACGGCCATCGCGCACAGCACTCCGAGCAGGACCACGGCCACGCCGGCCCGAGCGCTCAGCCGGGCCGGGCCGGGCCGCCGGGTGCGCAATCGCCTCCCCGGACGCGGCTCGGCCCGTCCCCCACCGGATGTCGCGGCCCCCGCCGGGTGTTCGCTGTGCGTCACCGGCCCGCTCACCTGAGACGTCGTCATACCGGGAACGTAAGGAAACCGGGCGACGCTCCGGTGGCCCCTGGGTGGCCGGGGGGTTTCCTGGCTGTAATGGAACCGACGCGAAGGGCGAACCGGGCGGAAACGATGTGACGCGTGGTCACTTCCGGTGCGGCGGAGGCCTGTCCGGTTTCCACAGCGGGTGCTCCTGGCGGATCCACCAGCGCGGTACGTGGCCGGTGCGCAGGCCCCGGCGTGCCTCGGGGTCCTTGGCGGCCAGCCAGACGTGACCGGCGATCACCACGCCGATCAGCAGTGCGAGCCAGTCGTGCACGAAGGTGGCGCCGGTCCGCCAGAACAGGGGCGAAAGCCGCGGGAACCACATCAGCACCCCGGTGCCGATCATGACCAGGACGGCGCCGACGCTGAAGGCCGCGTACAGCTTCTGCCCGGCGTTGAACTTGCCCGCCAGCGACGGCTCGCGCCTGCGGGTGCGCACCAGGGCACGCAGCCAGCGCCAGTCGTGCGGGAAGAACCGTCCGAGCCGGCCGGCGTCGGCCCGGAAGGCCCGCGAGACGAGGCCCGCGAGGACGGGGACCGGCAGCAGGATGCCGGACCACTCGTGGACGGTGACCACCAGCCGGCGCCGGCCGACGATCTCGGCGAGCTGGGGGACGTACAGGGCCGCGGCGGTGAACGCGCACACGCCCATCAGCCAGGCCAGCGAGCGGTGCACCCAGGTCTCGGCGCGGGTGAAGCGGCGCACCATGGCGGCGGCCCGGGAGTTCTCGGCCCCGGCCATGGCGTCATGAAGTCGGGTCATCACTGCGCCCGTTCGACTTGCCGACCCAGCCGTCGACGTCGTATCCGTAGTGCTCCCAGTAGCCGGGCTGGACGTCCTTGGTGACGGTGATGCCCGACAGCCACTTCGCGGACTTGTAGAAGTACATGGGCGCGGCGTAGAGCCGGACCGGCCCGCCGTGGGCGGCGGTGACCGGCTTGTCGTTCATGGTGAGCGCCACCAGCATGTCGGGGCGGCGGGCCTGGTCGAGGGTCAGGCTCTCGGTGTACACGCCGTCGAAGCAGGTGAAACGCAGGGCGGTGCCTTCGGAGCGGACTCCTGCGGCGTCCAGCAGGGTGGACAGCGTCACCCCGGAGAACACCGTCTTGGGCACCCGCCAGCCGGTGACGCACTGCACGTCCCGGGTCAGCCGGGTCTGCGGCAGGGCGCGCAGGTCGGACAGCCGGTACGTGGCCGGCCGGTCGACCAGGCCGCCGACGGTCAGGCGGTAGTCGCTCTCACCGCGGTGCGGGATGGAGTTCGACACCGAGTAGAACCGGAATCCGCCGCCGCCGGGCAGCAGGTCGGTGACGCCGGTGGGGTCCTTGGCACTGACGGAGGCGAGCACGTTGTCCAATTTGTCCTGGATGCCGGCGCCGTACGCCACACCCGCCACACCCAGCCCCAGCATGCCGAGCACCAGCCGCCGGCCCACCGGGCTGCCCCGGCCCTCCTCGGCGGATTCCTGGTCTCCTCCCCCGGCCACCGGGGGCGTCCCACTTTCATCCATGCCCCGATTCGAACACGGTGCGAGGGCGGTGAACAATTCCGAAAGTGCGGACGTCAGCCTTTCGTAAACTTCTCTGCGTTCGCTGTGCGGCGGCATTCACGGCGTGTGGCGGCATTGACTCCGGAGGGTGCAGTGGTACGGCGCCGCGCCCGCGGTGGTGCGCGGTGGCCCTACGGCCCGACCCGCGCCGCCTCGCGGTCGTCCACCGCGGACAGCAACCCGGCGAACGCCGCGGTGAACTCCGCGGGCCGCTCCAGGTTGGGCAGATGGCCCGCGCCTTCGATCACGGCGAGCCGGGAGCCGGGGATGTGCTCGTGCAGGAACCGCGCGTCCGCGACCGGGGTGAACACGTCCTCCCGGCCCACCACGACCAGCGCGGGCACCGCGATCGTACCGAGCAGGCCGGTGTAGTCCGGCCGCTCGGCCCGGCCGCGCAGCGCGGCGGCGGCGCCGGCCGGCGGGGCGGCCAGCATCATGTCCAGCACGTGCCGGGCGACCGCCGGGAGGGCGGTGACGTTGGCGGGGGCGATCATCGAGTCCAGCACCTCGTGGGCGTAGCCCACCATGCCCTCGCGTTCCAGGCGGTCGGCCCTGTCGTACCGCTCCTTCTTCCCCTCGGCGGTGTCCGCCCGCGCGAAGGTGTCGGCCAGGACGAGCCCCGCGACGCGCTCGGGGAACAGCCGCAGGAACTCCAGCGCGATCTGCCCGCCCATGCTCAGCCCGCACACCACCACCCGCCCGACGCCCACCAGGTCGAGCAGCCCGGCCACGTCCCGGGCGAAGGTCCCCAACGGCGTGGCGCCCGGCACCACCGCGCTCTCCCCGTACCCGCGCAGATCCGGCACCACCGCCCGGCGCCCACCGATCCCCGCCGCCACCTGCGGCCGCCACATGCTCCGGTCGAACGGGTGCCCGTGCACGAACACCACCGGCACGCCGTCCCCCTCCCCCACCACGTCGTACCCGACCTCGATCCCGCCGACCACCGCCCTGCTCACTGCCGCGCCCTCCCCTTTATCGCCCGGCGTCCGGGCTTTCCCCGAGCGCCGCTCGATGCTATTCAGCGATTGTTCGGCGGAGCAATCCCCTATTGATCTCGGTGCAATCGGCGGACCACGGGGGCGCGGGTGGCATGTGTCGTGAGCTGCGAACACAGGGACGAGGCCCTGCGATCGGCGCATCACCCGCCGGATGAAATGAACCTCCCAGTAGTACACGGCGCCGTTGATCAGTGTGTTTGAACGATCCACTTGATTGACAGCCCAGCCTGAAAACGTCCTGAAGTTGCACAAGGCAACCATGATCCGAAGGACGTTTTATGACAGGCAATACGGGTGCCCGGCCGGAATCCGCGGGCATGACCCGGCGTCGCATGCTCGGCGCCGCCGCCTCGGTGGCGGGCCTGGCCGCGGCCGTCGATGTACTGCCCACCAATGTCCGCAAGGCGCTCGCCACCCCGCTGCCGACCACCCGCCGGCTGAGCGACATCAAGCACGTGGTGATGCTGCTCCAGGAGAATCGGAGCTTCGACCACTACTTCGGCACGCTGTCCGGTGTGCGCGGCTTCGACGACCCGCAGGCGGTCCGGCTGCCGGGCGGCCGGTCGGTGTTCCAGCAGCCCGACCCGACCCACCCGGACGGATACCGGCTGCCGTACCGGCTGAACACCAGGATCAGTGCCGCGCAGGCCATTCCGTCGCTGGACCACACCTGGGGCGGCGAGCACGCGGTGCTGAACGGCGGCACCAACGACAACTGGATGCCGGCCCGGCGCGAGTCCGACGGCGCCAACGCCGATTACGTCATGGGGTACTTCACCCGCGAGGACATCCCGTTCCAGTACGCGCTGGCCGACGCCTTCACCATCTGCGACGCCTACCACTGCTCGGTGCTGGGCCCCACCTGGCCCAACCGCTACATGTGGATCGCCGGCACCCACGACGCGCAGGGGCAGTACGGCGGCCCGTCGCTGGAGACCGGCGGCGTGCCCAACGGGCACTTCACCTTCACCACCTACCCCGAGCGGCTCACCGAGGCCGGGGTGAGCTGGAAGATCTACCGCAACGCCAGCACCAACACGGGCGTTGCCCCGTTCAAGGCGCTCGCCGCCTACAACCAGGCCAAGGCCGGGGACCCGCTCTTCGACCAGGGCATGACGAACACGCCGGTCGGGCAGTTCGAGTACGACGCGATGAACGACCAGCTGCCGACGGTCAGCTGGATCCTGCCGCCCGCGGCCAGTGACGAGCACCCGGCCCACCTGCCCGCCGCCGGTGCCCAGTTCATCGCCGGCAAGATCGACGCGATCGCGGCCAACCCCGAGGTCTGGGCCAAGACCGTCTTCATCGTGGCCTACGACGAGAACGACGGGCTGTTCGACCACGTCGTGCCCCCGACGCCCCCGGCGGGCACGCCCGGCGAATTCGTCACCGGCACCTCGCCCAGCGGGGTCGACGGCGGCGGCCTGCCCAGCGGCCTCGGCTTCCGCGTGCCGTGCGTCATCGTCTCGCCCTGGACGGCCGGCGGCTGGGTCTGCTCGGAGACCTTCGACCACACCTCGCAGCTGCGGTTCCTGGAGAAGATCACCGGAGTCGCGGAGCCCAACATCTCCGCCTGGCGCCGGTCCACCACCGGCGACCTGACCTCGGCGTTCCGCTTCAACGAGGGCCAGACGCAGCCGCCGGTGCTGCCGGACACCGCCGGTGCCTACAACCTGGCCCAGTTCGAAACCACCCAACTGCCGATGCCCACCCCGCCCGGCAAGCAGGAAATGCCCCACCAGGAGCCCGGCAACCGCCCCCGCGTGCCGTAAGCCCCGAGGTACCACCCGACGGGCTCGGCGCATCGACCCGCCGCCCGTCCCACTCGCCCGCCGGACCATCCCCGCGCACCAGGGAGCGGGCGACCGACCGTACGCCGGGGCCGCCCGCACCTGTCCGCCGGAGACCTTTCCCGGCGGCATCACCTCGTCGTGGCTCGGCGACACCACCGCCGAGCCGCGATGCCGCCCGCTCGAGCGAAGCCTTGCCCCGGACCCGCCGGTCCGGGGAGAGAAATGAGGAGATGTTGATGCGTACACCGGACAATCCACGGGGATGGAGGTCGGTGCGGCGGCGCAACCCGGCCGTCGCCGCGGCGGTCCTCGCCCTCGGCGTGGCCGGAACGGGGGCGGCCGCGGCCACCGGCGTGCTCACGTCGTCGGACGGTCCCGCCGATCCGATCGCTGCTTCCGGTGCCACCCCGACCGCCGCTGCCACGGCCACCACCACTGCCGCTGCCGCCGATTCGCCGGCCGGCGACGCGTCCACCGCCCCGGCCGCGGGCACACCCACCACCCCGGCCGCGGCCCCGTCCGCTCCCGCCACCACCTCCGCCCCGGCCCGGGCCGCGGCGAGTCCCGCGGCCGCGCCCCGGCTGACCACCCTCGCCTACAACGCCCCGGGCGGCAGTGGCGGCGACCTGGTCCGGCCGATCGGCGTCTCGGCCTTCCAGGGCCATGTGTACGTCTCCAACACCCCTGACAACGTGGTGACTCGGCTGGACGGGTCGGTGCCCACACCGATCGCCGGCACCCTGGAGGGCTCGGGTGAGAACGGCGACGGGGGGCCGGCGAGCCGGGCGACGCTGAGCCAGCCGGTGGGCACCGCCGAGGACGCCGCGGGCGACGTCTACATCGCCGACACCAGCAACGACGAGGTCGCGGAGGTGACCGGGCTGGCCCGGTCCGGCTCGGCCCCCGGCCCGGTCGCCCCGGCAGGTCCCGCCTCCTGAGCGCAGCCGCTCATCCGCCCATGACGACGACTCCGCCCGTCACGACGACAACGAAAAGGCCTTCTCGTGACCGACCGGAATGCTGAGCCGCTGCGCGCCAAGCCCTGGCAGGCCAAGATCTCCCGCCGCGGGTTCATCGGGACCGGGACCAGGCTGGCCACTGCCGCCGCGCTGGCCGGGTACCTGCCCGAAAGCGTGCTGAAGGCGCAGGCCGCGGCCGCCTCCTCCCGTTCCTCCTTCGACCTGAGTCAGGTCAAGCACCTGGTGTTCCTGATGCAGGAGAACCGCAGCTTCGACCACTGCTTCGGGACCTACCCCGGGGTCCGGGGCTTCTCCGACCCCCACGCCGTCAAGCTGCCGAACGGGCGGTCGGTGTTCCAGCAGCCCGACCCGGCCAACCGGGACGGCTACCTGGAGCCGTTCCACCTCGACACCATCAACGCCGGTGGCGCGGCCGTGCCGTCGCTCAGCCACAACTGGCAGCCCCAGCACGCGTCCTGGAACCGCGGGGCGATGGACGGCTGGGTGCGGAGCAAGATCGAGTACGGCGGCCCGGGCAAGGGCCAGTACACCATGGGCTACCTGAAGCGGGAGGACATCCCGTTCCACTGGGCGCTGGCCGACGCGTTCACGCTCCTCGACGGCCACCACTGCTCGGTGCTGGGCCCGACCGACTGCAACCGGCTGTTCTGGGAGAACGGCACCATCGACCCGCAGGGACTGGGCGGCGGCCCACTGCTGGAGA
Source organism: Actinacidiphila acididurans (assembly GCF_016918855.1). Taxonomy (GTDB): domain Bacteria; phylum Actinomycetota; class Actinomycetes; order Streptomycetales; family Streptomycetaceae; genus Actinacidiphila; species Actinacidiphila acididurans. The sequence continues at coordinate 50,994 of NZ_JADKYB010000013.1, forward strand.
CCGGCGGCGACCACACGTTCACCTTCGAGAGCGGGGCCGAGACCCTGTTCAAGGCCGGGATCAGCTTCAAGTGCTACGGGGCCCCGGGCACCTTCAAGTGGTTCCCCAAGCTCCAGAGCAGGACGGGCATCCCGATCGAGCTGTGGAACGCGGTCAACGCCAGCGGCGCCCTGTTCGGTGACGGAACCCCCGGTGGGATCGGCAACCCGGCCAACCCGACGCCGGCGACGCACTCGACCATGGCCTTCGAGGAGGACTGCGCCAACGGCGTCCTGCCCGACGTGTCCGTCATCGCGGCCAACAACTCCTCCGAGCACCCCCCGTCCCTCCCGGCGAAGGGCGCCGCCTTCCTCGCGGGCAAGCTCGACGCCCTGCTCAGCAACCAGGACCTGTGGAACACGACGGTGTTCGTGATCCAGTACGACGAGAACGACGGGTTCTTCGACCACGTGGTCCCGCCCACCCCGGACCCGGACGAGTTCCCCGAGGAGTTCGTGACCATGCCGTCCCCGCTCGGCACGCCGGGCGGCAACCTGCCGGTCGGCGCCGGGTTCCGCGTGCCGTGCTGGGTCGTCTCGCCCTGGTCGACCGGGGGGAAGATCTTCTCCGACGTGTCGGACCACGGTTCCTGCCTGCGGCTCGTCGAGTCCGTCGCCGCCGCCGGCGGGCTGTCGGGCCGGGGACCGGTCACCTACCCCAACCTCAGCCGCTGGCGCCGGCAGACCTTCAGCGACCTGACCGGCGCCCTGTCCGGCACCGCACAACCCGCGCCGACCAGCCCGGAGTTCGACCCCGCGGTCAGGGCGGCGAACGTCGCGGCGCAGACCGAGTCGGCGAACCTGCCGCTGCCGGCGTTCCCGGGCGCGGACCAGAGCGCGCCGTTCCAGGTGAAGAAGTGACCGAAGAAGTGACCGCCGCCTGAAACCCTGGGCGCCTGCCCGATCCCGGCGTCCCGCCGGCCCGCCTCCCGGGTCGGCGGGACGCCGGGTTACGGGACGATGCCGGGCGACCGCACGGGTCGGGAAGACCTCACCGGTCGGAAGGAGAGGGAGCGTGCAGGACTTTCGGCGGGTGGCCGACATGGTGGCGCGGCAGATCGGGGAGGGGCGGTGGCGGGCGGGGGAACGGCTGCCGACGCAGCGGGCGTTCGCGAAGAGGTACGGGATCGCCGAGTCGACCGCGAGCCGGGTGTACGGCGAACTCACGCGGCGCGGGCTGGTGGTGGGGGAGGTCGGCCGGGGGACGTTCGTGCGGGCGGCGCAGGTCGTGCCGGGGCCGGCGCTGGCGGAGCCGGCTCAGGCACGGGTGGACCTGGAGCTGAACCACCCGGTGGCGGCCGGCCAGAGCGAGTTGCTGGCCGCGGGCCTGGAACCGCTGACCCGGCCGGACCAGTTGGCGGTCGCGCTGCGCCCGGTATCCGCGAGCGGCACGGCGGCGGCCCGGAGCGCGGCGGCCGCGTTGCTCGCGCGGAAGGACTGGACGCCGGCGGCGGACGCGGTGCTGTTCGCGGGCAGCGGCCGGCAGGCCGTCGCCGCGGCGCTCGGCGCGTTGGTCCCGGCGGGCGGCCGGCTGGGGGTGGAGGCGTTCACGTATCCCGTGCTGAAGGCGATCGCCGCCCGGCTGGGCATCGTCCTGGTCCCGCTCGCCTGCGACCGGCAGGGCCTGGACCCGGACGCGGTGCGGGCCGCGCACCGCGACGCGCCGCTGTCGGCGGTGTACGTGCAGCCGACCGTGCACAATCCGCTGACGGTGACCATGCCGGACCGGCGCCGCGCCGACCTCGCGACGGCCCTGCGCGCGACGGACCTGCCGGCCGTGGAGGACGCGGTCTGGTCGTTCCTGCGGCCCGACGCGCCGCCCCCGCTGGCCGCGTACGCCCCGGAGCGGGTGATCCTCGCCGACAGCACGTCCAAGCGGCTGGCCCCGGGCCTCGCCCTGGGCTTCGCGGTGCCCCCGCCGGCCTTTGCCGACCGCTTGGCGGCCGCGCTGCGCTCGGGGGCGTGGACGGCGGGCGGCTACGCCCTCCAGGCCGTGACGGGCTGGATCACCGACGGCACGGCGGCCACTGTGGCCGCCGGCAAGCGGGCGGACGCGGCGGCCCGCCAGTCCGTGGCGGCGCAGGCGCTGGCCGGCTTCGCGGTACGCCGCGACCCGCACGCGTGTTTCTGCTGGTGGGAGTTGCCCGAGCGGTGGCGGGCGGACACCTTCACCGCCGCCGCGGCCCGCCGGGGCATCGCCGTGACCCCGGCCGCCGCCTTCGTGGTCGGTCCGCACCGTGCGCCGAACGCGGTCCGGATCGGCCTCGCCTCTCCCCCGCTGCCGGTGCTCCGCGAGGCGCTGACCGCCCTGGCGGCGCTGGCCCGTAGCGGCCCGGACGACGGCCTGGTGGAGTGAGCCGGTACGGGGGCAGGCCCGCTGCGGTTGCGGCCGGCCGGTGGACGGGTCACCCTGAAGACGCATCACGCATCACGGAGTACTGCAGCAGTCACTCTAAGCAATCCGCTCAGGTGTTCCCATCGGAGCGGCGCACGGCCAGGGCCGCGTCCAGCGCGGCCCGGCCCCGCCGCGGAGGGAGTCGCAGCCGTGATCATGCAAGCCGACCAAGCCGACCCGGCGGTCAGGGAGTGCGCGCTCGAGCTCGAGGCGCATCCGTACCGGATTCAGCAGATCCGCCGCATCGTGTCCGCCCAGCTCCGCTACTGGCGTCTCGACCCGCTCATCGACGCGGCGTCCTCGGGCATCAGCGAGCTGCTGGCCAACGTGCACCGGCACGCCCGGCCCGACAAGAAGTGCGCGGTCAAGCTGACCCTGGACACCGGCCGTCTCACCGTGGCCGTCGCCGACCACGACACCCGCCTGCCGCACCTGCGGCCGGTGGAGCCCACCGCGACCACCGGCCGCGGCCTGACCATGGTCGAGGCGGTGAGCGACGCCTGGGGCACCGACCTGCTGCCCGACGACGACGGCAAGGTGGTCTGGTTCGTCCTGCGCGCCCCGGCCCCCGCCCCGGCGCCGAAACTGGTCCCCCTGCGCTCGGCCGTCCCCCACGAGCCGCCCGCGATCGAACGGGTCCCCCAGGCGACCTCGCTCATCTCCACCCCCCTGCCCGCCGCCGCCTGACCCTCGCCGGCCGCCGACGACGCACAGGACCGGCCGCCGTCTCCCCCCAGGGAGCCGGCGGCCGGTCCTTGGTGAACGGCCCAGGGGCGCGAGGAACTGCGCGACCAACCACCCACAACCGGCAACCCGGCCACAGCCGCAACCACCCCACCGGTGCGGCCCACGGCCGAAGCCGACCAAGCGCACCGCCGCACCACGGAAAACCCACGGCCAACGGTGCCTACGCGCACCGCGGCACCACGGGAAGCCCCAGGGGCGCGGGGAACTGCGCGACCAACCACCGACAACCGGCAACCCGACCACAGCCGCAACCACCCCACCGGTGCGGCCCACGGCCAACGGCGACCAAGCGCACCGCGGCACCACCGGAGACCCCAGGGGCGCGGGGAACTGCGCGACCAACCACCGACAACCGGCAGCCCGACCACACCAGCAACAACCCCACCCCCGCGGCCCACCAATAAGCTGCGGCCACCTCAATCCGCGGCAATAGCCCTGAGCACATCGAGCCGAGCCGCACGCCGGGCCGGGCGCCAGCCCGCCAGCACCCCCGCAAGAACCCCGACCAACAGCACCACGCCCAGCGACACCGGCGGCACAGCGAAGGCACCCGTGCCGGAGCTGTCCGTGGCGCGCACCAGCGCCCAGCCGAGGAACGCGCCGAGCCCGAGCCCGCCCGCCGTGCCGAAGGCGGCCACCACCACCGACTCCCACCGCACCATGGCCCGCAGTTGGGCCCGGGTCTGCCCGACCGCGCGCAACAAACCCAGTTCGCGGGTGCGTTCGTGCACCGCGAGGGTGAGAGTGTTGGCGATGCCCAGCAGGGCGATCAGCACGGCGAGCGCCAGCAACGCGTAGATCAACGTCAGGAATGTGTTGATGCCGGCCGCGGACGACGTGGCGTACTCGCTCTTGGTCTGCACGTCCGGACTGCCGAACGGCACCACCGCCTTCTCGACGGCCGCCTTTCCGGCGGCAATGGACACCCCGGGCCGGAACGAGATGGCGACCAGCGTGTCCTTGTCCTGGGTGCGGTGCGGGGCCCAGGCCGCGCGGGTCATCAGGTAGTCGCCGGCCAGGTCCGCCTGCCCGTAGACCGCGCCAATGGTGAAGGGCAGCCGCTGCCCGTCGGCGAAGGCGATGGTGACGCGACTGCCGGTGGTCCAGCCGTGCTTGTCCGCCTCGGGCCTGGCGACCGCGATCGAGCGGGTGCCGAGCCCGGCGAGCGAGCCGCGGACCGTGCCCAGGTCCAGCAGCCGGGACAGGGCCACCGGATCGGTGACGGTCAGTTGCCGCCCGGCACCGTCGATCTCGGCGATGCCGCGGCCGAGCCCGACCGCCTGCTGGACCTGCGGCAGCTTGGCGACAGCGGGCGCGAGCCGCGGGCTGATGCCGCTGCCGCCGGCGCCGTACACCGGCTCGTTCACGGCGACATCACCGGCGAAGGACCGGTTCACCGTCTGGTTGAGCGTGGCCTTCATGGACGCGCCGAGCACGGCGAACAGCGAGACCACCGCCACGCCGATCATGAGCGCGGTCGCGGTGGCGGCGGTGCGCCGCGGGCTGCGCAGCGCATTGCGCCGGGCGAGCCGTCCGGTGACCCCGCGCAGCCGGGCGACGGGCGCGCCGAGCACGCGGACCGCGACCGGCGCGGCGACCGGGCCGAGGACGACGAAGGCGGCCAGGGTGAGCACCGCGCCGACGGCGGCGGCCGGCACAGTGGTGCCCGCCGCCCCGATCACGGTCAGCGTCACCCCCGCGGCGCCGGCGACCGCGCCGGAAAGGGCCCGCCACCGGGAGACGCCGACGGACTCGGCCGCGCTGTCGCGCAGTGCGGCGATCGGGGCGGTACGGCCGGCGCGTACCGCGGGCAGCACCGCCGAACCGACGCACACCAGCACTCCGACCGCGAGCGGCACCGCCATCGCCACGGCCTTGATCACCAGCCCGCTGTCCGGGAACGGGAAACCCGCCGCCGGGAAGAGCGCCTGCAGTCCGGCCGCGATCCCGATGCCGCCCAGCAGCCCGAGACCTGAGGCGGTGACCGCCACCGCCGCGGCCTCGGCGAGAGCCGAACCGAGCACCTGGCGGCGGGTTGCGCCCAGTGCCCTGAGCAGCGCATTTTCCCGGGTGCGCTGGGCGACGACGATCGCGAAGGTGTTGTGGATGCTGAAAGTCGCCACCAGGAGCGCGATTCCGGCGAACACCACGAGCAGGGTGGTGAAGGCGGTCAGGAAGGTGCCCGCGGTGGCCGACTCCGTCTCGGTACTGGCCTGCTGTCCGGTGAGCGCCTCGAAACGGGCGGGCAGCACCGCGGCGACCCGCCGGGTCAGCTCGGCCTGCCCGATCCCGGCGTCGGCCCGGACCTTGAGCGTGGTCGCCTCGCCGGGCCTGGGCATCAGGTAACGCTGCGCGTCGGCCGTGGTCAGCGCGGTGTACGTGGAGCCGCCCTGCTTGTCCTGCCCGCCGAAGGTGGCCAGGCCCACGATCCTGATCCGTACCGGGTCGGGGGTACGCAGCAGCGTGGTGTCGCCGAGGTGCAGGCCGGCCTGCGTCGCGGTGTCCCGCAGCAGCACCGCGTCACCCGGACGGGTGGGGGCGCGGCCGTCGACGAGGTGGTACGGGTTCAGCCGCGGGTCGTCGATCCAGTTGGCGGCGACCGTGGGGCCCTTGGTGTCCAGCGAGGTGCCGTCGGGCTTGACCAACTGGCCGGCGCCCTCGATGTCGGGCGCCACCGCGGCGACACCCGGCACCTTGCGCACGGCGGCGATCAGGTCGGTGGGCACGGGCTCGCGAACGCCCGGGCCCCGGCCGGCCTTGATCTGGTCGGCGCCGCGCACCACCGTGTCGGTGCCGCTGTTGGCGTCGCCGAACAGCGCGCCGAAACTCGCCCTCAGGGTGTCGCCCATCACCATGGTGCCGGCCAGGAACGCCACCCCCAGGAAAACGGCGACAAAGGTGCCGGCGAAGCGCCGCTTGTGGGCGCGCAGTCCGGCCAGGCCGATCCGGAGGGAGGCGGGCGCCGCGCCCGTACCCGGGGCCGTACCGGAACCGCGGCCGGGACCTGAACCATGGCCCGGACCGGCTCCCTGCCCGGGCCCGCGCGCGGATTCGGCTGCCGTGCTCACTGTGCCCCGCCTCCGCCCCGCCCGTCGAATGCCTTCATCCGGTCCAGTACGGCGCCGGCGGTGGGCCCGGTCATCCGGTCCACCAGGCGGCCGTCGGCGAGGAAGACCACCTCGTCGGCGTGGGCCGCCGCACTCGGATCGTGCGTGACCATGACCACGGTGCCGCCCATCTCGCGTACCGCGCGGCCGAGCAGGGCCAGCACCTCGCCGCCGGAGTGCGAGTCGAGGTTGCCGGTGGGCTCGTCGGCGAACACCACCTCGGGCCGGCCGGCCAGGGCGCGGGCCACCGCGACGCGCTGCTGCTGGCCGCCGGACAGTTCGCCCGGCCGGTGCCGCAGCCGCCCGCCGAGGCCGACCACGTCGATCAGGCCGTCCACCCAGGCCGCGTCCGGGCTGCGCCCGGCCAGGTCGAGCGGCAGCGTGATGTTCTCGGCGACCGTGAGGGTCGGCACCAGGTTGAAGGACTGGAAGACGAAGCCGACGCGCTCGCGGCGCAGCAGGGTGAGCTGCCGGTCGCCCAGGGCGCCCAGTTCGGTCTCCCCGATGTACGCCGCGCCCGAGGTCAGCGAGTCCAGACCCGCCGCGCAGTGCATCAGCGTCGACTTTCCGGAGCCGGAAGGGCCCATGATCGCGGTGAACCGGCCGGCCGGGAAGCCGACGGTCACCGCGTCCAGGGCGCGCACGGCCGCGTCCCCCGTGCCGTACACCTTGGACGCGGCCACCACCCGGGCGGCGGCCGTGATGTCCGCCGCGGCCCCCGTCCCGGCCGTCACCGCTCCTGCGGCCACTCCCCCGGTCATGCCGCACCACCCTTTCGGCCGCGCGGCGCCCGGGCGAAGTGCTCCTCCAGTACGGACATCCGCCGCCAGTACTCCTCCTCGTCGATCTCCCCGGCGGCGAAGCGCCGGCCCAGCACCGCCATCGGCGAGTGCTCGCCGCCGTTCCCGGTCACCCGGTGCTGCCAGGGCCCGCCGCGCCAACCGGCCCGCCGTACCACCGTGACCACGGCGGCCACCACGGCCGCCCATACCAGCGGCACCAGCAGCACCCACGGCCCCGGTCCTCCGTCGTGGAACGCGAGCGACACCATCGCCCACCACCTCCTGTGCGGTTCTTCTCAGACGCTCCGAGCCTGCCGCCGCCGACCCCGCCCGGTCGTCGTCCGGCCAGCGGCACCGGGGCTGCTCCGCGGGGAGTACGGCGCCGCGCCCGGGCTGCTCCGCCGGACGGCACCCGGACTGTCGGTGGGGGGACGTAAAGTCCGGGGTATGTGGTGGTGCACGGGGGTGCGGTGGCAGGACGGTCGGCCCGGGTGGGGGTGGCGCGGGCCGCGCGGCGAGGGACGGGTGAGCCCGCTGGCGGTGGGCGGGCCGCTGCAATTCACCGTGCCGTCCGATGCCGGGCGCCGATGCGGCGGTGTGGTGCGCGGCGGCACCTGGACCGCGTGCCCGTACGGCGCCGAGCTCGCGCCGCAGGTCCGGGGCGGGCAGTGTCCGGCGTGCGCCGCGCTGGACCGCTCCTCCTCGGTGGCCGCGGACACCCGCGCCGACGACCCGCGCCCGTACCGGGTCTACCTGGCGTACTTCGGTCCCGGCCGGCACAAGGTCGGGATCACCGGGGCCGAGCGCGGCTCCGTACGCCTCCTGGAGCAGGCCGCCCTGTGCTTCACCTTCCTCGGCGAGGGCCCCCTGATGACGGCACGCCGCACCGAGGCGGTCCTCGGCAGCGCGCTGCGCGTTCCCGACCGCGTGCCCGGCACCGCCAAGCGCGCGCCCCGTTTCCGCCTTCCCCCCGCCGCCGAGCGCGCCGCCGAACTCCGCCACCGCTACGAAGAAGTGACGGCGCGCCGCGACCTGCTGCCCGACTCGCTGCGCAGGCTGCCCTTCCGCGCGGTGGACCACGTCGCCCTCTTCGGCCTGGAGAACCCCGCACCGCCTCCGTCCGCCGAGGTCACCGCCCTGCCCCCGGGCACCGGCCTGACCGGCACGGTGACCGCAGTGGCCGGCCACGACGTCTACCTGACGTCCTCCGGCACCCGCCTCCTGCTGGACGCCCGCCTGACCATGGGCCTGCCCCTGACCCGGGAAGCCGGCACGCCCTCACCTGCGCCGACCGCCCCCTTGCGCATACCGACGGACGAGACGCAGCCGCTGTTCTGATCGGGCGAGCAGGTCGGCAACCGGGCAGGCAGCCCGGCCGGCTGAGTGACCGTCCACGGGCGGACTCGGGGGATGCCTGCGCCATGAGGTTGCCCGCGCCGAAGTGCGGCCGATCGGGTGGGCGACCAGCAACCGGAAACGGCTGAACAGCCGGGCTGACCGAGTGCCCGCTCGCGGGCGAGGGGCTGCGGGTCGGCAGGCACCTGCGCTGACGGGTCCGGTGCGGCCCGCGCCGAAGTGCGGCCGATCAGGTGAACGACCAGCACCCGCCCGACCGGCCCTACACCTCAGCCGAGGACCGCCAGAGGATCGTCGAGCACCGGCTGCCACGCCAGTTCAGCCGCTCCCACCAGGCTGTTGTGGTCCAGGGCGCAGGCCAGTAGGGGGACGCTGCCGCTGCGGCCCCAGAGGCTGTGGTCGGCGACCACGGCCCGCAGCGCTTCGGGGTCGGCCTCGAAGAGGTGGAGGTGGAGTCCGCCGAGCAGGATGCGGTCCGGGTTGAGGACGTTGACCAGGCCGGCCAGGCCGCGGCCGAGGCGGTCGATGAGGACGTGGGCGGCGGCGCGGACGGCCGGGTCGGCGTACTCCTCGCGGAGCAGGTCGCGGCTCTGCTGGAGCAGCGAGCCCTCGGGGCCGGGGGTGCGGCCGGCGGCTTCGAGGAAGGCCAGCGGGTCGGCCTCGACGTCCAGGCAGCCGCGGCTGCCGCAGTGGCAGGGCCGGCCGTCGGGCACCACGGTCAGGTGGCCGACCTCCAGGGCGAGGCCGGCGCTGCCGGTGTGCAGGCGTCCGCCGAGCACAAGTGCGCCGCCGACGCCGCGGTGCCCGGAGGCGACCACCAGCAGGTGCTCGGCGTCGCGGCCGGCGCCGTGGCGGTGTTCGGCGAGCGCCGCCACGTTGACGTCGTTGCCCACGAAGGAGGGCACGGGTTCGCCGTCGGGCCCGAGGATGCCGACCCGCAGGATCTGCTCGGCGAACACCTGGCGCACCGGCGCGCCCGCCGGCCAGGCCAGGTGCAGGGGGTTGAGCGCGGTCCCCTCGGGTTCGGCGACCGCGGAGGGCACGGCCAGGCCCGCGCCGATGCAGACCCGCCCGGACGCGCGCAGCAGCGCGGCGCCGGCCTCGACCACCGCGCCGAGCACATGCGCGGGGTCGGCGGGCACGGTCATGGACCCGGGCGCGGTCGCCACGATCTCCCCGCCGAGCCCGACGAGCGCGGCCCGGAAGCCGTCGGCGTGCACCTGGGCGGCCAGGGCCACCGGCCCGCCGGGCGCCACGTCGAGCCGGTGCGAGGGGCGCCCTTGCGCGCCGGACGGGCCCAGCGGTCTGGTGTCGACGCGGATCAGCCCGAGCGCCTCCAGTTCGGCGGCGACCGCGCCGGCCGTTGCCCGGGTCACCCCGAGTTCGGCGGTGAGCAGTGCGCGGGTCGCCGCGCGGCCGGTGTGCACGAGGGAAAGTGCCGGGCCGAGCGCCCCCCGGCCGCGCTCAAGCCTTGTCCGAATCTGCGTCACCCCTCTATTCTCACTTTGTGCCGACGCTAAACAAAATAGGGACAGTGCTGTCCCGCTCCCATCGTGCCGCCTCCGCCGCCCGCACCGCCCCGACCGCCGCCGTCGACCCCGCGCTGCGCACCCTGCGCACCGCGCTGACCGTGTTCTTCGCCGTCGACGGCTTCCTGTTCGCCGGCTGGGTGGTCCGCATCCCCGCGATCAAGGCCCAAGTGGGCGCGTCGGCGGGGCAGCTCGGGTTGGCGCTGCTCGGCGTGTCGGCCGGCGCGGTCGCCACGATGGTGCTCACCGGCCGGCTGTGCCGGGCCTTCGGCAGCGAACGGGTGACGGTGGCGACCGGCGTCATGCTCGCCTTCAGCATCGCGCTGCCGCCGCGCACCCACTCCGCCCTGGCCCTGGGCCTGGTGCTGCTGTGCTTCGGCGTCAGTTACGGCGGCCTGAACGTCGCGATGAACAGCGTCGCCGTGGACCTGGTGGCAGCCCTGCGCCGCCCGGTGATGTCCAGCTTCCACGCCGCCTACAGCCTGGGCGGCCTGCTCGGCGCGGGCCTCGGCGGCATCCTGGCGCCCCACCTGTCCCCCGCGACCCACCTGCTGCTGCTCACCCCGATCGGCCTGGCCGCGATCCTGCCGGCCGGCCGGGTGCTGGTCGCCCACCCCATCGGCCGCACCCCGGCGCAGACCAAGCCGGCACCGGCCGCGCAGACGCCGGCCACGCAGCCATCCACCTCACAAGCACCCGGCGCACAGGCACCCACCGCCCCACCGCGCCCGGCCGCCGGCGGCCACCCGGCCGTGCTGGTCGCCGTCTTCGGCCTGATCGCGGCGTGCACGGCGTACGGCGAGGGGGCGCTGGCCGAGTGGGGGCCGCTGCACCTCCAGCAGGACCTGCACACCGGCCCGGGCCTGGCGGCGGCCGGGTACGCGTGCGTGGCGCTGGCCATGACGCTCGGACGGCTGTCCGGCACCACGCTGATCGAGCGGTTCGGCCGGACCCGGGCACTGGTCCTCGGCGGGCTGACCGCGTGCGGCGGCATGCTGATCGGCGCGCTCGCGCCGCTGGCACCGCTGGTGATGGTCGGCTTCGCGATCACCGGCCTGGGCCTGGCCAACCTCTTCCCGACCGCGATCGCCCGGGCCGGCGAGCTCACCGGCCCCAGTGGGGTCGCCGCCGCCTCCACCTTCGGCTACGGCGGGATGCTCCTGGGCCCGCCCTCGATCGGCTTCCTCACCGACGCCTTCGGCCTGCCGACCGCGCTGACCACGGTCGCCGCCCTGGCCGCGGTCGCCGCGGGCATCGCCTGGTCGGTACGGCGCGAGGGCGCGGGCGCGCGCTGAGCCGGGGCCGACCCGGGCCGGCGTACCGGGGAGCCGCAACGTACATCCACGGACGGATTTGACGTACGCCACAGGCGCTCTTCCGGCCCCGCGGCGGCATATTGGTCGGCACGCGGGAGGTGTTACCGCGCGTAGCACCCGCCCGCTCCGTACCGAGGCGCCCGCAGGAGGAGCGATGCGCATACCGACGTGGGCGGCGGCCGCCGCCCGGAGCCTGCTGCGGGAACGGGTCTCCCGCGGCTATCTGTGGACGGTCGCGATCGCGCTGGCCCTCGTGCTGGTCGACACCGCCGCGCGCTCGCACCTCCACCTGTCGCCCACCGAGGTGGTGCTGATGCTGCTGACCCTGCCCTGGACGCCGCTGCTGTGGTCGCTGTTCGCCACGCTGGGCGGGATGAACGGGGGCGCCACGGCGTACGGCTGGTGGGGCTGGTCGTTGACGGTGCTGGCCGCGGTGGTCTCGGCGGTGGTGAACGCGGGCCTGCTCGGCTGGCTGGCCCGGCTGCGCAGGCGCCGGATTCCGGCCGGCTGACCCCGGGCGGAAGCCCCGTACTGCACAATCCCGGTATGGAGACCGCCGAGTTCATCGACACACTGCGCCGGGAAGGGCCGTTGCTGGCCGACGCGGCGGCCGGGGCCGGGCTGGACGCCGAGGTGCCGCCCTGTCCGGGCTGGCGGGTGCGCGATCTGGTGACGCACACCGCGTCGGTGCACCGCTGGGCGGCGGACTACGTGCTCACCGGCGCCATGGAACGCAAGGCCCTGGATCCGGCCGCACCGGACGACGGCGAACTCCTCGACTGGTACCTGCGGATGCACGGCCGGCTCACCGAGGCGCTGACCGCCGCCCCGGCGGACCTGACCTGCTGGTTCTTCCTGACCGCACCCTCGGCGCTGGCCTTTTGGGCGCGCCGGCAGGCGCACGAGACCACCATGCACCGGATCGACGCCGAAAGGGCGCGTGGAATCGCGCTCTCCCCGGTGGACAGCGCCTTCGCGGCGGACGGGGTGGACGAGTTGCTCGCCGGCTTCCACGGCCGGCGGCGCAGCCAGGTCCGCACCGAGCAGCCGCGTACCCTGCGGATACGATCGACCGACACCGGGCACGACTGGCTGGTGCGTCTGTCCGCCGAGCAGCCGGTCACCGAGCGCGGAGCGGATGGGCCCGCGGACTGCACGATCAGCGGGCGGGCGAACGACCTCTACCGCGCGCTGTGGAACCGCGGCCCGTACGAAGCGCTGGCCGTCGAGGGCGACGGCTCGCTGGTGGAGCTGTGGCAGCGGACCGCCGCGATCGGCTGAACCCCGGCCGATCCAACCGCAGTGGCCCCGGGGCCCGCCTGCGTCAGGTGAGGCCGGTGCCGGTCAGCGGGTTCGCGCCCTTGGGCAGCATCCGCTCGAGTACGGCGAGGTGGCCAGGACGCGCCTTCTCGTAACGCTCCCAGCCCTCGGGGGTGAGGGCGACACGCACGCCGCGCCGGTCCTCGCTGCAGATGTCCCGGCCGACCAGGCCCTCCTTCTCCAGGCGGGCGACCAGGCGGGACAACGCGCTCTGGCTGAGGTGGACGCGGTCGGCGAGTTCCTGGACGCGGAAGGAGCATCCGCCGTCCTGGGGGTCGCCGTCGGCGAGTACGTCCAGCACCTCGAAGTCGCTGGCACCCAGTCCGAACTGGTGCAGCTCACGGTCGATCTCACAGGCCGTGCGCGCGTGAACGGCGAGGATCTCTCGCCACTCCGTCACGAGCGCTCGCTCATTCCTGTCGCCGGTCATGCCCTGAGGGTAGCAGAAAACGGACCCGCATGCACGCACATTAAATGCATTTGCATTGGATGCGCGTGCATGTAAACCTATGGCCATGACCTCTCCGTCAATCACCGTCCCCCGCACCACTCCGCAGTGGAGTGCCCGGCAGTGGGGCACGCTCTTCGTGCTCTGCGCCGCGCTGTTCCTGGACGCCCTCGACGTGTCCATGGTCGGCGTCGCACTCCCCTCGATCGGTGTCGACCTCCACCTGTCGACCTCCTCGCTCCAGTGGGTCGTCAGCGGTTACATCCTTGGTTACGGCGGTCTGCTGCTGCTCGGCGGCCGCGCGGCGGACCTGCTCGGCAGGCGCCGCGTCTTCCTGATCGCCCTCGGCATCTTCGCCGTGGCGTCCCTGCTGGGCGGCCTGGTGGACTCCGGTTCCCTGCTGATCGCCACCCGGTTCGTCAAGGGCCTGAGCGCCGCGTTCACCGCGCCGGCCGGCCTGTCGATCATCACCACCTCGTTCGCCGAGGGGCCGATCCGCAACCGGGCCCTGACCATCTACTCCAGCTGCGGCGCCACCGGCTTCTCGATGGGCCTGGTGCTCTCCGGCTTCCTCACCGAGGCGGGCTGGCGCTGGACCATGCTGCTGCCCGCCCCCGTGGCGGTGATCGCGCTGATCGCCGGCCTGAGGCTGATCCCGAAGGCGCCGCGCGAGAAGCGCGAGGGGCGCGGATACGACCTGCCGGGCGCCGTCACCGGTACGGGAGCCATGCTCCTGCTGGTGTTCACCGTGGTCTCGGCGGGCAGCGCGGGCTGGGCCTCGGCCCGTACCCTCGGGTCCTTCGCCGGGGTCGCGGCCCTGCTGGCCGCCTTCGTCGTCGTCGAGAACCGCTCCGCCCACCCGCTGATCCGGCTCGGCGTGCTGCGCTCGTCGGAACAGGTGCGGGCCAACATCGGCGCGGCCACCTTCTTCGGCTCCTACGTGGCCTTCCAGTTCCTGGTCACGCAGTACCTGCAGAACGTCCTCGGCTACAGCGCCATGCAGACCGCGCTCGCCTTCCTGCCGGCCGGATCGCTGGTGGCGATCCTGTCCACCCGGATGGGACCGATCGTCGACCGCTTCGGCACCCTGCGGGTGATCGCCTTCGGCTTCACCGCCCTGGTGATCGGGTACGTGCTGTTCCTGCGGATCAACCTGCACCCGAACTACGCCACGGTGATCCTGCCCTCGATGCTGCTGCTCGGCGCGGCCTTCGCCACCGCCTTCCCGTCGCTCAACATCCAGGCCACCAACGGCGTCCGCGACCACGAGCAGGGCATGGTCTCCGGCCTGCTCAACACCTCCTTCCAGGTCGGCGGGGCGATCTTCCTGGCCGTGGTGACCGCGGTGGTCACCTCCGGCTCCGGGGCGCACGCGGCGAGCAAGCAGGCGGTGCTCGACAGCTACCGGCCCGGCCTGTGGGTGGTCACCGGGATCGGCGCGGCCGGTCTGCTGATCACCATGTCCGGCCTGCTGCGCCGCCGCCAGGCCTCGTACGGCACGCTGCTCGCCACCTCCGAGGACGCCCAGGCCCAGGCGCACACCGACCGGACGGCCACCGACTCCTCCGAGCAGGTCGGCGCCCGCGACTGAACCCCGCGTCTCCCCGGTCCGTACTCAGGTACACGTCCCCGACCGGATGACGGTGAACGGCCCCGCGCGACGAGGGAGCGCGCGGGGCCGTTTCGCGTCCGCGCCGCGGATGTTCCGTGGACGGCTGCGGATATTCCGTGGGGGTTCCGCTCAGCCGAGCCAGCCGGGGCGCACCAGCCCGGACTCGTAGGCGAGTACGACCAATTGCGCCCGGTCGCGGGCGCCGAGTTTCACCATGGCCCGGCTGACGTGCGTCTTCGCGGTGAGCGGGCTGACCACCAGGCGGCGGGCGATCTCCTCGTTGGACAGGCCGATGCCGGCCAGGGCCATCACCTCGCGTTCGCGCTCGGTGAGCCGGTCGAGGGCAGCGGCGGCGGCCGGTTCCTTGGAGCGGGCGGCGAATTCCGCGATCAGGCGGCGGGTGACGCCCGGGGACAGCAGCGCGTCGCCGTCCACGACCGCGCGCACCGCCCGCAGCAGTTCGTCGGGCTCGGTGTCCTTGACCAGGAAGCCGGAGGCGCCGGCCCGGATCGCCTCGAAGACGTACTCGTCGAGTTCGAAGGTGGTGAGGATGACCACCTTCACCCCGGCCAGATCCGGGTCCTCGGTGATCCGGCGGGTGGCGGCCAGCCCGTCCGTCACGGGCATGCGGATGTCCATCAGCACCGCGTCCGGCCGCAGCTCGCGTACCAGCCCCAGGGCCTGCTCTCCGTCGGCCGCCTCGCCGACCACCTCGATGTCGTCCTGGGCGTCGAGCAGCGCCCGGAAACCGGCCCGGACCAGCACTTGGTCGTCGGCGAGCAGGACACGGATCACGGGCGCTCCTCGGCGGCGCGGGTCGGCTTCGCGGGGCCGGCCGCGGCGGCGGCCGGGTGGTCGGGTGCGGTGAGCGGGAGCCGGGCGCGGACTTCGAAGCCGCCGCCGGGGCGGGGGCCGCACTCCACGGTGCCGCCCAGGGCCGCCGCGCGCTCGCGCATGCCGACCAGGCCGTTGCCGCCGCCGCTGTCGCCGCCCGTGACCGCCGGGCCGTCGTCCTCCACGCCGATGTCGAGCAGCCCGGGCAGGTAGCGCAGCCGGACCCGGGCGGTACGGGCGCCGGAGTGCCGTACCACGTTGGTCAGCGCCTCCTGGACGATACGGAAGGCGGCCAGATCGGCGCCCGGCGGCAGCGCCGTCGCGGTGCCCTCGACCCGGACGTCGGCGGTGAGGCCGGCCGCGGTGGCCTGTTCGACCAGTTCCGGCAGCCGGTCCAGGCCCGGCGCGGGCGAGCGAGGCGCCTCGCCGGGGGCGCGCAGGGTGCTGAGCACCTGGCGGACCTCGCCCAACGCCTCCTTGCTGGCCGCCTTGATGGTGGTGAGCGCGGTGCGCGCCTGTTCGGGGCGCTCGTCCATCAGCGCCAGGGCGACGCCCGCCTGCACGTTGATGACCGAGATGCTGTGCGCGAGCACGTCGTGCAGTTCGCGGGCGATCCGCATCCGTTCCTCGCCGGCCCGCCGCCGCTGGGCCTCCTCGCGTTCCCGCCGGTCACGGGCGATCTGCTCGCGGCGCAACCGGAACAGTTCGGCCGCGGCCAGCACGGCCAGCAACCAGGCCGCACCGCCCGAGGTCTGGGCCCACGACGCGCCGTGATCATGCGCGGGCGGCAGCCACCGGTAGAGCCACTGGCCGATCAGCACGTGCCCGGCGTAGACCACGGCGGCCACGATCAGCACCGCCTTGCGGTGGCCCGCCGCGACCGCGCTGAAGAACGCCACCACCAAACTGGCGAAGACCGGGCCCCAGGGATACCCGAGCGCGACGTACGCCAGGGTGACCGCGCCCACGCCGGCGGCCACCGCGACCGGCCGACGCCTCCGCAGAAGCAGCAGCGCGGGCCCGGCGAGCAGCAGCACGTAACCCAGCGCGTCGAGCGACACCCGCTGCGGCTGATGCCTGCCGGCCACAGCGCTGCCGACCACCTGGAGCACGGCCAAACCGACCACCGGAACCCACACCGGGCGCCGGCGGCGCGCCGTCCAGGGCGGCTCCTCGTACGTCATGCGTCCCACGCTAAACCGCGGCCCCCGCCCGGGCGTCCCCCGGCCGCGGGCGGTACGCCTACTCCGCCGGGAGTACGAAGCGGCTCCGCGACGGATACCCCAGGGGCGCGGGGCTGTACGGGTACACGGCCGGCGCCGCGTGGGCGCGACCGGCCCGGTCGGATGTCGACGACCCTCCCGCGCAGGTCGTGAACAATCCGTCCTCGATATCGTACGGACACATCCGCCTCAGCAATGTCTCCGGGATCAGGAGATTGATCGGAAACCTCTTACTTGTCGAAATCCATTGCGGACTTGACGGAATAAATGGTTGCGGATTGACCGCCGCAGACCCCCGAGGTTGGATTCCAGCACGAGATCGGGGGAACCAATGAACTCGGACAATCAATTTGTCGGTGTGCTATTGGCCGGCGGCCGGGGCGAGCGGGCCAAGCCGCTGACCCTCGCCGGGCCCACGTACCTGCGGAGCAAGGCGCTGATTCCGTTCCTCGGCCGGCCGCTCATCGAGTGGACGGTCGAGCAGATCCACGAGCAGGGCGCGGACGACTTCTACGTCGTCGCGCACGGCCTGGAAAACCGGCTGCAGATCTCCTCGCTGCTGGGGGCCGGAGACCGGCACGGGGTCTCGGTGCGGTACTCGCGGACCCGGCTGGACCGCTACAACACCGGTTCGGGCGCGGCGACACTGCACAACATCGAGGCCTGGGACCTGACCGGCGACGCCCTGGTGCTGCCGGTCGACTCGGTCGTCGACCTGGACGTGGCCGCGATGCGGCGACGGCACCGGGAGTCGGGCGCGGTGGTGACGGTCGCCGTCGTCGAGCGTCCGGCGGCCGAGGTGGCCGGCAAGTACGGGACGATGTCGGCCGACGCCGACGGCCTGGTGTCCGAGTTCCTGGAGAAGCCGACCCGCGAGGTCGCCGACCGGCTGGCCCGCGAGCGCGAGGACCAGGGACTCGGCAGCGCCCTGCCGACCAGCGCGGGCCTCTACCTGGTCGACTGCGCCGCGCTGCGGGACGTGGTCCGGCGGGCGGGGCTCGTGCGGCGCGGGACGGGGACCCTGGACTGGGGCGGCGACCTGCTGCCCTGGCTGGTCGGCGTCGGCTGCCCGGTGGTCACGCACCCCATCGGCGAGATGGGCGACCTGGGCAGCGTCCCGGACTTCCTGCTCAGCGCCATCGGTGCGCTCGACGGCCGCTTCCCGCACGTCACACGGGCCCTGGGGCCCAGCCTGGACGGTGCCTCGGCGGTATGGATCGACCCGACGTCCCTGGCACTGCCCGACCCGCGGACCGGCCTGACGCTGGCCGAGAAGATCGTGACGGGGATGGTCGAGATCGGTCCCGGGGTACGGATCGGCCGGCACGTGGAGATCGGCCCCGGCGTGCGCCTGGACCATGCCGACCTCGGCGACGGGGTGGACGTGGCCGAAGGCGCGACGGTGAGTCGCGCCGTGTGCGCCGACGGCGCGATCGTCGGGCCGCACGCTGTCGTCACCGACAGCTATCTCGGGCCGCTGGTCACCGTCGGCTCGAGCCGCCGCCGGCCGGCCCGGCTCCAGGCCTTCACCGCGCTCGGCGACGGTGCGGCCGTCCCGCCCGGGATCCGGCTGTCGCAGGTGACCGTCTACCCGGGCCTGCGCATCCCGCGCGAGGCGCGCGTTCCGGCCGGCTCCCGGCTGGCCAGCGCCCAGGAAGTCCTGGATCTCGCCGGCTGACAGCGGCCGGGAGCTCCGCAGCCACGGAAGGGGGAACATGATGAACCGTGTTGTGGTGATCGGGGGTGGAGGCCGGCTCGGCCGGCTGCTCGTCGGGGCTCTGGCCCGCCGGGGAGCGCAGGTCGAGGTGGTCAGCAGACAGCCCGCCGCGACCCGGCACCGACTGCCGCGCGGAGTCGGCGTGCACGGCGGCGACGTGCGCGACGCCCGGTCCCTGACCGGGCCGCTGGCCGGGTGCGGCGCCGTGGTCTTCGCGGCCGAGACCGGCTTCGCCGACGACGGTCCGGACAGCCCGCGCGCCACCCTCTACGAAGGCGTGGCCAACACCGTCGATGCCGCACGCACCGGAAGCAAGGCGCCCCGCGTGCTCCTGGTCAGCCAGATCTGCGTGACCCGGCCGGAGCATCCGACCAACGCCTACGGCCGGCTGCTGGACTGGCGGCTGGCCGGCGAGGAGGTGGTGCGCGACTCGGGGCTGCCGTACACCGTCGTGCGCCCCGGCTGGTTCGACGACGCCGCCCGGCACGGCGGCATCCGGCTCGACCAGGGCGACGCCATGAACGGCTTCATCCGCCGCGAGGACTGCGCCGAGACCATCGCCGAGGCGTTGGCGAGCCCGGCGACCGTCGGCGTGACGTTCGAGGTCTTCAACGAACCGGCGCCGGCGGCCGCGGCCGGGGTCCACGACTGGCCGGCCATGTTCGGCGCGCTCGACGCCGACCTGGACCCGGTCCGGTGAGACCTCCGGCGCACCGCGCGGGCGCCCCGGATCCGTCGGGGTCCGCTGTCCGCGCGGGCGCGGTGAACTCCTGAGGGTTGTAGAAAGGTGACGCAAAAATGGCCAACCCATCGCCACGACTGACCTTTTCCGACACGCTTGCCGGTTACATCACTTCCTCGGACCCCGCGCGGCGCCGTTTCGAATTACGGACCGCCGACGGACGGCGGCACACCGTCGAGATCGCCGAGAACGCCGCGGCGCGCATCGTGCGCAACCTCGGCGAGGACTACCGCGACTGCAGCCACCGCCTGATCGACATGCTCGCCGAGGGCCGCTTCGTCTACGTCTACGCCATCTTCTACGAAGACCCCTCCGGGGTGGTCATCGAGGGCAAGGAGCTGACGTTCCCGGAGGAGGATCGCGGCGTCTACGTGTTCGAGGACCCCGACTGGTGGCTGCGGCAGGTGACCGAGGTCGCCGATTTCTACCTGCGCGGCCATTTCCCCGACGGCAAGTACGACTGGCGGAAGTTCCGCACCAAGCTGACCCTGGCCGGCACCCACCTGCCCGAATTCGGCGGCCAGGACGTGCGGCAGGAGACCGACACCATCTCCCGCCTCGTCTACGGCCTGGCGACCGCGTACCTCATGACCGGCAAGGAACGGTTCCTGGAGGCGGCCGAGACCGGCACGGACTATCTGCGCACCCAGATGAAGATCCACGACGCCGCCGCCGGGATCGCGTACTGGTACCACGGCATCGACATCACCGCGGCCGGCGACCGCAAGGTCCTGGCCTCGGAATTCGGCGACGACTACGACGCCATCCCCATGTACGAGCAGATATACGCGCTGGCCGGGCCGGTGCAGACCTACCGGGTCACCGGCGACCCGCGGATCGC
The DNA here is from genome assembly GCF_016918855.1 of Actinacidiphila acididurans. Classification (GTDB taxonomy): domain Bacteria; phylum Actinomycetota; class Actinomycetes; order Streptomycetales; family Streptomycetaceae; genus Actinacidiphila; species Actinacidiphila acididurans. The sequence goes on from NZ_JADKYB010000013.1 coordinate 71,001, forward strand.
CGAGGACCTGGACCAGACGCTGGCCCTGTTCCGCGAGCACTTCGCCGACCCGGTGCACGGCGGGTTCTTCTCCCACCTGGACCCCGTGGCGCTGGACCCCAAGGCCGACAAGCTGGGCCGCAACCGCGCCCGGAAGAACTGGAACTCCATCGGCGACCACGCCCCGGCGTACCTGATCAACGCCTTCCTGGCCACCGGCCGCCGCGACCTCGCGGACATGCTGGAGCAGACCGCCGACGCGATCGTGGCGCACTTCCCGGACGAGCCGGACAGCCCGTTCGTCCAGGAGCGATTCCACGAGGACTGGAGCCCGGACCGGAGCTGGGCCTGGCAGCAGGACCGGGCGGTGGTCGGCCACAACCTGAAGATCGCCTGGAACCTGACCCGGATCGCGGCGCTGCGGCCCAAGGCCGCGTACGGCGATCTGGCCCGGCGGCTCGCCGAGACGATGCCGGAGGCGGGATCCGACCTGCAGCGCGGCGGCTGGTACGACGTCGTCGAGCGCACGGCGTCCCACGGCCCGGCCGGGCACCGCTTCGTCTGGCACGACCGCAAGGCCTGGTGGCAGCAGGAGCAGGCGATCCTGGCCTACCTGATCCTGGCCGGCACCGGCGGCGACCCCGAGCACCTGCGGCAGGCACGGGAGTCCGCGTCCTTCTACAACGCGTTCTTCCTCGACCACGACGACGGCGGCGTCTACTACAACGTGCTGGCGTCCGGGCTCCCGTACCTGCTCGGCAACGAGCGCCTCAAGGGCAGCCACGCGATGGCCGGCTACCACTCGGTGGAGCTGTGCTATCTGGCCGCGGTCTACACCGGACTGCTGCTCGGGCGGCATCCGCTGACGCTGCATTTCAAGCCCACGCCGGACTTCCTGCCCGGACGGCAGCTACGGGTGGCGCCGGACCTGCTGCCGGCCGGGCAGGTGCGGCTGGACGCGGTATGGGTCGACGACCGGCCCTGGCACGACTACGACCCGGAGGCCATGATCGTCAACCTGCCGGCCGGCGACCGGCCGACGCGCGTGCGGGTCATGCTGGTGCCCTCGACCATGCGCACGCATCTGACCGGCGACACCGACGGGAAGACCGCGCACGTCCACGTGCGCGGCCCGGTGGGGGACGAGGAGCTGGGCCGGTTCCGGCGCGTTCTGGACTCGGCGCTGAGCGGGGATCCCGAGCGGGTCGAGGTGCACCTGGAGCGGGTGAACGCGATGTGCCGGCAGGCGGTCAACGAGTTGCTGGTGTCCCGTTCCAAGGCGCGGCTCGGCACCGAGTTCGCGATCGCCGGAAGCGCGGCGCCGCAGGTGGCGCTGGCGCTTGCGGCCACCGACGCCTTCGTGCTCGACCTCGACGTCGTCGAGGTGGGTGCCGCACTGCTGCCGGGTGACCGCGGCCCGAGCCGGTGAGCCACCGCACGGCCCGGGCGGCCCGCGCGCCTGAAGCGCCGGGCCGCCCGGGCCGTCGGCTTCCCGCCTGCGTCGGCCCCGATCAGCCCTGATCGGGGCCGTACGCGTGGCCGGCACGGTGGCCGGGGTCGGTTCGGTCCGGGCTTGCGGCCGACGGCGGCGTTTCAGCCGAGCAGCTCCCGGACCAGCCGCAGCGCCTCGGGCAGTTCCGGGCGCGTCGAGCCGTGGCTCGGGAAGTGGCCGCCGTCGGGCATGAGCAGGACCCGGGCTCCGAGCTTCCCGGCGAAGATCATCATGTGCTCGGGGACGCGGGCGCCGGTGACCGGGTCGTCGACGGCGTGCAGCACCCGGGCGCCCCGCACGGCGGCGCGGATGCGCGGCCAGTCGAATCCCGGAGTGTAGAAGCCCTTGAGGTGCGAATAGCCGAGGTCGCCGGCCATCGAGGCGACCAGGAGCAGGCCGCGGAAGGGGCCGTGGGCCGCGACGTCATGGTTCTGCAGCAGCCGCAGCAGCGCGACGCCGCCGAGGCTGTGGCCGACCAGGACGGTGTCGGCCGGCGCGGCAGGCAGCGCGGTCTCAATGGTCTTCTGCCAGCCGTGGGGGTCAGGCTCCGCGGGGAGTGCCGGCACGGCCACCTCGTGCCCGTCGGCGCGAAGCCGCCCGGCGAGCCAGGGATACCAGTTGCCTCCCGGTGATCCGTTGACGCCGTGGCTGATCAGTACCCCGCCCATGGCCGATCCTCTCAATCATGACGATAACGTTGTGTTTTGCTGCAAGATGACACGTAACCGGCCCCGCCGTCGACGGGGCCGGTTCCGTGAATCGCCGGTTCAGGACAGCTTCGCCAGTTCGGCGGGGTCCTGATCGCGGTAGCCCTGGCTGACCTCCACGACCACACCGTCCGGATCGCTGACCCACACGGTCTTCCAGCCCGGGATGTACTCGTCGAAGCCCGCTGGGCCCAGGGTGATCGGCAACCGGCCGTCGGCGGCCGCCAGGAAGGCGTCCACGTCGTCCACCTGGAAGGCCAGGTGCCGCGCCAGGCCCGGCTGCCGCGGACCGTCGTCCTTCGCCTCGAAGGCGGCCTCGGCGTCGGTGCCGAACAGCTCCAGGTAGACATCGCCGCGCCGCAGGAACACGACCCGCCAGCCGTCTCCGGCGACCACCCGGGCCCGGCGGAAGCCGAACCAGTCGCGGTAGAACGCCTCGGTCGCGTCCTGGTTCCGGCAGTTCAGACCGACGTGCGACCAGCGGACCGTGCGCAGGACCGGGGCATCGGCAGCACTCATGGTCAGGCCCCCTGCGGCTGCTGGATCGGCGCGAACGGCACGCTGTCGTGGAAGTTCGCCATGTACGTGATGCGCCCGTCCTCGATCCGGAAGTAGTTGCACACCCCGGCCTCGATGCCGGCGCCGGAGTGGGTCCGGGCTGTGATCGTGGAGATCACCGCCGCCTGCACGCCGTCGATGACCACGTGCACCGGCTTGTTGGCGAACACGGCGAACGTCTCGGGGAAGCCGCGCATCATCTCGCGCAGCGGCCCGATGCCCTCGACGTGCCCGGCCAGTTGCTCGTCCATCACCAGGTCCTCGGCGAACAGGTCGCACCAGGCGTCCCAGTCCCCGGCGTTGGCGAGTTCGTAGTAGCGGTCGACGACTTCCTTGATGTGCATGGGAATCCTCCCGTCTGTAAAGGGGTCGATCACTGGCATGGATCGCCGGCCCGCATGACCGGCCTGGATGAACGGCATCGGTCACCGAGGGCGGATCACTCGGGGTCGGTCCAGCCCGGCAGCGGGTAGCCCATCTGCCCCAGCAGGCTCAGCAGGTCGTCGACCGCCCAGCGCTCGGCGAACCGGTCGCCGTCGAACCGCCAGATCTCGTGCGTGTACCAGCTGAGTTCGGCGCCGGTCGGCTCGATGCCCAGGAAGGTGCCGACATGCCGGCCGGTCAGTTTGATCCGGGTGTAGACCCGGTCGCCGGCACCGACCACGTCCTCCGGTTCGGCCCGCATGTCCAGCGCGGTGATGACGGCGGCCAGGTTGCGCCGGTAGACATCCAGGCCGGTCACGTCGACCAGGCCCGGGTGGTGGTCGGTGAAGTCCGCGGTGAGCACATCGTCGAGGCGCTCGTACTCGCGGCGGTTGAACAGGTCCGCGAAGGCCAGGTACAGCTTCGCTCCGGAGTCGTCGGACAGCGCCATCGCGCCGCTCCCCTCGTGGTCGGAATGTTTCACAACCCGCTGTCCGCGATGACCATGTCGGCCGCCTTCTCGCCGATCATGAGCGTTGCGGCATTGGTGTTGCCGGCGACGATCCGCGGCATGACGGACGCGTCGGCCACTCGCAGGCCGTCCACGCCGCGCACTCGCAGCCGCGGATCGACCACGGCGTCCTCGCCCGTGCCCATCCGGCAGGTGCCCACGGGATGCCACAGGGTGCCGGCGTATCCCCGTACGTATGCGATGAGCTCCGCTCGGGTCCGGGCGTGCGGCCCAGGGGCGATCTCGGCCTTGGCGAAGGGCTCGAACGCCCGGCTCGCCGCAAGCGCGCGGGCCGTCTCCACGCCCTCCAGGAAGGACTCGACATCGGCGCGGTCGGTCAGATAGCCGGGATCGACCGCCATCCGCTCGGCCGGGTCCCCCGACGTCAGGCGGACCGATCCGGTGCTGCGCGGCTGGGTGATCACCGGGGCGAAGGTGAAGCCGGGGCCGTCCTGGTCCAGGTCGGGCGGCACGAACTTCAGGCCGCCGAGGTTCATCTGGAGCCCGGGCGGCTCCTCGGCGGCCTGATCGCCGGTCCTGACGAAGAACCCTGTCTCCGCGATCAGCGTCGCCTCGGCGTCCCGGAACCCGGTGCTGAGGTACGCGACCGGAAGGATCATGTGGTCCTGCAGGTTCGCGCCGACTGCGGGCAGGTCCGCGACGACGCCGATCCCGTGCCGGCGCAACTGGCCGGCCGGGCCGATGCCGGAGAGCATCAGCAGGTGCGGGGACTCGAAGGCACCGGCGCAGACGATGACCTCCCGCTCGGCGCGCGCGTACTCGTACCTGCCGTCCCGCACGTACGCGAGCCCGGTGACCCGCCCGCCGGCCACCGTCAGCCGGGTCGCCAGGCTCCGGTCCCGGACGGTCAGGTTCGGCAGGTCCAGCGCCGGGTGCAGGTAGGCGGTGGCCGAACTGGACCGGGTCAGGTCGGGGTTCTTCGTGGACTGGTAGAAGAAGACCGTGTCCTCCTGCTCGGCGGCGTTGTAGTCGAACGCCGCGCCGCCGTCCCGAAGGCCGATTTCGGCGCCGGCCGCGAACAGCGCCCGGGAGACCGGCGTGGCTTCGGCGTGCGTCAGGACGCTGACCGGACCTTCGGTGCCCCGGTAGTCCGACGCCTGGCCGCGGAAGGTCTCGGACCGCCGGAAGTACGGCAGTACATCCCGATACCCCCAGCCCTCGTTGCCGAGTGCGGCCCAGCGCTCGAAATCGCGCCGGTTGCCGCGCACATGCAGCATCGCGTTGATCGAACTCGACCCGCCCCACACCTTGCCCCGGGCGATCGGCACGACGCGCCCGCCGAGTCCGGGCTGGGGCTCGGTGGCATAGCCCCAGTCCAGCTCGCCCGGCCCCCACAGCGACAGCACGCCGGACAGCGCCTGGTCGTGGATCTCCGGCCGGAGGTCCGGACCGCCGGCCTCGACCAGCAGCACCCGCGCCGCGGTGCGCGAGGCCAGCCGGTGCGCGACCACGCTCCCGGCCGATCCCGCGCCGACCACGACGAAGTCGTACCCCTCCTCGGCGGCCACGGCTCAGCCCCGCTCGGGCGCGCGGCCGGCGATCAGGTCGGCGGCCCGCTCGGCGATCATCAGCACCGCGCTCTGCGGGTTGCCGCTGGTGACGTCCGGCATGACCGAGGCGTCCACCACCCGCAGCCCGTCCACGCCGCGCACCCGCAGCTGCGGGTCCACGACCGCGAGTTCGTCGGTGCCCATCCGGGCCGTGCCCGTGTAGTGGAAGTACGAGCCCGCGTTCGCCCGTACGTACTCGGTGATCTCGGCCCTGGTCGCCACGCCGGGACCCGGCGTGACCTCCTTGACACCCCACTGGGCGAAGGCCGCGGTGCCCAGCAGTTCCCGGCCGATCTCGAAGCCGCGCACCAGCCGCTCCAAATCCAGTGGATGCGACAGATAGCGCGGGTCGGCCAGCGGGGCGTCCGCCGGATCGGCCGAGGCCAGGCGCAAGGTGCCGCGCGAGAGCGGACGCGTCACCCCCGGCAGCATCGTGGCCAGCTTCGGATCCGGAGCCGGCTGGAACTGGGCCCGGTGGATGAACCCGATCTCCAGGTCCGCCGTCGGCCAGCCGCCGGTGTTGAGGAACAGGCACGCCTCGGCGAGGTTCAGCCGGGGCTCCGGCGCCGCGCGCTCGGTCATCGCGACCGGCGCGACGACCAGCACGTGGTCGTGCAGGTTCTCGCCGACCCCTGGCAGCGCGACCGCGGTCGGGATCCCGAACTCGGCCAGGTGCTCGGGCCGGCCGATGCCGGAGAGCATCAGCAGCTTGGGCGACTGGAGGGCGCCGGCGCTCAGGATCACCTCGCGATCGGCGTGGGCCTGCATGGTCCGGCCGTCCTGCGTGTACTCCACGCCGATCGCGCGGCCACCGGACATCAGCACCCGGGACACCGGCGCTCCGGCGGCCAGCGTCGTGTTCGGCCGGGCCGTCGCAGGCTCCAGGTACGCCTTGCGCACGCCGTACCGCTTGCCGTCCGCGATGTGCAGGTGATGCCATCCCGCGCCGTTCAGCGTGGCGTTGAAGTCCGCGGTCTCCGGGTGTCCGAGTTCGACGCAGGCCTCGATGAAACTGCGCGAGAGGGGGTTGCCACCGTGGTCGGCCGGATTGACAACGGGGACGGGGCCGCCGGTGCCGGCGGACGGGTTGGCGCCGTCGTGCTGGTCCTCGAACCGCTGGAAGTACGGCAGGACGTCCTGCCACGACCAGCCGGGCGCGCCGTGGTGGGCCCAGCCGTCGAAGTCGGCCGCGGCGCCGCGCACATGGATCATGTGGTAGAGGTTGGTGGACCCGCCGATGCCCTTGCCCGCGGCCAGATAGACCTTCCGGCCGTCCAGCGCGGCCTGTTCGGTCGAGAAGTACTGCCAGTCCAGGTCGGTGAAGTGGTGCTCGGCCCAGCGGTACGGGATGTCGACGGTCTCCGGGATGGACGTGCCGCCGGCTTCCAGCACCAGCACCGTGACGTCGGGGTCCGCGCTCAGCCGGGCGGCCAGCACGCTGCCCGCCGCTCCGGCGCCCACCACGATGTAGTCGTAGTTCTCTGTCATCCGGGTACTGCCTTCCGGCTCGGACCGGTGCTCAGACCGGTATCGGGGTCAGGGTGCCGACCTGGTAGTCGGCGATGCGCTGCTTGCCGTCGGGGCCGCCGGCGGTGAGCTTCCATGCCTGGTCGACCCGGAAGGCCAGGCGCTCGTCGTCGGCGAGCTGCCGGGCGGTCCACACCACGGTCACGGTCACGTCGGTGCCCGACTCGGTCGGCACGGCGAGGAAGCGCTCGATGGTGTGCGTCTGGTCGGTGTAGATCCGGCCGACGGCGGCGTACCAGTCCTCGACGTCGGCGTGGCTGAGCAGCGTCCCCTCGGGGAAGGCCATGCGCAGGCCGTCGTCGACCACGAAGCCCAGCAGCTGCTCCACCGGTGCGCGATGGCTCAGGGCGTCGAACCAGTCCTGGGCGAAGGTGCGCAGCGCTGAGGTGTCCGGCTCGGTCATGTCGTCTCCACTTCTTCTGGGGTGTCGGTCGGTGCGTGAACGGGAGCGGGATCCTTGGGCCGCGGCGCCCGGCCCTGGCGTACGGCGACGGCCAGGGCGACCAGTGCCAGCGCCTCGGCGACCGCGGCGGCGGCGCCGAGCCGGCCGGGGTTCCCGCCGAGCAACGCCCCGCCGGCCGCGCCGCCCACGGCCTGCCCGGCGTAGACGGCTGAGGCGGACAGCGAGAGCACGACCGGGGCCTGCGGCAGGCCGGCCACCGCGACCAGGCGCTTTTGTTGCGCGGGATAGAACATCCAGCCGGTGAGCGCCCAGAACACGACGAGCGCGGCCAGGGCGACGGCGACGCCGGCCGAGGGGCGGGTGCGCCAGGCGAGCAGGCCCAGCGCGCCGTAGGCGACGACCAGCCCGCCGATGGAGAAGGCCGCGACGGCGCTCGGCGAGCGGTGGTCGGTCAGCCAGCCGGCGGCGGCGGTCGCGATCAGGGCGGCCACGCCGTAGCCGAAGTACACCGCGGCCAGGGCCCCGCCGCGGATACCGGCGGTGTGGCCGGCGAACCAGGCCAGGTAGGTGTAGAGGGTGTAGACGCCGGCGAGCGCCAGGACGATCGAGGTCAGCGTGGCCGGGACACCGCGGATCGCGGCGACGGCCAGTCGCTCGCGCAGCGACGCGGTGCCGCCGGCGGGGATCGGCGGCAGGGACGTGGCCAGGCCGATGAGGGCGACCAGGCCGAGGACGGTGACGAGCACAAAGGTCCAGCGCCAGCCCAGGTTCTGACCGACCAGCGTGCCGGCCGGGACGCCGAGCGCGCCGGCCAGTGTCAGGCCGCCCAGGACGGCGGCCAGGGCGCGGCCCCGCTCGTGCGGTGCGGCCAGGCCCGCGGCGACCGCGGTGGCCGCCGGGGTGTAGAGGCCCGCGCCGAGCGCGGCGAGCACCCGGGCCGCCGCCATGGTGCCGTAGTCCGGGGCCAGGGTCGCCACGACGTTGGCCGCGACGAAGACCGCCAGGGCCGTCGTCAGGAGCCTGCGCCGCTCGATACCGCCGCTGACGACCGCGAGGATCGGCGCGCCGAGTGCGTACACGGCGGAGAACACGGTGACCAGCAGGCCGGCGGCCGCCGTACCCACGTGCAGGCCGGAGGCGACGGCGGGCAGCACGCCGCTGATCACGTAGACGTCGGTGCCCAGCGCGAAGCTGCCGAGCGCGAGCAGCAGCACCGGGCGGCGGGCCGGCGGGCCGGGAAGCACCGCCGTGATCGAGCCGTTGCTCATGGGACTCCCCCAGAGGTCCGCTGGTGTCTGCACACCAGAAAGTAGATTCGGCGGGGCGCCGGGAGGCGGCCGGCCCGGCGCGGGACGCGGACTGCGTCAATTGCGGGTGCCGACCTCGGAAAGTCGCGGGAGAAGTCGCGGGAGATTCGCGCCGGACGGCAAAGGGCGCGACCCGCGCACCCGGGCGGTGACGGCAGGGCACTGATGCCGTGCCGCCACTGCGCCGGGGCGCGAGTCGCGCCCTGGTTCAGCAGGTGAAGGCTTCCTCGCCCGCGGCACCGTCCTCGGCGTCGGCCCCGTCGGCGGCGGCCCGCTCCAGCAACTGCACGAACACGGCCACCTCCTGAGCGCCGGACACCGACCACTTGCCGTCGACGACGAACGTCGGCACCGAGGAGACGCCCATGGCCCGGGCCGCGTCGACCTGCTCGCGGATCTCCTTCGCCCCCTCGTCGGAGGCGAGGTAGGCCGCCACACGCGTCCGGTCCATGCCGACCCCGACCGCCATGTCCGCCAGTTGCGCCACGTCGCCGATGTCGCCGCCCTCGGCGAAGCGGGCCGCGTACATCCGGGCCTTGAGCTCGGTCTGCGTCCGGCGGCCGTGTTCGAGCTCGGCCAGGCGCAGCAGCCGGTGGGCGAGCAGGGTGTTGCTGCTCAAGGCGGTGCGGGGGTTGTACGGGATGCCGTCGCGCCCGGTGATCCGGGTGACGCGTTCGACGATCTGCGCGGCCTGCTGCGGGCCGAACAGGCCGTCCAGGAACTCCAGATGCGGCTTTGCCTCGGTGGGCAGCGAGGGGTCGAGCTGGAAGGGCCGGTGGATCACCTCCACCCGGTCCGCGCCCGGGAACCTCTCCAGCGCCCGCTTCAGACGGTGCATGCTGATGTAGCACCACACACAGCCGATGTCGCTGTAGAAATCGACCTTCATGCCTGTCTCCTTGCCTCTTTGTCCTTCTCCCGGTGTCGCGGCGCGTGTTCAGGCTTCGAGTACCGGCTCGTCGGCGCCTTGGTCCGCGGCCTGGGCCGGCTCCTGGGCCTGGGGCTTCTGCCGTCCCGGCAGGTGGGTGAGCGCGATCAGCAGCGCCACCGCCTCGGCCGCGGCCGCGCCGACCAGGCCCCAGCGGTAGCCGCTGAGGACGGGGTCCGAGGCGCGGGCCAGCACCTGCGAGTGGGTGTGGTTGGTGGCGATGGTGGTGAGGACGGCCAGCCCCAGCGCGGCGCCGACCTGGATGCTGGCGTCGAACAGGCCGGAGGCCAGGCCGGCTTCCTCCTGGGACACGAACGCGGTCGCGCCGACGGTCGCGCACACCCAGACGATGCCGCCTCCGGCGCCGATCAGCACCTCGGGGAAGAACTGCTGCGTGAAGAAGGCGCCGCCGTCGATCCGGGAACCCAGGAGCGCGCCGGAGAGCACCAGGACGTTGCCGAGCACCGCGGTGCCCTTGATGCCGATCCGCGGGATCAGCCGGGCCACCAGCAGGGTCGCGGCGAGCACCAGTGACAGCGCGAGCGGAACCATGGACAGGCCCGCGCGCAGGGGCGAGAAGCCGCGCAACTGCTGGAGGTACAGGGTGAAGAAGAACATCGAGGGGATGATCCCGGCGGTGGTGAAGGCACCGACGAGGTTGCCGCCGCGCTGCACGGTGCGCTTGAAGATCCCCAGCGGCACCAACGGGTTGGAGGCGCGGGTCTGGATCACGGCGAACAGCGCCAGCAGGACGATCGCGGCCGCGCCGAAGCCCAGGGTGTGCGCGGAGCCCCAGCTGTAGCGGTCGGTCTCGACCAGGGTGTAGACGAGCAGCGACATGCCACCGGTCAGGGTCAGCGCGCCGGGCAGGTCGAAGCCGCCGGAGAAACCGGCCGACGGGGTACGCGGCAGGATGCGCGGGGCGATGAAGGCCGCGGCCAGCGCGATCGGCACATTGACGTAGAACACCGCCTGCCAGCCGAACCAGGTCACCAGCAGCCCGCCGAGGATCATGCCGGCCGCGCCGCCGGCGCCCGAGACGGCACCGTACAGCGTCAGGGCCTTGCCGCGCTCCGCCTGGTGGTCGGGTGTGTCGTCGGGGTAGACGGTGAGCACCAGGGACAGCGCGGCCGGCGCGGCGAAAGCGGAGGCCAGCCCCTGGAGGCTGCGCGCCGCCAGCAGCACACCCGGTGTGGTCGCCAGGCCGCCGACCAGCGAAGCGGCGGCGAAGAAGACCAGCGCGCCGATGAACAGCTGGCGCCGGCCGAACATGTCGGTCAGCCGCCCGCCCAGCAGCAGGAAGCCGCCGAACAGCAGCACGTAGGCGTTGGTCACCCAGGGCAGGTCCTGTTGCGCGAAACCCAGGTGCTTGGCCATCGACGGCAGCGCGACGCCGATGATCGTCGAGTCGAGGATGAGCATGAACTGCACGGTTAACAGCAGCGGCAGGGCGAACCTGTGGCGTTCGGCCCCGACCGCCGCACTCGGATGGGACATGGCGGGATCTCCTCGCGTGAGTGGGCTCCGGCGGACACCGAAGCCGGGTGATCCTGATGCAGGATGAGGAAGCCGCAGGTCACAGGCCCGAGGCTGAGATTCGAATCGCTACGTAGCGTTCTATTCGAGCATAGTCCGGCTGCTACGCTGGTGTCCATGCCGAGCTCCTCAGCCACCGCCACCCAGCCCAATCCCAAGCCCAGGCGCACCGGGGGCAGCGTCCGCAGCAAGGACGCGCACGCGGAGGTGCTGGCCGCCGCCGCCGAGCTGCTGGAGGAGTGCGGCTTCGGCGCTCTGACGATCGAAGGCGTGGCGGCCCGCTCGGGCGTGGCCAAGAGCACGATCTACCGCTGGTGGAAGTCCAAGGCCGAGCTGATCATGGAGACGTTCAACACGACGGTGACCCAGCGGCTGCGGGTCCCGGACACCGGCAGCGTCAAACGGGACCTGACCATCTTCATCCGCGAGCTGTACCGGATCAGTTCGTTCCCCTGGCGGGTCAACGCGCTGCGCGGCCTGATGACCGCGGCGCAGTTCGACGAGGCTTTCGCCGACGTCTTCCGGGGCTGGATCGGCGAGCGCCGCGCCGTGGTGGCCCAGATCCTGCAGCGCGGCCAGGAACGCGGCGAGATCGCCCCTGACATCGACCTCGAACACGCCGTCGACCTGGTGTTCGGCCCGTTCTGGTACCGGCTGCTGGTCCAGCACGCCCCGCTGAACGGCTCACTGGCCGGCGGACATGTGGCGCAGGTGCTCCAGGGACTGGCTCCGCAGACGCAGACCTGACGCAGTCGAGCCCTGGAAATGCTCCTGTACGGCTCCGGGGCGCGTGATCCGCCCCGGAGCCGTACCCCGCCCCGTATCCAGGAATCGGGCTTCGCCGACCCGCGAAGTGCCGACTGATTCGGAGGCGTGCATGAGCAAGCGAATCCTGATCGTCCTGTCCGAGTACGGATACTGGGGCGAGGAGCTCATCGGCCCGCTGGAGGTCTTCCAGCGGGCAGGCTACGAACTGACGTTCGCCACCCCCACCGGCAAGCGCCCTGTCGCGCTGCCGCCGAGCTACGACCCGAACTACATCGACCCGCCGCTGGGCCGGTCGGTGACCACCCCGGAGATGGCCGACAAGGTCCGGGCGGTGGAGGCCTCGGACCTGCTGGACCGGCCGGTCGACCTGAATTCCTGGCTGCCGGACCGGCCCTACCGCAGCGACCCGGACTTCCTGCGCGCCTGGGAGGCCTACAACACGCTGCTGGACCAGGTCCGGGCGGACATCGCCGGGCGCTACGACGCGCTGCTGATCGTCGGCGGCAGCGGGCCGATCGTCGACCTGGCCAACAACTGGCGGGTCCACGACCTGATCCTGGCCTTCCACGACCTGGACCGGCCGATCGCCGCCGAGTGCTACGGCATCACCGCGCTGGCCTTCGCCCGCGACCAGGACTCCCGGGTCAGCATCCTGCGGAACAAGCACGTCACCGGACACTGCATCGAATACGACTACAAGGACGGCACCGGCTTCATGGGCACCGACTTCGTGATCGGCCCGCCGCCGTACCCGCTGGAGTACATCCTGCGCGACGCCACCGCCCCGGAGGGCGCCTACCACGGCAACTTCGGCAAGGAGACGTCGGTCATCGTCGACTACCCGTTCATCACCGGGCGCTCGACCCCGGACTCGTACCTGACCGGGGAGAAGACCGTCGAAGTGCTCGAACAGGGCCTGCGCACATGGGGCTTCAAGGCCTGATCCGCGCCCGCCACCAGCGTCCCCGCATCCGCCCAGGAGGCATCCATGTCCGATTTCCGGCCCGCGCGCGTCGCGCTGTTCGAGCAACTGCGCGCCGACGGGGTCCCGTTCCTGGTGGGCAACCCCGGCACCGTGGAGCAGGGGTTCCTCGACGAACAGCGCAACTTCTCCGACGTCGGCTACCTGCTGACGCTGCACGAGGCGGCGGCGGTCGGCATCGCCGACGGTTACGCCCGCGCCACCCGCCGGCCCGGCGTGGTGCAGTTGCACAGCGGCGTCGGGCTGGGCAACGGGATCGGCATGCTCTACCAGGCGATGCGGGGCCACGCGCCGCTGGTGGTCCTGGTCGGCGAGGCCGGCCTGCGCTACGAGCCGTTCGAGGCGCAGATGGCCGCCGATCTGGTGGGCATGGCCCGGCCGGTGACCAAGTGGGCGACCCGGGTCACCGACCCGAACTCGACACTGCGGGTGCTGCGCCGGGCCTACAAGACGGCCGCGACGCCGCCGTACGGACCGGTGCTGGTGGTCCTGCCGGCCGACGTCATGGACGGCAGGACCGACGAGCCCGCCGTGCCCACCACCGTCCCGGACACGGCGGGCCGGCCCTCGGCCGCGGCGATCGGCCGGGCGGCGGCGCTGCTGGCCTCGGCGCGGCGGCCGATCGTCATCGCCGGGGACGGCGTGCACTTCTCCGGCGCGCAGGAGGAACTGGGCCGGCTGGCGACCCTGTGGGGCGCGCGGGTCTGGGGGGCGGACTGGTCCGAGGTGAACCTGGCGGCGAGCCATCCGGCGTACGCCGGGCAGCTCGGCCACATGTTCGGCGCCGCCAGCAGCGCGATCACCCGGGAGGCGGACGCGGTGCTGATCGTCGGGACCTACGTCTTCCCCGAGGTGTTCCCGGCCGGCGCGGGGGTGTTCGGCCCCGGCGCGCCGGTGGTGCACATCGACCTGGACACCGACGCGATCGCCAAGAACTTCCCCGCCGACGTCGGGATCGCCGCCGACCCCAAGCAGGCACTGCGCGCCCTGGCCGACGCGCTGCTGCCGCGCATGTCGCCCGGGCACCGCTCGGCCGCCGCCGCGCGGATCGCGGCGATGACCGCCGACAAGCGCGCCGCCGAGCGGAGCGGCCGGGGCCCGGCCGCGGCCCCCGACGGCACGCTGCACGCCTCGCTGTTCGGCGCCGAACTGGCGCGCCGGCTGCCTGCCGACGCGATCCTGTTCGACGAGGCGCTGACGATGTCGCCGGACATCTTCCGGTACCTGCCGGCCGACGTGCCCGGCCGGTGGATGTCCACCCGCGGCGGATCGCTGGGCGTCGGCATCCCCGGCGCGATCGGCGCCAAGCTCGCGCGTCCGGACGCCACGGTCGTGGGCTTCACCGGCGACGGCGGCAGCCTCTACACCGCGCAGGCGCTGTGGACGGCGGCCCGCTACGACATCGGCGCCAAGTTCGTGATCTGCAACAACGGCTCCTACCAACTCCTGCGCGACAACATCCGGCAGTACTGGCGGGAGCAGGGCATCGACGAGCACGCCCTGCCGGACATGTTCGACCTGACCCGGCCCCGGATCGACTTCCCGGCACTGTCGCGCTCCCTCGGGGTGCCGGCCCGCCGGGTCCTGGCGGCGAGCCACGTCGGGCCGGCCCTCGATGAAGCCCTGTCCACCCCCGGCCCGTTCCTGATCGACCTGGTCGCCTCCGCCGGGCGGTGACCCGGCGCGCCTGTCAACAAGGAGGTCAGCATGCTGCTGTCCGGCCACAGGATCGCGATCCTGATGGAGAGCGATTACTTCGAACCCGAGATCTTCTACTACAAGCAGCGCTTCCCGGAGGAGGGTGCCGAGGTGCACTTCCTGAGCCGGCTGTGGGGCCACGACCGGCTCACCTTCAAAGGGCACGAATACGGTCTGCCGTTCGAAGTTCACGAGTCCTTCGAGGACATCGACGACTCCACGCTGCGCGGCTACTCGGCGGTGATCGTCCCCTCGGGGATCGTCGCCGACCGGCTCCGCTACACCGAGAACCCCAAGGCGATCCCGCCGGCGACGGCGTTCCTGCGCCGGGCGTTCGCCCACCGGAACATCGTCAAGGGCATCATCTGCCACGGCATGTGGCTGGCCGCGCCGATCCCGGAGTCGGTACGCGGACGGCGCGCCGTCGTCCACAACAACCTGCTGGGCGACTTCGCCAACATGGGCGGGAAGTTCGTGGACCAGGACGTCGTCGTCGACGGCGACCTGATCACCGCCCGCACCGCCGAGGACGCCAACCGCTTCGCCCGTACCGTCATCGACCAGATCGCGGCCCGCAACCCGGCCGGGGGGCGGCCGTGAACACAGCCGAGAACGCAGGCCTGCGCCTGGTCACGCTGCTGGGCGTGGAGCCGCGTACGGAACACGGCGCCTTCCCGGCCAAGGCCGCGGTCGGCGAGATCTTCCCGGTCAGCGCCACGGTGTTCACCCACGGCCTCGACGTGGTGCGCGCCGAGGTGATCCTGCGCGACGCCGCCGGCACGCGGGAGCCCGCGGTCCGGATGACGGAGTCCGCCACCGAACCCGACCGGTTCGTGGCGCACGTCACCGCGTCGAAGGCCGGCGACTGCACCTTTGCGGTGCGCGCATGGATCGACCCGATCGCCACCTGGCGGCGGCGGGCCGGCATCAAGGTCGAGGCCGGGGTCGACGTGGAACTGGAACTGGAGGACGGCGCGCGGCTGCTGGAGCGGCTGGCCGGTTCGGCCGGGCTCACGGAGGTGACCGCGAGGGCCGGCACCGTCCCCGGTCGGGACCCGGTCGCGCTCGCCACGGCCGGCGCCGCCCTCCGCGACCGCACCCGCGCCCCGGCCGCCCGCATGGCGGCCTTCGACGCGGCCGTGCCGCCCACGGTGCTCGCCGCGGCCCCGCTGCGCGATGCGGTCACGGAGTCCGAACCGCTGCCGTTGCGGGTCAAGCGCTCGCGGGCGCTGGTCGGCGCCTGGTACGAGTTCTTCCCGCGCTCGGAGGGGGCGCGGGAGAATGCGGGCGACGGCCGGCCCGCGGTGTCCGGCACCCTGCGGACAGCCGCCGAGCGTCTGCCCGGCGTGGCCGCCATGGGCTTCGACGTGGTGTACCTGCCGCCGGTCCATCCGATCGGCGTCACCGGGCGCAAGGGCCCCGACGACACCCCCAGCACCGACCCGGCCGACGTCGGCTCGCCGTGGGCGGTCGGCGGTCCGACAGGCGGCCACGACGCGGTGCACCCCGACCTCGGTACATTGGACGACTTCGACTTCTTCGTCGCCGAGGCCGCGCGCCACGGCCTGGAGGTCGCGCTCGACTTCGCCCTCCAGTGCTCGCCGGACCATCCGTGGGTCACCGAGCACCCGGAGTGGTTCACCCGGCGCGCCGACGGCACGATCGCCTACGCCGAGAACCCGCCCAAGAAGTATCAGGACATCTATCCGCTCGACTTCGCCCGCGATCCGGCCGGGATCATCGCCGAGACCGTGAGGATCCTGCGGTTCTGGATCGGGCACGGGATCCGCGTCTTCCGCGTCGACAACCCGCACACGAAGCCGGCCGACTTCTGGGACGCGGTGCTGGCGGCGATCCACCGCGCCGATCCGGACGTCGTCTTCCTGGCCGAGGCGTTCACCCGGCCCGAGCTGCTGCACACGCTGGCGAAGATCGGCTTCGACCAGTCCTACACCTACTTCACCTGGCGCGAGACCAAGGAGGAACTCACCGAGTACCTGACCGAGCTGTCCGGACCCTCGGCGCCGTTCCTGCGCCCCAACTTCTTCGTCAACACTCCCGACATCCTCCCCGGGCACCTGCAGACGGGCGGCCGTCCGGCCTTCGAACTGCGCGCGGTGCTGGCGGCGACGCTGTCCCCCAGCTGGGGGATGTACGCCGGGTACGAACTCTGCGAGAACACGCCGGCCAGGCCCGACAGCGAGGATTACGCCCGCTCGGAGAAGTACGAGCTGCGCCCGCGCGACTGGTCGGCGGCGCGCACCGACCCGGACAGCATCATCCCGCTGATCACCCGGCTCAACGAGCTGCGCCGGAACCTGCCGGCGCTGCGGCAACTGCGCAACCTCCGGTTCCTGGACACCGACGACGACCACGTCCTGGCCTACGTCAAGCAGGGCGGGCAGCCGAAGGACAGCGTCGTCGTGGTCGTGAACCTGGACCCCGAGCACATCCGCAAGGCCGCCGTCGGCCTCGATCCCGAGGTGTTCGGCATCGACCCGGCCGAGACCACGCTGACCGTCCGCGACCTCCTCACCGGATTGACGCACCAGTGGTACGGATACGGCTTCGTCCGGCTGGACCCGGCGGTGCGGCCCGCGGCGGTCTTCACCCTGGCCGACGCGGGTGAAGAGGACGCCTGATGCGTGTGGAACTGCTGACCCGTGAGTATCCGCCGCACGTCTACGGCGGCGCGGGGGTCCATGTCACCGAACTGGCCGCGGCACTGCGCGACCGGATCGGTCCGGCCGGCCCCGGCGCCGCCGGCGGCCCGGGCGGTCCCGGCGGCCTCGCCGACGTCACGGTGCGCTGTTTCGGACCGCCGCGCCCGGAGCCGTGGGTGGTCGGCTACCCCGAGCCTGCACTCGACCTCGGCATGGCACTGCGGACGCTCGCCGTCGCCGAGCGGATCGCGGCCGACGCCGGCGCAGCCGACGTCGTGCACAGCCACACCTGGTACGCCAACGCCGCCGGCCACCTGGCGCAACTGGCGCACGGCGTCCGCCACGTCGTGACCACGCACAGCCTGGAGCCGCTGCGGCCGTGGAAGGCCGAGCAGCTCGGCACCGGCTACGCGGTGTCGCGCTGGATCGAGCGCTCGGCCGTCGAGGCGGCCGACGCGGTGATCGCCGTGTCCGAGGCGATGCGGCGCGACGTCCTCGCGGTGTATCCGCGGGTTAGGGCCGAACGGGTGCACGTCATCGGCAGCGGGATCGACACCGAGTCCTTCCGGCCCCAACCGGGCACCGAAGCCCTGGTCGCCGCCGGCGTCGACCCCGCACGGCCGTACGTCCTCTTCGTCGGGCGCGTCACCCGGCAGAAGGGCCTGGCCCACCTGCTGGCCGCCGCCGAACAGCTGCTGCCCGGCACCCAGCTGGTGCTCGTCCTCGGCGCCGCCGACACCCCGCGGATCGCCGCGGAGACCGACCGGGCCATCGCGGACCTGGCCGCCTCGCCGGTCACGGTCGTGCCGATCCGGCGCTTCGTCGACCGGCGCTCACTGTGCCAGCTCCTGACGCACGCGGTGGCCTTCGTCTGCCCGTCGCTGTACGAGCCGCAGGGCATCGTGAACCTGGAGGCGATGGCCTGCGGCACCGCCGTGGTGGCGACCGCGGTCGGCGGGATCCCGGACGTGGTCGTGGACAAGGAGACCGGGCTGCTGGTGCCGTTCGCCGCGGGCGACGACGCCACCGGTGAGCCGCGGGACCCGACGGCCCTGGCCGGGCGGCTGGCGGAATCCCTCAACACCCTGATCGACGACCGCGATCTCGCTCGTGAGCTCGGAACGGCGGGTCGGGAGCGGGCTGTTGCGGAATTCTCCTGGAAGGAGATCGCCGGACGGGTGACCGAGGTCTACGCAAGCCTGTAGGACCGCCGGAGCGACGCCCGATATCCCCGGGGCCAATTCGATCAATTCTTGATCTCCGGGCGGCGGACCCGGGCCCCGGGAATTGTTTCCGGGCCGCCGTTGACTGCATCGCCGCACTGGTGTTGACTCCCCCTCTGAGATGCAAAATTCTCACGTGAAATCACTGTGAATTATTGAACGGGGGACTCAATTGTGGAGGCTGGACTCCGATTGATTGTGGCCTGCGCGCTGGCCGCGGCGGCACTCTTATCACTGGTCGGTGACTTGTCGCCGCAGGGCCACCACCCGTACCCGACGATTGGCGTCGGCCTGTACGGCAACACCGAGGCCTGCTGCTGAGGATCGACAGCGGCGCCCTCCCCGCACCGGGGAGGGCGCCGCCCCATTCCGCTTCGATCTCGCGCCGGGTGAACTCGGGATATCACCGGTGGAGTTCTTTGCGCATCGAAGGTCAATAACCTTCATCGGCCCGGGCCATGGCCAGCAGGCCGAAGCCGAAAGCCACGGACGCCAGTGTGACGTGGTGGTGCCAGCCACGGAAGGAGCGGCCCTCGAAGTCCTGGAGTCCGGCCGTTCGCAGCATTTGCTCGAGCGCGGAGCGGGACGAGTCGCCGAGCTTCGCCAGCCCCACGACTCCTGCCGGCTGGCGGGTGTCGAGATTCGTGAACCAGTAGTTCCGCGGCCGGTCCCGCCCCGCTGGCCACTCCATCAGCAACCATCGCGGCTGGCGCAGCGAACGAGGGCCGCCTGAGGACTCCGAGGCGAGGCAGCTGAGGAACTGGGTCTGCCGCAACCGCGGCGGATCGCCCTCGCGCCAGGCCACGGTGGTGTGTTTCGTCCGCCCCTGGGCCTGGCGCCCCAAGTCGTACGCGGTCGACAGCCGCCCGCCCGCATGGCGGCCTACGGCCGACCGTATCCCGGTCGAGCTGTCGATCCGCACCAGGTACCCCAGGCCGCGTTCCTCGAACCCGCGCAGAAGGTCATCGAGGCCCTCGTCGGGGAACCGCCGCCAGTCCACGAGCACCGGGCGCGGTGACAGTGCCCAGTCCACCAGCAGTTCGTCCACCAACTGGAGCCCGTACTGCCAGTCCGGAAGGTGGCGCGCCTCGCTCGGCACGTGCGCGCAGGTTCTGCGTTTCGCGTCCTGGTCCCACTCGGCGGGGAGCATGAGCTGCCAGTCCACCGGCACGGCGCAGCCATCGCCCACCAGCGAGGCGGCCATGCCGAGCTGGCAGTTCAGCACTTTGCCGTCGGCGGCCGAGTACTGCCGGGACACCCCGACCGAACATTTCCCGGTCTTCGGGAAGGCCACGGTGTCCAGGGCCCAGGCGCGCACGGGGAGCGAGGCGGCGCACGCTCCGGCGAGCCGGCCGAGAACCTGGAGGTGGTCCCACGGACTCTGGTTCACGAACTGCTGGAGCTGTGCGACCGCGGGCTTGCCGACGATGTGTTCCGATATCCGCGCCGGAGTCTTGCGCCCCGGCACGGTCAGCAGCCCCCGCACGTAGACCTCGGCCCAGGCCCGCTGGTCGGAGCGCGGCAGCTCGGAGAACAGATCCCGGCAGTACTCGGCGAGCAGGCCATCGGCTTCGCCGCCTCGGACGTTGAGTTCCCGCAGCAGCGCCCCTGCGGGGGACCGCCGGCGCCTGCCGGGCTGTCTGCTGTTCCGGCCGGCTTCGCCGTGCGTTCCGGCACCTCGGAGCTCCCGAATTGCGGCGGCGGCGCTCATCGCACCCCCCGCGGGTACTTTCCGGGTTCCTCGGATTCCGGCACGGGTCCGTCCTCCAGCCGTGTCCGGGAGACGGAGCGGCCCTCGGCGAGCATGCCGAGGGCCGCATGGCCGGTATCCCGGTGACTGGTATTCCGGTACTCGTCGCCCGGTTTGCGGACGGCGCGCGAGACCCGTTTCTGCGTCCCCCCGACGGTGTGTCGGCGGCAGTCGGCGGTACGCGGGCCGAAACGGCGCCCGGCGGGAGAACAGTGGATGAGGTATCCGGCCGAACTGTCGGATAAGGTGCGGCCGGTCTTGTGGTCTGAGATCATCTGTTTGGTCATCTGCTCGGTCAGCTTTCTGGCGAAATTCTGGCGAAGTGCGCATGGGTGCTGGAACCGCGCCCGTGGGCGCTGGGGCTTGACGCATCCCTCGGGGCCAGGTCCGGCGGACGCCGGCGCGGCCGTCGGCACGGTGTGACCGTGACGGCTCATGGCCGGGTGACCCGGTGCCGGATCAGGGGCCGGTGTGCGGCATCAGCCCACTCGTGCGGAGTCCGTGCCCCGGCAGGTCGTGACCTGCGGACTTTCCGGCCCGGTGGCCACACCGCGCAGGTCCGCGCAGCGCCGCCCCGGACAGACGCGCCCCGGCGCGGACTTGCGCCCCGTCGTGGACTTGTCGCGCCGTCGCCGAGGGCAGTCGCCCCCGGGCGTTCGGCTCGGCCCCTTCCCCCGGCCGCCTGCCAGAACGATCGCAGCATTACGGTCAGTCATATGTGGCCTGCACCCCCGACTTCTCAGGCCTTGGCAATTGACTTAGCCATCAGTAGACGGTCGCGCCAGCAGGAGTGTCAACCGAATCAATGACACTCAGTCAAGTCGTGGGGCGCGGCTGCCAACAGCCGGGGCACGCGCCGCCGGGCAGGGTTTCGAGGCGCGGACGAGCCGCTACGGCTGCTCCAGCGGTGGCCGCACGGGCGCCCCGTGCTGTTCGCGCACGCCGGCCGCGCCCAGTCCCGCCTGGTAGGCCCTGACCGCCTCGCCTTCGCGGCCGGCCCGCAGCCAGACATCGCCGATCTGCCGCCAGATCCCGGCCGCGTCGCGGACGGGGGAAATGCCGTGCGCGGCCTCGGCCGCGGCGTGGAGGGACGCTTCGGCGTCCTCCTGTTCACCGGTCGCCATCTGGGCCTCGGCGAGCAGGACCAATACCTCCGCATGGTGCGGGTGCGAGGTGTGCCCGATCCGGCCGATGCAGGACTGCGCGTGTTCGCGGGCTGCCGCGTAGTTGCCGAGCGCCAGTTCGGCCCGGCCCAGGCGGACCTCGCAGCCGGCCTGCTCGAAGAGGTTGCCGGTGGCCCGGAGTGTCTCCATCGCCTCGGTCAGGAAGGTCCGCGCGGCACGCGGCTGGGGCGGGTCGGTCTCCAGCAGCAGACTGCCGTAGACCCGCTTGACCAGGCCCAGATGCCGTTCGTTGTCCCCTTCGCTGATCAGGGCCAGGGCACGTTCGGCGAAGGCGACCGCCTGGTTCAGGGACCCCCGCGAGCGGGCCACCAGGCTCGCGTTCCAGTACACCGAGCCACGGGCCGCCGGGGACGCGTGTGTGGCGGCGATCTCCAGCATCCGGTGCAGTTGGTACTGCGCGGTGGCCAGGTCACCGCGGGCCCAGTGCGCGCCCGCCACGGCGACTCCCAGCAGGATGTAGTCGTCCGACGTGTCGAGGCCGAGCGCGCGGATCTCGCGCAGCGCCCGCTCGCCGATCTCGATGCTCGCGGTGTAGTCGCCGACGGTACGCAGGCAGCGTACGAGTGCGACCACGGCTTCGGCCCAGGGGACGGTGCCGGGGACCAGGTCCCCTTCGTCGAGCAGTCCCTGGAGGTTGGGAATCGCGGCCTCCAGCCGGCCGAGCCGTTCCAGCGCCCGGGCCTGGCCGAGCCTGGCCCTGCGGGTGAGGTCGGAGGGCAGGAGACGCGGGAACTCCAGGGCCACGCTGAAGGACGCGAGGGCCGATTCGGCGTCACCCCTGGCCAGCAGCACCTCGCCGCTGGTCACCTGGAGCCGGGCACTGTCGACCTGGCTTCGGTCCCTTCCGGTCAGGAGATACTCGGGTTCGCAGCCGAGCCGGGCCGCCAGCAGCTCGACCACCGCCTTGGACGGCAGGCGCTTGCCCGCCTCGATCAAGGAGACGTAGCTGGGGGAGATCTCCTCGGAGGAGATGTCCTGCTGGGACAGGCCGGACTCGAGGCGTAATTTGCGGACGCGGGCGCCGACGCCGCTCTCCGGCTGCTGTTGCGCGGTCACGTAACCACCCCTTACGCCTCGGCGCTGTGCATCACGCCCGGTCTTTGATGTCATGCCCACCGGCCCCCCCTGTCAAGACGGCAGTCACTACGACCCCCGCGGCCCTGCACTCCCTGTCTCAGTCTGCCATCGATGTCATGACAAGCGGATGGGTTGCATCCAGATCCTCGGCGGTGCCCCCGCGCCGACGGGGGCCCGGCGAACCGTTCCGCCGCCCAGCGGGCCCGCAGGGCAGGGAGCGGGGGTTCGCCGGGCGAGTCCGAGCCGGAGCGGGCCCGGCAACGAGGCGTGGCCGAGCCCGTCGTCAAGCCCGGTCAAAAGCCTCCAGGGCGCGGCGGGCCAACGGACGCGTCCGGACAAGCTCGGCCAGCGTGATCTTGCCGCGGGTGATGCTGGCGAACGCCCGCCAGGCCGGCGGGAAGGTGGTGAGCGCGGCGTGCAGCATTCCCGGGCGCTTCTCGAAGAGGGCGAGCATGCGGCGCCCGATGCCCATCTCGACGCCGAGGCCGGCCTTGACGGCGAAGGCGTAGTTCAGGGCCTGGCGCCGGGCGTCCACCGCGTCGTGGGACTCGGCGATGCGCACCGCCCACTCCCCCGCCAGCCGTCCCGAGCGCAGGGCGTACGAGATGCCCTCGCGGGTCCAGGGCTCCAGCAGTCCGGCCGCGTCGCCGCAGACCAGGACCCGGCCGCGGGAGAGGGGGGAGTCGTCGGCCCGGCAGCGGGTCAGGTGGCCGGAGGAGACGCTCGGCTCGAAGCCGGCCAGGCCCAGGCGGGCGACGAAGTCCTCGAAGTAGCGTTTGGTGGCGGCGCCGTCACCGCGCGCGGAGATCACGCCCACGGTGAGGGAATCGCCCTTGGGGAAGACCCAGCCGTAACTGCCGGGCAGCGGGCCCCAGTCGATGTGCACCCGGCCCGCCCAGTCCTCGGCGACCGGGGCCGGCACCGGGATCTCCGCCTCCAGGCCGAGGTCCACCTGGTCCAGCTTGACCCCGACGTGGGCTCCTATCCGGCTGGCGCTGCCGTCGGCGCCGACCACTGCGCGCGCGTAGACGACCTCCTCGCGATTGCCGTCCGCGCCGCCGCTGTTGAGTATGACCGCGACCGTACGGCGGTCGGGGACACCGGGGCCGTGCTGCTCCACCCGGGAGACCGTGGCGCCGGTGCGCACCACCGCGCCGGCCGCGCGGGCCGCCTCGACCAGCCCGGCGTCGAACTCCGGCCGGTTGATGAGGCCGAACAGCATCTGCCGGGAGCGCTTGGTGCGGCTGAGCCGGCCGTTGAGGCTGAAGGTGACGGCGTGCACCCGGTCGCGCAACGGCAGTTCGAAGCCGGGCGGCAGGGCGTCCCGGGACGGCCCGATGATTCCGCCGCCGCAGGTCTTGTACCGGGGCAGTTCGGATTTCTCCAGCAGCAGCACCCGGCGGCCGGTCACCGCCGCCGCGTGCGCGGCCGACGCTCCGGCCGGGCCCGCCCCGACCACCACCACGTCCCAGACCGTGGCGGCCTCGCCGTCCCCCGCGCCGCTGTCCTGCGCTGCCTGCTCACCGCTCACGTCCGTTTCCGCTCCCGCTCGCCAGGTCCGCCTGTTGTCGCTGTTCAGCGCATCCTATTGCGCCCGGCCCCGCCGACTCGCTGTGGCACCATCGGCAGGGCACCGTTGGGTGACCAACGACCGAGCTACCTGCCGGATTCCTGCGAGGAGCACTTCATGTCCACCGTTCCGCTTTCCGAGACCGTCACCGCGCTGATCCCGCGGGCCCATGCCGAACTGGCGGAGCTGGTGTCGTTCGCGTCGGTGGCCGACTGGCGCCAGTTCCCGCGCAGCGAGTCGGAGAAGGCGGCGGCCTGGATCCTCCAGGCGCTGACCGCCGAGGGTTTCCGGGACGTGGCGCTGCTCGACACGCCCGACGGCACCCAGTCGGTCTACGGCTACCTGCCCGGCCCGGCCGACGCGCCGACCGTGCTCCTGTACGCGCACTACGACGTGCAGCCGCCGCTGGAGGAGGAGGCGTGGCTGACCCCGCCGTTCGAGCTGACCGAGCGCGAGGACGGCCGGTGGTACGGACGCGGCGCCGCGGACTGCAAGGGCGGGCTGCTGATGCACCTGACCGCGCTGCGGGCGCTGAAGGAGCAGGGCGGAGTGCCGGTCAACGTCAAGATGATCGTGGAGGGTTCGGAGGAGCAGGGCACCGGCGGGCTGGAGCGGTACGCCGAGCAGCACCCGGAGCTGCTGGCCGCCGACACCATCGTGATCGGTGACGCGGGCAACTTCCGGCCCGGGCTGCCCACGGTGACCTCCTCGCTGCGCGGCATGGTGCTGATGGACCTGCGGGTGGCCACGCTGGCGGGCAACCTGCACTCCGGTCAGTTCGGCGGCGTGGCGCCCGACGCGCTGGGCGCCCTCATCCACATCCTGGCCTCCCTGCGGGACGCGTCGGGCGCCACCACGGTGGCCGGCCTGGACGCGGACGGCACCTGGCCGGGGCTCGACTACACCGAGGCCGACTTCCGGGGCGACGCCGGGGTGCTGGACGGGGTGGACCTGATCGGGAACGGCTCGGTCTCGGACCGGCTGTGGGCCCGCCCGGCGGTCACCATCCTCGGCATCGACGCACCTCCGGTGGTCGGCGCCACCCCCTCCGTACAGGCCAAGGCGGGGGCCCTGGTGAGCCTGCGGGTGCCGCCGGGCGTGGACGCCGCCCGCGCCGCCGAGGCGCTGGAGGCGCACCTGCGGGCGGCGGCCCCCTGGGGCGCGACCGTGGAGACCGCGCTGCGCGGCAGCGGCCAGCCGTTCGCCGCGGACACCACCAGTCCCGCGTACACCGCGATGGCCGAGGCGATGCGCGAGGCGTACGGCCAGGAGATGGCGGTGGCCGGCCAGGGCGGCTCCATCCCGCTGTGCAACACGCTGGCCACCCTCTACCCGCGGGCCGAGATCCTGCTGATCGGCCTGAGCGAGCCGGAGGCCCGCATCCACGCGGTCAACGAGAGCCTGGACCCGCGGGAGTTCGAACTCATGTCGCTGACCGAGGCGCTGTTCCTGACCCGTTACGCGGTGTCGCAGACCGCCGGGCAGGGCGTCTGAGGGACGAAGTCCCGGGCGGGAAGCCCGGGAGCGGGAAGCCGAGGCAGGAAGCCCCGAGTGGGACCGGGCAGGGCCGGCCGCGCTCAGCGCACCGGCTGGCCCGCCTCCAGATTGAGCGGGCGGCCCTGCTCACGGGCGCGCAGGGCCCAGCGCAGGCGGTCGAGGCGGACCTGGGGCAGCAGGCCCGCCGCTTCGTCCTCGGTGACGAAGCGCCAGTCGCGCAGTTCTGCGTCGGGCAGGAGCAGGCGGCCGATGTCGGCGCGAGGCATGCGGCCGCCGTCGAAGATCAGCCGCAGGCCGCCGTGGCCGGGCGGCTGCGGGGGTTCCCAGTCCACGACGAGGAGTTCGAGGCCGCGGGTGAGCTCGATGCCGAGTTCCTCGGCGACCTCGCGGTGCCCGGCCCGGGTCGGCGACTCGCCGCGTTCGACCACTCCGCCGGGGAACTCCCAGCCGGGCTTGTAGGTGGGGTCGACCAGCAGGACCCGGTCGGCGTCGTCGAAGAGCAGCACCCCGGCGGCGACGGTCTCGGCGCGGGGCGCCGGGGTCTGCACGATGTCGCAGACGCCCTCGCCCCGGCCGACCGCCTCGGTCACCGCGAGCGCGGTCTGCCGCGGGGTGAGCCCGGCGGTCCGCACCACGTGCGCGTCGAGGGCGAGCCAGGGCAGCGCCGCCAGGTACTCCTCGACCCGGTCCTGCGCCCGGCGGCGGGCCGTCTCGTCGTCGCCGTCCTCGGGGTCGTCCCCGCGCGCGGCGATCCGCTCGCGCAGGATCGTTTCTCCGGGATCGAGCAGGACATGTCGGACATCGATGCCGCGGGCGGCGAGCCCGCCGAACACCTCGTCGCGGTGCTCCTGCCGCAGCAGCGTCATCGGGACCACCAGAGCGCCGCCGACCTCCGCCAGCAGCGCCGCCGCGGTGTCCACCACCAGGCGCCGCCACAGCGGCATCTCCCAGCAGTCGGCGGCCTCCGGCAGCCGCTTCTCGGGCAGCAGTCCGCGCAGGAAGGCGCCCAGCACCTCGGGGTCGTAGAGCGTGCTCTGCGGTATCAGGTCCAGCATTTCCCGCGCGGCACGGCTCTTGCCCGCGCCGAACGCCCCGTTCACCCAGATGATCACGGTGCCCCCTTATCCGTTGCCCCCTACGAATTGCCCGGATCATCGCACCCGGCAAACGCACGCGGCCGCCTCACCGCCCGCCGGCCGCCCGCGCCGGATTCCGGGAACCGCCGACGGCGGGCGCGCATCCGAACGCCGCGCCCCGTGCCGGGCGGTGCGACCGCGGTGGGCCTCCGGCCTGCCCGGACGCGGAAATTCGGATGCCCCGGCCCGCCGCAGCCCCCGACAATGACGCATGATCAGCGACCACTGGCCCCTGCTCGGACTGCGGCTGACCACCCCGCGCCTGGAGCTGCGCCTGCCCGGTGCGGACGAACTCGCCGACCTGGCCGACCTCGCGGCTCAAGGCGTTCACGACCCGGACCGTATGCCCTTCATAGTGCCGTGGACCGACCTGCCGCCCGCCGACCGGGCGCGCTCGGTGGTGCAGCACCACTGGCTGTGCCTCGGCAACTGGTCCCCGAACGACTGGGCCCTGAACCTCGCCGTCTTCGAGAACGGCCGGGTGGTCGGCCTCCAGACCGTCGAGGCCCGGGACTTCGCCGTGCTGCGGCAGGTGACCACCGGCTCCTGGCTCGGGACCCGGTTCCAGGGGCAGGGAATCGGCACCGAGATGCGCGCCGCGGTGCTGCACCTGGCCTTCGCCGGCCTGGACGCCCACGAGGCGGCATCCGGCGCCTTCGAGGACAACCCCTCCTCGTTCGCCGTGTCCATGAAGCACGGTTACGAACCCGACGGCATCGAACTGCACGCGGTGCGCGGCCGCAGGGTGACAATGCGCCGGCTTCGCCTGACCCGGTCCCGCTGGGAACAGCACCGGTCCGTCCCGGTCACGGTCAGCGGCCTGCCCCGGTGCCTGCCCATGTTCGGCCCGGCAGGGGCGACCTGAGAGCGCACTTCGGGCGACGGGCCACCAGGAGGCGGCGGGTCGACGACCACCGACGGGCACGCCCGTTGTACGCCCTGACGTACGCCGCCCCACCCGACCGTTGCCAGCGCCTACCTGGAGGCCGCGGCCCGAGGGGCATTCGGCCACGGCCCGACGGACGCCTGCCAGGAAGCCACGTCGTCACGACCCCCGGCGACCACTCCCGCCGTACTCCCCGACGTACACCGCCCCACCCGACCGTTGCCGGCCCCAACCTGGAGGCCGCGGCCCGAGGGGCATTCGGCCACGGCCCGACGGGCGGCTGGCAGGAAGCCACGTCCCCCGGCGGCCACTCCCGTCGAACGCCCTGACGTACACCGCCTCACCCTGGCCGTCGTGGGCTCCTTACGCGATCGGATGACGACCGCGTCGGCCGGCTGACGGTACGCGCCCGCGGACGATCACCGTACCGGCCCGTACGTACCCGGGCCCGATGGCGTCCACCCGACCGGGAGCGGGCGAACACGGCCTACCCGCCACCGCGTTCGCCCGTGCCTGTACGTCCGGTGCCGACAGCCGCGTACCCGCGGGCGTGGCCCCGTACCGGTACGGCCACGCCCGTCCACGCCCGGCGCGAGCCCTACGCGGACAGCGCGAACGCCTCCAGCCGAAGCGCCTCGGCCGCCGCCGCGGCGGCACCGACCAGGCCCGCGTCCGTGCCGAGCTTGGCCGGGACGACCTGGACGCCGGAGGCGAAGGAGAGGGTGGCGTACTGGGTGAGGTGGGCGCGCAGGGGGTCGAAGAGGATGGGGCCGGCGCCCGCCACGCCCCCGCCGATCACCGCGACATTGATCTCCACCAGCGTGGCGGTCGCCGCGATGCCGGCCGCGAGGGCCTGGGCGGCGCGGTCGAAGGAGGCCAGGGCGAGCGGGTCGCCCTCGCGCGCGGAGGCGGCGACGGCGGCCGCCGTGGGCTGGGTGCCCTCCGGCGGGCGCCAGCCGGTGGCCACGGCGCGGCGGGCGATGTTGGGGCCGCTGGCGATGCGTTCGACGCAGCCGCGCGACCCGCACGGGCAGGGATCGCCGTCGAGGTCCACGCTGATGTGCCCGATGTGGCCGGCGTTGCCGGTCGGTCCGGGCAGCAGCGCGCCGCCCAGCACCAGGCCGCCGCCGACGCCGGTGGACACCACCATGCACAGGGCGTTGTCGAAGCCGCGGGCAGCGCCCTGCCAGTGCTCGGCCGCGGTCATCGCCACGCCGTCGCCGGTGAGCACCACCGGCAGGTCACCGGCGGACTCGCCGACCCGGGGCACGAGCGGAAAGTCGCGCCAGCCGGGCACGTTGACCGGGCTGACGGTGCCGTGCGCGGCGTCCACCGGGCCGGCACTGCCGATGCCGACCGCGACGGCCGCGTCCCAGCGCGGGTCCGCCCGCAGGTCCGAGAGGACTTCGGCGACGGCCTTCATCACCGTGTCGCCGTCCTCGCCGGCGGGGGTCGGTCGCAGCGCCCGCAGCAGAATTCTGCCCTGGGTGTCGACGAGTCCCCCGGCGATCTTGGTTCCGCCGATGTCCAGTGCGGCCACGAGTGGACCGGTCGCGCCGTGTGGGGGCTGCATCGCTCGGAGGTCTCCTGTCGTCATTCCTGCGCACCATTGTGTCGCGGGGGTTCCGCGGGAGCGGTACCGGGAGTAGTCTCGCCTGTTCTGACAACGTTGTCCATCTCCGGCCGCAGGGAATACTACGACCGTGACCCAAACACCTGGACGCACCCCCCGCCCCACCATGAAGGATGTCGCCGCGCGCGCGGGCGTCGGCCTCAAGACGGTCTCCCGCGTGGTGAACGAGGAGCCCGGGGTCACACCCGACACCGCCGCGCGGGTGCAGGCCGCCATCGACGCCCTGGGCTTCCGTCGCAACGACAGCGCACGCCTGCTGCGCACCCGCCGCACCGCCAGCGTCGGCCTGGTGCTGGAGGACGTCGCCGACCCGTTCTACGCCGGGCTCAGCCGCGCGGTGGAGGACGTGGCGCGCTCGCACGGCGCGCTGCTGTTCACCGGTTCCAGCGCCGAGGACCC
The DNA here is from genome assembly GCF_016918855.1 of Actinacidiphila acididurans. Lineage (GTDB taxonomy): Bacteria > Actinomycetota > Actinomycetes > Streptomycetales > Streptomycetaceae > Actinacidiphila > Actinacidiphila acididurans. The sequence goes on from NZ_JADKYB010000013.1 coordinate 100,409, forward strand.
GCGCCGGGAGCAGGAGTTGGTGCTCGCCTTCTGCGCCCGCCGGGTCGACGGGCTGGTGGTCGTGCCGGCCGGCGACGACCACCGCTATCTGACCCCGGAGATCGACGCGGGCGTGGCCACGGTGTTCGTGGACCGCCCGGCCGGCCGGCTGAACGCGGACGTGGTGCTGACCGACAACGCGGGCGGGGTGCGCGAGGGCGTGGCCCACCTGATCGCGCACGGCCACCGCAGGATCGGCTTCATCGGCGACCTGCCGGTCATCCACACCGCGGCCGAACGGCTGCGCGGCTACCGCGAGGCGATGGCCGCGGCCGGGCTCCAGGTCGCGCCGGAGTGGTACACGATGGGGCCCACCACCCCGGACCGGGTACGGGCCGCGCTCGCCTCGATGCTGTCCGGCCCGGAGCCGGTGACCGCGCTTTTCGCCGGCAACAACCGGGTCACCGTAACCGCGGTGCGTGTGCTGTCCGGTCAGCCCCGCCCGATCGCGCTGGTCGGCTTCGACGACTTCGAACTGGCCGACCTGCTCGATCCCGCGGTCACCGTGGTCGCCCAGGACGCTCCCGGAATGGGCCGCAGCGCCGCCCAGTTGCTCTTCCGCCGGCTGGACGGACTGGCCCCGCCGGAGCCGGCCCGGGTGGTACTGCCGGTGCGCCTGATCACCCGCGGCTCCGGCGAGTTGCCGCCCGCCCCCTGAGCGCATGGCCGGCCGGTCTCAGCGGGCCGGCCGGCCGGCGAGTGCGGCCAGGTCGGCCGGGCCCAGCCCGGTGCGGCCGGTGACCTCGGCCGGGTCGAGCGCGCCGCAGTCCAGGCCGCGCAGCAGGTCGCCGCTGAGCGCGCGGGCGGTGGCGGGTTCGTCCAGCACCTCGCCGCCGGTCCGGGCCACGTAGGCGGCCAGACGCGCGGCGGTCGCGTCCAGGCCCTCGCGGTAGTAGGCGTAGACCGCGGCGTAACGGGTGGGCAGATGGCCCGGGTGCATGTCCCAGCCCTGGTAATAGGCGCGGGCCAGTGCGCGGCGGACCAGGCCGTAGTGCAGCCGCCAGGCGGCGTGCACCCGCTCGGTGGGGCCGACGGGCAGCACATTGGTGGAGCCGTCGGACAGCCGTACGCCGGTGCCCGCGGCGGCGGCCTGCATGACGGCCTTGGCGAAGTCGGCCACCGGGTGGTCCGGGGACTGGTGGGCGGCGCCGACCCCGCAGGCGGCGCTGTAGTCGAAGGTGCCGTAGTGCAGGGCGGTGGCCCGGCCGCCGGCGGCGTCGATGAGCCGGGGCACCCCGGCGGCGCCGTCCGGGCCGAGGATCGCCTGGGTGGTCTCGATCTGGATCTCGAAGCGGATCCGCCCGTTCGGCAGTCCCGCGGCCCGCTCGAACTCCCCGCACAGCGCGGCCATCGCGGCCACCTGCTCGGGGAAGGTGACCTTGGGCAGGGTGAGCACCAGGCCGTCCGGGAGGCCGCCGCCGGCCAGCAGCCCGGTCAGGAACAGGTCGAGGGTGCGGATCCCCCGGTCGCGGACCGCGGCCTCCAGGCACTTCATGCGGATGCCGAGGTACGGCGGGGCGGTCCCGGCTGCCACCACGGCGGTCACGGTACGGGCGGCGGCCACCGCGGCCGCGTCCTCCTCGGCGTCCGGGCGGTTGCCGTACCCGTCCTCGAAGTCGATCCGCAGGTCCTCCACGGGCTCGCGGCGCAGCTTGGCCCGCACCCGCTCGTGCACCGTCCCGGCCACGTCAGCGGGCAGGCCCAGGACGCCGGCCAGCGCGGCGGCGTCGGGCGCGTGGGCGTCGAGGGCGGCCAGCGCCTGGTCGCCCCAGGAGCGCACGGTGTCCTCGGCGAAGGCGTCGGCGGGCACGTAGACGGTGTGCACGGGCTGGCGGGTGCCGGGGTCGCCGGGGTAACGGCGGGCCAGTTCCGCGTCGGTGGCGGCGAGCCGGGCGCCGATCCGCTCGCGCACCGCGTCCGCCAGTGTCGTCCCGCCCGAACCGTCCGGCATGGCCGCACCTCCCGCGCGCTTCAACATTTCGTTGAAGCGACGCTAGCGGGGGCGTATCGGCCGGTCAACAGGCCCTCGGTCCCGCCGGGGCGGGGCGTGTCGCCGGTACGGTGCCGGGTGGCGCCGTGGTGCGGACCGTCGGCGCGGGCCGGGTCGCGCGCGCCGTACGTCCCCCCGGCGTACGGAAACGCGGCGGCCCCCGTACGCCGCGGGCGTACGGGGGCCGGGACCGGCCGGAGCGGGGCTCGGGGCCGGTCGGCGCGCCGGGGTGCCGCGCGAGGGGTCAGCCCTTGCGGGCCTTGACCTCCTCGGTGAGCTGCGGGACGACCTGGAACAGGTCGCCGACCACGCCGTAGTCCGCCAGGTCGAAGATCGGCGCCTCGGGGTCCTTGTTGACCGCGACGATGGTCTTCGAGGTCTGCATGCCGGCCCGGTGCTGGATGGCGCCGGAGATGCCGTTGGCGATGTAGAGCTGCGGCGAGACCGACTTGCCGGTCTGGCCGACCTGGTTGGAGTGCGGGTACCAGCCGGCGTCGACCGCCGCCCGGGAGGCGCCGACGGCCGCGCCGAGGGAGTCGGCCAGCGCCTCGACGACCGCGAAGTTCTCCGCGCCGCCCACGCCGCGCCCGCCGGAGACCACGATCGCGGCCTCGGTCAGCTCCGGGCGCCCGGTGGACTCGCGCGGGGTGCGGGAGACCACCTTGGTGCCGCGGGCCAGGTCGCCGAAGGTGACCTCCAGGGCCTCGACGGCGCCGGCCGCGGGGGCGGTCTCGACCGGGGCGGAGTTGGGCTTGACCGTGATCACCGGAGTGCCGCGGGTGATGCGGGACTTGGTGGTGAATGCGGCGGCGAACGCCGACTGGGTGGCCACCGGGCCCTGCTCGCCGGCCTCGACGTCCACCGCGTCGGTGATGACGCCCGAGCCCAGGCGCAGCGCGAGGCGGGCGGCGATCTCCTTGCCCTCACCGGAGGACGGCACCAGCACCGCGGCCGGCTGCACGGCCTGCGCGGCGGCCTCCAGGGCGTCCACCTTGGGTACGACCAGGTAGTCGGCGAACTCCGGCGCGTCGGCGGCCAGGACGCGGGTGGCGCCGTGCTCGGCCAGCACCGGGGCGGCGGTCTCGGCGCCGGGGCCGAGGTGGACCGCCACCGGCTCGCCCAGCCGGCGGGCCAGGGTCAGCAGTTCCAGGGTCGGCTTGCGGACGGCGCCGTCGACGTGGTCGACGTAGACGAGGACTTCAGCCATGACAATCGTTCTCCTGCACAGATCCGGGGAAAGTCCGGGCGGACCCGGGGATTTCCGCGTCAGAGGGGGTCCAGCGGCGGGGCCGCGGTCGCGCCGGGCGGTCCGGGCGGCGGCCGGGCCGGTTCAGATGAACTTCTGGCTCGCCAGGAACTCCGCGAGCTGCTTGCCGCCCTCGCCCTCGTCCTTCACGATCGTGCCCGCGGTACGGGCCGGACGCGCGGTCGCCTCGTCGACGGCGCTCCAGGCGCCGCCCAGGCCCACCTCGGACGCGTCGATGCCGAGGTCCGACAGGTCCAGCGACTCCACCGGCTTCTTCTTGGCCGCCATGATCCCCTTGAACGAGGGGTAGCGGGCCTCGCCGGACTGGTCGGTCACCGACACCAGCGCAGGCAGCGACGCCTGGAGCTGCTCGCTGGCCGCGTCGCCGTCCCGGCGCCCGGTCACGGTGCCGTCCTCGACGCTCACCTGCGACAGCAGCGTCACCTGCGGCACGCCCAGGCGCTCGGCCAGCAGCGCCGGAAGCACGCCCATGGTGCCGTCGGTGGACGCCATGCCGGTGACCACCAGGTCGAACCCGGTGTGCTCAACGGCCTTGGCCAGCACCAGCGAGGTGCCGATCACGTCGGTGCCGTGCAGCGCGTCGTCCTCCACGTGCACGGCCTTGTGCGCGCCCATGGACAGCGCCTTGCGCAGCGCGTCCTTGGCGTCCTCCGGGCCCACGGTCACCACGGTGATCTCGGCGTCGTCGGCAGCCTCCGCGATCTGCAGCGCCTGCTCCACCGCGTACTCGTCCAGCTCGGACAGCAGGCCGTCCACCGCGTCGCGGTCGGTGGTCAGGTCCGCGGCGAAGCGCCGGTCCCCCGTGGCATCGGGCACGTACTTCACGGCCACTACGATCCTCAAGCTCACGCCTGCTCTCCTACTGCTTCGTCCTGCACGTCATCGTCCAGTTGACCGGCGCGGGGTGCCGCCCCGGTACGGCGTCCGCCGCGGTCGCGGCTCGGGAAAAGGCCCCGTCAGGGCAGCATAGGCGCCTGTGGCAGCGGCTCCCGGCCAGGGCGCGGGAACTGCCCCCACCGAAATATTACTCGTCAGTACACAGAGCTCCTGCCCCATTCGCAAGGTCCGTGAACTGTGACCTGTCCGACGCTCGCCGGCCCGGTCCGGGCGCGCCCGCGGGGGCGGCCGGACCGGGCCGGGGTGAGGCACCGGGTGCGGTGCCAGGGCCGGTTGGGCTCAGTGATTGGGCCCAATGCTTCGGCCCAGTGGTTCGGCTCAGTGCGGCAGCCGGTGGAAGGCGCCCTGGTGGTAGAGCAACGGGCGGCCGGGGCCGTGCGGGTCGGCGGCCACCGCCTGGGCGATCACGATCCGGTGGTCGCCGGCGGGCACCCGGTGCAGCACCCGCCCGACCAGCCAGGCCGGGACCGCGTCCAGCAGCGGCACTCCGTACGGGCCGGTGGTCCAGGCGGTCCCGGGCCCGAACCGGTCGGCGCCGCTGCGGGCGAAGACCGCCGCCAGTTCCTCCTGGTGGTCGCCCAGTATGTGGACGCCGACGTGGTCCGCCCGGGCGAGGACCGGCCAGCTCGACGCGCCCAGGCTGATGCCGAAGGACAGCAGCGGCGGCTCGGCGGCGACCGAGGTGAGCGAGGTGGCGGTGAAGCCGACCGGGCCGCCTGGGCCGGCGGCGGTGATCACGGCGACGCCGGCGGCGTGCCGGCGGAAGACGGAGCGGAAGAGGCCGGGGTCCAGACCGGGATCCAAGCCGGGGTCCGTGCCGGGACCGGACGCGGGCCGGGAGGCGGGGCCGGGCTCCGGTCCGGGTCCGGCGGCGGGCCGGGAGGCGGGTCCCGAAGGGGACGACGAGGCCGTAGCGGGCGCGGAGGGCGTGGCGTCGGGCCCTCCGGGCGTGCGGAGGTGGGTCGGTGCGGTCACGGAGTTCGTCCTTCTGGAGCGGGCTGAAGCGGGCCGGCGGTGCGGGCGGATGCGCTCAGCGACCCGGACAGCGCGCGCTGGAGTGCCGTCCGAAGTCGACGTCGGCACGCGCGACCAGAAGGGGGTCTCGGGACATAACGTCAGAGTGACGATTCGGGCGGGTCCGCGTCAAGGCTCCCCGGCCAGGTGGAATGTCCGTCACAACTGCGCCGGCGCGGGTTTGTCCGGCCCAGGGCACGGTACGGCGCCGCGTGCGCCCCATCCGTCGCACGTGGGGATCCACACCGGAAGCCGCGGCCGCGGCCCTTCGGCGAACCGTCCCCGAAGCCATCCCCGCGGCCTTTCCCGGCGCCATGGCGTCGCGGCCGCCGTTCAGATCGCCGCGCCCAGGGCCGCGATCACGTCGACCGGGCGGGGCTGACCGGCCGCGCGCCGCACCACCGCGCCCTGTGCGTCGAGCACCAGCACGGTCGGGGTCCGCACGATGTCCAGCTTCCGCACCAGGTCGAGGTGCCCCTCCGCGTCGATCTCGACGTGCCGGACGCCCTCGACCATGCCGGCCACCTCGCCCAGCACCCGCCGGGTGGCCCGGCAGGGCACGCAGAAGGCGGTGGAGAACTGGACCAGTGTGGCCCGCTCCCCCAGCGGCGCGCCGATCTCCGCCGCTGTCAGCCGCTGCCCACCGTCGTCGTCCCGCACCCGGTCCTCCCGTTCCGCTCCGGGCCCGCGCCCCGCGGCGCCCGCCGTCCATGGTCTCCCCGGTCGTCACGGGTCAGCGTTCCCGGGGCGGGGTTTGATTCCCGGCGGCCCGCGCGGTGGCCGTCACTGCCCGGGAGCGCCTGGGAGGTCGGCGGGGAGGTCGATGGCACTGGCCCGGGTGGCGCGCCGCAGGCAGTCCAGTACGGGCGCGGGCGGCGCGGCGTGGACCAGCGGGTAGGCGTACTCGCCGAGGGCCGGGCGCACCGGCCAGGCCAGGTGCTCCTCGTCCAGGTCGAAGCGGGCGTCGATGCCGGGCTTGTTGCCGCGCGGGTCCAGCCGGGACCAGGCGGCGCGGCCGGGCAGCAGCAGGGCGATCAGGCCGTGGATCACCGGCTCGGTTCCGTCGTCCTCGGTCAGGCGCTGGTAGCACAGCCCGGCGGGGATGCCCTCGGCCCGCAGCAGCGCGACCAGGGCGTGCGACTTGGCGTAGCAGATGCCGGTGCGCAGGGTGAGCACGTCGGAGGCGCGCCAGGTCACCCGTTCGTCGCGGCTGTCGTACGAATGCGGCACCTGGTCGCGGACGAACTCGAAGGCGGCGCGCGCGTAGCCGTACGGGTCCGGAGCCGCGGCCCGCAGCCGCGCGGCGGTCTCCCGTACGACCCGGTGATCGTGGTCGACGGCCTCGTCGGCGGCGAGAAAGGCGGAGCGGTCGGAGGTCTCCGGAATCGGCTGCATGCGCCGACCCTAGGAGGCTCCCGACCGCCCGTCCACTCAATATTCCGCTCCCCGCATATTTATGCAGACAGAGGCTGAGCCCCGACCGCTCAGGCCGCCATTTCCTCCGCAATGGCGGCGGCGAAGCCGTCCACGTCCGCCTCGGTGGTGTCGAAGGAGCACATCCAGCGCACCTCGCCGGTGGCCTCGTTCCAGAAGTAGAAGCGGTAGCGCTTCTGGAGCCGCTCGCTGACCTCGCGCGGCAGCAGCGCGAAGACGGCGTTGGCCTGCACCGGGCGCACCACGCTCACCCCGTCGATGCCGCGCACCGCCTGCTCGAGGCGGCGGGCCATCGCGTTGGCGTGGGCGGCGCTGCGCAGCCACAGGTCGCCGGCCAGCAGGGCCTCGAACTGCACCGACACGAAGCGCATCTTGGAGGCGAGTTGCATGGACATCTTGCGCAGGTAGCGGATGGAGCGCACGCCCTCCGGGCGGAGCACCACCACGCACTCGCCGAGCAGCAGGCCGTTCTTGGTGCCGCCGAAGGACAGCAGGTCCACCCCGGCGTCGGTGGTGAAGCGGGCCATCGGCACGCCGAGGGCCGCCGCGGCGTTGGCGATCCGGGAGCCGTCCATGTGGACGGTCAGGCCCAGTTCGTGGGCGTGGTCGCAGATCGCCGTGATCTCCTCGGGCGTGTACAGGGTGCCCAGTTCGGTGCTCTGGGTGATCGACAGCACCTGGGGCTGTGCCCGATGCTCGTCGTCCAGGCCGTACGCCTGCCGGTCGATGAGCCCGGGGGTGAGCTTGCCGTCCGGGGTGGGCACGGTCAGCAGCTTCAGGCCGCCCATGCGCTCGGGCGCGCCGCACTCGTCGGTGTTGATGTGGGCGCTGTCGGCGCAGATCACCGCGCCCCAGCGCTCGGTGACCGCTTGGAGCGCGGTCACGTTCGCGCCGGTGCCGTTGAACACCGGGAAGACCTCGGCGGCCGGTCCGAAGTGGGCCCGGAAGACTTCCTGGAGGGCTTGCGTGTACACGTCCGCGCCGTAGGAGACCTGGTGGCCGCCATTGGCGAGGGCTATCGCCGCGAGCACCTCGGGGTGCACCCCGGCGTAATTGTCGCTGGCGAAACCGCGCATCTGGGGGTCGTGCCGCCGTACGGCGTCGGTGTGCGGGGCGGCGCCGTTCTCGGTGTTCCGGGCGTTCTCGGTGTTCTGGTCGTTCTGGTCGGTCACGGTTGAGGCGTCAGCCACTGTCGGGTCCCGTTCACTTCCGTTGGGCTCTGGTTCCAGACGTCGGCGATGGCGTCGGCCAGGTCGCGGACGTCGGTGAAACCGGCGAATTTGGCGTTCGGGCGCTGGGCCCGCAGTTCATCGTGCACCAGCGCCTTGATCACCAGAACGGTGGCCGCCGCCCTGGGGCCGTCGTCGCCGCCGAGCTTGCGGAAGGAGTCGCCCATCGCCAGGGTCCACGCCTCGGCCGCGGCCTTGGCGGCGGCGTAGGCGGCGTTGCCCGCGGTGGGCTTGGTGGCACCGGCCGCGCTGATCAGCACGTACCGGCCGCCATGGCTGCGCAGCAGCCCGTCGTGGAAGGCGAGCGACGTGTTCTGCACGGTGCGGATCAGCAGCTTCTCCAGCACGTCCCAGTCGGCCGGGTCGGTCTCCGGGAAGGAGGCGGAGCCGCGCCAGCCACCGACCAGGTGCACCACCCCGTCCACCCGGCCGTGGTCCTTCTCGACCCGGTCCGCCCAGTCCCGGGTCACCTCCAGGTCGAGCAGGTCCACGACCTCGCCGGTGATGTCCGCGCCTCCCGCGTCGTACTGCGCGGCGTCCACGGCCTGCGCCAGCCGCTCGGCGTCGGCGTCGGCGGCGATCACGTGGCCGCCGGCCCGCGCGAGCCGCTGGAGCACGGCGCGCCCGGCCGGTCCCCCGGCGCCGGCCACCGCGATCACCGCACCGCTCAGGCCACCTGTGTACGTGTCGGTCGTCATCTGCGCCTCCTCGGCCGGACCGGTCACGCGGCGCCCCGCAGCGCGCTCTCGCCGGTGATGCCCTTGGTAGAGGCGATCACTGTACGCAGCTTCTTGGCAAGGGCCTCGTAGAACATGCTGAGCGGGAACTCGTCCGGCAGCACGTCGTCCACCAGCTTGCGGGGCGGGAGCGAGAGGTCCAGGGCCCGCGGGCCCCGGGCCCAGACCGAGCCGGGGTGCGGGGAGAGGTACCGGGCGACCAGTTCGTAGGCGGCGAACCAGTGCACGAGCTTGGGCCGGTCGATCCCGTCCCGGTACAGCGTCTCGATCTCGGCGCAGAGCTGGTTGGTGACCTGCGGCGCGCGCTCCCAGTCGATGTGCAGGGTGTTGTCCGTCCAGCGTACGGCGTCGTGCTGGTGCAGGTAGGCGAACAGCAACTGGCCGCCGAGGCCGTCGTAGTTGCGCACGCGGTCGCCGGTGACCGGGAAGCGGAACAGCCGGTCGAAGAGGATCGCGTACTGCACGCCCAGGCCCATCGGGTGGCCCTCGGCCTGCAGTTTCACCGCTTCCTTGAACGCGGTCAGGTCGCAGCGCAGCTCTTCCAGGCCGTACATCCAGAACGGCGCGCGCTGTTTGATCATGAAGGGGTCGAACGGCAGGTCGCCGTGGCTGTGGGTGCGGTCGTGGATCATGTCCCACAGCACATAGGTCTGCTGGGCCACCTCCTGGTCGGCCACCAGGCGGGCGGCGTCCTCGGGCAGTTCCAGGCCGAGGACGTCCACGGCGGCGGCGGTCACCGAGCGGAAGCGGGCGGCCTCGCGGTCGCAGAAGATGGCGCCCCAGGTCCAGCGGTCGGGAGCCTCGCGGACGGCGACGGTCTCCGGGAAGAGGACCGCGGAGTTGGTGTCGTAGCCCGGGGTGAAGTCCTCGAAGGTGATGGGCACGAACATCGGGTTGTCGTACCGGGTGCGCTCCAGCTCGGCGAGCCACTGCGGCCACACCACGCGCAGCACGACCGCCTCCAGGTTGCGGTCGGGGTTGCCGTTCTGGGTGTACATCGGGAAGACCACCAGGTGCTGGAGGCCGTCCCGGCGGTCGGCGGCGGGCCGGAAGGCCAGCAGCGAGTCGAGGAAGTCGGGGACGGCGAAGCCGCCGCCGGCCCAGCGGCGCAGGTCGGCGACCAGAGCGCGGTGGTAGTCGGCGTCGTGCGGGAGCAGCGGGGAGAGCTGCTCGACCGCGTCCACCGCGCGGCCCAGGGTGCGCTCGGCGTCCGCGCGGGACGGCGCGTCCTCGGCGTCGAAGTCGATCGAGCCGTCCTTGCGCTGCCAGGGGCGGATCGCCTCGACGGCCTGCTTCAGCACGCCCCACTGGGGGTGGCCGGTGACGCTCCCGCCGGATATCCCGTCCTCTCCCGCCACCTTCGGCGAAAGAACTTCAGCCATGACCCCTCCTTCGCAAGAGAACCTTCCGTCAAGACACCGTATCCATCGCGTCGGCGTGTCATCAAGAGGAGCACCCGAAGATTGTCCTGTCGTATCCTTCGCCAGCCGTAATTTTTGCGGCCAGTGCCCAGGGAGCGGCCCGTAAAATTTGTGGAATGCGGCGTACGGGGAAAGGGTGACGGGACGCGGGACGGCGGCCGGGTGAACGCCGAGTCGTCACGGCGCGTTCGGCTGGCCGACGCCCGCGGTCGCTAGGGTGACGGCCATGAGCTTCCTCACCGTCGGTCACCGCGGGGTCATGGGCGTGGAGCCGGAGAACACCCTGCGGTCCTTCCGCCGCGCCGAGCAGGCGGGCATGGACCAGATCGAACTCGACCTGCACCTGAGCAAGGACGGCGCCCTGGTCGTCATGCACGACGCCACGGTGGACCGCACCACCGACGGCACCGGCCGGATCCGCGACCTCACGATCGCGGAGATCCGCGGCCTGGACGCCGGGCTCGGCGAGCGGGTGCCGGTCTTCGAGGAGGTCCTGGACGCGGTGGGCAAGCCCGTTCAGGCCGAGATCAAGGACGTGGCCGCGGCGCGTGCCGTCGCCGATGTGCTGCGCGAGCGCGGCGAGACCGGCCGAGTCAGTGTGCTGTCCTTCCACGACGAGGCCCTGGCCGAGATCCACGCGCTGCTGCCCGAGGTGCGCACCGTGCTGGTGGCGAGCGACCTCGGCCCGGACATCGTCACCCGCGCCGAGGCGGTGGGCGCCCGCCTGGTCAGCCTGGACCTCACCCGGCTCAGCCTGGACATCGTCCGCCGCTGCCAGGCCGCCGGCATCGCCGTGATGGCCTGGACCGTCAACACCGCCCAGGACTGGGCCCTGGCCCGCGCCCTGGGCCTGGACGGCGCCGCCACCGACCTCCCCGAGGAACCGGCCCCGGCGGCCCGGTAGGGGCGCGTACTGCCCCGCGGACGCCCGTAGGGTACCGTCACCCTACGTGCCGGCCCGGCCACTTCACGCGACCGTCCGCAACACAGCGGACACAAAGGTCCGCCATCCGGACCCGGGCCCCAACCGCGTGGACAGCGGTGCCGCCGCGGTGCCAAGGTCCGGCCATGCTTCTGCCGATGCGCACGTCCCCACACCGTACGCCCCTTGCGGCGGCGGCCCTGCTGACCGCCACCCTCGCCCTGGCCGCGTGCTCCCCGCAGGACGACGGCAAGGCGTCCGGCCCAGGGCCGGGCACGGCTGCGGCGAGCGCCGCCTCCTGCTCGGCCGCGTCGCTGCCCACCCGCGCCCAGGGCAAGCTCACGGTGGGCACCGACGACCCGGCGTACGACCCGTGGTTCTCCGGCAACAAGCCTTCCAACGGCAAGGGCTACGAGTCGGCCGTCGCCTACGCGGTGGCCAAGCACCTGGGCTTCACCGCGGACCGGGTGGTCTGGCGCAAGGTGCCGTTCAACTCGGCCTTCTCCCCCGGCGTGAAGGACTTCGACTTCGACATCAACCAGGTGTCCATCAACGCCGACCGCCGCAAGGCCGTCGACTTCTCGCCCGGCTACTACGACGTGCGCCAGGCGCTCGTGGTCCGCAAGGACTCCCCCGCCGCCAAGGCCCGCACCCTGGCCGACCTGAGGAACGCGAAACTCGGCGCCCAGGTGGGCACCACCAGCCTCGACACCATCACCGACGTGGTGAAGCCGGACCGGCAGCCGGCCGTCTACCAGCGCAACGACCTCGCCGTGGCAGCGCTCAAGAACGGCCAGGTGGACGGGATCGTGGTGGACCTGCCGACCGCCTTCTACATCACCGGCGCCGAGGTGCCCGACGCCAGGGTCGCCGGGCAGTTCGCCTCGACCGGCGGCACGCCCGAGCAGTTCGGGCTCGTGCTGGACAAGGGCAGCCCGCTCACCCGCTGCGTCTCCCAGGCGGTGACCGCGCTGCGCGGCGACGGCACACTGGCCGCGCTCGAGAAGCAGTGGCTGTCGGACGCGGTCGACGCACCGGTGCTCAAGTGACCGTCTCGGACGACGCGGACGACCGGCCCGGCGACATGGCCGGCGGCAAGGGCGAAGACGTGACCGGCGGGCCGCCCGACGTCAAGGCCACGCCAGCGGCGTACGTCCCTTCGGCGCGGCGGATCGCGCGGGAGCGCTACCGGCGGGCCCGCACCCGCCGGTCGTTCGCCGTCGCGGCGGTCAGTTCGGCGGCGACCGCGGCCGTCCTGGTCGCCCTGGTGGTGAACGCCCCGGGCTGGCAGCGCACTCGGGCCACCTTCCTGAACGCGCACTACGCGCGGGTCGCGCTGCCCAAGGTGCTCGACGGCCTGTGGCTGAACCTGCGACTGCTCGTGGTGTGCGGCGCCATTGTGCTGGTCGCGGGGTTGCTGCTGGCGATGCTGCGCACCCTGCGCGGCCCGGTGTTCTTCCCGGTACGCGCGCTGGCCACCGTGTATGTCGACTTCTTCCGCGGGCTGCCGCTGATCATCTGCATCCTGGTCTGCGTGTTCGGCGTCCCGGCATTGCGGCTGAGCGGGGTCACCCACGACCCGGTGCTGCTCGGCGGGTTCGCGCTGTGCCTGACGTACACCGCGTACGTGGCCGAGGTGTTCCGGGCCGGCATCGAGTCGGTCCACCCGGGTCAGCGCGCGGCGGCCCGCTCTCTCGGCCTGACCACCGCGCAGACCATGCGGCACGTGGTCCTGCCGCAGGCGGTGCGCCTGGTGGTGCCGGCCCTGCTCAACGACATGGTGTCGCTTCAGAAGGACACCGGCCTGGTGTCGATCGGCGGCGCCGTGGACGCGGTCTACGCGGCGGAGATCATCGCCAGCCGGGACTTCAACTACACGCCGTATGTCGTGGCGGGCCTGATCTTCGTGGTGATCACCATTCCGATGACGAGGTTCACCGACTGGGTGGCGGCCCGGATGAACGCCCGGCAGTCGCAAGGAGGCGCCGTATGACCGTCGACGCACCCGGACCGGCCGGAGCCGAATCCGCGGCCGGCGAGCCCGTACTGCGCCTGGAGGAGGTGCGCAAGGGCTACGGCTCCTCGCTGGTGCTGCGGGATGTGACGCTGGAGGTGCCGGTACACACCGTGACCGCGCTCATCGGTGCCTCGGGTTCGGGCAAGTCCACGCTGCTGCGGTGCGTCAACCTGCTGGAGGAGGTGGACGACGGGGGGATCTTCCTGGACGGCGCCGAGATCACCGCTCCGCGAGTCGACCAGGACGCGGTGCGCCGCCGGATCGGCGTGGTCTTCCAGTCGTACAACCTCTTCCCGCACATGACCGTGCTCGACAACATCACGCTGGCGCCGCGCCGGGTGCACCGCGTGCCCCGGGACCGGGCCGAGGCCGAGGCCCTGGAGTTGCTGGCCCGGCTGGGACTGGCCGACAGGGCGGGCGCGTATCCCGACCGGCTCAGCGGGGGCCAGCAGCAGCGGGTGGCGATCCTGCGGGCAGTGGCGACCCGGCCCCGGCTGCTGCTGCTCGACGAGGTCACCGCGGCCCTCGATCCGGAGCTGGTGGGCGAAGTACTTGCGGTGATCCGGGACCTGAAGGAGGAGGGCATGACCATGGTGCTCGCGACCCACGAGATGGCTTTCGCCCGGGACGTCGCCGACCAGGTGTGCTTCCTGGACGCGGGCGTGGTCCTGGAACGCGGTACTCCTGCCGAGGTGTTCGGCGCCCCGCGGCAGCAGCGCACTCGGGACTTCCTGCGGCGGCTGACCGAGGCGGGCCGGCTGTGACCGGCAGTGCTGTGCCCGGCGGTGCTGGGCCCGGACGACCGTGACGAGGCGGCCCGTCAGGGCAGCTTCTTGGTGAGCAGCTCGAACTGGAGGTCGTCGCGGGTCGGCAGGCCGAAGCGCTCGTCGCCGTACGGGAAGGGGCTCATCCGGCCGGTGCGGGCGTAGCCGCGGCGCTCGTACCAGGCGATCAGGTCCTCGCGGACCGAGATCACCGTCATGTGCATCTCGGCAACGCCCCACTCGTCGCGGGCGAATCGTTCCGCCTCGGCGATGATCATCTTGCCCAGCCCCGCTCCCTGGAGCTCCGGGCGCACCGCGAACATGCCGAAGTACGCGTGCTCCCCGCGGTGCTCCAACTGGCAGCAGGCCACCAGTTCGCCGTCGGTCTCGACCGCCACCAGCCGGCTGTCCGGCTTCTCGATGACCTCCAGCACGCCCCTGGGGTCCGTGCGCTGCCCCTCCAGGATGTCCGCCTCGGTGGTCCAGCCGGCCCGGCTGGAGTCGCCCCGGTAGGCGGACTCGATCAGGGCGACCAGGGCGGGCACGTCGTCGGGGGTGGCGGGGCGGAAGGCGGGCGCGGCGATGTCCATGGCGGACAGGCTATCCCGGGGCGCCGACACGGCATCCGGCCCGGCAGCCGGGCCTGCGGTGACCGCCCGCGATCGGGGCCTGCAACGGTCCGCGGCGGACATTTTCTCCCAGATTGCCGGGGGTAGTGCGGGGCGCACGGAAAGCAGCAGGTCAACCCCGCGCGCGCCGCCAGGGATTCCGTGCGCGAGGTTGTGCGCCATATGGTCCGGGCATCTGATTGACGGGCCGTCGTTCACGGCAGGGGAACGGCCCGCCGCGAACTGGAGGCTCCATGCACGGACCACCGCTCGTCGCGTGGCTGCTCGTGGTGCTCAGCGCCGCGGCGGCGACCACCTGCCTGGTGCGCCGCGAGTCCACCGACGAAGCGCTGATGGGCACGGGCATGGCCGTGATGGCGGTCCCGCTGTCCGTCTTCGACCCGTGGCCGTGGTGCGCCCCGGTCTTCACCGCGGTCTTCGCCCTGGCCGGCGCGCGCTCCCTGTGGGCGGCCCGCGGCCGCGGCGGACACCATCTGCACCACTCGGTGTGCTCGGCGGCGATGGTCTACGTCGCGCTGTCCATGGCCCGCCCGGGAGCGGCGCATTCGGCGCACGCCGAGCACGCGGGACACGCCGCCCCCGGCGTCCCGCTGCTGACCGGACTCCTGCTGCTCTACTTCGCCGGATACGTGCTGCGCGCCGGAATGCTCCTGGTGGCCGCGCCCGCCCACCGGCATGCGCTGTCCCTGATACCCGCGGGAGCCGGGGCGGGAGTGCGGGCCGACGGCGTCTCCGCCCGGTACGCCCCCGAAGTGGCCATCGCCTGCCGGGTGACGATGGCCCTCGGCATGCTGGCGATGCTGCTCGCGATGTGACGGCCGGGGTCTGACCTGCGGTCAAGCAATCGCCGCGAGTCGGATGGGAGAGAAGGTCGATGCCGCCGTCCACCTCTTCGGCGGGGCGGAAGGCCGTGCGGCCCGGACGAGGGTCTCGGACCGCACGGGGCAGGCGTCGCCTTCTGACAGCGGCCTGCGGGCCACGCAGCACAGGCGCGGCGATCGTGGGGTCAGGCGGTCAGGGGATACGCCATTCGCCGACCTCGTCGGCGAACCCGGAGTCCATCGTGAACTGCACCGCCGTGATCGTGCTTGCCTTGGGAACCTCGAATGTGATCCAGCCCAATGCCTTGTCCCCAGGCTTCAACGTCACGCTGGACGCCATCGACGGGCCGGCGGTCACGTCGGCGAATGTGGAGTCGAACCGCTGCCCCGAGCCATCGGCGACCTGCGCCCCGTTGGACGGACTGTCCGAGTAGGCGGCGGTCCCGGTGTTGGTGATGCGGATCTGCGCCGCGGCGTACCGCTTCCCCGCGTCGGGGGTCATGAACTCGTCGCTGCTCTTCGCGGTGGGCAGCCATTTGACGAGGGTGACGGCCAGTTGGGAGCCGTTCTCGTAGCCGTGGACGGTGAGCGTGTCGCCGACGTGCGCGACGGCTGGCTTGGGCTTCGCGGTAGTGGGCTTCGCCGTCGGCGCGACCGCCTTCTTCGTTGGGGCAGCCGCCTTGGTGGTGGCCTTGTCCGGGGTGTTGTTGACGCTGGTGCCGCCGCTGTTGCAGGCCGCGAGCAGGACGACGAGTGTGGCTGTGGTAATGGTGACGCCGATTCGGCGCATGAGTCCCCCCTTGAGCTGATCCGCTTGGATTCGGCTCATTGTGGTAGAGACCAACCATCCGCCCCGGGTGAGTTCACGGCCTGTGATCCATCCGCTACCGGCCCGTGGCCTGGCCGTCACACCGCTGTATGGACGCGCTGGCCGCGTCGACGGGTTGGCCACTACCGACACATGCTGTGAGTGATGCGTCACATGTGGTCCACGGCCGTGCCAAGGCATTACCCCGCCTCCTAGGGTGATCGGCATGACGGTCCCGTTCGTGCTGCTGATTCTCGGCGCACTTGCGGCGGCAATGGCGCCGCGTCTGTTCGCCCGTGCCGACTGGCCGGAGCGAGAACCCGTGCTGGCCCTGTGGGTCTGGCAGTGCGTGGTCGCCGCGGTGCTGCTGTGCTGTGTGTCGGCGATGGCGCTGCTGGCCTCCGCGGCCTGGTGGCAGGTGCGCGGGCATGTCTTCGCCTTCGCGCCGCGCGGCGCGGCGGACGCCTACGGGCTCTCCGCGCACGGCCGCTGGGCGGGCGCCCTGGCCATCCTGCTGGCGCTGGGTGGGCTGTGGACCGCGGCGATGCTCACCCGCGAGGTGCGGGCCGCACGTGCCAGGCGGCGGCAGCGCCGGGCCGAACTGCGGGCGCGCGCCCCCCGGTTGCCCGGCGAGTGGGCCGAGCCGGCGCCCGGCGAGCGCCTGGTGGTACTGGAGGACCCGCGCTCGGACGCCTGGTGGCTGTCCGGCGCCGACCAGCGGCTGGTCATCACCACCGCCGCGCTCGACCGGCTGCGCGGCCGCCAGTTGGACGCGGTGCTGGAGCACGAGCAGGGGCACGTACGGGCCCGGCACGACGTCCTTCTGCACTGCGCGGGGGCGCTGGCCGGAGCCTTCCCCCAGGTGCCGGTTTTCGCGGCCTTCCGCGACCAGGTGCACCACCTGGTGGAACTGGCCGCCGACGACACCGCGTCTCGCCGGGTGGGACGCCTGAACACCGCGCTCGCCCTGGTCCAGCTCAACGAGGAACGCGGGGTGTTCGGGCCGGGTGCGGCCACCGGCGCGGTGCTGCCCGGCCGGGTGCACCGACTGCTGGACCCCGCGCCCAGACTGCCGCTGGCCCGCCGGGTACAGATCACCGCGTACGCGCTGCTGATCCCGGCGGTGCCGCTGCTGATCGCCTTCGGCCCGGGCATCAGCGCGCTCACCTAGCGGCGGTCCCCGCACCACGGGACGGGGGCAGGCCCGGCGGCCGACCCCGGCCGTACGACGGCCCCCCGACGACTCAGGGCGCACGGAATTGCGCACGACAACGAGGACAGGACGAGCCGATGACGGTCAAGGGCTGCATGGTCGACTTCTCCGGGACCCTCTTCCGCATGGAGCCCGCCGCGGCCTGGCTGGGGGCGGTGCTGGCCGAACAGGGCGTGCCGGCCACCGAGGACGAGATCCCGGGCTGGGCGCGGCGGCTCGAGGAAGCCGGCGCGCAGCCGGGCGGCGCGCTTCCCCGCGAGGTGCCCGCGGCCCTGGCCGCCACCTGGCGGGACCGCGACCTGAACGCCGAGCGGCACCGGGCCGCGTACACCGGCCTGTCGCGCACCACGGGCCTGCCCTGGGACGTCCACGACGCGCTCTACGCGCGCCACCACGACCCCGCGGCGTGGCAGCCGTACCCGGACGCCGGGCAGGTGCTCGGCGAACTGCGGGCGCGCGGAGTGCCGGTGGCGGTGGTCAGCAACATCGGCTGGGACCTGCGTCCGGTCTTCCGCGCGCACGGTCTGGACGGATATGTCGACGCCTTTGTGCTCAGTTGCGAGCACGGCGTCATGAAGCCCGATGCGCGGATCTTCCGGATCGCCTGCGAAGCGCTGGGGGTGGCGCCGGAGGACGCCGTGATGGTCGGCGACAGCGCGCGGGCCGACGGCGCCGCGGCGGCACTGGGCTCCCGGGTGCTCCTGGTGGACCCGCTGCCCGTCGCGCAGCGGCCGTACGCCTTGCGCGGCGTACTGGACCTGCTCGGCTGAGGCGTACCGTGCACGGGGGAGCAGGGGCACGGGCGACCGTGCCGCGACACCGGGTACGAGGACCGGCACCGGGCCGCGACCGGCCCGTTCGAGCCGGAACCGGCACGGGCAGGCCCTACGTACGACGAACGCCGATCCCGACGATCCCCCGCGTCGCCGGGACCGGCGTCCATCATTGGATTCCCGCACGGTCCGTGGTCCGGCGGGACGCGCTGAGTATATTGGCTCGCAGCCAGTCAACGCAGGAGTAAAGCATGTCCCCTCGCAGCGCATCGGTCAATGAAGCCATGCGTCAGCGTTCCCGGGAGCGGCTGTTGCAGGCCACTGTCGAGCTGGTCGAGGAACGCGGCTACGAGGCCACGACCTTGGCCGACATCACCCAGCGCGCCGGCTCCGCCCGCGGCCTGGTCTCGTACTACTTCTCCGGCAAGCGCGCGCTCCTGCAGTCCGCCGTGCACCGGCTGATGCACACGGAACTGGCGGCGGCGCTGGACGCCGAGCCGCCGGCCGTCGACGGGGACGAAGTGCTGGCCCGGGCCATCGACGCGATCCTGCAGCTGACGCAGACGCACACCAGGCTGATGCGCACCCACATGGCCTCGATCCTGCAGGAAGGGTTCATCCAGTGCCCCGAGCAGCAGCGACTCGCCGCCCTGCTGCGGGGCGCGGTGGAGGCCTGGGGCGCGGCGGACGACGCGGAGGAGGAGTACCGGCTGCTGCGCGCGCTGCTGATGGGTGCCACGGTGGCGTTGCTGCTGCCCGGCGCGCCCATGCCGGTGGCCCGGCTGCGGGCCGAACTCTTCCAGCGGTTTGACTTGAAATGGTCCCTCGGCCGGCCGCCGAGCGAGGAGGAGGCGGACCTTCCGGCGGTCGGCACCCGCCTCCCGGCGGACTTCCCAGCACTGTGACCTGCCCGCGGCACATGCACGCGGCACAGCCGTCCGGCGGGCGGCCCGGAAACCGGTGAGCGTCGGCTACCGGCCACCGACGGGCGGCCCGCTGCCCGCGCAGCGCCCGGCGCCGACCGCTCCGGGCGTCACCGCTCGCCCATGCGCCGCGCCTGGGCGTCCGCGGCGGCCAGGACGCTGTCGAGCAGCCCCGGGAAGAGCCGGTCCAGGTCGTCGCGGCGCAGGGCGTTCATCTTCGAGGTGCCCCGGTAGATCTGGGTGATCACCCCTGCCTCGCGCAGCACCCGGTAGTGATGCGTGGTCGTGGACTTGGTGACCGGCAGCGGCACATCGGAACAGGTGAGTTCGGTGCGGGCGCCGGCCAGCGCGCGGACCACGGTCAGCCGCACCGGGTCGGACAGGGCGTGCAGCACGTCCGTGAGCCGGATGTCCGCGGGGGCGGGGTGGGCGAGCATGCGCCCCGGGGCGGCTCCGGCGGGGGCGGTGACCAGCGGCCGGGCAGTCATGCGGACCATGATACGAAGGCACCTTGGTTCGACGCACGGCGTAGTTCGACGTCCGGCGTAGTTTGACAGATACCGTACTACGGCGCCTATCGTGACAGCCGGGTCCATGGCCTCAGCCGGGCCCTTTGCCCGACCCCCTGACGAGGAGCGTGCGATGAGCGCCTTGTTCGAGCCGTTGACCCTGCGGTCGCTGACCGTCCCCAACCGGGTCTGGATGGCCCCGATGTGCCAGTACTCGGCCGCCGCGGACGGCGAGGAGCAAGGCGTCCCCACCGACTGGCACTTCGCGCACTACGGCGCCAGAGCCGCCGGTGGCGCCGGGCTGCTGCTCACCGAGGCCACCGCGGTCGCCCCCGAGGGCCGGATCAGCGCGCACGACCTCGGCATCTGGAACGACCGCCAGGCCGAGGCGTTCGCCCGGATCACCGCCTTCGTCAAGGCCCAGGGAGCGGTCCCGGGCATCCAGCTCGCACATGCCGGGCGCAAGGCGTCCGTGCGGCGGCCGTGGGACGGCGGCGCGGCCCTGGGGGCCGGCGAAGGCGCCTGGCAGACGGTCGCACCGAGCGCGGTGCCCTTCTCCGACCGGCACCCGGTGCCCGTGCAGCTCTCCGAGGCGGGTATCCAGCAGGTCGTCGCGCAGTTCGCGGCCGCCGCCCGGCGGGCACTCGCGGCCGGCTTCCAGGTCGCCGAGGTGCACGGCGCCCACGGCTACCTGGTCGGCGAGTTCCTGTCCCCGCACAGCAACCGCCGCACCGACGGCTACGGCGGCCCGTTCGAGAACCGGATCCGCTTCGCGCTGGAAGTGGTGGACGCGGTACGCGAGGTGTGGCCGGACGACCTGCCGCTGTTCTTCCGGATCTCCGCCACCGACTGGCTCGACGAGGGCGGCTGGACGGCCGACGAGACAGTGCGGTTCGCCAAGGAGCTGCTGGCCCGGGGCGTGGACCTGCTCGACGTCTCGACCGGCGGCAACGCGGCCACCGCGACCGTCCCCACCGGCCCCGGCTACCAGGTGCCGTTCGCCGCGCGGGTGAAGGCGGCCACCGACCTGCCGGTCGCCGCGGTCGGCGAGATCACCCAGCCCCGCCAGGCCGAGACGGTCCTCGCCACCGGACAGGCCGACGCCGTACTGCTCGGCCGGGAGCTGCTGCGCCACCCGACCTGGCCGCTGGACGCGGCACGCGAACTCGGCGTGCCCGAGGCGGCGCGGATCCCGGCGCAGTACCTGCGGGGATACCCGCGGGCCGCGCGCTGACCGCGGCGGGCCGTTCGTACCCCGGGCCGGCGTACGAACGGCCCGTCCCGCACCGGCGGTTTCCGGCCGCCCGCGTACCCGCGTACGAGCCCACGGCTCGTCCCTGATCTGCGGTGATCCGCCGAATGGGGGCCTTTGTCAGTGGCCGGGTGCAGACTCTGTGATGGGGGACACACCGATCATCACGGAGGTGAGGCGCCATGGCGGACGTGCTGCTCGCGGTGGGCACGCAGAAGGGACTGTTCCTGGGCCGGCGCGGCCGCGGGCGGGGCGGCCGGCACTGGGAGTTCTCCGGGCCGCACTTCCCGATGCAGGCGGTGTACTCGCTGGCGATCGACACCCGCGGCGGGACGCCGAGACTGCTGGCGGGTGCGGACAGTTCGCACTGGGGGCCGTCGGTCTTCCGCTCGGACGACCTCGGCGCCTCCTGGCACGAACCGGCCCGCCCCGCCGTGAAGTTCCCCGAGGACACCGGCGTCTCGCTGGAGCGGGTCTGGCAGTTGCACCCGGCGGGCCCGGCCGCGCCCGGCGTGGTGTACGCCGGGACCCAGCCCGGCGCGTTGTTCCGCTCCGAGGACGGCGGTGAGACCTTCGGCTTCGTGCGCAGTCTCTGGGAGCACCCGCAACGCCCGCAGTGGGAGGCGGGATTCGGCGGCCAGGCGGTGCACACGGTGGTCACCCATCCCGCGGACGCGGACCTGGTCACCGTCGCGGTCTCCACCGGCGGGGTGTACCGATCGAAGGACGGCGGCGGGCACTGGTCGCCGTCCAACACCGGCGTGCAGGCCACCTTCCTGCCCGAGGAGCGCCGCTTCCCGGAGTTCGGGCAGTGCGTCCACAAGATCGCCCAGGACGCGGTGGACCCGGACCGGCTCTACCTGCAGAATCACGGCGGCGTCTACCGCAGTGACGACGGCGGCGCCACCTGGCAGGACATCGGCGGCGGCCTGCCGGCCGACTTCGGCTTCGCCGTGGCCACGCACAGGCATCGCGGCGACGTCGCCTACGTCTTCCCGCTGCGCGCGGACGCGTACCGGATGCCGCCGGACCACCGCTGCCGGGTGTTCCGCACCGAGGACGCCGGGGCCACCTGGGCGGCGCTGTCCGCCGGGCTGCCCGAGGAGCCGTGCTACGGCGTGGTGCTGCGCGACGCCATGAGCACCGACGACGGCGACCCGGGCGGGGTCTACTTCGGCAACCGCAACGGGGAGGTGTACGCCAGCGCCGACCAGGGCGACACCTGGGAGCAGGCCGCGGCCCACCTGCCGGACGTGCTCTGCGTACGGGCGGCGGTGGTGTAGCCGGGCCGGACCGCACCCGAAAACGCCGCCGGGAGCGGAGGAAGAGTGGGGAATTGACGCCGGGGCCGAGGACGGGATCGCCGGCCGGGCGGGGCGCTTGCCCGCAATTGCCCACAGCCCCGGCCGACACCCGTGCCGGGCACGGTCGTTCAGCCAGTAGAGTGACGGACCGTGACTGCACGACCATTGCACGAGATCGTCGAGGCGGGCTGGGCGAAGGCGCTCGAACCCGTGGCAAGCCGGATCGCATCGATGGGGGACTTCCTCCGCGCCGAGATCGCCGGCGGCCGCACCTATCTGCCGTCGGGAGCGAATGTGCTGCGGGCCTTCCAGCAGCCGTTCGACGAGGTACGGGTGCTGATCGTCGGCCAGGACCCGTATCCGACGCCCGGCCACGCGGTGGGGCTCAGCTTCTCCGTCGCGCCGCACGTCAACCCGCTGCCCGGCAGTCTGGAGAACATCTTCCGGGAGATGAACGCCGACCTGGGCCTGCCCCGGCCGTCCAACGGCGACCTGACCCCGTGGACCCGGCAGGGCGTGCTGCTGCTCAACAGGGCGCTGACCACCGCGCCCCGGCAGCCGGCCGCCCACCGCGGCAAGGGCTGGGAAGAGGTGACCGAGCAGGCGATCCGCGCGCTGGCCGGGCGCGGCCGCCCGCTGGTGTCGATACTGTGGGGCCGCGACGCCCGCAACTTGCGGCCGCTGCTGGGCCACCTGCCGGCCATCGAGTCCGCGCACCCCTCGCCGATGTCGGCCGACCGCGGCTTCTTCGGGTCGCGCCCGTTCAGCCGGGCCAACGACATGCTGGCCCAGCAGGGCGCGCAGCCGGTGAACTGGCAGCTTCCCTGAATCCTGCGCCCGGCGTCCCCAGGGCCCTTGCCGCACCGCGGCCGGGGCCCGTAAGGGGCGCGCCACGATACCCTGCCCGGGTGACGACGCATCCCACTCCCCCCGCGGGCTGGTACGCCGACCCGCAAGGCACACCGAATCTGCTCAGATACTGGGACGGCGCCCAGTGGACCGAGCACACCAATCCCGGGCAGGTGCAGCAGCCGCAGCAGCAGGGCGGCGGGAACGCCTGGGAGCTGAACGTCAGCAGGCCGCCGGAGCCGGCGAAGGTCCAGAAGCAGGTGCAGCAACAGGCCGGCATAGCGCCGACGGCGTTCGGCGGCGGCACCCTGTTCTCCGAGCCGGTCCTGGTCGTCAACCAGAAGGCCAAACTGATCGAACTCGTCAACGAATACAGCGTGTTCGACCAGAACGGCAACACCCTCGGCTCGGTGGTCGAGGTCGGGCAGAGCACCGCGAAGAAGGTGCTGCGGTTCGTCTCCAGCGTGGACCAGTTCCTCACCCACAAGCTGGAGGTCCGGGACGCGCACGGGCAACCGCAGCTCGTGCTGACCCGGCCGGCCAAGTTCATCAAGTCCAAGGTGCTGGTGCAGCGGCCCAGCGGCGAGCCGCTCGGCGAGATCGTGCAGCAGAACGCCATCGGCAAGATCAACTTCGCGTTCATGTACAACGGCCAGAAGATCGGCGCCATCAAGGCGGAGAACTGGCGGGCCTGGAACTTCGCGATCGTCGACCACACCGAGACCGAGATCGGCCGGATCACCAAGACGTGGGAGGGCCTGGCGAAGACCATGTTCACCACGGCCGACAACTATGTGCTGCAGATCCACCGGCCGCTCGACGACCCGCTGCTGAGCATGGTGGTCGCCTCGGCGCTCACCGTGGACACCGCGCTCAAGCAGGACTCCCGCGGGCTCGGATGACGGCGGGTCCGGCGTCCCCGGACCCGGCGGCCGGGCCGCCGCCCGCCGCCGCCGGCGCGTCCGGCGACACCTGGGTGCTGGGCGTGGACTCCGGCGGCTCCGGCCTGCGCGTGGCGCTGGCCCGCGCCGACGGCTCCTACGCGGCCGCCCCGCTGACCTCCGGCCGGCCCGCGGTGACCGGCGCCCACGGCATCGACGCCGCCGACCTGCTGTCCCTCGCGCTGCCGCTGGCCGAGTCCCTGCTGCGCGAGGTGGGCGCGCGGCGCACGGTCGCGGCCTGCGTGGGCGCGGCCGGCATGGCGTCGCTCGGCGAGGACCTGCGGGCCCGGCTGCCCGGCGCGCTGCGCGAGCGCCTGGGAGTGCGCCGGCTGGCGCTCGCCGGCGACGCGGTCACGGCCTACGCGGGGGCGCTGGGCCTGCGCGCGGGCGTGGTGGTCGCGGCCGGCACCGGCATGATCGCGCTGGGCACGGCCGCTGACGGCACCGGCTGGCGGCGCGCAGACGGCTGGGGCCACCTGCTGGGCGACGCGGGCGGCGGCGCCTGGATCGGCCGGGCCGGGCTGGAGGCCGCCATGCGGGCGTACGACGGCCGGGCCGGCGGTTCGGACGCCCTGCTGGCCCGGGCGCACAAACGGTTCGGTCCGCCGGCCACGCTGCCCGGACAGCTCTACCCGCGCCCCGAGCGGCCCGCCGTGCTGGCCTCGTTCGCGCCCGACGTGGCCGACTGCGCCGCGCAGGACCCGGTCGCCTCGGACATCCTGCGCCGGGCCGCGGCCCACGTCCTGGAGTCCGCCGCGGCCGTCCGGCCCGGTCCCGGCGAGGTCGAAGTGGCGCTGACCGGCGGGCTGTTCCGGCTCGGCGAGCCGCTGCTCGGTCCGCTGCGCGACCAGGCCCAGTGGCTGCTGCCCGACGCCGTGCTCGTCCCGGCCGCGGGCGACCCGCTGGACGGCGCCCTGCTGATCGCCGGCGCCCTGCACCGCGGCGACCTCCCACTGCCCGCCGACCCTGCGCTGCTCACCCTCACCGCGTCGTGAGCACCGGGCCGAACCCGGGCCGAGGAGTCAACGCACCTGCCATCACCGAGGCGGAATCCACCGCATCGGAAGCCGCCGAACCGGAGATCGACCGAGGTTCCGGACGCCGGTGGAAGCGGCCGGATCGGGTGCCCGGCGGGCACTCGGATTCGGATACGTGTACGTGCCCGGCTCGTGCCATGACCCGTCGTGACCAGCGAAACGGACAGTTCCGGACAGGACCGGCCGCCCTCGTACCCACGCGAACACGTAGGCGCCGCAACGCGTTAGCATGCGTCGCCATGAGCACTGCCACAGGCCCCGGTTCCGGCCTCCCCGTTCGAATGCCGCGTCCGCGCCAGCCCGGGCGACACCGCCGTCCTGAGGCGCTGTCCGCGCCCGAGGGCGCGCCGGTGCTGGTTCTCGCCGTCCCCGGCACTCCGACCGCCGCCGCGCTGAGCCTGGCCGAGGAGGTCGTGAGCATCGCCCGGTCGGAGCTGTCCGGGCTCGATCCGCGGATCGCGTTCGTCGACGGCGACGACGAGGAGTTCCCCGCCCTGCGCTCGGTGCTGGACCAGGTGGCGGCCGACCGGCCCGGGGAGGACACCGCCGCGGTCGTGGTGCCGCTGCTGGCCGGCCCGGAGGGGGCGGTGCTGCGCCGGATCCGGCAGGCCATCGCCGACAGCAAGGCGCAGGTGGACCTCACCGAGGTGCTCGGCCCGCATCCGCTGCTCGCCGAGGCGCTGCACGTGCGGCTGTCCGAGGCGGGGCTGGCCCGGGCCGACCGGGCCCGGCTGTTCACCGTGGCGACCGCGGCCGACGGGATCATCCTGGCCACGGTGGGCGGCGAGGAGGCCGCGCAGGCCGCCGGAGTGACCGGGCTGCTGCTGGCCGCGCGGCTGGCCGTACCGGTGCTGGCCGCGGCGCTGGACGAGGACGGCGCGATCGCCCGGGCCGCCGAGCAGTTGCGCTCCTCCGGCTCGGCGACGCTGGCGCTGGCGCCGTGCCTGATCGGTCCGGAGATCGCGCCGCAGTTGCTGCACACCGCCGCCGCGGAGGCCGAGTGCTCCGGCGCCGACGCGCTCGGCCCCTACCCGGCGGTCGGCAAGCTGGTCGTCGCGCAGTACGCCGGCGCGGTCGGCATCGCGCTGCAGCAGCCGCAGGGCGCGCCCTCGCGCTGACGCGTACCGCCCCCGATACGGAGGCGGTACGGCGACGGGCACGGCGTACCGGCTCAACGGCGCACGAAGGACCGTCACACCGGCGGGCGTCCCCTCGACCGGGGCCGCCCGCCGACGCGTTCCGGGCGCCGTCCGAAGCCGGGCAGGGCCCCGGATCGGGCGAACTCAGGCGAACACCACGCAGGAGACCGCGGGCAGCGCCAGCGAGCCGGCCTGCTTGGGGATGCCGGTGGCCGGGTCGACCTCGAACCAGGTGACGTCGCCGGAGCGCTGGTTGGCCGCATACAGCCGGGTGCCGGACGGGTCGAGGGTCAGGTGGCGGGGCCAGTCGCCGCCGCAGGAGACGGTGTCGGCCAGCTCCAGCCGCTCGCCGGACTCGTCCAGGGTCAGCACGGCGATGCTGTTGTGGCCGCGGTTGGCGGCCCAGGCGAACCGGCCGTCGGGCGAGACGACCAGTTCCGACGGGTAGTTCTCGCCCTCGGTGCCCTCGGGCAGCACCCGGGTCTCGGCCAGGGCGCGCAGCGACCCCTTCTCCGCGTCCCAACGGCACACGGTGACGATCGAGTCGAGCTCGTTCATCACGTAGGCGTGGGTGCCGGCGGGGTGGAAGGTCATGTGCCGCGGACCGATGCCGGAGCGCAGGCCCAGCTCCCGGTCGATCTCCAGTTCGCCGCTGTCCGCGAGCAGTTCGCACACCCGCACCGAGTCGGTGCCCAGGTCCACGGTGAGCACGCGGCGCCCGGCCGGGTCGGGCAGCACCGCGTGGGCGTGCGGGGCCTCCTGGCGCTCCCGGTTCGGCCCGTCGCCCTCGTGCTCCAGGACGGACCGCAGTTCGCCCAGCGCGCCGTCCGCGCCGATCGAGACCACGCTGATGCTGCCGGGCGCCGCGTAGTTGGCCGTCAGCAGGTGGCCCTGATACACGCTCAGGTGCGTGGTGGCGCCGCCGCCCACCGCCACGGGCGCGCCCAGCAGCCGCGGCGCCGCCGGGTCGGCGAGGGAGAACGCGGCCGCGGCCCCCTCCGGTTCGGTCTCGCTGACCGCGTACAGAGTGCGCTCGTCCTGCGACAGCGCGAGGAAGGAAGGATTCGGCACCTCGGCCGTGTCCCCCAGCGCGGTGAGCGCTCCCGAGTTCGGGTCGACGGCCGCGGTGGTCAGTCCGCGGCCTCCTTCCGTGGTGAAGGACCCGATGTATGCGTGCCCGGCCACTGCCGTACCTCTTCCGCCTGATGTCCGTACGGCGGCTGAGAGTAGTACCTGGCGGCGCCCGCGTCGCCCCCGGGGCCCGGCGCGCCGCGGCGTACGGACCCCTCACGGGCCCGGCCACTGACAGATTGCCCGACCCGAAGGCCAACCGTGCCTGTGATGGCTCATTTTGATCGCTCTTGTGTGTGCCATTGGTACGGTGCATATGCCAGGTGACCGACCGTGAGGGACCAGGGGGCACGATGGCGGTGGACGCCCTGGACGCCAGGATCCTGCGGCTGCTGCTGGACCAGCCGCGGACCAGCGTCCGTGAGTACGCGCGGATCCTCGGCGTGGCCCGCGGCACCCTGCAGGCCCGGCTGGACCGGATGGAGCGCGACGGGGTGATCACCGCGGCGGGCCCGCGGATCTCGCCGGTCGCACTGGGCCACCCGGTGCTGGCCTTCGTCCGGATCGAGGTCACCCAGGGC
Source organism: Actinacidiphila acididurans (assembly GCF_016918855.1). GTDB lineage: Bacteria > Actinomycetota > Actinomycetes > Streptomycetales > Streptomycetaceae > Actinacidiphila > Actinacidiphila acididurans. Next base: position 127,990 of record NZ_JADKYB010000013.1, read on the forward strand.
CACCTGGACGACGTCGGTGACGCGCTCGCGACGGTGCCCGAGATCATCGAGGCGTACTCCATCACGGGCGGCGGGGACCTGCTCACCCGGGTCGTCGCCCGGGACAACGCCCACCTGGAGGACATCATCCAGCGGCTGATCCAGCTCCCCGGGGTGGTGCGCACCCGCACCGAGATCGCCCTGCGGGAGCGGGTGGCGCACCGGGTGCTGCCACTGGTGGAGGCCGTGGGCCGGCGGGCCCAGGAGTCGCGTCCCGCCCCTTCCGGACGCGCGTAGAACGGGTGCATCATGTCGGTGCTCCACCTGCACGGCCGACACGTCCATCCCACCCGGCGCAGCAGGTTCACCTTTCTCGCGATTTTCTCGCGATCGCGCCGCGACCCCCCACTTCGCGGTACGCCTCCTGCGTCGTCCGAATTGTCATGCACAGGTCATCCCTCATGAGGAGCGCCTGTGCGGGACGCGAAGGGAATCACATGGCTTGCGGATCGACCGCCCTGTGGGCGGGGGAAACCACCTGGTTCTGCTGCGGCAGCTCCTGGGGCCCGTGCGGCAGCGCCGGCACCGGCGCCTGCGGCACCTGCCAGTCCAACGCCCACCAGGCGGCGTGGCCCAACACCTCGGCGGCGTGCTTCAGCATCACCCGCCCCGACCTGTGCGGCGAGACCATCGTCCAGCGCGCCTGCGGCTCGGTGATGAACGTCAAGCACCAGTGCTCCGGCGCCTCCGTCTGCGTCACCGTCTCCGACTGCGGCCCGCGCACCCAGAGCTTCTGCGGCGAGGCGACCTGCTGCAACGGCTCCTGCCGCACCAACCGCGTGATCGACCTGACGCCGGCCGCGTTCTCCGCGATCGGCAACCTCAGCTCCGGCAAGCTGCCCGTCTACATCTACGAGTGACCAGGCCCGGAAGGAGAGCGCAGATGAGGCAGAACCACGAGAACACGGGGCGGCCGCTGGACCGCCGGCGCTTCCTGACCACGGCCGCGCTCGGCGGCGCCACCATCGTCGGCGCCTCGGCGCTGGGCGGCCTGGACGCGGACGCCGCGTTCGCCGAACCCATGCCGTCGCTCGACCCGGCGATCACCAAGTCGGCCTTCGCCGAGGGCCGGATCACCCGGATCAAAGGCAGCGTGCTGGAGGTCGCCGGCTCCTACGGCGACCAGCACCTGATCCAGCTCACCAACGTCACCAGCATCTGGAAGCTGCGCCCGACCACCGCCGACGCCGTCAAGGTCGGCGACGGCCTGTACGCCCGCGGGGTGGACATGCCCGACGGCACCATCGCGGCGGACGCCGTGTGGGTGAACATCGTCAACCTGTACGTCACCATCCGCGGCATCGCCAAGGACCGGCTGCACTTCACGCACGGCAGCCACGAGACGGTGGGCCATGTCGTGCCCGACACCACCACCGCCTCCTACCTGGGCGGAGCCCTCACCCCGGACCTGTCCCGGGTCCGGATCGGGCAGGCCGCGCAGATCCTGGGCGCCTGGCGGCCGGCGGACGACGCCATCGACATCGCCCGTGTCACGGTCGGGCACTGAGGGGGCGCGGCGATGATTCCGGTCGTCTCCGACCTCGCGCCCCTGGTCTGCGCCGTGCTGTTGGCCGTCACCGGCGCGGGCAAGCTCTTCGGCCGGCGGACCGCGCAAGTGGCCGCCGACACCGTGCTCGTACGGGTGCTGGGCGACGCCCGGCGGGCCGCGCTCGCGCTGCGTACCATCGGCGGGGTGGAAGTCGCCCTGGCCGCCGCGCTGCTGGCCGCGCCCACCGCGGTCGTCCCGGGCGCCGCCACGGCCGCGCTGGGCCTGGGCTTCACCGGTTACCTCGGCTACGCCAGGGCGACCGCGCCCGAGTCGTCCTGCGGGTGCAGCGCCAAGCAGGAGGGTCCGATCGGCCTGCTGTCCTTCAGCCGGGCCGGGCTGGTCGTGCTGGGCGGCGCCGCGGCGGCGACCGCGGACACCTCGTGGTGGTCGCGGATCGCCGACCGGCCGGCCGTCTCCACGGTGTTCCTCGTGGCCGCGACCGTGGTGGTCGGCGCCCTGACGGCCGATCTGGACCGGCTGTGGCTGCTGCCGCTGCGCCGGGCCCGGATCAGGCTGTTCGGCAACCCGCTGCCGGCCTCGGCCGGACCGGCCGGACAGGTGCCGGTCGCCGCGTCGGTGGAGCTCCTGGAACGCTCGCTGGCCTGGCAGGCGGCCTCCCCGGTCGTCCGCTCGGCGCTGCTGGACTCCTGGGACGACGAGGGCTGGCGGGTGCTGCGCTTCGCCGGGGTGTACGAGGACATGCGCGGCGCCCACCCGGTCAGCGTCCTGTTCGCCCTGGACCGCACGGCCACCATCGACACCACGGAGAACCCGGCCGTCCGGGTCTCCCTGATCGACGACGAGACCGAGGAACTGGTCCCGGCCGACGTGCTGGCTCCCGTCCCCTCGCGCACCGCGCTGCCGCTGGCCACCTGATCCGTGGCCGGCGGGGGGGGTGAAGGCGGCGCCCGGGGCGCCGGGGCGTCAGGGCGTCTTCTTCGCGCGGCTGGGCTGCACGCGCTTGGGCTCGCCCTTCATCTTGGGGTGCTCGGGCGGGTACGGCAGGTCGCCGAGGCCGTGCTCGCTCTCGTCGCGGGTGGCCAGTTCGAGTGCGGCTTCCAGCCGGAAGGCGTGCTCGTCCATGTCGGCGTGCACATCGCCCACCTCGGCGAACCGGTCCGGCATGGTGGCCAGGTCGAAGTCCTCGGGGACCGCGTCCGGCACCTCCTCCCAGCGCAGCGGCGCGGACACCGGGGCGTGCGGGAAGGGCCGTACGGAGTAGGCGCTGGCGATGGTGCGGTCGCGGGCGGTCTGGTTGTAGTCCACGAAGATCTTCGCGCCGCGCTCCTCCTTCCACCAGGCGGTGGTGATGCGTTCCGGGTCGCGGCGTTCGAGTTCGCGGGCGATGGCGATCGCGGAGCGCCGTACCTGGACGAACGTCCATTCCGGAGCGATGGGCACGAAGACGTGGATGCCCCGGCCGCCGGAGGTCTTCGGCCAGCCGGCCAGGCCCAGGCCGTCCAGCACGTCGCGCAGTTCGAGGGCGGCGCGCACCGCGTCCGCGTAGCCGGTACCGGGCTGCGGGTCGAGGTCGATGCGCAGTTCGTCGGGGTGCTCGGTGTCGGCGCGGCGCACCGGCCAGGGGTGGAAGGTGAGGCTGCCGAGGTTGGCCGCCCACAGCACGGCGGCGGGTTCGGTGGGGCAGATCTCGTCGGCGTACCGGCCGCTGGGGAAGGCGATCCGGCCGGTCGGGATCCAGTCGGGCAGGTTCTTCGGGGCCCGCTTCTGGAAGAAGAACTCGCCGTCCACCCCTTCGGGGTAGCGCTGGAGGGTGGTCGGCCGGTCCCGCAGGGCGCGCAGGGCTCCCTCGGCGACGCTCGCGTAGTAGCGGGCCACGTCCCCCTTGGTGAACCCGCGCTGCGGGAAGTAGACCTTGCCCGGATTGGACACCTTGACCGTACGCCCGCCGACCGTCAGCTCCAGCGACTCCGCCATGCCCCCACGTTAGGCCGACGGGGGTCGCATCGCGCGCCGGCGGACGCTCCGGCGCGTTCCCGGAGCACTTCCTTTCGTCTCCCCCGCGTGCCCCTTCGAGGTGCCTTTCCCGTCCGCCGGCGCGTACGCGGCGCGTGCGTGGCGGCTGTGCGCGCCCCGGGCGCCGGACGCACAATCGGACCATGGACCTGCCCGTGATGCCACCCGTGGAGCCGATGCTGGCCCGGACCGCCGCGCGGATCCCGCCGGGCATGCTGTACGAGGCCAAGTGGGACGGATTCCGGGCCATCGTGTTCCGGGACGGCGATGAGGTCGAGCTGGGCAGCCGCTCCGGCAAGCCGCTGACCCGCTACTTCCCCGAGGTCGTGGCGGCGCTGACCGAGCAGGTCCCGCCGCGCTGCGTGCTGGACGGCGAGATCGTGATCGCGCGCGGCGGGCGGCTGGACTTCGAGGCGCTGCTGGAGCGGATCCACCCGGCCGCCTCCCGGGTGCGCCACCTGGCCGAGGTGACCCCGGCCTCCTTCGTCGGCTTCGACCTGCTCGCCCTGGGCGACGCCTCGCTGATGGGCACCCCGCAGCGGGAGCGGCGCCAGGCGCTGGTCGAGGCGCTGGGCCCGGCCGCCGCGCCGGTGCACACCGCGCCCGCGACCGAGGATCTGGAGCTGGCCCGTACCTGGTTCGACCGGTTCGAGGGCGCGGGCCTGGACGGAGTGGTCGCCAAGCCGCACGACCTGCCGTACCGGCCGGGCGAGCGGGTCATGGTGAAGGTCAAGCACGAGCGGACCGCGGACTGCGTGGTGGCGGGCCTGCGGCTGCACAAGAGCGGCCCGGTGGTCGGCTCCTTGCTGCTGGGCCTGTACGACGCGTCCGGCGCGCTCCAGCACGTGGGCGTGTGCGCCTCCTTCCCGATGGCCCGGCGCAAGGCGCTGATGACCGAACTGGAGCCGCTGATGACGGACTCCGTGGCCGGTCACCCCTGGGAGCGGTGGACCAGCGAGGAGGCGCAGGCCACGGGGCGGCTGCCGGGCGGAGTGAGCCGCTGGACCGGCAAGAAGGACCTTTCCTGGCTGCCATTGCGCCCGGAAAGAGTGCTGGAGGTCGCCTACGACCACATGCAGGGCGACCGCTTCCGCCACACCGCGCAGTTCCGCCGCTGGCGCCCCGACCGCGAGCCCGAGCAGTGCACGTACGCCCAACTGGAGGAGCCGGTCAGCTACGACCTGGCGGAACTGCTCGTATGACGCGCCGCCGGGACACCGCCCGATCCACGGCCGGCCGGAGCCGGTGGAGTGCGCCTCGCCGATGACACCGTCGGCGCGGAAGCGGTTGCCCGGCCCCGGCGTCGGGTCACCGGTGTTCGGGGTTGTCCGCGTCGCGGTGGCACCCGGCGTCCCAGGCCGCGCGCTGGTTGCCGTAGGCGGGGAGGCCGCCGGCGTCCTTGACGATGCGGGCGAGGTGGAGGAGGTTCCACGTCATGAAGGTGGTGTTGCGGTTGGTGAACTCGTTGTCCGGGCCCCCTGAGCCCGGATCGAGGTAGGACGGACCGGGGCCGGCCGCGCCGATCCATCCGGCATCGGCCTGCGGCGGGATGGTGTAGCCGAGGTGCTGGAGGCTGTAGAGGACGTTCATGGCGCAGTGCTTGACCCCGTCCTCGTTGCCGGTGATCAGGCAGCCGCCGACACGTCCGTAGTAGGCGTACTGGCCCGCGTCGTTGAGGAGGCTGGAGCAGGCGTAGAGCCGTTCGATCACGCGCTTGGTCACCGACGCGTTGTCGCCGAGCCAGATCGGGCCGGCCACCACAAGGATGTCGGCCGCCATGACCTGTTGGTACAGCCCGGGCCAGGCGTCGGTTTCCCAGCCGTGCTCGGTCATGTCCGGCCATACGCCGGTGGCGATGTCGAGGTCGACAGCCCGTACGACGCCCACGTCCACGCCCTGCTCCTCCATGATGCGGACGCTGCGCTCGACCAGCCCCTGGGTGTGGCTGCGCTCGGGGGACCTCTTGAGGGTGCAGTTGATGTAGAGGGCCCGCAGGTCGTCGTAACGGGCGGGTGGGGCGTCGGAGCCGGCGGATGCGGTGGTCAATGAGGCTCCCGGGATCCAGGCACATCGAGCGGCGCGGCAGCGGCCTTCGATCATCGTGCGGGACGAGCGGCCCGCTGGATCAGCGGGGGCGCGGCGGAACGCGGAAGACCACTCCGACAGCGCAAGGGTTCGGACCCGACGGGGATTCGGCGGTCGGACCCGGGATGAATCCTGCTCAGCCCAGGAAGCTCAACCCAGGAAGCTCAGCCGCACCTGGCGGCGGGGATTGTCGACATTGGTGTCCACCAGCACGACCGACTGCCAGGTGCCCAGTTCCAGCCGGCCGCCGACCACCGGGAGGGTGGCGTGCGGCGGCACCAGGGCGGGCAGCACATGGTCCCGGCCGTGGCCCGGGCTGCCGTGCCAGTGCCGCCAGCGGTCGTCGGCCGGCAGCAGGTCCTTCATGGCGGCGAGCAGGTCCTCGTCGCTGCCCGCACCGGTCTCGATGACGGCCACGCCCGCGGTGGCGTGCGGCACGAAGACATTGAGCAGTCCGTCGCGGCCGGCGGCCGCCTCGCGCAGGAAGGACGCACAGGCGGCGGTCAGGTCGTGGACCGTCTCCCGGGAGCCGGTGGTGACGTCGACGACGCGAGTGGTGAAGGTGTCGGCCATGTGTCCATGGTCGCCGAGGCGCCGCACCGCGCGACACCGGGGCCGGACGGGTGAGCCGTACGGCGGACGCGGGACCGTACGGATGCTGTGCGACATGGCGGCGGCATCGGGCTCCGGGTTCGTCGGAGACGGACTGCGGGAGCCGCGGACGGCGAATCGGCGGCGCGTACAGCCGGCGTCGTCGGGCGCGTCGGGCCGGGCCGGCCACGCCCGCAGGACGACGGGCCGTTGATCGGCCACCGGCGGCGGCACCGGATGCTCCGGACGATGCTCGGCCACCACCCGCGCAACCCGGGGCCGTTGACCGGCTGCCCGGGCAGTGGTTACCGTCGCGGCATGTCGCGTCCTTGCCTGCTCACCACGCGCGGTCACATCGACCTGCTGCGGGTGGCATCGGCGGCGTGTCCCGCCGGCCGCTGACGCTTCTTCCTCCGTCCGGCCCGCGCCCGTTCGCGGCCCCTTCGCAGCGGGCGTCGGCCCCGGCCCCCAAAGCTCCCGAAGCCCCGGGCTCCCCGGCTTCCTCTGACTCTCCACCCGCACCGCCCGGCGCCGACGCGCGCCGGGCGGGCGCGCTCCCCACCCGACGAAAGGCCTCCGCCCAATGTCCGTACACCTGCACTGGTTCCTGCCCACCGGCGGCGACGGCCGCACCCTGGTGGACCGTCACGCCTATACCGACGGCGGCATCAAGCGCTCCCGGATCACCCCGGTCTCCGGAATCCGCGCACCCGACATCGACTACCTGGCGCAGATCGCGCGCGCCGCCGACCAGTTGGGCTTCGAGGCGGTGCTGACCCCGACCGGTACGTGGTGCGAGGACGCATGGCTGACCACGGCGGTGCTCTCCCAGCACACCCGGCGGCTGAAGTTCCTGGTCGCCTTCCGGCCCGGGGTGGTCTCGCCGGTGCTGGCGGCGCAGATGGCGGCCACGTACCAGCGGGTCACCCGCGGCCGGCTGCTGCTCAACGTGGTGACCGGCGGCGACTCCACCGAGCAGCGGCGGTTCGGCGACCATCTGGACCACGACAGCCGGTACGCGCGCACCGCGGAGTTCCTGTCGGTGGTACGCGGGGTGTGGCGCGGCGAACCGTTCGACTTCCACGGCGAGCACTACCAGGTGGAGGGCGGGCTGACCGCGCTGCCGCCGGACCCGATGCCGCAGATCTTCTTCGGCGGCTCCTCACCGGCCGCGGGTCCGGTGGCCGCACGGCACAGCGACGTCTACCTGACCTGGGGCGAACCGCCCGCCCAGGTGGCGGAGAAGATCGCGTGGATCCGTTCGCTGGCCGAGGCGGAGGGGCGCACGGTCCGGTTCGGCATCCGGCTGCACGTGATCACCCGTGACTCGGCGGCCGAGGCGTGGGCGACGGCCGACCGACTGCTCGGCGACCTCGACGCGGACACGGTGGCCGCGGCCCAGGAGGCGCTGGGGCGCAGTGAATCGGTGGGCCAGCGGCGGATGCTGGCGCTGCACGGCGGGCGGCGCGACGGCCTGGAGATCGCGCCCAACCTGTGGGCCGGGGTGGGCCTGGTGCGCGGCGGCGCGGGCACGGCGTTGGTCGGCAGCCACGCAGACGTCGCCGACCGGATCGAGGAGTACCACGCCCTGGGCATCGAACACTTCGTCTTCTCCGGCTACCCGCATCTGGAGGAGGCGTACTGGTTCGGCGAGGGCGTGATGCCCGTACTCGCCGACCGGGGCCTGCTGGAGCATCCGCCGGCCTCCCCGCTGGACGGGGTCCCGGCCGCCAACGGCCGCCCGGCCTCCGCCCCCGGAGGCGCTCCGCTGCTGATCTCGGGCGGGCGCTGAGCGGTGTCCATTCCGCTGCCGGCGCTGGGGGTCCCCCCGGCGCGCGAGGCATTGCGTGCGCTCCCTTACGGCATCGCGTAAGGGCACTTCCCGGGTGAAGCCCTGGGGAGCGCCGGACGCCGCGGGCCCGCCACGACGGTACGGCCGGGGTGTTTGCCGGACGACCTCGCGGCACGTCGTACGAGGTGGCGGAGGCCGGATTGCCGCACCCCTGAATTGGTCTGTACCATTCAGCGCCTGGAAGACGCCTGGGCGACCGCCCTCCGCCGCCGCGCCCCGAAGGGGGACAACGACGTGACCCCGTTGCACCGGCTCACCGTCCTGGTCGACTCGTGCGTGCTGCCCGCCGTGGACGGCCGGGACGGCCTGCCCGACTGGATCCTGCGCGGCCTGGAGAGAGGCACGCCCGGGGCCGCCGTACACGCTTACGGGCCGGCCGCCAGAGCCGCCTCGGACGCCCTCCGGGCGGCGCTGCCGGACGCGCTCACCGGGCATCCGGGGGCTCACCGCCCGGCCGACGGCGGCAGCGCGGCGGCGGCCGAACTCGTGGCCGGGGGCGCCAACCTGCACCTGGGGGTACGGCCGGGCCCGCGCGCGGGCGAGACCCGGGCGTTCGTCACCGACCTGCAGGGGCACGGCGTGGCCGCGGCCCTCGGCCCGTTCACGGGCGCGGGCAGCCTGCGCCCGTTCGCCGAGGGCGCGGCGGCCGGGGTGCGCGCGATCACCGCGGCCCGCTCCCCGGCGCCCGGCGGGGACGGGGTGCCCGCCGTCCTGAGCGCCACCGCCGTCACCGGGATCCTGCGCGGCGAACTCGGCTACCGCGGGGTGGTGATCAGCGACACCCTGGACGCGCCGGTGATCGTCAACGGCTGGGGCGTGCCGGGCGCGGCAGTGCTGGCCTGGATCGCCGGCGTGGACCTGATCCGGCTCGGCCCGGCGAGCGGCGCGGGCGTGCACGAGGCGATCCACACGGCGGCGGCGCGCGCGGTGGCCGACGGCGATCTGCCCCTGCACAGGCTGGAGGAGGCCGCCGAACGGGTGGCGCGGCTGCGCCGCTGGGCCGCCCAGCCGCCGATGCCGGTGCCGCCGGTCCCCGGCCAGGCCGCTTCGCCCGCGCCGGAGCGGGCGACAGCCGCGCGGGAGCGGTGAGCGCGGCTCTGGCGGGCGGAAGCGGATGAGCGCGGTCCGGCGTCGCGGTCGTGGGGGCACGGCGGGGCTGCGGGAGCGCGGGGCTGCGGGGGCGCGGGAAGCTTTGCCCCGGGCCCGCGGTTGGTAGAAACATGAACGAAGCAGCCGTGCGGGACGTCGAAGTCGCGGTGGTGGGCGCCGGTCAGGCCGGACTGTCGGCGGGGTACTTCCTGCACAGGGCCGGCTTCCGCCCGGAGCGGGACTTCGTGGTGCTGGACCACTCCCCCGCGCCCGGTGGCGCCTGGCAGTACCGCTGGCCCTCGCTGACGTACGGCAAGGCGCACCGGGTGCACGACCTGCCGGGGCTGCCGCTGCGCGACGCGGACCCGGGCCGGCCGTCCGCCGAGGTGGTGAGCGAGTACTTCGCCCGCTACGAGCGCGAGTTCGACCTTCGGGTGCGCCGACCGGTGGACGTGCGCGCGGTACGCGAGGACGCCGGCGGGCGGCTGCGGGTGGAGACCGACGCCGGCGTGTGGTCGGCGCGGGCGCTGCTGAACGCGACCGGCACCTGGGACCGGCCCTTCGTGCCGTACTACCCCGGCCAGGAGACCTTCCTCGGACGGCAGTTGCACACCGCGGGCTACCGGGGCGCGCGGGAGTTCGCCGGGCAGCACGTGATCGTGGTCGGCGGCGGCACCTCGGCGGTGCAGTTGCTGATGGAACTCGCGGAGGTGGCCCGGACCACCTGGGTGACGCGCAGGCCGCCGGTCTTCCGGACCGGTCCCTTCTCCGAGGACTGGGGCCGGAACGCGGTGGCGCTGGTGGACGAGCGGGTCCGCAAGGGCTTGCCCCCGCAGAGCGTGGTCGGCGTGACCGGCCTGGCCGCCACCGACGCGATCCTGGACGCGCAGCGCCGGGGCGTCCTCGACCGGCTGCCCGTCTTCGACCGCATCACCCCGCACGGCGTGGCCTGGGACGACGGCCGCACCCTGGAGGCCGACACGATCCTGTGGGCCACCGGTTTCCGGGCCGCCCTGGACCACCTGGCCCCGCTGCGGCTGCGCGAGCCCGGCGGCGGGATACGGATGGACGGCACGCGCGTGGCGAAGGACCCGCGGATCCACCTGATCGGTTACGGCCCGTCGGCCAGCACGATCGGCGCCAATCGCGCCGGGCGCACCGCGGTCCGGGAGATCCGCGCGCTGCTCGGCGGCCCGGCGGCACAGGCCCTGCCCGGCACGGAGGGCGCGGCCGACGCGCGACACCTTGCGGCGGATCTGCCGGAGCCCGTACCGGCCGCCTGATCCCACCGCCTGATCCCGGACGCCGCCCGGCCGCCCGCTGCGGCAGGAGTACGCAACGGCGCCACGCGCGGCGTGCCCGGCATCTAGGTTGGGGGAATGGGGACATCAAGTTGGAATTCCGTGCTGGCCGGCGTGTCGGCAGTAGCCGCGCTCACCGCTGTGGTATTGGTCGCGGCGGCGATGCTGGGCGGGGTGGGCTGGTCGGCCGTCATCGCGGTGGCCGCGGCCGCGGTGGTGAGCGCGGTGCTCGCGCTGGTCACGGACGGGCGGACCGAGCCGGAAGGGCACCAGCAGTAGCCCTTACCACAAGAAACATCGGATGTCTGCTTCCCTGACGCGCGCGTTTACGGCAGTATGAGCGTATGCGTGATCAACATCCGGCCGACTCGCGTCCTGCGCGGCGGCTCCCCCGTACCCGGCGCACGGACAGCGCGAGGCGGCCATGCGCGTAGCCCTCTTCCTGACGTGTGTGAACGATCTGCTGTTCCCGGACACGGGTCGGGCGGTGGTACGGCTGCTGGAGCGCCTGGGCGTGGAGGTCGACTTCCCCATGGCCCAGTCCTGCTGCGGCCAGCCGCACTACAACACCGGCTACCGGCACGAGACCGAGCCGCTGGTCCGCGGCATGGCCGCCGCTTTCGCCGGCTACGACTACGTGGTCACGCCCTCGGGTTCGTGCGTGGCGATGGTCCGCGACAACTACCCGCGCGTCGCCGCCCGGGCCCGCGCCGAGGGCCGCCCCGACGGGCGGCTGGACCGCGCGGCCGAGACGCTGGTGCCGCGCACGTACGAACTCACCGAGTTCCTGGTGGACGTGCTCGGCGTGACGGACGTGGGCGCGTACTTCCCGTACGCCGTCACGTACCACCCCTCCTGCCACGGGCTGCGGATGCTGGGGCTGAAGGACCGGCCGCTGAAGTTGCTGTCGGCGGTGGAGGGCATCGAACTGCGCGAGCTGCCGGGGGCGGAGGAGTGCTGCGGCTTCGGCGGCACCTTCGCGGTGAAGAACTCGGACGTGTCCGCCGCCATGGGCCAGGACAAGGTCCGCAACGCCCTGGACACCGGGGCCGGGGTGCTGTGCGGGGCGGACAACTCCTGCCTGATGCACATCGAGGGCATCGTCCGCCACGAGCACGCCCCGCTGCACACCCTCCACTTGGCCGAAATCCTGGCGTCCACCCGCGAGCAGCCGTACCGACCCCCCGTATCGGAGGCAAAGATCCGATGAACCCTCCGTCCACCAGCCAGGAGTCCCAGACCGGGCACGGCACCGGTGTCTTCGTCGGTCTGCCGTCGTTTCCGGTGGCGGCGCGGGAGTCGACGCGGGACGGGCAGTTGCGGGCGAACCTGCGGCACGCCACCCACACCATCCGCGCCAAACGCGCCGTCGCGATCGGCGAACTCTCCGACTGGGGGGAGTTGCGGGCCGCGGGAGCCGCGATCAAGGACCACACCCTGGCCCACCTCGACCACTACCTCCAGCAACTGGAACAGGCCGTCACCGCCGCCGGCGGCCACGTCCACTGGGCCGCCGACGCCGACGAGGCCAACCGCATCGTCACCGACCTCGTCCACGCCACCGGCGAAACCGAGGTCGTCAAGGTCAAATCCATGGCCACCCAGGAAATCGGCCTCAACGAAGCCCTGGCCGCTCAGGGCATCCGCGCCTACGAGACCGACCTGGCCGAACTCATCGTCCAGTTGGGCGACGACCGGCCCTCGCACATCCTGGTCCCCGCGATCCACAAGAACCGCGCCGAGATCCGCGACATCTTCCGCACCCAGATGGCCGCCTGGGGACGACCCGCACCGCAGGGCCTGAGCGATGAGCCGGCGGCCTTGGCGGAGGCGGCACGGCTGCACCTGCGGCAGAAATTCCTGCACACCAAGGTCGGCATCTCCGGAGCCAACTTCATGGTCGCCGACACCGGCACCCTGGTCGTCCTGGAATCCGAGGGCAACGGACGCATGTGCCTGACCCTGCCCGAAACCCTGATCTCGGTGGTCGGCATCGAGAAGATCGTGCCGACCTTCCGCGACCTGGAAGTCTTCCTCCAGACCCTGCCCCGCTCCTCCACCGCCGAACGCATGAACCCCTACACCACCATGTGGACCGGCACCACCGACGGCGACGGCCCCAAAACCTTCCACCTCGTACTGCTGGACAACGGCCGCACCGACACCCTCGCCGACACCGTAGGCCGCCAGGCCCTGCGCTGCATCCGCTGCTCGGCCTGCCTGAACGTCTGCCCCGTCTACGAACGCGCCGGCGGCCACGCCTACGGCTCCGCCTACCCCGGCCCCATCGGCGCCATCCTCACCCCACAACTGCGCGGCACCGCAACCGAACTGGACGCCTCCCTCCCCTACGCCTCCAGCCTGTGCGGAGCCTGCTACGACGTCTGCCCCGTCGCCATCGACATCCCCGACATCCTCGTCCACCTCCGCCAACGCGTCGTCCAAGGCGGCCCCGTCACCCAGGCAGGACAGCGCGTCACCATCAAACCCGCGCGCGGACACACCACCGAACACGCCGCGATCAGGGCGAGCCGCTACGCCATGGGCCGCCCGGCTGCCTGGGCCGCCGCCCAGCGCCTGGCCACCGGCACCCGCAAGCTGCACCCGCGCAGCCTGCCCATCCGGACCGCGAAGGCCTGGACCGACACCCGTACGCTCCCCCAGGTGCCCGATCAGACGTTTCGGCAGTGGTGGAAGCAGCACACCAAGAACACGAACCCCGACCCCGGCAGCACGACCCCTGGCGGTGCGCGATGACGAACACGACCGGCAGCAGCAGCCGCGCGGAGATTCTGCGCCGCGTCCGCCAGGCGCTGGGGACCACGACCGCCACCGCCGCCCCCACGCCCGAGGACATCGCCCGGGACGTGCCGCGCGACTACGCGACCACGCACGCCACCCGTACACCGCTGCAGACCGCCGACCTGCTCGCCGAGCACCTGGCCGACTACCGGGCCCACGTCCACCGCACGGATGCGGCGGGCCTGGCGGCGACCATCGCGCGGCTGCTGACCGAGCGCGGCTCGCGTACGGCGGTGGTGCCCGCCGGGCTGCCCGGGGACTGGCTCACCGATGCGCGCGCCCTGGACGTCGACGTGGTCACGGATCACCCCGGGCTGACGCCGGTCGAACTGGACGCCGTGGACAGCGTCGTCACCGGCTGCGCGCTGGCCATCGCGGAAACCGGCACCATTGTGCTGGACGCCTCGCCGGACCAGGGGCGCCGCGCCCTCACCCTGGTGCCCGACCACCACATCTGCGTCATCCGGCCCGAGCAGATCGTCGAGTCGCTCCCCCAGGCGCTGCCCCGGCTCACCCCGACCCGCCCGCAGACCTGGATCAGCGGGCCGTCGGCCACCAGCGACATCGAACTCGACCGGGTGGAAGGGGTGCACGGGCCGCGCACCCTGGAAGTCGTCATGGTCGCGAGCGACGCCCAGGTGACGGATTTCCCCGGGTGACGCCGTTCGCGCAGGGGTGACGCCCGCCCGCGGGGGGCGGGCGTCACGAGGGCACGGTCGTGGCCAGTTGCGTGTCGCGGCGGACCAGGGCTGCGTAGCGGCCGCCCAGGGCGAGGAGTTCGTCGTGGGAGCCGCGTTCGACGATGCGGCCGTCGTCCAGGACCACGATCTGGTCGGCGTCGCGGATGGTGGACAGCCGGTGCGCGATGGTGATGGTGGTGCGGCCGGCGGACAGGGAGTCGATGGCGTCCTGGACGGCGGCCTCGGTCCGGGTGTCGAGCGCGCTGGTGGCCTCGTCGAGGATCAGGACCGGCGGGTCGCGCAGGATGGTGCGGGCGATGGCCAGCCGCTGCTTCTCGCCGCCGGAGAAGCGGTAGCCGCGCTCGCCGACCAGGGTGTCGTAGCCGTCGGGCAGCCCCGCGATGTGGTCGTGGATCTGGGCGGCGCGCGCCGCGGCCCGGATCTCCTCGTCGGTGGCGTCGGGCTTGGCGAAGCGCAGGTTCTCGGCGACCGAGGCGTGGAAGAGGTAGGTCTCCTGGGAGACCACGCCGACTGCCGTGGCCAGGGTGTCGAAGCTCAGGTCGCGCACGTCGGTGCCGTCGAGGGTGACCCGGCCGCCGGTGACGTCGTACAGCCGCGGCACCAGGTAGCTCAGGGTGCTCTTGCCGGAGCCGGTGGCGCCGACCACGGCGAGGCTGCCGCCGGCCGGCACGGCCAGGTCGATGCCGCGCAGGGTCGGAGCGCCGGACTCGGGGTCGTAGGCGAAGTCGACGTTCTCGAACCGGACGTCGCCGCGGACCGGGTCGAGGTGGACGGCGTCGGGCTTCTCGGTGATGTCGATCGGCAGGTCGAGGTATTCGAAGATGCGCTGGAAGAGTGCCAGGGAGGTCTGCACCTGCACGCCGGTGGCCAGCAGGGAGACGGTCGGCCGGAACATGCCCTGCTGGAGGGAGACGAAGGCGACCAGGGTGCCGATGGAGACGGCCGGGCCGCCGTTGCCGGTGGTGAGGCCGGCCGCCCAGTAGAGCAGGGCGGGCATCGCGGACATCACGATGCCGATGACGGCCATCCGCCAGCGGCCCTGCATGTTGGACCGCACCTCCAGGTCCACCAGCTGCTCGGACTCGGTGCGGAAGTCGCGGGACAGGGACTCGCCGCGGCCCATGGTGCGGCCGAGCAGGATGCCGCTGACCGACAGGGACTCGGTGACGATGGCGGACATGGCCGCCATCTGCTTCTGCCGCTCGGTGGCGATCTTCTTGCGTTCGCGGCCGACCTTGCGGGCCACCCAGACGAACACCGGCAGCAGGACCAGGGAGACCACCGTCAGCCGCCAGTCGAGGGCGACCATGGCGACGACCGAGGCGATGACGGCGGTGGCGTTGGAGACCAGCGAGGTGGCGGTGGAGGTGACCGTGGCCTGCATGCCGCCGATGTCGTTGGCGATACGGGACTGCACCTCGCCGGTGCGGGTCCGGGTGAAGAAGGCGAGCGACATGCGCTGGAGCCGCTCGTAGACGGCGGTGCGCAGGTCGTGCATGACGCGCTGCCCGACGGTGGTGGAGATCAGCGTCTGCAGGACGCCGAAGACGCCGTTGGCGACGGCGGTGGCGATCATGCCGAGGGCGAGCAGGGCCAGCAGCCCGGTGCGGCGCTCCGGGATCGCGGTGTCGAGGATCGCTCGCAGCAGGAACGGCGAGGCGACCGAGACCAGCGAGGACAGGCCGACCAGCACGCCGACGACGGCGAGCCGGCCGCGGTAGGGGCGGAAGAGGCGGACGATGCGGCGGACATCGGTGGGGGCGGTGTTCTTCGGGGCGCCCGACCACCGGGCGGCAGGATCGTGTTCGGGGTGCAAAGGACTCCTTGCGGTTCGGGACGGCGGGTGCCCGTACGGCCGCGGACCGTAGGGGGGCGTCGGGCGCGGGTCGTGCGGACGTGCTGGACGTGCCGGACGTGCGAGACGTACGGGACGGGACCGCGGACCGACACAGGGAGTGTAGTTCATTGTTACCTATATTCACAATGAGCTAGGATCCTGGTAGGCTCGAGACCATGGAAAGCCGCACGACCGTCGCCCTGAGCCCGTCGGAGCCGGAAGGCGACGCCCCGGGAGCGGACGAGGTCACCGGGCGTCTCGCCGATCAGCTCATCCGGCTGAGCCGGCGGCTGCACCGCGCCCAGCGCCAGCTCATGGAGCCGCTGGGCATCACCCCGGCGCAGTCCCGGCTGCTGCGCACGCTCGGGCAATGCGACGAGCCGCCGCGCATGGCCGATCTCGCGCAGCGGCTCGACGTGGTGCCCCGGGCGGTGACCACGCTGGTGGACGCCCTGGAGGCGAGGGAACTCGTACGGCGGGTGGCCGATCCGCACAACCGCCGGGTGACCCGGATCGAACTGCGGGAGGCGGGCGGCCAGGCGTTGCTCGACCTGCGGCGGGCCCGCCGGGCCGCGGCCGCGGAACTGCTGGCGCCGCTGGACGAGAGCCAGCGGGCGGCGCTGACGGCGCTGCTGGACGTACTGGACGAGTGAGGGCCGGTTCCGGGCCCTCAGATCACTCGGGCTTCGGGGCAGTGCCCCCGGCGCCCCCGGGCCGGGACCGAGCGGTCCACGGCCCCGACGAGGCGCGTCACGCGTTGCGTCACTTCGAGAGGTCGGCCACGGGCTCCTGGGGGGCGATCGGGGCGGTGCAGGCGCTGCAGCGCCTGGCGGCGGCCGGTATCGGGGTCAGGCACTCCGGGCACTCCCGCATCGGAGCAGAGGTGGCCTTGGGGAAGAACCGCTCCTGCAGGCGGTTCATCGGCAGCACGACCAGGAAGTAGATCACCGCAGCGACGATCACGAAGCTGATCACGGCGTCGATGAACACGCCGTAGGGGAACTTCACGCCCGACACGCGGAACGTCTTGGCGCTGTAGTCGCCGGTGGCGCCGGACACCAGGCCGACAATCGGGGTCAGGAACGCCTTGACGAAGCCGTTCACCAGGGTGGTGAAGGCCGCGCCCACGACGATGCCGACGGCGAGATCGACGACGTTGCCGCGCAGCAGGAATGCGCGAAAGCCCTTCATGGGTGAGGGTCCCCTCTGTGCTCAGGAGCTCGACACGGTTGCGAAGTCCACAGTCTGCCGTTTCCCGCCGCTCGGGAGCCAATGCGGGCGAGTTCACCGTCGCGGCGAACGTACGGCGGCAGCCCCCGACTTGGCGGGCACCACTGTGCTCAACGTCACTGTGGTCCCGTGGGGCACCCGATTCCCGCGGGCACCGCGAACGGCGGCGGACGGGCGGCGGGGCGCGGCCCGTTCCCGTCGGCCGGGAAAAACCTGTTGACCGGCGGCGCGCGGCGACGCCAGTCTTGTGCGGCTCCTGACCGCTCCGGGGACGTTTTCTCCGCTCCCGCCCCACTCGTCCACGTTCGCCGTGGATCACGTGTGCCGCGGGACCGGTGGGAACTCCCCACCCGACCCCAGGACATCATGCCGTCGCTACGCAGCCTCCCTCTCCCCGATCCGGGCGTTCCTGACGTCCGGTCGGGCTTCCGCTTCCTGTTGTGGCTGGAACTCAGCCAGTGGCGCGGCCAGTTGACGGCGGCCATGTGGGGCCTGCTCCACATGGCCGCCGTCGCGTCCTTCCCGGCCGGCGTCGGCATCGCCGTCCAGGCGGTGGTGGACCGCTCCGGCACCCGGCTGGCGCTCGCCGGCGGCCTGATGCTGCTGCTCGGCGCGCTCACCGCGGTCGGCGACACCATGCTGCACCGCACCGCCGTCACCAACTGGATCTTCGCCGCGGCCCGCGTCCAGCAGCTCCTGGCCCGCAAGACCGTCGAGCTGGGCTCGGTGCTCACCCGGCGCGTCGCGGCCGGTGAGGTGGTGGCGGTGAGCACCGGCGACGTGGAGAAGATCGGCTGGTTCGTGGAGGCCCTGGCCCGCTTCACCTCCGCCCTGCTGGCCACGGTGGGCGTCGCGATCGCGATGCTGGTGTACCAGCCCGAGCTCGGCGTCCTGGTCGCCGCCGCGGTGCCGGTGCTGGCCCTCGCCGTCCTGCCGCTGCTCCCGGCGGCCACCCGGCGCGCCGACCTCCAGCGGGAGAAGGCGGGCCGGGCCACCGAACTGGCCTCCGACACCGTGGCGGGCCTGCGGGTGCTGCGCGGCATCGGCGGCGAGGAGTTGTTCCTCGACCGGTACCGCCGCGCCTCCCAGCAGGTGCGCACCGCGGCCGTCCACAGTGCCCGGATGTGGGCGCTGATCAGCGCGGTCCAGGTAATCCTGCCCGGCCTGCTGCTGGTCGGCGTCGCCTGGCGCGGCGCCCGGCTCGCCCTCGACGGCCGCATCTCCGTTGGTGAACTGGTCACGGTGTACGGCTCGGTGGTCTTCCTCATGCTGCCGCTGCAGAATTTCGCCGAGATCGCCATGGCCTGGTCCTTCTCCCGCCCCTCGGCCAAACGCGCGGCCCGCGTGCTGGGGCTGAGCCGGTCCCAGGCGCGACCGGCGCCGGTGGGGTCCGGGGACGTGGTGACGGCGGGGTCGGAGGCCGGGACGGACGCTCGTACGGACACGATGGCCGTGTCATCGGGCCCGGGCTCAAGGCTCCCACGCTCGGCACTCCCCGACTCGGCGCTCCCCGACTCGAAAGTCCTGGCGCCGGACGTCGCGGCCTCGGTGCCGGGCCCGCTGCCTGCCGCTGTGCCGGGCAAAGTGACGACAGACGTGACGGCGGACGTGACGGCACACTCGGCCCGGGCGGCCGGCCAGCACCCGGCGGCCCCTGACCCGGCCACCCCCACGGGTGACCTGTTCGACCCGGAGACCGGGCTGCGCGCCCCCGCCGGACTGCTGACCGCCGTGGTGTGCGGCGACCCCGACGCGGCCGGGCGGCTGGCCGACCGGCTCGGCGGGCACGCGACGGACGCGACCGGCGACGCGCCCTCGGTGACACTCGGCGGGCAGGCGCTCGACGCGCTCGCGCTGCCGGCGGCCCGGGCGGCCGTCCTGGTCCAGGACAAGGATCCGGTGCTGCTGTCCGGCACGCTCGCCGAACTGCTGGACGTGCCGCGCTCCGGGGCCGTCCCGCCCGAGGCCGCGCTCACCGCCGCCCAGTGCGGCGACGTGCTGGAATCCCTGGTGCAGTCCATGGCCGCCTCGAGCGCGGACGGCGCGCCCGATCCCATGCAGGCGACGATCACCGAACGCGGCCGTTCCCTGTCCGGCGGCCAGCGCCAGCGGCTGGCCCTGGCCCGGTCCCTGGTGGCCGACCCGCAGGTGCTGGTGCTGGACGAGCCGACCTCGGCCGTGGACGCCCACACCGAGGCCAGGATCGCCCGCGGCCTGAAGGAGATCCGCGCCCACCGCACCACCGTCGTCTTCACCTCCAGCCCGCTGGTCCTGGACCGTGCCGACCAGGTGGTCTTCGTCGCCGACGGCACGGCGGTGGCCGTCGGCGACCACCACGACCTGCTGCGGGGCAACCCGGAGTACCGCGCGGTGGTGACCCGCGAGGGCGAGGCCGGCAGCGGACCGTCCGCCGCGGCGGAGGCGGCTTCCGCTCCCCCGCCCGCCCCCACACCCGCTCCCGCCGTCCGCGGCGGCCTGTCGATGGAGGAGTCCGCATGATCGGCGTGCGCCCGCCGCAATACGACCCGGCCGCGCCAAGGCAGACCACCACGCTGCCGGTCGGCTCGCCGGCCACCGTACGCACCTACATCCGCGAGCTGGCCCGCCGCCACCGGCGCGCCTTCGCGGTGCTGATGGCCGTCAACACCGTCGCGGTGCTCGCCTCGATGGTGGGCCCCTACCTGCTCGGCGGCCTGGTGCAGGACCTGTCGTCCGGGCGGCGGGATATCCACCTCGGGCGGACGGTCACGCTGTTCCTGGTGGCGCTGGCCGTGCAGGCGTTCTTCGTCCGGCTGGTCCGGCTGCGCGGCGCGGTCCTGGGCGAGCGGATGCTGGCCGACCTGCGCGAGGACTTCCTGGTGCGGGCCGTGGCACTGCCGCCGGGCGTGCTGGAGCGGGCCGGGACCGGTGACCTGCTGTCGCGGATCACCACCGACATCGACCGGCTGTCCAACGCCATGCGGGAGGCGGTGCCGCAACTGGCCATCGCCGTGGTGTGGGCCGGGCTGCTGCTCGGGGCGCTCGCGGTGACCTCGCCGCCGCTGGCGCTGTCGGTGCTGATCGCGCTGCCGGTGCTGGTCGCGGGCTGCCGCTGGTACTTCAAGCGCGCCCCGCGGGCCTACCGCTCCGAGGCCGCCGGATACGCCGCGGTCGCCGCGGTCCTCGCCGAGTCCGTGGACGCCGGGCGCACCATCGAGGCCCACGGCCTCGGGGGCCGCCGCGAGGACCTGTCCCGGCGGCGGATCGGCCAGTGGGTGGCCTGGGAGCGGTACACGCTGTGGCTGCGCACCATCCTGTTCCCGGTGGTCAACCTCACCCACGCGCTGATCCTGACCTCGGTGCTCATGGTCGGCGGCGTCTTCGCGCTGCACGGCTGGGTGTCGCCCGGCGAGCTGACCACCGGGGCGCTCTACGCCCAGATGCTGGTCGACCCGGTCAATCTGATGCTGCGCTGGTACGACGAGCTCCAGGTGGCCCAGGTCTCGCTGGCCCGGCTGGTCGGGGTGCGCGAGGTGGCCGGGGACGAGGGGGACGAGACGATCACCCCGGACGGACGGGAGGTGGCCGCCGACGAGGTCCGGTTCGGCTACCGGGCGGGCAGCGACGTGCTGCACGGCGTGTCCCTGAACGTGCCGCCGGGCACCAGGCTGGCCCTGGTCGGGCCGTCCGGCGCGGGCAAGTCCACGCTGGGCCGGCTGCTGGCCGGGATCTACGCGCCCCGGACCGGCGAGGTCACCCTCGGCGGTGCCCAGCTCGCCCGAATGCCGGCCGAACGGGTCCGCGCGCATGTCGCGCTGGTCAACCAGGAGCACCACGTCTTCGTCGGCTCGCTGCGCGACAACCTGCGGCTGGCCAGGGCCGACGCCCAGGACGACGAGCTGTGGGAGGCGCTGCGGGCGGTGGACGCCGAGCAGTGGGCGCGGGCGCTGGACGACAGCCTCGACACCGAGGTCGGCTCGGGCGGCTCGGCGCTCACGCCGGCGCAGGCGCAGCAGCTCGCGCTGGCCCGGCTGGTGCTGGCCGATCCGCACACCCTGGTGCTGGACGAGGCGACCTCGCTGCTCGACCCGCGCGCCGCCCGGCACCTGGAGCGCTCGCTGTCCCGGGTGCTGGACGGCCGCACTGTCGTCGCCATCGCCCACCGGCTGCACACCGCGCACGACGCCGACGTGATCGCGGTGGTCGAGGACGGCCGGATCAGCGAGCTGGGCAGCCACCACCAACTCGTGGCCGCCGACGGGGCGTACGCGGCGCTGTGGCGGTCCTGGCACGGCTGACCCGGGCCCCGGAGCCCCGGCCGGCGGGTCAGGTACGGCGGCGGCCCGGATCGGGTGCCGGGCCGCCGTGCCACGGGTCAGCCGATGACGCCCAGGGCGCCCAGGGCGCTCGCGCCGCCGAGCACGAAGAACACCGGGGTGAGCACCTTGACCTCCACCCAGCTCCCGGCCCGGAACCGCATGAACTTCGGCGGGCCCACCGGGTACCACCGCTTGCGGCCGACCGGGATCGGCCACAGGATCGGGCAGCCGGAGACCGTCAGGGCGTCGCCCAGGCAGTGCACCAGCGCGCCCAGCACGATCGGCATGCCGATCCACATGTAGTGCTGACCCGGCTGGGTGAACAGCCAGTCCTTGCCGTTGCCCGGGTCGTCCAGCGCGTCGGCCAGCACCCAGGCGCTGGAGGCACCGAGCAGCCAGACCAGGACGTCGCTGGAGACCCGGGCCTGCCGCCACAGCAGCCCCTCGACGGCGAGCACCATGTGCACGAACAGGATTCCCAGCACCGCCCAGCACCCGCCGAAGACCGCGGCGGCGGAACAGCCGCAGCCGAGGAAGGCGGCCCACAGCCAGGTGTGGGTCAGGGTGCGGTGGCCGCCGGACCGCCGCGGGTCGCCCTTCTTGCGGGTCGCCTTGTAGGCGGCGTGCGCGATGCCGTCGATGATGCCGCACAAGGCGCGTGAGAAAGGCCCGAAGGCCCGCGAGATGGTGGCCGCCTTGTGGTCCAGGTCCGGCGCCAGGGCCGCCCCCGCGCAGATCAGCGCTCCCACCACCAGGGTCGGCCACGGCATCGGGTGGCCGGCGGCGGCCGCGACCGCGCCGGCGACCAGCCAGGCCGCCGCTCCGGACAGTGAGTGCGCAGGTCCCATCATGGTGTTGCTCAGCCCCCCTGTGATGCCGCCCGAAGGCGCATGTAACCCGTGGTCGAGCGCACACCCTACCGTTGATGATCACGGAGCGTCGGTCCGGTTCCGCGCCCGTGGGGCGGGACGGCAAGATGGAGGGGTGACCCTTATCGATCAGCTTCCGTCCGAGCCCGATCCCGATGCCCTCTTCGACGCGTTCTCGACGTGGGCCCAGGGGCAGGGGATCACCCTGTACCCGGCCCAGGAGGAGGCGCTGATCGAGGTGGTCTCCGGGGCGAACGTGATCCTGTCCACGCCCACCGGCTCCGGAAAGAGCCTGGTCGCGGCCGGTGCGCATTTCGCCGCGCTGGCAAGGGACGAGGTCACCTTCTACACCGCGCCGATCAAGGCGCTGGTCTCGGAGAAGTTCTTCGACCTGTGCAAACTGTTCGGCACCGAGAACGTCGGCATGCTCACCGGCGACGCCTCGGTCAACCCGGACGCCCCGGTCATCTGCTGCACCGCCGAGGTGCTGGCTTCCATCGCCCTGCGTGACGGCAAGGACGCCGACGTCGGCCAGGTCGTGATGGACGAGTTCCACTTCTACGCCGAGCCGGACCGCGGCTGGGCCTGGCAGATCCCGCTGCTGGAACTCCCGCAGGCGCAGTTCCTGCTCATGTCGGCGACGCTGGGCGACGTCTCCCGCTTCGAGGCGGACCTGACCCGGCGCACCGGCCGCCCCACCACTGTCGTGCGGTCGGCGACCCGCCCGGTGCCGCTGAGCTACGAATACCGCATCACCACGCTCACCGAGACGCTCACCGATCTGCTGGAAAGCCGCCAGTCCCCCGTCTACATCGTGCACTTCACCCAGGCCGCGGCCGTGGAGCGGGCCCAGGCGCTGATGAGCATCAACATGTGCACGCGGGAGGAGAAGGACGCGATCGCCGACATGATCGGCAACTTCCGCTTCACCACCGCCTTCGGCCGCAACCTGTCCCGTTACGTGCGGCACGGCATCGGCGTGCACCACGCCGGCATGCTGCCCAAGTACCGGCGGCTGGTGGAGAAGCTGGCCCAGGCCGGCCTGCTGAAGGTGATCTGCGGGACGGACACCCTGGGTGTCGGCGTCAACGTGCCCATCCGCACCGTGCTGTTCACCGCGCTCACCAAGTACGACGGGCAGCGGGTGCGGGTGCTGCGGGCCCGCGAGTTCCACCAGATCGCCGGCCGCGCGGGACGGGCCGGGTTCGACACCGCCGGCCTGGTGGTGGCACAGGCGCCCGAGCACGTGATCGAGAACGAGAAGGCGCTGGCCAAGGCGGGCGACGACCCGAAGAAGCGGCGCAAGGTGGTGCGCAAGAAGGCGCCCGAGGGGTTCATCAACTGGTCCCAGAACACCTTCGAGAAGCTGATCGCCTCCGAGCCGGAGCCGCTGACCTCCCGTTTCCGGGTGACGCACGCGATGCTGCTGTCGGTGATCGCCCGCCCGGGCAACGCCTTCGAGGCCATGCGCCGGCTGCTGGAGGACAATCACGAGGACCGCAGATCCCAGTTGCGGCACATCCGCCGGGCGATCGCCATCTACCGCTCGCTGCTGGCCGGCGGCGTGGTGGAACGGCTGGACGAGCCGGACGCCGAGGGCAGGATCGTCCGGCTCACCGTGGACCTCCAGCAGGACTTCGCGCTCACCCAGCCGCTGTCCACCTTCGCGCTGGCCTCCTTCGAACTGCTGGACCCCGACTCCCCCTCCTACGCGCTCGACATGGTCTCCGTGGTGGAGTCCACCCTCGACGACCCGCGCCAGATCCTGGCCGCCCAGGAGAACAAGGCGCGCGGCGAGGCGGTCGCGGCGATGAAGGCCGACGGGGTGGAGTACGAGGAGCGCATGGAACGCCTCCAGGACGTGAGCTACCCCAAGCCGCTGGAGGAACTGCTGGTGCACGCCTACGGCGTCTACCGCAAGAGCCACCCCTGGGTCGGCGACCACCCGCTGTCGGCCAAGGCCGTGGTCCGCGACATGTACGAGCGGGCCATGACCTTCTCGGAGTTCGTGTCCTTCTACGAACTGGCCCGCACCGAGGGGATCGTGCTGCGCTACCTGGCCGGCGCCTTCAAGGCGCTGGAGCACACGGTGCCGGACGACCTGAAGTCCGAGGACCTCCAGGACCTGATCGCCTGGCTCGGGGAGCTCGTCCGGCAGGTGGACTCCAGCCTGCTCGACGAGTGGGAGCAGCTGGCCAACCCCGAGGAGGAGAGCGCCGAGGAAGCCGCCGAGCGTGCCGACCAGGTCAAGCCGGTCACCGCCAACGCCCGGGCCTTCCGGGTGCTGGTGCGCAACGCCCTCTTCCGCCGGGTGGAACTGGCCGCGCTGGAGAAATACGACCAGCTCGGCGAACTCGACGGCGAGGCCGGCTGGGACGCCGACGCCTGGGCCGACGCCATGGACGCCTACTGGGACGAGTACGACGACCTGGGCACCGGCCCCGACGCCCGCGGCCCGAAGCTGCTGATCATCGAGGAGCAGCCGGAGCACGGCCTGTGGCGGGTCCGGCAGATCTTCGCCGACCCCAACGGGGACCATGGCTGGGGCATTTCGGCCGAGGTCGACCTCGCAGCCTCCGACGAGGAGGGCCGTGCGGTGATCCGGCTGACTGACGTGGGGGAACTGTGAGCGGCGCGACGCGCCCGAGGACGGCGGGAGTCCGGCGATGACGAGCCCGGCCGAACGGCTGGTGGACCTGCTCGACCTGGAACGGATCGAGGAGAACATCTTCCGCGGGCGCAGCCCCCAGGAACGCCTGCAACGGGTCTTCGGCGGACAGGTGGCGGGGCAGGCGCTGGTCGCCGCCGGGCGCACCACGGACGGCTCGCGCCCGGTGCACTCGCTGCACGCGTACTTCCTGCGCCCGGGCCGGCCCGGGGTGCCGATCGTGTACCAGGTCGAACGGGTCCGCGACGGGCGCTCCTTCACCACCCGCCGGGTGGTGGCCATCCAGCAGGGTCGGACGATCTTCAATTTGACTGCCTCCTTCCATCAGTCCGAGCCGGGCTTCGAGCACCAGTTGCCGATGCCCGAGGTGCCGGATCCGGAGAACCTGCCGCCGCTGGCCGACGAGATCCGCGCGCACTTGGGCGAGCTGCCCGAGGCGCTCGAACGCATGGCCCGCCGCCAGCCGTTCGACATCAGGTACGTGGAGCGGCTGCGCTGGACGCCCCAGGAGGTCGAGAGCGCGGAGCCGCGCAGCGCGGTGTGGATGCGCGCGGTCGGCCCGCTCGGCGACGACCCGCTGGTGCACACCTGCGCCCTGACGTACGCGAGCGACATGATGCTGCTCGACGCGGTTCGGGTGCCCATCGAACCCCTGTGGGGGCCACGCGGCTTCGACATGGCCTCCCTCGACCACGCGATGTGGTTCCATCGGCCCTTCCGTACCGACGAGTGGTTCCTCTACCAGCAGGAGTCACCCATCGCGACCGGCGCCCGCGGGCTGGCCCGCGGCCAGATCTTCGACCGTCAGGGGCGGCTTCTGGTGTCCGTGATGCAGGAGGGGCTCTTCCGCAAGATCGGCGGCTGACCGCCGCCCCCGCAGCAGCTGGCGCAGCCCCCGCCGCCGCCCCGTTTCCGGCCTGCCCGGCCCAGAACCGACCGTTCCCGACCGGCCCGGTCCAGGCCCCTGGGGCCCGGTGGCGGCCGGTCCTGCCTCACCGGACGGACGCCCCGGAGGCGGCGGCACGGGCGGCACAGGCGGCACGGACCGCACGGGCGGCAACGAAAGCGCACCGGGCGCCGGTGGGACGCCGAGTGCCGGGAAGGCCGCCGGCGAAGGACGAGGGGCGGGGTGAGGGGTGACCCCATCCGTCGCCGCGGGCTCCGCCGCACGGTCCGGCGGGACCGCCGCCTGGTCGGAGTCGGGAGGCAGGGCGCGGGCCCGGGTCAGGGACTCGGTCAGGGCGCGCAGGGCGGTGGCGATCTCGTCGGGATGGTCGGCGGTGGTGAGCCGTCGGACGAGTTCGGGCTCGGCCGGCCCGGTGCGGCCGGGCGGGAGCGCGCCGCGCAGGCGGCGCAGGTGGGCCCGTTCGCCGGCGTCGGGCACGGCCTCGTTCACCAGTTCGGGGTGCAGGAGCGCGGCCCACACCGCGGCCTCGTCCCAGGCGTCCCAGGCGTCGCGCACGAGTTGGCCGACCCGGCGTTCCCGCCAGCCGCGCGGCCGCTGGTCCTCCCCCGCCTCCACGGCGTCGCGCAGCGCCTGCGGCAGTCTTCCGGCCAGCAGCGTGCGATGGCCCTCGGCGAACTCCACCACTTCGCGGGCCGGATACATCCACACCAGCGCCCGGTACCGGTTGACGTACCAGCGCACGGGGCGGACATGACCGGTCCTCGCCAGCTTGACGAACCGCTCCCGCCCGATGCCGATCATCCGGGCCGCCTCGCCGCCGCTGACCAAGTGGATCCGGTCGAGCAGATCCTTGGGCGGCCCCTCGGCGTCCCGCAGCCTGGCCACGTCGGCGGCCGCCACCTTCCACAGCCCCGGCCCGCACACCACCGTCGGCACTTCGCCGAGCTGCACGGCCACGTCGAACTCGTCGTAGTCCAGACCCAGTTCGTCGCGCGCCCGGCTCAGCGTCAGCAGCTCGCCGTCCACCCGCTCGGCAGTCGCCACGCGCCGCGCACCCGCCGCCCGCTTCTTGCCCGCCGATCGTCCCGTACCCGCGCTGCTGGCCGTACTCCCGGCGCCGGCCCCACTCTTCGTACGCGTCCCGCTCGCGGCCGCCCGCGCCTGCCGGGCGGCGCCGGCTGTCGTCGTCCGCTGCCGCCGGTTGTCCTTCGTCTTCGGCATTGCTCTCCACTCCCCGTCACTGTCGTTCACTGACAGTCACGAAGATAGCGCGGAGAGCCGACCGCCCGTCTTGAGCCTGTGGATAACTCTTTCGCGGCCCCGATCAGAACCGAGAGATCAGAACGGCGACACGTCCGTCCGCCGCGGCGCGACCCGCAGGTGCTCCCCGACCCGGTCGACCAGCAGCGTCATCTCGTAGGCGATCAGCCTGACGTCCGCCTCCATCCCGCTGAGCACGGTCAGGCAACTGCCGTCGCCCGCGGCGGTGACGAAGAGGAAGCCCTCCTCGAACTCCACCATGGTCTGCCGCACTCCGCCGGTGCCGAACCGCAGCCCCGCTCCCTTGGCCAGGCTGTGGAACCCCGAGGACACCGCGGCCAGATGCTCGGCGGTCGGCGGGTCCAGGGCGGCGCTCGCGCCGGTCACCAGTCCGTCGCCGGACAGCACAAGAGCATGCTGGACATGCGGCACGCGCTGTGTCAGGTCGTCGAGCAGCCACGCGAGGCCTTCGCCCTCGGCCATGGCCCACCTCCCCGGATCTCCGCTGAGGTACGAGCCTGGACCGATCGCCGCAGAACGGCAACCCCCACGCGGAACACGTGTCCCGCGCCACTCGTATCCGCGCCCCCGTCGCAGCGCGGCGGCCCCCCGGCTCAACGCCCCCTAGGCGCGTACATGATGACCCCGACGCCGACGAGGCAGATCAGCGCGCCGGCTATGTCGAACCGGTCGGGGCGGTAACCGTCCGCGACGGCGGCCCACAACAGCGAGCCGGCCACGAACACCCCGCCGTAGGCGGCGAGGATGCGGCCGAACTGGGCGTCGGGCTGGAGTGTGGCGACGAAGCCGTAGAGGCCCAGCGCCACCACCCCGGCGCCGATCCAGGCCAGTCCGCGGTGCTCGCGCACCCCCTGCCAGATGAGCCACGCGCCGCCGATCTCCAGAAAAGCTGCGAGGACGAACAGAGCGACGGAGCGGAGCGTGATCATGCCACCATGATGCATGGCCACTGGTGAGAGCGAACAGCGGAGGGTCAGGGAGTTCTTCGGGGCCCGTGCGGTCGGCTGGGAGACCCGGTATCCCGACGACACTCCGGCGTACGAGGCGGCGATCGCCGAACTGGGCCTGGCGCCCGCCGGTCGGGCGCTGGACGCGGGGTGCGGGACCGCGCGGGCGCTCCCCCTGCTGCGGGCGGTGGTGGGCCCGGCGGGGACGGTGGTCGGTCTCGACCTCACGCCCGAGATGCTGCGCGAGGCCGTACGGCTCGGCCGGCACCGGCAGGGCGCGCTGCTTGAGGCGGACGGCGCGCGCCTGCCGTTGCGGGCGCATGCCTTCGACGCGGTGCTGGCCGCCGGCCTGGTGCACCACCTGCCCGACCCGGCCCTCGGCCTGCGGGAACTGGCCCGGGTGACGCGGCCGGGCGGAAGGCTGGCGGTGTTCCATCCCGTCGGCCGGGCCACCCTCGCCGCCCGCCGGGGCCACGAGCTGCGGCCCGACGACATCCGGGCCGCGCCGCGGATCGGGCAGGTGCTTTCCGAGGCGGGCTGGGACCTGACCCTGCTGGACGACGCCGAGGACCGCTATCTGGCGCTCGCGGTCCGGCGGGGCTGAACGGGCACGCGAACGGGCACGTGATCGGACACTCCCGGGCAACCGAACGCAATGACGAGTCCGATACCCCCTCGACGCGACGGTTACCGGCTGGTTAGGGTGCGCGGCGGACCCGAAACGAGGGAGGCGACGGATGGCCGAGCAGGCGCAATCCGAGGACGACGACGCGCTGTTCGTGCTGACCGCGGCGATGCTGACGCCGGGCCGGTTCCCGGGGGTGCTGGGCGACGACTACCCGGCGGCCTGCGCGCGGCTGGGCCTGGAACCGCTCGGGTCCGGCTACGGCCTGATGTTCGGGCAGGACGGCACCGGCGCCCGGTGGACGGTGGCCACCACGGACGCCGTGATGGTCGCCTGCGCGCTCGCCGCCTGGGACTGCGGCCTGGAGTACGACCTGGCGCCCGGCGAGGAGACGACGGCCGCTTCGCTGCCCGGCTGGCCGCTGCCGGTCGCCGTCGCCGTACCGGGCATCCCCGAGCCGCACGACCCCGACGAGGAGTCCGCCGGCCGGCCCCCGCTCGCCCCGCCGGACACCACCGTCTGGGGACCGCCGCAGCGACGCCTGGGCGCGGACGAGATCGCCGTCAACTGGTGGGCCTGGCGTGACCAGTTCACCGCACCGGAGGAGGCCGCGCCGCCCGCCGAAGCCGTACCCCAGGGAGCGCAGGAGAACGACGGCCCCACCGCAGAAGCTGCCGGAAACGGCGACCACCAGGACTCCGCCGAGGAAGCTGCCGGCAACGACGACCACGCCGCCCGGCAGGCCGCCGATGAGAAGGCCCCCGCCATCTCCCACCCCGGCGTGCGCCAGGTCCTGGCCGCCGCCGAGGAGTACGTGCGCAATCCGCCGCCGCCCGGCCGGGTCAGGACCGCGTACGGCGCGGTGCGGGCGGACGGGCCGGGGTGGAGCCTGGTGGGCCGGACCGACGACATGGCGTTCGTGCTGATGGACGACGCGCCGGGCGAGGTGCTGCCGGTGGGCCGGGGGCCGGCCCTGCCGCCGCTGCTGGGCGCGCTCGAAGAACTGGCGGCGCGGTGGGAGCAGGCGGCCGTCAGCCCCGTCTGATGTCGGCCGCCACCGCGTCGGACGCCTTGCGGGCGGCGACCAGCACCGGGTCCCACACCGGTGAGAAGGGCGGCGCGTAGCCGAGGTCAAGGCCGGTCATCTCGTCCACGGTCATGCCCGCGGTGAGCGCCACCGCCCCGATGTCGACGCGCTTGGCCGCGCTGTCGCGGCCGACGATCTGCAGGCCGAGCAGGCGCCCGGTGCCGCGTTCGGCCAGCATCTTGACGGTCATCAGGGCGGCGTCCGGGTAGTAGCCGGCCCGGCTGGTGGACTCCACGACGGCGGTCACGTATTGCAGGCCCGCCGCCCGGGCCTGAGACTCCTTGAGTCCGGTACGGGCGATCTCGACGTCGCACACCTTGCTGACGGCGGTGCCCACGACGCCGGGGAAGGTGGCGTAGCCGCCGCCGATGTTGATGCCGATGACACGGCCCTGCTTGTTGGCGTGGGTGCCGAGCGCGATGTGCTGGAAGGCGCCGGAGACCAGGTTGAGGACTTCCACGCAGTCGCCGCCGGCCCAGATCCCCTCGGCGCCGTGGACCCGCATCGCGCGGTCGGTCAGCAGGCCGCCGTGCTCGCCGAGCGGCAGGCCCGCGGCGGCGGCGAGGTCGGTGCCGGGGCGCACCCCGAGGCCCAGCACGACCAGGTCGGCCGGGAAGGTCGCCTCGTCGGTGGCGACCGCGCTCGCCCGGCCGTCGGCGCCGACCAGCACCTCGCGCACGGCGGCGCCGGAGACGACCTTCACGCCGAGCCCTTCCATGGCCTGCCGCACCAGGCTGCCCATGTCCGGGTCGAGGGTGTTCATCGGCTGGTCGTTCCGGTCGACCATGGTCACCTCGAGGCCGTGCCGGAGCATCGCCTCGGCCATCTCCACCCCGATGTAGCCGCCGCCGACCACCACCGCGCGGCGAACTCCGGCCCGGTCCAGGCCGCGCAGCACCGCCTCCCCGTCGTCCAGGGTCTGCACCCCGTAGACCCCGGGGGCGTCGATGCCGGGGATCGGCGGCCGCAGCGGCACCGCGCCCGTGGCGATCACCAGATGGTCGTACGAGGTCCACGTCTCCCGTCCGTCGGGGTCCCGGGCCAGCACCCGCCCCCGCGCCGGGTCCACCTCGGTCACCTCGGTGCCCAGCCGCAGGTCGATGCCGCGGGCCCGGTGCTCCTCGGGGGTCCGGGCGATGAGTTCGTCCGGCCCGTCGGTGTCGCCCCCGATCCAGTACGGGATGCCGCAGGCGGAGTACGAGGTGTGGCGGCCGCGTTCGAAGGCGACGATCTCCAGGTCGTCCGCTCCCCTGCGGCGCCGGGCCTGCGAGGCGGCCGACATGCCCGCCGCGTCGCCCCCGATGACCACCAGCCGTTCTGCCATCCCCATGTGCCCCTTTCCGGGCGGACAAGCCTGCGGCCCCCATGGACGTACGGGCCCCGGACGACCCTATGCGCGCGCGGACGCGGGCGCCCGCAAAAGCCGGGGAGGCGTCAGGCGGCGGCCAGCCGGCTTCTCGCCTCCATGAGGGCGAAGCCCAGCAGATTCAGCCCGCGCCACCTGGCGGGGTCGGCGGCGCGCGGGTCGTCCGCGGCGAGCCCGATGCCCCAGACCCGGTCCACCGGGCTGGCCTCGACCAGGACGCGTTCGCCCGTGCCGAGCAGGAAGTCCCGCAGGTCGGGGTCCTGGCCGAACTTGTGCACATTGCCGCGGACGACCAGGTCGAAGCGGGCTGCCGCCCAGGCCGCCTCGTCGAAGCCGCGCACCAGGCGCCCGGCGGTCTTGGCCTGGTCCGGGTGGCCGGCCACGAGCACCTGCCGCTCGGCCTCGGCGTCGCCGAACAGGCGGGCCTTGCCGGCCATCATCCAGTGCTCGGCGGTGGCGTAGCGCACCCCGTCCGCGGTGAACGGGGCCGGCCACCACTGGCTGAGGCAGCCCGGGCCGGGACGGCCGTCGCGCCGCGGGTGGTGGCCCCAGAAATGGAGGTACTTCACGCGGGTGCCGTCGGCGGCACCCGCGATCAGTTCGGCCACGGAGCGGGCGTCGTACGGCGCCGGGCTGCCTCGGAGCACGGGGACTCAGACCCTTTCGAGCGGGCGGTGCGGCGCGGCCGGCAGCCGGACCTCGATGGCGTCGCCGGCGCGTACGTCGCCGCTTTCGAGGACGACACCCATGACGCCGGCCTTGCGGACGATGTCCCCGGCCTCGTCCCGTCCGACGACCTGCTTGAGCAGGCCGGTGCGGAAGGCGTCGATCTGCAGGCAGGGGTTGCGCAGGCCGGTGATCTCCACGACCGCGTCGGCGCCGAGCCGCAGCACGGTGCCGACCGGCAGTGCGAGCAGGTCCAGGCCGCGGGTGGTGATGTTCTCCCCGAGGTTGCCGGGGGCGACCTCGTATCCCGCCCTGCGCAGGTCGGCGAAGAGTTCGGCCTGGATGAGGTGGACCTGGCGCAGATTGGGCTGCGTCGGGTCCTGCGCGACCCGGGACCGGTGCTGGACGGTGACGCCGAGGTGTGCGTCGCCCTCGACGCCGAGGCCGGCGAGCAGCCTGACGACGTCCTGGTTGACCTTGCTGAACCGGTGCAGGGTGTCGCGGCTCACCGCGACGACCGTACCGTCGTTCATGACGTGGGTAGTCCCCTCGCTCGGTTGCCCCTGACCGCACCGGCACCCTAGCGGGGGTGGTCCCGCTTCAGCGACCGATTTGCTTCCGGCCCGCCCGGCGCAAGCGGCGGCGCTGCGAGGGGTCGAGGGCCAGGTAGGCCGCCGCCGGAATGCCGATGATGATCAGGAATGACGCCCACCAGGGGATCCAGGCGAGCAGGATCAGGCCCACCACCACGCCCCCGATGACCAGCTTCGTACGGTTCGACATCTCCCCGCCTCCGTTCACGACGACCCGCGCCGCGTCCTGGCTTTTACCTACCCATTGCAACGCGTTGCGGACCGCAGCGGTTCCCTCCATTGTGCCGCCCGCCGCCCTGTCGCACAGAACGGCGGACGGCACCCGGGGGGCTGCTACCTGCCGCCGGTGAGGCCGGCCCGGCGCAGGGCGTCGGCCATCGCGCCGCCCGGCGCCGGCTGCTGCTGCCCGCCGCCGCGGCGACCGCCGCCGCCCTGGCCGCGCCCGCCGCCCTGCCGCGGGGGTCCGCCGCGGCGCTCGCCGCCCTGTCCGCCGCCTTGGCCACCGTTCTGGCCGGCACGCTGCCCGCCGCGCGGCGCCCCCACCTCGTCGTCCAGCCGCAGCGTCAGCGAGATCCGCTTGCGCGGCAGGTCCACGTCCAGCACCTTCACCCGCACGATGTCGCCGGGCTTGACCACCTCGCGCGGGTCCGACACATAGGACGTGGACAGCGCCGAGACGTGCACCAGGCCGTCCTGGTGGACACCGACGTCCACGAAGGCGCCGAAGGCGGCCACATTGGTGACCACTCCTTCCAGCAGCATCCCCGGGCGCAGGTCCTTCATCTCCTCCACGCCTTCCTTGAAGGCGGCGGTCCGGAAGGCGGGGCGCGGGTCGCGGCCGGGCTTCTCCAGCTCGGCCAGGATGTCGGTGACGGTCGGCAGGCCGAAGGCGTCGTCCACGAAGTCCTGCGGGCGCAGGGTCCGCAGCACCGATCCGTTGCCGATCAGGGCGGAGATCTCGGTGCCCGCGGTGGCGCTGATCCTGCGCACCACCGGATACGACTCGGGGTGCACGCTGGAGGCGTCGAGCGGGTCGTCGCCGCCCTGGATGCGCAGGAAGCCGGCGCACTGCTCGTACGCCTTGGGGCCGAGGCGCGCGACGTCCTTGAGGGCCTTGCGGGTGCGGAAGGGGCCGTTGGTGTCGCGGTGGGCGACGATGTTGGCGGCCAGGCTCTCGGTGATGCCGGATACGCGGCGCAGCAGCGGCACGGACGCGGTGTTGACGTCCACCCCGACGCCGTTGACGCAGTCCTCGACCACCGCGTCCAGGGAGCGGGACAGCTTCACCTCGGACAGGTCGTGCTGGTACTGCCCGACGCCGATCGACCGCGGGTCGATCTTGACCAGTTCGGCCAGCGGGTCCTGCAGCCGCCGGGCGATGGAGACCGCGCCGCGCAGCGACACGTCCATGCCGGGCAGTTCGGCGGCAGCGTAGGCGGAGGCGGAGTAGACCGAGGCGCCGGCCTCGGAGACCACGGCCTTGGTGAGCTTCAGCTCGGGGTGAGCCTTGATCAGGTCGGCGGCGAGCCGGTCGGTCTCCCGGGAGGCGGTGCCGTTGCCGATGGCGATCAGGTCCACCCGGTGGGCCGCGGCGAGCTTGGCGAGGGTGGCCAGCGACTCGTCCCAGCGGTTGCGGGGGGCGTGCGGGTAGATGGTGTCGGTGGCGACCACCTTGCCGGTGGAGTCGACGACGGCGACCTTGACGCCGGTGCGCAGGCCCGGGTCCAGGCCCATGGTGGAGCGGGTGCCGGCCGGAGCGGCCAGCAGCAGGTCGCGCAGGTTCGCGGCGAAGACCCGGACCGCCTCGTCCTCGGCCTCCTGGCGGAGCTGGACCCGCAGGTCGATGCCCAGGCGCACCAGCAGGCGGGTGCGCCAGGTCCAGCGCACGGTGTCGGCGAGCCACTTGTCGGCGGGGCGGCCCCGGTCGACGACGCCGAACTGCTGGGCGATGCGGCGCTCGAAACCGCTGGGCCCCTCGGCGGGCGCGTCGGCGGGGTCCTCCGGCTCCAGGGTGAGGTCGAGGACCTCTTCCTTCTCGCCGCGCAGCATGGCCAGCACCCGGTGCGAGGGCAGCTTGGTGAAGGGCTCGGCGAAGTCGAAGTAGTCGGCGAACTTCGCGCCGCTCTCCTCCTTGCCCTCGCGGACCTTCGCCACCAGCCGGCCGCTGCGCCACATCCGGGCGCGCAGTTCACCGGCGAGGTCGGCGTCCTCGGAGAAGCGCTCGGTGAGGATGGCCCGGGCGCCCTCCAGTGCGGCGGCCGCGTCCTCGACGCCCTTGTCGGCCGACACGTATCCGGCCGCTTCGGTCTGCGGGTCGAGACCGGGGTCGTTCAGCAGGGCGTCGGCCAGCGGCTCCAGCCCGGCCTCGCGGGCGATCTGCGCCTTGGTGCGCCGCTTGGGCTTGTACGGCAGGTAGATGTCCTCCAGGCGCGCCTTGGAGTCGGCGGCCATGATGCGGTCGCGCAGCTCGTCGTCGAGCTTGCCCTGCGACTCGATCGACTCCAGGATCGCGGCCCGCCGCTCGTCCAGCTCGCGCAGGTAGCGCAGCCGCTCCTCCAGGGTGCGCAGCTGGCCGTCGTCGAGGGCGCCGGTGGCCTCCTTGCGGTAGCGCGCCACGAAGGGCACGGTCGCCCCGCCGTCGAGCAGGTCGACGGCGGCCCGCACCTGCCCTTCGCGTACGCCGAGCTCCTCGGCGATCCTGGCCTCGACCGATTGCACGACCGGTGTCGTCACGATGCTGAACCCGCTTCCTTCGCTGGACTCCTGGACGCATTATCCAGGTGCCGGGCCCGGGCTCCGGCGCGGCAGGGCGCAGGGGTCGCCCGTACGCGTGCCCGGCAGCAGATGCGTCCGGTCAGAGCAGCTTCTTCTCGAACCAGTGCCCGGCGTAGACGCTGTCGTTGTACGGCGCGATCTCCGCGAAGCCGTGCTTGATGTACAGGGCGCGGGCCTCGACCAGGTCGGTGCGGGTGTCCAGGCGGATGGCGGCGGCGCCGAAGGTGTCGCGGGCGACGCCTTCGGCGGCGGTGACCAGCACGTCGGCGCCGCCCTGGCGGCGGGCCTCGGGCACCACGAACATCCGGGTCAGCTCGACGGTGGCCGCGTCCAGGACGCGCAGGCCCACACAGCCCGACGGCAGCCCGTCGCGGCGGGCCACCAGGAACTCGCCGGTGGGCCGGGTCAGGTCGTGGCTGGGCTCCAGGGCCAGGACCTCGTCGATCTCCCGGTCGTCGGTCGGGCGGCCGTAGTAGCGGACGATCAGCTCGGTGACATAGCGGCGCAGCAGCAGCTCCGACTCGGGGGCGGAGACCGGGTGCGGCTCGGCGGTCCAGGCGGCGCGGCGCAGTTCGTGGGTCGTCACGGGCCCATCCTGGCAGCGCCCCGGTGACGGCTTCCCCCGATTTTCGGCGCCCGCCGCCCGGCGTCAGGCGGGCATCAGCCGCACGTCAGCCGCAGGCACCTCACCCGGACCGCGCCGTCCGGGGCGCCTCTTGCGGGGCGTCCCAGTCCGGGCGCGCTTTCCGTCACCATTGCGGCCAGGACCCCCGCCACGATCCCCGGCACCATTGCCGCTACTTCTCCCGCCACCGTTCCCGTCACAGATGCGCCGGTTTCGCGGACCCGTACAGCCAGGTAGCGAAGAGCGGGCGCAGGTCGTGCGGGGTCAGCCGCTGGGCGAAGGCGGTGAATTCGGCGGTGGTCGCGTTGCCGCCCGCGTGGGCGGCCGGCCAGGTGCGCAGCAGGGTGAGGAAGGCCCGGTCGCCCATGGTGCGGCGCAGTTCGTAGAGCACCAGGGCGCCGCGCGAGTAGACGGGCGGGGCGAAGAGCTGGGCGGCCGTGGGCGGGGCGGCGGGCGGGAAGGCCCAGTCGGAGGTGCCGGCCAGGGCAGCGGCGGCGTTGGCCGCCACAGTGGTGCCGCCTTCGTGCTCCTGCCAGAGCCATTCGGCATAGGTGGCGAAGCCCTCGTTGAGCCAGATGTCGCTCCAGGACGCCGGGGTGGCCCAGTCGCCGAACCACTGGTGGGACAGCTCGTGCACCAGGGTGTCCAGGCGTACGGCGGGCGCACCGGCGTCGCCCGGGAAGGCCGGCCGGTTCTGGGTCTCCAGCGCGTAGCCGCCGACGCCCTTGGGCAGGTGGTCCACGATCGCGCCGGAGGAGGCGAAGGGGTACCGGCCGAACAGGCCGCTCTCCCAGTCCAGGACCTCCGGCAGGCGGCGCAGCGCGTCGGCGGTCTGCGGGTCGTCCGAGCGCGGGTCCACCGCGATGTACAGCGGCAGGCCGCTGGGGGTGCTGGTCCGGGTGACGGTGTAGTGCCCGATGCCCAGGGTGGCCAGATACGTGGCCATGGGCGCGGTGGTGCGCCAGTGGTACGCGGTGCGGCCGCCGCGGGTGGCGGTGCCGGCCAGTTCGCCGTTGGACACCGCGGTCAGCCCGGCGGGCACCGACACGGTGAGGTCGTAGGCGGCCTTGTCCGAGGGGTGGTCGTTGCAGGGGAACCAGGCCATGGCGCCGACGGGTTCGCCGAGGGCGAGGGCGCCGTCGTCGGTGCGGAACCAGCCCTCGTGCGAGCCGTCGGGGTCGGTGAGGAGCTGCGGGACGCCCGCGTAGCCGACGGTGGTCTCGAAGCGGGCGCCGCGGGCGAGCGGCCGGTCGGGCCGGACCGTGAGCTCCGTGCCGTCCCTGCGGAAGGTGGCGGGCCGCCCGTCCACCCGCACCGAGCCGACGGTCAGCCCGGACAGGTCCAGGTCGAAGGCGCTCATCGCCTCGGTGGCCGTAGCGGTGAGTACGGCGGTGCCGGTCAGCCGCCCGCCGGTCGGGTCGTAGGACAGGTCCAGGCCGTAGTGCGTGACGTCGTAGCCGCCGTTGCCGGCTCCGGGCAGCAGCCGGTCGCCGAGGCCGGGGGCGGCCGCGGGGGCGCCCGAGGCGACCGCCCCGCCGCCGGTACAGGCCACGCAGCACGTGAGCAGCAGCGCGGTCAGGCCGGCCCGGGAGGCGGCCGGCGAGCGGCCCCGGGCCCGGCCCCGCGGCGGCGGAAGCGGGCGGTCACGGCGAAGGCGCACCAGGTCAGCGTACGGGCCGTCGGCCGGGATGCCGCCGCGGGACTTTCACAGTGCTGGTGGCACAGCGATACTGTTGCGGTGCCCCAGACCGGTCTCACCATCGACGAGCTGGCCGCCCGCGCCGGGGTGACGGTGCGCACCGTCCGCTTCTACAGCGCCCGCGGCCTGCTTCCGCCGCCCGCCATCGGACCGCGCCGGATCGGGCGGTACGGCCCCGAGCACCAGTCGCGGCTGGCGCTGATCGGGGAACTCCAGCACCAGGGGCTGACGCTGGCGGCCATCGAGCGGTACTTCCAGCAGCTCCCGCCGGACATCAGCGCGCACGACCTGGCGATCCACCGGGCCCTGGTGTCGTCCTGGCTGCCGGAGGGCATGGCCGGGATCGACCGGGAGAAGCTGGAGCACCGGGTCGGCCGGCCGCTGACCGAGGCCGACCTCGACCGGCTGGAAGCGATGAACGTGCTGGAGCGCACCGGCGACCCGGACGCCTTCCGGGTGGACCCGGGCACCTTGCACCTGGGCGTGCGGCTGCTGGACATGCCGATCCCGGTCGAGGCGCTGGTCGAGGCCCGCGAGGCGATGATGGCGCACGCCCGCGCGGCGGCCCGCGAGATCAGCCGGATCTTCCTGGCCGAGGTGTGGCGGCCGGACCGCCCCTCGCAGATGCGGTCGCTGTCCGCGCAGATGCAGCCCCTGGTGGTCCAGGCGCTGGTGACCACCTTCCAGCGGGCACTGCGCGAGGAGGTGCGGGCCTGGCCGGCAGCCGGACCGGACACGCACCCCGGCGACGCGAGGGGTCCGCGATCCGACGACTCGGACGATGTGAGAGGTCCGCGTCCGGGCGACACGAAGAACGACGCCAGGGGTTCGCACGCCGCGAAGGACGACGCAATGGGCTCGGGCGACGCAGCGGGTCTCGCGTAACTCCCGCCCCCGGGACGCCGCGGACGGACCGGGCCCGTACCCGAAGATTCCGGGCCGGCCCGGTCCGTACCCGCACCCATAGCGACGGGTTCCGCGGCGCCCCGCCCCTGCCGGACGGGCCCGGCATACAGGCGGCCTCAGTCCGCGAACCGCTCCCCCTTCTCCGCCTTCTCCACCAGCAGCGCCGGCGGCTCGAACCGCTCCCCGTAGGCGGCGGCCAGTTCGCGGGCCCGGGCGGTGAACCCGGCCGGGCCGCCCTCGTAGCCG
The DNA here is from genome assembly GCF_016918855.1 of Actinacidiphila acididurans. GTDB lineage: Bacteria > Actinomycetota > Actinomycetes > Streptomycetales > Streptomycetaceae > Actinacidiphila > Actinacidiphila acididurans. Next base: position 166,598 of record NZ_JADKYB010000013.1, read on the forward strand.
TTGATGTACTGGAGCACGCCGCCGGTCCAGGCCGGGAAGCCGATGCCGAGCAGGGAGCCGATGTTGGCGTCGGCGACCGAGGCGATGACGCCCTCCTCCAGCAGGCGCACCGAGTCCAGGGCCTCCGCGAAGAGCATGCGCTCCTGCATGTCGCGGAAGGGGAGTTCGGCGCCGGACCGCTGGAAGTGCTCGGCCAGGCCCGGCCACAGCCCGGTGCGGCGGCCGTCCTGGTAGTCGTAGAAGCCGGCGCCGCCGCTGCGGCCGGGGCGGCCGAACTCGTCGACCATGCGGTCGACGACCTCGTCGGCCGGGTGCGGCCGCCAGACGCCGCCGGACGCCTCGACGGCCTCGCGCGCCTCCCGGCGGATCTTCCGCGGCAGGGTCAGGGTGAGCTCGTCCAGCAGGGACAGCACCTTGGCGGGGTAGCCGGCCTGGGCGGCTGCCTGCTCGACGGAGGCGGCCGGCAGGCCCTCGCCGATCATGGCGACGCCCTCGTTGATGAAGTGGCCGATCACCCGTGAGGTGAAGAAGCCGCGCGAGTCGTTGACCACGATCGGGGTCTTGCGGATCTGCCGGACCAGGTCGAAGGCGCGGGCCAGCGCCTCGTCGCCGGTGCGCTCGCCACGGATGATCTCCACCAGCGGCATCTTGTCCACCGGCGAGAAGAAGTGCAGGCCGACGAAGTCCTGGCCGCGCTGGACGCCCTCGGCGAGCAGCGAGATGGGCAGGGTGGAGGTGTTGGAGCACAGCAGCGCGTCGGGCGCCACGATGCCCTCGATCTCCTGGAACACCTTGTGCTTGAGCGCCGCGTCCTCGAACACCGCCTCGATGACGGCGTCGCAGCCGGCCAGGTCCGCGGGGTCGGCGGTGGGGGTGATCCGGGCCAGCAGCGCGTCCCGCTTCCCGGCGGTGGTCCGGCCCTTGGCCAGTGCCTTGTCGAGCAGACCGGCGGAGTACGCCTTGCCGCGCTCGGCGGCAGCCAGGGACACGTCCTTGAGGACGACGTCGATGCCGGCCCGCGCGCAGGAGTAGGCGATGCCGGCGCCCATCATGCCCGCGCCGAGCACGGCGACCCGCCGCACCTGGCGGGTGGGCACCCCGCCCGGGCGGCGGGCGCCGGAGTTGACGGCCTGCATGTCGAAGAAGAACGCCTGGATCATGTTCTTCGAGACCGGGCCGCAGACGAGTTCGGTGAAGTAGCGGGCCTCGACCACGGTCGCGGTGTCGATGTCGACCTGGGACCCCTCGACGGCCGCGGCGAGGATGTTGCGCGGCGCGGGGAACGGGGCGCCGGCCAGCTGCTTGCTCAGGTTGGCCGGGAAGGCGGGCAGGTTGGCGGCGAAGGACGGGCTCTTGGGGGTGCCGCCGGGGATCTTGTAGCCGGGCACGTCCCAGGGCTGCCGGGCCTCGGGGTTGGCCTCGATGAAGGCGCGGGCCGCGGCCAGCATGGCGTCGCGGTCGGCGGCCACCTCGTGGATCAGCCCGGCCTCCAGGGCGCGCGCCGGGTCGTAACTCCGGCCCTGGAGCAGCACTTTGAGCAGCGCGTCGGCGATGCCGAGCAGCCGTACGGTACGGACCACGCCTCCGCCGCCGGGCAGCAGGCCGAGGGTGACCTCGGGCAGGCCGATCTTGCTGCCGGGCGCGTCCAGGGCGACGCGGTGGTGGCAGGCCAGGGCGATCTCGTAACCGCCGCCCAGCGCCGCGCCGTTGATGGCGGCGACGACCGGCCGGCCGAGCGTCTCCAGGCGGCGCAGCCGGCGCTTGAGCCGCATGGAGCGGGCGAAGACCTGCTCGGCGTCGGCGGGGGTGGCGCGGATGAGGTCGCGCAGGTCGCCGCCGGCGAAGAAGGTCTTCTTCGCGGAGGTGACGATGACGCCGCGCACCGTGTCGAGTTCGGCTTCGAGGCGGTCCATGGTGGCGTCGAAGGAGTCGGCGAACGCGGCGTTCATGGTGTTGGCCGACTGCTCGGGGTCGTCCAGGACGAGCGTGACGATGCCGTCGGCGTCCTGCTCCCAGCGGATGGTGGACTGGCTCATGGTGTTCGGGGCTCCGTCGGGTCCGGTGAGCGGGAGGTGGGGGGCCGGCGCTGCGGAAGGGCGATCCGGCAAGGTGATCCGGCAAAACGGTCCAGCCGAGCGATCCGGCCGAGCGATCCGGCCAAGCGATCCGGAGCGGCGGTGCCGGAAGCGATCCGCAATTGCGGCGGCTGGGGCGTCAGACGCGCTCGATGACGGTGGCCACGCCCATGCCGCCGCCCACGCACAGGGTGGCCAGGCCGTAGCGCTGGTCGCGGCGCTCGAGTTCGTCCACCAGGGTGCCCAGCAGCATCGCGCCGGTGGCGCCGAGCGGGTGGCCCAGCGCAATGGCGCCGCCGTTGACGTTGACCTTGTCCAGGCTCACCCCCATGTCGGAAGCGAAGCGCAGCACCACCGCGGCGAAGGCCTCGTTCATCTCGATCAGGTCGATGTCGTCGATGGTGAGCCCGGCCTTGGCCAGCGCCTTGCGGGAGGCGGGCGCGGGGCCGGTGAGCATGATGGTGGGCTCGGAGCCGGAGACTGCGGCGGAGACGATCCGGGCCCGCGGGGTCAGGCCGAAGCGCTCGCCCGCCTCGCGGCTGCCGACGACGACCAGCGCGGCGCCGTCCACGATGCCGGAGGAGTTGCCCGCGTGGTGCACATGGTCGATCTTCTCCACCCAGTGGTAGCGCTGGAGGGCGACCGCGTCGAAGCCGCCGAGGTCGCCGATGTCGGCGAAGGACGGCTTGAGGCCGGCCAGCGACTCGGGGGTGGTGCCGGGGCGCATGTGCTCGTCCCGGTCGAGCACGACCAGACCGTTGCGGTCCAGCACGGGGACCACGGACTTGGCGAAGCGGCCCTCCTTCCACGCCTCGGCGGCGCGTTCCTGGGACATCGCCGCGTACGTGTCCACGTCGTGCCGGGTCCAGCCGCCGATGGTGGCGATCAGGTCGGCGCTGACGCCCTGGGGGACGAAGCCGGTGTCGAGGGACGTCATGGGGTCCATCGCCCAGGCGCCGCCGTCGGAGCCCATGGCGACCCGGGACATCGACTCCACGCCGCCGGCCAGGACCAGGTCCTCCCAGCCGGAACGGACCTTGGCCGCGGCCAGGTTGACCGCCTCCAGGCCGGAGGCGCAGAAGCGGTTCTCCTGGACGCCGGCCACGGTGTCGGGCAGACCCGCCGCAATGGCGGCGATCCGGGCGATGTCGGAACCCTGGTCGCCGATCGGGCTGACCACGCCCAGCACGATGTCGTCGATGGCCGCCGGGTCCATGCCGGGCAGGCGCCGCCGGATCTCGTGGATGAGGCCGACGACCAGGTCGATCGGCTTGGTCCCGTGCAGTGATCCCGTCGCCTTGCCGCGCCCGCGCGGGGTGCGTACGGCGTCGTAGACGTAGGCCTCGGTGCTCAACGTCGTGCCTTTCGGTGAGGGGGCGGAGTGGCCGGAGCGGGGGCGGCCCAGTCGCGGGCCACCTCTTCGGTGTGCTCGCCGGGCCGCGCGGGCGGGCGGCGTACCGCGGTCGGGGTGACGGAGAAGCGGGGCGCGGGCGCGGGCTGCGTGACGCCGCCGGCCCGTACGAAGGTGCCGCGCCCGGCCAGGTGCGGGTGGTCGGGCGCCTCGCCGAGCGGGAGTACGGGCGCCACGCACGCGTCGGTGCCGGTGAACACGCCCGTCCACTCCTGCCGGGTGCGGGTCTTGAAGCGGGCGGCGACCGCGGCGCGCAGTTCGGGCCAGCGGGCGGGATCCGCGCGCAGCCCGGCCTGCGCCGCGGTCAGGCCCAGCAGTTCGGCGAAGCGGGCCCAGAAGCGTTCCTCCAGGGCGCCGAGGGCCATCCAGCCGCCGTCCGCGGTCTCGTAGACGCCGTAGAAGGGGGCGCCGCCGTCGAGCAGGTTGGCGGCGCGGCGGTCCTGCCAGGCGCCGGCGGCGCGCATGGCGTGGATCATGGTGGTCAGGTGGGCGGTGCCGTCCACGATCGCCGCGTCCACGACCTGGCCCTCGCCGTGCAGGCGGGCGTGGTGGAGGGCGGCGAGCAGGCCGGTGACCAGGTAGAGGGAGCCGCCGGCGTAATCGCCGAGGAGGTTGGCGGGCGCGGCGGGCGGGCCGTCGGCGGGGCCGGTGAGGCCGAGGGCGCCGGTGACGGCGATGTAGCCGATGTCGTGGCCGGCGGTGGCGGCCAGCGGGCCGTGCTGCCCCCAGCCGGTCATCCGGCCGTAGACCAGGCGCGGGTTACGGGCCAGGCACGCGTCGGGACCGACGCCCAGGCGCTCGGCGACCCCGGGCCGGTAGCCCTCGATGAGGATGTCGGCGCGTTCGACGAGGTCCAGCACGGCGGCCGGTCCGCCGTCGGACTTCAGGTCGATCACCACGGAGCGCTTGTTGCGGTTGGTCAGGTCGTACGCCGGGTCGATGCCCAGGTCCGGGCCGCCGGGCCGGTCGACCCGCACGACGTCGGCCCCGAGGTCGGCCAGCAGCATGGCGGCGAAGGGTCCGGGGCCGATGCCGGCCAGCTCCACCACGCGCACGTCTGCCAGCGGTCCGGCGACGGCGGGCGCCGCCGACCGGTTTGACAGTCCTGATGTCACATCAAGGATGCTAGGAACGTGTTCGGGTCTTGGCAAGGTCTGACTGAGCGCTCGCTCACCTCGCGCGGGCCGTCCGGGTGAGGTGCACAGCCGCCCCATACGGCTGTGGTACGCCGCCGGACCGGCGCGTACCACGGCGCGAGACACCCCGGACCGGCACCGTACGGCACTGGTGCGTCGCGGAGCCGGCCGGCGGCCCTACGTCTCAGCCCGCCCGCGTACGCAGCCGGCCGTCGGTGGTCAGCGGCGGGTCGGCGAGCCGGGGCAGGTAGCAGCGCCGGAACAACTCGCCGCTGAACTCGCGGCGGCTGCGCACGCCCGCCTTGTCGAACACCTTCCGCAGGTGGTCCTGAACGGTGTACTCGGCGATGTGCAACTCCGCGGCCACCTCGGCGGTGGACCGGCCGAGCAGCACCCGCTGGGCGACGTCTCGCTCGCGCGGGGTCAGGCCGTAGGCGTCCAGGACGATCGCGGTCAGCTCGCCGGGGGTGCTCGGCGTGAGCGCGACGTACGTGAGCTCCTCGGCGCCGGCCTTCTCCCGCCAGCCGCTCAGCGTGACCCACTGCCCGGTGCGGGTCAGCGCCCGGGACCGCACCTGCACGCCGGGACCGGCGGTACGCGCCCGGCCCGCGAGCGCGCCGAGCGCCCGCGGGTGCCCGGCGTCCCCGCCCGCCCGGGCCTCCTGGACCAGGCCGAGCCAGCGTTCGGCGGTGGACGTGCTCATCCGTACCCGCCGGTCGTCGTCGAGGACGACCAGTCCGGCCGCGTCGGGCACCTCGCCGTCGTCCGCGGCGGCGCCGGACACCAGCAGGGAGCGGCGCAGCGCGGTGGTGGTCGGGGCCACGGCGGCCGCGGCCAGGTCCACGTCGGCCGCGGTGAAGGGCGGCGCGCCGGCCTCCCGGCACAGCGCGAGCAGTCCCCAGGCGCGGCGACCGTCGCGCAGCAGCACCCGCAACTCGTCGGCGAGGCCGGCGGGGCGCAGCACGTCGCGGTAGTAGACGTTCCCGGTCAGGTCCGGGCCGGCCGAGCGGCTGAGCAGGCTCACCGGCGACGCCCGGCGGGCCAGCGCGCGGATGTTGTCGGCGCCGGCCTGCTCGGCGTGCTCGATCTCGAACAGCCGCGGCATCACCTCGTCGGGGAAGCCGTGCTCGTGCAGCCCACCCGTGTCGAGCAGCGTGGCCGGGTCGAACATGACGGCGCACCAGACGTCGGCGGGCACCGCGGCCAGCAGTACGGAGGCCGCGGTCCGCAGCACGTCCAGCGGTCCGCACCCGGCGGTGCCGGACAACCGGCGGGTGAGGTCGCCGGCCAGCGCGTCCCGGGCGGCGGGACGCGTTAATCGCGTGGAGGTCACCCGAGCAGCGTACGGCGATACCCCAGACATCTGGGATGGGATCGGGGCGAACGTCCCGCTAATGTGACCACTGGTTCGACCGGCGGGCCGGGGAGGGACCGCTCGGTCGGCCGTACGGGCTGCCGTTCACGGCCGCGCCCGCAGGGGGGGTTGCGCGGCCACAGCCTGTCTCCGGTACGTGACGGCCCGGGCCGGCGTACCGGAGACAGGCGGCGCGTCGTCACGCGAAGACCGTCAGGTATGGCAGTGCCGACCGTGGTCGCCCTCGGTGTGCCCGGTGGACTCCGGCAGGTCCAGGGCCGGGTTGCGGTCGAAGAAGCCGGTGGGCTTCAGGGTGAAGCCGCAGATGTCGACCGGCATGACCGGCCAGTCCTCCAGCCGGGGCAGGTGGGTCGGGCCGAAGGTGTGCCACAGCGTCAGGTCGGTGTCGGTCAGGGTCTCACCCGGCTCCGACCACTGCGCCACGCCGGCCCCGCCCGGGTGCTGGTTCGGGTGATCGCCGTCGGGATAGTGCCGCTCGGGCCGGTAGCGGGTCACCCACAGGTGCCGGGTGGCGTACGCGGCGCGCCGGGCGACCGCCGAGCCGGGCCGGGCGAGCAGCAGCGGCTGCGGATCGGGCAGCAGCGTGTAGGCCACCGGCTGTCCCATCCGGTTGTGCGCGCCCGGGTTGCTGATCCGCCAGCGCCTGCCGGCCGCCGGGTCGGCGACGCGGCCGGCCTCGCCACTGTCGGCGACGGGAGTGGCCCTGATGGTGAAGGCGTTGCCATGGGGATTGTCCGGGCCGATCGGCAGCGGCACCACGTCGATCTCCTCGACGGTGTTGCCGGGATGCTCCGCGCTCGCGTCGAGCGCCACGTCCAGCCGGGCGCAGAACAGGTGCTGGTGGAAGGGCGCGAGCAGGCCCGGCGCGACCTCGGTGGCGTACGGCGAGCCCGCCCCGGGCGGCGCGGCCGAGGTCTGCAGCAGCCCGGTGGCCTTGGCCTCGAAGGCGATGGTGCCGTCCTGGTACAGGTACCAGTAGAAGCCGTAGTCGTAGTTGCCGAGGGTGGCCAGGTACGAGATCACCAGGCGGCGCGAGCGGCGGCTGTGGGCGGTGAAGCCATCGAAGATGTCGGTGTGCTTCCACAGCAGGCCGGTGTCCTCCTCGTGGACGCAGATCGCGTTGGGCAGCGTCTGCGGGCGGCCTTCGTCGTCGGCGACGACCGCGTCGAGGTAGGTGATCTCGCCCAGGCAGTCGCAGCCCAGGCGCAGGGCGTTGGCGTTGCGGCCGAGCAGGTACTCCCCCGCGTCCAGGTAGCACACCCAATTGCGGGCGGGGTCGGGCTCGGCGTACGGGACGGCCATCTCGGCGATGGACGCGCGGTGCAGCACGGAGCGTTCGCGGTCGCCGTCGCGGTGGGCGACCTGGTGCAGCACCAGCCCCTCGCGGGCGTTGAAGTCCAGCCGCAGCCGCCAGTTCTGCCAGCTCAAGGACGAGCCGTCGAGGGTGAAGGAGGGGCCCTGCGGCTGGACGATCTCCAGCGGGCGCAGGTCGGTGCGGGCCGGTCCGGTGAACTCCGGCTCGTAGCGGCCGCATTCGACCGGCGTGGGGACGATTCCGGTGTCGGTGAGGCGTATCACCCGGCGCTCGGTCAGGTCGACGTCGGCGACCAGGCCGCCGACCGGGTGGGCGAACGGGTTGTCACCGGCCTCGCACCGCAGGAAGGTGAGCGAGCGCAGCATGCGGCGGCCGGCTTCCTCGGGGCGCCCGAAGTTGCCCGCGGCCAGCGGCGCGGCGACGACCAGCGAGAGGTCGGTGATCCCGCGCGCGGCCATCGCGGCCCGCCAGCCGGGGTCGGCCTTCACGATCGCGTCGCAGGTCTCGTACTCCTCGAACAGCACCGGGGGTTGTCCGTCGGCCGCCGCGTCCAGGTCCCGGTGGGCCAGCAGCAGCCGCGCGGTGACGTCGACCAGGGCCTCGGCGGAACGGCCGGTGGCGGTGTCGAGAAGGGTGACGCGGACCCGGCGGGAGGCGTGGTGACCGTCGCGGTGGGCCAGCACCTCGGACCGGGGCGGCTCGTCGGGCAGCAGCAGCGGGAAGCGGGTGGCCGGGCCGACCTTGCCCGCGGCCTCGAGGACGGCGCGCGCGGCGGCGATCTCGTCCGCGGTCAGCGGGTCCAGCGGGTGCGGGACGCCGGTCGCGGTGCCCGCGGGGGTGTCGGTCATGGGGATTCCTCACCACGAAGGGGGCTGTGCGACCGTACGGGCCCGCGCCGGTGGCGTACGGCTCGCGTCCGGCAGGTGCCGTTGGGTCCGCGTCCGGCCGGCGACCCGCGTGGGGGCGGGGCACCGGCCGGAGGGGCGTACGGCGTCGGGAGGAGTGTTCGCCGGGGCCTCGGGGGATGCTGTCGCGCGGCGTCAGGCGGTGGGTTCGGCGGCAGTTGCCGCCTTGTCCAGCTGGAACGCCTCGTTGCCCAGGCCGATCCTGGCGTGCGCGGCGGGGTTCTTGCTGTGCAGCACGAGACCGTAGACCAGGCCGATCAGCAGGGCCAGCCCGATGATGCCGGGCAGGATCCAGCGCAGGCCGTGGCCGGGGTCGGCGCCGAGCAGCACCCGGAAGTCCTTGACCGCGTAGAAGGCGATGGCCAGCAGGGCGGCGGCCGCGAGTCCGGAGGTGGCCAGCCGCCAGGCCTGCACGCGGGCGGCGCCGCGCTTGACGAAGAACGCGATGACCGCGATCGAGGCGGCCGCCATCAGCAGCACCACACCGAGCGCGCCGACGTTCCCGGCCCAGGTGAACAGCCGCATCATCGGGGCGAACGAGGGGTCGCCGCCGGGCTTGTCGTCGGTCACCGCGAAGCAGATCACCGCGATCAGCGCCGCGGTGGACTGGATGAGCGAGCCGACCACGGGCGCGCCGCCGGACCGGGTGGTGCGGCTGACGGCGGCGGGCAGCAGGCCGTCGCGGCCCATGGCGAAGGCGTACCGGGCCACCACGTTGTGGAAGCTCAGCATCGAGGCGAAGATCCCGGTGATGAAGAAGACGTTCAGCACGTCGGTGAAAGTGCCGCCGATCCGGGCCTGGTTGAGGTCGAACAGCATGGTGGGGCTCTTCTGGGCCATGCCCACCACCTGCGCGGGGCCGGCGGCCACGGTGATCGCCCACGCGCTGAACGCGAAGAGCAGGGTGGCGAATCCGACCGCCAGGAACATCACGCGCGCCACCACCCGCTGCGGCCGGCTGGTCTCCTCGGCGTAGACCGGGGCCTGCTCGAAGCCGGTGAAGCCGGCGATGCAGAAGCACAGCGCGGTGCCGAAGCCGGCGCCGCCTATCGTGCCGGGGTCGAAGGCGTGCAGCGACACGCCCTGCGGGCCGGCGTCGGACAGGAAGCTGATGTCGAAGATCACCACGAGGGTGGTCTCCACCAGCAGCAGCACACCCAGCACCCGGGCGTTGACGTCGATCTTCAGCGCACCGAAGACGCCGGTGAGCAGCACTCCGCCGAGCGCCGGCCACCACCAGTCCACGTTGTGGTGCCAGTGCTGGGCGATCTGGCTGGAGATCTCGAAGCCGAAGATCCCGAAGATGCCCATCTGGAGGATGCTGTACGAGAACAGCGCCACGTAGGAGGCGGCGGCGCCGGCCGTGCCGCCCAGGCCCCGCGCGATGTAGGCGTAGAAGGCACCGGCGTTGTGCACGTGCCGGCTCATCTCGGCGTACCCGAAGCTGAACAGCACCAGGACGACGCCCAGGATCAGGAAGATGAGCGGCACCCCGACGATCCCGACGGCGGCGAACGTGGTGGGCACCACCCCGGCGACGACCATCAGCGGGGCGGTCGCGGCAAGGACCGACAGCAGCAGGCCGGGAGTACCGATCCGGTCCGCACGCAGGGCTCTCTGCTCGCCCTTGAAGGTACTGATCTCCGAGGTACTGCCCGTCAGCATGAGTGCGGTTCCTTCCTGGAAGTTCGAGGTGGGGGACTTACGAGGAACCGAAACCGAGCGCGTAGTTGCGCGCGGCGCGGAACGACTTCTTCGGGTCGTGGTTCAGATACGCCCAGGGCGCCTGCGTGGCAAGGGTGCCGATCCGGTTGAACAGGGCGGCGGCGGCCACGGTGTCGCCCGAGTGGAACTTCGCGAACGCCAGGTAGTTCAGGTCCAGCGGCAGGCGCGGATGGCTGCGGTCGTCCCAGTCCAGCCACCAGTCGAAGGCGGCCCGCAGGCTGGTACGGGCCCGCCCGCTGGTCCAGTACGGCAGTCCGGCCGGGTCGGCGGGCAGCGCGCCGTCGGCGGCCAGCGCCCGGTACCGCTCGACCAGGGCGACCAACGGCAGGACGGCCAGCGGCGATCCGGGCCCGGCCTCGTCGGCGGCCCACTCGGCGAACTCGTACACCTCGTGGAACGGGTCGTCGCCGTCGGTCTTCTGACGCTCGGCCAGCACCTGGGTCATCAGGTAGTGCGCGTGGTGGTGGCCGCGGTGCCGGCCACGGACCTGGTCGAAGGCGCGCACCTGCTCGTCGTCGGTGCCGGTGCGGCGGGCCAGGATGAGCAGGCCGAGCCAGGGCGTCGGGTCGCGGGGCGTCATGCGGGCGGCGCGCAGGCACGCCTCGCGGGCGGAGTCGGGGCTCTGCTTGCCGTCGGCGGCCCGGAAGACGGCCGCGCAGGCGTACAGGGCCACGGCGTCCGGGCTCTCCGGCTCGGCCATCAGCCATTCCTCCGCCCAGGCCGCGGCGGACCGGCCCTCGCCCAGGACGACCAGCCGGTGGCCGCGGCTGTCCCAGTCGCTGCCGGTACGCGCGAGCAGCGCACGGACCTCCGTCCACCGGCCCTGGCTCAAGGCGGCCCGGGCGGCGATGAGTTCCCCGTCCCCGAGCGCGGGGTCCAGGGCCAGGTCGTCCTTGCCGCGAGTGAAGCGGAAGGGTGGCGGCGGTGGTGTCATCCGCGGGCTGCCCTCCACGGCACGCGTTACGTCTTGTGATCGCAGACAGCCAACCGGTAGGCGGTCGCCATCGACAAGGCCGCACCTGTTGTCTCGGTGTAGTCCCGTATCGTTGCAGGGGTTTGAACCCCGGACGGACGTGTGGACGGGGGTGTCCGGCTGGCGCGGGCACCGCAGCACCTGGTATTCGATGGCCTGATCGTGGCGGCGTGACGCGGCAGTTGGGACGGGCGGATGGGTGGGAAGGTGGCACGCGAGGGCTCTGCCGCTTCGACGCATCCGCTGGCGTACGTGCGGCGCCGTCACGGGTGGAGCTATCAGGACCTGGCGAAGGTGATCGCCGAGCACGCCCGGGCGCTGGGCGTGCCCATGGCGGCGCGCCGGGAGAAGGTGTGGCGCTGGGAGCACTGGGGCGTGGTGCCCGAGGCGGACAGCCAGCGGGCACTGGCCCGGGCGCTCGGCGTCCCCTTCCGCGAGCTGGAACTGCGGCCCTGGCCGCGCTGGCTCCCCGCGCACGGCGGCATGCCGGACGAGCTGGCCTGGACCCTCGACGGCAGCCTCACCGCCCTGTCCGCACTGGTCGACGACGCCGCCGACGATCCCCGCGGCTATCCGATCACCGACGAGCGCACGCTGCGCGGGGCCGTGGCCGACTGGACCGCCGCCCAGGCCGGCCCGGCCCCTGACCCGTCCCTGCCGCGCGAGGGCGAGGCGCCGCGGCTGCTGACCGACGCGGACGATCCCGCGGCGCAGGACACGGCCGGTGAGGCCTTCGGGTGGCCCGGCGGCGGCCCGGTCGGTCCCGGGGACGACCCCGTCGGGGTGGACGGCACAGTGGTGGAGTGGCTGGAGACCGGCGTGCTGGGGCTGCGGCGGCTGGACGACCGGCTGGGCGGAGGGGCGGTACGGCACCGGGTCGCGGCGGACCTGCGGCTGGTGTGCGGGCTGCTGCGCCGGGGACAGCCGAGCGGGCGGGACACGCGGGCTCGGCTGCTGCGGGTGGCCGCGGACCTGGCGCAGCTCGGCGGGTGGGCGGCCACCGACACCGGCCGGCTGGGGGCGGCGCAGCGGCACTACCTGACCGGTCTGCGGCTGGCCCACACCGCCGGCGACCGGCCGATGGCGGTCGCCCTGTGGGGCGGGCTGGCGCTCCAGGAGGTGATCGCGGGCCGCCCGAACGACGCGGTGGCCGCGGCCGAGGCGGCGGTACGCGCGGCCGGCAGCGCGCCGCCGGCCGTACGGGCACTGGCCGCGAGCCGGCTGGCCCGGGCGCACGCCGCCCTCGGCGCCGAGGGCGCCTTCCGCCGGGCGATGGCCGAGGCGGAACGCCGCCTCGAGGCCGCCCGCACCGACCCGGGCCCGCCCTGGCTGTACTGGTTCGACCCGGCGGAACTGACCGCCCAGACCGGACTGGCCCTGCTCGACCTGGGCGCGGCAGCGGAAGCCGCCCCGCTGCTGGAGAAGGCGCTGGCCGCGCAGGACCCGGCCTTCCTCCGGGACCGCAGCCTCTACTCGGTCCGCGCCGCCCAGGCCCACGCCCTGACCGGCGACCTGGACACCGCCCTCGAACTCGGCCGCGAGGCGTCCCGCCTCTCCCGCTACTGCGGCTCCCCCCGCCTGGCCGACGCGCTGGACACGCTCAAGGAAGCGGTCGACGCGCGGCGCTGAGGCGATGCGCTTCCGCAGGGCCCGGGCACCGAGGGACCGGGACCGTATTCCCCGCGTCACCTCCCCGTCCTGCACTTCCTCAGCCACCGATACGAGCCGCGGGCCCCGGCACACATTGCTCAGCCCGTCGCTGAGGCGATGCGCTTCCGGAGGGCGCCCGGCGCCGGCGGACCGGCGCCGTACTCCCCTCGCTCCCCCGTCGTGCCCTCCCCCGGCTACCGATACCGGCCCGCAGGGCCCCGTACGCATTGCCTAACGGCGACCGATTCGGCCGCGGCCGGCGCTCCATAGCGTCGTGACCCACAGGAAGAAGGCGCCGGACGGGCGCCGTCATCCGTGGACGAACAGACAGGAGCACCGTCATGGCTTCGGCCCCCTCCATCGCCGTGTCCCAGGCCGCGGGTCCGCGAACGCCACCGGAAAGCGGCGAGCGGCCGGTTCTGGGCCTGCTGGTCCTGATGGCCGCGACCTTCATGGCCGCGCTGGACATCTTCATCGTCAATGTGGCGATCCCCGCGATCCAGGGGGACCTGCACACCGGGAGCGCGTCGGTGCAGTGGGTGGTGGCGGGCTTCGGGCTGGCGGTCGCCACCGGGCTGATCACCGCGGGACGGCTGGGCGACATGTTCGGCCGGCGGCGGATGTTCACGCTGGGGCTGGCGCTGTTCACCGTGACCTCGGCGGCGTGCGGCTGCGCGCCGGGCGCCGGGACGCTGGTCGCGGCAAGGGTGCTGCAGGGGCTGTCCACCGCACTGATGAGCCCGCAGGTGCTGGCCGTCCTGCAGACCGCGTACACAGGTCGGGCGCAGGCCCGGGCGTTCAGCGTGTACGGGCTGGTGATGGGGATCGGCGCGGTGTTCGGCCAGCTCATCGGGGGCCTGCTGATCCGGGCCGACCTGCTGGGGCTGGGCTGGCGGGCCTGCTTTCTGATCAATGTGCCGGTGGGCGCGGTCGCGCTGGCCCTGGTGCCGAGGGCGCTGGCCGAGTCGCGGGCGCCGCGCCGGCCCCGTCTGGACAACACCGGGGTGCTGCTGTCGTCGGCGGCCACGGTCGCGCTGGTGCTGCCGCTGATCCAGGGCCGCAGCCTGGGCTGGCCGCTGTGGACCTGGCTGTGCCCGGTGGGCGCCGCGGTGCTCGCCGCGGGCTTCGTCGTCCACCAGTCCCGGCTGGGCGCGGCGGGCGGCGACCCGGTGCTGAATCCGGCGCTGTTCCGGCATCGGGGTTTTCGGCCCGGCGCGCTGGCGCAGGTGGTGTTCTGGACCGGCCAGGCGTCCTTCTTCCTGGTGCTGGCGCTCTACCTCCAGGCGGGCCGCGGCCTGGCCGCCCTGACCTCGGGCGCGGTGTTCCTGTCCATCGGCATCGGCTACCTGATCACCTCCACCGCCGCGCACCGCATCGCGGCCCGGTTGGGCAGCCGTACGGTGCCGGTGGGCGCCCTGCTGATGGCCGCGGGGCTGGGGCTGCTGTGGGCGGCGGTCCACGCCTCGGGGACCACCGGAAGCCTGTGGGAGCTGACCCCGGGGCTGTTCGCCGACGGCGTCGGGATGGGCATGGTGATCGCCCCGCTGACCCGTACGGCCCTGGCGCCGGTGCCGCCGCACCTGGTGGGGGCGGCGTCGGGCGTGGTGACCACCATCCAGCAGATCTGCGGCGCGCTGGGGGTGGCGCTGATCGGGATCGTGTTCTACGGCGCGGTCGGCGACGGCGGCGGCCCGGCCCGCTACCCGCACGCCCTGGGCCTGAGCCTGCTGTGCCTGATCGGCCTGGAGGTCACGCTGGCCGCGCTGACCGGGGCGATGGCGGTGGCGGAGCGCCGGGAGGGGTGACGGCGCCGGGCCCGCCGCCCGGTGGCAGAGCGCCCGAAGGCAAGGCGCCCGGTGGTGGGGCGTCCGGGGTCACAGACCCGGGGCGCCCCACACCGGGAACCAGCGGCTGAGGTCCTTCTCCTGCCGCAGGTCGTTCGCCACCAGGGCGTTGATCTGGAGCTCCAGGGCGCTGTCCCGCTTCTCGCCCGGCAGCGGGGCGAAGGGGTAGAAGGAACCGCGTTTGTAGAGGTAGACCAGCGCCAGGGAGCGGCCCTCGGGGTCCTTGAAGCCCACCAGCGAGCACAGCAACTGGGGACCGAAGCCGTGCTCCTCCAGGCTGGAGTTCACCGCGTGCAGGTCGGTGACCAGATCGGTGACCTCGCTGGGCCGGTGGCGGGAGAGCAGCCAGGTGTAGCCGTACGAGTCCTGGCTGGACTCCACGCCCAGGAGGGTGTGCAGGTCCTGCTGGATCTCGGCGAAGGCACCGCCCTCGACCGCGGCGAAGCACACCGAGCCGAGGCCGGTGGGCCGCATCTCACTGGCCGCCTCGAGGGTGATGGCGGCCGAGGTGAGTCCGAAGAGCTGGTCGAGGTCGGGTTTGACCGGCTTGCTGCGGCCGAGCAGCACGTCGAGCAGCCCCATCAGCGGCGGTCCAGCTCACGGGTGATCCCCGCGAGCTGCTCCAGACGCCGCTCCAGGGTGGGGTGGGTGGAGAGCAGCTTGCCCAGGCTCGGGCCGGAGCTGAGCGCCGGGGCGAAGTAGAAGGCGTTGAAGGGCTCGGCCTTGCGCAGGTCCTCGGTGGGGATGGCCGCCATCGCGCCGTTGACCTTGGTCAGCGCCGAGGCCAGCGAGGAGGGCCGGCCGGTCAGCAGGGCGGCGCTGCGGTCGGCGGACAGCTCGCGGTAGCGGGACAGCATCCGGGTGAGCAGGAAGCTGATCGCGTAGACCAGCGCGCTGACCAGCGGGATCAGGACGGCGATCAGGGCCGCGTTCTGGTCGCGGGTGTCGCGCCGGAAGCCGCCCCACAGGCCGATACGGGTGATGACGCCGGCCAGGATGCCCAGGAAGGAGGCGATGGTCATGACGGCCACGTCCTTGTGGGCGACGTGCGACAGCTCGTGGGCGACGACGCCCTCCAGCTCGTCCGGCTCCAGCCGGCGCAGCAGGCCGGTGGTGACGCACACCACCGTGTTCTTCTGGTTGCGGCCGGTCGCGAACGCGTTGGGCACGTCGGACTGGGCGATGGCCACCTTCGGCTTGGGCAGGTCGCCCAGCGCGCAGATGCGGTCCACCACCCCGTGCAGTTCCGGAGCCTGCTCCGGGGTGACCTCGCGGGCGCCCATGCTGAAGGCGGCGATGCGGTCGCTGAACCAGAACTGGGCGACGAAGAGCAGGCCGGCGATGACCACGATCATCGGCCACGCCCCGCGCAGCAACGCCAGCAGTGCGCCCACGAAGACGACATAGACAAGTCCGATCAGGAACATGGTGACGACCATGCGTGTCGTCAGTCCCCGGTCGGGAGCGAAGCGGTTCCTGTTCATAGCCCCTCCCGAGACGTGCGGGGCGCGGGTCGCTGGGCCGCGGCCCGACGTACTCCGTTGGTTCGGTGCTGCCGGTGTTGCTGCTCGAATTGTGCCTCTACCACCACTGCAACGGCCAGCACCGCCCAGCCGTTCCGCGCCGCGCCCTCGACCGGATGTCTTTTGACCTCTGTTGACCGAGCTCTGTCCGACCTCTGTTGACGCGCGTCCCTCCATTGGCGCACATCGAGCTACTGGCGCACATCGAGGACGAGCTTGCCCCAGGTGCGGCGGGCCCGCAGGTCCGTGTGGGCGTCGGCGGCGCGCGACAGCGGGTAGACGCCGCCGACGCGCGGGGTGAGGTCCCCCTTGACGGTCATGCCCAGCAGCTCCCCGAGAGGTTCGCGGAACATGCCGGGCCGGCGCAGGCAGTGGGCGAGCCAGAAGCCGGTCACCGTCCGGGAGTGGGCCATCAGGCTCGCGGGCGCGACGGGGGTGGGCGGGACCCGGGAGGCCAGGCCGTAGGTGATCAGCCGGCCGAAGCGGGCCAGCGCGGCCAGGGAGGCGTCGAAGACCGGGCCGCCGGTCATCTCCAGCACGATGTCGACCTTGTGCCCGCCGTTCGCCTCGACCAGGCGTTCCTCGAGGTCCTCCGGGGCGGCGTCGATCGCGATGTCCGCCCCGAGCTCCAGCGCGAGGTCCCGCTTGCGCTCGTTGGAGGCGGTGGCGATCACCCGGCCCGCGCCGTACGACTTGGCGAGCTGGACGGCGAGCGATCCGGTGCCGCCGGCCGCCGCGTGCACGACCACGCTCTCGCCGGGCACCAGGCGGGCACAGGTGCGCAGCAGGTGCCAGGCGGTGACGCCCTGGACGATCAGGGCGAGCGCCTGTCCGTCGGTCACCTCGTCGGGCACCTCGTGGGCCAGCGCCTCGGTGGCGGCGGCCCGCTGTGCGTAGCCACCGTTACGGGGCAGCAGGGCGACCAGCCGGCGCCCGTCGCCGGTGCGGCCGACGATCTCCCCGCCGGGCACCAGGGGCAGCTCGGTCCGGGAGAGGTACGAGTCCTCCACCGCGTGGGTGTCGGCGTAGTTGATGCCGGCGTGGTCCACCTCGACCAGCACCTCGCCCGGGCCGGGCACCGGGTCCGGCAGTTCCGCCTCGTGCAGCACTTCCGGGCCGCCGAACTCGGTGATCTGGATCGCGCGCACGATGGCTCCTCCGGTGGTCCGCGGTGGCCCCGGCGCTCCGCCAGGCCCGGCCTCCCATGCTACCGACTGGTCGGTATGTCGCCACCCGGCGTGCCTCACGGCATGGCGCGGTCTTCCCCGAGGACTCCCCCTGACATCTCCCCGAGGCGTCGCCCGGCGCGTTCCCGCAGCGGCGGTCAGGCCGCCGGGACCGGCTGCGCGGGCGGCGGGCCCACGTACCGCGCCGCCGGCCGGATGATCTTGCTGTCCTCGGCCTGCTCCAGGATGTTGGCGCTCCAGCCGACCACGCGGGCGGCGGCGAAGGTGGGCGTGAACATCTCCCGGGGCAGCCCGCACAGCTCCATCACGACGCCGGCGTAGAACTCGACGTTGATGTGCAGCTCGCGGCCCGGCTTCAGCTCGGCGAGCAGTGCCTCGGCGCGCTCCTCGACCCGGACGGCGAAGTCCACCAGGTCGCCGCCGAAGCCGCGGGCGATGCGCTTGAGCATCCGCGAGCGCGGGTCCTCGGTGCGGTAGACGGGGTGTCCGAAGCCCATGATCCGCTCGCCGGCCAGGATGTGCTCGCGCAGCCAGCCGTCGATCCGGTCCGGGGTGCCGATCGCGTCGAGGGTGTCCAGCGCGCGGCTGGGCGCGCCCCCGTGCAGCGGGCCGGACAGCGCGCCGATCGCGCCGGTCAGGCAGGCGGCGAGGTCGGCGCCGGTGGAGGCGATGACCCGGGCGGTGAAGGTGGACGCGTTGAAGCCGTGGTCGACCGTCGAGATCAGGTAGCGCTCGATCGCCCGCGCCCGGTCCGGGTCCGGCTCCTGCCCGGTGAGCATGTAGAGGTAGTTCGCCGCGTACGGAAGGTCGTCGCGCGGCTCGACCGGCTCCAGGCCGCGGCTCAGCCGGTGCAGCGCGGTGAGCAGCGTCGGCACGGCGGCGCAGGCGGCCAGGGCGTCTTCCCGGCGGCGCTCGGCGTCGATGTCGTACAGCGGCCGGAATCCGGCCGCGGCCCCGGTCAGCGACAGCGCGGTGCGCAGCCCGGCGAGCGGTCCGGAGCGCGCGGTCGCCCGCGCCACGGCGGGCAGCGCCGTACGGACGTCCGCGGGCAGGTGGCGCAGCGCGGCGGTCCGGGCGGTGAACTCGGCCCGCCCGGCCGCGTCCGGCAGCTCGCCCAGGAACATCAGGTGCCAGACGTCCTCGAACGTCCGGGTCTCGGCCAGTTCGACCGCCGAGAACTCCCGGTAGTGGTAGAAGCCCTCGCTCCCCCGGACGTCGCCGAGGGATGTCTCGGTGACGATCACGCCCTTCAGACCGCGGGGTACGTCGATCGGGGCGGCGGGCGGGTTGATCGGCATGGTTGTCCTCCTTGGGTATGGACTTGACTGTCCATGATTGATTGAATGGATGTCAATGTTGATTGAACGGCGATCCGATCAATATCGATAGGCAGACACATCCGGATACGGTGACCCCATGACGGAGCAATCGGCGGACCCGGTGGACGACCACGGCCGGATCGACACCCGCGAGGCGGCGCGGCGGCTGGGCGTGAAGCCCGAGACGCTGTACGCGTACGTCAGCCGCGGTCTGCTGAGCAGCCGCCGCGCGGCGGGCGGACGGGGCAGTACCTTCGACCCGGCCGAGATCGCGCAGCTCGCCCGGCGCGGGCGGCCCGCGGCGGCCGGGGACGGCGGCACCGAGACCGGCTGGGGCGGCCGGGTGCGCACCTCGATCACCCTGATCGACACCGACCGCTACTACTACCGCGGGGTGGACGCGACCGCGCTCGCGGAGACGTACACCTACGAGGAGGTCGCCGAGTGGGTGTGGACCGGGGTGCTGCGGCGCGGCGCCCGGTTCAGCGCCGCCCCGCAGCCGCTCGCCGCCGCCCGCAAGGTGGCCGCCGCCCTGCCCGCCGGCAGCGGTCCGATGGACCGGATCAGGGTGGCCGTCATCGCTGCCGCCGGGGGCGACCCGCTGCGCTTCGACCTGTCCCGGGACACCGTGCTGGGCTCGGCCCGCACCCTGATCCCGACCCTGGTGGACGCCCTGCCGCTCGCCGGACAGCCGCAGGCCGCCAACGGTCCGCTGGCCGCGCGGCTGTGGTCCCGGCTGACCGCCGCGCCCGCGGACACCGCCTCGCTGCGCGCTCTCGACGCGGCGCTCGCGCTGCTCATCGACCACGACCTGGCCGCCTCCACACTGGCCGCCCGGGTCGCCGCCTCTGCCCGCGCCCACCCCTACGCGGTGGTGTCCGCCGGACTGGGCGCCCTCGACGGCCCGCTGCACGGCCAGGCCAGCGCCCTGGCCCACCGGATGCTCAACGACGTCCTGGAACGCGGCGCCGCCTCCGTGGTCGCCGACCACCTGCGGGCCGGGCGGCGCGTCCCCGGGCTCGGCCACCGCCTCTACAAGGGCGAGGATCCCCGCGCCCGCCTGCTGCTGTCCCTGCTGCGCCAGGTGCCCGCGGCAGCCGGACCGCTGGCCGCCGCGGACGACGTGATCGCCGTCACCGCCCGCCGCACCCCGCTGTACGCCAATGTCGACCTGGCCCTCGGCGTGCTCTCGCTGTCCGCCGGGATGCCCCCGGAGGCCGGGGAGACCGTCTTCGCCGTGGCCCGCACCGCCGGCTGGATCGCCCACGCCCTGGAGGAGTACGGCGAACGCCCGCTGCGGATGCGCCTGGGTGGTGCCTACGACGGGCCCCGGCCGGACCAGCCGCTGCCCTGAGCGTGCCCCGGGCGCGCCCTGAGCACGGGAAACGGGCACGGCCGGGCCCACCGGAACATCGGCCGAAAAGCGTGCACGGAACACGCGAGCGGTCCGGAATTTCCGGCGGGTGCCACTCGTTCACGGCTGCATGAGCACTGTGGAGCTGACCAAGGAGAACTTCGACGAGGTCGTTTCGAACAACGACTTCGTTCTCATCGACTTCTGGGCCGACTGGTGCGGGCCGTGCAAAATGTTCGCGCCCGTGTACGACAAGGCGTCCCAGACCCACGGCGACCTCGTCTTCGCCAAGGTCGACACCGAGGCGCAGCCGGAGCTGGCCGCCGCCTTCCAGATCCAGTCCATCCCCACCCTGATGATCGTCCGCGACAAGGTTGCGGTCTTCGCCCAGCCGGGTGCCCTCCCCGCCCCCGCCCTCGAGGACGTCATCTCCCAGGCCCGCGCCCTCGACATGGACGAGGTCCGCAAATCCGTCGAGGCCGCCCGCCAGGGTTCCTGACCGTCGGCTCCCGCTTGGCAGCGGGTTCGCCGGACGCCCCCCGAAGGGGCGCGGGGCTGTGGTCGAAATGCGGGTGCGGCCCGATTGTCAGTGCCCGGCTTTAGCCTGCCCGCATGACACAGCGAACAGCCGTCGTACCGGACCCGGTGGGGTCCGGCGGACGGCTGCTCTCGCTGACGGAGGACGGCACCCCGGCCGGCCCACCCCAGGCGTACGCCGACCTCGCCGCAGAGGTGAGCCGCCGGGAAAGAGAAAGCGCACCGCGCTGGGTATGGGCGGCCACCGACGAGGCGTACGCATGGTTGCTGGACCGCGGCGCACAGCGGCTCGCCCGCTGCCATGACGTAAAACTGGTCGAATCGCTGCTGCTCGGGCAGGAGGGCCGGCACCGGCGGCCGCGTTCGCTGGGCGCGGCCTGGGCCCGGCTGGAGGGCCGCCCGGAGCCCGAGGACTCGCCCGAGCACGGCGCCGACGGGCAGCCGGTGCTGTTCGCCGCCGACCGCCACCACCTGCCTCCGGCGGCCGATCCGATGGCCGCGCTGGTCGCGGTGCACGCGGGTCAGCAGGAACGGATCGCCGCGGGCGAGCACCCGGACCGTATGCGGCTGCTGTGCGCGGCCGAGTCGGCGGGCGCGCTGGCCGCGGTGGAGATGGGCCGCGACGGTCTTCCCTGGCGCGCGGACGTTCACGACCGGCTGCTGACCTCGTTGCTCGGCCCCCGGCCCGCGGGCGGCGCCCGGCCGATGCTGCTCGGCGAACTGGCACTGGGCCTCCAGGAGGCGCTCGGCCGGCCGGTGAACCCCGACTCGCCCGCCCAGATGCTGTCCGCCTTCGCCCGCGCCGGGGTGCGGCTGAGCTCCACCCGGTCCCACGAACTGCGCCGGGTCGACCACCCGGCGGCGGCGCTGTTCCTCCGGTACAAGGAGCTGTCCCGGATCCACGCGGCGCACGGCTGGGCGTGGCGCGAGGCGTGGGTGCGCGACGGCAGGTTCCGGCCTGAGTACGTGGTCGGCGGCGTGGTCTCCGGGCGATGGGCGACCCGCGGCGGCGGGGCGCTGCAGATCCCCCGGCTGCTGCGGGCCGCCGTGGTCGCCGATCCCGGGCACCGCCTGGTCGTCGCGGACGCCGGGCAGCTGGAGCCGCGGGTGCTGGCCGCGCTGTCCGGGGACGCGGGCCTGACCAGGGCGGCCGGCGACGGCGACCTTTACGCGGCGCTCGCCCAGGACGCCTTCGCCGGTGACCGGGCGCGCGCCAAGGTGGGGCTGCTCGCGGCCATGTACGGGCAGACCGGCGGCGAGGCGGCGGCGCCGCTCGCGGTGCTGCGCAGCCGTTTCCCCGCGGCGCTCGCCCTGGTGGAGGCCGCGGCCCGCACCGGCGAGGCGGGCGGCATCGTACGGTCCCGGCTCGGCCGCACCTCGCCCGCGCCCTCCGCGGAGTGGCTGCGGGACGCGGGCGACGACGACGGTCCGGGGACGGACCGGCGGGCGGCCCGCTCCTGGGGGCGATTCACCCGCAACTTCGTGATCCAGGCCACCGCCGCGGAATGGGCGCTGGCCATGCTGGCCGCCCTGCGCCGGGAACTGACCCCCCTCGGTCCCGGCCCGCGGCTGGTGTTCTTCCAGCACGACGAGGTCGTGGTGCACACCCCCGCCGAGCTGGCCCCCGCGGTCTCCTCGGCGGTCACGGCGGCGGGCGACGAGGCCCGCCGCCTGATCTTCGGCCCCACGCGGGTCGTCTTCCCGCTGCACACCCATGTGGTGGAGTGCTACGCGGACGCGAAGTAGCGAGGCGGGCGGGCGGCCTGTCGGCGAAGCCGCGGACCGGGCCCGGCACCGTACGACCGGATCCGACCGGTCACTTGTCGGAGGCCGCGTCCGAGTCGGCGCGGGCCGCCGCCGAGTCGGCCTGATCGACCAGTTTCTGCATCCGGGCCAGGTCGGACGAGCTCGCGGGGGCGGCGGACGAGCCGGCCGTAGCGGAGGTTCCGGGCGTACCGGACGAACCCGCGGATGGGCCCGAGCCGCAGCCGGCGAGCAGGGCCGCGGCCAGCGCGGCGGCCGGCAGTGCGGCCAGGGCCCTGGTGCGGGCGGTCACTTGGCGGTCCCCGCCCCTGCGGTGTTCTGGCCCCGCGAGGCGCACCAGGTGCGCACGGCGTCCAGGTCGGTGCTGCGCTGGTTGAGCATCGGCACCAGGGACTTGCGGAAGGTCAGGCGGTCCTTCAGGTACGTCTCGACGGCGGTGTCGCCCTTGGCCGCGGCGTTGTCCACCCGCTTCTGCAGCCGGGCGACGGAACCCTTGACCGTGGCGGGCCCGCCCAGCCGGCGCAGCGCCCGGTCGATGCGCGCGTCGATGCGCGGGACGCGGCGGCACAGGGCACGGGCGCCGTCCCCGGTGGGTGCCTTGGCCGCGGGGGCGGGCGTGGACGTGGTGGCCGTGGGGGCGGGAGCGGTGGTGGAGTCGGCCACCGCGGGGCCCGCGGCGCCGAGCAGGGCGACAGCGGCTGCCGCCGCCGCGACGGTGGTACGGGTGGTGCGCATGAGGGTTTCCTCCGTCAGCACGTGTCCGGTTCCGGCGTCGTCCGCGCCGGCTCGACCCGCACCGTAGGAACGTTCTTTGTGGAAACCTTGTGGGCCTCGCCCGGGCCCTGACCCCGGGTCCCGGACCGGTCAGGCGTAGGCGGGGACCGCGCCGGCCGCCCACTCGGCCAGCGCCCGGGCGCACTCGGCGACCGACTCCCGCCAGCTCCCGGCCGCACCCTCGCCGGCGTCGTCGCTCACGTGCTTGACGATGCGTACGGGGACGCCGGCCCGGCGGGCGGCGGTGGCCAGCGCGTAGCCCTCCATGTCGACCAGGTGGGCGTGCGCGGCGAGGCGGGCCCGGGCGGTCTCGTCGGCGACGAAGGTGTCGCCGGTGGCCAGGGTCGGCCCGGCCGCGTCGGACAGGGCCAGCGGCGCGCCGTACGTCTCGCCGGTGAGGGCGCGCAGGGTGGCGCTGTCCAGGTCGTGCTGGATCACGGTGCCCACGACGTGCGTTCCGGTCCACCCGGGGCTCAGCGCGCCCGCGGTGCCGAGGTTGATGACGGCCGAGGGCAGCGGACCCCGGGCCAGGACCGCGGCCAGCGCGGTGGCGGCGTTGACCTTGCCCATGCCGGTCAGCAGGACGGGCAGTGAGGTGTCGAGGTACTGCGCCTCTTCGGCGACGGCCAGCACGAGCAGGGGCCGGTCGCCGCTCATTTCTCCGGTGAGCTGCATGGCAGCACGCTACGCGGCCCGCCCCGCGCCCCTACTCTGGGGATCATGACGGAGCGCTTCACTACGGTACGGCTGGACGAGGCCCCCGAGGTCACCGCACCCGACGGATCGGCGGTGCGGCCCCTGTCCGTACTGCCGGGAGCGGCGAGCTTCGCGCAGTTCGAACTCGCCCCGCATCAGGTGGCTCGTGCGGTGACCCACGCCACCGTGGCCGAGATCTGGTTCGTCACCTCGGGCACCGGCGACATCTGGCGCGCCCAGGACGGCCACGAGGAGATCACCCCGCTCGCCCCCGGCGTCTGCCTGACCATCCCCCTGGGCACCGCCTTCCAGTTCCGCGCCCACGCACAGGGCCTGCGCGTGGCCGCCGCGACAGTACCCCCCTGGCCCGCCGACAGCCCCGACGAGGCCACCCCGGTCGCCGGCCCCTGGCAGTGAACTGACGCCGGGTCACCTGCCGGCGTCGGGGGGTGGCCGGTCGGTGAGCCAGGTGCGGGGGCCGGGCAGGGGGGTGGGGGGAGGAGGGGTGCGGGGGAAGGTCAGGGTGAAGCGGGTGCCCGGGGTGGTGGGCGGGTCCTCGATGGTGACGGCGCCGCCGTGGAGGGCCATTTGCTGGGCGACGAGGGTGAGGCCGAGGCCGGAGCCGGGGCTGGTGGAGCCGCGGTGGAAGCGCTGGAAGACGGCGGCGCGGGCGGCGGGGGGTATGCCGGGGCCGGCGTCGTCCACGGTCAGGCGGAGGGTGGCCGGGTCGGGGCCGGGGGTGAGGCGGGCGTCGATACGGGCGGTGCCGTCCGGAGAGACGCCGTGCACGGCGGCGTTGACCAGGAGGTTGTCCACCGCCGAGCGCAGGCCCGGCGGCCAGCCGTGGACGACCGAGCCCGCGACGGCGGTCACCGTGACCTCGGCGTGCGGGTGAGCGCGGCGCAGGTCGGCCGCGGCGGCGTCGAGGACGTCGGCGAGGTCCACCGGGCCGAAGGCGTCGGCCTCGACCAGGTCGCCCTCGGCCAGCGCCCGCAGCATCACCAGCAGGCCCAGCAGGCGGGCGTGTTCGGCGCGCAGATCGGCGACGATCTCGGCGCGCTCGGCCGCGTCGGGCTCGGGCGAGCCGTCGAGCACGTCCAGGTTGATCCGCATGCTCATCAGCGGAGTGCGCAGTTCGTGCGAGGCCGCCGCGGAGAAGGACCGGGCGGTGGCCAGCGCCTCGGCCGTACGGGCGGCCTGTTCGTCGTAGCGGGCCAGCACCGTCCGCAGCGTGCCGGCGAGTTCGTCGACCTCGGCGACCCGGGTGGGGGTGTGCTCCAGGCGCGCGGCGCTGACCCGCGGGTCGATGCCGCTCGCGCTGCGCTGGAGGCGCCGCAGCGGCAGGGCCAGCCGGGTCGCGGCCAGCCAGGCCGCGGCGCCGGCCACGGGCGCGGTCAGCACGGCCACGGTGAGCACCCGGCGCCGTACCCGGTCGATCTGGTCCTGGCCGGCGGTGTCCGCGGAGAACAGCCACAAGGTGCCGCTCACCGCCGGCCGCAGCACCGAGACGGGTTCGGCCAGCACCCGCCAACTGCGGCCGCCGGCGACCACGGTGACCGGGCCGGCCGCGGCCTGCGGCGACGGCAGCGGCATCGAGGCCGCGGGCTGGGGGCCGCCGGTGATCGTGCCGCCGGGTGCCACCACGCGGATGCCGACGTCCAGCGCCGCGGTGAACAGCCGCCGCTGCCGGGCCTGTTCCACGCTCACCGGGCGGTCGTTGGCCATCGCGCGCAGCAGATTGCGGGCGTCGGTACGTACCGCCGTCGCGCGCTCGCGCAAATGGGCGTCGGCGGCCGCGTGCACGTCGTGCGCGACCAGCCGCACCATGATCCATCCCGAGGCCAGCACCAGCAGCGGCACGACCACCGCGACGGCCAGCGCGATCCGGGTGGACAGTCGCATCGTCACCGCCGCATCATCCCCCCGCCGCCGGCCGCAGTACGAAGCCGACCCCGCGCACGGTGTGCAGGATGCGGGGGCGTCCGCCGGCCTCCAGCTTGCGGCGCAGGTAGCTGACGAACGTGTCGACCGCGTCGGTGCGCACGTCGAAGTCGTAGCCCCACACCCGGTCGAGCAACTGGTCGCGGGTGAGGACCAGGCCCTCGTTGCGGGCGAGCACTTCGAGGAGTTCGAACTCACGGCGGGTCAGGTCCAGCGGTTCGCCGTCCCGGGTGGCGGTACGGGCGGCCGGGTCGAGCACGAGGCCGCAGGCGCGTACCTGGTCGTCGGGGCGCGGCGGGCGGCGGCGCAGCAGGGCGTGCAGCCTCAATACCAGCTCCTCCAGGGCGAACGGCTTGACGAGGTAGTCGTCGGCGCCGGCCTGCAGGCCCGCGACCCGGTCGGCGACCTGGTCCAGGGCGGACAGCACCAGGACGGGCAGGTCGCTGCCGCCGGCCCGCAGGGTGCGGCAGACCTCGATGCCGTCGACGCCGGGCATGGATATGTCGAGCACGAGCACGTCGGGCGGGGTACGGGTGAGCAGGTCGAGCGCGGCCTGTCCCCCGCCGGCCTCGGCGACGGTGAAGCCGCGCAGCCGCAGCGCGCGGCCGAGCGAGCGGCGGATGGCCGCGTCGTCGTCGACCACCAGCACCCGTCCGCCGCCCGCGGGCCCAAGCCCCGCTTCCGGCGGCCCCGTCACCGTTCCCGTCACCGCACACACCTCCGCTCCCCGGCCGCAGCATGGTTGCATCGCGGGAAACCATGCTGCACTGCCGGGGAGCGGAGGGCCCTCTCCCGGGGGTCTGCCGGGGTCAGCCGGTGTACGCGGCGAAGGTGCGGGTGAAGTCCCACGCCGCCTGCGACACACCGGAGCAGGTGTCGTCGTTGGGGTAGGCACCCGCGCACGGCCGGTCCCGGTTGGCCGACCAGAAGGTGAGCCGGGCCAGGTGGTGGGTCTGGGCGTAGCCGAGGATGGTGCGGAAGTCGGCGACGGTGACGGTCTCGTTCTGGTCGGTGATGCCGTTCATCGACGAGATGCCGCTGTGCCGGTACGCGGTGTCGTCGCTGTAACCGTAGGCGCTCTTCAGGGCGTTCTTCAGGCCCTCGGCGGCCTGGGTCGTGAGGTTGCCCATGTTCTGGCCGGCGCCGCCGAAGTCGAACGGCATGATGGTCCAGGCGTCGACGGTCAGCCCGGAGGCGGCGGCCCGGTTGATGAGGCTGGTGTCGGGGCCGCTCTGGCCGGTGCCGATGGTGACGTAGACGGCCAGGCCCGGGTTGTTGGCCTTGACGGTCTTGAGCGCGTCGACGGTGCGCTGCTGGACGGTGCCGTTGCTGTAGGCGTCGGCCTCGATGTCGATGTCGATGGCCTTCAGGCCGTAGGCGCTGATCACCTTCTGGTAGGCGGC
Source organism: Actinacidiphila acididurans (assembly GCF_016918855.1). GTDB lineage: Bacteria > Actinomycetota > Actinomycetes > Streptomycetales > Streptomycetaceae > Actinacidiphila > Actinacidiphila acididurans. Next base: position 193,505 of record NZ_JADKYB010000013.1, read on the forward strand.
GGCGAGTTCGCCGGCGCTGCCGCAGGAGGACTCCAGCTTGTTGCCGCTGTAGCCGCCGAAGGACGGGACCACGTCGCCGCCGGCGTTGCGTACTTTGGTGATGGTGGCCTGGTCGACGCCGCCGGTCAGCGGGCGGCTGCCGTCCCACTGGGGGTTGCAGTAGCCGTTGCTGAGCACGAAGGCGAGGGTGAAGCGCTTGACGCCGGTGGCGTTCATGATGGTGGTCGGGTCCGGCGGGTTGCCCCAGCCGTTGTAGAGGTACGGCGCCACGGCCTGCCCGGTGGCGGGCGGCGGGGTGGTGCCGCCGCCGGTGGGCAGGGTCCAGTTCTGGTTGGCGCCGCCGGTGCAGTCCCAGATCTGCAGCCGGGTGCCGTTGGCCGAGCTCGGGCCGGTGGCGTCCAGGCAGCGGCCGGAGGCGGGGTTGATCAGCCGGCCGCCGCTGGCGGTCCACTGCTGCGCGCCGGTGCCGTTGCAATCGTAGAGCTGCACCTTGGTGCCGTTCGCGGTGCCGGCCGCGGTGATGTCCATGCACTTGCCCAGCGCCCGCAGCGTGCCGTCCGAACTCACCGTCCACTGCTGGGCGGTGGTCCCGTTGCAGTCGTAGAGCTGGATCGCGGTACCGTTCGCGGAGCTCGCGGCGGCCACGTCCACGCACTTGCCGCCGTAGCCGGTGATGGCGCCGGTGGGGTCGGCGGCCGAGGCGCTGGGGGCGAGGCCGAAGGTGGTCAGCAGGCCGGCGGCCAGGCCGGCCGCGGCGAGCAGGCCGGTGGTCTTCCTCATCAGTTGACCGTCCACTTCTGGTTGGCGGCGCCGGTGCAGTCCCAGATCTGCAGCCGGGTGCCGTTGGCGGAGCTGGGGCCGGTGGCGTCCAGGCACTTGTTGGCCGCGGGGTTGACGATGTCGTGGGCGGCGGTGACGACCCATTGCTGGGCCGCGGTGCCGTTGCAGTCGTAGAGCTGCACCTTCGTGCCGTTGGCGGTGCCGGCCGCGGTCACGTCCATGCACTTGCCCAGCGCCCGCAGCGTGCCGTCGGAGCCGACGGTCCACTGCTGGGCCGCGGTGCCGTTGCAGTCGTAGAGCTGGACCGCGGTGCCGTTGGCCGAGCTGCCGGCGGCCACGTCCACGCACTTGCCGCCGTAGCCGGTGATGGCGTGGCCGGTTCCGGTGCCGGTGGAGCTGGTGGTGACGTGCACGTAGTCGACGACGAGCTGCTGCGGGAAGGAGGTGCTGCCGTCGGGGTCGCCGGGCCAGTACCCGCCGACCGCCAGGTTGAGGATGATGTAGAAGGGGTGGTCGAACACCCAGTGGTTGCCGTTCAGGTCGGCCGGGGTGCGGGTCTCGTAGACGTTTCCGTCCACCGACCAGGAGATGGAGTTCGGCGACCAGTCGACGGCGAAGGTGTGGAAGGCGTCGGAGAAGCTCTGCCCGCCGGGCAGGGTGTAGCCGGCGCCGATGCCGGCCGAACCGGAGTAGCCCGGGCCGTGGATGGTGCCGTGGACGCTGCCCGGCTCGAAGCCGACGTTCTCCATCACGTCGATCTCGCCGCTGTTGGGCCAGCCGACGGTGCCGATGTCGTCGCCGAGCATCCAGAACGCGGGCCACATGCCCTGGCCGCGGGGCAGCTTCATCCGGGTCTCGAAGTGGCCGTAGGCCTGGGTGAACTTCTGCGCGGTGGACAGCCGGGCCGAGGTGTACTGGCAGGTGCCGTACCAGCACTGGTAGTTGGCCGGGTTCTCCTTGCGGGCGGTGATCACCAGGTCGCCCTGGCCGTCGAGGGCGGCGTTGTGGGTGCCGCTGGTGTAGTACTCGCGCTCGTGGTTGTTGACGTTGTCGCCGGTCTCGTAGCCCCACTTGGAGCCGTCCACGGCGCTGCCGGCCGCGCCGTTGAAGTCGTCGGTGAAGGTCGCGGTGGCCGCCGCGGCCGCGGCGTGCGGGGTGACGGCCGCCGGCGCGGCGGTGGCCGACTGCTGCAGCCAGCCGGCCAGCAGCAGCACCGCGGCGGCGAGCAGGGCGAGCGGGCGGATCCGTCGGGTGGGGGGTGATGCCGACATGCCGGGCTCCTCGGTCGGGGGCGGCGGGGCTGGGTGGGCATGACCCATGGGGGTGGTCATGCCCCTGACACGCGAGAAGGCACACGGGCACCCCGGTACGCGGGGCGCAAAAGGGTGCCGCGGAAGTCTCCGGAATCGCGCGGCGACTTACGTCACGTCTTAGTTCAGGACGTGATTTAAATGGGACCGCCCGGAGCCGTCAAGAGATCCGGCGAAGGTCCGTACCTTTTTACGGACCCGGGCCGGAGCGCGGCGGGTCACAGCACCCGGCGCCGCACCAGCACCGCCAGCACCAGAACCCCCGGCAGCAGGGGCAGCCAGGTGGTCATCAAGCGGTAGCCGAGCACGGCCGAGGTCGCGGTGACCCCGGAGGCGCCGGCGGTCACCAGGGTCAGGGCGAGCACCGCGTCGAGCGAGCCGAGCCCGGCCGGGGTGGGCAGCCAGCCGGCGGCGGTGCTGGCGAACAGGTACGCCACCGCGACCGCGCCCACCGGCACGCCCATGTGCACCGCGCGCGATACGGCCACGACCACGGCCGCGTGGGCGGCGGGGAAGGCCACCGAGCCGCCCCACAGGGCGGCCACCCGGGACGGGTTGCCGTGCAGGATGCGCAGGTCGCAGACCGCCGCGGCGGCGAACTCCCGCAGCCGGTCGCGCAGCCGGCCCACGTACCGCAGCAGCGCCGCCACCAGCGCGAGGGTCAGCGCCACGCCCACGGCCAGCAGCAGCGGATGGGCGGGCAGTGCGGGGCCGCCGGAGACCAGCCGGCTCACCCGCAGTGCCCCGGGGAAGGCCGCGAACAGGGCCGCCAGCAGCACCAGGCGGCCGACCACGGCGGACCCGGCGCGTACCGCGAGCGCGGCCACCGCGCGGGCCGGGGTGAGTCCGCGGCGCACCAGGAAGCGCAGGTTGACCGCGTTGCCGCCGACGCCCGCGGGCAGGACGTGATTGGCCGCGGAGGCGGCGAACTGGGTGGCCAGCAGGCGCCCTGGCGGCAGGCGTTCGACCACGGCGCCCTGCTGGGCGGTGGCCGAGCAGACCCAGGTCATGAACGCGGCCGCGCCCGCCACCGTCATCCACTCGGCGTCCGCCGATCCCAGCCGGCCGGCGCTGGAGTCGATCAGCGGCCACTTGGCGGCGGCCAGCGCCGCGACCGCGAGCACCGGCACCAGCATGACCAGCGACTTCACCGCCGCGCGCTGCCGGAATGCATCCTCGTTGCGGGCGATGGACACGGGTTCTCCTCGTCGCGGGGAGGGACGGCGGCGCGGGACGGAACGGAAGAGTCGGGGCGATCGTGCCGATCGGTCACCTTCGGGCACCAATCGGGTGAGGCCGTTCGACCAGGTTAAGCGGCCGGACGTACCCGGACCTACCCGCGCAGGGCCACACGGGTGGGCACGTTCAGTGAACCCAGCGCAACGAATCGGTGATTCTGAGCCAGGCGGCCGAATTGTCGGCTCCCTCGGGCCCGGCCAGCGTCACCGTGACGCGGGTGCCGTCGTGGAAGAAGACGTACCGTTCCACCGCGTGGATCACCACCTTGCCGGTCACCAGGTCGGGGGCACCCCCTTGCAGATACACCATCTCCAGCGCGGTGCCGGCCGGCCGCCGCACCTGCGCGACCGCCTGCAGGGTGAAGGTCCGGGCCTGGGTGGCCAGGGCGGGTATCTCCTTGGTGGTGGCGCCGTTGACGGTCAGGGGGCCCTTGGCGGCGGCCCACTCCACGGTCGCCACGTCGAGGCGGTCGGCGAAGCCGGCGTACCCGGCGCGTTCGGTGCGCTGCCAGGTGGACGGCACGTCGAGGCTGAAGCCGGCCCGGGAGAAGGGCTGGTAGACCGTGCTGCGGGAGACCCGGCCGACCGGATGGCTCTCGGCGGCGACCGAGGTGGCCGCCCCGCCGTCGTCGCCCACCGGGTAGGCGCGCACGCCGCCCGCCCCGGCGTTGGAGGCCAGGACCGTGACCACCACCGACACCGCGACTGCGGCCGTCGCGGCGGCGGTCGTCCAGGGGTCGAGGGCGCTGCGGTCCGGCGGACCGGCCGCCGGGGAGATGCGCATGGTGCCTCCGTGCGGGGGTGCGGGCACCTCGGCGCACCCGGTGCCCGCCTGCCGTACCACCGTACGGGACCGCTGTTCAACAGCAGCACCGCGCACGGTCATCAGCCCGTCAAAGAGCGTAGGAAGTGCATCCGAACGGCATATACCGCCAGACGCCGCCATACGATTCTGAATGCGGGCAAACGCTTACCAGCACCGACGAGCACTGACGAGTGCCATGTATCTCACATTGCGGGCATGCGCGATCAGCCGCCGGTCCGTGACAGGCGGACGTACCGGCGGCTGATCCTTGGTGCGACCGGCCGGCGCTGAGAGGGCCACCGGCCGGCCGTTCAGGGGTGGGCGACGATCAGGCGGCGGGCGCCGTCCACTGCTGGTTGGCGGCGCCGGTGCAGTCCCAGATCTGCAGCCGGGTGCCGTTGGCCGAGCTCGGGCCGGTGGCGTCCAGGCAGCGGCCGGAGCCGACGTTGACCAGGGAGTTGTTCGCGCCCCTGGTCCACTGCTGGGCCGCGGTGCCGTTGCAGTCGTAGAGCTGCACCTGGGTGCCGTTGGCGGTACCGGCCGCGGTCACGTCCATGCACTTGCCGAGCGCCTGGAGGGCGGTGCCGGAGGCGGTCCACTGCTGGGCGGTGGTGCCGTTGCAGTCGTAGAGCTGGATCGCGGTGCCGTTGGCGGAGTTAGCGCCGGCCACGTCCACGCACTTGCCGCCGTAGCCGGTGATGGTGCCGGTGTGGCCGGTGCTGCCGCCGCCGGTGCCCTGGGTGCCGGCCCAGGTGAAGGTGGCCGAGGCGCCGCCGGGCAGGGTGTAGGCGAAGTTCTCGTTGCCCCAGTTGACGCGCAGCTGCTGCGGGGAGGAGGACTCGTTGTAGGCGATGAGCGCCTTGGAGCCGTCCGGGTTCTTCCAGGCCACGTTACGGATGGTCGAGTTGTCGGTGGAGGCGATCCGCACCGCGCCCGGCTTCACGAACTTGGTCAGGTGGCCCATCGTGTAGTACTCGACGGTGTAGTCGACCTGTCCGCTGCGGCTGTCGCCGTTGTGCACGGTGATCAGGCCGGTGCAGGTGCCGCAGCCGCCGTTGTGCGGACCCATGTTCTGATCGACGGCCAGGCTCCACTTGACCCAGCTCTGACCCCAGTTACGGGTGTAGTCGATCAGGTTCTCCATGTCCTCCTTCTGCTGGTTGCCGATCCAGGTGCCGCCGGAGTGCTCGGTGTCGAAGGCGGGCAGGGTCGGGTACTGGTTGTGGATCGTGGTCTGCTCCGAGACGTTGCCCTCGTAGCCGTGCCAGGCCACGCCGCCGAAGTTCGGGTCGTTGCGGATGGAGGAGTCGGTGACCGTGGGGGCGGCATAGCTGTCGTAGCTGTCCCAGTTCCAGTCCAGCGCCAGCACCTTGGTGGACAGGCCGGCCGCGTGCAGCGCGGGCAGCAGGTCGTTCTTGGTGAAGTACGCCAGGCCCGAGCCGTTCCAGTTCGCGCCGGGGTAGTCGCCGCCGACGGTGGGCTCGTTCTGCGCGGTGACGTAGTCGATCGGCACGCCGGCCGCCTGGTACGCCTGGATGTACTTCACGAAGTACTGGGCGTAGGCGGCGTAGTACTGCGACTGGAGCCAGCCCTGGATGTAGCTGCCGTTGTCCTTCATCCACGGCGGCGGGGTCCAGGGGGTGCCCATCACCTTAAGGCTCGGGTTGAGCTGCTTGGCCTGCTTGGTCAGCGGCAGCACGTCGGCCTGGTCGTGGGCGATGGAGAAGTGCGCCAGGCTCGGGTCGGTCTGGCCGGACGGCATGTCGTCGTAGGTGTAGCTGTAACGGGCGAGGTCGGAGGCGCCCATCGGGTTGCGCAGGAAGTCCAGCCCGATGCCGTTGACCGGGTCGAAGAGCTTCTGCATCACGGAGGTGCGGGTCGCCGCGGACAGCGCGCCGCTGGAGTTCATCAGCCAGGCGGCGGTGTCGGTGAAGGAGGCGCCGCCGCCGGTGAACTGCTGGTAGGTGGTGCCCTCGTCCACCGAGACGTTGGTGCCGGAGCCCCCGGTGCCCGACCCGAAGGTCAGCGGGGCCTGCTGGGCCAGCCCCTGGACGACGTTGCGGCCGCCGGAGTCGTTGGTGGTGGTGAGGTACACCTGGACGCTCTCCCCCGCGGCATGCGCGGCCACCGGGGCGGCCAGCATGGGGGTGACGGCCGCCGCTCCGGCGGCCAGCATCCCGACGAGAGTGCGCCTCAGGCGCGTTCTGCCCGTGTGGGGGCGGGTTGCTGCGCTCATGTGGGTCGTTGCCTTTCTCGGGGCCTGGACTCGGGCCGATCGCGGCCGAGCGGGCAGATGAGTGGCATGTGCCTGACATGCATCCCGGCCGGGAGGCACCCGGTGCGGGAGGTGGGGCGGCGACCGTGCGGCGAGGGGGTCCGCACGCTTGTTTCACCCCTTGTTTCACGCCTTATATCGCGTCGTGATTTAACTATCGGGCCTCAGGTGCGTCAAGGCATCCGACAGGTTTGGACCTCAGGGGCGGGCGTGAAACGCCGTGAAACAAAAAGGATGTGACAGAGGGTCGGCTGCGGGCCGGTGCGCGGGGGCGTACGGGCGGGCGCGCGGCGGGGTTCGGGCCGGGGTTCGGGCCGGGGCGCGGCGAAGGTCGGGCCGGGGTGCGGAAGGTCCGCGGAGGGCCCGCGGACGGGTACGGGCTCCGATCGGCGTCGGGGTGGGTGTGCGGTCGGCGTCGGAGGTGGCGCTCAGCGCCGGGCGGGCGCCGTGCTGCCGCGCGGGACGAGGACCGGGGCCGGCAGGAGGATGTCGCCGACCTCGGCGCCGTCGAGCAGGTGCAGCAGCGCGGTGACGGCGCGCCGCCCGTACTCGGGCACGCTGCGGCTGACCGCGGTGAGCGCGGGGTGCACCAGGCGGCACAGTTCGCTGTCGTCCCAGGCCACGACCGACAGTTCGGCCGGGACGGCGATGCCCATCTCCTGGGTGACGCCGAGCGCGGCGACGGCCATCACGTCGTTGTCGTAGACGATGGCGGTGGGCCGGTCGGCGCCGGACAGCAGCCGGCGGGTGGCGCGGGCGCCGTCCTCGCCGGAGTAGTCGGTGTACACGCAGCGCACCCCGGACAGGCCGACCTCCTCGGCGGCGCTGTCGAAGGCCCGGCCACGCTCGCGGGTGTGCACGAAGTGGGCGGGTCCGGCCACCCGGGCGATCCGGCGGTGGCCCATGGCGGCCAGGTACGCCAGCGTCTCGCGCACCGCGGCCGCGTCGTCGATCCACACCGACGGCACCCCGGGCGTGCCGGTCGCGTGCCCCACCACCACGGCGGGCAGCCCGACTCGGGTCAGCAGGGCGAGCCGCGGGTCGGACTCGCGCAGGTCCACCAGCAGCACCCCGTCCACCCGGCGCTCGCCCCACCAGCGGCGGTACGCGGCCTCCTCGGCGCCGGCGTCCTCGGTCACCTGGAGCAGCAGCGCGGTCCCGGTCTCGGCGAGCCCGGCCTGCACCCCGGCGATCAACTGCATGAAGAACGGCTCGATTCCCAGCACCCAGGCCGGCCGGTCCACCACCAGGCCGACCGCCCCGGCCCGCCCGTCGGACAGGGCGCGGGCGGCGCTGCTGGGGTGCCAGCCCATGCGCGCGGCGATCTCCAGGATCCGTTCCCGGGTCCGGTCCGACACGCCCGCCTTGCCGTTGAGCGCGTACGACACCGCGCCCTTCGACACGCCCGCCGCCTCGGCGATGTCCGCGATCGTGGGGCGCTTGACGGGACTCATACGGGCCTCGCAAGGGGCGGGGCCCGTCCGGCGGGCCGTGACGTGAGGTAATGCCTCGTTCACCTTAACAACGCTGAATCGGCGCCCGTAAGCGGGCCCGGGCGGCCGGGACGGAACCGGTCGTGAACCGGTTCACCGCCTCTCACCTGCCTCGTCCTTTACGGGGCCACCGCCCCGCCGCGGTGCCGGCTCGGCTCCCGGCGCCGCGCACCCTCAGCTCCCGGGGCCCCGCACCGCGCCGATCTCCAGCCGTACGTAGTCCGCGACCGGTTCGGCGAGCCGCGCGGCGACGGCCGTCACGAACGGGGCATGCTCGTCCTCGGCCATGTCGTCCAGGTACGGGCCGAGGATCACGGTGGCGAGGAACGCCTCCAGTTGTGCGCCGGGCTCGAAGACCGCGGGGTCGGGCCGCAGTGTCACGTCGATGTCGGTGAAGCCGGCCGCCTTCAGCCGCTGCCGGGTGTCGTCGACGCCGGCGAACTCCCAGGTGTCCGAGCGTGTGCCGAGCACGTCGGCGACGGCCGCGTTCACCGCGTCGATGTTGCCGCGGCCCCCGCACTCGGCGACCAGCCGGGCGCCGGGCCGCATCCGGGCGGCCAGGGACGCGAACAGGGCGGCGTGGTCCTCGATCCAGTGGAAGGCGGCGACGCTGAACACCGCGTCGACCTCGCCCTCGAACGGCAGCGGCCCGGTGAGGTCGGCGTGCACCACCTCGACCCGGTCCAGTCGGCCGGCCAGCCGCTCGCGCAGCCGGTCCAGCATGCGGACGGAACCGTCCACGGCCACCACCCGCCCGTGCGGCAGCAGGTCCAGCAGTCCTTCGGTGTCCCGCCCGGTGCCGCATCCGGCGTCCAGTACGCGTTCGTCGCCGCGGGGCGCGAGCCGGTCCAGGGTGCGCCGGCCCCAGCGCAGGTGCGGCAGCGGCAGCGCGTCGTAGGTGGTCGCGTCCCAGTCCCGGGTCATGGCGTCACTCCTTGCCTGCTGCGGCCCGCCGGGCCACGGCGGACCCGGTGGTCACGGCCCGTCGGCACCGTACGCCGGTCGGTCCGGATGGTGACACCCTCGTCTCACGTATTGGTCAGATTGGTCGGATCGATCGGATGCGTCAGATGGCGGTGGCCGGCCGGGACGGCCAGCGCGGCGCGCGGTCCTTGTCCACCAAGGCCGCGCGCACCCCCTCGTGGAAGTCCGGGTCGCGGGCGACCCGGCGGGCCAGGGCGAGTTCGCGGTCCAGGCACTCCCACAGCTGCGCGCCGGCGCCGGCCCGCAGCAGGTCGAAGGTCGCCGCCAGGCTCATCGGCGAGGCGGCGTCGAGGGCGGCGAGGGTGTCCGCGGCCCACTCGCGGTGCTGCTCCTCGGCCGCCAGCCGGGCCCGTACCGCGGCCAGGTCGGGCACGTCCGGGCCGAAGCAGCGGTCGACGGCCGCGCGCCGGCCGGCCAGTTCGGAGGGCGGCGGCACGACCGCGAACCGGTCGAGCAGCAGTTCCGGGTCCCAGTCCCCCGCCCCGGGACCGGTCAGCGCCCGCTCCAGCGCGGGCAGATCGGCGGCGGGCACGTAATGCGTGGCCAGACCGCACTCGACGGCCGCCGCGCCGGATATGCGCACCCCGGTCAGCCCGAGGTACATCCCGAGGCCCCCGGGCAGCCGCGGCAGGAAGAAGCTGGCGCCGATGTCGGGGAAGAAGCCGATCGAGGTCTCCGGCATGGCCAGCACGGCGCGTTCGGTGACCACCCGGGCCGAGCCGTGCACCGATATGCCCAGGCCGCCGCCCATGGCGTAGCCGTCGATCAGCGCGACGAACGGCTTGGGGTAGCCGGCGATCAGCGCGTCGAGCGCGTACTCGGCGGAGAAGTACGCCGTCACGGCCGCGTCGTCGCCGCGCATCCCGGCCTCGCGCATCGCCCGGATGTCGCCGCCGGCGCAGAACGCCTTGGGCGAGGTGCTGCGGACCACCACCGTCCACACCCCGGGGTCGCTGCGCCAGTCCTCCAGCGTCGCGGTGAGCTCGCGCACCATTTCCAGGTCCAGGGCGTTGAGCGCGGCCGGGCGGTCGAGCGCGATCACCCCGGCGCCGTGCGCGGCGCGGGCGCGGACGAATCGCCCGCCGGCCGCGCCGGCCATGGGTGCTGTGGGTGCTGCCGGATCGATCGGGTGGTCCATGCGGACCATCCAAGCATCCGGGTTCGGCGGTGCCGCACCCCGCCCCGGTCGTGGGATAGGCTCGGCACGGGCCGTGACTGGCGCGCTGGGATGGGTGCAACCATCGGGGAGCGGCTCGAACGCCAAGCCGAAGTGCCGTGCGCCTGGGCCGTCCCGTACTCGAACCCGGAGGAGCCCATGGCCATCGAGCCGTCCACCACCACGACGCCGCCGGGCGCCGCGCGGTCCACCGCCTCGGTCGCCTTCCGCAGCGCGCTGGACGTGATCCGCGACGTGGAGCCGCGGGTGGCCGACGCCATCGCGCAGGAGGTCACCGACCAGCGCGAGATGCTCAAGCTGATCGCCAGCGAGAACTACGCCTCCCCGGCCACGCTGCTTGCCATGGGCAACTGGTTCAGCGACAAGTACGCCGAGGGCACCGTCGGGCGCCGCTTCTACGCCGGCTGCCGCAACGTGGACACCGTGGAGGCGCTGGCCGCCGAGCACGCCCGTACGGTCTTCGGCGCCGCGCACGCGTACGTGCAGCCGCACTCGGGCATCGACGCGAACCTGGTGGCCTTCTGGGCGGTGCTCTCCCAGCGGGTGGAGACCCCGGCGCTGGCGGCGGCGGGCGTCCGGCAGGTCAACGACCTGTCCGAGCAGGACTGGGCGCGACTGCGCGCCGAGTTCGGCAACCAGCGGATGCTCGGCATGTCGCTGGACGCTGGCGGCCACCTCACGCACGGCTTCCGCCCCAACATCTCCGGCAAGATGTTCGACCAGCGCAGCTACGGCACCGACCCGGAGACGGGACTGCTGGACTACGACGCGGTGCGCGCCGCGGCCCGCGAGTTCCGGCCGCTGATCCTGGTGGCGGGCTACTCCGCCTACCCGCGGCTGGTCAACTTCCGCCTGATGCGGGAGATCGCCGACGAGGTGGGCGCCACCTTGATGGTCGACATGGCGCACTTCGCGGGCCTGGTCGCGGGCAAGGTGCTGACCGGGGACTTCGACCCGGTGCCGCACGCGCAGATCGTCACCACCACCACGCACAAGTCGCTGCGCGGGCCGCGCGGCGGCATGGTGCTGTGCGACGACTCGCTGGCCGAGCACGTGGACCGGGGCTGCCCGATGGTGCTGGGCGGTCCGCTGCCGCACGTGATGGCGGCCAAGGCGGTGGCGCTGGCGGAGGCCGGCCGCCCGGAGTTCGGTACGTACGCGCAGGCGATCGTGGACAACGCGCGGGCGCTGGCCGAGGGGCTGCTGCGGCGCGGCGCGAAGCTGGTGACCGGCGGCACCGACAACCACCTGGTGCTCATCGACGTGTCCGGTTACGGGCTGACCGGCCGTCAGGCCGAGGCGGCGCTGCTGGAGGCGGGCATCGTCACCAACCGCAACTCGGTGCCGCGGGACCCGAACGGCGCCTGGTACACCTCGGGCATCCGGATCGGCACCCCGGCGCTGACCACGCGGGGCCTCGGCACAGCGGAGATGGACGAGGTGGCAGGGCTGCTGGACACGGTGCTGTCGGCGGCGAGCGCCGCGCCGGCCGCCAAGGGCGGTCTGTCCAAGGCGAAGCACGTGCTGGACGCGGCCGTGGCCGAGCAGGTGGCCAAGCGGGGTTCCGACCTGCTGGCGGGCTTTCCGCTCTACCCGGGCATCGACCTGAGCTGACGCCGGGGCCGGACGACGATGCGCCGGGGCCGTACGGTTCGCCGAACCGTACGGCCCCGGCGCGTTTCCGGGCTGGTGCGGGCCTGTGCGGGCTGTGCCGTCGGGCGGCTGAGGCGGCGCGTCAGGCGAAGGGCCCGTCAGGCGAAGGGCCCGTCAGGCGAAGGACCAGATGACGCCGTGATTGGCGACGGTCAGTCCCACCACGATCAGCAGGTCGGCGACACCCAGGGCCAGGCCCAGCAGGGCGCGGCCGCGGCGGCGGGTGCCGCGGGAGAGCGCGACCAGGGCCAGCACGACGGCGGCCGGGCCGAGCACGAAGTTGAGGACGAGCAGGCCGGGCAGGCCCAGCAGGAAGGACGCGACGGCCATACCGTCGGCGTCACGGGTCCGCGGTGCGGACGGGGCCGGTTCCGTTCCCCGGGCCGGGGTCGGGGCCGGGGTCGGGGTGACGGGCGGTTCGGTGGCTGCGGTTTTCACGGTGTTCCTCTCCGGAGCGGTCGTGGAACGGTCGTGGGGTGACGGCGGGGTCAGCCGCGATGGCGGCCGATCCGCTCGCGGACGGCGAAGGCGATCAGCCACAGCGCGATACCGGCGGCGGCCACGGTGAAGACCGTGAGCGAGGTGTGGGCGGCGGCGCCCATCAGGATGCCCATGCCCAGCAGGAGAACGACGAGGCTCATGTCGGCTGCGTCTCCGGGGAGTTGAAGTTTCGGCTGACACTTGTTCACTGACTTCTTCAGTCTACGGTGGCGAAATTCGGCGAACGGTTGTTTACTGAATGACATGAGTCACACTTCCGGGGTCCGTCAGGCCCAGAAGCGGCAGACACGCCAGGCCCTGCTCGACGCGGGCCTGCGGCTGCTGGAGCAGCAGAACCTCAGCAGCCTGGGCCTGCGCGAACTCACCCGCGAAGTGGGCGTCTCCCCCGCCGCCTTCTACCGCCACTTCCCGGACCTGGCCGCCCTCGGCGTCGCCCTCGTCGAGGAGGCGCTCGGCAGCCTGCACGGCGTGGTGCGCGCGGTGATGGCACAGACGAGCGACTCGGGCGACCTCATCGACCGCGCGGTGGCGATCATCGCCGAGTACGTCGAACGCCACCGCCCGCACATCCGCTTCGTCGCCCGCGAGCGGTACGGCGGGGTGCGCGAGGTACGGGCGGCGATCGCAGCCCAACTCCACCGGTTCGCCGACGAAGTGGCCTCGGGCCTGGCCGCCCAGCCGCTGTCGGCGGGCTGGACCCCCGAGGAACTGCGGGTGCTCGCCGAACTCTACGTGGACCACATGGTGTCCACGGCCGCGGCCTTCCTCGACGTGCCCGCCGACGACCCCGAAGCCCGCGACCACTTGGTGCACGCCGCCCGGATGCGGCTGCGCATCATCAGCCTGGGGCGGGCGCACTGGCTGGACGAAACGGTGTGAGGGTGCGGGGCCGCGGTGGGCGGTAGGGGGGCGGCAGGCGGGGAGAGCGCTCTCCCCTGCGCAGCCGCCGACACCCGCCGGCCCCTCACCCCGCAAACGGACGAGCCGGTACGGACGCCCTCGGCCCGCACCGGCTCTCCCCCGCTGCCACCACGCCCTCCCCAACGTGGCCGGCCGTGCCCGCGGGCGCGACCGGCCTCGATCCTGCACCGCCCTGGGCGAGGTGGGGAGGACGGAACGCGTCAGCGGCGGACTCAACGCGCCACATCACGCGTAAGCTGCGGGAACACCTCCACCGCCCGCCAGGAGGCCACCGTTCGTCGTCCGCAGGAGGTGCCCGGAATGCTCCCCGCGCCGGTGCCTGCCGCCGCCTCGCTCACCGAGAGCGTCATGGTGCCCCGATTCATCGCCACCGCGTCCGCCCGCGGGCCGCGTGAGGCCGAGGCGCTGCTGCGGGCGGCGGGCCTGCCCACCGTACTGCGCGATCCGGAGACCGCGCGCTCGCCGTCGGCGGCCACGTACCGGCTGTGGGGCGCGGTGCTGGCGGCGCACGGGCGGCCGGATGCGGGGCTGCTGGCCGCCGCGGACTACCGGCCGGGCCGGCTGGACCTGTTCGACTACCTGCTGAGCACCGCGCCCACCGTCGGTGAGGGCCTGGCCCGGGCCGCGGCCGGCATCCACCTGGTGAGCAGCAACTCGGCGCTGAGCACGACGGTGCGCGGCGACGAGGTGGAGATCGGCTACGGGGTGCTGTGCGGGGACGAGGAACTGCGGGGCGTGGTGGCCGAGTTCGCGCTCGGCGTGGTCACCGCGCAATTGCGCTGGGCCACCGGGACAGCGCTCTCCCCGCTCCGGGTGTCCCTGACCCACCGAGCGCCGCGCCGGGCGGGCGCGTACCGGCGGGTCTTCGGGCCGGCCGGGCTGGAGTTCGGCGCCGCGGCGGACTCGATCACGCTGCGCCGGGCCGACCTCGAGCGGCCACTGGTCACCGCCGACCCGGCGCTCGCGGCGATCATCCGGCGCGCCGCCGAGGCCGTCCGGCCGCCCCGGCCGCCGGACGGCGGCCCGGTACCGGGGCTGCGCGAGGTGATCATCGCTCAACTGCCGGGCGGGCGGCCCTCGCTGGCCGAGGCGGCCCGGCGGCTCGCGGTCAGCACCCGCACTCTTCAGCGCCGGCTCACCGAGGCGGGCACGACCTGGCGGGCCGAACTGGACGCGGTGCGCCGCGAGCAATCGGCCGGCCTGTGGCCCGACGGCAGCTGCGCCCAGACCCGCGCGGCCCGGCTCGGTTTCGCCGAGTCCCGGTCGCTGCGCCGTGCGATGAACCGCTGGGACGCCCGCGACCGCGACGCCGTCTGACCGCACCGTCCGACCGCGCCGCCGGACCGGGGGGCGCGCGTCTTCACCGCGCGCCCGCAATTCGGGTACGCGACGCGCCAAACCGGGCCCGGGACCGCTAATCTGATTCCCCATCAGGGCAATGCAATTGCGCGGCGGCCGGGAGTCGCGGCCGGGCACGCCGCGGTGGACGCCGGAGCCAGGAGGCGGACGCATGGAGGCGGAACCCGGGCGGGCGGGGCCGGTGGTACGGACCGGGGGGTGCCCGGCCGATCAGCTGGCCGCGCTGCTGGCGCGGGCGGACAGCCGGGAGCAGGCCGAACGGCACCTGGCCGGGGCCGAATCGGCGCTGATGCACTACTGCGGACTCCAGTCGTGCCGGCACACCAACGGGCCGCCGCGGCGGATGGACCGGCGCACCTTCCGGCACAGTTTCCTGCTGCCCGACGGTGACGTACGGGTGGTGTGGGAGCTGGAGTACGACACCGGCGCCGACGGGGTGACGCGGCGCAGCCTCGTCACCGAGCGGGAGACCCTGGCGCTGGCCGAGTGGGACGCCGACCTGCCCTTCGGCGGTCCGGTGGGGGTGCCCGAACTGGCGGCGGACGACCCGTACGGCCTCGGGACAGCGCTCTCCGTTCCGGACGAGCCCGCGGTGCCGGACCCCGGTCGCCGGCGGCGCCGCCCGTACCCCGAGGGCGAATCCGCCGAGCACGCCCGCCGGCTGCTGCGCCGCGCGGCCAACCCCAATGCCCCGGGCCCGGGCATCGCGGCCCGGCTGCACGCCGCGATCGCGCACGACATCGCCATCGTCGCCCGGCGCAGTGCCCTGATCGCCGGGCGCCTGGTGTGCTGGTCGCTCTACGAGCACGCGTTCCTGCTGATGGACGGCACCGAGCTGAGCCTGTGGGAGATCGACCACACGCGGACGCCCAGCGGCGCACCGGTGTGCGAGGTGTACGTCTCCCAGGACGCGGCGCTGGACACCGCGATCCGCCGCATCGAGGCCGGCTGACTCCGGTACGGCCCCGCCGGGCGCGGGCGCGGCGGTTTCAGTGGCCGGTGTCCCGGTCGGCGGGGTCGGCGGGGTGGGCGTGGTCGATACGGTCCGCGGGGTGCGCGCCGTGCGGGCCCGGTCCGGCGGGCCGGCCCAGGGGGTGGTCCGGCTCGCCCGGGGTGCGGCCGGGGGCGGCGGGCCGCGCGGTGCCGACGGTGGTGCGCAGCTCGCGTTCCCGCTCGGACTCCTCCTGTTCGGTGAGCACCGACATGGTCAGCCGGGACAGCGGGGGCACGGGTTCGGTGCGGCCGGCCCGGTACCAGGCGATGATCACGGTCAGCCGGATCACCTTGCGGGCGACGTAGAAAAGCAGGAGCGCGAGCGGGAGTTCGGCGAAGACGGCGGTGAGGACCGCGCCGGTGAACTCGTCGCTGTTCCAGTCCAGCACGATGTCGAACCAGGCGTCGCAGCACAGCAGGGTGGCGGTCATCACCGCCCACGGGATGAAGATCTGCAGCCGCCGCCACGCGCACACCGCGGTCACCCCGATGACCACGATCAGCGCGGCGTCGAAGCCGACCCAGGCCAGCCGCCACTGGCTGACCTCGTGGTGGTTGGGCAGGCTCGCCGACAGGTAGCCGATCCACGGGATGAGGAACAGGAAGCTCGCGGTGACCACGGCGAGGAACAGCCGGCGCAGGTGCCGCAGGTGGGGGTCGTGCGGCGAGGGCACTTCGGTGAGCATGGCGTCCACTGTGCCGGACGGCGGGGTACGGGTGAGCAGCGCACCGGCCGTTTCCCTGCGTGTTTCCGGCGCCGCGGGCACCGGCGGCAGATCGGGGCGAGCCGCGCGGCCGCCGTCCGGGCGGGAACGCGCGGCCCGGAACGCCGCCACGGCGGCGTCTTCCCGGTCCGGGTCCGGCACCTCGTCCCGGCGGGCGGCACCCAACGCCCGGATCACCCCGGCGAGCCGGGCCTCGCCGGGATCGCCCGGGTCGGCCGGGGCGCCCGCGAGCAGGTCCTCCACCCGGCCCGGCGCCGGCCAGGGCGCGGGCGGGCCCGGGGTGCGGGCGTGCGGATGGGGGGACGGGCGGTGCGGCGAATCATCAGAGCGGGGGCCGGGAGAGCGCTCACCCGAAACGTCCAGGGCTCGCGGAGGGCCCGAAGCGGTCCCCGCCGCCGCGGGGTCCGGAGAGCGCTCTCTCTCCTCTTCCAGGACCCGCCGGTCACGGGACGCCCCGGCGGCGGGCCGCTCCTCCCGCGGGCGTTCGCGGGGCCGCTCGCCGGGGGCGGATGCGTTTGTCACGCGGTTGCCCCCTTCCGTCGGATCGAGGGCGGGGTTGCAGCGCGGTGACGGGACCGCGTACCGCCCTCGGGCACGCGGTCCCAGACCTCACAGCGCACAGGAGACATAAAACGTCACAGCAGTCACACCGGCAACGCGGCAGCCGGGCCGCGGTTCAGCACTCGCCGGCCGCGGGGTCGAGCTTCTGCACCGCCTCGGCGAAGGAGCCGACCAGGTCCTCGCCGACCCGGTCGACCACCTGGGCGCGCAGCGCCTTGGCCAGGGAGCGGGTGACGGCGAGCACGGTCGCGGTGCCGGCCGGGGTCAGCGCGGTGAAGGTGACCCGGCGGTCGCCGTCCGAGGGGCGGCGTTCCACCAGCCCGGCCTCGGCGAGCCGGTCGACCACTTTGGTGGTGCCCGCGGTGGAGAAGCCGAGGGTCTGGGCGAGCTGGTTCATGGGGGCGGCCCGGCCGGGGGCGGCGACCAGGTAGAGCAGGGCTTTGTAGGAGGAGGGCGCGAGGCCGTTGGCCGCCTCGACGTCGGCGAACAGGCCGTCGGTCAGCCGGCGGACCCCCGACTCCAGGGTGTGCCACTGCTGGAGCAGCGCCAGATCCGCGGCGTCCACCCCGATCGCCAGGGCCTCGACGGGTGACTCGTCCCCGGGGCACGCCGCTTCGGATGGGCGCGTCCGCACCGGTTCCGCCATGCCGCACACTCCCCGCTTCCACCGCTCGCCTTCGGCCGGCTGCCCCGTGACCCGCCGCTTCCAGGATAGCCATCCGGCTAATATCTCGCTGGTTACCTAATATCTGGTAGCGTATTGAGCGCTCAATCAAATGCGGGGGTGGAGCGCTCTCCCGCCGTCCCCTTGGAAGGACCACTGCCATGTCGAACCCCACCGGCACCCCGAACACCGACCGCCCGGCCGCCACGGACGCGGCGGCCGGCCACTGGGTCCTGGACCCGGC
The DNA here is from genome assembly GCF_016918855.1 of Actinacidiphila acididurans. GTDB lineage: Bacteria > Actinomycetota > Actinomycetes > Streptomycetales > Streptomycetaceae > Actinacidiphila > Actinacidiphila acididurans. Next base: position 211,188 of record NZ_JADKYB010000013.1, read on the forward strand.
GCAGTCCTCGGTGCGGATCGCGAGCAAGACGATGTGGGGGCTCGTGACCGTCAAGGGCGAGTTCGCCGACGTGACCGGCCAGGGCGAGGTGCTGCCCGGCGGCACGGCGAGCGGCAGCCTCACCGTCCGCGCCGCCTCGATCGACACCGGCAACGCCAAGCGCGACACCCACCTGCGCTCGGCCGACTTCTTCGGCGCCGACGAGCACCCCGACCTGGTCTTCACCGCCCGCTCGGTGACCCCGAGCGGCAACGGCACCGCCGAGGTCGCCGGCGAACTGACGGTGCGCGGCGTCTCGCGCCCGGTGGCCTTCGCCGCCCGGCTGACCGTCTCCTCCGCCCAGGACGTCACCCTGGAGGCGGAGACGGCCCTGGACCGTGCCGAGTTCGGCATGACCTGGAACCAGCTCGGCATGATCAAGGGCGCGACCACCGTCACCATCGCGGCCCGCTTCCGTCACGAGGGCTGATAGGCGGGCCCGAGGTCGTCGCCCGGGCGGCGACGCGCACCGTCACCGGCCGCGTCGCCTGCGCCCGTACCGCGGCGACACCCCGTACCTCCGTCGCGACCGTCGGCCCCGTCACGGCTGTCACCGGGTCGGCAGCAGCGGGGGGACGGCCTGGTGCACCAGTTCCAGGGCCTGCTGCGGGAACCAGGCGCCGGCCGCCGGGTCCTGGTAGCCGCGCTCGGGGTCGGCCGGTCCCGCGGTGCCGCGGGTGCACTGGCCGTCGGACTCGCCGGGGATCTTGATCCAGAACCGGGCGTCCTGCAGCGGGTTGCCGGTGTCGAGGGTCGGGCGGGCGCCGAGGCCGCGGCCGGGCGGGTTGCACCAGTCCTGCGGGTCGGAGTAGACGCCGGCCGGCGGGGTCCACGGGCCCTGCCCGTTGCGGCTGGTGTCGGTGACGAAGTGCTTCATCGCCGCGGGCGCCGTGTGCACGTTCGCGATCAGCCAGGCCCGGGCGTCGTCCTGCGGCCACCACTGGTTGGGGCAGTCCGCGGCCGCGCCGCCGCCGGCCACGTAGGCCAGGCAGGAGGACACGAGGGTGCCGTACCAGGCGAGTTCGTCGTCGCTGCGGTAGTTGGAGACGTTGAGGAAGTAGCCGCTGGCCTCGTCGATGCCGCCGGCGACCAGGCGGGGCACGATGTCGTTGACGCTGTGCCAGCCGCTGTGCCCGGCGTCGAGGTAGACCTTGGTGCGGGAGAGCGGTTCCAGGGCGTGCACGGCGTAGCGGATCTGCGCGTAACGGTCGGCGGTACGGCTGCCCTGCGCGTCGTCCTGGCCGCAGTCGGAGGGCAGCAGGGCCAGGGAGTCGGGTTCGAGGATGATCGCGGCCGGGCGGCCGCCGATGCCGGCCCGGATCGCGTCGATCCACGCCTGGTACGCGGCGGTGTCCGCGGCGCCACCCGCCGAGTACTGCGAGCAGTCGCGGCCGGGGATGTCGTACACGGCGAGCACGGGCAACTGGTGCCGGCGGTTCGCGGCCGTGACCGTGCTGTCGACCGACGCGCGTACCTGGTCGGGGGTGCCGCCGGTGTACCAGACCGCCTGGGGCGTACGGACCATGGCCGCGACGCCTGCCGCGTCCCGTACCTGCCCCTGCTTGAGCAGGTCCGCGATCTGCGGCCCGGCCTGCGCGTTGGCCGGCGGGGTGTAGAGGGCGGCGGAGCGGTGCGCGGGCACGGGCGGCGGGGTGTGCGCGGAGGCCGGCAGGGCGGCGCAGACGGCGGCCAGCGCCGCCCCGGCCACAACGGCGGCCAGGGTACGGGCGCGGCGGGCGCGTACGGTCATGCGGGTGAGCTCCTCGGGTTCCGGGTGGGGCCGGTCGGGTCCGAACGGGGTCCGGACCGGCCGCGGTTGGGGAGCCCGAGCAACCTTGGGAGCGCTCCCACAGTGCGGCACAAGGAATTAACTCCTCGTACCGGCGCGGCGTCAATCCCCTGTGCCGCCTTCAGAAAGTGAACCCGGCGCCGGGCGCGGGACGGTGCGGTGAGCGCTCTCCCGAAGGCCCGTCCTCGCGGCGTTGCGGATCCGCCTGGTGCGGCCGTGCTCGGCGAGGATCTCCAGGGCGGTGGCGTTCGGTGTGGCGGCCGCTTTGCGCTGGAGCCAGTCGGACGCGGCGAGCAGGGCGTCGGAGCACCAGGGCCGGCGCAGGGCGATGGCCCGGAGGAGAGCCCATTCCCGCAGGCGGCGGGCCAGGAAGGGGCGGCCGGTGGTGGCCCGGGCCATCGATTCCGCCCAGGGTTCCCAGGCCGGGCCGAGGTGGAGGTCGCCGGCCCGGCGGTCCAGGTGGCGTACGACGGCGGACTCGGCCATCACCCGGTCCGGATCGCGCAGGACGGCGCCGACCAGGGCGGCCTCGTCGGCGTCCGCGACCTGCTCCAGGTCGCGCAACCAGGCGGCGAAGCGGAGGTGTTCGGCGGGCTCGTCCGGGGCGGCGTCGTGCGGGTCCATGCGGCGCTATTGCGCGGTCAGCAGTTCATGGACCGGGAGGGTGGCCGCGCCCAGGGCGACCGCTTCGGGGCCGAGGCGGCCGAGGTCGAGGCTGGTGGCGGCGGCCATGTAGTCGAGGGCGTGGCGGCGGACCGCGTCCTGGACGGCGGGCAGCATGGCGGGGCCGAGGGTCGCGCTGGTCCAGCCGGACAGGATGACGCGGTCGGGGCTGAGGAGGTTGATGAGGTTGGCGATGCCGATCCCGAGGTATTCCGCGGCGCGGCGGACGGTGTCGGCGGCGGCTCCGGGGTGCGCGGCGGCGTCGCCCAGGGCGGTGATCCGGGCCTCGGAGCCGGTGCCGGGCAGCGCCGGGGCGCCGGGCAGCGAATCGTAATGGGCCAGAATCGCGTCGGCGCCGACGTAGGCCTCCAGGCAGCCGCGCGACCCGCAGCGGCACGGCGCGCCACCGGCCTCGACGACGGTGTGCCCCCACTCGCTGGTGGTGCTGGTGACTCCGCTGGGCGAGCCGGTGGCGACCGCGGCGCCGACGCCAACGGCGAGCAGGGCCACGATGGCGCGTTCGGCCCCGCGCCCGGCGCCCCGCCACATCTCGGCCTGGCCGAGGGTGCGGGCGCAGTTGTCCAGGTGCAAAGGCGCGGCGACGTGCGGCTTGATCAGGGTGTCGAAGGGCACGCCGGACCAGCCGAGGGTGGGCGCGTGCACCAGGCCGTCGGGCAGTACGGTGCCGGGCACGCCGACACCGACGCCGAGCAGCCCGGCCGGGTCGGCGCCCGCCTTGGCGGTGACCTCCTCGATGCCGGCGGTGACCAGGCCGGCGAGCACCGCGGGGTCGGGGGCGCCCTCGTCGATGGGGTAGGTGGCGGTGGCCAGCGTGTCGTCCAGGGTCCAGTCGAACAGCCCGACCTCGACGTGGGTCTCGCCGATGTCGACGCCTGCGACCTGCGCGTATCCGGGCCGTACTTCCAGCAGGGTGCGGGGGCGGCCACCATCGGAGTCGAGCAGGCCGGCCTCGGCGACCAGGCCGTCGGCGACCAGGTCGGTCACGACGTTGCTGACGGTGGCCGAGGACAGGCCGGTGGCGCCCATCAGGTCGAAACGGCTGGCGGGGCCGTGCAGGTAGAGCCGGGCCAGCACGGCCGTACGGTTGTGCCGGCGCAGATCTCTGGTGGTCTGGCGCCCGTCGCGCTTCACCGGGATCCCCCTCACGATGTCCGCACCGGCGCCCCGGCGGACCGGCCGGACCGCCCGGGACGAGGGGTCGGCCGACGGTGACGCCGCGGATCCGCTACGTGACACGACATCCCCCGTCGGATCGCCCTACAGGCACATAGTGCCAGATCGGGGACGGACCGACGCCGGTGTGGGAGCGCTCTCCGAACGGCCGGTAGCCAGCCGCTCGCGCAGAGATCCGATGCCTGGCCGCCGGTAAGGGCGGGCGGGCCGCCGCCGCGGGCAGGGGCGCGGACCGCGGGCGCGGCGGCGCCGGCGGGTCAGACACGGCCGGTGCCGCGGTAGAGGTCGAGTTCGCCGTCGAGTTCGACGGCCAGCACGGTGGCGTGCGGGTCGAGATCGGCGGCGGCGGGTGCGTCGATCCACAGCACGCCGGGCACCTCGCCCAGGCCGCCGGTCACGTGGTGGCCGAGTGCGGCGCCGGTGCCGACCACGGACACCCTGCGTACCGCGTTGCGCAGGCCCCGCACGGACACGGTCTCGCGCGGGGCGTCGAAGCAGGTCAGGTACAGGGTGCGGCGGTCGGCGGACAGGGTGCCGGGACCGTAGTGGTGGCCAGCCGGGGGCCCTGCGACGGTGCCGTGGACGGCGTCGGTGTGCCGGGCGATCCAGGCGCCGAGCCCTTCCAGGCGGGCGGTCTGCTCGGGGGTGATGGTGCCGTCCTCGCGGGGGCCGACGTCGAGCAGCAGGTTGCCGCCGGCGCCGATGGTCTCGGTGAAGTAGCGCACGAGCTGGCCGACCGACTTGTGGCGGTGGTCGTGGTGCTGGTAACCCCACGAGTCGTTGACGGTCAGGCACAGCTCCCACGGGCCGTCGGGCGCCCGCATCGGCACGCCCTGTTCGGGGGTGGCGTAGTCGCCCCGGCTGAGCATGCGGGCGTTGAGCACGGTGTCGGGGCGTACGGCGAGGATCCGGGCGGCCAGTTCGTCGATGCCCCACTGCTCCTCGGCGCGTTCCCATTCGCCGTCGAACCACAGCAGGTCGGGGCGGTAGCGCTCCATCAGCTCCTGGACCTGGGCGTCGCGGTAGGCCAGGAAACGGCGCCAGGCGGGGTCCTCCGCGCCCGGCTCGGGGGTGCTGAACCGGTTGTCGTTCACCGCCACCTGCTCGGGGTCCGGCGCGGGATGGCGGACCGTCGGGTAGTCCGGGTGCGACCAGTCGGAGTGCGAGTAGTAGAGGCCGACCCGCAGGCCGTGGCGGCGCAGGGCGTCGGCGTATCCGGCGAGCAGGTCGCGGCCGGCCGGAGTGTCGCGGGCCACGGACAGGCCGTCCTGCGCGGTGTCCCACAACGCCACTCCGTCGTGGTGACGGGCGGTCAGCACGGCGTACTTCGCGCCGGCCCGCTTGAAGAGCGCCGCCCAGCTCTCCGGGTCGTAGGCGGCGGCGGTGAAGGAGCCGAGCTGCTTCATGTACTCCTCCCTGCTGAGCTGCCCCTGGTAGAACGACCACGACTCGGGCACGCCGGCCACCGCGTAGATGCCGTAGTGGACGAAGATCCCGAGTTTGGCCTCGGGAAACCAGGGCTGCATGGGCATGGGAGCGGTTCCTCGACTGGACGACGACTGGACGATTCATCGGATGTGTGGTGGTTCGAGCCGAGCCTAAGCCGGCCTCCCATCGGTGATCAATCCCCGCCGGGGCGGGGCGCCGGGGCGGTACGGCGAGGCCGGCGGCGACCGCTCCCCGCGGAGGCGGTACGGGCGCGGTACGGACGGGGCGCAGGTGCCGTACCGCGGCGGTGCCGGTGCCGGGCCGACCCCGCACCGGCCCCTGGCCGAACCTCGCACCGACCCCGCGCCGGGACGGCCCGGGGGCCGGGTCGGGCCGCAGGTCGGAGCTCCGGAGAGCGCTCTCCGCTCACTTCGCCAACCCTTCCGCCCCCGGCGCACCCCGTCAACCCTGCGCGGGGGCGCCCACGTTCCCACTCAGCGGCCCGCTCCCCCACTCCCGCCTCCGCCCCACTGCGCCCCGCCCTCCGCCTCACCGTCCCGAGCCCGGATCGAGCCGGACCCTTGACACCCCGGAAACGCCGGGGCAACCTCGGGGCGACTGGGAGAGCGCTCTCCCGCTCTCCCAGCACAGAACCGCCGGCGCCTCTCCCCCCACCCGCTCCGGCCCCGGCCCCGTCCCCTCCATGACCCTCCGACCCTCCCCCCAACGGAGTGACATGCGCGCACCATCCCTGGCCCCGCCGCTCCGCGCCGCCGTTCTCGGTCTGGTCGCCGTGGCGCTGGCCGTATACGCCTTGGCCGTTCCCGCCGCGCCGGCCCGCGCGGCGGACTCGCTGCTGTCGCAGGGCAGACCCGCGACGGCCTCCAGCACCGAGGGCGCCGGTTACGCGGCCTCCGCCGCCGTGGACGGCGACGCGGGGACCCGCTGGGCCAGCGCGTGGAGCGACCCGCAGTGGCTCCAGGTGGACCTGGGTGCCACGGCCACCATCGACAAAGTGGTCCTCAACTGGGAGAACTACGGGACGGCGTACCAGATCCAGGTGTCCGGCGACGGCGCCTCGTGGAGCACCGTCTACTCGACGACCACCGGCACCGGCGGCGTGCAGACCCTGACGGTCTCCGGCACCGGCCGCTATGTGCGGATGTACGGCACCACGCGTGAGAACGGCTACGGCTATTCGCTGTGGGAGTTCCAGGTGTACGGCACCCCGGGCGGCACCGGTGGCACCACTGGTGGCACGACCGGCGGCACGGGCGGTACGACCGGCGGCACCGGCACCCCGCCGCCCGGCAACTGGACCACGGTCTGGAGCGACGACTTCAACGGCTCGGCCGGCGGCGCCCCCAACGCCTCCGACTGGATCACCGACACCGGCACCGGCTACCCGGGCGGCCCGGCGGCCTGGGGCACCGGCGAGGTGGAGACGGCCTCGGCGGCGCCGGCGAACGTGGGCCTGGACGGCAGCGGCCACCTCGACCTGACCGCTCTGAAGTCGGGTTCGGCCTGGACCTCGGGCCGGATCGAGACCAGGCGCACCGACTTCGCGGCGCCGGCCGGCGGCCAGTTGCAGGTCTCGGCGACCGTGAAGCAGCCGAACCCGGCAAAGGCGCTGGGCTATTGGCCCTCGTTCCGGGCGATCGGCGCCGCCTACCGGGGCAATCTCTCGGCGTGGCCGGGGGTCGGCGAGAGCGACATCATGGAGGACGTCAACGGCCGCGACCAGTTGTCGGCGACCTTCCACTGCGGCACCGCGCCGGGCGGCAACTGCGCGGAGTACAACGGCCTGACCAGCGGCCTGGCGAGCTGCGTCGGCTGCCAGGCGGGCTACCACACGTATGCGGAGGTGGTGGACCGCACGCTGTCGGACGAGCAGATCCGGTGGTACCTGGACGGCCGGCAGGTCTGGCAGGTCAGCGAGTCGCAGGTGGGCACCGCCACCTGGAACGCGGCGGTGCACCACGGGGTGTTCCTGGAGTTCGCGCTGGCGATCGGCGGTTCGTACCCGAACGCGGTGTGCGGGTGCACCTCGCCGTCGGACGACACCTCCTCCGGCGGGACGCTGAGCATCGACAACGTGACGGTCTCCACCGCGACCGGCACCACCCCGCCGCCGCTGGCCGACCCGCCGGTGCCGTCCGGGGCGAGCAACGTGCACGTCACGGGTTCGCAGGGCAACTGGCAGCTCACGGTCGACGGCAAGCCGTGGCAGGTCAAGGGCGTCACCTGGGGTCCGGCGACCTCGACGGCGGACGCGCACATGCGGGACCTGAAGGCGCTGGGCGTCAACACGCTGCGCACCTGGGGCACGGACGCCTCCAGCAAGCCGCTGCTGGACGCGGCGGCGGCGTACGGCATGAAGGTGGTCAACGGCTTCTGGCTCAACCAGGGCGCGGACTACGTCAACGACACGGCGTACAAGAACAGCGTGCTCAGCGACGTGCGGAACTGGGTGACGACGTACAAGGACCATCCGGGCGTGCTGATGTGGGACGTGGGCAACGAGGTCATCCTCACCACCCAGGACCACTACAGCGGCGCGCAGGTCGAGCAGGAGCGGATCGCGTACGCGCAGTTCGTGGAGCAGGTGGTGCAGGCGATCCACGCGATCGACCCGAACCACCCGGTGACGTCGACCGACGCGTGGACGGGGGCGTGGCCGTACTACAAGCAGTACACGCCGTCGCTGGACCTGTACGCGGTCAACTCCTACGGCGCGGTGTGCAATGTGCGGCAGGACTGGATCAACGGCGGCTACACCAAGCCGTACATCGTGACCGAGTCCGGTGAGCCGGGTGAGTGGGAGGTGCCGGGCGACGCCAACGGGGTGCCGAACGAGCCGACCGACACCCAGACACGCGACGGCTACACCTCGGCGTGGAACTGCATCGCCGGGCACACCGGGGTCGCACTGGGCGCGACGCTGTTCAACTACGGCGAGGAGAACGACTTCGGCGGGGTGTGGTTCAACCTGCGCCCGGGCGGCTGGAAGCGGCTGTCGTACTACGCCGTGGCGCGGGCCTACGGCGGCAGCCCGCAGGCGAACACCCCGCCGGTGATCGGCTCGATGACGCTGAGCAACACCTCCTCGGTGCCGGCCGGGGGCACCTTCACGGTCGGCGCGCCGGCCACCGACCCCGACGGCGACCTGGTGCGTTACCAGCTCCTGTACTCCTCGAAGTACGTGGACAGCGGCACCGGGCTGCAGCAGGCGACGTTCACGCAGACCGGCGACGGGCAGTTCACGGTCACCGCACCGAAGACACTCGGGGTGTGGAAGGTGTACGTGTACGCCTACGACGGGCACGGCAACGTCGGGATCGAGACCAGGTCGCTGCGGGTGGTGGCGCCGCCGGTGGCGGGCACGAACGTGGCGCTGGGCCGCCCGACGACCGCCTCGTCGTACCAGCAGACCGGGACGGGCGCGCCCTACCCGCCGTCGAACGCGACGGACGGGAAGTGGGACACCCGGTGGGCGAGCGACTGGAGCGACCCGCAGTGGATCCAGGTGGACCTCGGGCAGACGACGGCGATACGGCACGTGCAACTCGGCTGGGAGGCGGCGTACGCGAAGGCCTACCAGGTGCAGGTGTCGTCGGACGGCTCGTCGTGGACGACCGTGTACAGCACGGCGTCCGGCGGCGGCGGGGTGGACACGCTGGACGTGTCGGGCTCCGGGCGGTACGTGCGGGTGACGATGACGCAGCGCGGGACGACGTACGGCGACTCGCTGTACGAGTTCGGCGTGTACGCCTGATCCGGCCGGCCGGTCGGGCGTCTGTGGCTCCTCGGGTGCCCGGGGTTCTCCCCGGGTTGCGCGGGGGTGATGAAGGGGTGAAGCGGATCACGTCCTGACCGTGATCCGGGGGCGAGGTGCGGCGGGCTGCTGTGGGCCGCCGCACCCCGCCCCATCTGCGCTCGCGCGGCGTGGCGTACTCGGGAGAGCGCTCTCCGACGTGGTATAACTGCACCATGACGAGCAGCCGCCCGGCCGGCCAGCGACCGCCCACGCTGGAAGACGTCGCCAAGGAGGCGGGGGTGTCCCGGGCGACGGTGTCGCGGGTGGTCAACGGCACGCGCAATGTCGATCCGGAGATCCAGCGGATCGTGCAGGAGGCCGTGGCGGCGACGGGTTACGTGCCCAACCGCGCGGCGCGTTCGCTGGTGACCCGCCGCACCGACTCGGTGGCGCTGATCTTCTCGGTGCCGGACCACCAGGCGGCCGACGACCCGTTCCTGGGGCAGGTGTTCAGCGATCCGTTCTTCGGCCGGATAGTGGGCGGCCTGCTGACGGTGCTGCGGCCGCGCGGGGTGCACCCGGTGCTGATGCTCGCGGACTCCGACGACGCCCGGCACAGCCTGGTCTCGACGCTGCGGCAGGAGCACGCCGACGGAGTGGTGCTGGTGTCGATAGCGCCGGGCGACCCGCTGCCGTTCATGCTCACCGAGGCGGGGCTGCCGACGGTGCTGTTCGGGCGGCCGCCCACCCCGACGCCGGTGAGCTACGTGGACATCTCGCAGCAGGCGGGCGCCCGGCTGGCCGCGGACCACCTGGTGGCGCGCGGCTGCCGGCGGATCGTGACCATCGCGGGCCCGTACGACTCGGCGGCCGGGCAGGAACGGCTGACCGGGTTCCGGCAGGCGATGGCCGAGCACGGGGTGGCGTACGTGCCGAGCGTCGAGGGCGGCTTCACCCAGAAGGGCGGCGAGGGGGCGATGCGGGCCCTGCTCGCCGAGCAGCCGGACCTGGACGGGGTGTTCGTGGCCAACGACCTGATGGCACAGGGCGCGCTGCTGGTGCTGCGGGACTTCGGACGGCGGGTGCCGCAGGACGTGGCGGTGGTCGGGTTCGACGACAGCAGTGCGGCGCTGGCGGCCCGGCCGCTGCTGACCACGGTGCGGCAGCCGGTGGAGGACATGGCCGCCGAGATGGCCCGGCTGCTGCTGGCGCTGATCGACGACCCGGAGCACCGGACCCGGTCGGTGATCTTCAAGACGACGCTGGTGGCGCGCGAGTCGGCGTGAGCGGGGGCGGGGCGCTCCCCGGGGCGCGGGAGAGCGCTCTCCTGATCGCTTCAGCCTGGTCGTTTCAGGAGTTACGGTCGCGGTGTCCGCCGGCCTGCGCGCGGGAGCTACACGGCGACGCGGCGGTCCGTGGGGCCGCCGGTGCCGGCGCGGTCCTCGTTGGGCACCACGATGGCGGTGACGACCAAACCGTCGCGGACGATCCAGCGGCCGCTGAACACGTCGGGGCCGGTGCCCTCGGCGAGCAGCGGGCCGGGGATGAGCAGCCGGGCGGTGTAGGTGCCGCGGTCGGCGGCGCCGGGGTCGCGGGCGAAGAGGAGTTCGGCCTCTTTGAAGCCGAGCATGCGCCGGTGGTAGGGGTACCACGCCTTGTAGACGGTCTCCTTGGCGCTGAACAGCAGCCGGCCCCAGTGGAGGGCGGGGGCGACGGCGGTCAGGTCGTCCAGGGCGGCGCGTTCGGCGGGGGTGGACAGCACCAGGTCCAGGACGCCTTCGGGCAGCGGGCCGTGCGGTTCGGCGTCGATGCCGAGGGTGAGGATGTCGGTGGCGCGGGCCACGGCGGCGGCGCGGTAGCCGTCGCAGTGGGTGATGCTGCCGACGACGCCGGCCGGCCACTGCGGGGCGCCGCGCTGCGGGTCGCGCAGGATGGGGCCGGGTTCGGTGCCCAGGGCGGCGAGCGCGGCGCGAGCGCAGGCGCGTCCGGCGGCGTACTCGGCGCGGCGCTTGGCGACGGCCTTGGCGACGTGGACGGCTTCCTCGGGGAACAGGGGGGCGTCGTCGAGTTCGGTGCCGTAGGCGGCGCGGGAGCGTACTTCGGCGGGCACCAGGTGCTCGATCACCGGGCCACCCCCTGGCGGCCGGCCATGATGCGGCGCGGGCCGGAGGGGCCGGCCGGGCGGCGGCCCCATTCGCGCGGGTAGCCGAGGGAGACCTCGGTGAAGCGCACGTTGTCGCGGTGGATCACCCGGGGGATGTGCAGGTGGCCGTAGACGACCTCGGCGGCGCGGTAGCGCAGGTGCCAGTCCTCGGTGAGTTCGGTGCCGCACCACAGGGCGAAGGAGGGGTAGTGCAGGACGGCGGTGGGGTCGCGGCGCAGCGGCCAGTGGCTGGCGAGGACGGTCTGCAGCGACGGGTCGAGGGCGTCCAGGCGGCGGGCGGTGGCGGCGACCCGGGCGCGGCACCAGTCGTCGATGGCGGGCAGCGGGTCGGGGTGCAGGAAGTACTCGTCGGTGCACACCACGCCCAGCTCGCGGGAGTGGGCGAGCGCTTCCTCCTTGGTGGTGGCGCCCGGGGTGCCGTCCCGCCACGTGTAGTCGTAGAGCGTGAACAGCGGGCAGACCGCGACCGGCCCGGTGGGGCCCTCCCACAGCAGGTAGGGGTCCTCGGGGGTGTGGACGCCGATCCGGCGCAGTTCGGCGACCAGGTGGTCGTAGCGGGCCTGGCCGCGCAGCGGGAGCGGGTCGCCCTGCGGGGTCCACAGCTCGTGGTTGCCGGGCAGCCAGATCACGGTGCCGAAGTTGTTCTTCAGCGTGGTGAGCGCCCACAGGATGTCGGTGGAGCGCTCTCCCACGTCGCCGGCGACGATCAGCCAGTCCTCGTCGGTGTCGGGTCTGAGGTCCTCGACGATCGAGCGGTTCGCCTCGTATCCGACGTGCAGGTCACTGATCGCGAGGAGCTGCGCCCCGCCCGGGGCGCTCACCGCTCCGCCCGGCCACGTGGAGGTCTATGCACGTGAATCATTCTCCCAGACCGGGGGCCGGTGGCCAAGTACGCTCCGGCCTGGGGGAATGCGGGTCGCGGGGCTACGGGGCGGTCCGGGCGGCGGGCCGGGGGGAGCGCTCGCCGGCCAGTTCCAGCAGCCGGGCGCGGGCCGCCGGGTCGCCGTGGTCGAGGTGCACGGCGGTGGCGGTGGCGGCGTCGACCAACCGTTCCAGGTCGGCGACGCGCCCGGTGGCGCCCCGGGAGTGCCGGGCCAGCGACGGCAGTTCGGCCGCGGCGAGTTCGGCGGCGCTGCGCGCGTGGGCCAGCGACCGGTAGGCGGCGCGGCGCAGGGCGAAGCGGTGCTCGCGGTCGCCGGGGCCGTCCAGGACGTGTCCGAGGTAGGCGTCGGTGGCCGCGGCGGCGTCGGTCAGCCGGGCGCGGACGTCGGCGCCGCGCCGTACCGGCCACGGCAGGTGGCCGACGAGCAGCACGATGGCGCAGGCGAGCAGGGTGTCGCCGATCCGGTTCCAGTACGCGCCCTTGTCGCCGCCGACGGTGACGAAGGCCAGCGCCATGAGGGTGACCACGCCGGTCTGCGCGGCGAAGTGCCGACCGGCGACCGGGAGCGCCGCGGAGCAGGCCAGGGCGAGGGCGTAGGGCCAGGGGCCGCCGGCCGGCAGCGCGGCGGCCGGGACGGCGAAGAGCAGGGCGCCGGCGACCGTGCCCAGGGCGCGGTTGATGGCGCGGGAGGCGAGCGGGCCGAGGTCGGGCTTGACCAGGAAGACCGCGGTGACCGGCAGCCAGTACCAGTGGTGCGGGTGCAGGGCCTGCGCGGCTGCGGTGCTGGCCGCGACGCAGCCGGCCACACGCACCCCGTACTCCCGTCCGGCCGGTCCGAACACGCGACGGGCCGCCGTGCGCAGGGGCGCCGGGTCCTCATGCGCGGCCGGCCGCGGATGGCGCGGCATCCTCGCCGGGGGTGTGGAGCCGAACGCCACGGCGGCCCGCAGCAGGGCGTCGTCCAGCGCGCGCAGCCCGGGGCCCTCCCGCAGCGGCGCGGGCAGCGGCCCGGGCAGGGTGCCGGAGCGTACGGCGGCGGCCAGCCGGCGCGGGCCCTCGGCGGCGCGGGCGGGCACAAGGGCGGCGGCCCAGGTCAGGGCGGTGGCGGCCTCGGCCAGCGGCAGGACGGCGGTGAACCGGGCGCGCAGCAGGCGTTCGGTGGCGGTCGGCCGGTGCCACCGGCGGGGTGCGGCGAGCGCGTCCTGGGCGCGGTCCAGGGCGGCGGTCAGCGCGGCCCGGCGGGCCAGGGCGTGCGGCCCCCCGGCGGCCGCCAGCAGGTCGGCGACCGCGTCATAGGCGGCGGCGACCGCGGCGCGCTCCCCGTCGAGGAAGTCCAGCCGGGCGCCGGGGGCGGGCAGGGCCACCCGCAGCAGCACCGTCCAGCAGGCGCCCGCCAGGAAGAGCGCGGCGCGCTGCCAGGCGGGTTCGGGCAGCGGCATTCCCGCGGCGAGCACGGCGGTGATGAGGAACTGGGTGCCGGCCGTCGAGGCGACCGGGCCGGCCGCGCTGAGCGCTCCCGCCACGAGGGCGAGGCCGGTCAGCGCGAGGGTGAGCAGGGGCGAACCGCTCAGCGGGGTGCCGGCGAGCATCCCGACGGCTCCGGCCAGCGCGGGCAGGCCCAGGTGCGGGACGGAGCGGCGGCGGCTGCCGGGCCGGTCGGCGAAGGTGGTCAGCATCGCGCCGAGCGCCGCGATCACCCCGCTCGTCGGGTGGCCCGCGGCGCCGCCGACGGCCAGCAGCGCCCCGGCGCTCAGGGTGCTGCGTACGACGGCCTGCCAGGGGACGGGGCCGCGTTGCCAGTGCAGGGTGTGGGCGAGCCAGACGGGCAGCGTGAATCGCTGTACGCGCATACGGGGAGGGCTCCTGAGGGGCTGCGGGCGGAGGGTCTCGCCTGCGGACGACCTCGGCCCGGCGGTTCCTCCATGGTACGGGGCGGCGTGTAACGCTCCGGCGCGCCGCGTGTGCCGGTCCGGTGACACCTGGGGCTCGCGTACGGCGGGTCCGTACGGCCTGTCCCCCGTCGGTCGCTCCGGGCTGCCGGGAGGGGACGTGTCGGGAGCGGACCACCGCGCCGGCCGGCCGCATCGGAGGCGGGAAGCCCCAGGCGATCCGCGGGAAAGTCGTTTCCTGCTCCGCACACCTGTTTGAGATCATCCGGGCATGACGGTCGGCGAGTTCGGCGAGTTCGAGGCGCACATCACCGTCCGCTGCCCCGACGGTGCCGCTGCGGCGATCCGGCTGGCGCGGTGGTCGGCCGAGCGGGGCTGGAAGTTCACGCACATCGTGCTGGCGCGGGGGCGCGTGCCGTCGCAGCCCATGGTCACGCTGCGCGGCCGCGGGTCGTACGAGGAGCAGGTGCGCGTCTGCCGCCGGGCCGCGGGGGCGCTGCGGGCGGCGGGTTTCCCGCCGGTGCGGGTGAAGATCGAGGTCCCGCCGTGGGATCCGGTCGTGCCGCGCTCCGACGCGCAGGCGCTGCTGCCGGGCGGCCTCGGCGGCCGGGCCGACGGCGCCGGCCGGTACTTCGAGCATCACCTGAAAGTGCTGCTCACCCCGGGTGCCCCGGACGCCGCGGTGCTCCTGGACGCGCTCACCGCGACGGCTGTCGCCCATGACGCGCACGTGTCGTGGAACGCGCGGCGGATCCGTGCCGGCACCGGCCGCGAGGAACGGTTCGTCACCCAGCGCTGCCACGGGGTCGGGCTGCCGACCGCCCGGGCACGGCTGGCGGCGCTGAAGCGCTCGGTGGTGGACCTCGGCGTCGAGATCGCCGAGGTGGAGCAGGAATTCGTGGTCCACGACAGCAACCTGGCAGTCGACGAAGGGTGGATCGTCATGACGGCGGACGAGGCGGCGCGGCGATGAGCAAGAGCTGGGAGTCCCTGGGCACGTGGCAGCAGCGCGTGCCGCGCGGGCCCCTGACCGGGGAGGAGCTGGCCCGGCTCCAGCTGCCACCGACCCTGCGCCGGATCGACGACGAGAGCGCTCTCCAGCGGCCGGTCTTCGATCCGGCGCTCAAGCACCACGCCAACGCCTTCCGCGCGAGCGACCCGGACTTCGCGGACCCGGCCGCCCGGACGGCGTGGCTGACGGCGCGCCGCACGGCGATGGACCTCGTGCTGGCCTCGGTCGCCGCCTCGCCCTGGCGTGATCATCTCGTGCTGCGCGGCAGCGTGCTGCTCGCCCAGTGGTTCGGCGACGCCGCGCGTGAGCCCGGTGACCTGGACTTCGTGGTCGTGCCCGCGCAGTGGCGGCTCGAGGAGGACCGGACCGCGGCGATGCTGGACGGCATCGCGCGGGGCGCCGAGCGGGCGGCGTCGGCGTCCACGGCGTCCTCCGCGCCGGATCAGGCCGTGCGTTTCGATGCGCGGGACGCGGTGAGCGAGGACATCTGGACCTACGAGCGCGCCCAGGGCCGACGGCTCGTCCTGCCGTGGACCTGCGGCTCCACCGACGGCGTCGTCCAGCTCGACTTCGTCTTCGGCGAGCCGCTGCCGGTGCCGCCGCGGGAGGAGACCGTCGGCGGCTCACGCCTGCTCGGGGCCACCCCCGAACTCTCGCTCGCCTGGAAGCTCCTGTGGCTGGCCACCGACATGCACCCCCAGGGCAAGGATCTGTACGACGCGGTGCTCCTGGCCGAGCACTGCCGGGTGGACTACGGGCTCCTGGGCTCGGTGTTCATCGCGGCCGACCCCTATTACGCCGCACGCCCGGTGACGCCCGAGGTGACGGCCGAGATGTCTCCCGACTGGGAGTGGCGCCATTTCGCCGCCGAGTATCCGCATCTGGCGGGCGACCCGGCGGAGTTGCTCGACCGGCTGCGTTCCGCGCTGGCGCCCACGTTCCGGGCCGCCCTGGAGGCACCCCGCGGCCCGCACCGCTGGTGGTCCGCCCAGTGGCTGGACGCCTGCCGAGCGGTCCACGCCGCGGGCGGTCTCGACGGTCTGCTCACGGATCTGGCGGCGCAGCGGGCGCCCGCTGCGGTGGCAGCCGCCGTGGTCCGCGAATTTCTCGGCCCGGACACCTGCGACCCCGCACGGGCGGTCGGCCTGGTCCACGAGCACCCGGCCTGGTCCTCCTCCGCGGATCTCTACGCCCGGCGCCTGCCGCCCGGATCCGCCGAGAAGCTGATCGAGGCGGTCGCCGCCATGGACATCGGCGCGTGACACGCGCACCGCATGCGCCCGGCGCCGCGAAGGGGTGGGGAGAGCGCTCTCCCCACCTCTCCCCACCTCTCCCCACCCCTTCCCACCCCTTTACGGCCCTTGTCAGTCGCGGTCGACCAGGACGGCCGCGCCCTGGCCGACGCCCACGCACATGGTGGCCAGCCCGCGGTGAGCGCCGGTGCGGCGCATGCGGTGGAGGAGGGTGGTGAGGATGCGGGCGCCGGAGCAGCCGAGGGGGTGGCCGAGGGCGATGGCGCCGCCGTCGGGGTTGACGAGGTCGGGGTCGATGGCGAGTTCGCGGACGCAGGCGAGGGCCTGGGCGGCGAAGGCCTCGTTGAATTCGGCCGCCTCCACGGAGGAGATGTCGCGGCCGAGGCGGGCGAGGGCGCGGCGGGTGGCGGGGACCGGGCCCATGCCCATGACGTCGGGGTGGACGCCGGCGCTGGCGCCGGCGGCGTAACGGCCGAGGGATTCGAGGCCGAGTTCGTCGAGGACGTCCTCGCTGACCAGGAGGAGGGCGGCGGCGCCGTCGTTCATGGGTGAGGAGTTGCCGGCGGTGACGGTGCCGCCGGCCCGGAAGACCGGCTTGAGGCCGGCCAGGCGTTCGGCGGTGGTGTCCTCGCGGATGCACTCGTCCTGGTCGACGACCACGCCGTCGGGGCGGGTGACGGGAAGGATCTCGGCGTCGAAGAGGCCATTCTTGCGGGCCGCGGTGGCGTTGCGGTGGCTGCGCAGGGCGAAGGCGTCCTGGTCGGCGCGGCTGACGCGGTAGCGGTCGGCGACCTCCTCGGCGGTCTCGCCCATGGAGAGCACGCCGTGCAGGTCGTGCATGCGGGGGTTGGTCAGCCGCCAGCCGAGCCGGGTGTCGTGGGTCTCGATGCCGCGCGGCAGGGCTTCCTCGGGGCGGGCCAGGACGAAGGGGGCCCGGCTCATGGATTCGGAGCCGCCGGCGACCACGACGTCGGCCTCGCCCGCGGCGATCGCACGGGCCGCGCTGGTGACGGCTTCCATGCCGGAGGCGCACAGCCGGTTGACGGTGACCCCGGGAACGCTCTCCGGCAGGCCGGCCAGGAGTACGGCCATGCGCGCGACATTGCGGTTGTCCTCGCCGGCCTGGTTGGCCGCGCCCCAGTAGACGTCGTCGATACGGGCCGGGTCCAGGGCGGGTACGTCCGCGAGCATTCCGCCCAGCGCCCCGGCGGCGAGGTCGTCCGGCCGTACGCCGGAGAGCGCTCCACGAAGTTTCCCGATGGGAGTGCGGCGGGCGGCGGCGAAGTGGACGGTGCGCATCGCGGGCTCCTCGCGGTGATACGGGGTGGGCCGCGCGCCGTATCACCGCGGCTCGCCCGGCTCGGGCTGCGGCGACGGGGTGTGCCGCCTCCCGTAAACTAGCACCGCAAGTTTACGGGGGCGAGGGTATGCCGCCGGGCGCCACGATGCTCACCTGGTTGCGCCGGAGCAGCAGGGCATGGAGCTGGTCGCGCTCGGCCGGGATAAGCGAGGCCAGGCGGTCCCGGACTGTCCGGCCGCGCTCGTCGAGCCGGGCCGGAGCCGCGCGGCCGGCGTCGGTGAAGGTGCCCCGGCCTTGCGCACAGCGCCGCGTCCGCCGCGCCCGCAGTGGAATTCCGGGCTCCGCACCGCCCACCCGCGGGACCCGGAGTGGAATCCGTTGGCGTCCAGTCCCGCTGAGGTCCCGCCGAGGCCGTGCCCGGGGCGTACCGACGCCGGCCCCGCCACCCTCACGGGCGCCCGGGCCGGCCCGGGGAGACACCCGACCGGTCAGTCCGTGTTGCGGCGGAAGTCGGGGCCGAGCAGGCGCAGGCGTTCCAGTTCGCGGCGGTCGCGCTTGGTGGGGCGGCCGGCGCCGCGGTCGCGGACGCCCATGGCCAGGGCCTCGGTGCGCGGGGGCGGCGGCGGGCTGTTGTCGACGTACGCCTGGACGGCCAGGGGCGCGCCGACCCGCTTGTTGAGCAGGCGGGAGACGATGACGACGCGCTCGCGGCCGGCGTGGAAGAGCCGTACCTCGTCGCCGACCTTCACCGACTGGGCGGGCTTGACGCGTTCCCCGTTGACCCGGACATGGCCGGCCTTGGCCGCGGCGGCGGCCAGGGAACGGGTCTTCGTCAGCCGTACGCACCAGATCCAGCTGTCGACGCGGACGCTGCCCTGGGGAGCGCCGCCCTGGGAGACGTCGTGGCCGTGCGGTTCGTGGTGACCTTCTGCCATGTTCTCGAGCTTATGCCGTGCGTCCAGCGGGTTTTTCCGCTCGCGGCCCGAAGGTGCGGATCAGGGGGGCGGATCAACGGGCGTAGACGGCGACGAAGTCCCGGGTGGCCTGGACGTAGTAGCGGTCCGGCGGGTCCTCGAAGTCGAGGATGTTGGCGGGTTTGGGGTTGGCCGGGTCGTGGGTGGCGTCGTAGGACATGAAGGAGGGCCAGGCACGATTCATGTCGAGCGGCATGGCCCGTACGGCGCCGGCGCGCTGCATGAGTTCGGCCAGGCTGCGGGCGGACAGGGCCTGGCCGACGACCATGACGATGTCGCCGCGGGCGGTGACGCCGACACCCGAACGCGGGACGAACATCCGGCTCTGGTCGCTGACGCCCCACTTGCTGTCGTCGCCGATGTCGGGCACGACCCGGCCGCCGTCGACCATGAGCTCCAGGCACTGGCGGACCCCGACCACGTCCTTGGTCATGGTCACGTCGCGGCCCCAGACGCCGATGCGCAGCGAGCCGTCGCGGTAGAAGACCTCGGAGGCGGCGCCGTCGCGCAGGCTGCCGTCGAGCTTGCCGTCGAGGTAGAAGCCGCCGCGGGAGCCGCCGTCGGTGATCCGGAAGCCGCCGTTCCAGGTGGCGACGAGGCCGGTGCGCTGCCCCTCCGGGATGGTGGGGGGTACGTCGAAGGTGCCGCCGGGCTCGCGGAAGCCGGGGTGGAGCTGGAAGCGGGCGTATTTCTCGCTGATCCAGGCGACGGCGGCCTCGTAGGAAGTGTGCTCGGCGTCGGGGCGCACGTACGTGCCCTGGACCAGGGGGCGGCCGTGGGCGGTGACCAGGGTGCGGTAGACGCCTTCGCCGGGGAGCGCCGGGGAGACCATGGGCGGCATGGGGGCGTGCAGCGGGACGAGCGGGGACGCGGTGCCGCTCTGGGTGCCGGCGGGGGCGGTGGCCCGCATCCGGGCGAGGGCGGAGGCCGGCAGGGTGCCGCCGACCTTGGGCGGATGCATCTGGTACTGCAGGTCCTCCAGCTTGTCGACGACGAAGCCGAGTTCGTGGTCGCGGGCCCACTCCGCGAGGCGGGCCATGGTGCTGTCCTTGCCGGGGTAGGTCAGCGCCTTGCCGATCGACCAGCCGAGCAGGCCGGTGAACAGGGCGAGCAGGGCCAGGGTGGTGCGGACGGTCAGGGTACGGCGGCGGCGCTGGGGCGGGGTCAGGTCGCGTTTGTGCTTCCAGGGGAGCAGGCGGTGGGTACGGGCTCGCCACGGAACGGGGAAGCGGCGGCGCCTGCCGCGGCCGGCGGGCGGGGTGCCCGGGGAGCCCGGCGGGTCCGGGGTGGGGTCGGCGGGGCGCCCCGCGAGCTGCTCGCCCTGGCTCATGGTGCTCCTTGTCCGACCTCAACTCGACCCGATTGTCATACTTAATGACGTATAGACCGAAGTGCGGGCGTGCTAATCGCGCGGGGGCCGCGAACCGCCCGTTCGACGGACGGATGGCGCGGCCCGGGACAAGAATCCGGCCGACCCCATCCGGTGCCACGGGCCGTGCCGAAGCCGGGAAACGGCGGTCGGCGCAGGTCCGGCGGGGCGGGCGGCCGGTGCGGATGGGGCAGGCGGGGCGCTCGCGGGGGTGGCCGGAATGCGATGGCAGGGCGGGCGGGCCCTGAAAGGATGCGCGTGCGGTGATCGCATGCCCGGCCCGTATCGCCGGCCGCCCGGAATCGGGTGCGCCGGGATCCCCGGGGTCCGCCCCGGCGGTGCCCCGGTGCTTCCCCCCGGGGGCGGCGCGTGCTCACCGTGACGCTCCCCGCCTGACGGATCGGTCCGCCGGCCCACCTGACAGGGCCGGCGCGGCCGCCAGTGCCCGTGGGGCGGGGGCAGCAGACGCGAGTGGCGGCGGGCCGCGGTCCGCCGCCACTCGCGTACGGTCTGCTTCGCCCGCGCCCCCGTCCGGGCCCGAATCTCCTTCGCCGCCGCAACCTCGTCCGGATACGCGGCGGTCCGCGAAAGACACGCCGAGCCGTCCGCGCTCCGGCCCAACCCCTTTCGGGGGTACGCGAGATGGACCACAAGCTGTCCGCTACCACGCCGTGGACGATCCCCTTCCTCTACCGTAAGCAGAGGCGCCCCACGGAGCCGGACCAGCCACCGTGGGGGCAGGTCCCCCGCGCCCCGACGGTCCGCCGGACACGGCGGCAGCGGCGCGGGCAAGCAGCAGGGAGGGAAAGCCCTTGACGCCGACTATCGCCGAGGCCGCGGACCGCCAGCAGGCCGCCGCCCCCCGTCCCACCGACCCCCGCGCGGCACGCAGCCGGGCCGCGGCCATGCAGGCCGCACAGGAACTCCTCGCCGAGCAGGGCTGGGCGGCGGTGACCCACGTAGCGGTGGCCGCCCGCAGCGGGGTGGGCCGGACCACTTTGTACCGGCACTGGCCGGAGGCAGCGGGGCTGATCAGAGACGCCATCGTGGACCGGATCTGCAACGCCCGCGCCGTGCCGACCGGCGACCTGCACGGCGACCTGGTCCGCGGGCTCAACGGCCTGCGCGAGGTGCTGCACGACCCGGTGAGCGAGATCGGGATGCGCGCGGTGATCGACCGCGCCGGGGTCGATCCGTCCTTCGCCGGGCTGAAGGTGACCTTGTATCAAGAGGGGTCGCTGGTGCTCCGCGAGGTCGTCGAGGCGGCCAAGTCCCGCGGCGAGCTGCCCGCCGACCTGGACACCAGTACGGCCGTGGACGAGCTGGCCGGGCCGCTGGTCTTCCGCCGCCTGCTGGCCGGGCGCACCTTCGGGGTGTCGTTCGTCCGCCGTATCGTGGACGACTTCCTCGCCGCCCATCAGGTGCGCTGAGCCCGCGCATCCGGCCGCCGGCCGCGCACCCGCCGTACGGCCGGGGCTCGTAGCGCAGCCGTAACGGCCGGGGCTCGTCGCGCCACCGTACGCCTGCGGCCGCTCGCACCGCCGGGGCGGCGGGCCCGGCCCGCCGCCCTCGCGCCGCATCCGGGGTCCGGTCCCGCCCCCGATGACGGCTGCCGGCCTACGGCAGGGTGGCCACCAGCGCCGCGTAGGACAGGCCGGCTCCGTAGCCGAGGAGCAGCGCGGTGTCGCCGGAGACCGCGGCGCCGGAGGCGAGGACGGCGTCCATGGCCAGCGGGATGGACGCGCCGGAGGTGTTGCCGGAGGTGACGATGTCCTTGGCGACGGTGACGGTGTCGGGCAGGCCCATGGAGCGGGTCATGCTGTCGATGATGCGCTCGTTGGCCTGGTGCGGGATGAAGGCGTCGAGTTCGCCGGGGGCGACCCCGGCCGCGTCGAGGGCCTGCACGGCGACCTTGGACATCTCGTAGACCGCCCAGCGGAAGACCCGCTGGCCGTCCTGGCGCAGGGCGGGGAAGGGGTGGCCGGGGTCGGTGCGCAGGGTGTCCCAGGGCACGCTCTGCCGGATGGCGTCGGCCTGGGAGCCGTCGGCGCCCCACACCGCGGGGCCGATACCCGGGGTGTCGGAGGGGCCGACGACGACCGCGCCCGCGCCGTCGCCGAAGATGAACGCGGTGGAGCGGTCGGTCAGGTCGAGGATGTCGGACATCCGCTCGACGCCGACCACCAGGACGTGGCCGCCGCGGGCCCGGACCGAGTCGGAGGCGAGCACCAGGCCGTGCACGAAGCCGGCGCAGCCGGCGGAGATGTCGAAGCCGGCCGCGCCGTCGGCGCCGATGCGGTGGGCGATCTCGGTGGCGACGGCGGGGGTCTGCATCAGGTGGGTGAAGGTGGCCGCGATGACGCAGGTGATGTCGGCGGGGGTGATGCCGGCGGCCGCGATCGCCTTGCTGGCGGCCTGTTCGGCCATGGCGCCGAGCGTCTCGTCGGGCGCCGCCCAGCGGCGCGTGACGATGCCGGTCCTCGCCCGGATCCACTCGTCCGAGGAGTCGATGTGCCGGCAGATCTCCGCGTTGTCGACCACCCGCCGCGGGCGGTACGCGCCGACGCCGAGCATGCGCGCGTGCTTGGCCCCTGCCGGGGTGGCGAACTCAGTCTTCATGCGAGCCTTTCACGTCCATCAGCCGATCCTTGTCTCCGACGGGCCCGTGACCGCAGGAGTGCACGGAGTCCTCACGATCATCTCTCGGCACGCCCTGCCCCGCCGATCGGGTCCCCGTGATTGCCGGTCCGCGTCCGGTCCCGGGAAGAGGTCCCGGAAAGGTCCCCGGAAGAGTCCCCGCAAGCGCCTGCGGAAGAGGGGAAACGATCCGCCCGTCCGGGGCGGCGCGGAGTCTGCCGGGCACGGGGTCCGCCGGGCGCCGCGGGGCGGGAGGCGGGCAGCGCAGGGGCCGGATCCGCGGGCGCGCCGCCGGGCCGGCCGGCGACGGCGCGGGGCTGCGCGCGGGCCGTCCGGAACCGTTCGGCGGCGACCGGCAGTTGCCGTCCGCGGCATTGCCAGTGCGGCGGCGCCGCGGTCACGTTGGGCAGGTCCCCGGTCCTCGCGCGCGGGCGCTCGCCCGTGCCGCCCGCAGAAGGGAATCCCCCCGTGCCACGCAGAGTCCTCACGGCCCTGACCGCCGCCGCTGCCGCGGGCGCCGCGGCGCTCCTGGCGCCGGGTGTCGCCACCGCCGACACTCCCCCGACCACCTGCCAGGGCGTGATCCGCGCCGACGGCCTGGCCTTCACTCCCCCGGCGGTGGCCCCCGGCCAGTCGTCCGCGGCGACGCTGAGCGCCGTCAACTGCACCGGGCAGACCCAGACGGTCTCCGAGACCTGGCTGGGGACGTGGGTGTCGTCCTCGACCGGCGGGCTGCCGAGCGGCTGTCCGGTCATCGATCCGCTCCCCCGCTCGGTCACCTTCACGCCCTATCAGAGGGTGGCAACCACCACCACGTATCTCGTCTTCCCGGGCTGCACGGCGGACGCGCTGCGGCTGACGGTGCGGATCGCCCAGGGCGGGACCGTGCTCGAGGAGCGGACGGCCGACCTGGCGATCATTCAGCCGACCGCCGGCTAGGGCAGCGGTTTTCGGCCACGGCGCAGGGCCGTTGGCCCCGTCGCGGGGGGCTTGCGCCGCCCGCGTGCACGGCCTCGTCCAGGGCGTCGTGGCCCCGACAGCCGCCCAAGTCCCCATAGTGTGCCCGGAGTTCTTCCGCTCGTTCCGCGATCTTTGCCACGCCCCGCGCCCGCGGGCGTACGCCCGGGGGCTCTCGAAGGGAACCAGTCTGGCGGCACTCGCGCCGGTCCGTGGGCCTACCCAGCGGTATCGGCGCAATCACAGCGGTCCGCGGCACCGTCAGGTCCCACCCGGCCGCCTCCCCACAGCAGTTGCGGGGGAGGCGGCCGTGGTACGTCCGGCTCCGAACGGAAGCGAACACGTTCCAACACGCATAAGAGATCACGGTCCGGCAACGCATCACGAAGAGAACGTTGACGGTATAGGGCGAGTGGCGTAGAACTAGCCTGCAGTTGCGATGGCGTTTCATCTTGGTGACTTCTGTTGGAAACGGATCGGTGTGAGAGGGACCTCAGACCTCCGCTCCCGCCAGCACATTTCGCCTTCAGCTCCCTGGATACGCCCACACACACATGGAGGCACCATGTCGGACGTCGAGTCGTCGGGAAGCTCGTCGGACAGCAGCGTCAGCAGCGTGACGCCCAGCCGCAGGAACCTGCTCAAGGGCGTGACGGGTGCGGCGGGTCTCGCCGTTGTTTCCGGCGGACTGCTTTCGGCCTGTTCGAGCTCGTCGGACAGCAAGAAGAAGGACAGCGGCTCCGGCAGCAGCCCGGCGTCCGTGGCGGGTTCTTCGGTCACCTTCGGGTCCAACTACTCCGACCCGGCGGCCAAGACCGCCTTCGCCGCGCTGACCGCCGCCGCGACCGCGTCGACCAAGGTGAACATCAAGATCAACACGGTTGACCACAACACGTTCCAGCAGAACATCACCAGTTATCTGCAGGGCACCCCGGACGACCTGTTCACCTGGTTCGCCGGCTACCGCATGCAGTACTTCGCGGCGCAGGGCCTGGCCCAGCCGATCGACGACGTCTGGGAGAAGATCGGCGGCAACTTCGGTCCCGCCGCCAAGCAGCTGTCCACGGGCCTGGACGGCCACCAGTACCTGGTGCCGATCTACAACTACCCGTGGGTCGTCTTCTACAACAAGAGCGAGTTCGCCAAGCGCAATTACTCGATCCCGACCACCTGGGACGAGTACGTGACGCTCGCCAAGAAGATGAAGTCCGACGGCCTGATCCCGATCGCGTTCGCCGACAAGGACGGCTGGCCGGCGCTCGGCACGTTCGACATCCTGAACATGCGGATCAACGGCTACGACTACCACATCAAGCTGATGAAGCACGAGATTCCCTGGACCGACCAGGGCGTCAACACCGTGTTCCAGCACTGGGCCGAGATCATGCCCTACATGCAGAGCGGCGCCAACGGACGCATCTGGCAGGACGCGGCGAAGGCGCTGGAGGGCAAGCAGGCCGGCATGATGTTCCAGGGCACCAACCAGGTCGCCGCCCAGTACGTGACGGACAAGGCGAATCTGCCCGACCTGGACTTCTTCGTCTTCCCGGCGGTCAACCCCAAGTGGGGCCAGGACTACATGGACGCGCCCACCGACGGCTTCATGCTCAGCAAGAAGGCCAAGAACGTGGACGCCGCCAAGGCGATCCTGGAGTACATCGGCTCCGGCGCCGCAGAGTCCGAGTACCTGAAGACCGACCAGTGGGACGTCGGCCTGGTCACCGGCCTGCAGGCGCCCACGTACGACGCGATCCAGAAGAAGTCGGTCGCCGAGATCGCCAAGTGCAAGGCGGTCGCGCAGTTCATGGACCGCGACGCCGACCCGGCGATGGCCACCGCGATGATCTCGATCATCCAGAAGTTCATCGACGACCCGAGCACGAGCAACATCGCGTCGCTGCAGAAGAGCGCGGAATCCCAGGCGAAGGCGATCTACTCCTGATGAGCTCTGTCTCCCAGGTGCACACCCCGGCGGCGGAGGCCGGCCGGTCCGAAAAGGACCGGCCGGCCCGCCGCCGCCGGCATGTGCGCCGTATGACGAATCGCGACCGGATTGTGGTCGCGCTGCTGCTCGGTATTCCGCTGCTGCTCGACCTGGCGTTCGTGTGGTTCCCCGCGATCGGCACGGTGCTGCTGTCGTTCACCAAGTGGAACGGCGTGGGCAGCCTGCACACCCATTCCTGCAAGCCCAACATGCCGTCGATTCTGAACAACGGCTGTGTCTACGGTGTGCAGAACTACCATCAAGCGGCCACCATTTACCCGGAGTTCTGGCCCGCGGTCCGGCACAACCTGATCTGGCTGGCCGTCTTCGTGGTGATCGCCACCCCGCTGGGCATGCTCTTCGCGGTGGTCATCGACCGCGGCATCCGCGGCAGCAGGATGTACCAGAGCATCCTGTTCCTGCCGGTGATGCTCTCGCTGGCGCTGGTCGGCATCGTCTGGGAGTTCGTCTACTCCCAGAACTACGGCCTGATCAACACGGTCATCGGCCGCAACGGCAACAGCAATGCCATCGACTGGCTCGGCAATCCGCATCTGAACCTGTGGGCGGTGCTGGTCGAGGCGACCTGGCGGCAGGCCGGTTACGTGATGGTGCTCTACCTGGCCGGCCTCAAGGCGGTCGACCCGACGCTGCGCGAGGCCGCGCTGATGGACGGCGCCAACGCCTGGCAGACGTTCTGGCGGGTGATCTTCCCGGTGATGCGGCCGATCAACATCGTCATCATGGTGGTCACCGTCATCGAGAGTCTGCGCGCCTTCGACCTGGTGTACATCACCAACAAGGGCATCAACGGCCTGGAGTTGCTGTCGGTGCTCGTCACCTCGAACATCGTGGGCGAGACCCAGCGGGTCGGCTTCGGCTCGGCGCTGGGCGTGGTGCTGCTGGTGATCTCCCTGGTGCCCATCTCGATCTTCCTCTACCAGACCTTCCGACGGGAGGAGTCGCAGTGAGCGCCGCCGAAACCCTCCCCGGACGGCCCGCCGTCGCCGAGACGCCCCGTGGCGCCGGCCCCGCCAGGCCCCGGCCCTGGGGCCAGATCGCCTCCCAGGTGTTCCTGATCGTCGCGTCCGTCCTGTGGCTGCTGCCGATCGCGTTCGCGCTGTACGTGGCGGTCCGGCCGTACTCGGACACCCGCAAGTACGGCTACGTGTCCATGCCGCACCACATCACGTTCCAGAACTTCCGGGACGCGTGGACGCAGTCGGACATGCTGCACTTCTTCTGGAACTCGGCGCTGATCACGGTACCCGCGGTCATCATCGTGCTGTGCCTGGCCTCC
Organism: Actinacidiphila acididurans; assembly: GCF_016918855.1. Classification (GTDB taxonomy): domain Bacteria; phylum Actinomycetota; class Actinomycetes; order Streptomycetales; family Streptomycetaceae; genus Actinacidiphila; species Actinacidiphila acididurans. Next base: position 237,780 of record NZ_JADKYB010000013.1, read on the forward strand.
GGGGTGGCCTTCGTGCTGACCCGGGTGAACCTCAAGATCAACATCTCGCTGCTGATCCTGTTCACGGCCGGCAACCTGCTGCCGCAGCAGGTGATCATCACCCCGCTGTACCGGATCTACCTGAAGATCCACCTGCCGCACTTCCTGGCCGGCAGCGGCCTGATGTACAACTCGATCTTCGGCCTGGTCGCCATCAACGTCGCCTTCCAGCTCGGCTTCTGCGTCTTCGTGCTGAGCAACTACATGAAGTCGATCCCCGGCGAGATGTACGAGGCCGCACTCGTGGACGGCGCCTCGCTGTGGACCCGCTTCTGGCGGCTGACGGTGCCGCTGTGCCGGCCCGCCCTGGCGGCGCTGGCCACCTTGCTCACCACCTGGATCTACAACGACTTCTTCTGGGCCATCACCCTGATGTCGTCCGGTGACAAGCGGCCGGTCACCTCCGCGCTGGCCAACCTCCAGGGCCAGTTCGTCAGCAACCAGAACCTGATCGCGGCCGCGGCCATGATCGCGGCGATCCCGACCCTGGTGGTCTACGTCCTGCTGCAGAAGCAGTTCATCGCCGGCCTGTCGCTGGGCTCCAGCAAGGGCTGAACCTCCCGGGCCGGAAAGCCCGCTCCCCCGAGGCGACGGGGAGAGCGGGCTTTCCCCTGTGGAGGCCCGGTGCGGGGCGCATTGACACGGGGCGCGCCCTTTCGTATATGTGGGAGCGCTCCCACACCCCCCACCTCAGGAGGAGCACCTTGCGATCCTTACGCTTCCTGCCGCGCCCGGCGGCCCGCCGGTCGTCGCCTCGCACCTCCCGCGGCCGGTTCGGCCGCAGGCCCTGGCTGTGGCCGCTGGCCGCGGTCGCGCTGCTGCTGCCCGCCGTGGCCGCGCTGCCCGCGCACGGCGCCTCGGCCGGCTGCTCGGTGCAGTACACCGTCAACGAGTGGTCCGGCGGCTACACCGCGCAGATCCAGGTCACGAACCTCGGCCCGGCGCTGAGCGGTTGGCAACTGCAGTGGACGTACGGCGGCGACCAGCAGATCACGTCGGCCTGGAGTGCCCAGGTGACCCAGACCGGCCAGGCGGTCACGGCCGTCAACGCCGCCTACAACGGGTCCCTGGCGACCGGCGCCGCCACCGGTTTCGGCGTGCAGGGCACCTGGCGCGCCGCCGATCCGGCGCCCACCGCGTTCACCCTCAACGGCACGGCGTGCGGCGGCACCGGCAACCCGCCGCCCACCACGCCGCCGACGACACCCCCCACCACGCCTCCCACGACCCCGCCGACCACTCCCCCGCCGCCCGCCAACTGCCAGGGCGCGGTGATCTGCACGGACTTCGAGGACCAGACCGGCACTGTGCCCTCCGGCCAGTGGCAGCAGGTCGCGCCCGACTGCTCGGGCAGCGGGACGGTGTCGGTGGACACCTCGGTCGCCTACAGCGGTACGCACTCGCTGCGGGTGGACGGCAAGGCGGGCTACTGCAACCACGCCTTCGTGGCGTCCACGAAGGACCTGAGCTCGCTCGGCCCGGTGATGTACGTACGGATGCGGGTGCGGCACACCACCGCGCTGCCGCAGGCGCACGTCACCTTCGTGTCGATGCCGGACTCCTCGCAGGGCGGCAAGGCGCTGCGGATCGGCGGGCAGAACAGCGCGCTGCAGTGGAACCGCGAGACCGACGACGCGACCCTGCCCGAGCAGAGCCCGGCCGGGGTGGCGCAGAGCGTCCCGCTGCCCACCGGCCGCTGGGTCTGCCTGCGGTTCAAGATCAACACCACCGCCCCCGACCTGCAGACCTGGGTGGACGACCAGGAGGTGGCCGGGCTGCACGTGGACGGCACGCCGACGCCCGACGTGGACCGGCAGTGGCTGAGCAGGACCACCCCGCCGCGGCCGACCGCGCTGCGGCTGGGCTGGGAGAGCTACGGCACCGGTGACGACACGCTCTGGTTCGACGACGTGGCGGTCGGCTCGTCCCCGATCGGCTGCTGAGCGCCCGGGACCACGGACGGCCGGCCCGCCGGGATCTCCCGGCGGGCCGGCCGTTCGCCGTGTCGTCAGGGGCTGTCGGGGTTGTCAGAGGGTCAGGCGCGGGTGTCAGGAGCCGGTGCAGACCGCCGTGCCCAGGTTCTGGCCGGAGCCGTTCAGCGTCATGCCCCAGGAGGTGCCGGCGCCGGGCGCGAGGGCGCCGTTCCAGGCCGCGTTGCGCAAGGTCGTGGCCGGCGCGGCGGAATCCACCGTGGCATTCCACGCGCTGGAGATCTGTACGCCCGCCGGCAGCGTCAGCCTGACCGCCCAGCCGCTCAGCGCCTGCGTGCCGGAGTTGTGCACGTTGACGTTCACCTGGAAGCCGCCGGACCAGGAGTTGGTGACCTGGTAGTCGGCCGTGCAGGCGCCCGCCGGGCCGGTCGGGGGCGTGGTCGGCGGGGTCGTGGGAGGCGTCGTGGGCGGAGTGGTCGGCGGAGTGGTGGGCGGCGTAGCGGGAGGTGTGGTCGGGGGCGTGGTGCCGCCGTCCTGGGTCGTGTAGTTCACGCCGGTGTAGGCCGCCGGGCAGGAGCTGCCGCAGGAGGCCGGCAGCGAGAAGGAGTAGGTGCGGCCGCCGAACACGTAGGCGTCCGAGACGTCGCGCAGCCGGATGGTGAAGTCGGTGCCGCCGGACGTGGTCGGCGCCAGGATGTACGCCTGGCCCATGTCGCTGTCCATCTGGGCGGCGTGCCAGGTCCCGTCGGCCAAATACTCGATGCCGTGCAGGCCGTTGGGCAGGTGCGAGACCGCGACGGCCGGCCAGTAGCGCTGGGCGCCCTGGAGGAAGCCGATCCTGACGTCGCCGCTGTAGCCGGGGGCCGACTCGTAGCTCCAGGAGATGTGGCGGTTGTTCCAGTGGTCGGCCAGGCCCGTCACCGCGGCGCCGTTCTTCTGGAAGCGGCCGAGCGAGGAGGTCACCAGGTCCAGGTGGTTCGGGTCGTCGCGGCACCAGGCGTTGGCGTCGGCGCAGCTGTCGGCGACCAGCATGTCGAGGGTGGCGCCGTTGTACGTGTCCGGCGTCCAGGAGCCGTTTCGGCAGAACGGCTGACCGGGGGCGCCGTCGTTGGTGCCGGTGCAGTAGTCGCCGATGGTGACCTTCACCCAGCGCCCGCAGTTGAGGCCGTTGTCCCAGGCGCCCATGATCGAGCTCTGGGAGGCCGGCACCGGGCGGGTGTGGTTGCCGTAGTCGCCGGGGGTGTTGAAGACGTTCAGGGCGACGAAGTCCTGGCTCTCCAGCACCGATTGGGGCACGCCGCAGCCGCCGTAGGGCTGGCCGAGGCCGTCGAAGTGGGTGGCGTTGCCGACCAGGTCGGCCTGGGCGGCGGCGGGCGCCGCCGCGGGTGCCGCCGTGGGGGCGACCGCGCCGGCCGGCAGCAAGGTGGCCGCGTAGAGCAGCGCGGCGCCGAACACGGCGGCCAGGACCGCCGTCAGCCGCCGGGAGGGCGGTCGGACGGATGCGTACCTGCGCATGAGGCATCTCCGGGATGTGGGGGGAGGAGCGTCCATGGGAGCGCTCCCATAGTGTCCCCGCGGGCCGGGCGTGTCCACCCGCCGGACGGGGCCGGACGGGAGCGTGCGGCTCCGGCGAACCCCCGCAACCCTCGCACCCGGCAGGGCTCACCGAATGCCGTGACATCGCCCCACATGCCCGAATCACCGTGTTGTCTGCCGACGTGCGGGCACGAATACCGCTTTCCGCCGGACCGCACATCACGGTTGCAGAAGCTGCACACTCCCCCGCACGGTCGTCGATTCGGCGGTGTTTTCCCGGCACTCGGGCCGGCCCGGACGCAGAGATGTTCGAGCGAATTGACGCGCACGGCAATCGGCGCCCTACCCGCCGGTACGGCATGTGAAGAAAGCGTCGGCATCCCGTGCGCGGATGTGTCCCACCGCAGGCAGACGGGACGTTGCGGCCGGTAGGCCGGGTGGCCGGGCGGGTGCCGGACGTGCTTGTATCGGGCGCCAAGCGGGAGTCCGACAACGCAATTCCGGTTCACCGGACGTCAGGACAACCGTTGCCCCGGCCAGTTGTCGAATGCATTGCCGAATCCGGCCGGCGGCTGTGTGAAGGATTCCAGAACGAGGAAGGGAAAGCCCAACAATGCGCAAGGACTCGCAGATCGAGACCCGCGAGATCGCGGACGCCGACCTGGACACCGTCTCCGGCGGTGTGAGCGTTTCCGGCGGCGTCAGCGTCGACGGCCTGGACACCCTGGTGTCCGAGGCCACCTACGCGCTCCCCTCGCTGCCCGTCGGGCAGGTCGTGGGTCTGGTCTCCGGTGCCACCGGCACCCTGTCCGGCGTGACGGGTCTCGCGGGCCTCTGAGCCCTCCGAGCACCGGTCTCGGCCCCTGACGGGGCACCAGGCAGTGCCCATGAACCCCGGAGCCAGGACGGTCCGGGGTCCATGGGGGTTGGGGGCCGTTCCGCCGCGCGACGGCGGGCACGGCCCGCACCCGTTACGTACCGATCCGCAAAGCACCTGATCCGTACCCCGATCCGCGGAGCACCCGCTCCGTACCCGATCCGCAGAGGAAGCCGCCCGTGGAGTTCCGGCAGAAGGCGCTGGCCAAGCTCCAGTCGCCGGAGGAACTGGACCTGCCGGTGCGGTTCGCCCGGCCGCAGGGCTGGCTGGTGCTGGCCGTCGCCGTGGTGGTGCTGGCCGCCGCGGGCGTGTGGGCGGTGGCGGGCACGGTGTCCTCGCGGATCGGCGTGCCCGGCGTCCTCACCCACGCCGAGGGCAGTTACGTGCTGCAGAGCCCGCTGGCCGGGCAGGTGGTCGCGGTGCGGGTCAAGGAGGGCGACACGCTGGCGGCCGGCGCGCCCGTGCTCGACCTGCGCACCGCCCGGGGCGTGCAGCAGGTGCGCTCGGTCGCCGGCGGCCGGGTGATCACGCTGCCGGCCGGCATCGGCGCGGTGGTGAACACCGGCGCCGACGTGGCGACCCTGGAGCGGGTGCGCACCTCCGCCGATCCGCTGGTGGCGATGCTGTACGTGTCCGCCGCGCACGCCGCCTCGATCCCGGCCGGCGCGCCGGTCGAGCTGACCGTCCAGTCCGTGCCCGGCCGCTACGGCCGCCTGCACGGCAGCGTCACGGCGGTCGGCCGCCAGCCGCAGACCAGGCAGCAGCTCACCGAGTTCCTGGGAGACGGGCAACTGGCCGACGCCTTCTCGGCGTCCGGCCCGCCGGTGGCGGTGCTGGTCAAGCTGGCCACCGCGCACACCGCGTCCGGCTACCGCTGGTCGAAGGCGGGCGGCCCGCCGTACCCGATGGCCTCGCTGGCCGGCGTCAGCGGCTCCGTACGGCTGTCCGCGCAGCGTCCGCTCGACTGGCTGCTGCCGTGAGCGCCCGGCGCGGCGCCCCGCAGGAGGCCAGGCCCGGGCGGCACCGGCCCGCCCCCGCACCGGCCCCGGCCCGCGGGCGCCGGAGGACCGTGCGTACGCCCTCGGTGCTGCAGATGGAGGCTGTGGAGTGCGGCGCGGCGTGCCTGGCCATGGTGCTCGCGCACTACCGCAAGTACGTGCCGCTGGAGGAACTGCGGATCGCCTGCGGGGTCTCCCGGGACGGCTCGCGGGCCAGCAACCTGCTGAAGGCGGCCCGCGGTTACGGTCTGGCCGCCAAGGGCATGCAGATGGAACCGGCCGCGCTGGCCACCGAGGTGAGCGCGCCGGCCGTGCTGTTCTGGGAGTTCAACCACTACGTCGTCTACGACGGCACCGGACGAAGGTTCGGCCGGCGCGGGGTGCACATCAACGACCCGGCGCGCGGGCGGCGGTTCGTGCGGACCGAGGACTTCGACACCAGCTTCACCGGTGTGGTGCTGACCTTCGAGCGGGCCGAGGGCTTCCGCCGCGGCGGCCGCCGGCCGGGGGTGCTGGGCGCCCTGCCGGCCCGGCTGCGCGGCACCTCCGGCACCATGCTGGCCGCCGTGCTCGCCAGCTTCCTGCTGGTGCTGGTCGGGGCGGCAACCCCGGCGCTGAGCCGGGCCTACATCGACATGTTCCTGATCGGCGGGCAGACCTCGCTGCTGGGCGTGCTGTTCGCGTCCCTGGGCGTGATGCTGGCGCTCACGGCCGGGCTGACCGCGGTGCAGCAGGCGAATCTGCTGCGCGGCCGGATCATTTCCTCGACGCTGACCAGTGCCCGCTTCATGCGTCATCTGCTGCGGCTGCCGGTGCAGTTCTTCGCCCAGCGCAATCCGGCCGATCTGGTGCAGCGGCTTCAGTCCAACGACTCGGTGGCCGAGACGCTGGCCCGCGACCTCGCGGCGGCCGGCGTGGACGCGGTGGTGGTGCTGCTGTACGCGGTGCTGCTGTGGACCTACGACCCGCAACTGACCGTGGTGGGCGTGGCGGTGGCGCTGCTGAACGTGGTGGCGATGCGGATCGTGGTACGGATCAGGGCGACGGGCACGCACAAGCTGCGCGCGGACACCGCCCGGCTGACCAACACCGCGTACTCCGGGCTGCAGTCGATCGAGACGATGAAGGCGACCGGCGGGGAGAACGGCTGGTTCCGCCGCTGGGCCGGGCAGCACGCGGCCACGCTGGACACCCAGCAGCGGCTCGGGGTGCCGAGCGCGGTGCTCGCGGTGGTGGCGCCGACGCTGGCGACCCTCAACAGCGCGCTGATCCTGCTGATCGGCGGTCAGCGGGCGGTGGAGGGGCGGATCTCGATCGGCCTGCTGGTCGCCTTCCAGGCGCTGGTGACCAGTTTCACCGCGCCGGTCACCCGGCTGAACGCAGTGGCCGGCCGGGTGCAGGACTTCGCGGCCGACGTCACCCGGCTCAAGGACGTGGAGAGTTTTCCGGCGGACACCGGTCACCCGCGCGGCCGCCCCGAGGCGGGCACGCGCCGGCTGAACGGCCATGTCACGCTGGAGAACGTCACCTTCGGCTACAGCCCGCTGGACCGGCCGCTGCTGACCGGCTTCTCGCTGTCGGTGGGCCCGGGCCTGCAGGTGGCACTGGTGGGCGGCTCGGGCAGCGGCAAGTCCACGGTCTCGCGGCTCATTTCGGGGCTGTACCGGCCGTGGGAGGGCGTGATCCGGATCGACGGGCAGCGCCTGGAGGACATTTCGCGCGGCGCGCTGGCGGCCTCGGTGTCCTTCGTGGACCAGGACGTGTTCCTGTTCGAGGGCACGGTCCGGGACAACGTGGCGCTGTGGGACCCCTCGATCCCCGACGAGGACGTGACCGAGGCGCTGCGGGACGCGGCGGTGTACGACGTGGTGGCCCGCCGGCCGGGCGGCATCCGCTGCCGGGTGGAGCAGGACGGCCGCAACTTCTCCGGCGGGCAGCGGCAGCGCCTGGAGATCGCCCGCGCCCTGGTGCGCCGGCCCAGCGTGCTGGTGCTGGACGAGGTGACCAGCGCGCTCGACGCGGAGACCGAGCAGACGATCATCGACAACCTGCGCCGCCGCGGCTGCGCCTGCGTGGTGATCGCGCACCGGCTGAGCACGGTCCGGGACAGCGACGAGATCGTGGTGCTGGACCGGGGCACGGTGGTGGAGCGCGGCCGGCACGAGGAACTGCTCGCGGCCGGCGGCGCGTACGCCGAACTGGTCAGGGAGCGCTGAGGTGACGTCGTACCGCGACGAGGCGGCGTCGTACCCGGGCGCGGCGGCGGGCGGCCCCGGGGGCCACGGCCCGGGCGCGGAACCGGACCCGGGCTACGGTTCCGGTTACGGCGCCGGTCACAGCTCCGGCTACGAGGACGTCGTCCTGGCCGCGCTCGGCGAACTCGGCACCGGCGTGGACTGCTCCGGGCTGCGCAGCCTGCCGCTGGAGGGGCCGCAGGTGCTGTGGCTGGTGACGGCGGGCGAGATGGACCTGTTCGCGGTGGACCCGGCGGGCGTGGGCACCTGGCACTTCCTGGGCCGGCTGGGCAGCGGCACCCTGCTGCTCGGCCCGGTGCAGGGCCCGCACCACACGCTGGTCAGCCGCCCGCTCCAGGGCTGCGCGGTGCGGCGGATCGCGCTGCGCGAGCTGTACCCGCCGGCCGCCTGGCCGGGGCAGGAGTACGGCTACGGGGTCCCGGACGGCTACGGCGGTCAGGCCGACCCGTACGGATACGGCGAGCAGGGCGCGTACCCGGCGCAGGCCCCGTACGGCTACCCGCCCGATCCGCTGCTGGAGGACGCCTTCGCCCGCGGGCTCGGGCGGGGCCTGCGGGTGCTGTTCGAGGCGCGGGTGGACGGCCGCCCGGCGGTGGCCGACGCGACGGCCGACGACGACATCCTGTGGCTGCCGGTGGACCCCGGCAGTGTGCAGTACGGCGCCGCCTTCGGCGCGGACAGCGCCGGTGACCTGCTGATCGACGGCGCGATGTGGCAGCGCATGGTCACTCAGCAGTCCCGGCTGCTGACCTCGCTGGGCCGCTGGATCGAGAAGCTGGAGCAGGCGCACGAGGAGCGCGCCGCGGCCGGGATGCGGGCCGGCGAGGCGGCCGGCGAGCAGGCCGACCGGGCGCTGCTGGCGTCCATCGGGCGGACCGGGCGGACCGGGGCGCGCGGCGCCGGCGCGGACGACGCGACCGTGGCGGTGTGCCGGCTGGTGGGCGCGGCGGCCGGCATCGAGGTGACCGCACCGACGGGAAGCGCCGACGAGCGGGTTTCCGCGGTCGAACGCGTCGCTCTTGCCTCGGGTTTCCGCAGCCGTACGGTCCGGCTCGGCGGTCGCTGGTGGCGCGAGGACAGCGGCCCGCTGGTCGGCCACCGGGCCGGCACCGGCACGCCGGTGGCGCTGCTGTGGCGGCGCGGCCGGTACGAGGCGGTGGACGCGCGCGGCCGGCGCACGGTCGTGGACGGCGCGAACGGCGGCCAGTTCGAGGAGCGGGCCGTGATGTTCTACCGGCCGCTGCCGCCGGGCCCGCTGACGCTGCGCCGGATGCTGCGGTTCGGCCTGCGCGGCACGGCCGCTGACCTGCGCAACCTGGTCATCGGCAGCCTGGTCGCGGTGGGGCTGGGCGCGCTGGTGCCGCTCGCCACCGGGCAGGTGCTCGGCTCCTACGTGCCGAACGGCGAGAGCGGGCTGATCACGCAGGCGGCGGTGGCGATCGTGGTGGCCTCGGTGGTCGCGGCGTTCTTCATGCTGCTGCAGAACCTGGCGATCCTGCGGCTGGAGGGCCGGATCGAGGCGACCCTCCAGCCTGCCGTGTGGGACAGGCTGCTGCGCCTGCCGACCGCCTTCTTCGCCGGCCGTTCCACCGGGGAACTGGCCAGCGCGGCGATGGGCATCAGCGCGATCCGCCGGGTGCTGTCCGGGGTCAGTTCGGTGGCGGTGCAGTCCGGCACGGTCGCGGTGGTCAACCTGGTGCTGCTGTTGTGCTTCAGCGTGCCGCTGGCGCTGGTGGCGCTGGGCCTGCTGGTGGTGGTGGCCGCGCTTTTCCTGGCCATGGGGCTGTGGCAGGTGCGCTGGCAGCGGCGGCTGGTCGAACTGGGCAACAAGCTCAACAACCAGGCGTTCCAGACCCTGCGCGGGCTGCCGAAGCTGCGAGTGGCGGCCGCGGAGAGCTTCGCCTACGCGGCCTGGGCCACCCGGTTCGCCCGCAGCCGTGAACTCCAGCAGCGGGTGGGCCGGATCCGCAACCTGACCACCGTGCTCAACGCGGTCTACCTGCCGCTGAGCATGCTGATCCTGTTCCTGCTGCTGGCCGGGCCGGCCCGCGGCAGCCTGTCGGCGAGCGGCTTCCTGACCTTCAGCACGGCGGTGACCATGATGCTGACCTCGGTCACCCAGGTGACCGGAGCGCTGGTCCAGGCGGTGTCGGTGCTGCCGGTGTTCGAGCAGGTCGCCCCGCTGCTGCGGGAACCGCCCGAGGTGCGCGAGGGCAGCGCGCAGCCGGGCGAGCTGACCGGCGGGATCGAGGCGCAGGGGCTGTCCTTCCGTTACGCCGAGGACGGGCCGCTCGTGCTGGACGACGTGTCCTTCCGGGTCGCGCCCGGGGAGTTCGTGGCGGTGGTGGGGGCCAGCGGCTGCGGCAAGTCCACACTGCTGCGGCTGCTGATCGGCTTCGACCGGCCGGTCGCGGGCAGCGTGCTCTACGACGGCCAGGACCTGGGCGCCCTCGACCAGGCCGCGGTGCGCCGGCAGTGCGGGGTGGTGCTGCAGAACGCGCGGCCCTTCACCGGGTCGATCCTGGACTGCATACGCGGCGCCGACGGGGAGTTCACGCTGGAGGAGGCCTGGCAGGCCGCGGCGCTGGCCGGGCTGGCCGAGGACATCAAGGCGATGCCGATGGGGATGCACACGGTGATCTCCGACGGCGGCGGCGCGGTCTCGGGCGGCCAGCGGCAGCGGCTGATGATCGCCGCCGCGCTGATCCGCCGGCCGCGGGTGCTGTTCCTGGACGAGGCGACCAGCGCCCTGGACAACGGCACACAGCGGATCGTCATCGACAGCACCCGGGCGATGAAGACGACCCGGATCGTCATCGCGCACCGGCTCTCCACCATCATGGACGCCGACCGGGTGATCGTCATGGCCGCCGGGCAGGTCGTCCAGCAGGGCCCGCCCGCGGACCTGCTCGCCGACACCGGCGGCCTCTTCCACGAGCTGGTGCACCGGCAGATCGGCTGAGCACGTGCCGTACGCCCGCGTGCACAATGAGGCATGCGCCTGCTGCTGATCTCCGACACCCACCTGCCCAAGCGGGCCAGGGCCCTGCCGGAGCAGGTGCTCGCCGAGGTGGACCGGGCCGACGTCGTGCTGCACGCCGGGGACTGGGTGGACGTGGCGACCCTGGACCTGCTGGAGCGCCGGTCCCGCCGCCTGATCGGGGTGTACGGCAACAACGACGGCCCGCGGCTGCGGGCGCGGCTGCCGGAGATCGCGCGGGCCGAGCTGGGCGGGCTGCGCTTCGCGGTGGTGCACGAGACCGGCGACGCCAAGGGCCGCGAAGCCCGCTGCGCCCGCCGCTTCCCCGACACCGACGTGCTGGTCTTCGGCCACAGCCACATCCCCTGGGACTCCGTCGCCCCCGGCGGCCTGCGCCTGCTCAACCCGGGCTCCCCCACCGACCGCCGCCGCCAGCCCCACCACACCTACCTGACGGTGACAATCCGCGACGCCCTGCTCACCGAGGTCCTGCTGCACTGCCTGCCGGCCCGCACGCCCGGCACCTGACGACACGCGCGGCGTGCGTCGGGTACGGCCGTTCGAGTGACGGGCCCCGGCTATAGGGGCACGAGGGGCCTCCTGTTCGCCGTACAACGGCGGGAGCTGATCCCGTTTGCGGGGTTCTGCGGTCGCTGTCAGCCTGAAGGGGCATTCGAGGGGCGGTCGTGAGGTGAGGGAGATGGTGCCATGGCATCGCAGCTCATCGGCCCTTTCCGGACGTCCGGTCCGAGTGGACGCGTGGGGACGGTCCGCTGAGCCCCGTCGTCGGTTTCTCCGGCCGCGGCCGCCCCGTGCCGTGTCCGCGACGCGCCCCGAGGCCGGGGCGTGAGGCCCGCCCCCGCGAGGGAAAGCGAGGTGACGCCGTGAGCGCCGCACCCACCCCATTGCTGCACCAGGTCGGCGAGCGCGCCGTGGCCTGGCTGGACGACAACCGGGAGTACTTCCGGCTGAGCGAGGAGGAGCTGGCCAGGCCGCGGTCGGTGCTGGAGCGGGTCCGGCCGATCGGGGAACTGGCCGGCAACATGGGGGTGCTGGCCCGCGAGGGCGTGGCGGGCTCGCGGCAGCACGAACGCTCCGCGCGGCTGCTGGACTTCGCCTGGCGGGAACTGCTCGACGACGGCGACGTGCTGGCCGAGGTCCAGTTCCACGAGCCGCTGTCCCCGGTGCCGCTGGAGGTGTACGCCTCCTTCCACGAACTGGGCCACCGCCACCCCGGCGTGGAGGAGGGCATCGAACTGGCCCGGTCCACGGCCAGTTGGCGGGCCCTGGAGATGCTGCCCAACCGCCGCCTGGGCGTGCTGAACGCCGAGCGCCGCATCGGGCTGCCGCCCACCGGCGACTTCGGCGAGGCACTGGCCGCCACCTGGCTGGGCCGCACCCCCGAGCCGTGGACGGTGCAGTACCACATCGCGTACGACCTCACCCGCACCGTGTTCCACCTCACCAACTGGGGCGAGGCGCCCGGCCGCATCCCGCCGCCGATCGCGGAGTACCTGACGTCGTATCTGCCGGCCTGGCTGGACGACTGGGCGGACCACGGCCACTGGGACCTGCTGGGCGAACTCCTCGTCGTGGACGCCTGCCTGCCCGCGCCGACCCTCGACGCCGACCTGTGGGCCCGGTACGCGGCGGCCCAGGCCGGCTCCGGCGCGATGCCGGCCCAGTACGCCATGCCCCCCGAGGACGACCCGGGCGCGCTCTTCGACCAGGTCCACCACCCCACCCTGGTGGCCGCGTTCGCCTCGGCGATGGCCACCTCGCGGGCCCTGGGTCTCATGTCACCCACTGCGCACACCTGAGCGGCACCCGCCGGACGCCCGCCGGTCATGCGGCCGTCATCCGGGCGGCCGTATCCGGCCATGCCGGCGTGCGCAGACTGTGCGCTGCACAGCGGGGCAGCAGCGCACAGTCGAAGGAGGAGATTTGATGAGACTTGACGTCCTCCCCGCCTAGAGGACGGGGTTTCCTTCCACGGCTGTGTGGCCGTCTGGGTGGGTTCCTGTTTCGCGGCGCTGTGCCGGGATCGCTCCCGGTCTTATCTGCGCTCCGCAGGCGTTTAGCCTGTCCGCCCGTCCGGCGGCCAGGGTGTTCTTGGCGGCGTTGTGGTCACGGTCGTGGACGGCCCTGCAGCCCCGGCAGGTCCAGGTACGGACGTGCAGGGGCTTGGGGCCGTCCTTGACGCCGCAGGCCGAGCAGACCTGGGAGGTCGGCTCGAACCTTCCGATACGGCCGAAGTACCGGCCGTGCTTGGCGGCCTTGTACTCCAGCATGGTGACGAACTGGGACCATCCCGCGTCGTGCACGGACTTGGCCAGGCGGGTGCGTGCGAGGCCGGACACCGCGAGGTCTTCCACGTACACCGCTTGGTTCTCGCGGATGATCCTCGTGGATTCCTTGTGGTGCCAGTCCCGGCGCCGGTCCGCGACCTTCGCGTGCTGACGCGCGACCTTCCTGCGTGCCTTGTCCCGGTTCCTCGACCCCTTCTGACAGCGACTGAGTGCCTTCTGCAGGCGCCGCAGCTTCTTCTCCACGCGGCGCAGGAACTTCGGCGCCGCAATCCTGCGGCCGTCGGACAGGACCGCAAAGTGGCTCAGTCCCAGGTCCAGGCCGACCTCGGTGCTGACGTGGGGGAGAATGTCCGGCTGGGTCTCGACGACGAAGGAAGCCCAGTACCGGCCAGCGGCGTCAAGGGTGATGGTGACGCTGGTCGGAACCGCCGGGAGCGGGCGAGACCAGCGCACCGCAAGGTCACCGACCTTGGCCACATACAGGCGCCCGTTGTCCCGCAGGGAGAACCCGTTGGCCGTCAGCCGGATCGACTGCCGATTGTCGCGCTTGGACTTGAACCGGGGCTCTGCGACCCTCGGGCCCCTGCGCTTGCCGGTGACCGAGGCGAAGAAGTTCCGGTAGGCGGTGTGCAGGTCACGCAGGGACTGCACCAGCACCACCGACGACACCTCCGCCAGCCAGGCCCGCTCCCCGGTGCGCTTCGCGGCGGTGATCACCAACTTCTGAAGATCGGTGTCGCGGATGTACGGCAGCCCCGCCCCATGGGCCTCCCGGCGGGCACGCAACCCGTCGTTGAAAACCACCCGGGCGCACCCGAACGCCCTCGCCAGCGCGGCACACTGACCAGGCTCGGGATACACACGGTAATTGAAGCGAAGCTGCACGTGATCACCCTAGCATTCGATCCATGCCCACAGACCATGAAGGAGGACGAAGGGGCGGCCTGCTGGTGGGCGCCGGCCACCAGTCGATCGACGCCTACGTGGGCGACGCGGGCACCGCCGACGCGAAGCAGGCGCTGCTGGCCGCCGGGATCACCCCGGTCGCCAAGGAGCCGTACCTCGACCTCGGCGCCCTGGTGACCTCGCTGGACCCGACCGGCGGCTTCTTCGGCCACGACAAGGTCGAGGGCGTGGCCAGCACCGACGGCGGCAGGACCGTCGTGGTCAGCAACGACAGCGACTTCGGGGTGGACGGCACCATCGGCGACACGCCGCCCTTCGCGATCCACGCCAAGATCCTGCCGAACGGCCGGCAGGACGACGGGGAGTACCTGGCGATCGACACCACCAGGCTGAACGACCCGGTGCGCACCGCCACCGTACGCATCACCGTGCGCTGAACCGCGCCGGCCCGGCCGCTCCCGCGATCGGCGGGGGCGGCCGGGCCCGTTCCCGGCCGTCAGGCCTGCGCGGCGCCGGGCAGCGCGGCCAGCCACCGGTGGAAGTGAGCGGTGTCCGCGCCGGTGAGCGGGACGCCGTGGGCGAAGCCGACCGCGGTGACGGTTTCGGGGATCCGGGCCAGGGCGGCGGCCCTGGTGCCGGGGGCGGCGGCCAGGGCGGCGGGGCCGAGGGCGAGCCGGCCGCCGCGGTGGAAGAGGGCGTCCCCGGCGAGCAGGGTGCCGCTCGGCTCGTGGAGGAGCACGATGTGCCCGGGGCTGTGGCCCGGGGTGTGCAGCACCCGGAGGCCGGCGTCGACCACGTCGCCGTCGGTGAGGGTGGCGTCGGGCTCGAACGGGGTCCAGTGCAGTTTCGGCAGCCGGTCCAGCAGCCGGCCGGCGGCGCCGGAGCGGCCCTCGGGTGGCACCCGGCCGGCCGTCAGCCAGGGTGCGTCGGCGTGGTGGACGAGGATGCGGGCGCCGGTGCGCCGCCGCAGTTCGGCGGCGCCCTGCACATGGTCGGGGTGGGCGTGGGTGAGCACCACCCGGCGGATGTCCGCGGGCCGGCGGCCCACGTCGGCGACGGCGGCCAGCAGGGTGTGCGGCGCCTTCGCCCAGCCGACGTCGACCAGGGTGAGGCCGTCGTCGCCCGCCACCAGGAAGGCGTTGTCACGGGGCGTGGTGGCCACGAGGGTGACCGCGGGGGCCAGTTGCACGGTGTCAGCTCTTTCCGGAAGGTTGCGGGTGGCCCGGCCGACCGCTTGTCCCCGGTACGGGCACGTATCCCTCGCGGGCCAGCTTGGGCAGGATGCCGCCGGCCGCGAGGATGTCCAGGACCAGCGGCGGCAGGGCGCCGCCGGGCAGGCGGGTGCCGGTGGCGGGGTTCTCCGCCCAGCCCTCGGCGATGTCCATGCGCAGGGTGTCGCCGTCGGCGAACGCGGCGGTGACGCCGGGCACGGTCAGCGCGGGCAGGCCGTGGTTGACGGCGTTGCGCAGGAACAGGGAGTTGAACTCCTCGGCGACCAGCGCGGCCACACCGAGTTCGCGGAACAGGGCGGCGACCGGGCGGGAGGAGCCCAGGCCGAAGTTGCGCCCGGCCACCACGATGTCGCCGGGCCGTACCAGGCCGGTCCAGCCGGGCCGCAGTTCGTAGAAGACGTGCCGGGCCGCCTCGGGCAGCGGCAGCTTCATGGCGAAGGCCGGGTACATCGCGTCGGTGGTGACCGAGTCGCCCACCACCCAGGCCCGGCCGGTGATCAGGGTGTCCATCGGGCGAGTTCCTCCCGGGGATCGGTGACCCGGCCGGTGAGCGCGGAGGCGGCCACCGTGGCCGGGGAGGCCATGTAGATCTCGGCGTCCGGACTGCCCATGCGGCCGGTGAAGTTGCGGGTGGAGGAGGTCAGGCACACCTCGCCGGGGGCGAGCAGGCCCATGTGGTAGCCGAAGCAGGCGCCGCAGGTGGAGTTGGTGACCACCGCCCCGGCGTCGGCGAGGTCCTGGAGGTAGCCGGCCCGCAGCGCCTCCCGGTAGACGGCCTGCGAGGCGGGGGTGACCAGCAGCCGCACGCCGGGGGCGACCTTGTGGCCGCGCACCACCCGCGCGGCGACGGCCAGGTCCTCCAGCTGGCCGTTGGCGCACGAGCCGATGAAGCACTGCTGCACCGGCCGGCGTTCGATCGCCGAGACCGGCAGGGCGTTGTGGCTGACCGTGCCGGGGCGCGCCACGTACGGTTCCAGGCCGGACAGGTCGACGGTGCGCACGGCCGCGTACTCGGCGTCCGGGTCCGGGTCGGCGG
The DNA here is from genome assembly GCF_016918855.1 of Actinacidiphila acididurans. GTDB lineage: Bacteria > Actinomycetota > Actinomycetes > Streptomycetales > Streptomycetaceae > Actinacidiphila > Actinacidiphila acididurans. The sequence continues at coordinate 253,879 of NZ_JADKYB010000013.1, forward strand.
CCTCGTAGCTGTCCGGCGGCGCGCCGCGGGCGGCCAGGAAGTCGCGGGCCAGGTCGTCGACGGGGAAGGTGGAGAAGTCCGCGGAGACCTCGGCGCCCTGGGTGGCGATGGTGCGGCGGTCGTTCATGGGGACGGAGGCCAGGCCCGGCCCGCCGTACTCCAGGTTGTGGTTGGTGGCGTCGCCCCAGGTGCCGGCGATGTGCAGGAAGACGTCCTTGCCGGACACGCCGGCCGGCAGGGCGCCGGTCAGCTCGTAGCGGATGGTCGGGGCGACCTGGAACCAGGTGGCCCCGGTGCACAGGATCGCGTAGACCTCGGCCGGGCCCAGGCCCCGGGCGGCGGTGTTGTAGGCGCCGGCCGCGCAGGTGTGGGAGTCGGTGCAGGCCAGCACCTCGCCGGGCCGGGCCAGGCCGTTCTCGGCGATGACCTGGTGGCAGATGCCGTGCCGGCCCACGTCGTAGAACTTCTCGACGCCGAAGTCGCGGACGAACGCGCGGGCGTGGGTGCCGCCGGCCGCGTCGTGCACGGAGGGCGCCGGGACCGCGTGGTCCATGATCACGGCGACCTTGTCGGGGTCGTGGATGCGCAGCGGCCGCACCCAGCTCGTGGCGAACTGCAGGTCGATCAGGACCGTCAGGTCCACCTCGCAGACCACGGTGTCGCCGGGCCGCACCCGGGCCAGGCCCGCCTTGCGGGCGAGGATGCGCTCGATCGCGGTCATGCCCATCGGGCGGCCTCCTTGCCGCGGGCGCCGGGGCGGTCGTGATCGGCGCGCTCGCGGTCGTCGTCCCCGTCGGGCGTGCGGTCGTCGTTCCGGTCGTACGTTTCCGCGGGCGCCCGGTCCGTACGGTGGCGGTCGCCGATCGCCGACCACTCGCGCAGGCCGACCAGTTCGAACAGGCCGCGCGGGCCGGGGGCGACCTCCGGCAGGGTGCCGCCGAGCCGGGTCAGGGCGTCCAGGCCGTGCAGGACGTAGGGGGCGAGCAGAGCGCCGGGGTGGATGGCGATGCGGTAGCCGAGCGCGGCCAGGCGCTCGGGGGCCGTGTCGGGGGTGAGGCCGCCCTGCACCATGTTGATCAGCAGCGGCGCCTCGACCTCGGCGGCGATCCGCTCGATCTCGGCCGCGCTCTGCGGGGCTTCCACGAAGATCATGTCGGCGCCGGCCGCCGCGTACCGGTTGGCGCGCTCGATGGCGGCGGAAAGGCCCAGCGGGGCGCGGGCGTCGGTGCGGGCGACGATCACCAGGTCCGGGTCGTCGCGGGCGTCGAGCGCGGCCCGCAGCCGGGCCTCGAACCCGGCGGCCGGGACCAGTTCCTTGTCCGGCAGGTGGCCGCACTTCTTGGGGAACGCCTGGTCCTCCAGTTGCACGGCGGCGACCCCGGCCCGCTCGTAGCCGCGGACGGTACGGGTCACGTTCAGCGGGGCGCCGTAGCCGGTGTCGGCGTCGGCGATCAGCGGCAGGCCGGCCAGTGACTCGGCGACGATCCGGGCCCGTTCGGTCATCTCGGTGGCGGTCAGCAGGCCGATGTCGGGCACCCCGAAGCCGGCCACGGCCACGCCCGCCCCGGTCAGGTAGGCGGCGCCGAATCCGGTACGGGCCACCAGGGCGGCCGACAGGCCGTCGTACACGCCGGGCGCGGTGATCAGGCCGCCGGCGTCGAGCAGGGCGCGCAGCCGCGCGCCGGGTGAGAGAGCTGGCACGGTGGTTCCTCCCGGAGTGGGGGTCAGTCGAGGGCGCCGCGTACGGGGGCGGCGAGCAGGGCGACCAGCGGGGCGAGGTCGGGCAGGTCCTCCAGGCCGAGGACGGCCTCCTCGATGGCGGCGGCCCGGCGGTCGTCGGTGACCCGGCCGGTGAGCGCGCGGAATTTGGCGCGGATCTCCTGATCGGTGAGCGGGTCGCCGGGGCCGCCGTGCGGGCGGCGGGCGGCGGCGGTCACGGCGGCGCCGTCGCGCAGCTCCAGGGTGATCCGGGTGTTGTAGCCGGGTTCGTCCCAGGCGGGGTCCTGCGGGGTGTCGACCCGGGCGACCTCGGTACGGGCCAGCAGGTCCCACACGTCGTCGGCGTCGAGCCGGTCGGAGGTGAACTGCTCGGGCCGCACATGACCGTCGAGCAGTGCGACGGCCACCGCGTAGCCGATGTTCATCTGGGCGCCGATGGCGGTCAGCGGGCGCTGCGGCGGCCACCAGCCGTGGTCGTGGATGGTGGCGGGCACCTCGATGCGGATCCGGGCGACGGCCTCGGCGGTGAGCCGGTGCTCGGCGGCCAGCGCGAGGACGAGGTCGATGGCCGGGTGCAGGCCGCCCATGGCCGCGTGGATCTTCACGGTGACGCCCTCGGTGTGCCACTGCGTGCCGAGGCCGGCGGTGATCGCGTCCGGGTCGGGTTCGTGGCCCTCGCCGAAGACGGCCAGGAAACCGCCGTAGGGCCGCTCGTACACCCGCTTGATGCCGGTGTAGCCGGCCTGGGCGAGGCCGGCGGCGTAGTAGCCGTTGCGGGCGGCCAGGCCGTGGTGCATGCGCTTGGACATCGCCTCGTACTGGGCGGCCATCAGCCCGGCGGACTGGGTGGCGGCCAGACCGAGCGCGTCCTCGAAGGCGGCGGCGTCCAGGCCGCGCAGTGCCCCGCAGGCGGCCGCGGCGGCGTGGGTGCCGAAGACCGGTCCGGAGTGCCAGCCGCGCAGCAGCATCTGCGGGCCGTGCAGGGCCAGGCCCACCCGGGCCCCGGTCTCGACGCCGAGCATGGTGGCGCGCAGCAGGTCCGCGCCGCTCACCGGGTCCTTGCCGGCGGCGGTGGCCAGCAGCGCGGGCAGCACCAGGGACATGGTGTGCAGGGGCGCGGGCGGGAAGTAGTCGTCGAGTTCGAAGCCCTGGACGAAGGTGCCGCCGAGGACCGCGGCGGCGGGCGCGCTGGTGGTGCGGCCCCAGCCGATGAGCGGGACGTCGCCGCCGCCCTCCATGGCCAGCACCGCCTCGGTCGCGGTGCGCGACCACGGCAGGCGGGCGCCGATCAGGGCGCAGCCCAGGCCGTCCAGGACCAGGTGGCGGGCGCGTTCGCGGACCTGCGGCGGGATCGCCTCCAGCGGGGTGCCGGCCAGCCAGGCGGCGAGGGTGCCGGTGGGGCCGTCGGGATCGGTGGGCCCGTGCGGACCGGTGCGGGGGGCCGGGGGCGTCGGTGCGGGCACCGCGCTCACCTCCAGGGGGGGGTCGCGGGGTCGTCCAGGACCGCCGGGGGTGCCCGGCGGCTTGCTCGATATTAGAATTTATAACATCTACTTCTGTCCAGTACCCCGCTAGGCTGGTGGCCGTGGTCCTGAAACGTACGAACCTGCCCCGTACCGCCGAGGCGGTGGCGCTCGCCGAGCTGCGGGACGCCATCGTGCGCGGCGACCTGCCGCCGGGCACCCCGATCCGGCAGGGCGCCGCGGCCGAGCAGTTGGGGCTGAGCGTGATCCCGGTGCGCGAGGCGCTCAAGACGCTGGCGGGCGAGGGCATCGTCACGTACCAGGCGCAACGCGGTTACACCGTCGCGCAGTTGCTCCCGCAGAGCGTGGACGGCGTGTTCAAGGTGCGGGCCCTGCTGGAGTCGGCGGCCGAGGCGGAGGCCGCGGCCCGGCTGCGCCCGCAGGACGTGACGGCGATGCGGGAGGCGCTGGGCGCGCAGCGTGCGGCGGTGGCCGCGGGTGACGCGCACGCGGCGATCCTGGCCAACCGGGCCTTCCACTTCGCCCTGCTGGACCGGTGCGGCAACGAATGGCTGCTGCGGTTCACCCGACAGCTCTGGGACGCCCTCGAACCGCACCGGGCGGTGGCCTACCGCCGCATCGCGCTGGCCGGCGACGCGGCGCGGGCGACCGCGATCCTGGACGAGCACGCGGGCGTGGCCGACGCCTTCGAGGCGGGCGACACCGCCCGGGCGCTGGAACTGCTGGCCGCCCACCGGGCCGGCGGGCAGGGTGACTTCCACCACTTGCTGCCGGGTGCGGCGGCAGACGACGGGGCGCGCGCGGACGTGGACGCGGGCTGAGCGCGGCGCGCCGGCCGTACGCTGCCCGTCGCCGGGTCAGTGGTCCGGTGCGGCCCGGGTGATGTCGGCGAGCGCGGACTGCGGTTCGTCGAGCAGGGCGAGGTCGCCGAGCGAGAGGACGCCGACCGGGCAGCCGCCGCGTTCCACCACCGGGATCCGGCGCACCGCGTGCTCGCGCATCAGGGCCGCGGCGTGCTCGGTGGTGTCGTCGGCCGACACCGTGACCAACGGCGGGTGGGTGCAGACCCGGCCCGCGGTGGTGGTCGCGGGGTCCAAGCCGTGGCCGAGCGCGCGCACCACGATGTCCCGGTCGGTGAGCACCCCGAACAGGTCGCAGTCGTACGTCACCAGCACCTCGCCGACATCGCGCTCGCTCATCAGCCGCGCCGCGTCGTCCAGCGACGCCATCGGCTCGACGGCCGCGGCACCGGCCGACATCACCTCGCGTACCACCCGCGTCATGGCAGCCTCCCGGATCGGTGGTCTCCCCCGATACGTGGCCCCCCGAGTGGGCTCAGCGCCCGCCACGAGCCTTGCCGCGCCGGCTCCCGCCAAACCCCGACGGCGTGGCGCCCGCCGGGACCGGCGCCGCCGCGACCGCCTCGTCGGCCAGCGCCCGCACCTCCCGGCGCAGCCGGCCCAGCGCGTCACCCGGGGCGCCGATGCCGTTCAGCTTCAGCCGGACCTTCTCCACCCGCGGGTCGGCCCGAGCGTCAACGGCCAGCGTCATCGCCTCGCGCAGCAGCAATTCGTGGTACGCCAGCAGCGCCGCCGCCCGGTCGCGCAACGGCGCGACCTCGTCGTCCAACTCCAGCGCGTGCAGCCGCGCGGTGAGCCCCACGTACACCCGGCTCTGCTGCCCGGCACTGCGCACCGCCGGCGTCAAGTCCAGCACCGGCGCACCGCACGCCGCCACAGCCCCGTCCGCCGGCCCCTGAGCCGCGGCCGCCTCGTCCAGGATCGATGCCAGGAGCAGCAGTTGGACCGGCTTCAGCATCTCGCCTCCCTCCCCCAGTGTGCGCCCCGCTCCCCGCGGTGGGAATCTCCGACAATGCCCTTTGCGGCCGGCGCCTGTGGAGGGGCCCGGCAGGGCTTGTGCGAGGGGTGGTACGGAGGGGGCGCGCGGGTGGGGGGGCGGCGCCCCCGCTGCCGGGAGATTTGCCGAGGGCTCCTGGGCTCCCGCCCGGGGAGCGGAAGGGCTTGCGCGAGGGGTGGGTACGGAGGGGGCGCGGGGGGAATCTCCGACGACGCCGCAGGCCCGGCGGAGCTCATCCGGGGGTACGCAAGGGGCGCACGCGCGGGCGGCGGCGCCTGAGCGGGGGCGCTTGGTGAGGGCGTACCCGCCGCCCATAGCAGCGCGAAGGGGGCGCGGGCTGAGTCTGGGGCGAGTGTCACCCCGACGGGTGGTGTCAGGTGAGCGGGGCGGGGCAGGGCGGCGTATGCAGGAGGGGACGCCGGTGGTTGCCGGCGTCGCCGCCCGCCGGCGGCAGGCACGCGTGCCTTGGAGCGATCCCATGACGGACGCCGGCCCTTCCGCCGCCCAGGACGACCCCGCCGAACCGGGACCACGCCCCGCCTCGGACGGCTCCGCGGGGCGAGGAGCAACGGAGGAACGCCCTGACGACTCCGAATCCGACCCCGCCGAACCGGCACCGCGCTCCGCCGCGGGTGACTCCGCGACGGAAGGACAAGCCGGAGGCCACCCTGCCTCGGGCGACCCAGTACCTGGCGGTTCCACGGCGCAGGAGTCGGCCCCCGATCGGCCATCGAATGCCGGCCCCCGCACCTACGGACGGGCCCAGCCGGAAACACCCCCCGCCGCAGGTGGCGCAGCACGAAGACCGATCGGGGGCCCACCCGACAGCACGGACACCAGCCCCACCACCCACGGACGGGCCCAGCCGGAAACACCCCCCGCCGAAGGTGGCGCAGCACGAAGGCCGATCGGGGCCCCACCCGACGGCACGGACACCGGCCCCACCACCCACGGACCGGCCCAGCCGGGACCACCCCCCGCCGCAGGTGGCGCAGCCCGGGGGGCGGCCCCCGGACGGGCCTCGGACGTCACCCCCGCCACCTGCTCACCGCACGCCTCGGGCGCTGGATCAGCGCTGAGAGGGCTGGACGGGGGGCGGCCGGATGTCGGGGAGCGGTGTGAGTTGTGTACGGGGGCGGTGGGGGTCGAGCACCGGCATCTGGTGGATCTGGAGCAGCGGGTGCTGGCGTGTGCGTGTGGGGCGTGTGCGACGTTGTTCGACCGGGAGGGGGCGTGCGGGGGGCGGTTCCGGACGGTGCCGGAGCGGTATGTGGGGGATCCGCAGTGGCGGCCGGCGCCGGAGGCGGGCAAGGCGCTGGCGGCGCTGGACGTACGGGGCGGGCTGGCGTTCTTCGTGCGCAGGTGCGGCGCCGGGCAGGTGCTGGCGGTGCGGCCGGGGCCGGCCGGGCCGGTGGAGAGCGAGGTCGAGCCGGGGCTGTGGCAGGCCGCGTTCGCCGGTGCCGCGCCGGCCCGGCTGCTGGTGGACGACGTGGAGGCGCTGCTGCTGTGGTCGGACACCGGCCGGGCCCGCTGCGCGCTCGTACCGCTGGACGCCGCCTTTGCCCTGCTGGCCGCGCTGCGTCCGCTGTGGCGGGAGCCCGACGGCGGTCCGGCCGCCCGCGCCCGGGTCACCGCCTTCCTCGCGGACCTCGACCGCCGGGCCGTCCCCGTACCCGCGACCGCCCGGTGGGGCACCCCCGCCTGACCGCTCAAAAGGCACAAAGGGCCCGGGCACCCGGAGGCCGCCAGGTGCCCGGGGTCATGGGACCCGAGCCGCCCCCCGAGGACCGGGGCTCGGGTCAGGTCGAGTCGCCCCGCTGTCCGACCGCCGCCTGGGCGCGTGCGGTCAGCTCGCTCGGGACCGGGGGCGGGGAGACCGCGCCCGGTTCGCCGTCGGTACGGGACTCGCCGTCGGTCGCGGCCGATCCCTTGTCCTGGGCGATGTACCGGGCCACGGCCTTCGCGCTCTCCATGAACTGGGACGGGAAGACGATCGTGCTGTTCTTGTCCCCGGCGATCTCGGCCAGGATCTGGAGGTTCCGCAACTGGAGGGCGACCGGGTGATCGGCGATGACGTCCGCGGCCTCGGCGAGCCGTCCGGCGCTCAGTGCCTCGCCCTCGGCCGCGATGATCTTCGCCCGCTTCTCCCGTTCGGCCTCGGCCTGGCGGGCCATCGCGCGCTGCATGGACACCGGCAGTTCGATGTCCTTGAGCTCGACCAGGAAGACGTACACGCCCCACTGCTGCGTGGTCCGGTCCAGGATCTCCCGGATCGCCAGGTTGAGCGTCTGGGTGTCGGTGAGCACCTGGTCGAGCATCGAGCGGCCGACGACATTGCGGACGGTGGTCTGCGCGATCTGGCCGACCGCGGCCGAGACGTCCTCGATCTCGACGATGGACTTCACCGCGTCCACCCGGCGGAAGTACGCGACCGCCGCCACGTGGATCGACACGTTGTCCTGGGTGATGATCTGCTGCGAAGGCACCGGCATGGTGACCGTGCGCAGGCTGACCTTCACCATCCGGTCGGACAACGGGATCATGAAGTGGAAGCCGGGTTTGCGCACCCCGTGCAGGCGGCCCAACCGCAGCACCACTCCGCGCTCGTACTGCCGCACGATGGCGGCTCCCATATTCGACACGGTCTCCACCTCCTCCGGTGGCCCCTCTTCCAGCATCGCTCGCCCGGACGCGATTCGCCCCGGCCGGCGCGAGGCCGACCGGGGCGGATACGGGAAAGCGGATGCGGGAAAGCTCCCGGTGGAACCCGGGCGGGTCAGCCGAGGGTGGCGAGCGCCTGGTTGAAGGCCGCCGACGGGCGCATCACGGCCGCCGCCTTCTGCGCGTCGGGCCGGTAGTAGCCGCCGATGTCGGCCGGGGAGCCCTGCACCGCGATCAGCTCGTCGACGATGGTCGTCTCCTGCTCGGCGAGGGTCTTGGCCAGGCCCTCGAAGGCGGTGGCGAGCTGCGGGTCCTCGCTCTGGCCGGCCAGCTCCTGGGCCCAGTACAGGGCCAGGTAGAAGTGGCTGCCGCGGTTGTCGATGCCGCCGAGCCGCCGGCTGGGCGACTTGTCCTCGTTGAGGAAGGTGCCGGTGGCCCGGTCCAGGGTGTCGGCCAGGATCTGGGCGCGGGCGTTGCCGGTGGTGCGGGCCAGGTGCTCGAAGCTGGCCGCGAGCGCGAAGAACTCGCCGAGGCTGTCCCAGCGCAGGTAGTTCTCCTTGACGAGCTGCTGGACGTGCTTGGGCGCGGAGCCGCCGGCGCCGGTCTCGAACAGCCCGCCGCCGCCGAGCAGCGGCACCACGGACAGCATCTTGGCGCTGGTGCCCAGCTCCAGGATCGGGAACAGGTCGGTCAGGTAGTCGCGCAGCACGTTGCCGGTGACCGAGATGGTGTTCTCGCCGCGGCGGATCCGCTCCAGCGAGAACGCGGTTGCGGCGGCCGGGTCGAGGATCTCGATCGTGAGGCCCTCGGTGTCGTGCTCGGGCAGGTACGCGCGGACCTTCTCGATCAGGTTGGCGTCGTGGGCGCGGGTCGCGTCCAGCCAGAAGACCGCCGGGTCGCCGCTGACGCGGGCCCGGGTGACGGCGAGCTTGACCCAGTCGCGGATCGGCAGGTCCTTGGTCTGGCACATCCGGAAGATGTCGCCGGCGCCGACGGTCTGCTCCAGGACGGCGTTGCCGGCCCCGTCGACCACCCGGACGGTGCCGGTGACCGGGATCTCGAAGGTCTTGTCGTGGCTGCCGTACTCCTCGGCGGCCTGCGCCATCAGGCCGACGTTGGGCACCGAGCCCATGGTGGCCGGGTCGAAGGCGCCGTGCGCCCGGCAGTCGTCGAGCACCGTCTGGTAGACGGCGGCGTAGGAGCTGTCGGGGATGACGGCGAGGGTGTCGGCCTCCTGGCCGTCCGGGCCCCACATGTGGCCGGAGGTGCGGATCATGGCCGGCATGGAGGCGTCGACGATGACGTCGCTGGGCACGTGCAGGTTGGTGATGCCGCGGTCGGAGTCGACCATGGCCAGCGCCGGGCCCTGCGCGAGCTCGGCCTCGATGGACGCCTTGATGGCCTCGCCCTCGGGCAGCGACTCGATGCCCTTGAGGATGCCGCCGAGGCCGTCGTTGGGGGTCAGGCCCGCGGCGGCGAACACCTCGCCGTACTCGGCGAAGGTCCGCGGGAAGAAGGCGCGCACCACGTGGCCGAAGACGATCGGGTCGGAGACCTTCATCATGGTGGCCTTCAGGTGCACCGAGAACAGCACGTCCTCGGCCTTGGCCCGGGCCACCTGGGCGGTCAGGAACTCGCGCAGCGCGGTCACCCGCAGCACGGAGGCGTCCACGACCTCGCCGGCCAGCACGGGCACGGACTCGCGCAGCACCGTGGTGCTGCCGTCGTCGCCGTGCAGTTCGATGCGCAGGCTGCCGGCCTCGGCGATCACGGCGGACTTCTCGGTGGAGCGGAAGTCGTCGGCGTCCATGGTGGCCACGTTGGTCTTGGAGTCGGCGCTCCAGGCACCCATGCGGTGCGGGTGGGCCTTGGCGTAGTTCTTCACCGAGGCGGGCGCGCGCCGGTCGGAGTTGCCCTGGCGCAGCACCGGGTTGACCGCGCTGCCCTTGACCTTGTCGTAGCGGGCGCGCACCTCCCGCTCCTCGTCGCTCTTGGGGTCGTCCGGGTAGTCCGGCAGGTCGTAGCCCTGCTCGCGCAGCTCGGCGATGGCCGCCTTGAGCTGCGGGAGCGACGCCGAGATGTTCGGCAGCTTGATGATGTTGGCTTCCGGCCGCTTGGACAGCTCGCCCAGCTCGGCCAGGGCGTCCGGGATGCGCTGCGCCTCGGTCAGGTGCTCCGGGAAGGCGGCGACGAGGCGGCCGGACAGCGAGATGTCCCGGGTCTCGACCCCGACACCCGCGGTGGACGCGTACGCCTCGATCACTGGCAGGAACGAGTACGTCGCCAGGGCCGGCGCCTCGTCGGTGTGCGTGTAGATGATGGTCGAGTCAGCCACCGGTCACTCCGCTCCAGTCTCGTAACTTTGCTCGACATCAAGATATCTCGTCCGCGGCACGCCCCGACCCGGCACCCGCCCGGGAGTGACCTGGGCCACTGTGCAGGGGCCACGAGGGGCCACGCACAGGTCCTGATCACCGGCAATACCTGGGGGTAACAACAGGCCACGGGGGTGAATGGTCTTGTTTCTCGGGACAGGCTCCAGCAATGTCGTGCGCATGCGCCCAGGACCGCGCTAACCGTCCCGTCCCCCCGTGCGGTCCGCCGTCATCGGGTGAGAGGGAGAGCGATGTCTGAATCACCGCCACAGACCGTCCGCGCGGCACAGCGGATCGGCGTGGTCGCGGAGTCCGCGGTCGGCGAGACCCGGGTCGCGGCCACCCCGGCCACCGTCCGCCAGCTGCGGAAACTCGGCTACGAAGTCGTCGTGGAGTCCGAGGCGGGCGCCGCGTCGGGCTTCACGGACGAGGCGTACGCGCAGGCCGGCGCACTGATCGGCGACGCCTGGCAGGCGGACGTCGTACTGAAAGTGAACGCGCCGTCCACCGAGGAGATCATCCGGCTGCCCGAGGGCGCCACCCTGATCGGCCTGATCGCCCCGGCGCTCAACCCGGAGCTGGTGGCCGAACTGTCGACCCGGCCGATCACCGTACTGGCCATGGACGCGGTGCCCCGCATCTCGCGCGCCCAGTCGATGGACGTGCTCAGCTCCATGGCCAACATCGCCGGCTACCGGGCGGTGATCGAGGCCGCCCACGTCTTCGGCCGCTTCTTCACCGGCCAGGTCACCGCGGCCGGCAAGGTGCCGCCGGCCAAGGTGCTGGTGGCCGGTGCGGGCGTGGCCGGCCTCGCGGCCATCGGCGCGGCCAGCAGCCTGGGCGCGGTGGTACGGGCCACCGACCCGCGGGCCGAGGTCGCCGACCAGGTGCGCTCGCTCGGCGGGGAGTTCCTGGCCGTCGAGGTCGAGCAGGAGGCCAGCACCGACGGCTACGCCCGGGCCACCTCGGAGGCCTACGACCGGCGCGCCGCGGAGATCTACACCGAGCAGGCCGCGGACGTGGACATCATCGTCACCACCGCGCTGATCCCGGGCCGCCCGGCGCCCCGGCTGGTCACCGCGGCCGACGTGGCGTCCATGAAGCCGGGCAGCGTGATCGTGGACATGGCCGCGGCCCAGGGCGGCAACGTCGAGGGCACGGTCACCGGCAAGGCCGTCGTCACCGACAACGGGGTGACGATCATCGGCTACACCGACCTGGCCGGCCGGCTGCCGGCCCAGGCGTCCCAGCTCTACGGCACCAATCTGGTCAACCTGCTGAAGCTGCTCACGCCCGGCAACGACGGGCGGCTCACGCTGGACTTCGACGACGTGGTGCAGCGCTCGGTGACGGTCGTGCGCGACGGCGAGACGACCTGGCCGCCGCCGCCCGTACAGGTCTCGGCGGCGCCCGCCCAGCAGCCGGCCGCCGTGCCGGCCGCGCCCCCGGAGCCGAAGAAGCCGCGGCTGAGCCCCGCCGCCCGACTCGGCCTGATCGGGCTGGGCATGGCCGCGATGTTCCTGCTGATCGCCTTCTCCCCCACACAACTCGCCGAGAACTTCACGGTGTTCGCGCTGGCCGTGGTGATCGGCTACTACGTCATCGGCAAGGTGCACCACGCCCTGCACACCCCGCTGATGTCGGTCACCAACGCGATCTCCGGGATCGTGGTGATCGGCGCGCTGCTGCAGATCGGCCACGACCGGGTGGCGGTGACCGTGCTGTCGTCCATCGCGATCCTGCTGACCAGCGTGAACATCTTCGGAGGATTCGCCGTCACCCGCCGCATGCTCGGCATGTTCTCGAAAGGCTGAGGTCCGATGACGTCTACCACGGCCACGCAGGCCGCCGACATCGTCGCGGCCCTGCTGTTCATCTTCAGCCTCGCCGGGCTGTCCCAGCACCGCACCTCGCGCGCGGGGGTGGTCTACGGGATCGGCGGCATGGCACTGGCGCTGGTCGCCACCGTCATCGTGGCGGGCCGGGACATCTCGGGCGGCTCCGTCGCCCTGATCGTCGTCATGATGGTGATCGGCGGTGCGGCCGGCCTGTGGCGGGCCCGCCAGGTCGAGATGACGCAGATGCCCGAACTCATCGCCGTCCTGCACAGCTTCGTCGGCCTGGCGGCGGTGCTGGTCGGCTGGAACAGCTACTACGAGGTCGAGTCGCACGGCGCGGCGCAGACCCGGATCGCCCACGACCTGCTGCGCATCCACCACGCCGAGGTGTTCATCGGCATCTTCATCGGCGCGGTCACCTTCACCGGCTCGATCATCGCCTTCCTGAAGCTGTCGGCCCGGATCAAGTCGCGGCCGCTGATGCTGCCCGGCAAGAACGCGCTGAACCTGGGCGCACTGGCCGCATTCGTCGCCCTGACCGTGTGGTTCACGGTCAGCCCGAACCTGGCGCTGATGATCGCGGTCACCGTGCTGGCGCTGGCCCTCGGCTGGCACCTGGTCGCCTCCATCGGCGGCGGCGACATGCCGGTCGTGGTCTCGATGCTCAACAGCTACTCCGGCTGGGCAGCGGCGGCGGCCGGCTTCCTGCTCAACAACAACCTGCTCATCGTCACCGGCGCGCTGGTGGGCTCCTCGGGTGCGTACCTGTCGTACATCATGTGCAAGGCGATGAACCGCTCCTTCATCTCGGTGATCGCCGGCGGCTTCGGCATCGAGGCGCCGTCCGGCGGCGACACCGAGCAGGGCGAGCACCGCGAGGCGAGCGCGGACGAGGTGGCCGAACTGCTCGGCGAGGCGCGGTCGGTGATCATCACCCCCGGGTACGGGATGGCGGTCGCGCAGGCCCAGCACCCGGTGGCCGAACTGACCCGGACACTGCGCGAGCGCGGCGTGGAGGTCCGGTTCGGCGTGCACCCGGTGGCCGGCCGGCTGCCCGGCCACATGAACGTGCTGCTGGCCGAGGCGAAGGTGCCGTACGACATCGTCCTGGAGATGGACGAGATCAACGACGACTTCGGCGACACCTCGGTGGTCCTGGTCATCGGCGCCAACGACACGGTCAACCCGGCCGCTACCGAGGACCCCACCAGCCCCATCGCCGGCATGCCGGTGCTGCGGGTCTGGGAGGCGGAGAACGTCATCGTCTTCAAGCGGTCCATGGCCTCGGGCTACGCCGGCGTGCAGAACCCGCTGTTCTTCCGGGACAACAGCCGCATGCTCTTCGGCGACGCCAAGCAGAGCGTAGAGGCGATCCTGCGCTCCCTGACCGCCCCGGGCACCCCCTCCGCCGTCGGCCAGGGCGCCCGCCCCTCCCAGCAGCCGACACCGGCCTGAGCCGGCTCCTCGCACGTGCGTAGGCCCCCGCCCGGCCCGGGCGGGGGCCTACGCATCTCCGTACGGCCTTCGTACGGGGCTTCGTACGGGGCTTCCTATGGCGCGCCCGCCGGCCTACTCCCCCGCCTCCCACAGGGCCGCGAACCGCTGGGCGCGCCGGGCCACCCGGTCCGGCCGCCAGTCCATCACCGTTCTGGTGTTGACGTCCCGCAGGTCCGCGGCGATCTCGTAGGACATCGAGTCGTCGAAGACGATGAAGTCGAGGGTCTCGTCCATCCGCACGATGGGCGACAGTTCCGACAGCACCAGCACCCGGACCTCGATGCCCAGACTCTGCTGGTCGTCGCAGAGCTGCCCCAGCTCCGGCCCGTTGTCCTCCGGGGTGCGCACGATGAACAGCCGGCGGATGCGCACCTGGCGCTCCTTGATGGCGTCGCGCTGGGCCCGCAGATAGCGCTGACCCAGTTCGCTGGTCCAGAAGCCGCGGTCCACGGGTGTGCTGGTGGCGTCGATGGTGTTGTTGGCGCATTGGGTCAGAGCCACGATCCAGTCGTGGTCCTCGCCCTCGTAGTCGACGAGCTTGCGGGTCAGGGCCTCCATCAGGTCGGTGAGGCCGGTGATCTGCTTGCTGATGAACGACTGCATGATCGGCGGCGCCCCCGACCCCGCCTCGGTTGCGCTGAGCAGCAGCTTGGTGACCTTCTCGGTCTGCAGCGTGGACCGGTCGACCAGGCCGAAGAGTTCGGTGACCTCGTTGATCCGGGCGAAGCCGCGGGCGACGAGTTCCTTCATCTCGGCGTTGTGCTCCGCGAGGGTGTCCTCGACGGAGCCGAGACGGCCCTCGAAGTCGACCATGTACTGGACGATGAGGGCCGCGCCGCCCAGGAAGATGGAGGCGGTCAGCTTCCACACCTCGGGCTGGTTGGCGATGTTGGTCAGGGCGTAGGTGACGCCGCCGACGACCGCTGTGAAGAGGGTCTTGAGCAGGAACGGCGGAAAACGCGGCGGCGTGGGGTGAACAGCCGCGGGAATCCCCCCGGTTGACGTTCCTTCCATGGTGTCTTCTCCCCCCGATGGGATCACGCGGGTACGCCCGTCAGTGGGCGGTCAGGGCGTCCCGGCGCAAGGTGATGGCCTGCAGAGCCAGTTGGTCCCGGATGCGCTGGACCAGGGTCTGCCATTGCCGGGTGAATCCCGGTTCCCGCTCCAGTACGTCCCACAGCGGGGCCAGGGTCCGGTCCACATGTGCGGTCGGCATCCACAGATGCAGCAGATGGTCGACGGCGGGCCGCAGGGACAGTACGGCCTCGGGTGCGTCGGCCGAGCCGAGCCGGCTGCGTTCGACCATCCGGACCAGGGTGGTCAGCAGCCAGTCGTGCAGGGCGAGGTCCTCGCACAGTGCCGCGGCGGCCGCCGGTGACACCCGGGCGGGCAGCCGCAGTTCGACGGTGCGCAGGCCGTCCTCGGCGAGGGTGAAGCTGTCGAGGGAGGGGCCCTCGCCGTCCAGTGCGCGCAGGGCCACCCAGCGCAGCCGGGTGCGCCGGGACTTGAAGGGGGCCCGCTGGTCCAGGGCGCGGTGCCGGGCCACCCGGGCCAGCAGGCGTTCGGCGACCGCCCCGAGGTCGAGTTCGCCGGGGCGGGCCCGGCCGGCGAGCAGGCCGTCCGCGACGGCGCGCTCGGGCAGTTTCCCGAGGGGTTCGACCACGCCGGGACGGGCCAGGTAGTGGCTCCAGGGGTGGCGGACGTCGGGGCCGGGGCCGGCCACCACGATGCTCGCGGTGGCCTGGAGCATCCGTCCCTCGGTGACGACCGCCCGGGCGGCGACGGTGCCGACCACGCGGGTACGGGCGCCGCCGGCCGCCGGGAGCCGGCAGTCCACGCCGGTCAGCACCTCGGGCGAGACCGCGTAGCCGTTGGGGCGCTCGGAGATCCGTACCCGCTCGTCGGGGCGTAACCGCAGCAGGTCCGCGACGGCGCGGGCGGGCAGGGACTCGCTGTGCTGCAGCAGGCCGGTGCGGACCTCGCCGCAGATCAGCACCGGATCCGCGGCCCGCCCCCACGCGGTCATCTCAGGTCCCCGGGTAGAAGACGTAGGAGATGCGCTCGGGGATCTCGTCCGGCAGCGGCAGGCCCTCGCCGGCCGCGCGGTCGGCGGCCTGCCGCATCGCCTGCGGGTCGGCCTCGATCTGGTCGAGCAGGACGCGGACGGCGTGCTCGATCGGCAGGAAGCGGGTGGGCAGCGCGGACCAGGTGCGGTACGCGGCGAAGGGCGCGGCTGCCGGGTTGAGCTGGATCACCGGCGGCAGGTCGTCCCAGTCCCGGGGAAAAGGCGCCTCCGGCCAGCTGCGGGGGCTGAGCACCGGCTCGCCGAGGTGGCGGAGCAGGCCGAGCCGGGCCAGCTGCCACACCGCGGCCAGGAAAGGGCAGGACCAGGTGCGCCGGCCGTCCTTCTCGTCCCACAGCTCGACGTCCAGGAAGACCGAGTGGCGGCGGGCGCCGGTCTCGCGCGGCGGCTGCCAGGGCGCCACGTGGGCCATCGCCTCGAGTGCGGTCTCCAGGCCCGGGGCGCGTTCGCCGTTGGCCAGCCAGCCGGTCTCCCGGGCCGGCGGGCGGGAGCCGTCGCTGCCCGGGGCCGGCGAGTCGACCAGCCGGCTCTCGACGGCCTCGGCGACCGCGGTGCCGTCGGCGACCGCGCAGGCCGACTCGCGGGCCAGGTAGTCGATGGTGAGCCCGGCCTTCTCTGCCTGGGCCAGCACCATCGGCACGAGTTCGGCGGGGGTGGAGAAGCGGGTGAAGTAGTCGTCGATGAGGAAACAGGTGCTCACCCGGGGCCGGCGCGCCTCGACCGCGGCCATGGCGTGCACCGCGTCGGCCCACGGCCGGACCCGGGCGAAGTGCTCGGCCAGCCGGTCCGCGCCGCCCTCGAAGTCCTCCATGTACAAGTGGCCGAGTTCCAGGGAGACATGGGCGAGCGGAACGGACTGGGTGCGCGGCTGGGCGGTGGTCTCGCGGTAGACGGCGGCGTCGGTCATGCCGGCCCCCATGCCTCGTCGTCGTCCAGCGCCTGCGCCAGGTCCTTGAGCGCCTGGAGTGTCTCCATGTTGGCGACCCGGCTGGAGAGCACGTCCTCGTCGGTGATGAGCTGCTCGCGCCATTGCAGGACGGGTTCGAGCGGGATGGAGCCGAGCATGCGGGTGTAGCCGACGTTGCGCTGCGCGGCCAGTTCGTTGAGGTCCTGGTCGCACTTGCGCATCCACGCCGACTGGGCGGGCGGCACCATCGCCCAGGGCGCGGCCTCGGGGTCGGGCACCGCGGCGCGCACGAAGCGGATCCGGTTGGCCAGGTCCTCCTCGTCGTGGCCGCGGGCCACACCGCCGGCGAGGATGCCGCGGCTGCCGAAGACCAGCCCGGAGGCGGCGATCACGTGCTGCCGGGTCCAGCGGTGGTAGACCAGCCAGCGGGAGCCGACCCCGCGCAGCTCCGGCAGGGAGGTGACCTCCAGCGCCATGTCCATCGCGAAGCTGCGCCCCGCGCTGAGGTCGACCACCACTATGTCGAACTCGGAGTTCAGCCGCAGGAAGAGGTCGGTGCAGCGGCGCAGGACGTCCTTGCCGACGGCGAACTCGCCGCCGCTGCGGTCGCCCGGCAGCAGCACCAGGTTGCCGGCGCCGGTGGGCCGGTCGCGCAGTACCTCGTGCTCGGTCTCGGCCCACACGTCGACCCGGACCGGCTCGGCGGCCTTGCCCCGCAGGTAGGTGTGGAGGCCGCCGGACTCGACGCCGCCCATGGCCTCGGGCACGTCGAAGACCGCGGCGGCGGTCGGTGAGCCGAAGTCGAAGTCGACGTAGGCCACGTCGTCACCGGCGAGGGCGCGGCGAAAGGCGACGTTGGCGCTGGTGACCGAGCGGCCGGTGCCTCCCTTGTCGGAGGCGGCGAAGACGAGCACGTGCTCACACCCCCCGGGAGGCGGTCTGCCGGGCCAGCGCCAGGGTGTCGAGCTCGCCGAGGATCTCCAGGGTGAGCGCGGCGGCGGTGCCGGGCTGGCGGTCGATGATCTCGCGGGCCCGGCGCAGCTTCACCTCCACGCCGGTGAGGGTGGTGCCGCGCGATCCCTCCTGGTGCGAGGTGGGTTCGAGCTGTTCGCTGCCCAGCAGGTGGGTGGCCTCGCTGAGCAGTGCGGAGGCCAGGGAGGCGAGTTCGGCGCTGCGGATGGGCGGCTGGATGTAGAGCCCGCGGGCGGCCACCATGCACTCGGTGACGCGCTCGGTCGTGCTCCAGGTCAGCCTGGCGTCCCCCATCGTCGTGTCGGGGTACAGGGCGCCCGGGTTGTCCCACAGGCCGGTGCCCTCGCCCTCGCGGATGCGGCGCCGCCAGACGTGGTCGAAGATGTCCTCGGCCAGCCGCAGCAGCCGGTCGTGCGAGGACGGGTTCCGGGACAGCGCGCACAGCTGGATGGTGCGTTTGAGCAACTGGGCCGAGAAGTCGCCCATCGTCCACATCATGGGCGGGCCGGCGGCGTCGCTGCCCTGGAGGGGGAGCTTGATGCCGGGGCTGTGCAACTGGACGGCGCCGTCCCGCAGCGTCATCCGGCTGGTGACGCGGGCGCGTTCGGCCAGCCGTTCCATGACGGCGACGGTACGGGTGAGGTCGTCGTCGGTGGCCCGCCGGCGGACCAGGTCCTGCACGAGGATGGCGGCCACCGACAGGGAGAAGTACTCCGATTCCTGCCGCTGTCCGGTGGTGCGCCAGGGGATGTCCTCCAGCGGCCAGGCGCCGTCCCCGAACCGGGCGATGCCGGACCAGTACTGCTGGGTGATCTCCCACCGCAGGCGTAACGCGTCGGCCAGCCGCTGCTGTTCGGCATTGAGCAGGCCCAGGGTCAGGGTCCGGTCGGAGAACAGGTCCTGGATGCCGTCGAGGGCGACCACCGTGAAGTAGAGATAGGGGACGGACCGGGCGATGCCGTCGGGCTGCGGTCCGATGTCCGCGGTGGTCTCCACCAGCGGGGCGTCCTTGACCAGGCTCCAGGACCAGCCGCACTCGAAGAGCTGGTTCTCGTCGCGCAGCCGGTCGGCGACGTCGACGCCGAGCACCAGGCTGTCGCCGATGATGGAGCGCAGTGACCGGAAGCGGCGCTGGAACTGCTGCAGGACCACCCGGTCGGAGGCCTGGCCCTGGCCGAGCAGCTTGCACAGGGTGCGGCCCTGCGGCTCCTCCGGGTCGAAGACGTTGACCGAGAAGGAGCGCAGCATGCTCACCATGGCGGCGGTCAGCCGGGTCTCGGTGGCGGCCCTGAGTTCGTCGATCAGGGCGCGGATCTCGCCCCGGCGGGTCTTGGTCTCGTAGACCTTGAGGAAGCCGAGGGTGGCCAGCGACAGCGTGATCGACATGGAGAAGGAGTCCACGACGCCCAGGGCGCGCTGTTCCTCGGTCAGGACGTGCTCCGGGTCGCGCGGGCTGAAGTAGTGGCCGCCGGAGAAGCTGGGCCGCTTGTCGTCCGTGGTGTGGGTGCGCATGAAATCGGCGAGGATGCCGACGATCTTGGCCGGGATCTCCAGCCGCCCGCCGGCGTTCTTCAGCGCGGTCTGCACATCGCGTTCGGTGGTGTCCGGCTCGTCGAGCCGGAACGCCGGGATTTCGGTGGCCGGATACATCAGGCACAGCAGTCGTTCGGCGTCGGCCACGCTGCTGAGGCCGCCGGTGCGGCCCCATTCCCATTCACCGTCCGTGAAGGAATGGCGTGATATCGCCTGCCACACTTCCAGCAGGTGTTGCCGCGGCTTGATCTGCATCCCCCCACACCTCTCGGTCAGGTGCTCGTGCGACGAACTCGTGAATCATTGGTCGGTGTCCGGCGAATCGGCGGCCCGGGGCGAACGGGGCACCGCGACCGGGTTATTCGGAACTGCGGCGTCCGCAGGCGACGATCATTCCCTCGTAACCCGGGCGGAGCGGTCCGTCCGGCATGCCGATGGAACGCAGTACGATCTTTCCCTCGGACAACGGAGTCAATGCCTCCCCTACTTCGGTCTCCCCGACACTGCACGCCGGGAAACGGTGACTGCCGACCTCGTATCCGACCGATCCTTCCATGAAGGCGGCCGCATAGGGAGCCCCCGGCTCGAGGGCGCGCAAAAAGCGCTCCACACCTGTCCGGAACTCCTCGTACGAAGTGGACATCGACTCCGCGACGAAGAACATCGTCCCCATCGACCACTGTTCCCGGTCCGGGTCGAGATCGAAGAGATTTCCCTCCCTGATCTCGACGGTCCTTTTGAAGCGGGCGCGCGGGTCCTCGGCGAGATCGCGGTACGCGCCCTCCTTCGTGAGGACGTCCCAGAACGGATTCCAGTTGCTGTCGTAGTCCGAGCGCTGGGCGTGCAGGTACTGCACATTGGCGGCCGAGCGCTCGAGGAGGGTGATCTCGTCGCACCACGGGAGCATGGCGAGGGCGGGGTAGAGGTTCGCGCCCGCTCCCACGTCGATTCCGCGGCGGGGGCCCGCGGAAGCAGTGGAGGCGGAGCGGAAGTGATCGCTGAAATGATCCCGGACGGCGATCAGGATCTCTTCGTCGTCCGACCGCAGGAGCCGGTAATTGTGATCGACATAAGCGGCCGGGTCGAATGAGTCCCAGGGCGCGTCCGCATTCAACTCGTGCCTGGTCCGGGGTGGGTCGCCAAGGGCGACATCATGCGATCTCTGATCCATCGTCCAAGGATAGAGCCTGGAAGGGGTCCTTCGGACCCACTGGCACAAGGGGCGGGGAGCACAACTGCGCGTCACGGGTTCGCAGGGCGCACGAGGGGCGCGCTGGGGCGTCTGCCCGATTGAGTGCGGATCCTGCCTTGAAGGACGTGTTCGCACGGGGTGATGCTGTTCTGATCCGTGACTGCCAGGGTACAGCAGGATCGGAAGGCACAACTGCGCCACCAGTTCACGTACCACCGCGCTACGACACCGTACCGCGAATTCACTCGAACGGATCGCATTGCCGATGGCATATCCACTGCGAGCCACCTGTCCGAACCGAACGGAAGGAGCGGAATCAACGGCATGACTACTCCCCTTCCCGGCACCGGCGGCCGTCCGGCCGGTCTGCCCGTCGCAGCCCCGCTGTTCGTCACCGCGGACGGACTGCCGCTGCGGCTGAGACCGGCCGGCGAGGAGGACCTGCCGGAATTGCACCGGCTGGACCGTGAGATCTTCAAGGAGCACGCCTATCCCTATTTCGCCCTCCGCCAGCTCTACGACCTCTTCCACGCCGACCTGTTCGTGCTGGACGACGGCCGCGGCTTCCACGGCTACGTGATGGCCGGGGTGAACGCCGACCGCGAGGGCTGGATCCTGGGCCTGGCCATCGATCCGCGACGGCGCGGGCAGGGCCTGGGCCGCCGGCTGATGGCGGAGTCGCTGCGGCGGCTGCGCGCGCACGGCGTACCGGCGGTCTGCCTGACCGTCGAGCCGGGCAACGCCACCGCCATCGATCTGTACGCGTCACTGGGCTTCCGGCCCGTCGGGCACCGCAAGGGCTACTTCGGCCCGGACGCGGACCGGCTGGTCATGGAACTGACGCTGGTCTGAGTCGCGGGGCCGTGTGCCCGGGTCCGTGCCCACGGGCTCCCCGGGCCTCCCCTCCCGGCCCCCTGCGGCCCGGATTCCCCTTCCCGGGCCACCTTCTTGTTCCTTCCCTCCATCGGAGTAACCGCACGGGCATTGCCCCTTTGTGCATGGTTCCGTGGGAAGGAGCAGTGCAGCCGAAACAGCCTCAGCCGGCCGGAGGACGGCCGGCGGGAAGCGGGTACTCATGGCGGAGGAACGAGACCGAAGGTCCGAGCCCAGATTCGGCGGACTGATCGGCGAACTCTCGGCCGAGTTCGCGGGGACGATGATCCTCATCCTGTTCGGCGTCGGCGTGGTCGCCCAGGTGGTGGCCGGCGGCGCGCTGACCAGTCCCCCCGGCGGACTGGGCAACCACGACTCCATCGCCTGGGCCTGGGGCATCGGCGTCACGCTCGGCGTGTACACGGCTGCCCGGCTCAGCGGTGGCCATCTCAACCCCGCGGTGACCCTGGCGCTGGCGGCGTTCAAGGGGTTCTCCTGGCGAAAGGTCCTGCCGTACTGGATCGCCCAGTTCCTCGGCGCCTTCGTGGCCGCCCTGCTCGTGCGCTGGAACTACACCGAGGTGCTGGGGCACGCCGACCCGGGGCACACCATCAAGACGCAGTTCGTGTTCTCCACCCTGCCCGGCAACGGCAACCCGGCGGCCGGGGTGCACGAATGGGGCGCCTTCCGCGACCAGATCATCGGTACCGCGATCCTGATGCTGCTGATCTTCGCCCTCACCGATGTGCTGAACAACCCGCCGCGGGCCAACCTGGCGCCCTGGATCATCGGCCTGGTCGTGGTGGCGATCGGCATGGCGTGGGGCACCGACGCCGGGTACGCGATCAACCCGGCCCGTGACTTCGGGCCGCGGCTGGCCAGTTACGCCACCGGCTACAACACCGCCTGGCGAGATCAATGGGGCAATCTCTACTGGTGGGTGCCGGTTGTCGCGCCGCTGCTCGGCGGCCTGGTCGGAGCGGCCCTGTACAAGCTGTTCGTCGGCAACTTCCTGCCCCGAGCCGAACCCGAGCCGCCCGGTCGCGTACCGGCCCCGGAAGAGGCCTGACACCCCCTGACGAGTCTGACGACGCGAGGAGGCCGGACCGCCCGCCCGGGCGGTCCGGCACCGACACCGACCGTCCCCCCAGCCGAGAGGACAGTCCCCCACGAGAGGCAGGAAGCCATGCCGGACTTCGTCGGCGCGGTGGACCAGGGGACCACCAGCAGCCGTTTCATGATCTTCGACCACGACGGCAACGAAGTGGCCAAGCACCAACTGGAGCACACCCAGTACCTGCCGCGTCCCGGCTGGGTGGAGCACGACCCGGTGGAGATCTGGGAGCGGACCAACGTGGCCATCCAGAACGCGATCCGCTCGGCCGGCATCTCCGCCGCCGACCTCGCGGCCATCGGCATCACCAACCAGCGGGAGACCACGGTGGTGTGGGACCCGCGCAACGGGCAGCCGTACGGCAACGCGATCGTCTGGCAGGACACCCGCACCGACCGGATCGCCTCGGCGCTGGAGCGCGACGGCCACGGCGACCTGATCCGCCGCCGGGCCGGCCTGCCGCCGGCCACGTACTTCTCCGGGGGCAAGATCAAGTGGATCCTGGAGAACGTCGACGGGGTACGGGAGGCCGCCGAGCAGGGCAACGCGGTGTTCGGCACCACCGACTCGTGGGTGCTGTGGAACCTCACCGGCGGCCCCAACGGCGGCATTCACGCCACCGACGTCACCAACGCCAGCCGCACCATGCTGATGGACCTGGAGACGCTGGACTGGGACGACGAGCTCCTGGAGATCTTCGGCATCCCGCGGGCGATGCTGCCGACGATCCACCCCTCCTCCGACCCGGAGGCGTTCGGCCGCAGCCGCACCACCCGGCCGACCCGCACCGAAGTGCCCATCACCGGGGTGCTGGGCGACCAGCAGGCGGCCACCGTCGGCCAGGTCTGCTTCGCCGTCGGCGAGGCGAAGAACACCTACGGCACCGGCAACTTCCTGCTGCTGAACACCGGTGAGGAGGCCGTGCGTTCCGAGCACGGGCTGATCACCACGGTCGCCTACAAGTTCGGCGACGCGCCGGCGATCTACGCCCTGGAGGGGTCGATCGCCGTCACCGGCGCGGCGGTGCAGTGGCTGCGCGACCAGATGCACGCCATCACCGACGCGGCGGAGAGCGAACGGCTGGCCCGTACGGTGGAGGGCAGCGAGGGCGTCTACTTCGTGCCGGCCTTCTCCGGCCTGTTCGCGCCCTACTGGCGGTCCGACGCCCGCGGCGCGATCGTGGGCCTGGCCCGCTACCACACCAACGGCCACCTGGCGCGGGCGACGCTGGAGTCGATCTGCTACCAGAGCAAGGACGTGGTGGAGGCCATGGAGCAGGACTCCGGGGTCCACCTGGACGTGCTCAAGGTGGACGGCGGGGTCACCGCCAACGACCTGTGCATGCAGACGCAGGCCGACATCCTCGGCGTCCCGGTCAGCCGCCCGGTGGTGGCCGAGACCACCGCGCTCGGCGCGGCCTACGCGGCGGGCCTGGCGGTCGGCTTCTGGGCGGACACCGACGAGCTGCGCGAGCACTGGCACGAGTCGCGCCGCTGGGAGCCGCAGTGGTCCGACGAGCAGCGCGACCACGGCTTCGCCGGCTGGAAGAAGGCGGTGGAGCGCACCTTGAACTGGGTGGAGGTCGACTAGCCGCACCCGGCCACGCCGCCCCCGCCGTTCGCGGACCGCCCGCGGACCGACCGCGGACCGGCCCCGTACGCCGCTCCTCCACCCCGTACGCCACCGCCCCCGCCCCCTTCCGCACCCCGCGGGAGGGGGCGGGGGTATCCGTGGAGGGGGTCCGAGTGCCAGACTGCGCCATACACGTATTCGGACACCCGTGTCCGGATACCGCAGGCGGGGACGGGCGACGAGGACGGGAGCGGCATGCCGGGCGCGGTGATCATCGGCAGTGAGCGCAGTGAAATAGGTCTTCCGGCGGGGATGGACATCCTGCGCCGCGGCGGCTCGGCACTGGACGCGGTGGAGGCGGCGATGCGCCGCTGCGAGGACAATCCGGCCGACCATTACGTCGGGACCGCGGGCCTGCCCAACGCGCAGGGCGTGGTGGAGCTGGACGCGTCGCTGATGCTCGGCTCGGGGCGGCAGTTCGGCGCGGTGGCCGCGCTGCGCGACTACCCCAACCCGATATCGGTGGCCCGCGCGGTGCTGGAGAAGCTGCCGCAGCACAGCCTGCTGGTCGGCGAGGGCGCGGCGCTGTTCGCCAAGGAGTGCGGCTTCACCACCGCCGACCTGCTCACCGACGCCTCCCGCGAGCAGTGGCGCAAGCAGGTCGCCGACTCCCGCGAGGCGGTGGAGGGCGAGAACACCGGGGCCACCGAGGGCGACCGGCGCTACCGTAGCAGCGCGCTGGAGCTCATCCGCCGGCTCGCCCCGCACGACGGGCCGTGGGGCACCATCAACATCATCGCGCTGGACGCCTCGGGCGAGATGTGCGTGGGCGTGTCCACCTCGGGCTTCCCGTACAAGTACCCGGGCCGGGTGGGCGATTCGGCGCTGCCGGGCGCGGGCAACTGGTGCGACCTGCGGGCCGGGGGCGCGGCCTGCACCGGCCGGGGCGAGCTGAGCATGCGCGGCGGCACGGCGCGGACCGTGGTCGACCTGATGGCCGCCGGGCAGGATCCGGCGCAGGCGTGCCGGGCGGCGCTGGCCGACGCGGCCACCCTGCCCGACGACTACCGCTCCGAACTGCGGGCGCTGGCGCTCACCCCGGACGGGCGGCACGGCGGCGCGGCCGGCCAGGAGGGAAGCGTGTACGCGCTGATGACGGAGTCGTCCACGGAGCCCGAGTTCCGTCCCCGGGTGGTGCTGTGAAGATCTTCCTCTCCTCCGACATGGAGGGCACGGCGGGTGTGGTGGACTGGGCGCAGTGCCGCCCCGGCCAGAGCGAGTACGAGCACTACCGCACGCTGCTCCAGGCCGAGGTCAACGCGGCGATCGAGGGCGCGATCGCGGGCGGCGCGGACGAGTTCCTGGTCAACGACTCGCACTCCACGATGGCCAACCTGCGCCCGGCCGAACTGGCGGGCCGGGCCCGCTACTTGTCCGGGCGGCACAAGCCGCTCTACATGATGCAGGGCCTGGACTCGTCCTTCGACGGCATCTTCTACGTCTCCTATCACGGCTCGATGGCCGGTCCGCGGGCCACGCTGTCGCACACGTACAACCCGGTGGCGATCGCGGAGGTACGGCTGAACGGCGTGCCGGCCGGGGAGAGCGGGATCAACGCGCTGGTGGCGCTGGGTCACGGGGTGCCGGTGCTGCTGATCACCGGGGACGAGACGACGGCCGCGGAGGCCGAGCCGTTCTGCCCGGCGGTGGTGCCGGCGGTGGTGAAGTCGTCGGTGTCGCGGTTCGCCGCCGACAGCATGCACCCGTTCCAGGCCCGGGAGGTGATCCGGGAGGCGGCCCGCCGGGCGGTGGAGTCGCTGCCGTCGGCGGCCCTGCCGGCGATCGAGCTGCCGGCCACGCTGACCGTACGGCTGCGCAACCCGGATCTGGCGGAGATGGCCACCTGGATCAGCGGGGTCGAGGCCGACCCGGACGACCCGGTGACCGTCCGCATCACGGACACCGATCCGATCCGGCTGTACCGCACGTTCGTCACCATGGTGATCCTCACCCGGGGCATCGCCGAGTAGGCGTACCCGGCGGGGAACACCGTTACCCCCACGGGAACACCGCCCCGAGCGACGAGCCCTGAAGCCGGGCGCGGCCTTTGTGCCGCGCCCGGCTTTCGTATGCCGCAAAACTCGCCCGCCCTTCGTCCGTCTTTGGCGAAAAGGCGCGCCCGATACTCGGATCCGGAGTTCACATGTTGACGATGAGCCGGGTGAGCACCACCGCGCGGGCGGACTGAAAGCGCGCTCTGGGCGGCTCGCACCGGATGGTCTCGCTTCAACTGTCAATTTGCGTTCACTTATTGACGAACCGTCATGGTGGCCGGTTGACTCACCGGCACCTGGGCCGCGGTGTGGCGGCCCTGTCCGGGAGGCGACGTTCCATGAACGGGATCAAGCGCGGGTTGCTCGTGGGAACTGCCGTGGTGTCCTTGGCACTCACGATGGGCGCGTGCGGAAAGACCGGCGGCTCGAAATCGGACAGCTCCCCGAGCTCCGGTACCAGCTCCAGCAGCAACTCCGGCGGCGGCGGGGGCAACCAGAGCATCGGTCTGCTGCTGCCCGACACGGTCACCGCCCGGTACGAGCAGTTCGACAAGCCGCTGATGGAGGCGAAGATCAAGGAACTGTGCCCCAGCTGCACGGTGACCTACGACAACGCCGCCGGTGACGCCTCCAAGCAGGCCCAGCAGGTCAACAGCATGATCACCAAGGGCGTGAAGGTCCTGATCCTGGACGCGCAGGACGCGGTCGGCATCAAGTCCTCCGTGCAGGCGGCGGTCGACAAGGGCATCAAGGTCGTCGCGTACGACCGTCTCGCGCAGGGCCCGGTCTCGGCGTACGTGAGCTACGACAACGAGAAGGTCGGCGAGCTCCAGGGGCAGGCGCTGCTGGACGCGCTCGGCGCGAAGGCCAACCCGAACGCGAAGATCGTCATGATCAACGGTGACGACGCCGACCCCAACGCGGCGCAGTTCAAGGCCGGTGCGCACAAGGTGCTGGACGGCAAGGTGAAGATCGCCTACGAGCAGTCCGGGCTGTGGAAGGACACCGTCGCCAACCAGAAGGTGACCGCGGCGATCACCCAGCTGGGCAAGAACAACATCGCGGCGGTGTACTCGGCCAACGACACCATGGCCGGCGGTATCGCCACCGCCCTGAAGGGCGCGGGCATCAACGTGCCGCTGACCGGACAGGACGCGGAACTGGCGGCGATCCAGCGGATCCTGGCCGGCCAGCAGACCGCCACGGTCTACAAGGCGTACAAGCCGGAGGCCGACGCCACCGCCGAGATCGCGGTGGACCTGCTCCAGGGCAAGGACTTCACGTCGGTCGCGACCAACTCCGCCACCAGCGGCTCCGGTCAGCAGGTGCCCGCCAAGCTGCTCACCGCCATCTCGGTGACCAAGTCCAACATCAAGGACACCGTCATCAAGGACGGCATGTACAGCGTCGGGCAGGTCTGCACCGGCCAGTACGCCCAGCTCTGCAAGGACAACGGCATCCAGTAGCCGGCTCCTGCGGCTCTCGGAGCCGAGCCGAAACAGCCGACGCCGGCCGGGTCACGCGGATCCGGCCGGCGTCGTCTCGTCTCACATCACATCGATGCGTGCCTCAGCGGGCGTCGCGTCACGGGTAGTTGACGACGTTGCTGGGCGTGGTGTTGGACGCGGTGACCGCCCCGGTGTCGTTGATGACGTGGGTGATGGTGCCCACCCCGCCGAGCGAGACCGTCAGCGCGTCGTGGAACTTCACGCCGGCGTTGTTCGGTACCTCGAAGGCGTGGTAGCTGTTCACCGCCGGGTTGACGTTGAAGTAGCAGTAACTGCCCAGACCCCATGCCTCGTGGCTGGTCACGTTCGCGCCGACCTTGTAGGCGGCGTAACCGTTGACGTTCGCCGAGCTCATCCACGCGGCCTGGTTCGGCGGGTCGTAGGGCATCTCGTTCTGGAAGAAGATGGTCTTGCCGCCCTGGCCGTTCCACACCACCTCGTACTTCTGGTAGTGCTCGACGAACAGGCCGGTGGCCTGGACGTTGTTGCCGTTGACCAGCAGGCCGGTGTCGGCGGTGTTGGTGGTCCAGCCGACGGTGCCCGCGTTGCCGTGGTCGGCGCGCCAGGCCCAGATGTGGTCGATGAGCGTGTTGTTGCTGTTGACCACCAGGCTGGTGGTGGCCTTGCCGGCCCGCTCACCGCCGATCCGGAAGAACACGTCCTGGATCGAGGTGGGGTTGGCGGAGTGGTCCGCCGAGGCACCGGACTGGCCGATCGTCAGCAGCGCCGCCGAGTTGGTGGTGCCGGCGTCGAACAGCAGGCCCTTCAGCCGCACCCCGTCCACGTCGGCCACCTGCATCGCGTTGACGCCGTTGTCCGGGACGAAGGTCGGGTAACCGATGCCCAGGACGACGGTGTTGGCCTTGGTGATGTTCAGGGTCTGGCTGAGGTGGTACACGCCCGGGGTGACGAACAGGTTGCAGCCCTGGGACAGCGCGTTGTTGATGGTCGCGGCGGTGTCACCGGCCTTGACCACGTAGAACTGGCTCATCGGCAGCGAGCTGCCCGGGGTGCTGCCGTTGGCCCAGCTCGGCCCGGAGGCGTTGGTGCGCAGGGACGGCAGGAAGACCCGGTACTTGCCGGTGTTGTCCAGGTACAGGTACGGCACGTCGCGGGAGACCGGGGTGGTGCCGAGGGTGGTCTCGGGCGGGTTGGGGAAGGTGTTCGCCGGGGCGCCGTTGACGCCGGAGAAGACCATGTTCCACACGCCGCCGGCCCAGCTCCCGAGGTTGCTGTCCCGGGTGTACCACTGCTGCTGGGAGACCGAGGCGGCCTGGCCGCTGACCTTGGTGTCGGCGATGTAGCCGCCACTGGCGTAGCCGTAGCTGGCCGGGTAGAGGGCGAGCCCGCCGTGGACGTCGATCCGGCGGAAGGGCGCGGCCTGCGCCACGGCCCACCGGTCGGTGCCGCTGGACGGGTTGATCGCCAGGTTCTCCGCGGACCGCCAGAAGTTCTGGGTGGCGTTGCCCGCGTCGGAGGCGTTGAAGGCGTCCACCGTGACGTCACCGTTGATGGTCACGTCGTCCGGGTTCTGGCCCAGACCCGCCACCGAGGTGTAGAAGCCGACGTTGTCCTCGACGTTGTACGTGCCCGGCTTGTACAGGTCGGCCACCCGGTTCTCGCTGAACTGGGCGGTGTTGGTGTCCTTCATCTGGTTGAACTGGGCGTCGAGCTGCGACTGGATGGCCGCGTTGCCCATGGACGGGTCGAAGACGTGCACGTTCGGCCCGAAGTCCGGCGTGTCCGACTGGGTCGGGCAGACGCCGCCCGTGCTGGTGCTGATGGTGAAACTGGCGGTGGCCACGGCCGAGTCGGTGAGGCCGGAGGCGACCGCGTACGCCTTGACGGTGGTGGTCGCCGAGATGGTGAGCGCCCCGGTGTAGGTGGGCGAACTCGCCGTCGGCGTCGAGCCGTCGAGGGTGTAGTGGATGGTCGCGCCGGAGGTGGCGTCGGCTATGGTCACGCTCTGCGCGGTGGTGAAGGTGCCGCCCGCGGGGCTGAAGGTCGGCGTGGCCACCGAGCCCGGCGGGGGCGGGGTGGTGGTGCCACCGCCGCCCTGGGTGAAGGTGAACCACGGGGTGTCGTACTGCGGCCCGTTCTTGGTGTACGTGAACGAGTACGACAGCACCTGCCCGCTGGTCAGGTTCTGCACCGTGTACGTCCAGGCGGCGCCGGAGGCGGTCATCTGGACGTTCTGCTGGTTGGTGCCGTTGATCTGGTAGTGGATGATCACGTACGAGGACGTGGTCGTCGGGGTGAACGTCACCGTCGCCGCGCTGGTGCCGGACGAGGCGACGCTCTGGGTGTAGTCGGAGGAGTCGGCGGAAGCGGAGAACGTGCCCGTCAGGCCGACCAGGGCGGCCAGCGCCATGGCCAGCGCGGCGAGTACGGCCAGGCCGCGCCGCGACCGGCGCTGCCCGGGACCCGCGCCCCGGGAGAGGTCTCTGATCATGTGGGGGGTCCTTTCACCCGGCTTCGTGAAGTGAACGCCGGGCTCGCGCGGATGTGGGGGTGGACGCGCTCGGTGCTGCTCTGGGCAACTGTGGGTGGACCGGGGCATACGGCAACCGTCAGGGTGTCAACCCCTTGGATTCAGCTTGCTGAAAACGCTCTCACTCTGCGGATCAAGGGGCTCCCCGGTCCGTATGGCAGTCTCAAGTGGGCCCGGCGACACGTCAAGAAGCTGTGCCGGATTCATCCTGTGAACACAATTGCCCCGCCGCAGGGCGTACGTTGTCACCTCACGCGGGCCGCTCGGGCCACGGGACCGGTGCCGGGAAGGGGTCAGCGGCGGGCGCAGCCCAGCGGCACCGTGCGGAAGTCGATGCGCTGGTACGGGCCGGTGGTGCCGGTCTCGTAGAGCACTCCGACGCCGGCCCGCGGGACCGGCACGAGGTCGGAATAAGCCGCCGCAGTGGTGGGTGACGTGAGTTCGGCCAGAGGCTGCCAGGTACGGCCGCCGTCCGTGCTGCGGCGCACCGTCATGTGGCGGCGCAGCGAGGGGTCGTCGGGCCCGGAATAGAGGAGCGGCGCGCAGGGCGATCCGGCCGGGCCCGGCATCTGGAGCACCGAGCCCTCCACGACCGGGGTGACCAGGTTTGGCAGCGAGCGGTAGGGCGCGGTGTAACTGCGGCCGCCGTCCGTGGAGTACGTGAACAGGCGGTTGCCCGGGTCGCTGCCGCGCTCGTCGCGGCTGGACAAGTAGAGCCTGCCGTCGGGCAGTTGGGCCGCGCTGGTCTCGGCGGGCGCGACCCGGCCGTCGGTGTGCTCGTCGTTCGCCCCGATCCGCCAGGTCCGCCCGTCGTCGTCGCTGAGCAGCAGGTGGGCGCCGGAGACCCCGCCGGGCCCGGTGTGGGCGACGGCCACCACCAGCCGGCCGGCCGCCGGGCCGCGGTCCAGCCGCAGCGCGTGGCCGGGCCCCGTGCCGTACCAGCGCCAGTCGGGGTGCTTCACCGCGGGCGTGATCTCCCGGCGCGGCGTCCAGGTGGCTCCCGCGTCGTCGCTGGTCTGCACGAACACCCGGCGTCCGTCCTCGGGCGCGATCTGTCCGGCCTGGATCTTCGCCTGCGTGGCGTCGGCGCCCTGCCGGTTGGTGAGCAGTACCAGGCGGCCCGAACGGGTCACCACCGGTGCGGGGTTGCCGATCGTGGCCGGGCTGTCGGCGCCGACCACCGTCTGCCGCGACCAGGTGCAGCCGCCGTCGAAGGAGCGCCGTTCGACCACCGCGATGTCACCGTCGTCCGAGGCGGAGTGCCGCCGCGCCTCCGCGAAGGCCACCAGGGTGCCACGCACCGCGACCACCGCGGGGATCCGGTAGGTGTGGTAACGGTCGGCTCCGGCGGTCCACACGGTGGCCGAGCACGCGCCCCGGGTCCCGGCACTGGCGCCGGCCACGCCGGGCGCCTGCACCTGGACGGCCACGGCCACCAGCCCGGCACCGCACACCGCGGCCACCCGGCGCATTCCCCGAAAACGACGGAAGGACATGCCCCAGGATGGCCCCCGTCGGGCCCCGCCCGCCTCCCGGAGCACCACCGAACCACCCGTTCGGCCGTACGGCGGCGGCACCCGGATCGGCACGGGCGGCCGGCAACGGTCAGGCGCTGCGACCGGCCCGGGGCCGGTGCGTGCTCAGCCTGCTTCTTCCTGCCGCGGCTCGCCCGGCGGGGGCACCGGGACGCCGAGGTCGCGGGCGTGCCGCAGGGAGTCCTCGAGCTCGTCCAGGGCCGCGCGGAGCGCCGCCGAGCCCGGGGCGGCCATTGCCGCCGCCACTGCCTCCCGCGCGGCCACCACACGGGAGATCACCTGCTCGTGCTCCGTGAAATCCGCCACGACCAGCCCTCTCCGGCGCCCAGATCGCCAGCATGACACTGATTGAAATAATCTTCAATTCGAGAAATAGTGATCATCTGCCCACGGCACGTCCCGGGGGCACGCCTCCGGGGCAGGTGCGCGGTCAAAGCGCCGACCGGCAGCGCGTAACCTTGAAGAGTTGTGCACATCCACATGAATGCGAACGATGCCGAGGAGGAGCGGGTGGGGCCGCGGTGAAGAGCACATCTGTTCCGCTCTACCAGGCGAAGGCGGAATTCTTCCGCATGCTCGGCCATCCGGTACGGATCCGGGTGCTGGAGCTGCTGCAGACCGGCCCGATGGCGGTCCGCGACCTGCTGGCCGAGATCGAGATCGAGGCGTCGAGCCTGTCGCAGCAACTGGCGGTGCTGCGCCGCTCCGGCATCGTGACCGCGACCCGGGAGGGCACGACCGTCGTGTACGCGCTGGCCGGCGGGGACGTGGCGGACCTGATGCGGGCCGCGCGCCGGATCCTGACCGAGATGCTGGCCGGCCGCCAGGACCTGCTCAACGAGCTGGCGGACGACGCGGTCCCGGACGCGGCCCCGTGAACGGCCCTTCGTACGCCCCCTGTTGCCGCGACACTTCCCACCACGACCGCGGAGGCCGGCGATGAGCGATCAGGACGAGCCGCCCCGCGAGGCCCCCGGCGGCTCCGAGCGCTGGAAGGAAAAGGCCGTGCGGATGCGGGTGATCTTCTACATCGCCGGCACGCACGTCCTGGCCGCCGTCCTCATCCTGTTCTTCTGGATCGGCTCGCACACCCACAAGTGATCCCGCCCGGCCGTGGGACCGTCGCTCCCCGAGGCTGTCCCTGCCGCTCCCAGGAAGAACTCAGCACTGCCTGCCTCGGGCCGCCGGCCCGAGGCTGGAACCGTCCGCGATCGAGAAAGGATCATCATGAGGACGGTTGAGCTGGCAGGACTGACGGCGTCGGCCGAGGGGCTGGGCTGCATGGGCATGAGCTCGGTGTACGGCGCGGCCGACTGGGACGGCTCGGTGGCGACGATCCGGCGGGCGCTGGATCTGGACGTGACACTGATCGACACCGCCGACGCGTACGGCGCCGGGCACAACGAGGTGCTGGTCGGCCGGGCCGTGGCGGGCCGCCGCGACGAGGCGCTGATCGCCACCAAGGCGGGCATGGACTTCAGCACGGGCCGCGGCAAGGTGGTGCTGCGCGGCACCCCGGACTACCTCAAGCGGGCCTGCGACGCCTCGCTGCTGCGGCTGGGCGTGGACGTCATCGACCTGTACTACCTGCACCGGGTCGCCCCCGACGTCCCGCTGGAGGAGTCGGTGGGGGCGCTGGCCGAGCTGGTCGAGGAGGGCAAGGTGCGCCGCATCGGGCTGTCCGAGGTGACCGGCGACCAGTTGCGCGCCGCCCACCGGGTGCATCCGGTCGCGGCGGTGCAGAGCGAGTACTCGCTGTGGACCCGGGACCCCGAGACCGGCGTGGCGGCCGCCGCCCGCGAGCTGGGCGTGGCCCTGGTCGCGTACTCGCCGCTCGGCCGCGGCTTCCTCACCGGCACCGTCGACGTGACCGGTCTGGCCGCCGACGACGGCCGGCGCAGGCTGCCGCGCTTCAGCGAGGAGGCCGCGCGCGGCAATGCGGCGATCACCGAGGCCGTCGCCGAAGTGGCGCGCGCCAAGGGGGTCACCGCCGGCCAGGTCGCGCTGGCCTGGGTCGCCGCGCAGAGCGACCGGCTCGGCATCCCCGTGGTCCCGATCCCGGGCACCAAGCGGGTGCGCTGGCTGGAGGAGAACGCCGCGGCCCTCGACGTGCCGCTCACCGAGGCCGACCTGGACCGGCTCGACGGCCTGGCGGCCGGGGTGGTGGGCGGCCGGTACTGAGGGTCAGTGCGTACGCGTACGGGTCCGGAGGTGGCCCGGGCCCTGACCCGCCCGGGTCCGGGAGTGGCTCTGGCTCGGGTGCGGGTCCAGGGGTGGCCCTACCCGCATCCGGGTCCGGAGGTGCCCCTGACTGACCCGCGACCGGGCCCGATGGTGCGGCCCTGCCTGGGGGTGACAGGGCCACCCGCGCGGGCGCCCGATCTGCCTACGGTGGAGGCATGGAGACCTCGAACACGCTGGGTGAGTACCTTCGGGCCCGCCGTGAGCGGATCCGGCCGGAGGAGGTGGGGTTGCGGGTGTCCGGGCAGCGGCGCACGCCGGGCCTGCGCCGCGAGGAGGTCGCGATGCTGGCCGGCATCAGCACGGACTACTACCTGCGGCTGGAGCAGGGCCGCGACCGCAGCCCCTCCACGCAGGTCCTGGACGCGCTCGCCGACGTGCTGCGGTTGGACGCCGACCAGACCGCGTACCTGCACGCCCTCACCCGGCCGAAGTCCCGCCGCGCGGCCCGTCCGCGCGACCGGAAGGTCCCGCAGGGCACGCTGCTCCTGCTCGACGCCCTTCCGATGCCGGCCTTCGTCCAGGACCGCTACCTGACCGTGCTCGCGGCCAACGCCATGGCCGAGGCCCTCTCCCCCGCCCTGCGCCCGGGCGTGAACCGCCTGGTCGCCGCCTTCCTCGACCCGCGCGAGGCCGAGCTGTACGCCGACTGGGAGCAGGTGACGGCCGCCGCGGTGGGCCAACTGCGCGCGAGCATGGCCGCCGACACCGACGACCCGCGGCTGGTCGCCCTGGTCGGTGAACTCTCCGTCAAGAGCGAGCGGTTCCGGCAGATGTGGGCGCGCAAGGACATCGCTCGCGTCTCCGGCGGCCCGGCCCGGCTCCGTCACCCGCAGGTCGGCGACCTCGAACTGCACCGCGAGAAGCTGCTGGTGGCCGGCGCCGACGGCCAGATGCTCGTCGTCTACCACGCCGCCCCGCACACCCCCTCCGCCGAGCGCCTGGCCCTGCTCGGCTCCCTGACCGCGCCCCCGGCACACTCCCCCGACCGCACCCGCCGCCCCTCCCTCTGACGGCGCTGCGACGGCCCGGCGCGCGGCAGGATGGGCCGGCCCCGAAGGACCGGCCCACCCCGTTCAGTGCACTGCCGCCGCTACTTCCGCTTCAGCGTGAAGTTGCTGGTGGTCGTCGCGCCCTTCTGGATCTTCACCGTGGTGGTGGTCGGCTGGTAGCCGTCCTTGGCCACGATGAGGGTGAGCGGGTTGTTGCGGGTGTCGAGCCACAGCGCGTACGTACCGTCCGACCCGGTGGTCAGGGTGTACGAGGTGGCCCAGGTGTCGATCTGCACGGTGGCCCCGGCCAGCGGCGCGGTGCCGCCGGTGGCGGTGACCCCCAGCACGGTGCCGGTGATCTTGCCCCAGGTCTTGGGCGGGTTGACGTGCAGGGTGACCGGGATGCGCGGCACCGTGTACGGCGTGTCGGTGCCGACCGAGAGCTGCGCGCTGTAGTCACCCGGCTGGGTGACCTCGGGCACCGACGCGTCGAGCGTGACGGTGACCTGGGCGCTGGCGCCGGGCTGGACGGTGAGCTGGTTGGTGCTTTCACCCAGCCAGGTCACGTCCGCCGAGCCCACCTGGTCGTAGCCGGCCAGGACCTCCGCCTTGGCGGTGGGGTGGCTCGGGGCGTCGCCGCCGCCGACCTTGTAGAAGCCCGGGGCGCCGCCGCCGCGGTAGGTCGGGGTGGACGGGTTGGGCAGCGCGCTCCAGGTGCCGGCCACCGGGTCGAACGCCTGGGCCCGGTTGGTGAGCGCGTTGTTGCTGACGCCGCCGGCCAGCAGGAGCAGGCCGTTGGC
Organism: Actinacidiphila acididurans; assembly: GCF_016918855.1. Lineage (GTDB taxonomy): Bacteria > Actinomycetota > Actinomycetes > Streptomycetales > Streptomycetaceae > Actinacidiphila > Actinacidiphila acididurans. The sequence goes on from NZ_JADKYB010000013.1 coordinate 289,177, forward strand.
CGCGGTGTACGAGGTGCCCCACTGGGTGGCGGGCATGTCCGCGAGCTGGGACCAGGTGTTCACGGACGGGTCGTACACGTAGGTGTGCGCGACGTCGGCGTTGCTCGAGTTCAGACCGCCGGCGCAGTAGATCAGCTCGTTGACGGCGCCGCACGCCTCCCAGGAGATGGGCTCCGGGTAGGACGCGATCGCCGACCAGGTGTCGGTTGCGGCGTCGTAGACGGTGGCGTCGGTGGTACCGCAGGTGCTGGCGCCACAGCCGCCGATCATGTAGAGCTTGCCGTCCAGGACGGCGGTGCCGGAGCCGGCGTACGGCTTGGGCGCCGACGCGCCGGTGGTCCAGCTGTCGGAGCCCGGGTCGTAGATCTCCAGCTTCGGGTCGGGGCTGCCGCTCGGGCCCCAGCCGCCGGCGGCGTAGAACTTGCCGTCGATGAAGCCGTGGGCGGGGTCCTCGCGGGTGTCGGTGGCGCTGGCCAGCTTGCTCCAGGTGCCGGCGACCGGGTCGAGGGCGTACATGTCCTTGCTGTCGGCGGAGCCGGTGAACCCGAAGGCCGAGTACACCTTGCCGTCGTAGCTGCCCACCGCGTTGTCCATGATCGCGCTCGGGTAGTCCGGGGCGGGCGCCCAGGCGGCGTCGGACGGCCCGGCGGCCGGGGCGGTGGCGCCGGCGACCTGGTGGGCCTTGCTGGACAGTGCGGTGTAGTCGCCCTTGGCGGTGATCAGCGGGGCGCCCGCGGCCTGGATCTTGAAGCCGCCGGACTGCTCGCCCAGCTTGACCGTGGCGGGCGCGCCGCCGGTGTTCTTCACCGTCACGGTCTGGGTCTTGCTGCCGGCCCACGGCACGGTCGCGTCGACCGAGGCGGGGGTGACGGTGACCTGGCCGGCCGCGAGCGAGAAGTCGGCCTTGACCGCGCTGTCGGCCGCGACGTTCACGCTCTTGGTCTGCGTGGTGTAGTGGCCCTTGGCCGCCGCGAAGCCGTGGCTGCCGAAGTTGGTGTCGAACAGGGAGTAGTAGCCGTCGCCGAGGTTCGGGTCGTCGGGCGTGGCGACGGTGGTGGCGGTCTGCGTGGCGTCGGTGCCGTCGGTGACGGTCGCGCCGACCACGCCGCTGCCGGTGTTGGCGTCGGACACGGTACCGACGACCAAGGCGCCGGGAGTGGGTACGAGCTCACGGTCGCCGACGAAGACGTTGTCGACCGACCACCACCAGCCGAAGTGCGAGATGAAGTGGAACCGGAGCTGGACGGCGGGCTTGCCTGCGAAGCCGGAGAGCGGGACTTCGATCTTGGCGGGCCCGGCGACCGAGGTGGTGGTGGACCAGACCTTGGTCCACGTGGTGCCGCCGTCGGAGGTGGCGTCGACCTCGGCGCTCTGGCCGTTGTAGGCCTGGTACTGGGTGTTGAAGGCGACTTCGGGGTTGTTGTTGCCGGTGAAGTCGTAGGCGGGGCTGATGAGCTGGGTGTCCTGGCTGGCCGCGCCGCCGAAGTGGTCGCTGTCGGCGATCGCGAAGCCGCCGGTGCCACCCGTGTGGTTGCCGCGGTTGCCTGGGTCGTCGAACTCCCAGCCGCCGGTGGTGCCGTCGGCGTTGACGACGCTCCAGCCGGCCGGCGGCGCGGTGGTGGCGTCGAACGGCTCGGTGGTGCCGGTGGTGTTGATCTGGTAGCCGGGGGCCGCGGTCGCCCACGGGTCGGCCGGCACCGGCAGGTTCACCGTCTGGTCGGCGGTGCCGACGGTGACCGTCTTGGTCACCGACTGGTAGCCGGGGTTGCTGGCGGTGACGTGCAGCGTGTAGTCGTGGCCCTCGGGCAGCTTGACCGTGTAGGCGCCGCTGGCGGGGTCGGTCCACACGGTGCCGGGCGCGCCGTCCACGGTGATCTTGGCGTAGAGCGGCCAGCCGTGGCCGGAGCCGTCGGTGACCTTGCCGGCGACCGTGTGGCTGGGCACCGGGGTCAGGGCGAAGGACTTGGTGACGGTGGCGCCGTCGCCGACGTCCACGCCGGTGGCGGTGGCCGTGGTGTAGCCGAACGCCGCGACGCTGACGTCGTAGGTGCCGGCCGGCACCGGCAGGGTGTACGTGCCGGTGGCGTCGGTCTTCGCGGTGTCGGTGCCCGCGGTGACGGTGGCGCCCTGGACCGGCTTGCCGGTGGAGGCGTCGGTCACGGTGCCGGCGAGCACGCCGTGCGGGCCGGTGCGGAAGGCCTCGACGCCGTCGGGCGTACCGAGACCGGTCGGGCCGTCGTAGCCGGTGGTGCCGTTGCACAGGTACGACGGGGTGCAGGACCCGTTGGAGCCGGTGGTCACGTCGTTGATGCCGGACGCGGCCGCGTACGGGTAGGAGTTCGGGTACGTGCCCGCCACCGGGGTACCGGCGTCGGCGTAGACCGAGGCGATGATCGGGGACGACACGCTGGTGCCGCCGTAGACCGTCCAGCCGCCGTTGCCGTAGGTCTGGTAGACCGCGACGCCCGCGGCCACGGCCGACACGTCGGCCAGGGCGCGCTTGTCGCAGCCGGTGTCGTGCTGCCAGGCCGGCTTCGGCTCGTACATCGAGCAGCCGGAGCCCGCGTCGTTCCAGGCGGACTCGGTCCAGCCGCGGGCGGTGGTGGTGTCGCGGGTCAGCGTGGTGCCGCCGACCGCGGTCACGTACTGGGAGGCCGCGGGGTAACCCACGCCGTAGGCGTAGTCACCGGTGGAGACGGTGACCGCGACACCCGGGTGGTTGTAGTACGCGTCGAGGACGGTGGTCTCCGTCGGGTCCTCGCCGTTGCCGCCCCGGTAGTCGCTGCCGTAGGAGTTGGAGACGAACTTCGCGCCGAGCGCGACCGCCTCGTTCACCGACGAGCCGAGGTTGTCGAAGCTGTTGTCGTCCGCCTCGACCAGCAGGATGTGGGCGTTGGGCGCGATCGCCGAGACCATGTCGAGGTCGAGGGAGATCTCACCGGACCAGCCGGCGTCGGGGGTGGGGTAGCTGGTGCCGCCGCGCTGGTCGACCTTGCTGAAGCAGCCGTTGGCGGTGGTGCACTCCGGCAGCCCGTACTGGGACCGGTAGACCGCGAGGTCGGCTTCGGCGTTCGGGTCGTCGAAGGCGTCGACGATGGCGACCGTCTGGCCCGCTCCGCCGTCGGTGGACAGGTTGTAGGCGCTCTCCAGGTCGGGGGCGCCCCAGCCGGTCGGGGTGAGCGCGGGCATCAGGCCCTTGACCGGCTTGATGTCGGCGCGGCGCAGGGCGTAGCAGGTGAACTGGCCCGCCTTGGGGGTGGCGCAGGCGGGCTCGAGCAGTTGGTGGCTGTCGGTGGAGGCGGCGGGTGCGGCCGGCGCCGAGGAGGCGGCCTGTGCCGGGACCTGGATCCCCAGCACGGCCATCGCCGCGGCGGCGAGGACGGCCAGGACGGCGGAGATCGTCCGCCGTGGATCCGGTCTGGTTCTCGCTGAGGTGCGCAAGCGTTTCTCCCATGCGTGTGTGGCAGGGGGTCGGCCCTTGGACGGTTCAGGGACGACGGCGAATGAACGGGCATTCACCGGGGCTCCATTAGCGAGTTACTTAATGAACCTGTCAATCACTCACGGTGAGCGACGATGGTCACAGTGCGTCAGTCGATGTCCGGAATCCGGTGTGCGGACGCGGCCGACTGTGGGGGTTTCCGCCGGATTGTGTGGCGGTTGAGTGCCCAGTGGCAGAAGTGGTCGACCTGCTCCCAAGGTCCATGTGTCGCAGGCGTTAACACGACACGGCGGCAAACCGCCAGGGTCCCGCATTGACCCATTCGGCCGGGCGGTTGGACCTTTGTGCTGGTCAACAGCCCTTCCACCGCCCACCGTCGGAATTCCGCCCGGTTGCGACACGCAGCCGCGGAAACCGGCGCCGAGCGGGCACTGTCCCGTACGACTGGAGCACCCTTGCCCGGATCGAGAACCGTCTCCGCACAACCGCTCACAAGGCGACGAACCCGCACCGCGGTGAGCGCCGCCACCGCCGCCGTACTCGCCGTGCTCGCGGCGCTCGCGGTCCTGCTGCCCCAGCAGGCCGTGGCCGCCCCGGCCGGCACCGGCACCGGCTCCGCATCGGGGCCGGTGTCCGCCGTCCCGGCCTGCGGCACGCCTCAGCCGGGCCACTTCGGGTGCTTCGCCATGCGCCGCACCGACGTGCACGCCACGCTCGGTGTACGCCGGCTGACGGCCGGCCAGGCCGCGACGCCGGCCGGCTACTCCCCGGCCGACCTGCTGTCGGCCTACAACCTGCCGGCCGACGGCGGCGCCGGCGCCACCATCGCGGTGGTCGACGCCTTCGACGACCCCACCGCCGAGGCCGACCTGGCCGTGTACCGGGCCCAGTACGGGCTGCCGGAGTGCACGACCGCCAACGGCTGCTTCAGCAAGGTCGACCAGCGCGGCGGCACCGACTACCCGGTGTCCGACGAGGGGTGGGCCGGCGAGATATCCCTGGACCTCGACATGGTCTCGGCGATCGCCCCCAAGGCGCACATCCTGCTGGTGGAGGCCGACCAGTCGACGTCGGACTCCCTGGGCGCCGCCGAGAACGCCGCGGTCGCGCTGGGCGCGCGCTACGTCTCCAACTCCTGGGGCTCCTACGGCGACGACCCGGCCAACCTCGCCTACGACGAGAGCTACTTCAACCACCCCGGTGTCGCGGTGGTGTTCAGCTCCGGCGACGACGGATACGGCGTCAGCTACCCGGCCTCCTCGCCGTACGTGACCTCGGTCGGCGGCACCTCGCTGGTCCGCGACGGCAGCGCCCGCGGCTGGAACGAGTCGGTGTGGAACGGCATCACCACCGACGCCAGCGGCGCCAAGCACTGGGGCGCGCCCGGTTCGGGCTGCTCCACGATCGAGCCCCGGCCCGACTTCCAGTCGGCGGTGGACTGCTCCGGCCGCTCGGTGGCCGACGTGAGCGCGGTGGCCGACCCCGCCACCGGTGTCGCGGTCTACAACTCCTTCTCCGACGGCGGCTGGAACGTCTACGGCGGCACCAGCGCCTCGGCCCCGATCATCGCCTCCGTCTACGCCCTGGCCGGCACCCCGGTCACCGGCAGCTACCCGGCGGCGTACCCGTACCAGGCCACCGGCGCGCTGAACGACGTGACGCAGGGCGACGACGCGAGCTGCGCCGACGCCTCGCTGTGCGGCTACGGCACCACGCCCGACTGCACCCCGCTGTGGACCTGCGCGGCCCAGCCCGGCTACGACGGCCCGACCGGCCTCGGCACCCCGGACGGCACCGCGGCCTTCCGGGCCGGCCCGCACGGCACCGTCACCGGTACGGTCACCGACGCCGCCACGCACAACCCGCTGACCGGCGCCACGGTGAGCCTGGGCGACCACACGGCCACCACCGACGCCAAGGGCGGCTACCGGCTCGACGTGCCCGCCGGCTCGTACGACCTGAAGGTCACCGCCTTCGGCTACGCCGATCTGGACCTGGGCAGCGTGCAGGTGGCCGACGGCGCCGGACTCACCGAGAACGCCGCGCTGACCGCGGTGCCCTCGCAGACCGTTTCCGGCACCGTGCGTGACGGCGGCGGCCACGGCTGGGGCCTGTACGCCCAGATCACCCTGGACGGCGTGCCCGGCACGGTTTACACGGACCCGGCGACCGGCCACTACTCGGTGAAGGTCCCCAAGGGCCACACCTACACCCTGCACGCCACCTCGCTGTGGGCCGGCTACCAGCAGGGCACCACGACGGTCACCGCCGGCAACTCGCCCGCGACCGGGGACTTCACCCTGCCCTTGAGCACCACGGGAGCGCTCCCGCAGGGCTACGAGACGGTCTACCGGGGCGGCGGCCTGCAGTCCTTCGCGGGCTCCTCGGCGCCCGACGGGTGGACGGTGAAGAACAACACCTCCGCCGGCGGCTGGAACTTCGACGACCCGCTCAACCGCGGCAACCAGACCGGTGGTTCCGGCCGGTTCGCCGAGGTCGACGACTTCGCGCTCGGCTGGGCCCCGGCCGACACCGAACTGCTCAGCCCCGCCTACGACTTCACCGGGGTGAGCGACCCGCAGCTCCAGTTCGACACGGCGCTGCCCACGCTGTACCGGCTCGGCAGCCTGACCGCCGACGTGGACGTCAGCACCGACGGCGGCACGACCTGGTCCACGGTGTGGCACCACACCGACGTGGTGCCCGGCCCGGCGCACGAGACCGTCCCGCTGAAGGCGTACGCCGGCGACAAGAACGTGCGGCTGCGCTTCCACTACACCGGTTCGCTCACCGGCATCTGGGAGATCGACAACGTGGCGGTCGGCACCCCGACCCTGGTGACCCGGCCCGGCGGGCTGCTGGTCGGCACGGTCACGGACGCCAACACCGGTGCCGGCGTGCTCGGCGCGACGGTCACGGCCGCCGCGGTGCCCGCCGACAGCGGCCGCGTGGTGGCCGCGCCCGGCGACCCGGCCGCCACCAAGGGCCTGTACGCGGCCTTCTCCAGCCGCACCGGCGAGCAGAAGTTCACCGCGGGCCTGCCCGGCTTCGGCTACCCGCCGGTGACCGGGCCGGTGAAGGTGCGGGCGAACGGCACCACCCGTGCCGACTTCCTGCTGCACCCGGCGAAGTTGGGCTTCGCCTCCTCCTCGGTGACGGCGAAGGTGCCGGCCGGCGGCAGCCGGAGCGTCACGGTGGAGGTCCGCAACACCGGCGGATCGGCGGCGACCTTCTCCCTCGGCGAGCGCGACCTGGGCACGACACCGCCCGCCGCCTCGAGCGCTCCGGCGCAGCGGGTGCCCTCGACGGTGACCCCGGACGGCCTGCTCAAGGCCGCGCCGAAGGCCGAGCCGAAGACCGCATCGGCCAACACCCGGGCCCCGAGCGCCGATCCGGCGACGGACCCGGCCTGGTCGTCGCTGGCGAACCTGCCCACCGGCGAGTTCGGCGGGGTCTCGGCGGTGATCGGCGGCACCCTCTACGAGGGCCTGGGCGAGGAGCCCGGCGGCGTGTGGAGCAATGCCTTCCGCTCCTACGACCCGGCCACCGCCACCTGGAAGACCGAGCCGAGCCCGGTCACGCGCCGGATCTACCCGGCCTACGGCGTCATCCGCGGCAAGCTGTACGTCACCGGCGGCCGTGACGCCGCGGGCAACCCCATCACCAGCGGCGAGGTCTTCGATCCCGCCACCGGCACCTGGTCGCAGATCGCCGACGCGCCGCGCGGCTTCGGCGCCCCGGGCGCGGCGGTCGTGGGCGACAAGCTGTACGTGATCGGCGGCTGCGACTTCGGCGGCTGCGGCTACAACATGGTCCAGGTCTACGACCCGGCGACCGACACCTGGTCCTCGGGCCCGCAGTACCCGGAGCCGATCTCGTTCACGGTGTGCGGCACCGTCGACGGCGCGATCACCTGCTCGGGCGGCGCGTACCAGCCGGCCGACGCCACGCCCAAGGACACCTCGCACACCTACGTGCTGGACACGGCGGCCGGTGCCTGGCGCCGGGTCGCCGACGCCCCGGCGGACTTCTGGGGCGCGACCGGCACGGCGGCGGACGGCGCGCTCCTGGTGGCCGGCGGCCAGCAGATCAGTGCGAACGCGCTGACCTCCCAGGCGTTCGCCTACCACCCGGACGGCGACACGTGGTCGGCGCTGCCGGCCCTGCCGCAGCCGGTGCTGGGCGCGCAGTCGGCGCCCGGCTGGTTCGCCATCGGCGGCATGAACGCCTACAGCGTTCCGCAGCAGGCGGCGTACGAACTGCCCGGCTACGACCGGCCGTACGGCGACGTGCCGTGGCTGAGCGAGCAGGCCCGGCAGCTCACCGTGCCGGCCCACGCCACGGTCACCGTCCGGGTCACCCTCGACGCCGGGGCGATGACCGCGGCCGACGCGGGTGCCCACCGGGCGGCGCTGGTGCTGGACGGCGACACGCCGTACGCCCCGGCGACGCTGCCGGTCACCATGACGGTGGTGCCGCCGGCCGGGAGCTGACGGCGGGCGCGAACCGCTTGTGATCCAGGGGATCGCCTGTGATCCAGGGGATCGCTTGTGATCCAGGGGATCGCTTGTGATCCAGGGGCGGGCCGGCGAACAGCCGGTCCGCCCCCTGGCGTTGCCTCCCGGCGGCCGTGTGGGCGTCGGCCGTCGGATCGGGTCAGCCCGCCCGGCCCCGGCCGATGGCCTCCTCGTCGGGGTGCCACCAGCCGCGGCTGGCCAGCAGCACACCGGCCTGGAAGCGGCTGGCCGCGCCGAGCCGGCCGAGCAGGGCCTGCACGCGGCGCTGCACGGTGCGGTGCCCGATGCCGAGCTGGCGGGCGATGGTCTCGTCGGGCAGACCCATCGCCAGCAGCGAGATGATGCGCCGTTCCTCCTCGTTGACGAACTCGTCGGGGCCCACCGGCGCGGACCGGCCGGGCATGTAGGGCTGGGCCTGGCTCCACAGCGACTCGAAGAGGGTGGAGAGCGCGTCCAGCAGGGCGGAGGGATGGACCAGGATGCAGGCGTCCAGCACCTGGGGGGTGGCCAGCAGCGGGATCAGGGCGGCCTGGTCGTCGGCGATGATCAGCTTCATGGGCGCCTCGGGCAGGAAGCGGACCTCCTCACCGGCCGCGATGTCCGCCTCGACGCGCTCCATGGTGCCGGGCATGCTGAGGGTGTCGCGGGCATGGATGAACCGGCTGCGCACGCTGCGGTCGGCCACTACGTTGGCGGAGTTGACCCGTTCGCCGTCGCTCGCCTGGGCGTAGGGGGGCGCGTCGATGCCGCGGATCTCCCGCTCGGCGCGGTTGAACAGCTGCTGGCCGCAGCGCGCCACGCCGTCGCGGCCGGTGACGACCTCGATCAGGGAGGAGGAGTCGCGGCCCCTGCGGGCCTCGCGGTGCCGCTCGGTGAGGCGCTCGGTGAGCGCGCGCACCCGGTGGATGTCCCGCTCCCGGGCCAGCAGCAGCACCTCCAGGGCGTGTTCGGGCGGCAGGGCGGTCCAGGAGGCCGGGCTGCCGGGCAGCCGGGATATCAGTCCGCCGTTCTCGAGGCGGACCAGGGCGCCGCTGACCGCGTCGGGGCCGATGCCGGTACGCCGGCACAGGTCGTCGACGGGCAGCGGGGGGTTGTCGACCAGGGTGAAGTAGAGGACCTCGGCTGGCTGATCCAGCCCCAGGACTTCGAGCATCGCCACCTCCGCGCACACCGTAGCCTGCGGCATCTACGTGATTGAACACCAAACCTTTACGGTCTCGCCCGAATCCGCTCACCCGGCCCGGCCTGCCGTAACGCCCTTTCGGGCACCCCGGCCGATACTGGGCAGGGACCGCACGCCTTTCGTCCCTGGAGCGGCCATGGCACGGCATCCGGCCTTCGGCGACCGTCCGGCTTCCGGCGGCCGTCCTGCTTTCGGCCACCGCCCGGCTTCCGTTGATCGTTCCGGTGATCGTTCCGGTGATCGCCCCGACGCCGGCGACCGTCCGTCCGGTGCGGTCGGGCGCCGGACGCTGCTGCTGGGCACAGCCCTGTGGTGCGCCGGCTGTTCCGGCGGCGGTACGCACCCGTCGTCGGCCGGGTCCGCCACGATCCCGGCGACCGGCTCCCCCACCGGGACGAAGCCCGGTACCGGCTCCCCCACCGGTCACCCGGCGAGCACCGCGCTCCCCCGGCTGCCGGCCGCCCCGCCCTGGACGCCGGGCCCGGGCGAGATCCAGCCCGCGGCCAAACTCGCCGCGGTCAGGTTGGTGGAGGCCTTCGGCACCTGGCCGGCCGGGCAGGCCGGTCCCGCGCACGGCGCCGCCCGGGCCACCGCGCTGGGCGTCCCGGCAGCGCGGGCCGCCCGGCTCGCCCGGCAGACCGGATCGCTGACCCCGGCCGCGGACGAGGCCGTGGTCCAGGTGATCGACGCCCAGTACGGCGGGATCCTGACCGACAGCGCAAGCGTCCTGGTGGTGTGCGCCCAAACCACCAGGACGGGCGGCACCACCAGGACCGGCGGCACGGTCCGGCACGGCGGCACCACGGTGGACGTACGGCTGAGCAAGGGCGCCAGGGGCTGGGCGGTCACCGCCCTGCACCCGGCGACCCCCGGGCCGCCGGTCTCCCCCGACGCCGCGGCCCGCGCGGTGCTGGGCGATTCCAGGATCGAGCTGTCGCCCGGGTCCGCCGCCGATGTGCGCAGCGGCCGGGTGCACGACAGCGTGCTGCGCGCCATGACCGCGCTGGCCGGCCCGTACCGGATCTCGGTGAGCGTGGTGCGCTCGGGGCATCCGCTCGACGTGTTCGGCACGACCCGGCCGAGCGACCATCCGCGCGGGCGGGCCTTCGACGTCTGGCGGATCAACGGCAGGCGCGTGGTGGACCCGGCCACCCCGCGCAGCCTGATCACCGGTTTCATGCGCGCCGCCGCGGCGGCCGGGTCGTACAACGTCGGCGGCCCGGTGCTGCTGTCCGGCGGCGCGGCGGACCAGTTCTTCTCCGACGCCACCCATCACGACCATGTGCACATCGGCTTCCTCACCTGAGGCGTCGGGACACGACCGCACCACCCGGGCGGCGCGGGTGCCCCGCCCGGGTGGTGCCGGGTATGAAAGTGCCGGTCAGTTCAGCAGTTCCACCTCGGCGAGCGAGGTGGCCTGGCTGCCGCCGGCGGTGACCACGAGCCGGTACGAGGTGTACGTGCCGGGGTGGGCGACCTGGAACGGCCTGGTCTGCAGGCGGTCGGTGAACGTCTGGCCGGCCCTGGTGTCCAGGGTCGTCCAGTGCGTGCCGTCCGTGGAGCCCTGCAACTGCCAGCCGGCCGGGTCCTGACCCGCGGTGGTGCCCGAGGTCAGGGTGTAGAAGGTGACCTTCTTGCCGCCCTGCGCGTAGTCGTACCGGATCTGCGGGGTGGCGGTCGGGAAGGTGACCCGGGTGGCCGAGGTGTTGTCGAACAGCGTGCTCACGTCCGTGCTGTCGCCGGCCGTCGCGGTGCCCTGGCCGGGGCCGGTGGTGTCGGCGAGCGCCTGCGGTTGCCGGCCGGCGGGCGTCAGCGACGTGGGCAGGGCGTTCTTGCCGCTGCCCCAGTCGGACGGCTTCGGACCCATGGTGAAGTCCAGCCGGGCGCCCTGCGAGAGCTGCTTCTGGGTCAGGTAGACCTTGTCCCAGTCCTCGCCGTTGACCTTCAACGACTGCACGTAGACGTTCTTGCCGTTGTTGTCGGGCGCGTTGACGACGATGTCCTTGCCGTTGTCCAGGTGGACCACGGCCCGGGTGAACAGCGGCGAGCCGATCACGTAGTTGTCGCTGCCGACCTGGAGCGGGTAGAAGCCGAGCGCGCTGAAGATCTGCCAGGTGGAGGTGGCGCCGTTGTCCTCGTCACCGGGGTAGCCCTGCCCGATGGAGCTGCCGGTGAACAGCCGGCGCTCGATCTCCCGCACCGCCGCCTGCGTCTTGGCGGGGGCGCCCGCGTAGTCGTACATGTACGGGATGCCGAACGACGGCTGGTTGCTGATGCCCAGCTCGCCCATCCGCACGTCGCGGGCCTCGATCATCTCGTGGATGGTGCCGCCGTAGGAGCCGGCGTCGCCGTCGGCGGTCTCCTGGGTGCCGAAGAAGGTGTCGAGCTTGCCCTCCAGCGCCTTCTGGCCGCCGTAGACCGCGGCCAGGCCGGCCGGGTCCTGCGGCACGGTGAAGGCGTAGTTCCAGGCGTTGGACTCGGTGTACTCGTAGCCCCAGGTCTGCGGGTCGAACTGGGCGTCCGGGACCCGCCAGGAGCCGTCGGCCTTGCGGCCCTCGAAGAAGCCGACGCCCTTGTTGAAGAGGGTGACGTAGTCGCGGGCGCGGCCGAGGAAGTACGCGGACTCCTCCTGGTAGCGCTCGCGGTCGGCGGCCGGGGTCTTCGGGTCCTTGGCGAGCTTCGCCGCCATGGTGCCGATGCCGTAGTCGTTGACGTAGCCGTCCAGCGACCAGGAGACGCTGCCGTCGGTGCCGGTGTCGGTGTAGCCGGTGAACTCCGAGGTGGCCAGGCCCTTGCGGCCCACGCCGGAGGCCGGCGGGACCACGGTGGCGTTCTTCACCGCGGCCTCGTAGGCGGCCTTGGCGTCGAAGCCGGTGACGCCCTTGGCGTAGGCGTCGGCGAAGGCGACGTCGGAGCTGGTGCCGGTCATCAGGTCGGCGTAGCCGGGCGAGGACCAGCGGGCGGTCCAGCCGCCGTCCTTGTACTGCTGCACGAAGCCGTCGGCCAGTTCACCGGCCTTCTTGGACTCCAGCAGCGAGTAGGCGGGCCACTCGGTGCGGTAGGTGTCCCAGAAGCCGTTGTTGACGTAGACCTTGCCGTCGACGATCTTGGCGCCGGTCTGCGTCGGTGTGCTGGTGCCGGCCGTGGCGAACGGGCTGGCGTACTGGTAGACGGGGTGCTCGGTGGTGCCGGTGTTCTCGTAACCGGAGTTCGGGTACAGGTTCATCCGGTACAGGTCGGAGTAGAGCGTGGTGAGCTGGTCCGGGGTGGCGCCCTGGACCTCGACCTTGCCCAGCCGGGAGTTCCACTGCCGCTGCGCGCTGTCCTTGACCGCGTCGAAGGAGGTGCCGGCCGGGATCTCCTGGGTCAGGTTGGCGCGGGCCTGGTCGGCGCTGATGAAGGAGGTGGCGACGCGCATCGTCACCGTCCTGTCGGCGGAGGTGTCGAACTGCGCGTAGCCGGTGACGTTGTCGCGGCCGGCGCCGGTGACCTTGGTGGCGGTGGCCGGGGTGCGGTCGAACTCGGCGTGCACGTACATGCGGCTGGCGCCCGCGGACAGGCCGCTGCGGTAGTCGGCGTAGCCGTCGAGGGTGCCGTGGGCGGCGTCCAGGGTGAGGCCGCCGGCGTTGGAGACGTTGTCGAACAGCAGGTCGCCGGTGTCCCCGGGGAAGGTGAAGCGGAAGATCGCCGAGTGGTCGGCGGGCGCGATCTCGGCCTTGAGGCCATCTGTGAAGGTCACGCCGTAGTAGTGCGGCTGGGCCACCTCGTCGGAGTGCCGGAAGGGCAGCGCCCGCTTGGCGCGGTCCAGGCTCGGGGTGCCGGTGGCCGTGGACGGCATCACCTGGAACAGGTCGCGGTCGCCCATCCAGGGGCTGGGCTCGTGGCTGATGCCCAGGGCCTGCAGGGTGGGCAGGTTGTCCGCGTTGTTCTGCGCGGCGTAGCTGTACTCCCAGCTCGCCGAGCCCGCGTCGGTGACCGGGGTGTAGAAGTTGAAGCCGTTGGGGACCGCGGTCAGCGGCATGTTGTTGCCGCGGGAGAAGGACCCGGAGGAGTTGGTGCCGCGCCGGGTGTCGGCGTACTGCGCGTAGCTGCTCAGGGGCTTGGCGGCGGGCACCGGGCCGAGGGAGATGTCGTCGACCCAGCCCTTGAACTGGGTGGTGTTGCCCGGGTCGGCGCTCCCGTTCGGGTCGTCGTAGCCGAGCAGGATGCGGTCGACGGTCCTGCCCGCGGCGACCTGGCCGAGCCGGGAGACGACGCGGTTCCACTGCGAGGCGTAGAGGATCTTGGAGCTGCCCTGGTCCTTGGGGGTCAGCGCGATCCCGTTCTGGTCCACCGCCGGGTGGGCGAGGCTGCTCAGGTAGGTTCCGTCGGTGAAGTGCAGGTCGATCGCGGCGTACGTACTGGGGTACTTCAGGTCGGCGCCGGTCAGCTCCGGGAAGATGTCGTACGACAGCTGGGTGTCCGCGGTGACCGGAATGTGCACGTCGTAGAGCTTGTTCCAGGCATGCACCGCGCCGGCGCGGGTGTGGGTGCCGGCGTACTCCAGGGCCTTGAGGCCGGTGAAGCCGGTGCTCGGCTTCACGTTCGGGCCGGAGCCGGGGCCGCTGCCGACGTCCGTGGTCATGCCGGCCACCGGGGTGGGCGCCGGGGAGCCGTCGGACAGGATCAGGTCGGCGAGCTGGGTGGAGCCGGTGTTGCCGCTGTTGGCCGTGATGTTCAGCCGGTAGTAACGGTAGGCGCCGGGGTCGGCGACGTCGTACACGTTGGACCGGAACCGGCCGCTGAAGCTCTGGCCGGCGCGGGAGTCCAGGTCGGTCCAGGTGGAGCCGTCCGCCGAGCCCTGGAGCGCGAAGTCCTTCGGGTCACGGTCCGGGAAGTCGTTGGCGGAGGTCAGCGCGTACTTCTTGACCGTGACGTCCTCGGTGAGGGCGTACTCCAGCCAGCCGCTGGTGGCGAAGGTCAGCCACTTCGAGCCGGGGTCCTCGTCGGCGGCCTTGGCGGCCGTCTCGTTGGGCGGATTGTCGCTGTTCGCGGTGACCTGGGAGATCTTGTCCTTGACGCTGCCGGGGAGCACCGGCACGGTGCCCGCGGTCACCCCGGAGATCATCGGGTTGCCCTGGTCGTCGTTCTCGGCGGTGCTGGTCCAGGTCGGCTGCGCGTCGCCGGACTCGAAGGAGGTGCTGAAGTCGGGGGCGCCGCCACCGGATCCGTCCGACGCGGCATTCGCCAGCGCGGACCCGGGCACGGTCAGGACCAGGGCGACCGCTGTCGCCAGCAGGGATCTGGCAAGGACGATGCGGGCTGGGCCGTTTCTCATGCGGAGCTGCCTTTCTTCCTTCGGCTCTGCCGCCGGGCCGTGACAGACGTGCCCGAAGCGCGGTCCGGCGGCGCGGGGTGGCGCTCGGCGTCCCGCCCCGCATCACAACGAGGACGGGACACCGCGTCAATGGCGCAGGTCACAGCGGTTACGGCAGCGCGCGACGGCCGGGTCCGTCAGGAGTTGCGGCCGCTGAGCGCGTACAGCTCCAGGTGCGGGCTGTCCGGAAGGGTCAGCGAGACCGCGGTCCGGGCCGGATCCAGCGGCAGCGCCAGGTGCCAGATGTTCACCCCGACCCCGTCCGCGGTGCCGGTGCCGTCGTAGCGGCTGTCGGCGTGGATCGCCGGGTCCTCGCCGAGCCGGGGCGAGCCGGCCGCCCAGTCGGTGGCGACCAGCGGGACCTGCGCGGTGGTGCCGTCGGCGTACGTGACGGTGGCGGTGGCCCGCACGTCGCCGTGGTGGGCGGCGAGCAGCACGTCCAGCGCGGAGTAGGTGCGGTGCACCAGGGCCACGGTCTGGCCGTGCGCGGAGGCGAAGTTCGCCGCGCTGCCGGACGTCTCCGGGAAGACGTAGGCGTGTCCGGCCAGCACTCCGGTGCCGGGTGTCGGCAGCGACTCGGCAGGGTAGCTCGCGCCGGTCCCGTCGAAGCCTGCGCCGCCGGGCGCGCCCGCGGTGTCCACCCCGTCCGTGTCGTACTGCGCGGACAGGTCCTGCGGACAGGAGCCGGTGCTGCCCGAGCAGTCCGCGGTGGTGACCGTGACCTGAGCGGTCCTGGTCACGCTGGGGCCGCCGGCCTGGGCGACCGTGACCGTGACCGGGTAGGTGCCGTCCGGCGCGTCCTTGGGCGCCGACACGTGCACGGTCACCTGGTGGGTGGCGGGCAGCGTGCCGGAGCGCACCGTGAAGCGCGACGCACCGGCCGGGTCGGCGACCAGCGGCGCGGACGCGGCGACCGTGACCGTACCGGAGACCGTGCCGGGGCCGGTGAGCACCGCCGATACGGTCAGGTCGGCGCCCGGCCCGCCGGCCAGCAGGCCCGGGGCGGCCGGCGAGACCCCGGCCGCGGTGCGCCGCGTGGTGACCGGCACGGTGTCCAGGGCCGGCGGCGTCGCGGAGGAGGCGGTGCCCCACGCCGAGGGCGCGGACCCGACCGTGAAGTCCAGGTCCTTGCCGGCCTTGATGTCGGCGGTGGTGATCCAGGGCTTGCGCAGGTCGTCGCCGCCGAGCTTGGCGGACTGCACGTACCGGTCGGTGTCGTTGGTCCCCGGCGCGGTGATGGTCAGGTGCCCGCGCGGGTAGTAGTGCCGGTCCAGGGTCAGGTCCACCCGGTCGAACAGCGGCGTGGACAGCCCCCACATGTCGGTGCCCGGCATCATCGGGTAGACGCCGATCGCGGAGAGCACCTGCCAGGACGACATGGCGCCCAGGTCGTCGTTGCCGGTCACGCCGTTGGGCGCGTTCGTGAACAGGGTCAGCGCGGCGTGCACCACGTCGGTGGTCTTCCACGGCTGGCCGGTGGACAGGTAGGTGTACGGCGCCGAGATGTCCGGTTCGTTCTGCGGGTTGTACTTGTCCTGGTTGTAGTACGCGTACGGTCCGTTGACCCACACGTTGCGGGCGGTGCCGGCCGGGTCCTTGAGCAACTGGTCGTAGGCGAAGAAGGAGTCCAGCCGGGAGTTGGCGGTGGCCGTGCCACCGATCAGGTCCACGAGCTGCGGGACGTCCTGCGGCACCAGCCACATGTACTGCCAGGCCGTGCCCTCGTGGAAGCCGGTGCTGGCCGCCGGGTCGGCCGGGCCGACGAAGACGCCGTCGTTGTCGCGGGCCCGGAAGAAGCCGGTGCTCGCGTCCAGGATGTTGCGGTAGTTCTGGCCGCGGGCCAGGTAGCGGCGGGCGTCGTCGCTGTGCCCGAGGTCGCGGGCCATCCCGCCGAGGGCGGCGTCGGCCAGCGCGTACTCCAGGGTGGCCGAGGGGCCGTGCTGGTAGTCGTCGTCACCGGGCTTGGGCTGCGGGCGGGTGGGGTCGTACGGCACGAAGCCGCCGGCCAGGTACTCGGGGTCGGCCTGGCGTACCGCCGAGGGCGAGTCGTCCGGCGCGGCGCTGTCCACGTGCTTCTTCAGCGCCTGGTACGCCTCTTCCTCGTGCCCCTTGAGCAGGCCCTGCCGCCAGGCGTCGACCAGGAACGGGGTCACCGGGTCGCCGGTCATGATGTTGGTCTCGGCCGTGGCGTAGCCCCAGCGCGGCAACTGCCCGCTCTGGTCGCCGATCTTCAGCAGCGACAGTGCCATGTCCCGCGACTCGCGCGGCGCGAGCAGCGACAGCAGTTGCTCCTGGGTGCGGTAGGTGTCCCACAGCGACCAGTCCTGGTAGTACGTGAAGCCGTCCGCGGTGTGCTGCTTCTGGTCCCAGCCGGTGTACCGGCCGTCCACGTCGCTGCCGATGTTGGGCGCGAGGAAGGAGCGGTAGAGCGAGGAGTAGAACGTGGCGCGCTGCTCGTCCGTGCCGCCCTGCACCCGTATCTGCGCGAGCCGCTGCTGCCAGGCGGCCTTGGCGGCGGCCGTCGCCGAATCGAAGCTGCCGCCGCCCTCGGCCGCCAGGTTCGCGGCGGCGCCGGCCGGGCCGGTCCACGACAGCGCGGTGACCGCGGTGACCTGCTGATTCTGCGTGGCGTCGAAGGTGACGTAGGCGCCGCCCAGCCCGGTCGAGGTCGAACTGTGGCTGCCCGCGCTCACGGTCGACCCGTTCCAGGTGCCGTACGACCCGAACGGCCGGTCGAACCGGGTCTCGGTGTACAGCGTGTACGGCTGGGTGTCCTGGCAGAAGCCGCGGCCGGTGATGGCGGTGATCACGGTGCGGTCGTCCAGCACGGTGACCGTGCTGGACGTCACCTTGTGCAGCGCCTGCCCGGAGTTCAGCAGCACATTGGCGTGGTCGGTCGCGGGGAAGGTGTAGCGCTGCCAGCCGGTGCGGGCGGTCGCGGTCAGTTCCGCGGTGATGCCGGTGCCGAGCTTGACCTTGTAGTAGCCGGGCGACGCGGTCTCGTCGGCGTGGCTGAACGGCGCCGCGTACGCCGCGTCGTCGGTGGAGGTCACGGCACCGGTGGTGGGCAGCACCGGCAGGTCGCCGCCGAGGCCGCAGCCCACGCCCGACAGGTGCACCGCGCTGAATCCGCGGATGTGGTCCTGGTTCCAGTCGTAGCCGGTGTTGTGCCCGGTGTCCGGCGAGAGCTGCACCATCCCGAACGGCACGGCCGCCCCGGGATAGGTGTTGCCGTCGTTCTGCGTGCCGATGAAGGGGTTCACCAAGTGGGTGAGATCGCCGCCGTCTGCCGCTCCGGTGGATCCGGCCCCGGGCGCGGCGCCCTGCGCCACCCCGGCCGGAAGCACTGCCGACCCCACCGCAAGCAGTGCGGTGGCCACCACAACGGCTGCGGAGCGCAAGCTCTGCATCCTTGGAGCCATCGTGTCCTTCTCCCTCTTTGACAACGTTGTCGAAAAGCTCGAGCACACTCCAGGTGGGGTCCTTGTGTGGCTGGAGGCACAGGACATGCCAATGGGACGTCAAGGAATCTTGGCCTGAACATGGGGAAGCGTCAATGCTTTTGCCATCCGGCGGCGCGGGGGTGGAGTGCGGGTTGTTGGTATTTGTTGGGGCTTGAGGGGTCTGGGGGCCGGGGATTTGGGGGGCGGGTGCTGGGGTTCGGCGGGGTGGGGGGACGCGGAGGGTGCGGGTTCGGCGGGGTTGGGGGCTGTCCCGCTCGGTTCGGTCCGTCTACGGGTCGACGCCCGCGGCACCGTCCGGGTCGATGCCCACGGCGCCGCCGGAGCGAAGTGCGCGGCCCAGATCGCCGGTGAGAAGGCGGGGGTGCCGTCGCCACCACCACAGGTCGGGGTGCGGCACTCGGTGGAAACGGCCGAGGGCCATGCCGTCGTCGGCGACGGTGGCCGCCCTGAACCGCTCGTCCAGGGCCTCGATCCTCGGGGTCCAGAACTGGACGACGTGCTCGGGGAGCAGGAGCCATGCCTCGTGGAGCCAGTTCCGGCAGTAGAGGTCGTTGGCGTACTCGTCGACGTCGTCGCCGTAGCCGCCTTCGACCGCGGCTACGAGGTGGCCCCAGGCGGTCACCCGGTCGGCGACCGTGAACGCCGTTCGCCAGCCGCGGCGGTGAAGGAGTGCGGCCACCTCTGCTTCGTCGGGAGTGCTCATCGTGCCGAGGTTCTCATGACGTCGGTGACCGTTTCAGGGTCGCGGGGGGGGCGACGGTCCCGCTGGGGCGCATACGGGCGGGCGGTGCGGCGCGAGGCCCGATCACGTGCCGAGTTGGCGCGCTGCGGCCTCCACCGTCTGTGCCAGCAGGACGGCGATGGTCATCGGTCCGACTCCGCCGGGGACGGGAGTGATCAGGCCGGCGCGGGTGCGGGCGGTGTCGAAGTCCACGTCGCCGACGTTGCCCGGGTTGTATCCGGCGTCGATCACGACCGCGCCCGGTTTGATGTCCTCGCCGCGGATCAAGCGGGGGCGTCCCACGGCCGCCACTACGATGTCCGCTTCCTTGACGAGCGCGGACAGGTTCGCGGTGCGGGAGTGGCAGTACGTCACCGTGGCGTCCTTGGCGAGCAGGAGCATGCCTGCCGGCTTGCCGAGGATCGCGCTGCGGCCGACCACGACCGCGTGCTTGCCGGCGAGTTCGACGTCGTACTCCTCCAGCAGCCGCATGATGCCGCCGGGAGTGCAGGACACGAAGCCGGGCAGGCCGAAGCTCATCGCGGCGAAGGAGTGCATGGTGACGCCGTCGACGTCCTTGCCCGGTGCGATGGCTTCGAACGCCGCGCGCTCGTCGATGTGCGGGCCGACCGGGTGCTGCAGCAGGATGCCGTGCACGGTCGGGTCGTTCGACAGAGCGGTGATCGTTTCGACCAGCTCGGCAGTCGTCGTGGTGGCGGGCAGACCCACATGACGGGACAGGATGCCGGCCTTCGCACTGCGGGCCTGCTTCATCCGCACGTACGTGACCGATGCGGGGTCCTCACCCACCAGTACGGTCGCCAGGCACGGTGTCACTCCCGTACTCCGCGTGAGCTCCGCCGCCCTGGTGGCCGTTTCCTCGACGACGCGCCGGGCGAGCCCGGCACCGTCCATGAGTTGTGCGGTGCGCGTCGGCAACACGGCGCCTCCCAGGCGTGATCGACCCTTCGCCCAGGCGCACGGCATTCGACCCTCTCGCCAGGCCGCTCCCCGGTGGTGCTCCACCTCAGCGCCAGTCACGGCCCACCCCGCACTGTAGCCGAGGCGAACGGCGTTGCTCACGCCTCGGCGAGGTCGCGGTGCCCAGCCCAGGAGCGGGCGACTCCGCAGCGCCCGGGGAGGGACGCCCGCCCTGTACGGCGTCCCACGTTCATGACCTCGGCCACGGGCACGGCAGCCGCAGTGGTCGTTCCCGCGCTGGCTGTACCCACGCGAGTCGGGCACTCGACCGCGGCTTGAGCTTTCCCAGCCCAGAGGAGCGCCTCGGCTCGGCAGGTCGTGTCCGGTGTGTTCGAGCAGGTGGACCCTGGCCTTGCGTGAAGGCACTATGCCCTGGTGAGCACCATCATCGAGTTCTTTGTGGCGCCGGACCACGACGCTGCCGCCGGCGTCGTGGAAGGCGGCCCCGATGGGGTCTTCGAGTCGCTGACGTTCGGCAACTTCGACGCCGAAGAAGCGCTGATCCAGTGGGAGAGTGTCTTCACCGGTCGGAGCTTCGAGGAACTCGTCGCCGACGACGAGCCCTACGCCCCTGCCGACCCCGGTGATGGTGCGGTGGTCCTCGCAGCTTCCCGGGTCCTTCAGGATGCGCTTGCCGCTGCCGATGAGCTTCGGCTTTTCGAGGTCAGTCGGCTATGGGTGCAGGAGCGAGCGGCAGACGGCGAGGTATTCGAGCAGGAGATGGCGACCGAGATCCTGAGCGGTCTGGCCAACGCTGGATCTCGTTGCAGGACAGTGGGACCAGGTCGGTCGGTCCGGGGCGGCGGGAGTGTTCGTCAGCGCGGACGACGGCGAGGAAGGCGTGGGCGAGCATGGCGAGGGTGACCCAGCGGACCCAGGACACATAACGGCGGACCTGGTGTTCGTCCAGTCCGGCCAGGCCCTTTCCGGTTTGGAAGGTCTCCTCCACCCGCCATCTCGATCCGGCGACCCGCACCAGCGTGGCCAGGGGCACCGGGGCAGGCGACCAGCAGCGGTAGTAGGCGAGTTCTCCAGTAGTGCGGTTGCGGCGGATGAGCAGCTGGTGAGAGCCGGGCCCGCGTTCCGCCAAGCCGATGATGGACCAGTCGTAGAAGCGGTGGCCCTTGGCGCCGGCCCCTGCCGACAGCTTCTGCCAGGCCCGTTTCGGCACCTCCCCGGCCAGGGCGTCCGCGCCGAACTTCCCTGCATCGGTGGTGACTTCGGCCGAGCAAGCAACGGCGAGCACGTAGCCGACCCCGTGCTCTTCCAGCGCGGCCCGCAGCCTCGGGTTGCCGCCGTAGACCTCGTCTGCCGCGACCCAGCCCACGCGGTGCCCGGCGTCCAGGAACCGGCCGATCATACGGGCGGCCAGTTCCGGCTTGGTTGCGAAGGCGGTGTCCTCGCCCAGCCCTGCGGCCCGGCAGCGATCCGGTTCGCACGTCCAGGAGCGCGGGATGTACAACTCACGGTCCACCGCCGCGTGCCCGCGCAGTCCCGCGTAGACAAGGTAGACGGCGACCTGGGCATTTTCGATCCGGCCCGCGGTGCCGGTGTATTGGCGCTGGACACCAACGGTGTGGGCGCCCTTCTTCAGATCGCCGATCTCGTCAACCACGAGGACTGCCTAGTCGTCGTGCAACTGCTCCACCACGTAGTCGCGGACGTCGTCACGCACCGCGTCGGCGTCCCAGGAGGCCCGGCACAGCAGATGCTGCATGCCGTGCAGGGTCGCGTCCCCGGCCCACTCGGCGATGCTCCAGCAGTTCTTGCGTGGCAGGTCCGACAGCAGCCCGAGCACCAGCCGCCCGGCCCGGCGCCGGGGCTCAACCCGGGCGAACCAGTCGGCTATGCGGCCCATCAGGGCCTCGAACGCCTCCTGCCAGCGGGCAGGGTCTACTCTGTGACCTGCGGTCACCGCATGATCGTCTGTCTTCACACACCGATGATCAACGGTGGCCGCACCTAGTGCGAGCATGAGGAGCACCGTGCAGGTCGCCGGAGTCGACATCTACGTAAATCATCCCGTGCTGCACCTGGGAGCGACCGACTGGGTTCCAGTCTCCCTCGCACTGGAGGCTGCCCCTGCGGCCAGCTGCGACACCCACGTGGCTGTTCGGGTTCGAGCTCAGAGGGGACTCATCAAAGTGCGTCTCTTCACACAGCCCCAAGCGTCCGAGACCGAAGGACCCGACCCGGAATTCACCACGGTCTTCGACGGCTCCCTCCTGCTGCCTGACGGCCGCATCGCAGTCGGCGATGTCGAGCAACTGACCCGCTTCGTGCATCGAGTGGGCGACCGCGGCGAATACAACGTGCGCGTCGCGGTGGACTCACCGGGGCCCGACGCCGGCGCCATCGACATCACTGTCACCCGCCCCAGCAAGTGATCTGCGGCACGGCCGCCTCAGCGTATGCAGACTGCTCAGCAGCTGGCCCATTCGAGGCAAGATCACGATCTACAGCTGGAGTACTAGTACTCCAGTTGCACTTCTCCATTTCCCCTGGTCACAGGGCCCTTTTGGAGTCTAGCGGGCTGACGTGCCGTCAGGTCGGTGGTAGTTCGTGACTCACCCGATCGGGCTGCGTGC
>NZ_JADKYB010000014.1 GCF_016918855.1 Actinacidiphila acididurans
GGCGGGTGCCGGGGGCGGTGCACCGAAGGAAGGGGCGGGAGCCGGCGGCGGGGCGAAAGAGGGGGCCGGGGCGGGGGGCTGCGGCGCGGCGGGCGGGGGCGCGAAGCCGGGGGCGGCCTGCTGCGGCGGGGCGGCGGCCGGCTCGTCCTCGGCGACCTCGCCGCCGAAGTTCCGCAGCAGCGCGGCCAGTCCGCCGTCGAAGCCCTGCCCGACCGCGGCGAACCGCCATACGTCCTTGCGGTAGATGTCGGCGAGCATCACCGCCCGCTCGGTGCTGAATTCCGCACCGCTGAACGCGTACCGCGCCACTTCCTCGCCGCCGGCGACCAGCCGGATCCAGCCGGGGCCGATCCGGGACATCTGCCCGTCGCCGTCGATCGTGGCGGTGAACGTCAACTTGTGGACGGACGCGGGAATGGCGTCGAGGGTGACGCGGAAGGACTCGGTGTCGCCGGCCTGGGAGCCCAGGAGCTGGATCGACTCCTCGGGGGACTTCGGCTGGTTGAAGAAGATGAAGTAGCGGTCGTCGGAGAGCTGTTCACCGGCGTCCAGGCCGAAGCAACTGATGTCGAACGTCAGGCCGGGAGCCGCGATCTGCACGCCGACGTACAGATCCGTCCCGGCCGTCAGATCGCTGATTCTGGCCTTGTGGCCACGCTGGAATTCCCTGGCCATGGTGCGACCGTTCCCCCATCCGCTGTGTGCTGCTGGTGCGTTGCGTCAGGCTAACCGGTCACGCTTGCAGCGGCCATTGTTGTGGGCGCCCCTACGCGTCGCGGGTCGGCTCGGCAGGCGCGGGCTCCCCTTGTTCCTCACGGGTCCCGTGGCCCGCGTGGTTCCCGTCGCCGAGGTGCCCGCTGTCGCCGTTGTTGTGGGGCAGCCGTTCGGCGGCGACGACTCCTTCGAGGAAGCCGCGGGCCCGCTCGGTGCGCGGGTAGCCCTCCAGCAGTTTCCAGAAGCTGGGGCCGTGGCCGGGCACGAGCAGGTGGGCGAGTTCGTGCAGCAGCACGTAGTCGATGACGTACTCGGGCATGCCCTGGAGGCGGTGCGAGAGGCGGATGCTGCCCTCGGCGGGGGTGCACGAGCCCCAGCGGGAGTTCTGGTTGGTGACCCAGCGCACGGTGTCCGGAACGGCGCGGCCGTGCAGATACTGCTCGGACAGCCGCTCGGCGCGCGCGGCCAGCTCCGCGTCGCCGGGCATCCGACGGCTCTCCTGCGCGGCGAGCTTGTCGAGCATCACCGCCACCCAGCGCTGCTCCTCCGCGGCGGACATCCGCGCCGGGATCAGGACGACGGTGCGGTCGCCCTCGCGGTACGCGGAGACCGTACGGCGCCGGCGGGCGCTGCGTCGGACCTCCACCCGGTGCGAGCCGGCCGTCCCGCTCACCGTGCGCTCACGATCGGGGCGGCCGGCCGGATGATGCGCAGGATCGGCGGACACGGCCATGACGTTACCCGCTGTCCCCGCGGGAAGTCCCGCCCCCGGGCCGCTTGCCACGGGAATCACCTCGCTTCTTACGCATATTGAACGACTATTCCCCACAGCCTGTGGATAACTCGCCGGGCCGGGGCCCGTTTGCTGGCAATCTGCAAGGGCCGGTCACGGACAGTGAGCAGCGCGGCGGGGGCGTCGCGCGGATTCGTACGAGATGCGTACGGGATCGGTGGTGACGGGCCGTGTCGGGCGGCCCGGCGGGCGAGGCGCGTGCGATGGGCGGGCGCGGAGACAGGGAGGTGGGTGCGGTGCGGCCGATGCTGAAGAGCGCGCTGCGGCGGAGCTGGCGGGGACGGGAGAGCGTGCAGTTCGGGGTGGATCCGCGGCGGGCGGTGGTGCTGGAGCCGGTGGACGGGGCGACGGCCGGTTTCCTGGACCTGCTGGACGGCACCAGGGACGGGCCGGCCCTGGTGCGAGAGGCGGCGGGGCTGGGCCTGGGTCCGGACCGGGTGCGGCGGCTGCTCGGCCTGCTCGCCGACGGCGGGGTGCTGGAGGACGCGGCGGCGCACGGCTCGCTGTCGGCGGCGGTCGGGCACCGCACGGCGGCTCTGGATCGGCTGCGGCCCGACCTGGCCGCGCTGTCGGTGCTGCACCCGGCGCCGGGCGCGGCCGCGGCGCGGATACGGCACCGGCGCGCGGCCCGGGTGCGGGTGCACGGCGCGGGGCGGGTGGGGGCGCAGCTCGCCGCGGTGCTGTCCGGGGCCGGGGTGGGCGCGGTCGATCTGGTGGACGGCGGCCGGGTGGAGCCGTGGGACACCGCGCCGGGCGGCATCCCGGCCGAGCACGTCGGGGACCGGCGGGACGCGGCCGGGCGGGGTGCGGTGCGCCGGGCGGCCCCCGACCCGCGGCGGCCCGCCGCTCCCCCGGGCGGCGCGCCGGCCGGGGCGGTGGTCACCGTGCTGGCGCCCCGGGACGGCCTGGCCGCGTACGCGCCGGACCCGGCGGAGGCGCGCCAGCTGGTGGCGGCGGGCGTTCCTCACCTCTATACGGGAGTGCTGGAGGGCCTGGGCGTGGTGGGGCCGCTGGTGCTGCCGGGCCGCACCGCCTGCGGGGAGTGCCTGTCGCTGCGACTCGCCGACGACGATCCGGCCTGGCCCCGGATGCTGGCCCAGCTCAGGTCCGGGCGCCAGCCCGCGGTCCCGGCCTGCGACCTCGCCCTTGCCACCGCCCTGGCCGGACTGGCCGCCGCCCAGGTGCTGGCCTTCCTGGACGGGCGCCCGGCCCCCGGCCCGGGCAGCCGCACCGAGCTGCCACTGGCCGGCCTGGCCCCGCGGGTCCGGGCCCTGGCCCCGCACCCGGACTGCGGCTGCGGGGCCAGGTCGGGCGGAGCAGGGGGCGTGGCCGGGGAGCATTCCGGGCAGCTCCCTGGGCAGCATTCCCGGGAGCGTGCCGGGCGGCCGGCAGTGGCGCGCGGGGCGCCGGTGCCGCCGGGGGCATGGGCGGCGTGGGAGCCGGTGGAGGCGGAAACCGCTGCTCGCGCGGACGGGGAGAAAGGTGATCCGCCGCCCGCATGTGGCCCGCACTTCGCCGGGACGTCAGTGGGGAGGGGCACAATGGCCATGTGACCGAGGGGAAATGAGGGGCGCATGTCTGATCTTCCGCGCAAGGCTGTGACCCGCACCGCGAAACTGGCGGCGCTTCCACTGGGATTCGCCGGGCGGGCCACGGTGGGGCTCGGCAAGCGCCTGGGCGGCAGGCCGGCCGACGAGGTCGCCGTGGAGTTGCAGGAGCGTACCGCCCAGCAGCTCTTCCGCGTCCTGGGCGAGCTCAAGGGCGGCGCCATGAAGTTCGGGCAGGCCCTGTCGGTCTTCGAGTCCGCCCTCCCCGAGGACGTCGCCAGTCCCTACCGGGCCGCGCTCACCAAGCTCCAGGAGGCGGCCCCGCCGATGCCGGCCCGCTCGGTGCACCGGGTGCTGGCCGAGCGGCTGGGCAAGGACTGGCGCTCGCTGTTCACCAGCTTCGAGGACACCCCGGCCGCGGCGGCGTCCATCGGGCAGGTGCACCGCGCGGTGTGGCACGACGGGCGGCAGGTCGCGGTGAAGGTGCAGTACCCGGGAGCGGGCGACGCGCTGCTGTCCGACCTGAGCCAACTGGGCCGAGTAGCACGGCTGTTCGGCCCGCTGGTGCCGGGGATGGACGTCAAGCCGCTGCTGGCCGAGCTGCGCGCGCGGGTGGCGGAGGAGCTGGACTACGCGCTGGAGGCCGAGGCGCAGCACGCGCACGCGCGGGAGTTCGCCGGGGACCCGGACGTGGTGGTGCCCGATGTGGTGCACCAGGCCGACCAGGTGCTGGTCACCGAGTGGCTGGACGGGGTGCCGCTGTCGGAGGTGATCTCCGGGGGCGACCAGCGGATGCGGGACCGGGCCGGGCAGTTGCTGTCCCATTTCCTGTTCGCCGGCCCGGCTCGCACCGGGCTGCTGCACGCCGACCCGCACCCGGGGAACTTCCGGCTGCTGGTGGACGACGGCCCGGCGGAGGGCTGGCGGCTGGGCGTGCTGGACTTCGGCACCGTGGACCGGCTGCCGGAGGGCCTGCCGCTGCCGATCGGCACGGCGCTGCGGCTGGCCCTGGACGGCGAGGCGGAGCAGGTCTACGCGATGCTGCGCGAGGAGGGGTTCGTCAAGCCGTCGATCCAGCTCGACGCGGACGCCGTGCTGGACTACCTGCAGCCGATCATCGAGCCGGCCGCGCGGGAGGAGTTCCCCTTCGACCGGGCGTGGATGCGGGCGCAGGCGGCCCGGATCGCCGACCCGCGCTCGCCCGCGCACCAGTTGGGCCGGCAGTTGAACCTGCCGCCGGCCTATCTGCTGATCCACCGGGTCACGCTGAGCACCTTCGGGGTGCTGTGCCAGCTCGGCGCCACCGTGCGGCTGCGCGACGAGCTGCTGGAGTGGCTGCCCGGGTTCGACGCGGAGGGCACCGAGCGCTCCGCCTGACCGCGGGCCGGCGCCCGCGGCAACCCCGCAGGCAGGGCCCCCGGTTCCGGTGCGTCGGTGCGGCCGGCGGCGCTACCACCAGGCGGAGTCCAGCCGGCCCTCGATGCTGCGCAGGTGCTCGCGGGCGCAATGGTCGCAGAAGTAGACGCGGCGGCCGTTCTCCACGGAGCAGGTCCACGTCAGCGGCAGGTCCTGGCGTGTGGTCCCGCACCGTTCGCAGGTGGTCGCTGCGGCGGTCTGAGGGTGCTTCTGATCCACTGGGCGACGATACCTCCGCTTTCGCGAGGTTCCCGCCGGGACGCACCGCGGGACCGGTCCGCGTGGACCGGTCCCGGGGGATCGTCGCTGGTCACCGCTGTCGCGGCGGTGGTTGGCCGGGCCTGGCCGCGATTACTGCATCACGGCCATGGCCAGCGCGCGGCGGGCCCGCATCGAGGCCCGTTCGGCCCGCCGCTGGAGCCGGCGGGCGGTCAGCAGGCGGATCGACCTGCGTTCCTGTTCCGCTTCGGCCAGGCGCTGTTGCATTTGGGCACGTGCCAGGGCTTCTGGCATGAGTTGCATTTCCAGGTTCCTGTTCTGGTGCGACGCCGGGGCGTCGGAAGTACGGGCGATGAGGTCGGCGAGGGAGGGGGTCATCGGGGCCTGATTCTTGGGATCGTGCGTCAGCGGGCGGTCGATGGTGCCGGGGGCCGTGGTCCTTCGGGCGTTCATGCCACGACAGCGTTCTTGCGCGGGCGACCACGCGGCCGCTTGCGGGGCACCACGACGCCCTGGATGAACAGCTCGCCGCCCCAGACACCCCAGGGCTCACGGCGGTCCTTGGCGCCGGCCAGGCAGGCCTCGCGGACCGGGCAGGTCTGGCAGAGCGACTTGGCGTACTCCACGTCCGCCGGGGACTCCGCGAAGAAGACCTCGGGGTCGTAGGTGCGGCAGGGTACGGCCACGCCGAGTCGCTCGATCTCGTCGTCGAGCTCGGTGAGGGGCAGCAAGGTGGTCTCCGGAAGGCAGTGGTCCCGGGCGGCGCCGAGAGGGGGCTTGTCGTCGGTGGGTGCGGGCGGGCGGGTCAGGTCGGGCGTGGGTCCGGACGTTGCGTGCTGGGCGATGGGCACGGTTGGTTCGTTCCTCTGTGTGTGGTCCGGCCGGGGTGGGCCGGGCGGTTTTCGGTTGTCTCGACGGGGAGAAACAGAAGGGCCGCGGATCCCGGTCTGGGATTCCGCGGCCCTGAGGCGCCGACCTGATTCGGTGTCAGGCTGGATCACTCCAGGGTTCGAGCCCGCGGAAGGCCCACTTGCCGTGCTGCGTCGTCTTCTGCTGTCCATTGGCAAGTCCGCTGCCAGGGGCGGCGCCGGTCAGGGCGAATTCGGCGGCTCCGGCGCCGTTGGCCGCCGCCGCGAAGCCATAGGCGGGAATCGCCTTGGCCGCAGCCGCTACCGCGGGCGCCTGGGTCGGTCGGATGCTGCGCTCCCGGCTCGGCATGACCAGCAGGGAGGCAGCGGACAGACCGGTGCCACGCAGAGACATGCCGAGCGGCGAGGCGGCGATCACCGAACGATCGGACATTTTGACGGTCGTCAGGCTGATCATTGGGCTCGCCTCCTCTCGGCGTCTCGTAAGGGCGTTGGACCGGACTTGCCTAGTACATCACGTGCGGGTGGGGCTTTGGAAGAGCCGTCCCCGTCCGTGCTCAGGAAGGCTATGGGGACTTCGACGGGCGGCGCAAACTATTTTTCGGGTTCTTCTGCAGAAGATTCTTCGAGCAGGTCACCGGCCTGTTCCGGGACGAAATCCGGAGCATTCGGTTCCGCCCCGGAGACCAGGGCGAGCACGTCCGCGCCGAACTTGTCGAGCTTGCGCGCGCCGACCCCGGGAATGCCCGCCAGCTCCCGCTCGCCGGACGGCCGTACCTCGGCGATCGCGAGCAGTGTCTTGTCGGTGAACACGCAGTAGGCGGGCTGGCCCAGCGCCCGTGCCTGGTCGGTGCGCCAGGCGCGCAGCCGCTCGTACAGGCCCTCGTCCAGGTCGGAGGGGCAGTCCTCGCACCGCATCAGCTTGATCTCGCCCGGGTCGGACAGGGTCCGCCCGCACACCCGGCACAGCACCGGCCCGCGCCGCCGGCGCCCGGACCCCGCGCCCCGCTCGGCCCCCGCGCCGGCCTCCCCGGTCCGCCGCGCCCCGCGGGCCGCCGACCCCGGCCGCAGCCCGTCCAGGAACCTCGAGGGCCGCCGACCGCCGCGCCCACCCGGGGAACGGGACAGCGCCCAGGACAGCCCGAGGTGGAACCGGGCCCGGGTCACCCCCACGTACAGCAGCCGGCGCTCCTCCTCGACCTGCTCGTCGGTGCGGGCGTAGGTGATCGGCAGGGTGCCCTCGGTCAGGCCCACCAGGAACACCGCGTCCCACTCCAGGCCCTTGGCCGCGTGCAGCGACGCCAGGGTGACGCCCTCCACGGTCGGGGCGTGCTGGGCGTTGGCCCGCTCGTCCAGCTCGGCCACGAAATCGCCGAGGTCCGCCTGCGGCCGGGCCGCCGCGAAGTCCTCCGACAGCCGCACCAGCGCCGCCAGCGACTCCCAGCGGTCGCGCACCGCGCCCGACCCGGCCGGCGGCTCGGAGGCCCAGCCGCGCGAGCTGAGCACCTGCCGGACCTGCTCGGGGATCGGCAGCGGCTCCTCGTCCGGCGCGGCGCCGGCCCGGGCCGCGCCGCGCAGCAGCAGCCCCGCCTCACGCACCTCGGGCCGCTCGAAGAACCGCTCGGCGCCGCGCAGCTGGTACGGCACCCCGGCGTCGGCGAGCGCCTGCTCGTACACCTCCGACTGGGCGTTGATGCGGTAGAGGACCGCGATCTCGCTGGGCCGCACCCCGGAGGCGATCAGTTCCTTGATCCGGCGGGCGGCGCCCTCGGCCTCGGCGGGCTCGTCGGAGTACTCGGTGAACACCGGGTCGGGGCCCTGGTCGCGCTGCGAGACCAGCTCCAGCCGGTGCGCGGCGGCCTGGCCGCGGGCCTGCCCGAGCAGCCCGTTGGCCAGCGCGACCACCTGCGGGCTGGACCGGTAGTCGCGGATCAGCTTGACCACGGTGGCGTCCGGGTGCCGCAGCCGGAAGCCGAGCAGGAAGTCGGGGGTGGCCCCGGTGAAGGAGTAGATGGTCTGCGAGGCGTCGCCGACCACGCACAGGGTGTCCCGCCCGCCGAGCCACAGGTCGAGCAGCCGCTGCTGGAGCGGGCTGACGTCCTGGTACTCGTCCACCACGAAGTGCTGGTACTGGGAGCGCACGGTCTCGGCCACCTCCGGCCGCTCCTCCAGCACGCCCACCGTGAGCAGCAGCACGTCCTCGAAGTCGATCACCCCGCGGTCCTGCTTGAGCTGTTCGTACGTGGTGTAGATGCGGGTCACCTCGGCCGGGTCGCGGGGGGTCTCGCGGCCGGTCTTGGCGGCGGCCACCGCGTAGTCCTCCGGGGCGGTCTGGGTGACCTTGCACCACTCGATCTCGCCGGTGACGTCCCGCAACTCGCTGCGGTCCAGCCGGATCCGGCTGCGCGCGCCGGCCTCCGCGACCAGCTGCACCTTGCGCTCCAGCAGCCGCGGCATCGCGCCGCCGACCGCCCGCGGCCAGAAGTACTGGAGCTGGCGCAGCGCCGCCGAGTGGAAGGTGCGGGCCTGCACCCCGTCCGCGCCGAGCTGCCGCAGCCGGCCGCGCATCTCGCCGGCCGCCCGCGCGGTGAAGGTCACCGCGAGCACACTGCGGGGCTGCAGGACGCCCGCGCGCACCCCGTAGGCGATCCGGTGGGTGATCGCCCGGGTCTTGCCGGTGCCCGCGCCGGCCAGCACGCACACCGGGCCGGCCAGGGCGGTGGCGACGGCACGCTGCTCCGGGTCGAGGCCGTCGAGCACCGCGTCCGCGGAGTCGGGGACCGCGGGGAAGAGGGAGTCAGAGGTTGTCGCTGTCACCCGGCCCACTCTGCCAGGTCCGCCCGCCCCGCCGACGGGGTTGTCCACAGGACGGGGTCGAGGACGAGGTCGAGGACGAGGTTGTCCACAGGCCGATGCGCAAGCCCCAGGAATGCCCGACCCGGGCCAGGTGTTCTCTTGGCGGCATTTCCCCCCGTACGGTCGGCGGGGACCACGAGCCACGAGGAGTGACACCGATGTCGGGCACCTTGACGATGTACAGCACGAGCTGGTGCGGCTACTGCCGCCGCCTGAAGGCGCAGCTCGACCGGGAGGGCATCGCCTACGACGAGGTCAACATCGAGGAGGACGAGACCTCCGCGCTGTTCGTCGAGAAGGCCAACGAGGGCAACCGCACCGTGCCCACCGTCCTCTTCGCCGACGGCAGCACGCTGACCAACCCCTCGGTGGCCCAGGTCAAGCAGAAGCTCGCCGCCTGACATCGCTCAGCGCCATCGCTCAGCACCTGCCGACACCGCCCCGGACTCGCCCGACGCGGCCGCCCGGCCGGTGCCGCACCCCGCCCGGCGCCCTCGGCCGCGCAGCGACACAGCTCGCAGCGGCTCAGGCCGCCGGCCGCGGGGTGCCGCCCTGCCGGGGCAGCGGCTCGCCGAACCACATCTCGATCAGCCGGGCCGCGATGGAGATGCCGAAGGGCGGCAGCACCTCGCCGGAGGCGAAGGCCGCCCGCAGCTCGTCCCGGGAGAACCAGCGGGCCTCGTGGATCTCCTCGCCGTCCACCACGATGTCCGAGGAGACCGCCTGGGCGTTGAAGCCCAGCATCAGGCTGGACGGGAACGGCCACGGCTGGCTGGCCACGTACTGCACGTCGCCGACCGTGACGCCGACCTCCTCCTGGACCTCGCGGCGCACCGCGTGCTCCAGTGACTCGCCCGGCTCGACGAAGCCGGCCAGGGTGGAGAAGCGCCCCTCCGGCCAGTGCACCTGGCGGCCCAGCAGCGCCCGGTCCTTCTCGTCGGTGACCAGCATGATCACCGCGGGGTCGGTGCGCGGGTAGTGCTCGGCGCCGCACGCCGGGCAGCGGCGGATGTGGCCCGCGGCAGCGATGACGGTGCGCTCGCCGCAGCGGGAGCAGAAGCGGTGCATGCGCTGCCAGTTCTCCAGCGCCACCGCGTGCACCATGAGCCCGGCCTGGAGCGGCGAGAGCAGCCCGCCGACCTCCCGCAGCCCGGCCGGCCGGGCGATGTCGTCCATCCGCCCGGGCAGCGTGTCCTTCTGGAGCGCGAAGTAGCGCACCCCCTCCGGGTCGATGCCCAGGAAGTACCGGTGCTGCTCGGTCTCGGGCGCCTCGAAGGCCGGGGTCATCACCAGTTCGGTGCCGCCGTCGGGGGTGTCCTCGACCAGCACCTGGCCGCCGGATACGACGAAGACCCGGGTGGTCGGGTGGCTCCAGGCCGCCGCCAGCCATGCCTCGTCCTGCCGGTGGTGCGCGGCCCTGTCCACGCCTTCGCAGGTCAGGGCCAGCGGCTTGGATGTGGTGTCGAGTCCGGTCAAGGTGCTCCTGCTCCCCGTCGTCGTACGTCGTTCGTGCGGGCGGTCGGGTGCCGGTCGCCGGCCCGCCGGGTTCTCCCGGCCCGCCCGGTTCGGTCGGACCGCTGGGTCCGGTCGGTCGCCCCGGCGGCAGCCGGCCCCGCGCTCGAGGTCACCGGCCCGCCGGCCACGGCTGCGCCCGCCAGTCCTCGGCGAGCTCGCCCCACAGGAAAGCGGCGGTCGCCACACCCTTGAGGAGCAGACCCAGCTCCACCTTCTCGTCCACCGAATGCCAACCGTCGGACGGCACGGAAATTCCCAGGAAAAGAACGGGAACACCGAGGACGTCCTGCAGGTCGGCCGCCGGTCCGGAGCCGCCCTCCCTGGTGTACCTGATCTCCTGGCCGAACGCGCGGCCCATCGCCCGGACCAGGGACCGCAGCGCCGGGTGGTCCAGCGGAGTCAGGCACGGCCGGGTGCCGGCGCCGAAGAAGCGGATCTCGTGCCGGATCCCGGCCGGCAGCCGGCCCGCCGTCCAGTCGGTGACCAATTGCCGTATTCGCGCCGGGTCCTGGCCCGCCACCAGCCGGAAGGAGAACTTGATCACGGCGGAGGCGGGCACGATGGTCTTGCCGCCGGGGCCGCCGTAGCCGCTGTGGATGCCGTTGATCTCGGCGGTGGGCCGGGCCCAGATCCGCTCCAGCGTGGTGTGGCCGCGCTCGCCCAGGGTGGCCGCGGACTTGGCGGTGCCCAGCCAGGCGGCCTCGTCGAAGGGCAGCTCGGCGAACAGGGCGCGCTCGCGCGGCGTGAGTTCCACCACACCGTCGTAGAAACCGGGGATCGTCACCCGGCGGTCCTCGTCGTGCAGGGCGGCGGCCAGCCGGGCCGCCTCGGTCGCGGGGTTGGGCACCGCGCCGCCGAAGGAGCCGGAGTGAATGTCCTGGGCCGGCCCGTACAGGTCGATCTGGCCGTCCAGCAGGCCGCGCATGCCGGTGCACACGGTCGGCGTGTCCTGCGCCCACATCCCGGTGTCGGAGACGATCACGGTGTCGCAGGCCAGGCGGTCGGCATGGGCCCGGATCAGCTCGCCGAAGTGCGGCGACCCGGACTCCTCCTCGCCCTCGACCAGCAGTTTCACGTTCACCGCGGGCGCCGTGCGGCCGGTCGCCGCCAAGTGCGCGCGCAGGCCCAGGGTGTGCAGGAAGACCTGGCCCTTGTCGTCGGCGGCGCCCCGCCCGTACAGCCGGCCGTCTTGCTCCACCGGCTCGAACGGCTCGGTGGACCAGCCGTCCGCTTTCGCCGCGGGCTGCACGTCGTGGTGCCCGTAGACCAGCACGGTCGGCGCGTCCGGCTCCCCGCTCGGCCATTCCGCGAACACCGCGGGCCCGCCGGCCGTGGGCCAGATCTCGGCCACCGGGAAGCCGGTGTCCTTCAGCGCCGCCACCAGCCATTCCGCGCTGCGCCGCACGTCGGGCGCGCGGTCGGGGTCGGCGGACACCGACGGGATCCGCAGCCACTCGCCGAGCCGGGCCAGGAAGGCGTCGCGGTGCTCGGCGACGTGGGACAGGACGACGTCGTCCGGGGTGGTGCGCATGGCGATCAGCCTAGTACCGCCTGGCGGCGGCCACTGTGCCGTACCGGTACCCGCCCGCGGCGGTTTCGGTGCAGTCTGTGCGACAGCTTGGCGGCGCGGACCGCCAGGTGTCGCACGGAGGCGGGCCGGGTCCGGCCCGGGCACTGGGAGCCGAGATGTTCCGGATCGTCCACAGACGCCGCGAGGAGCGGCTGTTCGCACCGCTGCTGCCGCTGGTCGAGGGGCACACAGTGGCGGACGGCCCCGGGCGGCGCGCCGTCGAGGGCAGCCACCGGGGCCGGCCGCTGCGGGCGGCGTACGTCCGCGGCGACGCGCTGTTCGGCTCCGGCTCACCGGAGTCCGCCGCGCTGGAGACGCACATGTTCGACCTGATCGCGTCCGCGGTGCCCGGCGCCGCGGACTGGGGCG
Organism: Actinacidiphila acididurans; assembly: GCF_016918855.1. Taxonomy (GTDB): domain Bacteria; phylum Actinomycetota; class Actinomycetes; order Streptomycetales; family Streptomycetaceae; genus Actinacidiphila; species Actinacidiphila acididurans. The sequence continues at coordinate 11,869 of NZ_JADKYB010000014.1, forward strand.
TCAGCTACGGGCGCGACGGCTCCGGCCTCGGCGCCCGCCACTGGCGCACAGTGGTGTCGGATCCGGAGCTGGAGGCGCGGCTGCTGGGCGCGGGCGTGATGGAGCTGCTGGACGCCGCCGGCGCCTTCCCGCAGGTCCGGTACGAGGCCGGGCTCGCCCGGCTCACCCTGCGCAAGGAGATCGCGCCGCGCCGGGTGCCCACGGCGGAGGGCTTCGCCGCGCAGCTCGCCCTGCTCGACCAGGTGGTCGCGCTGAACTTCGCCGTCAACCCGCCGCCGGGCCTGGCGCTCGGCCCGCCCTGAGCACGCTCCCCGGCTCCGACCTCACTCTCCGCCCAGCAGCCGCTCCAGCGCGGCCCGGTCCCACAGTCCCTGCGGCCGTACGACCGTGCCGGTGCGCACGTGCAGGAAGGCCGCGGTCACCCGGTCCAGCGGCACCCCCTCCTGCTCGGCCCAGGCCAGCCGGTAGACCGCGAGCTGGAGCGGGTCGGCGTCGGCGGGGTCGTGCCCGGTCTTCCAGTCGACGATCTCGTACGTGTCGCCGTCCCGGTACACCGCGTCGATCCGCCCGCGCACGATCCGCCCGGCCAGCGCGAGCTGCACCGGCGCCTCGACCCGGTACGGGGTCCGCTCGGCGTACGGGCCGCGCAGGAAGGCGTCCTTGAGGGCAGTCAGGTCGGCCTCGTCGGCGATCGTGTCGTCCGGCTCGATGCCGGGCAGCTCCTCGGGGGCGAACAGCGGGCGGGCGTCGAGCCGGGACTCCACCCAGGCGTGGAACCGGGTGCCACGGCGCGCCGCCCGCGCGGGGGGCCCGGGCAGCGGCCGCGCCAGTTCCCGGGCCAGCCCGTCCGGGTCCGCGGCCAGCCGCACCACCTGGCCCACGGTCAGCGTCATCGGCAGCGGCACCTCGCGCACCCCGGCCCGCCCGCGCCGCAGCTCCCCCGCCAGCGCCTCCAGGTCCCGGTCCCAGGACGCGACGAGCCGCGCCTCCTCGGGCTCCAGCCCGTCCGGGTCGGGGCCGCCGGCGTCGGGGTCGTCATCGGGGTACGGGGCTTCGTCGTACGGGTCCCCCTCGTACGGCTCGTACGGCGCCTCGTCCCAGGGTTCCGGAGGTACGTCCTCGGCGGGCGGCCCGTCGTCCGGTCGTACGCCCGCGGCGCCCGGCGCCTGCCGCGGACCCGGCACCGTACGCCCGCTCTCGCCCAGGTAGGCGAGCACCGTGCGGGCCGCCGCGCGGCGGCGTTCCAGGGCCTCGGGGTCCAGGGGCAGCGGCCAGGGCTGCTCGACGGTGTTCGCCAGGCCGGGGTTGACCGCGTCCTCGGCCGGTTCCTCCGCCCAGATCTCGATCTCGCCGTCGCCGGCCTCGCAATGGGCGCGCAGTGCGTCGAGGAACGCGGAGGGGCCGTACGGGGTCTTCTGGGTGGGGCCCCACCAGTAGCCGGAGCCGAGCAGCAAAGAGCGCGGCCGGGTGAAGGTGACGTATCCCAGGCGCAGTTCCTCGACACGCTGGTGCTCCTTCATCGCCTCGCGGAAGCCCTCCAGGCCGGCCCGGGTCCATTCCGGCACGTCGGGCAGGGTGCCGGAGTCGCCGCGCATGCCGTGCGGCAGCACCTTGGCGTTGAGCGGCCACAGCTCGCGCCCCCTGGTGCTCGGGAAGCCCTTGTCGACCAGGCCGGGCACCACCACCACGTCCCACTCCAGGCCCTTGGACTTGTGGGCGGTGAGCACCTTGACGGTGTTCTCGCCGCCGGGCAGCGAGCTGTCGAGCCCTTTCTCGTACTGCGCCGCGGTGCGCAGGAAGCCGAGGAAGGCCAGCAGCGTGGCCTCGCCGTCCAGGGCGGCGAAGCCGGCCGCGGTGTCCAGGAAGGAGCGCAGCGTCTCCCGGCGGCGGGCGGCCAGCGCCTGCGGGGAGGCGGACAGTTCCACGTCCAGGCCGGTGACGGCCAGCACCCGGTGCAGGACGTCCATCAGCGGGTCGGCCAGGGAGCGGCGCAGATCGCGCAGTTCGGCGGCGAAGCGGGCGAAACGGACCCGGGCCTCGGGTGAGAAGGGCAGGGTGTCGACCGGCTCGGCGTCCAGAAACGTCTCCATGGCGTCGGCCAGCGAGATCGCCTCGGCCGGGTCGGTGCCCTCCACCGCGGCGGCCAGCGGGTCCGCGGTCTCCCCGGTACGGATCCGGACCAGGGCGCGGGCGCGACGGCCGAGCAGCGCCAGGTCGCGCGGGCCGATCCGCCAGCGAGGGCCGGTGAGCAGCCGCACCAGGGCCGCGTTGGCGGTCGGGTCGTGCAGCACCTCGCAGGTGGCGACCAGGTCGGCGACCTCGGGCAGGTGCAGCAGTCCGGACAGCCCCACCACCTCCACCGGCACCTCGCGCGCCACCAGGGCGGCGTGAATGCCGGCGAACCGGCTGGCCGTACGGCACAGGACGGCGATCCCGCCCGGCTGGGTGCCGGTGCGCACCAGGTGCGCGATGGAGTCGGCGAGCCACGCCGTCTCCGCGTCCTGGGTGGGCAGCAGGGCGCAGCGGACCAGGCCGTCGCGCTCGGCGCCGGGGGCCGGGCGCAGCGCCTCGACGCCCTCGTGACGGGCCCGCAGTTCGGCGGCGAGCGTGTTGGCCAACTCCAGCAGCCGGCCGCCGGAGCGGCGGTTCTCGCTGAGCGCGTAACGGTCGGCGGGCCGGCCGTCGGCGTGCGCGAAGTGCCGCGGGAAGTCGTCCAGGTTGGCCACCGACGCGCCGCGCCAGCCGTAGATGGCCTGGCAGGGGTCGCCGACCGCGGTCACCGGGTGGCCGGTGCCGCCGCCGAACAGCCCGGCCAGCAGCAGCCGCTGGGCCACCGAGGTGTCCTGGTACTCGTCCAGCAGCACCACCCGGTACTGGTCGCGCAGGATCTCCCCGACCTCGGGCCGGCGCTGGGCGAGCGCGGCCGACAGCGCGATCTGGTCGCCGAAGTCCAGCAGGTCCCGGCGACGCTTCTCGTCGCGGTAACGCCCGGCGAGGTCGGCCAGTTCGCGGCGGGCCGCGACCGCCTGGTGGACGTCCCGGACCCAGGCGTTGCCGCGCCGGGCCGGGTCGATCGACGCCAGGTCGGCGGCGAGCCTGGTGTCGTACGCGCTCAGCCGCTCGGCCGTCACCAGGTGCTCGTCGAGTTCACCGGCCAGCGCCAGCAGGTCGCCGACCAGGGTGGGCAGGCCGCGGGTCAGCGACGGGTACGGGCCGGGCGCGCCGCGCAGCACCGCGGCGGCGAGCTGGTAACGGGTGGCGTCGGCGAGCAGCCGAGCGGTGGGCTCCAGGCCGATCCGCATCCCGTGGTCGGTGAGCAACTGCCCGGCGAAGGCGTGGTACGTGGCGATCTGCGGGTCGCCGGGCGGCTGATCGCCCTCCGGGCCCGTGCCCATGCCTGTGCCCGTGCCCGTGCCCGGGTCGGTGCGGTCGGCGATCCCGGCCTTGGCGAGCGCGGCCCGCACCCGCTCGGACAGTTCCCCGGCCGCCTTGTTGGTGAAGGTCAGGCCGAGCACCTGGTGCGATTCGACTTGTCCGGTGCCGACGAGCCACACCACTCGCGCGGCCATCACCGTGGTCTTGCCCGATCCCGCGCCCGCCACGATCACGCCCGGCGCGAGCGGCGCGGTGATGCACGCGAGCTGCTCGGGGGTGAAGGGGATGCCCAGCAGCTCTTTGAGTTGCTCGGGCCGGGTGATGCGGGATTCCACCTAGGGAGGCTATCCGGCGGCGCTGACAGGTCTTGCCGATGGGAGGGGGTTGGGGAGGGTTGGGCTTGGGGGGGTTGGGGTTGGGCGCGACCGGGCCGGATTCCGGGTGCGGGTCGTTAGCGGCCCGGAGGGGTGGTTGCTGACGTCTCCGGATCACCTGTCGGTGGTGGGTTGCTCGCGCAGTTCCCCGCGCCCCTTGGGCGCCCGGGGGGACCCGCACCGGCCCAAAGGGGCACTTACTGTCGTCTCCGGACCACCTGTCGTCGGTGGTTGCGCGCGCTCGCGCGGCGCCAGCCGCATATCAACTACAGCCCCGCGCCCCTTGGGTGCCCGGGGGGACCCGCACGCCTTTGGACCCGCGCCCCTGCGGGGCGCTCAGCTCCCGCTATTCCACTACCTGGCGGCCCTCTGCGTGGCCCGTGCAGGAGGAGCGGAAGGCGCAGTGGGCGCAGTGTTGGCCGGAGTGGGGGGTGAAGCGTTCGTCGAGGACGCGGCCGGCGGCTTGGGCGAGGAGGTCGCCGGCCCATTCGCCGGTGAGGGGGGGTTGGTGCTGGGTGGCGGGGAGGGTGTCGCCGCCGTCGCGGGTGGGGGCGCCGAGGCGGAGGTGGACGAGTTCGGCGCCGCCGGTGGGGGGGCGTTCGCCGCCGAAGAGGGGGTCGACGGCGCCTTCGCGGACGGCGAGCTGGTAGACGGCGAGCTGGGGGTGGTGGGCGACCTCGGCGCCGGTGGGTTTGGCGCGGCCGGTCTTGAAGTCGACCACGTAGGCCTGGCCGGAGGCGTCGGTCTCGACGCGGTCCATGGTGCCGCGAATGCGTACCTGGGCGTCGCCGACGCTGAGGGTGACGTCGAATTCGTGCTCGGTGCCGACGGGTTGGCGGCCGCGTTCCATGACGTGCCAGCGCAGGAAGCGGTCCAGGGCCGCGCGGGCGCCGTCCTTCTCCTGGCGGGACTTCCAGGGGGCGTCGTGGGCCAGGGAGTCCCACACCTTGTCCAGCCGGGACATCAGGACGTCCAGGTCGGCGGGGGCACGGCCGGAGCCGACCTCGTCGGCCAGGACGTGCACGACGTTGCCGAAGCCCTGGGCGGCGGTGGCCGGCGGCTCGGCCTTCACCTCGCGGCCGAGGAACCACTGGAGGGAGCAGGTGTTGACGAGCTGGTCCAGGGCGCTGCCGGACAGCACGACGGGCTCCTCGCGGTCGCGCAGCGGCGTCCCGGAGCGGGTCGGCTCGTACAGGCCCCACCAGCGGTCCGGGTGGGCGGCCGGGACCAGCGCGTGGCCGTCGTCGTTGAGGGCGGCGAGCGTGGCCAGCCGCCGGGCGGCCGCTTCGCGCAGCGCGGGTGAGGCGTTCGGGTCCACGGTGGTCGCCCGCAGTTCGGCCACCAGCGCGGAGACCGCGAGCGGGCGGCGCGGGCGTTGCAGCACGTCGACCGGTTTGACGCCGAGTTCGGCCAGGAAGCGGGAGGGCTGGTCGCCGTCCTCGGCGGCCTGCCGTACGGCGGTGACCAGGAGGCGTTCGCTCGCCCGGGTGACGGCCACGTAGAACAGCCGGCGTTCCTCGGCGAGGAGGGCGCCCGCGGTGAGCGGCGGGGCCAGGCCGTCCCGGCCGATCCGGTCCGCCTCCAGCAGGGTGCCGCGGCGGCGCAGGTCGGGCCACACGCCCTCCTGGACGCCCGCCACCACGACCAGCCGCCATTCCCGGCCCTTGGCCCGGTGCGCGGTGGTCAGGCGTACGGCGTCGGGGCGTACGGCCGGCCGGCCGCTCGTCGTGTCGGCGGCGATGTCGAAGCCGGACAGCTCCTCGATGAGGTTGAGGGCGCCGCGCCCGCCGCTGCGTTCCTCGGCGCGGGCCGCGGTCTCGAACAGCGCGCACACCGCGTCCAGGTCCCGGTCGGCGGCCCGCCCGGCCGCTCCGCCGCGGGCCGCGGCCCGCTCCAGCCGCGCCGACCAGGGCGAGCCGGTCCACAGCAGCCACAGCGCGTCCTCGGCGGTGCCGCCCGATGCCAGCACCCGCCGGGCGCCCCGCAGCAGCCGCCCCAGCCGCTGCGCGCCGCGCGCGTACGACGGGTCGTGCGCCACCAGCCGCTCGGGCTGCCCCAGCGCCTCCGCGATCAGTACGTCGGAGCTGCGCGGCATCCCCTCCCCCGCGGCCCGTTCCTCCTCCCGCAGCGCCCGCCCCAGCCGCCGCAGGTCCGAGGCGTCCATTCCGCCCAGCGGCGACCCGAGCAGCGCGATGGCTTCCTCGACCCCGACCCGCGGCGGCCCGTCGCCGGCGGTCCGCGGGGTCTGCCCCGCCTCGTCCGCAGCCGGCTCGCCGTCCGGCGCCGGGTCCTCGTGCGGCAGCAGCGACTCCGCGGCCAGGCGAAGGGCGAGCAGCAGGGGGGTCACGGCGGGTTCGGCGTGCAGGGGGATGTCGCCCGGGGGGAGGTCGACGGGGACGCCGGCGGCGGTGAGGGCGCGGCGCAGTGGGGCCAGGGCGGAGTTCGCGCGGACCACGACCGCCATGTCGGACCAGGCGAAGCCGTCCTCCAGGTGGGCGCGGCGCAGCACGTCGGCGATGGAGTCGACCTCGGCGCCGGGGGTGGGGTAGGTGCGCACCGCGAGGGTGCCGCCGTCGCGGTGGGCGACCGGGCCGCGGTGCGCGCGGGCAGCGGCGGCGGGCAGCCGGGGCAGCGGCATGCGGTCGGTGAGCCGGCGGGACGCGGCCAGCAGTCCGGCGCCGGCCCGGCGGGCGCCGGGGAGCACCACGACGGGCGCGGGGGCGCCGTCGCGGCGGGGGAAGCTCTCGGGGAAGTCGAGGATGCCGTTCACGTCAGCGCCGCGGAAGGTGTAGATCGCCTGGTCGGGGTCGCCGAAGACGGTCAGCGTGCGGCCCTGGCCGGCGAGCGCCCGCAGCAGGCGGACCTGGCCGGGGTCGGTGTCCTGGTACTCGTCGACGAACACCGCGTCGTAGCGGTCGGCCGCCTCCTGCGCCGGGCGCGCGGCCCGCTGGATCAGCTCGGCGTAGTCGATGACCCCGTGCAGGTCGGAGACGTCGAGGTATTCGGCGAGGAAGGCCGCGGCGGCCCGCCAGTCGGGCCGGCCGGCGCGGGCGGCGAAGTCGCGCAGCGCGACCGGCCCGAGGCCCAGCTCCCGGGTGCGGGCGAGCACCGCGCGGACCTCGTCCGCGAAGCCGCGGGTGGTCAGCGCCGCCCGCAGGTCGTCGGGCCAGCGGATGTGCGCCCGCCCGGCGTCGGCGAGGGTCCGCTGCCCGGCCAGCAGCTCGCGTACCACCAGGTCCTGCTCGGGTCCGGACAGCAGCCGTACCGGCTCGGCGTAGCGCTCGGCCGGCTGCCCGGCGCGCAGCAGCCCGTAGGCGAGGGAGTGGAAGGTGGTGGCGTACGGCACCCGGTACGCGCCCGCGGCCCGCTCGGTCAGCCGGTCGCGCAGGGTGAGCGCGGCGCGCCGGCCGTAGCTGAGCACCAGGATCCGGTCGGCCGGGGTGCCTGCCGCGAGCCGGGCCAGCACCGCCTCGACGAGTGTGGTGGTCTTCCCCGTGCCCGGCCCGGCGAGCACCAGCAGTGGTCCTTCCCCGTGCTCAACCACCGCGCGCTGTGCCGCGTCCAGCACAGGAAGGGCCGCGGGCCGGACCGGGGTGCGCACCAGCCGGTATCCGCCGACCGCGCCGGTTCCGGCGGCCGTGGCCGGGAATGCCGAAGGGGTGGGGGAAGGATTCACGTGGTCAGCCGGTTTCGTGAGGTTCGTGGGATGTACTGCTCCGAACGGGCTGCCGGTGCTCTGGCCGGCCCGCGTATGGCGGAAGCTGGATGACATGGGACACCGGCGGTCACCCGGCGCCGTAGCCGTCACCTCCGCGGGCGCTGCCCGCGCCCTTGGCGTGCGCGTTTCGGCCGGACGTGGTTTTGCGTGCCGACGCGGCGGCACGGCCGGAGGCGGCCTTACGGGCGCCTTGTGCGCGGGAATCCCGCGGGCCGTCCTCGGCGTCCGGCGGCTCGGGCGGGTCCGGGTCCTGCGGGGCGTCCCGGGTGCGGCCGTCCCAGCGGGCGCGGCGCATGTCGAGGCGCGGCAGGTGGCCCTCGGCGGCGGGGCCGGTCTGCCGCAGCGGGGTGCCCTCGGCGCGGTACTCGTCCAGGGCGCGCAACTCGTGGCCGGGCAGCAGCACTCCGTCGGCGCGCACGACGCGCCACCACGGGACGCCGCCGCCGTACAGGGACAGCACGCGCCCGACCTGGCGCGGGCCGCCCTCGCCCACCCATTCGGCGACGTCGCCGTACGTCATGACCCGTCCGGGTGGGATGAGGTCCACCGCGTCCAGCACCCGTTCGGCGTACTCGGGGGGCGCGTCGGTGCCGTACTCCTCGTTCACCCGGCCAATCCTGCCCCACGCCACCGACAACGGGGGGTTACGGTCCCATCCGCACACCGCTCATGCCACCATCGTCCGGGCGGTGACTGGTGATACGCGATCAAGAAGAGACGGCAGGCGACCACACGGGCGCGCAGGAGGCCAACGAGGCCACCGGCGCTCTCGGCGGGCTGCCCGGAAACCCGGACCCCGAACGCCGGAACGGTCACCGTGAGGACGCCCCGTCCGACCCCGGCCGGCCGGACCGGACCGACCGGCCGGACGGCAGCGACCGCGCCGACCACGGCCCCCACCAGCACCCCGCCCCGGAGCGCCCGGGCATGAACCACCGCGACCCCGACGATCCGGACGGCCCCGGCCCGCAGGGCGACGGCCGGCGGGGAGGAGGCGCCGGGCGCCATGAACCCGCCGCCAAAGAGACGGGCAGGGCCCCGGACGAAGCCGCCGCAAAGGACGCGGAAAACGCCGCGGACCGGGAGGACACCGGGAAAGCCGCCGCCAAGGACGCCGGAGATTCCGGCGGCTCCGGCACGCCCAACGCAGCACCCGGGGGCGGGGGCCGCGGCCCCGGCCGCGACGCCGTCTTCGTGGACGAGCCGATCCTCGCCGCCCGGGTGCACCGGCCCGCCGACCTGGTCCGTTTCCTGCTCGGCCTGCTCGGCATCGGCGTGGTGCTGGCCGTGGCGGGAGTGGCGCACGCGACCACCACCGGCCTGGAGACGGACATCGCCAAGGGCGCGAACCACGCGCCCAACGCGCTGGCGTCCTTCGCCGGGCTGGCCGCGAGCATCGGCGTGCTGATCGTGCCGGTCGCCTTCGCGGTGGAGCGGCTCGCCAAGCGGGACGGCCTGCGCGTCGCCGACGGCGTGCTGGCCGCCGTCCTGGCGCACGGCACCGCCCTGGCCACCGACTTGTGGGTGACGAATTCCGCGCCCGGCCCGATCCGGGACGCGCTCACCCAGAACGCGCCCTCCGGCCACGGCATCACCGACCCCGTGCACGGCTATCTGGCGCCCGTGATCGCGTACGTGACCGCGGTCGGCATGGCCAGCAGACCGCGCTGGCGGGTCGCGCTGTGGTTCGTGCTGCTGCTGGACGCCTTCGCGGTGCTGGTCGGCGGCTACACCACCCCCTTCTCGATCGCGCTGACCGTGCTCATCGGCTGGACGGTCGCCTACGGCACGGTGTACGCGGTCGGCTCGCCGAACGTCCGGCCGACCGGCCGCCAGCTCCTGGCCGGGCTGCGCCGGGTGGGCTTCGCGCCGATGAGCGCGCGCCGGGTGGAGGAGGAGTCGTCGGCCGGCGCGGACGCGGACCGGGGCCGGGCGTATCTGGTGACGCTGGAGGACGGTCCGCCGCTCGACGTGACCGTGGTGGACCGCGAGCAGCAGGCGCAGGGCTTCTTCTACCGCGCCTGGCGCCGGCTGGCACTGGTCGGCGGGATCACCCAGCGGCGCAGCCTGGTCTCGCTGCGCCAGGCGCTGGAGCAGGAGGCACTGCTCGCGTACGCGGCCATCGCCGCCGGTGCCAACGCGCCCAAGCTGATCGCCACCTCCGAGCTGGGCCCGGACGCGGTGATGCTGGTCTACGAGCACATCGGCGGGCGCCGGCTGGACGCGCTGGCGGACGAGGAGATCAGCGACGAGCTGATGCGCCAGGCGTGGACGCAGGTGCGCGCGCTGCAGTCGCGGCGGATCGCGCACCGGCGGCTGGTCGGCGAGTCGCTGCTGGTGGACCGGTCCGGCCGGGTCTTCCTGACCGACCTGCGCGGCGGTGAGATCGCGGCCGGCGACATCCTGCTGCGGATGGACGTGGCGCAGTTGCTGACCACGCTGTCGCTGCGGGTGGGCCCGGAGCGGTCGGTGGCCGCGGCGGTCGCCGTCCTCGGCCCCGACGCGGTCGCCGCCTCGCTGCCGCTGCTCCAGCCGATCGCGCTGAGCCGGGACACCCGCGGGCAGCTCAAGCAGCTCGCCCGGGAGCGCGCGCAGCGCGAGCGGGAGGCGGTGCTGGCCGCGTCCGAGGCGGAGAAGGAGGCCCGGGAGCGCAAGCGGGCCGAGGACGCCCGGCACGCGGCACGCGGCCCGGCCGTCACGGTGCCGGCGCCGGCCGGACCGGTGTCGAAGGCCGAGCGCAAGGCCGAGGACAAGGCGGAGAAGCGCGCGATAGACGACGCGCTGGAGGAGGCGCGCGAGGACGACCTGCTCTCCCGGATCCGGCAGGAGGTGCTGCGGGTTCGCCCTCAGGCGCCGGTGGAACCGGTGCGCCTCGAGCGGATCCGGATGCGCACCCTGGTCACGGTGATCGCCGGCGCCTTTGCCGCGTATTTCCTGTTGTCCCAGCTCAGCTCGGTGCCGATCGGCAGCGCCATCGCCAACGCCGACTGGCGCTGGGCGGTGATCGCGGTGCTCGGCTCGGCGGCCAGTTATGTGGCGGCGGCCTTCGCGCTGTCCGGTTTCGTGCCGGAGAAGCTGTCGCTGCCGCGCACGGTGCTGGCGCAGCTCGCCGGTTCGTTCGTGAAGCTGGTGGCGCCGGCCGCGGTCGGCGGTGTGGCGCTGAACACCCGCTACCTGCAGAAGGCGGGGGTGCGGCCGGGGCTGGCGGTGGCCAGTGTGGGCGCCTCGCAGCTCGTGGGCCTGGGCGCGCACGTGATGCTGCTGATGACGTTCGGCTACATCACCGGCACCGAGAAGACGCCGTCACTGTCTCCGTCCCGTACCGTCATGGCCGGACTGCTGACCGTGGGCGTGCTGGTGCTGGTGGTCACCGCGGTGCCGGCGCTGCGCAAGTTCGTCTCGACCCGGGTACGGGCGCTGTTCGCGGGCGTGGTGCCGCGGATGCTGGACGTGCTCCAGCGGCCGGTGAAGCTGATCAGCGGCATCGGCGGCACGCTGATGCTGACCGTGACCTTCGTGATCTGCCTGGACGGCTGCGTGCGGGCGTTCGGCGGCAACCTGAGCTACGCGGCCGTCGCCGTCGTCTTCCTCGCGGGCAACGCGCTGGGGTCGGCGGCGCCCACCCCGGGCGGGGTCGGCGCGGTGGAGCTGGCGCTGACCGGTGGCCTGATCGCGGCCGGGCTGCCCAAGGAGGTGGCGACCCCGGCGGTGCTGTTCTTCCGGCTGCTGACCTTCTGGCTCCCGGTGCTGCCCGGCTGGCTGTCCTTCACCCACCTGACCAGGAAGGGCGAGCTGTAAGCGGAACCCGGCCCGCCGGTTCCCGGCCGGCCACCGCCCGGATGCGCACGCTTTGCCGTATCTTGAACCGGTCTGTGGCAGGTACTTGCCAAAATTTCAACCAAATCTGTGATCGGCCGCGCCTCTTGATCCTTCGTTCGTGATCGGGTTCGCTCTGAACGGCTCAATTCCAGCTCGTTCAGGGAGAATCCGTGAACGCAACAACCCGTAAAAGACGTTGGCTGACGATCTCGGCCATCACTGCGCTGTCCGCGCTGTTCGCCATCCCGGCGGGGGCCGCGCCCGGACACCCCGCGGCCCACCCCCGCGCCGTCTCCGCCATGGCCACCGCGGCGGACGGCGGTGGTGACGGTGGTGACGGCGCCGAGGAGGCGGACGAGATCGCCGAGGGAGCGGACCAGTTCGCCGAGGCCCGCACCTCCCCCGGCACCATCGCCCCCGGCGCCTTCGCGGCCGCCTGGGACCAGCTCAACGCCCTTCCCGGCACCGGCGGCCAGTGGAACCACGTGACCGGCCTGCCGTACAACTCCGACGACCCGCGGTACCGCGACTACAGCTCGAACTCCTCCGGCGGCGCCGGCCTGGTCACCGGGCGCACCTCGGCGCTCGCCGCCGACGACGACGGCTACGTGTACGAGGGCAGCGCGGGCGGCGGCGTGTGGCGCTCGGCCACCGGCGGCGGCCACTGGCAGCCCATCAGCGACCAGCTCCCGACGCAGGCCACCGGCGCCCTCGCGCTGGACGGCCGCGGCCGGCTGTGGCTGGGCACCGGCGAGGCCACCACGAACGCGGACGCGTACCTCGGCAGCGGCGTCTACGTGCTGACGAACCCGCACACCGGGACATTCAGCAAGTACAGCCGGGTCGGCGGCAGCGAGCTGGACTCGACGTCGATCCACACCCTGCGCTTCGGCGGCAACAAGGTCTGGGCGTCCACCACGCACGGCGTGTGGAGCCACTCCACCACCGACCTGAGCGGGCCGTGGAAGCTGGAGTTCGCGCCGAACCCGGACTACCTGCCGGGCGGCCCGCTGGCGAACGACCCGAACGCGCCGTACAAGAACATCGCCAACGACGTGGCGATCGACCCGAAGAACCCGTCGAACGTCATGCTGGCCATCGGCTGGCGCAGTGGTGACGACTACAACGGCTTCTACCACAAGGTCAACGGCACCTGGACCAAGGTCACCTCGCTCGGCGCGATGCCCACCGACGCCGGCACGGTCGGCAACGTGACCTTCGCCGCGGCCAAGGACGGCTCGCGCTACTACGCCATCGTCCAGTCGCCGAACGCGCTCAACACCAACCCGGACAGCAACCTGGACGGCATCTACGTCTCGCGCAACGGTGACCCGTTCGGCGCGTGGAACAAGATCGCCGACGTGAACACGCTGGTCAAGTCCGGCTCGGCGCTCACCGACCCGGGCTACATGCCGGGCGTGCAGGCCTGGTACAACGAGTTCCTCCAGGTGGACCCGACGAACGCGAACCACGTCTACGCGGGCCTGGAAGAGGTCTTCGAGACCAAGGACGCGGGCGCCAAGTGGTCGGCCGTGGGCCCGTACTGGAACTTCAACTTCCCCTGCTGGAGCATCGACCCGAGCAAGCAGACGGGTGACTGCAACCAGACCACGCACGCCGACCAGCACGCGGCGGCGATCGGCACCTTCCACGGCAAGCCGTACGTGTACGTCGGCGACGACGGCGGCGTCTACAAGCGCCCGGTCAACGGCACGCAGGACGCGTCCGGCCACGCCACCGACTGGGCGTCGACCAACGACGGCACCATCGACACCCTGCAGTACTACTCGGTCGGCATCGGCAAGGACCCGGCCGGCCGCGGGGTCGCGGTCAACGGCGGTCTGCAGGACAACGGCCAGTCCATCCTGCGCGCCGGCGACACCGTGATGGGCTCGAACTTCGGCGGCGACGGCGGCGACACCCTCACCGACCCGGCCAACGGCTGCAACATCGCCCAGGAGTACGTGTACCTGGCGGTGAACGTCACCCAGAACTGCGCGGTCAACGACGGCTCCTGGGTGACCGACCCGTCCAAGATCACCTCCTACGACGTGGCGCCCCCGGACAACGCGACCAGCGAGGCCCGGTTCACCGCGCCGCTGACCGTCGACACCCAGGACGGCAACACCTGGATCGCGGGCGGCCGGCACGTGTGGGTGCAGACCCACGGCTACGCCATCCGCAGCTCCGACGAGTGGACCAACGCCTTCGACCTGGGCGCGGGGCACACCGCCACCGCGGTCGCCGCGCAGGGCGGCAAGGTCTACGCGGCCTGGTGCGGCCCGTGCAACAACCAGGGCTTCACCCGCGGCATCGCGGTCGGCAACGCCGACGGCACCGGCTGGCACCAGCTCGACCTGCCGGTCGACGGCACCGTGCCCAACCGGTACCTGTCCGGCCTCGCCATCGACCCGGCGAACTCCGCGCACGTCTACCTGGCCGTGAACGGCTTCTCCCGGCACTGGACCGAGGGCCCGGGCGCGGGCATCGGCCACGTCTTCGAGTCCACCGACTCCGGCGCGACCTGGAAGGACATCTCGGCGAACCTGCCCGACGTCCCGACCGACGCGCTGCTGGCCCTGCCCGGCGGCGGCCTGGCCCTGGCCACCGACCTCGGCGTGGTCTACCGCGCCCCGCACCACACCGGCTGGGAGCGGGTCGGCAACCTCCCGGCGGTCGCCGTCCTCCAGCTCAAGTCCGGCCCCGACGGCAAGGTGTACGCCGCCACCCACGGCCGCGGCATCTGGTCGATCCGCCTGTAGCGGCAGTCATCAGTGAGTAAGGGGCGGCACCCATAGGGTGCCGCCCCTTACACGTGCGGTACTCGAGGGGTCAGTAGACCGGCTTCTCCGGCTCGACCGTGTTGACCCAGCCGATCACGCCGCCGCCGACGTGGACGGCGTCGGCGAAGCCCGCGGACTTCACGATGGCCAGCACCTCGGCGCTGCGGACACCGGTCTTGCAGTGCAGCACGATGCGCTTCTCGTGCGGCAGGTGCTCCAGCGCGGTGCCCATGATGAACTCGTTCTTCGGGATCAGCTTGGCACCGGGGATGTTGACGATCTCGTACTCGTTCTGCTCCCGGACATCGATGATCTCGATGTTCTCGCCGCCGTCGATCCACGCCTTGAGCTGCTGCGGCGTGATCGTGGAGCCGGCCGCGGCCTCCTGGGCCTCCTCGGAGACCACGCCGCAGAACGCCTCGTAGTCGATGAGCTCGTTGACCGTCGGGTTCTTGCCGCACACCGCGCACTCGGGGTCCTTGCGGACCTTGACCGTGCGGGTCTGCTGCTCCAGGGCGTCGTAGATCATCAGCCGGCCGACCAGCGGCTCACCCACACCGGTGAGGATCTTGATCGCCTCGGTGACCTGGGTGGCGCCGATGGAGCCGCACAGCACGCCGAGGACGCCGCCCTCGGCGCAGGAGGGGACCATGCCCGGCGGCGGGGGCTCCGGGTACAGGCAGCGGTAGCAGGGGCCGTACTCGGCCCAGAACACCGACGCCTGGCCGTCGAAGCGGTAGATCGAACCCCACACGTACGGCTTGTTCAGCAGCACGGCGGCGTCGTTGACCAGGTAGCGGGTGGCGAAGTTGTCCGTGCCGTCGACGATCAGGTCGTACTGCGCGAACAGCTCCATCACGTTGTCGGAGTCGAGCCGCTCCTCGTGGAGCACCACGTTCACGTACGGGTTGATCTCCTTGACGGTGTCCCGGGCGGACTCCGCCTTGGAGCGGCCGATGGAGCTCTGGCGGTGGATGATCTGGCGCTGGAGGTTCGACTCGTCCACTTCGTCGAACTCCACGATGCCCAGCGTGCCCACGCCCGCCGCGGCCAGGTACATCAGAGCCGGCGAGCCCAGACCGCCGGCGCCCACACACAGCACCTTGGCGTTCTTCAGCCGCTTCTGCCCGTCCATCCCCACATCGGGGATGATCAGGTGACGCGAATACCGGCGGACCTCGTCGACGGTGAGCTCGGCGGCCGGCTCGACCAGGGGTGGCAGCGACACGGGGACCTCAGCAATACGGTTGGTCGGTCATCTGGCAGTCCGTGCAGTTCGGTACGAGCTGTACGTGCCCACACTTGCTTGTCGCTCAACACTGCCACGCCCGTCTTCATTCCAAGACCGGGGTCCGCGGACCGAGACGCTTTACGGTCACATGCTGGGCGGCGGCTGATTTCGCACCTTTCGCACCAGCTGGTGCCAGTAGCGCGGCAGGCCGGCCCAGGGGTCGGCGCCGTACCGGTCGTCGCGGTCGGTGAGAAAAACGGTGGCCGCGCCCTGCCAGCGGGCGATCCGCAGGGCGGTGTCCAGGTGCGGGCGGGGCACGCCGTGCACCAGGTGGGCGAATCGGTTCGGCGGGAGCTGCGCGGTCCACGGCGGCGCCTCCGACCAGCGGTAACGCGCCCAGGGGCCGACGAAGGTGACCAGTTGGTCGGCGGGCTCGGCGTAGGCCGGATACGGGTGGGTGCCCGGCGCCAGGACGACGGTGCCGCCGCCGTCCAGCAGCGCCCGCAAGGTGGCGACCAGGCGGCGGCACTCGGGCAGCTCGTCCCGCCCGATCGGGGCGCGGTGCAGGTAGAAGCCGTCCACCCGGTACCACTCCCGGTAGCGCGAGGCGTCCAGCACCAGGTCGCCGAACCGCCGGGTGCCGTGGACGGCGTCCAGCAGTCCGAGGAGTGGGACGCCGTTCTCATGGGCGCGGGCGTCACGGATACGGGCCAGCGCCTCGCCGTACAGCGGGTCCGGGCGCGCGCCCGGACCCGCGGAGACGTCGAAGGCCGCCCAGTGCACGGGGGTGCCCGGGCGGGCCGGCTCGGCCCACTCCGCGGGCGCGACCAGCGGGTGGGCGAAGGCGGGCACGCCCAGACCGGTCCGCGGCCGCAGCGGCGCCCGGCGCGCGCGGACGAGGCCGGGCCCCGGGGTCAGACGCGGCATGCCGCCTCCATCCACACGTCGGCCAGCGACTCCTCCAGGGCGATCCGCGGGCGCCAGCCCAGGCGGTCGCGGGCGGTACGGATGTCGGCCTGCTGCCACAGCCCGCAGCCGTCGGGGTACGGGGGATGCGCGCCCGGTACGCCGCCCGGCGGCTCGTCCAGCTCGTGCAGCACCCCTTCGTAGCCGGCCACGTGGGCCAGGGCGGCGGCCATGTCGCGCAGCCGGATGGCCCGGCCGCTGCCGATGTTCACCACGCCCTGCGCGGCCGACAGCGAGGCGGCGTGCACCGCGCGGGCCACGTCGCGCACGTCCACGAAGTCGCGCTGCGCGGTCAGGCCGCCGAGCTTCAGCTCGGGCTCGCCGTTCTGCATCGCCCGGCGCAGGGCCTCGGCGATCCGGCCCAGCGGGGCGCCGGTCGGCGTGCCCGGGCCGACCGGGCTGAACACCCGCAGCACCACCGCGTCCAGCCCGGAGCCGAGCACTATCTCGGTGCCGGCGAGCTTGCTCACGCCGTACGGGCCGCCCGGCCGCGGCATCGCGTCCTCGCCGGTGGACGCGCCGGCCGGCGACGGGCCGTACTCCGAGCCGCAGCCGATCTGCACCAGCCGCGCCGCCACCGCGCTGCGGCGCAGTGCCTCGCACACGGTGGCCACCGCCACGGTGTTCTGCCGGATCAGTTCGCGGGCGTTGCCCCGCGTGCTGCCCGCGCAGTTGATCACCACTCCCGGGTGCACCGCGTCCAGGAAGCGGGCGAGCACTCCCGGCGCGCCGTCGGCCAGATCGAACCGTACGTCGGCGTCATCGCTGCGCCCCAGCGCGGTGAGCTGCACCGCGGGATCGGCCAGCAGCCGTTCCGCCACGTGCCGCCCCAGGAATCCGTCGGCCCCGAGCAGCAGCACCCTCACGGCCGCCCTCCCGGGATGCGGTGGGCCGGGTTTTCCGCAGGTGCCGGTGCGGCGGGATGAGGGGGACGGGAAGGGCCGAACGAATGGCGGGGACGGAGGGGATGCAGAGGACACGATGCGGACATCGGTGGGCTCCTCGGGGTCGGGGACGGGGTCGGGTGGGTCAGGGGTGGTGGGGGGCGGGCCGGGACAGTGCGCGGAAGGTGGGGGGAAGGAGGAAGAGGAACGCGGCGCCGCAGGCCAGGGCCTCGGGGGCGGTGCCGGGCAGAGGAAGGCCGAGCGGGGCGACCGCGAGGGTGCAGGTCTCGGCGAGGGCCGCGCCGCGCAGGGCGGCCAGGGCGGGGAGCGGCTCGCCGTGGCCGGACAGCAGGCGGGCGGCGAACAGGAGCAGGCCGAGCGCGGCAGGCCCGGCGAGCGGTCCGCCGGGGGTGAGTAGGGCGAGCAGGGCCGCCAGGGCGGCGGCGTGCCCGGCGAGGGCGACGGCGAGGCGGGGGCGTACCGCGTCGGCGTAGTCGGCGAGGCTGTGGCTGGGGGCGAGCTGGGCGCGGGACCGCACGGCCAGCCAGTGCGCCCAGCAGGCCGCCGGGACCAGGCCGAGGGTGAGCGCGGCGAAGGACGGCACCTGGGCAGCCGGGTCGAAGGGTCCCCGGCCGGACAGGGCGGTCACCGCCTGCGGACCGTAGAGGGCGTACGCGAGCAGTGCGTACGCCCAGGGGGCGCCGCCGCCGCGGGGGACGGCCAGCGGCCCCTTGCGCAGGGCGGCCCAGGCCGTGACGGCGACGAACACGGCGAGGCCGGCCCCGAGGACCGGGCTGCGCAGCGCCGGGAACACCGCGGCGGCGGCCCCGGGCAGCGCGTGGCGCAGTCCGGTGCGCCGGGGCAGCAGGGCCCGTTCGGTACGGTTCGGCCCCCCGTCCAGCCGCGCCACGGTCCTGGGTGCCCGCGCCAGCAGCTCCGCGGCGAGCCCGAACACGTCCGGCTGCCGCAGCCGCCGCGCGTCGCCGTCCGTGACCCCCCGCGCCTCCAGCCCGGCGGCGATCTCCCACTCGTCCACCGCCCCGGCCAGCAGCTCGCCGTGCGCCCGCATCATCTGCCGTACGGGGTCCCCGGCCGCCTGCCGCCGCAGCGCCGGCGCCCCTTGCCCCTCGGGCAAAACCGATTCGCCTCCGGCCCGCCCCACCGACCTCATGGCCGCGCGCCTCCGGCGGTGAGTGCGCCGGCCGCCGGCGGACGTGCCCTCTCCGCGGTGCGGGTCCGGGTCCGTCCCCGCTCGCCCGTCGCGGGCAACGACGGCGGCCGCCGGGTCGGAGGAAGGGGCGCGATGCGGCTCGGCAGGGGCTGCCGGGCGGCCACCGCCGCGTAGCCCTCACGGAAGGCGGCGACCCAGCTCTCGACCGTGAAGAGGGCCAGGGCGCGTTCGCGGGCCGCCGCACCGAGCCGGGCGGCCCGGTCGGGGGCCGCGAGCAGGGCGAGGACCGCGTCGGCCAGGGCACGGGGGTCGCGCGGCGGTACGACCAGGCCGGTCGCGCCGACGACCTCGCGGACCGCGCCCACGTCCGTGGCGACCGTGGGCCGCCCGCAGAACATCGCCTCGACCAGGGTGAGCGGAAAGCCCTCCGCACCGCTGGACAGGACCACCACGTCCCCGCCCGCGTAGGCGCCCGCGAGGTCCGGCCCCCCGGGCGACCCGATCTCCTCGAAGCCGACCGATCCGCCCGCCTCCTCTGCCGGGAAGAGCCGGTCCGCGAGGGCGCGGCAGTGCCCGAGATACGCAACCGCCCGCGGATCCCCCGTACGCAGGTGGCAGACCCGCAGCCGCACCCCCGGCCGCCGCGCCCGCACCATCAGGAAGGCGTGCAGCAGCGCGGCCAGATCCTTGCCCGGATCCGGCCGCCCGACCCACACCAGCACGGGGCGCCCGGCGGAGTCGGCGAGCATGCCCGCACCCCGGGCCGCTGCGTCGGCCGTCGCCGTGTCGGCCCCCGTGGCACCCGCTTCCGGAGCGCTCGCCCTGGCGGCCCGGACCGGTGTGCCGCCGACTGCCGCGACGCCGCTTCTGGCGGCACGGGCTTCGGACGCGTTCGCATTCGCCGCACCGACGCCGGCAACACCGGCTTCCGAAGAAGCGCTGGCCCCTGCGGCCCGCACCAGCGCGGTACCGGTCGCCACGGCACCCGCCTCCGAGGCGCTCGGCGCGACAGCGCCGGCCTCCACGTCGCCGGCCCCCGCGACACCGACTCGCCGGGCCTCAGCCCCGCCGGCCTGCGCTCCTCCCATCCCCGCGAACCGTCCCGGGTCGAAGCCCGGGTGGATCGTGCGGATGCGCTCGGGGCGCGCGCCGCAGCGGAGTTGCCAGCGGGTGACGTGGGTGGAGCCGGAGGTGATGAGGGCGGCTTGGCGGTAGGACTCGGCGGCGAGGAGGCGGTGGTAGGCGCCGAGCAGGGCGCGGGCGGACGGGGGGAGTTGGGCCGTGCGGAGGGCGAGCAGGGCTTCGCGGGCGCGGACGGCGTATTCGGTGACGATCAGGGGGGTGCCGGAGAACCGTTTGGCCAGCAGCCCGGGGAGGGTCGCGGGGCCGCCGGAGAGCGCGTGGCACAGGTCGGCCGCGGCCAGGTCGGCCGGGCCGTACCAGGGGGCGGACAGAGGCCGCAGCTGGCGTTCCAGGGTGCCGGCAACGGTCAGGAGTTCGGTGACGACAATGTCGGCGACCAGGGGCCGGACCCCTGGGGCGCGGCACGCGGACTCAAGGACGGCGACCGCGTCCGGGCCGCGTAAGAGCTCGGGCAGGCCGCCCCCCTCGGCCGCGACCCGGGCCAGGCCGTACAGGCCCGCGGCGAAGCGTTCGGCCCGCGGCGCCGGGGGGAGGGCGGCGCCGCCGGCCAGTGCGGCGGCGAATTCGCCGTAGTGCCAGAGGAATTCCGCCCGGCGGGCGCGCCGGGCCGCCCGGCCGCCGCCTCGGATCGGCGTCAGGGCGGCGGCCGGCGGCTCCCCCCAGAGGCGTTCCGCCCGCACCCGCCGCACCTGCGGCGGCAGGTCCACGCGGCCCCCGGCCTCCGTCCCGGACGACCGGATCAGCGCGTACACGTCGAAGTCGTGGTGGTCCAGGCCGCGTACGAGCCGGTCGCACCACGCGGTGCCTTCACCGCGCGCGAATGGATAACCACCCTCGGTGAGCAGTGCGACGCGCACCTTTGCGCCTCCCTTCGCCGTGCCGGGTCCTTCCCGCGGAGCCGTCCCCGCGGGCCTGCCCCCGGGCGCCGGACGGCGGCGGGCGGATGCCGTGCGGCTCCGCCGGAGTCCCGGGACGCGACGACCGTATGCCCGTACGGCGGTGGCGCGATGGACGGTTGTCCGCGGTGCCACCGGAAGGGGTGAAATCTCGTAACTTCCGCCGCGCCACGGCGTTGACGAGCTGACGGCCACTGCGTCCGGCCGGGCGCGACCCACCCGTACCCGGCCCGGGCCCGGCCCGCACGCACCGCAGGTCAGGCCCGGACAGTGGGCGTACCGTGGCCGCCCCCGGTCGGGTCGGCACCACCCGAAAGCGTGACTCGGGTCAGGACGGGTCGGCCGCCCCCAGGGCCCGTATCGCGCGGCGGGCCGTGCGGCGGGTGGCGGACTCCACCGGGTCCAGTACGGGGACGGCGGCGAGCAGGCCCTTGGTGTAGGGGTCGCGCGGGGCGTCGTAGACCTGGGACACCGGGCCTTCCTCCACGACGCGGCCGGCCCGCATCACCGCCACGCGGTCGCTGACCTGGCGCACGACGGCGAGGTCGTGGGCGATGAAGACCAGGGCGAGGCCGAGGTCCCGCTGGAGTTCGGCGAGCAGGGCGACGACCTGGGCCTGGGTGGTGACGTCCAGCGCCGAGACCGGCTCGTCGCAGACGATCAGCCGCGGCTCGGGGGCGAGCGCACGGGCGATGCCGACCCGCTGCCGCTGGCCGCCGCTGAACTCGTGCGGGTAGCGGTGGTACCAGTCGGGGTCGAGCCCGACCCGGTCCAGCAGTTCCCGGACCCGGGCGACGATCCGCGCGTCCGTCATCCCGCCGGCCGCCCGCAGCGGGTCGGCGATCGACTCACCGATGCTGCGCCGCGGGTTGAGCGAGGAGACCGGGTCCTGGAAGACCATCTGCAGTTCGCGCCGCAGCGGCCGCAGGGCGCGTTCGCCGAGCCGGGCGATGTCCCGGCCGCCGTAGTGGATCGTGCCGGCCGTGGGGTCCAGCAGCCGCACCAGCATGCGGCCGAGCGTCGTCTTGCCGCTGCCGCTCTCCCCCACGACGCCCAGCGTCTCCCCGGGCCGTACGGTCAGCGACACCCCGTCCACGGCCGTGAACGCGGTCCGCCCGCGTCCGAACTCCCGCCGCAGGTCCACCGCGCGCAGCAGTGGTTCGCCGTCATCGCCGTTGTCGTCGCCCTTGTCGCCGTCGTCGTCCGCCGTGGCGCGCGCGGGCTCCCGTACGGTGACCGGCCCCTCGGCCGGCTCGGTGACCGCCACGACTGCCGCCACCGGCACCGGCACCCCCAGCCTCGGCACCGCCGCGAGCAGCGCCCTGGTGTACGGCTGGGCGGGCGCGTTCAGCAGCTCGGCGACCGGGCCGTGCTCGACCGCGCGGCCGCCTTCGAGTACCAGCACCTCGTCCACGCTGCCGGCCACGACGCCCAGGTCGTGGGTGACCAGCAGCAGCCCCATCCCGGTCTCGGCGCGCAACTCGTGCAGCAGGTCGAGGATCTGGGCCTGGACGGTGACGTCGAGGGCGGTGGTCGGCTCGTCGGCGACGAGCAGGCGCGGCTCGCAGGCCAGCGCCATGGCGATGAGGGCCCGCTGCCGCATGCCGCCGCTGAACTCGTGCGGCCGGGACCGGGACCGGCGGGCCGCGTCGGGGATGCCGACCCGGTCCAGGACGGCGACCGCCCGGGCGCGGGCGGCGGCGCGGGAGGCGCGGTGGTGCACCCGGTACACCTCGGCGATCTGGTCGCCGATGGCCTGGTAGGGGTCGAGGGAGGACAGCGGGTCCTGGAAGACCATGGCCGCCACCCCGCCGCGCAGGCGGCGCAGTTCGGCGTCGGGGGCGGCCAGCACGTCGGTGCCGGCCACCCGGACCGAGCCGGTGACCCGCGCGCCGGTCCCCCGGTGCAGGTCGAGCAGTGCGTAGGCGGTCGCGCTCTTGCCGGAGCCGGACTCGCCGACCAGGCCGAGCGCGCCACCCGCGGCCAGGGTGAAGTCCAGCCCGTCCACGGCCCGTACCAGGCCCCCGGCGGTGGGGAATTCGACCCGCAGGCCGGCGACCCGGACCAGCGGCTCGGCGGTCGGGTCCGGCGCCGTGGCCGCCGTGCTCGCGGTGGTCATCGCAGCACCACCCGCCGGTCGGCGAGGGCGTAGAGGACGTCGGCCAGCGCGTTGGCGACCACCACCGCGAGGCCCATCACGAGCACGATTCCGACGATCACGGGAAGATCCTTGAGCTGGACGGACTGCACGAGCTGCTGGCCGAGGCCGGGGATGCCGAACAGGGTCTCGGTGAGCAGCGCGCCGCCGAAGATGGTGCCGAGGTCGAGCGCGGACAGCGCGATCACCGGGGCGAGCGCGCCGCGCAGGGCGTGCCGGCGGACGATGGCCCGCTCGCCGACGCCGTACGCGCGGAAGGTCCGGATGTGGTCCTCGGCCAGGGTCTCCAGCAGCGAGGAGCGGGTCAGCCGGGCGTATTTGGCGGCCTCGACCAGCGCGAGCGCCAGCCAGGGCAGCAGCAGGTTCCAGGCCCACTGCTGGGGGTCGTCGGTCAGCGGGACGTACGACGGGTACGGCAGCCACTGCAGCCAGGCGCAGAACACCAGGAGCAGCAGGATGCCGGTGATGAACACCGGGGTCGCCACGCCCACCAGGGTGAACGCGGTGAGCAGCCGTTCGACGATGCCGCCGCGGCGCAGCGCCGAGACCAGGCCGGTGCCGACGCCGATGATCAGCCACAGCACCATGGCGCCCAGCGCGAGCGAGGCGGTGGCCGGCAGCTTCTCGCCGACGATGGACGTGACGAGTTCGCCGGTCCGGTAGGACTGGCCCAGGCACGGCGCCGGGCAGTGCAGCGCGCCGGTGCCGGTGCTGTACGTGTGGCCGGCCACGATGCCGCGCAGGAAGTGCCAGAACTGCGCGTACACCGGATCGTCCAGGCCCATCTGGGTGCGGACCTGCTGGACCTGCGCGACCGAGCACTTGGGGCCGCAGGCCAGCCGGGCCGGGTCGCCGGGCGCCAGGTAGAAGACCGCGTAGAGCACGGCGGCCAGCGCCAGCAGGACGAACAGGGCCTGCACGGAGCGGCGCAGCAGGAAGCGGGTCACGCGCCCTCACCGCCCGCGTCCTGGTGGCGGGAATCGCTGCGGGTGTCGGGACCCGAATCGGTACGTGCATCGGTACGCGCCCGCGTGCCCGGCACGGCGTCCGACGCCTTTCGCGCGCCCATGGCGCCCGATTCCTTTTCCGCGTCCATGGCGGCGGCTCCCGCCCGGGACCCCGCCTTCGTGCCCACCCGCAGCCGGGCCGCCGCGCGCGGGTCGAGCGCGGTCCTGATGCCCTCGGCGAGCACCGTGAAGGCGAGCACGGTGACGAAGACCATGAGGGCCGGTATCACGACGTAGGAGGTGTCGGCCTGGTACCAGGTGGTCGCGCTGGAGAGCATCTGGCCCCAGGAAGGGGTGGGCGGGACCACGCCGATGCCGAGGAAGGACAGGCCGGCCTCGGAGACGATGTTGGTGGGGAGGGTCACCGCCGCGTAGGTGAGCACGGGCGCGACCAGGGCGGGCAGCATCTCGCGGCGGGCGGTGCGCCACGGCGAGGAGCCGGCCAGCCGGGAGGCGGCCACGTAGTCCAGGGACTTCAGGGTGAGCACCTGGGCGCGGACGATCTTGGCGAAGCCGCCCCAGGCGAGCAGGCCGAGCACGAGGGCGAGCAGCACCGGGCGCGGGAAGCCGCCGGGCACCACCGCGAGCAGCGCGATGGCGAGGATGAGCGCGGGCATCACCACGAACACGTCGGTGATCCGGCTGAGCAGCGAGTCCACCCAGCGGGTGCCCAGGCCCGCGGCGAGCCCGAGGGCCACCCCGATGACCACCTGGAGCGCGGTGGCGGCGAGCGCGATGCCCAGCGAGACGCGGGCGCCGTAGACGAGGCGGGCGAACAGGTCGCGCCCGGTGCCGGGTTCGACGCCCAGCCAGTGGCTGCCGCTGATGCCGCCGAGGTGCCCGAGGGGCACTCCGCCGGCCGCGGAGTCCACCAGGTTCGCGTGGTAGGTGGTGGTGTCCTGGCCCTCGATCGCGGCGAGCAGGGGTGCGCCCACCGCGGCCAGGGCGAGCAGGAGGACGACGGCGCCGCCGGCCATTGCCGCGCGCCGGGTGCGCAGCCGTCGCCAGATCTGCCGGGCCCCCGAGGCCGGGACCGGCGCGGTGGCACCGGTCCCGGCCTCGACGGCCGCCATTGCGTCGAGTGTCACGGCGTCACTTCACCGCGACCTGGGAGATGTCCAGCACGCCGGTCCAGTCGCTGATCACCACGTTGCGGATGTTCTTGCCGAACAGCCGCTTGTAGACCGGGTGGTAGAGCGGCACGGTCAGCGCCTGCTCGCCGATCTTCTTGTCCAGGGCGCCCCAGCGGACGGCGGCGGCCTTCAGGTCGGTGATCTTGTTGATGGCGTCGATCTCGTTGTTCACGGCCGGGTCGTCGAGCTGCGCGTTGTTGAAGTTGGAGCCGCCGCTGACGATCTGCCGGCCGTCGAAGATCGGGCCGAGGAAGGGGCCGCCGGACGGCCAGTCGGCGCCCCAGCCGGCCAGGAAGAAGCCGGGCTCGGTCTTCAGGTCGTGCACCTTGTCGCTGAAGGCGTTGTGCTCCTGGCCGTCGAGCTTGACGGTGATGCCGGCGAGCTTGAGCGCCTCCTGGATGGCGGTGGCGACCTCGGGGCCCTGTTCGTCGCCCTTGGTGACGTCGTGGGTGAGGCTGACGGTCAGGCCGTTCGGGTAGCCGGCCTCCTTCAGCAGCTCCTTGGCCTTGGCCGGGTTGCCGGTCGCCCCGGCCGGGAACGGGTCGTAGGGCGTGTAGCCGAAGGACGCCTGCGGGGGCAGGAAGGTGGTGGCCGGCTCGTTGAGCGAGGAGCCGCCCTGGGCGTTGATGACAGTGGTGCGGTTGACGGCGTAGGCGATGGCCTCGCGCACCTTGATGTTGTCGAACGGCTTCACCTTCGGATTGAAGGCGATGTAGTCGGTGTAGCCGAAGTGGCCGGTGCCGACCCGCGAGGCCAGGTTCTTGTCGCCGGTGATCTTCGCCAGCTCCGCCGGGCCGAGGTTGGTGTCGGTGGTGACGGCGTCCGCGTCCTTGCCGACACCTGCCGACAGCCGCTGGTCGATGACCGCCTGGTCGAGCCCGGACTGCACGTCAATGGTGTCGGGGTACGCCTTGCGCTGGCTGTCGGTGGCCGCCGACCAGTGCGGGTTGCGGACCAGCACCAGGTGCTCGCCGTTGTTCTCGTTCTTGACGACCCGGTACGGGCCGGAGGAGACCGGGTGCTCGGCGTAGTTGACGCCGGTGTCCTTGGCCTTGGGCACGGGTGCGAACGAGGTCTGCGTGGCCAGCAGCGGGAACTCGCCCTCGGGCTTGTTCAGGTGGAAGACGATGGTCTTCGCGTCCGGCGTCTGGATCGCGGACAGGCCCTTGGGGTCCTTGTACGGGCCCTGGTAGCCGGCCGCGCCGACCAGCCAGTCGCGCAGGTAGGGGGCGCCGCCGGACAGTTCGGGGGCGAAGGAGCGCTCGATGTCGTACTTGATGTCGGCGGTGGTGATGGGCGTGCCGTCCTCGTAGGTCAGGCCGTCCTTGAGGTGGTACGTCCACACGGTCGCGTTCTGGCTCGGCTCGCCGGTGTCGGTGGCCAGGTCGGGGACGACCTTGGAGCCGGCCGCGCCGTCGGCCCGGTTGCGGGTGGTCAGGGTGCGGTAGACGAGCGAGGGCACGTTGCCGCCGCCGGAGGTGTAGAGGCGGGCCGGGTCGAAGTCCTCCTGCGCCTGGTTGTTCAGGACGTAGAGGGTGCCGCCCCGGTGCGGGCTCGCGTCGGCCGCCTTGGCGCCGCCACCGCTCTTGGGTCCGCAGGCGGCGGTCCCTCCGGCAAGGGCCAGACCGACGACGATCACTCCGATCCTGGTCGAGGTCCGGTGCGATACAAGAGGCAGGTGAGGCATGGGTGAACCTTTCGGGCCGCTTTTCGGCCACTTCGGAAAATGCGCGGGCAGCGTTGCGTCGCTGGGTGGGCGCACACGCACGCGCCCGCGGCGGGGGATGGCGGACGGGCCCGCCGGAAGGGCGCCCTGGGCGGAGGGACGGCACGCGTACGGACGCGCGGTGTACCTCGACGCGGGGGCGCCGGAAATCGTTGTCAGCGACAGTGCACGTCGGCCACGCTGTGCGCGGCAACACCGATGAGCGCCAGCTCGATGGCGGCGCGGCACGGCGGCGG
This sequence comes from Actinacidiphila acididurans, assembly GCF_016918855.1. GTDB lineage: Bacteria > Actinomycetota > Actinomycetes > Streptomycetales > Streptomycetaceae > Actinacidiphila > Actinacidiphila acididurans. The sequence goes on from NZ_JADKYB010000014.1 coordinate 38,489, forward strand.
TGCGGGTCGGTAGGACATGCCGCAAGCGTGCAGCGCGGTCCGCCCGGATGTCAAAGGCACATCAATGACATCTCCAAGTGTGGCTTATGGAGATGGTGCGGATGTGGTACGGGAACCGTGGGACAAGCGGGACGAGTTACGGAAACGGCCACGGGTTGGGGCGGCAGGTGGGACCGCCGTCCAGCGACAGGAACTTGGTCTGCTGCATCATCACCGGGGCCGGCGCGCCGGGCGCCGGGCAGCCCACGTGACCGTGCCCGAGGCGATGGCCGACCTCGTGGTTGATGAGCATCTGGCGGTAGGCGTGCATCCGCGCGGGGCCGTAGGTGGCGGCGCCCTGCGCCCACCGGTAGGCGTTGATCATGGTGCGCGGAGTCGACGCCGAGTCGCATGACACGTTTTCAGCCACCGTGTCCAGCCCGGATTTCGCGCACCACTTGGCGGTGGTGCCGGGACTGGCGAGGGTGATCACGATGTCCGCGGGGCCGGTTGACACCCGCTCGAAGGTCATGGTGCCGCCGTGGCCCCAACTGCGCGGGTCGTTCAGGGTCTTGTAGACCGCGTCGGCGAACAGGCCGGGGTCCAGCGGCAGGCCCCGCTCCACGTCGACCCGCACCCGCATCACCTTGCCGCGGCCGGGGGCGGCCTGGTGGCCGGGCACCGTCACGAAGGCGCCGGACAGGCTCAGCCGTGGGTCCAGCGGGTACTGGCGGGCCATGAGCGCGTCGTATCCGGGGGCGGCCGTCGCGGTCACCGCGGGGGCGGCGGCCCGGGGCACGGCACCGGTCGCCGCGGAGGTCGCCGTACCGGTCGCCCCCTCCGGGGTGGACCTGGTCGCGGGGTCCTTCCCGTCCGGCCGGCTGTGCTTCTTCTCACCTTCGGCGAGTTGTCCGGCGGCGACCACGGCGAGCACGGTGACCACCGCGGCGGCCGCGACTCCGCCGAGGGCGCGGGCCTTTCCGCCGCCCTTGGCACCGTCGGGCGCGGCTTCGGCCGCCTCGGGCCCGCCGGAAGTCCTGGCCGGCTTACCCGCCTTGCCCGCTTTGTCCTTCTTGTTCGTTGCGTCCGGTGTGATGTCCGCACCCGCCGGATCCGTACGTCCGGCCGCCGGATCGTCCTGCCCCGGTCGTACGTCGCTCCGCGCGGGCGCGTCGAAGGCGTCCAGGAACTCCTGCCGGGGCCGGGGCACGCCGCCCTGGGCCCGCAACGCTCCGCCGCCCGCGGTGGCCGGAATCACGCGTCCGGCGGCCGAACCGGCCGGACCGCCGAGCGCGGGGGGCCGTAGCGCCGGGCCGGTGTCGTACGCCGCCCAGTCCTCGGCCCAGGACTCGACCGGGTCCGGCGCGGACCGCCGCCCGCGCCCGCCGGAGGCCGTCCAGCCGCCCGGCCGCCCCCAGGCGGTGTGCTCGCGGTGCTCGGGGTGCCCGGCGGCCGGGCGGACCGCCGCGAAGCCGCCGGTGTCGGACGGGTCGTCCGGGTACGGGTCCGCGAGCGGGAGTGGGCGCACGGAAGGCGCCGGAAAGGGCTCGGCGAACGGGTCCGCGAAGGGCTCGGGGCCGGTGACGCGGCCGGTCAGGGGGCGGGCCAGCGGACCGCCGGGATCGCGGCGCCTGCGTCCGGTGCCGGGGGCCGCCATGGGTGATGTCGGTATCGGGGGCGCCGGCCTCGATCCGCCGGGTTCGTCGCGGCCGTCGAAGTCGTTCAGGCCGTTCAGGCCGTTCAGTCCGCCCAGGCCGCCCAAGCCGTTCAGGCCCGCAAAGCCGTCCAGGTCGCCCAGGCCGTCGGGGCCGTCGTCGTTCGCGCTGTGCCTGCCCACTCCCGCGCTCAGCTCCCGGCCACCGCGGCCGACGGGCCGGTGCCGGGCTCCGTACGTCCCGGTACACCGGCCCGTTCGTCCAGCAGGGCGCGGAAGGCCCGGGCCACCAGTTCCGGGTGTTCCATCATCGCCACGTGCCCGCTGTCCGGAATGGTCAGCAGCCGCGAGTCGCGGAAGGCGTGGCCGGCCCGGCGGGCGGTCTTGATCGACACCAGCTTGTCCCGTCCGCCGTAGACCAGCAGGGTCGGCGCGAGCACCCGCTCGGCCTGCCGCCACAGCGCGTGCTGCCCACTGAGGGTGTACGCGTTCACGATCCCGCGGGTGGAGCGGATCATGGCGTCCCAGAAGTACGGCAGCTCCAGCCGCCGCTGGTACTCCGCCGCGGCCTCGGCGCGAGTCCGCTCGTCGATCACCGACGGGTCGCCGTAGCAGAGCGCGAAGAGCTCGGCGGCCCGGCGCTCGACCGGCCAGTCGCGGGTCGCGCGCATGTAGAGCCGGGGCAGGCCGGGCACCGAGGCGAGGCCGGTGGGCCAGGCGGTGCGCTGCGGCGGCACCTCGGGCATCGCGGGCGAGACCAGGGTGAGGGTGCGCACCAGGTCCGGCCGGGCCGCGGCCACCTTGACGGCGACCGCGCCGCCCATCGAATTGCCGAACAGGTGCACCGGGCCGCGGCGCTCGGCGTCGAGCAGCCGCACCACCGCGCGGGCGTGTCCGGCCAGGGAGTAGTTGCCGTCGTCGGGCGGCGGTGAATGGCCGAATCCCGGCAGGTCCAGCGCCTCGCTGTCGACGATTCCGGCCAGTTTGTCCATCAGGGCCGACCAGTTCTGCGAGGAACCGCCGAGTCCGTGCACGTACAGCGCGGGCTCGGCGCCGGCCGGCAACGCGCGGGAGCGCACCACCAGGCTGAGCCCCGCCAGTCGCACGGTCCGGGCCGATTCGCCGTCCGCGAGCACCGGTCCGGCGGGGGGCACGGTCGCGGCCACGGCGGCCGCTTCGGCTGTCTCGGTCGAGCGCATGCTCCGATGTTACGAGACGATCACGCGGGTGCTTGTGTGGTTGCGGCCACAACCGGTCAGAAGGAGCGCAGGGGAGGCAGAAGGAGGATCGTAGGTCACGGCAGAAAAGGAGGCGCCATGTCCGACGACATCGCGAGCTTCGAGCGGGAAGCGGACGAGTTCGACGACGCAGCGCAGACCTCGGACAACGCCGATCTGGATCTGGAGGCACCCGAGGCCGACGCCGCCGAGCAGCACATCGATCTGCTCCAGCAGCGCGACGAGCCGATCACCCAGCGGCCCGGCGACCGGGTCGAGGAGGCGGACCCGGCGGACTCCGCCGAGCAGCGGCGGGTGGTGGACCTGGACGAGGAGGACTACCGCTGAGGGGTCCCAGGAAGTGAGAATGTCCGCTCGCGCGGCGCGCGGTGACGTTACCCAAACGTACGATGGCCACCGCGGCACACCTCGTTGCGCCATTCGGCGTGACCGGAGGGGTTCCGGCAGCGTTCCGACAGTGTTCCCGGACGTTCACCGACGTCCCCGACGTCCTCACGTGACCCCGACACCCCGAGACCCCCGACAACCCCGACACTCATCGACCTCTGTCGAGAATCCTCGACCACGATTTGGGAGGCGGCGTGACAGCCATCGAGCAGACCCAGGCACGGCCGCGCGGCACCCGCCTGCCCCGCCGGGCCCGACGGGAGCAACTGCTCGGCGCGGCCCAGGAGGTTTTCGTCGCGCAGGGCTACCACGCCGCTGCCATGGACGACATCGCCGAACGGGCCGGCGTCAGCAAGCCGGTGCTCTACCAGCACTTCCCCGGGAAGCTGGAGCTGTACCTGGCACTGCTGGACCAGCACTGCGAGGCGCTGCTGCAGTCCGTGCGCGGCGCGCTGGCGTCCACCACCGACAACAAGAAGCGCGTCGAGGCGACGATGGACGCGTACTTCGCCTACGTCGAGGACGAGGGCGGCGCGTTCCGGCTGGTCTTCGAGTCGGACCTGACCAACGAGCCGGCCGTGCGCGAGCGGGTGGACAAGGTCTCGCTCCAGTGCGCGGAGGCGATCAGCGAGGTGATCGCCGAGGACACCGGGCTGCCGCGCGACCAGGCGATGCTGCTGGCGGTGGGCCTGGGCGGGCTCTCGCAGATCGTGGCCCGGAACTGGCTGGCCAGCGACAGCCAGGTGTCCCGGGACACCGCGCTGCACCTGCTGACCTCCCTGGCCTGGCGCGGCATCGCCGGCTTCCCGCTGCACGGGGCCGAGGGACACCACTGAGCGCCCGCTGAGCGCTCGCTGATCCCGCCGGGGCGCGCCCGGGGCGACGGCCACGGTGGCGGCCGTACGGGGGCGCGCGGGGCCCACGGTGTGCGGCGGCGTGTTCGCTCACGGCGTTTCCCTTCCACGGATTGCTGCCGGACCGGCGGGGCTACGCTGTGCTGCGTACGGCGCGAATCGCTCGACCCGCGCACCCCGCAGAGACTCGGAGGTATCCAAAGCCGTGGAGGTCAAGATCGGCGTCCAGCACGCGCCGCGCGAGATCAGCCTGGAAAGCAACCAGTCGGCGGCCGAGGTGGAGAAGGCCGTCGCCGACGCGCTCAGTGGGACGGCCAAGCTGCTGACCCTGGAGGACGAGCACGGCCGCAAGGTGCTGATCCCGGCCGACCGCCTCGCCTACGTCGAGATCGGCGAGCCGGCGGTGCGCCGGGTCGGTTTCGGCGCCGCGCTCTGACGCGAGAAGCGCGTCCGCCGCCTGCCCGGCGGCACCGGGACCGGCCTTCCGGTTCCACGCACGTCCCCGCGGGGGCGGCGGCCCGTACCCGGCTGCCGCCCCCGCTTCGTGCCGGCTCCCTCCGCTGTGTCCCGGCCGTGCCGGACCGCCGGCGCCCCGCCCGGCCCGCACTCCGTTTTGTCCCCCTCACAGGGTGGGTAGTACCGGTGGGTAGGACCTGACCGACCGGTAGGCGCCGACAATCCGGAGGGACGACGATGCTCGTGTGGGAAGCGATCGCTTTCGCCGCGCTCGGCCTGCTCGCCGCCAGCGCCGCCGCCCGTCTGTTCCCGCTGCGCTTCCCGTTCACCGCGCTGCTGCTGGCCACCGGCCCTGCGGCCGGCCTGCTCGGCGGCCTGGTGACGTACACGGTCCTCGGCGGCGGCCACGCGCCGTACACCCTGCTCGCCGCCTTCCTCACCGCGGTGGCCCTCACCAGCGTGCTGGCCCGCCCGCCGCGCAAGGGCCGCCACGCGAGGATGCGCTCGGCGGCGTAACGTCCTCGCAGGCCGCTCCCCCGGCCACGGCATCTCAGGGGCCCGGCATCGAAGGCCGTCCCCGGAAGCCTCGCCTTGAACCGGCCGCCCCGCACTGTAATGCTGATGAAGCGGGGCATTCCGGACACAACACCGGAAGCGGAAGCAAACAGCCACCACTTCGTCGGCGGGTGGTCGCCAGATGCGAGGCAACACGGCCGGTACGGCGACCGGCGAGACCGTACGCGCGGCACTCGATGCCCTGGTGCTCGATGCCGTCCGGCGGACCGGCGCCCACTCCGGCGCGCTGTACCTGCTGGAGCCGGGCGGCGAGGTGCTGTGCCTGGAGGCCGGCAGCGGGGTGTCCCCCCGGTTCGCGGAGCCGGTGGCCCGGCTGAAGCTGCCGCCGCCCGGCGCGACGGAACCCTCCGGCGACCCGGTGATCGACGCGGTACGCGACCGGCGCCTGGTGTGGCTCGGCACCGACCGCGCCCTGTCCCGCGAGTACCCCAAGGCCGCGCTGGTCTTCCCGCACCGCTTCGCCATGGCCGTCGCCCCGCTCACCGAGGCGCCCGGCGCGCCGCCCCGGGGCGCGCTGGTCCTGTTGTGGCCACCCTCGCGCCCGGCGCGGCTGGGCGCCGCCGAGCGCAAGCGCATCGAGGCCGCGTGCGCGACCATCGCCTGGGTGCTCGCGCAGGCACAAGCGGGCGGGACCCGGCTGGAGCCCTCGGCCGAGCCCCGCCGGATCGACCCGGGCGGCCCCGCGGATCAGGCCCCCGCCGAACCCCCGGCGTCCGCCTTTCTGGAGCGGCTGCCGGAGGGCGACTACGCCCTGGACGCCGACGGCAGGGTCACCTTCGCCGACCGGACCGCGGCCGGCCTGCTCGGCCCGGACGCCACCGAGCTGACCGGCCGGCTGCTGTGGGAGACCGTCCCGTGGCTGGACAACCCACTGTTCGAGTACCAGTTCCGGGAGGCCCTGTTCAGCCAGCAGCCGACGTCGTTCACCGCGGTGCGCCCGCCGGACCGGCCACTGCTGTTCGAGCTGTACCCGGACTCCTCGGGGGTGAGCGTACGGATCACCCCGGCGCGGACCCGGCGCTCCGTCCCGGGCCGGCCGGCGTCCACCGGTTCCGGCCAGCGGCTGGGCACCGCCCATCACCTGCTGTACCTGGCCGCTTCGCTGGGTGAGACGGTGCGGCTGCGGGACGTGGTGGAACTGGCCACGGACCGGTTCCTCGGCGCCTTCGGCGCCCAGGACCTGGCCCTGCTCGCACCGGACGCGGGCCGGGCCCGGGTGATCGGGCACAGCGGTTTCGACGCGGACTTCATCGACCGGGTGGACGGCACGGTGCTGACCGACGGCGTGCCCGAGGTGCTCGGTCCGGCCGCCCGCGTCCCGGCCTTCTACGCCTCCCGCGAGGAGCTGTGCCGCTCGTGCCCGGACAGCATCGACTGGTCGCCGTCCACGGCGGCCTGGGCGTTCCTGCCGCTGGTCGTCTCCGGGCGGCACACCGGCACCTGTGTGCTCGGTTTCGCCCGCCCGCACCGCTTCACCCGTGAGGAACGAGCGGTGCTCGCCTCGATCGGCAACCTGGTCGGCCAGGCGCTGGAGCGGGCCCGGCTGTACGACGCGCAGGCGCGCCTGGCCCACGGCCTGCAGGCCGGACTGCTGCCGCACCGGCTCCCCGTCGTGCCGGGCCTGGAGGTGGCCGCCCGCTACCTGCCGGCCAGCCACGGCATGGACATCGGCGGCGACTTCTACGACCTGATCCGGATCGGCCCCACCGAGGTCGCGGCGGTGATCGGCGACGTGCAGGGCCACAGCGTGACGGCCGCGGCGCACATGGGGCAGGTACGCACCACCGTGCACGCGTACGCCGCCGCGGGCGCCCCGCCGGGCGAGATCCTGGCCCGCACCAACCGGCTGCTCACCGACCTGGGCGCCGAGCTGCTCACCAGCTGTCTGTACGTCCACGTGGACCTGGCCCGGCACCGGGCGCTGCTGGCCTCGGCCGGGCACCGGCCGCCTTTGCTGCGGGCGCCGGACGGCCGGGCCGGGGTGCTGGCGGTGCCGCCGGGGATCCTGCTGGGCATCGACCCGGCGGCCACGTACCCGACGACGGCGGTGCCGCTGCCGCCGGGCGCGGTGCTCACCCTCTACACCGACGGCCTGGTCGAGGCCGGCGGCCGGGACGACGACGCGGTGGTCGCCGTGCTGACCCGGGTGCTGGACCGGGCCGGCGGGCCGCTGGACCGGCTCGCCGAGGAAATGATCGCCCGCGCCCAGCCGCACGGCGAACGCACCGACGACACCGCGCTGCTCCTGCTGCGGCCGTGACCGGCCGCGCCGACGCGGCCCCCACCGCCGGCCGACGCGGTTACGCGGCCAGACCCAGCGCGGCCATGCGCTTGGTGTGCGCCTCGGTGATCCGGGAGAACATCCGGCCGACCTCGGCCAGGTCGAATCCGTCGGCGACCCCGCCGACCAGCATCGTGGACAGCGCGTCCCGGTCGGCCACCACCCGCTGGGCCTGGGACAGCGCTTCGCCCATCAGCCGCCGGGCCCACAGCGCGAGCCGGCCGCCGACCCGCGGCTCGGCGGCGATCGCGGCCCGTACCTTCTCCACCGCGAAACTGGCGTGCCCGGTGTCGTCCAGCACGGCCAGCACCAGGGTGCGGGTGTCGGTGTCGAGCCGGGCCGCCACCTCGCGGTAGAAGTCCGACGCAATGGAGTCGCCCACATACGCCTTGACCAGACCCTCCAACCAGTCCGAGGGCGCGGTCTGGCGGTGGAAGTCGTCCAGGGCCGCCTTGAAGGGCAGCATCGCCTTGTTGGGCGCCTCGCCGATCTCCGCCAGCCGGTCGCGCAGCCGCTCGAAGTGGTGGAACTCGGCCGCGGCCATGGCGGCGAGTTCCGCCTTGTCCTCCAGGGTCGGCGCGAGCTTGGCGTCCTCGGCCAGCCGCTCGAAGGCGGCCAGTTCGCCGTACGCCAGGGCGCCCAGCAGGTCCACGACGGCCGCCCGGTAGTGCGGGTCCGCGGACGCCGTGGCCCAGTCCTGTGCGGCGATCCCGGTGACGGGCGCTTCGTCGGCCGCCTTGCCGGGCTTCGGGGCGCGGTCCCCGGCGGATTCCGGCACGGACGTCGGGTCGGGCGTTTCAGGCGTCTCCATGCTGCGCACAATAGCGAAGGCCGCCGTCCGGACCGTCGCGCAGGCGGCCTCGAAGCCCCTCGCCGCGGCGACCGGCACAGCCGCCGGCGCGGCACCAGAGGCAGCCCCCGAAGCCGCTGGTGAAACGGCCGGCGACGCGGCCCGCAACGCCTGCGGCGACACACCGCGCGACACGGTCCGCGACACATGCAGTCCCGAACGAAACATTTGCAAGGGTGCAGCTACGCGTTTCCGGGGTAGAGTGGTATTGCACCCGTCGCCGGCTGGTGGCTGTACGTGCACGGCGTACGTACCCATTGTCCGTGTGACGGGCGACGTGTGCAGTACCTGGATGCCCGGTCGGTGGCCCGATCGGCTCCGAACCGACCGCCTTCCCCGCCGAACGGGAAGGGCCCACTCGCGGCATCAGCGAGGGCAGCGGTCCCGCGCGCGCAGCCGCCCCGGCTGCTACGACAACCCACGCGCGGTCAGTGACCGGCGCCTCAGCCAGGCGCCCCGGCCGCTCGACCCCCCTCGCCGGACAGTGCCGCGTCTCACAGAAGAGGCAACATCCTGACCACGACCACTTTCCGCAGCCTCGGGATCCTCCCCGAGACCGCCGAGGCCCTCGAGGCCGTCGGCATCACCACTCCGTTCCCCATCCAGGAGATGACGCTCCCCGTCGCCCTCGCCGGCAACGACGTCATCGGACAGGCCAAGACCGGCACCGGCAAGACCCTGGGCTTCGGGCTGCCGCTGCTGGAGCGGGTCACCGTCGCCGCCGACGTCGAGGCCGGCCGCGCGGCGCCCGAAGCGCTCGCCGACAGCCCCCAGGCGCTGGTCGTCGTCCCCACCCGCGAGCTGTGCCAGCAGGTCACCAACGACCTGCTGACCGCCGGCAAGGTGCGCAACGTACGGGTGCTCGCGATCTACGGCGGCCGGGCGTACGAACCACAGGTGGACGCGCTGAAGAAGGGCGTCGACGTGGTCGTCGGCACCCCCGGGCGCCTGCTGGACCTGGCCGGGCAGAAGAAGCTCAGCCTCAAGCACGTGCGCGCCCTGGTGCTCGACGAGGCCGACGAGATGCTCGACCTGGGCTTCCTGCCCGATGTCGAGAAGATCATCGCCATGCTGCCGGCCAAGCGGCAGACCATGCTGTTCTCCGCCACCATGCCGGGCGCCGTCATCGGCCTGGCCCGCCGCTACATGTCGCAGCCCACGCACATCCGCGCCACCGCGCCGGACGACGAGGGCGCGACGGTGGCCAACATCACCCAGCACATCTTCCGCGCCCACTCCCTCGACAAGCCCGAGCTGGTCGCGCGCGTGCTCCAGGCGTCGGACCGCGGCCTGGCGATGATCTTCTGCCGCACCAAGCGGACCGCGGCGGACGTGGCCGAGCAGCTCGCCAAGCGCGGATTCGCCTCCGGCGCGGTGCACGGCGACCTCGGCCAGGGCGCGCGCGAGCAGGCGCTGCGCGCGTTCCGCAACGGCAAGGTGGACGTGCTGGTGTGCACCGACGTCGCGGCCCGCGGCATCGACGTCGAGGGCGTCACCCATGTGATCAACTACCAGACGCCCGAGGACGAGAAGACCTATCTGCACCGGATCGGCCGCACCGGCCGGGCCGGCGCCTCCGGCACCGCGATCACCCTCGTGGACTGGGACGACATCCCGCGCTGGCAGCTGATCAACAAGGCGCTGGACCTGCCGTTCAACGACCCCGAGGAGACGTACTCCACCTCCCCGCACCTGTTCGAGCTGCTGGGCATCCCCGAGGGCACCAAGGGGATCCTGCCGCGCGCCGAGCGCACCCGGGCCGGGCTCGAGGCGGAGGAGGTCGAGGACCTCGGCGAGACCGGTGGTCACGGAAGCCGCGGGCCGCGCGGCCGCGGGGGCCGCGACTCCCGTGACGGCGACGCGCCCCGTACGGAGCGGCCGGCCCGCACTCCGCGGCGCCGCCGCCGCACCCGGGCCGGGGAACCCGCCTCCGCGGCGGAGACGGCCGCACAGGCCGCCGTCGGGACCCTCACCACGGGCGCGCAGGCGCCTGCGCCGGCCGTCGAGGACGCCCTGGCCCCCTCCGCCCCGCAGGAGCAGGAGGCAGCGCCCAGGACCCCGCGGCGCCGTCGCCGTACCCGGGCGGGCGCGTCGGGCGCGGCGGGCACCGAAGCCGCGGCGGTCGCCGTGGTCGCCGAGCCCGTCGTGGCGGCCGCGCCGGCTCCCGTGCTCGAGCCGGTGACGGACGAGTCCGCGCCGAAGACCCCGCGCCGCCGCACCCGCAAGGCCGCGGCGATCGCTCCGGAGGTCCCGGCCCCCGCGGCCCCGCCCGCCGAGGAGACCGAGGCCCCCAAGGCTCCGCGTCGCCGGACCCGCAAGGCCGCCGCGGTCGCCGCCGAGGTGCCGGCACCGGCCGCTCCGGCCGACCCGGCCCCGGCTGCCGCGGAGGAGGCCCCGAAGACCCCGCGCCGCCGCACCACGCGCAAGGCGGCGGCGACGGCCGAGGTCCCGGCCCCGGCGGCGGCGCCCGCCGAGGAGAGCGAGGCTCCCAAGGCCCCGCGCCGCCGCACCCGCAAGGCCGCGGTCGCCCCGGAGGAAACCCCGACGGCCTGACGCCCGTCTTGTACGTCGAGGGCTCGCCCTCTCCTGGCGGAGGGCGAGCCCCGCACATGCTGTCGCCTGCCGCGACGCCGTATCCGGGGCCGAACCCCGCAGGCGGCAATTCCGCGACCGGGAACCGGCAATTCGTGCCGCCGTGCGCACGGCTCCGCTTTCGTGCACGACGGCGCAGGCCACGGGCCCGCGCGGAAATACCGGGAGGCAACCTGTCGGACATAAGGAACACGTAGTCTTCCGCCATGAGTCGACCCACTGCCCTGGAATTGCCGGAGAACGTGACGGCCCGTCGGCTGGAGACGTCTCGCGGCTCCTTCGCGGTGCTGGACGCCGCACCGGACGGGACGGCTCCCGCCCGGGGCACCGCCTTGCTGATCCCCGGGTTCACCGGGAGCAAGGAGGACTTCCTGGACCTGCTGGCGCCGCTGTCGGGCGCCGGGTTCCGGGTCGTCGCGGTGGACGGCCGCGGGCAGCACGAGTCCGGCGGTCCGCGGTCGGAGCAGGCGTACGCGCAAGGAGAGCTGGGCGCCGACGTGACGGCGCAGGCGGCGGCGCTCGTGGCGGCGTCCGGCCCGGACACGCCGCTGCACCTGCTGGGGCACTCGCTGGGCGGCCATGTCGTACGGGCCTCGGTGCTGGCCGACGGCCCGGCGCCGTACACCTCGCTCACCCTGATGAGCTCGGGCCCGGCCGCGATCTCCGCGGACCAGCAGCAGCGGACCCAGCTCCTGGTGGACTTCCTGCCCACGACCGACATGGAGACGGCGTGGCAGGTGATGCGCTCGATGGACGGTGAGGGGCGGGACGGCGAGCCCGCCTGGCTGACCGAATTCCTGCACCGGCGCTGGGTGACGACCGTTCCCGAGCAGTTGATCGCCACGGCCCGGCAACTGATGACCGAGCCCGACCGGGTGGCAGAACTTGCCGCGGTGCCGCTGCGCACCCTCGTACTGTCCGGCGAGGAGGACTACGCCTGGCCGGTGCCGCTGCTGGACGAGATGGCCGAGCGGCTCGGTGCGCCGCGCGTGGTGATCAAGGGAGCCGGGCACTCCCCCAACGCGGAGCGGCCGGCCGAGACCGCCGCCGCGCTGATCGCCTTCTGGTCGGGTGACCAGTCCCTTTCCCGCTAGTAGATGCGCGCGCACAATTTTCTTTAGGGTAGGGAATAGTTCGAAGGGGGTGTTCGTTGACGACACATGTAACGCGCGACGAAGGGAGAAACCCAGTGCGTTTCGAGATCGTGCGGCTCGACGACCAGAACGGCAATGCCGTGGACAGCACCGTCGTGGATGCCTCTGCCGTCAGCAAGATCGTCCAGCAGGCCGCTGCCCTCGGGCAGCGCATCTACATCCGTCCCGCCGAGTAACACCCGCAAGCACGTCGGGCCCACGGCCCGCCGCGCCCGTACGCGACAGCGCCCCGTACACCGAGGTACGGGGCGCTTTGGCGTTCCGGGGCGGCTACGGCGGCCGATCGTGGCGTCACCCCTGCCCGTGCACGAAGCCGAAGATCCCGTTCGCCACCGACTGCACGGCGATGGCCGACAGCAGCATGCCGGACAGGCGGGTCACCAGGACCACCCCGCCCTCCTTGATCACCCGGATGATCGCCAGCGAGTAGCGCATGGTCAGCCACAGGACCGCGTGCATGGCGAGGATGGCCAGCCACACCGCCGCCTGCGCGCCGAAGCCGTTCGCGTGCTGCACCGCGAGGATCACCGTCACGATCGCCCCCGGTCCGGCCAGCAGCGGCATGCCCAGCGGCACCAGGGCGACGTTGACGTCCTTGGTCTGGGTGGGCTCGTCGGCCTTGCCGGTCAGCAGGTCGAGCGCGATCAGCAGCAACAGCAGCCCGCCGGCCACGCGCAGCGCCGGCACCGAGACGTGCAGGTAGTCCAGGATCTGCTGGCCGCACACGCCGAACACGGTGATCACGCCGAACGCCACGCCCGCGGCCTGCCACGCCATCCGGCGCTGCACCTTCGCCGCCCGCCCGGAGGTCAGCGCGAGGAAGATCGGCGTGATCCCGGGCGGGTCCATGATCACGAACAGCGTGAAGAAGACGGACCCGAACAGGGTGAGGTCGAACATGGCAGGGGGACACGGCTTTCTGTGCGTGCGGATGTCCGTGTGCCGGGTGGGTGCCCGGGAGGTGTCATCCGTGAGGTGTGTACGGGCGGGTCGCCGCGTGTCGTGCGGCGGACGGCCGGCCGCGCGCGGACGTGCCTGCGTACGGCCGTGGGACGGCGGCACCGGGCGCGTGGGCGTTCCCGGGGCCGGCGGACGGCGTTCCGGGCCGGCGAGGGGCGCGAGTGCGGCTAGACCTGGGTGATGGGCTGGGCGCCGGTCGCGCGCCGGGCGATCTCCCGGTAGACCTCAGGGTCGGTGGTGCACGCGCCGAGCGGGACGGGCTTGCGGGAGCCGTGGTAGTCGGAGGACCCGGTGGTCAGCAGGCCGAGGTCGGCGGCCAGGCCGCGCAGCCGGGCCCGGGTGGGCTCGTCGTGGTCGACGTGGTCCACCTCCAGCCCGTCGAGGCCGGCCGCGGCCAGTTCCGCGATCACCGGATCGGGCACGGTCTCGCCGCGCTTGTGGGCGCCGGGGTGGGCGAAGACGGTGACCCCGCCGGCCGCCTTGACCAGCCGGATCGCGTCGAAGGGGTCGAGTTCGTGCTTGGGGGCGTACGCGCGTCCGTCGTTGGCGAGCCATTCGGCGGTGAAGGCGTCGGAGACGGTGGGCACCACACCGAGGTCCACCATCGCGGTGGCGATGTGCGGGCGGCCGACCGAGCCGTCGCCCGCGATCCGCTGCACCTGCTCCCAGGTCACGGGCACGCCGAGGGCCTGGAGCTTGCCGACCATGGCCTGTGCCCGCGGCACCCGGTCGTCGCGGACGAGCTCGCGTTCGCGGTACAGCTCGGGCTCGGCGGGGTCGAACAGGTACGCCAGCATGTGCATGCTGATCCCGCCCACCCGGCAGGACAGCTCGGCCCCGGTGACCAGCGTGAACGGCCGGTCCAGCCCGGCCAGGGCGCCGGCCGCCTCCGCGTGCCCGGCCACGGTGTCGTGGTCGGTGAGCGCGATCACGTCCAGCCCGGCCGCGGCGGCGGCGCGCACCACGTCCGCGGGGCTGTCCGTACCGTCGGAGGCCGTGGAGTGGGTGTGCAGGTCGATGCGCACGGACTCGGACTCCTCGGGACACTCGCGGCCACGGGCGGCCCGTCATGGACAGGGCAACCACAGAAGGGGGACGAAGACAAGGATAGCGTCCCGTCGTACCTGTGATTCACAGGTACGGTCACCCGAGTGCCTTACGGTTCGGTCTCGCGAGTAGGTACGGACCGGCGATCGCCGGGGTGCCGGGATCCCGGCCCGGAAGGCGTCAGCCGAGCAGGCGCGGGGAGAGGGCGCCGCAGGGGACGAGATCGGCCTCCAGGCCCGCGTCGCGCAGGTCGGTCAGGACCAGTTCGTCGTACATGAGCAGCCCGGTCTCCTCGGGCCACACGACGGCCCACAGCCACATGCCGAGCGCCTCACCGGCGAAGACCACCCGGTCCCCGGGGGAGCCGTCCACGTGCCAGAGCGGGGTGGGCCGGCCCGCCGCGAGCACCTTGGCGGCCGGGGGCTTGTCGACGGACATGGCCGAGCCCGGGTCGAGTCCCTCGATCCCCGCGAACCGGGCGCCGAGCCCCACGCCCAGCTCCTCGGCGACCAGGATGAGCTCGCCGGGCCCGCCGAGCGGCCCCGGTCCCGAGCAGGCCACCGCGGTGGCCCGGCCGCCGGTCCGGTCGTCGCCTGCCGCGGCCACCCCGGAATACAGCCAGCCCACCGGCAGCGGCCACGGCATCCACACGGGCACCTTGGCGTGGTTCACCACGACGCCGAGGGCCTCCACGCTGGGCGGTACCACGGGCTGCAACGGGTGCACCGGCCCATGCGCCTCGCACTGCCAGGAGTCGGAGAAGAGGCCGGGCGCCCTGACCCTGCGACCGCACTTCGGGCAACTGGGTTCGCCCCTCATACCGATCCACGGTCCTCCAGGGCTGTGCCCACGTCAAGGACGATCACCCGTCCGGGTCTGCCGACCCGGACGGGGTTCGCCGGGATACCCCTCCGGTCGGGGCCCGCCTGGCGGCGGGGGGCTCGCCGGGGGTACCCGGGGCCGCGGCTGCGCCGCGGGGCTCACCTGTCGGCGGGCGGTTCGCCGGGAGTGCCCCGAAGGGGCGCGGGGAACTGCGCGACCAGCCCACCTCCGTGGCGCGGGTCGCCACCGGCCCAAAGGGGCAGTTGCTGTCGCATCCGGACCACCGGCCGGTGGCCGGTTGCTCGCGCAGTTCCCCGCGCCCCTGGGTACCCCGGGCTCGACCCTCGACAGGTGCTTGCCCTACACACGGGCCTTACGCTGAGCGGCGTACCCGCAAGCCGTTGCGGTGAAGAGCCCGAGGAGATCCGTGACCGCCCCCCAGCGAACTGCAGCCGCAGGCACGAGCGGCGGGGCCGGCCCCGCACGGCAAGGGGGGCAGCCGCACGGGCAGACGGCAACCGCAGGACGTTCGCTGGACCTCGTACTGCTGGCGATAGCCGTCTCAGGGGTGTCGCTGTCGGCACCCCTGATCGCGTCGACGGCCGCCCCCGCGTTGGCGATCGCGTTCTGGCGCAACGCCATGGCCGTGGGCGTGCTGACCCCGGTCGCGCTGTGGCGGCACCGGAGCGAGCTGCGCAGCATAGGGCGCCGGGCGCTGGCGATGTCCGTGCTGGCCGGGCTGGTGCTGGCGCTGCATTTCGGGCTGTGGCTGCCCAGCCTGAACATGACGTCGGTGGCGACGTCGACCGCGCTGGTGACGACGACGCCGATCTGGACCACGCTGATCCTGCGGGCGCGCGGGCACCGTCCGCCGGGCATGGTGTGGGCGGGCACGGCGCTGGCCGTGGTCGGCGTGGTGCTGCTCACCGGCATCGACCTGTCCACGGACACCCGGGCGCTGGCCGGTGACGCGCTCGCGCTCGGGGCGGGCATGGCGGCGGCCGGTTACGTGCTGCTGGGCGCCGAGGTGCGCAGGACCGCGAGCACCACCGCGTATACGTACGTCTGTTACGGCACGACGGCGGTCGCGCTGCTGGCCGTCTGCCTGGTGTCCGGGTCGGCGCTGGGCGGCTGGGACGGCAGGACGTGGCTGAAGATCGCCGCGCTGACCGTGGCCGCGCAACTGCTCGGCCACTCCCTGATCAACCGGGTGGTCCGGGGGCTGGGCCCGTCCACCACGTCGACCGCGATCCTGCTGGAGACGCCGGGCGCCGCGCTGGTGGCCGCGGTGTGGCTGGGCCAGCGGCCGCCGGTCGCCGCCTATCCGGCGCTGGCGGTGATCCTGGCCGGTCTCGCCCTGGTGGTGCTCGCCGACCGGCGCAAGGCTTCCTAGGCGCTGCCCGGGGGGGTTCCCGGGACCTACAGCCAGCCGTTGCGGCGGAAGCCGCGGTGGATCGCGTAGCAGATGGCCAGGATGCCGACCAGGGTCGCCGGATAGCCGAAGGTCCAGTGCAGCTCGGGCATGTGGTCGAAGTTCATCCCGTACACGCCGGTGATCATGGTGGGGACGGCCAGGATCGCCGCCCAGGCGGTGATCTTGCGCATGTCCTCGTTCTGCACCACCGTGGCCTGCGCGAGGTTGGCCTGGAGGATCGAGTTGAGCAGGTCGTCGAAGCCGGTGACCTGCTCGTGCACCCGGGCCACGTGGTCGGCCACGTCCCGGAAGTACTTCTGGATCTCCGGGTCGACCAGCCGCATCGGCCGCTCGCCGAGCAGCTGCATCGGGCGCAGCAGCGGGGAGACGGCCCGCTTGAACTCCAGCACCTCGCGCTTGAGCTGGTAGATCCGGCCGGCGTCGCCGCCACGCGACGGCTTGCCGTTCACCGCCGAGAAGACGTCGATCTCGACCTCGTCGATGTCGTCCTGCACCGCTTCGGTGACCGCGAGGTAGTCGTCCACCACCTGGTCGGCGATCGCGTGCAGCACCGCCGAGGGGCCCTTGGCCAGCAGCTCCGGGTCGTCCTCCAGCCGGTGCCGCAGTGCCCGCAGCGAGCCGTGCCCGCCGTGCCGTACGGTGATCACGAAGTACTGGCCGGTGAAGACCATCACCTCGCCGGACTCCACCACCTCGCTGGTCGCGGTGAGTTCGGCGTGCTCGACGTACCTGATGGTCTTGAAGACGGTGAACAGCGAGTTGTCGTACCGCTCCAGCTTGGGCCGCTGGTGGGCGTGGATCGCGTCCTCCACGGCGAGCGGGTGCAGGCTGAACTCCTGGGCGATGCCGGCGAATTCCTGCTCGGTCGGCTCGTGCAGGCCGATCCACACGAAGCCGTTGCTGCCGTCGCACTGCTCGGGGGTGCGGCCGGCCCGGACCATGGCCAGCGCCTCGCGCACGTCCATGGTGTCCGAGCAGCGCACGCCGTTGCGGTACACCGCGCAGTCCACCACCGCACTGGAGTTCGTGACGGGGGCGGCCGGACCGTAGTCGTACGACACGGAGTTCTTGCGCAGCGCGGGACGGACGACAGCGCGCAGATCACGGATCATCGACATGGCAAGCTCCTTCACGGACTGGCCGACGGCGGGGCGCCGTACTGAAATGCTGATCAGGACTCAGGTGATCACCAGGCAGTTCAGGGCGCTCTTCCGCGCGGGCCGCAGCCCGCGGACAAGTCGTGAGTTCGCGCGTTTCAGGGCCGGGGAGCCGGGTATGGAACGCGAGGGCTCAGCGCACGCGACGGCGCACGGAAGAGCTGTTGGTACTGCACGGTCGACTGGGATCCATGTCAGCCCCACCTCCTCCGGCCGGTCCCCACGTAAGGGACGGCGTACGCGAACGCTCCACCTTACCAAGCGCCGGAAGTCCCCCGGTCGACCTTTGCGCGTTCGATACGCGTTCTATGCTCCCCGTATGGCAGATGTTCTGGCGCTGGTCGAGGCTCAGCTGCGCGAATCCTTCGGTGAGCCGGACGCCCGGGCCGCCGTCACCTTCCTCGGCGCCGAGCGGATCGAAGTGCTTCGCTTCGCTTCTTCCGCGGACGGCCGGCCCCTCGTGCGCTACGTCACCCTCGGCATGTCCGCCCGGCCCATGACCGACCCCCTGGACACCGCCCCCGATCCCCTCCGCGGGCCGCGCGCCGAGCTGATCCTCTCGCTGCGGGCCGGCGCCGCAGACACCGACCAGGTCCTCCGGCCGCTCGCCGTCCTCGCCGCCTCCCCCCAGGTCGAAGGGGTTGTCATCGCCCCGGGCAACTCCCTCGACACCGGCGAGCCCCTGTGGCCCCGCGCCCCCTTCTCCGCGGTCCTCGTCGCCGAGAACGGTGGCCTCGTCCCCGATCTCCCCCTCGACGACCCCCTGGACCCGGTCCGCTTCCTCCCCCTCCTCCCGATGACCCCCACCGAGGCCGCCTGGAAACGGGTCCACGGCGCCCCCGCCCTTCATGAGCGGTGGCTCACCCACTCCACGGATCTGCGTGATCCTCTGCGGAGGGCGGTGCCCCTCTCCTGACGGAGGGCGGCACCTCAAGGGGCGCTCCCGGCGAACCGGGCCGCCGCCAGGCGGGGCCTAGGGTGGTGGGCGTGAAGACAGAAGAAGCCGCCTTGGTCGAGGAGGCCACGAAAAAGTCCGGCCTGGTGTGGGTGAACGGCAGAGCCCTCTGGCATGGGTGGGCCGGGGGCGGGCTGTGTGTGGTCGGGGGGCCCGGGGAACAGCCGTTGCCGGGGCTGGTGGACGGCGGGGCGGCGACCGTGACCGTACGGTCCAAGGACAAGGGCGGCCGCCTGGTGACGTGGACCGGAAAAGCGGAGCTGCTGGCGCCCCGGAGCGAGAAATGGGACGCGGCGGTCGCGGAGCTGAAGGGGCGGCGGCTGAACGCGCCCGACGGCGAGCACATGGTGGAGCGGTGGGCCCGGGAGTGCGAGGTGTTCCGGGTGGTGCCGGAGGGCGAACTGCTGGAGGCGCCGGGCACGATGCCCGCGGGTTCGGGGGCCGCCGTGCCCGTGGCGACCCCGGCGACCACCCGTGGCGAGGTTCCGGCCGCGCTGCCGCGCCTGCTGGCCCGCCGCCGGAAACGGGCCTAGCCGCTACTTCTGGCCGAGCGACTTGCCGTAGTCGACCACGTCGGACTTGCCGGGCGCGACCAGGGAGAAGTCGTCGCCCCAGTCGGAGAGGGTGAGGGTGCCGGCGCCACCGGCGCGCTGGTAGCGCAGCGGGTAGGGGGCGCCCTTGAGGGAGACGTCCAGGGAGCCGCCGGCACTGCCGTTCAGGGCGATCGTCTTGGTGCCGGCCACCTGGCGGTGGTCGCCGCGGGTGAGCGAGCCGCTCAGCACGAACAGCCCGGAGAGCAGCACCTTCTTGTCCGTGAAGCCGCTGAACTGGGCGTAGGCCGGATCACCCGGCGGCACCTTGACGTACTTGCCGTTGAGCTCGGCCGCCGCGGCCTGCGCGTCCTTGGAGCCGCTCACCCCGTAGAAGTCGGCGTTCGCCTTCAGGTACAGAGCGCTGCCGACGCGCAGCAGTTGGAAGGTCGCGCCCTTCGTGGTCACCTCGCCGACCCCGCCGTCGGCCCGCAGCCGCATGTCGAGCCGGTACGTCGAGCCGCCGCTCGCCACCGTGCCGGACAGCCGTACCGCGGTCGCCGTATCGGCCGCGGCCTTGGCCTGCGCCTCTATGGTCGCCGGCGGCAGCTTGCCCACTCCGTTGGTGCCCGCGTCCGGGTTGCCGCCGAGCCCGAGGCACCCGCTCAGCAGGGTCCCCGCGGCGACCACTCCCATGACGAGGCCGGCGGGGCGGCCGGCGGAAGCGTTACGCACGGGTTCGGTTCCCCCTCGGAACGGGTTGGGCTGAAGCTACCGCACGGTACCGCGGCGGGGGTCCCCCGCGCCCCCCTACGGTTCGCCGGGAAAACCCAGGGGCGCGGGGATCACGCGCGCTGCGGCAACACCGGAGTACCCAGGGGCGCGGGGAACTGCGCGACAAGCCCACCACCGTGGCGCGGGTCGCCACCGACCCAAGGGGGCAGTTGCTGTCGTTCCCGGACCACCGGCAGTCAGTGGTTGCTCGCGCAGTTCCCCGCGCCCCTATGGGGCACCGGGCGCCCATGATCCGCCCGGAGTAGCCTTGCCCCGAGTGACGTAGCGGGTCAGTACGGCTCGTGCCGCACGGCCGGGTGCGGGCCGTCCCGCACAAGCACAAGCCGAAGCACACTCGCTACGCAAGCGCAGCCGAACGCAGGAGGCAACCGAATGGTCGCGGGCGCCCCCCGGGTTTTCGTCTCGCACCTGTCCGGGATCGCCGTGTTCGATCCGAACGGCGAACAGGTGGGCAGGGTGCGCGATGTCGTGGTGATGATGCGGGTCGGCGGCCGGCCGCCCCGGGTGCTGGGGCTGGTCGTCGAGGTGATCAGCCGGCGCCGGATCTTCCTGCCCATGACCCGGGTCACCGGCATGGAGTCGGGCCAGGTGATCACCACCGGCGTGGTGAACATGCGCCGCTTCGAGCAGCGCTCGACCGAGACGCTGGTGCTGGCCGAGCTGCTGGACCGCCGGGTGCGGCTGCTGCGGCGCGAGCACGAGCACGAGGACGGGGCGGCCGAGGTCACCGGGGAGACGGCGGACGAGGAGGCCGGCGAGGAGGCCACCGTCCTGGACGTGTCGATGGTGCGGCTGCCGGCCCGCAGGGACTGGGAGATCGACAAGGTCTTCGTGCGCCGGGGCAAGGACGGCCGGCCGCAGTCGCGCGTGGCGCTGCCGTGGAAGGGCTCCGGCGGGCGGCGCGGGGGCGAGACGCTGACCGTGGACTGGTCGGAGGTGAGCGGCTTCTCGCTGCGCGAGGAGAGCCAGGGCGCGGCCAGCCTGGTGGCGACCTTCGAGCAGCTGCGCCCGGCCGACCTGGCCAATGTGCTGCACCACCTGTCGCCCAAGCGGCGCGGCGAGGTGGCCGCGGTGCTCGACGACGACCGGCTGGCCGACGTGCTGGAGGAGCTGCCGGACGACGACCAGGTGGAGATCCTCGGCCGGCTCAAGGAGGAGCGGGCCGCGGACGTGCTGGAGGCGATGGACCCGGACGACGCGGCCGACCTGCTGGCCGAACTGCCGGGCGACGAGCAGGAGCGGCTGCTGATGCTGATGCAGCCGCACGAGGCCGCGGGCGTACGGCGGCTGATGTCGTACGAGGAGCGCACCGCGGGCGGGCTGATGACCACCGAGCCGATCGTGCTGCGGCCGGACGCGACCGTGGCGGACGCGCTGGCCCGGATCCGCGAGCCGGACCTGCCGCCGGCGCTGGCCGCGCAGGTGTACGTGTGCCGGGCGCCGGAGGAGACGCCGACCGGGAAGTACCTGGGGCTGGTGCACTTCCAGCGGCTGCTGCGCGACCCGCCGTTCACGCTGCTCGGCTCGATCGTGGACACCGACCTGCAACCGCTGGACCCGCAGACACCTCTTCCTGCCGTGACGAGCTTCCTGGCGACGTACAACATGGTCTCCGCACCCGTGGTGGACGACAGCGGCTCCCTGCTGGGCGCCGTCACCGTCGACGACGTGCTGGACCACCTGCTCCCCGAGGACTGGCGGGAGCACGAACTGCACAGCCCGGCGGACGAGACGGAGCGGGAGATGACGGAGGCGGCCGATGGCCGGTGAGGACCGCGAGCGCGGCCAGGCGCGCCCGGCCGGCGCCACCGCGGCCCCCCGGCCGCGCAGCCGTCTCGACCAGCCGCGCGAGCCGCGCCGCAGTGTGCTGCCCACCTACGACCCGGAGGCGTTCGGGCAGATGTCCGAGCGCATCGCGCGCTTCCTCGGCACCTGGCGGTTCATCCTCTGGATGACCGCCGTCATCGTGGTGTGGCTGTTGTGGAACGTGTTCGCGCCCCCGGTGGCGCGGTGGGACCCCTATCCGTTCATCTTCCTGACGCTGGTGCTCTCCCTCCAGGCGTCGTACGCCGCCCCGCTGATCCTGCTGGCGCAGAACCGGCAGGACGACCGGGACCGGGTCAACCTCGAGCAGGACCGCAAGCAGAACGAACGCAGCATCGCCGACACCGAGTACCTGACCCGGGAGATCGCGGCGCTGCGGGTGAACCTCGGCGAGGTCGCCACCCGCGACTGGATCCGCTCCGAACTCCAGGACCTGCTCCGGGATCTCGACGGCCAGGTGCACCCCGGGCGGGCCAGGACCGCGGAGAACGGCGACGGGCGCGGACACTGAACCGTCCCGGACGTCCGTGCCGGGTGGCTCGCGTGTCTCCAGGGGCCGCGGAAGCGCCGGGGCACTGAAGGGGGACTCGAGCCCACAGCCGTACCATCGACGTATGGCTACCGCTACGTACCGCCCGACGCCGGCCGAGGACGCAGTCCGCGCCGCGCTCGCCACGGTCAACGACCCGGAGATCCACAAGCCGATCACCGAGCTCGGCATGGTGAAATCCGTGGACATCGCCGACGACGGGACGGTCGCCGTGGCCGTCTGGCTCACGGTCGCCGGCTGTCCGCTGCGGGACACCATCACCCAACGGGTGTCGACCGCGGTCGGCGGGGTGGCCGGGGTCACGGCGGTGCGGGTGACGCTGGACGTGATGAGCGACGCGCAGCGCAAGGACCTGGCGTCGTCGCTGCGCGGCGGCCAGGCCGAGCGGGAGATCCCGTTCGCCCAGCCGGGCTCGCTGACCCGGGTGTACGCGGTCGCGTCCGGCAAGGGCGGCGTCGGCAAGTCGTCGGTCACCGTCAACCTGGCGGCCGCGATGGCCGCGGACGGCCTGAAGGTCGGCGTGGTGGACGCGGACATCTACGGTCACAGCGTGCCGCGCATGCTCGGCACCGACGGCCGGCCCACCCAGGTGGAGAACATGATCATGCCGCCGTCGGCGAACGGCGTGAAGGTCATCTCGATCGGCATGTTCACCCCGGGCAACGCGCCGGTGGTCTGGCGCGGTCCGATGCTGCACCGCGCGCTCCAGCAGTTCCTGGCCGACGTGTACTGGGGCGACCTGGACGTGCTGCTGCTGGACCTGCCGCCCGGCACCGGCGACATCGCGATCTCGGTGGCCCAGCTCGTGCCCAACGCGGAGATCCTGGTCGTGACCACTCCGCAGCAGGCCGCGGCCGAGGTCGCCGAGCGGGCCGGGTCGATCGCGGTGCAGACGCACCAGAAGATCGTCGGCGTGGTGGAGAACATGTCGGGCATGCCGTGCCCGCACTGCGGCGAGGTGGTTGACGTCTTCGGCACCGGCGGCGGCGACCGGGTCGCCGAGGGCCTGACCCGGACCACCGGGACCACCGTGCCGGTGCTGGGCCGGATCCCGATCGACGTCCGGCTGCGCGAGGGCGGCGACGACGGCCGCCCGGTGGCGCTGACGAACCCGGAGTCCCCGGCCGGCGCGGCCCTGCGCGGTATCGCGGGCAAGCTCACCAACCGGTCCCGCGGGCTGGCCGGGATGTCGCTGGGGATCACCCCGCGCAACAAGTTCTGACGCTCGGGCGCGGGCGTACGGAGCCTGGACGCAGGGCCCGAACGCAGCGCCGAACATACGGAAGGGGCGGTCGCTTCGGCGGCCGCCCCTCTTCGTTCCGGGGACCTTCGGGGCCCTTCCGGGACCCTTCAGTCCGGGCCCGGGCTCACTCCACGTAGTCGGTGATGTCCTTGACCACGGACAGGCCGAGCCCGTACGCGCTCATGCCGCGCCCGTACGCGCCCAGGTGCACGCCGCTGGCGGAGCCGGCCATCACCCAGCCGTACTCCGATTCGCGGTAGTGGAAGGGGGTGGGGATGCCGTCCACCGGAAGGGTGAGGGTGGACCAGCCGGAGCCGGTCAGGTCGTCGGCGAGTTCCCAGGCGGCCGCGGTCTGCTGGTCCAGCCAGTCCTGGCGCAACGCCCGCTCCATGTGGGCCGGCCAGGTGCACGACAGCAGGCCCGAGCCGGCCAGCCAGGCGGCCGAGGCGACCGAGGTGGCCTCCAGGGTGCCGGTGCCGTCCGCGCTGCGCCGTACCGGGCGCTCGGCGACCGTGACGACCACGGCGAACCGCAGCCCCTCGGGGTCGGACAGGTCGGCCTTGAGGGTGGGCTCGTCGCCGTGGCCGGTCGAGCCGTACTCCACGGTGCCGTCCGCACTGGTCCCGATCGTGGTGAGCCACCGGCGCCCGGTGAACGCCTCGTCGAGCCCGTACCACGGGAAGTCGGCCATCAAGTAGCCGTCGACCGTCCCTTGCGCCGTGCCGGCCTTCGTCTCCATTTGGGTCGCCTCCTCCATGCCCTTCTGGGCGACTTGCCATCTTGCCCGACCCCGGGTGGGTTGGGAGGCCGAAACGGCGTGGGGTGATGGCGAACACACGGAAAAAGCGCACCCAATCGGATGAAAAGCCGTATTCCGGTTGACGCAAATGACCCGGCCGGGGCGAGGCGCGGCGCAATATGGCCGAATACGGCCACCCGGGGGACCACGGGGCGGTCAGGCTCCCGCGGGCGTCGGGCGGGCGTGCGGGCCGGTCAGGTCACGCCGCAGGAAGCGGGCGAGCCGTCAGGTCGCGTCGTCGTCGAAGGGCGGCGGCTCGTCCGGGTTGAGCCGCTCACGCTTGCGCAGCATGTCCGGGGTGCCGGAACCGCCCGAGCCGCCTGCCGCGCCGGAGGCGGCCGCGCCCGTGGCGGCGGCCGGGCCGGGCTCCACGCCGTTGACGGCGTCGGTGACCTCGGCCATCTCCTTGCGCATGTCGAAGGTGTTGCGGAGGTCCTTGAGCTCGTTCAGTCCGTACTCGTCCTCTTCACCGCTCATGAGGTTCTTCCGGATGAACGTCTTGGGGTTCAGGTCCTCGAACTCGAAGTCCTTGAACTCCGGGCCCAGCTCCCGCCGGATGTCCTCCTTGGCGCTGTCGGAGAACTCCCGCACCTTGCGGATGAAGGCCATCACGTCCTGGATGACCTTCGGGAGCTTGTCCGGGCCGAAGATAAGGACGGCAAGGACCACGATCGCGACCAGCTCCAGCGGGCCTATGTCGAAGAACACCTTGCAGCTCCTTGGGACGTCCAGCCGGGACCGCGGGCACCGGCGGACTCAACGGTACCCGCAGGTGCGGCGAGCGCGGGAGTGGCTACGGCCAACACTATGCCGCGACCTGGCGAAGTCTCGGTGGTACGGCGCTCCGCGCCGCTCGTGGCGCGATCCGACAGCCGCGCCGACGCACCCAGGGCACGTACCGACGTACGTGCCCGGTCCGTGTCAGTGCAGGACGTACGTGTTGCCCGACCGCAGCGACACGGAGGTCGCCGAACTGGTCGCGGCAGCGGCGGCGGACGGGGACAGGCCCTCGGCGCCGGAGGCGCCCTGGGCGGAGGACCGCCTGCCGGTGTTCTCGCCGGGGGACTCCAGCATGCCGCGCGGCACCGCGCCGCGGGTGTCGGAGACGGAGTTGGCGCTGAGCGGGCTCACCGCCGGTCCCTCGTCCGGGCGGGCGCCGCCGTCCACCGCGGCCTCCATCGGCAGCGCGCTGCCGATGGCGATGGCCGCCATGGAGAACGCCCCGGCCGCCGCGAAGGCGAACCGCCGGCCGCGGGAGGGCTCGTGCACACGGAAGCCCCGGGAGGGGCTGCCGTCGACGCCCATCAGGTCGCGGCCGACCAGGTCGGCGGCCACCAGATCGGACGCCGGGGTCAGATAGGAGAAGCCGCGCCTGCCGCCGCCGAACGCCCCGGAGCCGGCGCCGAGCAGGCCGCCGTCGAAGGGCCCGCGTCTGCGGGCGGGTTCCTCCTCCCGTACGCGGGGTCCGTGCGCCGGACTGCCGTCGTGCGGGCCGCCGGGGCCGTCCATGCCGGGCAGCCCCTGCAGCCGGGCCATCAGCCCGGCGGAAATGGCCGGCAGCTCCGAGGCGGCGACCACGCTCTTGAGTCGCCGCTGCTCGTCCGCGGCGGCTTTGCACTGGGGACATGTCGCAAGATGGGCGAGAACCCGGTCCCTGCCGTCGCCGGTCAGTTCGCCGTCGACCAAGGCGGCCAGCCGGTCGCCGAGGTGCTGTTCGGCAGGCGTGGAAGGGTACTCGCCGGTGCCGCTACTGCTCACGCTCTCCCGCCCTCCAGGCCAGGTTTCGGTGCGGTGGCAGCAAGCGCGGGGGCCGGCCGGGCGCCGGGCGCCCGGTGCTCCAGAGCCTTGCGCAGGTGGGAGCGGCCGCGGTGGATCCGGCTGCGGACCGTGCCCAGCTTGACGCCCAGGGTCGCGGCGATCTCCTCGTACGACAGGCCCTCGATGTCGCAGAGCACCACCGCGGCCCGGAACTCCGGGGCCAGGGTGTCCAGCGCCTGCTGGACGTCCGCGTCGAAGTGGGTGTCGTTGAAGTGCTGCGCGGGCGACGGCTCACGGCTGGGCAGCCGCTCGGCCGCGTCCTCGCCGAGGGCGTCGAACCGGATCCGCTGACGGCGCCGCACCATGTCCAGGAACAGGTTCGTGGTGATGCGGTGCAGCCAGCCCTCGAAGGTGCCGGGCGTGTAGGTGGACAGGGAACGGAAGACCCGCACGAAGACCTCCTGGGTGAGGTCCTCCGCGTCGTGCTGGTTGCCGGTCAGGCGGTACGCCAGCCGGTACACCCGGGCACTGTGCGTGTTGACGATCTCCTCCCAGGTCGGAGGCGTCCACGTCTGAGGGTCCCCGGCGGCGGCGAACGTCGCGGTCTCGGGGGCCACGGCGTCCATGTCGACGGAGTCCTCGGTGTCGCGGAGAGAATCGTCAGCAGTGTTGGTCACGGATCTCGGCTGTCCGGCAGACCTGCGAAAGCGTTCGAACGCCCTTCGGTCACCGGTCGCAGCCGCACCTCCCCTGTCGGCTCTGGTGGTGTCCAGTAGAGCCCCTACCATAGCCACCTCGCCCGTTAGCTCCGGATAAGTGCGCTGTTGCCAGCGGGCGACGGCACCTGGGGCACTGCCGCCCGTCTTCCTTACGTCTGCTTAACGCGCGGTCCCATCTGCGGGTTCCCGGGCCCAGCGGATACAGTCGCCGGGCGGGGCCCGCGACCGTCGTGGGCGCCCGCCGCGGACCAGGAGAGAGCGGAGAGGGCCATTACCGGCAACCGGCAGGCGAGCTGGGCGTTCGCCGACGCTTTCGTCGCCGAGGACGACGTTCTCGTCCGCGCCCGCGCCCGTTCGCACGCGGCCGGGGTGCGGGCGGTTTCCCCTGGTACGGGCGCCGCGCTGCGGCTGCTGGCCGCCGCGGGCGACGCGAAGTCCGTGGTCGAGATCGGCACCGGGACCGGCGTCTCCGGCGTCCACCTGCTGCGCGGGATGCGCCGGGACGGGGTGCTCACCACGGTGGACACCGAGCCGGACCGGCAGCAGCTCGCCCGCGAGGCGTACCGGGAGGCCGGGTTCGCCGGGAACCGCTCCCGCTTCATCTGCGGGCCGGCCCTGGACGTCCTCCCCCGCCTCACCGACGGCGGCTACGACCTCGTCTTCTGCGACGCCGACCGGCTGGAGTACCTGGACTACCTCGACGCGGCCCTGCGCCTGCTGCGCCCCGGCGGCCTGGTCTGCTTCGAGGGCGCCTTCGCCCAGGGCCGCGCGCTGAACGCCGCCCACCAGGACGCCGAGGCCGTCGCCCTGCGCGAACTCATGCGCGCGGTCCGCGACAGTTCCCTCCTGGCCCCCGTCCTCCTCCCCACCGACGACGGCCTGCTCTGCGCGGTCCGCCACGCGTGACGCCCGGGTTCGCGCGACGGCGGCACAAAAACAGACAGCGGCCACGTACCGTCCGGTACGTGGCCGCGGCGTGCGTGAGCGCTGGTCTCAGGCGATGGCCTTCTTCAACGCGTCGCCCAGGGCATCCGCCTCGTCCGGGGTCAGCTCGACGACAAGCCGCCCGCCGCCCTCAAGCGGAACGCGCATGATGATGCTCCGCCCCTCCTTGGTCACCTCGAGCGGGCCGTCACCCGTCCGCGGCTTCATGGCCGCCATGCTCGTTCCCCTTCCTGAAACCAGCTCGGACTCGAACACATTGGTTCTCGGCCATTATCCCGCATCCCGCCACCCGATGACCAACATCGGCCAACGCAAACTTGTGACCTGCATCGATACTGCCGGGCACCAACCGCCCCCATCGTGGCCGGTAACGGGCGTGACCGACGCCGGCCACCGCGGAGCGTGACCGGCCACGGAGGGGAGTCGGCCGGTCACGCGGTCCGCGGCGGCCGGTGGTCCGGCCGTCCACTCAGAAGGCGTCGGCGGGCACGTAGGTGCCCCAGACCTCGCGCAGTGCGTTGCAGACCTCCCCGACCGTGGCCCGCAACCGCAGCGCCTCCTTCATCGGATACAGCACGTTGTCCGAACTCTGGGCCGCCTTCTGCAACGCCACCAGGGCATCGTCCACCGCTTGCTGGTCGCGGTCGGCGCGCAGGGCCGCGAGGCGTTGGGCCTGCTGTGCCTCGATGGCCGGGTCCACCCGCAGCGGCTCGTACGGCTCCTCCTCGTCCAGCTTGAACCGGTTCACGCCCACCACCACCCGCTCCCCCGCGTCGGTCTCCAGAGCGATGCGATACGCGTTGCGCTCGATCTCCTGCTTCTGGAACCCCTTCTCAATCGCCGCCACCGCACCCCCCAACTCCTCCACCCGCGCCATCAGATCCACGGTGGCCTTCTCCACGTCATCGGTGAGCTTCTCCACCACATACGACCCCGCGAACGGATCCACCGTCGCCGTCACATCCGTCTCGTACGCCAGCACCTGCTGCGTACGCAACGCCAGACGCGCCGACTTGTCCGTCGGCAGGGCGATGGCCTCGTCGAAGGAATTGGTGTGCAACGACTGCGTACCGCCCATGACGGCTGCCAGGCCCTGCACGGCGACGCGTACCAGGTTGACCTCCGGCTGCTGCGCGGTCAACTGCACCCCCGCCGTCTGGGTATGGAACCGCAGCATCCACGACTTGGGATTCTTCGCCCCGAACTCCTCCCGCATCACCCGCGCCCAGATCCGCCGCGCCGCCCGGAACTTCGCCACCTCCTCCAAAAACGTCGTCCGCGCCACAAAGAAGAACGACAACCGCGGCGCGAAATCGTCCACATCCATCCCCGCCGCAATCGCCGTGCGCACGTACTCGATCCCGTCCGCCAGCGTGAACGCGATCTCCTGCGCCGGCGACGCACCCGCCTCCGCCATGTGATACCCCGAGATCGAGATCGTGTTCCACTTCGGGATCTCCGCCCGGCAGTACGCGAAAATGTCCGCGATCAACCGCAGCGACGGTTTGGGCGGAAAAATGTACGTCCCCCGCGCGATGTACTCCTTCAGCACATCGTTCTGGATCGTCCCCGTCAACGCCCCCGCCGGGATCCCCTGCTCCTCCGCCACCAGCTGATACAGCAGCAGCAGTATCGCCGCCGGGGCGTTGATCGTCATCGAGGTGGACACCTGGTCCAGCGGGATCCCGCCGAACAGCACCCGCATGTCCTCCACCGAATCCACGGCCACCCCCACCTTGCCCACCTCACCATGAGCCAGCGGCGCATCGGAGTCATGACCCATCTGCGTGGGCAGATCGAACGCCACCGACAACCCCATCGTGCCGTTCGCGATCAACTGCCGATACCGCGCATTGGACTCAGCCGCCGTACCGAACCCCGCATACTGCCGCATCGTCCACGGCCGCCCCGTATACATACTCCGGTACACACCCCGGGTGAACGGATACCCACCCGGCTCACCCAACGCCACCACCGGATCCCACCCGGCCAGCACCTCAGGACCATAGACCGGCTCGATCGGCAGACCGGATTCCGAATCACGCGTCATAGGTCACGCCTCCGCGAAATGAACTCGATACAGGTAGGGGATGGGGGATGCCGTCAGGACGGCACGCGGACCACGGCGCAGGACCAGGTGAATCCGGCTCCTGTGCTGAGTACCAGGGCGCTCTCCCCGGCCGCGAGCAGTTTCTGCTCGGTGAGGTCGGCGATGCCCGCGAGCAGGTCGCCCGCGCCCAGGTGGCCGGTGGTCCGGCCGAAGTCCACCGGCTCGGCGCGGGTCAGGTCCGCGAGCAGCGGCACGTACTCCCCCGCCAGCAGCGGGCCCTGGAGGCGGGGCAGGACGACCAGCCGCAGGGCGGGGTCGTCGGGGGCGAGCCCGGCGTCGTCCAGGGCGGACGTCACCAGGGTGCGCAGCGCGCGGCGTTCGGTGTCGCGGTAGCCGTCGCTGCCGTGGGCCCGCAGATACGCCTTCTTGGTGCGGCGGGCGTCGACCTGCCCGGACAGCCAGCGCGGCGCCGGGGCGAAGGCGTCGTGTCCGCGGTGCATGGCCTCCAGTTCGGGTGCGGCGACCGAGGCGACGGACAGCAGCCGCAAGGCCCCGCCGGCCGGAGCGGAGTCGGCGGTCTCGCCGGCGCCGGTACGGGTCAGCAGGACCGCGGTGGCCCCGTCGCCGTACGCGACGCCGAGGTCGCCGGACCAGCGGTCGAAGCCGGGCGGGCAGAACCGGTCGGCGGTGGTGACCAGGGCCCGGTCCAGCGCCGGGTCGGCCAGCAGGTGGGCGGCGGCGCTCTGCAGGGCCGCCGCCCCGCCGTTGCACATCTGCTGGATGCCGACCGGCAGGGCCGAGCCGGCGCCCAGCCGGTCGGCCAGGTAGTGGGCCGGGGACCAGAAGTCGTGGCCCTGGTAGTAGCTCCAGGCGTGCAGCAGCAGGCGCACGGAGTCGCCCTCCCAGCCGGCCCGGCCGAGCGCGGCGCGGGCGGCCAGTTCGGCCATCTGCGGGGCGGACAGGTCGTCGGAGACGGCCAGCGCCTCGTACCCGGCGTCCTCAGCGGTGGTGCCGACGGTGTCCGGGGTCTGCCTGGTCTCGGGCAGCCAGGTCGTGGCTGCGGCGACGGTGATCTCGCCGTTGGTCTTCATCGGTCCCACTTCTGTGCGCGTCGGGTCGGTGGACTGGTACGCGTCGGGGCACGGTGGTGCGGGAGCGGTGCCGGGGTCATGCGAGGGAGGTGTCGGCGGCGGGGGCCGGGGTCCGGCCCGCGAGGAAGTCGGCGAGCAGGTCGGCGAACTCCCGTACCTCGTCGTGGCTTTCCCGCCACCGGCGGTGGTCCAGCGGAGCCAGCGCGGCGGCCAGGTCGTGGTGCAGGTCGGGCCAGGGCCCGGCCGGGGTCCTGGCCGGCACCGCGCGGGACCGCCCGGCCGGCCAGTCGTCGCCGATCATGCGCCGCAGCGCGGACTCGACGGCCTGCTCCTGTCCGGGCAGGCCGGTGGGGATCAGGTGGGCGAGGCAGGTGACGAACGCGAGCAGGTCGCGGGCGGCCAGGTCGCGCAGCCGCTGCACGATCAGGGCGGCCGGGGCGGGGCGCGCGGCGGGGCCGGCCTCCCGCAGCAGTTCGGCCGCGAGGTCGGTCCACGGCTCCCAGACCACCTGGAGGCGGGCGGCGAGCCGGCCCAGGGTGCGGGCGGTGCGGTCGGTGCGGTCGCCGGGGCCCCGCCCGGCTGCCTCGGTGGCGAGCCCGGGCAGGGCGGTGAGCAGGTCGGCGAGGTCGAGGAAGGCGGCGGCGCCCGCGGTGCCGGCTGCCACCTCCAGCTCCTCGCTGAAGACGGCGACGAGGTTGAGGCCGGCGATGCCGATGCCGTCGGCGATCCAGCTCGCCGCGACCGCGCAGTCGTCGTCCCACGCGGGGACAGCGGGCCCGGTCGAGGCCGGGTTGCCGCTGCGCGGGTTGACCCAGTCGGCGCGGCCGCGCCACAGGCCGAAGGTCCGCACGTACGTCCCGTACGGCCGGCCGTCGTCCGTGCCGGAGCCGGGCGCCGGGTCGAGCGGGGAGTCCGGGGACGTACCGGCCGACGCGTCCGGAGAGGTGCCGGCCGGCACGTCGAGGGAGCCGTCCAGGGAGTCGTCGAGAGCGCTGTCGAGTGGCGTGTGCAGGGGCCAGAACGCGGGATGCAGTGCCATGGCGGAGTCTGCCTTTCCGGTGTTCGCGGGGTCTGGTCCGGGGATGGAGGGAGCCCCCGGGGCGTGTCGTCGTGGGACCGGCCCGGGGGCGGGGCACTGCGCGGTGGGGGTGCCGGCTCAGCCGGCGGCGCGGGCCGGGTGAGCGGGAGGCGTCAGGCCCATTGCAGGCCGCCGTTGACCTCCAGGACGTGGCCGTTGACGTAGCCGCCGTCCGGGGAGGCGAGGAAGACCACCGCGCGGCCGACCTCGTCGCCGGTGCCGAGCCGGCCGGAGACCAGCCGGGTCCGGTAGTCGTCCCACACCAGGTCGTTGTCCGACAGGCGGCTGCCCATGCCCTCGCCGATGAAGCCAGGAGCCACCGCGTTGACGCGGATGCCGAGTGCCCCCAGCTCCACCGCGGCGGCGCGGGTGAGCATGTCGAGGCCGGCCTTGGAGACGCTGTAGGCGGTGGCGCCCGGGGAGACCCGGGTGGACAGCGCCGAGGAGACGTTGATCAGGGTGCCGGCGGACAGTTGCAGGTACGGCACGGCCGCCTGCATGCAGTGGAAGGCCCCGGTGAGGTTGGTGTCCAGGACCTCGTCCCACTCCTTGGGGTCCAGCCGGTGCACCGGGCCGTCCCGGGTGACGCCGGCGTTGGCCACGCAGATGTCCAGCTTGCCGAAGCGGTCCTGCGCGAAGCTCATCAGGCCGCGTACGGAGTCCGGGTCGCGCACGTCCACGTGGTGGAAGGCGGCCCGCGGGCCGGCCAGTTCGGTGATGGCCGGCATGTCGCGCTCGGAGCGGGCCGCGCACACCACCTGCGCGCCCTCGCGCAGCAGGGCTTCGGCGATGCGCCGGCCCAGGCCGCTGGTGCCGCCGGTGACGACGGCGACCTTGTGCCGCAGTCTCATGGTCGGTGTCCCTTCCGATCCCCGCGGGGGATCAGATGATGCCGACCATGCGGCGGGTGGTCGGGACGCCGTCCCACATGGGTGCGCCGGGCTCGGCGTCCCGCAGCAGGTTCGCCAGCCGCTCGCGCATGATGATGTTGGTGCCGTCCGAGTGCAGCCAGATGGACGCGTCGCGCAGCAGCTTCTCGATGCCGTTCTCCTTCATCACGCCGGCGCCGCCCCACAGTTCCATCGCCCGGCGCGCGGAGTCGAAGGTGTACTCGGAGACGACGAGCTTGGGCATGATCGCCATGTACGGGGCGAAGGTCTCGGCGGTGCGGGCCTGGCAGGCGGCCCGCCAGATCAGGGTGCGGCTGACCTCGACGTTGGTGTACATGGTGGCGAGGTAGGAGCCGACGGCCTGGTGCTCGATGATCGGCTTGCCGCCCTGGACGCGGTTGCGGCACCAGTCCAGGGAGCGGTCGAAGCACTCGCGGGCGATGCCGAGCGCGCAGGAGGCGGCGTAGGCGTTGCTGGCCCGCAGCAGCCGGGCGACGCTGCGCAGGGCGGTGCCGGGCTCGCCGAGCACGTCCTCGTCGGGCACGAAGACGTCCTCGTAGAAGATCTCGGCGTTGTTCGCCACGCGCTCGCCGGACTTGTCGTGGACCTTGCCGATGCGCAGGCCCTCGGCGTCGGCGGGCACGATGAAGGAGGTGACGGAGTCGGTGAGCGGGCCCTCGGCGTCGGTGCGGGCGAAACACAGGATGGTGTCGGCCCGGTTGGCGTTGGATATGTAGTGCTTCATGCCGTTGACGACGTAGCCGCCGTCGACCCGGCGGCCGAAGGTCTGCATGCCGCCGCCGGGGGCCCGGTAGGGCAGCAGGTTGTCCGAGCCGGCGTTGGGCTCGGTGAAGGAGGCCGCGAACAGGCCGCGCGGGTTGGCCGCGTTGCGGCCGAGGAAGCGCTCGCGCTGGGAGGGGGTGCCCACCTCGTTGAGGATCTGGGCGAACTTCCAGTGCTGGGCGAGGACGACCGCGGTGCCGAGGTCGGCCGCGGCGATCTCCTCCAGGATGATCGTGTTGGTGACGTAGTCGGTGCTCGCGCCCTTGAACTCGACCGGGAGCGGGGCCTGGCGCAGCCCGCGCGCGTCCATCTCCTCGACCAGCTCCCAGGACCAGGCGTCCTGGGGGTCGAGTTGCGCGTCGAGTTCGGCCGCCACCGGGCGTACCGCCTCGTCGGCGAACGCTCTGGCTTTGGTGCGCCACTCGACGTTCTCGTCGGTGAGTGCGAAGTCCATCGTAGATTCCCCTATACGGTGGTGTTGATCATGAGCACTCGCCCCCGGTGGGGCGGTTCGAGCGGGTTCAGCGAGCGGGTTCGTCCTGTGCGTCGCCGGCCCGGGAGGCGGCCACGGGGGCCGGCTCCGGTGGTTCCAGGCGGGGCAGCAGCAGGGCGAGCAGCAGCCCGAGCAGGGCCAGGGCGGCGCCGCCGAGGAAGGCCACCCGGAAGCCGGAGGCCAGCGCGGCGACACCGGCGGTGGCGCCGGCCGGGGTGACATGGGCGGTACGCGCGGCGGCGGTGGTGATCATGGCCGCCAGGCAGATGGCGCCGCCGATCCGGTACGTGGTGGCGATCAGGCCGGAGGCGACCCCGGCCAGATCCGGGCGGACCCCCTGGGCCGGGGCGATGAAGGAGGTGGCCTGCGCCAGCCCCCAGCCCAGGCCCCACAGCACCGACGGGACCAGCATGTCCGCGACGTAGTGGCCGTCGGCCGGGGCCCGGGACAGCCACAGCAGCGAGGCCGCGGACAGCGCCAGGCCCGCCACCAGCGCCCGACGCAGCCCGATCGCCCGGATCAGGGCGGAGGCGCGGGTCGAGGTGAGGAAGATGGCGGCGCTGATCGGCAGGAACACCAACCCCGAGGTCAGCGGCCGGTAGCCGAGGGCCTGTTGCACGTACAGCGTGACGAAGTAGTACGTGACCTGGCCGACGCCGCCGGTCAACGCGGTGACCGCGTTGCCGGCCGAGACCGTGCGCGAGCGCAGGATCCGCAGCGGCACGACCGGGTCGGCCGCCCGCCGCTCCCAGCCGGCGAAACCGGCCAGGAGGGCGGCGGAGCAGGCGAGCATGAGCAGCGTGGAGGGCGCGGTCCAGGAGGTCTCCCGGGTGCGGACCACGGCGTACACCAGCAGGGACAGGCCCGCGGTGCTCAGCAGCGCGCCCAGCACGTCCGGCCGGCCGTTGCGCGGGACCTTGCTCTCCGGCACGCTGCCGACGGCCACCGTCAGCAGGACCACGCTGATCGGCACGTTGACCAGGAAGTTCCACCGCCAGGACAGCTGGCTGAGCAGGCCGCCGCACAGCATGCCGAGGCCGCCGGCCAGGCCGGACATCGCGCCCCACAGGCCGAGCGCCCGGTTGCGGGCCTGCCCGTCCATCGTGGCGATGACGATCGCCATCGCCACCGGGGACATCAGGGCGGCACCGACGCCCTGCAGGGCCCGGGCGGCCACGAGCTGCCCGGGCCCGCCGGCCAGTCCGCACCACAGGGACGACAGGGCGAAGACCACGGTGCCGATGAACAGCATCCGCCGTCTGCCGAAGACGTCACCGAGCCGGGCGCCGAGCAGCAGCAGGCCGCCGAAGGCGAGGGCGTAGCCGTTGACCACCCAGCCCAGTGAGGTCTGGCCCATGCCCAGGTCCTGCTTGATCGAGGGCAGTGCCACGTTCACGATCGTCGCGTCGAGCGAGATCATGAACTGGGCGCCGACCAGGACGGTCAGCAGGAGACCGGAGCCGCGCCGTACGGCGCTACCGGTCGTGCGGGAGCCGGCGAGCGCAGTCATGCACGCTGCACTTTTCTGCTCGCCAGTTCCTCGGCCAGGGCCTCGACCGAGGTCGCCTTCAGGAGCTGCTGGACCGTCACGTCCAGTCCGGGGCCGCGCTGGAGCCGGGACTTCAGCTCCAGGGCCATCAGCGAGTCCAGGCCGAGCTGGGTCAGGCCGCGGGTGGGCTCCACCCGGCCGGTCGGCATCCGCAGCACGGCGGCGACCTCGGAGATGACCTGGTCCAGGGTGGACCCCTCGGCCTCGGCGGCGGCCGGCGCCGCGGGGGCCGCGGGTGCGGCCGGAGCCGGGGCCGGCGGCTGGGGCGCGGGGGCGGGTGCCGGGGCGGTACGCAGCGGCGCGGCGACCGGCTGCGGCACCGCCGGGCGGGCGGCGGGCGCCGCGGCGCCGCCCCGCACACCGTTGCCGAGCACGCCGTTGCGGGGGGCCGGGATCGGGGCGGGCAGGGCGGGGGCGGCCGGCGCGACGGCCGGCGCCACGCCCGCGGGCACGGCCGCGGACAGCGCCGGGACGGCCTGCCGGTCGCCGGCGGCCACCGTGAAGGCGGGTGCCTGGCCGGCTCCGCCCAGCCGCAGGGTGCCGCTCAGCTCGACGATCAGCCGCTCCTGCGCGTCACGGATGCGGATCTCACCGCTGATCTCCACGGAACCCAGTCCCCTCTCGGTCGGTGCCGCGTGCGCGCCGGACCCGGCGGCCGCGGGAAGTACGGTCGGGCCGGACACGGCGGCCGGATCGGCGCCGCCGGCCTGCTGAGGAACGACCTGCTGAGGAACGGCCTGCTGCGGTACGGCCTCGGGCCGGCTCTCGCGCAGCCGGACCAGCTTCAGCCCGAGCATGCGGGCCACCACCCGGTGCTGGTCGTCGAGCAGGATCACGTCGGCCTCGGCGGTGCCGTCGGGCGTGGACGCGGTGACCCGTACCTGGCTCCACACCTCGGCCGCGTCGCCCAGGTAGTGCACCTCGGCGATGCCGG
Organism: Actinacidiphila acididurans; assembly: GCF_016918855.1. Lineage (GTDB taxonomy): Bacteria > Actinomycetota > Actinomycetes > Streptomycetales > Streptomycetaceae > Actinacidiphila > Actinacidiphila acididurans. Next base: position 74,917 of record NZ_JADKYB010000014.1, read on the forward strand.
CGGCGACGAACGGCTCGGGCTGCTCGAAGGCCGCCATCAGCGGCTGGGCCGCGGCCTCCAGCAGGGCCGGGTGGACCGCGGGGGCTCCCGCGGGCAGGCCGCCGGGCAGCCGCAGCTGCGCGACCGCCTCGCCCGTACCGGACCACAGCCCGGTCACGGCCTGGTTGGCCGGTCCCCAGTCGGCGCCCGCGGCGGCGGCCGTGGCGTAGAAGTCCGCGGCCTGCCAGCCGGCGGGGCAGCGGGTCAGGGTCTCGCCCAGGTGCTCGGGGGCCGGGCCGGCGTCGGCCAGGGCGCCGACGGTGCCGGTGCAGTGCGTGGTCCACACGCCGCCGGACTCCCCCGCGGCTTCGCGCGGCGCGACCCCCTGCTGGGAGTCGACGGTGAAGCGGTGCGTGCCCGCGGCGCCGGGCTCCAGGGTGACCCGCAGCCGGACCGGGCCGGTGGCCTCCACCAGCAGCGCCTCGGTGAAAGTGACGTCGGTCAGCGCGACCGGCCCCTCGCCGGCGGCCGCGGCCCGGGCCGAGCGGACGGCGTCGAGCAGGACCGTACCCGGCACCAGGGCGGTGCCGCGGATCCGGTGCTGCGTCAGATACGCCTCGGCCGCCGGGTCCAGGACCACGGTGGTCACGTGCGGGCCGGGCCGGGTCAGGCTCTCCTCCAGCCAGTACCGCTCGCGCTGCCACGGGTAGTGCGGCAGCGGCACATTGCGGCCGCCGGGGTAGAGCAGCTCGGGGAGCAGCTCGGCGCCGGCCTCGTACAGCCGGGCCCAGGTGCCGAGCATAGCCTCGCGCTCGGGCTGCATGCGGCGCAGCGAGGTGAGCGAGCGGGAGGCGGTGCCGCGGACGGTCTCCTCGACCGGGTGGCCGAGCACCGGGTGCGGGCTGATCTCGACGAACGCGGTGGCGCCGGCGTCGCGCGCGGCGGAGACGGCGTGCACGAAGCGGACCGGGTCGCGCAGGTTGCGCACCCAGTACGCGGCGTCCATCTCGGCGCCGTCGATCACCTGGTCGCGCACGGTGGAGTGCAGCGGCACCGTGGTGGCGTGCGGGGCCAGGGTGTCCAGCACCGCGGCCAGGTCCTCGAGCAGCGGCTCGACCTGGTGGCTGTGCGAGGCGACGTCCACCTGGACCAGGCGGCAGAACACGTCGCGGGCGTCCAGCCGTTCCTTGATGGCGGTCAGCGCCTCGGGGTCGCCGGCCAGGACGGTGGAGGTGGGGCTGTTGTACGCCGCCACGGACACCGCTCCGGGGTCCTCGATGAGGGCCGCGGCCTCGTCGGCGGGCAGTTCCACCACGGCCATCGCGCCGCGCCCGGCGACCTGCGCCATGAGCTTGCTGCGGCGGCAGATCACCGCGGCGCTGTCGGCCAGGTCCAGGGCGCCGGCCACGTACGAGGCGGCGGCCTCGCCCATGCTGTGCCCGATGACCAGGTCCGGGCGCACGCCCCAGGCCTTCCAGGTCTCGGCGAGCGCGACCTCCATGGCCCACAGCGCGGGCTGCACCATGTCGATGCCCTCCCAGACGGTCCGCGGGTCCTCCAGCTTCTCGATCAGCGACCAGCCGGCCTCGGCCCGGATCGCGTCGTCGCAGGCCTGGATGGCGGTGCGGAACGCCGGGGACAGCTTCAGCAGTTCGCGGCCCATGCCGGTCCACTGCGAGCCCTGGCCGGGGAAGACGAACGCGACCTTGGGCCTGCCGGCCGGGGCCGGGCGCTCGGTGGCGTGCAGCGAGGAGCGCAGCGCGTCGGCGATGGTCTCGTGGCTGTCGCCGACCACCGCGACCCGGTACTCGTGGTGGGTGCGCCGGGTGGCGGCGGTGTAGCAGATGTCGCGCAGCGAGTGGCGCCGTCCCTCGCCGCCGGGGCCGAGGTACGACAGGTAGAACCGGACCAGGTCGCGCAGCGCCTCGGCCGAGCGGGCCGAGAGCACCAGCACCTGCGCGTCGCCACCCTCCGCCGTGGCCGCGTCGGTGTGGCGCAGGCCGGCTTCCGGCTGCGGTTCGGGCGAGGTGAGCACCACATGCGCGTTGGTGCCGGAAATGCCGAAGGCGCTGACGCCGGCGATGAGTTGCCGGTCCTCGTCCAGCGGCTGGATCATGCGGGGGACCGCCAGCGGCAGGTCGTCCCAGGGGATCTTCGGGTTGGGCACGGTGTGGTGCAGCACGCCGGGCACGGCCCGGTGCTGGAGCGAGAGCACCGTCTTGATCAGGCCGACGATGCCGGCCGCGGCCTCGCTGTGGCCGAGGTTGGTCTTGGCCGAGGCGACCCAGGCCCGCTTTCCGGCCTCGCGGCCGGGGCCGAGCACGTCGGCCAGCGCCTGGAGTTCCACCGGGTCGCCGGCCTGGGTGCCGGTGCCGTGGGCCTCGACGAAGTCCACGTCGGCGGGGTTGATGCCGGCGTCGGTGTAGGCGTTGCGCAGCATGATGGTCTGGCCCTCGACGGCCGGCGACATCAGCAGGCCGCTGCCGGCGCCGTCGTTGCTGACCGCGGAGCCGCGGATGACCGCGCGGACCGGGTCGCCATCGGCGAGCGCCCGGTCCAGCGGCTTGAGCACCACGACGCCGATCGCCTCGCTGCGCACGAAGCCGTCCGCGGAGGCGTCGCCGAAGGCGCAGCGGCCCTTGGCGGAGAGCATGCCGGCCTGCGAGAACGCGATGCTCTCCCAGGGCGCCATGATCATGTGGGCGCCGACCGCGACGGCGATCTCGGACTCGCCGCTGCGCAGGCTCTGGCAGGCCATGTGCACGGCGACCAGGGAGGAGGCGCAGGCGGCGTCGATGGTGATGCTCGGGCCGCGGGTGTCCAGCACGAAGGACAGCCGGCCGGCGATGGCGGAGCGCGCGCCGCCGCCCATCACGCCGTAGATGTGGGGCTGTTCGCGGTGCTGGAGCTCCCAGTAGTTGGCGCTGTCGGCGCCGACGAACACGCCGGTCTGGGTGCCGGAGACGCGGGCGAGCGGCAGTCCGGCGTCCTCCAGCGCCTCCCAGGCGCACTCCAGCAGCAGGCGCTGCTGGGGGTCCATCGCGGACGCCTCGCGCGGGGATATCCCGAAGAAGCCGGAGTCGAACTGGTCGACGTTCTCCAGGTAGCCGCCCTTGCGGCTGATGATGCGGCCGGGCGTGTTGGGCTCGGGGTCGTACAGCGCCTCCGCGTCGAAGCGGTCGGCGGGGATGTCCTGGACGGCGTCGACGCCGTCGCTGAGCAGGGACCAGAAGTCGTCCGGGTTGTGTGCGCCGGGGACCCGGCAGCCGATGCCGATGACGGCGATGGGCGTGCCGCCACCGGCCTTCCGTGACTTCGGTCTGCGCCTGGTTCGGTCAACCATGCGTTCTGTTCTCCTTCGATGGTCCGGACACGGCGACGCCGGTCGGCGTGCCGTCGACTTCACGGGGGGACATGGAACGGGGGACGTGGGCCGGCGCAGGCAGGCGCGGCGAGCGGCGGGCAGGCGGGAGCACGGGAAAAGGGGGCGGAGCGGCGACGGTCCGCGCGGCGCGGTACGCACGCCCCGCCGGCGGCACGGTGCCTCCGCGCGGTACGAGCGCTCCGTGGGGGTACGAACGCTCCGCGCGGCACGGCGGCCGATACGGGGAATGGGGCCGCCGCGCCGCGCGGACGCTGCCCTCCCGGAGGGCCCCGGGGAACACCCGTCCAGGGACGGGGCCGGTCCGGGAAGTCCGCTGTGCCGATCCGGCCGGGATCGGCGACCGGCCGGGCAGCCGGCCGGGGTGCGGCCGGACGTACGACCGGAACGTGACCGGTCCGTGGTCGGTCCGTGGTCGGTCAGCAGCCGGTCCGCGGCGGTTCGCCGCCGGCCGCGACCGGTTCACGACCGGTAACTCGGCCGCAGTACGACCGGATCCGGTCAGATACCACCGGATCCGACCGGATGCGACCACGAAGGTTCAGCTGCCCTCGCGGCCGGGAAGGTCCAAAGAATGTGCTGCGAACCGGTCCGGTCAGCCGATGGTGAGGACCACCTTGCCACCGGGGACCTTGCGGTCCCGGAACTCGCCGAGCACGGTCACCAGGTCGGACCAGTCCGCGGTCCGGCCGACGCTGGAGACCAGCTTGCCGGCGCCGACCAGGCCGGCCAGGATGCGCAGGTCCTCGTCGTCGGGGTCGGTCGAGGCGTAGGAGATGTAGTTCTGCAGCCGGGCGCCCTCGTGGCCGCCGACGAAGTCCAGCACGCCGATGCCGGCCTGCTCGGCCGAGCTGTTGCCGAGGACGACCACGGTGCCGCCGGGGACGATCTTGGTGATCGCGGCCTCCAGCGAGGCACCGCCGACCGACTCCTCGATCAGGTGGAACAGGCCCTCGGCCTCCGAGGTCTTGCTGACGACCGCCGAGGCGCCGAGATCGAGCAGGTCCTGGGCGGCTTCCGCGCGGGTGCTGACCGCGGTCACCTCCGCGCCGGCGAGCGCGGCGAGCTGGACCTGGAACCGGCCGACGCCGCCGTTGGCGCCGGTGATGAGGACCCTGCGGCCGACCAGGAAGCCGCCCTGACGCAGCGAGCGCAGCGCGGTCAGGCCGGCCATGGGCAGGCCCGCGGCCTCGGGGAAGTCCAGGTCGTCGGGCAGGGCGGCCAGCCGGCCGGTGTCGACGGCGGCCTGCTCCGACCAGCCGGCGCCTTCCACCATGCCGACGATGCGGGTGCCGGCCTTCGGGCCGGAGCCGTCCGCGGCCTCCTGGACCACGACGCCGGCGATGTCCTGTCCGGGGCGCCAGCCGGCGGGCCGGACCCGCAGCAGCGCCAGCTCACCGCGGTTGACCGAGAACGCGTGCACCTTCACCAGGACCTGGTGAGGGGCGGGCTGCGGATCGGCGACCTCGGTGATGGTGATCGGCGCTCCGGCATCCGGGGAATTGACCACGCCGCGCAATTGTACACACTCCTTGACGCCTGGATTTTACATTCTGTTAAAGCGAGCCGAGATACCTGTGCGGCCTCGACGCTCAGTCAATCGTAGATTGCACACACGTCCAAACATCAATGTGCTATCGTGGTGATAGCGTATCGCTATCACATGGGGGAAACGGGTGGAATTACGACAACTGAAATGCTTTATCGCAGTGGCGGAGGAACGGAACTTCCGGCGGGCAAGTGAGCGGCTGCACGTTGTTCAACCCACAATCACCGTTCTGATCCAGCGGCTTGAACGGGAAGCCGGCACCGCTCTGTTCGACCGCTCCACCAGGCCCATCAGCCTCACACCGACGGGTAGTCGACTCCTTCCGGAAGCCCGGGCCGTACTGGCCGCCGCGGAACGCGCGATGGCCGTTGCCCGAGGCGAAGATCGCAAGGCGGAGCACATGCTGCTCCGCCTCGGCACCTCGCACGCGATGGGATCACGCCTGGAAACCGTTCTGCGGATACTGGGCGAACGCCAGCCGGATCTTCAGGTGGAGCTGCACGACGGCCCGCCGTGGGCAAGGTTGCGCCAAGTCCGGGAAAACGAACTGGACGCCACTTTCATTCATATGCAGCAGGAAAGTCCCGGGCTGTCGATGACGACGGTCTGGTGGGATTCCCTGGTGATCGCGCTCCCCGCGAAAAGCCCGCTGGCCCGCCGGCCGGCGCTGCGACTGTCGGACATGCGGGAAATTCCGCTGCGGACCGTGGAGCGCTCGGAGAATCCGCGTTTCTTCGACTTCCTCTGGGAGCACTGCCGGGAAGGCGGATTCGAACCGGTCCTGGGAAAGCCGTTCACCTCGGTGCAGAACACGCTCGCCGAGATCGGACTGGGCGCGCCGTCCTGGGCCGTGGTGTACGAGGGCGCGATGGAAGGCGCGCCGAACAGCTCGGTGGTGAGCCGGCCGATCCACCCGCCGCTGGGGGTGCCCGTCTGCGTGGCCGTCCGCGATCCCGCGTGCTCGCGCAGCAGGCTGCTGCTGGAGGCGTGCTGGGAGGCCGCCCGGCAGCACAGCGGGCCGGGCGGGCCGCCGCCCTACCTCGCGGCGGCGGGCGCCATGACGGGCGCCTATTCCGCGCACGCGGCGGAATAGACCCGTACGGCGCCGAATCCGCGCGAGGCGGCATCGGCCGGAGGACCTGACCGCGGCACGATTCGCGGGGCGCGTGAAGTCCGGCGAAGTCCGTGAAGTCGGGTGACATCACGACTGGCATCATGGCGTATCCGGGGAAACGCGGAGCGCCACGACACGGCAATTCCCGTGCCGTCCGGCCCGGTGGACACCGGGGTCCGCCGGGCCGAAATCGGGAGTTCCGCCCGGGCCGCGCCGCCGATTTCGCCCGGCCGCCCCGGCGAGGCAATTCCCGCGCCGCGGAAGGCGGTACCGGAACCGGGCGCTCCGGCGGCGGCATCCGTTCCGCTTGTGCGGCCGTGCATTTTTGCGGCCGGCCCGGTGCACCGGTGCGGTGCGGCCTTGTTGCCCCGGGCCACGACCCATTGCCGTGATCGATTACGGTGATGACGTTCCGGGCCGCCGCGCCGCGCGATCATCATCCGGCGGTGGGCCCGCGCTCGACAGCGTGCGGTGCGCACCCGGATGACATCGTTGTTTTTGCCGTACATGACATGCCTGGCCGCAGGGATTTCCGGCATGCTGGCCAGGACACGTACCGCGACGAAGGGGTTATGTGATGGCCGACAGCGTGCTCTACGCAGTTGCCGACGGACTCGCCACCGTCACCTTGAACCGGCCGGATGCGATGAACGCGCTCGACACCGGGACCAAGAACGCACTGCGGGACGCATTGCGCGCGGCCGGGTCCGACGACACCGTGCGGGCCGTGCTGCTGACCGGTAACGGGCGTGCTTTCTGTGTCGGACAGGACCTCAAGGAACACGTGGGAATTCTCGCGGCCGGCGGCGGGATGGACACGGTCGCCGAGCATTACAACCCGATCGCCACCGCGATCGCGACGATGCCCAAGCCTGTTGTGGCGGCTGTGAACGGTGTGGCGGCCGGTGCTGGCGCGGGCTTCGCCTTTGCCGCGGATTACCGGATCGCGGCCGACACCGCGTCCTTCACGACGGCCTTCCTGGGGGTCGCCCTGACCGCCGACTCCGGCATGTCCTGGACGCTGTCCCGGCTGGTCGGCTACGGCCGCGCGCAGGAGCTGCTGATGTTCCCCCGCTCGGTCAGGACCGAGGAGGCGCTGTCGCTGGGCCTGGTGCACCGCGTGGTGCCGGCGGCCGACCTGGCCGCCGAAGCTCTCACGGTGGCCCGCGGGCTCGCGCAGGGCCCGACCGTCGCCTACGCGGCCGTCAAGGAGTCCCTGGCGTACTCCGCCGAGCACACCCTGACCGAGTCGCTGGCCAAGGAGGCCGAGCTCCAGAGCCGGGCGGGCGCCTCGGCGGACCACAAGGAGGCGGTGGCGGCGTTCGTGGAGAAGCGCAGGCCCACGTTCCTGGGCAAGTAGGCAGGCCCTGGACAAGCGGGCCGCCTCCCGGGGCCCCGGAGGGCTGTCGCAAGCCCCCGCGGGCCCCGGTGAGCTCGGTCCCGGTGCTAGGGCAGCGGGCGCGCCCAGCAGTCCGCCAGGTGGTCGTTGACCAGGCCGCACGCCTGCATCAGGGCGTAGGCGGTGGTGGGACCGACGAAGCGGAATCCGCGCTTCTTCAGGTCCTTGGCCAGCGCGGTGGACTCCGGCGTGGTGGCCGGCACGTCGCCGAAACCGCGCGGCGCCGGGCGGGTGGCCGGGTCCGGCGCGAAGGACCAGATCAGGGCGTCCAGGCCGCCCTCGTACGTGTCGCGGACCGAGGCGGCGGCCGCGGCGTTCGCTATCGCGGCGTCGATCTTGGCGCGGTTGCGGATGATCCCGGGGTCGGCCAGCAGCCGTTCGCGGTCGGCGTCGGTGAACGCGGCCACGGTGTCGATCACGAAGCCGCCGAAGGCTTTACGGAAGGTCTCCCGGCGGCGCAGGATGGTGATCCACGACAGGCCGGACTGGAACGCCTCCAGGCACACCCGCTCGAACAGGGCGTCGTCGCCGTGCACCGGCCGGCCCCATTCCTTGTCGTGATAGTCCACGTAGTCCGGGGCGGACAGGCCCCAGGCGCAGCGCGCCAGCCCGTCGTCGCCGACCGCCAGGCCCGTCACCGGCGCACCGCCGCCCGTACCGCCGGCGTCCTGTGCGCCTGGTTCACCCGGATCACTCACTACCGCGCCCGTCCTCGTCCCCGCCGTATCCACCGTGCCCGCCGTACTCACCGGCCCGGCCCCCACCCGGCCGCTGGTCGCCCGCGGCACCGTGGTCGGCACCGCCCGCGCCCTGCTCCGGGCCGTCGGCGCCGCCGTACTCGGGGACGCCGTGCTGCGCCCCACCACCGTACGACCCGTAGGCCGCCTCCCGTGCGCCACCGCGGTCCGCGCCCTCGGCCACCCGCGCCGCGGACACCCCGGCCAGCGACGCCTCCAGGTCGGCGATCCGCGCGTCGCGCTCGGCCAGCTCGGCGCCGAGCCGGTCCAGCACCTCGTCGACGTCCATCATCCGGTAGCCGCGCACCGCCACCGGCAGCCGTACCGCGTCGATGTCGGAGCGCACCAGCGGGCGGTCCGGGGGCAGCCGGTCCTCCAGCCGGTCCGGCTCGGCGTCCTTGAGCGCGCCGCCGTCGCCGAGCACCGCCATGGCCACCGCGGCCACCACCGCGACCAGCGCGATGATCATGAACCAGAACAAGTCGATCTCCCGGGGTCCGGCCCTGTCTGCGAGTCCTGCCTGTACGCGCCCTGCCCATCGTGCCCACTGTGCTGCCCCGGCCCGTCGGGTGGCGCAGGACGGGCGGGGCGGGCAGGACGTGTCAGGCACGATCGTGCCACGATCGCATGAGTCTGAGATGAGGAGTGACAGTGCCACTTCGGCTGGGCAGCCGCGAATTCGGCGAACGGGAGCAGGTGATCATGGCGATCGTCAACCGTACGCCGGACTCCTTCTACGACCAGGGGGCCACGTTCACCGACGAGCCGGCACTGGAACGGGTGGCACAGGCGATCGCCCACGGCGCGGCGATCATCGACATCGGCGGCGTGAAGGCCGGCCCCGGCGAGGAGGTCTCGACGGCCGAGGAGATCCGCCGGACCGCCGGTTTCGTGGCCGAGGTACGCCGCCGCCACCCCGATGTGGTCATCAGCGTCGACACCTGGCGCCACGAGGTCGCCGAGGCCGCCTGCGCGGCCGGCGCGGACCTGCTCAACGACGCGTGGGGCGGCGTGGACCCCGAGGTCGCGGCCGTCGCCGCCCGCGACGGCGCCGGCCTGGTCTGCACCCACGCCGGCGGCGCCCTCCCCCGCACCCGCCCGCACCGGGTCGGCTACGACGACGTGATGGCCGACATCCTCCGCGTGACCCTCGCCCTCGCCGAGCGGGCCGTCGACCTCGGCGTCCGGCGCGACGGCATCCTCATCGACCCGGGCCACGACTTCGGCAAGAACACACGTCACTCCTTGGAGGCGACCCGTCGCCTGCCCGAAATGACCGCGACCGGCTGGCCGGTCCTCGTCTCCCTGTCCAACAAGGATTTCGTCGGCGAGAGCATTGACCGTGCGGTGCATCAGCGGCTCGTCGGGACGTTGGCCGCGACGGCGATCTCTTCCTGGCTCGGGGCGCAGGTCTACCGCGTCCATGAGGTTCAGGAAACGCGCGAGGTCCTCGACATGGTCAGCGCGATCCGGGGTGACCGTCCCCCCGCCGTCGCCCGGCGGGGCCTGGCGTAACGGGCGAAGGGTTCGCCCGGAAGACCCAGGGGCGCGGGGTCCCCCAGACTCCTCCCCCAGACTCCGTCCGGGGGTACCCCCAGGGGTGCCCCCAGCGCGAGCAACCGTCATCCGTGGCGCGGGTCGCCACCGGCCCAAAGGGGCAGTTGCTGTCGCATCCGGACCGCCGGCTGTCAGTGGTTGCTCGCGCAGTTCCCCGCGCCCCCAGGTACCCCCGGCGAACCCCCGTCGAAAAAACGCTACGCACTCTCCTTGGTGACCCGGTCAACCGCGTCGTCGACATCATCGGTGACGTGGAAGAGCTCGAGGTCCAGAGGCGAAGCCTTGCCCTCGGCGACGAGGGTGGAGCGGACCCAGGAGGCGAGGCCGCCCCAGTAGGACGTGCCGAAGAGGACGATCGGAAAACGGGTGACCTTCTTGGTCTGGACGAGGGTGAGTGCCTCGAAGAGTTCGTCGAGCGTGCCGAAGCCGCCGGGGAGGACCACGAACCCGCGCGCGTACTTGACGAACATGGTCTTGCGGACGAAGAAGTAGCGGAAGTTGACGCCGATGTCGACGTAGGGGTTGAGCCCCTGCTCGAAGGGCAGCTCGATGCCGAGGCCGACCGAGACGCCGCCGGCCTCCAGGGCGCCCTTGTTGGCCGCTTCCATGGCGCCCGGGCCGCCGCCGGTGATCACGGCGAAGCCGGCCTCGGCGAGGGCGCGCCCGATGCGGACGCCGGCCGCGTACTCGGGCGAGTCGGCCGAGGTGCGGGCCGAGCCGAAGACGCTGACCGCGGGACCGAGCTCGGCCAGCGCGCCGAAGCCCTCGACGAACTCCGACTGGATCCGCATCACGCGCCACGGGTCGCCGTGCACCCAGTCCGACGGGCCGTGGCTGTCCAGCAGCCGCTGGTCGGTGGTGCCGGCCTGCACCTGCCCGCGCCGGCGGACCACGGGGCCGGTGTGCCGCTCGGGCCAGTCCTTGCTGAAGGGCACGCGCTCCGCGGCGGCGTTCGCCGCTGCCGCGGCCTCCTGGGCCTCGCCCGGCTCGAAGGATTCGAATTCGTCAGTCATACCGGCAGCGTACGCATCAAGGCGCCGCGGACGGGGCCAAGGGAACCGCCCGGGGGGCCTCGATCCGGCCGCTGACCCAGGTGAAGGCGTCGGGGAACATCCGGCCCCAGGTTTTCCAGTTGTGCCCGCCGTTCTTGATCCGCATCGTGGTGACGGTGGCCGGCGGCTGCACCGCGCTGGTGATCCAGTCGGCGAACTTCGGCGGGCTGTCCGGGTCCTGGAGGCTGGACTCGACCAGGAGCTGGGTGTCGGGGCGGGTGTTACGGGCCAGCCACAGCGGGTTACGCAGCCCGTCGGCCGGGTTGTCGGGGGCCAGGGCCGCGCCGGCCGCGAACCGGTCGGGGTATTCCAGCGCCAGCCGGGCCGCGCAGTAGCCGCCGGTCGATATGCCCATCACGGCCCAGCCGCGAGGGGCGGGCAGGGCCCGGAAATTGCGCTCGATCGTCTTGACCACGTCGTCGGCCAGCCAGGTGCCGACCTTGCTCTTGCCGGGGACGTCCGCGCAGCCGGTGTTGACCCGGTCCGGGGTGATCGTGGGCAGCACCAGGATGGCCGGTTCCGCGCGGCCGGCGGTGATCTCGTCCTGCATGATCTGGCCGAGCCGCATGCCGCGCAGGAAGCTGTGCGGGGTGCCGGGTATGCCGTGCAGCACCTCGATCACCGGGAAGCGGGTGTGCGCGAACTCCTTCTTGCCGTACTGCGGCGGCAGCCACACGATCACGTCGCCCTTGGTGCCCGAGTCCCAGCCGCGGACGCTGGCCCGCTCGAAGCCCTGGGAGTACGAGGCGAACGTCGCCCGGTAGTCGGGGACGGCCGGGGTCGGGGTGCTCGTCGGGGTGGGCTTGCCGCCGGTGTTGGCGTCGCCCAGCAGGTCGTCCCAGGAGGCGTAGAATCCGTACTGGTTGTTGATCAGGACCATCACCACGAAGATCGCGGTGATCTGGCAGAGGAAGATCAGGCCGACCCGCTCGGCCAGCCGTATCGCACGCGGGCCGCGGACCCGGGACCAGAACAGCACGGCACACGCCACCGCCCCTATCGCGGCGGCGACGAGCAGGATCGCGAACCATCTACCGGTCAGCCCCACGACGCGCCTCTTCCCCCCATCCGGATCGGACGTATCCGATCACACCATGCCGGGAATGAGGACCGGTGCGCACCCCAGTTCGGTTGCTCAGGTTCGGTGTGGCGAGGTGCGCACGAGCCGGTACGGAGCCGGTCTCAGGCCGGTCTCAGGCGGTGAGCCAGGTACGCAGCCGGGTCTCGGCCTCCAGGATCGAGGCGGCCACCACGTGTTCCTCGCGGGTGTGGGCGAGGGTGGGGTCGCCGGGGCCGTAGTTGACCGCGGGGATGCCGAGGGCGGCGAAGCGGGCCACGTCGGTCCAGGCTTCCTTGGCGGCCGGGGCCGTCCCGATCGCCGCCACGAAGGCGGCTGCGGCCGGGTGGGACAGGCCGGGCAGGGCGCCCGGTGCGCTGTCGGTGACCAGCACGTCGAAGCCGTCGAAGAGGTCCCGGACCCGGTCCAGGGCCTGCCGCTCGCTCTGGTCGGGCGAGAAGCGGTAGTTGACGGTGACCGTGCAGAAGTCGGGGATCACGTTGGTGGCGTGGCCGCCGTTGATGAGGACGGCGTTGAGGCCCTCGGGATAGACCAGGCCGTCGATCTCCACGCGGCGCGGCTCGTAGGCCGCGAGGCGGTCCAGGATCGGTGCGGCCTTGTGGATCGCGTTCTCCCCCAGCCAGCTCCGGGCGGAGTGCGCGCGGCGCCCTGTGGTGCGTACCTCCACCCGCAGCGTGCCCTGGCAGCCGCCGTCCACCCGGCCCCCGGTCGGCTCCATCAGTACGGCGAAATCCCCGGCCAGCCAGTCCGGGTGCCGCTCGGCCAGCCGCTTCAGGCCGTTGAACTCCGAGGCGATCTCCTCGGCGTCGTAGAACACGTACGTGACGTCGCGGTTCGGCTCGGCCAGGCCTGCGGCCAGCTTCAGCTGCACCGCGACGCCCGCCTTCATGTCGGACGTGCCGCACCCCCACAGCAGCCCGTCCTCGTCGAGCCTCGACGGCAGATTGTCCGCCACCGGCACGGTGTCCAGGTGCCCCGCCAGCACGACCCGCTCCGCGCGGCCCAGCGCGGTCCTGGCCACGACCGCGTCTCCGTCCCGGTCCACCCGCAGATGGGGCACCCCTCGCAGTGCCTGCTCCACCAAATCCGCGAGCGCCTTCTCCTGCCGGCTCTCCGACGGTACGTCCACCAGGTGTGCGGTGAGGGTCACCGCGTCCTGCCCGAGATCCAGTGCGGCCACTTTGCTGTGCATGCGCCCAGGCTAGCGGCCTGATCCTCGACGGCTCGCCCCGAAATGGCCGGGGGCCACCTGGCGGTGGAGGGGTTCGCCGGGAGTACCGGGGCTGCCGGACGGTGGGGCGGCCCGCCCGGAGTACCCGGGGCCGCGGCTGCGCCGCGGGGGCTCGCCGGGAGTAGTCAGGGGCGCGGGGAACTGCGCGACCAGCCCAATTCCGTGGCGCGGGTCGCCACCGGCCCAAAGGGGCAGTTGCTGTCGCGTCCGGACCACCGGCCGGTGGCTGGGGGTACCCCCAGGCGAAGCGCTGGGGGAGCTCGCGCCCACGCGGCGCCAGCCGCACAGCAAACACAGCCCCGCGCCCCTGCCGGGCGCTCCCCGGCGAACCCGGCCGGGTCAGCGCGGCCCTACGGCGCCACTCCGAGGTGCCCCAACACCGTCCGTACCCCAGAAAGAACCGCACCCTTGGCGGATTCGCTCGGCTCGGCGGTCTCGAAGCCGTGCGGCGCACCGGGGACGTCGATGATCTCGAGGGCGGCGCCGCAGGCGCGGGCGGCAGCCGTGAAGTGGGCCACCGTCGCGGCGAGTTCGGGGCGTTCCGCCCCGACGCGGGTGAGGACGAGGGGGAGCCGGCCGGCGCCGAGGACGGCCTCGGCCGGGTGGAAGCGGGAGCCCGCGAGGCCCCAGCCGGGCAGGGGCGCCAGGACCGGATAGCTTGCGGAAACGCAGCGCAGCCAAGGCGGGGGCGCGGCCAGGACGTCGGCGGCGAGCAGGCCGCCGGCCGAGAAGTACCAGAGCGCGATCCGGTCGGGGTCGACGCGCGGGTCGGCACGTACCGCCGCGACCGCCTCGGCCACGTCGGCGGCGGCCCGCTCCCAGTCGCCGAGGCCGTGCAACCGGTGATCGACGATCGCACCGACGGCACCGTACGACGCCACGAGCCGGGCGTAACCGGTGAGCGAAGGCCAGTCACGCGGGGTGGGCCGGGCAGCCTCGGGCACCGGCCCACCGTGCACGAACACCACCGCCGGCCACGTCCCGGCAGCGTCGGGCGCGTCATCCGGCGAAGAGACGTCCGCCCCCTCAGCCCGGCGCCCGCCGCTCCCCCGCACATGCTCCCCCCGAAAATTCGGCACGTAGAGGTCCACCCGCCCCCTCCGTTCGCGCGGAAGGTCGGGTACGTCCAGCAGGAAGGGCCGCAGGTGCGTGGGTCGCCGCCGGGTGATCCGGTGCCCTTCGCCCGCGGCGGCGGACAGCAGGACCCGGACGAGGTCGGCGGGAGCAGAGAGCATGGGCCAGTGGCCGGTGGGCAGTTCGAAGAAGGTCACGCCAGGAGCGGTGAGCTGGGCCAGGTGGGGGTCGCCCATGGCGATCATCGCCTCGACCCGGGCGATGCTGCCGCCACCGGCGGTGCACAGGACGCCGGTGGTGGGGACGTCGTGGGCCGCGCCGGTACGACGGAGCGGCTGGGTCAGGGTCCCCATCGGCTGGGGTGCGGCGCGCTCGGTGAGCCGGGCCAGATCCTCGGCCGGCACCCCGGCCGTACTCCCCCAGCGCTCCCACTCCCCGGCCGAAACGGAGCCGCCGGAGGCCTCCCGCACCGAAGGGTCCGGAATCAGGGCCAGCGGGGGGTCGCCGTCCTTGGGCAGGCCCGCGTCGAGGTGGACGACGCGGGCGACGCGAGCCGGGCGGAGGTCGGCGGCGCCCAGGGCCGGGTGAATGCCGTACCCGTGGCCGACGAGCACGACCTGCGGGTCACCAGTCCCGTCAATGGCCCGCACCACGTCCGCGATGTGGGTGTCGAGCGTGGTGTCCGGGCCGGCCGGACGGCCGGGGTCGCCCATGCCGGTGAGGGTCACGGGATACGCGGCGGCGCCCGCCTCGCGGAGCAGCGCGGCGGTCCGCTCCCACACCCAGCCGCCGGTGTGGACGTCGGGAACGAGCACGTACGCGGTCATGCGAGCCTCCTCAGGGCGTCGGGTCCGCCGGTACGGTAGGAACTCCCGTTGGGGGAGGTTCAAGCGTGACCGCCGAGCGGACGTGGAGCATCGGGGAACTGGCCGAGCGGGCCGGGGTGACCGTGAAGACCGTGCGCTTCTATTCGGACCGGGGCCTGCTGCCGGCGGCGGGGCGCAGTGCGGGCGGGCACCGGCGGTACGGGGCGGGGGCGCTGGACCGGCTGCGGCTGATCCGTTCGCTGCGGGGACTGGGGCTGCCGGTCGCGGCGGTGGCGGCGGCGCTGGACGACGAGGACGCGCTGGACGAGGTGATCGCGGCGCACCTGGCGGAGACCAGGGCCCGGCTGACCGCGCTGCGCTGGCGCGAGGCCGCACTGCACCTGCTGGACGAGGGGCCGGCGGCCGAGCGGGCCGACCGGCTGCGCCTGCTGGGCGCGCTGCCCGATCCGCCGGGTACGGCCGCGCTGGCCCGGTTCTGGCGGCGCTGGCTGCCGCCGCGGCTGCCGACCGGCCTGGTGACGGCGGTCCTCGACCAGGCCGTCCCGGTCCTCCCGGCCGACCCGACGCCCGATCAGGTGCTGTCCCTCGCCCGGCTGCACGCGCTGGTCGCGGCGGTACGCCCGGAGGCCGCCAAGTCCCAGCCGGTCACCCACCGCCGGAGCTCCGGCCACCGCCCGGCCGTCCTCTACGAAGGACTCATCGCGTCCTACGGCCTGGCCGTCCCCCACCTGCTGGCCGGCCGCCCGCCGCACCCCGGCGAGGCCCTGGACTCCTTCGTCGCCGCCCACGCGGATTCCCTCGCGACCCGCGACACCCCCGCCTTCCGCCGCGCCCTGGCCGGCCTGCTCACCACCGAGCCCCGCCTTGACGCCTACTGGTCCCTGACCGCCCGCCTCTCCGCCGCCCCCGACCGCCCCACCCCGGGCTCCACTCACGCCTGGCTCCGTACGGCGCTCCTGGCCGAGACGACCCCCTGGCCGGAGTCCGTTCCGGTTGCGGCCGTCGAGCGTGCCCCGGAGCATCGGTAGGGGGCTGCGGGGCGTGAACACCAGAAGGAGCCAGGCCCGGAGGTTTCGGCATGGGCGCAACCGGCGGCGGTGACCGTACAGGCAGCAGGAAGCGGCGGGCGGGGCGATCGGTCGCCGCAGTGGCCGTGGCCGTGTGCGTGGCCGTCGGTGTGAGCGGGAGCGGGGCGGCGTACGGCGTCACGTCGGCGCGCGGCGCGCGGGAAGCCGCGTTCAAGGTCGACAACGGGAAGGGCGGAGAGCGCAACAAGGCCCCGGGCTCCGTGGACTGCCGGAAGGCGAAGTGCATCGCGCTCACCTTCGACTCCGCGCCCAGCGCCCACACCGCCGCGCTGCTGCGGATCCTGGAGCGGAAGAAGGTGCGGGCGACGTTCTTCCTGCTCGGGCACCGGCACGTGGACGCGTACCCCGGTCTGGTGAAGCGGATGGCCGCGGACGGGCACGTGCTGGCGAACCACACCTGGACCCACCCCCGGCTGCCCTCGCTCACGCCCGCGCAGATACGGGCCCAGCTCACCATGCTGAACGACGCGGTGCAGAAGCTGACCGGCATCCGGCCCACGCTGATGCGGCCGCCGCAGGGCCGGACCGACCAGAAGGTCGCGCAGGTGTGCCGGGAGCTCGGGCTGGCCCAGGTGCTGTGGAGCGATTCCGCCTCCGACTACGCCACCACCGACACGCCGCTCATCCGGCAGCGGATCCTGAGCGGCGCGAGCCGGGGCGGCATCGTCCTGCTGCACGACCTCTACCAGGGGACCGTGCCGGCCGTGCCCGGCATCATCGACGGCCTGCGGCGGCAGGGCTACACCTTCGTGACGGTCCCCGAACTGCTCGCCCCCGCCGTCCCCCAGCCGGGCGCGGTCTACCGGTAGAAACGTTCCGCCACGCGGGGCGGGGTCCGGACCGACACGCTGACGAGGGCCGCGACCTCGGGGGATTCGCTACGCTCCGATGCGTGCCCTCGCCCTCCCCCCGCAAGCGCCATCCCCTCCGCAACGCCACCCTCCTGCTCGTCCTGCTCGGCCTGGCCGGGTACACCGTGTACCACTTCGCCGCCAACTCCCCCGCGGGGCCCGGCTGCACGGTGACGGCGGAGGGCAACGCCATGGATCTGACGCAGGAACAGGCGGGCAACGCGGCGACGATCGCGGCGGTGGCGGCATCGCGGGGGCTGCCCGAACGCGCGCTGACGATAGCTCTGGCGACGTCGCTCCAGGAATCGCGGCTGCGCAATCTCCACGGCGGGGACCGGGATTCGGTCGGACTGTTCCAGCAGCGGCCTTCGCAGGGCTGGGGCACCGCGGCACAAATCCTCGACCCGGTCTACGCGTCGAACGAATTCTTCGACAGCCTGGTGAAAATCAAGGGGTATTCGCGGCTGCCGCTGACCGTGGCGGCCCAGCGGGTGCAAAGAAGCGGATATCCGCAGGCGTACGCCAAGCACGAGGCGGACGCGACCCTGCTCACGGCCGCGCTGACCGGACGGGCGAACGGCGCGCTGAGCTGCACGACGGGCGCGGACACCCCGGACAGCGCGGGCGGCGGCGCCGGCAGCCCGGCGCAGGTGACGGCCCGGCTGACCCGCGAGTTCGGCACGGCGGTACGGCCCCGCAAGGACCCGGCGCCGCGTACGGTCGCGGTCCCGGCCGCGGCGGCCGGCGCGGCGGCAGACGACGGCACCCTGCGCGGCTGGGAGGTCGCCCAGTGGGCGGTGGCCCACGCCCACGACCTCAAAATCGAGCAGGTGACCTACGGCGACGCGCGGTGGCTGGCGGCCCAGTCCGGCAAGGGCTGGCAGCGGCAGAAGGCGACGACCGCCAAGGGCGGGGCGCAGTCCGACGGCGGCGGGCCGGCGCTGGTGCGGATCACCGTGGCGCCGTAACCCGCGGGCCGGCAATGGCATGGATCACCGTCGCTCCGTAGCCCGCGGGCCGTCGCTCGCACCATCCGCGACCGTACGATTCACGACCTTACGGATCCACGACCCCGGAATTCGTGCACCTCTTCTTGTCGTCACCCGTCAGAAGTACGTACCCGTCGCGGCAACACGCGTCCGCGGCCCTCACCCCACCGGGCGGACCGGCAGCACAAACCCCTTACCGCGCAAGGGGAGAGACGTTTCCGCGCGGTCATATGAGCTGTCCGTTTATACCCGAACTGCCGGACTCCGATAATGCGATGCATTACTGATTCTTTACTCATCGGGCCCGCAACCTTCGCCCGGCTGCAGCGGTAATCAGCCCGACCGAACGGTTCCCACCCCGTCAAGGAGTGCACGCACCATGTCCCTCCCCCTCCCGCGCCGCATCGCCCAGGCCGCCCTGCTGCTCGGCGCGGCCGCCGCCCCCCTGGTCGGTGCCGGTGCCGCGCAGGCCGCGACCCCGCACCAGCCGGACCTGGGCGGGCTGACGAACGTCGACGGCGCGAACGTCGGCCGCACCGTGGACGGCGCGGCGCAGAAAGCGACCGGGCTGGCCGCGCAGACCGGCTCGGACGCGGTGAAGACCGCGCTCCCGGCCGCCGGGCGCATCGTCGGCACCACCAGCCGTACCGCCGCCCCCGCCGCCCAGCGGACGGCCGGCCAGGCCACCGACACCGCGGGCCGCCTGGTCGGCGGCACCGCCGAGTCCGCCGGCAGCGCCGTCCCGGGCGCCGAGACCCTCTCCTCCCTCCCCAACGCCGGCCAGCTCCCGCTCAAGGGCC
Source organism: Actinacidiphila acididurans (assembly GCF_016918855.1). Classification (GTDB taxonomy): domain Bacteria; phylum Actinomycetota; class Actinomycetes; order Streptomycetales; family Streptomycetaceae; genus Actinacidiphila; species Actinacidiphila acididurans. The sequence continues at coordinate 93,624 of NZ_JADKYB010000014.1, forward strand.
TCCCGCTGGCCTGATCCGCCACCGAAGCGCATGCGAAGGGGCTGGGCGTTCCCCGTGAACGCCCAGCCCCTTCGCGCTTGCGCCGGCTTCAGCGCGCCAGCCTGCGCACCGCCGCCTCGACCCGCTCGTCCGTGGCCGTGAGGGCGATCCGGACGAAGGACTCGCCGGCGGCGCCGTAGAACTCGCCGGGGGCAACGACGATGCCCCGCCCGGCCAGGTCGCCCACGGTGTCCCAGCACTTCTCGGCGCGGGTCGCCCACAGGTAGAGGCCGGCCTCGCTGTGCTCGATACGGAAGCCGGCGGACTCGAAAGCGGCCCGCAGGGCGGTACGGCGGCGCCCGTAGCGCTCCTTCTGCTCCACCGCGTGCGCGCGGTCGCCGAGCGCGGCGGTCATCGCGGCCTGGACCGGCTGCGGCACGATCATGCCCGCGTGCTTGCGCACCTCGAGCAGTTCGCGGACGGCCGCCGGGTCGCCGGCCAGGAAGGAGCCGCGGTAGCCGGCGAAGTTGGACCGCTTGGACAGCGAGTGGACGGCGAGCAGGCCCTCGTGGCTGTCACCGCACACGTCGGGGTGCAGCACCGAGACCGGCTCGGTGCCCTCCCAGCCCAGCTCGATGTAGCACTCGTCGCTGGCCACCAGGATCCCGTGCTCCCGCGCCCAGCTCACGGTCCGGCGCAGCTCGGCGGCGGTCAGCACCCGGCCGGTCGGATTGGAGGGGCTGTTGAGCCACAGCAGCTTCACGCGCGCCGGGTCCAGATCGGCGACCGGGTCGTCGTACGTGACCGGCTCCGCGCGGGCCAGCAGCGCGCCGATCTCGTACGTCGGGTAGGCCAGCCGCGGCAGGGCGACCTGGTCGCCCTCGCGCAGGTCGAGCAGGGTGGGCAGCCAGCCGACCAGTTCCTTGGAGCCGATCAGCGGCAGCACGTGCGCCGGGTCCGCGCCCGCCACTCCGTGCCACTGCCGCAGGTATCCGGCGGCGGCCTCGCGCAGCGCGCGCGTCCCGTAGGTGAGCGGGTAGCCGGGGCTGTCGGAGGCGGCGGCCAGCGCCTGCCGGACCACGTCGGGGACGGGGTCCACCGGGGTGCCCACCGACAGGTCGACCACGCCGTCCGGGTGCGCGGCGGCCGTGGCCTTGTACGGCTCCAGGCGGTCCCAGGGGAACACCGGGAGGCGGGCGGAGATGCTCACGGGCTCACTCTCGTTCGTCGTCGTGCTTGTCGTGCGGGTGGTGCGGGTCGTTCCTGGGGGTTCGGATACGCCGCGGCCCCGCACGGCGCGGTGCCGTACGGGGCCCGGCGGAGCTCCGGCCGCCCGCGGGAACGGGACTCAGTGGTCCTGGTTCTGCGGGGGCAGCGCTGCGATCATGGGGTGGTCCCGCTCGATGAGGCCGAGCTTGGAGGCGCCGCCGGGCGAACCGAGCTCGTCGAAGAACTCGACGTTCGCCTTGTAGTAGTCCTTCCACTCCTCCGGGGTGTCGTCCTCGTAGAAGATGGCCTCGACCGGGCAGACCGGCTCACACGCGCCGCAGTCGACACACTCGTCCGGGTGGATGTACAAGGACCGGGAGCCCTCGTAGATGCAGTCGACCGGGCACTCTTCGATGCACGCCTTGTCCTTTACGTCTACACAAGGCTGCGCGATGACGTAGGTCACGCTGTCGTTCCTCCTCGATAGGGCTCATCACGCGCGGGAGCGCGGCGTCGTCGATGCCCGCCCCTAGTATCTCCGTTCCTGGGCACGATCCGAACAGGAGGGGCAGGCATGCCAGGGGAATTCTCGGCCGGAGCCCGGTTCGAGATCCGCATCACCCCCGCTGACGTGGGTAAACGCGTGTCGGTACGGCAGGTGATCGGGATCACCGACGGGCATCCTACGTTCACCGATACGGTCGGTGTTCTCGCATCCTGGGATGCTGGAGTGGTGTCGGTCACACGGCGGAGCGGCGAGACGGTGCGGATCGAAGAGGCGTCACTGGTGTCGGGGAAAGTGGTGCCGCCGGCCCGTCCCCGGGCCGGGCTGCGGGTGCCCGCGGTGAGCGACGAGGAGCTCGAGGAGATCGCCTCGCGCGCCTGGCCGGCCACCGAGACGGACCGGCTCGGCGCGTGGACGCTGCGGGCCTCCGGCGGCTTCACCCGGCGGGCGAACTCGGCGCTGGTGGCCGGCGACCCCGGGCTGCCGCTGCCGGACGCACTGCCCCGCGTCGTGCGGTGGTACGGGGAGCGTGGCCTGGCGCCGTGCCTCCAGGTGCCGGATTCCTCGCGGTACGCCGCGCAGGTCGCCGCCCTGGGCTGGGAGCGCGAGGGCGACACGGTGGTGCGGACCGCGCCGCTGGCCCCGCTGCTGCAGCAGACCGCCGTGGGTGCGCAGGAGGTGAGCCTGTCGCGGACACCGGGGGCCGCGTGGCTGGCGGCGTATCACCGTACGGGGGAACTGGCCGACGCGGCGCTGACGGTGGTGTCCGGCGGGCCGTCGGTGTGGTTCGCCACGGCGCCCGGTGCGATAGGCCGCGCGGTGGTCGACGGGCAGTGGGCGCTGTTCGGCGCGGTCGAGGTCGAGCCGGGGGCGCGGCGGCGCGGCCTGGCCACCGCGGTCGTCGGGGCGCTGGCCCGGCAGGCGTACGAGGAGGGGGCCACGGCGGCGTACCTTCAGGTCGAGACCGGAAACTCCGCGGCCCGCGCCCTGTGGGACCGGCTGGGCTTCATCGACCACCACCGTTACCACTACCTGCGGCCGACAACCGCCGGACCGACCTGGCACCCATGACCCCTGACGTACGTGAACGGTTCGCCGCCGCCGCCCGCGAGGAGCGGCCCGACCTGGCGGAGCTGTGCCTGCTGATCGGCGCGCAGGCCGACCCTGCGCTGGACGGCGCCCCCGCCGACCTGGCCCAGATCGAGCTGGACCGGCTGGCCGGCCTGCTGCCGTACGGGCTGTCCACGCCGCTGGAGTGGGCGACCGCGCTGCGCCAGGTGCTCGGTGAGCGCTGCGGCTTCCACGGCTTCCCCGCCGACTACCGGCACCTGTCGTCCTCCCTGCTCCAGGAGGTCGTACGGCGCCGGCGCGGGCTGCCCATCCTGCTGTCGGTGGTGTGGATGGAGGTCGCCCGGCGGGCCGGCGCGCCCGTGCACGGCGTCGCCCTGCCCGGGCACTTCGTGGTCGGCTTCGGCGATCCCGGCGGCCCCTGTGTGCTGGCCGACCCCTTCGACGGCGGCCGCGTCCTCTCCGACACCGACGCGGAACTCCTGGTCACCTCCACCACCGGCGCCCCCCTGACCCCCGACGCCCTGGTCCCCGCCGACCCCCTCGACATCATCCGCCGCGTCCTGACCAACATCCGCTCCTGGGCCGCCCCCCGCTCCGAACGCCGCTCCGTCGAACTCTGGGCCATCGACCTCACCCTCCTCCTCCCCCGCCACCCCGCCCGCCTCCGCCTCGAACGCGCCCACCTCCTCGTCAAAATGGGCGACTTCCTCGGCGGCGCCGCCGCGATGGACGAATACGCCGAAGTGATCGGCGCCTTCGACCCCGAAACAGCCACCACCATCCGCGGCCAGGCCCGCGCGGCCCGGGCCATGCTCAACTGATTCCTGGCGGCGGTCGAACGGGGTGCGGCCGGGCGCCGCAGCGGCCCTCGATCCGAACGCGAGCCGCGCACAGGGCGAGCCGCTAAGCGCGGGGGGTGCAGGGAGTGCGGGGGTGCAGGGAGTGCGGGGGTTGCGGGGGTGCGGGGGCCGCGCAGACGGCCCCCACATCCCGGCGCAACGGCGCGCAACCACGACGGCGGAGACCGCCGGTGCCGAACCGGCCGCAAGGCCGACCGGGCGCACCCGGGCGAACCAGCAACGCGGGGCCCCAGGCCGAGCCCGGTGAAGCCGCGCGGGGTCGCGGGGGCCCGCGCAGACGGCCCCCACGCCCCGGCGCAACGGCGCGCAACCACAACGGCGGAGACCGCCGGTGCCGAACCGGCCGCAAGGCCGACCGGGCGCACCCGGGCGAACCGGCAACGCAGGGCCGCAGGCCGAGCGAAGGGCTGCGGGACGAGCCCGAGGAGCGGTGCGGGGAGTACGGGGGGTACCCCCGTTCAGAGCCAGCCCTTTTCGCGGGCTATCCGCACCGCCTCGGTGCGATTACGCGCACCGGTCTTCTGGATCGCGGTGGAGAGGTAATTGCGAACCGTGCCCTCGGAGAGGCGAAGGCGGCGGGCGATGTCCGCGTTGACGGAGCCGTCGGCCGCGGCGTTGAGGACTTCGCGTTCGCGGGGGGTGAGGGGGTCGGGCCCTTCGGCCAGAGCGGCTGCGGCCAGGGTGGGGTCGATGACGCGGTGGCCCTGGAGGACCTGGCGGACCGCTTCGGCGAGCTGGGCGGCCGGCGCGTCCTTGACCAGGAAGGCCTCCGCCCCGGACTCCATGGCCCGGCGCAGGTAGCCGGGCCGGCCGAAGGTGGTGACGATGACGACCTTCACCTCGGGGCAGGCCGTACGCAGGTGCGCCGCGGCCTCGATCCCGGTCATCCCGGGCATCTCGATGTCGAGCAGGGCCACGTCCGGCGCGTGCTCGCGGACCGCGGCCACCACCTCGTCCCCGCGCGCCACCTGGGCGACCACCTCGATGTCGTCCTCCAGCCCCAGCAGCGTGGCCAGGGCCTCACGCACCATGGACTGGTCGTCGGCGAGGAGCACACGGATCACCCGGGCAGACTACCGCCGGAAACGGGCCGGAACGTTTCTCCACATCAGGGGCCGCCGTCCTCCGGCGTACGGGCACACCGCGCGGCCGCGGAGGCGAAGAGCGTCCAGCCGTCCACCTCGTAGACGGCCGCACTGTCCGCGCCCAGCCCCAGATCGTGCGCGGCCTCCAGCAGGGCCCGCACCGTACCGGGTTCGTGCAGGTTCAGCCAGGTGCCCTCGGGAGTGCCGACCGCGCCCGACGGGGCGTGCGCGTCCGGTACCAGATGGCCCGGGCCGTGGGCGAAGGTGATCAGCAGCCGGCCCAGCGCACCCGTACGCCGAATCGTCAGCACTTCACGGCAGTCCTCGTAGCCCTTCCCCCCGGCCGCGGCACGGTGGTCGTGCCGCAGCGTCCACAGAAAGGTCTCGTCGTCGACGGTCAGCGGGCGTGGGGTCCTGCTGCTGCGAGTCATTTGTCGATGCTAGGCCGGGCGGCACGGAAAGGCGCCGGTGCGTACGTGGACCGTTGCAGAGCGTTCGCTGCCCGCCACCCACCTGGGCGTACGCCCCGCCGTACGCCCCGCCCGGCCCCCACCCCGCACCCGCCGTCAGCCCGTGATCCGCATCAGCGTCACATGCTCGCCGGCCACGGTGAACGTGAAGTCCGAGGGCCCGTTGAACCCCTTGCCGCCCACCTGAGCGCTCACCGTCGTGGTGCCCCCCTCGCTCCGCACGCCCGTGACCCGCAGGCTCACCTCCTTGCCGATGAACTCCGCGTCGCTCCACGCCCGGATCGCGTCCCGGCCGCGGAACTCCCGCCCCCAGTCGTCGACCGCCGCGTCCTCGGCGAAGGCGGCCAGGAAATCCTCGACGTTCCCCGCGTCGGCGGCTTCCAGCGCCGCGGCGACAGGAATGGGCATTTGCACAGGAGGAGTGTTCATGACCTGTCAACGACGATCGGCGCCCCGGGGACACGCGCCCGGCGCATCCGGCGTACGCGCGCCCCCGTGACATCTGTCATGCCGAAGACACGAGTGCGGGCACTGCCCGAAAGGAACCGCATCCGTGACGCTGATGCCATGACCGCAACATCTGCAGTGACCGCCGGGCACGGCGGGGGAAGCGCGGACCGGGGAGCGCCTGTCGTCTCCTTCCGCGCGGTGAACAAGAACTTCGGCGCGGTGCGCGCGGTGGCGGGGCTGGATCTGGAGCTGCGGGCCGGGGAGACGGTGGCGCTGCTCGGGCCGAACGGGGCGGGCAAGTCCACCGCGCTGGACCTGCTGCTGGGCCTGCGCAATCCGGACAGCGGGTCGGTGGCCGTCTTCGGTACGACCCCGGCGAAAGCCATCGCGGCCGGCCGGGTGGGGGCGATGCTCCAGTCCGGCGGCCTGATGGAGGACGTCACCGTACGGGAGCTGGTGGGCCTGGCCTGCGATCTGCACCCGCGCGCGTACCCGGTGGACCGGGTGCTCAAGGACGCCGGGATCGACGGGATCGGCGACCGCAAGGTCAACAAGCTGTCGGGCGGCCAGGAGCAGCGGGTGCGGTTCGCGATGGCCACCGCGGGCGCCAACGACCTGATCGTGCTGGACGAGCCGACCGTGGGCATGGACGTGACCGCGCGGCAGGCGTTCTGGGCGACCATGCGCGGCCAGGTCGAACAGGGCAGGACCGTACTGTTCGCCACGCACTACCTGGAAGAAGCCGACGCGATCGCCGACCGGGTGCTGGTGCTGCACCGCGGTGCCCTGATCGCCGACGGCACCGCCGCCGAGATCAAGGCCCGGGCCGGCGCCCGCCGGATCACCTTCGACCTCGACGCCGACCGGGACGGCCGGATCGACGAGGCGGCGCTGCGCGGCCTGCCCCGCGTGGTCGGCCTGGACATCACCGGTCCCACCGTCCGGATCCGCTCCGACGACGCGGACGCCACCATGCACGCCGTCTACGCACTGGGCCTGTACCCGCGCAACCTGGAGGTCTCCGGGCTCGGCCTGGAGCAGGCGTTCCTGGCCATCACCGAAGCCGCGGCGGACACCGCCACGCCCGCCGCCACAACCACCGCCACCGCTGTCACCGCCACCGCCGAGGAGCCCGGCAACCGATGAAGACCCTGGTCGAGCTGGAGATCCTCCGCACCCTGCGCAACCGCAGGTTCATGTTCTTCTCGGTGCTCTACCCGGGCCTGCTCTTCCTGATCATCACCGCCGGCGCGGACAGGACCAAGAAGATGGACGGGCTGAACCTGACGGTGGTGGCGTACTACATGGTCGCCATGGCCGCGTTCGGCGCGATGACCGCGGTGCTCATGGGCAACGCCGAGCGGATCGCGCGGGAGCGGGAGAAGGGCTGGGTGCGGCAGTTGCGGCTGACCGCGCTGCCCGGCCGCGGCTACGTCACCGCGAAGATCGCCTCCGCGGCCACCGTCAGCCTGCCGTCCATCCTGATCGTGCTGGTGCTGGGCGCGGCCGTGAAGGACGTCCGGCTGGCCGCCTGGCAGTGGGTGTCGACCGCGCTGGCCGTCTGGGCCGGCAGCATGGTCTTCGCCGCGCTGGGCGTGGCCATCGGGTACGTGGCCACCGCCGACGTGGCCCGGCCGATCTCCATGCTGTGCTACTTCGTGCTGGCGATGCTCGGCGGCCTGTGGGTACCCTTCACCACCTTCCCGCACTGGCTGCAGACCCTGGCCGGCTACCTGCCCGGCCGCGCCTACACCGCGGTCGGCCAGGCCATCGAGTTCGGCGACGCCCCGCACGCCAAGGACATCACCGTCCTGGTGGTCTACCTGGCGCTGTTCGCGGGCACGGCGGCATGGCTGTACCGCAAGGACACCCGGAAGGCGTGAGGCCCACCGTGACCGATCCCGCGCGCGAGCCGTGGCCGCCCTGGCGGCAGAAGATCGAGGCCGCCGACGACACCGGCATCGGCCGCCCGCCGGAGAACCGCCGGCAGGCCCTGGTCAAGCTGGCCTGGATCGGCATCTGGCTGCTCTACCTGGGCGCCCCGGTCAGCGACCTGACCGGCGGGAACCACTCGGTGCCGGTCACCGTGCTCGCCACGGCGGGCCTGACCGGCTTCGTGGCGGCGTACCTCGCGCTGGTCTTCTTCCGCACCAGCGAGAGCGAGGAGCCGCCGCGCTGGGTGTACGGGCTGCTCGCCGGGCTCACCGCGCTGGCCGTGCTGCTGGCCGCCACGCTCGGCGAGAGCTGGCTGGTGCTGTTCGTGTACGACGCGGTGGCGTGCGGGGCGGCGCTGCCGACCCGGCGGTCGCGGTGGGCGGTGCCCGGGCTGACCCTGGCGCTGGTCGGGATCGGCTCGGCGGTCGCGCCGCACGGCGACCTCTACCCGAGCCTGGTGATCCCGACGCTGCTCGGCGGGTTCGCCATGGTGGGCGTGCGGCAGCTCATCCGCACCATGCGGGAGCTGCGGACGGCCCGGGAGACGGTGGCCGAGCTCGCGGCGACCGAGGAGCGGCTGCGGCTGGCCCGGGACCTGCACGACCTGCTGGGCCACTCGCTGTCGCTGATCACCCTCAAGAGCGAACTGGCCGGGCGGATGCTGCCGGACCGGCCGCAGGACGCGGCCGCGCAGGTCGCCGACATCGAGCAGGTCAGCCGGCAGGCCCTGGTGGACGTCCGGGAGGCGGTCAGCGGCTACCGCAGGCCGACCCTGGCCGCCGAGGCCGCCACCGCCCGTACCGCGCTGTCCTCGGCCGGCATCGGCGCGCGCGTCCACGTCCCCGACCGGGTGCCGGGGCTCGGCCCGGACGGCGAGGGCGCGCTCGCCTGGGCGCTGCGGGAGGCGGTGACCAATGCCGTACGGCACAGCGGCGCGGCGCAGTGCGTGGTCGCGCTCACCGTGACGGACGCTCAGGCGCGGCTGACCGTGTCGGACGACGGGCGCGGCCCCGAGCCCGGGCACGGCCCCGGCAACGGCCTGACCGGGCTCGGCGAACGGCTGCTGCTGGCCGGCGGCTCGCTGACCACCGGCCGCTCCGGCGACGGCGGCTTCGTGCTGACCGCCGCGGTCCCGCTGTCCTCGGCGCCGGTGGGCGCCCGCCGTCCGGGTACGGCCGGGTAGTAGGGTCCCGGACGTGGCAGAAACCCCGGCGGAACCCCCCGCGCGACCTTCCGTACAGCTTCCGGCACAGACCTCGTACGAGGGCACGCCGGGGTCCTCGGCGTCCGCCGCCGCGGGCAGCGGTCCGGAGCCGGAGGAGCAGCGGACGCCGCCGGAGCAGGAGCCCCAGGCCGAGGAGCCGCCCGTACGGCGCGGGCCGGGGGCCGAGCCGGGGAACGTGGTCGCCGACGCGGTGCTGGCCGTGGCCGGGCGGACCACCCTGCCGCTTCAGGCGGCCCGCAAGGACAAGAGCTTCGGCACGGCGTTCTGGTACAACGACCTGGTCGAGGTGCTGGACGGCAAGGAGACGATCCGCCAGTACCTGGTGGCCGCCGAGCCGCAGACGCGGTTCGAGATCGGTGCGTTCGCCCTGCGGGAGGGGCTGATCGCCCCGGAGTTGCCGGCGGATGAGCTGGTGCTGCCCGGGTTCGCCCGCAAGTGGGCGCCGGTCGGGCAGTCCGGGGTGGCGGTGATGCCCACGGTGGACCTGCACATCCATGGCGAGCGCAGGGGCTGGACCTGGGCGGTGCAGGAGGTCACGGCGGGGCTCGCGGCGCAGCCCCCGGACATCGAGGCGCTGCCCGCGGAAGAGGACGGGGACGAGGACGGCGCGGGCCTGCCCGCGTACCTGCTCGGCCACGAGGTCGGCGACCCCGACGCCCGCCACCCGCAGCGCCCCCAGGTCCTGCTGGCGGGCACGGTGACCCGTACCGGGGCCGGCGCGGTGCGCTGGTCCGGGCCGTTGCCGGTGGGCTGCGCGGGCGCCCCGGTGTTCGCCGGGCTGCCGCACGAGGACGGCCTGAAGCTGATCTGCCTGGGCCCGGTGCTGGCGGGCGGCACAGCCGACGGCACGGCGACCGTGGTCACCTTCGACCTGCTGGGGCCGGCGATCCACACCCTCTCCCCGGAGCGCAAGCGCCGCTGGTGGCAGCGCGGCTGAGCATGTGGCGCGGGCCCGGCCCCGGACCGGCGGCGTCGGCGGTCCTCAGCGGCCCGCGGTCTGCTGGGAGAGCCAGACCATCGCGGTCGGCAGCATCTCCTTCCACACCTGGGTGTTGTGGCCGCCCCTGGCGATGGTCAGCAGGCGGCTGGTGCCGGGGTGGTGCAGCGTGGACAGCAGCGCCTTGGCCGCGTACACCGTGTCGCTGTCCTGGTAGCTGCCCGCCATCAGGAACACGACGTCCGGCTGCCGCCTGCTGTCGCGCAGCTCCAGATACGGGTCGTTGGCGCGGGCCAGCATCGGGTCGCGGGTGACCAGGCGGGACTCGGGCGCGTTGTAGCCGGACAGGCTGACCACCGCGTGGAACTGCCGGGGGTGGTGCAGCGCCAGGTTGGCGGCGCAGTAGGCGCCGGCCGAGTAGCCCATGATGCCCCAGTGGTGCGGGCCGGGCAGCACCCGGAAGTTGCCGGCGATCAGGTTCGGCACGTCCACGCCCAGCCAGGTGCTGGTCCGGCTGCCGTGCGGCAGGTCGGCGCAGCCCGGGTCGACCGTGCCCAGCACGTTCATCTTGGGCGCGACCAGGATCATGGGTGCGGCCTTGTGCGCCTCGATGAGCGCGGTCAGTTCGTGCCCGGCGCCCATGGCGCCGAACCAGGCGCCGGGGCTGCCGGGGTAGCCGGGCAGCAGTTCCACCACCGGGAAGCGGGTGTCGCGGTAGGCGGGGTCCTTGTATTGCGGCGGCAACCACACCTCGATGGTGCCGGTGATGTGCGACAGCGGCCCGGTGGCGGTGGTCTTCAGGGCGCCGCCCTTGGCCGGGGAGAAGTTCAGCCGCTCCAGGGAGGCGGCCGTCACCTGGGTGCCCTGGCCGGAATCGCGGCCGGGTGCGGCGCCCAGCTGCACCTGGCCGTTGTTCCCCATCAGGTCGCTCCACGACTCGTACAGGCCGTAGGAGTTGTTCACCCACACCAGGACCGCGAGCACCGCGGCGGCCTGGCCGAGGACCACCATGCCCAGCCGGGCCGAGATCCGGGCGGCCGGCGGCCCCGGCACCCTGTTCCAGGCGAGCAGCGTCAGCGCCACGGCGACCGGCACCAGGGCGACGCACAGCACGAAGAAGGCCGTGCCCGTCAGACTCATCCGTATCCCCGCCGTCCCTTGCGGTCCCGCCGTCACCGGCACCCTCTGCCGCGACGTTCCACCGGTTAGATGGGCGTTCGCGGCAAAGGGTTCAGCGGGGACGGCGGGGTGCGGCGCGGGTCACTGACGGACGGCCCCGGGCGAGCCGGGGACGGTCCGGGGTGCGGGCGGGTCGTGGCAGGTCAGCCGGAGGCGACGTTCGGCAGGGTCACGTCGCGGTCGGCGGCCTTGGTGGAGTTCAGCGCGGGGATCAGGGCGGTGGCCACGTCCTGCGGGGTGACCGCGGTGGTCGTGCCGTTGCCGCGCTGGAGCAGCACTCCGTCGAAGGTGCTGCCGTACAGCGACTGGAGGACGGTCAGGTCGATGTGCGGGGCCAGGGTGCCGTCGGGGTTGGCGACCATGCTGAGGAACTTCGGCAGCGACTTGTTGGGGCCGAAGGTGATCGAGTGGCCGCCGGCCCGCACGGTGACGAAGCCGGACATCGCGGTGCGGCCGAAGCCGTTGACCGCCTTGTCGAGTTCGGCCTGGCCGACCTTCGGCGGCACGGTGTGCTCGGTCAGGGCGACGGGCTGGTTGACGCCGGTGGCCGCGCGGTTGCGGTAGGCGGCGGCGACCTGGCTCGCGGCGGCGTTGACGTCGAAGGAGTTGCTGGGCTTGCCGGGCACGCCGATGGCCTTGCCGTCGGCGAAGCGCACCATGGCGTCGCTTCCCGCGCTGCCGCGGCCCGCGATGCCCTGGAGGGCGACCTTGAGCTTGTCCTCGTCCACGAGTATCACCGGGTCGGCCTTGCGGGTCTGGCCGAACAGCGAGCCGATCACCGAGACCGGGTTGTAGTCGGGGTGGGCGACCTTGCGGACGGTGGCGTCGGTGTCGACGGACAGGCCCGCCACGGACGGCTTCAGGCTCTCCTTGCGGTCCCCGATGGTGAGGGTGAGCGGCGCGGTGGTGCGGTTGCCCAGCGCGGCGTCGAGCGTCTTGACCGCGGCGGCCTTGTTCTTGTCGCCGATGTCGACGCCGAGCACGGTGGTGCCCTTGGGCACCTCGGCGTGGTCCATCAGCAGGCCGGCGCCGTAGGCGATGACGACCACGCCGCCGAGTCCGACGCCGAGCAGCACCAGCTTGCTGCGGCCCTTCTTGGCGGGCTTGGCGGGCTTGGCGGCCTTCGCGGGGGCCGGGGCGGCCGGGCCGGACTCGCCGGTGTCGGTCTGCGGGCGCGGGGCCTGCGTCTCGGCCGGCGGGACCACGGGGATCCCGCTGACCAGGGTGTCGCCGGAGACGTCCCCGCCGGGCGGGGTGAACTCCGGCGACTGCCGGAAGTCGGCGGCCGGGGCGCCGGGCATCCGCATCGGCCCGGTGGCCGGTCCGGTGGTGGGGCCGGCCGGCGGCTGGTAGCCGGGGAAGGGCTCGTCGGTCGCGGGCGGCGCGAACGGGTCGGGGCCGGTGGCACCGGGCGTACGCGGCGGGAAGGGGCTGCGCTCCTGGCCGGCCGGCGGCGCGAACGGGTTGTCGGCGGCGGGCGGCGCCAGCGGGTCGCTGGGCCGCGGCACCCCGGGCGGGAAGTCGTCGGTGCCCAGGGACGCGTCGGGGGTACGGCGCCGGGACCCGGACCCGGGGGCACTGAACGGCGAGGCGAAGCCCTCGGCGGGGGTGTCGTGCGGGCCGCGTGCGCCGTCCTCGGCGGCCGCGGGGGTCGGTCCGGCCTGCGGGCGGCCGAACGGGCCGGCCGCGGCGCCGGTGTCCGTGAACGGGTCGACGCCGGTGTCCGTGAAGGGATCGGCCCCGGGACGCGTCCCCGAGCCGGTGTCCCGGAACGGGTCGGCCCCGGGCGCGGTCCCGCGGAAGGGGTCGGCGCCCGTGTCGGTGAAGGGGTCGGGTGCCGCGTGCGTACCGGGTCCGCTGCCGCTGTCGCGGAACGGGCCGGGGGCGGCCGCGGTGTCCGTGAACGGGTCGACGCCCGTGTCACCGAAGGGGTCGGTGGCCGGCGGCGAACTGAAGGCGGCGGCAATGGGGTCGGGCGCGCCGCGGCGGCCGGAGCCGGGACGCGCGCCCGGACCGGTTGCGCCGGGAGCGGCCGGACCGGCGGCACCCGCTGCGGGCATGCCGCCCGGCGGGGTGGCGCCGGGGGCGGGCGACGGCTGCGATTTGCGCGGCGCGAACCAGTCGCTGGCCTTCTCCTTGCCCTTGGCCTTCTCGGGCTCGGCGGGCCGCTCCTCGGCGGCGGCCGGCAGCGGCTGCTGTCCGGTCGGGTCGTCCTGGGCGCCGGGGGCCGGGTTCTCGACCGGGGTACGGACCACGACCGGCGGAATGGGCCGGGAGCCGGGGATGTTGATCCGGATCCGGGTGGTCATCGTGGTCTCGGTCTTCGGCTCCGTGGCGGGCGGCTCCGCACCGGCGCCGTTCGCGGCCTCGGTTCCGGGAGTACCCGCGGCCCGCGGCTCTTCCTGCGGGTGCAGCGACGGGAATTGGCGCGTGCCGTACGGAGGGGTCCCGGACGGGTACGCGGCTCCCCCACGCCCCTGGGGGCCGGAGGACGGAGGGTCAGTTTCTCGACTCAATGCAGGCTCTCCCGGTTGTGTGCGCCGCTCGTCACCTAGCACCGTGAGCGGCTCGCCGGCTCGACCACCATACCGAGCGGGGTGGCAGCGCGGCCCGCGTCCCTGGGAACGCTCGGCGCAAGCCAACCATGATCCCAGGCCAGGTTGCCAACGTCAGACGCGATTCGCCCCGGACGGGGGCAGTTGGGGCGCGGTGGCACAGATCACCGCGCCCATTGCGCCGCCGAGCAGATAAATGTACGGTCCGACGCCCGCGGCGAACAAAAAGTCGCCCTCGGGCCGGGACGTGCTCAGCAGCATGACGCACACCACCCAGACCCCGGCGGGCACCACCGCGCCCAGCCGGGTGCCGGTGGCCTTCACGCCGCCGTAGAACAGTGCCAGGCACCCGGCGAGCGCCAGCAGCAGGCCGCCGGGGAACCAGCCGGCCTGGACCAGCGCGCCGGCCACGGCGACGACCACCGCGAGCACGGCCAGGACGGCGTACGCGGCCAGCCGGGCGCGCTGTCCCATCACCGGGTGCTTGTCCTGCGGGGCTTGCGTGGCTTGCGGACGGTTCAACGCGCGCTCTCCGCCACCTCGGGGAACAGCCCGTCGGCCACGCCCTCGGCCAGGGCCTCACCGCGCACCTGGCGGAAGTACTCGGTGCCGAAGAACGGCTGGCCCAGTTCGTTGGACAGGGCGAAGAAGGGGCCGTCCACGGCGATCTGGCTGTGGTGCGCGGTGAGTGCGGCCTTCTTGTTGTCCGAATACGCCTCGCCGTTCACGGAGGCGTTGACGAGCGCGTCGTCCACCACGCCGGGCACGTCGTCCGGGGTGGCGATGTGCTGGAACACGGAGTTGCCGCCGGCGGCGCGCAGCCGCTCGAAGCCCGCCGCGACCACCGAGCGGGGGAAGCAGACCTCGTAGACCCGGTCGATGGTGTGGCCGCGGGCGGCGGCCAGTTCGTAGCCGCGCATGGCCACGCGGTGGGCCTGGATGTGGTCGGGGTGACCGTAGCCGCCGTTGCTGTCGTAGGTGACCAGCACCTGGGGGCGGGTCTCCAGGATGACGTCCACGAGCCGGCCGGCCGCCTCGTCGAGGTCGGCCTGCCAGAAGCACTTCGGGTTGTCGTTGTGCGGGACACCCATCATGCCGGAGTCGCGGTAGCGCCCCGGGCCGCCGAGGAAGCGGTGGTCGGTGACGCCCAGCGCCTCCATGGCGGCGGCGAGTTCGCCGATCCGGTGCTCGCCGAGGGTGTCGTCCCGGTCCGAGGCCAGGTGGGCCAGCTCGGGCGGGATGACCTCGCCTTCCTCGCCGAGGGTGCAGGTGACGAGGGTGACCAGCGCGCCCTCGGCCGCGTACTTGGCCATGGTCACGCCGTTGGTGATCGTTTCGTCGTCCGGGTGGGCGTGGACGAACAGCAGCCGCCGGTCGGGCAGGCCCGCCGGAGGTGTCGCCTCAGTCGCCGGAAGATCGGTCGTCATGGGGCGAAGCCTACGGCCCGCCCCTGCCCGGTCAGAACTTGATGTTGGAGATGGTCTGCGCGACGTTGTTCGTGAGGTCGCTGATCTGCGGTGCCCACGACGAACTGGCGAGGTAGAAGCCCAGCAGCGTACAGGCCACGGCGTGCCACGGCTTGAGCCCGGAGCGGCGGACCAGCAGGACCACCACGATCAGCAGCAGCAGCACCGCCGAAATCGACACTGCCACAGCGGCTCACCTCCCAGGTACGCAGGGTTCATGTCAGTTGCCACACGGTTATTACCCACCCACGGCTACGGATCATAACTTTCCGTCGGTCGGCATTGTTCGGTGCACGGAAGCACATGGGGGCGCATGGCCGGATTCCGGCCATCCCGCACGTCGCGCCACGGCGCCGCCCCCGGGCGAAATCGAGGGGCGATTGTCAGTGGCGTCCCCTAGGGTCGCGGGTATGACCGAGCTCTCCTTCCCGCGGCAGCACGCGCGGACCCAGCGGTTCACCCTCGGCGCCCCGCGGGCCTTCGTCGCGTCGCCGGAGGGCGGCCGCGTGGCGTTCGTGCGGTCCGGATCCGGCACCGACCGGGCGCAGGCGCTGTGGGTGCTGGACGTGCCGCCCGCCCCGGGGGACGGGGGTTCCCGGGACGGCGGCGCGGCGGCGGACGGGGAGCGGCTGGTGGCCGATCCGGCGGCTCTGCTGGCGGGCGGCGAGGAGGAGTTGTCGCCGGCCGAGCGGGCGCGCCGGGAGCGCAGCCGGGAGGGCTCGGCGGGGATCGTGGGCTTCGCGGTGGACAAGGCCGTCGCCGTGGCGGCCTTCGCGCTGTCCGGGCGGCTGTTCACCGCGGGCCTGACGCCCGGCGGGGCGGCCCCGCGCGAACTGGTGGTGCCCGGCCCGGTGGTGGACCCGCGGCCGTCGCCCGACGGGCGCCTGGTGGCGTACGCGGCGCAGGGCGCGCTGCGGGTGGTGGGCGCCGACGGGACCGGCGACCGGGCGCTGGCCGAGCCGGACGGGCCGTCGGTGACCTGGGGGCTGGCGGAGTTCGTCGCGGCCGAGGAGATGGGCCGCAGCCGCGGCTTCTGGTGGTCGCCGGACAGTGCCGCGCTGCTGGTGGCGCGAGTGGACGAGACGCCCGTGCAGCGGTGGTGGATCGGCGACCCGGCGCACCCGGACCGGCGGCCGGCCGAGGTGCCGTATCCGGCGGCGGGCACGGACAACGCGGTGGTGTCGCTGTTCCTGGTGGGCTTGGACGGCACGCGCCGGGCGGTGGAGTGGGACGCCGGCCGCTATCCGTATCTGGCGGACGTGCTGTGGTCGGGCGCGGGGCAGCCGCTGCTGCTGGTGCAGGCCCGTGATCAGCGCGAGCAGGCGTATCTGACCGTCGATCCGGCGACTGGCGCCACTCGCACGTTGCTCCTCGAGGAAGATCGGATTTGGCTTGATCTCTTCGCCGGTTCGCCGTCCCTGACGCCCTCCGGGGAGCTGGTGCGGATCACCGACGAGGACGGCGCGCGGGTGCTCAAGGTCGGCGACAAGACGCTGACCGGAGCCGAGTTGCACCTGCGGGCGGTGCTGGACGCGGGCGACGAGGACGTGCTGGTGGCGGCCTCGGCCGGGGAGCAAGCGGCCGACCCGGAGATCGGCGAGGTGCACGTGTACCGGGTGGGCGCGGCGGGCGTGGTGCGGGTCTCGGCGGAACCGGGCGTCCACACCGCCGTGCGGGCCGGGGAGTTGACGGTGCTGACCTCCGCGGTGCCGGACCGGCCGGGCGGCCGGAGCGTGGTGCTGCGCGGCACCGAGGCGGTCGCGGAGGTCCGGTCGTATACGCAGGCGCCCGTGCTGACCACCCGGCCGCGGCTGCTGGCGGCCGGCGAGCACCGCATCCCGACGGCCGTCCTGCTGCCGCACGGGTACACGGAGGGGGACGGCCCGCTGCCGGTCCTCCTGGACCCCTACGGCGGCCCGCACGGCCAGCGGGTGTACGCGGCGCACAACACCCACCTGGTCTCGCAGTGGTTCGCCGACCAGGGCTTCGCGGTGATCGTGGCCGACGGCCGCGGCACCCCGGGCCGCTCCCCCGCCTGGGAGAAGGCGATCGCCTTCGACTTCGCCGGGGTGTCGGTGGCCGACCAGGTCGAGGCGCTGCACGCGCTGGCCGGGTCGTATCCGCTGGACCTGGACCGGGTGGCCATCCGCGGCTGGTCCTACGGCGGTTATCTGGCGGCGCTCGCGGCACTGCGCCGCCCGGACGTCTTCCACGCGGCGGTGGTCGGGGCGCCGGTCACCGACTTCCGGCTGTACGACACGCACTACACCGAGCGCTATCTGGGCCACCCGGCCGAGCGGCCGGAGGTCTACGACGCGAACTCGGTGGTGACCGAGGCCGGGCTGGTGGGCGCGGCCGAGCCCGCCCGGCCGATGATGATCATCCACGGCCTCGCGGACGACAACGTGCTGGTCGCCAACACGCTGCGGCTGTCCTCGGCGTTGCTGGCCGCGGGCCGCCCGCACGAGGTACTGCCGCTGTCCGGGGTGACCCACATGACCCCGCAGGAGCAGGTCGCGGAGAATCTGCTGCTGCTCCAGGTGGAGTTCCTCAAGCGCTCGCTGGCCCGCTGAGCCGGGCGAACGCCCCCGGACCGGCGCCGGCTACCGCTGGGGCGGACCGGCCGGGGGCGGCGGGGCCTCGCCGGGCGGGTAGGACGGGTAGCCGTAACCGGCCGGAGGCTGCTGCGGCGGCCGCGGAGGCAAATCCGGCGGCAAGTTCGGCGGCGGACCGAAGCCGCCGGGCGCGGCAGGCGGCTGCTGCTGGGGCGACCCGCCCCAGCCACCGGACGAACTGCCGTAGCCGGTGCCGTAGCCGGAAGGATTCCCGGCAGCCTGACCGTGCGCACCGCCCCCGCCGTAGCCGTACGGGTTCGCCCCGCCCTGACCAGGGGCGTCGCCGTATCCCGTCGGGCTCCCCCAGGCCGGTGGCACCGAAGAGCCTGCGGTCCGCGGCTCCCGCAGCCCCATCAGCCCCAGGAGCAGCAGGCCGAAGATGAGTTCCACGAAGTCGAAGGACTGCTGGGCGGTGTAGTTGTCCGGGATGCCGGAGTGGAACAGCAGCTTCTCGGTGTGCCAGTTGTCCAGCGAGATCACGCCGTTGAGCACGAAGGTGGCGCCGACCGCCAGGCCCAGCGGGCGGGCCAGCGGGGCGCGGGTGAAGGCGGCCACCGCGAGCAGCAGGCAGAGCACCACCGTGATCCAGGCGGCGTAGTACGTCGGCGCCGCCAGCAGCGAGGTGATCGTCTCCTGACCGGTCAGCAGGTGCCGGTACAGATGCGGCGGAAAGCCCGAACCATGGTATTCCTGCACGTAGTAGAACTGCCAGCCGGCCAGTTCCAGGGCCAGGGCGACCGCGACGAGCCCGCCGACGAACGCCGCTCCGGTGCGCGGCCGGGCCGGCGGGGCGCCGGGTCCGGCCGGCGCGGCGACGACGGCCGGGGTGCCGTAGCCCACCGGCGCCTGGTACGGACCTGCCGGACCGGACGAATACGCCTGGTCGGAGGGCCCGGTGAGCGGGACCGCGCCGGCCGGGCGCCGCCCGGCCAGTCCGGTCACGATCAGCGCGACCCCCGCGATCACGTAGCCGACCGAGGTGCTCAGCGCCCGGTCGTGCAGCGGCGCGTCCCGCGCCCAGTCGGAGGTGAAGATCCACACCCCGGGCACCCGGTAGGCGACCGCGAACAGGCCGACGGTGACGAACGCCCAGCCGGCACTCGGCCGCCGGGCCGCCGCCAGGGCGCCGACCAGCACCACCAGCAGCACCGCGTCCAAGCCGCTGGTGCCGAGCAGACCGTGCCGGATGCCCGGCAACTGCAGGCCGAACCAGGTCCACAGGGTGTCGTGGACACCGGCCGAGTCGAAGTCGCGGATCGCCCAGGCGAGTTCCACCCCGATGAGGACGACGCAGATCAGGGCCCCCGTGACGCGCGCGCCGGCGGTCAGCGTGCCCGGCCCCGGCCCGCCGGTTCCGCTTCCGGGGTCCCGGCCGGCACCCGATCCCGTCCCGTACGGCGTCGCCTGCTGCATTGGCCCGCTCCCCCAGTGGCCCGATGTTCCCTTGGATATACCCACCCGGCCGGGGCAGGAACAGCCGATCGGGGAACACATACGAACGGGTCGCACGTGACACAAGAGGCAGTTGGGAAATAGCCGGAAAGGCTGCCGGAAGGGGTCGCGGAAAGGGGCGGGGCGGCCGGCCGGAATCGCCTGGGGCGTCTCCGGCCGGCCTACGGCACCCGCACGGCCGTACGTTGTTCAGACTGCAAGGTCCGTATATCGGAGTTGCGACAGCCAAGTTGCCGCAATGTTAACGCTCTTCGTCCCGACATATCCGTTTTGCCCGACGTAGCGGATCATTGTCAAGCACGTCCGGACGACGATCTGCAAAACCTTCGCTCAAGATGCCAAACAACAAGCTTTCTTCCCTCCGTCCCCTCTTGACTGCAAGTTGATTCCATTGCGAAAGTCCGCTTCAACCCGCGACGCACAACGAGGCGTCGCACCGCACGCTCTCGGTTCCGGGGGATCACACCAATGACCAGTCCAAGCCAGGCTGCGACGAACGCCGACAGCCTCACGCCCGAACCGGCGGCGGGTTCGGGCGGACCGGACGCCAAAGGCACCCCGGCCCTGGCCGGCCGCACACCCCGTCAGCTCGCGTGGCTCCGCTTCAAGCGGGACCGCGTCGGCATCATCTGCGCGATCGTCGTCGTGTTCTTCATCCTGGTCGCGGCCGCGGCCCCCCTGATCTCCGCGCTCTACGGGAAGAACGCCTACGATCTGTACGGCCAGGACGACGGCCTGCTGAACAGCTACGGCCTGCCCATCGCGCCCAACGGCGGCATCAGCGGCCAGCACTGGTTCGGCATCGAGCCGCAGCTCGGCCGCGACGTGTTCATGCTGCTCGTCTACGGCATACGCACGTCGCTGCTGATCGCGCTCGCCGTGACCGTGCTGGCGGTCGGCGTCGGAGTGCTGTTCGGCCTCACCCAGGGGTACCTCGGCGGCAGGACCGACTACTTCATGGGCCGGTTCTCCGACTTCATGCTGTCCTTCCCGCAGCAGCTGTTCTTCATCGCCTTCTCGCCGGTGGCGATCTCCCTGTTCGTCGGCGTCGGCGACCCGGAGTCCTGGTGGGTGCGCCCCTTGGTGCTGATCGGCGTGCAGTTCCTCCTCGGCTGGATGAGCATCGGCCGCCTGGTGCGCGCCCAGGTGCTCAGCCTGCGCGAGCGGGAGTTCGTGGAGGCCGCCCGGATCAGCGGCGCGTCCTCCTGGCGGATCATCAGGAAGGAGCTGCTGCCGAACATCTGGAGCACCATCCTGGTCCAGTCCACGCTGATGCTGCCGGTGTTCGTGACGGCGGAGGCGGGCCTGTCCTTCCTGGGCGTCGGCATCCTCCCGCCGACCCCGGACTGGGGCCTGATGTTCCAGACCGGTGCGACGTTCTACAAGAGCGACATCACCTTCATGTTCTTCCCCGGCATCGCGATGGTGATCTTCGTGGTCGCCTTCAACCTGCTCGGGGACTCGGTCCGGGACGCACTCGACCCCAAGACCCTCCGCTAGAGAGCCAGTTCGGCCGGTTCCATCAAGTTGTCCAGGTCGTCGGGCGGAGACCGTACGGGGTCGCCGGACGTCGGCATCGGTGGCAGTTCAGTCCAGTGACAGGCAGGAATTCATGAGAAACAGCAAAGCTCGCTTGGCTGCGGCCATCGTGGCAGCCGGCGCGCTGTCGCTGACCGCGGCGTGCAGCAGCGGTGGCGGCGGCGGCACGGGCGGCGGCAAGGGCGGCTCCAGCGCGGCCCCGTCCAAGGCGCCGGTGCCGAACTACGGCCTCGGCACTGCGGCCGACTCCACGGGCCCCGCGCCGGCCGTCCCCGGCGCGGTGAAGGGCGGCACCGTCCAGGACCTGGACCAGGCCGGCTTCGACTACCTGGACCCGGGCCAGCAGTACGTGAGCGACCAGCTTTCGGTCTCGGTCCTCTACGCGCGTACGCTGACCGGTTACAAGATCGACCCCACGACCGGCAAGACGATCCTGGTCGGCGACATGGCCACCGACACCGGCAAGGAGTCCGACGGCGGCAAGACCTGGACGTACACGCTCAAGGACGGCCTGAAGTTCCAGGACGGCACGCCGATCACGTCCAAGGACATCAAGTACAGCATCGAGCGGCTCTTCGCCGACTTCGAGACCCAGGGCCCGCAGTACATCCAGTCCTGGCTGTACGGCCCCGACTACCGCAAGGCGTACGCGGGCCCGTACACCGGCAAGGACATACCCGACACGCTCCTGGCCACCCCGGACGACAAGACCATCGTCTTCCACTTCCAGACGCCGCACGCCGACGCGCCCTACGCGATGGCCATGCCCGTGACGGCGCCGGTGGAGAAGTCGAAGGACGACAAGGCGGCGTACAACAACCACCCGGTCTCCTCCGGCCCGTACATGATCTCCTCGTACAAGCAGGGCAAGTCGCTGGTCTTCAAGCGCAACCCCTACTGGGACCCGAAGACCGACCCGATCCGCAACGCCTACCCGGACGGCTGGAACTTCCAGCTCGGCATCGCCGAGCCGGGTCTGTCCCAGCGTCTCGAGGCCGGCGCGGGCACCGACAAGAACGCGCTGAACCTGTCCGGCTCGGCCGACCCGTCGCAGATGCAGACGCTGGTCACCGACCCGCAGTACAAGTCGCGGTCGATCAACCAGTACCAGCCGTACGTCGAGACCCTCGACATCAACACCAAGCGGATCACCAACCCGCTGGTGCGCCAGGCCATCGCCTACGCGTTCCCGATGTCGCAGGTCCAGCAGGCGTTCGGCGGCGCGGCCCAGGGCGACCTCGGCACCACGCTGCTCAGCCCGACCATCGCCGGCTGGAAGCAGTTCGACCCGTTCGGCAAGCTCGCCAAGCCGACCGGTGACCCCGAGAAGGCCAAGCAGCTCCTCCAGCAGGCCGGCCAGCCGCACCCGAAGCTGGTCTACGCCTACGCCAACACGCCGAAGTGGCAGAACGTCTCGCTGAGTGTCGCCAACGCGCTGCAGAAGGCCGGCTTCCAGGTCGTGCGCAAGGCCATCGACCCGACCTCGTACTACACGGTGGTCGGCAAGGTGAACAACCAGTACGACATCTACCGCACCGGCTGGGGCGCCGACTGGCCGAACGGCTCCACGGTGATCCCGCCGACGATGGACGGCCGCAACCTCTCGGACGGGACGAACAACTACTCGTTCCTGAACGACGACCACATCAACAGTGAGATCGACCGCATCAAGGCCGAGACGAACCTGACCCAGCAGACCAAGGACTGGGAGGCCCTGTCGGAGTACTCGCTGCAGCACGACACCGCGCAGGTGCCGTTCCTGTTCGACAAGTTCTTCAACATCTACGGTTCCGGCCTCGGCGGCGTGACCTACAACTCGGTGACCGGTGTGATCAACGCCAGCACCGTGTTCGTCAAGCAGTAGTTGCCGCAACGGGCGGGCGGCCCCGGCTGACCGGCCGGGGCCGCCCGCCCCAGGATCCGACCGCGCGGCCGCCTCCCGCGCCCCCACGGAAGAGCCTCCTCGATGCTCCGATTCCTCACCCGACGCGTCCTCGGCGCCGTCGTCATCATCCTGGCCATCAGTTTCATCACGTATCTGCTGTTCTTCGTGCTGCCGACGGATCCGGCCCAGCTCGCCTGTGGCAAGAACTGCTCCAACAAGGTCCTGGTCGCCCAGATCCACCACCGCATGGGCCTGGACCTGCCGGTCTACCAGCAGTACTGGGACTACATGCGCGGCATCTTCGTCGGCCGCCACATGCCCGACGGACAGAACTGCGCCGCTCCCTGCTTCGGCTTCTCCTTCGCCAACGACCAGCCGATCTGGCCGCTGATCTCGGACCGCTACCCGACCACGCTGTCGCTGGCCGTCGGCGGCTCGGCCGCGTTCCTGATCATCGGTGTGGGCCTGGGCATGCTGTCCGCCTGGCAGCAGGGCAAGTCCTTCGACCGGGTCGCCAGCTCCATCTCGCTGATCGGCAACTCGGTGCAGATCTACTTCATCGGCCCGCTGGCCATCGCGCTGTTCGCCGACAACCTCGGCTGGTTCGACCACGGCCACGACCCGACGTGGTCCTCCGACCCGGTGGGCTCGCTGAACGGCCTGGTCCTGCCGTGCCTGGTGATGTCGGTGATCTTCTGGTCCAACTACAGCCGGCAGACGCGCTCCCTGATGGTCGAGCAGCTCTCCGAGGACCACATCCGCACCGCGCGCGCCAAGGGCATGTCGTCGAAGTACGTGTTCTACCGGTACGCCCTGCGCGGCGCGGCCGCCTCGATCATCACCATCTTCGGCATCGACCTCGGCAGCGTCCTCGGCGGCGCGATCATCACCGAGGCCACCTTCGGCCTGCACGGCCTCGGCACGCTCGCCGTCAACGCGGTCTACCAGCTCGACCTGCCGCTGGAGATGGCCGTCATGCTCATCAGCGCCACCGCCATCGTGGTGTTCAACATCGTCGTCGACGCCTGCTACGCCCTCATCGACCCGCGGATCCGGCTCGCCTGAGCGCGGCCCACCCACCCGCCGCGACCGCGCACCACCCGGTAGGAGAACCCGTCCCGTGACCACTTTGACGAAACCCGAGGCCGAGCCCAGGCCCCAGGAATCCGAGCACTTCCTCTCCGTGCGCGACCTGTACGTGCAGTTCGCCACCGAGGACGGCACCGTGAAGGCCGTCGACGGGCTGTCCTTCGACCTCGACCGGGGCAAGACCCTGGGCATCGTGGGCGAGTCCGGCTCCGGCAAGTCGGTCACCAACCTGGCGATCCTGGGGCTGCACAACCCGCGCAACACCACCATCGCCGGGGAGATCGTCCTCGACGGCCAGGAGCTGACCGGCGCCTCGACGAAGACGCTGGAGAAGCTGCGCGGCAAGAAGATGGCGATGGTCTTCCAGGACTCGCTGACCGCGCTGTCGCCGTACTACACGGTGGGCCGGCAGATCGCCGAGCCGTACATGAAGCACCTGGGCGCCTCCAAGAAGGAGGCCCGGGACCGGGCGATCGAGATGCTCGGCAAGGTCGGCATCCCGCAGCCGCAGACCCGGGTGGACGACTACCCGCACCAGTTCTCCGGCGGTATGCGGCAGCGCGCCATGATCGCCATGGCGCTGGTCTGCAACCCCGACCTGGTGATCGCCGACGAGCCGACCACCGCCCTGGACGTGACCGTCCAGGCGCAGATCCTGGACCTGCTCAAGGACCTCCAGCAGGAGACCGGCACCGCGATCATCCTGATCACCCATGACCTGGGCGTGATCGCCAACACGGCGGACGACGTGGTGGTGATGTACGCGGGCCGGGCGGTGGAGCGCGGCACCGTACGGGACATCCTCAAGACGCCCGAGCACCCGTACGCGTGGGGTCTGCTGGGGTCCATACCCCGGCTGTCCGCGTCGGTGGACGTCCCGCTGGCCCCGATCCCGGGGTCGCCGCCGAGCCTGCTGAACCCGCCGTCGGGCTGCCCGTTCCACCCCCGGTGCACCTTCGCCGGTGAGGTGGGCGGCGACCGGTGCGCCACCGAGCGGCCGGTGCTGCCCGAGGGGCGCGGGTCGGCGTGCCACCTGACACCGGAGCAGAAGCGTGACATCTTCATCCAGCAGGTCCAGCCGCGGCTGCGCTGACTGCGCTGACCAGGAGTCGAGGAACAGCAATGAGTGAACAGGTGACCCTGGACCAGCCCGAGGACACCGCGCCCGAGCCCGCCAAGGACGGCGCGTCGGGTGCCGGCGCGGGCGGCGGCGAGACGCTGCTGGAGGTCTCCGGGCTGCAGAAGTACTTCCCGATCCACGGCGGGTTCATCGTCAAGCGCCGGGTCGGGGACGTGCGGGCGGTCGACGGCGTGGACTTCAGCATCGCGGCCGGCGAGTCGCTGGGCATGGTCGGCGAGTCCGGCTGCGGCAAGTCCACCACCGGCCGGCTGGTGACCCGGCTGCTGGAGCCGACCGGCGGCAAGATCACCTACGCCGGGCAGGACATCACCCACCGCAGCCGCAAGGAGCTCGCGCCGATCCGGTCCGAGATCCAGATGATCTTCCAGGACCCGTACGCGTCGCTGAACCCGCGGCAGACGGTCGGCTCGATCGTCTCCGCGCCGATGGAGATCAACGACATCAACCCGTCCGGCGGCCGGGAGAAGCGGGTCCGCGAGCTGCTGGAGATCGTCGGCCTCAACCCGGAGCACTACAACCGCTTCCCGCACGAGTTCTCCGGCGGCCAGCGGCAGCGCATCGGGGTGGCCCGGGCGCTGGCCCTGGACCCGAAGCTGATCGTGGCCGACGAGCCGGTCTCCGCGCTGGACGTGTCGATCCAGGCGCAGGTGGTCAACCTGCTGCAGCGGGTGCAGAAGGAACTGGGTATCGCGTTCCTGTTCATCGCGCACGACCTGGCGATCGTCCGGCACTTCTCGCAGCGCATAGCGGTGATGTACCTGGGCAAGATCGTGGAGATCGGCGACCGCGCGTCGATCTACGAGCGGCCGCGCCACCCGTACACCCACGCGCTGCTGTCGGCGGCCCCGGAGGCGGACCCGGACGACGACGGCCGCGAGCGGATCCGGCTGGCCGGTGACGTACCGTCGCCGATCAACCCGCCCTCCGGCTGCCGGTTCCGCACCCGGTGCTGGAAGGCCCAGGACAAGTGCGCCACGGAGGAACCGCCGCTGGTGCAGATCGGCGGGAACGTGGCGGGCCACCTGACGGCCTGCCACTTCCCGGAGGAACCGACGATCACGGCGCGGAAAGAGGACATCGTCCTCGACCCCGCACTGGCCGCGATCGAGGAGGCGGCCGAAGAGACCCCTTGACCCGGGCTCGCCCGCTTCCGTTCGGCGCCAGGCCGTACTCCGGACACCCCTTTTCCCGGAGTACGGCCTTCGGCGTGTCGGGCACTCCTCCGGCACTCCCCCGGCGCTCCCGCGTCACTCCCCCGGGACGACCAGCCGCTCCTGCGCGTAGTGGCAGGCCGAGGGGTGCTCGGCGGGCCCGGCGGTGGCGCGGAACTCCGGGGGGACGGTGAGCGGCGGCTCCTCCAGGGCGCACCGCTCCCGCGCCTTCCAGCAGCGGGTGCGGAAGTGGCAGCCGGACGGCGGATTCGCCGGGGACGGCACGTCGCCGACCAGGATGATCCTCCCCCTGGCTCCGCCGGGGGGACCCCCACTGGCTCCGCCGGGGGGACCCCCACTGTATTGGCGGGCAGCGGGGTCGGGGACGGGCACGGCGGACAGCAGGGCCTGGGTGTACGGGTGGGTCGGGTGCTCGTAGATCGCGGCGTCCGGGCCGATCTCGACGACCTTGCCGAGGTACATCACGGCCACCCGGTCGGAGATGTGCCGGACGATCGACAGGTCGTGCGCGATGAAGACGTAACTGAGCCCGAACTCGTCCTGGAGCCGGGCCATCAGGTTGATCACCTGGGCCTGCACGGAGACGTCGAGCGCGGAGACCGGCTCGTCGGCGACGATCACCTCCGGGCGCAGGGCGAGCCCGCGGGCGATGCCGATGCGCTGCCGCTGGCCGCCGGAGAACTGGTGCGGGTAGCGGTTGATGTACTCCGGGTTGAGCCCGACCACGTCCAGCAGTTCCTGGACCCGCCGCCTGCGGTCGCCCTTGGGCGCCACCTCGGGGTGGATGTCGAAGGGCTCGCCGATGATGTCGCCGACCGTCATGCGCGGGTTGAGCGAGGTGTACGGGTCCTGGAACACCATCTGGATGTTGCGCCGGACCGCCTTCAGGGCGCGCCCGGACAGATCGGTGATGTCCTGGCCCTTGTACAGGATGCGGCCGGCCGTCGGCCGTTCCAGGTGGGCGATCAGCTTGGCCACGGTGGACTTGCCGCAGCCGGACTCGCCGACGATGCCCAGCGTCTCCCCGGCGAACAGGTCGAAGCCGACCCCGTCCACCGCCTTGACCGCGCCGACCTGCTTCTTGAACACGATGCCCTGGGTCAGCGGGAAGTGCTTGACCAGGCCGCGGACCTGGAGGATCGGTTCGCGGCCGGCGCCGCCGGCGGGCGCCTCAGGCTCCGGCGCGGTCGGCCGCGGCGTTGTCGTCACCGAGGGTCTCCTTCCAGAAGTGGCAGGCGCTGGCCCGGCCGCCGACCACCGGCAGCAGCGCCGGCAGGTCGCTGCGGCACAGCTCCCGGCCGCGCGCCTGCGCACAGCGCGGGTGGAAGGGGCAGCCGGGCGGGATGTGCAGCAGGCTGGGCGGCAGGCCCTTGATCGCGTACAGCTCCCGCCCCTTGCGGTCCAGCCGCGGGATCGACCGCAGCAGGCCCCGGGTGTACGGGTGGGCGGGCGCGCGGTAGATGTCGTGCACCGGCGCGGTCTCCACGATGCGCCCGGCGTACATCACCGCGATCTTGTCGGCCACATCGGCGACCACCCCCAGGTCGTGGGTGATCAGGATCAGGCCCATGGTGAACTCCCGCTGGAGCTCGGCCAGCAGGTCCATCACCTGGGCCTGCACCGTCACGTCCAGCGCCGTGGTCGGCTCGTCCGCGATGATCAGGTCGGGCTCCAGCGCCATCGCCATGGCGATCATCACCCGCTGCCGCATGCCGCCGGAGAACTGGTGCGGGTAGTCGCGCACCCGGTCGCGGGCGGCGGGGATGCGGACCCGGTCCATCAGCTCGATCGCCTTGGCCCGGGCCTCCTTGCGGGAGGCGCCGCGGTGCACCCGGAACATCTCGCCGAGCTGCTCGCCCACGGTCAGCACCGGGTTGAGCGCGGACAGCGCGTCCTGGAAGATCATCGCGATACGCGCCCCGCGCACCTTGCGGCGCTCCTCGGCGGACATCGTCAGCAGGTCCCGGCCCTGGAACAGCACCTGGCCGCGGGTGACGAAGCCCGGCGGGGTGTCCAGGATGCCCATGATCGCCTGGGCGGTGACCGACTTGCCGGACCCGGACTCGCCGAGCACCGCCAGGGTCTCGCCCGCGTGCACCGTGTAGTTGACGCCGTTGACGGCCTTGGCCACGCCGTCCCGGGTGCGGAACTCCACGTGCAGGTCCCGCACGTCCAACAGCGGGTCGGCGGGGGTCTGCGCCGGCGTGGGGACGAGGTCCGGGCTCGTGGCCATGGCAGGCCTCCTCAGCGCAGCTTGGGGTCGAGGGCGTCGCGGACCGCGTCGCCGAGCATGATGAAGGCCAGCACCGTCAGGCTGAGCGCGCCGGCCGGCCACAGCAGCATGTGCGGGGCGTTGCGGATCTGGTTCGACGCGTCGGAGATGTCGATGCCCCAGGACACGGTCGGCGGGCGCAGGCCCACCCCCAGGTACGACAGGGTCGCCTCCAGGGCGATGTACGTGCCCAGCGCGATGGTGCCGACCACGATGACCGGCGCGACCGCGTTGGGCGCGATGTGCCGCAGCAGCAGCCGCGAGTCGCCGGCGCCCAGCGCCCGGGCGGCCAGCACGTAGTCGTTCTGCCGGGCGGTGATCACCGAGCCGCGGGCGATCCGGGCGACCTGCGGCCAGCCCAGCAGCACCATGAAGCCGACCACCGGCCAGATGGTGGAGTTGGTGACCACGGACAGGAAGACCAGGCCGCCCAGGATGACCGGGATGCCGAAGAAGATGTCGCTGATCCGCGACAGCACCGCGTCCCACCAGCCGCCGAAGTATCCGGCCAGGGCACCGAGCGCGCTGCCGGCGAGCACCACGCCGATCGTGGCGCACAGCCCGACGCTGACCGAGGCGCGGGCCCCGTACACCACCCGGGTGTAGACGTCGCGGCCCTGGTTGTCGAAGCCGAAGGGGTGGCCGGCGGAGGGGCCGGCCTGGGACATGGCGAGGTTGGCCTTCAGCGGGTCCTGGGTGGTGATCGCCTGCGGCCAGATCACGATGAACAGCAGGAACAGGATGATCAGCGCCGAGACGATGAAGATCGGGTTGCGCCGCAGGTCGTGCCACGCGTCGGACCACAGGCTGCGGGGCTTGGCGAGCGGGCCGCCGTCCTGGGCCCGGCCCGCGGGCCCCTCCAGGATCTGGGCGTCGGCGGCGGCCAGGTCGAACCCGCCGCCGTAGCCGCCGGCGGGCGCCACCGCCTGGTGGGGGTCCACCGGTTCCAGGGGGTCTTGTGCGTCAGGCATAACGGATCCTCGGGTCCAGGACCGCGTACAGCAGGTCGACGAGCAGGTTCGCGATGAGGAAGACCAGCACGAGGATGGTCACGAAGCCGACCACGGTCGGGGCGTTGTTGCGCAGGATGCCCTGGTAGAGCTGGAAGCCCACGCCGTGGATGTTGAAGATCCGCTCGGTGACGATGGCACCGCCCATCAGGGCGCCGATGTCGGTGCCGATGAAGGTCACCACCGGGATCAGGGAGTTGCGCAGCAGGTGCCGGACGATCACCCGGCGCTGGGGCAGGCCCTTGGCGACGGCGGTGCGCACGTAGTCGGCCCGGGTGTTCTCGGCGATCGAGGTACGGGTGAGCCGGGTGACGTAGGCCAGCGAGACCAGGGCGAGCACCAGGCCGGGCAGCAGCAGTTCGCCCACGGGCGCGCTCGGCGACACCGAGGGGGCGGTCCACCGCAGCCGGACGCCGAAGATGTACTGGAGCACGTAGCCGGTGACGAAGGTCGGCACCGAGATGACGACCAGGGTGAGCAGAAGCACCCCGGTGTCCACCGGCCGGCCGCGGCGCAGGCCGGTCACGACGCCGAGCGCGATGCCGATGACGACCTCGAACACGACGGCCACCAGGGTCAGCCGGATGGTGACCGGGAAGGCGCTGCCCATCAGGCTGGTGACGGCCTGTCCGTTGAAGGCGGTGCCGAAGTCGCCGGTGAAGATGTTGCGCATGTAGATCAGGTACTGCTCGCCCAGCGAGTCGTTGAGGTGCAGGTCCCGCCGGATCTGGGCGGCCGTGGCGGGGTCGGGCGCGCGGTCGCCGAACAGGGCGGCGACCGGGTCGCCGAGCGCGTAGACCATGAAGAAGATCAGGAAGGTGCTGCCGATGAACACCGGGATCATCTGGAGCAGCCGCCGGATCACATAGCGTCCCATCGTGGGCCTTCCGGGGCGGGGTCAGGCGACCTTGATCTCGTTGTAGACCGGGACGCTGAAGGGGTTCAGGGTCACGTTGCTGAGGTTCGCGGAGTAGCCCGCGCTGCCGTTCTGGTACCAGAGCGGGATCGCCGGCATGTCCTGGACGAGCTGCCGCTCGGCGTCCTGGTAGGCGCGCACGGCAGCGGCGGGCGAACTCTCGGCGTTGGCCTGGTTGACCAGCTTGTCGAAGTTCGGGTTGCTGTAGTGCGAGTCGTTGGAGGAGGCGCCGGTGAAGTACTGCGGCTGGAGGAAGTCCTGGATCAGCGGGTAGTCCATCTGCCAGCCGGCCCGGAACGTGTTGGCCATCTGCTTGTTGGTGATCTTGTTGCGGAAGTCGGCGAAGGTGCCGACCGGCGCCCCGACGCAGGCCTTGTTGTTGCCCAGCGCGTTGTTGATGCTGTTGCAGACCGCGTCCACCCACTCCTTGTGGGAGCCGGTGTCGGCGTTGTACGAGATGGTGATCGACCCGCCGGGCAGCCCGCCGGCCTGCTGGATCAGTTGCTTGGCCCTGGCCGGGTCGAAGCTGCACTCGGTGTTGCACAGGCCCGCCTTGAAGCCGCCGGCCGCGCCGAGCACGGGTGAGGTCCAGTCGGTGGCCGGGGTGCGGGTGTTCTGGAAGATCTGCCGGGTGATCTGCGGACGGTTGATCGCCATCGACAGGCCCTGCCGGAGCTCGGCGGCTTTCGCCGACGACCAGCGCGGATTGTACAGCGGGAAGGCCAGGGTCTGGATGATGCCGGCCGGCTCGTTGATGTAGCGGTTGCCGAGGTCGCCCTTGACGTTGCGGAGCTGGGCGGCGGGGACGTCGTCGACCAGGTCCAGGTTGCCGGCCTGGAGGTCGGTGTACGCGGTGTTGCTGTCGGTGTAGACCCGCAGGTCCACGCCCTTGTTGACGGCTGGGTCCGGGCCCTTGTAGCCGTCCCACTTGACCAGATTCATGCCGGTGCCCTTGGTGTACGAGGAGATCTCGTACGGGCCGTTGCCGATCGGCTTGGCGAGCCAGGCCGCGTGGTTGCTGAAGAACGCCTTGGGCAGCGGGTAGAACGCCGAGTAGCCGAGGGTGTCCGGGAAGAGGGAGAACTTCTGGTTCAGCCGGACCGTGAACTCCGTGTCGCTGACCTTGGTCAGGCCGGAGAGGGTCTGCGCGCTGGACTTGGCGCCGGAGGCGTCGGGGTGGACCTTGTCGTAGCCGTCGATGTAGCTGAAGAAGGGCGCGTTGACCTGGGCGTTCTTCAGCAGGGCGTCGTAGTTCCAGGCGTTGATGAAGGAGTCGGCGGTGACCGGCTCGCCGTTGGAGAAGGTCCAGCCGGGCTTGAGCTTGATGTCGAAGTTCTGCGAGTCGGTGCTGGTGATCGACTGGGCGACCATGTTCTCGGCGGCCGCGGTCTTGGGGTTGTACTTCTTCAGGCCGCGGAAGACCATGTCGAGCACCTTGCCGCCCTGCACCTCGTTGGTGTCGGCCGGCTCCAGCGGGTTCTGCGGGTCACCCCAGGAGGCCCGGACGACACCGCCGCTGCCGCTGGTGTCGCTGCCGCCCCCGCAGGCAGCGGCGGCCATGGCGATCGCCGCCGCGCCGACGGCGCACCTCACGCGCATGGCGTTGCGCATCGCGTGCCTCCTCCCTCGTTCCGGGTCGCAGGATGAACGTACGCCACATCATCGGATTAATACGGCAATCAGTCACATACGGGGCATCGTGTCGGCCGGCGGAGACGGGTGGGGAACGGCGCAGGGACAGTGGAGGGAAGGCGCGAGGACGGCGCGGGGACGACACAGGGACCGCGGAAGTTCATCTACGCGCGATGCATGAACTGACCGGTCCCCGTCAAGAATGGGGTGGCGGCTCAGCCGCCCCGATCCCCCCGCGCCCTCCGTACCCGTCTCGAGGATTCCGAGGAGCACTGACGTGAGCGACGTGAGCATCCCGAGCGACCTCTCCCCCGCGGCTGCGGCCGACCGGCCGGTGGGCCGCCGCTCGCTGCTGCGCTACGGCGCCGGCGCGGTCGTCGCCGCCGGCCTGGCCACCGCCGGCGGCCTGGTGCTGGCCGGCCCGGCCGCCGCCTACTCCTGGAGCCGCACGCTCCAGCAGGGCGCGACCGGCGCCGATGTGAGCGAACTCCAGATCCGGGTGGCCGGCTGGGCCGCCGACTCCGCCTCGCACACCTACGTCGCGGTGGACGGCGACTTCGGTCCCGGCACGGCCGCCGCCGTCAAGCGCTTCCAGTCCGCGTACGGCCTGTCGGCGGACGGCATCGTGGGCCCGCAGACCCAGGCCACCCTCAACTCCCTGGAAGCCAGCGACGGTTCGACCGCGCACTTCGACTTCTCCGAGTTCTACAGCCACGACGGCGCCGGCTTCTCCGGCGGCAAGGTCGGCTCGGCCACCGTCAAGGAGAACATCCGCCGCCTGATGTACAAGCTGGAGGCGGTCCGCAAGAAGGTCGGCAACCAGCCGGTCACCATCAACTCCGGCTTCCGCAGCATCGCCTACAACACCAGCATCTACGGCTACGCCACCAACTCCCAGCACCAGTACGGCATCGCCGCCGACATCGTCGTCTCCGGCGTGGCCACCAAGACCCTCTACCAGCTCGGCGAACGCAGCGGCTTCTCCGGCCTCGAGGCCTACACCAACTCCTGGCAGCACATGGACAGCCGCATCGAATACCCCTACGGCGCCCAGGCCTGGTGGTGGGAAAGCGGCACGGTCTGACCCACCCGCACCATACGTGTAGGGGGCGCCCGCTATGAGCGGGCGCCCCCTACCTTCGCAACAGTCCAGCCGCAGTCACGCGGCGTGCGGCGTGAAGGCGACGGTGGAGGTGTCGCCGTCCAGGGCGATGTTCAGGGACACGTCGAGCGCTTTGGCCAGGCGAGCCAGGAGAGGCAGCGTGGGGACCGTCCCGCCGAGCTCGAGCTTGGAGACCTGCGGCTGGGTCATGCCCGCCCGCCCGGCGAGTTCCGTCTGGGAGATCCCCAGTTCCGTCCTGCGGTCGTGAACCGCCTGCCCGAGGTCGAAAGCCATGCGGATCTCCGTACGCATGGCTTCGACCTCGGGCGACTCATTCCCGCCATTGGCAATCGCACGTTCGCGGGCGAGCTTCCACCGAGCATGGTTCATCGGGCATCTCCCATCGTGATCGTGCGGCTGAACTCGTCATGGGCCGTATGGCCTTCGGCCTCGCACGCCTTCCTGGCCTGTTGGGCCCGATCCACTTCGGCATCCTCGCGCATCTTGGATTTCCGGAAGACAGTGAGAAGGACGATCCGACGCCCGGGCGCAAGCCAGTACGTCAGGCGGATCGCCTGACTGTCGTGTCCGAGCATGAACCGCAGTTCGCGAAGACCGTCGCCGAGGTGGCGGGAGTAGGGCTCCGAGAGCGTGGTCGGCGCGCCCAGTAAGCGCTCGGCTGCGTGTTCCGCCTGGAGATAGTCCCGGTCGGACAGGTTGTCCAGCCAGTGCCGGACTTCCGGCTCGATCTCGATCTCCCACTCACTGGCCATATACTTGAATGTATAGATAGCTGGCTGTATACGCAAGCAGCCCAGCACGTGTAGGGGGCGCCCGCAATAGCGGGCGCCCCCTACACGTAACCATGGTGTCGCGGATCAGGCCGCGCCCACCACGTCCCCCGGCGCGCCAGCGCCTAATAAGACACGGCTTCCGCGAAGTGGCAGGCCGACTCGTGGGCGGCCAGGGTGCCGGAGTCGGCGAAGCGTTCGGGGATGGCGAGGAGGGGGGTTTCGGTGGCGCAGCGGTCCTGGGCCTTCCAGCAGCGGGTGCGGAAGCGGCAGCCGGAGGGGGGGTTGGCCGGGGAGGGGACGTCACCGGAGAGGATGATGCGCTCGCGATGTTCGCGGGCCTCGGGGTCGGGGACGGGGACGGCGGAGAGCAGAGCCTGGGTGTAGGGGTGGGTGGGGTGCTCGTAGATCTCGGCGTCGCTGCCGATCTCCGCGATCCGGCCCAGGTACATCACGCCGACCCGGTCGGAGATGTGCCGGACGATCGAGAGGTCGTGCGCGATGAAGACGTACGACAGTCCGAACTCGTCCTGGAGCTTCTCCATCAGGTTGACCACCTGCGCCTGCACCGAGACGTCCAGCGCGGACACCGGCTCGTCGCAGATGATGATCTCCGGGTTGAGCGCCAGGCCGCGGGCGATGCCGATGCGCTGCCGCTGGCCGCCGGAGAACTGGTGCGGGTAGCGGTTGATGTACTCCGGGTTGAGCCCGACCACGTCGAGCAGTTCGCGCACCCGGCGGCGCCGGTCGCCCTTGGGCGCGGCTTCCGGGTGGATGTCGAAGGGCTCGCCGATGATGTCGCCGACCGTCATCCGGGGGTTGAGCGAGGTGTAGGGGTCCTGGAACACCATCTGGATGTTGCGCCGGACCGCCTTCAGGGCGCGCCCGGACAGCCGGGTGATGTCCTGGCCCTTGTAGAACACCTCGCCGGAGGTGGCCTGCTCCAAGTTCATCAGCAGCTTGGCGACGGTGGACTTGCCGCAGCCGGACTCGCCGACGATGCCCAGCGTCTCGCCCCGGTAGAGGTCGAAGGAGACACCGTCGACCGCCTTGACGGCGCCGATCTGCTTCTTGAACAGGATGCCCTGGGTCAGCGGGAAGTGCTTGACCAGGTTGCGCACCTGAAGGATCGGCTCGCCCTGCGGGGCGGCCGCCGGTGCGGCGGGCCCCTGCGCGGTGATGGGGGAATCAGTCACCGAGGGTCTCCTTCCAGAAGTGGCAGGCGCTGCCGCGGCCCGGCCCGACCTGGTGCAGTACCGGCACATCGGTACGGCACACGTCCTGGGCCATCGGGCAGCGCGGGTTGAAGGCGCAGCCGGACGGGATCCGGGTCAGGTTGGGCGGCAGGCCCTTGATCGCGTACAGCTCCTGACCCTTGCGGTCCAGCCGCGGGATCGACTGGAGCAGGCCCTTGGTGTACGGGTGGGCCGGCCGCCGGTAGATCTCGTGGACGGGCGCGGTCTCCACGATGCGCCCGGCGTACATCACCGCGATCTTGTCGGCGACGTCCGCCACCACGCCCAGGTCGTGGGTGATCAGGATCAGGCCCATGGTGAACTCGCGCTGGAGCTCGGCCAGCAGGTCCATCACCTGGGCCTGCACCGTCACGTCGAGCGCCGTGGTCGGCTCGTCCGCGATGATCAGGTCCGGTTCCAGGGCCAGCGCCATCGCGATCATGATGCGCTGCCGCATGCCGCCGGAGAACTGGTGCGGGTAGTCGTTGACCCGCTCCTTGGCGGCCGGGATGCGCACCCGGTCCATCAGCTCGATCGCCTTGAGCTTGGCCTGCTTGCGGGACATCCCCTGGTGCACCCGGAACATCTCGCCGAGCTGGTAGCCCACCGACAGCACCGGGTTGAGCGCGGACAGCGCGTCCTGGAAGATCATGGCGATCTTCCGGCCGCGGATCTTCCGCCGCTCCTCGCCGGACATGGTGAGCATGTCCTTGCCGTGGAAGAGGATCTCGCCGCTGGTGATACGGCCGGGCGGCATGTCGAGGATGCCCATGATCGCCTGTGCGGTGACCGACTTGCCGGACCCGGACTCACCGAGCACGGCCAGCGTCTCGCCGGCGTTCACCGAGTAGTTCACTCCGTTGACGGCCTTGGCCACGCCGTCCCGGGTGCGGAACTCCACGTGCAGGTCGCGGACGTCCAGCAGCGGGGCCGCCGGTGCGGCGGGCGCGAGGGCGCCCGCGGTCTCATCGATGACGGTCACGTACGCCCTCCTAGCGCAGCTTGGGGTCGAGGGCGTCGCGTACCGCGTCGCCGAGCAGGATGAACGCCAGGACGGTGACGCTCAGCGCGCCGGCCGGCCACAGCAGCATGTGCGGGGCGTTGTTGATCTGCTCGGACGCCGCGGAGATGTCGATGCCCCAGGAAACGGCCGGCGGCTTGAGGCCGACGCCCAGGTAGGACAGCGTCGCCTCCAGCGAGATGTACGTGCCCAGCGCGATCGTGGCCACCACGATGACGGGGGCCAGCGCGTTGGGCGCGATGTGCCGCAGCATCAGCCGGGTGTGGCCGGCGCCGAGCGCGCGGGCGGCCTGCACGTAGTCCTGCTGCTTGGCGGTGATCACCGCGCCGCGCGCGATACGCGCGATCTGCGGCCAGCCCAGCAGGATCATGAACAGCGAGACGGTGGTGACCGAGCCGCCCTTGATCACGGACAGGAAGACGACGCCGCCCAGCAGGATCGGGATGCCGAAGAAGATGTCGCTGATCCGGGACAGGATCGCGTCCCACCAGCCGCCGAAGTATCCGGCCAGGCCCCCCAGCAGGGAGCCGAGCACGGTGACGCCGAGGGTGGAGAACATACCGACGCTCACCGAGGCGCGGGCGCCGTACACCACGCGGGTGTAGACGTCGCAGCCCTGGGTGTCGAAGCCGAAGGGGTGCCCGGAGGTCGGGCCCATCTGGGACTTGGACAGGTCGCAGGCCAGCGGGTCGCCGGAGGCGATCAGGCTCGGCCAGATGGCGATGACCACCAGGAAGACGATCACCAGCGCGGATATGTAGAACAGCGGCTTGCGGCTGAGGTCGTGCCAGGCGTCGCTCCACAGGCTGCGCGCCTTCTCGCGCTGCTGCGAGGGGTCCACGGGGCCGGCGGCGGTGGTGGGGACCGCGTCCACCAGGCTCTGGGAGTCGGTCATGTCAGGCATACCGGATCCTCGGGTCCAGGACCGCGTAGAGCAGGTCGACGAGCAGGTTGGCGGCCAGGAAGATCAGCACCAGGATGGTGACGAAGCCGACCACCGTGGGGGGGTTCTGCCGCAGGATGCCCTGGTAGAGCTGGTAGCCGACGCCGTGGATGTTGAAGATCCGCTCGGTGACGACCGCGCCGGCCATCAGGCCGCCGATGTCGGTGCCGAGGAAGGTGACCACGGGTATCAGCGAGTTGCGCAGCAGGTGCACGGTGACCACCCGGCGCCGGGGCAGGCCCTTGGCGACGGCGGTGCGCAGGTAGTCCGCGCGGGAGTTCTCCGCGACCGAGGTACGGGTGAGCCGGGCGACGTACGCGAGCGAGACACCGGCCAGCACCACGCCGGGCAGGATCAGGTCGCTGAACGGCGCGCCGTCGGCGACCGCCGGGTTGGCCAGACCCCACTTGACGCCGACGAAGTACTGCAGCAGGTAGCCGGTGACGAACGTCGGGATGGCCACCACCAGCAGCGTGAAGGCCAGCACCCCGGAGTCGGCGAACCGGCCGCGGCGCAGCCCGGCGAGCAGGCCGAGGCCGATGCCGGCGATCGCCTCGATGGCGAAGGCGACGATCGTCAGCCGCAGGGTGACCGGGAAGGCGGTGCCCATGAGCTCCGTGACCGGCTGGCCGGTGGCGGCCTTGCCGAAGTTCCCGGTGAAGATCTGCCCCATGTAGTGCAGGTACTGCAGGGGCAGCGGGTGGTCGAGATACAGGTCGTGACGGATCTGCGCCGCGGTGGCGGGGTCCGGTGCGCGGTCGCCGAACATGGCGGCCACCGGGTCGCCCAGTGCGTAGACCATCACGAAGATCAGAAAGGTGGTGCCGATGAAGACCGGAACCATCTGGAGCAGTCGCCTGATGACGTAGCGCCCCATCTGCCCTCCAGGGATTCGGGATCAGGCGGCTGCCGGCCGGGGGCGGTGGCCCCCGGCCGGCGTCCGCGCATCACAGGTCAGCTGTTGTTGACCGTGATGTCGGTGTAGACGGGGTAGCTGAAGGCGTTCTCCGTCACGTTGGAGACCCGGGAGGACCAGGCGGCCTCACCGTTCTGGTACCAGAGCGGGATCACCGGCATGTCCTTGAACAGCAGCTTCTCGGCCTGCTGGTACAGCGAGGTCGCCTGCGCGGGGTTCGGCGCCGCGTTGGCCTCGTTGATCAGCTTGTCGAACTGCGGGTTGCTGTAGTGCGAGTCGTTCGAGCTGCCCGAGGTGGCGTACAGCGGGGTCAGGAAGTCGTCGATCAGCGGGTAGTCCATCTGCCAGCCGGAGCGGAACGGCTGGGTCATCTGGCCCTTGGTGATCTGGTTGCGGAAGTCCGCGAAGGTGCCGGTCGGGGCGCCCACGCAGGCCTTGTTGTTGCCCAGCACCTGGTTGATGCTGTTGCACACCGCGTCCACCCACTGCTTGTGGGAGCCGGAGTCGGCGTTGTAGCCGATGGTCATGTGACCGCCGGGGATGCCGCCGCCCTGCTGGATGAGCTGCCGGGCCTTGGTCGGGTTGTACGTCGTCGCGTCACCGGCCATGGTCGGGTCGTAGCCGCCGGACGCGCCCAGCACCGGGGAGGTGAGGTCGGTGGCCGGGGTACGGGTGCCCTGGAAGATCTTCTGGGTGATCGTCTTGCGGTCGATGGCCATCGACAGGCCGAGCCGGACCTTGTCCATCCCCGGCGCATTCCAGGACTTCTGGTTCAGCGGGAAGGAGATGGTCTGGATGATGCCGGCCGGCTGGTTGAGGTAGCGGCCGCTCATGTCCGACTTGACGTGGGTGAGGTCCTCGGCCGGGATGTCGTCCAGCACGTCGAGGTTGCCGGCCTGCAGGTCCGCGTACGCGGTGGCGCTGTCGGTGTAGACCTTCAGCAGCACGCCCTTGTTCTTCGGCTTGCTCGCGCCGGTGTAGTACGGGTTCGGGACCAGCTTCATGCTGCTGCCCTTGGTGTACGACACGACCTCGTACGGACCGTCGCCGACCGGCTTGTTCAGGTAGCCGGCGTGGTCGGTGAAGAACGACTTCGGCAGCGGCGCGAACGCCTTGTAGCCGAGCCGGTCCGGCCAGGTGGAGAACTTCTGCTTCAGCTTCACGGTGAAGGTGGTGTCGTTGACCACCTTCAGGCCCGACATCGTCTTGGCGGTCGGGGCCGCGTTCGCCGCCTCCGGGTGGACGGCGTCGTAGCCGTCGATGTCCGCGAAGAAGTACGAGTTGAGCTGCTTGTTGGTGACCAGGGCGCCGTAGTTCCAGGCGTCCACGAAGGACGACGAGGTCACCGGCGTGCCGTCGGAGAACTTCAGGCCCGGCTTCAGGGTGATCGTGAAGTTCTGCTGGTCGTTGGTGGTGATCGACTGGGCCGCGGCCAGGTTGGCCTTGCCCGTCGTGGGGTCGTACTCCTTGAGGTCCATGAAGATCATGTCCATGACCTTGCCGCCCTGCACCTCATTGGTGTTCGCGGGCTCAAGGGGGTTCTGGGGGTCGCCCCACCAGGCCCGCACGACGCCGTCGTTCGAACCGCCGGCCTTCGTGTCGGAGCCTCCGCCACCACAGGCGGTCGCTGCCAGGGCGACCACGGCCGCTCCTACGACCCACTTGGCGCTCTTGGCACCACGCATGGGTTTGCCTCCTCAGGAGTCACTTTCGCTACGTGAAAGGACGGTCCCTCGGCGCTGACACCCCTGACAGCGACCTCGACCGTCCCGTGCTCGTGAGTCGGCGCCTCTTGCCTTGCGGCGGCGTGACCCATTGACCCGAGCTCAACGCTTTTAACTATCGGCTACACCGAGCGCGCGTCGACCCGAGTCCGGGTCTCACTTTGATTACAGAGAGCTGTGAGCGGCGCCCGGAATCCGGACAAAGCGGAACGTAGACAGACAGGAAGCAAACGGACAGTGTGAGCTTTCTAACGTCAAAATGCGGAGTACGTGTCCGAATACCGGACGCACCGGTTACAGAGAGTTCGCCGGGAGTAGCCAAAGGGGCGCGGGGAACTGCGCGAGTACCACACACCTGCCGGTGGTCCGGAGACGGCAGCAACTGCCCCTTCGGGTCGGTGACGACCCGCGGTCCGGTGGTGGGTTTCGCGCGCAGTTCCCCGCGCCCCTGGGTTTCCCCGGGCG
The DNA here is from genome assembly GCF_016918855.1 of Actinacidiphila acididurans. Classification (GTDB taxonomy): domain Bacteria; phylum Actinomycetota; class Actinomycetes; order Streptomycetales; family Streptomycetaceae; genus Actinacidiphila; species Actinacidiphila acididurans. The sequence continues at coordinate 133,470 of NZ_JADKYB010000014.1, forward strand.
AGCCCGGGGGGATGTGTGCGGCCCTGCGAAGCTCAGGAGTGCTTCGCGCGGGCGGCAGCGCGGCCCCGCTCCTTCTGGTCCAGCACCACCTTGCGGATGCGTACCGTCTCCGGAGTGACCTCAATGCACTCGTCGTCGCGGCAGAACTCCAGCGACTGCTCGAGGCTGAGCTTGCGCGGGGGGACGATCGACTCGGCGACGTCAGCGGTCGAGGACCGCATGTTCGTGAGCTTCTTCTCCTTGGTGATGTTGACGTCCATGTCGTCGGAGCGCGAGTTCTCCCCGACGATCATGCCCTCGTACACCTCGGTGCCCGGGTCCGTGAAGAGGACGCCGCGCTCCTGGAGATTGGTCATGGCGAAGGCGGTGACCGCGCCGGCCCGGTCGGCGACCAGGGAGCCGTTGTTGCGGGTGCGCAGCTCGCCGAACCAGGGCTCGTGCTCCTCGAAGATCGAGTGCGCGATGCCCGTGCCGCGGGTCTGGGTCAGGAACTCCGTACGGAAGCCGATCAGCCCGCGCGAGGGCACGATCCACTCCATCCGGATCCAGCCCGAGCCGTGGTTGGTCATGGTCTCCATGCGGCCCTTGCGGGTGGCCATGAGCTGGGTGATCGCGCCCAGGTGCTCCTCGGGCGAGTCGATGGTCATCCGCTCGACCGGCTCGTGGACCTTGCCGTTGATCTCCTTGGTGACCACCTCGGGCTTGCCGACGGTCAGCTCGAAGCCCTCCCGGCGCATGGTCTCCACCAGGATCGCCAGCGCCAGCTCACCGCGGCCCTGCACCTCCCAGGCGTCCGGCCGCTCGGTGGGCAGCACCCGCAGGGACACGTTGCCGATCAGCTCGCGCTCCAGGCGGTCCTTGACCAGGCGGGCGGTGACCTTGTGGCCCTTGCCGCCCTTGCCGACCAGCGGCGAGGTGTTCGTGCCGATGGTCATCGAGATGGCCGGCTCGTCCACGGTGATCAGCGGCAGCGCGATCGGGTTCTCCGGGTCGGCCAGGGTCTCGCCGATCATGATGTCCGGGATGCCCGCGACCGCGCAGATGTCGCCCGGGCCCGCGCTCTCGGCGGCCTTGCGGGTCAGCGCCTCGGTCATCATCAGCTCGGTGATGCGGACGTTCTGCACGGTGCCGTCGCGCTTGATCCAGGCGACGGTCTGCCCCTTCTTCAGGTGACCCTGCTCGACCCGCAGCAGCGCGATACGGCCGAGGAAGTTGTCGGCGTCGAGGTTGGTGACGTGCGCCTGGAGCGGCGCCTCCTCCTCGAACGTGGGGGCCGGCACGTGCGCCAGCAGGGTGGAGAAGAACGGCTCCAGGCTGTCGGAGTCGGCCGGGACCGTGCCGTTCTGCGGCTTGGTGAGACTCGCCACACCGTCGCGGGCACAGGCGTAGACGATCGGGAACTCGATCTGGTCCTCGTCCGCGTCGAGGTCGAGGAACAGGTCGTACGTCTCGTTGACGACCTCGTCGATACGCGCGTCGGGGCGGTCGGTCTTGTTGATGCACAGGATCACCGGCAGCCGGGCGCTGAGCGCCTTGCGCAGCACGAACCGGGTCTGCGGCAGCGGCCCCTCGGAGGCGTCGACCAGCAGCACGACCGCGTCCACCATGGACAGCCCGCGCTCCACCTCGCCGCCGAAGTCGGCGTGGCCTGGGGTGTCGATGATGTTGATGGTGACCGGGTCCCCACCGTCCTTCGGGTGGTACTTCACGGCCGTGTTCTTGGCGAGAATGGTGATGCCCTTCTCGCGCTCCAGGTCGTTGGAGTCCATCACGCGGTCGTCCACGTGCTGGTGGGCGGCGAATGCGCCGGCCTGCTTGAGCATGGCGTCGACCAGTGTCGTCTTGCCGTGGTCGACGTGGGCGACGATGGCGACGTTACGGATGTCGTGGCGCGTGGACATACTGCGGCGCTTCTCCCGGATTCGTGGATGGCGTCGCGTCCCCCATCAGACGCGCTCGCCCGCCGGGCACCCTCCGGCCACGGCCAGTCCCATGGTACGGGGCCCCGCCGCGGGACGTCTTCCTGCCCATGCCGGGCCCGCCCTTCCTTCCGCCCCGGGCCGCACCCCGGCCGCCGACTCCGCCCTCGCCGTTCGCCCCATGTTCACCGGCCCGGGCCGTCCGCCCCCTGCCCCGCGCCGTCCTCCGTACACAGCGCGCCACCGACTGATCCCACGGTGCCGGGCCTTCGGTCTTCCCCCGTGCGGATCGACGCGCCGGGCAAGCCGTGCCGATTAGCCTTGCTCCGGCACAGGCCGTGATCCGGTGGGAGAAGCATGGAGCTGCGGCAACTGCGTTACTTCGTCGCCGTCGCTGAGGAACTGCACTTCGGGCGGGCGGCCGAGCGACTGTCGATCGTCCAGTCGGCGGTGAGCCAGCAGGTGCGGCGGCTGGAACGGGAACTGGGGGTCGAGCTGTTCGACCGCTCGCCGCGCCGGGTCCGGCTGACCGAGGCCGGCACGCACTTCCTGCCGGCCGCACAGGAGTTGCTGGCCGCCGAGCGGCGGGCGCGGCAGGTGGTGGAGCGGTTCGCGGCGGATCGTGGCGTGGTGCTGCGGGTCGGCACCAGCAACGGGATGGGCGAGCGGCTGGATCAGGTGCTGGAGGCGCTGCAGCGGCTCGCGCCGCAGGTCTCGGTGGAGCTGGTGTCCGCGCCGATGGAGCAGCGGCTGCGCCGGGTGGCGGACCGGGAGTGCGACGCGGCGTTCCTGCGCGGTGAGCTCGACGCACCGGAGCACGTCCGGCTGATACCGGTCTGGCGGGACCGTCTGGTGGCGGCGCTGCCCGCCCGGCACGAGCTGGCCGCGGGGCCCGACGTAAGCATCGGGCAGCTGGCCGGACTGCCGTTGTTCCTGACGTCCCGGCGCAACAATCCGCCCCTGGTGGACCTGCTGCTCGGCGTGTGCGCGCAGGCGGGGTTCGAGCCGGTCCCCGGCCCGGCGCACAGTTCCCTCCAGGACACGCTGGCGGCGCTCGGCTCCGGCCGTGACGCGTGGACCGTGGTGTACGCGTCGCACGCCGCGGTGCTGCGCACCACCCGGGTGGCGTTCGTCCCCGTGCACGACGCGGACGGCGAGCCGCTGGCGATGCCGACCGTACTGGCGGTGCACCGCGACACCACGGCGGCACGGCTGCGGCCGTTGCTCGACGCCTGCCGCGAGGTGGGTCGCGGCGATCTCGGATCGTGATCGCTGCGATCGCCGTCCGGGCCTCGATCGGCGCGTCGCCGCGGTGTGGACTTGACCCCGGCAAGTGCGCCGTCCGGGCCGGCAGGCGGTCCCGCCGGCGCCGATCCCTGAGGAGGACGCATGCCGATCGTCACCGTTCAGCAGGGCCCCCGCACCGTCGAGCTCAAGCGCGAGCTGGTCGCCCGGATCACCGACGCCTTCGTCGACACGTACAAGATCCCGGCGGACACGGTGCAGGTGTGGTTCCAGGAGACGTCCCCCGAGAGCTGGGCCGTCGCCGGCAAGCTCATCGCCGACAAGTAGCCCCGCCCCACCCCGCGCGGGCCGTATCCCGGCCCGCGCGGAGCAAGGGCTCATCGCATGGGTTCGGTCCACGTGGGTCACCCTTTCGGCCGAATCCGATCCGTTCCCGGGGCCCCTCCCCGCAGTGGGGGTCTAACATCCCCATCCCCGGCAGTGCTCCGCGATGGAGGGGAGCAGGGCCCCGGGAACGGGGTGCGGGCGGGGCGATGGGTGGGGCGCGGGCGAGGAGAGGGGCCTGGCGTGCGGGACACGGGGGACGAGGGCCGGTGGCGGGCGGCATGATGCACGGCCGCGACCGGGTTACGGGATTCGTACGGGACGCGCTGCGACGCAAAGGTGTGCCGGTGGCCCCGCTGCCGGTGGTGGTACTGACGGCGCCGCTGGGCGGCGGCGGATCGACAGTGCTGGACAACCTGTGGGGCGAGTTCTTCGAGAAGAGCCTGAGCGTGCGGCTCGACGTCGGCGACGCGCAGGGCGTCGAGGACATCGTGCTGGCGGCAGTGCAGGGCTGGAAGCGAAGGGTCCCCGGCATACGGCGGATGCCCTTCCCCAGAGTCGGCGTGATCATCAAAGCGCTGAGCTTCGTGGGCGACCCCCAGGACCGAGCGGGGTTCGAGAAGTACCTGAACGCGGGACCGCGTGAAGCCGCCGTGCAGACGGCGCTGCGGGACTGGGCGGACCGGGCCGCCCCGATGCTGCCGCCCGACCAGCAGGTGATGGCCCGGGCGATCGCAAGTCTGTTGAGCGCGCTGCAGGCGGCACTCGGGCGACACGGCACGAGGCGGACTCTGCGGTGGCTGGCGGACCCCGAGGTGCCCGGCGGCGGCAACGGCTACGACCTGCTGTGGCGGCTGTGGCGGCGGCACGTGGTGGACCACGACAACGCTGCGGTCCGCGAGGTGGGGAAGGTGCTGTGCGCGGCGCTGCTGGCCGACGCGCGGTGGGCGTTCAACGACGCGTTCCAGCCCGGCGGACAGCGGCTGATGAACGCATTGCTGCTGGTGGACAACGCCGACAACCCGATGGGCGACCTCTTCCTCGACCTGCTCGCCGAGTGCCGCCGGGAGAGCCGCAGTTCGCAGCGGCCCGACCCGCTGGTGGTGGTGGCCGTGCGGCACGGGCCGGTGCACGCGATGCGGATGGGCCGGGCCGTGGCATCGAATGACCTTGAGCTGGTGTTCGCCCCGCAGGTGAACGAGCCACCCTGGTTCGTGCCGGTCCGCCTGGCCGGCCTGGAGAGCACCCACGTCCTGGAGATGTGCCGCAGCAGCGTGCTGGGCAACACCCACCGCGACGGCGACTTCCTGCGCGACCTGACCGGCGGCCACCCGGAGGCGGTGGACCGGCTGGCCCACCTGCTGGCCGCCTTCGGTCGCCAGGCGCACGACCCGCGCCTGCTGCTCGCCGAGCCGCTGCCGCCACGGTTCGAGTTGCCCGAGCACTGGCCGCCCGACCACGGCACCGCCACCACCGTCGAGGACTACCTGCTCAAAAGGCTCCTGCCCGAGGATCTCGCGGTCCTCACCGACGGCCGGCTCGACCCCGGGGGCAACCCGGAGCTGGACGCGATGGCGGTCCTGGCCGCCACGCCAGGGCTGCGCCTCGACGCCTGCACGGCGGCCTTCCGCTCCCTGGAGTGGCACAGCAGCGCCAATGCCAATGACGCCCGGTCCCGGCTCACCTCGGCCCTGTGGCTGGAGGAGCCGCATGCGGGCGAGGCATGGGAGCCGCACCCGATGATCGCACTGCTGCTGCGCCGCTGGCTGGCCCGCCGGCCCCAGGTGTGGGGGCGAGCGCACGAAGGGTATGTCGCGCACTACACCCATGTGGGAAACACCCCGCTGCGCTACCGCCACACGCTGGCGCAGGCGGAGCCGTCCCAGCGCGCCCACCTGACAGGCGTAGTGAACTACCTGGAACGGGAACTGGACCGGCCAACGGCCACCGCGGACTGGCTGCCCGTACTGGACCAGATCACGACAGCGCCCAACCGGCTGCGCACCGCCGGCGATCCGAGGGGCTTCGTCACCACGCTCGCCGGAGTGGCCCAGGCGGACGACCGCCGCAGGGCCATTACCCGCCTCACCGTCGCCCGCTGGCTGTTCCGGGACCGCACCTTCGACCCTGCGCACCGGCTGGCCAAGACGATCGCCGACGAGTACGAGGCCCTGGCCACCTTCCTCACGGACAGCCAGGCGCTGTTCGAGGAGGCCGACAAATACCGCGTCATCGAGAACACATGGAAGTAACCGTGGGCGAGATCTTGCGCAAGGCAAAGACGTGGTGGGGGAACCAGCGGCGCAGGGGCAAAGTGGCGCTCACCGCCCTCCTGGCCCTCACGCTCGCCGTAGTCGGCACGGTGAGCGTACGTGCCCTCACCCACGAGGACCACGCGTGCTCGCACGCGGACGCCACCGTGGTCACCCACGAAGGCGTCAATGGCGAGTGCGTGGGCTTCACCGACGGCTCGTACCCCTTCAATTCGAAGCTGGCCCCGATCGAGCGGGCCGTCCAGCAGGAGAACCACAACGTCGTCAAGGATCACCCGGACAACTACGTCAGCGTCGTCCTGCTGCTGCCGATCTCCGCGGACAAGGGCAGCATCCTGTCGATGACCAACGCGATGGAGCAGATAAAGGGCGCGTATACGGCTCAGCACTACGCCAACAACGCCAACGTCGAGGGCAACAGCCCGTACATCCAGTTACTCATCGGCAGTGACGGCTACCAGGCCAACGGGTGGCGGACGGCGGTGTCGGCCATCGAGAACGCCACCGACCAGTACATCGCCGCCGTGACCGGCCTCGGCCTCAGTCTGAAGCCCACCCAGTTGGCTGTGAACGACCTGACCCGTCACGACATCCCTGTCTTCGGCGCGACGATCACCTCTGACACGTACGACAACATCAAGAACTTCGTCCGGGTCTCCCCCAGCAACCGGGACAACATGGCCGTGGCCCTGTCCTACGTGCAGAAAGTCGGCTACACGCGGGCCGTCCTAGTGGAGGACGACAACACCGGGGACTCCTACGACGCCACGCTGGTCACCGGGTTCCGGAATTTCAACAAGATCCCCGGCCACCAGATCGTGGGCACCGAACCGTACAACACCGAAAAGCGCGACCAAGCCGTGGACACTGCGACGCGTACCAAGGCCGAGGCGCAGGTGGAGAACCGGATCAGCCAGATGACCGGCGACATCTGCCTCGAACAGCAGCCGAAGGCCGTGGTGCTGTTCGCCGGGCGCGGCCAGGACCTCGGCGTGCTGGTGCACGCCCTGTCCAACACCTGCCTGGACAAGCAGATCGAGATCATTAGCGGCGACGACGTGACCAACCTGCCCAACAGTCCCCAGCTCCAAAAGGACCTGTCGGGACACGTCACGGTCGACTACGCGGGCGTCGCCCACCCCGACGAGTGGTCGGCGGCCGACGACCCGCAACATAAGCAGGACATACAGGACGGCAGGAGCGGCTTCGCCACCTTCATCGGGCAGTATCAGTCGCTGTTCCACGAGACGTCCACCACGGCGCTCAGCGACGGCAACACGATGATGGCCTACGATGCCACGCTCACCGCGATCAGCGCCGTCCGGCTGGCCAACCAGCCGCAGCCCGGCTCGGATGCGGTCGCCGCCGAACTCGGCGCCCTCCAAGGTGCGCACAAGGTGCACGGGTCCAGTGGGCCGATCCAGTTCACCGCGGACTACTCCACCAGCGACACTGCCAGCAATCCGGTGGACAAGGCCGTCCCCGTCCTGCGGCTGCAGGACGACGGCAACTCCAGTGTGCTGGCCGTGCAGTGGCCCGCGCAGGCGTCGCCGGTGAAGTGACCGGGACGCCCGCGGGGGCGGCGCGAAAAGGAGGGCTACTTGCGGAAGCCGAGGTTCTGGTAGGCGGGGGTCTGGAAGCCGAAGGCACCGGCGTTGACGACGCCCGTGCGCAGGGCGACGACCTCGGGGCGCTGGTAGAGCGGGATCGAGGCGGCGGCGGCCCAGATGCGGGAGTCGGCCTGGGCGGTCAGCGAGCGGGCCTCGGACGGGTCGAGTTCGGCGCCGGCCCGGGCCATGAGCTGGTCGATCTGGTCGGTGCCGACCCGGGTGTAGTTCTGGGCCACGCTCAGCGAACCGTCGGCCGCCGGTACCGGCTTGGCGAAGATCGGGGTGTCGTCGGTGGCCGGGAACGGGGTGCCGGGCCAGGAGTAGAGGGCCAGGTCGAAGTCGCCCGCGGCCACGTGGTCCTGGAAGAAGCTGGTGCCGTCCACCTTGGTCAGCTCGGTGCGCACCCCGATGCCCGAGAGCATGCGGGCGATGCGGTTGCCGACGTCGTCCAGGGTCGGCGAGTCGGCCGGCAGCACGAACCGCAGGGTCAGTTCCTTGCCGTTCTTCACGGCCGCGTTCGCCGGTTCGACCACGGTCTTCGCCCCCGACACGGCGGTACGCCCGGGGCCCGCGGCCTGCTTCTCGCCCGTGCCGGTGGCCGGCGACTTCCAGCCGGCGTCCGCCAGCAGCGCCCTGGCCTGCGCGACGCCGGAAGTGCCGAGCGCCGAGGAGTGGTCGGCGTAGCCGTCCTGGGAGGGCAGCACCAGGTGGTTGCCGAGCGCGATGGCCGGCAGCCCGAGCGGGGCCAGCACCGCCTTGGCGATGGCCTTGCGGTCGACGGCCCTGGCCACCGCGTGCCGGATCTTCTCGTCGGCCAGCGGGCCCGTACTGCCGTTGATGGCGAGCTGCGCGTAGGCCGCGCCCGGCGCCTTGCGGACACCGATGCCGTGGCTGCCCTTGGCGGCGGTCACCGCCTCCGGCTCGATCTCGGCCAGGTCCAGGGTGCCGGCGGCGAGCCGGGCGAGCCGGCGGTCGCGCGGCACCGCGGTCAGAACGAGGGAGTCCAGCTTGGCCCGCGCGCCCCACCACGAGGGGTTGCGCACCAGGGTGACCGTACCGGCCTTGGTGTCCACGCCCTTGAGCGCGAACGGGCCGGCGACGGCGGGCAGCGCGGTGCGGGCCTTGTCGTTGAAGGCGTCCGGGGTGCCCGTCACTGCCGTGGGGTACAGCGGGCTGAACAGCGACTTCCAGTCCGCGTAGGGCGTGGCGAAGGTGACGACGACCTCCGTGGGCTTCGCGCCCTGCTTGATGCCGGAGATCCGGTCGTAGCCGGCGTTGCGCGAGGTCCAGAACGCGGTGTTCTTGCCGTTCAGCGCTTTCCACTGGGCGGTGAAGTCGGCCACTCCGACCGCCCGTCCGTCGCTCCACTTCGCCTTCGGGTTCAGCTCGTACGTGACCTGCTGCCGCGGTTCCTGCGCGGTCACCTTCGCCGACGTCACGAAGTCCGGGTCGGGCCGCGGATTCCCGCGCGCGTCCAGCCGGAACATCGCCGGCAGCGTCGCCCCGGCCACCGCCCCGGACCCCGCGTCGGCGTCCGACTGGTACGCGTTGAGTGTTTGCGGTACGTCGTCCACCGCCCACCGCAAGGTTCCCCCGTTTTTCACGCCCGCCCGCGCGACCGTCGCGATGTCGGTCCCCGCGGAGCCCGCGGCGTGCGTTGTCTCTCCCGAGCAGGCGGTGAGCAGGGCCAGCGCCCCCGCCGCAGTGAGTGCACCCCCTACCCGCCGGACGCGGCCGGCAGGCCGCACCACCCCATAAGGCTTCGCTTCCATGCCTCGCAACACCTCCGCACGCCCGGGGGGCGCCCCCAGGGGCGCGGGGAACTGCGCGACCAGCCCAATTCAGTGGCGCGGGTCGCCACCGGCCCAAAGGGGCAGTTGCTGTCGTGTCCGGACCACCGGCCGTCACTGGTTGCTCGCGCAGTTCCCCGCGCCCCTTCGGGGCCGCACCCGGCGAACCGTACTTTTATTGGCCATTCCGACATTCATCGCAACGCACGAAGGTGAACCGGGAGCGTTGACTCGCCGTCAAGGCAAGCGCAGCTCACCCGTACGGCCCAACCCGAAGCGGTGCCGTTACCACCTGCGGAGGCAATCCGTGCAACCGTCTTCACAAAGCGTGGTGTGACGCGCAACACTCTCAGGCGCGGCACCCGCCACATGTGTTCCGCGTCACCCCATCGCACGAGCGGCAGATGGAGGGCACCCCCATGTCCATGCACGACGACCTGACCTCGGTTCAGCGCCGGCTCGACGATCTGATGCGCTGCGTGGCCCGGCTGGACGAGCACGCCGGGGACACCCTGGACATGCGCCGGGTGCGGACCGACGCGGGTCACCTGCGCGAAAGCCTGGCGCTGCTGCTGGCCTCGGCGCCGGCCGCGGCGAGCGCCCGCCGGACCGACATGGTGACGATCCCCGACGCCCCGTACGACCGGGGCCTGTGGACGGACGCGGAGGACGAGGGGCTGGGCTCGCCGCACCGGCACGCGCCCTGACGCGCGCGCCCGGCCCGCGCACCGTCCGCGCGCCCCCGCCCCCGCCCGTACGGAGTCTTCCTTGGCCACCGGAACCACCCCCGCCGCCCCGCCGGCCCCCTCCCCCCGCGACCGCGGTGTCCGCGCCCCCGGGCGCGCCGCGATCACCGCCCCGCACCTGCGCACCGACCGCTGGTGGCTGCCGCCGCTGGTCACCGCGCTGGGCCTGGCCGCCTTCGTCGGCTACTCCACCTGGCGCGCGTTCGCCAACGCCGACTATTACGCGGCGCCGTACGTCTCGCCCTTCTACTCCCCGTGCCTGGCCCACAACTGCGTGCCCATGAAGGGCGGCGCCGACTGGGCGCTGTTCGGCCCGTGGTGGGGGCTGTCGCCGGCCCTGCTGGTGCTGATCTTCCCGCTCGGCTTCCGGGCGACCTGCTACTACTACCGCAAGGCGTACTACCGCGGCTTCTACGCCGCGCCGCCGGCCTGCGCGGTGGCCGAGCCGCACGCGAAGTACACCGGGGAGACCAGGTTCCCGCTGATCCTGCAGAACCTGCACCGCTACTTCTTCTACATCGCGCTGCTGGTCGCGGGCATCCTGACGTACGACACCGCGCTCGGCTTCCGGGACACCCACGGCGCGTGGGGCCACATGGGCCTGGGCACCCTGGTGCTGCTCGCCAACATCGCGCTGATCTGGGCGTACACCCTGTCCTGCCACTCCTGCCGGCACATCGTCGGTGGCCGGCTGCGGCACTTCTCCCGCCACCCGGTGCGCTACCGGCTGTGGTCCTGGGTCGGCGTGCTCAATCGCCGCCACATGCTGCTGGCCTGGTCCTCGCTGATCAGCGTGGGGATCGCGGACCTGTACGTGTACCTGGTGGCCAGCGGCGCCTTCGACGATCCGAGGTTCTTCTGAGATGACGAATGTGGAGCGGCACGCGTACGACGTGGTCGTGGTCGGCGCGGGCGGGGCGGGGCTGCGGGCGGCGATCGAGGCGCGCGAGCGCGGCATGCGCACCGCGGTGATCTGCAAGTCGCTGTTCGGCAAGGCGCACACGGTGATGGCCGAGGGCGGCATCGCGGCCAGCATGGGCAACGTCAACCCGCACGACAACTGGCAGGTGCACTTCCGCGACACCATGCGCGGCGGGAAGTTCCTCAACTACTGGCGGATGGCCGAACTGCACGCCAAGGAGGCGCCCGACCGGGTGTGGGAGCTGGAGACCTGGGGCGCGCTGTTCGACCGCACCCCGGACGGCAAGATCTCGCAGCGCAACTTCGGCGGCCACGAGTACCCGCGGCTGGCCCACGTCGGCGACCGCACCGGCCTGGAGCTGATCCGTACCCTCCAGCAGAAGGTGGTCTCCCTCCAGCAGGAGGACTTCGCCGAGACCGGCGACTACGAGTCCCGGCTGAAGGTGCTCCAGGAATGCACCGTCACCCGGATCCTGAAGTCCGGCCAGGAGGTGGCCGGCGTCTTCGGGTACGTCCGCGAGTCCGGCCGGCTGTTCGTGATCGACGCGCCCGCGGTGGTGCTGGCCACCGGCGGCATCGGCAAGTCGTTCAAGGTGACCTCGAACTCCTGGGAGTACACCGGCGACGGGCACGCCCTGGCGCTACTGGCCGGGGCGCCGCTGATCAACATGGAGTTCATCCAGTTCCACCCCACCGGGATGGTCTGGCCGCCGTCGGTCAAGGGGATCCTGGTCACCGAGTCGGTGCGCGGCGACGGCGGGGTGCTGCGCAACAGCGACGGCAAGCGGTTCATGTTCGACTACATCCCGGACGTGTTCAAGGAGAAGTACGCGCAGACCGAGGAGGAGGCCGACGGCTGGTACACCGACCCGGAGCACCACCGCCGGCCACCGGAGCTGCTGCCCCGCGACGAGGTGGCCCGCGCGATCAACTCCGAGGTCAAGGCGGGCCGCGGCACCCCGCACGGCGGGGTCTTCCTGGACGTGTCCACCCGGCTGACGCCGGAGGAGATCAAGCGGCGGCTGCCCTCGATGCACCACCAGTTCAAGGAACTGGCCGACGTCGACATCACCGCCGAGCCGATGGAGGTCGGCCCGACCTGCCACTACATGATGGGCGGGGTGGACGTGGCGCCGGACACCGCCGAGGCCCGCGGCGTGCCCGGGCTCTACGCGGCCGGCGAGGTGGCCGGCGGCATGCACGGCTCCAACCGGCTGGGCGGCAACTCGCTGTCCGACCTGCTGGTCTTCGGCCGCCGGGCCGGGCTGTCGGCGGCGCGGTACGCGGCCGCGCTCGATCCGGCCGCGCGCCCGGTGGCGGACCAGGCGGAGATCGACGCGGCGGCGCGCGAGGCGCTGCGGCCGTTCAACGGTCCGGAACAGGCCGCGTCCCAGGACACGCCGGAAGGAGCGGCGGGCGGGGCGCAGGCTCCGGCGGAGAATCCGTACACCGTCCACCAGGAACTCCAGCAGGTGATGAACGACCTGGTGGGGATCATCCGGCGCGGCCCGGAGATGGAACAGGCGCTGGAGCGGCTGGCTTCCTTGCGCGAGCGGGCCGGGCGGGCGGTGGTCGAGGGGCACCGCCAGTTCAATCCCGGCTGGCACCTGGCCATCGACCTGCGGAACATGCTGCTGGTCAGCGAATGCGTGGCCAAGGCCGCGCTGGAGCGCACCGAGAGCCGCGGCGGCCACACCCGGGACGACTATCCGGAGATGGACCGCACGTGGCGCAAGGTCGGCCTGCTGTGCACGCTGACCGGGCCCGGGGCGCAGGCGGGGGCCGGAGCCGGGGCCGACGCGGACAGCGCCGCCGACGCGCGGGTGAGCGTGGAGCGGCGGCCGATGGACCCGATCCGGGCCGACCTGCTCGACCTGTTCGAACGGGACGAGCTGCTGAAGTATCTGACGGACGAGGAGCTCGGGTGACTTCCTACGAGGCCCACTTCAAGGTGTGGCGCGGCGACGCCGAGGGCGGGGACCTGCGCGACTACCAGGTCGAGGTCAACGACGGCGAGGTGGTGCTCGACATCGTCCACCGCCTCCAGGCCACCCAGGCGCCGGACCTGGCGGTGCGCTGGAACTGCAAGGCCGGCAAGTGCGGGTCGTGCAGCGCCGAGGTCAACGGCCGGCCCCGGCTGATGTGCATGACCCGCATGTCGGTCTTCACCCGCGACGAGACGGTCACCGTCACCCCGATGCGCACCTTCCCGGTGGTGCGCGACCTGGTCACCGACGTGTCCCTCAACTACACCAAGGCCCGCGAGGTGCCCTCCTTCGTGCCGCCGGAGGGCGTGGCGCCGGGCGAGTACCGGATGGCACAGGTCGACGTCGAGCGGTCGCAGGAGTTCCGCAAGTGCATCGAGTGCTTCCTGTGCCAGAACACCTGCCACGTCGTACGTGACCACGACGAGAACAAGCCGGCCTTCTCCGGGCCGCGCTTCCTGATGCGGATCGCCGAGCTCGACATGCACCCGCTGGACGCCGCCGCCGACCACGGGCTGACCCGGGCGACCTCCGCGCAGGACGACCACGGCCTGGGCTACTGCAACATCACCAAGTGCTGCACCGAGGTCTGCCCCGAACAGATCAAGATCACCGACAACGCGCTGATCCCCTTGAAGGAGCGCGCCGCCGACCGCAAGTACGACCCGCTGGTCTGGCTCGGCAGCCGGATCCGCCGCAGGGGCCAGTGAGCGCCCGCCGGGGTGCGAAGGGGGCATTTCCCGCTTAGCCTCCCGGAAAAGGGCACCTCACAGCGGGAGGCGGCACGTGGTCAGGGCACGTCGGGCGGTCCCCGCGGTGTTCGCCGCCCTCGCCGCGCTGGGCGTGTGCGCCGCGCACCCGGGGGCCGGCCCGGGCGCGGACCCGCGAAGACCGGCGCAGGGCCCGGTCACGCTGAGCCGGGGCGTGCGGGTCATGGACACGGTGGGGGCGCTGGGCGGCCGGGCGCCGCAGGTGCGGGCCGCGCTGAACCTGCTGTCCGCCGAGCACGAGGTGACGCTGTACGTCGCGTACGTGAGCGCCTTCGCCGGGCGCTCCCCACAGGACTGGGCGAACACCACCGCGGTCCGCAGCGGGCTGGGCCGCCGCGACGTACTGCTCGCGGTGGCCGTCCGGGACCGGCAGTACGCGGTCTCGGCCGACCAGGACTGGGGCCTGACGCAGGCCCGGCTGGACGAGGTCGGCGACGCGGCGGTCGAACCGGCGCTGCGCATGGCCGACTGGGCGGGCGCCGCGATCGGCGCCGCCGACGGGTACGCGGCCGTGCTCAGCGGCCGGCCGGTCACCCCGCCGGATTTCGTACCGGGCCCGCTCGGCCCGGTGCGGGCCGCGGGTACCTCGAACGGCGCCGCCGACCTGTGGATCCCGGTGGTCGCGGTCGTCGCGGCAGCGGTGATGGGCGCGTACGCCTTCCGCCGGCGGCGTACCGACGGCCCGGCGGCACGCCCCGCCCCGGCCGGGCGGCCCCGGGGCCGGGGCCGCACCGGCAACCGCCGACCCACCCCGCTCACCGCGCTGCCCGAACTGGAGGCGCAGGGCCGCGCGCTGCTGGTGGCGACCGACGACGCGGTGCGCACCAGCCAGGAGGACGTGGCACTGGCGGCGGCCCAGTGCGGTCCGACGGAGGCCGCGCCCTTCGCCGAGGCCGTGGCGTACGCCCGCGGCGAGCTGGCCGCGGCCTTCCGGCTGCGGCAGGGGCTCGACGAGACCTTCCCCGAGGACGACGGGACCCGCCGGCAGATGCTGGACGAGATCCTGTCCCACTGCACCCAGGCCAACCGCCGGCTGGACGCGGAGGCCGACGCCTTCGACCGGCTGCGCGCACTGGAGTCCGGCACGCCCGAACTCCTGGAACAGGCCGAGGCCAGAGCCGTGGCCCTGCCCGGCCGTATCACCGCGGCCGGCCGCGCCGTGTCCGCCCGGTCCGGGCCGGACGGCCCGTACGCCGACGACGCCCTCGTCCCGGTCGCCGCCCACCCGGCCGAGGCCCGGGACCGCCTGGCCTTCGCCCTGACCGCCCTGGACCAGGTCCGTACGACCCTGTCCACCGACCGCGGCCGCGCCGCCGTGTTCCTGCGCGCCGCCGAGGGCGCCCTCACCCAGGCCGCCGCCCTGGCCGACTCCGTCACCCGCAGGGCGCAGGAGCTGCGCACCGCCGACGCGGCGCTGCGCGAGGCGCTGGACGGCCTCGGCGCCGCGCTCGACGCCCGCGCGGCCGAGGACGAGCACGCCTCCCGGGACGTACTGGCGGAGGTGGAGAAGGAGCTGGCCGGCGGGCGGTACGACCCGATGGCGGCGCTGCGGCGGGTCACCGAGGCGGGGGCGGACCTGGTGCGGGACGGGGCGGACGGGCGCGCGCTGCTCGGCCGGGCGGTGCTGGTGGCCGGCAGCGAGGTCGCCATGGCCCGGGACGTGGTCACCACGCACCGGGGGGCGATCGGCAGCCGGGCCCGTACTCGGCTCGCGGAGGCCGAACGGCGGCTGGGCCGGGCGCAGGCACCGGCCGACGGACCCGCGAGCGCGACCGTACCGGTGTCCCTGCCCGGACACGGCGGCCAGGAGCGGGCCGCGCTGGAGGAGGCCCGGGCGGCGGACCGGCTGGCCCGCGACGCGCAACGGCTGGCCCTGGAGGACCTGGCGGAGCACGAGAACCGGTTCGGCGCCCCGGCCGGGGGCAGGCGGGGGGATGACGACGGGACCGGCGGGGCCGTCCTCGGCGGGATCCTGCTCGGCCCGGACCCCGGGGCCGGCGACGGGTTCGGCGGATTCGGCGGCGACTCCGGCGGCCTGGGCGGGGTCGCCGGCCACGGCGGGCCCGGCAGCTTCGGCGGCGGCGAGACGCGCGGCCGGATGGGCGCGCGGGACCGGACATGAGGGGCGTACGGGCGGCGCGGACGGGGCCGGCGGGGGTCGGGGAACGCGAACCGGCTGCCCCGGAAGGGCCCGGCACGGGTAGGCGACCGCGTACCGGCGGCGTGGCTGGGGCCGACGGCCCCGGGACGGCGTACCGGCGGTCCGGAAGGGCCCGGCGCGGGTTGGGGAACCTGTACCTGCGGCGCGGAGGGGTCCGGCGCGATCGAAGGAACGCGCGGCAACCGTGCGAGGGCCGCACGGTGACCACGGAGAACCAGGCACAACCGCAGAGCCAGCGAGGACCAGGGAGAGCGCATGACCAAGCAGACCATTCTCGGCCGGGTGTCCCAGCTCGCCCGCACCGACGTCGACGCGCTGCTGGACCAGGCCGAGGACCCGCACAAGATGCTGGATCAGCTCATCCGGGACTACACCGGCACCGTGCACGAGGCCGAGGACGCGCTCGAGGTGGGCCTGGCCGAGTTGCGCCGGCTGGAGCACGACCGGGCCGAGGACATGGCCGCGGCGGCCGAGTGGGGCGGGCGGGCGCGGACCGCCAGCCGCGGCGCGGAGGAACTGCGGACCGGCGGCGGCACGATGGAGGCCGAACGCTTCGACACGCTGGCGCGGATCGCGCTGGCCCACCAGGTGCGGTGCGAGCAGGACGCGGCCTACGCCGAGCCGCTCATCGCGGTGCGTTCCGGGACCACCGAGCAGTTGCGGATCGGGCTGGACCGGTCCAAGGAGCTTCTGGAATTGCTGCGGACGCGGCGTGACGAGCTGGTCGCGCGCTCGCGCACGAGCCGGGCGCGTACGACTGTGCTGGATGCCGTGCGGCGCGTGGATTTGTTCGACCCGGCCGGGGATCTGGGGCGCTTCGAGGACAAGTTGCGGCGGGAGCGGGCCCGTGCCGGGGGCCGGGAGGAGCTTGCGCCTTCTGTGCTGGATGAGCAGTTCGGGTCGGTGGACCCGTACCTTGGGCCGCTGGCGGACCCGGAAGAGGTTGACTCGCGCTTGGCTGCGCTGAAGCGGGGGGCTTCGGCCTCTTCCTGAAGCTCAACGCGCTTCCGGGCGCGGGTCGGTACCGGGCCGGAGGGGTGGTTGCTGTCGTTCCCGGACCTTGCGGTCCGTGGGTGGCTTGTCGCGCAGTTCCCCGCGCCCCTTTGGGGCGCTCCCGGCGAGCCGCACCCCCGATTCCACGGGCCCAGGTGGACTCGCGTAGCGCGGGTCAGAACATGCTGAGGAGGTCGTCGACGGAGGGGCCGGAGGGGGAGGGGTCGCCGCCGCGGAGGGCCAGTTCGAACCAGACGGTTTTGCCGCGGTGGGTGCGGCGGCTGCCCCAGGACTGGCTGAGCATGGCGACGAGTTGGAGGCCGCGGCCGCCCTCGTCGGTGTCGCGGGCGCGGCGGCGGCGGGGTTGGAGGAGGGCGCTGTCCCAGACTTCGCAGACCAGGGTGCGGTCGAGGAGGAGGCGCAGCCGGATCTCGCCGTAGCCGTGCCGGAGGGCGTTGGTGACGAGTTCGCTGACCAGGAGTTCGGTGGTGTCGACCAGGCCGTCCAGGCCCCAGGTCAGGAGCTGGTCGCGGGCCAGTTCGCGGGCGCGGGCCACCGAGGTGGGCTGGGGCTCGAGCCGCCAGTCGCCGACGTGCTCCTCGGGGAGGCCGCGGATGCGGGCCATCAGGAGGGCGATGTCGTCCTCGCCGTGGGCGGTGTCGAGGGTGGCCAGCACGTGGTCGCAGACGTCTTCCAGGGTGCGGGCCGGGTCGGCGAGGGAGGCGCGGAAGGCGTCCAGGCCCTCGTCCAGGGGGTGGCTGCGGGATTCGACCAGGCCGTCGGTGTAGAGGGCGAGGAGTGCGCCGTCGGTGAGCTGGACCTCGATCTCCTCGAAGGGCTCGCCGCCGACGCCCAGTGGGACACCGCGGGGCAGCTCCAGCAGGAGTGGGGTCTCCCCCGGTTCGACGACGACCGGTGGCAGGTGGCCGGCGTTGGCGATGGTGCAGCGCCGGGTGACCGCGTCGTAGACCACGTACACGCAGGTCGCCAGGTACACCTCGGACAGGTCGTCGACGCTGTCCTTGGCGCGGCGGGTGCGGCCGGGCGCGCCCAGGCCGCCGACCACGTCGTCCAACGCGCCCAGTACTTCGGCCGGTTCGAGGTCGAGCATGGCCAGCGTGCGCACGGCGGTGCGCAGTTCGCCCATCGCGACGGCCGCGCGCAGGCCGCGGCCCATCACGTCACCGACCACCAACGCGGTGCGGTGACCGGGCAGTTCGATGACGTCGAACCAGTCGCCGCCGACCTCGGCCTCCATGCTGCCGGGCAGGTAACGACAGGCGATGTCCAGGCCGGCCGCCTCCGGGTCGTCCGGGGGCAGCAGGCTGCGCTGGAGGATCAGGGCGCGTTCGTGCTCGCGCCGGTACAACCGGGCGTTGTCGATGAAGATGGCGGCGCGCGCGGCGAGTTCCTCGGCGAGCATGCGGTCCCGCTCGGTGAACGGCTCGCTGCCCTTGGCCCGGGAGAAGTGCACCAGGCCGAGTACGGTGTCGCGGGCGACCATCGGCACCACGAGGGTGGACTGCGCCAGGGTGCCGCCGAGGTAGCCGGCGTCCGCGCCGCTGTCGCCGTCGAGGACCTGCGGCTGCGCGGTGCGCAGGGCGCGGGCGCTGGGCGAGCTGAACCGGTAGCGGTGGACCGCGCCGACCACGATCGGGCCGTCGGCCACGGAGTCGTCGTCGCCGTCGGGGGCCACCACGGGCGCGTCGGACACGGCGCTGGCGAACGCCACCCGGCGCACCTGGCCGCTGCCGTCGTTGGTCCCGGTCAGGTCCTCCTCGCCGGACAGCAGCGCCTGGTAGAGGTCGACCGAGGCCAGGTCGCAGAAGTGCGGCACGGCCACGTCGAGCAGTTCGCGGGCGGTGGTCTCCAGGTCAAGCGAGGTGCCGATGCGCGAGCCGGCCTCGTTGAGCAGCGCGAGGTTGCGGCGGGCGTGGGCGGCCTCGCGCTCGGCGCGCTGCCGGCCGGTGACGTCCATGGCCAGGCCCGCCACGCCGATCGGCCGGCCGGTGCCGCTGTGCAGCCGGTACAGGGACATCGACCAGCGGCGCCGGGACGGGTCGCCGGGCACGGTGCCGACCAGCGGCATGTCCAGGACGGGCTCGCCGGTCTCCAGCACCTGGCGCAGCGCCGCGGACAGCCGGTCGGCCTCCACCCGGGACAGGAAGTCGTGCGGGCCGCGGCCGCGGTGCTCGTCGGTGCCGCGGCCGAAGACCGCGGCGAAGCGGTCGTTGACCCGGATCAGCCGCAGCCGGGTGTCGAACAGCACGAAGCCCATCGGGGACTGCCCGAACACCGCCTGGGACGCGGCCAGGTCCGTCTCTATCTGCCGCAGCGTGGACACGTCCACCGCGATGCACAGCGCGCCGTGGTCGGCCGGCATCACGTAGACCTCGGCCAGCCCCTCGACGCCGTCGGCGTCCTGATAGGGCACCAGGCCGGTCCACTCGCGGCCGTTCAGGATGTCCTGAAGCCGTTCCTGGGCGCGCGGGCGGACATCCGGGGGCGCGAACGCGGTGACCGGGTCGCGGCCGATGGCCTCCTCGGCGGGTACGCCGAAGAACTCGGTGGCGCGGTCGCTCCACTGGTCGATCCGGCCGTGCCGGTCCAGGGAGAACGACGCGACCCGTATGTAGTCGTAGATCGACCCGGGTGGGCTGGACTGCCACACCGGGGCGTGCCGCTCCACGTCGTCCCCGGGCGGTACCGCCCCTGCTGGCATGTCGCTCACTCGCCCGACCCCTCCAGCTCAGCACACATGGACCGGATGGAGCCGAGTATTCAGCATGACGACCGTCCAGCACACGGTCTTGTCGATCACAGCATCGTCTCGGCTCCAGGGGTACGGGGACCGTCCCCGGAACTGCACGGTCGCCACGGTCGCCCCTTTCGCTCCCGCCCCTTCGGCATACCCGGCCCCGGCCGGTCGAACCCTTCCGCCGATGTGAGCGGGGCACGTCACACACGGGCGGAACGGGCGGGTCACGGGAGCGCCAATTCGAACCATACGGTCTTGCCGAGCGGGCCGTGACGGGTACCCCACCGGCGGGAGGTCCTGGCCACCAGCTGCAGGCCCCGGCCGCCCTCGTCGTCCTCGCGGGCCACCCGCTCGCGCGGCGGGTCCGGCAGCGGGTCGGAGACCTCCACCAGCAAGGACGTGCCGCGGACCATCCGTACCCCGATGGGCCCGTGCGCGTACCGCAGCGAATTGGTGACCAGCTCGCTGACCAGCAGCACCGTGATGTCGGACAGGGCGGTCAGCTCCCAGATCTCCAGGGTGCGGGCGACCCGGCGGCGGGCCAGGCGGACCGCGCCCGGCTCGGCGGGGAAGGTCCAGCGCGCGGTGGAGCCGGGCGGCAGCCCGCCGAGCCGGGCCATCAGCAGCGCCACGTCGTCCGGCTCGCGGTCCTGCTCCATGGTGGCCAGCAGGTCGTCGCAGGCCTCCTCCAGCGAGCTCACCGAGCGGCACATGGTGCCGCGCAGCCACTCCAGGCCCTCGTCGATGTCCCGGACCCGCGACTCGACCAGGCCGTCGGTGTAGAGCACCAGCACCGCGCCGTCCTCGACGTCCACCTCCACGGTCTCCAGCCGCACCCCGCCCACGCCCAGCGGCACCCCGGTGGGCAAATCGATCAGCCGGGCCCGGCAGGCGCCGTCCGGGCCCCGCTTCTCCACCAGCAGCGGCGGCACGTGCCCGGCCAGGGCCATCGAGCAGCGGTGTACGGCGGGGTCGTAAACGGCGTACACGACGGTGGCCATCCAGCCCTCGGCCTGGCTCTGCGCGAGGTCGTCGCCGAGTTCGCCGACCCGGCGCAGCAGTTCGTCGGGGGGCATGTCGAGGCCGGCCAGGGTGCGGACCGCGGTGCGCAGCCGGCCCATGGTGGCGGCGGCGCGCAGCCCGTGGCCCATCACGTCGCCGACCACGAACGCGACCCGGCCGCCGGCCAGCGGGATGACGTCGAACCAGTCGCCGCCGGCCTCCGCGCCGCTGCTGCCGGGCACGTAGCGGAAGGCGATCTCCACGCCGGGCGGGTCGGGCAGCACCTGCGGCAGCAGGCTGCGCTGGAGCATCAGGGCGCCTTCGCGCTCGCGGACGTACAGCCGCGCGTTGTCCAGCGCGGCGGCGCCGCGGTCGGCGACCTCCGTGGCGAACGGCAGGTCGTCGCTGTCCAGCGGCTCCCGCTCGCGCACCCGCCCGATCACCAGCAGGCCGAGCACCACGCCGCGGGCCCGCAGCGGCAGCACCAGCACGGAGTTGACGCCGGCCCGCAGCGCATCGCGGGCCCGGTCGTCGTCGGGCTCGGCGAGGGCGCACAGCTCCTGCGTGGAGGCGACCAGCCGGGGGTCGCCGCTGCGCAGCACCTCACCGAACACCGGGCGGGCGGCGAAGTCCACGCTCACGCCGCGGCGCAGGGACCGCCGCGCCTCCGGGCTCCACCGGACCGAGGCGGTGCCGAGCTGGCGCATGGGCGTGTGGTCGCCGTACGGCATGGTGGGCAGGTCGCCGCCCTCGGCGATCCCGGCGTGCAGGATCACCGTGGCGTAGTCGGCCAGGCCCGGCACCAGCCCCTCCGCGAGGGTCTGGGCGACCCGGGTCACGTCCAGCTCGCCGGCGATGCGCGAGCCGAGTTCGTTGAGCAGGGCGAGGCGGCTGCGGCCGCGTTCGGCGCGCGCGGCGGCCCTGACCCGTTCGGTGACGTCCATGACGGTGGCGCTGATGCCCAGCACCCGGCCGGCCCGGTCGTCGAGCCGGTGGAACGACACGGAGCGGTGCCCGCGACCGCCACGGCCGGGTACCTCCAGGTCCACCACCGGGCGGCCGGTGGCCAGTACGTCCTTCTGCAGCGGGGTCAGCAGCGCGGCCGTCTCCGGGTCCAGCAGGTCGTCGACGGTTCGGCCCAGGAGGTCGGTGACCGGCAGGCCGCTCATCCGGGCGAGGGCGGCGTTGACCCGTACGTACCTCAGGTCGGTGTCGAAGATGGCCACGCCCAGCGGGGAGGCGTCGAACAGCGAGTCCAGCGCGGCGAGGTCGTGCTCCAGGGTGCGCAGCCGACTGGTCTCCACCATCGAGGCCAGTACGAAGGGGCGGCCGTCGCCGTCCACCAGCAGGCTGGCCCTGGTCTCCACCTGCACGGTGTGGCCGTCGCGGTGACGCAGCGCCAGGATGCCGTCCCACCGCCCGAGCCGCAGCAGCTCGCCCAGGATCTCCGCGGGCCGGACCCCTCCCCCGCCTTCTTCGGGCACGACCCCGAACAGCCCGCCCACCCGCCGCCCCACGATGTGCTCCCCGGCCCACCCGAGCACGTCCTCCGCCAACGGGCTCCACAACAGCACCCGCCCCGAGGTGTCCAGCATCACCACGGCGACCCGCAGCGTGTCCAGCAGCGTCCCGCCCCGTACGACCTCCCCTTCCCCACCCCCTCCCTCGCCGCCTCCGTGTCCACGCATGCCCCCGACCCTTCTCCCACGCCGGCCCTTTCCCTCCCCTTCTACCCCGAATTCACGCCTTTTCTTCGCATTGGAGGTGGGGCGCGAGACCGTGCGGATGCCATGCAGCGCCGAAGGCGGGCGGACAAGAGGGCGCATTCGGACGAAGTTCGGGGTGGTGGTGGGGGCGCACAGCTGGGCAGGGCTTGACGGAACGCGACGGCCCGGCGGCCGCGGGCGGGGCAATGCCCGAGGCCAGGCTTGTGGACCGGGCTCCGCGACACAGGGCCGGGAGCCAAGGGCGCGGAAGCGGCCGCGGAATCCGCTGACGGACGGCGACAGGACCCGAGCGGGCGGGAAGCGGCCCGCTGTCCTGCGTATCGGGCAGTGGCGACGCAAGACGGCGGCCAGCCGCTGAGCTGCATGTTCGGGCAGCGGCGCGGCGCAAGGCGGCGGGCAGCCGCTGTCCTGCATGTTCGGGCAGCGGCGACGCAAGACGGCGGCCAGCCGCTGTCCTGCATGTTCGGGCAGCGGCGGCACTAGGCGGCGGAGAGCCGCCGACGGCGCGAGGGGGCACGGGGAGGACCGGCAGGGACCCACGGTCCGCACGGGTGGGCGGGTGGGTGAATACCGGCAGGCAACGGACTCGCACCCGCAAATGGCGAGAAGGCCAGCGCAGCGAACCCGTACCCCAGAAGCGCGAACCTCGAGCGGGAGAACCACAAACAGAAGAAGCTGCGGAAATGAACGGCTCCGGCAAAAGAAAGCGCGGCGCCCCCACGGGAAGAGCCGAACGACTGGCCGGAACAGTACCTCTTCGTGGCAGTGCGTACCCGGCCCGTGAACCTCGGGCGTAGGGTCGGGCATATGCGCATCGCCGTTTCCTCGGACATGGACGAACCAGTGGCACACCTGATCGTCGATGAGCTGACCCGCCGCGGGCACACCGTGCTGCCCTACGGCGCGCTGCGCCCGGGGGACCGTGCGGACTGGGCCTGGAGCGCGGAGGCCGCCGCCCGGGCGGTGGCGGACGGATCCGCCGACCAGGCGGTGGTCTGCTGCTGGACGGGCACGGGCGCGTCCATCGCCGCGAACAAAGTGCCCGGCGTGCGCGCCGCCCTGTGCGGCGACGCCTACACCGCCGACGGCGCCCGCAAGTGGAACGACGCGAACGCGCTGGCGCTGAGCCTGCGGGCGACCTCGGGCCCGGTGCTCGGGGAGATCCTGGACGCCTGGTTCGCCGGGACGCCCAGCGAGGACGCGGACGACCGGGACAACGTCGCGCATGTGCGCGCGCTGGAGGGAACCTCGTGACGTCCGAGCTGGTCTGGGTGTTGATACGGCAGGACGACGACGGCGGCAATCGCTACCGTGTCGCCCGGTACGCGACGAAGGACGAGGCGGAACGGGTCGCCGACGTCCTCGACCGCGAGCAGCGGCAGGTGTACGTGATCGAGCGGATCGCCCCGCGGGGCGTCCAGGCGTGAGAAGACGGGCGAGACAGGCGTGAGTGCGGGTGTCGTGGTGGGCGGGGCGCTGCTGGACGGAGGGCGGCTGCTCGCCGCCCGCCGCACGGCGCCCGCGGAACTGGCCGGGCGCTGGGAACTGCCCGGCGGCAAGGTCGAACCGGGCGAGGCGGTGCCCAACGCCCTGGTGCGCGAGCTGCGCGAGGAACTGGGCGTGACGGTCCGCCCGCTGCTGCGGGTCCCGGGCGAGTGGCCGGTGCCCGGCGGCCGCATGCTGCACGTGTGGACCGCGTCGGTGCTGTACGGCACCCCGCACCCGCTCCAGGACCACGACACCCTGCGCTGGGTCACCCCGGACGAGGCGATGGCCCTGGACTGGCTCGACCCCGACCGCCCGGCCGTCGCCTGGGCCTGCCGGCAGCTCCGTACGGATCTCGACCGGGTCCAACCGACCCGGCCGGCCCGCCCCGCTCGGTGAGCCCGCCCCCCGGGGGGAGAAGCCCTAGCGCACCGGCAGGTGGTACACGGCCCGGAAGCGTTCCGCCGGAATCACCACATCGGCCGTTTCCACCGGGCGGCCGCTCGCGTAATAGGTGCGGCGGATCTCGATGACGATGTGGCCGGGCACCCCGCCGAGCGCGGCGGTCTCCTCGGCGAGCCCGGGGCGCGCCCCGACCTCCTCGGCCATGTGGTCCACGACCAGGTCGATCGCGGCCATCCGCGGCACCACGCCCTGGCCGCCGACCGGGCCCTCCTCGGGCAGCATGACCGGGGTGCGGGCGGTGATCTCCAGCGGCTCCCAGGAGGTGGAGAGCATGGACGGCTCGCCCTCGATCCGGAAGAGGTAGTGCGTGCGCATCACGCGCTCGCCGGGCTGGATGCCGAGCCGTTCGGCCACGTCCGCCGAGGCGATGTCCTGGATGCTGCGGGACTCCCAGGTGCCCTTGCTGCCCTCGTCGGCCTGCTCCTGCCGGTACGGCGTGCAGCCGCCGGTGGGCCGGAACCCGCTCCTGAGGATCCGCCGCTGCCGCGGCCGCTCGCGGACGTACGTCCCCGAACCGGACCTGCCCTCCACGAATCCCTCGGCCATCAGCACCTTGCGCGCTTCGAGGGCAACGGTGTCGGAGACCCCGTATTCGCTGCGGATCCGGGCCTGGGACGGGAGCCGGGCATGCGGCGGCAGCGTGCCGTCGAGGATCTTCCGCCGCAGGTCGTCGGCGACGCGAAGGTAGGCGGGCTGCTCACCGAAGGCCACGTGCCCCTCCCAGGGGTTGACTGTCAGCGACAGCTTCGCAACCGTCGGTGCTCGTCCGCAAGCTCACCCCTGAGCCTCACCATCCGCTTTCCGCCACCCCGGCGCGCCACCGTCCCGGGCCGCCCGCGCGCGCCCCCCGGGTGCGCCCGAAGGCGTCCCGCGCGCCTCCCGAGCGCCGTCCGGCCCGCCCCCGCGGAACCGCTGTCAGACGCCGACCCCCGCGTTCTGCCCGCCGTCCTTGACCGAGCCGTGCAGCTTCTCGGAGGTGCTGCCGAAGAAGCAGATCACCCAGCGGTAGCCGTGCGCCCAGCCGTTGGCCGGCGGGATGTAGGAGTAGATCCGCACGCCGTGCGGCAGCGGCTTGCCGCCGAGGTAGGAGTCCGCGGCCGAGGTGCACTTGGGACCGGCCACCTGGGAGATCCGGTCGGAACCGGGGTAGTCCGGGCCGAGGCTGTCGGGCAGGTCGAACACGTCGTACGCCTCCGCGTCGTGCGCGTGGTCGCAGGAGACGACGTCCACGGTGGCCGAGGAGGCGCCGGAACCGCCTGCCGAGGACAGCGACCGGCCGACGGTGTTGAAGCACTGGCCGGCCGCGAGGTCGGACACCTTGGTGTTGCCCTCGTCCAGCACCCCGGCCACGCCGAGCCCGATGAAGAGCGCGACCAGCAGGGTGGCCACCGAGTTGATGATCAGGCCGGCGATCGCCAGCCCGCGGCCCTGCTGCCCGCGCCGCCCGATCTGCCGCAGCCCCGCGACGCCGAGGATCGCGCCGAGGAAGGGCACGCAGGTGAACGCCGTCACCAGCGAGGCGATGGCCAGGCCGTTGGTGGACGGGTCGTAGGGGTACCAGCCCTGCGGCCCGCCGGGGTGGGGCGGCGGCCAGCCGTAACCGCCGTACGGGCCGGGGCCGTACGCGGGCTGCGGTCCGTAGGGGCCGCCGGGGTACGGCGGCAGCGGCTCGTATCCGGCCCCGGGCGGCGGCGGTCCGTACGGGGAGCCGGGCGGCGGCCCGTAGAGCACACCGGGCGGCGGCTGGTCGTGCCGAGGGCCGGCGGGCGCCGACTCCCCGGCGGGCGCCACGGGGGCGGGCGGCGGAGGCGGCGGCGCGAAGGGGTCGCCGGGTTCCGGGGCGGACTTCGGAGTGTCCTCGGGAGGCGGCGGCGCGGGTATGTCCACCAGGGGAGTTTACGGTCCGGCGGGCCCGGGGCCAGGGGAGAATCGGCGCCCCGCCCGGCCGGTGGATCCTCGCAGCCGCGGGCTCGCCCGGCCGGCCGCGCGCACGGAACCCGGCGGAAACCGGCGCCCCGCTCCCGCGGCCGGTCCGGCCGCCGGCCCGCACGCGGAAGGCGGCGGAAGACAGCGGAAGGCGGCGGAAGCGGAACACATTCGCCCGTTCCCCTTGACCCGCATTGGTCTAGGCCAATACGTTCGGCGCCATGCGTCGAAGAATCCTCGGCCGTATGGCCGCCACGGCCGCCACCTTGTCGCTGGCCGCCGTCCTTCCCGCCGTCGCCGGCGGCAGCGCCGCACAGGCCCACGCGGGCCACGCCGACTCCCACCACCAGGAGTACCGCAGCGTCGGCTACTTCACCCAGTGGGGCATCTACGGCCGCAACTACCAGGTCAAGAACGTGCAGACCTCCGGTGCCGCGGCCGAACTCACCGATCTCGACTACGCGTTCGCCAACATCGGCCCCGACGGCAAGTGCTTCGAGGCCAACGCCGCCGGACAGGGCGACGCCTGGGCGGACTACCAGCACCCGGTGGACGCCGCGACCTCGGTCGACGGCACCGCGGACACCGCCGACCAGCCGCTGGCCGGCAACTTCAACCAGCTGCGCGAGCTGAAGGCGAAGAACCCCGGGCTGAAGGTCCTGCTCTCGATCGGCGGCTGGAGCTGGTCGACCAACTTCTCCGACGCGGCCCGCACCCCCGCCTCCCGCCAGGCCCTGGTCGCCTCCTGCCTGGACATGTTCATCAAGGGCAACCTGCCGCTGCTGGACGGCAAGGGCGGCCCGGGCTCGGCGGCCGGCATCTTCGACGGCATCGACATCGACTGGGAGTGGCCGGGCTCGGCCGCGAACACCGGCACCGTCTACCGGCCCGAGGACAAGCAGAACTTCACCGCGCTGGCCGCCGAGTTCCGCCGCCAGCTCGACGCGTACGGCCGCACCACGCACAAGCACTACGAGCTGAGCGCCTTCCTGCCGGCCGCCCCCGCGAAGATCGACGCCGGCTTCGAGGCGAACAAGATCTTCCGCTACCTCGACTTCGGCACCGTGCAGGGCTACGACTTCCACGGCCCGTACGAGACCACCACCAACCAGCAGTCGGCGCTGCGGGTCCCGGCCGGCTCCCCGGTGGCGCAGGACTTCAGCGACACCGGCACGATCCAGGCCTGGCTGCGCCGCGGCGCGCCGGCCCGGCAGCTCGTGCTCGGCCTGCCCTTCTACGGCCAGGGCTGGACCGGTGTGCCCGACGGCGGCACCGCCGGCCTGTTCCAGACGTCCACCGGCCCGGCGCCCGCCACCTGGCAGGCCGGCAACGAGGACTACCACGCCCTGAAGGTGCTCGCGCAGTCCGGCACGTACACGCTCCACCGCGACACCCGTGACGGCTTCGCCTGGCTGTACGACGGCACCAACTTCTGGACCTACGACGACCCGCAGGTCCTGACCGCCAAGACCGCCTTCATCCGGCAGGCCCACCTCGGCGGCGCCATGATGTGGTCGCTGGACGGCGACACGAGCGACGGCGAACTGGTCCACACCGTGCACAACGGGCTCACCGGCCACTGACCGCCTCCGGCGGCCGCACCGTCGAGGCGGAGCCCCGGACCCGGAGGACCCCGGCGGCCCACCGTCCACGATCCGACGGCCGGCGCCGACGGCCTCCGGATCGGCCGGGCCGCCGGTCACCGATCGCCGGCTTCCGGCCACCCGGCCCGCGACCGCCCGGTTCGCGGGCCGAAGGTGCCCGTCCCCGGCAGTTGACTGCCCGGTCTCCCCCACCCTGCCGGGGGAGACCGGGCAACGCCCGCCCCGCGCCCGCCGGATGGGTACGATCGCCGGACACGGACACCCGGGGGCAGTGGATGGTACGGATTTCGCCGCGCGGGCGACACACGGCGGCAGTGCAGAAGCCGGACACCGACGTGGCGTACGGCAAGCAGCTCGTCGCGCAGGGCCGCCCGGACGAGGGCGAGCAGTACCTGCGGGACCTGCTGGCCCGGCGCGAGGCGGGGCTGCCGGCCGGCGACCCGCGGATCCACGGCGCCCGCCTCGCGCACGGCGGCGCGCTGCTCGCGCTCGGCCGGCCCGAGGAGGCGCTGGCGGTGATCTCCGCGGCCGCCGCCGAGGCCGAACGCGCCCACGGCGTACGGCACCAGGCCACGCTGTCCGCGCGGACCCAGGTGGTGGACGCGCTGATCGCCACCGGCCGGCTGGCGGATGCGGAGCGCCAGACCCGGGCGCTGATCGACGAGTACGAGGCGCCGTGGTTCCGCCAGGCCGGGTTCGCCGCCGAACGCTGCTGGGTGCGCACCCAGTTGGTGAAGGTGCTCGGTCAGGCCGGGCGGGTGCGCGAGGCGGTGGACGTCAGCGACCGGATGCTGCCCGAGGTCGCCGAACTGCTCGGCCCGCACCACCCGTACGCGCTGATCTGCCGGATCAACCGGACCCAGCAACTCGCCCTGATGGGCCGGTTCGCCGAGGCCGAGGCGGAAGGGGTGGCGCTGTCCGCGCTGGCCGCCGACCTGGCCGGCCGCCGGGACCCCAACGCGGCGATCGCGGGCCTGGCCGCCGCCAACAACCTGGCCTTCTCCTACGCCGAGTCGGGCCGGCCGGCCGACGCCGAACGGCACGCCCGCGGCCCGCTCACCGAGGCCGAGCGGATGTTCGGCCCCTACAGCGACTTCGCGCAGGCGCTGCGGCTGAACCTGGCCACCGCGCTGGTCGGCCAGGGTCGTTACGAGGAGGCCCGCGGGGTCGCCGAGGCGCTGCCCGGCTACTCGGACGTCCAGCCCGGCGGGCGCTCGCTCGCGGTGGCCGAGGCGCTGTACGGGCTGCGGATGCTGCCCGAGGCCGAGGCCGCGGCCCTGCACGCGCTCAACGAGGCGGGCGCCCGGCTGGCCCCGATCCACCACCGGATCCTGCGCACCCGCACCCTGCTCGCCCTCATCCGCGACTCGCCGGAGGAGATGCGGGCCGCGGCGGCCGCCTGGACCGAGCACTTCGGCCCCGACCACCCGCGTACCCGTGCGGCGCGGGCGGCGCTGGAACCGCTGGGCTGACGGCGTCCGCTCCTCGCCGGGGGCGCGGAGCCCCGGGCCGTCCGGGTCCGGCTCGGCCCAACTCGGCCTGTCTCGATCCGGTTCCGTCCCCGAAGGCGGGGTGGCCCGCGCCCGGGCCTCCCAGCGCTGCGGGGTCCCGGACCGTCCGGGTCCGGCTCAGTCCCCGAACGCGGTCGCCCGTGCCCGGGCCTCCCAGGGGGCGATCTGGGCCCGGACCTGGTCGAGGTGGCCGAGTACGGCGGTGACGCCGTCGTCGCCGAGCGGCAGGTGCAGCGGGGTGTCCTCGGCGTCGAGGGCGGCCAGGATCAGCGCCGCGGCCCTGGCCGGGTCGCCGGGCTGGAGGCCGTCGGCCTCCTCGGCCATCCGGCGGGTGGCGCCCACGGTGGCCTCGTAGTCGGGCAGTTCGGCGCTGACGCCGCGGTTGGCCATCAGCGCGGTGCGGAAGGCCCCGGGTTCCACGATCAGGGTCTTGATGCCCAGCGGGCCCACCTCGTCGGCCAGCGCCTCGGTCATGCCTTCCAGCGCGAACTTCGTGCCGCTGTAGGCGGAGAAGCCGGCGAAGGACATCTGCCCGCCCATGCTGCTCATCTGCACGATCGCCCCCGAGCGGCGGGCCCGCATGTGCGGCAGCACCGCCCGCACCAGCGCCGCCGGACCGAAGACGTGCACGTCGAACAGCGCCCGCAGCTCCTCGTCGGTGGTCTCCTCGAAGGCCCCGACATGGGTCCGGCCGGCGTTGTTGACCAGCACGTCGATCCGGCCGTGCCGGGCGATCACGTCCTTGACGGCCGTCTCGATCGCGGCGCTGTCGGTGACGTCCAGCCGCAGCGCCTCGACCTGGTCGGGATGCGCGGCCACCAGGTCGTCCAGCGCGCCCTCCCGCCGGGCGGCACCGATCACCACGTCACCGGCCGCCACCGCGGCCTGCGCGATCGCCCGTCCGAAGCCGCTGTTGGCGCCCGTGATCAGCCAGACCTTGTTCATCGCGTCCACTCCCCGTCCCTGTTTCCGTACGCGTGCCCTGCTCGTGCTTGCGTGCTCCAGCCTGCCGGGGGCGTCCCTTGTCGGTCCAAGACCCGCCGTGATAACCGATGGTTATGGACGTCCACGGCAGGGACCTGCGCTACTTCGTGGCGGTCGCGGAGGAGTTGCACTTCACCCGGGCCGCCGAGCGGCTGTTCGTCTCGCAGCCGGCGCTGAGCAAACAGATCCGGGCGCTGGAGAAGCAGCTCGGGGCGGCGCTGTTCGTGCGGGACCGGACGCGGGTCGCGCTCACCCCGGCCGGGACGGCGCTGCTGCCGTACGCCCGCCGGGTGCTGGCCGACTGGGACGAGGGCTGGGCGGCGGTGGAGCGGGCGAAGGCCGCGCAGCGCGCCACGCTGGTGGTGGGGATGAGCACCAGCCCGGGCCGCGGCGGCCTGCTGCCGGCGGTCCGCTCCCGCTTCACCGCCGCCCACCCGGAGGCCGAGCTGCGGCTGCGGCAGGTCGGCTGGGCGGACCCCACCGCGGGGCTGGCCGACGGCGGCAGCGACGTGGCGTTCGTCTGGCTGCCGCTGCCGGACCAGGAGCGGTACGCCTACCAGGTCGTCGCCGAGGAGCCGCGGCTGGTCGCCCTCCCGGACGGCCACCGGCTGGCCCGCGACGTCCCGCCGGGCGCCGCCGTGGACTTCGCGGAGCTGCTGGACGAGCCGTTCCTCGCGCTGCCCGCCGCGGCCGGGCCGCTGCGGGACTATTGGCTGGCGCTCGACGCCCGCGGTGGGCGCCCGCCGCGGATCGGCGCGGAAGTGGCCAGCACCGAGGAGACGTACGAGGCGCTGGTCGCCGGGCTCGGCGTGGTGCTGCTCGCCGCGGGCAACGCGCCGCTGGTCACGCTGGGCGGCGTCACCACCCGCCCGGTGCGCGGGATCACGCCGAGCCGCTTCGCGCTGGCCTGGCCGCGCGCCGCCGCCGGCCCGCTGACCGCCGCCTATGCGACCGCTTGCCGTCAGGCGGCGGCGCGCCCGTCGTCCGGGCAGCCGGCCGCCTGACGGACCGGTGGGGTTCGGGATCAGGCCGGGCCCCGCGCGCCGCCGGGAGCGCGGGTCCAGCCGGTCCAGCCCGTCCAGCCCGTCCAGCCCGTCCAGCCCGTCCAGCCCGTCCAGCCCGTCCAGCCGGTGGGTGATCGCCGGGGCCGCCGTACGGTTGCCGGACCGCGACCCCGGGGTCAGGCCGGTTCCAGTGCAGTGTCGTCGTCCGGGGTCGGGCCGCCGAGGGCGTTGCGCCGCTCGGGCATGGTCAGGGTGACCATCCGCCGCCAGCCGCCGAGCCGTTCGTACCAGTAGACGGCGTGGATGCCGAGCCGCAGCGCGGCCGCCTTGGCCGCGGACCACTTCAGGATGCGGCCCATGTGCGCCATGACCGCCAGGCTGACCTCGCGGTAGATCCGGATCTCGGCGAGCGCGGACTCGTGCAGGACGCGTTCGATGGCGCGGGCGTGGCCGAGGCCGGACAGCCGCAGCAACTCCTCGTTGCAATACGCCAGATGGTTGTCCTCGTCGCGGGAGATCGCCCGCACCGCCTTGCCGACCTCGGGGTGGTCGCCGAACAGCCGCAGCAGCAACTGCATCTGCTCCGAGGCGCGTTGCTCGGTGACCCTGCTGTGCGCGAGGTAGTTCACGATGTCCGCCTCGGTCAGCGGCTCGTCCCGCTTGAGGCGGGCGTGGGCCAGGCCGATGCCGCCGTGCTCCAGCAGCATCGTGTAGTCCGTCGCGGGCGGCACCGGCACCGTCTCCAGGCCGCGCTTGCGCAGCAGGGCCAGGAAGATCCGGCCGTGCTTGTCCTCGTCCGCGCCGTGCCGGGCGATCTTGGGCGCCATCTGCCGCTGGGCGTCCGGGACCAGTGCCGCGATACGTCCGTTCTCCCAGCCGCCCTGGGCCTCGCCGCCGGCGGCGATGGAGCAGAACAACTGGAAGGACCTGTCGTTGTCGAGAATCTCCGTGAACAGGCTGCGTGCCGACAACACCACGTCGCTCCTCTCGCCGGGTACGCACCGCCGGGGCGGTCCGCCGCGTTCTCCCACGAGTGGAACCGGGCCCCGCACCCCCCGCAACCGGGGTCCGCCGGGGCCGGCCGCGCCGCCACCGGGCCGGTACCGCCCGCCGGCCCGCCGGCGCGGGCCCACGGGGCGTCAGGGCCGGGGCGTGCGGTACGGCAGCGCGGGCACAGCCGAACGGGTGACCGCCGGGGCGAGGGCGGCCGAGCCCTGGGGGGCGGCGTTGGTCTCCTTCACCAGGAAGTGCGGCCGTCGTTTTGTCTCGTAGTAGATGCGGCCGATGTATTCGCCGATGAGGCCGAGCATAAGCATCTGTATGCCGCCGAGGCCGACGATGGCGACAAGGAGCGTGACGTAGCCGGGGACGTCGGGGCCCTGGATGGCGGCCATGACGGTGACGACGACGGCGTAGGTGGCGGCGACGGTGGCCAGGCCGAGGCCGGCATAGATGGCCAGGCGCAGGGGGCGGTTGTTGAAGGAGATCAGGCCGTCGATGCCGTAGTTGACCAGGGCGCCGATGCGCCATTTGGTCTGGCCCGCTTCGCGGGCGGCGTTGCGGTAGTCGAAGGTGACTGTGTCGAAGCCGATCCAGGAGAACAGGCCCTTGGAGAAGCGGTTGTACTCCGGCAGGGAGAGGAGTGCGTCCACCGCGCGGCGGGACAGGAGGCGGAAGTCGCCGACGCCGTCGGTGAGTTCGACGTCGACCCACTGGTTGACCATGCGGTAGTACAGCCGGGACAGGGCGGTGCGCAGGGGCTTGTCGCCGTCGCGGGTGCGGCGGGCGATGATCTGGTCGTGGCCGGCCTGGTGGAGTTCGAGCATGCGGCCGATGAGCTCGGGCGGGTGCTGCAGGTCGGCGTCCATGATGACCACGGCGTCGCCGGTGGCGGCCTTGAGTCCGGCCAGGATGCCGGCTTCCTTGCCGAAGTTGCGGGAGAAGGAGACGTAGCGGGTGGTGTGCTCGCGGCCGGCGGCCAGGGCGCGGAGCCTGTCCAGGGTGGCGTCACGGCTGCCGTCGTCGACGTAGCACAGCTCGTACTCCACGGGCAGCGTGGCCAGGGTCTGACGGATCCGCGCGTCGAAGAGCTCGATCACGGCCTCTTCATTGAAGCAGGGGACCACGATGGACAGTCGCATGACGGGGGCCTTCCGGACCGGTGTGCGTGTGGTGTGGGGTTCGCGGTGCGGTTCGCGCTCCCGCGTGGAAGAGGGTTCCTGCGCGGGTGAGGTTTCGGGTGCGGGCACGGAGTCGGGCACCGGCCCGCGTACGCGGCCGGGCACCGGCCCGGGTGCCGAGTCGGACGCACGGGCGGAATCCGGTGCGTGGATGCCGGCCCGCGCCCGTACGGGGTCCACCGGCTCGGGTTCCCGCGGCCGTACGGCCTGCCCGGGCGCGGGCGGAACCCGCGGCTGCGCGCCGGGGGGCCGGCGGACCGCGCTCATGCGCGGGGCTCCGCGGGGTCGGCGCGGGTCACCGCGAGGCGGCCGTCCGCGCCGATGGTGGCGAGGTAGGTGCGGCCGGCGCGGTCGCGGGTCAGGGACGGGGTGCCGGTGAGGAGCGCGGGGTGGCCGGTGGCGGGCGGGCCCGCGGGCCAGGTGCGGGTGGTGACCGTGCCGGAGTCGTCGCGGGCGGCGGTGAGCTGGCTGCCGCCCGACGCGGGGACCACGGCGACCGGGCCGTAGCCGCCCGTGGAGTGCGGGACGCCCGGTGACCAGCGGCCGGTGCGCTCGTCGTGGTCGTGCACCACCACGGAGGCGGAGGCGGCCGGGCGCAGGAACAGGCGGACCCGACGGCCGGGCAGTTCCACCGCGGACGGCGCGCAGGCCGGCACCTGCAGCGGCAGCCGTACCGCCGCGGCCGACCCGCCGGGCTCGAGCGTCCACCGGTAGAGGGCGGTGCGGGTGCCGGCGTAGATCTCGGTGCGGCCGTCGGCTCGGGGCAGCAGGCACAGGCCGTCCTGCACGTCCACCGGCCCGGGCAGCCGCCGCCAGGAGCTCCACCGGCCGTCGGGCGTCAGGGTGCGCGCGTGCAGCGCCCGGTTCCAGCCGCGCAGCACCAGGTGGACCCGGCCACCGGTGTCCACCGCCGCGTACGGCAGTCCGATCTCGCGGGCCTTGGCGCCGCGGGTGCCGTCCGGGCCGCCGAGGTCGTGCCAGGGGCCGAAGGGGCCGCCGGGCGCGGACTGGGCGCAGGTGATCACCGAGCGGACCTGGGTCGCGGGCGGGCCGAGCAGTCCGCCGTGCCGCAGCGCGAACAGCCGGATCCGCCCGTCGGGCAGCGACACCGCGGCCACCTGCCCGAGCACCGGCGGCCCGGAAAGGGGCACCGGCTCGGCGAAGTCGGTACCGCCCGGCGCGGCCTGGCTCCACTGCACGACCTGCCCGGCCAGCACCGCGAACGCGGTCAGCCGGCCGTCGGGCAGCGGGCGCAGCCAGTGGATGTCGCCCTGGTAGCGGTGCTGGGTGCTGGCGAACCGGCGCCGGGTCGGCCGCAGGTTGTCCACGTTGTGGTCGCCGCACCCGGTGCGCACCCCGCAGGGCAGGCCGCGGCCGGAGTACGTGACGAGCAGCGCGGTCTTGGCCGCGACCGTGCCGGCGTCCAGGGTCTGCGGCCAGAGCTGGTTGGCGTAGCCGCGGTAGCTGTGCAGCACCGGCACGGGCGCGCCGGCCGGCGGCCGGTAGTGCTCGACCGCGGTGACCACGAACTGCGCGGTGGCCGTGTGGTCGGCGTGGTCGGTGGAGATCACTCCCCTGCCGTGCCGGCCCGGCTTGTGCTCCGGGTCGTGGTCGAGGGTGCACACCAGGGTCGGCCGGGCCTCGGTGAGCAGCTGGTCGAGCGCGGCCAGCAGCTTCTCCCGCGTGTAGGAGTACTGACTGGTGACCGGGCCGTCCGCCAGGACCAGGGTGGGGACCGAGTGCGCGGTGCCGTTGATCAGGCCGGGCAGGCTGCGGCCCCGGTAGGCCCGCCGGCGGTCGCCGGCCTCCAGCAGGTTCAGCAGCACCAGCCGTACGTGCGGCGCGGCCCGCAGGGTGGCGACCTCGGCGGCCGTACCGGAGCGCAGCAGCACGGCCGTACGGGTCCAGGGGCTGTCCAGGTCGCCGGTGACCATCCGGGCGTAGGCGCGGCGCAGCCCGTAGAACCGCTCGGCGGCGTACTGCGCCCGGTCCAGCACCGGCACCTCGCCGGCCCGGACCGCGGGGGCCTTGGGGCCGAGCCCGGCGCTCTCCCCCGCGGTCAGATAGACCGAGGTCAGCGGCACCCCGGCGCGCAGGAAACGCTCGGTCTCGGGGTTGATGAAGTACAGGTCGTCATCGGCGTGCGCGACGATCTGCACCACGGACGCGCCGGGGCCGGCGGTGACCGCCACCCCGGAGCCGGACCCCGGGCCGCCGTCGGTCGCCGTACGCGCGGCCGGCCGGTGGTCCGGGAGCAGCCCGCAGCCGCCCGCGGCCAGCGCCGTGGCGCCCAGGAGCGCGTGGCGCAGCAGACGCCTACGAGTGGCCGGCACAGGTCTTTCCCCCTAGCGAACATGAACGTCAAGTTGCGTTGAGATGAAATTCGGAAGAATAATCCGAACCGGTCTCAGCACGACCCACGGCAGCGGACGTTCCTCCGGCCCGTAAGAGGGGGGATGCCGCGGCGAGGTTCCACGGCCCTCCCGGGACGACGCGAGGGAGACGTGACACACGTGATCCGGAACCTGATCGACCGCCTGAGGCGATATCCGTTCCCGCCGGACGACCGGCGGCGACTGCTCGTGGGCGCGGCCGGCACGCTGGTGGTCTCCGCCGGGGTGCTGCTGGCCGCCGGGGTGTTCCTGGGGCTGTACGTACGCCCCACCTCCGACGACTGGTGCGGCGCCTGGAAGACCCGTGACCTGGGCATCTTCGGCATCACCCGGGACTACTACGACACCCAGAACGGCCGGGCCGCCAACGCCTTCATCACCGGGCTCGTCTACTCCCACGGCCTGCTCGGCCCGAAGCTGCTGCCGGCGCTGCTGGTGATCGGTCTCACACTGGGGCTGCTGCTGGCCGCCCGGGTGCTCGGCCGGGCGGCCGGGGTACGGGCGCCGTGGCCGGTGGTGCTGGCCGCCGTGCTGGTCACGCAGATGCTGTTGTTCTTCGCCGGCACCCGGCCGTATCAGGCGCTGCTGTGGGCGCCGGGCACGATCTCGCACACCCTGCCGGGGGTGCTGGCGGTGTGGAGCGGCCTGCTCGCGGTGGCCGCCGGGCGGCGCGGGGGCCGCGCGGCGACCTGGTCCGCGGTGGCGTTCGCGGTGCTGATGGGCCTGGTCATCGGCACGCTGAGCGAGCCGTTCACGGTGGTCGGCGGGGTGTTCGTGGGCGCGGCCGGAGTGCTGCTGCTGGTGCCGCGGCTGCGGGCCCGCACCTGGTACCCCTTCGCCTGGTGCGCCGGGTGGTGCGCGGGCCTGGTGACCGGGTTCGCGCTGCTCTACGCCTCGCCGGGCGCGCGCTGGCGGCGCGCCCAGCAGCCCCCGGCCGGCTCGCCGCTGTCCCCGCGCCAACTGCGGGCCGAGTTCGCCGACTGGCTGCGGGTGTGGCACAGCATCGGCACCACCTGGGCGTACGCGGCGGCGCTCGCCGCGGGTCTGCTGCTGGGGCTGGCGCTCACCGGCCGGCGGGGGGACCGGACCGTAAAGGACACGGCCGCCGGGACCGCACCGGATGCGCCGACCGCCGGTCAGGCCCCGCGGGAGTGGGCCGTGCGCGGGTCGCGGGCGTGGGCCTGGGCGCTCACCGCGCTGCCGGTGCCGCTGGTGCTGATCTCGTCCTTCGGCGTGGTGGTCGGGCTGCGGCAGGGCTACGGGCCGACGGGGTGGACATACGGACGGGCATGGACCAACTTCCTGCTGCCCGCGCTGCTCACGCTCGCCGGTTACGGCGTGCTGGCCGGCCGCCTGCTCGCCCGCCGGCTCGCCGACCCCCGAGTGCGCCGCCGCGTCCCGCTGCTCGCCGGTCTCGCGGCGGCGGCCACCGTGACCTGCCTGGGCGCGGCCGCGCATCTGCTGCCGGTGGTACGGGACATGGGCACCACCACCGTGGTCCGGGCCCAGGAATGGGACAAACAGGACGCCCTGATCCGCAAGGAAGCCGCGGGCGGCGCGCGCGTGGTCACGTACCGGGCGCTGCATGTGCCGCTGCTGGCCGAGCCGTACTTCACCCGCGACTACGCGAAGGACTGGGTGGCGCAGTGCGTGTCCCGTTATTACCACGTCACCCGGATACAGAAGCCGCGGCCGGCGGTCGGTACGGTGGGTACGAGCAAGCACACCCGTGTGCCCACGAAGAGAAGCACACGTTTCGTGATGGGAACGAAAAGCTGAACGCCTACCCTTGGACGGCATGCGGATGAACAGGGTGCCGGGGCCCGACCTGAGCGTGGTCGTCATCGTGTACAACGACGCCGAGCTGCTGCCGACCGCGGTGCAGTCGGTGCTCGACCAGTCGCTGCGCAGCGTCGAGGTCGTGATCGTCGACGACTGCAGCACGGACGGCAGCTACGAGGTGGCCCAGGCCCTGGCCGAGCTGCACCCGGACCGGGTCCGGGCGTTCCAGCTGGAGCAGAACAGCGGCGGCTGCGGCGGCCCGCGCAACCGCGGCATCGCCGAGGTCCGCGGTGAGTACGTGGTCTTCCTCGACAGCGACGACACCCTCCAGCACGACGCCTGCCGCAACTTCCTGGACGCCGCCCGCGCCACCGGCGCCGACCTGGTGTCCGGGCTGACCAAGCGGGTCCAGGTGCGCACCGGCAAGAGCGCCGACTGGTACCCGTGGCTGTACACCTCGACCCGCACCTTCGAGTCGGTCGGTGAGCTGCCGGACCTGCTGGTCTACGACACCCTGTCGACCAACATGTGCTATCGGCGGGACTTCCTGCGCGACAACGGCCTGGAGTTCCCGGTCGGCATCCACTACGAGGACCTGCTGTTCTCCGCGCAGGCGTACCTGGCCGCCCGGCGGATCACGCTGATCCCCAACCACGTCTACAACTGGATGGTGGACGACACCGGCACCCGCCGGTCGATCAGCAACCGCCGGCACGAGGTGGAGAACTTCGTGCACCGGGTGCGCATCCACCGCCAGATCGACGCGATCTTCCGCGAGCGCGGCCTGGACGACCTGAAGCTGCACAAGGACACCAAGTTCCTCAAGCACGACCTGGTGCTGCACCTGCGGGACCTGCCGTTCCTGGACGACGACTACCGCACCCAGTTCTCCCGGCTGGCCCGGGAGTACATGAGCCGCATCTCGCAGGAGGCGTACGAGCGGCTGGAGCCCATCCACCGCATCTGCGCCTACCTGCTGATGGAGGAGGACTGGGCGAACCTCAACCCGGCGATCGACACGCTGATCAACCGGCAGAAGCTGTCGGTGCCGCTGACCGAGCGGGACGGCCGGGTCTACTGGTGCGCCGAGCACCTGGACGACGAGCGGGCCCGGGCGATCCTGGACGTCACCGACCTCGGCTACCACGCCAAGCCACTGCGGCAGATGACGCTGCGCGCCAAGCTGGAACAGTACCGGCAGACCGGCCAGGGCATCGCGGTGTCGGGCACGGTGGTCAACCCGCTGGGCCGGATCACCGAGCAGGCGGAGCTGAAGGCCGCGATCGAACTGCGGCCGCGCCGCAAGGGCATGCGCGGCATCACCTTCCCGGCCGCCGAGGTGCGGCACGCCGGTGACCACCTGACCTGGCGGGCCGAGGCGGACCTGTCGAAGAAGCTGCGGCCGCTGGGCCTGCTGGACCCGGTGTGGGACATCCGGCTGGTGCTGAGCATCGACGGCACCCCGACGGTGCCGATGCTGATCACGGTCGGCGACGCGGCGCTGGAGACCGAGCTGCCGCTGCGGATCCGGCCCCGGCTGTCCCGGCTGGTCGCCGACACGCTCGAGGTCGAGACCTCCGCCAAGGGCCATCTGGCGTTCGTGCAGGTCGCGCAGGGCTCGGTGAGCCGCCGCAGCCGGGCCGGCCTGGACCGGGCGCTCCAGGGCGCGCCGGGCACGGTCGCCAAGAACGGGCTGCGCAGGGCCCGCGGCGCGCGCAAGTACGTCCGCTCCGGCGAGACCAAGATCCGCGTCTACCACGAGGTGTTCAGCAAGCTGCCGGTCCGCAAGGGCACGGTGGTCTTCGAGAGCCACCTGGGCAAGCAGTACAGCGACAGCCCCCGGGCGATCTACGAGGAAATGCGCCGCCAGGGCGTGAAGTTCACCGCGATCTGGTCCTACGCGGACCGGCCCGAGGACTTCCCGGCCGACGCCACCCTGGTCAAGCGCTGGTCCTTCCCGTACCTGCGGGCGCTGGCGCAGGCCGAGTTCTGGATCGACAACCAGGGCTTCCCGCTGAAGCTCACCAAACGTCCCGAGACCACGTACATCCAGACCTGGCACGGCTCGGCGCTGAAGAAGATGGGCTTCGACAGCCCGCAGCTGCGGGTGCGCACCAAGGACCAGCAGGCCGACTACCAGCGGGTGCTGGACCGGTTCGACCACTTCCTGATCCGCTCCGAGCACGACGCGCGCACCCTGGTGCCGGCCTTCCGTCTCAAGGACGAGGTGGTGCTGCGCTCGGGCTACCCGCGCAACGACGCGCTGGTCGCGGCCCTGGACGCCGAACGCAAGGGCGGCGGGCGGGTGCGCCCGGACATCGTGCGCGAACTCGGCATCCCCGAGGACCGCACGATCCTGCTGTACGCGCCGACCTTCCGGAACACCGCGGCCGGCGGGGTGCGCAAGTTCGAACCGCCGCTGGACTTCGACGAGTTCGCCGACCGGTTCGGCGACCGCTACACGCTGCTGGTGCGCTCGCACTACCTCAACACCGTGGTGCTGCCGCCGTCGGTGCGCGGCCGGGTGATCGACGTGACCTCGGTGCACGACGTCACCCCGCTGTTCCTGGCGGCCGACGCGATGATCACCGACTACTCCTCGGTGATGTTCGACTACGCGCTGCTGGACCGGCCGATGGTGTTCTTCGCCTACGACTACGACGAGTACGTCAAGGACGACCGCGGCACGTACTTCGACCTGACCAAGCACGCGCCGGGCCCGGTGGTGCGGGACGTCGAGGGGCTGTACTCGGTACTGGACGACCTGCCCCGCTCGGAGAGCGAATGGGCGGTGCGGCGCAAGCAGTTCGTCGCGGAGTTCGGCGAGTACGACAAGGGCGACGCCGCCCGCCAGATCGTTTCGAGGTTCTTCCGGCCCGGGGGCAGCAAGTGAGCCGCGACATCTTCATCGTCTCCAACAGCGTCGACGAACTGGGCGGCGTGACCACTTGGTCGCACCAGATGGCCCGGCTGTTCACCGAGCGCGGCCACCGGGTGCACATGATCGGCATCACCCCGTCCACGGTCTCCCACCGCTCGGCCGGCGAACTGCCGTACGAGACCACGACTTTGTACGACACCCACCCGCCGCAGGCGTGGTCGCCGAAGACGCTGGGCGACCTGGCGAACATGTCCGC
This sequence comes from Actinacidiphila acididurans, assembly GCF_016918855.1. Taxonomy (GTDB): domain Bacteria; phylum Actinomycetota; class Actinomycetes; order Streptomycetales; family Streptomycetaceae; genus Actinacidiphila; species Actinacidiphila acididurans. Next base: position 174,165 of record NZ_JADKYB010000014.1, read on the forward strand.
GCGGATGCGGCAGGCGCGGCGCCGGGCGGGGATGCGGGAGCAGGCCGCGAAGCTCACCGCGCTGTTCCGGGCCGCGCGGCCCGGCGGGGTGCTGATCGTCACCCAGGTGTGGGCGATGGAGTGGGTGAACCTGGCCGACACCGGGGACCTGACGGTGATCGGGATGAGCCACGAGTCCTTCGCCGCGGCGCGGGCCTCCTCACGGTTCGCCCGGGTGAAGCGGCACTACAAGGACGTGGACCGCTTCCTGACCCTCACCCGGGAGGACGCGGACCTGTGGGCCCGGCAGGGCATGAACAACGTGGGCTTCATGCCCAACGCCCTGCCCTGGGTGCCCGGGACGACCTCGCCGCGGTCGGAGAAGGCGGTGGCGACGGTGGCCCGGCTCTCCCAGGAGAAGGGCATCGACATGCTGCTGGACGCCTGGGCGGTCGCGGTGGCCGAGCACCCGGGCTGGACGCTGCGGATCTACGGGGCCGGCGAGGACGAGCAGGTGCTCAAGCAGCAGGCCGCGCGGCTGGAACTGGACGGCTCGGTGGAGTGGATGGGCCGCACCGACGACGTGCCCGGCGCCCTGCGGTCCGCGTCCGTCTTCGCGCTGCCCTCGCGCGCCGAGGGCTTCCCGCTGACCCTGCTGGAGGCCATGGTCAGCGCGCTGCCCTGCGTGGCCTTCGACGTGGCGCCGGGCGTGCGGGAGATCATCGCCGACGAGGAGGACGGGTTCCTGGCCGCCCCGGGCAACATCTGGGCCTTCGCCGAGAAGCTGGGCATTCTGATGGGCGACGCGCACCTGCGGGACACGATGGGCGAGCGCGCCGCGGTCGCCATACAGCGCTACACCACCGAGAAGATCGTCGCCCGGTGGGAGGAGCTGTTCGACTTCCTGGAGCTGTGAGGGGCGCGCCGGCCCCGGCTGCTGCTCTTCGGCTCACGGCCCGACTCATGACGTGGCTCATGACCCCGCTCATGACCCGGCCCCCGGACGCGCGCCACGCGTCCGGGGGCCGGGGTGTTCCCGCGGTTCGCGGGGTCTTCACGCGGGTCCTTGCGGTCAGGCGACCGTGATGTCGTCCGCGTAGTACGTGCCCTGCGCGTACCAGCCGTGCGTCCAGATCGTCACCGAGGTGGTGCTCGCCCCGGTGGTGAAGCTGGTCTGGAGCTTGGCGTACGAGCCGTTGGTGCCCGGCGTCCAGGTGCTGGTGTCGCTGGTGCCGGTGCCGGTCACGCCGATGTAGACGTAGTTGCCGTCGACGTAGCCGGACAGGGTGTACGTGTGTCCGGGCTGCACCGTGACGGTCTGCGAGCACTGGGCGTCGTCGCTGCTGCTCGCCGCGCCGGCCAGGGCGTGGCTGCCGCTGTGCACCGGCGAGGAGACCACGCTGCCGGTGCCGCCGGTGCAGGTCCAGGGCGACAGGCTGCCGCTCTCGAAGCCGCCGTTGGTGACGATGCCGCCGCCTCCGGTGCCGCCGGTGGTCCCGGTGGTGGTGCCCGAGCTCGTGCCCGAGGTGGTGCCCGAGGTCGTACCCGTGGTCGTGCCCGAGCTGGTGCCCGTGCTGGTGCCGGAGGTCGTACCGGTGGTGGTGCCCGAGGTCGTGCCGGACGTCGTACCGGTGGTCGTGCCGGACGAGGTACCGGTCGACGTACCCGAGGACGTACCGGACGAGGTGCCCGACGACGTGCCGCCGACCGTACCGCCGCCGCCGGAGCAGCTCGACGCGGAACCGTTCACGTCGTTGACCGTGGCGTTGAACAGCTTGGCCTGCGGGTCGAGGTCGTACAGGGAGAACATCATCACGCCGCCGAGGGCGTTGCAGTGGATGTAGTCGGCCCGGGCCTGGATGGACTGGGTGGACTCACCGCCGTAGAAGTTGGTGCCGTCGTAGAACCAGGCGGACTGGGAGACCGGGTCCCAGAAGGTGTCCGACGGGTTGTCGACGACGCCGGTCAGCTCCTTGTACATGGCCACGCCCGGCACGTTGCCGCTGAGCGTGTGCCCGGCGGACGGCCCGGTCGCGCTCTGGTAGAGCCCGTGGTTGCTGCCGGCCGGCACGCCGGTCCAGCCGCGGTAGTAGAACGGGACACCGAGGTTGACCTTGCTCGCGGGGAAGCCGCCGGGGATGCCGTAGGCGGAGTCGCCCTGGGTGTACGCCTTGACGACATTGTCGATGGTGTACTTCTCGGTGCCCGGCGGGATCGTGCCGGACGGGTCGCTCGCCGACGGGTACAGCGGGTCCTGGAAGTTGGTCGGGCCGGTCGCGTCCCAGGCGCCGTGCATGTCGTACGTCATCAGGTCGCCGAAGTCGAGGTACTGGCCGATCTTGTCGGTCTGGACCTTGGCGATCTTGTCCTGGCCGCCCGGGAGCGCGGCGGCCAGCGCGTAGTGCTTGCCGCCGTTGGCCGAGCCGTAGGCGTCCAGCTCGCTGCGGAACTCGCCGAGCAGGGACGTGTAGTTGGCGGTGTCGGCGGCGCTGTAGTGGTTGCCGAGGTGCCCGCCGGAGGAGGCCGGGTACTCCCAGTCGATGTCGAAGCCGTCGAAGATGTTCGCCGCGGTGCCCGCGCCGCCGTAGCCGCCGGACGCCGGGATGTTGCCCTTGAGGAACATGTCGACGCAGGAGCTCACGAACTTCTGCCGGGAGGCGGAGGTGGCCGCCACGTCGGAGAAGTACTTGGAGTAGGTCCAGCCGCCGAGCGAGAGCAGGATCTTCAGGTTCGGGTACTTCTTCTTCAGCTCCTGGAGCTGGTGGAAGTTGCCCGCGATCGGCTGGTTGTACACGTCGGAGGTGCCGTCGACGCTGATGCTGCTGTCGAAGGACTTCTGGTAGTCGGCGAACTGGTCGCCGGCGCCGTCACCGGCGTTGGGGTCGTTCTCGCCGGCCGGGTCGGGGTCGGTGGCCTTGGTGGTCTCGAAGCAGGTCAGGTTCGCCGGGTCGATGTTCTCGAAGTCGTAGATGAGGTAGTCGAGCTTGCCGGCGATGCCCTCGGTGTCGAGGTTCTTCAGGTAGAAGGCGTTCTGGTAGATGCTCCACTGGTCGAAGTAGGCGACCTTCTTGCCGCCGGTGGTGGCGGCCTGGGCCGCGGTGTTCTCGGCCCGCAGTGCGGCATGGGCGCTGGGCCCGTTGAACACCGCCACAAGGGCCCCGATCAGCAGCGCGAGCGTCGCGAGGATGGAGACCGCGACTGGTCTGACCGATGGAAACGCTGAGCGCATGGCATCCTCCCGGGACAGGGACGCCGGCCAGGCAGGCCGCCCACGGCCCGACCAGGCGTGACATAGACACGACAGAGTTCCGGTCTTCGTCAGATGTAACGCGGCGGGGCGGGGCAGGTCAAGGCTTTGGACTAGACCATATCCGGGCACCGAGGGCTTGACGGGAATGACAGGTCCAGACCATTCTTCCGGTGCGTACGGTTCGGCCGTGCCGCGTGAGGTGCGCCGACCGGCCGTTCCGACTGCTCTGCCGTTCCGCCGTAGTGCCGTTGCCGCTCTCCTGCTCTTGCGTTCTGCCGTTCGCTGTTCCGCCCCGCCCGTGTTCTGCCCCGCCCGTGTTCTGCCCCGCCCGTGTTCTGCCCGCCATCCCCCACTGTGCGAGTGCGAGACGAGGGAACCCATGGTCCGCAGCGCCTATGCCGCGTTCGTCGCGGTCGTCCTCCTCCTGGCCGGTTCGCTTTGCCTGGCCGGTCCGGCCCGGGCCGACGGCGCGAACCTGGCCGCCAATCCCGGCTTCGAGACCCACGATCTGACCGGCTGGAGCTGCGCGCCCACCGCGAGCGTGGTCACCAGCCCCGTGCACAGCGGCAGTTACGCCCTGGCCGCTTCTCCCACCGGATCCGACACCGCCCAGTGCGCCCAGACCGTGGCGGTGCAGCCGAACGCGGCGTACACGCTCTCGGCGTACGTCGAGGGTGCCTACGTCTACCTGGGCGCCGACGGCTACAGCTCCACGTGGACGCCGTCCGCCACGAGCTGGCAGCAGTTGAGCACGAGCTTCACCACCGGCGCGACCACCACATCGGTCACGCTCTACCTGCACGGCTGGTACGCGCAGGGCACGTACCACGCCGACGACGTCTCGCTGACCGGCCCGGGCGGCGGCACCACCCCGCAGCCGCCGGCCACTCCCGGCGGCCTCGCCGTGACCGGGACGACCAGCAGTTCGGTCACCCTGTCCTGGAACGCCTCGTCCGGCGCCACCGGTTACACCGTCTACCAGGGCTCGGCGAAGGCGGCCTCGGTGACCGCCACCACCGCGACGATCGGCGGGCTCGCGGCGAACACCGCGTACTCCTTCTCGGTGACCGCCACCAACAGCGCGGGCGAGTCGGCGCGTTCGGCCGCGGTCGGCGCGACCACGCAGCCGACGGGCAGCGGCGGCGGACCGGCTGCCTGGCACCCCTCGTACCTGTCGATCGGCACCGTCTACACCCCCGGCAGCACGGTCGACTCCTACTTCTCCACCCTCAAGTCGCACGGGCCGCTGCCGAATTACGGCTACGAGTACCTGATCGGCGGCGACTTCTCCAACTGGGCGGCCACCACGACCACGATGGTCAACCACTCAGAGCAGTTCGGCATGACCCCGGTGCTGGTCGACTACGGGATGAACGGCAACGTGGACGGCACGAGCGTGGACTTCACCAACATGCAGAACGCGAGCTGGCTGACCACGTACTTCGGCGCGCTGAAGAACGCCGCCTCGGCCGCCGCCTCCGCCGCGCCCGGCAAGCCGGTCGGCTGGGTGATCGAGCCCGACATGCTCGGCTACCTCCAGCAGAACTACGCGGCCTCGTACGGCAATGACGCCTCGCGGATGCCGGCCGCCACGCACGCCGCCTATTCCGCCGGGGTGCTGGCCTCGGGCACCGACCCGGCCTTCGGCGACAACCTGCGCGGGCTGACCGAGGCGATCACGTACACCATCAAGAAGTACGACCCGGCGGCCTTCGTGGGCTGGCAGGTCAACACCTGGGGCGTGCGCGACGCGCTCAAGGACACGGACTCGATGGGCTGGACGGCGGGGCGCCAGTCGGTGGTGAACAACGCCACGCAGGTGGCCGACTTCGCCAAGAGCGCCGACATCGGCTACCACGCGGACTTCGTGGCCTTCGACCAGTGGGGCCAGGACTTCGGGATCCTGCGCGACCCGAACCCGGCCGCCGACATCCGCTATCTGAATGCCGCGCACTGGAGCAACTACCTGCTCTACGTGCAGACGATCCGCCAGTCGGTGGGCCTGCCCGCGGTGCTGTGGCAGATCCCGGTCGGTCACCTGAACTCCACGCGGACACCCAGCCCCACGTACTGGAACGCGTCCGGGGTCTTCCCCGACCTGGACAACGTGACCGCCGAGCAGAACGAGGACTCCGCGTCCACCTTCTTCTACGGCGACTCCTTCACCTCGAGCGGGAACAACCTGTCGTTCTACAGCAGCAATCCCGGGGGTGACCCGAAGGTGTCCGTGAGCGGGTCCACGGTCACCTGGGGCTCGCACATTCCGGACGCCGCGGCGGCGGGTGTCGTCGCCATCCTCTTCGGCGCGGGCACCGGCACCGGGACGTACGGGGTGCCGGAGATGGTCGGCACGAACCAGACCGGGCCGGGGGACTTCGGCTACTGGGTGACCCGGACGCAGTCGTACCTGCGCAGTCCGGCGGCGCTGCCGTAGCGTGCCTTTCCCCTCTGCGGCGGGGGTCCGTACGGTGCGCCGTACGGGCCTCCGCCGCGGTGCGTCGTAGAGCCGCGGTTCGTTGTACGGGGCCCGGCTCGACAACGTGCGGTTCGACAACTCGCGGTGCGGCGGCGGATCATGGGGCGGCAGAGACGGACCGCCGGAGGACCGACCCGTGGACATCGCGAGCGCCCAGCGCCTGGCCTGGCAGAACAAGCTCGCCAAGGGCTTCAACACCACCGACGTGGCCCTGGAGTTCGGCCTTCTGACGGCGGAGGTCGGCGAGGCGTTCACCGCCTGGCGCAAGCACCTGCCCGACCTGGGCGAGGAACTCGCCGACGTCTTCCTCTACCTCGCCGCCCTGGCCGAGATGAACGGGCTCGACCTGGGCGAGGAAGTGGCCCGGAAGATCGCCAAGAACGAACGGCGCACGTACGAGCGCAACGCCGACGGGGTGCTGATCCGCACGAGCGAGGAGTGACCGGGGGCGACCGGAGATGCCCGGGGAGCCGGGTGGGGCGGGAATTCCGCTCGCGGTCGGGCACCTCATCACCCGGAGTTCACCGGGAGCGGGTAACCACCGACGAGGGCCAGAGGCACCAGGAGTCCCTCCCGGCCTCCGGCGAGGGCTCCGTGACCTGGCGCACCGCCTCCTCCCTTCCCGCCTACGTCCGCGCCGAAGTCCGCCACCCCCTCCCCGGCGGCACCCCCGGCCACGGCAACACCATGGGCCCCGCCCTCCAATGGGGCCCCATGGCCGCCCTCACCAACCCGGTCTTGGGGGGTGCGGGAGTGGGAGCGGCCCTCTTCGGAGGAGGCGTGGGCAGGGTCCCCGGCCCGAGGCGGCGGGCGGGGCCGCTTCCGGCGTGGAGTGCGTGCGGGGTCGCCCGGGGCCGGCGCGGCGGGCCGACCAACCCGCTGCCCCGGTTGGCCGAGGTGGGTGCGCTCGAGCCCCGGCTCGGCCGGGCGAAGGCACACCGCGGCGGCGGATCCGGCGCCCGGTTTGGCGGTGGCGGGTCGCCGGGTGTGCGATGGGGGCTGGTGGGTCGGGCGCGGGTCCGGGCGGCAGGTGGACGCGGGGCAGGGTGCGGGATCGGGTGTGGGGCCGGGTGCGAGGAGGAGAGTGGGATGGCGTGGTGGACGGAGCGGCTGTTGCGGGCCCGGTTGCCGGAGGGCGAGCGGTTTCTGTTCCGGCGCCGTTCGGTCCCGGCGGTGGACTGGTCGTACGGGGACGCGCGGCTCGCAGCGATCCGGGCGGCGGCTCGGGAGGACGGCGCCGCACACTGGCCCGCCGTCCGGGAGCACCTGGCCGCGGCCGAGGACGGGGAGGACCTGACCTTCCTCCTGGACGGGCTGCGGAACCTGGCCGGTGTCGAACGCTGGACGCCCCTGGTTCTTGACGCCCACCCGGAGGACCCGTTCGCCCTGCTGGTCTCGGGTGCCCGGCACGTTGGCTGGGCCTGGCACGCCCGCACCGGCTCCGACACCCCGACCCCCGCCGAGGCCGCCGGTTCCGAGGAGCAGCTTCCGGCGAGCCTGCGCACCGTGTTCCGGACCCGGTTGGAGACCGCCGAGCGCCACCTCGCCCGTGCCGCCGAGCTGGTCCCCGCCTCACCGGCCCCCTGGTACTTCCTCCAGGCCAGCGGCCACGGCCTTGACCTCGGGCCGGAGATCGCCGAGCGCCGGTTCGCGGCCGTGACCGAGCGTGCCCCGGGCCACCTCGCCGCCCACCGCCAGCGACTGCGCCAGCTCTCCCCCGCGGCCGACGGCCCGTACGAGACGGCCCACGCCTTCGCCCGTGACGCCCTGCTCGCCGCCCCCGCGGGCAGCCCCCTCGGCGAGCTCGTCGTCCTCGCCCACCTCGACCACTGGCTCGGCCTCGGCGGCGACCCCGATTCCGTCTACCTGACCAGCACCTCCGTCCTGGACTCCCTCCACGAGGCCGCCGCCCGCTCCGTCCTCCACCCGGACTTCGCCCAGCTCCGCGACTGGCCCCTCACCGTCAACGCCTTCGCCATGGCCTTCTCCCTGGCCGGCGACCGGCCCACGGCCCGCCACCTCTTCCGGGTCCTCGGCGACCGCCCCACCGAGACCCCCTGGCGCTACCTCGACCCCCGCTCCCCCGTCGTCCCCTTCCTCGCCTGGCGCTCCCGCGTCACCCGCTGACCCCCGCCCCGGGGCTCACACCATCAGCTCTATCGCCATCCCCAGCGCCCCGGCCGCGAATATCGCGACGAACACCATGATCACCACTATGGGCGCCGCCCCCCACCCATGACTCAGCGGCTCCCGCTCCGGAGCGTCCAGCCCCGACACCCCCGAATCGGCCGGCGACGTATGCCCGGCCCACTGCACCGAGTCCTCCGGCACGCTCAGCCCCTCGTCCGGCAGATGCGGGCTGCTCCCCGCCCTGACATGACCCACAGCACCCATCTCCGACCTCCGATCCCGTACATCCGTGCGAATCCCGCACCCGGTTTCTACCCACCCCACCTCCACCAAAGCACCACTTTCGGGTGATATCACCTGCCGCCGAACAGACAGGTGCGGCCGGGCACCGGCCCGGCCGCACCCACCGGATCACCGGATCACGGCTACCGGATCACCCTCACCCGGATCAGGCCAGCCCGCTCACCGCGGACCAGTCCAGGCCCGTCCCCGACACCTCGACCGCCGCGCCGAAGTGCCCGCTGTTCGTCCCGGGCACGAAGTCCAGCACGCCGCCGGAGGTCACCCCGTACAGGTCGACCTGCCCGTCCCCGTTGGCGTCGCCGACCACCGTGAGCAGCGGGAAGTCCGCCGCCGTGAAGCCCTTGCCGGCGCTGATCCACTGCTCGGTGGGCGCCAGGGTGCCCGTGCCGGTCCCCGGGGCGATCCACAGCCTGCCGGTGACGTCGTCCCGCATCAGCAGGTCCGGGATGCCGTCGTGGGTGAGGTCGCCCGGCGCAAGGACGGTGGTGTGCTCGTAGCCCCCGCCCAGGTCCGTGCTGGTGCCCGTGATGCCGATCGACGTACGGGGCCACAGCAGCAGGTGGCCGTTCTCGACGGTCAGGATGTCGCCGTTGGCGGAGCCGTCGAGCGATCCGGGCAGGACGAGCTGGGTGGCGGCCGCCCAGGTGGAGCCGTCCGAGCGCCAGAAGGAGAGCACCACCTTCCGGAAGTCGCCGAGACCGTTGTTGCTCACGCGTTCCATGACGCCCGTGGAGGTGATCCGCAGCAGATCCTGGTAGCCGTCGTTGTCCAGGTCACCGTTCTGCGCGATCAGCCCGGTGGAGAAGTCGGCGGGCGAGTCGGGGTACGTCGCGGCCGGCGCGAGCGTGCCGTCGCCCTTGCCGAGCAGGGTGTGCAGCGTGCCGTCGGTGCCGGTGGCGATCAGGTCGGCCGTGCCGTCACCGTTGAGGTCGCCCCGCGCGTCGACGGTCGTCGCCGAGGCGACGAAGAACTGGTACGTGACCTGCCCGGACAGGTTGCCCGCGCGGTCCTGCGTCTGCACGTAGAGGGTGTTCAGGCCCCAGGCGGTCGGCGTGATGGTGATGCTCGCCGTGCCGTCCGGGCCGAGCGGCACCGAGGTGCCGCCGCTGACCGGGATCACGTCGCCCAGCCGGTAGCGGACCGCGACGACGTCCGACGAGCCCGGGCCGCTCACCGCGACGTGCACGGTCCCGGTGGTACGTGCGACCGGCGCCGGCAGCCCCGAACCCAGCGCCGGGAAGTCCGTCGAGGACACCTGGGGCGTCGCGGGCGGGGTGTGGTCGGTCAGGAAGTGGCACGGCGCCGACCAGTCCGAGACCGCCCCCGTAGCGGTCACCGCCCGCGCCTGCCAGGTGTACGTCACCCCGTCGCCGAAATCCGTCGCCGGCAGCGTGAGCCGCGCCTGCGACCCGCTGCTGATCAGCGCGCTCGTGTAGTCGTACGACGCCGATCCGTCGCTCGGCGTCACCGCGAACTCGGCCCCCACCGACGAGTGGTCGCTGGTCGCCACATTCGCGTCGAAGGTGACACTGCCCAGCCCGATGTACCCGTACGGCTCCTGTGCGCCGCACGCGTCCCCGGCCGCGCCCCCCTGCGGCACCGGCGACGTGACCAGCCCGGTGGGCACCTCCGGTACGGTGTCCGCCGCCCTTGCCGTGGTCTGCGCGGCCCCCGCCGCGACGACCGCCAGCATGCCGGCCGCGGCCACCGCCGCGTCCCGGCCCATCGTCCGTTTCCTGCGCATCAGCGCGTCAACCCCCCACGTCACAGGGCCGGATGCCCCTTGTCGGGCACCCGGCGAATCCCTGATCGAATGTAGATCCCGGCTCTGACATCGGCGACGAGATTTCGGCCGCCTGCCGCCTGCCGCCTGCCGCCCGCCACCAACGCCCGCCACCCGCCACCCGCCGCCAACGCCGCCACCCGCTGAGCCCTGACGCGCGGAGGGGCCCCCGCCCGACGTCACCGCCGGGCGGGGGCCCCTCGCTGTGCGCCTAGGCGCTTTTTACGGGTTCAGCCGAGGTCACTCCGTGTCGGAGGACGGGATGTAGGCGCCCGGGACCTGGCTGGGGGTGTAGATCTTGGAGTCGCCGGGGTACGGCTTGCTCCAGGCGTGGGTCTCGTACCAGGTGAGGCGGTTCATCTGCTCCGGGTTGGCGTAGTCCGGGACGGCGGTGGGGCCGGTCAGCCGCTGCTGCGACTTCCAGGAGTTCCACTGCGCCGCGACCGAGGCCTCGGCCGCCGGGACCTTGCTGGAGGGGACGGGGGCCGCGGCCGGGTCGGCCGGGGCCGGGGTGTCCACACCGCAGGACGGGGCGGGCGACACACCGTCGGTCAGCGAGGTCCGGTTGGGGACCGCGGTGAACGGGGTGTAGTCGGGCTTGTTGGTGAACGCGGTGGTCATCGGGGTGGCCGCCGAGTCCATCTGGTTCATCGGGTCGATCCCCAGGATCTGCTCGATGGTGCGGACCATCGTGATCTGGGAGTAGTAGTGGCTGTCGACCGTGCCGTGCTGGGCATACGGGCTGATGATCTGGATCGGCGCCCGGTGACCGTCGACGTGGTCGGTACCCGCCTGCGAGTCGTCCTCGAGGACGAAGATCGCCGAGTCCTTCCAGTACTTGCTGTGCGAGATCGTGTCCACCATGCGGCCGACCGCGAGGTCGTTGTCGGCGACCTGGGCCGCCGGGCTCGCCGAACCACCGGTGTGGTCGTTGGACAGCCAGAACATGTTCAGGTTCGCAGGACCGTTCTTCTCGAAGTCCTGCTGCCAGATCTGCTCCTTGTACACGTCCGGCACGCTGGTGTCGAACTGCGGGAAGCCCTGGACCGTCACCTTGTTCAGGGACGGGATCGCCGAGCCGTCCTTGATCGGGTAGGCGGTCTGCGCACCGGTGGCCTGCATGTTCTTGGTGTCGCAGTACAGGTTCTGCCACGACGCGCCGGCCGGCTTGGTCTCCGAGGACTGGAACTCGCCGAAGTCCTTGACGGTCTTGCCGGCCGCCTCGGCACCGGTCCAGATGAAGCCGGTCTTCTGGTGGCCCAGGACGTCGTTCTCGGTGTCGTAGCTGCGGGTGTACTCACCGGCCGAGGACTCGGTGTACTCCGGGTTGTCGCCCTGCGTCACCCAGTTGTGGCCCTCGGCGGAGTTCGTGCCCGTGTCGTACGTGTTGTCGTACAGGCCGAACTGCTGCGCCAGCGCGTGCTGGTTCGGCGTCACGTTCGCGCCGAACTGGGTCAGCGACGGGTCGCCGTTGCCCTGCGGCAGGTCACCGAAGACCTGGTCGTAGGTCCGGTTCTCCTTGACGATCAGGAAGACGTGCTTGATCGTCGACGGGTCGCCGAGCCGGACGGGGACGGCGACCGGCTGCACGTGGCCGTTGTTCGTGGCCTTCTTGACCGAGCCCGCGGTCCAGCCGTTCTGCTGGAAGACCTGGGGGGTCAGGCCCTTGACGCCGTCGTCGGACGGCAGCTTGAACGACGTCACGCTGGAGGTGGTGTCGTGGGTGCCGTGCTTGGAGGTGTTCCGCAGGGCGTCGATACCACGGGTGTTGGCGACCGTCACCTGGTTGCCGGCGACGGTGATCCCGGACGGGTAGTAGTCCGTCGGGATCAGGCCGATGTAGCGGGCCGGCTGCTGCGCCGAGGTGTACTTGTAGACGGCGACCGCGTTGGCCCGGCCGAGCGTCACCAGCAGGTGACCGTCGTCGGTCAGCGCCACCGAGTTGGGGTCGTAGCCGACCGACGCCACCGGCCACGGCTGGGTGGCGATGGTCTGGACGACCTTGTCCTTGGCGGTGTCGATGACCGACACGCTGTTGTCGGCGGTGTTGGTGACGAACACCACGCCGTTCTTCGCGTAGACGGCGGTCGGGTGCAGACCGACGTCGATGCTGCCGACGGCGGCGGCCGAGTTCGACAGGTCGATGACGCTGACGGTACCCGTGGTGGCGGCGCCCGTGTCCGGGTTGGCCGGCACGTTGGTGCCGTACGAGTTCATCGTGGTCTCGCCGGCCTTCGCGGCGCGGCCACCCTCGTTGCTGACGTACAGCTTGCTGCCGACCTGGACCAGGCCGCGCGGGGCGGTACCGGTGGTCCAGCTCTGCTTGATGGTGCCGGTCGCGGTGTCGATGGCCACCACGCGGTTCTGGCCGTTGACCGCGGCGTACACCGTCGAGCCGTCGGCCGAGAAGACGGCCCCGGCCGAGAGCGCCTGCGCCGAGCCGGCCGCCGCGATGTTGACGTTGACCGGGCTGGACAGGGTGCCGTCGGCGTTCACCGTGAACTTGGTGTAGCCGTTGGCGCGGCCCAGCCACAGCTGCTTGCCGTCGGGCGAGTACACCGGGCCTTCCTGGCCCACGTCGCTGCCCGAGATGCGCAGGTCGTCGGCCGCGTTGCTGCCGATGCGCTGGACGATCTTCGAGGACTTCAGGTCCACGATGACCAGGTCCGCGTCGCCGTCCGTCACGGACGCGGCCATGAAGCCGCCGTCCGGGCTGACCGTGGACGACATGATCTTGCCGTCGTTGATGACCAGGCGGGCACCGTACGGCTTGATGATCTGGTCGCTGGAGATGACCTCGCCCTTGGCGGTGGTCTGGCCCACCTGGTCGAAGCCGAACTGGTGGGTCGAGGCGAAGGCGGTGCCGGCGACCAGGAGAGCGGCAGTGGTAGTACCTGTCGTCACCAGGGTCCGACGGCCGATGCGGTTGCCGAGAAGGGTGGAACGGTCCTTCTCGAGACGCCGCCGACGGCGTGTCACGTGCATTTCGGGGTTATCCCTTCGGGGTTGCGGACAGCAGGTCGACATTGCCGTCGAACTGCCACATCGGGTTCGGTGCGTCCCCGGTGGAGGTGTGCACCAGGAAGTAGCCGTTCACTTCCTTCGGTCCGTCGCCGTCGGCGACGTACCGCCCGTTCGAGGAGACGTCGAGTTGGTAGATCGCCTGACCGGTGGTCTCGACGCCGGGGAGATGCCAGGTGACGATGCAGTGCCAGTCGTTGCCCGCACCGTGCGGGTCGGACCGGCCGTCACCCTTGTCGCACGCAGCCGAGACCTTGAGCTGGGCCTCCGTGACCGCGGGGCGGTTCAGCTCGTCGGTCTGCATGCGGTAGAGGTGGGCGAAGGCTGTGGCGACCGACCGCTGCACCTTCGCCTGGTCGATTCCGGAGCCCATGGACGGGGTCGCCACGGCGACGACCGCGAACGTGGCGGCCAGGAGGCCGGCCAGCGGCAGGGCTCCGACGACGAGCGCCCGGCGTCCGGAGCCGTCGTAGCTGAGGTTGGTGAAGTCGCGCCGCATGAAGATCAGGTACGCCAGCACCGTCGCGAGGACCGCCCACACCAGGCTGACCACGATGCCGATCACCAGCGGGCGCAGCTGCTCGGGGCTGGCGAACAGGCCGTTCCAGGAGATGAAGGCGTAGCCGGGCAGCGCGGCGCGCAGGGCTACGGGCAGCGGCAGCATCTGGGCGAGCTGCATGGCGATCGCGACAAGTGCGGGCAGCAGCAGCCCCATCGGGGAGCGGCCCAGCGCGACCGAGCCGAGCAGTCCGATCCCGGCCAGGGCCAGGGTCGGGGCGAGCGCGCAGGCCCAGGCGAGCAGCACCTTGCCGGCCGCGTCGCCGGACGACAGCAGGTGGCCGTCCAGGCCCACCAGCGGGTGGTTGCCGACCGCGAGGAGCCCGCCGACCACGCCGGAGGCGGTCAGCCCGACCACCATCACCACGATGACGGTGAGGCTGGCCAGCGCCTTGGCCACGAAGATCCGCCGGGGCGAGCGGACCGCCACCAGCAGGTGCCGCCAGGTGCCCAGCCGGTCCTCGGCGGCGAACACGTCGCCGGCGACCACCGAGGTCAGCAGCGGCAGCGCCCAGGTGCCCGCGAAGCCGAGCACCACCAGCGGTCCCGCCCAGCCGGTGGCGTGCATCCAGCGGCCGAAGAGGGTGTCGGTGGGAAGCGTGCTCTGCTGGCTCACCGCCGCGACGAACAGCGCCGGCGCGATCCAGCAGGCGAGCACCAGCAGCCGGATCCGCCATTGCGAGACCAGCTTGACCACTTCGAAGCGGTAGCCGCGCGAGACGGGGACGCGGGCGGCCGGGACGACATGCTCGGCGGCAACGTTGTCGTCGGCGGCAATCGTCGCGCTCATCGGTCGGCCTCCTGCTGCTGCTCGGTCAGGGCGAGGAACGCGGCTTCCAGCGGCGAGACCACGGGGGCCAGTTCGCGCACCGCGATGCCGGCGTGCACGAGCCGCGAGACCAGGTCGTCCAGGGCCGGCACCTTGGCGCGCACCACGAGGAGGTCCTCGTCCTGCCGCGTCCCGGCCTCGACCGCGTCCACCAGGCGCAGGCCGGCCGTCTCGACGGCGGTCGCGCGGGCGGCGCGCGGGTCGGAGGTGAGCAGCCGGTAGTCGAGTTCGCTGTTCTCGGCGGCCAGCTTGCCCAGCGGGCCGGAGAAGACGACGCGTCCGGTGGCGACGATGGTGACCTCGGAACACAGCGCCTCGACGTCGTCCATACGGTGGCTGGACAGCACGACGCTGGTGCCGTCCGCCGCGAGCCGGGTGAGGACGCGGTGTACGTGCTTCTTGCCCGCCGGGTCCAGGCCGTTGGCCGGCTCGTCGAGGACCAGCAGCCGCGGCTTGGTCAGCAGGGCGGCGGCGAGTCCGAGCCGCTGGCGCATGCCGAGGGAGAAGCCGCGCACCCGGTCGTCGGCGACGTCGGTGAGCCCGACCTGGTCGAGGACGTCGCCGATCCCGGCCGTCCGCTTGTCGATGCCGCGCAGGGCGGCCAGCGCCGCGAGGTTCTGGCTCGCGGTCAGCGAGGGATAGAGACCGGGCCCGTCCACGAACCCGGCGACGCCGTCGGGAGCGGCGAGCGCCCGTCCGACCGGCGTACCCAGGATCTCCAGGCTGCCGCCGTCGGCGACCGACAGGCCCAGCAGAAGGCCGAGCAGTGTCGTCTTGCCGGCGCCGTTCGGGCCGACCAGGCCGTGGATCTGACCCTGCGCCACATCGAGGTCGATGCCGTCGAGCGCGACCACGTCACCGAAGTACTTGGAGATCCCGCGAGCCCGGATTGCGAGGTATGTGCCCATGAGTCCCTTCTTTCAAAACCTCCAAGGACACTAGGGAGGACACACGGCCCATACAGGGACCACACATTGAACGTTCCAGGAACAGGGAACGACCGGCAGCACTTTCAAAGGACCGGACCTCAGTGTCCGCCCAGGTCACGGGAACGGCGGGCGCGACACGGGCGCTTGGCACGACAGGGGCGCAGCCGCTCCCGCACGGCGGTCAACGCGCGTAGTCTGCCATCGTCATGTCCATGCCCCCCACTGAGGGAGTACATGCCCATGAACCGCCGCACCCCCCGACCGAGATCCCGCGCGGCCCTGCGCCGCCCGAGCTCCGCCGCCGTCGCGCTGCTCGCCGCCGCCTTCGCCCTGCTCTTCGCCGTGCCGGCGACCGCCTCCGCCGGCACGGCGGGCCGGTCCTCCGCCCACCCGGCGGGCGCGGGCGTCAAGCCCGTGGCGATGACCCACCCGCAGGACGACTACGCGGGCGCCGGGCTCGCCCGCCTGAGCCGCGCGACCGCGACGACCACGACCACCGCGACCACCGCCCAGCGCAACGGCACCGCGCTCGCCCCGCTCGTCTCCACCGGCCCGGCCGGCCTCGACGTCAGCGGCTACCAGGGCAACGTGGACTGGACGACGGTCAAGAACAACGGCGCGTCCTTCGCGTACGTGAAGGCGACCGAGGGCACCACCTACACCAGCCCGAACTTCTCGCAGCAGTACACCGGTTCGCGGAACGTCGGCCTGATCCGCGGCGCGTACCACTTCGCCCTGCCGAGCAACTCCTCCGGCACCGCCCAGGCCGACTTCTTCGTCGCGAACGGCGGCGGCTGGAGCAACGACGGCTGGACGCTGCCGCCCGCGCTCGACATCGAGTACAACCCGTACGGCGCCACCTGCTACGGCCTGAGCCAGTCCGCGATGGTGTCCTGGATCCGGGCGTTCAGCAACGAGGTGCACACCAAGACCGGACGCTACCCGACGATTTACACCACCACCGACTGGTGGACCACCTGCACCGGCAACAACAGCGGCTTCGGGACGACCAACCCGCTGTGGATCGCCCGGTACAGCACGAGCGTCGGTACCCTGCCGGCCGGCTGGTCCGCCCAGAGCATCTGGCAGTACGCCGACTCCGGCACCTTCCCCGGCGACCAGGACACCTTCAACGGCTCCTACGCCGCGCTGCAGGCCCTCGCCCACGGCACCGGCGGCACTCCGCCGCCGCCCACCGCGAGCTGGCCCACCGTGCAGCAGGGGCAGAGCGGTGAGCGTGTGAAGACCGTGCAGTACCTGCTCAACGCGCACGGTTCCGCGCTGACCGTGGACGGCTCCTTCGGACCCGCCACCGACACCGCCGTACGCTCCTTCCAGTCCGCCCACGGCCTGTCCGTCGACGGCGTCGTCGGCCCCCAGACCTGGCAGGCGCTGGTCGTCACCGTGCAGCAGGGCAGCAGCGGCCCGGCCGTCCAGGCCGTGCAGAGCCAGCTCAACGCGCACGGCTCGGCCCTGACCGTCGACGGCTCCTTCGGACCCGCCACCGACACCGCCGTACGCTCCTTCCAGTCCGCCCACGGCCTGTCCGTCGACGGCATCGTCGGCCCCCAGACCTGGGAGACGCTGGTCGCCTGACCTGCTTTTTCAGCCTTTGCACCAATTATGGTGATTCGGGCATCCGGGGGGTGGGCACATTAAGTACGGGATCCGGCCGCGGCGGGATCCCCGAGCGCAATGCGTCCACTCCACCGGAAGGGACCGAGTATGCGGAGCATCGACACCATTTCCCTGGACGACGCACGCCGGATCATCGCGGCGGGCGAGGACCGAGCCCAGCAGATCGGGCAGCCGAGCAACATCGCCGTCGTGGACGCCGGCGGCAATCTGGTGGCGCACGTCCGCATGGACGGCGCCTGGATCGGCAGCGTCGACATCGCCATCAACAAGGCGTTCACCGCGCGGGCCTTCGACATCGCGACCGCCGACCTCGCGGAAAACGCGGGCCCCGGCGACCAGTTCTTCGGGATCAGCGGCTCCAACCAGGGCCGGGTGATGATCTTCGCGGGCGGCATACCCCTGCGCGAGGACGGCAGGATCATCGGCGGTGTCGGCGTCAGCGGCGGCTCCGGGGACCAGGACCAGACCGTGGCGGAGGCGGCCGCGGCCGGCTTCCGGTGACCGGATCGGCCGGGTGTACGGGGTGGGCCCGGCCTCGTTGAACGCCGTGTGCCGCCGGGCGGGGATCGGCCCGGCGGCACATCGGGATCAAGCGGTTCGACTGCAGCAGGTCAGCAGCAGGTCGGACAGCGGCAGGTCAGGAACAGGTCGGTCAGCGGCAGGTCACGAGTTCCAGACCTGGAACTCCGCGACCTGACCGGCCGGCCAGCCCGTGTTCGCGGTGATGTTCACCCGGAACCAGCGCTGGGTGCTGGCCGGGAAGGTGATGGTGACCGTGTTGTTGGCGGACGGGTCAAAGGTGTAGTCCGCTGACGACTTCAGCGTGGTGAAGGAGGAGCCGTCGGTGCTGCCCGACACGGACAGGGTCTGGGTACGGGCGCCCCAGCCGGCCGGCAGTTGCAGCACGACCCGGCTCGCGCTCTGGGCGGAGCCCAGGTCCACCTGCACCCACTGCGGGAAGGCGTTGTTGGCGCTCTCCCAGTAGGACGACTGGTTGCCGTCCGTCACGTTCGACGACGCGTACACGTCGGTGTGGCTGGACTCGGCGGTGGACCTGCCGGCCGCCAGGTTGGTGCTGACGGGGCCGCCGCCCCCGGTGGCGAAGGCGAGCGAGTTGAGGTTCCAGCCGCCGTTGTCCTGGTTGACGGTCAGAGTCTGCTGCCCGGCCGGGAGGCTGACCGTGGCGGTCGCGGTGCCCCACTTCTGCCAGTCGCCGGTGGCCGGAATCGCCACCGCGCCGCTGAGGTTGCTGCCCGAGGCGTTCGACAGGTGCAGCGCGCCGGCCACCGCCGAGGGCGCGGCCACCCGCAGGGTCACCGTGTAGGTGCCGGCGGTGGCCACGTTCACGGTGTAGCGGAACCACTGCCCGCTTCCGGTCCAGCCCAGGTCGTAGCCGCCGCCGGTGTCGGACGTGGCCTCCAGGTCGACGCCGTCGCCGCGGTAGCCGTTGCCGGTGCCGTTGACCGAGGTGACGTTGTAGGCGACGCCCTGGCCGCCGGTGTCGTAGTTCTCCGCCTGTACGGTGCCGGGCACCGCGGCGGGCGTGCCGCCGTACGGGCCCTCCGGCGTGGTGGTGCCCTGCCAGCTGTTGCCACTGACCGACGCGGTGAAGCCGCTGGAGTTGTTCGCGTACGCGACCTGTCCGCTGCGCAGCCCGGTCAGCGTGTTCCCGGTGATGGTGGCCGAGCCGGTCGGGGCCGGGTAGAACGGCGGGGAGATCACCACGCCGTTGCGCCAGGGCGAGGTGATCGTGTTGTTCTGCACCACGCTGTTGGTCGAGGTGGAGAACGCGATCGCGTCGTAGAGGGAGTTGATCACGGTGTTGCCGGTGGCGGTGACGTGGTCGACGATCCCGGTGTTCTGGCCGTCGCCGCCGTTGCCGATGTGGAAGGCGGGCTGGCCCTGGCTGTACGCGTTCCCGCCGGAGCGCACCACCGTGTTGCCGGTGATGGTGGCGGACAGCAGGTCGCTGCCGTTCACGCCGAACCGGCCGGCGCCCAGGCCGATGTAGCGGGCGGTGTCGCTGACGTAGTTGTTCGTGATGTGGTGGCCGCTGCCGCCGTAGACGGCCACGCCCTTGCCGCCCCACGGCGCGATCGAGGTGTTGTTGCTCACCGTGATGTTGGTCATGGGGTTGTAGTACGTCTTGGAGCCGTCGCCGTTGGTGTTGTAGTTCACCGAGTTGATGGCGATCGCGTCGTCACCGGTGCCGCGCACGAAGTTGTTGGTGACGGTCAGGTTGTTGCCGCTGCTGGCGTTCAGGGAGACGTTGTTGACGTTGATCCCGTCGGCCCAGATCGCGGTCAGCCGGCTGTTCTCGACGGTGCCGCCGGTGCCCGACGCCCAGAAGCCGGACATCGTGTGCTGCGTCCAGATGCCGTTGGCCACCCAGTTGGTGCCGGTGGTGTCCATCGCGCCGCCGTCGCCGCCGATGGTGCTGCGGCTGACCGCGTTCGCGTCGATGTGGAAGTTCTGCACCGTGCACGAGGTCACCGAGAACAGCGCCCCCAGCGGAGTGCTGTTCGGCACCGGCACGTCACGGTAAACGGTGCTGTACCACATTCCGGCGCCGGCGATCGTGATGCCCTGTGCGTTCAGGCCCCGGGTGCCCTTGACGTAGAAGGTGCCCTGCGGGATCCAGAGGATCTTGCCCTGCGACTGCGCCTGGTCGATGCAGTTCTGGATGGCCGCGCCGCTGTCCACCGACTGGCTGTCCGCCGCGCCGTTGGTCGGGTTGTTGTCCGCGACCGCGCCGCAACTCGTGATCGAGATCGAGTTGGCCGGCTGGGCCAGCGGGGCCGGCGGGTTCTCCGCGTCCACGGCGTCGACGTCGTAGAAGGAGGCGGAGTTGGCCGAGTCCTTGCGCAGCGAGAAGGTGCTGCCGGGAGCGATCGCGGCGCCCGTGACGAAGGTGTGCGACTCGTCGAAGAACACCCGCGGGTCCCCGTCGCCGGGGTTCTGGTTGTCGCTGGTGTTGTAGTTGTTGTTGCCCTCGTAGACCCAGGTCTGCTTCGAGTTGAGGTTCAGCGCCTGCCGGAAGACGCCGTCGACGTAGAGGTCGAGGGTGGCGGTGGTGCCGCCGCCGGACGCCGAATCGGGAATGCTGGCGCGTACGTTCAGGAAGCTGATCGGCTGACCGGTGGTGTTCGTCCACTGCACGCCCTGGCCCGTGCCGGCCAGGTGGACGTACGCGTGGCCGGACGCCTCCAGCGCGGCGCTGGAATACTGCGTGGTGGGCGCGGCGGTCAGCGACACCGCGGCGGCGCCGCCGGACAGGGTGCCGGCCTCGGCCTCGTAGGTGGTGAAGGGCTCGGTGGCACCCACCGCCGCGGCGGCCGACGGGGACACGGCGGCCTGGGTACGGGGCGCGGGGACGGCGTGCGAGGCGGCGCTCGCCGGTAGGACGGACACCCCCACCATGCCGGTGACGGCAACGGCGACCGCCGCCAACCGGCGTCCGACGTGACCCGCGCCACGTCGAGGTATCGGGAACTCCCGCATCTGACGCTCCTTCAGGTATTCGGTGCCTGGCGGCGGCGCCCCGACCGTACAGACCGCCCGCGAACCCCAGCAAGCTTCCGACCGGACAAAGAAAAAATTTCACGGAATGTTGGAAGTGGGGTGCCTGGGCGGTGCCTTGCGCAGGCGGGGTGCCGGGGGTGCGGGGTCGGGGCCGGGAGCGGCTGGCGGCCTCGCAGGATCAAGCCGACCAGTGCTTGCGTTCCAACGCCACGAGCGGACAGTTCAGCGCTT
The DNA here is from genome assembly GCF_016918855.1 of Actinacidiphila acididurans. Lineage (GTDB taxonomy): Bacteria > Actinomycetota > Actinomycetes > Streptomycetales > Streptomycetaceae > Actinacidiphila > Actinacidiphila acididurans. The sequence goes on from NZ_JADKYB010000014.1 coordinate 194,814, forward strand.
CGGCGATCTTCCGGAGGTTGGCCGGGGTGGCGCTCCGCCACCCCGACTCGATCTCGCCCATCAACTGCTCCGAGATGCCGACAGCTTGGGCGAGTGCCCGTTTTGTCAGCCCGGCCTTCTTCCTGGCCCAGGTGACGGCTTCGGGCTCGTGGTGCAGCTTCCGGGGCCGGGCGCGCTTGCGGGCGGCGGTCACGCGCCCGGTCCGGGAGTGAGCGGCAGCTCGGCCCATGTCACTTTGCCGTTGTCGAGCAGGAGGGCATCCCATCGAATGCAGAGCGCTTCGACGAGGAACAGGCCGCGGCCACCTTCCGCGTCTCCGTCGACCACCTGAAGCGCGGGCCGCTGCCGGCTGCTGTCCTCCACGGCGATACGCAGGGTGTCGTCGTGCGCCGCGATCTCGATCACCACCATGTCTGCGGCCATGCCGTACATGCCCAATGCCGAACTGGCGGCTTCCGTCGCCTTCACCGCATTGGTGACCAGCTCACTCACGACGAGTTCGGCGTCGTCACCCAGCCGGTCGAGGTTCCAGGTGCGCAGGGCTTGACGGACGAAGATCCGCGCCATGGCCGCCGCACTCGGTACCGCCCCCACCTTGATCCGCTCCACGCAAGGCACGGCATTCGGCTCAGTGGTCATGGCGGCCTGCCTCCCCGGATGACGAGGCACTGGTGCGAACAAGTTCGCTCGCGTACCACACGGTGCCCCGGACCTTCTCCGCCAGCTCTTCCCGCATGAAGGCCGCCACCGCGGGGTCCTGGTGGAAGTGAGCGGCGTTCGGCACCAGCACGTTGACGACTCCTTCCGAACAGCAGCCGACGATGAGTTCGGCCCAGGTGTCCAGCCGTTCGCTGGGTCGGCGCTCGAAGTGCACGCCGGCCAGACCGAAGCCGCGCCGAGTGGCGAGTGCCCCTAACTCCTCGATCGCCCGCTGGACCGTTTCCTTGTCCATGCCGGGCAGCCTTCGCAGGTAGGCAACCGCGGCGATCGGATCGCTGGACGAGCAGGGGTCGAAGACGCGGGAAGGGGCGGCGTGACGGTCCGGTGGCTGTTCCATTGGGTGCTTCCTGTTGACGCGGATCTTGCGGGTTACCCACTGTCAACCTCATGTGATCGACGGCACACCCAGCGTGACGAACAGCTTTGGCGCAGATCTTCCCGGTTCAACCGACAAGATTTGCATTGGTCTTGTGGCTCCGGTTTTCGGCGTTACCGTTCAATCAGGAATGCGCGCGTAGCAGACCCGGGAGGACCGTTGGCCGTCAAGCCTCGTAGCCGTCGGCAGGAGCAGATCCAAGCCGCCCAGGAGTTACGCGCCCGGGGCTGGAACTGGGCGCAAGTCGCAGCCGAGTTCTGCGGTCGGTACCGCGTCAACCCGCGCGTGGCTCACCGAATGGCCCGGGGCTGGAGCCAGCGCGAAGCCGCCGATGCCTGGAACGGACGGTGGCCCGACGACGGCAAGACATTCAAGAACTTCTCGACGTGGGAGCTGTGGCCCGGACCAACCGGCCACGCGCCATCACTTGCCACCCTTGATCGTCTCGCCCAGCTCTATGAGTGCGCGGTGAGCGATCTGCTGACGGACATGCCGAGTTACGGCGCGAAGCTGAATGCGCCGGCGCAAACCAAGATCTCAGCCGGGATTGCCGGCGCCACCGCGCCACCCGCACTCGTTCCGGCGCTTGCCGACACACTGGCGCACTTCGCTTCCGACATAAACTACGTGGAACTGGCCGAGGAGATTGTCATGTGGGTGCAGGGTGTACCCGGCGACATGAGCCGCCGGGAGCTGTTGCAGAAGATCAGTACGACGCTCACCGTCGCCGCTGCCGCGCCCCTCCTCGATATGGCCGACGCAGATGCACGTGACCGAGCAGCGGCGGCGCTTGAGGACCCGCGCCGCATTGATGCCGTGACGATCGCTCAGGCCGAGAGCGGACTCAAGGGCTTCCGTATGCAAGGCGATGTCCTGGGCCCGCACGTGGCCTTGCAGACGGCCCTCGCACAGCGCAAGGTGATCGGGGAGTTCGCGGCCAACGCGCCGAGCCACCTGCGGCCCCGAGTGTTTTCGCTGTATGCCGAGCTGAGTCAGCTCGTCGGATGGGAGCTGTACGACATCGGGGACTATCGCGCCGCCGCCTATTACTACGACGACGCCCGCACCGCTGCTCACGACGCCGAAAACGTCGAACTGGTGACGTACATTCTGTGCACCATGAGCCAGCTTGCGACCTGGCAGGGCAAACCGCGCGTCGGCATCGACCATGCGATTGCCGCCCAGGCGTGGGCCGCCCAATCCGGCAGCGAAATGGCGCGGGCGTACTCGGCGGACGTAGCAGCCCGAGCATTCGCCGGCGCCGGAGAAGCGAACAAGGCGCGGGCAGCGCTCGAAGCCGAGCGCACAGCGGCGGCGGAAGTCTGGAGCAGCGACGAGCCATTGGCATCGTGGTGGTACTTCTACGACGAGTCCTTTTACTGGTCGATCCGCAACGAGGTCAGCCTGCAACTGAACGACCCGGCCGACGCACTGTACGCCGCCCAAACGGCTCTGCCGCTGCGTGACATCGCCAATGTCCGCGACTACACGCACACCCTCACGCGCCAGGCGAAGGCGCATGTCCTGCAAGGCGACGTACACGAGGCGACGCAGATCATCGGGGAGGCCGCGCGCCTCACCGCGGTCAACCGGTCGCCGCGCCTGGAACAGACCATCCGCGACGTACGCACCAGCCTCACGCCGTGGCAGCGGACAAAGTCCGTTCGGCAACTCGATGAGGCGCTGCGCGCCCATGGGGTCGGCAGCATCGAGGTCTAGCGAAGCCATGTGGTCGTTGCGTCACCCGCCCAGGGTGCACCCGCCGCGCTAAGCCTCTCCGAGTTCAGCCCGTACCGCCGCGGCACGGCGAACCCCGTCCATCGGGCACCCCGGAGCAGCCGGCTCCGCCCACGCAACGGGCGCAACTCGGCCAGCGACGCACCAGGGCGAGCCTCGCCGAATCAGCGCCCGCACCCGACGCTCACCCGACGCCACGCCAAGGCGAACCCCGCACAACGCACCGCCCGCACCCTTCGCCGGGCGGTGCCAGGCCCACGCCAGGCCGAGCCTCTTCACAGGGCAACCCCGAGGCATTGACGTGCTCATGGAAATCCGCTTACGTATCCGAGAGCGCTCTCCAGTCGACGCCCCACACGTCCTCGAGTGCACGGAGTGTTCCCATGCGATCACCTTTTGCGTTACGCGGCGCCCACGGTCGGGCTGATAACGATGTCATCGGGCGGTCCCGGCCCCGTGCCCTGGGCGGATTCGCGGCCGCCGGTGCCACCGCCCTGGCCGCGGCGCTCGCCGTCTCGGTCGCCACCGCCTTACCGGCGGCCGCGGCCGGCCCTTCCCGTACCGCAGCCGCCTCCGCAGCCGCGCCCGCGCCCCTGCGGCTGATGCCGCTCGGCGACTCCATCACCTGGGGAGTCGGCAGCAGTACGGGCGACAGCTACCGGTCCGTCCTGTGGAACGACCTGGCCGCCGAGGGCCACTCCTCGCTGGACTTCGTCGGCTCCGGGCGCAACGGCTCGATGGCCGACCCGGACAACGAGGGCCACTCGGGGTGGCGGATCGACCAGATCGCCGGCATCGCGGACGCGGTGCTGGCGCACTACCGCCCCAACGTCATCACGCTGGAGATCGGCACCAACGATCTCAACCAGAACTACCAGGTGCCGACCGCGACCGACCGGCTGCACGCGCTGGTCGACCAGATCACCGCCGACGCTCCCGACGCCACCGTGCTGCTCGCCTCGCTGATCGTCTCCACGAACCCGGTGGAGGAGCCCAACCGCCCCGCCTTCAACCAGGCCGTGCCCGGCATCGTGCAGGCCGAGCAGGCCGCGGGCCGGCACGTGGCCTACGTCGACATGGGCGCGCTGACCACCGCCGACCTGGCCGACCAGCTGCACCCCAACGACACCGGCTACGCCAAGATGGCCGCCGCCTTCAACGCCGGGGTCCAGGCCGCGGACAGCGCCGGCTGGATCAAGCCGCCCGTACCGACCGGCGGCTACGTCTACTCCGGCATCGCCGGCAAGTGCCTCGACGACGCCTTGAGTTCGACCGCCAACGGCAACCCGGTGCAGCTCTGGGGCTGCGACAACACCGACGCCCAGTGGTGGACCCTGCACACCGACGGCACCCTGCGCGTGTTCGGCAAGTGCGTGGACGCGGCCGCGGCCGGCACCGCCAACGGGACGAAGGTCCAGCTCTACGACTGCAACGGCACCGTGGCGCAGGTCTGGCAACCCTACAACGGCGGCTACCGCAACCCGAACTCCGGCCGCTGCCTCGACGATCCCGGCTCCAGCACGGCCGACGGCACCCAGCTCCAGCTCTACGACTGCAACGGCACGAACGCCCAGAAGTGGACGACGCTGACGGCGGTCTAGCCGGCGGTGGAGCGGCGGGTACGGGGCCCGCCGCCCGAAATCGTCCGGCCCGTCCCCGGTGGCCGCGACAACGTTGTCCCCCCTCCTTCCGGGCCCCTCGAACCCTCTGTCCCGCTCCACCTCACCCCACCCACCTCCCACAAGGAGACAAGCCGCCATGAGAAGAAAAGTGTCGAGACCGCCGGCACCGGCCGTCCTGGGCGTGTTCGCCGCCGCTGCGATGGCCGTGGCGGGGCTGTCCGCGCCGGCGCACGCGGCCGGCAGGGCCGCGCTGGTCGCCTCCCCGGCCACCGTGGTGAACCCGTTCATCGGCACGTCGAACGCCGCGGACGACTTCCCGGGTGCCGACGCGCCGTTCGGGATGGTCCAGTGGAGTCCGGACACGCCCTCGCGTCCGGACGGCGGCGGCTACGAGTACAGCGACTCGTCGATCACCGGCTTCAGCCTCACCCACATCGCGGGACCGGGCTGCGGCGCCGCGGGCGACGTACCGGTGCTGCCCACCGTGGGCGCGGTCAGCACGAACGCGACGGACGCCTTCTCGCACAGCAACGAGTCGGCGTCGGCGGGCTCGTACAAGGTCAAGCTCAACAACAACGTCACCACCGAGCTGACCGCCACGACCCGCAGCGGCATGGCGCGCTTCACCTTCCCGTCGACCAGCCAGGCCAACCTGCTGTTCAAGCTGACGGGCAGCCAGAACGGCGACAGCAACACGCAGTTCAACGTGGTGTCGTCCACCGAGGTCAGCGGCCAGGTCACCAGCGGCCACTTCTGCGGCGCGGGGAACACGTACACCGTCTACTTCGACATGGTCTTCGACCGGCCGTTCGCGACGCAGGGCACCATGGCCACCACGGCCGCCGTGCCCTTCACCACCTCGGGGAAGCGGGCGGCCAAGAACACCGCCGAGACGCCCAACAAGCCCGTGCTGCACGGTACGGCGGCCCCGGCCACGAAGAGCGGCGCCGGCTCGTCGGCCACCTCCTCGGCCACGCCGGCCGTCGCCGCGAACAACGGCTACGTCACCTTCGATGCGACCTCCAACCCGGTCGTGCAGGCCAAGGTCGGCGTCTCGTACGTGTCGATCGCCAACGCGACGGCCAACCGGACGGCGGAGAACACCGGGTGGAACTTCGACTCGACCCGTGACGCCGCGCAGGGCGCCTGGAACTCCCTGCTGGGCCGGATGCAGATCAGCGGCGGGACGGCATCCCAGCAGACGCAGTTCTACACCGCGCTCTACCACTCGCTGCTGCACCCCAACGTGATCAGCGACACCAACGGCCAGTACTACGGCTTCGACGGCCACACGCACACCGTGGACTCCGGTCACTCCGCGGCCTACGCGAACTACTCCGGCTGGGACATCTACCGTTCCCAGGCGCAGTTGGAGGCGCTGGTCGACCCGCAGGCGGCCTCGGACACCGCGCAGTCCATGGTGGACGACTACGCGCAGACCGGGCAGTTCCCCAAGTGGTCGGAGAACAACGGCGAGTCGTACGTGATGGTGGGCGACCCAGCCGACCCGATCATCGCCGACTACTACGCCTTCGGCGCGCGCAACTTCGACACCTCGACGGCGCTGACGGACATGGTCGCCGAGGCGTCCAAGGCGAACAACAACCGGCCCGGCCTGAACTACCTCAACGCACCGGGCTACATGCCGCACAACGGCAGTTACGGCTGCTGCAACTTCTACGGCCCGGTGGCCACCACGCTGGAGTACGCCACCGCCGACTTCGCGGTGTCCGCGTTCGCCGGCGCGCTGGGCGACACCGCGGACCAGCGCACGTACGCCAACCGCGCGCAGGACTGGAACAACACGCTGAACCCCGCCTCCGGCTTCGTCGAGCCGCGCAACGCCGACGGCTCCTGGACCGGCGGCTTCGACCCGACCAGCGGCACCGACATGGTCGAGGCCGACTCGTGGATCTACACCGGCATGATCCCGTTCGACGTGGCCGGCCTGGCCCGGGCCAAGGGCGGCAACACGGCCATGAACCACTACCTGGACACCGTGCTGCGCAGCTTCACCGGTGACAACGGCTACGCCTGGGTCGGCAACGAGCCCAGCATCGAGCTGCCCTGGGAGTACGACTACACCGGCCGGCCGTGGCAGACGCAGAGCACCGTCCGGCAGATCCAGGACTCGATCTGGGCGAACACGCCCGGCGGCCTGGCGGACGGCAACGACGACCTCGGCGCGATGAGCGCCTGGTACGTCTGGTCCGCGCTCGGCATGTACCCCGAGACGCCGGGCACGTCCGATCTCGCCCTGGGCAGCCCGGTGTTCACCCAGGCGGTCGTCACGCTGCCCTCGGGCGGCACGCTGACGGTCAACGGCAACGGCGCCGCCGACAACGCCCCGTACGTGCAGTCGGCCACCTGGAACGGCGCGGCCTGGAACAACGCCTACGCGCCGACCGCCGCCCTGGCCTCCGGCGGCACGCTGAACTTCACGCTGGGCACGAGCGCGAACACCTCCTGGGCGGCCGCGTCCTCGGCCGCGCCGCCCTCCTACGGCGGTGACACCGTGGCGCCGCCATCGCCCCGGGTCGGCCCGGTCACCTCGGCGGCGGGCAGCAACATCTGCCTGGACGACGCCACGTCCGGCACCGCCGACGGCACGCACATCCAGATCTGGGGCTGCGATGGCACCTACGCGCAGGACTTCACGATCGCCTCGGACGGCACCCTGCGCACGATGGGCAAGTGCCTGGACGCCAACCACAGCGGGACCACCAACGGCACCCTGATCCAGCTGTGGACCTGCAACGCCAGCGTCGCCCAGCAGTGGACCCCGGGCGCGAACGGTTCCCTGGTCAACCCGAACTCCGGGCTGTGCCTGGACGACCCGAGCGCCTCGACCTCCAACGGCACGCAGCTCCAGCTCTACACCTGCAACGGCTCGGCCGCGCAGAACTGGGGGCTGCCGCTCGCCCCGGCCGCCCGCTCGGGCGCGGTGACCGCCGGGGTGGCCGCCGGCCTGTGCCTGGACGACAAGTCCGCCGGCACCGCGAACGGCACGCCGGTGGAGATCTGGGGCTGCAACGGCTCCACCGCGCAGAACTGGAGCCTGGTCACGGACGGCACGCTGCGTGCCGTGGGCGGCTGCCTGGACGTGTCCAACGGCGGGACCACCAACGGCACCCTCGTCCAGCTCTGGGCCTGCAACGGCACCGGCTCCCAGCAGTGGAAGGCCACCGCCTCCGGCCAGCTCGTCAACCCGCAGTCCGGGCTGTGCCTGGACGACCCCAACTCCTCCACCACCGCGGGCACCCAGCTCCAGATCTACGCCTGCAACGGCACGGGCGCGCAGCAGTGGAGCCTGCCCGCCTGATCACGTGATCACCTGATCCTGCTTGCACCCTGCTCGATGAACCCGCCCGTACGCCGATCGCCGGTGTACGGGCGGGTTCGCGCATACGGACGGCCGCCCGGTCAGCCGCGCCGCAGCCGCCTTCAGGCGCCCGGCACGGGAGTGATCGCGGGGTTCGCGATGTGCTCGTAGACGATCGAGGTCTGGACGTCGGCGAGCTCGGGGCGTTCGGTGAGGCGGTCGATCACGAAGCTGTAGAGGCCGGTGTTGTCCGGGACGGCGACGTGGAGGATGAAGTCCTGGTTGCCGCTGGTCACGAAGACGCCGAGGATCTCCGGCAGGGTCGCCACCCAGGTGCGGAAGTTCTCGATGACCTGGCGGGACGGCGGGCGGACCCGGACGGAGACCAGGGCCTGGACCGGGCGCCCGATGGCCGCGAGGTCCACGTCGAGGACCGCGCCCCGGATGACGCCCCGTTTGCGCAGGGCCCGGGTGCGGTCCAGCGCCGTGGTGGGCGAGACGCCGACCGCCGCCGCGACCTCCCGGTTGGTCTTCCGTGCATCCGACTGGAGTTCCCGCAGGATCGCCGTATCAAGTTCGTCCATGGCCACGAAAACGCCTCCCTTTCCGATACATGTACGGGTCGATTGAATCACCTCCGTACGTCCGCCTAGCATCGGCCGTATCTTTCCGTACGACATCAGACCGACATCAGACCGGGATCGGACGAGACCGGACGAGATCAGGGAGACACACCGGTGACTGGAACGACTGTGGCGCCCGACGCCCCCTCCGCGGCGGTCGGCTTCGCGCCGGACGAGGTGGACCTGAGCATGCCCACCCGCGCGGCCCGGCTGAAGTGGGTGGTGGTGGTCAACAGCGACCTGCCGCCGGGCCGCGCGGCCAACGCGGCGATCTGCGCGGCGGCCCCCACCGCGGTCCAGGTCGCCGGACTGCTGGGCACCGACGTCCCCGACGCCGACGGCGCCCTGCACCCGGGACTGCCCTGGCTCGGCTGCTCGGTGCTCACCGCCGACTCCGCCACGCTGCGCGCCATCCGCGCCAAGGCGGCGGCCCGCCCGGACACCTATGTGGCCGACATGCCCGCCGTCGCCCAGCGCACCCTCGTCTACACCGACTACGCCGCCTCCATGGCCGGCACCGCGGCGGACGACATGGACTACTGCGCGGTCAGCATCGTCGGCCCCCGCAACCGCGTCGACAAGATCGTCGGAAAGCTGCCCCTGCTGCCGTGACCGAACTGCCCCGACCGGGTGCCCCCACCGGGTGCCCTGACCCGTCCGGCGGGCCCCGCCCCTGGTGAGCGCCCTGTTCCCACCGGTCGGGCCGCCCGTCACGATAGGCGCATGGATCTCGACGTGATCAGCCTCCGGCGCGACTTCCCCGCCCTGCGGGACGGCGTGGCCTGGTTCGACGGCCCGGGCGGCTCGCAGGTGCCGCGCCAGGTCGCCGACGCGATGGCCGCGGTGATGTGCTCGGGCATTTCCAACCGGGGCACGGTGACGGCCGCCGAGCGCCGCGCCGAGCAGGTCGTACAGGACGCGCGGCAGGCGATGGCGGACCTGCTGGGCTGCGAGTCGCGCGGCGTGGTCTTCACCCGCTCGGCGACGCAAGCGGCGTACGACGTGTCGCGCGCGCTGGCCCGGCAGTGGACCGCCGGGGACGAGGTCGTGGTCACCCGGCTCGACCACGACGCCAACATCCGGCCGTGGATCCAGGCCGCCGAGTCGGCCGGCGCGGTGGTGCGGTGGGCCGGCTTCGACCCGGAGAGCGGGGAATTGCCGGTCGAGGCGGTCCGGAAACAGCTCTCCGGCCGCACCCGGCTCGTGGCGGTCACGGGCGCGTCGAACATCCTGGGCACCCGCCCCGACATCCCGGCGATCGCCGCGGCCGTCCACGCGGCGGGCGCCCTGCTGTACGTGGACGGGGTGCACCTGACCCCGCACACCCCGGTCGACGTCGCCGCGCTGGGCGCCGACTTCTACTCGTGCTCGCCCTACAAGTTCTTCGGCCCCCACCACGGCGTGGTCGTCGCCGACCCGGCCCGGTGGGAGGAGCTGCACCCGGACAAGCTGCTGCCCGCCACCGAAGCGGTGCCCGAGCGCTTCGAGCTGGGCACCCTGCCGTACGAGATCCTGGCCGGCACCACCGCGGCCGTCGACTGGATCGCCGCCCTGGCCCCGCCCGCGGCCGGCCGGCGCGCCCGCCTGCTGGAGTCGCTACGCGCCATAGAGGCGTACGAGGACCGGTTGTTCGCCCGCCTGCTGGAGGGCCTGTCCGGCATCACCGGCGTACGCCTGCACGGGGCGCCCGCCCACCGCACCCCGACCGTCCTCTTCTCCGTGACCGGCGTCCCGGACCGCACGGTCTACGAGCACCTGGCCGGGCTCGGCGTGAACGCCCCCGCGGGCAGCTTCTACGCCCTGGAGGCCTCCCGCCTGCTGGGCCTGGGCGACACCGGAGCCGTACGGGCCGGCCTCGCGCCGTATGTGACCGACGAGGACGTACGGCGGCTGGTCGAGGGAGTGGCGCAGCTGGCCGGGTAGGGCGTACGGGTGCACGCCGGAGCCGATTGTCCGGCGTCCGGCGTCCGGCGTGCACTCTTAGGACAACTGACGGGCCGTCAATTGACCGTGCCGAACCCGGAGAACGTGGCCTGCGTGGTCCGCCCGGTCTGGAAGGCCGAGGCGTACATCCCGACGTCCTCGGTGCTCTGCGCACCGGTCAGGGTCACGGTGGCCACCGCGGTCCAGTTCTGGTCGTCGGTCGAGTACGAACCGGTCAGGCTCGATCCGTTGCGGACCAGTCGGAGCCAGACCGGGGCGGTCACCTGGGCGGCGGAGGACTGGACGGTGTCCAGGTACCCGGAGCTGTCGCCGTCCCAGAACATCGAGACGCCGTGGCCGGGGGTGAGGGCCAGCGCGGCGTAGCCGAGGGAGCCGGGCGCCCCGGTCATGTCGTTGCGCATCATCAGTCCGGCCATCGCCCACTCGTTGGTGTTGCTCTGGCTCTCCACCCGCACGGTGGTCGTGTTCGCCGTACCGGCCGCCTTGGGCTGGTAGAGGGCGGCGTACTGGTCGGTGCTCTGGCAGCACGAGTGCCAGGGGCCCGCGCCCGAGGCGTCGATCTCGTCGGTGCCTGCGCTCTGGAAGACCGACGCGGTGGTCGACGCGAACGCCTGAAGCGGGGCGCCGACCACGCTGAAGTCGGCGAACGCCGCGTGGCCCGACACCCCCGGCGCGAAGGACGTGCCGAACATGCCCGCGTCCTCAGTGGCGTTGGCGCCGACCAGGGTCGACGAGCCCACGGTGGTCCAGGTGGTCTCGTCCTCGGAATAGGCGCCGGTCACCGTGTTGCCGTTACGGGTGAGCCGAAGCCAGACCGGGGCCGTGACCGTGGCGGGGCCGGTCTGCACCTGGTCCAGGTATCCGTCGCCGTCGCTGTCGGTGAGCAGCGCGACCCCGTGCCCGGGGGTGACGGCCAGTGCCGCGTACCCCTTGGACCCGGGGGCAGCCGTGATGTCGTCGCGGATCATCAGTCCGGCCATCGCCCACTCGTTGGTGTCCGACTCGGCGGTGACCTGCACGGTCATGGTGCTCTGCGCCGCCGCGGCGCCCTGCTCGTACAGCGCGCCGTATTCGTCGCTCTGCTGGCAGCAGGACTTCCACGGCCCCGCGCCGGCCGCGTCGATGAGGTAAGGCGCCGGATTCCGGGCGGTGTTGGTGTCGGTGTTGTCGGCGATGGTGGCCTGGGTGTCGGTGAAGGACCGCAGCCGCGGGCCGGTGACCGAGAATCCGGTGAACGCGGCGTGCCCGCGCACGCCCGCCTGACCGGAGGCGGCGTACATGCCGATGTCCTCGTCCGCCTGGGCCCCGCTCGGGGTCGCGGTGCCGACCGTGTGCCAGGTCGCGCCGTCGGCGGACCAGGCGCCGGTGATCTGGTTCCCGGCACGGGTGATGCGCAGCCATTGCGGCGCGCCCGCGGTGGCCGCGTCGATGTGCTGGTCGAGCCCGCCGGAACTGTCGCCGTCCCAGCGCAGGCTGACCCCGCTGCCGGTGACGGCCAGCGCGGCGTAGCCGAGTGCGGTGCCCGCCCCGGGAATCGAGTCGCGCACCATCAGGCCGGCCTGCGCGCCGGTTGAGGTCGCGTCCAGAGCCGAGACCTTCACGGTGGCGGTGCTGCCGGTGCCGAGCGCGGCCGGCAGGTAGACCGCGCCGTACTGATCGGTGCCCTGCCAGACGTCGGCCCCGGCGGCGTCGACGGTGTAACCGCCGGTGTCCTGGCCGAAGTCGGCGTCACCGGTGGCGTACGTCCTGAAGGGCGCCGAGACACCGGCCAGGTCGCGGTAGGCCGCCTCCAGGCCGGCGTTGTTCTCGATCCGCAGCGCGGGGACGCCGGTGAGGTCGGTGACGGTGCCGGTGGTCGTGACGCAACTGCCGCCGTTCATCAGGCCGCCGCTGATGTACGTGTCGGTGATCGTCATCGTGTGGCAGGGGTCCCAGGTGTTGCGGTTGTCGAAGGTCGGGATGGAGAAGTTGTCCGCGACGTTGTCGCTCAGCGCCCAGCCGCTGCTGCCCTGGTCCAGGTACATGGCGAAGGTCGAGGTGCTGCCCGGGTCGGTCAGGTGGTTGCCGGACATCACCCCGCCCGGCTGCGGTCCGAGGTTGTAGAGGGCGCCGCCGTCCGAGCGGGCGTGGTTGGTGTCGCTGACGTAGTTGTCGACGACCTGGAGGCCCGAGTCGACGGTGGGCAGGGTGTCCAGCGAGCCCCAGCCCCAACCGGTGGAGATACCGGTGTAGTTCAGGTTCTCGATGCTGTTGTGCGCGATCGTCAGGCCGGCCGCGTAGCCCGACCAGATGCCCACGCCGCCCTGGTACTCGGCGGCGGCCGCGTTGACGTAGTTGTCGCTGACGGTGTCGTTGCTGTCGACCAGGGCCGCGTCGGACTGGTTCGGGTGCGCGACGCTGCCGATCTGGATGCCGTTGCCGCCGACGTCGGTCAGCTTGTTGCCGGTGATCTGCGAGCCCTGGGTGCCGCCGTCGTACGTGACGCCCGCGGTGCCGAGGTCGGTGAAGGTGTCGCCGAGCAGCTGGATCCCGTGCCCGGCGTGCACCTCCACCGAGGCCGGCATGGTGACGTTGCACGCGCCGAAGGGCAGGCCGTCGTGGCTGGAGCCGCCGGTGTCGCCGACGAAGCTGGCCGGGCTGAACTCGGTGGCGCACGAGGCGTCGGGGAACATCACGTCGGCCTGGATCTCGGGGAAGCCGTACGAGGTGTCGACCGCGGGCCAGGTGGTGTCGGCGAAGGTGATGCCGGAGAAGGTGACCCCGGTGACCGGTGCCGATTCGGTGCCGTCGAGCGATACGAGGGTGGCGAGCGAGCCGGCCTCCACGTCGGCGCTGGTGGGGTCGACCCCGGCGGGCGGGATCAGCCAGATCGTGCCGGTGGCGCTGTTGAACGCCCACTGGTCGGGCCCGCTCAGGAAGCTCGGGTTGTTCTCGACGGTGCGCGGCAGCTGGAGGTTGATGTAGCCGGAGGACCGGGCGATGTCGTAACAGGGCTGGTCCATCGTGATGGTGGTGCTGGACGCGTCGCCGCCGATGGAGGAGACGCCGCACACGTCGTGCACCCAGTTGCCCGGGTAGTACTCGAACTGGAGGTCGCCCGGGTCGGTCAGCGACTGCAGCGCGGTGCCGGGCACGACGTAGCCGGTCGAGGTCTGGGTGGTGCCGGCGGGCAGGGCGCCGTCCTGGGCCAAGGGCACCCGGCGGCCGTCGATCCACAGGTCGCGGGTGGTCACGCCGGCCGGGAGCCGCGCGGTCCAGATGTTCTTGGCCGCGTCGGTACGGGTCCAGCCGGTGGGCTGCGCGCCGCCGGTGACGACCGGGGTCTGGCCGGGGGCCGCCTCCCACACGACGCGGTGCCCGTTGCTCGCCGAGTCGGCGCCGGTGAACGCCCAGGTGGAAGTGCGGCGGTAGGTGCCGCCGGCCAGCTGCACGTCGATGTCGCCGCTCATGTTGGCGTCGAGGAACCGGACTTGTGCCTGCGCCTGGTCGAGCGAGCAGGGCGCGGCGCTGGTGCAGGCGGTGCCGGAGCCGGCCGGTGCCGCGTAGAGCGTGGTGGGGGTCGCCGCTTCGGCGGTCGCGGCCGGCACCAGGGTGCCGGCGGCTGCGCCGAGGGTGAGGATCATGCCGAGCGCTGTGACCGCCGCGAGGCGGCCCCGCCGGATCGTGCGTCGTTGCACCATCAACTCTCCTCAAGTGGACGGGAAGGCGCCAGAAACCGGGGGGAACGTAAAACGTCTTACGTTTGACGTCAAGTGTTTGGGCGGGATGGCACAGGGCGGGGTGGGTGGAGGGAGGCGGGGCCGGAGGGGGCGTCAGCAGGTCAGGGCGCCAGGGGGTCGGCCGGGGGCGGGGTCAAGGGCGTCAGGGGGCGGGCCGAGGCATCAGCGGGCACGTTCAGCGGGTGCGGTCGACCATCCACTGCGTGGTGATGTGCCGGCGCAGCACGTCCGCGGCCTCGTCGAGGTCGCCCTGCCTCAGGAGCGCGACGATGCGCCGGTGCGCCCGGTTGGCCACGCGGAACTCCTCGGGCGCGGGCACACCCAGGTAGCTCACCGAGCGGGTCTCCGCGATCAGCAGCAGCACAATGGTGCGGGCGATCTCGTTGCCGGAGGCCCGGTAGAGGATCGCGTGGAACTCGCGGTCGGCGTTGTGCAACGCGTCGCTGTCGCCCAGCGTGTCGATGACGTCCAACTGCCGTTCCAGCGCGGCGAAATCGTCCTCGGTGAGCTTCGGCGCCGCTCTGCGGAGCATGCCGACCTCGAGGTCCGCCCGCATGGCGACCACGTCGTCGCGCAGCACGGACGACCGCTCCGTCTCCATGGCGATCCGCAGCACATCCGGGTCGAGCAGGTTCCACCCCTCGCGCGGCAGCACCCGGGTGCCCTCCCCCGCGCGCACCCGTACCAGCCCGTTGCGCTCCACGAGCTTGATCGCTTCCCTGACGACCGGCCGGCTCACCCCGAAGGCCGCGCACAGCGCCTGCTCCGGCGGCAGATTGGTGCCGGGCAGGAAGGCGCCGGTGATGATCTCTCGGGTGACGGCGACGGCGACCTCACGGCTCAGCCGCACCGGGCGGTTGGCCAGCCGCGCCCTCGGCGTCATGGGCGTCACCGGTGTCGCCGACGTCATCGGTGTCGTCTGCGTCGTCGCGGGATCAGTCTGGGTCGTCGCGGGATCAGCCTGCACCGTCGCCCCTCCCGGCTTCCGCGTCCAGAACTCCCGGGCGTCTGGGGCCCCTGAGCTCCTGGGATGTGCCAAGCCTAGCGGGATCACCTGACATCGGACGTCAGATGTTTCCCGTCACCCGTCGTCCGGCGCCACAGCGCCGGTGAGCCGCGCCGGCTTCCTGACCCGCTCAGCACACGCAGCGCGCGAGCTGCTCCCGCTGCTCCCGCTGCTCCGGGCCGAACGCCTCGTGCGGCAGGATCCGTACCCGAAGGGCGGACAGGTCGGCCGGCCCCGTATCCGGCACGGTGAAGGCCGCGTCGATGCGCAGCCGGCTCGGGTCGAGGCCGCGTTCTCGCGACTCGGCGCCGGCGTACGCGGCGAGGCAGGCGGCCAGCGCGGCGGCGAACAGATCGGCTTCGGTCGGCGCGCCGTCCTCGTGGCCCAGGGCCCGGCCCGCCCCCGCCTCCTGACCGCTTACGGCCACGGTGCAGGCCCCCACCGACCGGGGCGTGACGGTCATCCGGTAGTCCTTCGCGGTCCCGTTCGCGGTCTCCTGCGGGATCGCCTTCCCGGTCTCCGGGCTGTCGATGACGGCGGTACCAGCGGTGCTGTTCATGACGTGCCTCCCGTTGACGAGTCCGGCCGACCCGGGCTGTTCCCGCTGATCCGGCCGCTCCGGCACTTCCTTGCCGGCTCCTCCAGTTCAGCCCGGATCCGCGCGTGCCGGCAGGGGCGTTGGGGGCCGCGGGGTGGGCCGTTGGGCCCTGATGCGGTCCGCGCCCCTCGCTCCGGAGTACGACCGTCAGACTGCCGTGCGAACCGGACCGGGGGCGCCGAGGAGGGTGAACGCGGCCCAGATCTCCGGCAGCACGTAGTCCTCCCGGGCGCGCAGGACGGCGCGGCGCAGCGCTTCGGCCGGGTCCCCGGTGGCGCGCAGTTCGGCGTGGAAGCGGAGCATCACCTCGCCGGTGGGTGCGTCGGGGACCTCCCAGAGGGTGCCGACCACGGTGGACACGCCGGCCGCGAGGAAGGCGCGGACCGGTCCGAGGACGCCGTCCATGGTGATCAGGCCCTGCCCGGTGGCGCAGCAGCCGAGTACGGCGAGACGCGCCCGGGTGGGGCTCGCGGCGATGACCGGGGTGGTGAGCTGGCCGTGGTCGCCGGCGTCCGGCCCCGGGGTGAGCGCGATGGCGCCGGGCGGCTGGTCCAGCCGCAGCCGGGTGTCCACCAGGGCGTGGCAGGAGAAGTGCAGCAGGTCGGCGGTGCCCAGCCGGTCCAGCACGGCGGGCACGGTCACGGTGCCGGTCATCGCGGGCGTGCCGTAGAAAGCGGCGACGGCTTCGGCGGTCGGCCCGGCGACGGTGGGCAGCGGCTGGAACCGGCCGTCGATCGAGGCGGCCACCGCGCTGTCGACCCCGCCCACCACCACGACCTCCGCGGGGCGTGCGCCGGGCGGGCCGGCCGCCCAGACGTCCTCCTCGGTGAGCAGTTCCAGGGCGTGCAGCGACGGCACGAGGGTCACCGCGCAGTGGCTGATCAGCGGTTCCCCGTCGGCCATCGGCAGCGCGCCGAAGGGAATCGCCCACAGCGCGCGCTGCGGCACGACGACCAGCCGGGCCCCCGGGCCCCGGGGCAGGAACTCGGCGACGGGTTCCAGCAGCACCCGGGACCAGGTGGCCAGCATCCGCTCGTCGCCCGCCAGTTGCCCCAGCAGGCGGATGGCCTCGGCGGCATCCCGTGGCTCCGGTCCGCCGACCGGCTCGTCCTCGACGTCCGGCGCCACAGTGTGGTGCAGCCGTCCGTCCGGGAGCACCACCCACATGTGGAGGGTCTCCGGCTCGGGCGCCGCCCCGCCGAGCCCCGCGCCGATCAGGTCGAAGTGAGTGGCGTAGATCAGCAGGGTGGCGCCGGTGCGCGCCGCGAGCCGGCGGATACGGTCCGGGTCCGGCGCGGTGCCGGGGACGCTCGCGCGTGCGGGACGGGCGGCCCGGATACGTTCGCTCAGCGGGCCGGAACGTCCCTGCTCGGCGGCTGCCAGGGCACCGGCCGGATCACCGGCGGCCAGGGCCAGTTCCTGCTTGGTCTGGAAGATCGCGGCGGAGTGCTGCTCGAACAGCCCGAGGGCGCCGGATTCGTCGCCGCCCGCACGCCGCAGCGGCTCCCACAGGTGTTCGCCCTGCTCAGCGTGCCGGCGGGCGGCGGCGACGTCACCGACGCCGAGGTGGGCGCGGGCCAGATTGAGGTGGCCGGTGGCCAGTCCCCGGTGGTCGGACACCTGCTGCTTGAGGACGAGCCCGGCTTCGAGATCGGCGACGGCCGCGGCGGGCCGGCCTTGCTGGAGGCGGAGCAACGCGCGGTGGTTGAGGACCAGGGCGCGTGGCCGGGCCTGGTCCTCGGGGAGCCGGGCCAGCAGCGCGTCGGCGATGGCCGCGGACTCCTCGAAGCGCCCGGCCCTGCGGATCGTCTCCATCAGCACCTGCTGGGCCTGGAACCACAGCAGCGGGGTGTCGCCGGCCGCGGCCACGGCGCGTGCCATGGCCTCCGCCGCCGCGTCGTGGTCCCCGGCGAAGCTCAGCGCGAGGGCCCGGTTGCCCTGCACCTCGGCCACCACCGCGTCGTCCTCGCCGGGGTCCAGGCATCCCAGCGCGATCTCGGCCCACTCCAGGGCCCGCTCCCGGTGGCCGACGCCGTTGATCGCGAGCAGCAACTGGCTCGCGGACTGCGCCATCCTGGTCCGGCTGCCCAGGTCGTCGGCCAGCCGGTACGCCTGACCCTGCACCCTTTCCGCCTCGCCGAACCACCCGGCGTACGCGAGAGCGCTGCCGAGGTCGCTGAGCAGCGACCAGCGCAGCTCCTGTCCCTCGCGGACGACCACGTCCTCCAGCGCGAGCAACGCCTGGCGCAGCGCCTCGGCCGCTTCCGGGTACCGGCCGATCTGGGTCAGCACCTCCCCGTGCTTGGCGACGTACGTGGCCCGGTCGATGGCGTCGGTGCTCCGCTCCGCCCAGCCGCGCAGCGTCTCGGCGTGCCGCAGCGCCTCGTCGAGCCGGCCGGCGAACATGCAGGCGGTGACCAGCGAGTCCAGCACCTTGGGGGTGCGGTGGTGCATGCCTTCGGCGGTGTAGAGGTCGAGCGAGGCGGTGAGCGCGGCCCGCGCCTCCTCCCACTGGCCCGCCAGGCCGGCTGTCACACCCTCCTGGTACTTCCTGACGGCTCTCAGATAACGGACCGCGCCCATACCGGCCTCCAGATGATGCGTCGGGGGCCACCGGGCCCGGGGATGGTGTGTCCTGTCGTGGGGGCCGTCACGGACACCGTCATGTACGCGGTCATGGGCCCTGCCGCAGATCACGCACACGACGCAGGCGGCGCTGGACCAGCAGGCCGGCCGCCACCGCCGCGACCGCTCCCGCGGCAGCCGCCGCCACCGACCATCCGGCCCGCTGGGCGCCGCCCGACGCCCACTCGGCCGCCAGCGTCGCCAGGAACCATCCGCCCGCCGCGCCTCCCGCGGCCGGCAGGGCCTGCACCAGCGCCCGGAACGGACCCTGCCGTACGGTGCTGCGCGACCAGCCGGCCACGGCCACCGGCAGGATCAGCGCCACCGCGGCGAGCAGGGCGATCACCGGGGCCTGGAGCGGGCCCGGCAGCGGCACCCGGTAGCCGAACGCCTGCACCACCGTCAGGCTCATCACCAGCGCGCCGATCAGGGAGGTCTCCAGGAGCGTCAACTGCGCCCGGTGGTCGGCCAGATGGGAGTCGGCCAGCGCGGCGGCGTCCCGTACCACCTCCGCCGAGGACTCCAGGGTCGCGCTCACGTATTCGAGGTCGTCGTCGAGCTGCTGCTCCAGCCACTGGCCGAGCCGCTGGTCGTGGCCGAACGGGTTGTCCGAACCCTCCGCGGCCGGCAGGGAGACGGCCGCCTCGCCGGCCACGGCGGCGGCCAGGTTGGCACGGGCGATCTGCACCGTACGGCGCATCACCCGCAGCCGCCCGGCCGCCGTGATCAGGCCCTCGGCGTCGGTGCGCAGCGCGACCAGGACGGCGCGGGCGTCGAGGGCTTCCGCGAGCGCGGTCGAGGTGCGTCCGCGCAGCCGCTGCCCGGCGGCCCGGGCCCGGTCGGTGGCCTCCTCGACGCGTTCGCGCAGGTCCCGGTGGGTGCTCGCGTCGTACACCGCCGCCTCGTACCGGAGTTTCGCCGCGTGCAGCAGATAGCGGGTCAGCGGGGCGAGCCGGTCCCGGCTGTGCCAGGCCCAGGCGTCGAGTTCGCGCTCCAGCGCCTCGGGGGCGAGCACGACCAGGCGGCGGGGTACGGGGCCGGACGGGGTTACGGGATCGGCCGGCGGCACCTCCCACACGGCGAACCCTTGTCCAGTGCGCTGCCCTTCGTTCTGCCAGCGCCCCGGCGCCGCCCCGGGCAGCAGGTCCGGCAGCGCGGCGGCCACCTCGGCGACACCCTCCGGCGTGGACAGGCTGTTCCCGGTCACGCCGAGCAGGACCCGGACCGTGCCGAGACCGCCGGACCCGGGCGCCGGCCGGCCGCGTTCCAGCTCCGGCCAGGCGGGCTCGCCGCCGGCTGTCCCGTCCGGCGCGAGCAGTACGGACAGGCCCAGCACGTCGTGGCTCCCGAACAGCACCGCCTGATGAATGCCCCCACCCACCCGCTGCCGCGCGGCCAGCACCCGGTAACCGGCGTACGGCCCGCCGGGAAACGGCACCCGCTCCGTCAACGGCTCCCCCGGCACCGCCCGGTCCATCCCCGCCCGCCCGCACTCCTCCCACGCCTCCTGCACCAGGGCCGCCTGCGACGGCGTGCCCCCGGCCCCGGCATGAAAGAACAGCTGCTCAAGAAGAGCCTGCCGCAGCACCACCCCGCTCACCGTCGGGCTCCTTCCGTACCGCCCCGCAGGGCGACCCCCGCCTCCCGCACAAGGGCATCCTGCGATGGCGTACCCCCGGCCCCGACCACCCCGCTCACCGACCCGGCCCCCTCCGCAACGTCCCCCCGCACGGCAACCCACCCCTCCCGCACAACAGCCACCTGCGACCACGTACCCCGAACCCCGACCTCCCCGCTCACCGGTCGGCCCCCTCCGCGCCCTCCCCCGGCGGAGCGGCAGGCGGCTCGCCGGCTTCCGCCACGATGCTGGTCACCAGGACGTTCAGCCGTTCCGGGAGCTCGGCGGGCGCCGGTAGCAGCGGCTCGTCCTCGTGCCGGGTGACCACCAGGCGGGGGCCGGCCAGTTCGAGCCGGGCCACCGCGATCCGCAGCCTGCGCGGGTCCCGGGCCTGCCAGGCCGCGGCCACCTCCGCCACCGCGGTGGTGACCGCCGTCCACTGCCGTCCCGTCAGCCGCCAGCCGGGCACGCGGCGCAGCGAGGCCAGCGCGCGCCACGCGACGTCGTCCCCCCGCGGACCCCCCGGACCCCGCGGCCAGCCCGGCCCGCCCGGCGCCCCCGGCACCTGTGCTGCCACAGCTCCCCCTTCGCTCCCGCGCCGCCCCGGAGGGGCTACGCCCCCACCGGCGCCTGCTCCAGCAGCGCGGTCAGCGCCACCGCCCCCGCCGCCAGCTCCTCCTGACGTGCCTCCAGCACACCCACCAAAGATCGCAGCGGCTGCGCCAAGGCGTCGAGGCCGTTGCGGACCTCGCTCACCGCCGTGTTCCACCCGAAGTCGGGCCGGTCCTCGCCGGCCGTCAGGATCCGGGACACGATGGCATCGGCGGTCCCGTCGAGCTTGCCGCGCAGTTCCGTGCGCCGCTCCATCTCCTGGCGTTCCAGCCGCGCGCCCTGGATCTCCCGGAACAGGAGGGTCCCGAGTTCCACCACGGACGGGAGCACGGCGTCGAAGATCTTCATCCGCTGGAGCGCCGACCGCGCGGCGGCGGCCTGCTCGGCGTTCGCGAACCCGATGCCGCTGCGGAAGTAGTGCTTCAGCCTGCGGCGGTTGCCGCCGAGCGAATCCACCCGGGCGAGTTCCAGCACGGCTCGCTCCAGCGACATGCCCAGGTCCTTCTCCACGTGGGTCCGGTAAAGGCCGCGGACCGCCCAGCGCACCTGTCCCTTCAGGTCGCGCAGGACGGTGTCCAGCGACCGCTCCCCCGCCTTCTCCGACCGCACCGCCAGCGTGGCGGGCGGCGTGGCGACCGTGCCGACGAACCCCCGGAAGGCCGTCGCCGAAGCGCGCCGCGCACGTGCCGCCAGTTCGCTGTCCGTCTGCTGCACCAGCCGGTCGAGTTCGGCGCCCCAATGCAGGGACCACCTGGTGAGTACGTCCCCCAGGCCGCGTTCCGCCTCGGCACGGATGTGGTCGAGGTCCGCGCCGTGCAGAGTCTCGACCGCTGTGCTGAGCAGTTCGTGGACGGCGGTGCGCAGTGCGGCGGTCGCGGCGCCGACGACCCCGTCGAGTTCCGTGCCCACCGCGGCGAGCTGGGCCAGCTCGCGGCGTGCCTCGTCCACCGCCTGGCCGGCCTGGGCCCGTTCGTGCTCCGCCGCGCCGAGCGCCCGCATCGCGATCCGGCTCCACAGGCGTACTTCGGCGGCCGCGCGCAGCTCCTGGCGCCGGTCCACGAGGGAGCCGAGCGCGGCCCGCAGTTCCGCGATGCCGTCCCAGTCCCGGCTGCTGCCGCCGTCCGCCGCCTCCGCCGCCGTGAACAGCCCGAAGCCGTACGGGTCGGCCGCCACGAGATGCACGGGGACGTCGAGTACGTCGAGTACGGGGGCGTCGTCCTGCGGCCGGCTGCCGGCGGCGCCGCGGGTCAGCAGCTCCGCCAGCTCCTTCCGCTTGTGGGCGGACAGCGAACGGTACCCCTCGGGGTTGTCCTGCGGGTCGATGCCCGCCTCGTCCATCCGCCCCACGACCACGCGCAGCGAGCCCGCGGGGAACAACCGGGCCGCCGGCGGACCGAACAGGGTGCCGGTGGCCACGGCACGGATGTGCTCGGCGTCGGTGGTGGCCAGTTGGGGCGGCAGGACGACGAGCAGGGCGTCGGTGATGCTCAGCGCGTTGTCGGCCACGGCCTCGTGCTGGGCGTTGCCGCCGGCGATCCCGGGGGTGTCGGCGTATTCGAGGCCGCCGCTGAGCACATGGTCGACCGTGAACGTCTCGCGGCGGGCGCTCACCGTCAGCCACGGCGGCGGCTCGGTGGCGTCCTCGGAAAGCAGCCGCTTGATCAGGCTCGACTTGCCGGCGTCGTACGGGCCGTACACGGTGACCCGGACGTCGGGGCTGCGCCGGAAGTCGTGCCACAGACCGCTGATCTCCTCGGTGAAGCCGTCCCCGGCGATGGTGCGGACCGCGGCGCGGACCCGGCTGGTCCACTCCCGTGGGTCCGGGGTGTCCGGGGTGTCCGGGGCGTCCGGGGTGTCCGGGGTGTCCGGGGCGTCCGGGGCGTCCGGGGCGTCCCGGGTGTCCGGCACGGTACGTGTGTGGGTCTCGGTCATGACATCCCCCCAGTGGGCTGTGGTTCCGGGTGACCGCCGGGCGCCCGGCCCAGGCGGACGAGTGCGTCGTCGATCACGCCCCGGTAGGCGGCGATACGGTCCCGGAGCTCGGCGGTCTCCCGCTCGTACGCTTCCGCACGCTTGTCGATCTCCTCGATCCGGCCGGCCAACTGCGCGCACTCGTCGGCCAGTTCGGCCAGCAGGCCGGGTGTCTCGTCGGTCCCGTCCGCGACCAGCCGGCCCCATTGCGTGCCGGCCTTGTGCAGGTCGGTGATGGCGGCCCGGCGGGCCCGGACCAGTTCCCGGCTCTCCCGCTCGTCGCGGATCAGGCCGACGAGGTCGACGGCAGTGCCGACCATCTGGAGGCCGACCCCCAGCCTGCTCAGTACCACCGCTCCGCGGGCCAGCGCGGCCGGGTTGGGCGTGCGGTTGAGCCAGGTGAAGACCTTGGCGATCACCTTCGCGTCGGCTGCCTTCGCGACCGCCGCCCCCACCCCGCCCGTGCCCTTGGCGGCCTTCTTCCGGCGCTCGCGGCCGGGATGGCCGCTGAGGAAACGCAGGTCCACCGCCGTGTCGGCGTCCGGAAACGCCCGGTCGAAAGCCTTGGACTCCAGGCGGCGCCGTAGTGCGCGGGCCGTGGCACGCCGCCACGCCTCGATCTCGCGCGCCGACTCCTCCCGCCACTGGGTGACGACGCCACGCAGGTCCTCGTTCTGCGTCCACTCCTCAAGGCGCTCGGCGAGTGCCTTGCGCTCCTCCGGGTCGGTGGTGCGCAGCGCCCTGGCCACCTCCCGGTCGAGGAAGTCCCCGACCAGGACGGCCAGCCGCTCGGCGCGCGCTTCCCGGAGCGCCAGCCCTTCCCGGAGCCGGTCCGCCACGTCCGCGCGCAGCCGGCCGAGCTGGTCGGCCCGCTCCCGCGCGGCCTGTTCCCCGGCCCGGGCGTCGCGGACCAGCGCGCCGAACCGGGCCAGTCCGCCGTGCAGGAGCGATACGTCCAGGCCGTTCACGAACAGACGCCGCCGCAGCACGGCGAAGGCTTCGTAAAAGGCCGCCATCCCGTCCCAGTGCCGGTACGGGTCGAAGTGCTCGCGGTCGCCGCCATGGAAGCCGTAGGGATCGCCCGACACGCACAGGACCCGCTCGGGGACGGCCTCGCCCTCGCGCAGCGGACCGGCCGTCGCGTTGAGCGCCTGCGCGAGTTCGACGCGCTTGCGCCCGCACAGCCGCCGGAACTCCCGCGGCGCGTCGAAGGGGTCCGGCCCGATCTGGTCGGTGCGGTTGAGGATCACCATGGTCCGGTCGAACTTGGCCGGCCGGTGCGCGTCCGGATCCCCATCGAGGACGAAGGCCAGGTCCGCACGCTCACCCATCACCAGGTTGGGCGAGAACAGGTAGATGACGGCGGCGGCGTCCGGCACCGCCAGCCGCGCCGCCTCGGTGTGCGCGTCGCGGCCGCTCTGGAAGCCGGGGCTGTCCACGAGGGTCACGCCCTTCCAGGTGTACGGCTCCGCTTTCGCGGTCTTCGGGGCCGCCGCGACGGCCAGGGACTGCGGCGGCTCCTCGCCCGCGTCGAGCAGCAGCCGCCGGATGAAGGAGGACTTGCCGGTGTTGTAGTCCCCGCACACCAGTACCCGCGGCCGGCCGTCGGCCGCGAGCTCGTCGAGTTGGGCGAGGGCCTCGGCGGCGGCCGCGTCCTCGCGCAGCCGGTCCTGGGCGTCGAGCAGCCAGTCGCGGCCGGCACCGGGGGCCGGCTCGGCGAACGGCCCGTCGGCGGCCTGCCGTACCCACGCCAGGAACTCCGGCTGCTCGAACGGCTCGGCGGTGACGGTACGGTGCCGGCCCGCTCCGGCGGCGATGCCGTCCTCGGTGCACCAGGATTCGCCGAGCCACAGGTGGGCGGCCGCGGCCTGTCCGGGCAGGCCGGTCGCCGACTCGCGCTCCCGGGCGGCCTCGCGCAGCACCTGCGCCGGGTCCCCGGCGGCCGGCAGCCCCTCGGCGGTCTCCCGTATCAGGGACCGGCAGTGCGCCACGCCCTCGGCGAGACCGCGCAGTTCGACGGCCTGGACCACCGCGACGCCCACCCGTTCGCTCATGCCCCGGCGGACCAGCGCGTTCACCTGTGCGACGGTGGCCGTACGGGCCCGCTCGAAGGTGTCGGTCACCGCGCGGCGGGCGTCGGCGCGGGCCTGGGCGAGCGCCTCCTCCTTGCGGTGGCGGGCCCGGCGCCGGCTCCACTTGCTGATCCCGCGGCCGATCATGCCGGCGATCGCGCCGACCAGCAGAATGCCGCCGGCGGTCCAGCCGACCGGGTTCCACGCGTTGAAGATGATGAGCCCGGCCATGACCCCGGTGCCGGCGCCCGCCGCCACACCGCCGACGCCCGTGGCGATGCTCACGCCGCGCAGGAACCGGCCGGCGTTCCCCTGCACCTGGGCCCGCTCGGTCGCGACGGCCCTCAGGTCCGCTCCGACGTCCTCCACCACGAGGCTGACCCGGCGCTGCAACTGGGCGACGACCGCCTCCAGGGCGATCTTCAGGGCGAACTCGATCGCCGGGGTGTCGAAGACCTGCGCGGCGAACGCCTCGGGCCCGACGACCTCGCCGTGGGCCATGGCCTGGTCGACGACGGTGTCCGCCCGGCGCTGGGCCGCCTCGCGCTGCGGGGCCAGCGCGGCACGGATCAGGTGGTCGGCGTACCGCCCGATCTCGCCGACCGGCGGGGCCTCGAAGCGGCCGCCGCGCAGCCGTTCCAGTTCGGCCAGGGCGGCAAGCAGCTTCCGGCCGGCGTCCCCTTCCGGGGAGGCTTTCGGGGAGGCTTTCGGGGAGCCGCCCCGCGAGCCGTCCGGCGAGGCGTCCGCGATGTCGTCCGGGATGCCGTCCGGCGAGGTCTCCGCGAAGGCGGACTCGGGTGCGCCGAGGACCGTGAGCATCCGCTCGATGCCGATCTCCGCCTGCTCGGCCAGCCGGAGGGCGGGTTCCTCGACGTGGATCCGGAGATCGTCGTCCGCCCGCAGGCACGCGCCCTCGATCTGGCGCACCAGCGTGCCCAGCCGCAGCCCGACCGCGTCCTTGCCGAGGGCCGCGCCCATCAGCCCTTCCAAGGCCGGCAGATTCGACCAGTCGAGGAGGACGCCGGTGGAGCCGGCCTCGGCACGCAGGACCGGCAGCGTATCGGCGTCGGGGCCCTCGTACGGCAGGGTGACCCGGGCGAACACGGCCGACTTCGTGTTCAGCGCCACGATCGGCACGTCGTGCAGGCCGACCCTTGCGAGTTCGTCGTGGATGTTCTGGGCGTGCTCGGCGACGGCCCGGGACAGATGACGGCGGACCGCCTCGTTCCGCACCCTGGTCGGCCTGCGCCACACCGGGCTGCGGTTGTTCAGCACGGCGACCACGGGCTTGCCGTAGGCCGCGATCCAGTCCGCCACCTTGGCGAACTCCGCGGCCTGCTGGTTCTGGCTGTCGAAGCAGAGGATCACCACGTCGGCGATCACCAGGGCCTCGCGGGCCCGCTCCTCCAGCTCAGAGCGCGCCATCGTCCGGCCCCACCCCGCGATGCCCGGCGTGTCGATGACCCGGCACCCCTGCCACTCGCCGGGCGTCACCTCGGTGGTCCAGTCGGCCGCGCCGTGCGGCGAGATCGACGTGCCGTGCCCCTGCGTCAGCGCCTCCCGCAGGCTGCTCTTCCCGGCACCGGTCCGGCCGAACAGGACCACGTTGAACGTGTCGAGGGCGCCGAGCCGGCGGTCCGTCACTTCCTGAAGTCCCGCCGTGACCTGGCGCACCAAGTCGTCGGCGAACGACCGCAGTTCACTGCTTTCCTCACCTGCCGCGGCGCCAAGTGCCGGTGTGCCCGCGCAGTCCGACAGCGCCCGCAGCAGCCGGCGTACGTCCTTCCGTAACCCCTCGGCGACCGGCCGACTGCGCTCGACCGCCTCCGCGATGGCCCGCTCCAGGTCCCCCGACCCCACCGGAGGATGTTCCGCCATACCCGCCCCCACCAGAGTTCTCCCCATTGCCCTGCCGCACCCGCACCCGAGCGCGCATCGCACCCGCACCACCCGGCGAACTGCCTGTGGTGACGGACGATGCGATGCCGTGTTTCCCCCAGCGGGACCGCTGTTCGCCCCCCGGCCGTGCGCCGCGCGGGCCCCCCTCGGCCCGCCCGGTCGCCGACGCGATCCGCGGGCATCAGGGTGACAGAACGCCCGCCGCCCCCACACCCGTTCCGCCCCACACGCCCCATGCACCCCGAAAACGGTGCCGAGATGCGATAGCGGACAAAGGACGCGTACGCGCTGCCGCGGCTGGTGCGTCCCCCCGGCACGGCAATCCGCCGAGGCCGCCCTAGACACGGGAGGGAGTCGAGCCGTAGCCACGGGAGGGGGCCGAAACGGCCTCGCGCTCCCTGGCGCGCCTCCACGCCCTCTGCCCCGGCCGCCTTGTGCCCCCGCCTCATCCGGGCCGGGTCCCGGACGCCACCGCATGGTCGCCGCGCGCGCGGGGGTCAGCGTTCGCGCCCTGCGCTACTACGAAGAGCAGGGACTCCTCGTCGCCGCCCGCGGCCCCGGGGACCAGCGGCAGTATTCCGAGTCCGACGTCGAGCGGGTGAAGTTCATCCAGCTCCTCTACTCGGCCGGGCTGCCCAGCAAGGCGATCCTGCCCATCCTGCCGTTCATGGACACCCTGGTCGCAACGCCGGAAATGACGCAACAGCTCACGGACGAGCGCGACCGCATCCAAGCTCGGATCCACGACTTGACCCGGGCACGCGAACGCCTCGACGAGCTGATCGGCCTCGCCGCCCAGTACACGGCGTCGTCACCGGCGCAGTGCCCGCCGGACGTGGACACCACGCCCGACAGGCCGAGGAAATCGGGCCGAGCGGTTCCCTCGATACGCCCTTGAGTGGTACTGCGAACAGCCACTGCCAAGGGCGGTGCTGGTCAGGTGCTGGTCAGGTCGAATGCGCGGCCCCGCCACGTCCCGGCCAGAAGCACATCCGCCCAAAAACGGCGTGCCGACCAACCGTCCCGGAGCGATACTGCCGGGATGATCAACGTGCCTGCCCCCGCGCTGGACTCGTTGTACGGGCTCGCCTTCGGGGACGCCTTCGGTGACCGTTGGTTCGGCATCCTGCGCCGGGAGGGTACGGCGGCGTTGGAGGCGCGGACGGTGCCGCCGGAGCCGTTGTGGCGGTGGAGCGACGACACGGCGCAGGCGCTCGTACTGGTCCGGGAACTCGCGGAGGGCGGCGGCGCCGTCGACCAGGACCGGCTCGCCCTGCGGTTCGCGGCGGCGTACGCCGAGGACACGCACCGGGGTTACGGGGCCTCGATGCATGACGTGCTCCGGCGGATCGGTGCGGGCGAGCCCTGGCGGGACGTGGTGGCCGGGCAGTTCGGCGGCCAGGGCTCCTGGGGGAACGGCGCGGCCATGCGGGCCGCCCCGCTCGGCGCGTGGCACGCCGCCGACCTCGACGTGGCCGCCGAGCAGGCCGCGCTCCAGGGCGCGGTGTCGCACCACCACCCGGAGGCGGTCACCGGCGCGGTGGCGGTCGCCCTCGCCGCGGCCCTGGCAACGCGCAGCCGGGGCGGGCCTGCCCCCGCGCGGCCGGACTTCCTCCGGGCGGTCGCCGAACAACTCCCCGACAGCGACGTCCGGTCGGGCATACGGACAGCGGCCCGCATGTCGGACCGGGCCTCGGTTCGGCACGCCGCGGAAGTCCTGGGCTCCGGCTACCACATGTCCGGGCCCGACACGGTCCCCTTCGCCCTGTGGTGCGCGGCCGGGCACCTCGACGACCTGCACGAGGGCCTGTGGCTCACGGTCGCCGGCCAGGGCGACATCGACACCACCTGCGCCATCGCGGGCGGGGTGATCGCCGCGCGTACGGGCGTCGCCGCCCTCCCCGCGGCCTGGCACGCGGCCCGCGAACCGCTGCCTCCGGTCGTGCCGGAGTAGGAACCCGCACGGCAGGATGGCGTGGTGGAGTCCTTGACGCTGGACGGCTGGCAGCCTGCGGAGTTCCTGGTCGTGGCGCAACTCGACCTCACGGTACGGGCGTTGGAGGAGCGGTCCCTGACGGTCGAGTTCGACGAGGTGCACGGCGAGCACACCGCGGTGCTGCGAGTTTCGAACGCGGGGTTGGTGTTCTGTCTCGTGGCCACCCCGCCCTACGCGGGCTTCGCTCTGCTGTGCGGCGACCCGGACGGTATGGGCTGGGAGGAGGCGCTGGATATCTTCCTGGCGCAGACACCGTTCGGGCGTTCGGCCGTCACGTGGGTTCCCGGCGACGTACCGGACGATGTACGGGTGGCAGCCGGCGCCGACGAGGAACACCCGGCCGTGCATACGGATCGCCCGCACGCGAAGGACAACCCTGTCGCCGAGGCACCGCAAGTTCCGTAAGTTCGGCCCGTGACCTACGAAATCACGTTCGTACGGGTGCAGCCGGGGCTGACGCTTCAGGGGACGCTGGACCGCCTGAACGCCGACTTCGAGTTCGATGTCGACGCCGACCCTCCCCTGCTCCGGCTCACCGAGGCCGAGCGGGGCGAGTGGGACCGCGTTCTGGGCCGGGTGTCGCGGGAGGTCGGGCCCGTGGAGGCCGAGGAATATCTGTACAGCCTGACCTTCTGGACGGTTGGTCCGCCGGGACGGGTGAAGTTCGATTACCGCGGAGACATGGGGGACATCGAGATCCCGTACCGCTACTCGGGACCGGCGGCGTTGGCGGTGATGGAGCTGGCGTACCGCGTGGCCCGTATCGTCGAGGAGGAGAGCGGCCTCACCGGTCACGACTTCGAGGTGGACCAGCCGACCCGGACCGGGGATCCGGCGAAGGCCGCGGCCCGGCTGGGCGGTGTCGCGGATTGGGCGCAGCGGAATCTGGGCGGGCGGTGACGGGTAGCACCCCGGGGAGACCTGGGAGGATCGGGCCGTGACCAGCACCGACAGTACGGAACGCCAAAGGCTGCTGCGCCGCGGATTCGCCCTGGAGTACACCACGCTCGGGTGGAACGTCGTCGGCATCGTGATCCTCGGGTTCGCGGCGGTCTCCGCGAGGTCGGTCGCATTGGCCGGGTTCGGGCTGGACTCCCTGATCGAGATCGGCGCTTCCACAGTGGTCGTCTGGGAGCTGTCGGGCACCGGCGAGGAGCGGCAGAAACGGGCGCTGCGGCTGATCGGCGCCGGCTTCGCCCTGCTGGCCGCGTATCTGCTGGTGCAGTCCACCTGGGTGCTGGTCGCCGGCTTCCGCCCGCACCACTCGCCGCTGGGCATCGCCTGGACCGCCGTGACCGCCACCGCGATGTTCGCCCTTGCCGCGGGAAAGGCCCGTACCGGAGCCGCACTCGACAACCCGGTGCTCAGGACCGAGGGCCGGGTCACCCTGATCGACGGCGTACTCGCGGCGGCCGTCCTGCTCGGCCTCGTACTCAACGCCGTGGCCGGCTGGTGGTGGGCCGATCCGCTCGCGGGGTACGTCCTCGTCTATTACGCCGTCCGCGAGGTCGACGAGATCTTCCGCGGCGACCACTGACCCACAGGGTTCGCCCTGCGTACTCCTGGTGAACGTACGCGCACAAACAGCGGCGAAGCCGCGTACACTGCGCGACAGTTCGCGCGCAGAAAGTAGGGAGTAGCCCGTGACTACGCGCAGGGGTGCTGCGTTACACAGGCAAAGGCGGGTCGGGACGGTGGGAGGTGGCAAGACCATGGCCGAGGCAGTGGAGGGGACCGGGGGGCCGGAATCCGAGGGGGCGGCAAAGTCCGGGGGTATGCCGGCCTGGCTGGGCAACGGCGAACCCGAGACATCGGACAGCCTCAAGACCTTCGGCGCCGTCGTCCAAGCCCTGCGGGAGTTCCACGGCATGAGCCGCGAAGAACTCGGCCTACACGTACGGCTGTCCAAGCACACGATCGCCTCCATTGAGTACGGCCGCCGCATGCCGGATGTGGGGTTCGCCGAACGGGCCGACGCAGTTCTCGGGGGTACGGGCGCCTTGCCGAAGGCGGTCGGGTACCTGGCGCGGCAACCGGGATTGGCGGCGTGGTTCCGTCAGTGGGCCCGCTTGGAGGCGCATGCGATCACCTTGTACACCTACGACTGCCGCGTCGTGCCAGGGCTGTTGCAGACCGAGGCGTACGCTCGCGCCCTGTTCGAGGAGCGGTTGCCGCCACTAAGTGACGAAGAGATCGAGTCCCAGTGGGAGGCGCGCGCCGAACGCCAAAGGCTGCTGTACAACCGCCCGAACACAGCCTTTAGCTTTGTCCTCGACGAGCCTCTGTTGCGGCGCCAGACAGGCGGGGCAGGAGTCACCCGCGAACTTATCGATCACGTGCTGGACCTGTCCCAACGCCGGAACATCGAGATTCAGGTGTTGCCCCAAAACACCGGGGTCCACCCCGGGTTGGACGGCCCCATCGTGCTGCTGGAGACACCGGACAACCGGTGGTTCGCCTACAACGAGGGGCAGGAGTCCGGCCAACTTATCTCTGCCTTGAAAGTGGTCAACATCCTCCAGATGCGGTATGCAAAACTGCGCTCGCAGTCCCTCAGCTCCGAGGACTCCGTGCGCCTGTTGAAGCAACTGCGAGGAGAGCTATGACCAACCCCGAACTGGCCTGGTTCAAGAGCAGCTACAGCGGCAGTTCCGGTGACAACTGCATCGAGGTGGCCGTCTCCTGGCACAAGTCGAGCTACAGCAGCGGTCAGGGCGACAACTGCGTCGAGGTCGCCAGCACCCCCGGCACCATCCACGTCCGGGACTCCAAGGACAAGGAGGGCCCGCAGCTCGCCTTCTCCCCCGCCCAGTGGGCGTCCTTCGTGGAGTTCGCCTCGGCCATCTGAGCCGCGCGCAGCGAGTGGGTGCCCCGCGTCCGTCAGTTGGGGAAGCGGGGCACGACCACCCGTTGCCCGGGGGGCCAAGGGTCCCCCTACGCGAGGATCTTCAGCAACCGGTCCGCCAAGATGGCGGCCGAGTGGGGGTTCTGGCCGGTGATGAGGTTGTCGTCCTCGACCATGTAGGGCTGCCATATCTCGCCGCGGCTGTAGTCGACGCCGACCGCGTCCTTGAGTTCGTCCTCCAACAACCAGGTCGCGCGGGGGGCGAGACCCACCGCCTCTTCCTCCTCGTTGGTGAAGCCGGTCACCTTGCGGCCCTTGAAGGGGGAGACCCCGTGGATCCGGGTGGCCAGCATCGAGGCCGGGGCGTGGCAGACGATGGCGAGCGGGCGGCCCGAGGCGAGCTGTTCCGTGAGCAGCCGGCCGGCGTCCGCGTCGAAGGCCAGGTCCGCCATGGGGCCGTGGCCGCCGGGCAGATAGACCGCGTCGTAGTCCTCGAGGCGGACGTCGGAGAGTTTGATCGGCCGCCGCATCACCTCGGCGTCGCGGATGATGGCCTCCAGGTCGAGGGCGCCCTGTTCGCCGCCCGCCATCGAGGGGCGCAGGCTCATCATGTCGACGTTGGGGGTCACGCCGCCCGGTGTCGCCACCACGACCTCGTGACCTGCGTCCGTGACGGCCTTGTAGGGGTTCGCGAACTCCTCGGCCCAGTAGCCCGTGGCGTATCGGGTGCCGTCCTTGAGTACCCAGTACGTCGCCCCGCTCACGATGAAAAGCAGCTTCGCCATTGGCCGTGCGCCTCCTCGGCCCCACCTTGTACGTGCGGAGGAATCGATCAAGTGGCCGTAAAACGACCGAATTCCACCGTAGGCGCGGGTTCGCAAGGGCGCACGCGGAGGGTCACCGCCCGGCGGTGAGGGCGAGGCTCGCCGGGACGGACCGGTGGGCGTCGGCCAGGGCATTGAGCAGGGCGGCGCGGCCACCGCGGCCGTCGTCCCGTACCCACGCGCGCGCGGCGACGCTCCAGCAGGTGGTCGTGATCCGGGCGAGCACGCGGGGGCGCAGGTCGTCGGCGTCCAGGCCGAGCCGGTCGGCGAGGTGGGCGGCGGCCTCGTCCTCGACGCCCGTGCGGTGGTGGTCGACGTACGCGAGCAGCGCCGGCGCGGTCAGCACCAGGCGGCGCGTCGCGCGGTAACGCTCGTCCCAGCCGGGGTCGAGCGCTTCGACGGCGCCGGTCAGCCGGGTGTGCAGGGCGTCGAGGACGTTGCCGGACAGGTCCCGCCCGCGCAGCTGGTCCAGGTACGCCCGCCACAGCTCGGTCTCCGCCTCGACGGCGACGGCTTCCTTTGCCGGGAAGGCGCGGAAGAACGTGCTCTTGGAGACCTCGACCTCGTCGACGAGGCGGTCCAGGGTCACCGCGTCGAAGCCGTGGGCCGTGAACAGGCGCAGCGCGGTCTCGGCGAGGGTGCGCCGCGTGCGCAGGCGTTTGCGGTCGCGCAGGGGCAGGGAGCGGTCGTCGGCGGGCGAGGTCATGCCGTACAGCATACCGATACTGAGTCACGTTAATCACTTGATACCAAACGAGACCGAGTGTCACTATCGGCGGCGAAGAACCCTAGGAGGCAGAGATGACCACGGCAGAGACGACCCCGAACCCCGGCCCGCCCGCCGCCCTCCCCTTCGGCACAGCCCTGATCGGCCGCACCGAGAAGGCGCTGAACGCGATCCTCCGCCGGCGGATCGACGGCACCGGCCTGACCGAGCCGTTGTGGGTGGCCCTCACCCTGACCGCGACCAGCCAGGGCCCGCTGGAGGCCGCCGCCCTGGAGGCCCGGGTGGCCGACGCCCAGCAGACCGGCATCGAAACCGCCCGCGCCCACCTGGCCGACCTCGCCGACCTGGGCTTCCTCCGTACCACCGAGGACGGCCGGCCCGAACTCACGGAACACGGCAGGTCGGTCTGGGAAGGGCTACGCGCCACCCTCGGCGAGACGACCGCCGGCCTGTGGGGCGATCTCCCCGCGCAGGATCTGGCGGTCGCGGCCCGTGTCCTGACCACCGTCCTGACCCGCGCGCGGGAGGTCCGGTGATCGCCAAGCTGCAGTGCGTGGTGCTGGACTGCCCGGACGTACGGACGCTTGCCCGCTTCTACCAGGCGGTCCTGGGCGGTGAGGTCAACCGGCCCGATCCCCGCTGGGCGGTCGGCGACGGCTTCGCGACCCTGCACACCGACGCCGGGCTCGTGTTCGCCTTCCAGCGGGTCGAGGACTACCGGGCGCCGCAATGGCCGGACGCCGCGCACCCGCAGCAGTTTCACCTGGACCTCGACGTCCCCGACCTCGACCGGGCCCAGGGTGAAGTCCTCGCGCTCGGTGCGACGCTGCTGCGCGCCGACCCCCGCGGCTGGCGGGTCCTCGCGGACCCGGCGGGGCATCCGTTCTGCCTGCTCAGGGGCTAGCCGGTCCCGGAATTCGGCGCCGCGCCCAGGCCCGCCGGCCCAGTGGCGGCCCCGCTGCATACGGGTGCGGGCCGCCCTGCCTCACCCGCGCCGTTCGGTGTGCCGATACCCGAAAGGCCCCGGCAGATCCGCCGAGGTGGTCCGCCGCCCCGTCGTCGACCACGTCCGATGCGCACCCTTGCGCCCAATGGTCAGCGACAGCGACTTACGGTTCACGTTGACCCGCACTCCGGGCAGGATCCGGAACGACTTGCGGAACGTCACGGGCATCACGGCCTCCTTGCTCTCTCCTTTTTCCGTGTGCCCGCCTTTGCTCCGCTCACCCGCCGTGGTGGCTCAACCGGCGGGCGGGGCAGGGGTGGTGGGCGTCAGCCCTCGGACAGCCGGGCCAGCGCAGACGCCGCGTCGGCGTTGCCTGCTTCGGTCGCGCGGGTCCACCAGATGCGGGCGCCGTCGACATCGCCCTGGTTGTGCAGCAAGACGCCGAGGTCGAACATGCCGTTGGCGTTGCCGGCTTCGGCGGCCCGTGTCCACCAGATGCGGGCGGTGTCAAGGTCACGGTCCTCATGGGCGAGCATGCCGACGCTGAGCATGGCGCGTGTGTTGCCGGCGTCGGCGGCACGGATATACCAGGTGCGGGCAGCGTCGCGGTCGCCATCCTCATGTGCGAGGGCACCGAGCATGCCCATGGCGTTGGTGTTGCCGGCTTCGGCGGCGCGTGTCCACCAGGTGCGGGCGGCATCGGTGTCCCCGTCCTCATTTGCAAGGACGCCGAGCATGGCCATGGCGTGAATGTCGTTGGCGTCGGCCGCGCGAGTGTGCCAGGTGCGGGCGGCGTCGGTGTCCCCGTTGTCCCTGGCGACAAGTCCGAGGCTGAGCATCGCGCGTGTGTTGCCGGCTTCAGCGGCGCGTGTCCAGGCGACCGTGGCCTGCGGGCGCCGGTCTGCGGCGAAGGCGGAACCGCCGATCCCAAGGCAGGCTTGCGGGTCCGCCGCCTCGATCAGGGTGTCCCACACCGCGTCCGGGATGTCGCTCGCCTTGGGGACGGGGGATGTCGGGTGGACGTGGTTGGTGAGGATGTCGGTGACGCGGTGTCCGTCGGTCCGGCCGGGGGCGCTGCCGTAGGGGGAGAGGGGGGAGATGCGGTGGGTGTGCTGGACGGGCCGGCAGGCCCAGGTCAGGCCGTTTTCGAACCAGTTGATGGGGGCGTCGGCGCGCTGTTGTCCGGTCAGGTAGTGGTTGGCCAGGGCTTTGAGTACGGGGGCCGGGATGGTTGGGGGGTGGCCGCAGCGGCGGGCGGTCACGGCGGCGCTCAGGAGGGCCTTGCCGTAGGGGTCGTCGGCCTGTTCCCAGCGCAGGAGCAGTTCGGGGGCGGCCGACAGAATCTGGGTCAGGCCCAGGCCGGTCCTGCTGTTGGCGGCGGCGTGCGCGAGGCGGGGGTCGCGGCCGGCCAGTTCCCGGGCGCGTTCCCACTCCGGCTCGGTGAAAGCGGGCAGGGAGAACACCCGAGCCTGCTCCAGGACGTCCTTGTCGTTGCGGTTCGGCGCGTCCACCTGCCGCTCGGCCAAGGCGCCTGCCGCGGAATCGCCGGCGCCGTTCTGTGAGGCCTCGGTGCTGTCCGCAGGACGCGGGGGCGGGGGCGGGGCCGGTGCGGAAGAGGTGCTGCGAAGCTGCTCGTAGCGGTCGGGCCAGATCGTGCCGACGAGTATGACCGGCTGGGTGGTGTCGGCCAGCAGGCGGCGCACGGTGGCGGCCTCCAGCGGGGTGGCGCCGGTAAGGAAGTCCTGGATCTCGTTGAGCCAGATGACGCTGCGGCCCAGGTTCCGGCGCTGCGCCCACGCCATGTCGCCGCCCGGGTACGGCCGTATCAGGCTCCAGTCGGGGAGCGTGCTGGAGATCGCTTCCCAGGCGGTGCGGGTCTTGCCGGCCGCGGCGGGCCCGACGAGCAGTACGAAGCCGCCCTTCGCGGAGCGCGCGCGCAGGTAGTTGCGCAAGTTGGCGTCCACGTCGCGCTCGACGTACTCCGGCAGGTCCGGCGACAGGCTCTGCGGGGCGTCGGCGGGCAGCGGGATGGACGGATGGATGCCGAGAAGAGCGGGATCGGTCTCGGCCACGGTCCTTGGAGTGGGCAGGCCCTGCCAAGCACGATGGACACGCGTGTCCTGCTCCAGGCTGTCCTTCGCACGGGCGACCGTGGACTCGCTCACCACCGCGTACAGAGGCTTGACGGCCGCCAGCAGCACCGCCGCCGCAGCCAGCACCGCTGGCGCAACCCAGCTCGGTCCGGGCACATGCACGACCTTGACGACGCCAGGCACCGCGCTGAACACCGCCATCGCCCCGACCAGACCGGCGAACACCCACGACGACTTCCAGCGTTTCCCCACGACCGCATCGTCGTGGCTGCCGTCCACGGGCCGCCACCGGTTTCGCCCAATTCGACCGCCAATTCCCGTGGGGCGGGCGGGTCCCCGTTCCGGCGCCGACCGCCGCTCGGGCGGCCCGGGCGGATTTCGGTTGTGGCTGTTAAAGTGCGCTGGCCGTGAGGGGGTTGAGCAGCGGATATGGGGGGTTGCGTGGGAGCGGTACGGATACGGTTGGTGGCGCTGGCGCTTGTGGGAGCCGGGGTGCTCGTAGGGTGCGGGTCGTCCGGGGGGTCGGGGGGCCGGAACGTGGAGGTGCGGGTCACCGCGCCCGCGGCCGGCACGCACAGCTCGCCCGTGGTCGGGCTCCCGCTGCCCGAGCCCAGCGCG
This sequence comes from Actinacidiphila acididurans, assembly GCF_016918855.1. Classification (GTDB taxonomy): domain Bacteria; phylum Actinomycetota; class Actinomycetes; order Streptomycetales; family Streptomycetaceae; genus Actinacidiphila; species Actinacidiphila acididurans. The sequence continues at coordinate 231,327 of NZ_JADKYB010000014.1, forward strand.
ACGGCGAGCGTTCGGCCCGACGGGTACGACCCCACGCGGGACGCCGCCGCCGATATCGCCGCGGCTCAGCGGGCTGCCGCGAAGGACGGCCGGCCCGTGCTCATTGATTTCGGGGCGGACTGGTGCCCGGACTGCGTCGTGCTCGGGCGTACGTTCACTCAGCCCGGCACGGCTGAGCTGCTTTCGAAGTACCACGTGGTGAAGGTGGACGTCGGGCAGTTCGACCACAACCTGGCCGTCGTCAGGCGCTACGTCAATCTCAACACCAGCGGGATTCCGGCGCTTGCGGTGGTCGACTCCCGGGGGCGTACGGAAGTGGCGACGAATCGGGGGGAGTTCGCCAATGCGAGGAGTATGCCGGCGGCGCAGGTGAACGCCTTCCTCAGTCGGTGGGCGTGAAGGGGGCGCCGCGGGGGTTCGGTACGTTCTCGGGTGCCGGCGCGTTGTGGCTTGTCGCGCAGTTCCCCGCGCCCCTGGGTGATCCGGGCGAACCCGGCGACGTAACCGCAGCCTTGCCGGGTGCCGGCGCTGCGGAAGCCGGCTCGGGCAGTTCCGGTGCGCTGCCGAGTGCGGATGCATCGTGGCTTGTCGCGCAGTTCCCCGCGCCCCTGGGTGATCCGGGCGAACCCGGCGACGCATCCGCAGCCTTGCCGGGTGCCGGCGCTGCGGAAGCCGGCTCGGGCAGTTCCGGTGCGCTGCCGAGTGCGGATGCATCGTGGCTTGTCGCGCAGTTCCCCGCGCCCCTGGGTGATCCGGGCGAAGCCGGCGCCACAGTCGTTTCCCCGCGGCGGGCGGGCGCCTTTCGGAAGGGGTTGGCCTCGGCATTGGGTGCCGTCACCGCGGCTGTGGCTCTGGCCGGGTGCGGGGGCGGCTCCTCCGGGGGCGTACCGGACACGCACGGATCGTTCCGGGCGGGTGGGGTGGCCGTCAGCGTGACGTTGCACCGGGAGGCCGGGCATGGCGGGGGCGGCGTGTTGGTGACGGCCACGCTGCGGCCCGAGGGGGAGGGGTTTCACGTGTACAGCCTGGAAATGCCGGACGGGGGTGTGGAGGCGCTGGGGATTCCGACCCGGCTGGGCGTGGGGGCGCCGTTGGAGGCGGCGGGGGCGGTGACGGCGGGGGTCAGGCCGTATGAGCTGAGCATGGCCGGGCTGGACGTAAAGCTGCCGGTGTACCCGGACGGGCCCGTCACGCTGAGGTTGCCCGCCAGGATCACCGGCAAGGGCGCGCGTGCCGCCGAGGTGACGTTCACGTACGGGGCGTGCAGTGCGACCGAAGGGTGCCGGGCGCCGGTGCGGGGGCGGGCGCTGACGGTAGCCCTGCCCGGGGCATAACCGATCGTTTCGGAATGAGGACACCGCATCATCGGGGTGCGCGCGGCCCGTGCCGTGCGCACGCCGCGGCGGCTGTGAAAATCGCTGTCCGTTCGCCGGAGCACGGTGATAGGCATCCGGCGTGCAAGAGACTCTGGAGTTCCCTGACCTACTGCGGCTGATCGACGATCGGTCGGCTGCTTTCCGCGCCGCGGTCGCCGCCGCGCCCAGCCTCGACGTGCAGGTGCCGACGTGCCCCGAGTGGACGCTGTTCGACCTGGTGCAGCACCTTGGTGAGGGGCGCCGTGCGTGGGCCGCCACCATCTCCGCGGGACCTGACGCCACGGCCAAGGCCTCACCCAAGGGCGACGCGACCGCACCTCGGGAGCGCGAGGCCCTGCTGGCCTGGTTGGCCGCATCGACGCAGCTGCTGCTGGACGCGCTGGGGGAGGCCGGCCCGGATCGCGGTTGCTGGACGTGGTGGGGCAAGTCCCAGTCGCCGCAGACCTGCGGCGCCGTCGCCCGGCACCAGCTCCACGAGATCGCGGTGCACACCTACGACGCCCAGCTCACCGTAGGTGCCCCGCAGCCGCTGCCGGAGGAAGTGGCGCTCGACGGCGCTGAGGAGTTCCTCTCCACCATATGCACCACGACGGAGGCCTGGCCGCACGAGCCTGCGGTCGTCGACTACCACGCCACCGAGGGCCGCTCCTGGCGCCACTGGCTCTCCGACGACGGCGCACGGGCCGCCCGTCTGTCCACACCCGGCACGACTCCGGCCTCCGCCACCGACGAGGAGCCGGAGGCGACTGATGCCTCCATCGAGGGTTCGGCCAATGAGCTGGTCCTCTCTTTCTACGGCCGCATTCCGCTGGACTCCCTGAAGCTCGACGACAACCGGGGGGTCTTCGACCAGCTCGTAGCCTGGGACCCGGAGCAGTAGTACGTGACGGGGCGTCAACCTCTTGCTCGGGTGAGCAAATCCGCGTACTTTCTTGCTCATGCAAGCCAAAGATAGCTCGACCGAGCAAAGGGCGGGGCGCAGGAGCAGGGCGTCCTTCACGGAGACGGGGCGCCGCGCGCAGATCGTCGCGGCGGCGATCGACGTGATTGCCGAAGTCGGCTACCACCGGGCCTCGTTCGCGAAGATCGCGGAGCGGGCCGGGCTGAGCAGCACGGGCATGATCTCGTACCACTTCGACGGGCGGGACGACCTCATGCGCGAGGTCGTCGCCGAGGTGATGCGGCTCGCGGACGGGTACGTGCGGCCCCGTATCGAGGCCCACGAGAACTACACGGCGCGCCTGCGGGCCTTCATCGAGGGCAACCTCGACCTGTGCGCGGCCTTCCCGAACCACCTCGCCGCGATCACCGAGGTCCTCACCAACCTCCGCGGCGGCGACCCCACCATGGTCGCCTTCGTCGACATGAACGAGGCGATCCTCGCCACCCAGGTGGAGCAGATCCGCAAGGCGCAACGCGCGGGTGAGTTCGGCGACTTCGATCCCTGGGTGATGGTGCGGGCGATCCGGGCCGCCATCGACGACGTGGTGCGGCGCGCCACCCACGAGCCGGATCTCGACGTACGGGCCGCCGGCCGGGAGTTGGCGGACCTGTTCGACCGCGCCACCAGGAGGACGTCATGACCACAGCGGACACGGGGGCGCCGATCATGGCAACGCATCCGGCGGCAGGGGCGGCAGCGGGGCCCGCACCACGGCCCGACACGGAACCGGCCGACCCGGCCCACCACGCCACCGACCCGGCCCGGGATGTCGACGAGGCCGCCGCGGTGAACCGTGAGCGCAGAACCAGGGCGCTGCGCCGGCGCCTGGTCGCCCAGCTCCTCTTCGAGCTCGTCCTCCCCCTCGGCTCCTACTACGGGCTGCGCGCGGCCGGCGCCGGCCAGTACGTCTCGATGGCCGTCGGCAGCGTGCTGCTCCTGCCCTGGATCGTGTACGGCATCGTGCGGCAGCGGCGCGTCGAGGCGACGGCGGTGTTCACGCTGAGCCTGGTGGTGCTCGGCACCCTGCTGTCGCTGATCACCGGCAGCCCGCGGGTGCTGATGATCCGGGACAGCTGGCTGACGGCGACGCTCGGGATCTGGGTGCTGGGCACGCTGCCCACCCGGCGCCCGTTCATGATGACGGCCGCGCGCGGCATCGTCATCGCCAAGATCGGCGAGCCCGGGCTGGCCGCGTGGGAGGCGCAGTGGGACACGGACCCGACGTTCCGTCACCACCTGCGGCTGCTCACCGCCGTGTGGGGCTCGGGCTTCCTCCTCGACGCCGTGCTGCGCGTGGCGCTGGCGTACACGATCCCGGTGGACGCCTTCCCGCTCACCAGCACGCTGCTCTGGCTGGTGCTGCTCGGCGGGCTGATCGGCTTCCACAACTGGTACATCACCCGGAACGGGCTGAAGCTGTGATCCCCTCCGCGCCGGCCGCCCACGGGGGGGGGCGGCCGGCGCGATGGCCGGGGTCAGGGAGTGGCGGGAGCGAAGGAGGTGCCGGTCCCGGGGAAGGGGGGAACGCACGCGGGTGCGGCTCCGCGCTGTACGTGGGCGGTGATGACGTACCCGGCGTGTGCGGGGTCGGTACGGGCCAGGGGGAACACGACGAGCAGGTGCGCGCCGGCGGGAATCGCCTCGGGCCGGACGTCGAGAAGCGGCTTGCCGCCCTTGGCCGTTTCGATACGCCACACCCCTTGGACGAAGGGGGCGGACTCGGCCGCGGGGGCACCGGTCGCCGCGGGCGCTTCGACATCGGGCGCGCCGGCGGTCGGCGGGGTGGAGCAGCCGGGCTCGCCGGCGTGGACGAGGGCCGGGACGCCGAGGCGGTTGAGGTCGCGCTGTACGGCGTTCAGGTCGAGCCGCTTGGCGTCCGGGTCGGTGATGGCGAGCCGGACCACGCCGTGGGCCCCGCGCCGCACGGTGTACGCGGGGGCGTGCGCGGCGGCGGAGTGGTGGTGGCCGGTGGCCGCGGTGGTGGCGAGGACGGCCCCGGCCGCGGCCGCGACGATCAGCGGGACGGCCAGGAGGGCGAGGCGGCGCCGGGGACGGGCGCGGGCAGCGGCGGACGCTCCGGGCGAGCGGTGGATCTCGTTCATCAGCTGGTCCTCGATCAGTCGGGTCCCGGCCCGGGTCCGGGCGGCCTCTTCCCTCTCCACACCCATGAGTTGTCCGGCCGCCCGTGACCGGTTCCCATGATCCGCGTCACGGGCGCCGAGCGGGCCCAACGTAGGCTCTGGACGCGCGCGGTCGACGGGGAGCGCGTCGCGGTCGACGAGTCCGACGAACGGTTCGACGAACGGAGTGTCCCGCTGTGTCGCAGGCGCACGAGGAACAGCAGGAACAGCAGGAACAGCAGGAACAGCAGGAACAGCAGGAACAGCAGGAAGAAGTCCTGGCCAAGATCCGCAAGGGGCTCGTCTACACCGAGACCGAAGCCGCCTTCCAGGCCCCTCGACGCCGGACCGAGCAGATCTTCGCGTACAACCACACCCCGCCCAACGAAACCGAGAAGCTCCGTACGCTGCTGGTCTCGATCCTCGGATCGGTCGGTGAGCGCGCGATATTGGCGTCGCCCTTCCACGCCGCCTTCGGCAGCAACGTGCACATCGGTGACGACTTCTTCGGCAACGTGAACCTCACGTTCGTCGACGACGTCGACATCCGCATAGGCAACGGCGTCATGATCGCGCCCAGCGTGACCCTGACGACCACCGGCCACCCGGTGCACCCCGCCCGGCGGGTGGACTTCGGGCGGTTCTCGGAGCCGATCGTGATCGAGGACAAGGTCTGGATCGGCAGCAACGCGGTCGTCCTGCCCGGGGTCCGGATCGGCTACGGCTCGGTCATCGGCGCGGGGAGCGTCGTCAGCCGCGACATTCCGCCCATGTCCGTGGCGGTCGGCACCCCTTGCCGCGTCGTGCGGCCCATCACGGACGAGGACCTCAGGACGCGTACGGCCGGGGCGTGACGGAAGTCGCGAACCGCGAGGTCACGGGGTCAGGACGACCTTGCCGGTGACGGTGCCGGATTCCGCCAGGCGCAGGGCCTCGGCGGCGCTGGTGAGCGGAAGTTCGGCGGCGACGGGGGCTGCGATGTCGCCGCGGCGCAGGGCGGTGAAGACCTCGGTGAGGTCGGTGCGCAGCCGGGTACGGAAGCGGTCCTTGGCGAGCGCCCGGCCGGCCCAGATGTTGAAGAAGTGGGCGCGGCGGCCGTTGGGCAGGGCGTTCCAGAGCCAGGTGCGGGCGAGGATCTTCAGCACGGGCCACTGCTTGGAGCCGGTGGCGTCGCGGGTGGAGGCGCTGCCGTACGACACGAGGGTGCCGCCGCGGGCGAGCAGGTGCCATGAGTCGACGACGCTGCGGCCGCCGATGTGGTCGAAGACGGCGTCCACTCCGCCGGGGGCCAGCTCGCGGACCCGGTCCGGCACGTTTTCCGTGCGGTAGTCGACCGGGGTGACGCCGAGTGCCCGCAGGGCGTCGTGGTGGCGGGCGGAGGCCGTGCCGATCACCTTCACGCCGGCCGCGCGGGCGAGCTGGACCAGGATCTGGCCCACGCCGCCGCCGGCGCCGTGCACCAGGACGGTCTGCCCGCGGCGTACCCGGGCGATGCGGTGCAGCATCTGCCAGGCGGTGATGCCGTTGACCACCACGGTCTCGGCCTGTGCGGCGGTCGGGCCGTCGGGGACCTCGACCGCGTCCTTGGCGTCGATGACCACGTGGCTGGCCCAGCCGCCGACCTTGACCAGCGCGGCCACCCGCCGGCCGGCCAGGCCCGGGTCGACGCCGGGGCCGGTCGACACCACCCGGCCCACCAGGTCGTAGCCGGGCACGAACGGGAACGGCGGCTGGTCGTAGTAGCGCCCGCGGCGCATCTGCTGCTCGGCGAAGGAGACACCGGTCGCCTCCATGGCGATCACGATCTGTCCCGGGCCGGGGTCGGGCACGGTCGCGTGGCGTATCTGCAGGTCTTCCGGGTCCACGATGCCCGGCAGGACGACCTGGACGAGGGGCTGGCTGCTCATGGCTGACCCTTTCTTTCCTAGGGGATCTTGCGTTCGTTATAAGGTGTAACAGAACTTCGCGTGAGGGTCAATCGCGTTCGTGATACCTTCTAACGAAGCGGAACGGCAGAGCTTGCCGGGAGAGCGCGAGGACGGGAGAACGGGTCGTGAGCAAGCCGGATACGCAGACTCCCCGGGGCCGCTACCGCGCCCAGGTACGGGAGGAGGTCAAGCGGCACGCCTGGGAGCAGATCGCCGCGGCCGGGGCGTCCGCCCTGTCCCTGAACGCCATCGCCAAGCAGATGGGGATGAGCGGGCCGGCCCTCTACCGGTACTTCGCCAGCCGCGACGAGCTGATCACCGAGCTCATCCGGGACGCGTACCGGAGCCTGGCCGACACGTTCCGGGCCCGCGCCCGCGCCGACGCCGGTTCCAAGGCCGGTGCCGGTGCCGATCTCGGCGACCTCGCGCACGCCCTGCGCGGCTGGGCCCTCGACGACCCGCAGCGCTATTTTCTCATCTACGGCACCCCCGTGCCCGGTTACCGGGCTCCCGAGGACACCACCCGGACCGCCTCGGAGATCATGGCCGTCATCCTCGACGCCTGCGCGGCAGCCCCCGCCGGCTCCCCCGGCTCCCCCGCCTCCCCCGCCGAAAAGCTCCCCACCACGCACCCCTCACCGTTCGACGCGCATCTGGACGCCCACCGGGCCTGGGCCGGCCCGCACCCGGCCCCGTCCTCGGCGCTGCATCGCGCCCTCCTCTTCTGGACCCGCCTGCACGGCGTGCTCTCCCTCGAACTCGCCGGGCACTTCGCGGGCATGGGATTCGACCCGGCGCAGCTCTACACCGCCGAGGCCGAGGCGGTCATGGGCCGCTGATCGGCGGCGAAGCGTTCCCGGATGCGGCACCCGTACCGCTGCGTAACCTGGAAAGCAGGGACAAAACCCCGCGTGCGGTGGTTCACGCCCGCACGGAAGGACGGAAGGCACGGAAGGCACGACAGGTCGGAAGGAGAGGTGGCCTCATGGGTGCAGCGCCGGAGACCGTGCAGAAAGCGGAACTGACCCCGGAGGAGGCGCGGGAGAGCGAGCGCCAGTGGTTCCTCGACGCCAGGACCGGGGAGCTGAAGCCGGACGGCGGCCACTCCGGTCAGGGGCCGGGGTCCCAGGGGCCGGAGTCGGGGTCGAAGGCGGTCCGCGTGGCGCGCTGGCTGCTGGATTGACGGGTTGCCGGATTGACCGAGCAGCAGGCGGCCGAGGACCGCGTCTGGGCACGGCACCGCCGCCGTACGGGCGCGGTGCTGATCGTCGGCTCGGGGGCGGTCGGCGGTTTCCTCGCGGAAGAGCTGGCGCGGATGGGGTTCAGCCCGCTGCGGCTGGTCGATCCCGACACGCTCGCGGTGGAGAACCTGGTCCGGCACCCGCTGGGCGCGCCGTCGTTGGGGCAGCCCAAGGCGCCGGCACTGGCCGAGCGGATCCGGCGGGACTTCCCGCCCTGCGACGCCAGGGGCTTTGACGCCGATTTCCTCGAACTGCCCGCGGCCGAGCAGCGGTTGCTGGCCGCGCAGGCCGATGTGGTGGTGGCCGCGACCGACTCGATCGCGTGCCAGCGCCACATCAACCGCGTCGCCCTGGCGGCCGGCAGGCCCGCGGTGTTCCCGGCGATCTGGGTCGACCCGCGGATCCGTGACGCCGAGGTCGGCGAGATCCTTTGGGTGCTCCCGGGCCGGCGGACACCCTGCTACGAGTGCGCGTCGGCCTTCCGGCGCACGGCCTCCGACGCGCAGGCCGCGCGCGGCGCCCGGGTGGACATCCAACTCGTCGTCCTGGCCACGGCCCAGGTCGTCGCGGCCCTGGCCCACCCCGACGACACCCGCTCGGCGATCCTCGACCCCGGCCGCAGCGCCCTCTACCTCCACGGCCTCACCCCCACCTCCCCCGGGGTCCGCGCCGCCTTCCCCTCCCCGGGCCTGAGCAGCCGCAACGTCCGCGTCCCCTTCCCCGCCCACCCCTGCCCCGCCTGCCACGGCCGCCGCTCACCCCTCTCCCCCCACACCCTCGCCCCCCTTCCCCCGGACTACCTCCCCCCACCCCCCGACGGCGCCGAACCCGCCCGCCCACGACTCGGCGTCTTCGCCCTCATCGCCCTGACCGTGATGGCCTTCTTCATCGCCTCCCTCATCCACGCGTCGCCCAGATGACGTCGCGGCCCCGGGCTCCCGCTACGGCCGGGAAGGCGGGTCCGGGCAGGAGGTGTCGGATTGGGTGATGGTCCAGCCGTTGCCGGTCACCTGGACGCCCGTGAGGGACAAGGGGCGTTGGCCCTGGGGGGTGGGAAAGGCGGGGGCCGCGAGGGCGGCGCCCGAGGTTCCCGGGGTGGGCAGTGCCGGGGAGGTCGGGGGGGTCATGTGGGCCACTGTGCAGACCAGTTGGAGCATGGCCAGGTGGGTGAGGGGAGGGACGTCCTGGGGGAGCTTCACGGAGAGGGTGTTGCCGTTGGCGTCGCCGCTGATCTCCACCTCGGGGGTGGCCTTCAGGCGGGGCAGTTCGGTGGTGGCCGTGCGGGCCTCGCCCGCGATCGGGCCGTAGAAGAGGAAGCGGACGACGGCACCGAAGTCACCGGGGTCGACGATCTTGCGGGGGAAGGGCCGCAGGACTCCGTCGTGCACGAAGTAGATGAGGACGGGGGTGGGCGTCGCGGGCGTCGGGCGGGGGACGTACATGCCGCTCGCCGGTGTGCCGGCCTGGATGACGCCGGACGGCGGGACTCCGCAGGCGGCCAGGGTGAGCGCGGACACCAGCCCGACCAGCGGCGCCACCGCGCGCGCGGCCTTCACCGGGCACCCGCGCCGGAGGACGGACGGGCGGGCGGATGAGCGGGCGCGTCCAGGGTTACGTCATCGGTCACGTCATCGGTTACGTCATCGGTCAGGTCCCCGGCAGCCGAATCGCGGTGCAGCGGCAGCTCGACCGTGAACACCGCGCCGCCCGCGGGCCGGTTCGCCGCGCTGATGCGGCCGCCGTGCAGCCGCACGTTCTCCGCCGTGATGGCCAGGCCCAGCCCGCTGCTCTCGCTCCTGGTCCGTGAGGTGGCCGCCTTGTAGAAGCGCTCGAAGATGTGCGGCAGCGCTTCCTGCGCGATCCCCGGTCCGCTGTCGGCCACCTCGATGACGGCCCACGCCATGTCCGCCCGCCCCTCTTCTTCCCGCACGCCCATGGTCACCCGCACCGGCGGCGTCCCGTGCCGCAGCGCGTTGCCGACCAGATTGGCGGTCACCACGTCCAGCCGGCGCGGGTCCACCCGCGCCCTGAGCACGCCCGGTCCGGGCAGGTGGGTCTCGACCTGGCCCTGCCACCCCCGGGAGGCGAGGGTGCGCCGCACCGACTCGGCCAGGTCGATCTCGTCCAGGTTGAGTTCGACCGCGCCCGCGTCGAAGCGGGATATCTCCATCAGGTCGTTCACCAGCCCGCTCAGCCGGCCGGTGCCCTCGCTGATCAGCCGCAGCGCGTCGCCGGTCTCCCGGTCCAGGCGCAGCGCGTTCTCGTCGAGCACATCGGTGACCGCGGTCATCGCCGCCAGCGGCGTGCGCAGTTCGTGGGAGACGTCCGCGACGAAGCGGCGCGCCTGGGCCTCCATGCGGCGCAGCTCCGCGACCGACCGCTCCAGTGCAGCCGCCGTGTCGTTGAACGACTGCGAGAGATCGGCGAGTTCGTCGGAACCGTTGACGGCCAGCCGCACGTCGAGGTGCCCCTCGGCCATCCGGCGCGTGGCCCGGCGCAGCGCCCGTACGGGACGCAGCACCCCGCTCGCGGCCAGCAGCGCGAGGCCGACGGCGAGGCACAGCGCCATCAGGGTGGCCCGCTCGATGCCGCTGATGATCGCCTTGACGTAGCCCTCTTCGGCGTCCTGCGCCACCGTCAGGTACATCACCGTCCCCGAGAGCTTGGCATCCGTGTCGGTGCCGGTGGTGTACGTGATCGGCATTCCGACGACGAGCAGGGGGTGCCCGTCGGCGTTCACCCGCTGGAACACCGCGGCGCGTTCGGTCGCCACGGACCGGAGCAGCTGCGGGCTCAGCCGGTCGAAGTCGGCGCTCGGCGCGGACGCGCGGACACCGCGGTACGTGGCCATGACCCGCCATCCTTGTGTCTGGTTGGCGTGCAGCACCTGGTTCACCGCGGCCTGGAGGTCGGACTGATCGGGCACCGGGGGCAGGTAGCCGGCCACGGCGTCGACGCTCGCCCGGAACTGCCGGATCACCGAGTCCTGGCTCTGCTGGAGCACCCCCGTGCGCGCCTCCCGGAAGGCGAGGGCCCCGGTGCTCAGCGCGCTGACCATGGCCACCAGGACGAAGGCGGCGACCAGGCGGGAGCGCAGGCCCCGCAGCGGCAGCGGGATACGGGCCAGGACCGCCTTGACCACCCGGCCGCTCACAGCACGCCGAAGCGGTAGCCGAAGCCGCGTACGGTCTGCACGTACCGCGGCTCCCTGCCCTCACCGAGCTTGGTGCGCAGCCGCTTCACGCACGCGTCCACCAGCCGTATGTCGCCGTTGTAGCTGTGCTCCCAGACCGCTTCGAGCAGTTGCTGGCGGCTGAACACCTGGCCGGGCGAGGCCGACAGGGTCAGCAGCAGCCGCAGCTCGGAGGGGGCGAGCGGCACGGCCTCGCCGCGGTGGGTCACCACGAGCCCGGCCCGGTCGATGACCAGTTCGCCGTGCGTCTCGGCCCTGGGCCGCACGCCGTACGAGACCGACGCGTCCTGTCGGCGCAGTACGGCCCGTATGCGCGCGTCGAGCACCCGGGCCTGCACGGGCTTGACCACGTAGTCGTCCGCGCCGGCCTCCAGCCCGACGACCACGTCGATGTCGTCGCCCTTGGCCGTCACCATGATGATCGGCACCTGGTCGCGTTCCCGGATCCGCCGGCACACGTCGAGGCCGGACATGCCGGGCAGCATGAGATCGAGCACGATGACGTCCGGACGGAAGGCGCGCAGCTGCTCCAATGCCTCTTCGCCCGTTGCGGCGGCGAAAACGTCGTGCCCCTGATGCCGCAGCGCCAACTGGACGGCCTGACGGACATCCGGGTCGTCTTCGACAATCAGGACTCGCGACACTGCGACAGTGTAAGCAGATCGGACAAGCACACCGCCCTGAGAAGAGCCCCCTCCGGGCTCCTGTTACAGAACGATCACAACGGCCTCAGAAGGCCGCCGGTCGTTACCCTTTCGTGATTATCCGCGCTCATGGCGATCATCTGATCTGACCAGCGTGAGTTGTCATGCGTTCGGCACGAGAGCGGAATTCCGCATCATCCACCGGCAGCGCCCCATCCGCCGGCACCGCCCCCTCCACCGGCAGCGCCACGTCCTCCCGCCGCGGCCGCCGTCACGACCGGTCCTCCCACCACCGGGGCCGTCCCCGCCGCTGGGGCCGGGGTTGGCTGATCGCCACAGTGCTGGCCGCGGGCCTGTTCGGCTCGCTGACCACGTACGTCATGGGCGGTGCGCACAACGACCCCTTGAGCAGCGCCCCACCGAGCGGCGCGCCGCCGCACCGGCGGTTCCCGGCGGGCATGGCCCCGCCATCGGCCCCGGCCGCCGCACCGACCATCCGCGCCAGGAGGCCCACTGCCACGCCCACCCCCACCTCCGGCGAGACCTCCGACAAGACCTCCGCCGACATCGACGTCCCGGAAACGGGCAGCGGCACCTTCGTGACCGCGGACGCCGGCGGCACGAAGGTCGGCCAGGGCCCGCACCCCCTCCGCTACGTCGTGGAGATCGAGACCGGCATCGACATCGCACCGACCGACGCGGCGAAGGAGATCGCCGGCATCCTGGCCGCGCCGCGGGGCTGGACCCACGACCCGGACTACGCCTTCCAGCTGGTGAGCGCGGGAGCACCGCACGACCTCACCGTACGGATCGCGACCCCGGGCACGACGGACGCCCTGTGCTGGGCGGGCATCCACCAGGACACCGAAGGCGAGTACGACTGCGAGGTCCCCGACGGTGTGATCGTCAACCTCAAGCGCTGGGTGAAGGGCTCACCCACCTTCGACGGCCCGATCCACGACTACCGCGCCCTGATCATCAACCACGAGATGGGCCACTTCCTCGGCTGGTCCCACATGACCTGCCCCGGCCCCGGCCGGCTCGCCCCCGTGATGATGCAGCAGATCAAGGGCCTCCACGGCTGCCGCGCCAACGCCTGGCCCTACGACGAGGACGGCGACTTCATCTCCGGCCCACCCGCCTGACACGTCCCGGATGGCAAGCCCAACTCGCCCCGCCAGCAGTGGACTTGTGCCACCTACGGTCGAATCGCGCCGTTAGGATTGCCCCTCCGGGTCCTAGGGGTGGGGGTCAGCACATGCGCGACGGCCGGTGGACCACGGTCACGGAATCCGAGTTCGACCACGAGCGCCGCGGCCTGGAAGCCATCCGTACCCGGCTTCCCGACGCCGAGCCGTGGCGCGCCTGGTCCAACTTCACCTTCACCTCGCCCACCGGTCACGTCCGCGAGGTCGACCTGCTCGTCGTCGGCCCGAGCGGCGTCTTCATGGTCGAGCTCAAGGACTGGCACGGCTCCGTGTCCGGCGAGAACGGCACCTGGGTGCAGACCACACCCGGCGGCCGCCGCATCCCGCACGGCAATCCGCTGCACCTGGTGAACAAGAAGGCCAAGGAGCTGGCCGGACTGCTCCGCCAGCAACTGGCCGCGCACCAGTACCGCCGGCAGGTGTGGGTCGGCGAAGCCGTCTGCTTCACCGATGCCTCGCTGCGCGTCCAGCTCCCGCCCAACGACCAGAACGGCGTCCACACCGTCGCCGCGCTGACCGAGATGCTGCATCAGCCGCCCCACGACGAGCGGCACCGCATCGACGCCACCGGCTCCCGGCAGATCAAGGCCGCCCTGGAGCGCATCGGCATCCGCCGCAGCGACGCCGAGTACAAAGTCGGCCCGTACCTCCTGGAGCGGAAGGCGTTCGACACCGGTCCCACCTGGGCGGACTACCTCGCCCGCCACGAGGAGCTGCCGGAGCGGGCCCGGATCCGGGTCTACGTGCGCGAGCGCGGCTCGGACGCCTCCCTGCGCGAGTCGGTCGAGCGCGCGGCCCGCCGCGAGGCCTCGATACTCCAGCGGTTCCGGCACCCCGGCGTGGTCCAGCTCAAGTCGTACGACGCCTCCGGGCACTCCGCCGGCCCCGCCCTCGTCTTCGACCACCACCCGCAGACCCTGCGCCTGGACGACTACCTGCTCCAGCACGGCGAGAAGCTCGACATCCTCTCCCGGATGGCGCTGGTCCGGCAGCTCGCCGAGACGATGCGGTCCGCGCACTCCAGCCGCATCCACCACCGGGCGCTGGCCGCGCGCTCGGTGCACGTCCTCCCCCGAAGCCGCAGCCGCAGCCCCCGAAACGCCAGCCCCCGAGGCGACGGCGGCCGGGCCCAGGCGCTCGGCGAGGACGCGGCCTGGCTCAGCCCCCACCTCCAGATCTCCGACTGGCAGATCGGCACCCAGCACGGCGGCACCCTGGGCGGCACCACCCCCGGAGCCACCCGTTTCGCCCCGACGTCGCTGTCGCTGAAGCACCTGTCCCTGGGCGCCGACCCCTACCTCGCGCCGGAACTGACCGCGCTCAATCCCGACCCGGTGTATCTGGACGTCTACGGCCTCGGCGTCCTCACCTATCTCCTGGCCACCGGAAAGCCCCCGGCCGCCAGCCAGGCCGAACTGCGGGCGCGGCTGGAGGCGGGCGAGGGCCTGCGGCCCAGCGCCGTGGTGGACGGCCTGTCGGAGGACATCGACTTCCTCGTCCAGGCCGCCACCGCCTACCGGCCGAGGCAACGGCTCTCCTCGGTCGCCGAGTTCCTGGAGATGCTGGAGGCCGTCGAGGACGTCCTCACCGCCCCGGCCGGCGCCCCGGCCCCTGCCCTCGAGACCTCCGAGGCGCCGCAGACGCCGCAGACCCCGGAGAAGGACCCGCTGGACGCGGTCACCGGTGACGTCCTGGCCGGCCGTTGGGAGGTCCGCCGCCGGCTCGGCACCGGCTCGACCAGCCGCGCCTTCCTCGTCCGCGACCTGGAGGCGGAGGCCCGCGGGACCCGCCCGCTGGCCGTGCTGAAGATGGCGCTGTCCGACAGCAGGGGCGAGATCCTCCAGCGCGAGGCCGAGGTGATGGGCCGCCTGCGCCCGGACTCCCGGATCATCCGCCTGGTCGAGCCGCAGCCGCTGACCATCGGCGACCGCACGGTCCTGGCCCTGGAGTACGTGGGCGACGAGCGCGAGGAGTCAGCGGAGGAAGCGAGTACGGCGGGGCGTACGCGGCACCGCCAGGAGACGGTGGCCCGCCAGCTCCGCGAGGTCGGCCGGCTCAAGATGGACCAGCTGGAGGCGTACGGCGACTACCTCTTCGGGGCCGTGGACTTCCTGGAGGGCGAGAGCGTCTGGCACCGCGACATCAAGCCGGACAACATCGCCGTACGCATCCGCCCGAACCGCACCCGCGAGCTCGTCCTCATCGACTTCTCGCTGGCCGGCTACCCGGCGAAGAACCACGACGCGGGCACGGAGGGCTACCTCGACCCCTTCATCGGCACCCTCACCCGCACCGCCTACGACTCGCACGCCGAGCGGTACGCGGTCGCGGTCACCCTGCACGAGATGGCGTCCCGCGAGCTGCCCAAATGGGGCGACGGCTCGGTCCTGCCGCGCAGCACCGACCCGAAGGAATTCCCCTACCCGACCATCGCGGCCGACGCCTTCGAACCCGCGATCCGCGACGGCCTGGTCCGTTTCTTCCGCAAGGCCCTGCACCGGGACGCCGCACAGCGCTTCCCCGAGCTGAAGCCGATGCGGGACGCCTGGCGGCGGATCTTCCTCGACGCCGCGCAGGCCGCGCCCTCCAGCCACCGCTCGCGCCACCCCGAGACCGCCCCGGACACCGACCGGCCGGGACTGGGCGAGGCCGAGCCGCTCAGCGCCGAGCAGCAGCGCGAGATGCTGGCCGGGCAGGTCACCCGCGACACGCACGTGTCGGCCGCCGGCCTCACCCCCGCCGCCGAGTCCTTCCTGTACGGCCTCGGCATCACCACCGTCGGCCAGCTCCTCGACCACAGCCGCCGCAAGCTCCTCAACGCGCCCGGCCTGGGCGCCAAGACCCGCACCGAAGTGCAGCGCCGCCTGCGGCAGTGGGGCGACCTCCTGCGCGAGGCGCCCGTCTCGCCGCTCACCCCGAAGGGCCGCGCCGAGGCCAAGGAGGAGATCGCCCAGCTCAGCGCCGCCGAATCGGCGCTCCTCGGCACCACCGCCGCCGGCGCCGAACTCTCCGACACCTCGCTGCGCGCGATCAGCCTCGACACGCTGGCCACCTTCCTGGTCCCGGAGCCGAACAACAACGGCGCCAACGCCAACAAGGTGGAGATGGTCCGGCTCCTGCTCCGGCTGCCGAACGACCGCGGCGAACTGCCCGGCATCGGCGTGTGGCCCAAGCAGAAGGACATCGCCGACAAGCTCGGCCTGTCCGCGGGCCGCATCCCGCAGATGCTCAAGGAAGAACGCAAGCGCTGGAAGAAGCACCCGGCCGTGCAGGCCCTGCGGGCGGAGATCATGCAGCTGCTCGTGGACCTGGGCCGCGTCGCCCCCGCCGTCGAGATCGCCGACGCGCTGGTCGTACGCCGCGGCACCCAGCTGCGCGGGGAGCACCGCCGCGCCCTCGCGATGGCCGCGGTACGAGCGGTGGTGGAGGTCGAGCAACTCGACCCGGAGACCGCCGAGTTCCGGCACCAGGCCAATCGCAAGGCGACCGAGGAGTCCCTGGGCGCCGGCCTGCTCGCCCTGGACGTACGGGAGAGCGACGCGCCCGACACCCCGTCCGCACCCGCGCTGCTCGACTACGCGACCCGCCTGGGCCACACCGCCGACCGCCTCAGCCGCCTGGAGACCCTGCCCACCGCCGCCACCGTCCTCACCGAGCTGGGCGCCCTCTCCCTCCCGCCCGGCACCCTCGAATGGGACGAGCGCCGCCTGGTGGAACTCGCCGCCGCGGCCTCGCAGAACGCGGCGGCCACCCCGCGCCTGGAGATCTACCCACGCAATCTCCCGCTGGTCCGCGCGCTGCGCCTCACCCAGGCCGGCCTGGTGCCGTTGATCCCGGGCATGCCCGAGGAGAAGCAGCCGGGCCTGCCGCCCCAGGAGGTGCACGAGCGGGTACGGGCCCGCTTCCCCGAACTCGTCGTCGACGACGGCCGCGGCGGAACCACCCACGACCTGCCCACCGGCACCCGCCTCACCAAGGCGCTCAAGGACGCCGGCTTCGAGCTGAAACTGGCCACCCGCGAGCCCGTCGGGACCCTGCGCTACTTGCCCGCGCACATGGACAGCGACTCCAGCTATCTGACCACCGGAGCCGTACGCCACTCCACCACAATGGGCGCTGTCACCCGCTACGCCGACGACCCGCGCATCGCCTCCGCCGCCCGCGCCGAGGAACTGCTCACCGCCTCCGCCCGCCGCGACGGCTACCGCGTCCTGACCATGCGCCACGCCCTGACGCGCGACGCCGTACGGGAACTGGCCGCCCCCCGCATTGGCGCCCAGGAAATCTCGGTCACCGCGCTCTTCCTCCAGGCCCTGCACGCCCTCGTACCGGCCGGCACCAAGCCGACCTGGGAGACCCTGCTCAAGGCGGACGCGGCCGAACCCGGCTCACGCGGCGCCCTGAAGTTCACCGAATACGCGCGCACCGCCTGGGGCACGGTCGAGCCGCAGGTACGCGAGCTGCTGACGGCCGGCCCCGACGCCGGGCCCGTCCTGCTCACCGAGGCCGCGGTGTTCGCCCGCTACGACGCGATGGGCGTCCTCGACCGCCTCGCCGAAGCCGCCCGGCACGGCGGGCGCGGCCTCTGGCTGCTCGTCCCGCAGGGCGATCCCGCCCGCGAACCGAAGCTCGGCCCGGTGGCCGTCGCCTACCAGGCCGGCCTTGGCGAATGGATCGAAATTCCCGACTCGTGGGTCGAGAACGCCCACCGTTCGGGCGTGACCGCACAGAACGAGGGAGACGGCGAGTGATCGACCGCGCAGCACTGTTGGACGACCTGAAGAAGCAGGTCAAGGCGGTCGAGGCCGACTTAGCCAAGCAGGTCCGTGCGGTGACGGACGTGGGTACGCGGCTGCGCGCCGAGTACGACCGCGCGCGCGAACTCGGCCGCACGGCGGCCACCTGGAACTCCTGGCTCGACGAACGCATCACCCAGGTCGCGGCGGCCTGGGTCCTGGGCACGGTCTTCGTCCGCTTCTGCGAGGACAACCACCTCATCCCCGAGCCCTACCTCACCGCCCCCGAGGACGACCGCCGCGATCTCGCCCTCGCCCGGTACGAGGCTTACGTCGAGCGCGACGACAACCCCACGTATCGCGGCTGGCTCCTCCTCGCCTTCGCCGAGATGGGGTCCGGTCAGGCCGGTCGCCTGCTCTTCGACGAGCGGCACAACCCGCTCTACCAGATTCCGTTGTCGCACGACGGCGCGCGGGGGTTGATCGAGTTCTGGCGCGAGCGGGACGAAGTGGGTTCGCTGATCCACGACTTCACGGATCCGTTGGACGTTGACGGTGACGGCACGAAGGGCTGGGACACCCGTTTCCTGGGCGACCTCTACCAGGATCTGAGCGAGGCCGCGCGGAAGACATATGCGCTGCTCCAGACCCCGGAGTTCGTGGAGGAGTTCATCCTCGACCGCACGATGAACCCGGCGGTGCGGGAGTTCGGCTACGAGGGCTTGCGGATGATCGACCCGACGTGCGGGTCCGGGCACTTCGTGCTGGGTGCTTTCCGGCGGCTGGTGCGGTTGTGGAGTGAGGGTCAGCCCGGGAAGGACCTGCACGAGCGGGTGCGGGAGGCGCTGGACTCGGTGCACGGGGTGGACGTCAACCCGTTCGCGGTGGCTATTGCCAGGTTCCGGTTGCTGATGGCGGCGATGGCGGCGGCGCAGGTCGGGACGCTGGCGGAGGCCAACCAGTACGAGTGGCCGGTTCACCTGGCGGTGGGCGACTCCTTGATCAAGGCCCGCCAGATGGAGATAGGCATAAGGGGGACGAAGGGGCAGAATGCCCTGGAGTTCACGGCGGATGACACGGATGAACTGGCGGAGTTCTCCTACGCCACGGAGGACGTCCACGAGCACAAGGGGATTCTGGAGGCCGGGCGGTACCACGTGGTGGTGGGGAATCCGCCTTACATCACGGTGAAGGACAAGAAGCTCAACGAGCTGTACCGGGGGCTGTACGACGCTTGCGCGGGTACCTACGCCTTGTCGGTGCCGTTCGCTCAGCGGTTCTTCGAGCTGGCGAGGAAGGGCGACCAGGACGGCCGGGGCTACGGCATGGTCGGCCAGATCACGGCGAATTCCTTCATGAAGCGTGAGTTCGGCACCAAGCTGATCGAGAGCTACTTCCGTAACCGGATTGAACTGACAGAGGTCATCGACACGTCGGGGGCCTACATACCCGGCCACGGCACGCCGACTGTCATTCTGGTCGGCAAGCGTCGAGAGGGCAGCGGCCGGGCGGCCACTGTTCGTACGGCGCGAAGCGTCCAGGGCGAGCCCGGGGCCCCGGAGAAGGCCGAAGAGGGGCTGGTCTGGCGAGCCATCGTGGACCAGATCGATAGGCCGGGATCGGTCAGCCAGTGGGTCTCCGTAGACGACCTGGAACGTCGGCAATACTTTGGCAGGCAGCCATGGATTCTCGCTGACGGCGGCTTGGAAATGAATCAGCGAATTGAAGCGATCCACGTCCGTAAACTGTCCGAATCGCAGCGCACCATCGGACGGTACGCCCACACGGGAGGTGATGAGGCGTACTTCGCACCCAGCAGCACATGGTCGCGTTACCAGGTCAGCAACGCACACATTATTCCGCTGGTCGGCGGAGATGCCGTTCGTGACTGGGGGATCGCTCCCGACACGGAAGCCGTCTTCCCCTACAACAGCGAACTGCAAGCCGAGTTGACAGATGACTTCTCCCATCTCCTCTGGTGCCACCGCTCGATCTTGCGCGAGCGACGAGAGCCCGGAGGGACCCATGAGGAGATTGGACTCACTTGGTACGAGTGGAGCCGCTGGCACCCCGAACGCTACTCGGTAAAACTCGGAATCTCTTTCCCATTCGTGGCCACACATAATCACTTCGCGCTCGATCGAGGCGGCAAGGTATTCAATCGCACCGCACCTGTGATCAAGTTGCGGGAAGGGGCGAGCGAGGAGGAGCATCTGCAACTGCTGGGACTTCTCAACAGCTCCACCGCTGGATTCTGGCTCAGAATGGTCTGCCACGATAAAGGGAACCGTGGTGGCGAGCGCGGCACTGGACGTTACGCGTGGGAGAGCTTCTATGAGTTCACTGGTACCAAGTTGGAAGATTTCCCTCTCCCTTCCGCTTACCCCACTGCTTTCGCCGCGGGCCTAGACACCCTCGCCCAACGACTCACAGCCGCAAGCCCCTGCACTCTTGTCGCTACAAGTGCCCCCACTATCAGCGCACTTCGCGAAGCCCAGACCTCCTGGCACTCCACCAGCGCCCGCATGATCGCCCTCCAGGAAGAGCTGGACTGGCAGGTCTACTCGCTCTACGGGCTTCACACCGAGGATCTGCGAATATCCGAGGACCCGGACGACCCCAACATTCCCGAGCTGGCCCTCGGAGAGCGGGCGTTCGAGATCGTGCTGGCACGCAAGGTCGCCGCAGGGGAAGCCAGTGACGAGTGGTTCAAGCGGCACGGGTCCACGCCCATCACGGAGATCCCCGCCCACTGGCCGGACGCCTACCGCGAGGTCGTCCAGAAGCGGATCGACGTCATTGAGTCGAGCCGGGCCATAGGGATGATCGAGCGGCCGGAGTACAAGCGGCGCTGGGCCACCGAGGGGTGGGACGCCCTTCAAGACAAGGCCCTCCGCAACTGGCTGCTGGACCGGATGGAGAACCGCGAGTACTGGTTCGACGAGAACGGTATGCCGGCCATCGTCACGCTCTCCCGGCTCACCGACGCCCTCTCACGCGACGAGGACTTTGTAGCGGTCGCCAAGATCTACGCACCCCGCAAGGAACTGCTGACCGTCGTCGCCGAGTTGATGACCGACGAGCATGTACCGTTCCTCTCAGCCCTGCGCTACAAGCCGACCGGGATGAAGAAGCGGGCGGACTGGGAGCACGTCTGGGACTTGCAGCGGCAGGAAGATACCGCCCCGGACGAGCCGGCCAAGCGGAAGATCCGGGACTCCATACCGGTGCCGCCGAAGTACACCTCGGCCGACTTCCTGCGGCCCTCCTACTGGCGGGCGCGCGGCAAGCTGGACGTGCCCAAGGAACGGTTCCTCTCGTACGGGCAGACCAACGCGGCCACCCCCACCCTGTACGGCTGGGCCGGGTGGAACCACCAGGAACAGGCGTACGCATTGCTCGCGTACATCGCGTCGCACGAGTCGATGAGCCCGGAGGAGTTGACGCCGTTCCTTGGCGGGCTGCTGGAACTCCAGCCGTGGCTGGACCAGTGGCATGACGACTTCGACCCGGTGTTCGGTGGCTCCCCGGCCGCGTACTTCCGGGGCGAACGCCAGGTGGAACAGGGCAAGCACGGTCTGACCGATGACGACCTGCGCGCGTGGCGTCCGGTCGCCGCCACCCGTGGGCGCCGGGCAGGCAAGACGCCTGCCTCAAGGCTGTCCCGTGAGTAGCTTCCGTGGCGGTGCTTCAGAGGAAGACCAGAGGGACGCCCTTCTCGATGCGGAGTCGCAGGATGCTCGCCAACTGGCGGGCGTCCGCGATGTGCTGCTGGAGGGGCGGATCGCCGCTGAGCTGCGTCCACTCATCGGCGATCGCCTCCAGCCGGGGCAGAGCACGTCGGTATGGCCGTGGCGAGCCCCGCAATCGCCACCGCACTGGCCACGAGTCCGGCATTCGCGGCTGATTCCACGTACGACCTCGGCTCGGGCAATCACACCGCTTCCGGCGGTTTGATCTGGCTCAACCGCTCCGTGACCGTCCAGGGATCAGTGACCGATATCGGTGGCGCCGGAACCCAGGTCGTATGCGACCCGTGGGCCAACAACACCGAACTCCCCCACCAAACGCGCACCGCGGTCGACGGAACCACGTCCTACAACTTCACGCTTGACGGCTCCCAGTGGCCGGGGGGCATCACCGAGGTTCTCGTTCTCGTGATTGACCTCCACACCGGCTATGGTGTCGACGAGCACGACTTTGTCCGACCGTAAGCCCACGGCCGCGGCCCACCGGGAATTCCCGGTGGGCCGTGGCCGTGTTTTCCTGCGGAATGCGCCGCGGCGGCGAATTGCGTGGAGCCTCTCGGCGGTGGGCGACTCAGTCAGCGTCGACCTCGCCGGGCCGTTGTCCGCGGTTCGCCGTGGCGGGAGCCGGCGGTCAGTGACTGTCGAAGTTGTCCGGCAGTACGTCGTTGTGGAAATTGTCCGGGACGGCCTCACTGTGCAGGTTGTCCGGAACGGCCTCACTGTGCAGGTTGTCCGGAACGGCCTCGCTGTGCAGGTTGTCCGGGACAGCCGAGGCCGGCGACGCTGCCACCGCCGCCGGCGCCCCAACTGCCCCCATCACCAGAACAGCCGCCGCGGCCAGCCCCGAAAGGGCGTGTCGGATCTTCAAGGGTTCCCCTCCCCAGTTCTCCTGCGATCACGAGCCGGCGCCGCCCCCGCCGTGGCGGGCGGTCGACCGTTCGTGATGGGAGACTAGGCCGCCTGGCGACGGCTGCCTTGACAATGCGTGCCCGGGCCTTGCCCATGCGTCTCCTGTTGCGACACCCGGACGCTGGCGTCACGCGGTCCCGGGTGCTTCTGTTCCGGCCACGGCTGGTCCAACTGGTCCCGGGAGGGACCTGACGAGCTTGGTCGTGCCCGGGCAGGTGCCCTCGTGGCCGACTCCACGGCGGCCTCGGGCACTACGCGGAAGCCGGCTCGTTCCACCGTGCCGCCGCCCGGGCCGCGCCGGAAGCCGTCCCGCCGGTCTCGGCCCGGTGGCCTGGCCAGGGGGTAGCCCTCGCGATCAGAGCACACCGCCGCGGAGCCACCACGCTCAGCGGATCACATGCGGAACTGGCCGTCCTCCACCGCGGATACGAAGGCCGTCCAGCTCTCCGCCGGGAACACGAGGACCGGCCCTTGCGGGTCCTTGCTGTCGCGGACGGCGAGGATGTCCGCGAAGTCGTCGCAGACCTCGACGCACGCACCGCCGTCGGGGTTGCTGTAGCTGCTCTTGCGCCAGGTCGCAGTGCTCAGGTTGATGAATCGCACGAGCTTCCTCCAAGGTGCGCAGGATGAACGTGGCTCCCGCGATCAGCCGATCGCGGGAGCCACCAGGGCTCGGAAACAGCTCAGGCCGCGAACCGGCCGTCCTTGACGGCGGACACGAAGGCCGTCCAGCTCTCCGCCGGGAACACAAGGGCCGGTCCTTGCGGGTCCTTGCTGTCGCGGACGGCGAGGATGTTCGCGAAGTCGTCGCAGACCTCGACGCATTCGCCACCGTCCTGATTGCTGTAGCTGCTCTTACGCCACGTCGCGGTGCTCAGCTCGATGGATCGCACGGCACTTCCTCCAAGATGCGCAGGATGAACTTCCGCGACTCGGCAGGAGACAGGGCCAGGTCGCGCATAGCATCGTAAGCACGCTGGAGGTGCTCCACAGCACTGCTTTCCTCGATGAGTTCACCTCGGTAGCCGTTCTCGGTGTAGGCCACCGTATTTCCGCCCGGCAGACGGAGGAACATGACCGTCGCATTCGTCAGGCCATGGATCCCGGCGCTGAACGGCAGCACCTGCATCGCCACCTTCGGCCGTTCCCCCACCTCCAGCAGGTACTCCAACTGCGTCCGCCACTCCCCTGCCTCCCGCATGGGCGTCCGCAATACCGCTTCCGACAGGATCGTGCGGAACGGTGGGGCGCTGTCGCCCTCCAGCAGTTCCCGGCGGCTCATCCGGGCCTCAGCCTGCTGGTCCAGTTCGTCACCTTCGAGGCCGCCCGCAACCAGCAACTCCATCGCATAGTCCGGCGACTGGAGCAGCCCTGGCAGGACGCTCACCGCGAAGTGCCACAGGCTCGTCGCCTCCGCCTCCAACGCCATATAGCGCCGGTACCGCTCGCGAAACTGGGTCTGGTCGCCGACCGCCAACTCCCAGAGCGCGAGCAGCAGGCCAGGCGTGCCGTAGTAGGTGTCGAGGGCTTGGACGACCTCGGGGCCGCCCACCGTCTCGCCCTTCTCCAGCTTGCCGAACAACGACGGGTCCCATCCGAGCCGTTCGCCGACCTGGCGCAGGGTCACCCCCTGCTGCGCGCGCAGCCTGCGCACCTCCTCGGCGAACCGCCTGCGCGGCTCCTGGCTCCGTCCGGTGATCACCCTTCTCGTCACCATGTCGTCTTCCTCCTCGAACTCCACGCTCCGCACTTCGCGCCTCACTTCGCATCTCGCACTCCGCTCCGCCCGCGCACCACGCCTGCAACCGCACCCGCGCCGGCGGTCACCAGTGGCAGGTACGGAAGGAGGGCGTACCGAGGGGAACCACGTCCCCTCGGAACCGCCCGTGCCTCGCGCCCGGATCCATCCTCGAAGTAGCTCGGTACTACGCACCGTATCCACCGGGTGCGCCCTCCGCAGGTGGATGACGAAAAAGCAGCAAAAAGGAGAAGGAGCACGGACATGGCCACCTCCACCCCGTCGCCGCAGCGCAAGGTCCAAGAGGCCGTCCAGGCCCGCGACGCCCTCGCCGCCGCCCTCAGCGGAGCGGGGATTCAGCTCCCCGCCATGGACGTCCGCACCCCCTGGCTGGGAGACCTGGCCGAGGAAGGAGAAGGGAGCAGCTCGGCGCGGTACGCCCTCGTGCACCTCGGGGTGTGCTCCGCGCCCGTGGCGCAGGAACTGGCCGAGGTGATCGCGCGCGGGGCCGCGCGATGACCGGCGGGCCGCCCATCCCCGTGGGAACGGCAGTACGTGACACCGCCCGTGACCGGATTGGCCTGGTCATGGGCCAGGAGGGGCCGTACTTCCAGCTCCGCCCGCTCGGTGGCGGCCGGGAATGGGACGCGGTCCCGGAGCGCGTGGAGCCGGTCGGCCCCGGGGAGTTGCCGCCGGCTCGCCTCGCCGGGGCCAACTCCCATAACTGCCAAGGAACTTCCGGCTAGCAGCGGGCCAATCGCCCCCTGCCGAGTGGTTGTCGAGGTCACGCGTGACCCGCTGTCCACCCGGGGGGATCCGTCAGGGCACCGACCGTCGCTCTTCCCCGCTTCGGGCGGTGCCCTGTCGATCTCCGGGGGCGCCACGACCTCCACGTACCTGCACACGCACCTGCTCAGCCGCATGCGCCGAAGCTGATGCCGTACGGGCCGTCAGGCCCGCAGCCCGGCCGTACATCCCGCTCGCCCACCTGTCCCCCGGCCCCGGCCCGCCCTCGTCCTCAATCCGCGGCTTCGGTGAGGTCGATCGCGAGCACCTTGCCCAGTTCCTTGCGGCTCGCCACGCCCGTTTTCCGGTAGATCCGGTAGAGGTGGTTGTCCACGGTTCGCACGGTGATGCCGAGCTGGTCCGCGATGTGGCGGCTGCTCGTTCCGGCGGCGGCGAGGCGGGCGATGTCGCGTTCGCGGTCGGTCAGGCCGGGGGTCCAGCAGGCGAGGACGGCGGGGGTCATGACGCCTTCGCAGTGCCGGGCGAGTTGGCGGCAGCGGTCGGCGGCCTGCTGGGCGGCCGCGGCGGCGCCGTCGCGTACCCACAGCCGTGCCGCGTGCGCGGCGGCCTCGGCGGCGTGCAGGCGCATCCCGGCGGTGTCGAAGGCGGCACTGGCCTGTTCCGTGGCGGAGGCGTCGCGGGCGGCGAGGGCGGCGGCGTGTCGGGCGTAGACGGTGATGTGCGGGGCGTCGGTGACGGCGGCGAGTTCGGCGAGTCGGCGGGCGACGGGGGCGGACTGGCCGAGGCGTACCGGCAGGTGCAGCAGCTCCGCCTCCCAGAGCAGGGCCTGCTCGCTGCGGGCGTCGTCGGCCGCGCGCATGGCCTGCCGTGCGGCGTCGCGGACGCGGCCCCGGGCGGCCAGGATCCACGGCCGGGCCGCCTGGAAGACCGGGATGTGGAAGACGCGGTAGGACTCCACGCGGGCGAGGTGCGCCTGGTCGAGCAGCCGCTGCGCCGCGGCGGCGTTGCCGGTCATGGCCTCGACGGTGGCCCATTCGCCGAGGATCAGCGCTTTCGGGAACCAGGTGGTGTCGTCCCGCAGGGTGGCGGCCGCTTCCCGCATGTGCCGCCGGGCCGACCGCAGACGGCCGCGGCGGACGGCGATCCTGCCGAGGTAGAACTGCGCGGAACCCTCGTTGGCCGCCCACCCGGAATCGGCTCCCTGCTGGTAGAGGGCGGCGGCGGTGGCTTCGGCGGCGTCCAGGGGTCCCGAGAACGCCTGGACATTGGCGAGCCAGCCCAGCAGGCCGATCCGCATCATCGGCAGGTCGTCCGCACCCGGCACGATCGTCAGCGCCGTTTCGATCGCCTGCGTCGCGGCGCCGGTCCGCCCGTGGCAGAAATGATCGATGCACGCGGCGTAGAGCAGCCTGACGGTCGTCCGGGGGTTCGGCGCCGTGTGCTGCCGGGCCCGGGTGACGGCCTGTGTGTACGCCGGCCAGTCGGCCTGCGCGGCGAGCAGGACGGCCTGGAAGGCGGCGACTTCGGCCCGCGCGGCCTCGTCGGTCGTGGTCTCCTCGGTGCGGTGCAGCAGGTCCAGGGCGTCGGCGGGCCGGTCGAGGGAGATGTACATGGTGGCGGCCCGCAGCACCACCGACATCACCTGATCGTCATCGGCGGTGGGGGCCGGCTGGATGCTGTGGTGGACCTGTTCCGCCTGCGCGCCGTCCCCGCTGTGGCCGAGGGCGAGGGCCAGCGTGCGGCGGGCCGCCGCGCCGCCGCCTGCCTCGCGGGCCGCTTCGGCCAGCCGTGCGGCGAGGGTGAAGTCCGTCATGGCGATGGCGTGTTCGGCCGCGGCGACGAGGAACCGCGGATCGGTGAGATCGCCGGCCGCCAGCCGCCAGTTGCCGACCCGTGCCAGGTCCTCGCGGCGGCGCATGCCCGTGCGCTGGATGGCCGCGGCCAGGTCCCGGCAGTACCGGCGCCGCCGGTGCGGTGGCATCCGCTGGCGCAGTACCTCCCCGTAGAGGGGATGGGCCAGCCGGACTTGGACGCGCCGGCCGTCGTCCTCGCTGACGATGAGGCCGCGTAGGTCGAGCTCGTCCACGATCGCGGCGCCGGCGAGGTGTTCGAGGACGGCCACGCCGAGGGGTTCGCCCAGCGCCAGGAGTTCGGCGGCGTGCCGCACCGCCGGGGAGAGCCGGCCGATGCGCTGACCGACCAGGTCGGACAGGTGCGTGCCGAGCCGGAAGGGGCCCGGCCAGCACCACACGTCCGCGACGGGGGCGAGTGTGCCGGAGGCGAGTCCGGCGTCGACGAGCTGCTGCAGCCACAGCACGTTGCCGCCGCTGTACTGCCACAGGCGGCGTACGGTCGCGGTCTGCACCTGCCCGCCCAGCACGCTTTCCAGCAGGCGGCCGACGGAATCCGGGCCGAGCGGCGGCAGGTCGACCCGGGCGGCGTATCCGCCGCGGACCAGTGCCTCGATCGCGTCGGGCACCGGCACGCCGGAGCAGGCGGTGAGGATCAGGCGGGTGCCGCCGCGTACGGCCATGTGCAGCACCAGGGCGGCCGAGCCGTCGTCGAGCAGGTGCGCGTCGTCGACGAAGAGGGTCTGTGCCGGGTTCGCTGCGCTTTTCGCGTTCCCTGCGCCCCCCGCGCTCCCGGGATCGGCGAGCAGCGCGTCGGCCAGGAAGCGCAGCAGGTTGGGACGCCCTTCCACGGCCGACAGGGTCGCGGGCAGCAGGTGGGCCAGCGCGCCGAAGGGGATCCGCGCGGCGCTCTCGGTGGCCGCTGCCGCCAGCACCCGCGACCCTTCCGGGTCGGCGGTCGCGGCCAGCAGCTCACGGGCCAGCCGCGTCTTGCCGACCCCGGCGGGCCCCGCGATCAGCAGGCCGGGCCGGCCCGACCCCGCCAGCAGCGCGGTCAGCTCGGTCAGCGTCTCCTCCCGGCCCGTGAACGGCCAGGAGAGCAGCGGCGCGGGCGCCTGGCGTCCACCGTCCGCCGACGGCGTCGGACGTATTCCCCGATCGGTCATCCTGGCAGCCCCCGGCAGGCCGGCCGGGCCCCACGTCTGCGGGCTCGGCCACGAATTGGAGTACCGCACTACTCACGACATGTCACAACCTCACCAATAGGTTCGAGGGAAGCACGCGGCGCGTGGGGGGCGCGCGATTGTCACGCCAATTCGTGCGAATTTTCTCCGCTGTTCCCATGATTCGGCTGCCGGTGCCGGCCGGCCGCGTTCCACCGGGCCGCTGGGCCTTTGCGCCGGGGTGACCGGCTCGGCCTTCCGCGTCATGTCCGCGACGTCACCCGCACACCGGTCGCACCTCCCTCTTGTGCTGACACCACACCACCTTGTCGATCTTGTCGATCTTGTCGATGGAGGCACCGTGAGAATCAGGATTCGCCCGCGCGCCGAAGGTGGCGCCGCACGCCGCCGCAGGCTGCGGTTGATCGGGACACTGGGCACAGCTCTCCTCGCCGTCGCCGTGCCGATGTTCGCCTCGGGCGCGGCTCAGGCGGCAACGGGCACCTACACCTCCTTCGGGGTGGCCGACTGGGACGCCGACGGCCACCAGGACATCGTCACCCGGAACAACGGGACGAGTGACCTGTGGCTCTACCCGGGAGAGGGTCACCGCGGCTATTCCGCGCAGGCGCCGGTGAAGATCGGCAACGGCTGGGGCGGGTACACGCCGTTCGGGGTGGCCGACTGGGACGGTGACGGTCACAAGGACATCATCGTCCGCAACGACACGACCGCCGACCTCTGGCTCTACCCCGGAGAGGGCCACCGCGCCTACTCATGGCAAACACCCGTGAAGATCGGCAACGGCTGGAACGGGTACACCCCCTTCGGGGTGGCCGACTGGGACGGTGACGGCCATCAGGACATCGTCGTCCGCAACGACACCACCAACGACCTGTGGCTCTACCCCGGCGAAGGCGTCCGCGGCTACTCATGGCAAACACCGGTCAAGATCGGCAACGGGTGGGGCGGCTACACCCCCTTCGGCCTCGCCGACTGGGACAGCGACGGCCACCAGGACATCATCGTCCGCAACGACACCACCGCCGACCTCTGGCTCTACCCCGGCGAAGGCCACCGCGGCTACTCATGGCAAGCGCCGGTCAAGATCGGCAACGGCTGGTAACCGCCCGGTCGCGGCAGCCCCTTCGCGGTCTCGGCCTTGCGCGACGGCCCGTCGGATTCTCCGGCGGGCCGTTCCGGTCGTCCGGGGACGCCGCCCGGCGGCGCCGACCGGGCCGAATTCCCGTCTACCGAGGGGCCGTTGGGGTCGTGCGTGACATGCTGTCCACCGGGGGGATTTATCGGATCATCGTCCGCCGTCACTCTTGCGTGTGCCGGGCGGTGCCGGTGCGATCTCCGGGCAGCACAGACGGTGGCCGACGGCGTACGCATCGCCGTGCGGCACCGCCGGAAGGAGAGCGAGTAGCGCATGGCCCAGCAGCCTCTGCTCCGGGATGTCATCGACATCAAGGAGAAGGTGTCCACGTCCGACTTCGTCCTCCAGTTGTCGGAAGCCACGACTCCCGAGGGCGCCGGGCGGGCGCTGAAGGACTACGTGGTCACCGAGCGGCTGCTGGAGAACTTCGACGAGGCGCTGAGCCTGATCAAGGCCGCGCTGGACGGGCACGCGTCGAAGGCGTCATATCTGCACGGCTCGTTCGGTTCCGGCAAGTCGCACTTCATGGCGGTGCTGCACGCGCTGCTCAGCGGCGGTCCGGCCGCCCGGGAGCGCAGGGACTTCGACCCGCTGCTGACCAAGCACGAGTGGCTGCTCACGGACGGCAGGAAGTTCCTGCTGGTGCCGTATCACATGCTCGGCGCCAAGGCGCTGGAGCAGCGGGTCCTCGGCGGCTACGTCAGCCATGTGAAGAAGCTGCACCCCGAGGCGCCGGTGCCGCAGGTGTACCGGACGGACTCGCTGTTCGAGGACATCCGCGCGATGCGGGCCCGGATGGGCGACCGGAACGTCATCGCCGGGCTCGCGCCGGCGGACGGGGACGGCGCGGAGGACGACGAGTGGGGCGAGTCGTTCGCGTGGACCCCTGAACTGCTGGACACGGCACTCGAGGCCGAGGAGGTCCACGAGTCGGGGCAGGCGCTCAATCTGGTGTCGCCGTCCACCCCGGCGGAGCTGCGGGCCCGGCTCGTGCAGGACGCGAGCAGCAATCTGCTGCCCGGCTTCATGAAGAACGCCGCCGAGGACGAGCACGGCTTCGTCTCGCTCGACGCGGGCCTGTCGGTGATCGCCGAGCACGCCAGGTCGCTGGGCTACGACGGTCTGATCCTCTTCCTGGACGAGCTGATCCTGTGGCTGGCCACCCTCATCCACGACCAGAAGTTCGTGGCCCGCGAGGCCGGCAAGATCACGAACTTCGTGGAGGGCGGCGACGCGCGGCGCGCCATCCCCGTCGTGTCGTTCATCGCCCGCCAGCGCGACCTGCGCGACCTGGTCGGCGAGGAGGTCTCCGGCGCCGCCGAGTCCGCCATCCAGGACACCCTCAACCTGGCCTCCGGCCGGTTCGACAAGATCACCCTGGAGGACCGCAACCTCCCCCAGGTCGCGCACGCCCGGCTCCTCCAGCCCAAGGACGACGAGGCCGCCGCCGCGATCCGGGAGCAGTTCGAGCGGACCCGGAAGCTGCGGCAGGAGGTGTGGGACACCCTGCTCGGCTCCGACCGGGGCCCGGACGGCGTCGGCGCCGACGAGGACAGCTTCCGGCTCACGTACCCCTTCTCGCCCGCCTTCATGGACACGCTGGTGCACGTGTCGTCCGCGCTCCAGCGCAACCGGACCGGCATGAAGCTGATGGGCCAGTTGCTCGCCGACCACCGCGCCGACCTGCGGCTGGGCGACCTGGTGCCGGTCGGCGACCTGTATCCGCTGATCACCGCGGGCGGCGACAAACCGTTCACCGACAGCCTGAAGGTCGTCTTCGAGGCCGCCGACAAGCTGTACAAGACCAAGCTGCGCCCGTACCTCCAGGAGCACTACCAGGTGACCGAGGAGGACATCGAGCGCTACGCGCACCGCCGCGCGACCATCACGGACCCCGGGCTGCTGAGCCGGCTCCAGTCGTTCACCGGGGACAACCGCATCGTCGGCACCCTGCTGCTGTCCGCGCTGGTGCCGAGCGTGCCCGCGCTGTCCAACCTGACGATCCGGCGGCTGTCCGCGCTCAATTACGGTTCGATCGTCGCCCCGATCCCCGGCCGCGAGTACGGCATCCTGCAGAGCAAGATCGGCGAGTGGGCGGCCCGGTTCCCCGAGATCAAGCAGACCGGCACCGACGCCAACCCGGGTGTGCGGCTCGAACTGTCCGGCATCGACGTCGACTCGGTGATCGCCAACGCGGCGGTCAACGACAACCCGAACAACCGCGTCGCGCTCGCCAGGCGGCTGCTCGCCGAGGAACTCGGGGTGTCCCAGGGGCGCCTGTCGGACGAGCTGGGCTTCGTGTGGCGCGGCACCCAGCGCGCGGTCGAGGTGGCCTTCGGCAACGTCGCGGACACCGACGAGCTGCCCGATCACGAGCTCAGCCCGCTGGACGGGGACCGCTGGCGAATAGCCGTCGGCCTGCCGCTGCCGGAAGGGGAGTTCGGCCCGCGGGACGGGGTCAGCCGGCTCCAGGGCCTGCGGGAGAAGCAGCAGGGCGAGCGGTGGCGCACGGTGGCCTGGCTGCCGGCCCACCTGTCCAAGCAGCGCTACCAGGACTTCCGGCGCCTGGTGATCATCGACAAGGCGCTCGCCGACGAGCAGCGCTTCAGCACGCAGTACGCGGTCCATCTCAACGCCGACAACCGCGCCCGGGCCAAGGGGCTGCTGGAGACGCAGCGGGAGTCGCTGCTGCGGAACGTCAAGGCGGCCTTCAAGCAGGCGTACGGACTGGCCCAGAAGAAGCCCGACGACGTGGAACTGGGCTTCGACGACCACCTGGCGTCGCTGCGCGACGTCGAGGGCCTCAAGCTGTCCTTCGCCCAGTCGCTGAGCGACGCGCTGCGGCACATCGCGGGCAAGCTGCTGGCCGCCCAGTACCCGGCCCATCCCGACCTCGACCCGGCCGGCAACGGCACGGTCGTCAAGCCGGCCGACGCGCGCCGCGTGTTCACCCACGTCCGCGCGGCGGCCGAGGCCCGCGACGGCCGGGCCGAAGTGCCCAGCGGCGACCGGGCGCTGATGGAACGGGTGGCGGTGCCGCTGCGCCTGGGCCAGCAGAAGGAGGCGTACTTCGAGCTGTCCCCGTACTGGGCCGACCACTTCCGCAAGCTCGCGCGGGAGGAGGGGGTCACCGACCCGTCGGTGATCAGGCTGGCCGACTGGACCGACCGGCCCGAACCGCGCGGCCTGCCCGACTTCCTGGCCAAGCTGGTGGTGGCGTCCTTCGCCGAGATGGACGACCGGGTGTGGGTGCGCGGCGGCACGGTCCTGGACCCGGCGCCCGAGCTGTCGCAGATCGCGGACCACGACGCGCTGCGCAGCCAGCCGCTGCCCTCGGAAAGCGACTGGGAGGCCGCGCGGCTGCGCTTCGAGACCGTCTTCGGCGTCAAGGCCCCGACGCTGCGCCGCAGCCGCATGGTCAACCAACTCGCCCGCCAGATCGCCGAGGCGGTCCGGGAGCACGAGGACGCGGCCGCCGAGCTGGTACGGCGGCTGGAGGAGCACGCCGACTTCCTCGCACTCGAGGAGACCGACGAGACCGCCCGGCTGGTCCTCGCCCGCAAGGCCGTGGACCTGCTCAAGGCGCTCAAGGGGGCCGGCGGCGCGAAGAAGACGGTGAAGGCACTCGCCGCGTTCGACCTGGGCGAGGTCAGCGCGGACCGCTACGGCACGTCCATCCGGCAGGCCCGCAAGGTGGCCGAGGCACTGGACCGCGCCTCCTGGTCCACCCTCGAACTCGCCCTGAACGAGGGCCCCGAGGGACTGGCCCTGCTCGATGCGCTGCGCACCACTGCCCAGCGGGACCAGCGCACCCACGATCTGCGCGAGGCCCTGAGCCGCACCCAGCAGGAGGTGCTGGCCCTCCTCAAGCGCAACCGGGCGGCGGCTCAGGCGGCGGCTCGGCCTGCTCCTGTGCCTTCGGTGCCTTCGACGCCCTCGATGCCGGAGCGGCCCGGCGACGTACGGCTGGACACCGTGAGCAGCCACCCGGCCGTATCGGAGGAACCGCCGGCCGCTTCCGACTCCGCCGGCCCGGCCGCCAAGGGGCGGCCCAAGCGTTCCGGGGGCGGGCGCACGACGGTCGCCTGCGTGGTGGCCGAGCTCCAGGCCGAACTCGCCGAGCTCGCCGCCAGCGAGCCCGGCGCCACCATCGAGATCAGCTGGAAGGTCGTCGGCGAATGAGCATGACGGCCGCTGCGGTCGCCGCACGCCTGAACCTGGCGACCGTCACGCAGTATCTGTCGTCGCAGAAGTCGCTCGCCGACCCGCTCACCGGCGGCGGCCGGCCCCATGTGGTCCTCCTGCGGTCCGTCCCCCAGTGGGACGGCCCGGAGCAGCCGGTGTGGGCGGAGGGCAGGACCGCCCGGATCGCGGCCGCCCCCTCGGCGCTCGCCGTCCACGAACTGGTCATCGGCCATCTCACGGATATGCGTACCGGACCACCGGTCCTCGTGGTCCTCACCGACCGGGAGGAGAGCGAACTCGACCCGGCGATCCTGGCGCGCGCCCACAAGAAGCGCGTGTCGGCGGTGGACCACTGGGAGGTGGTCCGCGAGGCGTTCGGCGCCGGCCACGTCGATTCCCGCCTCAAGGACGACAACTGGGCCGCCGAGGCGCTGCTCGACGCCGCCCCGCCCGGTGGCTGGCGTCCACTGGGCGGCGGCCTGCTGTCCCGCCGTACGGCACTGGTCCGGCTGGCGCTGCGGCGGCTGCGGCTGGGGGCGTACGGCGACACGTACGACCGCCCGCAGCCGGAACCGGCGGGCGACGGCATCGACACGCACACCGTCTTCGGCTGGTCCCTCACCCCCGGCGGCCCCGAGCGGTTCCTCGCGCTGCGCGGTCCCGAACGCGCGGCGCTGGCCGGCTTCCTCGGCGAGGAGGACCAGGCGGGCCTCGCGGGCCGGGCGCTGTTCGCGCTGGTCGAGGCCGAGCACGGCGCGGACGCGGTCGCCTTCGGCCTGGTGTGCTCGGCCCTGTGGCGGCACGCCGACGCGGACGCCGACGTCTACCGGGCGCGCGGGCGGGCCGAGCGCTGGTTCGGCGAGCAGCCGCCTGCTGCGGGAGCCGAACTTGACGCGCTGGCCGGCGCGTTCGGCAAGGCGGCGGAGGAGTACGTCACGGCTCGGCTCGCGGTCGCGGCACGGGTCGCCGAGGGCGACGACCACGCGGAGGAGACCCGCGAGGCGCGCCGGATCGGGGAGACGGTCCTGGACCGGGCCTCCCACCTGGTCCGCCAGTTCGGCGCGGAAGCGGCCGCCGCGGCGAGCCCGGTGCTGCCCGCGGGGCTGGACACCCGGTTCGCCGCCGTGGCGCGGGCCTTGGCGGCGGGCGGGATCGCCGAGCTGGCGGACGCCGTCGCCGCGCTCGGCACCCACGCGCGCGCCCAGGGGGCCGAGCCCAGAGCACGTATCGAACGCGCCCGCATGGCCCAGCGGCTCACGGGGTGGCTGGCGTCCAACCCGGCCGCCGAGTCCGGCTCGGTGGGAGACGCGATCGAGCAGCACATCGCCGGGACGAGCTGGGTGGACCGTGCCCTCGAGTACATCGAGGCCGGCGGCGACCCCGACCCACTGCTGAGGTCCGCGTACGGCGCCCTCGCCGCGCGCGTGCGCGAGCGGCGGCACGGGATCGACCGCGACTTCGCCCAGCGGCTCGCCGTCTGGACCGCGTCCGGCACACCGCCCGGGTCGATGCTCACCGTGGAGACGTTCCTCGACCGCGTCGTGCGACCGGTCGTGCGCGGCGGCACAGGGCGCCGCGTCCTGCTGCTCGTCCTGGACGGCATGAGCGCGGCCATCGCCGCCGAGCTGGGCGAGGAACTGCGCGCGTCCTGGGCGGAGTACGACCCGCTGGACGAGGGCGCGCCGCGCCGCCGGGCGGTGGCCGCCGCGCTGCCCACCGTGACCGCGGTCAGCCGTACGTCCCTGCTCACCGGTCGGCTCATGAAGGGGTCGCAGGCAGAGGAGAAGCGGCTGTTCCCCGCGCTGGCGCTGTGGGGGCGGCAGAAGGCGGCCGTCTTCCACAAGGACGACCTGGAGACCAAGGACGCCGGGGACCCCTTCGGCCCGGAGTTGCTGGCGGCGCTGACCGACGGCGAGAGCCATGTCGCCGTCGTCCTGAACGCGATCGACGACCGGCTCGCCAAGGAGCAGAAGCTCGGCGACGGCGCCTGGAAGGCCGAGCACATCCCGGCGCTGCTCGGCCTGCTGCGCATCGCCGCCTCCGAGGGCATGGCCGTCGTCCTCACCAGCGATCACGGGCACGTGGTGGACCGGCACGGCGTGAAGGTCGACGCCGACGCCCCGGAGTCGGCCCGCCACCGGGCCCCCGGCGGGGCGCTGCACGAGTCGGAGGTCGCCCTGTCCGGTCCGCGCGTGGTCGGGCCCCAGCCCGGCGGCTCGATCGTCGCCCTGTGGGACGCCGACTCCCGGTACACCGCGCGCAAGGCCGGCTACCACGGCGGCGCGTCGCTCGCCGAGTTCGCGATTCCGGTGCTGGCCTTCCTGCCCTTCGGCGCCGAGCCGCCCGGCGGGTGGCGGGAGTTGGGCGACCAGCGGCCGGGCTGGTGGCTGACCGACCGGTCCGGGGCGCAGGCCGCAAGCCCGCTGGTTGCCGCCCAGGCCACCCCCGCCGCCACTCCGAAGAAGCCGGCCCGCCAGAAGCCCACCAAGGCCCAGGCCGAGCTGGCCCGGAGCCACGATTCCCTGTTCGAGGTGGCGCCGGTCGCTCCGGCCGCGGCCCCGGCCCCGGCTCCGGCTCCGGCTCCGGCTCCGGAGGACAGCGGGGCGCTGCCGACCCCGGCCGCCGTGGGCCCGGACCAGGGCCTCGTGGACCGGCTCCTGGCGTCGGAGGTCTTCCACGACCAGCTGGAACTCCTGGCCCGCAGGCCCAAGAACCTGGACAAGATCGAGCAGGCGATCAGCGCCCTGGTCGACGCGGGCGGCACCCTGCCCGTCACGGCCCTCGCCCAGCGCATCGGCTATCCGCCGCCCCGCGCCGACGGCTTCGCCGCCGTCCTGCGCCAGCTCCTCAACTACGACGGCGTCCAGGTCCTCGAAACGCTGCCGGACGGGCGCACCCTGCGCCTTGAACCGGCCCTGCTCCGCAGTCAGTTCGGCCTGGACTGACACCGCACATGGAGACTGGAGGAGTGATGGGGTCCCGCCCTGCCGTGTCCGCCGTTCGCCGCCGTACGGCCATCGACGCCCTGCGGCGCGGCGCCGTACCCGACAGCGGGCTGGATCTGCTGGCCACCGGCCTGGAGCGGTTCGAACCCGCCTTGGACGCCGAACTGGACTCGGTGGCGGCCGGCGGCTCGGTGTTCAAGGCCGTACGCGGCGAATACGGCTCGGGCAAGACCTTCTTCACCCGCTGGCTCGGCGAACGCGCGCGGCAGCGCAACTTCGCCGTCTCCGAGATCCAGATCTCGGAGACCGAGACGCCACTGCACCGACTGGAGACCGTCTACCGGCGCCTCACCGAGCGGCTGGCCACCTCCAGCTTCCCGCCGAGCGCGCTCAGGCCCGTGGTGGACGCCTGGTTCTACGCCCTCGAGGAGGACTCGCTGGCCGCCGGGGCGGGCGAGGACGACCTGGCCGAAGAGGTCGACCGGCTGCTGGCCGCCCGGCTCACCGAGGTCTCCCGGCACGCGCCCTCCTTCGCCGCGGCCCTGCGCGGCTACCGGTCCGCGCTCGCCCGGGGCGACGAGGCCACGGCGGCGGCCGTCCTCGCCTGGCTGGGCGGCCAGCCGCACGTGGCCGCGGCGGCCCGCCGTGCCGCCGGCGTACGCGGCGACCTCGACCACTTCGGGGCCCTCGGATTCCTCCAGGGCCTGCTGACCGTGCTGCGGGACTCCGGTCACCGGGGACTTTTCGTCGTCCTCGACGAGGTGGAGACACTCCAGCGAGTCCGCTCGGACGCACGTGACAAGGCCCTGAACGCGCTGCGCCAGCTCATCGACGAGGTCCACTCGGGCCGCTTCCCCGGGCTGTACCTGGTGATCACCGGTACCCCCGCCTTCTACGACGGCCCCCAGGGAGTGCAGCGCCTCGCGCCGCTCGCCCAGCGCCTGGCCACCGACTTCACCACCGACCCGCGCTTCGACAACCCCCGCGCCGTACAACTGCGGCTGCCCGGCTTCACCCAGGACTCGCTGGCCCGCCTCGGCACGACCATTCGCGATCTTTACGCCCAGGGGGCCCAGGCGCCCGGCCGTATCGAGGCCCTGGTCGACGACGCCTACGTCGCCGACCTCGCGCGGGCCGTCAGCGGCGCGCTGGGCGGCAAGGTCGGGGTGGCACCGCGGCTGTTCCTCAAGAAGCTGGTCAGCGACGTCCTCGACCGGATCGACCAGTTCGAGGACTTCGATCCGCGGCGCCACTACCGGCTGACGGTGGCCGGCGGCGAACTCACCGAGGTGGAACGCAATCTGACCGCTGCCGCGTCGGCGGACGACATCGACCTGGACGTCTGATGACCGACGCCCCGGAGACCGGCTCCCCGGACCCGGCCGACCCGGTCGCCAGGCTCGACCCCGTCGTCCTGCATCACGTCGTGAACACCCTGGGCTGGAGCGACCTGCGCCCGCTCCAGCGGGCCGCGATCGGGCCGGTGATGGACGGCGAGGACGCGGTGCTGCTCGCGCCCACCGCGGGCGGCAAGACGGAGGCCGCCTGCCTGCCGATCCTGTCCGCCATGGCCGAACAGCGGTGGACCGGCGCCTCGGTGCTCTACCTGTGCCCGCTCAAGGCCCTGCTCAACAACCTGGCGCCGCGCGTCCACGGCTACGCCCAGTGGCTCGGGCGCCGCGCCGAGCTGTGGCACGGGGACACCAAGGAGTCGCAGCGGCGCCGTATCCGGACCGACCCGCCGGACATCCTGCTCACCACCCCCGAATCGCTCGAAGCCATGCTCATCGGGGTGAAGACCGACCACGCCCACCTGCTGGGCGGCGTCCGGGCGGTCGTGGTGGACGAGGTGCACGCCTTCGCCGGCGACGACCGCGGCTGGCACCTGCTCGCCGTACTCGAACGCCTCGAACGCGTCGCCGGGCGACCCATCCAGCGGATCGGCCTGTCGGCGACCGTGGGCAATCCGGACCGGCTGCTCACCTGGCTCCAGGGGGCCCGGGCGGGAGCCCGGCCGGGCCGGGTCGTGGCGCCGGGCGTCGCCATGGGCACCTCCACGCCGCTCGGCCCGCCCCCCGGTACGCCCGCTCAGCCTCCCCCGGGCGATGTCGAGCTGGACTTCGTGGGCTCGCTCGACAACGCCGCCAAGCTGATCGCCGCCCTGCACAAGGGCGAGAAGCGCCTGGTGTTCTGCGAATCGCGCAGTCAGGTCGAACAGCTCGGAGCGGCCCTGCGGGCCCGGGACGTCACCGTGTTCCTGTCCCACGCCTCCCTGTCGGCGGAGGAACGGGCCAGGTCGGAGGAGGCGTTCGCCGAGGGCCGCGACTGCGTGATCGTCGCCACGTCCACCCTGGAACTGGGCATCGACGTCGGGGACCTGGACCGCGTCGTCCAGATCGACGCGCCGGGGACCGTCGCCTCGTTCCTGCAGCGCATCGGCCGCACCGGACGGCGGCCGGGCTCCGGCCGCAACTGCCTGTTCCTGGCGACCCGCAAGGAAAGCTTCCTCCAGGCGGCGGGCCTGCTGCTGCTCTGGGGCCGCGGCTGGGTCGAGCCCGTCACGCCGCCGCCCGAGCCCCGGCACCTGGTGGCGCAGCAGATCCTCGCGGTGTGCCTCCAGCAGCACAAGCTGGGCGACCAGGTGTGGGCGGAAGAGTGGAACGGCCTCGCGCCCTTCGACCGGTCGGCCGCTCCCGTGCTGAGCCATCTGGTCGGCGAGGGGTTCCTCGACTCGGACACCGGGATGCTGTTCATCGGCCCGGAGGCGGAACGCCGTTTCGGCCGCCGCCACTTCATGGGGCTGACCGCCTCCTTCACCGCGCCCCCGCAGTTCACCGTGCTGTCGGGGCGTACGGAGATCGGCCGCACCGATCCGTCCGTCCTCACCGAGGAACGGCCCGGGCCGCGCCGGCTGCTGCTGGCCGGGCGGAGCTGGCAGGTGACCTTCGTCGACTGGACGCGCAAGCGGGTCTTCGTCGAGCCCGCGGACGGCGGAGGCGTGGCCAAATGGACCGGCGGGGCCGTGGCCGGCCTGTCCTACGCCCTGGCCCGGGCCATGCGCGAGGTGCTGCTCGGCGCCGCTCCCCCGGTGTCCCTCACCCGGCGGGCCGAGGCGTGCCTGGCCGAGTGGCGGCAGCTCGACGCCCCGGACGTCGTGCACCCCGGCGGCACGCTGATCACCCGGCGGGGAACCGATGTCCGCTGGTGGACCTGGGCCGGCTACCGCGCGAACGCCACGCTGACCGCGACGCTGACCGCGATCGGCGACCCCGTACAGCGGCCCACGGACTGTTACGTACGCCTGCGGGAGGACCTCGACCCGGCCATGTGGCGGGCCGCCCGGGAGGCCGCCGCCCCGGACGGGCCCCTTGTGCTGCCGGACGTCGACCGGCGGGCGGTGGCCGGCCTGAAGTTCTCCGCCGCCCTCCCCGAACGCCTGGCGGTGGCGACCCTGGCCGCCCGCCTCGCCGATTTCGAGGGGGCCCGCGCGGCCCTGGCGGAGCCGGTGCGGCTGCACATGTCCGGCCGGCCGTGACTCGACCGGCTCTGCGCGGACCGGCCCCGAGCGACGTCTGCTCCCAGGGGCAGGTCCGGCCGGGCTACGCGCAGATCAGTTCCTTGACGCCCTGGAACGCCTCGTACTCCGCCTTCTGGTCCACCGGGAGCTGGTAGAAGCCCGCGGCGATCTTGGGGACGGACGGGATGACGGTGAGGCGGAAGTTCTGGCCGTCCTTGGTCGCGATGTGGAAGCGGCCCTGGAGGTCGCGCTTCTTCACGGTGCCGCGGTTGGCGTCGGTGATCGCGACGGGCGCACCGGCGATGATCCGGCCGTTCTTCTCGTCGACCGGGAGGATCACCAGTTCGGTGCTGCCCGGGCGGAAGCCGACGGCGTAGTTGTGGATAGTGGTGCTGCGGTAGACGATGAAGTTCTTCTGCTTCATGTCCGAGGCATAGACCTTGGTGTACTCGGCGCCGCCCGGGACGGCCGCGTCGAAGGCCGCGTGGATCGCCGCCTTGAGTTCTTCCTTGCTCGCCACTGTGCATCCCCTTTGTGCTGCTCCGGACTGGGAAACGGCGTTGACTGTACAGCCAGCCAGCCGTAAATCCCAATCCCAACTGACGTGTTCGGACGGGCAGTTGGCGGAGGCGGCCACCCGGTCCGGGGAAGGCGGGACGGGTGGGGCGACAATGGTGGGGCCCGGAGCCGACCGACTGCCCGGGCGCCGGGCAGGGACGTACGCACCGGCCGGGACGTCGGCGGGAGTGAGGAGACGGGGTGTCGCCGCGGTCGCCGGAGGCCAACGAGGAATTGCGGGCCCAGTCGCGCGAGCGGATCCTCGCGGCGGCCCTGGAGGTCTTCGCCGAGAAGGGCTACCACGACGCCACGATCTCCGACATCACCGCACGGGCGGGGGTCTCGCGCGGCCTGCTCACGTACTACTTCCCCGGCAAGCAGAACCTGGTGGACGAGCTCCTCGACCGCTACCTGGACGAGGTCGCCGCGATCATCGACGTGACCGGCAGCCCGGACGAGCGACTGGCCGCGATCATCGACCGGATCATGATCGCCGCGGCGACCACGGTGCCGGTGCAGCGGATGGCGCTCAGCCTGGTGGTCAACCCGGCCACCCACCCGCGGTTCGCCGCGGCGGAGGCCCGTAAGGAACACCGGGTGATCGCCCTGGAGGACGGCCTGCGCGACCTCTTCGCCGCCCGCGGCGCGGCGGACCCGGCCCTCGAGGAAGTGCTCCTGCGCAGCGTGCTGGAGGGCGTCGTCTTCAAGACCGCGGTCTACACCGACCAGTACCCGGTCGAGCGGATCCGGCGCCGGCTGTACGAGCTGTACAGTCTTCCGGAGCCCACCGCCGACCTCCTTGCGCCGGACGCCCCGGAACCCTCGGAGCCCGCGGAACCGCCGGACCCCTCGGAGGCGTCGGAGTCTTCGACGGGCCCGGGCCCTCTGGAGGCCCCGGACGGGCCGGACCTGCCTCCGGTGGGCCGTATGCGGGCCTCCCGGCCACCCAGGGCATAGCCGCCCCGGCCACCGACGGACTTGGCCAACCTTTTGTCCTCGAACGGCGGTTGCCGGGAGCAGACGGGCTGCACAACGGAGTTGCACCCGGTGGGAACGAACGCAAGCAAGAACATGATCGGAGCGGTGTGGTGGGTCGGATCAGCAGAACGGTCGGAGCGGCGGCGCTGACGGGTGCGGTCCTGTGGGGGGCCACGGCCTGCGGCGGCAACGCCTCGGCCACGGGGACCCCGGCGGCGAAGGCCGGCGGCACCTCGACCGCTACGGCATCCGCCGCCACCCCCAAGCCGAGCACGTCGCCCACCCCGTCCGGCCCCCCGATGCTGCTGAACTCCATAGCCCCCGCCGACGGCAGCACCGTCGGCGTCGCGATGCCCATCTCGATCGTCTTCACCAAGTCGGTGGCGACCTCCGCCCGGCGCGGCGTCGAGCAGCACCTGAAGGTCACGACCTCGACCCCGGTCACCGGTGCCTGGCACTGGTTCAGCGGCACCCGCGTGGACTTCCGGCCGCAGACGTACTGGAAGCCCGGCACCAAGGTCACCCTGGACGCCGAGCTGGCCGGCGTCCCCGACGGCCACGGCGACTACGGCACCCACGCCTACAAGCACGCCTTCACCATCGGGTCCGACACCGAGACCACGGTGGACGTGCCCGGCCACACCATGAAGGTCTACCGGGCCGGCGCGCTGGTGAAGACGCTGCCCATCGACGCCGGCAGCTCGAGCTGGCCCTCCTGGGACGGCACGATGGCCGTGATCGACAAGCAGCGCACGGTCGAGATGAAGTCCTGCAGCGTCGGCATCAGCTGCGACAAGAACAGCCCCAACTACTACGACCTGACGCTGCCCTGGGACGTCCACCTCACCTACTCGGGCACCTACGTCCACTACTCCACCGGCGACCCGTACCCCGGCCACAGCGTCGGCTCGCACGGCTGCGTCCACCTGTCGATGGCCAACGCCAAGTGGTTCTACGACTACGTCGAGCAGGGCGACCCGATCACCATCACCGGCTCCCCGCGCGGCAAGGCGGACGCGGACAACGGCTACGCCTCCTTCAACCTGTCCTGGTCCCAGTGGCTGGCGAAGAGCGCGGCGGGCGCGCAGCAGGTGTAGCGGAGCCGGTCCTGTCTCTCAGGGCAGCTTCGCGAGCTGGGCCTTGACCACGTCCATGGGCAGGGACGCGGTCCGTCCGGGGAAGGCCATCACCTGGAACCAGGCGAGGACCGACCCTTTGCGGACCAGGAGGTAGTGGAAGGGGGCGTAGAGGGTTCCCGCGTCGGTGCCTTGGCCGGTGCCGTCGTCGGCGGGGACCTTCTGCATGATCCCGTACTCGACGGCCTCGTCGCCCAGCCGCGGGTCGGGCAGCACCTGGGGGTGCTCGAAGCTCATGCCGTCGCCCATCGGCACGGCGTACGACGTGCACCCGGGCAGCGCCGCCCGCAGCTCGGCCAGCACCTTGTGCGCGTCCTGCGGCCGGTACGCGATCAGGGACACCTCCACCGTGTTGCCGGGCCCCGAGATCATGTCGTCGGCGCGGGCGTGCTGCGGGTACTCGCCGGCCTGCTGGCTGTTCTCGTACACGAGCTGGCACCCCGCCGGGGACACCCGCGGCAGCCTGCTGCCGACCATCAGGCTGACCGGCATCTCCGTGCCCGTCGACGTACGGCCTGCCGTCGTCGAGATGTCGTCGCCCGGCACGTCCTTGGGCGTCAGCACGTACGAGTCGATCTCCCGCTGGCTCACCAGGTGATCCCGGTTGCGGCTGGGCGGCCCGCTGCGGACGGCGGGCGTATCGCTCGGGACCGCGTACGGCGAGGCGGTGGCCTTCCCCGACGTCCCCGACTTCCCCTCCGCCGCGCCGGGTGACGCGCTCCCCGCCGATACGGAGGGCGTCGGGGATCCGGTGCCGGAACCGCGCGCCGCCGGCTTCCCGGCCGCGCTCGTACCGCCCCCGCCCCCGCACCCGGACACCGCGCCCACCATCACCGCGACCGTCGAGACCGCCACCAGGGCACGCCCCACCCGCCCACCGACCATTCCCCACCCCTGAGCCCGAGCCGAACACACCGCGGCACAATCGGCCGCGAACGCTTGAACGCTGCATTCAACACGTGATCACGCTGTCCGCGCCACCGATCTTCGGGCGCCGGCTCGTAGGAGGTCGGGAGCCGTCAGGTCTCAGGACGTGGCACCGCCGTCGACGACGAGGTCGTGGCCGACCACGAACCGGGAATCGTCGGAGGCCAGCCAGAGCACGGCGGCGGCGACCTCGGCGGGATCGCTGACACGGCCGGCGGGGACCGCGGAGGCGATACGGGCGTCGCGGTCGGCCCGGGTCTCGCCGGGCCGGTACGACATCGGGGTGTCGCTCGCGCCGGGGCTGACGGCGTTGATCCGGATCCCGTCGCCGATGTGGTCGCGGGCGGCGGTGCGGGTGAGCGCGCTGACCGCGGCCTTGGACGCGGCGTAGGCGGCCATGCCGGGGCGGCGGACGTGGGCCCCGATGTTGGACGCCATGTTGACGATGACGCCGCCGCCGTGGGCGCGCATGTGACGGATCTCGTGCTTCATCGTCAGGAACACGCCGGTCAGGTTCACCTCCAGCACCGCCGTCCACGCGTCCGGGTCCAGGTCGGCGACGGGGGCGCCGGTGCCGAAGACGCCCGCGTTGTTGAAGGCCACGTGGAGCCCGCCGTGCCGGCGTACGACCTCGTCCACCATCGCGGCCACCTGCCCGGAATCGGTGACGTCCACCGTGACGCGGTCGACCTCGCCGCCGCCGGTGGGACGGATGCGGCCGGCCGCCTCGGCCAGCTTGGCGGGAGTACGGCCGGCCAGCACCACGGTCGCCCCCTGGTCGGCGAATGCCTGCGCGGTGCTCACCGCGATGACTCCCCCGCCTCCGGTGATCAGTACGACCTTGCCGTCGAAACGCGCACTCATGCCGGCCTCAATTCCAGAACGATCGGTATCCTATGAGGGCAGGAAGAAACCCCGGCGCAGGCCGCGGGGGACGATCCCGGGGTTCAGCCGAGCAGTGACACCGCCACCGCGGCCGCGTCGCGCAGCCGTACGGCGGCATCGGGCGTGCGTTCGAGCACCCGCACCCCCTGGAGGAACACCAGCAGGAACCGCGCCAGCGCCCGCGGATCGGCCTCCGGCGCCAATTCGCCCTGCGCCCGCGCGCGCAGCAGAGCCGACGTCAGCGTGGTCTCCAGGTGCGCCCAACTGGTCTCCACCAGCCGGGCCACGCCGACGTCCCGGGCCGCCAGCTCCACCGCGCTGTTGACCACCATGCACCCCATGTGCCGGTCGTCGTCCGCGGCCTCGTCGACGTAACGGCCGATCAGCGCCTTCACCGCCGGTACGACCGGCCCGGGCCGCGACAGGTCCGCCATGATCCTCGGGTCGGTGCGGTCCAGATACCGCCGCAGCGCCTTCGCGAAGAACTCCTGCTTGCCGCCGAAGGTCGCGTAGATGCTCGCCTTGGCCACCCCCAGGTGCTCGACGAGATCCGCCATCGACGTCGCCTCGTACCCGCGCTCCCAGAACAGCTCCAGCGCCCGGTCCAACGCCACGCCCGGGTCGAACTCCTTGCTCCTCGCCATGCGGTGACCCTAACGACATCGAGACCGATCGGTCAAAAAAGAGGGCTCGCCGTCCCGGCCGCACTTCGGTTGGCCCAGCACGGCGTGCGCCGCCGCCGCACCCTTCGGAGACTGAGCCCATGGCAGAACAGCGCACCCGCACGGCAACCCGTAGGGACACCGACCGCTCGGCGAAGGTGTCGAGTGCGGCGGAAGCGGCCCGCGCGGCCCGGGACAGCCTGGCCGAGCTCATCGACCACCGGGTGGAGGGCAGTTCGCAAGTGTGCCGCTCCGACGACCACGGCTGGCTGGTCGGCGTCGAGGTGCTGGAGGTCCCCCGTATCCCGGACACGATCAGCCTCATGGCCACGTACGAAGTACAGCTGGGCGACGACGGCGCACTGCGCGGCTACCGCAGGGTGCGCCGCTACCGGCGTGGTGACGCCGACGACTGAGCGCTTCCCGACAGCAGCGAACGAAGGAGCGGTGTCCCCGTGACGGTCATCA
Organism: Actinacidiphila acididurans; assembly: GCF_016918855.1. Lineage (GTDB taxonomy): Bacteria > Actinomycetota > Actinomycetes > Streptomycetales > Streptomycetaceae > Actinacidiphila > Actinacidiphila acididurans. Next base: position 276,292 of record NZ_JADKYB010000014.1, read on the forward strand.
CCGATGGAGTCGTCTGCGCCCCTCGCGCAGGCACCCTTTACGACGTTCTGGATCTCATCCTCGACCGCGGCATCGTCATCGACGCGTTCGTCCGGGTCTCCCTCGTAGGCATCGAGATCCTCAAGATCGACGCGCGAATAGTCGTGGCCAGCGTCGACACGTATCTGCGGTTCGCGGAGGTGTGCAACCGCCTGGACCTGGAACACGACGCGACCAGCAGGACGGTGCCCGAGCTGTTCGGCGGCGCCGGCGCGGGTGCCGGCGCGGCCAAGAGCGCCGGAAAGGCGGGCGCGAAGAAGGCGGTGCGCTCCGTGGGCGAGAAGGTGAAGGACGCCGTCCCCGGCCACCACGAGGACGGCGACGACGACAGCGACAACGGCGGCGACATCGGCGAGGAGGAGCCGGCGCCCCGGCGCCGTACCGGCGAAGGCAGCCGCCCGCGCTCCCGGCGGCGCAGTGAGGAGGACTGACCAGTGAGCCTGTACGTCTACGGCGTGACCAGGGGCTCCGTGCCCCCGCCCACCGGCCTGCGCGGGGTGGGCGCCCCCGCGGCGCAGGTCAGGACGCTGGCGGCCGACGACCTCGCGGTGGCGGTGAGCGCGGCTCCCGCCCGGCTCCGCGCCTACCGCAGGGACCTGCAGGCCCACCAGGACGTCCTGACCGCCCTCGCCCGCAGTGGCCCCGTACTGCCGATGCGCTTCGGCGTGGTGACGGACGGCGAGGAGCCCGTCCTCGCCCGGCTGACGGCCGGACGGGCGGACTATCTCGCGGCGCTCGACCGTATCGAGGGCCATGTGGAGATGAACGTCAAGGCACACGCCGTGGAGGACGGCCTGGCCGACATCGTGCGCCAGGACCCGCGGGTACGGTCGCTGCGCCAGGAGGCACGCCGCCGGCCCGGGTACGCGGCGAACATCCGCCTCGGCGAAGCGGTGGCGGCGGCCGTCGGGCGACGCGCGGCGCAGGCGGGCGTGGAGGTGCTGACCGCGCTCACCGGCCTCGCCACGGAAACCGTACGGGGAACGGAGCCCGCGGGCTGCGCGCTCAACGCGTCCTTCCTGGTGGCGGAGGGCGACGTGGCGCGGTTCCACGCGGCGGTCGCGGCGCTCGCCGTCCTGCACACGGGTCAGGTCACCCTTCAGGTCACCGGCCCGCTGCCCTGCTACAGCTTCGCGGTTGCGCCGGCGCCGGCGGCGGCCTGACATGGGACCGGCCTGAGATGGGACTGCTCAAGGGATTGCTGCTGCTGCCGCTCGCGCCCGTGCAGGGCGTCTCCTGGGTGGCGGACGTCGTCCTGGACGCGGCGGAACGGGAGCTGTACGACCCGGCGGTCGTCCACGCTCGACTCGCCGCGCTCAACCGGGCCTTCGACGACGGTGAGATCGACGCCGAGCACTTCGCGGCGGAGGAGGAACGCCTGCTGGACCTGCTCGACCAGCGGCCCCTCGACGCCCATCGCCCCGGGCTCGGAGGTATGCGCTGATGGACAACACGTCGGTCAGGATGGCGGTTTCCGGGACGGCACAGCTCGACGTCCCGGAAACGAACCCCGCCGCGTACACCCCGGGTCCCGCCACCACCAGTCTCGCGGAGATCCTGGAACGGATCCTCGACAAGGGCATCGTGATCGCCGGCGACATCAAGATCGATCTCCTCGACATCGAGCTGCTCACGATCCGCCTGCGCCTGTTCGTCTCCTCGGTGGAAACCGCCCGCAAGGCGGGCATCGACTGGTGGACGACCGATCCCGCGCTGTCGTCGCGTGCGGCGGAACACGCGCTCGCCCGGGAGAACGAGGAGTTGCGCGAACGCCTGAAAGAGCTGGAACAGAGCGGGTCGGGCAGCGGTGCGTCACGCAGTGGCGGGAGCGCGAAGGAGAAGGAGCGCACGTGACCTCGACAGCCGCCGCCCGCAGCACGTCCCTCCTGTGCGTCTTCGCGATCTGCCGGAGCCGTACGGCCGCGGGACTACCTGCTGAGCTGCCCACCGGGCTGCCCGCCGGCACCGGCCATGCCCGGGGTGGACCGCTCACCGTACTGCCGATCGGAGACTCGCTGGCGGCCTTGGTGCAGGAGGTGCCCGCGGAGGAGTTCACGGAGCAGGCCCTCCAGCAACGCCTCGCGGATCAGAGCACGTTGGAAGCCTGCGCCCGCGCGCATCACGCGGCCGTGTCCGCCGCCGCAGCGCTCGGCCCGGTCGTCCCGCTGCCCCTCGCGACCCTGTTCACCGACCGTCACCGGGCCCGGTCCGTACTCGCCGAAAGCCTCGAGCGGTTCCACCGCGTGCTGAACCGTACGGAGGGGCGGGTCGAATGGGCCGTCAAGGTCCATCTGCGGCGGGACAGCCGGCCCGCCGCCGAGCCGTCGCCCCCCGAGCCGGCCCCCGCAGGCCCCGGCGCGGGACGCGCGTACCTCTCGCGGGTGCGCGGCAGGGAGCAGGACCGGCTCTCCCGCCAGGACGCGGCGCGGGCGGCGGCCGCCCGGGTGCACGATGCCGTACGGGGCGTCGCCGCCGGTTCGGTGCAGCGGCGCCCGCACGGCCCCCGGGTCACCGGGAACGACCGCCTCCAGGTGATGAACGCCGCCTATCTCGTGGAGGAGGCGAGAGGACCCGAACTGGCCGCGCTCGTACGGATCATGCGCGAGGAAGTCGCGCTTTCCGGCGTGGACGTCGACCTGTCCGGCCCCTGGGTCCCGTACTCGTTCGCCGAGGACGTCGAGGACGCCGAGGACGCCGAACTCGCCGGGGAGCGGACATGACAGTCGGCGACGTGACGGTGGGCGCCGGAGTCGTCCCCTGGTCGGGACCGGACGCCGGGGCGCCCCTCGGCGTGCCGCTGGTGGACCTGATCGACCGGGTCCTGGCCACAGGGGTGGTCATCACCGGCGACCTGGTGATCGCCATCGCCGAGGTCCCGCTGATCCGGCTCTCCCTGCAAGCCCTCCTGTCGTCGGTCAACGAACGCGTCCCCGCCCCCTGGGCCGACGGAGGCCCCCTGTGACGGACGCCCGCCTTGACATCGACCCCCGCCACGCGGCCCGCGACCTGGTCTCCCTCGTCCTCACCCTGGTGGAACTCCTCCGCCAGCTCATCGAGCGCCAGGCGATCCGCCGCATCGACGACGGCGCCCTCACCGAGGCCCAGGAAGACGCCCTCGGCACCGCCCTGATGATGCTGGACCGGACGATGACCCAGCTCTGCGAACAGCACGGCCTCCGCCGCACCGACCTGGGCCTCGACCTGGGCCCCCTCGGCCCCCTCCTGGCGGACGCCGACTGGTGAGCCCGCCCCCGATGCGTGGCACTCGGGGGCGGGTCGGGTCGGGTCGGGTCAGTGGTGGCGGTGGTCCCAGGACTTGGTGTCGACGATGCGGCCGTGGCTGTCGCGCAGGGTCGCGGTGCGGTGGTCGTTCCACACGGAGTTGCGGCGGTCCTGGTAGACGTTGGCCGCCGTGTCGTATCCGATGCCGGTGTGGACGCGGACGGCCGTGTGGCCGGCCAGCCACCGGTTGGTGAAGCGGTAGGTGTGGTGCGCCTCGTCCGACAGGGTCCAGCCGGACAGGTTCACGGCCCCGCGGCCGGTGTTGACGACGGTCACCCACTCCTTGTTGAGCGAGGCGTTGCTGCGGATGCCGCGTACGGACCTGTCGTGATGGACGGCGCCCAGCACCACTTGGGACCGCTCCCGCGGGTGGTGCACCACTTGGGACCGCTCCCGCGGGTGGTGGTGCCGGCTGTGGTCGGCGGCCGTGGCCGGAAGCGCCGCGGCGGCCAGCAGGGCTCCGGCGGCCAGGGCGGTCGCGGTGAGACGGGATGCAAAACGGGACACTCGTGTCCCCTTTCGTGCAGGGCACGGCCGTCGGGCCGCACCAGTGGTACTCACCCCCGGCAGGTCCGCCGGGGACCACCACCATCACGCGCGTCCACGTAAAGCGATCACGGAGACACTGCCTGTTACAGACCGCAGACATGTGTGTGACCCTCGCCTGCACGCCGCACCCGTCCCCTCCCCCGGGCGCGCCACCGCCCGCCCCCACCCAAGGCCGGCCCCCCAACCCCCCGCCCCCCGCCCCGAAGTCCCCACCGCCCAGCCCCCGAGAGCCCCCCGGAACACCTGTGCCCCACCACCCCGGCCACCCCGGCGCGCCCTGTAACGAACCCGGGCCGCCGCCGGAGCTACGGCCGGTCCGGGAGGTCTTGGAGGGCCGTACGGGTGAGCGTCGTGGCGGTGTGGACGATGCTGACGATGGCCTGCTCGGGGTCGAGCCCGTGCAGGTCGGTGAGGCCGAAGAGGGCCTCGGCGCTGACGACGACCGCCAGGTCGCGTTTGAGCTGGGCCAGGGCGGCGGGATCGGCGGCACCGAGGGAGCGCTCCAGGGGGGCGAGCGCGTTGTCGATCAGGCCGAAACGCAGGCCGGGCCGGGCGTGCGGCGGCGCACCGGGCCTGGTGATCGTCGCCGCGATCAGCGCCCGGACCACGCCCTGCCGGCTCAGGATGTGCCGCAGCAGGAACTCGGTGGCGGCGGCGACGCGTGCCACCGGGTCGCCGGAGTCGGCGACCGCTTCGAGTGCCGTGGCGGCACTGGGCAGTTGCCCGGCGATGGCCTCACGCAGCAAGCCGGCGAGGTCGGGGAAGTAACGGTAGGCCGTGGCTTCCGAGACCAGGGCCGCCCTGGCGATCTCGGGCATGGTCACCTCGCGGCCGGTGCCGCTCAGTTCGGCCGCGGCCTCGACGATCGCGGTGCGGGTGCGCAGCTTCTGGTTGGCACGGCCCGCCGTCCTGTGTGCTGTCACCGGTCCCACCCTTTTTCTGCCGCGGGCCCTGCGCGGGTGCCGGAGGACGGCCCTGGCGGGTTCCGTCCGCGACGGGCTCCGCCGCGGGCCGTGCGTACGAGGCACGCGGGCCCGCGGCGGACGGCCGTCATTCACCGTCGGGCTTGATGACGTCGTCGACGAAGCTCCCGATGGCGCCCAGCACCGAACCCAGCTGCTCTATCTGCGGAAGGTGCCCGGCCTCCGGGATGGACCGGAAGTGGCCGTTGGAGAAGGCCGACGCGTAGACGCGCCCGTACTCGGGGGTGACCACGCAGTCCTCCTCGCCCCAGGCCACCAGCACCGGCACGGTGACGCGGTGCAGGCGCCGGCGCAGCTTCGGCGCGAAGAGGAAGTGCTCGCCCGCGTAGAGCGCGAGGACCTGCTGGTTGGCGGCCATCGTGGCGCGCTGTTCGTCGCTCAACGCGGCCGGGTCGGGGCGGAAGGCCGGGTTGTGGAACGCCAGCCGGCCGAACGCGGCCGGCGGCAGGGTGCGGATGTCGGTGATCTGGGTCGCGTTGTCGGGGCGGATGCCGGTCCCGTTGAGCAGCACCAGGGACATGACCCTGCTGTCGATGTCGCGCAGCGCCATCTCCGAGGCGATCCAGCCGCCGACGGAGTTCCCGATCACCATCACGTGCGTCAGCCCGAGTTCCTCGAGCAGGTCCAGGTAGGCGTCGGCCAGGTCGGCGACCGAGTCCAGCCACGGCACCCTCGGCGTGCCCTCGAACCCGGGGTGGGTCGGGATCACCACGTAGCCGTGCTCGGAGAGCGCCGTCCCGAGCCCGGCCATCGTGCGCGGCCCGCCGCCACCGTGCAGGAGCAGCAGGCCCCTGCCTTCCGACGCGATCGCGTCACCGTGCTCCTCGATGGTGATCTCCAGTCCGTTGCCCAGCGTGAGGGTCCGGGTGGTGATCGTGGCAGTGGCAGTCGTAGTCATGAGAGTCATTCCCCTTCGTGCGAGTTGACTTGCATGAAGGTACGCCGACCCACCCGTTCATGCAAGTCCACTCTCACGAAGAGGGTGCGCACTCATAAGTTGGGCGCAACTCGCCCGCAGGCGGAAGAGGTGGGCTGCCAGCCGATACGGCGATCCGTCAGGCCGCCGAGGAGGCGCCGTCGACGGTTTCGTCGGCCTGGAGGGCACCTGTGTACAAGGGCCGGCCGGCGCCCACGACGTCGAGCACGTCGACGCCGAACCGGCTGAGGCCGCCGGGTGAAACCGGCTGAGGCCGCCAGGTGAGGTCGATTCGCCGGGTCAGTCGACGGTGATGCCCCAGCGCGATCCCCAGGGGACCAGCGGGATGAGCACGCGCACGAGTTCCCTGCCGCTCTGGCTCAGGGTGTACCTGATCTGCACGGGGTGAGACGCGATGACGTCCCGGACCACCAGCCCGTGGTGCTCGAGCAGCCGCAGCCGGGCGGCCAGCAGGCGCGAGGAGATGCCGTCGATCCGCGCCCCGATTTCGGAGAACCGCGTTGCGCCGCGCCCGATCGCGAGCAGGATCGCGCCGTTCCACTTGCCGCCCACGAGTTCCACGGCGTTCTGGAACATCGCGCAGTCGGCGTCAGTGATCTCGATGTCGTTGCGTGACGTAGCAGGCCGGGCCGACTCGGGCTGCCGGGCCGGTTCGGGCTGAGCGTCCATGGTAACCAATAGTAACTCGGTTACTGGCGATGAGGGGATCAGGACGATGGGCGTGAGCATGGATGCGCAGTGCCGTGATCCGCCACCACCCGGAGTGAGACGCATGTTCTACCTGCTGCACATCGACGCCACCACCTTCGACGTCAAGTCGATCTCGCGCCAAGTGGCGCGATCCTTCCGCGACGTGTGGGAGGGCGACGTCGTGTATCGCGATCTGGCAGCCACCCCGGTGCCGCACCTCACCGCTGCCGGCGTCTCCGCGCGGCTCACCGACGCTTCCCTGCACACCCCGGCAGAGGCCGAGGCACTGCTCGTCCAGGATGAGCTCATCGAGGAATTCCTCGGGGCGAGCGCGTATCTCTTCACTGTTCCGATGTACAACTACACGATGCCGTCGTCCTTCAAGGCGTGGCTCGACCAGGTCGTCGTCGTGGGCCGGACCATTGCCTTCCCGGACGGTCCGCCTGCGGCCGGTCGTCCGGCCGTTGTCGTCTCGGCGCGGGGCGGATCGTACGAGCAGGGATCCCCCAATTACGGCATGGATCATCTACTGCCGACCCTTGAGACGGTGCTGGGCCCCAGGACTCTCGGCCTGGCGATCCACGCGATCAAGCCTCAGCTGACGCTGGCGCCCGTGGTTCCCGCGATGGCCGAGCTCATCGATCTCCACACGGCGTCACTGGCCGACTCGCACGCCGAGGCCCGACGACTGGCGCAAGAACTTGTCGCAGCGCCCAGGGGCGCTGCCTGATCCGGACATCGTGATACGAGGAGAACCTCCGGGCGGAGTGGGACTGTCCACTGTCACCGCTCCGCACCCCGGAGGTTCTCGCGCCGCTGCCCCTACCCGCCGGCCGGCGCTCCCAGACCGGCAGCCCGTCCGGCCATGCCGCCACCGCCGGCACTCACTCCGCCGTGCGGGGCCCGCGCGCTGCTGCCGTCGGCCTCGAACTTCCCGTCCCGCAGCTCGAAGTGCTCAGGCAGCGAGCAGCCGACCGCCGGAGTGATCAGCAGGCTCACGGTGATGGGCGCGGGGTTGGTACTCGCCGTCGAGAACTCGCAGATCGCGCCCAGTCCCGTGACCGGGAACCAGAACCAGCCGTCCACCGCGCCGACCCGTACCTCGTCCGACAACACGAGGCGGCCGTGCTGCCGGACGAAGGCCTTCAGGCGTACGGAGGCGGCCAGCGGGTCGACGGTGGACCGGATCGCGGTCAAGGTGAACTCGGCGTTCTCGTCCGCGTCCAGAACCGAGGACGCGATCTGCCGGCTCTCGGCCGGCCGCCCTCCGGTTGTCCCCCCGCCGTGAGCCCGTACTTGGGCTTGGACTTGGGCTTGGGATTGGGCTTGGGATTGGGCTTCGGCTTCGGTGGTTGCGGCAGGAGCGACCAGCACGGCGACAGCCGCGGCGGCGGTGACCAGCACCGTGCCACCGCGCACGAGCGCCCTCGCTTGTATCGGCATCTTCTCTCCCAAGTGGTCATACGTACTTTCACCGGACGAATGCCACTCATGTACATTCCACCTGGCAAAGGGGAAGGGCACCTGAATCACCCGTTCGCGCGCGGCGTCACCCGATCGGCGCGGGCGTGTCGCCGATCCGGCTCGGGCTGAGCCCGGCTACGGTCTCGCGTCGGCCTGTCAGCGAAGGAGGCACCGGCCGCCGGCGGCGGGGCTGAGAGGCGGGCCAACCATCACACCGAGGGCGTCCGTCGACAATGAGCGAGTTCAGCGGGAACCTTCGGCCGGGTGCCGGACACGTACAGGGCATGGAACTGAACGACGCTGGTCCCACCGCACCTGTTGGAGGGATATCCGACCGGGAGTTGTGGGCACGGGCAGTCGACGGCGACCGGGAGGCGTTCGGGCGGATCTTCGACCGTCATGCGAAGACCGTCTACAACTACCTGTTCCGGCGGACGGCCGACTGGTCCGAGGCCGAGGATCTGACGGCGACCGTGTTCCTTCATGCCTGGCGTCGGCGGTCGGAGATCGTGCTGGACCGCGAATCGGCCCTCCCGTGGCTGCTCGGCATCGCCGACCGCCTGCTGTCGAACACCAGGCGGCGGCTGCGGCGGGCCGAGGCGCTGCTGCACCGGCTCGTCTCGCACGACGAGCCGGTGGGCGACCACGCGGACCTCGTCGCCGGCCTGGTCGACGACGCGCGCCGGATGTCGCAGATCCACCGGGCGCTGGCCCGGCTCCCGCGCCACGAGCGCGAGGTCGTCGAGTTGTGCATTTGGTCGGGCCTGGATCAGCAGGCGGCCGCGGCGGCGCTGGGGGTGGCGGTCGGAACCGTGAAGTCCAGACTGCACCGGGCACGGCGCCGGCTGGGGGCCGACCTCACCGGCGCGGGCACGGTTCAGACGTCGTCCAGTTCGAAGAATCCCGGCACCGCGGAGGAGGTCGCACGATGAATGACACGCAGGGTATTCCAGCGCCTCCCCCCGATCGTGATCTGCCGAACCACCGGCGGATCCGAGAGGACCTACTGATGAAGATCGATCCGGACGACAAGCGTGTTTCGCTGCCGCGCAGGTGGGGACTGCCGCTGGGCGTCGCCGCCGGGGTCGCGGCGGTGAGCGTCGCGGCCGTGGCCGTCTTCGGCGGGGAGGGGACCGCCAAGCCGGTCCTGGCCGCCGGCGGCGGAACCCCGACGAGCACTGCCACGTCACCGAGCCCGAGCCCTAGCCCTAGCCCGACGCGGGTCTCCCCGTCGGCCGCGGGCGGCTCGACGCCGGCCTCGTCCCACGTGGCCCCCACCTCCACCGCGTTCACCGTCACCAGCACGGCCACGACCCCGATCGCCGCCGGGACCGTCGCCAAGATCCTGGCCTCCTGCCTGGGATCGGACGCCCCGAATTACCACGCGGTGATCGCCGTCCGCACCCCCGTCGCCTCGCAGGACTGGGACGGCGCGGTCGTCGCCGTCGGCCCCGCGGACCAGTACGTGCAGTGCGAGACCAAGAGCGACCGGGGCACCAGCCAGGCCGTCCCGCCGACGTTCATCAACAACCGCCTGTGGGGCACCGGCCACACCATCGAATACTTCGACTCCACCGGCGAGCCGGCCGGCGCAGGGCGATACCTCTCCCTGGGCGCCGGCCACTACACCTCGGACGTCGCCAAGATCACCATCAGCTACGGCGACAACCCGAAGCAGTATCCGGCGACCATGTCGGGCGGTGCGTTCTTCTACACGGCGGCCTTCACCACCGGCACGTCCACCACCAACCCCTTCTCCGCGATGGCCCCCCCATACGTCCACGCCTACAACGCCACCGGCAAGGAGATCTACAACCAACAAAAGGACCCGCAGTTCACCGGCGACCCCAAGTAGGCCGGGCCCGCCGCCCGGATCGTCGGCACTCCCATCATCCTGACAAGGAGCAGAGAGTAATCCCGCCTCGCGATGTGCCCGTTGCCACAACGACGGTCCCGTCCGGCCGATCCAGAAGGGCAACGGACACGCCGCTCAGGGAAACGTCCACCGGCTCACGGGTGGTCACATTCCAGGCGGCGATCCGCCCATCCGCCCCCGCGGCGAACAGCAACGGTGTACGGGCCGGACACGCCGTCGCCATGACGTAGACGTCCGCAACGGTCGTCAGGGCCCCACCTGCTTGTTCCCCCGTCGCCGCGTCCCACAGGCACATCTCACCCGCCGAGTCGCACGAAGCGAAGAGCCGGCGCGCACCGTCCGATGCAAGAGGAACAATGATGTCGACCTGGGACGCATGCCCCAGCACCGGCTCGCAGAGCGGATCACCGGTCACCGCGTCCCAGCGTCGAAGGAACCCGGAATCGTCCCCGGACACGATCACGGCCTGCGAAGTCGGCAGACGCACGAGGCCCACGGACAACACGCTCGGCCTGTGACCGCGCAGCACGGGACCAAGAGGTTCACCCGTCGCGGGATCCCAGCGGTGGACGGTACCGTCGTGCCCGGCGCCGACGAGTACCGTCCGGCCGTCCGGCAGCGCACCCGCCGCCAGGCCCCAGATGGTCTTCCCCATCGGATACACCCCGCCCAGCGGTTCTCCGGTCAAGGCGTCCCACCGCTCCACACCGTCCTCGGTGGCCACAGCGAGAACGCGCCGGCCGTCCGGCAGCGAGGCGAGAACACTGTCGTTGCATCCCGGGAGTTCCTCCGCATAACGCCGGACGACCTCACCGCTCCTGACGTCCCACCGGCGGATCTCCGACCCGTTCCCCCAGATGGTGAACAGGAGAGGCTCCCCGTCCGCGCCGGAAGCAATCAAAGGGTGCACGGCGTGCGCGTATCCGGTGTCAATGGACAGGACATCCACCACTCGCACGGCGGACCAGCATTCCTCTCGGGGCTCGGGGAGTTCCGGCTTCAGCGTTGCGCTCGGGCACTCCGGGGCCGTTGATCGAAGCTCAGTACATACGCATTACGCGAATGGAACCGTCGATTGTCCCCCGTCCCGGCCGGCAAGGCCACCGTCTCCCACGAGGCCGACCGCACCTGGATCTACGCGCTCCCCAAGGGGGGGTTGGCGGAACTGGGCGTGATGCCGGCAGGCCCACGGTGTCGTCTGCCGCCTTGAGTTTCAACAGCCTCCCCACCGCCACGGGCAACCCCTCTCCTGCACTGTTGCTCCGAGGCTATGGCACCGCCCTCGCTACCCCGAAAGTGCGACAGAGCTGTGTTCGGCACGTACACGGTCAGTCGCCTTCTGCGGTGGTGGCGCCGCAGTCGCTGGCCAGGGCCTTGTCGAGCTCAGTCCACTGCTTGCTGGACAGGGCCTGAGTGTCCTGGAATTGCAGGACACCGTCACCGCCGTTGGAGCACAGGTCGGAGATGAACCCCGGAAGGGACTGGTATCCGCTCCCGTCCAGCGGTGCCAGGTTGGTCTCCGCGACGAAGATCGGCAGCCTGGTCAGGGTGTGGATCTCGTGGAACACCGGGCCGAACACGCCGGAGAATGTCCCGAGCTGGGATCCCCAGCGGGTATTGGGGAAGCCCCCGACGCCAACCATGTCGACCTGGGACGCGCCGGGCCAGTAGGGGGTGGGGTCGATGGTCGTGCCGCCGGTGTCCGGGCCCGGGGCCCACATGAAGTGCGCCAGGCCGCCCGCCGTGGCGTCGATATCGGATCGCACTGTGTCCCATGCCTTGATCCACTGCGCGGCCGTGGTGCCTTCGCAGTCGCCCTGGGCCCAGGGGTACTGGCCGGAGACGTTGAATTCGCGGGCGAAGGTGATGATGACCGGGTGCCCGAAGGAGGCGATCGCCGAGCCGAACGCGCCCAGGTAGCGGCTGATCGCCACGCCGTTCGCGCCGATCGTGGTCATGGCCGGAAAGTGGGAGGCGTAGCGGCAGTCGCTGGGGCCCCCGCCCTGCCAGGGCTCGATCTCCACGAAGGGGATCGCGCCGGCGGACTGCGCCTGGCCGGCGAACGAGGTGGGGAAGCTGTTGCCCCAGAACAGGTAAGTGCTGGCGACGTTCGGGCGCTGTCCCGCGATGGTGGAGTAGCCGCCGTCGCCCTCCGCGCTGGTCCAGGTCCCCAGCATGACGGCCGGGGGCGCCCACTGCGCCGGGGCGTGCGCGGTGGACGAGCCGGCGGGACTGCTCGGGCCGAGTGTGTGCAGGTCGGCGCCGTGGGATTTGGCGGCAGTGGGCGCGGCGACGACGCGGACGAGGATCGCGAGGATGACGAGGATGAGCAGTGGAGCCAGGCCGATCTGCACGCGTCGGGTCGCGCGTCGGCGCGCCGCCCGGGCCAACTGCTGCGCGACCTCGCTGCCGTACGCGGCGGACTGCGCGGCCAGCGGGGCCGGCAGCCAGGATCCACCCGGAGCGGGCGCGCCGCGGCATGCCTTGATGACGGCTTGCGGGGCGGGGCGGGCGTCGGGGTCTTTGTTCAGGCATGCCTCGATCAGGGCCCGCAGAGTCTCGTCTCGGCACGCCAGTGCCCGCGGGTCCGGCGCCTCGTGCACGATCCGGTAGAGCACCTGGGCATCCGTGCCCTCGCCGAACGGGGTGACGCCGGTGGCGGCGTAGGCCAGCAAGCAGCCGAGCGCGAACACGTCCCCGGCCGGCAGCGTCTGCCTGTGCGCAGCCAGTTCCGGGGCTGTGTATCCGGCGGTGCCCACCCGCATCCCGGTCGCGGTGAGCGCAGTGCCGTCCAGCGCGCGGGAGATCCCGAAGTCGATGACCTTCGGGCCGTCGCGGTCCAGCAGGATGTTCGAGGGCTTCAGGTCCCGGTGCACGATCCCCGCGGCGTGGATCGCCGCGAGGGCCTCGGCGATCCCGCCGCCCAGGGCGAGCACCAGCGGCTCGGGCAGCGCACCAGTGAGGTCCACTGCCTGCGCCAGCGAGGGGCCAGGGACGTACGCAGTGGCGATCCACGGGCGCTCGGCCTCGGCGTCCGCGTCGATCAGCGCAGGGGTGTGGCCGCCGGTCACGGCCTCCACCGCGGCCACCTCCTTGGCGAACCGGGCGCGGAACACGACGTCCCGCGCGTACTCGGCACGCACCCGCTTGACCGCCACTGGCAGCCCGGCACGGCTTGCGGCCAGGAACACCTCGCCCATCGCCCCGCCGCCGAGCCGCGAGAGCAGCCGGAAGGAGCCGATACGGGACGGATCGCCCTGGGCCAGCGGCGCGAGCGCCATGGCCGCCCGCGGCCTCGGCGCTGGATCGGCACCCCGGTGGGCCGGCCGCTCAGCGGGCTCGGGGCCCTCAAGTGGCTCGGGGCGCTGAAGCGGTTCGGGGCGCTCAAGTGGTTCGGGCGACGCCATGGCCTCCGGGCTCGCCGGTTCACCGTTGGGCAGGCCGGGGTTGGCGGCAGTGCGCACGGTATGCGGCTGCGGTGACCGTTCACCCGCCGTCGGCAGCTGCCGCAGCGCTTGCGATGAAGAGTCGCGGGCCTGGTCGGCACGCAGCCGGGACGCCCACGCGGTACCGGCAGTTTCCGGCAGCCCCAACGCGGCCGCCAGCGCCTCAAGGGACCGAGGATGCGGCCGCGCGGTGCGGCCACGCTCCAGGTTGCTGATCGCCCGCACGCTCAGCCCGGACTTGCTCGCCAGCTCTTCCTGGGTCATCCCCGAGGCCAGCCGCTGACTTTTGACCCACGCCCCCGCAGCCTGCGCCTCGTGCAACCGGCCCCCTTAGCTCCGGATCAGGACTCCGGGGAGCGATTGTTCCCAGCCCTGCCGGAACCTACAAGTCCCAAGTCCGATTGTGCCGGTTACTTTTCCGGTCAAACGACATGGTCCCGGGCCGGTCGGCAGGGGACGCTCATGGCCATCGACGGTGCGCCGGACCGGCGGAACGGCTGGTGTCGCACCTGCCGCGATGGCCTGCGGAAGGCTCCGGAACGGTCACAGCCGTCTGATCAGCACTCCCGATCCACCGGATTGCTCCGGAAGGGCAGGTATCTGCATTGGTCACCTTTCGCAAGGCCTGGAAATCCAGGGCCGCGCTCCTGGTCGCGTGCGTGCTGGCGGTCCTCGGGCCGGCCATGGCGCACGCCGGAGTCGCGCACGCGGCCTCGCCTCCCCCGGCTACCAACCTCGGAATCTGGACCAGCGCGGAGGACAGCGGAAGCTACTCCACCGTTTCCGGCCAGAGCCCGGACGTGGCCAACTACTACCTCGACTGGGGCAGCTCGTATCCTCAGTCCTTCTTCAGTCCCGCCCAGTCCGCGGGGGCCAGCGCATTCCTTGAGATCGAGCCGTGGATCGGCTCGCAGGGGAGCAACACGTGCTCAGGCAGCGGCCCGACCATGACCACCATCGGCGCGAACGGGTCGGCTATCCAGTCCTACGCGAAGTCAATCGGTTCGGCTATCGCCTCAGCGGGCAAGCCCGTCATCGTTACCTTCGCGCACGAGTTCAACGTGAGCGGCCAGTACCCGTGGGCGCAGGGCGACTGCGAGGGCACCACCCCAGCACAGTGGGTCAGCGCGTGGGATGCCGTCCGGAACGACATCGACAGCACCGCGAACGGCCTGGCGTACTTCATGTGGGTGCCGAATGTCTTCAACGGAGCCGGGGGCACGGTCATAGACCCGACCCCCTACTGGCCCGGAGCATCCAACGTCGACATGGTCGGCGTGGACGGCTACCCGCAGAGCCAGTACGGCGAAACCACGTTCGCGAACACCTTCGCGCAGACGTTCTCCATCATCCAGGGCCTGTCCGGCGAGTCAACGATCGCGCAGCCGAAGATCTTCGTTGCCGAGACCAATTTCTCTCCGCTGGGCAGCGGCAGCTACGAGTCCATCCCGAACATGATGTCGGACATTTGCTCCAACGGCGGAGACGGCACGCTTCAGTGGGTGGGCTACTCAGGGTTGCCGAATCTGACCAGCGCGCAGTGGACCGCGCTTGACACAGCCCAGGCGAACGACTGCAACTCGCCCCCGCTGCACTCCGCGCCGGCTGTCACCACCAGTGCGGCGTCAGGCGTCACCGGCACCGCCGCAACGCTCAACGGGACTGTGAACCCCGAGGGCGCCGCTACCACCTACCAGTTCCAGTACGGCACCAGCACCGGCTACGGATCGGTGGCGCCGGCTTCGCCCGCCGGCGCGGGCTCTGGCAGCAGTGCGGTGGGGGAGTCGGCCGTCTTGTCCGGCCTGTCCCCCGGAACCACGTACGACTACCGGCTGGTGGCGACCAACGCGGCAGGCACTACCAACGGCAGCAACCAGACGTTCACCACGCCCGCTACGCCTCCGCCCGGTAACGCGTTTACTCCTGTGGGCGGTCTGATGCAGGGCACGTCACTGACGCAGTCGGTCACTGCTCACGCGGTGGGCGATGTGATCCTGTTGCATGTCACGACCCAGGGCAGCGCCCCGCCTATTGGCATCAGTGGGGGCGGTGCGACCTGGAAGCAGATTGGGAGCACCCTGCGGGGCAGTGCCAACTCCGGTTTCTCAGCAGTGGTCTACGAGGGAACAGTCACGGCGACGGGAACCGCGACGGCCACCGTGACGACCTCGGGCACCCCCTCGGCCGTGCGGATCGCCGGGCAGGAGTACAACCCCGGCTCCGGACAGACCGGCGTCCTGGTTGCGCAGGCCAACCTGGACGTCACCGGAACCGGCACAGGCCCGTCGATCACACCCACAGGCAGCAACGAGCTCTACTCGTTCTACGGGTTCGACACCGGTACGGGCACGGCCGGGTCCACACCGGGATACACCTACGAACTCGACAGCAACGGCAACCCCTACGTATCCGATCCCGCCAGTCCCCCGCAGCCCCCCGTCTTCGGTGACCCGAACGTCGCGTTCGGCATCGCCGTCCTCATGCAAACGGCCCCCGCCCAAAGCGCGTTTACTCCTGTGGGCGGTCTGATGCAGGGCACGTCACTGACGCAGTCGGTCACTGCTCACGCGGTGGGCGATGTGATCCTGCTGCATGTCACGACCCAGGGCAGCGCCCCGCCTATTGGCATC
>NZ_JADKYB010000015.1 GCF_016918855.1 Actinacidiphila acididurans
GGACAGGACAGGATCACGGCGAGGCCGAAACGGCGGCCGGCGGCTTCCGGCTCCGGGGGGTGCAGGACCGCGCCGAGGACGCCGCCACCGGCCGCCTCGACCATCTCGCGGACCCGTACCAGGTCGGTGCGGTGCACGGCGCGCGGGTCGCACACCACCAGGACCCCCTCGACCCGGTCGGCCAGCGCGAGGGCGTCGGCGTAACCGAGGACGGGCGGGGCGAGGACGACGACCGCGGAGCCGGGCTCGTCGGCCTCGGCGAAAAGGCGGGTGGCGGCGGCGGAGGTCAGGGCGCGGGCGACGTTGCGCACCCGGCGGCCGGGCACCAGGTCGAACGACCCGGACTCGCCCGCGTCGATGGGCACGTGCAGGCCGGCCGGCCAGCCGGTCTCGCCCGGCGCGGGGCCGCGGGCGAAGGCGGTCCTGGCGCCCTCGGCTGCGCGCAACCGGGCGGCCAGCGAGGGATCGCGCAGGTCGGCCTCGACCAGCAGCACCTCCATGCCCATCTCGGCGAAGGCCGCGGACACGTTGACGGCGACGCCCGCCGCGGCCGAGCCGACCCCGCGCGGGGCCACCACCAGCAGCCGGCGCCGTTCGGCGAACCGCTTGTCGTGGCTGATCCGGAAGGCGATCGCCCGGTACTCCTCGGCGAGCCGCCCGTCGCCCTCGGCCAGCGGCTCGGCCGGGTCCCAGCCGGTCCGGGGCAGCGTGCCCAGCACCGGCGCGTCCAGGGCGCGTACCACCTCCGCCTCGGACCGTACGGACGGGTCGAACACCAGCCGCACCCATGCGGCGAGCAGGCCCAGCGCGATGCCGACCGCGCCGCCCAGGCCCAGCAGCAGGGCCGGTCCCGGGCCGGCCGGGCCCGCGGGCACGGTGCCGGGCCGGATGACCACGCCGGGAGTGGTGTCCAGGGCGCGCAGGCTGCTGATGTCGCCGTTGAGTTCGGTGATCCGGGTCAGCAGGTTCGTCTGGACGGACACCAGAGTGCCCACCACCTGCGGGTCGGTGGCCTTCTGGATCTGGTCGAGCAGGTCGTTGCGCTGCTTGACCAGCGGGGTCAACTGGGCCTGGTAGCCGGAGATCATCGTGGTGATCACCGACTTGGTCTGCGCCTCGCGGTTGCCCAGGTAGGCGGCGGTCAGCGCGTTGACCCAGTCGGCGGCGTGCCGGGCGCTGTCCGCGGAGCAGGTGAAGCGCAGCACCAGGGTGTTGGGCGGGTTGGTGACGTTCAGGCAGTGGGTCAGGCGGGTGGCGGGCTCGCGGAGCTTCGCCGCCGCGGTCGCGGCCACCGTGCTGCTCAGCGCGTTCTGCCGCTCGGTGCCGATGTTGATGCCCTTGTCGGCGGTGGCGCCGGTGGCGAACGGGTCGGTGGTGGCGGCCCGCACCATGATCTCGCTGGTCGCACTGTACGAGTGGGCGCCGGCCAGGGCCAGCAGCGCGCCGCCGAGCAGGCCGATCAGCAGCCCGGCGGCGATCAGCGCGCGGTAGCGCAGCAGTTGCCGGAACTGGTCGCGCAGCAGGTCGGGTTCGTCCGGCGCCAGGGCGTCCGTCCCGTCCGTACCGCCGTGCCCGTCGCCGGTCATCTCCCCACCGCCCCCTCGATCGTCCCCGGCGCGGCCCCGGTGTCCTCGGCTCCACCGCCGCCGCGCGTCCGGCCGTCACTGCCGCCCGCGTCCGTACGGTAGCGCCCCGGCGACCGGTCGTGACCGCCGGACGCCGCATCCTGATCGTCCGGACCGTTCGGACCGCCCGTCGTGCCGGAGTCCGCGCCGCCCGCCGCCTCCGGCTCCCCTTCGGGCTCCGGCCCCGGCTCCTCACCCAGCGCCTCCGCGAGCAGGGCGTCGATCCGGGCCAGGCCGGCCGCGCGGCTCAAGTGGGCGGCTGCGTAAGCCGGTCCGCGCTCGCCCAGGGCCGCGGCGCGCTCCGGGTCGCCGGCCAGGGCGTGGACGGCGTCCAGGAGGGCGCGCGGGTCCTCCGGGGGGACGATGACCCCGGCGCCGGAGCGGGTGATCTCGGCCGCGCTGCCGCCGCCGGCCGCGACCGAGGCGACCAGCGGGCGGCCGGCGGCGAAGTACGAGGTGAGCTTGGACGGCACGCTCATGTCGAGCACCGAGGCGCGCTGGGTGACCACGAGGACGTCGGCGGCGGCCAGCACCTCGGGGAAGTCCTCCTCGGCGGCCGGCGGCAGGAAGTCCAGGTTGGCCAGTCCGTCGGCCAGCGACCGCAGGTGCTCGCGCTGGTTGCCGTCGCCCATCAGCACCACCCGCACCCCCGGGTCCAGGCGGGCCGCCTCGACCAGCACCTCCAGCCCCTGCTTGAGCCCCATGTTGCCGCTGTGCAGCAGGACGACACGGCCCGGCCGCCAGCCGAGCCGGGCCCGGGTCTCCTCGCGCGGCCGCGAAGGGCCGGGCACATGCGACCAGTTGGGCACCACCCGGATCCGCTCGGGCGGCACCCCGAGGGCGGCCACCTTCCCGGCGAAGGTCTCGTGGATGACGCCGACGAGGTCCGCGCGGGCCAGCACGTACCGCTCGGCGGCCCCGGCCACCGCGGCCACCGCGCGCCCGCCGCCGCGGATGCCGCTCTGCCGGGCCGCGGCGCCCATCAGGTCCTGCACGATCGGCACGAAGGGCACCCGGAACCTGCGGGCCAGCCGTGCCGCCGCGATCCCGCCCGCCAGGCTGGGCAGTTGGGCGACCACCGCGTCCGGCCGGTCGATCTCCGGCGGCCGGCGCAACGCCCCGGCCAGCACCGACAGTTCGAACATCGCCCGGGTCAGCGCGGTCTGCCGGGCCGGTACGGTGTGCCGGCGCCGGTGCACGGTCACCCCGACGCGCTGCTCGGTGACCCGCCTCACGCCCGCGTACGCCGGGTCCAGCACCCAGGCCGGATAGTGCGGCATCCCGGTCAGCACGTGCACCTCGTCGCCGCGGTCCGCCCAGTGCTCGGCGATCTGCGTGGCGTACGGCCCGATCCCGGCGTGCTCCGGCGCGTAGTTGGTGGAGACCAGCAGTAATCGCCGTCGCGTACCGGACCGATCCACGCCATCGCCCCTTCCCGCGCCCCGTCTCCGTACGCGTGCCCGTACTCCGACGTCGTACCCGCCCGGCCGGACCGTTCACCCCTTAGACTCCGACACGCCGACAAGCGTTGTACGGCTGGGGGTCCTGCTGATGGTGACGCACCGGGTGGGGTACGCGCCGGGGGTTTACGACCTTTTTCACGTCGGTCACCTGAACATCCTGCGCCACGCGCGTGCCCATTGCGACCACTTGATCGCGGGAGTGGTCTCCGACGAGATGGCCGAACTCGCCAAGGGCCGCCGCCCCGTGGTGCCGCTCGTCGAGCGCCTGGAGATCGTCCGCAGCGTCCGCTACGTGGACGACGCGTTCGTCGAGACCGTGCCGGACAAGCTGGCGACCTGGCACCAGGTCCGCTTCGACGTCCTGTTCAAGGGCGACGACTGGCGCGGCACCGACCGCGGTCGCCAACTGGAGCGGGACATGGCCTCGGTGGGCGTCGCCGTCGTCTACTTCCCGTACACCGTGCACACCTCCAGCACCCAATTACGCCGGGCCCTGGACGCCCTGGCCGGCCCGGGCCCGGCCGCTACGGGAGAGGCCGCACCGCGCTGAGCCGCCGGAACCAGGTGCTCAGGAAGGCGGCCAGGAAGAGTACGTGCGCCGCGAAGAGCGCGGTGTAGGCCCAGCGGAACGCCCGCTCATCGCCCAGCAGCAGAAATACCGCGCAGAACACGCCGTGATCGACCGGGAGCAGGGCGACCGCCCGCAGCGTGACCTTTCCGGACGCCGGCTGCCCCCCGGACCCGGCCCCCTTCGGCGTGAGCTTGTCGGTGAGCAGCCCACCGAAAAAAATCAGCACGGCGGCGAACTGAAACCCCAGCGGCACCAGCAGCCAGCCGTCCCCCGGCAACTCGAAATGCCGGTAGAACGTGATCAGCACGGCGCTGTGCACCGCCACGATCTTGGCGCAGTCCACCACATGGTCCAGCCACTCCCCCGCCGCACTCCCACCCCCGCGCAACCGCGCCAACTGCCCGTCCGCCGCGTCGAACGCGAACCCCAGCGCCAGCCCGCCCCACACCCCCACCGCCAGCGGATACGAAGGCCGCCCCAACGCCACAGCGGCCACCGCCCCATAACTGAGTACGGCACTCACGACCGTCACCTGATTGGGCGTCATCCCCACCCAACTCGCCCCGGCCGCCAGCACCCTCCCCACCGGCCGATTCACGTACCGCGAATACAACGAGACACCCTTGGCACTCTTCTGCGCCCCCCGCAACCGCCCCAACGCAACCCGGAACCCCGTCCGCCCCGCCCCGCTTCCCCGCACCCCGACTCCCCCCTCACCGGCCCCACATGATGCCAGGCACCGCCCGGACGCCATCCCGCATCCCACCGGAAACTCCATGCCCCCCATGCGTCTGCCATGGAACGCTGTGCGTCGTGACGGACACGCCTTACGACGAACTGCGCCTGCGGATCGACACCCTGATGTCCGCCCTCGGCGCCGGGGGAAGGTGACGTGCTGCTTCGCCGATACGTGGGCAGGGGTGCTCGACAGGCAGGTGCGTGGCTGGTGCGCCATCGCTCGGCGCTCGGGGTCGCCCTCGGCGCGTTGGGGGTGATCGGCGGTGTGCTGGTCATCCTGGGTCCTGTGTCGTGGCTGCTGGCGGGGAACAGCGTCCGGTCGCTGCGGGGCAGGGACCAGGCGGACGCGGTGAACGCCGTGCGTCAGACGGTCCTCGCGGCCTTCGCCGGCGCCACTGTTTTCGCGGGACTGGGGTACACCGCCAGGACCTACGTACTGGCCCGCCGGGGGCAGGTCACCGAGCGGTTCCGTGCCGCCGTGGAACAGTTGGCCTCGCCGGAGCTGGAGGTCCGTATGGGCGGCATCTACAGCCTGGAGCACGTGCTTGCCGAATCGCCCCAGGACCACACAGCCGTGGTGAGCGTCCTGGCCGCCTACGTCCGCAATCACACGAACGCCGCGCTCGCACGTACGACCGTCCTGCCCGAGGAGCGGAACGCCGACCGCCCCATGCCCGCTTGGGGAACGCAGCCTCCGCAGGACGTTCAAGCGGCAGTCGACGTCCTCGCACGTCGCCCGGATCGGCGTGAGCCCCGACGGATCGATCTGCGGGGTGCGGTGCTGATCGGGCTGTCCCTGCGCGGCTTCGAGTTCGATGCCGCACCACGGCTGTCACCCATGTTCCTGACCGGAGCGGATCTCAGAGGAGCCGACCTGCGAGGCACCGACTTACGGGGCTCCATCCTGAACGGAGCCGATCTCCGGCAGGCGTTCCTGATAGGCGCCCGGCTCTTCGACGTCCCCATGTCCGGAGCCGACCTGCGGGAGGCGCTCCTGCAAGGGGCAGACCTGCTCCAGGCGGATCTGGGCGGAGCCGACCTGCGGGACGCCACACACCTGACCGCCGAACAACTGGCGGGGGCGTTCATCGACGCGGACACGCGCCTGCCCACCGAACTGACCGCTGATCCCTGGGTCATGGCACGCCTCGCGGATTGTTCGGCCTGGAGGTCGGACGAGTCCCACCACCTGACCGCTCCTCCCCCAACGCCACCACCCCATTGAGACCGCGCCGTAGCCACGGACCGCACACCACCCCCACGCAACTCACCGGCTCCGACAACAGCGGCATCCGAACGGCGGGAAGCGAAACCGGCACCCCTTGACGCCCGGGAGGGGCCGGAGGGGTGGGGGTCCGAAATGCTGACTTATATTTGTGGGCCGCCAGGCCCGTAAATATGAGATTTCGGACCCCCACCCCGGAGGCCCCGACCCCGATACGGCGTACCCGCACCCCCAAGCGGGTGGCCCCGCACCCCACCGCGCCGAGCCGAAGCACCAAGCCGGACATAGAGCCCTAAAGTGTGCCCGATGTCCACGCCGAGCCTGCCCCCGATCTCCCGCCGCGCCCTGCTCGTGACCGCCTCGGGGTCCGCCCTGGCCGGGTGCGCGGGCGGCGCGGGCGGCCATGTGTCGGCGGCGGCCGCGCGGCCCGCACGCGCGAACACACCCCCACAGTCTTCGCGGACACACCCCGGGCACCTCCCTCCCGGCCTGCCCGACCAGATCGAGCACGGCCCCCGGACCAGCCACAAAGTGGCCCTCACCTTTCACGGCCAGGGCGACCCGGCCCTCGCAGAGTCACTGCTCACGACCGCGGAGAAGGCCGGCGCACACCTGACCGTAATGGCCGTCGGCACGTGGCTGGACGCACACCCGGCGATGGCCCGCCGGGTCCTGGCCGGCGGGCACGAGCTGGGGAACCACACGCAGCGGCACGTGGACATCGGCGCCCTGGACGCGGCACAGGCGCGCGCCGAGATCGAGGGGTGCGCGGAGAAGCTGCAGGGCCTCACGGGCTCGCGAGGCCGGTGGTTCCGCCCGTCGCAGGCGCGGCTGACCACGCCGCTGGTGGTGGGGCTGGCCCGGCAGGCGGGCTACCCGCACGTGCTGTCGTACGACGTGGACTCGCTCGACTGGACCGACCCCGGCCCGGCGAAGGTGCGTGCCGTGGTGGCCGGGCAGGTGCGGCCCGGATCAGTGGTCTCGCTGCACTTCGGGCACCCCGGCACCCTGGCCGCGCTGCCCGGAATCCTCGCCGACCTGCACCGCCGCGGCCTGCGCGCGGTCACGACCTCGGAGCTGCTGACCTGATGCGCCGCTACCTGTCGTCCGCCCTGCTCGCGTCCGTGGCCCTGCTCGCCACCGCCTGCGGTACGGGAAGAGGTGCCGACCACGAGCAGGGGCCGGCCCCCGCCCCGACGAGCACGCACCGGGCGGTCCCGGTCCGCCCCGAGCCGGCCGCGCCCGGCCTGCCGGGCATGCCCTCACCGCTGGACCCGCACGACCTGTACGCCGCCGACCGGCCGAACGTGCTGTCCCCGGTGGTGCGGGACTTCCCGTCCCGGGTCTACGTGCCGAACACCGAGTCCGACACGGTGTCGGTGATCGACCCGGCGACGTACAAGGTCATCGAGACCATTCCGGTGGGCCGCCAGCCGCAGCACGTGGTGCCGTCCTGGGACCTGCGGACGCTGTGGGTCAACAACGACGTGGGCAACAGCCTCACCCCGATCGACCCGGCCACCGGCGAGGCGGGCAAGCCGGTGGACGTGCACGACCCGTACAACCTGTACTTCACGCCGGACGGCAAGTACGCGGTGGTGATGGCCTCGCTGGACCGGCAGCTGGTGTTCCGCGACCCGCACACCATGGCGGTGCGCAAAGTGCTGCCGGTGAGCTGCTACGGCGTCAACCACGCGGACTTCTCGCCGGACGGGCGTTACTTCATCGTCAGCTGCGAGTTCTCCGGCGAGCTGCTGAAGGTGGACACCGCTCGGATGGAGATCGTCGGGCAGCAGCGGCTGCCGTACGAGGGGGCGATGCCGCAGGACGTGAAGATCGCGCCGGACGGCCGTACGTGGTACGTCGCGGACATGGTGGCGGACGGCGTGTGGGTGCTCAACGGCGACACCTTCGCGCAGCCGGTGCTGCTGCGTACCGGCAAGGGCGCGCACGGCCTGTACGTCAGCCGCGACTCGAAGTACATGTACATCTCCAACCGCGGCGAGGGATCGATCTCGCTGCTGGACTTCGCCACCGGGCGGCTCGCCGCGAAGTGGCACATCGACGGCGGCGGCAGCCCGGACATGGGCGGGGTGTCGGCGGACGGCAAGGTGCTGTGGCTGTCCGGCCGGTACGACAGCGAGGTGTACGCCATCGACACCACGAGCGGCCGAACCCTCGCCAAGATCCCGGTCGGGGCGGGCCCGCACGGGCTGTGCGTGTACCCGCAGCCGGGGCGCTACTCGCTGGGGCACACGGGCGTCTTCCGCTGAGCCACGGCTCTTCCGCCGCGGCCGATCCGGCGAACCGTGGGCGGCCTACTTCAGCGCCCGCGCCAGCCGGGTCGCGGCCGCCGCCCGGGGAGCGCTGCCCAGCGGCCAGGTGCGCGTGGGGTGCACGGAATTCGCGAGCAGTATCAGAAACGCGCCGCTGTCCGGGTCGAGCACCAGGCTCGTACCGGTGAACCCGGTGTGGCCGACCGCGCCGCGCCCGGCGAGTTCGCCCATGAACCATTCCTGGTCTGTCTCGAAGCCGAGCGCGGCGGCGGGCCGCCCGTCGGGCCCGGGGGCGCGGCCGAAGAGCAGGTCGACGGAGGCGGGGGCGAGGATCCCGGCGTCGCCGTCGAGCAGCGCGCGGGCGAAGAGGGCCAGGTCCCAGGCGGTGGAGAACAGCCCGGCGTGCCCGGCGACGCCGCCGAGGGCGTACGCGTTCTCGTCGTGCACCGCGCCGTGCACCATGCCGCGGTCCAGCTTGCCCCAGGGCCTGCGCTGGTCCTCGGTGGCGGCGATCCGGGGGCGCCAGGAGGCGGGCGGGTTCCACCGCGTGTCGGTCATGCCGAGCGGACCGGTGATCCCCTCTGCGACCAGCCGGTCCAGCGGGCGGCCGGTGACCCGTTCCAGCAGTGTCTGGGTGAGCAGCAGGTTGAGGTCGGAGTAGCGGCGGGCGGCGCCGGGCGGGGTGAGGGGTTCTTCCCCGGCCAGCGCGCGGGCCCGCTCGGCGGGCCCTGGCAGGTCGTACAGCGGCAGCTCGGGGCGCAGGCCGGAGGTGTGGGTGAGCAGGTGGCGCAGCGTGATGCCGTGCGCGGCGGCGGCCCGCAGCTCCGGTACGACGTCGGCGACCGGCGCGTCCAGGGCGAGGGTGCCGCGCTCGACCTGCTGGACGGCGGCCGCGGCGGTGAACAGCTTGGTCAGCGAGGCCAGGTCGAACACGGTGTCCGGCCGCATCGGCACCCGCTCGTCCGCGGGCAGCGCGACGCCGCGGTCGGCGGCCGCGTCGTATCCGCGATAGCGGACAGCCCAGCCCAACGCCTCGTGCAGCGCCACCGCGGGTCCGCGGCCGGCGAGCACGACGGCGCCCGCGCACCAGGGGTGCGGGCGGGCCGGCTCGCCGGCGGCGGGCGACAGCCACCGGTCGAGTTCGGGAACGATCCGGCTCAGCTCGTCGGAGTCGAGTCCTGCCTGCTCAGGGCAGGTACCTCTCGACAGCGGCGGGACCATGCTCCTCCAGGGCCCTGCGGGCCTTCTCGATCAGCTCCGGGGTGGGTTCGCGGCCGGAGGCCCGGACCAGATCCTCCGGGTCCACCATGTGCTCGCCCCCGGTGTGCAGGCAACTGTCGGCGGTTTTGAAAGCCCACTTGCTTTCGTCCGCAACATCGGACATTTCGTCCTCCCGATGGTCTACGGTCCCTCCACCGTACGCCGACCGCGCAGGCAGAGCCCGGCGAAGGCGGTCACGGCCACGATGACGCAGCCGAGCTGGGTGATCGCCATCGGCACCGCGGTGCCGTCGCCGGCCACTCCGGCCAGCGGCGAGATCACCGCGCCGACCAGGAAGGAGGAGGTGCCGATCAGCGCGGAGGCGGAGCCGGCGTTCTTCTTGGTGCGCAGCAGCGCCAGGGTGTTGGTGGTGGGCAGCACCAGGCCCAGGGACGCCATCAGCGCGAACAGCCCGGCTGCGATCTCCCACAGCGCGGCCCGGCCGAAGACGCCGGTGCTCAGCAGCACCAGGGCGCTGACCGCGCCGCCGATCAGTAGCAGGCCGACCGCGAGCACCTTGTCCATGTCCACCCGGCCGACCAGCACCTTGCCGTTGAGCTGGCCGACGGCGACGATGCCGACCGAGTTCAGGCCGAACAGCAGGCTGAAGGTCTGCGGCGAGGCGCCGTAGACGTCCTGGACAACGAAGGAGGAGGCGGACACGTACGTGAACAGGGCCGCGAAGCCGAAGCTGCCCGCGATCACGTACCCGGTGAACACCCGGTCGGCGAGCAGGGTGCGCATCGCGCCGAAGGTGCCGGACAGCTCACCGGCGTGCCGCCGCTCGGGCGGCAGCGTCTCGTGCAGGCTGCGCCAGACCACGGCGGTGAGCAGGACGCCGATGACGGTGACGACGACGAATATGCCGCGCCAGTCGGTCAGCCGCAGGATCTGGCCGCCGATGGTGGGGGCGATGATCGGGGCGACCCCGGAGATCAGCAGCAGGGTCGAGTAGAAGCGGGCCATCTCCACGCCGTCGTACAGGTCGCGGACCACCGCGCGGGCGATCACGATGCCGGCCGAGCCGGCCAGGCCCTGGATCAGCCGGACGACGATCAGCATGACCGCCGAGGGGGCGAAGGCGCAGGCGGCGGTGGCGAGGACGTAGATCAGCATGCCGGCCAGCAGCGGGCGGCGACGGCCCCAGCGGTCGCTGAGCGGGCCGATCACGAGCTGGCCGAGGGCCATGCCGGCCAGGCAGGCGGTGAGGGTGAGCTGAACGGTCGCGGCCGGGCTGTGCAGGGACGTGGTGACCTGCGGCAGCGCCGGCAGGTACATGTCCATGGACAGCGGCGGGAGGGCGGTCAGGCCGCCCAGCACGAGGGTGACCAGCGGTCCGGTGCGGTGCGCGGGGGCGAGCGCGGCGGGGGCGGTTCCGGTGGGGGCGATAGGGGCGGACGGGGCTGAAGGGACGGCTGGAGCGGTCGGTCGGGGCGCGGGTGAACTCGGCCCGGCGTCCTGCACGGGGGTACTCCCATCGGAAGTAATTGAATCGTTCCCTATTCTTTCAGCGTCCTAGGCGGCGACGAACGAATCGAGGAGCCCGGTATGAGCGAACGCTACGGGAAGGTCCGCTGGGGCATCCTGGCGACCGGTGGAATCGCGGCAACCTTCACCGAGGCGCTGCTGAGCATGCCGGACGCCGAGGTCACGGCGGTCGGCTCGCGCAGCGAGGAGGCGGCCAAGGAGTTCGCCGAGCGGTACGGGATCGGGCGCGCGTACGGCAGCTGGGCGGAGCTCGCGGCCGACGACGAGGTGGACGTGGTCTACGTGGCCACCCCGCACTCCGCGCACCGGGCGGCCGCCGAGCTGTGCCTGGAGGCGGGCAAGGCGGTGCTGTGCGAGAAGGCGTTCACCCTGAACCAGCGCGAGGCGCGGGAACTGGTGGACCTCGCGCGCTCGCGCGGCCTGTTCCTGATGGAGGCCATGTGGACGTACTGCAATCCGCTGATACGGCACATGGTGGCGCTGGTGGCCGAGGGCGCGATAGGCGAGGTCCGCAATGTCTCGGCGCACTTCGGCTTCCCCGGTGAATTCGCGCCCACCCACCGGCTGCGCGACCCGGACCAGGGCGGCGGCGCGCTGCTCGACCTCGGCGTCTACCCGGTCTCCTTCGCGCAACTCTTCCTGGGCGAGCCGGACCACGTGGCCGCCTGGGCGCACCTGACCCCGGAACGGGTCGACGACAACACTGCCATCGCGCTGGGCTGGAACAGCGGCGCCGTCGCCTCGCTGAGCTGCTCCTTCACCACCGACACGGGCGCGCCCGCGCTGGTGGCCGGCTCGGCGGGCCGGATCGAGATACCCGACGGCTTCTTCCACGCCGACCGTTTCGTCCTGCACCGCCCGGGCCACGAGCCGCACACCGTCCACCTGGCCGACGTCTCCCCCTCCGACACCGACCGCTCCAGCATGCGCCACGAGGCCGCCGAGGTGATGCGCTGCCTGCGCGAGGGCCGCACCGAATCCCCCCTGCTCCCCCTCGACGGCTCGCTGTCCGTGATGCGCACCCTCGACACGATCCGCACCCGGATCGGGGTGACGTACCCGGGAGTCGACTGAAATTCGGCGCCCGGATCTTTCGGCGCGCGGATCTTTCGGCCCTGGATCTTCCGGTGAGCGCCGCGGCCGCCCGCGGGCCCGCTACTCGACCCCGTGCCCCGGGGCGACGGCGGCGATGCGGGTGGCCAGGTCGAAGTCCTTGGTGGTCAGGCGGGAGCCGGCCGCGTGGGTGGTGACGGCGACGTTCAGGGTGTCGTAGCCCACGGTCAGGTCGGAATGGTGGTTCAACTCGTCCTGGATACCGGCGATGTGGAGGGCGAAGATCGCGGCGCGCACGTGCGGCAGGCGGTAGGTCCGGGACAGGGTGCGGCCGTCCTCGGACACGGCCCACCCGGGCAGCGCGGCCAGGCGCTCGTCGATCTGCTCGGGAGTCAGGGGCTCGGCGTACGGCATCACGGACCTCCGGGTTTGGCAAGCGCCGGGAGCAGGGGCCACCGCCATCCGTATCACGCCCCGACCCGGCCCGCACGGTGCCGCGGCCGCCCGGGGGTTCGCGGCGGGCCCGGTACGACGGGGCTGCGGGTCCACGGGTCCAGGGACCCACGGGAATGGCGTCGCGGCCGATCGGGTTGGCTCGGTCATGACGACTTCCGGTGGTACGGCGAAGGCTTCCGGCGGCGCGGAGGGCGCGGGGCGGGGCGGCGGGCCCGAGGTCCTGCGCTACACCGCCTTCTCCAGCGATCCGGCCGGCGGCAACCCGGCCGGGGTGGTGCTGGACGCCGCCGGTCTCGGCGCGGACGAAATGCTGGCGATCGCCGCGGAGGTGGGCTACTCGGAGACGGCGTTCGTCACCGCGGCGGACGGCCGCACCCTGGATGTGCGCTACTTCAGCCCCAAGGCCGAGGTCCCGTTCTGCGGCCACGCGACCGTGGCGACCGCGGTGGCCGTCGCCGAGCGCACCGGGCCCGGTGACCTGCTCTTCCGGGTCGTGGCGGGCGAAGTGCCGGTGAGCGTCGAGGCGGGCGGCGACGGCGTGCTGCGCGCCACCCTGACCGGCGTCGAGCCGTACACCGAACCGATCGCGGACGACGACCTCGCGGAGGCGCTGGCCGCGCTGGACTGGGCGGCCGCCGACCTCGACCCCGCCCTCCCGCCGCGGATCGCCTACGCCGGGGCCCGGCACCTGGTGCTGGCCGCCGCCACCCGCGCGCGCCTGGCCGCCCTCGACTACGACGACGCCCGGCTGACCGCGCTGATGACCGCCCTGGACCTGACCACGCTTCAGCTCGTCTGGCGCCAGAGCCCGGCGGTCTACCACGTGCGGGACCCCTTCCCGGTGGGCGGGGTCGTGGAGGACCCGGCCACCGGAGCCGCGGCGCTGGCCTTCGGCGCGTATCTGCGGGAGCTGGGCCCGGTGCCGGAGCACCTGACCCTCCACCAGGGCGAGGACCTGGGCCGGCCGGGCGTGCTGCGGGTGGAGCTGCGGCCCGGCGACCCGCGGGTCCGGGTGTCGGGCGCGGCGGTGCCGCTGGCCTGATCGGCGCACCGCCTGGAGACGAGCCCCCAGGCGTGCGTACGCGTCGGCCCGCGCGATCAGCGGCCCGGTCGCCGGCCCCGCCGATCAGTCCGCATCGGCCCCCCTCCGCCCCGGTTCAGCCACCGGACGCCGGGACCATTGCCGCGTCCTGCAGCGGCCCGGTCACCGGCACCCCCCGCCAACCGGTCCGGAGCAGACCCCGGCCAGCTCCCTCCGCCCCGGTTCAGCCACCGGACGCCGGGACCACCGCCGCGTCCAGCAGCGGCCCGAGTTCGCGGACCACCGTACGCAGAGGGCCTACGTCCTCCTGCGCGCGGGCCATCAGGAGCGCGCCCTCCAGGGTGCTGATCATCAGGGTGGCGAGGGCGGGGGCGCGTTCGGCCGGGACGCCCATGGCGGTGAGGGCGCCGGCGACGGGCGCGTTCCAGGTCGCGAAGGCGTCCGCGGCGGCCGCCCGGGTGGACGCGGCGGTGTGCGAGCAGTCGACGGTCGCGGCGGCCACCGGGCAGCCCGAGCCGTAGCCCATGGCGTCCATCTCGTCCGTCCACTGCCCGATCATCGCGGCGAACAGCCCGCTGGGCGTGGGCGGGTCCATCGCGGCCAGGAAGCGGTCGATGCGCCGGCCCGCGTACCGCCCGGCCCAGGCGACCGCCTCGTTGACCAACTGCTCCTTGCCGCCCGGGAAGTAGTGCTGGAGCGAGCCGCGCGGCGCCTGCGCGTGCTCCGCCACGTCCCGCATCCCGGTCGCGCCCACCCCGTCGCGCCGGATGAGCTGCGCGGCGCTGAAGACCATGCGCTCACGCGGCCCGTACGTCCGTGGGCGCGCGCCTTCCGCCGTACCCACGCGCGTACCCGCCGCCGCACCCGCGTGCGTACCCGCCCCCGTACCCACGCGCGTACCCTCCGCCGCACCCGCATCCGTGCCCTCGTCCGAACCCGCCATGGGACCCGTCCTCCCGTTCCCGCCGATCGTCCCGTCTCCCCCGCCCGCGCCGCCGCGTTCAGCGCAGCTCGTAGACGCCCGTGCGGGCGTCGCGGGTCACGCCGCCGTCCACCAGGGACAGTTCCGGGCGCCGGCCGAGCGCCGCCAGCAGGGGCGCGCGGTACGGCAGCACGCACGCCGTCACCCGCGTGACCCCGCGCAGGCGGGCGCGGGCCAGCAGTACGCCCATCATCGCGCCGCCGAGCCCGCGCCGCTGGCA
This sequence comes from Actinacidiphila acididurans, assembly GCF_016918855.1. Taxonomy (GTDB): domain Bacteria; phylum Actinomycetota; class Actinomycetes; order Streptomycetales; family Streptomycetaceae; genus Actinacidiphila; species Actinacidiphila acididurans. Next base: position 14,400 of record NZ_JADKYB010000015.1, read on the forward strand.
CGCGTCGGCGACGAGTACGCCCAGCTCCGCGCTCGTGCCCGCCGGGTCCTCCGCGACCAGGCTGGCCAGCCCGGCCAGGCAGGTGCGGTCGCCGCCGTACCCGACCACGGCGTCGTGGAGTTCGGGCGGTCCGGCGAGCGCTCCGTCGAGATACGGCAGCGGCAGCGCTCCGAGGCGGCCGAAGAACCGCTGGCGCACGCTCTGCGCGGAGCAGCGGGCGAACAGCGCGGCCAGGGCGTCGCGGTCCTGCGGGCCGGCGCACTCGATCCGCCAGTCCGCGGTGCCGATGGCCTCGCCGTCTCCTATGACCAGTGTCATAGGGCCAGTATTATGACGACCGTCATGGAACGGCAAGGCGCCGGCGGTCCTGGGTCCGCCGGTGGCGAAGGAGGCGGTGCCGCGTGCTGGACGTCGGATTCCTGGGCCTGGGCATCATGGGCCGGCCCATGGCCCTCAACCTGGCCCGCGCGGGCACCCCGCTGACCGTGTGGAACCGGACCGCCGCCCGGACCGAACCGCTGCGCGCGGCCGGCGCCCGGGTGGCCGCCTCCCCGGCCGAGGTCTTCGAACGAGCCGGCACGGTGGTGCTGATGCTCGCCGACGAGGCCGCGACCGACGCCGTCCTCGGCCGCGGCACGCCCGCCTTCACCGGGTACGCGGCCGGGCACACGGTGGTGCACATGGGCACGACCGCCCCCGCGTACTCCCGCGCGCTGGAGGCCGACGTGCGGGCGGCGGGCGGCATTTACGTCGAGGCGCCCGTCTCCGGCTCCCGCAGGCCCGCCGAGGACGGGCAACTCGTCGGCATGCTCGCCGGGCCGGCCGACGCGGTCGAGGCGGTGGGGCGGCTGCTGAAGCCGGTGTGCGCCGCGGTCTTCCCGTGCGGGGACGCGGCCCCGGCGGCGCTGCTGATGAAGCTCGCGGTCAACCTCTACCTGATCACCAGCGTGACCGGGCTGGCCGAGGCCTTCCACTTCGCCGACCGGCACGGCCTGGACACCGAGCGCTTCCTCGCCGTCCTGGACGCCGGGCCGCTGGCCAGCGCGACCACCCGGGTCAAGGCGCCCAAGCTGCGGGAACGCGACTTCACCGCCCAGGCCGCGGCCCTCGACGTCCTGAAGAACAACCGCCTCATCGCCGACGCCGCGCGGGCCGGCGGCCTCGCCTCACCGCTCCTGGACGCCTGCCACGCCCTGTTCGCCGAGACCGTGCGGCTGGGGCACGAGGGGGAGGACATGGTGGCGGTGCTGCGGGCGATCGAGGCGCGGACGGACGGGGGTTCGGGTCTTTCGGGTCTTTCGGCCGTGGAGCGAGCGGCGGGGACGGCGGGCTGAGCGGCGGTGGGGGGCGTACGTACGGAGGGGCCCGGGGCCGGGGTCCGCGCGTCGGCCGGGGCGGGGCCGGGGGACCCGGATAGCCTCGGTGCATGGCTGGTGCACCCCCTTCCCCCGTGCTGCGTGTCCGGACCGCCGTGGCGGACGACATCCCCGGGATCGTGCGGTGCGGCGCGGACCTGCTGACCGAGGACGCGGCCGCACGCGATCCGCGGGTGGACCCGGGCTGGGTGCTGCGGGAGGGGCGGGCCGCCTTCGCCGCCACCCTCGAGGACCCCGCGTGCCTGCTGCTGGTGGCGGTCCGCGCGGGCGGGGCGCAGGGTACGGGCCGTTTGCCGGCCGAGGGCGGGCAGGCGCAGGCCGACGCGGTGGCCGGGTACGCGATCGGCGCCCTCAGCGAACCGGTCGGGGTGCTGCCCATCCGCAGCGCGGTGCTGCGCGCGCTGTACGTCGCCCCCGAGCACCGGGGCGCGGGCACGGGCGCCCGGCTCACCGCGGAGTTCTTCTCCTGGGCCCGGGCCAAGGGCGCGGTCCGCGCGGAGGTGAACGCGTACACCGCCAACGAGGACGGCCTGCGCTTCTACCGCCGCCAGGGCTTCGCGCCCCGCGCGGTCCGCCTCGACCTGGACCTGTCCGACGCGGATTCCGCCGCACCCGCCCCGCCGTCGTACCCGTAAATCCGGTGCGTACCGCGCCACCGGCGCCGTACGCTCCTTCGCCCGTACGACGTGCGGTACGTGGAAGGGGCTGATGGCGGTGGCCGGTCCGGCCGATACGGCGGCTTCACCCGATGCGGCGGCGGCCCTGCGCGCGGCGTACGAGGCGTTCTCCGCGGTGGTGGCCGGGCTCGGCGAGGACGAGTCGTGGGCGCCGAGCGGGTGCACCGGGTGGGCGGTACGGGACCTGGTGTTCCACTGCGCCATGGACGCGCAGCGCGGCCTGGTGGCCCTGCACACTCCGGCCGGGGCCGCGGCGGCCGACCGGGACGCGGTCACGTACTGGGCCGACGCGCGGCCCGGCACGGCGGGGGCCGCGAACGGGCGGCGCTTCGCCCGGGTGAGCGCGTCGATGTTCCTGGACTTCGAGCAGCTGCGCGGCCTGTACCTGGAGACGGCCGCCGCTGCCGTGGTCGCCGCGGGCCGGGCCCGCCCGGAGGACCTGGTGGCCACGCAGGGCCACGTCCTGACCTGCGGCGACCTGATGGACACCCTGACGGTGGAGGCGACCGTCCACCATCTGGACCTGATCGCCCACCTCCCGGCCGCGGCCCCGCCCGCCCCGGCCGGCCTGTCCCGCGTGCGCGCCGTCCTCGACGGCCTCCTCGGCCACCATCCGCCGCTCTCCTGGGACGACGCCCACTGGGCCCGCGCCGGCACGGGCCGGGTCCCCCTCACCGAGGCCGAGCTGCGGGTGCTCGGTCAGGACGCCGCCCGCTTCCCGCTGTTCGGCTGAGCGGTCCCGCGCCGGTGGGCGGGCTGCCGCGGCAGCCCGCCCGGGGCGGTGCCTCAGCCGTTCAGCGCCGCGAGGACCCGGTCCGGGGTGAGCGGAAGGGTGCGGAACCTGATGCCGGTGGCGGCGAAGACCGCGTTGCCGATGGCGCCGGGCATGGTGCCGATCGCGGGTTCGCCCGCGCCCAGCGGAGGCTGGTCGGGGCGGTCGATCAGGATGGTCCTGATCTGCGGGACCTCGTTGAAGCGGATCACGTCGTACTGCGCGCCGGGGGTGGCCGACGACCAGCTCAGCGACGTGACGGCGTCACCGGCGTAGTGCACCTCCTCCTTGAGGGCGCGGCTGATGCCCTGGACGACGTTGCCCTCGATCTGGTTGCGCAGACCATTGGGGTTGATGACGAGTCCGCAGTCGTGGGCGACGACCACCCGGTCGACGTGGATCTGCCCGGTCGCGCCGTCGACGTGGAGTTCGACGTACGTCGCCACGTACGCGTTGACGACCTCGTACTGCTGGAAGGCGACGCCCGCGCCCACTCCGTTGCCGCCGGTCGGCCGGTTCTCCCAGGTGTCCCGCAGGGCCTTGCAGACGGCGACGGCGCGCGGGTCCGGCAGGGACGCGATGCGCAGCGCCAGCGGGTCGCGGCCGGCGGCGTGGGCGAGTTCGTCGAAGAACGACTCGTTGGCGAAGCTGTTGGAGAAGCCGCCGAGGGAACGCATGGCCGTGGTGCGCGGGATGCGGTAGGTGAGCGGGGCCGAGGGCGCGGCCGAGGCCGGGCCGGTGGTCTCGAAGCTCTTGATGAGGTGGGCCTCGACGCGCTGCGGGAAGCCGTACGTCACGGGTGCGTTGCGGCCGGAGCTGTCGACGGACGTGGCGGGCAGCGGGTCCGGCAGCAGTCCCTTGAGGGCGCCGGCCAGCAGGGTGCCCGGGTTCTTCGCGGACGGACGGCTGTTGGCGGTGGGCGCGTAGATCACGTGCGACCAGGCGGTGATGCCCTTGGGGCCGAGGGCGGCCGTCATGTCGTGGGCCTGCGCGCCGCCGTAGGGCTCCCAGCCGTGCTCGTCCGCGCGGAGCCACTGCACGCGGACCGGGGCGCCCACGGCCTGGGAGAGCAGCGCCGCGTCGGCCGCGCAGTCGTCGACGCCGTCGTGGCCGTAACAGCCGGACGCCTCCTCGTAGATGACGCGGACCGCGGCCGGGCTCAGGCCCAGCAGGCCGGCGATGGCGCCGCGCAGCGCGGTGACGCCCTGGGTGCCCGACCAGACGGTGGCCTGAATGCCGGTGTCGGGGTCCGGGGCCGGGCGGACGTCGGCCACCGCGGTGGACGCGCCCATGGTGCCGTGCATCTGGAAGGGGGTGAAGTACTGGGCGGTGAGCACGTGGTCGGAGGCCGCGAGCACCGGGGCGACGCCGTCGTCCTTCTCGACCACCGTGGCGTAGTGGTTGGCCGGATCGCGCAGCGCGGTGGGCAGGTCCGCCTGCTGGATCAGCGCCGGCCCCTGGTCCCAGATGACGGTGATCCCGGTGGTGGGCGACGCGGCGCGGGCGGCGGCCCACTGGCTGGTGGCGACGACACCGATGAAACGTTCCTGCTGTACGACGGCCACGACGCCGTCGATGGCCTTGGCGCGATCGAGGTTGCCGATCACGGGGTTGCGCGCGTTGCGGCCGGGCGGCCGGACGACCCGGCCGTGCAGGGTGCCCGCGGGCACGATGTCGTGCAGGAAGCGGAAGGTGGCGTCGAACTTGCCCGGCAGGTCGACCCGGGGCTGGCTGGTGCCGACCACGACGTAGTCACGGGGGTCACGCACCGGGGCCGTCGTGTCCAGCGGCAGCACGGTGGTGCCGGTCCGCAGGAGTTCCGCGTAGCCGACCGTTCGGCCCCGCGCGGTGAACCGTCCGTCCGCCGCGCGGAGTTTGGACGGGTCGACACCGAGCGCCTTGGCGGCGCGGCGGCTGAGTTCGGCGAAGGCGGTGGCCGCGGCCTGGCGCAGCTGGACGCCGCCGACCTGGACGCTCTTGGATCCGGCGGTGAGGCCCTGGTCGACGTTGAGCAGCGTGTCGCCCTGGACGTAGCGCACATCGCCGACGCCGAGCCGCAGTTCCTCGACGACGATCTGGGTGAGGGAGGTCTGCACGCCGGTGCCGAGTTCCACCTTGCCGCTGAAGACGGTGATCGCGTCCTCGGTCAGCACGAGCCAGGACTGCGTGGGGGCGCCGGCGGGATCGTCGACCCGGACCTCGCCGCCTTCGCCTTCGCTGCCCGCGGCAGCGCTGTCCGCGGCGGCGACGCCCGTGCCGAGCAGGGAGAAGCCGACCGCGATGGCGCCGGCGCCGGCGAGGAACTGCCGCCTGGAGGGCGATGCGACGGTGGTCATCCGATCATCTCCTTGGCGGCGGCGCCGACAGCGGCGACGATACGGGTGTGGGTGCCGCAACGGCACAGGTAGTTGCGGGTGTTGTCCGGTGACGCGCCGGACAGGAAGTCCTTGATCTCCTGCTCCGTCGGCACCGCGTTGTTGCCCGCGGCGATACGGCTCTCCAGCCAGGCCAGCGAGCCCATGATCAGCCCGTTCGCGCAGAATCCGCACTGGGCCGCCTGCAGGGCGGTGAACGCCCGCTGGAGCGGGTGGGGTTCGCCGCCCGGTGCGGCCAGGCCGTCAAGGGTGCGGATGTCCGCCTCGTCGGCGACCGTGTGCATCTGGCGCACACAGGACCTGGTGGCCGCTCCGTCGAGGAGCACCGTGCAGGCGCCGCACTGCGCGATGCCGCACCCGAAGCGCGGTCCGTGCTGGTCAAGGCGGTCCCTGAGCCAGTACAGCAGCGGCTCGGAGGCCTGCGAAGTCCCGGTCCCGGCCGACTCGTAGTCGGCCGTCACTTCGCTGCCGTTCAGACGTACAGCCCGAGTGGGCATTGCCATCATCCCCTTGCATCGGAGCGTGGTCCTCTTCGTGCATATTTGTTGCTATTTGCGGCCCTTCGTGCTGAAGTGATCCCGCACGAAGTCCGGTCGCGGAACCATACGTGCCGGAGGCAACGAGTGTTCAGTGCCGGACCGGCCGATTTCCCGAACTCCGCAGGGGCGTCGTGCGGTTCGGCGCTCCCGGAAGGCCTTCCGAAGGGCGGAACGAGCATGCTGGACCTGGCCGAGCCCCTGTCCTCCTGGTACGCGCAGGGGCGTGCCTTCGCCGTGGCGACGGTGGTCGCCGTCCAGGGCAGCGCGCCGCGCCAGCCGGGCGCGGCGATGGCGGTCGACGCCGACGGCACGGTGCTCGGCAGTGTTTCCGGGGGCTGCGTGGAGTCCGCCGTGTTCGAGCTGTGCCAGGAGGCCCTGGAGAGCGGCCGCTGCTTCGCCGAGAGGTTCGGCTATTCGGACCAGGACGCCTTCGCGGTCGGCCTGACCTGCGGCGGACAGATCGACGTCTTCGTCCAGCCGGTGCTGCCGGGGCGGCGGCCCGAGCTGGGGCAGGCACTGGCCGGTGCGGCTTCCCCGGACGGGGTGGCGCTGGCCAGGGTCGTCGCCGGCCCGGACAGCCTGCTCGGCGAAGCGGTGATGATACGCGCCGACGGCACCTGGACGGCCGGCGTGAGCGATCCGGCGCTGGCGGCGACGCTGCGGTCCGGCGCGCAGGCGTTCCTGGCGAACGGCTCGACGGGCACCCTGGAGGTTGGTGCGTGGCGGGAGGGCCCCTGCGAGCCCGTGACGTTGCTGGTCGAGGCGAGTACGCCGCCGCCGCGGCTGCTGGTGTTCGGAGCCACCGACCTGGCGGCGGCCGTGGTACGGGTGGGCGCGTACCTCGGCTACCGGGTGACCGTGTGCGACGCGCGTCCGGTCTTCGCCACCCGCGCCCGGTTCCCCGAGGCCGCCGAGGTCGTCGTCGACTGGCCGCACCGCTACCTGGACACACAGGAGTTGGACCCGCGCACCGCGGTCTGCGTGCTCACCCACGACCGGAAGTTCGAACTCCCCCTCCTCCAGCGGGCGCTGCGGCTCCCCCTCGCGTTCGTCGGCGCCCTGGGCTCGCGCAGGTCCCACGAGGAACGGCTCGCGCTGCTCCGGGAGGCGGGGGTCACCGATGCCGAACTGGGCCGGCTGCATTCCCCGATCGGCCTGGACCTCGGTGGCCGCACCCCGGAGGAGACCGCGTTGTCGATCGCCGCGGAGATCGTGGCCCACCGCCACGGCGCCAGCGGGCTGCCGCTGGCCGGGACGGACGGGCCGATCCATCGCGTGGGCCGCTCGACCACGGCGGTACGGCCGGCCGCCTCCGAGCGGGTGCCGAGCACCGCCTGACCGGTGGTTTCCGGCCGGGAGGAGGCCGCCGGGCCGGCCCCGGACGCGGCTGCGTCAATGCACTTGAGGGCTCGATCGGTACGGTGGAGGCCCGGTGCCCGGCCCGGTGGCCAGGCACACGCCCGCTGGACGCGGTCGCCGACCGGGATACGGTCACCCGGCCGCTTGAGCGTTCCACGACGCGGCGGACCCCGGCGCGCAAATGCCCGCCAGGGACGAGGCCGCCGGCCCGGACACGGTCACCCGGCCGCCGCGACGGCGGTCCGCAGTGCCGCCCCGGCCCCGCCGGCCACCGGCTCGCCGTGCCCGAAACAGGCGATGTCCACGGGGAGTTCGGCCATCCGGCGCAGGGAGGCCATGGCCAGGGCCCGGTCCTGGTTGAACACGCCGAGTACGGGCCGCCCTTCGACGCCGGCCACGGCGTCCCCGGTGAACAGCACGCCGGGCCCGGGCAGATGGAGGGCGATGCTTCCGCCGGTGTGCCCGGGCACGGCCAGCACCCGGGCCCCGCCGCCGAACCCGATCACGTCCCCGTCCTCGACTTCCCGGTCCACCCGCGCCGGCGGGGCCGCGGGCGGCATCGTCAGGCTCGCGTACAGGTCCCGCTCCCACTGCGGCGCGCCCGCGAAGTCCGGTGCGGCGGCCGTCGCTTCGCCCCGGACGACCGGCGCCTCCGCCCGGTGCGCCACCACCTCCACCTCACCCCACCCCGCGACCTGCGCGGCCGAGCCCGCGTGATCCGGGTGCCCGTGGGTCAGCACGAGCCGCCGTACGTCCCCGGTGCCGTACCCCAGCTCGCCCAGCGCCCGCGCGATCTCCCCGGCGGCTCCCACCACCCCGCTGTCGACCAGCGTCACGCCGTCCGCGTCACCCCACACGTACACGTGTCCCATCGCGAACCGCAGCATGTGCAGTTCCGGCAGCAGCTCCAGCGTCTCCATGCGGCCACGCTAGGGTCCCACTCGCCGCGGCCGGCTCGATTGCGCTCTCGGCGTCACCTGAGTCGTCGCCCCGCGCCCGCTCACCCCGCGCGGCCGTCGCGCGGGACGGACATGAGGTAGGCCAGCACGGCCAGCACGCGGCGGTTGTCGTCGTCGGAGGGGGCGAGGCCCAGCTTGGCGAAGATGCTGGTGCTGTGCTTGGAGACGGCCTTCTCGCTGATGAACAGGCGGTGCGCGACAGCGCTGTTGGACCGGCCCTCCGCCATGAGTTCCAGCACTTGGCGCTCGCGCTCGGTGAGCCGGGCGAGGGGTTCGCGCGCGTCGCGGCCGCGGCGGTCGAGCAGCTTGGTGACCACGCTGGGATCCATGACCGTACCGCCGGCGGCGACCGTACGGATCGCGTCGACGAACTGGTCGTCGCTGAACACCCGGTCCTTGAGGAGGTAGCCGACCCCGCCCGCCCGGTCGGCGAGCAACTCCTCGGCGTAGATGCGCTCGACGTACTGCGAGAGCAGCAGGATCGGCAGCCCGGGGAGGCGTTCCCGGGCGGTCAGGGCCGCGCGCAGCCCGTCGTCGGTGTGGGTGGGCGGCAGCCTGATGTCGACGATCGCGAGGTCCGGCCGGAACTCCAGCAGCGCGCCGAGCAGGCCCGGCGCGCTGTCGGTGGCCGCCGCGATCTCGAACCCGCGTGCCTTGAGCAGCCGGACCAGCCCCTCCCGGAGCAGGAACAGATCCTCGGCGACGACTACGCGCACGGCACCTCCATGACCACGATCGTCGGGCCCCCGGGCGGGCTGCTGACCGCCAGGACGCCGTCGAAGGCGGCCAGCCGCCGCTCCACCCCGGCCAGTCCGCTGCCGCCGGCCGGATCCGCGCCGCCCACCCCGTCGTCGGTCACCTCGATCCGCAGCAGGCCCGGCGTCCGGGCCAGCCGGATCCCGAGGCGGTGGGCCGAGGCGTGCCGGACGGCGTTGGTCGCCACCTCGGCGACGGCGAAGTAGCAGGCCGACTCCAGCGGGGCGTCGAGCCGCCCGGTCAGCTCGATGTCGACGTCGCAGGGCAGCGGCAGGTCCAGGGCCAGCGCCCGGACCGCTTCTGCCAGGCCGCGGTCGGCCAGCACCGGCGGGTAGATCCCCCGGACCAGGGCGCGCAGTTCCTCCAGTACGGCCGCGGAGGCGACGCGGGCCTCGGTCACCAGCGTGGCGGCCTCGTGCGGGCGCTCCAGGATCAGTTCCTCGGCGGCCCGCAGATTCATCCCGATCGCGACCAGCCGCCCCTGCGCGCCGTCGTGCAGATCGCATTCGATCCTGCGCAGTTCCGCCGCCGCGGAGCTGACCGCCTCGGCCCGCGTCTCGGTCAGCACCCGCACCCGCCGGGTCAGCGCCGGATCCGGGGCGCGCCCCAACAGCCGCCTGGCGTCCGGCAGTACGGTCAGCGGCAGCAGCCACAGCCCCATGGCCAGCAGCAGCGTGCCGTAGATCCCGCCGAGCACCGCCATGTGGTGCGCCATGTCGATGGGGAAGGACGGCGTCGGCCCGCGCGGGGAGCCGAGCGTGCGCACCAGCACCAGGGACTGCCCGAAGCCGCCCTGGGCGACGTCGTACGCCCCGACCCCCACCAGTCCCAGCGCCGCCAGGTCGGCCGCCACTCGCGGCCACCGGGCCAGCCCGGCCACGATCGCCGCCAGCACCACCAGCCCGACCAGGTACGCCGCGGTCGCCACCACGGCCGTCCTGTTGTGCAACGGGGGCGTCCACAGACCGAGGTCGAGATGGGCGCCGACCATCACCACGACCGCGGGCAGCAGCAGGGCCCACCGCGCGCCCCGTACCACTTCGGTCGCGCCGCCTCGCGCCTGTCCACCGGTGGCCACCCGGCCCAGGACGCTGCCGGCGACGGCGGCGAGCAGCGCGGCGCCCGCGCCTCCTTGGACCAGATCCACCGGCACCGGCCGGGTCGGCACATGTGTGGCCCAGTTCAGCCAGATCAGCAGGTCAGCGGTCACCACCGCCACGGCGGGCAGCACCCATCGCCGGTGCGCGGGCACCGGCGGCAGCGGCACGGTGCCCAGCAGACCCGCCAGCAGCAGTGCCGTCGGCAGCACCCCGTCGGGCGGCAGGTCCGGCACGTCGAGCACGTAGCCGGACGAGGCCCCGCTCTGGTGGACGGCCACCAGCAGGACGGACACGCTGCCGTACGCCGCGGCCCCCGCCAGCCCGGCCAGGACAGGCCAGCCGATCCACCACGGAGTACGCCGCTTTTGCACCGCCCGCCGGTGGTGCACTCGCTCCGCGCTGAACGCCAGCACCGCACACACCGCGGTCAGCGCCACGATCGCCCCCAGCAGCCAGGTCCCCCGGTGCACCGGAAACGGCCACATGGCCCGCCCCCCATCTCAGCGTCTCGCCCTCCGGGCCGCACATCGCGGCCCGCGGCTCATGCTGCTGCGCGGGGCCCCGCGGGCACCATGGACCGGAACCTACTTCGGGGGTGGGCAAACACCTACTTCCGCTCCGAAGTCCGGGTGCCGCTCGAACGCTTCGCGGCCGACGAGGGCGTCCTCGCCGGCCGCGAGGCGTCGTCAGAACATCGTGTTGGGGTTGGCCGCCGTGGCGGGGACGTCCTGCACGACGTCCCAGTGCTCGACGATCTTTCCGTCCCGGACCCGGAACGTTTCCGCCACGGCCTGGCCGCGGTCCGCGGGGGTCGCCTGATAGTGGTAGCGCACGGTGACGTAGTCGCCCTGTGCGATCCACATCCGGCTCGACACCCGGGCCCGGGGGTGGGCGGCCCGCTCGGCGTCGTAGGCGCTGCGCACCACGGCGGACCCGTCGGTGAGCCCGGGGTCGTGCTGGATCAGGCCGCCGGCCACGTACCGGTTGATCACGGACGGGTCGTGCCGCTCGTGGAGCCCGTCGAAGTACTTCTCGACGACCTGTTCGGTGCGCCCGGTCGAGGCGGTGGGATCGGGCATGTCGCCGCTCGGGGCGCTCAGCGTCGAGTAGAGGTCGTGCCCGCTGGCCGTGCTGCTCGGCACCGTCTGGATGACGTCCCAGTGCTCGGCGAGCTTGCCGTTCTCGACCCGGAAGGTGTCGACGATGTCCGCGTACGAGCGTCCGGGGGCCTGCTGGTAGTCGTTCATGATGCTGACGAGGTCGCCCTGGGCGACGACGCGCCAGAGCAGGTTGCGGGGCTGGGGGTCCTGGGCGCGCCGCCAGTCGATGTAGGCCCGCAGGCCTTCGGGGCCGTCGCCCAGCGTCGGGTTGTGCTGGACGTAGGTGGGGCTGACGTACTTGTCGATGACCGAGGAGTTGTTCGCGTACAGCAACTGCTCAAACATGTACACGACGAGGGCTTCGTTGACGGCGGTCGGGTCGGCGGCGGGGCGTGAGGCGTGCTCGGCCTGCGGGGAGGTCGCGGCGGGGGCGCCGGCTGCGGTTTTGGCGGAGGCGGGCAGCGACTGCGTGCCCAGCAGCAGGGCGGACGCGGTGATCGCGAGCAGCGCGATCTTGCCTGGACGCATGGTGGTACGGGCCTTTCTCGGGGTCGGTGAAGGCGTCAGGGGGCGTGCGGGCTCAAGCGGTCGGCCGGCCGGGGGTGAAGAGGATCTTTCCGGTACGTCCGGTGCGGCCGGCGTGTTCCAGGGCGGTCCGGAACTCCTCCAGGGGGTACGTGGCCTCCACCGCCGCGCTGATGGTGCCCTTTTCGGCCAGCTCGGCGAGTTCGGCGTAGACCTTCTCCAGGCGCTGGCGGGAGGCGGCCCGGATCCAGTTCAGGACGAAGAAGGAACGCAGCGAGATGCCGCGGTAGATGAGGTCCGGCAGCGGCAGGGCGGGCGACTGGCCGGAGACGGCCGCGAAGACCACCACGCTTCCGCCCGCCTCGACGGCGCCCACCAGCTCGCTGACCTGGGAGGAGTCACCGGTGCCGTCCAGCAGCAGGCGCAGTTGGTTCCCGCCGAGAGCCTGCTTGACCCGGTCGCCGAGGTTCTCGCCCTCGACCAGGACCAGATCGGCGCCCAACTGGCGTACCTGCTCGGCCGCTTCCTCCCGGCGGACCACGGCGAGGGTCTTCACGCCGGCCAGTCCGGCGAGCGTGATGACGTACTGGCCGACCGCGGAGTTGGCGAGGTTCAGCCCGATCCAGTCGCCGGGCTTGAGGGAAACGAAGTCGTTCAGCAGGGCGTATGCGGTCGCCGGGTTGACCGGCAGCATGGCGAGTTGCAGGGCGTCGCCCCGGTCGGACACCGGGATCACGCTGCGGGCGGGTACGACGGCGTGGTCGGTCCAGGTGCCGTGCTCGAAGGTCGGCAGGATCAGGACCCGCCGGCCGACGAGTTCCGGGTCGGCCGCCGGGCCGACCTGGACCACCCGGCCGACGCCTTCGGCGCCGAGTTCGCTCGGCACGCTCGGCTGGACCGCGAACCAGCCAGCCGCGAAGAGCATGTCGGCGTTGTTGATCGGGGCGGCCTCCACGGCGACGAGCAGGTCGTCACCGGCGAGCACCGGGTCGGGCCGGTCCACGAGCTCGACGGACTCGCCGAGGTCCTGGCCGACAGCAGTGAGGGTGAGCTGTCTCATGGGGGGCTCCTTGCATATGGGCACGTCAGTAGGCAGTGGAAGGAGGTAATGGACTATCGCCCTTCGGCGCTTACAGGTGTAGCACGCGACCACCCCATCGCGTAAGTGCCTTCTTTTTGAAGCCCCTGTCGATTACGCTGCAGCCATGGCCCGACGTGACGCACAGGACCCCGGGGCGCAGGACTCCGCGCCCCGGATCCCGGCTGCGGCCGCGGCGATCGTGGCCCTGCTCAACACCCGCCCGCACGCCACCCCGCAGTTCCCCGATACCCTCGCCGACCCCGAGAAGTCCGCCGCCGTCCTGCGCCCCTTCGGCCACCCCGACTGCGTCCCGCCCTCACCCGAGCGCATCGCCGCCGTCCGCGCCGTGCGCTCGACCCTGATGGACCTCGTCTCGGCCCCCTCCGAGCAGGCATGGGCAGCCCTGAACCAGCACGCCGCAACCGTGACCCTGCGCCAGGACTTCTCGGCCCCCGGCCGCGTACAGCTCCACCCACTGGACGGCGACCCGGTCCTCGGCGCCATCCTCCTCACCGTCGGCGGCCTGATCACCGACGGCCTGTGGCCCCGCCTCCGCATCTGCGCCGGCGAGACCTGTCACGGCGTCTTCTACGACCCCACCCGCAGCCGCAACCAGCGCTGGCACTCCTACGAAACCTGCGGCAACCGCGCCAACGTGGCCGCTTTCCGCTCCCGGAGGAGGGCGCCCGATTCCGTGGGCTGAGCCCGCCCGTGCCATGCCGTGGGCGGTGAACGGGTGTCAGGATGTGCGGGTGGCACGGACGGACGCGGAATTGTTGGCGTTGATGCGGGGGCTCGACGATCCGGAGTGGCTGGAGTGGCCGCGGGGATACGATCGCGTCGCGACCGGCGCTCTGTTCGGCAGGCTGGCGGTGCGGCTCGGGGGCGACTTCGGGGTTCGGTGCGAGACCGAGCAGGACACGCAGGACTCCAGCGAGTACGGGCGCGTCACCGTACCCGGGGAAGCAACCGTGTGCGGCACCCGGATCGTGGTTTGCATCAGCAAGTTCGGGTCGCTCGCGCTGGTGTGCGCCGACAATCCGGGAGCGTTTCTCGGTACTGCGGAGGCCCAGGCCGAGGGCGAACTGGACGCCGCCGATCTCGCCAGGGTCGACCGGGCGCTCGCCGACTTCGGGTACGTGGTCGTTCCCGAGGAACTGCTGGAAAGCGACTACGACGGGCCGAGCCGGCTGCCCGACCACCGCACGCGGCACAGTTGGTGGGACCGCTTCTTCGGCTTCTTCTGATGACCGCCGCGCAAGCGCGCAGCCCCCACCGGACTCACAGCCAGGTCGTCGCGAGCCACACGGTCACGGCCGCGGCGAGGAGGAGCGTGAGGTTGAGGGCGACCTGGCGGTCTCCGAGGGCCAAGTGGACCCGGATGGCGCCCAGTTGCAGGAGCACGAAGCCGGTGGCCGCGACGGGGGCCAGCCAGGGGGTGACGCCGGTCAGGGGCGGGAGGATCAGGCCGGTCGCGCCGAGGACTTCGATGACGCCGATGGCCCGGACAGCGGGCAGGGGCGTGGTGTCCACCCAGGCCATCATCGGGCGGAGTCGGTCGCGGCTGCGGGTGACTTTCAGCGCACCGCCGTAGAGGTAGAAGAGGGCGAGCAGGCCGGCGAGGAGCCAATAGGCGACGTTCACGACGTGCGCTCGGGGCTGGTGCGCTGTTCCGGCCCTCGGGCGAAGTCGGCGGCGGGCTCGGTGGCGTAATTGCGCATCGCCCGGATGGTGGCCTGGGGCGTCAGTTCCTGGCCGCCGGCGATCATGTCCTGAAGATCGCGGAAGTACTGCACGTACCGGTCCGGGGTGAACGTGCTGAGCATGACGGCCGGTTGGTCGGTCGGGTTGGCGAAGGTGTGCGGGGCTCCGGGCGGGACCATCACGAGGGTGCCGGCCGGGGCGTCGTAGTCCTGGTGGCCGACGGTGAACCGCACCGTGCCGGCGACGATGTAGAAACCCTCGTCGTGCTGGGCGTGGCGGTGCTGCGGCGGTCCGGGCGTGTGCGGCGCGAGGACGGACTCGATCAGGCCGAGGCGGTGCCCGGTGTGGCTGCCGTCCTCGAGGACACGCAATGTCGTGGTGCCCAGGAGAATCGTCTCGCCGTCGCCCGGGCCGACCACGGATACGGCGGGGTCGGCCCTCGGCGATTCGCTGACGTGCGGTTCATCGGTCATGGGTCGATTCCACGGCCGGGGCCCCGCGGCTGTCCAAGACCCGTTCCGCGACGCCGATACCGTACGGGTATCGTCGCAGCATGGAGCTACGTACGCTGCGCTATTTCGTGGCGGTCGCCGAGGAACTCCACTTCGGCCGGGCCGCCGTCCGGCTGCACATGAGCCAGCCGCCGCTGAGCCGGGCGATCAGGAATCTGGAGGCCGAACTCGGGGCCGCGTTGTTCGACCGCTCCCCCGCCGGTGTCGCGCTCACCCCGGTGGGCGCCGTACTGCTGGAGGAGGCGCGCGCCCTGCTCGACCAGGCCGACCGGGCCCGCGTACGGGTGGCGGCGGAGGCCGGCACCGCGACCGTCACCGTCGGCTTCCTGGGCGACAGCACCGACCCGGGCGCGACCCGGCTGGCCCGCGCCTACCGCCGGCGGCACCCGCACGTCGAGGTCCGCATCCGCGAGACCGACCTGACCGATCCCACCTGCGGCCTGCGGGCCGGGCTGGTCGACGTCGCCCTGACCCGCGGACCGTTCGACACCGCGGGCCTGACCGTGCAGGAGCTGCGCGCCGACCCGGTGGGAGCGCTGCTGCGCGCCGACGATCCGCTGACCCACCGCTCTGACCTGCGGCTTGCCGACCTGGCCGACCGCCGCTGGTTCCGGTTCCCGGAGGGCACCGACCCGCACTGGCAGTCGTACTGGAACGGCGGCGAGCCCCGCGAGGGCCCGGTCGTGCGCGCCGTCCAGGAATGCCGGCAGGCCGTCCTCTGGAACGGCACGGTCGGCATGACGCTCGCGGACCACCGGCCGGGCGACGGGCTCGCCGTCGTGCCCCTGACCGACATGCCGCCGAGCCGCGTGGTGGCGGCGTGGCGGGAGGGCGACACGAATCCGCTGATCCGCTCCTTCGTCCGGCTCGCGACAGCCGCGTACCGCAACTGATCACGCGGCGGCCACGCGGCCCCTGCCCGGCGGGGCGCCCGGGTGGGAGTCGTCGTGATCAGTAGAGGACGGGTGGCTCGGGGAGCTCCGCGTGGTCCTCCGTCGTGAGGTCGTTGCCCGGGGAGCGTCCCATCAGCCAGCTCAGGAGCGAGCTTTCCGCGCCGTGGATCTCCGGCACCGGCGGCGTACCGCCGATGTCGTACCGGGTATCGGTGTCGGTGGCGTGCAACCGCATGGGAGGGGCGTCGTCACGTGCGCCGAACGACGCGACGACCCGGCCGAGCATGTCGTGAACGAAGTGGGGCGGCCACTGCGCGGGGGTGTAGCCGGCGTCCAAGTCGACGTGGTGGACGAGCACTTCGGTCAGCCTGGAATCGGCCGCCCGTGCCGCGGGACGCTCCTGACCCCGAGTCCAGCGAACCGTCCGGTCCCACGCCGCGGTCGTCATGCGCCGGTACTCCGCGGCGAACTCGGCAGCGCTCTCCCGCAGATCGGCCACGAGTGCGTCGGCGCTGCGGCCGGCCCCGTTCTCGATCTCCTCGTCCCGCGCGGCCAGGCTCGGATACTCCGCTGTCTCCACGCCGGTGCGGGCCCAGAGGAGCAGTCGACGGCCACCGTCGGCGTTGCGGGCCACGTGGGTCAGGACGTGGCCGCGCGACCAGTTCGGCAGAAGCGACGGCGCGCGTACGTCGCTGTCGGTGAACCGGGACGCGGTCCACAGCAGGTGCTCTGTGGCGGCATCGATCTGTTCCAGCACGGCGGCCGGGTCGAAGCCGGCGTGGTCGTCAGTTGTCACGCTGCCGCCTCTCCCCCTCGAACACCCGGGACCCGGGCACCCTTCCCGCCAACATAGCCGAGACCGTCACTTTCCTCGCCGGCCTCAATAAACGCGCTGCCGCTCAAGAGTGGGGATGACCTGACGGCAACGAGCGCAAGGACCGAACCCGTAACCGGTTGACCCGCTCGGCACCCCAGGCAATGATCGCAGCGGCGACGAGTGAGCTCTGCGGAGGAGCGCCCGGCTCGAATCCCGGGTGGACGCAGGTTCCAATCCTGCCCTCGCCGCCGCTTCACGTCTGCCGGTGCGCGTCGCGTGGGACAGCTGAGAAGGGACGCTCGCCTTGGATGGGGAAAAGAGGGGAAACCCCTCACGGCGGCATAGTGATGTTCTCGATGTGAGTGACGCCGCCTGGATGTCCGAGTCCGAAGCGGCGCGGCAACTCGGCGTCTCCGTCCTCCGCATCGGCGCGCTGGTTTCCTGTGACCACCTGACATTGGCCAAGAACCCGGCCGGACACGTAGGAATCACGGCCGCCAGCGTTCGAACCGAGAAGCACTGGAAACAGACGGCGTCCCGCAAGGCGAAGCTCATCCGCCTGCTGAAGGACATGATGACCTTTGTCTGAGCCAGGCGTTTGCGGATGACGCCCCAGTCTGCGAAGGTCCGGGCGTGGCCGTACTCCTGGGAGACAAGCAGAGGTTCGCCGCCGAGGTCGGGGAGTGGGACCAGGCGCTGTGCCGGGTGGACCTGTGGGCGGCGGGGAAGTGGCTGACCTGCGACGACAACATGGCCTTCGGCCCGCAGTTCCGCCGTGACGTACGGGATACGGCCGCCTGGCTGCGGTCCGGCCAGGCCTCCGCGCCGCCCTTCCCCGGCTTGTCCCCGCAGGCCACGCACCGCCGTCTCATGCTCCGGGCCGGAACGGACGACGAAACCGAGGCCGAGTTCGAGTTCCGGAGCCGGTTCCGGGTCCTTGACTGGGGCCCCACGACCGACAACGTGACGGCACACCTCTTCCGCGACGGGGATCATCTGGCGATCACCCTTCAGTTCTGGCGCGACGCACACTTGGCCAAGCACCCCGAGGACGCGGGCGAGGTCTTCCTGGCGACCCTCCCGACCAGGGAGTTCGTCGCAACCCTCGAAGACCTCGTGGCCGCACTCGATCGGGGTCCCGAGCCGGGGCCTGAGTAAGCGGTCAAGGGTGCGCTTGCCCATCGCGTGCGCCACCGTAAGGCGCATCCTGCTCGGCCACTGACGCGCCTATCGGAAGGCCCCTCGACCACAGTTCCTCGGCATGCTCCGCGAAACGGTCGAACATGCCGCCTTCCGCCGACTTCCGCAGATGCAGCAGGGGCGAGTCGTGGCCCACGACGCGCGCGAGGTGCGGGGTGACGAGCGCCTCGCGGTCGAACCTGAACACGGACAGCGACACGTGGTTGGCCGCGTCGTCCGGCGCAGAGAAGCGAGTTTCCAGCCCCTCGTGCCGACCGATTTTGGCCAGGTGTTCCAGGATGATCCGAATGCGGGTGGACACGCTGAGCGCCACATCCTCGACACGCTCACGATGGCGCGTCACTTCGCCGTCCGGGTCTCCCAGCAAAAAGCGGACATGGCATCCCGCATCGAGCTTTCGGCGCAGCGTCGACGCGAATTGAGGCTAGTCCAGCCACACGAAGTAATTCGTGTATCCGGCGAAGAAGATCTCGTGGTCAGCTTTGCCGATCGACTCCCCCCACGCAGTCGACGGGCAAGCCGACCGGTACGGGTACGAGTGCACGATCTCCAGGTCGCCACCCGCCTTCACACGGCTCGTGATCGCTTTCGGCCACAGCATCTCTTGGTCAACTCCCAGCACGGAGGATACGTCCCATTGTGTCACCTCGATCGGGCACCGTCGGCGGCAGGTCAGCACGCCGGCGAGGAATCGGGATCGGCCGGCTACTCCGGTCGTTTGCCGTACTTGGCGAGGGTGGCCTTATTGGTGGAGGCGTCCTGGAAAACGATCTCCCAAGGGCCGGTGTTGATGTCCATCTCCTTCCCGAAACCAATCCACTTCCCGGCCATCCGGCGACCCGTCGGCTCGACGAGCATCTGAATGGCGCCGTGGTAGCGGGCACCCCGGTAGTAGCTTTCCTCGGCCGTCTGTTCCACCCAGGTCCCGGTGATGACATTGCCGTCCACCGTCAGATCCATGGTGAGCTGGGAATCGGCCGAGCCGGGAAGGCTGCGGACCGTCAGGCGGCTTCCGTGCTGGAGAACGACGACGTAGTGAAGCTGCGTGAAGGTGTCCTCGCGGCCGCTCGAGAAGTACTCGTAACGGCTGAGCCAGACACCGGAGTGGTTGCCGTGCGCTGCGGGCTGCGCCGTCCTCGTTCCCGCGGGTGGAGCGACGCCCTGGGGTCCGTGCTCGAGATCGTGTCCCCCGTGCCCGTCGCCGGACACGCGCGCCTCGGGAACCGGCACCCCGAAGCCCAGTGACTCTATGGGCAGTCCCGTCACCGCTTCCAAGGCGCGGGCGTACACCGGGCGCGGGGCCGCTGTCGTACCGCTCTCCCAGCGCTGCACGAGCCTCTTGTTGGCGTCATTGGGCACTCCAGCGCGCTCGCCGGCCACTCTGATGGCCCGTGCGAAGTCGTCCTGTGACATGAGCAGGCCCATGCGGACGGCGCGAAGCGTGCTGTTCGGTGCGGGTTCGGTCATGCGTTCACCGTAGCCTTCCGGCGCCAGCAATGACACCTGAATGACGCCTTTCGCGACGCCGCAATGTCGCCCCCAATGTCGTCGCGCGAGGCGTCATTCCGGCGTCATCGTTCTGTCGTGCCCAGTTTCCACCATGGGCTCGGCCCGAACAAGGAGACCCCGGCGACCGTCCGACCGGCCGGCCCGGGGGGGGTGGCCCAACGCCGCGAAGGAGCACCGACAGTGCACGACCGCTTCATCCGACTGCTGCTCAAGAAGACTGGGTTAGCCCGGTTGCGGCATGGCCCGGTGCCATCACCGGGGGTGCGACGCTGATGCTGCCCGTGCCCAAAGCGCCCACCGGGCCGCATATCGTGGCCCGCCGATGGACCCAGCACCCGGACAACGTCCGAAGGGCCAGGGACGAGCTGAGGCTCCACCTGCTCAAGTGGCGGGTGCCCGTTGACGTGTCCGACTCCGCGGTATTGGTGCTCTCGGAACTTCTTACGAACTCCTTGCGCCACGCGGTAGACCCGGAAGGACACCACATCGAAACCCGGTTCGAGCGCCGCAGGAACGGTGTGCGGATCGAAGTTCACGACGCCAGCGAGGGGAATCCGCAACTCCGCGAGGCGTCGCCGGAAGAGGATTCCGGACGCGGCCTCACCCTGGTGCATGTGCTGACCGGCGGCCAATGGGGCGTCAGCAGCCGGGAGGGCATCGGGAAACTCGTTTGGGCCGAATGTCTGCCCGAAAATGACGAGAGGGCGCCACGGTGAGTACCCCGGAAAAGGGCAAGGTCTCCCGCAAGCGGCAGCGCCCCCGCAGGTTGCACCACGAACCGGAGGCGGTCACCTACGCACGGAAAAAGGCCGGCCTGACCAAACGTGCCCTCGCCGGGCTGGTAGGAATTTCCGAGCAGCTCATGAACGAGATCGAATCCGGCTGACGCAGCGCCACCCCGCCCAACCTCGCCAAGATCGCCGAAGTCCTCAACTGCCCCGTGGTGTTCCTGGAACGAAAGCACATCGACACCACAGGCGTACGGAACTGACGCACCCCGACGGCTGCCGTCTCCGGGCAAGGGCAGCGCAATGCCCCGTACCGGCCCGCCCTGGTCAGGCGAGGCCGGTACGGGTCCGGCACCGATGAGGCTGCCCAAGCCGGTGCGACACCTGACCTCTGGTGCTTCCGCCTGCGTGGGGTGGCCAATGATGGCGGCAGCGGCAGCTCGGCCGGGACCGGCTCGGGGGTCGCGTGGTGACCGGCGCCCATCGGAGCGTCCGGGTGCCGCTCGGCCCGGCTGAGCACGGGTGACTGCGCGCGACTGGTCGGCCGCCGACCCGAGGATGCCTGCTCGGTGGCGGGGCAGTGCGCAGTCAACCCGGGATGCGCCGAGTGCCGATCACGACAAGGCAGGACCGTGTGATGGCCGGTGGACGGTGACGGCACGTGCCGCGTGACCCACGGTTCCGAGCCGTCCCTGCCCCGAGCAGCGCCGAGAACAACGCACCCCCGCAGGAACCCGCACCCACGCCGTCGCCACGGGACGAACCCGCACCGGAAACCACCACCCCAGGAACAGCCCCGCCCCAGGGCACCACCCCCGCAGGGGAACCCGCACCCAAGGCACCCCGCGGGAAGGGCCCGCACCCGAATGCAACGCTCCCTCACAGAAGCCCGCGCCCAGGCCGCCTCCGGAACAAACCCGCACCGAAAGCCGCCGTCCCCTGGAAGAACCCGGGCCCAAGGCGCCGCACCCGCAGGGAAACCGCACCCGATGTCCCCCGGGGAAGAACCCGCGCCCCGGACCTCCGCCCCAAGCCACCGCCCTCCCGAGGAAGAACCCGCGCCCTCGGAGGACCTGAACCCAGCGCCCCCCACCCCCGGAGGGACCCGCACTCCCGGAGGAGCGCGCACAACGCACACCCCTCAAGCAGCACCACCCCGACCCGCACCCAACGCACCGCCACCCGGAGGAGCCGCACCACCCCCAACCCGCACCGAGGGCCACGCACACCAAGAAAGAACCCGCACCCTCGGAAGACCCGAACCCAACCGCACCCACCCCCGGAGGGACCCGCACTCCCGGAGGAACCGCCCGAAAAACACGGGGCCGGTCTTGAAGTGGGAGCCGGTGGGCGGGAAGATTTGGCAACGTTGTCAGAGACTATGGCAACGTTGTCAGAAGCAGAGCCGATCTCCCGCGAACCCCCGGAAAGAGAGCTGCGTCGATGCCCGACAACCCGGCCCACCCAGCAGGAGCGCCACGAGGCCCGCGCGCGTACTCCGGAGGCCCGTACTCCGGAGGAGCCCTGCTGCCGCCGGGGCCGGAGACGAACGCGGGCGAACCGGGAGGAGCCGGGGAGGAGCTGGTCGTGTCGTTGCGGGCGCGCCCCGACACGTACCGGGCGGCGGTCGAGACCCGGCTCGGCGCGACGAGTTCGGCGGCGGACTTCCGGCGCAAGGCCCAGTTCGTGGACTACGACGGCCTGCGCGCGGCCTGCGAGTCCTGGCGCGCCGACCACCCCGGCCGGCCGTACGGCCACCGCCGCGACCTCGGCCTCAACCCGCGTCCGCACACCGACGACCCCACCCCCCGCCTCCTCCCCCTCGAAGGCGGCTACTACGGCGCCCGCAAAGGCAGCGAGCCCCTCCACGTCCAGGCCGGTCAGCACGACGGGAAGGTGCTGGTGGTCAACGACACGGAGTTCACGGTGCCGGGCGCGACCGTGACCGCGCGGCTGTACGCGCTGGGCGGCCGGCCGCTGGCGGACGAGGTGACCGCCCGCCTGGACCTGGCCGGGCAGGCGATCACCGAGGTGACGACCGTGACCTTCGCCCGGGAACTGCCGGCCGCCCATCTGCTGCGGCTCACCCTGACCGACGCCACCGGCCGGGTGCGCTCGGTCAACGACTACCTGCGCTGCCGTACCCCGATGGACCTGCGCTCCGTCAACGGCCTGCCCTTCGTACGGCTGGAGGTACGGGCCACCCGGGCGCAGGGCCCCGCGATCACCGCCACCGTACGCAACACCGGTACGTCACCGGCCGCGATGGTACGGCTGGCCCTGCTGGACGAAGCGGGCGAGGAGCGTCCGGCGGTCGCCGACGACAACTACCTGTGGCTGCTGCCGGGCGAGGAGCGGGACGTCACGCTGACCCCCGCGGAAGGCCGCGCCGAAAGTCACGCGGAAGGCCCGGCCACAGGCTCGGCCGGACGGAACAGGCTCTCCGTGGCGGCGCGGGCGTACAACGCCCCGCGGGTGTGCTGCGGGACGGACGCCGTGCCGGTGGGGTGCGCCGCCAGGTAACTCCCCACCGGCACGGACGACTTCGGCCGGTTCGGCCAGCTCAGCAGCGCACCGGATCGGCGGTGCGGCTCAGCCGGGTCCGCCGGCTCAGTCCGTGATGAGGTCGAACTGCTCCCACGTGCCGATCGTCGCGCGGTTCGCGATCAGCGCGGACGCGCCCGCGTTGTCCGCGGTCACGTACTGGTTGTTGGCCAGGGAGAGCAGGCTGACCGTGCCGTTGCTGTTGTGGACGAGCGTGAAGCTCTCCCACGGGCCGATGGCGGTACGGTTCGCGATCAGCGGCGAGGCGCCGGCGTTGTCGGCGCAGACGATCTGGCCGTTGGCGTGGGCGCGCAGCGCGATGTTGCCGCCGCCCGCGTCGAGCTGGTCGAACTGCTCCCAGCCGCCGATGGCGGTGCGGTTGGCGATGAGCGGGGAGGCACCGGCGTTGTCGGCGGTGACGTACTGGCTGTTGGCGCGGGCGCGCAGGCTGATCACCGTGCCGCTCGGCGGCGGGGTGCTGCTGCCGACGACCGGCTGGGTGGGCCGTGTGGCGGTCAGCGCGATCTGGCCCTTGAGCATGCGGCCGCCGTCGCCGGTCAGCCGCAGGTAGTAGTCCGAGGAGCAGGCCGTACCGTCCTCGTCGAGGGCCCGGAAGCCCGAACCGGCCGGCACCTGGGAGGCGTTCTCGGCGGTCTTGGCGATCTGATTGCCCTCGTTGTACTCGTCGAACATCGAGATGTAGATGCCCTGCACCCCGGCCCGGCACATGTTGTAGAACTGCCGCCACATGAAGTCGCCGTGCGCCCGCTGGCCGGGTACGGAGACGTCGCCGGGGAGCACGCACGGCTGGTAGTCGACGCCGTGGGAGCTGCAGTCGGCCTCGTCGCCGACGGTGTACGTGTTGTACGCGTTGTCGGAGTCGCCGACGTTGCCGATCGCGCCGACCATCCACGGCGAGAGCATGTTGAACGCGTGGTAGACGTCAATGAAGCCGGTACGGGTGCCGGACCCGCCGGTGCGCCATTCGCGGGGCACGCCGCCGATGACGTAACAGCCCTGGCCCTTGAACCAGTTGATGACGTCCAGGCAGGCGTCCGCGGTGAAGGGGTGGTTGTTGTCGTTGAAGCCGAAGCCCCAGATGCACACCACCGGCTTGCCGTTCTGCCGGGCGTAGGCGGACGACGCGGTGTGGGTGGCCATCTTGTTGGTCCAGTCCGCCTTGATGTCGGACTGCATCGACGTCCAGCCGGATACGTCGTACATGATGTAGAACTTCACGCCCTGCTTTTCGGCGGCGCTGCGCACCTTGCCCGCCATGGCATCGCGCGTCGGGCCCTCGCCGCCGGTCGGGTTGAACCGCTGGAGCGCCGCCGTGTCGATGTTGTTCTGCTTCATCCACAGGAACTGCGTGTCCACCGTCTGCTGGTCGTACGACGAGTAGAGGGTGGCCGGGCCGCCGCCGTTGAGGTTGGAGAACCCGGTCTGGTAGCCCTTGCTGTACTCCCGCATGTCCGGCCAGGCCTTGATGCCGTTGTTGGACGGGGAGGGTGCCTGGCCCCAGTTCTGGGCCCAGTGCCACCAGCCGTTGATGGGGGCACCGTCGCCGGCGCAGGCGAACCAGCCCTGGTAGCCGACGGTGATCTTGCCGACGACGTCACCGGGCGCGCTGGCCGCGGGTGAGGCGACGGCGGGGGATGCTGCGGCGGTCCGGGCGTCGAGGCCGATTGCGGCCAGTCCGGCGGCCGCCGTACCGCCCGCGGCCGTGCTGAGGAAAGTGCGACGTGACAGGCCCATGGCGAACTCCGGGATGCTTGCGGTGGGGGGTGGGTGCGCCCATGGACGGCGCGCACCCGGCGCTGAGCACTCCGCCGGAACGGGTTCCGGCTACGCCCTGGATTCAACTGCTGAAACAAACGTCACGTCAAGTGTGATGACACGATGGGCAATTGTTCCCGGAGAGTGGTGATTTCACCCGGTCTCGGGGGTGTTGGGCCGTGTAACAAGCGGGAGAAACGTCGGAGGACTTAATTTACGAGTTGTCACACCGTAGTCACCGTGACACCCGCATCGGAGAACCGGGCGACAGCTTCCGAAGCGATGTCCTCGTCGGTGACGAGGGTGTCCACCAGGCCGATGTCGCAGATCCGGGCGAAGGCGCGGCGGCCGACCTTGGAGGAGTCGGCGGCCACCACGACCCGGCGGGCCCGCTCGGCCAGCAGCCGGTTGATGCTCGCCTCGTCCTCGTGATGCGCGTACGCGCCCTGTTCGGGGTCGATCGCGTCGATTCCGAGCACGGCGATGTCCAGAGTGATCTCGCGCAGCACCCCGCCGGCCAGCGGACCGGTCAGCTCGTACGACTGCGGGCGCGCCACTCCGCCGGTCACCACGATCTTGATCTGCGGCCGGATCGCCAGCTCGGTGGCGATGTTCAGCGCGTTGGTGACCACGGTCAGGGCCGGCTGGCGCAGGCTCCCGGGCGCGGGGTCGGCGGCGATGTCCGGGCGCAGCGCCAGTGCCCGGGCCACCTCGGTGGTGGTGGTGCCGCCGGTCAGCCCGACCACCTCGCCGGCCGCCACCAGCGCGGCGGCGGCCCTGGCGATGCGCTGCTTCTGCGAGGCGTGCCGCGCGGTCCGGTAGCGCAGCGGGAGTTCGTAACTGACGCCGTGCGCGACCGCGCCGCCGCGGGTACGGGTGAGCATCTGCTGCTCGGCGAGCTGGTCGAGGTCCCGGCGGATGGTGGCGGTGGACACGTTCAGCTCCGTGGCCGCCTCCTCCACCTCCAGCCGGCCGCGGTCGGCCAGCAGGTCCAGCAGTGCGGTCCACCGGGCGTCCCTGGACACGGTGCTCCCTTCGTGCAGCGTGCGTGCGCGCGTGCCGGTACGCGGGGTGCGCGGCCCGCTTGCGCCGCGTGAGCTGCTTGCATCGCGTTGCGCCGCGTGAGCCGTTCGCGCGCCGTGCACGCTGCTCGCGCGGGCGTCCCGGGCGGCGACCGGGGGCCGCCGTGCGCACAGCCTCGCACACGGCGCTCCCGGCGCTCGTCCGGCCTGCGCGCGTCATGCTTGAAGCTGCTCGGAACACGTGCTTACGATGCGTCACCGATCAGCACGGCCCGCCCTGCTGTGCGGTACGGCCCCTCGCCGTCGCCCGGCCCTCGCCGGCGCCCCTTCCCCGGTGCAGAGGAGTTCCCCGTGCCCCGACGCCTGCCCCGCCACCTCCTCCGTCACCTTCTGCGGCCCGAGCGCCGACCCTTGCTCCTCCCCCGGCTGTCCCCCCGGACCCGACGCCGTACCGTCCGGACCGCGCTGGCCGCCACCATGCTCTGCCTCGCCGGCGCCGCCCCCGCGCAGGCCGCGCCCGCCCCGGCGTCGGACGGCGTACGCCTGGCCGCCACGCCGCCGATGGGCTGGAACGACTGGGCGCACTACCAGTGCGGCGTCACCGAGGCGACCGTCACCGCGAACGCCGACGCCCTGGTGTCCACCGGGCTCGCCGCCAAGGGCTACAGCACCGTGACCGTCGACGACTGCTGGATGGCGCCGGCCCGCGACGCGCACGGCGACCTGGTGGCCGACCCGGTGAAGTTCCCGCACGGCATGGCCTGGCTCGGCGGCTACCTGCACGCGCGCGGCCTGAAGTTCGGCATCTACGAGGACGCCGGATCGGCCACCTGCGAGGGCTACCCGGGCAGCGGCAGTCCGCAGGGCGGCGGCCCCGACCACTTCGCGCGCGACGCCGCCGCGTACGCCGCCTGGGGCGTGGACTACCTCAAGCTCGACGGGTGCAATCTCTACGTCGCCCCCGGCCGCGGCAAGGAGGAGGCGTACCGCCAGGCGTACGAAGCGCAGGCCACGGCGCTGCGGGCGACCGGCCGCGCGATCGTGTTCTCCGTGTCGGCGCCGGCGTACTTCCAGCACGGCGAGTGGGGGGATTCGGCCTGGTTCGACGTGCTGGCCTGGAGCGGCACCGTCGGCCAGCTCTGGCGCGAGGGCCGCGACATCACCACCTGGGACCCGGCCCGGCCGGACGCGAGCCGCTGGGCCGGCGTGCTCAACAATTACGGCTACAACCGGTGGCTCGGCCGCTACGCCTCCCCCGGCCACTGGAACGACCCGGACTTCCTGATCGCCGGCGCCGGCGGCCTCACCGACGACGAGTCGCGCAGCCAGGTCGCCCTGTGGGCGATGCAGGCCGCGCCGCTGATCCTGTCCTCCGATGTCGGTCACCTGACGGCGGCGGCCCGGGCCGCGCTCGGCAACCCCGCGCTGATCGCCGTCGACCAGGACCGGCTGGGCCGGCAGGCGGGCGTGGTGGCCACCGACGGCGCCACCGATGTCCTGGCCCGTCCGCTGGCCGGCGGCGACCGCGCGGTCGCCGTCCTCAACCGCGGCCCGGCCGCCCGTACGGTCACGGTCCGGCTCGCCGACCTCGGCCTGCCCGGCTGCTCGGCGACCGCGCGGGACCTGTGGACCGGCCGCGCCTCGGCCACCGGCGACGCCCTGACCGCCACCGTGCCCGCCCACGGCACCGCGATCTGGCGGCTCACCCCGCACCCCGGCTGCGCCCGCACCCTCCCCACCGGCCAGCTCACCGGCAACGGCGCCACCTGCGCGACCGCCACCGGCACCGCGGTCACCCTGCACACCTGCACGGCCACCCCCGACCAGCGCTGGACCCTCAACCCCGACCACACCTACCGCACCCTCGGCCACTGCCTCACCGCCCCGGCCTCCCCCGACGCACCCGCCGCGCTGTCGCCCTGCACCGGCGCCCCCGCCCAGTCCTGGACCGCCACCCCGGACGGCACCCTGGTCAACGCGGCGTCGGGCCGCTGCCTGGAGGCTCCCGCGGGCGCCACGGCGGACGGCACCCTGCTGGACACGGGTGCCTGCGGGCACTTTTTGCCGCAACAGGTGTGGTCGGTGCCGAACTGACGGACAGCGGTACGGGCGACGCGGCGCCCGGCCGCCGCTTGGAGGCCCTGGCGGCTGTCGGTGAACGCCACCCACTGGACACGGGTGCCTGCGGGCACTTCCTGCCGGGATCAGGAGTGGTCGGTGCCGAACTGACGGACAGCGCTACGGGCGACGCGGCGCCCGGCCGCCGCTTGGAGGCCCTGGCGGCCGTCGGTGAACGGCACCCCGCTGGACGCGGGCGCCCGCAGCCGATACCTGCCAGAACACGTGTGGTCGTAGCCGCATCGAGGCGCCGCCGTAGGTGTGCGGCCCCGCAGGCGACGGTTCGCCGGGCAAGCCCGAGGGCGCGGCGCCGCGCTCGCCATGCGGCCGGCCCCGCATGGGCGCGCCCGACCCGCGGCCATGCCACACCACTGCGGCGGCGCCCCGTACCACCGGTCAGCCCGTCTCGCTCACCGTCTGTTCCGCCCAGATGGTCTTGCCGGTGGTCTTGTAGCGGCTGCCCCAGCGGGTGGCGAGCTGGGCGACGAGGAAGAGGCCGCGGCCGCCTTCGTCGGTGGAGCGGGCCTGGCGCAGGCGGGGCTGGGTGTTGCTGGGGTCGGAGACCTCGCAGACCATCGTGCCGCCGCGGGCGTCGCGGATCAGGCGCAGTTCTATCGGGCCGCCGGCGTGGCGGATGGCGTTGGTGACGAGTTCGCTGACGATCAGCTCGGTGGTGAAGGCCAGGTCCGCCAGGCCCCAGGCGGTGAGCTGCTCGACGCTCAGGTCGCGGGCGGAGGTGACCGCGGCGGGGTCGTCCGGGATCCGCCAGGTCGCCACGTCGGATTCGGGGGTGGCGCGGACCCGGGCCAGCAGCAGGGTCACGTCGTCGGCGAGCCCGGCCGGGGTGATGCCCTCGACCATGCCGGAGGCGGTGGCCTGGAGGTCGCAGGTGTCGGGCCGCAGCGCCGCGAGCTGCCGGCCGAAGGAGTCCATGCCGACGGCCAGGTTCCCGTCGTGGCCGTGCTCGACCAGGCCGTCGGTGTACAGGACGAGCAGGCTGCCGGGCGCCATCTCCAGCTCGATGTCCTCGAACGGCAGGCCGCCCACGCCCAGCGGCGGCCCGGGGTCGACGTCCACGAAGGCGAAGGTTCCGTCCGGCCGTACGATGCCCGGCGGCGGATGGCCGGCGCTGGCCATGGTGCAGCGGCGCGCCACCGGGTCGTACACCGCGTACAGCAGGGTGCTGGCGAGCACGTCCTCGTGGGAGGGCTCGGTGGTCTCGCCGATCCGCAGCACCAGGTCGTCCAGGTGGGTGAGCAGCTCGCCGGGGCCGAGGTCGAGGTCGGCGAGCGCTTGGACGGCGGTGCGCAACCTGCCCATGGTGGCGGTCGCGCGCAGCCCGTGCCCGGCCACGTCGCCGACCACGAGGGCGACCCGCAGCGAGGACAGCGGGATCACGTCGTACCAGTCGCCGCCCGCGCCCTGGCCGCCGGCGGTGGCCGGCAGGTAGACCCCGGCCGCCTCGACCGCGGAGGTGTCCGTGCCGGCCGGCGGCAGCAGGCTGCGCTGGAGGGCGACGCTGGCGGTGCGTTCGCGGGTGTAGCGGCGGGCGTTGTCGATGCTGAGCGCTGCCCGTGAGGTGACCTCCTGGAGCAGCCGCAGGTCGTCGTCGGTGAAGGGATCGGACTCCTCGTCCCGCCACACCGACACCCCGCCGAGGATCAGGCCGCGGGCCAGCAGCGCCGACTGCATCACCGCCTTCGCCTTGGGCGGCACCAGGCGCCGCAGCAGTTGCGGGTCACCGTCCATCGCCTCGGCTATCGAGGCGAGATCCGGGAGGATGTACGGATCGCCGCGCTGGAAACGCCGCACCGCGGGGGTGCTGGGCATCCGGGGCAGGTCCATGCCGGGGCGGATGTAGTCGTCCGGCCAGGTGCGGTCCGCCGGCGCCATGGCCGCGCAGCGCAGCCCCAGCTCGCCGCCGGCCACCCGGGGCGCCGGTTCCTCGCCGGCGAAAACCTTCCGTACCAGGTAGACCGTCGCTTCGTCGCCGAGCCCGGGCGCCAGGGCGTCGGCGAGCTGCTGTGCGGAGTCCGCGACGTCCAGGGACGCGCCGATCATGGCCGCGGCGTCGAAGAGGAGGTCCAGGCGGCGGGTCTCCCGGGTCGCGTCCACCATCGCCACGATCAGGCCAGGGCGCTTGCCCGGATGCGACGGTAGTGGCAGCACCGACAGGGACAGTACGGTGCCGCCCTCGCCCTGGATGCGCTGGCGGTGCGACAGCAGGGGGTCGCGTTCGCCCTGGACCTTGCGCAGGCGGGCGGTCAGGGCCTCCGCCTCGCCGGGCGGGACCGCGTCGGTCAGCCGGCAGCCCGGGGGCAGCACCAAGCCGTGGAAGTGGTCCGGGTCGACGCTGCTGCGGGACACCCGCAGGTCGGGGCCGAGCAGCACGATGCCGATCGTGCGCTGGTGCGCGAGTGCTTCCAGCAGGGCTTGGGCCAGGTCCTCCGGGTGGCCGTCTCCACCCTGCGAGCCCGCGAAATACCCGTCCATCCAGTGTCGCCTCGCTCACCCCGGTAAGACCTCGGGTGCGGATATTTTCATGGTACGGGTGGGTTGGCCCGCATGTGATCTGTGCGGGTTCGCCCGGGTGAACCTCCCCCGGGTGAACCTCCCCCGGGTGAACCCGGACCCCTCTTCCGGGCTTGGGCCCGGACCCGCCGCGGCTCGCCGCCGAGCCCGCTGCCGCTCGCGGCGCTGGCTTCGGGTTCTCCTTGCCGCGGCTCGCCGCCCGCCGACCAGCCCCTTGCGGTTCGCCGCGGTCCGCCGCACCGTCGTGGCTGGTCGCGCCCACGCGGCGAGCCGCACATCAGATGCAGCCCCGCGCCCCTGAAAGGTCACCCCCCTCACGTCTCGCGGACCTGGTACACGCCCGGCTCGAGGGTGTCCGACGACTGGCGGATCTTCTCTTCGAGTCCGGGCGGCCAGATGGTGCCCTCGGACCATTTCGTGCCTGCGAAGGCCCGGACGTCGGTGAACCCGGCTTCTGCCAGGCCCGACAGGTCGGTCTCTGTGGCGTCCATCGGCACCTGGTTCAACGCCGTGGTGACATCGCGGGCGGACGTTCGCATGACCTCTGTCACCTGGGTGAGGCCGGGGTTGTGCAGGAAACCCGTGAGGGCGTGGGCCACGGCTCGGACCCGGTCGGCGGCCCGGGCGGTGTCGTGGTCGGCGGCGTTGGCCCGGGCGACGACGAGCGCGTCGTCGAGGTCGTCGGCGAGACTGCGGGCCCTGTCCAGCCCGGAATCGCGCTTGCTCCGGACCTCGCCGGCTCGGGCCCCCATCGCATCCCCGATACGCCTGCGTACCCCTCGGCGAGTCCGATCGAGGATGCCGCCGGTCCCGGTGTCATTGCCGTCGGCCTCGAGCCGGGATCCCACCCTACCCAGGCTCGCGGCGGTGAATGTGCCGCCGAGGACCTGCGTCAGCACGACGAACAGTGCCCAGGCGATCTCCCGGGCCCGGGCGATCGTCTCGATCCATCCCGCCTTCCACTCCGGCGAGGCCTTTGCTTGGTTGGCGGCGTTGAGAGCGAAGACGAAGGTGTCGGCGAGGTCCAGCGAGAGCCTGGTGGGCGAGGGACGACCGGCGGCTGTGAGTTCCTCGACCAGCCGCAGGAAGATCGACTCGATGGTCAGACCGACGGGCCCGCCGGGAACGCCGCGCTCGACGGTGTCGACAAGGTACTTGGTGAAGTACGTCTGGACGGCGTCGGATTCGCCCTCGGACTCGAACCAGGCGCTTCCGTAAGGACTCGTCGCCGCGAGGGTGTACGCGCCTGTGCCGTGCACCAGGCCGGCGACCTCCTGAACCGGCCCGTTCAGGGTCTGGTGTCCGTGCGCGGCTTTCCCCGCGAAGCAGCAGTCCAGGATCACGATCTTGGTGCGCGCCGGGCTCGCGCGCAGGGCACGCCGCACCGCGTTGTAGGACAGGGCAGTGGTTGCACGCCGGAAGAGGTTCTCCCGGGTACCGCGCAGGCCCAGGCACAAAGCGTCCTCGTCGTCCAGCAGGCCGTGGCCGACGAAGTAGAAGAGGGCGACGTCCTTGGCCTGTTCGTACAACTCGACCAGCCGGTCCGGCAGGCTTCCCGGCTCATGCGCGTCACGTACGACGGTGACACGTTGCGTCGGCCATGTGCACAGTTCGCCGGTCAGCAGCCGGAACATCCGGTCCAGGCTGTTCGCGGCGGCGGGTATCTGCGGGAATTCGTCGTACTGCGCTGTGCCCACGAGAACCGCGTACGAATTGGAGAGGTCGGGCACCAGCCAGTCAGTCACGCGTGTCCGCCCGGCTCAGCAGCAAGGCCAGCAGCCGCGTGAGCTCCTTGTCGGCATTCGTGACGTCCAGGACGAATTTCTCCCCGCCGACGGTGCCTTCGATACGGAAATCCGAACGGCGGGTCCGGATGAACTCCGGCAGCATCTTCACGGCGGCCACCAGGCTCGGGGTCGCCGCCAGAACCGTCAGCACGTCGAGTGCGCCCTGCTGCCCCGGAGCGGGCCGGGCCGGGACCCGCTCCACCCTGACCTGTCCCGCCGCGACGAGCCATTCCGACAGCGATCTCGCCTGCGACGGATCCGACGGAGTCAGGCTGATGCTCTCCATCACGGCTCCCCCCTCCCCACTCATGCGTTACCCCTCCCACGGCCTCGGCCGACTGCTCCGGACCTTACGCGGGCGCTCGTACCGAATGTGACGGAACACAGAAGAATGGGCCCGAAATCCGCCACGCCGGAGATCGGCGCACAGCGCAGGAGCCGACCTGTTGAAACGGCCCCCCCCGGGCTCACGGCGTCGTGAAAGCCAGGTCTTCCGAGACCTCCTTCGGGCCGAAAGGCCAGAGCTTTTCGTGGGCGGACCAGGCGAGGAAGGCGAGGAGGCCGGTGGCGACCCAGGCGAGGGACCATTCGATGGGGTGGCGGCCGGGGGAGTTCTTGTCGGCGTAGCCGTAGATGACGAGCCAGCCGATGAGGGCGAGGAGGCTGGGGAGGGGGTAGAGCCACATGCGGTAGGGGCGGGGGAGATCGGGTCGGCGGCGGCGCAGGACGGTGAGGGCGAGGATCTGGGCGAGGGCCTGGACGATGACCATGACGGTGGTCAGCAGTTGGATGAGGGTCGTCAGGTCGGTGTGGCGGCCGAGGAGGAAGCCGCCGGCGGTGATCAGGCCCATGGCGGCCAGGCCCCAGACGGGGAAGCGGTGCCGGGGGTGGAGGGTGCCGAAGGGGCGGAAGAAGACGCGTTCGCGCGCGGCGTCGTAGGGGACGCGGGAGCCGCCGAGCAGGCCGGTGAAGACGGAGGCGAAGGCCGTGATCAGGATGAGCACGGTCACGGTGTCGGCGGCGCCCTTGCCCCAGGTCTTCTCCAGGACGGCCGAGGCGACGGAGGAGTGGGCGACGTCGTTGGGGTCGATCATGCGGTGCCAGTCGATGACCCCGAGCGCGCCGATCTGGAGCAGCAGGTAGATGCCCATGATGCCGACGATCGACAGCACGATGGAGCGGGGCAGCACCCGGCCCGGCTCCTTGACCTCCGCGCCCATGTAGGCGGTGGTGTTGTAGCCGAGGTAGTCGTAGATGCCGATGGTCAGGCCGGCCGCGAACCCGGTCCAGAAGTGACCCGTGGTCAGGGCGAAGGCGTGCGCGGGGTAGGTGAAGGCGCGGTGGCCGGAGAAGTGCGTCGCCGAGGCGATGATCACCAGGGCCACGGAGGCGATCATCACGACCCACATCACCGCGGTGATCCGCGCGATGTTCTCGACGCCCCGCCACAGCAGCGCGATCACCAGCACGATCACGCCGAGCCCGATGAGGTCCCCGCCGGTCTGCGACAGGTGCGGGGCGAGGTAGGTCAGGTACTGCACGAAGCCGACCACGCCGGTGGACATGATCAGCGGGATGAACAGCATCGCGGTCCACACGAACAGGAACGGCATCAGCCGGCCGGTGCGGTACTGGAACGCCTGCCGCAGGTAGACGTAACTGCCGCCGGATCCCGGCATGGCGGCACCGAGTTCGGCCCACACCAGGCCGTCGGCGAGCGCGAGCAGCGCGCCGGCCAGGAAGCCGATGATCGCCTGCGGGCCGCCGAAGGCGCCGACCATCAGCGGGATGGTGACGAACGGTCCGATGCCGCACATCTGGCTCATGTTGATCGCGGTGGCCTGGAACAGGCCGATTCTGCGGACGAATCCGCCGGTTGGCGCGGGGCTGCCGGACATGGGGGGCTCCCTGGGGCGGGGGATCGGGGTGTCGGGCGCTGTGGTCGAACGAGGCGGTGCGGTCGGGTGAGGCCGCTCAAGTTAAGTTCCTTTACTAATATCGTCAAGGGGGTCGTACGCGAGAATGTCCGCATGACCAGCACCGACGGTGGCCCTGAGCAGCCCTGGAACCAACAGCGCGTGCGCAGTTCCAACGAACGTCTGCTGCTGGAGCGGCTGCGCGCCGCGCCCGCCTCCCGGGCCCAGCTCGCCCGGGACACGGGCCTGTCCAAGCCCACCGTCTCCAGCGCGCTCGCCGCCCTGGAGAGCGCCGGCCTGGTGCGCGAGGCCGGTTCCGTCGCCCCCGAACGCGGCCGGGTCGCCGTCCTCTACAGCGCCGACCCGTCAGCCGGTTACGCGCTGGGCATCGACATCGGCCGCACCTGGCTGCGGGTGGCGCTGGCCGACCTGGACGGGACGCTGGTCGCGCGCGCGGACGTGCGCAACCGGGCCCGTACCTCCGGCGCGATGGCCGATCTGGTGGTCGCGACCGCGCACGGCGTCGTCGCCGATGCCAAGGTGCCGCCGGCCAAGGTGGCGCACGCGGTGGTGGGTACGCCCGGGGTGTACGACCCGGCGGCCCGACGAGTGCGCTACGCGCTCCACCTGCCCGGCTGGGGACGGGCCGGCCTGTTCGACCGGATGCGGGACGAGCTCGGTGTCCCGCTGGCCGTCCACAACGACGCCAACCTCGCCGCGCTGGGCGAGCACCACTTCGGGGTCGGCGCGGGCAGCCCGCTGTTCGTGTACGTCATGATCGGCACCGGTCTCGGCATGGGCATCGTCGCCGACGGCCGGCCCTTCACCGGCGCCCAGGGCGCGGCCGGCGAGATCGGCTTCCTGCCCTGGCCGGCCCGCGAGCCCGGCACGCTGGAGGACGCGGTCTCCGCCGACGCCGTGGTCCGCGCCGCCCGGGCGCTGGGCATGACCGGCCCGCTCACCGCCAAGGCGGTCTTCGAGGCCGCCCGCGCCGGCACCCCCGCCGCGGTCGCCGCCGTCCGTCAGGAGGGCGAACGCCTCGCGCACACCGTCGCCGCGGTCGCCGCGGTCCTCGATCCCGAACTGGTCGTCCTGGGCGGCGGCGTCGGGCACAGCGCCGACCTGCTGCTGCGTACCGTCGGCGAGACGCTGCGCGGGCTCACTCCCTTGCGGCCCCGGGTGGTCGCCAGCGCGCTGGGCGAGGACGCGGTGCTGCTCGGCGCGGTCGCCACCGCCCTCGGCACCGCCCGCGACGTGGTCTTCGCCCGGCGGGCCTGAACCTGGGAGGCCTGAACCTCGGGGGCTGAACCTCGGCGGGCCCGAGCCTCACTCCTGCGAGCGGCCGCGCGCGCCGGACGTACGGGCGTAGAGCGTGAACAGCAGCACCAGCGACGGCAGGATGAGCGCGACGGCCGCGATGGCCACGCCGACCAGCACCCACAGGGTGGGGCGGGGCGAGACCGCGTCGGACAGGCGCAGGTGCGTGCCCAGCAGGAAGGGGTACTGGGCGACGCCCCAGCCGCAGACGACCGCGGCCACCGCCAGGGCCGCGACGGGCCGCAGCGCCCGGGTGGCCTGGGTCAGCAGCAGGACGACACCCGCGACGCCGGCCAGCGCGGCCACGATCAGCAGGCCCAGCCCGCGGTGGCTGAGCTGGTGGAACAGCCGCGGCGCGTCGGAGTGCAGGACGAAGATCCCGCCCACCGAAACGGCGCCGGTCACGGCCGCGACCGCCAGCCCACGCAGCCGGAAGTACTCGCGCAGCTCCGGATCGGGCGCGGCGGCCGTCAGGTACGCCGCGGCCAGGTACGCGCACACCAGCACCGCGAGCACGCCGCCGAGCACGGAGGTGGGGTTGTTCCAGCTGGACACCGCGTTGCCGTTGCCGGCGGTGGGCACCCGGCCGGAGGCGATGCCGCCCGCGATGGTGCCGAAGCAGTACGGGGTGACCACCGAGGAGACCGCGAAGGCCACGCCGAACAGCCGCTGGTAGCGGGTGGTGACCGTCACCTTCCGGAACGCGAAGCCCGCCCCCCGGGTGACGATGCCCAGCACGGCCAGCCCCAGCGGCACGAACAAGGTGGTGGTGATGGCCGCGAACGCCCGCGGGAAGCCCGTCCACAGCACCACCAGGCAGTAGATCAGCCAGGTGTGGTTGGCCTCCCACACCGGTCCGACCGTCTCGTCGATCAGGTGCCGCGGCCCGCGCCCGCGCCGGGCGCCGCCCGCCGTCAGGTCCCAGAACCCGGCGCCGAAGTCCGCGCCGGCCAGCACCGCGTACGCCAAGACGCCGACGAACATCACCACGGCGATCAGGTTGGTCACGCCGGCCCCCCGGCGTCACCCGTGCCGTTGCCGTCCCCGCCGCCGCCGCGACGGCCGTTACGGTCCCCGGTCCGGCCTCCGCCTCCGTTCCCGCCCCCGCCTCTGCTTCCGCTGAGCGCGGCCACCGGTTCGCCGTCCGGGCGGCGCGGACCGTACGGCACCTCGACCATCTCGTCGCCGCCCTCCCGCCAGCGCCGGCGCATGCTGCGCAGGACGAGCATGGCGCCGGTGCCCACCGCCGCGTAGATCGTCAGGGCCGCGGCGAAGAACGGCCACAGGTTGCCCTGGGTGGCCACCGCGTCCCGGGTGAGCAGCAGGCCCACCACTGTCCACGGCTGCCGTCCCACCTCGGTCGTCACCCATCCGCTCTCCAGCGCGATCACCGCCAGCACCCCGCTGATCGCCGCGCCGCGCAGGAACCACCGGTTGGCCGGGACCGTACGGTGCCGCCAGTACAGCCAGGCGAACCACAGCGCCAGTGCCAGCATCAGGAACGCCGTGCCGACCATGATGTCGAAGGCCAGGTGGACCACGGTCACCGTGGCCGCGTCCGGGCGGACCGCGGGCGGGATGGCGTTCAGGCCCTCGATCCGGGTGTTCGGGGAGAAGCCGGCCAGCAGCGACGCCACGTCCGGGAGCTGGATCCCGTACCGCGGCCGGCCGTCCACCAGGGCGCCGAGGATCGTCTCGGGCACGTGCGTGGCCGTGTCCGGCACCATCTCGATCGCGGCGAATTTGAACGGCTCCCGGTCGTACACCGCGCGGGCGATCACGTCCCCCACGTAGATCTGCACCGGCATGCAGATCGCCGCCACCACGAAGCCGACCATGAATCCGGTGCGGTGGTACGGGTCGCGCCGGCCCTTGAGCAGGCCCACCGCGTACACCCCGGCGACCGTGAAGCCCGCCACGATGTACGCGGCCAGCAGCATGTGCCAGAACTCGTTCCAGAAGGCGCCGTTGAAGAAGACCCGGCCCGGGTGGACCGCGGTGACCCGGTTGCCGGTGATCGTGATCCCGGCGGGCTCGTTCATCCAGGCGTTCGCGGCGACCACGGAGGCGGCGCCGCCGATGCCGGACAGCGCGACCGGGACGCCGGACCAGAAGTGCGGCCAGGGGCGCAGCCGGTTCCAGCCGTAGATGTAGACGGAGACGAAGATCGCCTCCAGGAAGAAGAAGACGCCCTCGATCGCGAAGGGGAACCCGAAGGCGCTGCCGTACCGGCCCATCAGGTGCGGCCAGAGGATGCCCAGCTCGAACGTCAGCACCGTGCCGGACACCGCTCCGACCGCGAACAGGACCGCCGCCACCTTCGACCACCTGCGGGCCAGCAGCAGCGCGGTCCGGTCGCCGCGCCGCAGGCCCCGCCACTCCGCGATCAGCATCAGGGTCGTCAGCGCGACGCCGAACGGGACCAGGATGATGTGGAAGCCGAGGGTGAAGGCCATCTGCTCCCGGGCGGGCAGCAACTGCGTGGGGTTTCCGCCGGCGGCGGCGATGACGGCGACGGGTACGGGGAGCACCCGTGCATCGTCCCCGCGGGGCCGGCGGTCGGCGTCGTCCACCACCCCACCGCACCCCCACCTTCACCTGTTCGGCGCAGGGGCGGCGCGGTTTTCGGGGGCTTCACCTCATGTCCGGGGCGTCACCTCGTGCCCACGACCAGCAGGGCGAAGGCCGCGACGATGACGGCGACACGGACGTAGTGGAAGCGGTCCCAGCGGGCCATCTGCTGCTTCCAGTCCGGGGGCAGGCTCTCGCGGGTCCAGCGGGCGACGCGGGAGTTGATCGGGACGAGCAGGGCGACGGACATCACGACGCTCAGCACGAGCAGGCCGGTGGCCGTGACGATCTGGCCGGCACCCGAGTCGCCCCAGGCCAGGGCCGCGCAGATGACACTGAGCACGAGCGAGCCGATGTACCAGAAGGGCATCGCCCGGCCCAGGACCCGTGCCCCGTCGCCGCGGGCGGCCAGGCCCCCGTCGTTCGGCAGCCGGTCCAGGATCGGGTTGACGAAGACCGCCACGGCGAACTCGACGCCCACCATGACGCCGACGACCACGACCGTGACGTCTTCCAGTGTGTTCCGCATGTCCCCTCCCGAGGGTTCAGTCGGCGCACGCTTTTCTAGCGCCGCTAGGTCATGATGTCGATGCTAGAACGTGCGGCGCTCGTATGTCTAGCGGTGCTAGAGTTCGGGTCATGTCGGTACAGGAACGCAAAGAACGCGAGCGGGCCCGGCGCCACCGGCTGATCGTCGCGACGGCCCGGGAACTCGCCGAGTCCCAGGGCTGGGACGCCGTGACCACGCGCCGCCTGGCCGAGCGCATCGAGTACAGCCAGCCGGTGCTCTACAGCCACTTCCGCGGCAAGCGGGAGATCGTCGGGGCGGTGGCACTGGAGGGATTCGCCGAGTTGGCGGCGGCGATGCGGGCGGCGGTGGGGGGCGGTACGGGCGCCGGTCCCGGCGATGGGCCCGGCCCTGGTCCGGGTGACGATTCGGGTGCCGGTCAGGGTGCCGGTCCCGGTGGGCGGGACCGGGCGCGCGTGGCCGCGCTCGCGCAGGCGTACATCGACTTCGCCGGGCGCAACCCCGCGCTCTACGACGCGATGTTCCTGCTCGACTCGGGCCTCGCCTTCGCCGACGAGGCCACACCGCCGCCTCTGCGCGAGGGGTTCCAGGCCCTGCTGGACACCCTCACCGGCGTCTCGGGCGACGCCGAACCGGGCCTGTTCACCGAGGTGTTCTGGTCCTGCCTGCACGGCCTGGTCACCCTCACCCGGGCCGGCCGGCTGCCCCCGGGCGACGCCTCCCGCCGCCTCGACCTCCTGGTGGACCGGTTCACGCGGGCCTGAGGGTCAGGCGGTCCGAGCGTCACGCCGGAGATACGTACGCGCGCGCGTCAGCCTGCCGCGGCCGGGGGCCGGTCGCGGGACTGGTCGTGGGACGGGTCGTGCGGCTGGAGGGCCGGGTCGGCCGGGGACGGCAGGTTGCGGAAGAAGCGCAGCGACTCCTCCTCGCGGATCCGCAGGACCTGGTGGAGCAGTGCGTGGGCCGCGCGGGGGTCCGGCGGGGCGCCGGGGTCCTTGGCGGCGGTGTAGGCGGTATACGCGAGGGTGAGGTCGGCCTCGGTCCGGCGGAGCAGGACCCAGGAGGTGTCCCAGCGGTAGAACTCCTTCAGGGCGGTGGTGACCGCCACGAGGCAGCCGACGCCGGAGACGATGACGGTCTTGCCGGCCATGTCCAGGACGCTGAGCAGCGGCAGCGACGAGGCGCCGAGGATCGCGGCGACGCCGCTGGCCCGGTAGAACCGGCGGTGCCACCGGGCGCGGCTGTCGTAGAAGTCCATCACCTGGCGGACGTACGTCTCGGCGGCCGTGGTGAAGTCGACGCCGGTGTCGTGCCAGCGCGGGGTGGAGAAGGTCCGGCGGCGGCGTGCGCCCCAGTCGTTCATACGGCTCCTGGGTCTCCTGGCGGATGTCCTGGCAGGTGCGGGCGGGCGCCGGGCCCGGCGGGGGCCGGGCCGGCCACCGCGGCGCGGCCGTCGTACGGCGTCACCGCGGCGGCGGGTCACCCCGATCGCCGCGCAGCCGCCGCAAGGCGGAGAGCATCGCCGACTCGGCTCCGGTGAGGGCGACCCGGCGGGTCAGCACGCGCTCGATCTCCCCGAAGCGCGCGGCGGCATCACGGTAGCCCAGTGCCCGCAGCGCGCCGACCCGTTCGGGGGAAAAGGACATCAGACCGGTCAGCGGCCCGAGCGGGCCGGGCGGGATGATCGGCAGGCTCGGCCGGATGTCGATCCGGACCAGGCCGGTCGCGGCGCCCGGCGCCACCCGGGCGTCGGGGTGCAGGTGCAGGACGACGAGGACGTCGCAGTGCTCCTCCTCGGCGAAAGCGCGCACCGGTGTGCGGTCGCCGCGGCCCAGCCCGCCGTCCAGGTACACGCACCCGTCGATCACCCGGGTCGGGAAGACGAATGGCAGCGCGGCGCTGGCCAGCACGGCCTCGCGGATCTGCGGCGCCGGCAGGTCGTTGAGCCGGATGATGGTGGCCCGGGCGCCGCCCAGCCATCGCGCGATCTCCACCCCGTACCGCAGCCGCTCGGGCACCGCCTCGCGGTCCATCAGCGGGTAGGCCGCGACCCACAGCGGCCTGCCGGTACGGATGCGCTCGGGGTCGACCGCCTGGTCGACCAGCTCTTCGAGCAGGGAGAGCCGGCGTTTGAGCGCCAGCAGACGCGGGCCCAGGCGGGCCAGTTGGCGCGCGGTGCTCTCCACGGCGACGCCCGCGGCGTCCAGCGGCAGCCCGCGGTCCTCGGAGGGCGCGACCCCCATCCGGGTGGAGAAGCGCTCCCAGAATCCGGCCAGCCGCCGCACTCCCTGGAAGAAGGAGTCCTCGCTGGCCAGCACGGCGCCGTTGAGCGCGCCGATGCTCGTGCCGGCGATCGCGGACACCTGCGCGCCCATCTCCGCCATGTAGTCCAGGACGCCGAGTTCGTACGCGCCCTTGGCCCCGCCCCCGGCCAGCACCAGCCCGATCCGCAGGGGCACCCGCGGGGCGGGCGGCGAGGCCGGGGACGCGGCCGGGGACTCGATGGCCCTGGGCTCACCGGCCGTGCCCTGCTCCGGTACGCCGACGCGCCCGGCCACCTCCAGCGCCTTCTGCCCGAGCCGGGTGAAGTCCGCCGCCCCGGTCATCAGGCGCTCTCCCGGGCCCGCAGCCGGGCGCGGCGCGCGGCGGCCTCCGCGAACTGCTCGGCGACGATCTGCCGGAGCAGTTCCTCGGCGCTCAGGCTGGCGGCGACGTATCGGGCGCCGCTGCCGACCGCGCCGCGCAGCGCGGCCTTCGCGGCTGCCTCCGGGTCGACGCCCTCCACCCCGGTCGCCAGCGCCACCGTACTCAGCGCGGAGCTCAACGGCCCGCGCTCGCCGGTCAGTTCCTTGTGGACGCCTTCGCCCAGCAGTTCGGCCAGCATGATCCGGTGCTCGTCGCCGGGCAGTTGGCGCGCGGCGTCGGCGAGCAGGCCCGCGACGGACCTGACGCCGTCGTACCAGGGCGCGGGCGGGTCCTGGAGCATCCGCTCGACGAGGTCGTGCTCGACGTAGCCGCTGTGGCCCGAGGCGGCGAACTCGCCGGCCGGGCCGGCGGCCACTTCCCGGGCGAGCAGCACGGCCCGGGGCAGCCGGCCCAGGCCCGGGTCGGGGCGCGGGTGGCGCCAGCGGCGCACCGCGTCGTCGACGGCCAGCCGGGCCTCCACCTTGCGCAGCCGTTCGTCGTGTTCGGCCAGTCCGCGCCCGGTCTGCTCCGCCAACTCCGCGAGGATCAGGGCGAGATCGCGGATGCCCTGCTCGGCGGACCGCAGCCGGGTGTCGAGCCGGTTCACCTCGGCGCGGATCCGGCCCACCTCGTCGGTGACCTCGGCGACGACGAGGTCGGTGACCGCGAGCCGCTCGGTCAGGCCGGTCAGCCAGACCAGGGTGCCGCGCTGGGCGCCGACCAGGCCGCCGGCGACGGCGAGGTCGCGGCGGCGGGCGCGCCCGGTGACCTGTGCGAGCAGCCGCGCGAAGAAGCCCTCGCGCGCCGTGGTCCGTACCAGGTCGTCGGCGGTGTGCAGGTCGTTGAGGACTTCGAGCAGCAGCCGGTCGTCCACCAGCGGTACGCCGCGGGCCACTTCGGACAGGTTCAGCGGTCCGGTCATGAAGCCGCCGCCGGTGCTGCTGGTACTGCCGGTGCTGTTGGCGCCAGGAACACGATCGGCTGGGTGAGGGCCTGCGGCCGGTCGCCGGCCACCACGTACGCGTGGGCGACCACGAACTCCGGACGTCCGGTGTCGGCCAGTTCGCGGTTCCACGGCTGGTACTGGTCCGCGCGTAACGCGGCGGGGTCGACACCGGTGTCCAGGTGGGCGGTGAACGGAAGGGCGGCGACGCCGTCGCGCAGTTCCCCGGCCCTGCGGAACACCGCGTCGAACTGGGCGCGGAACTGCACCGCGCCGGTCGCCAGGCCGTGGTCCCGCAGTTCGGCGACGATGTCCTCCTGCGATACGGCCACCGGCTGGTCGAGCGGGTGGAACAGCATCATCACGAGTTCGCCCACGACCATCGCCCGGCGCCGGGCCAGTTCCGCCTCCCCCTCGCCGTCCAGCCGCGGGCACAGCGGGCGTACCAGCATCCGAAGGTCCTGCTGCACGAGCCGGCCGTAGCTCTGGGCCAGGTCGAGATGGCGGCGGTGGAAGTCGGAGGTCGCGCGGCCCCCGTCGATCGCGTCGCGGACGCCTTGGTCGCGCAGCGCGTCCATGAGCGAGTCGACGTTCCGGGCGACCGCCTCCAGCCGCGCGGACAGGCCCCGCACGGCGGCGAGCACCTCGTCCAGCCGTCGGTCGGTCCGCGCGGCGGCGGACTCGATCTGCCGCTGGACGTCCGCCGCGATCTCGGCGCGCAGCCTTTGCCGCACGGCCTCCAGGTCGCGCTGCGACACGCCTTTTCTCCCGGACGACGCAGGCGCGGCGTCCCGTCCGTCCGGCCCGTCCTGTCTGCGGAACCACCGGGAGTCCGGCGCCGTGAAGTCCCGCTGCGCTCCGTCGTCCTGATCGAAGCCGTCGCTTCCGTACCCCATGATCAGCTTCCCGCCTTGCCGCCGGACGCCCCGCCGCGGCGCCCGTACATTTCGGTGAACTCGATCGTCGCCTTGCGGCGCACGTCGCTGATGCGGTCCCGGGTCTCGACCGCGATCTCAGTGCCGCCGAACGCGTAATAGATGTCGAGCAGTCGCTCGTACGACGGCCGTCCGACCGAACCGGTCACGTCCGCGGTCACGGTCCCCACCCGCTCGCAGCCGTCCTCGGTGGTGTACTGCGGATCGTCGCTGAAGGTCGCGAACAGCCCGATCTCGAAGATGCGGCT
Source organism: Actinacidiphila acididurans (assembly GCF_016918855.1). Classification (GTDB taxonomy): domain Bacteria; phylum Actinomycetota; class Actinomycetes; order Streptomycetales; family Streptomycetaceae; genus Actinacidiphila; species Actinacidiphila acididurans. The sequence continues at coordinate 57,305 of NZ_JADKYB010000015.1, forward strand.
GCTGCGGGGCGTCACCCTGAGACTGGTGTCGACCACTTCGTCGACCCGGACCGTCTCGCCGCGCTTGACCACGACCCTGAAGCGGTCGGCGCACATCTCCTCGCCTTCCTCGGTGACGTGCCGCTTGCCCTTCGGGTCGATGCCGTCGCGGTAGGACATCGAGCACTCGTAGCCGTACGTGTACTTCGACCGGCGCCCCCAGATGACCGCCGGGTCGTACGCGAAGTGCACGGCCCCGCCGAGGACCGCGACCGCCGGGTCCTGCGGGATCAGTACCTTGACCTCGGCGCCGAACCGCTGGGCGATCCGGTCGCGCAGGTAGGTGGAGCGGGCGAACCCGCCGACGACGACGATCTGGTCGACGCCCTTGACCGGGCCGCCGTCGAGCACGAGCCGGCGCTGGCGTTCGATGGTGTCCAGGATCGGGCCGACCACCGACTCGTGGACCGCGACGACCTCCTCCGGGGTGACGACGAGGTGGTACGGATCGCCGAAGGCCTGCTCGGTCATGCGCTGCCGGGTGGCCGGCGCCAGCGCCTCCCAGAGCCGCCCGGGCACCTCGATGTCGCAGGGCGTGACGATGGTCGGCGTGCCGTCGGGCGCGGTCTCGGAGTGCAGGCCGACCTTCCACTCCTCCCAGCGGTCCTCCAGCCTGGCGATCTCCCGGGGGTGGGAGGCCGTCAGCGCCTTCAGTTCCTGGGCCCCGAAGCGGTCGGCGAGCACCGTGTCGACGAAGTGCTGGTTGATGTACGCCGACCCCAGCGGCCCGCCGTCGGCGATGCCGATCTCGGCCAGGCGGTCGCCGGTGACCCCCTCGGTGCGGATCTGGTAGCTGGTGATGTCGACGGTGCCGCCGCCGCAGTCGACCACCATGAAGCGGCTGCCGGCGGTGTCGACGTCGAGCCGGCTCTCCGGCCGCTGCGGCCCGAGCAGGGTGCCGGAGGTGAGCGCGCAGTACACGGCCGCGGCCTCCGGCTCGCTCACCAGCAGGAGCCGTTCCTCGCCGGTCGGTATGCCGGCCGCCGCCGCGGCTTCGCGCATCGCGCGTTTCTCCGAGTCCCGCCAGATCGCGGGCACGGTGATGCACCAGCGAATGTCGTCGGCGGTGAAGCTGATGCCCCGGTAGCCGGTCGCCTCGATCTCCTTGAGCGCCGTCCGGTGGACGTTGCCGAGATAGGCGGCGATCAGTTTCCGCACGACCTGCCGATCGGCTCCGGCGAGACTGCCGAGGTAACGCGGTACGTCCGACGGCGGGGCGTCGGCACGCAGTGCCATCTTGAACCTGGTGGCGTATCCGAAACCGCTCGGATTTCCCTGGTTGAGTTCGCTCTGCCAGCGCTCGCGCGCCTTGAACCCGAATTCCCGCGGCGTGCCGTGCCCGTCCACCAGGACCGCAGTCAGATCCTTCGGATAGGAACTGCTGCCGCCACCGCTGCCCTTGAAGTCCTGGTAGGCGATGTAGCGGTGATTGGTGATGTCCTGAAGGTTCGACACGGTCGCCCATGCGAACCCGGAGCCGTGCGTCCCGAAATCGATGGCCACAACGACCTTCGGCACAAAAGTGCCCTGGCGTCCTGGGTCGCCCACTCTGGTCTCCCCCACTTCCGCACATGCCCGGCGCGGGCCGACACAAGCCGTCCCCCCGGCCCGTCCGGGCGTACTGTGCCGTGATCCGGCGCGTACTTCATTCCCGGGCGGCGGCCGGAAAAACGCGCGGCGAAGCAATCCGGATCAAAAAGCGGAAGCGAATACGAGTGACCTTACGGTACGCGCTGCATGTGTTGTGCCGGGGCGGGCATTGACGGGCGGGTGATGAAGAAGTGACCCGTTCTTCCGTGAAAGCGGCGCTCACGGAACTGCTCAGGACGCGGCGGTACGGGCCAGGGTGCCCGCGGTGAGCGTGGCCAGCATCTGCCGCAGGGAGGCGGCGAAGTCCATCCGGAGCACGGCGAGGGAGGGGTCGGCCGCATAAGCGGCGAGCATGGCCTGCGACGGGCGGGCGTGGGTCCACACCGCGCCGATCACCATGATCGCGGATGCGGCCAGCGAGCCGGCGGCGTCGCCCAGTTCGGGCAGGTGGACGCGGGTGAGGGCGGCCAGTTCGGCCACGTTGGCGACGGCGGCCCGCTTGTAGCGGGCGGCGACCTCGGGCGAGACATTGTGCTCCAGGACGCCGGCCTGCGCGCTGAGCAGGTCGCACAGGACCCGGCGGTCGGCGAGGGAGGCGGTGACGGCGGCGGCGAACTGCTCGGCGCGCTCGCCCACCGGGGCCTGCGCGTCCACGCCGGCCGCCAGTGGTCCGGCCAGGCCGGCGGTCCACTCCTGCCACGCCTGGTCCAGCAGTTCCAGCAGGATCGCCTCGCGCGACTCGAAGTAGCGCAGCACATTGGACTTGGCGAGCCCGACCCGGCGGCTCAGCTCGTTCAGGCTGACCTCGCCGACCGGCATCTCGTCGAGCATGGCGGCGGCGGTGTCGAGGATCACCCGGCGCCGGATCTCGCGCTGCTCCTCACTGCGGGCCCGCTGGAAAGTGGTCATGCCCACCATGTTACAGACCTACGGTCTTTTGACATCAGACCGGCGGTGTCTTACGTTGGGGACATCGCGACGGGCAGGCGGCCCGAAGTGCGCGAAGGCTGTCTGACCTGGCCTTACGCGCTGCCGTCACCGTGTACCCGTCCCTTTCCGCACAGGTTTCCGCACGGGACTCGCAGCCACAGGAATCGAGCATCCCCATGTCCAAAGTCTGGTTCGTCACCGGAAGCTCCCGCGGTCTCGGCCGCGCCGTCGTCGTCGCCGCCCTGGAGGCGGGCGACCGGGTGGTCGCCACCGCCCGCAAGCCCGCACAGCTCGACGACCTCGTCGCCCGCTACGGCGACCGCGTCCACCCCGTCGCCCTCGACGTCACCGACTACGACCAGGTGCGAAGCGCCGTCCAGGAGGGCCTGACCGCCTTCGGCCGCTACGACGTGGTCGTCAACAACGCCGGCTACGCCGATCTGGCCTCCGTCGAGGACGCCACGGTCGAGGACTTCCGCGCCCAGATCGACACCAATTTCTACGGCGTCTTCCACGTCACCAAGGCCGTGCTGCCCATCCTGCGCGAGCAGGGCTCCGGCCACATCTTCCAGGTCTCCTCCGTCGGCGGCCGGATCGGTTCGCCGGGCCTGGCCGCGTACCAGAGCGCGAAGTGGGCCGTGGGCGGCTTCTCCACCGTCCTCGCCCAGGAGGTCGCACCCCTGGGCATCAAGGTCACCGTGCTCGAGCCGGGCGGCATGCGCACCGACTGGGCCGGCTCCTCCATGACCATCCCGCCCGTCAGCGAGCCCTACCGGCCGACGGTCGGCTCCTTCGCCGACATGCTCCGCGGCCTGGACCGCGAGGCATCGGCGGCCCACTCCGCCGACCCCGCCCGGATCGCCGGCACCGTCGTCGAGCTGGCCGGTCGCGACGACGCCCCGGTCCGTCTTCTCCTCGGCCGCGACGCGGTCCAGTACGCAGGCGCCGGGGCGGCCGCCCTCGCCGAGTCCGACGAGAAGTGGCGCCCCGTCTCCGAATCCGTCTGGGACTGACCGGACGGACGGCCCGGAGCCGTCCGTCCGGGGTCGGGCTACGGCGCCGCGGGTTCGGGCGCGGCGGGTTCGGGCGCCGCGGGCTGAGGCGCCGGGGCGGTGCGGGAGGCCCGGATCTCGTGGCCGTCCGAGGTGAGGCACTCCCCCGTGGTCAGGTCGAACCGCCAGCCGTGGAGGGCGCAGGTGAGCACGTCGGACTCGATCGTGCCGAACCGGGAGAGGTCGGCGCGCAAGTGGGGGCAGCGGCGCTGGACCTGCCAGTCGTCGATGACGACGTCCTCGCCGTCGTCGTCGGCGGAGGCGTAGTAGTTCTCCACGTACTCGATGCGCTCTCCGGACAGGCACTTGAAGAACGTGTAGACGAACTCGTTGTAGGGGCCGACGCGTTCGGCGCTGAAGCGCAGCGAGAGCAGCAGGCTGTTGGACCAGTCGACCTCCCGCGCGGCGATGTTGGTGGCCACGAGGTCCCCGGCGGTGGACAGCACGTAGGGGCAGGGTTCGCCGTCCCACAGCCGGACCTGCCGGGCGGGGAAGTCGACGACGACGGAGATGTCGTCGACGTCCAGCCGCAGGGGCGCGCCGACGCCGGCGCAGATCCGGTCGGCCATGGCCATCAGGGGCTCCCACCAGCGCTTGAGCGCGGCGAGCAGTTCGTCCGGCGGCAGGGCCGGGGCCCGGCCGGCGCGCTCGGCGTCGAGCTCCGGCTGCCGCCGGCGGGCGTAGGACCGCAGGTACTCGGACTTGTGGTCGAACAGGTAGTCGATGTCCTCCGGGGCGTGCCGGTGGACGACCTCGCAGTCGCGCTTGCCGACCTCCGCGACCGTGCCCGGCAGCCACAGGTGCGCCCGGACCTCCGGGCGTACCTGCGCCAGCTGCTCCAGGAACTCCCGCTGGTCGGTGAAGATGCTCTCCTGGTCCCGGCCGGTGCCGTTGAGATGGAACAGCTCCTCGTCGAGGAAGCAGGCCGGTCCGGAGTTGGGAAAGACGTGGACGCCCTGGAGCGCCTCGATGTAGCGCACCGCCCGCTCGAACTGTCCCTGGCGCTTGCGCTCGGCGAACTGCCGTTTCGCCTCGTGGGGGATGCGGTAGACCATGGGCCACCAGATGGCGCCGGAGAACTGCAGGAAGTGCGCGTGGACCTCGCCGAATTCGAGAATCGCGGCGGTGTCCAGCGGGTGGGCGTCGTTCTGGTTCAGCAGGACCGTTTCCCCGTCGTCCAGTGACAGCGCCGAGTCCCCGATCGGCCCGTCGCCCGGCCCGGTCAGAGCGGTGATCATGATGCGCAGCCCGTCCCGCTCGACGGGCACGCCGCCGCGGGTGCGCAGGAAGTTCGTGAAGCCCAGTGCCCGCAGCTCGTTCTCCAGCTCGGCGGTGGCGTAGGCGGGCAGCAGCACCGTGACGTCCTTGCGTACGTGACGGCGCAGGGTCACCGGATCGAAGTGGTCCCGGTGCAGGTGGGACACGTACAGATAGTCGGCGTCCCGGCCGTAGCGGTCCCAGTCCAGGTCGCTGTTGTCCGGAAACGGGAACCACGACCCGAAGAAGGCCGGAGCGACCCATGGATCGCACAGCACCGACCCCGCGGCCGTCTCGACGTACAGCCCAGCGTGCCCCAACCCGGTAATACGCACAGTGCAACCCCAATAGCGCTCGCAGCACTGCCGCCCGATGCGGAGGGCGGCTCGGTCCCTCCGACGATCAAGCGCTCGGCGCCCGTACGCAGCCGCAGGGTCAGCCGGATGCCCGGCAGCCGAACGGAACGCCCCTGGTGAGACCCACATCGGCCGCTCCGGATCCACCGTTTCGGCCGTCCCCCGGATACCCGGGCCGGCCTGCGGAGCGGGGCGGCGGACGAGTGGGGCCGTACGCCTTCCACCGCCTCGCCCGCTGCTCCGAGCGGCGCACCGGTGTTACTTTCTGTGACGTGACCGATCACGCGCTACGGCTGCTGCGGCAGGACCGCCGCCTGGCCGAACTGGCCGCCTTCCCCTTCGACTTCGACCTGGACCGCGCCGCCCACGGCCATGTGGAGGAGGTCCGCCTCGCCTCGGGCGGCCCGCTGGAGACGCTGGCCGGGGACGACACCGGCGGTACGTACTTCGTGTGCGCGGACGGCTCGGTGCTCTACGCCGACTCGGAGGGCGCCGCGGGGATCATCGGCTCCAGTGTCGACGAGGCCCTGGAGCTCGTGATCGGCCTGCCCGGCTGGCGCGGCTACGTAGGTCTGTCGCCGGACGACGGCGAGGAGAAGATCCTTGCGTGCGTCGCGGAGACCGAGGACGAGATCCGTGAGTACTACGGAATCGACGAGGAGCGGGCCGAGCTGCGTGCGTCGCTGGGCTTCCGGGACGCTCCCCGGTCGAGCTGGTGGGCAGGCTGCGTGCCGCGCTGCTGCGCACCGAGCCGGACTTCGTCCTGCTCAACGCGGACGAGGGGTGCGCGTACGACCGGATGGGCCCGGCCGGGCCCCCGCTGTGGGAGCCGGTGCTCGCGGCGGGCCGCGCCGATCTCGCCCGGCTGCGGGAGGGTGACCGCACGGCGTGGCGTGACGTCGCCGAGGACCCGGTGCGGCGCCGGATCGCCCTGCGGGCCGCGCAGTTCGACCGCGCCGAGGGCGATCCGGACCTGCTGCGGCATCTGCTGCGGCACGAGACACGGTCCTCGATGACGGACGAACTGCGGCTCGCGGCCGTGCTGGTGGGGCTGCGCGGAGACACCGCGGATCTGCCCCTGCTGCTCGAGGTCCGGAAGACGGACTTCGACACCGCGTGCGGCCTGAGCGAGATTCCGGAACCGGGTGCGAGCGCGGACGAGTTGCGGCAGTGGGCTCGGGCGCTCGACGAGTCGATGTTCGGGACGGACCCGTCGGACGAGCCGGTCTCCACCTGGACCGGCCTGGCGCGGGACCAGGGGATGACGGAGCTCGCGCGGGTGACACTGATCCGCGAACTCGACCACATCTTCATGGACCAGGGCAGACTCCGCCGCCCCGAGGCGCCCCACACCCTGGCCACGGCTGCGCTGAGCCGGCTCGCCCGGGACTTCGAGGAACTCGGCGACCTTCCCCAGGCGCTGCGCGCCCAGCGCCTGTACGCCGCGCTTCAGGAGACGGCATGGAACCGGGCCTCGGCCCGACGCGACCTGGCCCGCCTGGAGCGGGAGGCGGGCCGGCTGCCGCAGGCGGCGGACAGCCTGGCCGCCGTGCGCGACGCCCTGGCCACCCCGGCCGCCGACTCGCTGCGCCACTGGCAGCGGGTCAACTTCGGCCGCTTCATCGCCGAGGAGCACTACCGGCTCACCCTGGCCCTGGCCGACGCGGGCCGCCCCGAGGAGGCCCGGGCCCTCCTTGCCGCCGCCGACGCCGTACTCGGCGAGCTCTCGGAGAATGCCGCGAAGGGCATCCGCGAGCTCGCCGAGCGGACCGCCGCGAGGGTGCGGGAGGTCGGCTGAGGACCGGCGCCCCGGGATTCCGGGCAGCCCCGCGGTCAGCGCTGCTCGCCGCCGTAGGTCGCGAGTGCCCAGTCGTTGTACTGCTTCTCGCTGGTCTCGCGGCGCATGCGCGCTGTCGCTTCGATGTCCTCACCGATCACGTATCGCAGCTGGGACGTGGTGTCGGTGGCCGCGGTGACGATCGCTTCGGCGACCGTGGCGGGTGTGGCCAGGTCGAAGGAGGACGGCTCCATGTATCGGGCGATGGCCTGGTTCACGTGGTCCCGGTAGGCCGGGGGCACGGGGACGGCCAGTGAGGCGGCGGTGGTGGTGTCCATGAAGTTCGTTCCGCGCACCAGGCCCGGTTCGACGAGCTTGACGGTGATGCCGCGAGGGGCCAGTTCGTACCGCAGGGCTTCCGAGAATCCCTCGACCGCGAACTTCGTCGCCGCGTAGACGGACATGAACGGCTCGGGGACGATGCCCGTACCGGACGCCACGTTGACCACCCGGCCGCCGCCCCGCGCGGACAGGTGCGGCAGGGCACGCCGCGTCACTTCCATCATGCCGAACAGGTTCGTCTCGAACATCTGGCGCACGGCCGTCATGGGGGTGCTCTCGAAGACCGACAGCAGGCCCTGTCCCGCGTTGTTCACCACGCAGTCCAGCCGGCCGAACCGTTCGACGGCCCGGGAGAGGGCGGTGTCGATGGAGTCGGTGTCGTGGACGTCCAGCGCGGCGACGAGGAGGTCATCGGCCTGCGGGCCGGTATCCGGGGTGCGGCTGGTGGCAACGACGTTCCAGCCCCGCGTACGGAACAACGCCACCGCTTCCCGGCCGAAACCGGACGAACTTCCGGTGATCAGTACTGTGGGGTGCTCTCGCTCTGTCATGCCTCCAAGCCTGCAATCCAAGGTGCGGGACGGTCTATAATCGGAGGTCCGCGATTGATGAGAGAGCGTCCGAGTGACTGATCCGCTGGCCGACCTGGTCGACCTCATCCGCCCCCGTGCCGTGTTCTGGAAGGGCATGGAAGCCGCCGGTACCTGGGGCATCGGCTTCCCGGCCACCACGGACGTCAACTTCGCGATGGTGGCGCAGGGGCGGTGCTGCCTCACCGGCTTCGGCCCCGTCCTCGAACTCGCCGAAGGGGACTTCCTCCTCATGTGCGGACCGCCGGCCTTCGCGCTGGCCAGCGCCCCCGGCGTGCCGCCCGCGGACGGCGAAGCGCTGCTCGCCGCCTCCCCGGACTACCAGGTCCGTCTCGGCTCGGGAGCCGCGGACCCCGTCCGCCTCGTCGGAGGCCACTTCATCCTGGAGACCGCCAACGCCGACCTGCTGATGGGCCTGCTCCCCCGGCTCAGCCACCTGCGCGGCACCGACAGCGGCGCCGGACGCATCGGCCGCCTGCTCGACCTGGTCGGCGACGAAGCGGCGGCCGACCGCCCGGGCAGTTCACTGGTCATGCCGCGCCTGGTGGAGGTCGTCCTGGTCGAGGCGCTGCGCAGCACACCCTCCGACACCCCGCCGCAAGGCCTGCTCGCAGGCCTGCACGACCCACAGATCGCCGCCGCACTGCGCGCCGTCCACGCCGACGTCCGCCGCCCGTGGACGGTCGCCGACCTGGCCGCGACCGCCCACCTGTCCCGATCCGTCTTCGCGCAACGATTCCTCCTCCTGGTCGGGACCACCCCGATCACCTACCTGCTGACCTGGCGCATGGCCCTGGCCAAAGACGCCCTCACCCGCGGCCGCCCGATCGACGAAGTGGCACGCAGCGTCGGCTACGGCTCCGCCAGCGCCTTCAGCAACGCCTTCCACCGCGTCTCCGGCTCCCGCCCGGGCCACTACGCCACGACCGCGGGATGACGACCCGCCGAGGCCGGGGTCGCGGGTGCAGTGCGAGCAAGCGGGCGTCCTGTTACCCCGTACGGCCCGGCAGGCCGGTCCGAAGTGCCCTGGCAGGTCACCGTCCCCCGGGATGTACTGGAGCCAGGAACCTGGCGCAGGAGGACGGAGCGCACGGTGAAACAACCGGATGGCGAACGTGCGGGGGTGTGGGGAGCGGGCGCTTGGATCCGGCGTTCGCCGGAGCCGGTGCTGCTTGCGGTCACCGCCACCGCTTTGACAGCGGGCGGCATCGCGTGGCCGGCCGGGGTGCGAACGCTCGCCGACGCCTTCTGGGCCGCGGGCACCGTCGTGGCGATCGTGCCCGCTGTGGCCTGGGTGCTGGGGGCGTTGCGGCGTGGCCGGGCCGGGGTCGATCTGATCGCCGTCCTGGCGCTGGGCGGAACGCTGGCGACGGGTGAGTATCTGGCCGGGGCGTTGATCGCGCTCATGCTCGCCACAGGCCGCTGGCTGGACGCCGCAGCCGAGCGCCGCGCCACGCACGACCTGCGTCATTTGCTGGAGCACGCCCCGCGTTCGGCCCGCCGCCGCACAGGCGACCAGGTCCGTACGGTGCCGCTGGCCGAAGTGCGGGTCGGTGACCTGCTGGTCGTCGGTCCCGGTGAGGTCGTTCCGGTCGACGGGCGCGTCAAGGACGGCACCGCGGTGCTGGACGAGTCGGTGCTGACCGGCGAGTCGTTGTCGGTGGAACGTGGTGCGGGCGAGAGCGTGCGCAGCGGCGGCGTCAACGCCGGCGGCGCCTTCGAGCTGCGGGCCGGCGCGACCGAGCAGGACAGTACGTACGCCGAAATCGTCCGCCTCGCCCGGCAGGCCGGCGCCGAGAGCGCCCCGGTGGTCCGCCTGGCCGACCGGTACGCCGCCTGGTTCCTGCCGCTGTCCGTGGCGGTGGCCGGCGTGGCATGGCTGGTCAGCGGTTCGGCCGTGCGAGCGGTGGCCGTCCTGGTGGTCGCGACCCCCTGCCCGCTGCTGCTGGCCGCGCCTGTCGCGATCGTCTCCGGCCTGTCCCGCGCCGCCCGCCAGGGTGTGGTGGTCCGCGACGGCGCGGCCCTGGAGACCCTCGGCCGCGCCCGCACAGTGGTCCTGGACAAGACCGGCACCCTCACCACCGGCCGGCCCCGCGTGCTCGACATCGCCGCGGCCCCCGGCCGCGCCCCCGGCCGCGCCCCCGACGAGATCCTCGCCCTGGCCGCATCGGTCGACCAGTACTCCCCCCACGTCCTGGCCCGCGCCATCACCGACGAAGCCCACGCCCGCCGTCTTGAGCTGCAGCCGGTCCGCGACGTCGAGGAGGAACCCGGGCGCGGCGCCACCGGCCGCATCGGCACCATGTCCGTGAGCGTCGGAAAGCACGACGGCGCACCCCTGCCCGGCTGGGCACGTGCCGCCGACAACCGTGCCACCCTCGACGGCGCCGCCGTCGCCTGGCTCACCGTCGACGGCCGGCTCACCGGAGCCCTGCTGCTGCGCGACCCTCTGCGCAGCGACGCGCCGCGCACCCTGCGACGCCTGCGCCAGGCCGGCATCCAGCGCCTGCTCATGCTCACTGGCGACCGCACCGAGCCGGCCCGGGAGATCGCCACCGTCCTGGGACTGGACGACGTCCGCGCCCGGCAGACCCCCTCCGACAAAGTCGCCGCGGTCCGCGCCGAACGTGAGCGAGCCGTCACCGTCATGGTCGGCGACGGCGTCAACGACGCCCCCGCCCTGGCCGCCGCCGATGTCGGCGTGGCCATGGGCGCCCGAGGCTCCAGCGCCTCCTCCGAAGCCGCCGACATCGTCCTGACCACCGACCGGGTCGACCGCCTCGCCGACGCCTCGGGCATAGCCGTCCGCGCCCGGCGCATCGCCGCGCAAAGCGCGCTCGCCGGAATGGCGATGTCACTGGCCGCCATGGTCGCCGCCGCGTTCGGCCTGCTGCCGCCGGCCGTCGGCGCGCTCCTCCAGGAAGCCATCGATGTCGCCGTCATCCTCAACGCCCTGCGCGCCCTGCGCCTGGACCGCGCAGCCGAAGTCACCGTCGAACCGGCGACGGAACAGCTCATCCAGCGCTTCGCCGCCGAGCACGACGACCTGCGCGAGGTCGTCGAAGCCGTCCGCGAGGCCGCCGACCACCTCACCGACACCGCCGATCCCACCGCTCTGGCCACCGTCCGCCACGTCGACCGGCTCCTGAGCGAACGCCTCCTGCCCCACGAAATGGCCGAGGAACACCAGCTCTACCCCGCTCTTGCCTCCGCTCTCGGCGGCCCCGAAACCACCGCCACCATGAGCCGCGCCCACACCGAGATCCACCGCCTCGCACGCCGTATCAGCACCCACCTCCAACTCGCCGACTCCGAGGGGCGCCTGCGCCCCGAACAACTCGACGACCTTCGCGCCTGCCTCTACGGCCTGTACAGCGTCCTGCGGCTGCACTTCACCCAGGAAGAGGAGAACTACTTCTCCCTCGCGCACTGACCGCACGCCCTGGGCCCGCCCTTGTCCGCGGTCTCGCCGGTCGTCTCGCCGGTCTCGCCGCGCCGTCTCCGCGTGGCGGTGGTGGCACCCTCGTCCACCTGTCGTCGTGAACCGGAAGCCCGAGCACCTCTTGACGCGCCCGGGCCGGGGCGCAGGCAGCGGGCCGAACGGCCCCCGGTCGCTACCCCGGGCAGCCCTGCACACGGCGACGGCGCGGTGAGACGGTGCTATAGGACGAGTTTTCCCCGCGTGCCCCGAACCGCCGCCGGGATGTCGTCCTCCGCGAACTCCGGAGGCATCGTCATGAGAACCACCCCCGCCACCCATCTGTTCGCCGCACTGCCCGCTTCGGGGCGCAACCGGCTGCTGGGCCTCGCCAAGGACGTGGTATTCCCGGCCGGTACCCGGATCTTCGAGGAGGGCGGGCCGGCCGACCGGTTCTGGGTGATCCACACCGGTTCCGTCGTCCTGGACACTCCCGTGCCCGGGCGCCGGCCCGCTCCGGTCGAGGTCCTCAGTCCCGGCGACCTGCTCGGCTGCTCCTGGCTGTTCCCGCCCTACCTCTGGCACCTGGGCGCCGAAGCGCAGAGCGACGTACGTGCCCAGGAGTTCGACGCCACCGCGGTGCGCGCCCTGGCCCGGGCCGACCTGGAACTCGGTGAAGCCCTGGCCCGGCGGGTCGCCGAGATCACGGCCCACCGCATGCAAAGTGCCCGCATCCGGCTGCTCGACCTGTACGGACCGCACGGCGCCGGCATGCCGTGACCTCAGCGCCCCGCGGTGCCACCGGTAGCGGGACCCGGGGCGTGCACCCGGGTCCCGCTCCCCCGCAGGTGCGGGTGGGTCATCGCTGGTCCTTCCCGCGAGGCCTGCGGCTCACTGCTCCTGCGGCACGACCGCTACGGGGCATGCGGCGTGGTGCAGCACGGCGTGGTTGACGGGGCCGAGTTGCATGCCGACCGCGCCGGCGGCCCCTTGCCTGCGGCGGGCACCGACCACCAGGAGGTCGCTCGCCGTGGAGGCTTCGATCAGCGCCTGGTGGGCCCGCCCTTCCGGAGTCGCCCGGCGCACGTCGACTTTCGGGAATTCCTGCGCCGCCGCGAGCAGGGCACCGCCGAGCACCTGCTCGGCGTCCTGTGCGTACTTCTCGGGAACCTCCGCCGTCGCCGGCCGGGTTCCGGGAAGCTCGTCGGCCGGATGGTGCCAGGCGTGGACGGCGTACAGTTCGGCGTCGCGGATCTCGGCCTCCCGGAAGGCGAACCCGATGGCCGCCGACGATTTGCCGTCGTCACCGATTCCCAGTGTCACCCGGCTCAGCTCACGGCCCGGCTCGCCACGCACCACGATCACCGGGCACGGCGAGTGGGCCGCCACCTCCAGGCCGGTGGATCCCAGCAGCATTCCGGCGACCGTCCCCCGGCCCCTGGTGCCCACGACGATCGCGAAGGCCCCTTGCCCTTCCCGGAGCAACGCCTGGACAGGATCGGACGGAACGATCACCGAGGAGACCTCCAGCCCCGGGGCGATGTGCTCGACCCGCTCGACGGCGGAGGCGACGACGTGCTCGGCCATGACCTGCTCGGCGGGACGCTCGGTGCCGAACCCCGGTCGAACCCCCTCGTAGCGCTCCCACAGCGAGCCGTGCACCAGCCGCAGCGGAAGATCGCGCCGGGTCGCTTCCGCCACCGCCCAGTCGACCGCCCGCAGGCTGTGGTCCGAGCCGTCGATGCCGATGATCAGCGATTGCTTCATGACTGCACCGCCTTCTCAGGTGCTCGGTTCTTCACTTTCACCGTGGCAGCCTCCGCGAGGCGGCGTCGTGGGCCGACCGGTGCATGCCGGGGACCATCCGGCCCAGCGGCGATGGGCCGGGCGCGCGCCCGCGCGGTGAGCCCGCCGTCGCCCCCGGGTCGTTGCCGAAAGCTCACCGGCCGTGGTGGCTGCCGGGTGGGGGCCGGCGTCCCGCGCGGGGTCCAGGACGGCCAGCAGGCCCGAGGGGTCCGGCCGGCCGGACTGACTGCGCAGCAGGTCCGCTTCCGAGACCACGCCCAGCGGCCGGTTCTCGCCGTCCACGACCGGTACCGCGGTGATGTCGTGATCGGCAAGTCGTTTCACGATCTCCTTGAAGGGGGTGTCCGCGTGGACCCGGTGAACGGTGTGGGTCATCAGGTCACCCACCGTCCGGTGCTTCATCACGATCCCGCCTCTCGGATGGCACGTAGTACGTCACCTCCACCGTGCGGGACCGGCCTGCCGCGTCGTAGGGCCGGCCGGGGCCCGGGCACAGGGACCAAAGGCCCTGCGGGGCCGGGGCCGGAAGGCGCCTCCTTGCCGCTGGTACGCCCGGACACAGTCGTCCGTATGGCGCCCGGAAGGCCGCTGGCCGAGCCTGGGTACGGCGCGCAGCCGCGCGGCCACGACAAGGCGGTGACCGGTATGACACGGCACGTATTGGTGGGAATCGACGGTTCCCCGCAGAGCATGGCGGCGGCCTACTGGGCGGGCGAGGAAGCGATGATGCGGGACACGGCGGTGCACCTGCTGAATGTGTGGCGGGCGCCGACGAGCCATGTGCGGTTCTCGCCTGATCCGGAAGGAATCCGCCTGTGGGAGGAGAGCCGGCTGGGCGAGGTCGCCAAAGTACTGTCCGACCGGTATCCCGCGCTGACCGTCACCCTGGAACAGGCTCACGGCACCCCCATGAAGGTGCTGCTGCGGGCGGCCGCGACCGCGGACCTGGTCGTCCTCGGCTCCCGCGGTTTCGGCTCGGTGGCCGGGTTCCTCTACGGTTCGGTCGGCCTCCACGTGCTTGCCCGCGCCGATCGGCCGGTGGTGCTGGTCCGGTCGGCGGCCGGCCGCGACACCCCCGGTGGCCGGATCGTGCTCGGCGCCGATCTCGATCACCCCTGCGACGCGCTCGTTGCCTTCGCCTTCGAGGAGGCCGCCGCACGCGGCGCCCTTCTTCGGGTGGTCCACGTGTGGGACGTGCGCAGGGAGTACGGATACGGCGGCCCCGCCCTCGATCCGCGGTTGGCGCGTGAGCTGCGCGAAGAACGGGCCCGGAAACTGGCGGACCTTCTCGCGCCGTGGCGCGCGCGGCATCCCGGTGTCCAGGCCCTCGGGGAAGTCGTCGCGGGCCCGGTGGCCGAGACCTTGCTGGAGGAGGGGCGGGCCGCGGACCTGATGATCGTCGGACGGCGCAGGCGACGCGGCCCCGGCGCCGTGCACATCGGGCCCGCCACCCATGGCATCGTCCACCATGTGGCGTGCCCGGTCGCGGTGGTTTCCCACGACTAGACGAAGACATTCATGCCGCGAGCGAGACCGCCCCGCTCGGCCGTACGGACCCCACGGTGGAGAAGGCGAATTTCGGCCCGGGCCACGACCGGCAGGCTGATGTCGCCGAGGAAGCAGCTCTCGACCGGCTGGAGTCCCCGTGAGCCGAGACGAAGTACCGCGGACCCGCGGGCGGCGCATGCGGAGTCCGGCCGGCTCATCCGTGCCGAGGCGCCGTGGGCAGAGGGCCCGCGCGCCGCAACTCCCGCGCGATCGTGTCGGCCACCGTCCCCACCGACGAGGCGACCTCCGGGGACAGGCCGGTGCCGAATCCGATGTCGCCGGCCTCGATGGCGTAGACGATCAGCCGGGCGGGCAACCGGTCGAGCGCCGTGGCCAGCGCGATGGCGTCCCGCAGACCCAGCCCGTGCGAGCCGGCGGTGCCTGCCGCCGGGACCGCGCGACCGCCGCCGGGTTCCAGCCGGTGCACGCGTCCCGGCCGCCCGGGTACGGCACGGGCGGCGTCGACGACGACAGCGAGATCCGCGCCCTCCCACAGGGAGACGAGCCGGGCCGGATCACCGTCGCTGATGTGCAACCGTGTCCCTTCGGGCAGCGGGGACGCTCTTGCGAGCAGTGCGGACACCACGGCCCGGCCGGCCTCGTCGTCATGGCGGAACCGGGTGCCGATTCCGATCACGCTGATCCGTCCGGGGTTCGGGGCGGGGGACGTGTCCATGGCGCTCACTGTCAGGGCCGACGGCGCTCTCCGGACAGCGGGGCGGGGCGGGAAGGGTCCGTACGGGCGACGTAACGGCGGCAGCGGGAGTAACCCGAGGATGTCGTCACGCCGATCGGCGAGCCCTCCCGCCAGGCTGGCCGCTGGTGGGGCCCCTCGGCGGCGGGCCGGGGAGCAGGTCAGGACCAGCGTGCCCGGGAGGTTGCGATGGCGGTGACGTACCGTGCCGCGGTGATCGACAAGGTCGGCCTCGACGCCTTGATCCGGGCGCTGGCCGCCCGCGGCCGCACGGTCATCGGGCCCACCGTCCGGGACGGCGCGATCGTCCTCGCCGAGGTGACCGGCGGAGCGGACCTCCCGTACGGGTGGGGCGTGGCACACGAGGCCGGACGGTACCGGCTCGCACCGCGCCGGGACGGTGCGGCCTTCGCGCACAGCGCCGGCCCGCAGTCCTGGAAGTCCTTCCTCCATCCACAGCGGGAGAGGCAGTGGAGCGCCGACCGCGACGCCGACGGCAGCGTGGTCTTCTCCGCAGAATCCGGGCCGTCACCGTCGTACGCCTTCCTCGGCGTACGCCCCTGCGACCTGCGGGCGATCGCGGTCCAGGATCGTGTTCTGAGCGGCGGCCGGTACCCGGATCCGGCCTACCGGCGCCGCCGGGAGCGCGCCTTCGTCGTGGCCGCGGAGTGCACCGAGCCGGGAGCGACGTGCTTCTGCGTCTCCATGGACAGCGGACCGGCCGCCGGGCCGGGTTACGACCTGGCCCTGACCGAGGTCATCGACTCGGCAGGACACCGGTTCCTGGTGCGGGCCGGCACCGAGGAGGGCGAGTCGCTGCTGGGCGAGGTGCCGTCCCGGCCCGCCGACACCGCGACGCAGGACGCCGCCCATGCCTCGGTCGCCGCCGCGGCGGACCGCATGGGCAGGACCATGCCGCAGGTCGACCTCCAGGTCCTCATGCGCGAAACCCTCACCGCCGCACGCTGGGAGGACGTCGCCTCCCGGTGCCTGACCTGCGGGAACTGCACCATGGTGTGTCCGACCTGCTTCTGCACCACCGCCGAGGACGTCACCGACCTGACCGGCGACCACACGGAGCGGTGGCGCCGCTGGGAGTCCTGCTTCGACCTGGAATTCACCCACCTGCCCGGCGGTCCGGTCCGGGCCACGGGGCTCAGCCGCTACCGGCAGTGGGCCACGCACAAGCTGGGCACCTGGTACGACCAGTTCGGGAGTTCCGGCTGCGTCGGATGCGGCCGCTGCATCGTCTGGTGCCCGGTGGGCATCGACATCACCGAGGAGGCCCACGCCCTGGCCCGCGAACGCGACGGCGGGGTGGCCGCGGGATCCGCGCCGGAGGCGCCGTGACCACCGCCGGACAGCAGTTCCTCGGCGCGCTGTCCGCCGCTCACCGGGATCGGCTGCTCGCCTTCGCCCGTGACCGCTCCTTCCCGGCCGGCGCGCGGGTCTTCGACGAGGACGCGGAGGCCCTGCGGTTCTGGATCCTGCGGTCGGGCCTGGTGGCCCTGGACGCGCAGGTCCCCGGGCAGGGCTCGGTCGTCATGGAGACGCTGGGCCCGGGGGAACTGCTCGGCTGGTCGTGGCTGTTCGAGCCCTACCGCTGGCATCTGGGAGCGCAGGTGCGCGAGCCGGTGGAGGCGTACGAATTCGACGCGCCTCCCGTCCGTGCCGCCATCGAGGAGGATCCGGCCTTCGGCCTGGAACTGACCAGGTGCGTCGCCTCGGTGGCGATCGGCAGACGGCTGCGGGCGTGCCGCATCCGGCTCCTGGACCTCTACGGCGTCCCGCACGTACCGTCCGAGGGCAGCCCGGCATGACGGCGCTCATGACGGGCACGCTGCCGCTGCCGTACCGCGTCGTACGGACCGCGGACGAGACGCCGGACACCGCCGGCATCGTCCTGGAGCCGTCGGGCACGCCGCTCCCGGAATTCTGTCCCGGGCAGTTCGCCATGGTGTACGCCTTCGGCGCGGGTGACATTCCCCTGTCGGTCAGTGCGGTGGACGGTCACCGCCTGACGCTCACCGTGCGCTCGGTCGGCGCCGTCTCCGGCGCCCTGCGGAATGCCGCGGCGGGCAGCACCGTGGGAGTCCGGGGCCCGTTCGGCACCGGCTGGGACGTGCCGGCCGACGGCGACGTGCTGATCGTGGCCGGCGGCATCGGCCTCGCGCCGCTGCGCCCGGTCGTGCGCCGCGTACTGGCGGCCCGGGAGCGGTACGGGCAGGTCGCCGTGCTGATCGGGGCGCGCGGCCCGCGGGACCTGCTCCGGCCCGGCGAGACACGGGAATGGCAGGAGGCCGGGGCGCGGGTCCTCACCACCGTGGACCGTCCCGCCCAGGGGTGGAGCGGAGACGTGGGCGTCGTCACCATGCTGCTGGACCGGGCCGCTGTCGCTCCGGCCGGGACGGCCGCGTTCGTCTGCGGTCCCGAAGTCATGATCCGGGCCACCGCCCGGGAACTCGTGCACCGCTCGGTGCCGGCCGAGCGGATCCAGGTGTCGCTGGAGCGGACGATGCACTGCGGTACCGGCCACTGCGGGCACTGCCAGCTCGGCCCCCTCCTGCTGTGCCTGGCCGGGCCGGTGGTGCCCTGGGACCGGGCCCGGCCACTGCTGTCCGTCAGGGAGCTGTGACGTGCCCGGGCCCGAGCCCGCGGGGACGACCGGACCGGCCACGGGGACGACCGGACAGGCCGCGGCGACCGACCGCCGGCCGACCCTGGCGGTGTGGAAGTTCGCCTCCTGCGACGGCTGCCAGCTCACGCTGCTCGACTGCGAGGACGAGCTGCCGGCCCTGGCCGGCGCGGTCCGGATCTCCTACTTCCTGGAGGCATCGAGCGACACCGGTGCCGGGCCGTACGACCTGTCGCTGGTCGAGGGCTCGGTCACCACACAGCAGGACGTCGAGCGGATCGCGCACATCCGCGGCGTCTCGCGCCGCCTGGTGACCATCGGCGCCTGCGCGACCGCCGGCGGCGTACAGGCCCTGCGCAACTTCACGGATGTGACCGACTACCTCTCCGTCGTCTACGCCCGCCCGGACTACATCGCGACACTGGCGCATTCCACTCCGATCAGCGCGCATGTGCCGGTCGACCTGGAGCTGCGCGGCTGCCCCATCGACCGCGGGCAGCTCATCGAGGTGATCACCGCCTACCTGGCGGGCCGGACTCCCGACGTCCCCCGGCACAGCGTCTGCTTCGAGTGCAAGAGGCGCGGCACCGTGTGCGTCACCGTGGCGCACGGCACCCCCTGCCTGGGCCCGGTCACCCACGCGGGCTGCGGCGCGTTGTGCCCGGCGTACGGGCGCGGCTGTTACGGCTGCTTCGGCCCCTCGTACTCGACGAACTTCCCCGCCTTCGTCCCGCTGTTGCGCCGCGACGGCATGGACACCCTGGACGTGGTGCGGATCCTGCGCACCTTCAACGCCGCGGCCCCGGAGTTCGCGGCGGCCTCGCGTGCGGAGGAGGGCCGATGACCGCGGACGGCACCAGGGTGATCGGTGTCGGCTCCCTGGCCCGGGTGGAGGGTGAGGGCGCCGTGCGGCTCCGTGTCCGCGGCCGCGAGGTCGAGCAGGCGCACCTGGCGATCTACGAACCTCCGCGGTTCTTCGAGGCGTTCCTGCGGGGACGCGGTCACACCGAACCTCCCGACCTCACCTCACGGGTGTGCGGGATCTGCCCGGTCGCGTACCAGATGAGTGCCTGCCAGGCGCTGGAGGACGCCTGCGGGGTCGCCGTCGAGGGACAGCTCGCGGCCCTGCGGCGGCTGATGTACTGCGGGGAGTGGATCGAGAGCCAGACCATGCACATCTACCTTCTGCACGCTCCCGACTTCCTCGGCGCCGACAGTCTGTTCGACCTCGCCCGCGACCACCGCGCCGACGTCGAACGCGGGCTGCGGCTCAAGCAGGCGGGCAACGCGATCGTCGAACTCCTGGGCGGGCGGGCGATCCACCCGGTCAATGTCCGGCTCGGCGGCTTCCACCGCGTCCCGACCGCCCCCGAGCTGCGCCCTCTCGCGGCCCGCCTGGAGCAGGCCCGGGAGGACGCCGAACAGACCGTGCGCTGGGTGGCCGGCTTCGACTTCCCCGACGGGGCCTGCGATCACGAACTGCTCGCGCTCGCCCGTCCCGGCACGTACGCCATCGAGGGCGGCATCCCCACCGTCATGGACGCCCCCGGCGCGCATGCCCTCCCCCCGGACAGCGACAGGTCGCTGCCGACCCGCACCTTCGCGCTGCCCGACTTCCGCGCGCACGTGGTCGAGCACCAGGAGGGCCATTCCACCGCGCTGCACTCCCGGCTCGACGGACGCCGCCACCTGACCGGCCCGCTCGCCCGCTATGCGATCAGCGGACGATGGCTCTCGCCCGTCGCCGTACGGGCCGCGCGCGAGGCCGGGCTCGGCGACCCGCGGCAGGGCACGGCGTGCCGCAATCCCTATCGCAGCATCGTCGTCAGGGCCGTCGAAGTGCTGTACGCGGCCGACGAGGCACTGCGCCTCATCGACGCCTACCGTCCGCCTCCACTGCCCTGCGTGGAGGCACCACCGCGGGCCGGTACCGGGCACGGGGCCACGGAGGCGCCGCGCGGGCTGCTGTACCACCGCTATCGGCTGGCCGCCGACGGGACCGTCGCCGAAGCGGATCTCGTGCCGCCCACCGCGCAGAACCAGGGCGCGATCCAGGAGGACGTACGACTTTCCGTCGAGCGGCGGCTGCGCTCCGGTGACGCGATCGACGCCGAACTGTCGGCATTGTGCGAGCGCGTGATCCGCAACCACGACCCGTGCATCTCGTGCTCGGCGCACTTCCTCGACCTGTCCGTCGAACGGGCCTGATCCGGAGCCGGGCCTCCCTCCCGCCACGGTGCCGACCTCGGGCACCCCGTGGGCCTGCCCGGCGGCCACGCTGCCGGTGCCGGTGGATGCCTGCTGCTGGACGTCGGACGTGCGCGCAGCTTCCGCCCGGCGCCTACGTGGCTTACCGGCCGTCGGCGGGCGGTGTGGTGTCGGGGGTGGTGGGCGGGGGCGTTGCCGGCGTGGGGTCGGTCGTGGGGTCGGTGGTCGGGGCGGTCGCGCCGCCCGTGGGGGTGGGTGGGGGCGTCGCGGCGCTGGGCGCCGAGGCCGGTGGGACGGAGACGGGAGTGGACCGGGAGGGGAGCCCTCGGGGGGAAGTGGAGTGCGAGGACGTCGGGGTGGCCGTGGGCGCCGTCGGCATGGTGCCGGTCGTCTGCTTCGGGGAGGCCGGGCCCGTCGCGGCCGCCTGTGGGCGGTTCGCCGCAGCGGGGGCTGCGGGGGCCGGACCGGCGGCGGCCGGCGCGGCGCCGGACTGCGCGGTGCCGCGGGCGCCCTGACTCGACACCGCATGAGAGGGCACCGTGCGCGAGGGCGCGGCAGGCGAGTTGCCGTCGGCGACGGGAGAGGCGAGAGCCAATGCGGCGGCGGCGATCGCGGCGGCTGCGGTGATCGCCCCGGCGGCCGGCGCTCTGCGCCGGGCCCGCGTACGCTCCGGCGCGGTCGCCCCGGCCCCGGCGCCCGCCGCGAGAGAGCCGTGGAATGCGGGCTCCGCGGCGTCGAAGTCCTCGGCGCCGCCCGGCAGTTCGCCCTGCCAGATGTCTTCGGCGAACCACGCGGCCGCCTCCGCGGCGGTGGGGCGCAGGTCGGGCTGCTTGGCGAGCATTCGCAGCAGGTAGGCGTTCAGTTCCCCCGGCGTCTGCGGGCGCAGCCGCCGCGGCGGTACGGGCGCGTCCTCCACATGCCGGCGCAGCACGACCACAGGGTGCTCGCCGGTGAACGGCGGCTGCCCGGTGAGCAGCTCGTACAACGTGCACCCCAGGCCGTAGACGTCCGCGGCGCTCCCGGCGCGGCCTCCCGCCGCCGCCTCCGGGGACAGGTAGAAGCTTGTCCCGAGCACCGCGCCGGGCGAGGTCACCGCGGCGGTGGTCTCACCGTTGACGCCCCGGGCGATGCCGAAGTCCGCGATCTTCACCGAACCGTCCGCGCCCGCCAGCAGGTTGGACGGCTTGATGTCCCGGTGCACCACTCCGCGCAGATGCGCCGCGGCCAGTCCCGCGGCGGTGTGTGCGGCGACCTCGGCCACCCGGGCGGGGGGCAGCGGCCCTTCCTCGCGCAGTTCCTGTGCCAGGCTGCGGCCGGCGACCAGCTCCATCACCAGGAAACTGCGGCCGCCCTCCGTCCCGGCGTCGTACACACCCACCACGTGCGGGTGGCTGAGGCGTGCGGCGATGCGGGCCTCGTGCTGGAAGCGGGCCACCGCGTCCTCCGCGGATCCGGCCAGCACCTTCACGGCCACCGGCCGGCCCAGGCGCAGATCCCATGCCCGCCAGACCTCACCCATTCCGCCGCGCCCCAGCGGCGCGTCCAGTCGATAGCGATCAGCCAGCATCACAGCGCCGCACTCCTTAGCGCGTCGGTGGCCAGCCGCGGTGACTGGACCGGGGCATTTGCCGGGCCGACGGTGTCGCCACCACCGGGCGCGAGCGGGACCTTCGCTCCCCTGCATCGGTCGTCCGTCGCATCCGCGGCACATGAGGGCCGTCCCAGGACAGCCCGCGGTCCCCTGTCGGCTACCCGCCCTCGGCCGCGCAAACGTCCGAGTTCCGTCGAACGCGTCCGGCGGAGCGACCGGCACCGCACTGAACGTGTCGTTGCCGGTGTACGTGCCGTACGGGAGGCGTCAGCGGATGACGACGGTCGCGTGCCAGGTGCGGTCGGTACCGGGGACGTTGCTGGTCAACTCCGCGGTGCCGGGATCGAGGGCCTGGAAGATGCCGGGGGTGACCCCGACGGGCGCGGTGAGGATCCCGCTGCTGCGCGGCGACAGGACATGGGGCGCGGAAGTGGCGATCGGCGTCCAGCGGGGCGCGCCGGGCTTGTGGCCGCCGGGGGCGGTGAGGAAGACATCGAGCTGCTGCCCGATGGCGAGGCAGTACGTGCCGGACTCGGCCTCGGTGAGGGCTCCGGCCGCGCCCGGCACCTCGGCGGGCGGCGGCTGCTCGCAGTCCGTGGCCGTGGTCGGCCCGGAGGAGGTCGCCGCGGGAGTGCCGGCGGGGGACGAAGGCGTGAGGGAGGCGGCGGAAGCGGCGGGCCGTCCGGAGGGCGACGCGCCGGTGCGGTGGGTTCCGGAGCAGCCTACGGCCAGTGCCCCGGCCAGCAGGGCAACCGTCGGCAGGACCACCGCCGGGCGCAGACTGCCCTTGTGGCCGGGACCCGGGACAGCGGGGGACGGAGCGGGGCGGGACTGTGGCATCGGTGATTCCCCTCCGGGGCGACGGGCAGCCCTGGGGCCGTCCGCCCGATCGGCCGGACGGCCCCAGGGGCCTCGCGGTCACCTCGACAGCACGAGGTGAGGCGCTGTCAGTGCTGGTTGGTGGCGCTGGTGTAGGAGACCACGCAGCCGCCGGCGCCGCCGTTGAAGTTGTTGCTCCACAGCGACTGGACCGCGTAGCTCGCGCCGTTCATCGAGACCACGGCGGACGCGCCCTGACCGCTGGAGATCCAGGCGCACTTGTCGCCGTTCTCCGCGCCGGCGGAGTCCAGCCAGCCGCTGTTCGGCACCGGGTCGGTCACCGTCTCGGCGTACTCGTGGCCGCCCACGATCGTCACGCCCTCGGTGGCCGAGTTCACGCCGCCGCTGGTGGCGACGAAGCCGGAGCCGCACGCCGTTCCCGCGTCGGGCACGTAGGGCATGTTGGTGTACGGCAGGGAGGAACCGCTCGCCGTCGTGCTGGAGTGCCAGGCGCAGTACTGGGTGCCGAAGCCGCTGGGCGTGACGCCGTGCGGGGAGTCGACGATGATCTCGACGTTCGTGCCCGTGACGCCGAAGTGGCTTGCCGCCCGCACCGCCTCGGCGGCGATCTGCGACTGGCTGGCCCGCTTGGGAGCGGTGACGCCGCTGTCCAGCCAGGTGCCGCCGACGGGGTTGGCGGCGGGGTGGCCCACGGGAGTCCCGGCGCCGTTGCACTGGGTGGTCCCGGCCGGGACGCCCTGGCAGTACTGGGTCACCGAGTTGGACCAGGTGTCGCCGTTGCCGTAGGCGTGCTGGAAGAAGGAGAGCTGGAGCGGCGCGACGCCCGACGGGTCGTTGGTGACGGTCGATCCGGTTCCCCACTGGGAGCCCCAGTACACGATGTAGATCGTGGGGCTGGTGACGATCGGGCCGCCGCCGTACACGAGGTTGCTCGTGCCGGAAGCGGCGGGCCCTGCGGCGTGCGCCGACGCGATGTGGTCGGGGTGGGTCGCGGTCTCGGGCACCTGGGCCCCGGCCGGGGAGGCCGCGAGGAGTGCGGCCCCGGCGAGGGCCGCGGCCGACACGGCGGCCGCCGCCATACGGCGGCGCCGGGTGATCCGGTCGAGGAGGGAGGCAGTCAGCAACGTGGGTCCCTTCGAGGGTGTGGGTCGAATGGGGTTGCCGACCGGCGGCCGTCGGTGGACAGCGCCGGCATGGGGCGGTGCGGGGGGATATGACGCGCGCTCGGGAGAAATGCGGTCGATGCACCGGAGCCCCACGGGAATGCAAAAGGAACACATCGCACCTTCCCGATGGAAAGGTGCGCCGTTTCCGCTCGCGTCCAGCAGCGCTTGGCCGACGAGAAAGTAGCGAGCACGCGTATTCCCGGTCAAGAGCCGGGAGCGATGACGCGTGCAACCCGCACGCGGCCGTCCCCGCGTCTCCTCATCCCGGCACCCGAGGGGGCGTTGACACCGCCGTGACCTGGCCGTATAAGCGGCCCTCCGAGCATGTGGGGGGCGTGGCGAGCCACGAGGGGTCGCGACTGCCGATCAATGGAGAACCTTTTAATTGCGCCAGGTCGCGTCGATGACTTCGCCGGTGGAAACGCGCATACGCGCCGGGATTACCCGACCCGTCCGCCGATTCGTTGCCACGTGGCAGGGCGGCTCTTCCGGAGGAACCGCCGCCGCTCTTCTCACCATGCGCATCAAATGCCCTGATTTGCATGGGGGGTTGCGTGTGGACGCACGGAGCCTCACACTTCCCTCGTTCGCGTGAAGTCAGTTCACGCTTCAAGCGGACAGCGGCAGCCGACCAGGGGGAACGGCGTGCTCGGCACGCGAGGTTTCGGTGACACCGCCGGGTCCGGCGGTTCAACTGAGGGAGCTGACGGTGTCGTTGCGAAGGGCAGCATGGCGGACGTCGAGCAGGCGCGCCGGAGTCGGTGCGGCAGCGCTGGCACTTGGACTTGGGGCTGTCATGGCCTTGACAGCACCTGCGTCGGCGATCAACTCGTACAACGCGACCCCCGCCCCGGAGCGGACCGAGGTGGGAGCCCTGATCGCGCAGTGGGACGACGACGGGAACCCGGCGACGCCGGACCGGGTGGACTGGGTCTGCTCGGGCACGATGGTCGACCGCGACACCTTCCTCACCGCGGGGCACTGCACCACCGACTGGCCGGCCGGCGTGCGCTTCTACGTGTCGCTGGACCAGGACGTGCAGTCCGCGCTGGACACCGCGGCCGCCGCGCACCCCGGTGACCCGGCCGCGATCGGCACCGCGGTGGGCGTCGAGGGGACCGCGCACACCGACCCGGCGTATCCCGGCCCGTCCGCCGACCCGCACGACATCGCGGTGATCCAACTGCCGGCCGCCGCCGTGGCGGCCCGCTAGACCTTCACCCCCGCCACGCTCCCGAGTGCCGGCGAACTGAGCGCGCTGGGGCCCCAGCAGCTCAACGACACCCCTTTCCTCGTCGCCGGGTACGGCACCGAGGAGGCCCAGCGCGGCCCCGGCGGCCAGACCCACCCGGGCGGTGGCGTACGGATGAAGGCGCCGGTCACCTTCGACGCCCTCAACGACTCCTGGGTACGGCTGGCGATGACCGAGCCGCAGGGCAACGGCGGCGCCTGCTACGGCGACTCCGGCGGCCCGAACTTCGCCACCCTCGGCGGCCGGCTCGTCCTGACCGCGACCACCATCACCGGGGACACCCCCTGCTACGCGACCAACGTCGCCTACCGGCTCGACACCCCGGCCGCACGGGACTTCCTCGCCCCTTACGTCGCCCTCCCCTGACCTGCCCGAACGGCGCAGCTCCCGCGCACTCGTGTGCCAGTCCGAAGGCGGGCTTCGCGGCGTGTGAGGCGATCGTCCGTGGGGAATGTCCGCCTGCACCGGGTGACCCGCGGGACCCGAGCCCCGGGTCCAGGGCCCCGCGGGAGTCGTATCAAGGTGTGGACGACCACGGAGAGCGCGAACGGGCGCAGGCTGTCCTCGGGTCCGTTCTCATACCGTTCGACCGCCTTGCGTCAGGTTGAGCGGGGAGCAGTCGAGCCGGATACCGCCCTTCCCCCATGCCATCGCCACGGCGCCGGTCGCGAGCCGGGGGCCGAGCGCGGTCGCCGGCGGGACGCTCGCCATGTGCTCGGCCATCGCGTTCTCCCGAATGCTCAACCGCTTTCCACACGACTCACATACGAAAGCGCAGCGCTCCGGAAAATCGTTACGGCGGCCGGCCGCACCACCACTGCGCCCATGGCCCGACCGCAAAACCGACCGGCAATACCTGCCCATATACGGAAATGTGGTCGGCTTCGCCAACGACCGGGTTCCCCTTGTATGGTGCGCCGCTGTGCAAACGACCTCTGGCGCCGATACGGCGGCCGACGCTCCCGAGCGCCGCGTCGGCGGTAGTCATGCCGCCACGCGACCGGTGTTCGTCGACGCCTCCGGGCGGCGGCAACGGACAGTACGGCGATTGGGCCGGTTCCTGGTCGTACCGGCCGCGGGTTACATCGCCCTGCTGCTGAGTTCGGCGTTCGGCGGCCCCACTATCAGTTCGCCGTATCTTCCGCTGCCCGAAGCCGCCGGCCACCACTCCAGCGGGCGCCACCCCGGCGGCAGCGGACACCGTCCGGGCGGCGCGGCGGCGCCCGGCAAGGGCCACGGCACCGCGGCAACCGGCTCGCAAGGAGGCACAGCGGGCACGGGCACAGGCCCGACAGCCGCCGGTGCCGAGCCCACTGCCGCGGGCGCCGGGTCCGCTGCCGCCGGTGCCGAGCCCACCGCCATCGGCGGCACCTCGCCGACGCCGGCGCTGTCCCCCACGGCCTCCGCGCCGGCCATGACGACGGTGTCGCCCACCGCCACGGTCACGCACGGCAGGAGCACCGCGAGTCACCCCGTACCCACCACCCCCAGTCACACCGGCCGCGGCCACACCTGAGTCCGGGCGACCGCTGTGAAGGAATCCACACCATGACGAACGCTTCTGCCGGACCGCCGCCCACCGAGCGCTCCAGGAAACGCCACAGTGCCGTCCGTACTCGTCCGCTGCGCACTCACTGGCTGTTGCTGACCACGTTGCTGCTCACCCTGGGCGTGGCGTTGCTGTTGCAGGGCTACACGCAGCACATGTTCGGTATCAGTGACGACGGTGCGGGTGCGGGGGGCGGGCCCGCGGGGCGGGTGCCGGCGGCGGTGGCGCACGGCGGGCCGGTGGTCGACGGGGTGACCGGCCGCACCGCCCGTCCGAAGGCGCACACGGTCGCTCTGACCTTCGACGACGGCCCGGACCCGGTGTGGACGCCGAAGATCCTGGCCGTGCTGCGCCGCCATCACGTGCACGCCACCTTCTTCGTCGTGGGCACCCAGGTCGCCGCCCATCCCGGGCTGGTCCGGCAGATCCTGGCCGACGGCAACGAGATCGGCATCCACACCTTCACCCACGCCAACCTGGGCAAGATCCCCGGCTGGCAGCGCTCGGTGGAACTGCGCGAGGCGCAACTCGCGCTGGCCGGGGCCACCGGGCGGACCAGTTCGCTGCTGCGGCCCCCGTACTCGGCCGGCAACGACGCGCTGACCGACAAGGACTGGACCGCGGTACGCGCGGCCGGCGCGGCCGGCTACCTGACGGTGCTGACCACCCTCGACAGCGACGACTGGAAGCACCCCGGCGTCGCCCGGATCCTCGCCAACGCCACCCCGCACGGCACCGCCGGGCAGGTCCTGCTCATGCACGACGCGGGCGGCGACCGCTCCCAGACGGTGGCGGCCCTGGACCGGCTGCTGCCGCAGCTCGCCGCGCGCGGTTTCCGCGTGACCACCGTCTCCGCCGCTGTCGGGATCAGTACGCCGATGGCCGCGGCGAGCAGCGGCGACCACTGGCTGGGCCGGGGCCTGCTGGCGGCGCTGACCGGCAGCGCCTGGGTGATCCGGATCATCGGCTGGCTGATGTACGCCGCCGGCGCACTGGCCGTGCTGCGCGCCGTCGCGGTGCTGCTGGCCGCCCGCCGCCACCTGCGCCGGCGCGGCCGGGCATGGGGCCCGCCGATGACCGCACCGGTCACCGTGATCGTGCCCGCGTACAACGAGAGCGCCGGCATCGAGGCCGCGGTGCGTTCCCTGCTCGCCTCCGACCACCCGGTCGAGATCGTGGTCGTGGACGACGGCTCCACCGACGGCACCGCCGACCTCGTGCAGTCCCTGGGCCTGCCCGGGGTGCGGGTGATCCGGCAGGCCAACGCGGGCAAGCCCGCCGCCCTGAACACCGGCATCGCCGCCGCCTCGCACGACCTGCTGGTCATGGTCGACGGCGACACCGTCTTCGAACCCGGCACCGTCCGCGCCCTCGTCCAGCCCTTCGCCGACCCGCGGGTGGGTGCGGTCTCCGGCAACGCCAAGGTCGTCAACCGTGGCGGGCTGCTGGGCCGCTGGCAGCACATCGAGTACGTGGTCGGCTTCAACCTCGACCGCAGGCTGTTCGACCTCGGCCAGTGCATGCCCACCGTGCCCGGCGCGGTCGGCGCCTTCCGCCGCGACGCCCTGACCCGGGTCGGCGGTGTCAGCGACGCCACCCTCGCCGAGGACACCGACCTGACCATGGCCATCTGCCGCGACGGCTGGCGGGTGGTCTACGAGGAGAACGCCATCGCCTGGACCGAGGCACCGGCCTCCCTCGGCGCGCTGTGGAAGCAGCGCTACCGCTGGTGCTACGGCACCATGCAGGCGATGTGGAAGCACCGCGGCGCCGTACTGAGGTCCGGCGCCGCCGGAAAACTCGGCCGCCGCGGCCTGACCTACCTCCTGCTCTTCCAGGTCCTGCTGCCCCTGCTCGCCCCGGTCGTCGACCTGTTCGCGATCTACGGGCTGATCTTCCTCGACCCGGTCCGCATCGCCGCCCTGTGGCTCGGCTTCCTCGCCGTGCAGCTCGCGATGGGCATGTACGCCTTCCGGCTCGACGGAGAATCCCCCAAGCCGCTGTGGACACTGCCACTCCAGCAATTCGTCTACCGGCAACTCATGTACCTGGTCGTCATCCAGTCCGTGGTCACCGCCCTGGCCGGCACCCGCCTGCGCTGGCAGCGCATGGAACGCTACGGCAGCCTCACCGTCCCCCCACCCACATCACCACCCCCGCCGATGATGTCGTCGACCCAGACCGTGCCCGCCCCCACTCTGGCCGACGCCTGGACCGAGCAGGCACGGTCCGCCGCGTACGGTTCCGACGCGCAGTATCTGCGCAGCGGCGAGACACCCGGCCTCGGTGATCCCTGGAACCCGAGCGGCCACGACGGCGGTACGTGGGGCAGCGGCCACGGCATTTGAGTTTTCGCCGCCCGAAGCGGTAAGCGGCTGAAAGCCCGGGAAGGGGCTCCGCTGCAGGTCAGAGCCCCTTCCCGGGGAAAACACAAGAAAGCGGCAGACGAGTCGGGCTGTACGCCGGATTCCGTTCCACCAGGGAAGCAGACCGCCTCTGACCTGGTCTTTTACGGGCCTGCGGCGGACGTTCCCGCTCCCTGGGACTTCTCTGGGACTTTCAGCCGAGATCCGTCAGCCAGTCCTCGATGGCCGACATGCCACGAGCGCCGGCCTGCGGCATGAAGTGCGTGTACGTCCGGAGTGTGAACGCCGGATCCGAGTGTCCCAGCCACTTCGCGAGCGAGACAACCGACTCTCCGGCTTCGAGCATCACGGAGGCGTACGTATGACGCAGGACGTGGAAGCCGTGCTCACGGCTCGGCTCCCACACGCGTGACGGCCTCTCCCCCGGCTGCCGCTGAGGCAGTGGCGGGATCACTCCCGCGATGGCGAGGGCTGGCTTCCATGCCTTGGTGTTCCAGGTGGTCCGGTTGATGGCGCCACGTCGCCCCGTATAGACGAGCAGCGGCACGGTCACCTTGCGCCGACTCTCACGATCGAGGGAGGGCTCCTCCGGATCCAGCCAGGGCAGGGTCACCTCGATCGGCACGAACCTTTCCTGGTGCGCGAGGATCCGCTTGGCGAGCGCCTCCGGCAGTGGGACGTCTCGTTCCTTACGGCGCTTGGGCGGGCCGAAGTACAACTGCGACTTGTACATGAGGATCTGCCGTTCCACGTGCAGGAAGTCGCTGTGGACATCGGCCGGGCTCAAGGCGAATGCCTCGCCTTGGCGCAGCCCGCACCCGACCCCGAGGTCGAGCGTGATCTGGTATCGGTCGGACAGCGCTGCTCGTACCGCATCAACGCGACCCTGCGGCCAAGCGCGGGCCTTGCGTTCGGGTTTCCTCGGCGGCTTGATCGAGCTGTTCCCTTTGCACGGGTTGCGGAACAGCCGTTTGTCCTCGACGGCGGCCTGCATGATCGCCTTGAGGTACACCCAGGCGAGGTTCGCCGTCCCCTGCCCGACCGCACGCTGCACATCCGCCGACCACTTGCGCAACTCGGACACACCAATGTCCTTGAGCGCCAACTCCCCTAGATACGGCAGCACGTGGCCCCATATTCGGTATTTCATGCTCTCCAGCGTCTGAGCCGGATGTACCTGTGACGGCCACCAGTGCTTTTCGACGTACTCACGCAGGCTGATCGCACCGTCGCGGACATCGACAAAGTCCCCCCGCCGAGCGTCAGTCTGCGCCTCGGCCAGCCACGCCTTGGCATCCGCGACCGTATCGAACGACCGATCGCGGACTCCCGGTATACCTTTCACCCGATAGCGAGTGCACTTGCCCCACAGCGCCGTCCGCTCACGTCTCCCCGTCTCCTTGTTGGCCCGCTTCTTGAGCCACCGATCCTCGACATAGCCCGCCATACGTCACTTCTCCTTGCCCCGACCGCAGTTCTCACTACGCAGTCGGCCTCGCTGGCGGACACACAGACGATCCACGTGGGCATGAAATTCCCGGTGCTGCTGCCTTATCAAGGTTGTTCCCGCAGCTCAGCAAGCACGGCGCCGCTCCCGCTGTCGCGGCGCCCGATTCAACGGGTTGAGGATCGGATTCGATCGCGAGTCTGCCTGCTCCTGTTCACTGAGCCATGCATCGAGCAGGTCTCGGCGATACATCAGCCTGCCGCCCGGCCCCATCCGGAAACTGGGAGGACCCTGCCGTCGGTGACGCCAGACGTACAGGGTGTTCACCGAGATCCCCATGTACGTTGCGGCGTTCTGAGCGTTCAGGAACGCAGCCTCCACGGCAGGCTTGGGCGCATTGCGCATCGCGTGTCTCCTGTTCAGCGCTGTCTGAGCAGCGGGCGATTCGTCCTCTCGCATGTCACGTCGAAAGGGCACACGTGTGACGATTGGCGAGCACGATCAGAATCCAGAGAACGCGGGATTTGGTGAAACTGCTTTCTCGTGATAGCGGAAGCCGTTGGCAAGAGGAATCTGTAAGCGATCGACGCCGACGCTGTGGTCGGGCGTTGAATCCTCCGCCGCCCCGGAAGACCGGCAGCCACCCGTGAGCGGGGGTGTGCTGGCACGACGGATACCAGTTGCGATCCTCCGCCGTCCCAGAGGAGAGCGGCCACGGCCGCGCCGAAGGCGACACCCCAGGGGCCGCCGAGGTTGCGATCCTCCGCCGTCCCAGAGGACGCCGGCCACCCGGATCGGTGCCGTACTCGATCCGGCACGCGGCAGCGTTGCGATCCTCCGCCGTCCCTGAGGACGGCGGCAACAACCGAGTGCCCAACGAGGTGATCCTAAAGCCACTCGTTGCTATCCTCCGCCGTCCCCGCGGACGCCGGCCAAATCCGCTGACCGTGGTCGATACGTGCGTCACCAAGGTGTTGCGATCCTCCGACGTCCCATTGGGCGGCGGCCGCCCCACTACCCCCTGCGCTCCGCGCCCCAGTGAGGAGTTGCGATCTTCGACCATGCCAGGGGCCGGTGACCAACCGTTACCCGAAACGAGGCATCAATGTGCCTGTGCCGAGAACGGCGGTTCGATGCCGCGGCGGTGGTGGTAGGCCCCGGTCCATTGGAGCAGGTCGTCGGTGATCGTAGTGGCGTGGCGGTTGGCCAGGGCGGTGTCGGCTTCTTTGGAGGGGATGTTGGCTGTGTGAGGTTGGAGGGTGCGGAGGGTTTCCGGGCCGGTGGGTTGGCCGCTGCGTAGGAGGTCGATCGCCGCTTGCGCTTGGGCGCGGGTTTGCGAGTCGAGTTGGTCGCCGAGGACAACGACTGACACTGTCCGGTCGTTGATCATCTGGAAGTTTTCGGCTACGGCAGGGAAGTGGAGCTGGGTGCGTAGCTTTTCAATAGGTTCGCCGAGACCGCCCGCAGTATCGGTGGTGTGCGATCCGGCTTGGGCGCTGTAGCGGGCGGCGTAGTACTCGGCGAGGGCTTCGAGATTGTCGGGGTCTGCCATGTTCTTGCCGAAGCGGTGGCGGGCTTCGCTGAGGGCTAGCTGGTAGGGCCTGTCGTGGGGCTGGGCGCCGTCGGTGGGGTGGAAGACGATCGTAGTGCCGTACTCGAGGTGGCCGTCGCGGTTGCAGCGCCCCGCTGCCTGCTGAATGGATTCGGGAAGTGCCCAGGCCCGGTAGACGGTGGGGAAGTCCAGGTCAACTCCCGCTTCGATCAGCGACGTGGAGACGACTTGTACCTGCGCGCTTTCGTCCTGCTTGAGGCGAGTGCGGATTTCGTTGATGGTGTCACGGCGGTGGCCAGCCGTCATGCGGGTGGACAGGTGGTACGCGTCGTCGCCGAGGTGACGGTGGACGGCATTGGCGTCTTTGGTGCTGTTGACCACCATCAACATGCGCGAGTGCTGAGCTGCTTCGGTAGCAATGTCGGTGAGGGTGACGTTGTTGCGCCATTCATAGCGAACACGGCGCAGAGACTTAAACAGTTGTGCTGGTGCGTCGATGACAGTGCGTTCGGGCAGTCCTTTCAGGGTATTGGTGGCCCAGAATTCCGGCTGAGTAGCAGAGGACAGCAGGACTGTGGCGCCGAAACGCTCGGTCAGGGTCCGCAGGACGGAGAGGATGGGTACCAGGAGCCGGTCGGGCAAGGACTGGACCTCGTCGAGGACGATGACCGCGCCAGCGAGGCGGTGGAGTTTGCGCATGCGGGCCGGGGTGTGGGCGAACAGTGACTCGAAGAGCTGGACGGTGGTGGTGATGACGAAGGGTGCGTCCCAGTTCTCGGCGGCGAGGCGGGCCCAGCCTCGTTCGGGGTTGGCGGAGCTGTGGTGTTCCAGGACGTTGGGCAGCCCGGTGGCTGGGTCGAGCATGTCCCGGTAGACATCGGCGTTTTGCTGGGTGATGGAGATGAACGGGACGGCGACGATGACGCGCCGCATGCCGTGCCGGCGGGCGTGGCACAGGGCGAAGCCGGCTCCCGCGAAGGTCTTGCCGCCACCGGTGGGGATGTGGAGGCGGTAGATGCCGCGCTCACCATCGGCAGCCTGCATGGCCTGCTGGTAGATGTCCTCACGGATCGTGTCTACGGGCGACGGCAGGCGTTGGGCGAGCGCAGCCTTGCGACGGATCTCGAAGAGTTGCGCGAGGGCTTCCATGTCAGCGTCGTCGCGGACGCGCGGCGCACGGCTGGAGAAGTGGGCGCGGGTGTCGAGGAAGTCGGCGTCGACCACCGCTGAGTAGGCCATGCGGATCAACAGATCGATCTCGGCGTGGGGTGCCGTGGGAGTGGCCCAGGACGGGAGCGGGACCTCGGAGGTCCGCTCGATTTGCGGCACCAGGGCTGCGACGCGCGTTATGGCTTCACTGACGTGGGCGGGAAGGTCGGACCGGAGTTCCTTGAGGAGATTCTTCAGGTCCGCGTTGTTCCGGAGGCCGCCGTGGTGGCCTTCAACAATGCCGGCGAACTGGAAGGGCAGAACCTTGGCCGCCAGATGGGTCCCCGCGGATTTGTGGTCGGGACCGACCCGGCCGCCTTCGCTTTCGGCACGCAGCAGGCCGTTCTGCCAGGAGCAGTACCCCTTGCCGACATCGTGCACCAGGCCCAGATACCCAGCCAGGTCTGCAGCGCCGAAGGCCGAGCCGAACCGGTACGCCAAGCTCTCGGTTCCACGCAGATGGTCGGTCAGGCGATGGCGGTTGCCGCGGCGATTGCTGCTGTGGGCTAAGAGGTCGTCCATGGAATCTGACGGTAGTGCCAGCCACTGACAGGCTCGCTGCAACCAGCCAGGCCCGCGCCGCGCCGCCTGCGCGCAACTTGTCCGCCCTGCCCTGTGGCAGTGGCGGTCACCTGGGCATGACCGGTCCCGGAACGGAACGTTGTGGTTATCACCGGGGTCAGACAAGATCGGAGGTGACGAGGCAGCGTGTGACCGTACTCGTCCGGCACCGCTCCAGTAGGAGCGGTGAGGATCGCAACAGAGCGTCGCTGTGGGCGGAAGCAGTAGTAGGGATGCGGTGGCCGGCCCCTCTGGGGGTCGGCCACCGGTGCGTTGTCAGTGCCTCGTGCCACCCTGAGCACGTCTCGGAGGAATTACCCCGTTGGCACCAGATCGCCACCGCCACTGCGATAGCGTCTTAAGGGCATCGCTGTGTAGTCGTGGGCTTTCGTATTGAAGAGAGGAGTGCGCCCGTGGCCAGCTCAGGCTCGTGGCGTCAGACGCCGTTATCGGTCGAGGTGTGGGGGCCGCTGGCCTGCTTCACCCGGCCAGAACTGAAGGTGGAACGCGTCAGCTACCCAGTGCCGACGCCGTCGGCGATGACCGGGCTGCTGGAGGCGATCTTCTGGAAGCCGGAGTTCCACTACGTGATCACTCGTATCGAGGTCCTGGCGCCCATCGAGTGGATCGCGGTGCGGCGCAACGAGGTCAAGTCCGTCGTGAGCCTGGACCAGGTCCGCCGGCTGCAGACCGACCGCACTGCGCGGTACGACGTGGAGACCGACCGGGACCAGCGCAACACGATGGCACTCAAGGATGTCGCCTACCGTGTGCACGCCCAGATGAAGCTGGCGCCGCATGCCGACGCCCCGGCTGCGAAGTACCGCGACCAGCTCCGCCGCCGTGTCGAGCGCGGCCAGTGCTTCTCGCAGCCCTTCCTGGGCACGCGGGAGTTCGCCGCGTACTTCGGGCCCACCGGCTCCGCGCCGGTGGACGGAGTTCCGATCGACCGCAATGACGAACTGGGGGTGATGCTCCACTCGATCGAGTACACCGACGAGGGCGAGCGCTACCACTGGTTCAACGCCCGTCTGCAGCACGGCGTGCTGGAGGTCCGGGACCCGCTCGGCCCCGACGACGTCGACATGCCGAAGGCGTCCTGGCGCAAGGGGGCCTGATGCTCCTGCACCGCCTCGTCGAGTACAACGCCCGTCGCGATGACCCGCCCCCTGCCTACTACCGGCACAAGCAGATCGCCTGGAAGATCACCCTGCACAAGCGGGGCGCTTCCCTGGACAGCATCCGCCCCCCGCGGGCAGCCAAGGGCGAAGTCCAGGACCGGGGCGTCTTACGTCCTGCACCGCACGTCCACCGCACCAGCGCCGTCACCCCGCTCCTGCTCGCGGACACCGCCCAGTACGTCCTGGGTGTCCCCCGCAAGGACCCCAAGACCGGCCAGGCCTCAGCCAAGGACGCAGCTAAGGCCGCCAAGTACAAGGCCGCATTCCTCGCCCTGACCGAACAGTGGGCAGCCACCGTCCCCGGCGACCCCGCGGCGCAGGCCGTCCTGGACTTCCTACGCGCCCCGCACCCGCTTCCCGACATCCTGGACGCTGGCGACCTGATGGCTTTCACCCTGGACGGCCGCTGGGTGCACGAGCAGGAATCGGTCACCAACTTCTGGGCCGAGCACGTTCGGAGTTTGAAGACCGGCCGCGGTCAGACCGGCACGTGCCTGGTGTGCGGCGCACAAGGGCTGCTGCTGGACTCCTTCCCCGAAGCCATCCGCAAGGGCGCCATCCCCCCAGGCGGCGATGTCAACGGATCCGCCGTCGTCTCGATCAACACCCCCGCCCAAGGACGCGCCGGCGTCAGCGCGGGCCTGGCCCGCACCCCCGTGTGCGAGCAGTGCGGTACCTCCGCCGTCAACGCCCTCAACGCCCTGCTGGTCGACCCTCAGAACCGGCACCGCGGCCCCGACTTCGTCACCATGTGGTGGACCAGGGAACCGGCCGACACGAGCTGGATGCAGCAGATCGACGACCCCGAGCCCCAGCAGGTCGCCGACCTCATGGACGCGGCCCGCACCGCCAAGGAACGGGCGGTGCGGTCCACAGACCCCAACGACTTCCATGCCCTGACCCTCGGGCTCAACGCAGGCCGGGCCGTCATCAAGGACTGGATCGACGTGCCCTTGCCCGAGATCAAGATCCGGCTGGGCCGGTGGTTCGACGACCACCGCATCCACGACGGCTGGCGCGGCCAGGACCGTGTTTTCTCCGTCTGGCGCCTGTCCCTGGCAGCCTCCCGGTGGGACCGGCGCGGCGACAAGTACGTAGCCGCCACCATCCCGGTCGGTCTCGAAGCCGCCCTGTACGCCACAGCTCTGCACGGCACACCGCCACCAGCGTGGATCCTGCCCCGGCTGCTGCAGCGCATCCGCGCCGACCAGCACCCGGACACCGCCCGCACCGCGCTGCTGCGACTCGCCTTGATCCGCACCCATGCCCACGCCCTGGAGGACTTGGCCATGCCCGGCCTCAACCCTGAGAACACCAACCCCGGCTACGTCTGCGGACGCCTGTTCGCCACCCTGGAAAGCATCCAGTACACCGCCGGCAAGATCGCCGACCGCAAGGTCAACGCCACGATCCGCGACAAGTACTTCGGCACCGTCATGACCAGCCCCGGCTCTGTCCTGCCCAACCTCCGGGTGGGCGCCAACAACCACCTCGGCCAGATCCGGCGCAAGCGACCCACCACCGCCAGCGCACTCGAACGCAAACTCGGCGCGATCTTCAGCCTCCTCGGCGACGACATCCCCGCGGTCCTGCCCATCCCCCACCAGGGAGCGTTCGTCCTGGGCTACGAACACCAGCGCGCCGACGACTTCGCCCGCGCCAGCGCCGCCAACGCCGCCCACGAGGCCGGCAATGCCACAGAAGACGACGCCGACCTGGTCCTCGACCCGCCACCGACCGACACCCCCGCCCAGTGAACTCCACACCCACCGCCCAGCCCAGCAGGAGAACCATCGTGACCGAACCACACCTCGACCCCGCCAAGAAGCACGACTTCGTCTTCCTCATCGACGTCCGCGACGGCAACCCCAACGGCGACCCCGACGCCGGCGGAATGCCCCGCATCGACCCCGTGAGCATGCAGGGCCTCATCACCGATGTCGCCATCAAGCGCAAAATCCGCAACACCACCGCCCTGCTCAAGGAAGGCGTGCCCGGCTACGAGATCTACGTCGAATCCGGCGTCGCCCTCAACGCCCAGCATGAACGGGCCTACACCGACGGCAAAGCCACCGACGCCATCACCGCCCGCACCTGGATGTGCCAGAACTTCTTCGACGTGCGCATGTTCGGCGCCGTCATGACCACCGGCAAAAAGGAGAAGACCGCTGGCCGCGTCCAGGGCCCCGTCCAGATCAGCTTCTCCCGCTCCATCGACCCCATCACGCCCCAGGAAATCGGCATCACCCGCGTCACCCCCACCCGCACCGAAGACCTCAAGACCAAAGAAACCGAGATGGGCAGCAAGCACATCGTCCCCTACGGCCTCTACCTCGGTACCGGCCACTTCTCCGCCCCCCTGGCCAAACGCACCGGCGTCACCAGCGACGACCTCGAAGTCTTCTGGCGCGCATTCACCCTCATGCTCGAACACGACCGCGCCTCCAGCCGCGGCGAAATGACACTGCGCGGCCTGTACGTCTTCACCCACAACGACGCCTACGGCAAGGCCCCCGCACACCAACTCTTCAACCGCATCAACGTCAAGCCCACTGGCACCCCCACCACCCGCTCCTACGACGACTACACCACCGAAATCAACGACACCGACCTCCCCGACGGCATCACCCTCACCCGCATCCTCGACTGACACCCGAACCCTGATTACGACTGCCCGACTCAGTCCCAGGAATCCCAACGGCTGCCGCCGCCAGTCGGACCGCAATGGCATTCGCCCGACAAGACAGCCGAGAATCGCAACCAAGCTATACCCATCCTTCGGTTCGAACACTCGATGGCGCCGGTCGCTCCCACGGAGCGACCGAGGATCACAACAAAGACCGCGCTGTCACGGGTGACACCATCACGTCCATCGCGCTGGCATCAGCACCGAACGACCACTCCGGCAACGTCGTACGCGATGTGGCCCTGCTGATGTTGTGCTACCCCGCCGTCCACAAAGACGGCGGCCACCGTGGCGCCGCCAGTACAAGAGAGCACGGTGTCGTCGTTGTGATCCGCTGCCGACCGCGAAGGCGGCGGCCACACCTTGGTGATCCCGCCGGGCTCGGCGCCGTTGCGGTTGCGAACCTCCGCCAACCCGAAGGATGGCAGCCACGTGGTGCCAGCGTCCGACCCCACGAAGCCGTTCTGCGCGTTGCGATCCTCGCCGGCACGAAGGGCGGCGGCCATCTGAGACTCTTCCTTCGCGTGGGTGGCGTATTAGGTGTTGTTGGGATCCTCCGCTGGCCTGGAGGACGGCGGCCACGCTCGGCCCCAGACACCCCGCCGAGGCGCGAAGCGCTGTTGCCCGCCATCCCCAAGGGCGACCTCCCGTCCTCCGAGCGTCGCACCGTGGGCCTGTGAGTTGCACCCTCCGTTGACCCGAAGAACGGCAGCAACGGTCTCCTTGGCATCCAGAACGATCCCGATGGGGGAGTTGCAGTCCTCCACCGTCTCGAAGGACGGCGGCCGCCCGATGGAGAAGTCCGCGAGGCGCTTCATGAACGAGTCGTTCCGATCCTCCACCGTCCCAGAGGACGGCAGCCATCGCTCGGCTGGATGCCGCTGACGTTCACCTTGATGTAATTGCGATCCTCCGCCGGCCCGAAGAGCGGCGGCCACATCGAGGACACGTGCTCGGTAGCGGCCGCCCAGCAGTTGGGATCCTCCGCCGTCTGCGAGGACGACGGCTACCGCATTTGAGCAGCACAATCATGGACCGGAGCCGAGGCGACTGGCCAGTACCAAGTGATCAAGACAGCATTATTCGCACGTTCTACCTCGGTAGGA
Source organism: Actinacidiphila acididurans (assembly GCF_016918855.1). GTDB lineage: Bacteria > Actinomycetota > Actinomycetes > Streptomycetales > Streptomycetaceae > Actinacidiphila > Actinacidiphila acididurans. The sequence goes on from NZ_JADKYB010000015.1 coordinate 96,053, forward strand.
CCCGCACGTCCCATGCATGCTTGGGGTTCCGAAGCAGCGGTCGGCCCCGACGCAAGCGATCGCTCCCACGCCCTGGTGGGCCAATGACATCACGTGGCTACCTCACGAAGGACAAGCGATCGCCGGAGGTCCTCAGCGCAGTCCGGAACTCCGTAAAGAAGCCATCACCCAAGGTAGTTCGGTAGGGACCCGCCGTCCGCATGCACTCCCCCGTGCTCCGACCCAGGCTTCGGTGAAGCCGTCCTCGGGATTCGAATCCGAGACCTACGCATTACGAGTACGCGGGCGATTATGCTGCCCTGTGCCGTGCAGAGCTGTCAGATCGCGTTTGACCCGGCCAGAAGGCACGTCCCATCCCTGTCCATGATGCCCGGTACTGCCACGTTCGAAGACGTCCGCGCTCCCCACGCGCTCCCCTGAACTCCGCGGCTGCCCGGCGACGCAGGCAAACGAGGCATGCCCGCACGGCGGTTCGGCCAGCGGCAGCGGAGTCGCACCCAACCCCCTAGAAGACGACCCGGCGCCGACCTTCGCGAAGTCACCCGTAGTTGTCTTCTGCAGGGCGCCTATGTACGACTTCCACAAAGCCAACGGCCGCACGACCTGCCGCGCGTTAACGTCTGCCAAACTGGCCCCATGAGCCAGCGGCAACCAAGTCAAGGAGTTGCAAAGCTCCTCGAAAAGCGCAGGTCGTAAAGGGGTTCTCCCCGCGCAGGCGGGGATGGTCCGGTCGTCAACACCCTCCTCACCACCCAGATCGAGTTCTCCCCGCGCAGGCGGGGGTGGTCCGTTCCTTGGTGACGCCTTCAGGATTGCTGCGACGTTCTCCCCGCGCAGGCGGGGGTGATCCGCCGTCGGCTCCGGTCGTCGGGTCCAGGTCGTCGTTCTCCCCGCGCAGGCGGGGGTGGTCCGTCGACCGGGCTGCTCACGCCCGCACTGACGAAGTTCTCCCCGCGCAGGCGGGGGTGGTCCGAGGACTGGCGAGCGGCCCAGCTCGCCGGTTACGTTCTCCCCGCGCAGGCGGGGGTGGTCCGGTGCTGCCGCGCGGACCGGAACTCTGGGACCCGTTCTCCCCGCGCAGGCGGGGGTGGTCCGACCCTGCTGGCCCAGGGCATGACGCTGCCGCAGTTCTCCCCGCGCAGGCGGGGGTGGTCCGGATGGAAGGGCGGGAGGGGCGCGATCCCGGAGGTTCTCCCCGCGCAGGCGGGGGTGGTCCATCATCGACCGCGCCCTGGCCATCCAGGCCCTGGCCGGCCGCCGCGTACGGATCCTCACCTACGACACCGGGCAGGCCACCCGCGCCCGCACCGCAGGTCTGCCCGTCACCAAACTCCGGGACGACGTAGGAACCGGCGACGAACCCGACTGGGCCGCACTCGACGTAGCGCAGAACCGGGGAACCGGAGGTACCCGGCAGGCCCGCCGGCAAAAGGGCGCCGAACCCGCGGCGGGGCCAGCAGAAGATCAGAAGGAGACACCCGGGCCCGGGCCCCAAGCGTGAGCACTCCCGCCGAGTCGGTAGTCTCCGCGCCATGGCAACCGGACTGTGCATCGCGGCCGCGGCCATCACCGCCGCCGAGATCGAACGCCTCGACAATCTGCCCGACGCCGCCAACGAGACGGTGGACGCGGACGGGTGCCAGTTCAAGGCCGGCCACACCGGGCGCCACGCCTGGCTCGCCCAGGTTCAGGACGGCGGCGAGAACACCACCGGTTGGTGGGTGATGTGGGACGCCCCCGCCGGGACGGACCCATCCACGTACGAGATCGTCTCCGCCCCGTTCTGCGAGGAGCCCGACCCCGACGGCATCTGGACGTGCGAGCACCCTGCGGCCCACGAGGGGCCGCACCGCTTCGACTGACAGTGAGGATTGGCCATGGCATCGCCCGGGGCCTGACTCTCCGACTGACTGACGCTTCGGTTGTCCTCCGGCGGAATCGTCGGCCTGCCGGGCGGTGCCGCTTGGCGCGTGGCCGGTCGGGCTTCTGTGACTTCATAGCGCCTCTGTGTGTCAAGCGGCCTGAACGAGGCGGGTTTGTTGGTCTCGTTTCATGATCCGGTAGACCACGTTGGACAGGCGTCGTTTCAGGGCCCGGCGGGCCTCCGAAGGGGTCTTCCCCTCACTGATCTTGCGGAGGTAGTAGTCCTGTCCACGCCCGCCGTCGCGGATCTGGCAGACGGCGATGGTGTGCAGGACCGAGTTCAACGCGCGGTTGCCGCCGGTGTTGAGCCGGTGGCGGACGTTATTGCCGCTGGAGGCGTCCAGGGGCGCGCTACCGGTATAGCTGGCGAAATGGTGCTCGGTGGGGAACCGGCTGATGTCCCCGATGTGGCCGAGGACCTTCGCGGCGAGCACCGTGCCCAGGCCCGGCAGGGTGGTCAGCGTGGTGCGGGTCGCCGCGATGGCCTCGCGCATTTCGGCTTCGTTGTCCTTGACCTGCCGGTCCAGTCTGCGCAGGTCGGCCAGCAGGTCACGGGCTATGTCCCGGCGGCAGTTGTCGGTGGCCGTCACGGGGCGGATGCCCTTCATCAAGGCGGCAGCCTTGTCGGCCGACAGGCCGGTGGGTGCTCCACCGGGCAGGAGATCGCGCAGGACGGCGTGGAGTCGGTTGAGGACGCGGGTGCGCTCGTGAACCAGATCGTCCCGCCGCTCGGTCAGCAGCCGCAGGATCGTGGTCTGGTCTTCCTGGACCACGAGGCGCAGGTCATGGCGGAAGAGGGCGACCTGGGCGACGTGCAGGGCGTCCTTGGCATCGGTCTTGCGGTCTCCGCCGGTGGCCAGCAGCCGGGCCCGGGCCGACAGGGTGGAGGGCACGTCGACCACGTTCTCGCCCGCGGCGGCCAGCTGCTGGGCGAGCGAACGGCCCAGACCGCCAGCACCTTCGACCGCGAAGCGACGGTCGGGCCACTGCTCGCACCAGCGCATCAGCTGGCGGAAGGTTCCGGCGTTGACGACGAACCGGCGCTGGGCCACCTGGTGGCCTCCGGAGTCGACGACGACGGCGGTGTGGGACGACTTGTGGGGATCGACACCGATCAGGAACACCGGCTGTTGCCCTCGCACTCGATGAGACAGGAAGGGGAGTGCGGTGGGCACCCTGACTTGAAGTCACAGCGTCACCTCATGCCTCTGTCGAGCCACACCGCGCGGGTGCCGGCCGGCGGCGGCACGCTATCAGTGAGCCAGCCCGAGGGCGGCAAGGAGCACTGCGGGCCCGTGCCGACCGGCACCCTGGACGCTACGGCTGCAGACCGAGCATCCGGGGTCGATTCAACAAGTCAGGAGCCTGGCCAGAGGTCCCATCACTGTCTTGTCCGTCTGCCCGACCGGCTCGCGCCCTCCCATCGGTGCGCGTTGGAAGGGCGACACACAACAGCATGGCAGCACAGGACATAGTGGTGGTCGGCGGGATCGACACGCACACCGACCTTCACCAGGCAGCGGTCATCGACAGCATCGGCCGGCACCTGGCCACCGCGCAGTTCGAGACCACTCCGGCCGGCTACCAGCGGCTGCTGGACTGGCTGAGGTCGCACGGCGAGGTCCTGGCCGTCGGGATCGAAGGGACCGGTGCCTACGGCGCTGAGATCGCCCGGTTCCTGACCGCCAACGCCGTCACCGTGGTGGAGGTGGACCGGCCGGACCGCAAGGCACGGCGGGACAACTGCAAGTCGGACCCGATCGACGCCTATGCGGCGGCGACCGCGGTTGTGTCCGGCCGAGCGGGCGGGGTGCCTAAGTCGAGGAACGGGATCGTGGAGGCGATCCGGGTCCTGCGGGTGGTCCGCAAGAGCGCGGTCAAGGCCCGCACCCAGACGATCAACCAGATCCGCACCCTGGTCGTCACGGCTCCTTCCAGCGTTCGGGACAGGCTGCGGGGTCTGTCCGCACGCGAACTGGTCGACACGCTGGCCCGGTCCCGTCCCACAGGCGAGCTGGCCGATCCTGCCTGTGCGGTGAAGACCGCACTGCGGCGGCTTGCCCGCCGCTACCAGGCACTTGATGAGGAGATCAAGGAAGCGGACCGGGAGATCGGGCCGCTGGTCACCCAGGCCGCCCCCAGGCTTGTCGCGTTGCCCGGAGTCGGACCCGAGACCGCCGGGCAGCTGCTGACGAGCGCGGGTGACAATCCCGACAGGCTCCGCTCGGAAGCTGCCTTCGCCCACCTGTGCGGGGCCGCCCCGGTCCCGGCCTCCTCCGGCCGCACCAACCGCCACCGGCTCAACCGGGGCGGAGACCGCGCGGCCAACAATGCGCTGCACACCATCGTGCTGGTCCGCATGAAGTACGACCAGCGCACCCAGGAGTACGTCGCCCGCCGCATCGCTCAGGGCATGACCAAGAAGGACATCATCCGATGCCTGAAACGGTTCGTCGCCCGCGAGGTCTACCGCCACCTACCCCACATGATCCACACCACTAAACCGCTCCCACAGACCGCTTGACGATCTATAGGAGCTTCCGCCCGAAGATCAGGGCGGCGCCGGCGACCGAGGCGTTCAGTTGCCTTCGGCCGCGCGGCGCTTGGCCTCCTGCACGATCAGCCACGGGTTCTCCGCCCGGGACTGAGCCCGGTCCAGGTACTCGCGTTTCACCACCGCCGAGCCCGCCTTCCACCGGCCCTGCTTGGTCGGGTCGCCGCCAGCGTCCGCGATGGCCTGCGCTCCGCCGCGCCGCAGCCCGTGCGCGGTCACCTTCTCCCAGCCCTCGATGCCGGCGCGGCAGGCGCGGCCGCGGACCCAGCCGTTGACGGCAGCACCGGTGACGTAGTCGCCACGGACACTGGCGGTAGCCCGGGACTGCAGGGTGCCAGCCACGGTCAGCGCGCGCAGGAACGCCCCTTCCCGCACGCCCAGGGCGTAGAGCATGGCCAGCCACTCCTTGGTGCGGCGCACCGGGTCGAGCAGCGGATCGTCCTCGGCGGGAATGAACGTCTTCTCGCCGCGCCCCTCTTGGTCGGTCTTCGAGGTGCGGATCAGCAGCTCCACACCAGCGTCCTCCATGGTGACGTCCGCGATGGACAGGTCCGCCAGCTCGATCCGGCGGTTGAGCGCGCCGCGGCCCAGGACGAGCATGCACGCGTCTCGCAGGCCGACTGGGTGCCGCAGATCGCAAGTGGCCAGCATATCCCGCATCATGGCGTCGGTGATCGCGGGGGCCTTCTTCACCCCGACCATCTTGTTCCACCGCTTGCGGTACTTCCGCAGCATGCCGCGGGCCTCCCGAGTGCCGGGCTGCTTGTCCTCCGGCATCCAGGTCCGGACCGCCGACATGGCCACCGACACGGTGTTCGGCGCGACCTCTGCCTCGATCAGGTGCCCGACATAGTCGACGAACACCGCGGTCGTGCACGGGTAGGCGACCTTCCCGTTGGCCGCGCACCACTCCCGGAACTTCTTGCGCTGCGACTTGTAGGTCGAGACGGTGTTCGCCGCCTCGCTCTCCTCATCCAGCAGCCGCGCGGTCTCCTCGCTGACGTACAGGTCCGCCTCGGTGTACGTCGGCTGGTCGGCCTCGGTCGGCAGTGCCTGCCCCGGCCGTAGGATCGTGTGCCGGTCCACCGCCGGTCGGCTTCCGGGCTGCGGCGCCAGCACCACGGCGTCGGCCGGCAGCACCTCGCTGTCAGGCACCAGCTCCGCGTCGACCACCTCGCCGTCGTCGCTCACGGCCGCCGCCGGATCGCATCAACGGCGCCGGCGACTCCGTCGTCGTAGAAGCGGTTGAACACCGAGCCGGCCAGGGCGTCGTAGACCTCGGCGCCGAGGCGGCCGCCGTGGGGGACCACGGCTGCCAGGTCGCCCGCGTCCTGCCTACCGAGTAGGGCGGCGATCAGCACGGCCTCGTCGTGTGAGCAGTCCAGCAGGACCCGCTCCGGCATCTCCTCGTCATCCAAAGTGATCTGCTTGACCTTCACTACGGGAGATATCCTTTCCAGGACAGGGAGACTGCTATAAAGGGAAATTATAGAAGGCTACCGGCGGTCACCCCTGACGAACCGCCAAACCCGGCACACCTCCGCCCCGGCCAGTTCGTTACTAAGGGCATGGACCACCACGGCAGCGCGTTCGCTCCCGGCGTGGAGGACGCCATCCTGAACGCCATGGACGACGCCCACCTGAAGGACATGGGTGACTCCCTCTACGAGGACGACGGCGACGGCAGCGAGCCGACCGGCGAGGACTACTAGATCAATCTCGGCTTCTGCGCGGTGCCCCGACCGTGCGCCGGATCACCGTCAACGCTGAGTTGCGCATACCCGGCCGGATGCTGCATCCATGCAGTCGGTTGATGTGTATTACGGAATGCATGTATCGTTGTGAACATGGGAGAAGAGGTGCGACGCCTCTGCGCCCCGACGGTCTCGGCCGACTGCGGCCCGCATCGTCCCCCACCCCTACGACAGGAGCACCATGCTCGACCCCACGGCCGTCGCCATCAACATCCCCGGCGCCAAGCCCGTACGCATCGGCCCGTTCATCGCCCCCACCAACGCCGAGCGCTACGCTGAACGCCTCCGCTCCATCGCGGCCAGCCGCCGGTTGAACGCGGACATCAACGTCGTCCGCACCAACCGTGGCTTGGACCACCTCGACGTTCGCCTGCCCACTGAATCCTGGGCCCTGGCCGAACTGCTCGCCCAGGAGGAGGACCAGCACGGCGAGGAGGTCCCCTTCCCCGACATCTACACCCGCCTCATCGTCCAGTGCGGCGCGGTCCGCGCCGAAGAACTCAGGGACAAGGCCACCGGTTGGGCCGGCCCGGCCGACGACCGCATCTCCGAACTCACCGAAAGCGCCGAGGAGTGGCGCCACCAGCGCGACCAGGCATCCACCGCCCTCCAGCGCATCGCCGTCCAGCTCTGGCTCGCGGGACTCCACAACATCCGCCGCATCCACGCCATCACCGGCTTGTCCCGTGCCACCATCTACGCCGAACTCCGGTTCAAGGGCATCGAACCCACCGACCGCACCACCGAGAAGTGAGGACCCCGACCGTGCTGGACATCGGCACCTGTGAGTTCGAGACGACCCCGCTCACCACCGGTGAGCTGGTCGCCATCCACGTCTACGAAGCCGCAGTCGCCGGCAGCGGCATCCGCGACTGCTTCGACTCCTTCACCGTGGAGTCCGCGCGCGACCACGAGACCGAGTTCGGTCAGGGCGCCACCCGCGTCATGCTCCGCGAGTACGCCCGCTACCTGCACACCTGGTACCTGGCCCTCGACGCCCTCCTCGGTGACGGCCTCACCTGCACCGCCCAGGCCACCCGTTACAGCACCGCCATGACCCGCTACATCACGGCCGCCGCCGACGACTACCACGGCACCCGCCAGGACTTCGAGCACACCGTCACCACCTGGACGCTCGCCCTCCTCGCCAGCGGACCCGACGCCGACTACCCGCCACCCACCCGCACCCTCAACCTGCCCATGCAGACCCTCAGCGATGAGTGAGCCGGTCACACCTGACGACCCACCACGGCCGCTGCCCGCGACCGTGAATACTGGCCCCATGAGCAGCGAGCGATGGATCGCACCCCGGCCCGGCTGGTACCGCGTGATGGGCGTCGGCGAACCGGTCTTCGCCGGCGAGGAGCCGCCCGTAGCCGACAGGCCGGAGCACCTGGTGCGCTTCGATGCCACGGCCGCCGATCCCGTCCCTTGCCGGAACTGCCACAGCGCGTACGACCCGACCGACCCGGCCGCGGTCACCCAGCACACGGAGCCCGTCGACTGCGGCCAGTCGTGCCGGTGCCGTGACCGGCCGGCCTGCTACACATGCTTCGGATCCTTCTGCTTCTGCATGGCGCACTGACCGGCCCGGTATCGTGCCGCCCAGGGAATGCGTAGCTCAGCTTGGCAGAGCGCTCGGCGCCCGGGCCGCCCGTGGGCGGGCCCGCTAGAAGGAGAGGCCGCGGGTTCAAATCCCGTCGCGTTCGTTCTCCCCGCGCAGGCGGGGGTGGTCCGCCCCGCCTGGCCTGGCTGGTGCGCCACGTCGCGTTCTCCCCGCGCAGGCGGGGGTGGTCCGTCCCGCATGTCGACGTCGCGGAACCGCAGTCTGTTCTCCCCGCGCAGGCGGGGGTGGTCCGGCCAAGCACCGCAAGCCCGCTGGCGCCGCGGGGTTCTCCCCGCGCAGGCGGGGGTGGTCCGGGTGTTCCACGGGCCGTTCGCCATGTAGGCGAGTTCTCCCCGCGCAGGCGGGGGTGGTCCGACGAACGCACGCCGCATGTAGGCCGCGTTGGAGTTCTCCCCGCGCAGGCGGGGGTGGTCCGGCGCAGCTCAGGCAGATCTGGCACCACCGCGAGTTCTCCCCGCGCAGGCGGGGGTGGTCCGACGGAGCGCGACTACGGGTACGCCGTCACGACGGAGTTCTACCCCCGCGTGGGGCGCCAAGCCGATGAGCCAGAAGTCCCACTGCGGACCTTGCCCGCCTGCGGTTGGCAGTTGGGGAGCGTGGTCAGTGGTCGGCAGGTCCCAAAGGTGGGGGTTGTTCGTCTTGGGGGCGGAAGGCGATGAGGGTGAGGCCGTCGAAGTCGAGGGGGGTGCGGCGGCGGTCGCCGGCGGTGTGGAGGGTGAAGCCCTGTTCGTTGGCTTCGGGGTGGATGAGTACCGCGGCGCCGGGGCCGATGGAGGCGGAGACGACCGCCCAGAGTTCGGTACGGACGCGGGCGGAGAGGGTGCCGACGTAGAGGCCGGGGGTGGGTTCGATCATCCAGCGGGTGAGGGCGCCGCGTACGTGGTCGGGGACTGCGGTGGTGGCCAGGACGGTCATGGTCGGCATGGTCGCTCTGCCCTTTCGGCTGTCGCGCCGTTGGAACGCGGGGCCTGGTCATGGGCCATCGGGGGTCTCCTGTGGGGCGTAGTTGACGCCGGCCGGCACGGAGCCGGCTTCCGGGTCCCAGAGGTCGACCATGTCGACGGCGTGGCCGTCGGCGATGGGCTCGGCTTCGCCCGGAGCGAGGAGTGCCTGGACGTCGGCGACGATGCGGGGCAGGAGTCTGTAGAGGCGTAGCTGCGTGCGGAAGCTGCGGCGGGCGGCGGCTTCGGGGTTGGGAGAGTCGTGGAGGGAGAAGGCGAGGGGGACGGTGAGTTCGGCTTTGTAGAGGTCGGCGACGTCGTAGACGAAGGCGAGTTGGGTGCCTTGGTGGACGAAGCCGAGGGCGGGTGAGCAGCCGAGGGCGACCAGGGCGGCGTGGACGATCCCGTACAGGCAGGTGCTCGCGGAGGACAGGGCGAGGTTGACCGGGTCCTGGCTGTCCCAGGAGTCGGGGTCGTAGGCGCGGCGGAAGCGGCCGATGCGGTGCTGCTGGGCGAGGAGCTTGTAGAGGGCCTTCATGCGCTGGCCTTCCATCCCGCGTAACTGGTCAAGAGTGGTGGTGGCGGGGACGGCGATCTGGAAGCGCGAGGTGTACATCTGCCGGGCGACGGCGAGTCGGCGGTCGGGGTCGCTCCACTGGTGAACCTGGTGTTCGAGCCAGCGCGTGGTCAGGGAGGGGGAGACGGTGCCGGAGTAGCAGCGGACGCCGCCCGAGCCGGTGCAGACCACGGTGGTGCCGTGCCGGGCGAAGGTGGCCAGCGCGGGCTGGGTGATGGAGGTGCCGGGGCCGAGCAGCACGCAACTGAGCGAGGCGGTGGGCAGGTAGACGCGGGTGATGTCGCCGTCGTCGCTGGTGGTTTCGGCACAGACGCCGGTGTCGTCCTGGACGATGCGGACGATGTCGGCGTAGAGGAAGGACAGGGAGTCCCCGACGCGGGGAAGCATGGCCAGGGTGGGTGAGGCGACGCGGCGGCGCGCTGAGTCTGGGGTGTGGGTGCGGTTGGCAGCCATGGCGGAATTCAGGCTCCCGGGTGAGCGGGGGCGAGGCTGAGCAGGCCGCAGCCGTAGGACTTGCTGCGGCCGATGCCGTTCAGGAGCGCGGAGCGCAGCGTGTCCGGGTCGGTCACGACCCCGGTCCCTTCGAAGAGGGTGATCGCCCGGTCGATACGGCGGTCGGTACGCCTCCCGGCGCCGGGCTTCGTACCGGGGGCGGAGGGTGGGGTGGGGACCGGGATCGTACGGGGGCCGGGGGCGTGCCAGGTGGTGGCGGGGTCGGCGGACCTGGACACCAGGGTGCGTACGGCCAGGCCGGCGGCGGTCGCGCGGTCGGTCCACCACTGGTCGGCTTCCGGCCCGTGCAGCGGGATGGCCTGTTTCCAGCGGCCGGCGGTGCTGTTGGGTCCGCAGCGGCGTACGGCGTTGGCGGCGAGTCGGTAGCGCACGAGGAGGCCCGGGCGCAGTGCGGTCAGCAGGGCGTCCATGGGTCGTACCTCGGCGCGGGCGTAACCGGCGGGGAGCCGGTCGGTCGAGGGCCGGGTACGGGTCTGGACCAGGAGGACGGGTTCGCCCGCGCCGTCGGCTTCGAGACGAAAGAGGACTCCGGCCTGTGCTCGGGGGGCTGCGCCGAGGCCGTCGGGGACGATGTTCATGACGGTACGGTGCAGGTCGGCGATGTTGCGCAGATCGCGCTGTACAGCGCGGCTGCGGGGGTTGAGCAGCAACCGCGTCAGCCAGGCCTGTCCGGTGGCCGGATCGACGGCAGCCGCGGTACGCACGGCGGTTGCCGTCGGGGTGTCGGTGGGGGTCACGGCGTGGCTCCTTGCGGGTGCAGGTAGTCGGCGATGGCGTCGAGGTAGGCGGTGCCGTAGCCCTTGCACAGATCCACGGGCAGCGGCCGGGTAGTGCTGTGGGCGAGACGGGCCCGGTGGACGCGGTCGCGAGCGGTGAGTCGGACCGGTTCGTCGTTCAGCGTGGTTACCGTGACGGGCGCCGAAGAGCCGCCGAGGTGTACCGGACCGGCTGCCGCGGCGGTGTCCGCTTCAACGTCCGGGAACGGTTGGTCACTGGTGAACCGGATGTCGACCGTGCCGGAGGGCGGTGTCGTGTACGGGGGGCGGCGGGCGAGCGGGACGCGGCTCAGTTCAGCGGCCGGGTCGTCGAGGCCCGCCCGCAGCAGCAACAGGCCGCCGGGTGGGCAGGAGCGGCGGCCCAGATGCAGCGGCCAGCGTGGCGCGGCCACGGCGTCGGCGCAACGCTGGGCCAGATCACCGTCGGTGAAGTCGGCCGCGACGGTGAACGCGGCGTCGGACAGGTAGTGGCGGGTGGAGACGATGGTCGCCGCGTCAGCGCCCCGCCGGGCACCCTTGGCCGTGGGCACGGTCAGATGCTGCGGGTAGCCGCCGCCGACGGTGTGGAAGTCGCCCATGACGGTGCCGGGCCGGTCCACCCGCACGGTGAAGCGGACCCGAGTCAGCCGGGCGAACAGCGCTTCGCCATTCGCTCCGTCTGCGACGGCCTCGGCGCGCGGGATGCCCAGAGCTGAGGCGAGCAGGCCGATCAGCCCGGAGCGGGTCGGGTGGGCGGCGGTGTCGCGGTGGGTGAAGGCACTGTGCTCGCCCCAGGACTGCAGGGGTGCGGCAAGGTGGAGGAGGAAGCCGGTCACGCCGTTGCCGCCTCGACGGCGCCGCGGGCGGGGTAGGCGGCGGCGACCGCGCCGGCGATCAGGGCCGGGTAGGAGTCGGCCACGGCGCCCAGACCGGGCAGGGACTTGTCGTCCAGGCCGGCGTGGGCGGCGTAGGGGAGTTCGGTGGTGCCCAGCAGTCGGTTGATACGGGCCGCGTACTCGCTCAGCGCCTGCCGGGACGGCAGGCCCCAGCCGTGCTCGCGTGCCCGTACCGGCTCCTCGAACGCGGCGGCCAGCGACAGCGGCCGGTCCGGCCGTACCGCGACATACACCAGGTCCGGGTGGGTGTGCGGCGCGGTGGACGTCTTCTTCGCACCGGGCACCGTGCCCAGGAACGCAGTGGCGAAGGCGGTGGCAAGCTCCCGCAGGGTGTCCAGGTCCCGGTCGGCGGTCTCTTCGGTCCCGGCCGGTGTGGTCTGGGGGGCCTGCGGGCCGGTCAGGGAGGTGACGTTCGCGGCGAGGTCGCGCAGGTCGAGGGTGGCGTAGCGGTAGAAGACGCCGGTGCTGAACTCGCCAGTGTTCATATGGGCACTGCCGGCGTCCTCGGCCCACTGGTTGACGTCGTCGACGGCGGTGAAGAAGTCCGCCTGGACGGAGGTGGCATGCGTGGTGAACGCGTGCGCGACCTGCACCGCGCCGTCGACCCCGGCTCCGGGGATTTCCGCGAGCATCCGCCCGAACAGTGCGATCGAGCCGTTGCGGGAGCGCAGAACCTCGTGGACGGCGTCCTTGGGCAGCAGCGGCTTGGCGGCAGCGGCCTTGCCAAGGGCCTTGGCCAGTGCCTCCCGGTGCTCCTCGGCGATGTCCGCAAGCGCGGGCGCGGCGCTGTCGGGCAGGAACAGCAGCGACGCGGTGGTGCGGTCGCCCTTCTCCAAGGCGAGCTTGGTCTCCGTCGAACGGATCACCTGTGCGCCCGCCAGCGCGGCCAGGTCCTCCGGCCAGCCCCGTCCGACCAGCTCGCGAAAGACCTGCTCCGGCAGTCGCCGGGTACGCAGCGCCTTCTCCCCGATGGTCTCCTCCACCGCCATCCGCACCGGCCGCTTCCACGCCTGGCTGGACACCCGGGTACGGGTAACGCCGCCGAAGGTCAGCGACTTGGGCGAACCGAGATCATCACGGTTGACGTTGCTGTACGGCAGGGTCTGCACGACATGCAGGTCCAGAAAGCGGGGCGCCTGGGCAGGGGTGGCGGCGGAGCTGGTTGACATCGCGGAGTTCCTTCGGGTCGGAACGGAGACAGGGGTACGGATTCGGTGCGAGTACGGATTCGGGCTGGGTCGGGGCTACGGTTGCGGTTGATCCGGGCCCGGGCCAACACGCGGTCGGCAGAAGACGGCAGCCGGCCAACTTCCTGTCCGCTCCCTACGTGCCGGGGGGCGCGGAATTCTGCTCGGCCGCGGCCTCCTGACGGCGAAGCGACCGGTAGAACTCCTGCAGCCACCGCGTGGAAATCGCGTCGCGCCCATAACGCCACGCCGCAAGATCGTGCAACAGGCAGGCGTAGTCCGGGACGACACCGGACGATCCCAGCCACCGGAAGACGCTGGGCAGCATCCTGTGGGCACCGTCAAGGTCCTGACGCACGAGCAGATGCAGCCGTGATTCGGCTGCGCCCGACTTGAGCTGATCAGGATCGCGACGGCCGACAGCCAGCGCGAAACTCTCACCGAGACTGGTGCCGTGCGGACGGAACGCCGCACTGGCCGCATCCGGAATGGTGTTGAGCGCAGCCGGTTCGGTGCCGTCCCCGCCGTTTTCCGAGGAGACCACCGGGGCGGCGCCGTCGCGAAGGCTGTCTTCTGCTGTGCCGGTGTCCGGTCCACCGGGTGCTTGGGAAAGGCGCTGAGCCCTCGGGCGGGCGGCGATGAGTGCTGCGACCGCGTAGTACGCGCGTTCCTTGTCCGCGTAACCCCGGCGCTCCGGGTCCTCGCGGATTAACCCGGGGCGCAGCAGTGCAGCGTGCATACGGGCGGGGACGTCGGTTACCGGCTTCCCCAGCCCCGCCCGCAGCGCGGACTGCGCCCCCGGCGACTCACGGCACAACCGGCGCACCCGGTCCGCGAACTCGTCATACTTCACCAACTCGGGATCCCTCGGCCGGGGCTGCTCCTCAGCGGGCGCTCCAGTCACTTTCTCGGTCTGGGAATCAGCCGGGGCACGGCTCGGGGATGGGGTCGTTGCGCTCATCGGTTCCACCGTGGGTGTAATGGTCGGGACACTGCAGGGCTTGGCCGGACGGGTCGCCGCATAGGCGGTGGTCACCGGCGAGGAGATGGCGTTCGGAAGGCCAGGACGATTGGGGTCAGGCGCCGCCGGAGCTACTGGGAGCTGACACGTGCGGACTCAGGGCCTGTCGGGAGCGCGCAGCAGGCTCCTCACCAGCCCGCGAGCCTCCTCGCGGGCCTTCGCTCCGCGCGGGGTGGCGGCGATCGGCAGAGTCACCGCGTCGTACTCGCGCAGCGCAATCCGCCCGTAAACCTGGGCGCTCCCGGAGAAGACCCCATCGCCCAGCGACTGCCAGAACTGCTGCTCGGCCGCCGGCCAGTACGCGGCCAGCGCGGGCGCGGGCCAGGGTCCGCCGCGCTTGCGCCGGTCCTTGGCGGTACCACCAGGGCGCTCCTTCTCGAACGGGCTGGTGTAGGCCCGCCAGGCGGTCTGCAACGCGTATTCCAGTCGGCCGGCCGCCTTCTCCGCAGCGTCGCGGGCCTCCCGCAGACCATTCCTGAGCGCGTGGTCCGCCGGGTCGTCCGACACCCGCAGCAGGTTGAACAGCGGCGGGGTGGAGCTGGCGAAGTACGTGCGGTCGCGCGTCTGGCCGTCCTGATCGAAACCGAGGGACTGCACCCGCACCGAGTCCTCGACCTCCGGCGGCAGCTGGCTTCTCAGGTCGCTCAGCGCGTAGGGCCGGTGGCCGGAGTCGTTGCGGGTCTCGGTGACCAGCGCGTCAAGATCGCGCCACAGCGCCCGGTCCGCGTCGGCCTCCCGGGGGCGTTTGAGCAGGTCCTTGCCCTCGTCCCACAGAAGGTACGGGTCCTCGATCGGGGGCCGGTTGACGCGCAGTGCCCACGTGATGTGCGCATCCACCACGCTGCGGCCCCCGGGAGCAGGGGTGAGGAGAACCGCGTGCCGGTACTGCTCGGTGAGGGCCGACAGCGGACCGGTCGGCGCCGTCGGTACGGCGAGCGGATCGGGCAGCTCGTCGCGCTCCCACGGACAGGCGTCCGGGGCCGCGCCCCGCTCCGGCGGCCACCGGTTCGGATACGGAAGACCCAGCAGCAATGTCTCGAACAGCGAGCGCCCGACCGGATGATAGGACAGCACCTTCCGCAGCGGACCGGCGTAGGAATTGCCGAACCGCTGACCCGCCACAGTCCGCGGCGTGCACTGGCCGGAAGGCCCGTAGTAGAGCTGTGCCAGCAGGTGCAGCGCCGCGTCCGCCGAGGACAGCGGCACCTGTTCACCATCAGCGAAATGCCCGAAAAAGACCTGATTGTTACCTGCCGGGCGGGCGAAGACCAGCTTGTTGACGCCCGAACTGCTGGGACACTCACCGCGCAGCCTCGGATCCTGCATCCACGGCCACTCGGAATCGAAGAGGCGAAACCGGTCGCCATAGCGGGCGAAGTACGCCCTCACCGCTTCCGGGTTGAACCGCCCCTCACCGTCCAGCAGGTCGTAACGCCGATCGGTCCACTCCTCCACGCCCTCCGCCTCGTGCAGGCCCGTAATCCGCGCAGCGATCGCGTACAGCACCCTCAACAGTCCCGAAGCCGCGGGTGGCAGCGCGACGGCGAGGCCGCTGAAGAGGTGCGCCTGCAGGAACAGCTCCAGAAAGCCCACGCTGCGTGAGCCCGCCGGCTCGTCGGCGGTGGGCAGCCTTGAGACCGGGCACCACGGCTCGGTACGGAGGTCGTAGAGGTCGGGAGAAGAGGGTAACGGCTCGGCGGGCATGGGGATGATGTCCCATCGCTGGTATGAGGCAGGCTGGTATAAGGCGAGTACGAGGCCGGATCGAGACACGCACCGAACGGAGTGCGCGCTTCTCCGCATAGCGGAGGTGGCCCGGTCCGGACGTGTGGCGCGGGTGACTCACCGCTCGACGTTCCACTCCCCGCGCGAGCGGGGGTGGTCGCGGTCTTCCTGATTACCCGTCAGGAGGACCGCGACAAGGAAGATGCTAGCCGTCTGTTTGGTCGCAGATGCTCTGCTTCGGAAAACTTCCTCAAGGTCCTTACGTGCGGCGCTACACTGCCGGATTGCGATTGGGGTCACCCACGCCGTGCGGTCAAGACAGCCGCTCGGTCACCAGCCCCAACTCGTGGTGAAGCGTTAGCCGTCGCTTCCCCAGGGCCGGACCCGCCGGTCCCTTCGGCCCGGTGGTGTGGGGTAGCAGGACGATTCCGGCGAGCCTGGCCTCGTCCTGCCATCCGGCGGGTGGTTGATTGGCGGCGGTGCAGTCCTGCCGCCATTCGCCGTGCCCCAGTGGCACGACGTACCCCAGGAGTTCACGCACCAGGGCCCGGGAGAAGCGTCCGCCGGGGGCGTCGCCGGCTTCGGGGAGCGGCACGCTGTGGTCTTCGTCCAGCCAGCGCCGGTGCTCGGCGTCCTCGAAAACCGGCAGCGTCTGGACAGTGTCCGCGCCCAATCGTGTTGCGATGATGTCCTCGTCGGCGTCGCTGCTGGTGAGCTGCTGCAGCGAGATGACGTCGCCCGGTTTGGGGATGGCCACCAGATGTGCCAGCCCCTCGCGGGCCATCGTGTCGCTCAGCCGGTCGATGTCCTCCTTCAGCAGGAGTTCCGGGGTCTTGGACGCGAACGCCTCGTCGTAGACCCCGTCGACCAATTCCTGTACGTCGGCGGGCACTTCCACCGGCTTTCCCGCCCGGTCCTCCAGCGATTCGAGGGTGCGGCGCAGCAGGGCCGGCGCATAGACGTCGCCCCAGGACTTCGGGACGTTGAGGCCGCCCTTGTCGTCCACCGGGACAAGAACTGCCAGCCGTGGGCCACGGCTCCAGGCCGGCCGGTAGGGGGCTGTGCCCTGGTGCCGCCAGACCCGGCCAGCCCGTTGCAGGAGCAGCGCCATCGGCGCGAGATCGGAGACGATGAGGTCGAAGTCCATGTCGAGCGACTGCTCGATCACCTGGGTGGCGACCAGGATCGTGCCGCGCGGCGGCTCGGGACGCCGCACCCCCTTCTTCTCCACACGCCCGAACCACTTTTCGGCCTCCCGGGTGATGGCGTTCCGGCGCCGGCCGGGGAACCGCGCATGCAGCAGCCGCAGTCGGGGCTCCCTCAGTCCAGCACCCGCGCCGCCGTCCGGGCCGTCCGGTTCACCGGGGTCCGCCACACGGTCGTCCCAGCCTTGGTAGTCCGGCCCGAACCGCGGGCGGAAGTGCTCACGCAGAGCGTTGAACGTCTGCTGGGCCTCACCGACCGTCGTACAGATCACGGCCACGCACCCGCCGGCCTCGGCGACCGGGGTCAGCTCCCGCAGCAATGCCGCCAGCCGGCCGTTCCCGGCGGCAGGGTCATAGGTGTGGGTCACCGGAAGCAGGTCGATGCGGAGGCTGGAAGGCCGGTTGGTACCGATCGGGCCGCTCGGCACCGTGACCGCCGCAGTGGCACCGTCCGCATAGACCCAGCCCGGATACGACGGCGCGGGCAACTCGTACGAACCCGGCTTCCGCCCCGCACCCGTCAGATACGCCTCCACCATCCCGGTGGCCGTACGCCCGGTCAGCGTCGCTGACAGCAGCACCACCGGAACTCGCATCGCCCCCAGCCAGACGAGCAACCGCAGCAGCAAGGCATGGGTGAAGGCGTCGTACGCGTGCGCCTCGTCGACCACCACTGTCTTGCCCGCCAGGCCCAACTGCCGCAGCGCGTTGTGTCGCAACGGAAGCACCGCCAGGAGCGCCTGGTCCACGGTGCCGACGGACAGCGGAGCCAGCAGTCCTCGCCCGCGGGTCCGCAGCCACCCGCCCGCCGAGACCGACGCTCCGCTGGTTCGTGTGTCGTCCTCGGTCAGCGTGCGCGGCTCCAACTCCGGCTCGGACTGTCTGTCCGGCGAGTACCGCTCGTTCAGATCGGCTGCGCCGTGCAGCAGGGTCAAGGCCGCATCCCCCAGCAGGTTGGCCCGGCCGAACGCGGCCACCCGTCCGTAGAGCTGGTCGGCCGTCGCCCTGGTCGGCAGCAGGAACGCCACGCCGGGGCACCCCGCCGCCTGCCCCATCGCGGCAGCCGCCGCCAGCGCCACCTCCGTCTTGCCCTCGCCGGGCGGCGCCGTCACCAGCAGAACCCCCGGCCCGCCCCCGAACACCCCAGCCTGCGTCAGCTCCGCGTCGACGCTGTCCTGTAACGGATGCGGCTGCCGGATCTCGGGAAAACGCTCCCGGAAGCCCCGAACCGCGAACTGTGCCCGGGCCAGCTCCGCGCCCCGCAACAACCCGGGCGCCTCCGCCGCCGCGCGACCAGCATGCGCGCGCAACGCCTCCATCGTCCCCAGCCCGCCATCGGCGGCATCGGCGGCCTGCTGCCGCACCACGAAATCGTCCTGACTGGCCAGCCAGTCGGCCACCACCACCAACCCCGCCACCACAACCGCCGCTTGCACCGACAGCCCCGCTCCTGTCGGCCCCCCTTCCGGATGCCCCAGCACCTCCCGCAACGCGGCCACATGCTCCCGCCGCTGCACCTCCCATCCCCCAGCACCCAGCTCCGGGAAATCCTTCAGCGCATTGAACACATTCCGCGCGTCCGGCAGACCCGGATACCGCCCGTGATGCCCGCCCAGCAACTGCGCCACCCGTACCACGAGCCATCCCGCAGGCCGCCGCCTCCCCTCCGGATACCCCAACTCCGCCAGCAGCTCGGGCAGCACCCGGGCACCCGCCACCTGATGCCCCAACACGGTGGCTCCGCTGTCCCCCACCACGCGTCCAGCGAAGGCCCCGTCCGCCAACAGCGCCGCGCATGACCCGTGCCGGAGCGCATCGCGCTGAAACTGGAAGCCCGGCTGGATCTTCCCCACGTCGTGCAACCCGGCCCAGAACGAGACCATCGACCGCGCCTCCTCCGGCCGGACCCCTAACTCCCCCGCGATCGCTGCCTGTTGCGACTCCGCCAGAAACCCGTCCCACAACGCCCCCGCCACCACCCCCGTATCCACCAGATGCCCGATCAGCGGATACGGCTCCACCAGCCCGCGCTCCTTACCCCACACCCGAACATCGACCATCTCTCCCCCTCAACCCCAGACCGCCCTCGGCCAGACCCGGGTATTCCACCACCTGCCTCTGACACACTGACCGCATGCACCAGCGGCGGCCCAGTCAAGCAATTGCAAAGCCCCTCCAAACCCGCAGGTCGTGAAGTGTTCTCCCCGCGCAGGCGGGGGTGGTCCGTAGTCCGTGGTGCCGTTGCAGGCGGCCACGGCGTTCTCCCCGCGCAGGCGGGGGTGGTCCACCGCGACCGGTGGCCGGCTGATGGCCTGGGCAGTTCTCCCCGCGCAGGCGGGGGTGGTCCGTGGGCGAAGTGCTCGACAAGGCCGTCGGTGAAGTTCTCCCCGCGCAGGCGGGGGTGGTCCGCAGGTTCGGACCGCGCTGCTTCAACACCTTGAGTTCTCCCCGCGCAGGCGGGGGTGGTCCGGCGCTGAGTATCGGGGGCGCGATCGTCACTGTGTTCTCCCCGCGCAGGCGGGGGTGGTCCGACGCGCCGGGAAGTGTGGGTGACCGTCGATCCGTTCTCCCCGCGCAGGCGGGGGTGGTCCGCCGGTGGGACACCATCGCGGGGTGGCTCTCGCGTTCTCCCCGCGCAGGCGGGGGGTGGTCCGCTCCTTCCACAGGCGTTCGACGGTGATCGAGGGTTCTCCCCGCGCAGGCGGGGGTGGTCCGAAGGGGCCGGTACCGACCCCGGAGGAGCTGGAGTTCTCCCCGCGCAGGCGGGGGTGGTCCGCCGTGGATGGCGCCGAAGCTCGTGCCGATGCTGTTCTCCCCGCGCAGGCGGGGGTGGTCCGTATTCCGTTCCACTCGGTGCGGACGGTCAGATGTTCTCCCCGCGCAGGCGGGGGTGGTCCGTGCGCCACGGGGAAGCGGGATTGGGCGGCAGGGTTCTCCCCGCGCAGGCGGGGGTGGTCCGCCGCCACGGCCATGGCCCGCTCCCACGCCGTCGTTCTCCCCGCGCAGGCGGGGGTGGTCCGCCCGGCAGCGTGCTCTACGGCACGGCCGAGATGTTCTCCCCGCGCAGGCGGGGGTGGTCCGCGACGCGCGAACGCCAAGGTGCGCGAGTACCAGTTCTCCCCGCGCAGGCGGGGGTGGTCCGTTGCGGGGGGACGGCGGGTGCGTGCCGTTGCGGTTCTCCCCGCGCAGGCGGGGGTGGTCCCAATGGGCGGACTGAGCCCGTGCCCACCACGACGTTCTCCCCGCGCAGGCGGGGGTGGTCCGCGGCTGCTGGGGGCGTAGATACGATCCGTCACGTTCTCCCCGCGCAGGCGGGGGTGGTCCCGGGGTGGGTGTGCGGCATCGCGCCGTTCTCGCGTTCTCCCCGCGCAGGCGGGGGTGGTCCGGCACGCAGCCGCTGTCGTATCTGGCGCCGGAGGTTCTCCCCGCGCAGGCGGGGGTGGTCCGCAGGCCGCCCTCGCGCTGGCCGTGATGCGTGCGTTCTCCCCGCGCAGGCGGGGGTGGTCCGCCGATCGCGTCCATCTCGTTCCGGGCCTGGACGTTCTCCCCGCGCAGGCGGGGGTGGTCCGTGAACGAACTCGAACGACTAGGGCGGCAACTGGTTCTCCCCGCGCAGGCGGGGGTGGTCCGGCGATCGCCGCGGCCGTGCCCCGGTCGCTCCAGTTCTCCCCGCGCAGGCGGGGGTGGTCCGGTGATCGCGTCCACGGTTGCGGCCGCCGCGGCGTTCTCCCCGCGCAGGCGGGGGTGGTCCGCGGCAGGCCGCCGAACTCGGCCGTATCCGCACGTTCTCCCCGCGCAGGCGGGGGTGGTCCGGTGACTGGACCGTAACCGTGATAAACGGTCCGGTTCTCCCCGCGCAGGCGGGGGTGGTCCGCAGCTTGTTCACGGACACCTGATGCGGTCCTTGTTCTCCCCGCGCAGGCGGGGGTGGTCCGTCGCGCGGGGTGGGGGGCTCGGTGGACGTGGCGTTCTCCCCGCGCAGGCGGGGGTGGTCCGGTGCCGATCATCCTCGGCATCGACGACCGCTAGTTCTCCCCGCGCAGGCGGGGGTGGTCCGAGTCGCACGGGATCCTGCGGCCCAACGACGAAGTTCTCCCCGCGCAGGCGGGGGTGGTCCGGCGGCGCAGGCCGCCTATCGCCCTGGGCTCATGTTCTCCCCGCGCAGGCGGGGGTGGTCCGGCGGCGCAGGCCGCCTATCGCCCTGGGCTCATGTTCTCCCCGCGCAGGCGGGGGTGGTCCGCCGCGGCTGCTGCCTGACGCGCGGGCACGGGAGTTCTCCCCGCGCAGGCGGGGGTGGTCCGTGCACTTCATCTCCGTCGTTGTCCGGGTGCGTGTTCTCCCCGCGCAGGCGGGGGTGGTCCGCTGCCGAGGGCCTTGCCGATCGCGTCCATCTCGTTCTCCCCGCGCAGGCGGGGGTGGTCCGTATTCCGTTCCACTCGGTGCGGACGGTCAGATGTTCTCCCCGCGCAGGCGGGGGTGGTCCGTC
The DNA here is from genome assembly GCF_016918855.1 of Actinacidiphila acididurans. GTDB lineage: Bacteria > Actinomycetota > Actinomycetes > Streptomycetales > Streptomycetaceae > Actinacidiphila > Actinacidiphila acididurans. The sequence goes on from NZ_JADKYB010000015.1 coordinate 117,217, forward strand.
GGCAACTACACCGCCAACGTCTCCCCGATGGTTCTCCCCGCGCAGGCGGGGGTGGTCCGGTGCCGGACGGGGCCCGGGTCGTCGGGCACGCGTTCTCCCCGCGCAGGCGGGGGTGGTCCGCCGGCCTGCGGGGCCGTGGTGACCACGCTGGCGTTCTCCCCGCGCAGGCGGGGGTGGTCCGCCGCCACGGCCATGGCCCGCTCCCACGCCGTCGTTCTCCCCGCGCAGGCGGGGGTGGTCCGCGGCACGCCCAGATGCGGTCGCTGCTCCGTCAGTTCTCCCCGCGCAGGCGGGGGTGGTCCGGACGCGGCCCGCCGGTTGATGAACGGCTGTCAGTTCTCCCCGCGCAGGCGGGGGTGGTCCGTTCTTCGGAGTGCCCAGCGCTATCGTCACGGCCGAATCCAGCCAGAGAAAAGGTCCATCGTCCCTCCTCGGGGGAATATCCAGTGTTCCCCACAGATTCGTTGCTGCATGGCAGGTGGGGAGGTGGAGCACGTGACCGAGCTGAAGGTCTTCCGGCTGGGCGCCGACGAGCGGGATGTCGAGGTTCCGGGGTCGTCGGCGGCGCTGGAGGTGGAGCTGCAGCGTCGGGTCGAGGCCGGGATGGAGGCGATGCTGGGGGTGCGGTTCCTGGCGTCGGAGTATCCGACAGGGCCGTGGCACCGGGGGCGGATCGATTCGCTGGGGCTGGACGAGAACGGCAGTCCGGTGGTCGTGGAGTACAAGAAAGGCGCCGACAGCGGGGTCCTGTCGCAGGCCGTGTCGTACCTGACCTGGCTGTGCTCGGCGCGCTTCGAGTTCGAGGCGCTGGTCGAGGAGAAGCTAGGCGCGCAGACAGCCAGATCGGTCGACTGGCGCAGCCCTCGGGCCATCTGCATCGCGGCTGGCTTCTCCCATCACGACCGGGTTGCGGTGCACGACTACCCCAAGCGGATCGACCTGGTGAAATACCGGCTTTTCGAGGGCGGACTGCTGAGCCTCCTGCTGGTCGAGTCCTCCACCGGCGCCGCAAGCCCCGTCCGCGTTCGCGCCCGGCACCGGACCCCGGAGCCCGCTGAGGCGGACGTCCTGGAGGCCGGCCCGGCTGCGCGTTGCGCTCTGGCGGCGGCGCCCGAACCTCTGCGGGACCTGTACGGCGAGCTGGACGAGATGCTTACCGCGTGGGGTGAAATCGAGGTACGGACGCTGCGGCACTACGTCGCCTATCGCCTGATGGTGAACCGCGCCTCGGTGCTGTTCCGTCCTTCGCACGGGGTGATCCTGGTGTACCTCACCCTCGACCCGGATGCGGTCGGGTTGGAGGAGGGTTTCACGCGCGACATGCGTGGTATCGGCCACCTCGGGACAGGCGATCTGGAGGTCCGGATCGCGTCGGCGGCCGATCTGGAGAAGGCGGGGCCGCTGATCCGGCGGGCGTTCGAGGCGGCCTGAAACACAGGGCACGCGCGCTCCTGGGCTCGCCAGCACCGTGGCGCGTCTTGCACCACAGTCCATTCTTCGTGACGCAAGTCACACCGGAAGCAAGAAGATCCTTTGCCGACGCAGGACCCTGGCGAGCCCTGTAGGGGATGCTCATTGACTCTCTACAAGCGAAGGTGTGCCGTATGACTGCAGCCGAATTAACTACTGTGGCCGTCAGCGAAGAGACCCCCGGAAATATCCATTTGTCGTATCCGGAATCCCGAGTTTCCTCTTGCAGAGAGGTCGTATGGCCCAGGGAGACTCTCTTTTCCCTGATACCGCAGCTGCAGGACTACGCGGTGCTCGACGGAGTCTTGGAGATTCCCCGACCAAAGTTCACAGACGACGGGGTCCTAGTCACACTGGAAGCCTCAATTGCGGCGCTTCATGGGCAGGACGATGTCATCGATCTTTTCAGTCAAAGCTTGCTTTCGATCCCGATCACTAGGGCGGCACGCTGGCGTGAAGCCGTTTCTATGGCCCTTCTGGGCGGGTGGTACGACGCTGTCGCCGACGCCTGCAATGGCCGTTTCGGATCTGCAGAGCTAGCAGGCTACCTGCGAGGCGAGGTACGCCGCGTACACCGTCAACTCCAACCGCTGTGGCAGCACAAGATTGGCGGCCAACACCTTCAACTGATCGACATGCCGGTAGCCGACGGGTTATCGCTGCGAGACTTGGTCAGTGATGGCAGTGGGGCCGAAAAAATCGTCTTGCGAGCCGTACTCGACGATCAGCGCCTTGCGGCGGTCCTCGGAAAGCTGGCACCGCTTGAACAAGATGTCGCCAGAGCATGGGCGTTTGGCGGGGCAACGACATGGAAGGAGGCTGCCGAGCGCGTAGGGGTCGTGTCGCCGGCTGAGTTCGGCGAACGGGTCCGGCGGAAGCTGCGACGTCAGGGCCGGGAGTACGTGCGGCGACGCACGTCCGCTACAGACACTGGCCTGTGGCTGCCGCCACAGGCAGCCGATCCTACGGACGCCCAGCCATGAGGTCAGCCCGTAGCGGCATGGACATCCTTTTGGCAGTACCGACCCCGGTGCTGACGTCCATTGGATTGGTGCTGGCTTCGGCCTGCGCGGGTTTCATTCTGTGTCACGGGCTAGCGCTCCTGCTGCCTCAGGACTCCGCCGACCGCCGCGAACTGGCGCTGCGCAAAATTGAGCTGGCCGACCGTCGTCGACGATCGTGGCGTATGGCCAACTACAGCGAGGAAGAAGCTGCCAGGCCAAGGCCGTCGGCCAGCCCCGTACCCACGGATCAGAATCTCGGGTGAGCCGATGAGGGCGGCTGGCAGCCCGATTACTCCCGGGATGCCGACCGCCCTTCGGCGTCTGCGGTCTCCTCACGGTCATTCTTCCGGTCCGGCCAGAACGAAGTCGTCCTGGGTCAGCTCGGCCTGAAGCCTGCGCTCGGCCACGGCGGCGTAGTGGTCGGAGAGTTCGACTCCGACGAAGTGCCGGCCTTCGCGCAGGGCGGCGACGCCGGTGGAACCGCTGCCGGTGAAGGGGTCCAGGACGGTGCCGCCGGCGGGGCAGATGCGGACGAGCTGCTGCATGATCTCGACCGGCTTCTGGGTGATGTGGACGCGGTCCTTGCGGGGCTGGGAGGCGATGAAGTGGCCGGGCAAGTACAGGTCCCGGCTGTGGTCCAGGGTGCCTTTGACGCCCCAGGTGATGAACTCGGCGGCCTGCTTGAAGCCGCCCTTCCTCGGCCTGGAGGCGGGTTTGATCCAGGGGATGGTGCCGGACCAGGTCCAGCCGGCCATCTGGAGGGCGTCGGACGTGGTGGGTTCCTGGCGCCAGTCGGAGAAGACCATGGCGACGGTGTGCTCGACGGCGGCCCGGTAGGACTCGGTGAGCAGTTCGGTCAGCCAGGCACGGTACGAGCGCTGGTCGCGGTTCTCGCCGGGGAAGTTGGCCAGGTCGTGTGCGGATCCGCTGGTGACGTACTTGGCGCGGGCGGTACGGCTGGTGCGGTCGGAGCTCGTGCGCCCGCCGCTGTTGTACGGCGGGTCGGTGATGACGGCGTGGATCGATTCGGCGGGCAGGGTCTTGAGCACCGTGAGGGCATCGCCCCGGTGCAGCGTGTAGGTCATACGCGGGCCTCTTCTGGGCGCGACAGGGTCGGACCCGGTCCTGCTAACGCCCGAGGCGGCGCGGCGGAGCCGGGGTTGCGCGGCAGGGTAGCCGTGATTCGCGGTCACGCCTAACAAGGCCGAGGGTGCCCGGGGGCCGGTTTCCGGGTCGTTTGGTGCGACCGCGTTTCCCGTCTACCGTCTGCCCACGTCACCAGGGCGGAGCGCCACTCCACCCCGGCTGACCTGTGCCGATGCGTGCTGTCGCGTCCAAATGTGTTGCAGGGTCGGCAGGTTCAGCCGTTCTTCGCCAAAGCTCGAGGAGCCCGATTGCGGTGCCTGAGATTACGAGCGCGGCCGGCTGCCGCGCATGACCTGACACCGGCGTCCGGGAGCTACCAACTCCCGTGAGCCGGGCCTGCCCTCGGGGCGGATTCATATCAGCGCGGTGCCGGCGGCTTTGCACGAGAAGCCGGCACCGCGCCTCCTACGAAGCGCAAGGAGACGCTGCGATGCAGCGCGCCTTGATCCCGGCCCCTGCGTGCCCCAGCCCCGCTCGGGTGCCCGGGGGTCCTGTTCGGTCCGACAGGCGGTGACGGTGGTGAAGAAGACCGCCGCAGCCGTCGTCGGCCTGGTGGCCATCACGCCGTTCTTACTCGCCGTGCCGTTGGTCGTGGCGATGGATGGCTCGGCCCAGGCTGCCTGTTCCACAACCGCCACACAGCCTGTGGATACCGCCGGTATCACCGCCCGGGTTAAAACAATCCTGGACGGCAGCAGCGCCGGTACCGTGGCCGTGCCGGGTCTGAATGATCCGGCCGAGCAGGTGCCCAACGCGAAGACCGTCCAGGCCACCGGCATCGCCCTGGACGTCCCGGCCCGTGGGCAGATCGTGGCGTTGGCGACCGCGCTTCAGGAGAGCGGTCTGCGCAACCTCACCTACGGCGACCGGGATTCGCTGGGGCTGTTCCAGCAGCGGCCGGCGCAGGGATGGGGGACTGCGGAGCAGATCCTCGCCCCGGTGTACGCCTCGACGCGCTTCTACGAGGCGTTGGAGAACGTGCCTGGTTGGCAGTCGCTGTCGGTAGGGGAGGCCGCGCAGGCGGTGCAGAAGTCGGCCTTCCCCGACGCCTACGCGGCATGGGAACCGCTGGCGACCGCACTGCAGAAGGCGCTCGAACCCCTGCTGGCACCGGTCAGCAGTTCCTCGCCCATCCCCACGCCACCCGGCTCATCCACCACTGCGCCCGTTGCAGCCGGTCTCGGCGGGGGCTGTTCGGCTGAGGAGGACGGTTCCGGCTTCGGGGTCATCCCGCCGGGCTCGGTGCCGGCCGGCTACGTGATCCCGGCCGACGCCCCGCCGCAGGTGCAGGCCGCGATCCGGTGGGCGCTGGGCCAGCTCGGCACCGACTACCAGTGGGGCGGCTCGTGCACGAACGCGCACGGCCCGGACCCGATGCAGCGCTGCGACTGCTCGTCGCTGATGCAGCAGGCGTACAAGGCCGCCGGGGTCACCCTGTCACGCACGACGTATACGCAAGTCAAGGAAGGCAGGCCGGTCCGGGTGGACGCTCTGCGGCCCGGTGACCTGCTGTTCACCGAGGGCACCGCTGCTGCCCCGAAACACGTAGGGATGTACATCGGCCAAGGCCTGATCATCAACGCCCCGCACACCGGCGCGGTGGTCGACATCAACACCATCGCCGACTGGCAACCGCAGATCCTCGCCGCTCGCCGCATCGTCTGACCCGACTCGCTCCGTCTCTCTCCCCTTCTCCGTGCCACGGCTACGCCCCCGGTGGACTTTGGCATGCCATTACTCGAACTGGAGTTCATATGTACCTCAACGACAGGTTCGTACGTCTCGCCTACGACCCCGGGATCAAGCCCAACGAGGGCGGCCTGCCCGGGCTTTCCGTACTCAAGCAGGTGATGGGCTCGATCAACTTGTTCGGGATCATCGCCGTCGTCGGGGCGCTGGCGGTCAGCGCGGGCGTGTGGGCCTGGGGCCACCACTCCGGCGGGCACCAGGCCGAGGCCAACGGCAAGAAGGGCGTCCTCGTCTCCGCAGGGGCCGCGCTCCTGCTGGGTGCCGCCAACGGGATCGTCGCGTTCTTCTCCACACTCGGGACGCAGGTCCACTGATGCCCTTCACGTCCTCGCATCCCAGCGCTTCACGTGTGCGGCAGCGGGCGCTGCTCGGCACCGCCATGCTGGTGGTGCTTGTCGCTCTGGCCGGCCTGGCCGTGTACGTCACCCGCGACGGACGTACTCCGTCCAAGCCTTCTGCTGCGCCTGCGAGTTCAGGCGCCCTTACCTCGGCCGTGCCTGAGACCACTCCCCCGCCCCACGGCGTCAACGCCACGCTGCCCGTGCCACCGGACACCCACGACCCGATCGCCTTCGGAAAGGCAGCGGCCGTAGCGCTGTGGTCCTACGACACCCGCACCTCCTCCCAACCCGAGCTGCTGGACGCCCTCCACCACTGGCTGACCAGCGAAACGAAGTACGCGGACCGCGCATCCGTCGACGCCCTTGTGCCCTCGCCGGTGCTGTGGACGCGGATGGCCGACAACGCCCAGTACGCCACCGCGACCGCGAACGAGGCGCACTTCCCCGCCTCCTTCACCCAAGCCCTGCAGGCCGACCCCGGCGCGATCACGACCGCGTACGTCTACGCGGTCACCGTTACCGGCAGCCAGTCCATCGCCTGGCGGGGCTCTCCCCGCGGAGGCGCCGAAGCCCGTGCGATCACCCTGGCCGTCCAGTGCCGCCCCGACCGGCCCTGTGCACTGGCCGGTGTCCTGCCGAACGTGGCCCCCTGACCACCCGTTCCCGAAGGAGGAACTCACTATGGGAGCCTGCGACCTCCCCCTGATGTCCACCGTCTGCGACACCATCGGCGGCGTCGTGTCCAGCACGGGCAAGGCCGTCACCGACGGCATCGGCGCGTGGCTGGCCAAGTCCGTCGGCGATCTGGCCGCCAGCGCCGCTGACCTCGCTGCCCGGGCCGTGAACGAGACCACCGCGATCGACCTGAACGCCCCCTGGTTCCGGGCCAACTACGAACTCTTGCTGCCGATCGGCCTGGCCATCACCGTCGGCACGTTCTGCCTGCAGTTGATGTCCGCGGCTTGGCGCAGGGACGAGCGGGCCTTGGCCCAAGCCGCCATCGGCACCATGACCGGCGTCCTGTTCTCCTTCTGCGCCGTCGCCTTCACCTCGGTTGCCATCACCGTGGTCGACGCCCTGTCACACGGCCTGTTCCAGGCAGCAGGCACCTCCATCGACGACGCGATCCGCCGCGTCGTGGAGGTCGACGAACTCGGCGCCATGTTCGGTCTGGGCTGGGCCGTGCCGGCCCTGGTTGCGATGGGGATGGCGATCGGGGCGTTCATGTACTGGGGCGTCATGGTCGCCCGCAAGGTCGGCGTCCTCATCCTGGTCGCCCTCGCGGTCTTCGCCGGATCCGGCGGCGGCTGGGAAGCAGCACGGCGCTGGCGGCGCGGCTGGATCGAGGCCACCGCCACTCTCGTCGTCTCCAAGCTGCTGATGACCGTGGTGTTCCTCATCGGCGTCTCAGCGATGGGCAAGTCCGACTCCCACGACGGACTGTCCGCCCTGTCCGACGCGATGGCCGGCCTCGTCGTCATGGTCCTGGTGCTGCTCTGCCCCTACGCGACCTACAAGTTCGTCCACTGGGCCTCCGACGGCGGTGGCCACGACGACCGGCACCGCACCGGCATAGCCGGAGTCGCGGTCGCCGCAGGTGCGGCGAAGACCGCCAGCAGCCTCGCGATGCAGGCCCGCACCGGCACCCCCGCACCGCAGGGTCCGGCTCAGGTGCCGGGCGCGGGCGCTGACGGCGTGACGTCGGGCATTGACCCCACCGGCGGTCAGCTCAGCAGGGAGGGCATCGACGGCACACCGGCCGCGCGGACCGCATTCCGGTACGGCGAAGACCCCAACGCCGCCGGCGACAAGGGCCACCCCCTCGTCCAGCGGCCCGGTCTCCCCCCGCTGATCACACGGGCCACTTCCGGTGGCGACTCCGCCAGCCGGCCCGAAGGTGAAATCCCTGAGAGCGCGGGTGTCCTGAAGCCCGCACCCGATGGGAGCGGGCCGTCGACTGCCGGCTCCCCGGCCATTTGGATCGGCCCCGACCAGCCACCTTCCGACTCCTGACCAGCCTCTCCCGGGAGCGAGCCGCACAACGCCGCTGCGGCCCGCCCCTCCCCCGGATCGCTCTTACCTCTGGACCCGCCAATGTCTGATCACCGCCAAGCCGCTGCGGCCACCGTGAGGTTCCCGCACCGCTCCAAGCGCGGCATCCTCCTCGGCCTGACCGCCCCGCAACTGCTCACCGTCACCCTGACGGGGCTGCTCCTGCTCGCCGTGCTCCTCATGCGCGGAGTCGTCGGTGCTCTCGAACTCGTCCCGCTGTGGGCGGGCATCGGTCTGCTCGTCTTCGTCCGCTCCCAGGGCCGATCGCTGACCGACTGGACCCCGATCGTGCTGCGCTACGCGCTGCGACGCGCCGGCGGGCAGCTCCTGTGGCTGGCCCGCCCCTCCAGCCGCCCGGCCCGCGAAGGACTCCTTCACCTGCCCGGGACCACCGCCTCCCTTCGGGTGGTCACCGCGCCCGATCGGCGCTACAGCGCCGTCCACAACCCCCACACCGGCACCCTGACCGCCGTCGTCAAGGTCTCCTCCCGCGCCTACGCCCTGCTCGACCCCGGCACGCAGAACGCCAACGTGGCCGGTTGGGGACGAACGCTCGCCGCACTTGCCCGCACCGGCCAGGTCGCCCGTATCCAGGTGCTGGAGCGCACCGTCCCGGACTCCGGCGACGCACTGCGCCGCTACTGGGAGGAACACGGCCAACCCCACTCCCCGGTGGCCGGGCAGCTCTACAGCGAACTCATCCAAAGCGCGGGCCCGGCAGCCGCGCCGCACGAGGCGTACGTCGCAATCTCGCTGGACGCCAGGGCCGCCCGTCGCCTGATCAACCAGGCAGGCGGCGGCCTGACAGGCGCCTTCGCCGTACTCGCCCAACTCACCTCCGCCTTCGACCAGGCCGCCCGCACCGACGGCCTCAACCCCACAGGCTGGCTGTCGGCCAACGAGATCGCCGCCGTCGTACGGACCGCCTACGACCCCAAAGCCCTGGCCGCGCTCGACCGCTGGTCGCGCTCCGGGCGCCCGGAAGCCGATCCGATCGCGGCCGGCCCGGTCGTCATGGTGGAGAAGGCCGACCACATCGCCACCGACTCCGCTTTCCACACCACGTACTGGATCGAGAACTGGCCCCGGACCGAAACCAGCGCGGGCTTCCTGCATCAGCTCCTGTTCACCGCCGGGGCCCGCCGCACCCTCAGCCTGTCCTACGCGCCGAAGGCCCTGGACTCTGCGCTGCGCGACGTCCAGCGTAGGAAGGCATCGGTGATCGCGGACTCCGCCGAGCGCGCCCGGCGCGGCCAGGTCGACTCCGAAGCCGACGCGATCGAGTACGAGGACATCAAGACCCGCGAACGCCAGCTCATCGCCGGCCACGCGGATGTCGCGCTCACCGGCCTGCTGACCGTCTCGGCGGACACCGAGGACGAGCTGCGCCAGGCGTGCGCGGTGGTCGAGACAGCGGCCGTCGGCGCCCAGCTCGACCTGCGCCCGCTCACCTGGCAGCAGGCCGAAGCCTTCACCGCCGCCGCCCTGCCACTCGCCGTCGCTGTCTGATGCCCGCACCCACCCGATCCGGAAGAGCACCTCCATGTCCCGCACCCCGACCTCGGCCGCGCAGGACTTCGTGCCCTTCGCCACCGCCGCGCTCGACTTCCACCGCGCCATCAACCTCCCGGCCGGCCCGCTCGTCACCTCCCGGGCCGAACTCGACTCCCTCCACGACCACCTGGTCTCCCTGTTCGAACTGCTCGACGCCCACGCCATCCGCACCGCCTCACTCGTTCCGGCCGAAGGCGAGCGGCTCAGCATGGCCCGGACTCGGATCTGGCAGGCCGCCGACCACGTCCACGCCGCCTACCACGCCGCCCCCCGACCCGGCTCCGGTGAGATACCCAACCGCGAGGAGTGTCGGCCCGGGCTGCCGGAGGGCGCACCCGAAATGACCATCTGCCGCCGCCACCAGACCGCCACCCACTTGGTCCGCCGCCACACGACCCCCGCCGACCTGCACGCCCCGTTCACCGGCCTCATCCGCCGCTGAACCCCCGGACCACGTGATCTGGAGAAAAGCCTTCATGCCCAGGACCCGCACCAGCGCCACGCAGCTATTCGTTCCCCGCAAAGGATCCCGGGAGCAACAACGCGCCGTCCGCTCCGGGTTCGCCACCGCACGCCACCGCGCCCGCCAAGCGGCCGCCCCCGCCCAGCGCCGTGCGGATGAGCTCCTCAACGAGGACCAGCGGCCCGCATACCCGCCGTCTGGCCGTCCCGGCCCGGCCTCGGCGCGCGGCGGGAAGCTCCACCTGCCCGCCCACCGCATGACCACCGCGGTGGCATCCGGCGCCTACCCCTTCCTCGCCGAAGGCGGCCTCGGCGCAGAAGGCATCTTCATCGGCCGTGACGTCCACGCCGAGGCGGCCTTCTGCTTCGATCCGTTCTCGCTGTACGGCTCCGGGCGGATCGAAGGCTTCACCAACCCCAACGCCGTCTTGGCCGGGATCATCGGCATGGGCAAGTCCGCGCTGGCCAAGTCCATCGCCACCCGCGCCATCGCCCACGGCTACCGGATCTACGTCCCCTCCGACCCCAAGGGCGAGTGGACCGCCGTCTCCCGCGCCTTGGGCGGCCACACCATCGCCCTGGGCCCCGGACTGCCCGGCCGGCTCAACCCCCTGGACGCTCCCGCAAGGCCCAGCACCGTGGCGCCGGCGGACTGGACCGGCGAGGTCCGCAAGCGACGCCTGGCCCTGCTGGGCTCACTCGCCCGCACCGTGCTGGGACGCGACCTCAAACCGATGGAACACACCGCCCTCGACATCGCCCTCGACCAGGTCGTCACACACGCCCGCGCCCAGGGCACCGAGCCGCTGCTCGGCCAGGTCGCCTACGTCCTCGGCTCCCCGGCCCACCTGGACGCTGCCCTTCCCGACCAGGCCGGCCACCTGGCCGCTGCCGCCCAGGACCTCGCCCACGCCCTGCGCCGCCTGGTCCACGGCGACCTGTCCGGCATGTTCGACGCCCCCTCCACCGTCGCCTTCGACCCGACCGTACCGATGCTTTCGATCGACCTGTCCCGGCTCGGCGGAGCGGGCGACGACACCGCGCTGGTGCTGGCGATGACGTGCGCGTCGGCGTGGATGGAATCCGCCGTGGCTGACCCGGACGGCGGCCGGCGCTGGGTCATCTACGACGAGGCGTGGCGGGTGATGCGCCACATCGGACTGCTGGAACGTATGCAGTCCCAGTGGAAGCTCAGCCGGGGTCTGGGTATCGCGAACCTGATGATCATTCACCGGCTGTCCGACTTGCTGTCAGCAGGCGACGCCGGCTCGCACGGCCGGGTCCTGGCCGAGGGCCTGCTCGCCGACTGCTCGACCCGGATCATCTACCGCCAAGAGCCGGACCAACTCGCCACCGCAGCCTCCCTGCTCGGCCTCACCGGGGTCGAGGCCCAGGCCGTCTCGGCTCTGACCAAGGGCCGCGGCTTGTGGAAAGTCGCCGGCCGCAGCTTCATCACCCAGCACATCCTCCACCCAGTCGAACGGCAGTTGTTCGACACCGACGCCCGCATGTCCGCCTGAACCGCACCATCGCGCACTCAGCCGCAGGCTTCCGCCTCCCCCAACCGCCGTCGGCCAGAAGGGCCCCTTATGCACCACGCCCGTAGACCCGCCACCGACCCGTGCCTGCGAACCGCTGACCTGAACGAATGGACTCGCCGTGCCCAGCCCCGATTATCAGTCGCTTCCCGATGTCGTGGTCGGCCGCCACCCCGACCTCGGCATCGTGGCCACCAGCCCCAAGCACCTCGCGGCAGACGCCTTGCTCAAAGGCGCAGGCTTCCGCCCCGTCTCTGGCCGCCCCGACCTGTACGCGCTCGCCGACCAGGGGCACGACGGCAACGACCGTGCCAGTCGGGCCGTCGCCGCGCTCCGCGAGGCTCATTACAAGGTCGACGCCGACGACGCCTTGGCCCCCTGGCAGACCTCCAGGGCAGGCGGCTCCCCCGACCAGCCGCCCCGCATAGATCCCGACATCGCCTTCGCCGAGCACCCCGAACTGGGCATCGTCGCAGCCACCAGCGATCTGTGCACCGTCCGTGGCCGTCAACTCCTCGAAGAACACGGGTGGCGCCAGCACCCGAGCCTGGACATCCACACGCTGCCGCCCGCGATCGGCCGGCGCGAGGCACTCGACAACGTCGCTCACGCCGTCCTCGCCATGCACCGCACCGGCCTCCAGGTCGCCGCGCAGCCCACCCTCGCCCGCGACGTCAGCAAGCGCCATGCCACAGAACCCAGCACCACGGCACGTCTCGCGCAGGGCGTGCAGCCCACGAGCTTCGGACTTCCCGGCAAGCCACCCGCCGCCGCCCCGGCGCCGAGCCCGGTGGACCCACGCATCGCCTTCTCCCGCAGCCGCTGACCCCACCCCCAAAAGGAAGTCCCCATGAGCGTCAAGAAGGTCTGGCCCATCACCCACACCTGTGGACACATCGCCGAGCACGACCTGTCCGGCCGCCCAGCCGACGAGCGCGCGGGCTTCGCTCGCTGGCTGACCGAGCGGCCCTGCACCGACTGCTGGAAGACGGCCCACCAGGCCGACGCTGCCGTCACCAGGAAGTGGATCGAGGCCAAGCGCGCAGAGGAGCAGGCCGACGCCGAAGCCTGGTCGCAGAAGTACCGAATGCCCCCGCTGGAGGGCAGCGAGCGCGCGGTGACCTGGGCGGTACGGTGCCGCCACCACATGCTGGCTGCCGCGTACACCGCCCTGGTCGTCGAAGGCGACGCCACGGAAGCCGAGTGGGAGGCCGTCGAGGACGCGGCCCGCGCCGTCACGCGCGCCGGATGGTGGATCGACCAGCGCGACGGCGAGCCCGGTGACCTGACCGAGCTCCTCGACGCGGCGACCGGCGCCGACCGACCCGTCGAGAACCCCTATTTCTGACCCTCCGACGCCCCATGCATTGCGCCTTTGGTAACCGGCGGCACGGTCGCACACCTGGATGTGCGACGCACACGCCGATTCAAGGTTTGGCGAGATACCAATCGCCCCAAGGCGGCCACGCTGGTCCAGGGCTTCGGCGTAGTCGGCGGGCGTCCGTTTCGTGACCACTTGCGGTGAAGGGAGCGCGAACGGACGGTTCCTTTTTCATGTCCATTGCGCCTCGGTGGCCTGCGTCTCCCCGTACCGTCGGGCGGAGCCAGCCGACGGTGCCGGGAGATGATCCCCTGCGTGGCTGAAGAGACAGGTGCAGATGCGGACGACGCTCGTGCATGGGATGAGCAGCTGGGCTGGGCGTTCGGGCTGGTAGCAGATGATCCGGCTGCGAGGAGTGCGGCACGCGCTGGCCGTCGTCCTCGACCTGACCGCGTGCGCGGTGGCGGACCGACAGCCCACCCCGCACTATGGCGACCTGCCGCAACCTCGCGGTCGGCGCCCTGCGACTGAACGGCGCGAAGAACATCGCCTCCGACCGTCGCCGTAATGCGTGACGCCCGCCGACCCCTCACGCTCCTCGGCCTCGCCTGAGCACGAAGTGGACGTCACTCGACTATGCCGAAGCCTTGAGGGCTGTCGCAATAACTTCAGGCTTTGATCTTGGTCAGGCGGGCTGTCTCGCGAGGTCATCGAGTGGAACGGCGCTTCGGCGTTCATGAGTTATTTTCCGACAGCTCCCTGGGCCGCTCAGGGGTCGATCGGGTCCGGCGCATGCGTTCTCGGCGTTCCTTCAGGCCGAGACCGAGAGATAACGCCGCCTCAGATGGTCGGGGTGTCGTCAACAATCGGCCTGTGAATCTCAACGACCGGCTTCCATCCCGCGGAGAACTCGATGAAGTCCGCACGGGTGGGGTAGGTGTCGATCGCGCGACGGTCACGCTTGGAGCTGTCGCTCCCCTTGCGTCCCCGGGGAATCTGCTCCTCGAAGATGTCGACCTTCACGTCGGGAACCTCCTTGAGGCCCTGGCGCCAGATCTGCACAACGTCGGCGCCGAACGCCTGCCGGGCCGCAGCGTAAAGGGCTGTGAGGGCCCCCTTGTCCCCACCAGGGACGAAAAGCGCCAGGTCCAGCACGACACCGGCGGACTGGAGGACCTCGATGGTCACCGAGCCGTTCTCGTCAGCCAAGTAGATTCCGGCTTCATTCTCGTCGTCAGGAAGGCAGGAGACCTCTTCCTGGAATATGGTTCTCGCCGTGATCAAGCCGCCCTCGAAATCCTCACCGGACTTGGTCAGAAAAGCAGGGACATAGCAGTCGGGAAGCTTGAGTTCTGCCGTATCGGCGGAAACGAAGAGCCTGTCCATCACGCCGAGCTTCGTCACCTCTTCCAGCGAGAGGCGACGAGCGGCGATCTTCTCCGTGTTCACGATTTCCCTTTCAGGTTGCACTGTCCCTCCGAACAAGCACGCTACCACGAAACCCTGAGGTCAACTGCCCAGTAATCTTTGGGTAAATGGCCTCCGACGACCTGCACGGGAGGATACCGAAGCGAGTGCCACTCGGTCGGGAACGCGCATCCGCCAGGTAGGGGCCCTCGTCATGGCGTTGGGGATCAACTGGCGGTTGATTGCGGTGCGTTGGGTAGCATGAAGGAACTAAAAGATAGTTTACGGTAGATATCACCCATATCGGCGGCGAGGTAAGGCGATCCATTCGTCGTGCATCTCGAAGGGCGCAGCGGAAACCAACCGGATGGTCCGACAACGCAACAACGGAGACCCCCACCGGCAACATCTGGATGGAACGCGAACCGGAAGTGGCGTACTACCGTGCCCTCTTCGGTCAGGACTTCGGCGTAGTCGGCTAACGCCCGGTTGCGGCAGCTAGGTTCTGCATGGATGCCATCCAATCGTCCCCGTAACTCCCCTGTGCGCAGTGCTGCCACACCGTTACGGATCTGCGACGTATCTGGAGAGTTGGGCTACCGCCGGGCACAGCGACCGGCCTCGTCAGGCACCTTCTCACCGTCGCCCTGGTTCAGGCCGTTCATCACATCCTGGGTCGTGCCGGAACTGACGCCGACCAGCGTGCGGTGAATGCCGAGCGGGGATCAGCACTGCGCGCAAGGCGAGCGTTGCCCTTACCTGTGCCGCCGCTGCAGGCCGCCTACTCATAAGCACATCGGTCCGTGAGCGCTGTCGAGAACTTCACCCACGACCAGGGCATCGGCAAAGCAGGCTAGCCCCGATGCCGTCTATCACCGATCTGCGGTCGGGCCAAATCATTGAATCTGCGGATCCTCTCCGGGACTGAGCGGCGTCACCGCGCCGGCACCCCTTCCCTTGAGGTATTCCGTGATCCCCTCCATGAAGCGCGGTCAGCGCAGTGATGACGTGCTTGCCGGCCTGTTCCCGTACGGCGGCGGCGAGGTCGGCCTGATCGATGGTGACTGCCACAGTGGGCCGTTGGTGGACCGTTCCGTGAGCCAGTTGGCCCAGCTCCTGCACACAACCGTCGAGCGCGCCGGGGCCGAGGCGCCGGAAGAGCCGGTGTGGCTGTGCACGATCGAGTCCGCCGTCGACCTGCCGGACCCCGGCGACACCGAGTGGAGCCGGATCGCCCGGCAGGTGCTCGCCGCGACCAAGGTCGCCGCAGCAGACGGCCCGAACTCGTGCCGGTGGGTCGCGCTGCGGTCCGGGCCCCGGCAGGTCCACATCGTGGCCACTCTCGTACGCGAGGACGGCACGCCGGTACCCAGCCACAATCTGTCGGCGGCGGCGTTCAACGCGTGCCAGCGGATCGGTAATCAATACCGCGCAACCTTCCCCAACGGGACGGCTGCCAGCCGCGAGGCCAAGCGGATCGCGGCGGCCGCCGCAGACCACCGCAAGGTCACCATCACGCGCGAGCCCAGTGGCAGCGTGGTCGCCCGCGGGGGCGACAGTCTGGCCGTCTGCCTGCTCGATCACGCGGGATTCCCCTACGTCAACGACTGGCACGGCCCACGCCACCGGCTGCCGGCCGGCATGCCTCCCGAGGAGCAGGCTGTAGCCATCTCCGATGCCACCCGGATGCTGCGCGCCGCCCGCTATCAGGTCGACCTCGACCCTGTTCTGGACGCCGGAGAATCGACGGCTCCCACGGGTGTCTTGGGCCCTTACCGCGCCGGAGCCGAACTGCTCGCGGTGACCGACCGGATCGGGGAGGCCGGGACCGGACACGACCTCGCGCACGTTCTTGACCACCTTCTGCACCCCGAGCACGGCGCTCTGGAGCGCCTCCGAGAGGCTCTCGAAGCGGCGTCCGAGAAGGTCTCCGACCTTGACGACGAGGCTTTCACGCTCGCCGACCGCCTCACTGTCGCCGCCGAGTTCGTAGGTGCGGCTGAAGGTGAACTGGTCGGCATCCGCAGTGAGCTGGAGCAGATGAGCAGCCCCGAACCCTCGCTTCGGCCTGTGGCGCACGCGGCAGCTCTGGTCAAGTCACCCGCAGCCGCTGAGGGCCGTCCTTCGCACGGTACGGCGTCGGCCCCTCAGAACGTGCCCCCGTTGACCGGCCCGGGCCACACCTCCGCCCCGCGGACTCGGTGACCACGATGCTTCCCACGCTCGCACGATGCCTGCGTTCCGGCGGCACCGCGCAGCTCTACTTCATGCGGAGCACCGACGCCCTGGCAAGCACAACAGCCACCTACGCCATCCCCCTGCTGGTCCTGGTCACCACAGGCTCGACCGCGTTGACCGGTATCGCCTTCGTGCTGGAGTGGACGCCGCGCCTGGCCGCCTTCACCTTCGCCGGAGCCCTGGTCGACCGCTGGGGTGCCGGAGCCGTCTTCCGCTGCGCCAACGTCATCCGTGCCACCGTGGTCGCCCTCGCCGGCGCCGTACTGATGTTCCTACCCCAAGCAGGGACTGCGGCCACCTGT
Organism: Actinacidiphila acididurans; assembly: GCF_016918855.1. Lineage (GTDB taxonomy): Bacteria > Actinomycetota > Actinomycetes > Streptomycetales > Streptomycetaceae > Actinacidiphila > Actinacidiphila acididurans. The sequence continues at coordinate 133,801 of NZ_JADKYB010000015.1, forward strand.
GTGGTCCTGGCGTTCGGTGCCACCTCGGGACTACTGGCCCAGATCTCCTTCGTCGCCGTGGAAACCCTCGGCTCCGAGGCCGGCCGACGCCTAGGAAACCAGGCCTACAGGGTGCAGGCCGTACAGACCGGCATCGACCAGGGTGCGATCCTGGTCGGTCCGCTGCTGGGAGGTCTGCTCCTGCTGGCCGGTCCGGGCCTGCTGCCGGCGGTGGTTGCCGCACTGGCGATGACAGCGGCTTCGTACGTACCCGACGAGGCAAATCCGATGGCGCACCAGCCGGTGCCCAGCAGCCTGCTCACCGGCTGGCGGACTCTTCGACGAACTCCCGCGCTGGTCTGGCTGGTCGCCGGCCTTGCCGCTTCCAACCTCGCCACCGGCGTCCTGCAGGCCGCGGCCCCGATCATGGTGATCCACCACATCCGCCGCTCCACCGCCTCCGTCGGCGTGGTGTGGACCATGGCGGCCGTCGGCTCCCTGCTCGCGGTGTGGGCCACCCGCCGGGCGATGGACCGCTGGCAGGTGTGGCCGGTGGGCGCGTTCGCCGCCGCCGTCGCCACGGTTGCGTGCGGGGCCACGGCCCTGGCTCCGGGATTCGGCTTCTACATTGCGTCGGTCGCGGCAGTCATGGCGGCGGAAGGTGCCATGACGGTGGTACTCCGCACCCTGCGTAGCCGCCTGATCCCGCCCGCGGCGTTCGGCTCGACCCTGGCGGTCACGATCATCCTGGTCCTGGTACCGCTGCCCGTGGCCGGAGTCCTCATCGCCAGCGTCCCTGCCGCTGCCATCTCGCATCTGCTGCTGGCCTGCGCTGCCTTGCAGGGCCTGGTGCTGGCTACCTGTTTCGCCGGCCTGCGGCGCCATCGCTCCTCATACACCGATGTGGCCACCCCGGTGCTTGTCCAGCACCGCCGCAGCGATCTTCAGTCCGCGGACCAGCCATGACCGCCCCCACCAGGCCGCGCTCTCGCCTCTCCCTCTCCCCTCTCTCCTTGGCTTCGTACGCCCATTTCCCGCCTTCTGGAGGCTTCCCGATGTCCCGGTCCACCCGCCACCTGCTGATCGTCGTCTCCGGTACGGACCCGGTGTACCGGGGCTACTGCCTGGAGCAGACTGCCGCCGGGTACGGCATCGCGCTGATCGACGCCAAGCCGCCGACCTGGCAGCAGCATCTGGTCGCCGACCACGAGGTTGCCGACACCCGCGACTCGGCCGCCGTCGTCGCCGCCGGCCTCGCGCTGGCCGAACGCCACGCCATAGCCGGCGTCGTCACCTGGGACGAGTACGCGCTGGTCCCCACCGCAGAACTGGTCGCCCGTCTGGGAGTACGCGGCAACACCGTCGCGGCGATGAGCGCCGCCCGCGACAAGGCAGCCAGCCGACGCCTGTTCGCCGAGCACGGTGTGCCCTCCGCGAGGTCCATCCGGGTACGCACCCCGGCCCAGGCCACGGTCGCCGCGCACCGCATCGGCTTCCCGGTCGTCTTCAAGCCCGCCAGTCACGCGGCGAGCATCGGCGTCATCCGTGTCGACACCCCCGAACGCCTCACCGACGCGTGGGAGTTCGCCGCCGCCGGAGCGAGCCAGCAGGGGCCGGAGGGCCGGGGCGTCCTGGTCGAGGAATACCTCGACGGACCCGAGATCTCCGTGGAATGCGCCACGGTCGCAGGGGTCACCACCGCGCTCGCGGTCACGCGCAAGGAGGTCGGTTTCGCCCCGTACTTCGAGGAGACCGGCCACACCGTCACCGCCGACGACCCGCTCCGGCCCCACGTCGCCTCCGTCGCCGCCCAGGCAGTACGGGCGCTGGGCATCACCGACGGCGTGCAGCACGTCGAGATGCGCCTGACCGCGTCCGGCCCGCGGATCATCGAAGTCAACGCCCGGATCGGCGGGGACATGATCGGCCAGCTCGTCCGCCTCGCCACCGGCCTGGACCTGCCCCGCATCGCCGCCGACATCGCCTGCGGAAACGCTCCCTCCCTGAACCCGACGGCACACCGGACGGCCGCGATCAAGATCCTTTATCCCCCGGCTACCGGCGCCCTTACCGCCCGCGATCTCACGGTCGAGCCCGGGCCGGAGCACCCGTGGCTGCACCAGGTCACATGGCTGCGCCAGGTCGGCGACCGGGTCGCCCTGCCTCCGGAAGGCGACCTGTTCACCGGGCGGGTCGGCTTCGCCATCGTCACCGCCGACAACCCGGCCGAAGCCCGCCACCGGCTCACCCACATCGCCGACGGCCTGACGCTCACGGTCGCCGAGTCCCACACCGCCGCGTGAAACCGAAGCGATTTCCGTCCCACTCGCGGAGCGACGATGCCCCTCGACGCCCACGTCAACCGCGCCGACGCCTACGGCACGGACATCGACATCTTCCCCTGGCCCGACCAGTCCATCTGGGCCGACACCCGAACCGGCATACCACCCACCGCACTCGAACTCCTGCGCCTGTACGGCTTCGTCCGCGTCAGCCACCCCGGGATCCTCGACTCCCACGAGCTGACGGCGGACCTGCCCTGGCCGGAACGGCAACTGCGCGCCACCCGCGCAGCGGAATCCCTCACCATCTCCGGCTTCCGCGTGAACCTCGACCCCGCCCTCTACAACGAGGACGCCCTTCCTCCCTACCTCGCCGAAGCCCGCCGTCGGCAAAGGGCGGCGGCCATACGATCGATTCCCGCCGCCGAGCACCAGGCCGCCACCGTCACGCCGCTACCGCCTACGGCCGCCCCTACACTCATCCGCCGCGCCCAGTAGGAGAATTCGTGCCCGAGTTCCACCTGAGCATCGGCCGACGCGGTCAGTGCCGCCGACGGGCAGAGCACACCGAGGGCTCGAGCGGTCCGTGAGTTTCGGCGGTGCACGGGACGTGTTCAGTCTCACCAGCCGGTGCCGGTGTGCCAGCGCCGCACCCATTCCTCGAAGCCCCATGCGTTGTCTCCGGGTGTCGGGACTGCGCCGACGTCGGAGACCATCCAGACCTCGCCGCGGCGGGGACCCGTGGTCAGCAGGAGCCAGAACAACTGCCCGTCCTCGGAACCGAGCACGATGGACCCGTCGTTGAACGCGGCATCGATCCTCGGGTCCTCGGGATCGGCGGTCTCGTCGTCCTCCCAGTGCCAGGCTGCCTGCAGGGGGAACGGTTCCGCCGGCCGCCGCAGCCCGAGGTCGGGCCAACTCGCCGGCAGCCAGCCGAGTGGCTGCAGACCACCGTCCTCAGCCGGGCCGAGACCGGACCCGTTGCTGATCTCCGCGATGAAAGTCCTGTACGGCTCGGGAAGGACCACCCCGCTGTCCGCCTCCCACGCCGCGACGGCTTCATGGCCGAGCGCCGGTTCGCGCCATTCGGGCGGGAACGCGGAACGCAGGAAGTCGAGCGTGGCTTCGGCAGGACGCTGATCACGTGTGGCAGTCACGTCGGCATGCTGACAGACAGCGCTGACAGCCGGTCTCGGCACCCCGTCCTGCATTGCTGCACGGCACAGTGGCCGACAACGGGCCCCCGCCAACCGCATCTCGCCAGCAGCCGCCGACTGCACGACTACCCGGTACTCCGTCGCTAGCCGCACAACCACCGCTGCCACTCACGACGATCACCGCTCGCCACACCGGCAGGAGACCCAGCCGTGACCCACAGAAGAACCCTCTTCGTCGCCGCCCATCACCTGACCTGCCCACACCCCTGGACTTCGCCATGCCATCCCCGCGTACCCGCGCGCCCTCGACCGCCACCGGCACCGACGCGCTCCTCTATCTCCTGTTCGGCGTCCTCGGCGCCGCCCTCATCTTCGGCTGCCTGGCCTGGCTGACCGGCAATCTCACCAACGCCCTCGCCGGCACCGACCCCTGGGCTCCCTTCTCAGCCACCCACGCCCTGCTTCACCCCAGCGCGCTGTGGCCACACTTGAGCCCCACCGCCGTACTGATCGGCGCCCGCATCGTTCCTGGCCTGCTCACTGCCGCAATCGCCGCCGCTGGCGCCGTGCTGTGGCTGCGTATGCGCAGCACCTCAAGGACCGGCCTCGCCCGCAAGACGGACCTTGCCCCGCTGCTGGGCAAGGAGATCGCGGTCAAGGCCCGCAGCCTGCGGCCGAGCCTGAACGGCCGGAGCTGGAAAAGACATCGCCTCCGCTGACCGTGGCATCCTGCTCGGCACGCTGTCCCCCGGGCGGGCCGAGGTGCGCGCCTCGTGGGAGGACGTGATCGTCGCGATCATGGCTCCCCGGTCCGGAAAGACCTCCGGGCTCGCGATCCCCGCGATCCTCGCCGCCCCCGGCCCGGTGCTCCTCACCTCCAACAAGGCCGCCAACGACGCCTTCACCGCCACGCTCGATGCACGCTCCGAGGTCGGTACGGTCTGGACGCTCGACCCGCAGCAGATCGCCCACCATCCGCGGGAGACATGGTGGGACATCCTGGCCGACGCCCGGGACCTGGCAGGGGCCAAGCGCCTGGCCGGACACTTCGTGGCCGCCTCAGTGGACGAGTCCAGCGGCTCCGACTTCTGGTCCACCGCCGCCTCGAACACCTTGGGCGCACTGTTCCTGGCCGCCGCCTCACACCGGCGCCCCATCACCGACGTCCTGGCCTGGCTCGCCTCCCCCGCCGACCGCACCCCGGTCGACCTACTCACCGACGCCGGCCACCACGCCGTCGCCGCCCAGCTCCAGGGCACCGTCTCCGGCGCCACCGAGACCCGCGACGGCATCTACGAGACCGCCCGGCAGTACGCCAGCTGCCTGCTCGACCCCGAAGTCGCCGCCTGGGTCACCCCAGAGAAGACGCTGCCGCAGTTCGACCCGTACGCTTTCGCCACCAGCCGCGACACGCTGTACCTGCTCAGCAAGGATGGCGGCGGCTCGGCCTCGGCGATCATCGCGGCAGCCGCCGACGCAGTGATGCGTGCCGCGGTCACCGTGGCCGAGCGCGCCAGCGGCCGGCTCGACCCTCCTGCCCTGTGCGTCCTGGACGAGGCCGCGAACGTCTGCAAGATCAGCGATTTGCCGGACCTTTACTCCCACCTGGGCAGCCGGGGCGTCATCCCCATCACGATCCTGCAGTCCTACCGGCAGGGCCAGCGCGTGTGGGGGGAGACCGGAATGGACGCCCTCTGGTCCGCCGCCACCATCAAGATCGTCGGCTCAGGGATCGACGACGCGGACTTCGCCGACCGCCTGTCCCGAATGGTCGGCGACCACGACATGCCCACGACCTCGGTCTCCACGTCCGAGTCCGGCAAGTCCACGTCCGTGTCGATGCGGGCCGAACGGATCCTGCCGCCCGACGCCGTGCGCGCGCTGCCGAAGGGCACGGCACTCCTGCTCGCCACCGGCCTGCGGATCGCAATGCTGGACCTCAAGCCCTGGTACGAGCAGCCCTCCGCCAAGGTGATCGGTCCCGCCTCGGCCGCCGCGACGAAGGCCATCACCGAACGGGCCGTCGCCAGGGCAGAAGGCCGCGCTGAATGAACCCGGAAAGCCCGCCGCCCGGCCTATCCCTGTCCCAGGAAGGCCCGCAGATCCGCAGCGAGCGTCGTCATCTCCTCGCCTCCCTCGACCACGGTCGACACCGTGCACTGCCACCCGTTGTCGAAGACGTTGGCCCGCAGCGTCCAGCTCAGGCGCACATGACCACCGCGACCGAACGTCGCAGCCACCACCAGATGGTTGGCCGTCCAGACCCTCTCGCCCTCCCAGCCACGGAAGTCCCGGGCGAGACCGTCAAAGAAGTCCTCCAGCGTGTCCCACACGTTTACCCCAACAGTCCCGACGCGGGCCCGAACCCCGTTGTCGCTGGCCTCAATACCGAAGACGACGTGGTATTCGTCTTCCCTCGCCCAGTCGAACAGCCGAACTCGCACATCCGGCGAACCCGCCGCCCCACGGACGACAAGCTCGACCTGCCCCGGACCAACCTCGATCAGACCCACGGGCCGAAGGATACGGACTTGGGCTCAGCCCGCCGGCAAACACAAGCGGCTCCTGAGGGAGGAGGCGCAAGGGGGATGCCGCGCCGCACTTCCCAGCAAAGCCTGCGCCATTGCGTTCACGGCTGGGCGTTCACCTCAATGATGAGCTCGGCCACGCTGGCGCCCGGGCTGACCAGAACATCAAACGTGTAGCCCTCATCGCAGAAGACCATCTCGACGTCATCCGGCACGAATGCCCGCATGGAGCAAGCGAGTCGAGCAGAGTCAGGCAGGGTCGCGTCCAAGTACAGGCCGGTGCCGTCTTCAGGCATGCACACCTCGCCTGGACCCTCATCAGTGGAGAAGCTCCATCTGAAGGCGCACACCTCGCTTCGTCGCGTCCCGTCGACCTCCACATCTCCCCAGAGATCCGTGATCAAGGGAGTCACGATCGCAGGGTCGATCCTCCAAGTGTGGTCGAACCGTCGAAGAACGTCATGAACTCAGCCACCCCGCATGCCTACCAGGCAAAACACCCTGCTGACCACCAACCATCGCCTCCCACCTGGAGTACGCATGCCTTCCTCCGCTTCCGTCCCTGCTGTACGGCCCTTCGACGCTGTGTCGGTTGTCCGACGCGCCGGCCGGTGGCTGCTGGCCGCTGGCCGCTGGCCGCGACACCGTTCCTGCCGGCCAAGCGCTCGCGGCCGAACTGGACCGCTTCGCGGTGGCAATGGCCGCCGCCGACAGGGCCGTCGCTGCCATACCTGCGAGCCCGCGATGAGGCCGCTACTGCGGGCAGAGCAGGCCGTCCTGGGCGCCATCCTGCTTGACCCGGATCAGCTCGACCAGCTCGACTGGCTGGAGCCCGTGCACTTCTACCGGCCCGCACATCAGGCGCTGTTCGCCGCGATGCGACGCCTCCGCTTGGCCGGGCAGACCGAGTTGGCCGACGACGGCACCGTGCCGCTGTCGTGGGTGACCGACACCGTCGCCGAAGCCGGACAGCACGTGCGAGGACTGACCACCGTCTACGCACACACCCTGGTCTCGGCCTGCCCCCGTCCCGTGCACGCACCCGTCTACGGCCGGATGGTCCTCGAAGGCGCCATCCACCGCACGGTCACCGAGCACGCCGTACGCCTCCACCAGCTCGCCCGCGCCGACGCTGCCCGCGGTGAGGTCGAGACCACCCTGCGCTATGCGGACGTCCTGGCCGCCGTGCTGGACGACCTCGCCCGACGCTGGGGCACCGGCCCCCGCCCGGCCGTCACCCCACCCATCACCCCAGGGGGCCCGGACCCTGCCGAGACTCAGGCACTGGCGGACAACGAGCGGCTCCTCCTATCCGTCCTCACCAACCGGCCGCACGGCATGGACGAAGTCGTCGGCTGGCTGCGCCCGCAGGACTTCGCCGATCCCGCCCACGGCCACCTCTACCGCTGCCTTGGCGCACTGCACCACCGCGGAGAGCCCATCGACCAGATGACGCTGCTGTGGGAGGCCCAGCGACGCGGACTCCTCGCCGACGGCACCGTGACCGGCGAGCAGATCACCACGATCTGCGACGGCACCGGTCCCGGCGGCGCCCAGTGGCTCGGCGAACAGGTGACCCGCTCCGCACTGCTACGGACAGCCGCCGCATCCGCCCACGCGATCCGCGACCTCGCCGCCACCGACACCCTGGCACCCGGCCAACTCATCAACCAAGCCCTGGCCACCCTCGGCGCCCTCGACGACATCCGGCAACGCTGGACCACCGGCACCCAGTCGCCCGCACCACCAACCCGGAAGTCCGACGAACCCGCAACCGGCCCACCCGCCAGGCAGGTGCACGCCGCACGCGCCCGCAGCGCCACACGTCCCCGGGCGCCAGCGGGGAAGGCCTCCTCACCCGCCCCTCCAGCGCCCGCTGATGTCGCACCTCGCGCAGAAAAGGGGCGGTAACATGCCCTTCCCGTCACCGACGGGGCCGCTGATCGGCAGCTTGTGCTCAGGCTACGGCGGCCTGGACCTCGGAGTGCAGGCCACGCTCGGCGGCACCGTGGCCTGGCACGCCGAAACTAGTCCCGACCCCTCCCGCACTTGGCAAGGTCGCGTCGTCCAGCTCGCCCTCGGCCTGGGCGTCCTCCGTTCCGAGGAAGGCACCGGGGTTGTCCGCGCAGACCAGGGCCAGTGAGCCGAACTTGCTTACACAGACGACGATCCGGGTTCCGCATACGGTCGCGTCCGCGGGCACGACGACGCGTCCGTACTCGCTGGAGTCCTGGGTGTCCTGCTCAGCCGTGCAGCGAGCTGCGAAATCACTTTCCAGCCGGGTCGCCGGACCGCCGAAGAAGACTGCGGCTTCACTGCGGTTTCACTCTGGGTCATGCCCTAATCCTGACGCGACAGCCACACGCGGAGCCGACCCGGGGCACCACCAAGCTCGCCCTGCCCCGACAACACCCGTTCAAGTTCAGGTAGTACTGCAACGGTGCTTGCGGTGACTGCTGGCCAGTTCGGTGGTTGGTGTGGTTACGCGTGGAGACCTTGCTGATGTCAGGTTGTAGGCGCGTGAACTGAACGTTTTGCATATGCGGTTCGTGCATCGGTTCAACCGTTCAGAACCCCGCGAGTCAGCTCTCGCACATATGAGAGGGCTGATCACTCCGCTGCAGCGCAAGAACGGCTGAGCCTTCGCGAATTGGACACGGACCTCATCCGGGATGCCTATCCCACATCAACGAGCCATGAGAGTGGAAGCAACACCTTAATGATCTGCAAGCCTTTATCTCTTGCCGCCCCCGTCCCAGAACAACTCCTCAAATCGCTGATACTCGCGGCCTAGGCTCACCCTCCCTGTGTAGTTGGCGAGCGTTGCAAGGAAGAGACGCGGTCCCGCCCAAGCGCCAGTCGACCACAATCGGATCAACCACGCCGGAGCCGTGCCGAGGTTTTGTGACAGCTCAACCCACGACGCCGTGTCGGCGGCATGCTCGCCGTGCGCCATCGACGACCCGCTCGTCCAGGCGTACCCCTCGATCCCGATTCGGCGCTCAAGGTTCTCGGTGAGCCAATCAATCGAAAGGGGCGTGATCTCGGAGGCGCGGCGGCTCTTCTTCACGGGCCAGCCCCGGCCCTTGGCGTAGATCACGATGTCGGCGATGTCCTTCGCGGGATCGCGGTTGGTCCCATGTGCGTCATCGACGTCGCCGTCGTTGTCGATGACCTGGTCGACGTCGGTGACACCACCGCCGAGCATGTCCTTGAGACGGATACCTGCCGAGAGCCGTGCGAGACGACGCGTCAGGGCACGTTGCAGACGCTCGTCAGTGGTGATGGTCGGGTCGATCACCGCTGTGGCCCACAGGCACGCCTCGAAGATGCCGCGCGCGACCGAGACCGCACCCATCAACGATGCCTCCGCGCGAAGCAGGACGGCGAAACCCCGAAGCTGATCGGCGGCGCTAAGGATGTTGACCGTTGATTCATACCTGAGAATCGTCGCGGCTGGTTCGGCGCGGTCGCCGAGCAGGACGTCGGGGGCCTTCATGTCCTCTCGCGCCGGGCTCTTTCGCCCCACTTTCCAAGACTTGAGGCCCAACTGCGTGAATCCATCCGCTATTTCGTCGACCGCTACCGCGAGCGCGTCGCGACGCTCATGCGCCTCCTGTGTGCCTCGGTTCAGCCGGTCGATGAATTCCATCGCCCACGCCTCGTCGTTCCTGCTGGCATCGCCCTCGCCTGTCACGCGCCACACCCTGCCAGAAGGCACCGACCAGGGAAAGGCGTTTCCCGTCATGGGAAGTCGCGCCGGGATACCGTCACGTACTCACGCTCACACCGATCTGGATGCGCGCGGCATCCCGGTCGAGAAGTCCCACGAGGCCTGCTGAACGCCCAGCGGTTGCCAGACGCTCTTATCCTGACGACGGAGGAACGGCAAGTGCTCCTCTCTCCACCCTCGGCAAGCCGGAGGATCACGACCAGTCCGGCCCTAGTCACCGTCGTCACCCGCCACGCGATCGACCACCCCGTCCACGACCTGTTCCCCGCCCTGCCACGACAGAGATCGAGTGGCTCCTGCTGACCCCGAAGGCGTCGGACGGAATCAAGGGCTCACCGAACCAACGGCACGGCAACGGCGACCTGACCCTGTCCAGCGCGGCAGCCTCCCTGCGGCCCACGCCCGAGACAGGCTGCGCCTCTGGACGCCGTCGGGAGAAAAACCTGCGAGCACCCCGCTCAACGGCGATCTTGCCGCTGCGGCAGGAAACGCCGCCGGCCTCGGAGAGCACGGAGTGCGGTGGCGACCGTACGCCACTGCCATCGCCCGATGGGAGACGCTCACCCGCCCGGCACCGCCACCGACCGACGCGGCTGGCCGTATGCGCGCGGACTTTAGGGCCTGCCAGCGGGCTGGGTCACCGGGACGCCGGGCCTGGGCCGGCCCGCCCAGCTCACGGCCCTCGGCAACGGCGTCATCCCCCAACAAGCCGCGCACGCTCTCCGGTTGCTCGCGCCGCCGTTCCCCCGCTGCGTCCGCTGCCTGGCGCCGTAGCCCCTTATCTCCTCTTCGCGGTCCGGTCAAATCCCTGATTCCGCGGATCCTCTTCCCCGCACCGCGCGCCGAGCGAAGGAGTACCGCGATGACCTGCAGAAGAGCGCAGAGCACTCCGCCTCGCCCTGCTCGCTCCCACCTGATGGATCCGCCATGTCCGAACCCAGCACGGCCGCCCCCACCTCCGAGCCTGAGCCGTTCCGTATCCAGGACGACGATCTCGACGACCTCGCCAGCACCCTCGCCAAGACCATCGACGAGGTGCGCCACCACGGCGTCATCCTCGACCGCCTCGCCTCAGAACCCGACCCTGCCCCAGCTCTCCCGGCAGCCGGAGAAGCGGCGGGCACCGACGCGGAGCAGGGTGAGCGCCCGGCGTCGCTGTTCATCCTCGCCCTGGGCGGCGAGAAGTACGCCACCGAGCTGGCCGCACTCGCTGACTGGGTCGACTACCTTCTCCTGCCGGTCTACGGCCGGGAAATCAGCACCACCCGCCCGTGGTGCCACCAGTGGTACGAACACCCCGAGGCCGTCGCCCGTCTCCACGGGCTCTGGCTGGCCTGGCAGCAGTACACGGACACTGAGGCCGGCCTGTCTGGCCCCTCAACGTGGCACCGGGACCACCTCGACCACGCCCTCGCGCAACTCCGCGCAGCGGATGGGCCGTTCGCCGCATGTACCACCAGCCCGGCCCGGCCGACCCACCGGCTGCTGACCACCCCCGCGCCTGAACCGACAGGCGGTGACCGGTGAACGACGGACCCGACTTCGCCCTGGACGGGCTCCGGCCCGCCGACATCGACTCCGAGCAGGCCATGGACAGCCTGTGGGCGAGCGACCTGCAGCTCATCGTCGAGCACCACTCCCCGGACGGGTCGCGCAGCTACCTCGTAGCCCACGACACCTCCGTGACCTGGGGCACACCCGGCCAGCCGCAACTCACCGCAATCATGATCGCCCGCGATGTCCAGCGCCGTACGTTCGTCCTGCAGGCCGGATACCACGCCGAACTGTCGTTCGCTCAAGCCTGGCTGATCGAGCGTGGCTGCCCGCCTGACGAAGCCATCACCTACGTGGGCGAGTTCATGGAAGCCTCCGACGACCTCACCCGCCGCGTAGAGCAGAAGATCCGCGAGGCAGGACAGCGCTACGACGTGCTGGAGTCCTGGACCTGGGACGACGCTCCATGCGAGACCTGGATCCTTGCCCGCGACACCCTCGCGGCCCAGAACCCGATCCGCGTCTTCCTCAAAGACGCCGACCTGGACGCGTTCGCCTACACGGTGCGGGAAGGCGCTTTCCCCGACGAGGACGCTGCCCGCGAATGGCTGAACACCCGCAACGGCCCCCTGCCGCCTCCGCCCGAAGACCGCGGCGACACGACCGCACTGCGTACCCACGCCGCTCTCACCCGGTCCCCGGGCACCGCCCCCCTCACGACGGCCTGCGGGCTCGACACCCTTCCCCCATCTCCCACCACCGCGCAGCAGCCGAATCCGGGCAGGTCACTGTGACCTCCGCGCGCTATGCCTTCGCCGCCCACCCCGAAGCCCTCGCCGACCTGCGCAGCCTGCCCGAACCCATCCGGGACCAGGCGCTACTGCACCTACAGGACCTCATCCACGGCGAACGCGTCGCCACGCGCCTGGAGGGCCGGCTCGAAGGCTTCCACAAGGTCCTCCTCGGCGTCGGCTCAGACTGGGCCAGCCACCGCCTCGTCGTCCAGTTCCGGCCCGCACCTCCTACCTCAAGGCACCACCGGGAGGTGTACCTCGTCGCTGCCGGCCCCCGTAAGGACTACGCGGTTTACCGCGCCGCCCAGCAGCGCACCGGCCGTACCCAGGCCCCGCCGCTTGACCCGGCGACCGCCGCCCGCATCCGCGCGGCCCAATCGCGCTCCCCGCACGCCGGCGCCCTCTCTCCCACCGCGCAGGCCGTACCGGTTGCGTACAGCACCAGTACACCCGCCGACGCGCGAAAGATCATCCGGTGACCGCCGACCGCGCCCCTCTGGAGCACGCGGATCTGGCCGAACTGCTCACCGGCGCCGCGCAGCGCATCTCCGACCTCATCAGCGCCGAGTACCCCGCCCCCGTCGGCCGCTCCTACTTGCGCCCCGTCTTGGGCCCGCTCTCCGCCGGCCCAGGCATCGTCGGCGAGCTGACCGAGCGGCTCGAAGGACTCTTCGCCGAGCCGCTTCCCACCAGCAGCGCGAGCCTGTTCATCCTCGCCTCCTACGCCTCCGCGCTCGGCTGGCTCACCGAGAGCCTCGTGGAGCTCACGGAGACGGTGGCACTGGTGCCCGGCCTCCTCGACACGGTCACCGAGGCTGTCCTCAACCACTCCGAAGTCCCTGGCCCACACAGGGTCGAAGAGCTGATCCAGGACTTCGCCGCCCTGTTCACCGACGACGAGTGGAACAGCATGCTCGGCGCCGCCGAGGCCACCGGCCTGCCGGCCGAGGCTTACGTGATCACGGCCGGGGTGGTGAGCGCCGCCGCGCTCACCTTTCGCACCGACTGCGAGGAGATCGCCTCCGGGCTGCGCGAGGACGCCTCGTACGTGGCGACGCAGGCGCCCGGCCGCGCCGCGACCGGCGAGGGCTCCGGCAGCCTGCCCGCGCTGGTGCGCTCCCTGCTCGCCCGCATGGAAATGGAGACGGCGCAATGAACCCCCACGACCCAGCCGTACGGCCCGGCGCGCGCCTGGTCGCCGACGGCCTAGGGGTCGACGACCCCAGGGACCTCAGCGATCGCCACCCGTCGGACGACCCGCTGCGCGCCGTCGGCTGGATGGTCGCCGCCGCCGCGCTCGAGGTCGACGCCCTGCACGCCGACCTCATCCGTGCCGCACAGTCCGCGATCGACGTCCTCGAACCCATCAGCCGTGGTGAAGCCCCGCGGACGCTGGGATCGTACGGCCTCTTCGAGGCAACTGGCCCGCGCATCGAACTGCTGGCCGCCCGGCGCAGTGCTGCTTACGAGCACCTGACCCGCGCGGTGTCCGCCTACCAACGTCTGCTGCTCGAGACCGCCGACCCGTCCGCTGCTCATGAAAACAAGCAACATCTGGACGCCGCAGACCCCGGCCGGGACGATGACTGGGCTGTTGCGGGCGAGCGGCAGACCGTAGCTCTGCGGGCGGTCGCCCGGGGCGGACTGCGCCTTGGCTGCACCGCCATCGGTAACGACCCGTACGTCGCCGGCGACACTGGCGACCGCCCAGCCGTGTGGCCGGAGACAGTGCAGCGGATGCTCGCCGGTGGACTGCTGCACCTCGACACGAGCACGTCCCTCTACGAGGGACAGCGCCTGTCCCTCACCGACCGGGGCGAAGCAGCCCTACGGGCCACCGACAGCCAGACGTCCGCAAGCCGCGTCCATGCCGGTGCGAATGACGCGCCGGACAGGCCCCCCGCGCAGGAGGAGCTGGTGGCGCTGGAGGAGATCGAGCACGGCCGCGTGCTGGTCATGGAACGCGGCTTCCGCAACGGCTTGTACGTCGCCACCGACAGCAGTGCCCGTATCTCCCTGACCACCGTCGACCTGATGCAGACCGAGGGCTGGGTCGTACGGGACACCACCAGCGCCCTCAGCGTCGGGCAGGTCCTGTCGCTCACCCCGCGCGGCGAAGCCGCCCTACGCACCGGCCGCGCCCAGGACCCGCGCGCTACTGCCGCGCTGCGCCGCACCGCCCACAGCAGCGGCCCCACGCCCGAGCAGGGTAGCCCCGCCGGCCTCAATACCGCAGCGCGACCGGCACGCTCCCGCTGAATGAGAGGAACCTTGCCCATGCCCACGTTCACCCAGCCCCTCACCCCCGCATTCGGCGCCTTCGACTCGCAGCGCGTCGAGGACACCCTGGCCCTGATGGCGCCGAAATGGACCACCTGGTCCCTGCAGACCCTCGCCCAGCGCGGGGGACCGATGCGGGTACGCGACATCGCCACCCGCCTGCCCTTCGTCAGCGAGCAGTTCGTCAGCAAGCGCCTCGCCCAGATGCAGGCCGACGGACTGGTGATCCGAGTCGGTGACCGCCGCGGCGCCCCGTACCAGCTCAGCGCATTCGGTGCGGCGCTGGTCCCGGTACACCACGCGCTGGCCGACTGGTCCGAAAGCCACCTCAAGCTCGGCCCCATGGCCGGCGCCGAACGTGTCGAAGACGCCCTGCGCCGACTGCACCTGCGCCACTCCACCACTGTCATCCAGGCACTCGGCAGCGGACCGATGCGGTTCGTGGCCATCGCCGAGCAGAGCGGGCTCGACGACAGCTATGCGCGCGCCCGCCTGGTCCGGCTCCAGTTCGACGGCCTGGTCACCCGCACCGGACCCCGGCACGGCGACCCCTATACCCTCACCCACGCCGGAGCAGCGCTGGGCCCGGTCTATGCCGCTGTCGCCCTCTGGTACGACGCCGCCGCAGCCGCCCGCCGCCACACTGCCGCTCCGGCCGTGGCGGAGACCCGCGTCTCCACCGGGGCCGTCCTGCCGCCGGAGGGCGCTCGATCCACGGCGGCCCTGCGCCGCAGCCCGCTCGTACCAGGCGCCCTGTTCAGCCCCGCAGCCCAGGCGCAGCCACCTGTACCGACAGCCGTCACCGCCGCGGCCGTGCCGTTCCGCGGCAGGTGACCGGCGTGGAACACCTCGCCAGACCCGCACGCCTCCCCTCGTCCGGCCGACGCCCCACCCCACCGTTCCCCGGAGCACACCCGCCATGAATGCCCAGCAGCCCGACGAACAGCACCCCGACCTGCACGTCCTGGTCACCCCTGCGTACCTGGCCGGACGCGGGAACCCCGCCGACCTCTCCAACTCTCTGTACGCGCACCGCGACTGGGGCTGGACAAGCACCGACACCGGGCAGATCTTCGTCAGCCCCCGCCACGACACCCACATCGCCTACCTGCCCCAAGGCCGTTACGGCGGCTGGAAAGTCACCCAGTACCGGGAACCCCTCGGCATGCCCATCTGGTCGGCCACTTTCAGCCCCAACACCCCGACCGAGATCATCTCCGCCTTCACCGACGCCCTGATCGACCGCCTGGCCAGCGACCACCCCCACTCCTGGAACTCCGGCCCGGCGGGCCAGGTCACTCGGCCCGCCGACACACTTGCTGAGCGAGGGTGGCGCAACACCGACACCAACTTGGACTTCTGCCACCGCTCCCCGGACGGACACGCCTACCTCAGCGAAAGCCGCCACGGAGTCAACGACTACGCCGAACTCGAAGGCGGCTACCGGGCACGGTGGACGATGTACGCCTGCGTCGACGTGGTCAACGGCGAGCGCTGGCACGCCGACTTCACCAACCGCACGCCCCTCCACCTGATCACCGAGGTGACGCGGGCGTTCAGCAGCACCGAACCCGTAGAGCGACCGCGCTCCGGCATCCCCGAGCGGAACCTGCCCTACGTGACCATCACGCCCATCGCAGATGACGTGTCGGATCACCGCCAGTCGGCCGCCCTCACCCGTACCGGACGCGGCCTGCCTATCGGGCCCTCGCTGGAGACCGGTACGGCCGCCCCCAACCCCAGCTCGCCTCTGCGCTCCCGGCGCCGCTGACGGACCGAGGAGGATCGCATGCCGTACAACGCAGACGACGAACAGTGGCGCGAATACCTCGTCACCCCCCGCTACCTCGCCGGGTCGGACGGCACCGGCGACGTCGGCTTCGCTCCCGTCGCCCACTGGCCCCACCACCACCTGGACGACGGCCCCTGCCAGCTCATGGTCACGTCACCCGACGGGCGGATCCGCATCGGCTGGTTCGGCGACGACTACGACCTGTGGAAGATCACCTCCGCCGAGGACGCCGTCTCCGCACCCCGCTGGACCGCGACCTTCAACCACGTCACCCCAGCCGAGATCGTCGCCGGCCTCACCGCCGCCCTGGCCCGCGACTACGCCAACAGCACGGACGACAACCACCGTTTCCTCGCGCCTCCGTCGCTGTACTGGGCGGATGCCGTTCAGCCCCTGATCAACGTCGGCTGGACCCGCGCCGCGGCCGAGCGCGGCACGGTCGAGCTCATCGCGCCGGACCGCCTGGCAGGCGTCCTGATCGACAACCGCTTCTCCGGCTGGAACGACGAAACCGTGACGCTGTGGGCCGGCCCGCCCGGCTGGGGCACCCGCGCCGAAGCGGTCTTCACCACCCGCACCCCCGCCCACCTGATCGCTGCAACAGCCGCCGTCATGGCCGACCCCACACCCGTGATCCGCGAACGCCAGCAGATCGACCCCCGCATGCAGCACCTGGTCACCCTCACCCTCGTCGATCCGCCCCCTCCGCAGGCCCGCCGCGCCCCGACTCCACTCGACGTACGCCGGGCTGCCGTCGTCCATGCGGTCCAACGTGCCAGCGGCGACTCGTATACGGACGTGCGCGTCCGAGCCGCGCGGATCCGTACCGCGCTGTCGGCGGAGAACCGACCGGACAGGGCTGGGCAGCCCCCTGGGGCCGCTCCGTCGGGCAGCGTGCCGACGCCGCGGCATAGTCGCTGACCAGGTACCGGCCTAGACCGCGCCAGCCCTACGCAGAGCCTTCGTTTCCGGCGCCACCGAGCGAGAGGAACCGGGGGTCGGCAAGGTCCCGGAGGAGCAGGCCGGTGATGAACGCGGCGATGGCGAGGTTCCGCACGACCGGGTGGCGGGCCCGTGAGCCGGAGCCGACGCCTACGGCGTTGCCTTACTGAAGCGCTCGACGTCCTGGCGGGCTTCGCGCAGTTTCTCCTCGGCACGGGCGAGGGCCTCATCGGCTGTACGCAGTTCGTCTTCCGCTTCGTGCTCGGTCCAGGTGGCGTGCTCGGCGTCGTCCTCGGCCCGGCGCAGCTGTTCGTGCAGCTCGCGGACCTTCCGCTCCGCGCGTTCGCGGGCGCCGCGGGTCCGGTCGTAAGCCTTTTTCGCCTCACGCCGAGTAGCCTGCTGCTGGTGGACGCGGGTCCCGGCGTCGGTGAGGGCCTGGTGGGCGCGTTCCAGCTCCGCCTGACACTGCCGGCGACGGCGTTATGCGAGCTCGTCCCGGTCCTTGCCCTTGCCGGGGTGCTCCGGGCCGCGGCCGGGCGACGGGGCGGCTGCGGGAGCGGCGGCCGTACGGGCGCCGCCGGCGGGAGCGAAGGTCGAAGGCGGGGTGAGCGGGGCGGTGAGGGTGCCGTTCGCCCACTCCTGGGCGGCTTCAGGGTCGGCGACCGCAGCGCGCAACGTGGTCTCCAGCTCGCGCTGAACGCTCTGGCCGATGCGGTGACCGGCTTCGGCGGCCAGCCACACTGCCTGCTGGGACAGAGCCGAGATGATCCGCCACTGCTGCCCCGACAGCTCCCGCGTCCGCCGCGCGTCCAGTTCCCCGTGCGCCTGCCGCAGCGCTTCACCCAGCTCAAGGAACGCCGCGGTTTCGTCCGGCCGGCGGCGCACCAGCAGGTTGCTCGCCCACGCCGACAGGGAGGGCTTGCGCAGGGCCGCGATGGCGCGGGCGGCGTTACGGTCGCCGGCCCTGCGCGCGGCCGCGGCCTTCTCGTCCCGCAGCGCGGTGAAGCCGTCGGGCGGCGCGGCGTACAGCTCATCGGTGACGGCCTGGACGTCGACCGGGGTACCGGCCCGATCCTAATTGCCGCGCCCCCGGCTGCGCGCGGGTCCGGCCTTCGCACGGGGCGGCACGACTTCCACTCCGGCATACCTGGCGCCCTTCCGGCGCAGTGACCTGTTCCATGCCCCCAGCCTCACCCCGGCCCGCCACGAGCGCATGGCGGGTTGGGTGGGTCGGGCGACCAAGTCGACGACTGCCTCGCCGGTCATCCCACCGGACCGGTCACCGACCAGGAAGCCAGGACTCCTGGTGCGCAACGTCCGGCCTGCCCTCGGCAACGTCGTCGGGGGTGCTGACGACGGGAGTTCTCGGCAACCAGTCGACGGCGGCGTTGTGGCTGGTGACCAAACCTTCCGCCCGAGCGCGGGCGCCCAGGTGGGTGAGGATGTCGCCGACGGCTCCTTGCGGATAGAACCAGGAGCCAAGAAGGTTGAAGGCGCGACGCGGACACACCGAACCGGATCACACACGTGACCACCACCGAGGCAGCGTTCATAGAGGTCAAGATGATCAGCCGTACTCACGCCGACCTGACCACGCAGGGACGGCTGCCTTCCGTGCACCTCGTCGACGCTGGCTACGTCGATGGCCGCAACTTGACCGCCGCCTGCCGGGACAGGGTCGTCGAGCTGCTCGTCCGCCATGGCCTGTCTTCAGAGGAAAACCGGCCAGCTACAGCACGGATGCCTTCACCATCGACTGGGACACGCGCGCGGCCGCCTACCCAACGGTCAGACCAACGTCGTGTGCCGGCAGGAATCCCGTCGTCTACGTCCGGTTCGCCGGCTGGCACTGCACCCCCGCCCGGAACGCGGAAAATGCGCAACGCCCCGAACCAACCAAGTGCACCCTCATGCTCTGTCTCCGCGAGGCCCTGCGGCAGGCTGGCGCGGCCACGGACCGCGACGAGTGGAAGCGGCGCTACGACCTGTGTGCCGGAGTCGAGGCCAGCATCGCCCACTTCAAAGCAGCTACGTCCCGCCAGCCGACGGTGGCGGGACGCACGGGTGGGGGTCATTTTCCAACATCGTCCCTCTGGTGGCGACCCATTTCACTGTTGCTGAGCGCGAGCTGAGCTGAGCGCTCCGCGTTCTCTACAGGCCAGTTGAATCTCAGCGCTTCTGCATCTCCCGATCGTGGGAGGGCGTGGTTGCGCCCCACGGTCTACAGGGGGTGCGGCTAGGAGAAGATGTGCTCCAAGACCCAGGTGGTGACGGCTCGGGCGATGCCAGAGAGGGTGCCGCTCAGAGCCATGCGGACCAGCGTCAGTCGTTCGCTGCGGTTCAGGTGCGTGCTAGACATGCGGGCCTCACGGTTGCGTGGGGTGGGCGGGTGGTCGGCCGGCCGGCTTGTCTTCCAGCCTCGGGGCCTGGTGAGGTGCCCGGTCCAGTTGCGACGAGAGCCCAATGTGTCCGGTAATTCGCCCTGTTCAGGCGGCACGCGCGCGGCGGTGCGGTGATGATGGTGCGATGAATGGCGACGGGGGGAGCGGTCCGGGGCGTCGGCCGCGGGTCCTGGAGCGGGCACGGGTGGGCTGGCCGCGTGCGCTGAGTGCGTTGAAAGGCCTGCTGTACGAGGTGTATAGGGCGGCGGGTACGCCGAGCCTGGACGAAATCGTCAAGGACATAACCGAGGACAACGAGCTGCCTGGGGCGCCGGGCCGGGACACTGTCCGCCGCTGTATCAGCGATCCCACCGTGCCGCCGAGGCAGGCTGACGTGGTGGCTATCGCGCGGGTCCTTGCCCGTCGGGCAGCGATGGACGCCGATGACCTGGCAGCACGGATACGGAACCTGTGGGTCGAGGCCGGGACGGCCCAGGCCGCCGGCCGGCCGATCGGCGAGTTCGACGACCGGCTCGTCATGGACGACCTCGAAGTCCACCCGTCCCTCGATACAGCCGTGGGTCAGGGGCTGGATATGCTCCCCGCTTACGTCCCACGTAGTCATGACAACCGCTTGGCCGCGGTGGTCCAGGCCGCCCGTGAGGGCCGAAGTGGCATCGTAGTCCTGGTCGGTGGGTCGTCCACAGGCAAGACCCGGGCCCTGTGGGATGCGGTAAAAGGCCTGCCGCACGGCTGGCGTCTGTGGCACCCCCTCGCCCCAACACGTGCGGATGCCCTCTTGGCGGGACTGATCAATGTGGCGCCGCAGACGGTGGTATGGCTCAACGAGGCCCAGGACTACCTGCAGCCGGCCCCGCTGGGGGAGCAGGTCGCAGCGGGGCTGCGCACACTACTCAACGACCCCGTCCGGGGCCCAGTGCTGGTCGTTGCCACCTTGTGGCCGGGCCACTGGGAGACCCTGACCGCCTCGGGGGCGGCGCATGCACAGGCGCGGGAACTGCTGAGCGGGCATGAGATCCACGTGCCCGACGCCTTCACGCAGGCCGACCTCGCGCGCCTCGCAGAGTACGCGCCTACTGATCCCAGGCTGCGGGCAGCCGCCGACCATGCCGCGGACGCGCAGATCGCCCAGTACCTGGCCGGCGCGCCCGTCCTGCTCGCCCGATACCGTGCCTCTCGCGGCATCACTCGCGGGCTCATCCATGCTGCGATGGACGCCCGGCGCCTGGGTGCCGGCCCCTATCTGCCCTTGGCGTGGCTGGTCGATGCCGCCCCCGCCTACCTCACCGACACTGAATGGAACGCCATAACAGCGGGAGGCATGGAGTGGCTCGCTTCCGTCCTTGAATACCTCACGCCCCGTGATGGCGTCCCCGGCATCCTCACCCCTGTCAGCACAGGCAAGCCCCGCAACCAGCGGATCTCCCGTGCCCGCACGGGCTCACCGGAGCCCACACAAGGCCCGAGAAGTCCGCTGTACCAGCTCGCCGACTACCTCGGTCAACACGCCCGCACCGAACGCCGCGCGCAGATCCCACCCATCGGATTCTGGACCGCAGCCGCCATGCGGGCGCACCCTGCCGACAAGGGCGCCCTCGGCCGCTCCGCCCAGGATCGTGGCCTATACCGGGACGCCGCCCAACTGTACAAATACGCCGCGCACCACGACCCCATCTCCGCCGCTGCTCTCATAAGGCTCCTCCACAGCCTCAGCCCGCTGGACCGCGCCCCCGCCCAGTGGGCCGCCGCTGAAGTGGACCTCACCAACCCCGACGGCGCGGCCGACCTTCTGGATGCTTTAAGTGAGGTGGGAGCGACCGAGCAGACCATGGCCGTGGCGAACCGTGTCGTCGCCGAGGCCGACCTCACCAACCCCGATGGCGCGGCCAGCCTCCTGGATGCTTTGGGTGAGGCGGGGGCAACCGAGCAGACCAC
This sequence comes from Actinacidiphila acididurans, assembly GCF_016918855.1. Lineage (GTDB taxonomy): Bacteria > Actinomycetota > Actinomycetes > Streptomycetales > Streptomycetaceae > Actinacidiphila > Actinacidiphila acididurans. Next base: position 155,119 of record NZ_JADKYB010000015.1, read on the forward strand.
CATCGTGGCCAACCGCGTCGCCATTGAGGCCGACCTCACCAACCCCGACAGCGCGGCCAGCCTCCTGGGGGCCCTGCGTGAAGCGGGAGCGACAGAGCAGGCAACGTCCGTGGCCAACCGCGTCGCCATCGAGGCCAACGTCAGCTACCCAGGCGGCGTGGCCAGCCTCCTGGAGGCCCTGCGTGAAGCGGGAGCAACCGAGCAGACCACCATCGTGGCCAACCGTGTCGTCGCCGAGGCCGACCTCACCAACCCCGACGGCGCGGCCGACCTTCTGGATGCTTTAAGTGAGGTGGGAGCGACCGAGCAGATCATGGCCGTGTCGAACCGTGTCGTCGCCGAGGCCGACCTCACCAACCCCGACAGCGCGGCCGATTTCCTGAACGCCCTGCGTGAGGCGGGGGCAACCGAGCAGACCACCATCGTGGCCAACCGCGTCGCCATCGAGGCCAACGTCAGCTACCCAGGCGGCGTGGCCAGCCTCCTGGAGGCCCTGCGTGAAGCGGGGGCAACCGAGCAGACCACGGTTTTACTGAGCCGCAACCCCGCTGCCGAAGCGGACCTCACCAACCCCGACGGCGTGGCCAGCCTCCTGGAGGCCCTGCGTGAAGCGGGAGCAAGCGAGCAGACCACGGTTTTACTGAGCCGCAACCCCGCTGCCGAAGCGGACCTCACCAACCCCGACGGCGTGGCCAGCCTCCTGGAGGCCCTGCGTGAAGCGGGAGCAAGCGAGCAGACCACAGTTTTGCTAAGCCGCGTCGCCGCCGGAGCCGACCTCACCAACCCTGACGGCTTGTTCCGGCTCCTGGGGGCCCTGCGTGAAGCGGGAGCAACCGAGCAGATCAGCGTCGTGGCGAACCGCGTCGCCGCCGGAGCCGACCTGACCAACTCTGACAGTTTGTTCCGGCTCCTGGGGACCGTGCGCGAGGCGGGAGCGGCCGAGCATATCACCGCTCTATCCGAACGCCTGCCCGGCGCAGGGCGTTTCCACCTATTCATCAGAATTACCGGTCTTACGCAAAAGTACCTGTACGGACGAGAACCCGACGGAACTGCTGCTGACGCTTGGACCTGGTCGGATTTGGGCTGACCCCGAGTACCGAAGGTGCTGGGTAACTGATCGAAGAGTCTCCGCGCAGTCAATCTCACAATGGCAGCATTTGTGCAGTCCACGTGCACGATGCCACCGCGGCCGGGGTTGCCGCACACGACTTACACGGGGCCCTTGAATCGGCCGCGGTTCACCGCCGCAGACCGCTGTTGGCTGGTACCCGACGAGTGCGGCGACGGCTACAAAGCCGAGTGCGTCCAGGGTCAGCGTTTGATGCGACTGCGGACGGCGAGGACTGCGAAGCCAAGGAGGACAGGTTCGCTCAGCCGGGACGCCATTTCGGTGTAGGTGCCGGTGTCCTGACCCGACGTGCGGAAGATCACGGAGTTGACGACAACCAGGGGGCCCTGCTCGAAGCGCGCTGGTCAGGCGGTCGCCAGGTGTTCCGGTCGGGTTTTCAGGGTCAGCGTTGTCGGTGGTCATCATGACCTGACGCCCGGCGAGGGTGCCGGTGCTGAGTGAGGGCGTGTCTCCCTGCGGCAGCCCCCACAGCATCGTGACCAGCATCGTGAGGGACAACCTCGGCGCCGGCGGTGAGTTGGGCTCCCGCTGCGCTGTCGACTCGGTGAACATCCTGACGCTGACTTCCACCCGCTGGGATCGCCCCTCGTCCAGTTCGCCGATGGCAGACACGATCCCCGGGCAATCGACTACGACCTTCTGCACACCCCATGTCAACCTACCGGTGTCGGGAAAAAGTGCAGGTCAACGAAGGGATCGTGTCTCTTGAACTCCTTGCCCGTCCTCTTTCGCCCCCTCGGTGCGGCGCATCCTTCGCTGTCCAGCGACGGATGCGCCGCACCGGTGCTCGACCTCCTGAGCGAGCGTGGCTGGGCGGTCGTGTCCACGCCGGAGGCCAACGTGCACTGCACCAGCCCCGACGGGCACATCTACGTCGGATGGCTGCCCGAGGACCCCGCCGCGTGGCGGCGCGGCATCGTATGGACCATCCGTGCCATCCCGGACCAGGCCGAACCCTGGATCCAGGAGTTCAGCTCGGATGTCCCCAGCGGCGCCGTCGCCGGGTTCCTCCGTGGGCTGATCGGACACGTCCACTGAACAGCCCACGGTCCGGCCACGGCCGAACCGTCCCTGCCTACAGCCTCCGGCGTGATCCCGTAGCTCTCCTCTCACCGTTCGCCCCGCACATCTCGCAGGAGACGCCCGTGCCGCAATACCTGACCGTCGGCCACCTGCTCCGCCAGCTCCAAGACCTCAACCCCGGCCTGCCGATCCGCCTCGCGGTCAACCCCGATTGGCCCTTTGCCCACTTCATCGGCACCACCATCGTCGTCACCAACGGCGTGGCCTACATCCCCGAAGACGGCCACGAGGACTATCTGCCCGTCCCGGCCCGCGACGCCCTCGATTGGACCTGAACCCGCCCTGTCCTCTTGGAGGCCCGCATTCCACTGCCACCCTCCGCGCTTCTCGCCCGCCCGCTGCACCCGCTCGCACTTCGACCCATGCCACCTGGAGTTCGCGGTGCACTCGTTCGGAGCGTCTCGCCCGTTCCCGACGGCCCCCTCAAGATCTCCTGGCTCCGAACCGGCAGTCCCCGGCTCCCCCTCGGCCGCATCTTGCTCCGATGGGAGACCGCCCCCCACCGGGGCTGGGACGTCACCGCCCGCCTCGCACTGGCCACCACCGAAGTGCATCTCGCCAGCTGGCCCGCCGCCCCCGACAACTGGCCCCAGCTTGTCCGTCCCACCCTCTACGAGGTGACCGGCCTGTGCCGCGCGCTCCTTGTGGCCACCGCCGCCCTCGACCTCGCCAACCACCTCGCCGACCGCTGATGCCCAGAAGCCGCCTGCGTCGCTCCAGCAGGGGCGCCTTCGCCGTATGCCGTCCCTACGTGCCGCAAACGTCCAACGCGGCGAGCGACAAGGCCGCCTGACCCGACGCAGCGCATACGCCAGCTGATCGCTGTACAAGCAAGGAGCGCCACCGGCCTGCCGGTGGCGCTCCTCGGCGTTCGCCGGTCTCGAGCCTCTTCTACATCAGGTACGTGCCGGCGAAGGAGCCGTCGAAGCCGTGGGCCGTCAGGGCCTGTTCGAGGCTGGGGTAGGTCGTGCAGTTCGAGGTGGTGAGCAGACCGTCGAAGTCCGCGCGGGTGATCTCCGGCTCCAGCCACTGGTGGCCGCAGCGGCAGCCGATCCAGACGTTGCGGCGGTGGTTGATCAGGACCCAGTCGCGGCGTGCCTGGCAGGCCGGGCACATGACGGGGATCCCGCGCAGGGGCAGTTCCCGCGGGTGACCGGTGCAGCGGGTGACGTCGGGACCGGAGAGCGGCTGGGTCTCGTGCTGGAGCCGCAGCAGCGGGTCGCTGCCAGGGGGAAGCGGTAGCGGTGCGGCGGCGGGTTCCGCCTGCTCATTGGTGGTTCTGAGCACGAGCCTCATCTCCCTTTCAAGGTCGTCCCGGGTTCATCCATAACAGCGGGTGGGACTGGTGTCCAGGGCTTTCTTGCGGTCGGGCAGACCGATGGCTGCCTGCAGGATTGTGGTTCAGCGGCGCGGTGGGTGTTTTCGGGGATCGGTCGTGGGGATGCGGGGTGCTGCCGGAGTTGGGGGCCGGCGGTCGGCGGGCTTGGCGCGGGCCTGCGGGACTCGCGCGGACGAACCTGGGTGTGCGGGGAGGTCGGCGAGGCGGCGCAGACGCCAGACCAGGACGTCGGTCATGTTCTCTGCGGTGTCGAGTTCCCGCATGCCGATGGTCTGCTGGAGCAGAGCTTTGGGGTCGTGGCCGGCTTCTTCGGCCTGAGCCACGGTGGCGACAAGGGCATCAGTACGGCCCACACGGAGTGCATCAGTCCCGGAGAGGGCAGCGCGGATGGTCGTCTCGTAGCCACGTAGCTTCGGTTCCGGAAGGGCGCGAGCGTGGTCGCGCAGGGCCCGCATGGGTGCGGCGGCGGTCTGGCGGTAGGCGGCGCGCAGGTGTTCGGCAGTCTGGCGGGCGGCGGCGGCTTGCTGGGCGTGGCCGCGGGCGGAGTGCCAGCGGACGGCGGCGATGGCGGCCAGGACCAGGGTGGACAGGAGCATGGCGGTGGCGCCGCCGTCCTCGCCCCGGCCCAGCGCGCTGCCGGCCAGAACGATGCCTCGTGCTGCCGTACGGAGGGCGCGGGCGTCGGCTTGTTCGGCACGGGTGTGGCTGCGGGTGGCGCGTTCGAAGGAGCGCGCTGCGGCCGCCAACTCGGCGCGGGCCGGCGCGGGGGATGTCTGCACAAGGGCGTCGAGAAGTGCACCGATTCCGACGAGTTGGTCGGCGGCTTCGTCGCCGTCGCTGTCCAGGAGGGCCGCGGCGTGTTCGGCGATCCCCGCGGCGGTACGGCGTCCCCGGGCGGGCGCGGACCAGTCCGGACGCCGGGTGCCGGCCTTCAGCGAGGCGGGCTCGTCGGCGATACCGCTTGCGAGGCGGCGTTGAATGCGGGGTAGGGAGAGGTCGGGCGCGAGGGTGGAGCCGGCGAACCAGATGGGCTCGCCGTTCCGGTTGCGGTCGCCGGGCAGCGCGACTGCGTAGCCGAGGACGTCGCCCGACGAGCCCTGGGTGAGCTTGACGCGCAGGCCCTTCGTGCGGAGCCGGGTGAAGAACTCGTCCTCTGTGGCGGCTCCGGCGATGGCTTGGCGGACTGCCTCGCGCAGGGTCTCGCGCGGCGTCTCGGCGCGGCCGATTCGTTCGGCTTTGAACCGCTCCTGGCTGGTGGGGGCTTTGGCGGCGGTGCCGTCGCCCGGGTTGAGTTGCCGCAGGCCGTAGCCCTTCTCTATCCGGCGGGCTTCGGCCTGCGCCTTGCGCTTGTCGAACCTCAGGTCGGCGTGGCGGCCGTCCTGGCGTACCAGGGTGGCGGCGATGTGGATGTGGTCCTCGGCGTGACGGACGGCGACCCAGCGGCACGCCGTCGTGTCGCCGTCGGGGGCGATGTCGACGGCCTGGACGATCCGGCGCGCGATGGCCGCCCAGTCGGCGTCGTCGAGGTGGCGGTCGCCGGGGTCGGCGCGGACGGAGCAGTGCCAGATCGTGGTGGCCGGTGCCCTGTCGCCGACGGCATTGACGGGCTGGTCGAGCTGGCCGGCGAGCTGAGCGATGGTGTGCTGCGGGTTGCGACCGGGGTCGGGGGCGTAGTCGTTCCAGAAGGCGACCAGGTGCGGGTCGGTGTGTTCGTCGCGCTTGCCAGGGCCGAAGAGGTAGCGGATCAGGCCGTACGTGCCGCCCTTGCCGGTGCGGATCTTCGGGATCACCGGCGGACCAGCCGAGCGACCGCGTTGTCAACGGCGCCGATCGCGGTGTCGATACGGTGCAGCAGCCGACGCAGGTCGATGGCGGGCTCCCCGCCGGCGTTGAGGAAGTGGGCGACCTGGTTCAGGTTGTTTCCGACAGCAGCGAGCTGGCGGTTGGACTCCATCAGCTCCTGCACGCCGCGCCGGTAATCGGCGACGGCGGCGGTCGGGTTGGTACTGGTAGCGGCAGCCAAGGTTGCGGCTGCGGCGAACCCGCCGGGAGCGAGGCCGGTGGCGTGGGCTGCTTGCTGTACGGCAGCCCACTCGTCTTCGCTGAAGCGGGGACACACGCGGCGCGGACGCAGAGCGCTCTGGCGCGGTCGGCGGCGGGGCGCGACCCGCGTAGCGATGGTGGGCAGCGTCTGTTTCTCCCCCGACGGCACCCCTGGGCCGTCCTCCCGTGCGGAGCCAGGCACCCCCGGGCCTGGCTCCGCACGGGCAGCTTCCGCCCCCTCCGGGGCGGAAGCGGGGTAAGGACTCCTTACCCCACAACTTGCTCCGCCAGGAGCTGTGTTGAGGTTGCGCTGCTGTTCAGGGGTGGTGGCCGCCGGGTCGATGACCGTCACCGGCCCGGCTCCGCTTCCTGCTGGCGGACCTCGCGCAGGATGTCCTCGATGAAGTCCATGGCCAGGACGGGGTGGTGCAGGGTCCACGGGCGGCTGTGCCGGCCCCGCTGCACGATCCAGGTGCCGTCCGGGCCCGCTTCGGCGCGGTGCAGGTGGCCCTGCCGGACCAGGACCGTCAGCCAGGACTCCACTTCGGCCGGAGTGGCGGGGTTGGTGCGCATGAGCAGTTCTCCGCTTCGGTTGCTGTTCAAGGCTTGGTCGAGTGGCGCGGGGCGGGTGACCGAGCGGCGTTGTTCGACCCGGTCACCTGCCTCCGGCGGACCGGTCATTCCTGGGAGGTGGTGACCGGCTGTCCGTGCTGTTCGCGGAGCTGGACCATCAGGGCGGTCAGCGTGTCGCTGGACAGGGGGATCTTCTGACCGCGGATGGCCTGGGCGACGACCTTGCGGGTCAGCTTGTCCTCGGCTCTGACCGCTGACCGGGCGATCTCCAGCAGTTCTTCGGTGTCCAGGTCGGTGCGCCGGTCACTGGTTGTCCGGGCCGCTCGGTCACTGACCGGCGCAGCGGTGACCGACGGGGCAGTGACCCGTTCCGGGCTGTCCGGACGTACGGTCACCGGCCCGCTGTCGGCTGGCTGGTCACTGACCGGTGAGCCGCTGTCCGGCTGTCCGACCACGTCAGCGGCGCTGTCCCTCCCTCCGGGGCGGGCACTGACCAGGTTGGTGGCCGCCCCGGAGGCCACGCCGTCGCTCAGTGGCCGAAGGCCGGTGACCGGCTGACTGGCACTGACCGGGTCGGGATTCGGGCGCCGCTGACCGGGTCTCTCGGGGCCAGCGACCGGCACATGTTCAGGCTGACCGAGGTGCAGGTGGTCGCCTTGGTGACCGGCCCGGCCGATCAGGCGATCACCGTCCTTGCCCGTCGGCCAGTGGCGGTCCGCGACCGGCCCGCGGGCGATCAGGATGTAGAGGTGCACCGCGCCGGCCAGAGCCAGTGGAGCGACCGTGGACAGGACTGCGACCACCGTGTCGGACAGGCGCAGCCCGTCGGACACCGGCTCCTGCTGGTTGAGCCGGACCGCGTGCAGGGCGTTGGCCCACACGCTGACCGCGGTGGCGGTGCCGAACAGCATCCACACGTACAGCCGGGCGCGCAGCGGGGCGTCGCGCAGGACCAGCAGGGCCCGTATGCCGTAGGCGATGAACCCGTCGATCACCAGCGGGAACAGGTACGTGAGGGGGCCGCGGACGTGGATGGCGACGGCCATCTGCTGGAGGGCGTCGTACGACAGGGCGCATCCGGCGCCGCCGAGGGCGATGACGACGGCGCGGTCCCACCCGGTGACATGCGCCGTCGAGGCGTTGGCCAGGGTCACGCCGCCGTCCCGAAGTCGTCGCGGTTCCGGGGCTCCTCGGGCTCGGGTGGTCGTGTGGTGTTCGTGATCTGCTCCGCATCGCGGTGGCGAAGGGCGCGGCGGGCTTCGCGGTACAGGCGCTTGGCATGCTGCGGGCTGACCTTCAGCAGCCAGGCCAGACGGCGCTCGCTGACGCCCTGCCGGTAGGCGGCCAGGACGACCGCGCGGCGCTCGGCCTTGGTCAGGTGCAGGTCCTGCCCGGAGACGGCGGCGTTGACGCGGCTGTAGTCCAGGCGGGCGGGAAGGTTCTCGTGCAGGGGCGCGCGTTCCTCCTCGGTGAGGCCGCCCCGGATGCCGTAGGTGTCGCCGTTCTCCAGGGCGGCATCCAGGCAGGTCTGGCGGACCGGGCACTGGGTGCACAGGGCCTTGGCGGCGTGGATCTTGTCCATCTCATCGGGCTCGGGGAAGAACAGCTCGGGGTCGACCGGGTGGTAGTCGGTGGGCTGGCAGACGGCCTCGGCTTGCCAGGTCTGGTCGCCTCGCGAGCGGTGGCGGACCGGGCGGTTGTTCGCGGTGCTGGTGCTGGGCATGCGTGTGGACTCCGATCGCTCTCCGCGCGCGGCGGCGTCAGCGGAGTTGCCTGGTCGGGGAGGAGTGCGGGGAGGCAGCCTGAACGTTGGTCAGGCGACGCGGGCGCGTCTGCGATCGACCGGTGCAAACTCGACCCGGGTGGTCATCTGCGCGAGCCGGGAGGCGACGCGGTCACCGAGGTGGGTGCGCAGGTCCCTGATGGCGAGGTTGGTGGTGATCAGGGTCGGCAACATGTGGTTGTAGCGGCGATTGACCAGCCGATACGTGACTTCCTCGACCCACTCGGACGCTTTGGCCGCACCGAGGTCGTCCAGCATCAGCAGCGGTATCCGGGCCACGGCCGCCAGCTGCTGCTCGCTGTCCACCCCGGCGCGGGGGCGCAGTTCCGCGTACAGGTCGGCGGCGGTCGTCGCGCGCCACCGCACGCCAACGCCGGTCTCGGCCAGGGCCCGGACCGCCCCGTACGCCTGGTGCGTCTTGCCCGCGCCCGTCACCCCCGCCATCAGCAGCGACGGCCCGGTGGTCACCTGCCGACGGGCCCCGGCACTCGGCGCTACGGCCTGGGAGTCGACTTCCCGCGCCCACGCCAGGACCTGCGGGTGGTCAGCGACCGCGTCCCGGTAGCGCGGCGGCACCCCAGCCGGTAGGGCCTCCGACGGCGCGCTCGGCCCGGACTCGTCCGCGACGGGGCCGGTGGGGTCGATGCCCCGGGCGGCGAGGATCCGGGCGATCCGGTCGAGGGTGCCTGCCCCGCCGAGGGTCTGTGGTTCGCGGCTTGGGGTGCGCATCACAGCTCCTCGGAGTAGGCGGCGGCGTCAACCGGGTTGGTCCAGGCGGTGTGTGCGGGCACGGTAGGCGCGTATCGCGGTCGGGCCAAACCGGCGCCTGGTCCGCCGGGCGCGTTCATCGCGTCGTTGACCAGGCTGGGCAGCCGGGACGGGTGCCCCTGGATCTCGGCGTAGTGCTGCAGGCCCGCTCGGACGTACTCGGCCGGGATGCCCTCGTCGAGGAGCTTCTTGACGATCCGCCCGAGGTGGCCGACGACCTCTCCCGGCGGGCGCCGACCGCACGCTGCGACGTACTCGGCGACCAGTTCCTTCGCGGAGACGCTGCCGGCGCCGGGCGCATCGCGCCCCGTAGGGATAGAAGATCCAGGATCCTTGATCCTGGATCCGGGGGCCGAGCCCTCCGGGAGGATTCGGGGACCCTTCGGAGAGGGTTCGGCGAATGCCGTGTGACCTGCGGCATTACCGGCAGTCTCCGGTCGGGTGGCCTCGGGGGAATTCGGGGTGTCCTGCTTGGGCGCGCGGGTGCCGCGCGTGGGTGCGTCAGGGGTCGGAGAGGGGCGCGCGGGCGGTTCGAGGGCTCCGGAAAGGTTCGCCGAGTCCTCCCGGAGCCCTCCGGGAACCTCCGGGGAGTCCTCCAGGAATCCTCGGGGAGGATTCAGGGATCCCTCAGGGAGTCGTCCGGGAGCCTTCATGGAGGAGTCGGCGCGCTGTGGGTGAGGGCGCTGGGTGCAGGGGCCCTGGCAGACCCCACATCGCTCCGGCGCGCACCTCGGGCAGGCTGGGAGCCGGGACGGGGACGGCTTGTCGATCTTCTGGTGCTTGGACCAGGTCGGGTAGTGGAAGTACCGCCTGCCGTCACATCCGGTGTACCGGCAGATCAGCCCGGCGTCGGCGAGCTGGGTGAGGTCGTCTTCGACGTGCACAGCGGTGTGCTCGGCTCGAAGCGGCCAGACGAGCCCAGCGATGATTGCGGCGTTGTCGCGGTGGCGGCCGTGGTCGTCGGCGTGGTTGGTCATCGCCAGGAACGTGCGCTCGGCGGTGACGCTGACCTCGGCCAGCGATTCCGAGATCCAGGTCTCCGGCTTGACCGATCGGATACGCGACACGTCAGCGCCCCCGGCGGGAAGCGCCGTCGCCGCAGATCAGTTTCGCCGTGGTGAGGTCCAGGACGTGGGGCCGGGTCCAGTCGGCCTCCGGCCACACCCGCGTGACCCACCGCGCGGCGACCATGGCCGTCGTCCGGCTGAGCACAATTCGCTCGCCAGCGGCGTTCCACGCCCTGGCGTGCGGCTGGGGCCAGGCATGCTCGGGATGGGTGAGGCTGACCCGCAGCGTGGCCGCACCGGGAATCATGTCGGCGAGCTGAGCGGCCAGCCGACGTTCGCGGTCGGTGTCCCGGCAGGCGAAACTTCCGCCGTCGGCGGTGTGCATGCAATACTCCGTTGTTCGTAGGAGCGCGGTGCAGCGGTTCTCGTGCAGTAGCCCCGCTGCCCCGCGAGATGTGAATCGGCGCCCCTCGGGGTGCCGGCCCGGCGCCCAGGAGTTGGTAGCTCCCGGGCGCCGGTTGTATTTCAGCCCCCGCGCGAAGCGAGCGCTGCCGAATCCACCTGCGCCTCCCCCCTTCCCGCTGTCGCTGCCCGACCGCGCGCCGGGACCAGCAACGTATGTATGCCTCCGCCAACGGTCCAGCCGATAAGGCTGGTTACCGCACTCCGACGCCAAAACGACATCACGCCTGGGCGCGGGTCACGCAGCCCTCTTCCGCAAGTCGATGCCTGGATCTTCGACCGCCCTCTGCCGGGTGTCAACGCAGCCCCGGAAGGGCCTTCAACCTGCGACTATCAAGAAAATGTCCAGTATGGACACCCGCCACTCGGGCGGGTTACACGAGCACGATCGTCGACCCAAAGGGCCTTTGACCTGCGAAGATACCCAACCGGACCTACGTCCGAGCCTCCCAGGTGGCACCCTGACCTGCGCATTGACCGGATTGCGACATGTCTTGAACCTCGCAGTGGCCCTGCGGGGGACAACGGGGAGGTGTGCGGACGCGGACGAACCGAGGGCGCTGCCAGTCGAGGCACGCACCACACGGTTCCAGTTTTTCCCGGGTCTTTTTTTATGGAGAAAAAGAGACCGTGGAAATGTCGGCGAACAGCCGCCCAGACTCGTCCGCAGAACCACAACAGCACCCTGACCAGGACTTTTTCAGAGTGCATGCGAGGAGAGGCGGCGGATGACTTCGGCGACCCGATGGGTGGAAACCTCAGAGGCCGGCTCCTACGCACCCTATGCCGGGGGCCGAGCCGATGGGAAGTCATTGCACGAAGCTCTGCCGGACCTCCAGGGACTCAATGCGCCTGATTTCGGGGGCGATTGGGATCGCCTTGCGCACACACGAATGCTGCCCGAAGGTCGGCGTCCGGAGGAACTGACGCCGATCGAGGCGGCAGTCGCAATCAGCAGGCTGCTGGCGCGGTGCCGATCGACGATGCGCGAGCGGGAGTTGGAGATCGCTGCAGCAGTGTGGGGGCTGGAGCGAATGGTCGGGCCCGGGGTGCCGTACGTGCTGGAGGGCAGCGACGCGGAGCTGGTCGCGGGACCACGGAACGTCCGCCGTTTGCTCGCTGAGCTCAGCGAGCTGCCGACCGCCAGCCGACTCACGCTTCTCGACGAGCCGGTGCCCAACCGCGGCCTGGCCGGTCTCGTGGACAGCTCCGCTCTCGCGGCCCGCGGTGTGGCCATGCGCACCGTCTACCGGCACGACGGCCAGCTGTCCTTCGAACAGCGCCGCTACCAGCGGCTACTGGCTGCGGCGGGAGTACGTGCGCGCCAGGCACCCCTGGTCCCCGTCAACATGATCATCATCGACGGCGAGACCGTGATGCTGCCCGTGGATCCCGACCGCCCAGGCGCGGGGGCCGTCGTCCTGCGCAACACAGTGTGGGTCTACCTGGCGCGCCTGGTCTTCGACGACTGCTGGCACCGGGCCACGGCGCTCAGCGAGTAGCCCCGGCGGTGTCCTCCCATCGTGTGCGCGCCCGACTTGCGGGTCCGGCCCGGCGCGCCCCCACCGACATGCGACCGCAGCCGTCGCACGATCGCCTCGCCAAGAAAGGACTCTCCGTCCATGTCCGTCGTTCATACGCCGGCATCCGCCTCGGGCCGACCACTGGCCGTAGACAACCAGGTCGCACCTGGGGCAGTGTCTTCCCTGCTGCCGGCAGACGACACGGGCCTCAGGCTGTACCTGACCCTGCGCAGCCACGGGGAAGCCTCGCCGTCCGAACTCGGTACACGCCTGGGCATTCCCGTACAGGAGGCCGAACGGGCGACGCTGCGTCTGGCGAAGCTGGGCCTGGTCCAGCAGGCCGAGTCACCGGGCAGAGTTCTCGCGCTCGATCCCGACGCGGCCCTGATGAGCCTGTTCGAGTCCTACGAGGCGCGCGTGCAGTCCCAGATCGACGACCTGGAACGGTTCCAGGCCGATGCCGAGAGCCTGGTGCACCGCTACCGGCCGGCCGTACGGCGCGAAGCCGTCGAGGTTGAGGTCGAGGTAGTACGCGGCCAGGCCCGTATGCGGTTCATCCATGCCCTGAACGCCTCCGCCCGGCAGGACAACTGGTCCATGCACCCCGGCCCGCTGCCCTCCGCCGAGGTCCTCGAAAGCTCCCTGGCTCAGGACGCCGCACTGATCGAGCGCGGGGTACGGGTACGGGCCGTCTACGGACGCAGCGCCGTCTCCGGGCAGCGGGGCCGCTGGTACCTGGCCAAGCTGGCCGGGCTCGGGGCAGAGGTCCGTCTCGCGCCGCAGGTCCCCTTCGACCTGATGGTCTACGACGCACAGACCACGCTCCTGCCTGGCGACCCCGGTGACCCGGTCCAGGCCCCCCTCCTCGTGCTGCGCGGATCGCGTCTGATGCCCTCGTACATCGCCCTGTACGAGGACGTGTGGCTGCGATCGATCCCCTTCACCTCGCCGCAGGCCCCGCCCCCGGTGGCCGCCCAAGCCACAACTGTCAAGCACCCCGCCGTACTCCAGCTCCTGGCCAACGGGCTCACAGACGATCAGATCGGCCGCCGCCTGGGCATATCGGTGCGGACCGTGGGCCGGGCAGTCTCCGAGCTCATGGAACAGATGGGCGCCCTGAGCCGCTTCCAGCTCGGCGTCATCGCCGCCGGCCACGGGCTCATCCAACCCGCCGCCAACAGTCCCGACGACCTGGAATGACCAGCCGCTCTTGCTGCGACGCAGCCCGGAGGCAGCGGGCATACGCGTGAAAACGCGTACCTTCGGTGTGCTCTCGAACAGGGCAGGGAACGGCACAGTCCGACAGCGGGCCCACGACCTCGTCCTGCCGGGCCCGGCTTCGGCTGCACCACCGACAGAAAGCCCGCACCATGGCCGACCTGCCCGCGCTGAAGAAGTTCCTGAGCTCCGCGCGGTCACGGACTGACGCCTCCGCGTTCCCCGAACTCCGATCGGTCCTCGCCCAGCGGGACAACCGCGGCAGACGCCGCCACGACACCGGGCTCACCCAGGCGCACATGGACATCCTGCTCGGCCGTACCCCCGGCACCTACGAACGCCTCGAACGGGGAACCGGCGTACGCAAGAACGTCCTCGAAGAAAGCGCCCGCGTACTGCGCCTGACCGAAGACGAATGGCGCACCGCCCACCGCTTCGCCTTCGGCGCCGACCCTCCGCACCCGCTCTCTCAGAAAGCCGGCCTGACCCTGCCGGGCGCCTGGCTGACGGCACTCGACAGCATCGAGTCCATCGCATGGATCTCCGACCCCGAGGGGCGTCTCCTCGCCCACAACGCGGCCTTCGCGCAGTTGTTCGACCATGGCGGAGCACCCTCGCACCCCCTGCGATGGGCCCTGACATCCCCCGAAGCCCGCGTGAACCTCATCGACTGGGAAACCGCGTGGGCACCATTCCTCATGGCCCGGCTACGCGCCGCCCTCGCCCTCCAAGAAAACAGCACGCCTCTCACCCGCCTGCGCACCGATGTCCTCTCCGACGCGAGCACGGCGGAGTTGTTCGAAGCACACAGCGCGACGGCCATCACCACGCCGCCAAGCGGCACACCTCTCCCCTGCCGCCACCCGCAGAGGGGCACCGGTTGGCTCACTCTGTCAACAGCCAGCCCGGACGACGCCCCCGGCACACGCCTGACCATCGCCACCTTCCACCCCGGCGCTGCACCGACCTCCACCCCGGCACCGGCCAGCCGGTGACGGGTCACGTGACCGGAGCACGACCACAGCAGACGGCAAGGCGGGATCCGGGGATGATGCGTCGGCAGGTACGGTCTTCCGGTCGGATCACGGGGCGTCAATGACTCCATCTTCTTGGAAACCCGCGCCTGTTGACAGCCGCCAATTTCGCAGATCGCCACGAATCGGGCACCACAAGACTGCGCCGAAGCACTGCGGACGGGGGAGTGACGGAGATCACGACGTAACCCTGAGTGGCGCGCAAATATGGTTCACGCCAAGAAACCCTATGGATTTCAGTCAAAGTAGACCCATGTAGTGACTTTAGGTCAGCAAATGCAATTGCGACATGCGAGCCGGCTTGGTTTCCCCCTCCCACAGGAACCCGCATACGCATAGTGTCTTCGCGATCACGGGAATGGATTGCGTACAGCATGCATCCGCGTGTCCTGTGGCCGTGTCATGAGCATCTATCAATGGGAGACCGGAATGTCTGCCTACGCTTTACGCACTGCGGTTGCCTTGGCTGCCGGCGCAGCCTTGTGCCTCAGCGCCCCACTGGCGTCCGCATCTGACCGCGACACCCCAGTCCAGGGGGTGAAGATCTCGTCTGCTGCAAACGCGGCCACGCGTGCGATCGCCGAAAAAGAACCGCTCGCCGCCATCGCCGCAGCAACTGTATGCGGCACAGGATACGAACTCTACAATGCCGAACCTCTCCCCGACCTGAACACCAGGCAAGGCACACTGTTCACCTACGACAACGGTGGACTGGGGCCTGGAAACTCGGAATGTGCCATCCTGGACAACAACACGGCCTCGGCCAAGTGGATGAAGATTCAGCTCTGCGAAAACAAGGCCACCAGTCCTCGATGCGACGTCGATCAGGGCAACTACAGCGACTACGCCGGCCCGGTGTTCATGAACAACTGCCCGACGGTCACGGCGCTGATGAAGACAACCTCTGGTTCGTCCAGCTACATCATCAACGCTGTGCGCGGCAGCTTCTGCGACTAGCGGCATGAACATGATCCACGGGACACACGTCCCTCACCGCACCGCCAGGCGTGGCACCGTACCGGCACTGGCCGCGCTGACACTGTCAACTCTCTTCGCTGTAACCGCGTGCAGCAACGGTGGCCCACAGGCGACCGCTCCAACGACAAAGCATGCCTCCGCACCCCCGGCCACGCCCCAGGCGGTCTCTTCGCCATCTGCTTCACCTCGGATCACGCCGAGCAGGGACACCGGGAACTTCGCGGCTGCCAAAGACGGTGTCACGGTGAAAAGACCGGTACTCAAAAGCTCCGGTGACGCCTTCTGGGTCGCCGTCGACGTGACCAACACTGGAACTGGGCCTGCAAATTACCAGGCGTATATCCGGCTGACCGGACCACTCGGCTACAACGCGTTGCTCCGTGTTGAGATTGACGACCTGCGGCCCGGTGCCGTGAGTTCCGCCGTGTACACGGCACGCGATGAAGCCGATGGAGCCATTATCCCGAAACACCCGACAGTGGTCATCGTGGAAGTCTCCCGCACGGCCGTCTGAAGCCTCCGCCCCGTGAAAAACAGAGGCGGACGATTCTGGCCGAGGGTGCAGCCCAGCAATTTGACATCTACTGCTCTGCACCCAGCTTTCCGTGATCGAACTACCCGTGGCACGTGCAACCAGAATCCGGGTCCGCAATGGATGAACGGAGTGCATGTGAAATCCGTCCGCAGAAGAATCACCGTGGCCCTTACTGCCGGCGTGGTCCTGTCGGGCTTAGCGCCGGCCTTGCAGGCACATGCGAGTTCCCCGCCCCCCGATAAAGCGGTCACCGACAGCCACCAGCCCGTCGGCGCGGTGACGGACCCCGACAAGAACCTCGGCAAGGGATGGCGAACCTCCCCCGACCGTGCCGTCACCTCCGCCGCCGACAGCGACGGCCTGCACATACTCGTCGCGGACAGCAAGGACGCCTATGCGTGGCGGACCGCCGCCGTCCTGGCCGAGCCGGGCATGCCGGCGGACACATGGATCGGCAACAGTTGCGTCATCGATGCCACGCACGCGGCTGTCGCCTACGCGCCGCGGACGTTCACCAACCAGCAGGACCTGATGCTGGGCGGCGCGTTCACCGCAATCGTGAACCTCGACAAGGGCACCGTCGTCAAACTGCCCTTCACCGCATCCCTGGCCTACTTCGACCCAGCATGCAACCCCACGACTCACACTGCAGCGTTCACCGCGTTCCGGGACGACAAGACACGCCTGGTGACGGTCGACACCACAGGCCACACCGTGGCCGATACCACCGCCGACGGCCAGGTGACCTCCGCGATCCCGGTCGCAGATGGCGCCGTAGCCGGGCTCGGCCACCGCCTGGTGCACATCAGCCGCACCGGCAGGACAACGACGCTCGCCACTACCGACAGCGTCCCGTACGACATACGCCCGACAGGCCCGGACAAAGCCGGCAAGGACACCTACGCCTTCCTGGACCACAAAGGCGACACCACCGCGCACGCCAAAGTATGGCGACCCGGCAAGGTCTCGACCGTGGCCACCGGCAAGTTGACGGACCTGGCGCTGCAGCAGTCCGGTGCCGGCGGCGTCTTCCTCACCGGGCACCCCCAGGGCACGCCGAAAACCGCCGACACCGGCATCACGCCCTTGAACGCGAACGCCGACACCCAACCCTCCAGCCTCGGCCGACTGGCCGTGGACCCGGTACTGGCACCGGGCGTGCAGGCCGGCCTGGCCACCATCGCCGACGCCGGCCGCGCCGCTGTCCAGGCCGAACCGGCACCCGCCCAGGCCCCGGCCCAGACGAACACCACCGGTGACGGCACCCTGACGCTGACCGCGACGGCAACCACCACCGGCAAGGAGATCACCCAGCGCGTCAGCACGCCGCACAAGATCTCCGGCACAACCCTGTCGCCTGCGGTCACCAGCGCCTCCAAGGCCGTCCCCCAGAACAGCAACAGCATCCAGAAGCCGGCGGCAGCGGCGGACGGTGACGACCACGACCCGGTGGACACCGACCGCTGGTGCTCCGTGCCCCGCAACGACGTCAATGAGCAGGCCCTGCAGCCCACGCCCAACCAGGTGGAGTGGGCCGTGGACATGGCCGTGCGCGGTGATCTGACCTCGGGCTGGGTCACGCAGGGCGGCTGGCGCTCCCAGATCGGCCTGGGCACCGTCGACCCGCAGGGGCTCTTCCCGGTGCCGTCCCTGACCGGCGGCGGACGCATCCCCGCCCAGGTCGAACTGGGCATCCTCGCCCAGGAATCCAACCTGTGGCAGGCCGAATCCGGCGCGATCCCCGGCCAGATGGGCAACCCGCTGGCGGCGACGGCCGGTTTCTACGGCCACACCGGCACCGACCCGTCCGACTACTGGAAGATCGACTGGACGAAGTCCGACTGCGGTTACGGCGTCGGGCAGGTCACCGACGGCATGCGCATGGCGGGCCACGAAAAGCCCGGCGAGACCGCCCTGCCGCCCACCGTCCAGAAAGCCGTGGCGCTGGACTACACCGTCAACATCGCCGCCTCGCTCCAGATCCTGGCCGGCAAGTGGAACGAGGTCCACACCCCCGGCCAGACCATCACCGTCAACAACGACGACCCCTCCAAGCCCGAGAACTGGTTCACCGCCGTGTGGAACTACAACCTCGGCTTCAACGCACCCTCGGGCGCACCAGGCGTCCCCTGGGGACTGGGCTGGTACAACAACCCCGCCAACCCCCTCTACCCGCCCTCCCGGCTCGCCTTCATGGACACCACCCTCGACTCGGGCGCCAACCACGACGCGGCCCACCCGCAGGACTGGCCATACGAGGAGAAGGTGATGGGCTGGGCCGCCTGGTCCATCGACACCGGCCACTCCTACGCCACCTCCGGCCGCCAGGACTGGCCCGGCGAGAGCGGCTTCTCCTCCGCCGGCTTCCAGCCCACCTGGTGGCTCACTGTCCTGGACCGCAGCGAGATCAAGCCCCCGCTCGACACGTTCTGCACCACCGCGAACGCCTGCGACATCAGCAACCCGCCCCCGTGCGAAACCGACCACATCGACGGCTGCGACCAACTGCACTGGTGGAACGCCGAGAACACCGTCTGGAAACCCGACTGCGCCGACACCTGCGGCCACGAAAGCATCAAATACCAGACGCTCCGCACCGAGCCCGGCCGCGGCTCCCGCCTCCAGTACGGCACACCCGACTGCACCGGAGCACCCGCCGGCTCCTTCGTCGTCGACTCCGACCCAGCCGGCACCCAGACCTGGAGCGACTGCGGCACCGTCTCCACACAAGGCACCTTCCAGTTCACCTTCTACCCCGACACCGCAGGCCAGTACGAAGCCAAGGGCGACCTCCACCAGATCGGCGGCGGCTACCAGGGCCACTTCTGGTACGCCCACGACCGCGACACCGCCCACCTCGGCGGCGACAGTGGACGCATGACGATCCTCGGCGACTGGAAACTCAACTCCCCCCTGCCCCAGGACCAGGCCCAGGTCTACGTCCACATCCCCGACACCGGAGCACAGAGCAAGGAAGCCACCTACCAGATCGTCACGCCCTTCGGTATCAAGTCAAAGACGATCTCCCAAGACACCAATGAGTCCAACAAATGGGTCTCCCTCGGCGCCTACCGCTTCAAGAACCAACCCCCAGAGATCAAACTGTCCAACAGCAACAGCAGCGGGACCGGGGACAGCGACATCGCCTGGGACGCCGTCGCTTTCCTGCCCGGTAACTTCAGTGGCGTGCCGAGCATCACTTTTCCGAACCCCAACGGCTCGGCTCCGCTTCCCGACTTCGCAGGCCCGCCAAGGTCAGTGCAGCGCGGAGGTCTGTTGACACTGACACCAGCCTTACGTGACGAGTTGACGAGGCAGGAGGCAGTCAGTGCCCCCGCGCGCCTCTCGGCCAGGCAGTTTCCCAAGCCGGGAGCCGGGCCGCACTGCTCCGCCCCCGACGCCAGTGGCCGTTCCACCTGCATCACCACAGGGCGGCCGGACTCGGCCGAGGCACGGTCCATGGCCAAGGCTGTGGAACAGCGACAACTCGACGGGATTCCCATCCCGTCCTGGTGCCCTGGATCGCAACTGACGGACACGGAGACGCGTACGGAGGCCTGCCTCAACGGCTTCTCTCCTGTGAACATCGTCTTCCTGGTGAATGACAAGGAAGTGGGCAGGGCCACTTTCGCGATGATGCAGAACATCCAGCTCTACAACAACGCCGCCGAAATGGACCAGACGCTTATATTTGTTCCGTTTCAGATCGACGCGGACCTCGGAGCGGTGTCGTTGAACTGGGCGACGGCCGCCGACTGTGACGACTGCACGCAGTCTCCCAAGGTGACTGTGGGTGAGATGGTCTGGGCGGGACCCGATGATCTCCACGTCGCAGCCCAGACCTTCCAGACGTTCTGGAACGGCACGGGCCAGGAGGACGTCAACTTCGGCTGGGCGCTGACCGGCACGGTCGCAAATGCCGACGTGGTGACCCCGCTGAGTCTGGGCAATACCTACGACGACCTGACGATTCGATGTGACGACATCACCAAGGGCAATAGCAGCCCTGGCTGCGTCTTCAAGAACTACACGCCGACGTACACGGTCAGCACCGACCGCTATCCCGCCGCCGGCGCGTACTACTGGCTGATGAAGACGCACAACAGCAACCACTTCGGCAGCAAGGCCAACAATTCACCGCTACATTACGTCCCCGACGGCCAGAGCGACAACCGCAAGGTGGTATGCCCCGATAGCTGGACCGGCCGCACAGAGACGCCCGACGCGAGTTGCGACGAGTACGCCTTCGCCACTACTCAGGAGAGCGGTGGAGCTCCGGGCAGCGGGGTGGAATCGGGCAACGAATGTGCGCAGTTCTACGCTCTGCCAATCGACAGCAATACGTGGACACTGCGGGACGATGACAACTACGACATCCCCAATTGGTCGGAGAAGTGCGGGCGAGCCAGTATCCCGCTGGACCAGAACACCGGCGCGCTCGCGCCATTCGGCCGTACCGGTGGATTCGTCTGGTACAACCGCATGCTGGCAGGTGATGCCTTCTGGGTGGCCACCCCGGGCTTCGACCACTGCACGGCAGCCGATACCACATGCGTAATGCAGGAAAACGTGAGCTGACCATCAACGGAGCACGATGGGGAGGCTACCGCCCGGTAGCCTCCCCATCGTTCCTCACCGATGTGCCCTTGAACGTAGGGGAGCCTGACTCCCTGCGCCAGACCCATCGCCCACACTCAGAGGCTGTCCAGATTCGGGTGGCCATTCACAGACACCGTGCGCAGTTCTCCCTGCTCTACCAGTTCCCTGGGCAGCGACAGCCCGAAGTGCCGCTCGATCACGCCCAGCGACATCGCTATCCGCTGGGCATGCCGGCTCGCACCCGCCTCCAGGACTGAGCCGTCCGGCAGGAAGACGCCCGCGCTCTCCAAGGCCGTATTGAGCAGATCAGGGTTACTGCCCCACCGCCGACCCTCCTCGGCCAACCCGAAGGAACACAGCAATTCCCCACCGGCCGCGCAGGAAAACATGGATGGCGGATGGTCCGTCTGCGGATCAAGATTCACCGCTTCGCCGCCCCGAGAAAGCTCAGCAAGGACGCCGTGCCGCGTGCCATGCGCCTCACCGTACTCGGCCGCGAATGCCCAGCCGCCCGCCTCACCCAGCCGGGCGATCCCGACATTCGGATCCACGAGCAGTCCCTCGATCTCACGCGCTGTCGCCAGCACCGGAGCCGCAGCCGGATCAGCGCCTAGCCGCCTTCCAAGCTCCTCGGAGTCAAGACCCCGAACGAAGGTCACACTGAAATGCCAGGATGCGTGCGCAAGCCACCGCACACCACTGTCCATGACCCCACCTCACGCGCCGTAGCCGGCCGTCAGCCAAGGCCACCCACAGTACAGGTCTCGTTTCGGCCAGCGGAGCCAACCAATGCTAGGCCAAGAGCCGCAAACGCTGACTGCAACCAGGCAGTTCGCCATCTTGGTCACCGATGCTGCGGGCGACGTGTACGAATGATAGTCCATGATTCTGTGTCAGAACCGCAGCTCTATGAACCGGTTCCCGGGCTTCGAACGGGAGCCCGGATCGGACATCACACCCACTGGAGCATCCGCCCCTCGTTGACGCACACATCGTCCAGCATGGCCTCCTGACTGGGCCACATCAGCCTGTAGGGAGGGGCTCCGAAGTTTGTGCCGCCGTTCTTCCCGTAGTGGGCTCCCGGTCGGTGGTCCACGAACAGGGTGTCGCCCGAGAAGGATTCCACGAACGGCACTCACAGATCGTGAACGATCGTGCCGATCACCGCGTCCTCATCCCCCTCCTCGACGTCCTCAAGGATGTCCTGCGCCATCGACGCGTGCCGGCGTTGGCCTTCCAGGACGCCAGCGGTGCCCAAGAGCGAGTAGCTCAACAGGAAGGCTCCCGGCTCGGTGCTGCCGCGCCGCGGTCTCACCCCGTCGTACAGGGTCACGAGCGTCCTCAGCCCTGGGTGGAGTGGGAACCCCAACTCCGCTTCGAGCCGGTCGATGTCCTCGGTCGATGCGCCGTCCCGTAGCGATGCATAGTCCCCAGGAGCGTGCGTGGCCAGCCAGTCTTCGAGGCGCTGCCAGAGGGCTGGGAGATCCCCTATTCCTGTCACCGTGGCGTCCGCAGATCGATGGGATTCGAAGCACCCGACCACTCAGGCCGGACCACCCGACCCTCCCACGCATAGGGTCGTCCAATATGGCAGCAGCGGAGATCAGTTGGGAGGCTTTCTCGCCACGGTGTTTTGACGCGTACGGCACGGTCCCCCTCCCCTACCGCCACCCCCAGAAGGGCATCGGCTGGGTCACCCTGTGCACAGCCATCCCGGACGACGGCTCCGGCACCAACCTGACCATCGCAACCTTCCACACTGGCACCACCGCACCAACCCTTGCTCCGCCGCTGGCCAGCCGGTGACGGCCGATTGAGCGGCGCCCACCGATGACGGGCTGAAGTCACTAGGCGGCGTACTCCCCCAGCAGCGCGTCGAGCTGCTCCGCGGTGACGTCGGCATCCGTGTGGTGAATCGTCTTGATCCCCAGCGCCGCCGCTGGCGGCAGGTTCTCGGCGTGGTCGTCGACGAACACGCACTCGGGGCCGGCCAGCCCCAAGGCTTCGAGCGTCCGCTCATAGATGAGCGGCGACGGCTTCCTGACCCCTTCGCGCTCCGAAAGGATCACCGCGTCGAACCCGTCGTACAGGCCCAGCTCCTTGTAGGGGTTGTACGGGGTCAGGCCGAAGCTGTTGGACAGCATCGCGACCTTGATGCCGGCCTCGCGGGCGCGCTGGGCCGCGGCGACGATCGCGGCTTCGGGACGCAGGTTGGCCAGGGCGCGGCGCATCAAGTCCGTGGGGTCGATGCCGAGGATCCCGCCGATCACCCGGTTCCAGTCCTCCTGCGTGGCCCGGCCCACCTCCAGGTCCGCGTACACCCGTACGCCGTCCGGGTGCCCGAGGGCCGCGAAGTAGGCACAGCAGGCCAGCCCTTCGGACCGCTCGAAAGCCTCCCCGTTGCGCCTCATCCGGGTGGTCAGGACTCCGCCGAAGTCGAGGATAAACCCGCGATAGGCGAGATCGGAGAAGACGACTCCTTGCTGGACGTGGACAGATCCGGCCAGGCCACTTGGCCCCGGCGCGCCGCCACTCTCTATGGGGCCGGGCATGGTGCTGGTCACCACAGCGTGGGGTCCTGGTCGGGTTGGGGGGCGCCCGGCAGGCCGGGCGGGACGGCTGCGGCGGCCAGGTCGGCGAAGGTGGGGTAGTTGGTGGCCATGGCGATGAGGAGTTGGGCGGTGGCGTAGGCGTCGTAGGTGGCGCGATGGCGTTGGGCGGGGGCTGCGGACAGGTCGGGTCGCAGGTGGGTGATGAGGGTGTCGAGGCTGTAGGCGGGCAGATCGGGGTGGGTGGCCTTGGCCAGGCGGAGGGTGTCGAGGACTCCGGTGGGGTGCCAGGCCGGCAGATGCGCGGACAGGACGCGGTGGTCGGTGTGGGCGTTGTGCGCGCAGATCCAGGCGGTGCCGAGCAGGTCGTGGACCTGGGGCGCGACCTGGGGCCAGGGCGGGCAGTGCGTCAGGGCGTCGTTGGTCAGGCCGTGGATCCTGGCGGCGTAGGGGGTGACCGGCCGGGGCGGGCGGATCAGCCACGCCCCGGCGGTGCTGGTGTCCGGCCGGCCGTCCCGTACGGGCAGGGCGGCGACTTCCACCAGGTCGGGTGGGTTGGCGCCGTTGCCTTCGACGTCCACGACGAACAGGGGCGGCCAGTCGGTGAAGATCACGGTGTGGTGGTTCCGTTCTCCGCCGTGGGCCAGCCGATGGGGGCCCGGCCGTGCCGGCGGTGGTGGTGGGGCTTGGCGCGGTCGTGGACCTGGAAGCGGTGGCCGTGCTGGAGGAAGTAGCGCGGGGGTTCGTCCAGTCCTTCCACGATGATGGCCCGTTCGTCGATCTCCACCGTGCCGGTGGCTCCCAGGGCCCTGGCTTCGGCGGTGACCTGGCCGAGGTCGGGCCTGGTCCATGCGCCGGCGCAGCGGGCGATCTGTTCGGGCGGGCAGATGTCGCACAGTTCGCGGATGCCGTAGTGGCCGTTGTAGTCGGCCTCGCCGTGGGCGTAGGCGACGGCGCAGGAGGTTTTGCGGAAGAGCGCGCCCCACGGTGCGTCGGTGTTGTCGAGGGTGTGGAAGAAGTCCAGGATCCGCTGTTCGGCCTGCTCGGGAAGGATCTTGCGGCGGGCGGTGTCTTCGTAGGGCATGGGCAGGCCGTGGGCCTGGTAGTAGTCGGCGATCTGCTCGCGGAAGAACAGGCCGGTGAAGACCGTGGCGTCGGCGAAGGCGGACAGCTCGCGGGCGCGCTCCAGGTGGGCGTCGGAGTCGTTGAGGCCGGGAACGATCGGACGCCAGTACAGCACCGTGCGGTAGCGGTCGACGTGCTCGTACAGGGTGCGCAGGCTGGCGGCGGCGATGGCGGAGTCGACCGGTTCGATGGCTTCGTGGTCGATGCCGGAGTGGGTGACCAGCACGGTCACCCGAAGGTGGGTGAGGGAGTTGAGGACCTGGCAGTCCTGCGGGGTGACGCGCCAGCGGGTGATGATCAGGACGTGGTTGGTCAGTCCGCGGTCGTCCAGGGCCCGCAGTACGGCGAACAGGTGGGGTTTGACGGCCGGGAGCATGGGGTCGGTGGCCCGGTTCAGGAGCTGGACAGGGGTGGTGTGCGGGCGGAAGTAGGGGTGGCCGACCAGGGCCTGGACTGCGTCCTCGTCGCTCATCAGGCGGCGCGGGATCTTCATGCCGAAGTTGTCGAACAGGTGCCGCACGCAGTAGCCGCAGTCCAGGGGGCAGCCGATGATCCAGTTCAGGGACAGCCCGGACTTGCGGTACTCGATGACATCGGCCAGGGCGGGCTTGAGCTGTCCGATCCGGTCGGCGGACAGGATCGGCAGTGGCCTTCGCGGAGCGGCGGGTGCGTTCATGATGCCTCCATGGGGTGGGGGATCAGCGGGTGGCACTGCGCGGGCGGGGCAGGAGCAGCTCGCGGCGGGCGGCTCCGTACCAGGTGCCGAAGTCGCGGCGGGCGGCCTCGGCGTTGTCGGAGGTATGGACGAGGTTGCGCACGAGCCGCCGCTCGGCCAGGGCCAGCTCCAGGCTGTCCTCGCCGTAGTCGCCGCGGATCGTGCCTTCGGCGGCCCGGGCCGGGTCGAAGTGCCCGAGTTCGGCCCGGAGCCTGGCGTGCAGGTCCGGCCCGCCGCAGGCGAGGGCGACGGTGACGGTCCGGCCGGCGTACTCGGCGTCCAGGCAGGCCGGGATGTCCCGGCCGGGGAACCAGTCCTTGTCCACCAGCAGGTCCCAGTAGTGGACGTGGATCTGCCAGGGCTGGACGATCACCCGGGTACGGCCGGTGATCTCCACGCCCGGAAGGGCCAGCCTGGCCAGGACGGTGTCGGTCAGCCCGCGGTCGACGGCGTCGGGCTTGCACAGGATCACCGACCGCCGATCCCAGTCGACGCCGTCGACCACCGCGCCGCTGCGGTGCGGCTTGGTGTTCACCGGTCGCCCTGCTCGTGCGCGCAAGCGGGCCACTTGCGGCCGGCCAGCCAGCGCAGGCCCGGCCACAAGGCGCCCAGCACGTCCGGGCCGACGCGGTCGGTGTGCTCGTGCTGGATCTGCCGGTAGACCTCGAACAGCAGGAGCACCTGCTGCCAGTACGGGTCCACGCCGAGGTCGGCGATGTCGGCCGCCGTGTACTGCACGGCGTCGGTGCGCAGGGCTTGCTCATGTTCCAGCAGGCGGGCGATGGTCTTCGGACCGGTGCTCGCGGGCATCGACGGGAACGGGAAGTCCTGCGGAGCCGCCCGGGTCGCCGCCTCGGCCAGGACCCGGTTCACCCGCTCGGTGTCGCGGTCATTCACATGCGCGGAGCCGATGTAGTGGGTGTACGAGCCCAGGCGCAGGCCGAGCTGCACGGCCGCGTACTCCTGGATCATGGTGAAGGAGAACACGTCGGACAGCAGCCCGCCGTCCAGGTCGTTGGCCCGCATGGAGCAGACCATGTGCAGGTACCCGTCGCGAGGCAACAGATGAAGCCCGGCCAGGCAGGCCACGTCCGGGTTGTCGTCGATCGCCAGCTCCCGCGCGGCGAAGACCGGCAGGAAGCCGCGCTTGCTGTCCCTCTCGCGCCGCAGCAGTTCCAGGACGCGATCGAAAGGTGAACGGTCGTCACCCGGGGCCGGGGTGAACAGGGTGTGGCCGTACGCGGAGCCCTCGATGGTCACGCCGTCACGCGAACTCGCAGCCATCGACGGCGCGTAGTAGCCGATCATCTCCAGGTCACAGCGGCCGGCCAGATACCAAAGGGCCTCGGCGAAGTGGAAAACCGGGTTGGCCTTGCGGGCGGCGAGATACGGAAGGCGCTGGCGCGGGTCGGGCAGACGGAAGGCGACGCCGATGACCTCGCGCGCCGCATTTCCGCGCGGAGCGATGCGGTGCTCGAAGCCAGCAGTGACGTGGGCCAAGAGGTCGAGATAGGCCGCTTCGAGTCCGGGGTAGGCCGGTGGTGTCAGCAAGGGAATCTCCGATCGACGGGGAACGACAGGTGGCGTTCGGGCGGATCCGGTACGAGCAGGCAGGAGGCTTTTAACGCGGGGCGTCGGTGGTGTGTTTGCGTTCCAGTCCGACGACAGGGCAGTTGAGCGCCTCGGCGATCTTGGCGAGGTTCGCCGGTGTGGCGTTGCGCCAGCCGGACTCGATCTCGGACATGAGCTGTTCCGAGATGCCGATACGTGCGGCCAGTGCCCGCTTCGTGAGGCCCGCCTTTTTGCGGGCCCACGTGACCATCGCCGGCTCGTGGTCCAGCCGGCGCGGCCGGGAGCGCTTGCGGCCGGTATTCATCGCCGCGCCCTGGGGTACCGGTGCGAAGTGCGCGAGGGCTGAGAGGCGCCGGGACCGTCTGGCGGTACCAGCCTCGCGTCGTCCAGTTGCCGACGCAGGGCTCGGTGGGCGACGTGGCCGGACCACAGATCCTGCACGGCCCACGCCAAGCGCTCCCGCATGCCCGGTCTGCAGGGATGCATGATCCGCTCGACGTTCTCCTTGCACTGTGCCTCCGGGGTGAACGGACGCGGGGGCGGCTTCATCGTTGGTGTCTTCCTTGCGGTCGGGAACGGCGGTGCTTTCCCGGTGGGCGGCAGGGCAGTGGTGAGGGTTGTCCCGTACCGGCGGCATCGTGACCGGGATGGGGGCCGGTACGGGCGTATCGGGCCGGCCCGCTGCTTGAAGCCGGCGGGCTTTGGGAGCGGGTCAGTTCTGCGGGGCGGGGACTGGGTGGTGCTTGGCCCAGTCGGTGCGGGCGGCGGCGAGCATGGGGGCGGTGTGTGTGATGAGCTTGTCGGCCAGGCCGCGGAGTTGGTGGCCGAGAGCTTCGATGGCCCCGGGGTCGAGGCCGGTGAGCCAGAAGTCGTCGACAATCTGGACAGCGGCGGTGGGGATGCAGGGTTCGTCGTCCTCGCCGAAGGGCTTGCACGCGATCGTGACGGCGAACACGGGCCGGTACAGGGCTGGCTCCTGGCCCTGCACGACGGGCAGAACCAAGCCGGTCGCGTCGGATTCCAGCACGAGATCGGCCAGAACGAGATGCAGTTCGCCGATCGGCACGCCGGCCAGGCTCGGGTCCTGACTGGCCCAGGCCGGCAGGTACCCTCGTACCGCCTCGCCGGTGTCAGTCGCGACCACCCAGGCCCGGGCCCGCTGCGGTTCACTCACGGCGACACCTCTGCGTCGTTCCCTTCGACGCACTCCGCCCATACGAGCTTCCCAATGCCGTCCCGGTCACTGACGCCCCACCGTCCACTGGTGACGCAATCGACCAGCGTGAGGCCGCGGCCGGACTCCTCGTCCTCGGATGCCTCGCGCAGTTCGGGCTTCGCCGCGTTCGCATCGTGCACCTCAATGCGGACCCCGCGGGGCTGGAGCTCGAACCGCGTCTCGATCTGGTGCCCCTCCGGGTTTCGCGCGTGGCGCAGGCTGTTGGTGAACAGCTCCGAGAGCACCAGCACGGCCGGCTCCCACACGCCCTCGGGCACGTGCCACTTGACCATTTGGAGCCGCAATTCGTGCCGTACCCGGGCGACGTTGCGGTCGTAGTTCGCCCAGCGGTGGGCCACGATGCGCTCTTCCCCGGGAGCGCCGGACACAGGCAGCATCACCGCGCCACCCCCGCGGCACTCAGCCCGGCGCCAAAAGTGCTGGTCTCCGCGCCAAAGCGGTCGACGCCAACGGAGCAGGCGCCCAAGTGCAGAGCGAGTCCGTACCGGCGGCGGCCGTAGCGAGTGCCCCTGCTGGGAAGCGTGGCGCGCGGCTGGCTGTGCGTGGGGGCCGGGCCGGTCTCGGTAGAGACCTTGTCCAAGACGCCCGTACTGCTGGTGGTCAGTGCAGTGGTGCACATGGGTGGTTCCTCGGTCGGGATGGGCGGTGGGGTTCTCGGTGTGCAAGGTTCTTGAGCGAGGCGAGGGAAACGCGCTGCATCCACGTCGGCGGCGGTCCCTGCTGATCCCTGGCAGTGGTGTCTGCGCCGAGGCGTCGGGTTGGTCAGGGGGTAGGGGCGATAGCGCCGGGGAGGTCGGCGCGAATCCCGGCCGACGCGGGGATGCCACGGGGGCTTCGACTGGTCATCAGGCTGTCTCCAGGGCAGGGCGGGTCTGCCGGTCGGGGAGGGCGAATCCCGCGGGGAGGGAGAAACGGGGGTTGCCGAGGGCCCGGTACATGCGGCGGGGACCGGCGAAGGCGGTGCGTGCGTGCAGCCACCGGGAGTTGTCGATCAGGTAGGCGTCGCCGGCTTCCAACAGCAGTCGCTGCCGGCGACGGTGAATCGCTACCGTCAGGGCAGGTATGTGCGGGTTGACCAGGGGGTTCCATCGCACGAGGTCGTCGAGCCGGAGACGTACGCTGACGCGCCCGTCGCCTGTGGACCTGAAGACGGGTGCGAAGACGCCGTCCTGGCCGCCGAAGAAGCCGGCGAGATCCTCCGAGAGCGCCTCGACTGCCTCGGGACGCTCAGCCGCGAGGTCGGTGTAGACGTCGAGACCGTCGGTCAGGAACGTGTCGCCGCCTTCTTCAGCGGGCCGGGCGCAGACGAACAGCATCAGACGAGGAGGAGACGGGGTACCGGACCGCTCCGTGTGCGGAGCCAGCGCGCCGGCTCCCAGACCGGCGAAGCCGGGGCGGTCGTGATGACGGCGGGTGTTGTGGATGACGGTCAGCCCGTCGGAATCGCTGTCGCGATGGGACACGATGTCCAGGTATTTGGCCGTCAGTTTCAGCACGGCAGCCCGGCTGTCGAGGCCGTCCAGCGTGACCAGGCCGTGTCGGCGAAGCCGCGAGGTGATGATCTCTTTCGCGCCGTCGGCACGATGGTCGACGTAGTGCTCGGCGAACAGGTCACGGCTGGGTACCGCTGCACGGGACATTGCCGAACTCCTCTGGCAGCAGGAAGGGGTGGGTTCACTGTCGACAAGCCCGGCCAGGGGGGTAAAGCGACAGATTGTCAACCAGCTCCTACGCTCCGCGCAGGCCGGCGGCCGCTGATCGCGTGCTACGGTCCGAGGACGATGCACACAGCGAGGACTGCCATGCCGTCGTACAAGCCGCCTTTGTGGCCCGTGTCTGTCAAAGCCGTCGTCTTCGACAGCGACGGCCGAGTGCTCTTGCTGGAGAACGAGCGCGGTGAGTGGGAACTCCCCGGCGGGCGCCTGGAGATCGCCGACCAGGACACCGGAGAAGCAGCGGATGCAGCTCCCGAGACCGCGGTCGAACGGGAAGTCCTGGAGGAGACCGGCTGGCAGGTGAAGGCCGATGCCCTCATCGAGGACGGCGTGTGGATCTACGAGCCCATCCCGGGCCGCCGTGTCCTCATCGTCACCTACGGCTGCACCGCGCTCAACCCCTACCGTGAACCGGTGGCCAGCACAGAGCACAAGCGGGTGGGCCTTCACCCCATCGCCGACGTGCCGGGACTGGTCATGCCCGACGGCTACAAGAAGTCGATCCTCATATGGAACGGACGGGCCTGATCCGCCATGAGGCGTGACCCAGGAGCGCTCGCCTCGGCACGCCAGTGGCACTGGGCCACCCCGGAAGCACAAGCTGTTCTTGCGACCCGGAACCTTGGCACGATCCTGCGCTTCTACCGTCGGACGAACCGACTCAGCCAGACCGAACTGGGTGCGGTCCTCGGCTACGACAAGACGTACATCAGCCTGTTGGAGGGGCAGAAGCGCACCCTCAACGACGTCGGCTCCCTGGAGCAGGTGAGCCGGCTTCTCGGCCTGCCACCTCACGTCCTGGGCATCACCACCGCCGCCGATTCCGACCACCAGCTCGTACTCCAGCTCGGGCAGTCCACCGTCCGCCTCGCCGAGATCGCACGGCAGTCCGGCCGCGCCGCCGATGCCGTAGCGGAACTGTGGCCGCTGGTCGCCCGGCTGGAGGCCCGAGTCGCGGACGGCCACGCCGAGCGCGAGTCCCTGCGCCTGCTGGCTCAGGCACGTGTAGGACTTGGTGTGGCGCTCGGCCACGTACTGCCCGAAGAACGGCTGGCAACCGCGGCTCACTGGACGGGCAAGGCACTGGAGATCGCCGCCTTTTTCGGCGACGCCGGCTTCACCTCCCACGTGCTGCGCATGCACGGCAACGAACTCCGAAAAGCCGGCTTGCGCGGCGCCGCGGTCAACCGCCTCGGCCGCGCGGCCGCCCTCGCTCCCGACTTGGAGACGCGAGCCGCCGTTCTGCCGCTTCTGGCCCGTGCCGCCGGAACGCTGGGCAACGCCGAACTGTTCGACCGCGCGATGCGGGAGGCCGAGACGACGCTCGACCAAGTCGAGCACACCAGCCTCGTCAACTCCTCCTCGCTGCACGAGGTTCGCCTGCGCGGCCTGCTGGCCACCGGCCGTACCCACGCCGCCATCCACCTGGCCGACCAGGGCGCGCCGGCGGACCCGGCCATGGCGCCTCAGTGGCGGGTCATCGAAAAGATCACCATCGCACGCGTCCACATCGCGGCCGGCAGCCCGCGCACAGCGGTGGAGGTGCTCACCGATGCGATCCGCGAGGCGACCCGCCAACGGCTCCCGCACCAATTGCAGCGGGTTGTCCGCGTCGCCGACGTGCACCTGCCCGAGGTGACGGAGAGTGCCACACATGCCCTCGCCGGCCTTCGCGAAGAGATGGCGGCCTGACGATTGATGCTGCCGGCCCGCGGATAAGGGGGCGGCGTCCATCACCAAGGAGCGTCCGGCCAGGGACACGGTCGACACCGAAGACTGGTCCAGGGACATGCTGGCGCCCTCCTCACTGGCTGTACGGCCTTGACTACGGGAGAGGCCATCGTGGACCGCCGCCACGCCGGAGACGAGGACTTTCACAGGACGCTGAAGGGACTTCTAGGGGCCATTTGTGCCGATCCATGGAGACAAGCCCCTGGGGACAGGTCTTACTGTGGACTCGTCAGACACCCACCCAGGAGGCGAAGATGGGACGCTCGTCCGGCAACATCAGGCTCAAGACGGCCCGGCAGGCAGCGGGTTACGCGTCGCAAAGAGCACTGGTCGAGGCAATGGCGAAAGCTGCTGGGCAACTTGGGATGCGCGGCTTCGCCGTCGGCGAGCGGCAGGTCCGCCGCTGGGAGTCCGAGGCTCCCGGCTGGCCGCACCCCGATGCGCAGAGGGTCCTCACCCACCTTCTCGGACAGGACATGGCACAACTCGGCTTCCGGGCCCCTTGGGATCAGAAAGGGGAGACGTCCGACGTGACCCGCCGGACCGTACTGACGGGAACGGTTGCCGCAGTCGGGCTCGCCAGCGTACCGATGGCCAGTGCCACCCCTCAGCCGGCCACCATCGCCGCGGACTTCACCACAGTGACCGAAGCCCACCGCCGCATGTACTGGTCGGTTCCGCCTGCTCAGCTCCACGGCTCCGTCGCCGAGCACGCAAGGCTGGGCAGCACGCTGCTGCTCCAGACCTTGGGAGCGACACGCCAGGCTGTGGCTACTTCGCTGGCAGAGACCTACCTTCTCGCCGGGAGGATCGAGTTCTTCGACCTCCAGGAGGCCGACCTTGCCGCCGACACCTTCGTGCAGGCTCTCCAGGCCGCGGGCGAGGCAGACGACAAACTGCTGGGGTCCGCGATCCTTGCCCATGCCGCCTTCGTGCCGGCCTGGGTCGGTCACCGTGACGCCGCCCTGGAGCGCATGCGTGCCGCCCGTTCCTATGCCCGGCGCGGCCCGGCCCCGGCCACCTTGCTGGCCTGGCTGGACGCGGTCGAGGCCGAAGTGGAAACGCGCTGCGGCAACATCCGCACCGCTCTCCACCTCCTCGGCAACGGCGAGGACGTCCTTGCCGCCGACTCACCCCACCCGACGCCGGCTTGGCTGGACTGGTTCTCCGCGGTGCGCCTGTTGGCGTTCAAGGGCAACACGCAGCTCAAGGCCGGTCATTTGCCCCAGGCCCGGCAGAGCCTGCTCCGGGCGCTGGAGGATCTGCCGTCCGACGAGGCCAAGCAGCGCTCCGTCATCCTGGGCGACCTGGCCGCGGTCGAGGCCGCGTCCGAGCACCCCGAGGAAGCCTGCGCGTACGCCCTTCAGGCCCTCGACCAGCTCGAAGCCACGTGGTACGCCACCGGCATGGACCGGGTCCACGACGTACGGCGGGCACTGGAACCCTGGCAGCAGGAGCAGTGCGTTCGTGACCTGGACGATCGCCTTTACGGCTGGGCCACGACCGTCAGCGCGCTGCAGCGTTGAACGCGGCGATCCGCTCCGGGAGTTCGCCGAGCGAGCCGATCCGCATCGTGGGCAGCTCGTCCGCCGCGGGGTCCTGGGCCTGGATCGTGCCCCAGGGGCCGCGGCGGATCAGCGCCGTCGCGTAGCCGGCGGCGACGGCCGGCCGGATGTCGTTGTCGAGCCGGTCGCCTACGTACAGGATCTCCTCGACCGGGAACGGCACCACGGCCGCCACCCGCTCGAAGAAGGCCGGGTCCGGCTTGGAGGCACCCCAGTCGTCGGACGTGCCGATCATGTCCACGTCCTTGGTGAACAGCTCCCGCAGCAGGTGGCCGGCCCGCACCGTTTGATTCCCCGCGATGCCCAGCCACAGCCCGGCAGCACGCAACGCGGCCAGGGCAGGCCGGACGTCGGGATAGAGGTCCTCCTCGCCGAAATACTCCGGCTGCCCGGCCGCCGCTCGCGCCTCGCGTTCCACCGACAGGTCGAACCCGGGCCGGAGAACCTGGAACGTCTCCCGGTAATCCTGGCCACGCGCGATCACGGCACCGAAAACCGCGGCGAAGGTGTGCCGGGGAACCCCCAGCCAGTCGGCCCACGTCCCGTACTCGCGGGTCTCGTCCACCAGACACTCACCAACGTCGAAGACCACAGCGCGAATCACGCAGCGATCATATGCCCGTCAGGAGAGCTGATCACCACGAACAGCGGCCACCATTGCGCAGCCGATCTCGTGGGGTTCCAGCATGGGGTTGAGATCTCCCAGAGAGCAGCGGCCACGCGTGGCCGAGCCCGGAGTGACCGTCAGCCTAGTCGTTGCGATCCTCCGTCGTTCCGAAGGGCGACGGCCACGTGCCGTCCGCGGCGGCCCGCAGCGCGACGTCACGGTTACGATCCTCCGCCGTCCCGAAGGGCGGCCACGAGTTGGTGGTCCGCGGAGGTGGCCGCGTCGTGCAGGTTGCGATCCTCCGCCGTCCCGAAGGGCGACGGCCACGGTTCGTCGGGCGTGGAGCCGATGGTGCTGACGACGTTGCGATCCTCCGTCGTCCCGAAGGGCGGCGGCCACAACCGCCCGCCGGAACGCGAGCCCGACAGAACGGACGTTGCGATCCTCCGTCGTCCCGAAGGGCGGCGGCCACCGCCCCCTACCCCACCGACACGCACCACGACGTGGCGTTGCGATCCTCCGCCGTCCCGAAGGGCGACGGCCACATCGAGCGATCGGTGGGTGCGTCGGCGAAGTGCCAGTTGCGATCCTCCGCCGCCCCAAGGGAACGGCGCCCATCCTGCCGGTCACCAATCAGGTAGTAGCCGAAGTCGACGTTGCGATCCTCCGCATCCCCGAAGGACGGCGGCCACCGGGAGCACGTGACGCTGCTCGCGCCTACCGGCAACGGGTTGCGAGCCTCCGTCGTCCCGGAGGGCGGCGGCCACATGGACACGCATAGTCTCGGGTAACGACAAGATGTAGTTGCGATCCTCCGCCGTCCCGGAGGGCGGCGGCCACGTGGCGTCGACCTGGTCGTCGTGCGCACCGTTCGGGTTGCGATCCTCCGCCGTCCCGGAGGGCGGCGGCCACGAGCCCGTAGGTGCCCTGCATGTCCCACGTCTGCGGGTTGCGATCCTCCGCCGTCCCGGAGGGCGGCGGCCACCGGCAGGGTCTCGTCGACGGCGTGGTCCCAGCTGGTGTTGCGATCCTCCGTCGTCCCGAAGGGCGACGGCCACCTGCGGCTGTCCGCCGTACCTCGTACCCGTAGGCAAGGTTGCGATCCTCCGTCGTCCCGAAGGGCGACGGCCACCCCGGTTGCCGTGGTCGCACTTCGTGGCGGCGTTGCTGTTGCGATCCTCCGTCGTCCCGAAGGGCGACGGCCACTGCGGTGGACGCTGTAGGCCTGGATGCGGTCGAGGCGGTTGCGATCCTCCGTCGTCCCGAAGGGCGACGGCCACCGGTACGTACGCCGCCGCTCGGCGCCATGAGCGCAGAGTTGCGATCCTCCGTCGTCCCGAAGGGCGACGGCCACCAGGCATGCCATCCAGTACGGCCACTCCGTGGGCCTGTTGCGATCCTCCGTCGTCCCGAAGGGCGACGGCCACCGGCGGGACCTGGCCCTGCGGGTCGCTCGCTGCATTGTTGCGATCCTCCGTCGTCCCGAAGGGCGACGGCCACGACGGCCTGGAGGTGCGGGGGCAGGTGGTCGTACGCGTTGCGATCCTCCGTCGTCCCGAAGGGCGACGGCCACCTGGGTCCTGCGGGACCTCCGGGACGTCCTGCTCTGTGTTGCGATCCTCCGTCGTCCCGAAGGGCGACGGCCACGCTGACCTCCACGCACCGCGACAACCTGCTGTACGTGTTGCGATCCTCCGTCGTCCCGAAGGGCGACGGCCACCCGCGGGGCGTGCACGGTGGGCCGGGGCATGTCGGCGTTGCGATCCTCCGTCGTCCCGAAGGGCGACGGCCACCAGGGTCATCGGCGGCACCGCAGTCAGCGTTGTGGAGTTGCGATCCTCCGTCGTCCCGAAGGGCGACGGCCACTAGGAGATCACCGACATGCCCGTGGGCTGCTCCGGGGTTGCGATCCTCCGTCGTCCCGAAGGGCGACGGCCACCCCGGCGGCTCTGGCCGCCGATGACCTGGATGCCCCTGTGTTGCGATCCTCCGTCGTCCCGAAGGGCGACGGCCACGCGCCTGGCCGTTCGCCCACCGGGCGTGCGGCACGATGTTGCGATCCTCCGTCGTCCCGAAGGGCGACGGCCACGCGATGCGTGTCACACAACGCGTATTGCGACGCAGCGTTGCGATCCTCCGTCGTCCCGAAGGGCGACGGCCACGCTCGTCGCCGTCCGCGCGGCCGTTGCAGGAGGCGTTGTTGCGATCCTCCGTCGTCCCGAAGGGCGACGGCCACGCCTCGGCAACGGATTCGGTGGCGTCCTGCGGCTGGTTGCGATCCTCCGTCGTCCCGAAGGGCGACGGCCACGCGGATGATCTTCTCGCCGTAGCCGGTCGGCTCGATGTTGCGATCCTCCGTCGTCCCGAAGGGCGACGGCCACGGGTGGGGTGGGTGCGGGGTGCCGGGGACGGGATTGTTGCGATCCTCCGTCGTCCCGAAGGGCGACGGCCACACGGACCGGCCCGCCAGGAGTCGCTGAACTACGTCGTTGCGATCCTCCGTCGTCCCGAAGGGCGACGGCCACTCCTGGGACCACTCGGCCAGGTTGGACGCGAGGATCTGGTTGCGATCCTTCGTCGTCCCGAAGGGCGACGGCCACGGCATTTGAGCAGCACAATCATGGACCCGAGCCGCGGTGACTGGCGAGTCTTCGGTGATCAAGACGGCATCATTCGGACGTTCTGCTTCGGTAGGACCCGCGTGTCCCGTGCATGCTTGGGGTTCCGAAGCAGCGTCCGGGCCGGTGCGGACTACCTCTCCCTCACACCGGGGGGCCATAGGGGTGACGCGGCTACCTTACGAGGGACAGGCCCTCGCCACAGGCCGTCGGCGCACCTTCAGGGACGTAACGGAATCATCACCCGAAGCCGCAGCTACGGATCCGCCCTCCGCCTGCGCTCTCCTCACGCTTCGGCCGGGCTTCGGCAGACCCGAGGCTCAGCAGCCTCGCGCCCCAGGCCCTGAAAGTCCAGCTCAGAGGAGCCGCCACCGCCACCGCGTCAGGGACTTTTCAGGGACTTTCAGCGCTGTCCGAGGGACTTCCGAGGGAGTTTTCGCTGCTCAAAACGGTAAGCCGGTGAAAGCCCGGGAAGGGGCTCCGGCGCAGGTCGGAGCCCCTTCCAGGGGAAAACAAAAGGTAGCGGCAGACGAGTCGGGCTGTACGCCGGATTCTGTCGCCGGGCGGCCTCGCGGCCGGCCGGGAGACGGCCATCCATCTAGGGCCGGCGTTGCCGCCGGCCTCGTGCGGTCTACCCGCGGACTCGGGCGGGCAGCCCTCGAACGTCCGCGCAGGGCCGCCGAGGCGGCCCCTTTTGACCTTGCTCCGGGTGGGGTTTACCGAGCCGCCTGGGTCACCCCAGGCGCTGGTGGTCTCTTACACCACCGTTTCACCCTTACCGGGGGCCAGGGCCCCCGGCGGTCTGCTTTCTGTGGCACTGTCCCGCGGGTCGCCCCGGGTGGGCGTTACCCACCACCCTGCCCTGTGGAGTCCGGACGTTCCTCGGGGCGGTCCCCGAAGGGATCACCACGCGGCCGTCCGCCCGGCTCGTCTGCCGTTCCGCCATCGTAATGGGTCCGGGGCACCGGCACGTACTCTGTGGGGACCGTTCCGGGCTGGGTCCCGTTCCGAGAGGAGAACACGTGCTCGTCCTGCTGCCGCCGTCGGAGGGGAAGGCCGCCGCCCGGCGGGGCCGGCCCGTCGCGCTCGACGCGCTGTCGCTGCCCGCGCTGACCGCGGCCCGCGAGGCGGTGCTGGAGGAGCTGATCGCCTTGTGCGCCGCCGACGAGGACAAGGCCGCCGAGGTCCTGGGGCTCAGCCCCGGGCTGCGTGGCGAGGTGGCCAAGAACGTGCACCTGCGCACCGCCCCCGCCCTGCCCGCCGGCCGGCTCTACACCGGTGTCCTCTACGACGCCCTCGACCTCGCGGGCCTGTCCCCCGCCGCCCGGCGCCGCGCGAACCAGTCCGTGCTGATCTGCTCCGGGCTGTGGGGCGCGGTCCGGCTCACCGACCGCATCCCCGCCTACCGCTGCTCCATGGCGGTACGGCTGCCCGCGCTCGGCGGCCTCGCCGCGTACTGGAACCCGCACCTGGAGCAGGCGCTGCCCGAGGCCGCCGGCCGCGGCCTGGTGCTCGACCTGCGCTCCTCCGCGTACGCCGCCGCCTGGAAGCCGGCCGGCGACCTGGCCCGGCGCACCGCCTCGGTCCGGGTGCTCCAGGTCACCGTCGTCGACGGCGTGGAGAAGCGGTCCGTGGTCAGCCACTTCAACAAGGCCACCAAGGGCCGGCTGCTGCGCGCCCTGCTGGAGTCCGGCGCCCGCCCGGCGAGCGTGGCCGGCCTCGCCGGGGTCCTCCGCGAGCTGGGCTTCACGGTGGAGGAGGGCCCCGGCGGGCGGCTGGACGTCCTGGTACGGGAGCTGTAGCGGCCCGGCGCCCGGTCGTACGGGTCAGAACGTGGCGGGCGGGTTCACCTTCGACGCGGCGATACCCGTGTCGGGCACGCCCCACTTGGCGAAGATCCTTGCGTAGTCCCCGGTGGCGATCAGCTTGTTGACGGCGTCACTGAGCGCCTTGGCGACCGGGGACCCCTTGGCGGTCACGAAACCGACCGTGGTGCTGCTGATCTGGCCCAGGTAGGTGGTGCCCGGGACGTGCTGCGCGTCGTACTTCACGCCCAGGGTCGGGCCGAAGAAGATGTCGACCTTGCCGTTGGCCAGGCCCAGGAAGATGGGCGCGGTGTCGGCGAAGTACTGCACGGTGTACGGCTTCTTGCCCGCCGCGGCGCACTTGCCGGCCCCGTCCTGGAGGATCTGCTGGAACGTGGAGCCGGGCGTGGTGGCCACGGTGTGCCCGCACAGGTCGGTGAGCCCGGTGACCTTGCTCAGGCCCAGGTCCGCCGCGCCCAGGAAGGACTGGCCGTCGGTGAGGTACGAGGCGAAGTCGACCACCTGCTCCCGGGCCTTGGTGGCGCCGAAGTTGGCCATGCCGACGTCGTCCTTGCCGTTCTGGACGCCGGGGATGATCGAGGCGAAGGTGCCGTAGTCCGGTTTCCAGGTGACGCCGAGCACCTTGGCGACGGCCTCACGCAGGTCTATGTCGAGGCCGACGAGCTTTCCGTCGGCGGTGGTGCCGGCGTGCGGCAGGCCGGTGGTGCCGGGGGTGCGGGTGGTGCCGAGGGTGAGGACGCCGCTGCTGCGGACGGCGGCCGGCAGTTCGGCCTTCAGGGCCGGGTCGGCGGCGACCGCGGAGACCACGTCCTGGTCGGGGACGGCCGACGCGCCGGCCTGCGCCTTCGGGGAGCCGGCGCCCGGGGTGGCGGCCGAGTCCGAGGAGGAGTCGGAGGAGGAGGACGAGCCGCAGGCGGCGGTGAGGGTCAGACCGGCGAGTACGGCGGCGGTCGCGGCCAGGCGTACGACACGGCGGGCGATACGGCGGGCGGGGCGCGGTTGCGGGGTCACGGCATGCCTTTCCAGGTGGGTGCCGGGCAGTGGAAGGGACGCGAAAGGCCAGGGAAAAAGGCCGGGAAAAGGGCTGGGAAAAGGGCGGGTCACAGGACCGCGGACAGGAAGGCCCGGGCGCGTTCGTGACGAGGAGCGGTGAGGACGGTGCCGGGCGGGCCGGACTCGACGATCCGGCCGCCGTCGAGGAAGACCACGGTGTCGGCGACCTCGCGGGCGAAGCCGATCTCGTGGGTGACCACGATCATCGTCATCCCGCTGACGGCGAGGTCCCTGACGACCGCCAGCACCTCGCCGACGAGTTCGGGGTCCAGGGCGCTGGTGGGCTCGTCGAACAGCATCAGCTGCGGCTCCATCGCCAGGGCGCGGGCGATGGCGACCCGCTGCTGCTGGCCGCCGGACAACTGCCGCGGATAGGCGGCCGCGCGGCCCTCCAGTCCGACCCGGCGCAGCAGGTCGAGGGCGGTGGCGGCGGCCTGCTTGCGCGGGATGCCGCGCACGGCGACCGGTGCCTCGGTGATGTTGTCCAGCACGGTCAGGTGCGGGAAGAGGTTGAACTGCTGGAAGACCATGCCGATCCGGGCCCGCTGCCGGGTGACGGCCCGGGGGCGCAGTTCGTGCAGCCGGCCGCCCTCGTGGCGGTGGCCGACGATCTCGCCGCCGACCTCCACGAAGCCGGCGTCGGGCCGCTCCAGATGGTTGACGCAGCGCAGCAGGGTGGACTTGCCCGAGCCGGAGGGGCCGAGGAGTACGGTCACCCCGCCCTCGGGCACGTCGAGGTCGATGCCGTCCAGGACGGTGTGCTGGCCGTAGCTCTTGCGCAGCCCGCGCACCCGGACCAGCGGCCCCCGGTCCGCGGCGGCGGAGGTTCCCGGCACGTCGGCCCCGGTCATGACAGTCCCACCGGGAGCTCCGTAACGGCCGGACCGGCACTGCGGGCGCCCACGGAAGACCCGGCTCCTCGCGCGCCCGCGGGTCCGAACAGCGGCAGGTTCGCCCGGACCACCGCCCGGAAGCCCCGCGGCTCGCGGCGGCGCGGCCCCTCGCCCCGGCCGCGCCGCCCGGTGCCGCGGGCGAAGTACCGCTCGACGTAGTACTGCCCGATCGACAACAGTGTGGTCAGCGCGATGTACCAGAGGGTGGCGACCAGCAGCAGCGGCATGATCCGGAAGTTCTGGTTGTAGATCAGCTGGGCGGAGTACAGCAGGTCCTGGACCGCGATGACGCTGACGATCGAGGTCGCCTTGAGCATGCCGATCAGCAGGTTGCCGGAGGCGGGGACGATCGCGGGCATGGCCTGCGGCAGCACGATCCGGCGGAAGATCCTGCCCCCGGACAGGCCGAGGGCCTGGGCGGCCTGGGTCTGGCCGGGGTCGACGGACAGGATGCCGCCGCGCACGATCTCGGCGGAGAAGGCGGCCACGTCGATGCTGAGCGCGACGTAGGCGGCCAGCACCCCGCTGAACAGGTGGGCGGTCCGCCAGGTGACGAACTCGGGCCCGAAGGGGATACCGAACGACAACCGCGGGTAGAGCGACGCGAGTTCGTACCAGAACAGGAGCTGGACCAGCGGCGGTATCGAGCGGACCAGCCACACGTAGCCGAAGCTCAGGGCGCGCAGGACGGGGTTGCCGGACAGGCGCATGGCGGCGAGGCCGATGCCGAGCACGTAACCGGTGGCCATGACGGCGGCCGTCAGCCACAGGGTGAGTTCGAGGCCGTGCAGGATCGGGCCGCGCAGCAGGTAGTCGCCGACCGTGCCCCACTCGAACCGCTTGTTGGTCACCAGGGTGTTGACCAGCATCGCGCCCAGCACCAGCAGGGCCGCGGCGGAGATCCACCGGCCGGGGCGGCGGCGCGGCACCGGGCGGGCGGCGAGCAGCCCGGCGTCGGAGGGGCGCTCGAAGAGGGGCCGCGCGGGCGAAGTGACCGCAGAATCAGAGGCGTTGGGCGGCGGGTCCTCGGTCGGTACGTCGCCTCGTACGGGTATCGCCGTGAGGTCGGTGGCGGGGCCGGATGGGGCATCGCCCGGCGAAGTGCCGGGCGGTGCGGGGGGCGAGCCGGTCGTCGGGGGGTCGGCGGGGGACGTCTCCTGCTGCTTCATGGCGGGTGCTTCCCGTCTCGTCGGGTCCGCGGCGGAGCGCGGAGCGAGGGCCGTCGAGTCATTGGCGCGGCACTGGCGAGGGCTGGGAGGACCGGACCGGTGGACGGGTGGGCACGGCGGGGCCCGCGGCCGGCGGCAACAGCAGCGTCCGGCGGCGGCCCTGGCGTCGGGTACGGCGACGGCCTGGCGGTGACCGGGGATGTGCGGAAAGCCGGGAAGCGGGGCGCCGCGCGGGACCGTCGGGCGGTCAGCGGGCCGGGGCTATTCCCGGACACAGCGCGCTGTTCACGCGCTGGAGATCGACGTGGCGGCGGAGCACCCGCAGCAGAAAGGAGAAGGAGCCGCGCGGGTACGAGGCGGCGCTCGCGCGTCGTGCGTGCATGTCCCCGTCCCCCCGCCTGTCCATGCCCCGTCGGGGCTCCGCGCTCACGGGACGTCCGTGTCCCGTCGGGTCGTCACCTGGAGCACCCCACCGCGGCGGAGGGTTGCCGGTCAGCCAGCCGTGACGCGGCGCTGACGCTCATCACCGCCGCCTACGCTATCCGCGGCGTGGCGGGACGACAATCCCCGGAAGGTGTGACGCCCGCCGGAACGGCCGGACCCACCCGGGCGTATTGCACCATGCGCAACGTCCGTTGCAGGCCGTGCGGTCAGCCGTCAGGATGAGCCGCATGACGTCGGTCCTCGGCCTCGCCCCTGTCCTGCCCGTGGTCGTCCTGGAGGACGCGGACGACGCGGTGCCGCTGGCGCGGGCGCTGGTGGCGGGCGGGCTGCGGGCGGTCGAGATCACGCTGCGCACACCGGCCGCGCTGGCCGCGATCCAGGCGGTGGCCCACGAGGTGCCCGAGGCGGTCGTCGGGGCGGGTACGGTGCTGACGCCCGACCAGGTCGCCGCCGCGGGCGCGGCCGGGGCCCGGTTCCTGGTCTCCCCCGGCTCGACCGGGTCGCTGCTGGACGCGATGCGCGGCTCGGGGCTGCCGTTCCTGCCGGGCGTCGCCACCGCCTCCGAAGTGCTCGCACTGCTCGAACACGGCGTCACCGACATGAAGTTCTTCCCGGCCGAGGCGGCCGGCGGCGCCCGCTACCTCGCCGCGCTCGCCTCTCCCCTGCCCCGGGTCCGCTTCTGCCCCACCGGCGGCGTCACCGCCGCCCTCGCCAAGGACTACCTCGCCCTGCCCAACGTCCCCTGTGTCGGCGGCACCTGGATGATCCCGCCCGCCGCCCTCCGCACCCATGACTGGCCCCGTATCACCGCGCTGGCCGCGGAGGCGGCCGCCCTGGTCCAGCCGGGAAAGCCCCCACCTGAATCCTTTACCGCCGACCGCCAACTGTCCTGGAAGCACGGTCTCTGAACGGACGAAGGGCACCCCGCCCGACCTGAATCCTTTACGGCCGACCGCCGGCCCGCCCGGAAGGACGCCACCGGCCGCAGGGGGAGGAGCGGAACCTCCTCGAGCCCAACCCGCCCCCATGCGCCGCACAGAAAAAGCACAGCCTCACCCGGCCGAGCTCACCGCAGGTGCCCCGTGTCGTTGAGGTAGGCGACCCCCGCGTTCTCGTCGTCGTACAGGCTGACCGCCGAAAGAGAGGCCGGGGCGAGGTCCATCCGGAAGAGGGCGTCGGGCGGGGCGGCGAGGGCGAGCCGGAGCAGGGTCTTGATGGGGGTGACGTGGGAGACGACCAGGACGGTGTGCCCGGCGAAGCGGGTACGGAGCCGGTCCTGGGCGCCGCTGACCCGGCGGGTGACGTCGGCGAAGCTCTCGCCGCCCGGCGGGGGCACGTCGGAGGAGTCCAGCCAGGCGTCGAGCGCGGCCGGGTCGCGGTCGCGGGCCTCGGCGAAGGTCAGCCCCTCCCAGGCGCCGAAGTCCGTCTCGCGCAGGTCCTCCTCGACCTCGGGGACCAGTCCGAACCGGTCGGCCGCCACCTGGGCGGTCTGCCGGCAGCGGGCGAGCGGCGAGGTGACGACGGCGTGCACGGGCACCGCGCGCGCCGCCAGTGCGTCGGCGGCGCGTTCGGCCTGCCACCGGCCCTTCTCGGACAGCGCGGGGTCGGGCCCGCCGCTGCCCGAGAACCGCTTCTGCGCGGTCAGTTCGGTCTCGCCGTGCCGGAGCAGCACCAGCCGGGTCGTCCCCGAGGCCGCCGGGGCGGCCGGCGGGGGCGTCGCCGGGGAGGTCACAGCCCGGACTCGGCGGTGCGCACCAGGATCCGGCCGCAGTTCTCGCAGCGTAC
This sequence comes from Actinacidiphila acididurans, assembly GCF_016918855.1. Lineage (GTDB taxonomy): Bacteria > Actinomycetota > Actinomycetes > Streptomycetales > Streptomycetaceae > Actinacidiphila > Actinacidiphila acididurans. Next base: position 197,800 of record NZ_JADKYB010000015.1, read on the forward strand.
GACCGCGTCGGCCGGCGCCGCCCGTACCTCGTTGAGCCCGGTGATGTTCAGCTCCAGCCGGCACCCCTCGCAGCGCTTCTGGAAGAGCCGGGCCGCGCCGACGCCGCCCTGCTGGGCGCGCAGCCGCTCGTAGAGCTTGAGCAGGTCGCCGGGCAGGCCCTCGGCCAGCGTCTCGCGCTCCTTGGCGACGGCGAAGCCCTCCGCGTCGATCTCCTGGAGGGCGGTGGCCTTGCGCTGCTCGGCCTCGGTGACCTTGGCCTCCAGCGAGGCGACGCGCTCGGCGAGTTCGGCGGCGCGCTGCTGGGCGGCCTCGCGCCGCTCCATGACCTCCAGGACCACGTCCTCCAGGTCGGACTGGCGGCGGGCCAGCGAGGCGATCTCGTGCTGGAGGTTCTCCAGGTCGCGCGGGGAGGTGACCTGGCCGGAGTCCAGCCGCTGCTGGTCGCGGGCGGCGCGCTTGCGCACCTGCTCCACGTCCTGCTCGGCCTTGGTCTGGTCGCGGGCGGTGTCGCCGTCCTCGGTCCGGGCGGCGACCAGCAGGTCGCGGAGCTGGGCGAGGTCGGCGCCGAGGCGTTCCAGCTCGGCGTGCTCGGGCAGGTGGGCGCGCCGGTGGTCGAGCTGCGCGATGCGCAAGTCGAGGGCCTGGACGTCGAGGAGTCGGATCTGGTCGGCGGGCGCGGCGTTCAGCGGGGGGCTCCTGAGCTGGCTGAAGGGACGGGAGACGTGGGCGTCGTGGAGGGCGCGTGGGCGGTCCACGGATCGGTGACGGTGTGCGAGACGTGGGTGCGCAGCGCCCAGCCGTGCCGGTCGGAGATCTCGTCGAGCTGGCCCGCGGCCTGCTCGCACCAAGGCCATTCGGTGGCCCAGTGCGCGGCGTCCACCAGCGCGGGCGCTCCGGCCTGGCGGGCCTCGGAGGCCGGGTGGTGCCGCAGGTCGGCGGTGAGGAAGACGTCGACGCCGGCCGCTCGCACCTCGGCGAACAGGCTGTCGCCGGACCCGCCGCAGACCGCGACCGTACGGACCGGGGTGTCGGGGTCGCCGGCCACCCGCAGACCGCCCGCGGTACGGGGCAGGCCGTGCGCGGCGCGGGCGGCGAACTCCCGCAGCGGCAGCGGCGCCTCCAGCTCGCACAGCCGGCCCAGGCCCCGGCGGCCCTCGGGGTCGGTCGGGTCGGGCACCAGCGGGCCGGTGACCCGCAGGTCCACGGCGGCGGCGAGGGCGTCGGAGACGCCGGGGTCGGCGCGGTCGGCGTTGGTGTGCGCCACCAGCAGGGCGACGCCGCCGCGGATCAGGGTGTGCACGACGCGGCCCTTGAAGCCGGCCGCGCCGAGCGGCGCCACCGTGGTCGTACCGCGCAGGTAGAGGGGGTGGTGGGTGACCAGCAGGTCGGCGCCGAGCCGGATCGCCTCGTCGGCGACCTCCGGCACCGGGTCGACGGCGAACAGCACGCGCGTGACCTCGGCGTCCGGGTCGCCGCACACCAGGCCCACGGCGTCCCACGGCTCGGCCAGCTCCGGGGGCCAGAGGGCGTCGAGGGCGGCGATGACGTCGGACACGGTAGGCACGGAAGGAAGATTACCCGGCTCGCGGTGCGGTGTGCGGAGCCCGCGGGGCGCCGGGGCAGCGGAGCACACCCGTGGGGGCGGCGCGGGCGAATCGCCGCACCTCTCACCCTTATGCGTGAACCGTCCCCACTCGCGTTGATCGTCCGGACGTGCGAAACCTAGCGTCTGCGGCGGAGGTGACCCATCGATGACCGTGACCGCCGAACGGGCCCCGGCCCGGCACACCACGGGAAGCGGCGGGGCCGGCGACTGGCCCGGGCCGCTGCGGGACACGCACAGCGCCCGGGTGCTGTTCGCCGGGCCGGCGCAGGGGGAGCTTCACGGGCGGGCGGTGTGCCGTACGGGCTTCGCCGTCGCCGCCGACGGCTCCTACGCGGCCTGCCTGGCCGAGGCGTCCGGGTCCGGCGGGCGGTGGTTCGCCGAGCGGTGGACGCTGAGCGGGCCGGAGCCGTACGCCGTGCCGCTGCCGGGGGCGCAACCGGAAGAGGTGAGCGCGAAGGTGCTGCCGCTGTCCGACGGCCGGGTGCTGCTGATGCGACGCTTGGCCGACCGGCACGACGTGGTGCTGCTCCATCCGGCCGGCCCGGGCACCGCCGAGGTGCCGGTGTGCTCGCTGCCCGGTACGGATGTACGGCTGCTGCCGCCGTCCCCCGCCGCCGGTTCCGCCTTCGCGCTGGTGCCCGGGCCGGCCGGCGGCACCGAGATCCGGCAGGTGCACGGCCCCGGCGGGCCGGTCCGGGTCGCCGCCGTGGCCGGCCGCTGTACCGGCGGGGTATGGCTGGACCGTACCGGCCGGTTCCTGGCGGTGGACCGCGAGCGCGACGGCCGTACGAAGACGGTTGCCGTGGACCTGCACACCGGCGAGGTGACCGACCTGCTGCGGATCACCGAGGACAGCGACGACCGCCTGCTGCTGGCCGAGCCGGACAGCGGACTCCTGGTGCTGCGCAGCGACGCGACCGGGACCTCCCGGCTCGGCTGGGGAGTGCTCGGCAGCGGCGCACCCGTCCGCTTCCCCGACAGCCTCCGCCCGGACGGCCTCCTGCTCACCCCGGTCGCCGCGTCCCCCGGACACGGCCTCGCCCTCGTCGCCCTGCGCGCGGGGGCCCCTGGCGGCGCGGAATCCCTCGCCCTCTGGCGCCCGGGCGCCGGCCGCCCGAACTGGCGCCCCGCCCCCGCCGGCTGGCTCGGCCCCACCGCCCTCTGGCTCCCCGACACCCCGCTTCGGCTCCCCTTTTCCCTGCCCGACGGTTCCCTCGCCCTCGCCTCCTACGATGCGCCTTCTGTGTGCCCGCCAGCCCCCGCGGGGGCGCCGCAATCCACTGCGGTGCGCGCTCCCGTCACTCCCGTGACCCGCACGGCGGAGGTCCTCCCCCTCCAGGACGCGCCTTTGCCTCGCGGGGACGCGAGGGCGTAGTCGCTACGCGGCCGGTGGTCCGGATACGGCAGCGGTTGCCCCTTGGGGCGGTGGCGACCCGCGGCCCAGTGGTCGGCTTGTCACGCCCACGCGGCGCCAGCCGCATATCAACTACAGCCCCGCGCCCCTGCGGGGCACTACAGGCGAACCGCCCGCCGCCAGGCGGGCCCTGGAGAACCCCCGGGCGAACCGGGCCCCTGCGGAGTGCGGGTTCGCCGGGAGCGCCCCAAAGGGGCGCGGGGAACTGCGCGAGCAACCACGGACGGCCGGTGGTCCGGACACGACAGCAACAACCCCATTGGGCCGGTGGCGACCCGCGCCCCGGAATGGGGCGGGTCGCGCCCACGCGGCGCCAGCCGCATATCGACCACAGCCTCGCGCCCCTGGGCGTTCCCGGCGAGCCCCGCGGCGCAGCCGCAACCCGGGGCACTCCCGGCGAACCCGACCACCGCCAAGCGGGGCCCGGGCACTCCCGGCGAGCCCCTCCCGGACAGGTGGAACTGGAGTACTCCGGGCGAACCGGAGCAGGCGAACGCAAGTGCCGAGGTGGCCCCGGAGCCGCCGTACCCGGAGGGAGGCGTCATACGTACGTCGATAGACTCACCCACGATCTTGCCCCGGCTCCGGCGCGGGGCCGTACGTGATTCCAGGGGGATAGCAGAACGTATGTCCGACGCACATGAGAACGAGCACATGACCGACGACGCGGCCGGCCGTCACCGCGGCCCGGCCTCGCCGGAGGAGCCCGAGGCGGGTCAGCCGCACGGCCGCCACCGGCGCCCCGCGGACGACTGACCGGTCGCCCGCACCCCGCACGACCCTTCCGTCCCCGGGCGGCCCGTGACAAATGTCCTGGCCGCCCGGGGACAGTCGTCTCTGGCTGCGGACGGCGGCAGACCCGTAACGTGCGGCCCATAGGCACGAACGGTGACGGGGGCCGTGATGAGCGAGGCGAGGGCACGCCAGGGGACACGTACAAGGGCGGACGGCAGGGCGGTACGGGTCGGGTTCGCGAGTCTGCTGCGGGCTGCCGAAGGCGACGGAGGAAACGGGCCCGCGAGGGAACCGGAGGACGAGCGGTGCCGCACGTCGCGGTGGCGGCGGGGCGCGGCGGACTTCGACCGGGAGATCGAGCACCTGAAGGGGCCGGACAGCGGCGCGCTGATCCCGTGGCTGCTGATGGTGATCGGCCCGGCCACCGACATCGCGCAGGGCGAGGTCGCCCATCCGTGGCCGGCCGCGGCCGGGCTGCTGGCGGTGTGCGTGCTGTACGTGGCGATGTGCCGTGCGGCGTTCGCCGAGCGGTGGCGGGACACCCGGGTGCCGGTGCGGCTGCTGGCCGGACTGGCGGTCACCGCGCTGACCCTGGCGATCGCGTACGGCGGCAACTTCCTGCTGCTGTTCGTGCTGGTCTCGCTCGGCGTGGGCAGCGTCGCGGACAGCCGCCGCCGGCTGGGCCTGATGCTGGCGCCGCTGAGCGCCACCGCGGGTACGGTCGCGAGCCTGCACCACGAGGGCTTCTGGTCCACCGCGAGCCTGGCCTACGGCACGTTCTTGTCCGGGCTGGTGGTCTCGGTGATCATCACCCTTTTCCACGCGGTGGCCCAGCTCAAGGCCACCCGGCAGGAGCTGGCGCGGGCGGCGGTGGCGCAGGAGCGGCTGAGGTTCTCCCGCGACCTGCACGATCTGCTCGGCCACACCCTGTCCGTGGTGGTGGTCAAGTCGGAGGCCGCCCGCCGGCTCGCCCCGCGCGACCTGGACGCGGCGCTGTGCCAGGTCGCCGACATCGAGGCGGTGGGCCGGCAGGCGCTCACCGAGATCCGCGAGGCGGTGACCGGCTACCGCGAGGGGAGCCTGGCCACCGAACTGGACCGGGCCCGTTCCGCGCTGGCGGCCTCCGACATCGAGCTGACCGTGCAGGAGTCCGGCCCGCCGCTGCCGCCGCAGACCGAGGCGCTGCTCGGCTGGGTGGTCCGGGAGGGCGTCACCAACGTCGTACGGCACAGCGGCGCGACGCGTGCCCGGATCGAGTTGCGCACCGAGGCCGGCCGGGCCCGGCTGACCGTCACCGACAACGGCCGCGGGCCCGCCGCCCCAGCCGGAACCGGCGTCGGAACCGGGCTCGCCACCGCCGTCCGCCCCCGTACCGGTACGGGCACGGGCCTGCGCGGCCTCACCGAACGCCTCGCCGCGGCCGGCGGCTCCCTCGACGCCGCCCCGGCCCCGGGCGGCGGGTTCCGCCTCACCGCGGTCCTTCCGGTGGAGGAGCGGTAGCCGGGGCTCGCCCGTCAGTACCCCCGCGGCTGGGGCATGCCGAGGCCGAAGACTCCCGGGGGAGGAGCGGTGCCGGCCGCGTACCCGACGCGAACCCGCGCCCCCCGTTGCTCCCGCCCTACCCTTGCCCCATGGGTGAGCGCCCGGGCCACGAGCCGCCCGCAGAACGGATGCCGTCCGCAGCAAAGACAAAGGTGCTGCTCGCCGAGGACCAGGGGATGATGCGCGGGGCGCTGGCGCTGCTGCTTGACCTGGAGGACGACATCGAGGTCGTCGCGCAGGTGGCGGCGGGCGACCGGATCGTGGCGGAGGCGCTGGCGGTGCGGCCCGACGTGGCGCTGCTGGACATCGAACTGCCCGGCCGCAGCGGGCTGGACGCGGCGGCGGAACTGCGCGAGGAGCTGCCCTCGTGCCAGGTGCTCATCCTCACCACCTTCGGCCGGCCCGGCTATCTGCGCCGGGCGATGGAGGCGGGCGCGGCGGGCTTCCTGGTCAAGGACGGGCCGGTGGAGGAACTGGCCGGCGCGATACGGCGGGTGCTGCGCGGCGAGCGGGTGATCGATCCGGCGCTGGCCGCGGCGGCCTTGAGCGCGGGCCCGAGCCCGCTCACCCGGCGCGAGCAGGACGTGCTCAACGCGGCGGCCGACGGCGCCACCGTGGCCGACATCGCGTCCCGCGTCCTCCTGTCCGAGTCCACGGTCCGCAACTACCTGTCGGCCGCGATCGGCAAGACGGGCACCCGCAACCGGATGGAAGCGGTCCGCGCCGCCCGCCGCAACGGCTGGCTGTAGGCCCCGCCCTAGTCCGCGTCCCCCGAGGCCGTGGCGGTGAGTCCGATCGCGGTGGCCGCGAGCAGCCGCTCCAGCCGCGGGGCGAAGTCGAGCGCGACGTGGCCCCAGCGCGGCACCTGCTCGTACAGGCTCGCGAGGGTGGGGGTGGGGTGGGACACCTGCCACAGGCCGGCGGCCAGGACGACCGCCACCGCCAGCAGGCTCTCGATCTGCTCGGCGGTCATGTCGCTGGCGCGGTCGAGTGCGGTCACGATCTCGTCGTGGGCGGCGAAGGCGTTGGCCTTGTAGCGGCGGGCCCGTTCGATGTCGACGTCGCCCTCGAGGCTCAGCGGGACGTGGGTCAGCAGATCGCAGAACACCGGTAGCGCCGCCAGGCTCGTGCTGATCACCGCCGCGGTCCGCGTCGCCCCGAGCCCGGTGCGGCCCTCGGTCCCGGCCTTGATCGCGTCACGCCATTGGCCCCATCCCCGCTCGGCGAGTTCCAGCAGCAGTTCCTCCTTGCTGGCGTAGTACCGCCGCACGCCCGTGCGGTGCAGGCCGGCCCGCTCGGTGACCGGCGCCAGCGTGACGTACCGGACGCCGCCGAGCTCGAGCGCCAGCGCCTCCGCCGCTTCCAGCAGGGCTTCCGCGCGACGTGCCTTGTCCTCGACCGACCGGGCTCTTTGATGCATGGCTCCAAGATAACGCACCCCGGGATGCGCTATCCCTTCTCGCGTGCTACGGTCAGAATTAACGCATCACGACGTGCGTTATCCACATCCGAAGGGAACCACCATGAAGGCCGTACAGGTCAGCCGGTTCGGCGAACCGCAGGTCCTCACCCCCGTCGAGCTGCCGGACCCGGTGCCGGGCCCCGGCCGGATCGCGATCGACGTCACCCACGCGGCCGTCGGGCTCATCGACGTCTACATCCGGCAGGGTCTGTACAAGGACCGCGCGGGGCTGCCACAGCCGCCGTACGTCCCCGGTCTCGAAGTCACGGGCACCGTGCGCGCGCTCGGCGAGGGCGTCACCGGCTTCGCCGTCGGGGAGAGGGTGGTGGCACTCTCCGTCAACGGGACGGGCGCGTACGCGTCGGTCTACATCGCCGGCCAGGAACGGGTCGTGTCGATGGAGGGCTACGACATCGATCCCGCCCTCGCCGTCGCCGTCGTCCCCAACGCGCTCATGGCCCATGTCGCGCTCACCCGCGCCGTCAGCCTGGCCGCGGGCGAGAAGGTCCTGGTCCACGGCGCGCTGGGCGCACTCGCGGCCGCCTTCCCCGGCATCGCACGGCAGCTCGGCGCGTCACGGGTGGTGGGCACCGTCCGCTCCGCGCGGACCGCCGCGGCCGCCGCCACCAGGCTGCCGTACGACGCGGTCGTGGACTCCACCCGGCTGCCCGAGGCCCTGGCCGGCGAGACGTTCGACGTCATCGTCGACCCCGTGGGCGGCGAGGTGCGCACGCAGAGCCTGGACCTGCTCGCGCCGTCCGGCCGGCTGCTGCTGGTCGGCAACGCCAGCGGCGACTGGGAGCACCGCCTCGACGGCAACCGGATCTGGCAGGGCAACATCACCGTCACCGGCTTCAACTCCGGCGCCTATTTCCCGGCCCACCCCGAGGCCTTCGGGCCCGCGGCCGAGGCCGCGCTGAAGGCGGTCGCCGCCGGGCTCGCCGACACCGAGATCGAGATCCTGCCCCTGGCGCAGGCGGCGACCGCCCACGAACGGCTGGAGAACCACACGGCGCAGGGCCGCCTCGTCCTCGCGATCTGAACGACCACCCGGGCGGCGACCCGGGGGCCGCGGGCGTCGGGGCGGCGGACCGCCCGGCGCGGCGGCCGGACGGTCCTTGCTTCCCGGAGTTCCAGGCTGAGCCCTGGCTCGTCGGCCACTGGTTGTTCGTCAGGCCGCGGCGAGTTCGGGGAGTGCCTTGAGCCGGTCCCGGAACTCGCGGACCGCGGGCTCCTTGCCGTAGCGGTCGAGCTTGCCCGAGAACGCGTGCAGCCGCTGGACTGCCCGGTTGGATGCGACGCGCTGTTCGAGAAGGGCGATGCCGTGGTTGGCGGCAACGAGGGCACCGTCCAGGTCACCGCCCGCCAGATGCGCTTCGGCAAGTCGTCCGGCCCTCACCGCCTGGTCGCGGGGGACGGCGGTGCTCACGGAGGCGGCCAGGAAGTCAGTCGCCTCCTCGGACCGCCCGGCCCACAGCAGGACCTTGCCCTTGGTGGAGTTGATCTGCGATTCGCCGAACCACTTCAGCCACTGGCCCCGCTCGTCGTTCGTCCGGTCCCAAAGGGTCACCGAGCGGTGGAGCGCGCTCGCGGCTTCCCGGTGCTCCTGCTGCTGGGCGAGGGCGGCGGCAAGGTGCAGGTAAAGGTATGCGCGGGTCACCAAAGGCACGGTTCCGGGTGTTTGGTCCAGCGCCGTACGCAGCAGGCTTGCCCGCTCCCGGTTGTATCCGCCGTCGGAGGCGTGGACGCCCATTTCGGCGAGCAGGAACGCGCCCAAGTCGCCGTCCCCCGCGGTCCGGGAGGCCCGCAGCGCGGCCACGTAATACTGCTGGCCGGCGCTGTGCAGCCCGGAGTCGTAGGCCATCCAGCCCGTCAGGTACGCGACCTGCGCGGCAAGTGAGTGCAGCCGCGCTCCTACCGCGTCGGTGTACCGGGCATGCCTGATCAACGAGGTGATGAGTGCCAGATCACCATGGGCCTGCTCGAGCAGACGTGCCCCGCCCATCTGGTCGTCAAGGCTGCGCAGAGTCCCGACCCGCAGTTCGAGGTCGGCGAGCATGTTGTCGGTGACACGGTCTCCGCCTGCGGCTGCGGCGAAGGCGGACGGTGCTGCTGCCCAGCTCATAGCCAGGGCAGTGAGTGAGACGCCGGTGATCGTGAGGAATCCTCTGCGGTCCATTCGCGCGCTCCTGACCAAATCTTCGACTGCTGCCACGGTACCCGGCAGCGTCCAGGGAGCGTTGAGCGCGGCCACTTCCCAGACCGGCAACCAGGCCGGCCACAGATCCGGGGCCGCATCAGTGGCAGGGACTCCCAGCAGGTCAGCCAGCACGTACTGCGCATCGCGATCAGGGGTTTGACCGTGTTCCCACTTCCAAACTGTCGTGCGATTGGTCGCGAGCGGCACCCCGAGCCTGGCCCCGTGGTCCTGCATAAGACGCGCGAACTCGGCAACGCCCCAGCCGTGGGTGTGCCGTAGGTAGGCCAGCGGATGCGTTAATGGCGACTCAGCCATGCTGTGGTCCTGCCTTCCTGACCGTTGTTATGAGCCTACCCAGTCACCAGGCACAACGGCCTTTGGCCGGGAAGAGAAACCCCCTAGAAACCTTTTCCATCACGCGCCATACCGAGAACCTCTTAACTACCGCGTCACTCCCCGGCGCAAAGCAGTGCCAGGGAATGTCGCGTAGTCAGTGAGTGCCTTCAGGAGGTGTGACCGTGACCGGCATCCAACAGCCATTGCACAGCCGCTTGGACCTGGCGTCGTCGCCGAGCGCGATCCGGTGGGGTCGGGCTCATGCCAGGGACGTACTGGGCCGGTGGGGCGTGGCAGAGGCCGCCGCGGACGATGCGGTCGTGGTCGTGTCCGAGCTGTTGTCGAACGCCGTTGAGCACGCCGTTCCGGAGCGCGAGGTCGTCGGCGCCTACGAGGACGCCCGGTGCAGCCTGCTTCTCTGGCTGACCGGGAACGGGCTGACGGTTGCGGTCCACGACTGGGACGTGCGCGTGCCCCTTCCCCGGCCCGATTCACCCGACGCCGAGCACGGCCGCGGGCTGACGGTGGTGCAGGCCCTCAGCGAGGCATGGGGCTACACCCATCCCTCGCCCGCACCGGGCAAGCTCGTCTGGGCACGCCTGGCGCCTCGCCGCACGCAGGAGGCACCCGCAGGGCAGCGCAGCTTAGAGCCCGCCACTCGTCACGCCCCGACGAGCCCCGGGGTGGTGATGAGCCCATGAGCGTCGGCCGGCTCGGACCACCGAGGACGGGCCCGATGCGGCCGCCCCTCTCGCCCGACCGCCCACCGCCCACGGCCCGGGCGGACGACGCGAATTCGTGGACCACCGGCCAGTGCTGGCTGTGGTGCGGGCGGGAGCCGGCCCGGGTCCTGCGGATCGGCTCGGCCACCACCCTGAACGTCACCGCGGACGTGTTCGCCTGCACCGCCTGCGTCCGGATACTCGCCGACCGGATCATCGACACCCACATAGTCAAGGACACCGGAGCCGGTGACATGCGAGGCCCGGACCTGGCCGGAACACCCAGCCACCACAGCCACCGGCCACCCACCGGGCGGCACCGCCGCCTCCCCTGACCGCCGCTCCGGCCCACGGCTGCCAGCCGCCAGGCGCAACGCGAGTGACCTTGGCGGGCGACAGCGCCCCGGATTCCCCACCCCCGTGCCCGGGGCCGGCTTCCCCGTCCCGCGTGACGGGACCGGCACCACCCACCCCGCACCACTCAGAACCTTCGGCCGTGCACGCCCTACCGGCAGTCGGCCAACCCTCGAAACCCAGCCACTTCACCGACAGGACAGCGCTATGCCCACCACCGCCATCGCCCCCAGCCGTGCACCGATCTGCTCGACCCTGACCGTGCTGCCCGACCCCCTCGCCCGTACCGCCCTCGCGTGGGCGGGAGACCCGCACGGCGTGCCCGCCGACATCCGGGACCTGCGCTGCACCCTGCAACACCACACCACCGGCCACCACTACGCCATGGTCAACGCCGTCGCCGACAACAGCGCCGTATGGACCCGATGGCCCCACGACGGCACCCCCGACAGCCTCCTGGTCCTCCCCGACTGCCCCGCCACCCACCCCGAACACGGCCACTGCTGCGAATACGAGGGCCACCCCGGCGGCCACACCTGGCAGCTCCACGACCCCTGGAACCCCACCACAAGCCGCTAGAAGAACACCCACACAAGCGGCCTCGGGCGGGCGGCGGTGTTCTCGACCGCTTGGGGCCCATGATGTCGCACACTTTCCAATGCTCAAGGGGGAGACATGACTGTCGCGGCAGACAGCGCGGCGACCGCCAAGGGGGCGAGCCCGCTACGCAATCGACCGGCCGTCCGAAACCTGCTGGAGTCACGAGCGCTCACGCCTGCCGACCTGTCGATGGTGCTGCTCGTCACCGCAGAGTCCGCGGAGCGGGAAATGCCCACCACGACCGTGTCGAAAATCCCGGCCATCATGCGCAAATGTGCCGAGTTCGGGATCAGGTCGGTGAAACTCTTCGCCGAATCGACTGAGCGGGACAGCACCGGGGAAAAGGCTCTCGCCACCGATTCGCTGATGGTCCGAGCGGTTCGGGCTGCCAAGGAAGCAGTTCCCGAGGCCGCGGTCATGACCGAGGCGTGTCTGTGCAGCTATACGTCGGATGGCGTCTGCTACCTCACCGACCGGCACGGAAGACCGGACATCCCGGCGACGGCGGACGTCACCGCACGGCAGGCCGTCATCCACGCCGAAGCAGGAGCGGACATCGTAGGTCCCGCATCGATGGTGCTTGAGGTCACCGGGGCCGTTCGTCGTGCGCTGGACGAATCCGGGCACGAAGGGGTGTCCGTCATGCCTCATGTGATTTTCCGGAGTTCGCTTTATGACGGGTTCCGGCTCACGATGGGAGCCACCCTCAAACCGGGAGCCGACCGAGAATTCCAGATCAACCCGGTCCAGGCCGACCAGTTCGTAGACGCCGCACTGCGCATGGAAGCAAACGGCGCCGACATGCTGCTTTTGGAGCCGGCCTTGTTCACCGGGGACGTACTCACGAAATTAAGGGGGTTGACGCGCGCCCCGCTCTTCCCGTTCTCCGTGTCCGGCGAGTACACGACTCTCAGCCGCCTGGACGCCGAGACCGGGCGACGCGATGTGCGGCGACTGGTGGAATTGTTCACCATGCTCAAGCGGGCAGGGGCGGCAGCGAGCGTCACGTATGCCGCGCTGGACATCGCTCGACAACTCAGCTGATCGCCGTAGCCGCTCGCGCCTCGTCGAGGATCGAGTTGGCACCTTGGTCAATGAGATCGGCAGCCAATTCGGCGCCGAGCTTTTCGGATTCATCCGCAGGACCTGTCCGGGAACCCGAAACCCGCTCGGCGCCGTCCAGTGAAGTTACTTGCCCGAACAGACGCAACTTGCCATCCGCCCGTAGCTGGGCGTAAGCGCCGACCGGCACGCTGCACCCTCCGTGCAGTTCGGCGAGGAACGCGCGCTCGGCCCTGACCTGAGCGTCAACGGCCGCGTCGCCCACGGTGGAAAGTATTTCACGGACGGCCGCCTTGTCCTCGCGGACCTGAATCCCCAAAGCGCCCTGCCCCGGGCTCGGCGGAAAAAGTTCAAGTGGCAGCACCTCACCGATGGCATGCTCAAGGCCGAGCCGGCGAAGCCCTGCCACCGCCACGACCACCGCGTCCAGCCCCTCCGTCTCGATCTTCTTCAGGCGGGGCGGAACATTGCCGCGAATGGGAACTACCTGGAGGTCAGGACGAACAGCGAGGAGTTGCGCCGCGCGGCGAGGGGCACCCGTGCCGACCCTCGCCCCTTTCCGCAATCCGGCGAGAGTCGAACCGCACAACGCATCGGACACCTCCTCCCGCCCCGGCGGAGGCAGCAGCATCAAGCCGGGCGGGTTCGACGTAGGCAGGTCTTTGAGGGAATGGACGACCACATCGACGTCCCCGCGCGCCAAGGCCGCTTCCTGTTCGCTGCTGAATGCCGATCCGCCACTGACCGCCGACACATCGGAGACAAGCGACCTACGGTCTTTGTCGCCGCCTTCCAGAATGACCCGGTGCGTGAAGGTGACCGCCGGAAACTGCTCGCGCAGGGGGCGCAGGTACTCCCGTACCTGCGCTTTGGCAAGCATGCTCGCGCGTGAGCCGACGAGGTACTGAACCACGGTGACCAACTCTCCGAGCGCGGCAAGGACTCGGACCAGATTACGCCTGGTGCAGCAGTGCTTTTACGGACAGCATGTCGGGACAAGAGCGAACAATCAATGTCCCGAATGCCCCTGCCGCGATCTGCTGAATACGGCGGAGGCGGCGGACTGCCCGGCGCGGCGGCCGGACGGTCCTTTGCGCGAGGACTAGGCAGCGTCCTTGCGTGCGCCCGGCTTGGGCAGGAAGGCGGTCAGGCAGGTGCCCGCGGCGATGATGGCGGCGCCGATGAGGAACGCGCGGGCGTAACCCGAGGCGAGGGCGGTGTCGTAGGAGGCACCGGCGGCGGTGCGGGCCGAGATGCGGTCGGCGGCCGTGGTGGCCAGGATCGTCAGGCCGAGGGCGCCGCCGAGCTGGCGGGAGGTGTTGAGCAGGCCGGAGACCAGGCCCTGTTCACCGGGGCCGACGCCCGAGACGGCCGCCGCGGCGATGGGAGTCATCAGCAGGCCGGCGCCGAACATGGTGACGAGACCCGGGCCGAGGATGGTCCCGGCGAAGCTGCCGTGCGCGGACAGGGTGCTCTGCCAGGCCAGGCCGCCCGCGGCGAGGGCGCCGCCGGTCGCGCCGATCCACCGGGGGTCGATCCGGGCCATCAGACGGGGCGCCAGCTTGGAGCCGGCGATGATGGCGACGGTGTGCGGCAGGAAGGACACGCCGGTCTTCACCGGGCTCCAGTGCAGCACTCCTTGCATGTAGAGGGACAGGAAGTACCAGGTGGCGAAGGTGGCGGCACCGCTGGCGAGCAGCACGGTGTTCGCGGCGGACACCGAGCGCACGCCGAACAGCCGCAAGGGTATGAGCGGCTGGGCGGTGCGCTGCTCGACGACGGCGAGCACGGCCAGCAGCACCAGGCCGGCGACGATCGGCAGCAGGGAGTCCACCGAGGTCCAGCCGTGCGACTCGGACTGCGAGATGCCGTACGCGAGGGCGGCCACACCAGCGGTCACCAGCACCGCGCCGGGTATGTCGAGCCGCCGTCCGGCCGCGCCGCGGCTCTCGGTGAGGCTGTAGAGGGCGCCGGCCAGCACCACCATGCCGACCGGCACGTTGACCAGCAGCACCCAGCGCCAGGACAGGTAATCGGTGAGCACACCGCCGACCAGGGCGCCGGCCGCACCGCCGCCGGCCCCGACCGCGGTCCAGGTGCCGATCGCCCGGGTCCGCTCGGGCCCCTCGGGGAAGGACGTGGTCAGGATGGACAGGGTGGTGGGCGCGAGCACGGCGGAGCCGAGGCCCTGCACCGCCCGGGCGGTGATCAGCATCCAGGGGTCCTGGGCCAGGCCGCCGGCCAGGCTCGCCAGGGTGAACAGGCTCAGCCCGGTGAGGAAGACGCGCTTGCGCCCGAAGAGGTCGGCCGCCCGGCCGCCCAGCAGCAGGAATCCGGCGAAGGTCAGGGCGTAGGCGTTGACCACCCACTGCTGGCCGGTCTCGCCCATGCCCAGGCTGGTCCGCATCGACGGCAGGGCCACGTTCACCACGGACACGTCGAGCACCACCAGGAACTGCCCGGCGCACACCGCCATCAGTACTGCCCACGCCGGCGCGGCGGTCCCCCCGCCGCCTCGTCCGGTCCGCTGCCGTTGTCCCAGGAGTTCGGTCATGGTCCCCATCCTCGCGGACACCCCCGGCCCCGCGTCATCGGGATTTCGTCCTACGCCCGGAGGTCCGGGATCACTGGGCCGCCGTACGCGCGCCGCGGCGGCCCGGAGCACACGGCGCGGGAAGCCCCGGGCGCATCGCAAGGGGTTGCCCAAGTGGGGCGCGTCGCCTGCCGCCGCCCAATAATGTGATCGCGTGACCGATGTGCTCGCGGCCTTCGAGGCCGCCAAAGGGTTCATGCCACTGGACGAGGGGCTCGCGCTGTACGCCGCGGCAGGGAAGGCCGCGGCGGAACTGGGACTGCCGCTGCTGGAGGTGGGCACCTACTGCGGGCGGTCCACGATCCTGCTCGCGGACGCGGCCCGCGACGCCGGCACGGTGGCAGTGACCGTCGACCACCACCGCGGCAGCGAGGAACAGCAACCGGGATGGGAGTACCACGACGCCTCGCTCGTCGACCCGGTCACGGAGCGGATTGACACCCTGCCGGAGTTCCGGCGCACCCTGTACGCGGCCGGGCTCGAGGAGCACGTGATCGCGATCGTCGGCCGCTCGCCCCAGGTCGCCCGGCTGTGGCGGCAGCCCCTCGGGCTGGTCTTCATCGACGGCGGCCACACCGAGGAGCACGCCAACGCGGATTACGAGGGGTGGGCCCCTCGGGTCGCCGCGGGTGGGTTGCTCATCATCCACGACGTTTTCCCCGACCCCGCGGACGGTGGGCAGGCCCCCTTCCACATCTATCGGCGTGCCCTCGACTCCGGTGTCTTCGCCGAGGAGTCGGCGACCGGCTCCTTGCGGGTCCTTCGCCGAGTCTGAGTACGGTTCGCCCCAAAGGGGCGCGGGGTCCCCCAGACTTCGTCCGGGGGTGCCCCCAGCGCGAGCAACCACCCACTGCCGGTGGTCCGGAGACGGCAGCAACTGCCCCTTCGGGCCGGTGGCGACCCCGCGCCACGGATGGGGCTGAGCGCGCAGTTCCCCGCGCCCCTGACCACTCCGGGCGAACCGTCACCTTTAGGCGGTGCCCCGCGCCCGGGGGGCTGTTCCGGGCGAACCGGCCCGCCGCCGGGCGGGCCCACTTCCGGGGACCCGATAGAGTCGCTCACGTGTTCAGCAACGAGGCCGGCGGGGGCGGGCGTCGCGGCCCCCTCATCATCGCGGCGGCCGTGGCCGTCGCTGCGTGCCTGGCGGGCTGGCTGGCCCTGAGGGCGAACGGGAGCACTCCCGGCTCCGGAACGAATACGCCGATGAGCCTGGGCGGGTCCGCGCACGCCACCGGGCCGGCCGTGCACCCGGCGGCACCGACGCCGTACGGCACCCCGCACACGACGGGCAAACTGCCGCTGGCGGGCCGGGTGATCGTGATCGACCCGGGCCACAATCCGGGCAACTCGCATCATACCGCGCAGATCGCACGCCTGGTGGACGTGGGCAACGGGCGCAAGGAGTGCGACACCACGGGCACGGCGACCAACGCCGGTTACCCGGAGGCGTCGTACACCCTGGACGTCTCGCGCCGGGTGCGGGCGATCCTCCAGGCGCGGGGTGCCACGGTGAAGCTCACGCAGGACGGCAACCTCCCGTACGGGCCGTGCGTGGACGAGCGGGCCAGGATCGGCAACGCGGCGCACGCCGACGCGGCGCTGTCCATCCACGCCGACGGCGGGCCGGCCTCGGGCCGCGGCTTCCATGTGATCGCTCCCAAGTCGCTGCGCGCGGGCATCGCCGACACCCGCGCGATCGCCGCGCCGTCGCTGCGGCTGGCCACCACGCTGCGGGCGCACTTCGCGGCGGCGACGAAGGAGCCGTTCGCCACGTATCTGGCCGGCGGCAAGGGGCTGACGGTGCGCGACGACCTCGGCGGGCTCAACCTGTCGAAGGTGCCGAAGGTGTTCATCGAATGCGGCAATATGCGCAACTCCGTCGATGCCAGGGCATTGACGGACGCGGCATGGCGGCAGCACGCTGCCCAGGGGATCGCCGACGGGCTCACCGCCTTCCTGGAAGGGAAGAGGTGACAGGGCTGTAGCAGTCCGGTATGGATCGCGCACCAATGGTCAGACCCGGCCCGCCGCACCAAGATCACACCCGTACGATGGTGCACCCCGTTGTGCCTCGCCGTGCCGACCGACCCCACCGCATCGCAGCGCGCAAGAGCTGAGCGGCAAGACCGTACGACCGACCGACTCATGACGTAAGGACAGGACCTGACGTGAACATCCGCTCCCTGACCCGAGGAGACGGCGCGGTGATCGGCGCAGCGGTGCTGCTGCTGATCGCCTCGTTCCTGCCGTTCTTCTCCCTCGACCTCGGCGACGGTTCCAAGTCGGCCAGCTCGTGGAGCCCGGCCCTGTTCCCGCTGCTGCCGACCGTGACCCTGGGCGCCCTCGCCACCGCGGCCTTGTTCGTGTTCGCGCGGCAGCAGCCGGGCCGCCAGGTCATCGGGCTGACCCTGGACCAGTGGGGCACCGCGCTGGGCGTGTTCGTCGGATGGGCGGCCTTCTGGTCGATCTTCTCCACGGTCATCCCGTCGGCGATGGGCAGCAATCATGGCGTGAGCAAAGGCGCGGGGGCTTGGCTGACGTTCATCTTCGGTATCGGGCTGGCCGTGGTGGCGGTCCTCAACAACCGCCTGCCCGCGCTCAAGGCGCCGCTGATGGGGGCGACCCCGGCGCCGCAGCCGTACGTAGCCGGCGGCCCGCAGCCGTACGCGGCCGGTCCGCCGCAGGCCGGTTACGGCTACCCAGGCGGCGCCCAGTCCGTCGAGGGCGGCTACGGCCAGCCCGCCGCGCAGCAGCAGTCGCCGTACGGCGCCCCGGCCCCGCAGCCGACCGCCGCCGCCGCGAAGCCGGCCGGTGACTTCTCCGCCTTCTGGTTCGCGGTTCCGGTGCCGCGCCCGTTGTACTCGGAGGACGGCACCGGCGGCCAGATCGCCGAGCTCACCCCGGGCACCTGGTACCTCGCGGTGGACCAGCGCGGTGCGGCCCTGGTCGCGCAGACCCAGGACGGGCGGCGCGGCGTCCTCCAGGACAGCAGCGGCATCCAGCGCGGCTGAGCCGTACCGGTCATACGGTCGCCTCGCGCGCGGCGGCCGGCGAGCCGGAGACACGGAACGAAGAACGGCCGGTGCGCCCCCCACGCGGTTGCGGGGGGGCGCACCGGCCGTTCCGGCGTCCGGAGACCGGTACGCCGGGTGTGCGTCCTGCCCCGCCGGGTGGCGCGCCGGCCGAAACCGGTGTACACGCGCGCGTGCGGGTTTTGCCCGGGCTTTCGGGGCAAGGCGAACGGCATGGCCAGACGGTATGGCGGCAACCCCGCCGCGGTGATCATCCTGGTCGCCGCAGACATCGCAGCACTGATCCTGTTGTTGTGGATCCTGTTCTTCGTCTTCGACGCCAACCGGGCGAACGACCTGGTCAACTGGGTCCACCACTCGGCGGACTGGCTGGCGGGCTGGTCGAGGGACCTGTTCACGCCGAGCAATGCCAAATGGCGCACGGTGCTCAACTACGGTCTGCCCGCAGTGGTGTACCTGGTGGTGGCGCATGCCGTGGCCGGCCGGGTGAACCGGGCCTGACCCGTACGGGATCAGGGCCGAGAAGGAACGAGCGGAACGGGAACGAGCGGAACGGGAACGAGCGGGAAAGAGCGGAAAGCACAAGGCGGGCTGCCGGACGGGCAGGCCCCCGGCGACGCGACCGAACGGGCGGTCAGCAGCAGTCGGGGTCCAGCCCGTCCGGCAGTCTTTCCGCGCCGAACACCTCGGTCGTCGCCTCGTCCCCGCCGAGCGCGGCGACGGCGAGCAGCAGCGCGGCCGCGGTCCACGTGGTGCGTTCGGCCGGCCAGAAGGCCCGGTCCTCGAAGACGTAGCCGGTCCAGTACATGCCGTCCTCGGCCCGCAGGTGCTGGATGTCGGCGAGGATGCGCACCGCGCGGTCGGACTCACCCACCGCCCACAGCGCCAGGGCGAGTTCGGCGCTCTCGCCGCCGGTCACCCACGGGTTGGGCACCACGCAGCGCACGCCCAGGCCCGGCACCACGAAGCGGGCCCAGCCCTCCTCGATGCGGTCCAGGGCGGCGGGTCCGCGCAGGGTGCCGGTGAGCACCGGGTAGTACCAGTCCATGGAGTAGTGGCGCTTGTCCAGGAACCGTTCCGGGTGGCGCAGCACCGCGTGGCCCAGTGCCCCGGTGGCCAACTCCCAGTCCGGCTGGGGCGATCCGCGGTGCTCGGCGATGGCCAGGGCGCAGCGCAGCGCCTGGTGGATGGAGGCGCTGCCGGTGAGCAGCGCGTCGGCGGTGGCCTGCCCGCCGGGCTCGCGCCGCCAGCCGATCTGGCCGCCGGGCTGCTGGTGGCCGAGGACGAATTCCATCGCCGCGGCCACGTGCGGCCACATCCGGTCCAGGAACACCTCGTCGCCGGTGGCCAGGAAGTGGTGCCAGACGCCGACCGCCAGGTAGGCGCAGAAGTTGGTCTCGCTGCCGTGGTCGGTGGGCCGCTCCGGGTCGCCGTCGTGGTAGGCGGCGTACCAGGAGCCGTCCGGGTTCTGGTGGCGGGCCAGCCAGGTGTACGCGGCCCGGGCCCGCTCGTGCTCGCCGGCCGCGTCGAGGGCCATCGCGGCCTCGGTGTGGTCCCACGGGTCGAGGTGGTGGCCGGAGAACCACGGTATGGCGCCGTCCGGGCGCTGCGCGCCGGCGATGCCGGTGACGGTGGCCCACGCCTGCTCGGCGGTCAACACGCCGGGCAGCACGAGCCGTTCGGTCCTGCCGCCGCGGCCTCCTCCGTCGGTCCGGGTCACCTGGCGGCGTCCGCGGTGCCGGCCGGTTCCGGCGAAGGCCCGTCCGGCAGCCGCGGTTTGGTGGCGTAGGCGACGAAGCTCTTGCCGATCACCGGGTTGAGTGCCTGCTCGGCGAGCTTGGTGGCCAGCGGCTTCTTGACGATGTCCCAGACCAGCAGCTTGTGGTAGAGCCGTACCGGCAGCGCCTGCTCGTTGTCCACGCCGACCGCGCACTTGAGCCACCAGTACGGCACGTGCAGCGCGTGCGCGTGGTGGGTGCCGTACGGTGCCAGGCCCGACTCGCGGATCCGCTCCAGCAGTTCGTCGGCCCGGTAGATGCGGATGTGGCCGCCCTCGACCTCGTGGTAGGCGTCGGACAGCGCCCAGCACACCCGCTCGGGGCCGTAGCGCGGGACGGTGACCGCGACCCGGCCGCCGGGGCGCAGGATCCGGACCACCTCGGCGAGCACGCCCTTGTCGTCGGGTATGTGCTCCATCACCTCGGAGACGATCACCGCGTCGAAGCTGGCGTCGGGGAACGGCAGGTGGAGCGCGTCGCCCTCCATGGCCACGGCGGACGCGCCGGCCGGGACCTCGCCGGCGTCCCGCATGGCGACGAACCAGCCCGCGACCTCGCGGACCTCGTCGGGGTTGCGGTCCAGGGCGACCACCCGGGCGCCGCGCCGGTAGCACTCGAAGGCGTGCCGGCCGCCGCCGCATCCCAGGTCCAGCACGCGGTCGCCCGCGGCGAGCGGGAAACGGGTGAAGTCGACGGTCAGCATCAGAGGTTGCTCCCCACGCGGGTCTCCTGGTCAGGGGCGGCGTCCGGAGCCGTACCCGGTGCGGCCGGAACCTCGGTCGTCCCGGGGATACGGGCGGGACGGCCCGCGGCCGGGGTCGCCGGCACGGGGGGCCGGGCCGGCCGGCGGGACGGCTGGTTCGCGATCGCCTCCCGGTAGACCTCGACGGTCGACTCGGCGGCGCGCGCCCAGGTGAACCGTTCCAGCACCCGGGCCCGGCCCGCGGCGCCGAGCCGGGCGCGCAGTTCCGGGTCGCCCAGCACCCGGTCCAGGGCGGCGGCCAGCGCACCGGCGTCGCCCGGCGGGACCGCCAGGCACGTCTCCCCGTCCGGTCCGGCCACCTCCGGGATGGCGCCGCCGGTGGTCGCCACCAGCGCGGTGCCGGTCGCCATGGCCTCGGCGGCCGGCAGCGAGAAGCCCTCGTACAGCGACGGCACGCAGGCCGCCTCGGCGCTGCGGATCAGCCGGACGAGCTCGTCGTCGCTGATGCCCTTGACGAACTCGACCGCGCCGCCGAGCCCGTGGCCCTCGATCGCGTCGGCGACCGGTCCGGAGGCGGGGCGGGTGCCGACCACCACCAGGTGGGCGGCGGGACGGGTGACGCGCACCTTCGCCAGCGCCTCGATCAGGAAGACCAGGCCCTTGAGCGGCACGTCCGCGCTGGAGGTGGTCACGATCCGGCCGGGCACCACCGGGACCGACGGGTCGGGGGTGAACAGGCGGGCGTCGGCGCCGATCGGCACCGCCCGGATCCGCTCCGGCCGCACCCCGAGGTCCTCGATGATCTCCTCGCGGGAGGTGCCGGAGACGGTCACCACCGACGGCAGCCGGCGCGCGACGCGCTTCTGCATGCGGGTGAAGCCGTACCAGCGGCGCAGCGACATGCGGCGGCTCAGGTTCGGCGCGGCTTCGAGCTCCAGCCGGCGGTCGACGGTGATGGGGTGGTGGACGGTGGTGACCAGCGGCAGGCCCACGCCCAGCAGGCCGTAGCCGAGGGTCTGGTTGTCGTGGACGACGTCGAAGTCGGCGCGGCGGGCGGCCAGCAGGCGCCGGGCGCGCAGGCTGAAGGTGAGCGGCTCCGGGAAGCCGCCGGTGCGCATGGTGGCGACCTCCAGAGCGTCGATCCAGTCCCGATACTCCTCACGGCGGGGGGTACGGAACGGGTCGGGCTCGCGGTAGAGGTCCAGGCTCGGCAGCTCGGTGAGGGTGACGCTGTTGCCGCCCACCTCGTCCAGTACCGGGTACGGCTGGGCGCCGATCACCTCGACCCGGTGGCCGAGCGCGGCCAGTTCCCGGGACAGGTGGCGTACGTAGACCCCCTGACCGCCGCAGAAGGGGTTGCCCTTGTAGCTGAGCAGCGCTATGCGCAGCGGCCTGGTCTCCTGGGTCACACCCGGCCCCCTTCTCACCGCGATTGAGCCGGAGCGTCACCGGTCGCGCTTAATGTAGAACAGGTTTCAGAATCGATCGTACAGAACGCGAATGTACCCTCCGCCACCGCGGGCCAGCCGCCCGTGCCGGGTGATTCGCGCCACGCGGCGCTGAGGGCCGGCGGACCGGGCGACACGAGCACGGGAACCGGGCACCACAAGTACCAAGGCACCGCAAGCACCAAGGCACCACGCACGGGCACGAGACAGGACGGCAAGGCCATGGCAGACATCAGCGCGGAACCCCGGCCGGCGCCGCCCCTGACCGAGCGACAGGAGGCCCGGCGCCGCCGCATCCTGGACGCCGGCACCGCACTGGCCTGCCAGGGCGGCTTCGAGGCGGTGCAGATGCGGGAGGTCGCGGAGCTGTCCGGGGTGGCGCTCGGCACCCTCTACCGCTACTTCCCGTCGAAGATCCACCTGCTGGTGGCCGTCATGCAGGACCAGCTCGGCCTGCTGCACGAGGCGTTGCGGACCCGGCCGCCCGCCGCCGGCGCGCCCGGCGAGCGGGTCGCGGAAACCCTGCTGCGCGCCTTCCGCGCCCTGCAGCGCGAACCGCTGCTGGCCGACGCGATGGTACGGGCGATGCTCTTCGCCGACCGCTCGGTGCGGGCCGAGGTGGACACCTGCTCCCGGCTGACCACCACGATCATCCTGGAGGCGATCGGGCCGGCCGCCGTCCCGCCGTCCGACAGCCGGCTGGCGGCGGTACGCGTGATCGAGCACACCTGGCACGCGGCCCTGGTCGGCTGGCTGGCCGGGCGGGCACCCGTGGACCTGGTGACGACCGACATCCGTACGGCGTGCCGACTGCTGGAACCAGCCCCCTTTAACGCATTCGACCGGTAAGCGGTATCACCCGATCGGAGGGCGCACGTCACGTATCAATGCGCCCCATAAGCCCCAGCACGCCGCCTGAATCACCCCATACGTACGGTTTGCCCGGCTGCTCACAGGCGTACGCCCCCGGTAGGAAGGAAGGCGCTCGTCTGGGGGAGCTTGGGGAGAGCTCTGCGGAGCTCGCAACGACGACGCGAGGGGACCGAACGGTGATACGTGTACTGGTGGCTCATGAACAGAGCCTGCTGCGATCCGCGCTGGCGGCGCTGCTGGACCAGGAGCCCGACTTCGAAGTGGCCGGCGCGGATTGGCACCGCGTGAACGAATCCGGCCGCCTGTTACGCCCGCACGTGTGGGTGGCCGACGCGGACTGTCCCGGCTGGCGCCGGCACGTCGGCGGCTGGACGAGACCCGCGGAGGGCCACGCTCCGGCCGGCCGGACGCTCAGCCGGGCCGCATCCGGCTCCGGGTCCGCGGAGGTGTCCTTACGGGCCCCTGAGGCCGCGAGTGCGGCGGACATGATGCGCTGCACGGCCGGGCTGGTCGTCCTGACCGACGCCGGCAAGCCCGGGAACCTGCGCCGCGCCTACGACGCGCGGGCGCTCGGCTTCGTCAACAAGGACCGCTCGCCCGACCGCCTCCCGGCCGCGGTCCGCCGCGCCGCCGAAGGGAAACGATTCGTCGACGAATCCCTCGCCGTCGAGTTCATGCAGGCCGCGGAGATGCCGCTGACCCGCCGCGAACTCAGTGTCCTCTCCCTGAGCGCCGAGGGTGCCTCCGTCAACGAAATCGCCCGCAGCCTCCACCTCGGCAACGGCACCGTCCGCAACTACCTCGCGGCGATCACCCGCAAAACCGGCGCCCGCAACCGCGTCGACGCGATCCGTATTTCCCGGGTGGCCGGCTGGGTCTGACCCCAGCGAATGGGTGTCCCGCACCCCGATAAATGTGCGGGCCGTCCCTGATGTGCGGCTTGCGCCGCGTTCTGCCGGTGACCCGGGAGCGGCAGCACCTGCCCCCTCGGGCCGGTGACGACCCGCGCCACGGTGGGGGTACCGCCCAGGCCGAAGGCTCTGGGGGAGGCTGGTCGCGCAGTTCCCCGCGCCCCTCGGTTTTCCCGGCGAACCGCCCGCCGCCAAGCGGGCCCCGGGTAGCTCCGGCGAACCGGGCCGCTGCAGGTGCGGGTTCGCCGGGAGCGCCCCGAAGGGGCGCGGGGCTGTAGCCGATATGCGGCTGGCGCCGCGTGGGCGCGAGGAACCACAACGCACCAGCAGCCGGCGACGCATCGGAACCCGCCGAGTCGGAAGCCGCAACGGCAACCAGCTCGGGGGCTGCGGAGCCGCCCAGGCTCCACCCCAGGGGCGCGGGGAACTGCGCGCGCAACCACAACGCACCGGAACCCGGCAACGCATGGGAACCCACCGAGCTGGAAGCCGCGGAAGGCCAACCTTCTCCGGGGGCGCCGTACGCCTCAGAGGCCGGCCCGACCCGCGGGCGCCGCAGGCGACCACGTGCCGACGAGGTCACGGTAGAGGGGCGAGAGGCGGAGCAATTCCGTGTGGGTACCGCAGAGCGCATGGGTGCCGTCGAGGAGCAGGACGCGGTCGGCGCGGGTGGCGGAAGAGATGCGGTGGGCGACGACGAGGAGCGTGCCGCCGGGGCGGTGGGCGAAGGCGTGTTCGGCGACGGCTTCGGCCGCGGGGTCGAGGTGGCACGTCGCCTCGTCCAGGAGGACGAGGGAGGCCGGGGAGAGGTAGGTACGGGTGAGGGCGAGGAGTTGGCGTTCGCCCGCAGAGAGGGCGCCGGGGTCCACCTCGCCGGTGAGGCCCCCGAGGGCGGCCACGAGCGGGCCGGCGCCGAGAAGTTCGGCAGCGGAAAGCACATCGTCGGGGTCGGCGTCCGGCCGGAGATAGCGCAGGTTGTCGCCGACGGTGCCGCGGAACACGTACGCCTCCTGCGGCACCAGGGCGGGCAGGCCGGCGCTGAGCACCTGCCCCCGCCCGGACCGCAGCAGCCCCGCGGCGAGCCCGGCCACCGTGGACTTGCCGATGCCGCTCGGCCCCACCACGGCCAGGTGCTCCCCGGCCGCGACCGCCAGGTCGAGCCCGCGCACCACCGGCCGCGCCCCGCCGCCGTAGCCGAACGTCACCCCCCGGAACTCCAGCACGGCGCCGGTCCGTACGGGCGCGACGCCCTCCGGGCCGCCCTCCGCCGATTCCGGAAGGTCCGGGCCCGCGACGCGGTCCAGGACGACGCCGAGGCGGGTGCCGGCGGCGCTGAGGGTGTGGACGAGGTTCTGGAGGGCCGGCTGGAGGGACTCGGTGAGGTAGGTGAGCGCGCCGAGGAGGGCCCCCGCGGTGATGCGATGGGTGGACAGCAGCCAGGGCGCGCAGGCCAGCAGCAGCACGACCGGGAGCCGGCCGCCGAGGGCCGGGGCGGCGGCGCGGGCGACGCCCCAGCGGGCGAGGGAGCGTTCGGCGCGCAACTCGGCGTCGATGAGGTCGGCGGCCCGCCGGGTCATCTCGGGTTCGCCGCCGCACGCGCGGATGTCGCGCAACCCGGCGGCGAGCGAGCCGAGTTCGGCGGCGAGCGCTTCGTCGGCGGCGAGGTAGCGGTGCTGGCGGGCGGCCAGCGGCCGCAGGGCGAGGGCGAAGACGGCGACGCCGACAGCCAGCGGCGGCACCACGATCAGCAGGGTGACCGGGGCGAGCGCGCACATGCCGGCCAGGGCGCCGATGCTGGTGAACACGAAGGACCGCAGGACCAGGACGAGCCCGCCGAACGCGTCCCGGGCGATCTCCACTTGATGCGTCAGCCGGGAGACCACCGAGGCGTGCGGCGCCCCGCCGCCGCGGATCGCGGACCGTATGCCGCGCCGTACCACCGTCTCGACCAGCACGTCCCGCAGCGGCTCCACCAACGCGGCCAGCGCGCGGAAGACGCGGGCGGTCCCGTACGCCCCCAGCGGCACGCACACCGCGGCCAGCGCCAGCCACAGGGCCCCTGTCCCCGGCCGGCCGCGCAGGAACCCGTGGTCCAGCGCCTTGGCCAGCGCGAACCCGGTGAGGAAGGTCTGTCCGGCCTCCAGCACCGACCACGCGGCGAGCACCCCCAGCACGCCGAGGTGCCCGCGCAGCCAGCCGCGCATCCCGCCCTCGACGCCCTCGACGCCCGTCGTCGCCGTCGTCGCCGTCATGAGCGCGCTCCCCCGGCCGGGCCCGCCGGTTCCGGCGCGGCGGCGAACAGGGCGCGGTAGTCCGGGTCCGGCCACAGGTCCCCGTGGGGCGCGAGGGCCCGCAGGCGGCCGGAGTCGAGCCAGGCGACCAGGTCGGCGCGGGCGGCGGTGCCGGCGCGGTGGGTGGTCAGCAGCCGGGTACGGCCGCGCTGGCCCTCCAGGAGGGCGCGGGCGACGTGCAGTTCGGTGACGGTGTCCAGGCTGGAGGTGGCGTCGTCCAGGATCAGCAGCCGCCCGGGGTGCGCGAACGCCCGTGCCAGGCCCAGGCGTTGGTATTCGCCGCCGGACAGCGGGGCGCCCGCGGGCGCGGTGTCGTAACCGTCCGGGAGCAGCCGCACGAACTCGTCGGCGCGGGCCGCGCGAGCCGCGGCGACGACCTTGCCGGGCAGGACGGGACCGCGGCCGAAGGCGAGGGCGTCGGTGAGGGTGTCGCCGAGCAGCACGGGCCGTTCGAAGGCGTAGGCGACCGCGTCCCGCAGTTCGTCCCTGCTCAGTTCGGACAGCGGCCTTCCGTCCAGCGCGACGATCCCGTCGTCCGGATCGGCCAGCCGCCCGGCGAGCGCGGCCAGCACGGACTTCCCGGCGCCGGACCGCCCGACCACGGCCACGCACGCCCCGCCGGGCACCGTCAGGTTCAGCCCGTGGAGTACGGTCTCGCCGCCGCGCACCGCGGTGACCTGCTGGAACTCCAGCGTCCCCGCACCGGCCCCGGGCCCCGCGAGCGGCAGCCGCCCGGTCCCGTACGGCAGTTCGGGCACGTCCAGGACCGCGGCCACCCGCCTCGCCGCGGCGCGGGCCCGTACGAGCGCGCCGACCTGCCCGACCACCACGCCGATGCCGGTGGCCAGCGAGGCGTAACGCGTCGCGGCCAGCAGACCGCCCACGCTCAACGCCCCCTGCGTCAGCCGCAGTCCGCCGACCGCGAGCACGAGGATCTGCAGCAGCGGCACCAGTACGGCGGCCTGCGCCGTGGCCCGGCCCTGGATGTGCCACATCCGCCGCCCCTGCGCAGCCAGTTCGGGCAGCGGCGTGAGCACCCGGGCGCGCTCGCGGGCCTCGGTACGGGCGGCGGCGATCGTCCGGGCGCCCCCCAGCGCCTCGACCAGACGGGCCGCGATCCTGCCCTGCGCGTCCTGGTACCGGGCCACGCTGTCCGAGGAGACCCGGGCGAACCGCCGTACCAGCAGCGCGAGCAGGGGCGCTCCCGCGACGAAGGCCACCGCCAGCCAGAGGTCGGTCAGGCCCAGCGCCACGATCGCCCCCACGGTCGCCGCGACCGTGGCGGGCAGCGCCGCCGCGGCGGCCGGCCCCGAAGCGGTGTCGGCCGCGTTCCCGACCATCCGGCTGACCAGGTCCCCCGTCCCGGTCGCTGCGGCCGGCTCCCCCGCGGCCAGCACATGCTGTACCGCTCTGCGTCGCAGGTCCGCCGCGGACTTGGCCGTTGTCGTCGCCGACAGCACGTCTGCTGTCGCCCCCACCACGAACTGTGCGGCCACCACGGCCGCACACGCCCCCACCCACGCGCCTGCGGCGCGGCCCCGCAGCAACAGGTCCAGGGCGTGGCCCAGCGCATACGGAAGCAGCAGCACGAGTGCCGTCTGCCCCAACGCGAGCAGGGCGAGCCCTCCCACCCGCCCATACGCCCGCCGGGCCACCTCCCCCAGCAACCAGTCCTCCCGGACGGCTCCTCGTCCGCCCCCTGCGGTCATACGTGCCCTCCTTCGGGTTCGCCGGGAGTACGCGGTGGGCGCCCCAGGAGTGGCGGCACCTGCCCCCTGGGGTCGGTGGCGACCCGCGGCCCGGTGGGGGTACCTCCCAGCCGAAGGCTCTGGGGGAGGGCTTGTCGCGGCG
>NZ_JADKYB010000016.1 GCF_016918855.1 Actinacidiphila acididurans
ACACCACCACCACATTCGTGGCCGTCGCCACCCCGAAGTGAACCGACGTCGCACCCGTGAAACCACTGCCCGTCAACGTCACCGACGTACCACCCGACGGCGGCCCCGACGACGGACTCACACTGGTCAGCACCGGAACCGAGACGTACGTGTAGGACACCGCGTTGCTGGTGCCGCCGGGGGTGGTCACGGTGACCGACACCGTACCCGTACCCGCCGGAGCCGTCGCCGTGATCACCGAATCCGACACCACCACCACATTCGTGGCCGTCGCCACCCCGAAGTGAACCGACGTCGCACCCGTGAAACCACTGCCCGTCAACGTCACCGACGTACCACCCGACGGCGGCCCCGACGACGGACTCACACTGGTGAGCACCGGAACGGAGAGGTACGTGTACGGCACGCCGTTGCTCGTACCGGCGGGCGTGGTCACGGTGACCTGCACCGTGCCCGAACCGGCCGGAGCCGTCGCCGTGATCACCGAATCCGACACCACCACCACATTCGAGGCGGCCACCCCACCGAAACGCACCGCCGTCGCGCCGGTGAAGCCGCTGCCGGTCAACGTCACCGAGGTGCCGCCGGAGGACGGCCCGGAGGAGGGGTTGACGGCGCTGAGGACGGGGGCCGGGGAGGCTGTGTAGGAGAAGACCACGAATTGTGAACTGGTTCCGCCGGGCGAGGTCACGGTGACCTGGACGGAGCCGGTGCCGGGCGGAGCCACCGCGGTGATCTGGGTGTTGGAGAGCACGGTGAAGGACGTCGCCTGGGCGGAGCCGAAGCGGACGGCGGTCGCGCCCGTGAAACCGGAGCCGTTGATGGTGACTTGGGTGCCGGTCGGGCCGGTGACCGGGGACACCGACTGGACGGCGGGGACGGCGAGGACGGCGGGTCCGGGCCACGACTGGCCCTCGGACGCGGGTGAGAACGGAGCGGAAGCGTTCATGTCCACCTTGATTCGACGGGGGGACCCCGGTCCACCGCGCGTCGCGGTGGACCGAGGTCCCGAGGAGGTTGAGAGTCGGTTCCGGGCCAGGGGGACATCCGGGCCCGGAACCGGGCCGTGAGGGTGCGAAAGCACACCCGTGGCGTGCCTACTGGCGGCCGATCAGATGCCGGGGCCCGCCGCGTAGGTGAAGCCGCCGACGGCCGTGGCGCTGCCACCCGTGGTGGTGACCACCACGTCCACCGCGCCCGCGGCTCCGGGCGGGGTGGTGGCGGTGATGGTCGTGTCGCTGATGACGGAGAACGGCGCGGCCACGCCGCCGAAGGTCACCGACTGAGCGGTGGTGAAGCCGGTGCCGGTGATGGTCACCGCGGTGCCGCCGGAGGTCGGGCCGGAGGTCGGGCTGACCGTGGCGATGGTGGGTGCGTCCACATAGGTGTAGGTCAGGCCGTTGTTGGTGCCGCCGGCGGTGGTGACGGACACGCCCACCGGTCCGGCCGCCGCGCCCGCGGGGACGGTGACGGTGATCGTGCCGTCGTTGACGACGGTCGGCGTGGCCGAGTTGGCACCGAAGGCCACGGAGGTGGCCGTGGACAGGCCGGTACCGGTGATGGTCACCGTGTCACCGCCGGCGGTGACCCCGGTGGCCGGGCTCAGAGTGGACTTGAACGGAGCGCCCACGTAGTAGAACGACAGCGGATTGCTGGTGCCGCCGGGGGTGGTCACGGTCACCCCGACCACGCCGGCGCCGGACGGGGAGGTCACGGTGACGGACGTGGCGGTGTTGGCCGTGATGGTGGCCAGTTTCGTACCGAAGTGCACGGCGGTGGCGCCGCCGAGGTTGGTGCCGGTGATGGTGACGGTCTGGCCGCCGCCGGTGGATCCCTGGTTCGGGGAAATGGGCATGACTGCTCCTTCGGTGAAAAGGTGGTGATGGTGCGAGTAGTGGCGTGTGCAGTGGTCTGCGCGGCCGTGCCGAGGGGCACGGGCCCGCGGGAAATCCGGGCGGCCCGTCGATCCGCCCGCGGCGCGCAGGCCGGTCGGGCGGTGCGGCCGGTGCCGGTGCCACGGGTCAGCCGGTGCAGCCCTGGACCGACCCGGCGGGGGCGCAATTGTCGGGGGTGTTGCCGCTGACGACACTGGTCAGCACATTCACCGGCCCGGAGTTGTTGTAGATTCCGCCGCCGGAAACGCTGGCGGAGTTCGCGGTGACACTGCTGGCGATCAATTGCACGCCGCCGTTGTCGTTGTAGATTCCGCCGCCGGCGACAGCGGTGTTCCCGGTGACCGTGGAAGAGGTGAGGAACACTCCCCCACCGCGATTGGCGATCCCGCCCCCGGGATAGGGCGACATGGCTTTTCCGCCGCGGAAGGTGATGGAGGTGGCGGTGAGCTGGCCGTCGGTGGCCGGCACATCGGCCGGGCCGTCGACCTCCACCAGCCGGAAGGCCGGGGCCGAGGGGCTTCGCTCGATGGTGACCCCCATCCCCAGCAGGGTGATCGGGGTGGTGACGGGCGGCAGACCGACCGGCCCGTCGGACGCGCTGCCATGGGCGCTGGTCAGCGTGTAGGTGCAGAACGGAGCCAGGGCCAGGGTGTCGCCACCGACGGCGTTCGCCGCGGTGACCGCCTTGACCAGGGCGTCCTCACTGCATGCCACGGGAATCTGGCCGTGTGCCTGAGCCGGCACGGCGACAAGCCCGGCGAAAGCGGCACTTGCCACGAGAACCGAGCGGATGATGCGGACAGCGGACATTGACGCTCCCCCTGCAATCGAGGGCCCGCCGTGCGGCTCCCGTGTCAGCGGCCGCGGACACGGAAACGATCGGCTGCTCACTCCCCCCGGAAAAGCGTGGACACAGAGCACCGCCGTATCACGACCGGTGAAATCCCGCTCCCCCCGGAGAGGATGGGCGGGCCCACCGGATCGGACGACTTCAGTAACCCATCGAGCCCAATGACGGTGCAATACCCTCGTCCGGGCATCACCCGATCGGCGGAGCGCTCCCGAAATCCGTCACCAATCATGACAACCCGGTCCGGGCGGAATTCACGGACCTGCGGGAATCGATCAATTACCGTGCATTCCACGGGTGTTGAACGGAAAACCGGACCCGCGGTCTTTCCCGGGGCGGCCGCTGCGGGCAGCCTTGCGGGTACGCCGACCGGCCGGGCGGCGGATGCACCGCCCGGCCGGTCGCGGGGCCCTCACGGGCCGGGTCGGGAGGCCGGCCGGCGGGCCGGGTCACCGGGTCTGATCGTAGGAGTCCTCCTCGTCCCATCCTGCGTCGCGCTCGTCGTCACTACGGGCCTGGTCGGCATCCGCGCCGGTGTCCTCGTACGGGTCGGTCATGCCGACCATGATGCCCAGTCGGCCCGCCCGGGATCGGTAGGTGCCCGGTGAACACGCTCTGAATCCGCGAGCTTTCACCGGGCCGGAAGGGGGTGGATTTCGGCCACCGTCTTCTCAGCAGCAACAGCAGTCGGACATGTCGGCCGCGGTCACCGTCGGTTGCGCG
This sequence comes from Actinacidiphila acididurans, assembly GCF_016918855.1. Lineage (GTDB taxonomy): Bacteria > Actinomycetota > Actinomycetes > Streptomycetales > Streptomycetaceae > Actinacidiphila > Actinacidiphila acididurans. Next base: position 3,469 of record NZ_JADKYB010000016.1, read on the forward strand.
CCCGGGGTGGTGGTTTCCTCGAGGGCGATGCTGCGGCCGGTGAATGAGGAGAAGGCCAGCACTTGGGGGGCGTTGCCGGCTGAGTCGGTGGTGAAGGTGACGACCGGGGTCCGGGCACCGTCGGGAGCGACGCTCAGCGCCCGGTAGGTGGTGGTGGGCTTCAGGTTCCGCGCCTGGAGGTCGATCATGTCGAGCCCCACGACGGGCCGGATCGTGGCCTCCAGGTGCTTGCCGAGGACCGGGTCCGTGATGTCGCCCGGGGTGCCGTCGGGGAGTGTCGTGGGCACGTTGTGGCCCTGCTGGTGCAGCCCCTGGGTGCCCAGGCCCGGGGTCGTGGCGTCCGTGGTGCCTGCGGGCACGGCGTCGGGGACGTAGACCAGAGCCTGCGGCTCCTGGCCGACGGCAAGGGTGTCGACGACCTCGTTGGTGGCGGTGTCGATCACGTCCACGCTGTCGGACTTCTCCATGCCGACGTACATGCGGCTCCAGTCGCCGCTGGGCCACAGGCCGTGCGGGGCGTTGCCGGTGTCGTGGACCGTGGCCGTCAGCTGCGGAGTACCGGTACCGGTGAGGCGGTACACCTTGGTCTCGTTCAGCCCGCCGACCGTGATGTACGCGTACGAACCGGTGGGCAGCACCGCGAAGTTGGGGTGGTTGGTGTCCGGGCCGGTGTCGAGCACGGCCTGCACCCTGTCGTGCGCCAGGTCCACCACGGTGACCTTGCCGACGTGCTTGTGGGGCACCCACAGCTGCCTGCCGTCGGGCGAGATGGCCAGGTCCGAGGCGAAGGAGTCGGCGAGGCCGGTGATGTGACCGACGACCTTGCGGGTGGCCACGTTCACCACGGTGATCTCCGGCAGGCTGGTGTGGTTGATGTACGCCCACTTGCCGTCCGGGCTCATGACGACCTTGGACGGGCCCGCCCCGACGTGCAGGTTCGTGATCACGCCGCCGTGCACCGCGTCCACGACGGTCACGGTGTCGCGTCCCCGGTCGGCGACCCAGAACTGGCGGCCGTCCTTCGTGAACCAGCCCTCGTGCGCGGAGCGGCCGACGTCGGTGTGGCTCAGCACCTGGTCGGTGGCCGTGTCGATGATGTCGACGGTGTTGCTGGCGATGCTGACCACCGCCAGGCGCCGGCGGCCGGGCGCGTAGGCCAGGCCGTGCACGTCGATGTCGCCCACGTACTGCGGGTTGAGCTCGTTGGACAGCCGCTGCGTGCCCAGGGCGATGGTGCCCAGCACTTTGTCGGTGGCCGGGTCGATCACGCTGACCGTGTTCGACGTCTGGTCCGCCGTGTACACCCGGTCGCGCCCGGACAGAGGCACCTTCGCCGTCGAGGGCGGCGGGCCGGCCGCGACGCCGGGCGCCGCATCGGCTTCCTGTCCGGCCTGCGCGGCCTGCGTGCTCGGGGCGGTCGAGGCGGTCCCGGCGGTCCGGGCAGCGGGCGCGGCGGACGCCGTCTGAAGGGTCAGGGCGACCCCGAGGGCGGCGGCGCCCAGCGATGCCACGAGGGCACCGCCGACGCGCCGGCCGGGGCGACGGCGGTGTGCGGGTGTGTCGGTCATCCGATTCCTCTGATCCATGGCTCCTTGTCCCGAATTCCTTTTTCTCCCCGCGCATTTCGCGGGTCCGCGGCCTCAAAGGGGCCGGAGAAGGGCGTGGGGTGCCGCGGCGCTGGCCTGTGGGGCGGGCGCCGTTCCGGTCTGCCGTCCGAGGCGCTGATTCGCAGAGGCATACGTCCGTGCCGCGTCGAGTGTTGATACGCGGCGCGGAAAAAGAACGCGGTCCCGTCGCGGCCCGGCCGGCGTCGCGCGCCCGGCCGACCCGTACCGTCGTCGGCCGGCGCACGGCCCGGAGTGCGTGGTGACGGCGGCCTTTCGCCGGGTGCCTTCAACACCGACGCGATCTCGGCCGTATACCCCTGCGAAAGCCCGCAGGGGATGGCCGGAGGCCGAGGAGCGACATGGCGCAGTGGTGCGAGCGGTCGGCGCGCGGGAGGCGCCGTGGCTAGTTCACCGTGGCGGGTGCGCCGGCGGCCGGCGCCGTCCGGGCAGCGGGAGCCGTGGTCCCTGCGGGACGAGGACGACGTCCAGGACGCCTGGGACCGGTACGGCGGGGAGCTGTTCGGCTTCGTCCTCAAGGCGCTGGGCGACCGTCAGCTCGCCGAGGACGTGGTGCAGGAGGTCTTCGTCCGGGCCTGGCAGTCCTTCGACCCGGCCAGGGCGAGCCTGCGCACCTGGCTGTTCGCCATCGCGCGCAATGCCGTGGCCGACGCCCTGCGGCAGCGCGCGGCCCGCCGCACGGTGCACCGGGACGGCCCGGACGGCGAGGACCCGGCCGACGGCGAGCCGGAGCCGGACCCCATGGACCGGCTGCTGGAGCGCATCCAACTGGAGGCGGCGCTGGAGCGGTTGAGTCCGGAGCACCGCCAGGCCGTGACAGGCGTCCACTTCGGCGGCCGGACCTGCGCCGAGCTGGGCCGGGAACTGGGCATCCCGGCCTCGACCATGCGCAGCCGGCTCTACTACGGGATGCGCACCCTGAGACTGGTCCTGGAGGAGAACGGATGGCTGGCCCCGTGAACAGCCCCTGCCGCGACGTCCGGCCGGTGCTGGCCGAATGCCTGCTGCTGGGCACCCCGTTGCCGTCGGCCGCCTCCCGGCACCTTGCCGACTGCGCCGACTGCGCCCGTGAGGCCGCGGAGCTCACCGATGTCGTACGGACCCTGCGCCGCGCCGTGCCGGTGCCCCCGGCCGCCGGGTTCACGCCCTCCGAGCCGGTGCCGGTCGCTCCCCCGCCCGGACTCGCGCACCAAGTGCGTACCGGTGTCGCCCGAGCCCGGCGGGCCCGCACCCGGCGCCGGCGCGTCACCGTGGGAGCCGCGGTGGCGCTGGCCGCCGCGGCGGCGGTCCTCGTCCCCGTGACCACCGGCGCCCGGCCGGCACCGGCTCCCGCCGCGGTCGCCGTCACCCGGGAGGGACGCATGGTGCCGCACACCTGGGGCACGGAGGTGCCCGTGCTGCTCACCGGGCTGCACCCGGGCCGTACCTACCGCCTGATGACCGCCGACGCCTCCGGCCACCGTCTCCCCGGCGGCAGCGTCCAGGCACCCCCCGACCGGGCGGTCCGCGCCCGGATCGTCACCGCGATGCCGCGACGGGCGATCACCGCGCTCCTCGTCGAGGACGAGACCGGGCACGTCGTCGCCCGCGTCCCGGTCACCCCACCGCCGGCCTCGGAGCCCGCCTGAACCGTACGAGTCGTCCGCGGAGGACGAGCATCCGTACGGGGCAGGCGTCGATCAGCCGCTCGTACGCGGTGCCTTCCGGGATGTGGACGAGGACGACGTCCCGGCCCGGGCCGGTGGCCACCTCGTGCAGGCGGGCGAGGGCCGCCGCCTCGGAGGGAAGGTCCAGGCCCAGTGCGGCCGCCGCGCGGTCCCGGCGAGCCGTCAGGTCGGGCAGGTCCGCGCGGTATTCGGCGCCGGCTTCCGCACTCTCCCGCGCGGTGAAGCCGGGGCAGTCCCGCCACCAGGGCGCGACCAGCAGCAGTCGCAGCAGTTCCGGCAGGCCGAGGGCCACCAGCGCCGCGCCGCCCTCGGAGTCCGCGTACAGCACCGGCCGTTCCTCGCCGCCGTCCCCGCGGAAGAAGTACGTGCCTGCGGCCCCGTCACCCGCGAACGGCTCCAGCGCGTCGCCCGACGCCAGGTGGACCTCCTCGCCGTGCTCGTCCCGGTCGAGGTCGAAGTCCCCCGGTCAGGCGAGGAACCGGGCGGCCTCGTCGTGCGCGCGTATGGCGGCGATCAGCGAATCCATGGCCGGCACCCTGGCCGTGGGGACCGACAATCCGGGGTCCGTACGAGGCGCCGTACGCGGGCCCGCTTCAGTTCGCCGGGGCCGGGCCGATCACCAGCGGGGTCGGCGGGGTGTGCGGAAGCCGGTCGAGTTCGGCGCTGAGGAAGCTGCGGCCGGCGAACCGGAGGTCCGGGTGGCCGGAGTGGTGGCCCTTGCCCGCGGCGGCGCGCAGCAGGGTGCCGTGGCCCTGGGTGTCGGAGAGCGCGAACACGTACTCCGTGTTCTGCCGGTCGGCCGGGAGCAGGGTCAGCGTCTCGGGGCGGTCCAGGTCGACGACGGGGTCGGCCCGCATGGCGCGGATCAGCTCCGGGATGCCGCCCCGGTGCACCAGGTCGATGGTGACCTTGCCGCCGGAGACGTCCACCGTGTCGGTCCCCCCGGCCGGGAGCTTACGGGCGATGTCCGCGCGCAGCCGGGTTGCGTCCGTACCGGATCCGCTCTTTCCGCCACCCCCGGTCAGGGCCACCGCCCCGGCCACCGCGCCCGCCACGGCCACGATTCCCGCGGCCACCAGGACGCCCCTCGCTCTCCCCATGGCGCGGCAGCGTACCGTGATCTTCGCCGAAGCCGCTCACCCCGGCGAATTGTCCGGCCAGGCGCCGCGTTCGGCCAGGTGGAGAACGAGGGCGGCGATGTTCCAGGCGTCGTCCTCGCCGCGGTGGTGGCGTCCTTCGAGCGGAAGGCCGACCGTACGCAGGGCCTGCGCCATCCCCGGGCGCTTGGGCAGCGCGTAGGAGTCGGTGAAGACCGCCTTGGCGTTGGTGTGGTCCCGGCCGAAGGGGTACGGCGTCCCGCTCGCCGAACACTGCCGGGTGAACTGGTGGCGGTCGTAGTCGCCCCAGCTCGCCCACGGCCGGGCGCCGGCCCGGTGCTCGGCGGCAAGGAGCCGGCACGCCTCGGCGAAGGTGACGCCGCGGTCGACCTCGGCCCGGGTCAGGCCGGTGAGTTCCGTGCAGAAGGCGCTGACGGTGGAGCGGACGGGCCGGACCAGGACGCGGCGCCGGGCCAGGCGCCGCCGCGCGGCGAGGTCCACCACGGTCAGCCCGATCTCGATGATCTCGCTGACGGCGCCGGCCGGCGGGGAGCCGGGCCGGCAGGTCGCCTCCACGTCCACGACATTGAGCAGATGTCCGGCCCCCGTACGGTCCATGGCGGGAGCGTACGGAGCGGGCCCGGGCCGGGGCACCTCGTTTTCGCCGGGCGTCAGGCGGCGGCGTCCGCGCGGTAGTGGTGCCGGCGGACCCGGTGCAGCCACGCCTCGACAGGAGCCTCGTCCGGGTGGTCGGGCAGGGGGCTGCGGGCGGTGGCGAAGGCGGCAGTGAAGTGGTCGAGCAGCGGGCGGGCCGCGGCGGGGTCGGCGGCGACCTCCTCGCCGAAGGCGTGGTAGGCGTCGGGGTCCTCGACGCGGACGCGCAACGTGCCGGTGGTGTAGAGGCCGTAGCCCTGGTGGCACAGCCGCATCAGGTGGCGGGCGTGCTTGGCGACGCGCCGGTGGACGTCGTCGGACGTGGCCGGCCCGTCACCGCGGCCGGCCAGGCGGGTGAACTGCTGGACGGCGTACCCGAGATAGGCGGCGCGGACCCGGGTCGCCGAGGCGAACGCGCCGCGCAGATCGATGAGTTCGTCGCCGAGCGGGGTGCGGGTCTCGTACAGCTCGTCGGGCAGCCAGACCAGTTCCATGACCGTGGGGTTGCCGGCCAGCGCCAGCCGGCACCACTTCGCGGCCTCGTGCAGGGTGCTGTCGGGCTGGTGGGTGACGTGGGATTCCTTCGGGGCGTGCAGGCCGTGCAACTGCTCGGTGGGCGCGGCGAACAGGCCGAGGCGGTCCACGTCCGACCCTTCTCGGGCCAGCCCGTACGCAGTGGAGCCGACGATGCCGGACAGCAGGATGTGACGCGGGGCCATGACACCTCCGTTCGTATGACGAACGTCAGGATGGCCGACGGCCGCGGCCCGCGGCGACCGGGTTACGGGCCACCGCGGGTGTCCTGCGGTCCCTGCGTACGTTCCGTCGTACCGCGGTCAGCCGCGCAGCCGCTCCCACAGCCGGACGAGGGCCGCGGCCGCGACCATGGCGGCGGCGAAGGCCATCACGCCCGACCAGCCGTAGGCGGCGGAGACCGCGCCGGTGACCGCCGACGAGACCGCGCCGCCGAGGAAGACGCTGGTCATGTAGAGCGAGTTGACCCGGGCCCGGGCGTCAGGGCGCAGGCCGTAGATGTCGCGCAGGCTCAGCACCTGGTGGCCCTGGACGGCGAAGTCGAGCAGGATGCCGCTCAGCGCGAGCAGCACCACGTGGGCGGAGCCGAAGCCGGCCAGCGCGGCGGAGGCGAGGCCGAGGCCGAGCGCGACGGCCCGCAGCGCCGGGCCGTGACCGCGGTCGCCGAGCCGGCCTGCGACCGGGGCCGCGGCGGCGCCGGCCGCTCCGACCAGCGCGAAGACGGCGATGCCGGTCTGCCCGAAGTGGTGCCGCCCGGTCAGCTGGTAGGCAATGGCCGTCCAATAGGCGGTGAAGGCGCCGAACATCAGGGCCTGGGACAGCGCGCGGCGGCGCAGCACCGGTTCGGCGCGGCCGATCCGCCACACCGACGCGAGCAGTGAGCCGTAGCGGGCCGAGTGGCCGGGCACGTGCCGGGGCAGCAGCATGCGCAGGACGGCGGCGACCAGCAGCATGACCAGCGCGGAGACGGCGTAGATGGCGCGCCAGCCCCAGGCGGCGGCGACGAAGCCGGCCACCGAACGGGCCAGCATGATGCCCAGCAGCAAACCGCTGGTGACCTGGCCGACCATCCTGCCGCGTGCCTCGGGCGCGGCCAGATGCGCGGCCAGCGGAACGAGAATTTGGGCGACCACCGAGGTGATGCCGATGAGCGCGCTCGCCGCCAGGAAGACCCCGAAGTCGGGCGCCAGGGCGGCCAGCGCGAGCGTCGCCGCGGTGACCAGCAGCGTACGGGTGACCAGCCGCCGGTTCTCCAGCAGGTCGCCGAGCGGCGTGAGGAAGGCCAGCCCGAGCGCGTACCCGATCTGGGTCAGCGTGACGACGAGGGTGCCGCTGCCCGGTCCGACGCCGAAGGCACGGCCGATCGGCCCGAGCAGCGGCTGCGCGTAGTACAGGTTGGCCACGCTCGCCCCGCACGCGAAGGCGAGCACGGGGACGGTCCAGCGCGAGGTCCGCGGGGCGGGGCGGGCGTCCGGCGGGGGCGGGGCGGAGGCGCGGGTGCCGTTGCGGTCGTCCGGTACGGACGGGGCGGCGGCACGGGTGCCGGTCCGGCTGTCCCGCGCGGACGGAGCGGAGGCGCCGGTGCCGGGCCGGGTGTTCCGTCCGGAGGAGGCTGAGGCACCGGTGTCGGTCCTGCCGTCCGATACGGACGGAGCGGGGGCGTGGGTGCGGGTCCGGCCGTCCCGCGCGGACGTAACGGAGGCGCCGGTGCCCGCTCGGGCGTCCCGTACGGAGGGGGCAGAGGCGCCGGGCCGGGCGTCCCGTACGGACGGAGCCGAAGCGCCGGTGCCGGGCCGGGTGTTCCGTCCGGAGGAGGCTGAGGCACCGGTGTCGGTCCTGCCGTCCGATACGGACGGAGCGGGGCCGTGGGTGCGGGTCCGGTCGTCCCGCGAGGACGGAGCCGAAGCGCCGATGCCGGCTCGGGCGTCCCGTACGGAGGGGGCAGAGGCGCCGGGCCGGGCGTCCCGTACGGACGGAGCCGAAGCGCCGATGCCGGGCCGGGCGTCCCGTACGGAGGAGGCTGAGGCACCGGTGTCGGTCCTGTCGTCCGAGGTGGACGGAGCGGGGGCGTCGGTGCCGGGCCGGTCGGGTGTGCGGTCCGGTGTCCGCCCGGGGGTCCCGGTCGGCGGGAGTGCCCCGGCTTCACGTGTGGCGGGTTCTCCCGCACCGGGCTGTCCCGCCGCGGGCCGCGCCGCCGCGGGTTCGCCGGGTATCCGCTCGTGCGGCTCCTCGCGCACGCAGGCTCCGTCTGCCGTCACTGGTGATGCCTCTTTCCAAAAACTGAACGGTGCGTTCTGGATGATGGGATGGGTGGACGGTCAGGCGGGCGGCGCGGCGCCGGCCAGCACCTGGTCGACCATGCGCTCGGCGAAGTCCTCGGTCAGCTCCGCGTGCCCGTAGAGCAGGCGGTAGTAGACGGGCGCGAAGATCAGGTCGAGGGTGATCTCGACATCGAGGTCGGCGCGCAGTTCGCCGCGGCTCATGCCCTGCCGGATCAGCTCCGCGGCCACCGCCCGCCGGGGGCCGAGCCACTGCTCGCGCAGCGCCCGGCTCAGTTCCGGCTGGGACTGCGCGTCGGCGGTCAGGGCCCGCATGAGCTGGCCGGACGGCGACCGCGTGAACAGCCGTACGGCCGCGACGGCCAGGATCCGCAGCGCCTCGGGGGCCGAGGTGTGCTCGGGGAGCGACCAGGAATCGGCGGCCCGCACCATGAAGCCCTCCAGGGCCACCGCGCCCCGCGACGGCCACCACTTGTAGACGGTGGCCTTGCCCACTCCGGCCCGCGCCGCGATCGCCTCGACCGTGGCCGCCTTCAGCCCGCCTTCGAGCATCAGGTCGCCGGCCGCCTCGAGGATCGCCGCCCGCCGCGCCTCGCTGCGCGGCCGCCCCCGCCGCGGCCCTTCCTCTTCGCCGCCCGCCGCGTCCCCGTTCGTCACCCGGACCCTCCCGTACGCATGCCAATAACTGAACGATGCGTTCAGGATACCTCGCGCTCCGGTGGACGACCACACCGGGCCGCCGACCCCGTAGAAGCAGCGGCCCAGGCCCTGGCGGGAGCACCGCACCGGCCCCCAACGAGGCCGCCCCACCGATGCGTTACCGTTCGCGCGGGGGATCGTGCGGGACACATCCAGGGGGACTTTCGTGAAGCTCAAGCGCCTGAGACTGGCCGCCGCCGTGGCCGTCGTGACGGGGCTGACCGTGGCCGGCACGGCCGGTGCCGCGCCGGCCGCCGGCTCCCTTCCGAGCACCCCCTACGTCTATCCGGCGGGCCCGATCCCCTTGCCGCTCGCCCACTTCTCGCACCTGGTGGTGGACGGCCACGGGCACGTGTTCGTCAGCGGCGGCGCCGGCGACCCGCTCGTCGTCACCGGGCTCGACGGGCAGGGTGCCACGGCCGTCGACGGTGTGACGGGCGCGACCGGTCTCGCGCTGTCCGCGGACGGCACCACGCTGTACGCGGCGCTGCCGGACCAGGACGCGATCGCCGCGATCAGCACGGCGACCCTGACGCAGACGGCCCGTTACGCGACCGGCGCGGGCACCCGCCCGGACTCCCTCGCGATCGCCGGCGGTTCGCTCTGGTTCGGATACGGCACGACCGGAGCGGGCGGCCTCGGCTCGGTGGACGCGGCCGGGACCGTGACGCTCGGTCTGGACGGCGGCACCTGGGCCGGCCCGCCGGTCCTGACCACGACACCGACGTCCTCGGACGCACTCGCCGCGGCCGTGCAGGACGGGCCGTCCGCGGACGTGGTGACGTACCGGATCACCGGCGGGACACCGCAGCGGCTCGGCGCCGGGACACTGCCCGTGCCGGACCTGACCGACATCGCCCTGACCGCGGACGGGCAGGACCTGCTGGTGACCTCGTGGAGCCACCCGTACGCGTTCGGGCTGCGCCTCACCGATCTGACGACGGACCAGTACATCGGCTCGGGGCTGGGCGGCCCGGCGCTCGCGGTCGCCCCGGACGGCAGCCTGGCCGGCTGTTCCTGCCGCGACAGCGAGATCGATACCTTCCCGATGGGCCGGGAAGGCTTCTACACCGAGCACGAACTGCCCTACATCCCGATGCCCGGCACCCTGCGAGTGGCCCCGCACGGCCTGGCCTGGGCGCCGGACAACAGCCGCGTCTACGGCGCGGTCACCGACGCGTCCGGCGGCTCCCCGGCACTGATGGTGGTGTCCGACCCGGAGACCGCCTACGTGTCCGCCGGCGCCTCGTGGTCCGGGCCCGCCCCGGGCGAGCCCTACACCTTCACCGTCGCCCTCGACGCCACGCTGGACCCCGACCCCTTCGGCAGCCCGCTGCCCGGCGACGTGCGGTTCGTCCGCTACGACGACGCCGATCCGGACGGAGTGCCGGTCACCGACGCGGTGGCGGTGCGGCCCGACTTCGGCAACGACTACGGCAGCTTCCGCATCACCGGTACGGCCCCGCCGACCGGCGGGGTGAGTTTCCGCGTGATCTACTCCGGCTCCGGGCACTTGGCGCCGCTGGACCGTACCTTCGACGAACATGTGGGCCGGTACGCGCCGCGCATGACGCTGTCCGCACCGGCGACGGCGGGCCGTGCCGTGCCGCTCACCGTGAAGGGCACCCTGACCTGGCCGCATGCGCACGTGCCCACCGGCCGGGTCACCGTGGTGCGGACCGACCCGGCGCACCCGTCCGGCTCGAGCATCGGCAGTCTGCCCGTCGCCGCGGACGGGGGATTCGCCTTCCAGGACAGCCCGCCGGTCGGCGGCACCAACACCTACCGCTTCACCTATGACGGCGGCTCGGCGTACCTGCCGGTCTCCGCGTCGTCGACCGTGCAGGTCTCCCGGGCGGTCCCGGCGCTGAGCGTGACCACGGACGCGGGCTCGTACCACTACGGCGGGACGGTCAAGGTCACCGCGCACCTGGGGACCACCTACAACTCCCGTACGGTGACGCTGTACGCGCAGCCCGCCGGGGGCCACCGGACGGTGCTGCGCAGCGCCGGCACCGACGCCCACGGCAACCTCGTGGCTTACACCAAGGCCGCGGCCGACACGACCTTCTCCGCGTCCTTCGGCGGCGACTACCGCTACGCCCCGCGTACGGTCTCCCGCACGGTCGGCGTGGTGCCGACGGTACAGACCAGGCTGGACCACCCGGTGGGGACCACCCGGATCGGGTCGACCACGTATCAGGTCTTCTTCACCCATGAGGTCGACATGGGCGTCAACCTGAAGATCCCCGGTGGCCAGTCCACCGGGTGCTCCACGCTGTACATCGAGCACTGGTACGGCGGCGCGTGGCACCGCGACGCGCAGTCGCGATGCCTGCCCGTGTACGGGGACGGCCAGTTCTCCTGGCTCGTGCCACTGAAGCACTTCGCGCCCGACGGCCGCTACCGCGTGGTGGGCCACTACGCGCCGCCCGCGCAGGGCGCCCGTACCACCGGCGCGTGGGGGACGTGGACGTACCTGACGGTGCGTCGGGGCTGACGAATTCCCCCGGCCGGGCGCCGTACGGGCTCAGTCGCCGCTCGGGTCGAGGTGTTCGGCGAGGTGGAAGAGCGCGGGGAGCGCGGCCCGGACGGCGGCGCGGTCGGCCGGGCTGAGCGAGGACAGGGCGGCGTCCATCCGCCGCTCGTGGGCCCGGGTCCAGGCGGTCAGCTGTTCGTGGCCGGCGTCGGTGAGGGTGACGACGGAGGCGCGGCGGTCGGCGGGGTCGATTTCGCGGGCCACCAGGCCCGAGGCGATCATCTGCCCGATCAGGCCGCTGACGGTGCTGGCGGCCAGGCGCTGGCGGGCGGCCAGGTCGCCGATCCGGGCCGGGGAGTGCTCGCCGAGCACCTGGAGCAGTTCCACCTGCGCCATCGGGAGTTGTTCCCAGGGGTATTCGCTGCGGATGGAGGCGCGCAGGGCTCGGCGCAGCCGCGTCACGGCGTCGGTGAGGGCGCGGGCGTCCGGTGCGTCCTGCCCGCTCGCGGGCGCGGCGGTCTCGGAGTGCGGCTGCATGCGACGAGGGTAACGGCCCCGGCGCCCCCGTCCCGCCCTTCCGGGCCGGCCTGACCGGCCCCGCCTGACCGGCCTCTTTCCGATGCCGCCCGGGCGGCGATCAGCCGTCGGCGATCCCCCGGAGACCCCGCCCGCGGAAAGCTTCGGTGTCCGATGTAATCTCGTGCGCACGCTCCGGGCCGCCGGCCGGGAGCAACCCGACACGAGAGCCGACGGGAGGCCGGGATGAGGTCCGCGGTCACCGATGCCGCCCTGCCCCTCGCGCCCCCGCCCGGGCCCCGGAGGCGTGCCCTGCTGCCGGCCCGGCTGCGGCCGACCGGCCGGCCGCGCCTGTGGGTGGAGCTGGCCTTCTCGGCGGCGCTGTACTTCGCCTACAGCCGGACCAGGAATCTGGTGCCCGAGCACCGGACGGCCGCCCTGCACCGGGCGGCGGACATCTGGCGGGCCGAGCGGTGGCTGCATCTGGACCCGGAACTGGCCGTCAACCACGCGGCGAACAAGGTCACCTGGCTGATCGTCGGAATGAACTACTACTACGCGACCTTGCACTTCGTGGTGACCCTGGGCGTCCTGGTGTGGCTGTACGTGCGCCGCCCCGAGCACTACCGGGCCGCGCGGACCGCCCTGTACGCCGCGACCGTGCTGGCCCTGGCCGGCTTCACCTTCTTCGCGCTCGCGCCGCCGCGGTTCCTGGCCGGCCAGGGCTTCGTGGACACGGTGGTGGCCCACCACACCTGGGGCTCGTGGGACTCCGGCCAGGTCGCGTCGGTGTCCAACCAGTACGCGGCGATGCCGTCGGTGCACATCGTGTGGTCCGCGTGGAGCGGGCTGACCCTGGCGGCCCTTGCCCGCCGCACCTGGGTGCGGGTGCTGGGGATCTGCTACCCGGTGGTGACCTTCACGGTCATCCTGGCCACGGCCAACCACTTCGTCGCCGACGCCGTGGCCGGCGCGCTCACCCTGGCGGTGGGTTTCCTGCTGCAACGACTGCTGACCGGCCGGCCCGCGTACGGCCCGTAGGCACGCCGCGGGCCGCCCCTTGCCGTCAGCGGCGGCCCAGGACGCAGTCGCCGCACAGGGCGGCGGGGTTCACCGGTCCGGGGGCCGCGCGGTAGATGAGGCAGCAGCTGCGGCGGCGGAAGTCCCGTCCATACGCGCCGGGTTCGTGGCTGCCGCGCAGGGCGGGCAGGTCCAGCAGGGCGGAGACGGTCGCGGCGATCCGGTCGCGCTGCCCGGGCAGCGCCGCGCCGAGGGCGACGCCCGCTCCGTTGACGGCGGAGGCGACGTTCCCCCACAGGGTGCGGCGGGACACCGACAGCTCCGCGACCCGCGCCACCCATGGGGCGGCCAGCCGGTCGACGATCAGGGCCGCGGTAACGGTCGGGGACGCGCCGGTGGGCGTGAAAGCCGCGGCGGGCAGTGACAGCGGAAAGGCGCCGCCCGGCCGCGGCTGCCACCGCATCTCCCCCAACGACGGTACATACGGCGCCGGATGGAGGGCGGCCAGCGCGATCAGCGGGGAGATCGTCCGGGCGACCAGCCCCAGGTGGGCGACCGAGGCGGCGGCGCGTACGTCGACCTCGCCGGGCGGGCGTCCGGCCGCCGCGGCGAGGTGGCCGCGTACGTCCGCGACCCGCGCCGGCAGCGCGTGCGGGTCGCGGATCAGCTCGTCCAGCGGCCGCCAGTCCCCGTCACCGGGGTGCGGCCGGGCTTGCGTTTCGTGCGCCTCGCAGGTGAAGTACGGGCCGCCCGCCGCGAGTGTGCGCAGGGCCACGGCCCGCACGTCCGCCGCCGTCACGGGCGTACGGGCGCCGGGGCGGGGACGGGCGCTGCCGCCGGACCGGCCCGGCCGGCCAGCAGGCGTTCGGCCAGCGGCCCGAAGAGCAGGCCGATGGCGCCCCAGAGCAGCGCCTGCGCGGCCACGGAGGCCAGGCGGAAGGAGAACAGCACGTCCGCCGGGAAGCCCGGGTAGACGATCCTGCCGTGCGGGTCGGTCAGCGGCAGTGGCGTCTCGGACGGGTGGTGCCCGTAACTCTGGACGTTGACGGCCAGGTCGCCCAGCGACGGCAGCAGCGCCATCACCACGCCGATCGCGACGACGTAGGACGCGGCGGCCAGCAAGGTGGCGTTCCAGTTGCCGAACCGCCCGGCCAGCCGCCGGCCCAGCCACACGCTGAGCACCAGCAGCACCACGGAGGCGACCACCATCAGCAGATAGAGGTTGCCGCGGGTGCGGATGGTCTCGGCGTGGCCGATCGCCGGCGGGTTGGCCGGGTACTTCAGGAACGGCACGAAGAAGACGCCGAGGAAGCCGCCGAGGGCGACGAGCACGGCCAGGGTGCGGGGCCGCAGCCGGCCCACCCGGCCCAGGCACACGGCGTAGACGACGGCGAACACCGCCCCCATGGCCGCGCCGAAGGCGATCAGGCCGACACCCATCCCGACATCGGCCTGGACGGTACGGCTGAACAGGTCGGGGTCGGCCGCCTCGGCGGGCAGGCCGGCCGCCTTGTCGAGTACCGCCTGCGCGGCGTCACGGCCGTTCTCGTAGGCGATGGCCTTGTCGATCTGGGGCTCGGCGAAGATCCGTGCGAAGAGGAACGCGAGCAGGCCCGCGACGGCGCCGGCCAGCACGCCGCGCAGGATGATGCGCTTTTCCATGTCGGTTGTCCGCTCTCCGGTGCAGCCGGTGGTGACGGGCGATCCGGGTACGCGGGCTCGCGGGCCCGCGCCCGGATCGGTGGCTCGGAGGCGGATCAGTGGCAGGGGAAGCCGAGGAAGTGGCGGGCGTCGTGCACGAACTCGTGGACGTGCATGTCCTTGCCGAACACGGAGTAGGCGCCCTGGTCGACCCCGATGAAGTAGTAGACGGCCAGGGCCACGATCGCGGTGCCCACCAGCCACGCCAGGGCCTTGGTGACGGGCATGACGACGGGCGTCGTGGTGGAGGTGGGTGCGGCGCCGGGCACGGAGCTGCTGCTCACAGTGGTCTCCTTCGGGGATCGAGCGTCCCGCGGTCAGTGGAGCGTCGTGACGGCGAGGTATCTGACTGCGACTCCGCGAGATGCGGACCCGATCACAGTGGCGCGACCGTGCTGGATTCCCACCAGCTTCCCTCTGCCGTCCTTTGTCAAGGAGCGTACGGAGGATGAGCGCGCCACGTCAATGCGGGTGCCGGGGCCGGCCGGTGGCGGGCGAAATTCCCGGAGCGGACCTCCGGGACGGAAGGCGCAGGAATCCTCCTTCCGGGCATGCGGTGTCGGGCAGGTGAACTGAGGGGGAAATATGGACTCCTGGCCCACCCGTGGCCCGAAGGCCGCGGCGGCGGGTGCTTAGAGTGAGTCGCACCCACGATCCACGCACGACATCGGAGGTCCGGCCGTGTCCGCCGAACCCGCTTCCGCCCCGCCGGACCACCCCGCCCCGAAGGCGCCGCCGCCACCGGCCGGCGAGGACGGCACGGCGGCGGGCGGCACCGCCCGGGGCACCGCCGCGGACGGCACCGTGGACGGCAGCACGGACGGCGCCGGCGACACGGCCGCGGACATATCGCCGGGCGACCCCGCCGCTGAGCCCCGCACCGACGCCGCCAGGCACCGGCCCCGGGCCCGCGCCTGGCAGGCCGCCGTCGCCGCGGTCGTCGTCGCCGGAGCGGTCACCGCCGCCGTACTGGCCGCGGGCGGCGGCTCGGGCGGCGGCAAGCCCGCCGCGGACGCGACGCCCACCCCGGGCCGGGCCGCCGACGGCCTGTGGCACACCGCGGTGGAGGTCTCCACCAGCGGGTGCGGGCAGGGCTGGACCGGCCCGCGCACCGGGACGCAGTCGTTCGACCTGCGCAACACCGGGGAGAACCCGTCCGAGGTGTATCTGATCGACCCGAGGAGCGGCAGGCTCTTCGGCGAGCTGGACGGCCTGGCGCCGGGCACCACCCGGCCGATGGTGGTGGACCTGGGCAGCGGCACGTACGCCTTCAAGTGCGTGGCGGAGGACACCGACGCGGTGACCGGGCCGTCGGTGGTCGTGCCGGGCAACGTGCCGCAGGGTCCGGCCGCGGCCCCGGTCAACCAGCACGACCTGATCCCGCCGACGCTGTCGTACCAGAAGTGGATCGGCGAGCGGATGAACGACCTGGTGACCGGCACCGGCCGGCTCAAGGCGGACATCGACGGCGGCGACCTGACCGCCGCGCGCCGCGACTGGCTGAGCGCGCACCTGGTGTACGAGCGGATGGGCGCGGCCTACGGCACGTTCGGGGACGCGGACGGGAAGATCAACGGCACCGCGGCCCGGACCCCGGACGGGGTCAAGGACCCCGGCTTCACCGGCTTCCACCGGATCGAGTACGGCCTGTGGCACGGCCAGTCGGCCGCCTCGCTGAAGGGCTCGGCCGCGACGCTGGACTCCGACGCGCGGGCGCTGCGCACCAGTTGGTCGCAGGCCCGGATGGACCCCGCGGACCTGGGCCTGCGGGCGCACGAGATCATGGAGAACACCGAGCAGTTCGAGCTGACCGGTCGCACGGACTACGGCAGCGGCACCAACCTGGCCACCGCGCGCGCCAATCTCGACGGCACCCGGGAGGTCCTGGACCAGTTGCACGCGCTGCTGGCCACCCGCGACCCCGACCTGCCGGCGCTGGACGCGGCGCTGACCCGTACCCAGAACGACCTGGACGCCCAGAACCACAACGGCACCTGGACGCCGCTGAGCGCGCTCGGCCAGGACCGGCGCGAGCGGATCAACTCCGACATCGGCGGCCTGCTGGAACAACTCGCCCCGGTGGCGACGCTCTTCGACGTACGGAGGACGGCATGACCGACACCACGCCCGAGCCGGCCGGCGCCCTGAGGCGGCGCGGCTTCCTGCGCGGTGCGGCGCTCGGCGTCGGCACGGTCGGCGCCGTGACCGGCGCGGGGGCCGCCGCGGCGGCACTGACCGGCACCGCGCAGGCGGCGACGCCCACGCCGAAGGAACCCGCCGCGCCCCCCGCGGACTTCCACGGCGTGCACCAGGCCGGCATCGTCCAGCCGGCGCAGAAGTGCACGGCCTTCCTGTCCTACGACGTGACGGCCGCCGACCGGCGGGAACTGACCGAACTGCTGCGCTCGGTGACCGACCGGGCCCGGTTCCTGACCACCGGCGGCACTCCCGCGGCCCTGGGCATCACCGCGCCGCCCTCGGACAGCGGCACCCTGGGCCCGCAGGTGCCCGGCGAC
This sequence comes from Actinacidiphila acididurans, assembly GCF_016918855.1. Classification (GTDB taxonomy): domain Bacteria; phylum Actinomycetota; class Actinomycetes; order Streptomycetales; family Streptomycetaceae; genus Actinacidiphila; species Actinacidiphila acididurans. The sequence continues at coordinate 20,256 of NZ_JADKYB010000016.1, forward strand.
GGGCTGACCGTCACCGTCGGGGTCGGCTCCTCGCTGTTCGACGGCCGGTTCGGGCTGGCGGACCGCAAGCCGCTGCGGCTGTCGCCCATGCCCACCTTCCCGGACGACGACCTGGACCCGGCGTGGTGCCACGGGGACCTGAGCGTGCAGGTGAGCGCGGCGCACACGGACACCGTGCTGCACGCGGTCCGTGACATCGCCCGGCACACCCGCGGCGGGATGCAGGTGCGCTGGCGGATCGACGGCTTCACCAGCCCGCCGCGGCCCAGCGGCACCCAGCGCAACCACCTGGGCTTCAAGGACGGCATCTCCAACCCGGAGGTCACCGACCCGGCGGTCGCGGACAAGTTGCTGTGGGTCACCGGCGGCGGCGAGCCGCAGTGGGCGCAGGGCGGCTCGTACCAGGTGGTGCGGGTGATCCGGATGCTGGTGGAGTTCTGGGACCGGGTGTCGGTGACCGAGCAGGAGCGGATGTTCGGCCGCAGCAAGGCCACCGGAGCGCCGCTGGACGGCTCCGGGGAGTTCGACGCGCCCAAGTTCGCGCAGGACCCGACCGGTGACGTGATCCCCCTGGACAGCCACATACGGATGGCCAACCCGCGCACCACGCAGAGCGAGGGCTCGCGGATCCTGCGCCGGGGCTACAACTACGACCTCGGCACGGACAGCGACGGCAACCTCGACATGGGGCTGATCTTCACCTGCTACCAGCAGGACGTCGTCCGGCAGTTCGAGGCCGTGCAGAAGCGGCTCGCCGGTGAGCCGCTGGTCGACTACATCACCCCGTTCGGCGGCGGCTACTTCTTCGCGCTGCCCGGCGTGCGGGACCGCAATGACTGGCTGGGGCGCGCGTTGCTGGCGTGAACCCGTCAGGCCGTCCTTCCCGGAAGAGTAAAAGGCGAGTCAAGGATTCCTCTGGAAATGCTGACCCGCTGTTCACGTCAACGTCATCATCGGGCCGTTGGCATGTCGTGGACCACCATGACGATCTCGTCCGTCAACGTGCATGAATGAGCCACAAGGCACGGTAAAGAGCCACTTAGCGGAGGCTGAGAGCATGAGCACCACACGCGGTTCGGGCAAGAAGAGAGGGGCGGGCAAGCGTATGCGGCCCGCACGCTGGGGGGCGTTCGCCGGAGCCGCGGCTCTTGCCCTGATGGGCGGGACCGCGCAGGTCGCCCAGGCCGACTCCGCCCACCACGGCGGCGACGCGACGACGACCCCGATCAAGCACGTCGTGGTCATCTTCCAGGAGAACGTCTCCTTCGACCACTACTTCGGCACCTACCCGGTGGCGGCGAACACCGACGGCACCAAGTTCACGGCGTCCAAGAAGACGCCGAAGGACATCGACACGGTGGCGCACGCGGGTCTGCTGACGAAGAACCCGAACCAGTACGCGCCCAAGCGTCTCGGCCCGGACAAGGCCCTGACCTGCGACCAGAACCACAACTACGGTGCCGAGCAGTACGCGGGCAACGGCGGCAAGGCCGACGCGTACGTGCAGAACACCGAGACCAGCACCTGCTCCGGCGGCCTGTTCGGCGAGCCCGGCCTGGTGATGGACTACTACGACGGCAACACCGTCACGGGTCTGTGGAACTACGCCCAGCACTACTCCATGAGCGACAACTCCTGGAGCAACACCTACGGGCCGTCCACCCCGGGCGCGCTCAACCTGATCTCGGGCCAGACGCACGGCGTCATCTCGGTCGACCCGAAGACCGGCTCGGAGAACCCGACGCAGACCGCCACCCCCGACGCGTACACGGTGGTCTCGCCGGACGCCAAGGGTGTCGGCACGGTCATCAACGACCCCGACCCGGCGTACGACGACTGCTCGGACAGCGACCACACCGGCACCAACGCGCTGGCGTCCATGCAGGGCAAGAACATCGGTGACCTGCTCAACGCCAAGAACGTGAGCTGGGGCTGGTTCCAGGGCGGCTTCCGCCCGGGCACCGCGTGGGACGGCAAGGCCGGTGACTACGCCTCCTGCCGCACCGTCACCCACACCAACATCGGTGGCGCCGCGTCCGAGGACTACAGCCCGCACCACTCGCCGTTCCAGTACTACAAGTCCACGGCGAACCCGCACCACCTGCCGCCGAAGAACGTGGCGGAGATCGGTCACAACGGTCAGGCCAACCACAACTACGACCTGACCGACTTCGACTCCGCGCTGAAGGCGGGCAACCTGCCGGCCGTCAGCTTCCTGAAGGCCGCGGAGTACCAGGACGGCCACGCCGGTTACTCCGACCCGACCGACGAGCAGAACTTCCTCGTCAAGGAGATCAACGCGCTCCAGTCCTCCCCGGACTGGAAGGACACCGCGGTCGTCATCGCGTACGACGACTCGGACGGCTGGTACGACCACGCGTTCGCCGCGCCGCAGAACGGCTCGAAGAACACCTCCCTCGGCTCCAACGGCAAGGCCGTCGACAGCCCGGCCTGCCAGGCCGGTCCGGCCGCCGCGGGTGGCTACGCGGACCGCTGCGGCCCGGGCACCCGGCAGCCGCTGCTGGTCATCTCCCCCTACAGCAAGGTGAACTCGGTCGACCACACCCGCACCGAGCAGGCGTCGATCACCCAGTTCATCGAGGACAACTGGAAGACCGGCCGCATCGGTGACGCGTCCTTCGACGCCACCTCGGGCTCGCTGCTGGGCGCCTTCGACTTCAAGCACCCGAACAACAAGCAGGTCCTGCTGAACACCAACGGCTCGGTCAAGTCGGTCCGGCCGATCGGCTTCTCCGGTGTGGGCAACGGCGGCACCGGTGGCGGCAACGGCCACCACGACACCAACGCCGCGGCCGGCACCGCCGGCGGCTCGGGCAACGCCCCGACCACCCAGCTCGCGGAGACCGGCAGTTCCTCGCCGGCCCTGCCGCTCGGCATCACCGGTGGCGCGCTGGTCGTCGGCGCGGGCGCGCTCTACTACGCCCGCAAGCACCGCCGCACCCCGCTCACCACCGCCTGATCGCGGCGCCGATCACAACTGAGCACCACCTGCACGACTGAGCACTGACGAGGGGCCGCTCCGGCACAGGCCGGGGCGGCCCTTCGGCGTGTACGGGGGCCTTCGGCGTGTACGGGGACGCGCCGGAAGTACGGGCCCGCGCCGGCGGTGGGCCGGACGGGGGATCGCGTTCGCCGAAACGGCAACAGGATTTGCCATCACGGGGTGGCGCCGCGCAGGGTCGGGCCATGACGAGCGAACGACAGGCACCGGCAGCGGCCTCCGGGCACGGCGGTCACGGTCAGGGGAATCATGGTGGCCACGGCGGTCACCACCACAGTCACGGCCACAGCCACGGCGGCGAGGACATCGACTGGGCCGCGATGGCGGCCCACCTGGAGCGGGAGGGCGAGCTCACGCTCCCCGAGCTCACCGGGACCGCGCGGTGGCTGCGCGGCCTGACCGCCGGCGAGGGCGCGGGCGTACGGCGGGTGCTGGACGTGGGCAGCGGCCCGGGCGTGGCGGCCGGTGTGTTCGCGCAGGAGTTCCCCGGGGCCCAGGTGGTCGCGGTGGACGGCTCGGCCCCGCTGCTGGAACGGGCCCTGGAGCGGGCCGCCGCGGCGGGCCTGGGCCCGGACCGCTTCACCACTGTGGCCGCGGACCTGCCGGAGGACTTCGGCGCGCTGGGACAGGCCGACCTGATCTGGTCCAGCCGCGCCGTGCACCACCTGGGCGACCAGCAGGACGCGCTGAACCGCCTGGCCCGGGCGCTGCGCGAGGGCGGGCTGCTGGCGATCGCGGAGGACGGACTGCCGCTGCGCTTCCTGCCCCGCGACATCGGCCTGGGCCGGCCCGGGCTCGCCACGCGGCTCGACGCGGTGAACGCGGAGTGGTTCACCGCGATGCGGGCCGAACTGCCGTACGCGGCGACCGTGGTCGAGGACTGGCCCGAGCTGCTGCGCCGCGCCGGGCTCACCCCCGTGGGATCACGCACCTTCCTCACCGACCTGCCCGCGCCGCTGGGGCCGGCCGCGCGGGATCAGCTGCACGCCCGCCTGTCGCGGACCCGGGAGATGATGGCCGACGACCTGGCCGAGGACGATCTGCGCACGCTGGACGCCCTGCTGGACGACGACTCGCCGCACACGATCCGCAGCCGCCCCGACGCCTTCTTCCTCACCGCGTACACAGTGCATGCCGCCGTACGGTGAACGTCCGGTGAATGCGCGCAGTGAACGCGTGCACGCGGCAAGCACATCGGTTGCGTTCACGATCTGAAGGCATATCACCTTCCAGCAGCGGCACGGGTATTGGCGAACCCTCCCTGTGCACAACTCTTGACATGCATGTAACACAGGGAGAAACATCACCGTGTGCATCGGGAGAGCGCTCTCTCGCGCTTGGGGAGAGCGCTGCCCCGGCGCGCATTGCTTACTCCACCCCCCACCTGTGGAATCAGGAGAGTTCGCCCATGCTCGCTCCCCCCACCGGTCCGGCGCAGCAGAGATCAGCGCTGCCCCTCGACCGGCGAAGGACCGCCGCGGCGGTCATCACGGCGCTGGTCGCCTCCCTGCTGCTGTTCGTGCCGTCGCACTCGGCGCACGCGGCCGACACCCTGCTGTCGCAGGGCAAGACCGCCACGGCCTCCTCCACCGAGAACGCCGGCACCCCGGCGTCCGCCGCCGTGGACGGCAACACCGGCACCCGGTGGTCGAGCGCCTTCAGCGACCCGCAGTGGCTGCAGGTCGACCTCGGCGCCACCGACACCATCACCTCCGTCACCCTCAACTGGGAGACGGCGGCCGGCAAGGCGTTCCAGATCCAGACGTCCAACGACGCCACGAACTGGACCACCGTCTACTCCACCACCACCGGCACCGGCGGTGTGCAGAACCTCGCCGTAAACGGTTCCGGGCGTTATGTCCGGATGTACGGCACGGCGCGCACCACCGGATACGGCTACTCCCTGTGGGAGTTCCAGGTCTACGGCTCGGACGGCAGCACCGGCGGCGGCACCGGCCCGATCCAGGGCGGCGGCGACCTCGGGCCGAACGTGATCACCTTCGACCCGAGCACGCCGAACATCCAGGCGAAGCTGGACCAGATCTTCAGCCAGCAGGAGTCGGCGCAGTTCGGCACCGGCCGGTACCAGGTCTTCTTCAAGCCGGGCACCTACAACGGCCTCAACGACCAGGTCGGCTTCTACACCTCGGTCTCGGGCCTGGGCAAGAACCCCGACGACGTCCAGATCAACGGTGACATCACCGTGGACGCCGGCTGGTTCAACGGCAACGCCACCCAGAACTTCTGGCGTTCGGTGGAGAACCTGGCCATCACCCCGTCCAACGGCACCGACCGCTGGGCGGTCGCCCAGGCCGCACCGTTCCGCCGGATCCACGTCAAGGGCGGCCTGAACCTGGCGCCCAACGGTTACGGCTGGGCCAGCGGCGGCTACATCGCCGACAGCAAGATCGACGGCACCGTCGGCCCGTACTCGCAGCAGCAGTGGTACACCCGCGACAGCTCCGTCGGCGGCTGGACCAACGGCGTGTGGAACATGGTGTTCTCCGGCGTCCAGGGCGCCCCGGCACAGGGCTTCCCGAACCCGGTGTACACCACGCTGAACACCACGCCGGAGTCGCGCGAGAAGCCGTACATGTACCTGGACAGCAGCGGCAACTACCAGGTGTTCGTGCCGTCGCTGCGCACCAACGTCAGCGGTGTCTCCTGGCCCAACACCCCGGGCTCCTCGATCCCGCTGAACCAGTTCTACGTGGCCAAGCCGGGCGTGTCGGCGGCGACCATCAACGCCGCGCTCGCCCAGGGCCTCAACCTGCTGTTCACGCCGGGCATCTACCACGTGGACCAGCCGATCAACGTCACCCGCGCCAACACCGTGGTGCTCGGCCTGGGTTACGCCACGATCGTGCCGGACAACGGCGTGGACGCGATGAAGGTCTCCGACGTGGACGGCGTGCGGCTGGCCGGCTTCCTGATCGACGCCGGCACCGGCAACTCGCCGCAGCTGCTCCAGGTCGGCGCCCCGGGTTCGACCGCGAGCCACGCGGCCAACCCCACCACGATCCAGGACGTGTTCGCCCGGATCGGCGGCGCGGGCGCGGGCCAGGCGGCCACCGCGTTCGAGATCAACAGCAATGACGTGATCATCGACCACACGTGGCTGTGGCGCGCCGACCACGGTGCCGGAGTGGGCTGGAACTCCAACCCGTCCGACTACGGCCTGCGGGTCAACGGCAACAACGTGCTGGCGACCGGCCTGTTCGTGGAGCACTTCAAGAAGTACGACGTGGAGTGGTCCGGGCAGAACGGCAAGACGATCTTCTTCCAGAACGAGATCGCCTACGACGCCCCGAACCAGGCGGCCATCCAGAACGGCAGTACCCGCGGGTTCGCGGCCTACAAGGTGGACGACAACGTCACCACCCACGAGGCGTGGGGTGTGGGCAGCTACTGCAACTTCACCACCGACCCGACCATCGTGATGGACCACGGCTTCGAGTCGCCCACCACGGCCGGGGTGAAGTTCCACGACGCGTTGGTGGTGTCGCTCGGCGGCATGGGCCAATACGCGCACGTGATCAACAACACCGGACCGGGCACGTCCGGCACCTCGACCGTCCCGTCGACGGTGACCTCGTACCCGTAAATCGCCGTACGGCGCTGAAGGGCCCGCTGAAGGACCCTGCTGAACGACCCACGTGAAGGGGCCGCCGTCCGCTTGCCGGGCGGCGGCCCCGCCGTTTTCCGGCCGGCCCCGCGCGGGACCGCCGCGCGTCCGGGATCGTACGTAATCGGCGGCCGGTCCTGGGCTGTCGCGTCAGGGCACGGACAGCTTCACGCAATATCACCGGCCGGGATCTGCAATATGCCTTGACCTCTGCGCAACTTGAGCACAATTCTCGGTACCGCATCGCTTGTTGCAGACACTTCCAGGGCTCCATCCCCCCAAGGCCGGCCGTCGCCCTCGCCGTCCGGCCAGAACCCGAACGGAGTGGCAAGTGGCACCGAAACGACGCCCCCTGCTGTCGGGCGTGGTGGCCGTCGCGGTGGCGGCGCTCACCGCGCTCGGCACGGGCGCGCTGCCCGCGACCCCGGCCGCCGCGGCACCGGCGCGGCCATGGCTCGACGCCGCGGACACCCCGGCCCAGCGGGCCGACGCGCTGCTGGCGCAGATGACCACCGCTGAGAAGATCACGATGATGCACGGTGGCGCCCAGTGCTCCTGGGGCGCCTGCGTGGACGCCAATGCCCGCCTGGGCATCCCGCAACTGCGGCTGCAGGACGGTCCGGCGGGTGTCGCCGACGGCGCGGGCGGGGTGACCCAGCTGCCGGCCCCGGTGTCCGCGGCCGCCTCCTGGGACCGCGACCTGGCCAAGGGCTACGGCCAGGTGATCGGCAACGAGGCGTGGAACAAGGGCGCCAACGTGGTGCTCGGCCCGACCGTCAACATCGACCGCGACCCGCGCTGGGGCCGGTCCTTCGAGTCGCTGAGCGAGGACCCGTACCTGGCCGGCGAGCTGGGCGCGGCCGACATCCAGGGCATCCAGAGCCAGGGCCCGATCGCCCAGGTCAAGCACTTCGCCGACTACAACCAGGAAACGTACCGCAACACCGTGCAGGACAACGTGGTGATGTCCGACCGGACCCAGCGGGAGATCTACCTGCCGGCCTTCGAGGCCGCGGTCGAGCAGGGCCAGGCGCTGTCGGTGATGTGCTCCTACTCCTCCGTCGGCGGCACCTACGCCTGCGAGAGCTCCCAACTGCTCCAGCAGGTGCTGGAGGGCGACCTGGGCTTCACCGGCTTCGTCACCTCCGACTGGGGCGGCACCCACTCCACCGTGGCCTCGGCGAACAACGGGCTGGACCAGGAGATGAACGGCTCGGACTTCTACGGCACCGCGCTGACCGACGCCGTCAGCAGCGGTCAGGTCCCGCAGGCCGTGCTGGACGGCCATGTGCGGCGCATCCTGACCGCGATGTTCGCCGCCGGGCTGTTCGACACCACCCAGACCGGCACCATCACCACCCCGGTGAGCACCGACGCGCACAAGGCCACCGCGCGGCAGGTCGCCGAGGAGGGCAGCGTCCTGCTGAAGAACTCCGGCAACGCGCTGCCGCTCGGCTCCGCCGACAAGAAGATCGCGGTGATCGGCGACGACGCCGGGCCCAACGCCCTGACCGCGGGCGGCGGCAGCGCGCATGTGGCCGCCGCCTCGATCGTGACGCCGTTCCAGGGGCTGGCCGCCCGGGCCGGCACGGGCGCGAGCGTCACCTACGCGCAGGGCTACTCCTCCCCCGGCGGCGAGGTGGTGGACAGCCCGTACCTGACCCCGTCCCAGGGCGGCGGCAACGGCCTGTACGGGCAGTTCTACAACGGCACGTCGCTGGGCGGCTCCCCGATCGCCTCCGGGGTGGACCCGACTGTCAGCTTCCAGTGGGGCGGCGCCTCGCCCAAGGCCGGTGTGCCGGCAACCAGTTGGTCGGCGAAGTGGACCGGCGCCCTGACCCCGCCGACCACCGGCTCGTACACCTTCTCGCTGCGCAGTGACGACGGCAGCCGACTGTTCGTCAACGGCCAGCAGATCATCTCCAACTGGGCCGACCAGCCGCCGACCACCAAGACCGGCACGGTGTCGCTGACCGCGGGCCGGCCGGTGAGCATCGAGGTGGACTACTTCCAGGACGGCGGCGGCAGCGAGCTGTCGCTGGGCTGGCAGATCCCCGACCAGGACCTGCACGGGCAGGCGGTGACCGCGGCCCGGGGCGCCGACACCGCGATCGTGTTCGTGAACAAGTCCGAGGGCGAGGGCGCGGACCTGAGCGACATCGACCTGAGCAGCGACCAGAACCAGCTGGTGACGGACGTGGCCGCGGCCAACCCGAACACCATCGTGGTGATCAACTCCGGCTCCGCGGTGACCATGCCGTGGGCGAACGCGGTGCGCGGCATCGTGGAGAACTGGTATCCCGGCCAGGAGGACGGCACCGCGATCGCCGCGCTGCTCTACGGCGACGTGAACTTCTCCGGCAAGCTGCCCGTCACCTTCCCGGCGTCGCTGGCGGACGTGCCCGCGCACACCACCGCGCAGTGGCCCGGCCAGAACAACCAGGTGCAGTACAGCGAGGGCATCGACGTCGGCTACCGGTGGTACGACAGCCAGAACAAGACGCCGCTCTACCCGTTCGGGTACGGCCTGTCGTACACCACCTTCGCCTACTCCGGGCTGACCGTGAGCGCCCCGGACGCCGCCGGGAATGTCACGGTCGGCTTCGACGTGAAGAACACCGGCTCGCGGGCCGGCACCGAGGTCGCCCAGGTCTACGTCGGACAGCCGGCCGCCACCGGTGAGCCGCCGAAGAACCTGCGCGGCTTCCAGCGGGTGAGCCTGGCCGCCGGGGCGACCCAGCACGTGACGATCACACTGAACGCCCGCAGCTTCCAGTACTGGAACAACGGCTGGACCAACGCCTCGGGCAGCAACACCGTCTCCGTGGGCGCCTCCTCGCGGGACATCCGGCTGACCGGCCGGGCCACCATCGGCTCCGGCGGCGGCACCGACCCCGGGCAGGGCACGCCGATCAGCCTGCGGGCGCACGCCAACAGCCAGTACGTGTGCGCCGAGAACGCCGGCGCGGCGGCGCTGATCGCCAACCGCACCGCGATCGGCCCCTGGGAGACCTTCGACCTGGTCGACCTGGGCGGCGGGCAGGTCGCGCTGCGCTCGCACGCCGACAGCAAGTACGTCACCACGCCGGACAACGGGGCGGGCTCGCTGATCGCGAGCAGCAGCTCGGTCGGGACGGCGGAGACCTTCGACCTGATCCACGACCCGGACGGCGCGGTCACGCTGCGCGCCCACTCCAACGGCCAGTACGTGACGGCCGAGAACGCGGGGGCCGCTTCCCTGATCGCCAACCGTACGGCGATCGGCCCCTGGGAGGAGTTCGACCTGATCAACGACTGACGGGAGAACTCTTCGGCCGGCCGCGTCCCCGCGTCACCCGCGCGGGGCCGCGGCCGATCCCGTACCGAAGACACCCGGTGAGCTCACTCGGGCCGCAGCGCGTACAGCCCCGGCAGGTTGACGACGATCGCCTCCTGGGTGCTGCGCGCGATCACCACCACGGCCTCCTGGGCGGGGTCCGGATTCTCCTCGCGGTGCGGGACGAAGGGCGGCACGAAGATGTAGTCGCCGGGGCCGGTGACCAGGCGGATCTCCTCCGGCTCGGGCCCGGAGTCGTCGACGAAGACGAACTCCGGCCGGCCGGACACCACGTAGATCGCGGTCTCGGACTCGCCGTGGTGATGGTCGGAGGAAGCGGTGGCCGGGGCGACGTGGGTCTGCCCCATCCACAGCCGCTCGGAGCCGACCGTGCGGCCGCTGACGGCGGCGAACCGGCGCATGCCGCCGGTCTGGGCGGTGTCGCCGTCGAGGGCGTCGGCGCGGATGTGGTGCAGGCGGGTGCGCAGGGACGCGCGGGACCCGCCGGGACCGTCCGATTCGGGCGACGTGTCCGGCAAGTGCGGGTGGAAGCCCTCGCCGGCGGTCGTCGGCTGCTCGCTCATGGACAGCGACGCTAGAGCTGCCGGTAAAAGGATGTCAAGAGGTGTCCATTACCGCTCACCTGCGACAACGCCCGCACCGGCCGGATCGCGCCTGCTCACGAGGGCCCGGCGTGCGCACCTGACGGGCAATAATGACGAACATGCATATCTCCGCGAAGGCGGACTACGCCGCCCGGGCCCTGGTCGAACTGGCCCGTGACTCCAGCAGCCCGCTGACCTGCGAGGCCATCGCGTCCTCGCAGCAGATCCCGTTCCGTTTCCTGAAGTCCGTGGTGGGCGAGCTGCGCCGGGCGGGACTGGTGCGCAGCCAGCGCGGCTGCGAGGGCGGCTACTGGCTGACCCGCCCGGCCGCGGAGATCACCCTGCTGGACGTGGTGCGCGCGGTGGACGGCGAGGTGTTCACGCTGCGCGGCGAGCCGCTGGCCGGCCTCGCCTACCCGGCGCCGGCCGCCGGCCTGCCCGGCATATGGCGCTCCATCGAGGCAGGCGCCGCCGAGATACTCCGCCGGGTGACCATCGCCGCCCTCCTCGCCGGCACCCCGGCCCCGCGGACCGCGGAGGCGGGCGAGGACGACCCGTCCGGCAAGGACAGCCTCGCGGGGGCGGCGTGAGCACGGCGCGGCCCTCCGGGGAGTCGTCCCGCGCCGGGCGGCTCACCGTCACCGAGTACACCGACCCGCTGTGCCCGTGGGCCTGGGGCGCCGAGCCGGTCTTCCGGTGGCTGCGGGGGCTGCTGGGCGACCGGGTGGGCTGGCGGCGGGTGTACGGGATCCTGTTCGACGAGGGCGAGGAGCCGGCGCCCGATCCGGCCGCCGAGACGGCCTGGTACGCGGGGTTCGTCCGCGAGGTGAGCGGCCATACCGGCGCCCCGTACGCGGCGCGCCTGGCCCGGGTCGGGGCCTCCAGCTGGCCCGCCTCCCTGGTCGCCAAGGCCGCCGAGCAGCAGGGCGACGCGGTCGCGGCCCGGGTGCTGCGGCGGCTGCGGGAGAGCATGTTCGTGGCGGGCGAGCCGGCCGACACCATGGAGCTCGCGCTGGCCGCCGCCCGGGGCGTGCCCGGCCTGGACCCGGTACGGCTGGCCGCCGACGCCGCCTCGCCCGCCGTACGCGAGGCCGTACGCGCCGACCACCGCGAGACGCGCGACCCGCTGCCGGAGGCGCTGGCCCCCGACTGGCCGGGCCCGCACCCGGGGACGGCGAAGGAGACCCATGACGGACAGCTGCGGTACGCGCTGCCCACGCTGGTGCTGACCGGGCCGGCCGGGCGGCGGGTGGTGCCGGGCCGGCGGCCGCCGCGGGAGTACCTCGATGCGGTGGCGGCTGTCGCACCCGGGCCGGCCCTCGCCGGCGCGGTCGGCGAACTCCCCGCCGGCGAGGAGCTGTTGGCGCTGCACGGCACGATGACGGACCCCGAGTGGCGGCTGCTGGCGCCCGGCCGGCCGGTGCCCGCCGACGCGGTCGCGCTCGCCACCGGCAACGGCCCGCTGTGGCTGCACCCGGCCGAGGCGGCCGTCTCCCCCTGGCCGGCGACGTCACGCGCATCGCGTTGACCAGCGGTGACGCCGCGCATACGACCGTCCCGGCGAATGAGACACCTTTTGGTGTCCATTGACAGCGGCTCACGGCGCCCGTCAGGATGAGCACATGCTGACGACGCACCCCGGTGTGGTGTGCCGCTACGTGGACTTCCTGCGTACCAGCAGCGCTCTCTGTCGCTGACCGTACGCTCGCGGCCGCACGGCGCCCGACCGGTCACCGATCCGCCCCCTTGCCGCACGCCGGCCCGCAGGGGCGCATGATGCGGTACGGCCGCCCCGCCGGGGCCCGCGAGCCCGGCTGATCCGGCGCGGACCGGCGGGTGGGGACCGGGCGATGCGACCCGGACCAGCCGGATCCCGACGAGCCGGTTCCTGACGAACCGGACGACCTGGTTCCTGACGCCTCTGGTCGGAGGCCCGTACGCGAGGTACCCGCGCCCGGTCCGCCTTCGCGCCCGTGTCCGCCGGCCCCCGGCGACCGGCCCGCGCACGTACCCGACCGTGCCGCCCCTCCCCGGGCCCTTCCGTAACCCGTATCCCGTAACCCGTCACGGCCGCCCGCCGGTCCGGCTCCGCCGCCGCAGCCGACCGCGCGCGCTTGCGTACGCGCCCGTGCACCCGTGTCCGCCCGCGCCGTCGTCGCCGCCGGGCCCGTTCCCGTACGACCACGGCGCGTCTGCCGTACGCCGGCCCCCCGAACGCCGCTCGTCCGCCGCATGTCCGCGATGCCCGCCGCCCCCGCCCGCCGGAGGGCCGTGCGGCACACCCCAGAGAAGGTGACATACCGTCATGAACCGTGCCTTGAACCCCGGTTCCGCCCCCGCCCTGCTGGGCAGACGCAAGCTCCTCGGACTCGGCCTCGGGGCCGGTGCCGCGATGGCACTGGCCGCGTGCGGCGGCAGCAGTACGGCCGCCCCGGGCGGGCACAGTGCCGGCGCCGGCGTGCTGAAGTGGGGCTGGGCGCTGCCCACCTCCTGGGACCCGGTGTTCTCCTCGGCCGGCTGGGACGTGCACGCACTCTCCCTCGTCTACGCCGGGCTGACCAAGCTGGACCCGCACGGGGCGGCAGTGCCGGCCCTGGCGAGCGGGTGGACGTACGACAGCGCCGGCACCCGCGTCACCTTCACCCTCCGGCCGAACCTGACCTTCTCCGACGGCACCGCGCTGGACGCCGCCGCCGTCAAGAAGAGCCTGGACCGCGGCCGCACCGACCCCAAGTCGCTGGTGGCGCCCCAGCTCACCTCCGTGAAGGCGATCTCCGCGCCCGCCGCGAACACCGTCGTCATCGACCTGACCCACCCGGACTACCAGATCCCCAACCTGCTGGCGGGCAAGACCGGGATGATCGTCAACCCGGCGGAGTTCGGCGCGAACGCCGCGTCCCTGGCCGCGCGGCCGGCCGGCGCCGGGCCGTTCACGCTGACCTCGTACACGCAGAACGAGAAGGCGGTGCTGCGCCGCAACCCCGGCTACTGGGACGCGGCGTCCGTCAAGCTCGGCGGCTTCGAGCTGTATCCGCTGCCGGACGCCTCCACGGTGGTGGCCGCGCTGCAGTCGGGCCAGTACAACGTGGCGCAGATCCCGGGCAGTCAGGTCGCCGCGGCCCAGGCGGCGGGCCTGGAGGTGCAGGTCATCCCGTCGATGGTGGTCGCCACCCTGGACGTCGACAGCGCCCGGGCGCCCTTCACCGATCCGCGCGTGGTGCAGGCGCTGAAGTTCGCGATCGACCGCGAGGCGTTGCTGAAGACCGAGGCGTTCGGCCACGGCGAGGTGACGTACCAGCCCTTCCCCAAGGGCTACGCGGGCTACGACCCGGGCAGCGACGGCCTGTTCGCGTACGACCCGGCCAAGGCGAAGGCGCTGCTGGCCCAGGCCGGGCACGCCGGCGGGCTGGACATCACGCTGACGACGTCGGCCGCGGCCGGTGTGCCCGAGCAAATACAGGCGCAGCTCAAGCAGGTCGGGATCAACGCGAAGATCGAGGTCATCCCGCAGGCGCAGTTCACCCAGATCATCTACATCCAGCACAGCCGGCAGGTGGCGGTGGACCAGTTCGCCGGCCGCGACTCGGCGGTGCAGGCGTTCCAGGTGCTCTTCGGGCAGCAGGGGCTGATGAACCCGGGCCGCGCCACGCCGCCCGAACTCACCGCCGCGCTGGACAAGGTGACCCGCACCCCGCTGGACTCCCCCGACTACCCGACGGTGCTCCAGGCGGCCACCGCGACCGCGGTCCGCACGATGCCCAACGTCTTCCTCTACACCGTGCCGCGGATCCTGGCCCGCGCCAAGGGCGTCTCGCCGCTGCCGGAGACCACCGTGGTGCAGCGGTTCGAGGGGGTGACCGTGGCGTGAGCGCGCTCTCCGCGACGGCGCCGACCGGCCGCGCGCGCCCGTCCCTGCTGCGCCGCACCGCCCGCGCGCCCCTGCCGCTCGGTCGCGCGCTGGCCACGGCCGGCACCGTCTTCCTGCTCTCCTCGCTGCTCACCTTCGGGCTCGGCGCGCTGTCGAACGCCAACCCGGCCGCGGCGGTGCTCGGCGAGACCGCGACCCCGGCCGACATCGCCCGGCTGAACCACGCCTTCGGGCTGGACCGGCCGCTGGTGGTGCAGTACGTGAGCTGGCTGGGCCACGCGCTGACCGGGGACCTGGGCCGGTCCTGGTTCACCACCCTGCCGGTGTCGGAGAGCGTTTTCCACGCGCTGCCGGTCGACTTGTCGATCGCGGGGCTCGCGCTGCTGTTCGCGGTGGTGCTCGGCGCGTTCGGCGGTATCACCGCCGCCTGGAACAACGGCGGGCGCTGGGACCGTACGGTGACCGCGCTGTGCTCGGTGGTCGGTACGCTGCCCGCCTTCGTGGTGGCCATCGGCCTGATCGCGGTGGTCTCGGTGAAACTGGGCTGGCTGCCGTCGGGCGGCTGGGTCCCGCTGGGGCAGGACCCGGCGCAGTGGCTGCGGTACGCGGCGCTGCCAGCCTGCGCGCTCGGCCTGGACGCGGCGGCGAACGTCGCGCGGCAGTTGCGGGCCTCGCTGGTGGGCGAGTTGCGGGCGAACTACGTCACCGGCGCCGCGATGCGCGGACTGTCCGCCCGGCGGGTGCTGTTCGGCCATGTGCTGCGCAACGCCGCGGGGCCCGCGCTGACCGTGCTCGGCATGAGCGTGCCCATGCTGATCGGCGGCGCGGTGGTCACCGAGCGCATCTTCAACCTGCCCGGCATCGCGCAGCTCTCGCTCCAGGCCGCCCAGCAGCACGACGTGCCGGTTATCCAGGGCACGCTGCTGGTCACCGTGGGGGTGGTGCTGATCGCCAACATCGCGGTGAACGCCGGGCTGCTCGCCCTCGATCCGGCGGCCCGGCGGCGTTCGGCCCTCGGGCGGGCGGGGCGGGGCGGCGCGGGGCTCTCGGATGGCGCGGGCGTCTCAGGTGTGGCGGGCGTCGTGGGCGAGGGCGTCGGTTCCGGCCCGGGTACGGGTGCGGGTGCCGGCGGGAGCGCGGGGGCGGCCGGGGCGGGTGCGGCATGAGGACGTTGCGCCGTACCCTGACGCTGCCCGCGGCCCGCGCCGCCCTGGCGGTCCTCGCCGTGGTCGCCGTGCTGGCGGTCTTCGGCGGCCTGATCGCGCCGCAGGACCCGCTGGCCCAGGACACCACGCGGGTGCTCCAGGGCCCGTCCGGCGCTCACCTGCTGGGCACCGACTACCTGGGCCGGGACGTGCTCAGCCGGCTGCTGGCCGGTACCGGGCGCTCGGTGCTGGGCGCCGTGGAGTCGGTGGGCGCGGCCATGGTGCTCGGGGTGGTGCCGGGGCTGGCCTCGCTGTGGCTGGGCCGGGCCTTCGAATGGGCCGCGCTGCGGGTGGTGGACGCGCTGATGACGCTGCCGTTCACGCTCTTCGCCATCGCGGCGGTCGGGGTGTTCGGCAACGGCCTGAACCAGGCGATGCTCGCACTCGGGGTGCTGCTGGCCCCGCTGTTCTTCCGGGTCTCGCGGGCCGCCGCGGTCGGTTTGCGGCAGGCGCAGTACGTCGAGGCCGCCGAGCTGATGGGCGCCTCGCGCGGGCGGATCCTGCGGACCCACATCGCGGCGAAGGTGCTGCCGACGATCGCCGTCACCACCGCGCACGCCCTGGCCACCGCGCTGCTGACGGTCGCCTCGCTGACCTTCCTCGGCGTCGGCGTCCAGCCGCCGGCCCCCACCTGGGGCGGAATGCTCGCCGCCGACCTCGGCTATCTCGCCCAGCAGCCCTGGGCGCCGGTGCTGCCGGGCGTGCTGATCATGATCACGGTCGGTGCGCTGAACCTGCTGGCCGACGCGATACGCGACAGCGGCGCCGCCGGTGCCCCGACGCGGGCCACCGGGCGCCGGCCGTGGCGCCGTACCCGCGAGGCCGCCGGAACCGCCGCGGTGCCGCAGCCGCGGGAGAGGAGGAGCGATGAGGCCGTCGCAGCGTGAGAGCGCGCCGGAGGGCGCGTGGGAAAGCGCCTCGGCAGGCGTCACGGAAGGCGTCGCCGGGACCGCGCCCGGCGCGGGCGAGCCGGTGCTGAGCGTCGAGGGACTGCGCATCACCGTGGGGGCGGGCCGCGCCGAGGCGGTGCGGGACGTGTCCTTCACCGTGCGGGCCGGGGAGGCGGTCGGGGTCGTCGGCGAGTCGGGCAGCGGGAAAACGCTCACCTGCCGGTCGCTGCTCGGGGTGCTGCCGCCCGGGTGCGCGGTGTCGGCGGGCAGCGCGCGGCTGGCCGGCACCGAACTGACCGGGCTCGGCCGGCGGGAGTGGGAGCGGCTGCGGGGCGTACGGCTCGCAGCGGTCTTCCAGGACCCGGCCTCGTATCTCAACCCGGCGCTCACGGTGGGCCGGCAGCTCGCCGAACCGCTGCGGGTGCGGCTCGGGCTCGGCCGCGCGCAGGCCCGGGCCCGGGCGGTGGAACTGTTCGGCTCGGTCGGGCTGCACCGGCCGGCCGAGGTCTACCACCGCTACCCGCACGAGCTGTCCGGCGGCATGCTCCAGCGGGTCCTGATCGCCATCGCGGTCGCCTGCGACCCCCAACTGCTCGTGGCCGACGAGGCGACCACCGCCCTGGACACGGTCGTCCAGGCCGAAGTGCTGGCCCTGCTGGCCCGGTTGCGCCGGGAACGGGCGCTCGCGCTGCTCCTGGTCACCCACGACCTCGCGGTCGTCGCCGAGGTCACCGACCGCGTCCTGGTCTTCTACGCCGGCCAGATCGTCGAGGACGGCCCGACCGCCGAGGTCGTCCGCCGCCCCGCCCACCCCTACACCGCCGCCCTCCTCCGGGTCGCCTCCGCCGGCGACTGGCACCGCCGCGACCTGTCCGTCATCCCCGGCCGCCCCCCGGAAACCGGCGCCACCCCGCCCGGCTGCCGCTTCGCCGACCGCTGCGCCTTCGCGCAGGACCGCTGCCGTACGCAGGAGGTCCCCCTGACGGCAGTGGTGCGGGCGCCAGGTGATGCCGCCGACGACGCGGCCGACGGCGCCCGCCGGGTCCGCTGCCTCCGGGCCGCCGAACTCGCCCCGGCACTGGCCGACGTACGGATCGATCCGCGGGGCGAGGCCCGGGCCGACGCGCGCACACCGAAGGAGGTACCGGCATGACCGCACCCACGACCGGGGCCCTGGACCCCGCGCGCCGCCCGAAGGACGCCGAGCAGTCGGAACGAACGGAAGCGGCCGAACTCCCGGGAGAAGCCCGGCACTTCGAGCAGCCCGAGCACGTAGGTGCTGTACAGGACGAGGCACTTGACGACAGCGGCGCCGGGTCCGGCGATACGGACGCGGCCGCAGCGGACACGGCGGAACGAACGGAACGGCACTTCGAGCGGCCCGAGCCCACCGGTGCCGCACGGAACCAGGCGCGGGACGACAGCGGCGCCGCGCCCGGCGATACGCGCACGGCGGCGGCGGAACGAACCGAACAGACCGAACCCCCGGGGAAGGACCGGCACTTCGAACAGCCTGAGCCCGTCGGTGCCGCACGGGACGACGTGCGGGACAACGGCGACACCGCGCCCCGGGGCACGGGGAAGGACGCAGTCGGCCCAACAGAGCAGGCCGAACTCCCCCGGCAGGCTCAGCACTTCGAGCAACCCGAAGCAGTCGGCGCCACCCCGGACCAGGCGCGGGACGACAGCGGCGCCGCGCCCGGCGATACGCATGCGGCTCCAGCGGACTCAGCGACCGAGCGCACGCACACGACCGTGCTGCACATCGCGTCCCTGGGGGTGTCGTACGGCCGGCGCGGGCGGCGCGGCGGGGGTGGCGACGTGCTCAGGGGGGTGGACCTGGAGGTCGGAGCCGGGGAAATCGTCGGGGTGATCGGGGAGACCGGCTCGGGCAAGACGACGCTCGCGCGGGCCGTGGTGGGGGCGGCGCCGGTGAGCGGGGGGCGGATCGGGGTCGGCGGGGTGGACGTGAGCGCCCTGCGCGGCCGGGAGTTGCGGGCGCACCGCAGGTCCGGGCGGGTGCAGTACATGTTCCAGGACCCGTTGCGCTCGCTCGACCCGGACCTGACGGTGACCGAACTGGTCGGTGAGCCGCTGGCGGTGGCCGGTACGCCCCGGCCGGAGCGCCGGGCCCGGGTCGCCGAGGCGCTGCGGCGGGCCGGACTGGACCCGGAAGCTCTGGGAGAGCGCATTCCCGGGGCGCTGTCCGGCGGGCAGCGGCAGCGGGTCGCGCTGGCCCGGGCGATCGTCACCCGACCGGCGCTGCTGCTGGCCGACGAACCGGTGAGCGCCCTGGACGCGTCCAACCGCAACCACGTGCTGCGGCTGCTCGACGAACTGCGCCGCGACCTGGGCGTCGCCATCGTGGTGATCTCGCACGACCTGAGCTCGCTGGCCGGCGTCGCCGACCGCATCGCGGTCCTCTACCGCGGCCGCCTGGTCGAACAGGGCCCCACCGCCGAAGTGCTGGGCCGCCCGCTGCACCCGTACACGGCCCTGCTCACCGCCTCGGCCCCGCGCATCGACCGCGTCCGCGACAACGGGGAGAGCGCTCTCCCCGCCCTGCCGGACCTCGCCGCGCCGCCCGAGCCGCCGGCCTGGTCGGCGGACCCCGGCGCCTGCGTCTTCGCACACCGTTGTCCGTTCGCGGACGACGCCTGCCGTACCGGGCCGGACGCGGCACCGTACCCCGGCGGCCGGAGCGCCGCCTGCCACCACGCCCTGCGCCCGGCCGGCGCACCGGCCCGCACCTGACCGCGTACCGCCCAGCCCCTGCACCCCCATGTCCCCAACACCCCCGGAGAGCCCCGTGACCGTCGAGTTCATCGGCATCGCCGCCACCCAGGAGTTCAGCGAGACCGGCACCGCGGCCGGGCCCGCGGTCGATCCGGCGTACCTGGCCGAACTGGCCCGCGCCCATGAGGAGTCCGGCTTCGACCGGGTGCTGGTCGCACATTCCTCGGCCAGCCCGGACGGCTTCACGGTCGCCGACCAGGTGCTCAGCCGCACCACCCGGCTCGGGGTGCTGCTGGCGCACCGGCCCGGCTTCGTCGCCCCGACGCTGACCGCGCGGAAGTTCGCCACGCTGGACGCCTTCCACCCCGGCCGGGTCGCCCTGCACGTGATCACCGGCGGGGACGACGCCGACCAGGCCAGGGACGGCGACCTCAGCGACAAGCCGACCCGCTACCGCCGCACCGACGAGTTCCTCCAGGTGGTCCGCAGGGAGTGGGAGTCGGCCGAACCCTTCGACTTCGAGGGCGAGTTCTACACCGTGCGCGGCGGCTGGTCGTCGGTGCGGCCCCGGGTGCCGATCCCGGTGTACTTCGGCGGCGCCTCGGCCGACGCGGTGCGGGTCGGCGGCCGGCACGCCGACGTGTACGCCTTCTGGGGCGAGCCGCTGGCCGGCATCGCCGAGCGGATCGACCGGGTCCGGGCGGCGGCGCGGCCGTACGGCCGGGACCCGCGGTTCAGCGTCAGCCTGCGGCCGATTCCGGCGGAAACCGAGGCCGAGGCGTGGCGCCGCGCGCAGGACGTGCTGCGGCTGACCAAGGAGCGGGCCGGCGAACTGCGCAAGGCGTTCAACCTCGACCACAGTGCCCAGGAGGGCTCACGCCGGCTGCTGGACTACGCCGCGCGCGGTGACGTGCACGACAAGCGGCTGTGGACCGCGATCGCCAAGGAGACCGGCGCGGCGGGCAACTCCACGGCGCTGGTGGGCAGTTACGAGCAGGTCGCCGAGTCGCTGCTGGACTACGTGGCGCTGGGCGTGAGCACGCTGCTGATCCGCGGTTTCCGTCCGCTGGCCGACGCCCGCGACTACGGCTCCCTGGTGAAGCTGGTGCGCGAGCAGGCGGACGGAGCCGCGCTCGCGGGGGCGGCGGCGGTATGACCCGGACAGCCGGCCGCCCGGTCCCGACCACCTCGCACTGGGGGGCGTTCGGGGTGCGGCGCGGCGCGGACGGCTCGGTGCTGGCCGTGCCCCACCCGGCCGACCCGGCGCCCTCGCCACTGCTGGCCGGGGTGCCGGGCGCGCAGCGCCACCCCACCCGGATCCGAAGGCCTGCCGCCCGCCTGGGCTGGCTCGAGCGCGGCCCGGGCCCGACCGGGCGGCGCGGGTCCGAGCCGTTCGTGGAGTTGGACTGGGACGAGGCGCTGGACCTGGCCGCGGCCGAACTGGCCCGGGTCCGGGACCGCCACGGCAACCAGGCGGTCTTCGGCGGCTCCTACGGCTGGGCCAGCGCGGGCCGTTTCCACCACGCGCAGAGCCAACTGCACCGGTTCCTCTCGGCTTTCGGCGGTTTCACGGGTTCGCGCAACTCCTACAGCCTGGGCACCTCGCTGGTGCTGCTGCCGTATCTGGTGGGTGACGCCGACAGCGTGCTGCGCTCCGCCACCTCGTGGCCGGTGATCACCCGGCACACCGAACTGGTGCTGGCCTTCGGGGGGATCCCGGAGAAGAACGTGTACGTCACGCCGGGCGGCGTGACGCGGCACGGCACCCCGGGGCACCTCGCCGCGCTGGCCGCTGCCGGTGCGCAGGTGGCGCTGATCAGCCCGCTGCGGGACGACCTGCCGGACGGGCAGCCGGCGCGCTGGTACCCGATCCGGCCCGCCACGGACACCGCTCTGATGCTGGGCCTGGCCCATACCCTGGTCCAGGAGGGCCTGTACGACCGGGAGTTCACCGACCGGTACTGCACCGGGACCGACGTCCTGCTGCGCTATCTGCGCGGCGAGGCGGACGGCGTGCCCAAGGACGCGCGGTGGGCGGCGGACCTGACCGGGCTGCCGGCCGAGGCGATCCGGGACCTGGCGCGACGGGCCGCCGCGCACCGCACCCTGGTCACCGTCACCTGGTCGCTGCAGCGCGCCCGGCACGGCGAGCAGCCGGTGTGGGCGGGCCTGGCGCTGGCCGCGCTGCTGGGCCAGATCGGGCTGCCCGGCGGCGGCTTCGGGCACGGCTACGGCTCGATGGGCGACGTCGGCGACACCGGCCCGCAGACCCGGCTGCCCCATCTGCCGCAGGGCCGCAACCCGGTCACCGAGTTCATCCCCTGCGCGCGGATCGCCGACCTGCTGCTGCACCCGGGCGAGAGCTACGACTACGACGGCACGCGGCGCACGTACCCGGACATCCGGCTGGTGCACTGGGCCGGCGGCAACCCGTTCCACCACCACCAGGACCTGGGGCGGCTGCGGCGGGCCTTCGGCCGGCCCGACACGGTTCTGGTGCACGAGACGCACTGGACGGCGACCGCCCGCCACGCCGACCTGGTGCTGCCGGCGACGACCGCCCTGGAGCGCGAGGACATCGGCGCCGGGCGCCGGGACACCCACCTGATCGCCATGCACCGGGCGGCGGACCCGTACGGCCAGGCGCGCGACGACCACGCGATCCTGGCCGGGCTGGCCGAACGCCTGGGATTCGGCCAGGAGTTCACCGAGGGCCGGGACACCCGGCAGTGGCTGGAGCACCTGTACGGCACCTGGGCACGGGAGTCGGCCGCCTCCGGGGCCGGTGAGCCGCCCCCGTTCGAGGAGTTCTGGGCCGCCGGCGAGTGGGAGCTGCCCGGCCGGCCGGCCGAGCGCACGCTGTTCGCCGCCTTCCGGGCCGACCCGCAGAGCGCTCCCCTGGCCACGCCCAGCGGCCGGATCGAGCTGGCCAGCGCGCGGATCGCGGCCATGGACCTGCCGGACTGCCCGGGCCACCCGGCGTGGCTGGAGCCCGAGGAATGGCCGGGCGCCCCCGCCGCCGCGCGCCATCCGCTGCTGCTGATCGCCAATCAGCCGGCGACCCGGCTGCACAGTCAGCTCGACACCGGCGCGCTCAGCCTGGCGGCGAAGGTGGCCGGCCGGGAGGCGGTGCAGATGCATCCCGAGGACGCGGGAGAGCGCTCCATCAGCCCCGGGGACCTGGTGCGGATCTTCAACGACCGCGGGGCGTGCCTGGCCGGGGCGGTGCTGACCGACCGCATCGCCCGGGGGGTGGTGCGGCTGCCCACGGGTGCCTGGTTCGATCCGGTGCCCGGGCACGAGCCGCCGCTGTGCGCGCACGGCAATCCCAATGTCCTGACCGCGGACGTGCCCAGCTCCCGGCTGTCCCAGGGCTGCACGGGCCAGCACGCGCTGGTGGAGATCGAGCGGTGGTCCGGCGGCGAGCCGCCGCCGGTGACCGTACGGGAGCCGCCCCGCTTCGTCCCGGACCCGCGCCCCGGCTCCGGGCCTAATTCCGGCTCCGGCCTCGGTTCCGGCGCCGCTCCAGGTCCCGGTCCCGAGCCGCGCGGCGGCGGCACGCCGCCGTCCGCCACGCCCCCACGACACGAACCCCCGCACGACAGGGAGAGCACACCATGACCACCGAGCCGCGCCTTCGCACCGCGCCCGCTGACGTACCCGACGACGTGCCAGAAGACGCGGCGGCCGACCGGGCACCCGTGCTGCCCGAGCCCGACTGGGACCGGTTGCCGGAGGTCGCCGAGGAGCTGGCCGCGAGGGCGGCGGGGCACGACGCGGACGGCTCGTTCCCGTACGAAGGGGTGGCGGCCGTGCACCGGGCGGGGCTGCTGACCGCGAGCGTGGGGCGGGCGTTCGGCGGGCCGGGCGGCGGGCTGGCGGACGCGGTACGCATTCTGGCCGCGCTGGGCGGCGGCGACCCGGCGGTGGCGCTGGTCACGGCGATGACGCTGTTCACGCACGCGGCGCAGGCCCGGGAGGCCACCTGGCCGCGGGCCCCGTACCGGGAGCTGCTGGCGGCGTCGGCGCGGGGACCGGCGCTGGTCAACGCGCTGCGGGTGGAGCCGGATCTGGGCAGTCCGGTGCGCGGCGGGCTGCCGGCCACCACGGCACGGCGGCGCGCGGACGGCGACTGGGAGCTGACCGGGCACAAGATCTTCTCCACCGGCGCGGTGGCGCTGGCGTGGATGGCGGTGTGGGCGCGGACCGACGAGGACCCGGTGCGGGTCGGGTCGTTCCTGGTCCGCGGCGGCTCGCCCGGCGTGGAGATCCGCCCCACCTGGGACCACCTGGGCCTGCGCGCCAGCCGCAGTGACGACGTGCTGCTGGACGCCGTACGCGTGCCGGCCGGGCAGGTCGCCGGGCTCGCCCCGCACGCCCCCGGGGCCGGTGGCGGCCGGGACGCGGTGACCGGCGCCTGGAACGCGCTCGGCCTGACCGCCCTGTATCTGGGCGTGGCGCGGGCCGCGCAGCGCTGGCTGACCGGTTTCCTGCACGAACGGGTGCCCAGCGCGCTCGGTGCCCCGCTGGCCACACTGCCGCGTCTCCAGAGCGCGGTCGGCGGGATCGAGGTGCGGCTGGCGGGCGCCGAACGCCTGGTGGCGGCGCTGGCCGCCGCCGTGGACGCGGGCGACACCGCAGCCGCGGCCGAGGCGGGCGGCGCCAAGGTGCTGGGCACCCGGGCCGCGATCCGCGCGGTGGAGGAGGCCGTCGCCCTCGTCGGCAACAACGGCCTGACCCGGGCCAATCCGCTGCAACGGCACCTGCGGGACGTCCTGTGTGCCCGAGTGCACACCCCGCAGGACGACTCGGTGCTGGCGGCCGCCGGCCGCGCCGCTCTCGGTCTGTGACGCCCGGCCGCCGGACCCACGTCGTCCCCGGACCGCGGTCCGCCGGTCGGCCACCGCGTACCCCGTCCCCGTACGACCGCCGCCCGCGCCCGACCGGCCCCTCGGCCACTCGCGACAGCCACCCGCAACCGCCCGCAGAACCGATTCCGCGGCCCCCGTCCCCACACCTCTCTCCCGCTCCTCCCGTTCCTCACGAAAGGCCAACGCTCCCATGCCCGTCGAATTCATCGGCATGATCGGGACCCGCGACGTCTCGGAGATCCGGCCGCCGGCCGGGCCGGTCGTCGACCCCGACTACACCCTGCGGTTCGCCCGCGCGCACGAGGAGGCCGGCTTCGACCGGATCCTGATCGGCTACGGTTCCGGCAGCCCGGACGGCACGCAGGTCGCCGCGTACGTGGCCGCGCACACCGAACGGCTGGGGCTGCTGGTCGCGCACCGGCCCGGGTTCGTCGCGCCCACGCTGGCCGCGCGCACCTTCGCGACCCTGGACAGCTTCTCCGGCGGCCGGACCGCCGTGCACATCATCACCGGCGGTCACGACGCCGAGCAGCGCAGGGACGGCGACTACCTGGGCAAGGACGACCGGTACGCGCGCACCGACGAGTACCTGGACATTCTCAAGGCGGCCTGGACCGGCGGGGAAGCGCTCTCCCACGAGGGCCGCTTCTACAAGTTCGAGGACTTCCTGGCTGAAGTACGGCCGGCCGCCGCGCCGCGCATCCCGCTGTACTTCGGGGGGTCGTCGCCGGCGGCGTACCGGGTCGGCGGCAAGCACGCGGACGTGTTCGCGCTGTGGGGCGAGCCGCTGAAGGAGACCGCCGAGCAGATCGCGTCGGTGCGCGCCGCCGCGCAGGCCGCCGGGCGGACCGAGCCGCCGCGGATCAGCGTCTCCTTCCGGCCGGTGCTGGGCCGCACCGACGAGGAGGCGTGGGAGCGCGCGCACCGCATCCTGGACACCATCTCCTCCCGGGGCGCGGCGGGCTCCTTCGTCGGCAGCAGGCGTTCGCCGGTTCCGGTCGGCCCGGACGCGCGGCCGCAGAACACCGGCTCCCAGCGGCTGCTGGCCGCGGCGGCCAGGGCGGATGTGCACGACCGGGCGCTGTGGACGGCGACCGCGAAGGCGACCGGCGCGGCGGGCAACTCCACGGCCCTGGTCGGCTCCCCCGAGACGGTGGCGCAGGCATTGCTGGACTACGTGGACATCGGCGTGACCACCCTGCTGATCCGCGGCTACGACCCGCTGGACGACGCGGTGGACTACGGCCGCGACCTCATCCCCCTGGTGCGGGCGGAGGTCGCCCACCGGGACGCCGCCGCCCGCGCCGCCGTGGCGGCGGCCCGATGAGCCGCCCGGCCGGCACGGTCCTCGCCACCGGCGACCCGGTGCACCCCCGCGTGCCGCGGCCCGCCCCCGCGGACGCGGTCCACTGGCCGCCCCCGTCGGGCCCGACCACGCGCGGCACGATCGTGCTGCTCCCGGGCCGCGGCGAGCACCCCGGCGTCTACGAACGGTTCGGCCGGCGCCTCGCCGCGGACGCCTACGCGGTGCACGTCCTGTCCACCACCTCCGACGCCTCCCCCGCCGACATCGCGGCCCGCGTCGACGCACTCGCCATCACCGCCACCGCCCCCCTCGTCCTGGCCGGCTCCGACACCGGCGCCCTGCTCGCCCTCACAGCCGCCGCCCGCACCACCACCCGCCCGGCCGCCCTGCTGCTGGCAGGGGTCCCGGCCGTGCCCGGCCCCGGCAGCACGGACTCAGCCGACCCGTCGGCGAGCGCGGACGGCAGCCGTACGGCCCATGGCGACGCGCCGTTCACCGACCCCACGAACAGCCCCGACAGCACCGCCACCGCCGGCCCGGTCGCGAACGCAGACACGTACAGCAGCCGGACCGCCCAAAGCGGCGACGCACCGTTCACCGGCTCCACGAACAGCCCCGACGCCGCCGCAACCACCCCCTGGACCGACGAGCTCGACGCCCGCACGAGCTGCCCTGCCCACCGCGGGCGGTTGAGCGCCGACCCGTTGTTCGTGCCCGGCGCCCTTGCCGGTCCGGTGCCCGAGGGGTTGCCGGTCGCGGCCGGTGAGGCGGTGGCGGGGCTCGGCGGGCTGCCGGTGCTGGTGGTGCACGGGGGCGCCGATCCGGTGGCGCCGGTCGCGGTGGGCCGGGCGGTGGCCGGGGCGTTCGCCGCGGGGACGCTGGCCGTGGTCGCCGACGGCCGGCACGACGCGTTCAACGACCTCCAGCACCGCAGTGTGGCCGCGCTCGTCGTGCAGTGGCTGGAACGGCTCCGCGGCGGCGGGGCCGGGCCGGTGCTGGACGTCGAGGGCACCCCGGTGCCGTGAGCGCGGCGGCGCGGCAGCGCGAGCTTCCCACCCGTACGACCCGGAAGGACCCGCACGTCATGACCGTGACCTCTTCGCTCGACGCGGCGCCCGGCCCGGCCGGCGGCGAGCCGCCGTACCCCGCGGACCTGCTCAGGGCGACGCTGCGGCGGCAGGCCGCCTCGGTGGCGGTGGTGACCGTGCCGGGGCCGGCCGGGTTCACCGCGACCTCGTTCACCTCCGCCTCGCTGGAACCGGCCCTGGTCTCCTTCTACCTGGGGTCGGCCGCCTCGACCGCGGCGGCGGTGCGGGAGGCGCCGGTGTTCGCAGTTCACCTGCTGGGCGCGCAACAGGCGGAGCTGGCCAAGGCGTTCGCGCGCAGTGGGGTGGACCGGTTCGCCGGGGTGCCGTGGGCGCCGCGGGACGGCGGGGTTCCGGTCATCGAGGGCGTGGCGGCGTGGCTGACCGCCCGGACCGTCCATGTGGCCGACATCGGCGACCACTTCCTGGTGGTGGGCCGCGTCCTGGCGGCCGGCGGTGACGGCACGCAGGCACCCCTGGTGCACCACAACGGCACGTTCGGCACATTCGGCACCATTCCGGCGGCCTGATCCCGCCAGTCCCGGGGTCGCACGGACGGCCAAGGCCCGTACGGTGCGCGAGCGTTCGCACCGTACGGGCCCCGGCAATCCGGCGCGCCGGGGGCCGCGGCCGGTAACAGGGCGCAACATTGGCGGTCTAAACTCTCCCCGCAACGGCCTGCGGGCTCGCGCCGCGCAGGCCGATTCACGCCACGTCCGTAAGGGGATCCGGGCCTTGATACGAATAGAGTCGGTTACCAAGCGGTATCCCGATGGGACGGTGGCGGTCGACCGGCTGTCGCTGGAGATACCCGACGGCTCGGTCACCGTGCTCGTCGGGCCCTCCGGCTGCGGCAAGACCACCACCTTGCGCATGATCAATCGAATGGTGGAGCTCAGCGAGGGCAGGATCCTGCTCGACGGGGCCGACATCACCCGGCAGCCGGTCAACACGCTGCGCCGGTCCATGGGCTACGTCATCCAGAACGCGGGGCTGTTCCAGCACCGGACCATCGTCGACAACATCGCCACCGTGCCGCGCATGCTCGGCTGGGACCGGGGCCGCGCCCGTACCCGGGCGATGGACCTGATGGAGCGGGTGGGCCTGGACGCGGGGCTGGCCAAGCGGTATCCGTACCAGCTCTCCGGCGGCCAGCAGCAGCGCGTCGGCGTGGCCCGGGCGCTGGCCGCGGATCCGCCGGTGCTGCTGATGGACGAGCCGTTCTCCGCGGTCGACCCGATCGTCCGCAAGACCCTGCAGGCCGAGTTGCTGCGCATTCAGGAGGAGCTGGGCAAGACGATCGTCTTCGTCACCCACGACATCGACGAGGCGATCCGGCTCGGCGACATGGTCGCGGTGATGCGCACCGGCGGCAAGCTGGCCCAGTTCGCGCCGCCGGACGAGTTGCTGTCCGCGCCGGCCGACGAGTTCGTGGAGGACTTCCTCGGCGCCGGCCGCGGGGTGCGGCGGCTGTCGTTCTTCACCTCGGCGGGGCTGGAGCTGACCACCGACCCGGTGGTGGCGGTGGACGCCTCCGCCGCGCAGATCGCCGAGCGCGCCACCGACGACGTACCGTATCTGCTGGTCACGGACGCCGACGGCAGGCCGCTGGGCTGGGCGCGGGCCAAGGACGCGGTGGGCGGCGAAGGGCTGGACGCGGCGCAGTTGCTGTCGCACGGGCGGCCGTTCGAGTTCGGCCGGGACTCGCTGCGGGACGCGCTGGACTGCGCGGTGCTCTCCCCCACCGGCTGGGCGGTCGCGGTGGACGGCGACGGCCGGGTGGTCGGCGTCGCCTCGCAGGAGACCATCGCCGGTGCCATCCGTGACGCGCACGCCGAACGCAAGGGCTCGGCGGACCGGAAGGCCGCGGCCGGCGCGCCGGGCGGACCGGGCGCCACCGGAGCGCGGAGGACGGCGCGGTGAGCGGCGGCGCGGGCTTCTTCGACATTCCCAGCGACCTCCAGCACACCTATCTGGGCCTGATCGGCGAGCACTTGAAGGAGGCGCTGATCCCGGTGGCGGGCGGCCTGGCGCTGTCGCTGCCGATCGCCCAGCTGTGCGTGCGGTTCCGCTGGCTGTACCCGCCGGTGCTGTGGGTGACCACCGTGCTGTACGCGATCCCGTCGATCGCCTTCTTCGTCTTCCTCATCGACTACACCGGCGCCACCGAGACCACGGTGATGATCCCGCTGACGGTCTACAGCCTGGTGGTGCTGGTGCCGGCGATCGTGGACGGGGTGCGGTCGGTGCCCCAGGAGACGCTGGCCGCGGCCGAGGCGATGGGCTTCACCTCGATGCAGCGGTATCTGCGGGTGGAACTGCCGATCGCGGTGCCGGCGATCTTCGCCGGGCTTCGGGTGGCGACCGTCTCCAGCATCAGCCTGGTCAGCGTCGGTTCGCTGATCGGCAACGAGGGGGCGCTGGGCAACCTGCTCAGCGACGCGCACGTCTTCCACCGCTCCAACCTGGCGGTGACGTCGGTGGTGACCACCGCGGTGCTGGCGATCGTCATCGACGCACTGCTGATCGGGATACGGATGCTGCTGACGCCGTGGCTGCCGCGCGGCTCGCGCTCGGCCCGGCGGGCCTCGGTGGACGCGGTGACCGGCCCGGCGCCCGAAGAGGCGCGGCCCCTGGAGGAGGCGGCCCGGTGAGCATCTTCCACTTCATCAACGCCTTCTTCAGCGACGGCAGCCACTGGCACGGCTACGACGGCATTCCGACCCGGATCATGGAGCACCTGCAGTACTCCTTCATGGCGCTGGGCATCGCCGCCGGGATCGCGCTGCCCGTCGGGCTGATCACCGGCCACACCGGGCGCGGCGGCAACGCGCTGGCGCTGATCGCCACCGCCGCCCGCGCACTGCCCAGCTTCGGCCTGCTGGTGCTGATGTTCTTCTGGCTGGGCATCGGGCTGACCCCGGTGATGATCCCGCTGGTGGCCCTCGCGGTGCCGCCGATCCTGGTGACCACCTACGAGGCGGTGCGCACGGTCGATCCCTCGCCGGTGGACGCGGCGCGCGGCATGGGCATGGGCCCGGCGGCGGTGCTGTTCCAGGTCGAACTGCCGGTCGCGCTGCCGCTGATCCTCAGCGGCCTGCGGTCGGCGGCGATCCAGGTGGTCTCCACGGCGGCCATCGCCGCGTACGTGAGTCTCGGCGGCCTCGGCCGCTACGTCATCGACGGCCTCTACCAGCGCAATTACGAGATCGTGGTGGGCGGCGCGACGCTGATCGCGGGCCTGGCGCTGGCGATGATCGCGCTGTTCTGGCTGGTCGAGCGGCTGGTGGTCTCCCCCGGCGTGCGGCGCGGCCGCTGATCCGCCGCCGACGGCACGAGCCCGCACCACGACCGAGCGGCGCGCACCCGGGTGGAAGAACCGGGTGCGCGCCGCTCGGTCGTTACGGCGGCCGTGCTCAGCTTTCGGCGCGGCGCAGGGCCAGTTCGAGCACGGACAGCAGCGCGTCGCGTACGGAGCCCCGCTCGCGGGCGTCGAAGGTGATCAGCGGCACCTGGTCGGCGATGTCCAGCGCCCAGCGCACCTCGGTCAGGTCGTGCTCGATCCGCCCGTCGAAGGCGTTGGCGGCGACCACGAACGGGATCCGCTTGTGCTCGAAGTAGTCCACGGCGGCGTAGCAGTCGTCCAGCCGCCGGGTGTCGACGATGACCAGGCCGCCGATCGCGCCCTCGACGATGTCGTCCCACATGAAGCCGAACCGCTCCTGGCCGGGGGTGCCGAACAGGTAGAGCTTCAAGGTGGGGTCGATGGTGATGCAGCCGAAGTCCATGGCGACCGTGGTGGTGGTCTTGCGCGGGGTGTGGGTGAGGTCGTCCACGCCCGCGGCCACCTCAGTGATGGCGGCCTCGGTGGTGAGCGGGGAGATCTCGGAGATGGAGCCGACGGTCGTGGTCTTGCCCACCCCGAACCCGCCCGCGATGACCAGCTTGACCGGCAGCGGTGGCCGGCTGTCCGGAGCCTGCGGGTCGCGGTCCCTGGCCGCGGTGGTCGTCGGTGTCATGGAGTCGTCTCCCGGGAGTCGGGGATGGCGCGCAGGCC
This sequence comes from Actinacidiphila acididurans, assembly GCF_016918855.1. Lineage (GTDB taxonomy): Bacteria > Actinomycetota > Actinomycetes > Streptomycetales > Streptomycetaceae > Actinacidiphila > Actinacidiphila acididurans. Next base: position 50,842 of record NZ_JADKYB010000016.1, read on the forward strand.
GTCGATGACCCTGCGCAGTACGGAAAGGTCGTGAGCGGCCTCGGGTCTGGGCACGTAGACCGCCAGGTCGCCGGTGGACTCCAGGTCCTGGGCCAGGACGCGGACCACGTTCAGGTGCAGCCGCAGGCGGGCGGCGACCTCGGCCAGCGACTGCGGCTGCCGGCAGAGCGCGACGATGTCGCGGCGCTCGAAGGTGAGCCGGTCCAGTTTCTCGATGCCCGGCGCGGTCGCCACCACCTGGGTCTCCAGCGGCATGGGCGGGCCGGTGCCGGTGCCCGCCACGCGGCCCGCGGTGACCAGGAAGGGACGCACCGCGGGGGCGCGTCCCACTGGTTCCGCCGACGACCGGTCCGGCAGGGCGTCCTCACCGACTGGGCCGTCACCGGCCGTCATGAGTGCTCCTTCTTCCCCGGGTTCCGCTGCCTCGGCCCGGTCAGCCGGCCGGTGCGGAACCGATGTTGTTCTTCAGTTCGAGCACGAGCTGCGGGCTGAGCGCGGATCCGGCCCGGTTGGCGAACAGGGTCATCTCGTAGGCGATGTTGCCGAGCTTGGCCTCCTTGGAGGTGACCACGCCCAGGACGGCGCCGCTGCCGATCGCGGAGATCAGGACGTGGCCCTCCTCCAGGTCGATGATCACCTTGTTCAGCCCGCCGAGGCCGTAGTTGCCGGCGACGCCCGCGGCGAGGCTGGTCATGCCGGAGACGATCGCGGCCAGCCGCTCGGAGTCGGAGCTGTCCCGCAGTTGGGAGACGGCGATGAGCAGTCCGTCGGAGGACACGGCGATGGCGTCGACCACGCCGGCCGTCTCGGTGGCGAACCGGCTCAGCAGCCAGGTGAAGTCCGCTGCGGCGGCCCGCAGGTCACCGGCGGACTGCTCGGCCTTGGGGTTCCCTGTCGGCGTTGTCACTGCTGCGCTCCTTCCGGAAGCCCTGCTTCGTGCTGTGTGGTGCCGTCGGCCGAGTCGGCGGCACTGTCGCGGTGCGCGCGTTCCACGGCTGCTTCGAACTCGTCGAGCTCGGACCTGACCGCCTCTGCGTCGACGGTCCGGGGTGCCTCGCGGCCTTCGCGCGCGGCGCCCTCGCCCACGGTGGTGTGCAGGGTCGCGCCGCGCACCCGCCGCCGCAGCGGGCGCGGCCCGTCGCCGTCCGGCCCGGCCTGCGCCGGGTGCGGCGTACTGGCCGCGGTATCCCGGGCGGACGTCCGGTGCGGCGGCAGGGGCTCCGGTTCCGCCCTGTGCGGCGCCGCGGGCGCGGCGCCGGCGGGCGGCTCGGGAGTGTCCGGGCGCTGCCGCTGCGGGACGCGCTGGGGCAGGGCGCCACTCTCGGGGCGCCGGTGCTCCTGCGTGCCGTCCTCGCCGCCGTCCTCGCCCTCGGGCCGCTCCTGCGCGGGGTCCTGCCCGTCCTGGCCGGCGGTGGCCGGGGCGGTGTTCCTGCGGGGCAGGGCGGGCAGCTCCGCCGGTGTGCCGGGGTCGCGGTCCGGGTCGGCGCCGGCGGGCGGGGCGGTGACCAGCGCGGCCCGGGTGTCGGCGTTGCGCGTGCCGGGGCCGAAGTTGTCGTACGCCGAGCCGGCCTCGGCGAAGGGGCTCATGAGCAGCAGCAGCGCCGAGGGGATCGTCACCCGGGCGGTGACGCCGCCGCCGGTGGTGCGGCTGAGGGTGACCCGCACGCCCCACCGGCGGGCCAGGCTGCCGACCACGAACAGGCCGAGCACCTTGGTGGGCACCAGGTCCAGGCGTTCGCGGCGGATCAGCCGGGCGTTCTCCTCGGCGAGCCGTTCGGCGCTCATGCCCAGGCCGTGGTCGCGGATCTCGATCAACGCGCCGTCCGGGCCGGTGCGGAGCGTGACCTCGACGGGGCTGCGGGCCGGGGAGAAGGCGACCGCGTTCTCCAGCAGCTCGGCGAGCATCAGCGTCAGGTCGGCGATGATGTCCGGGGCCACCGTCACGTCGCCGTCGGCGCGCAGCGAGACCCGCTGGTAGCCCTCGATCTGGCCGAGCGCGGCGCGCACCACGTTGCTGAGCGCGGTGGGACCGCCGTCCAGGCCGGTCTCGCGGATGCCGGCCAGCAGCATCAGGCTGTCGGCGTTGCGCTGCAGGCGCACCGCGAGGTGGTCGATGCGGTAGAGGCGGTCGAGCCGGTCGGGGTCGGTCTCCTCGTGCTCGACGGCGTCGATCAGGGCGAGCTGCCGGGCGGTGAGGTTGCTGATCCGGCGGCCGACGTTGCCGAACATCTCCGCCACGTTGCGGCGGCTGAGCACCTGGCGTTCCAGCAGGGCGGCGGCGGTGCTCTGCACCCGGTTGAACGCCTGGGCCAGATCGCCGATCTCGTCGCGGGCCGACACGGGCACGTTGCGCAGCCGCAGCGGGCCGGCGTCGTCCGCGTCGTCGTCGGCGACCCGGGCCAGTTCCTGGCCGGCGACGTCGGCGACCTCGGTGGCGGCGCCGGTCAGCACGTGCACCGGGCGCACCACGGAGCGGCGTACCGCCACCGACAGCGCCAGCCAGCCGATGAACGCCAGGACGGCGACGGCGAGCAGCAGCGCGGCCCGCCACCAGGCACGGTTGGAGGCATTGTCGGCGCGGGTGGCGATCTGGTCGATCAGGTCACCGGTGAGCTTCAGCCGGTGCTGGGCCTGCGTCTGGTAGTCCGGGTAGGAGCGCAGCGCCTTGTCGAGCTCCATCTGCACCTGGTGGGGCGTGCCGGAGCCGAGGGCGCTGGGGTCGATCTGGAGTCCGGCGTACTGCAGCGCCAGGGAGTTCCACACCGGGGTCTGCTCGATGCCGGCCAGTTCCTCGCTCTGCGCCTCGGTGGCGAACCGGCCGAAGCGGGCCGCCTGGTCGGTGTAGAGGCGGTCGTCGCCGACCGCGTTGACGAACTCGATCAGCGCGTTCGCGTCACCGGTCTGGGCGGAGAACACCGCGGTCTCGAAGGAGCTGTGCGCTGCCTCGGCGCGCAGCAGCGAGTCCAGCAGGGTGGCGGTGCGGGTGTCACCCATGGTACGGACCAGGTCCAGGCCGTCGATCAGGCCGTCGACCGCGGAGATGTACGCCGGGTCGATGTTGTCGGCCGGCAGGTAGCTCTGCTCCACGGTGGACCGCAGGCTGCCCCAGCCGTTGATCTCCTTGAGGATCTGCGCCTCGGCGTCCGGCAGCCGCGAGCCGAAGGTGTCGCGCACCTTGTCCACCTGGGTGTCGACCGCCTGCCGGGCCGCCAGGTAGGGGGCCAGGGACGGGCGCCGCCCGTCGGTGGCCGCCTCGTAGTGCACGGACAGCAGCAGCGCCTGCTGGTGCTCGGTCTGCACGCGGTCCACCAGTTCGGCGACCTGCCGGCTGTCGCGGACCAGGCGGGCCGCGGAGCCGGCCGTCCTGGCCTGGCCGACCAGTCCGCTGATGACATAGGCCAGCAGCAGGCCGACCACTACCAGGGGTACGCCCACCAGCACGTTCAGCTTGCGACGGAACGGCCACCGGTCGGCGAACGCCTGCTCGCCACCCCGTCCGGGCGGCACCGGGCGCGGCCGCGCCGGCCCGTCCACCTCGTCCACGGACACCCCAAGCCCTCCTGCGTGATGACCCTTGGATACCAGGCACGCCGTCCCGGTGGTCGCGTGGGGGGGCGACCACGGGCCGGGGACCGGTCGGTTGTCGTTGGACGACGGCGCCGACGCATCGGGGCGGCGCCGCATCCGATTCCGGCCGGTTCCGGACGGAACGTACGGGAAAGCGGAAAAGAAGCCTCGCCGTCTGCCGATCACCGGGCCAACGGGTCGGAGACTACCGCCTCTTGGTAACCGGCAACGACCCCCTCATCAAACATGTGTGGCAAATCCCCTGCCGTCCATGCCCGGTGCACCGCGGCGCGGCATCGATGCCAATCGGTGACCAGAACGTTCTTGACGGGTACGGAACCGGCTGGATTGGATCTCTTAATTGACGCGCGCTGCAAAGACGCACACCGCGAAACCGTCCGATCATCCAGTCAATCCTGCGAGCCCGGAAGCGGTAACCGTGACTTCTCCCGTGAAGAGCACCTGGTCCAGCCCGATGCACCTTCGTCTGGCCGCCGTGGCGGCCGTTGCCGCCGTCACGGCGCCCCTGCTGGCGGGCTGTTCCTCGTCCTCCTCCGACAAGAACAAGGACCCGCTGGCCGGTTCCAAGCCGAGCGGCAACACTGTCGTCGTCGGCTCGAACAACTTCGCCGAGAGCATTCTCATCGCCGACATCTACGGTGAGGCGCTGAAGGCCAAGGGCGTCAAGGTCACCTACAAGCCGAACATCGGCAGCCGCGAGACCACCTACGGTCTGCTGAAGAACGGCTCGGTGACCGTACTGCCCGAGTACAACGGCGCCCTGCTGGCCTACCTGGACGCCAAGGCCACGCCGACCACCATGGACGCCACCGACCAGGCGATCAGCGCCAAGCTCGACCCGAAGCTGACCTTGCTCAATCCCGCGCCGGCGCAGGACAAGGACTCGCTGACGGTCAACGCGAGCACCGCCCAGAAGTACGGTCTGACCGCGAACTCCACCATCGCCGACCTGGCCGCGCACGGCTCGGACATCGTGATCGGCGCCTCGCCGGAGTTCCAGACCCGGCAGCAGGGCCTGGTGGGCCTGAAGTCCGTCTACAGCCTGACGCCGAAGTCGTTCAAGGCGCTGGACGCCGGCGGCCCGCTCACCGAGGCGGCGCTGAAGAACAACAACGTGCAGGCGGCCGACATCTTCACCACGGACCCGACCATCTCCAAGGAGAAGTTCGTGGTCCTGCAGGACCCGAAGAACCTGTTCGGCTTCGAGAACGTGGTGCCGGTGGTCTACAAGTCGGGCCTGTCGCGCCCCGGCATAGACGCGCTCAACGCGGTGTCCGCCAAGCTCGACACGACCGCGCTGCTGAACATGGACACCCAGGTGCAGAGCGACAACAAGGACCCGCTGGCGGTCGCCAAGTCCTGGCTGTCCTCGGTCGGCCTGGGCTGACGCCCCCGCCCGGCCGGCCGCACCGCACGACAGGCATCCACCAGGACCATGGACGCCACCGGAGTCCCGCCGCAGCGCGGCACGACGGCCACCTCCCCCGCGGAGGGGGCCGTCGTGGTGCTGGACGGCTCCGGCCTGGACCCGGGTGCGGTGGCCCGGCTGGCCGACCGGGAGGCGCGGCCGCGGGTGCTGCCCGCGGCGCTGGCCCGCGCCGAGCGTTCCTGGCACACCGCACGGCGGCTCGCGGCCACCGGGCGGATCTACGGGCGGGACACCGGGGTCGGCGCCAACCGGATGGTGTTCGTCAGCGATGAGGACCGGGCCGGCCAGGACCTGCGGCTGCTGCGCAGCCACGCCGGCGGGATCGGCGCGATGCTGCCGGCCCGGCAGGCGCGGGCCATGCTCGCGGTGCGCGCCAACCAGTTGCTGGCCGGCGGCTCCGGCGCCCAGCCGGTGATCGTCGAGGCGCTGGTGGCTGCGCTGCGGTTGGGCGTGCACCCGGCGGTGCACGAATTCGGCGCGGTGGGTACCGGTGACCTGACCGCGCTGGCCGAGACCGGGCTGACCCTGATCGGCGAGCACCCGTGGCTGTACGGCGAGGGGTCCGCGCCCGGCGTGGTGCCGCCGCCGGTGGCGCTGGAGCCGGGCGACGGGCTGGCCCTGATGAGCAGCAACGCCCTCACCCTCGGCCAGGCCGCCCTGGTCTGCCACGACATCGACGTCCTGCTGCGCGCCGCGCACGTGGTCGCGGCCCTGTCGCTGGCCGCGGTCTCCGGCTCGCTGGAGGCGTACGCGGCCCCGGTGCACGCGCTGCGGCCCTACCCGGGGTCGCTGCGCGCGGCGGCCGAGGTGCGCCGGCTGCTCGGGGTGCCGGACCGGCCGCAGTCCGCGGGCCGGCGGATCCAGGACCCGTACGGCTTCCGGGCCTTCCCGCAGGTGCACGGCCCGGCGCTGGAGGCGGTCGAGGCACTGCGCCGGATCGTGGCGGTGGAGGTCAACTGCCCCTCGGAGAATCCGCTGATCAGCGAGGACGGCCCGAACGGGCAGCCGGCGGTCTACCACCACGGCGGGTTCTTCGCCGCCCCGCTGGGCCTGGCCCTGGACCACCTGTGCCTGGCGCTGCTGCAGACCGGGCGGCTGTCGGCGGCGCGCATCGCGCACCTGGGCGACCCGGACATCACCGGGCTGCGGCCGTTCCTGGCCGGGGGCCCGGCGGCCAGTTCCGGGATGATGATCCTGGAGTACAGCGCCAATTCGGCGCTGGCGGAGCTGCGGGCCAGCGCCGACCCCGCCTCGGCCGGGCACGCCGTACTCTCCCGGGGCCTGGAGGAGGCGGCGAGTTTCGCCTCGCAGGCGGTACGGCAGGCACAGCGCGCGGTCGACTCCTACCGGCTGGTGCTGGCGTGCGAGCTGACGGCCGCGGTGCGGGCGGTGCGCGCGCTGCCGGGCCCGTGGCCGGCCGCCCCGGCGTTCGCGGTCCTGGGCGCCGACCTGCCGGACGACGTCGAGGACCGCCCACTGACACCCGACGTGACGGCCGCGGCGGCCCTGCTGCCGGATCTGGCCGGTCTGTAGGGCGCCGCGGCCGCCCGCGGGTCGGGGCGTGCCGGAACTCAGCTTGCGGTGCAGCTCAGGGTGGGGGTGCCGTTGCTGCCGCTGTAGGTGCCCTGGAAGCCGAAGTGGGTGGCCGCCGAGGGCGCCAGTGCCCCGTTCCAGTCCAGGCTCGAGGCCGTCACCGACGCGCCGGACTGGGTGACGTTGGCGTTCCAGGAGTTGGTGACGTGCTGGTTGCCGCCGTACGTCCAGGTGACCTTCCAGCCGTGGGTGGCGGCCGTACCGGTGTTGGTGACCGTGACGTCGGCGGTGAAGCCGTTGCCCCAGTCGTTGGTGTTGCTGTACGTGGCGGTGCAGCCGTTGCCGCCCCCGTTGCCGGGGCCGGAGCCGGTGGTGGCCGTGACCGCCGCCGAGGCCGCCGAGACGTTGCCGGCCGCGTCGCGTGCCTTGACGGTGTAGGTGTACGCCGTCGAGGCGCTCAGCCCGGAGTCGGTGAACGAGGTGCCGGCCGTGGACCCGGCCAGGGTGCCGCCGCGGTAGACGTCGTAACCGGTGACGCCGACGTTGTCGGTGGCGGCCGGCCAGCTCAGCGAGACCGAGCTCGCGGTGGTGCCGGTGACGGTCGGCGTGCCGGGCGCGGTGGGCGCCTGGGTGTCGCCGCCGCCGGTGCTGCCGGTGCTCGCGCTGAAGGAGAACGAACTGGTGGCCAGGCCCTGACCGCCCTGCCAGATCTCGAAGCCGGCCTCGGCGTCGATCAGGTAGTGCGCGGAGTTGACCGAGCCGCGGCTGACCGCGTCGTCGATCAGCGCCTTGACGTCGAGGTTGTTGAACGAGGTGCCGCCGCCCTGGAGGACGTAGGAGATGATCTTCCAGGAGGTCTGCTGGCCGGTCCACACGTCCCAGGAGTGCCCGGCCGCCGAGGAGGTGCCGGTCTTCCCGCCGAACGGCTGCACGCCGCCGCGCGAGTTGAGCCAGATCATGATCTCGGTGCCGTCGGGCTGGCCCTTCGTGGTGGGCGTGGAGTTGATCCACAGGTCGTACGCGACGTCGTACGCCCCGGAGGCGGGCTGCACGGTGCTCCAGGAGCTGACCGCGCTGCCCAGCTTGGAGACCTGGATGGGCAGGCCGCTGTTGGGGGTGCAGTTGCCCCAGTGGCAGCCCTTGAAGATCGACGGATACGTGGCCGGCGCGCCGCTGGTGCCCAGGCCGAAGTTGGCGGTGTCCACGGACCACGCGGTGCCGCCGGAGTACGTCAGGCACTGCTGGGCCGTGGAGTTCCACTCGTTGGCCTGGATGGTGTAGTCGCCGGCCGCGATGGTGCCCTGCGGGTCGCAGGTCCTGACATCGGCGGCGTGGGCGGGCTGGAGCCCGGCGACCGGCAGCAGCAGGGCCGCGGCGGCGGCCAGGGCCGCCGCGGCCGCGCGCGGCCGCAGCCGTGGCAGACGAAGTCGGGTGCGGGTGAGGAGGCGTGTCACGGGGATGGTCCCTTCACCGTCGTGTGGGGGGATGGGGCCGCGGGCGAGCTTGGGAGCGCTCCCACGACACATGAAGCCAGCCCGGCTCCGGGGCCGTCAAGAGTGTGTTGCACGTTCAAGACCTGAACGGAGGGGCGAGCGTGCGCAGTGGGCCGGCCACCCGGGCATTTACGGCCCTGGGCCGTGGGGCGTAGGCGTGGACGAAGGCGCGGGCGCGCGCAGTCGGCCACCGGACGGGGGCCGCCGGGCCCGTCCGAGCCGTCACAGCCCTGGCCCTGGGGCCGTGGGGCGTGGACGAAGACGCGGGCACGGGCAGTCGGCCACCGGACGGGGGCCGCCGGGCCCGTCCGGGCCGTCACAGCCCTGGCCCTGGGCGTCAGGCGTGGACGAAGACGCGGGCACGGGCAGCCGGCCACCCGAACGAGGGGCCACCGGGCCCGTCCGGGCCGTCACAGCCCTGGCCCTGGGCGTCAGGCGTGGACGAAGACGCGGGCACGGGCAGCCGGCCACCCGAACGAGGGGCCACCGGGCCCGTCCCGGCCGTCACAGCCCTCGGCCGTGAGCTGGGGCGCCGTGGAGCGTGGACCACGGGCCCGTCAGCCGTCAGCGATCGGTCGGCCCTCGGGGCTCCGGGCGTCAGGGCCGGGAGCCATCGGCCCTCAGGGCGCGGGGCGTCAGGGCCGGTGCGTCAGGACGCAGCGCCGTCAGGTTGCGTCGGCCGGTGCGAGGTGGCAGCGGATCACGGTGCCGGCCGGGCCGGTGTGGACGCGCACCAGGTCGGCGAGGCGGTGGACCATGAGCAGGCCACGGCCGCCGGGGCGCCCCGGCACCGGGACGTGCCGGCCGGCCAGCGGGTCCTCGATCAGGCCGGCGTCCCGCACCTCGCACACCACCTCGCCGTCCGCGGCCCACACCCGGATCTCGCCGGAGCCGCCGCCGTGCCGCACGCTGTTGGTGGTCAGCTCGGCCGCCGCGAGCGCCAGGTCGTCCAGCCGCGCGCCGGCCAGTCCGAGGCCGGCCGCGACCTTCACCGCGAACTGCCGGGCGGCACGCAGCCGCCCGGTGTCGAAGGCGAAGGCGGCGGCGTGCCCGGGCTCGGGCAGCGGGGTGTTGTGCGCGGCCACCGCCCGCTCGGGGGCGTAGCCGGGGCTGACCTGCTCCCGGCCGCCCTCGATGACCACCGGGTGGGTGGCCCGCGCGTCGGCCAGCGCCGGCGGGGCCAGGCCCTCGGCGTCGTACGGACACAGGATGGTGGCCGCCCGGCCGGCGAAGGCCGCGTTGATCAGCGCCTCGTGCTGGACGCAGGCCGGGTACTCCAGCGCGGTGCGGCCGGGCCAGACCGGCTCGCCGATGATCCGCACCGGCCCGGGGCGGTGCGCGTCGTAGAAGGCGCGCAGCACCCCGGGGATGATCCGGCCGGGGTTGCGCCCGGCCTGCGACATGTCGGTGAAGTGGACCTCCCGCCCCTGCTCGCCCAGCGCGTCGCGCAGCAGCGCCAGCCGCGGCGTGGGCACCGCCACGGCGACCGGCTCACCGGCGGCCAGGCCGTCCCGGACGAAGCCGAGCGTGGCGTCCAGGTATTCGGCCTCGCCGCGGTAGAAGAGCGCGGGGTGGGCGAAAGCCCGGTCGTGCGGAACGGTTTCGGGGAGGCGTGTGTCAGGCGTTGTCGGGTGCGCATCCGCGCACTGCCCTTCCGCGGCCTCCACTCCGTGTCCCCTCTCGTGTTCCCCGGTCCGCCGCCCGCCGCGTCCCCGCAGGGACGCCGGGGCACATCACCGATCGGTCCAGTATGCGCCCGCCGCCGACGGCCCTCCCGGAGGGCCCCCGCCGAGCCGCCGAGCTGCCGGCCTCGGGGACCCGGCGACGTGGCCGGCAGCCGGCCTCACTCGTTGTCGATGGCCTCGAAAGCCGCGGCCAGCGACTCGCTCTCCTCCGCCGGGATCGTCCGCTGGAGAGCCGGGACGAGGTCGCGCCGCTCGTGGAAGAGGTACTGGTACATCTGGGCGAGCGCGCCGTCCACGGTGAGGGTGTGGGTGTCGGAGGGGTGCCGGCCGATCAGGGCGCGGTCCAGGATGCCCTGGAGCAAGGTGCCCTCCTGTCGGTCGCGGGTCACCACGGTCTGCGCCGCGTGGTGCCGGTCCAGCACCTTCAGGACGGTGGCCTCCTTCGCCGCGTTGTGCCGGGCGAGGGCGTCGGCCAGCAGCCGCAGGTCCTCCGGCCGGTTGGCCTCGCGCATCCGTACGTCCTCCACCATGGCCAGCAGCAGTCCGCCGGAGGTGACCAGGCTCGCGGCCAGCCCCTCGGGGGGACCGCCGGCCCGGTCGGGGGCCTTGTGGCCGGGGCGGTGGAAGACGTGCTGCAGCCGCCCGGCGTGTGCCCGCGCCGGGTCCGGCGGCGACTGGCTGCCCGTTCCCGGCTCCCTCGTTCCGCTCATGGCAGCCCCTCTCCTTCGTCCGGTACGACATGCACGGCGGCCTCCTCCGCGCTCGCGGCGCCGCCGTCGATCCCGACGTCCTCGCCCGTCACGCCGTCGTGCCGCGCGTGGGCGCCCTCGTCGGGTCCGACGAGCCGGCCCGAGCGCCGGTCGCCGACTTCCTGGTCGATCGGCTCGCCGTCGGTGTCCGAGACGTCGCCGATCCCGTCACCGGCCCATCCGGGCTGGTCCGGCAGTTCCCTGGCCAGCCGCCGTTCCAGCGACTCGCCGGTGTGCTGCTCGCGCGCGGTGGTGCCGGTGTCCTCGACGACGAGCGGCCGGTCCGGCGGCGAGTAGCCCTCGTCCAGGACCTCTTCCAGGCCCCGGTCGACCAGGGTGTCCTCCGGCTCGAGGGGTCCGGTGTCCTCCTGGATCTCGCTCCCGTCGGGCTGGTAGACGTCGTCGCCCATGCCGTCGGCCGGGCCGCTCGGTCGGGTCATGTCATGGCACCCACTTCACGCAGCACCGCCTCGTCGAAGGCGGGCAGGTCGGCGGGCTTGCGGCTGGTGATCAGCGTGTTGGGCCCGTTGCGGTCGACCGAGACCTGCTGGTCCACCCAGGTCCCGCCGGCGTTGCGGATGTCGGTCTGCAGGCTGGGCCACGAGGTCAGGGTGCGGCCGCGCACCACGTCGGCCTCGATCAGCGTCCAGGGCGCGTGGCAGATCGCGGCCACCGGCTTGCCGGCGTCGAAGAAGCCCTTGACGAAGCCGACGGCGGCCCGGCTCAGCCGCAGGAAGTCGGGGTTGGCCACGCCGCCGGGCAGCACCAGCAGGTCGAAGTCGTCCGCCGTGACCTGGTCGGCGGTGGTGTCCACCGGGAAGGTGTCGGCCTTGTCCAGATGGTCGAAGGCCTGGATACGGCCGGGCTTGGTGGAGACCAGTTGCGGGGTCTCGCCGGTCTGCGACAGTGCCTGCCAGGGGGAGGTCAGTTCGATCTGCTCGACACCCTCGGGCGCCACCAGGAATGCGGTTCGCACGGACCCTCACGTCCTCTCGCTCGCGGTCGACGGGCGGAAGTTCGGCTTCCGCCCCTCCGGTGCGCCGCCTACCCGAGCGACCGTGGCGGAAACGGGCATTCCGCTCGTGCCCACGCCTCCATCATGCGCTCAGCGTGCGCGCGACGCGCTGCGGTGCCGGGTCCACAGCGGCAGCACGATCCAGCACAGCGCGAACCACACCACCATGACGCCGACCAGCCACCCGGCCGTGCTGTCCCGCACCACCAGGCGCAGCACCAGCAGCAGGGAGGACGCCATCGTGCACAGCAGCAGCATCAGCCCGAACACGGTCAGCCGGGAGGCCACCACCACCGTCTCCGGCTTGAGCCGGTGGCCGGTGAGCAGCCGGTGCATCGCGGCCGGGCCGACCAGCGCGCCGGTGGTGGCCGCGCCGAGCAGCACCGTGACCGTGTAGATGTCCCGGTCGGTGGCCGAGAGCTGGGTGAAGCGCTGCTGGAAGACCACCGTCAGCAGGAAGCCGAAGAGGATCTGCACGCCGGTCTGGGCGACCCGCAGCTCCTGGAGCAGGTCGCTCCACCGGCGGTCGGCCCGTTCCTCGGGGGTCTCGTGGCGGCCCCAGGAGTCGATGCCCGGGCCGGAACCGGTGCCCCGCTCGTCGTCCGCCATGGTCGTACCGTTCCTTCCGCCGTGCCTCGTTCCGTACGCCGCTTCGTACGCCCTTCCCCGCGCTTCTGCGCTTGTGCGCCCGGCTGTCCCGCTCGGCTCATCCTGCGCCGCCGGGCCCGGGAAGCGTGTGAGCCGGGTCCGGACGGTGTGCCGCGCGGCCGGGGCGCAGGGCGCCGGGCTCCGGGAGGGCGCCGAATTCCGGGGCCACCGGCCGTGCCGTACCCGAGCCGTTCTGCGGTGCGGCGCCCGTCTGCGGCGCGAGGCCGGGGCGGGTGTCGTCCGCCGGGCGGGGCGCCGGCTCACGGGCCGATCCACGGGCCGATCCGCCGGCCGGCTCGCGCGCCGGGGCGATCAGGTCGAGCAGGGCGTCCAGGCCGCCCGTGGCCAGGGCGGCGCGCTGGCGGGCGGCGCCGGTGCCGCGGGTGATCAGCCGTTCGACGCCGGCGGTCACCCGGTCGGTGTCGCCGAAGCAGTTGAGCGCGGGACGGACGTGGTCCAGCAGGGCGGCCACCACGTCCGCGGCGGCGTCCGGGGTGCCGTGCCGGGGGTCGACCAAGTCGTCGGTCAGGCCGTGCCGGGCCGCGTGCCAGCCGGAGGCGTAGAGGATGCTGCCGGGCGGGTCGAGCGGGCGCACTCCGTGCCGGGCCTCGCGCAGCGCGGTGGCCACCATGGCGCGGGTCAGCCCGGCCAGGGTGACCGCGCTGTCCACGTCGACCTGCACGTCGGGCGCGCGCACCTCCAGCGTGGGATAGCCCTCGGACAGCCGGGCGTGCCAGTAGATCTGCTTGCGGTCCGGGATGACCCCGGTGGCCAGCAGCGCGGCGACCCGGCGCTCGTACTGCGCGCCGCCGGAGACGAACGGCGGCGAGCCGCTGACCGGCCAGCGGCCGAAGACGACCGTGCGCCAGCTCGCGAACCCGGTGTCGCGGCCGTCCCAGAACGGCGAATTGGCGCCGAGCGCGACCAGCAGCGGCAACCAGGGCCGTATCCGCCCCAGCGCCGCGGCGCCGGCCGACCGGTCCGGTACCGCCACATGGATGTGCATGCCGCAGATCAGCTGCTCGTCCACCAGCCGGGCCGCGTCCGCGTGCATCTCGCGGTAGCGCTGCTTCTGGGTGACCGGCACCGCGTGGCCGGTGGACAGCGGGGCGCCGCCGGTCGCGGCGAGCCGGCAGCCGGTGCGCAGGGCCGCGGCGGCAAGTGCCTGGCGCAGCCGCGCCAGGTGGGCGGTGACCTCGTCCAGCCCGGTGCACACCGGAGTGGCGATCTCGATCTGTGCCTGGAGGAGTTCGCTGGTGACCTCGCCGCGGGTGAGCACCGGCTCCAGGTCGGCCGCCGACTGCACCAGACCCGCGCTCGGCGAGGGCAGCGCGGTACCGCGGTCGAGCAGCAGGTACTCCTCCTCGACGCCAAGAGTGGCGGCCATGCTCGTCATGGCCGTCGCCTACCCCGGATGGCCGACGACCATCGCATGACAGACCCCCGGTCCGGGCAGGGAGACCCGTACCGCCGGAAAAACCCGTTCGAACCCGGTCCGTTCCCGCCCCTCTTACGGCCCGCGGCGTACGGCCCCGGGCAGCGGCGGCCGGTGACCGGCCGCGGGGAACGGGAGCGCGGGCACGGCCGCAAGAGCGGTACGAGAGACCAGGAAAACCAGGAAGCCGACAAGGCCAGGAATGAGGAGCCGTGGGCGACGCACAGGCCCCCGCACCACCGACCGCCGGCGCCGACGGCCCGGACCGGCGCTGGCCCGCGCTCGCGGTGTGCCTGACGGCGAGCTTCATGACGCTGCTGGACATCAGCATCGTCAATGTGGCGCTGCCCTCGATCAAGGCCGGCCTGCACGCCTCGCAGAGCGGCCTGCAGTGGGTGCTGTCCGGGTACGCGCTGACGTTCGGCCTGGTGCTGGTGCCGGCCGGGCGGACCGGTGACGTCCGCAGCCGGCGCGCGGTGTTCATGACGGGCCTGGCGCTGTTCACGGCGACCAGCGCGCTGGCCGGGGCGGCGCAGAACGAGACGTGGCTGGTGGTGGCCCGCCTGCTGCAGGGCCTGGCCGGGGGAATCCTGGTGCCGCAGGTGTCCGGGTTCATCCAGCAGATGTTCCGCGGCGCCGAGCGCGGCCGGGCGTTCGGCATCCTCGGCTCGACCATCGGCGTGTCCACCGCGGTCGGGCCGCTGCTGGGCGGGGTGCTGATCCAGGCGTTCGGCCCGCACGAGGGCTGGCGCTGGGTGTTCTACGTCAATCTGCCGATCGGCCTGGCCGCGCTGCCGCTGGCGCACCGGCTGCTGCCGGCGCCCCCGGCCGGTCACGGCGAGCGCGGGCGCAGCGACCTGGACCCGGTGGGCGTGCTGCTGCTCGGCTCGGGCACGGCGGTGCTGCTGCTGCCGTTCGTGCAGGAGCAGCAGTGGCACGGGGGCGAGAAGTGGCTGCTGATCCCGGCCGCGCTGGCGCTGCTGGCGGCCTTCACCGGCTGGGAGCGGCGGTACGCGCTGCGCGGCACCCCGGTGGTGGACCTGACGCTGTTCCGGATGCAGTCCTACGGCCTGGGCGTGCTGCTGTCGCTGGTGTACTTCGCCGGCTTCACCGCGATCTTCTTCATCCTGACCCTCTACCTGCAGAACGGGCTGGGGTACTCGGCGCTGGAGGCCGGCGTGTCGATCATGCCCTTCGCGCTCGGGTCCACGGTGGCGGCCACCATCGGCGGCCGGATCGTGAACCGGTACGGCCGGCCGCTGGTCGCGGTGGGCCTGGGCATGGTGGTGGCCGGGCTGCTGGGCACCGCGCTCGCCGCACACCTGGACACCGGACGTACGGTCGGCTTCGCCACGGCCGGCCCGCTGCTGTTCGCCGGTCTCGGCAGCGGGCTGGTGATCGCGCCGAACCAGACGCTGACCCTGAGCCAGGTGCCGGTCGCCCGCGCCGGCAGCGCGGGCGGGGTGCTCCAGACCGCCCAGCGGATCGGCTCGGCGGCCGGCATCGCGGCGGTCGGCTCGGTGTTCTTCTCCCAACTCGCCCGGGGTGCCCACGGCCGCCCGGACTGGTCCGGCGCCTTCCAGCTCGCCCTGCTGACCGCCACCGGGCTCGCCGCCCTCGGCCTGGTGGTGGCCCTGATCGACATCTTCGGCGCGGGCGAGGGCCGGCCGCCGGCCGCGTCGGGCACGGACGCCGACCGCGAACCGGCGCGGGTGAAGTGGCACTGACGGGGGCGGACCCCGTCCTGCGGCCAGCCCCGTGCGGCGGTCAGTTCACGCCGCGCGGGCGGAACTGGACGCTGATCCGGCCGCCGACCGGGGTGCGGGTCTTGGGGATCGCGTGGTCCCAGGTGCGCTGGCAGGAGCCGCCCATCACGACGAGGTCGCCGTGGCCGAGGGGGCGGCGCACGGCGGTGGGGCCGCCGCCGCGCGGGCGCAGCAGCAGCGGGCGGGGCTCGCCCAGGGAGACGATCGCGACCATGGTGTCCTGCGCCTCGCCGCGTCCGATGCGGTCGCCGTGCCAGGCCACGCTGTCCCGCCCGTCGCGGTACCAGCACAGCCCGGCGGTCACGAAAGGCTCGCCCAGTTCGCTCCCGTAGTGCGCGGTGAGCAGTTCCCGGGCCCGGGTGAGCAACGGGTGCGGCAGGTCCTCGCCCTCGCCGTAGTACGACAGGAGGCGGGGTACGACGACCACGTTGTCGTACATCCGGCGGCGCTCCTCGTGCCACGGGACACCGGAGACCAGCTCCTGGAAGAGGTCGTCGGCGCCGGTCAGCCAGCCGGGCAGGAGGTCGATCCAGGCGCCGCGGCCGAGTTCGGTGCGACGGACGGCGGCCAGGTCACCGAGGCCGGGGCCGCCGGTGGCGAACAGGGACGCCTGAAGGTGGTGCATGGTTGCCACCATAACCCACACTCGTACAGTCATTCGAATACTCGACAGCGATCCGACAGCCCGCGCGCATTCCACCGGGGCCAGCAGCAGGATGGGGACATGCTCTTCGCCGACGTCGCCCGGGTCTCCCGCGAGGTCGCGCGGACCTCCGCGCGGTCCCGCAAAACCGTGCTGCTCGCCGACTTCTTCCGGGCCACCGAGCCCGACGACGTACTGATCGCGATCGCGTACCTGGCGGGCCGGCTGCCACAGGGCCGGCTCGGCGTCGGCTGGGCGGCGCTGCGCGACCGGGCCGAGCCCGCGGCCGTGCCGGCGCTGACCGTGCGCGAGGTGGACGCGGCGCTGACCGCCGTCGCGGAGGTGTCCGGCACCGGATCGCAGGCCGGCCGCCGGGCACTGCTCCAGGACCTGTTCGGACGGGCCACCGCGGACGAGCAGCACTACCTGCTGGGCCTGCTCACCGGCGAGGTGCGGCAGGGCGCCCTGGACGCCGCGGCGGTGGAGGGGCTGGCCGCGGCCACCGGCGCGCAGCCCGCCCATGTCCGGCGCGCGGTGATGCTGGCCGGCGCCCTGGAGCCGGTCGCCCGGGCACTGCTGGCCGGCGGGCCCGACGCGCTCGGCGAGTTCGCGCTGACCGTCGGCCGGCCGCTGCTGCCGATGCTGGCCTCCAGCGCGAAGTCCGTCGCGGAGGCGGTCGCCAAGCTGGGCCCGAGCGCGGTCGAGGAGAAGCTCGACGGCATCCGGGTGCAGATCCACCGCGACGCGCGGGGCGTACGGATCTGGACCCGCACCCTGGACGACGTCACCGCCCGGCTGCCGGAGATCGTTGCGGTGACCGAGTCGCTGCCCGCGCGGGAGTTCGTCCTGGACGGCGAGGTGCTCGCCTTCGACGCGGCGGGCCGGCCGCGGCCCTTCCAGGAGACCGCCGGCCGGGTCGGCTCCCGGGTGGACGTGGCCGCCGCGGCCCGCGCGCTGCCGGTGAACGCGGTCTTCTTCGACGTGATCGCGGTGGACGGCCACGACCTGCTCGACGAGAGCTACGACCGGCGGCACGAGGCCCTGGAGTCGCTGGTCCCGCCCGAACTGCGGGTGCGCCGCGCGGTGGTGACCGACCCCGCGGACCCGGCGCAGGTACGGGCGGCGGAGGACTTCTGGACCGTCACCCTGGACCGGGGCCACGAGGGGGTGGTGGTCAAGGCGGCCGACAGCCCGTACGCGGCCGGCCGGCGCGGCGCCTCCTGGCTGAAGGTCAAGCCCGTGCACACCCTCGACCTGGTGGTGCTGGCCGCCGAATGGGGGCACGGCCGGCGCACCGGCAAGCTGTCCAACCTCCACCTGGGCGCCCGCGCGGAGGACGGCTCCTTCGTAATGCTCGGCAAGACCTTCAAGGGCCTGACCGACGCCCTGCTGGACTGGCAGACCGAGCGGCTGCGCGAACTGGCGGTCTCCGACGACGGCTTCACCGTCACGGTCCGCCCCGAACTCGTCGTCGAGATCGCCTACGACGGGGTGCAGACCTCCCCGCGCTACCCGGCGGGCCTGACCCTGCGCTTCGCCCGGGTGATCCGCTACCGCCCGGACAAGTTCCCGCAGGACGCCGACACGGTGGCCGCGGTCCGCGCCGCGCACGGCGGGGGCTGACCGGTCCGGGGACGCAAGGCCGGCCGCGTACGCATCGTGCGGCCCGCCGCCGGGTACCCGAAGGGCCGCGAACCCGGCAGGAGGTGACCCGCAATGGCCACGCAACGCGACATCGTACGGACACTGCTGGACCGCTACGGACGCACGTACGCGCAGCAGGCCGGCATCACCGTCAAGGACACGCCGCAGCCGCTGTACCGGCTGCTGGTCCTCGCCCATCTGCTCAGCGCCCGGATCAAGGCGGACATCGCGGTCGCGGCGGCGCGGGAGCTGAACGCCGCCGGCCTGCGCGACGCCCGGCACATGGCGGACGCGGACTGGCAGCAGCGGGTGGACGCGCTCGGCCGCGGCGGCTACCGGCGCTACGACGAGCGGACCGCGACCCAGCTCGGCGAGGCCGCCCGGCTGGTGTCCGAGGAGTACGGAGGGGACCTGCGTCGCTTGCGGGAACGGGAGGAGGGGGACGTGGCCGGGCTGAAGCGGGAGCTGCGCCGCTTCCCCGGCATCGGCCCGGCGGGCGCGGACATCTTCCTGCGCGAGGCCCAGGAGGTCTGGCCGGAGACCGCCCCCTACCTCGACGCGAAGGCCCTCCAGGGGGCCCGCGCCGTGGGCCTGCCCGACGACCCCCGCGCGCTCGTCCGGCTCGCGCCGGGCACCGCGCCGGCCCACCTGGCCGCCGCGCTGGTCAGGGTGGCACTGGACAAGGACGCGGCGCGCGACGTGCGGGAGTCGGTGGGGGTCTGAGGGCCCGGCGCGGGCCCGGCGGAGGTGCTGCCGGGACCCCGCCCGGCCGGGCTCGGGCTCGGGCCCGGGCTCAGGGCAACCCCCCTCCCGTAAAGCCGCCGTCAGCGGTTCTCCAGGCGGAACCTGACCTCTTCCTCCTGGTCGCCGGAGGCCGTGCCGACGACGCGGACGGCGAAGGCGCCGGACAGGCCCTCGCGCAGCCGGTCCACCGCGTGGTAGCCGCCCTGGGCGGTGATGCCGACCGGTTCGGTGAGGCGGGCCGGGGCCGGTGAGCCGAGGGTGCGCGAGACGTCGAAGGTCGCGGCCCACACGATGGGCCGGCCGTTCGGCGCGTCGGCCGGGGTGTCGCCCCGCGCGCGGTCGGACGCGAAGCTGGCCTGGAGCGCCGCGAGGACCGCCTGCGCGTCCTCCTTGCAGCAGCTGTCGATGGTGACCGCCACCTGTTCGGCGGGGGCGGCGAGTTGGTCGGTCACGGTGATTCCTTCCCTTCGGCCGGGGCGAGGGGCGTGACGCCGCGAGGCGGGACCCCGGCGGTCACAGCGCTTCGCGGAGTGCGGGCAGCAGGGCCTTCTCGGACCAGTCCAGGAACGGTGTCTGGTGGTCGCCGCCGACCTGGACCAGGGCGATCTCGTCGAATCCGGCGTCGGCGTACTTCCGTACCGCCGTGACAAATTCGTCCACGTCGTCCCCGCAGGGGATGGACGCGGCGACGTCCTGCGGTGTCACGAACCGGGTGGCGCCCGCGAAGCCGGCCGGCCCGGGCAGTTCGGAGTTGACCTTCCAGCCGCCGCCGAACCAGCGGAATTGATCGTGCGCCCGCGCGACGGCCGCGTCGCGGTCGGTGTCGTAGCAGACCGGGAGCTGGCCGACCCTGGGCTTGCCCGCACCACCGTAGCGGTCGAAGGCGGCCAGCAGCGAGGGCTCGGGCTCGACGGCGATCACCAGGTCGGCGAGCCGGCCGGCGATCGAGCAGGACCGGTCGCCGGAGACGGCCACCCCGATCGGCGGCGGGGTCTGCGGCAGGTCCCACAGCCGGGCCCCGGTCACCTCGAAGTGGCGTCCGTGGTGGGTGACCTCGAGGCCGGACAGCAGCGACCTGATGATGCCGACGGCCTCCTCCAGCTTGTCCAGCCGTACCGAGGCCGCCGGCCAACCGCCGCCGACGACGTGCTCGTTGAGGTTCTCCCCCGAGCCGAGGCCGAGCCGGAAGCGGCCCTCGGACAGCAGTTGCACGGTGGCGGCCTTCTGCGCGACGACCGCCGGGTGGTAACGGGTGGTCGGGCACGTCACGTACGTCATCAGCGGGATACGGCTGGTGGCCTGCGCGGCCGCGCCCAGCACGCTCCACGCGTACGACGAGTGCCCTTGCGACTCCAGCCACGGGAAGTAGTGGTCGGAGGTCACGGAGAAGTCGAAGCCGATCCGTTCGGCGGCCACGACATGCTCCACGAGTTCGCGCGGGCCGGCCTGTTCGGTCATCATCGTGTACCCGATTTGCACCATGGTGAGCGTTTTTCCGCCGACCGGCGGACAAAACCAGACGTGCCGCGAATGGCTGCCGCCCGTTCGCCCGGGTGGCTCCGCGGGCGGGCCCGGCGGCCGCGCCCGGGCCGGTGTCGCGGGCCGGACGCAAGGGACACGCCCATCGGCTGCGACAATTCGCGCATGCCCCGACGTGCCACCGCCACACCCGCACCGCTGTCCCCGTCCGCGCCGTGTCCGTGCGGGCTGCCCGCGGCCTACGGCGAGTGCTGCGGGCTCTTCCACGCCGGCCGGGACGCGGCGCCCACCGCCGAGCGGCTGATGCGGTCGCGCTACAGCGCCTTCGTGGCGCAGGACGCGGCCTATCTGCTGCGCACCTGGGCCCGCTCGACCCGGCCGCCGTCCGTGGACTTCACCGAGGGCCTGCGCTGGACCGGCCTGGACGTGCTGGCCACGGAGGACGGCACCGCCTTCCACCGGACCGGCACGGTCGACTTCCGGGCACGGTTCCGGCTGCACGGCCGGGCGGGCGAGCAGCGGGAGAACAGCGCGTTCGTCCGTGAGGACGGGCTGTGGGTGTACGTGGCCGGGGCCGCCGGGCGGTAGGGCGCGGCCGGCAGGACGTGGGCCCTGGCCCTGCCCGGTCCTGAATACGGGCGAATACGCAGGTCAGGGGGATTGTCAGTGGGTGCCCCTAATGTGCTGGGCAGGATACGGCTCAGTCGGAAGGAGGCGGCCACGATGGCCGGTGACGAGATGGTGGTGGGGCGCGGCGGGGTGCCGCTGCGCAGGACCCCGGTCTTCACCCGGGCGGGCTGGACGGTGATGGGCGGGGACGACGTGTCCAGCGGCTGGCAGATGCTGCGGTGCCGGCGGCCCGACGCGGCCGCCGACCCGCCGTCCCTGCTGCGCGACCTGGTGGCCTTCACCCGGGGCCCGGCGTGCGTGATATCGCTCCACGAGGAGGGTTACGCCCTGGTCCGCGGGCTCGCCCCGGCCGGCTGCTGGTGGGAGGCCTGGCTCAACCCCGACCTGGCCGCCGTCCAGCTCACCGAAGTCCCCGACGACATCCGCGACCCGGCCCTCTGGCTCGGCAGCCCCGCCTTCACCGCCGCCGTCGCCCGCAAACGCGCCGCCCTCCACGCCGGCGTCCCCGACGACGCCCGCGCCGCCCTCGCCTGGTCCCGCGCCGCCGGCCTCACCCCGGCCCCCGACCCCACCCCCATAGCCACCGTCCTCCACACCCACGCCCCCCACACGGACGACCTCGTCCCCCTCCTCCTCACCACCCTGGGCCTGCCGCCCCTGCCCGCCAGGCGCGCCTCCGTGGCCAGCTGACCGCATCCGGCCGCGGGCCGGGAACAGCCGGTGCCCCGCAGGGGCGCGAGGTCCCCCAGAGCTCCGCCTGGGAGGTACCCCCAGCGCGAACAACCACGACGGCGGGAAGATCCGGCGACAACCGCACCACCCCGGCCGGACGGCAACGGCCCCCCGTACAAAGGCTCAGGCAATGGGATCCCGCGCGTCATAACGCACGAAGCTGCGCTGAAGCACGCCGATCACAGTGATGGCGACGATGCAGGCGAGGCCGCCGCCGACGATGGCGACGGCCGGGGAGAAGGCGTCGGAGACGGAGCCGGCGAGGAAGTCGCCGAGGCGGGGACCGCCGACGACCACCACGAGGAAGACGCCCTGGAGGCGGCCGCGCATGTCGTCGGGGGCGGCGGCCTGGAGCATGGTGTTGCGGAAGACCATGGAGACGGTGTCCGCGCAGCCGGCGAGGGCGAGGAAGACAAGGCCCAGCCAGAGGTCGCGGGTGAGGCCGAAGACGGCGATCGCCGCGCCCCAGGAGGCGATGGCGATGAGCACGGCCAGGCCCTGGCGGTACACCCGGCCGAGCCAGCCGGAGAAGACGCTGCCGAGCAGGGCCCCGGCGGCGGGAGCGGCGGCGAGCAGGCCGACCGTACGGGTGTCGCCGCCGTACCAGAGACCGGCGATCGCGGGGAAGAGGACCCGCGGCTGGGCCAGCACCATGGCTGCCATGTCGGAGACGAAGGTGGTCCGCAGGTTGGGTCGCGCGCCCAGGTAGCGCAGGCCGGCCATGACGGAGGGACGGCGCCGGGCCGGGGCCGCCGCGTCGGCGCTCTCCTCGCCGTCGCCCGGGAGCATGGCGGGCAGCCGCCACATCGCGTAGAGGGAGGCGGTGAAGGCGGCCACGTCCACCAGGTAGGCGGCCTGGTAGCCCCAGAAGCCGACGACGACACCGCCGAGCATGGGGCCGGCCATCTGCCCGACCCCGCTGGCCAGCGAGGCCAGCGCGTTGGCGGCGGGCAGCGCGTCGGAGGGGAGCAGGCGCGGGATCATCGAGGCGCGGGCGGGCTCGTTGATGGCGAAGCACACCGCTTGCAGGGCGACGATCGCGTACAGCGGCGCGACCGCGCGTATGTGGGCCAGCGACACCGCGGCCAGCGCGGCGGAGAGCAGCAGCAGGCCGATCGCGGTGACCAGGCCGAGGCGGCGCCGGTCGTGCGTGTCGGCGACCGCCCCGCCGTACAGCCCGAAGGCGATCAGCGGCACCAGCGAGCAGACGCCGACCAGGCCCACGTAGAAGCTGGACCCGGTGATGTCGTAGACCTGTAGCGCGACCGCCATGGCCGTCATCTGCTGGCCGACGTACGAGACGGTGTTGCCGGACCACAGCCGCCGGAAGTCGGGGTGGTCGCGCAGCGGGCTGATGTCGGCGAGCAGGCGCGAGCGGCGCCGTACGGGGGCGGCGGGCGGGACGTCGGGGTCTTCGGGGCTGTCCGGGGCGGACGCATCGGCACCGGGGACGGCCTCAACACCCGCGGTGGGCACGCCCGGTACGGGAGGGCCCGCGTCCTGGGCCGGTACGCGGGCGGTCGCCGGCGCGCTTCCGTGCCCGGTACCGCCGATGCCGTCCCCGCCGCTCGACCGGCCCGTCCGGCCCGCCCGGTCCGGCTCGTCCCGGCGATCGCGCCGGTCCCCGTGATCCCGCTGTCCCTCTTCGCTGTTGAGCACGCAGAACCGTAACAACCCTGATCCACGGGGGTGCGGGCGGGGGCGCTGCCCCGTTCGGCGCAGGCGCTTTCGATAACGGGTGGTGGCTGCGGGCAGTCCGGCATACGCTGTGTGTGACGACCAGGCTCTCCGGCAGGTACCGTGCCGTGGCGCCCGTCCCGGAACCAGTCGCCACCTCGGCCCGGTTTCCGGCCCTCCCCCGTCCCTACGGACCTGCGGGGAGACCGCATGGCGCCACCGCGTCCGTATCGCCCGCCGATCCCATCATCCGCCGGGCGCCGGCGACGTACGGCTCGACGCCCCGCCGGCGTACCCGGCCCACGCGACGCCTAGGAGTGCGCGGTGTCATCAGAACCCCTCATCGACGAAACCCCGGCCGCCGACGCCGTCATCGAGAGCGTTCCCCTGCTCGATGAGGCCCCGGCCGCTGAGGTCGTCGACGACAACGTGGTCATCGACAGCATCGCCCTCCTCGACGAGGCCCGCCCCCTGGACGTCTGGTCCAGATGCGCCCCGATCCGCCTGGCCGGCTACGAGGACGACCCCTCCGAGACCCACATCCTGCGCGGCATCGACTAGGAACCGACCAGGACCCGTCATCCGGTCGCCGTGACCGGGAGCGCCGTGTTGCTCAGGCGCTCCCGGTCACAGCCATGTCCGAACCGCGTCCCCCGCTTGACCGGCACATGATTCAGTGAAACTGGACATGTAAACTGTTCAGGTAAGCCTGAATGAATTGGCCGGCTCAAGGAGATCACGCATGTCATCCCGCGTTTCGGAGCCTGCGCAGGCCGAGACGGTAATCGACCGTCCGTTCTCGTGGCGGTTCACGACCCCGTTGTTCCTCGGCTCGGCCCTCAACCCCATCAACAGTTCGCTGATCGCGACCGCGCTGGTCCCGATCGCCCACGGCGTCGGCATCCCCATCGGGCAGACCGCGACCCTGGTGACCGCCCTGTACCTGGCCAGCGCGGTCGCGCAGCCCACCGCCGGCAAAGCGGCCGAGGTCTTCGGCCCGCGCAGAGTCTTCGTCACCGGCATCCTCGCCGTGGCCGCGGGCGGCTTGGTCGGCGGTCTGGCCCAGAACCTGCTCACGCTGCTGGTCAGCCGGGTGCTCATCGGGCTGGGCACGTCCTGCGCCTATCCGACCGCGATGCTGCTCATCCGCAAGCGGGCCCGCGAGGCGGGCATGAAGCAACCGCCCGGCGGCGTACTCGGCGGGCTGCAGATCGCCGGCACCGCGACCGCCTCGCTGGGCCTGCCGGTCGGCGGGCTGGTGGTCGGCGGCCTCGGCTGGCGGGCCGTGTTCTTCATCAACCTCCCCGTCGCCGTCATAGCGCTCGCCGCGACACTGGCCTGGGTCGAGCCCGACGGGCCCCTGGAGCGCCTCCGTGCGCGCGAGATCGCCGTCCGCCTCGACGCGGTCGGCATCGCCGGCTTCGCCGCCGCCATGCTGGCCCTGCTGATCTTCCTGTTCGAACTGCCCACCGCGCACTGGTGGATCCTGGCGGTCTCGGTTGTGCTCTGGGTCGCCGACATCCTGTGGGAGCTGCGCGCCGCGAGCCCGTTCCTCGACGTACGCCTGCTGGCCGCCCGGCCCGCGCTGACCGCCGTCTACGTGCGATTCGGCCTGGTCATGCTCTGCCAGTACGTGGTGCTGTACGGCATCACCCAGTGGATCGAGGCCGTCCGGGGCTTCAGCGAGTCGGCCTCGGGTCTGCTGCTGCTTCCGATGACGCTGGTGGGCGGCATCGTCATCGCCCCGGTCTCGCGCCGCAACCTGGTCCGCGGCCCCGTCATCGCCGCGGCGCTGGCCTGCCTGATCGGATCGGCCGGGGTGCTCCTGCTCGACTCCGGTTCCTGGATCGGGCTGGTGGTCGTCCTGACCGTCGTCTTCGGCGCCTCGATGGGCTTCGCCGGCGCCGGCTACCAGACCGCCCTCTACACCCACGCACCCGCCGAGCAACTCGGAACCGCGTCGGGCCTGCTGCGGACCTTCGGCTACGTCGGCTCCATCGCCTCCTCGGCCATCACCGGCATGGTCTTCCACAGCCACGTGACCGACCACGGCGTCCACCTCATCGCCTGGATCATGATCGGCATCAGCCTCGTGCTCACCGCCCTCACCCTGGCCGACCGCACCCTGCGGACGCAGTCCACGGCCAAGGCGCGACTGAGCTGACCGGCCGGCCTGACCGACACACCTGACCGGTTGACCTGACCGGTTGACCTGATCAGGGGGCGCTCAGCTCTCGCATTCGGGGCCGTTGCGCCACAGGGCATCGGCCGTGCCGGCGGCCAGCCGCCGGGCGTAGAGCTCGACCTTGTTGTGGATGATGTCCAGGGCCTCCTGCAGATCGCCGACCTGCCGCTGCACTCGCTCCTCGTGCTTGCGCAGGATCTCGAAGCGCTCGGCCTCGTTGCCGGCGCCCTCCCGCACGAGCTGGGCGTAGTGCTGGATCTCGGGCAGCGGCATGCCCGAGCTGCGCAGCTTGCCGCACACCCGCAGCCACTCCACGTCCCCGTCGGTGAACACCCGCCGCCCGGCCGCGTCGCGCCGCACCGGGGGCAGCAGTCCCTCCTTCTCGTAGAACCGCAGCGTGTGCGTGGCCAGGCCGGTCAGCGCGCTGACCTCGCCGATGCTCAGGGTCGCCACCTCGGCGTTCACGTCCGTCATGCCCACCACCGTACGCGCTTGACTTGAAGTCGACTTCAACTCGTAGCCTCGGGAACCGAGCCAGACGAAAGGAACATCATGGCCACCACGTGGTTCATCACCGGCACCTCTTCCGGCTTCGGCCGGCTGCTCACCGAGCGTCTGCTGGCGCGCGGTGACCGCGTCGCGGCGACGCTGCGGCGGACCGAGGCGCTGGACGACCTGTGCGCCGAGTACGGCGACCGCCTCCGGGTCGCCCGGCTCGACGTCACCGACACCCGGCAGGTGCGCGAGGTCGTCGACGACGCCTTCACCGCGCTCGGCACGATCGACGTGATCGTCAACAACGCCGGCTACGGCGTCTTCGCCGCCCTCGAGGAGGCCACGGACGAGCAGATCCGGCGCGTGGTCGACACCAACCTGCTCGGCTCGATCGATGTCATCCGCGCCGCGCTGCCGCATCTGCGCGCCCAGGGACACGGCCGCATCCTGCAGGTCTCCACCGCCGGCGGCCAGACCACCTATCCGAACTTCGGCTACTACCACGCCTCGAAGTGGGGAATCGAGGGCTTCTGCGAGACGGTGGCCCGCGAGATCGCCCCGTTCGGCATCGGCCTGACCATCGTCGAACCCGGCGCGACACCCACCGGATTCGGCGGCGCCCTCGACACGGCCCCGGCGATGCCGGAGTACGACAGCACTCCGGCCGGCGAGGTGCGGCGCGCCATCGCCGACGGATCCTTCGTCCTGCCCAACGATCCGGGCCGGATCGCCGACGCGATGATCGACCTCGTCGACACCGGGGCGACGCCGCTGCGTCTGCCCCTCGGATCCGACACCTACCACGACGTACGCGCCTCGCTCGTCGCTCGTCTGGAGGAACACGAGGCGCACCGCGATGTCGCGCTCTCCGTCGTGCGGGACGAGCTGGCCTGACGGCCGCGCTGCGCGCGTACAGCTGTACGCAGGTCCCCGAGGCGGTCAGCCGGCGCCCGGGCCGGCCGGTCCGTACGAGGCGCGCCAGGTGGCGGGGGGCATCCCGGCCTGGCGGCGGAAGAACGTGGTGAAGTTGCCGGCGTCCCGGAAGCCGAGGCGCCGGGCGCAGGTGCCGACCGGCAGGTCGGTGTGGGCGAGCAGTCGCCTGGCCTCCAGCAGGATGCGCTGGTCGAGGAATTCCTTGGCGCCGGTGCCGGTGGCGGCACGGGTGGCCCTGGTGAGGGTGCGCACGTCGTAGCCCAGTGCCCCCGCGTAGTCGGCCACGTGGTGCCAGTCGGTGAAGTGCTCCTCGACGGTCGCGCGATAGGCGCGGAACACATCGGTGTGCGCGCCGGCGGATGGTGTCGCGCCGGTGGCGGCCGGGGTGTCGGGGAGTGCGCGCAGGATCAGTGCCGCCAGCAGGTGGGAGAGCAGCGCGGGCGACGCCAGGCGCGGGGTGTGCGCCGCCGCACTGTGCTCGCGGCCGAGATGATCGGCCGCGAGCAGGGCGAGGGACAGGCGCTGCGGGTCCAGTTGCCAGCCCGCCGGTGTGCCGGCCTCTGCCGCGGTGAAGCCGCTCAGGAAGCCGGGCCGGAATTCGGGGCGGAAGAGGATCAGCGGGCCGTCGCAGGCGTCGATGTCGCTCCAGCGGTGCACCGTGCCGGGCCGGATCCACACCGCGCTGCCTTCCGCCAGCCGGTAGTGGTGGAAGTCCGCCTCGTGGCTGCCGGTTCCGGAGCCGACCAGCGCGAACACGTGGAAGTCGGGGCGTTGCGGCTGTACGCGGCGGCGCTGGGGGTCCATCGAACGCAGCGCGGCGAAGCTGAGGACCTCCACGCCGTACGCCGATCCGACGGCGGGCAGGTAGCGCAGCTGTCGTACGGCGCTGTGTCCGTTTTCCACAAGAAGCGTGTTCCTTTCCGGCAAGGGGCGGGCGCCCCCGTGCCTAGCGTCGGAGCCGGGCCTGGCTGGCAGGCCAGATTACCGGTTCCGGGCTGCGACCGGGCGGCGGGAGCCGCTTTCCGCGGCCGGCAGAAAGGCGCGACGATGACGGAAATCACAACGGCGGTACCCGTGGCGGGCGGGTCCCTGGACGTTCGGACAGCGGGCGGCACCGGACCGGCGCTGGTGTTCGCCCACTACTGGGGCGGCTCCGCCGACACCTGGAACGGCGTGCTCGGCCACCTGCCGCCCGGGCAGGCCACGGTCCGCTTCGACCAGCGCGGCTGGGGCACCTCGCGGGCGCTGCCCGGGCCGTATCACCTCGACCGGCTCGCCGACGATCTCAGCCGCGTGGCCGAGGCGTGCGCGCCGGGGCCGTTCGTCCTGGTCGGCCACTCCATGGGCGGCAAGGCGAGCCAGCTCCTCGCGGCCCGCCGGCCGGCCGGACTGGCCGGCCTGGTGCTGGTCGCGCCGGCGCCGCCGCGGCCGCCCGCCACGGTGACCGCCGCATACCGGCAGGGCCTGTCGCACGCCTACGACTCGCCCGAGTCGGTGCGGCACGCCCTCGACCATGTCCTGACCGCGACACCGCTGCCGGAGGCGGTACGGGCCACCGCGGTGCGCGACAGCCTCGCCGCCGACGCCGGAGCCCGGCACGAGTGGCCCCTGCACGGGATCGCCCAGGACATCACACCCGCCGTACGGGACATCGAGGTCCCGGTGGCGGTGCTGGCCGCGGAGCACGACAGGGTGGAGCCGCCGCACGTCCTGCGCGACCACCTCCTGCCGTACATCCCGCAAGCGACCCTGACGACCGTCCCCGGCGCCGGCCACCTGCTGCCCGTGGAGGCCCCCGAGGCCGTCGCGACCGCTCTCGGAGCCTTCCTCACGGCCCTTCGCCGCTGACGGCGACCCGCGACGTCATCCCGGGCCGTATCGCCGACCCGTCGGTCCCCGCGGGGTGCCTCATCGCCCAGTCCGCGGCGCAGTCGCCGACACTGAACGAGGAGAACGGCGCGCGGGTGCGCGGCCTGCTCGACGCGCAGCGCCGACGGGTGCGCGCGGCGCTGGCGGACTCCCGCGCCGACGCCCGAACCCTGGACGGACTCGCCGTCTTCGTCGTCGCCGTCAACCAGTCGCCGGCCGTACCGAGCCGGGCCGGCGCCTCGGACGCCGAACTGCGGTCCACGGTCCGGCTCGCCTGCCGGACCGTGGCGGACACCCTCGCCCGGGCGGCGTCCGCGCCCGTGGCTCAAGGCTGAGCGCCACAGGGCCCGCCCGGGCCGAAGCGGTCCGGGCGGGCCCTCCCCCGTGGGCACGGTGTCCCGAGAAGCACGGTCCTCAGAGAGCGAAGGACATTTCCGTGCCGGGTGAGGCCAGGGCGGGGCCCGCGTCCTGCCACGACAAAGGAGCCGGGTCCGGCGGGTTCGGGCCGACCCGGCGGATCGGGAACTTCGGGTAGCTGGGGCAGATGTCGACGTCGTCACCGGTGGTCAGGTGGGTGATGCCCGCCAGGGATCCGGGGGCGGTCACCCCAGGGTCGCTGACGGCGTCGGTGCGCTGCCACACCCCGGCGGCGGACAGCGTGGCCACCGTCACCGAGCCGTCGGCGGCCACCCAGCTCAGCCGGAGCGCGGACTTGGCGGGCGCCGCGGCGAGTTCGGCGCCGTCCGGCACGGTGGCCGGCCCGGTCTTGTTCGGCTGCGGGGTGTCGGCGAGCCCGCCGCCCTCGGCCGGGTGCGCCACGTACGCCTTGCCGTCATGGCCGGTGAAGAAGAGGGTGACCACCCCGGCCGGCGTGCCGGCGTTCTCCGTGTCGAGCACCGCGATGCCGCCGCCGGGAGTGGCGGTGCCCGCCGCGGTGAGCTGCTTCTCGGTGACCTGGCCGGTCTGCGGGGCGCGCCACCGGACCCGTACCGAACCGCTGGTGTCGACGGAGAACAGCGCCTCGCCGCCGTCCGCGAGACCGGTGGAGGCGAGGTGACCGCCGGCGTAGGAGGCGAAGACGTCGGCGACCTTCACGTTGGGCGGCCCGCAGGGGTGCGGGATCTCCAGGACCTGCTGCACGGACAGCGGGGTGGTCGGGGAGGTGCCCGACGCCGGTGCCGGGAGCGGCAGTTGAGGGAGCGTCACGAACGGCTGCCCTGCCACCACGGTCGCCGTCAGGTACGAACCGGGCTGCGCGAAGCCCGGCTTGGTGACCGCGACGGGCTTGCCGGTCGCCGGGCAGTCCTCCAGCAGCGCGCCGTCCGAGCCGACCGTCCACGCGGTCGGCGGACCGGCGGGATAGCCCGACGCGGCCAGCGGCGCGTCGGCCGGGGCGACGCCGGACCCGCCCTGGACCGCCGCTGTGGTCCAACTGCCGTCCGTCTGCTGCCAGTAGCTCCACAGGCCGCCGTCGTCGCCGACGTAGTACACGTACGGGCCGGCCGGACCCGAGGCCGCGTGCCCGGCCGGGCCGGTGCCCAGCGAGACCGCCGCGAGCGCGACGGCGGCGACGACCGCGGCGGCCCGCCCGGCGCCACGGCCCGTGCCCGGCGCGCGCCGCCCCGTCCGGCGCCACCGAAACCTAAGATTTCCCACCCTGATCACTCCAGACTTCCCAGAAGCCGCATGTCGCGGGCATTCTGGCAACGCGCTCTGGACGGCGTCTGGATGCGGTCCGGCGACCCCGGTCGCAGCCGCGGCACCGGCGACCCGCACCGCCGAGCGGGGGCCGCGCCGGTCGCGCACCGGTCGCGAAAGGGGCGCGTCGGAACAGGCACGGCCGGCGCTGGGGGGCGCGGGCGGGAGGACGGGGGTGGTTCCGTGACGCACGGCACGGAGCAGGGGGACGACGGAAGACCGGGCCTTGCCGTACGGCTGCTCGGGCCGGTACGGGCGCAACTGGACCTGCGCGAGGTGCCGCTCGGGCCGCCGCTGCAACGGGCGTTGTTCACGGTGCTAGCGGTTCGCCACGACCAGGTCGTCGGCACCACCGAACTCATCGACGCCGTCTGGGGCGAGGACCTGCCCGGCAACCCCGAAGGCGGGGTGCACACGTACGTGGCCGGGCTGCGGCGGGCGCTGGAGCCGGGCCGCACCCGCCGCTCCCCCGGCCGCCATCTGCTCTCCCACCCGTCGGGCTACCGGCTGACGCTGCCCGCCGAGGCCAGCGACCTGGCCCGCTTCGAGAAACTGCGGGACGAGGGCCGGCGGGCGTGGCGGGCCGGCCGCGCCGAGGCGGCCGAACAGTTGCTGGACCGGGCGCTGGCGCTCTTCGACGGCACCGCGCTGGGCGGGGTGCCCGGCCCCTTCGCGCAGTCGCAGCGGTCCTGGCTCGGCGAGCAGCGGATCGCGGTGGCCGAGGACCGGATCGACGTGCTGCTGGCCCGCGGCCGGTACGGCGACGCCATCGCGGCGGCCCGGCCGCTGACCGATGGGCAGCCGCTGCGCGAGCGCCCCTGGGCGCAGTTGATGACCGCGCTGTACCGGGACGGCCGGCAGTCCGAGGCGCTGGCGGCGTACGACCGGGCGCGCGCCGCCGCGGTGGAGGCGCTGGGTCTGGACCCGGGGCCGCTGCTGGCCGGGCTGCGGCAGCGGATCGTGGTGGCCGACCCGGCGCTGCTGGCGGACCGGCCGCGGCAGCCGGACGCGGCAGCCGCCCGGGTCAACCTGCCGCGGGACACCGACCACTTCGTGGGCCGCGGGCGCGAGGTGGCGCGGGTGCTGGCCGCGGCCGGCAGCGGGGTGTGCGCGATCGACGGCATGGCGGGGGTGGGCAAGACCACGCTCGCGGTGCACGCCGCCGGGCTGCTGGCGCCCCGCTACCCCGACGTACGCCTGCATCTCGATCTGCACGGGCACGCCCAGGGCCGGGCGCCGGTGCCGGCCGCCGCCGCGCTGGAGAAGCTGCTGCTCGCGGTGGGCGTGCCCGGCGATCGCATCCCGGCCGCGGCCGACGACCGGGCGGGGCTGTGGCGGGCCCAACTGGCCGGCCGCCGGGCCCTGCTGGTGCTGGACGACGCGGTGGACGCGGGCCAGGTACGGCCGTTGCTGCCCGGCTCGCCGTCCTCCCTGGTGCTGATCACCTCCCGGCGGCGGCTGTCCGGCCTGGACGCGGGCGAGTCGCTGAGCCTGGACGTGCTGCCGTACGGGGACGCGGTCGCGCTGCTGGCGGCGGTCGCCGGGGACGGTCGGGTGGCGGCGGAGCGGGACGCGGCCGGCGAGGTGGTCCGGGCCTGCGGGCTGCTGCCGCTGGCGGTGCAGATCGCGGCGGCGCGGCTGCGGCACCGCCGGGCCTGGAGCGTGGCGCATCTGCGGGACCGGCTGGCCGGTGAGGACCGCCGGCTGGACGAGCTGACCGCGCAGGACCGCAGCGTCGCGGTGGCGTTCTCGCTGTCGTACCGGTCACTGGACGGGCCGCGGCGGCAGATGTTCCGGCTGCTCGGCCTGTTCCCGGGGCCGCGGATCGGGCTGCCGGCCGCCGCGGCGCTGGCCGGGGTCGACCAGCGGCGGGCCGACACGCTGCTCCAGGACCTGGTGGACGTGCAGTTGCTGGAGGAGCCGCGCCCGGGCCGGTACCGGCTGCACGACCTGCTGGCGGTGTACGCGGCACGCGAGTGCGCCCGGACCGAGGACGAGCAGGGGCGGCAGGCGGCACTGGCCCGGCTGCTGGACTTCTACCTGGCCACGGTGGACGGCGCCGAGGAGGTGCTGCGGCCGCAGCGGCTGGACCGGGCGCAGGTGCCGGCGGACGCGCCGCGCGAACGGTTCGCCGACCGGGCGGCGGCACTGGCCTGGCTGGACGAGGAGCGCGGTGCCTTCGCCCCGCTGATCGCCGCGGCGGCGCGGGCCGGCCGGCACCGGCACGCCTGGCAGCTCGCGCGCTGCCTGTGGGGGTTCTTCGAGTCGCGCGGGCACTGGGCGGAATGGATCACCACCCACGAACTGGGGCTGCCCAGCGCCCGGTTGCTCGGCGACAAGCTGGCCGAGGCACGGCTGCTGGTCGGCCTCGGCGTCGCGGAGCACTTCCTGCGCCGGTACGACGAGGCGGTCGGCCACTACCGGTCCGCGCTGGCGCTGATGCGGGAGACCGGGTTCCGCAGCGGCGAGGCGGGCGTGCTGACCAACCTCGGCAACACCTTCCGCCGGATGGGGCGGCTGGCGGAGTGCATCGAGTGCCAGGAGCAGGCGCTGGAGATCTCCCGGGCGGCCGGTGACCAGGCCGGCGAGGGCATCGTGCTGGCCAACCTGGGCGAGCTGTACCGGGACGCGGGGCTGCTCCAGCAGAGCGTGGCCGCGCAGGAGCAGGCGCTGGCGATGTTCCGCAAGTGGGGCGAGCGGCGGCTCGAAGGCAGCGTGCTGGACGGCCTGGCCCGCGCCCACCTCGCCATGGGCGCACTCGACCAGGCCCTGGCGCACGGCGGGGAGGCGCTGGAGTGCCGCCGCGGCTGCGGCGACCGTTCCGGCGAGGCCGAGACCCTCGACTGCCTCGGCTCGGTCCACCTGCGGGCCGGCCGCCGCGACGCCGCCGCCGACTGCTGGCGCCGGGCCCTGGCCATCGCCGAGGACCTCGACGCGCCCACGGCGGCCGACATCCGCCGCCGGCTGGCCGGGATCTGAGGCGTTTCGGGACCGGCGGCGGGGCTTTCCAGTGGGGCTTCCCGGCGGGGCTTCGGGGCTTTCACGCCGGTGCCGGCGCGCGGCACGAAGGCGGACGCGGCAAGGCGCCACGGGGCCGTACAGACACCCTCCAGAGCCCGTCCAGACCCGGCGGCCACGCTGCTCGGGTCGGATCCGGGTCGGGTGCGGCACCGGACGGCCGGTGCCGACGGGTCCGACGCCGAAGGAGGAGCTCATGAGACTTCGTACATCGCGGCCCGGTGTGTCCCGGGCCGGACGGTCGGCGGCGCTGCGGGGCGGGGCGCTGGCGGGGGCGGCCGTGCTCACCGCGGTGGTCGCGGCGAGCGCGCAGGCCGCCTCGCACGCGGGACCGGCCGGCGGCACGGGTACGGCGGGCACCGCGTCGATCACCACGGCCGCCGGTTATCTCAACGACCGGATGGCGTTCCTGGCGTCGGGCACCACCACGTGCGCGGCCGGCACCCAGCCGCGGCTGAGCCTGGCGGTCACCTGGCTCAACGGGGTGGACGGCGGCGCCGGCGTCGCCGGATACGCTCAGGCGTACAGCGTCACGTACTACCCGCAGACGATCAGGCTGGTGGGCGGCGTGCTCACCCTGGTCCCGCCGCGATTCGCCGCCGACCACGTGCCGATGGAGTTCAGCGACCGCTCCGACTTCGCCGCCACGCGGGCCGACGACATCGGCTTCTCGATCTCGGCGAGCAGCACGCCGCAGATCACCGAGACGCTGCACTCGTGGGGCGACTCGGTGGTCACCTTCAGCGCCACCGGGGCCGACGACGGGGTGCTGTACGGCAATGACGCGAGCACCGCGCACACCGCGATTTCCCTGGTCAAGCACTGTGATGTGATCCCCGGCTGACCGGCGTGACGAGCGCCACAGCGTCATCCTTCGTGTACCGGGCATGAGTTGGCTTGAAGCGGGCACACGCCGCTCGACTTCGCCAACCCCGAGGAGTGCGCGATGCTGATGGCCCACCCGACCGTGCTGCGGAACCTGGTGGAGCGCTACGAGGCGCTCCGCACCCGGGTCGACGAACGGCCCACGTCGGGTCCCGACAGCGGCAACGGAGTGGATTCGCAGCTCCGGCAGCAGTTGCAGGACACGGTGTACACGCTGTGTGTTTCCACCGGCACCAGGGAGATCGGCCCCGCCCTGGCCGCCGCGCGGGAGCACATCGCACGCTTCGCCTTCGGCGAGGCCGGCACACCGGCAGGCACCGCGGCCTGACCGGCGAACGAAAGACGACGGCGGCGACGTCCGGCACGGGGACGTCGCCGCCGCCGCATGTCCGGCCCCACCTGTGCACATGGTTCACCGGGGCCCGCCCGAGGGGACGGTTGCGGGCGGCCGGGGGTGGTACAGCGGGGGGCGGCGGACGCTCACCCTATGGGATGAATCCGCGGGTGGGGCTGCTCGGAAGGGGGCTCCGGGGCGTTGTGCTCGGTGCGGACACGGTGTCCGTGAAGTCGGCCGGCCCTGGAAGGCAGGATCGTATGACCAGAGGTGTGAACAGAGCGGCCCGCAGGGGGCTGGTGACCGCGCTGGTCGCCGGCGGCGTGCTGGCCCCGGCGGGATTCGCCTCGGCGGACGCGTCGGCGGGCGGTGACACCGCGGACTCCCCCGGGGTGGTGTCGGGCAACTCGGTGCAGGTGCCGGTGCATCTGCCGATCAATCTGTGCGGGAACACCGTCGACGTGGTCGGTCTGCTCAACCCCGCCGCGGGCAACGCGTGCACCAACTCCTCGGCGCACGCCGCCGGTTCGGCTGCGGGCGGCCGGCAGGGCAGCGGCGCCCGGGCGGACGGACACACCAGCGGCTCCCCGGGCGCCGTCTCCGGCAACGAGGTGCAGCTCCCGATCGACCTGCCGGTCAACATCTCGGGCAACTCGGTCGACGTGGTGGGCATCGGCAATCCGGCCGTCGGCAACACCTCGTCGAACACCGGCGTCGGCAACCCGGGCCCGGCCCCGGTCGTGCAACCGCCCGCGCACCGTCCCGTTCCGGCCCCGCCGAACGAGCCGCCCGCCGTGCCGTCCAACGGGCCGCAGACCGGGGACCGGACGGACGACCCCATCCTGGCGCAGACCGGCGCCGAGGGCCTGGGCTGGGCCGTCGCCGGCAGCGCGGCCCTGCTGCTGGGCGGTGCGGTGCTGCTGCGCCGGGTCGGCCGCCGGGGACCTGCCGTACCGGCCATGCGGGAGGGCTCGCCGGACGGCCGCTGACCGGCCGGGACGGACCGGCCGACACCGGTCGGCCAACCCGGGACCGACCGGTAGTCCTGCCTGCGGGGTTGCGCCCGGCTCTAAAGTTGACGTGCGCACACAACCTTTCGAGGAGCCTCGCAATGGCGCTGCCGCAAGGCACGCTCAGCCACCGCTACCGTGGCGAGCATCCCGTCCGTACCCTCCGCTACCTCTTCCATCCCGACCGCGGACGCGTGGCACTGGCAGTGCTCGCGTTCTTCGGCAAACACACCCCGGTGTGGCTGCTCCCTCTGATCACGGCGAACATCGTGGACGTCGTCGTCCAGCACAAGCCGATATCGGTGCTGTGGTGGAACTCCGCGGTGCTCCTGGTGATCCTGCTGCTCAACCTGCCGCTGCACCTGGCGTACGTCCGCAACATGCAGGGCTCGATCCGCCGCACCGGGACCCGGCTGCGCAGCGCGCTGTGCCACCGGATGCAGCAGTTGTCGATCGGCTACCACTCCCGGGTCAGCGCGGGCGTCCTGCAGGCCAAGGTGATCCGGGACGTCGAGAGCATCGAGACCGCCGCCCAGCAGACCGCGGACAACGGCCTGGCCGCGGTCGCCACCCTCACCGGCGGCCTGGTGGTCATCGGCATCCAGGCACCGGCGTTCCTGCCGGTTTTCCTGGTCATCGTGCCCGCCTCCGCCGTACTGGTGGTCCGGCTGCGCAAGCGACTGCGGGACCGCAACGAGTTGTTCCGCCAGCAGGTTGAGCAACTGTCCTCGCGGGTCACCGAGATGACCGCGCTGATCCCGATCACCCGGGCCCACGGCCTGGAGAACACCGCGCTGCACCGGGTGGACCGCACCCTGGGCGAGGTGCTGCACGCCGGGCTGCGGCTGGACCGGCTCAACGGCTGGTTCGGTTCGATCGCCTGGATCCTGCTCAACGCGATCGGCGTGGCCTGCCTGGCCGGCTCGGCGCTGGTGGCGTACTACGGCTGGCTGAACGTCACCCCGGGCTCCGTGGTGATGCTCAGCGCTTACTTCTCCAGCCTGACCACCTCGGTCACCACCCTGCTCACCCTCACCCCGCAGATCGGCAAGGGACTTGAGTCGGTCCGCTCCATCGGCGAGGTGCTCCAGGCACCCGACCTGGAGGAGAACGACGGCAAGGCGCGGGTCGAGGGCGTCACCGGCCGGTTCCAGTTCGTCGGCGTCGGCCACACCTACCCCGAGGCCGACCGGCCGTCGCTGACCGACTTCACCCTGGACGTACGGCCGGGCGAGACCATCGCCCTGGTCGGCGGCTCGGGCGCCGGCAAGTCCACGGTGCTGAACCTGGTGATCGGCTTCCTGCGGCCGACCCGGGGGCGCATCCTGCTGGACGGTGTCGACATGGAGACACTCGACCTGCGCGACTACCGCAGTTGGCTGTCGGTGGTGCCGCAGGAGTCGATCCTGTTCGAGGGCAGCATCCGGGAGAACGTCACCTACGGCATGACGGACGTCCCCGAGGAGCGGGTCCGGGCCGCCCTGCGCGACGCCAACGCACTCGAATTCATCGACCGGCTGCCCGCCGGCCTGGACACCGTGGTCGGCGAGCGCGGCGCCCGGCTGTCCGGCGGCCAGAAGCAGCGCCTGGCCATCGCCCGCGCCCTGATCCGCGACCCGCGGGTGCTGATCCTGGACGAGGCCACCTCGGCACTGGACTCCCGCTCCGAGGCACTGGTGCAGCAGGCCCTGACCCGCCTGGTCCGGGGCCGCACCGTGTTCGTCGTCGCCCACCGGCTGTCCACCATCCGCGGCGCCGACCGCATCGTCGTACTGGACGACGGCCGGATCGCGGAAATCGGCTCCCACGCGGAGTTGCTCCGCCACGGCGGCGCCTACGCGGGCCTCCAATCGGCCCAGTTGGCGTAGGCGGTCATCCCCGCAGAGTTCGCCCGGGTGCCCAAATGGGGCGCGGGGCCGCGGCTGACATGCGGCCGGCGCCGCGTGGGGGCGAGAAACCGGCCGGTGGTCCGGACACGACAGCAACAACCCCTTCGGGCCGGTGAACCGTACCGCGAGGTTCACCGGCCCGAAGGCCGCACCGAACCCGGCTCGCACCGAGTCCGCCCGGGTCACCCCTTGAGCGCCTCCCCCACAATCGCCTTGGCCTCCTCCTGGACCCGGGTGAGATGCTCCGCGCCGAGGAAGGACTCGGCGTAGATCTTGTAGACGTCCTCGGTGCCGGAGGGGCGGGCGGCGAACCAGGCGTTCTCGGTGCTCACCTTGATCCCGCCGATCGAGGCGCCGTTGCCCGGCGCCTGGGTGAGCACTTCGGTGACCTGCTCCCCGGCCAGTTCCTCGGCCGGCACCTGCGCGGGCGAGAGTCGGGCGAGTACGGCCTTCTGCTCACGGTCGGCGGGCGCGTCGATCCGGGCGTACGCCGGCGCGCCGTGCGCCGCTGTCAGGTCCGCGTAGTGCTCGGAGGGGGTGCGGCCGGTCACGGCGGTGATCTCGGAGGCGAGCAGCGCGAGCAGGATGCCGTCCTTGTCGGTGGTCCACACGCTGCCGTCGCGGCGCAGGAAGGACGCGCCGGCCGACTCCTCGCCGCCGAACGCGAGGGTGCCGCCGATCAGCCCGTCGACGAACCACTTGAAGCCGACCGGCACTTCGGTCAGCGGCCGGCCGAGCCCGGCGACCACCTTGTCGATCATCGAGGAGGACACCAGGGTCTTGCCCACCGCGAGCTGCGGCCCCCACTGCTCGCGGTGCTCGATCAGGTACGAGATCGCCACCGCCAGGTAGTGGTTGGGGTTCATCAGGCCGCCGTCGGGGGTGACGATGCCGTGCCGGTCGGAGTCGGCGTCGTTGCCGGTGGCGATCGTGTACTCGTCCTTGCGCGCGATCAGCGAGGCCATCGCGTAGGGCGAGGAGCAGTCCATCCGGATCTTCCCGTCCCAGTCCAGCGTCATGAACCGCCAGGTGGGGTCGGCCTGCGGGTTGACCACGGTCAGGTCCAGCCGGTGGGTCTCGGCGATCCGGCCCCAGTACGCCAGGGAGGCGCCGCCCAGCGGGTCCGCGCCGATGCGCACGCCCGCGGAGCGGATCGCGTCCAGGTCCAGCACGGCGGGCAGGTCGTCCAC
This sequence comes from Actinacidiphila acididurans, assembly GCF_016918855.1. Classification (GTDB taxonomy): domain Bacteria; phylum Actinomycetota; class Actinomycetes; order Streptomycetales; family Streptomycetaceae; genus Actinacidiphila; species Actinacidiphila acididurans. The sequence goes on from NZ_JADKYB010000016.1 coordinate 89,238, forward strand.
GTAGGTGCCGAGGAAGTCGTAGCGCCCGGTGGTCCCGGCGGCCAGCGCCTTGGTGTACGGGATGCGGCGCACGTCCTTCAGGCCGTCCCGGATGATCGTATTGGCCCGGTCCTGGATCCAGCTGGTGGCCTCGGAGCCGGCCGGGCCGCCGCTGGGCGGGTTGTACTTGAACCCGCCGTCGGTGGGCGGGTTGTGCGACGGGGTGACGACCACGCCGTCGGCCAGGGCGCCGGCGCGGCCGCGGTTGTGGGTGAGGATCGCGTGCGAGACGGCCGGGGTGGGGGTCCAGCCGTCGCCCTGGTCGATGAGGACGGTGACGCCGTTGGCGGCGAACACCTCCAGCGCGGTGACCCGGGCCGGCTCGGACAGGGCGTGGGTGTCGGCGCCGAGGAAGAGCGGGCCGTCGGTGCCTTCCCGGGCCCGGTAGTCGCAGATGGCCTGGCTGGTGGCGGCGATGTGGTCCTCGTTGAAGGCGGTGGCCAGCGAGGAGCCGCGGTGACCGGAGGTGCCGAAGGCGACCTGCTGGTCCGGCAGGCCGGGGTCGGGGTGGAGCGCGTAATAGGCGGTGACCAGGCGGGGGACGTCCACCAGGTCCTCGGGCCGGGCGGGGGTTCCGGCGCGCTCGTGCGGCATCCGCGTCTCCTTCGCTGCGTCCTGCGGTGCGGCCCCTGCGGCGGGGCCTGCGGGCGGGCCCGTGGGGCATCTGCCCGGGGGCCGGTGATCCACGCGTACGCCGCCCATTGTCACGTGCCGGGTCGCGGCCGCGCGCACCGGCACCCGCCGTGGCGCGATCGGTGCGCCGCGGCCGGGTCACCGGCCCGAATGACGGTCCGGCCTGGCCGTTGACTGCGCATCGGGCCGGAAAGTGCCGCTAGGGTGGGAGACGCTCGGCGGGCACCGGACGGCGGTGACCGCCGCCACCGGAGAGGCGTCGTGCGATGACGATGACGGCCGGGTCGCCCGCGTCCGAAGGAGTGCGACTGTCGTCGCGCACCGGCCGGTGGGTGCTGGCCTGCTCGGTGCTGGGCTCGGGCATGGCGCTGCTGGACGGCACGGTGGTCAACATCGCGCTGCCGCGGATCGGCACGGACCTCGGAGTATCGCTGGCCGCTCTCCAGTGGACGGTCAACGGCTACCTGCTGACGCTGGCCGGACTGATCCTGCTCGGCGGCGGGCTCGGCGACCGCTACGGGCGGCGCAAGGTGTTCGTCATCGGCGTGATCTGGTTCGCCGCGGCCTCCGCGCTGTGCGGGATCGCCCAGAACGGCGCGATGCTGATCGCCTCCCGCGCGCTGCAGGGAGTGGGCGGTGCGCTGCTGACCCCGGGCTCGCTGGCGCTGGTGCAGTCCACCTATCGGCCCGAGGACCGGGCCAAGGCGGTGGGCGCCTGGTCGGGCCTGGGCGGAGTGGCCGGCGCGGTCGGCCCGTTCCTGGGCGGCTTTCTGGTGGACGGCCCAGGCTGGCGGTGGATCTTCCTGGTCAACCTGCCCGTCGCCGCGATCGTGGTGGCCATCGCGGTGCGGCGGGTGCCGGAGAGCCGGGACCGCACCGCCACCGGGAGTTTCGACGTACGGGGAGCGGCACTGGCCGCGCTGTGCCTGGCCGGAATCACCTACGCGCTGATCGCCGCGTCAGGGCATCCGAACTGGGTGACGGTGATCGCGACCGCGGTGGCCGGATTGGCGTGCGGGGCGGCCTTCCTGCGCACCGAACGCAGCCGGCCGCATCCGATGCTGCCGCTGACGATCTTCTCCTCCCGGCTGTTCACGTCGATGAACGTGGTGACCGTATGCCTGTACGCGGCGATCGGCGGGGTCTTCTTCGTCCTGCCGGTGCAGCTGCAGATCGCGGCCGGCTACAGCGCCCTGCGCTCGGGGCTGGCCACGCTGCCGGTGACGGTGCTGATGCTGCTGCTGTCGGCGCCCGCCGGGGCGCTGGCGCAGCGGATCGGGCCGCGGCTGCCGCTGACGGTGGGGCCGTTGCTGACCGCGACCGGGTTGCTGCTGCTGACCCGGCTCGGCCCGGGCTCCTCGTCCTATCTGCAGGACGTGCTGCCCGCGGTGACGGTGCAGGGCCTGGGCATGGCCCTGTTCGTGGCGCCGCTGACCGCGACCGTGCTGGCCTCGGTGGACGTGGACCACGCGGGGATCGCGAGCGGCGTGAACAACGCGGCGGCCCGGGTGGCCCAGCTCCTGATCGTGGCCGCGCTGCCGCTGGCCGTCGGCCTGTCGAACCAGGCGTACCGCTCGCCGCACGCGGTGAACAGCGCGTTCGGCAAGTCGATGTACATCTGCGCGGGGCTGTGCGCCCTGGCCTCGGTCCTTGCCTTCGCGCTGGTGCCGCCGCAGGCGCTGCGCGAGGAGGAGGGCAAGGCGCCGGCCCCGCAGCCGCAGTGCCACTCCCACTGCGGCTTCAACGCCCCGCCGCTGGAGCCGGGCGCCGACCACGACAAGGCCGCGGCGGACGAGGCAGGGGCGGGCGAGGCGCGGGCCTGAGTTCCGGGCACGGCCCCGGTCCGGCGCCCGAGTCCGGATCGGGCCCCGGCTCCGGCTCCGGCTCCGGCTCCGGCTCCGGCTCCGGTCGAATCCGGGCCCGAGGCCCGGGCTTGAAATGCGGGTTCGGGACCGGACCCGAAACCCGGGTCCGGCGTCCGCGCTCCCGGCGCCGCGGCCTGCGGGGGCCGGGCAGACGGTCCGGCGGCTGCTACGACCCGGCGGCCGGATCGGGGCCCGGCTCCGTACGCGTGTCCGGCTCCGCGCCCGCGCCCGCGTCCGGCTCCGGCCCCTGCTCGGTGAGCAGGAGTTCGAGTACGGGCAGCGCCGCGAGCAGGGTGTCGCTCTGTTCGGGGGTCAGCCGGGACATCCGGCGGGCCAGGAGTTCGCTGCGCTGGCGGCGGATCCGCTCCAGCAGCCGCGTGCCCTCTTCGGTGACGCTGACCAGCGAGGACCGGCCGTCGGAGGGGTCGGGCTGCTTGCGGATGAGGCCGGCGGCGGCCAGCGGCGTCACCGTACGGGTCAGCGAGGGCGCGGCGACCTGCTCGTACGCGGCGAGTTCGCCGATCCGCAGCGGCCCGTGCTCCTGGGTCCTGGCCAGCGCGGACAGCTGCGCGTAGGTGAGGTCCAGGTCGCTGCCGGAGGCCTGGGCGAGCTGGCGGTACAGGCGGGCGACGATCAGCCGCAGCCGGCTCACGGCGGCCGGCGAGGGTGCGCCGGCGGAGTGGCCCGGGTCCGCGGTGGTGTCCCGCCCGGGGGCGGGAGCGGCGGCCGGGGGCGCCCCGCGCCCGTCGAGTTCGGTCATGGCGGGGGCGCCTCCAGGTCCTCGGTGCTCAGCTCTCGATGCTGTCGACACGGCTGTCGCGGCGGCTGCGGATCAAGGACGCGGCCGCCGCGACCAAGGACATCACGATCGCCAGGGAGAACACCACGACCAGCCCGTCGTGGAACGGCCCGGAGATCAGGTGCGGGAAGAACTCCCGGCCGGTGAGGGTGTGCACGTGCGCCGGGGAGAGCTTGTGCAGCAGGTCGGGGCCGAGGAGCTGCTGGATCGGGTTGTAGCCGAGGAAGGCGGCGAACAGGGTGCCGACCGGCGGCAGGCTCGCCACCTGGTGGGCGTTGGCCGCGGGCACGCCCTGCGCGGTCAGGCCGGAGCTGAGGGTGTGCGGCAGCGAGCCGGCCAGCCCGGCCACCATCAGGGAGAAGAAGATGCCGATGGACAGCACCATGCCGGCGTTCTGGAAGGTGGCGCGCATGCCGGAGGCGGCGCCGCGGGACTCGGCGGGCACGCTCGCCATGATGATCGAGGTGTTGGGGGCGGCGAACAGGCCGCCGCCGAGCCCGTTGAGGAAGACCACCAGGGCGAAGACCCAGTAGCTGAAGTTCGTGGGGAGCAGCAGCAGGCCGCCGAAGGAGGCGGCCATCACGACAAAGCCGGCGGCGGCGAACAGCCGGGCGCCGTACCGGTCGGACAGGTAGCCGGCGATGGGTCCGGCGGCCAGGAAGCCGATGGTCAGCGGCAGCAGGTAGATGCCGGCCCACAGCGGGGTGTTGGCGTAGTCGTAGCCGTGCAGCGGCAGCCAGATGCCCTGCAGCCAGATGATCAGCATGAACTGCAGGCCGCCGCGGGCGACCGAGCCGAGCAGGGTGGCCGCGTTGCCGCCGGCGAAGGCCGCGTTGCGGAACAGCTTGAGCGGGAACATGGGCTCGGCGACCTTGGACTCCACCACGCAGAAGGTCACCAGCATGGCGGTGCCGCCGATCAGGCCGGCCAGCACCCAGGGGTTGGTCCAGCCCATGGTGTGGCCGCCGTAGGGCTGGATGCCGTAGGTGATGCCGGCCAGCAGGGCGGTCAGGCCGACGGCGAAGGTGATGTTGCCCCACCAGTCCATGGCGGCCGGGCGGCGCACGCCGGTGTCGTGCAGCGAGCGGTACGCCCACACGGTGCCGATCAGGCCGATGGGCACGTTGACCCAGAAGATGGAGCGCCAGTTCCACTCGGCGAGCAGGCCGCCGAGCACCAGGCCGATGAAGGAGCCGGCGATGCCGGCGACCATGTTCACGCCGAGCGCCATGCCGCGCTGCTTGGCCGGGAAGGCGTCGGTGATGATCGCCGCGGAGTTGGCCATGAGCATGGAGCCGCCCACGGCCTGGGCGACGCGCCAGCCGATCAGCCAGAGCGCGCCGCCCCCGCCGTGCATCGGGTCGACGGAGAGGATCACCGAGGTGACGGTGAAGATCAGGAAGCCCGCGTTGTAGATCCTGACCCGGCCGAAGATGTCGCCGAGCCGGCCGAGCGTGACCACCAGGACCGCGGTGACCAGCATGTAGCCCATCAGCATCCACAGCAGGTAGCTGACGTTGCCCGGCTGGAGCGGGTCGAGGTGGATGCCGTTGAAGATCGCGGGGAGCGAGATCAGCACGATCGAGGAGTTGATCGTGGCGATGAGCATGCCGAGCGTGGTGTTGGACAGCGCCACCCATTTGTAGTTCGGGTGGTCGGCGGCGATCCGTGGGGGTCGCCGCTGTATTCGTGTCGTCACATCGTCTTCGGTCGCCATCAGGCCGCTCACACCCCACGCGCAGAGTTAATTAACTTAGGTTAAGTAACTCTATCATCAGCGACGGCGCAGCAGCACGCCGCGCACGAAGGCGGCCTGCCCGACGTGCTGGGCGTCGTCGTCGATCACGCTGATCAGCCGCACGCCGAGGGTGACCGGCGGGTCCCAGCGCTTGTCGACGATCCGGTCCAGGTCCGCGGCGGACAGGCCGGCGAAGTAGTCGAGACTGGCCGCGTGCACGGCGTCGTAGTAGCCGGTGAGCAGGGCCGGGTCCTCGACCCGCACCTTGGCCACCCGCTCGGGGCTGTCGCCGAAGCCCAGGGCGGCCGGCCGGAAGGGCAGGCCGAACCGCTCGTACCAGCCGTCGGACGTCCAGACCTGTTCGCGGTCGGCCACGTCGGCGACGTGGTCGTCCTGGACCCGGGTCAGGTGCCAGATCAGCCAGGCGATCGAGTTGCCGCCCGGGTCGAGCCGCTCGCCGAGTTCGTCCGGGGTGAGCCCCTCGACGACTTCGTGCACGTTCTCCTTGACCCGGCCGAGGGCGTCGGTGAGCAGATCCACGTGGTTCATCCAGTCCCCTTACGAGGGATACGGGTGCCGCGCGCGGGCCCGCTGCCCGACGGCGGCCTGACCCTCCGCATTCTGCCCGTAGGGCCCGACACCACCGGGGCACCCTGCCGGACGGCCGTCAGCCGGTCGCCTCGGCGGGGTGCCCCGGTGCGCGGTCGGTCAGGTGACGGTCAGGCTGTCGATGTTGACGCTGCCGGAGTCGGCCGGGCCCACCGTCAGGCTGATCGGGTCGTCCCCGGCCGGCAGGTTCACCGGGACGGTGACGGTCGACCAGGTGTCCCAACTGCCCGTGACGGGCAGTGGCACCTGCTGTGGGACGCCCCCGGCGGCGAGGGTGATCGTGCGGGTGACGTTCTGCAGCGGCGGGCGCTGTCCGCCCAGGGAGTTGGCGTAGCGGATGGTGACGGTGCGGCCGCCTGCGCTCGGGACGTGCACCGCGACCGTGTCGCAGGCCCCGGTGTACAGGCCGGCGACGAAACCACTGCCGGTATAACCGCCGTGGTCGCTCGCCACTTGGGCGCCGCCGCTGAGTGCGCCGGCTTCCGCCTCGATCGTCGAGCCGAGCGGCGCCGGCGTGACGACCGGGAGGACGGCGGTGGCCGTCGCCGTGTCGCGTCCGGTGGTGCCGTCCCAGCCGACGGTGGCGGTGAGCCGGGCGGCCGTGGTCGCCTGGTCCGCCGGCGGGGTGACCGTCCATTGCAGGTCGGCGTGGCCGTCCTGGGCGATCGTGACGGGCGCCGGGTCGGCGCTGACCTGCCAGCCGGCGGGCGCCCGCAGACTGCTCACCACGTGCTGCGCGTCGGCGCCGCCGACGGACGTGAGGGCCAGGTGCACCGTGGCCGGTGTGCCGGGCGAGGTCCCCTCGGCCGTCAGCGCGCCGCTGAGGTCGGCGGCCTGCGCGCGGGGCACCGAGAGCGAGGCGACCGACGCGGGGACGACGCCACTGAACGAAAGGCGCACCCCGGTGGCGTCGGTACGGGTCCAGCGCGCCACGAGATCGCCCAGCGGCGGGACGGCGCCCTGGGCCACCTGGCGCCATTCGCCGGAGCCGTCCTGGACAGCGACGGTGTACGCGTCGGGGCGGGTGGTGCCCCACCGCACGTGCAGGTGGTCGATCGCGCCGGGGCCGGCCAGCGCCACCTGGAGGGACGAGGAGGTGCCGGCGGCGGTCCAGGTGGTGGTGTCGTTGCCGTCCACGGCGCCCGCGGCGTACGTGGCGGGTTGCGCGGAGTCGGCGGAGGCCGTCCCGCAGCGGGCGAGGTCGTCGGTGGGGTCCAGGTCGGGGCGGGCCGTGGTGAGCGTCACCGGGCGGGCGCGGGTGAGCGTCCTGGCCCCGTCCGGCGTGCTGAGGTCGACCGGCCCGCCGGAGTCGAGGGTCACCGTGGTGGTCCGCTCACCGATGTGCACGCTCAGCCTGCTGCCGTGGTACTGGACCCCGGCCAGGGTGAGGCCCGAGGCGAGCTGCGGCGGCAGCGTGGGCGCCAGCGTCAGGCCGGCGGTGTCCCACCGCAGACCGCCGAACCCGTAGAGGAAGGTCTGCAGGAACCCGCCCGCTCCGGTGGCGAAGGTGAACGCGGGGCCGTAGCCGCCGCCTTGGAGCGGCACGTCGCCCTGGGTCTCCGCGAACTGGCGGAAGGGGCCCTTCAGGTAGGGCCGGTAGGAGTTCTCGAACAGCGTGTCGTCCAGGCAGCCGGGCTGCTGGACCCGCGCGGCGACCACCGACTCGACCGAGTTGGTCATGGCCGGTCCGTTGACGTCGGTGACGGGCATGTAGCGGTCGAGGTCGGCGGCGGCCGACGACGGGTCGGTGACATAGCCCAGCGGGTAACTGAGCATGACCGTGTCGGCCTGCTTGGCGGTCTGGTCGGTGTAGCCGGCGTACTCGGGGTGGCTGCCGTCGGCGTCGGTGGGCACGGCGATGCGGCTTGCGATCCGCGTCCAGGCCGGGTCCGGGCTCTCGTGCACCACGGCGGCCGCGGCGGCGGCGTTCTTCAGGGCGAGAACGGCGCCGGCGTTGGTGGTGGCGTTGTCGTTGACGTGCTCGTGGTACTCGTCGGGGCCGGTGACGCCGTCGATGTGGTACTGGCCGTCGGGCCCCTGCGTCACACGGCCGGCCCAGAACGCGGCGACGTCCTTCAGGACCGGATAGCCGTAGTCCTTCAGCCACTTGGTGTCCCCGGTGGCCTGGTAGTACTGCCACTGGGCGAGCGCGATGTCGCTCTCCAGGTGGTCCTCGAAGGTGACGCACATGGGGTGGCCGAGGTCGCCGCAGACGCCCCCGGGCCCGTTGTCCCAGGCCCAGATCCCGCCGTCGTAGCCGTTGGCCTTCGCGTTCGCCTCGGCCCGGTCGCGGGTGAGCGAGCGGAACATCACGACGGACCGGGCGAGTTCGGGGTGGAAGGCGAGCAGCGAGGGGAACATCCAGGTGTCGGCGTCCCAGAAGATGTCGCCGTTGTAGTCCAGGCTGGTCAGGCCGGCGGGCGGGATGCTCCACGACGTGCCGGCGCGCAGGCTGGAGTACAGCGTGTAGTACGACATGTTGACGTCGGCCTGCAACTCGGCGTCACCGCCGGCCTCGATGTTCGGCTGCCACAGGTCGGCCCACGCCGCCTCGTGCCGGGCGGTCAGCTTCGGCCAGCCCTGGCCGGCGGCGTCCTCGACGGTGCGGGCCGCGGTGCGGACCGGGTCGTCCGGGTCGTTCGAGGTCGCGATGCCGACGTACTTGGTCACTGTGTACGTGGTGCCCGCGGTGACGGGCATCGTCCAGTTCTCGCCGGTGGTGGCGGAGTTGTCGGAGGGCTGCGCCGCGGTGCGGGCCGACACCGTGGTTCCCGGGCCGGCCACGAGGTGCTGCGTCTCCACCACGCGGGTGTCGTCGCCCGGCGTGCTCAGCTGGACGGTGGCGGTGTCAGTGGGGGTGGTGACGCTGCGAGCGGTGGCGTCCACGCCCTGGGCGCTGCGGCCGTCGAGCAGCGCGGACAGCGCCAGATCGCCCGTCCACCGCGGAGTGACGGTGAGCCGGACCTGCGCGAGGTGCTCCTGCGCGCGGTTGGCGAGCACCTCGACGCGGACGTCGGTGGCCCTGCCGTCCTCGGGCGTCCAGGTCATCGACGTGGTGACGGAGCCGTGTGCGAGGTCCAACCGCTGCTGGTAGCCGCCGATCCGGGTCTGGGGCACGGCCGAGTCCAGGGTGTGGCCGTCCACGCCGAGGGCCATCGTGGTCCACGTGGGCAGCGAGACCATGTACTCCATGCCCGGTACGGACGGGGTCAGGCCCCTGTTGTAGACGCCCGCGACCATCGACGTGGTCAGCCGCTGCTTGGGCCGCTGGTCCAACTGGTAGCCGGCCGGGCCCAGATCGCCCTGATAGCCCTGGCCGACGGCGGGCAACCGCTGGGCGAGGTAGCCGTTGCCGACGAAGGGCGTCCTGGTGATGTCCTGGGCCGTGTAGGCGGTGCTGGTCAGCGTCCACGGGTCGACGGCGGCGGCCGCGGCCCCGGGGGACTGCCCGGCCTGTGTGGCCGGCTCGCTCGCTCCGGCCGCGGCCGTCGTCCCGGCCGTACCGGCCACGGCGACGAACGCGGCGACGATCGCGACCGCTCTGCCGGCTCTGCGTATGGTCACAACGGATCCTCCGCTGGTGAGATCTACAACGATGTAACCAACAGATTTCGCCACTCACACAGGGTCTACGTCAAGCCCGTGGCGCGGTTTTGTCCAACGTTGTAAGACGGGAGACGAACGGTCAGGAGCGGCAGCAGGAAGCCGACCAGAGGCCCCATGCACAGCGCGACGAGCACGGTCCCCACTCCGAGGCTTCCGCCGAGCATCCAGCCGACGCCGGCGACGGTGACGTCCAATCCGGTCCGCACTGCCGCCAGGGGCAGGCGGGTGAGCCGGACGAGCCCGGTCATGATGCCGTCGCGCGGACCCGATCCGAACTGTGCGCCGAGGTAGAGCGCGTCGAAGAAGGCCAGCGCGAGGAGGCCGACGAGGAGGTAACCGGTCTCGGCGAATGCGCCACGGGGGTCGGGGAGTACGGACCCGGTGGCGTCCGCGGCGAAGCCGATGATCGCGACGTTGAGGAGCGTGCCTAGCCCCGGCGGTTCACGCAGGGGTATCCAGGCCAGCAGCACCAGGACCGAGATCAGGTCGGTGGCCCAGCCGAACGAGATGCCGAGGGTCTTCGCCGTGCCGTCGGTGAGCACGCTCCAACTGGCCGTGCCGAGACCGGACCGGACGAGCACCATGACGGCGGCGCCGTACCCCGCCAGGCCGACCAGGAGCTGGGGGACGCGACGCGCGGTGCGGCCCGCCCGCAGCTGGGCGAGGGCGTTGGTCCGCACCGTCACAGGGCGGTCGCGACGGGCCGGGGCGGACCGGCGGGCCGTGGAAGCCGGAGGAGTCATGGCGCAAGCCTCCGGGCCCTCTGGACCCCGATTCCATGGCCAGATCGCTTAAGCTGGTCGGGTGAAGATCAGTTCGCCCACGGTGGCCCGCATGCTGGGGACCTGGCAGGAGGGGCCCGGGCCGGCGCATCAGCGCCTGTCCGACCGGCTGCGGCTGCTGGTCCTGGACGGGCGGCTGTCCCTCGGGGCGACGCTGCCGAGCGAACGAGACCTGGCCACCGCGCTCGGCACCAGCAGAACCACCGTCGGCGCCGCGTACCGCACTCTGGTCGAGCACGGGTACCTCGCCACGAGGGAGCGGGCCAGGGCGACCGTGCGGCTCCCCCGGGACACGCCGGCCGAGCGCCCCGCCGGTACGGACCCGGCGACGATCGACCTGTCGTTCGCCGCGCCCCCGGCACCCGTCGAAATCCTGCACGCCGCTTTCGCGGCCGCTCTCGAACAGTTGCCGCGCCACTTCGAACGGCACGGATACGACCGGTACGGCATCTCCGAACTGCGCGAAGCGGTCGCCGACCGGTACGGCCGCAGGGGGCTGCCCACCGCGGCCGACCACGTCATGATCACCAACGGCGCACAGCACGCGCTCGGCCTTCTGGCCCGAACACTCCTGTCACCGGGCGACAAGGTCGTGATCGACCATCCCACCTACCCGCACGCGATCAGGACCTTCACGCAGGCCCGCGCGCGGCTGCTCCCCGTCGCCGTCGGGGCGTCCGGCTGGGACGTCGGGCAACTCCACACGGCGGGGCGGGCCGCACAACTGGCCTACCTGATACCCGACTTCCACAACCCGACCGGGTTGTGCATGTCCACGGACGTGCGCCGGCGGCTCAGGCCGGCGTGTCCCACGATCGTCGACGAGACCATGGCCGATCTGGCGCTGGACGGTGCGGCGCCGGAACCCTTCGCCGTACACATGCCGACCGCCGTCAGCGTCGGCTCGGTCTCCAAGAGCATCTGGGGCGGCCTGCGCATCGGGTGGATCCGTGCCGTGCCCGCGCTCCTGGAGCGCCTCGCCCAGGCCCGGCCCGCGACGGACCTCGGCACCCCCGTCGTCGAACAGCTCGCCGCAGCCGTCCTCCTGAACGAGCGCCGGTCACCAGGGCCCGACACGCTCGAGCAGTTGCGGTCGCAACGTCACGCACTGGGGCAGGCGCTCACCGAGTACCTGCCCGACGTCCGGGCACCGCGGCCGGCCGGCGGCGTGGCGCTCTGGGCGATGTTCCCCGAGCCCGTCAGCTCCCGGCTGGCGGCGATCGCGCCGGATTACGGAGTGGCCGTCGCGGCCGGGCCACGCTTCGGGATCGGCGGAGCCTTCGAACGCCACATCCGGCTGCCCTACACCCTCCCGCCGGGCCGGCTCACCGAGGCCGTCCGCAGGCTCGCCCGGGCCCAACAGGCGCTCGCCCGGGGCGCCGCCGGAACCCACACTCCCGCGCCCGTCGCCTGAGCTTCGAGGGGTACGCGAGCCGAGCCGCGGCCCCGGAGCGGGGCCGGTCCCGGGCGGGAGCCATCTCCTCCGCCCGGGACCGGCAGAACAGGGTCGGTACGCCGTCAGGGCGATGTCATCCGGTCAGGACGGCAGCGTCCACTGCTGGTTGGTGCCGCCGAAGCAGTCCCAGATCTGCAGCCGGGTGCCGTTGGCCGAACTCGGCCCGGTGGCGTCCAGGCACCGGCCGGAGGCGGGGTTCACCAGGGTGTTGCCGCTGCCCTTCTGCCAGACCTGGGCGGCGGTGCCGTTGCAGTCGTAGAGCTGCACCTGGGTGCCGTTGGCGGTGCCGGCGGCCGTGACGTCCATGCACTTGCCCAGCGCCTGGAGGGTGCCGTTGGAAGCCACCGTCCAGTTCTGCGCGTTGGTGCCGTTGCAGTCGTAGAGCTGGACCGCGGTGCCGTTGGCGCTGCTCGCGGCGGCCACGTCCACGCACTTGTTGGCGTAACCGGAGTGGATCGGGCCGGTGGCGCCACTCGGCGGAGGCGGCGTGCTGCCGCCGCCGGTGATCTGGTTGAAGATGCTGCTGAACTGGTACGGCGACTGGGACACGCCGCTGCACCCGCTCTGCGCCGAACCGCCGTTGGTGGCGCAGGCCTTGTCCCGGCCCAGGGCCCAGAAGGCCAGTTCCTGGATGCCGTTGGACTTGGCGAAGCTCTCCAGCGTCTGGGCGTTGGAGGTGGAGAACACCTCGTTGCTGGAGTCGTTGACGCCGATCATCGGCGTGTTGCCCTCCATGGCCCACAGCTGGGCGGAGGACTTGGTGTTCCAGATCTGGCCGAGCTGACTGTGCAGGGCGTTGGCGGCGCTGATGGCGGCCTGGCCCATGTCCATCGACGGCCCGTAGTCCATCGTCATGATGTTGACGAGGTTGACGTTCACGCCGTGGCTCTTGGCGTTGTTCAGCAGGTTGAGCGAGTTGGACAGCAGGCCGGTGGTGTCGACCGGCAGGGTGTAGTCCACGTCGAGCCGCTTGCCCGCCGCCGCGTACTGCTGCTGAAGGTCGGCCAGCGCCTGGTTGCGGCGGTCGTTGGCCGCGGTGTTGTCGAGCGCGCTGCCCTCGATGTCGAAGTCCAGCCGGGTCAGGTTCAGCCCGTCGATGACCTTCTTGTACTGCGTCTCCAGCGCCGACACCGACGAGCAGGAGATGCCCACCTCGGTGCCGGACGCGCCGCCGAAGGAGGCGATGACGTCGCCGCCCGCGGCCCGCAGGCTGTTGATCGCCGAGGTCCAGCCGGCGTCGGTGACGGAGGTGTCGCCGTTGAACGTCGCGTTGCAGCCGCCGCCGTCGATGACGAAGGCGAGGGTGAAGTACTTCTGGCCGGTGGCGCTGCGGGCGCTGGCCAGGGTGGAGGGCGAGTTCCAGGTCTCGGCGTAGGGGGCCGAGTACTGGGCGGGGAAACCCGGGCCGGCGTTGGCGGCCGCGTGGGCCTGGCCGCCGGTCGCCAGCAGCAGGCCGGCGGCCATAGCGGGGGTGGCGGCCAGGGCGCCGAGCGCCTTGAGGCGAAGACGCGGTCTTTTCATGGGGGTTGTTGGCCTTCCGTAGCGGACAGCCGGAACCGCCGTTCAGATGAGTGAACGAGGGACACCGGCATGACGTGGGGGCGCCCCGCGACAGTAGGACTAGACCAATGCCCCGTCAATCCCCCGCGTTCACCAACTGAATACAAAGCCGCCCGATCGGGGGCCGCAGGGACAGCAGGGTGTGCCCGCGTTCGGAACCCGAACGCGGGCACACCCTTGTGACGTTGCCCGGCTAGTTGTTGACGGTGATGGTGAAGGTGGTCGTGGTGTTCTGGATGTCCACCGCGTTGTTGCTCTCGTGCAGGCCGTTGAAGGTCACCGAGCCCACCGCCGGGCCCTGGCCCGACTCGGGCTGCGGATTGGCCCACAGGCCGAACCCGGACTTGGCGTCGTAGGTGTCACCGCTCTTCTGGGCGCCGCTGACGCTGACGTTGGTCAGGATCGTGTCCGTGATCGGGTTCAGCGAGGTGCTGCCGTTCCACTTGGTCTGGAACATGATTCCGGAGTAGGTCGGGTCGGTGATGTCCAGGTTGCTGATCCGGATGCCCTGGAACTTGTACTCGGCCGAGTACAGCCACAGGGCCGGGAAGGTCTGCCCGCCCCAGAAGTGGCCGCCGTCCCGGGCCAGCGAGATGTTGTCGAACGTGGTCCCCGGGCTGGACTCGAAGCCGAGCGCCGGGATCGAGCCGAACTGAAGGCTGCCCACAGTGATGCCCGGGTACGTCAGGGTGTCGGCGATGTACAGGTTGCTGAAGGTGTTGCCGCCACCGCCGTAGACCGCCAGGCCCGCCGCGCGCCAGGTCAGCAGCGAGGTCAGGTTCTGGAAGGTGTTGCCGGTCTCCTGCTCGTTGTGGTTGTCGGTCGCCGGGAACAGCGCGAAGCTGTCGTCGCCGGTGGTCCGGGTCTCGTCGTTGCTGATCTGGTTGCCGACGCTGCCGTTGGTCAGGTTGATGCCGTCGGCGAAGGTGTCCCGGATCCGCAGGTTGGTGAAGCTGGAGTTGTCGACGTTGGTGGCCCACACACCGCAGATGGTGTGCTCGATCCACAGGTTGTCGACGGTCAGGTTGGTCACGCCGTTGAGGTCGAAGACCTTGCCCGGGCCGTCGATGCGGCTGGTGTAGTTGCCGAAGAAGCCGAACCCGGTGAAGGTCGAGCCGCTGGCGGTGCTCTGCACGCTGAAGCCGCCGTCGGTGTTCTCCTGGCCCTGCGGGGTGAAGAACCGGGTGAACCACGGGCCGGCGCCGATCACCTTGATCGGCCGCAGGTAGACGGTGAACTTGTTGGACGTCTGGTAGTCACCGGCCGGCAGGTAGACGCCGAGCTTGGTGGTGTCCTGCCGCGCGGTGTCCAGCGCGTTCTGCACGTCCTGCTGGGTGAAGCCGGCCGGCACGACGTACTTGGTCGGGTCGGGGTTGGCCACCGCGGTGGCCTGCTCCAGGTTGATGAAGTCGATGTTGTAGTAGGCCGCGGAGTTGGCCGCGTCCTTCTGCAGGGTGATGGTGTGGCCGGCCGGGACGGTGGTCCCGAGCAGCAGGTTGGCCTCGTCGTAGATGTGCCGCGGGCTGCCGGAACCCGCCGAGTTGCCCGGGCTGGCCTCGTCCCCGTACAGCCAGGCGTACTTGGCCGTGAGCGGGATCGCCTTGAGGAAGGTGCCGTCCACGTACACGTCGAGCGTCGTGTCCGGTCCGTCCGGGATGTTGAACCGGGTCACCAGGGTGTTGGTGCTGGCCCGGGTGGTGAAGGTGACCTTGTCGCCGTTGTTGGCCAGGTGCACGGCCTTGCGGCCGGAGGCCTCACCGGCGGGGTCGCCGATGGTGCGGTTGGGCCCGAGCACCGTCGCACCGCCGCCGAGCACCCCGTCCTCGGCCTCGTAGGTGTCGTACGGCATGTTGGCGCCGCGGCCGACGAACAGCGACTGGGTGGTGGTGTTGTTGCCCTGCTTGATCGACAGTTCGTTGCTGTCCACCGCGATCACGGTCTTCACGGTGTACTTGCCGTTGACGGCGGTCCAGCTGCCCAGGCTGACCGGGGCGGTGGTGGCCCCGGCGGCGATGGTGCCGCTGTAGGTGCCGGTGAGCGTCTTGACCACGGCGCCGGAGGTGGCGTCGGCGATGGTCAGGGTCACGCCGTGGGAGCCGCTCGCCGAGGCGATGGTGCCCTGGTTCTTGATCGCGACCGAGAAGTTGACGTTCTGGTTCGCCGACGGGTTGCCCGGCGTCCAGGCGACCGGCGAGGCGACCAGGTCGGAGCTGTCGACCGGCTTGACCACCAGCGCGCTCGGGCTGGTGTAGGAGTTGTTGGTCTCGTTCTGCTCGACCACCGCGTTGGACTCGTCGACCTTGGCGGTGAGCTGGTAGCTGCCCGCGCTGCGGGTGCCGATGTTCGCCGACACGGTGGTGCTGGCACCTGCCGCCAGCGCGCCGACCGAGCCGGTGCCGACCTTGGTGTTGCCCAGGTAGAAGTTGACGTCGGTGGCGCCGGAGGCGTTGGTGCCGATGTTCTTCACCGTGGCGTTGAGCGTGATCGCGTCGGTCTCGACGGGAGCGGCGGGCGTCGCGGTCAGGGCACTGACCGTCAGGTCCGGGTTCGGGCCGGGCACGCCGATCACCTGGAGCTCGGCGGCCTGGCCGCCGCCGGCGCCGGAGTTGGCGGAGAAGACCAGCCGCACGTCGGCGACCCGCGCGCTCACCGGGATGGACACGCTGTTGCCGGTGTTCGGGTCGAAGGAGTAGCTCTTGGGCGCGACGAGCTGGGTGAAGCCGCTGGCGCTCTGCTCGCGGCCCTGGACCTCGATGGTCTGGGTGCGCGCGCTCCAGATCGGGTCCGGGTTGAGCTTGACCACGACCGCGCTGGTGTCCACGTTGGAGCCGAGCTGGACGGTCAGCGAGCTGGTGCCGGAGCCCTCCCAGTACGTGGTCACGTCGCCGTCGTCGGCGTTGGCGGCCACGAAGTTCTGCACCGTGGAGGTGGCCGAGATCGGCTTGCCCAGCGCCTGGTTGGTGCCGGTCGGGGTGGTGCCGTTGCGGGTCACGGTGTTGCTGTTGCCCGACTCGTTGCCGGCCGCGTCCTTGGCGCGGACGAAGTAGCTCACCGTGGCGCTGTCGGGCTGGCTGTCGGTGTACGTCAGCACGTTGCCCGCGGTGGTGGTGACCAGGTTGTTGTTGGCGAACACCTCGTAGCCGGTGACGCCCACGTTGTCGCTGGCAGCGTTCCAGGTCAGCTTGATCTGGCCGGAGGCCGGCTGGGTGTACGCCAGTCCGCTCGGCGCGGACGGCGGCTGCGTGTCGCCGGAGGAGCCGGTACGGGTGACGCTGTTGCTGGCCGGGGACTGGTTGCCGGCCGCGTCCTTGGCCTTGACGTAGTACGTCACGGTCGCGGTGTCCGGCTGGCTGTCGGTGTAGGTCAGCACGTTGCCGGCCACCGAGGTGCGCAGGGTGCCGTTGGCGTAGATGTCGTAACCGGTGACGCCCACGTTGTCGGTGGCGGCGTTCCAGGTCAGCTTGATCTGGCCGGAGGCCGGCTGGGTGTACGCCAGGCTGCTGGGCGCGCTGGGCGCGGTGGTGTCACCGCTGGTCGGCCCGTACACCTCGAACTCCGAGATCTGGCCGGCCGGCCAGCCGGTGTTGCCGGTGAAGTTCAGCCGCACGTAGCGGGTGGTGGCCTGGTTGAAGTTGATGGTCACCGTGTTGCCGGTGGCCGGGTCGAAGTTGTAGCCGGCCGAGGCGACCAGGTCGCTGAAGGTGCTCCCGTCGCTGCTGCCCTGCACGGACAGGGTCTCGGTGCGGGCGGCCCACGCGGTGGACGGCGGCAGCTTGAGCACCACCTGGTTGACCGCGACGGCGCTGCCGAGGTCGACCCGCAGCCACTGCGGGAAGGCGTTGTTGGTGCTCTCCCAGTACGTGCTGGCGTTGCCGTCGACCGCGTTGCCCGAGCCGTAGACGTCGGCGTGGCCGGACTCGGCGGTGGGCTTGCCCGCGGCGAGGTTGACGGTGGAGGCGGCGGCCTGGCGCACCGTCATCTCGGAGAGCTGGGCGGCCTTGGTGGCGGTGTTCCCCGTCACCTCGGCGCGCACGAAGCGGGCCAGGGTCGCCGGGAAGGAGATCGTCACGGTGTTGCCGGCGTCGGGCTTGAAGGTGTACGCCTTCGAGCTCACCACCGTGCTGAAGCCGGTGCCGTCGGAACTGGCCTGGATCGCCAGGGTCTCGGTGCGGGCCTTCCAGGAGGCCGGCACCTTCAACTGCACCTGGTCGATCCGGTCGGTGCGGCCGAGGTCGAGCTGCGCCCACTGGGGCAGCGACCCGGTCCTGCTCTGCCAGTACGTGTTGCGGTCGCCGTCGCCCAGGCGGGTGGCGCTGTTGCTGCCGTCGGTGCTGCTGGCGCTGGCCGCCGACGGGCCGGCCGCCGGCTTCGATCCCCCCGCGGCCGCGGCGGGCAGGGCCTGGCCGCCCAGGAGCAGCAGCCCGGCCGCGGTCACCCCCGCTACCAGGCGCGGGATGGAGCGCTTCGGTCTCATTGGCGTCCCTCTGTGTCGTGGGGTCTGAGGTTCAGGAGACGAGCTACTCGATAATCCGAAACATGCAGGGATGGAACCGCTAAGTTGCAGCCTTGCCACGCGGTTCCATCGTTCTTCTGCTCATAATTTGCGTACGTGTTGGCAGAGTGTTACAGACGCGCTACAGCGCCGTCTATGCCTGTGACGAAAGGTGTGACGGTCCGCGGGGCCCGGCGGACGGGCCCGGCGGAAAGGACCGGCGGGAGGGTCCGGCGCCGGGGCTCAGCGGAAGGCGTCGCGGACCGGGGCCTCGCCGCCGCGCCGGTACACGCCGCGGGCGGACAGCCGGCGGCGGAGCAGTTCGAGCCGCGGGTAGCGCTCGCTCATCTCGCTGGAGTAGCGGTCCAGCTCCTCCACCAGGCGCTCGGAGCGCTTCTCGACGGCCAGCTCGTCCAGGATCCGGTCCACCTCGGCGAGCAGGGAGCCGTGCAGCTGCCACTGGCGGGGGTGCCGCTGGACGCCGGCCAGCAGCAGATCCGCCGCCCGGTCCCGGCAGCGGCGGCTTTCGGTGAGCGCTTTCCCGAGCCGTTCCTCGGCGCTCTCCGCGTTGGCGGCCACCTGTGTGGTGATCAGCACCGCGAAGTTCTCGATCGCGTGGGCCACGTGCCCGAACAGTTCCTCCAGCTCGGCGGCCACGTCGGCGGGGAACAGCTCCTCCGGGAAGAGCTCCTCCTCGGTGCGCTGCTTGGCCAGGTCGGTCAGGGTGCGGAAGAGCACCCGGACCACCACCGCGCAGATCTCCAGGGTGTCCAGGCCGGTGCGCAGCACGATCCGGGAAAGCGCTCCCTCGCGGACCCGGGGGTTCCACCGCAGGCTGTCCTCGGCCTGCCGCAGCGAGGCGTCGACCTCCACGATCGCGTGGTCCATCCGGCGGGCCTCGTGCAGCCGGGCGGCGGCCCGCTCGACCGGCAGGTGCCCGCCCAGCTCGCCGCCGATGTCCCGGACCAGCCCGCCCATCCGGCGGGCCAGATGCTCGATGGACCCGCCGGCCGACTGCACCCACACCGGCGGGGCGAACAGCAGGTTGAACAGCAGCCCGACCGCCGCCCCGATCAGCGTCTCCCAGATCCGATCCCAGGCGGTGCTGGCCACCCGGGTCACGCCGAGCACCAGCATGGCCGAAATGGCCACCTCGATCACGAACTCGCCGACCCGCACCAACCGCCCCACCAGCAGACCGGTGAGGATGATCATCCCGAGGCTCCACCAGCGCAGGCCCACCAGGGAACTGAAGACGGTGGCGATGACCACGCCGATGACGACCGCGTTCACCCGTTGAATGCCGGTGGTGAGTGTGGCGTAGAGGGTGACCTGGACCACGAGCAGCGCCGTCAGCGGGGCGGTGAGCGGGGCCGGCTGCGGCAGCAGCCCGCGGGCAGCGGCGTAGGCGAGCACCGCGGCGGCGGTGGACCGGAGGATCTGGACGGCGGCCGGCTCGGTGCTCCACCGGACCAGCTTGACGACGGGCTCTGGTACGTCGGGCATCCCCTGCCCTTTCCCGTTCTCGGCGTTCTCACCGCTCAGGGTAGAAGTGGATCTCCGCCGGAACCGGGTGCGGCGCGCCTTTCGGGATGACCGGTTCACACCACAGACGGCATTGACATGTCCACGCATGGGCGGTGTGATACGGGGACTTTCGTTCGACCCCGTTGGATTGTGCGCCACATCCCCCCTCCGGAGCCGCACATGCTGCTGAAGCCGCACAGACCCCGAAACCGATCCCACACCCTCGCACAACGCCTGGCCGCCGGCGGCGCCGCGCTGGCCACGGTCGCCGCGGGCCTGGCCGGGGCCGCCGTGCTCACCGCCGGCGCCACCCTCGCCCAGTTCGCCGCCGCCCCGGCCGCCGCGGCCGTCGACAACGGACTGGCCCTCGCCCCGCAGATGGGCTTCAACGACTGGAACGCCTTCGGCTGCAACGTCAGCGAACAGCTCATCGAGCAGACCGCCGACGCCTTCGTCAGCTCCGGCCTGAAGGCGGCCGGGTACACCTACGTCAACATCGACGACTGCTGGATGACGCACTCGCGCGACGCGTCCGGCCGGCTGGTCCCCGACCCGGCGAAGTTCCCCGACGGCATCAAGGGCACCGCCGACTACGTGCACGCCCGCGGCCTGAAACTGGGCATCTACGAGGACGCCGGCACCGCCACCTGCGCCGGCTACCCGGGCAGCCTCGGCCACGAGACCACCGACGCCCAGACCTTCGCCGACTGGGGCGTGGACTACCTCAAGTACGACAACTGCAACAACAACAGCGACGGCAGCCGGCAGGATTTCGTCAACCGCTACACCGCCATGGGCAACGCGCTGAAGGCCACCGGCCGGCCCATCCTCTACTCCCTGTGCGAGTGGGGCCAGCAGAGCCCGTGGGAGTGGGCCGGCGGGGTCGGGAACTCCTGGCGGACCACCGGTGACATCGGCGACTCCTGGTCGAGCATGATCGGCATCGCCCACCAGAACCAGCCACTGGCGGCGTACGCCGGACCGGGCGCCTGGAACGACCCGGACATGCTGGAGGTCGGCAACGGCGGCATGACCGACACCGAGTACCGCACCCACTTCAGCCTCTGGTCGGAGATGGCCGCGCCGCTGCTGATCGGCACCGACGTGCGCACCGCCTCGGCCGCCACGCTGGCGATCCTGGGCAACACCGACGTGATCGCGGTCGACCAGGACGCGCTGGGCAAGCAGGGCACCGTGGTGTCGAACTCCGGCGGCCTGGTGGTGATGTCCAAGCCGCTGGCCGACGGCGGCCGGGCGGTCACCCTCACCAACGAGAACACCGGCGCCCAGACCGTCTCCACCACCGTGTCGGCCCTCGGCATCGGCGGCGCGTCCTCGTACGCGGTCAAGGACCTGTGGTCCAAGGCGACCTCGACCACCACCGGCTCGATCAGTGCTTCGGTCCCGGCGCACGGCACGGTCATGCTGCGGGTCACCCCGGGCACGCCGGTGCCGCCGCCGACCGGGGTGAACGCCCTGAGCGACCTGCCGTGGACCTCGGCGGTCAGCGGCTGGGGCCCGGTCGAGCGGGACCACAGCAACGGCGAGCAGGCCGCCGGCGACGGACACACCCTCACCATCGGCGGCGTCACCTACGCCAAGGGCCTGGGCGTGCACGCGGCCAGCGACATCTCCTTCCACACCGGCGGGCTGTGCACCCGATTCTCGGCGGACGTCGGGGTGGACGACGAGGTCGGCGCGAACGGCTCGGTGGACTTCCAGGTCTACCGGGACGGCACGCTGGTGGCCGACAGCGGCACCCGGACCGGCAACGACCCGCCCGCCCGGCTGACCGCGGGCCTCACCGGCGGCGGCACCCTGCGGCTGGTGGTCACCGACGCGGGCGACGGCATCAACTACGACCACGCCGACTGGGCCGGTGCCACGGTGGCCTGCGGCAGCGGTCCGACGGCCGGCACGCACGCGCTGAGCGACGTCGCCTGGGAGTCGGCGGTCAGCGGCTGGGGCCCGGTCGAGCACGACCGCAGCAACGGCGAGCAGGCCGCGGGCAACGGACACACCCTCACCATCGGCGGCGTCACCTACGCCAAGGGCCTGGGCGTGCACGCGGTCAGCCGGATCACCTACTACCTGGCCGGCAACTGCCGGACGCTGACCACGGACGTGGGGGTGGACGACGAGTCCACGGCCGGCGGTTCGGTGGACTTCCAGGTCTACCGGGACAGCACCCTGGCCGCCGACAGCGGGGTGGTCACGAACAACGACTCCGCCCGGCACCTGACGGCGGATCTGACCGGCGCCATGGAGCTGACGCTGGTGGTGACCGACGGCGGGGACGGCAACACCTACGACCACGCGGACTGGGCGGGCCCGGTGCTCGCCTGCTGACCCGACGTCGGAGGACGGGGGTGGGAGAGCGCGGGAGAGCGCTCTCCCACCCCCGTCGCCTTTACTGCCCGCACCCCGCGTCAAGCTCTTGCACACAACAGGAATTCGCACAACCGGCATACCGGGACAAGGACTTCGGTTCGCCTTCGAGTGCCGACAGCGCGGCGGGCGGCCGGTGAATCAGTGGTGCGAATCTCGTTCACTACATTGACGTGTCGGCAACAACGCCGTAATCATCACAGCAACCAGAGAGCGCTCTCACGCTCAGCGACCCTCAGGAGACGCTGTGACTGGCAGCCCCCCACGATTCGCCCTCAGCAGATTTCCCCGCTCCATCGTCTTCGCGTTCGTGGCCGCACTCGTGGCCACCTTCGCCCTCGCGATCACCCAGAACTCCGCCCGGGCCGCGGGTTCCCTGCTCTCGCAGGGCAAGACCGCGACCGCGTCCTCGACGGAGAACGCCGGCACCCCCGCCTCGGCGGCCGTGGACGGCGACACCACCACCCGCTGGTCCAGCGCCTTCAGCGACCCGCAGTGGCTGTCGGTCGACCTCGGCGCGACGGCCACCATCAGCTCCGTCACCATCAACTGGGAGTCGGCGTACGCGAAGGCGTACCAGATCCAGACCTCGGCCGACGGCACCACCTGGTCCACGGTCTACTCCACCACCACCGGCGCCGGCGGCACCGAGAACCTGACCGTAAACGGTTCCGGGCGCTATGTCCGGATCTACGCCACCGCCCGGGCCACCCAATGGGGCGTGTCGCTCTACGAGTTCCAGGTGTACGGCACCGCGGGCACCGGCGGCGCCGGCTGCTCGACCACCAACGCGGCCCTGAACAAGACGGCGACCGCGTCCTCGACGGAGAACGCCGGCACCCCCGCGTCGGCCGCGGTCGACGGCAGCACCACCACCCGCTGGTCGTCCGCCGCAGCCGACCCGCAGTGGCTCCAGGTCGACCTCGGCTCCTCGCAGAACGTCTGCGGGGTGCAGCTGTCCTGGGAGACCGCCTACGCCAAGGCGTACCAGATCCAGACCTCGGCCGACGGCACCAACTGGTCGACGGTCTACTCCACCGCCAACGGCCCCGGCGCGACCGAGCTGATCACGCTGAGCGGCACCGGCCGCTACATCCGGATGTACGGCACGCAGCGCGCCACGCAGTACGGCTACTCGCTGTGGGAGTTCCAGGTCTTCACCAGCGGCGGCGGCACCGGGACCACCGGCGGCACCACGGGCGGCACCACCCCGCCGCCGACCGACGGCGCGGTCCTGCTGTCGTACAACAAGCCCGCGACCGCCTCGACGTACCAGGACGACGGCAACTGCCCGGCCTGCACCCCGGCCAAGGCGTTCGACGAGGACCCGGCGAGCCGCTGGGCGACCAGTGACGTCAACGGCTGGGTGGACCCGGGCTGGATCGCGGTGGATCTGGGCGCGACCGCGCACATCACCAAGGTCGTGCTGCAGTGGGACCCGGCGTACGCGACCGCGTACCAGATCCAGACCTCCGCCGACGGCACCAACTGGACCCCGATCTACTCCACCACCACCGGCAAGGGCTTCAAGGAGACGCTGACGGTGGACGGCACGGGCCGGTACGTGCGGATGTACGGCACCGCGCGCAGCAACGGCTACGGCTACTCGCTGTGGACCTTCGACGTGTACGGCACCGGCGGCAACCCGACCCCGCCGCCCGCCCTGCCGCCGAACCCGGGCAATCCCGAACACCTGGTGTGGAGCGACGACTTCAACGGCGCGGCCGGCGCCGAGCCGGACCCCACCAAGTGGTCGCAGGACCCGGGCCGGGGCCAGAACGGCGAGCTGGAGACGTACACCAACGGCGACAACACGCATCTGGACGGCAACGGCAACCTGGTGATCGAGGCGCGCAAGGAGGCGGACGGCAGCTACACCTCGGGCCGGATCAACACCTCCGACCACTTCACGTTCACCTACGGGCATGTGGAGGCGCGCATCAAGGTCAGCGGCACGCAGGGCCTGTGGCCGGCGTTCTGGCTGCTGGGCGCGAACTTCAAGTCCGGGACGCCGTGGCCCAATTGCGGTGAGATCGACATCATGGAGCACGTCGGCAAGGTGCCGGACTCGGTGTACTCCACCCTGCACGCCCCCGCGTACAACGGCGGGAACGGCTACGGGCAGCCGTACACCGTCGCCGGGTCGGACTTCGCCTCGGACTTCCACACCTACGCGGTGGACTGGGACTCCAGCCACATGACGTTCTCGGTGGACGGCCACAACTTCTTCACCGCCGACCGTTCGACGGTGGAGCAGACCCGCGGCCCGTGGGTGTACGACCACCCGTTCTACATGATCCTCAACAACGCGGTGGGCGGTGACTGGCCCGGAGCGCCGGACGCCTCCACCGTCTTCCCGCAGCGCATGGTGATCGACTACGTGCACGTGCTGCAGTGAAAACCCCGGGGCCCGGGCCGCGATCGAAGCGGCCCGGGCCCCGTGTTCCTCTCTCCCCCACACATCAGAGAGGCAGTAGCCCATGTCCGCTACGCTCCGCAGTCCCCGGCGCAGCATGCTGCGCCGCGGTCTGCCGGCCGCGATCGGCTTCCTGCTGGTCGCGGCGCTCGCGCTCGCGGTGCCGCACACCGCGCACGCCGACCCGGTCCTGCTCTCCCAGGGCAAGCCGGCCACCGCGTCGTCCACCGAGAACGCCGGCACTCCCGCCTCCGCGGCGGTGGACGGCAACACCGGCACCCGCTGGTCGTCCGCGGCAGCCGACCCGCAGTGGCTCCAGGTCGACCTCGGCTCCTCGCAGAGCATCAGCTCGGTGACGCTGAACTGGGAGACGGCCTACGCCAGCGCCTTCCAGATCCAGGTCTCCGACAACGCCGCCACCTGGACCACGGTCTACTCGACCACGACCGGCACCGGCGGCACACAGAACCTGAACGTCACCGGCACCGGCCGGTACGTGCGGATGTACGGCACCGCCCGCGCCACCCAATGGGGCTACTCGCTCTGGGAGTTCCAGGTGTTCGGCGGATCCGGCGGCGCGGTGCCCTGCGGCACCACGACGGCGGCGCTGAACAAGCCGGCCACCGCCTCCTCGACGGAGAACGCGGGCACCCCGGCGTCGGCTGCCTTCGACGGCAACCTGGGCACCCGCTGGTCCAGCGCCTTCAGCGACCCGCAGTGGGTCCAGGTCGACCTCGGCTCCTCGCAGTCGGTCTGCGGGGTGACGCTGGACTGGGAGGCGGCGTACGCCACGGCGTACCAGATCCAGGTCTCGCCGGACGGCACCAACTGGACCACCGTGTACTCCACCACCACCGGCGCCGGCGGCGAGGAGACCCACAACTTCACGGCGACCGGCCGCTACGTGCGGATGTACGGCACCGCGCGCGCCACGGCCTACGGCTATTCGCTGTGGGAGTTCACGGTGCTCACCCCGGGCGGCACCACCACCCCGCCGGGCGGCGGCAACGGCAACTGCCCGTGGGTGGGTTCGACGGCGCCGATCTCCGACCGGGTCGCGCAGCTCATGGCGCAGATGACGCAGGCGCAGAAGATCCAGATGCTGCACGGCAACGGCGCGTCCTCGCCGTACATCGGCGACATGTCGGCGATCCCGTCGCTGTGCATCCCGGCCATGGGCTTCCAGGACGGTCCGAGCGGGGTCGGCGACGGCCTCGGCGGGGTCACGCAGGTCCCGTCGGCGGTGTCGTCGGCGGCCACCTGGGACACCGGGCTGCAGCAGCAGTACGGGGCGGTCGCGGGCGCGGAGTTCGCCGGGAAGGGCGCCGACGTGGCGCTGGGCCCGACGATGAACATCGTGCGCGACCCGCGGTGGGGCCGGGCCTTCGAGACCTACAGCGAGGACCCGTACCTGTCCGCGCAGATGGCCACCGCCGACATCAAGGGCATCCAGAGCCAGGGCGTGATGGCGCAGGCCAAGCATGTGGCGGTCTACAACCAGGAGACCAACCGCAACGGCCCTGCGGACAACGCGATCGTCGACAACCGCACGCTCCAGGAGATCTACCTGCCGGCGTTCCAGGCGTCGGTGAGCAAGGGCGCCTCGGCGTCGGTGATGTGTGCCTACAGCACCGTCAACGGGGTGTACGCGTGCCAGAACGCGTATCTGCTGAACAACGCGCTCTACCAGCAGGCGGGCTTCGGCGGCTTCGTCACCAGTGACTGGGGCGGGGCGCACTCCACGGTGGACTCGGCCAACAACGGCATGACGATCGAGATGCCGGGCGGCTACTTCTACGCCGACTTCCTCCAGCAGGCGCTGGCCAACGGCACGGTCAGCCAGGCCACGCTGAACACGATGGTCAGCCGGGTGCTCACCCAGATGTTCGCCTTCGGCCTGTTCGACAAGCAGAAGACGGGCAGCACGGGGGCCGTGGTGACCTCCGCGGCGCACCAGACGACGGCCCGTCAGGTCGCCGAGCAGGGCAGTGTGCTGCTGAAGAACAGCGGGATCCTGCCGCTGTCCACGGCGAGCACGCACTCGATCGCGCTGCTCGGGCCGGACGGCGGCGCCGGGGTGCGCAGCGTGGGCGGCGGCAGTGCCACCGCGACCAGTTCGGGCACGGTCTCGCCGCTGACCGCGCTGCAGAACCGGGTCAAGGGCACCTCCACGACCGTGCAGTACAACGACGGCTCGGACATCAACTCCGCGGTGACGCTGGCGCGTTCCTCGGACGTGGCGGTGGTCTGCGTCGGCTACGGCGAGCAGGAGGGCACCGACCTGACGAGCATCGACCTGCCCACCTCGCAGGTCCAGCTCATCCAGCAGGTGGCCGCGGCCAACCCGAACACGATCGTGGTGCTCAACACCGGTTCCGCGGTGACCATGCCGTGGCTGGGCCAGGCCAAGGCGGTGCTGGAGGAGTGGTACGCCGGCCAGGAGGTCGGCAACTCGCTGGCGGCGCTGCTGTTCGGTGACGTCAACCCGTCGGGCAAGCTGCCGGTCACCTTCCCGGCCAGCCTGAACGACGTGCCGGCGCACACCACCGCGCAGTGGCCGGGCAACGGCACCGACGTGCAGTACAGCGAGGGCCTGAAGGTCGGCTACCGCTGGTACGACGCGCAGAACATCACTCCGCTGTTCCCGTTCGGCTACGGCCTGTCGTACACGTCCTTCTCGTTCTCCGGGCTCCAGGTGGGCACGCCGGACGGGAGCGGCAACACCACGGTCTCGGCGACGGTGACCAACACCGGCAGCCGCGAGGGGGCGGAGGTCGCCCAGCTCTACGTGGGCGACCCGGCCTCGACGGGCGAGCCCGCCAAGCAGCTCAAGGGCTTCCAGCGGGTGGACCTGCAACCCGGGGCGAGCCAGAAGGTGACCTTCACGCTCAGCGCGCACGACCTGGCGTACTGGAACACCTCGGGCAACACGTGGACCACGTCGGCGGGCGCCTACCAGATCATGGTGGGCGACTCCTCGCGGAACCTGCCGTTGACCGGGACGCTGAACGTGGCGACCGCGATGACCGCCAAGGCGGTCACGTCGGCCGGGAGCTCGGTCAGCGTGCACAACCCGCACGGGATGAGCAGCCCGGCGCGCAAGGCGGTGTCGCTCGCGGTCACCGCCGCGTCGTCCGCGCCGGTCACCTTCACCGCGACCGGCCTGCCGGCCGGGCTGGGCATCAGCGCGTCCGGGGTCGTCACGGGCACGCCGACGGCGACCGGCACCAGCACGGTGAGCGTGACCGCGTCCGACGGGCACGGCGGCAGCGATACGGCCACGTTCGTGTGGACCGTGACCTGATCCGTCCGGCGTCCGTCTGATCCCTTCCGTCCGCCTCCCCGCGGGGTCACCCGCCCCCGGGGAGGCGGACGTCGTCGTGTCCGGGAGCGGCCGGCGCGGGTCCGGGCCGATGGGCCGATGGGCCCGTAAAGCCCTGGGCCCGTGGAGCCGTTGCGTCCGCCGCTGCATCGACCTACGGTTAACATTAACAGCGCTGTTAGGAATCTGAGGTCGGGAATCCGTCGGACCCGGCAGCGCCGTCGGACAGGCGGGGGCATCCCGCCGAGCCGATTCGGGAGGGATCATGAACCGTACGCAAGGCGCGGGGAGCGGACCGGACACACCGGACGTCCCGCGCGTACCGCGACAGCGCCAACCCGGGGAGTACGGGCCCCCGCGCGCACCCGGGCAGTACGAACCGGTGCCGGAGACGCAGCGGCCGCACGCGCCGGAGCCGGAGGACCGGCCGGACGGGCAGCGGCCGGACATCCCGGAGCCGCCGGCAACGGACCTGGCGGACGGGCCGGCGGGGTCCGGGACGCTGCTGGTCGTGCTGTGCCTGGCCCAGTTCATGGCGGTGCTGGACGTCTCCGTGGTGAACGTGGCGCTGCCCTCGATCGGCAGCTCGCTGCGCCTGGGCGGTGACGCGCTGCCGTGGGTGATCACCGCCTACACGGTCACCTTCGGCGGGCTGCTGG
Organism: Actinacidiphila acididurans; assembly: GCF_016918855.1. GTDB lineage: Bacteria > Actinomycetota > Actinomycetes > Streptomycetales > Streptomycetaceae > Actinacidiphila > Actinacidiphila acididurans. Next base: position 117,129 of record NZ_JADKYB010000016.1, read on the forward strand.
TCCTGGGCGGCCGGGTGGCGGACGGACTGAGCCGCCGGCGCGCGTTCCAGGCGGGGCTGGCGGTCTTCACCCTCGCCTCGCTCACCGCCGGGCTGTCCACCGACGCCGCCGCGCTGCTCGGCAGCCGGGTCGGCCAGGGCGTGGGCGCCGCGCTGCTCTCGCCGGCCGCGCTGTCCTTGCTGACCACCGAGTTCACCGGGAAGGCGCTGGGCCGCGCGCTCGGCGTGTGGTCCGCGATCGGCGCGGCCGGCGCGGCGGTGGGCGTCGTGGTCGGCGGCGCGCTGACCTCGGGACCCGGCTGGCACTGGGCCTTCTACGTCAATGTGCCGGTGGGCGCCGTCCTGTTCGCCGCCGCGCCGGCGGTGGTCCCGAGCCGCCCGCGCACCCGCGGCACCCGGCTCGACCTGCTGGGCGCGCTGACCGGCACCGGCAGTGTCGCGCTGCTCATCCACGGCCTGGTCCGGGCCGGCGACCAGGGCTGGGGTTCGGCCGGGGCGCTCGCCGCGATCGGGGCCGGTGTGCTGCTGGCGGCCGGCTTCGTGGTGGCCGAGCGGACCGTGCGCGACCCGCTGGTGCCGCCGCACCTGTTCCGGCGCCCGCCGCTGCCCGGCGCCGTCGTCGTCATGGCCGGCGCGACCGCCGCGCTGCTGGGCACGTACTTCCTGGCCTCGTTCCACCTCCAGCACGACCTGGGCTGGAGCCCGCTGCACGCCGGGCTGGTGTTCCTGCCGGTGGCCTTCGCCACGGCGGTCGGCGCGCACCTGGCCTCCCGGCAGGTCAGTCGGCGCGGTCCGCGCCCGACCGGGCTCGCGGCACTGCTGGCGGCGGCCGCGGGGCTCGGCCTGATGGCCTGGCGGGGCGTCCACGGCGGCGTGTGGACCACGCTGATGCCGGGGTTCCTGGTGGCCGCGGCCGGGATCGGCGCCGCCTTCGTCACCGCGACCACCAGCGGGCTGTCCGGGATGGACGAGGCGCACGCGGGTGTCGCCTCGGGCCTGTTCTCCACCGGCCACGAGGTGGGCGGCTCGCTCGGCATCGCCCTGGTCTCCTCGATCGCGGCGACCGGCATCGCCGCCGGGCCGGTGCCCTCGCCCGACGGCTTCCGGCACGCCTTCGCCGCCCTCGCGGCCGGGGTCGCCGTCCTGGCTTTCGCCACCGCCCGGCTGCTGCCCCGGCGGGTGGCCGAACGCACCGGCGGGCCCGTGCCGCTGCACTGACCGGCGCCGGGTGCGGAGATATCCTCGTGGCATGGACGCTCGCCCGCCGGACCGCACCACCGCCGACGCCGGGCGGCGGCGGCGCGCGGACGCCGAACGCAACATCGCCGCGATCCTGGACGCCACCGTCCAGTGCGCGCCGTCCGACGGCACGCTCAACATGTCCGCCATCGCCCGCCTCGCCGGCGTCAGCCGGGTCACGCTCTACGCGCACTTCCCGACCCGGGAGGCGCTGTTGGGCGCGGCGCTCCAGCGGGCCTTCCGGCAGACCGACGAGGTGCTCAGCGGGCTGCCGCTGGACGACGCGCCGCCGGCCGAGGTGCTGCCCGAACTCATCCGCACCTCCTGGCAGGTCCTGGAACGGCACCGCAATCTGTACATGGCGGCCTCGGCCGACCTCCCGCCGGCCACGCTGCGCGCCTACGCCGACCTCGTCCTCGGCCGGGTCGAGAAGCTGCTCTCCCGCGGGCAGAGCGCCGGGGTGTTCCGCACCGACATGCCGCTGGACTGGCTGGTCTCCACCGTGTACACGCTGATGCACCTGGCCGCCGAGCAGGTGGCCACCGCGCACACCCCGCCCGACGTCGCCGGCGACCTGGCCAGCGCCACCATCATGTCGCTGCTCACCTCCGGCACCCCGGCCGCGCCGGGGGCCTGAGTCCTCGCCGCGGCCCCGGCCCACCGGCCGCCCGGCCGGCTCATTCGGGCAGCGCGGGGTCGAACCGGCCCAGCAGCGCGTACCGTTCGGGCCGCCGGGCGCGCAGCCACAGGGCGACGGCCACGCCGAGTGCGAACATCGCCGGCACCGCCTCGGGCAGGTACCTGATGAACGGGACCCGGCCGTCGCCGGCCAGCACCGCCCGGTTGGCGATCAGCAGCAGGCACGCGCCGATCATCGCGGCGGCCCCCACCAGGGGCGCCACCAGGGTGGTGAACCAGTGGAAGCCGTCCCGGGCGGTGGTCAGGAAGTAGCGGACGACCGCGAAGGAGGTCAGCGCCTGCACGCCGAGGATGCCCAGCACCCCCATCAGCGGGGCCCAGGTGCCCAGTTGCAGCAGCGCCGCCTCGGTGCCGCTGTCGTGCAGGGTGAAGCCGAGCACGATTCCGCCGACCAGGACGGTGACGGTCATCGAGGCGGCGGCCGGGCTGCGGTGCCGGGAGGTGCGGGCCAGCGCGGCGGGCGCCACGCCCTCGCGGGCGAGCGAGAACAGGTAGCGGGAGCCGGTGTTGTAGAACGCCATCGCGCAGGCGAAGCAGCTCGTGATCGCCAGCGCCTGCATCATCACCACCAGCCAGTGCCCGGCGAAGGTGTCGGCGAGCGGGTAGAACGCCGAGTCGTAGCGGCCGGCGAACTGGTCCTTGACCGCTTGCGCGGCCCCGTCCAGCCCCCACCCGGCGACGAAGGCGTACGAGACGAGCGTGTAGAGCACGCCGAGCCCGATCACCGAGCCGTAGGTTGCGGCCTTGGCGATGCGGTCCGGATCGCGGGACTCCTCGGCGTAGTTGGGGGCCATCTCGAAGCCGACCCAGGACCAGAAGGCGGCGAAAAGCGCCACCCCCGCGGCGGCGGTGCCGAAGGTGCGGGTCGCGCCGGCGTTGCCGAAGACCTCGCCCGGGTTCAGCGGCCGGGCCGGCAGCCCGTGCGCGCCGCCGTGCGCCAGCACCCCGCCGGCCAGCACCAGCAGCGCCAGCACCTCCAGCACCAGGGACACGCCCAGGATCCGCGTGGTCAGCTCGATGTGGAACCAGGCCAGCGCGGTCATCACGGCGAGCCCGGCGGCCATGTACGCCCACGCCGGGATCCGCAGACCGGTCCACGACTCCACGCCGGTGGCCGCGAAGTAGCCCATCACACCGAGGACCGAGGCGGAGAACAGCAGGTAGCACAGTGCGATGAGCACCCCGGAGCCGACGCCCGGAATACGGCCCAGGCCCCGGCTGACGAAGGTGTAGAAGCCGCCCGCGGAGGTCACCCGGCGGCTCATCGCGATGTAGCCGACGGAGAAGACGGTCAGTGCCGCGGTGGCCAGCAGGAAGGCGGCCGGGGCGGCATACCCCGCGCCCTGCACGGCCACGGGCACGTTGAACAGCATCGCCGTCATGGGCGCGGCGCCCGTGACGATGCAGAAGATCACGCCGGGCAGCCCGAGCGCGCCCTCCGCGAGCCCCTGCCGCTGCCGGGGCGGGTCCGCCTCCGCCGGGGCGACGCCTTCCTGCACTGCCATCGCAAGGCCCCTTCCGTGTCCGTCCGCGTCTGCGTCCGTCTGCGTCCGTCTGCGCCTGTGTCCGTGAGTCGTGCGTCGTGCGTCCGTGTGTCGTGCGCGTCCTCCGTGGCGCGGGATGCGCCGGGGAGCACCGGGTGCGTACGGGGATCGCGTACCGGTGAATGCTGTCCTCCTGGGCGACTCCTTTGCGTGCCGCGCTGTTAACTCTGCGTCAACTGACCAGGACACGTGTGTGCTTGTGTTAACTTCCGGGGCATGGACCGGTGGCGCGCCGGTGGCCTACGGTCCGGGGCGAGGGTTCCGGCCGGTCCCGGGTCCCGGAGGCGGCCGGAGACGGAAGCGGGGTGCATGGATGAACGGCGGCGCGGGGCACGGCGGTTGCGGCCGGCCGGGCGCGCGGCGCCGCGGCAGGGCCCGGTGAGCGGCTACAGCGCCGTCCTGGGCGGGCGGCGGTACGCGTTCACGGACCTGGCCCGGCTGCTGGCGGCGGCGAGTCCCGAGCGGTCCGGCGACCGGCTGGCCGGGATCGCCGCGGACAGCGCGCAGGAGCGGGTGGCGGCCCGCCTCGCACTGGCCGAGGTGCCGCTGGAGCGGTTCCTGGCCGAGCCGGTGGTCCCGTACGAACTGGACGACGTCACCCGGCTGATCGTCGACGGCCACGACCGGGCGGCCTTCGCGCCGGTCGCGGGGCTCACCGTCGGGGAGTTCCGCGAGTGGCTGCTGTCCCCCGGCGCGGACGCGGGTGCGCTGGCCGCGCTCGCCCCCGGCGTCACCCCGGAGATGGCCGCCGCGGTCTCCAAGCTGATGAGCAACTCCGACCTGGTCGCCGCGGCCCGCAAGGTGCGGGTGGTCACCGCTTTCCGCTCCACGATCGGGCTGCCCGGGCGGCTGGCCACCCGGCTCCAGCCCAACCACCCCACCGACGACCCGGCGGGCGTGGCCGCCGCCGTCCTGGACGGGCTGCTGCTGGGCAGCGGCGACGCGGTGATCGGGGTCAACCCGGCCGGCGACAGCCCGCGCGCGGTCCGTGACCTGCTGGAACTGCTGGACACGGTGATCGCGCGGCACGCGATCCCCACCCAGTCGTGCGTGCTGTGCCATGTGACCACCACGCTGCGCCTGATGGAGCGCGGCGCCCCGGTGGACCTGGTCTTCCAGTCGATCGCCGGTACCCAGGCCGCCAACGCCTCGTTCGGGGTGACGCTGGCCCTGCTGGACGAGGCGCACGCCGCGGTACGGGAGCTGGGACGCGGCACCGTGGGCGGCAACGCGATGTACTTCGAGACCGGGCAGGGCAGCGCGTTGTCCGCCGGCGCGCACCACGGCGTGGACCAGCAGACGCTGGAGGCGCGCGCGTACGCCGTGGCCCGCCGCTACCGTCCCCTGCTGGTCAACACGGTGGTCGGCTTCATCGGCCCGGAATACCTCTACGACGGCCGGCAGATCCTGCGCGCGGCCCTGGAGGACCACTTCTGCGGCAAGCTGCTCGGCCTGCCGATGGGCCTGGACGTCTGCTACACCAACCACGCCGACGCGGACGACGACGACATCGCCACGATGCTCACCGTGCTGGGCGTGGCCGGCGCGTCCTTCCTGATCTGCACGCCGGGCGGCGACGACATCATGCTCAACTACCAGTCGGCCTCCTACCACGACGCCCTCTACCTGCGCGAAGTCCTGGGCCTGCGCCCGGCCCCGGAGTTCGAGAGCTGGCTGCGCGCGGTGGGCCTGCTGGACGAGGGCGGCGCCCTGCGCGAGGTCTCCCCCGCCGCCCACCCGCTGGCCGCCATCGCGGCGCCGCCCCTGCCGCCGGAGATCTCATGACGAGTCCGGCGGAACGCGAAGGCGCCCGGGACGGCGGACCGGTGACGGCGGCAGGGACGGGGACAGGGACGGACGGCGTCACGGAGCCGGCCGCTGCCGACGCCGGTGCGGACGGCGCCTGGTGGGCCGCGCTCAGGCAGCGGACGCAGGCGCGGATCGGGCTCGGGCGGGCCGGGGCGGCGCTGCCGACCCGGCACCGGCTGGCACTCCAGGCGGCGCACGCGGCCGCGCGGGACGCGGTGCACGCGCCCTTCGACCCGGAGGCGGTGGCCGCCGCGCTGCCCGCGATGCCGACCGTACGGGTGCGCAGCGCCGCGCCCGACCGGCTCACCTACCTGCAACGCCCGGACCTGGGACGGCGGTTGGACGACGCGGCGGGTGCGGCGCTGCCGCGCGGCGGGTGGGACGTGGTGTTCGTGGTCGCCGACGGGCTGTCCAGCCGCGCGGTGCACGCCCACGCGGCCGCCGTGGTCCTGGCCACCACCGCGCTGCTGGACGACATGACGATCGCCCCCGTCGTACTCGCCGAACAGGCCCGGGTGGCGCTCGGCGACGAGATCGCGGACGTGATGGGCGCGACCACGGCCGTCGTACTGATCGGCGAGCGGCCCGGCATGTCCGCGGCCGATTCCCTGGGCGCGTACCTCACCTACGCGCCGCGCCCGGGCCGTACCACCGACGCCGACCGCAACTGCGTCTCCAACATCCGCCCGCCACTGGGCCTGTCGCACGAGGCGGCGGCCGCCACCCTGGCCGGCCTGGTCCGCCGCGCGGCCGAGCTCGGCGCCGGCGGGGTGGCACTGAAGGACGAACCCGCTTCCTGACGCCTCGTCAGCCACCCTCCGGGCCGGTGTTTTTCGGCCGCTTGACGGCTGCTTCACCGCCCTGGGCTGGGATGGGCCTGCTCACAGTGGCCCACGTCGTGGGCCGCCCTCGGACGTTCTCGCGTGAGGCAGGTGCGTATGAGGCAATCACCGGTCCGGGACGCCGGATCCGGACAGCGGCGGAGCGCGGCGGAACGGGGCGGGGCCGCGCGGCTGGAGTCGCTGACCGGGCTGCGCTGGTTCGCCACCTTCGGGGTCTTCCTCTCCCACGTCGACATCCTCCTTCCGCTGCCGCACACCCGCGGGCTGTTCTCGCTCGGCGAGTCCGGGGTGTCGCTGTTCTTCGTGCTGTCCGGGTTCGTGCTGGCCTGGAACTGGTCGCCGGACCACGGCGCGGGCGCCTTCTACGGGCGCCGCTTCGCCCGCGTGTGGCCGCTGCTGGCAGTGGCGGTGGCACTGCCCACCGTCTTCGCGGCGACCTCCAAGGGCGGTCCGGCGGTGCCGCATCTGCTGCTGATCTCGGCCTCCGCGGTGCTGCTGGTGCAGGCCTGGGTGCCGGGCTGGATCCTGCTCGGGGCGAGCCCGGTGACCTGGTCACTGTCCTGCGAGGCGTTCTTCTACGGCCTGTTCCCCGGCCTGATGCGGCGGCTGGCCGGCGCCTCCGCGGCCCGGCTGGCGGTGCTCGCGGGCACGGCGGTGGCCGCGCTGTGGGGCGTGCGGATCGGGCTGTGGCTGGCGTATCCGCCGGTGCGGCACGTGACCAGCCTGGACGGTTACGGTCCGGCGGTGTTCTGCGTCTACTCCCCGCTCGCCCGCCTGCCGCAGTTCCTGATCGGAATGGCGACGGCGGTCGCGGTCCGGCGCGGCCTGCGGCTGCCGTCGGTACGGGTGGCGGTCGCGGCCCTGCTGGTGCCGGTGACGGCGCTGTGGCTGCTGCGCGGCTGCGCCTTCCGCGGCGCGGTGCTGTTCGACGCCTCGGACGTGGCGCTGACGCCGTTCTTCGCGCTGCTGATCGCGGCGCTGGCCCGGCGGGACCTGGCCGGCGGCCGGTCGTTCCTGCGCAGCCGGCCGCTGGTGCGGCTGGGCCAGTGGTCGTACGCCTTCTACCTGTTCCAGTTCACGGTGCTGCTGCCGATGGCGCTCGCGGCCAGCCCCGGCCGGCAGGTGGCGGACTTCTTCACCGATCCGGTCCGGCCGGGCCTGGGCCACCTGGGGTACGCGGTGGCCGCGCTGGCGATCACCCTGGGCGTGTCGGCCTTCTGCTACCGCTTCGTGGAGCACCCGCTGGAACGGCGGCTGCGGCGCCGGTTCGGCTCGGGCCCGCGAGCCGGGTGGGCGTGGTCGCCGCCGGATCCGGCGGTCAGCCGGAAGTAACGTTTCTGAGGATCCGGTCGAGCAGCCCGCCGAGCTGCTCGACCTCCTCGTCGCTCAGGCCCGCCAGCATCCGCTGCTGGCTCTTGAGCGCGACCGCCTCGATCTCGGCGTACATCTCCTCGCCGGCCGGGGTCAGCGCCACCGTGGCGGCCCTGCGGTCGGCGCCGTCACGGGTGCGCACCACCAGGCCGCGCCGCTCCATGGTCTCCAGGTGCCGCGACAGGGTCGGGCCCTCGATGTTCAGGTACCGCGCCAGGGCCCGCTGGATCATCGGGCCCTCCAGCTTGAGGGTGGCCAGCATCGTCCAGGTCGCGAAGGTCGCCCCGGACCTGCCGAGTTCGGCCTCGAAGAAGGTGCGGCTCTCCTTGGCGGCCAGCCGCAGCTTGGGCGCGATGCTCTGGTGCAGCCAGGTCGGTCCGGCCTCCCGCGACGCCGGTCGCCCGACCGGGCTCTGCTCCTGCCTGCGCACCACTGACCCATGACCTCCGCTCGGCGCTCGTCACTCAAAAGGGTATCCCGTGGCGCGATCCTGCCAGGCGTGGACGGCTCGTGGGGATAGAAATAGTTCGTTAGGGTGCGAAGTACATGTGAAACATTGGAGCCTCGTATGAGTGACGCCAGCATGAGCGACACCGGCCTCGGCGGCGCGGTAGAACCGGCCGCGCCCGTGGCCGACGCCCAGGCCCCGACCCGGCGGGCCTGGCTCGGCCTCGCGGTGATCCTGCTCGCCGCCTTCATGGAACTGCTGGACGTCACCGTGGTGACGGTGGCGTCCCCCGAGATCCAGAGTTCCCTGCAGGCCAGCTACGCGCAGGTGCAGTGGATCCTGGCCGGCTATCAGCTCACCTTCGCCGCCGGGCTGGTGGCCGGCGGCCGGCTGGGGGACATCTTCGGCTGCCGCCGGATGTTCGTCTGGGGCGTGCTGCTGTTCTCCGGCGCCTCGGTGCTGTGCGCGGTGGCCGCCAACGGCACCCAGATCGTGCTGTTCCGGCTGCTCCAGGGGCTGGCCGCCGCGCTGATGTTCCCGCAGGTGCTGTCGATCATCCACGTCACCTTCACCGGCAAACACCGGGCGGCCGCCTTCGGCGCGCTGGGCGGCACCACCGGCCTGGCCGGCATCGCCGGGCCGCTGATCGGCGGCGTGCTGATCCACTACAACCTGTTCGGCACCGACTGGCGCTCGGTGTTCCTGATCAACATCCCGATCGGGCTGGTGGCCGCGATCGGCGCGAGCATGCTGGTGACCGAGTGGAAGTCGGAGCAGCGGCCGCGGCTGGACCTGTGGGGCACGGCGCTGGGCACCGCGGCGGTGGCGCTGGTGATCTTCCCGTTGGTGCAGGGCCGGGACGCGCACTGGGCCTGGTGGATCTGGACCCTGCTGGGCCTGTCGGTGCCGGTGCTGTTCCTGTTCTGGCTGCACCAGCGCGGGCTGGAGCGGCGCGGCGGCTCGCCGGTGGTGGACCTGAGCCTGTTCCGCGGCGGGGCCTTCGGCACCGGCCTGCTGGTGGAGTTCGTCTGCTTCGCCGGGGTCTCCGCCTTCTTCCTGGTGCTGGCCGTGACACTCCAGGCCGGGTACGCGTGGTCGCCGCTGCGCACCGGCGCGGCCTTCCTGCCGATCGCGCTCGGCACCGGCATGGCGTCGGGCATCGCCATCCCGCTGCTGCCCCGGCTCGGCAAGCGGGTGCTCCAGATCGGCGCGGCGGTGATGGCCGGCGGCATGGCGACGCTGATGTTCACGCTGCACGCCCACCCGCACGACCTGTCGCTGTGGACGCTGGCGCCCGCGGGGCTGCTGATCGGCCTGGGCCTGGGCATGATCGTCACCACCGTGAACGACGTGGTGCTGGCCGAGGCCGGCGGCCCGAGCGCGGGGTCGGCCGCCGGGGTGCAGACCACCGTGGGGCAGGCGGGCAACGCGGTGGGGGTCGCCGTGCTGGGCGCCATCTTCTTCGGCCTGCTGAGCGGGAACGCGACGGCGGCCGCCCGGCACTCCGTACCGGAATTCCGGCAGGAACTGGCCCGGGCGTCGGTGCCGGCGGCGGCAGCGCAGACCCTGGAGCTCTCCATGGTGACCTGCTTCTCCGACCAGGCGTCGGCGAACGACCCGGCCAAGCTCCAGCCCAGTTGCCAGGCGCTGATGACGCAGGCCAAGCAGACCGGCAGCCCCGCGGCGGTCAAGGCGGTCGGCGACACCCTCAACTCGACCAGGCAGCAGCACTTCTCCGACTCCATGCGCACCGGCCTCTTCTACGAGGTCGCGGTGCTGGCGCTGGTGTTCGTGCTGGTCTTCCTGCTGCCGCTGCGGCGCGGCCTGCAGGCGGGCGCGGCGCACTAGACGGTTCCCGCGGCCCGGCGTCCGTGACGTTCCGTCACCGGTGGACCTGTCGCACGGGTCGCGGAGGGCGGCGTGCCGGGCCCATAGCCGGACGGCGACCCCGCCGGGCCGCGTCGCCGGGGAATTCATCCCGGGGATTGATATTACGCAAGCCGCCATCCTGGTAGTTTTGAGTTCCATGGCATTGTGCGGCGCAAGGTGAGGTCATAAGTATGACTTTCTCTGTGTGATGCGTGCTTGATGCCTCTTGGCCTGCGGCTAGGGGGAAGTGGTGGAAAGAAAAACCACTGAAAAAGTCGGGACCGGACCCGGAGAACCAGGCCAGCAGGAATCGCGTTCGGCCGCCGGGTGTTCCACCGGCGGCGCCGCGGTCCGCGAGGCCGGCCGCCCCGGAGAATTGTTCGACGTGATGGCAGATATCTGCACGCCGCGCGCACCGGCGGCCTGCGACCCGCGACGAGGGGGGTCGTAGCCGGTGCGGTTCAAATTGCTGGGACAGCTCCAAGTGCACGACGGAGGGCGCATTCTGACCCCGCAGGCGCATAAGCAGCGCGTGCTGCTGGCCGCCCTCCTGCTGCACCATCACACCGTCCTGCCCGTCGAATCACTCATCGACGAGCTGTGGCCCGAGGGTCCGCCGCGGACCGCTCTCCAGGCATTGCGCGTCTACATTTCACAACTGCGCAAGATGCTGCAGAGCGGCGGCACCCCGGGCGGCCCGACCCTGGCCGGCGAACCGCCCGGCTATTGCCTGGCCATCGAGGACGGAATGCTGGACGTCATCGAATTCGACCGGCACCGGGAGACCGCCCGCGCCGCCCACGAGCGGCAGGACTTCGAGACGGCGCTTTTCCACTACCGGGCGGCCGCGGGCCTGTGGCGCAGCACGCCACTGGTCGACCTGCGCGAGGGCACCTTGATACGGAGCGTGACGTCGCGGCTGGAGGAGTCGTGGATGGCGGTCGAGGAGGGCCGCATATCCCTGGAGGTGCGGCTGGCCGGCAGCCGGGGCGAGGCGATCGCCCGGCTGCGCGAGCTGGTCGCCCGCTATCCGTTCAACGAGCGCCTGCACGCCCTGCTGATGATCGGGCTCTTCCTGTCCGGCCGCAGCGGGGACGCACTCCAGGTCTACCGCAGCACCCGGGAATGCCTCATCGACGAGCTCGGCATCGAGCCCGGCGAGGACCTGCGCCTGGTCCACCAGGTGGTCCTCGACTCCGATCCGGCCGCCCTGGCGAACGTCCGCATGTGGACCGCGTGACCCGCAACTGCCCGACCCCGGTCCACCCCGAGGGAGAACCACGGAGAACGATGGAGAACCTACGAGATGACCACCGCTGACCACCGCACGGCGACCGCGGCCCGCCCGCCCGCAGCCATCGCCGACGCCTACGACCTGCTGCTGATCGGCTGGTCGTTCGTCCGCGGCCATGTGCTGATGAGCGCTGTCGAGCTGGGCCTGTTCGAGGAGCTGGGCAAGGAACCGGGCACCGCCGAGGAGCTCACCGCCCGGCTGGGGCTGCACGAGCGCGGCGTGCGGGACTTCCTGGACGCGCTGACCGCGCTGGGCCTGCTGGCGCGGGACGGGCAGACGTACCGCAACAGCCCGGTCGCCGAGCAGCACCTGGTGCCGGACCGGCCCGGCTTCGTCGGCGGCTTCCTCGCCATGACCACCCGGTTCATGGGGACGGGCTGGGACGGCATGACCGCCATGCTGCGCACGGGCCGGCCGCACGGCCACGACGCCGGCACCGTCCCCTTCGACGAGGTCTTCCGCGACCCGCACCGGCTGCGGCTCTTCCTGTCCGCGATGGACAGCCTCAACGGGGCGATCGGCCCGGAGCTGGCGCGGCGCTACGACTGGTCGCGCCACACGTCGTTCGTGGACGTCGGCGGGGCCCGCGGCAATCTGGCCGCCACCGTGCTGCTGGCCCACCCGCACCTGAGCGGGGGCGTCTTCGACCGGCCGGTGATGGGGCCGTTCCTGGAAGAGCTGGCCCGCGAGCGCGGCACGGCCGGCCGGCTCGCCTTCCACGGCGGCGACTTCAACACCGACCCGCTGCCCGAGGCGGACGTGCTGGTCTTCGGCAATGTGCTGCACGACCTGCCGGTGGCGACCCGGCGCTCCCTGATCGCCCAGGCCGCCCGCCGGATCCCGCCCGGCGGCGCGGTCGTGGTCTACGACCCGATGCTCGACGACGAGCGCCGCGTCATGGACAACCTCGTGCTCAGCATGATCATGATGGTCCAGTCCCCCGCGGGCAACGAGTACACCCCCGCCGAGTGCCGCTCCTGGATGGAGGAGGCCGGCCTGCGGGTGGAAGAGGTCTTCGCCCTCCCCGCGCACGCCACCGCGGTCGTCGGCCGCAGGCCGGACTGAGCGGGCCGGTCACAAGGACCCGGGGCGGCCGGGCCGCAGGGCAGGCCCGCCCCGGGATCGACCACGTGCCGGACACGTACAGCACACGCGGGGCACGTGCGGGACATCGCAGGAGCGCGCGCACCGCCGCGGACCACGGCGGGGACACGGCGGGGACGACGACACATGGGGGAGACAGTGCTGTCCGTACAGGTCATGGGCCCGCACGAGGCCGCGCGCCGGGCGCTGGAGGAACGGGTGGGCGCCATCGGGGAGTTCGCGGTGCTGCCCGCGGACGGCGGGCGGCGGCGGGCGGCCGACCTGCTGCTGGTGACCGCGGACCGGCCCGGCATCAAGGACGCCCGCCGGATCGCCGCGCGGGCCGCCGGCGTGCGGCAGCCCGTACTGCTGGTGGTGGACGAGCCGTTCGAGGGCCTGCTGAGCGTCCTGTGGCTCGGCGCCGGCGGCATCGTGTTCAGCTCGGCCCCCGACCGGGAGCTGGCCGACTGTGCCGCGCTGGTCGCCCGCCACTGCACGGTGGTGCCCGAACAGGTGCTGGACGGACAGCCGTTGCCGGCGGGCCGCCGGCTCTTCGGCCGGGAGGGCGGCCGGCACCCGCGGGAGACACTTGACCGGCTGTCCCCGCGGGAGCTGGAAGTGCTCGAACTCGTCGGCGCCGGCCGGACCAACGCGGAGATCGCGGCGCTGCTGTGGGTCAGCAGCAACACCGTACGGTCCCATGTGCAGCGCCTGATGCGGAAGCTGGGCCTGCGCAACCGGCTCTGCCTGATCATCTTCGCCCACGAGGTGCGGTTGATGATCCCCGCCGCCCCGCGGGGGAAGGAAGGAAGCGGCGCAGGCGGCGGGGATCACCGGGGGGAGGAAGCCGAGGCCGGATCCGGTGCCGGCGCGCGGGTCACACCCGGTAGATGCGCCGGACCAGGGCCTGCAGCAGGGGCCGGGGCAGCAGCCCCAGCAGGAAGGGCTGCGCGCGGTTCATCGCCCCCGGGGTGACGAACGGCCGGCCGCGCGCCACCGCCCGCAGCGCGGGCGCCACCACCTGGTGCGGCTCCAGCCAGGCCAGCTTGGGCAGGCCCGCGGTGTCCAGTCCGGCCGCCCGGTGGAATTCGGTGCGCACCAGCCCGGTCCGTACGGTCGTCACGTGCACCCCGCTGCCGCGGGCCTCCATGTGCAGGCTCTCCCCGAAGGAGCCGAGGAAGGCCTTGGTGGCGCCGTAGACCGCGGACTTGGGCATCGGCAGCGCGGCGACGATGGAGGAGACCTGGACGATGCCGCCGTGTCCCCGCTCGCGCATCGCCCGCAGTGCCGTGTGGCTGAGCACCACCGGCGCCAGTACGTTGACGCCGATCTGGTGCATCTCGCGGTCCAGCGGCAGGTCGTCGAAGCGCCGGGCCGAGGCGTAGCCGGCGCAGTTGACCAGCAGGTCCACCGGGCGCAGCCGGTCGCCGAGGCGTTCGGCGGCTCGGCGCAGGTCCAGGTCATCGGCCAGGTCGAGGGCGAGCACGTCCACCCCGACGCCGTACCGCTCGGTGAGCCGGTCGGCCAGGTGCTTGAGCCGGGTCTCCCGGCGGGCCACCAGGGTCAGGTCGGTGCCGAGCCGGGCCAGGTGCTCGGCGAACTCGGCGCCGATGCCGCTGGAGGCGCCGGTGACCAGGGCGCTGCGGTAGGGGTACGGCCCGCCGCGCGCCACCGTCACGCCCCCGCCGGGCGACCGCCGGGACGCGCTCCGGGACCTGCGCCGGGACCTGCTCCAGGGGGGCCGCCCTGCGGCCGGAATCCGGTGATGCGGTGCTTGGCGGCCAGCGCCTGCATGGCCTCCCACTGCGGCGGGCCCTGCCCGTCCAGGAGCTGGCCCAGTTCCTCGAACCAGTCCTCCACCCCGCCGGGCGTGGCGACGCACAGCATGCGGCTGGGCCGGTGCCAGGTGTTGACGAAGGCGTGGCCGAGGCCGCGCGGGCCGTAGACGAGGGTGCCCGGCGGCGCTTTGTGTTTCTCCCCGTCCAGCTCGATTTCGTATTCCCCGTCGATGACGTAGAAGGATTCGTCGATGTCGTGGTGAATATGGAGCGGCGGTCCGCCGCCGGGCGGCGTGGTCACCTCGAAAAAGGAGTACAGGCCGCCGGTCTGTTCGCCGCGCAGCAGCCACCGGCCGGTCTCGCCGGCCCATCTGATGGGCTTCACCCCGTCCAGGGCAACGACCTGACCTCGGGTCACCGTCATGTCCCACTCCTCGGATTCGGTTGCCCCCAGGATCGCGTCCGCCGATAAAGCCGCCATTGCAGCGGCGCATAAGAATCGGTAACGCGGGACCCCGGTCCGGTCTCCCGCGGCATTTATCCGGGCTTTTTCTCCGGCCTGATCGGCGCTTTTCCGGGGCCGCCCAGACTTCGGTACGGAACCACTCGGAAGCAGGACGTGAGGGGGAGCGTGAACGACGTGGCGGACCGGGGACTGCGTGACCGTACGGCGGAACTTGCGGTCGTCCGGCAGCAGGCGGTGGCGGACCTGGACAAGCGGGCGGCCGCCCGGCAGCACAAGCTGGGCAAGCTGACCGCGCGGGAACGGGTGGCGCGGCTGCTGGACCCGGGGACCTTCACCGAGCTGGAGATGCTGCGCCGGCACCGGGCCACGGACTTCGGGATGGCGGCCGACCGCCCGTACACCGACGGCGTGATCACCGGCTGGGGGCTGATCGAGGGCCGCCGGGTCTTCGTGTACGCCCACGACTTCGGCATCTTCGGCGGGTCGCTGGGCGAGGCCCACGCGGCGAAGATCCACAAGGTGATGGACCTCGCCGACAGCGCGGGCGTTCCGCTGATCGGGCTCAACGACGGGGCCGGGGCGCGCATCCAGGAAGGGGTGACGGCGCTCGCCGGCTACGGCGGGATCTTCCGCCGCAATGTCCGCTCCTCCGGGGTGATCCCGCAGATCAGCGTGATGCTCGGGCCGTGCGCGGGCGGCGCCGCCTACTCCCCCGCGCTCACCGACTTCGTGCTGTTCGTCCGCAAGTCGGCCAGCATGTACATCACCGGGCCGGACGTGATCAAGGCCGTCACCGGCGAGGACGTGGACATCGAGGGGCTGGGCGGCGCCGACGTCCACGCCCGCTCGGGCCAGGCGACCTTCGTGCACGACGACGAGGACGACGCCTTCGACACACTGCGCCACCTGCTGTCGTATCTGCCCGCCAACAACCGGGAGTTCCCGCCGCAGGGCACGTGCGACGACCCGGTGGACCGGTCCTGCGACGCGCTGCTGGACATCGTGCCGGCCGCCCCGCACCTGCCCTACGACGTGCGGCGGGTGGTCACGGAGATCGTCGACCACGGGGAGTTCCTGGAGCTCCAGGCGCTGTGGGCGGCCAACGTGGTGGTGGGGCTGGCCCGGATCGGCGGCCACGCGGTGGGCGTGGTCGCCAACCAGCCGATGACGCTGGCCGGGGTGCTGGACATCGACGCCTCGCAGAAGGCGGCCAGGTTCATCCGGTTCTGCGACAGCTTCAACATCCCGCTGCTGACCCTGGTGGACGTGCCGGGCTTCCTGCCCGGTGTCGACCAGGAGCGCGGCGGCATCATCCGCAACGGCGCCAAGCTGCTGTACGCGTACTGCGAGGCGACCGTGCCGCGGATCCAGGTGCTGCTGCGCAAGGCGTACGGCGGCGCGTACATCGTGATGGACTCCCGCTCCATCGGCGCCGACCTGTCCTTCGCCTGGCCCGGCAACGAGGTGGCCGTGATGGGCGCCGAGGCCGCGGCCGGGGTGATCCACCGGCGCCGCATCCAGCAGGCGGCCGACCCCGAGGCCACCCGCCGGGAGCTGGTCGAGGAGTACCGGCGCTCCCTCACCCACCCCTACTACGGGGCCGAACGCGGCCTGGTGGACGACGTGATCGACCCGCGCGACACCAGGGCCGCGGTCCACGCCGGGCTGGAGATGCTCCGCTCCAAGCGGGCGGCGCTGCCGCAGCGCAAGCACGGCAACTCGCCGTTGTGACCCGGCGCCCGCACCACCAGTCGTACCCCCGCCACCGACACGACCACGACCACGACCACGAGGAGTTCACCGCGTCATGAACGACAACACTCCCGGCCGCGCCCGGCCGCAGATCCACAAGGTCGCCGCCGCGGACGTCTCCGTGCTGCGGCACCGCGGCGGGGCGCTGCGCACCGTGCTGGGGCCGGCCAACGCCGGGGCGACCAGCGGCTTCATGGGCCTGGCCCGGCTGGAGCCGGGCGAGTTCGTCAACGAGCACTACCACCCGTACTCGGAGGAGTTCGTACTGCTGCTGTCCGGGCGGATCACGGTCCGGCTGGACGGCGAACCGCTGGAACTCGGCCCCCGGGAGGGGCTGCTGATCCCGGTGGACGTGCGGCACCGGCTGGAGAACAACGGCTCCGAGGCGGCCGAACTCGTCTACCACCTGGGCCCGTTGGCGCCCCGGCCGGATCTGGGCCATGTGGACACCGAGCCGTTGCCGCACCCCGACCTCGCCCCGTCCGCGGTGGCCGCCGCCGGGGAGCGCCGATGAGCCGGTGGGGGGCGGTGGTGACCGGGGTGGGTGTGGTCGCCCCGGGCGGCGTCGGCCGCGCCGCGTACTGGGACACGCTCAGCGCGGGCCGGACGGCGACCCGCGGCATCACCCTGTTCGACCCGGCCGGCTTCCGGTCCCGGATCGCGGCCGAGGTCGACTTCGACCCGCGGGCCGCGGGCCTGACCGAGGCGGAGACCGAACGGATGGACCGCAGCGCGCAGTTCGCGGTCGTGGCCGGCCGCGAGGCGCTGGCCGACGCCGGGCTCACCCCCGACCTGGCGGCGGACCTGGTGCCGCCGGAGCGGGTGGGGGTCAGCGTGGGCAGCGCGGTGGGCTGCACCATGCGGCTGGAGGACGAGTACGTGGTGGTCAGCGACACCGGCGCGTCCTGGGAGGTCGATCCGGGCCTGGCCTCGCGCCACCTGTACCGGGCGCTGGTGCCCAGCACGCTGGCGGTGGAACTGGCCTGGACGGCTGGGGCGGAGGGCCCGGCGACCGTGGTGTCCACCGGCTGCACCTCGGGTCTGGACGCGGTGGCGCACGGGGTGCAGCTCATCTCCGAGGGCTCCGCGGACGTGGTGATCGCCGGGGCGACCGACGCGCCCATCTCGCCGATCACGGTGGCCTGTTTCGACGCGATCGGCGCCACCTCGCGCAACAACGACAACGCCGCCGGCGCCTCGCGCCCCTTCGACCGGGACCGGGACGGCTTCGTGCTCGGCGAGGGCGCGGCGGTGCTGGTGCTGGAGAGCAGGCGGCACGCGGCCCGCCGGGGCGCGCACGCCTACGCCGACATCGTCGGCTTCGCCCAGCGCAGCAACGCCTTCCACATGACCGGCCTGAAGCCCGACGGGCTGGACATGGCCGAGGCGATCCGGATCGCCATGCGGCGGGCCGGCATCACCCCGGACATGATCAGTTACGTCAACGCGCACGGCTCGGGCACCATGCAGAACGACCGGCACGAGACGGCCGCGATCAAGGAGTCGCTGGGGCAGGCCGCGTACGGGGTGCCGGTCAGCTCGATCAAGTCGATGATCGGGCACTCGCTGGGGGCGATCGGCGCGCTGGAGGTGGCCGCCTGCGCGCTGGCGGTCGAGCACGACGTGGTGCCGCCCACCGCCAACCTCCACCACCCGGACCCTGCGCTGGACCTGGACTACGTGCCGGTCACCGCCCGGAAGAACGTCAACGACGTGGTGCTGAGCGTCGGCAGCGGGTTCGGCGGCTTCCAGTCGGCGATGCTGCTGGCCCGGCCCGGACTGCTGGCCGGGGAGTGACGGCGATGGCGGCGGGGGCGAAGGCGGCGGCGCGGGCCGGCGCCGGGGTGGCGGGGGCGGGCGGCCGGTCCCGTACGGTGTTCAGCGGCCTGGCGGTCACCGCGCCCAACGGCTCGACCACCGAGCGGTTCTGGGCGGCGACGCTGGCCGGCGTGAGCGGGATCCGCCCGCTGGACCGGTTCGACGACTCCGGCTATCCGGTACGGCTGGCCGGCCAGGTACGGGACGTCGCCGGACCGGAGCAGATCGAGAGCCGGCTCGCGGTGCAGACCGACCGATGGACCCAGCTCGGCCTGGTCGCCGCCGAACGCGCGCTGGCCGACGCCGAGTTGGACCCGGCGGAGCTGGACCCGTACGACATGTCGGTGATCACGGCCACCTCCTCGGGCGGCAACGAGTTCGGGCAGCGCGAGATCCAGAAGCTGTGGAGCAAGGGCCCCCGGTTCGTCGGCCCGTACCAGTCGATCGCGTGGTTCTACGCGGCCACCACCGGCCAGATCTCGATCCGGCACGGGATGAAGGGCGCCTGCGGGGTGCTGGTCGGCGAGCAGGCCGGCGGGCTGGACGCGCTCGGGCAGGCCCGCCGGGCGCTGGTGGACGACGCGTCGGTGGTGATCAGCGGCGGCACCGACGCGCCGCTCGGCCCGTACGCGCTGGCCTGCCACGTCTCGGCCGGGCAGCTGTCCCGCGGCACGGACCCGGCGAGCGCGTACCGGCCGTTCGACGCGGAGGCGGCCGGCTACGTGCCCGGCGAGGGCGGGGCGATCTTCGTGGTGGAGCGCGAGGACGTCTGGCGGGCCCGCGGCGCCGGCCACGGATACGGCGAACTCGCGGGATACGCGGCCACGTTCGACCCGCCGCCGGGCTCGCGCCGGGAGCCGGGCCTGCGCCGGGCGATCAGGCTGGCCATGGCCGACGCCGGGGTGAGCCCGGACGCGATCGACGTGGTCTTCGCCGACGGCCTGGGCCTGCCCGCCGCCGACCTGGCCGAGGCCGAGGCGATCAGCGCGGTCTTCGGCCCCTACGGCGTGCCGGTGACCGTGCCCAAGTGCCTGGTGGGCCGCCTCCAGTCGGGCGGCGCGCCGCTGGACGTGGCCATGGCCCTGCTGGCCATCCGTGACAGCGTGCTGCCCGGCACCCCCGCCCTGTCCGTCCTCGCCCCGGGCTGCGACCTCGACGTCGTCCGCGAGACCCGCCCGGCCCCGGTCCGCACCGCCCTCGTCCTGGCCCGCGGCTACGAGGGCTTCAACGCGGCGGTGGTGGTACGCGCCCTGCCCGGCGACCGCCCCTGACCCGTACGTACGGCCGGCCCATGCACCGACCCGCACCCCTCACGACCCGCAGACCGCGCGACGAACCAGCGACGTATCAGAAAGGCATACGACCATGACCACGACGACCGTCCTGACCCTCGACGAGTACACCGCCCTGATCGACAGCGCCGCCGGCGCCGGGATCGGCGAGGGCGCGCTGCTGGACCTGGCCACCCCCTTCGAGGCGCTGGCCGTCGACTCGCTGGGCGTGCTGGGCATCCTGTCCGCGGTGGAACTGCGGTACGGCCTGGAGCCCGACGGCGACGCCGCGCCCGGCAGCACCCCGGCCGAGCTGCTGCGTTCGGTGTACCTGCGGCTGATCGCGGCCGGGCGGATGCCGGCGGGCCGCACCGAGCAGTCGATCCGGATCGACGCGCCCTTCCCCGAGGTGTGGGAGCAGACCAACGACGTGGCGGCCTGGCCCGGCCTGTTCAGCGAGTACGCCACCGCCGACATCCTGCGCACCGAGGGGAACACGGTGACCTTCCGGCTGACCATGCACCCCGACGAGAACGGCAAGGTGTGGTCCTGGGTCTCCGAGCGGACCGCCGACCGCGCCACCGGTGTCGTACGGGCCCGGCGGGTGGAGACCGGGCCGTTCGCGTTCATGAACATCGAGTGGACCTACCAGGACCTGGCGGGCGGCGGCGTCGAGCTGCTGTGGCGGCAGGAGTTCGCCATGAAGCCGCAGGCGCCGGTGGACACGGACTGGATGACGGCGAACATCGGCGTCAACTCGGCGCAGCAACTGGCCCTGATCCGCGAGCGGGTGCAGGAGCGCGCCCGGGTCCGGGCGCCCCGCTGACCGAAGTCCCCGTCGCCGCACCGCACTTCGAGGAGCGACCGTGCACTACACCCTGATCGTGGCCCGGATGGCCGCCGAGGACTCCGACCGGGTCTCGACGATCTGGTCCGAGTCGGACGCCACCGAGCTGCCCCACCTGATCGGCGTCAGGCACCGCAGCCTGTTCCGCTTCCACGACCTGTACTTCCAGCTCATCGGTTCCGAGGGCGGGCTCGGCGAGCGCATCGAGGCGATGCGCGGCCACCCGCTGTTCCGCGAGGTCAACGAGCGGCTGCGGCCGCACATCGCCGCCTACGACCCCGCCACCTGGCGCGGTCCGGCCGACGCCATGGCGAAGGAGTTCTACTCATGGGACGCATGACGGTGAAAGTGCTGCACGGCTCCCCCGACGCCCGCGACACCGCGGCCCTGCTGACGGTGCTGACCGTGGCGCTGGACCGGGCCCTGGCGCAGGGCCCGGTCCAGCGCCGGCCGGAGCGCCGGCCGCACCCGGCCTGGCGCGCGTTCACCGGACACGACCAGGACGGCTGGGGGCCGCTGTGATCCGTACCGTGCTCGACATGCGGGTCCGCGAGGGCCGCGCCGCCGACTTCGAACAGGCGTGGCGGGCCGCGGCCGTCGTGGCCGGCCGCTATCCGGGGGCCGGACCGCAGACCATGCTGCGCGACCCGAACGCCCCGCTGTGCTACACGATCACCGCGGACTGGGCGAGCCGGGAGGACCTGACGCGCTATCAGGACAGCGGGGACCGGGAGGCGTTGTCCGCCGTGCTGGAGGAACTGCGCGAGTCGGCCGCCAAGAGCCTGTACGAGGTGGTGGCCCAGGTTCCGCCCGCCGCGCCGGCCGCGGGGCCGGCTTCCGTACCGGCCCCGGCGCCGGCTCAAGCGCCGGTCCCGGGCCCCTCCCCCGTACCGAAGCCTGTGACGACACCCGAACCCGTGCCCGCGCCGAAGCCCGTACCCGTGCCCGTACCGACTTCCGCACCGACTCCCGTACCGACCCAGGAAGGCCCGGCCCCGTCATGAGCATCCGCGTCGTGATGACCGCCACCATCAAGCCCGAGGACGCCGACGCCTTCGAGCGGGCGTACCTCGACGTCACCAGCAAGGTCCAAGGCACCCCCGGCCACCTGCGGGACGTGCTGCTGCGGGACAGCGAGGACGCCACCCGCTACTCGCTGATCGCCGAGTGGGAGTCCGAGCGGCTCTTCCGGGCCTGGGCGGACGACCCCGAGCACATGCGCCAGTCCGCGGCGATGTACCCGTACTGGGCCGACACCTTCCGGCGCAGCATCTACGAGGTGCGGGCCGCGCTGGACTCCACGGCGTCCGGAGCCGGGGGCGGCACCGCCGTCCCCGGCCGGTAGGAGGCCGCGGTGCCGGTGCGCAAAGCGGTGGTGATCGGCGCCGGGATCGGCGGGCTGACCACGGCGATCGGCCTGCGCCAGGCCGGGGTCGACGTCACGGTGTACGAGCGCCGGACCGAGCCCGGCCGGCTGCTGACCGGCGGCGGGTTCATGCTCTGGCACAACGTCTTCGTGGCGCTGCGCCGGCTCGGCCTGGACGACGCGGTGGACAAGGTCAGCGCCCGGATCGACTTCCACGAGTTCCGCTCGGACCGCGGGCGGCGGCTGGCCCGGTGGGCGATCGCCCCGGAGTCCCGCCGGATCGGCGCGCCCGCGGTGGCGCTGCGCCGCTCCAGCCTGAACCAGCTGCTGCTCCAGGAGGCCGGCGACGCGGTGGTGCTCGGCGCCCGGTTCACCGGGTTCGAGCAGGACGCGGACGGGGTGACGGTGCACTTCGCGGACGGGTCGCGGGAGCGGGCCGACGTGCTGGTCGGCGCCGACGGGATCAGGTCGTCGGTGCGCAGCAGCCTGCGGCACGGCCACGACATGGCCCCCCGGTACGCGGGCTACACCGCCTGGCAGGCGATCGCCGACCTGCCGGGCGAGGACGTGGTGCCCAGCGGCACCTTCTTCAACCTGTGGGGGCGCGGCGGCCTGCGCTTCCTCTACTGCCGGCTGAGCGAGAGCGAGGTGTACTGGGACGCGATCACCTCCGACCGGGCCAGTGCCGCCTTCGACATGTACCGCAAGGACAAGCGCGCGGTGCTGTGCGAGACGTACCGCGACTGGCCGGAGCCGGTGCGGCGGGTACTGGCCGCGACCCGGGACGAGGCGATCCTGCCGATCGACATCTGCGACCGGCCGCCGGCCCGCGATCCGGCGTGGGGACACGGCCGGGTGGTCCTGGTCGGCGACGCGGCCCATCCGATGACGCTCAACCTCAGCCAGGGCGCGGGGCAGGCCATCGAGGACGGGGTCGTGCTCTCCGGGCTGCTTTCCGGGCCGCCGGCCGGCGAGGCGGGGGCCGGGTCCGGGGTTCCGGCCGCGATCGCGGCGTACGAACAGGTGCGCCGGCGGCGGGTGGACGCGATGGTGCGCGGCGCGTACCGGATCGGTGAGCTGGGCAAGCTGCGCGGCTCACTCGCCTGCCAAGCGCGGGACGCCTTCATGTGGGCGTTCTTCGGCACCTTCGCCAAGAAGGGCACCTACCGGCTGATGATGAACTTCGACTACTGAGCTCCGCGCGCGGAGTTCCGGGGAGAGCGGTGTCCGATGCTGATCGATGTCCTCGGGGGGCTGCTGCTGTTGCTGACCGGGGCCCTGGCGGGGGTGCTGGTCGCGGTCGAGATCGCGGTGGTGCCGATGCTGGGCGCGCTGCCCGGTGAGCGCTACGTCCAGGTCCACCGGCTGCTCGACCCGCGGTTCGACCCGCTGATGCCCACCGTCAACAAGGTCGCGCTGGGCGCGGGCGTGGTGCTGACGGTGTACGCGCCCGGCGCCGCGGCCCGGGCCGCCTTCGCGGTGGCCGAGGCCGGGCTGATCGGGGTGGCGCTGGTCTCGGAACTGTCCAACGTCCGGCTCAACCGCTCCATCGACACCTGGGAGCCGGACCGGCTGCCGCAGGGCTGGGCCCGGTCCCGGGACCGGTGGGCGCGGTCCAACCGGCACCGCACCTGGATCGCGCTGGCCGCCTTCGCCGCCGCGATCACCGGGATGTCGCTGGCGTGAGAGGGTCCGTCCCGGGCGGCCGGCACCTGTCCGGTCCGCCCGGGACGGCCGTCGGTCGGTGGGCCGGCCGGTCAGTCGGTCAGTCGGTCAGTCGGGGACGACGCGGAAGACCGGGATACGGGGCGCCGCGCGCTCGAAGGCCTCCGGGGAGGCGTCCTCGACCACGCCGTTCTTGACGTAGATGCCGACGCCCATGGGGACCTGCTTGGGGAGTTCGCGCACGATGGGGCCGCGCTCCGACAGCGGGACCTCCTCCAGCCGTACGTGCCAGTGCTTGCGGCCGCGGACCATGACGCCCTCGCCGGCCGCCCGGACGTTCTTCACCCAGTCGGACTCGGGAAACGCCTGGAGCACGTACTGGGTGCCGGCGATCTCGACCGGCGCGACGGGGTTGCTGTACTCCTTGCCGGACTTCCGGCCGCGCACCTTCAGCAGGTGGATCGGCCCGACCGGCAGGCCGAGCCGCTGGAAGGTCTCCATGATCTTGTTGCGGATGCGCAGTGACGCGCTGATCGGCGGGCGGGTGTCAGCGGACATGGCGTGGGCACTCGGCTCTCTGTCGGGTCGGTACGGGGACGGTCTCCGGGCCGGGAGCGGCCGGTGGGCGGTTCCGGTGCGGGCCTGGCCGCCGGGTCGGTGCGGCCGCCGGTTCAGTGCGGGTGCACGAAGCCCGTGGTGTACGCGGTGGTGATCACGTCGATGCGGCTGCGCAGCTCCAGCTTGCTCATCAGGCTGTGCACATGGCTCTTGACGGTGGCTCCGCTGAGGGTCAGTGCCTCGGCGATCTCCGCATTGCTCCAGCCGCGCAGCATCAGGTGGACCACCTCGATCTCCCGGCCGGTGAGCTTGTCGAAGCGGTCCCAGGCGTGCGGGGGCCGTATCGTGCCGGGCAGGCCGCCGACGGCGGCGGGCGGCACCGGGCACACCTGGTAGCCCGACCGCAGCAGGCGGATGGCCGGCACCAGGGTGGACCGGTCGGTGAGGTTGACGGTCAGGCCCGTGACGGCGCCGGCCTCGGCCGGCCGCGGCGACCGGTCGCCGGGCATGCGCTGGGCGAACGGCGAGACCACCAGCACCCGGGGCGCGGGGGCGGCGCCCGCCAGCGCGCGGATCAGCGGCAGCGGGTCGGGGTCGCCGAGGACGACGGCGACCTCGGGGCGGTGTTCGGCGACCAGCAGCGGCAGGTCGGCGGGCTGTGCCGCGTCGCCCGCCACGGTGAATCCGGGTTCCCGGTCCAGGGCCGACACCAGCGCGCCGCGGCTGAGGAAGCTGCCGCCCGCCACCAGGATCGAGACGGGCGGGCCCGGCTCGTCGCCCGCGGGCGGGACCTGTGCGCGCATCGTGTCTCTTCCCCCCGGACGGCGGGCACCCCTGGCGGCCGGGCGCCCGGGTCCGTCCCGCCGCCCTCGATGAGTCCTTACGTAGCGAACTATCAAATCATAGGGGGCCGCCGTCCCCCGGTGTCAACGCGCGCCGGGCGGCCGGGGACACGTGTCGCGGGGCCGGCGGTGGTGCTTTCTCCCGCCTTTATCTCCCTTTGCCGGCGCTCCGTACCGTCGAAGGGTCGGACGAGTCGACGCAATCACACCTCTGGAGCCGAGAGATGAACGCAATCGCCCAGCTCAAGCCTGCCGACATCTGGCGCGACGCCGACGCCGCCAAAAACTTCCTCGACCAGGCGGCCGCCGAGCTCGCCGCCGCCAAGCAGCAGCTCGACTCCCTGCTCCGGGCCGAACCGGGCGCTCACGTGCTGGACGTCGGCTGCGGCACCGGCGACGACGTACGGGCACTGGCCGCCCGGGTGGGGCCGGCCGGCCGGGTGGTGGGCCTGGACTCCAGCGAGCAGCTCATCGCGCGGGGGCGGCCGGCCGGCCCGGACGCCGCGCCGGTGGAGTTCGTGCTCGGGCAGGCGGACGCGCTGCCGTTCGACGACGCGACCTTCGACGTGGTGCGCTCCGAACGGGTGATCCAGCACGTGCCGGACCCGGCGGCGGCCGTCGCGGAGATGCTGCGGGTGGTCAAGCCGGGCGGGCAGGTGCTGGTCACCGACCCGGACCACGGGATGTGGGCGCCGGACCTGGACGACCGGGAGCTGACCCGGCGGATCATGACCTGGTGGAGCGACCACGTGCCGAACCCGTGGGTGGCGCGCCGGCTGCGGGACTTCTTCGTACGGGCGGGGGCGCGCGACGTGGCGATCACGCTCCAGCCGGTGGTGCTCACCTCGCTGGCCGCGGCCGACGCGCTGACCCTGATGAGCAGGGCGGCGACGGCCGCCGAGGCGCAGGGCGTGGTGCCGGCCGGGCAGGCCAGGGCGTGGGGCGCGGAGATCGAGCGCCGGGACCAGGAGGGCCGCTTCCTGATGTTCGGCACCTTCGTCGTCGTCACCGGCGTGAAGTAGGGCGGGCCCTGATGGCGGAAAGGACCGAACACACCACGCGCGTCGCCTCGGAGCGGACGCAGGACCGTACCGGGGAACGCGCCCCAAAACAGGCGGGGGAACAGGCGTCGGAGCAGACGGCGGAATCGGCGGCCGACCGTAGCGCCGCGTACCGGGCGGCCGGGCACCGCGCGCTGGCCGAGCGCTGGTTCGGGCGGGCGTGGGCCGGCGGCGACACCGCTATCGCCGAGGAGGTCTTCGCGCCGGACTTCGTGCTCAACGGCCGTACGGTCGGGCCGGACGGGCCGCGGCACAGCGTGGCGGCGGTGCACCGGGCGTTCTCCGGGGTCCGGGTGACGCTGGACCTGGTGCTGACCGACGGGCCGCACGTGGTGACGCACTACACCACGTCCGCGCGGCACACCGGGACCTTCCGGGGGGTGCCGGCGACCGGACGGTCCATCACGGCCACCGGGATCGTGGTGTGGGAGGTCGTGGACGGCAAGGTCGTCCGGGACTGGAACGTCTTCGACACCGCGGGGCTGCTGGCCCAGCTCACCGGGAACGCGGCGCTCGCGCCCGCGCCTGCCGACGGCCGGCCGGCGGGCTGAGCGCGGGCGGCCGGAGTGCCCGGGTACGGCCGCCGCGTCCGGCGCGACGGTCAGCGGCCGTACCAGACGGTGGTGACGTTGCAGAACTCGCGGATGCCGTGGCCGGACAGTTCGCGGCCGTAGCCGGAGCGCTTGACGCCGCCGAACGGCATCGCGGGGTGCGAGGCCGTCATACCGTTGAAGTAGACCCCGCCGGCGGCCAGGTCGCCCGCGAAGCGCCGCTGCTCGTCCTCGTCGCGGGTCCACACGTTGGAACTCAGGCCGAAGGGTGTGTCGTTGGCCAGGGCGATCGCCGCGTCGAGGTCGGGCACCCGGTAGAGGGTGGCGACCGGGCCGAACGCCTCCTCGCGGTGGATGCGCATGCGGTCGGTGACGCCGGCCAGGACGGTGGGCTCGTAGTACCAGCCGCCCGGCAGCCCGTCGGGGCGGCGGCCCCCGCACAACGCCACGGCGCCCTGGGAGAGCGCGTCCTCGACGAGTTCTTCCAGGTCGGCGCGGCCCTGCTCGGTGGACAGCGGCCCCACGTCGGTGTCGGCGTCGGCGGGATCGCCGACCGCGAGCGCGGCCATGGCGCGGCTGAAGCGGGCGGCGAAGTCGTCGTAGACGTCCTCGTGGACGATGAAGCGCTTGGCGGCGATGCAGGACTGGCCGTTGTTCTGCACGCGGGCGGTGACTGCGGTGGCGACGGCGTGGTCGAGTTCGGCGGCGGCCGAGGGCATCACCACGAAGGGGTCGCTGCCGCCGAGTTCCAGCACGGTCTTCTTGACCTCGTCGCCGGCCACCGCGGCGACCGCGCGGCCGGCGCCCTCGCTGCCGGTGAGGGTGGCGGCGGCGACCCGGGGGTCGCGC
This sequence comes from Actinacidiphila acididurans, assembly GCF_016918855.1. GTDB lineage: Bacteria > Actinomycetota > Actinomycetes > Streptomycetales > Streptomycetaceae > Actinacidiphila > Actinacidiphila acididurans. The sequence goes on from NZ_JADKYB010000016.1 coordinate 144,150, forward strand.
AGGATCTTCTCGATGGCGCCGGAGCCGACCAGCAGGGTCTGGAAGCAGCCGGCCGGGAAGCCGGCCCGGCGGAAGAGATCGCCGAGGTAGAGGGCGGTCTGCGGGACGTTGGAGGCGTGCTTGAGCAGGGCGGTGTTGCCGGCCATCAGGGCGGGCGCGGCGAACCGGATCACCTGCCACAGCGGGAAGTTCCACGGCATGACGGCCAGCACCACGCCGAGCGGGCGGTAGCGGACGTACGCGTGCCGGGCGCCGCTGTCCTCGACGTCGGCGGCTGCGGGGTGCTCGTCGGCGAGCAGGTGCTCGGCGTTGGCGGCGTACCAGCGCATGGCCTTGACGCACTTGGCGGCCTCGGCGCGGGCGGCGGACAGGGTCTTGCCCATCTCGGTGGTCATGATGCGGGCGACCTGGTCCTGCTCGGCCTCCAGCAGGTCGGCGGCCGAGGCGAGCAGCGCGGCGCGGGAGTCGAAGTCGGTGGCGCGGTAGCTGCGGAAAGCGCTCTCCGCGCGCGCGAGGCATTCCTCGATGCTCCGGTCGTCCAGCGGCTCGAAGGTCCGGACGGTCTCCCCGGTCGCGGGGTTCACGGTGGCGATGGGCATGGCGACTTCCTCCTCCTGGCCCCGGGCGACGGGACGACCGGACGGCCGGGCAGCCGGCGGCGCTGTGCGCGTACCCCTGCCGGGGCGGTCCATGCGGGCGCCGTTCATCCTGCCCCGGAGCCGGACCAGGTCCGGGGGTACGGCGCGGCGGCGGGGCACGGCGGCACCCGCCCGGCTCAAGACCTTCTGGACGCGGGCTGTCCGCAAGCGTTCACTCTTCGGTAACGTCTGGCACATACATGTCATGGCACATACATGACAGGATCTACGCGCGCAGAACTGCCTCTCGCTCCCCCACCCACCGCCCCCCACCTGGAGGTTGACGGATGCTTGGTCTCCGTACCGTCCGTGGCCGCGCCCTCGTCGGCGCCACCGCGGTCTTCGGCGCGCTGGCGCTGGGCGCCGCCGGCATCGCGGCCGGCAGCGCGCAGGCCTCGCCGGCCGCCCCCGCGGCGCCGGCCGCCGCGACGACGCACCGCGTGCTGTTCGACAACACCAAGGCCGAGACGGCCGGCAACGCCGACTGGATCATCAGCACCAGCCAGCCGGACCCGCTCGGCCAGAACCCGTCGCCCAGCAAGGAGACGGACTGGACCGGCGCGCTGTCCTCGTGGGGCGTGGCCCTGCAGAAGGCCGGCGGCTACTCGCTGAAGACCCTGCCGTCCGGGAACACCATCACCTACGGCGGCAGCTCCGCACAGGACCTCAGCAACTTCGACACCTTCGTGATCGACGAGCCGAACGTGAAGTTCAGCGCCGCCGAGAAGACCGCCATCATGAAGTTCGTGCAGAACGGCGGCGGCCTGTTCCTGATCTCGGACCACAACGGCAGCGACCGCAACAACGACGGCTGCGACTCGCCGTGCGCGATCAACGACCTGCTGACCAACAACGGCGTCGACAACACGGACCCGTTCGGCTTCTCCGTGGACCTGCTGGACATCAGCAGCGACAACCCGAAGGCCATCAGCGACAGTTCCAACCCGGTGCTGCACGGCCCGTTCGGCACCGTGACCGGCAGCATCATGGCCGACGGCACCACCTTCACCCTCAAGCCGGCGGACAACCCGGCGGTCAAGGGCCTGCTGTACCGCACGGGTTACTCCGGCAACACCGGCGCGTTCTTCGCCACCAGCACCTTCGGCAGCGGCCGGGTGGCGATCTGGGGCGACAGCTCTCCGGTGGACGACGGCACCGGCCAGTCCGGGAACACGCTCTACGACGGCTGGAACGACCCGGGCGGCACGGACGCGGCCCTGGCGCTGAACGCGACCGCCTGGCTGGCCGGCAACGGCACCACCACCACTCCCCCGCCGACCACCACCCCGCCCACCACCCCGCCCGGCGGCGGCACCTGCACCCCGGCCCAGCTGCTGGCCAACCCCGGCTTCGAGTCCGGCAACACCGCCTGGTCCGCGTCCTCCGGCGTGATCACCAACTCCACCGGCGAGGCGGCCCACAGCGGCTCGTACAAGGCGTGGCTGGACGGCTACGGCACCGCGACCACCGACACCCTCTCGCAGTCGGTGAGCGTCCCGGCCGGGTGCGCGGCCACCTTCTCCTTCTGGCTGCACATCGACACCGCCGAGACCGGTTCCACGGCGTACGACAACCTCACCGTGCAGGTGCTGAACTCCTCCGGCACCGTGCTGCGCACCCTGGGGACGTACTCCAACGTCAACGCCGCCTCCGGCTACGCGCAGAAGTCCTTCGACCTGAGCGCCTACGCCGGCCAGAACGTGACCGTGAAGTTCACCGGAACCGAGGGCAGCAAGCTGCAGACCTCGTTCGTGGTGGACGACACGGCGCTCAACGTGAGCTGACGCGGGCCCACGTGACGTCGACGACCTGACGCCGCTTCCGGTCTGCCGGCCGGGCGTCAGGTCTCCGGGGCGTCGAACTCGCACCAGACGGCCTTGCCGTCGCCGCGCGGTTCGACGCCCCACCGCGCGGCGAGCGCGTCGATCATCAGCAGCCCGCGGCCGGAGGTGGCCGCCTCGCCGGGCGACCGGCGGCGCGGCCACACGCTGGAGCGGTCCTGCACCGACAGCCGGACCCGGCGCACCGGTTCGGGCAGCACCTCGAGGGTGACCACCGCGCCGCCCTCGGTGTGCAGCAGGACGTTGCCGAGCAGTTCGCCGGCGGCCAGTTCCAGATCGTCGGCGAGATTCGGCAGCCGCCAGGCGACCAGCGCCTCGCGCAGGGCGTCGCGGGCCTCGGCCAGGCCCTCGGGGTCGGCCTGGTGGACGTAGGTGTGCATCCGGGGGGCCCGCGGGGTGCCGTCGTCGGGCGCGCGGCGCAGGATCAGCAGGGCCACGTCGTCGTCGGAGCCCCAGCGCCGCCAGAGGCTGTCGGCCAGGTGGTCGGCCAGGTCCTCGGCCCGCTGCGGGCCGTCGTGGACGGCCTCGGCGAGCGCTTCCATGCCGATGGTGATGTCCAGGCCGCGCTCCTCGACCAGGCCGTCGGTGCAGAACACCAGAGTCTCGCCGGGCACCAGGTCGAGCCGGGTCTCGGGGAACTCCTGCAGGTCCAGCAAGGTGGCCAGGCCCAGCGGCAGGCCGCCGCGGACCCCCGGCCAGCCGGTACGGCCGTCGGTGTGCCGGATCAGCGGGCCCAGGTGGCCGGCCCGGGCCGCCCGGATGGTGCCGGTGCCCAGGTCGAGCTGGACGTAGCCGCAGGTCGCGAAGCGCTCGGTGTCGAGTTCGGCCAGGAACCGGGAGGCGCGGGCGAGCACCGTGGAGGGCGGGTGGCCCTCGGCGGCGTAGGCGCGCAGCGCGATCCGGAGCTGGCCCATCACGGCGGCGGCGTGGGTGTCGTGGCCCTGCACGTCGCCGACGACCAGGCCGACCCGGTTCTGCGGCAGGGCCACCACGTCGTACCAGTCGCCGCCGACCTCCCGGCCGCTGCGGGCCGCGTGGTAGCGGACGGCGATCTCGGCGCCCTCGAAGCGCGGGATGTGCCGGGGCAGCATCGACGCCTGCAGCCCGGTGGCGAACTCGCGCTCCTGGTCGAAGAGGATGGCCCGTTGCAGGGACTGGGCCAGGATGCCGGCCAGTGCCCCGGCCAGCTCCCGATCCTCGCGGGAGAAGTGGGTGCGCTTGCGGTAGAAGAGCCCGAGGCCGCCGATGGCCCGGGCCTGGGCGACCAGCGGCAGGAACGCGGCGGCGTCCAGGTCGAGTTCCTCCAGGTAGGGCCGCAGCAGGGGAAAACGCTCTCCCAGGCGGGCGAAGGATGTCACGAACCGCGGCTGCTGGGTGAGCACGGCCTCGGCCAGCGGCAGCGACTCGTCCAGCCGGCGGGTGCCCAGGCCGCGAAAGCCCACCATGGGCCGGCCGCCGAACGCCACGGCCCGCAGGTTGCTGCCCTCTATCAGGGCCAGCACCATGCCGTCGGCGCCGAACCGCTCCAGGCCGCCGGCCCCGGTGAGCACTGCCGTCACGTCCTCGACGGTGACCGCGTGGGACAGTGCCTCGATGGTGCGGCGGACCAGGGCGGACGGGCTGGGCCGGGCCGGTTCGCCGGCGCCGGCGGCCTGGAGGGAGCCGTTCTGCCCGGGCCCGCCGGCGGCGGGGTTGTGGGCGAGTTCGTCGGTGGCGTCGCGCACGACGCCGACCACGCGGTAGGGGTTGCCCAACTCGTCGCGCAGGATGGTGCCCTGGGTGTGGGTCCACTGCTTGACGCCGTCGCGGCGGGTGACCTGGAAGTACCCGCCGTAGCTGCGCTTGCCGGACTGGAGTGCCTTGCGCAGGGCCACGTCCAGCCGGGCGCCCTCCTCGGGGGTGACCCGCAGTACCAGGGACTCGGGCCGCCGGTCGAACTCCTCCGGGCGCAGGTCGAAGACCTCCAGGCCGGTGGCGTCGAGTTCGAACACGCCCCGGTCCAGGTCCCAGTCGAAGCTGCCCACGCCGTTGAGGGCCAGCCGCTCCGAGGGGCCGAGCTCCGGGGCGGTCGGGTGGCCGGCGGGCGGCGGGCCGACGCGCGGGTCGTACCGCGCGGGGGTCGACCGGGTCGGCCGCGCGGGCGACGTGGGCCCGTTGTGCGCGCTCATGCACCTGCTCCGGGGTCGCACCGGTGGTCGCCGGCCGCGACGCCCGCCGGGTGAACCATGAGGACAACGTCGGCGAGATTTGTCGGCATCAGGCCCATTATCCCCCGAATGGCGGGGGTTTTTCGCGGCGTGGCAGAGCGCTTCCCGGCCGAGCCGCGGTGACGGAGTGCGAGGGCGCGCGTGCGCCGGGTGGCAGCGTATCCGCCGCCGCGGGCCGGGCCGGACCGGCCGGCGGTCATCCGGCGGCCGGTCCGGGCAGCGGGTCCTGGGTCGGGGCGAGGACCGTGAACACCACCAGCCCGGGGCGGGCGGGGCCGGGAGCGGGCGGATTCACCCCGGGAAAGCGCTCCACCAGTGCGTCGAAGACCCGGTACGCGCTGGTCTCGTCCCGGGCTGTGATGAGTATGTGGACCAGGCCCGGCCGCCCCAGGTCCTCCCAGTCGTCGGTCACCGCCGGCTCTCCTTCCCTCGGTCTGCCGCGATCGGATTGCCCGCAGTGACCTCGTGGCGCGCGGAGGCGGTTGCGGCCGGGATCGCGGTTCACCCGCACGGGAGCGCGCGCGGGGGCGTGCACCGCGGGCGTACGGCACCGGCGCACGAGACGGCGCGCGCATGGGCCCGGCACGACTGGGAGGTGCGGCGGTGCGGGGCGCAGGGTAACGGCATGCGCGCCGCGGCGCCGGGTACACGCAAGGGTGCCGCGGGGGCGAGTCCGCGTTCCCGCATTCGATGTACCGGGAGTACCGATGACCGAGCCGCATCCCGAGCCGTTCCCCGGGCCGACCCCGCCGGGGCGGCCGGGCGAACCCGCGCCGGGACCCGATCCGGTGCCGGAGCCCGAGCCGCGTCCGGTGCCGGGCCCCGCGCCCGACCCGGTGCCCACCCCGCCCGGCCCCGAGCCCGTTCCCCCGGGCCCGGCCCCCGATCCGTTGCCGCCGACGCCGCAACCGAATCCGATTCCCGCCCCCGGCCCCCTGACCTGAGCCGGCCGCGCCGAGGGCACCAAGTGGCGGGAGAGCGCTCTCCCGCCACCCATCACACCAGCAGATCACCGCGCACGAGGTGCGGCCGCCCCGGACGGCGACCGCACCTCGTTTCACTTTCCTGACGTCACGCCGTGAGCGATGAGGCTCTCGGCGGTCTCCGCGATGGTGTCCTCGACAGGACGGGGCACCCAGCCGAGGATGCGCTCCGCCTTCGCGCTGGTGGCGTCCAAGTGCAGGCCGAGTTGCGGACGCAGCAGGCGCAGTTGCGGGTTGAACCGGCTGAGGACGCGAGCGAGGGCCAAGGGCATCTCGCGCGTCGGCGCTTTCGCCGCGCGGTCGCCGAGCCGTTGCCGCAGGATGCGGGCGACCTCGACCATGCGCAGGCTGGGGCCGGCGGAAGCGAGCCAGCGTTCCCCGGCCGCGGCCGGGTGGGTCATGGCGCGCACATGCAGGTCCGCGACGTCACGGACATCGACCCAACTGAATCCGAACGGCGGGCACGCGGGAACCTCGCCGTCGAGCATCCTGCGGATGATCTGCAATGAGGGGGGTTCGTCAGGCCCCAGGACGGGCCCGAGGACGCCGACGGGGTGCACGGCGGTGAGCTCGGGTCCGTCACCCTCGTCCTGGACGAACCGCCAGGCCGCGCGCTCCGCGAGCGTCTTCGACCGCTGGTACGGCGCGATGTCGGCGTCGACGTTCGTCCAGTCCTCCTCCGTGAACGGCGTCGAACGCGGCGGGTGACCGTAGCCGATGGCACCGAACGCGCTGGTCAGCACTACTCTGCGGACGCGGGCGGCGCGGGCTGCCCGCAGCACTCTCAGCACGCCGTCCCGCGCGGTGCCGACCATTGCCTCTTCGCTGTCCGGTCCGTTCCGCAGCGTCGGCGAGGCCACGTGGAGCACGTAGTCGCATCCGGCGACCGCCTCTTCCCATCCGTCGTCGCTCTGCAGGTCGGCGCGGACGACGGTCAGCCGCGCGTCGTCGAAGTCGGTTGCGGCGTGCAGTCGCGCGCGAAGCGTGGACGCGCGTGCCGGGTCGCGAACGGTGGTGCGCACCTCGTGCCCGGTTCGCAGCAGTTCGAGCACGCACCAGCTCCCGATGAAGCCTGATCCTCCGGTGACCAATACCTGTGCCATGTGTTTTTCCTCAGCTCGGGCCCGGGCGGACGACGCGGATTACGACAGCGCCATTCCGGGGATGCGCCTCCGGATGGCGTCCAGCTCCGCCTCGTCGGAGATGCCCTGCCAGTCGTACCTGGGTGTGTACGGCGCCTCCAGGGCGCGTACGTCGTCGTCGGTGAGCTCGACGTCCAGGGAGGCGACGGCCTCGTCGATCTGCCGGGTCGAGCCGGCTCCGACCAGCGGCGCGGTGACGACCGGCTGGCGTCGCAGCCAGGCGAGCGCGACCTGCGGGCGGCTGACGCCGTGGGCGTCCGCGACCTGTCCGACCGCGTCGACGATCGCGCGGTTGGACGCCTCTTCGGCGGGCGAGTAGAGCATGTCGGCGAAGGCGCCGTCGGTGGCGGAACGGCGTGTCGACCTCGCGTCGTCCCAGCCGCGGGCGAGGCGGCCGCGGGCCAGCGGTGACCACACGACGGTGCCGACGCCCTCGTCCAGGCACAGCGGGATCATCTCGCGCTCTTCCTCGCGGGCGAGCAGGTTGTAGTGGTCCTGCATGGTCACGAACCGCGCCCAGCCGTGTCGTGTCTGGAGGTGCAGCGCCTTCGCGAACTCCCACGCGTGCATCGACGAGGCACCGAGGTAGCGCACCTTGCCGGCCTTCACGAGGTCGCTCAGGGCTTCGAGGGTCTCCTCCAGCGGAGTGGCGTGGTCGTTGCGGTGCACCTGGTACAGGTCGATGTAGTCCGTCCCGAGCCGGCGCAGCGAGTGGTCGACCTCGGTCATGATCGCCTTGCGCGACAGTCCTCGCCCGTTGGGCCCCGGGCGCATCGGGTGGCGCAGCTTGGTGGCGATCACCACGTCGTCGCGGTCGGCGAAGTCCTTGAGCGCCCGGCCGAGGATCTCCTCGCTGGACCCGTTCGAGTACATGTTCGCGGTGTCGAAGAAGTTGATCCCCGCCTCCAGCGCGTGCTTGATGAGCGGGCGTGCCTCCTCCTCGCCCTTCGACCAGACGGGGTGCCCGCGCTCGGGCTCGCCGTACGTCATCGCACCGATCGCTATCGGAGACACGTCCAGGCCGGTCGCGCCGAGTTTGATGTATCGCATGATGCTCCTCTAGGCTTATCTGGAGAGGTCTCCAGATACCGTAGTGGAGAATTCTCCGGATAGCAAAGTGGGGCTTCAGTGGTCCGTTCGGACGCCCGTGAGAACCGGGCACGCATCCTCGCGGCCGCCCGCGAGGCGTTCGCCGAGGACGGCAGCACGTCGATGAACCAGGTCGCCCAACGCGCAGGCGTCGGCGCCGGCACCCTGTACCGGAACTTCCCGACCCGCGAGGCCCTGGTCCTCGCGGTCTACCAGGACGAAGTCGACCGCATCATCGGCGCCGTGCCCGGCCTGCTCGCGGAGCTGCCGCCGGTCGAAGCGCTTCGTCACTGGACGACCCTGCTCGTCGCAGCGATGCGCAGAAAGCACGGCCTCGGCGACGCCCTCAGCGCCGGCGCGCACCAGACGATCACCGAGCGGACCTACGGCCCGGTCGTCGCCGCGATCAACCAGATCCTCGACGCCGGCAAGCAGGCCGGCACCATCCGCGACGATGCCGACCCCGCTGACTTCCTCCAACTCACCGGCGCCCTCTGGCGCGCCACCCCCGGCCCCGACGACCGGTCCCCCCACATGCTGACCCTCATCCTCGACGGCCTCCGCGCAGCGCGGTAGATCCCGTCACCGCCGGCCCCAGGGCCTGTGCCGGGTTCGGATCATCGTTTCCCGGTTTCACTGATGCCGGGGCCTCTGCCGCCTGGTTGTTGTCGAGGGTGGCGCATGGTGACCTCTGCCGAGCACGTCCTCGACTTCCGCCGTCGGACAACCGCCGCCGACCAGGACGGTCGCCCTGCTGCAAGCCCCGGCGCGACCGCCGGTGCGCCGTTCGCCGCATATCGGCGGCCGTCGCTCAGCGACCGCACCACGGAGGTCGGCGAGGCCACCGCCGTCACCCGCACCCCCCGGCACCGACGCCGGGCTCCACTCGTTCCGGTCTCATTCGCGGCCCGCCTACGCCACCCGTCCGGTGGACGACGTCAAACTGAGCACGCCACGCGAATCCGGCCCGGCCTGTACGGGTCCCGCACGTCCGGACCGCGTATTCGCCGCGCGTCAACGCTCGCCGCCGTGCCGTCAACGTCGCGTCAAATCGCCTGCCCTCCCGGTATGCCGGACGGCTGTGACGGTGACGGCGAGGAGAAGTGCCGTTCCCCGGAACAGCGTGTCATGGTTCGTCACGCCGAGAACGATGCCGCGGATACGACGACAAGGCCGACGGCCTCCGGGAGCCGCGTCGGCTCCCGGAGGCCGTGATACGTCCGGCGCCCTACAACGGGGGGAGTGCCAGGTGTTCACGCAGAGTCGTGCCCTCGTAGGCAGTGCGGTAGGCGCCCCGCTCCTGCAGTTCGGGGACGACCTTGTCCACGATGTCGGTCAGTGACGACGGCAGCAGGTGCGGCACGATGTTGAAGCCGTCCGCGGCCCGGGTGCGGACATAGTGCGTCCACTCATCGGCGATCTGCCCGGCGGTGCCGACGAACGGCGGCCGTCGGGAGGACACCGCGCGGACCAACTCCACAATGGACAGGTTCCTTTCGGCCGCGAGATCACGCCACTTCTGGATCTGCGCGAGCTTGCCGGTACGGTTCTCGATCGCGATCGTGCCGCGCGACGGGTCGAGTTCGGTGTCGCTGGGCTCGACGTCCGGCAGCGGCCCGTCGGGGTCGTAGTCGGACAGGTCCCTGCCCCAGTAGTGCTCGAGGAAGGCGATCGCCTGGGGCGGCGAGACCTGTTCCTCCCGCAACCAGCGCGCTTTCTCCTCGGCCTCGCGCGTGGTTTCGCCAACCACGACCACGGCGCCCGGCAGGATGCGCACCGCCTCGGCCGGCCTGCCGTACCGGGCCAGCCGGCTGCGCAGGTCCGCGGCGTAGGCGCGGGCCTTCTCGTAGTCGGTGTTGGCGGAGAACACCACATCGGCGTGGGCGGCGGCCAGTTCGCGGCCGCCGTCGGAGTCGCCGGCCTGGAAGAGCACCGGCCGGCCCTGTGGGCTGGGCGGCACGGTCGCGGTAGCGCGCAGCCTGACCAGGTCCGTGTCCCGCTCCACCCACCGGACGCAGTCCACGCCGCCGGCCGGGCGGCTTCCGGCGCCCGACCACAGTTCCTTGGCCGCCGCCACGAAGGCCGTCGCGCGCTCGTAGCGGCGCTCGTGCTCCAGCCAGCCACCGTGCCGGAAGTTCGCGCCGGTCCAGGCGTTGTCGGTGGTGACGATGTTCCAGCCGGCCCGGCCCCGCGACAGGAGGTCCAGCGAGGCGAGCCTGCGGGCCAGGTCGGCCGGGTAGTTGTAGGTGGTGTTCTGGGTGGCGACCAGTCCGATCCTGCTGGTGGCCCCGGCGAGCGCGGACAACTGCGTGATGGCGTCGGGGCGTCCGGCGACGTCGAGGTCGAAGACCCGGCCCAGGCCCTCCCGCACCCGCAGCCCCTCGCCGAGGAAGAAGGCGTCGAACAGGCCGCGTTCGAGCAGTCTGGCCACCGCGAGAAACGTGTCGACCGAGGTGTGCGACGGCGAGTCCGGCTGCGTCCAGATCAGTTGGGATCCCACGCCGGTGAAGAAGACACCGAGGTGGACCTGGGCGTTCGGGTCGTACTCAGGGACGGCGGCGCCCGGTACCGGTTCGGTCATGGTGGTCACCTCACGAAGTAGTGGCCGCCGCGCGGGCGAACCGGCTGACCGGGCGCGGCAGGCCCAGGGTCTCGCGCAGGGTCGCGCCCGGCCGCGGCGGCACGTGCAGCCCGGCCTCCGCCAGGGCGGGCAGCACCTGCCGGGTGAGCACCGGCAGATCGACGGCGAGTTCCGCGGGAACGAGCCGCACGCCGTCGACACTGCCTGCCAACGCCCCCAGGAGATCCCTCAGTCCGGCGGCCGTGCCGACGTGGCGAAGACGGCCGGTCTCCTGCCACGGCGCCACCGCGTCGAGCGCGGCGAACCGTTCGGCAGCGGGCACGGAGGTGTCGAGCAGCACTTCGACCTCAGCGAACACCAGGGGCGCGCCGGCCTCACGGGCGACCGCCGCGGCGGCGGCGACGCCTTCCGCGTCCGGCTGCCCGACGAGGGCGATGTCCGCGCGGCCACCGGCGCCGAGGTGGTCGGGAGCGAGCACCACGATCTGGCCCTGCGGCGGCCGGGGCGTGATCAGCGGACCCTTTACGTCGAAGCGTGCGCCCCGGAAGTCGACGTGGTGGACTTTCCGCCAGTCCAGGAAGCGGCCGGTCGCCACGTCCTTGATGACCGCGTCGTCCTCCCAGGAGTCCCACAGCGCGCGGGCCACGTCGATGACGTCGGCGATTTCCCGCCGCAGCGCCTTGGCATCCAACGGCCGTGCACCCACCGTGCCTTGGGCCTCGGCGTCGTTGGCCGCTCCGACGACCCAGGCGGCGCGCCCACGGCTCGCGTGGTCCAGCGAGGCCAGCTGCGTGGCCAGATGGAACGGCTCGGTGACGGTGGCGTGCAGGACCGGCGCGAGGCCGATGCGGTCGGTGAGCGTGGAGACGTAGGCGGCGCGGACCCCGGCTTCCGGGCGCCACCGGCCGCCGGGCGGCAGCGGTCCGTCGGCGAAGGTCGCCAGGGCGAAGCCGCCGGCTTCGGCGGCCGCGACGGTCCGGTGCAGTGCCTGCGGGCCGACCGCGTCGGCGGGTGGGACGGACGCGATCCGTCCGGCGGCCGGGTGGGCGCCGTCGCCGTCGGCCTCCAGCGCGAGGTGGAGAGTGCCGCCCCGGCCGGCGCCTTTGTCAGGACCGGGCATGGTGGTCACCCTCCTTCTCCGGGACGGACCGGCTGGACCGCACCGGCGCAGTAGGGCTCTTCTCGCCGGCTTCGATCGCGACGGTCAGCCGGTTCTCGGCGGGCGGCAGCGGGCAGGTGGCCAGTTCGGTGTACGCGCACGGCAGATTGGTGGCCCGGTTGAAGTCCACCATCACCCGGCCCTCGGCGTCAGGCGCGTCGACGGCAACCGACCGGTTGGCGGCGTACGTGGTGACGCCGGAGGTCCCGTCGGTGAGCAGCACGAACAGGCTCCCGGGCGACCTCCCGTTGAACGCGGTGAGCCGGTGGGTGGTCCCGTCGAGGTCGAACTCGACTGCTCCGGGGGCCTCGTAGACGTGCTGGAGCCCCTCGACGACCGAGCCCACGGTGGTGGGCCGGGGCTGGTCGAACGGCACGTAGCGGCCGCTGCGCGCCCAGCGCGGGTCGGGGGCGTACGCCGGGGTGCCGGTGTACGCGGCGAGCAGTTCGTTCTCCGGGTGCCGGGGACGCAGGATGTCGTGGCCGCCGCGCTTGGCGACCTCGATCACCGCGTCGCCGGCGACCGGGAAGAGGCCGCCGCGCTCCTCGATCACGCCGAACTCGTGCCGTCCGTGCAAGGCCTGGCCGTCAAGGACCAGCCGCTCGTCCTCGGACAGTTCCACCACCACGCCTTGGGCAGTGCTCGACCATGCGCCGGGAGCGTCGTCGAAGCGGGTGGGAATCGCGGTCAGCCAGTGCAGGCCAGTGATGGCGAGGAAGCCGTGCGGGTCGGCGCGCACCGTCTCGTGCCGGGCGTGCCACGCCTGCCACTCCTGGACGAAGGCGGTGCGGTCGGTCTCTGCGGGGGCGGTCATGGCGTCTCCGTATGGTGTCGGGCGGTCCGAGAGGGCCGGTCTGGCTGATGACGGCTTGCCGTCGGGGACAGCGGGGGGTCCGGACGCAGGCGTAACGCCTCCCGCTCTCAGGCGCCTGACCCACCGCCGCGGCGCGGGCATGCCGAACAGAGCCCGGCCCGGACGCACGGGTCCGGGAAGGGCGGCACAGGGAAGGGCGGCACAGGGAAGCGCCGGAGGCGGTGGAGGAGCCCGGGCGGGAGCGGGCGGAGGCGGCGTCCGCGCAGTCGGCCCGCGGCGCGCGGCAGCGGGAGACTAAGGGAGGTCTACGGTGTCGCCCTCGGCACCCGCGCACCGCGCCCCGGACACAGCGCGCCGGCGACGCGGCGGAAATCGATGTGACGGCGCGAGAACAGCGCAACGGCGAGGAAAGGTCGCTCGCTGGAGCCCTGCACGGCGTCACCTCCGCGTTCCGATCGGCTCCCACGGCCGAGGCCGTGATCGCGAACACTCATGACCTGCGATCACGGTAACTCCACACCCGGCCGAGCACAATGGCGCGCCGAAAGGAGCAGCCACGGGACTGACCGCGCAGATGGTCAGCCGATGGCGCGCAGGGCGCCGCCGGGGTGCCGGTGGCGGCGCTCAGCGATTCGGGCGGTCGCCTCGTCGGCGGGCAGCAGGACGACGAGTTCCTGCCCATCGGCGGGGGGCAGCTCCAGGCGTTCGCGCTCCCAGCGCAGCTCCGGCGTCCCGGGAGGGGCGAGGCGCAGCGGGACACGGGGCGGAGGCAGGTGGCGGTCGAGCCGCCGGGTGAACTCGTGTCCGGCGAGAGGGGCGAGTTCGGACCTGAGCCACTCGGAGGCGGCGACGGTGGGTGCGAACCACAGGTCGAAGGCCAGCTCGTCGGCCACCTGCTCCCAGTCCGCGAAGAACGCCCGCGCCCGGGGATCGGTGAAGACGTACCGCGTCAGGTTCGGCGCCGGGGCGTCCAGCAGCCCGCTCCCCCGCACCAGCCGCTCGAACCCGCGGGTGTGCGCCAGCACGTCGCCCAGCCGGTTGGTGACGAACGCCGGCGCCGGTTCGAGGAGGCGGAGGGTCGCCAGCACGGTGGGCCGGACGTCACGGCCGGGCGGCTCGGGCCGTCGGTGGCTGATGCACGCCCCGCCGCTGATCTTGGTGAGGTAGCGCAAGTGATCGCGTTCCGCGGCGTCCAGGCTGAGTCCGTCGGCGATCGCGTTGACCACGGCGGGCGACGGGTTGCGGTCCCGTCCCTGCTCGATACGGGTCAGGTACTCCACGCTGATGCCGGCGCGCGCGGCCAGGTCCGAGCGCCGCAGCCCCGGCGAGCGCCGCCGCCCCCGCTCGGGCAGCCCGAACGTCGCGGGCTCGATGCTGTCGCGCTTGGCGCGGACGAAGTCGCCCAGCGGAGTACCCATGAAAAAAGTCTAGGCCGGGCGGCCGGGCCGTCGAAGCGCACAGCGTGGCCCCGCGGGGGCCAGCCCGAGCCCGGTCTGGCTGCGGTTCGCGCAACGGTGGACGGTGGACCGCATGACTGAGAAGCACACGTTGGCCGTCGTCGTCGGGAGCGTCCGCGAGGGCCGGTTCGGGGATGCCGTGGCCGCCTGGGTGGCGGAACAGGCACAGGAGCACGGCGGGTTCGAGGTCGACGTCGTTGACCTCGCCGACACGCAGATCCCGCTGTCCCTGCCCGGCGAGTCGCCGAAGTACGCCGGCGACACCTACCCGCGGCCCGCCGGGATGGCGTCCCTGACGGCATCGCTCACGCGGGCCGAGGCGTTCGTCCTGGTGACGCCGGAGTACAACCACAGCTACCCGGCCTCCCTGAAGGCCGCCGTCGACTGGCACTTCACCCAGTGGACGGCCAAGCCGGTGGCGTTCGTGAGCTACGGCGGCGCCGCGGGAGGCCGGCACGCGGTACTCCACCTGGAGAACGTCCTCACCGAACTGCACGCGGTGACGGTGCGCGACGGCCTCGCCTTCCCTAACTGCCATCGCACCTGGCTGGACGGGCGGCCGGTGGACCCGCAGGCTCCCGGATACGCCCGGACCATGCTGGACCAGCTCGCCTGGTGGGCCGCCGCGCTGAGCGCGGCCCGCGCCACCACCCCGTACCCGGCGTGACGGCTCCGTCCGGCGCCCCGGGTCAGGACCGCGGCGGCACGCGGATCTGGTCCAGGAACGCCTCGGCCGCGGCGGCTGCCCGGCCGACGTGCTCGGCCATGAGCTGCCGCGCCCGCTCGCCGTCGTGGTCCTTGATGGCCGCCAGGATCACCCGGTGTTCGTCGGCGGCCTGAGCCAACCGGCCGGTGAGCGTGAGCCCCTGCAGCGGGATCTGCTTCCACAGGCGGTCGATGAAGTCGGCGAGCAGGTCGGAGCCGCCGGCCGCCGCCACCGCGCGGTGGAACTGGACGTTGGCGTCGCCCGCACCGGCCGTCCCCGAGCCGGCTGTCGCCCGGTCCATCGCGGTGCACGCCGCCTCGATCGCCGCCAGCGCGTCGGGGTCGGCGCGTACCGCCGCCAGCATGGCCGCCTCCGGTTCCAGCACGGACCGCAGCATCGACACCTCGGCGGACCGTTCCCGGGTGTGCTCGCTGATGACGGTCATGTGGTTGGGGCGGCGTACCACCAGGCCCTGCTCGGCGAGCAGGGCCAGCGCGTCACGGACCGGGGTGAGGCTCATCCCCAGTTGCTCTGCGACCTCGGTGATGATCACCCGTTGGCCGGGCGCCAGGTCACCGGTCTGGATGGCCCGCAGCAGGGCTGCGTACGCCGCCTCGCTCTTGGTGGGGGCGTGGGGAGGAGTGAGCCTCATCACGGCATTCTACCGATCGGCTTCGGCCCGGCCGGTCCGGGCGTCGACGGCCACCCGGACCGTCGCGCCCCGCGAAGTCGTGCCGTACACCGGACAGTTCTCTGTGTAGAGGCGTACCAGGAGATCCGCCTCCTCCCGGGTGACGCCCCACGTGGTGACCTCCAGTACGACCTCCTCGTACGCGGTGGGATCGGTGGGGTGCCGGGTGTAGGAGACCTTCGCTTCGACGTCGTCCAGGGCGATGGCCTCTTCCCGTGCGAAATGCGTGACGCTGCTGGTGGCGCAGGCGCCGAGCGCGGCCAGCAGGAGTTCGCCGGCCAGCCAGGCCTGCCCGCGGCCGCCGCGGCTGTCGGTGGAGTCGACCACGAGGAGGCGCTCCCTGGCCTCGGCCAGGAACCGCCCCTGGGTACGGGTGGTGCCGACGACGACGGTGTTGTCCGCCATGGTGGTCCTCACTTCATCAATCGGTGGGTGCGTGGGTCGGTGCAGCACGGGCGGGTGCGGCCGTCAGGCGCCGCGCACGTGCGGCAGGATCTTCTCCGCGACCTCGTAGGCGCCTTCGAGCAGCGGCAGCGAGTCGAGGATGAAGATGTCGATGCCCAACTGCCGGTACTCCCGCAGCCGCGCGGCGATCGTGCGGTGGCCGCCCACCAGAGCCATGGGCGGACCCTGCTGGAGCAGGGAGATGCCCGGCCACAGCACGTCGTCGTGGGCCAGGTCGCGTGCGGAGTCCGGTAGCCGGCCGGCGCGCAGCGCGTCGAGGCCGGCGGCCGGCAGGGTGGCGAAGATCCGCGACTGGGTGACCGAACGGCCTCCGGCGTTACCGCCCTTGCCGATGACGCCGAGTTTGCGGTCCAGGGTGGCACGGCTGGTCGCCCGCAGGAGCGCGTCGGCCTTGCGCCAGGCATCGGCGTCGGTCTCGCCGGTGACCAGGGAGGCGCGCAGGCCCAGGCGAGGTGCGCGGCCGTGGTCGGCGGCGCGGTCCCGTACGGCCGCCAGCTTCTCCTCGATCCGGCCCAAGGGTTCGGCGAAGGTCAGGTAGGCGTCGGCGAAGCGGGCGGCCACCTCCAGGGCCTTGCCGGAGGAGCCGGAGAACCACAGTGGGATGTGGTCACGCCGGGAGCGGACCCAGGGGTTGCCCACGGCGTTCTCCACGTCGACGTAGCGCCCGCGGTAGGTGACGGTCTCGCCGGCGACGAGTCGGTTGAAGACCTCCCAGTACTCGGCGTGCAGGTCGTAGCGCTCGTCGTTCTCCAGCCGGATGCCGTGCTGCCGCCAGATCGGGGTCTCGGAGTTGATGACGTTGATCAGCAGCCGGCCGTCGAAGAGCTCGTCGAAGCTGATGGCCGTGTTGGCCAGTTCGGTGACGGAGGTGACCTGCGGGCGCAGCGCGAGCAGGGGCTTGAAGTCGCGGGTGACGGTGGCGGCGGCGGTTCCCGTCACCCATGCGTTGTGGCCGGTGGTGGACAGCAGGGCGCCGCTGTAGGGCAGGGAGTCCAGCGCGGTGGCCAGCGCCTTGACGTCCGGCAGGCGGATGTCGCGCCGGCCCTCGGGCTCCCAGGGATAGGGGCCGTCGTGGGAGACGTAGTACCAGAGGAATTCGGGATCGGTGACGCTCACGGGAGCACGTCCTTTCGTGGTTTTCGGGGCGGGCGGGTCAGTCCGGCAGTCCGCGGCCGCGGGTCTCCGGCAGGAACAGCACCGCGGCCAGGCCGATGAGGTACAGCGGGGCGAAGGCGGCGGCGGTACGCCCGAACCCGCCGATCGCCGAGGCCAGCGAGCCCGAGACGATCGAGCCGGCCATGGCGAGGTAGCGAGCGCCGGAGAACACCGAACTGATGGCGGTGGCCCGCACGGCGGTGGGGAACAGTTCCGGGGTGTGCACGGCGTACCAGGCGTACAGGCCGCCGGTGAAGAACCCCGCGACCAGTTGCAGCCAGGTCACCAGTCCTGCTCCGTGCACTCCGAGAAAGACCACCGGCACGACGGCCGCCGAACCGGCGAAGTACAGCACGGTCGTGGGCTTGCGGCCCCACCACTCGGCGAGGAACCCCAGCGCGACGCAGCCGAGGATCTCTCCGACGTTGTAGAGCGCGCCGGCCCAGCCCGTGTAGAAGGCGATCCGGCGCGGGTCGTGGACCATCCCGCCGACGAAGGTCGGCAGGAAGGACGAGACCGCCCACCAGCCGCCGGTGATGCCGATCGACACCACAAGAGCGGCGAGGAACCGCCGCAGCAGGCCGGAGCCGGCGCCGCGCAAGTCCGACCACCGGACCGCCCGGGCCCGTCCGGCCCAGCGCGGGGACTCGGGGATGCTGCGGAAGACAGCTGCGACCACGAGGAGCGGCAGCAGACCGAAGAGGTACATCCACCGCCACGACAGCCCCCAGGTGGAGCCGACCAGCACCCACAGGGCGGAGACGATCAGTCCGCCCACGGAGAAGCCGGCCTGGAGCAGTCCGGCGCCTTTGGTGCGCCACCGCTCCGGCCAGACCTCCTGGAGCAGCGAGGTGCCCACGCCCCACTCGGCTCCGATGCCGACACCCGTGACGAAACGGGTGAGGCCGAGCAGCCACCAGGTGCCGGTGACCGCGGAGGCGACCGTGGCCACGCTGTACACCGCGACGCCGGCGACCATGGTCCGGCGCCGGCCGAGCCGGTCGCCCAGGGCGCCGCCCACGATGCCGCCGGTCGCCCAGCCCGCCAGGGTGAGGGCCAGCAGGTACCCCATGTAACGCGGGACCGAGCCGGCCTCGCTCGTCGGCAGGAGGTCGAGGAGGGCCGGTTTGCCGGTGATGATCAGGACGAACGTGTCGTAGCCGTCGGCGATCCAGAAGACGGTGGTGATCGCGAGTACGGTCCACGCGCGGCGGTCGAGTCCGGCCGGTGCCGGGGGCGCCGAGGCGACGGTGGAGGTCATGAGGTCTCCTGCGGGGACGGGAGGCGGTCGGCGGGTATGCGCAGCCCCGCCTGCTCCAGCAGCGGGACGATCGCCCGGCCGAAGTGGTCGAGTTCGGGGAGGTAGTCGTAGAAGGTGAGCTGGACGCCGTCGAGGCCGGCGGCGTGCAGGTCGGCCAGGCGCCGGGCGACCTGGTCCGGGTCGCCCACGATGTGCAGGTGTCCGCCGACGGCGCGGCCGCGGGCGGAGTGCTCGAGCCAGGACCGGCTGTCGCCCGCGCGGTGCCGCCCGGTGAAGTTGGTGATCGACTCCAGGTCGGCGTGGTCCATGATCGCCTGATAGCGGGCCTGCGCCTCCGGCGCGGTGGGGGCGGAGACCACCGTGGGATTGATGATCACCTTGACCTCGCGGCCCCGGTCCCGGGCGGCCTGCTTGACGCGGGCGACGTGGTCGGGCAGGGCGCTGATCGCTCGGTCGAAGTCCTCCCCCGCGGGCGAGGAGACGAAGACGATGTCGGAGTGCCTGCCGCCGTAGGCGAAGCCGGCCGGGGAGCCGCTGGCGGAGACCAGGATTGGCCGGCCGTAGGCGGGCCGGGGGGAGACGTAGGCACCGCGCAGGGACCAGTGCCGGCCCTCGTAGCCGAGGTTGTCCCGCCCGGCCCACAGGTCCTCGCAGATCGCGGTGAACTCGTCGACCGCCTCGTAGCGCAGGTCGTGGTCGAGACGGGTCGTGCCGAACATCTCCGGCTCGGTGTCGGCGTAGCCGGTCACGATGTTGGCGCCGAAGCGGCCGCCGGAGATGTGGTCCGCCGTGGCCAGGAACTTGGCCAGGTGCAGCGGGTGCCAGGGGCCGTAGAGGGCGTGGACCGTGCCCAGCAGAAGGATGCGCGAGGTGGCCGCGGACAGCGCGACGGCCGAGACGAACGGGTCGAGGAAGTTCTCGCGGTACCCGGTCGCGCCGCCGAAGCCGCCCTTGGGCAGCCACTGCGACAGGCCGAAGGCGATGTCGAAGCCGAACGCCTCGGCGCGCCGCGTCAGTTCGAGGTTGTAGGGATAAGTCCAGTCAGTGCCGCGGGGCAGCGTGGACTGCGACCATCCACCGGTCTGCAGCGGCAGGAAGATGCCGAGCAGGAACGGCTGGCGGAAGGCACGGGACAGCGGGCTGTCGGGGAACTCCTGCGGCCCCGGCGGGACGTGCAGGGTTTCTCGGGTGCGTACGGACACGGGGGCTCCGGAGTGCCGGTCGGTCCGTCAGTTCTCATGCAATATATAAATTGCATGAGCTGGCGGAGTGTGAAGGAGTGGATCGCGGTCAGGACCGCGGGGGCCGGGGTGCCGGGGAGGTCCTGGCGGCCTGTGGTGCGGCCTCCCGTACGGTGCGGGTCCGGCGCCGGGTGGCGCAGCCGACGGGCGCGCGTACTCGGGGGGCCTCCACCGCCGTGGTGAACTGATCGAGCACCTGCTCCAGACCTTCCGCGGCGCCGGCCTCGATCCGGAGCGAGCCGTCCGGCTGGGCCACCAGGTCGCGGTCGAGCAGGAACCACCCTTGGACGATGTGTGCCGCGCCCATCGAGGACAGCACGGGCCGCAGCGTGTAGTCGATCGCCAGGACATGCCTCGTGCTGCCGCCGGTTGCGAGCGGGAGCACCGTCTTGCCGGCCAGGGCGTGCTGGGGCAGGACGTCGAGCAGGGCTTTGAGCAGGCCGGAGTACGCGGCCTTGTAGACCGGTGTGCCGACCACGACGGCGTCGGCCTGCTCGAACAGCGCCTGTGCGCGGACGATCGCGGGGTGGCCGGCATCGGCGCTCAGCAGTGCCTGTGCCGGCAGGTCACGCGCGTCCAGCGGCGTCACCGTGTGCCCGCGGCTCGCCAGCCGGGCATCGAGGTGGCGCAGCAGGCGCGCGGTGCGCGAGGTCGGGGAAGGGCTTCCTGACACGGACAGAACGGTGGCCATACGTCCTCGTTTCGGAGAGGTGGACCGGTACGGGCGGCCGGCGCACCCTGGCGGGCGTCGCCGCGCCCGCGCGCGTCGTTGCGCGGGACGGGGCGCAGGCCCGGCCTGTCGAGCCTGCGGGGGGCTGAACGGGAGCCGGTGCCGACCGATGTGGGCGTACGGCTGCGGGGCAACGGCCGCACGGCGGGGCGCATTCGGGCGGCCGTGGACGCCGGTGTATGTATCGCCTTGCCCGAGACGCAAGGCCGGGGACGCTCACGATCCCGGGGAAGAAAAGCCGGACACCGGGCGAGGCGGGCGAGCCGGACAGACGCGGGGCCGGTGACGCTCGGGGCGTCTCAGCGGCGCCCCGGCGGGGTCAGCGGCAACAGAACGCGCTGGAGACGCGCGCCAGGTCGATGTGGCGGCGCCGGGTGAGATCCAGTCGCGGGGTCATGGAAAGAAAGTGCAACAGACAACGACCCTGCGGTCAACAAGGGTCTCGCATGACGGACGACCCGACGGTCCGCGCGTACGCCCGCGTAGTGATCAGACCACTCTCCATACTCCCGTATCACTCCCGCAACAGTCTCCGGGCAGGCTGGTCACGATCACACTCGCCGCACCGGTGCGGTGGGCGGGCGTGAGCCGGCGAGGACCGTGTGGACCCATGTGACTTGCGGACTGTCGTGAACCTGCCAAATCAAGGGGACGTGACATGGCGAACGGGAAGGCGGTGGCGCGCGTGCGCGTGGGCGGACGGTTGAGAGGTGCCGCCGTGGCGGCCGTAGTGGCAATGACCGCGGCGGCCTGCACGGGCGGCGGAGGAGATCACACGGCGATCCAGAACGGCCAGAGCGCCACCGCCGCCTCTCACGGCCCGGCGAAGAAGGGTGGAACGGTCACCGTCGCCGAGATCTCCGCACAACCCGACTTCGTCTTCCCGCTGGTGCCGGCGACCAACCAGAACGGCTGGAACGTCAACCTCACCCAGGGTCTGTGGCCGTTCCTGGTGTACGCGGGGGACGGCGGCGCCTCGCAGGTCAACAAGGAACGAAGCCTGTTCACGTCGCTCGACTACGCCAACGGCGGCAAGCGGCTGACCATTCACCTCAAGAACTGGAACTGGTCGGACGGAAAGCCCGTCACCAGCCGCGACTTCACGTTCGTCTACAACCTGCTGAAGGCCAACTACAAGAACTGGCAGGCCCACCTCCAGGGGCTCTTTCCCGAAGACGTGACCAAGGTCGCCACGCCGGACGCGCACACCGTGGTCCTCGACCTCGACCGCGCCTACAACCCGGACTTCTACACCGACGACGTGCTCAGCACGATTCCGCTGCTGCCGCAGCACGCCTGGGACAAGGAGTCCGCCACCGGCGCGGTCGGTGACTACGACACCACGGCTGCGGGCGCCAGGGCCGTCTACACGTTCCTGCAGAAGGAAGGCGCACAGACCGGCTCGTTCGCCACCAACCCGCTGTGGCAGGTGGTGGACGGTCCCTGGAAGCTCAAGGAGTTCCGTTCCAACGGCTACTACTCCTACGTTCCCAACCCGAACTACTCCGGGGCCAAGCCGGCCCTCGACAAGCTGGTCATCACCCCGTTCACCACCGACACCCCCGAGATCAACGCGCTGCGCTCCGGCAGCAGCCTGGACGTCGCCGCGCTCCCGCTCAACGACATCGCCCAGGCGCGGGCGCTGACCCGCCAGGGCTACTCGATCGCCAGCCGGCCCATCCCCGGCGTCTCCCAGATCGTGCCGAACCTGTACAACGCCGGCGTCGGCCCGGTGCTGCGGCAGCTCTACGTCCGGCAGGCGCTGGAGTACCTGATCGACCGCCCGCAGATCGTCTCCAAGGTGTACGACGGCTATGCCGACCCGGGTAACGGGCCCGTCCCGGTCACGGCCCAGAAGAGCTGGGCCACCGCGCTGGAGACGTCCGGCGGCCCCTATCCCTACGCGCCGCAGAAGGCGGCCGCCCTGCTGAAGGCCCACGGCTGGAAGGTCGTGCCACGGGGCACCACCGTATGCGAGGACCCCGGCACCGGGCCGAACCAGTGCGGCTCGGGCGTCAAGGCCGGCCAGGCGCTGACGTTCCAACTGATCTACTCCTCCGGACGGACCACCAATGATCAGCAGTTCGCCGCGATCAAGTCGTCGGAGGCCCAGGCCGGCATCACGCTGAACCTCAAGTCCGAGCCGTTCAACACCCTCATCGGCTCCCTGGGCACCTGCACCGCGTCCTCGCACCCGAAGTCCGGCTGCGGCTGGCAGTTGGCCAGCTACGGCTACGTGCCCTACCAGCTCTATCCGAACGGCTCCAGCCTCTTCGACACCGGGGGCGGCAACAACGCCGGCGGTTACTCCGACCCGACGATGGACAAGCTGATCAAGGAGACCGAGTACAGCACGGATCGCACCGTCTTCTCCCAGTACGAGGACTACGCCGCCCGCCAGCTCCCCTGGCTCTGGCTTCCGCTGCGGGCCGGTGTGCTGGTCTACCGGAGCAACCTGCAGGGTGTGGTGCCGCTCAACCCGTTCTCCGGCGGGAACAACTTCGAGGACTGGTACTACACGTCATGACGGCGTATCTGCTTCGCCGGACCGGCCAGGCCGTCGTGGTGGTGATCGGCGTGATGGTCCTCACCTTCGCACTGATCCACTTCGAGCCCGGCAGCGCCGCCAGGGCCACCCTCGGCACCAGAGCCACGGCCGAGCGGATCGCGGTGTTCAACGCCGCCAACGGGCTGAACAGACCGCTGCCCGCGCAGTTCGTCACCTTCGTCAAGCAGGCACTCCAGGGGGACTTCGGCACCTCGTACTCGCTGCACCAGCCGGTGTCGGCCCTGATCGCCCAGCGGCTGCCCAGGGACGCGCTGCTGCTGGGGCTGTCGATCCTGCTGGCACTGGCCGTCGCCGTGCCGATGGGCGTCTACCAGGCGGTGCGTCGCGACAGCGCGGCGGACCACGTCCTGACCGTCGTGGCGTTCACCCTCTACTCGATGCCGGACTTCTTCTTCGGCCTGCTCCTGGTGGCGCTGTTCTCGGTGCAACTCCACATACTGCCCTCGCAGGCGCCACAGGCCGTGTCGGTCGGCGGTATCCTCGCCGACCCGCGCGGGCTGGTGCTACCGGTGGTCACCCTGACACTGGTCAGCCTCGCGGGGTTCAGCCGCTACGTGCGCTCCTCGGCGATCAGCACCCTCGCCCAGGACTACGTGCTCGTGGCTCGTGCCAAGGGGCTGGCCGAGTCCCAGGTACTGCGCCGGCACGTGCTGCGCAACTCGCTGTTGCCGGTCGTCACCATCCTGGGACTTACCGCCCCGGCGATAGTGACCGGCGCCGTCATCGCCGAGTCGGTCTTCAACTACCCCGGCATGGGGCTGCTGTTCTACCAGGCGGCCACCAGCAAGGACTATCCCGTGCTGCTTGCCTCGACCTTGGTCGTCGGCGTGGCCACCGTGGTCGGCAGCCTCCTGGCAGATGTCGCCTACGGCATCCTCGACCCCCGGATCCGCTATGACCGCGACTGACCCCGCACCCCTCGCGGAGGGCCCGCCGGCAGCCGGCAGCCCCACCGGGGCGCGCACCCCCGCCGCCGGACGCGGCCTCGGCGGGCCGGCGGTGGCCCTGCTGCGCAACCGCCGGGCCCGGGCCGGGCTCGTCCTGATCGCCCTCGTCGCCCTGTTCTGCTTCGCCGGACCGCTGTTCTACCGCACCGACCAGGTGACCGTGCACCTCGACCTCGCCGAACTCCCGCCCGGTGGCGGGCATCCGCTGGGAACCGACGCCAACGGCTACGACGTGCTCGGCCGGTTGATGGCCGGCGGCCGCTCCTCGCTGGAGCTCGGCTTCGCCGTGGCCGTGGCCACCACCGTTGTCGGCACCCTATACGGGGCGTTCTCCGGCTACGTGGGCGGCGTCACCGATTCCCTGATGATGCGGGTGGTCGACACCTTCCTCGCCGTACCCGGGCTCGTGCTGCTCCTGATCATGGTCAGCATGTTCAGCCCCTCCCTGGGCGGGATCATCCTGCTCCTGTCGCTGCTGTCCTGGCTGTCGCCGGCCCGCCTGGTACGCGGTGAGGTCCTCACCCTGCGCACCAGGGAGTTCGTGCAGGCCGCACGGATGATGGGCGGCACCGGGCCACGGGTGGTGCTGCGCCACCTCGTGCCCAACGCCGCGGGAGTCGTCATCGTCAGCGCCACCTTCACCGTCGCCGACTCCATTCTCATGCTGTCCACGCTCAGCTTCCTCGGCCTGGGCCTGCCGCCGCCGAACGCCGACTGGGGCACGATGCTCACCGGCGGCCTGGACTTCCTGTACGACGGCTACTGGTGGCTGGTGTATCCGCCGGCAGCGCTCCTCGTCCTCACGGTGGTCGCGTTCAACCTGCTCGGCGACGCGCTCCACGACGCCCTCGACGTCCGGCTCAAGCGCACCTGACGTCACGGAATGTCCCGCGTCACGGAATGTCCCACAGCCGCTCGCCGCTCCCGGCGGTCACCTCGCGAGGAACCCGCATGCCCCTGCTCGACGTCCGCCACCTCACCACCCGCATCACCACCGGCCGCGGCACCGTTCGGGCCGTCGAGGACGTGTCGTTCACGCTGGAGGCCGGGGAAACCCTGGGTCTGGTCGGCGAGTCGGGCTGCGGCAAGTCCATGACGGGGCTTTCCCTCATGGGCCTGCTGCCGCCCGGCGGCGGCATCGCTCCCGGCTCCTCCGTCCGGCTGGACGGCCGGGAACTGGTGGGGCTGCCCGCACGAGAACTGCGACGGGTGCGCGGCAACGACATCGCGATGGTCTTCCAGGACCCGATGACCTCTTTGGACCCGACCAAGACCATCGGCCGCCAAATCGCCGAACCGGTGCTGCTGCACCAGCGCTGTTCGCGGGCCGCGGCGCGCGAACGAGCCGTCGAGGCGCTCGGACTGGTCGGGCTGCCCCAGCCCCGACGGCGCCTGGACGACTATCCGCACCAGCTCTCCGGCGGGCAGCGGCAACGCGCGCTCATCGCGATGGCGCTGGCCAACGAGCCCCGGGTGCTCATCGCCGACGAGCCCACGACCGCTCTCGACGTCACCGTCCAGGCGCAGATCCTGGCCCTGCTCGCGTCAGTGCGCGCTCGTCTCGGTATGGCGATGATCCTCATCACCCACGACATGGGCGTCACCGCCGGCAACATCGACCGGGTGTACGTCATGTACGCCGGACGCATCGCCGAGAGCGCCGGCACGGACCGCTTCTTCCACGACATGCGCCACCCCTATTCCCAGCGACTGCTGGCCTCCGTCCCCCGGCTGGATCAGGACCCGCTCGGCGAACTTCCGACCATTCCCGGGCTGCCGCCGGATCTCCTCGACCCACCCGCCGGCTGCCGCTTCGCCGAGCGCTGCCCGTACGCCACCCAACGGTGCCGGACGGAAGAACCCGTGCTGAGGGGGGAACACGGGCACAAGTTCGCGTGCTGGCACCCGGTCAGGGGGCCCGTGCCGGTCGCAGCCCCCCGCCGCGCCCCGGCGGATGCGACGGCTCCGGGGCCAGGGACGGCCACCACCGGAGACGAGATGTCCGCGACCCTTCCGGCGAAACGAGCGGTGTCCGCGCGAGGACCCGGGCAGCCGGCGCGGGCCGGCGGCCCGCTCCCGGCGACGACCACGGCAGTGGAGCGGGACGAGCCGGCACCGGCGGCGGGGGTACCGCTGCTGGAGGCGCGCGACCTGGTGCGTGAGTACCCCGTGCGGGGCGCCCGGCTGCCCGGCCGGGCCCGGCGCGTCGTCCACGCCGTCTCCGGCGTGTCGTTCAGTCTGGCGCAGGGGGAGACGTTCGGCCTGGTGGGCGAGTCGGGGTGCGGGAAGAGCACGCTCGGCCGGTTGCTCGTCGGCCTGGACCGCCCCGACGCCGGCACCGTCGCCCTGGACGGCACCGACCTGGGTTCGCTGCGCGGGCGAGCGCTGCGAAGGCGGCGCCGCGACCTCCACATGGTCTTCCAGGACCCGTTCTCCTCGCTCGACCCGCGCATGCGCGTCGGCGCCATCCTGCGGGAGCCGTTGCAGATTCACTCAGTAGGCACCGCGGGCGAGCAACGGGCCCGTGCGGCCGAGCTGATGGCCGAGGTGGGTCTGCCCGAGCGCGGCCTCGACCTCTTCCCGCACGAATTCTCCGGCGGCCAGCGGCAACGGATCGGCCTGGCCCGTGCGCTGGCCCTCACCCCACGGGTGATCGTCGCGGACGAGCCGGTCTCCGCGTTGGACGTCTCCGTCCGCGCCCAGGTGCTGAACTTGATGAAGCGCCTCCAGGCCGCGCACGGCCTGTCCTACGTCGTCATCTCGCACGATCTCGCCGTGGTACGGCACCTGGCCGACCGGATCGGCGTGATGTACCTGGGCCGACTGGTCGAGACCGGCAGCGCGGAGGACGTCTGCGAGCGCCCCGCGCACCCCTACACGGCCGGGCTGCTGGCCGCCGTCCCCGTCCCCGACCCCGCCGCCGAGCGGGCCAAGCGCGGCCATGCGCCCAGCGGCGAACCGCCCGATCCGGTCGCGCCGCCCAGCGGATGCCGGTTCCGCACCCGATGCCCGCTGGCCCAGGCGCGCTGCGCCGACGAGGAGCCCGCCCCGCGCGCCTTCGGCCCCGGCCACGCCGCGGCCTGCCACTTCCCACTGCGCGCCCCTCTTCCCGAACAGCCGGACGCCGCCGGCGTCGTGCCTCAGGTCCCAACGAAATGAGTGGTGGGGAACTGCGGGCTCGGTGGCCATGAGTCAGGTCACCGTGCCGTGGACAAGGCTGGCGCCCTTTTTCCCGTGGGGCGGCCGCCTCGGCTCCCGCGCCGTCGGCGGTCGACTCGCTGGGCGTTACTCGACCCGCCGGAGATGCTCCAGGTCGCGCTGGTACCAGGTGCCCGGCTTGCCGCCGAGGTGGGTCGGGTCGGCCGGGCCGACGGGGACGAACCCTGCTTTGGTCAGCACCTTCTGGGACGCGAGGTTCCGGTGGGCGGCGGCCGCCCGCAGGGTGCGAAGGCCGTGTCGGGCCGGGGCAAGTCGGCACAGTTCCTGGACGGTCGCGGTCGCCACGCCACGACCGGCAGCGTGCTGGGCGACCCGGTAGCCGAGTTCCGCGGTGTGGTCCTTGATGTCGACCAGATTGAACCTGCCGAGTACCGAGCCGTCCTCGGCGACGAGTACGTAGAAGGCGCAGATGCCGGCCTCCTGCTCGGCCAGCAACGCGTTGTACAGGTCGGTGAACCGGTCGAAGAAGTCGTCGCCGCGGTCGGAGATCGAGGCGGCGAAGTAGGCGCGGTTCGCCAACTCGAAGGCCAGGACCGCCGGGGCATGACCGGCGCTCAGCGGCTTCAGCTCGGGCATTCCCCGACCCTATCCAGGCAGCACGCCGACGCCACCTGGTTTTCCGCCGGCGGGACCTTCACCGACGCCAAGTGGGAGACGCGCCGCCCCGACCGGGCGGTACGGCCGGTGGCCGTTATTGTCGCGGTCGGGGCGGTTGTGCATTAGCGTCCGCCGTCGGCCTGCCGGCCCGGCCTCACTTCAGGTGCCGGGTGAAGAACTGGGCCGCGGCGTCCCCCGCGAACTGCGGGACGCCGGTGTGGCCGCCCATGTTGGCCTGCAGCGTCTTCTCCTTGGAGCCGAAGGCGTCGAACAGGTCCAGCGCCGCCTGCCGGTCGTTCCCTTCGTCGTCCCACTGCAGCAGGACATGCAGCGGAATGGTGACCTGGCGGGCCTCCTCGAGGGTGGTGCGAGGGATGAAGCTCCCGGCGAAGAGACCGGCCGCCACGATGCGCGGCTCGACGACCGCAAGGCGAACGCCGATGGAGATCACTCCCCCCGAGTACCCGACCGGGCCGCCGATCCCGGGCAGCGAAAGAAGGGCGTCCAGGGCGGCCTGCCATTCCGGGACCGCTTTGTCGACGAGCGGGAGGACGAGTGCGTCGATGATCTCGTCGCCGACCGGTTCGCCGGCCTCGAGCGCCCGGCGCATATCGGCGCGGGCCTGCTCGATGGCGCCCCAACGGGGCCGGTCCCCGCTGCCGGGGAGTTCGATGGTGGCCGCGGCGAAGCCGTCCGCCACCGCGTGCCGAGCCCGTGCCGCCAGCCGGGGGTACATCTTGCGCAGCCCGAGCAGAGGGAGCCCGAGCAGGATCAGCGGCGCCGGCGCGGATACGGAGGCGGGCGTCCACAGGATGCCGGGGATCTCGCCGAGGGTGAATTCGCGTTCCAGGACGCCCTCGTCGAGGCGCCGTTCGGAAGTGAATCGCATGGTCGTGCCTTTCGGGAGTGCTCTTGAACGGCGCTCCCGGACGACCTGTCCCTATCGCCCGACCGTGACCCCGGAGGGGAGCACCCATGTCATCAGGTTCACGGGTACCACCTCCTCGTTCTCTCGCACGGCCTCAGGAAAAGTAGCAGCGGTCGCCGTGGTCCGCCAACTCGTTTTTACGGAGGCCACGTTCGTCCGTGTACCGGTCAGGAAGCGACGCGTCGAGGTGGTGCCGACGGCCAGGCAAGGAGGGCCGCTTCGGCGATGTGTCGCAGGTCGGAACGGGACGCGCCGTCGCGGGCCTGGGCGGACATGCCCTGGAGGACGGCCGAGTAGAAGGTCGCCAGGGCGTGGGCGTCGGTGTCGGGGGGCAGTTCGCCCGACCGTACGGCGGCGGCGATCTTGTCCTGGAGGGCGCGCAGACCTGCCGCACGCAGTTCGCGCAGTCGGGTCGACATGTCCGAGGACTGCGGGGAGCAGTTGGTCGCCGCGGTGATCAGCAGGCAGCCGGGCGGGTGGTCGGGCCTGGTGTACGCCGCGGCGGCCTCGAACAGCAGGCGTTCGACGGCATCACCGGCGCGCGGTTCCTCGCTCAGCGCGGACGCGGTGAAGGCGCCGTACGTGTGCAGGTAGCGCCCGAGCGCTTCGAGGAACAGGGCCCGCTTGTCGCCGAAGGCCGCGTACATGCTGGCCGGTCCGATCCCCAGGGCTGCGGTGAGTACGGACACCGAGGTCGCGTCGTAGCCGTACGCCCAGAACACGTCCACCGCACGCTCGAGTGCCTGCTCGCGGTCGAAGGACCGGGGTCGCCCTGTCTTCATGGCCCAATTCTAGAGCGATCGTTCAGGAAGTGGGCTACCGTACTTCTTGAGCGATCGCTCTAAAAGTAGGGAGCGCACAGATGATCACCGTGGGCATGCTCATCCGCATCGAGGCGAAGCCGGACCGGGTGGCGGACGTCGAGGCCGTGCTGAAGTCGGCCGTGGAGCAGGTACGGCACGAGGTCACGACGGCCGTCTGGGTGGCCTCGCGGCTGGGGCCGACGACGTTCGCGATCTTCGACGCCTTCGCCGACGAGGCCGGCCGCCGGGCCCACCTGGACGCGTACGGCGGCGCGCTGCGCGAGGCGGCCGGGGAACTGTTCGCCGAACCGCCTGTCATCGAGTTCGCCGACATCGTCGAGGCCAAACTGCCCGCCGCGTAAATCGGGCCGCCGCGCCCCTGGCTCCCGTGCGCCCGGCGCACTCCCTGTCCGGCGAAGCCGGGCGCCGCGACACTGGCTGAGCGGGCAGAGCTGACGGGCAGTCAGTGGACGGGTGCGGATCGAAGGAGAGCGGCGTGCGGGAGACATCGGTTTCTGCGGGGAAGAGGGGACGTCGGCGCCGGCACACTCTGCTCGGCGCGTTCGCCGCGGCGGGTGCGCTCACAGGTGCGCTGCTGGCGGCACCGGGGGCGGCGGCGCAGCAGTCACCCATCACCGAATACGGGCCGGTTCCCTCGTCGCTCCCGGTCGGCGGCGTGTGCGAGGTCGAGTTCGACCACAACGACAACCTGTGGGTGGAGCAGTACCTCAGCAGCCAGATCGCCCGGTACGACACCACGACAGGGACGTTCACGAACTTCGATACGCCGATGCCGCTGTCCATGCCGGGCGGCATGGACCTGGACGCGGACGGCAACCTCTGGATGCCGCAGGTCACCGGCAACAGCCTGCTGCGCGTCGACACCCGCGACGGCAGCATGACCGAGATCCCGCTGCCGTGGGCCAACGCGTTCGCCACCACGGTCCTGGGCATCCCCCTCCACACCGGGCTGGGCCTGGCCAACGACATCGCCTGGGGGCCGGACCACGCCCTGTGGTTCACCCTCGGCGGCCTGAACTCCGTCGGGCGGTACGACCCGCACACCGGGGAGTTCACCAAGTACCGGGTGCCCGGGGAGATTCTGGGCCAGGTGCACGCGCTGTTCGGCATCATCAAGCCGGGGCCCGGCCGGACCGTGCTGTTCGGCCTCCCGCAGATGAACCAGGTCGGCACGATCGACGTCGACACCAAGCACTTCACCCTCTACACCATGCCGACGCCCGCGTCCTTCCCGGTGGGCGTGCGCAGCGCGTCGGACGGCTCCATCTGGGTCGGCGAGGCGCTGGGCCTGAAGATCGCCCGGATCGACCCGGCCACCGGCCACATCACGGAATATCCGCTGGCCGGCCCGGCGGGCATCCTGACCGGCATCCTCGACGGGCTCATCGGGCACAGCGTGGGCAACCCGCTGCCCTCGCCCGGGCCGGTGGCCGAAGGCAGCGACGGCAACATCTACATCGCGGTGAGCTTCCCCGCCGCCGTCGGACTCGGCAACCAGATCGCCCGGTTCGACCCGCGCACCGGCGACGTCACGATGTGGCCCACCCCCTCGTCGGCCTCGTACCCCTGCGACATCAACCCGCACCAGCCCGGCGCCATCTGGTTCGGCCTGCTCACACCGAACAGGATCGGCAGGCTCGACATCAACGCCACCTGACGCGTACGAACGCAGCACCGACCTCGGGCGGCCGGTTCAGGCATCCTGTTCGGCGAACGGTGGCAGCGCCGCCCGGTGGACCCAGGCGTCGAGGACCGGGGCCAGCGGGCGGGAGGTGTACTGGGCGGCGTGGGCGGCCAGCCCCGCCGTGGTCACCACGCCATGGCGGTGCACGGCCGTCCAGCCCTTGAGCATGCGGAAGAACGGGCCCTCGCCCATCGCGCTGCGCAGCGCGTGGACCGCGAGGCCGCCGCGCTGGTAGAGCCGGTCGTCGAACATCAGCCGGCGGCCCGGGTCGCCGAGGATCAGGTCCTGCGGGAGCCGGGCCAGGTTCTGGTACGCGTCGGCGGCGTGCGCGGCGGCCCGCGGGCCGCCGCTGTGCTCGGACCACAGCCACTCCGCGTACTTGGCGAAGCCCTCGTTGAGCCAGATGTGCCGCCAGTCGCCGATCGAGAGGCTGTTGCCGAACCACTGGTGGGCCAGTTCGTGGGCGACCAGCCGCTCCGACCCGCGCCGCCCGCCCAGGTGGTTGGTGCCGAAGGTGGCCAGCCCCTGCGCCTCGACCGGTACGTCCAGCTCCTCGTCGGCCACGACCACCGCGTACTCGTCGAACGGATACGGCCCGAAGACGTCCTCGAAGAAGTCCATCATGCGGGTCTGCCGGCCGAAGTCGACGGCGAATTCGCGGCGGAGCCGCGCCGGTACCCACCCGATCTGCCGCACCGGGCGGCGCGGGGCGAACACCGAGCCGCCGCCCACCAGTTGCACCGCCTCGTACCGGCCGATCGAGACGGACACCAGATAGGAGGAGGTGGGCGCCGGCTGCTCGTAGACCCAGGTGGTGCTGCTGGCCCCGGCGGTCCTGGACAGCAGCCTGCCGCTGACGACCACCGTGTACACGGACGGGGCGGTGACCGAGATCTGGTACGACGCCTTGTCCGCGGGCCGGTCGTTGCACGGGTACCACGACGGCGCGCCGACCGGCTGGCTGGCCACCAGCGCGCCGTCGGTGAGCTCCTCCCAGCCCAGGCCGCCCCATTGGCTGGTGACCGGCTGCGGGTTGCCGGTCCAGTGCACCTCGACGGTGAAGGCCGCGCCCGCCTCGACCGCCTTCGCGGGACGGACCCGCAGCCGCCCCGCGCGGTGGGCGTAGTGCGCGGGCCGGCCGTCGACGACGACCCGCTGGAGCCGGAAGTCGGCCAGGTCGAGCGTGAACTCCCGCAGCTCCGCGCCGTCGGCCACCGCGCTGAGCCGCGCGGTGCCGCGCAGCCGGTTGGAAGCGGGCCGGTAGTCCAGCGCCAGTTCGTAGCGGTGGACCCGGTAGCGGGTGTCGCCGTGGGCGGGGAAGTACGGGTCCGCCTGCGGCGCCGCTGCTCGCTTCGGGGTCATCAGTCCTTCGTTCTCCTGTGTCCGCAGGACGGTGCGCGCCGGGCCTGCGTCACTCCACGCCCGGGCGCGGGCGCCGGGGGCGGCCCCGGCGTCGCCCCCGGCCTGTCGTCACGCCTCGTCCGGCTCCGGCTCCTCGTCGTGCCACGCCTCGGCCGGATTGCCCAGCCAGCGGCTGTCCGCGGGGATGGACTCCGCCCGCATCACCAGCGACGCGGGACCCAGCGTGCTGCGGGCCCCGACCTCGCTGCCGGGCAGCACGATGCCACCGGGACCGAGCGTGGACCCGGCGCGGAGCACCACCGTATCCATCCGCATGATCCGGTCGTGGAAGAGGTGGGTCTGCAGCACGCAGCCGCGGTTCACGCTCACCCCGTCCTCGAGGGTGACCAGGTCGGCCTCGGGCAGCCAGTAGCTCTCGCACCACACGCCCCGGCCGATCCGCGCGCCCAGCCCCCGCAGCCACAGGTTCATCACCGGCGTGCCGGGCACCGCCCCGACCAGCCACGGCACCGCGAGCACCTCCACGAAGGTGTCGGCCAGTTCGTTGCGCCACACGAAGCCGCTCCACAGCGGGCGTTCCACCGCCCGGAACCGGCCGACGAGCAGCCACTTCGCGGCGATCGACACCACGGCGGCCACGCCGCCCGCGGCCAGCAGCAGCGGCCCCGACAGCAGCGCCATCGCCAGGATCCCGCTCTGCGCCAGGCGCGCCAGCGCCGCCAGGACCAGGACGGTCAGCGCCGCCGAGAACACGACCGGCACCAGCCGGCAGACCTCGACGAGGCCGCGCGCCCACATCAGGCGGGCGGGCGGCTCGTACGTCAGGCTCTGGTCGCCGTCGTCCGCGGTACGCGGCAGCCGCACCGGCGGCATGCCGAGGTAGGAGCGGCCCTCCTTGGCCTTCTTCGGCGTGGCCGACAGGACCCCGACCAGGCCGCGGTCCGGGACGGCGCGCCCGGGTGCGGTCATGCCGGAGTTGCCGAGGAACGCGCGCTCGCCGATCTCGGCCGGGCCGATCCGCAGCCAGCCGCCGCCCAGCTGGTACGGGGCGACCAGGACGTCGTCGGCGAGGAAGGCGCCGTCGCCGACGGTGGTGAGGCTGGGAATCGCCAGCACCGTGGAGACCTCGGCCCCGCTGCCGACCTTCATGCCCAGCGCGCGCAGCCACACCGGGGTGATCAGCCCGGCGTACAGCGGGAAGAGCCGGTCGCGGGCGGTGTCCATGAGCTGGATCACCGTCCAGGACTGCCAGCCCACGCGGCTGTGCAGCGGGTGCCAGCCGGGGCTCAGGCCCAGGCTCAGCAGCCGGACGGCGGCCAGCAGCAGCGCCGCGTAGGTCAGGCCGAACGCCAGGGTGGCGGGCACCAGGGCGATGAGCGTGCCCCGGAGCGCGTCCGCGAGGCCGCTGTCGGTGGGCACCAGAGCGCCGGCGACCGCCAGCGCCGCGAGGGCGGCGGCCAGCGGGAGCAGCGTCAGGCCCAGCCCGCTTGCGCCGTACGCCGCGGCCCAGTGTGCCCGGCGGGCGGGGCGCTGCTTGGGCCAGCGCCGCTCGGCCCGGCCCAGCTTGACCGCGGGGGCGCCCGCCCAGCGCTGACCGGTGGGGACCTGACCGGTCACGCTGGAGCCGGCCGCGATCTGCGCCCGCTTTCCGATCCGCGCGCCGGGCAGCAGGGTGCTGCGGGTGCCGACCACGGCGCCCGAGCCGACCTTCACCGGGCCGACCTCCAGCCGGTCGCCGTCGAGCCAGTAGCCGCTGAGGTCGACCTCGGCCTCGATCGCGCAGCCCCGGCCGAGCTTGAGCATGCCGGTGACGGGCGGCAGCGAGTGCAGGTCCACGTCCGGGGCGATGCGGGCGCCCAGCGCCCGGCCGTACCGGATCAGCCACGCGCCGGACAGCGCCGTCGCCCCGGTGGCCTCCGCCAGCCGCTCGGCGGCCCACAGCCGCAGGTGGACGCTGCCGCCGCGCGGGTAGCTGCCCGGCTTCAGCCCGAGCAGCAGCAGCCGGGCCCCGGCGGCGGCCAGCGCCAGCCGGCCGGGCGGGCTGAACAGGAGTGCGGCCGCGGCCGCGATCAGCCACCAGGAGGCGGTCGGCGCCCACGGGTAGTGGCCGGTCCTGGCCAGGACGTTGCCCAGCGCCAGCAGTCCGGTCGTCCAGCGCAGCCCGGCCGGCGCGTACAGCGGCAGCAGCGCGAGCAGCTGCACGGCCTTGGCGCGATCGGGGACCGGCGCGATCTGCCTGGCCTGCCGGTCGCCGCGCACCGAGCGGTCCAGCATCCGGGCCAGCTTGCGCACGGTGGAGGCCTGGTAGATGTCGACGACGGCCACCGACGGGAAGCGCGTACGCAGCAGCGTGGTGAGCTGGGCGGCGGCGAGGCTGCCGCCGCCCATCGCGAAGAAGTCGTCGCGGGCTTCGAGGACCGGCACGCCGAGGACCTCGGTCCACTGCTCGGCCACCCACGCCTCGGTGCCGCGCAGCGGCTCGGCGGACTCCTCGGCGGAAGCGGGTACCGCGGACTCGGGCAGCGGCCAGGGCAGTGCGGCCCGGTCCACCTTGCCGGAGGTCCTGGTCGGCAGCGTCTCCACGGTCGCCAGCAGCGGCACCAGCGCGGCGGGCAGCCGTGCGGTCAGCTCGGCGACGGCCGCGGCCCGGTCCCAGCCGTCGCCGGCCACCACGTAGCCGACCAGCAACTGGTTGCCGCGCCGGGTCGTGCGTACGGCCGCGGCGGCGCCGGCGACGCCGGGCAGCGCCTGGAGGGCGGCGTCCACCTCGCCCAGCTCGATCCGCCGGCCGCCGAGCTTGATCTGCTCGTCGGCCCGGCCGAGGAACAGCAGCCCTTCCGGCTCGGCCTTCACCAGGTCGCCGCTGCGGTACGCGCGCCGCCAGCCGAGCGACTCCAGGGGCGCGTACTTCTCCGCGTCCTTTTCTGCGTCCAGGTAGCGCGCCAGTCCGACGCCGCCGATGATCAGCTGGCCGGTGCCGCCCATGGGCACGGGCTCGCCGGCCTCGTCCACCACGGCCAGCTCCCAGCCGTCCAACGGCAGGCCGATCCGTACCGGCCCCTCGCCGGTCAGCAGCGCCGCGCAGGCGACGACGGTGGCCTCGGTCGGGCCGTAGGTGTTCCAGACCTCGCGGCCCTCGGTGACCAGGCGCTCGACCAGCTCGGGCGGGCACGCCTCGCCGCCGAAGATCAGCAGCCGCACCTCGTTGAGTGCCTCGGCGGGCCACAGCGCGGCGAGCGTGGGCACCGTGGACACCACGGTGATCTCCTGCTCGGCCAGCCACGGGCCCAGGTCGCTGCCGCCGCGCACCTGCGAGCGCGGCACCGGCACCAGGCAGGCGCCGTTGCGCCAGGCCAGCCACATCTCCTCGCAGGACGCGTCGAAGGCGACCGACAGGGACGCCATCACGCGGTCGCCCGGACCGATCGGTTCCTCCTGGAGGAACAGCGCGGCCTCGGCGTCGACGAAGGCGGCGGCATTGCGGTGGGTGACCGCGACGCCCTTGGGGCGGCCGGTGGAGCCCGAGGTGAAGATGATCCACGCGTCGTCGTCGGGAGAGGGACGGCGGGCGCCGGTGCTGCGAGCGGCAGACACGGCGGTACGGGAATCCGGCCCGGCGCTACGGGCGGTGGGCTCGGTGCCACGGGCGCCGGCTGCGGAGCCACGGGCTGCGCCGGCCGGGGTCAGGGTGCGGTCGGCGCCCAGCACGGCGGCCACGCCCGCCTCACCGAAGACCAGCTCCGCCCGCTCGTCCGGGTCCTCGGCGTCCACCGGCACGTACGCGGCGCCCGCCGCGAGCACGGCCAGGATGCACACGTAGAGGTCGTTGCTGCCCGACGGCACCCGGACACCCACCCGGTCGCCCGGGCCGATCCCGGCCGCGGCCAGCCTGCGCCGCAGCCCGTCGACCTCCGCGGCCAGCGCGCGGTACGTCAGCGCGGTGCGGCCGTCGTCCAGCGCCGGCTCCTGCGGGTGGGCGAGAACGGTCGCGTGGAGCACGTCCATCAGCGTCCGGGGCCCGGCCGCCGGACGTCCGGCGAACCGGGCGGGCGGAACGGCGGGCCGCTCGTCCGCGCCGATCGGATCGGCGGCGTCGGCCGTGTCCGTGGCGCGGCTCGTACCGGCGGCGCCGGCCGTATCCGTCGCGCGGGTCGCGTCGGTCACATCGGTCGCGCCGAGTTCGCTCATCAGCAGGTCCGCGTCCCGCAGCGGGTCGCTCTGCACCTTCAGATCCATGCGCTCCTCGTCCCTCGTCCCCTTTCGGGGGTCCTGCACCCAGCTCCGGGCGCGTGATGAAATGCCCTCACGGGCGCCGCATCCGTACCAAAAGCAAGCCAAGCCGACCAATACTAAGTGCCTCGCGCGCGCGGCGCTTCCTGAGCGGGTGCGCCGGTACCCCGCGCGACTCCCTCCCCGCTTGGCGGCGCACCCCCTCTGACCTGTGTGGAAAGCGGGACGTTGACCTCTCGAACTGACGCACCGTCAGATGCCGGAATGTGCCGCAACACACACCGCGGGCGGCGACTTGGGCCGCCGGGGGGCCAGTTGGGCGGTAGGGCGGTTGGACGTCCAGGTCGCACGGCAGCGGCCCAGCACCGGCGTGCCACGCTTCCGGAAACAGCCGGGCCAATGACTCACGGGAATCGGCATCCCTCCGCCCGGTCCCCATATCACGAAAGCGTTCCCGGGAACCGGAAGTCATGAATTCTTTCCCGGCAGGATCCGAGGCTGCCGTGTCAATCCCTTGACAATTATGTCACACAAAGCCATCGTTGTGATCATGGTAAATTTCACCGCTGAACACAAGGCGTTTCGTGAATTAGTCCGGAACTTCGCCGAGAAGGAAATCGGGCCGTTCGCAGATGAATGGGAAGCGAAGGGGATCTTCCCCGCACACGAACTGTTTCCGAAGCTGGGCCGGCTCGGCCTGCTCGGCGTGGAGTACGACGAGAAATACGGCGGACAGGGCGCGGACCACCTCTTCACGGTGATCCTGCACGAGGAACTCGGCCGGGTCGGCCCCGGTGGCGTGGCCCTGGGGATCGGTGTCCAGACGGACATGGCGACCCCGTCGCTGCACAATTTCGGCACCGAGGAACTCAAGCAGAAGTACCTGGTCCCGGCGATCAAGGGCGAGGCGGTCTGCTCGGTCGCGGTGACCGAGCCCGATGTGGGCTCCGACGTGGTGGCCTTGCGTACCCGCGCGGTGCGCGACGGCGACGACTGGGTGATCAACGGCTCGAAGCTCTACATCACCAATGGCGCCCAGGCCGACTGGATCTGCCTGCTGGCCCGTACGTCCGACAAGCCCGGCTACGGCAGCTTCTCGCAGATCGTCGTTCCGACGGACGCGCCCGGCTTCGAAGTCCACCGCAAGCTCGACAAGCTCGGCATGCGCTCCTCCGACACCGCGGAGCTGACGTTCACCGACGTGCGGGTCCCGGTCGGCAACACGATCGGCGAGATCGGCCTGGGCTTCTACCAGCAGATGAGCCAATTCCAGAACGAGCGCCTGTCGCTCAGCTACACCGCGGTCGGCGGCATGGAGACGGCCCTGGCCCGGACCGCGGACTACCTCAAGGCCCGCCAGGCCTTCGGCAAGCCCTTGATCGACCAGCAGTACATAGGCTTCACGCTGGCCGAGCTGAGCGGTCGGCTGGACATGCTGCGGCACTACAACTACACGGCCGCGGAGGCGTACATCCGCGGTGAGGACGTGAACCGGTTCGCGACCGTCGCGAAGCTCGAGGCGGGGCGGCTGGCCCGGGAGATCGCCGCGACCTGCCTGCAATTCCACGGCGGCCTCGGGTACATGGAGGAGATGTGGACCGCCCGGTACTTCCGGGACAGCCCGATGTGGTCGATCGGCGGCGGCGCCGACGAGGTCATGCTGTACGCCCTGTCCCGCCTGGACGGCTACCACGGGTGATCAGGGCGACCCCCAAATACGGAAAGGCCCCGTGGTCCCGCCCGGAGGCGGACCACGGGATCGCCGGGATCAGGCCCGGCCGCGCTGCGCGAACGAGCCGGCCGGTCCGGCGACGGCCGCGAGCCGGCGCCGGTCGACCTTCCCGGTCGCGGTGACGGGCATCCGGTCCACGACCGCCCAGAGCGGCGGCACCATGTACGACGGCAGAAGGTCGCCCAGGCGGTCCCTCAGGTCGGCGGGCGTGACCGCCGTCCCCGGCGTCAGCCGGACCGCGGCGACGAGCCGCTTGTCCATGCTGGTGCCGTCCGTGACCGTCACGTACGACTCCTCGACTCCCTCCTGAGCGTTCAGCGCCTCCCTGATCGCCTGCAGCTCGATGCGGAAGCCGCGGACCTTGACCTGGTCGTCCGCCCGTCCCACGAAGCGGATGTGGCCGGCTCCGTCGATACGCACCAGGTCACCGGTGCGGTAGAGCCGCTCGTCGACGTCCGGCGAGAAAAAGCCGAACGTCCGATCGGTTTCCGCCGTGTCATTGAGGTAGCCCGCCGCCAGGCCCTCCCCGGCGGCATACAGTTCCCCGACGGCCCCGGGCATCAGCAGTCTCGCGCGCTTGTCCAGGACATGGATCCGGGTTCCGGGGACCGGTGAACCGATGGGAAGCGGTCCGTCGATGCCGGCGGGATCACGCACCGAGTGGAATGTTGTGAAGGTCGTGTTCTCGGTCGGGCCGTAGGCGTTCGTGACGACGAGACCGGGGTGTTCGGTGAGGGCGTTCTTGATGTGCTCGTAGGGCACCACATCGCCGCCGGTCATGAGATGCCGCAGGCCGCCCAGCGTTTCCGGGGCGAATTCCTGTAC
This sequence comes from Actinacidiphila acididurans, assembly GCF_016918855.1. GTDB lineage: Bacteria > Actinomycetota > Actinomycetes > Streptomycetales > Streptomycetaceae > Actinacidiphila > Actinacidiphila acididurans. Next base: position 183,227 of record NZ_JADKYB010000016.1, read on the forward strand.
GAGCCCGAAAAGGCCCGACGTGAGCCAGGCCACGGTGATCCGGCACTCCGCGAGAAAAGCACCGATTTCGTTCGGCAACAGCAATTCCGGTGGGCAGACCTCGATTGTCGCGCCCGTCAGCAGGCTCCCCCAGAGCTCCAGCGTGGAGGCGTCGAACGCGAGTGACGCCATACGGAGGAAGCGTTCGCCCGGGCCCAGCGACAGGTATTTGCCGTCGTGGACCAGCCGGATCACCCCGCGGTGCGGGATCGCCACGCCCTTCGGCTCACCCGTCGAGCCCGAGGTGAAGGCGATGTAGGCCAGTCGATCGGGATCGGGCCGGACCGGGGGCGCGCTCTCTGCGCCGGCCTCCCATCCCCGGCGCCAGGAACTGACCGTGGATATGCGGTGCGGCGCGAGACCGGCGGCCCCGTCCTCGGTCACGATCGCGGCGGCGGGAGACGCCTTTGCGATGATCCTCGCGGTGTGGGCCTCGGGTTGGGCCAGGTCGACTCCGATGTAGGCAGCGCCCGCCCAGAGGGTGCCCAGCACCGCCACGGTCTCCGCCACCGATCGGGGAACACCGATCAGCACGGTGTCGCCCTCGCGGACACCGGCGGCACGCAGCAGATGCGCCTGTTGGGCGGCGGCGACGGCCAGTTCGGCGTACGTGAGCTCCGATTCCGCATCGCGCACGGCCGGCACATCGGGCCATCGATCCGCCGCGATACGGAAGAGCTCGTCGACGGACGAGGACGGGAAGTCCTGGCTTGTGTCGTTGACGGTGTCGAGGATCTTCTGCGAATCGACGGAGATGCACCGGACGTCCGCCAGCGTCACGTCCACGCTGCCTGCCGCCATCGCCTGCGCGAGCTGTGCCACGGCGGCCGCGTAATCCTTGGCGAACCTCTCCGCCTCACCTGTGTTCCACAGGTCCGTCGCGTACTCGATGTGCCCCGCGAAGGATTGGCCGGAGCCGTCCAGCCGTACAGCGATGTCGAACCCGTTGCCACCGGGATCGGCGTCCTCGATACGAGCCGCTACGGGCTCGGCGTCACTCGTCTCCGGGTCGAGCCGGTCATCCATTCCGAAGAAAGCCTGGACGAGCGGATGACACCGACCGGACCGTTCCACACCCAGTCGGGTCACGATGTCGCCGAACGGAACCTCTCCCCGGTCCAGGCTCCACGCCAGCGATTCCTGAACACCGCGGACGAATTCCCGCGGCGCGAGATCGTCGTCGACGTCGACACGAACCGGAACAGGATTGCCGGGGCCGGCGACGCCGACGAGCAGAGTGCTCGCACCGGTCAGCCTGCTCAGCGTGAGGCCGAATGCGGCCAGGAGAACGGCGCGCGAAGGCGTATTCGATGTCTGCGATTGCCCGCGTACCGACATCGCGGTTTCGGTGGACAACTCAAGGGGGAGCCGGCCGCTGCGTGCGTCATGATGATGCGGACGAGGATTGTCCGACGGTATCTCCAGAACCGTCGGCGCCCCGGCCAGCCGGTCCGACCACGATTCGAGCGCGTGCCCGTCGTGCTCCATCACTGCCCTGCTCCGCTGCCATCACCCTTCAACTGCCCGAGTAAGGCGGCCTGCCGTCGGATGGTGGGGGCCCGGAGGACATCGACGGCCTTGATCGTGAGTCCGGAGGATTTTGTGATCTTCTCGATGAGGGAGATGAGCACGAACGAATCCCCGCCGGCGTCAAAAAAACTGGTGTCGTCGTCGAACGTGTCGTAGCCGAGCGCATCGTGCCAGGCGGAACGAACGAGACGGATGAGAGCGGATTGGTCCTGAACCGGCTCTTCCGCCTGTGCGGAGCTTATCGAGTCTGCCATGGTCTGCACCTCTCCAATTGATTATGTGTGGGTTATGAATTGGCTGACGTGACCGAGTCCAGTACGTCGGTCAGGTCCGCGAGCAGCGTGGCTTCCTCGCCCTCGGGCTTGAGGTAGAAATGCCCGCCGGGCAGCACTCGGAGCCGGAAGTCGCCGTCCGTCACGTCCGCCCAGTCGCGCATCTGCTCCGGGCTCACTTCGGAATCACCGTCACTGGCGTACCCGTAGACCGGGCAGTGCAGCGCAGGCCGTTCGCCACCGGAATAGCCGTCCGACAAGCGGTAGTCCGCGCGGATCGCGGGGAGGGCGATCTCCCTCATGACGGGGTTCTCGAAGGCGGTGGCGCGGCCGGCTTCCAGGCTCACGACGTGCGCGATGATTTCGTCGTCCGTGCCGGCGACCATGCGGCGACCGGCCATCGCCTGCGGGGGCAGCCTCGCGGACACGCACAACGCGGCCGGCGGACGGCCCTGTTCCTGCAGCCGCAGCGCCACCTCGTGGGCCACCGAAGCCCCCATGCAGTGGCCGAACAGCACCAGCCGTTGCTCTTTCAGTTCGCCGAGAGCCTCGGCGATGTCGTCCGCCAGGGCTTCCAGCGCGGGCGGGAACGGATCGTCGAACCGGTCCTCCCGGCCCGGGTACCGGACGGCCATGACGCCGATGTCCGACGGCAGTCCCGCGGGCCAGGTGCGGTAGAAGCCCGCCACGGCACCGGCGTGCGGGAAGCAGACCAGGTTCGTCTCGTACTCGTCGTCATCACGGAAGCGGCGTAACCACCGCTCTTCCACCGGATTCCTCATCGAACAGGTCCCCTTTCTGAAGGCGTTCAGCGGATGTCGTCGCCGGCCTCGGTGAAGAGGGCGTGCTCATACCGCATCGCGGTTCGGGGGCAGTGATGATGCGGTGGTCCCGCTCCACCCGGTATCGGGTCGGCTCGTCGCGCAGGTGGAGACGGTCGGGATCGCCGAGCAGGCCGGCGTGCTCTATCGGGTCGTGGCCGGTCGCGCAGTCAGGTTGTGCAGCGCCAATGGTGTGCAGTGTCAATATTGTGATGTGTCAGGCGTCCGATGCCCGGAGCATATTACCGCCGGGGTACTGATCCCTGATCATGTTCTCGGCGGCAAATCGAACTGCCGCTCGGCCGCCAAGCTGCCGCCGGTGGGGCGGCTCAGAGGCGGTCGAGGAGCTCGGGGGTGTAGAGGGCATCGGGTGTCGCGATGCCGGCCACCACGTCGAGGTAGATCTCGACAAGTGCCGGATCGGACTGCACGACCCGCAGCATGGAAAGGCGCTGCTCGTTGGGGGGCGCCAGCCGGGCGACGCCGAGGGTGGCCTGGTAGCCCGAGGCGAGTGCGGTGTCCCGGTCCTCGGCGAATCGGGCCAGGGCCGCGTCGAGTTGCGCGGGATCACCGCCGAGGGTGCTTCCAACCCCGCCGACCAGGCTTTCCACCTGCTGGAACGCATCGGTGATACCGCGTGCCGTGATGGAGTCCTTGTGGTGTCCGGCATCACCCACCAGCACCCAGCCGGGGCCGGCCGCCTGCCGGAAGAAATTCTGCTGATCGCCGCTGCCGCGCAGGCGCTCCGCCTGCTTGCCGTCCTGCAGCCGCTCGTACAGTGCGGGCGCGGTGGTGCGTATCTGCTCCTGGTAGGCGTGGAGCGCGTCGGTGCGGATCTCCTCGAAGCGGGACTGCGGGAAGTAGACCAGGACGAGGGTGGCCGCGTCGTTGGTGGGCACGGTGGCCACCCAGCTGCCGGGCCGCTCGTACAGCTCCACGTCCGCGGGCAGGTCCTGCCAGTACGTGTAGTACGCGCAGGTCATCAGCGGGTCCTGCACGGTGTACGGCGCCGCCACCAGCTGGGCGACGCTGGAGCGCATGCCGTCCGCGCCGATCACCAGACTCGCGCGCTCGGTGAAGGTCCGGTCCCCGCTTCGGCCCTCGACGCCGACGACCCGCCCCGCCTCGTCCCGCAGCAGACCGGTCACCCGGGTGCGCTCACGATATTCGGCGCCGGCCGCGACGGCCGCGTCCACCAGCAGCGCGTCCAGGACGTAGCGCCGGGGGGCGAACTTCGCCCGCTGCCCCGCCACGCCCCGGGCGTTCCCCTCGATGTGGATGTCGGCGACCTCGTAGACCGTCCGCTCCAGAGGCGGGCAGCCCGAGGCGCGGACCTGTTCCAGCACCCCCCAGCGGGCGAGTGCCGCGATCCCGGGCTGGTGGAGCAGGTGGGTGGAAAGGGTGTCGGAGCCGTACGCCGACTTCTCCAGCAGGAGCACGCGGTACCCCGCGCGGGCCAGTAACAGGGCGGTGGACGCGCCGGCGCAGCGTCCCCCCACCACAATGGCGTCGTACATGCGGATGCCTCACAACGGACGTCGGCGAGCGGTGGCTCGGAAGGGGGACATGTTCCGGACAGTGATCCGACAGGTCGTCATGCGGGGCGGCAACCGATCGCCCCGCGCAGCATACAACCGGCCCGGCGACGCAGGGTGACGATGATCGCATCATGCCTCCGGCTGCCGCCGCCGCTGGTCGCGGTGGCTTCGGCACCATGCCGCCGTTCTGCCGGACCACCGGCAGGACGGATCTTCGTCCGACCGTTTCCTCCCGTTATGTGATGAAGTGGAGCCAAGAGGCACATTGCGTCAGAATTGCGGATGATGCGTGGTTTCATGGCCCTGCCCGGTGCCGGTGAAAGGAAGACCTGCCGTGGTGCCGATGACCCTGGACGAGATCGCGGCGGCCGTCGGAGGTGTGCTGTACGACGTTCCCGAGCCGCGGGCGGTGGTGGACCGGGCCGCCGTCATCGACTCCCGGCACGCCGGGCCCGGTTGTCTGTTCGTCGCCCTGCCCGGAGAGCGCACCGACGGCCACCGCTTCGCCGCCGCAGCCGTCGCCTCCGGGGCGGTCGCGGTCCTCGCGGCGCGGCCGGTGGACGTTCCCGCCATCGTCGTTCCGGACCCGCTGGACGCGCTGGCGCGGCTCGCGCGTACGGTCATGACGAGGCTGGACTCCCCGACGGTCGTCGCATTGACCGGGTCGGCCGGAAAGACCGGCACCAAGGATCTGCTCAGTCAATTGCTGGCAAAAGCGGGCACCACCGTGGCGACCCCGCTGTCCTACAACAACCAGATCGGTCTGCCACTGACCGTCCTGCGGGCGGACGCCGCCACACGGTGCCTGCTGCTCGAGATGGGCGCCAGCCGTGCGGGACACATCACGTACCTGACCGGCATCGTCCCGCCGACCGTCGGCCTGGTGCTCAACGTGGGCACGGCCCACCTGGGTGAATTCGGCGGCAGCAAGGAGGCCATCGCCACGGCGAAGGGCGAGCTGGTCGAGGCGCTTCCCCCGGACGGCCTGGCCGTGCTGAACGCCGACGATCCGTATGTGATGGCGATGTCGGCCAGGACCACCGCGCGCGTGCTGACCTTCGGCAGGGCCGCCGGCGACGTACGCGCCACCCGAGTGGAGCTGGACCGGGACGGCCGTCCGTCGTTCACCCTGACGCACGACGGATCGAGCGCGCCCGTGCGGCTGGGCATGTACGGGGAGCACCACGTGGCCAATGCCACCGCCGCCGCTGCCGTCGCGCTCAGCCTCGGAGTCGCGCTCGACGATGTCGCGGAAACGCTGGGCTCGGCACGGCAGTTGACGCCCGGCAGGATGGAGGTCGTCGAGCGCCCGGACGGGGTGACGGTCGTCAACGACGCCTTCAACGCGAACCCCGATTCCATGGACGCCGCGCTGAACGCCCTGGCCGCCATGTCGGCGGGACGGCGCCGCACCATCGCCGTGCTGGGGGAAATGCGGGAACTCGGTGCCGAATCCGCGGCCTACCACGCCGAGCTGGGCCGACGCGTGGCCGCGGCGGGTGTCGCCGTTCTGGTCGCGGTCGGCGGGCTCGAGGCGGCGCTGGTCCATGGCCAGGCGCAGGCGCACGGCGTCAGCAGCACACTCGTGCCCGACCGCGACGCCGCCCTGGAATACCTTTCCGGCTGCCTGGCACCCGGCGATCTCGTGCTGGTGAAGGGCTCGCACAGCGCCGGGCTGGAGGAAACCGCCACGCGCCTGGCCAGACCTGATGCAGTAGTGATGACCACCTGACGCGGGGACGGATCCGGCCGGCATGCGGATGCCGGGGCATCGGGCACACAACGAACGCCGGGAAAAGACGGGACGGGAAAAGAGGAGAGACGCGGGATGACGGACGACCTTGCGCCCGTGAGCGTGGTGATCGCCGCTTACAACGCGGAGAAGACCCTGGGAGCGGCGGTGGCATCCGCGCTCGGCCAGGGGGTGCGGCCGGCCCAGGTGATCGTCGTGGACGACGGGTCGCAGGACGGCACCGCTTCCGTGGCGGCGTCGTTCCCGGAGGTGCTGCTGGTCAAGCAGGACAACCAGGGACCTTCCGCGGCACGCAACACCGGGATCGCGAACGTGACGCAGCCGTGGGTGGCCTTCCTCGACGCCGATGACGTGTGGCTGCCGGACAAGATGACGCGGCAGTTGGCGGCTTCGGCCCGGCACCCGTCGGCGGTGCTGCTCGCCGGTGACTGGGTCCGCACCTTCGACGAGAGCCGGGCGGCGGAGAGCACGACGAGGACGGCGGCGACCGGCGAGACGCTGATGGGCTACGGCGACGTGCTGGTGCTCAATCGTTTCCAGACGTCCACCGTGCTGGTCCGCACCGAGGTGCTACGAACCTGCGGCGGGTTCGACCCCGCGCTGGACGGCGCCGAGGACTGGGACATGTGGCTGCGCTGCGCCGCACAGGGCGACATCGTCAAGCTCGACACCCCACTGGTGATCTACCGGGACGAGCCCACCGGTTACAGCAAGAACCTGGTCCGCCTCTACGACCGGATGCTCGTCATGCTGGACCGGGAACGGCGGGACACCCCGCTGTCCAAGGCCGCCTTCGCCCGCGTACTGACCTGGCATCACCTGCGTTTCGCCGTCGCCTTCGCGCAGGCCCGGCAGCCCGACCAGGCACGGCGGGCGGTGCGCGAACTGCGGTCGGCGGGCCTGACCCGCTACGTGCCCGCGGCGACGGTGACCTACCTCGCGCCCTTCCTCGGCGGCCGCGTCGTACGCCGGCTGCGCCGGCCGCGCGGCATCTGAGGCTGCCCGGCGGGAGAGCGCGCCGCGACCCCCCAGCACAGCGGAAGGGCGACCGCCGCGACGGCGGCGCCGCCGAGCAGCGGCACCAAGGCCGCCAAGCCGGTCGGTGCACCGGTCCACCGTACGGTCAGCCAGGCCAGCAGGCCCGCGGGCAGGCTGGTCGCGACGGTTCGGGTCAGTGCGTGGGCGGGCATCATCAGCCGCTCGTCGGGGGCCATGCCGAGCCGTCGGCGCAGCATCGCGGCGGCCGCGACAGCGCTGAGGGCGTAGCTCACGGAGACGGCAGCGGCGATGCCCTGCACGCCGGCCGGGCGGTACAGGGCCAGCGCCATGACGACGGTGAGGCCGTTGTTCAGCAGGTAGAGCAGGAAGGCCGAACGCAGGTCCTGCAGCGCCTGGTAGACGCGGATGAAGTACAGGTAGGCCGAGAATCCGGGCAGGCCCAGAGCGAGCACCGCCAGCACCCGGGCCGTGCTCGCGACGCCTGCGGCGCCGGTGGCGCCGTGCCCGAGCAGGAGGCTCACCAGCGGGTGGGCCAGGGCCGCCAGAACGACGGCGATCGGCACCATCAGCGTGATGACCAGGCGCAGACCCGACGCCACCTGCTCGCGCAGGTCCTCGAGTTCTCCGGCCGCCCAGGCTGCCGACCAGGCGGGCTGACGGGCTGTGGTGATGGACACCGCCACCACCCCGAAGGGGAGTTGGAAGAACGCGTACGCGTAGGTGTAGGCGCTGACCCCGCCGGGCCGGCTGTTGGCGAGCAGCAGCACGGCGAACAGCGCCGCCTGGTTGGCGGCGACCATGCCGAAGGTCCAGCCGGACAGCCGGACCACGTGCCGTATCGCGGGGTGCCGCGGTTCCCACCGCCAGCGCAGCCGGACCTTGGCGCGGCGCAGCCCGACCGCCAGGATGAGGGCCTGGGCCGCGACGCCGGCCGTGGTGCCCAGCCCGAGGATCAAAAGGATGGCCGGCTCGTCGCGTACCCGGTCGATCGAGATGTGCCGCAGGTCGCCGGCCACCAGGAGCAGGACGGTGATGAGCACCAGGTTGCTGGCGATCGGGGCGAACGTCGCCAGTGCGAAGCGGCGCACCGTATTGAGTACGGCAGTGGCCATGGCGATCACGCCGTAGAGGAACACCTGCGGGGCGAAGAGCTGCAGCAGGAGCACGGCGACCGGGCGCTCGCCGCCCGCGGTGGCCAGCGGGGTGGCCACGGTGTAGCCACTGACCAGGAGGCCGGCCGTGGCCGCGACGAGAAGCGTGCCCAGGGCCAGGACGACCGCCGACACGCTCAGCACCGCGGATATGGCCGCCCACGCGTCGTCGTCCCGGTGCTCGGCCTGCGCGTCGTCGTCCCGGTGACCGGCCCGCACGTCGTCGTCCCGGGGATCCGTCCCCGCCGGGTGCCGGTCCTGCTGGAGGCGTGAGACGAACAGCGGGATGAGCGTCGCGGACAGCACGCCGCCCAGCACGAGGTCGTAGATCATGTTGGGAGTGGTGTTCGCGACGTTGTACGCGTCCGCCAGCGGGGTGACGCCGAGCGCGTACGACAGGGCGAATACCCGGGCCAGCCCGGTCAGCCGGGACAGCGCCGTGCCCACGCCCATCGTCAGCTCCGGCCCGCGGCGGTTCGCCCGCCGCGCCAGCCGGCGCAACACCTTGGCCATCATCCGTCGTTCACCTCCGCCAGCGGTCGCAGCGGCTGTCCCGCGCCGCGGCCGCGGCGGATCCGGCGGGCGCACACGTACAGGACGGTGCACAGCAGCAGTACCTGCAAGGCGGGCACGATCCGGTATCCGGTCTGGAGCGCGAGCACGTTGAGGATGTGCGGGTGAAGGGGCTGGGGCAGTCCGGGGATGAACGGCACGGTCATCAGCGTGGTGTGGGCGAGCAGCACCGGATCGAACCAGGACCGGGGCACGAGCGCCACAAGCACCCAGGCCAGGGCGTCGTACCACGGCCGGACATAGGCGGTGCCGAGCAGATAGGCGGCGACCAGGACAAGGGCGGGGCGGGCGGCCCGCTGGGCGATGTCGCCGTCGGCGGCCGGGGGGAGCGTGGCCCGCAGCAGCACGACCAGCACGGCCACCAACGCGATCTCCAGGAGGGCCATCACGGCCTTCCCCCCGGCCGCGCCGAACACCGGCACCAGCAATTTCCGCAGCATGAGCGGCCATGGTGAGCCGACGGCGGACTCTCCGCTGACGCGTGCCGCGTTGAGGACCGCGTGCGGGGTGAGGCCGTAGCCGACCGCCAGTACGAGGACGCCGCCCGCCGCGACGGCGACCAGGCGACGCCGGTCGTGCCGCATGCTCCACGCGAACGGCAGCACAAGAATCCCCAGGGTGATCTTCACCGCGGCCGCCGCGCCGAGCAAGAGGCCGGTGGTCAGGCCGGATCGGCGCAAGGCCCAGAAGGCGGCCACCACGCACAGCGCGCCCAGTGCGTCGATGTGCGGTCCGGCGACGAGGTTCCACATCAGCACCGGGTTGAGGGTCCACAGGAGTTGCGAGCGCACCCGCCGCGCCGGATCGGGCCCGGCGAGCTTGAGCAGCAGTGCTCCGGTGGCGACGAAAGCGGCGCCGTTGAGCACGGACAGCAGCCACACCGTGCGCAGCATCGACGTGCCGCCGGCCAGCGAAGCGGCCCACTCGGTGGCCGTGACCAGCGGGCCGTACACCGAGGGGTAGTGCAGCCAGGGCTCGGCCAGGGCCAGTTGGCCGATCGGGTCGCTGCCCTGGCCGAATTCCCAGGGGGTGGTCCGGTACGGGTCCGTGCCGAGGGTGGCCATCCGGCCGTAGACGGCGTAATTGAGCGGATCCGTGGTCCCCACCGGCGGTACGCACAGCAGTCCCGCGACGGCCAGCGCGCCGCACAGCAGCAGAGTCCGGGGGCGCGGTGACCACTGACGGCGTACGGCCGCGAGTCCGGCGATCACTGTGGCGGTGCCGAGCGCCAGCACCAGGGTGACGAGTGCGCACACCAGCAGGTCCGGGGGGTCGGTCCGCCGGAACCACGGAGGGAGCAGGCCCGTGGAGCCGAAGACCGGCTCGGTCGAGGACGGGCCGAGGGCGCCCGAAGTGATCATGAGGAGCGTGGCGCCGGCGCAGCACACCAGGGCGCTGATGCCGAGGACGCGCCCGGGACCACGGCTTTCCCGGCCCGCGTCGATCGGGCGGCGCGGTGCCGGGGAGTCTTCCAGCGGTGACGATGCCGGTGCGTTGCCTTGCACGCCGGTGACCTCAACTTTCACGCAGGCGGGGACGACGGGGGCGGGGCGGGGCCGGGCAGGGCCGACCGCTGCCGAGGGGGCTCACCTGGGCACGCTGCTTTGCCGTCGCAACCGCGGGTGGGATCCGGCCCAGCCGTGTGCCATGAGGGCGGCGCGAGCCTCCTTCCGGTCGTCCAGCGGTATGTCGTGGCCCGCCAGGTGCTGGGTGGTCTCGTGGCCACGTCCGACGATGAGCACGACGTCTCCGGGGCCGGCCATCGCGATGGCCCGGTGGATCGCCGCGGCCCGGTCGAGTTCGACGACGACCGTCCGCTCGGGCAGTCCCAGGGCGCCGGTCAGCATCGCGGAGACGATGGCCCGAGGATCTTCCCGGCCGGGGCTGTCGCTGGTGAATACGGCGATGTCGGCGTCGACGGCGGCCCGTCCGGCGTCGGGACGCTTGTAGCGGTCGCGTCCGCCGCGGCAGCCGACGACGACCAGCACCCGGCCGCCCGGGCCGGTCAGTTCGTGAGCGGTGCCGATCTGGGCGGACAGGGCGCCGGGGGTGTGCGCGTAGTCCACGATGACGAGGAACGGCTGGCCCAGGTCGACGACTTCGGACCGGCCGGGTATGGCCGGGCAGTGCCCGATGCCGTGGGCCGCCGCTTCGGGCGGGACGCCCAGGGCCCGCGCGGCGAGGTACGCGGCGGCGAGGTTGGTGGCGTTGATGGCGCCCACGGTCCTGGTCGACAGTTCGACCGCCCCGTCGGCGCAGTCCAGGACTATGCGTACGCCGCGCCGATCGCTGACCACACGGGTGATCCGCGCCTGGGCCCGGGGGCTGCGCCCGAACGTGACCGTGGGAACCGTGGTGTGCGACGCGAGCCGCACGCCCCACTCGTCGTCGACGCACACCAGGGCCTGACGGCAGTGCTCCGGGGTGAACAGCCGTGATTTGCTGTAGTAGTACTGCTCTATCGTGCCGTGGTAGTCCAAGTGCTCGGCGGCCAGATTGGTGAACACGGCGACGTCGTAGACGATGCCGCCCACCCGGTGCTGGTCGAGGGCGTGCGAGGACACCTCCATGGCGGCGGCCCGGACCCCGTCCTTGCGCATCCGTGCGAAGACCCGCTGCAGGTCGGGCGCCTCGAGCGTGGTCAGCGGCGAGGTCCACCGCTGCCGGCCGATCCGCGTCTCCACCGTGCCCAGCAGCCCCGCGCGCCACCCGTACGCCTCGAACGCGGCCTGCAGGAGATAGCTGGTCGTGGTCTTGCCGTTGGTCCCCGTCACGCCCGCGAGGGACAGCCGCTCGGCCGGCCGGCCGTGCACGGCCGCTGCCACGGGGCCCATGGCCCACCGGACGCTCGGCACCCGCAGTTGCGGCACGTCGAGGTCAAGAAAGCGCTGCACCAGCAGGGCCCGGGCACCCGCGCGTACGGCGGCGTCCGCGAAGTCGTGCCCGTCGTAGTGCGCTCCGGGCAGGGCACAGAACAGCCAGCCCGGACGCACCTGCCTGCTGTCGTGCGTGCAGTCCACGACGGCGACGTCCGCACCGCTGCGCTCGGCCCCGGTCCAGACGGCCGCGAGTTCCGACAGACGGACGTGGCGGGGTGAACCGAGGCGAGCAGGGGGGCGCGCCACGCCCGAACGGCCCGGCCAGGGAAAGCACGTTGGAGCAGGACTTATGTCGCCAGTCATACACACGTCTCCATCGGGCCGACGGGATACGCGGAAAACAAATTCACAAACCCAAAAAGCGACCCGGGTCCGGCATGCCGGGATACGTCTGCGGCATCTTCGGCAGGGAGCCGGCTCGGGCCGGTCACGGGAATCGGTTGATTCCGGCACTGCTTCGACGCTAAGCGAGGGGCCCGGCGACCGCATGTCGGGGGCGATGGTCACGGAAAGGCCGGACCGTCACTCCGATGGGGCAGAGCCGACCCGGACGGTCCTTCGTCGACAGCACGGCCCGGATGTCCGGGAAAGGCCGGAAGCGGGGGCGGAAACGTCCGGCCCGTATCAGTGAAATGGCGCCGGCTCGAATCGCGCGCCGCGCTCCCCCTGCATACCCTGCCGTCGTCAAGGATTTCGCGAGCGGAGGCTACGTATGCGCCCGAATCGAACCGGCGTCGCTTTGGTGTGCGGCTTCGTGCTGACGTCGTGCATCGTGATCGCCGGCGCGTTGCTCGCCTCCGGCCACGGCTCGCGGCGGGCATCGCACGGCGTCGTACAGCCTCCGCACACCGGGCAGCGGGCGGTGGCCCCGCCGGACATCTACGGATTCACCCATCTGGGGATGCTCAGCCCGGCGGTCGCCGGGGACCGGGAACTGGTCTACGTGCCCAACAGCGGTGAGACGGGCATGGGGGGCACGCGCTGGTCGACCAGTAAGGACCGGGACACCGTCACGGTGATCGACCCGAAGACATTCAAAATCGTCGACCACTTCCACGTCGGCGGAATGCCGCAGCACGTCACTCCGAGCTGGGACCTGAAGACCCTGTGGGTCGACGCCAGCAGCGAGGATCAGCTCGTGCCGATCGACCCGCGCACCGGCAAGCCAGGGACGCCGGTCCGGAACGTCTCCCAGCCGTACAACCTCTACTTCACCCCGGACGGCACATCCGCTCTCGTAGTGGCGGAATACCTCAACCGTATCGATGTACGTGACCCCCACAGCTTCGCATTGCGCCGGCAGGTCAAGGTGCCGTGCAGGGGAATCAACCACATCGACTTCTCGGCGGACGGCGGGTACTTCATCGCCACGTGCGAATTCTCCGGCCAGTTGCTGAAGTACGACACCAAAACGATGAACCTTTCGGGCACGCTCGATCTCGGCGCCGACTCCATGCCCCAGGACATCCGGCTCGGCCCCGACGGGCGGACCTTCTACGTGGCCGGTTTCCATGACGGCGGTCTGATCCCCATCGAGGGCACCACCCTCCACCGCGGCACCCTCATCCCCACGGGAGCCGGCACGCACGGCATCTACCCGAGCCGGGACGGCAAACTGCTGTACGTCTCCAACCGTCAGGCGGGATCCGTCTCGGTGGTCGACCCCACGACCGCCGCAGTCCTCGCCACCTGGAAAATCCCCGGCGGCGGTTCCCCGGACATGGGCGGAGTCAGCGCGGACGGCAAGCAGTTCTGGCTGTCCGGACGAAACGACGACGAGGTCTACTGCTTCTCGACCACCGACGGCCGCCTGCTCGCCCGCATCCACGTCGGCGCGAACCCCCACGGCCTGGCGATCTTCCCCCAACCGGGCCGCTACAGCCTCGGCCACACGGGCAACTACCGCTGAGCCTCCTCTCGTTCTCACGCGGAGCCGGTCGGCACCTCGATGGGAACGGGTCCCATTGGCGCGCACCTCCGAAACGATATCGATCTGAGCTGAATCATGGTATCGTTTTGCGGAAGGATCACCGTGAGGGGGCTGCACACATGGCCAGAACCGTTATCGACCTCGACGAGGACATGGTTGCCGAGGCCATGCGCATCTTCGGCACCAAGACCAAGGCCAAGGCTGTGCGCCTCGCCATGGAGGACGCCGTCAAGCGGCACCTGCGGCAGGAGTTCTTCGACGCCATGGACGCCGGCGAGGTCGACTTCAGCGAGATCGTCGAGAGCACGGGCCCCCGCAACGCCGATGGCTCGCTCAAACGCGACGGAGGCCACAACGGGGGCCGAGCCGCCTGATGCAGGATCGCTACCTCATCGACAAGTCCGCCCTCGCCCGCTGGACGAAACCGGGCGTCAAAAAAGTGCTCAAACCACTCCACGAGCGCTACCTGCTCGCCGTGTGCCAGCCCACCGAGTACGAGATGATCCACTCCGCCCGGGACGGCTCAGAGGCCACCCGGATCAGCACCTGGCTGCACGCCTTCGACTACCTGCACACCGACCACCACACCTTCGCCCGCGCGCTCGAGGTCCAGCGCCATGCCCTCAACGCCGGCTTCCATCGCGCCCTGTCCCTCCCCGACCTGCTGATCGCCGCCACAGCAGAGCTGAACCGCCGGACAGTCCTCCACTACGACGGCGACTTCGACATGATCGCCTCCCTCACCAACCAGCCCGCCGAATGGGTCGTCCCACCCGGCACCGCCGACCGCTGACCATGCCCGAGGCCCGGGCCTCCGGATCAGGAAACCGTTGCCGAGATCCGGAATTGAGACCGGTAGCGCTCAGAACCACTCGACGACATCAACGAGCGCAGCATCGGGATTCGGGAGTCGGCGGCACGCTCGGGGGGAGAGGGGTGTCCGTGGTGGGCTTCCGGCGGGTCGCGCGGCGGGTGCGGAGCCATTGCCAGGCAGGGGGGGCCAGGCCGGCGGCGACGGCGACGGCCACTGCGGGGACCAGGTAGGTGGAGCCGCTTCTGCCGGTGGCGCCGAGGGCGTAGCCGGCCAGGACGAGGGACTGCGACCAGAGGACGCCGGCTGCCGCCTGCCAGAGGGTGAAGGAACGCGTCGGCATTCCCAGCAGGCCGGCCACCGGGTGGATCAGGGTGCGGACCACGGGGACGAAGCGGCCCAGCACCACGGCTCGGCGGGGGCCGTACCGCTCGAACCACGCCTCTGCCCGCTCCAGGCCCGCCCAGGGGCGACGGCCAGCCGTCGAACGGGCTCCGCGGCGGCCCAGCAGGAAGCCGGTCTGCGCGCCGGCGACCGACCCTGCCGCGGCGCAGAGCAGCACCACGGACAGCGACAGGCGCACCCCGCCGAGGGCGTGCGGCGCGCACAGCAGTCCGGCCGGCAGCAGCAAGGTGTCGCCGGGCAGGAGCGCTCCCAGGACGGGGACGCCGGTCTCCGCGAAGACCACGACGAGCACGGCCCATGCGCCGAATCGGGACAGCAGTGACCCCCCGTCCAGCCAGCCCGCCGCCAGCACTGCGTGCGGCGCCATCGATCCCCTCCCCCGCCCCCGGCACGGCGGACCCGGGCGGGTCCGGCAGGCCGGCCATCACCTTGCTTCTACGAAGTGTAGTAATTCATTTCCCGCACCTCGCGCGAGCAGGTTACGCCAGGTCGCGGATATGTAATTCCTACAGCATGTAGTAGCTTCGGAGCCGGCCACGGCCGCCTCACTGGTCCTCCCGGTGACGCTCGGGCCTGTCCGCCCGCGTCCGGCGCACATTCACCGGATGCCCGCCCGACCCGAGTGACCTTGCACCAGGAGTTCGATCAACCGTGTCCCATGGTGACAACCGAGCGCACGACCAGGCGCACCCGCACCCGCGCCTGCCGGCCGACCCGCCGTCCGCGCCCGCGGGCACCCGCCGCATCGCGATCATCTCGGCGAGCGTGGGCGCCGGACACGACGGCGCCGCCGGAGAACTCGCAAGGGGCCTGGAGGCACAGGGCTTCCGGGTCGACCGGCTCGACTTCCTGGACCTCCTGCCGGCCGGCGCGGGCAGGCTGCTGTGCAGCGCGTACCGCGGGATGCTGACCCTGGCGCCCTCCGGCTACCAGCGCATATACGCCACCACCGAGGAGTCCCGGAGCCTCGGCCCCGGCGCGCGCACGGTCTTCCGCACCGCGGAGCACCGTACGATGCGGGCGCTGCTCCCCGGCACCTGCGCGGTCGTGTCCACCTACCCCGGGGCCAGCCAGGTCCTCGGGCACCTGCGGCAGCGCGGGCGCCTGACGGTGCCCGCGCTGACCTACCTGACCGACTTCTCCGTCCACGGGCTGTGGGTCGCCCCCGGTGTCGACGCCCACCTGGCGGCCCACGCGGTACCCGCCGGCCAGGCCCGCGCCCAGGGCGCCGCCGCGGTCATGACGACCGGACCCGTGGTCGGCTCACGCTTCGTCCCCGCCGCGCCGGCGGAACGGCGGGACGCCCGCGCCCGGTTCGGACTGCCCGAGGACGCCCGGCTGGCACTGCTCGTCGCCGGCTCGTGGGGCGTGGGACAGGTCCGGGAAGCGGCCGCCGAGATCCGTGACAGCGGGGTGGCGGCACCGGTCGTGGTCTGCGGGCGCAACCAGGCCCTGGCCGACCGGCTTCGGCAGGACGGGATCGGTCACGTCTACGGCTGGGTGGACGACATGCCCGGCCTGATGCACGCCACCGACGTCCTGGTGCAGAACGCAGGCGGCCTGACCAGCCTCGAAGCCTTCGCCGGCGGCCTGCCCGTGGCCAGCTACCGCTGCATACCGGGCCATGGCCGAACCAACGCGGCCGCGCTGGACGAAGCCGGCCTGGCCGTATGGATCCGTGAGCCGGAGCGGCTGGGACCGGTACTGTCCGAACTCATCGACGGCCCGAGCGGCCGACGTCAGCGGGCCCGGGGCCTGGCGCTGTACGGCGGGGCCGGACCGGTCGCGGCCATCGCCGCCCTGGCCGGACAGCACGCGCAAGGACAGCACGGCAGCGCGGTCGCGCGGCCCGCGCCGGTACGCCGCCCGGTGCGCCGCACGCTCACCGGAGCCGCCGCTGCCGTCGCCGTCACGGCCTCGCTCAGCACCGCCGCGCCCCTCGTCGCCGCCCACCACGGCTCCCACGTACGCCGGTCCACGCTTACCCATGTCCTGAACGGAGGTCCCCGATGAGCCTCGGCCGACTGTCCCGCACCGCCCTGACCGCCGGCGCGGCGGGTGTGTCCGCGCTCGCGGTCCACGCCGGACCGGCCATCTCCACGTTCGGCCCGCTGCGCAAGCGATTCATGCCGAACCTGACCGGGCAGGGCCGGCCCGACCACGTCGCGCTCACCTTCGACGACGGCCCCGACCACCTGTCCACGCCGCACTTCCTGCGGCTGCTCGAGGCCCGCGGAGTCCACGCCACGTTCTTCCTGCTCGGGTCCATGCTGACCCGCAACCCCGGCCTGGCCAAGGACATGGCGGCGGCCGGGCACGAGGTCGCCGTCCACGGCTGGGAGCACCGCCCGCTGCTGCTGCGCGGTCCGCGGGACACGTACGACGACCTGGCCCGTACCCGCGACCTGGTCGCCGAACTCACCGGAGAGGCCCCGCGCCTGTTCAGGCCCCCGTACGGCGTGATGAGCGCGGGCGCGCACCTTGCCTGCCGCCGGCTGGGCCTGACGCCCGTGCTGTGGACCTGCTGGGGAGAGGACTGGCGCCGGCGCGCCACGCCCAAGTCCGTCTACCGCACGGTCACCGCCGACCTGCACGGCGGCGGCACCATCCTGCTGCACGACTCCGACTGCACCTCGGCCACCGGTTCCTGGCGCACTACGCTCGCCGCCGTTCCCCTTCTCCTCGACGCCTGCGACCGGCGCGGCCTCCGGGTCGGCCCGCTGCGCGAGCACGCGACCGCGAGCTGACCCGAACGACCGGGACTACGCGGCCCGTCGGCGAGGGCGCGCGGCCGAGCGTGTGGTTCCCGCCCGCGCACCGGCGTCCGCGCCGCCGGCCCGGCGTGCGCCCGCGCGCGAAGCCCCGGCGGACGAAGCCCCGGCCGAGGAAGCACGACCCGAACGGCCCGAACGGCGGGACCGGGCGGGCGCCGGGCCCGGCTGGGCGGGCACGGTCGGGGACAGGGTGACCGGAGTGCCGGAGGGCATCCTCGCCCCGGTGATCCGGGCCAGCGCGGCGTCCGAGGAGTGCACCCTCGTCGTACGCGGGACGATCCCCGCCTGGGCCGTCAACCGGTCCATGTCCCGCCGCTGGTCGGGCAGTACGAGGGTGACGACGCTGCCGGAGGCGCCCGCGCGGGCGGTCCGCCCGCCGCGGTGCAGGTAGTCCTTGTGGTCGGCGGGCGGATCGACGTTGACCACCAGGTCCAGGCCGTCGATGTGGATGCCGCGGGCCGCGACGTTGGTGGCGACCAGGGCCGTCACCTCGCCGTCCTTGAACTGGGCGAGGATACGGGTGCGCTGCTGCTGGCTCTTCCCGCCGTGCAGCGCCGCCGCGCGCACCCCCTGGGCCAGCAGGTTCTTGGCGAGGCGGTCCGCTCGGCGCTTGCTGTCCAGGAAGAGCAGCACCCTGCCCTGGCGGGCGGCGATCCGTACCACCGTCTCGTGCTTGTCCTCGTCGGTGACCTGGAGCACGTGGTGCTCCATCGTGACCACGGCCCCGGCCGACGGGTCCACGGCATGGACCACCGGATCGGACAGGAAGCGGCGCACCAGCGTGTCCACGTTCCGGTCCAGCGTCGCGGAGAACAGCAGCCGCTGACCGCCCGGGACCACCTGCTCGAGCAGCGCGGTGACCTGCGGCAGGAAGCCCATGTCGGCCATCTGGTCGGCCTCGTCCAACACGCTGACGGTCACCTGGTCCAATCGGCAGTCGCCGCGTCCGACCAGGTCGCGCAGCCGGCCCGGAGTGGCGATGACGATCTCGGCGCCGTCCCGCAGCGCGGCGGCCTGGCGGCCGATCGACAACCCGCCGACGACGGTGGCGAGCCGCAGCCCCACCGCGCGGGCGTACGGCGCCAGCGCGTCCGAGACCTGCTGGGCCAGTTCGCGGGTGGGCACCAGGACCAGCGCGAGCGGCCGGCGGGGCTCGGCACGGCGCCCCGCGGTCCGGGCCAGCACCGCCAGCCCGAAGGCGAGGGTCTTGCCCGATCCCGTACGCCCCCGGCCGAGCACGTCCCGCCCGCTCAGCGAACTCGGCAGCGTCGCGGCCTGAATGGGGAACGGCACGGTGACCCCCTGCCGCTGCAACTCCGCCTGCAGCGGCGCGGGCAGATCGAGTTCGGCGAAGTGAGCGACCGGCGGCGGTCCGGGGGTGCCGGCCAGGGCAGGTACGGGCTCGTCCGCCGTCTTGGAGCGTCGGCCGCCGGCAGGGGCCGGGGCGGCGGGAGCGCGGCCGGTGCCCTGCCGGGAGCGGCCGCTTCGGCGGGATCGGGCGGACCGGGTCCGGGGCGTGTCCTCTGACATACGGAAAGCCTTCCTCGAAGGTGGCGCGCCGGAAGGGCTCCGCAAAGGGGCACGGCAGGCGGAGACCCGCGATACGAGTCGGAGCGAGCGCGAAGAGTGCGGCGAGCGGAAAGCAGCGGTGAGCGCCGGCGGCGGCTGGAGCGGTGACGGACGGCCGTGCGGGGGCCGCGGGCTGTATCACGGCCCTACCCGGGGGCGTGACTACGGCGCAGGGCGGATGCCGCCGCACAGCGCGGGGTGCTCGGCCCGGCGGAACAGCGGAAAGGGCCGGGCCCGCACGTGGACGGCGCGGACCCGGCCCGGGGTGTGCTCCGGTCAGGCCGGCACGATGTTCTCCGCCTGCGGGCCCTTCTGGCCCTGCGCGACATCGAAGGTGACCTTCTGGCCCTCGTGGAGCTCGCGGTAGCCGTTGCCGGCGATGTTCGAGTAGTGGGCGAAGACGTCGGCGCCGCCGCCGTCCTGCTCGATGAAACCGAAGCCCTTTTCCGCGTTGAACCACTTCACGGTGCCACTGGCCATAATTCGAATTCTCCGATAGGTGCAGGTTCCGGACCCGCGGGTTGCGGGACGGGTGTCGCTGCGAATGAC
Organism: Actinacidiphila acididurans; assembly: GCF_016918855.1. Taxonomy (GTDB): domain Bacteria; phylum Actinomycetota; class Actinomycetes; order Streptomycetales; family Streptomycetaceae; genus Actinacidiphila; species Actinacidiphila acididurans. The sequence continues at coordinate 202,820 of NZ_JADKYB010000016.1, forward strand.
CCCATCTGGAGGCCGGAACACAAATGCGCCCAAGGGGTCACATCCCGTCAGGCGCACACAGAACTCATGGGAACCACAACTGCAACATTCCCAGGTTAGCACAGGCCCGTCAGCGCGGGCCTTCATCTCGCCCGTCCGCCCGCCCGCCGTGCCACCCTGTGCTGTGTGACGCCTGTGACCGCGGTCCGCGCCGCCCTGACCGCCGTGCTCCTACTGGCCCTCGCCGCCTGTTCGACGCCCGACTCCTCCGGACCGGACGACGACGGCGGCGCCCGGCCCGCCCGTACTCCCACCGCCGGCATGTCCGCCGCGTCCCCCGCCCGCTGGCACCCGCGCCCCCGCACACCCTGGCAGTGGCAGCTCAGCGGCACCGTGGACACGTCCGTCGACGTGCCGGTCTACGACATCGACGGCTTCGAGAACGGTGCGGCGGTGGTGCGCGCCCTGCACAAGGACGGCCGCAAGGTGATCTGCTACGTGAACGTGGGCGCGTGGGAGTCGTTCCGGCCCGATGCGGCGAAGTTCCCCGCGGCCGTGCTCGGGAAGGGCAACGGCTGGCAGGGCGAGCGGTGGCTGGACGTGCGGCGTACCGATGTGCTGCGTCCGCTGATGGCGGCCCGGTTCGACATGTGCCGGGCCAAGGGCTTCGACGCTGTGGAGCCGGACAACGTGGACGGTTACGCGAACGCCACCGGCTTCCCGCTGACCGCCGCGCAGCAGCTCGCGTACAACCGCCTGATCGCCGGACTCGCCCACGAACGCGGCCTGGCAGTGGGCCTGAAGAACGACCTGGACCAGGTCCCGGCGCTACTGCCGGACTTCGACTTCTCGGTGGACGAACAGTGCGCGCAGTACGGCGAGTGCGAGCGGCTCGCCCCCTTTGTGGCGGCCGGCAAGCCGGTCTTCCACGTGGAGTACGAGCTGAAGGCAGATCAGTTCTGCGCGCGGACCGTCGCGTTGGGCTTCAGCTCGATGGTCAAACACCTCGAGCTCGGCGCGGGGGGGGGGCCCTGTTGAGGTCCGCCGCCACGCGCCGTGATCCGCACCCGGCGCGCGCCCACTCGCCCCGGGTGCGGGGCCTTCACCGGCGGCAGGCGTACCGCCGTGCCTGCGCGGCGGTCAGATGAACCGCCACAGGTGATCGGCGGTGCCGTTGTCGGTCCACTGGGTGACCTGGGCGCCGTCGGCCTGCGACATGCCGTCCACGGCGAGCACCTTCCCGGAGCGGACGTTGACGATCTTCGACCAGCCGTCGCCGTTGTCGACGACCCGCCAGACGTGGTCGGGCGTGCCGTTGTCCTGGTACTGCTGCACGTGCGCGCCGTCGTCCAGGCTCTGGTCGTGCACGGCGAGCACCTTGCCGCTGTTGCGGTTGGCGAAGCGGACGGTGCCGTCGCCGTTGTCGAGCATCGTCCACACATGGTCGGCGGTGCCGTTGTCGGTGTACTGCGTGACCTCGGCAGTGTCCTGGAGCGACATGCCGGAGACGGCCAGCACCTTGCCGGAGTTGCGGTTCTGGATCCGGAACCAGTGCACGGTCGAGGGCGCGGGCGCCAGCAGCGGCGCGAACATCCCGCCGACCACAGGGCGGTCCTGGAAGCCGCGCTGGGCGGCGTTGGCGACCACGTACCAGTCGCTGAACGGAACCCGCTGGGGCGTGGCGGCGGCGAATCCGTACACGCCGTTGATCAGCATGTCGCGGGTGCCGCCCTGCTGGGCCAGCCAGGCCGCGGTCCACACCTCCCAGTCGCCCTTGGTGTAGTCGTTGCGCGGGTCCAGGACGATGCCGTACGTGCCGGCGTGCCCGCTGTACCAGGACGCCTCGCGCTCCCGGGTGCCGTCGGGGACCAGGTCCAGGCCGAGCAGGCGGTCGGGGAAGCCGTTGTACTTCAGGCTCCAGGTGCCGTCCTGGTCGTAGGCGAGCTTGAGGTGGCTGTGGGAGGAGTCCTCGGCCAGGGTGGTCCACTGGCTGACGTAGCTGCGGGCGAGGGCCGCGTAGTGCCCGGCGTCGGCGCTGTTGCCGTTCACGGCGGCGATCGCGCCCATCGCCCCGATGCCGACGATGCCCTTCAGCGCGAGGTTGACGCTGTGCGCGATGAAGCCGGTGAAGTCGTCGGTCTGGTTCTGGAAGCCGGGGTCGAGGGCGTTGGCCGCCAGGTATTCGGCCCACTGGCGCAGGATCGGGTAGTGGGCGGCGGCGAATGCCTTCGCGTCGGCGGCGGGCAGGCGCTGGACGAGGGCGGCCGCCATGATGAGCATGTTGGCGGACTCCTCGACCGGCATGTCCTCCTCGTTGCCGTCGTTGTGGCCGGTCGCGTTGGGGTAGGACGAACCGAGGTCGTGCTCGGCGAACTGCTTGGGCCAGCCGCCGTGTTCGGCGTAGTCCAGCAGCGGTTCCAGCAGCAGCCGCAGGTAGGCCGGCGACAGGTAGAGGTAGGCGGGGAAGCCCGGGTAGGTGACGTCGACGGTGGACATGTTGCCGTCGGAGGAGATCTCCTTGAGGAACGCCCACGGGCTGCCACCGCGGTCGACCAGTTCGGTGCCGGCCACGGCCTGGCGCAGCGCGAGCGCGCACAGCGCCGCGTAGTTCTCGCCGGTGCTGCCGCCGCCGACCGCGGCCACCGCGTCGTCGTGGATCCTCTGGTCCAGGGCGGTCGCGGCGGACAGGGCCGAGGCGTGGTCGGCGTCGAACCAGCCGACCATGTCGGTCCAGGAGCCCCAGTAGTGCGCCCACCAGGGCTGGAGCTGCGTACCGAGGTAACTGACCGCGGGGGTGCGGACATGGCCGAGGGTGAGGGTGAAGTCCGCCGACGGAGTGCCGGAGTTCACGGTGCCGAAGTCGCGGTTGAAGCCGAGCACCGGCCAGCGGTCGTTGATGGCCCGCGGCTGCGCGGAGTCGGAGGTGCCGGCCAGCCGTCCGGTGCCGGCGGACGCGGCGCGCACCACCGTGTCCTGGCCGATCTGCCAGGTCAGGCCCGGGGTCGAGGCGGGCGCGGCGAGCACCAGGCTGCCCCAGGACGCCTGGTCGCCGTTCTCCTGGAGCACGCCGGGAGTGGCCGGGCGGCAGCTCAGCACGTTCATGGTGCCGGCCTGCTGCTGGGTCCAGGCGACGGGCGTGGTCGAATCGCCGTGCACCCACTCGCCGGAGACGTCCACGTGCACGTCCACGGCGTGGGAGCGGCCGTCGTTGCTCTCGGCCCGCACGGTGACGTAGCTGAGCGGCACCGACTGGCGCTGCAGGTTGCCCAGGTCCACGGGCGAGAAGAAGGTGACGGTGAGCGTCACCCCGCCGCCGCTGAGCCGGTAGATCGATCGGGTGGCGGTGAGTTGCAGCGAGATCTGCTGCATGGTGGTCAGCGCCGGGCCGCCGGGCAGCGAGGGGGCGCCGGCGAAGACGTACGCCGTGCCGTCGATCCGGGCCAGCCCGCACAGGGCGGTGACGTGTCCGGTCCAGAAGGTGGACCAGGTGCCGGCCAGGTTGTCGGCCGGCACCCAGGTCGACAGGTACGGGGAGCGGACCGCGAGCGGTACGGCGGGCGGGCGCAGCGGGCTGAAGGTGCTCGCGGCCGGGGTCGCGGTGCCGGCCGCACCGGCCTGGGCGGCCTGGGCGGCGGCAGCCGGGCCCGCGCCGAGCAGGCCGCCGGTGGCCGCGGCGGCGGTCAGCGCGCCGGTCCACAGCAGCAGGTCGCGGCGCGCGGGACCGGCGGCGGGGCGACGCGGTCCGCCGGGGGTGCGGGGGGCGTGTG
>NZ_JADKYB010000017.1 GCF_016918855.1 Actinacidiphila acididurans
CCCCCCGCCCGCTCAGTACCGGCGCAGGGCCCGCTCAGTGCTCGCTCAGTGCTCACCGCCGGGCGCCACGAGCCCCGACTCGTAGGCGGCGACGACCAGTTGGGCCCGGTCACGCGCACCCAGCTTGCCCATGATCCGGCTGACGTGCGTCTTGGCGGTGAGCGGACTCAGGCCCAGCGCCTCCCCCACCTCCGCGTTGTTCAGGCCCCGGGCCACCATGGTGAGCACCTGCCGCTCCCGCTCGGACAGCCCCGCGAGCCCGGCCGGCACCGACCCACCGGCCGGCGGCCGGTCCGGCAGCCGCAGCACCCGCGCGATCAGCCGGGCGGTGGGTCCGGGCGACAGCAACGAGTCCCCGGCGGCGACCGTGCGTATCGCCGCCAGCATCTCGGCCGGCCGGGTGTCCTTCACCAGGAACCCGGACGCCCCCGCCCGCAGCGCCGCCACCACGTTCTCATCGTCGTCGTACGTGGTCAGCACCAGGATGCGCACCCCCGCCAAGTCGTCGTCCGCCGCGATCCGCCGGGTGGCCGCGATGCCGTCCATCTCCGGCATCCGGATGTCCATCACGACCACGTCGGCCCGAGCGCTGCGGGCCAGCTCCACCGCTTCCCGGCCGTCTCCCGCCTGCCCCACCACCTCCATGTCCCGCGCGGACTCCACGAGCATCGCGAACGCGGCCCGCACCAACGTCTGATCGTCGGCCAGCACCACCCGGATCGACTCCTCCCGGGTCATCCCCTCCCTCCCGTGTCGGCTGTTTTCCTTGTCGTGACGTCCGATGTGGCTGCCCCGGGTTCGGCCGGCCCAAGTCCGGTGGGCCCGGACCCGGTGGAACTGGGTGCCGTGGGCCCGGGTGCCGGCGCTTCCGCCGGCCCGGGTTCGGGGCCGGGCCGACCGTCCGGTCCCGCCTGGCCCGGGAAGGGCAGGTCCGCGGTCACCTTGAACCCGGGGCCGTCCGCGCGTGGGCCCGCGGTCAGGGTGCCGCCCACGCTGCGGGCCCGCTCCCGCATCCCGACGATGCCGAAGCCTTCGCCGCGTGCGGGCCCACCGGGTATGACGGCCCCTGCCGGCGCCGCGCCCGCCGGGGCGGCACCCCCGCGCCCGGGTGCGGACCCCACTGAGGCGGACGGCACGCCCGTCGCAGGACCGGGGCTGCCCCCGTCGTCGCGTATCAGCAGCCGCAGGGCAGGCCCGGCTCGGCGTACTGCGACCGTGACGCCGGGGCCGGCCGCCTCCGCGTGCCGTACGGCGTTCGTCAAGGACTCCTGCACGATCCGGTACGCGGCGGCCCCCACCGCGGGCGGCACCGGCCCCGGGCCCGCGTCCAGGGCGAGCTCCACCCGGGCGCCTGCTGCTTCGGCGGCCTGGACGAGGGCGGGTATGCCCGCCAGGTCCGGGAGCGGCCCGTTCTCGTCGGCCCGCAGCACCCGCAGGGTGGTGCGCAGTTCGACGCGGGCCTCCCGGCAGGTCTCGGCGATCGCGTCGAGGGCGTCCGCGACGGCCGCGCGGTCCAGCCGGTCGGGGTCGGCGACCAGGACGTGCGCGGCCACCGAGGTCTGCACGCCGATCAGCGTGATGCTGTGGGCCAGCAGGTCGTGCAGGTCGCGGGCGATCCGCAGCCGTTCCTCGGCGACCCGGCGCGCGGCCTCCTCCTCACGGGTGCGTTCGGCCCGCTCGGCCCGCTCCACGACGGCTGCCAGGTATGCGCGGTGCACGCGGACCACTTCGCCGACCACCGCGACCGCGATGATCCAGCCGCCGCTCTGCAACGCGTCGGTGCCCGTGTGCGGCCGGCCCATCGTGGCCATCACCACGGCCATCATGATCACCATGCTGGGCACGACCAGGAAGGTGCGCAGCGGCGGCCCGGCGAGGGCCAGCGAATACAGCGCGACCATGCTGGACGGTATGACCGCGACCTGGATGTTCTCCAGGTAGTGATACGGCGCCACCGCCGCGACCATGCCGATCAGGCAGGCCATCGGATAGCGGCGCCGCCACACCAGTACGGCCGCGCCCGCCGTGAGCAGCAGCCAGCCCGCCGAGTCCGGGCGATTGCTGCCCGGGCCCTCGGGGAGCAGCAGCGCCAAGGCGGCCTCCACCACGAGCACGAGCGCGGCCAGAGCCACGTCGTGCGGGGCCACCCGCGCGGTGCGGGTCGCCTGCGCGGCGGGTGTTGAAGGTGCCGCGAGCGGTACGGGGGCTCGTCTGAGCGCGATGCCGATGGACATGGCTCCATCCTGGGGGATTTGCGAGGGTCTGTGGGGTGAGCGAATTCGGCCTGTGGATAACTCAGCGGTGCGGCGGGATGACCTGCGGAAATGTCGTGCGGGGTCTGCCCGGAGTGGGCCGGGGCGGCACCGGAAGGGGGTGGTCCGGTTCGCTGCCGAGTGACGGTCCTTCGTGGCAGGTCGCGCCCGCACGGCGCCGGCCGCGCATCGGGCCCAGCACCCCGCCCCTTCGAGCACGGCGCCTCCCGGGTCACCTCACCACCGCATCCCCCCGCCGTTCCCTTCCCCCCACCCCGGCCCCTTCCTTCCCAGAAACCCAGGACGGGTCGGCCAACGGCCGCGACGGCCACCAGAGGCGCGAGCCGATGAGCGTGGTGGCGGAAGGAACGAGGAACGTGCGGACGACGAACGTGTCGAGGAGGACGCCGAGGGCGATGGCGAGGCCGAGTTCGACCATCATCACGAGGGGGAGGGTGGCGAGGACGGTGAAGGTCGCGGCGAGAACGACGCCGGCGGAGGCGATGACGCCGCCGGTGGCTTCGAGGGCGGTGACGGTGGAGCGGCGGGGGCCGGCGCCGTGGAGGGTCTCCTCGCGCATGCGGTGCATGAGGAAGATGCCGTAGTCGACGCCGAGGGCGACGAGGAAGACGAAGCTGAGCAGGGGGAGGCCGGGGTCCATGCCGTGCAGGCCGAGGACAGGGCCGAACAGGTAGCCGCCGATGCCGAGGGCGGCGGCCCAGACGGCGACGGTGGCCGCGGTGAGGACCAGCGGTGCGACCAGGCTGCGCAGCAGGGCGGCGAGCAGGAGGAAGACCGCGCCCAGGACCAGGGGGATCACGATCTTCTGGTCCCTGGAGGAGGTCGCCGCCGTGTCCATGCGCTGGGCGCCGGCCCCGCCGACCAGGCCGTCGTCGGGGGCGGTGACGGCCCGCAGCCGGTGGATCAGGGCGTGTTCGGCGTGGCTGTCCGGGCGGGCCGCCGGGTAGACGGAGATCTCGGTCCAGCCGCCGCCAGTACGTCCGGTGACGGCCCCGGCGACCCCCGCGGTGGCCCGTACCGCCGCGGCGGCGTGCACGCCCCGCGCGCTCGGCACGACCACGGCGAGCGCCTGCGTGCTGCGGTCCGGGAAGGCCCGGTGCAGCACCTGCTCGGCGGTGACCGACTCCGGGGTGACGGTGAAGCTGTCGTCCTGCCGCAGCGCGCCCGGCAGGTTGCCGATGCCCAGCGCCAGTACGGCGACGGCGGCGCCCGTCACCGCCAGAACCACCACCGGCCTGCGGACGACGATCGCGCCGATCCGCCCGTACACACCGCGTCCTCGCGGCCCCCGCCGACCCGGGTCCGCCCCGTCGTCGCTCGCCGTACCGGCCGGGCGCGACGACGACCCGCCGCGCCCGTGCCCGTCCTCGCGCCCCGCACCCCTCCTGAGCAGGCCACGGACAAGGCGTCCTCCACCCCCGCGGGCCTGACTCCCGTACTCCGGCACCAGCGGCCAGAAGACGCGGCGCCCGAGCAGCACCAAGGCCGCGGGCAGCAGTGTGGTCATCGCGGCGAGCGAGCAGATGATGCCCACCGCGCCGACCGGGCCGAGGCCGCGGCTGCTGTTGAGGTCGGCGGCCAGCAGGCAGAGCAGTCCGGCGACGACGGTCGCGGCCGAGGTGAGGACGGCGGGGCCGACGCCGCGCAGGGCGGCGCGCATCGCGTCGTACGGCTCGGCGGTGCGGCGCAGTTCGTCGCGGTAGCGGGAGATCAGCAGCAGGGCGTAGTCGGTGCCGGCGCCGAAGATCAGGACGGTCATCACCGAGGAGCTCATGTTGGACACGGTCAGCCCGAAGGCCTCGACCAGGCCGTAGACCAGGGCGGTCGCGGTGCCGGCGGCCACCCCGACGACGAGCAGTGGCACCAGCCACAGCACGGGGCTGCGGTAGGTGAGGATCAGGAGGAGGGCGACCACGGCGGCGGTGGACAGCAGCAAGGTGCCGTCGATGCTCGAGAAGACGTCCTGTGCGTCGGCGTCGGCGGCCCCCGCCCCGCCGACCAGCACCGTGAGCCCGGCCGGCCGGTCCCGGTCGACGCGGGCACGGATCGCCTTGACGACGTCCTGCGAGGTGCCGTTGTCCTCCGCGACGGCCAGCGGCACCATGAGCGTGGCGCCGTCCGACGCGGCGACGGGGCGCGGGGCCGGCCCCACCAGGTGGTAGGCCGCGTCCAGGGCGGCGGTTGTGTGCTGGACGGCGGTGCGGTCGGCCGCGGTCAGGCCGCCGGGGCGGCGGTAGACCAGCACCAGGTCGGTGGCGCCGCCGCCGGGCAGGGTCTGCTCGATCCGGGCGACCTGCGTGGACTGGGCGCCGGCCGGCAGGTAGTCGACGTTGTCGTCGTGTTTCACGCCGCCCAGGCGGCCGGCGAAGGGCACGGCCACGGCCAGCACGGCGATCCACAGGGCGAGCACGGCCCAGGGCAGGGAACGGCGGCGGCCTGCGGTGGGTGGCAGGCGCAGGACGCGCCGCCACCTGGGCGCGTTGGAACTGGACATCGGGTCCCCCTTTGGAACTGCTGGTGTCAGGGGCACCAGATTTCCGTCCCGAAGGGGCCCTTCTCGTCGCGCCGGAGACCGAAAACGGCGCTACTCCCGCCGTACCGTCCCGGCCCTGGTTACTCCCCGGGGAGTAGCCAGGCAGCGGTCATGGGCAGCCGACCTCGCAGCAGCCGCCCCCGAACCCCCGCCCCGCCCTCATGACGCCGTCGCGGCAGCGGCAGCCAGCAGTCGGTCGATGTCGTTCTGCGGCAGCGACAGGCAGCGCCCCACCGCTTCGAGCACCTCGCGTTCGGCGGGCAGGTACGGTCCGTCGGCAAGGGCGATGTGGGCGCCTTGAAGGAGGACGCGTTCGCGGCCCTGCGGCAGGAGGTGGTCGGTGAGGGGTTCCAGCGCCTCGTGCAGCTCGATGGACAGCCAGCTTCCGCAGCCGTCGACCGGTTCGCCGAAGGAGTCCGGGCCGAGTTCGTCCGAGGCCCGGTAGCGGCCCTCGTCGGCGACGATCGCGGCGAGCAGGCCCAGCAGTTGGTCCTCGGTGCAGTCGGTGAAGCCGGCCGAGCGGACCGCCTCCACGGCGGCTTCCCGGGCGGGGCGGCCCGCCGCGCCGCCGGCGGTGAGCACGGCGAGCGCAATGGTGTGTACGGCGTCGCGCAGCATCGCCGAGAAGCGCGTGGTGGTGGGCTGGAGGAGCGCGTCGGCGCCGAACTGCCGGTGGCAGGAGGTGCACTCGATGACGGTGCCGGCCGGGCCGCGGGTCAGCAGCGGCACGTTGAGCACGGTCAGCCTGCGGGTGCCGGTTCTGCGGTGGTAGGCACGGTCGCCGCCGCAGTCGGCGCAGAAGAACTCACCGTCGTCCTCGGTGTGCCAGGTGGTTCGCACACCCCAGATACACAGCCCCGGCTTCTTCACGCTGCACCCTCCGGCCGTCTTCGTCCCGGTACGCACCACGTAGCGGCCCGCACGCGCGCGAAGGAAGGCCCGGCCACGGTGCCGTACTGCCGTGATGTTAGCCACACCGGTGGGCGGAGTCAGTACCGCGTACGGGGGCAATTCGGGCTCGTTCCGGGCGCGGCCGAAAGCCGGGCGCCAACAGGAGGTCAACGCGGCGGTGCACAATGGCCGGTCTCGATCGGTACGGCGACCGCATCCGCCCACTTCGGCCCGCTTCACGGGGCGCCAGCACGCGGCAGGGCGCACGTGGGCACGCCTCGGCGCGCGTAGGGGCGTACCCCCGCGGCCGTCCCGGGAAGGGACAAGCCGGGGGTACGCCCGTACGGCGTTGGTCGCGGGTGCGACGGATTCACCCGGTCGCCGGACCGGTGACGTCATTTGGAGACCGGCGACCGCACCCGAAAGAAGACGTCAGCGGCCCGCGCGGTTGACGGCGGAGACCACGGCCTGCAGCGAGGCGCGGGTGGTGTTGGCGTCCACGCCGATCCCCCACAGCACCCGGCCGTCGATCGCGCACTCGATGTAGGAGGCGGCCTGCGCGGAGGCGCCCTCGCTCAGGGTGTGCTCGGAGTAGTCCAGCAGCCGGGCATCGACCCCGATGGACGCCAGTGCGTCGAAGAAGGCCGAGATCGGGCCGTTGCCGGTGCCGGTCAGCACGGTCGACGCGCCGTCCACCACGGCCTCGACGGTGAGCGCGTCGGTGCCGTCGCTGGAGGTCGAGGTCTGCGCCGAGCGCAGGATGATGCGGCCCCACGGGTTGTCCGGAGTGGGCAGGTACTCGTCCTGGAACACCGCCCAGATCTCCGCCGGGGTGACCTCGCCGCCTTCGATGTCGGTCTTGGCCTGGATGATCCGGGAGAACTCGATCTGCATGCGGCGCGGCAGGTCCAGCTTGTGGTCGTTCTTGAGCACATAGGCGATGCCGCCCTTGCCCGACTGGGAGTTGACCCGGATCACCGCCTCGTAGGAGCGGCCGACGTCCTTGGGGTCGATGGGCAGGTACGGTACCGCCCACTCGATCTCGTCCACGGTCCGGCCCTGGGCGGCCGCGTCGGCCTCCATCGCCTCGAAGCCCTTCTTGATGGCGTCCTGGTGGGAGCCGGAGAAGGCGGTGTAGACCAGGTCGCCCGCGTAGGGGTGGCGCGGGTGGATCTCCATCTGGTTGCAGTACTCGGCGGTGCGGCGGATCTCGTCGATCTGCGAGAAGTCGATCTGCGGGTCGATGCCCTGGCTGAACAGGTTCATCCCCAAGGTGACCAGGTCCACGTTGCCGGTCCGCTCGCCCTGCCCGAACAGGCAGCCCTCGATGCGGTCGGCGCCGGCCATCAGGGCCAGTTCCGCGGCGGCGATCGCGGTGCCGCGGTCGTTGTGCGGGTGCACGGACAGGCACACGTACTCGCGCCGGCTGAGGTGGCGCGACATCCACTCGAAGCGGTCGGCGTGCGTGGAGGGGGTGGAACGCTCCACGGTGGCGGGCAGGTTGAGGATGATCTCGCGGCCCTCCTCGGGCTGCCAGACGTCCATCACGCCCTCGCAGACCTCCAGTGCGAAGTCCAGCTCGGTGTCGGTGAAGATCTCCGGGCTGTACTGGTAGCCGAAGACGGTCTCGTCGCCCAGGATCTTGTCGGCGTACTCCATCACCAGCCGGGTGCCGTCCACCGCAATCTGGCGGACCTGCTCGCGGGTGCCGCGGAAGACCACCCGGCGGAAGACCGGCGCGGTGGCGTTGTACAGGTGCACTGTGGCGCGCCGGGCGCCGCGCAGCGACTCCACGGTCCGCTCGATCAGTTCCTCGCGGGCCTGGGTCAGCACCGAGATCGTCACGTCGTCGGGGATCGCGTCCTGCTCGACGATGGAGCGCACGAAGTCGAAGTCGGTCTGCCCGGAGGAGGGGAAGCCGACCTCGATCTCCTTGTAGCCCATGCGCACCAGCAGGTCGAACATCTCCCGCTTGCGGGCCGGGGACATCGGGTCGATCAGCGCCTGGTTGCCGTCCCGCAGGTCCGTGGACAGCCAGCGCGGCGCCTTGGTGATCCGCGCGTCCGGCCAGCTGCGGCCGGACAGGTCCACCTGCTCGTACGGCCGGTACTTGTGGACCGGCATCGCGGTGGGGCGCTGGCGTACGGTCGCGGCGGTGATGGGCGTGGCGCGGCCGACTCGGTTCTGGGTGGTCATCTGGGCTCGTGCTCCTCGGGATCCGCTCGGGAAGGGGCCGGCCGACGGCTGGGCAACACCGAACTCCGCGGGGAGGGGGTCGGCCTACGACTACAGGCCCTCGCCGCGGCAGCTAAGGAGAAGCAGCCCGAAACGCATGATGGGTCCGACCATAACCGACCGCGCCGCGATCACGCAGGCGCGTCGTAGTTCCTCTCAGTATGCAAGACGACGCCCGCTGTCCAGCAAAACCCCGATGCTTCCTTCCTTTTCGTCAACGAGCCGCCAAAAACGGTGACAGTGGGTACGAGTCGTGCCACATTACGTATATGGGAGTCTTCTGCACGATCGTGCCACCGCATGTACTCGACAGGCTCGCCAGGGCCCAGGACCCGGACCTGTCCACCGCCGCCCGCCGCACGCTGGAGCACGACGCCCGCGAGCGTACCCGTCGCCGGCTGACCACCGTCCTGGGCCCCACCGTCTCCGCCCAGGGCACCGCGTCGGACACGCCGCAGCGGACCGTGGACGACGCGAAGCACCACGACACGCTGCCCGGCCGCAAAGTGCGCGGCGAGGGCGACAAGCCGAGCAAGGACGTCACCGTCAACCGGGCGTACGACGGGCTCGGCGCGACCTTCGAGACGTACCTGAAGGCGTACGGCCGGCACTCCATCGACGGCGCCGGGCTGCCGCTGATCGCCAGCGTCCACTACTTGCAGGGCTACAACAACGCCTTCTGGAACGGCGAGCAGATGGTGTTCGGCGACGGGGACGGCCGGATCTTCCTCGACTTCACCATTCCGGTGGACGTGATCGGCCACGAGTTGACGCACGGCGTCACCCAGTACACGGCGAACCTCGATTACTTCGGCCAGTCCGGCGCGCTCAACGAGTCGGTGTCGGACGTCTTCGGCAGCCTGATCAAGCAGTACACGCTCGGGCAGAGCACCGAGCAGGCCGACTGGCTGATCGGCGCCGGGCTGCTGGCGCCCGGCGTGAACGGCCACGCCCTGCGTTCGATGAAGGAGCCCGGCACCGCCTACGACGACCCGCAGCTCGGCAAGGACCCGCAGCCGGGCACCATGGCCGGATACGTGTCCACCTCGCAGGACAACGGCGGCGTGCACGTCAACTCCGGCATCCCCAACCACGCCTTCTACCTGCTGGCCACCGCCCTCGGCGGCAACGCCTGGGAGCAGGCCGGGCAGATCTGGTACGACACCCTGACCGGCGGTTCGCTCGCCACCGGCGCCCAGTTCGCCGATTTCGCCGCCGCCACCGCGGCCGCCGCCAAGGCGCGCTACGGCGAGGGCGAGCAGCTCGCCGCGGTGCTCCACGCCTGGGGTCAGGTGGGGGTCCAGGTGCCGGCCGGCGGCAGCGCCGCGCCGACCGGTGTGCCGCGCCAACAGCCGGGCCAGCCGCAGCAGGCGTGAACACCGTGGCCGCGGACGTACCCGTGGTTATCGTGGTGGGGTGCGCATCGAAGTGAGCCGCAGCGGCGGCTTCGCCGGGATCGGCCGCCGCGCGGCCCTGGACACCGCGGGCCGCGCCGACGGCGCGCGCCTGGAGGAGCTGGCCCGGGAGGTCGCCGCCCAGGCCCCGCGCTCGGGTGCGCACGGGGTCCCGGACGGCTTCCACTACGAAATCACGATCGACGGGCGCACCGTGGAGTGCGCCGATCCGCATCTGACCCCGGCCCAGCGGGAGCTGGTGCAGGCGGTGCTGGGCGAGGGGGCGTAACCCGAGCTCAGGCCGGCGGAGCGGTCTTGCGGAGCAGTTCCACGAAGGCGCGCATCCAGCCCGGGTGGTCCGGCCAGGCGCGGGCGGACACCAGCTGACCGTCGGTGACCGCGTCGCTGTTCTCGTACGTGGCGCCCGCGGCCTGCACGTCGGGCTCCACCGCGGGGTAGGAGGCGGTGCGCCGCCCGTCCAGCACCCCGGCGGCCGCCGAGATCAGCGGGCCGTGGCAGATCTGGGCCACCGGCTTGCTCTGGCCGAAGAAGTGCTCGACGATGCGCCGCACATCGGGGTCGTTGCGCAGATACTCCGGCGCCCGGCCCCCGGGAATCACCAGCGCCACGTACTGCGTCGGGTCCACCTCCGAAAAAGCGAGGTCGGCGGGCCAGGTGTACCCCGGCTTCTCGGTGTACGTGTCGAAGCCGTCCTCGAAGTCGTGCACCACGAACCGAAGCTTCTTGCGCGTGGGAGCCGCGATCTCGACCGTGTACCCCTCCTCGAGCAACCGCTGATACGGGTACATGACCTCGAGCGACTCCGCCGCGTCCCCGGTCACGAACAGAATCTTCACCGTCATCGTCCGGTCCGTCCTCTCTGTCTCGCCAGACTCCGATGAGCTGATCACGGCGCACCGCGCGGCCTACGATGCCGCATCCGGCCCACGAAAGCGGCCCACTCACCCTGAACGGCCGAATTCAGCCACCGCGGACCCCGACCGATTGCCTTCGGCCAATTCCGGCATCGACCCGTCCCGGTAATGGCCGGTTCCGGCGGTGTGCCCATTGCCACTCCGGGTAACATGTTTCCATACGTTCCGTGACATATGGGGTGCCCGGAGGCAGCCATGGCTCGCGCGTGGGAGGCCGATCCGTCGGCGTTATTCGTACGACGGTTGGGGAAGTCTGCACAAGAGCTCGGCAACTCGAACGGAGACGACGAGTGCCCGGACATCTGGCAGCTCGACAACGGTGACATCGCCGTGATCGGCCGCGATCTGACCTCCGCGCTCACCGCACGCCTTCCGGAGGGCGTGCGGCTGGGACCGGACGAGCGGCTGGTCGTCATTCCGGGCAACATGCTCAGCGCCGCGAAGACGGACATCCCCGATGCTTGATCTCCGCGCCCCCACCCTTCCGCACGAGCTCGGCGAATACCTCGCCCGGGCCGACTACAAGCGCGACTTCCGCGAACGGCGCGTTGCGCTCCGCAACAGCGCCTCCTGGAAACTGGAGCGACTGCAGCACTTCGAGGAGATCGGCGACGCCAGCCGGGACGCACTGCGCCGCGGTGACTGGCAGGGCGCGCTGCGGCTGTTCGATGCACGGCGTGACGCGCTGGTCGCGAGCGCCGCGGACGACGCCCGGCGGGGCTCCGCGTTCAACCGGTTACGGATCGTCGAGGAGCCCCTGACGCCGTATGTGCAATGGGAATTGCACTGGCTCCGGCTGAGCGCGGAGTGCGGGCACCATGTGCGGGTGCTTCCCGCCTCTGCCGTCGCCGCGTCCGAGACGGAGGGCATGCTGCCCGAACTGACCATCCTGGGCGGGCGGGTGCTGTATCGCGTGGTGTACACCGAATCCGGCACGCCCGACGGCGCCATGCGTTTCACGGATCCCGAAACGGTGGGCCGCTGGGCGGCGTTCATCAGCGACGCGTACGCGACCGCGGACGATGTGCGACGTTATTTCACCCGGGTGGTGGAGCCACTTCCCCCGCCACAGGCGGCGTAAAGCGAACCAGGAGCACACGATTAGCACTTCCGACCCACAGGGCGGTACCCCGGGAGAGTCCCGCAATGACCTCTCGGGGTCGTCCCGCGATGTCGTCCAGGCCGGAAATGTCTCGGGGGGAATCCATTTCCACCACGGCCTCGCCCCCGGCGGCAGCGGGCCGGTTCCCCGCCAGTTACCCGCCGACGTGCCCGGATTCGTCAACCGCGTCGCGGAACTGCGGCAATTGGACGCCGTACTGACCGACCGGGACGGCGCCGAGGTCGTGGTGACCGTCAACGTGGTGGCGGGTACGGCCGGTGCGGGCAAGACCTCGCTCGTGCTGCACTGGGCACACCAGATCAAGCACCGCTTTCCCGACGGGCAGTTGTTCGTCAATCTGCGCGGGTACGACCCCGGCGAGCCGGTCACCGCCGACCAGGCGCTGCGCGGCTTCCTGCGCGGCTTGGGAGTGCCCACCGCCGAGATCCCGCGCGACATCGACACCGCCGCCGCCCTCTACCGCTCGCTGCTGGCCGAGCGCCGGGTGCTGGTCCTGCTGGACAACGCGGCGACGGTGGGGCAGGTACGGCCGCTGCTACCCGGCACCGGCAACAGCCTGGTCGTGGTCACCAGCCGCAGCCGCCTGTCGAGCCTGGCCGTCCGGGACGGGGCGCGACGGCTGACGCTCGGCGTCCTGCCGGAGCCGGAGGCCGTCGCTTTACTGCGGGCGGTCACCAGCGGATACCGTCCCGAGGACGACACCGCCAAGCTGACGGAGCTGGCCCGGTTGTGCGCGCAGTTGCCGCTGGCCCTGCGGATAGCCGCTGAGCGCGCCGCGAGCCACCCGCACATGCGGCTGGACGACCTGATCGCCGAGCTCCGCGACGAATCGGCGCTCTGGGACGCCCTCAGCACGGGCTCCGACGAGGAGGCCGAAGCGGTCCGCACGGTGTTCGCCTGGTCGTACCGGGCCCTGCCCGAGCAGGCCGCCCGGCTGTTCCGGCTCCTCGGCCTGCACCCCGGGGCGGAATTCAGCCTGTCTGCGGCAGCCGCTCTCGCCGATCTGCCGCCGCACCGCGTACGGCAGCTTCTCGACGATCTCGTCGGGGCCCACCTGCTGGAGCAGACGGCGCCGGACCGCTACCAGTTCCACGATCTACTGCGCGCGTACGCCACCGGCCAGGCCCAGACCGACGAGCCCGAGGAACACCGGGAAGCGGCGCTGCGGCGCGTGCTGGAGTGGTATCTGCTGAGCGCGGACGCCGCCCAGGGACACATCAGCCCCGCCGCCGAACACCTCGCGCTGGACGACGCGTCGGCGCCGGCCGCGCCCGTCCCGGAGTTCGCCGACTACCACGCCGCCGTGGACTGGGCGGAACGCGAACAGGGCGTCTTCCCGCACCTGGTAAGGGCCGCCACCGTGGCCGGTCTGGACGAACTCGCCTGGAAGCTGGCAGCGGCGCTCTGGAACGCGAGGCCGCCCTCCATGCCGGAGAACGACTGGCTCGGGCTGGGACATCTGGGGCTCGAGGCGGCCGAACGGCTCGGCGACATACGGGCCCAGGTCCTGCTCCGTACCGACCTGGGCCGGGCGTACCGGACGGTCAACCGGTTCGCCGAGGGGCTCGACCACCTGGAAGCGGCCCTTCGCCTGGTCCGCGACGGCGGCAGCCGGCTCGACGAGGCCCGCATCCTCAATCTGATCGGCCTGACCCACCTGCGGCTGCGCCGGCTGGACAGCGCCGCCGACGCCATCGGCGAGGCCGCGGCGATCTTCCAGGACGCGGGCGAACCGCTGTGGGCGGCCAATGCGACCGCCAATACGGCCAGTACGCATCTGAGCGCCGGGCGGCTGCCGGAGGCGGAGGCCGCAGCCGAGCGGGCCCTGGCCGCCCACCGGGCGCTGAACCACCGCCGCGGGGAAGGCAACGCCCTGCGCATCACGGCCGCGCTCCACCTCGAACAGGGCCGCGTGGCGCAGGCCCGGCAGGCCGCGGAGGAAGCCCTGGAGATCGCCCTGAACCTCAGGGACCACGCGCTGGAGGGCTTCTGGCTACTGACCCTGGGCGACGTGCAGCGCGCCGCGGGGCAGCATGCCGACGCCCTTACGTCGTATCAGCGGTCCGCGATGCTGCACCGCCGCCTGGCCGACCGCAGCCGTGAGGCGCTGGCCTGGCGCGGTACGGGGCAGACGTACACCGCGTTGGAACGCCCCGACGAGGCGGCCGACTTCCACCGCCGCGCCGCGGCCGTGCACCGCGAACTGGACGACACCTGGCAGCACGCCGTCGAACTGGACCACCTCGCCGACGCGATCGCCGCCAAGGACCCGGAGCAGGCGCGGGCGCACTGGGCCGAGGCGCTGGCCCTGCTCGCGCCGTACACCGATCCCCGGGCGCTGGAGGTGCGGCGCCGGATCGAGGAGCGCTTGGCCGCCGGGGACCGGGCCGGGTGAGGCACGCCCGTGCCCCGGCCACCCCGGGGGCTCAGCGCGAGGTGCCCGAGGTCGTCGGGGACTCCTGGGGCGGGATGCGGTCCGACGGGGAGGGGGACGAGGTCGGCGGGGGTTCGTGGGTGGGGTTGCGGACCAGGGTGAGGACGATGAGGGCGCCGAGGAGGCCGGCGGCCGCGGCGTAGAGGGAGATGCGGTCGAGGCCGGCGGCGTAGGCGGCGTGGGGGGTGGCGCCCTTGGCAAGGGTGTCGCGCAGGCGGGCGGAGAAGATGGCGCCGAAGAGGGCGATGCCCAGGGTCATGCCGAGTTGGCGGAAGGTGTTGATCGCGCCGCCGGCCATGCCCGCGCGCTGCGGGGGGACGGCGGCGACGGCGGCCGAGACCAGGACGGGGGTGGACAGGCCGACGCCGATGCCGATGACGGCGAAGCCGGCGAAGAGGGAGGTCTGGCCCGCGGAGCCGGATATCTGGGCCCACAGCAGCAGGGAACCGGCGCCGATGAGGGCGATGCCGATGCCGATCGGCCAGCGCGGCGCGACGCGGTGGGTGAAGCGGCCCGCGAGGGCTGCCACCACGAACGCCCCGCCGGCCAGCGGCATCAGGGCCAGGCCGCTGCGGATCGGGCTGAGGTGCAGGATGTTCTGCAGCCACAGCGTGGTGTAGACGAGGCCGCTGAAGGCCGACGCCTGGAGCAGCAGGGCGCCGCCGAGCAGGCCGGCGAAGGACGGGCGGCGCAGCAGGGCGGGGTCGAGCATGGGGTGCGAGGAGCGCGCCTCGACGGCCCCGAAGGCGATGGCAGCGACCCCGGCCAGCACGAAGGAGCCGATGGTGAGGCTGCCCGACCAGCCGTGCTCGCCGCCGCGGATCAGGGCGTACGTCACGGCGGCCGCGGCCACGGTGAAGGTGAGGGCGCCCGGCACGTCGAGGCGGCCGCGGCCGACCGCGCCGGCCGGCAGCACCCGCAGGGTCAGCGCCACGGCGACGACCGCGATCGGCAGGTTGACCAGGAAGATGGCCTGCCAGCCCAGTCCCTGGGTGAGCAGTCCGCCGATGATGGGACCGGCTGCGGCGGCGGCGCCGTTGACCGCGCCCCACACGCCGAAGGCGATCCCGCGGTCGCGCCCCTGGTAGGTGAGGGAGACCAGCGCGGCAGAGGTGGCGAACATCGCGGCCCCGCCGGCGCCCTGGACGGCCCGGGCGGCGATGAGCGCGCCGGCGTTGGGCGACAGGGCGGAGGCCAGCGAGGCGAGGGCGAAGACGATCAGACCGGCCGCGTACAGCCGCCGGTGGCCGAACCGGTCGGCGAGCGACCCCGCGGCCAGCAGCAGGGCGGCGAGCGCGAGGGCGTACATGTCCATCACCCACTGGAGTGAGGAGAAGGACGCGTGGAGGTCGTCGGCCATGGAGGGCAGGGCGACGTTCACGATGGTGACGTCGACGAGCAGGATGAAGGCGCCCAGGCAGATCGCCACGAGGGGCAGCCATTTGCGCATGGGTGGGGCTCCGTTTCCGGTTCGGGAACGTGCGACTGCGGTGCGCGCACGGACGAACGTACGAGGACGGTTCATGAGTTCCGGTCCAGGTTCGGCGACACGCCCGGTCCTACCACAGCCCGCACGGGTTTCGTGGCGGAATCCGACAGGGCATAGCCTGGGGAGATGAAATCCGACACCGACTGGTCGCCGCTGGACGTTCTCGACGAGCTGGACCAGAAGGTCGTGCACGCGCTCCAGGTCGACGGCCGGGCCCCCTTCCGCCGGATCGGCGAGGTGCTGGGGGTGTCCGACCAGACCGTGGCCCGCCGCTACACCCGCTTGCGCGCCTCGGGGACGGTGCGGGTGCTGGGGCTGGTGGACCCGCTGCGGGTGGGGCTGACGCCGTGGTTCCTGCGGGTGCGGTGCACGCCGGACGCGTCGGCGTCGATCGGCGAGGCGATGGCCCGGCGCACCGACACCCGCTGTGTGAGCCTGCTGTCCGGGGGCACGGAGATCTTCTGCCTGACGCACGCGGCGACGCCCGGCGAGCAGGAGGACACCCTGCTGCTCCAGAAGCTGCCGCACACCCCGCGCGTGGTCCAGGTGACCGCGCACGCCCTGCTGCACGTCTTCTTCGGGCAGGACCTGAGCCCGGTGACCCGCTCGGGCCCCCTGGACCCGGAGCAGCTCGCCGCGCTGGTACCGGCCGACGCGCCCACCCGCCGGCCCCCGTTCGCGCAGCCGCCCGAGCCCACCCCGCTGAACCTGGGCCCCGGCGACGCCAGGCTGCTGGACGCGCTCGCCCGGGACGGCCGGACGCCGGCGGCCGAACTCGCCGCGGTGACAGGCTGGTCGCAGTCGACGGTACGGCGCCGGCTGTCGGAACTGCGCTCCTGCGGGGCGCTCTACTACGACCTGGACTTCGACCACGCGGTGATGCCGGATCTGCGGGCCGCGCTGTGGCTGGAGGTGGAGCCGGCCAGGCTGGCGGAGGTGGGCACCGCGCTGGCCGCGCACTCGGCGGTGGCCTTCGCCGGCGCGATCACGGGTACGGCCAATGTGTTCGCCTCGCTCCAGGTCCGCGACGCGGGCGCGCTCTACCGCTATCTGACCGGCCCGGTCGCCGCGCTCCCCGGCATCCGCCGCACCGAGACCGCGCCGTACCACCGCACGCTGAAGGCCGCGAGCCCGTACTGGGAACCGGCCCGCACCCGGCCAGGGACCCGCTGATCGCGGGGCGCCCTCAGGATCTCGCCGTCCCGGGCCCCAGGACCTGGCGACAACCTGCGACCGAAGGACCCGGGGACCACCGGCCCGCTCAGAACCCCAGCCTGCGCAACTGCTTGGGATCGCGCTGCCAGTCCTTGGCCACCTTCACGTGCAGGTCGAGGAAGACCGGCGTGCCGAGCAGCGCCTCGATCTGCTGCCGGGACTTGGAGCCGACCTCCTTCAGCCGCGCGCCCTTGGGGCCGATGACGATGCCCTTCTGGCTGGGGCGCTCGATGTAGAGGTTGGCGTGGATGTCGACCAGGGGGCGGTCGGCGGGGCGGCCCTCGCGCGGGGCCATCTCCTCGACGACGACCGCGATGGAGTGCGGCAGTTCGTCGCGCACGCCTTCCAGCGCGGCCTCGCGGATCAGCTCCGCGACCATGACCTGCTCGGGCTCGTCGGTGAGGTCGCCCTCGGCGTACAGCGCGGGCCCCTCGGGCAGCAGCGGGACCAGCAGGTCGGCCAGCAGCGCGACCTGGTCGCCGGCCACCGCGGAGACCGGCACGATCTCGGCCCACTCGATGCCCAGGTCCTGGCCGAGCTTGTCGACGGCGATGAGCTGCTGGGCGAGCTGCTGGGCGTCCACCAGGTCGGTCTTGGTGACGACGGCGACCTTGGGGGTCTTCTTGATCCCGGCCAGTTCGCGCGCGATGTACGTGTCGCCGGGGCCGATCTTCTGGTCCGCGGGCAGGCAGAAGCCGATCACGTCGACCTCGGCCCAGGTGGTGCGGACCACGTCGTTGAGCCGCTCCCCCAGCAGGGTGCGGGGCTTGTGCAGGCCGGGGGTGTCCACGAGCACGAGCTGCGCGTCGGGCCGGTGGACGATGCCGCGCACGCTGTGCCGGGTGGTCTGCGGCCGGTTGGAGGTGATGGCGACCTTCTGGCCCACCAGAGCGTTCGTGAGAGTGGACTTCCCGGCGTTGGGCCGGCCGACGAAACAGGCGAAACCGGACCGATGCGAGGTCCCGGTGGCGGGAGTACGAGCGCTCATGGCGTTCATTCTCCCCGATGAGCAGGGGGGCGCGGGCACGCCTGCCGGGCCGTGAGGGTCCGGAAACTCCGACGCAACATGAAACACCACGGAAACACGCAGGTCCACATTCGGAAACGCGCACCCCTGACGCTCAAGTGCTGTCGCCGACCGAAGGGACCCCTCCGTGCTGCTCGCCTCCGCCGGCTCCCCCACCGCGAACCCGGCCGACACCGCCTGGCTGCTCGCCGCGACCGCGCTCGTCCTGCTGATGACCCCGGGGCTCGCGCTCTTCTACGGCGGCATGGTCCGCAGCAAGAGCGTACTCAATATGATCATGATGAGTTTCGTGTCGATCGCGCTGGTCACGGTGGTGTGGCTGGTGGCCGGCTACACCCTCGCGTTCGGCCCGGACGCCGGCGGGATCGGCCTGATCGGCGACCTGCGGCACATCGGGATGCACGGCATCGGCCCGGCGTCGGTCACCGGACACGTGCCCACTCTGCTGTTCGCGGCCTTCCAGCTCACCTTCGCGGTCATCACGGCCGCGCTGATCAGCGGGGCGGTGGCCGACCGGGCGCGGTTCGGGGCGTGGGTGGTGTTCGTGCTCGTGTGGACCGTGGCCGTATACGTCCCCGTGGCGCACTGGGTTTTCGGGCCCGGCGGGTGGATCGTGAGCCGGCTGCACGCGCTGGATTTCGCCGGCGGCACGGTGGTGGAGGTGTGCTCGGGGGCGTCCGGGCTGGCGCTGGCCATGGTGCTGGGACCGCGGCTCGGCTTCGGCCGCGACGCGATGCGGCCGCACAACCTGCCGCTGGTGCTGCTGGGCGCGGGGCTGCTGTGGTTCGGCTGGTTCGGCTTCAACGCCGGGTCGGCGCTGGCCGCCAACGGCCTCGCGGCGGCGGCCTTCCTCAACACCCAGGCCGCCGGGTGCGCGGGCCTGCTGGGCTGGCTGATGGTGGAGAAGCGCCGCGACGGGCACGCCACCACGCTCGGCGCCGCCTCCGGCTCGGTGGCCGGCCTGGTCGCGATCACCCCGTCGTGCGGCAGCGTGGACCTGCTCGGCGCGGTGGTGGTCGGGCTGGCCGCGGGGGTGCTGTGCTCGTACGCGGTGAGCTGGAAGTTCCGCTGGGGCGTGGACGACTCGCTGGACGTGGTGGGCGTGCACCTGATGGGCGGCGTCGTCGGCACTCTGCTGATCGGGCTGCTGGCCAGCGCCACCATGACCGGCGGTCCCAAGGGGCTGTTCTACGGCGGCGGGCTCGGGCAGCTCGGCCGGCAGGCCGTCGCGGTGGCGGCCGTCGGGGCGTACGCCTTCGCCGTCACGTACGCGATCGGCAAGGCGGTGGACCGGCTGATGGGCTTCCGGGCGGGCGAGGACGAGGAACGCACCGGTCTCGACCTGACCATTCACGCCGAGACCGCCTACGATCACGGCGTGCTCACGCACGGCACGCCGCACGCCGGGGCGCTCATCGGGTCGCACTCCGCGGTACGTCCCGGATCGTACTCCGGCGGCGACGGCGGGTCCGGTGTCGCCGCGCCTCCCGCGCAGGCGCCGGCGCCGCCCGTGTCGGGCTGAGCCGTACGCCGGCACGCCGTGCCCCGACCTCGAGGAGCCCCCACCGATGAAGCTGGTCACCGCGGTCGTCAAGCCGTTCAAGCTCGACGACGTCAAGACGGCGCTGCAGGAGCTGGGGGTGCACGGGATGACCGTCACCGAGGCCAGCGGGTACGGGCGCCAGCGCGGCCACACCGAGGTGTACCGCGGCGCGGAGTACCGGGTGGACCTGGTGCCGAAGGTCCGGATAGAGGTGCTGGTCGAGGACGCGGACGCGGACCGGGTGATCGACGCGCTGGTGGCGGCTGCCCGCACCGGAAAGATCGGCGACGGCAAGGTGTGGGCGGTGCCGGTGGACGCGGCGGTACGGGTCAGGACCGGGGAACGCGGGCCGGACGCGCTCTGAGCACGGTGGGGTGAAAAGGTCCGTACGGTCCGGGTAGCCGGCTCGGGGCGGTCGGCGCCGGTCAGCCCGCCGTGACCGTCGTCGTCACTTGGCCGTCCGGGCCGGCGAGTATCAGCGGGGTGGCCGGGCCGCCCAGGTCACGGACGGCCGCGCGGTCCGCGTCCGCCGGGGACTGGGCGGTGGTGACCACGGCGGCCGCCTCCAGGGAGGTCGCGCCGCTGGCCACCGCCATGGCGACGGCGGTCTGCAGGGCGGTGAGCTTCAGGGAGGCCAGGTCCACGCTGCCGGCGACGTACGTACGGCCGGTCTCGTCCCGTACGGCGGCGCCCTCGGGCACGGCGTTGCGGGCGCGGGCGGACCGGGCCAGCGTGACGAGCTTGCGGTCCTCGGGGTCGAGGTCGGCGGCGGACTGCGGCTCTTGGCTCATAGCCGTTGATCATAGGGCGTCCGCCCGAACCCCTGCGCGGGTTGTCCACAGGGCGCGGCGGCGGGCAGCGGCCCGCAGGAAGCGGCGCTAAAGACCGAGCTGGCCGATCATGCCGAAGAGATCGGCACTGGCCGCGTGGATGGAACCGGCGAAGCTGGTGTCGGCAAGGTAGAAGCCGAAGGCGCCGCAGGCCAGGCCGTGGGTGGGTTTCATCGAGCCCTTGCGGTGCAGGAACAGGGTTATCGCGGCGAGGGCGATGACGACGGGGACATGGAAGAGCACGGCGGATCACCTCGAAGTCGCCTCGGAATACTCCGAATACGGAGGTTTCACCGCTCAGGCTAGGCGAGGGTCGCGCCCCGCGCATGTCCGGTCACCCCTGGTCACGGATGCGTCGGCCCGTACGGCTCCGGCGGCGGGCCGCGGTCGGCGCGGCCTGCGCCGCCGCGGGCTTCGCGCCCCGGGCCGCCTCAGAGGCGGACGATCCGGAGGTGCTGCCCGCGCCGGCGGCGCAGGGCCGACGGCCGGGAGCGGTCAGCGGGTGACGGCGTTGCCCGCGGTGTTCACCACGAACCACTGGGCGCCGAACTGGGTGAGGCCCTGGCCCGTGGAGTCGCCCGCCTTGGAGTCGCCGGAGAACATGTACAGCGGGTGCTTGTTGTACGTCACCTGGGTGCCGCCGTCGGACCGCATGCTGGTGCCCAGCAGCCCGGACTGCACGCCCTGGCCCTGCTTGGCCTTGCCGGTGGTGAGCAGCGGCGGCCAGGCGACCGCGCAGCCGTCGTTGCAGGTGGACTTGCTGGTGGTGTCGGCCTTGAAGAGGTAGAGGGTGCGGCCCCTGCCGTCGACCAGGACCGTGCCGAGGTTGCCCACCGCGCGGGTGGTCACGGTGGCCTGGGTGGAGGCGGTCGGGCTGCCGGAGGCGGTGGCCGCGGCCTCCTGGGTGGACGGGGACGCTGACGAGCCGGCCGAGGCGGTGTCGCTGGCCTGCGA
Source organism: Actinacidiphila acididurans (assembly GCF_016918855.1). GTDB lineage: Bacteria > Actinomycetota > Actinomycetes > Streptomycetales > Streptomycetaceae > Actinacidiphila > Actinacidiphila acididurans. Next base: position 20,877 of record NZ_JADKYB010000017.1, read on the forward strand.
GGAGGCGGACGACGACTTGGTGCTGCCGCACCCGCTCAGGGCGGTCGTCAGCAGGAGCGTGGCCGCGCAGACGGCCACTGGGAAAGCGCGTTTCATCGGTACTCCGGGAGCAGGAAGGGGCTGACGGGACCCCGCGGGCCGCGGCCCGGCCGGGGTGCCCACTGTCGCCGCCCGCAGGTCCGCCGCGCGCCAGCACACGCCAGCAAGGGCCCGCCGTAACCCGTCCGGCGCACGTACGGCAATCCGCCGGGCCCAGTCCCGGCCACCGGGACCGGTGCGCCGGACGGCTCAGTCCTCGCGGTCGTCCCTCGCCTCGCCGCCCTCCGCCGAGGGCCCGGCCCCGGACGCGCCCTCGCCGTCCGCGGAACCCGCCTCCGTACCGCCGTCGTCCTCGCCGACCGGCTCGACCAGGACCGTGCCGATGCGGTTGCGGCGGCCGGCCTGGGTCTCGGCGGTCAGCCGCAGGGCAGCCGGGTGGGTGCCGGAGCCGTCCTCGGGGAGCGGGACGACGGCAGTGGCGCCCGGGATCGGCACCCGGCCCAGCGCCTTGGCCAGCAGGCCGCCGACGGTCTCCACGTCGTCGTCGTCCAGCAGCACCCCGTACAGCTCCCCCAGGTCGCCGATGTCGAGGCGGGCGGTGACCCGGAAGTGGCCGCGGCCGAGTTCGTCCACCGGCGGGGTCTCCCGGTCGTACTCGTCGGTGATCTCGCCGACGATCTCCTCCAGGATGTCCTCGATGGTGACGATGCCGGCCGTGCCGCCGTATTCGTCGACGACGACCGCGACGTGGTTGCGGTCGTGCTGCATCTCGCGCAGCAGGTCCCCGGCGTTCTTCGTGTCGGGGACGAAGGCGGCCGGGCGCATCAGCGAGGAGACCGGGTCGGACTCCGCCTCGCGGTTGATGTGGACGCGGCGGGCGAGGTCCTTGAGGTAGACGATGCCGACCACGTCGTCCTCGCTCTCGCCGGTGACCGGAATCCGCGAGAAGCCGCTGCGCAGGGCCAGGGTCATGGCCTGCCGGACGGTCTTGAACCGCTCGATCATCACCAGGTCGGTGCGCGGCACCATCACCTCGCGCACCAGGGTGTCGCCGAGTTCGAAGATCGAGTGCACCATGCGCCGTTCCTCGTCCTCGATCAGCGACTCGGACTCGGCGAGGTCGACCATGGCCCGCAGTTCTGCCTCACTGGCGAACGGGCCGCGTTTGAAGCCCTTGCCGGGAGTGAGCGCGTTGCCCAGCAGGATCAGCAGGCCGGGAATCGGGCCCATCACCCGGGCCAGCGGCAGCAGGACGTACGAGGCCGCGGTCGCGGTGTTCATCGGGTGCTGGCGGCCGATGGTGCGCGGCGAGACGCCCACCGCCACGTAGGACACGAGCACCATGACGCCGATGGCGACCGCGAGCACCTGCCAGGTGCGGTCGAAGGTGCGGTCGCACACCACGGTGATCAGGACGGCGGCGGCGGTCTCGCACCCCACCCGGACCAGCAGTGCGACGTTGAGGTAGCGGGTGGGGTCGGAGCTGACGGCGAGCAGGTTGGCGGCGCCGCGGCGGCCGGAACGCAGCGCGTCCTCGGCGCGGAAGCGGGAGACGCGGGCGATGCCGGCCTCGGCGCACGCGGCCAGCCAGGCGACGATCACCAGCAGGACTGCGGAGACGATCATGCGCGGGTCTTTCTGTGCCTCGCCCCGCCGTCAGTGGGTGGTGGGGGCGGGCGAGGGCCCCAGCAGGCCGCGCTCGGTGCGCCAGTCGTCGAGGATGGCCTTCTGCAGGCCGAACATCTCGGCCTTCTCGTCCGCCTCGTCGTGGTCGTAGCCGAGCAGGTGGAGGACGCCGTGCACGGTCAGGAGCTGGAGCTCCTCATCCATGGAGTGCTTGGTCGGCGCCTCCTCCCCCTGCTTCTTCGCGACCTCCGGACACAGCACGATGTCGCCGAGCAGGCCCTGTGCGGGCTCCTCGTCCTCCTTGCCGGGCCGCAGCTCGTCCATGGGGAAGGACATCACGTCGGTGGGCCCGGGCAGGTCCATCCACTGAAGGTGCAACTGCTCCATCGCCTCCGCGTCCACCACGATCACCGACAGCTCGGAGAGCGGGTGGATGCGCATGCGCTGGAGGGCGTAGCGGGCGGCGTCGAGCACCGCCTGTTCGTCGATATCCCAGCCGGACTCGTTGTTGACGTCGATCGCCATGGGGGTGGTCGGCTACTTTCGGTCGGTCCTGGCGCGGCTGCCGTCGCGGTGGTCCCCGCCGCCGTCGGCGGTGGCGTTGTCGTACCGCTCGTAGGCGTCCACGATGCGTCCGACCAGCTTATGGCGGACCACGTCGGTGCTGGTGAGCCGGGAGAAGTGGACGTCGTCGACGTCCTTGAGGATGTCCTGCACCTGGCGCAGGCCGCTCTTGACGCCGCCGGGCAGGTCCACCTGCGTGATGTCGCCGGTGACCACGATCTTGGAGTCGAAGCCGAGCCGGGTCAGGAACATCTTCATCTGCTCGGCGCTGGTGTTCTGCGCCTCGTCCAGGATGATGAACGCGTCGTTGAGGGTACGGCCGCGCATGTACGCCAGCGGCGCGACCTCGATGGTGCCGGCCGCCATCAGCCGCGGGATCGAGTCGGGATCCACCATGTCGTGCAGCGCGTCGTACAGCGGGCGCAGGTACGGGTCGATCTTCTCGTAGAGGGTGCCGGGCAGGAAGCCCAGCCGCTCGCCGGCCTCGACCGCGGGGCGGGTCAGGATGATCCGGTTGACCTGCTTGGACTGCAGCGCCTGGACCGCCTTGGCCATCGCCAGATACGTCTTGCCGGTGCCGGCCGGGCCGATGCCGAAGACGATGGTGTGGTGGTCGATCGCGTCCACGTACCGCTTCTGGTTGAGCGTCTTGGGGCGGATCGTGCGGCCGCGGCTGGACAGGATGTTCTGGGTGAGGACCTGGGCGGGGGTCTCCGCGCCCTCGGCACCGGCGGCGGCGCCCGCCCGCAGCATGGCGATCGACCGTTCGACCGCGTCCTCCGTCATCGGCTGACCGGTCCGCAGCACCAGCATCATCTCGTCGAACAGGCGCTGGACCAGGGCCACATCGGGGGCGTCGCCCACCGCGCTGATCTCGTTGCCCCGGACGTGGATGTCGACCGCCGGGAAGGCGTTCTCGATCACGCGGAGGAGGGCGTCCCCCGAACCCAGGACGGTCACCATGGGGTGCTTGGCCGGAACGACGAAATGGGCCCGCGCCTGCGGCGGCTGCGGCTGCTGCTTCGTGGGTGTCTGAGTCATGGGCCGGCGCTAGGGCCTGCTCATCCCGCCTTCTGGTGGTCGGTGCGCCCGGGGTGGGCCTTGGTTTTCCAAGGGTACGACCTCGGCCCGTCCCGGCCGAGGGGATTGTCCACAGGAACGCACGGGCGCAAGGAGGCCCCGGCGGCCGGACCGGACGGCGTCGGCGGGGGTTGACGGAGGCGTCGCCGGGGGTTCAGCGACGGGGAGTTCTTGAGACCGCGCGGTCGGCTCTTGAGAAGACCCGGGCTCGGGAAGGCGTCGGGCTCACGAAGGACCCGGACTCAGGCAGGCGCCTTCCTCAACAAGGCATGGGCTCAGGAGGGCGCCGGGCGGAAGCCGATCGTGGGGACCGCGCGGCGCAGCGGCCAGGGGCGGGTGCCGGCCGGCAGCAGGTCCTCCAGGAACCGGTAGCGGGCCAGCGCCTCCAGGCCGGTGGGCACCTCCCCCGCGTACGCCTTGGCCTGCGTCCACCAGCTGGCGATCTCGATCCAGCCGGGCGCGGACAGCGAGCCGCCGAACTCCTGGACGGACAGCGCCGCGCACAGGGAGGCGAAGGCCAGCCGGTCGGTGAGCGGCCAGCCGGCCAGCGTGCCGGTGACGAAGCCGGCCACGAAGACGTCGCCGGCCCCGGTCGGGTCCAGGGCCGCGACGTCCAGGGCGGGCACCTCGGCGGTCTCCCCGGTGGCCGAGTCCACCGCGCAGGCGCCGTCGGTGCCGAGGGTGACCACGGCCAGCGGCACGAGTTCGGCGAGCCGGCGGGCGGCCTGCCGCGGGGTGGTGGTGCGGGTGTAGTTCATGGCCTCGGCCGCGTTGGGCAGGAAGGCGGCGCAATGGCGCAGGCCGGCCAGGTCCTCGGGGTCCCAGCGGCCGGTCTCGTCCCAGCCGACGTCGGCGAAGATCAGCGTGCCCGAGGAGGCCGCGTCGGCGATCCAGTCCGGGTCGCCCTCGCCCTCGTGCCCGCGGTGCCCGAGCGCGGCCACCGCGGCCCGGGCCGGCGGCGGGCAGGTCGGCACGGCCTCCTCCGGCGGCGGCGCCTGGTGGCCGTGGCTGACCATGGTGCGCTCGCCCTCGTACGCCATCGAGACGGTCACGGGGGAGTGCCAGCCCGGCACCCGGCGCGAGAGGGTCAGGTCGATGCCCTCGCCATTGCGGAGGCTGTCCCAGCAGTAGTCGCCGTACATGTCGTCGCCGAAAGCCGCGGCCAGTGTGGTGCGCAGGCCCAGCCGGGCCAGCGCGGTGGCCATGTTGGCGATCCCGCCGGGGCTGGAACCCATGCCGCGCGCCCAGGACTCGGTGCCGCGCACCGGCGCGCGGTCCAGGCCGGTGAAGATGATGTCGAGGAAAACGGTGCCGGTCAGGTAGACGTCGGTCGCCGGGTCTCCCAGGACGCGGAGAGCCGCCAGTGGGTCGAGCACGGGCTGGTCGTCCATGCTTCACACTCTCACGGATGGCTGCCGCCGGGCGCTCGTCAGTGGCATGTGTGCGCCGGGGGGCGCACGGGTGCGCGGGCGGCCGGGACCGTGCGCCGGTGGACGCGGGGCGCGGCAGACTGCTCCTGGGCCGGACACCGGGATCGGCCGCGATCGCGACGCGCGCTGGACGCGGGCGGAAGCGGTCGGACACGGACCGAACGCGGATCGAACGCGGACGGAGGCGGTCGGATGTGGACCGGACGGGCACGGGACAGGATCGGATGAGGACCGGATGAGGCTCACGGTGATCGGCGGCGGCGGGTTCCGGGTGCCGCTGGTGTACGGCGCGCTGCGGAACGAGCCCGAGGTGCGCGAGGTGGTGCTGTACGACACCGACGCCCGCCGGGTGCGGGTGGTCGCCGGGGTGCTGGCCGCCATGCGGCGCGCGGCGGACGGCGCCGGGCCGCCGGTACGGGTGGCCGGCGGGCTGGACGAGGCGCTGCGGGACACGGACTTCGTGTTCTCGGCGATCCGGGTGGGCGGCACCGCGGGCCGGATGCGCGACGAGCGGGTGCCGCTGGCCGAAGGGGTGCTCGGTCAGGAGACGGTGGGCGCCGGCGGGGTGCTGTACGGCCTGCGCACGCTGCCGGTGGCGGTGGCCCTGGCCGAACGCGTCCGGGCGGTCGCACCCGGCGCCTGGGTGATCAACTTCACCAACCCGGCCGGGATGGTCACCGAGGCGATGGCCCGGGTGCTCGGCCCGCGGGTGATCGGCATCTGCGACTCCCCGGTGGGCCTGATCCGGCGGGCCGCCCGCGCGGCGGGCGCCGACCCGGACGCCCCGGACCTGAGCTACGACTACCTGGGCCTGAACCACCTGGGCTGGCTGCGGCGGCTGACCGTCGGCGGCCGCGACCTGCTGCCGGGCCTGCTGGCCGACCCCGGCGCACTGGCCGGCTTCGAGGAGGGCCGGCTGTTCGGCGCCCCCTTCCTCGCCGCACTCGGCAGCCTGCCCAACGAGTACCTGCACTACTACTACTTCCGGCGCGAGACCCTGCACGCGGTGCGCTCGGCGGCGGCCACCCGCGGGGAGTTCCTGGACCGGCAGCAGGGCGGCTTCTTCGCCGAGGCCGACGGGCTGCCGGAGGACGAGGCGTACGCGCTGTGGCAGCGGGTGCGGCACGAGCGCGAGGCGACGTACCTGGCGGAGAACCGGGCGGCCAGCGGCGGCTGGCAGCGCGACGCCCAGGACCTGGACGGCGGCGGCTACGAGAACGTGGCGCTCGCCCTGATGCGGGCCATCGCCCACGACCGACCCGCCACCTTGGTGCTCAACGTTCCGGGTGGCGGCGCCGTGCCCGTCCTCGACGCGGACGCCGTGGTCGAAGTGCCCTGCGAGGTGGGCGCTTTCGGTGCCCGGCCGCTGCCCGTGGCCCCGCCCGACGACCACCAGGCCGGCCTCATGCTGACCGTGAAAGCGGTCGAACGCGCGGCCATTGACGCGGCGAGCACCGGTTCGCGCGCCGCCGCCCTGCGCGCCCTCGCCCTGCACCCCCTGGTCGACACCGCCTCGGCCGCCGCTCGCATCCTGGACGCCGCGGGCTGGCCGGCCCGGGGCTGAGGAGCGCCTCTCAGCGGCGTTTCGGGACCGGGACCCGCATCAGGTCCTCGGCGACGGTGAGGTCGCCGGTGAAGCCGGCGGCCCGGGCCTGGGCCGCGAAGGGCTCCGGGCTCGGATAGCGCTGCGAGAAGTGGGTGAGGACGAGGTGCCGCACCCCGGCGTCGCGGGCGACGGCGGCGGCCTGCCCGGCCGTCAGGTGGCCGTGATCGGCGGCCAGCCCGGCGTCCTCGTCCAGGAACGTGGCCTCGATGACGAGCAGGTCGCAGCCCTCGGCGAGTTGCGGCACCCCCGGGCACATCCGGGTGTCCATGATGAACGCGAAGCTCTGGCCCGGGCGCGGCTCGCTGACGTCGGCCAGGGCCACACCGCGCAGCATGCCCTCGCGCTGGAGCCGCCCGATGTCGGGGCCGGCGATGCCGTGCGCGGCCAGCTTCTCCGGCAGCAGGCGGCGGCCGTCCGGTTCGTCCAGCCGGTAGCCGTACGCCTCCACGGGGTGCGACAGGCGCACCGCGGACAGCGTGAACGACGCGGTGGTGGCGAGCGGGCCGTCGTCCGTGACCGGGTCCTCGCGCAGGTCGGCGGACTCATGGTACGCGGTGGCGTACCGCAGTCGGTCGAAGTACGGCTGCCCGCTCGCCGGATAGTGCGCGGTCACCGGGTGCGGGACCCGGTCGAGGTTGATCCGCTGGACGACCCCGGCCAGCCCCAGGCTGTGGTCGCCGTGGAAGTGGGTGACACAGATCCGGGTGAGGTCGTGCGCGGCGACCCCGGCGTACAGCATCTGGCGCTGGCTGCCCTCGCCGGGGTCGAACAGGATGCCCTCGCCGTCCCAGCGCAGCACGTAGCCGTTGTGGTTGCGCTGCCGGGTGGGGACCTGGCTGGCGGTGCCCAGGACGATCAGTTCGCGCGCGGACATCGGGTACGGGGGCCGTCCGCGGTCAGACCAGGCGCTGCAGGTCGCGGCCGCCCAGGACGTGGGCGTGGGCGTGGAAGACCGTCTGGCCGGCGCCCGGGCCGGTGTTGAAGACGATGCGGTAACCGGTGGTATCCACCTTCTCCTGGATCGCCACCTCGCCCGCTTCGCGGAGGACGTCGGCGGTCACCTGGGGTTCCGCCGCGGCCAGCGACAGCGCGTCGGGGTAGTGGACGCGCGGGATCACCAGCACGTGCGTGGGTGCCTGGGGGTTGATGTCGCGGAACGCCACGGTGGTGTTCGTTTCCCGGACGATGGTGGCCGGCACCTCACCCTCGGCGATTTTGCAGAACAGGCAGTCGGCTTGGGGTTCTCCCGCCATCGGGGGACCTTTCCGGGATGGGGTCGGGGTTCGTTCCGCATGCTACCCGGGGTGGGCGCGCATGATCGTACGGCTCCTTTCGCTTGGGCGGGAACGAGCTCGGGGGGGTTCTGTTTCTTGCCGGGTGCGCGTTCGTTGTGGTTGATCGCGCTCACGCGGCGCCAGCCGCATATCAGGCACAGCCCCGCGCCCCTGGCGGGGCGCTGCTCTCCCCGCACCCGTCCACCCGCGCCCCTCGGGGCGCCCCGCGTCAGGGGCGCCCCCGTCTCCGGTTCGGCTGATTACGGCAGCTCGGGCGGGGTTTTGGCCGGGTGGGTGGTGAGGGTGGTGAGGGCGAGGGTGATGGCGGCGTCGAGTTGGGGGTCGCGGGAGGCGGCCCAGTCCTGGGGGGCGGGGACGACTTCGACGTCGGGGTCGACGCCGTGGTTCTCGAGGGCGAAGCCGAAGCCGTCGAGCCAGATGGCGTACTTGGGCTGCGTGACGCCGGTGCCGTCGACCAGTTCGTAGCGGCTGTCGATGCCGATGACGCCGCCCCAGGTGCGGGTGCCGACGACGGGGCCGATGCCGAGGGCGCGGACGGCGGCGTTGACGATGTCGCCGTCGGAGCCGGAGAACTCGTTGGCGACCGCCACCACGGGGCCGCGGGGGGCGTCCTGGGGGTAGCTGAAGGGGCGGGCGCCGCGCGGCAGTTCCCAGCCGACGATGCGCCGGGCCAGCTTCTCCACGACCAGTTGGGAGGTGTGGCCGCCGCGGTTCTCGCGGACGTCGACGACCAGGCCCTCGCGGGCCACCTCGACCCGCAGGTCACGGTGGAGCTGGGCCCAGCCGCTGCCGACCATGTCGGGCACGTGGAGGTAGCCGAGCCGGCCGCCGGATTCCCGGTGGACGTGGGCCCGGCGGTCGGCCACCCAGTCGTGGTAGCGCAGCGGCTCCTCGTCGGCGAGGGGCACGGCGACCACGTGCCGGACCGGGCCGCCGGCGGCGGGCGCCACGGTCAGCTCGACGGGCTTGCCGGCGGTGCCGACCAGCAGCGGGCCGGGTCCGGTGACGGGGTCCACCGGGTGGCCGTCCACCGCGAGCAGCGTGTCCCCGGCCTTGATCGCGACGCCGGGCGCGGCCAGCGGGGAGCGGGCCTGCGGGTCGGAGGACTCGCCGGGCAGCACCCGGTCGATCCGCCAGGTGCCGTCCTCGGCCCGGGACAGGTCCGCGCCGAGCAGACCCTGGCGGCGCAGCGGGTCGCGCCAGGTGCCGGGCGGGGAGACGTACGCGTGCGAGGTGCGCAGTTCGCCGTGCAGTTCCCACAGCAGGTCGACCAGGTCGTCGTGGGTGGCGACGCGGTCCAGCAGGGGGCGGTAGCGGTCCCCGGCGGCGGCCCAGTCGACGCCTCCCATGTCGGCCCGCCAGAAGTTGTCCCGCATCAGCCGGTGCGTCTCGTCGTACATCTGCCGCCACTCCTCGACAGGGCGCACGGTGACGCGGATCCGGCTGAGGTCGACGGTGACGGAACTGTCGGACTCCTCGCCGGTCTTGGTGTCGGCGGGGGCGATCCGCAGCGTGCCGCCGTTGCCGATCAGCACCTTGTTGCCGTCGCCGGTGACGGAGAAGTCGTCGGCGTCGCCCGCGATCTCCTCGATACGGAGCTGCACGAGGTCGTAGCGCTCCAGCGCGGTGCCGGGCGGGCGCGCGTCGGGTCCGGACAGGGCCGCGCCCAGGGTGCCGACCAGCGGGTGGCGCAGCCACAGCACGCCGCCCTTGGCCGCGCGCAGGCCGGAGTAGCGCCCGGCCTCGACCGGGAAGGCCACGATCCGGTCGGCGATCCCCTCGGCGTCCACGGTGGTGACCGGGGTGCGCGGCCGTTCCGCGCCCTCGCCGCCGCTTTCCGCCTCGGACGCCCTCTCGGTGTCCTCTGCCGCGCTCTCCGGCTCGTCGTCGCTGTCGTACGGCCGCCCGTGCCGCTGCGGCCCGAACGGGGACGGGGTGGCGGCGGCGAGCGTGATCAGGTACGGGCGGCAGGCGTTGGGGAAGGACAGGTCGAAGACGTGCGCGTCGTAGACCGGGTCGAAGGCCCGCTCGGACAGGAACGCCAGGTGCCGGCCGTCGGCGGTGAAGGCCGGCGCGAAGTCGGTGAACCGCAGCGGGGTGGCATCCACCACTGTCAGGTCGGCGGTCGCGGCGAGCCTGATCTGCCGCAGCGAGCCGGGCCCGGGGTGCGACCAGGCCAGCCACGCCGAGTCGGGCGAGAAGGCGAGCCCGGAGGCGTCGCCGTCGTCCCCCTCGGCCACCTGGCGCACCTCACCGGTCTGCGTGCCGACCAGCAGCACGCGGCCGTCGTGGGAGGCGACGGCGATGTGGTGACCGTCCGGGGAGACCTCGATGTCGTGCACCCGGCCGAGCCGTCCCGCGGCCAGCCGGCGCGGCGCGGTGCCGGCCGCCGGCCCGACCGCCGGGGCGACCTCCAGCGCGTCGTCGCCCTCCGCGTCGGTCACCCACACCACGTGCTGGTCGTCGCCCTGCGAGAACACCCGCGGGTGCCGGGTGCGCACGCCGGGCGCGGCGGCCAGTGCCCGGGCGGGGCCGCCGCGGTGGGTGATCCAGTGGGTGGTGCCGCGGATCTCCACCGCGCTGCCCCGGCCGGTGTGGTCGGGGCGGGCCTCGCCGAGGTACTGGGAGGCGCGCACCGGGTGCGGCTGGAGATCGGTGCGCTGGCCGCCCAGGGTCACCGTCAGCTCGTACGGCTCGGCGTCCGGGTCGTCCAGCCCGTCCAGCAGGTGGATGCGGCCGCCGGCCACGTACGCGACGCGGGTGCCGTCGGTGGCGGCCTGGCGGGCGTACCAGCCGCCGAGCGGGCTGTGCCGGCGCAGGTCGGTGCCGTCGGGCAGACTGGAGTAGAGGGCGCCCTCGCCCTCGTGGTCGGACAGGAACGCGATCCGCTCCCCCACCCACATCGGGCACTCGATGTTGCCGTCGAGACCGGCGTGCACCCGCTCGAAGCCGCCCTCGCCGGTGGCGTCCAGCCACAGCTTGCCCGCGGTGCCGCCGCGGTAACGCTTCCAGTACGCGGCCTCACGGCTCATCGTGGCCGACTGGAGCAGCACCGCGCCGCCGGGCCCGTACGCGACGTCGCCCACCGGCCCGTACGGCAGCTTGACCGCGGGCCCGCCGTCCAGCGGCAGCCGCCGGGCCCAGGTGCGCCGCAGCGACGCCTCCCCGGCGGCCGAGGTCGCCACCAGGTCGCCGTCCGGCGTCCAGCAGCGCACGGCCGTCCTGACGTTCCCCCAGTACGTCAGCCGTCGCGACGGCCCGCCGTCCAGCGGCGCCAGATGCACCTCGGGGGCGCCGTCCCGGGCCGACGTCCACGCCACCAGCTCGCCGTCCGGCGACACCCGGGGCCGGCCCACCGGCATGTTGTCCGCGCTGACCCGCCAGGCCCGCCCGCCGTCCAGCGGCGCCACCCACACGTCGTCCTCGGCGGTGAAGGCGATCAGCCCGCCGTGCGGGTGCGGATTGCGCAGGTACGAGGGGTGCGGCCGGCGCTGGGCCCGCACTGCGGGCTGCTCCGCCGCGGCCGGCGACGGAGACGACGAAGAGGGCGAAGGGTGCGTCACGTCGCCACCCTAACCAGGATCAACTCCCCGTCGAAGTACGGACTGCGGACGTACGACGTACGTGCGACGCGCGACCCTCCGGAATGCGGGTCGCACACGGGTCCGCGGATCGCACGGGCGTGCGCCACGTCCGGGCGACGTGGGGCTGGGTACGCCGGAGGCGCCGGACAGGTACGTCGCGTCCGGTACGTGGCATCTCCCATCACCTGCGCCCCCGGATCGCACGGACCACCTCGGCGACTCCGGCCAGGATCCGGGCCCGGTCGGCGCTCGAGGTGCCTGCCAGGGCGTACCGCACGATCAGTACGGCCGCGGTCGCCACCACGACCAGGCCCGTCACCGCCAGGCCGCCGATCACCGCTGCTGTCGGCATCGTCCTGCCCCCTTTCCGGTCCGCGGGTCCCGTGGCCGGGGCCCTGCCGGAACCGTGCCGGAGGCGCGGGCGGCGGCGCTCGGCCGGTTCGCCGTTGTCGCCGCGTCCGCGCCGGTCAGGGCGCTACGGTGAATCCTCCGAGTCGGCCGACTCGCCCGACTCGGACAGGCCGGGGTGGGCGTGGGCGAGGAGCTGGGGTGGCGGAGCACGGCGAGCGGGAGCGGGAGCGGCGGGAGTTCACCCGGCTGCTGGGGAAACTGCACGAGGCGGCGGGCGCACCCAGCACCGCGTCCCTGGCGGCCCGTTCGGAACCGCTGGCGCATGGCGGTGAATACGGCGGTGCGGCGCTCAAGCCGCACACGATCGACGGCTGGCTGAAGGGCACGTCCCGGCCGCGCTCGCTGGACTCGCTGCACTTGCTGATCGCGGTGTACGCCCGGCTCCCGGCGGGCGCCCCGGCGGCGGCTTTGGCTGCGCCCCGGCTGGAGAAGCTGTGGGGGTCCTCCGCCGCGAAACCGGCGCAAGGTGACGGCAAAAGCCCGTCACCAGGCGACGGGAAACCCGACCGCTGGGAGGCGCTGGCCGCCGGGTCCCCGGTGTGGCAGCGGCTCGGGCCGGAGTGGACCGCGGAGCCGCTGCGGGACCGCGCGACCGATGCCGTACGGCAGTTGGCCGCGCTGCGGGACCGGCAGCGTGCCGCGCTGGCCGACGACCCCTGGCGGGACGGCACCTTTGACAAATTCGCGCCCTGGGTGGACGAACGCGAACCGGTTTCGCCAAGTGTGCCGGTCGTTGCCGCACACCGCTTCGGAATTCCGTTCCGGGAAGTGGTGGAAAGACTTCGGAGGCTGGGACCAGCCGTTCCTGGGAACACGGAAGAACCGCAGGACATCGCAGCGGAGGCAGCCCTGCTGAGCGAGAAGGCGGAGGGCAAGCACCCATTGCTGCCACGCGAGGGAATTGTCAGCCTTTACACAGTGTACGAACGCAGCGATCAACTCGGCCAGGATCCCCGCACCATAGCGCACAGGTTGTCGGCCTACGGATATACCTGTGCCGAAGAACTGCCGGCGCCAAGCCCACACGACACGATCCTGCTGGCTCGAGCAGAGAGTGAGTATGAGTATAGGCGGGCCATCCCGCGCGCATTTCTCCGCCTCGTTCCCCTCACTCGAGCATTCATCAGCGAAGAGAGCCGGGTACTCGGCATTCCGCCGGAGGAGGTAGCCAACTGGTTGGTGGCCCATCATTTCGCGGTCGAGGACGGCCCGTTGCCGGACCCCAGGGACGACTGGAGCCTGCGATTACTCAAGGACACGAGCCGCCGCCCGCTAACCCGTACCGGAACCATCGCCCTCGCCCATCTCCTCCACCTCAGCCGCGAATCCGGCCGCCCCCTGCGCGAGATCTACGACCGCTGCGTCGAACTCGCCCTCCCGGTCCCCACCGCCGAGACCGTACCAGAGGCGCTGGACCGGGTACCGCGCCCTTACACCGTCGAGTGAACGGAAAAGCTCAGCCCCACCGCCCGGTCCGCGTCAGCAGGAGAGCCGTCGCCGCCACACCGGCCGTGGACGTGCGCAGAACGGTCGGCCCGAGGCGATAAGCAGGCGCACCGGCGGAGCCGAAGGCGGTGAGTTCGTCGGGGGCGATGCCGCCTTCGGGGCCGACGACGAGGACGAGGGTGCCGGTGGGGGGGAGGGGGGCAGTGGCCAGGGGGGCGGCGCCCTCTTCGTGGAGGACGCCTGCGAAGTCGGCGGCGGCGAGGAGGGCGGCGACCTGGGGGGTGGTCATGGGGCCGGTGACCTCGGGGAAGCGGAGGCGGCGGGCCTGCTTGGCCGCTTCCCGGGCGGTGGCGCGCCACTTCGTGAGGGATTTGTCACCGCGTTCGCCGCGCCATTGGGTGACGCAACGGGCGGCGGGCCAGGGCACGATCGTGTCGACACCGGCCTCGGTCATGGTCTCGACGGCGAGTTCGCCGCGGTCGCCCTTGGGGAGGGCCTGGACGACGGTGATCCGGCAGGCGGGTTCGGGCTCGTCGCGGACCTCGTGGACGTCGACCTCGAGAGTGTCCTTGCCCTCCACGGCGGCGACCGTGCCCAGGGCGCCGCGGCCGGCCCCGTCGGAGAGGACGATCTCCTCGCCGGGGCGCAGCCGGCGTACCGAGACCGCGTGCCGCCCCTCGGGGCCGGTGAGGGCGATCCGGGCGGGCGAGCCGGTCAGGGCGGCGGGGTCGACCAGGAAGACAGGGGCGGTCACGCGGAGGGCTCCCGGGCGGCGTGGAGTTCGGCGGCGAGGGTTTCCACCAGGGCGCCGGCGGACAGCTCACGGGCCAGCCGGTGGCCCTGGCCGACCCACAGCGCCATGGCCTGCGGGTCGCCCGCGGCCGCGGCCGCCTTGCGCAGGCCCGAGGTGAGGTGGTGGATCTGCGGGTAGCCGGGCGGGGCGTACGGGCCGTGCTCGCGGATGAAGCGGTTGAGCAGGCCGCGGGCCGGGCGGCCGGTGAAGGCCCGGGTCAGCACCGTACGCGTGTACACCGGGTCGGTGACGGCCTGCTTGTGCAGTGGGCTCGCGCCGGACTCGGGGGTGACGAGGAAGGCGGTGCCGAGCGCCGCCGCGTCGGCGCCCGCGGCCAGCACCGCGGCGATCTGGCCGCCGCGCATCAGGCCGCCGGCGGCGATCAGCGGCAGCGGGACGGTCTCCCGGATCTGCGCGACCAGTGTGAGCAGGCCCACTCCGGCGCCGTCGAGCTGCGGGTCGTCGCGGTGCGTGCCCTGGTGGCCGCCGGCCTCCACGCCCTGCACGCACAAGGCGTCCGCGCCCGCCCACTGGGCGGCCTGCGCCTCGGCCGGGGAGGTCACGGTCACCACGGTGTACGTGCCGGCCTTCGCGAACGCCTTGAGCACCGCGCGGTCCGGGCAGCCGAAGGTGAAGCTCACGACCGGGACCGGGTCCTCCAGCAGGATCGCCACCTTGGCGTCGAAGGCGTCGTCGTTGCCCTGGTCGGGGTCGCCGAGCGCGGTGGCGTACCAGGCGGCCTCTCCGGCGAGCTGCTCGGCGTAGACGGCGATCGCCGAGCGGTCGGCCGTGCCCGGCTGCGGCATGAACAGGTTCACCCCGAAGGGGCGCGAGGTCAGGTCCCGCAGGTGCCGGATCTCCTCGTACATCGCCTCCGGCGTCTTGTACCCGGCGGCCAGGAACCCCAGGCCTCCCGCGGTACCCACGGCAGCCGCGAGCTGCGCGTTCGACGCGCCGCCGGCCATCGGCGCCTGAATGATCGGGTACGTCGAGAAGTCTTCCAGAGCCGGCATGGCTCCACCCTATAGATCTCGGACCCCACGCCGTTCAGCGCCGTCGCGGCGGAGCCGGGGGACGGTCCCGCCCCCGGCTCCGGAACGGTCAGCGACCGTTGAACGCGTCCTTCAGGCGGGAGAAGAGGCCCTGCTGGCCCGGGGCGAACTGGCCGGTGGGGCGCTCCTCGCCGCGGAGCTTGGCGAGGCGGCGCAGGAGCTCTTCCTGTTCGGCGTCGAGCTTGGACGGGGTGACCACCTCGACGTGGACGATGAGGTCGCCGCGGCCGCCACCGCGCAGGTGGGTGATGCCGCGCTGGTGGAGGGGGATGGACTGGCCGGACTGGGTGCCCGGGCGGATGTCGACCTCCTCCATGCCGTCCAGGGTCTCCAGCGGACACTTGGTGCCCAGGGAGGCGGCGGTCATCGGGATGGTGACCGTGCAGTGCAGGTCGTCGCCGCGCCGCTGGAAGACCGGGTGCGGCACCTCACGGATCTCGACGTAGAGGTCACCGGCCGGCCCGCCGCCGGGCCCGACCTCGCCCTCGCCGGCGAGCTGGATCCGGGTCCCGTTGTCGACACCCGCCGGGATCTTGACGGTGAGGGTGCGCCGGGAGCGGACCCGTCCGTCGCCCGCGCACTCCGGGCACGGCGTGGGCACCACGGTGCCGAAGCCCTGGCACTGCGGGCACGGCCGCGAGGTCATGACCTGGCCGAGGAAGGACCGCGTGACCTGGGAGACCTCGCCGCGTCCGCGGCACATGTCGCAGGTCTGCGCGGAGGTGCCGGGCGCGGCCCCCTCGCCGTTGCAGGTGCCGCAGGTCACGGCGGTGTCCACCTGGATGTCCTTGGTGGTGCCGAACGCGGCCTCGTCGAGCTCGATCTCCAGCCGGATCATGGCGTCCTGGCCGCGGCGGGTGCGCGATCGCGGCCCGCGCTGCGAGGACTGCCCGAAGAAGGCGTCCATGATGTCGCTGAAGTTGCCGAAGCCCGCGCCGAAGCCGCCGGCTCCCGCGCCCGCGCCGCCCGCGGCGGACAGCGGATCGCCGCCGAGGTCGTAGACCTGCTTCTTCTGCGGGTCGGAGAGCACCTCGTAGGCGGCGTTGATCTCCTTGAACCGCTCCTGCGTCTTCGGGTCCGGGTTCACGTCCGGGTGCAGTTCTCGGGCCAGCCGGCGGAACGCCTTCTTGATCTCGTCCGGTCCGGCGTCCCGGCGCACTCCGAGGACGGCGTAGTAGTCGGTGGCCACTTACGACTCCGCCAGGATCTGTCCGACGTAACGTGCCACTGCGCGTACCGCTCCCATCGTTCCCGGGTAGTCCATGCGGGTCGGTCCGACCACGCCGAGTTTGGCGACTGCCTCGTCGCCGGAACCGTAGCCGACCGCCACCACGGAAGTGGAATTGAGTCCCTCGTGAAAGTTCTCGTGCCCGATGCGTACCGTCATGGTCGAGTCCTTGGCCTCGCCGAGCAGCTTCAGGAGCACCATCTGCTCCTCCAGGGCTTCCAGCACCGGCCGGATGGTCAGCGGGAAGTCGTGGTTGAAGCGGGTGAGATTGGCCGCGCCGCCCAGCATGATCCGTTCCTCGGTCTCCTCGACGAGGGTCTCGAGCAGGGTCGCCAGGACACCGGAGACGGCCGGCCGGTCGTCGACCTCGAAGCTCTCCGGCAGGTCCTGGACCAGCGGCGGTACGTCGGCGAAGCGGCGGCCGACGACCCGGCTGTTGAGCCGGGCACGCAGGTCGGCCAGCACGGTCTCGCCGACCGGTGCCAGGCAGTCGATGTTGCGCTGTTCCACGCGTCCGGTATCGGTGATGAGCACCAGCATGATCCGGGCCGGCGCCAGCGGCAACAGCTCCACGTGCCGCACCGAGGAACGGGTCAGCGACGGGTACTGCACCACCGCGACCTGGCGGGTGAGCTGGGCCAGCAGCCGTACCGTACGGCCGACCACGTCGTCGAGGTCGACCGCGCCGTCCAGGAAGTTCTGAATGGCCCGGCGCTCGGCCGCGGACAGCGGCTTGACGCCGGCCAGCTTGTCGACGAACAGCCGGTAGCCCTTGTCGGTCGGGATGCGGCCCGCGCTGGTGTGCGGCTGGGCGATGTAGCCCTCTTCCTCCAGGACCGCCATGTCGTTGCGTACCGTGGCCGGCGACACGCCGAGCTTGTGCCGCTCGGTGAGCGCCTTGGACCCGACCGGCTCCTCGGTGCCGACGTAGTCCTGAACGATGGCACGCAGCACTTCGAGTCTGCGTTCGCTCAGCATCGCGCACCTCCAGCCTTGCGCTTCCTCGGGCCCTGACGCCCCTGGCCTGGCACTCTTCCGTTTCGAGTGCCAGCTTTCCGAGAGTCAGTGTACGGCGAGGCGCCAAGGGCAGGGCAAGACCGACTGCCGAACGGCCGTTGCCGGGCCGGGTGCACGGGGCCGTGCGGGCGTGTGCCGGCCGTGTGCCGGGCCGGACTGGAGGCACGGATGAGGCCCGCGGGAGCCGGGTGACGGCCCCGTGGAATCCCGGGCACGGCACGGGGGAGGCGAGGCGGGCATCGGGCCGCGGGGGCCGATAGCGTCGCCCTGTGGAATCTGCGGAGAACGCCGGGGAGCACGCCTCCCCGGCCTCGGTCTGGGAGCACCTGGCTCCCGGGGTCGCCCGCCGCCGGCTGCCCCACCTGGACGTGACGATCGGTCTCGTCGTCGGCGCGGAGGGCGTACTGCTGGTCGACACCGGGTCCACCCTGCGCGAGGGCGCGGAGCTGCGCGCCCAGGCCGAGGCGCTGACCGGCCGCGAGGTCACGCACCTGGTGCTCACCCACGGCCACTTCGACCATGTCTTCGGGGCCGCCGCCTTCCCGGGCGCGCGGGTGTACGGGCAGCGCGGGCTCGACGACTACCTGCTGCGGGAGCGCGAGGCGCTGCGGGAGAGCGCCGTGCGATACGGCACCGATCCGGCGCAGGCCCAGGAGGCCGCGGCGGCGCTGGTACGGCCCACCGACCCGGTCGGCGGCGAACTCACCCTGGACCTGGGCGACCGGCCGGTGCGCCTGGTGCACCCGGGCGCCGGGCACACCGCGCACGACCTGGTAGTGGTCGTTCCCGGCGCCGGTGCCAGCGACCCGGTGGTGATGTTCTGCGGCGACCTGGTCGAGGAGTCGGGCGAGCCGCAGGCCGACGCCGACGCGGTGCCCGCCGCTTGGCCCGCCGCCCTGGACGCACTGCTGGCGATCGGCGGCGAAACCGGGCGCTATGTGCCGGGGCACGGCGCGGTGGTCGACGCCCGGTTCGTACGGGCCCAGCGGGCGGCCCTGGCGGAGCGGTTCGCCTCCTAGGCGGCGGCTTCGCAGGGCGTCGGCTCTGCAGGGCGTCGTTTCGCGGCGCTCGATTCGTACTGCTTCGATTCGCGGCGCTCGATTCGCCTCGCGTCGTAAGGCGTCGCATTCCGCGCCTCGCCCGGTGGCGCCCGGGCCGCCGGCACTGTCGCCTGTGGCACTCGACTTCGCGGCGCTTCGGCCCGCGGCGGGGGGCCGGCCCCTACGATCTGCGGTATGCGCAGCAGGAGCTACGACCCCGATCTGACGCCGCCGTGGAAGAAGTCGGCGCCGCCTCCGGAGGTCGCCGCCGAGGCGGGGCTGGTGATCGAGGAGGTGGACACCGGCTTCTGCGGGGCGGTGACGCGGGTGGAGCGGACCCCGGAGGGCTTCACGGTCACGCTGGAGGACCGGCACGGGAAGCTGCGGGTGTTCCCGATGACGCCGCGCGGCTTCATGATCGACGGCGAGGTCGTCACTCTGGTGCGCCCCTCGGCCGCACCCGCCCCGCGCGGCCCGCTGCTGTCGGCCTCCGGGTCGATCGCGGTGACCGGCGCCAAGGCGCGGGTGGCCCGGGCGGGGCGCATCTACGTGGAGGGCCGCCACGACGCCGAGCTGGTCGAACGCGTCTGGGGCCACGATCTGCGGGTCGAGGGCGTGGTCGTGGAGTACCTGGAGGGCGTGGACGACCTGCCCGCCCTGGTCGCCGCCTTCTCCCCCGCGCCCGGCGCCCGGCTGGGCGTCCTGGTCGACCACCTGGTGCCGGGTTCCAAGGAGTCGCGGATCGCGGCCTCGGTCACCGGCTCGGACGTGCTGGTCGTCGGGCACCCCTTCATCGACGTGTGGGAGGCGGTCAAGCCGTCCTCGCTGGGCATCCGGGAGTGGCCGCGCGTCCCCCGCGGCCAGGACTGGAAGACCGGCGTCTGCCGGGCCCTGGGCTGGGACGACCTGACCACGGGCGAGGCGTGGCAGCGCATCCTGGGGGCGGTGCACTCGTACAAGGACCTCCAGCCGGAGCTACTGGGGCGGGTCGAGGAGCTGATCGACTTCGTCACCGAGGCCTGAAGTCACCGGGCCGAGTCACCGGGGGCGACCGGCGACCGAGGGTTGCGCGGGCCGGGGACGCCTCCTCCGGCTCGGTGGGCGCGGCGCCGGTCGGTCCGCCGGACCGGCCACAGCAGGACGTAGGCGCTGGAGACCACGACGAAGGCGAGCCGTACGAAGCCGCGGGCCGAGGCGGAGGGGATCAGCAGGGTCCCGCCGTAGAGGGACACGAAGGCGATCCAGCTCCACCAGGGCACCAGGCGCCGCTGGCCGACCGCGTCCCACAGCAGGGTGCCCAGCAGTACGGAGGCGGTGTAGTACGTGTAGACGCTCGGGTCCAGCAGGATGCGTACGTCGGCGCCGAGCAGCACCACGGCGGCCCAGCGGCCGCGGCGGACGGCGATCGCGCCCAGCAGCATGCCGAAGGCGAACTGCGCCGGGCGGTCCCACCAGGGGGTGGCCGGGTCCGAGACGCCCAGCCAGCGCAGCGCGGAGGCGGGCTGGTTCGGGATGGTGAATTTGGCCGCCGCCATGGTGCTCAGATTGCCGAGGTAGAACGGCAGCCAGGCGGCGGCTATGAGCGCCACGCAGCACAGCAGGGTCCGGGCCCACAGGCGGCGCGGGAGGGCCAGGGCGAGCGGCAGGAAGCCGAGCGCCCAGGGCTTGGAGTCCACGGCCAGCGCCAGGAAGACGCCCACCGCGAGCGGACGGCCGCGGGCCAGGGCGTGGACGGCGAGGGTCGTGAAGAACAGGGCGAGCACGTCGTCCAGGTGGCCGAAACGGACCGAGACCTCCACCCACATGGGGATGAAGGCCAGGCCCGCCACCAGGATGCGCTGCTGGAGCCGGCGGTGGTTGGTGCCGGTGCCGCGCTGGTCCCAGGCGGCGGTGCGGCCCACCAGGACGAGCATGACCAGGCCCAGCGCGGACATGGTGACCTCGGCCAGGAGCCGGCCGAGGTGGTCGGGGAAGGGCGCGAAGAGCCGGGCGACGAGCAGGCTGACCGGGCCGATCTGGAGTTCGGGGTGGTGGGCGTAGAGCGACAGGCCGCCGCCCGGGCCGCCGTCGAACAGCAGTTGCTGGCCCTGGCGCAGGTAGTGCCAGGAGACGCCGCCGCTGGGTTCGACGATCAGGAACCACAGGACCGTCCATGCGGTGAGCAGCACCAGGTGGCGGCGGATCGCCGGGCGCGCGCCACGGGGCGTACCGAGATCGGTACCGAGGGTGGTGGAGTCGTCGGCCGTGCCGCCGTCGTGTCCGCCGCCCGCTTCGCGCACCGCTCCGCTTCTTCCCCTCACCCACGCCCCGCGTGCGTCTGTGCGACGCCGGAGCGCTGAGTAAGAGCGGCAACCGGGGTGCCGGGTTCCGTCCGGGCGTATCCGTCGCCAGGCGGCGGGTTTCGGGCGGCGCGCTTCGTACCGCTTCGTACGTGCTCGGGGTACGGCCGGGGCGGTCAGTCCACCAGGTCGCGTACGACGGCGTCGGCGAGCAACCGGCCGCGCAGGGTGAGCACGGCGCGCCCCTCGGCGTAAGGAGCGGGCTCCAGGAGGCCGTCCCTTACCGCGCGGGCCGCGGCGCGGGCGCCCTCGGGCTTGAGGAGGTCCAGCGGGCAGCCGTCGGCGAGCCGCAGTTCCAGCAGGACGCGCTCGACGCGGCGGTCCTCGGGGTCGAGGATCTCCCGGCCCACGCCCGGGGAGCGGCCCTCGGCGAGGGCCTGGGCGTAGGCGCCGGGGTGCTTGGCGTTCCACCAGCGCACCCCGCCGACGTGGCTGTGCGCGCCGGGTCCGGCGCCCCACCAGTCCGCGCCGGTCCAGTACAGCTCGTTGTGGCGGCAGCGCCCGGCGTCCGTGGTGGCCCAGTTGGACACCTCGTACCAGGAGTAGCCGGCCGCAGCCAGCACCTCGTCGGCGATCAGGTAGCGGTCGGCGTGCACGTCGTCGTCGGTCATCGGCACCTCGCCGCGCCTGATCCGCCGGGCCAGTTGGGTGCCCTCCTCCACGATCAGGGCGTACGCCGAGACGTGGTCGGGCCCGGCGCCTGTTGCCGCGTCCAGGGAGGCGCGCCAGTCCGCGTCGGACTCTCCGGGCGTGCCGTAGATCAGGTCGAGGTTGACGTGCTCGAAGCCGGCCGCGCGGGCCTCGGCGACGCATGCCTCGGGGCGGCCGGGGGTGTGGGTGCGGTCGAGCACTTTCAGGACGTGCGGGCTGGCGCTCTGCATGCCGAACGAGACCCGGGTGAAGCCGGCCGCCCGCAGCCCGGCGAGGTAGGCCGGGTCCACCGACTCCGGGTTGGCCTCGGTGGTCACCTCGGCGTCCGGTGCGAGCCCGAATTCCGCCGCAATTGCGCCCAGCATCCGCCCGAGGTCCGCGGCCGGCAGCAGCGTGGGCGTACCGCCGCCGACGAAGACCGTCCGCACCGGCCTGGGGTCGTCCCCGAGCACCTTGCGGGCCAGCCGGACCTCCTCGATCAGCACGTCGGCGTAATTCTCCCGCGCCGCGAGCGCCCCGCCCGAGCCGCGCAGCTCGGTCGCGGTGTAGGTGTTGAAGTCGCAGTAGCCGCAGCGGGTCGCGCAGTAGGGCACATGCAGGTAGAAGCCGAGCGGCCGGTCGGCCGCCCCGTCCAGCGCCTGCGCCGGCAGGGCGCCGTCGGCGGGCACGGGTTCACCGTCGGGCAGTACGGAAGGCATTTCTCCAGTATCCGGTACGGCCGCGGGTGCGCGGGCCGCGGCCGGTACGGATCCGGTACGGGCCCGGGGCGCCGCCGTGCTCCGTGGCCGTCGCCGTACGCCGGGGGCGGCACCACACGCCGCGGGCGACCGTCACTGGGCCCGCAGCACCAGGAGCGCGAGGTCGTCCGTGGGGGGCGCGTCGTCGTAGTCGTACACCGCCTGCCGGATCCTTTCGGCAACCTTCTCGGCGCTCAGGCCGGCGCAGCCGCGCAGTACGGCGGCCAGGCCGTCGTCGTCGTCGAATTGGCGCCGGCCGCGGCGCCGCTCGGTGACCCCGTCGGTGACGCACAGCAGGGTGTCGCCGGGCGCCAGGTCGAAGGACTCGCTGGTGTAGCGGGCATTGTCGGAGATGCCGAGCAGCATCTGGGGCGCCGCGGCGGTGCGGACCGCGCCGTCGGGGCGCAGCGCCAGCGGCAGCGGGTGGCCGGCCGAGGCGAGGGTGCAGCGGGCGCCGTAACCGGGCGCATAGGGGACGATCTCGCCGTAGAGCAGGGACAGGAAGCGCGGCGGGCCACCGTCCCAGGCGGCGGTCTCGCCGATCAGCGCGGTGGCGGCCTCGTCGGCGAGCGCCTTGTTGAGGCGGTCCAGGACGTCGGAGACGCCGTAGCCCTCGCGGGCCAGCAGCCGCAGCACCGGGCGGGCGATGCCGGTCAGGGAGGCGGCCTCGGGGCCGTTGCCGCAGACGTCGCCGAGGGCGAAGCACCAGCGGCCGTCGCCGGCCGGGAACAGGTCGTAGAAGTCGCCGCCGACCCAGTCGCCGGCCAGCGGCTCGTAGATCACCGCGTGCTCCACGCCGGGGATCCGGCCCGTCGCGGGCGGCAGCAGGCCGCGCTGCAGCACCGTACTGATCATGGCCTGGCGGGCGTACTGCCGCGCGGTACTCAGCGCGAGGGCGACCCTGCGGCCGAAGTCCTCCACGAAGTGGATCAGGTCGTCGGACAGGCCCTCCTGCCCGGCGCGGCCCAGCAGCAGGGTGCCGTGGCAGCGGCCGGCGGCGATCAGCGGCACGGTCAGCGCGCCGCCCTCCTCGTCCGGCGCGTCCTCGGCCGCGGGCCAGTCGGTGCGCCGGGCGCCGGGTCTGGTGGTCGGTTCCGGCGGGGCCTTCTCCAGGGCGGTGTGCAGGGCGTCGATACGGGCCTCCGAGCAGTGCCAGACCCGGGACAGCCGGGGCACGCCGCCGGTCGGGTGCAGCCATACCGCGGACCAGTCGGCCAGCCGCGGCACCAGGAGCTGGGCGGCGAGCGAGGCGACGTTGTCCTCGTCCAGCTGGCCGGCCAGCAGGTCGGACGCCTCGGCGAGGAAGGAGGCCGAGCCGCGGCTGATCCACTCGGCGTCGCTGCGGCTGCGGGCCGGCACCAGGGCGGGCGCCAGCAGCTGCGCCTCCGGCGCCCGCCGCGGGGGTACGACCGCCGTCTCCTCCTCCTCGTGGTCCAGGTCGATGCGGCACCAGACCGTCTTGCGGTCCCGGCGGTAGGTGATGCCCCACTCGTCGGAGAGCGCCGCCACCAGGTGCAGGCCGCGGCCGCCCTCGTCCCCCCGGTCCTCCCGGACCACCCGCGCCGGATGATGATCCGACACTTCTATGACCAGTCCGGCGTCCAGGCGGCACACCACGTCCACGGACGTGCCGGCATGCACGACGGCATTCGTCACCAGCTCGCTGATCAGCAGGGTGCCGTCGTCCACCACCCGCTCCCCGAAGCACGGCGCCGCCCACGCGGCCAGCGTGCTCCGCAAAAACCTCCGTGCCTCGCCCGCGGCCTTCTCATTGCCCCGCAGACTTGTCCTGCTAACGGTGGGTGGGCTCACATCGCCGAGCGTGACACACCGTCCCGCCCCGCGTGCGCTCAGTTACGCCCGGGCCCCTCATCCGCGTGAATTACCCCCGACCCGTGCGATTTCTCCTTACGGGGTGGGTTACGGTTCACCTTTTTCCGCCTGTGCGGCCCTGGCGGGGCGCGGCCCCGCACGCGACGGGGCCCGCGGGGGCGGCAGCCCCCGTGAACCGCCGCGACGGCGGGAAGCCCCGCGGCGGGGACCGGCGGTGCCGAACCCGCCCCCACCACCGGACAGTTCACCCGGGAAGAAGCCGAGCGAGAGGACGAACCCAAGCCGGGAAGGACGGCGACGCAACGGAAAAGCGAACCGTCACGCCTCCCGCGCCCCCGCGTACATCTCCTCGATGAGCCCCGCGAACTCCCGCTCCACCACCGGCCGCTTCAGCTTGAGGCTGGGCGTGAGGTCGCCGTGCTCCACGTCGAGGTCGCGCGGCAGGATCCGGAACTTCTTGATCTGCTGCCAGCGCTGGAGCCCCTCGTTGAGCTGGTCCACGTAGCCCGTGATGAGGTCGCGCACCTCATCGGTGGCGACGACCTCCTCGTACGGGCGCCTCTCGAGCCCGTTCTCGGCGGCCCAGCCGAGGATGGCCGGCTCGTCCAGGGCGATCAGCGCGGTGCAGAAGTTGCGTCCCCCGCCGAGCACCAGGACGTTGCTGACCATCGGGCACACCGCCTTGAAGCTGCCCTCGACCTCGGCGGGGGCGATGTACTTGCCGCCCGAGGTCTTGATCAGGTCCTTCTTGCGGTCGGTGATCTTCAGGAAGCCGTCGGGCGAGAGCTCCCCGATGTCCCCGGTGTGGAACCAGCCGTCCGGCTCCAGCACCTCCGCGGTGAGCCCGGGCTGCCCGTGGTAGCCCTGCATGATGCCGGGCCCGCGCAGCAGGATCTCTCCGTCCTCACCGATCCGTACCTCCAGGCCGGGCAGCGCCTTGCCGACCGTGCCGGTGCGGTACGCCTCCCCGGGGTTGACGAAGCTGGCCGCGCTGGACTCGGTGAGCCCGTAGCCCTCCAGGATGTGGATGCCGGCGCCGGAGAAGAAGTAGCCGATCTCCGGGGCGAGCGCTGCCGAGCCGGACACGCAGGCGCGCAGTTGCCCGCCGAACGCCTCCCGCAGCTTGCCGTAGACCAGCCGGTCGGCGACCGCGTGCTTGGCGCGCAGGCCGGCCGGGGCCTTGGCGATCCCGGTCAGCCGCATGCTGTTCTGCGTGGTCCGGGCGTAGTCGCGGGCGACCTCGGTGGCCCACTGGAAGATCCGGTACTTGGCGGCGCCGCCCTCGCGGGCCTTGGCGGCGACCCCGTTGTAGACCTTCTCGAAGATGCGCGGTACGGCGGCCATGTACGTGGGCCGTACCACCGGCAGGTTCGCCACGATCCGGTCGACCCGCCCGTCCACGGCCGTGACGTGCCCGACCGCGATGTGCCCGACGGTGAGCACCTTGCCGAAGACGTGCGCGAGGGGCAGCCACAGATACTGCACGTCGTTCTCGTCGAGCAGGTCGATGGCCTCGATGGCGCGGGCCATGTACGACCAGGCGTCGTGCGGCAGCCGCACGCCCTTGGGCCGGCCGGTGGTGCCGGAGGTGTAGATGAGGGTGGCGAGCTGGTCCTTGGTGAGCGAGCCGACCACGTCGGTCACCGCGGTGGGGTGCTGCTCGAGGTAGGCGGCGCCGCGCTTCTCCAGCTCGTCCAGGGACAGCACCCAGCCGTCGCCGGGGTCCGCCGCGTCGCCCGGCGTCATGACCACCACGTGGGCGAGGTCGGGCAGCTCGGCGCGGTGGTCGCGGACCTTGGCGAGCTGTTCGGCGGTGTCGGCGATGAGCACCCGGCTGCCGGAGTCGGCGAGGATGAACGCGGTCTCGTCGGCGTTCGTGGTGGGGTACACGGTGGTGGTGGCCGCGCCGGCGCACAGCACGCCGAGGTCGGAGAGGATCCAGTCGACGCTGGTCTCGGCGGCGATGGCGACGCGCTCCTCCGGCCGTACCCCGAGGTCCATCAGCCCGGCGGCGATGGCGTACACGCGGGCCGCGGCCTCCGCCCAGGTGAGTGATTTCCAGCCATCGGGCCCCTCGCCGCTCTCCGCGGGCACCGGGCGGCGGTAGGCCTCGGCATCCGGCGTCGCGGCCACGCGTTCCAGGAAGAGGGTGGCCACGGACGGCGGCCGATTCTGGATCAACGTCTGGGTCTCGCTCACGCCAACCTCCGCGCACGGGCGTTCTTAACTCACCAGTAACTATCCGCCGGATCAGCGTAGAGGGCCAGTGGCGAGCACGTAAGAGGGTGAGGCCGTCGCATTTGCCCGATGTCGCGCGTACGGGTGATCCGTACACACCACGGGCCCACGGCGCGTACAGAATCTGCACACATCGTGGGCCCGGTGGCCGGATTCGGCGGGTGGCGCCTCCCCGAGTCTCCCGTCCTGGTTACTTCTTCGCCTTGGCGTCGCCGCCCTCGGAGTCGGTGGACAGCACCGCGATGAAGGCCTCCTGCGGCACCTCGACGCTGCCGACCATCTTCATCCGCTTCTTGCCCTCCTTCTGCTTCTCCAGCAGCTTGCGCTTCCGGGAGATGTCACCGCCGTAGCACTTGGCCAGCACGTCCTTGCGGATCGCGCGTACCGTCTCGCGGGCGATCACCCGGGAGCCGATGGCGGCCTGGATGGGCACCTCGAAGTTCTGCCGCGGGATGAGCTCGCGCAGCTTGGCCACCAGGCGCACTCCGTAGGCGTACGCCTTCTCCTTGTGGGTGATGGCCGAGAACGCGTCCACCTTGTCGCCGTGCAGCAGGATGTCGACCTTGACCAGGTCGGCGTTCTGTTCGCCGGTGGGCTCGTAGTCCAGCGAGGCGTAGCCGCGGGTCTTGGACTTGAGCTGGTCGAAGAAGTCGAAGACGATCTCGGCGAGCGGCAGGGTGTAACGGATCTCCACCCGGTCCTCGGAGAGGTAGTCCATGCCGAGCAGCGAGCCGCGCCGGTTCTGGCACAGCTCCATGATCGCGCCGATGAACTCGGTGGGCGCGAGCACGGTGGCGCGCACCACCGGCTCGTAGACCTCGGCGATCTTGCCCTCGGGGAATTCACTCGGGTTGGTGACGGTGTGCTCGGCGCCGTCCTCCATGACCACCCGGTACACCACGTTGGGCGCGGTCGCGATCAGGTCGAGGCCGAATTCGCGCTCCAGGCGCTCGCGGATCACGTCCAGGTGCAGCAGGCCGAGGAAGCCGCAGCGGAAGCCGAAGCCCAGCGCCGCGGACGTCTCCGGCTCGTAGACCAGCGCCGCGTCGTTGAGCTGGAGCTTGTCCAGGGCCTCGCGCAGTTCCGGGTAGTCCGAGCCGTCCAGCGGATAGAGCCCCGAGAACACCATGGGCTTGGGGTCCTTGTAACCGCCGAGCGGTTCGATGGCGCCGTTGCTCTGGGCGGTGATGGTGTCACCGACCTTGGACTGCCGGACGTCCTTCACTCCGGTGATCAGATAACCGACCTCGCCCACGCCCAGACCGTCGGCGGGCAGCATCTCTGGCGAGTTGGTGCCGATCTCCAGCAGTTCGTGGGTGGCGCCGGTGGACATCATCCGGATCCGCTCGCGCTTGGTGAGCTGCCCGTCCACCACGCGGACGTACGTGACCACGCCGCGGTAGGAGTCGTACACCGAGTCGAAGATCATCGCGCGGGCGGGCGCGTCCGCGACGCCGACCGGCGCCGGCACGTCCCGTACCACCCGGTCCAGCAGCGCGTCGACGCCCACGCCGGTCTTCGCCGAGACCCGCAGCACGTCGGAGGGGTCGCAGCCGATGAGGTTGGCCAGCTCCTCGGAGAACTTCTCCGGTTGCGCGGCCGGCAGGTCGATCTTGTTCAGCACCGGCACGATGGTCAGGTCGTTCTCCATGGCCAGGTACAGGTTGGCCAAGGTCTGCGCCTCGATGCCCTGAGCCGCGTCGACCAGCAGGATCGTGCCTTCGCAGGCGGCCAGAGACCGGGACACCTCGTAGGTGAAGTCGACGTGGCCCGGCGTGTCGATCATGTTCAGGATGTGGGTACGTCCCGCCTGGTCGCCGGTGGTCGGCGCCCATGGCAGCCGGACGGCCTGCGACTTGATCGTGATGCCCCGCTCACGCTCGATGTCCATCCGGTCGAGGTACTGAGCGCGCATCTGCCGCTGGTCGACGACACCGGTGAGCTGCAGCATCCGGTCGGCCAGCGTCGACTTGCCGTGGTCGATGTGGGCGATGATGCAGAAATTGCGGATCAGCGCCGGATCGGTACGGCTGGGCTCCGGCACGTGGTGCGGCACATGAGAAGGGATCGCGGGCACGCAGGGTCCAGTTTCTAGAGGTTTCTTCAGACGCGTGTGTCGCTTCCCATAGTCCCATGGCGCGGGCCCTGCGCCGGTTTGGGAGGGGCCGAGCACGGCTGGTAACCTGAGCTGCTGCGCCTGGTGGCTCCCTGTGCCCGCTCCCCGAGCGGCCGGGGGCCGGCTCGTTCGAGGCGCGCTCACCGTGACCGTAGACCAATCGATGAGGCTCTTTCGTGGCGAACATCAAGTCCCAGATCAAGCGGAACAAGACCAATGAGAAGGCCCGCCAGCGCAACAAGGCGGTCAAGTCCGAGCTGAAGACGGCGATCCGCCGTACCCGCGAGGCCGTGGCCACCGGCGACGCCGAGAAGGCCACCGCCGCCGCCCGCCTGGCCGCCAAGAAGCTCGACAAGGCCGTGAGCAAGGGCGTGATCCACAAGAACCAGGCCGCCAACAAGAAGTCGGCGCTGGCTCAGTCGGTCTCCGCGCTCCAGGGCTGATCCTTCTTCTCCTTTCTTCAGTTCCTCCAGGTCTTTCCCCCGGGTCCTGCTCTCTCAGGTCCCCGGGCCCTTCCTCGGGCCACCCCCACGGGTCGGCACCGCCGGAAACCGGATTCAGCGGCCCCTCTACCGCCCGGACCGGCATCGCCCGGCCAGCCAGTTGCGCGCCGCACGCGGACGTTCGCCACGCGTGCTTGCGGCGTTCGGGGGGAGCCGGGGGAGGGTGACAGGAGCTCCTCCGTTGCCCGCCCGGGTTCGCCCGGGCGGGCAACGGTGTTTTCCGGGTGCTTTCCGGGGTTGCCGCGGCCCCGGCCGGTCCCGCCCGCCCGGCCGCCGGTCCGGCTCGGCTCCCGCGGCCCCAATTCCCTTGTGACAAGGGCTTGTCGGGGGTGGCGGGGCTACTCTCGGCTCATGTCGACTCCGCCTGACCAGCCGAGCGCGTCTTCGTCGTCCTCCTCGCCCTCGTCACCGTCCTCGTCGCCGTCGCCGTCCGGCGCACCCGGGTCGCCGCCGCCGGGGCCCGCGCCGTCGCCGTACTCCGCGCCGGGTGGGTACGGAGCGCCGGTACCGGCCCAGCACAATCCGTACGCGCAGGACAATCCGTACGCGCCGCAGGACGGCGCCTACGGCCCCCAGGACAGTCCGTACAGGTCGCAGGGCTATTACGGAGCAGCGCCGCCGTCGGGCGGGTCCGGTACGCCGGGGATGCCCGGGTGGCCCGCGCCGACCGCGGGCGCGCCGGCGGGCGGTGGCCGGGGACGGCGGGCGGTGCTGTGGGCGCTTGCCGGCGCCCTGGTGGCGTCGGCGGCGTGGGGCGGCGGGGTGCTGCTCACCCGCAACGACTCGGGCTCGTCGGCGGACCTGCGCGGCTACACCCTCAAGAACGACCTGTGCGCGACCGCCGACGTGTCCGCCTTCCGCGCAAAGTACCCGCAGGCCGACAACTCCCCCACCACGTACACCGCCAAGGGAGACACGCTTGACGAGATGTCGTGCAACGAGGGGCTGGAGATGTCCGGGTCCAGCTACTCCGACGCCTACCTCTCCATCCAGGTCGACCTGCACAAGAAGACCGACCCGGCACCGGAGTTCGCCGACACCTGGCTCGGCTGGAAGCAACACGGCACGTCGTACGACGTCGTCCCGGTCAGCGGCTTCGGCGACGAGGCGTATCTGGTCACCGAGGACACCGTGGACTCCTCCGGCTCCGGCGACCGCTACGTCACCCTCGCCGTGCGGGACGGCTGGATGACGTACTCCATGAACTGGAGCGTCTACGCCACCTCGTACGACACCGGCGCCGGCAAGACCCCGCCCAGCATCGACGATGGGACGGACTGGGTGAAGACCTCGACCCGGGCGACGCTGGCCAAGCTGAAGTAGTCCTGGCGGCCGATCCCCGCTCTCCGTGTACGGCGCCGGGCCCGCGTCACCGGGCCGCCGCCGTACCTGCCGTCGTGCCTGCCGGTCGTGCCTGCAGCTCTCAGCTACGGGCGGCGCGGGCGATGGTGACGACCGCCTTCTCCAGGGCGTAGGCGGGATCGGCGCCGCCGCCCTTGACGGCCGCGTCGGCCTCGGCGACCGCGCGCAGTGCGACCGAGACGCCGTCCGCGCTCCAGCCGCGCATCTGCTGCCGCACCCGGTCGATCTTCCACGGCGGCATGCCCAGCTCCCGGGCGAGCTGGCCGGGGTTGGCGCCGCGGGGGGCGGAGGCGAGCTTGCCGATGGCGCGGACACCGGAGGCCAGGGCGAAGGTGATACCGGGCGCGGGCTGGCCGACGGACAGCGCCCAGCGCAGCCGCTCCAGCGCCTCGGCGGCCCGGCCGGTCACCGCCAGGTCGGCGACCTCGAACCCGGTGGCCTCTGCCCGGCCCGTGTAGTAGCGGGCGACCACCGCCACATCGACCGTGCCCTCGGTGTCGGCCACCAACTGGGCGCAGGCGCTGGCGAGTTCCCGCAGGTCGCTGCCGATGGCGTCGACCAGCGCCTGCGCGGCCTCGGGCGTGACCGACCTGCCGAGCGTACGGAACTCCGCCCGCACGAACGCCAGCCGGTCCGCCGGCTTGGTCATCTTCGGGCACGCCACCTCCCGCGCCCCGGCCTTGCGGGCGGCGTCCAGCAGCGCCTTGCCCTTGGCCCCGCCGGCGTGCAGCAGCACCACGATGATCTCCTCGGCGGGAGCACCCAGGTATGCCTTGACCTCCTTGACCGTGTCCGCGGACAGGTCCTGGGAGTTCCGCACCACAATGACCTTGCGCTCGGCGAACAGCGACGGGCTGGTGATCTCCGCCAGCGAACCGGGCTGCAGCGTCTCGGGTGTCAGGTCCCGTACGTCCGTGTCCGCGTCGACGGCCCGGGCAGCCGTCACCACCTCGCGCACGGCACGGTCGAGCAGCAGGTCCTCCTGCCCCACCGCAAGCGTGAGCGGGGCGAGCAGGTCGTCGGGGGCGGTCTTCCTGGCCATCGCCGTCCAGCATCCCACGGGCGTACGACACCGGGAGCCCGGGGCGGCGTCGGGCGTCGGGCGTCGGGCGTCGGGCGTCGGGCGTCGGATCCAGGATGACGGGCCCGGCGTCGGCGGAGGCAGGCCGACCGACAGGTACCGCGGGGATACGAAGCCGGCTACTCCAGCCAGCCGTCGAAGTCCGCCGCTATGGCGTCGAGGTCTGCGGGGGACAGCACGTCGCGCGGGTCCTCCAGCACGATCAGCCACTGGGCGTCCTCCGCGTCGTCCTCCCCGGCGAGCGCGTCGCGGACCAGGAGCGGCTCGGTGTCCAGAGTGAAGCGGGCGGCGAGCAGGTCGGCGACCTCCTCGGCGGCGTCGCGGTCGGGCAGCACCAGGACATGGGTCGTATCGCGCACCCGGCCATTGTCCCTGGGCGTCCCCCTCGCCCCGACGCCCTGGCGTCCCGCCGGCCGTGACGCCGGGCCGCTACGCGGACTGCGGCGCGGGCTGCCACGACTCCCCCGGGTCGTCCTCCCGGCCCTGGCTCTCCGCGACCGGCAGTTCGCGTATGCGCGGGATGGGCGACGGCAGCAGCCACAGGACGCCGAGCACACCCCCGACGGTGGCGATCCACAGGGTGGGGCGCAGGCCCAGGCTGCTGCCGAGCAGGCCCCCGACCGCCGCGCCGAGCGGGCGCATCCCGTAGTTCACGGTCCGGAACGCGCCGCTCACCCGCGACCGCAGCGCCCCCGGCACCACGGCGGCC
The DNA here is from genome assembly GCF_016918855.1 of Actinacidiphila acididurans. Taxonomy (GTDB): domain Bacteria; phylum Actinomycetota; class Actinomycetes; order Streptomycetales; family Streptomycetaceae; genus Actinacidiphila; species Actinacidiphila acididurans. The sequence goes on from NZ_JADKYB010000017.1 coordinate 52,657, forward strand.
TGCAACGACCCACTGGCTATGTCCAGGAACATCACCCCGAGGCCGGACAGGAACTCCGAGCCGAAGAACGCCGCCCAGATCAGCGGCTCCGGCCCGCCCGCCAGCGGCACCAGGATCAGTGGTGCGGGGAAGCCGACGAAGCCGAGCACAATGCCGGCGTACCACCCGGCCGCTGACCAGCGCGCCGAGCACTCCTCCGACCGCGCCCGCGCCCAGCACCACACCCAGCGTTCCGGCACTCAGACCGAGCTCGCGCACCGCGTAGAGCACCACCAGGGTGTGGAAGACGAAGTTGAAGAAGTTCACGGTGGCCGCCGACGCCACCAGCGCGCGCAGCACCGGGGAACGGCCGATGAAACGCAACCCCGCCGTGAAGTGCCCCTTGCTCGGGGCAGCGGCCTCCGGCTCCACCGGGGCGATCCTGGACAACTGCCCCGCCGACACCAGATACGAGGCCGCGTCGACCGCCAGCGCCACGGGTGCGGCCAGCACCTGTACCAGCAGGCCGCCGACGCTCGGTCCGGCCACGAACGAGAACGCCCTGTTGCCGTTCGTCAGCGCGTTGCCCTACACATAGCTCTCGGGCCGGATCAGCGACACGAACAGGGTCGCGTCGCACACGTCGAAGGCCACTGCCAGCGTGCCGACCGCGAACGCCACCACGTACACCTGCGGGAGCGTCAGGTGACCGAGCCCGTAGGCGATGGGTACCGACGCCATCAGCGCTGCCCGGCCGAGGTCGGCGGCGATCATGATGTGCCGGCGCCGGCCGCGGCGGTCCGCCCAGGCCCCCGCGGGCAGCGAGAACAGCAACGCAGGCAGCAGCCCCGCCGTCGACAGCCAGCCCATCTGCGCGGGCCCGGCGTGCAGCACCAGCACGGCGGCCAGCGGGAGCGCCAGGAAGGTGACCTGGTCGCCGAGCAGCGAAACGCCTTGCCCGGTCCAATAGCGCCGGAACTGCGTCTCCCTCAGCAACAGCGGCACCCGGGCGCCCAGGACCCGAACCGCGGCCTTCACGACCGCTCCTCCGGCCCGTCCTTGTCCGGTGTCTCGAGGTCGACGTAGGCGATCTGCAGATACGGCACCCTCCGCGCCCCCTCCGGCCGCAGCGACGGATCGGTGGCCCGGTCGATGTACTCCGCCACCAGGGCGTCGACCCGTTGCCCGAGGCCGACCAACTCCTCCGGGGTGAGGTACAGCGTCACGTCGCTGAACCGCTCGGCCTCCTGCCACTGCCTGGACAGGCCCCGGCGGGCTTCCAGGGCCCTGGTCATGCGGTGGAAGTAGTTCTCGGCGACGGCGAGGGTGAGCGCCTCGGCCGCCTGGGCCACCGCCGGGTCCGCGGAATAACCGGGCCAGTCCGTGAACTCCGCGGTGGCCCGCCACGGCTTCTCCCGTCCCGGCCCCTCCGGGTCCGCCTCCTCCACCAGCCCGTACTTCGCCAGCATCCGCAAGTGGTACGAACAGCTCGCCACCGACTCCCCCGTCAGCTCCGCCGCCCGCGTCGCCGTGAACGGCCCCTCCCGCCTGAGCAGCCCCACCAACGCCATCCGCGTCGGATGCGCGTACGCCCGCAGCGCGCGCGGATCGGTCAGTCGTACCTGTCGGTTCCCGGGCTTGTCCGTCATGCATCTCAAGCTACCTTTCTAAAGACTCCTTTACAACGGTTTCTTTAGATGCCCTCTCATATGCCGCCGTGCCCGGCCACCACCGGCCGCAGCCCCGCCGGGCCGTCCCCCGCCACCGCCACCGGACCGTCGGTGTCCGTCCGCAGCACCACCGCTCCCAGCGCCCGCAACTCCCCGACCGTGCGCACCGCCGGGTGCCCGTAGGGATTACCGGCCCCGACACTGATCAGCGCCAGTCGCGGGTGGAGCCGCGCCAGCAGCGCCGGGTCCTGGTACGCCGAACCGTGATGCGCGACCTTCAGCACGTCCACCCGTGGCAGGTCGGGCACCGTGGTGAGCAGTTCCTCCTGGGCGGGCGGTTCGAGGTCGCCCATCAGCAGCAGGGTCAGGCCACCGGTGCGGACCAGCAGGGCGACGCTGGAGTCGTTCGGGCCGTCGTCGGGCAGGTCGTCCGCGGTGGGCGGCGGCCACAGGACCCGCCACTCCAGGGGGCCGAGTCGGCGCTGTTCACCGGCCGCCGCCTGGACCAGGGGGATCCGGGCCGCCACCGCCTCGCGCCGGACCTGGGCGGCCTGCGGTGCCGGTTCGGCGAGAACGGTGGTCTCGATCGCGCCCACCCGCCGCCCGCGCAGCACCCCGAGCAGACCGTCGACATGGTCGGCATGGAAGTGGGTGAGGATCAGCAGCGGGATCGCAGTGACCCGCAGACGCCTGAGACAACGGTCGGCCAGGACCGGATCGGGCCCCGTGTCCACCACCACCGCGGTGCCCGGCCCCGCCGCCAGCACCAGCGCGTCGCCCTGCCCGACGTCGCACATCGCCATCCGCCACCCCGTCGGCGGCCACCCCGAGGCCGGCAACGGCAGCGGCACCGGCCGGACCACCCACAGCAGCAGCACCAGCGCACCCACCACCACCGCCCACGGCCGCCGCGCCACCCCGACGATCCGCCGCCCGCAGACCACCGCCGCAACGGTCACCACCACGAGCAGCGCAGCGCCCGGCCAGCCCCCGGGCCAGCGGATATCCGCGCCCGGCAGCGCCGCCCCGTGACGGGCCACCGCCGCGATCCACAGCGTCGGCCACCCCGCCGTCCAGGCCAGGACCTGCGCGACCGGCAGGGCGAACGGAGCCGCCGCCATCGCCGCGAACCCGATGACGGTGGCGGCCCCCACCGCCGGTTCGGCCAGCAGATTGCACGGGACCGCCACCAGACTGAGCCGGGCCGACAGCAGCACGATCACCGGGCCGCACACCGCCTGCGCGGCGGCCGCCGTCGCCAGCGCCTCGGCCAGGCGGGGCCGCACCCCTCGGGCGCGCAGCGCCTGACTCCACCTGGGGGCCAGTGTCAGCAGGGAGCCGGTGGCGAGAACCGACAGCGCGAACCCGTACGACCTCGCCAGATCCGGGTCGTAGAGCACCAGCCCGATCACCGCCGTCAGCAGGGCCGGCAGCAGCGATCGACGGCGGCCCGTGGCGATCGCCAGCAGCGTGATCAGCCCGCAGGCCGCCGCGCGCAGCACACTCGGACCCGGCCGGCACACCAGGACGAAGGCGACGGTCAGCCCGACCCCCAGGAACGCCGTCCACCGCAGCGGCAACCCCAGCGCCGCGGCCAGTCCCCGCCGCTCCGCCAGGCTCGCCATCCCCGCTGGGCCGATCAGGAGCACCAGGATGATGGTGAGGTTCGCCCCGGAAACCGCCGTCAAATGCGCCAGATCGGTCGCTTTGAAGGCGTTCTTCAGCTCCGGTGTCACCGCGCTCGTGTCCCCCACCACCAGCCCCGGAAGCAGTGCCCGGGCGTCCTGCGGCAACGGCGTCGCCGCCGTCCGCAGCCCGGCCCGCAACCGGGCCGCGATCCCCTGCACGGCGCTCGGACCGGCCGTGATCCTCGGGGATCCCCGGGCCTGCAACGTGTTCGGCGGGGCCAAGCGTGCGTTCACCACCACCCGCGTGGACGGGACCAGGCGCAGCCAGGCATCGGCAGTGGCGCCTTGCGCGAACACCGTGACCGGGGTCCGGATTCGGGTCCTGCCCACTTTCCGGGCCACCGCCGGGATCACCACGGTACGCGGCGCCTTGACCGCCCCCAGCACATGCGGCCTGACCTCGAACGGGTCCCCCGTCACCGTGATCTCCGCCTCGGCGGTGGCCCGCGCCCGCGCCAGCCCGGGCAACGGTCCGCGCCGCGCGTCTGCCTCTTTCAGCACCGCCGCCCCGGCGCCCGCCGCCCCGCAGAACAGGGCTGCCGCTGCCGCCAGCGCCAGGCCCCTGCGCAGGCCGATCAGCACTGCCCCGAGCGCCACCACCGCACCCGCCACTGCCAGGACCCGTCCGGGGCCGAACCCGGGCGCCACCGCCGCCGCGGCCCATACCGACACGGCGGGTCCGACCAGCCGCCAGTCCGGCGGCCCTTCCTGCCGCGGATGCGACGCCCCGAGCGGGGAGGCGGCCTCCGCGTGCACCGCGGCCCGTGCCTCACCGGCGGTCGGCAGCGTCACCGTCCGGTGTCCCGGTCCCGGGGCGGCCTCGGCCGGGCGGACTGCTGAGCTGACGGGTGCAGTTCCAGTCATGCCGGGCCGTGGCGGAGCAATAAGGGTGCGTCTCTCGGCGCGCCGGCCGTCGCTGGGTCCAGTGCGGGCGTTCATGGGTGGACCAGGGGCTTGATGGTGCTGAACTTGCGGTCGCCGATGCCAGGGATCTGCCGGAGTTGCTGAAGCGAGGTGAAGGTGCCGTGCTGGGTACGGAAGTCGATGATGTGCTGGGCCAGCACGGGACCGACTCCGGGCAGTGCGTCGAGCTGGGCGGCCGTGGCTGTGTTGAGGTCGAGCGGCGTCGAGGGGGCGGCCCCAGCCTGTGGTTCGCCCGGTAGCGGGGCCGGGCCGGCAGCAGGCGGGGCGACACCGACCAGGATCTGTTCACCATCCGTGAGGGGGCGGGCCAGGTTGAGCATGGTCGTGTTCGCCCCCGGCAACGCTCCTCCCGCTGCTGTCAGCGCGTCGGCGACCCGGGAGCCCTTGGGCAGCTTGCGCAGGCCGGGCCTGGCGACCTTGCCCGCGACATCCACGGTGAGCTCCTGCGGAGCTGCGCGGGCCGCCTGCCTGGGCGGGGCGGGAGCGGCCAGCGGGGGTGGAACGGGAACGGTTCGCGGCCGGCCCGTCCAGTAGTGGTGAAAGGCCAGCCCTGCGGCCACCACCAGCACGACCGCGAGGGCCAGGACGGTCTTCAACTCCAGGCCGCACCGTACGTACAGCCACGCCCGCAGGCGGTCGAGCCGGGACCCACCGAACGTCGGCACACCGCTCAAGCGCGTGCCCGGTTGGTCCGCCTCCACCGCGGGCTCGGGCTCTCGCGGTGGCGCAGCGAGGCCCGACGGCGGCGGCACCGCCCCTGAATGACTCTGCGTATACGAGGCCTGTGTATATGGGGTCTCCGGGACCGGCTCCGGCGTCGCGACGTAGGTCCCCGCGCCCGTCAAGGGGTCAAGACGTGGTCGAAGCGATGGCGGGTCGGGGGGACGTGGCCCCACGAGTTCGTCGGGCGGGCGCGGTGGTCCGAACATCGCGGCCAGCCGGTCACGGGTGAGCGCCGCGGCGGCTTCCCGCCCGTGCCGACCGCGCCCGGGCGGGATCACGACCCGGGGAAAACCGGTGACCGCGACAGCCGGACCTGCCAGGTCGGTTGCCTCTGCCGAACCGGCCGCACCGGCCTGACCGCCCGGGCCCGCTGCGAGGACCGACGAGTCTGCCGAGTCCGATGAATTCCATGTGTTCATGCAGTCGATGGTGGACCGCGCAAGACCCTCGGAACGATCTTGGTCGAGATCTGTGGACAACTCGGCCCTTGTGGATAACTCGACCACTCGTTCGAGTGAGTTCGCTTCCGAGGTGGTGTGACTGTGTGTGATCGGGTGCATGATCGAGACGTCGGATCGGACCGGGCCCGCCCCGGCCCGACCGCTCAAACGGGTCCGCGGGCGCGCAGACAAATGAGCGGACACGACAGTCCAGGGGGAGGTCGCCCTACCGGGCCGGCAGGGGAACGACAGGATCGGCCGGGAGCGGGGTCAGTACGGCGAGACCACCACGCCGAGCAGGCCCGGTCCCGCGTGGGCCCCGATCACGGCCCCCACTTCGCTGACGACGAGCGTGTCCAGGCCGGGGACGCGGTCGCGGAGGCGGTCGGCGAGGGTGGCGGCGCGATCGGGGGAGGCGAGGTGGTGGACCGCGAGGGCGACCCGGCGGGTGCCGGACTGCTCGACCACGACGTCTTCGAGCCGGGCGAGGGCCTTGGAGGCGGTGCGGACCTTTTCCAGCAACTCGATGCGGCCGTCGGCGAGACGAAGGAGGGGTTTGACGGCAAGAGCTGAGCCCACGAGGGCCTGGGCGGCACCGATGCGTCCGCCGCGGCGGAGGTAGTCGAGGGTGTCCACGTAGAAGACGGCCGAGGTGTCGGCCGCCCGCTTCTCGGCGGCGGCCACGACCTCGTCGGGAGTGCCACCGGCCTCCGCGGTCTCGGCCGCGGACAGGACGGTGAAGCCGAGGGCCATGGCCACCATTCCCGTGTCCACCACACTGACGGGCACCGGGGCGGACCTGGCGGCGACGCACGCGGCGTCGTACGTACCGGAGAAATCGGAGGAGAGATGAAGGGACACAATGGCGTCGGCACCCGAAGCCGCCACCGCCTCGTACGCGGCGGTGAACTCGGCCGGGGCCGGACGCGACGTGGTGACGGAATGCCGTCGCTGAAGGGCCCGGGCGACGGCCGGGGCGGAGATCTCCGTGCCCTCCTCAAGGGCCTCGTCGCCGATCACCACGGTGAGCGGGACCACGGTGATGCCGTGGCGCTGGATGGCCTCCCGCCCCAGGTAGGCCGTGGAATCCGTGACGATGGCGACATGCGGGGACATGTGCGGGAGGTTACCCGGGAGGTTCATGAACGAACACTTCGGGCTTGCCCGCGCCGCCCGGCACGCGCTCGTGCGGGGCCGGACGCGGCCGCACGCGGGCCGGACGGCCTCGGTGCCGGGGTGGCCCGGCGGGTCCGGTCACTCGCCCGGCGGCTTTTCCAGCTTGGGCCATTCCGCCGGGGCGGGCGTGGGGCCGAGCGGGTCGGGGCCGGGGACTGCGGGGCCGGCCGGGGGTACCCAGTGCCGCAGGGCGTCGGCTTCGATCTGGATGTCGCGGCTGAGGGCGGACAACTCGTCGTCGGCGAAGCGGCGGGCCCGGTCCTGGGCGGCCCAGCGCAGGGAGTCGGCGGCGTGGGTGATCCGGCGGACGCGTTTGGCCAGCGGGGGCAGGCGCTTGGCGAGGCGGGCCCGGTCGGGTTCGCGTTCGAGGAGCCGGAGCTCGTTGTCCAGGGCACGGGCGTGCTCGTTGAGGCGGGCGAAGAGCTGGCTGGCCTCGGAGAGGGAAGCGTCCTCGTCGCGCCGCTCCTCGAGGGCGGTGTAGGTGCTGTCGATGGAGGCGCGCAGGTCCAGGCGCAGCTGGACCAGCTCGCCGGCGGGCCCGGTGAGGGCGAGGCGGCGGGCGCGCAGTCTGCTGTCCTCCACCACACGGCGGGCCTGGGCACTGCCCCGGGAGATGGTGCGTCTGACCGTTCGGACGGTGCGGACTGTCGCCACCACGGCCAGGGTGACGAAGGCGAGGAAGAACACGAGAGCGACCACGGCGGCGATGTCCACGGGCGACTCCTCAGTATCGGCGGCACCTCGTGGGCGCCGGGCCCTGTTGTCCACGGTAACCGGACGGGAGCGGGCTCCGGGATCCGTTGGATCCCCGAACCCGCCCCGCAGGGCACCCCTAAGGGGCTGGAGTGCTGGTCAGACGACCACGTTGACCAGCTTGGGCGCCCGGACGATCACCTTGCGGACCGGGGCACCGCCGACCGCGGCGACCACCGCGGGATCGGCCAGCGCCAGGGCCTCCAGTTCGGCGTCGGCGATGCCCGGCGGCACCTCCAGCCGTGCCTTGACCTTGCCCTTGACCTGGACGACGCAGGTCACGGTCTCGTCCTGGACGTAGGCGGGGTCGGCGACCGGGTAGGGGGTGTGGGCGAGGGAACCGACGCGGCCCAGCCGGGTCCACAGTTCCTCGGCGGTGTGCGGGGCCAGTGGGGCGATCAGCAGGACCAGCGATTCGGCGATGGCGCGCGGGACCGGGCGCCCGGAGCGGGTCAGGTGGTTGTTCAGCTCGGTGATCTTGGCGATCGCCGTGTTGAAGCGCAGGCCGGCCATGTCCGAGGTGACCCCGTCGATCGCCTTGTGCAGCGCCCGCAGGGTCTCCTCGTCGGGGTCGGCGTCGACGACCGTGACGGCGCCGGTCTGCTCGTCCACGATGTTGCGCCACAGCCGCTGCAACAGACGGTACTGGCCGACGACCGCGCGGGTGTCCCAGGGCCGGGACATGTCCAGCGGGCCCATGGCCATCTCGTACAGCCGCAGGGTGTCGGCGCCGTACTCGGCGCAGATCTCGTCGGGGGTGACGGCGTTCTTCAGGGACTTGCCCATCTTGCCCAGCACGCGGGTGACGGGTTCGCCGGCGTAGTAGTAGGCGCCGTCGCGCTCCTCGACCTCGGCGGCCGGGACGGCGATGCCCCGGGCGTCGCGGTAGACGTAGGCCTGGATCATGCCCTGGTTGAACAGCTTGTGGAACGGCTCGTAGGACGAGATGTGGCCCAGGTCGAACAGCACCTTGTGCCAGAAGCGGGCGTACAGCAGGTGCAGCACCGCGTGCTCGGCGCCGCCGACGTACAGGTCGACGCCGCCGGCCCGCTGGCCGTCGCGGGGGCCCATCCAGTACGCCTCGGCCGGCGGGGAGACCAGCTGCTCGGTGTCGTAGGGGTCCAGGTAGCGCAGCTCGTACCAGCAGGAGCCGGCCCAGTTGGGCATGGTGTTGGTCTCGCGGCGGTAGCGGCGCGGGCCGTCGCCCAGGTCCAGCTCGACGTGGACCCACTCCGCGTTGCGGGACAGCGGGGTCTCCGGGGAGGTGTCCGCGTCGTCCGGGTCGAAGGTGCGGGGGCTGTAGTCGTCGACGTCGGGCAGTTCGACCGGCAGCATCGAGTCGGGCAGGGCGTGCGGGACGCCGTCCTCGTCGTAGACGATCGGGAAGGGCTCGCCCCAGTACCGCTGGCGGCTGAACAGCCAGTCGCGCAGGCGGTAGTTGACGGTGCCCGCGCCGATGCCGCGCTCGGCCAGCCAGGTGGTGATGGCTGCCTTGGCGTCGGTGACGCTCAGGCCGTCCAGCGAGATGTCGGCGCCGGAGGAGTTGATGATCCTCGCGTCGTAGGAGGCGAAGGCGTCGTCCCAGGCGGCGGGGTCGGTGCCGCGGCCGTCGGTGGGTTCGACCACGCAGCGCATCGGCAGTTCGAAGGCGCGGGCGAAGGCGAAGTCGCGGGTGTCGTGAGCGGGCACCGCCATGATCGCGCCGGTGCCGTAGCCCATCAGGACGTAGTCGGCGATGAAGACCGGGACGGGCTCGCCGCTGACCGGGTTGACGGCGAAGGCGCCGGTGAAGACGCCGGTCTTGTCCTTGGCCTCGGCCTGCCGCTCGACGTCGGACTTCGAGGCGGCCTGCTTGCGGTAGGCGGCGATCGCGTCGGCGGGCGTGGCGTGGCCGCCGGTCCACACCTCGTGGGTGCCCTCCGGCCAGGCGGCGGGCGTGATGGTGTCGACCAGGTCGTGCTCGGGGGCCAGCACCATGTAGGTGGCGCCGAACAGGGTGTCCTGGCGGGTGGTGAAGACGGTGATCGCGTAGTCGCCGTCGGCGGCGCCGTGCACGGGGAAGTCGACGCGGGCGCCTTCGCTGCGGCCGATCCAGTTGCGCTGCTGCAGCTTGATCGCCTCGGGCCAGTCCAGGTCGTCCAGGTCGGTCAGCAGCCGGTCGGCGTAGGCGGTGATCCGCATCATCCACTGGCGCAGGTTGGCCTTGAAGACCGGGTAGTTGCCGCGCTCGGAGCGGCCGTCGGCGGTGACTTCCTCGTTGGCCAGTACGGTGCCCAGGCCGGGGCACCAGTTGACCGGGGACTCGGCGGCGTAGGCCAGCCGGTAGCCGCTCAGGACGTCGGCGCGTTCGGCCTCGGTCAGCTCCGCCCAGGGACGGCCGTCGGGCGTGGCGCGGGTCCCCGCGGCGAACCGGGCGACCAGCTCGTCGATCGGCCGGGCCCGGCCGGCCTCGGTGTCGTACCAGGAGTTGTAGATCTGCAGGAAGATCCACTGCGTCCAGCGGTAGTACTCGGGGTCGATGGTGGCGAAGGAGCGCCGCCGGTCGTGGCCCAGGCCCAGGCGGCGCAGTTGCCGGCGCATGGTGACGATGTTGGCCTCGGTGGAGACCTGCGGGTGGGTGCCGGTCTGGACGGCGTACTGCTCGGCGGGCAGGCCGAAGGCGTCGAAGCCCAGGGTGTGCAGCACGTTGTGGCCGGTCATGCGCTGGAAGCGGGCGAAGACGTCGGTGGCGATGTAGCCCAGCGGGTGGCCGACGTGCAGGCCCGCGCCCGAGGGGTACGGGAACATGTCCATGATGAACTTCTTGGGCCGGCCGGCCAGCTCGGGGTCGCCGTCCAGTTCCCCGCTCGGGTTGGGCGCGGCGAAGGTGCCGTGCTCCTCCCAGTAGTCCTGCCAGCGGCCCTCGATCTCCGCGGCCAGTTCGGCCGTGTAGCGGTGGGGCGCAGCCGTCTCGGCGGCCGGGGTGGTGTCGCTCATCGTCCTCGGTACTCCATCGATGTCATGACGGCTGCGGCCGGGAGCCTGCGCCCGTCTGCCTGGTCATTGCCCTGGTCAGCGGCCTTGCGGCGCCTCGCGGAAACAAAAAAGCCCCTCGCGCAGGAGGGGTGCCGCACTGACGGTGTCCGTGGTCAGCGCGGCTCGCTAAGCAGGAGGCTCACAGCTCGCATGCGGTCAGGTTACAGCAGCGGTGCGGAGGGTCGCACCGAGGTTCCCCGGGCGGCGGAACCGCCCGGGGAACCTCACAGGTGGTGCGGATCAGTGCTTGTGGAACGAGCCGTACGTCTGGACGTAGTGGCTGGTGGGCGTGCCCACACCGGTGACGTCGTCGTAACCGCGCGTGGCGGACAGCGAGGCGTCACGGCCGAGCAGCCGCAGCGAGGTGATGGTGCCGTCGCTCGCGTTCTCGCTGTTGGCGAAGTCGACGCGGACCTCGGAGAGCACCTGCGGACCGAACGGGTGGTCGGTCACGTCGTGGTAGGCCGAGGAGCCGTACCGCGAGTAGATCAGCGGGTTGGCGAAGCCGATCGGCTGACCGTGCCGCGCCTCCTCGGTCAGCGCCTGGACGCCGGCGATCACCGGAGAGGCCAGCGAGGTGCCGCCGATGCGGTACTCGCCGTACTTGACGGACCCGTCCGAGAACGTCTGGGTCTGGCCCACCAGGAAGCCGGTGTTCGGGTCGGCGACCGCGGCGATGTCAGGCTCGACACGCTGCTTGGTGGTGCCGCCGTTGGCCAGGGCCAGCGAGTTCGGCACGACGCCGCGCTGGTAGAACGGCTGCGCGTACAGGCTGCTGGTGCCGCCGCCCGCGCCCGAGGTGTAGGCCGGGGTGGTCCAGCTCTTGCCGTCGGCGGAGAGCACGCCCTTCTCGGTGCCCCAGCCGGTCTCGAACTCGTAGTTGTTGTTCTTTCCGACCGCCAGCGAGGTGCCGCCGACGGAGGTCGCCCACGGGGAGTTGCCGGGGGTGTCGGGCTGCTTCGTCCCGGTGGAAGCGACGTTGTCGCCCGCGTCGCCGGAGGAGAAGTAGAAGCCGATGCCCTCGACCGCGCCCTGCTCGAAGACCTGGTCGTAGGCCGCGGCCACGTCCGGGGTCTCGTTGGCCTCGACGTCACCCCACGAGTTGGAGACGATGTCGGCCAGGTGGTTGTCGACGACCTTGTTCAGGGCGTCGAGCAGGTCGTTGTCGAAGCAGGACGCGGCGCCGACGTAGACGATGCCGGCGTCGGGGGCGACCGCGTGCACGGCCTCGACGTCGAGGGTCTCCTCGCCGTACCAGCCGGAGGCGTCGCACGCGTCGGTGCTGTTGTAGTTCTTGGGCAGCACCTGGCGGAGCTGGTTGGGCTTGTACGCCTTGTCACCGTGGCGCGAGGCGTACTGGGACGCGTCGGCGGCGATGGTGGGCGAGGCGTAGGCGTCGGTGATGGCCACCGTGACGCCCTTGCCCGTGTAGCTGCCGGCACCGTAGGCCGCGCGCAGCTGCTTGCCCGTGTAGCCCTGGATGGCGTACGGCGCCTGGACACCGTAGGCGGAGGGCAGGCTCTTGTTGACGTTCGAGCCGTAGTACGACGAGAACGGGCCGGCGTTGACGAACGCGGCGCCGGGGCCCGGCAGCGTGTCGTCGTGGTGGTTCAGCTTCGGCGCGTTGTCCAGGCCGCTGACGGTGAGCACCGCGCCCTGGAGCGAGGCGGGCACCGAGGCGGTGCTGGCCGGGGCGTGGTAGACGTGCCCCGCCCGGCTGAAGTTGTGGAGCTGCGTGCCGAACGCCTTCTCGGCGGCGGCGACGTCACCGCTGACGGTGATGTAGTGCTGGTTGGTGCCGGTCACCTGCAGGCCGGAGGACTTCAGCCAGTTGGTGACCTCGGCTATCTGCGCCTTGGTGGCACCGTAACTGGCCTGCGTCTGGGCCGGCGTCAGGTAGTGGCCGTACAGTGCGGAGTTGGGGTCCGACACGGCCTGGGCATACTTGGCGAGGCCGGCCGCGTCCTTGCCGGCAAGGTAGACCCGTACGGTCACCTTCCCGGTGTTGGACGTGGCGCCCTTGTCCGCCTTGGCAACAGCCCAGGAGGGCTTGGTGCCGGAAAGCAGTGTCCGCGCCGGCTGATCGGCCGACGCGGACTGGCTGCCGAGCGCGAGCGCCCCGGCAACCAGCGGCAGCGCTGCTGCCGCCACCATTGCCGCGCGCGTTCTTCTGCGCTCAAGTCTCATGAAACCCCCATGCGAAGCGAGTTGTCGCGTGAGCTGTGCTGCGCGGTGTTCGCCGCCCCTTGCCGGAATGCGTACGACTGGTACCGCAGAGCGTCACTCTTTCGTCGATCAGTTCATGCCAGGGCCATGGTTTCCCCAAGAGCGAGTCAAGGAACCATTGGTCATTGGGGGGTTGACGATCGACGCCGGCAGTGCCGCGAGCGTCATCGAAAGGCCCGGCGGTACGCGTGCGGGCTGGTCCCGGTGATCCGCTTGAAGCGATCGCGGAAGGCGGTGGGCGAGCCGAAACCCACGCGGACGGCGATGCGTTCGACCGGCTGGTCGGTGGTCTCCAGCAGGTGCTGCGCCTGGCGGACCCGGGCCCGGTGCAGCCACTGCAACGGAGTGGTGCCGGTGTGTTCGCGGAACCGCCGGATCAGCGAGCGGGAGCTCATACCGGAGTGGGCGGCGAGGTCGCCCAGGGTCAGCGGGCTGGAAGAGTTCTCCTCCATCCAGCGCAGCAACGGTTCGAGCACCGAGCCGCGCGGCACGGGCGGCGGCTCGTGGACGATGAACTGGGCCTGGCCGCCCTCGCGTTCCAGCGGCATCACCGACAGCCGGGCGGCGTGCGCGGCCACCGCGGAGCCGTAGTCACGGCGGATCAGGTGCAGGCACAGGTCCAGCCCGGCGGCGGCGCCGGCCGAGGTGAGGATCTGGCCGTTGTCGACGTAGAGCACGTCCGGGTCGACCTCGATGTCCGGGTACATCCCGGCGAGCCGGTCCGCGGCGACCCAGTGGGTGGTGGCCCGCAGCCCGCTCAGCAGCCCCGCGGCGGCCAGCACGAAGGTGCCCACGCAGATGGACGCGATCCGGGTGCCGGCCGCCGCGGCCTCCCGCAGTGCCGTGCGCCCCGGCTCGGACAGCGGACGGGACGGGTCGCTGACGCCGGGCACGATCACCGTGTCGGCGCCGGCCAGGGCGTCCAGGCCCCAGGGCGCGGTGAGGGTGAAGCTGCCCGCGTCGACCTCGGGCCGCTCGGCGCAGACCCGGACCCGGTAGCCGGGCCGGCCGTCGGGCGTGAGGGTGCGGCTGAACACCTCGATGGGGGTGGCGAGGTCGAACGGGATCACTTGGTCGAGGGCCAGCACGGCGACGGTGTGCATGGCGACAACGTAGGGGGCCGCACACACCCCGCAACACCGCAGTGGCGGACGTCACACCAGGTCAGAGCCGAAATGGTGGGGTTGGCGATTTCCCGTTGAAAGCTGGCACCCCCGCCACTGGGTGGGGCAGGCAGGGGTGTTTAGGCTCGGTGCGTTCCAGTCGTGATCCGGTCGCGATCCCGGCGTGGTCCCGGCCGCGTTACCCGCGCTCCGCGCGCTCCTCGCAGCACCACGGTCACGTCCGCGTCGTGGCCGCTGCCCGGAGGAAGGCCCGTCCGCCGCCATGTCCAAGTTCTTCCTGACCCTGCACGTCCTGGCCGCCGTCCTCGGGGTGGGCCCGGTGGCCGTCGCGGCCAGCATGTTCCCCCGCACCCTGCGCACCGCGGACGCCGCCGGTGACCCGGCCGCCGCGCTCACCACGCTGGGCACCCTGCACCGCATCACCCGGGTCTACGCGGCGGTGAGCCTGGCCGTGCCGGTCTTCGGCTTCGCCACGGCGAGCAGCATGCACGTCCTCGGCACGCCCTGGCTGATCGCCTCGATCATCCTGACCGCCCTGGCCGCGGTCTGCCTCTTCGCGCTGCTCCCCCTCCAGGAAAACGCGATGGAGGCCCCCGCCGCGGCCCTGGCCCCCCGCCTGGCGATGATCGCGGGCGTGTTCAACCTGCTGTGGGCCGCGGTCACCGTCCTGATGATCGTCCGCCCAGGCTCCTCCACCGGCGCCTGATCCCGACCCGCACGGCCCCGCACCCTCCCGCGGGGTCGCCACCCCGAAGTGCCCCCACGGAAGTACAACCCACCGAATCCCCGGCCCTCGCCCCGTCGTACCCACCCCGGAAGCACGGCCCACGAATTGCCACCCGCACCCCGGAGTACCCCGGGGGCTGCGGGTGGCGAAGCCCCCGCCACGCGCGGACGGAGTCCGCGCCAAAAAGCAACGAGGGCGACCGGTCCGCGCTCTCCGCGGACACACTTCGCCCTCGCCCGAGTGGAGCTACGGGGATTCGAACCCCGGACCTCTTGCATGCCATGCAAGCGCTCTACCAACTGAGCTATAGCCCCGCGTGGTGTCGGCCCGTTTGCCGGGCGACTCGGGACACTTTACACGGCACGGGGGGCGGTGAGGCAAATCGATTCCCGGGCCGGGACAGGGCTCCGACCTCGGGGTTCGGCAGCAGCGCGGGGAGGGAGGACCGGGCGGAAGGAGCGGCGCGTGGACGACGGGAGGCAGTGGGCCGGGCGGGCGGAAGGACAGCCGGACGCGTCCTCGGCCGGGCCGGCGGCAGGAGACTCCGCGTGGCGTTCCGCGGCGCGCCGACTCGTACTGCCGGGGTGGTGGCCCGCTCCCGGCGCCCCGCTCCGGAAGGCCGTGTGGTGGGCCCTGGCCGGCTGCCTGGTGTCGTTCGCGGTGCTGTGGGCCGTACAGCGCCTGGCGCACGTCTCCCTGCTGGACGTGATGGTGTATCGGGCGGTGGGCTGGACGGTGCGGTCCGGCGGCGACATCTACAGCCTGCGGGTGATGACCGCGCAGCTCCCGATGACGTATCCGCCCTTCGCCGGGCTGCTGTTCGTGCCGCTGACCTGGATGGCGGTGGGCACGATGCGGGCCGCCGCGACCGCGGCCAACCTGGTGCTCGCGGTCGTGTTCGCGGGCCTCACGCTGCGTCTGGTGCGCCGCCCGGCCGCGCTCCCCACGGTCCTGGCGATCGCCGCACTGTCGGTCTGGAGCGAACCGCTGTGGGGCACCCTGCGCTACGGCCAGATCAACCTGCTGATGGGCGTTCTGGTGCTGTGGGACATGACCCGGGCCCCCGCCGCCCGCTGGTCCGGGATCGGCATCGGCATCGCGGCCGGCATCAAGCTCACCCCCGCCCTGTTCGTGGTGATACTGGCCGCCGCCGGGCTGCTGATGCGCGGCACGCCGTATCTGCGCCGGGCCCTGGTGGCGAGCGGCACCTTCGCCGCCACCGTGCTGATCGCCGCGCTCGCCCTGCCGCACGACTCGCGCCGCTACTGGAGCCGTGTCGTCCTCGCCCCCGACCGCCCCGGGCGGGCCGAGAACGTCGCCAACCAGTCGCTGCGCGGGGTGGTGGCAAGGCTGGAGCACACCGGCGACCCGGGTACGGCCTGGCTGCTGCTCTCGCTGGCCGTGGCGGCGGCCGGGCTCGCGGTGGCGGTCGTGGCGCTGCTGGCCCGCGAGTCGCTGCCGCTGGGGACGGCCTGGGCGACGGTGGCCTGCTCGGTGACGGCGCTGCTGGTCAGCCCGGTGTCGTGGTCGCACCACTGGGTGTGGGCGGTGCCGATGGTGGTGCTGCTCGCCGCGGAGGGGGTACGGCGCCACGACCGTCGGTGGCTGGCCGGCGCGGCGGTGCTCACCGCGGTGTTCGGCAGTTACGTGATCTGGCTGCTGCCGCACGGCACGGCCCGCCCCGAGTTGCGGGAGAACGCGCCGGAGATACTGGCCGCGGCCGTCTACCCGCTGGCCGGCCTCGCCTTCCTCGCCCTGGCCGGCGCCGTGGCGGTCCGCGCCCTGCGGGCCGGCACCGAGAAGCGGCCGGCCGGCGCCGGGCGGCGGTCCTCCCCGGCCGAGAGTTAATGAAGTCTCAACAAATCAACGGCGGTCGCGGGTTACGGTGAGCGGGTCCCTTCAGCAGCACCCGGACGACCCGCCTGGAGACCGCGTTGACGACCGCGTTCGACCCCATCGACCTGGCCGGTGCCCGGCTGCCGAACCGTATCGTGATGGCGCCGATGACCCGCAGCCGCGCGTACGGACCGGGGCTGGCCCCCACGGACGCGACCGCGGAGTACTACGCGCAGCGCGCCTCGGCCGGGCTGATCGTCAGCGAGGGCATCCAGCCGTCCCCGGTCGGCCAGGGCTACCCCGACACCCCGGGCCTGCACAGCCAGGCGCAGGTGGCCGCCTGGCGCACCGTCACCGACGCGGTGCACGGGGCAGGCGGCCGGATCTTCGCCCAGCTCATGCACACCGGCCGGATCGGCCACCCCTCGCTGCTGCCGGACGGGCTGAGCCCGGTCGGCGCCTCCGCGGTCGCCGCCAAGGGGCAGGTGTACACCGCGGACGGGCCCAAGGACTTCGTCGTGCCCGTCGAGCTGGACGAAGCGGGCATCGAGGCGACCGTCGCCGACCATGTGGCCGCGGCCCGCAACGCGATCAGCGCGGGCTTCGACGGGGTCGAGGTGCACGGCGCCAACGGCTATCTGGTGCACCAGTTCCTGGCCCCGAACTCCAATGTCCGCACCGACGCGTGGGGCGGCGACCCGCGGCGCCGCGCCCGGTTCGCGGTCGAGCTGGTCGGCGCGGTGGCGGACGCGATCGGCCCACACCGTACGGGGCTGCGCGTCTCCCCCGGCAATCCGCTGGGCGACCTGCGCGAACCGGAGCCCGACGCCACGTACTTCGCGCTGCTCCAGGGCCTGGAGCGGGTCGGGCCGGCCTACCTGCATGTGGTGGAGCCGGCCGACCGCGCCCTGACCGCGGAGCTGCGCAAGCGGTTCTCCGGGGTGCTGATCCTCAACGCCCGGACCGAGGGCCGCCACACGGGTCCGCAGGAGCTGGCCGTGATCGAGGACGGCACCGCCGACATGCTCTCCTTCGGCGCCCTCTTCCTCGCCAATCCCGACCTGCCCCGCAGGCTCCGCCGGGGCGGCCCGTACAACACCCCGGACCGCTCCACGTACTACGGCGGCGACGAGCGCGGCTACACCGACTACCCGGCGCTGGAGGACTGACCGCCGCCCGCGGACCGGCCGTCGCCGGCGGGCACGCCCCCGGACGCATCCGCGGACGCACCGTCTCCCCCGGACCGGGCCTGCGGCTGTCCCCCGGCCCGGTCCGCGGACCCCGCGACCACCGTGGACTGCCCGATCGACACGTTCGTACGGCGCCGCCCCCGCTCCACCGCGATCAGTGCGCCCACCACCGAGATCACGCCCATCACGACGTAGGTGACGGCCAGGGCATGCGCCGAGGGGTGGCTGCCGGTGCCCGAGCCGAGCCGGTTGAGGTAGAGGGTGCCGAAGGTGGCCACGCCGATGAGCTGGCCGAGTTGGGTGACGGTGGCGAGCAGGCCGCTCGCGTCGGCGGCGTCCTGCGGGACCACCTTGCCGAGGGCGATGGTGAAGGTCGGGCTGAAGGCGAAGCCGAGCCCGGCGCCGAGGCCGGCCAGGCCGAGGTAGAGCACCGCGCCGCCGTCACCGCCGCCGCGCAGGGCGGCCGACAGAGCGGCGAAGGACCCGGCGGCCAGCAGCAGGCCGAAGACGGCCATCCAGGGCCGCCAGCGGGCCGGCAGCCGCCGCCAGTTCAGGCCCACCCCGCCGAAGGTGACGGCAGTGGCCACGAAGGTCAGCCCGGTGCGCAGAGCGCTGAAGCCGAGCCCGGACTGCAGGTGCAGGGCGATGGCGAACAGGAAGCCGGCGTTGACCGCCATGGCGAGGGCGATCACCGCGATCGCCCGGGCCATGCCGGGCGCCCGCAGCACCCGTACGGACACCAGAGGCGCCCCGCCGCGCCGCGCGAGCCGTGTCTCCAGGACGACGAACACCGCGAACAGCACCGCGCTCAGTGCCAGGCACGCCCAGCCCCAGGCCGGCCAGCCCTCCTGCTGGCCGAGCACCAGCGGCACGGTGAACAGGGTGACGGCCGCCGCCAGGACGGCCAGGCCCGGCAGGTCCAGGCCCCGGCGGCGTTCGGCGGCGCTGCGGGCGTCGGCGGGCAGCACCCGCGGGGCTATGGCCAGCAGCACTACGCCGATCGGCACGTTCACCAGGAACACCGGCCGCCAGCCGGCACCGAACAGGTTCGCGCTGACCAGCACGCCGCCGAGCGACTGGCCGATCGCGGCGCCCGAGGCGATCACGGCCGAGTACACGCTCATCGCGCGGGTCCGGGCCTCGCCGGTGAAGGTGAGCTGGAGCAGGCTGAGCACCTGCGGGATCATCAGCGCCGAGCCGGTGCCCTGCGCGAACCGGAAGCCGATCAGCTCGCCGGTGTTCTGCGCCAGCCCGCACAGCAGCGAGGCGAGCGTGAACAGGGCGAGGCCCGCCACGAAGAGCCGCCGGTGGCCCAGCAGGTCGCCGAGCCGGGCGCCGGTGATCAGCAGCACGGCGTAGGCGATGGTGTAGCCGGCGATCACCAGTTGCAGGCCGGCGCCCGAGGTGTGCAGGTCGGCACGGATGGTCGGGGCGGCCACGTTGACGATGAACACGTCGAGCAGGGCCATGAACTGCCCGGCCAGGATGACCGTGAGCAGCAGCCCGGGCCGCGGTCCGGCTCGCCCGGCACGGGCCGGGCCGGTATCGGAGACCGCCCCCGGGCGGCGGTCCGCCGCGGACGACGAGGACGGGGCAACGGAGGACAAGGAGGAGGCGGACCCGCCGTGCGATCCTGCGGCAGAGGCCGGCTGCGAACGATTCGTCATGCGCACCAGCGTGCGGGCACCTGGATACGGGTAACGAGAGTCCACTGATCCTGGTACTGACAGCACCTGGCACGCTCCGGCGGCCGGAGTGACGATGGAGGGCATGGCTCAGTCGCAGAACCAGCGCCGCAGCGAGCTCGCCGCCTTTCTCCGCAGCAGGCGTGCCCGCATCACCCCGGCGGACGTCGGCATGCCGCCCGGGCTGCGGCGCCGCACGCCCGGCCTGCGCCGCGAGGAGGTCGCGCAGCTCGCCGGGGTGGGGGTGACCTGGTACACGTGGCTGGAGCAGGGCCGGCCGATCAACGCCAGCGTCCAGGTGCTGGACGCGGTGGCCCGGGTGCTCCAGTTCGACACGACCGAGCGCGAGCACCTCTACCGGCTGGCCGGCATCCCCTTCGTCCGCGAGCCGGTCTCCGACGTCGAAGTCGTCGGCGAGGAGGTGCTGGGCATCCTCGGCACGCTGGACCCGCTGCCGGCCGCGGTCTTCAACGCGCGGTACGACGTCCAGGCCGCGAACGACACCTACCGCACGCTGTGGCCGATGACATCACTCGTGGAGCGGCCGCAGCGCAATGTGCTCTACAAGATGTTCACGGTGCCGGAGTGCTGCTCGACCATGGTCAACAGCCCGGAAGAGCTGCCCTGGATGGTGGCCCAGCTCCGCCGGTCGTACGGCCGGCACGTGGGCGAGCCCGCGTGGGAGGCGTTCATCGCCCGCCTGATCGCCGAGAGCCCGGCCTTCGCGCAGCTGTGGGCCAGCGGGGACGTGGCCGCGCCGGGCCGCCGGGTGAAGATCTTCCGGCACGCGGAGGTCGGCCTGATCAACTTCACCTCGATGTCGCTGAGCATCGACGGGATGCCCGAGCAGCGCATCGTCGTCTACACCCCGGTCGGCGAGGAGGACCGCGTCCAGGTCGAGCGCCTGCGCGCCATCGAGAACCCTCTGATCGGCTGCGCCCGCCACGGCCGCCGCCTCTCCGACGTGCTGGCCGCCCGAACCGCCCAGGACCCGGCCCGCCCCACCGTCACGGCCTGACCGTCACCCCCCCGGGGAAGAGCGCGCCGAAAGCCCCAGCCCCCAGCCCGGAAAACCCACCCCCGAAGTGCGCCCCGCAAATCCCCGACCCTCGCCCCGGAGTACCGCGGGGGTGCGGGTGGGCGAAGCCCCCCGCGCAGCGCGGACGGAGTCCGTGCCAAAAAGCAACGAGGGCGACCGGTCCGCGCTTTCCGCGGACACAGTTCGCCCTCGCCCGAGTGGAGCTACGGGGAATTGAACCCCGGACCTCTTGCATGCCATGCAAGCGCTCTACCAACTGAGCTACAGCCCCGCACTCACCCCTCTTACCAGCTGCTTCGCTGTTTCGCGGGGCGACGGGAAGAAGCATAGCCGGTGAGCGGACCGGAAACGAAATCCGATCAGGTGTCGTCGCCGAGCACGGGCTCGGGCAGGGTCCCGGCGTTGTGCTCGGTGAGCCGCCAGCCGCGTACCCCTTCGCCGAGCACGGACCAGCAGCAGTTGGTGAGACCGCCGAGGGATTCCCAGGTGGCCGGGGGCAGGCCGACGAGCCGGCCGATGGTGGTACGGATGGTGCCGCCGTGGCTGACCACGACCAGCACTCCGCCGTCGTCCAGTTTGTCGGCCGCGGCCTGGACCACGGGCGCGGCACGGTCGGCGACCTCGGTCTCCAGTTCGCCGCCGCCGCGCCGTACGGGCTCGCCGCGCCGCCACGCCTGGTACTGGTCCCCGAACTGTTCGTTGATCTCGGTGTGGGTCAGCCCCTGCCAGACGCCCGCGTAGGTCTCGCGCAGCTCCGGGTAGTGGGTGACCGGCAGGCCGGTGACGACGGACAGCTCGGCGGCGGTGTCGGCGGCGCGGCTGAGGTCGGAGGAGATGATCACGTCGGGGGCGAGCGCGGCCAGCAGCCGGGCGGCCCGGCGGGCCTGGCCGACGCCGGTGTCGGTGAGGGCGATGTCGGTCTGGCCCTGGAAGCGCTGTTCCACGTTCCACGTCGTCTGGCCGTGCCGCCACAGGACGATCCTGCGGCCCCGGCCGCGCTCCCCGCTCAGTTCAGCAGCCCTTCGTCCCCGGGCGCCGTGGTGGCGGCGTGCTCGGCGCCCTTGCCGCGGGTGGCGACCGCGTCCTCGGGCAGCGCGATCTCCGGGCAGTCCTTCCACAGCCGCTCCAGAGCGTAGAAGACCCGCTCCTCGGAGTGCTGGACGTGCACCACGATGTCGATGTAGTCCAGCAGGACCCACCGGCCGTCCCGCTCGCCCTCGCGCCGCACCGGCTTGGCGTCCAGCTCCTTCAGCAGCCGCTCCTCGATGGCGTCGACGATGGCCCGCACCTGGCGGTCGTTGGGCGCGGAGGCGACGAGGAAGGCGTCGGCGATGGAGAGCACCTCGCTGACGTCGTAGGCGATGACGTCGTGCGCGAGCTTGTCGGCCGCCGCCTGCGCGGCGGCCCGGGTGAGCTCGATGGAACGGTCAGTGGCGGTCACAGATACGGCTTTCCGATCGGGGGCTGTCTACTTCCAGGGTCTCACGACCCTCCGACAGCGCCCGACCGGATATCCGGCCACCGAACGCGGCGGCCGCTCCCGGGCCCGCGCATCGCGACCGGACCCGGGACCGTACCTCAGGAGCGGTGCCTCACTGCTGCGCCGGGAGCTGGTAGTCCCTGCCGAGAACCACCGAGATGTCCGCGTTCGACGGCACCGTGCCCTTCTGCACCGAGCCGGCCGGCAGGCCCAGCGTCGCGGCCACGTCCTTGGCCGCGGCCAGCCGCGCCGGGTCGGAGTAGAGCACCTCGGAGGTCGCGCGGGTGGTCGTCGCCTTGGCGCCCGGCACATAGGTGTACGTGCCGCCGTTGACGATCGCGGCCTGCGCCATGGCGCCGGCCTTGGCCTTGCCGCTCTTGTCGGTGACGGCGACCCTGGGCTGCGCGGAGGCGCCGGGGCCCTGCTTGCCGAGGGCGCCCCCGAGGACGTTCTTGACGACGTCGGCGGTGGCCTGCGCGCTGACGGTGCCGTCCTTCTGCACCGGAAGCATGGTGGTGGTGTAGGCGCCCGTCTTGGCGAGTTCGGCGAGCTGGCCCAGGGAGGCGCCGAGTTCCTTGTCGGTGAGGGAGGGGTCGAGGATCTGGGCGAGCGACTGGACGGTCTTGGTGGCGTCCAGGGCGTCGCTCGGCATCTTCTTCAGCACGCCCTGCATGACCTGCCCGAACCGGGCGAGCTGCGCGGTCTGCGGCTCGCCGGGCGCCCGGTAGGTGGCGTACGCGACGGCCGCCTGCCCGGTCAGCTCGGTCTGGCTGCCCTTGGCGACCAGCGTCTTCCCGCTGTCCTTGCCAGTGCCCTTCACCGCGGCGTTGGTGTCGACGTAGATGTCGCCGAGGGAGTCGACCAGCAGCTCCAGATAGGGCGAGTCCAGCCGCCAGCTGCCCTTGATGTCGGCGCCCAGCAGCGCGTTGAGCGAGTCCCGGGTCGGTCCGACGCCGTCGGCGACGGAGGAGGCCAGGGTGGTGGGGCTGCCGTCGTCGGCGGACAGGGCGAGGGAGTTGGGGATGAGCACCGTGGTGCCGCGGCCCTTGGTGGTGTTGTCCACCAGCAGCGCGGTGGCGCTGGGGCCGCCGCTCACCGGGAGCAGGTGGACCACGATGACGTCACGTTTCTGCGCGCCGCCGGCCGCCGCCGCGGCGGCCTTCTTGTCCTTGCCCAGCCCCGGGATCCTGCCAGCCTGCCACAGGTAGCCGCCCCCGCCGAGCAGCGCGAGCACCAGTACGACCACCAGGCCCACCTTGCGGTTGCGGCTGCGCCGCCTGGCCTCCTCCCGCCGCTCGGTGCGCGACTCGGAGAACTTCAGCCAGTCGATGACCTCTTCGGACTCCTCCGACTCCTCGTCGACGAAGGCGAACTGCTCGGTGTGGTAGTTCGGTGCGGGCTCCTGCTCGTGGACGGCCTGCTGCTGCGCGGTCTCGTACACCGGGTGGCCCCCGGTGTCGTGCACCGCCGTGTGCTGCCCGGTGTCGTAGACGGCGTGCTGACCGGTGTCGTACAGCGGCTGCTGGCCTGTGTCGTACTGCGGCTGCCGGCCGGTGTCGTAGCCGGGGTACTGGCCCGTGCCGGGGCCCGGCGCCTGGCGGCCGGGGTCGTACGCGGTGTGCTGTCCCGTGTCGTACGCAGAGGGCTGACCGGTGCCGTAACCCTGCTCGTAGTAGGGCTGCTGGGGCTGCTGCGGGATCCAGTTCTGCTGCTGGGGGTGGCCGCCGTAGCTCTGCCCGGAGTCCTGGTAGTACGGCTGGCCGTCCTGGCCCTGCTGCCCGGGCACTTGGCCGCCGCCGGGCGGCGGGGGCGGAAGGGGTCTGCCGTACGCGTCGTAACCGTAGTGCTGCTGCTGGTAGTAGGGATCCTGCGGGTAGGGGTCCGGCTCGTCGTCATTGCCCGACTCGGCATAGTGCCAACGGGGGTTTGCGTCGTTCACGAGGAACCCCTTCGCGTGTTTCGTCGCAACCGCTATCCGGCGGTGTCCCGGTACAGCGCGCGCTTGTCGATGTAGCGCACCACCCCGTCCGGCACCAAATACCAGACCGGGTCCCCCTTGGCGACCCGCTGGCGGCAGCCGGTCGACGAAATCGCCAGCGCCGGAACCTCCACCAGTGACACCCCTCCCTCGGGGAAGCCCGGGTCGGACAGCGTATGCCCCGGACGTGTCACGCCGATGAAATGCGCGAGCGAGAACAGCTCCTCGGCGTCGCGCCAGGAGAAGATCTGCGCCAGCGCGTCGGCACCGGTGATGAAGAAAAGATCCGCCGTCGGGTGCTCGGCCCGCAAGTCCCGCAGCGTATCGATCGTGTAGGTCTTCCCGCCACGGTCGATGTCGCTGCGGCTCACCGAGAACTGCGGATTGGAGGCGGTGGCGATCACCGTCATGAGGTAACGGTCCTCGGCCGGGGAGACCGAGCGGTCGTCCTTCTGCCAGGGCTGGCCGGTGGGCACGAACACCACCTCGTCGAGGTGGAACAGGCTGGCCACCTCGCTGGCGGCCACCAAGTGCCCGTGGTGGATGGGGTCGAATGTGCCACCCATCACACCGATGCGCTGCTTCTTGGCCGCCGTCATCTCAGTCCCGGTTGAAACGGGTCACGATGAGCAGCAGGATCAGCAGGCCCCCCAGCGCCCCGAAGCCGGTCAGGAAGGGGCTCAGGCTGTTGTGGTGGCCGCCGCCCTCGGCAAGGGCGGTGAGCGGGGTCAGGGCGGAGGCTGCGACGGTCGACATGATCGGCGGACCCTTTGCTTGCGGAAACGGGAACGGGCGGTTGGCTCAGCCCCACATCGTACGGGCGGGCCCGGGGGAACTTCGCGCAGGCTCCGCGCGTCCTGTCTGTACGACGGTCGAGCACAGGGGGTTGGGTCCAGTATGTCCGAACCGCACGAATCGAACGAGTCGAAGGGATCGGCGGACGGCCCGGCCGGCGGTGCCGGGGCGGGCGCGGCGGACAGCGCCGGCACGGGCGGTCCGGTGAGCACCGAGAAGCTGCCCGGCCGCACCCGTCGCCGTTTCCCCGACATGTCCTCGCGCGCCTACGAGCACCCCGCCGACCGGTCCGCACTGGTGGCGCTGCGCAAACTGAGCGGCTTCGACACGGTGTTCAAGGCGCTCAGCGGCCTCGTGCCGGAGCGGAGCCTGCGACTGCTGTTCCTGTCGGACTCGGTCCGCGTCAGCGACGAGCAGTTCCCGCACCTCAACCACATGCTGCGGGACGCCTGTTGGATCCTGGACCTGGAGAAGGTCCCGGCGCTGTACGTCACGCAGGACCCGCAGCCCAACGCGATGTGCATCGGCATGGACGAGCCGATCATCGTGCTCACCACCGGGCTGGTGGAGCTGCTGGACGAGGAGGAGATGCGGGCGGTCGTCGGCCACGAGGTGGGCCACGCGCTGTCCGGCCACTCCGTCTACCGGACGATACTGCTGTTCCTGACCAACCTGGCGGTCCGGCTGGCCTGGATCCCGCTGGGCAACCTGGCGATCCTGGCCATCGTCACCGCGTTGCGCGAGTGGTTCCGCAAGTCGGAGCTGTCCGCGGACCGGGCGGGGCTGCTGGTCGGCCAGGACCTGCAGGCGTCGATGCGCGGCCTGATGAAGATCGCCGGCGGCAACCACCTGCACGAGATGAACGTGGACGCGTTCCTGAAGCAGGCCGACGAGTACGAGGCATCGGGCGACCTGCGCGACTCGGTGCTGAAGATCCTCAACGTGCTGCCCCGCAGCCACCCCTTCACCGCCGTGCGCGCCGCCGAACTGCGCCGGTGGGCCACCAGCCGGGACTACCAGCGGCTGATGGACGGCCACTACCCCAAGCGCACCGAGGACCGGGACGCCTCGGTCGGCGACGCCTTCCGGGATTCGGCCAACCACTACGCCCAGTCGGTCAAGCAGAGCAAGGACCCGCTGATGGGCCTGATCCGCGACCTGTCCAACGGGGCCGGTGACCTGGGCGGGAAGCTGCGGGACGTGTTCACAGGGTCGGGTTCGACGACGACGGACGAGCGTCCGCAGGGGTCAGGAGACCACGGGTCGCAGGAACAGCCGGGGTCGCCGGCGTCGGGGGAGCCGGAGGACGGCCCGAACCCGTAGGACCCGCAGGACCCGTACGCCCGGCAGTGCCGCCGGTACCGGTGAGATCGCCGGGACCGGCAGCGCCGCTGTTCGCGCCGTTCGCGCCCCCCATCGGGGTGCACACCGCCCCGACCGGGTGATCGTGGTCGTACGGGTTGCCGCTCGGCGCCGGTCCGGAGGCGGTGTGCCCGGCGAATATCGGGCGAAAGCCCTCCAGCGGGGCGACGCAGGCCAGCGGGCCGGCCGCGATGTCGGCGCGGGCCACCTGGATGTGGTGCTCGCGCAGGTCCTCGTGGTCGAAGCGGAAGGTGAGCTGCCGCCGCACGGTGAACAGCGAGGCGGCGCCGGCCGGGGCCGGCCCGCGCAGCGCGTAGACGAAGGTGTGGTCGGCCGTGACTTCGAGCTGGTTGTCCCTGGTCTCGGCGGCCTGGAGAGTGCCCTGCACCCGGATCTCGTCGGTGACCAGCCGGACCCGGGCGGCCGGGTCGAAGCGGACCAGCCAACCGGTGGCCTCGTGCATTCCGTCGTCGGCCGGCCGGGTGAGGCTGGCGTCGAACTGGTCGAGCTGCCCGGGGCTGAGCAGGTTGCGCACCGCGCCGACGTCGCCGGCGAGCACCGTACGGGTGTCCAGCGAGGAGTCGGTCAGGTACTCCTTGGCGGTGGCGTACGCCTCGTCGACCTCCTGCTCGGAAAAGTCGCCGATCCGGCGGGAGCCGTCGGGGTCGATCCCGTCCACACCGATCCGGTAGTGCGCGGCGGAGCTGCCCGCGAAGGGCGACGCGGCGGACACCGCGGGCACCGGGCCGGTAGGCACCAGCGGTATCACCGTGGTGAGCAGCCGGGCAGTGGGCACCACGGGGTCGGAGCGGTAGGGATGCCGCACCCCCATGTAGACCGCGAAGCCGAAGGCCAGGACGAGCAGCAGGACCAGCGCCATCGCCTGGCGGGCCAGGACGTGCGGCATCGCGTGCCGGACCCGGACGGCCCGAGCGGCGCCGCCGCCGTCCAGCCGCTCCTGAGCGGAGTACTCCTGGATCCGGGCAGCTCTCACGAACGATTCGTCGAAGACGACGGATCGGTAGTCGTCGTCACCGCCTCCCGGGGCGCCCTCGGGCGTGCCCTCGGGAGGGTCTCCAGGCCCGCTCATATCACAAGGTTAAGTCTCCGAGCCGGTGAATAAACGCCCTGGTACCGGTCAACTTGACAACCGGTCAGGGCACGGAACATGAACCCGCGCCGACGGGGCACATGTACTGGAGCACGCCCTGAAAGCCCGCCCTGAAAGCACGTCCCGGGAACACGCTCTCAGGGCACATCCCGGGGCTCGCCTCGAGCACGCCTCAGGGCAGAGGGGTGGTGAGAACCGGAACGGTGCTGCGGGCACCGGCCGGGCTGCCGCCGGTGGTGGCGACGGTGCCGGACCCGGGGTCGACCGTGCCCACCGAGCCGCTGGACGGCGCCGTCGGCGCGGGCTGCCGGCCACCGCCCGCCCCCCGGTAGACCGCGGCGAAGCTGAGGGCGACCACGCCGATGCCCATGACCACCGCCAGGGCCCAGGCGACCGGGCGATGCCAGCGGGTGGTGCTGCCGCGGTACGGATGCCCGGCCGCGTACAGCTCGTCGGACTCGGCCTCGTCGTCGTCCAGCTCGGGGACGGCAGCGGGCCTTCTGCGCCGGCCGGGAGCGCCGGGCGGCAACATCGGACCTTCGGCAACGGCGAGCATCCGTTCCCGGGCCGTGGGCTCATGGAACAGAGCGGACCGTACGAAATCTTCGTCGAGGACTACGGAGGCGAACTCGTCATCGTCCGGCATCTGTCCAGGGTAATGCGGAAGTTGGTCCTTTGGGCAGGGGAATGTGGTCCCGCGGTGTGCCGCCGGTCACCCGCCGGTACGCCGGAGGCGCAAGTCAACGAATGTGACCGTCCCCGGTGACCACGAACTTGGTGGAGGTCAGCTCCGGCAGCCCCATGGGCCCGCGCGCGTGCAGCTTCTGGGTGGAGATGCCGATCTCGGCGCCGAAGCCGAACTGGCCGCCGTCGGTGAACCGGGTGGAGGCGTTGACCATGACGGCGGCCGCGTCCACCAATTGGGTGAAGCGGCGGGCGGCGGGCTGCGAGGAGGTGACGATGGCCTCGGTGTGCCCGGAGGACCACAGCCGGATGTGACCGACAGCCGCGTCGAGCGAGTCCACCACCGCGGCGGAGATGTCGTACGACAGGTACTCGGTCTCCCAGTCGTCCATGGTGGCCGCAACCACGGTGGCCTTGCTGCCGGCCGCCTCGGCCAGTTCCAGCACCCGCGAGTCGCCGTGCACGGTGACCCCGGCCTCGGCCAGCGCGTCCAGCGCCAGGGGCAGGAAGCGCTCGGCGATGTCCCGGTGCACCAGCAGCGTCTCGGCCGAGTTGCACACGCTGACCCGCTGGGCCTTGGAGTTGACCAGGATGCGTACGGCGGTGTCCAGGTCGGCGTCGGCGTCCACGTACACGTGGCAGTTGCCGGTGCCGGTCTCGATCACCGGGACGGTGGAACCCTCCACGACGGTACGGATCAGGTCCGCGCCGCCGCGCGGGATCAGCACGTCCACCATGCCGCGGGCCCGCATCAGCTCGGTGACCGACTCGCGGCTCTCGCCGGGGACGAGCTGGATCGCGTCGGCCGGCAGGCCGGCGCCGCCGACAGCGTCGCGCAGCACGGTGACCAGGGCGTTGTTGGAGGTGTAGGCGGAGGAGGAGCCGCGCAGCAGCACCGCGTTGCCGGACTTCAGGCACAGGGCGGCGGCGTCCACCGTCACATTGGGCCGGGCCTCGTAGATGATGCCGACCACGCCGAGCGGGACCCGGACCTGCCGCAGGTCGAGCCCGTTGGGCAGGGTGGAGCCGCGCACCACCTCGCCGACCGGGTCGGGCAGGCCGGCCACGTGGCGGACGTCGGCGGCGATGGCGGCGACCCGCTCCCGGGTCAGGGTGAGCCGGTCGACGATCGCCGGGCTGGTGCCGGCCGCCTCGGCCTTGGCCACGTCCTGCGCGTTGGCCGCGACGATCTCCTGGGTGCGGACGATCAGGGCGTCGGCGATGGCGAGCAGCGCGTCGTCCTTGACGGCCCTGGGCAGCGGGGCCAGGTCGGCGGCGGCGGCTCGCGCGCGGTAGGCGGCGAGCAGCACGGGCGACGTGGGGAGCGGCGAGGGCATGGCCCAGGAACTGGCGGTCATGCGTGCAGCGTACCGGTCGGGACACCGCGGAAGGGGTCAGAACGGATGTACGCCCACCGGGGCCGCGGGCGGCGGGCCGTAGCCCTCGGCCAGGCGCTGGTGGTAGGTGTCCCGGTCGATCACCTCCAGGCCGACGGTCTCCCAGGGCGGCAGCCCGGCGGTCGAGCGGTGCTCGCCCCACAGCCGCAGGGCCATCGCGGCCGCGTCGTGCACGTCGCGGGCCTCCTCCCAGTACCGGACCTCGGCGTGGTCGGTGGCGTAGCGGCTGGTGAGCAGGAAGGGATGGTCGTGGGCGAGCTGCTCCAGGCCGCGCCGGACCTCGGCGAGCGGGGTGCGCGGCCCCGCGACGCTGAGGGTGACGTGCCACAGCCGGGCCGGGTCGGGTTCCCGCGGGGACCGGCCGCCGGACGCCGCGTCGCCGTCGCCCGGGCCGTCCGCCCCGACGCCGTCGACGCTGACCAGCGCGCGCTCCCCGGGGCCCCTGGACGACGGCCCTTGACGCCCTCGCTTCACAGGCGGCCTCCTGTCCCGTGGACGACTCCCCCGACGTGACCCCGGAAGAGGGCCCTCTAAGAGTTGACCAGGCTCGTGGGGACCGCGGAGGTGTTTTGGCCAAGAAGCCCCGTGCAGGTCCTGCGAAGGGGCGGCCCATGCCCCCGATGCAAGGGACTCACCCGGGCGGCGGAACGGGTCCGCCGGTGATCAGGGATGCAGCAGCACCAGGTCGTCCCGGTGCACGACCTCGCGCTCGTAGGCCGGGCCCAGCTCCTTGGCCAGGTCGCGGGTGGAGCGGCCGAGCAGCCGGGGCAGTTCCCGGGCGTCGAAGTTGACCAGGCCGCGGGCGACCGCCCGGCCCGCCTCGTCCAGCAGGTCCACCGGGTCGCCCGCGGTGAAGTCGCCCTCGACAGCGGTGAGCCCGGCCGGCAGCAGCGAACTGCGCCGCTCGGTGACCGCCAGCACCGCGCCCGCGTCCAGCCGCAGCGCGCCGCGCGGCGCCGAGGCGTGCGCCAGCCACAGCAGCCGGTCGGCGGAGCGCTTCCCGGTGCGGTGGAAGTACGTGCCGGTGGGCCGGCCGGCCAGCGCGTCGGCGGCGTGCACCGCGGAGGTGAGCACCACCGGCACCCCGGCGCCGGTGGCGATGCCGGCCGCGTCCACCTTGGTGACCATGCCGCCGGTGCCGACCCCGGAACGGCCGGCGCTGCCGATGGAGATCCCCTCCAGGTCCTTGCGGCCCCGGATCTCCGCGATGCGGCGGGTGCCCGGGGTGCGCGGGTCGCCGTCGTAGAGCCCGTCCACGTCGGAGAGCAGGATCAGCAGGTCGGCGCGGACCAGGTGGGCGACGAGCGCGGCGAGCCGGTCGTTGTCGCCGAACCTGATCTCGTCGGTGGCCACCGTGTCGTTCTCGTTGACCACCGGCAGCGCGCCCATGGCCAGCAGCTGGTCCAGGGTGCGGTAGGCGTTGCGGTAGTGGGCGCGGCGGCTGACGTCGTCGGAGGTGAGCAGCACCTGGCCGACGCGGATGCCGTAGCGGGCGAAGGAGGCCGTGTAGCGGGCCACCAGCAGGCCCTGGCCGACGCTGGCCGCGGCCTGCTGGCGGGCCAGATCACGGGGGCGGCCGGACAGGCCCAGCGGGGCGAGCCCGGCGGCGATGGCGCCGGAGGAGACCAGGACGATCTCCCGCTCCTCGCGAGCCTTGGCCAGCACGTCGACCAGGGCGTCGACCCGGTCCGCGTCCAGCCCGCCGGCGGCGGTGGTCAGCGACGACGAGCCGACCTTGACCACGATCCGGCGGGCCTGCCGGACCTCCGCCCGGCTCACTTCCCCGGCCTCGCCCGTTTCCTCGCTCGCCCGGCCGGTCACCTGCGCGGTCACGTGTGTCCTTCGTGTCGCTCCGCCCCTCGGCCGGCTACTCCGGGTGCCGCGCCTGCCAGCCTGCCCAGGCCGAGGTGACCATCTGCCGGACGTCGTGCTTGGCCGTCCAGCCCAGTTCCTTGGCGATGGCCTCGGCGGAGGCGACGACACGGGCCGGGTCGCCGGGGCGGCGCGGGGCCACCTCGGGTTCGATCCCAGTGTGGCCCGAAACCTCGCGGATGATCTCCACCATTTCGGCCACTGAGACGCCCTCGCCGCGGCCGATGTTGAGCACGAGCGCGGCCTGGGGGTCCTCGATGAGCCGGTGGGCGGCGGCCAGGTGCGCGGAGGCGATGTCCTCGACGTGGATGTAGTCGCGGATGCAGGTGCCGTCGGGGGTGGGGTAGTCGGCGCCGAAGATCAGCGGCGGCTTGCCCTGCGAGAGCCGCTCGAAGACCATCGGGACCAGGTTGAACACGCCGGGGTCGCCGAGTTCGGGGGTGGCCGCGCCGGCCACGTTGAAGTAGCGCAGCGCGGCGGTGGCCATGCCGTGCGCCCGGCCGGCCGCCTTGACCAGCCACTCGCCGGCGAGCTTGGTCTCGCCGTACGGGCTCATCGGCTCGCACGGGGTCTGCTCGGTGACCAGGTCCACGTCCGGCATCCCGTACACGGCCGCGGACGAGGAGAACAGGAAGCGGCGCACCCCGGCGCCGGCGGCGGCCTCCAGGACGGTGCGCAGGCCCTCGACGTTCTCCCGGTAATACCAGAGCGGGCGCTCCACCGACTCGCCGACCTGCTTCTTGGCGGCGATGTGCACGACGCCGTCCACCATGTGCTCGCGCAGCACCCGGTCCAGCACGGCGCGGTCGAGCACGGTGCCGCGCTCCAGCGGGACGTCGGCCGGCAGCCGGGCCGGGTCGCCGGTGCTCAGGTCGTCGAGGACGACGACCCGCTCGCCGGCCTCGGTCATCGCCTTGACGACGTGCGAACCGATAAATCCGGCACCGCCGGTGATCATCCAGGTCATCCGGTCAGTCTAGACGGCCGGCGGTCACCGGGGTGAATCCGGGGTGAACGGGGACGGGCTTCGCGGTGCCGTTCGCGAGCCCCGCGTGACCCTCGCGGACCCGTCCGCAGGCCCTTCACGGTGCCCTTCGCGGCGCCCGCCACCGTGTCGTCCGCGGTGCCCGGCCGCCGCACGGTGGCGGCCGGTGCCGGTCACTTGCCCAGCAGCCGCCGCAGCCGTCCGCTGGCGACCCGGCGGGCTCCCTGCACGCCGTCGGCGACCCGGAGGATCAGCGCGCGGCCGGGGGTGATGTGGGTCTGCACCAGCAGCACCTGGCCGGTCGGGCGGACCACCGCGCCGCGCCGGGCCTCCTGGCCGTCGGCGGCGCGCACCTCGGTCATGGTGCGGGCGGAGGTGCCCGCGTACCGGATCTCGGCGCGGATGTGCCAGATCGCCAGCCGGCCGCCGCGGGCGAGGTCGGCGGTGCGCAGCCGGACCGCGGCGGTCCAGTCCGTGCCCTCGCCGATCAGCGGGGTCTCCAGGGTGATCGCGGGCCGGCCGGTGCCGCGCTCGGTCAGCTCCACCCGCAGCGCGACCGGGTGCAGCGCGGCGAGCCGCCCGTACAGCTCGCGGACCCGCAGTGCGAGCCGGGTGTTGGCGCCGGTCTGCACCCGCGCCTCGACGGTCACCGGCAGCTGCTCCGGGGGGAGTTCGGCCAGCTCCGGCGGGGGCGTGCTGCCGTACGGCGGGATCAGCCGGGGCGGCCGGGCGGCCAGCTCCACCAGCCGGCCGAGCCCCGCGGCGCCCGGCTCGGGCTCGTCGGCGCCGGGCGCGGTCAGCGCGCGGGCCATCCAGCGCGACGGGACCGTGGCCTGCGCGACGCCCTCCCGGTCGAAGCCGGCCACGTAGTCCCGCGTCACCTTCCACCAACCGGAGACGTAACCCGGGGAGCGCTGCGGCAGTTCTCTGACGTACATGGGCAGGTCGTAGTCGAGGAACTTCGCCTGCGCGGACTCGGCGAGGCCGTAGGCGCCGGCGTCGCGGAGGGTGTCCACCACTCCGCGGTGCGCGGCGACGCGGTGCCGCCAGTTGGCCAGGTCGCCGCGGCGCAGCGAGATGGACAGCCGGGCGGCCTGACGGCGTACGTGCCAGACGTAGACCGGCTCGTCGGTGTACGCGATGCGCGGCTTGGCGGCGTAGACGCGGGCGGTGAAGACGAAGTCCTCGTAGTGGAAGGCGCCGTCGGGGAAGGTGATGCGGCGCTCGCGCAGGAAGGCGGTGCGGTAGAGCTTGTTGACCGACAGGGTGTCCCAGAGCAGTTCGGGGTGGTCCTCTATGCCGGTCAGGACGATGCCGGGCAGGGCCGCGCCGTCGCCGTAGATCTTCGGCGCCCACACGGTCTCGCGGCCGCCGGGCAGTTCGCGGCGCACGGCCCGGCCGGCGGTGACGTCGGCGCGGTGCTTCTGGGCGAGCGGCAGCAGGGCGGCCACCGCGCCCTCGGGCAGGATGTCGTCGCTGTCGAGGAAGAGCAGGTAGGGGTACTGGGCGGCGGCCAGGCCGTCGTTGCGGGGGGTGCCGCAGCCGCCGCTGTTGGTGGTGCGCGCCACCAGCCGGACCCTGGGGTCGCGGTCGGCCACCGCCGCGATCGCCTCCGCGGTCGCGTCGGTGGAACAGTCGTCGACGACGATCACCTCGCCGACGTGGTCACCTTGGGCCAGCGCCGACTCGACGGCCGTGGTGACATGCTCCGCGTCGTTGAATGTGATCACGACGACACTGACACGCGCCTTCAAGGACCCTCACTTCCGCGATCTTCTCCAAGCGGCCAGAGTAGTATTTGCCGTTTTCGGTTGCCCACACCGGGGTGAACTCTTCTTCCTGCGCTCCGGGCCCGTCGTTGAACATCGGCCGTACACCCGGCGGTGTCCGGGTTACGGGAGCCTGTGCGCCGTACGCTGGGAAACGCGCACGAAACGTGCCGAATCCCGCACTCTCCGTACCCGCGCCCAGCCGCGTACGACCCCGAAAGCGACCCGGTGACCCATGCGATTGTCGATCGTAGTTCCCTGCTTCGACGAAGAGGCTGTGATCGGGCTCTTCGATGCGCGGATCCGCCGGACCCTGAGGGAGCCGCGTTGACGGGAAGCCACGCCAAGCAGCACCCTTCAGTGGTGCAACGCTCGCTCCGCTCGCCGCAGCTGCTCCAGGTCGTCCGCTTCGCGCTCGTCGGCGTGGTCAACACGACCACCTTTTACGGCTTCTACCTGGCGCTGCACCCGCTGATGCCGTACTTCCTGGCCTATACCTGCGCCTTTGTGCTCAGCATGATCGGGTCGTTCTTCCTGAACACCTATTTCACCTACCGGACCCGGCCGACCTGGAAGAAGTTCCTGCTCTTCCCGCTGACCAATCTCACCAATTACGTGGTGACGAGCGTCGGCGTGTTCGCCCTGGTGGAGGGCGCGCACATGAACGACAAAATCGCGCCCCTGGTGGCGGCCGCGGCCGCGATCCCGTTCACATACGTCCTGTCGCGGAGGATCCTGCTGAACTCCGGGAAGGCGCAGGCGGAAGCGCCCACCGAGCCGGCGCCGGCGGCCGAGCCGGTCGCCGGGCGCTGAGCCGAGGCAGTGCTCAGCGTCGGCGCCGTCCGGTCACGGCTCGCCGGGCAGGGTCACCCTTCGCCGAGGAGGGTCACTTCTCGCCGAAGGGATCGAAGGCGCGGAACTCCTGGTCGGCCTCGTCCCGTTCGGCCTGCCGGTCGCGGCGCCGGGTGACGGCGGGCCGGGGGGCGTCCAGGCGGTGGTCCTCGCCGCGCCGGCCCAGCATCTCGGCGCCGGCGGCAAGCGAGGGCTCCCAGTCGAAGACCACGGCGTCCTCGTCGGGGCCGATGGCGACGCCGTCACCGGCCTTGGCACCGGCCTTCACCAACTCGTCCTCGACGCCCAGGCGGTTGAGCCGGTCGGCGAGGTAGCCGACGGCCTCGTCGTTGGCGAAGTCGGTCTGGCGGACCCAGCGTTCGGGCTTCTCGCCGCGGACCCGGAAGAACTCGCCCTCGTGGGTGACGGTGAAGCCCGCGTCGTCCACCGCCTGCGGCCGGATGACGATCCGGGTGGCCTGCTGCACCGGCTGGGCGGCCCGGTGCTCGGCGACAATCCCGGCGAGCGCGTACGACAGCTCCTTGAGCCCCTCGTGGGAGACCGCGGACACCTCGAACACCCGGTAGCCGCGGGCCTCCAGGTCCGGCCGGATCAGCTCGGCCAGGTCGCGCCCGTCGGGCACGTCCACCTTGTTCAGGGCGACCAGCCGCGGCCGGTTCTCCAGCCCGGCGCCGTACGCCCGCAGTTCGGCCTCGATGACGTCGAGGTCGGTCACCGGGTCACGGTCGGCCTCCAGCGTCGCGGTGTCCAGCACGTGCACCAGCACCGAGCAGCGCTCGACGTGCCGCAGGAACTCCAGGCCGAGCCCGCGGCCCTCGCTGGCGCCCGGGATGAGGCCCGGCACGTCGGCGATGGTGTAGACGGTCTCGCCCGCGGTCACCACGCCGAGGTTGGGCACCAGGGTGGTGAACGGGTAGTCGGCGATCTTCGGCTTGGCCGCGGACAGGACCGAGATCAGCGAGGACTTGCCGGCGCTGGGATAGCCCACCAGCGCCACGTCGGCCACCGTCTTGAGCTCCAGCACCACTTCGCCGCCCTCGCCGGGCTCGCCGAGCAGAGCGAAGCCGGGCGCCTTGCGGCGCGCCGAGGCCAGCGCGGCGTTGCCGAGGCCCCCACGGCCGCCCTGGGCGGCGACGAAGGTGGTGCCCTGACCGATCAGGTCGGCCAGCACATTGCCGCGCTTGTCGAGGACCACGGTGCCGTCGGGCACCGGCAGCACCAGGTCGGTACCGTCCTTGCCGGAGCGGTGGCCGCCCTCGCCGGGCTTGCCGTTGGTGGCCTTGCGGTGCGGGCTGTGGTGGTACTCGAGCAGGGTGGTGACGTCCTGGTCGACGACCAGGATCACGTCGCCGCCGCGCCCGCCGTTGCCGCCGTCCGGGCCGCCGAGCGGCTTGAACTTCTCCCGGTGCACGGAGGCGCAGCCGTGGCCCCCGTTACCCGCGGCGACGTGCAGCTCGACGCGGTCCACGAAGGTGGTCATGGTGGCTCTTCCTCCAGATGCTCGGACAGATGCTGCTCAGGGCCGTCGCGCGGCGGCGGTCACGCGCGGCGGGCGGGTGCGGGTCGAACGAACCGAGGGCGGCCCCGCGTCCCGTGGCCGGGAAGCGGGTCCGCCCTCGAAGAAGTCCCTGCGCCGCCGCTCAGGCCGCGGGAACGATGTTCACGACGCGACGGCCGCGCTTCTTGCCGAACTCGACCGCACCGGCCGACAGGGCGAACAGAGTGTCGTCCTTGCCGATGCCGACGCCGGAGCCCGGGTGGAAGTGGGTGCCGCGCTGGCGGATGATGATCTCACCGGCGCTGACGACCTGACCGCCGAAGCGCTTCACGCCGAGCCGCTGAGCGTTGGAGTCACGGCCGTTCCGGGTGGACGACGCGCCCTTCTTGTGTGCCATCTCTCCTCAGTCCTTACTTCGCCGCAACCGGGATGTCGGTGATCTTCAGCGCCGTGTACTGCTGGCGGTGGCCCTGGCGCCGGCGGTAGCCGGTCTTGTTCTTGTACCGCAGGATGTCGATCTTCTGGCCCTTGTGGTGGTCGACGATCTCCGCCTCCACCTTGATGCCGGCCAGCACCCACGGGTCGCTGGTGACGGCCTCGCCGTCCACGACGAGCAGCGTCGAGAGCTCGACCGTGTCGCCGACCTTGCCGGTGGAAATCTTGTCTACCTCGACGATGTCACCGACGGCCACCTTGTGCTGGCGCCCGCCGCTGCGCACGATCGCGTACACGCGGAACTCACTCTCTGCTCGATTCGGACCCCGGATGCCAGCCGCCCCAGTGACGCTCGGGAGGCCTCTCCCGGCGGACCGCCGGGAGGAAGGTGCTCAGGGGTAGGCGTACAAACGCCGAAGGTCAAGGTTACGGAGTGCCCTCGACCGGGTCAAATTCGCCCGGGCGGGCGGCTCGCAGGCCGCTCACCCGGGCG
The DNA here is from genome assembly GCF_016918855.1 of Actinacidiphila acididurans. Taxonomy (GTDB): domain Bacteria; phylum Actinomycetota; class Actinomycetes; order Streptomycetales; family Streptomycetaceae; genus Actinacidiphila; species Actinacidiphila acididurans. Next base: position 89,563 of record NZ_JADKYB010000017.1, read on the forward strand.
AATCCGGTGTCACTCTGCGGACGCGGCCGCCTTCTTGGCGGTGGTCTTCTTCGCCGCCGTCTTCTTGGTGGCCGTCTTCTTCGCCGCGGTCTTCTTGGCGGCGGTCTTCTTGGCGGTCACCTTCTTCGCCGTCTTCTTGGCCGGCGTCTTCTTCGCCGCGGAGGTACGGGCGGCCCGCTTCCTGGGCTCCGCGCCTTCCTCGGCCTCGCCGTCCCCGGTGACCGCGGCCTCGGGTGCCTCCCCGGACGCCGTGTTGGGCACCACGACGACCGCCGCGTCCTCACCGGCCGGGGCGACCGTACGGGTGGCACGGCGCCGGGTACGGGCCGGCGGCGCGGTCGAGACCTCGGGCTCCGGCTCGGCAGCCGCGGCCGGGCGCTCCGGGGCGACGACCACGACCGTCGCCTCCTCGGCGGCCGACGGCGCCCCGGCGGGCGCGGTGGCCTTACGGGTCGCGCGGCGGCGGGTACGGGCCGGCGGCTCGGTGGAGACCTCCGGCTCGGGCACCACGACCGGCTCGCTGACCGGCACGACCACCACCGCGGCCTCCTGCTCGCGGTCGGCGGCGGCGGGCGCGCCCGCGGGCGCGGTCGCCTTGCGGCTGCCGCGCCGGCGCCGGCCGCGCGTGCTCGCCGCGGCGGCCTCGGCCTCGGCGGCGGTGCCGAACCACTCCTCCTCCGGGTCGCCGACCGAGGGCACCAGGTCCGACTCGCCGACCTCGATCGGCTCCAGCTCCGGCAGCTCCTCGAGCTCGCCCCCGGCGGCCTCAACGGCCTCCTCGGAGCCCGCCACGGCAGGCTCCGGGCCGGTCCCGGCCACGGGCTCCAGCACGTGCTCGTGCTCGTGGTCCGGCTCGCCGGCCCCGGCGCCGCGGCGGCGCTTGCGCTTGCCCCCGCCGCCGACGGTCGTGGCCTGGTCCATGTGGACGATCACGCCGCGGCCGTTGCAGTGCACGCAGGTCTCGGAGAAGGACTCCAGCAGCCCCTGGCCGACCCGCTTGCGGGTCATCTGCACCAGGCCCAGCGAGGTGACCTCGGCCACCTGGTGCTTGGTGCGGTCCCGGCCCAGGCACTCCAGCAGCCGGCGCATCACCAGGTCGCGGTTGGACTCCAGCACCATGTCGATGAAGTCGATCACCACGATGCCGCCGAGGTCCCGCAGCCTCAGCTGCCGGACGATCTCCTCGGCCGCCTCCAGGTTGTTGCGGGTGACGGTCTCCTCGAGGTTGCCGCCCTGCCCGGTGAACTTCCCGGTGTTGACGTCGATGACGACCATGGCCTCGGTCTTGTCGATCACCAGCGACCCGCCGGAGGGCAGCCAGACCTTGCGGTCCAGCGCCTTCAGCAACTGCTCGTCGATCCGGTAGGTGGCGAACACGTCGACGTCGGAGTTCCACCGCGACAGCCGCTCCACCAGGTCGGGCGCGACGTGCGAGACGTACTCGTGGACGGTGTTCCACGCGTCGTCGCCGCTGACGATGACCTTGGAGAAGTCCTCGTTGAAGATGTCGCGGACCACCCGCACGGTCATGTCCGGCTCGCCGTACAGCAGCGTCGGCGCGTTGCCGGTCCTGGCCTTCTTCTGGATGTCCGCCCACTGCGCCTGGAGCCGCTCGACGTCGCGGCGCAGCTCATCCTCGCTGGCGCCCTCGGCCGCGGTGCGCACGATGACGCCCGCGTCCTCGGGGACGATCTTCTTCAGAATGGTCTTCAGCCGGGCCCGCTCGGTGTCGGGCAGCTTGCGGCTGATGCCGGTCATCGAGCCCTCGGGCACGTACACCAGGTAACGGCCGGGCAGCGAGACCTGGCTGGTCAGCCGGGCGCCCTTGTGGCCGATCGGGTCCTTGGTGACCTGCACCAGCACCGACTGGCCGGACTTGAGCGCGGTCTCGATCCGGCGCGGCCCGCCGGACAGGCCCAGCGCCTCGAAGTTGACCTCACCGGCGTAGAGCACCGCGTTGCGGCCCTTGCCGATGTCGACGAAGGCGGCCTCCATGGACGGCAGCACGTTCTGCACCTTGCCCAGGTACACGTTGCCGACGTAGGAGGTGGCCTGCTCCTTGTTGACGTAGTGCTCGACGAGGACGTTGTCCTCCAGCACGCCGATCTGGGTGCGCTCGCCGTTCTGCCGCACCACCATGACCCGCTCGACCGCCTCGCGGCGGGCCAGGAACTCGGCCTCGGTGATGATCGGCACCCGGCGGCGGCCCTGCTCGCGGCCCTCGCGGCGGCGCTGCTTCTTGGCCTCCAGGCGGGTGGAGCCCTTGATGGACTGCACCTCGTCGACGCTGGTGCCCTCGGTGCGCGGGCGCGGCTCGCGGACCTTCACGACGGTGCGCTCCGGGTCGTCGCCGGACGTCTCCTCGGCCGCGGCCTCGGTGCCCCGGCGGCGACGACGGCGCCGGCGCCGGCTGCTGCTGGTGCCGGAGACGTCCGTGTCCTCGTCCTCGGCGCCTTCCTCGGCCTCGGGCTCGCCCTCGTCCTCGTCGTGGTCCTGGTCGGTCTCGTCCTCGGCTGCGCTCTCGCCGGCCTCGGCGGCGTCACCCCGGCGCCGGCGGCGGCCACCGCGGCGACGGCGGCGCGAAGGACGCTCGCCGCCCTCGCCCTCGTCGGCCTCCTCGACCTCGCCCTCGGCCTCCGTCTCCGCCTCGGTCTCGAGGTCGGCCGCGGACTCGGTCTCCGGCTCGTCGGCGGCGGTCACGGCGGCGTACGGCTCGCCCGGGCCGCGGCGGCGACGGCGCCGCCGCGAGGGGCGCTCCTCCTCCGCCTCTTCCTCGTGCTCGGCCTGGTCGCCCTGCACGGCGCGGTCCTCGGGCTCTTCCGCGGCAGGCTTCGGGGGGGCCGGGGCCTGGAACACCGGCGCCTGGAAGACGGCCATCGCCGGGCGTACGGCACGCCGCCGGCCCCGGGCCGGCGCCTCCGTGACCGCCTCTTCGGCGGCGACGTCCTCGGTGCGGACCTCGATCACCACGGACTGCGCGGGGATCCCGAAGGCGAGGGCCACCGCGGCCACGGCCTCGGCGGTCGCCTGCTCCAGGGTGTCGCCGTAGCCGCGGATCTCGTGCGCGTCGTCGACCTCGACCAGCCAGCCGCCGTCCTCGGTGCGCGCGGCACCGGTGTACGCGTGCACGCTCTCGTCCCTGGGCGCGAGCGCACCGGGCTTGAGCCGCCGCGAGCCCTCGCCCGCGGAGCCCGCGGAGAACGTCGGCACCGCCGCGCCCTTCCGCGCCCCGGCGCCCGCGGCCTGCGCCTGCTCGGCCTCGGCTGCGGTCGTCCTGCGCGTCACCCGACGCCGCTTGGACGCGGGCGCCTCCTCGGCGGCGGGCTGCTCGGCGACCGGAGCCTGTACGGCCTCGGTGGCCTCCGCGGCCGGCGGCGGTCCGGCGGGCGCGCTGGCCTTGCGGGTCGCCCGGCGACGGGTACGGGCCGGCGCGGCCTCCGCCGGCTCCTCGGCGACGGGCTCGGCCACGGGGGCCTGCGCCGCGGTCCCGGCGGGCGCTCCGGCCGCCACGACGACCTCGGCCTCCGCCGGGGCACCGGCCGGCGCGGTCGCCTTGCGGGTCGCCCGGCGACGGGTACGGCCCGGCGTCTCCTCGGCGGCGGGCTCGGCGACAGCGGCTTCGGCAACCGGCTCGGCGGGCGCGGCCTCCACGACCGCCTCCGCCGGGGCACCGGCCGGAGCCGTGGCCTTACGGGTGGCCCGGCGCCGCTTGGACGCGGCCTCTTCGGCGGCGGGCGGCTCCTCGGCCGCCGCGACTGCGGCGGGTTCGGCCTCGGCGGCGGGCGCGGTGGCCTTGCGGGTCGCGCGACGGCGGGTACGGGCCGGCGCGGCGGACTCGCCCTCGGCGGCAACGGTCTCACCGACGGGTTCGGCGGCGGCGGCCGCGTCGGCCGCGTCGGCCTCCGCCGTTGCGGCGGCGGGCTCGGCAGCCGTGGCCTTACGGGTCGTGCGGCGCCGCGGGCGCGCGGCGGGTTCGGCTTCGGCGGTGTCGCCACCGGCCTGCGCGGGCGCGGCCTCAGCGGCGGCTGTTTCCGCCTCGGCGGCAGGCGCGGTCGCCTTGCGGGTCGCCCTGCGGCGGGTACGGGCCGGCGCCGCGGACTCGCCCTCGGCGGCCTGCGCGGAACCGGCATCGGTCGCGCCGCCCTCCGGGGCGGCGGCAGGAGCCTCGGCGGCGGGCTCGGCAGCAGCGGCCGTCGCCTTACGTGTGGTCCGGCGGCGCTTGGGCACGGCCTCTTCCGCGGCGGGTGCGTCCTCGGCAGCGGCGGCCGACTGGTCGGCGTCGCCCTGCGCGGCGGGCGCGGTGGCCTTACGGGTCGCGCGGCGGCGGGTACGGGCCGGCGCCGCGGGCTCGCCCTCGGCGGCCTCGGCGCCGCCCTCGCCGGGCTGCGCGGACGCCGGTGCGGCGCCGTCGGCGGCCGCGTCCGTCGCGGCCGGGGGTCCCGCCGGGCGGGAGGCGGCGCGACGTCGGCGGCGCGGGGCCGCGGTCTCGTCGGCGGCCTGGGCGCCGGCGGTCTCGTTGTCGGTGGTGCCGGGGTTCACTTCCGGCACGGTCGGTTCGGTCTCGGGCATTCGGGCATTGCTCCCGTCATGCTCCCGGGCGCCGTGCCGTGGACCGGCGGGGGTCTGCCGCTTGGTACGCGGAACCGCCCTCCGGGGGCGCGGGCGCCGCACGGGAGCTGCTGTGTCGCTCGCCGGCCCGCCCATCGGGGGCCGGCGAAAGTCTCATGTGGTCAGCGGCGCCGGGCCCGGGTGGCTCCCGGTCTCGTCGGCACCGCGTCGACGTCGTACCTAGGCGGAACCGGCCGGCACCGCCACGGCGTCGCGGTCGGCCGCGAGCGGGTCGGTGACCGTACCGGACTCCTCGTCGAGCGGCCCCTGCGCCAGCCTGGTCACCGCTGCGGGGACCGGCGGCGCGAGGTCGGCCGCGATCTGGAGGCCGGACAGTACGTCGTCGGGTCGTACGGCAGGTGTCAGATGCCGCACAACCAGCCGCAGTATCGCACAGGCGCGGTCGTGCGGCCTATCGGCATCATTGTGCACTGCGTCCGTGTCCACGACCTCCAGCCGCGTCACTGCGGCCCGGCAGTCGAAGGTGCGGACGCCGTTCTTGGTGTCGCGCTGTACTTCCACGGTGTCGGCGGCGAGGAACACGGCGGCCGCCCGGCGCACGTCCTGCGGCTCGACCCCGTCCAGCCGGAGCTGCCACACGGACGCCTCGAGGCGTTCGGCGAGTCCGGGGGTGCGGACCTCGACGGCCTCGACGACGTCCAGCCCCGCGGGCAGCGACGCGTCCAGCAGAGCCCGCAGCGGCTCCGGGTCGCGCGCCTTGGCGAGCGCGATCTCCAGATACTCCGCCTCACTGCCGACGCCGGTGGGTGCGGCGCCCGCGTACGACACCTTGGGGTGAGGGGTGAAGCCGGCCGAGTAGGCCATCGGCACCTCGGCGCGGCGCAGTGCCCGCTCGAAGGCGCGCTGGAAGTCGCGGTGGCTGGTGAACCGGAGGCGGCCGCGCTTGGTGTACCGCAGGCGGATGCGCTGCACCGCGGGTGCGGGCGGGGGGCCTTCGGGCTGTCGCTTGCCCAGTGTCGTTCAGTCCTTCTCGTCGTGTGCTGCTGGTCGTGGCGGTCGCCGTTGCCGGCGCTGGCGTGACGGCCGGTGCCACGGCGGCACTTCCACAAGTTGCTTCCCGGTGCGGCCCGGTCCGTACGTATACAAGGTTACGCCGCGTGCCCCGTCCTTCGCGCCGCCCGTACCGCCCCTGTGGACAACCTGCCGGACGCGGCGGGCACGACGACCGGCCCGCCGACCGGGCGAGGACACCGGGAGCGGGCATGCGGAACCGTTCATCGGCGGTACGTGGTGGACACACCGATGTTTTTACGCCAGGACACCTGTCCGGTTATTCGGTTTCCCCGATTTCCGGGTTTTCCGCACCCGTCGGAATTGAGCGGCGGACGGACCCCGATTACCGGGAACCGCCGGCCGCCGAAAGCGGGGGTCCGCCGCGGACCGGCCCCGGAGGAAGGGGGCGGAGCCGGACCGCGGCGGAGCACAGGGGTGCGCCAAAGCGCCCTGGGTGACGGCTCGTTCAGCTACGGGACCGGCGCGCGGGGCCGAGTGTCTGCGCCCGGGTCGAGGGCGCACTGTTGCACACAGTGAAAGCCGCGGCAGTGCCGGCGGCAGGGAATCGTACAAGTTTCATTCATGGCCCCCGTACGGAACGACGATCCGGGGTGCCGGACCCACCCCGAAGCCGCTCACCGTTCCCACTGCTCTCATTGAAGCACAGGAGCAGCATCGTTACGGGTAAAAAGTGAATGCACATTTCCGGAGCCGGATATTCCGCACGCCATACCAGAAGGATCCGGAACAACCCAGAGAAATCAGCACCCGGCGGAAGTCACGGACACCCGCACGCACGCCGGCGCCCCGGCCCGTACCGGGCACGAGGGCGCGCAGGCAGTCCCGTCGCGCCGGTGCCCGGTACCGGGTGGAGGTGATTAATGCGCGTGCCCGGCCGCCGCCGGAGCGGGCGCGGAATTGACGACCGTCAAGGGCAGCAGCTTCTTGCCGGTGGGGCCGATCTGGATCGAGGTGTCCATGGCCGGGCAGACGCCGCAGTCGAAGCAGGGGGTCCAGCGGCAGTCGTCGACCTCGGTCTCGTCGAGGGCGTCCTGCCAGTCCTCCCAGAGCCAGTCCTTGTCCAGGCCGGAGTCGAGGTGGTCCCAGGGCAGGACCTCCTCGATGACGCGCTCGCGGGTGGTGTACCAGGCCAGGTCCACGCCGTGCGCGGGCAGCGCGGTCTCGCAGGCGTCCAGCCAGCGGTCGTAGGAGAAGTGCTCGCGCCAGCCGTCGAAGCGGCCGCCGGCGGCGTACACCGCGCGGATCACGTCGGCGACCCTGCGGTCGCCGCGGGAGAGCAGGCCCTCGATGATGCCGGGCTTGCCGTCGTGGTAGCGGAAGCCGATGTTGCGGCCGTACCGCTTGTCCCCGCGGATGGCGTCCCGCAGCTTCTCCAGCCGCGCGTCGGTCTCCTCCACGCCGAGCTGCGGGGCCCACTGGAACGGGGTGTGCGGCTTGGGCACGAACCCGCCGATCGACACCGTGCACCGGATGTCGTTCTGGCCGGTGACCTCGCGGCCCTTCTGGATGACCTTCTTGGCCATCTCGGCGATCTGCAGCACGTCGTCGTCGGTCTCGGTCGGCAGCCCGCACATGAAGTACAGCTTCACCTGGCGCCACCCGTTGCCGTACGCGGTGGCGACCGTGCGGATCAGGTCCTCCTCGGAGACCATCTTGTTGATCACCTTGCGGATCCGCTCCGACCCGCCCTCGGGCGCGAACGTCAGTCCCGAGCGGCGGCCGTTGCGGGTCAGCTCGTTGGCCAGGTCGATGTTGAACGCGTCGACCCGGGTGGAGGGCAGCGACAGGCCGATCTTGTCGTCCGTGTACCGGTCGGCCAGGCCCTTGGTGATGTCGGCGATCTCACTGTGGTCGGCCGACGACAGCGACAGCAGGCCGACCTCCTCGAAGCCGGTGGCGCGCAGGCCCTTGTCCACCATCTCGCCGATGCCGGTGATCGAGCGCTCGCGGACCGGGCGGGTGATCATGCCGGCCTGGCAGAAACGGCAGCCGCGGGTGCAGCCGCGGAAGATCTCCACGGACATCCGCTCGTGGACGGTCTCGGCCAGCGGGACCAGCGGCTGCTTGGGGTACGGCCACTCGTCCAGGTCCATGACGGTGTGCTTGGCCACCCGCCACGGCACGCCGGACCGGTTGGGCACGACGCGGGCGATCCGGCCGTCGGGCAGGTACTCCACGTCGTAGAAGCGCGGCACGTAGACCCCGCCGGTGCGAGCGAGCCGCAGCAGCAGCTCGTCCCGGCCGCCGGGGCGTCCCTCGGCCTTCCAGGCCCGGATCACGTCGGTGATCTCCAGCACGGCCTGCTCGCCGTCGCCGATCACGGCGGCGTCGATGAAGGCGGCGATCGGCTCGGGGTTGAACGCGGCGTGCCCGCCGGCCAGCACGATCGGGTCGTCCAGGGTGCGCTCGGCGGCGTCCAGCGGGATGCCGCCCAGGTCCAGGGCGGTCAGCAGGTTGGTGTAGCCGAGTTCGGTGGAGAAGCTGACGCCGAGCACGTCGAAGGCGCGCACCGGGCGGTGGGCGTCCACGGTGAACTGCGGCACCCCGTGCTCGCGCATCAGCGCTTCGAGGTCGGGCCAGACGCTGTACGTGCGCTCGGCCAGGACGCCCGCGCGCTCGTTGAGCACCTCGTAGAGGATCATGACGCCCTGGTTGGGCAGGCCGACCTCGTAGGCGTCGGGGTACATCAGCGCCCAGCGCACGTCGGCGCTGTCCCAGTCCTTGACGGTGGAGTTCAGTTCCCCTCCGACGTACTGGATCGGCTTCTGTACATGCGGCAGCAGCGCTTCCAGGCGGGGGAAGACCGACTCGACAGGCATCTCGGCGTCTCTCGTGAGCTGGCGGTGGAATCACCCCACACTACCCGAGCCGGATGACGGTCACGGCCGCCCGCAGGTGGGCCCGCACCGCCGGGACCGGGCCGCGCACCGCCGGGACCGAGGCGGCGCCGCTCAGAGCGGACGGTCCGCCGCCCGCCACTCCCCCGGCAGCCGGGCCTCGATGTCGGCGGCGATCTCCCGTTCCCTGCGCCGGAGGGCCTTGTACGGCGCGGTGTCCTCGCCGGCCGCGCGGGCCTGCCGGCGGGCCTCGGCGACGGCGACCCGGCACATCACGCTGTCCTGGTGCTCGCCGAGGAGTTGCTGCACGCCCTTCATTCGGGCGGTGTGGGCCGCTGCCCTGCCGCCGAGCACGATGCGCGCGGCCTCACTGGAGTAACGGGCCCGCTTGGCGTCCTTGCGTGCCTCGTGCAGCGCCACGTCCCGGTCCTGGCCGGGCGGCAGGGCGAGGGCGGCCTCGACGGCGTGCCGCAGCCGCGCGTGGTCCCGGCGTACGGTCGCGGCGGCGGCCTCGGCCGCGGGCCCGGCGGCCCGGCGGCGGTAGGGCGGCGCGGCCAGCAGCGCTTCGAGGGCGTCGAGCAGCGCGAAATAGCGGGAGCCGTCGAGTTCGGCCACGACGGCGGCGTGCGCGGCGCGGTGGTCGCCCGGGTCGAGCAGGCGGCGGCGCACGTCCGGGCCGGCCTGCCCGCCTCCCAGCTCGGCCAGTCGCGCGCCCAGTCGTTCGGCGAGCACCTCGCGGTCCCGGGCGCCGCCGAGGACCGCGGCGAGCCACTTCAGCTCGGCGCCGATCGGGTCGGTGACCTCGCGGTCCAGTTCGCGGCGGAAGCTCTTCATGGCGCTGCGGGCCCGGCGGGTGGCCACCCGCATCCGGTGCACGGCGTCCTCCTCGTCGCGGCGCACGGCCGGGTCGAGCGCGAGGATCGCGGTGAGCTGGGCGTACAGGTAGCCCAGGGGGACCTGGCCGGCGGTGACGACCGGGTCGGGGGGCGGCGGCGGTACCGGCGGGCGGTCGTCGCCGAGTGCCCGGGCGAGCTTGGAGCCGGACCGGGAGCGGCGCAGGCCGGCGGCGACGAAGCGTTCCTCCACGGCGTCCAGCAGGTCCGGTGTGCCCTCGGCGAGTTCCACCTCGACCTCGGTCCAGCTGTCCGCCTCGATCCAGGCGCCGGTGTCCTTGTGCCCGGGGCCGACGGCTCCCGCCGTGTCCCGGGCGTCGGCGTCCGCGGCCGGCACCGACGCGGTCACCTTGTCGTACGCGATCTCGGCGAGGGTCCGCCCGTCCCCGGCCAGCAGCAGCACCCGGCGGCGCTCGGTGCGCAGCCGCGCCACGGGGGCCAGCGGACGGCCGCGGACCACCGCGGCGACCTCGGTGCGCAGTTCCCGCGGCGGCGCGCCCTCGGCCGGGCCGAGCGGGGCGCGCACCTCGGTGCGGGTGTCCGCCTCGGCGGCGGGCAGTTTCAGGTGCCAGCCCTCGTCGTCACCGCCGGTGCGCCGGCGCAGGGTCCGGCGGTGCGCGGCGAGGGCGAGGGCGGGGGTGTCGAAGTACACCGCGTCCAGCCGGACCGGCGCGGGCTCGCGGGTCGCGGCGACCTCGGGCAGGTCCGCGAGATCGGCCGGAGCGGGCCGTACCCGGCCCCGGCCGTCGCTCGCGGCCTCGTACTTCCGTTCCGTCTCGCGGACCCGGGTGCCCATGGGTGGAACCTAATCGCACCGCCCCCGCGAGGCAATGCCGTTCGGCGGGACAGGTTCCGCTACGCCGACATCGGCCGTTGCATCTTCACCGACTGCAGCAGTCCTATGGCCACGAAATTGGCGAACATCGATGATCCGCCGTAGGAGACAAAGGGCAAGGGAATACCCGCGACCGGCATGATGCCGAGCGTCATGCCGATGTTCTCGAAGGACTGGAAGGCGAACCAGGCGACCACCCCGGCGGCGACGATCGTGCCGTACAGGTCGGTGGCCTGGCGGGCGATCGCGCAGGCGCGCCACAGGACGACGCCGACCAGCAGGATGATGAAGGCCGCCCCGACGAAGCCGAGTTCCTCGCCGGCCACCGAGAAGACGAAGTCGGTCTGCTGCTCGGGCACGAACTGGCCGGTGGTCTGGGTGCCGTGGAACAGGCCCTTGCCGAGCAGGCCGCCGGAGCCGATGGCGATACGGGCCTGGCTGGTGTTGTAACCGACACCGGAGGGATCCAGGGCGGGGTTGGCGAACGCCGCGAACCGGTCGACCTGGTACTTGCTGAGCACGCCGAGCTTCCAGACCAGCAGCGATCCGGCGATGCCGGCGAAGATCAGGCCGACCACCCAGCGCTTGGAGGAGCCGGAGGCGAGCAGCACCCCGAGGATGATCGAGGCCAGCACCATGATCGAGCCGAGGTCCGGCATCAGCATGATGATCAGGATGGGCAGGACCGCGATCCCCAGCGCCTGGAGCACCGTGCGGTGGTCCGGGTGCTTCTGGTCACCCGCGTCCACCCGGGCCGACAGCACCATGGCCATGCCCAGGATGATGGCGACCTTCACGAACTCCGAGGGCTGGATCGAGAAGCCGCCGCCGATCACGATCCAGGAGTGGGCGCCGTTGACGGTCGAGCCCAGCGGGCTGAGCACCGCCAGGATGCCCAGGATCGAGAAGGCGTAGAGGAACGGCACCAGGCCGCGCATCCTGCGGTGCCCTATGACCATGGCGCCTATCGCCAGGGCCAGGCCGATCCCGGCGTTCATCAGGTGCCGGATCAGGAAGTAGTAGTGGTCGCCGTGGGTGAGGTTGGTGCGGTTGCGGGTCGCGGAGTAGACCAGCAGGGTGCCGATGCCGCACAGCAGCGCGACGGCGAACAGCAGCAGCCAGTCCATCCGGCGCACCACCGAGTCCCGCGCGAACAGCTTGCCGAGCGTGGACCGCTCCGGGGTGAACCGGCGGATGGAATACGTGTGCGCGCTCATGCCGCGTACTTCCTGCCGTAGAGCAGCCGTTCGGTACGTGTCGGGGTGAGCGCGGCCGGGACCGGCCCGCCTGCATCCGCGGTGTGCGAGCCGGTGGGCGACACGAGCAGCGGTACGTCGTAGGAGGCGGGCACGACCACCCCGTCGGGGTTGACCTTGGGCAGCGTGGCGACCGGGGTCGGCATGAGGCCCTTCTTCGGGTCGATCTGCGGGGTGTCCGGGGTGATCCCGTACATCGCCTCGTAGATCCGCCGGATGGCGGTACCCGCACCGCCGGAACCGGTACCGGCCTGGGAGATGGTCATCACGACCGTGTAGTCCTTGGTGTACGTGTCCAGCCACGACGTGGTCTGCTTGCCGGCGACCTCGGCGGTACCGGTCTTGGCGTGCAGCGGGATCTTGTCCTGCGGCCAGCCGCCGAACTTCCAGGCGGCGGTACCGTCGGTGATCACGCCGGCCAGCGCCTTGTTGATGTACGCGAGGGTCTTCGGGGTGTCCGGCAGGTGGCCGGTGACCTTGGGCTTGATCGGGGTGATGGTCTTGCCGTCGGGGCTGACCACCGCCTTGCCGAGGGTCGGCTCGTACAGGGTGCCGCCGTTGGCCAGCGCCGCGTACACACGGGCCATCTGGACCGGGGTGACCAGCGTGTCGCCCTGGCCGATCGCGTAGTTGACCGAGTCACCGGCGCGCAGCACGTAGCCGTCCGGGCAGTTCTCTATGGCGATGGCGATGCCCAGCGGCGGGTTCTTGTCCTTCTTGTGGGCCTTGGCCGTGGCGCACCAGTAGTTCTTGTTGGCGTCCCAGAAGTCCTTCTTCCACTGCCGGTCCGGGACCCGGCCGGTGACCTCACCGGGCAGGTCGACGCCGGTCTTGGCACCGAGCCCGAACTGGTGGGCGGTCTTGTAGAACCAGTCCTTGGGGTGCTTGGGGTCGGTGCCGCCGTCCTTCTGCCACTGGTCGTAGGAGATGCCGTAGAAGACGGTGTCGCAGGAGACCTCCAGGGCGCGCTCCAGCGAGATGTCGCCGAAGGACTCGCCCTCGAAGTTCTTGAACACCCGGTCGCCGATGGTCATCGACTGGGTGCACGGGTAGGCCCCGTTGATGTCGTACCCGGCGTTGACCGCGGCGGAGGTGGAGACCACCTTGAAGGTGGAGCCGGGCGCGGACTGGCCCTGGATGGCCCGGTTGAGCAGCGGATAGTTGGACTTGGCGTCGGTGAGCGCCTTGTAGTCCTTGGCGGAGATGCCGCCCACCCACACGTTCGGGTTGTAGGTCGGGGCGCTGGCCATGGCGATGATCCGGCCGCTGTGGTTGTCCATCACCACCACCGCGCCCGAGTCGGCCTTGTAGTTCTCGTGGGTGATCGTGTCGTAGGTCTGGCGGGCTTCCTTCATGGCGGTGTCCAGCTCGCGCTCGGCGACCGCCTGGACCCGCGAGTCGAGGCTGGTGACCAGAGTGTCGCCGGGCACCGCGGGGGTGTCGCCGGCCTTGCCGATCACCCGGCCGAGGTTGTCCACCTCGTAGCGGGTCACGCCCGCCTTGCCGCGCAACTGCTCGTCGTAGGCGCTCTCCAGGCCGGAGCGGCCGATCTGGTCCGAACGCAGCAGCGGGTTGCTGGTCTTCGCCGAGTCCGCGACCTCCTGGTCGGTGACCGGGCCGAGGTAGCCGAGCACCTGGGCGGCGTTGGCCTGGTTCGGGGACGCGTACCGGCGCACCGCGGTGGGTTCGGCGGTGATGCCGGGGAAGTCCTCGCGGCGCTCCATGATCTGCAGGGCCTGCTGGGTGGTGGCCGCGTCGGTGATCGGGATCGGCTGGTAGGGCGAACCGTTCCAGCAGGGCCGGGGGGTCTGCGCGTCGCACAGCCGGACCTTGTCCATCACGTCCTGGGGCTTCATGCCGAGCACGCCCGCCAGCCGGGTGAGCACGGCCTGCCCGTCGTCGGCCTGCTTGAGCAGGTCGGTACGGCTGGCCGAGACCACCAGCCGGGTCTCGTTGTCGGCCAGCGGCACACCGCGGTCGTCCACTATCGAGCCGCGCACGGACGGGGTGACCACTTGCTGGGTGTTGTTGCTGGCCGCCTTCTGCTGGTACTGCTGCCCGTTGCGGATCTGCAGGTACCACAGCCGGCCGCCCAGGGTGAGCAGCAGCGACACGACGATGACCTGGAGGATCACCAGCCGGATGGTGATCCGTGTGTTCCGTCCGGTGTCCGGGATGTTGCTCACCGGCGCACCCCTCCCCTGGCCATCGACGTGGTCTTGGCGATCTTTCCGGCCCGGCCGAACAGGCCGCGCTGCGGGCTGATCCCGGTACGGGTCCCGGGCCGCACGCCGGGGCGCAGGCCCATCCGCGGGCCGCCGCGCGAACGGTTCCGGGTGCCGAAGCCGCCGGAGGCGTCCTCGGTGATCGGGTCGTGGTCGAAGCGGCGGGCCAGGGCCATCACCACCGGGACCACGAAGGGCGCGAGCAGCAGGTCGTAGACGGTCGCGGTGAACAGCAGCTTGACCACGCCCACATGGGCGCCGGCGGTGTCGCCGACCAGGCTGCCGACCCCCGCGTACAGCAAGGTGGTGGTGACGGCCGCGCCGATGACCACCAGCATGGGCCCGACGGCGGTGCGCAGTTGGCCCGACTCGGGCTTGGCCAGCCCGGCGGCGTATCCGACCACGCACAGCACCAGCGCGTACCGGCCCACCGCGTGGTCGGCCGGCGGGGCGAGGTCGGCGAGCAGGCCGGCGGAGAAGCCGACCAGGCTGCCGCCGACATGGCCGTAGGTGAGGGCCAGGCCCAGCACGGTGAGCAGCAGCAGGTCGGGCACGGCACCGGGCAGGTGCAGCCGGGCCAGCACGCTGACCTGGACAACCATGGCGATCACCACCAGGAAGGCGGAGAGCACGATCCGGTTGAGGCGCATGGGTGGGCCGTCCTAGGGGGTGGCGGTGGTGCTCGGGGTCGCGGTGCCGCCGGGCGTCGTCGGAGTCTTGGGGGTCGCCTTGGCCGTGGGCCTGGCGGGCGGCGCGGTGGTCGGCCGCGGCGGCAGCACACCGTCCCGCGGGTTGCTGCGCGGGCCGACCACGACCACGCCGACGATGTCCAGCCGGGTGAACCCGACGAACGGCTGCACCAGCACGGTCTTGGTCAGGTTGCCCGCGGACGGCTCGACGCCGACCACCGTGCCGACCGGGACGCCGGCCACGAAGGGCTTGCCGGCCTCCGAGCCGAAGGTGACCATCCGGTCGCCCTTGTGCACCGAGGCCTTGCCGTTGAGCAGTTGCACCCGCATCGGGTTCTCGCCCTGGCCGGTGGCGAAGCCGAGTTCCTGCGAGCCCTCCAGCCGGGTGCCGACGGTGAAGTCCGGGTCGTTGGCGAGCAGCACGGTGGCGGTGGACGGGCCGACGGTGGTGACCCGGCCGACCAGGCCCTGGCCGTTGATGACCGTCATGTCGCGGGTGATGCCGTCGTTGCTGCCCGCGTCTATCGTGACGGTCCAGGAGAAGCCCTGGGCCGCGCCGATCCCGATGACCTGCGCGCCCTTGATGGTGTACTGACCGGCGCCGGCGGTGCGCAGCAACTGGTCGAGTTCCGCGGCCCGGGCGCGGGTGGTGTCCTTGCTGCCGAGCTGCTGCTTGAGCGCCAGGTTCTCGCGCTCCAGACGGCGGACCGTGGCGGCCTTCCCGTCGGAGTCGCGGATCGCGGAGAAGGCGTTGCCCACCGGGTCCACCGCGTGGGAGACACCGTTCTCGACCGGGCCGAAGACGGACTGGGCCGCCTGGCGCGGGCCGTCGAGGGGTGAGTTCTCACCACCCCGGATGTCCACGGTGATCAGCGCGAACGCGATCACCACCAGCAGCACCAGCAGAAGCCGGCTCTCTCGTGTGTCCCTCACGGGCGCCAGTCCGTGCCTTCCTCATCGGACCCGCCGCCGCTTCGGGCCGCGGCCGGTCGGTGCCAGTGTGCGGTGATCCGGTGCCGACGCCGGATCAGATGGACCGGGCCGTCGTGGTCCGCGCGGTCATCTGCGCGGCGCCGCGTCGAGGACCTGCTGCAGCGCCTCGAACTCCTCGACGCACTTGCCCGCGCCGAGCGCCACGCAGTCCAGCGGCGACTCGGCGATGTGGATGGGCATGCCCGTCTCGTGCCGCAGCCGCTCGTCCAGGCCGGTGAGCAGGGCGCCGCCGCCGGCCAGCACGATGCCGCGGTCCATGATGTCGCCGGACAGCTCCGGCGGGCATTTGTCCAGGGTGGTCTTCACCGCGTCGACAATGCTGTTGACGGGTTCCTCGATGGCCTTGCGCACTTCGGCGGCCGAGATCACCACGGTCTTGGGCAGTCCGCTGACCAGGTCGCGGCCGCGGATCTCGGTGTGCTCCTCGTCGGCCTTCGAGGCGAAGGCCGAACCGATGGTCAGCTTGATCTGCTCGGCGGTGCGCTCGCCGAGCAGCAGGCTGTACTCCTTCTTGATGTGCTGGATGATCGCGTTGTCCAGCTCGTCGCCGGCCACCCGGATGGACTGCGCGGTGACGATGCCGCCCAGGCTGATCACCGCGACCTCGGTGGTGCCGCCGCCGATGTCCACGACCATGTTGCCGGTGGCCTCGTGGACCGGCAGGCCGGCGCCGATCGCCGCCGCCATGGGCTCCTCGATGATGTGCACGGTACGGGCGCCGGCCTGGGTGGACGCCTCGATGACCGCGCGCCGCTCGACGCCGGTGATGCCGGAGGGGACGCAGATGACCACGCGCGGCCGGGCCAGGTAACGGCGCTTGTGCACCTTGAGGATGAAGTAGCGCAGCATGCGCTCGGTGATCTCGAAGTCGGCGATGACGCCGTCCTTCAGCGGGCGCACCGCGACGATGTTGCCGGGGGTGCGGCCGATCATCTTCTTCGCCTCGGCACCGACCGCCAGGATGCCGCCGGTGTTGGTGTTGACCGCCACCACCGACGGCTCGTTGAGGACGATCCCGCGGCCCCTGACGTACACCAGCGTGTTGGCGGTCCCGAGGTCGACAGCCATGTCACGGCCGATGAACGACATGTTGTTCGCCATGTGGATACGTCTGGCCTTCCCGAGCGTGAGCGGAGATTCCATCGTAGTCGCGCCCGGCCGGGCGCGGCGGTCGGGTTCCGACGTCATTGTCATCAGAACACACAGCGGACCTCTGTAATGGTGACGCCGTGTCGGGGTGAATGGTTCCCGATCGACCTCGTCATATGCCCCCGGACATTCCCCGGATCAATGGGGATGATCCGCGCCCGGACATGCCGTGATCAGGCCCTGTTCGGGCCCCGGTCAGGCCAGGCCGGGGAAGAAGATCTTGATTTCCCGCTCGGCGGATTCCGCCGAGTCCGAGGCGTGAATCAGATTCTCCCGGGTGATGGTGCCGTAGTCACCCCGGATGGTACCGGCGGGCGCGGCGATCGGGTCGGTGGGGCCCGCCAGGGCGCGTACTCCCTCGATCACCCGCTCGCCCTCGACCACCATGGCGACCGAGGGACCGGCCGACATGAACTCCATCAGCGGCTCGTAGAACGGGCGTCCGACGTGCTCGGCGTAGTGCTGCTCCAGGACCGGCCGTTCCAGGGTGCGCAGTTCCAGGGCGCTGATCGTCCAGCCCGCCTTGTGCTCGATACGGCCGATCAGTTCGCCGATCAGGCCGCGGCGAACGGCGTCCGGCTTGAGAAGGACGAGGGTGCGCTGGGACACGGTACGGCTCCTGAGGCATGAGCAAATATGACGGGCGGATGTGCCATGAGCCTACAAGGCCGCCCGCGCCGTCAAGCCGCCGAGGCGGAGTTACGGGCCCGGATCGCGTCGACCTTGCGGCCGAAGTGGACCGACGCCCACCACAGCGCCGCGAAGACCACGCCGAGGAAGAACATCGTACCGATCACGAAGCCGCTGACCACCAGGGCCGCCTGGAGCACCCAGCCCACCGCGACCGCGCCGCGCCGGCTGAGCACCCCGCACAGCAGGACGCACACCGCCATCGCGGCCCCGCACACCGACCACACCTGGGCCTGGGAGAGGTCGGGGTGCTTCATGGCCACCAGCCCGGCGAACCCGATGACGAAGAACTCGCTGATCAGCGTGGTGGAACACAACGTGCGCACCGGAGGCGTCCCTTCACTTGCGGCCCAGCAGCAGCCGGGCCTCTCCCACGGTGATGACCGAGCCGGTGACCAGCACACCGGCCCCCGCGTACTCGCCCTCGTCCTCGGCGAGCGTGATCGCCGCCTCCAGGGCGTCGTCCAGCCGCGGCTCGACCTGCACCCGGTCCTCGCCGAACACCTCGACGGCCAGCGCCGCGAGATCGTCCACGTCCATCGCCCGCGCGGTCGAGTTGCGGGTGACCACGACCTCGGCGAACACCGGCTCGAACGCCTCCAGCAGCCCGCGTACGTCCTTGTCGCTGCTCGGTCCCACCACACCGACCAAATGGGTGAAACCGAACACCTCGCTGACGGCGGCCGCGGTGACCTGCGCGCCGCCCGGGTTGTGGGCCGCGTCCAGCACCACGGTGGGGCTGCGGCGGACCACCTCCATCCGGCCCGGGGAGGTCACCGAGGCGAACGCCTGCCGCACGGTGTCCGCGTCGAGGGTGCGCAGGTGCATGCGGCCGATGCCGAAGAACGCCTCGACCGCGGTGAGCGCGACCGCCGCGTTGCGCGCCTGGTGCTCGCCGTGCAGCGGCAGGAAGATCTGCTCGTACTCCCCGGCCAGGCCGCGCAGGGTGAGCAGTTGACCGCCGACACCCAGTTCGCGGTGCACCACGCCGAAGTCCTCGCCCTCGCGGACCACGGTGGCGTCGGTCTGCGCGGCGTGCTTGAGCAGCACCTTGGCGGCGTCCGCGGGCTGCTGGGCGAGCACCACGGTGGCGTCCGGCTTGATGATGCCGGCCTTCTCCACCGCGATGTCGCCCGGCGTCGGGCCGAGGCGTTCGGTGTGGTCCAGCGAGATCGGGGTGACCACGGCCACCTGCCCGTCCACCACGTTGGTGGCGTCCCAGCTGCCGCCCATGCCGACCTCGACCACGGCGACGTCCACCGGCGCGTCGGCGAAGGCGGCGAACGCCATGCCGGTCAGCACCTCGAAGAAGGACAGCCGGTGCGGCCGGGACTCGTCCACCATGGTCACGTACGGGGTGATGTCCCGGTAGATCTCGATGAACCGCTCGGCGGCGATCGGGGTGCCGTCCAGGCTGATCCGCTCGGTGACGGACTGCACGTGCGGGCTGGTGTAGCGGCCGGTGCGCAGCTCGAAGGCGAGCAGCAGCCGCTCGATCATCCGGGCGGTGCTGGTCTTGCCGTTGGTGCCGGTGATGTGGATCGACGGGTAGGCGCGCTGCGGTTCGCCGAGGATGTCCATCAGCGCGGCGATCCGGTCCAGCGACGGGTCGAGTTTGGTCTCCGGCCAGCGGCCGAGCAGTTCCTCCTCCACCGCGCGCAGCTCGCGGTCCACCGCGGGGTCGGCCGGGCGGCCCGGCACGTCGTCCTCCGGGGAGGGCGCGGAGACCTGGGCGCGCAGGGTACGGCTGCCGGCCTCGATGACCGCCATGTCGGCCTCGCGCGGCGTGCGGGGCTCGTCCTGCGTGTCGTCGTCCGCCGGGCCCGGCTCGTGGTCCTGCGCGAAGTCCGGCTCGTACGGCTCGTCGCCGGTGGGGTTGCTCACGGCGTCCAGTCTACGGATGCGGGCCCGGGCCGATCGGCCCGGGCCCGTCGCGGCGGGTGCGGTGTCAGCCCTGCGGCAGGGCCGCGAGCTGCGCGGTGATCCGCGCGATGTCGGACTCGGCGGCCGCCAGGCGGGTGCGGATGCCCGCGACCACCTGCTCGGGCGCCTTGGCGAGGAAGCCCTCGTTGCCGAGCTTGCGCTCCGCCTGGTCCTTCTCCTTCTCGGCGGCCGCGAGGTCCTTGGCCAGCCGCTTGCGCTCGGCGACGACGTCGATGGCGCCGGACAGGTCCAGCTCCACGGTGGCGCCGGCCACCGGCAGGGTCGCGGTGGCGTGGAAGTCCTCGGCGGCCGGCTGGAGCCGCAGGAGCTGCCGGATGGCCTCCTCGTGCGGGGCCAGCAGGGTGCCGCCCAGGGTGAGCCGGGCCGGGACCCGCTGGCCGGGCTGCAGTCCCTGGTCGCTGCGGAACCGGCGGACCTCGGTGACCACTCGCTGGACCTCGGCGATCTCCGCCTCGGCGGCCGGGTCGCGGAAGCCGCTGTCGGCCGGCCAGTCGGCGATCACCACGGACTCGGCTCCGGTCAGGGTGGTCCACAGCGTCTCGGTGACGAACGGGATCACCGGGTGCAGCAGCCGCAGCACGACGTCCAGGACCTCGCCGAGGACGCGGCCGGAGACCCGGGCCGCCTCGCCGCCGCCGGTGAAGGTGGTCTTGGACAGCTCGACGTACCAGTCGAAGACCTCGTCCCAGGCGAAGTGGAACAGGGTGTCGCTGAGCCGGGCGAACTGGAAGTCGTCGTAGTAGGCGTCGACCTCGGCGACGACCGAGTTCAGCCGGGACAGGATCCACCGGTCGGTGGCCGACAGCTGCTCGGGGGCGGGCAGCGGGCCCGCCACCGTGGCGCCGTTCATCAGCGCGAACCGGGTGGCGTTCCAGATCTTGTTGGCGAAGTTGCGCGACCCCTGGACCCAGTCCTCGCCGATCGGCACGTCGACGCCCGGGTTGGCGCCGCGTGCCAGGGTGAAGCGCAGCGCGTCGGAGCCGTACTTGTCCATCCAGTCCAGCGGATTGACCGCGTTGCCGAAGGACTTGGACATCTTCTTGCCGAACTGGTCGCGGACCATGCCGTGCAGGGCGATGGTGCCGAACGGCACCTGGCCGTCCATCGCGTACAGGCCGAACATCATCATCCGGACGACCCAGAAGAACAGGATGTCGTAGCCGGTGAGCATGACGGAGTTGGGATAGAACTTGGCCAGCGACTCGGTCGGCTCGGGCCAGCCCAGGGTGGAGAAGGGCCACAGCGCCGAGGAGAACCAGGTGTCCAGGACGTCGGGGTCCTGGGTCCAGCCCTCGCCGGCGGGGGGCTCGTCGTCCGGACCGAGGCAGATCTGCTCGCCGTTCGGGCCGTACCAGACCGGGACCCGGTGACCCCACCACAACTGGCGCGAGATGCACCAGTCGTGCATGTTGTCGACCCAGTCGAAGTACCGCTTCTCCATCTCCTGCGGGTGGATGGTGACCCGTCCGTCGCGGACCGCGTCGCCGGCGGCCTTGGCCAGCGGCGCGACCTTGACCCACCACTGCATCGACAGCCGCGGCTCGATGGTGGTCTTGCAGCGCGAGCAGTGGCCGACCGAGTGGCGGTACGGGCGGACCTCGGAGACGATCCGGCCCTCGGCGCGCAGCGCGGCGACGATGGCCGAGCGGGCCTCGAACCGGTCCAGGCCCTGGAACGGGCCGTGCGTGGTGATCACCGCGTGCTCGTCCATCACGGTGATGGCCGGCAGGCCGTGCCGCTGCCCGATCTCGAAGTCGTTCGGGTCGTGGGCCGGGGTGACCTTGACCGCGCCGGTGCCGAACTCGGGGTCGACATGGGAGTCGGCGACGATGGGGATGGACCGCTCGGTCAGCGGCAGCTTGATGGTGCGGCCGACCAGGTGCCGGTACCGCTCGTCGTCGGGGTGGACGGCGACCGCGGTGTCACCGAGCATCGTCTCGGCCCGGGTGGTGGCGACGACGACGCTGTCCGCGCCCTCGCCGTACCGGATCGAGACCAGCTCGCCGTCGTCCTCCTCGTACTCCACCTCGATGTCGGAGATGGCGGTGAGGCAGCGCGGGCACCAGTTGATGATCCGCTCGGCGCGGTAGATCAGCTCGTCGTCGTAGAGCCGCTTGAAGATGGTCTGGACGGACTTCGACAGGCCCTCGTCGAAGGTGAAGCGCTCCCGGGACCAGGCGACGCCGTCACCGAGGCGGCGCATCTGGCCGGAGATCTGGCCGCCGGACTCGTTCTTCCACTGCCAGACCCGCTCGACGAACGCCTCGCGGCCCATGTCGTGGCGGGACTTGCCCTCCTTGCCCAGCTCGCGCTCGACCACGTTCTGGGTGGCGATGCCCGCGTGGTCCATGCCGGGCTGCCACAGCGTCTCGTAGCCCTGCATCCGCTTGCGGCGGGTCAGCGCGTCGATGAGCGTGTGCTCGAAGGCGTGCCCGAGGTGGAGGCTGCCCGTGACGTTCGGCGGCGGGATGACGATGGTGTACGGCGGCTTGTCGCTCTTGGCGTCGGCCTCGAAATAGCCGCGCTCCACCCAGCGCTCGTACAGCGCCCCCTCTACCTCGGCCGGCGCGTACGTGGTCGGCAGTGCGGGGGTGCTGTCCTGCGGCCCGCGTGCGGGGCCCTGCTGAGTGTTCTCGGTCACGCGATGAATTCTACGGGTGCGGACGGAGCTGTTACGAATCAGTTGCACCCCCGCGGTCGTGGGCCCGCCCGGATCCGCAAGGATGGGCGGACTCGTTAACGGAGGGGACGAAGCTCATGAGTTACAACCAGCCGCCACCGAACCCGTACGGGCAGCAGCCGCCGCCCGGCGGTTACGGGCAGCCGCCCCAGCCGGGCGGTTACGGCCAGCCGGCCGAGCCGGGCTACGGCCAGGGCGGCTACCAGGGGGGATACGGCCAGCCGCAGCCCGGGTACGGGGCGCCGGCCGCGCCGCCGGCGGGCCGGCCGGCGTACGGCTACCCCCAGCAGGCACCCCCGCAGGCCCCGCCGCAGCAGCCCTACGGCCAGCCGCCGTACGGCCAGGTCCCGCCGCAGCAGCCCTACGGCTACCAGCAGCCGCAGGCCCCACAAGGCGGCGGCAAGCGCACCGGGATCATCGTCGGCGCGGTGGTCGCGCTGGTCGCGGTGGGCGCGGGCGTCTTCTTCGTCACCAAGGGCAGCGGGAACAGCGGCGGCAGCGCAATCACGAACGACGGCAAGCACTACAAGCTGACCACGCCGGCCACGGTCGCCGACACGTACAAGAAGTCCGACGACGGCACCGGTTCCAGCGACGGGTTCGACGACACCGACCTGGCCAAGCTCAGGGCGCTGGGCGTGTCCAACCCGACGCAGGTGGCGGCCAATTACACGTCCGGCTCCCAGCTCACCGGCAAGATGCTCACCTTCAGCGGGGTGTACGGCACGGTCGCGGACCCGAAGAAGGTCGTGGACGGCATGTTCGCCGAGCTCAAGCAGCAGGCGGCCAAGGACACCTCCACCGACGGCAGCGGCGACAAGACCGAACTGGTCGGCAGCCCGCAGCAGGTCCACCCGGCCGGGATGGACGACGCGGTCATGGAGTGCCAGACCACCAAGTCCACGGTGAGCGGCAAGGTCCTGACCACGCCGGTGTGCCTGTGGGCGGACTACAGCACGGTCGGCTACACCCTGTCCTTCGACCTGGCCAGCATCGCCACCGGCGGCAGCGGCCAGAGCATGGACCAGGCGGCCGACCTGACCGCCCGGGTCCGCAAGGACAGCCGGGTGCAGATCTCCTGACGCCTTTCGGTACGCGCACAAGGGGGCGCCCCGGTCGCGGTGACCGGGGCGCCCCCTTGTGCGTATGTGCCGCGTGCGCGGTTTCCTGCCCTCCGCGTGGAGCGGTCAGGCGCTCTTCTGCTCGCCCTTGCCCACGATGCGCGGCTCGCGCGGCACCAGCGTGGGGTTGACGTTGGAGTGCACCACGTCGGCGGTGATGACCACGCGGGCCACGTCCTTGCGGGACGGCACCTCGTACATCACCGACTGGAGGACCTCCTCCATGATGGCGCGCAGGCCGCGGGCGCCGGTCTGCCGCAGGATCGCCTGGTCGGCGATGGCCTCCAGCGCGCCGCGCTCGAACTCCAGCTCCACGCCGTCGAGTTCGAAGAGCTTCTGGTACTGCTTGACCAGCGCGTTGCGCGGCTCGACCAGGATCTGCAGCAGCGCCTCCCGGTCCAGGTTGTGCACGCTGGTGATGACCGGGAGCCGGCCGATGAACTCCGGGATCATCCCGAACTTCACCAGGTCCTCCGGCATGATGTCGGAGAACTGGTCGGTCATGTCCAGCTCGCGCTTGGAGCGGATGGTCGCGCCGAAGCCGATGCCCTTGGCGCCCGCCCGGGACTCGATGATCTTCTCCAGACCGGCGAACGCGCCGCCCACGATGAACAGCACGTTCGTGGTGTCGATCTGGATGAACTCCTGGTGCGGGTGCTTGCGCCCGCCCTGCGGCGGCACCGAGGCGGTGGTGCCCTCCAGGATCTTCAGCAGCGCCTGCTGCACGCCCTCGCCGGAGACGTCCCGGGTGATCGACGGGTTCTCGCTCTTGCGGGCGACCTTGTCGATCTCGTCGATGTAGATGATCCCGGTCTCGGCCTTCTTGACGTCGTAGTCGGCCGCCTGGATCAGCTTCAGCAGGATGTTCTCCACGTCCTCGCCGACGTACCCGGCCTCGGTGAGGGCGGTGGCGTCGGCGATGGCGAAGGGTACGTTGAGCATCCGGGCCAGCGTCTGGGCCAGCAGGGTCTTGCCGGAGCCGGTCGGGCCGAGCAGCAGGATGTTCGACTTGGCCAGCTCGATGGAGTCCTCGTGCCCGGGGCGGCCGTTCTCACCCGCCTGGACGCGCTTGTAGTGGTTGTACACCGCCACCGAGAGCGCCTTCTTGGCCGGTTCCTGGCCGACGACGTAGCTCTCCAGGAACTCGTAGATCTCCCGCGGCTTGGGCAGGTCCTCCCAGCGCACCTCGGAGGACTCGGCGAGTTCCTCCTCGATGATCTCGTTGCAGAGGTCGATGCACTCGTCGCAGATGTACACGCCCGGGCCTGCGATGAGCTTCTTCACCTGCTTCTGGCTCTTCCCGCAGAACGAGCACTTCAGCAGGTCTCCACCGTCACCGATGCGTGCCACGAGGTGTTTCCCCTTCGCCTGGGATCCGTCGGCCTTCAACGGAGCCTGGTGCTTCTCTCATCGACGGTACCTTGCCGTGCCCCTCGTGTGGGCCCCCCTTGGCGGTACTCGCCTGTCCACTCGCCGCGCGGGCGGACCGGGGGGCCGCACGCGCGGCCGGGGACGGTCGGGTCGGTAAGACCGACACTCAGACCGATACGGAGCTCTTGCGGGTCGACACGATCTGGTCGACCAAGCCGTAGGCCAGCGACTCCTCGGCGGTGAGGATCTTGTCCCGCTCGATGTCGTCGCGGATCTGCTCGATCGGCGTGGTGGAGTGCTTGGCGAGCATCTCCTCCAGCTGCTGGCGCATCCGGAAGATCTCGTTCGCGGCGATCTCCAGGTCGGACACCTGGCCGCGGCCGGTCTCGGTGTACGGCTGGTGGATCAGGATGCGCGCGTTGGGCAGCGCCATGCGCTTGCCGGAGGTGCCGGCCGCCAGCAGCACCGCGGCGGCCGAGGCCGCCTGGCCCATGCAGACGGTCTGGATGTCCGGCTTGACGAACTGCATGGTGTCGTAGATGGCGGTCAGCGCCGTGAAGGAGCCGCCGGGGCTGTTGATGTAGATGGAGATGTCCCGGTCCGGGTCCATCGACTCCAGGCACAGCAGCTGCGCCATGACGTCGTTGGCGGAGGCGTCGTCGATCTGGACCCCGAGGAAGATCACCCGCTCCTCGAAGAGCTTGGCGTAGGGGTCGTACTCGCGGATGCCCTGCGAGGTCCGTTCGACGAAGCGGGGGACGACGTAGCGGGCCTCGGCACCGAGCAGCCCCGGCCGCTCGGCCCGGGTGCGCTCGTACAGGCCGCTGCCGGGGAAGTTCATGGGGTTCACGTCCACCGTCCTGGTGATGAGGAGCTTCGAGTGAGTCGGGGGGCTGTGCGGCTCAGGAGCCGTTGCCGGCGCCGGTGCCGCCACCGCCCGGGACGTGGACGGCGGAGAGCATCACGCCGTCGATCAGGCCGTACTCCTGGGCCTCCTCGGCGGAGAACCAGCGGTCGCGGTCGGAGTCCTTGGTGATCTGCTCGAAGCTCTGGCCGGAGTGCTCGGCGATCAGCTCGGCCATCCGGCGCTTGGTGTGCAGAAGCTGCTCGGCCTGGATCTTGATGTCGGTGGCCGATCCGCCCAGTCCCGCGGAGGGCTGGTGCATCAGGATGCGGGTGTTCGGCAGCGCGAACCGCTTGCCGGGGGT
Source organism: Actinacidiphila acididurans (assembly GCF_016918855.1). Lineage (GTDB taxonomy): Bacteria > Actinomycetota > Actinomycetes > Streptomycetales > Streptomycetaceae > Actinacidiphila > Actinacidiphila acididurans. The sequence goes on from NZ_JADKYB010000017.1 coordinate 115,097, forward strand.
GCCCGCGGTCAGCAGGAACTGGCCCATGGATGCGGCCATGCCCATGGCGATCGTGACGACGTCGTTCTTGATGAACTGCATCGTGTCGTAGATGGCCATGCCGGCGGTCACCGAGCCGCCGGGGCTGTTGATGTAGAGGTAGATGTCCTTTTCCGGGTCGGCCGCGAGCAGCAGGAGCTGCGCGGTGATCCGGTTGGCGATGTCGTCGTCGACCGCCTGGCCCAGGAAGATGATCCGCTCGCCGAGCAGTCGGTTGTAGACCTGGTCGCCGAGGCCACCGATGGTCGGCTCGCCGGCGGCGGAAGGCATCGGAGTCGTCACGTGTCCACCTGCTCGCTGTTCGGGCGGCCGCAGCCGCCGCTGAGTTGTCTTCGGGCCGGGGGCCCTCCTGCTTACGGACCCTAACGCGCAGGTGGGGCCGGGCAATCCCCTACGGCCTACTGTTCGCTGTGAGCGCAGGGTGCCGGGCCGTGCCCGGGCAACGCCGCAGCGGTACGGGACCGCGCGTGAGGTGGGGCGATGTGCGCGGCGCGGCGGACACGGCGGTCGTACGGCCGTACGCGGGCGGCACGGGCCGCCCGGGGGCGTACGGGCGACCGGTGGCCGTACATGCGACGGGCCCGGACGCGGGGTGGCGTCCGGGCCCGTGACGGCTCACTGCTCGGCGGGCTGCTCGTCCTCGGCGGCCGCGCCTTCGCCGGAGAGGGCGGCGGCGTCTACGGTCTCGGCCGTCTCGTCCTCCTCGTCCTCCAGCTCGACGGTCTCACCGTTGGTGTCGGTGACCTTGGCGGCCTCGACGACCAGGGCCAGCGCCTTGCCGCGGGCGACCTCGCCGACGAGCATCGGCACCTGGCCGCCCTCGACGACGGCCTGGGCGAACTGGTCGGGGGTCATCCCGGAGGAGGCGGCCCGGCGCACCAGGTGCTCGGTCAGCTCCTCCTGGTTGACGGACAGCTTCTCCTTGCTGACCAGCTCGTCCAGGATGAACTGGGTCTTGATGCCCTTGACCGACTGGTTCTCCAGCTCGGCGTCGTACTCCTCGCGGGTCTTGCCCTCGCCCTCGAGGAACGACTCCCAGGTCTGCCCGGTGGCCGGGAACTGGTGGTGCTCCAGGTTGTGCACCCGGGTCTCGATCTCGTCCTTGAGGAGCTTCTCCGGGATCGGCACCTCGACCAGCTCGATCAGGGCGTCCAGCACCTTCTCCTGCGCCTGGGTGGCCTGGTCGTACGCCTTGACCCGGGCGAGCCGCTTGCGGCTGTCCTCGCGCAGCTCCTCCAGGGTGTCGAACTCGGAGGCGAGCTGGGCGAACTCGTCGTCCAGGGAGGGCAGTTCGCGGGCCTGGACGTCGGAGACGTCGACCTTGACGGTGGCCGCGACGCCGGCCGCGGAGCCGCCCCGCAGCTCGGAGGTGAAGGTGGCGGAGCCGCCCTTGGACAGGCCGGTGACGGCCTCGTCGATGCCTTCCAGGAGCTGGCCGGAGCCGATGGTGTAGCTGACGCCGGTGGCGATGCCGTCGTCCAGCACCTTGCCGTCCACCGAGGCCTCCAGGTCGACGACCACGACGTCGCCCTCGGCGGCGGGGCGGTCGACCGGGGTGGTGGAGGCGAAGCGGTCGCGGAGCTGCTCCAGGGAGGTGTCCACGTCCTCCTCGGCGACCTCGACGGCGTCCACGACGACCTCGATGCCGGAGTAGTCCGGGATCTCCAGGGTCGGGCGGATGTCCACCTCGGCGGTGAACTTCAGCTCGTCGCCGTCGTTGAACTCGGTGATGTCGACGTCCGGCTGGCCGAGGACGTTGAGCTCCCCGCTCTCGACCGCCTCGGTGTAGAACTTCGGCAGCGCTTCGTTGATGGCCTCCTCGAGGACCGCGCCGCGACCGAAGCGCTGGTCGATGACGCGCGCAGGGATCTTGCCCTTGCGGAAGCCCGGCACCGTGACCTGGTCGTTGATCTTCTTGTACGCCGCGTCGAGGCTGGGCTTGAGCTCCTCGAAGGGCACCTCGACAGTGAGTCGAACCCGGGTCGGGTTCAGAGTCTCGACGGCGCTCTTCACGGTTGGGTCTCCTTGGGGGCTTTACGTTGGTGGTGGCGGTCCGCGGTGCGTGGCGTACCAAGGCTGCGCGCGTGCGGACGCCGTCCAGCCATCGTACCCGTAGCACAAGGGTCCCGGGCGGGCCGGGCAGTGCCCGGAGGGGCCGTTGCCGGCCATGTGCGGGCCGCGTCCGCCGGCCCGCCCCCGCACCGCGGCCCGGCCGCGGAAGTGCTGGTCGGGGTGGCCGGATTCGAACCGACGGCCTTCCGCTCCCAAAGCGGACGCGCTACCAAGCTGCGCCACACCCCGTTGGTGCGACACGTAGAGTACATGCCGCCACAACTGTGGGCAGCCGGTATTCACCCGCCACTCCACCGTTCGACCGGCTACTATGCGATGTGCCAGAATCACCGGGCACGCGGGCGTAGCTCAATGGTAGAGCCCTAGTCTTCCAAACTAGCTACGCGGGTTCGATTCCCGTCGCCCGCTCTTTCTCTGCAACGGCCCAGGTCACGGACGGTTTCCGTGGTCCTGGGCCGTTTGCGTGTCCGATCTTGTTCCAGGCGGCGGTCAGGGGAGGGAGCGGGTGTCGCGGGCGGCCTCCCCGGGGGGCGGGGCGGTGCGGAGGTGGGAGGTGTGGCGGCCGGGTGGGGCGCCGAACAGGCGCCGGTATTCGCGGCTGAACTGGGTGGGGCTGTCGTAGCCGACGAGGTGGCCGACGCCGGCGACGTCGCCCGCGCGGGCGATGAGGAGGGAGCGGGCCTCCTGGAGGCGGATGCGCTTCTGGAACTGGAGGGGGCTCATGGCGGTGACGTCGCGGAAGTGGCGGTGGAAGGCGGACGGGCTCATCCCGGCCAGCCCGGCGAGGTCGGCGATGCGCAGCGGCTCCGCGTAGTTGTCGCGGATCCAGCGGATGGCCCGGCCGACGTGGGAGAGGTTGCTGTCGGCCAGGCCGATCCGGGCGACCATGGCGCCGTGCGGGCCGGTCAGCAGCCGCCACAGGATCTCCCGTTCGACGAGCGGGGCGAGTACGGGCACGTCGGCGGGGTGGTCGAGCAGCCTGAGCATCCGGGCGACCGCGTCGAGCAGGTCGGGGCCGGCCTCGCCGGTGGCGATCGCGGGCGCGCCGGCCGGGCCGCGGGGGCGTCGTACCGCCGGGGCCTCAAGCAGCAGCGGGGCGATGGCCGCCGGGCGCAGCGCCAGCCCGACCCCCAGCGCCGGAGTGCGCGGCGTGGCGCCCAGGAAGTGGCCGGTGACCGGCAGGTCCGCGCTGACCACCAGGCACTCCCCCGCCCCGTACTCGAAGACCTGGTCGCCGAGCAGCAGCCGCTTGCCGCCCTGCGCCATGACGACCAGCAGCGGTTCGGTCAGCGAATGGTCCGGCTCGGTGGACTCCACCCTGGACAGCAGCAGCCCGTCGACGGTGGTACGCAGGTCGGGCCGCGCGTGGGCGGCGACGCGGTCGCGGATCTCGGCCAGCAGCTCGGCGGTGTCGGGCACACCTTCACTGAACCACCGGGTGGAGAGCCGGACAAGCCCGATCGAGGCGGAATCGGCAGGATCGGGCAAGAGGTCGAGCGGATCGGTCTACCGCGGGCGGGGCGAGTCAGGGTTCGATGAAAGGGACGGCAAGCCAGACATACCGACCCGTTGGGAGCACGATCATGCCGCTCGACCACTACGTCACCCTCGGCCGCTCGGGGCTGCGGGTCAGCCCGTTCGCCCTCGGCGCGATGACATTCGGAGAGGATCCGGGAGGCGCCGGATGCAGCGTCGAGGAGTCCGAGCGCATCCTGGCCGCCTACCTCGACCGCGGCGGGAACTTCGTCGACACCGCGAACTTCTACACCAACGGCCACTCGGAGCGGATCCTCGGCGACTTCTTCGCCGCCCGCCCGGGACTGCGCGACCGCGTGGTGCTGGCCTCGAAATTCTTCACCAACCTCTTCCCCGGCGACCCCAACGGCGGCGGCGCCGGGCGCCGCTCGGTCATCGCCCAACTGGAGGAGACCCTGCGCCGGCTGCGCACCGACCACCTGGACCTGTACTGGCTGCACAACTGGGACCGCAACACCCCGATCGAGGAGACGATGCGGGCCCTGGACGACCTGGTCCGGGCCGGCAAGGTCCGCTACATCGGCTTCTCCAACACCCCCGCCTGGCTCACCGCCCAGGCCCAGACGACGGCGCTGCTCAAGGGCTGGACCCCGCTGATCGCGCTCCAGGTGGAGTACTCCCTGCTGGCCCGCACGGTGGAGGGCGAACTCGCCCCGCTCGCCCGCGACCAGGGGATGGCGCTGGTGCCGTGGAGCCCGCTGAAGAACGGCTTCCTGTCCGGGAAGTACCGGCGCGACGTCCAGGTCACCGACTCGGCCCGCACCGCTTTCGTCGGCGGCCCGAGTGAAGAGGAGTACGCCGTGATCGACGCGGTCGCCGCGGTCGCCGCTGAACTGGGCACCTCTTCGGCGGCGGTGGCGCTGGCCTGGCTGCGGGCGCGCGAGGGCACCGTGGTGCCGATCGTCGGCGCCCGCCGGGTGGACCACCTGGAGCAGAACCTGGCCGGCCTGGAGGTGACCCTCGCCCCGGAGCACCTGAAGGCGCTGGACGAGGTCTCCGCCCCGGTCCTGGACTACCCCGCGCCGATGCACGGCGCGCTGCGGGCCATGCTCCAGTTCGCCGGGACCACCGTCGACGGCGAGCCGTCCGGGATCTACCCGCCGCTGACGCAGAGCGCCGTGCGGTACTGAGTGCCCCGCGCCGCCGGGTGCCGCTGAATGCCCCCAAGAGCCCGCCGCCACCCGCTCAGTCGACCGGAATGCCCCCCGGCGACTTGATCCGCTTCATGATCATCTGCGAGTTCACGTCGGTGACGCCCGGCAGCGCGATCAGCTTGTCGGTCCAGAAGCGCTCGTACGCGTCGGAGTCCGCGACCGCGATCCGCAGCAGGCAGCCGGGCGCGCCGTAGAGCCGGTACGCCTCCACCACGTCGGGCGTCTCCTGGACCTCGGCCTCGAAGGCGGCCACCGAGGCGGGGTCGCGGCGCACCTCCACCGAGGCGAAGACCTCGAAGCCGCGACCGACGGCCACCGGGTTCACCACGGCGCGATACGTCTGGATCACCCCGTCGTCCTCCAACTGGCGTACCCGGCGCAGGCAGGGGGAAGGCGTCAGCCCCACCCGCTGGGCGAGTTCCTGGTTGGTCAGCCGGCCGTCGGCCTGCAGCTCGCGCAAGATTCGTCTGTCGATCGCATCCATAGGAGTGGTTTGTAGCACGCTTGAACGGAATACCGGCCAGTATTCGCAATCATATGGCAGGTCTACGCGCATATCATTGTGCTGGAGGGGTACGTAGTCACGGATTGCGCAGTCACAGATCGGGCCCGCGAGCGGCGGGCCCGACGCACGGGGGCAACCAGCAGCCGGCAAGCACAGGGAGGCGGAAGCATCGTGCGACGCGTCGTGGTCATCAGCACCGGGGGCACCATAGCCAGCCGCTGGCAGGGCGACGGGTACGCCGCCGAGGCCGCCGGGCGGGAGGTGCTGGCCGCCGGCGCCGTGCCCGAGGGCGTGGACGTCGAGGTGGTGGACCTGTTCACGGTCAACAGCTCCCGGTTGACCACCGGCCACCAGCTCCGCCTGCTGCACGCGGTGCACGAGCACCTCGCCGACCCGTCGGTGGATGGCATCGTTGTCACCCACGGCACCGACACGCTTGAGGAGTCCGCGTTCTTCGTGGACCTCTTCCACGCCGACCGCCGCCCGGTGGTGTTCACCGGCGCCCAGCAGCCGCTGGACGCGGAGGACGGCGACGCGGCCGGGAATCTCTACGACGCGCTGCTGACCGCGGCCACCGGACGAAACATCGGCGCCGTGATCGTCTTCGCCGGCCGGGTGTTCGCCGCCCGCGGCACCGTGAAGAAGCACACCACGGGCCTGCACGCCTTCGGCGACCCGGACGGACTGCCGCTGGGCCGGGTGGAGTTCGGCCGGGTGACCTGGGGGCGCCGGCGGCCGCGGCCGGCCGCGCTGCCGCTGCCCGCGCCCGGGGCCGCCGAGCCCCGGGTGGACATCGTGATGCACCACAGCGACGCCGACAGCGTGCTGTTCGAGGCCGCGCTCGCGGCCGGCGCGCGCGGTGTGGTGCTCGCCGGCACCGGCGCCGGCAACGCCAATCCGGAGATCGCCGACACGGTGCGCAAGGCCACCGGGGACGGTGTCCTGGTGGCGGTCAGTACCCGGGTGGCAGCCGGCGCCGTGGCGCCGATCTACACCGGCGGCGGAGCGGTGGACCTGGTGGCCGCCGGCGCCCAGTTGGCCGGGGCGCTGCGCCCGGGCCAGGCCCGGATCGCGGTCCTGGCCTCGCTGCTGGCCGCCGACGCCCTGTCCGGCGCGGCGGCCGGTTCGGATGCCGAGGATGCCGAAGATGCCGACACGGACGCCGAGGCGGTCCTGCGGCAGGTGCTGGGCACCCCCGGCCAGGCGCTTCCGGCGTCAGAACTTTATCTGGTCGATGGTGTTGGCCACTGACGTCAGGAACCGGTTGACGGTCGGCGCCATGTTCGTCGAGGCGAGGAAGAAGCCGAACAGGGCGGCCACCAGCGCCGGTCCCCACTTGATCGACTTGTTGCGGATCAGCACGAACAAGATGACCGCCAGGATGAGCACAGCGGATGCGGAGATAACCACAGCGGATCACTTCCTCGTCAGGTAATGCCTCGGTCCCGGGGACCGCTCCGCTGCCCCCGCCACGCCCGTTCCCCATGGTGCCATCACCCGGCGACACGGGAGACCCGTGTGGCCCATAATCCCATTCCCACCTGGGAGATGAGCGAATCCGCCACATGGCGGCAGCTTGCGCCGGGCAAGCCGTGAGAAGACTCACGGTCGCCCTGAAACGCCGTCACAAGACCCCTGGTTCAGTCCCGGCAGACGACGAGCAGCGCCCGGTCGTCGTTGACGTCCTTGGCGACCTGTTCGATCAACCGCCAGGCGGAGCCGCGGAATCCGGTGGCCACGAACCGGTCGGCCTCCCCTATCAGCCGGTCCATGCCCTCGGCGATGTCCCGCTCGGCGGTCTCCACCAGCCCGTCGGTGAACAGCAGCAGCACGTCGCCGGACCGCAAGGTGCCCTTGACGCCGAGGAATTCGGCCCCGTCGTACACCCCGAGCAGCGGCCCCTCGGCGGCTATCGCCTCCCACTGGCCGCTGCCGGCGTGCAGTTGGACGCCGGGCAGGTGCCCGGCGGACAGCAGCTCGTAGTCGCCGCTCTCCAGGTCGAGCACGAGGTGCACGGACGTGGCGAACCCCTCGTCCCAGTTCTGGCGCAGCAGATAGCCGTTGGCGGCCGGGAGGAAGGAGTGCGGCGGCAGCGAGCCGAGCAGTCCGCCGAAGGCGCCGGACAGCAGCAGTGAACGCGAGGCCGCGTCCATGCCCTTGCCGGACACGTCGGTGAGCACGGCCTCCAGCACCCGCCCCTCCGAGGTGCGGGTGGCCACCACGAAGTCGCCGGAGAAGGACTGCCCGCCGGCCGGCCGCAGCGCCATCTCGGCGTGCCAGCCGGCCGGGAGGCGGGGCAAGCGGCTCTGCACGCGGATGCGTTCGCGCAGGTCGAAGAGCATGGTGTGGCCGCGCCGCCAGGGCACGCCGACCCGGGCCCGGAACTGGGCGATGATCAGGCCGGTGAGCGCGACCGCGGTCACCACCAGCACGGTGCCGGGGGTGACCCGGGCCGGACCCTCGCGGTAGGGGCCGAGCACCGCCGACTCCGAGACGAGGGCGACGGCGGAGGCGGCGTAGAGGAGCAGCAGGCTCGCCGGGCGCAGCAGGAGGCCGCCGGTGAGGATGGGCAGCACCAGGGCGCTGGGCGGGCACCAGACGGGCACGCACACGGTGGTGACGGCCAGGGCCGGCACCGTCAGCAGCAGGACGGCCAGGCCCGTCCAGTCCGGGGCGTCGCCGCGGAAGTAGTCGACGGCGGAGCGGCGCACGGTGAGCCGGGCCCGGTGCCAGCGCATGCGCCACCGTAGCCCGATACCTTCATTTGCCACCCTCTTTGCCATGTCCCGGCGACCCTACCCATCCGACCTGGCATCGCGCAGGCGGGATGGACTGTGAGACCGGACTCCTCCCCTCGGCGGGAGCTGCCGTGCAGGTCCCGCCGGGGCCGGAAATGTGTTCGCCCGCACACCGTCCGGCTGGTAGGCAGGATTCATGACGACCGACGTACGGCCCTTGGCGCCCGAGTTGTGGGACCTTTACTTCGACCGGCTGGCGCGGGCCTTCGGCTGGCCGGCCAGTGCTCCGGAAGACCGCGAGCTGTGGCGACAACTGACCGAAACCGAGCGGTCGTTGACGGCCTGGGACGGGGAGGAGCTGATCGGCACCGCGGGTGCCTTCTCCTTCCGGATGACGGTTCCCGGCGGCGCCCCGCTGGCCGTGTCCGGCGTCACCATGGTCAGCGTCCAGCCCACCCACCGGCGCCGCGGGGTGCTCACCGCCATGATGCGCCGGCAGCTCGACGACTTCCGGGCCCGCGGCGAGAGCGTGGCCATTCTCACCGCCTCCGAGCCCGCTATCTACGGCCGCTTCGGCTACGGCGTCGCCACCCGCGAGATGTCCGGCACCGTCGACACCACCAGGGTGAGCTTCGCCGTGCCCGAGGAGGGGCGGCGGGTGCGGTTCCGGCTGGGCCCGGCCGCGGCGGCCCTCGACGCCTGTGAGGCGGTGTACGCGCAGGTGGTCGCCGGGCGGCCGGGAATGCTGGCCCGGCAGCCGGGCTGGGAGCGGAAGCCGGTGCTGGACCCGCCCGCGGACCGGGACGGCGCCACCGAGTTGCTGTGCGTGCTCGCCGAACTGGACGGCGAGGTACGGGGCTACGCCCGGTACGCGGTCAAGCCCCAGCGCGGCGCGGGCGGCAGCGAGTCGGTGGTCCGGCTCAAGGACCTCGAGGCCCTGGACCCCGCGGTCGGCGCCGCGCTGTGGCAGTACCTGGCGGACATCGACCTGACCTCCTCGGTGGCCTTCCGCAACCGCCCGGCCGACGACCCGCTGGTGCACCTGGTCTCCGACCTGCGCCGCTGCCGGCTCGGCTGGCGCGACGGGCTGCACCTGCGGCTGGTCGACGTGGGCGCGGCGCTGTCGGCCCGCACCTACACCTGTCCGGTGGACGTGGTGCTCGCCGTCGAGGACCCCTTCTGCCCGTGGAATTCCGGCGCCTGGCGGCTGTCCGGCGACGCCGAGGGGGCGACCTGCGAACGGACCACCGCACCGGCGGACCTGGCCGTGCCCGTACGCGACCTGGGCGCGGCCTACCTCGGCGGCCCGACCCTGCGCGCCATGGCCGCCGCCGGGACCGTACGCGAGCTGCGGCCGGGCGCGCTGCGGGAGGCGTCGGCGGCCTTCCACGGCGACGTGGAGCCGTGGCTGCCGCACGGGTTCTGAGCGGGCCGCGCGGAGGCGGGCCACGCGGAGGCCCGCGTACGTACGACGTGGCCGGTGTGCGCCCGTACGACGGCCGCTACGGACGTACGGACGCCTCCTGCGGCGGCTGGCAGGTGGGGCACCAGAACAGATTGCGGGCGGCCAGCACCTGGGTGCGTACTTCGGTGCCGCACAGCAGGCAGGGCAGGCCGGCCCGGCGGTAGACGTAGACCTCGCCGCCGTGGTCGTCCACCCGCGGCGGACGGCCCATCGCCGCCGGCTCGTGCTCGGGGCGGACGGTGTCGATGCGGTTGTTGCGCACGCCCTGGCGCATCAGGGCGACCAGGTCGGCCCACATCGCCCGCCACAGCTCGCGGGAAAGCGCCCGGCCGGGCAGGAAGGGGTCAACGCCGTGCCGGAAGAGCACCTCGGCGCGGTAGACGTTGCCGACCCCGGCGAGCAGTTTCTGGTCCATCAGCAGCGCGGCCACCGACACCCGGGACCGGGAGATCCGGGCCCAGGCCAGGTCCGGGTCGGCGTCGGGCCGCAGCGGGTCGGGGCCGAGCCGGGCGCCGATCGCCTGCTTCTCGCCGTCGGTGACCAGCGCGCAGGCGGCCGGGCCGCGCAGGTCCATGGTCGGGCCGCCCGGTCCGGCGCCGGCCAGCCGCAGCCGTACGGTGTCGCTGGCCGGGCCCTCGAAGGCGACCGTGCCGATCAGGCCCAGGTGGATGTGCACCCAGCCGAGCGGCCCGAACCCGAGGAAGAGGTGCTTGCCGTGGGCGTCGGTGGCCTCCAGCACGGTGCCGTCGAGCAGCGCCGCGCTGTCGGCGAACTTGCCCTGCGGACTGCTCGCCCGCACCGGACGGCCGGCGAAGCGCTCCCCGATGTCCTGCGCCAGCCGGTGGATCGTGTGTCCTTCGGGCATGCCCTCGGCTCAGTCCTGCTGCGGGTGGTGCGCGGGGACCGGCGGCAGTTCCCCGGTCGCCTCGTAGCGGGTGAGCATGTCGATACGGCGCTGGTGGCGCTCGACGTGCGAGTAGGGGGTGGCCAGGAAGATCTCGACGAACTTGGTGGCCTCCTCCTGGGAGTGCATCCGGGCGCCGATGCTGAGCACATTGGCGTCGTTGTGCTCCCGGGACAGCGAGGCGGTCTGCTCGTTCCAGGCCAGCGCGGCCCGAACGCCCTTGACCTTGTTGGCCGCGATCTGCTCGCCGTTGCCCGAGCCGCCGATCACGATCCCGAGGCTGCCCGGGTCGGCGGCGGTCCGCTCCGCCGCCCGCAGGCAGAACGGCGGGTAGTCGTCCACCGCGTCGTAGATGTGCGGCCCGCAGTCCACGGGCTGGTGCCCGGCCGCGGTGAGCCATTCCACGAGGTGGTTCTTGAGTTCGAAGCCGGCATGATCCGAGCCGAGATACACGCGCATGCCCCGAGTCTGTCATGCCCGGCGGGGCCCGGCGCGCCTGCCCTGCCCGGCCCCGGCGGGACCCGGGGCGCGCCGGGGGGGGCGGACGCGGGTGCACGGCCGCGGGCGCCCGGGCGGACACAGGTGTACCGGCCGCGGGCGCCCGCTGCGGCTCAGTCCCGGCCGCCGGCCAGCTTCCAGGCGGCGGGCAGCGCGGTCATCGCGAGCGCGGCCTTGATGGCGTCGCCGAGCAGGTAGGGGCGCAGGCCCAGGGCGACCGCGCGGCTCGCGGACAGGTGGGCGGAGTGGGCCAGGTAAGGGACGCCGATCGCGTAGATCACGGCGGAGCCGAGCACCATCACCCCGGCCATCCGCAGCACCGTGCGGTCACCGCCGCGGCGGGCCAGGGCGCCGACGACCGCGGAGGCGGCGAGCATGCCGAGGATGTAGCCGAAGCTGGGCATGGACCAGCCGGAGGAGCCGCCGGCGAACCACGGCAGACCGGCGACGCCGGCGACGGCGTACAGCAGGAGCGAGGCGAAGCCGCGGCGGGCGCCGAGCGCGGTGCCGACCAGCAGCGCGGCGAAGGTCTGCCCGGTGACCGGGACCGGCGAGCCGGGCACCGGCACCGAGAGCTGGGCGGCCAGGCCGGTCAGGCCGGCGCCGCCGGCGATCAGGGCGGCGTCGCGCAGCCGGGCGCGGGCGGCGGAGGAGGCGGGCAGCAGGTCGGCCAGGACGGTGCCGGCCGACGCGGCCGGGGCGGCGGTGCTCATCGGGACTCCCCGGAGGTGGGTGAGGGAAAGCGGACCTCGTGACGCTACCCCGGCCCCACGGGGCCGATCATCGTGTGGCACCTACAAAGCCGCCGACCTTCACTTGGAGCCTTCCGTGCCCGGTCAAGGCAGTGCCCGGATGCCGCCGGTGAGGGTGTTTCAGCAGGTGACGTGAGCCATGTCACGTTTGCCGCCGCGAGCGGGGCGGGCGCGGACGGCCGCGCCCCGCCCCGCGCGGGTTGCCGGGAACTGTGGGGAACCACCAATTCAGGCCGGCTGGATCAGGTCCCACCGGTTGCCGTAGAGGTCCTGGAAGACCACCACCACGCCGTACGGCTCGGTGCGCGGCTCTTCCTCGAAGACCACGCCCTCGGCGACCATCCGCTTGTAGTCCCGGTCGAAGTCGTCGGTGTTCAGGAAGAAGCCGACCCGGCCGCCGGTCTGGTCGCCGACCCGTGCCTGCTGCCCGGGGTCGGAGGCCTCGGCGAGCAGCACACCGGTCTCCCGGGCGCCGGGCGGCGTCATCACCACCCATCGGCCGCCGTCGACCCGCGGGGTGTCCTCGCGCAGCTCGAAGCCGAGCGCGCGCCGGTAGTAATCAATGGCTTCGTCGTAGTCGCGCACCACGACGGTGACCAGTCCGAGGTGTGGCATGAGGGGACCGCAATCTCACGGGAACACGGGAGCGGGGGGGACAGTGGGGGGATCGCGACGCGGAGCGCGTCACTCGAAGCTGGGGCCGGCCGTCCGGGTCCGCTTGATCTCGTAGAAGCCCGGGGTGGACGCGACCAGCAGGGTGCCGTCCCACAGCCGGGCGGCCTGCTCGCCGCGCGGGGTGGGGGTGACCACCGGGCCGAAGAAGGCGACCTCGTCGCCGTCGGCGCCGGGCACCGCGATGACCGGGGTGCCAACGTCCTGGCCGACCTTGTCGATGCCCACCTTGTGGGAGGCGCGCAGCTCGGTGTCGTACGTGTCGGTGTCGGCGTAGTCCGCGAGGGAGGTGGGCAGGCCGACCTCCTCCAGGGCCGCCACGATCGTCTCGCGGGTGCGGGGCTGCTTCTGGTTGTGGAAGCGGGTGCCGAGCGCGGTGTAGAGCGGGGCGAGGACCGCGTCGCCGTGCTGCTGCTGGGCGGCGATCACGACCCGGACCGGGCCCCAGGCGTCGCGCAGGAAGTCCGCGTACTCCTTGGGCAGGGTGTCCAGCTTGTTCTCGTTGAGCACCGCCAGGCTCATCACGTGCCAGCGCACCCGGACCGGGCGGACCTTCTCCACTTCCAGCATCCAGCGGGAGGTCATCCACGCCCAGGGGCACAGCGGGTCGAACCAGAAGTCGGCCGTCGTCGTGGCGGTGTCCTGCAGCTCGGTTTCGGGGGCGGTGGCGGTCACTGGTACTCCTCAGACGGTTCCGGCCGGGTGCGCCACGCCGGACACGCATTGGGCACACCTCTTGCACAACGCACAACGCGGCATGTGCGTGACCGCATTCCCCGGGTGAAAGGATGGCCTGTCGGGCAGGAGACCCCTGCCCCTCGTGTACACAGTCACATACCACCGGTATGTGACAACACCGCGTACCACCTGAGTGAACCACCCGAAGGAGTGTGCCCGTGCCCGGCGAGAACCTGAGCCGTGAGGAGGCCCGAGCCCGGGCCGCGATCCTGTCCGTCGAGCGGTACGACGTGGCGCTGGACGTGCGGTCGGCCACCGGGCCCGCGCCGGGCGGCGCCGAGCGCACGTTCCGCTCGACCACGGTGATCGACTTCCGGTGCGCGCAGCCGGGCGCCTCCTCCTTCGCCGACCTGATCGCCCGGTCGGTGACCTCGGTCCGGCTCAACGGCCGCGACCTGGATCCCGCGGCGGTCTTCGACGGCGCCCGGATCGCGCTGGAGGGCCTCGCCGAGCACAACACCCTCGAGGTCGACGCGCAGTGCCTCTACTCGCACACCGGCGAGGGCCTGCACCGCTTCGAGGACCCCGAGGACGGCGAGGTGTACCTGTACACCCAGTACGAGCCGGCCGACTCCCGCCGGGTCTTCGCCAACTTCGAGCAGCCCGACCTCAAGGCCCCCTTCACCTTCCGGGTCACCGCGCCCGAGGGCTGGGAGGTGCTGTCCAACAGCGCGGCGCAGGGCGAGCCGGCACCGGCGCCGGACGGCGGCGTCACGGTGGACTTCCTGCCGACCCGGCCGATCTCCACCTACATCACGGTGGTGGTGGCCGGCCCCTACCACGTGGCGCGGGACCACTACACGCGCGCCCTGACCGGCGGCGAGGCGCTGGAGATCCCGCTGCGGGTGCTGTGCCGCCGCTCGCTGGCCCGGCACCTGGACGCCGAGGAGATCTTCGAGGTCACCAAGCAGGGGCTGGACTTCTTCCACGACTCCTTCGACTACCCGTACCCCTTCGGCAAGTACGACCAGGCGTTCGTGCCCGAGTACAACCTCGGGGCGATGGAGAACCCGGGCCTGGTGACCTTCCGCGAGGAGTTCGTCTACCGCGGCAAGGTGACGCGGGCGTCGTACGAGCACCGGGCCAATGTGGTGCTGCACGAGATGACCCATATGTGGTTCGGCGACCTGGTGACCATGCGGTGGTGGGACGACCTGTGGCTGAAGGAGTCCTTCGCCGACTTCATGGCGTCCTTCTCGCAGGTCGAGGCGACGCGGTACGGGGAGGGGTGGATCACCTTCGCCAACCGCCGCAAGACCTGGGCGTACCGGGCCGACCAGTTGCCGTCCACGCACCCGGTGGTGGCCGACATCCCCGACCTGGAGGCCGCCAAGCTCAACTTCGACGGCATCACCTACTCCAAGGGCGCCGCGGTGCTCAAGCAGTTGGTGGCGTACGTGGGGCGGGAGGCGTTCCTGGAGGCCGCGCGGCGGTACTTCAAGCGGCACGCCTACGGCAACACCGCGCTGGTGGACCTGCTGTCGGTGCTCGGCGAGACCTCGGGCCGGGACATGGCCCAGTGGTCGGCGGCCTGGCTGGAGACGGCCGGGGTGAACTCGCTGACGCCGGAGGTGGTGTGCGACGAGCAGGGGCGGATCAGCTCGCTCACGGTGCTGCAGACCGGCGAGGGCGAGCAGCCGCGGCTGCGCCCGCACCGGGTGGCGGTCGGCCTGTACAAGCTGGGCGCGGGCGGCGCGCTGGAGCGCTACGCCCGGGTCGAGATCGACGTGGCCGGGCCGGCCACCGCGGTACCGGCCCTGGTGGGACGGCCGCGGCCGGACCTGGTGCTGGTCAACGACGACGACCTGACGTACTGCAAGATGCGCTTCGACGACGCCTCGCTGACGACGCTGAGCGGGCACCTGGGCGACATCACCGACCCGCTGGCCCGGGCGCTGGCCTGGTCGGCGGTGTGGAACCTGACCCGGGACGCGCTGCTGCCGGCCCGGGCCTACCTGGACCTGGTGCTGCGGTTCGCCGGGCGGGAGAGCGACATCGGAGTGCTCCAGTCGCTGCACCAGCAGGCGCGCGCGGCCCTGACCCAGTTCGTGGCGCCGCAGGCGCGGGAGGCCGCCGGGCAGGAGGTGGCCCAGGGCGCCCTGCGCGAACTGCGGCTGGCCGAGCCGGCCGGCGGCCACCAGCTCGCCTGGGCGCGGTTCTTCGCGGAGGTCGCGGCGTCGGCGTCCGACCTGCAACTGCTGCGCGGGCTGCTGGACGGCTCGGCCAAGATCGACGGGCTGGAGGTGGACCAGGAGCTGCGCTGGACGTTCCTGGCCGCGCTGACCGCGCAGGGCGCCGCCGGGGCGGCGGAGATCGCGGCCGAGCGGTCCCGGGACGACACCGCCTCCGGCCACCGGCACGCGGTCCGATGTCTGGCCTCCCGTCCCTCCGCCGAGGTCAAGGCGACGGCCTGGGCCGAGGTGGTCGAGTCCGACACGCTGTCCAACGCCCTGGTCGAGGCCACCATCGCCGGCTTCGCCCAGCCCGGGCAGCGCGAGCTGACGGCCCCCTACGCCGACCCGTACTTCGCCGTCGTCGAGCGGATCTGGGCCACGCGTTCGATCGAGATCGCGATGGCCGTCGTCCGCGGTCTCTTCCCCTCCCTCCAGGACCGCCCCGAGACCCTGACCGCCACCGACGCCTGGCTGGCGGCCCACGAGGACGCGGCCCCCGCCCTGCGCCGCCTGGTCCTGGAGTCCCGCGACGACCTGGCCCGCGCCCTGCGCGCCCAGTCCTGCGACGCGAGCCTGTGACCCGCGCCTTTGAGGGGAGGGCCGGCCGCTGCGCCGGCGCCTCCCCTCTCGGCATCCGAACATGTGGACTTTAGCCCGGAGTTGTCCGGTTTTGCCGACAGGTGTGTAACAGGGGTTCGGGGCCGCCGGGGGCGCGGGAATCCACTGCGCATGAACGTGAACCAGCCTTCTCCCCGAGCGGCCGGGCACCACGGCGGGGCCGCCGACACCGTGGTGACGGAACGCAGGCTCAAGCACCGCGGCCTGAGCGACCAGCAGATCGCGGACCGGTGCGGGCCCGGCGGCCCCTGGCAGCAGGTGCTGCCGCAGGTGTATCTGCTGCATCCGGGCCCGCCCAGCAGTCAGGAACGGGTGCGTGCCGCGCTGCTGTACGCCGGGCGCGACCCGCGTGCGCCGCGCGCGATGGTGACCGGGCCGGCGGCGCTGGCCCTGTACGGATTCGCCTGCGTGCCCGCGCTGGCCGGGCTGCCGCGCATCGACGTGCTGATCGGCCGGCACCGGCGGCTGCGGGACGCCGGGGACGTGGCGCTGCACCGGGCCGACGAACTGCCGCAGCCGCGGGACGTGGCCGGGGTGCCGTGCGCGCCGCCGGCCCGGGCGCTGGCCGACGCGGTGGCCGCGCTGGACGACGTCGACACGGTACGGGTGCTGTTCGCCGAGGCGGTGCGGCGCGGCCACTGCGAGGCGCAGGCGGTGATCGCCGAACTGACCCGGGGCGGGCTGCTGGAGGCTCCGCACGTGTGCGGGGCGACCGATGTGCTGCGCGCCGAGGGCCGGGCGCTGGCCGAGGAGCGGCTGTACGCGATGGTGCGCCGGCACCGGCTGCCCGATCCGGTGTGGAACGTGCGGCTGACCCTGCCGGGCGGGCCGCCGCTGGGCGGGGTGGACGCGTACTGGCCCGAGCACGCGGTGGCGCTGGTGATCGAGGCGTGCTCCTGTCCGAAGGGCGGGACGGACTCGTGGTCGGCCCGGCACCGCGAGCGGCTGGAGGCGCTGGGCATCACGGTGCTGCCGGTGACGGCGGACGCGCTGCGGGACGCCGAGCAGCAGCAGGCGGGGGTGGTGCTCTCCGCCCTGATGGCCTCGGGAGAGGGGGCGCCGGCCGCGTACGTGGTGGTCACGCCCAGGTGACGGCGCGGACGAGGGTCGGGGGACGGACCGTACCGGAACGCGTCGACCGACGGCCCGCCGGCTGTTCCGCCCGACCCCCCGCACCCTGGTGAATTGCGCCGCATCACCCCTGTATGTCCCCGATGGCGTGTGGCGGAAATGCGTCAGCGAAAGGCCATGACGAGGTCAACACTCCCCAAAGAGCACCCCATTCCTTCAATGTGAGCGGTCGTACGGCTCCGCACAGCGAACACCTCGCCAACGCACAGCCAAGGATGCCCATGACCTTCGCTCACTTCTCCATACGCAGACGGGCGGTCCGCGTCGCGCTCGCGGCGGGCCTGGCGGCCGCGCTGGCCGGCGCCGGGCCCGCCGTCGCGTCCGCCGGTGCCGGGACCGGTCCGTCAACGCCCGCGCCGGCCGCGCCCGGCGGGGCCGCCTCGGCCGGCAAGGACGCCCCGGACAAGCTCGGCGCCGCGGACGCCGCCGCCCTGGCCAAGGCCGAGGCGGACAAGGCCCGCAACGTCACCTTCATGGTGGCGGCCACCCCGGGCGACACCGCCCGGGTCGCCGCGAGCCTGCGGGCGCAGGGCGCCAGCGTCGGCCTGACCTACGACCAGGTCGGCTACGTGCGGGCCACCGTGCCGACCGCGAAGGCCGCCGCCGCGATCACCGCGGCCGGCAAGCTGCCGCAGGTGCTGGCGATCGACCTCAAGCAGGAGATCGCGCTCGACGACCCGACCCCGGCCGCCGACACCACCCCGGCCGCCGCGCGCCACTCCAGGCCCGCGGCCACGTATCCGGGCCCGGACCGGAACACTCCGGCGAAGAACCCCTACCAGCCGGCCTTCGAGACCGGCGCGGTGGACTTCGTCAAGGACCACCCCACGGCCGACGGCCGCGGCATCACCATCGGCATCCTGGACGCCGGCGTCGACGTCGGCCACCCGGCGCTGCAGAGGACCAGCACCGGCGAGCGCAAGATCGTCGACTGGGTGACCGCCACCGACCCGATCCTGGACGGCGACGCCACCTGGCGCGCGATGGTCACCGACGTGACCGGGCCCTCCTTCACCAGCGCCGGCCGCACCTGGACCGCGCCGGCCGGCACGTACAAGTTCGCCCGCTTCGCGGAGTCCGCCACCATCGGCGGCGACATGAACGGCGACCTCAACCGCGACGGCGACACCACCGACGTGTGGGGCCTGCTCTACGACCCGGCCGCGGGCACGGTCCGGGTCGACCTGAACAACAACGGCGACTTCACCGACGACACGCCGATGAAGCCGTACAAGGACGGCTTCCAGATCGGGCACTTCGGCACCGACGACCCGGCGACGGCCATCTCGGAGTCGATCCCGTTCACCATCGAGATCCGCAAGAACGTGCCCATGGACCCCTACGGCGGGTCCTGGGTCGGCAAGACGGCCGACTTCGTCAACATCGGTGTGGTGGAGTCCGAGCACGGCACCCACGTGGCCGGCATCACCAGCGCCTACGGCCTGTTCGGCGGGAAGATGAACGGCGCCGCGCCCGGCGCGAAGATCGTCTCCTCGCGGGCCTGCACCTGGACCGGCGGCTGCACCAACATCGCGCTCACCGAGGGCATGACGGACCTGGTGGTCAACCACCACGTGGACGTCGTCAACATGTCCATCGGCGGCCTCGGCGCCCTCAACGACGGTGCCAGCGCCCGTGACCTGCTCTACAAGCAGCTCATCGACACCTACGGGGTGCAGTTGGTCATCTCGGCCGGCAACGACGGGCCGGGCCTGAACACCATCGGCGACCCGGGCCTGGCCGACCACGTGCTGAGCGTGGGCGCGGCCATCTCCAAGGAGACCTGGGCGGCCAACTACGGCTCGCAGGTCACCGTGCCGTACTCGATGCTGCCCTTTTCCTCCCGCGGCCCGCGCGAGGACGGCGGCCTGGCCCCGGTGATCAGCGCGCCGGGCGCGTCCATCAACGCGATCCCGACCTGGGAGCCTGGCTCCCCGGTGAAGGAGGCCGGCTACAGCCTGCCGCCGGGCTACGCGATGCTCCAGGGCACCTCGATGGCCTCCCCGCAGGCCACCGGTGCCACCGCGCTGCTGCTGTCGGCGGCCAAGGAGCACCACCTGACCGTCACACCGGCGCAGCTGCGCCCCGCGCTGACCAGCACCGCCCGTGAGATCCCGGGCTTCCAGACGGTCGACCAGGGCGCCGGCCTGGTGGCCGTGGGCCGGGCCTGGGACCTGCTGAAGCGGGGCGTGTCCGCGGACACGTACACCGTCAAGGCCCCGGTGAACACGGTGCTGTCCTCCTTCCTGCAGACCCCCGGCTACGGCACCGGCGTGTACGACCGCGAGGGCGGCCTGACCGCCGGCGGCTCGCGCACGTACACCGTCACCGTCACCCGTACCGGTGGCCCGGCCGCGGCCCAGTGGCAGACGCTGAGCTGGGCGCACAACGACGGGACGTTCCGGGTCGAGGGCGGCCCGCTGGTGCGGCTGCCGCTGAACCAGCCGGTGAACCTGCGGATCACCGCGCGCCCGCGCTCGGCCGGCGTGCACAGCGCGCTGCTGAACCTGGACGACCCGCTGACCCGCGGCACCGACACCCGGATCCCGGCCGCGGTCGTGGTCTCCGCTCCGGCGGCGGGCCCGTCGTACACCCTGACCCGCTCCGGTTCGATCGAGCGCGACAGCACCACCTCGTACTTCGTCACGGTGCCGGCCGGCGCGACCTCGCTGGAGATCGCGATGGACGGGCTGAAGCCGGGCAGCCAGACCCGGTTCATCACCATGCACCCCTACGGTGTGCCGCTCGACCCGCACCAGACGACCGACTGCTACCCGAACTACGACAACCCGGCGAACGTCTGCCGGCCGGATGTGCGCTCCTACACCGCGCCCATGCCGGGCGTGTGGGAGATCGAGGTGGAGGCGCGGCGCACTTCGCCGCTGCTGGACAACCCGTACCGGCTGACCGTCTCCGTGCTCGGGGCGGCCTTCGACCCGGCGGTGCGGACCGTGGACGAGGCGAAGGTCGGCACCCCGGCGCCGGTCTCCTGGACCGTCACCAACGGCTTCGCCCCGATCCAGGGCACGCTCGAGGGCGGCCCGCTGGGCTCGGCGGCCACCGCCACGCCCACCATCGCGCAGGGCGACACGCAGACCACCACCTTGACCCTCGGCTCGGGGGTGTCGCGCCTGGACGTCGCGATCGGCTCGCCGTCGGACGCCTCGGCGGACCTGGACCTGTACGTCTACCGGGACGGCACGCTCGTCGGCCAGTCCGCGGACGGCGACGCCGAGGAGTCGGTGAGCCTGACCGACCCGGCGCCGGGCACCTACACCTTCGAGGTGGACGGCTACTCGGTGCCGGCCGGCACGACGACGTACTCCTACAAGGACGTCTACTACGCCGACTCCCTCGGCCAGGTCTCGGTGGACGGCTCGGCGCCCGTCGTCCTGGCGCACGGCGCCTCGGCGCAGGTGACCGCCTCGGTGCTGGCCTCCTCGGCCGCGCCCGAGGGCCGGCAGCTCTTCGGCGAGGTCCAGCTCCTCGACGCGCGCGGCTCGGTCGCCGGCACCGGCAGTGTGATCATCACCAAGACGGTGCCGTAGTGCCGTAGGGGTTTGCGGCAGGCGTGCGCTGAGCACTGTCCGCGGGGCGGTCGCCGATTCGGCGGCCGCCCCGCCGTCCGTTGCACGGGCAGCTGTCGTACGTGCGCCCTGCGGTCTTCACGGTTGCGGCCGTTCGCGCGTCCGTACGGCCGGGGGCAGGACATGAGGCCCGACCCGGCGGGGTAGGGCACAACAGGCCCGGGTCCGGCCGCCGGAGGGACCCGAGCGGGTGCCCGGGAGCCCGGGAGACGAACGAACGGAGCGGGGATGGACCGTCTGCGGCTCGCCGGACTGCACGGCGTCGACGTGACGTACGAGCCGGCGCCCGGGAAGAGCGTGCGGGTGCCGGAGGACACCGTGGTGGCGGTGCTGGCCGCGCTCGGTGTGGACGCGAGCACCCCCGAGGCGGTGGCCCGGGCCGCCGAGAAGTACGAGCGGGCCCGGGCGGACCGGGTGCTGCCGCCGCTCACGGTGGTACGGGCGGGCCGCGGCACCGTGCGCGACGCGCTGGCCGGCCGGGTGCCGGAGCCGGCCGGCCTGGAGGTACGGACCACCGCCGGCGACCTCGTGACGGGCACCCCGGACGAGCCCGGTTCGTACGTCCTGCTCGCCACCGCGCCCGACGGCCGTACCGTGCGGGGCGAGCTGGTGGTCGCCCCCGAGCGGCTGCCCGGCCCGGCGGGGCGCACCTTCGGCTTCATGGCCCAGCTCTACTCGGTGCTGTCCGGGCGTTCCTGGGGCATGGGCGACCTGGGCGATCTCGCCGACCTGGCGGCCTGGTCGGGCCGGGCGCTGGGGGCCGGCTTCGTCCAGATCAACCCGCTGCACGCGGCCGTGCCCGGCCCGCCCACCGACCCCTCCCCGTACCGCCCCTCCTCCCGCCGCTTCCCCGACCCGGTGTACCTGCGGATCGAGGAGGTCCCGGAGTACGCCTACCTGTCGCCGCGGGCCCGCGAGCGCGCCTCGCTGCTGTCCGCCGAGGCCGACGAGCTGCGGCGGTCCGTGCTGACCGGGAACGCGCTGATCGACCGGGACGCGGTGTGGGCGCTGAAGTCGCAGGCGCTGGACCTGCTGCGGGATGTCCCGCTGAGCCCGGGCCGGCGCGCCGCGTACGCCGATTTCCTGGCCGAGCAGGGCCAGGCGCTGGACGACCACGCCACCTGGTCGGCGCTGGCCGAGGTGCACGGGCCCGACTGGCACACCTGGCCGGCCGCGCTGCGCGACCCGCGCTCCCCGCAGGTGGCCCGGGCCCGCGCCCAGCGGCTGGACCGGGTGGACCACCACTGCTGGCTCACCTGGCTGACCGACGCGCAGCTCGGCGCGGCCCAGCGGGCGGCCCGGGACGCCGGGATGGGCATCGGCGTCGTGCACGACCTGGCGGTGGGCGTGCACCCGGCCGGCTCCGACGCCTGGGCGATGCAGGACGTGCTGGCCGCCGGCATGTCGGTGGGGGCGCCGCCGGACGCGTTCAACTCGCGCGGCCAGGACTGGGGGCTGCCACCCTGGCGCCCGGACGCGCTCGCCGAGGCCGGGCACGCCCCTTACCGCGACCTGATCGCCCGCATGCTGCGGCACGCCGGCGGCCTGCGGATGGACCACGTGATGGGCCTGTTCCGGCTGTGGTGGGTGCCGGCCGGCCGCCCGCCGACCGAGGGCGCCTACGTGCGCTACGACGCGCACACGATGCTCGGCCTGCTGGCGCTGGAGGCGCACCGGGCCGGGGCCGTGGTCATAGGCGAGGACCTGGGCACGGTCGGCCCGGGGGTGCGCGAGGAACTGGCCGACCGGGGTGTGCTGGGCACCTCGGTGCTGTGGTTCGAGCGGCGCTACGAGGGCCCGGCCGCCGACCGGCGCCCGCTGCCGCCCTCCGCGTGGCGGGCGTCGTGCCTGGCCACCGCCACCACGCACGACCTGCCGAGCACCGCCGCCCGGCTCACCGGCGAGCACGTGGAGCTGCGGGACCGGCTCGGTCTGCTCGGCCGGCCGCTCGCCGAGGAGCAGGCCGAGCAGGCGGCGGAGGTCGCCGAGTGGCTGGCGCTGCTCAGCCGGCTGGGGCTGCTGCCGGAGGGCGCGGCCGACGAGGAGGCGGTGATCAAGGCGGTGCACCGGTTCCTGGCCCGCACCCCGGCCCGGATGATCGGGGTGTGGCTGCCCGACGGGGTGGGCGACCGCCGTCCACAGAATCTGCCCGGGACCTGGGACGAGTACCCGAACTGGCGTCTTCCGGTGGCCGGGCCGGACGGCACGCCGATGTCCCTGGAGGAGCTGACGGCCTCGCCCCGGCTGCACGCGCTCGCGGATGAGGTGCGGCGGGCGCTGGCGGAGGTGCATTCGGAAGCGGCCACTTCGGAGGCGGCCGCGTGGGAAGGGTGCGGGTCGCAGGGCTGCCGGTCCGACGAGGGCGGGGCGGACGGGGGCGGCCCTGAAGGGGCGCGCTGAGCGGGCCGCGCGCCGTAAGGGACCCCCGGGCGCGCGCCCCGCCGGGGTGGTCACTACATTGAGCGTGTGGACAAGAAGCTCACCAAGAAGCTCGTGCGGGCCGGGGTCGTGACCTCCGGGACCACGCTCATGCTGCTGATGTCGTCCCCGGCGTTCGCGCTGACCCGGGACAACGGCGACGACCCGGGTTCCGGCCTGAGCGTGGCCCAGACGCTCGGCCTGTTCGTGGCCACGCCGCTCGTGCTCTTCGCGATCATCGCGGGCCTGGTCATCGTGACCGACAAGTCCCGCGGCAAGCAGCAGGACAACTGACGCACGCCCGAGCCCGTGTCGCCGCGGACGACACGGGCGGACCAGGCGTACGCACCGACGACGCCGTCGATACGGGCGTACGTTCTCGTACGGGCTACACGTGCGGGCGGGACCCGGGCTCCTGGACCGGGACGCTCTGCGCGGCGCCGGGCAGCTTGGGCTTGGGCAGGGTGGCGACTTCCTGCTCGGCCTCGGCGAGCTGAGCCGCGGTGTCGGTGGGGAGTTGCGGGGCCGGCCGGGCGTCGGTGAAGCGGAACACCGAGGTCATGTCGCCGAAGGTGGAGCGCCGCCAGGCGGAGATGTTGGTCTCCTTCACGCCGGTGACCTGCTCCAGGAACCGCAGCGGGGACGTGTGGTCGAAGGCCTCGCCGGCCACGTAGCCGCCGACCGTCCAGGGCGAGACGATGATCGCGGGCACCCGGAAACCGGCCCCGATGGGCAGCCCCTGGACGAACTCGCCGGCCGTGCCGGTGGGCGCGGTGGGCGGCGGGACGTGGTCGAACAGGCCGTCGTTCTCGTCGTAATTGAGGATGAACGCGGTCTTGGCCCACACCGCCGGGTTCGACGCGATGGCCTCCAGCTTCTGGGCCACGAAGTCGGCGCCGGCGGCCGGCAGGTAGTCGGGGTGCTCCGACTGGGTGCTGGTGGGGATGATCCAGGAGACGGTCGGCAGCCGGTCGTTGCGGGCGTCGTCCTCGAAGGTGCCCTCGGGCTGCGGGCGCACGCCGTTCTCGTACAGAGCCGAGCCGGACTTGGCGTTCTTGAAGTTGGCGAACTGCTCCAGCATGTTGCAGCCGTAGTCGTCGGTCTGCTGGTAGACCTTCCAGCTCACGCCGGCCGCCTGGAGCCGCTCGGCGTAGGTGGTCCAGGTGTACGGCTTGGGCGCGCTGTTGCTGGTCACCGGGCCGCCCTTGGTACCGCCCGGGTCGATGGTGCCGGTCATCCAGTACAGCCGGTTGGGCCAGGTCGGGCCCATCACCGAGCAGAAGTAGTTGTCGCAGACGGTGAACGTCTCGGCGAGGGCGAACTGGAACGGGATGTCGTCGCGGGTGTAATAGCCCATCACATACGGCCCGTTGGCTCCGTCGGCCGACCGGTGCGCGGGCAGCCACTTGTCCATCCTGCCGTTGTTCCACGCCTGGTGCTGGACCGACCAGGCGTGGCTGGTGGAGGGGATGGCCTGGGCGCTGGTCGTCCTGGTGTCCAGATGGAAGGGCAGCAGGTAGCCGTCGGGGTTGACCGAGTCGGGCTGGTAGAACACCGAGCGGCCGGTCGAAAGGGTCAGCGGGTTCGGGTCGCCGAAGCCGCGGACCCCGGAGAGCGTGCCGAAGTAGTGGTCGAAGGAGCGGTTCTCCTGCATCAGCAGGACGACGTGCTCGATGTCGGCGAGCGAGCTGTTCTGCGGCGGTCCCGCCGCGACCGCCCGCCGCACGCTGGGCGGCAGCAGCGCGAGCGCCGCCGAACCGCCGATCGCCCCCGCCGCCGAACCGAGGAGCCGGCGTCGAGTCAACTCGGCCATGTAGTCCTCCCTTGAGGTCCCTTGAGCTGCCGGTGCGAGT
Source organism: Actinacidiphila acididurans (assembly GCF_016918855.1). Taxonomy (GTDB): domain Bacteria; phylum Actinomycetota; class Actinomycetes; order Streptomycetales; family Streptomycetaceae; genus Actinacidiphila; species Actinacidiphila acididurans. The sequence continues at coordinate 139,952 of NZ_JADKYB010000017.1, forward strand.
CCTGACGTGGACTCTTCAAAACTCTCGCGACAGCAAGGCGTGATGCGATGGAGGCGAACGGTGAACATGTGACCAACGGGACGCAGCCGCTTGGCCTCAGCTTCCCCTGGTTTGCCCGGAATTCGCCATGCCCTGTCTCGGATGTCACACGACCGTGTGCACGGCGGGTTGCCGGGATTGACGGGGGCCCTTCTCGCCCAACGGGGGCGGTGATGCGGGGGGCTTGAACGGGCTTGACGGGCCCTCGGCAGGCGGGAGGTCGGTCGTCCGTCGCCGTCGCTGTCGCTGTCGCCGTTCCCGGTCCGGGCACGCCGAAGGGGTGAGGGTCCGTGCGACCCTCACCCCTTCGAAGGACCTGCTGCTACCCGCTCAGCGAGCGGCCGCCGCGTCCACCTTCTGGGCCCGCAGCGCCCGCTCGACCCCCGCCCGGCTCTCCACCACGAGCCGCCGCAGCGCCGGCACCGGCTCCGCCCGGTCCAGCCAGGCGTCGGTGGCGTCGAGGGTGGCCTGGGAGACCTGGAGGGCGGGGTAGAGGCCGACCACGATCTGCTGGGCCATCTCGTGGCTGCGGGTCTCCCAGACCCGCTTCACCTCGGCGAAGTACCGCTGCGTGTACGGCGCCAGCAGCTCCCGCTGGTCGGACTGGACGAACCCGCCGATCACCGCTTCCTGCACGGCGTTCGGCAGCTTGTCGTCGTCCACCACGGACGCCCACACGTCCGCCTTGTTCTCGGCGGTGGGCCGGGCGGCCCGCGCGGCGGCCGCGTGCTGCTCGCCCGCGGAGGTGGGGTCGCGGGTGAGCTCGGCGGCGATCTCGTCCTCGCCGGCCCGCCCGGTGGCGGCCAGCCGGGTGAGCAGCGACCAGCGCAGGTCCGTGTCCACGGCGAGCCCCTCGTAGGAGACCGTGCCGTCGAGCAGGCCGGCCAGGATGTCGAGCTGCTCGGAGGTGCGGGCGGTGGTGGCGAACGCCCTGCCCCAGGCGAGCTGGTGGTCACTGCCGGGCGTGGCGGCCAGGAAGTGCTCCAGGGTCGCCTCGGTCCAGCGGGTGAGGCCGCTCTCGCGCCAGGCGGGGTCGGTGTAGAGGTCCAGGGCGAGCTTGACCTGGCGGTGCAGGGACTGGACGACGCCGATGTCCGTCTCCTTGGCGACGCCGTGCAGCACCAGCTCCAGGTAGTCCCGGGCGGCCAGTTCGCCGTCCCGGGTCATGTCCCAGGCCGCGGCCCACACCAGTGCGCGGGGCAGCGACTCGGTGAAGTCGCCGAGGTGGTCGCGGACGACCGCGAGCGACTGCTCGTCGAGCCGGACCTTCGCGTAGGACAGGTCGTCGTCGTTGAGCAGGATCACGTCGGGGCGGCGGGCGCCGGCCAGCTGCGGCACCTCGGTGACCTCGCCGTCGACGTCGAGCTCGATCCGGTTGGTGCGCACCAGCTTGCCCTCGCGCAGGTCGTAGGCGCCGATGGCGATCCGGTGCGGGCGCAGCACCGCCTCGCCCTTGGCACCGGCCGGCAGGTCCGGGGCCTCCTGGCGGACGGAGAAGGAGGTGATGACGCCGTCCGCGCCGACGGCGATCTCGGGCCGCAGCACATTGATGCCGGCGGTCTCCAGCCACGCCTTGGACCAGGTCTTCAGGTCGCGGCCGGACTTCTCCTCCAGGGCGCCGAGCAGGTCGGACAGCCGGGTGTTGCCCCAGGCGTGGGCCTTGAAGTAGGCCTGCACGCCGGCGAAGAACTGGTCCATCCCCACGTACGCCACGAGCTGCTTGAGCACCGAGGCGCCCTTGGCGTAGGTGATGCCGTCGAAGTTGACCAGGACGTCGTCCAGGTCCTTGATCTCGGCCATGATCGGGTGGGTGGAAGGGAGCTGGTCCTGCCGGTAGGCCCAGGTCTTCATGGAGTTGGCGAAGGTGGTCCAGGCGTGCGGCCAGGCCGAGCCAGGGGCATGGGCCTGGCAGGCGATGGAGGTGTAGGTGGCGAACGACTCGTTCAGCCACAGGTCGTTCCACCACTCCATGGTGACGAGGTCGCCGAACCACATGTGGGCGAGCTCGTGCAGGATGGTCTCGGCCCGCACCTCGTACGCGGCGTTGGTCACCTTGGAGCGGAAGACGTACTGGTCGCGGATGGTGACCGCGCCCGCGTTCTCCATCGCCCCGGCGTTGAACTCCGGGACGAAGAGCTGGTCGTACTTGGCGAAGGGGTAGGGGAAGTCGAACTTCTCCTCGAACCAGTCGAAGCCCTGCCGGGTGACGGCGAAGATCGCCTCGGCGTCCAGGTACTCGGCCAGCGACGGCCGGCAGTAGATGCCCAGCGGCACGCTGCGGCCGCTGCCGTCCTCCCAGCTGCTGTGCACGGAGGTGTAGGGACCGGCGATCAGGGCGGTGATGTAGGTGGAGATGCGCGGGGTCGGCGCGAACTTCCAGACGCCGTCCTCGGTGGGCTCGGGGGTCGGCGAGTTGGAGATCACCGTCCAGCCGGCCGGGGCCGTCACGGTGAAGGTGAAGGCCGCCTTGAGGTCAGGCTGTTCGAAGCTGGCGAAGACGCGGCGGGCGTCGGGCACCTCGAACTGGGTGTACAGGTAGGTCTGCTTGTCGACCGGGTCGACGAAGCGGTGCAGGCCCTCGCCCGTATTGGTGTACGCGCAGTCGGCGACCACGAGCAGCTCGTTGGCCCCCGCCGCCAGCCCGGGCAGGGCGATCCGCGAGTCGGCGAACACCTCGGCGGGGTCCAGCGCCGTCCCGTTCAGCACCACCTCGTGCACGGTGGGCGCCACCAGGTCGATGAACGTCGCGGCGCCCTCCTGGGCCGCGTCGAACCGCACCGTGGTCCGCGAGCTGAAGGTCCCGCCGTCCTGGGCGCCGCTCAGATCCAGCTCGACCGCGTACGAGTCGACGGTGAGCAGGCGTGCGCGCTCCTGCGCCTCCTCGCGCGTCAGGTTCGTTCCAGCCACGGTGGCCACTCCTTACGTCCTTGTCCGGAAAGCCCATCCTCGCATGTCGCCCCCTCCCTCGCCGGACACCCTGTGGACAACTCGGGATCAACGGCGAAGTCCTGTTCCGGCCCCCGGGCGACCGCCGCCGCGGGTCCGGGGCGCGACCGGCCGCGCCGATAGGTTGAGGGCCGGCCGAGGAGTCCGGGGGAAAGGGGAGCCGAATGGATGCGGAGATCGCGGCGCTGCTGGCGTGTCTGGACGGGCAGCGGCGGCATGTGACGGAAATTCTGGCGGGGCTGGAGGAGGAGGCGCTGCGGCGGGCCGTGCTGCCGTCGGGGTGGTCGTGCCTGGGGATGGTGCGGCATCTGACGCTGGATGTGGAGCGGTTCTGGTTCCGGGCGGTGGCCGCCGGCGAGGCGACCGTCATCGAGGGGCTGACCAGTGGGGACGAAGCCTGGCGGGTCGGGCCGCAGGAGCCGGCCGAGACGGTTCTGGCGGCCTACCGGGAAGAGGCCGCGCTGTGCGACGCGGTGGTCGCGGGCCGCCGTGCGCAGGACGCCCCCGCCTGGTGGCCGCCGGACCTGTTCGCGGACAGCCGGCTCGGCACGCTGCGGGAGATCCTGCTGCACGTGATCGCGGAGACCGCCACGCACGCCGGCCACCTGGACGCGGCCCGCGAACTCATCGACGGACGGCAGTGGCTGGTGCTGACGGACTGACGGTCCGCGTCCTGCGGAGCCGGCCCGAGAACCACCCGCACCTGCGGGTTTCACGTCCGGGTGGGCCGCGGGACCGCCCCGGTTCGTCCCGGCCGCCCAGCCTGCGGAAAACCGGCGCGGAAGAGGACGTTGACACACGGGTGGCGGGAGTGATGTTCTCGCGGTCCGGCGACGAAATACCGCGGGTACGCCGGACGCCCGGCGGAAAGGGCGCCCCACCGGGGTGCCGCGGAAGCTCACCGGGCCCCCGTGTCGTCGGCAGCGCGGCCGGCATGCCGGAGGGCGCGCGCCGGAGCACCGTCGCGCCGGAACTCCGGACAATCCAACAGTCGGACAGTCGGAAACGTGCCGCAGGGAGGTCGCGTGCTGCGGAGGAGTTCGGCGGTGGCCGTGGTGGCCACCGTGGTCGGCGGATGGCTCGGGCAGGCCCCCGCGCTGGCGGACCAGCCCTCCGGTCAGGCGGCCGGCGGCACGACCGCGACCGGCACCGAACACGGGCCGGCCGTCCCCTCCGTGTGGCCGAGGCCGCAGACCATCAAGCCGCAGGGGACCTTCGCGCCGGTCACCGCCACCGTGACGCTGGTCGCCGACGGCGGCGCCGACCCGTACGCGCTGGACGAGATCGACGACGTGCTGCGCACGGCCGGCGCGCAGGACGTCGTCCGCTCCGACCGCCCCGGCCCGGGGCTGACGGTCTACGCCGGCGCGCCCGCGGCCGCGCCCCTGGCACAATTGCACGCCCCCGCGCAGGGCGACCTGCCCGACGGCGGCTACCGGCTCGCGGTAGGCGGCGGCACGGTCGCCATGGACGGCCGCGGCGACGACGGCCTGTACCACGCCGCCCAGACACTGCGTCAGCTCGTGATCCGCCAGGGCGGCGCCGCCGGCTTCGCGGGGGTGACCGTACGGGACTGGCCCGCCGCCCCCGTGCGCGGCGTCACCGAGGGCTTCTACGGGGAGCCGTGGACGCAGGCCCAGCGCCTGGCCCAGCTCGACTTCATGGCCCGGACCAAGCAGAACCGCTACCTGTACGCGCCGGGCGACGACCCGTACCGCCAGACGCAGTGGCGCGTGCCGTACCCGGCCGCCCAGCGCGCCGGCTTCCGGGCGCTGGCCGAGCGGGCCGCCCGCGACCACGTCACCCTGGCCTGGGCGGTGGCGCCGGGTCAGTCGATGTGCTTCGGCTCGCCCGGCGACCTGCGCGCCCTGGAGCGCAAGATGGACGCGATGTGGGCGCTGGGGGTGCGCGCGTTCCAGCTCCAGTTCCAGGACGTGAGCTACAGCGAGTGGCACTGCGGCGCCGACACGGCCCGGTTCGGCACCGGCCCGGACGCGGCGGCCCGCGCCCAGGCGAGCGTCGCCAACGCGGTCGCCGCCCACCTCCAGCAGCGCTACGGCGCCGCCGACCTGTCGCTGCTGCCGACCGAGTACTACCAGGACGGCCCGACCCCGTACCGGACCGCGCTCGCCGCGGCGCTGGACCCCGGGGTGGAGGTGGCCTGGACGGGTGTGGGCGTGCTGCCGCAGACCATCACCGGCGCCCAGGTGGCCGGTGCCAGGGCGGCGCTGCGGCACCCGTTGCTGACGGTGGACGACTACCCGGTCAACGACTTCGCCCCGGGCCGGCTGTTCCTCGGGCCCTACACCGGCCGCGAGCCGGCGCTGGCCACGGTGTCGGCCGGGGTGCTGGCCTCCGCGATGCAGCAGCCGGCCGCCTCCCGGATCCCGCTGTTCACCGCCGCCGACTACGCCTGGAACCCGGGCGGGTACGACCCGGCCGCCTCCTGGCAGGCCGCCGTGGACGACCTGGCCGGCCCCGACCCGCGTACCAGGGCGGCGCTGCGCGCGCTGGCCGGCAACGAGTCCTCCTCCGCGCTCGGCGGCGAGGAGTCGGCGTATCTGCGGCCGCTGGTCACCGCGTTCCAGGACGCCATGGACGCGCGCGACCCGCAGCGCACCCAGGCGGCGGCGACACAATTGCGCTCGGCCTTCACGGTGCTTCAGGGCGCCAAGACGAACCTGCGCGCACTGGCCGACGGCACCTTCGGCGACGAGGTGGGGCCGTGGCTGGACCGGATGTCGCTGTACGGGGCGGCCGGCGGGCACGCGGTGGACATGCTGCTGGCCCAGGCGCGGAACGACGGCGCCGCCGCCTGGCGGGCCCGGCAGGCCCTGGACCGGGACCGTGCCGCCCTGGCGCAGGGCACGGTCAAGGTCGGCGGCCAGGTGCTCGACGACTTCCTGTCCCGCGCGGTGGACGACGGCGACGCCTGGGCCGGGGTGGGCACCGACGGGCGGACCGCGACGACCTCGATGGCCTCCGGGCACGGCACCGACCCTTCCGCCATGGTGGACGGCAAGGACGGCACGGCCTGGGCCAGCGACGCCCCGCCGCAGCCGGACGACACCATCGGGGTGGACCTGGGAACGGCCAGGCCGGTCTCGGCCGTGCGCGTCGCCATGGGCGACGGCAGCGGCTCCGACGACTTCCTGCACGACGCCGTCCTCGAGGTCGCCGACGACGACGGCTCGGGCTGGCGGCGCATCGCCGAATACCACGACCAGCCGGTGATCGAGGCGACCCTGCCGCCGGGCACCCGGGCCCGCCGGATCCGGCTGCGGGCGACCGACACCCAGTCGGCGTCGGTGATGGTGCGCGAGTTCTCGGTGACCGTGCCGGGCCAGAGCGCGCCGAAGGCGACCGGCCCGGCGAACGCCGCCGCGGTGGTCGACGGCGACCTGACCACCTCTTCGGGCCCGGGCCCGGTGACCGTCGGCTTCGGCGGCGCGCGGCTGCTGGACACCGTCACCATTGCGGCGGCCGGCGGCCCCCCGCCCACCGCGCCGCCCGCGTACGTCTTCCCGCCCGGCCCGCCGAACGCGCCCGCGCCGCCCGTCCCGGTCGGAGCCGTGCCCCGGCCGCCGCGCCCGGTGCCGCAGCCGGTCGCGGTGGAGGTCCGCACCGGCGGCGTCTGGCGGCGCATCGGGGCCCTGGACCCGAGCGGCTGGACCGAGGTGCACGCCGGAGTGCTGGCCGACGCCGTACGGCTGTCCGACGCGGCCGGAGTGCACGAGATCGTGCCGTGGTTCGCGGACGCGCCCAGGGTCACCCTGGACCAGGCGGCCGTGCTGGACGCGGAGGCCGGCTCGACGGCGACGCTGACCGCCCGGGTGGCCTCGGGACTGCCGCGCGCCGCACAGGCGGCGGTCGCGGTGGGCGGCGCGCCCCACGGCGTCACGGTGACCGCCCCGGCGCAGTTGACGCTGCCCCGCGGGGCGACGGCAGCCGTCCCGCTGACGGTACGGGTCGCGGCGGACACCGCCCCCGGCACGTACACCGTCCCGGTCCGCGTCACCGTGGCCGGGCGCACGGTGGAGCGGCGCCTGACGCTGCGCACCCACCCGCACACCGGCGGCCCGGACCTGGTGCCGGGTTCGGTGGCCACCTCCTCCGGCGACGAGACGGCGGACTTCCCGGCGGCCGCGGTGGCCGACGGCGATCCGGCGACCCGCTGGTCCTCACCGGTGCGGGACGACGCCTGGGTGCAGGTCGAGCTGCCGGCCCCGGCCCGGGTCGGCAAGGTGGTGCTGCGCTGGCAGGACGCCTATGCGGCGCGTTACGAGATCCAGGTCTCGACGGACGGGACCACCTGGCACACCGCGGCGACGGTGGCGGACGGCGCCGGCGGCACCGAGACCGTATGGCTGGACGGGCCGGACGCGGCGGCCGGGACCCGCTTCCTGCGGGTGCAGGGAGTGCGGCGGGCCACCAAGTACGGCTACTCGCTGTACAGCGTCCAGGCATACGCGGTCACGGGATGACCCGGTCCGCCGCGGGCGGGCGGCGGGCGGGCACCCCGTGACACACGAAGGCCCGGGTCTCAGGCTGATATGCCGTCGATCCGGGCCAGGGCGTCGTCCGCGCCGAAAGGCTGCAGGTATGGCAGCCAGCGCGGGTCCCTATGGCCGGTCCCGATGATCCGCCAGGCCAGACCGGTGGGAGGGGCGGGTTGATGGCGCAGCCGCCAGCCGAGTTCGGCCACATGGCGGTCGGCCTTGACGTGATTGCACCGTCTGCAGGCGGCCACCACGTTGTCCCAGGCGTGCTGCCCGCCGCGGCTGCGCGGAATGACGTGGTCGACGCTGGTTGCGGCGGCTCCGCAGTACGCGCATTTGCCGCCGTCCCGGGCGAACAGGGCCCGCCGGGTCAACGGCACGGTGCCGCGAAAGGGCACGCGCACGAACTTGGTGAGTTTGACGACACTGGGCGCCGGCAGCGCCTCTGTCTCGCTGTGCAGGTAGGCGCCGGATTCCTCCAGGCACACGGCCTTGTTGTTGAGCACGAGGACGAGCGCGCGGCGGAGCGGTACGACACCGAGCGGTTCGTACGACGCGTTCAGGACCAGGACATGCGGCACGGATGCCTCCTCTAACGCCGGCGGCGCGTGGCTCGCGCCGGGACGATCTGTCTCAGTCTCTCCGGAAGGCGGGGCACCGCGCCACCATGCCCGGGTAACGGACCGAGGGTGTTTTGGACCACACTTCTGCTCGGACTTGGCCTCACAGTCCTGTTCATCCCCCGCCGCCGGCCCTTCCGCCCCTCGAGGACGGCAACGAGACGGCATCGGTCGCCGGATAGATTGGAAGCCGATCCATCCGACGGAGGTTCCACCCGTGCCCACCGCGACGTCCCTGGCCGCCGCGCCTGCCACCGCTCCCCGCTCCCCTGTCCTCGCCCTGCCGCACACCGCGGCTCAGGCCAGCACCTGGGTGGACGACAACTGGGCCGGATGGCTGTCGGGCGGCCTGCGCATCGTGCTGATCCTGCTGATCGCCCTGGTGCTGCGAAACGTGGTGCGGCGCACCATCACCCGGCTGATCGACCGGATGAACCGGGGCGCGGCGGCCGCCGCCAACACCACGCTGGGCGGCCTGCTGGTCAACGCCGAGCGGCGCAAGCAGCGCAGCGCGGCGATCGGGTCGGTGCTGCGCAGTGTGGCGTCGTTCCTGATCCTCGGCACGGCCGCGCTGACCGTGCTGTCGGTGCTGCAGATCAACCTGGCGCCGCTGCTGGCCAGCGCCGGCGTCGCGGGCGTGGCGATCGGTTTCGGCGCGCGCAACCTGGTGACGGATTTCCTGTCCGGCGTCTTCATGATCCTGGAGGACCAGTACGGCGTCGGCGACGTGATCGACGCGGGCGTCGCCAGCGGCACGGTCATAGAGGTCGGGCTGCGCGTGACCAAGCTGCGCGGCGACAACGGCGAGATCTGGTACGTGCGCAACGGTGAGGTCAAGCGGATCGGCAACCTCAGCCAGGGCTGGGCGACAGCGGTGGTGGACGTGCAGGTGGGCACCGACGAGGACCTGGACCGGGCCCGCCGGGTGATCGCGGCCACCGCCGAGGAACTGGCCAAGGACGACCCCTGGGACGAGAAGCTCTGGGAGCCGGTGCAGGTGCTGGGCCTGACGTCGGTGAGCGCGGAGTCCGTGGTGATCCAGGTGCAGGCCAAGACCATGCCCGGCGAGTCCGCGGGAGTCGCCCGGGAACTGCGCTGGCGGATCAAGCGGGCCTTCGACGAGGCGGGCATCGTGATCACCAGCGGGGTGCCGGTGGCGACGGCCGCCGAGCCGACGGCCCCGATGCCGTTGTCGGTGGAGACCGCCGCCCCCGCGCCGGCCGATGAGCCGGTCCCGGTCACCCCGCCGCGCCCGCCGGTGCCCCCGCCCGCCACAGGGGAGTGAGGACCGCGGCCGGCCCGTCGCGGGCCCGTACGGCCTCTCCGGCGCCGTAGCCCCCCTCCTCGCGCCGTACGGCCTCTTTCCCGCGCGCACGGCCCCTGGCACGCTGGTGGTGCCGGGGGCTGTTCCGTGTCCGGCACACGCCCCGGGTACATGCCCGGGGGTTCATAACGAGTTGGGCGAACCACCGCCGATCCCCCTTGACGCTCCGATCGGCGCGGGCCTACCTTTCGTTTCGCCAATAGGAAACTTTCCTAACAGTGAACTGAGGGAGGATGGCGCGCATGGCTGGCACCCCTGGAACGCCGCGCGTACTGCGCGCCATGAACGACCGCGCCGCGCTGGACCTGCTGCTGGAACACGGCACCTTGTCGCGGACCCGGATCGGCAAGCTGACCGGGCTGTCCAAGCCCACCGCCTCGCAGTTGCTGGCCCGTCTGGAGGCAGCCGGCCTGGTGCAGGTCACCGGCACCACCGCGGGCCGCCCTGGCCCCAACGCGCAGCTCTACTCGGTGAACCCGAACGCCGCCCATGTCGCCGGCCTGGACGTCAACACCGAGCGGATCCGGGCGGCGGTCGCCGACATCACCGGCCGCACCGTCGGCTCGTACCGGCTGCCGACCCCGCACCGCCGGGCCGGCAGCGCGGTGGAGCAAGTGGTGCAGGCGCTGGACGGCGCGGTGAAGGCGGCCGGGCTCGGCCGCTCGGACCTGCACCGGGTGGTGATCGGCACGCCCGGCGCCTTCGACCCCAGCACCGGACGGCTGCGCTACGCCAGTCACCTGCCGGGCTGGCACTCGCCGGCGCTGCTGGACGAGCTGGCCGCGGCACTGCCCCTGCCGCTGGAGTACGACAACGACGTCAACCTCGCCGCGGTCGCCGAACAGCGCATCGGCGCCGCCCGCGGCCACGAGGACTTCGTGCTGCTGTGGAACGAGGAGGGCATCGGCGCCGCCATCGTGATCGGCGGCCGGCTGCACCGCGGCTGGACCGGAGGCGCCGGCGAGGTCGGCTTCCTGCCGGTGCCGGGCACTCCGCTGGTCCGCAACGTCACCAAGGCCAACAACGGCGGTTTCCAGGAGCTGGCCGGCTGCAACGCGGTGCTGCGGATCGCCCGGGAGCTGCACATCGAGCAGCCGCCGGGCACCCTGCCGGACGCGGCGGCCGCACTGCTGGCCGACGCCGGCGAGCGGTACGAGGCCGGCGAGGAGAGCGGGGCGCACGCCGAGCTGCTGGCCCGCTGCGCCACCGGTCACGCGGTGGGCCTGGCCTCCATGGTGGCGGTGCTCGACCCGGAGCTGATCGTGCTGTCCGGCGACGTCATCACCGCCGGCGGCGAGCCGCTGCGCGCCATGATCCAGGCCGAGCTGGCCGAACTCGCGGTGCCCAGGCCCCGCCTGGTGCTCGGCACCGTGCAGACCCACCCCGTGCTCAACGGGGCACTGGAGAGCGCCCTGGCCACGACCCGCGACGAGGTGTTCGACACCTCGCGCTGACCCCACCGAACCCACCCGGCCGCACCGAACCCGCGTCAGGCCGCTCCCCGAGCGGAACGGCACCGGCCCGCCTCGACCGCCACCCGGCAGGAGGCCCACCGCCGTTCCGACGGCACCCCCTACCCACGTCCGCCCCCCGTCCCCCCACCACACCCGTACCCGCACCCTCCGCACGCCGGCCGCACCCGCGCCGTACGCCCGCGCGCTCCCCGAGCATCCCCGCGCTCCCGGAGTGCCTCAGCACCCCCGCACCCTCGCCCCTCCGGAGGTAGACAGCAGTGACCCGTCTGACGAAGGCAGCCGCCGCCGTGGCGGCCACGGCCGCGATAGCGCTGCTGGCGAGCGCGTGTACCGGCCAGAACTCGTCCTCGGCGAACGACGACGCCACCAAGGACGTCACCATCACCTTCTGGCACGGCTGGTCGGCGCCGAACGAGCTGAAGGCGATCAACGACAACGTCGCCCGGTTCGAGCGGGCGCACCCCAACATCCACGTCAAGGTGCAGGCGAACATCACCGACGACAAGATCAACCAGGCGCTGCGGGCCGGCGGCTCGCAGGCCCCGGACGTCGTGTCGTCCTTCACCACCGACAACGTCGGCAAGTTCTGCTCCTCGGGCGCCTTCACCGACCTCGCGCCCTTCCTGAGCCGCGACCGCATCGACCCGGCGGCCACCTTCCCCAAGCCGATGCTGGAGTACACCCAGTACCAGGGCAAGCGCTGCACCCTGCCGCTGCTCGGCGACGCGTACGGGCTGTATTACAACAAGAAGGAGTTCGCGGCGGCCGGCATCAGCGCGCCGCCGAAGACGCTGAGCGAGTTCCAGCAGGACGCGGTCAAGCTGACGAAGACCAGCGGGAATTCGTACCGTCAGCTCGGCTTCATGCCGGACTTCCACGGCTACGAGTCCACGCCCGGCCACCTCGCCGCCCAGTGGGGCGTGAAGTACTTCGACGCGAACGGCAAGTCGCAGGTGGCCCAGGACCCCGGGTTCGCCGCGATGTTCAGCTGGCAGCAGCAGATGGTCAAGGCGCTCGGCGGCTTCGACAAGCTGGAGAAGTACCGCAACACCTTCGGTGACGAATTCGGCGCCAAGAACCCGCTGCACACCGGCCAGGTGGCGATGGGCATCGACGGCGAGTGGCGGCTGGGCATGGCCCGCGACGCCGGCATGAACGACCTGGGCGTGGCGCCCTTCCCGGTGCCCGACGACCAGGCGAGCACCTACGGCAAGGGCTACCTGTCCGGCACGGTCATCGGCATCGCCAGCAACAGCGCCAGGAAGAACGCCGCCTGGGAGCTGGTGAAGTTCATGACCACCGACACCGACGCGGTGGTCTCCTTCGCCAACGCGATCCACAACGTGCCCTCCACCCTGGCCGCGCTGAAGTCCCCGAAGCTGGACCCGGACCCGGGCTTCCGTACCTTCATCGACATCGCGCAGAACCCGGCCAGCACCACCACGCCGGCCAGCATCAATGGCGGCGCGTACCAGGTGACGCTCCAGGACTTCGGCTACGCCTACGAGTCGGGCAAGGTCAAGGATCTGCAGGCCGGGCTGCGGGGCGTGGACTCGCAGGTCGACAAGGACATCGCGCAGGCCCGCTGATGAGCACCGCCGTCCACCCCCTGCTGCGGGCCAAGCGCCGCAAGGCCGCGCTGCGCACACTGGCCTTCCTGTCGCCCTGGATCGTCGGGTTCTCCGCGTTCTTCGTCTACCCGCTGCTGTCCACGCTCTACTTCTCCTTCACCCATTACGACGGTTTCGCCGCGCCGACATGGACCGGCGGCAAGAACTGGACCTACGTCTTCCGGGACTACCCGCTGTTCTGGCCGGCACTGCGCAACACCCTGTGGCTGGTTGTGGTGATGGTCACCCTGCGGGTGGTCTTCGGGCTGGGCATCGGGCTGCTGATCACGAAGATCAAGACCGGCGCGGGCCTGTTCCGTACCGCCTTCTACCTGCCGTATCTCGCGCCGCCGGTAGCCGCCACCATGGCGTTCGTCTTCCTGCTCAACCCGGGCACCGGGCCGGTCAACCACGTCCTGGGCGGCATCGGCATCCCCGCCCCCGGCTGGTTCACCGACCCCGGCTGGTCCAAGCCGGCGCTGACCGTCCTCGCCCTGTGGGGCATCGGCGACCTCATGGTGATCTTCATGGCCGCGCTGCTGGACGTGCCCCGGGAGCAGTACGAGGCCGCCGAGCTGGACGGCGCCGGGCCCTGGCACCGGTTCCGGTACGTGACGCTGCCGAACATCTCGCCCATCGTGATGTTCGCGGTCGTCACCGGGGTCATCCAGACCATGCAGTACTACACGCAGCCGCTCGTGGCCGGGAAGGTCGCCTCCGGGATCATCGGCAACTCCGGGCAGCAGTTCGAGCCCGGCTATCCGGACCGCTCCACCCTGACGCTGCCCCAGCTCGTCTACAACCTGGGCTTCCAGCGCTTCGACTACGGCGCCGCGTGCGTGGTGGCCCTGGTGCTGTTCGTGCTGGCGATGGCCTTCACCGCGCTGCTGATGCGCCGTCGCGGCGGCCTGATCTCCGCGGAGGACTGACCGGACATGACCCACGCCACCCCCGCCACCCTGTCCCGCGGCGCCTCCGCGCCCCGGCCCGGCACCGCCTCCGGCACCCGCGCCCGGCGTGCCGCCCGCCGCCGGCGGGCCCTGCAGTGGATCGCGGTGCACGCCCTGGGCCTGGCCGCCGCGGCCTTCTTCGTGCTGCCCTTCGTGTTCGTCTTCCTCACCGCGGTCATGAGCGACAACCAGGCGCTGACCCGCGACCTGTGGCCGCACACCTGGCAGTGGTCCAACTTCCGCACCGTGTGGGACACGCCCGGCTTCCTGACCTGGTGGCGCAACACCCTGGTCTACGCGGTGGCCGGCACCGCGCTGACCGTGGTGTCGTCGCTGCCGGTGGCGTACGCCCTGGCCAAGTTCCGCTTCCCCGGCCGCAACCTGGTGATGATGCTGGTCATCTCGACCATGATGCTGCCGCCGCAGGTGATCATCATCCCGATGTACCTGTTCTGGACCAAGCAGATGGGCATGGACGGCACCCTGTGGCCGCTGATCATCCCGATGGCCTTCGGCGACGCCTTCACCATCTTCCTGCTGCGGCAGTTCCTGCTCACCGTGCCCAAGGAGTACACCGAGGCCGCCAAGGTCGACGGCTGCGGCGAGGTGCGCACCCTGCTCACCGTCGTCGTGCCGATGATCAAGCCGGCCATCGCCGCGGTCGCGCTCTTCCAGTTCTTCTACTGCTGGAACGACTACTTCGGTCCGCAGATCTACGCCAGCTCCAACCCGGCCGCCTGGACGCTCAGTTACGGCCTGGAGTCCTTCAAGGGGGCCCATCACACCAACTGGAACCTCACCATGGCGGCCACCGTACTGGTGATGGCCCCCGTGATCGTCGTCTTCTTCTTCGCGCAAAAGGCCTTCATCGAAGGCGTGACCCTGACGGGAGTCAAGGGATGAAACTGGCAGTCGTGGGCGGCGGGTCCACGTACACCCCCGAACTGATCGACGGATTCGCGCGATTGCGCGACACCCTGCCGGTCGAGGAGCTGGTGCTGATCGACCCGGCCGCCGAGCGGCTGGAGCTGGTCGGCGGCCTGGCCCGGCGGATCCTGGCCCGCCAGGGCCACCCGGCGACCGTGGTGACCACCGCCGACCTGGACGCGGGCGTGGCGGACGCGGACGCGGTGCTGATCCAGCTCCGGGTGGGCGGGCAGGCCGCCCGCGAGCAGGACGAGACCTGGCCGCTGGAGTGCGGCTGCGTGGGCCAGGAGACCACCGGCGCGGGCGGGCTGGCCAAGGCGCTGCGTACCGTGCCGGTGGTGCTGGACATCGCCGAACGCGTACGGCGGGCCGCGCCGGACGCCTGGATCATCGACTTCACCAACCCGGTCGGCATCGTCACCAGGGCGCTGCTGCAGGCCGGGCACCGGGCGGTCGGGCTGTGCAACGTGGCCATCGGCTTCCAGCGCAAGTTCGCCGCCCTGCTGGACGTGGCGCCCGAGCAGGTGCACCTGGACCACGTGGGCCTGAACCACCTCACCTGGGAGCGCGGGGTGCGGCTCGGCGGCCCGGACGGCGAGAACGTGCTGCCCAAGCTGCTGGCCGAGCACGGCGACGCCATTGCCGCGGATCTGCACATGCCGCGGCAGATCGTGGACCGGCTCGGCGTGGTGCCCTCGTACTACCTGCGCTACTACTACGCGCACGACGAGGTGGTGCGCGAGCTGCGCACCCGCCCCTCCCGGGCGGCGGAGGTGGCCGCCATGGAGAAGCAGCTCCTTGAGATGTACGGCGACCCGGCGCTGGACGAGAAGCCCGCCCTGCTGGCCAAGCGCGGCGGCGCCTTCTACTCCGAGGCGGCCGTGGCGCTGGCCTCCTCGCTGCTGCGCGGCACCGGCGACGTCCAGGTAGTCAACGCGTACAACAACGGGACGCTGCCCTTCCTCCCCGACGACGCCGTGATCGAGGTGCCCGCGGCGGTGGACGCCACCGGGGCAGCCCCGCTGCCCGTGCCGTCGCTGGAGCCGCTGTACGCGGGCCTGGTCGCGCACGTGACCGCGTACGAGGACCTCGCGCTGGAGGCCGCGCTGCGCGGCGGGCGGGACCGGGTCTTCGCGGCCTTGCTGGCCCATCCGCTGATCGGACAGTACGAGTACGCCGAGGCCCTGACCGACCGTCTCATCGCGCACAACCGGGAGCACTTGGCGTGGGCCTGAACCTCCACCCGAGCCCCCGGCCCGGTGGGGACGCCCGCCAGGGCCCCGGGCCAGGGACGGATCCCGACCGGGCTCACGGTTCCGGGACGAACCCGGACCCCCGGCCCGGAAGGGACGTCGAGCCGCTCGTCCCCGGTGGCGTCCTCGCCGTCGACGCGGGGAACAGCAAGACCGACGTGGCGCTGATCGCCGCAGACGGGACGGTGCTCGGCGCCGCCCGCGGCGGCGGCTTCCAGCCGCCCGTCGTCGGGGTGGCGGCGGCCGTGTCGGAGCTGGCGCGCACCGTGGCGCGCGCGGCGGCCGACGCGGGCCTGCCGGGCCCCGGGGACCCGGCGAGCGCCGGGACACCGCTCGCCGAGCACACCTCCGCCTGCCTGGCCAACGCCGATCTGCCGGTGGAGGAGGAACAGCTGCAGGCGGCGGTGCACGCCTGCGGCTGGGCCCGGTCGACGCGCGTCGCCAACGACACCTTCGCCATCCTGCGGGCCGGAGTGGACGCGCCGCGGGGCGTGGCGGTGGTGTGCGGAGCCGGCATCAATTGCGTCGGCATGCTGCCGGACGGACGCACCGCCCGCTTCCCCGCGCTGGGCCGGATATCCGGCGACTGGGGCGGCGGTTCGGGGCTCGCCGAGGAGGCGATGTGGTACGCCGCCCGCGCCGAGGACGGGCGCGGCGGCCCCACCGCGCTGGCCACCACCCTGCCCGGCCACTTCGGGCTGCCCAGCATGTACGCGCTGATCGAGGCGCTGCACCTGGGGGCGATCCCCGCCCACCGCAGGCACGAGCTCACCCCGGTGCTGTTCGCCACCTCAGACGCGGGCGACCCGCTGGCCCGGTCGATCCTGGACCGGCAGGCCGAGGAGATCGTGGTGCTGGCGGCCGTGGCCCTGGACCGGCTCGACCTGCTGGACCAGGAGACCGACGTGGTGCTCGGCGGCGGGGTGATGGCGGCCCGCAATCCGTACCTGATGGACCGGATCGCCGAACGGCTGACGGCCCGAGCCCCCAAGGCCCGGCCACGGGTGGTGACCGCTCCGCCGGTGCTGGGCGCAGCCCTGCTGGGCCTGGACCACACCGGGGCGCCGGCCGCCGCCCAGGAGCGGCTGCGGGCGCACTACGCCTGAGCGCCGGGGAGCCGGACCGCCGCAATGGCGCCGGGCCGTTCCCCACCGCCATGGTGACGGGTACGGCAGCGGCCGGCGTCACGGCGAACCGCCGCGACCTCGGCCGCTGTTGCGTCCCCGGCCCGCGTGGCCCATGATCCGACGGAACCGAAATGCCCCTGCGTGCGTGGAAGCGTGCAAGCGGCGGCAGCCATACTTCTGGGTGACCCCGCGCACGTCGTAGGTCCGGGGCTGGGGGAGGTCATGTGACGCACACGCCGACGAAGCCGGCGCCGCCGGAGGGGACCGGGCGGCCGGGGACGGGCGCGCCGGAGCCGGAGGGCCGCCGCAGGGCCTGGCGGGAGACCTCGGACCGGGTACGCGGCGCGGCCACCACCGAGCCTGGCCGGCTGCGGATCATCGGTGCGGCGCTGGCCCTCCTGGCAGTGGCCTTCGGCGGGGTGACGGCGTGGCAGATCACCGAACGCTCGACCGCGGCCGACAACGTGCTGCACCACAGCGGCCCGCTGAGCAGCGACGCGGCCGACATCTACCGGCTGCTCGCCGACGCCGACGCCACCGTCACCGGCGGCTTCCTGGTCGGCGGCGAGGAGCCCCAGTCCGTCGCGGACCGCTACCGCAAGGACATCGACCAGGCCTCGACGCTGATCACCCAGGCGGCGGCCAACAGCAGGGGCGCCACGGACGCGGCCGCGCTCACCTCGCTGAGCACCCAGCTTCCCTACTACACACAGTTGGTGGCCACCGCCCAGGCCGACAACCGCCAGGGCTTCCCGCTCGGCGGCGCGTATCTGCGGTATGCCAACGAGCAGATGCGCAAGGACAACGGCCTGCTCAGCGCCGCGAACACCCTCTACCGCGCGGAGACCGCGCGGCTGAACCACGACTACGCCCGGTCCAGGGCGCTGCCGTGGGCGGCGTGGGCGCTGGGCGCCGTGGCGCTGGCCGCCCTGGTGTGGGCGCAGCGGCGGCACTACCTGCGCACCAACCGGGTGTTCAACCGCGGCATGATGGCGGCCAGCGGCGCCGCCGCGGTGGCCCTGGTGTGGCTGCTGACCGCGCACCTGGTGGCCCGCGGGGACCTCGGCGACTCCTATGCGCACGGCGCCAAGTCGCTCCAGGTGCTCAACAACGCCCGGATCGCGGTGCTCCAAGCGCGCGGCGACGAGAACCTCACCCTGGTGACGCGCGGCTCGGGCGACTCCTACGACGCGAGCTTCGCCAAGGGCATGAACGGCCTGGCCGGCACCGATCCCAAGGGCGTGGGCGGCGAACTCGCCCAGGCCCTGGCGCTGGCCGACACCAATGCGGGCCGCACCCCGGTGAACGCCGCGGTCAAAAGCGTGCAGATCTGGCGGCAGCGGCACGCCGCCGAGCGGGCCAGCGACAACAAGGGCGACTACGCCACCGCCGTCGCCGAGGTGATCGGCGGCAAGGACGCGGGCGGCGCCACCGTCACCCAGACCACCGGCCAGTGCTTCGACCGGGTGGACCAGGACCTCGAGCAGGCCGTCCACCAGGAGCAGACGGAATTCCGCTCGGCCGCCGACAGCGGCCACGGCGCCCTGTCGCTGCTCCCGTTCGGCGCCGGTCTGCTGGCCGTGCTCGCCGCGGCGGGCGCGCTCCTGGGCATCGGGCGGCGACTTTCGGAGTACCGGTGAGCGACAGGAACCTGGCAGGAGGGGCCGCGGCCGGCCCCTGCGGGGAGCCCTCCCTGGAGGCACACGGCCGGCGGCGGACGGAAAGGCGCGGGAAGTTGCGAGCGACAGTGCGCGGGCGGATCGCAGTCGCGGCCATTGCGGCGGCATGCGCGCTGGCGGTCACCGCCGTGCTGGTGCCGGCCGGCCGGGGGCAGGCCGCCGCGGGCAAGGGCGCGGCGGAAGGCCGTACCCAGGCGCCCGTCGGCGCGGCGGCGCGGCGGGCGCCGGCCGAGGGGCCGGCGGGACCGCGGGACGACTGCTCGGCGAGTTTGAACCCGGCCTCGGGCAGCACCGACGGCGCCGCGGTAGCCCGGATCAGGGCGCGCGGCCGGCTGCTGGTCGGCGTGGACCAGAACAGCTACCTGTGGGGCTTCCGGGACCCCGCCACCGGCCGGCTGGCCGGGTTCGACATCGACATCGTCAAGGCGATCGCGCAGGACGTCCTCGGGGACTCCTCGAAGGTGCAGTATCTGACCGTGCCCACCTCGCAGCGGATCCAGGCGATCACCGACCACCGGGTCGACATGGTGGTGCGGACCATGACCGTCAACTGCGCGCGCGCCGCACAGGTCGCCTTCTCCGTGCCCTACTTCACGGCCGGCCAGCAGCTCCTGACCGCCAAGGACTCCCCCGTCACCGGCTTCGACGACAGCCTCAAGGGGCGCCGGGTGTGCACCGCGAAGGGCTCCACCGGCCAGAGCGCGCTGGACGCCGCACCGCACGGCGCGCGCATACTGGCCCTGGACAACCAGCTCGACTGCCTGGTGCGGCTGCAACTGGGACAGGCCGACGCGGTGTTCACCGACAACGCGCTGGCCGCAGGACAGGCCGCGCAGGACCCCACGACGCACCTGGTCGGACAACCCGTCACCCGGGAGCCGTACGGTGTGGCCATGAACCTGGCCGACGACGACCTCGTACGGCGTGTCAACCAGGTGCTGGCGCAGTACGAGTCGGGCGGTGCGGACAGCGCGTGGATGCAGTCGTACCGCACCTGGCTCGCCAAGGAACTGCCGGGCATCACCGGGCCGCCGGCCCCGGTGTACCGATGACGGGCGGACGCACAGGAAGAGGGTGTGATGGCGGTCGCGGGACCGGTGATGGGCCGGGAGGAGGTGGACCGTGCCCTGGCGCGGCTGGGGGCCGAGCACGAGGCGGTCGAGTCCTCCCTGCTGGCGCTCCAGGACCACTCGGGCCGCCGGCTGCTGGAGGGCGCCGAGCTGACCGGTGTCACCAAGGAGCGGTGGGCCGCCACGGACGCGGCGATCTCCGCGCTGTGGACGCACTTCGAGGCGTACACGGACGCGCTGCACGCCGCCCGTGAGCTGCGGGCCCGGCGCCGCTGGCCGACCCAGACGGAATTGACGCGGCTCACCGAGCTGCTGCGCGGCGACGGGGTGACCGTTACCGGCGCCGCCGTGCCCGACCACGCCCGCTCGCTGACCGGCCCGGCCCGGCTGACCGAACAACTCAGCCTGGAGAAGCTGCTGGCGCGGATGAACGCCTGGTACGACCAGGCGATGGAGACGGTGGCCGCCGCCGACTCCGTGTGGTCCGCGCTGCCCGCCCGGATAGACCTGCTGGCCGCCGAGACCCAGCGGGTGCGCTCGCTGGCCCAGTCGGTGGGCGTCCGGCCCGGCACCCACCCGTCCGGCGACGACCTGGAACACCTGGTCCGGGAGCTGGCCGAGTTGCGGGCCCGTACGGTCTCCGACCCGCTGGCCTTCTGGCAGCCGGTGCCCGCGCCCGGCCGGCCCGACGTTTCCCGCTACGAGCAGGCCGGACGGCAACTGGAGGAGATCCGCCGCGAGGTCGAGGCGGTGCTGCACGTACGCGACGACGCAGAGCACCGGCTCGTCCGGCTGCGCGACGTGCTCTCCCGCGCCGACCGGACACTGACCGAGGCCCGCGGCGCCCGCGTCGAGGTGCTGTCCAAGATCCTCGCCTCGGACGTGCCCGCGGTCAGCGGCCCGGCCGCGGCGCTGCACGAACAGCTCGCCGCGGCCGAGGAGTTCGCCCGTACCGCGCAGTGGCACCGGCTCTCGCCGCTGCTCGACGGCCTGGAGCAGACCGCCGACGAGGAACTGCTGCGCGCCCGCGACTCGTTGAGCGCGGTCACCGCGCCGCTGGCGGTCCGCGCCGAGCTGCGCGGCCGGCTGGACGCGTACCGGGCCAAGGTGGCGCGCCTGGGCATGGCCGAGGACCCGGTGCTGATCGAGCGCTACGACCAGGCGCGGCGGCTGCTGTGGAGCGCGCCGTGCGACCTGGCCGCCGCCGACCGCGCGGTGCAGCGCTACCAGCAGGCGGTCACCGAGATCGGCAGCACCCCGCGGACCCCGACCGACCGCAGGGGGCCCGCGTGACGCGGAGAACCGGGGCCGAAGTGCCCGGTCGGGCCGGAGGCATCAACGGGGCGGGCACCGAAGTGGCGCGTCCCGTACGGATGACCGGAACCGTACACACGCCGAAACGCGCGGGACGAGAACCGTTCGGTGCCACGCTTACGTCTGCACGGTCGAGAGGGCCGCAGGTTCAGGGGAAAGGCTGAGGGGGACAACCGTGAGCAGCAAGTGCCAACGGCCCGGTTGCGGCGGGACCATGGAGGACATGGGCAGCGGGGAGCTGTACTGCGACACCTGCGGACTGGCGGCCCAGCCGGCCGCCGCGCCGGCGGCGCAGAACCGGGCCGGTGCCGGACCGCTCGGCGCGGGGGCGGCGGGAGTCGCGGGCGCCGCGGTCGCGGCGGGCTCCGCGACGGCGGCAGCGGCCGGTGCCCCGGGCGCGGCGGCGAACCTGCCGTCCGCGCGGACCGGCTCGGACTCCGGCCGGTCCGGTTCGCAGTCCTCGCGGTCCTCCCGGTCCTCCTCCCAGTCGTCGCGCCGGTCGGTCTCCGGCCGGCTGTCGCAGGGGCTCAGCGGCGGCACCGTGGGCCGCTCGGTGTCGGTACGCAGCAGCAAGAGCGGCAACAGCGGCCCGGCGCGCGGCAAGCTGGGCGCCGGCCTTGTCGCGGTGCCGACGGTGCCGCGGCCCGATCCCGCCGCCATGGTGCTGGCCAACCCCGAGGTGCCCGAGCGCAAGCGGTTCTGCAGCCGCAGCGAATGCGGGGCGCCGGTGGGCCGCGGCCGCGGTGACCGGCCGGGGCGTACGGAGGGCTACTGCACCAAGTGCGGGCACCCGTACTCCTTCACGCCCAAGCTGCGGCCCGGCGACGTGGTGCACGGCCAGTACCACGTGGTGGGCTGCCTGGCGCACGGCGGCCTGGGCTGGATCTACCTGGCGGTGGACCGCGCGGTCTCCGACCGGTGGGTGGTGCTCAAGGGCCTGCTGGACACCGGCGACGAGGACGCGCTGGCGGCCGCGGTCTCCGAACGCCGCTTCCTGGCGGAGATCGAGCACCCCAACATCGTGCGCATCTACAACTTCGTCGAGCACCTGGACCAGCGCACCGGCACCCTCGACGGCTACATCGTGATGGCCTACGTGGGCGGCAAGTCGCTCAAGGAGATCGCCAACGAGCGGCGCGGCGCGGACGGAAGGCGCCAGCCGCTGCCGGTCGCGCAGGCCATCGCGTACGCGGTGGAGGCGCTGGAGGCGCTCGGCCACCTGCACAGCCGCAACCTGCTCTACTGCGACTTCAAGGTCGACAACGCCATCCAGACCGAGGACCGGCTCGAACTCATCGACATGGGCGCGGTCCGGCGGATGGACGACACCGAGTCGGCGATCTACGGCACGGTCGGCTACCAGGCGCCCGAGGTCGCCGAGGTGGGCCCGTCGGTCGCCTCCGACCTGTACACGGTCGCCCGCACCCTCGCGGTGCTCACCTTCGACTTCCAGGGCTACACCACCGTCTTCGCCGACAGCCTGCCGGACCCGGCCAACATCGAGGTGTTCCAGCGGTACGAGTCCTTCTACCGGCTGCTGGTGCGGGCCACCGACCCCGACCCGGGCAAGCGGTTCGCCTCCGCCGAGGA
Organism: Actinacidiphila acididurans; assembly: GCF_016918855.1. Taxonomy (GTDB): domain Bacteria; phylum Actinomycetota; class Actinomycetes; order Streptomycetales; family Streptomycetaceae; genus Actinacidiphila; species Actinacidiphila acididurans. Next base: position 162,375 of record NZ_JADKYB010000017.1, read on the forward strand.
GATGGCCGACCAGCTCCTGGGCGTGCTGCGGGAGGTCGTCGCGCTGGAGACCGGGCAGCCCCGGCCGGCCCTGTCCACCCTGTTCGGGCCCGAACTGCGCGTGGTGGACACCGAACTGGTCCGGCCGGTCAACGGCGACACCTCGACGCTGGGCGCCGCGGCGCGCGGCCGCGGCAAGGGCGCCCGCGCGGGCGCTCCGGCGGTGGCCGCCCTGCCCGGTGGCGCGCCCGCCGCGGCGGGTACGGCCATCAGTGCCGGCGCCGCGCCCGGTACGGCCCCCGCGGCCGTCTCCGGCGCCGCCCCGGCCGTGTGGGGCCCGGCCCGGCCCGTGGTGTCCCGGCTGGACTCCGCACAGGCCGTCCTCGCCCTGCCGGTGCCGCACGTGGACCCCGGTGACCCCAACGCGGGCTTCCTGGCGGGCCTGTCCGCCGCCGCCCCCGCCGAGTTGCTGGTGGCGCTCCAGTCGGCGCCCGAGGACTCGGTGGAAAGACGGCTGCGCGAGGTACGGGCCCGGCTGGAGCTGGGCGACGCGGCGGGCGCGCTCGGCGTCCTGGAGTCGCTGGACGGCTCGGGAGGCGGCGGTGCGGGGGCCAATGGCTCGGGGCCCAACTCAGGGGCCAGCAGCTCAGGTGCCAGCGGCTCGCGCGGCTCCGGCGGTCCGGGCGCCGGCTCCGGTGCTCCCGAGGCCGGCGCCGACTGGCGGGTGGTGTGGCACCGCGGCCTGGCCGCGCTGTGCGCCGGCGACCAGGAGACGGCGGCGCTCAGCTTCGACGCGGTCTACGACGCCTTCCCGGGCGAGCCCGCCCCGAAGCTGGCGCTCGGCATATGTGCCGAGGTGCTGGGCCAGCTCGACAACGCCGCCGAGTACTACCGCCTGGTGTGGGCCACCGACCACAGCTATGTGAGCGCCGCGTTCGGCCTGGCCAGGGTGCTGCTGCGGGCCGGCGACCGGTCAAAGGCGGTGGAGGCGCTGGAATCGGTGCCGGAGGCGTCCATCCACTTCACCGCCGCCCGGGTGGCGTCCGTACGAGCCCGGCTGCGCGACCGCGCGCCCACGGAGCCGCTGCTGACCGACCTGTACGCGGCCTCCCGGCAGGTGGAGGCGCTGCAGCGGCAGGGCCTGGACTCCGACCGGCGCGAGCAGCTGGCCACCGAGGTGCTCGGCACCGCCCTGGACTGGGTGCTGGCCGGCCGCTCCGGCGAGAGCGCGCCCGGCGCCATGGGCGCGCCCGTGCCCGGCCTGACCGGCGGCGTCCTGGGCGCCGATCTCAGCGAGCGCGGCCTTCGGTTCGGCCTGGAGAGCTCCTACCGGGTGCTGGCCAGGCTGGCCACCGACGGCAGTACGAGGATCGAACTGGTGGAGCGCGCCAACCGCTTCCGCCCCCGGACGTGGGTGTGACCGATGGCAGCACAGTCCGACCCGACCGCCTCCACGGCCCCGCCGGCCGCCCGCCCCGCTCCCCCGCTTCTCTGCCCGGACTGCGGGGAACCGCTGGAGCAGACCGACCGCTATTGCGGCGGGTGCGGCCTGAACCTGGCCGCGCCCAGGACGCCGGAACCGCGTCCGGCACCCGCGCCGGCCGCCGGGTCCATGGCCCCGCCCGCGACCGCTACCGCTACCGGGCCGACGGCACCTGACGGCCCGAGCCCCGACGAGACCGGCTCCTTCGTGCTGGCCCCGCCGCAGGGGACGCAGGGCGACAGCGACACCTTGGCGCTGGGTCTGGTGGCCCGGCTGTCCGACCCGCGTGAGGAGGAGTCGCCGGCGCCGGCGGCCGGCCAGGCGGTGTGCGTGGCCTGCGGGGTCGGCGGAGTGGACGACGACGGCTACTGCGAGCACTGCGGGCACGCCCAGCCGCGCCAGCGCGACCACCAGGAGCAGGAGTTGGAGGGCGTGGCCGCGGTCAGCGACCGGGGGCTGCGGCACCACCGCAACGAGGACGCCTTCGTGGTGGCCACCGCCTCACTGCCCGACGGCACCCCCGCGGTCGCCGCCGTGGTCTGCGACGGCGTGTCCACCGCGCACCGCCCGGACGACGCCTCGGCCGCCGCTTCGGTGGCGGGCGGCGAATCGCTGCTGGCCGCCCTGGAACGCGGCACGGGCGCCGAGGAGGCGATGCGCGGCGCGCTGCTGGCCGCCTTCGACGCGGTGACCGCGCTGGCCGACGAGGACGACCCGGCGGCCCGCCCGCACCACAACGCACCCGCCTGCACCTGTGTGAGCGCGGTGGTCACCGGGCCGGTGTTCACCGTCGGCTGGATCGGTGACAGCCGCGCGTACTGGATCCCCGACGACCGCAGCCGGCCGCCCGCGCGGCTGACCGAGGACGACTCCTGGGCGGCCCGGATGGTCGCCGCGGGACTGATGACGGAGGCCGAGGCGTACGCAGACGCGCGCGCGCACGCCATCACCGGCTGGCTGGGCGCCGACGCGGTGGAGGTCGATCCGCACGTGGCGGCCTTCCGGCCGGAGGGGCCCGGGGTGATCGTGGTGTGCACCGACGGGCTGTGGAACTACGCGGAATCGGCGGCCGAGATGGCCGAGGTGGTGCTGCCGGACGCGCGCAGCCGGCCGCTGGCGAGCGCCCGGGCGCTGCTGGGTGTCGCGCTGGACGGCGGCGGCCACGACAACGTGACGGTCGCGGTGCTGCCCTTCCCGGCCACCGTGTCCAGGGCGGGAATTCCGTCCGCCTAGCCGGCCGGCGCCGGGGGGCGGGGCTTTGCGAGGGTTCTTAAGGAGCGCAGGAAGCGATGGCCAATCTTTCCAAGTCGAACGTGCCGCAGTTCTCGGTCGACGTGTACCAGAACGAATACCTGCCCGAGGGTGCCGCTGAGGTCAACGCCATCGTGACGGTCACCGCCACCGGCGGCGGCACCACCGGCGGCCAGCCGCTGTCCGGCGCCGGGAATCCGGCCGCCGCGGGCGTGGTGATCATGGTGGACTGCTCGGGCTCGATGGAGTATCCGCCGACCAAGATGCGCAACGCGCGCGACGCCACCGCGGTGGCCGTGGACGCCCTGCGCGACGGCACCTCCTTCGCCATCGTGGCCGGCACCCATGTGGCGCGCGAGATCTACCCGGCGGACGGCGGCCTGGCCGTCGCCAGTGCCGCCACCCGGCACCAGGCCAAGCAGGCGCTGCGCAAGCTCTCCGCGGGCGGCGGCACCGCGATCGGCACCTGGCTGCGGCTGGCCGACAAGCTGCTGGCCACGTCGGACGTGACGATACGTCACGGCATTCTGCTCACCGACGGCCGCAACGAGCACGAGAAGCCTGAGGACCTGCGCGACACCCTGGACGCCTGTGCCGGCCGCTTCACCTGTGACGCGCGCGGGGTCGGCACCGACTGGGAGGTCAAGGAGCTGACCGGGATCGCCTCGGCGCTGCTCGGCTCGGTCGACATCGTGGCCGACCCGGCGGGCCTGGCCGCCGACTTCCAGGCGATGATGGAGAACGCGATGGGCAAGGAGATCGCGGACGTGGCGCTGCGGCTGTGGACGCCGCAGGGCTCCGAGATCGCCTTCGTCAAGCAGGTCGCGCCCACGGTGGAGGATCTGACGGCGCGTCGTACCGAGGCGGGTCCGCGGGCCGGGGACTACCCCACCGGCTCGTGGGGCGACGAGTCCCGCGACTACCACATCAGCGTCCGGGTGCCGCCTGCCGAGGTGGGCCAGGAGCGGCTGGCCGCCCGCGTCTCGCTGGTGCTGCCGGCCGCCGACGGCACCGCGGAGACCCTCGGGCAGGGGCTGGTGCGGGCGCTGTGGACCGACGACATGGCCGCCTCCACCCGGATCAGCCCGCAGGTCGCCCACTACACCGGGCAGGCCGAGCTGGCCCAGGTCATCCAGCAGGGCCTGGAGGCGCGCAAGGCCGGCGACCTGGACAGCGCCACCGCGAAGCTGGGCCGCGCGGTGCAACTGGCCAGCGCCTCCGGCAACGAGGACACCGCCAAGCTGCTGGCAAAGGTGGTCGACGTGGTCGACGCCGCGAGCGGTACTGTGCGGCTGAAGGCGAAAGTCGCCGACGCCGACGAGATGACCCTGGAGACGCGGTCGACCAAGACCGTACGCGTGAAGAAGTGACTGCCTGCTGCGCAGTGCTCGCACACGACCTGTGAGCCGCCCGGCGCGGCGGAGGGGGGCCGGCATCATGCCGATCTGTCCGAACAACCATCAGTCCAGCACCTCGGACTGGTGCGAGGTCTGCGGAATGCGGATGACGCCGTCCGCGTACCCGCAGCGGCCGGCGTCCTCGGCGTCCTCATCCTCCGCCTCGCCGGCCTCCACTCCGCCGTCGTCGGTCTCGCCGCCCGCGTTCGCGGCGCAGCAGCCGGCCCCGGCCGAGATGTGCCCGCAGTGCGGCACCCCGAGGGAGGGCGCGGCGCCCTTCTGCGAGGAGTGCGCGTACAACTTCGGCACCCATGCGGCGACCGTGGTCCCGCACGGCCCACCGCCGGTGACGGGCCCGCCCCCGGTGACCGGCCCGCCGCCGGGGTTCCCGCCCTACCAGCGGTACGACTCGCAGCTCTCCCGGCCCTCGCAGGTCAACCGGCCCGCGGAGCCGGTGCCCGTGGAGTCCCTGACGCTGGCCGCGGGGTCCGGGGACTTCCTGCTGGAACCGCCGTCCACGCCTTCGCCGCCGCCCGCCCGCACCGTGACCTCCGGTGGCCCGGACGCGGCCGGGGCCGCTTCGAGCGGGGCCACCTCGGCCGGGATGCCCGCCGCGCCGCCCACGGTGGTGCCGGGCACGCCCGTGCGCGGCGCCGGCTGGGTGGCGGTGGTCGCCGCGGACCGCGAGTACTTCACCGCGATGATGGCCCGCAGCGGCCCGGACGCGCAGGGCCTGTACTTCCCCGCCTTCTCCCCGGAGATCCAGCTCCCGCTGACCGGCAACCAGATCACCATCGGGCGCCGCCGGCACAGCACGGGCGAGGCGCCCGACATCGACCTGGCCCGCGCCCCGGAGGACCCGGGGGTCTCGCACAAGCACGCGGTGCTGGTCCAGCAGTCCGACGGCACCTGGGCGGTGGTGGACCAGGACTCCACCAACGGCACCACCGTCAATCTCGCCGAGGACCCGATCCCGCCCTACACCCCGGTCCAGCTGCGCGAGGGCGACCGGGTCCACGTCGGCGCCTGGACCACCATCACCCTGCGGCAGGGCTGAGCGGCCAGGTCCGCGGGCCCCGCGGGTCGTCCAGCCAGAGCCACTGGCGCGTGCCGTGCACGGTCAGGCCGAAGCGGGTCCGGGCCGGGTGTCGGCCGCTGAAGGGGCCGGCCACCGGGGCGGCGACCATGCCCGGGCCGCGCAGCGGCACGAAGTAGGCGGAGGTCGGCAGGAAGCGGCCCTCGGCGCGCTCCGGGCCGTGCACGGTGAGCAGCGCCAGCCCGGTGGCGACGGGCGCGAGGATCAGACCGCCGGGGCGCACCTGCGCGAGCCAGGCCGGCGGGACGGCGGGCAGTTCGCAGGTGGCCACGATCCGGTCGTACGGTGCCCCGTCCGGGTGCCCGAGCGCGCCGTCGCCGGTGACCACGACCACCGAGCGGGCGGCCGAGGTGCCGTACGCGGCCAGGTTCGCCCGGGCCGCCGTGGTGATCTCCGGGTCGAGGTCCACGGTGGTGACGGCCCCGGGGCCGAGCCGGTGGGCGAGCAGCGCCGCGTTGTAGCCGGTGCCCGCGCCGATCTCCAGCACCCGCTGGCCGTCCCGTAGGTCCAGCGCCTGGCACATCTGCGCCATCAGTGACGGCTGGCTGATCGAGGAGACGAGTTCGCCGGCCACCACCCGGGTGGCGATGGGCCGGTCGGCATAGGCCGCGGACAGCCGGCGCAGCACGCTGCGGGGGTCGTTCGCGCCACCGGGGCCGCCGGACGGGTTGCCGCCGGGCACGGAGACCGGCACGAACAGGTGCCGGGGAACCTCGGCGAACGCCTGCCGCCAGGCGGGGTCGGTCAGGCCGCCGCCCGCCACGATGCGCCGTACCATCCGCGCCCGCAGCGCCCGTGCCGCGACCCGGTAACGCTGCTCCTGCGCGGTCTCGGCCATGCCTCCATCGTGCGCCCCGGCCCCTGGTCCTACGACCCGGGTCCTCCGTCCGGGAGCCTGGCACCATGGGAGGGTGACTGAGATCCCGCGGGGCGAGCTGCAGCAGCAGACCTTCTACGAGCTGGTCGGCGGCGAGGAGACCTTCCGCCGTCTGGTGCACCGGTTCTACCAGGGTGTGGCGGACGACCCGGAGCTGCGGGCCCTGTACCCGGAGGAGGACCTGGGCCCGGCCGAGGAGCGGCTGCGGCTGTTCCTGATGCAATACTGGGGCGGCCCGCGCACCTACAGCGACGAGCGCGGCCACCCGCGGCTGCGGATGCGGCACGCGCCCTTCGCCGTGGACCGGGCCGCGCACGACGCCTGGCTGCGGCACATGCGCGCCGCCGTGGACGAGTTGGAGCTCGCGCCGGAGTACGAGCGGCAGTTGTGGGACTACCTGGTCTACGCGGCCGCGTCCATGGTGAACACCCGGGGCTGATCCGGCCGCCGGCGCACCGGCGTTGACCGCTCGCCGGGACGGCGTGTCCCGGCGAGCGGTCACGATCACATTGCGACGGACTCGGCGCCGTTCAGATTCTTCGTCCCGTTTGAGAGCATCCCGTCAGCAAGTGGACGGGGGGGTGCTCATGACCGGATTCGTGCTGCTGCGGGTGCGCGCACACCGGTTGCTGCTGGCCGCCGCCCTGCTGACGGTGCTGCTCGCCACCTCGGTGCTGGCCACCTTCACCGCGTTCAGCGGCGCCATAGGCGACGCGGCCCTGCGCCGTACGCTGCGGCACCAGGCGGCCGGACAGGCCACGGTCGAGGTCCAGTCGTCGCTGTCCGGCGACCCGGCGCCCATGGACCGGGAACTGCGCCGCGTCCTGGGCGGCGCTTTCGGCGGCCTGCCAGCCGCTGTGCGCTCCTCGACGCGTTCCGGCCCGTACGGTCTGCCGCTCGCGCTGCGCCCGGCCGGCACCCCGCGCGGCGGCGACCCGGACCTGACCCTGCTGGCCACCTTCGACCGCGCGCGGCTGGTGCTGGCGGCCGGTGCCTGGCCGGCCCCGGCCGCTCCCGGGTCGGCGCCGGTGCAGGTGGCCGTTCCCGAGGCCGCGGCCCAGACGCTGGGGGTGCGGCCCGGCCGCACCCTGGTGCTGGCCAACCGGCTGGGCGGGCCCCCGCTCACCGTCCGCGTCACCGGCGTCTACCGGCCCCGCGACCGCACCGACCCGTACTGGCACCTGGACCCGCTGGCCGGGCGGGGCGTGCACACCGTGGCCTTCACCACCTACGGCCCGCTGCTGGCCGACCCCGCCGACTTCGCCTCGGGCCGCGTCGCGCCCGCCGAGATGTCCTGGCAGGCGACCGGTGACTTCCGCCGGATCACCACGACCCGGATGGGCACGGTGGCCGACTCCGTACGCGCCGCCCTTGCCACGATCAGCGACGACCAGGCCACCGCCGACGCCTCGGCGGCCAGCGGCCTGCCGGTGCTCGTGGACGACCTGCGCCGCAGCCTGCTCGTCACCCGCTCCACCCTGCTGATCGGCGCCCTCCAACTGGTGGTGCTGGCCGGCTTCGCGCTGCTGCTGGTGGCCCGGCTGCTGGCCGAGGAACGCGCCGGGGAGACCGCCCTGCTGCGCGCTCGTGGCGCCTCCCGGGTCCGGGTCGGGCGGCTGGCCGCGGCCGAGGCCCTGCTGCTGGCGATACCCGCCGCAATAGCGGCGCCTTTGCTGGCCGGACCGATCACCAGGCTGCTGGCCGGAACCGGCGCCATGGCGCGCACCGGCGCGTCCCTGGGCGCGGGCGCAACGGGCACGGCCTGGCTGGTGGCCGCCGTCACCGCCGCGGCCTGTGCGCTGGCCGTGATCGCGCCCGCCGTACGCACCACAGGCGGCGCCCCGGTACGGCGCACCAGGCGCCGCGCACTGCCCGCCGCAATAGGCGCGGGCGCCGACCTCGCCCTGGTGGCGGTCGCCGGGGTCGCGTACTGGCAGTTGCAGCGCCGCGCCTCGGGCAGCGGCGCCCTGAGCACCACCGCGAGCGGCGGCCTGGGCATCGACCCGGTGCTGGTGGCCGCGCCCGCACTGTGCCTGCTGGCCGGGACCGTGCTGGTGCTTCGGCTGCTGCCGCTGGCCGCCCGGCTCGGCGAACGCCGCGCCTCCCGCGGCCGCGGCCTGGCCTGGGCGCTGGCCGGCTGGCAACTGGCCCGCCGTCCCCGCCGCGGCGCGAGCGCCGCCCTGCTGCTGGTGCTGGCCGTCGCCATGGGCGTCTTCTCGATCGGCCAGGGAGCGAGCTGGGACCGCTCGCAGCGCGACCAGGCCGACTACGCGGTGGGCGCCGATGTGCGGGTGACCGGCATGACCACGCCGCCCTTCGGCCAGGCCGGGATCTTCGCCTCCGTCCCCGGCATCACCGCCGCCGCGCCCGCCACCCGCGACCAGATCCTCCTCACCCAGGAACGGCACGCCACCGTCCTGGCCATCGACACCGAACAGGCGGCGACCGCGATGCGGATGCGGCCGGACCTGGCCGGCGGCCGCAGCCTGGCGAGCCTGCTCGCGCCGCTGCGGGCGGGGGCGAACGGGGGTGGGGCTGCGGATTCACCCGGTGGCGGTTCACCCGGGGGTTCGCCGGGCGGCGGTACGGCGGGCGGCACGTCAGCAGCTACGTCCGGGGGTACGTCGTCGGCCGCGCCCTCCGGTGGGAGTCCGTCCCCGGCCGGCCCGGGCGCCGGCGCCTCCGGGGACACCGCCGGACTGCCGCTGCCGGCCGGCGCCCGTACCGTCACCTTCACCGCCTCCCTCGCCGTCACCGCGGGCACGGCCGTCCCAGGCCAGGAGGCCGACCACCTGAGCGCGGTGCTGACCGACGCCAATGGTGTCGACTACGACATGGTCCTCGGCGACCTTCCGCCCGACGGCCGCCCGCACCCCTTGGTGCTGGATCTGGGCGCCGCCGCTGGTACGGCCGGCGGCGCCCCCGCGGCCCCGCTGCGGATGGTCCGCCTCGACGCGGTGTACACGCTGCCCGACGCCGCCCAGGAGCACCGGCTCGTACTGTCCTCCGCCATGGTGACGGGCACGGACGGGACCTCGCGCCCCCTGGCGGCCGGCAAGGCGGCTCCCTGGTCCGCCACGGCCCTCTTCGACGACCCGACCCTCGGCGACCTGCCCGGCGGGAAGGACCCGTCGGTCACCGCCACCCGGGCGGGCGGTGCCGCGCTGCTCTCGGTGACCTTCCGCACCGGCTTCGAGCACATCGACCCCACCGCCTACCAGCAGCCGCCGACCGTGACCGTACGGGCCCGGCCGACCGCGCCGCCCGTACCGGTGCCCGCCGCGATCGCCACCGAGTCGTATCTGCGGGCGGTCGGCGCGAAGGTCGGGGACACCGTCCGCGTACAGATCAACGGGCTCAATACCACAGTGCGCATCATTGCGGCCGTCAAGGCCATTCCGGGCACAGGGGACACGGTGGCGGCACTGGACGGCTCGGCGCCGGCCCAGGACACGGGTTCCTCGAGCGGCGGGGCCGGGTCGGGCGGCGCTTCGGACCAGGGCCCGGACGCCGGGGACACGCCGGGGGCGAACGGCGGCGCCGCGGACAAGGACGCGGGCACGGTGCTGATCGACCTGCGCACGATGAACCGCCTCCTGGTGTCGCACAACGCGCTCCCGTTGCAGCCCACCGAGTGGTGGGTGGCGACCCGTCCCGGGGCCACGGCTCAGGTGGCCGCCGCGCTGCGGGCCCGTACCGACGTGGACACCGTGCTGGTCCGCGACGAGATGGCGGCCGAACTGCGGGGCGACCCGCTGGGCGCCGGGCCGCAGTCGGCGCTGCCCGCCGCCGTGGTGGCCGCCGCGGTGCTCGCCGCGGTCGGCTTCGCGGTCTCCGCGGTCGGCGCGATCCGCGAACGGACCGGTGAGTTCGCGGTGCTCCGCGCCCTGGGTGCGCCCCGCCGCAAGCTCGCCCGGATGATGGCCGCCGAGCAGGGCATTCTGGTGCTGATCTCGCTCGCGGTGGGGATCGGCCTGGGCACTGCGCTCACCCGCCTGGTGACGCCCTTGATCGTCCTGACGTCCTCCGCGGGGCGCCCCGTGCCGGACCTGCTGGTCGAACTTCCGCCCGGGCGCCTCGCCGAGCTTCTCGCGGCGGTGCTGGTCGTCCCCCTCCTGGTGGTGGCCGCCACCGCCCTGCGCCGCAACGACCCGGCAGCGGCACTGCGCCGCCAGGGGGAGGACTGATGACGGACACCCCGCTTTCGGGTGCGCCCGCCGCACCGGCGCCCGCTGCAACCGGTGTTCCCGGTCCGTCCGGTGCTTCCGGCGAGCCGCACCGGCCCGTCCGCCTGCCCTGGACCCGGATGCGGCTGCGGACCGCGCCGGGCGCCGCGCTCGCGACCTTCGCCCTGGTCATGGTCACCGCCTTCCTGGCCGCCGCGCTGCCGCGCGACGTGGACCGGTACGAGGACACCGCGGTGCGGCATGCCGTCGCCTCTGCGTCCCCCCGGGATCGTTCGGTGTCGCTCACCGACGACTACGATCCGGGCGCGGACCCGGGGGCGCCGTCCGTGCTGGACCCGGGGTTCTCGGACTCCGTCGAGCACACCTTCCTGACCCAACTGCGGCCGCCGCTACGGGTGCTGGCGGACCAGGTGGTCCACGGGGCGCGCACCGGCGCGGAGTCGGCCGTACCCGATCCGGAGCTGCCCCGTACCTCCCCGCACGCGCCTGCCGCCGACCTCGTCGCCCAGGCCGGACTCGCGTCCCACGTACGGGTGATGGCGGGGCGCCTTCCGCACGGTGTACCCGCCGGGCAGCAGTCGGCCGACCTCGAGGCGGCGATCACCCAGCGCACGGCGCAGGTGCTGCACCTGGCGGTCGGCCGGACCGTACACCTCCAGGGGAAGGCCGCGACTCCCGTGACGGTACGGATCTCCGGCATCCTCACGCCGCGCGACCCGGGATCGCTGTACTGGCACGAGGACACCGACCTGCTCGGGCCCACGTTGTCCGCGCCGCCCGCGGCGCCCGGCGACGACCCCAAGACATATTGGCACTTCACCCTGCTGGTGGACCGTACCGCCGCCGACTCGATGCCGCTGCTGGGCCAGGGCGCCACGCTGTACTGGCACCACCCGGTGGACGTGCCCGCGCTGGCCGCCCACTACGTGCCCGCGCTGCGCAGGGAACTGGCCTCCCTGGACAGCGGGCCGGCGGCCTCGGCCCTGCAACGGGCCACCGCCCCGGGCGTGCGGTTGACGGGCGGCTTCGGGACGGTGCTGGACACCTTCGCCGCGGAGCGTACCGCCGCGTCGCCACTGGTGCTGGTGGCGGCGGTCGGGGTGGGGACGGCGGCCCTTGCGGTGCTGCTCATGACGGGCGGCCTGGCCGCCGAGCGGCGCCGCGCCGAGCTGGTGCTGCTGCGGGCGCGGGGCGGTTCGCTGCTCGGGATCGCGGCGCGGCTGGCCGGCGAGACGGGCGCGGCGGCGGTGCCGGGCGCCGCGATCGGGGTGGCCCTGGCGCTGGCGCTGCTTCCGACCCAGCGGTGGGCGCTGCCGGTGCTGCTGGGCCTGGTCGCCATGGCGGCGGGCGCGCTGGCGCTGCCGTTGCGGGGAACGTGGGCGGTGCGGCGGATACGGCCCCCGGCGCGGCAGGACCTGGTGGTGGTACGTCCCTCGCGGCGCCGGCTGGTGCTGGAGCTGACCGTCGCCGTGCTGGTGGCGGGGGCGGTGGCGGCGCTGCGCACCCGTGGCACGGCCAACGGCTCCGACCCGTTCCTCGCCGCCGCTCCGGCGCTGGTCGCGGTGGCGGCGGCACTGATACTTCTGCGGGTCTACCCGCTGCCCCTGCGGCTGCTGGCCCGGCCGGCGAGCCGGCTGAACGGCGCCGTCACCCACTTGGGCCTGGCCCGCGCGGGCCGCTCCCCCGCGGCCGGGCAACTTCCGCTGCTGGCCCTGCTGGTGTCGCTCACGGTCGCCTCCTTCGGCGGGTCCGTGCTGGCCGGCATCGGCCACGGGCGGGACGAGGCGGCCAGGGTCACCGTGGGCGCGGACGCCCGGATCGACGGGCGGTTCGGCCTCGACCCGCGCCTGCCGGGCGAGGCACGGAAGGTGCCCGGCGTCGGGCAGGTGCTCGCCGTCCGGGTCGAGCAGAACGGTCCCTCAGGAAGCTTCCCGGTGCCGTACGCGGTGGTGATCGTGGACCCGACGGCGTACGCCCGGCTCACCCACGCCATCGGCCTTCCGGCCCTCCCTGCGGCGGCACTCGGCGGGAGCGTCGCCGGGCAGGCGCCACTGCCCGCGGTGGTCTCGCCGCGGATCGCCGCCGCGCTCGGCCGGTCCCCGGCGCCGCTGACCACGGGAGTCGGGACCGACGACATCCGCGTGGCGGGAGTGCTGCCGACGACACCGGCCACGCCGGGGCAGGACTTCGTGATCCTGTCCGCGCGCCAGCTGAACGGCCGGCATCCGGACCTGGCCCCGTACGTCCAGTACTCGGGCCCCAGCACGCTGCTCGCCATGAACGCGCCCGGCCGGCGGATCGACGGCCCCGCGTTGCGCGGGCTGGCGCGCGGGAGCACGACCTTCGCGTCGGTGCTGCTGCGCGGTGAGCAGCGCGCGGCCCTGGCGGACAGCCCCCTCCAGCACGGGGCGCACGAGGTCTATCTGACGGCGATCGCCGCGGCCGCCTGCTACAGCGCACTGGCGTTGCTGCTGTCGCTGCTCCAGGCCGCGCCGTCGCGCACGACCCTCCTGGCCCGGCTCCGCACGATGGGCATGACCCGCCGCCAGGCGCGGCGGCTGGTGCTGCTGGAGATGCTGCCGCAGGCGCTGCTCGCGGCGGTGGGCGGCGTGCTGGTCGGGCTGGCCGTGATCCCCTTGCTGCGGCCGGGGATCGATCTGCGCGCCCTGGCCTTCGGGACCGGCGCCGCGGGCGCTCCGGCCCCGGTGCCGGCCGGCTTCGCTCCCGGCCTGCGGGCCGATCCCTGGTCCCTCGCCCTGCCCTCGGCGGGGCTGCTCGTCCTGGCCTGTGCGGTGCTGCTGGCGCAGGTGTGGGTGAGCGGACGGCGTCGTGAGAGTAAGGAACTGAGAGTGGGTGACCGGGCATGAGCGGGGCGGATGTGCGGGGCGGGGCGGGTGCCGCGGGTGAGCCGGTGGGGGCGGGCGGCGGTACGGGGCCGGCCTCGAGTGGGGGGCCGGGTACGGGCGCGGGTGCAGCGGGTGCGGACGGGGCGCAAGGGGCCGGTACGCGCCCGGACGCGGCGGAGGCGGCGGAGGCGGCGGAGGCGGCGGAGGCTCGGGGTTCTGGCGAACCGGGCGTGGGGCAGGCCGCGCACGCCGTACCGCCTACCCGGGAGGCCGGTCAGGTGCCGTCCCCGCGCAGCCTGGCGGAACTGGAGCGGCGGGTGGCGGAGGAGCGCGACCGCCCTGCCTATGGCGACGACGCCCTGATCAGCTGCGACCGGCTGGTCCGTATCTTCACCGCCGACGGGGTCGAGGTCCAAGCGCTCCAGGGCCTGGACCTGCTGGTCACCAGGGGTGAGCTGATGGCCCTGGTGGGCGCGTCGGGCAGCGGCAAGTCCACGCTGCTCAACATCCTCGCCGGGCTCGACGTGCCGACCGCCGGGGCGGCCCGGGTGGACGGCTACGACCTGCTGGCCATGGACGCCAAGGCCCGGCTGAGCTACCGCCGGGAGGTGGTCGGCTTCGTCTGGCAGCAGACGGCCCGGAACCTGCTCCCGTACCTGACGGCCGCCCAGAACGTGGTCCTGCCCATGCAACTCGCCGGTCGCGGCGGCCGACGCGCCCGCCGGGCCCGGGCCGCCCGGGCCGGTGAACTGCTCACCATGCTCGGGGTCGGCCACTGCCACGACCGCCGCCCGGTCCAGATGTCCGGCGGCGAGCAGCAGCGCGCCGCGATCGCGGTCGCCCTCGCCAACAACCCCTCGGTGATCCTGGCCGACGAGCCCACCGGCGAACTCGACTCCGCCACCGCCGAACAGGTCTTCGCCGCCTTCCGCACCGCCAACGAGGAACTCGGCACCACCGTCGTCGTGGTCACCCACGACCACGCGGTCGCCGACGCGGTGCGCCGCACGGTGGCCATCCGCGACGGCCGGACCGCATCCGAGGTGGTCCGCCACACCCATGTGGACGAGCACGGCCAGGAGTCCTCGGTCGCCCGCGAGTACGCCACCGTCGACCGGGCCGGCCGCCTGCAACTCCCCCGCGACTACACCGAGGCCCTGGACATCCGCGCCCGCGTCCTGCTCGAACTCGAACCCGACCACATCCAGGTCTGGCCCGACACGCCGCCGGAGCAGCCGCGCCCCTGATCCCGCGGGCCAGGTGCTTCTTCGGTACGTCCGACCGGGGTCGTACGGTCAGGGAACGCCGTCAGGCCGGGGGCGTCGCCGAGCCCGGGGGCGTCGTCAGGCCGGGGACACCGTCAGTCCGGCGGCCGCCGAACGCGTGCGTACCGCCACCGATCCGTACCCGGTACGAAGGCGCACCCACGCCCCCGCGGTCAGCACCGCCACCGTGTCCTCGCCGCCCGGCGGCACCCGCAGGAAGCCGAGCGCGTAGGCCGCGTGCACCACCCGCAGGCTCACCCCGCCGTACTGCCGCTCCCACAGTTCCTCGGCCAGGGCGTCCAGTTCGCTGCGGGTCCGCCGCTCCTGCGGCAGTGCCTCGGTGCGGGCCCGGAACTCCGCCACGACCTGCGCCGCGATCGCCCGGACCCCGGGCCCGGGTAGCTCCCCGGTCCGCTGCCAGCCGGCGCGCGGCGGCAGCACGCCGGCCCAGGACGGCCCGGTCACCGATCCGGGCATCCCGAACGCGCCGCCCTGCTCACCGGCCGCGACCACCGCGTCGAGCAACTGCCCGGCCGACACGGTCGCGTCCACCGCGGCCTCGACCGCGTCGCCGCCGAGCGCGACGGCCTTGATCGCGAGCACGCCCCCGAACGGCGGCTGCCCGAACACCCCCAGCGCGGGTTCACCGGAAGCCGAGCGCAGCCGTACCGCCGCGGCCCGGTCCCACTTCAGCAGCCGGCCCAGGAAGGCGGCGAGCTCCTCCGCCGCCTCCCCGGGGCCCGCCACCGTGCCCGTCTCGAACGCCAGCACCGTCATGCCGCCACGGCCTCGTCCCGGTACTGCTCCAGGAAGGCCTTCTCCTCCGCGGTGATCCGCCGCGGCCGCTGCTGCGACAGGTTGTACGGCACCACGACGGTGGACGCCCGCGCGTACAGCGTCCCGGGGTCCTTCACCTCGTACCCGAGGGTCAGGGACGCCGCGGTGATGTCGGTCACCCACGTGTCGATGGTCACCGGCTCGTGCCGGTGGACCAGCGGGCGCAGATAGTCGATCTCGTGCCGGGCCACCACCGAACCGCCGTCGAAGGTCGCGCTGCCCTCCCGCGAGCCAAGGCGGAACATGAAGTCGATCCGCGCCTCCTCCAGGTAACGGAGGAACGCCACATTGTTGATGTGGCCGTACGCGTCCATGTCCGCCCACCGCAGGGGGCAGGCGTAGACGTGGCGTGCCATCAGCCGCGGGTGAGCTTGCGGTAGGTGGCGCGGTGCGGCCGCGCCGCGTCCGGGCCGAGCCGGTCCACCTTGTTCTTCTCGTACGACTCGAAGTTGCCCTCGAACCAGAACCACTTCGACTCGCCCTCGTAGGCCAGGATGTGCGTGGCCACCCGGTCCAGGAACCACCGGTCGTGGGAGACCACCACTGCCGCGCCCGGGAACTCCAGCAGCGCGTTCTCCAGCGACGACAGCGTCTCGACGTCGAGGTCGTTGGTCGGCTCGTCGAGCAGCAGCAGGTTGCCGCCCTGCTTGAGGGTCAGCGCCAGGTTGAGCCGGTTGCGCTCACCGCCGGACAGCACCCCGGCCGGCTTCTGCTGGTCCGGGCCCTTGAAGCCGAACGCCGACACGTACGCCCGCGACGGCATCTCCACCTGGCCGACGTTGATGTAGTCCAGCCCGTCCGAGACGACCTGCCACAACGTCTTCTTCGGGTCGATGTTGGACCGGCCCTGGTCGACGTACGAGATCTTCACCGTCTCGCCGACCTTGATGGTGCCCGCGTCCGGCTGCTCCAGGCCCTGGAGCATCTTGAACAGCGTGGTCTTGCCGGCGCCGTTGGGGCCGATCACCCCGACGATGCCGTTGCGCGGCAGCGTGAACGACAGGTCGTCGATCAGCACCTTCTCGCCGAACGCCTTCGACAGGTGCTCGACCTCGATCACGGTCGAGCCCAGCCGCGGGCCCGGCGGGATCTGGATCTCCTCGAAGTCCAGCTTCCGCATCTTCTCCGCCTCGGCGGCCATCTCCTCGTACCGCGCCAGGCGGGCCTTGGACTTGGCCTGCCGCCCCTTGGCGTTGGAGCGGACCCACTCCAGCTCTTCCTTGAGGCGCTTTTGCCGCTTGGCGTCCTTCTGGCCCTCGACCTTCAGCCGCGCCGACTTGTTCTCCAGGTACGTGGAGTAGTTGCCCTCGTACGGAATGGCCCGGCCGCGGTCCAGCTCCAGGATCCACTGCGCCACGTTGTCCAGGAAGTACCGGTCGTGGGTGACGGCGACCACCGTGCCCTGGTACTTCGCCAGGTGCTGCTCCAGCCACTGCACGGACTCGGCGTCCAGGTGGTTGGTGGGCTCGTCCAGCAGCAGCAGGTCGGGGGCCTCCAGCAGCAGCTTGCACAGGGCGACCCGGCGCCGCTCGCCACCGGACAGGGTGGTCACCGGCCAGTCCCCGGGCGGGCAGCCCAGCGCGTCCATGGCCTGCTCCAGCTGGGCGTCCAGGTCCCACGCGTCCGCGTGGTCGAGCTGCTCCTGCAGCTTGCCCATCTCGTCCAGCAGCTCGTCGGAGTAGTCCGTCGCCATCTGCTCGGCGATCTCGTTGAACCGGTCCAGCTTCGCCTTGGTCTCCGCGACGCCGTCCTGCACGTTCTCCAGCACGGTCTTGGAGTCGTCCAGCGGCGGCTCCTGCAGCAGCATCCCCACGCTGTAGCCCGGGCTCAAAAACGCGTCGCCGTTCGACGGCTGCTCCAGCCCCGCCATGATCTTCAGCACGGTGGACTTACCGGCGCCGTTCGGGCCGACCACACCGATCTTCGCACCCGGCAGGAAGCTCAGCGTCACATCATCGAGGATGACCTTGTCGCCGTGCGCCTTGCGCGTCTTGCGCATCGTGTAGATGTACTCAGCCAAGAGAAACCGTCCGGCAGTCGAGAAGGGCCAATGTGCGGCTCCACCCCGTGAGGGCAGATACACCCCATCTTGCCAGCCGTCCACCCAGCGGGGCGAATGACTACATGGTCGCCTCGCCCCGCCCCCACTGACCTGCACCCGACCGCGTCACCCGTCCGGGCTGCCCGACCCCACTGTGCCGGGCTGCACCCGGCAGGGCGGATGACTGGGTCACCCTCCCCGCCGGGCCCCTTTCGGGGGCGTCCGGAGTGTTACGAGGCGCCGGAGCTCTTCTTGCGGCGGAAGAAGAAGACCGCGCCGCCGCCGACCACAACCAGCGCGGCCGCTATGCCCGCGATCACCGGGGTGGCGCTGCTGCTACCGGTCTCGGCCAGGTTCCCGCCGCCGGCGGTGGTGCCGCTGGTGGTGGCCGGGGAGGTGGCGGGGCTGGGCTGGTTGCCGGGCGCCGACGGGCTCGGCGTGGTGGCCGTCCTGCAGTCGAGCACGCCCTGGAACGTCTTCACGGTCTTGTCCGGCAGCGTGATGTCGATCCGGTACTTCTGGTCCTCGGCGACCGGTACGGTGACCGTCTGCGACTTCCCGGGCGCGATCGTGTACGTCCTGCCCTCGAGCCGGAACGTGAATCCCTCGTCGCCCTGGTTGGACGCCGTCACGTCCACCCCGTTCTTCGCGCAGTCCACCTGGGCGGACAGGGCCGGTATCGCGCCCTTCCTGGCCCACGATGCGGTCGCCGAGGCGGTCACGTCGGTGCTGTCCGACCCGGCGAGGATCTGCGTCTGGCTGGGGGTGCCCTTGTCGTTGGTGCCGGTGAAGGCCCGGCCGATCGGCACCGTGGTGGAGGCGGTCACGGTCAGCGAGGTGCTGCCGTCGGGCGTACCGGCCGGTATGTCGATGTAGAGCTCGGCGCCGTCCTTCACCTCGGTGACCGGCTTGCCCTGGGCGTCGACGAGCTTGGCGCCGGAGGGGGCACTCGCGGCCAGTTCGGGTCGGGCGGTGGTGGCCGTGGTGTGGACGGTGACCGGGCCGAGCCGGTCGCCGGACTTGCCGGAGACGGCCGCGGGGGTGAGGGTCAGCGAGGCGGCGGGCTCGGCGACGGCCACGGCCGTGTTGTAGAGGTACTCGGCGAGTTGTTCGGCCGCCGGGTCCTTGGCCTTGACGTCCACGCCGTCGCTGTACCGCCAGATGGCCACCTGCGTGCCGGCTGCGGCGGTCTTCTTCGTCAGCGGTCCCGCGTGGGCCGCCTTCGCCAGCGCGTCGAGGTCGCTCACCTGCGGGAACGAGTGCTGCAGGATCCAGTCGATCTTTCCGGCGCCGGCCCGGTCCTTGCCCGGCGCATACAGCGAGGTCGCCGACCAGGGCACCTCGTGGTACTGCGCGTGGTCCTGGGTTCCGTTGTGGAAGTCGATGCAGTAGGTGAGGATGCTGCCGCCGCTGTCCAGGTTCATCCGGAACAGGCCGGCGATCTCACCGTGCGTCGATCCGTTCTCAGTCACGACGGCCTGGTCGGACAGGCCCGGCACGATGCCGTCGATCGTCGCCGTCGCCCCGCTCGACGACGGCTGTGTGCCGTCGTCGGCGGTGGCGGGCCCCGCGGCGGTCATGGCCCCCGCCGCGAGGAGACCGGCGGCGACACCGGCCGCCGCGAGGCGGGCAGCGGTGCGTCTGGTGGTCTTGAACATGATTTCCCCTCCGGGCGAGGCACGCGGTCGGATGAGGGTGTGGCCTCGCCAGCAGTTATGAGCCCCCGTGCACACGAACGTCGAAATCCTAGGAATCACCCGTCACAGGGCTACCATCGGGACCCCCACGAGCCCGATTCGAATCCCAACCGTTACGTGTCCACGGGCATGTTTCCGGGATTGTCGACAAATCCCTGGCGGCCTCGTCCCATGAAATGCCGCCGAATGCGGATACTCCCGGTCCCGTCAGGACACCACCGCCGTTTCGGCCATCGACAGGGCCCCGAGCTCCGGCCGCAGCAGGGCAGTTGAGGACGCGCGGGTGAACCGGCTGACGCCGCGCGACAGATCGTGGCCGATCGCGTTGGCCTCGATCTCCGCACTGACGTAGCGCCGACCGTCCTTCTCGTCCTCACGAACCCTCAGCCGCCCCTGCACGACGAGTGGTTCACCGAGTCCCACCGACTCCTTGACGTTGCCCGCGAGGGTCCGCCAGGCCCGGACCGTATAGAAACTCGTGGGCCCGTCGGTCCACGCCCCGCGTTCCGTGTCGTACCGCCGCGTGGTGGTCGCCAGCCGGAATCGGGTGACCGCCAGACCGGTCGCGGTCACGGTGGTCTCGGGCTCGGTGGCGACATTTCCCACCACGGTCACCAGGGTCTCGTTCATGGCACTGTCCTTCCTCGTCCGTGCGTTCCCGTGCGGAACGCGACAGGACCATCGTGCGGGAATTCGAGTGCTTCCGAAGAAACAGGATGGAATCTGTGGATAACCCACCACTTGTGGATAACTCCGTCACTCGTGTGAGTGAGAATCGGAGCCGGAGAGTTTGGTGGACCCGGAACGGTACGGCCCGGGAACGACCCCGGCGACGACCGCGTAATGCTCTCTGACCTCTCTGTACCGCATGAGTTCGGCGGCCACGGGTTCCAGGACCAGGGCCCGGCCGCAGCCGGCCGCGGCATCGCGCAGTCGGCGTTCGGCGGCCTGTCCGTGTCGCCGTGCCGGTCCGCGTGCCGCCGTCCGGCAGGTCCAGGTGGTCAGCGGTCCACCCAGGCCCCCGACGGTGATCATGGCCAGTGAGGACCACCAGGCCAGGCCGAGCAGCCCCGCGGCCGTGACGAGCAGGCAGATCCCGCCGGCCAGCGCGAGCACGACCAGGGCCCACTGGACGGCCCGGGCCACCGCCCACCAGCCGGGGCGGTCGGGTGGTGCGGGCCGGGCCTGCGATGCCGCTTCGTCCAGCGCCGCCGGCAGTTCCTCCGCCCCGCGCCGCGCGGTCTCGCCCACCGCCCGGGCCCACGGCGCGGGCAGCCCGCGGGAGGCGTCGGCGACCAGCCCGCGCACCGCCTCGTCGACCGCCGCGCGGGACGCCGAAGGCCCGCCGGCCTGGGCCGGAAGCCGCCCGGGAGCATTCCGGCCGGACCGACCCCGTGTCCGCCGAACGGGTGAAACCTCGATCACGGACCGCATTGGGGAACAACTGTCCGTGACCGTCCGTTGTCCCATCAGTCGACCCCACGGCGTGCCGCAGACGTCCCATGCGGCACCGGCCCAGTCCCTTTCCGCGGACTGACCGATCGCGGACGCGCCCACGGCGTCCGCGAGCCGGTCGATGAACTCCTCACGCGCCGGTTCGGTGAGCCCGGCGCCGCCCTCGCCCACGTAGAGGGGCCGGAGCCCGCTCGCCGCACGGTCCAGATCAGCCACGAGCCGCCGTCCCACCGCGGCGCGCTGGCCGACGATCCGGGCCAGCGCGGCCCGCACCTCCGGCACGCCCTGCCCGGTGAGAGCGGAAGCGGCGAGCACGACGGCACCGCTGTCGCCGTGCTCGCCGACCGCGAGGCCGTCCTCGTCGAGGAGCCGTCGCAGATCGTCGAGGACCAGGTCGGCCGCTTCGCCGGGCAGCCGGTCGGCCTGATTGAGCACGAGCACGGTGACATCCGCGTGTCCCGCCATGGCACGCAGATAGCGCTCGTGCAGGACGTGGTCGGCGTACTTCTCCGGGTCCACCACCCACACGACGACGTCGACCAGCCGCAGCAGGCGGTCCACCTGCTCGCGGTGTCCGGCCGCGGCCGAGTCGTGGTCCGGCAGGTCCAGCAGCACAAGCCCGTCGAGGCTTTGATCCTCGACCCCCGCGAGGCCGCCACCGTCCTCCCGGGCGTCACCAACTGAAGAGAGTGCAAAGTCCGGGCCCCCCTCCGGTACGTCCGGGGCACCGTACCGGACGTGCCGGTCCCGGGGGGCGATGCCGAGCCGGTCCAGCAGGGCAGCGGCCGGCTCCGGCTGCCAGGAGCAGGCCACCGGCCGGGCGGTGGTGGGCCGCCGCACCCCCGTCTCGGAGAGCGCCCGTCCCGTCAGGGCGTTGAAGAGCGTGGACTTGCCACTGCCGGTGGCTCCGGCCAGGGCCACCACGGTGTGGGACGACGACAGTCTGCGGCGCTCGCCCATCCGGGCCAGCAGTTCACCGCCCTCGGCGAGGTCGTCCGCTCCGATCCGGGTCCTGGACAGGCCGAGCAGTTCGCCCAGGGCGTCGGCCCGGACGGACAGCGGGTCGGCCGACGGTTCGGCGGCACTCCCCCGGGTGCCGTCGGCCGTTCCGGCCGGGGACGAGGGGCTTGCGGTCACGCGATCACCTCTCCTTGTGGTCCCTGTACTCCCGGTAGTCCCCGAAGTGGCCGAGATCGCCGAAGTCCCTGTGTTCCCGGTGCAGTACGGACAGGGCGGCGATCAGCGAGGACTGCTGGGCCGCGGTCACGTCGCAGTCCTCGACCGGGGCCAGCCGGCGGTCGCGCTCGCGGCGCAGCACATCGGCCACGGCCTGGTCGAGGCGGGCTCGTGCGGCGTCCACGAGATCGACGGCCCGCTGGGCGCCGACGGTCTCGGCGAGCTGCTCCCCGGCGGCCGCGCCGTGCCGGGCGCCGAGCAGGGCGGTGGCCAGCAGGGCGGCCCGGTGCCCGGCGGCCGCGGGCGGGCGGGCGCCGTGGCGGCGGCCCGGGTTCCCGGGGCGGGTGAGGGCGGTGAGCTCACGCCGCCAGGCCCGTACACCCTTGTCGATGCGTGCCGCCACCGCGACCCGGTCCCGGTCGGGGCGGGCGGTGGGATCGGCCAGGAGTCCGGCGCCGGCCGGGTCGTGCCGCCATGCCTCGGCGATGCGTTCGTCGGCGGCGTCGGTGTGCGCCCGCAGCAGGGCGGCGAGTTCTTCGGCGAGGGCGTGCAGGAGGGCGCCGGGTCCGGCCGCGGGATAGCCGTGCCAGTACGCCAGGGCCTCCCCCGCCAGGGGGGTGCCGGCGCGGATCGCGGTGTCCACTGCGGTGGCGGCCTGTGCGTAGGAGTACTCGACGGTGCGGGCGAGCCGGAGGGCGGCGGCGTGCTGGGCGGCGGAGGCGGAGGCGAGCGCGGGCAGCCTGGTGCGCAGCGAGGCCAGGGTGCCGGCCGCGGTGCGGCGGGCGGCCTGGCGGCGGGCGGCGGGGTCCTCGGCACAGTGCGTCAGCCAGGCGCGCAGGCCGGCGACGGTGGTCTGCGGGAGCAGGCCGCCGCCGCCCGTGGACTCGGGAAGTTCGGGGACGGTGAAGCGGGGTACGTCGCCTAGGCCGGCGTCGGCGAGCAGGGCGGCGTACTGCAGGCCGACCTCGGCGACGACCTGGTGGGGGACCCGGTCCAGGACGGTGGCGAGGGTGACGTCGTACTCCTTGGCCGTCCGCAGCAGGTGCCAGGGCAGGGCGTCGGCGTACCGAGTGGCGGTGGTGACCATGATCCAGATGTCGGCGGCGCAGATGAGTTCGGCGGCCAGTTCGCGGTTGCGGGTCACCAGCGAGTCGATGTCGGGCGCGTCGAGCAGGGCGAGGCCGCGAGGAAGGGAGTCGTCGGTCTCCAGGCGCATTTCGGGCCGGGTGGATTCCGGCCGGTCGTGGCCGTCCCCGCCGGCCCGGGACCGCTGGCGGACCGCCCAAGTACGCGTGAGGCGGGGCAGAATGCGGGGGTCGGCAAACCAGGCGTGGTCCTCGGGGTGACAGACGAGAACGGGGGTGCGGGTGGTGGGCCGAAGAACACCGGAGGGACTCACGCGGCGGCCCAGGATCGAATTGACAAGCGTCGATTTTCCTGCTCCGGTGGATCCTCCGACGACGGCGAGCAGCGGAGCCTCCGGGGTCGCCAGCCGGGGCAGCAGATAGTCCTCGAGCTGGCTGAGAAGCTCCTGCTGGGTACGACGGGCCCGGACGGCACCGGGTAGCGGGAAGGGGAAGCGTGCGGCATCGACACGGTCACGTAGCGCGGACAGCGCGTCTAGCAGCTCAGGCCGTACGTCCAAGATCACCACAATGGCACAATGCCCGATATTGTGGCGTTTTTGAAGCTTATTCTGCGTAATTACCCTATTCAGCCCGCCCAATGCTCCAATGGGGCTGACGGGGACCAGGGGACAGAATGAGCCATCGCCATAACAAGTGCACAACAGCAGCATTTCGACGTGTCAAAAGCCGTGCGCCTTCAGCACCTGCCTGCGATTATCGGACCGCTTCACCGAACCTCCACATCGTGTCACGCAGGTGAAGCACCCGGCAGCGGGCACGTGCCGCCCTATCCTTGACCCCGGTACGAGGTCATGGCAGCAACCCAGGGGCGGAGACAGCCGCGGCCACTGTCCGGCCCCCGTAGCTCAGTGGATAGAGCAGGCGCCTTCTAAGCGCTTGGCCGCAGGTTCGAGTCCTGCCGGGGGCACTGCCGCCCGACCGGGTTGTCCGGGCCTCTGCCCCGGGCGGAGAAACCGCAGGTCAGGAGCTTATCACCAGCCCTGACCAGGGACCGGCGCAGTTCCGGGCGGCCGACCCGGGCCCGCGCGGCGTTGTTCGGACGAGGCGGCCGAAAACCGCCGCCCTTAGCTGGTCGGCCCGCATGCGCCCCGCGAATCGCCGGACGGTCAGCAGCCCGCCCGCGGCATCACCCATTGGCGGGGACCGGCGAAGGCGCCCGGGCAGCGGCGTGATGGCCTGACGGTACGTCACCGAAACGACGTCAGCCCGCCTACGGTGGCCGGCGGGCGGCTCGGGGGGGCCCGGGCTCAGAGGAGGCGGGCGGTCAGGAGGGCGATGTCGTCGTTGCCGTCGGCCGGGAAGTGGGTCAGGAGCAGTTCGCAGACGGCCTCCGCGTCCTGCGGGGCCGAGGTGAGGACGTGGGACATGCGGGTCATCGCCTCGTCCAGGTCGCCGTCGCGGCGTTCCAGGAGGCCGTCGGTGACCATGACGAGCTGGGTGCCGGGGACGACGGGGACGCGGACGGCGGGCGGGTGGGTCAGGCCGAGGCCGAGCATCGGGCCGTGCTCACGGACGAAGCGGGTGCTGCCGCCGGGGTCGCGCACCGCGAGGGGGAGGTGGCCGGCGTTGGCCACGTGGAGCGTGGCCCCGCTCCCCTCCAGCAGGGCCACACACAAGGTCGCGCCCACCGGGGAATCGACCTGCTGGAGGAGGTTCTCCAGGTGGGCGAGGATGAGGTGCGGGGCGTGCCCCTCCAGGGCGTAGGCGCGCAGCGCGTGCCGCAGTTCCCCCATGACCACGGCGGCGTCGAGCGAGTGCCCGGCCACGTCGCCCACCGCGAGCAGCAGCCCTTCCGGGACGCGCAGGGCCTCGTAGAAGTCGCCGCCGATCTCGGCGGTCTGACTGGCCGGGAGGTAGCGGACAGCGAGTTCGGCGAGCGGGGTGAGGGGCAGCGAGACGGGCAGGAAGGTCCGCTGGAGGGTGAGCGCGAGGGTGTGCTCCTGGCGGTAGGAGCGCAGCGCCTCCAGCGACAGGGCGCAGGCGTGTGCCAGCTGGGTCAGCACTTCCTGGTCGTCGCCGCTGAGCGCGTCCCGCGGCAGGACGACGCCGGCCGCCGACCCGGTGCCCTTGGCCCGCGCCGACGCGACGGCCAGGGGTCGGGCGCCGCCGGTCAGCGGGTCGCCACCGGTGAGGCGGCCCGCCGGCACCACCTCCATGCGTACGCCGACCTCGCCGCGCGGCTGGAGCCGCATCACCTCGCGGGCGAAGGGCTGCGGCGGGTCCGCCACGGCCGCCGTACGCCCGGCCTCGGTGCTCAGCGCTTGGACGAGGCCGTCCTCGGGGGTGCGGACGACCACGACCGCCGCGGTGCCGAAGATCCGGGCCGCACCGACCGCGGTCCGGGCGGCCAGGTCGGCGGCGTCCTCGGCGCTGTAGAAGTCCAGGGTGGCGCGGTTGAGGTCGCTCAGCCGGGCGGCGAGCGTCTCGGCCCGCTGCCGGGCCCGTGCGTAACGCAGGGCCGCGGCGACGGTGGCCAGCAGCTCGTTGGGGGCGACCGGCTCGGTGAGGTACGCGTCGGCGCCGCGGTTGAGCCCCTGGGTGCGGTCGGTGACGCTGATCGCCGAGGCCGACACGTGGATGACCGGCAGTCCCGCGGTCCTGGCGTCGGCCTTGATGAGCTCGCACACCTCGAAGCCGGTCATGTCGGGCAGCCGGACGTCGATCACCGCCGCCTCGGGCAGTTCCGCGCTGTCGCGCAGCAGCGCGAGGGCGCTGCCGCCGTCCTCCGCCTCCACCACCTCGTGCCCGGCCCGGCGTAGATAGGTGCCGAGCACGTAGCGGTTGGTGGGGTTGTCGTCGACGACGAGCACGCGTGCGCCGGCGACCTCGACGGAGGCGTCCGGCGTCATCGGTCGGCCGGCCCCCGGCCGGAGGCGTGCCGGCCGCCGAGCACCGGCGAGAGGACATCGGCCAGCCGGGCCGCGGACAGGTGGGTCTTGCCCAGGACGGCCTGTGCGTGCGCCAGCCGGGAGCGGTCCAGGTCGGAGCGGTCGTTGGCGGTGAGGACGATCACCGGCAACTGGCTCAGTTCCGGGTCCTGGGCCAGCCGGGCCAGGAGCTGGTAGCCGTCGGGCGGCGGCATGCTCAGGTCCAGCAGGACCGCGTCGGGCCGCCGGAGCCGTATCGTGGCCACCGCCTCCGCGCTGTCGCCGACCTCGGTGACCTCGCGGGCCAGCCGGGCGAGAACCGGCCTGACCGTGGTCAGGAACACCGGGTCGTCGTCGACGATGACCAAGCGGTCCAGGCGCTGAGGCGCCTCCCCGGCGCCGTCGCCGCCCGCGCCGCCTTCCCCGTCCGCCCTGCCCTCCGCGCCCTCCGCGGGCGACGGCCCCGCGGGGCGCGAGCCGACCGGGATCTCGATGGCCACCCGGGTGCCCTCCCCCGGTGTGCTGTCCAGGGTCATCCGGCCGCCGAGGAGTTCGGTCAGCCGGCGGGCGTACGGCAGGCCGAGCCCGGTGCCGGAGCGGGCCTTCTGGTGCGGGCCGCGGACCTGGTAGAACTCCTCGAAGACCCGGGCCTGTTCCTCGGCCGGGATGCCGATGCCGGTGTCGGAGACGGTGAAGGTGCACCAGGGCCGGCCGACCCGGTCGGCGTAATCGACGCTGAGCGCGACCTCGCCGTGCTCGGTGAACTTCAGGCTGTTGGACAGCACGTTGCGCAGGATGCGGGTGAGCATCACCTCGTCGGTGACGAGGGGCCGCGGGTGGTCGTCGTCGGGGATGACCAGGGCCACCCCGGGCCGAGTGGTTCCGCGCAGAGTGCCGCGCAGCTGGTGGAGCAGCATCCGCAGGTCAGTGGGTACCAGCTCCGGTTCCAGACGTCCGGACTCCGCCTTGGCGACGTCGAGCAGCTCCTCCACGAGGGCGAGCATGGTGCTGCCCGAGGCGGCGATCATCTGGATCTGCTGGCGCTGTTCGTCGGTGAGGGGGTCGGCGTCGGGGGCCAGCAGCAGCCGGGTCAGGCCGATGACGGCGTTGACCGGTGAGCGCAGCTCGTGGCTGACGTTGGCCCAGAAACGGGTCTTGGCCTCGTTGAGCAGGCTGAGTTCCCGCGTCTTCTCCTCCAGTTCGGCGTAGAGAGCCACCACACCGCTGTTGGTGGTCTCCAGTTCGCTGGACAGCTCGGCGTACAGGGCCATGACGCCCTGGTTGGTCTCCTCCAGCTCCTGATTGAGCCGCTGGAGCTCCTCCTGGTGCGCGCGGGCCTGCTGGAGTGCGGCGAGCAGGTCGTGATTCTGGCTCCGCAGCTCCTCGCCCATGCTCACGCTGCCCAGTCCCACCAACTCCTCCCGTACCCCGGCGGCCAGCTCCCGGACGGGCTGGGCTGTCTCCGGGAGCTGTTGCCCGAGAATCACGCGCGGAAACGGATCCTTTTCCCATCGGCACGTGTGCAGCAGGCGGTGGGCCGCCTGCAAGGCGCCGGAGTTCGGCCGGTGCTCGTCGTACCAGCCGAACACGGCCGTGATCTGCGGCCGTTCGCCGGCGACCAGGACCAGCCGGCCGGTCAGTCCCCGGGCGCCCAGCAGGTCCCGGCCCACCTCGCCGACCACGGTGGCCAGGCGTACGGTCTCGGCCTCGGACATGCCCAGCCGGCGGCAGGCGACCTGGACGTCCCGGCGCATGGCCAGCAGCTCGCGTTCGCCGGCGACGACGAGCGACAGGACGCACAGCGGATCGTCGTCCCCGACGGCCGGGGTCGGGGGCGTCCCCGGGACCGCCGGGCCACCGGTC
Organism: Actinacidiphila acididurans; assembly: GCF_016918855.1. Classification (GTDB taxonomy): domain Bacteria; phylum Actinomycetota; class Actinomycetes; order Streptomycetales; family Streptomycetaceae; genus Actinacidiphila; species Actinacidiphila acididurans. The sequence goes on from NZ_JADKYB010000017.1 coordinate 189,840, forward strand.
ACGACGGGACCTTGACCACGACGACCCCCGCGTCGTCGCGCCGGGTGCCCGCCTGCCACAGGAGCTGGGCGGCGACGAGCGCCGGGATCTGCGCGATGAGTCCCGGGAACTGGGCGGGCTGCCACCGGCTGTTGAGGCCGTCGGAGTGCAGCACCAGGACGCTGCCGGGCGGCAGGTCGGCGGTGAAGGTCTGCGGGCGGGTGATGTTGTGCCCGACGATGCCGGGGGTGGACATCAGGTTCTGCCGGGAGTCGGCGCCGAGCACGACGGAGGTGATGTTGCCGGCCCCGCACAGCGCCACCCGGCGCGCGGCCGGGTCCACCCGCGCCACCGCGATCGCCGCCCCGCGGGTGCCCTTGAGCCGGGTGTGGATGTCGGCCAGGACCCGCGCCGGTTCGCCGGCCCCGCTCTCCCGGAACGCCAGTCGTGCCTCGTCGCTGGCGCGGGCGGCGAGCGGGCCGTGGCCCAGGCCGTCGCACATCATCACCAGCACGTACGGCGGGCCGTCGGCGGGGTGCTCCTCGCGTACCGCCCAGGTGTCGCCGCAGCTCGTCTCGCCGCTGATGGGCCGGGTCAGGCCGCTGACCTGCGCGACCGAAGGCGGCGGCGACTGCTGCTGCGGGTCGGCCGCGGGGGCGGTGAAGCGCGCGTAGAGCCCGGTGCCGCGGCCGGGCAGGGTGTGGATGGCGAACAGGTCGGCGAGCCGGCGGATGGCGCCGAGCCCGACCCCCAGCGTGCCTGCGGTGGAGGACCCGTCGCGCAGCGCGGCGCCGAGGTCGGCGATGCCGGGGCCGCTGTCCAGCGCCAGCAGTTCGACGGCGGCCTGGGTGCCGTACGCGGTGACGCGCAGGGCCAGGGCGCCGTCCACGGCGTGCCGCTGGAGGTTGGTGGCCGCTTCGGTGACCGCGAGGGCGAGGTCGGCGGCCCGGCTCTCGGTGAGCCCGATCCGGCGGGCCAGCGCGGTGGCCTCCCGCCGGCCGGCCGAGGCCAGCCCCTCGCCGGACCGCAGCCACAGCACCTCGCCCGCTTCGACGGGCGACGCCGCCGCGTTCATCGCGCCCACTTGACGACCACGACCTGGGTGCCCTTCCCCGGCGCGGAGACCAGTTCGAACTCGTCGGCCAGCCGCCGGGCTCCGCTCAGCCCGAGGCCCATGCCCCGGCCCGACGACCAGCCGTCGGTCAGCGCCAGGTCCAGATCGGGGATGCCGGGACCGTCGTCGCGGAACGTCACCTTCACGCCGGTGCGGCTGCCGCGGGTGACGATGCTCACCCGCATGGTCCCGCCGCCGCCGTAGGTCAGGGTGTTACGGGCCAGCTCGCTGGCGGCGGTGACCAGTTTCGTCTGGTCCACCAGCGAAAGGCGGGCCTGCTGGGCGAGCGTGCGGACGGTCTGCCGCGCTCTGACCACATCGCCGTTGCCGACGATGGGTGACTCCTCTGCCGTCGACTCCTCGACCGGCTCGACGCCGGACGTCACCGGCGTACCGGACCCTCGTCCCGGGATCGGCGCAGCTCGCCGATGCCCTGCTCCAGATTGAGCGCGGTCCGCACACCGCCCAGGGACAGCCCCAGCTCGACCAGGGTCATCGCCACCGCAGGCCGCATGCCGACGACGACCGTCTCGGCGCCGAGCACCCGGGAGATGGCGGCGATGGTGGCCAGCATCCGTCCGACGAAGGAGTCGACGATCTCCAGCGCGGAGATGTCGATCACGACGCCGTGGGCGCCGGTGTCGACGATCCGCTGGGACAGGTCTTCCTGAAGGTCCATCACCATCTGGTCCTCCAGGTCGATCTGGATGGAGACCAGCAGCACGTCGCCGATCTTCAGGATCGGCACCCGGTCGGTCATGCCAGCCCGCCGATCCCGGCGGCGGCCTCGCGCTGCTCGATACGGCGCAGCGCGTGCCGGAGGGCGTCGGCCAGGGTCGCTTTGGTGGTGATGTCGCCGAACTCGATGCCCAGCGCCACTATGGTCTGGGCTATCTGCGGGCGTATGCCGGATATGGTGCATTCCGCACCCATCATCCGGGCCGCGACGACCGTCTTGAGCAGGTGCTGGGCGACCTGGGTGTCCACCGACGGGACGCCGGTGATGTCCACGATGGCGTGGGTGGCGTTCTGGTCCAGCAGCGACTGGAGCAGCTTCTCCATCACCACCTGGGTGCGGGCCGAGTCCAGGGTGCCGACCAGCGGGACGCCCACGATGCCGTCCCAGAGCTTGACCACCGGAGTCGACAGCTCCAGCAGTTGCTCGGCCTGGGCGGAGATGATCTCCTCGCGGGTCTTGGCGTGCGTCTCGACGGTGTACAGGCCCAGGTCGTCCAGCACGCGGGCGAACTGGAGGTACGCCGCGATGTCCTCGCTGCGGGAAAGGGCGGGCTCCAGCACCTCCTTGAGCGCGAAGACGCCGAAGGCCGTCTCGGTCGGGCTGAACCCCTGGCGGGCCCGGCTGCGGGACAGCTCGGTGAGCAGGCTGCGGACCTCGCCGTACGCCTCGTTGCGGGTGGCCAGGCCGCCGTCCCGCAGGGCCACGATCAGGGCCCCGTACAGGTCGGTGAGGTCCTGCTGCACCTCGGCCGGGGTGATCCGGCCGGCGAGGGTCGAGGTGACGGTGCTCACCCACCGTGCGATGAACTCGTCCCGTCCTTCCGACAACAGGCTCAGCAACCGGTCCGACTCGTCGTGCGCCATCCGGCACCCCTTTCGTCCGTCGTCGTTCGACAGGGAGACTACGGCATGACCTGCTGCCCGGCCGATGGCAGCACCGAAGTCCGGGCGGGGCCCGCGGCCACGGCGGAAATCAGGTCTGCGCGGCGATCACCGCGCAGAGGGCGGCCACGCCGAGGGCCAGCCAGGCGAGGTAGTCGCCGAGGTGCCCGGAGTGCAGACGCCGCAGGCCACGGGCGGTGGCGCCGATCGCCCGGTGCCAGGTCGGGGGCCGGGTCGTGGCGAGGACGGCGAGCGCGACAGCCAGGGCGGCGGACAGCAGCCCGAGCAGCACCCCGGCGCCGGTCCACGCGTCCGGTACGGGCCCGGGGGTGCCCGGGTGCGCGGTGGCGGCCGCGGCGGGACCGAGGACGGCCGCACGGTAGGCGGCGGGGTCGGTGAACGTACCGGCGCCGCCGGCCAGTGCGCGGGCGACGGCCGGCACGCAGCCCAGCAGCACGCACCCGGCGAGCAGGGCGGCGGGCACGGCGACCATCATCGGCGGCAAAGCGCGCCGGGGCCCGCGGATCTCCGGTTCCTCGCCCTCGCCCGTGGTCTCAGGTTCGCCCGGCCGCGGGCGGGGCGTCTCGCCGAAGCCCCAGAAGATCCGCAGGGCGGCGCGGAGCACGGTGCCGCCGGTCACCGCGGACACGACGACGAAGACGGCGGGCAGCCACGGGTGGCCGTGACCGGCGGCGTCCTCGGTGAGGCCCTTGCCCAGGCCCGTGCCGAAGGGCGGCAGTCCGGCCAGCGCGAGGGCGCCGATGACGAACAGCACGCCGACCAGCCGCAGTTCGCGAGCCCTGCCGTACAGGCCGGGCTCGTCGACGGACCCGTAGCGGTCCAGCAGGACGCCGGTGAGGCCGAACAGCGCGGCCTTGGCGCAGCCGTGCGCGGCCACGTACAGCGCGGTGCCGGCCGTGCCGTCCGGGGTGAGCAGCGCGATCCCCACGACGAACAGGCCGACGTGGCCGATGGTGGAGAAGGCGAGCATGCGCTTGAGGTGCCGCTGCTGCCAGCACATCGCCGCGCCGGTCAGGGCGGTGAGGACGCCCAGCGCGAGGAAGGTGCGGCGGAACGCGTCGTCGGGGACGCCGCCCGGTCCGGAGAACACCGTCCAGTGGATCCGGGCGATGCCGTAGACGCCGAGTTCCACCATCACCCCGGACAGCAGCATGCACACCGGCGTCGGGGCGACGGCGTGCGCGTCGGGCAGCCAGAAGTGGAAGGGGACCACGGCTGCCTTGACCAGCATGGCCGTGATCACCAGGACGAAGGCGGTGACGACGAGGAGGTCGGTGCGGTGGCCGGCGAGCCCGCGGCCAAGGGCGGCGAGGTTCAACTGCCCGGTACGGGCGTAGAGCAGGCCGATGCCGAGCAGGGAGCAGTAGGCGGCGAAGGAGTTGACGACGCCGAAGGTGAGCGCGCCCTGCAGCGGGCGCGGGTCCTCGATGCGATAACCCGTCAGGGCGTAGGCGGTGGCGCCCATCAGCTCGAAAAAGACGAACGCGTTGAACAGGTCCCCGGTGAGCGCGAAGCCGACCATTCCGGCCTCGAAGAGGAGCACCATGGCCGGGAAGACACCGGCCCGTTCGCCGGACGGCTCGTCGAAGTACCGCCAGGAGTAGACGACGACGGCGAGCACCAGGCACGCGGCGAGCAGGGCCAGCCCGGCCCCGAGCCGGTCGGCCGCCAGGACGATCCCGACCTGGGCCGGCCAGCCGCCCAGCGGCGCGGTGGCGACGCCGTGGGTGTGCGGCCACAGCAGCGCCAGGCACACCACGTCCCCGACGGCGACCGCGGTGGCCAGGACGTCGCAGCCGGTACGGGGCAGCACCCGCCCGGCGACCGCCAGCAGCACCGCGCCGAACAGCGGGATCGCCACGGCCAGCGGCAGCAGGGTGGCGGTCGGCACGCGGTCAGCCCCTCAGACCGGTCAGCGCCTGCGGGTCCACGGTCCCGTGCCTTTTGCGCAACTGGATGGTCAGGGCGAGCAGCAGCGCGGTGACCGTCGCGCCCACCACCACGTCGGTGAGGGCGAGCGCCTGGACGACGGGGTCCACCACCGGACGGGACCCGGGCCGCAGGTCGGAGAAGACCGGGGCGGTGCCGCCGCGCCGGTAGCCGACGGAGAGCAGCAGTACGTACGTGGAGGACTGCGCGACCGCCAGGCACCCGATCGCGTGGATCAGGTTACGGCTGGTCACCAGCCCGTAGAGGGCCACCAGCAGGATCCATCCGGCGGCGAGATACGGCCACGGGCCCATCAGCGCGCCTCCTCCGGCTCGTCGTTTCCGGTGATCTCGACGGCCTGGTCCAGGAAATGGGCGAGCAGCACGATCACGCCGGACGCCACCTCGACCCCGACCGCAGCGTTGAGCAGCGGCACCGTGCCGCCGGAAGTGATCTCGTTGAAGGTGCCCAGCGGCAGCACGTTCTTCAGGAAGGCGCCGGCCGCGGCGAGCCCGGCCAGGCCCATGGCGGTGAAGGCGCCGGCGGCCAGCGAGTCCGCCACGTCGAGGACGGCGAGCGGGCGCACTTTTTCCAGGACCCGGTAGTCGGCGGCGATGTACCCCAGGTGCAGGGCGGTGGCCAGCACGACACCGCCCTGGAAGCCGCCGCCGGGGCTCAACTGGCCGTGGGCGACGATGTACACGCCGACCACGAGGGCGACCGGCAGCCAGATCACCCCGAACAGCCGGGTGGTGGGCAGGACCCGCTCCGACGCGGCGGGCCGCCGGCGCTCGTCGCGGGCCAGGCGCAGCAGCAGGGTGGCGCCGAGCACGGTGCCGAAGAGGATCGACTCCTCACCAAGGGTGTCGAAGGCGCGGATGTCGAAGTTCACCGACGACACCACATTCGCCGTGCGGTGGGCGAGCGACGCCGCCACCGCCCGGTCGCCGTACGGGTGGGAGGCCCTGCCGAAGGACGGCGTCTCGGCGGACGCGACGCCGTAGAACACCCCGATGACGATCGCGGCGGCCGCGAACATCAGCAGCCGGGCCCGCGCGCTCATCGCCCGGTCCCGTCGTCGCGGTCCGCCCCGCCGGCTCCGGGGCGGGAGCCGGCGGTCGAACGGCGGGAGACCTTGCGGACGGTGAGCAGGATCAGCAGCGGCGTCAGCGCGGTGCCCACGGCCAGTTGGGACAGTGCGACGTCGGGCGCCTGGAGCACCGCGAAGAGCACCGACAGGCCGAGGCCCATGGCGGCGAGCACGACGGCCTGCCGTACCGGCTCGCGGGTCAGCACGGCGATCGTGGCGCACACGGTCACGAACCCGATCGCGACGGCCACCAGCGGCGTGTTCACCGCTCCCCCCGCTCGCCGGCCTGCCACGACGCCTTGCCGACGGCGATGGTGCTCGCCGTGCCGCCGACCGCGAACAGGGCCCCGATCAGCAGCGTCTTGACCGCCGCGCGGCCCGCGCCCTGGTCGACGGCGACGGCCACGGCGATCAGCGGCACCCCCAGACAGGACGCGGGGGCCAGCGCGTGCAGGCGCGGGAAGGTCCCGCGCAGGCGGAGCAGTGCCACGGCGGACAGCAGGACGCAGGCCACGCCCGCCCACAGCAGTACCAGGACACAGACATGAGCAGCACTCATCCGGGATTCCCCTCGCCTTCCGGCCGCCCACCGGGCGCCGAGTTCCGCGGCCCCGCCGGGCCCGTGCCGGAGCCGTCGCCGGGACCGTCCTGCGCGTCGTAGGCCCGGCCCGCCACGAAGCGGGTGAAGACCAGCGTCCCGGCGGGTGAAAGGACGGCCAGCACAAGAGCCATGTCCTGGTAGGAGGACCGGCCGTACCCCTGCGGGAGGAGCAGGAACACCGCGCCCACCACGGTCGACAGCAGCGACACCGAGGCGAGGCGCCGTACCTCCTGCCCGTGTGCCGCGCCCCACAGGCACACCGGGCCGGCGGCGGCGAGCAGGACGAGGGCCGCGGCGATCCAGGCGTTCACCGCGGGCCGCCTTCCCCGGGCCGGAATTGGCCGCCTTGCCGAGTCAGCAGGCGCTCGACCGGACCGGGATCGGAGCCCAGGGCGTGTACGCGCACCTCGCCGTCGTCGTCCGCCTGGACGACGCAGGTGTCGGGCGAGGCCGCCAGGGCCAGGCCCGCCCAGCCGACTCCCGTACCGCCGCGCACCGCGACCTGCCGGAAGGCCGGGGCACGTTCGGCGGAGCCGAGGAGGGAGGCGACCAGCAGGCCGAACCCGCGGACCACGGACCACGGCAGCAGCAGTACGGCGCGCAGCGCCCCGCGGGTCCCGCCGAGTGTCACGCCGGCCGCCAGCCGGACCCACCGGGCAGCGAATGCCGCACCGCCTCCGGCAGCGCCGGCCACCGCCAAGTCCACCGGACCCACTGAGCTGATGGACATCACGGTCAGCCCGAACAGCGCGGCCCACCATGTGCCCACCTCGATCACCGCCGCACGTACCGTGCGCGCTGCGTCCGTGTGCGCTTCGCCTCCCACAGCCGCGCTCCGTTCCCCGCGTGCTTCACCTGGTATTCGTCGGCGTTCGCCCGCATCCGGTCGCTTTTTGATGCGTCGGATGCGATGCGCCCGCGTTCATCGCGTTCACCCGCGTTCACCGTGTGCATTCTCGGTCCCGGTCCGTCGCGCGGCCCGGCCCCGGCGGCCCCGCGTCGTACGCCTCACCCGAACGGCCGCACGGGACCCGCACCGGACCCGCACGGGACACGTGGACCGCGGGCCCGGGGCACCTACCCGGCATCCGCACCGTCAGTCCGGGGGCCTCGGGCGTACGCCGGGCATGTGTCGGACGCGGCAAGGGGGGCACGCGGGACAGGACAGGACAGAACCACGTCAGGAAAGCGCCAGGAAAACCGGAAAACCAGACAGGAACCAGCCAGGAAAGGGGAGACCGCGCATGTCGGCCATCGAGGAATCGATCGAGGTAGCCGTACCCGTCTCCACGGCGTACAACCAGTGGACGCAGTTCGAGGAGTTCCCGGAGTTCATGGACGGGGTCGAGCGCATCGAGCAGCGCACCCCCACCCTCCTGCACTGGGTGACGAAGGTGAACGGCGTACAGCGGGAGTTCGACACCGAGATCACCGAGCAGATACCCGACGAGCGGGTCGCGTGGACCACGGTCGCCGGGGAGGCGCGGCAGGCCGGGGTCGTGACGTTCCATCGGCTCGACCCGATGCACACCAAGGTCATGGTGCAGATGGAGCACGACCCCCAGGGCATCGCCGACACCGTGGGCGACAAGCTCGGCTTCGTCCGCCACCAGACCAAGGGCGACTTGCGGCGCTTCAAGAGCTACATCGAGTCGCGCGGCGCCGAGACCGGCTCCTGGCGCGGCCAGGTGTGACGACCCCTCACCCGCCCACAGATCCCACCGAGGAGGGACCACTGATGACGTCAGCCCATGACGAACGAACCGCCGCCGCACAGCTGCCCGACGGCGACGTCGTCGCACTTCTGCTGGAGCAGCACGCGCGAATCCGCGACCTGTTCGCCGAGGTCGGCCGGTGCACCGGGATCCAGCGGCGGCGCGCCTTCGACGATCTGCGCGCCCTGCTGGCCGTTCACGAGGCGGCCGAGGAACTCATCATCCGGCCGGTGGCGAAGAAGACCGCCGGGGCGGACGAGGCCGAGGCCCGCAACTCCGAGGAGAAGGAGGCGAGCGAGGTCCTGAAGAAGCTGGAGGGCATGGACGTCTCCAGCCCCGGGTTCGAGATCGCGCTCGCGGAGTTCGAGCAGGCGGTGAGCAACCACGCCGAGCACGAGGAGACGGAGGAGTTCCCCGCGCTCGTCGCCCAGTGCACCGCGGACCAGCGGCACGCCATGGGCGAGCGGCTGCGCAGGGCAGAACGCCTCGCACCCAGCCACCCGCACCCGTCGGCCGCCGGCTCACCCGCCGCGCTGCGGATGACCGGCCCCTTCGCCGCGATGATGGACAAGGCCCGCGACGCGATCGGCCACTGAACATCGACTACCCGGAAACCACGTGAGCGAGGTCACACACTTCCGAGGCCACAGGTGGGCATGCGGCGGGCCGCACGTCGGTTCTGAATAAGTGCCGCCGATGAGGAATCGGAGGCAAGCGAGCCGCCCCGGCGACGAAACATCGCCCCGTGACGACCCACTTCCTTGCTTTGATATGCGATACCGCGTGCCCGCGGTATCCGGGAGGTGCATCACCCATGGCTCTCAGCCCTCGCTACGCGATCAACACACTCGGCGTCGTCGCCGGCGGATTCCTCGCCGTCTCCGCCATGAGCTTCTCGGCGGACGTCACCGGATGGATCGCCTTCGGGGTCTCCACCGCCGTCACGGTCGCCGCTCTGGCCGGCCTGGCCTTCACCCGACGGCTCCCGGCCCGGATCGGCCACGGCGCCCTCGCCCTGGTCGGCGGCTGGTCGCTGATCGCCGCGCTGGTCTTCTCCGGCCCGACGCTGACCTGGCTGGCCTTCGCCGACGCCCTGGCGCTTGCCGCCACCGCTCTCGCCGACCTCACCGCCCACGAGTTGGGCACCGAGCGGGTCGTCCACTCGCTCGAGGTCCGCGGCCCGGTGGCCACGGAGCGCGAGGCCGGCACGCACACCATGAGCGGCCTCGCCGCCTGACACATCGCGACGGCCTGACACATCGAGGGGCCCGGAACACCGATTGGTGTTCCGGGCCCCTCAGTACATGTGACGCCGCCGGGACCGCCCGCCCGGCCGTGACCACGAAATTCTCCGAAACATTACTAATGTTCTGGACACCAAGGCTCGGTCTGTATGCTATGCGCGGCCACGGGGGCGGGGGCGGCGCCGCGGGAAGGGGACCATGAGCCGAATTGGCAGGCCACGGCTTTTCGACGCCGACGAGGCGCTGGACGCCGCACTGCGCGTGTTCTGGACGCAAGGCTACGAAGGCGCCACGCTCAGCCACCTGACCGAGGCCATGGGCATCAACCGGCCCGCGCTGTACGCCGCTTTCCACAGCAAGAAGGAACTCTTCTACCAGGCGGTCGACCGCTATTACGCGTTCGACGCGGCCCACACCCTGCAAGCGCTGGTGGAGCCCACCGCACGGCAGGTCGTGGAGCAGTACTTGCTGCGCAGCGTGGAGCAACTCACGGACGAGCGTCGCCCGATGGGGTGTTTCGTGCTCCAGGGCGGATTCGTCTGCGGCCCGGAGAACCAGGACGTGGCCGACCACATGGCCGGGCTGCGCCATGCCGCGGAGACGGACCTGCGCCGCCGGTTCATGCGGGCGAAGGCGGCCGGTGACCTGCCGTCCGACCACGATCCGGCCGAACTCGCCGCGTACGTGGTGACCGTACGGCACGGCCTGGCGGTCATGGCCCGCGACGGCTCCCCGCGCGACGCCCTCACCAGGACGGCCCGGCGCGCGGTGGCAGGGCTCGCGCTGGACTCAGGCCGCGGCCGGCCGTAGCGCGTAGTGCACCGACCGGCCCTCCTTGGACCGCTCGGCAACTCCCTTGGCCACCAGGGACTCCAGGGTGTTACGGACCACCACGGTGCTGACGGTCCGGTCCTCGTCGTAGTTGTTGAGCATTTCCGTCACGTCGAGCACGGAGGTCGGTTCGGATCGGCCTTCGAGGTAGCGCACCACGAGTTCGACCAGCGTGGGCCCGCCGCCGCTCCGGCGCCGCCGCCCCGGTACGGCCGCCCGCCGGGGCGCCTCGGCGGGCGCGGGCGCAGCGGCCTTCGGCGTACGGGCAGCGGCCCCGGACCCGTCGGCCTCCGGGACGGTGGCAGCGGGCAGTTCCCCGGTGCGGATCGCGGCCAGGTCGGCCTGCGACGCCGCCGGCCCGGCGCCCCGCCGCGTGTCCGGCAGCCGGTCCAGCAGATCGGCCAGCCAGCCGCGGTCCTTGGCGAGGCGGTCGAGCCGGGCGTGTGTCTCGGCGATTTCCGCGTCCACCCGCGCCAGATCGGCACGGATCCGGTCGACGTAGACATCGGTCAGGCTTTGCGTGGCGGACTGCTCCGACATGTGCCGGCCTCCCCTGCCATCGGCGGGTGACTCCATAGGGATTGACTCTGTATGTATAGCCGCTCGTGACGGCAATGTCAGAACGCGCAGGAGTGGGCGGAGAACATTTGCTACCGATGGGTAGGGTACGGCGAGTCCGCCCGCCCACCGGCGGGGATCAGCCCGTTCCCGACCGGGACCGATCGGTCGTGAATTGGCTTCATTGGCGGTACGCGCCCGGGACGTTGGTGTCCGGCTCGGCCATTTGCCGGACAGTGTGCGTCAGAACCGCACCGGAGCGCGCGTTTCCCGGCAGAAACCGGGTTCCCGGGACCGGGTCCGGGCGGCAATCCACCGCGGTTTGCCCCTTTGCCGGGTCTTTTCCGATCGGCCGGTCGCCAATGACGGGCCGCACGTCCGCCGCTTCCCCGGGCGGCTACGGACAGCGAACCCGCCGCCGCGCGGCCCGTACGGCGGCCCGTACACGTACCCCTGGTAACCAGGGCCTCGACCGCATCGGCGGCATGCTCACATGTGTCACGGCGGGCACACCACGGACACACCGAGATGTGCGGATCGTCCGGGCCGCCGTCACCGCCACCGCCACCGAGCCCGTTCCCGGCCGACCCGCGTGATCGAGTAGGGTGCGGGTTCCGGCGCGCCGCCTGTCATGGCCGCGCCGTTCACTGCAACCCGAGTCCAAATGTGGGGGGAAGTGTCCACTCATCGGATGCCGAAATGGCGCCGGTACACCGCCTGGGCCGTGGCGGGCGCGGCCGTGCTGGTCGGCGGCGCGCTGACGGCCCAGGCCACAACCACGTCGACGACGTCCCGGCCCGCCCCGGCGCTGTACGCGGGCCGCGCCTTCGACACCTGCACGGCCCCGTCGCTGTCGACGATGAAGGCTTGGAAGGCGTCCCGCTTCTACGGCGCCGCCGCCGTGTACGTGGGCGGCAAGAACCGCGGGTGCGCGCAGCCGCAGCTCACCGCGTCGTGGGTCAAGTCGGTGAGCGCGAACGGCTGGAAGCTGATCCCGATCTACGTGGGCGCGCAGCCGCCGTGCCAGACCGGCAGCAACCCCGAGCGCCTCTCGGCGACCAACGCCGCCTCGCTGGGCGCCACCGACGGCGCGGACGCGGCGGCGAAGGCGTCGGCGCTCGACATGAAGGCCGGCAGCACGGTCTACCTGGACATGGAGGCGTACGACACCTCCAACAGCTCCTGCGTGACCTCGGTCCTGACCTACATCCGCGCCTGGGACAAGGCCGTTGCCGGCAAGGGCTACTGGGCCGGTTTCTACGGCTTCCGCAGCACCAGCGCCGCGGCCGTCGCCACCGCCAAGGACCGGACGAACCTGCCCGACGCCCTCTGGTACGCGCTCTACGACAAGGTCCCCAGCACCACCACCGACTGGCCGTACGCCTCCACGCTGTGGACCGGCCACCGCAGGGGCCACCAGTACCTGGTCAACAGCAAGGAGGCGCACAACGGCGTCACCCTGACCGTTGACCGCGACGCCTGGGACGGCCCGGTCGCCATCACCGGCTGACCGTACGGTCTTCCGCCGCGGAACGGGCGGGTGGCGGCCATGGCGACATGGCGGCCACCCGCCCGTTCCTTTGAGCTCAAGACCCCGGCTGAACTCAGGGCTCGGGCTGAACAGGACTCGGGCTGAACAGGACTCCGGCTGAGTTCAGGACTCCGGCGCTAGTACTCCAGCAGGACTTTGAGGCTTGACCTGGGGAAACGTCGGGCGGTGGGAGTGTAGCGGCCGATCGGCGGTCACGGGTGTGTTCCGTGCGTCCGCCCTTCGAACGAGTGCCCACGCCGCCGG
>NZ_JADKYB010000018.1 GCF_016918855.1 Actinacidiphila acididurans
TGGTGTTTCGGTGGTCATAGCGAGAGGGAAACGCCCGGTTACATTCCGAACCCGGAAGCTAAGCCTTTTAGCGCCGATGGTACTGCAGGGGGGACCCTGTGGGAGAGTAGGACGCCGCCGAACAATTATTGATGAGAGCTCGGGTCCCCCGATTTATTCGAGGGACCCGAGCTCTTTTGCGTTGTACGGTCGGCCCATGGGATACGTGATACGACCGGTGGCGCCGGCCGAGTGGCGGGAGATCCGCGAGGTCCGGTTGACGGCCCTTCAGGACCCGGTCAGCGCCGTGGCGTTCGCCAGGAGCTACGCCGAGGAGTCGGCGTTGCCCGACGAGGTGTGGCAGCAGCGGTCCTCCGGGAACGGTGCCCAGCAGTTCGCCGTCATCCGGGAGCCGGACCCGGACGCCACACCCAAGGGCACTCAACCCAGCGCGGACTGGGTCGGGATGGCGGTGGTGATCGCCGAACGCCCGGACCGCCACAGCGTCAACGCCGTCTATCTGCGACCCGAAGTACGCGGTTCCGGCCTGGCCGCGGAGCTGTTCAGTACCCTCATCGCGTGGTCCTGGGAACGTACCGACCGTCTCTACCTCTGGGTGCACGAGAAGAACCCGCGGGCGGAGGCGCTCTACCGGCGGATCGGGTTCGAGCGGACCGGCCGCACCATGGCCTACCCGAAGGACCCCGCCCAGACCGAGTACGAGATGGCGCTCCACCGGGACTGAGCCCCGGCCGTCGACGCGCCGGTCATGCGGGGGACAGCCGGGGGGACGGCCGGGCTGAGAGGGTAGGCGTAGGGGAGCGGATCCAGGTCCGGGTGGGAGGGGGATTCGGCTGCAGGGGACGACGAGTTCTGGGAGTCTGTGGTGTCTGCACAGGAAGAACCCGAAGCGGCGGAGCCCGCGGAGTCTCGGGGAGCAAGGAGGAATGCCGTGCGGGGCAGCATTCACGCCGATGCGACGACGATGGCACCGGAGGCGGCACTGACCGAGGAGGCAGCGGTCGCCGGGGGTGCGGCAGACGAGGGAGTACAGGCCGAGACAGGGGTACTGGCGGCCGCGCAGGCCGGGGACGACGACGCGTTCCAGGAGCTCGTCGGACCGTACCGGCGCGAGTTGCAGGTGCACTGCTACCGGATGCTGGGGTCGATCCAGGACGCCGAGGACCTGACGCAGGAGACGCTGCTGGCGGCCTGGCGGGGTCTGGCAGGATTCGAGGGACGCGCCTCGGTGCGGACCTGGCTGTACCGGATCGCCACGAACCGTTGCCTCAACGAATTGCGCGCCGGTGCGCGCAGGTCGCGTGACCTGACGGAAATGCGCAAGCAGGAGGCGATCCTGCCCGAGCCGTCGCGCCGCCGGGCGGAGCCGACCTGGCTGGAGCCGTATCCGGACGCGCTGCTGGACGAGGTGCCGGACCGCGCGCCGGGGCCGGAGGCGCGGTACGAGACCAGGGAGTCGGTGTCGCTTGCGTTTCTGATCGCGATACAGCAGCTTCCGCCCAACCAGCGGGCCGTGCTGGTGCTGCGGGACGCGCTGGGGTTCCGCGCCGCGGAGGTGTCGGAGATCCTGGGCATCACCACGGTCGCCGTCAACAGCGCACTGCGCCGGGCGCGGGCCGGGCTGGAGGAGAACGAGGGGCTGCAGCGGCCGGACCGCGAGAACGCCCCCCTGCCGGGCTCGTTGCAGGAGCGGCGGATCGTGGACGGCTTCACGCACGCCTTCGAGACGGGCGACGTGGACGCACTCGTGGCGCTGCTGACCGAGGACGCGCTGCTCACCATGCCGCCGCTGCCGCTGGAGTACCAGGGTCAGGCCGCGATCGGCGACTTCCTGGCATCGGTCGCGCTGCGCGAGGGCCGCAGCTACGCACTGCGGGCGACGCGCGCGAACGGCCAGCCGGCCTTCGGCGCGTACGCCCGGGACTGGGACAGCCCGGTGCTCCACCCGCACGGCGTGGTGGTGCTGACCCTGGCCGGGGACCGGATCGCGGGAGTGACCCGCTTCCTGGACAACGTGCTGATGACGTCGTTCGGGCTGCCGGAGTCGCTCAGGGCGGCCTGACCGGAGCCTGTCCTGCAACCAAGCCGTCCCGTACGCACGCGACGCGCGCCCGGCACCGTATCCGTGCGGCCGCGGCGCGCGCCGGACGGGCCGCCACCGCCACCGCCACCGTACGAACGCCCCTGACACGAAGGCCCTCAGGCGATACGGGCCAGCTCGTCGGCCCGGACCGCGCCGAGCAGCGGCTCGCCGCGGATCCAGCGTTCGACCTCGGCCACGGCGTACGCGCCCAAGCGCTGCACCTCGGTGCCCTGGGCGCCGGCGATGTGCGGGGTGAGCAGGACGTTGGGCAGGGAGTGCAGGGGGTGGCCGGGCGGGAGGGGCTCGGGGTCGGTGACGTCGAGGTAGGCGTCGAGGCGGCCGGACGCGCACTCGCGGGTGAGGGCGTCGGTGTCCACCAGCCGGCCGCGGGCGGTGTTGACGACCGCGGCGCCGTTCCTGAGCAGCGCCAGGCGGCGGGCGTCGAGCAGGTGGTGGGTCTCGGGCAGGTCGGGGGCGTGGACGGTGACGATGTCGGCGGCGCGGCACAGGTCGTCCGGGCTCACGAGTTCGGCGCCGAGGGCGGCGGCCTGCTCGGGGGTGACGTAGGGGTCGGCGAGCAGGATCCGGTACGCGGCGGTGGCCGCGCGCAGCCGGGCGATGACGCCGCGGCCGATGCGGGAGGCACCGATGACGCCGACGACCGCGCCGTCGGCGCCGCGCCGGTCGCCGTAGGCGGGCAGCAGGCCCCGGTGGTAGTCGGCGGCGCCGCCGAGGGCGCGGCGGGCGGCGAACCAGATCGCGGCGAGGGTGAACTCGACCACCGGCCCGGCGTTGGCGTCGGCGGCCGACGACACGGCGATGCCGCGCTGCCACACCTCCGGGCGGACGTGGCCTTTGACGGTGCCGGCGGCGTGGATCACCGCGGCCAGCCGGGGCGCGCGGGCGAGCACAGCGGCGTCCAGCGGCGGGCAGCCCCAGCCGGTGAGCAGGATGTCGGTGGCGGCGAGCGCGTCGGCGGGCAGGGTGGTGCCGCGGGCGTCGGCCGCGCCGGAGTCGACCCCGCCCGCGCCCGGGCCGGAGGTGCCGGTGCCGAAGTCGGTGACCGGCCGCGGATGGACGGTGGCCAGGGCGGCGAGGCGGTCGCGCAGCGGGGCCGGCAGCACCAGGTCCACGATGTCCGGGCGCATCGCCACCACCAGGTTGGGCCGCTCCGCCATGTGTGTCCGCTCCTCGCGCGATGTGCCGGTCGTCGAGCCGGCCGGGGCTGCCCGGGCGGCTGCTTCGGGGCGGCCGGACGGGTGCGTTCGGCCGTACGCCACGGGGCCGTCGCCGCCCCTGCCCCCGCTTTCGTACGGCGCCCGTACAGCTCTGCGTCGGTGCGTCATCGGTGGCGTAAGCGGTTACGCCCATCCGGCCCGAGAGTAAGCGCGTACTGTTCCGGCCGTCAATGAGTTGGCCTGCCCCCGGCCTGTATTCGGCCGGGCTGCGGGGGTCCTCCGGGGCCCGCCGATGCGGGAGCGATCGGGCCGTCGGCAGTAACCGCTTCAGGTACCCCGCCGCTGTCGCCGGGCACCGGGCCGGCCCGGACCCCGGTGTCGCGGGGAGGCCCGTACGCGGTCGGCGCCACTACGCTGGCCGCGGCGCGGCGCGGTGCGGCAGCCGCGAACAGGCGGGCACAGGCGGGTGGGCGGGATGGCGGACAGAGCGCAGGGTCCGGGGCCGGCCGGTGGCCGGAACCGGGTGACCATCAGGGACGTGGCGGGCCGGGCCGGGGTGTCGGTCGCCACCGTCTCGCGGGTGCTGGCCGGGAACTACCCGACGTCGGCCGCGGCCCGCGCCAAGGTGCTGCGCGCGGTCAAGGACCTGGACTACGTGATCGACGGCCGGGCGCGGGCGCTGGCCGGGACCGGGCCGCGTACGGTCGCCGTGATCGTGATGTCGGTGGACAGCGCCTTCTACGCCACGGTGGCGCAGGGCGTGGAGCAGGAGGCGGCGGCCCGCGGCCGGCTGTGCATGGTGTGCAGCCACGGCGGGGACGAGGCGCGGGAGCTGGCGCTGGTGCAGATGATGCGCGAGCAGCGGGCCGAGTTCGTGGTGCTGGTCGGCGGCGCGGTGGAGAACGAGCGCTACCGGGCCCGGCTGACGGAGTACGCCCACGGGCTGGCGGCCGCCGGCTCCCGGCTGGTGCTGTGCGGGCGTCCGGCGCCCGGCCCGGACACGCCGGTGCTGGTGGTGGAGTACGACAACGAGGCCGGCGCGTACGCGGTGGTGAGCCATCTGCTGGCCGCCGGGCACCGCGACATCCTCTACCTGGGGCTGCTGCCCGGGCACACCACGGTCGAGCCGCGGATCGCCGGCTACCGGCGGGCGCTGGCCGACCACGGCCTGGGTCCCGGCGCGGTCCGGCCGGCCGGCCGGGGACTCGGCCGGGCCAATGGCTACGCCGCGATGCGGGAGATCCTCGCCGAGTGCGGCGGGCGGCCGGACTTCACCGCGGTGTTCGCCGGTGACGACATGGTGGCGGCCGGTGCGATGGCGGCGCTGCGCGAGTACGGGCTGTCCGTGCCGGGGGACGTGTCGGTGGTCGGCTACAACAACGACTTCGTCGCCCAGGACCTGAACCCGCCGCTGACGACGGTCAGCATCCCCGCGTACGAACTGGGCCGTGAGGCGGTGCGGCTGGCGCTGGCCGAGGAGGCGGCGGATGTTCCCCGTGGCGCCGCGCAGAGCCGGCATCTGCTGGGCACGCACATCGTGCTGCGCCAGTCGGTGGCGCCGCGCCGCTGAGCCGGGCCCGGACCGTCACGGCCTTCGCCCGGCTGCCGTGACGCCCGAACGGATTGCCCCGGACCGTGAGCCGGAGAGCGCCGCTCAGCGGATCCGCACCGCGTCCGGGACCGACGGCGGCAGGGTGTCGGCGGTCTCGTCGCCGAGGGCGAGGCGGACGTCGGCGTCCTGCCACAGTGGGGCGTGCCAGCGGGCCAGGGCCTGTTCGGGGGAGCGCAGGACGGCCAGGGTGGGCAGGCCGGCCGCATGGCCGCCGGACAGCAGTGCGGGCAGGTCCGGGACCGGGGCCAGGGCGGCCACGTCGTCCAGGACGAAGGTGAGTGGTGGGTCGAGCCGGCCGGCGGATGACCCTGCGGCCATGCGCCGGCCGTGCTCGACCACGCTGGATACGAGCGACGTGAGCAGCGGCATGGTGCCCGGCCGGGAGGCGGGGTCCTCGATGCGCTCGCCCACTACGTACAGCGTTCCCCGTTCGGCGACGAACGACTCCAGATCCAGGCCCCCGGCCCGGGTGGGGCTGCACGCGTCGCGGATGTGCACGGTGTTCAGCGGCTCGAGCAGGTGCCGGATCAGGGCGAGGGCGGCGTCGCGCCGGTCGGGGTGGGCGTGCAGCACCGATTCCAGTTCCCCGCTCCAGCCGCCGGCCGCGGCCACGTGCGTGCGCAGGATCCGTACCGCCTCGCCGGCCGCGGTGCTTCCGGCAGCCCAGCGCTGGACCTGGCGGAAGGGGCGGCCGTCCACGGCGGCGGCGTGCAGCCAGCAGCGCAGCAGGGTCACCGCGGTGTCGTGCACGATCGCCTCGTCGGCGCGGGCGGTGCGCAGGGGGGCGAGCAGGGCGCGGGCCCGTACCGCCGCGTCCGCGGGGTGCTCGCAGCCGGCGTGCGGCGCCCAGCGCAGCCGTCCGGGCACGTCGATGAGGTGCGCGGGGTCGTAGACGTGGACGGGGCCGAGCTTGGCGCGGTTGCCGACCGTCTGGTGGTACGTGTCGGGGTCCGCGGTGGTGACGACGACAGGTCCGGCGGCGGCGAGGACGGCCGGCTGGGTGACGCGTTTGGCCTTGTCGCCGCGTTCGCGGGCGAACAGGGCGTAGGTGCGGGTCACTTCGCCGTCGGCCAGCGGGGAGGCGGCGCGGGTCGGGTCGGGGGCGACGGCGGGCAGCACCGAGGTGGGGGCCTCGTCGCGGACGGTGGCGCCGGGCGGGGCGGCCTGCGGCACCGTACGGAACCAGGCGTCCAGGCTCTCGTCGCCGGCCTTCGCGGCCGCGCGGCGCGGGGTGGGCACGCCGGCGGCCGGGGCCGGTCCGGTGACGAGGGGCTGCCCGGGCTCGTCGGCTTCGGCCGCGCGGACGGGTGCGGGGGCGCGGCGCCCGGCGGGGCGCCTGCGGGCGTAGCGCAGCCGGGCCAGGGTGTTGATCACCCAGACCATGACCACGATCAGCACCATGAACTGGCTGATGAACACCCCCCAGAACAGGCCGGAGGAGGGCAGTGCGGCCTGTTCGGCGTCCGGCCAGGCGGCGGGGATGTCGTGCGGGTCCCCGATCAGGTCGCGCAGGGCCCGCGGGGTGCGGGTGAAGTGCAGGTCGTGCGGCCAGTGGCCGTGGGCGAGCAGGCCGGCGATGCCGGTGCCCGTCCAGGCCAGGAACGTCACTCCCAGGAGAACGCCGATGATGCCGACGACCAGGCCGTCCGGCAGGCCGCCCGACTCCTTCTTCCGGTCCGCCATGACGTCACCTCACCTCCTGCTCGGCTGTGGGCCGCTAAGCCACTTCGTCGGCCATGTGCTGGGCGAGCGCCGCCGCGTGGGCCCGGGCGCGGGCCTCGGCCTCCGCGTCGGCCTCCGCCTCCAGGTCGGCGGCATGCTGCTGGGAGCTCTCGGTCATGGCCCGGTCGGTGAAGACCAGCGGCCGTTCCAGCTCGGTGACCAGGTGTTTGACGACCTGTACGTTGCCGTTGACGTCCCAGACGGCGATGCCGGGGGTGAGGGTCGGGATGATCTCCACCGCCCAGCGCGGCAGGCCCAGCACCCGCCCGGTGGCGCGTGCCTCGTCGGCCTTCTGGGCGTAGATGGTGCGGGTGGAGGCCATCTTCAGGATGGCGGCGGCCTCCTTGGCGGCGGCGCCGTCCACCACGTCGGACAGGTGGTGGACGACCGCGACGAAGGACAGGCCCAGCCGGCGGCCGAACTTCAGCAGCCGCTGGAAGAGCTGCGCGACGAACGGCGAGTTGATGATGTGCCATGCCTCCTCGACCAGGAAGATGCGTTTCTTCCGGTCGGGGCGGATCCAGGTGTGCTCCAGCCACACGCCGACGATCGCCATCAGGATGGGCATGGCGATGGAGTTGCGGTCGATGTGCGACAGGTCGAAGACGATCAGCGGCGAGTCGAGGTCGATGCCGTCGCTGGTGGGCCCGTCGAACATGCCGCGCAGGTCGCCGTCGACCAGCCGGTCCAGCACCAGCGCCACGTCCAGGCCCCAGGCGCGTACGTCCTCCAGCTCGACGTTCATCGCCTCGGCGGACTCCGGGAGCGGGTGCCGCAGCCGTTCCACGATGTCGGTGAGGATCGGCTGGCGGTCGGTCACCGTCTCGGCGACGTAGGCGTGCGCGACCTTCAGGGCGAAGCCGGAGCGCTCGTCCAGGCCGCGGCCCATGGCCACCTCGATGATGGTGCGCAGCAGCGCGAGCTGGCCGGTGACGGTGATCGCCGGGTCCAGCGGGTTGAGCTTGATGCCGCCGTCCAGGGCGGCCATCGGGTCCAGCCGGATCGGGGTGAGGCCCATCGCGTTGGCGATCAGGTTCCACTCGCCGACGCCGTCCTCGCCCTGCGCGTCCAGCACCACCACCTGCCGGTCGCGGAACCGGAGCTGGCGCAGCACGTACGTCTTCTCCAGCGCGGACTTGCCGTTGCCGGACTCGCCGAGCACCAGCCAGTGCGGGGCGGGCAGCTGCTGGCCGTACAGCTGGAACGGGTCGTAGACGTAGCCCTTGCCCGAGTACACCTCGCGGCCGATGATCACCCCGGAGTCGCCCAGGCCGGGGGCTGCGGTGGGCAGGTAGACCGCCTGGGCCTGGCCGGTCGAGGTGCGGACCGGCAGGCGGGTGGTCTCCACGCGGCCGAAGAGGAAGCTGGTGAACGCGTCCGTGATCGCCGCGAGAGGGTCCAGCATGGGCATGGCAGTGGCCTCCTCGTACGGGCGGACTAGCGGCGGATGCCGGTGGCGAAGGGCAACGTATTGACGAATGCCCGATGGTGTTCACGATCGCACCACTCGAGCTTCAAATACGACTTACCAGCCGACGCGCGGATGGTGCGCTTGTCGCGGGCCAGGGCCTCCGGGGTGCGCGAGGAGACCGTGATGTAGCCGACCAGGTTCACTCCGGCCGCGCCGCTGGCCAGGTCCTCGCCGCGCTGGTCGACCCGGCCGGTGTGGGCGATGTCGCGCGGGTCCACCACGCGGTTCATCTTGGCGGCCCGGCTGGCGTCGGCGTCGTCGTTGGTCTTCTCCGTCAGCATCCGTTCGATGGCCACATCGGTCGGTTCCAGGTCCATCGTCACCGCCACCGTACGGATCACGTCCGGGGTGTGCACCAGCAGCGGCGCCAGGAAGTTCACCCCGACCGGGGTCAGCGGCCACTCCTTGATCCACGCGGTGGAGTGGTGCCAGGGCTCGCGGGTCGCCGACTCGCGCGTCTTGGCCTGCAGGTACGTCGGCTCGGTCGCGTCGAGTTCGGCCGGCCAGGTGTTGCGGCGGGTCATCGCCTGGATGTGGTCGATCGGGTGGTCCGGGTCGTACATCGAGTGGATCAGCGAGGCGAGCCGGGCCTGGCCGAGCGGCTGGCGCACCCGGATGTCGGCCTCGGCCAGCCGGGCGCAGATGTCGGTGAGCTCGCGGGCCATCACCGCGGCGAGCCCCGCGTCCTTGTCGACCTTCGAGCCGCGGCCGGTCATGGCGCGGGCCATCGCGGCGCCCTCGGCGGCCAGTTCCCGGGTGAAGTGCATGCACGCCACCAGATAGGCGCGGTGCTGCTCGGAGGAGGTGGACACCATCGACTGCAACTGGTCGTAGGAGTCCTTCAGCCACCGGTCGGCCTCGGGGTCGCCGCGCTGCGCCACGTCCTTGGCGTGCGCGTCGGGGTCGGCGGG
Organism: Actinacidiphila acididurans; assembly: GCF_016918855.1. GTDB lineage: Bacteria > Actinomycetota > Actinomycetes > Streptomycetales > Streptomycetaceae > Actinacidiphila > Actinacidiphila acididurans. The sequence continues at coordinate 8,978 of NZ_JADKYB010000018.1, forward strand.
CAGGGTACGGGCCAGCATCTGCAGCCGCGTCACGTAGCCGTCCCCGTTGGCGACGTGCTTGAGCAGCGTGCCGAAGCGTTCCACCAGCGCTTCCTGGTCCTCGCTGTCGCGCAGGCCCACGCCCGGGCCCTCGATCTCGATGGCCGCGGTGACGGTGCGCCGGTCCACGTGCAGCAGCACGGCGATCTCGTCCGGGCCGAAGGGCGCGGTCAGCCAGGTGATCCGGCCGATGCCGGGGGGCGGGCCGACCTCGACCTCGCGCCCGTCCAGCCGGGTGCCGGCCTCCTGTACCGCGGACCGGTAGGCGGGCGCGACCCGCAGCGTACGGCGGTAGGAGCGGTTGATCTCGAACCAGCGGTAGAAGGTGCGCCTGCGGTACGGCATGTACACCGCGGCGAGGGCCAGGGTCGGCCAGCTCACCAGGCCCACGATCCGCAGCAGGAGTATCGGCACCAGCAGGCCGCACAGCATGCCGAGACCCGCGCCGCCGATGATCAGGGCGATCTCGCCCGTCTCCCGGTTCTTGCCCACGATGGCGTTGGGCCGGGCCTTGCCGATCAGATACGTGCGCCGCGGCTGGGTGAACGGTTGCACCGTCACCTGCGGTCACCTCCCTGCGAAGAGCCGTTGTTCGACGATCCGAAACCGGACCGGAAGGGTGAAGCGGCCTGTGCGGGGTCGGCGCCGCCCTGGGGCTGGGCCGGGTTGCGGGAGCTGTGCGCGGCGATTCCGCCGGCCACCGGGTTGGACGGCTGCGCGCCGCCTCCCGTGGCCTGCTCCTGGGGTCCGCCGCGGGCGCTGTGCGTCTTGATGCCCTGCTTGACCAGTGCGGCAGGGGAGGAGATCACCGCGGCGGCCTGGCTGCCGCCGGCGCCCGCGTCCTTGCGGCTGTTGCGCAGGTTCACCACGTCGTCGCCGAAACCGGGTACGAACCGGTAGATGGCGAAGCTGGCGAAGATGGCCAGCAGGATGATCGCCAGGCCCGAGACGACCGCGGAGAACGCCCCCGGGCCGTTGTCGTTCGACGACAGCGCGCCGGCCAGCCCGAGCACGATCACGATCACCGGCTTGACCAGGATCACCGCGATCATGATGCCGGCCCAGCGCCTGACGTGGTGCCACATGTTCTTGTCCACCAGGCCCGCGTACACCGCGGTGCCCAGCAGGGCGCCCACGTACAGCAGCGCGGCCCGGATCACCAGCTCCAGCCACAGCACGCCCGCCGCCAGCACGGACACCAGCGAGACCACGATCAGCATGATCGGGCCGCCGCCGATGTCGGTGCCCTTGGTGAGCGCCTGGGAGAACGAGCCGAAGAAGACCTGCGTGTCGGACTTGGTGCCCGAGGAGACCACGGTGGTGACCGCGTCCGTCGCGCTCACCACGGTGTAGAGGATCAGCGGGGTGAACGCGCTGGCCAGCACGGTCAGCCACAGGAAGCCCACGGCCTCGGTCAGCGCCTCGGTCAGCGGCACGCCGCGCACCGCGCGCTTGGCGACCGCCAGCAGCCACAGCACCAGCGTCAGGATCGTCGAGGCGGCGAAGACCACCGCGTACTGGCGCAGGAACGCGGTGTTCGTGAAGTCGACCTGCGTGGTCCTGTTCACCGCCTCGGCCAGCTTGTCGATCGACCACGACGCGGCGGTGGCGCAGCCCTTGGCGAGGGAGGTGAGGGGGTCGAGGGAGTCCGCCGCGCCGCTCTTGGGGGCGGGGGCGGGGTTGCCTTGCGTGCAGTAGGCCTTGGCGGGGCCCGCAATGAGGGCGCAGGGGTCGGACTTGGGGGTGGCCTTCGGGCCGGTGGGCGTCGGGGTGGGCGTGGCGGGGGCGGCCACGGCGCGGCTCGCCAGGGCCCAGGCGGCGGCCTGGAGGCCGGCCAGGGCCGCGGGGAGCGACAGTCGGCGGAGGGTGCGGCTAGCGGGCATAGGTGAAGCCTCCGAAGCCCTGCACGGCACCGGCGATCTCGTCGGCCGTGGAGACGGGATTGTCGCCGCTGACGGGGGTCGGGCCCTTGGTCTGGCCGGTCGTGACGACCTTCCAGTCCGAACCGTTCCACCGCAGTTGGAAGGTGACGGTGAACCAACTGCTGGTCACCGGCTTGGTCGAGTCGGTGCCGGCCAGGCCGAACAGGCCCAGGCACCACACCGCCACGTCTGCGCGCGTTCCGTCGTACTGCGTGGTCTTCGCCCCTGCGGGCAGCGTCCTGCTGACGAAGGTCTGTCCGGTCGGGGCCTTGCCGTCCGCGGTGAGTCCCACCTGGGCGTTGAAGGTCGCGTTGTAGTCGCGGTCGAAGCCGCCCTGCAGGGCGTTCACAGCGCTCGCGTCGGCGATCGTGTTGACGATCACATGCCGCTGCCCGGTGTCGAACATGCCCGTCCCGCCGAGCGCCACCGCGTAGTTCGCCGCGGCCGACTGCGCCCCCTGCTGGGTGTGGGCGAAGCCCGAGGGGATGCCGTTGGTGTGGCCGGCGACGGGGGCCGTGCCGGAGGGGGCGGTGGCCGAGCCGCTCTTCGCGGAACCGGATCCCGAACCGGAACCGGAAGCGGAATCCGAGGCGGATGAGCCGGTGGAGCCGGAGGCGGTGGAGGTGCCGGGGGAGGAGGCGTCGCTGTGGTGGCCGCCGCGGTTGGCGAAGGCGATCGCGGCGATGAGGAGGACGACGATGCTGACGACGGTGACCAGGGCGCGTCGGGGCTGGGGCGGTCGGCGGGCGGGGCCGCCGCGGCCCTCGGGCATGCGGGTCCTGGTCGGGGGTCCGTCCTGGCCGAGACTCATCGGGGAGCCGCCTTCGCGGGCACGCCGAAGCCGCGGGCGTCGCGGACGGCACCGCTGCTTGATCGAGTGGGCATCAGCACACAGCCTCGGATGTGAAGGTGGGGCGGGGGCCGTGGGCCGGCCGCGGGAGTCCGCGGAGCCGGCCGTCGGCAGGGGCTAGACGGCCATCCCGTACACGATGGTGAACAGCGTGCCGAGTGAACCGATGATGAACACACCGGTCAGCCCGGCGATGATCAATCCCTTGCCCTGCTCCGCGCTGAAGGTGTCGCGCAGAGCGGTCGCGCCGATCCGCTGTTTCGCCGCGCCCCAGATCGCGATGGCCAGGCACAGCAGGATCGCCACCGCCATGACCACTTCGATCATCACACGCGCCTGGTTGCCCAGGGAACCGAAAGGTCCCCAGTCGGGCGCGATGCCGCCGATGATCGTGTTGATGTCGCCCTTTGCGGCTGCCAGGTACATAGAACTCACCACCCCGCTCGATCAGTTGACCTCCTCGCCGGGGCGCAAGGGGCCAGGATCTATCTTGACGGAGGATTCCGCTCTTGCATGTCGACTCAACGACTTTCTCGGCGGATCCTCCGTGTGATCCGGCCTCAGACCGTCAAAATGGTGCGCGGACCGGTGTTCGAAAGTAGCGACGACTACTCTGTGTATCACGAGCATCACCGTAGGGCAACGGGAAGGGGTGGCCCGCCGTGGCGCGGAGATTGTGGCTGATCGTCACCATCGCTGTGGGGCTGTTCTTTTCGCTGATCGCGCTGCTCGTGGTGGGGACGTTCTCGGCCGCGGCGGGGCTGGCGAAGAACGTGGTGCAGGTGTCGTTGGCCAAGGGTGCGGTGCCGGCCGCGTATCAGCCGATCGTGCAGCAGTGGGGGAACTTGTGTCCGGCGCTGAACCCGGCGCTGCTGGCCGCCCAGCTCTACCAGGAGAGCGGGTGGAACCCGCTGGCCCACAGCGGGGCGAACGCCGACGGCATCGCGCAGTTCATCCCGGGCACCTGGGCCACGCACGGGGTGGACGGCAATCACGACGGCAAGGCCGACGTGTGGGACCCGCAGGACGCGATCCCGTCGGCCGCCAGTTACGACTGCGAACTGGCCTCGTACGTGAAGGACGTGCCGGGGGACAACAGCGACAACATGCTGGCCGCCTACAACGCGGGCGCGTACGCGGTGATCAAGTACGGCGGCATACCGCCGTACGCCGAGACGCAGAACTACGTGAAGGTGATCCGCTCGCTGGAGAAGAGCTTCGCCGCGCCGGTGGGCCGGGTGGCGCCGTCGCAGCAGGCCGCGGCGGCGATCTACTACGCGCAGCAGCAGCTCGGCAAGAGGTACCTGTGGGGCGGCGAGGGCCGGGCCGACCAGGGCGGACGGTTCGACTGCTCGGGGCTGACGCAGGCGTCGTACGCGTCGGTCGGCATCAGCCTGCCGCGCGTGGCCAACGACCAGTGGAACGCGGGGCCGCATCCCGGCCGCGATCAACTCCTGCCGGGCGACCTGGTGTTCTTCGCCTATGATCTGACCGACCCGCGGTCCATCCATCACGTGGGCATCTACGTGGGCGGCGGCTACATGATCGACGCGCCGCACACGGGCGCGGTCATCCGCTTCGACCCGATCGACTCCGCCGACTACATCGGCGCCACGCGGGTCACCCAGGACGGCGCGGCGGCTCTTCCGGTCACCGGGGTGTAGGCGCGCAAGGGGGCGCGCGCAGGGCGCGTACGGCGTGTGCGGGGGCGTATTGAAGCTCGGCGGCGCACGCGGACCGGCGCGCGCTCCGGACGTCTGTTCGGCCGAAACTCCTGTGACGGGTGCGCTGGGTGAGCCGTTGGCCCGAGCATGGGGGTCGGCGGCCGGTCAACCCTCGCTCCCGGTCACCCTTGGATAACGGCATGGTGATCATCCGGCGAAGACCGGAACGTCACATGCGCAGGCGCTCGTTGTACGGGGAAGAATGGCTTGGGACTCAAGCGACGGGGGTTGCACACGAGCCGAGCCACGTACCGCCGGTTGCAAGGTAAGGGGCAGTACCGCCATGGCACAGGTCGCTGACGACAGCGTCAACCCTGACATCAGCCTGCTGCGCGGCATCAACGGCCTCGCCAGACAGGCGCCCCGCGGCGTCGACCGGGCCGTGCAGTTCATCGGCGACTACGGTCTGCTGGCCGTGCTGGCCGTCCTCACCTTCTGGTGCTGGTGGCGGGTGGCCCGGCGCGCCGCCGAAGCCCCGGCCGCCGTCGCCGGCGTGGCCTGGGCGGTGCTGGCCGCGGGCCTGTCGCTGCTGCTGGGCCTGCCCATCCGCGCGCTCGTCGCGCGCCCGCGCCCGTACGAGGAACACGACGGCCTGGACGTCCTGGTGCGCACCGCCCACGACTACTCCTTCGTCAGCGGGCGGGCCGCCTTCGCCGGGGCGGTCGCGGTCGGCCTGTTCATGGTCAGCCGCCGGGCCGGCCTGATCGCCGGGGTGCTCGCCCTCGCCGAGGGCTTCACCCAGGTCTACACCGGCGCGCACTACCCCACTGACGTCGTCGGCGGGTTCGCGCTCGGCGCCGCCACCGCCCTGCTGCTCGCCCCGATCGCGCTGGCCCTGCTCACCGCCGCGGCCACCGCCACCGCCCGCTCCCGCTGGAAGCTGCTGGTCCGCGCCCCCGGCGCCGCCACCCGGCCGGCACCGCGCCCGGGTCAGGCTGCCACGCCCCGGCACAGCGCCGCCGACAAGGACCTGGCGGCCTGACCCGGGCGCAGGACCGGCCCGGCGCGGTGAGCAGTCCTGAGCGGCTGCGGGCGTCCTGACGGCCCGTCCGGGCCTCACAGCGCCTGCGGGAAGTCGAACAGGCGCCCTGGGTCCAGACGGCGCTTGAGGGCCGTCAGCCGCGGCACGTTGGGGCCGTAGTAGGCGGTGCGCCAGGACGTCAGCGTCGGGTCGGTGTAGTTGGCGTACGCGCCGCCCGACGCCCAGCGGCGCACGGCGGCGTGAGTGTCCGTCAGCCAGGAGGCCGTGGTCAGCCGGTCCGAGGCGATGTACTGCGCCAGGAACCGGGCGCCGCGGTGCGGGAAGGCGGTGGCCGTCGGGGAGAGGCGGCCTACGGCGCCCCCCAGCGCGGTCAGCGCGATGCTGGCGCTGCCCGTCCCCGAGACGCGCGGCAGGTGCTCCATCCGCCCCAACATCGTGTCGATGCCGCCCGCCGGAAGGTCCGTGGTGTAGAAGTCCGAGCGCGCGGTGTACGTCTCGCGCCCCAGGCGGCCGTTCGGTGCCAGGTGGCACTGGGCGGCGGTCAGGCCCGAGCAGCCCGCGTACGCGAACATGGCGTCGATGTAGCCGTGGCGGCGCAGCGTCACCGACGAGGCGGGGGCGCCCACCGCCGTGGCCAGCGCGTCCGCGGCGGCCGACAGGCCCGCGTAGGAACCGGTGGACATCATCGGGACCGACACCGTGGGCGCGCCCCCGGCCGTGCAGTCCAGGTGCAGCGCCGACCAGATGGCGTCCGGTTGGTCCGGCCCCCACTGCTGCCAGGCCCGCACCACTGCCGCGGCCCGCGACCAGGGCCAGGTCAGATAGCCCGTCACCACCCCGGACGGCACCGGATGGGTACGGAAACGCAGTGCGGTGACCACCCCGAACTGCCCGTTGCCGCCGCCGCGCAGCCCCCACAGCAGCTCCGGATCGCTGCTCGCCGACACCTCGTGCTCCTGCCCGTCGGCCGTCACCATGGTGGCGCCGACCAGGCTGTCGCAGGTCAGGCCCATCGACCGGCTCACCACTCCGTGCCCGCCGCCCAGCGTCAGCCCGGAGATCCCCACCGACGGGCACGAGCCGCCGGGTATGGTCCGCCCCTGGGCGCCCAGCCGGCTGTAGACGTCGATCAGCTTGGCCCCCGCGCCGATCTCCGCCACCCCGTCGGCGCCGACCCGCACCGAGTTCAGCCGGGAGACGTCGATCACCAGCCTGCCGTCGCCGCTGGAGAAGCCCGCGTACGAGTGGCCGCCGCTGCGTATCGACGGGCGCGTGCCCGTGTCGCGCGCGAACGTCAGGCACGCGCGGATGTCCGCGGTTCCCGTCACGTAGGCGATGCCGGCCGGGCGCAAGGTGTCGAAGCGGGTGTTGTACAGGCGCCGCGCGGTCGCGTACGCCGCGTCCTGCGGCCGTACGAGTTCCCCGTGCAGCGTGCCGGCCAGGCCCTTCCAGTCGCCCGGGCCCGCGGTCGCCGGCGCCTTGGCGCCGGGCGTGTTTTCCGTCGCAGTGGCCGCTCGTGTCGTGGCGGGACTGCCGGCGGCCGTGGTGCCGCCCGGCGCGCCCTGCGCCCGGCCGCCCTTGTCCGTGCACCCGCTCAGCCACATGCCCGCGACCACCGCGCCGCCGGCCCCGAGCACCCCACGCCGCTTCATCCCGCCCACTCCTCTTCGGCCGTCGTCATTGCACCGCCTACCCGGAACCCCAGACGTCCCGTCCGGCCCTTCCGGTTGCCGGTCGCGAAGGGGTTCGGCGAAGGGCTCGGCAGCGGCGCGGGCGCGGGGCACGGAACCGACCTGACTCCCCGGTAGCTTTCGCGTGACGGGCCCCGCCGGACCGTCGTTAGCCCAGTGAGGCCCCGGCCGGAGGGCGGCGGCAGAGGGATCGGACGGGTGATGGCGGCAGCGGTGTCCACAGGCGGGCGGGGGACGGCGACAGGGCGGCGGGGCGGCCCGGTGGCCCGGGTGGCGGTCGCGGGGGTCGTGGCGGCCGCCGCGCTCGGTGCGGCGGCGCTGGGCACGGTCGTGCTGGCCGGGTGCGCGGGCCGGGTGGAGGGCAGCACGGCCGTGCCGGGCACGCCCCAGGACGCGGCGTTCGTCAGTACGCTGAGCGGCGCCGCCGACGCCCTGGTGGCGGCCGGCACCTCCCGGGTGGCCACCTCGATGCGGATGGCCAGCGGCGGCACCTGGCTCACCATCACCGGCACCGGCGGCTTCGACTACGCGGCCGGGCGCGGCCGGCTCACCGTCACCCTGCCCCGGGACGCGGCCGGCGTCCAGGAGCACAAGCCGATCACCGAACTGCTCACCCCCGGCGTGCTGTACATGAAGGACCGCGGTGAGGGCGTGCCGGCCGGCAAGTGGGTACGGGTGGACACCACCCGCCTGCCGGACCTGAACGTGGTCACCGGCGGCGCCACCGAACCGCTGGCCGCGGCCGAGTTGTTGCGCGGCGCCCAGGACGTGAAGTTCGTCGCACAGGAGACCCTGCCGGACGGCACCCGGGTGCGGCACTTCCGGGGCACCGCCGACATCGTCCGCGCCGCCGCCGCGGCACCCGCCCCCGCCCGGGCCGCCCTGGACGCCGCCGCGCGCGGCTTCGCGGTGACCCGGGTGCCCTTCGACGCCTGGCTCGACCCCTCGGGGCGGCTGCGCGAGCTGAGCCAGACCTTCACCTTCAGCGCGGCCGGTACCAGGCGCGGCGCAGGCCGGAACGCGACGGTGGTCTCGACCATCCGTTACGGCCACTTCGGCGCGCCGGTTTCGGTGATCATGCCCCGGCCTGCGGACATCTGGTCAGGAAAGATCGTTTCGGCACCCGCTGGGTAGGGGCCAGGCCCGGTCGGGCGACGCTAAATGGTCCTTCCGTGCCATGCGGCGGGGCACATTTGGTCCCTAGGCTTGTGGGCGGCCGTTGACGGGTGTACGGGCACGCGTACACCCGCGCTCCCCAGCGAGGAGGTGGTGTGCGCATGCCGTCGTCCGGAACCACGGTGCAGGACGACCCGGTGGCCCTCGCCGAGATCGACCTGTTCGGCGAGCTGATGATCGCCGCGATCACCGCCGACGAGGAGCGGTTGAGCTTCGCCCGCATCGACGAGGTGCTCGAGGTCGGCCGGCCCGAGGCACTGTCCGGCGCACTGGAGGTCGGGCCGGCCGGCCCGGCGGGCTAGAACCGGGCGGGACCGGGCGAACCGCCGCCGGCGCCGGGCAGTGCCCGGGCCGGAACCGGGCAGGGCGGCCGGAGAACCCCCGCCGCCCGTGGCGCCCGTACTCCTCAGGTCCGCAGCAGGCGGGCTATCGCCGCTGTCGCCTCCGCGACCTTCTCGTCGACGTCGGGGCCGCCGCCGGCCGCCGCGGCGGCCACGCAGTGGCGCAGGTGCTCCTCCAGGAGCTGGAGGGCGAAGGACTGCAGCCCCTTGGTGCTGGCCGACACCTGGGTGAGGATGTCGATGCAGTAGACGTCTTCCTCGACCATCCGCTGCAGGCCCCGGATCTGGCCCTCGATCCGGCGCAGCCGCTTCAGATGGGACTCCTTGTCCTGGCTGTAGCCATGCGGTCCCAGCGGCTTCACAATCTCCCCCGCGACCCTTTCCGTGGTCATCCCGCCCGCCAGCCCTTCTGTCCCGTTATACCCCCGATGGGTATACCTTACCGAATCGATACTGAGTGCGAGGCATCCCCCGTCCGGGGGACGTTTGTCGATGGGCGACACTGGGTGACGCCGGTTAGCCGCGGCCGGATGATGCGCCTAGCATCATCGAGACCCGATACGAAGGACACCGAGGACCTCACGTGCGCTTTCGTCTGACCCCCAGGGAGACGAGCTTCTATGACATGTTCGCCGCATCCGCGGACAACATCGTCACCGGTTCGAAGCTCCTGATGGAACTGCTCGGGGCCGATCCGGCAACGAGGACCGAGATCTCGGAGCGGATGCGGGCGGCCGAGCACGCGGGGGACGACGCGACGCACGCGATCCTTCACCAGCTGAACTCCTCCTTCATCACCCCTTTCGACCGGGAGGACATCTACACCCTGGCCGGGTCCCTCGACGACATCATGGACTACATGGAGGAGGCCGTTGACCTGGTCGTCCTCTACAACATCGAGGAACTCCCCAAGGGGGTCGAGCAGCAGATCGAGGTGCTGGCGCGGGCCGCGGAGCTGACCGCGGAGGCGATGCCCAACCTGCGCACGATGTCCAACCTCACCGAATACTGGATCGAGGTCAACCGGCTGGAGAACCAGGCCGACCAGATCCACCGCAAACTGCTCGCACACCTGTTCAACGGCAAGTACGACGCCATCGAGGTCCTCAAGCTCAAGCAGATCGTCGATGTCCTGGAGGAGGCGGCGGACGCCTTCGAGCACGTCGCGAACACGGTGGAGACCATCGCGGTCAAGGAGTCCTGACCCGACGTGGACACGTTCGCCCTGGTCGTGACCATCGCGGTCGCGCTGTTCTTCACCTACACCAACGGTTTCCACGACTCCGCCAACGCGATCGCCACCTCGGTGTCCACCCGGGCGCTGACCCCCAAGGCGGCGCTGGCGATGGCGGCCGTGATGAACCTGGCCGGCGCCTTCTTCGGGTCGGGCGTGGCCAAGACGGTGAGCAAGGGACTGATCGCCACCCCGCAGGGCCGGTCCGGGATGGCCATCCTCTTCGCGGCGCTGGCCGGGGCAGTGGCGTGGAACCTCGTCACCTGGTACTTCGGGCTGCCCTCGAGCTCCAGCCACGCGCTGTTCGGCGGCCTGGTGGGCGCCGCGCTGGCCGGCGGCGTCACCGTGCACTGGAACGGCGTCGTCGACAAGGTTGTCGCGCCGATGTTCCTGTCCCCGGTGGCCGGCCTGGTGGTCGGCTACCTGCTGATGCTGGGCATCCTGTGGTTCTTCCGCCGCTCCAGCCCGAACCGCACCAAGCGCGGCTTCCGGATAGCCCAGACCGTCTCGGCCGCCGCGATGGCGCTGGGCCACGGCCTCCAGGACGCCCAGAAGACCATGGGCGTGGTGGTCCTTGCGCTGGTGATCAACGACCCGTCCAAGGGCTTCGGCATCCCGGTGTGGGTCAAGCTGGTGTGCGCGCTGATGATGTCGCTGGGCACGTACGCCGGCGGCTGGCGGATCATGCGCACCCTGGGCCGGCGGATCATCGAGGTCGACCCGCCGCAGGGCTTCGCCGCGGAGACCTCCTCGGCCGCCGTGCTCTACGTCACCGCGGTCTTCAACGCGCCGGTCTCCACCACGCACGTCATCACCGCGGCGATCATGGGCAGCGGCGCCACCAAGCGGATCAAGGCGGTGCGCTGGGGAGTGGCCCGCAGCATCGTCGCGGGCTGGTTCATCACGATGCCGGCCGCCGCGCTGGTCGCCGCCGGCTGCTACTGGCTGGTCCGCGTCGCCTTCGCCTGACCGCCGCCCGGACCGTAAACGCCCCGTTCCCCCACGTTCCGACAGCAGTGCCCGGACATGGATCAGGCCCCGCCCCCATGAAGGAGGCGGGGCCCGCGCCCTGCGGTGGCACCGCCATGCAGCACCGCACGGCGGTCCCGGTCAGCCGAAACGGCCGGAGATGTAGTCCTCGGTGGCCTGCACCGTGGGGTTGGAGAAGATCCGCTCGGTCTCGTCGATCTCGATGAGCTTGCCGGGCTGGCCGACCGCCGCCAGGTTGAAGAAGGCGGTACGGTCCGACACGCGCGCGGCCTGCTGCATGTTGTGGGTGACGATCACGATGGTGAACTGCGTCTTCAGCTCGCCGATCAGGTCCTCGATGGCGAGGGTGGAGATCGGGTCGAGCGCCGAGCACGGCTCGTCCATCAGCAGCACCTGCGGCTCGACCGCGATGGCGCGGGCGATGCACAGTCGCTGCTGCTGACCGCCGGACAGGCCCGAACCGGGCTTGTTCAGCCGGTCCTTGACCTCGTTCCAGAGGTTGGCGCCCTTGAGGGACTTCTCGACGATCGAGTCGAGTTCGCCCTTCTTGCGGATGCCGTTCAGCCGCAGACCCGCGGCCACGTTGTCGTAGATCGACATGGTCGGGAACGGGTTGGGCCGCTGGAAGACCATGCCGACCGTGCGGCGCACGGAGACCGGGTCGACCCCGGAGCCGTACAGGTTCTCGTCGTCCAGCAGCACCTTGCCCTCGACACGGGCACCGGGCACGACCTCGTGCATCCGGTTCAGGGTGCGCAGGAAGGTGGACTTGCCGCAGCCGGAAGGGCCGATGAAGGCGGTCACCGACCGCGGCTCGATGGTCATGGAGATGTCGTCGATGGCGCGGAAGGTGCCGTAGTAGGCCGACAGTCCGCTGACGTCGATTCGCTTGGCCATGGTGGGGATCACTTCTCTTCTGCTGATGGCCGCGTCAGCGGCCCGTCTTGGGTGCCTTCCAACGGGCAATGGCGCGGGCCAGCGCGTTCAGGATCATCACGAACGCGATGAGCACCAGGGCTGCCGACCACGCGCGGTTGTAGCTCGGGTCGTTGCCGTTCGTGTACTGCTGGTAGATGTAGTAGGGAAGCGACGACTGGGGCCCCTGGAAGGGGTTGTTGTTGATCACGTCGCTGCCGAACACCAGCAGGGCGATCGGGGCGCTCTCGCCGGCGATACGGGCGACAGCCAGCATGACACCGGTGGTGATACCGCCGACAGCCGTCGGGATGACCACCTTGGTGATCGTGCGCCACTTGGGCACACCCAGCGCCAGCGACGCCTCGCGCAGCTCGTTCGGGACGAGCTTGAGCATCTCCTCGGTGGAGCGCACCACGACGGGGAGCATCAGGATGGTCAGCGCCAGCGAGCCGGCGAAGCCCTCGTGCGGGGCCTGGCCGGTGGCCTCGAACCACACCGACAGGATGAACAGACCGGCCACGATGGACGGCACACCGGTCATGACGTCCACGAAGAACGTCACCCAGCGGGCCAGCCGGCCCACCCCGTACTCGACCAGGTAGATCGCGGTGAGGATGCCGATCGGGGCGGCGATGGCGGTGGCGATGGCGACCTGCTCCAGGGTGCCGATGATGGCGTGGTACACGCCGCCGCCGGGCTGGATGGTCAGCACGTTGTTCATCGAGTGGGTCAGGAAGGTGCCGTCGAGCGCCTTGGAGCCCTTGCTGATCGTCGTCTGCACCAGCGAGTACAGCGGGATCACGGCCAGGATGAAGGAGGCCCAGATCAAGCTGGTGGCCACCCGGTCCTTGGCCTGGCGGCGGCCCTCGACCCGGGCGGTGATCGCGTAGGAGCCGGCCACGAACAGGAACAGGGCGAGCAGGCCCCACTGGATGTGGCTCTTCCAGCCGGCCGCGGCGCCGACACCGAAGCCGACCACTATGGCGCCGACCGCGATGCCCAGCGGGGCCCAGCGGGGCAGCCGGGCGGTGGCCAGCCGGCTGGGCGCGGGGGCGCCGGACAGCGGCTGCGCGTCGTTGACTACGTCGCTCATGCGTTGGCCCCCGAGTACTCCTTGCGGCGCTGGATGATGATCCGGGCGGCGCCGTTGACCAGCAGGGTGATGATGAACAGCACCAGGCCGGAGGCGATCAGCGCGTCGCGGCCGAACTCGTCGGCCTCACCGAACTTGGCGACGATGTTCTGCGAGAAGGTGCCGCCGAGCGGGTCGAGGATGTGCCCGGACAGCTGCGGGGAGGCGGACAGCACGGTGGCCACCGCCATCGTCTCGCCGAGCGCGCGGCCCAGGCCCAGCATGGAGGCCGAGATGATGCCGGAGCGGGCGAAGGGGAGCACCGACAGGCGGATGACCTCCCAGCGGGTCGCGCCGAGCGCGAGCGCCGCCTCCTCGTGCATCCGCGGCACCTGCCGGATCACCTCGCGGCTGACGTTGGTGATGATCGGCAGGATCATGATGGCCAGCAGGATGCCCACGGTGAACAGCGAGCGGGGCGCGGAGTTGGGGTCCTGCTTGTGGAAGATGTAGGTCCAGCCGAAGTACTTGTCCAGCCAGAGGTTCAGGCCTCTCAGGTGTGGCACCAGGAACAGGGCGCCCCACAGGCCGTAGACGATGCTGGGCACCGCGGCGAGCAGGTCGATCACGTACGCGATGGGGCCGCCGAGCCGGCGGGGCGCGTAGTGCGTGATGAACAGGGCGATGCCGACCGCGATCGGCACCGCGATGAGCATGGCGATGATCGAGCTGACGACGGTGCCGTACGCCAGGACCGCGACGCCGAAGACCGGCGGGTTCAGACTGGCGTTCCACTCGAAGGTGGTCAGGAAGTTGCCGTGGTCCTTGGAGATCGCCTGGACCGCGCGGTAGGTCAGGAAGATGGCGATCGCGGCCATGACCACGAGCAGGAAGATGCCCGAGCCGCGGGAGAGACCGGAGAAGATCCGGTCGCCCGGCCGCGTCACGGTCCGCGTTTTCTGCGGGGGAGCGGTAGGGGGTGGAGCGGTGGTTGTCATGGAGATTCTCCGGTCTGTGTGGGGGAGCCGGGGCTCCCCCGGCGGCGGTGCACCGGATGTACGACGGGCCCCGCGGCGATGGTGCGTGCCGCGGGACCCGTCGCCTGGATCAGGAAAGGGCCGTGATGGCCGACTGGACCTTGGTGGCGATCTCGGTCGGCAGCGGCGCGTAGCCGGCCGAGGAGAGCATGCCCTGGCCCTGGCTGCTGGCGATGTAGTTCAGGAAGGACTTGGTCAGCGGCAGGGTGCTGGCCTTGTTGCCCTTGTCGCAGGCGATCTCGTAGGTCACCAGGACGATCGGGTAGGCGTTGGCGGCCTTGGTGGTGTAGGCGCCGCTGAGGTCCAGGGACAGGTCGGCACCGGTGCCGACGACCTTCGCGGAGGCGATGCCCGCGGAGGCGTTGGCGGAGGTGGCCTCGACCGGCTGCGGGGCGCCGGTGTTGATCTTCACCGTCGGGATGCTGCTGGCGGTCGCGTAGGACAGCTCGAAGTAACCGATGGAGCCGGCGGTCTGCTTGACCAGGCCCGCCACGCCGGAGGACTTGGCAGCCGCCTGGCCGCCCTTGCCCGCCCACGCCTTGGCGTGCTCGTACGGCCACGCGGCCGGGGCGGCACCCTTCAGGTACTTGGTGAAGTTGTCGGTGGTGCCCGACTCGTCCTGGCGGTGCACGGTCTGGATCTTGGTGCTCGGCAGGTTGACGCCCGGGTTGAGCTTCTTGATGGCGGCGTCGTTCCAGGTGGTGATCTGGCTGTTGAAGATCTTGGCCAGGGTGGTGGCGTCCAGCACCAGGTTGTTCACGCCGGGCAGGTTGTAGCCGACCGCGATCGGGCCGCCGACCATCGGCAGGTCGATGCCCGTGCCACCGGCGCAGACCTTCTTGGAGGAGGCGACCTCTTCCGGCTTCAGCGGGGAGTCGGAGCCGGCGAAGGCGTCCGTGCCCTGGTTGAAGTCGACGATGCCCTCGCCGGAGGACGAGGGCTTGTAGTTGATGGAGGCGCCGGAGCAGGCCTGCTGGTAGTTCTTCACCCACGCCTCGATGGCGTTCTGCTGGGCGGTCGAGCCGGAGGCCAGGACCTGGCCGGTGGCGCAGGAGATGCCCGAAGCGTTCGCGGAGCTGCTCGTGGTGCTGCCGCCCGCGGAGGCGCTGGCGCTCGGCGTGGAGTTGCTGCTGCTGTTGTTGTCCGAACCGCAGGCGGTCAGGACCAGCGCGCCGGTAACCGCGACCGCGCCGACGGTCAGAGCGCGCAGTCCGTTCTTACGCTGAAGCTTCACCTTCGTGTGTTCCTTCCGAGAGCCCGCCGGTGGACGGCGAAGCAGAGGGTTGAGGTTTTCTGCATCCACCCGGCGGCACAGTGCCCACCGGTACGGCCGAAATTAGGCAGATCAGGTGAAGCGACCCTCGGGGGATGGTGAACGGGAGGTGAACCTCGTCCATCAGGGTGGTGGCGCACTTTTTTCGCGTCACACAGAGCGTCGTACGAGTGACACATGCGGTTTACGGATTAGATGGGGTCACGACCGCGTAACGTTACGGTTTCAGCGCGCGTAGAAGACTCGCAGGAAAGCGTCGACGAGCGGGCGGTCGCGTTCGTGGGTGAGCCGCGCTCGAGCGGCGGCCGGACTCAGCCACACGACCGCGTCCACCTCGCGGCTGGGCTCGAAGCGGCCGGCGACCGCGCGCGCGGCCCAGTACCGCACTTCCTTGGGCCGGCCGTCGACCAGATAGTGGGTGGGCGGCAGCGGTGCGCCCAGCTCGCACTCCATCCCCGTTTCCTCGCGGGTCTCGCGCACCGCGGCCGCCGCGAACTCCTCGCCCCGCTTGAGCTTGCCCTTGGGCCAGCTCCAGTCGTCGTAACGCGGGCGGTGCACCAGCGCGAGCCGCGGGGGGGCGGCGGGCGGGTCGGCCGGCCGTGGGCGGGCGCGCCGCGCCACAGCACCACGCCGGCGGCGCGCACGACCTCCGCCCGATCACGCCGGTCGTACGTATCGCGCTCGTCGTGCCGGTCGTGGCCGTCGCGATCGCGTTCGCCGTGCTCGTCGCGCTGATGGGGCTGGTCGTGCGGCACGCGCTCGTCATGCGGCACGTGCTGGTCGTGCTGCGCCTGGTGCTCCTGGTGTTCCGGTCGAGTCATACCTGCCCGTGCGTTCCCCGTGTACGTGGCTGTCGTGCGGTCGCCTGCTCCGTTACTCCGTACGTACTCCCGGTGCGGGCGCCGCATTCGCGTCCTGCCCCTGCGTCTGCCACAGCCGGGAGAAGGCGAAACGGGCCGCCTCGACCTCGTGCCGCTGGTCGGCGTGGAGCACGCCGAGCGCGTAGGCGGTGGCCGGGGCGATCCGCGGGGTGCGGGCCGCGGAGGCCACCGCGGCGGCGGACTCGCTGGCCTCGCGGTGCCGCTGGAGCAGCGTCGCGGCATCGCCGAGCCGCTCGTCGGCGCGCGGCTCGGCGCCGGGCACCTCCGCGGCGTAGCGGGCCAGCCGCAGCAGGATCCGTACCTGGTGCCAGGGCGCGTCCTGGAGGTCGGCGGTCAGTTCCGCGCCCAGGGCCGCCTGCACCGCCTCGGCGTTGTACGGCAGCGCCGCCCGGTGCAGCGGCAGCGCGTCGGCCGCGTCGCACAGCCGCTGGTACGCCTGCCCGGCCAGGGCCGGCAGCACCTCGTGGGCCGGCTGGGCGGCGCCGGGGGTCAGCGGCACCTCCGAGGCCAGCACCGCGATGGAGTCGGCCAGCCCGTGGAACCGAGAGGAGCCCATGGCCTGGAGGGTCGCGGAATGCGCCCGGGTGCGGGCCAGGGTGAGCTGCCGCTCCAGCAGGGCCGCGGCCCTCGCTGCGCCCAGCGCCAGTGGTGCGGCCCCGCCGCCCGCGGCGGCCACCTCGGCCGGCGGCCCGTCGGACGGCAGCGGCAGCGCCGCGCTGAGCACCGCCTCCGGGGTGCCCGCGGCCGACAGCCGGCGCAGCGCGTCCACCAGCCGGGCCAGCCGCGTCGCGTACTGCGGCTCGCGTCCCAGCGTCGCCGACAGCCAGGCCAGCTCCGCCCGCAGCGGCTCGGCCCAGCCCGGGTCGGCCAGCGGCGCGTACGTGTGCAGGACCCCGGCGATCCGGCGGGCACTGCCGCGCAGCAGCGCGTCCGCCTCGGTCTCGCTCTCCCCGCGCAGGCTCAGGCCCCGCAGGAAGGCGGTGGCCTGCTGCTGGAGGTAGGCGGTGAACGCCCCTCCGGCGGAGATCGCGACCGTGCCGATCGTCCCGCCGTGGGCCGGACCGCCGCCCGGCGCCGCCTTGCCGCTGGCCACTGTGTTGCTCCCCGTGGTTCCGGCCGCCGTGCGGTCGCGCGGCGGCGCACTGCTCGTCGTCACTGCCGTCGTCGTCACGTCTCTCGTGACTGCCGCGGCGGCGGTGGCACCGCGGGCCCGGCCGCGCCGGGCCGGTGCCGGGGCCGGCGGCGGGCTGGCGCCGCCCGCGGTGCCGCCGCCCACCGCGTGGTGGTGCGCGGCGGCGGTCGTCTGCTCAGGGAGCTGCTGCGCCTGCTCAGGTAGCTGCTGATGGGCCACGCCGGCGCCTCCGGGCGTCGATGAGCATCTCCTGGACGTTGACCAGCGGCCGGCCGTCGGGGTCGGTGCTGTGCCGGGTCCAGTTCCCGTCCGCCGCCAGGTGCCAGGAGGACGTGGTGTCCGCCATCCCGGTCTCCAGCAGGCGGTTCAAGGTGGCGCGGTGAGCCGGGTCGGCGACCCGGACCAGCGCCTCGATGCGGCGGTCGAGGTTGCGGTGCATCATGTCGGCGCTGCCCAGCCACACCTCGGGCTCGCCGCCATTGGCGAAGACGAACACCCGGGAGTGTTCGAGGAACCGGCCCAGCACGCTGCGGACCCGGATGTTCTCCGACAGGCCGGGCACGCCGGGGCGTACCGCGCAGATCCCGCGTACCCAGATGTCCACCGGCACGCCCGCCTGCGATGCCCGGTAAAGGGCGTCCACGAGGGCCTCGTCGACGATCGAGTTCAGCTTCATCCGCACGTACGCCGGACGGCCCGCGCGGTGGTGCTCGACCTCCGCCATGATCCGCCGGATCAGCCCCTCGCGCAGGCTGCGCGGTGCCACCAGCAGCCGGCTGTACGACTCGCGGCGCGAGTACCCGGACAGCCGGTTGAACAGGTGCGACAGGTCCGCGCCGACCTGCTGGTCGGCGGTGAGCAGGCCCAGGTCCTCGTACAGCCGGGCGGTCTTGGGGTGATAGTTGCCGGTGCCGACGTGGCTGTAGCGGCGCAGCACCTCGCCCTCCTGGCGCACCACCAGCGACAGCTTGCAGTGCGTCTTCAGGCCGACCAGGCCGTACACCACGTGGCAGCCGGCCTCCTCGAGCTTGCGGGCCCACTTGATGTTGGCCTGCTCGTCGAAGCGCGCCTTGATCTCGACCAGGACCAGCACCTGCTTGCCCGCCTCGGCCGCGTCGATCAGCGCGTCCACGATCGGCGAGTCGCCGGAGGTGCGGTACAGGGTCTGCTTGATGGCCAGCACGGCCGGGTCGGCGGCGGCCTGGTCCAGGAAGGCCTGCACGGAGGTGGAGAAGGAGTCGTACGGGTGGTGCAGCAGCACGTCCTGCTCGCGCAGCGCCGCGAAGATGTCCGGCGGCGAGGCGGACTCCACCTCGGCCAGGTCGCGGTGGGTGCCGGCGATGAACTTGGCGTACTTCAGCTCCGGCCGGTCCAGCTGGGCGATCGCGAACAGGCCGGTCAGGTCCAGCGGCCCGGGCAGCGGGTAGACCTCGGTGTGCTTCATCTTCAGCTCGTGGACGAGCAGGTCCAGCACGCGCGGCGCGATGGACTCCTCGACCTCCAGCCGCACCGGCGGGCCGAAGCGGCGCCGCATGAGCTCCTTCTCCAGCGCCTGGAGCAGGTTCTCCGCGTCGTCCTCCTCGACCTCCAGGTCCTCGTTGCGGGTGACCCGGAACATGTGGTGGTCGATGACCTCCATGCCGGGAAACAGGTCGTCCAGGTGCGCCGCTATCACGTCCTCCAGCGGCACGTACCGCTGCGGGCCGGCCTCCAGGAAGCGGGACAGGATCGGCGGCACCTTCACCCGGGCGAAGTGCTGGTGCCCGGAGACGGGGTTGCGCACCACCACGGCCAGGTTCAGCGAGAGCCCGGAGATGTACGGGAAGGGGTGCGCGGGGTCGACCGCCAACGGGGTGAGGACCGGGAAGATCTGCTGTCGGAACAGGATCGCCAGCCGCTCCTGCTCCTGCCGGGTGAGTTCACCCCACCGGATGACGTGGATGCCCTCGTCGGCGAGCTGCGGGGCGACGTCGTTCTGGAAGCAGGCGGCATGGCGCGCCATGAGCTCGCGGGACCTGGTCAGTATCAGGTCCAGTACTTCCTTCGGCTGCAGCCCCGAGGCCGACCGGGTGGCCACCCCGGTGGCCATGCGGCGCTTGAGGCCGGCCACCCTGACCATGAAGAACTCGTCCAGGTTGCTGGCGAAGATGGCCAGGAACTTCGCCCGCTCCAGCAGCGGCGTGGCCGGGTCCTCGGCCAGCTCCAGCACCCGCTCGTTGAACGCCAGCCAGCTGCGCTCACGGTCCAGGAAGCGGCCGGGCGGCAGCTCCTCCCCGAATTCCTCGCCCGCTCCGCTCAGGTCCGGCAGCTCCGGCTCCGGCGGGCTGACCAGGCGCGGCCGGAAAACGCCGTCGGCCGCCCCCTCCGGCTCCCCCGACAGGGGCTGGGCGGGGACACTCGGGTGATTCGTCTGGGCCATGGTGTGCGAGCCCTCCTCAGGTTCCGGCACGTGGTACGCGCGGCCGGCGGCCTTGCCGAGGTGGCCATCAGCCGTCACTCCATTGTCCCGGGTGCCGGTGACTTTCGGCAGGTCGGGCGGGGGAGAGGGGGGTGGGGCAGCGGGCTGCATCCTGCGATGCTCGCAAGGGCGGTTGAATCGCCGGTAACGAGCGCATGGCCGTAAGGCAAGCGAGACACTTCCGGAGTACGTCGCCGCACGCCTGCGGACTGCCGCCCGGCGAGAGGTGCTTTCCGGTCGGGCCAGGGCAGTTGAGGTTCGCGGACCGCGCCCGCGAGCGGGCTCCGAGGCCGCGACCCCGCGCCCTGCCGGGCCGCCGCCCTGCCGGGCGCCGGGCGGCGGTCCGGCCCGGCCCCACGGCTAGTTCTCGGTGCGGTACATCAGGTCCGTCTCGTGGAGGGTGAAGCCGAGGCGTTCGTAGACGGCGACGGCGGGCGCGTTGTCGGCGTCGACGTAGAGCATCGCGGTGCGCAGCGCCCGGTCGCGGGCCAAGTGGCGCAGGCCGATCGTGGTGAGGGCGCGGCCCAGGCCCCCGCCCTGTTCGCCGGGGGCGACACCCAGGACGTAGACCTCGCCCAGGCCCTCCTCGGCGTGCACCTTGGTCCAGTGGAAGCCGGTCAGTACCTCGCCGCGGAAGGCCAGGAAGAAGCCGGCCGGGTCGAACCAGGGCTCGGCCATCCGGTCGTCCAGGTCACGCTGGGTGAGGCCGCCCTGCTCGGGGTGGTGGGCGAAGGCGGCGGAGTTCACCCGGAGCCAGGCCGCGTCGTCCCGGCCGGGCACGAAGGCACGGACGGTGACGCCGGCCGGCAGCACCGGCTCGGGCAGGCCGTCGTCGGCCGGGTCCAGCGGGCGGCGCATCTGCCACAGCTCGCGGAAGAGCTTCAGGCCGAGCTGGAGGGCCAGGTGCCGGGCGGCAGGGTGGCCGCCGTGCGCCCACACCCGCAGCCGCTTGCCGGTCTCGCCGAGCAGCCGGTGGCCGAGCGCCCGGCCGTGCCCGTGCGAGCGGTGCCGCGGGTGCACCAGGAACTCCGCGACCGGCGCCTCCACCGGGTCGCTCCCGTCGATCTGCGCGTACCCGGCCAGCACCTCGCCCTCGGCCTCGCCCTCGTCCCCGGCGGGGCCGTCCGCGTCCGCGCCGGGCGCCCACAGCAGCAGGTGCACGATGCCCTCGCGGGACCCGCGCCGCACGTGCAGTCTGCCCTGCTCCGACACGGCGGGCTGGCCGTCCTCGGCCGCCGCGGCGGCGATCAGCCCGAGCACCGCGTCGGCGGTGGCCTGGTCCAGTTCCGTCAGAGCCTCGATGCGCCGGTCGCTCATGCGGAGATCGTACGGCGGCCGGGTCCCGTGACCTGCGAGGCATCCGCCTCCTGCCCGTCGTGCCCCGCTTGGCCCGGCTGAGCTTCGTGCTCGCCGTCCGCGATGTCCTTCGCCCCGCCGGGCCCGGCGGCCACCGGGACGATCGTGGCCGACAGGGCCGCGACTGCGGCGGCCAGGACGAAGGCCGGCCAGTAACCGGTGGCCGAGATCAGTACGGCCGCGGCCGGCGGCACCAGGGCCGCGGTCAGGTTCTGCCCGGTGTTGTGCAGCCCGAGGGCTCGGCCGGACCAGGCGCTGCCGGCGATCTCGGCGGTGGAGGTGAAGGACAGCCCGTTGGTGCTGGCGGTGATCGCGATGGCGACGACCAGCAGGACCGGGGTGAGTGGGGAGGGGAAGGCGGTGGCGAGCGCGGTCCCGGCGACCACGGCGGCGGTGGCCACGGCGAGCTGCCGCATCTCCCGCAGCCGGCTGCCGGTACGGTCCGACCAGCGCCCGACCAGCACCCGGCCGACCGCGCCCAGCGCCTGGGCCAGTGCGATGAGCTGCCCGGCGTGCACCGGTGACCAGCCGCACACGTCCGTCAGCAGCACCAGCGCGAACGCGCCCGCGGTGAACTGCGGCACCACCAGCAGGGCCGCCGAGCCGTGCAGGCGCGGCAGGGTGCGCGAGCCGCGGTACGGGTTGGCCGCCGGGCCGGCCGCGGCCCGCTCCGGGCGCGCCGGGTTCGCGGCGAACACCGCGATCAGTACGGTCATCACGCCGGTGATCGCGGCGAGGAATCCCAGGGCGCCGCCCAGCCCGTGCGCCGTGGCCAGCGGCGGCATCGCCAGCGCGGCCACCCCCATGCCCAGCGGGGTCGCGGTCTGCCGGATGCCCATGGCCAGCCCGCGCTGGCGCCGTCCGAACCAGCCCATCACCAGCCGCCCACTCGCGGAGTACACCGAGGCCCCGGCCGCCCCCGCGACCGCCAGCAGCGCGCCGAGCGGCACCATGCCGTGCGCCCCTGCGGCCGCCCCGGCCAGCGCGAGGGTCGCCACCCCGAGCCCGCAGGCGATCACCACCCGCTCCCCGAACCGGTCGGCGGCGGCCCCCCACGCGTACAGCGCGAGCACCAGCCCGGCCGTCGGGCACGCCACCAGCACCCCCACCTGCGTGAGCGTCAGCCCCTGCCGGTGCCGCAACTCGTCGGCCAGATACGGCACTCCGTACACGAACGCACAGGCCGCGGTCTGCGCCGCGGTCCCCAGAGCCAGCATCAGCCACCGGCGCACGGTCCCACCTCCTCGACGGAGTCCTCCACGGACGGTGCTCACCACTATGCGCCGGGGTCCGATTTTCGAGACAGTTCATTCCATATGGTGGACGCGTGATGGGTGTCATCCGGCCACCCGGAGCCGAGGAGGCGCAGGGAAAGGCGTTCGTCCCGGGATCAGGGAGTCAGCGTGCCGTCGATGTCGAGGCAGTGGATCTCATGCGCGTCGCAGATCAGGGGTTGCTCCCTCCCCATATCGGCCGCGATGCTCCACGCCAGGAACGTGACCGGGCGGTCGAATTCCAGGGCGGCACGTGCCTGGTGCAGGTCGATCCGGTGGTGGGGGTCCCCGACCAGGCGGAAGGGGCCGGGATGGCCCACGACGGCCACGGCCACCCAGAACGGGGGCTTGGTGCCGCGCGGGCGGGGAGAGAAATTGTCAACGGTGCTCAGCGGATAGAGCGCGTGTACCGACGACCCCGCGGAGAGACGGTACGTGCCGCAGAGCACCTCCTTGAGCGCCTTGCGGTAGTAGCCCAGGCAGTAGTGGTCACCGGAGATCCACCCCGCCTCGCCGCCGTCCCCGGGCACCCGGTGGATCACCACCATGGCGTCCTGCCGCGGCTGCGGACTCCCGCCGGGAGGGGGCATGTCGCGGATCAGCGAGACCAACTCCCCGTCCCCAGGCCCGAGTCGGCCCTGCGCCTCCACCGCGTGCCCTGGCCCGGCGACAAAGGGCGCCGTCGGCTTCGGCCGAGGGGAGCGGCTGTGCGCAGCAGTTGACTCCCCGTGCTCGCCGCTCTGCACAGCTGCGGTCGACAGCGCCAACAACCCCATACCGCACACCGTCGCGACCAACGCTCTCCTCATCGAGCCGCCCCCCCAGGCCGAATCCCGTCATCCCCTCCATACGACCCACGCCCGTATCAAAAGGATGCAGGCAAGGAATTTCGTTGCGTGAACGGGATATTCCGGGGCGGACGCGTCAGAGGGTGCCGACCGCCATGGGCAGGGACGGGTGGTTCAAGGTCGACACGCGGTAGTACCCTGTACTACATGGAGACGACCGCCCGCGAGTTCAACCAGAACGCATCGAGAATCCTCGCCGCCGCAGAACGCGGTGAGCGCATCACCGTGACCAAGAACGGGCGGCCGGTCGCCGTGCTCGCTCCCGTGGGCGACCAGGACGTCCCCTTGTATCCGACCGACCCCATGGGTGAGGACGACGAGGCGCCCGTCTTCGACAGCGCTTCAGCCGTGGACTGGTCGGCCGGTCGGGCGGACTATCTGGAGGGGTTCGGCTCGTGACCGTGACCATCGCCGACACGTCCGGCCTGTACGCCTACTACGACCGGGGTGACGCCCAGCACGAAGCGTGCCGCAAAGCTGTGGCGGCCACCGCTCATCTGGTGGTGACACCGTTGGTGCTGGCGGAACTGGACTACCTGCTGAGCACTCGGATCGGCGCGGCGGCGGCGCAGGGAGCGCTGGCCCATGTTCGCGACCGTGTCGCCGTCCGGCGTTACGCGGTGCCCGAGGCCGAGCCGCATCTGTCGACGGCGCTGGTGACCATGCGGCGGTACCCGCAGATCGGCCTCACGGACACCATGAACGTCGTCATGGCTGCCGAGTACCGTACGGACGCCATTCTGACGCTGGACCGCCGTCACTTCCGCATGGTGCGACCGCTGACCGGGCACACCGCCTTCCGCCTGCTCCCGGACGATCTGTGAACCCACCCACCTCCCCTCGGTGAAGCCGGCCCGGTCGTACTGTGCGGGTGATCAGGCGCTCGGCTCTCCCGGGGGGGCCGTCGGGGCGCCGGGGAGGCGGATGGTGGCCAGGGTGCCGCCGGCGGGGGCGGGGGCGAGGGAGACCTCGCCGCCGGACTGCTGGACGGTGCGGGCCACGATGGACAGGCCCAGGCCGCTGCCGGGGAGGCTGCGGGCCGAGGGGGAGCGCCAGAAGCGGTCGAAGACGTGGGGGAGTTCCTCGGCCGGGATGCCCGGGCCGTGGTCGCGTACGGTGAGCAGGCCGTCGCGCAGGCGTACCTCGATCTCGCCGCCGGGCGGGCTGAACTTCACCGCGTTGTCCAGCAGGTTCACGATCGCCCGCTCCAGCGCGGCCGCGTCCCCGCGCACGAACCAGGGGGCCAGCTCGGAGATGAGCTTCAGGTCCGGGCCGCGCAGCCGGGCCCGGTCCAGCGCGGTGGCCGTCACGTCGTGCAGCGGCACCACAGTCAGGTTCGGGCCGGTGTCCGGGCGGGACAGCTCCTGGAGGTCCCCGATCAGCGCGGCCAGCTCCGTCATCTGCGCCTTCACCGACGCCAGCAGGGCCCGCCGGTCCTCCGGCGGCAGCGCCCGGCCGGTCGCCTCACTGCGCTCCAGCAGCTCGATGTTGGTGCGCAGCGAGGTGAGCGGGGTGCGCAGCTCGTGCCCGGCGTCCGCGATGAGCTGCTGCTGCCGGTCCCGGGAGGAGGCCAGCGCCGCGGTCATCGCGTTGAAGGACGCCCCCAGCCGGGCGATCTCGTCCTCGCCCTCCACCGGGATCCGCACGTTCAGGTCCTCGGTGCGCGCGATGTGCTCCACGGTCTGGGTCAGCGCGTCCACCGGCCGCAGCCCGGTCCGCGCGATCCACAGGCCCGCGCTGGCCGCGCCCACCACGCCCACGCCGGCCACCGCGAGCAGCACCCAGGCCAGGGTGGTCAGCGGGTCGGTCACGTCGCTGAGCGGACGGGCCACCGACAGCGCCAGCGGCCGGCCGTCGAGCAGCTCGATGTTGGTGCTGGCCGTGTAGACGCGCAGGGTGTGCTGATGAGCGGCGTGCACGGTGTGGATCTCCGAGCGCGGCTGCTGCTGGGAGCCGGCGGCGATCGCCCGGTCGGTGGCGTTGACGGCGAAGGTGCCGCCGCCGGTGATCGGGCAGGCGATGCCGTCGGGGGTGACCAGCTGGGCCAGCACGTTGGACGGGTTGACGCCGAACTGGTTGGACTGGCCGACGATCTGGCTGGGCACGCAGCGCCCGAGGCCGCCCCTGGGCAGGTTGTCGTTCAGGGCGCGCAGCGCGACCTCCTGGCCTTGTCGCAGCGAGCCGTCCATCTGGGAGTTCAGCTCGTTGCGGGTGATCAGCCAGCAGGCCAGGGCGGCCAGGGCGACCGCGACCGCGACGGCCGCGGCCGTCAGGATCGTCAGCCGGGAGCGCAGGGGGAGCCGGTTCACGCGGAGGAGCCCTCCGGGGCGCGCAGCACGTAGCCGACGCCCCGCACGGTGTGGACGACGCGCGGCATGCCGCCCGCCTCGGTCTTGCGGCGCAGGTACATCACGTAGACGTCCAGCGAGTTGGACGAGGGCTCGAAGTCGAAGCCCCAGACCGACTTCAGGATCTGTTCGCGGGTGAGGACCTGGCGCGGGTGGGTCAGGAACAGCTCCAGCAGCGTGTACTCGGTGCGGGTCAGCTCGACCGGCCGGCCGGCCCGGGTCACCTCCCGGGTGGTGGTGTCCATCCGCAGGTCGGCGAAGGTCAGCGCGGTGTCGGCGCCGGCCTGGGTGGCCGTGGTGGCGTACGAGGAGCGGCGCAGCAGCGCCCGCAGCCGGGCCAGCAGCTCGTCCAGCTCGAACGGCTTGACCAGGTAGTCGTCGGCGCCGGCGTCCAGCCCGGTGACCCGGTCGCCGACGGTGTCCCGCGCGGTGAGCATCAGGATCGGCGTGGTCACCCCGGTGGAGCGCAGCCGCCGGGCGGTGGTCAGGCCGTCCATCCGCGGCATCAGCACGTCGAGCACGATCACGTCCGGGTGGTACGCGTCGGCCCGCTCGAGCGCCGCCATCCCGTCCGCGGCCATGTCCGTGTCGTAGCCCTCGAAGGTCAGGCTGCGGCGCAGCGCCTCGCGCACGGCGGGCTCGTCGTCCACGATCAGGATGCGCGCGGGCGCCTCGCCGCTCTCGCCGGAGCCGGGGCTCATGGTCTCGGTTACCTCACTGCTGAAGATGCTGGTCATGCCGGGCGCGGCTGACGCGGCTGGAGTACGGACACTCTCAGCCTCGCACAGCCGCGCCGGTGGGGTGCGCGGGTTCAGTGACCGGTTGCCGCCCTGCCTCGTAGCGACTGAGTCGCTGTGCTCATCAGCGGCCTCCGGCCGCGGGTCGCGCCGGTGTCGAAAGGTGGGGGCACCCCCAGGCGAAGGCCTGGGGGAGCGCGCAGTGTCGTGATGGGGGTCCCGCGCCGAAGTCTGGGGGAGAGCGACCGAGCACGATCGACCTCCCCCAGACTTCGTCCGGGGGGACCCCCACACCGGGTTCAAGCGACCGGAGGCGAAGGCGCGGCAAAAAATCAGTTGGTGCCGCCCGCGCGCAGGTGGGCCAGGTCGGCCTTGACCGTGTTGATCGGGATGGCGAAGCCCAGGCCCACGCTGCCGGCCGTTGAGGAGTCGCCGCCGGACGAGGAGGAGGAGTCGGAGAACATCGCCGCGTTGATGCCGATGATCTGGCCGCTCATGTTGATCAGCGCGCCGCCGGAGTTGCCCGGGTTGAGCGAGGCGTCGGTCTGGATCGCCTTGTACGTGGTGGTGGACGAGCCGGTGTCGCCGTTGAACTGGTTGCCGCCGAAGGAGAACGGCCAGCGGCCGCTGTTGCCACCGAAGGGGTTGTTCTGGACGCTCTGCCCGTCCTCGACGGGGACGGTCACGTCGCGGTTGAGCGCGGAGACGATGCCGCTGGTGACGGTGTTGCTCAGCCCCTCGGGCGAGCCGATGGCCACCACCTGGTCGCCGACCGCGACCGCGTTGGAGTCGCCGAGGGTGGCCGCGGGCAGCCCGCTGGCGCCCTGCACCTTGATCAGCGCCAGATCCTTCTGCGGGTCCGCGCCGACCACCGTCGCGCTGGCGGACCGGCCGTTGGTGTAGGTCACCGAGACCGACTGGGCGCCGGCGATCACGTGGTTGTTGGTGACGATCTGGCCGTCGGAGGTGATGATCACACCGGAGCCGGTGGCCTTGCCGTCGGCCGAGGTGGCGTTGATCTCCACCACGCTGGGGTCGACCGCCTTGGTGACACTCGCCACACTGCCGTCGATCTTGGAGGCGGTGGTCGCCGCCGCGACGGAGGCGGCCGTCTGCTTACCGGAGTCACCGGTGGCGTTGCCGATCAGCGCGCCGGCGCCGCCGCCGATCACGCCCGCGGCCACCGCGACCGCGGCGAGCAGCGCGTACGGGCGGCG
This sequence comes from Actinacidiphila acididurans, assembly GCF_016918855.1. Lineage (GTDB taxonomy): Bacteria > Actinomycetota > Actinomycetes > Streptomycetales > Streptomycetaceae > Actinacidiphila > Actinacidiphila acididurans. The sequence continues at coordinate 36,478 of NZ_JADKYB010000018.1, forward strand.
GGCCCGGCGCCGGTGCGGGGGCAGCACCTGCGGCGGCGGCAGCTCGCTCCAGGCAGGCGGCGCGGCCGGGTACTGCGGGGGGTCCACCGGCTCACCGGTGGCCGAAGCGGAGTGCGCGGAGCCGGCGGGGCCCGAGGCGTAGGGGTCACCGTACGCGGAGGTGCCGTCGCCGCCGGGGGTGCCGGGGGCCGGGACGGTCGGGCCGAAGTGCAGCGGAAGCTGCGGGTCGTGCGGGTGCTCGGGTTCGCCGCCGGTGCGGTAGCTCTCTTCTCTCATGTCTACGACTGTGCAGCCGTTTCATGAGAGCTTCCTGAGCGTGCGCTGAGAAGCCCGGCAGAAGGGTGTATGCCCGATATAAGGAAGATCCGATCAGGTGACCGGACCCCGTCTCGGACCCCGTCTCGAACCCGGCCTCAGCCCCCGCTTCAGCCCGCCTCGCACCCGCACGAATTGCGGACCACCAGCCGGGACGGGAACTGCCGCACCCGCTCCCGCCGGGTGCCCGGCGCCCGCAGCGAGTCGTCCAGCACCGCGTCCACCGCCGCCCGGGCCATCGCCTGCCGGTCGGAGGCCACCGTGGTCAGCGGCGGGTCGGCCAGCGCCGCTTCCTTCACGTCGTCGAAGCCGGCCACCGCCAGCTCGCCGGGCACCTCGATGCGCAGCTCGCGGGCCGCCCGCAGCACCCCTATCGCCTGGTCGTCGGTGGCGCAGAAGATGGCCGGCGGCCGGTCCGGGCCGGACAGCAGCCGCAGCGCCACCTCGTAGGCGTCGTAGCGGTTGTACGGGGACTGGAAGAGGCGGCCCTCGGTGGACCGCCCCGCCTCCTGCATGGCCCGCCGCCAGCCGGCCACGTGATCGGTGACGGGGTCGCCGGTGACCGGGGTGATCTCGGTGCCGCCCAGGCACGCCACGTACGGGTGGCCGTGCTCCAGCAGGTGCCGGGTGGCGAGCTGCGCGCCGCCGATGTCGTCGGTGACCACCGCGATGTCGTCGATGGCCTCCGGGCGCTCGTGCAGCAGCACCACCCGGGCGTCCCAGGCGTCTATCTCGATCGCCGCGTTCTCGCTCGGCCCCTGGCTGATCAGGATCAGCCCGGACACCCGCATCCCCAGGAACGCCCGCAGGTAGTGCACCTCGCGCTCGTCCAGGTAGTCGGAGTTGCCGACCAGCACCATCTTGCCGCGCTCGGACGCGGCCTGTTCGACCGCGTGCGCCATCTCCGCGAAGAACGGCTGCCGTGCGTCGGGCACGATCAGCCCGATCAGGTCGGTACGGCGGCTGGCCATCGCCTGGGCGACCCGGTCGGGCCGGTAGCCGAGCTGCTTGATGGCCGCGAGCACCCGCTCGCGGGTGGCCGGGGCGACCGGCCGGGGTCCGTTGTTGATGACGTAGCTGACGACCGCGGTGGAGGTCCCCGCCAGCCTGGCCACGTCGTCGCGCGTCACCTTGGGCACGACGCGCAGTCTACGCGTGTCTATCCGGCCGCCATATGCCTCGTCAGACGGCCTGCTGCGCGGACGTACGGGCCTGGTTGCGGTTTTCGGCCGCGGGACCGGCCGCCGGTACGCCCGGCTGCCCCGCCGGCTGTGCGTTGCCGCCCGTGCCCCGGCTCCGCTCCGCCTCCTCGGCGGCGCGCTCCACCTTCTCCGGCGCGACGAAACGGTAGCCGACATTGCGCACCGTGCCGATCAGCGACTCGTGCTCCACGCCCAGCTTGGCCCGCAGCCGCCGTACGTGGACGTCCACGGTGCGGGTGCCGCCGAAGTAGTCGTAGCCCCAGACCTCCTGGAGCAGCTGGGCCCGGGTGAAGACCCGGCCCGGGTGCTGCGCCAGGTACTTCAGCAGCTCGAACTCCTTGAAGGTCAGGTCGAGCACCCGGCCCTTGAGCTTGGCGCTGTAGGTCGCCTCGTCCACCGACAGGTCGCCGTTGCGGATCTCCATCGGGCTGTCGTCGGCGGTGATCTGCTGCCGGCCCATCGCCAGCCGCAGCCGCGCCTCGACCTCGGCCGGTCCGGCGGTGTCCAGCAGGACGTCGTCGATGCCCCAGTCCGCGGTCACCGCGGCGAGGCCGCCCTCGGTGACCACCAGCACCAGCGGGCAGCCGGGGCCGGTGGAGCGCAGCAGCTGGCACAGGCTGCGCACCTGCGGCAGGTCCCGCCGGCCGTCGATCAGGATGACGTCGGCACCGGGGGTGTCCACCAGCGCCGGGCCCTCGGCCGGTGCCACCCGCACGCTGTGCAGCAGCAGGCCGAGCGCGGGCAGGACCTCGGTGGAGGGCTGGAGGGCGTTGGTCAGAAGCAGGAGAGAACTCACCTGGCGCTCCCGTCGTTCGTCCGTACGTGACGCGTCCCGCCTGCTGCGGGCGTGCGGTGGTGCTCAGGCTGCTGGTCGGGTCGGCTCAAAGTGAACCCCTCCTCGGTCCCGGCGAGGGCGGCGTACCGCGTGCCGAAAAGCACGAAAGGACCCGGGGGCGACATTGCCCAGGTCCTCTTGCACGGAAGAATAGCCCACATGAACAGCCCTGCCGAGACCGACGACGAGCGTTTGCGTGTTTCCGTGACCACATCGGGTGGCCGGCGTGCGGTTCTGTTGACGACGGACGGGGTCGCGGTCGAGGCCGAACACCACCCGCCCAGGGGCGGTTCCGGCCACGTCGAGCAGCTGGCCGTCGTGGTCGCCCACGGTTTCACCGGCGCGCTGGACCGGCCCGCGATCCGGGCGGCGGCCGAGCATTTCACCGGGTACGGCGGGGTGGTCACCTTCTCCTTCCGCGGCCATGGCCGTTCGGGCGGCCGCTCGACGGTCGGCGACCTGGAGGTGCTGGACCTGGACGCGGCCGTGGCCTGGGCCCGCTCGCTGGGCTACCCGAAGGTGGCCACGGTCGGCTTCTCGATGGGCGGCTCGGTGGTACTGCGGCAGGCCGGGCGCGCCGAGCCGGTACCCGACCGGGTGCGCCCCGACGCGGTGGTCGCGGTCAGCTCACCGGCCCGCTGGTACTACCGCGGCACCGCCCCGATGCGGCGGCTGCACTGGGTGGTGACCCGCCCGGCCGGCCGGCTGGTCTCCCGGGTCGGCCTGCACACCCGGATCCACCCGCGGGAATGGGACCCGGTGCCGCCGTCCCCGGTGGAGTCCGTGCCGTACATCGCGCCCACCCCGCTGCTGGTCGTGCACGGCGACCGGGACGGCTACTTCCCGCTGGACCACCCCCTGTCGCTGGCCGCGGCGGCCGACCCGGCCAGCAGCGAACTGTGGATAGAGCGCGGCTTCGGGCACGCGGAGAACGCCGCGGACCCGGCCCTGCTGTCCCGCATCGGGGACTGGCTGGCCGACCGTGTGCCGCCGCCGGGGCCCGGACGGGCCATGATGGACGCCGGCACGGGGACAATGGACGCCGGCACCGAGACACGGGACCGACACCTGAGGGCCGCCGGCCCCGACGACAGTTGAGGACGAGAGCTCATGGCAGCACCCGACACGGCCGTGCGGGGAGGCACCATCCGCTACTGGGCCGCCGCGAAGGCCGCCGCGGGCACGGCGGAGGAGCCGTACCGCGCCGCGACCCTCGCCGACGCCCTGGACGGCGCCCGCGCCCGGCACGACGCGGAGTTCGCCCGCGTGCTGCAGCGCTGCTCCTTCCTGGTCGACGGCAACCCGGTCGGCACCCGCGACCCGGCCTCGGTCCCGCTCCCCGAGGGCGGCACGGTCGAGGTCCTTCCCCCCTTCGCGGGAGGCAGCGCGTGAGCGAGCAGCCCGACGAGTACGGCCACGGCGGCCGCGTCCCCCGCCACGCCCGCGGCGCGGACGGCCCCCTGCCCGGCAGCGGTTACGGAGACGGCCCGCTGCCCGGCCACGACGCCGACCCCTCGGCGTACGGCGGCCACGATCCCCACTTCGCGCAGGACTCCCCCCCACAGCCTTCGGCGTGGGAGGTACCCCCAACCGGTGGCCCCTGGGACGTACCTCCCCCAGAGCCTTCGGCCTGGGAGGTGCCCCCCCCAGAGCCTTCGGCCTGGGAGGTGCCCCCACCGGAGCCTTCGGCGTGGGAGGTGCCCCCGGCCGGTGGCCGTGTCCAGGGCGGGTACGCCCAGCAGGGCCCGCAGCAGGGATCCCGGCAGGGCCCTCGGCAAGGTCGGTACCCGGGACCCGACCCGTACGCCGGGCCCGATCCGTACGCCGCCCAGGACCCGCACGGCGCGCAGGCTCCCTACGGCCAGGCCCCGTACCCCGGCGCCCAGGACCCGTACGCGGGCCAGGGTCCGTACGCCGGTCACGACGGATACGGCAACGCCGCCGGCTCCTACGGCCACGGCGACGCCTATGTGCCCGAGCCGCTGGCCGGGCAGGTGCCGCTGGAGGCCGAGCCCGGGGCCGCGTTCGGGGCGCCGTCGGGCGGCGACGCCTGGGCCGCGCACGCCCCCGCGCCGGACGGCGGCCTCGGCACACCCGGTGCCCCGCCGGCGCCGGGCGACTGGGGCGCGGCACCGGCCGGGGCCCAGCCGTGGGCGCAGTCCTGGGAGGCACCGCCGGCCGGCCCGGCCGGCACCCAGGAGCACACCGGCCCGTACGGCGGTTTCGCCGCGGACGGCACCGCGCCGCCGCCAATGGCGCCCGAGGCGCACGCCTACGCGCAGCCGCAGTCGTATCCGCCGGCCGGCGCCCCGCCGTATCCGGCCGCGGGCGGCGAGCACACCGCGGTGCTGCCGGTGATCGAGGAAGCCGGTCCCGCCCCGCAGCAGCCGGCCACCGTGCGCACCGGCTCGCCGATCATCCCGCCGGGCATCCAGCCGGCCGCGCTGACCGCGGTGCTCGGCCTGCTCACGGCCGGCGGCGTCGCGCTGGGCAGGCCCGCGCTGGCCGTGGTGCTCGTGCTGCTCCAGGCGGTCACCGCGGCCGGCTGGTTCCGGCTGAACGGCATGTGGCCGGCCCGGCAGGGCATCGTGCTGGCCTTCCTGTCCGGCGTGACCGCCGACGTCGCGCTGCTCGCGGTCAACGGCCGGCACGGGCCGTTCGCCCTGGCCGGCACCCTCGGGGTGTGGCTGGTGCTGGTGCTGGTCCTGCAACTGCGCCACCACGGCAGCGCCGACGAACGCCTCGCCTCGCTCACCGCGACCTCCGCCTCCACCCTGCTCACCGTGATCGCGGCCACCTATCTGGCCACCGCGACCTCGCACGCGGGCAGCGACCCGGTGGTGGTCGGCGCGATCGCGGTCGCCGCGGCCACCCTGGTCCGGGCGGTCCGGCTGCCCGGCGGCGAACCGGTATCGGTCGTGCTGTCCCTGCTGGTGGCCACGGCCACCGGGCTCGCCACCGGCCCGGCCACGGGCTTCGGCGGCGGGCACGGCGCCCTGCTCGCGGCAGCAGCCGGCGCCTGCGCCCTGATCGGCCTGCGGGTGGCCAGCTACGACTGGCCGTCCCGGTTCGTGCACTTCACCGCTGGGGTGGCGCTGCCGCTGACCGCCGCCGCGCCGGTGGTGTACGCGCTGGGCCGCGCGCTGGTCTGACCCGAGCCTGACCGGGGCCTGACCGGCGACCCGCGGGGCAGGCTCCCCGTCCGGCGGACACCTCGCACCGAAACCGAACAGGCCGGACGAAAACCAGCCGGCCGGGAACCGTACGATCCCTACCGTCCGTCACGCGTTGCGGAAAGCCGATCGAGGGACGAGCCGAGGCGAGCTCGTGCGGAACGGGAGAGTACGTACCCATGCGAGTGGCCAGGAACGTCCTGATCGTGCTGGTGGTCCTGTTCGGCCTGTTCGTGGCCGCCGACCGGATCACCGTGTCGATCGCCCAGAACAAGGCCGCCCAGCAGGCGCAGACCACGCAGGGCCTGAGCAGCAAACCGCACGTGTCGATCGAGGGCTTCCCGTTTCTCACCCAGGTGCTGTCGGGCAAGCTGGACCACGTGAAGGTGTCGGCGCAGGGCCTGGCGGCGAGCAGCGACGGCCAGCAGGTGCGGTTCGAGAGCCTGCACGCCGACCTGCACGGCGTGAAGCTCTCCAACGGCTTCCGCAGCGCGGTGGCCGACCGGGCCGACGGCCAGGTCTTCCTCACCTACGCCGACCTGCAGAAGGCCATCAACATACCCGGGCTCACGGTGTCCTACGGCGGCCCGGCGGCCGGCGGCGGCGCCCGGGTGCGGCTGTCCGGACCGATGCTGGGTTCCCAGCTCAGCGTGGTCAGCACACTGAGCGCGGACGGCGGTCACAGCGTGGCGCTGCACGCCGACAAGGTGCCCACCGCGTTCTCGGCGCTGGGCCTGGAGAACCAGCTCCGGCACCAGATCGACGTGACGCTGCCCATCGCCCACCTGCCCGAAGGCCTCGGCCTGACCTCGGTCGCCGCCGCCCAGGACGGGATAACGGTGACGGCCGACGGTCACCACGTCGTTCTCGCCAACTGAGACGGCGGCGTCCGTACACCAGTCCGAGAACGGCGCCGGGACGGCCTCCGGAGGCCGTCCGGCCGGTCCCGGACCGGCCGCGACCGGCCCGCGGCGGGACGGCGTACCGCCATACGGACAATCTTGTCTCGACATGCGACACGGCGGTGACACCCGCCCGTAGGTGTCCCTACGATCGACATCATGAAGCGACAGGCGGATCTCACCAAGCGGCGGGCAGTCGACCTGTGCCGCGTGGCCGCCATGCTCTGTCGCATGCCCTAGGGGCCCGTGCCTTTCTGTGCACTCCAGGCCGGCCGTTCGGCCCGCCCGACGCCCCTGACCTGCCGTTCCGGCAGCCCCCTCGCGCGCCCGCGCGCGCCCAGCAGATCCGCGCATCCGCACATCCGCACTGCCCCGGAGGAGAACAGCATGAGCCGCAGTGACGTCCTGGTGGGCGCCGACTGGGTCGAGGCCCACATCGACGACCCGAAGGTAGTCATCGTGGAGGTCGACGAGGACACCTCGGCCTACGACAAGAACCACATCAAGAACGCCGTCCGCATCGACTGGAAGAAGGACCTCCAGGACCCGGTCCGCCGGGACTTCGTCGACCAGGCCGGGTTCGAGGCGCTGCTGTCCGCCAAGGGCATCGCCAACGACGACACGGTCGTGCTGTACGGCGGCAACAACAACTGGTTCGCGGCGTACGCCTACTGGTACTTCAAGCTGTACGGCCACGAGGACGTGAAGCTGCTCGACGGCGGCCGCAAGAAGTGGGAGCTGGACTCCCGCGACCTGGTCGCCACGGCGTCGCCCGAGCGGACCGCCACCGAGTACAAGGCCAAGGCGCAGGACACGTCGATCCGGGCGTTCCGCGACGACGCCGTCGCCGCGATCGGCTCGCTCAACCTGGTCGACGTGCGCTCGCCCGACGAGTTCTCCGGCAAGCTGCTCGCCCCCGCGCACCTGCCGCAGGAGCAGTCGCAGCGCCCCGGTCACATCCCGAGTGCCCGCAACATCCCCTGGTCGAAGTCGGCGAACGACGACGGCACCTTCAAGTCCGACGACGAGCTCAAGGAGCTCTACGAGGGCGAGGGCGTGGACCTGGCCAAGGACACCATCGCCTACTGCCGCATCGGCGAGCGCTCCGCGCACACGTGGTTCGTGCTGCACGAGCTGCTCGGCCAGCCCAACGTGAAGAACTACGACGGCTCGTGGACCGAGTACGGCTCGCTGGTGGGCGTGCCGATCGAGCTCGGCGCCAACTGAACTGATTGCGGAGGACTGGAAACATATGTGTGGAGCGAAGGCCGGCGGCCCGGACCTGGCCGGTATTGATGTGGCGAGCGAGACCATCATCCAGGGCTCGGTGACCCGCGACGGCGAGCCGGTCAGCGGCTACGTGCGGCTGCTCGACGGCGGCGGCGAGTTCACGGCCGAGGTCCCGACCTCGGCGACCGGGCAGTTCCGCTTCTTCGCGGCCCCCGGCACGTGGACCCTGCGGGCCCTGGTGCCGGGCGCCACGGTGGACCGTACGGTCGTCGCCCAGAAGGGCACGGCGGCGGAAGTCGCTATTGCAGTTTGAGCCGATTGAGGCAACCCAGGGACGGCCCGGACGCACCCCGCGTCCGGGCCGACCTATTTCGGATTGCGGCACTCGCACCGCTCGGCCCCGGGGGGCCTCGCGGGCTTCGAACCGCCCTGCCGGACTCCGTCCGGCGGGAGAACCGCTCGCGTACCCCACCTGCGGCGGGCCTGCGCCGGCCAGGTGCCGCCGAGGCACTCGCGGCGTACCCTGAAAGTGTGTTGGAGCGGCGTCGTCACGTGTACTACGCCATGATGGGCACCTGTGTGGGCCTGTTCGTCCTGGCGTGGGCGGTCGTACGCATCTGGTCCGTGCCCGCCGCGATCGGGATGTGCGTGGTGGCCATGGTGATTCCCCCGATCGCCGCGATCGTGGCGAACCGGCGCGGCCCGGACGACCGCTGGTGGGACGAGCAGCAGCCCGGCGATTCCGGTGACCCGCAGTCCGACGACTGGTGGGCCGAACTCGACGGCAAGGACCGCAAGGACCACCACCACGAACAGTGACCGGCCGCCCGTGGGCGGCCGGCGGACGTTCGGGCCTGGTCGGCGCAGCGAATCGGCGGACCGGTTCAGTAGACGAGCGCCTGCACGCCGTCGGCCATGATCTCGCCGACGAAGACCTGCGACCCCGCGATCCGGATCCCCTCGACGACATCCGCCTGCGCGATGTCGCGCCGGGCCGCGCACTGCGTGCACAGCGTCACCGTGCCGGCCGCGAGCACCGACTCCAGCAGGTCGGGCAGCGGCGCCGAGTGCGGCAGTTCGAACTCCGCGGCCCGCCCCGGCAGCGCGAACCACGCCGACTCCCCGGTCAGCCACAGCGAGACCTCGACGCCGCTGGCCACCGCCACCGCCGCCACCGTGAAGGCCTGCGAGCACCGCTCGGGCGCGTCCGCCCCCGCCGTCACCTTGATCACCAGCTTATTAGCCATGGCCACAGCCTATGCGGTGATATAACTGCGGTTCTTGTGTGTCACACGCATACATGTGCGGTGACGGAATGAATGCCCGGGGGGGCCTTCAACGTGAAACAACCGAACGCGGTGCGCCGACGCAGGCGCACGGCGCTGATCACCACGTCCGCGGCAGTGCTCGGCGTGCTGGCCGGGGGATTACTCGGCTACGACATCCAGGACCACCGCGCACCCACGCCGCTGCCGCCGCTGACCGGGGCGATGCCCGTACAGCCGGCCGGCGCCGGTCCCGTGCCGAAGGCGCTGCCCCTCGCGCAGGACCGCGACGCGGTCTACCGGGGCGACCTCCTCAAGCTGCTGGTCCCGACGCCCAAGGGCGACAAGGAGGAGAACCGGAGCTGGATGTCGCTGGCCGATTACGCCGAGGACTTCGAGAATCCCGCGGGCGCTTTCACCGGCCTGGTCGACCACCAGTACCAGCGTGGCGCCGATGCCGAGTGGACCGACCGGAAGAGCAGCTACTTCACCGTCCACCTGGTCCAGTACCGCGACGACGCCGCGCCCTGGACACCGCAGGAGATGCTCTACCAGGCGAACCTGGCCAGCGGCGATTCGCACTACGGTGCCTCGCTGGACGTGCCCGGCACCGTCGACGGCCAGGTCTGGGGCTCGGCCCACCCGCAGTCGGATCCCGGCTACGAGCCCATATACAGCGGCCACGGCCAGGCCCGGGTCGGCAACATCTACGTCGAGGTCTGGGTGGACGCGAGCAAGCCGGTCAAGGCGTCGGCCGTACTGGCCCTGATGAAGAAGCAGTTGGTGCGGCTGTGAGCGACCACTTCCCGCCTGCCACGCCGGGGCAGGACCCGCAGGCCTTCGGCCCGCCCGCCGCTTTCGACCAGCCGCCTGCCGATCCGCCCGCCGGCTTCGGTCCGCCGCCCGCCGCCGATCCGCCGGCCGGATTCGGCCCGCCCGCCTCCTTCGACCCGGCCGCATGGCCGCCTCCGACCTCGCCTCCCTACCCGCCCGAGGCGCCGCCCGGTGTCGTGGCCGCCGCGGTACGGTCCCGCCGCCGGCGGGGGATCGCGCTGGGAGTGGCCGCCGCGCTGGTGGCCCTCGCCGCGGCCGGCGGCATCGGGTACGCCGTGACCAGGGGCGGCGGCGACGGTACGAAGGACGCCCCGGCCGCGTCCGGGGCGTCGCACCCGCGGGCCAAGGCGTTCGGCGCCCGCTCCGGCGGCAGCCACTACGGCAGCCTGGGCCTGATGCTGCTCCCGGTCCCGGACGACTTCGACCCCGGGCCGGACATCCAGACGTACGGGAACGACGCCGTCCTCGACGCCGGCCGGGCGCAGGACCTGATGCGGCAGAACGTGGCATCGCTGTCGGCCAAGGACCGGAAGGCCTACGACGCGACCCTGCGCGACATGCACATCGAGGGCGCGGGCCTGCGCACCTACCAGGGCAGCACCGACGACCTGGTGATCTCGGTGCAGATCCTCCAGATGCGGAACAAGGTGCTGGCCAGGGACGACACCCGGCTGTTCGCGGCGATCACCAAGGCGATGCACGTCTTCCGGCCCGGTCCGAAGATCACGGGCCATCCCTACGCGACCTGCGTACTGTCCCCGTCCGACCGCGAGGAGAAGATCGACTCGATGCTGTGCCGCGCCACCGAGGGCGACCTGCTGGTGACCCTGTCGGCGACCGCGCCCAAGCCGATGGACACGACCGCCGCCGCCGGCCTGCTGGCCAAGCAGCTCGACCGGATCCAGGACCCGGGGGAGGCGGTCTGATGACGCAGCTCGTACCGGACTCGTACCCGGACCCGGGCCACGACCTGGCGCCGGATCCGATGCCAGCCTCGATGCCCGATCCGCTCCCCGGCCCGATGCCCGAGCCGTTGCCGTTGCCGGTGTCGGCCCCGGACCTGTTCCCGTACCCGGCCGACGTGCCGGGCGGTGAGGCGCCGGAGGGCGAGGGGCGGCCGCGGCGCAGGCTGCTGCGCGGGGTGCTGCGGTGGACCGCGGTGGCGTTGGTGTTCGGGCTGTTCGGGGCGGCGACCGCGTACGCGGTGACCGTGCCGGACCGAACCCGGATCCCGGGGCTGCGCACGCCGGGCGACGGCCGGTGGACGTACGCGACACCGGTCCTGCCGAAGCTGCCGGCCGGCAAGCCGCGCCCGCTGGCCGACGCGAACACCGCCGGCCTGCACTACGTGGACCTGCGCTCGCTGCTGCTGCCCGAGCCGCTGAACGCGACCGCCGACCACGGCCTGCCCGGCCGTAAGGGCTGGCTCACGCCGGACGCCTTCGTGCGCCGGTTCCAGATGCGCGACCGCTACAGCGCGCTGGTCGACCTGCGGGAGAACGGCCTGCGGCACGTCGCCGCGTCCGGCTGGACCATGCCCGACGGCACCCGCACCCAGATCTACCTGGCCCAGTTCGTCAGCGCCGGGTACGCGAGCCAGTACATGGAGACGATGGAGGCCATGTGGCCCGACGGGGTCACGGACGAGGCCGAGGACGGCTCGGTGGATTCCTCCGCGGTCCCGTCGGCCATCGCGGTCGCCGCCTACCACGAGACCAGGCCGTACGGCACCGACGACACCCGGTTCGCCTATGTGCGCTCCGGCGACACCATCGGGATCGTGGTCCAGTCCCGCCGGGGCACCGGCCTGGAGGTGCCGTTCCGGCAGACCGTACGGCTCCAGGCCCAGCTGCTGGGGTGACCGGCGGCCGGACTAGACTCGGCAGCGGCTTTGCCCGACCCGCCTGTCCCCGCTCGCCGAGGAGCACGTCCCGTGCACATTGAGTACTACTTCGACATCCTGCTGGTGCTGGTGTGCGTCGGCGTGGCCGCCTTCGCGTTCTATGCGGTGAAGAAGCTCTACCAGGGTCAGCGCTGACATGATCGAGATCCCGTCCGACCTGCACCCGCAGCTCGTCCCGCTGGCCTTCCTGCTCGGCCGCTGGACGGGCGCGGGTGTGCACGACTTCCCCGGCGCCGAGCAGTGCAACTTCGGGCAGGAGGTCGTCTTCAGCCACGACGGCCGGCCGTTCCTGGCGTACACCTCGTACACCTGGGTGCTCGACGCGGAGGGCAACAAGGTCCGCCCGCTGGAGAACGAGACCGGCTTCTGGCGGATCGACGCCGAGCGCAAGGTGGACATCACCCTCACCCGCGACGAGGGCGTGGCCGAGATCTGGACCGGCGAGCTGGCCCCGGACAAGCCGCAGATCGACCTGGTCACGGACGCGGTCGCGCGGCTGGCCGGCGCCCCGGACTACAGCGGCGGCAAGCGGCTGTACGGCTATGTGAACGGCGACCTGATGTGGGTGGGCGAGAAGTCCACCCCCTCGGTGGAGCTGCGCCCGTACATGTCCGCGCACCTGAAGAAGGTGCCCGACCCGCGGGAGTGGATCGGGGACCTGAAGGACCTGCCCGACGACGGCATCGCGTTCTTCAAGTAGCCGCTCGGAGCAACCGCCGACCTACACTTGCCGTGTGGCGACCACGGACTGGAAAAGCGATCTGCGGCAGCGCGGTTACCGGCTGACCCCGCAGCGGCAGCTTGTCCTGGAGGCCGTCGACTCCCTCGAACACGCCACGCCCGACGGCATTCTGTGCGAGGTCCGCAAGACCGCCTCCGGGGTCAACATCTCCACCGTCTACCGCACGCTGGAACTGCTGGAGGAACTGGGCCTGGTCAGCCATGCCCACCTCGGGCACGGCGCGCCCACGTACCACCTGGCCGACCGGCACAACCACCTGCACCTGGTGTGCCGGGACTGCGACGCGGTCACCGAGGCCGGGGTGGGGCTCGCCGCCTCGCTGCGGGAGGGGCTGCGCGAGCAGTTCGGCTTCGAGACGGACATGAAGCACTTCGCGATTTTCGGCCGTTGCCGGGACTGCGCCCGCAAGGCACGGGAAGCGGACGCCGACGGGTGAGCGGTCGGTCGTACGCTTGACGACATGACGAAGAGCCCTTTGCTGTCGCTGCCCGGCGCCGTCCCCGCAGAAGGCCCTGACGAGGGGGTCGCCGCCCACTACGGCGACCTTTTCCGCGAGCAGCGCGCGCTCGCGGACGGAACCGGATTCGTCGACCTGTCCCACCGCGGTGTGGTGACGGTCAGCGGGGCGGACCGGCTGTCCTGGCTGCACCTGCTGCTCACCCAGCACGTCGAGCAGCTCCCGCAGAACCAGGCCACCGAAGCGCTGATCCTGTCGGCGCACGGCCACATCGAACACGCCCTCTACCTGGTGGACGACGGCACCACCACGTGGATGCACGTCGAGCCCGGCACCCAGGACGCGCTGCTGGCCTACCTGGAGAGCATGAAGTTCTTCTACCGGGTCGAGATCGCGGACGCCACCGAGCAGTACGCGGTGGTGTACCTGCCGGCCGGCTCGATCACCGCGGTCCCGCTGGACTGGCCGGTGCGCGAGACGCCGTACGGCCGCGACGTGTTCGTGCCGCGCGACGAACTGCCGGCATTCGCCGGGACCGCGGCCCCCGCGGCCGGCGTGCTGGCGTACGAGGCGCTGCGGATCGAGGCGCACCGGCCGCGGCTGGGCCAGGAGACCGACCACCGCACCATCCCGCACGAGGTGGGCTGGCTGGACAGCGCGGTCCACCTGCACAAGGGCTGCTACCGCGGCCAGGAAACGGTCGCCCGGGTGCAGAACCTGGGCCGCCCGCCGCGCCGCCTGGTCTTCCTGCACCTGGACGGCAGTGAAGTACGGCTGCCCGGCCACGGCGCGCCGGTGCGGGTCGCCGAGGACGGGGAGGACGGCCGCCCGGTCGGCTTCATCACCTCGTCGGCCCGCCACTGGGAACTCGGCCCGATCGCCCTGGCCCTGGTCAAGCGCAGCACCCCGGAGGGGGCCACGCTGCTGGCCGAGGACACGGCGGCCGCGCAGGAGACCGTGGTCGCGCCCTGACCTTCGCTTTCCTTCTTCTGTACGGTCTTGTGTACGGTCCGGCTACATCTCCACGACGACGGTGAAGGGTCCCTCGTTGGTGAGGGACACCTTCATCTCGGCGCCGAACACGCCGGTCTCGACGGTGGCGCCCAGCGCCCGCAACTGCGCCACCACCTCGTCCACCAGCGGCTCGGCCAGGTGGCCGGGGGCGGCGGCGTTCCAGGTCGGGCGGCGGCCCTTGCGGGCGTCGCCGTACAGCGTGAACTGGCTGATCACCAGCAGCGGGGCGTCGATGTCGGAGCAGGACGCCTCGTCCGGCAGGATCCGCAGCGTCCACAGCTTGCGGGCCAGCGCCGCGGCCTTCTCCTTGGTGTCGTCGTGCGTCACCCCGACCAGGACGCACAGCCCCGGCCCCTCGATGGCGCCGACCACCTCGCCGCCGACCTCGACCTTCGCCTGACTCACCCGCTGGGCCACCGCTCGCATGGCCTCATTGTGGCGGGTCCTGCGGCGGGGGTGGTGCGCCGGGTGGGGGCGTGCGCTCCCGGGCGCGTACGCCCGGTCGGGCGCCTCGTACATCTGTAGCGACGGCCGAACGGGTGCAGAGACGCTGCGCTGCGTGACCGGCAGGTGGCAGCATCGGAATCCTGGGTGGCGTACGCGCCGTCAGGAGGGGACAGGCATGACCACACCTGCCGCTGGACAGACTTCCGGCACCGCCGCGCCCGCCGAACCGGCGGCGTTCACCATGAAGGACCACCGCATGCTCATGGCCGACGCATCGGGTCCGCCGCTCCCGCCCGGGCCGCGCGATCCGCTCGCGGAGCCGTCCGCGCCCGACCTCGGCGCCCTCGGCCTCGCCACCCTGCGCACCCTGCGCCGCGACGCACAGCGGGAAGAGGCCGACCTGTCCTACCTGCGGCGCATGCTGCACGGCCGGATCGACATCCTCCAGGCCGAGCTCGCCCGCAGGGTCGCCCCCGCCCCCGCCGCCCTTGTCGACCGGCTTCCCGAGATCCTCACCGACGAGCCCTCCACCGTCCGCTCCTCCGCCCGCCACGTCACCCTCGGCACCCCCCTGACCGACACCGTCCGCCGCCTCGCCGAGGACATGCTCTCCGAGGTCGAGCTCTCCGACCTCTCGGCCCGCACCGACGCCGAACTCCACGCCGCCCACGCCCGCCTCGTCCGCCACGAGCAACATGTCTCCGGCCGCCGCCACACCCTCCAGCTCACCATCGACGCCTCCTCCACCGAAATCGCCCGCCGCTACCGCGCCGGCGAAGCCCACGTCGACGATCTTTTGGCGGACGAAGCCTGACCCTCACCGGGCCGGGCGAACCCGGGCACCTTCCAAGCCCGCCCGGCGTTTGAGGGCAGCGGACCGGAGGGAGTCGAGCGGAGTCGGAGCCTGCCCCGGGGAGCAGGGGGCCCGTGCGGGCGAAGGCCAAAATTCTGAGCCCGCCCGGCGATTGAGGGCAGAGATACGAGGGAGCCCTTCGACGGATTGCTGAAGCTCACGCCGCGGCGAAGTAGTGGCCGTCCTCCAGATCCGCGAGCAATCCGACCTGCACCGGCTCCCACCCGAGCAAACGTCCGGTCTCCCCGACGGGCATCGTGAGGTCGAGCCCGGCGAACGGGAACCCTCCGAAGTGCTCGGTGGCGCGGTCGGCCGGAATGCTCACGGCCGGCACTCCCAAGTGCCTGCCGATGCTCTCGGCGATCTCGCGCACCGTGATGCCCTCCTCGGCCGCGGCGTAGAGCTGCGCGCTGGCCGGGGCCTTCTCCAGGGCGAGCCGGTAGAGGCGGCCGACGTCAAGGGCGTGGGCCGCGGCCCAGCGGTTGGAGCCGTCGCCGACGTAGCCGGACACACCCTTCGCGCGGGCAATATCGATCAGGCTCGGGACGAAGCCGATCCGGTCCCGGGCGCTGTGGGTGACCGGCGGGATCGCGACGAGCACGGTCCGCACCCCGCGTTCGGCGTACGCGGCGATCTCGCGCCAGACCGCGGACCGCGGATTCGCCTCGATGGCGGCGTCGAGCTTGGAATCACCGGTGGGCGTCAGGCCGACGCCTATGAGGGTCTTGCCCGTGCCGGCCAGCGCGTCGCCGAACGTCCGCGCCACCCTCAGATCGGCGGCCGCCGCCTCGGCGAACCGCCCCGCCGGGACGGCATCGTGGTCGAACGCGAGGTGGACGACCGCGTCCGCCTCGGCCGCGGCCTCGCGCAGCCCGTCCAGGTCGTCGAGGTCGCCGCGGCGCACCTCCGCGCCCAGGGCCTTGACGACGGCGGCCGAGGCGTCGGACCGGGCCAGACCGGTCACCTCGTGTCCGGCGTCGATCAGTTCGGGCACCACGGCCGACGCGATGTGGCCGCTGGCGCCGGTGACGAATACACGCATGTGCAGCTCTCCAGAAAAGGGGGCTCCGCCCGGGCCGGGCGGAGTGATGTGACTTGGTAACATCACCATAGCCCAAGTGACGTTACCAAGTCACATCACTTATGCTGTGCGCATGGCTCGATGGGAACCGAACGCACAGGAACGGCTGCTGCACGCCGCCGTCGACCTGTTCGTCGAGCAGGGCTACGACGCCACCACCGTCAACGAGATCGCCGATCGGGCCGGCCTGACCAAGACCACCTTCTTCCGGCACTTCCGCGACAAACGCGAAGTCCTCTTCGCCGGCCAGGACCTGCACACCGGGCTCCTCAACGACGCCGTCGCCGCGGTGCCCGCCTCGGCCACCCCCCTCGAAGCGGTCGGCGCGGCCCTCGACGCCCTCACCGCCTTCTGGGCCGACGACCGCCGCGAGTTCAGCGCCAAGCTCCGCCCCGTCATCGCCGGCCACACCGAACTCCAGGAACGCGCCGCCCTGAAGCGCGCCAAGCTCACTGACGCCCTCACCGGCGCCCTCCACCAGCGCGGCGTCCCCGAACCCACCGCCGGCCTCGCCGCCGAACTCGGCATCCGCGCCTTCTACCAGGCCTTCGACCAATGGGTCGCCCCCGCCAACGGCCAGTCCCTGACCGCCCTCACCCGCGACACCTTCAGCACCCTCCGCGCGGCCCTGACCACCCTGACCTAGGGGACATACCGGGCCCGGCCCGAACGACTTCCCGAGCCCGCCCGGCGATTGAGGGCAGGGACGGACCGGCGAGCCGCACAAAAAAATTCAGGTGCACCCGGGAGTACGGCCCCCTAACGTGCGGCTATGACCACCATCCGCGCCCTGGACGAGGGTGACGTCGCCGACTGGCTGAGGGCCCTGCACGCCGGGTTCCTGATCTCCCCCTCGGTGACGGAGGAGGAGGTCGCCGCGCGCCGGCCGTCGTACGACCTGACGCGTACCAGGGGAGCGTTCGACGCGGGCCGCTGCGTGGCCACCTTCCGCAGCATGCCGCGCGAGCTGACGGTGCCGGGCGGCGCGGCCGTCCCCGCCTCGGCGATCACGAACGTCTCGGTGACGGCCACGCACCGCCGCCGCCGCCTGGCCTCGCGGTTGATGGCGGCGGACCTGGCGGACGCCAAGGAGCGCGGCGACGCGGTGTCGATCCTGATCGCGGCGGAGTACCCGATCTACGGCCGGTTCGGCTTCGGCCCGGCGACCTGGGTCACCGACTGGGAGGTGGACGTGCCGCGGGCCGCGCTGGACGGGCGGTACGCGGGCCCGCCCGACGGCGCCCGGGTGGACCTCGCGAGCCTCGCCGAGGTCCGGGAGGCGGGCCCGGCCCTGCACGACCGGGTCCGCGCGGTGACGCACGGCGCGATCGACCGGACCCCGTACTGGTGGGAGCTCAGCACCGGTGAGCGCCGACTGCCCTCCCGCCCGTGGAAGGAGCCCTTTTACGCGCTGTACCGCGCCGCCGACGGCCGGGTGGAGGGCCTGGTCGCGTACGACATCGACGACACGCACTGGCCGAACAAGCTGCCCCGGGTCGCGGCCGACGTGCGCGATCTCGTGGCGGTGACCCCTGCCGCCGAGGCCGCCCTGTGGCGCTACCTGATGTCACTGGACTGGGTGACGCTGATCAGGACGGGGCACCGCGCCCCGGACGACATCCTGCCGCTGCTGCTCGGCGACACGCGGGCCGCGCGGACCGAGACGTACGCGGACTTCATGTGGCTGCGGCTGCTCGACGTCCCGGCGGCGCTGTCCGCCCGTACGTATCAGGGCACGGGCCCGGCTGCCCTGGTCCTGGAGGTCGTCGACCCGGCCGGTCCGGCCGGCGGCCGCTTCCTGCTGGAGACCGACGCCAAGGGCGCCGCGTCCTGCCTGCCGGCCCCCGCCTACGCGTCCCCGGACGTGACCCTCTCCGCCGCGGACCTGGCCTCGCTCTACCTCGGCGACGAGTCCGCGGTCCGCCTCGCGGCCCTCGGCCGGCTGGCCGAACACAGCACGGGTGCGGCCAGGACCACCGATGTCCTGTTCCGCACCCCTCGCCGGCCCTGGTGTCCGGACGTTTTCTGATGCCCCGGCGTCGGGCTCAGCGGTGGGCCAGCCAGGCCAGCACCACGAGGACTCCGCCGACGCAGTAGTACGTGGTCTCGCCGGGGCGTGTGCCCGGCGTGCGGGACGAGCGGATGCCCATCCCCAGCGCCAGCAGGCCCAGTGTCATCAGCGGCCCGTAGCGCGTTTCCAGTGCTTGCTGAACGAGCCACAGCACTATTTGCGTGACCATGATCGTCCTTTCCCCCGAGACTGCCCTTCTTGTGTTGGGCAAGTTGTGCTCAACCTGCCAGGGAGAGTTGACGCATTGTCGGGCCGGTGTCGGTCCAGTGCTGATCCTGCGCCATCAACTCTCAGTCAAATCGTCGAAGTTGACTAACTATCTCCATCATGTTCTTGCCATATGGTGGAGATCAACAAACAACGCTTGGCCAAGTGTTGTGGGTTGGGCGAAAGGTTGGGTGAAAGGATGTAGCGTATGCGCGTGAGCACGGACGACCTCGGCGGCGTGGCGCCGTACAAGAAGATCGCGCAAGTACTCCGTGACGAGATCAACCGTGGGGCCCTCCCGGCCGGGGCGCAGATGCCGACCCAGACGGCACTGGCGCGCCGATTCGCCGTGACCCGGGGGACCATTCAGCGTGCCCTGGACGACCTCCGGCACGAGGGATGGATCGACTCGCAGCAGGGACGCGGCACTTATGTGACGGACCGCAGCCGCGCCACCATGAACGCGGCCGGCCGCAGCCTGTCGGCGCACATCGAGGCCGCCTTCCAGGTCCGGCACGTCACGCTCGACGTCCACTCCCTGACGTCGGAAACCCTGCATGCGGCGCTCCAGGGGCCGGTCCGGCGCATCCGGGCCAGGGAGCTCAGGCCGGAGTCGATCACCGTACGGCTGCTGCTCCCCTCGCCGCAGGCCCCGCTCGCCCTGCCCCGGCTCATCGCCGACCCCGCCGACGAGCGCCCGCTGCTCCGGGTGCGCATGCTGACGCGGAGCACCGCCCTCCTGATGGAGACCATGATCAAGGGGCTCCGCGAACTGCGCCTGGTTCCCGAGGTGAACCTCGAGGTCAGGGGGCTGAGCATCACCCCCGTGAGCAAGCTCTACATCGTCAACGGCACCGAGGTGCTGTACGGCCTCTACCGGGTCATAGAACGGCCGGTCGACATCAACGGCGAGGACCTGGACATCTACGACGGCCTCGGCCTCGGCGCCCCGCTCTTCCACTACTCCGCGCGGCCGGAGAGCGGCGACGAGCAGGGCCGCGAATTCGTCGCCGAGGCGCAGCGCTGGTTCGACTCCTACTGGTCCACGATCGCCGAACCGTTCCCCCTTACGCTCTGATCACCCGCTGTCTACCCCACCGAGACGCCCACTGTGACCACACCCTCCGAAGAGCCGACTCCCTCCGATCTGCGGAGCCTGCTGTCGGCCCGCTGTCTGCTGCTGGACTTCGACGGGCCGATCTGCAGGCTCTTCTACCGGCACCGGGCCGACCGGATCGCCCTCGCCATGCACGACCGGCTCGCCCACCGGGGCCTGCGCATCACCGACGAGCGGCTGGCCCGCACCCGCGACCCGCACGCGATCCTGTACTGCCTGGGCCCCAAGGCGCCCATCGCCCGCGTCGCCTCCGGCACCGAACCGCCCGACGCCGACGGCCGCCCGGAACCGGGCGCCGACCCGGGGCTGATCCTCGAACTGGAGGAACTCCTCACCCGGGAGGAGGACGTGGCGGCGCGGTCCGCCGAACCCACCCCGTACGCCGCCGAGTTCGTCCGCGCCGCGGCCGGCCACGGCAAGCTGCTGGCGGTCACCACCAACAACTCGCCCGGCTCGGTGCGTACGTATCTGCGCACGCATCACCTGGACGAGCCGTTCGGGGACCGGGTCTTCGGCCGGGACCCCGAGGACCCGAGCCGCATGAAGCCGGACCCCGACTGCCTGCTGCGGGCGATCGAGGCGCTGGACGCCGATCCCCGCGAGTGCCTGATGATCGGTGACTCGGCGTCGGACGCGGAGGCCGCCACGGCCGCGGGGGTCGGCTTCCTCGGCTTCGCGCACACCCCCGAGCGCGTGGCCCGGCTCCGGCGCGCCGAGCCGCACCCGGTGGTGGTGGGCATGGCCTCGCTGGCGGCGGCCGCCCGCGTGCTCGACCCGCCGGTCGCCGCCCGCTGAGCCCGCGGGCCCCGGTGCCGGGCCGCGGTCCCCGCTACTGCAGCCCGAGCGCCATCCACTTGCCCGGGTGCGTCAGCGGCTCGAAGCCGAGCTTGGCGTAGAGCGGGTGCGCGTCGTCGGTGGCCAGCAGGACGCGGCGCAGGCCGAAGGGGGCGAGGTGCTCGCGGGCCGCGGTCAGGAGCCGGGTGGCCACGCCCTGGCCGCGGGCGGCGGGGGCGACGTAGACGTCGCAGAGCCAGGCGAAGGTGGCCCGGTCGGTGACCACGCGGGCGTACGCGTGCTGCTCGCCCGTCCCGCTGTGGTAGGCGCCGAAGTTGAGGGAGCCGGCTATCGCGGCCTCCATCTTCTCCAGCGGGCGGCCGAGCGCCCAGTAGGCGTCCGTGGACAGCCACTGGTGGATACGGGGGACATCGAGGCGGGCCGGATCGGCCGAGATCTCGTACATGCCCGGGAAGCGTAGAGGTGCTTAAGGGTTCACTGCACGACAATTAACTGGACCTTCGGTGTGCCCAGGGCGAGACTCGACGGCATGATCCACGTACCGCTGATCACGCCGTTCGCCGAGGACGGGAGCGTGGCGACCGCCGCGCTGGAGGAGCTGGCGCACGAGGTGCTGGCCGACGGCGCCGGCGGGCTGGTCGCGCTCGGCACCACCGGGGAGCCGGCGGGTCTGGCGGACGAGGAACGGGCCGAGGTCGCCGCGGTGGTCGGCCGGGTCTGCCGGGAGCACGGCGCGCGCTTCACGGTCGGCGTCAGTGCGTCCGGCACGGAGCGCGCGGCGGCCGCGCTGGCTGCCCTGGAGACGCTGCCGGTGCTGCCGGACGCCGCGCTCGTCACCGTCCCGCCCTTCACCCGTCCGGGCGAAGCCGGGGTGGTCGCGCACTTCCGCGCGCTGGCCGCCGCCGGGCCCGTACCGCTGCTCGTCTACCACGTCCCGCGCCGCACCGGTCAGCCGCTGAGCGCCGCCGCGCTGCGGGAACTGGCCGCGCTGCCCGGGATCGCCGGGGTGAAGTACGCGGTCGACGTCATAGACGCGCAGACCGTGGAGCTGCTGGGCGACCTGCCGGCCGGCTTCGAGGTGCTGGCCGGGGACGACGTGCTGGCCCCGGCGCTGTTCGCGCTGGGCGCGCACGGCGGCATCCTGGCCTCCGCGCACCTGGCGACCGCCCAGTGGGTACGGCTCGCGGCGCGCGGCGACGGGCCAGGCGGTGACGGCACCGGCTCCGGCGAGTCGGCCGGCCGTGCGGCGACCGGCGGCGCCCCTGTCCCGGGGCCCGGGGCGCCCCGCGGCATCCCGGCCCTCGGTCACGCGGCGCCCACTGGTGGCTCGGCCCTTGGCCGTGCGGCTGGCCACGCGGCGTCCGGCGGCGTCCCGGGCCCCGGTCACGCGGCGTCCGCTGGTGGCTCGGCCCTTGGCCGTGCGGCTGGCCACGCGGCGTCCGGCCGCGGCCCGGTCCTCCGCCACGCGGCGCCCGGGGCCGACCCGGCCCTCGGTCATGCAGCGCCCGACGGCGCCGTGGCCCTCGGCCACCGGCTTTCCGCACTGGCCGCGGCTCTGTTCCGGGAGCCCAACCCGGCCGTGATCAAGGCGGTGCTGCACGCCCAGGGCCGCATCCCCACCCCCGACGTCCGGCTGCCGCTGCTGCCCGCCGGCCGGGAGGCGTTCGAGGACGCGCTGGGCGCCCTGGACGGGCTCGCCGGGCTCGCCGGACTCGACGGGCCCGCCGCGAGCGGCCCCGCCCGGGTGCGTCTCGTCACTTGAAACCCGGGGGCGTCCGGCCGCCGCGCCGGGTGATACTCGAAGCGGACGGGACGGGACCCGCGAGCCCCCACGGCGCACCAGATCGGAGAGAGACCGGATGAGGATCGGAATCGTCGGAGCCACCGGACAGGTCGGCGGGGTCATGCGCCAGGTGCTGGCCGAGCGCAAGTTCCCGGTGACCGAGCTGCGGCTGTTCGCCTCGGCCCGCTCGGCCGGCCGGCCGCTGCCGTGGGCCGGCGGCGAGGTCGTCGTGGAGGACGCGGCCACCGCCGACTACAGCGGCCTGGACATCGTGCTCTTCTCGGCGGGCGGCTCCACATCCCGCGAGCTGGCCGAGAAGGTGGCCGCCCAGGGCGCGGTGGTGATCGACAACTCCTCCGCCTGGCGCCGCGACCCCGAGGTCCCGCTGATCGTCTCCGAGGTCAACCCGCACGCGCTGGCCGAGCGTCCCAAGGGCATCGTCGCCAACCCGAACTGCACCACCATGGCCGCCATGCCGGTGCTGCAGCCGCTGCACCAGGAGGCCGGCCTGGTCTCCATGGTCGCCACCACGTACCAGGCGGTGTCCGGCGCGGGCCTGGCCGGCGTCGCCGAGCTGCACCGCCAGGCGCTGAAGGTCACCGAGAACGCCGACCGGCTCACCTTCGACGGCGAGGCCGCCGACTTCCCCGAGCCCGAGGTGTACGCGCGGCCGATCGCGTACAACGTGCTGCCGCTGGCCGGCAGGATCGTGGACGACGGCCTGCACGAGACCGACGAGGAGCAGAAGCTCCGCCACGAGTCCCGCAAGATCCTGGAGATCCCGGAGCTCAAGGTGTCCGGCACCTGCGTGCGCGTGCCCGTCTTCACCGGCCACTCGCTGCAGATCAACGCCCGCTTCGCCCGCCCGCTGTCCGTCGAGCGGGCCTACGATCTGCTGGCCGCCGCGCCCGGCGTGGAGATCTCCGAGATCCCCACCCCGCTCCAGGCCGCCGGCAAGGACGCCTCCTACGTGGGCCGGATCCGGGTGGACGAGACGGTCGAGAACGGCCTCGCGCTCTTCGTCTCCAG
The DNA here is from genome assembly GCF_016918855.1 of Actinacidiphila acididurans. Lineage (GTDB taxonomy): Bacteria > Actinomycetota > Actinomycetes > Streptomycetales > Streptomycetaceae > Actinacidiphila > Actinacidiphila acididurans. The sequence goes on from NZ_JADKYB010000018.1 coordinate 59,733, forward strand.
CGACAACCTCCGCAAGGGCGCCGCGCTCAACGCCGTCCAGGTCGCCGAGCTGGTCGCCGCCGAGCTGGCCGCGATCTGAGCCGGTAGGCTAGGCCGCCCGTACGAGTCGTGCGACGCCCACGGGCCCGTACGCGCTTCGTACGTACGCCACGCCCGGCGGCCTCTCCGGACGCCGCCGGGCCGGTCACGGCCCCGTACCGGCAGCCGCGGTCACGGCCCCCACACCAGCAGCCGGAAGGCCGCCAGCACCGCCTCCGCCTGGAGATCGGTCTGCACGTCCACCGGCACCCAGGCCAGGTCGTGCCCGGCGGACAGCTCGTCCGCCCAGTGCGCGAGCTGGTGCTCGCAGGCGGCGCGCAGGTGCGCGGGGGCCGTGCCCGGCAGCCCGTCCAGCAGCCGCAGCAGCACCCCGGTGGCGCGCAGCGAGATCCGGCGGGCCGCGATGTCCAGGGCGCTCAGGTGCGCCAGCGTGAGCTCCACCGGCGGCCGGTGGAACTCCTCCCAGTCCCCGGCCACGCTGTGGCTTATCGTGGCCAGCTCCTCGGCCACCCGCAGCAGCGGCGGCGCGGCGGGGGAGCCGCCGGGCTCGGGCAGCAGCGGCCGGACCCGGTCCAGCAGCGCGGCGGTACGGGCCGACTGCCGGCGCAGCAGCCCCGCGAGTTCGGTCATCGCGCGCGCCGGGTCCGGGTGCGGGGCGCTGTCGGCCACCTTGCGGGAGGCCCACATCGGCACCTCGAACAGCGCGGTCGTCCCGCCGTAGCGGTGCGGCCGGATCCAGGTGGAGCGGTTGACGTCCTCCGGGAGGCTGGCGAACTGGGTGGGCTCGCCGGGCGCGGGCATCACGTAGACGCCGGGGCCGGAGACCGTCCAGTACATCGCGTCGTAGGTGCCGGTCTGCACCGGCACGTCGCGTTCGGCGGACAGCTTCAGCAGCGGCTCGGCCAGGCCCGGCAGGTCCCGGGTGAGCTGGATCCAGCTCCCGCCGAGGTCGTTGCCGTGCAGCGAGCACTGCAGGAAGGGCCGCAGCTCGTCGATCAGGGCGGTCAGCACCAGCGACTCGGGCAGCTGGTCGTCCGCGGCGCGCAGCGAGGGCGCCCACTCCGGCTGTTCGTCGGCGGGCGGGCGGTAGGCGTGCCGGAAGTGCTCGGCGGGGGTGCGGCGGACGGCGGGCCCGGCCTCGGTGTGCAGCGTGCCGTCCGGGTCGAGGCAGAGCAGGAAGTGCCAGGAGGCGTCCGCGCGCACGTGCAGCCGGGAGTCGGCGGTCACCCGTTCGGCCAGCCGCAGCGCGGTCGCCGCGCCGACCCGCTCGTCGGAGTGCGGCCCGGCGACCACCAGCACGTTGCGCCGCCCGCGCCCCACCGTCAGCAGGTGCAGCGGCCGGCCCCGGCGGGAGCGGCCGACCTCGCGCAGCACGCACAGTCCCGGGCGCAGACGCGCGAACGCGGAGGCCGCAGCAGCGACCTCCGCGACGCTGGGATATGCGTCGGCTGTTCCCGAAAGTGCCGACGTCACGTGCCGGACGCGTTGCTGTCGCCCGTGGTCTCCCTCTTGTCCAGCGGTCGGATGACGATGGTCGCAGCCATGATGACTCCCCTCAAGTCGGCTGTGTGGCACGGGAGTTGATGCCCTTCCCCCGGTTTTCTCCCCGGTTTTCTCCCGCGCCTTGCCAAGGCTGCGGCGACCCGGGGACAGTGTCAAGGGCGCGCATTGGGCGTGAGGGGGGAGTGCGTGACGAGCGCATCGCGGGCCGACGGGGACACCGGGGAACTGCTGCGGCCCCGGATCAAACCCGAGCACCGGCCCTACCGCACCGTGGACGGAAACGTCCGGATCGGCAGCGTCATCTACGGGATCGGCGCCGAGATCGAGGATCCCGACGGCTGGGTGTGGGCCCTGACCGAGGCCATGGACGGCACCCGGACCGTCGACCTGATCACCGCCGAGGTCGCCGCCCGCCATCCGTCCGTGCCGCCGGAGACGGTACGCGCGGCCATGGCGGAACTGCGGGCGGCCGGGTTCGTCGACGACGCCGCCGCGCCGCTGCCGCCGGACCTCGGCGAGCGCGACCGGGTCCGGCACGGGCGCGGGGTGGCGCTGCTGCGCTGGATGGACCTCAGCCCGCGCAGCACCCCGTGGGCGGCGCAGGCCCGATTACGCCGGGCCCGCGCGCTGGTGCTGGGTGTCGGCGGTACGGGCGGCGCCGCCGCTCAGGTGCTGGTCGCCTCGGGGCTGGGCCGGCTGCACGCGGTGGACCCCGACGTGGTCGAACTGTCCAACCTCAACCGCCAGTTGCTCTACCGCGAGACCGACATCGGCCGCCCCAAGGTGGCCGCCGCGCTGACCGCCCTGAAATCGCTGAACTCCGACGTCACGGTTACCGGGGAGCGCCGCGAGGTGCGCGGCCCCGACGACCTGGCCGCGCTGCTGACCGCGGCCCCGTACGACATCCTCGTCCTCGGCGCCGACCGGCCGCCGGACATCCGCCGCTGGGCCAACCGGGTCTGCCTGCGCCTGGGGCTGCCCTGGGTGGAGGGCGGCTACCGCGGCCCGCTGATCACCGCCGGGCTGCACGTGCCGGGCGCGGGCCCCTGCTGGGAGTGCCAGCGGGCCGGCGAGATCGCCCGCCGCGACCTGCGGCTGGCCCCGGGCCAGAGCGAGGACGCCGCCTCCCCGCGGATGCCCTGGAACCCGGCGAGCGCGGTCACCGCCACCCTCTCCGGCACCCTGGTCGCCCACGCGGCGCTGGCGTACCTCACCGGGGTGCCGCCCACCGAGCCGGGCTTCCGCTTCGGGCTCAACCTGATGGCGCTCGGCGATCCCGTGCTGATCCGCCATCCCCGTCGCCCGGACTGCCCGGCCTGCGGCACCGCGCGCCTCGCGCCCGGCGCCGCCTAGTCGATGGTGCCGCCCGCGCCGTCCGAGCGCCACAGCATGTCCTGCGGGGTCTCCTCGGCGACCTCGTACCACTCCTCGGGGCGGCGCGGGCGCGGTATCTCGCCGCCGCGGCGCAGCATCCGCCCGTCGCGCAGGTGGCGGCCGAGCAGCGCGCCGCCGAACACCACGAAGCCCACGCCGACCAGCCAGGTGACCACGGTGAGCACGGTGCCGACCGGGCCGTAGGTGTCGGCGTTGGAGACCGTCATCTTGGCGAAGACGAGCTGGGAGAACACCCGCAGGCCGGCCAGCCCGAGCATGGTGAAGACCGCGCCGGGCAGCGCGGTGCGCGCGGTGATCATGCCGCCGAGCAGGAAGCGCTGGCCCCAGGCGAAGAAGACCACGCCCAGCACGAAGGTCAGCACGATCCGCGTCACCCGCGACGCCGGCCCGCTGCCCAGCACCTCGGCGCTCTGCGACTCGCAGAACAGGTAGCCGGTGAGCACCGCGAGCCACACCGTGCGGCGCAGGTCCCGGTGCCAGGGCCCGGCCGGCAGGTCCCAGATCTTGCGGTAGCCCGTCTCGATGCTGGCCACGAAGGTGAGCCCGAAGTACGCCAGCGACGCCAGGCTCCACGCGCTGGTGGCGCTCAGGACATTGCCGGGCGCCGCGAACAGCCCGCGTACGCTGCTCGCGCCCTGGTCGTTCAGGCCCATGCCGTCCACCACCCACTGGGCGAAGCCCGGCCGGTGCTCCCAGGGGGTCGCGGCGGCCACCACGACCAGCAGCGGCATGAGCGTGACGAAGCCGAGCGCGGCGAAGCCCATCGAACGGTGCATCAGTTCGATGTGCACGGCCTGCTTCCACAGCCGCCCGGTCGCGGACCGCTTCCAGGCGCCTTTCAGTCCGGCCATGACGTCGTCACCTCTCCGCAGCGTTACCGCAGTGGATACCTGCCGAGGTTCCCCCCGCGCAACTCCCGGCCCACAGGACGCGTCACCTGTCGCCGGATCACACGGGATCACACGGGCCGCGACACGGGTCCCCCCGTCAAAAAGAGGCGCGGATCACGGCAGCAGTTCCACCGCGGCCAGTACGGTGCGCGCCTGGAGCTCCGCCTGGTCGCCGACCGGCACCCATTTGGCGTCCATGCCGAACACCAGGTCGCGGGTGCCCGCCTCCAGCCGCCGTTCCAGCCGGGCCCGCACCCGCCCGCCCTCGGAGTCCGGGTCGTCCGCCAGGCGCCGCTGGTCCAGCAGCCGCAGCAGCATGCCGGTGGCGCGCAGCGGGATCCGCCGGGCGGCGATGTCGAGCGCCGCGATGTGCGCCATGGTCAGCGGGACCGGGGAGGTGACGGCCAGTCCCTCGTAGTCGTCGGCGAGCCCGGTCACCGCGCCGACCGCCTGCTCCACGCCGCGCAGCAGCGCCCCCTGCGGGCCCGTCAGGTCGTCGCCGAGCAGCGGCAGGGTCCGCTCCAGCGCCGTGGCGGCGCCCGCGCCCTCCTTGCGCAGCCGCGCCGCGAGCACGGTCACCGCCTGCGCCGGGTCCGGGTGCGGCGCGGGGTCGGCCACCTTGCGGGAGGCCCACATCGGCACCTCGACCAGCACGGTGGAACCGCCGTGGCGGTGCGGGCGGCTCCAGGTGGAGCCCTTGGCGTTCTCCGGCTCGCTGGCGAACCGTTCCTGCGATCCGGGCGGCGGCATCACGAACACCCCGGGCCCCGCGGTCGGCCAGTAGATCGCATCGTAGGTGCCTGTCTGCACGGGGATCTCGAGCTCGGCGGCGTACTTCCCGAACGGCTCGGACAGCCCGGGGATGTCCTCGGTGAGCTGCACCCAGCTGCCGCCCACGTCGGTGCCGTGCAGCGAGCACTGCAGGACCGGCCGCAGCTCGTCGATGACCGCCAGCAGCGCCGAGGTCTCCGGGAGCTCGTCGCCCGGCACCCGGAAGGAGCCCGCCCACTCCGGCTGTTCGGCCGCCGCCGGGCGGTACGCGTGCCGGTAGTGCACCGCGGCCGGACGCGGGCCGGCCGGGCCGGTCTCGTTGAGCACCGCGCCGTCCGGGTCCAGGCACAGCAGGATGTCCCAGGTCAGATCCGCGTCCGCGACCCGCTGCCGGTCCCATACGGCCTGTTCGGCCAGCCACAGCGCGGTGGCGCCGCCGACCTGCTCGTCCGGGTGCGGGCCGGCCACCACCAGCACGTGCCGGCTGCCGTGCCCGACCTGGAGCAGCCACAGCGGGCGCCCGGCCCGGGACTCCCCGGCCAGCCGCATCCGGCACAGGTCGGGGTGGCGGCGGGTGAGCATACGGGCCGCCGCGGCCACACCGGACACCGTCGGATAGGCGTCTGGCCCGCGCATAAACGGCTCCTCCTCATCCGTTCGCTCTCCGCCGGCACACGTTACGTGTACGTACCCGTGACGCGCGGTCAGCCGGGTGCTGGCTCAGCTCTGCTCTCGCGCATGGGACATGCAAGGCACATGCAAGGGACACGCAAGGGGCATGGACGGCGCTGAACGGATGCCGCGACGCGCATGGCCCAGATTGTTCGGATCGGCCCGGTGTGTCAAGGGTAGGCCCGGGCCCGGCACCGGCCGGGACACGGCGCGGGGTGGCAAGGGGGAATTGTGACGGAGCTATGACGAACCCATGACCCTTCTGTGCGGCCTTGCCGGGGCGGCGGGCGGTAGCTTCTGGGGTCTCGCTCCGCCACGCGCCGAGCGGGTAACGGGACAATGTCTGCTAGGGGGACCACAAGTGAATGCGCACCACACCCGCCGCGCCGGCCGCCGCACCCGGGCCCGGCTGCTGGCCGTCGCCGCCGGTTCGCTGGCGCTGGCCGTCGGCACCTCGGTGGCCGCGAGCGCGGACGAGGGCGGCGCGGTGATCAGCAAGCCGTACTCCGCGCGGGCGAACACGCTGCCGGCCCGGACCGCCTTCGCCACCCAGGCGCCCACCGCCGCCACGCAGAACACCTGGGCGTTCGGCATCGACGGCCGCGACTCGGCCGGCACCATCTGGGACTACCCGCCCAAGGCGGCCGGCGGCTTCGCCGCCCGGGTCAAGACCGGCACGGGCATGGGCTCCGCCACCGCGTTCTTCAAGAACAACTCGGCCAACACCGCGCACGTCAACGTGTACGCGCGGTTCGGCAGCCAGCTGCGCGTCTTCACCGGCAGCAGCGGTTCCGGCACGGTGCTGGCCGGCGGCTGGGGCTCGTACAACGCCTTCGTGACGCCCGGCAACATCGGCGGCGCGGCCTACCCCGACCTGCTCGCCCGCGACACCAGCGGCGTGCTGTGGGAGTACCTGTCCAACAGCAACGGCACCTTCGGCAGCCGGGTCAGGGTCGGCGCGGGCTGGAACATCTACACCCAGATCGCCGGCCGCGACGACCTGACCGGCGACGGCAAGGCCGACATCGTCGCCCGCGACTCCTCCGGCACCCTGTGGCTCTACAAGGGCACGGGCACCTACAAGCAGCCGTTCCTGCCGCGCACGAAGATCGGTGCCGGCTGGAACACGTACAACAAGCTGATCGCGCTGGGCGACACCAACGGCGACGGCCACAACGACCTGCTGGCCCGGGACACCCACGGCGTGCTCTGGTTCTACGCGGGCACCGGCAACGCGGCGGCGCCGTACAAGACGCGGGCGCAGATCGGCACCAACTGGAACTCGTACAACTACCTGTTCTGACCGCAGGGGCGCCTGACCGCCCTTCGCGGATCCGCACAGGTACGGGCCCGCCGCCGGGACGCCTTCCCGGCGGCGGGCCCGCGGCCGTCAGCGGGAGGTGGCGGCCAGCGCCGGGTAGTCGGTGTAGCCCTCGGCGCCGCGTACGTACAGCAGCCGGTCGCCGCGCAGCGCCTGACTGACCGGCGCGCCGGTGCGCAGCCGTTCGACCAGGTCCGGGTTGATCAGGAAGAGCCGGCCGAGCGAGACCAGGTCGGCGCCGGCGGTCAGTAGCCGGGTCGCCGAGGCGAGGCCGCCGTCCGCCGGGATCATCCGGTGGGACGAGGCCGGGTTGGCGATCAGCGTGCCGGGCCAGGCCCGGCGGATCCCGCCGAACAGCGGCTGGTCCGGGTCGGCCTGCACCAGGTGCAGCCAGGCCGGCTCCAGCCGGGCCAGCTCCGCCACCAGCGGCGGGTAGATCGCCTCGGTGTCGCCCTCCTCGATGCCCTCCGCCCGCCACCCCGGGGACAGCCGCACCCCCACCCGGTCCGCGCCGATCGCCTCGACGACCGCGGCCACCACCTCGACGGTGAACCGGATCCGCGCCGCGACCGGGCCGCCGTAGCCGTCGGTACGGCGGTTGGTGTTCTGCGCCAGGAACTGGTGCAGCAGGTAGCCGTTGGCCGAGTGCACCTCGACCCCGTGGAAACCGGCCGCCACCGCGTTGCGCGCGGCGGCGGCGAAGTCGGCGACCGTGGCCCGGATGTCCGCGGCCGTCATCGCACGCGGCTCGACGGTCGGCAGGTGCCCGTCCGGGGTCATGATCGTCCCGGGCAGCGCGACCGCCGAGGGCGCGAGCGGGATGTGCCCGGACGTCGCCGGGTGGCCGACCCGCCCGCCGTGCTGGAGCTGGAGCACCATCCGCCCGCCCGCCGCGCCCACCGCCTCGGTGACGGTCCGCCACCCCGCCACCTGCGCGTCGCTGTGGATCCCGGGAATGTGCGGATACGTCCGCCCGACCGCACTCGGCGTAGTCGCCTCGGCCACGATCAGCCCGGCACCGGCACGCTGCGCGTAATACGTGCCCATCAGCGGCCCCGGCACCCCGTCGGCGCCGGCCCGGGTCCGGGTCATCGGCGCCATCACCAGGCGATTGGGCAGCTCCAGCCCGCCGACGCGAGCGGACGCGAACAGTGAGGGTGAGGAGGTCATGTCCTTGACGTTAGAAACGCCCGCTGGGGCGGCCATCAAGCGCGGCTCGAAGGGGCGAGCGCTTTCTCGGGGCTGAGGGTCGCCCTTCGCGGCGGGCGGCCGGCACCCGCAGGGGTCATGGCTCCTCGCTTTCGCCCGGGTAAGCGGGCGAGCAGGGCCGCCGCCGTCGGGCCGTCCGGCGCGCGGGCAGCCCTTCGCTCGCGATCACGCCGCCAGTACGTCCGCGACCACGCATCCGATGTTGTCGGGGCCGCCGTGGGCGTTGGCGAGCGCGATCAGGTCGCGTACGGCCTGCTCGGGGCCGTCCGCTGCGACCACCGCGCGCCGCAGGTCCGGGTCGGGGACGACGGCGGACAGGCCGTCGGAGCACAGGAGATAGCGGTCTCCGGGCTCGGCGTCGTGCAGGCGCAGGTCGGGGGTGCCGTCGGCGCCGGGCGCCAGCGCACGCAGGAGCAGGGCCCGTTGCGGGTGGCCGGCCGCCTCCTCCGCCGTGATGCGTCCCTCGTCCACCATCGCCTGCACCAGGGTGTGGTCCTGCGTGATCCGGAACAGCTCGCCCCCGCGCAGCAGATACACCCGGGTGTCCCCGATGTGCACCAGGGCGAGCCGGGAACCGGTCCACAGCATCGCGGTGAGCGTGGTCCCGGCGCGGGAGTCGTCGTCCGGGGCGTCCGGGGTACGGGCGCCGTCCGTATCGGCCAGGGCGCGCACGGCATGCTCGGCTCGGTCTACGGCGTCCTGGAGTTCGGCGAGCAGGCCGCCGGCCGGCGGGGCCGCGGAGTCCGGGTCTGCCATGTGCTCCATGTGCTTCAAGGGCTTCAGTGCCGCGACGGCCGCGGCTCCGGCGCGGGCGCCGCCGGGGCCGAAGCCGTCGGCGACGGCCAGCAGCCGGTCGTCGGCGTAGGCGATGTCCTGGTTGTTCGCCCGTACCAGGCCGGCGTCGGAGCCGGCGGCGTAACGGATCGTCAAAGGGGTGGGCATGGCATGGTCCTTCCCGCTGAGGTGGTCGACGAGGAAGGCGGCCAGGTCGCGTCGGGCGGTGGTGTCGGCCTCCACGGCGGCCCAGTACGCCCGGACGTCGTGCGCGGCCTGCTCCGGCGCGAGCGCGCAGATCCGCCGGATACGGGCCAGCGGCATGCCGAGCCGGCGCAGCCACGCCACCAGCCGGGCCTGTTCGAGCTGGTCCGGGGCGTACCGCCGGTACCCGGTCACCGGGTCCACCCGGGCCGGCCGCAGCAGGCCCAGATCGTCGTAGAGCCGCAGCGCCTTCGGCGACAGCCGCGACGCACGGGCGAACGCCCCGATCCCCAGCAGCTCCGGCTCCATCCGGCCCCTCCTCGTCCCGGGCCGCCTCCCGGCCCGGCTCCACCGACCCTGCCGTCTCCCCCAGGGGCAAGGTCAACCTCGTGCCGGGACGTCGGCCTCGGCGGTCGGGCCGGAGGCGTCCTACCGGTTGGCGCCCGGCTGCCAGAGGACGTCGCCTCGGGTGACGTTGGCCTGCCGGGCGAGGATGAAGAGCAGGTCGGAGAGGCGGTTCAGGTATTTCACCGTGGCGCTGTTCATGGTGTCGCCGTGCTCGTCCAGCGCGGCCCAGGTCGCGCGTTCGGCGCGGCGTACCACCGTGCGGGCCTGATGGAGGAATGCGGCGCCGGGAGTTCCGCCGGGGAGAATGAAGCTGCGCAGCTTTTCGAGCCCCTCGTTGAACCGGTCGCACTGCTCTTCCAGGAACTCGATGTACGACTCCGCCACCCGAAGCGAAGCCGTGTCGCGCCCGGATCCCGACAGGGGCGTGCACAGATCCGCGCCCACGTCGAACAAGTCGTTCTGGATCCGCACCAGCAGGGTGACGATCTCGTCCGGGAGGTCCCCCGCGGCGACGGCCACGCCGATCGCGGAGTTCGCCTCGTCCACGTCGGCGTAGGCCGCGAGCCTCGGGTCCAGCTTGCTCGTTCTGCTCATGTCACCAAGAGCGGTCGTGCCGTCGTCTCCCGTCTTCGTGTAGATACGGGTGAGGTTCACCATGACGCACTCCAAGGGATTCGCGGTGAGAAATGACCTGAGCTGTTACGCGTGCGGTGCGATCGTCCTGAGCGCGAGCTCCCGTGCGTGGTCGGCCGCCGCCGGTCCACGGCTCGGGTCGGGCGCCTCGGAAAGGAAGACGAGAGCCAGCATCAGCGCGGCGTCCAGCCGGCACACGGACAGGCAAGGATCGCTGTCGGGCGGCACGGTCGCCAGCGTCGCGTATCCGCTGCGGATCGCTTCCATGTCGAGCTCGTTCTCCGGATACCTCGCGTACTCCACCAGCCGCCCGAACTCCAGCGCGGGGGGCCCGAGCAGCGCGTTCGACCAGTCCAGTAGGGCGACGGCCCGCCCGTGCCGGCGCCTGATGTTGTCGCTGCGGACGTCGAGGTGGAGGAGGCTGTCCTCGGTGAGGCCGGCGAGCCGTTCGGCGACGAGGGACGCGTCCGGCGGCTCGGGCCAGTCGTCGACAAGGTCGCCGATCCGGGCCCATCGGCGGCCGATGCGTGCGGCGATCGCACGCGCCGTGGGCACTGCCTCCGACGCGACGGGCGTCAGGCGCGGCGGCGGCACCTGATGAAGCCGCGCGAGGAGCTGCCCGAGCGCGAAGGAGTCGAGCTCCGACCCGTCGTCGGGGACGTACGCGGACAGCAATACGTCGGGGAGTGCCGGATCGTCCGCCAGGACGAGTTCCCTCGCCTCCGCGACCGGCAGACCGTGGGCGGCCAGATGCCGTGCGATCGCGTACTCCTGAAGGAGCAGGGCTCGGGTGTCCACGTGCGGGTCATTGGCGTTCGAGTCGAATCGCCGGTGCGCGAGCCGTACCGCGACCGGCAGCCCGTCGCGCCCCTGCGCCCGGTAGACGGAGAACTCCAGACCCTTGCCGACCGGTTCCAGGCCGCTCAGGCCCCACTGTTCGGCCAGGCGGTCCAACTCGGCGAATCGCTCACTCATCGTGCACCTTCGGGGGTCTTGCGGTCGTCGGTGATCCTGCTGCCCTTCAGCCTGCTGTCCCTCAGCATGGTGAGAGCAATGGGCGGGCACATCGCCAGTGTGACCGCGCCGCCGGCCGCGAAGGCCGTCTGCGGTCCCCCCATCGTGCTCAGCCAGCCGAAGAGCAGCGCGCCCAGCGGCATCGTCCCCCAGGCGAACAATCGGTACACGCCCGTCGTCCGGCCGAGCAGGCGGTCCGGGATGAGCTCCTGCCGCAGGGAGACGGCCACGATGTTCCAGACCATGAGGCCGAACCCGGCGGCGAAGTAGCCGACGGCGACCACGTACACGCTTTTCGTCGCCGCCACCGCCAGATCTCCGACACCCATGAGGGCCAGGTTCCCGACCAGGGTGGGGATCCGGCCCGTCGCCGCGGTCATACGGCTCGCGGCCATGCTGCCGACGACGCCTCCGACGGCTCCGGCGGCCAGCAGCGCCCCGTACGCGGCGTTCGGGAGCTTCAGCACGTCGCGCACCAGCAGGACGAAGACGGCGATCTGTCCGAGGTACACGGCGTTGATGACGCCCGCGGAGACGGTCATGGCGCGCAGCAGAGGATCACGCAGCACATGGTCCAGGCCCTCGCGGATGTCGGCCAGCAGTCGCGGCCTGTCGGCGGAGCGCTCGGGCCGCGGCCCGCGAACGCCGGTCAGCAGCGCCGCGGACATCAGGAAGGAGAGCGCGTCGAGCAGGAGGGGGATGGCCCGGCCCACCGTGAACAGCACCCCTCCGAGCACGTGCCCCAGCAGATCGCGGCCCACGGTCTGGGCCCGGAAGAGCCGGCCGTTCGCCGTCTCCAGCTTGTCCTTGGGAACGACGCTGGGCAGCAGCGCGAAGGACGCGCAGTCGAACAGCACCTCCCCGACACCCAGCAGGAAGGCCGCGGCCAGCAGGGGCCAGAAGGTGAGCCCGCCGCAGGCGAGCAGCACCACAGTGACGATCAGCGTCAGGGCGCGCAGCAGGTCGGCGATCACCATCAGGCGACCGCGCTCGAACCGGTCGGCATACGCCCCCGCCGGCAGGCCGAACAGCAGCCAGGGCACCGTCGTGGCGGCGGTGACCGCGGACACCCGGAACGCGCCGTGCAGCAGCGCTGCGGACAGCAGCGGCAGGGCGGCGAACCGCATGCCGTCGCCGACCGCCGACGCGCTCGCGGCGCCGATCATCCGGTGATACCCGGAGCTGAAGCGAACGGCGGTGGGGGCGCTCACGCCGGGCTCCCCGGTGAGAACACGGCGCACCGCAGCTCGCTGGTGTAGCGACGGCCGTCCACGCTCAGCCACCGCTGGTCGGGCGTGGGCAGCATCTCGGACACCTCCAGGGTGCCGCCTTTCCGCGCGGCCAGCCGGCACAGCTGCCTGACCAGGAGCGGTGCCTGCCAGTCGACGTAGACCGGCTTCGGCTCACCCGGGATCTTGACGAAGACGTGTCGGGGCAGGCCGAGTTCGGCGCGCAGCCGGCAGGCCGCGACGAACTCCGCGCTCTCCTCCCCGCCCGCCTGTTCCCCGGTCCGCTCCACCGGGCCGTCGAAAGCGGCCGCGCCACGCAGGCGCGCAGCGGGGACCCGCCAGGTCTCGCGTTGCAGGACGACACGGCCGGACCGGATACGGGGGATGTGGTCCAGGGCGGGGGCGTCCAGCCCCGCTCCGCCGAAGTGCCGCGGGAAGGCGAACGGGGAGAGCGGGTCCTGGCGGATGCTCGGTCCGCCGGCCGGGGGCGCCATGAGGCGCAGCCTGCCCTCGACACCGCGGGCCCGCAGCTCCAGCCGCCCGTCCCGCAGCACGACGTACAGCTGCGAGGGCTGCACCACCCGGTCGCGGGACTGCCCGGAACGGCCGAAGACCTCCAGGTCGTAGCAGGGGTAGACGAGCTGCGTCGACGACTTGTCCGGGTGGCCCCGGGACAGGTTGGCCAGGACCTCGCCGTCGTCGAGCAGGGACAGGTAGCCCGCGTAGACCTCCGGCAGCAGTTCCGGGGCGCGTTCCTGGATCAGGGGGCCGAAACTGGTGTGGGTGATGACCTCGCGGACGGCGTGGCAGTCTCCGATCACCGCGGTGAACCGGCCCTCCCGCAGATCCTGGCGGCTGGCGGCGGCGAACAGCACGTCCGGATCGACGACCGCCGCGGGGGTACGGGGATGGGCGGCGAGGATCGCCTCCATCCGGTCCCGTTCCACGACGACCTCCGGCCGGTCCACGCCCTCTTCGCCCAGCAGGGCGTCGGTGATCACCCGGTCGAGAGCCGCCAGTTCGGTCTCGACGGCGGCGCACTCCTGCGCCAGGGCGTGCCGGTCCCGGAAGAACTCCGAGTAGAGGCGGTCCAGCGGCACCTCGACGTCGGCGCCGAAGCGCTCCGCCACCCATCGCGTGAGAATGACGAGCTCACGCCGCATGCGCAGCCGCGGTCGCGCGAGCACGGTCTCGTACACGATCGACAGTTCGTCCGTGATGAAGCGGGCGATGTCCGGTCCGATGGTCAGGTCGGCCGGCTCGCCGTGGGCCTCCTCGAACAGGATGCTCCGGTCGGCGTAATGCAGGCCGCTGTTGCGGTTCGCGGGTGTCCCCGTCAGCCTCTCGAACCTGGCCTTGATCGCGGCCAGTGCGGCCGGGCGCTCGGCGAGGGGCAGCGTCGCGAAGCGGGTCAGGTCCTGCTCGAAGCGATCCGTTGCCGAGAGGATCGGTGCGGCCTGTTCCGGTGGAGCGGGGAGCAGTTGCCGGCGCAGGGCGGCCAGGGGCTCGTGGTCGCCCACGGGGATCTCGAATTCGGCGACCACCCACTCGCGCTCGACCAGTTCCTTGAGCACCTGCTCGAAGGAGACGGGGGCGTCGGGACCGAACTCGGTGTCCCAGTGCGAGCGCAACTCGTGAATGGTCCGTTCGCCGTCGCAGCGTCGCCACATCCATTCCTCGTGCGCCGCCACCTCCCTGCCCCCGAGGTGCTGGAAGTTCCAGTCGGTGTCCAGCCCGTCCCGGGTGGTGAACGCGTAGAGGTCGATACGGCCCTCGCGCAGGAAGGACAGCGGGCGCCTGCGAGGACGTACGAAGTCGAACAGGCCCGGGGCCGCCGCGGCGCTCTGGGCGAGCTTCTCCGCGGCCCAGTGGCTGAAGAGCGTCCTGCGCTCCATCTCCCGTTCCGAGGTCCATGCGATGCCCGGCACGTCCCCGACCCGGCCCACGGTGAACGGTCCGAAGTGGGAGTGCGTCTCGTTCTTCGTCGTGACCCGCTGGAGGTACATCGTGAGCAGGTCGGTCATTCTCCGGGTGTGCCGGCCCATGTCCCCCTGGAAGGCGTCGAGCCATGCCGCGAACTCGGGATACGCGGAGTCGTTCGACAACAGCAGCACCTGCCGCAGGCGTTCGTCGCCGAACGCCTCGACCACGGCGGTTCTGGCGCGGTCCAGGCGGGCGCGGTGCCGGGTGGCGAAGGCCTCCTGTTCTCCGGCGAACTCCTGCGCGCACTCCTGGTAGGCGCGCAGGGTGCGTGCGGCCTCGTCGGGCAGCGCCGCGGTGGCACGCCGCAGTTCACGGCCGGGCAGTGGCCGTAGCCGGCCCACGCGCGACGCCGACTGCGGGCCACCGGGGACCGGGTGCCGCCGCAGCACCGGCTTGAGTTCCCGCGCCAGCGAGGCCAGCCGCTTCCTGTGCTCCAGGAGGGCGTGTGCCTCGCCGACGGAGGCGGAGTCCACGAGGGGGTCCAGCGCCTCCATCGGAAAGCCGGCCTGCCGGAGCACGACGATCGGTACCAGGCTCCACGCCCCGCCCGGGACGGGGATCGTGCTGGTCTGGGAGTCGTTGACGCTGGTCACAGCCCTGCCTTGGTACTCGTGCGGACGGGACGACGATCGTGCAGCGCGTCGATGACGGCCGGCGGATCCGCGGGGAGCGCGGGCAGCAGGCCGGGCCGCGGCGCCCAGGGTTTGACCCGGACCCCGTGGTAGTCGGACCCGGCGGTCGCGACCAGGCCGAGCCGGTCGCACACCTCGGCGAGGTGGCTGCTCTGCGTCGGCGTGTGCCAGCTCGTCCATACTTCGAGCCCGGCCAGTCCGGCTTCCCGCAGGGGCTCCAGCAGCGCCGCGCACTCGGAGCCGTCCATGCCTGTCACGAACCGGCCGGGGTGGGCGAGGACCGCGACCCCGCCCGCCTCCTCGATCCACGACAGGACGTCGACCACGTCGGGCATCTCGGGGTGCTCCACATGGAGCGGCCGGCCGGGACGGCACCAGTCGGCCACGAGCCGGTCGTACGCATCCGCCGGGTACGCGGCGAACCTCGGGTCGCCGTGCGCCGCCTCCAGCAGCAGGGCGAGATAGTCCCCCACATAGGCCACCCGGTGGCCGCCGAGGCGCCGCACCACATCGTCCCAGGTGAGCGGCACTCCTATGGCGTGGGCACGGTCGATCCAGGTGCGCCACCACGCCAGTTCGGCGTCGTGGACGCCACCGATCCGTTCCTGGAACCGCAGGTCGTGGGGGTCGACGAAGTAGGCCAGGCAGTGGGTCTCCTCGCCACGCCAGGCGGCGGTGATTTCGCAGGCCGGTACGAGGGTGAGGCGTCCGCCGAGGGCCTGCTCGAACGCGGCGATGCCGGCCACGGTGTTGTGGTCGGTCACCGCGGCCACCCGCAGCCCCGCGTCGACACAGCGCCGTGCCAGCTCGGCCGGAGTCTCGTCCCCGTCGGAGTGCCGAGTGTGCAGATGCAGGTCCACCGCGGTGGCGAGAGTGGCGGACGCCCCCCGCATCAATGCGCTCCGGGCAGGGCTCGCCGCCAGGACGCGGCCAGCCATCGCTCGTACTCGGCGCCGGACGGGTTGTCCATCACCAGGCACAAGGGCTCGATGATCCGCCCGGGGCCGCCGGCCAGGCCGCCGTGCAGCATGGTGAGGTTGTGGCCGAACAACAGGTCGCAGTGCTCACCCGGTGCGAGTACTTCCCAGCGGCGCCGGAACTGCGCCCAGGTCAGGCCGGTGGCCATGAGCACCTGGTGGCAGAACAGACGTGCCGCCTCGCCCTCGCACTCCCCGCAGGCACAGCGCTGGGTCAGCGGCACGGCGGCGGGGAAGCGGACCCGTTCCTCCTTCGTCAGTACGGCCTCGCTGTGGTGGAAGGACAGGCCGTGCCAATGGGGTTCCTCGAGACCGAGCATGGCTCCGAACGACGGGTAGACGCAGCCGTGCTCCGGCTGGCGCTCCAGCCCCCGGCGCAGGTTGTCACCGATCCAGCGGGCCGCGGCGGCCGGCCGGTCGTCCCCCAGGTCGATGCCGCGCCGGTCGAGCACGTCGTCGATGACGCCGAGGAAGTCGTAGTAGGTGGTGACGCTCAGTCCTTCTCCCACGTCGGGCAGGAAGATGCCCTGGTACATCTTGTGCGCGGGAGTGGTGGTGTAGCCGGAACTGCCGAACTCCCGCCAGGCGGGATCCCAGTCGGGCGCGTCCTGGAGACTGGGCGTCAGGTACGAGCAGTGCTGTCCGTCGTGGTGGGGCAGCAGGGTCCGGGTGGAGAAGCCCTCGGGTACGTACGTCTGCTGCGGTCGGTCGATCTCCAGCCGCATCTGCGCGGGGGCGCCGCGGGCGATCAGCGCGGCGCGGATCCGTTCGGCCAGGGCGGTGGACAGCCGGCGGCTCTCCTCGACGCCCAGCCGCAGGCGGCCGATCCGGAACACCGCGTAGCCGACCCGGTGGATGACGTCGACGGACGCGGCGGCCAGGTCGTCCAGCGCCTGCTCGCGCCGGTCCTCGGACCCGGAGACGAGATCGGTGCAGTCGAACCGAGCCTCGCTGGGGGTGAATTTCACTGCTGCTCCAGGGGTTCGTCGGAAGTGCTGTCGGACCAGGGCGCGAAGTCGGACGGAACGCACTCGGCGCGGAAGAGGAACTCGAAGAGCAGGCGTGCCGCGATCTGGGCGGTGCTGCCGGACGGGTCGTAGCGAGGGGCGATCTCCGCGATGTCGACGGCGCCGACGGGAAGCGCGCGGAGTTCCTCGTAGACGTCGAGGAGGTCTCCGGTGCTGATGCCGCCCATGGTCACATGGCCGGTGCCGGTCGCCGAGGCGCTGTCGAGCACGTCGATGTCGAGCGAGACGTAGACGGTGTCGCACCGCGAGCCGAGGTCCTCGACGAGGGGGCGCAGCGCGGCGGCGGCGCCGTCCCTGACGATCTGCGAGCCCGGCACGATGTGGAAGCCGCTGTCGATCAGCCCCCGGTACTGGTCGTACTTGGTGACGTCGCCGACACCGACGAAGGCCATGTCCTCCGGGTGCATCCCGGGGATCTCGCTGATCCGGCGGGAGTTGGAGCCGTGGTAGAGCGGCCCGTGCAGGGTGCTCCAGTTGCCGAAGTCGAAGTGGTGGTCGATGTTGATGAACCCCACGCGGCCCGCGCCGCGGTCGAGCCGCCCGGCACGGAAACCGGCGAACGTGGGGAACGTGCACGAGTGGTCACCGTTGAGGAAGATCACCCGTGGGGCGGACTGGCTCACCCGGCGGCTCTCCGCCGCGACGGCCTGGAACGTCCGCACCGTGTCCGTCGGGTAGACGTGCAGGTCACCGGCATCCGCGACCTGGGGGGCGCGGTAGCGGAAGGCCTGGCCGGTGCGGGTGTCCAGCATCCGCCACTGGCCCAGACTGGTCAGGTAGCTGGAGAAGACCAGGCTCGCCTGGCGGATGGCCCGGGGCCCTTCCGCGGCTCCCGGCCGGGAGCTGGCGGTGGCGTCGAAGGGAACGCCGGACACCACCCAGCCGTCCTCCCCCACGTCCACCCGGTCGGCGGGAGTGGTGGGGGCACCGAAGAGTGTCCCGATACCGGCCCAACCCGGCAGCGGGTCCGCCACGAAGTCCTCGGCCTTGACGCTGTTCTGCAGCGCTTCGAAGTCGGGGAGCTCGGTCATGTCATCACTCCTGCGCAGAGGACGTGGGAACGGTCGTCGGGGTGCGGATGATGTCGTGCGCGGCGGCGATCTTCTCCTGGAACAGGTCCCAGCTCGCTTCGGGGGACAGGTGCTGCGGCCGGTAGACGACGGGCGCGTCCTCCCGCCAATCCGCGAATTCCCAGTCGAAAATGCGCTCACGCAGCCTCGGGAAGTCCGGGGTCAGCGGATAGGGAACGAAATTGTAGAGGTTGAAGAGCCACAGCGCCGAACTGTTCTCCCGCATCCAGTCGACGGTCTGGCCGTGCGCGGCTTCCGTTTCCTCGTCGAGGCCGCCCATCATGTTGAGTACGACCTTCAGACCGGCGTCGCTCAACTTGTGGATTTTCGTCGTGTAGTCGTCGAGGCCCCGCGAGAGTTTGTTGAGCCGTTTCAGCATCTGGGAGTCGGCCGACTCGAAGCCGAGTTCCACGGCGACGACGCCGAGTTCCAGCATGGCGTCGACGATCCAGTCCTTCACCTGCATGACATGCGTCTGCACGATGAAGCGGTATCCGGGCCGGTCGCGGAAGACGTCCAGCAGATTGGCGACCGCCTCGCGTGATTGACCGAACGTCTTGTCCCCGATGTAGAAGAGCCGGGTCTCCGGGAACCGGGCGGTGAGCTCGTCCACTTCCTGCTCGAGGGCGCTCTTCTCGACGAGGGTGAGCTGCTTGCTCCAGGCGTCGCCGCAGAAGGAGCACTGGTACAGGCATCCGTGGCTGGCATTGAGCCGCAGCAGCGGAACCTGGCCCTCGTAGCCGCCGAGGTGGCGGTAGTCCGGCGCCCAGGTGATCCGCTCGGACGCCAGCCCGGGCAGCAGCGGCTTCTCCAGGCCCCCGCCCGCTCCGGAGGCGAGCCCCACCAGTCTGCGCACGAAGGTGGCGTCGAGCTGACCGCGGTGCACCGCGTGGACGGCACCGTCCGGGGCGAGCGGGGCCATGTTCCCGCCGAGGACGACACGGCGTCCGGCGTGTTCCAGGTGTTTGGCCACGTCCAGCGCGAGGCGGAAGTTCTGGGCGAGAGGCGACATGAGGACCAGGTCGCCGGGGGCCGTCGCCGCCAGCAGCGGTTCGGAGCAGTCGTCCGGTTCCGCCGGCGTCCTCGACAGGTCACGGAAGACGGAGTCGATGCCCGCGGTGTCCAGCAGGGCCGTCAGATGGGCGACCCACAGCGGCATTTCCCATAACCCGTCGGACGGGATGAAGTACTCGGGGAGGAACGCCCGGAATCTCCGGTCGTAGTCGTCGTAGTAGTTCGACAGCCGGGGATCCGGGTCATGACTGGACGGGAAAGGAAGTTGGACTATGCAGCTTTTGGGCATGGTCGTCCCTTGCTCGATGATGTGGGGGCATCCTCGAAGTGGTGCAGTCAAGCAGTCATGAAGTCAGTGGGAACCGCGGGAGAAGACCGCACAGCGCAGTTCGCTCGTGTGACGTTCTCCGTCGATGTCGAGCCAGAGCTCTTCCGGCGACGGGAGCATCTCGCTGAATTCCAGCGGGGAATCCGATTTCCGGGAAAGACGGAAGATCTGTCTGACGACGAGAGGGGACTCCCAGTCGACATACACCGGCTTCGGCTCGCCGGGGATCTTCAGGAAGCCGTGGCGGGGCAGACCCAGGTCGCGGCGCAGCTTGCCGGCGGCGGCGAACTCGGCCGCGTCCCCCTTCGCCGGGCGCGTCCCCGGGCTCCAGCCGCGAAGGGCGTTCGCGGGGATGCGCCAGCGCTCCCGGTGCAGGACGATACGGCCGCAGCGGATGCGCGGCAGATGGTCGAGGCCGACGCTGCGTATGCCGACGCCCCCGAAGTGCCGGGGGAAGGCGAACGGGGAGAGCGGGTCCTGGCGGATGCTGGGTCCGCCCGCCAGCGGAGCGAGCAGCTTCAGCCGGCCTTCCACTCCCTGGGCGCGCAACTCCAGGCGTTCGGCGGTGGCCACGAGGTACAGCCGGTCGGGCTGGAGCACGGTGTCCCGGCTTTTCGGGGACAGCCCGTGAACCTCCAGGTCCGGGCAGGGGTAGGTCAGTTGGGCGGCGGTTTTGTCGGGATGCGCGCGGGAGAGGTCGATCAGCACCTCGTCCTCGTCGAGCAGGCTCTGGTACCGGGCGTAGACCTCGTCGAGCAGGTCCGGGGCCTGCGCCTGCATCATCGGGGCGAAGCTGGAGTGGGTGAGGGCCTCGCGGACGGCATGGCAGTCGCCCACGACCGCGAGGAAGTCGCCGTCGGCGAGGGCGTCGGCGTCCCGCGCGGCGAGCATGACGTCCGGATTGCACAGGGCCGGTGGCGTGGCCGGATGGCGGGCGAGCAGTTCCTCCAGCCGGTCCCGGTCCACGACCGTCTCGTGCTGATCACCGGTGGTCCCGGCCAGCAGTACGTCCGTGATCTCCTGGTCGAGCGCCGCGATGTCCCGGTCCACTTCCTCGCACAGTCGGGCGAGTTGCGGCTTGTCCTCGAAGAAGCCGGCGTAGAAGTGCTGGAGGGCAACGGGGTTTCCCAGGCCGAAACGGTCCTCCGTCCAGCGGCGCAGGATTTCCTGCTCGCGGCGGACACGGAGCCGGGGTGCGAGAAGTGTCAGGTCGTAGACCACGGACAGCTCGCGACTGATGACGTTCCCGAGGTCTTCGCCGAGGGTCATGTTCCTGACCGGGCTGTACGCCTCCTCGTAGAGGACGCTCCGGTCGGAGTAGTGCAGACCCTGGGAACGGTTGGCCGCGGTCCCGGTGACCTCCTCGAAGGTCTCCTTGAGGCGGCCCAACAGGGCGGCACGGTCCTCGACCGGGCCGTCGGCGAACCGGCGCAGCGTGTCGGCGAACCACCGCACCACCGCGAGTTCGGCCGCCCCTTCCGCTCCCTCTTCCAGGTGTCCCGACAGCGTCCGGAGCGGATCGGCGGCCCCGACGGGAATCTCCCAGCGCGCGGTCAGCCAGTCCTTGGCCACCAGTTCGCGCAGCACCTCGTCGAAGGTGCGACCGGGCGAGGTGCTGCCGCGGCGCATCCAATCGGCGCGCAGCTGTGCCACCGTGTGCTCGCCGTCGCATCGTTCCCACAGCCATGACTGGTCGTCGTCGAACGTGTCGGCCGTCACCTCGGTGAAGCGCCAGTCGTCCGGCATGCCGGTGCGCGTCTCGAACGCGTACCGCCGGATCCGGGAGTCCTGGCCGAACGCGAGCGGGCGCCGCCGTGGACGTACGGTCTCGAAGAGCTCGGGGCGGCCGCTGAATGCCTCGGCCATCGCCTCGCCCGCCCAGTGGCTCAGGAAGGCGACGCGTCGCAGTGGACCGGTGGACCAGGAGATCCCCGCGGTGTCGGGTGCCACCCGGGCCACCGCCAGGGGGCCGAAGTGCGAGTGGGTCTCGTTCTTCGTCGTGACCCGCTGGAGGTACATGGTGAGCAGGTCGGTCATGCGCCTGACGTGCCCGTCCGATCCCCCTCCACCACCGTCGATCCAGCCGGCGAACTCCTCGAACCGCGCGTCGTTCGACAGGAGCAGGACCTGCTGGAGCGCGGGGTCCCGGAAGAGGCGCAGGACGGTCTCGCGACCGCGGGCCAGCGCGGCGGCGTGATCCTTCTCGAAGGCGACCCACGCGCTGTCCAGGGTCAGCACCGCGTCCTGGTAGCGCTTGACCGTCGCCATGGCCGACGGGCCGAGGTCCTGCTCCAAGCGCGCGAGGTCGCGGGGCGGGAAGGGACGCAGCATGCCCACGCCGGAGGCGATGTCGCCCTTCGTGCCCACGCGCTCCGCACGTAATACCGCTTTCAACCGCTGGCCGATCCCCAGCGCCTCATCGCAGTGGGCGAGTACGGCATCCGCGGCTTCGGCGGTCGACGAGTCGGCCACGTGCCGCAGGAGAGAGCTGGGGAATCCGGCGTGGCGCAGCAGCATGATCGGCGCGAGCGCCCACTCGTTGTGGTCATTGAAGTGGCTGGTCAGGGTCTTGTCACCTCGAAGTCGCGCGTCGTTTTGACGCTGCGCTCGCGTGTCCATGCGTGCCCCTCGGCGGCTCAGTGCTCGCAACGGGAGTGACGCTAGTCATGCAGTGGGGCGTATTCAATGGCATATGCAAGGCTCGCCGACTTCAAGCCAAAGAGTGGCTTGATCATTCTTTGGGGCGGGGGTGGTTGTCCCGCGAATGCGACATCTGTCGTCCTGTGTCCCAGCCGCAACGCGTGGCGGGAACACTTGCAAGCGGGTTGCTTGCAAAAGTTAGCGGAATGGGGGACGCTGGAAGGCATGGGAACCCTGAAGCTCGGGGAGTATCTGCGGGAGCAGCGGCGCAGTGCGCAGCTCAGCCTGCGGCAGCTCGCGGACGCGGCCGGGGTGTCGAATCCGTATCTGAGCCAGATCGAGCGCGGGCTGCGCAAGCCCAGCGCGGAGATCCTGCAGCAGCTCGCGAAGGCGCTGCGGATATCGGCCGAGACGCTCTACGTGCAGGCCGGAATCCTCGACGCACGGGAGCGGGACGCGCTGGAGGTGCCGGCCGCGATCCTCACCGACCCGTCGATCAACGAGCGCCAGAAGCAGGTGCTCATCCAGATCTACGAGTCCTTCCGCAAGGAGAATGCCGCGGCCGCGGAAGGGAACCCCGTACCGGAGGACCCGGCGGCCGGCGACGATGCCGGCGGCGAGCGGGGCGACCAGGACGGCCGTGAGCCCGGGGATCCCCGGGACGACCACGGGAACGACACGAAAGCCGGGGCCGGACGCCACGACGCGCGCGGACCCGTACGGGAGGAAACCGATCATGGCGATCACCGATGACATCGTGAAGAACCTCCGCAACCCCACCCCGCTGTACGCGGTCGCGGGCGCGGCGGACCTGGCCGCGCAGAAGCTGCGGGAAGTGCCCCCGCTGCTGGTGCGGATCCGGGACGAGGCGCCCGAGCGGCTGGAGAAGCTGCGCGGCACCGACCCCAAGGCGGTCCAGGAGCGGGTCACCGCCCAGGCCAAGGACGCCCAGACCAAGGTCCAGCAGACCTGGCACGAGCTGGACCTGAAGGAACTGCGGGACGTCCGCCGGATCAGCGAGTCCGTGCAGAGCGCCGCCCTCCAGGGCGTGGGCCGCGCGGCCGGCGCCGCTGTGGCGCTGCGCGAGACGTACGACGACCTCGCCGCGCGCGGCAAGGGCGCCGTCGCGAACTGGCGCGGCCAGACCGCCGACGAGGTGGTGGAGATCGCCGCCGCCGTCGAGCCGGACAAGGACCAGGCCGCCGAGGCCAAGGACGAGCCCGTCAAGAAGCCGGCGGCCCGCAGGTCGACCCCGAAGAAGCCGGCCAAGTGACACCTGCCGGTGCCCGCCCCCGCCGGCCCGCGGTGCCGTACCGGTTCCGCGGCCGGGCGGGGACGGCGCCGGAAGGGGCGTCCGGAGAGCAGCACCCGTGAGAGCAGCCCCCGGAAACCGGTACCCGTATGAGTGACGCCAAGAAGTGCGGGCACCGAACTCCGTACCGGGTCGTTGTCCCGGTGGGACCGGTACGGTGGTGGCCGGCGGACGAAGCGACACGCTAGGCGGTGGACGGCATGCTGATCACGGGGTTCTTCGGAGTCATCGCCCTGCTTTCCTGGGCGCTCTTCCTCTTCGCGCTGTTCGCCTTCGTCGACGCGGCCATTCACCGCGAGGACGCATACCGCGCCGCGGACAAGAAGTCCAAGCCGTTCTGGCTGGTCGTGCTGGGCCTGGCCGCCGTGGTGATGAAGTTCGTCTCGATCCTCTCGTTCCTGCCGATCATCGGCCTCGTCGCCGTGATCGTGTACATGGTCGACGTACGCCCCGCCGTCCGGCAGGTCACCGGGCGCGGCACGGGCGGCAACCGGACGGCCTTCCGGCGCCGTAACCGCGGCAGCAGCAGCGACGGCCCGTACGGCCCGTACAACGGCCGCCGCTGAGACGCCGATACACAGCCGATACGGGGGACGGCCGGCGGTACGCACGCCCGGCCGCACCCCGCGCGCCGATCAGGACGGCATCTGCCCCGGGGACCCCAGGACCTCAGCCCTTCGCCGGCCCCTCCAGCGGCTGCCGCTCCAGCAGCACCACCGCCACGTCGTCCGTCAGTTCGCCGCCGTTGAGCTCGCGCACCTCCGTGACCGCCGCGTCGAGGAAGCCCTCGCCGCGCAGCCCCGAGGCGAGGAGGCGGGCGGCCAGCCGCACCATGCCGTCCTGGCCGAGCCGCTGCCTGCTGCCGTCCACCCGGCCCTCGATCAGGCCGTCGGTGTAGAGCATCAGCGCCCACTCGCCGTCCAGCCGGACCGGCACCCGCTCCCACGAGGCGTCCGGCAGCAGCCCGAGCGCGGGCCCGGGCTCGTCGCAGGGCAGCAGCGCCGGCACCCGGCCGGGGCCCGCCACCAGCGGCGCGGGGTGGCCGGCCAGGTACAGGCAGGCCAGGTCGCCGTCCGCGGCGATGTCCACCAGGCACAAGGTGGCGAAAATCTCCTCGCTGGCCCGTTCGTGGACCAGCACCTCCTGCATCGTGTGCAGCAGTTGCTCGCCGCCCAGCCCGGCGAAGGTCAGCGCGCGCCAGGCGATGCGCAGTTCCACGCCGAGCGCCGCCGCGTCCGGGCCGTGCCCGCACACGTCGCCGATCATCGCGTGCACGGTGCCGTCCGCGGTGCGCACGGTGTCGTAGAAGTCGCCGCCGAGCAGCGCGCGGCTGCGGCCGGGCCGGTACCGCGCGGCGAACCGCAGGCCCGCCGCGCCCTCCAGCAGCGGCGTCGGCAGCAGGCCGCGCTCCAGCCGGGAGTTCTCCTGCGCCAGCAGCCGCGACTCGGTGAGCTGCCGCTGGGCGAGGTCCGCCCGCTTGCGCTCCACCGCGTACCGCACCGCCCTGGTCACGGTCGCCGCGCCCACGTCGTGCCGCGACAGGTGGTCCTGCGCGCCGATCCGTACCGCCTCGGCCGCCCGGCCGTCGTCGGGGCCGTCGGTCAGCACCAGTACCGCCGTGCCCGGCGCCAGCCGGTTCACCTGCCGCAGGCTCGCCAGCACGTCCGGCAGGTCGAGCAGGATGCAGTGCACGCCGTCGGTGAGCAGCCGGCCCGCCGCGGTCAGATTGGCCGCACGCAGCACCTTGATCCGCGGGCCGCCCTTCTCCTCGAAGTACGGCGCCGTGAACGCGCTGGTCGGGTCGTCCCCGATCACCAGCAGCGTCAGCGTGAGCGGCCCGGCCCCGTTCGTCCGCTGCCGCGGCAGCGTCACCGCCCCGGGCAGGTCCAGCCCCTGCTCGCCCAGGTCCAGGTCGTCCAAGCCGTCCAGGCCGGGCACGCCGCCGTCCACGTCCGCGAGGTCCCCCACGGGGAACTCCGCCGCGGCGCCGGTTTCGCCGGCGGCCTGTGGATGACCGGGCGTGTCCGGATCGAGGTCGCGGGCCTGGTCGTCGCCGTCGTGCGCCGCCAGCCCGTCGTGCCCGTCCGCGGGCATGACCGTCCCGCCCTCTGCACCGGGTGCGGTGGCTGAGGGCCGTTCAGTGCCGCGCCGTGCGGACATCACACCCGACTCCTTCCCTCCCCGAGGGTCACGGGTGACCCTAATGGCTGCGATGGGCGTGACGGGAGAGCCAGTTGTAAACCGCCACGGTCATATGCGGTGGCCAGCGGGGGATTTCACCCCCGATGTGCCGGTCCGCACATGACGAACATCACGCCTACAGGTCACAACCATGCCCCGGTCGCGATCCTCTTCCCCACCTACAGCAATACATACGCTCACCCCACGGTGAACGTTCACCTTATTTCAGCCGACTATGAATCCCCTGTGGCCGGGGGTGGCCTTTCGGGAGGGGCGCTTTTGGGGTGGTGCGGGGGTTGTGCGGGTTCTGCCCGCACGGGACCTGCGGCTGGTGCCGGGCGGGGTGGGTTGCTGTGGTTGGGGTAGGGGCTTGGCCGTGTACGGAGGGGGTGACGGTGGGTTGTTGTGCGGGGGAGTGCGGTGCTGCTGCGGAGGCGCGGCTGCAGCGGGAGGACGGTCACCCAAGGGGCGCGGGGCTCTGCCTGATGTGGGGCTGGCGCCGGGGGGGCGCGACCAGCCGCGAACCGGCGGCAGCCGGCGACGCACCGCAGGTGCAACGGCGAGTTGCCGCTCTGGAGAAGTAGGGCACCGAAACCGCGGGTTGCCGCCCCGGCGGGGTAGGCACCGACTTCCAGGGGCGCAGGCCAAAGGCGAGGGCACCGATTTTCGACCAGTCCAAGCCCGGAGAGCGCGAGCTCAAAAGGAGTACGGCCACCTATACGCTCAACCCATGAACCCGCGGACGATCGGCACGGTCACCCGCGGCACGACCAACCCGAACCGCCTGCGCCGAATGGACCGGTGGATCGCGGCGACGTTCGCCGCCCAACTGCGCCGGACATCCGACCCGATCGCGGTGGACCTCGGTTACGGAGCCGCACCCTGGACCGCCGTCGAGCTGCTCGGGCGGCTGCGCACCGTACGGCCGGACCTGACGGTGACGGGCATCGAGATCGACCCCGCGCGGGTCGCGGCCGCGCAACCGTACGCCCGCGACGGGCTCACCTTCGCGCACGGCGGCTTCGAGGTGCCGCTGCCGGGCGGCCGGCGACCCGTGCTGATACGGGCCGCGAACGTCCTGCGGCAGTACGACGAGGCCGAGGTCGCGGCCGTCTGGGAACGGTTGCGCGCCCGGCTCGCGCCCGGCGGTCTGCTGGTCGAGGGCACCTGCGACGAGATCGGCCGCCGCCACGTATGGGTGGCGCTCGGCCCGGAGGGGCCCCGCACGGTGACCTTCGCCACCCGGCTCGGCTCCCTGACCCGGCCCTCCGACCTGGCCGAACGGCTGCCCAAGGCGTTGATCCACCGCAACGTCCAGGGTGAGCCGGTCCATGCGTTCCTGACCGCCTTCGACCGGGCCTGGGCCACCGCGGCGCCCCTGTCCACCCTGGGCGCGCGGCAACGGTGGGCCGCGGCGGTGCGTTCCCTTCGCGCCGACGGCTGGCCCGTCACCGACGGCCCCTCCCGCTGGCGCCAGGGCGAGGTCACCCTCGCCTGGTCCGCGGTCGCGCCCCACGCCTGACGGCAACGCGCCGCAGGTGCAACGGCGGGTTGCGCCCCCGGCGGGGTAGGGCACCGACTTCCAGGGGCGCAAGCCAACGGCGAGGGACCGCGGCGCCCAAGCCCAAGCCCGGAGAGCGCGAGCTCCACAGGAGTACGGCACCGTCCCCCCACGGGCCCCCGAAAAGCCTCCTCTTGGTATCGATTCGGCGACAGCTCCCCCCGACCGGAAATGGAACTCCCCATTCCGGTGTTGACGGGGGTTGGCACGGCGTTTGCGGCCCAGCGCCCAGCGACCCCGCGCAGAACGGTAGGACGGCACGGCGAAAGGAACAGGGAAGTGACCAAGCACACGTCCCGGCTCGCGTCGCTGTCCGGTCGGCCGCACGCGCGGTGGCCGTCGGGACGGCGGGTGCGGCGGGTGGCCATGCTGAGCGTGCACACCTCGCCCTTGCATCAGCCGGGCACCGGGGACGCCGGCGGGATGAACGTGTACATCGTGGAGCTGGCCAAGCGGCTGGCCGAGCGGGGCATGGAGGTGGAGGTCTTCACGCGCGGGACCACCGGCGCTCTGCCGCCGTGCGTGGAGCTGGCCCCCGGGGTGCTGGTGCGGCACGTGACGGCGGGGCCGTACGAGGGTCTGGCCAAGGAGGACCTGCCGGCGCAGCTCTGCGCGTTCACGCACGGCGTGATGCAGGCATGGGCGGGCAACCGCCCGGGCCACTACGACCTGGTCCACTCGCACTACTGGCTGTCCGGCCAGGTGGGCTGGCTGGCCGCACAGCGCTGGGGCGTGCCGCTGGTGCACGCCATGCACACGATGGCCAAGGTCAAGAACGCCGCGCTGGCCGCCGACGACTGCCCCGAACCGCTCGCCCGGGTGATCGGCGAGACGCAGGTGGTGGACGCCGCGGACCGGCTGATCGCGAACACCGCGGAGGAGGCCGGGGAGCTGGTACGGCACTACGACGCGGCGCCCGGCAAGGTCGCGGTCGTCCATCCGGGCGTGGACCTGGACCTCTTCCGGCCTGGTGAGGGCAGGGCCGCGGCCCGCGCGCGGCTCGGCCTGCCGCAGGACGCGGTGGTCCCGCTGTTCGCGGGCCGGATCCAGCCGCTGAAGGCGCCCGACGTGCTGATCCGGGCGGTCGCGGTGCTGCTCGCGGAGGACCCGGCACTGCGCGACCGGCTGGTCGTGCCCGTGGTCGGCGGCCCGAGCGGCACCGGGCTGGCCCGCCCCGAGGCGCTGCACAAGCTGGCGGCCACGCTCGGCGTGAGCGACGTCGTACGGTTCCAGCCGCCGGTGGACCAGACGCGGCTGGCCGACTGGTACCGGGCGGCGACCGTCCTGGTGATGCCCTCGCACAGCGAATCGTTCGGGCTGGTGGCCATCGAGGCGCAGGCGTGCGGCACCCCGGTGATCGCGGCGCGGGTCGGCGGGCTGCCGGTGGCGGTGCGCGACGAGCACACCGGCTTCCTGGTCCCCGGGCACGACCCGCACGACTACGCCCGGGTGCTGCGCCGCTTCGTCGACCGGCCGGACCTCACCGAGCGCCTCGGCGCCGCCGCGGCCGGGCACGCCCGCGGCTTCGGCTGGGACACCGCGGCGAGGGACACGGCCGAGGTGTACGCGGCGGCGCTGCACGACCACCGCCGTCGCCTACGATCGGCCCATGGCTGACGGCAGCGGCGAGGACGCCGGCGACGACGGCGTACAAGACGGCGGCGTACGGGAGCGCGTACCCGGGACAGGCGTACGCCCGGAGCACGGATCCGACGGCGTACCGGAAGGGGCCGGCGGCCCGGACGGGCCCGAGCAGCGGCAGGCCCGGCAGGCCGTCGAGCAGGCGCTGGCCGAGGCCGGCCTGGAGTGGGACGCGCCGCGCCCGGGCACGTACGTCACCCAGCTGCCCGGCACCCGCAAGCTGTCCACCACCTGCCAGCTCATCGTCGGCCGGCACACCCTGTCGCTCAACGCCTTCGTGGTGCGCCGCCCCGACGAGAACCACGAGGCCGTCTACCGCTGGCTGCTGGAGCGGAATCTGCGGATGTACGGCGTCGCGTACGCGGTGGACCGGCTCGGCGACGTCTACCTGACCGCGCGGGTGCCGCTGGCCGCGGTCCGGCCCGACGAGGTGGACCGGCTGCTCGGCGCGGTCGCCGAACACTCCGACGGCCCCTTCAACACCCTGCTGGAGCTGGGCTTCGCCACGTCCATCCGCAAGGAGTACGCGTGGCGGGTGTCGCGGGGGGAGTCGACCCGCAATCTGGACGCTTTCGCGCGGCTGATCGCCGAGGAGGGCTGAGCGGGCCCTCGTACGACCGCCGACTCAGCGGCCCGGGGCGCCCGCCTCGCGCGCGGGGACGTCCTGGGGGTGCGGGTCCGCCGGAGCGGCGGCTTGCGCGGGGGCCGCCGGGACCGGGACGGCGACGGGAGCGTGGCGGGTGCGCAGCAGGACGTAGTAGCCGGCCGCGGTGACCGTACCGACCAGGGCGCAGCCGGCCCACACCGCGTCGCGGCCGAGGAGGTCCAGGGTGAGGCCACCCGCCAGCGGCCCGGCGAAGGAGGCGGCCGACCAGGCCAGCGTGTACATGCCCTGGTAGCGGCCGCGCGCCCGGGCCGGGGCCAGGTCGGCGACCACCGACATGGACGCCGGGGCGTGCACGATCTCGCCGACCGTCCACACCACGACCGTCAGGGCGTACATCCCGACCGTGCCGGCGAAGGCGGTCAGCCCGAAGCCCCAGCACGCCAGCAGGGAGCCGGCGGCCAGCAGGCCCGCGGTGGAACGGTCGCGCAGGAGGCGGGTCACCGGGATCTGCAGGATGACGATCAGTACGCCGTTGATCGCGGCGACCAGGCCGAACTGGCGGGCGGACAGGCCATGGTCGCCCATGTCGACGGCGAGGGTGGAGTTGCCCTGCTGCATCACGCTGCCGAGCAGGAAGGTGAGCGCGACCAGGGCCATGAAGCGCTGGTCGCGCAGGACGTCGGCCAAGCGGGTCTCGCGGACGTCCTTCGCGGGCCGCGCCGGGTCCGGGGTGTGCGGCTCACGCGCCGGGAGGGTCTCGCGGGCCTTGGCGTACACGACGAGCGCGCACAGCACGGTGGTGAGCGCGTCACCCAGGAACAGCCACAGGTAGCCGACCTCGGCGATGAAGCCGGCCGCGGCGGCCGAGACGCCGAAACCGATGTTGATCGCCCAGTAGTTGAGGGCGAAGGCGCGGACGCGGTCGGCGGGCGGGACCAGGTCGGCGATCATGGCCTGGAGGGCGGGGCGGGAGGCGTTGCTGGTCAGGCCGGCCAGGGCGGCGACGCAGGCGATGGCGGCCGGATGGGTGACCAGGCCGAGCACGGCGGTGGTGGCGGCCGCGCCGATCTGGGCGACGAGCAGGGTGCTGCGGCGGCCGACCCGGTCGGCGAGGACTCCGCCGAGGACCGCGCCGCCCGCGCCGCCGAGCCCGTAGAGGGCGGCGACCAGGCCCGCGTACGAGGCGGAGTAGCCGCGGTCCACCGTGAGATAGAGGGCCAGGAAGGTGACGACGAAGCCGCCGAGGCGGTTGACGAGGGTGCTGGTCCACAGCCACCAGAACTGGCGGGGCAGTCCCGCGGTCGTCTCCCGTATCGCGCGTGACAGTGCCGCCACCGTGCCTCCCCGTTCCCGGCCCCGCGGCCGTCCCCGTCATGGGCCCTGTAATGCCCGCGACCGCCGTGGGCAGATTACAGAGGGCGTCGGTGAGGCGCCACGGCATTTCGATTAGGCTCAGCGCCATGGCTGCTGCTGCGTACAAGCTGATCCTGCTCCGCCACGGCGAGAGCGAGTGGAACGCGAAGAACCTGTTCACCGGGTGGGTGGACGTCAACCTCAACGACAAGGGCGAGAAGGAGGCGGTCCGGGGCGGCGAGCTGCTCAAGGACGCCGGCCTGCTGCCCGATGTGCTGCACACCTCGCTGCTGAAGCGGGCCATCCGCACGTCGCAGCTGGCGCTGGAGGCCGCGGACCGCCACTGGATCCCGGTCCGCCGCTCCTGGCGGCTGAACGAGCGCCACTACGGTGCGCTGCAGGGCAAGGACAAGGCGCAGACCCTCGCGGAGTTCGGCGAGGAGCAGTTCATGCTGTGGCGCCGCTCCTACGACGTCCCGCCGCCGCCGCTGGCCGCCGACGCCGAGTTCTCCCAGGCCGACGACGCGCGCTACGCCACGATCCCGCCGGAGCTGCGCCCCGACACGGAATGCCTCAAGGACGTCGTGGCCCGGATGCTCCCGTACTGGTACGACGGCATCGTCCCCGACCTCCTGGCCGGCAACACGGTCCTGGTCGCCGCCCACGGCAACTCCCTGCGCGCCCTGGTCAAGCACCTCGACCAGATCTCCGACGAGGCGATCGCCACCCTCAACATCCCCACCGGCATCCCCCTCGTCTACGACCTCACCCCCGACTTCCGCCCCGTCACCCCCGGCGGCACCTACCTCGACCCCGAAGCGGCCGCGGCGGCGATCGAAGCGGTGAAGAACCAGGGCAAGAAGTAGGTCTTTTGTTTGACCATGCCCCCGACCTGCGGGTTCTCCGCGGGGCGGGGGGCATGGTGGTGGGGTGGTCGGGGCGCGGCTACTCGAAGAACTTCAGGCCCCAGCCGGTGTTGCTGGTCGCGCCGGGGACGTCGGCGCGGGTGTAGGTGGTGTTGCCCCACCAGCAGAAGGTGCCGGTGAACCAGTAGCGGTTGGACCAGGAGTACGGGGTGCCCTTGGGGACCGCGGTGAACATCAGGGGGAAGGTCGGGCCGGCCGGCGGGCTGGTGTTGATGTCGCCGTTGAGCAGGACGAAGCTGTGGCTGCCGGGGCCGTCGACGTAGAGGGTGGGGTCCCAGCCGGTCATCATCGTGTTGGCGTGGGAGCCGAACAGGCAGCCGTTCGACTTGTACCAGTCCCAGACATAGGTCGGGTCGCCGCCCGACCGCAGCCGCAGATCGGCCATGCAGTACTGGTCGCTCCAGCTTCCGTTGGCGGAGTAGACGATGTGCAGCTGGCCGTTCGGGTCCTTGATGGCCGCCGGCGCCTCGTTGATGTACGGGTTGCCGACCACCCGCTCCCAGCTCTCGCGCGGCTGCGAGATGATGTACCGCGCTCCGGTCGGCGTGGTCGGGCTGCTCATCCGGGCGATGTAGAGGTTCTGCTCGACGTTGGTGTCGCCCGCCCAGCCCGACCAGACGAACCACCGCTGACTGTTGAACGTGAACATGTTGCCGTCGATGGCCCACTTGTCGTCCGGCAGGGCCAGCTCGGTCTCCGCGCCGTACCCGCTGTTCGCGGTGGCCGAACTGATCACGTACATCCGGTGGGCCGATCCCGTGCCGGCCGTGAAGTAGATGTAGTACCGGCCGCCGTCCACCACGATCTCCGGGGCCCACACCTCACCGCGGCCCTTGGCGTCCGACCACACCTTCCGCGAAGTCGCCGCCCCCAGCGCGCTCGGGGAGGACGCCTCCCGCACCGCGACACCCCCGCCGGACGACTCCGCCGAGATGTACGTGCTGCCGACCCGGATGACGCTCGGATCCGCGTTGTGAATGGTGGTCTGGGACGCCTGTGCGGGCGCCGGGTACAGCAGCGCCAACAGCGCGGCCAGGGCACCGCTCAGTGTGAAGGCCAAGGCTCCCTTGAGACTTCGCAGATGCTTCATGGTCCCGTTCCATGGTCGGCCTCCGCTTCGACGCCGTCCGCCGGCGGCACGCCGACCGAGGCACGACGTCCGGTCAGAATCGCATCGGAGGGGGGATCTGGGCGCTCTGACCGTCCGGATTCCACCGCTTCCGCACAGGGCTCAACACCGCTGGGCGCACATTCCAACAGCATCCCGAATGGGTGTGGGCATGTCAATCAGTGGTGCAGCTTGCCGCATCCGCGCCTGGATACGCGGTGCCTGTCGTCGTGGACAGGTGGTTGGTCAGCGCCCGTAGATGTGGCCTCGCACCAAGGGATCGTTTTCCAGGACGAAGTCGGAGACCTGCCAGAACTCGGGCAGGCGGGGGTGCTGCAGGGCGGCTTCCCGGTCGAGCTTGTGGCCGAAGAGGGGGCCATCGGGGTTTACGAGGCCTGCGGTGACCAGAGTGGAAGCGGGTCCCGGGCGGTCGACGACGGGGCCCACTCGGCAGGCGAAGGAGATGTGGTCGTCCCACTGGTCGGGGCCCACGCCCCAGGTTCCGAAGATCACGTCTATCCAGGCGTCATGATCCTGGTCCCTGTGGTGGTAGCAGTTCGCGTAATAGAGCGCGTACGGGGCGCCGTTCGCGTGGACGAAGTTCCAGGCTCGTTCGATGGGGGCACCGCAGCAGTCGCACGTGAATTCGCGGGTCTGCCGGTCGGGGCCGAAGGTCAGTGGCATGACGCACATGATGGAGTACGGCCCGATCCGGGGTGCGCCGCGGGAGGCCGGTGCACGGGCGGGTGAAGGTGTCGCGAAGGTGGGGGCAGTGGGGGTGGGGAGGTCCTACGGTGTGGCCATGAACGCCAGGGACGCCGGTTCCGCGGACGAGTGGCCGTTGCCGCCGCCGTGGATGTGGGCCTGCAAGCAGTGCGCCGAGCTGTACAAGGCGATGAAGCGTGCGCCGGAGCTGGTGGAGGCCGCCCGGGAGGAGTTGGGCCCGGGGTACGACTGCGACCCCTTCGACTCGGTGCTCTCGACCCAGATCCGGCTGGCCCGCCACATCGCCCTCCACCACGCCGAACAGGTCCCGGACCCCGATCCGGCCTGCGCCCGCTGCCGTTCCGATCTGGCCAGCAGCACCATGCCGCCCGAACTGGTCATGGAACACCGCGCCCGTCACCTCTTCGCCCCACCCCGCATCGTCGAAGGGCTCTGACGTCCCGTCGGGTACGGCCTGGCATTCTGACGGCACGGCGCCCCCTGGACCTCCCGCCCATCGCCGATCTCGACTGGCTCGCCGTTTCCGCCGGGTGGCCTCGCCGGCCCTTGTCGATCGTTCAAAGCTCAGGAAAGGCTCAAATCAGGTGACATGGGGTGGGGGGTGGGGCACAGTCCGGGGGGAGACCTGGGGTGGCTCGGCGTGATCGGGGACGGGAGAAGCGGGGATGGCGATCGTGGGTGTGCTCGCGATGGGCATCGCGGGGCTGGCGGTGGTCGCCGTCGTGGCCGTGGTCCTGGGGCTGATCATCGTCGCCGGTCGGCGGCCCAGGAGGAGCGTGACGACTGCGCGCTGGTCGGCGTACTGGGGTGACGACGGCCGTGCGGTCGTACCGTCGGCTGTCGGTGCCCAATGCCTCCAAGAGGCGATCGAGCAGCAGCCCGGACATGGGGCCGGGGGCCACCACGGCCACCACGGACATCAGGGTCACCATGGGCATGGCGGCCACGGGTTGGAGCCCGCCGGCTTCGTCGGCGGGGGCGGGCATCATGACGCCGGCGGCGGGTTCCACAGCGGCCACCACAGCGGCGGACATCACGGCTGACCAACTCCTGCGACGCGTCCTGGCAGCCGGTCCCGGCAGCCCTGCCGAAGCTCTGGACAAGGCGGGCCCGTAGCGCCCGCCCATAGACAAAGGGAACGCTCAGGCCCCGCCCAAGTGCGGGCGGGGCCTGGGGTGCGGCAGCGGGAGGGGTCAGGACGTGCAGCCGCCGCATTGGCAGGGGCCGCCGGACTGGCAGCCGCAGCCGCAGCCCGAGCCGCAGCCGCAGGCGGCGACCAGGGGGAGCGGGATGCGCAGGGGAGCCTCCGCGTCGGAGGCGGGCAGGTCACGGACGGGCGATGGGGTGGCGGATTCCGGCATGGGTACACCCTCCTCTTGCTGGCCTGCCAGCCAGTCAACCGCCGGACGATCCGGCGTATCAAGGCGTATCCAGGGCGCACAAGGGCATACCACCTCGCGGTGCGGGGCGCGCGCGCCCCGCTCTCGCGCCCCACGCACGTACGTACCCCGGCCCGGACGGACACCGACCGCCCGCACCCGGAAGAGCGCCGCCCCGGGGGAAGCCCACCCCGCGCGACGCCCGCGACCCCGCCGCTACGGCTCGATCGGCGCCGGCGTCATCTCGTCCGCGTGCTCACCGGTCACCAGGTAAATGACCCGCTTCGCCACCGACACCGCATGATCGGCGAACCGCTCGTAGTATCGGCCCACCAGCGTCACGTCCACCGCGGTCTCGATCCCGTGCTTCCAGCGGTCGTCCAGCAGGTGCTGGAACAGCGTGCGGTGCAGGTCGTCCATGCGGTCGTCGTCGGCCTCGAGCTGAAGCGCCTCGTCCACGTCCTTGGTGACGATCACCTCGGCCGCCTTGGCCATGAGCCGCTGCGCGAGCTGGCCCATCTCCAGGATCGTGCTGTGCAGATCACCCGGCACCGCGGAAGCGGGGAACCGCAGCCGGGCGAGCTTGGCCACGTGCCGGGCCAGGTCGCCGGACCGTTCCAGATCCGCGCTCATCCGCAGCGAGGTGACCACGACCCGCAGGTCGGTGGCCACCGGCTGCTGCCGCGCCAGCAGGGCGATCGCCTGGTTCTCCAGGTCCCGCTGCAAACCGTCGACCTTCTCGTCCGCGGCGATCACACTCTCCGCGACGTTCAGGTCGGCGTCCAGCAGCGCGGTGGTCGCCCGGCCGATCGCGGAGCCGACGAGCCGCGCCATCTCGACCAGCGCGTCGCTGATCGAGTCGAGCTCCTCGTGATATGCGTCCCGCATCGCTTTCCTTCCCCTGGGTACGGAGACCCCGTACGCACGACACGGGTACGACGATCCGTACGGCAGTCCGTAGAACAGCTCATACGACTGTCCGTACGCCATACGTACCGACCGTACGGCCGTACGCCGCAAGGCCTCTCCTCCACGCTCCAACGCTGAAGGGGATACGCGTACCGGCCGCGCACCCGGAATGAATCAGCCCCCACGTGAAGGTGAACTCTTGGCAACGTACATCCGAGAGGTGTCTCACAGGGGTGTGGAGTGCTTGAAACGTCCACCTACCCTGGGCCCATGGACGTGAACGCGGCCGTCGCCGCGGCCTCTGCGACAGCCGGTCTGCTGACCGGCGTGATCGCCGTGCTCGCGTTCCGCTGGAGCGAGCGGGAACAGGCCCGCCCGACCCGTACCGCACTGCACACCGAGGCGGTACTGCCGCCGGGCGTGGACACGGTGCTGTCCGTGCTCAGGTCCTCCGCGGTCGTCCTGGACGAGGGCGACACCGTGGTCAAGGCCAGCTCGGCGGCGTACGCCCTCGGTCTGGTGCGCGGCGGCCGGCTGGCCGTCGACCAGATGCTGCAGATGGCGCGGGAGACCCGCCGCGACGGCGAGATACGGCAGGTCGAACTCGACCTGCCGCGCCGGGGCGCCGGGCGCGGGGAGGGCCTGGCGGTCTCCGCCCGGGTCGCCCCGCTGGGCTCCCGGCTGGTGCTGCTGCTGGTCGAGGACCTGACCGAGGCCCGTCGGATCGAAGCGGTACGGCGGGACTTCGTGGCCAATGTCAGCCACGAGCTCAAGACACCGGTCGGCGCGCTCTCGCTGCTGTCCGAGGCCGTGATGGACGCGGCCGACGACCCCGAGGCGGTCAACCGGTTCGCCGGGCGGATGCAGATCGAGGCCACCCGGCTGACCAGCCTGGTGCAGGAGATCATCGACCTGTCCCGGGTCCAGGACGACGACCTGCTCGACGACGCCGAGCCGGTCGCCGTGGACGACCTGGTCGCCGAGGCCGTGGACCGCTGCCGGCACCAGGCCAACACCAAACAGATCACCATGGCCACCGGTTCCGCCCCCGACCTGTTCATCTGGGGCAACCGCGGCCAGCTCGCCGCTGCCCTGGGCAATCTGGTGGAGAACGCGGTCAACTACAGTCCCGCCCGTACCCGGGTCGGCATCGCCGCCCGCCGCACCCCGGGGCCGGGGGGTTCCTCCCGCGCCGCGGGTTCCGGTACGGGCGCCTCCCGGGCCGGTGGCTCGGGCGGCTCCGGCGGTTCCGGTGGGGACTTCATCGAGATCTCCGTCACCGACCAGGGCATCGGCATCTCCGAGAAGGACCGCGAACGGGTCTTCGAGCGCTTCTACCGGGTCGATCCGGCGCGCTCGCGGGCCACCGGCGGCACCGGGCTCGGCCTGTCCATCGTCAAGCACGTGGCCGCCTCGCACGGCGGGGAGGTCACCGTGTGGAGCGTCGAAGGGCAGGGCTCCACTTTCACACTGCGGCTTCCCGAGGCCGGGATCGCCCGCGACCGCGCGCTTGCGCCCGGCACCGACCCTGTTGCCGAGGCGGAGGCCGACCCGGCCGACGAGCCGTCGGACGATCAGCTTTTCCAGACCCTCCCCGAACACATCCCCGCCCCGGAGGTCCTTCCGTGACCCGCGTACTCGTCGTCGAGGACGAAGAGTCCTTCAGCGACGCGCTGTCGTACATGCTCCGCAAGGAGGGCTTCGAGGTCGCCATCTCCGCGACCGGGCCCGACGCGCTGGACGAATTCGAGCGCAATGGCGCCGACCTGGTCCTGCTCGACCTGATGCTGCCCGGACTGCCCGGCACCGAGGTGTGCCGCCAGCTCCGCCTGAAGTCCAATGTCCCCGTCATCATGGTGACCGCCAAGGACAGCGAGATCGACAAGGTCGTCGGCCTGGAGATAGGCGCCGACGACTACGTCACCAAGCCGTTCTCCTCGCGCGAGCTGGTCGCCCGCATCCGCGCGGTGCTGCGCCGCCGCGGCGAGCCGGAGGAGATCTCGCCGGCCGCCCTGGAGGCCGGGCCGGTCCGGATGGACGTGGACCGGCACGTCGTCACGGTCGGCGGCGGCAAGGTCGACCTGCCGCTGAAGGAGTTCGACCTGCTGGAGATGCTGCTGCGCAACGCCGGCCGGGTGCTGACCCGGATGCAGCTCATCGACCGGGTGTGGGGCGCGGACTACGTCGGCGACACCAAGACCCTCGACGTGCACGTCAAGCGGCTGCGCGCCAAGATCGAGCCGGACCCGGGCGCCCCGCGCTACCTGGTGACCGTCCGCGGCCTCGGCTACAAGTTCGAGCCGTAAACCGCGGGCGGGCGGTCCGCGGGTGGGCAGTCCGGTCGCGAATTCCATACGGCAAAGGGCGCGCGCCGTCGTGGCGCGCGCCCTGCTCGTACGTGCGTACGTGACGCGTCCGCAGGTGACGTCGTACGGGTCCGCCCGCCGCACAGGCGACGAGCGGAGCCGTGGGCGTCACCGGGTGGGCGTGCTCGTCGGGGTGGCGGTGGAGCCGGCCGTCGCGCCCTTCGTGGACTTGTGGCCCTTGCCGGAGCTGGAGCCGGGGGACGCCGTGCCGGTCGGGGTGGCGGTCGAGCCGGGCGTGGCCGTCCCACCGGGCGTGGCGGTCGGGGACGGCGGCGTGGACGGGGCCAGCGAGCCGGGACCGTAGGGCTCGAAGAAGCCGGCCGCCGGGGTCACGTTGATCGGCAGGGAGACCGCGCCGGACGAGCTGAACACGAACACCGCGTTCTGCACGTCACCATTGCGCAGCGTCTCGGCGCCGCTGTTCAGCACGGCTGCCGGGTTGCCCTGACCGCCGAGCAGCACCGTGCCGTGCGCCGGGACGGTGACCGTCGAGCTGCCGTTCTTGTCCTTCAGCGTGGCGACGAGTCCGCCCGCGATCTGGACGGCCTGGAGCGTCTGCGTGCTGGTGCCGTTGTTGAACAGCCGGGCCGAGACGGTGGCCGGGCCGCTGGTCTGGGTGAGCACCCAGGCGTTCTGCACCTGGATCGAACCCTTGGTGACCTCGGCGTTGTCCGGCTTGATGTGCAGGGTCTGCGAGCTGCTGCCGGCCGCGCAGGCGGTCAGCGGCGCGAGCGAGAGCGCGAGGACGGCGGCGAGGCCGCCGCGACGGAAGCTGCGGACCACGGCGGCGCATCTCCTTGGGCAGGTCGGGAAGATCTTCCAGCGGCCATAGATTACCGAGGCCCCCTGCCGCTCGTGCACGGGGGCTCGCTTTAACCGGCCGCCGATTACCCGCCCTTTTTCCATGACTGCGCAAAATTGGATCTTCGGCCTCATCTTCGCGTGATCTCCGGCCGGTGTTCATCCACCGTCCGTGTCCACTTCCGCCCCGCTGACCTGGCGGGGAGGTGAACAGGGGATGATCCGGGAAGCTTCCGCGGGTTCTGCCGGCCGACATCTGTGGAACCCGAACGGAGTAGCGAAGATCCACTCCTGCGGGAGTGACAAAGCGGGACGTATCGCCTCGTCTACCCGGTCTTCCAGGGGCGTAACGGGCGTGTTTCACCCTCCCCGCATACCGGCTCCGACCTGCGAATACCCCCTTCGTGAGGCCCCCTCCAGCACGTCCCGGGGGCGCTTGTCAAGCCCCGAGATATGCCCTGACCTGCGAAAACGCCATTCAGAAGAAGCCCTTCCCGTGTTACCCTGGATAGCCACGGAAGGGGTACCTGTCACATGACGTTCAAGGTTGGCGACACCGTGGTCTATCCCCATCACGGGGCCGCGCTGATCGAGGCCATCGAAATTCGCCAGATCAAAGGCGTGGACAAGACCTACTTGGTGCTCAAGGTCGCCCAGGGCGACCTGACAGTGCGTGTGCCCGCGGACAACGCGGAGTTCGTCGGCGTGCGCGACGTGGTCGGTCAGGAGGGCCTGGACCGGGTCTTCGAGGTGCTGCGCGCGCCGTACACCGAGGAGCCCACGAACTGGTCCCGCCGATACAAGGCAAATCTGGAAAAACTCGCCTCCGGCGACGTCATCAAGGTCGCGGAAGTCGTGCGCGACCTGTGGCGCCGGGAGCGTGAGCGGGGCCTGTCGGCCGGCGAGAAGCGCATGCTCGCCAAGGCGCGGCAGATCCTGGTCAGCGAGCTCGCCCTGGCGGAGAACACCAACGAGGACAAGGCCGAGACGCTGCTCGACGAGGTCCTCGCGTCGTAAGACCGTCCCTTCCGGGCGGTCGCCGAACCGTCCACCTTGGACGCTCTCGTGCCGCTCGTCACATGCCGTGCCTCCCCCCGGACCGCGCCGGGCGGGAGGCCCGACGCCTCTGCGACGTGCCGGCAACCGAAGACGCACCCCGGGGAAACCCGTCCCCGGGGACCTGCCGTGGCACCCGGTCGAGCGCGACTGCCGGGTGCTGCGGCATGCTGTTCACGGCGTCACCGGACTTCACGGAAGGGGTCCGGAAGAGGCCGTACCCGGCACGTTGAGTGCGATACCCATCTCATACAAGGACACAAACCTGCGTACCGCTGCCGTCATTCCCGCTGCCGGACGTGGCGTCCGGCTGGGCCCCGGCGTGCCCAAGGCGCTGCGCACGCTCGGCGGGGTTCCCATCCTGGTGCACGCGGTCCGGGCGATGGCCCGCGCCCGCGCCGTGCAGGTGATCGTCGTCGTGGCGCCGCCCGACGGTACCGCCGAGGTCAGAGCCCTGCTGGACGCCCACGGCATGCCGGAGTCCACCGACATAAAGGTGGTCGCCGGCGGCGAGGCGCGGCAGGAATCGGTCCGCCTGGGGCTGGCCGCGCTGCCCGACGACGTGGACGTGGTGCTGGTCCACGACGCCGCCCGCCCCCTGGTGCCGGTCGACACCGTCGAAGCCGTCGCCGAGGCGGTACGGGCCGGCGCGCCCGCCGTGGTGCCCGCGCTGCCGCTGGCCGACACCGTCAAGACCGTCGATCCGGACACCGGCCTGGTCACCGGCACCCCGCGGCGCGCCCTGCTGCGGGCCGTGCAGACCCCGCAGGGCTTCGACCGGGCCACCCTCGTCAAGGCGCACGACACCGTCACCCACGACGTCACCGACGACGCGAGCATGGTCGAACAGCTCGGGGTGCCGGTGCAGGTGGTGCCGGGCCACGAGGAGGCCTTCAAGGTCACCCGCCCGCTGGACCTGGTGCTCGCCGAGGCGGTCCTGGCGCGCAGGAGGGCCACCGATGGCTACTGAGCCGGCCGCCGAGGCCCTTGGAAGCGTCGCCGGGCTGCCCCCGCTGCCCCAGGTCGGCGTCGGCACCGACATCCACGCCTTCGAGGAGGGCCGCGAGCTGTGGTGCGCGGGCCTGCTGTGGGAGGGCGAGGGTCCGGGGCTGGCCGGCCACTCCGACGCCGACGTGGTCGCGCACGCCGCCTGCAACGCACTGTTCTCCGCGGCCGGCCTCGGCGACCTCGGCGCCCACTTCGGCACCTCGCGCCCAGAGTGGTCCGGCGCCTCCGGTGTGACCTTGCTCACCGAGGCGGCCCGGATCGTCCGCGCCGCCGGCTACGTGATCGGCAACGTCGCGGTCCAGGTCGTCGGCAACCGCCCCAAAATCGGCAAGCGCCGCCACGAGGCCCAGAAGGTCCTCTCGGCGGCCGTCGGCGCCCCGGTGGCGGTCAGCGCCGCCACCACCGACGGTCTCGGCTTCACCGGCCGCGGAGAGGGCCTGGCGGCGATCGCCACCGCCCTGGTGGTCCGGGTCGGCCCGGCGACGGGCTGAGACGTACAGGGGCGGCGCCCGCGGCCGTACGGGACGGGCAACGGGCGGCGCCCGTACGAAGAACGTGTGAAGCCTGTACGACGCCCGCGTGACGCCGTACGAAGCGCGTATGAAGCCGGTACGGAAGGGCTCCCCGTACGGCCCAATCGCGGGAATCCCCCCGGAGCCCCCGCGCGTTGGCCGGGTTGATCGCCCGCTCCGTGAAAGGACCCCCGCAATGGCCACCACCCTGTCCGAGTCCGCCCGCGCCTTGCTCGACGGCAAGAACTTCGCCACCGTCGCCACCGTCCAGGCCGACGGCCGGCCGCAGCAGAGCGTCGTATGGGTGATGCGGGACGGCGACGAGGTGATCTTCTCGGTGCTGGCGGTCCGGCAGAAGTACCACAACCTGGCCCGCGACCCCCGGCTCAGCGTCCTGGTGACGGAGGTCGACAACCCGTACGCGTACGCCGAGATCCGCGGCACCGCCACCCTGGTGCCGGCCGAGAACACCGAGACGGTCGACGCGCTGAGCGTGAAGTACACCGGGAAGCCGTACACCTTCGACGAGCCCGGCGCCCGCCGGGTCACCGTCCGCGTCACCCCCGAGCACGTGGTCGAGCGCGCCTGACCCCTCGGGCCGGGACCCCGGCCCGGATCATTGACCGAACACTGCGCAATTGTCACGGCTGTGTGTGCCCTGCGCCCAACCGCGCAAGGCACACGCTCCGGCCCACTACCCTTGAAGGCGTGACTATTCGCCTGTACGACACCAACGCGCGCCAGGTACGCGACTTCGTCCCGCTCACGCCGGGCCGCGTCTCGATCTACCTGTGCGGCGCGACCGTACAGGCCGCCCCGCACATCGGCCACATCCGGTCGGGGCTCAACTTCGACATCCTCCAGCGCTGGTTCCGCTACCGCGGCTACGACGTGACGTTCATCCGCAATGTCACGGACATCGACGACAAGATCATCACCAAGGCCGCCGCCCAGGAGCGGCCCTGGTGGTCCATCGGGTACGAGAACGAGCGCGCCTTCACCGCCGGTTACGACGCGCTCGGCTGCCAACCGCCCTCGTACGAGCCGCGGGCCACCGGCCATGTGCCGGAAATGATCGAAATGATGCAGGGCCTGATCGAGCGCGGTCACGCGTACGCCGTCGACGGCAACGTCTACTTCGACGTCCACTCCTTCCCCGGCTACCTGGCGCTGTCCAACCAGGAACTGGACAACCTCAAGCAGCCCGAGGGGGAGGGCGAGACCGGCAAGCGCGACCAGCGCGACTTCGCCATGTGGAAGGCGGCCAAGCCCGGCGAGCCGTCCTGGGACACGCCCTGGGGCCGCGGCCGGCCCGGCTGGCACCTGGAGTGCTCGGCGATGGCCCACAAGTACCTGGGCCGCGCCTTCGACATCCACGGCGGCGGCATCGACCTGATCTTCCCGCACCACGAGAACGAGATCGCGCAGGCCGTGGCCTACGGCGACGAATTCGCC
Source organism: Actinacidiphila acididurans (assembly GCF_016918855.1). GTDB lineage: Bacteria > Actinomycetota > Actinomycetes > Streptomycetales > Streptomycetaceae > Actinacidiphila > Actinacidiphila acididurans. Next base: position 102,308 of record NZ_JADKYB010000018.1, read on the forward strand.
CGCTACTGGGTGCACAACGCCTGGGTCACCATGAGCGGCGAGAAGATGAGCAAGTCGCTCGACAACTCGGTGCTGGTCTCCGACATGGTCCAGCGCTGGCGCCCCATTGTGCTGCGCTACTACCTGGGCACCCCGCACTACCGGTCGATGATCGAGTACAGCGAGGAGGCCCTGCGCGAGGCCGAGGCCGCCTTCGCCCGCATCGAGGGCTTCGTGCAGCGGGTGGTGGAGAAGGCCGGCACCGTGGAACCCGCCGCGCAGGTGCCGCCCGCCTTCGCCGAGGCCATGGACGAGGACCTGGGCGTCCCGCAGGCGCTCGCCGTGGTGCACACGACCGTACGCCAGGGCAACAGCGCGCTGTCCGCCGACGACAAGGAAACCGCGGTCGCGCGGCTGGCCGACGTCCGTGCGATGCTCGGAGTACTGGGCCTGGACCCGCTCGACGCGCACTGGGCGGGCACCGACCGCGGCGACGACCTGCACGGCGTGGTGGACTCCCTGGTCCGCCTGGTGCTGGAACAGCGGCAGTCGGCCCGGGCCCGCAAGGACTACGGGACCGCCGACGCGATCCGCGACCAGCTCGTCCAGGCCGGCCTGGAGATCGAGGACACCCCGACCGGCTCCCGCTGGACCCTGCGCGGCTGACCGCCGCGGGGTCCCGGCGCGCGAGCGACGCATGACCTACGCACGAAGCGTGCGACCCGACGCAGAAGAGTGAGAGTGCCCCATGGCCGGCAACAGCCAGCGCAGGAACCGCCGTACGTCCAACAAGAAGGGCGCCACGGTCGGCAGCGGCGGGCAGCGGCGCCGGGCCCTGGAGGGCAAGGGCCCCACGCCCCCCGCCGAGATGCGCAAGGGCCACAAGAAGTTCCGCGCGGCCAACGCGCAGGCCAAGCGCGGCGCCACCCAGCCCCGGCGCCGTACCGGACGCCCCAACAAGGACGCGCCCGAACTCGTCGTCGGCCGTAACCCGGTGGTCGAGGCGCTGCGCGCCGAGATCCCCGCGACCGCCGTCTATGTGCAGCAGTTCATCGACAACGACGACCGGGTGCGCGAGACGCTGAGCCTGGCGGCCGACCGCGGGGTGCCGCTGATGGAGGCCTCCCGCCCCGAACTCGACCGGCTCACCGGCGGTCTGAACCACCAGGGCGTCGCGCTGCAGATTCCCCCGTACGAGTACGCGCACCCCGACGACCTGGTGGCCGACGCCGCGGACATCGGCGAGGACCCGCTGATCGTCGCCCTGGACGGGGTGACCGACCCGCGCAACCTGGGTGCCGTGGTGCGTTCGGTCGCGGCCTTCGGCGGTCACGGCGTGGTCGTGCCCGAGCGGCGCGCCGCCGGGATGACGGCCGGCGCCTGGAAGACCTCGGCCGGCACCGCGGCCCGGGTGTCCGTCGCCCGGGCCGGCAATCTCACCCGCGCCCTGGAGGCGTACCAGAAGGCGGGCCTGACCGTGGTCGGCCTGTCCGCGGACGGCGGCGTCGCGCTGCACGAACTCGAAGTCCTGGACGGGCCGGTGGTGATCGTGGCCGGCAGCGAGGGCAAGGGGCTGTCCCGGCTGGTCGGCGAGACCTGCGACCTGCTGGTGCGCATCCCGATGCCGGGCGGCGCGGAATCCCTCAACGCCGGTGTGGCGGCCGGGATCGTGCTGTACGAGGCCGCGCGGCGCCGGGACAGCTGAGGGCCGCGGGGGCCCAGGTCTGCCGGTCCGCGGGGGCGCCGACCCGCGGGTCGGCGGGGCATAGGGGCGGATCCGTACGCGTGTCCACACGGCCCTGCCGCGTAACGATTTCCGGTCGCTCACGGTAAGCGTCAACCAACGCAGTGTCCTATCCCCCCGTCACTCGGTTAGTTGAGTGTGGACACCAGAACACCCCGCAATCCCACGGGGGGAGGGGCGCCCGGGTACGACGAGCGTGTGCTGACCATGCCGCGGGTGCCGAGCGACCCTGCCCAGGTCATCGTCAATCACGCGAGTTTCCGGGTCCAGCTCGGCGCGACCTCGACGCGCGCCCTCGGCCTCGGCGTCACCAGGGAACTCTCCGCGGTCCGGGGCGGCGCCTACGCCTCCGCGTCCGCCGCGGTCACCGGCGGCGCCGGGGTGGCCGCCCCGCGGCGCCGGTCCGCGCCCCTGGTCTGGTCCGGGCGGTCAAGGCCCGGCGACCCGCTCGCCGGTGAGTTGCTGCGGGCCGTCCGCCGGGCCGGCGCGCAGCCCGGCCCCGCGGACCCGGCGCACCCGTCGCGCCCGCCCGGCGCCGGCGCTGCCACCCAGGTGCTGCCGCGGATCGACGAGACCACCGTCCTGCCCACCGTCGTCGGCCCGCGCACCCCCCAGGAACCCACCGGGCTGCTCAGCGGCATGCGGCCGGCCACGGGGGCGTACGACACCATGGCGCCGGGTTCCGCCGATGCTGCTCACGCGGGTCACGCGGGTCACGCGGGTCACGCGGGTCACGCGGGTCACGCGGGTCACGCGGGTCACGCGGGTCACGCGGGTCACGCGGGTCACGCCGGTGAGCCGCGGGTCGGGTACGTGGGCGGCGGCGGTCAGGGCGACGACGGTGTCCGGGGCGAACGGGGCCTGCGGGGCGAGGAGCGGCGGCCGCGCGACCGGCGCGGGGAGCCGGTGCGCCACGCCTGGTACCCGGGCCGCCGGATGAACCTGGGGATCGTGCTGCTGCCGCTGCGCGTCTTCCTCGGCTTCGTCTGCATCTACGCCGGCATGGGCAAGCTGTGCGACCGCGTCTACTTCGACGGCGGCCGACGCGGCTCCATGGTCACCTGGCTGTCCTCGCTGCACCCCTGGGCCGCCGCCGAGCCGCTGCGTGCCGCCGCCCTCAACCACCCCGTCGGCGCCGGGCTCAGCATCGCCTTCCTCCAGGTCGTGGTGGGCGTGCTCACCGTGCTCGGCCTGTGGCAGCGGATCGCGGCCGTCTTCGGCGCGGCCCTGTCGATCGCCCTGCTGGTCACCGTGAGCTGGCGTACCGTCCCGGTGTACGACGCCCCGGACTTCGTCTACCTGGCCGCCTGGAGCCCGCTGGTCATCGCCGGCGCCCCCGTCTACTCCGTGGACGGCCACCTGGCCGCCGACGCCTGGCGCACGCTCGGCCCGCGGGTCACCGTGTGGGACCTGCGCCGCAGGGTGCTGCGCCGCGGCACCGTGATCGCCACCCTCGTCATCGGCCTGACCCTGCTGGTCGGTTCGATGCTGGGCGCGGCCGTGCGGGCCAGCACCCCCGTCCGTCCCGGCGGCACCGAGCCCACCGTGGTGCCCACCAACAACCTGCCGGGCGTCCCGCTGCCGTCCTCCGCCGGCTCCGGCGGGACGACCGCTCCCGGCGCCTCGCCGGTCCCGTCCGGCAGCGCCACCGCGCCCACCCGGCACCGTAAGGCCGCAGGGGCGAGCCCGACCGCGACCCCGGGCCGTACCGTCGCGGGCGGCACATCGTCCGGCCCGGCGTCGTCCACGCCCTTCTCCGGCGGATCCTCCCCGTCCCGTACGGGCTCACGTCCGCGCGGTACGACCGGCGCGGGGACCGGGTCCGGCGGCGGTGGCGGTGGTACTCAGGGGGTCCAGTCCCCGGCCGCACCGCCCGCCCAGGCCCCGGCGCCCGCCCCGCAGCCCCAACCGACCGCCAAGCCCACTCAGGGCGGCGCCATCGGCGGCCTGCTGGGCAGCAAGTCACCGACCGGCCTGCTGCTGGGCATGTCCCCGCGGCGGGCGGGCACGAGCCCGCAGGGAGCGGCGTAACAACTCCCGTTCCGCGGGCCCCTCGTGGGCCTCGCCCAAGGCCGCGGCGGCCCGTACCGAACCCCTCCCTGGTACGGGCCGCCGCATTTGTGCCGGGTAGTGGGTAGTGGCCTATCGGGCGCCAGGTGTCGGGTTTTGGGGATTGCTTCCGGCGGAGATTGCCTTCGGCGGGACCTACTTGTGGTGGACGCCGAGCTCCTTGGCGGCCTCGCGGAGGTCCTTGGCGGTGTCGATGGCCCGCCAGTAGGCGCCTTGCGGGATGGGGTAGCCGGCGAGGCGGCGTTCGCGGGCCAGCCGGGGGAAGGTCGTGCGCTCGTGGTCGCCCAGGTCGGGCAGCAGCGCGGTGAACTCGGGCGCGAAGACGTACACGCCGGCGTTGATGAGGAACGGTGAGGGTGGCGCCTCGATGAAGTCCAGCACCTGGCCGAACTCGTTGGTCTCCACAGCGCCCCAGGGGATACGCGGCCGGGCCAGCGCCAAGGTGGCGGTGGCGTCCCGCTCCTCGTGGAAGGCGGCCATCTCGCGCAGCGAGAAGCGGGTCCAGATGTCGCCGTTGGTGGCGTACCAGGGCTCGTAGGGGCGGGGCAGCGAGGCGGCGGCGAACTTCAGCCCGCCGCCGCGGCCGAGCGGTTCGTGCTCGACGACCGTGGTGACGTTCAGCGGCAGCGGGGTGGCGTCCAGCCACTCCTGGAGGACCTCGGCGAGGTGGCCGCAGGAGACCACGGCGTCGGTGACGCCCTCGGCGGACAGCCAGGCGAGCTGGTGGCCGATGATCGGCGTTCCCGTACCGGGGATCTCGACCATCGGCTTGGGCCGGTCGTCGGTGTACGGCCGCAGGCGCGAGCCCTGTCCGCCGGCCAGCAGGACGGCCTGTGTGACGGGGGTGGCGCTGTGGTGAGCGGGTTGCTGGTCGGCACGCGTCATGCAGCGCACCCTATGCGAACCGGGCGTGCGCCCCGCGCAGGGCGGGCGGCACGCCCGGTGGCGTCCGGCGTGTTCCGGGGCGTCAGCCTACGTACCGCGAAGTCACCCGGGCCGGTCCACGTCGGTCCGCGCCGGTCCACCCCGGTCCGGTCCGCGTCGGTCCGCGCCGGTGTCACCCGACCGAGGCGACCCCCGTGGCGAAGGCGGTGTCGCACACCGGGCGGGACCACTTCTGCGCGCGGCGCACGGAGCCGGCGTACTTGGCGACGGCCGCGCGGCCCAGCGAGCGGGCGATGGAGGAGCAGTAGCGGGCGAGGGAGGGGTGCTCGGCCATGGCGACCTGGAGGCCGGTCAGGGCGGTGCCCGGGTCCTTCTGCTGGAGTTCGGCCAGCAGGCGGCGGCGCAGCACTTCCTGGGGAGCGCGGGTGGTGTCGTTCGCGGCCACCTCCGCCTGGCTCTTGGCCGAGGCGGTGAGGATCTGGGCTTCCGACGACGAGGCCACCCACGGGACACGGGTGACGGCGAGCGTCCCGGACAGGACGAGGACGACCGGGAGAACGAGTGCGAGGGTCTTGCCGAGACGGCGGGCTACCTGGTTCACGCAACGGATGGTAGCGAAGAGTAGTGATTTGGCGACATTTAGTCACCCTAATGGGGGATGGGGCGGGCGGTTACGGCAAAACGGTGGGCGGGTACGTCCGAAACGTACCCGCCCACCGTTTTCGTGCCGGATTTTCGTGCCGACTGCTCGGGGTCGCCCCCCGAGACCAGCCGCCCGAGATCAGCCGCCCCGGGGTCAGTCGCTCAGGCGCTCGCCGGTGGAGGTGGAGAAGACGTGGGTCTCGCCCGCGCGCGGGACCACGTGCAGGACGGAGCCCTTCTCCGGGATCTGGCGGCCGCCGACCCGGATGACCAGGTCCTTGGACTCGTCGCCGACCTTGGCGGTGCCGTAGACGTAGCCGTCGGCGCCGAGCTCCTCGACGACGTTGACGGTGACGGCGAGGCCGGCCGGGGCGTCCTTGGACAGGGCGTTGCTGGTGTCGCCGTTGGCGATGTCGAAGTGCTCGGGGCGCACGCCGACGGTGACCGTGCGGTCGCCCTTGTCCGCGGCGGCCTGGACGGCCTCGCGGGCCACGCTGACCACGGCGTTGCCGAACTTCACGCCGCCGTCGTGGATCGGGACCTCGACCAGGTTCATGGCGGGGGAGCCGATGAAGCCGGCGACGAAGAGGTTGGCGGGGCGGTCGTACATGTTCCGCGGGCTGTCGACCTGCTGGAGGATGCCGTCCTTGAGGACCGCGACGCGGTCGCCCATGGTCATGGCCTCGACCTGGTCGTGGGTCACGTACACCGTGGTGACCCCGAGGCGGCGCTGCAGGCTCGCGATCTGGGTACGGGTCTGGACACGGAGCTTGGCGTCCAGGTTGGACAGCGGCTCGTCCATGAGGAAGACCTGGGGCTCGCGGACGATGGCCCGGCCCATCGCGACACGCTGGCGCTGACCACCGGAGAGCGCCTTGGGCTTGCGGCTCAGGTACTCGGTGAGGTCCAGGATCTTGGCGGCTTCCTCAACCCGCTTGCGGATCTCGGCCTTGTTGACGCCGGCGATCTTGAGCGCGAAGCCCATGTTGTCGGCGACCGTCATGTGCGGGTAGAGCGCGTAGTTCTGGAACACCATGGCGATGTCCCGGTCCTTGGGGGGCAGGTGCGTGACGTCCCGCTCACCGATCCGGATGGCTCCGGAGTTGACGTCCTCCAGCCCCGCGAGCATGCGGAGCGAGGTGGACTTGCCGCAGCCGGACGGGCCGACGAGGACGAGGAACTCGCCGTCCCCGACCTCGATCTCGAGCGAGTCGACGGCGGGCTTGTCGCCACCCGGGTAGATCCGGGTCGCCTTGTCGAACGTGACAGTTGCCATGACCTCACGGGTCCCTTCACCGGCAGGAACGTGCCGGACGATCCGAGTAAAGGTAGGTGCCGCCCCGGTCCTTCCGCGTCCCGTCCCCAGTGGTCCAGTCCACGCCGAGCAGCACTGCCGGTGACGCTACCTGCCCAAACGCCCCTTGTCACCAGCCCCTGACCCCCAATTTCCCCCCACCCCTCCCCCCACCCGCCCGCTACACTGCACCTACGCCTCCTTAGCTCAGCTGGCCAGAGCACCGCTCTTGTAAAGCGGGGGTCGTCGGTTCGAACCCGACAGGGGGCTCTTCGTTTTCCCAGGTCAGGGGCCGTGGCGTGGGCTGCGGCTTCCTGAGCGGGAGCGCCCGGCACACATTTGGCACACATCGCGCGGGACGAGTGCGGTGGGGGAGGCGGCTGGGATGGCTGCCGAGGACGAGCTGGCGAGGCGCCGCTACGGGAAGCTGGCGTGCCGGGTTGAGGAGCTGATGGCGGGCTCGCTGCGGCCGGAGTTTGAGGGGTACGGCGGCCAGGTCCTGCTGAGCGTGGAGATGGTGGAGGATCTGGGCGGCTCGGCTGAGGAGATCCGGCGGGCAGCGCGGGCGGTGGGCCGGCGTCTGGGGTGGAAGATGGTGACGCGGGAGATCGACGGGCGGGTCTTCGTGGTGGATGACCGGGAGCCGCCGGAAGCGGTGCGCGATCTGATTCTGCAGCAAGGTGTCCGGAATATGGACGGTGTCTGGGGACGGAAGTCCGGGCGCCAAGAGGTGCCCACGTCTCGGCGGGACAACCCCGTTCGCTAGGATCAGCAACCCTCGAAGTTCGGGCCCCAAGTCAGCAATATGCCGTGGGAGTCGGCGAGACGACGCCACCGTGGATCCGTAGGCTGCCGCTCCAGGACAAGGGTCGGTCGCACCCGATGCAGTGCCTCTTGGTGCTGCACCTGATCTGCATAGTCGAGCACTTGGCCAATGCCCAGGCGTATCTGCTGCACTTCATTGGCCGGGCTGAGGCTCTTGACTTCCGCCACGAACACATCGTCGCCTCGCGTCCAGCCGGCGTCGAAGCGCGGAGCCTTACGGGCGTGGCCTCGGACCTCTATGCCTTGGTCAGCCAGGTGGCTGACGAGGGCGGTCAAGGTCGACTCGTGGGCTTCTGTACCTTCATCAAGGAGGTTGAGATCCAGGATGAGCTCTGCGGGATCGTGCCGACCTGATGCGTGACGCCGCAGAGGTCCTCCGAGTACTCCGTCCCCAGGTTGGGACAGGACCATGACCTTCTCCTTGGCTTCTCCCCTGAGGCGTAGCAATTCACGGCAACGAGCCGAATGGCCGGCCAAGAGGTCGGTGAAGCCTTCAGCGTCCACAACGCATACGTGAAAGCCGCGATCCCGTTCCCATGCCGCTCGAACGAGCGTCCCGCTGTACTGCCGACGAGCATCGGTCACTGCCTGACTGGCGAGATCGCCGTGGACGACAAGCGTGATCTTGCGCGAGAAGTCGTTCTTCCAGCCAGCTCCGTACCGCCTTGCACGTTCAGCGCACTCTTCGCGAGTGGTCTTGAGACCGTCGATCCAGACCTTGCCGGTGTAACAGATCAACTGACCGCGAAGAGTGTGAACCCACCCGTCACATTGCTCGCCGTGCATCACACCCTCCTCGGTATCGAAGACGTCGCATCAAAGGAAATGGCGGGACGGTTGGACGGAGCCTTGCGAGAGGTGCAGGCACACGGTGTCAGCACCGCCGGGCGCATCTCGCTGGGCTCCCTCGCTAGTCGGCCACCGACTGAACCTCTCCTTGGTCGGTGACCTCGTACACCTCGATCCGAAGGGCGCGGCGGACGGCCGCCGGCACTCGCTGAGCGTGCCAGACGGCAGGCGTCGGAACGACGACGGCGTAACGCGTATCTGGCGAACTGGCGGTCATCCTGCGGAGGAGTTGGCCGTAGGCGATGTCGACGTCCGTCCCCGGCTCTTGGGTCCGGCCCTTCGCCTCGCCGACGAGCCGGTTGCCGTCTCGTACTGCCTCGATATCGGTGTGGTCGTCGGTGGGCGAGATCGGGGTCCAGCCTTCCGAGCGCAGCCATCGGCGGAAGGCGTCGACCACGCGGTCCTCGTCCGATGTGATGCGGGGGCGCGCTGCTGCGAGGAGCCCGCGCACGGCCGTCAGGTCTGCTTCGCGGTTGCGGTACAAGCGGCCTCTGTCGTCGGCGGCCAGGTCGGCGGGGCGGATGACGACGAGGTCGAGGCCTTTGCGCGGTATCAGGATGTCGCGGCGCTCGTCGTAGAGGACGCGTTGCTCGCCACGGTGCACACCGCTGATGGTCAGCCGGTCCGGTTTGTCGAAGAATGCCACGGGCCGGTCATGCTGGACCTCCCGGTACTCCACCACGAGCCCGTATCGCGGCCAGTACGAATCGACCGGCAGCTTCACCTGTCGCCCTGACTGACTCGGGTCACCGAGCAGCCAGTCGAACCGGTGCTGCCGCTTTCCCCGCTCGGCCAGTACCTCATCGCACAAGCCGAGGACGTATGCCTCGTCGCTGTCCTGTCTCCCCACGCCCGGCATCATGCCAGCGGGACTCATCTGGCTGAGCGAAAGTCCAGAAATGCGGCATCTGCTGCGGCCGACGCAGACCGTCGCAGTAGCTCGCGCCGCCATCATGAAAGGAGCGCCCAGGGACGCCCCTTGGCCTCCGCTCTGTGGGTGCGGTGGTCACGATCAAGGTCGCTAGGGAAGGTGACGAGCGCCGCTGACAGTGAGCGGCGCTCGTCATCGGGGCCCTCTCAGGCGCTCGCTTGGTCCTCCTGTCCCGCCAGCGCAGCCAGTTCCTCAGCCGCCTTCTTGGCCTTTCGCTCCGCCTTCACCGCCTTGGCCTTCGCCTTGGCGATGAGCTTGGCGCGGCGCTTGTGCATCTTCTCCAAGACCTCGTCGAGGCGGTCCGGGAAGAGGTGGCCGTAGACATCGAGGGTGAGGGTGGCGGACTTGTGGCCGAGCATGGTCTGGACGACGTTGACGTCCGCGCCGCTGGCGATGGCGAGCGAGGCGGCGGTGTGCCGCAGTTTGTGCGGGGTCAGCTTGAGGTGATCCAGGCCCGCTGCCTTCACAGCCGGGTCGAAGAAGCGCTGGCGGAAGTTGCGGATACGCAGGGGACCGCCCTGCGGGGCCGTGAACAGCAGCTCATCCGGCTCCCGTTCGGCGATGTGCCCCGCGAGATCGGCTACGAGGAACTGCGGCAGCGGGACGGAGCGGCGCTCGTGGTCCTTGGGGGAGTCCAGGTAGAGCTTGCCGTTGTCGTCGGCGTACGCCTCCACGATGTACGCCCGCCTCGCGTCAAGGTCGATCCGGCCGACTTTGAGGGTGACGCCTCGCCCCAACGCAGGCCCGTGTAGGCGAGCAGTCGAATGAACATCCCGTAGCCGCCTGCCGCTTCGGCGAGCGCCTCGACCTGGAGCTCGTCAAGGTAGACGTGGTCGGCCGGGGTGACCTTGGACAGGGGAACGCCGGCGGCCGGGTTGGCCGCCAGGCGGTGTGCCCTGACCGCGAAGCCCAGGACACGGCTGAGGACGACGTACGCCTTGCGGACGCTGCGGGGACTGAGCTCGCGGCCCCCGACGGCCTCGCCGGACAGGAGGTCGGCGAGTCAGGCCGCGACATCGTCGTAGCGTATGCGGTCCAGGGGAGTGGTACCCCACCGGGGAAGAACGTGGATGTCGAGCACGCCGCGGTAGCGGTTGCGGGTTGACCGCTTGAGGTGCACCTGAGCGGTCAGCCAGGACTCGGCGACCTCGGCGAACTTCACGCGCGCGGCCGCCGGGTCGCGGTACGAGCCATCGGCCAGGCGGGCCTCGATCCGGGTCCGCTCCGCTTCGGCATCGACCTTCCGGACAACCGTCTTCATCTTCGGCATGCCGTCGGGGCCGTACCAGCGCACCCGATAGCGGCCGGGCAGTGTGCGCCCAGCTTGCTTGGCCTTGGCGACGGCTTGGGTGTAGGCGGTGTGGCCGGCGCGGTCCTCGATCCAGACGCGTGCCATCAGGCACCTGCCTGGGGGTGTGCGGGTTTCGCTATGAACAAGCTGTGCTGCTCCCTTGCATTCGGTTCATGGGCTCGGTGAATGTACACGGCATTCTGCGGTCTGGGGAGTGGTTTGGTCTGCCCGTCTTTCCGTGATAAGTGAGCCCGAACCAAGGGGTCTAAACCTGACGCTCCGTCTTATTGATAAGGATGCGCCATCGCGGCGAACCCCGTGGTATGTTCCCGCGCCCGGACCCGCGGCCCGGGTCTCTCCTGGTGAAGGGCCTTCAGGGGCAGGGAGTCGGAAGGCTGGTGGCCGTGTTCGGAGACGCCGCAATGTGCAGCATTTGATCCCTCTTGCCCGATGTGGTTCGCAGGTTCCTGGAGCCAAACCCCCGAATTACTTGGTCGACCGCCGATCGGCACCTACCGTTTTCGAGATCCCGGCCGCAGCTCATTTGGGGCATCCGTGAATCGTCACCAGAATGTGGCTGGATGGCGCGGGTGACACGTGGTTGTGTTGTCCGCGCCCCCGGCCAGGAGAGAGGAAGAAAGAAGAGCGCCGAAGACGAAGAACGACGCCGTCGAGGCGGAGCGTCGGCCGCTGGCGACTCCGGCGGAGGTGTCGCAGTACTTGGGGTTGCCGGTGGCCACGTTGTACCAGTGGCGGCACCGGGGGATCGGGCCGAAGGTCCACAAGCTGGGCCGTCACCTGCGCTACCGCTGGACGGAGGTGGAGGCGTGGGTAGACCGGCAGGTCATCGACCTGGCGGCTTGACCACCCCAGCCGCGACCAGCCACAGAGAACGAAACGACCCCCGGTGCTGGAACACCGAGGGCCTCGTGAACACCCCAAGCGACTGTTCATCGATCACGACGGTGGGGCGGGCCTGCCAGCCCACTGCCTCACCGGGAGGAGTTCAACATGAACGATACGCCCCAAGACCCCGAGGGCGGAAATCACCGCAGGCTACCGGCGGACCGGGCCCCAGGCCGGTCCGCCCTTCCGGTCAGCACGCAACCGACCAGCCACCGCACACAACACGCCGCTGCCCGCCAACCGGCAGACATCCCGTTCTGTCACCAGAACACCGGGCTCGCTCTCCCCGTGACCACCGGCCGGGTCGTTCTCCGAGAGCGGCTCCTCACCTATTCAGTCTCTGAACACGCTGCCGTTCGCCTTTCCGTTCCGCCCGCTCAGTTCTTGCCCTGGCGCCGCCTTGCCTGCGACCCCGCCGGTACTGACGACGCCCTCCACCGAATCGAGTACCACCATGACCCGCCACACCGACGAACTCCCCAACGCTCGGCCGCCACTGGCGCCCCGGCCTGATCACGGCCCTGGCACTGGGGCCAGGGACAACACGGTCTCCGGCACCACCTCGGAGGTGGCCCGAGTGGGAGCAAGCTGGAGCGGTCGAAACTCCTTTCGGGTTTCGTCCGCGCTTGTCCCCGCCCCATCGGGGGCGGGGGAGGCCCGGCGCCTGGGGGCGCCGGAGCAGGAGGTGGAGGCCGAGCGCGACCTCCACCCGGCAGGGCACCCGTCGTCCGCACCGCCGGCGCATCCGCCGTGCCCGGCATGCGGCTGCCAGACAGCCCCCGGCTTCGAGCCCGCCGAGGAGCAACCGCCGTGGCGGGGTTCGGAGGAGCCGCCGCTGCTGACGCGGATGTACCGCAAGCGCACGAGCGAGAGCCGGACCGAGGTCAAGAGTATCCGTTTCAGCCCGACCGCCATTCGGGTCATCGACAAGGCCGCCGATGACTACCGGAAGTACTTCGCGGGCTTCGTCGGGGACGCCGCCTACGCCATCGCGTTGGGCCGTACCAGCGTGACCAGCCCCGACGACGATCCGTTCCGCCCGCTGGTGGAACGGCTGGAGAGGCTGATCGCACAGCTGCGGCGCGTGGGCAACAACCTCAACCAGGTCGCCCGCGCGGTCAACACCGGCACGATCCCCGAGCACGCCGACCGCATTCTCGCCCGGGTCGACACGGCAGTGGAGGACGTCTTCGTCCTCCTCGACGGCTTCGCCGACAGCCTGGACGTGGGCTGATGGTCCCTGACGTCTCCACCGGCTCCCATACCGCCGGTCTGTTGTACTACCTGTTCGGCAAGGGCCGCCGTGACGAGCACACCGCCCCGCACATCGTTGCCGCCTGGGACCTTGCCGGCGCCCCCGATCCCGGCCGCGACCCGAATGCCACCATCACCCAGCTCGCCGACCGTCTGGACCTGCACGCGCGCCTGCGGGCCAGGGAGACCGGGGCCATGCCGGCCAAGCATGTGTGGCACTGCCCGGTGCGCACCGCGCCCGGGGACCGCTACCTGACCGACGCCGAGTGGGCGGAGGTCGGCCGCCGGATCGTCGCGGCCACCGGCATCGCCCCCGAGGGAGACGATCTGGCCTGCCGGTGGATCGCCGTACGCCATGCGGACGACCACATCCACATCGCCACGGTGTCGGTACGTGCCGACGGCCGCCGTGCCCGTACCAACGTGACGGGTGGCGGGCGCAGAAGGCCTGCCGGGAGATCGAGAAGGAGTACGGGCTGCGGCAGCTCAAGTCCGGGGACATGACCGCGCCCAAGACTCCCACCAGCGCAGAGCAGGCCAAGGCCACCCGTATGGGAAGGGCGGTGACCAGCCGGCAGTGGCTACGCGAGCAGGCGTACGCCGTGCTGGCGGCAGTCCGCACCGAGGAGCAGTTCTTCGACGTCCTCGGCAGCCTCGGTATCAAGGTCCACAAGCGCGTCGGCCCCGAGACCGCCGAGGTCACCGGCTATAGCCTCGCCGCCCCCGGCGACACCAACACCGAAGGCGAGCCTGTCTACTTCGGCGGCTCCAAACTCGCCCCTGACCTGTCCCTCAACCGCATCCGCGAGACCCTCGCCCACGCAGACCAGACCCCGGCCAGGCGGACCCCGCCGCGCCCGCAAGAGGTGTGGCGGCAGGCCGAGACGGCCCTGCGCGAGACCGCGAACATCCTCGACAGCGGAGACGACGCCGCAGCCCAGGCCCACCTTGCCGCTTACAGCACCCTCCTGCACAACACCGCCCTCAACGCGCCACCTGCCTACCGGGCCGAGCTGCGCGCCGCCGCCACCGCTTTCAACCGCGCCCGCCGCTCCGCCATCCGGGCCGACCACCACAAGGCCACCGCACTACGCGAAGCCGCCAAAGACCTCATCTACGCATCCCACGACGCGGGCGGCCTCCCAGTCGCGGTGATCGCCACCATCGTCCACCTCGCTGTTGCCGCGGCTCGCTGGTACGAACAGCGCGGCTACCAGCAGCAAGCAGCAGCCGCCCAGCAGACTCTTACCCACCTCCAGGCTGGCTACCGCCAAGCCGCCGCCCCCGTCCTGGCCGACCTCACCCAACGCACCCCACGCCCCCAGACCGCCCAACGCGAACTGGACACCGCCCACTCACCCGCCGAAGTCCTCACCTGGCGCATCACCCTCGTCCCCAATCACCGAACCCAGGCCGCCCAGGCCCGCACCAAGATCGGGACTTCACGCGCCGGGCCCAATGACATGACGATTAGGCCGCCGAACGGTCAGTCGGAACAGAGCACACGAAGGCACCGATAGATGGGCTTCCACGGAAGCTGAAGCCGGAGTCTTTTGCTACCGCCGACCTCGGCTTCGACCCCGGGCCTCGCCGAGATCGACGAGGCCGCCGGAGCGTCGGTACCCCTGTCGGTGCGAGGTGCATGGGCACCTCACGTCAGCTGAGGCGTAGCTGAACCACCCAGTCCGGGCCGAGTTCGGACTCGAGCCGTGCGGCGAGGCTCTCGCCGTCCTGGCGGAACTTCTGCTCTTCGGCGTCGGAGGAGAACCCGGAGTTCATGGGGTCATCCATGTCGTACGTGGCGTCCCAGCGGTCGCGCCACTCGTTGAGGGCGGCGGCCAGCTCCGGGGAGACGGGCAGCTTCTCGGGGGCCACGTTCTCGACGGCGCCGTCTTTCTCCAGCCAGGTGGGGTGACACTGGATCTCCGGGGAGAGCCGCAGCTTCGGCACGGTCTGGGGGTTCCTTTCCGGTTCAGGAGGCGGGGTTGGCGCCGACGATGAAGCCGTTGTCGCCGACGGTGACGGCGATCTTCAGCGGTTGTCCCTGGTAGGTCGTCTCGTATATCGGCCGGGTTCCCTGCATTCCGACCTGCTTTCCTTCGGTCACGGCGCGCATGACAACATCGGGGATGTCTCCCTCGGGGACTCCCTTGTTCGCGAAGTCCTCCGCGTGCCGCTCGACGATGTGCTGCAGGCCGGCTCGGCCGTTTCCCCGCTCCAGGAAGCGTATCTTCCCGTCCGCGCCACGCTCGATTCGCACGATCTTGGACGGGTCGCACTTCACGCCGTTGTCCTGCAACTCCTTGACCAGCGCGTCCCTGGCCGGCCCGTCTGAAGGCCCCGCGCCCTCCTCCGGGGCGCGGGTGGCACCGGGCTCGCGGGCTTCGGTTTCGGCGAGTTCGCGGTCGAGTTCCTGGCTGACCTGGGTGGTCTCCGCGTCCACGACTTCAATGTCCGGGACACTCTCGGCGGCGGTGGACAGGGAGGCTTCGACGTCCGCGATGGTGTCCGCGCTGATCGTGGCGACGGTGGAGTCAAGGGTGACCTCGACGTCGCCGAGGATGGCGGCGGCCTCGGCCGCGTCCAGTCCACCGGCAGCGGCGTCCGACCCGCCAAAGGTGAAGACGGTGAGCAGGACGCCGACAGCGGTGGTTAATCCGATGGCGATACCCGCCCCGGCGAGCTTGTCTTCTGTGGAGCTGTGGGCGTGGTCGATGGCTTCGGCGAAGGAGTCGCATGCCTTGGCGAGCTGATCGCAGGCGTGCTTCGCTGTGGAAAGCGGTGCCTTGCCACCAGTGTCGCCGTCCTGCCAGATCTTGCCCCAGAAGGCGGCCATCGCCTTGACGGAATCGTCGGATGTTGCGTCCGTGATCGACAGCACTTGCAGGTGCAGGTTGGTGCCGAGAGTGGAGATGTCGCCGGAGGCCGTGCGGTAGGCGCTCGCGGCAGCGCGGAGCGTGTCCTGGTGGCCGTTGGGCCAGTACTTCGCGATGACGTGGGGGACGGAACTGTGGCCTGCCCCGATCGCGGAGTTCGGGTCGGGGTACATGATGTCGGTGAAGACCGGTGGTAGCGGATACTGTTCCGGGCCGCCGGAGCGCGAGGCGTGAGCGTTGGAGTGGTAGTCGGCCAGAAGGTAGTTGTTGGCCGTAGTCACCAGCCCGGTCGCTGCTTGGCCGATCGCGCGTACGGCTGCGGACAGGGCCGCGAACAGGGCCTTTGCCGCAGGATCGTACTTGGCGCCAAAGTTGCGCCCGTACTCGTCGTCCCCCGCCATTCCGCCGGCATTCTGCAGAGCGCTGTTCAGCGTGCTGGCTATGGTGTCGATACGGTCCTGGCCGCCCGCGAACTGCAGTCCGACGTTGTGCAGGTCGTCCGGATATACGTCGAGTGTGCTGCTTCCGCCGTCATCGGCTGGCCGACTCATGCGCCGCCCCACATGCGTAAGTTGGCGGCACGGGCGGCTGAGTAATTGCCGTGAGCGGTGTCCACGATCCCCTGCAGCGTGCGCAGGGCGCGGTGCAGGTCGGTCGAGGCCGAGTGCCACTGCCGGTAGCGTTCGTGGAACGCCTTCTGCGCTTCTCCCTCCCAGGTCTCTGCAACTCGGCGCACTCCGCGGTCGACCTCGGCCAGATGCTTCTCCAGCTCAGCGGCCAAGGTGTCGAGGTCGGCGGCGGCCTGAGCCAAGTGCGGAAGGTGCACGGTCAGTCGTCCAGGCATCTGCCCCCCACATTCGTCGCCGGGCAAGCCTAGCGAGCGTTGTTACTTTCCGTTGAAGATTACGTACGGATCGCGCCAGGCCCCTGAACATGCTCCCTCGAGGTGGCCTACGAGAGGCGCACCGGCTGCATCCATCCCGCCCATCCGCCCCTATGAGCGGAGCCTGAGCCGACCACCTACCAGGACTGGGCTCCTCTTACCATTTCCGCCAGGGGCGCAGGCCGGCGGAGCCCGCGCGGTCACTCTCTGCGGATTGCTGATGCTGCATCGCGGTGCGCACCTCCCACGCGGAGACAAGGCAAGCGCTCCGGGTTTCCATGAGGGGCGCTCAGGAACGCTAACTCCAGCGTCGGCGTCGTGCTCGCCGGCTCGGCTTGCTTGGTTCCACGGATCGGGGAAGGCCGGGCGGCGGAGTGGATGCCACGGGCTCGTCCTTCAGCAGGATGGCCTGCCAGATCCGTCCCTGCAGTTCCCGGATGTAGGGCTCACAGGCGAACATCGGTGCCTGGGCTCCGGCGACGCTGGCGGGGCCGATCCACAGGACGCGGGTCCACTGCCGGCCGCAGAACAGCCAGCAGTAGCCGTCGGTCCACTCGTTGCCGTCGTCCGTGGTCGCGGGTTCGGGCAGGCCGCCGCGGGCGAACGCGGCGATGCCTGGGATTACGCGGTGCTGGAGAGAGACCTCTGTCAGCACGGTTCGGCCTCGGCCCTTACTGTCCAGGTGCGGAAGCCTGGAGGGGCTGCTCCTGGGCGGTGTCGGCGAACAGGAGGGTGGGTTCGGCGAGGATGTCGCGGCCGGCCTCGCTCTTGTAGATGACGTCGACGCTGTCGAACCGGGCTTCGGCGTAGTCCAGGCCGAGATCGGCGGCGGCCTGGCGGACGGACTGCTCGTCGAGACCTTCGATCTCCAGGAAGGTGGGCAGGTCGGGCCAGGTGTCGAAGTCGAAGGCGAGGTCGCCGAGCTGCCATTCCTCGCGGAAGTTCTCCTGGTAGCGCACTTCGCGCAGGCCGAGGTTGGTGAGGATCTCGGCCATGGCATTGAGGTCGCCGACCTCGGTTTCGATCTCGGTGGTGACTTCGTATGGTGTGGCCGGAGCAACTTCCGGAATGCGGAGCGATGCCCAGCGAGGGCATTCAAGGAGATGAGTGGGACGCCTACCTCGCACTAGAACGTACAGACAGAGACGAACGTGGGATCGCCTACGGGACGCGAGTCCTATGGCGACGGAGGCCCCGTAGTAGTCGCCGGATTAACGCCCGGCCAGGGAGGACGGGAAAGCCGTCCGCAGGGCGAAGGGGGCCAGGCGATTCGGACACCCGAGACTCGGGAGGTATGCGAAACGCAGAGCGCCGCAACGGTGCTG
Organism: Actinacidiphila acididurans; assembly: GCF_016918855.1. GTDB lineage: Bacteria > Actinomycetota > Actinomycetes > Streptomycetales > Streptomycetaceae > Actinacidiphila > Actinacidiphila acididurans. The sequence goes on from NZ_JADKYB010000018.1 coordinate 120,062, forward strand.
GGTGTCCTGCGTGAACGCGGCAGGCGCAACCTGCCGTGCGATGAACCGTATCGGCAATTGTTCAACCCGCAGTTGTATCTGCTGGCCTACGGACGTATCTACGCCAACCATGGCGCGATGACGCCCGGGGTCACGTCGGAGACCGTGGAGGGCATGTCCCAGCGGAAGATCGCCCGGATCGTCGAGGCGATGCACCACGCGTTATCGGTTCCGTCCGGTGCGACGTGTCCATATCCCGAACAAGAACGGGAAGATGCGCCCGCTGGGGCTGCCGACCTGGTCGGACAAGCTCGTTGGTGAAGTGGTCCGCCTGTTAGCGGAGGCGTATTACGAGCCGACGTTCTCCGATCGCCCGCATGGATTCCGTCCCCGCCGCGGCTGCCATACCGCGCTGCGGGAGGTGGACCAGACCTGGACCGGAACGGCGTGGTTCATCGAAGGAGACATCGCCGATTGCTTCGGCAGCCTGGACCACCAGGTTCTGCTGTCGATTCTCGGTGAGAAGATCCATGACCAGCGGTTTCTGCGGCTGGTGCGCAACATGCTGGGCGCCGGATACCTGGAGGACTGGAAGTGGGGCGCCACGCTCTCCGGAGCACCGCAAGGCGGCGTGGCCTCCCCGATCCTGTCCAACATCTACCTGCACAGGCTGGACGAGTTCGTCGAGACGGTTCTGATCCCGGAGTACACCCGAGGAGATCGCCGGGCCCGCAATCCGGCCTATCTGGAGATGCAGAATCTGCTGGCGAAAGCCCGCCGGCGCGGCGACCGGGCCCAGGCCCGCATGCTGCGTCAGCAGAAGGTCGCCTGCCGAGCTCGGATCCGAATGATCCGGGATATCGAAGGCTGCGCTACATCCGCTACGCGGACGATCATCTCCTGGGTTTTGCCGGACCAAAATCCGAGGCCGAGCAGATCAAGCTGCGCCTGTCCCAGTTCCTGCGTGATGAACTCAGGCTGGAACTGTCCCAGGACAAGACCCTGATCACTCATGCGCGGAAAACCCGCGAAGAGAAAGGCTCTGATCAACAGCAGTGATCACGCGATCGTTGCAACGTTCGGTGCCGTTTACCGGCGCATAGCCCAGTACTACCTGCTTGCCGGAGACGTCTTCCGGCTGCACCGGCTGCAATGGGTCATGGAGACATCCATGCTCAAGACTCTTGCGGCCAAGCACCGTTCGTCGGTGCCGAAGATGGCCGCCAAGCACAAGGCCCGAATCGACACCCCCAACGGGCCCCGAGTCTGTTTCGAGGCCCGCATCGAACGGAAGAACAGGAAACCACTGGTGGCACGGTTCGGTGGAATTCCTCTCCAACGGCAGCGGACAGCACAGATCGCCGACCGCGAGCCAGTGAGGGTGGACTATCCGCAAAAGGAACTCATCACGAGGCTCCTGGCGGATACCTGCGAAATCTGCGGAAGCAAAGGCAACGTGCAAGTGCACCATGTCCGAGCCCTCGCCGACCTCGCACATGCCGGATGGCAGCCTTTCGACTGGGCGCGCGTCATGCTCCACCGACGCCGCAAAACCGTCGTGGCCTGCGACAACTGCCACGACCGCATCCACTCGGAACGGCCGGCCAGACCACTCACGCAGTGGTCACTGGAGAGCCGGATGACCGGGAAACCGTCATGTCCGGTTCGGCGGGAGGCCGCGCGGAACAGGACCCGCTTGCACGGCAGGCACCTCACCGCGCGGCCGACCCAACCGCCTGGCTCACCCGCTCCCGGCGCCTGGCCCGCGACTACGAGCGGCTGCCCGCGTCATCCGAGGCTGACCGCCGGTGACACGACGTTCAGCCAGCAAGCTCAGGACCTGCTGATATTCCGGCGCCAGCACCTCGGCCGACAGCCCCTCCCGCCAGACCGGAACCACCGACCCCGGCTTCGCCGCCGACGGCGTCCCCGCCTCGTTCCCCTCCGGTGTCCTCCCCACCACAGCTTCCTGGCCTGCGGCTTCACCCGAATCCCAGGTACAGGCCCTTGGACGGATCGACCTGGAAGGAGGGGGACTTCTCGTCGTGGAAGGGGCACAGGCCCTTCAGGTTGCCGCCGCCGGCCGGTCTGAACTGGAAGTACTCCGAGACGACGGTGTCGATCGGGACGGCGTCCCGTACCGCTTTCACCTCTTCGTCCCTGATCCTGCCGGCCACGGGGAAGTGTACGGCGCGGCTGCGACAGCGGTGCCGCCACAACGGTCGGGGACGTCAGTCGAAGGACCAGATGACGCCGTGGTCGGCGATGATCAGGGCGACCATGATGACCAGGTCGGCGACGCCCAGCGCGAAGCCCAGCAGGGCCCGGCCGCGGCGGCTGGTGCCCTGGGCGAGGGCCATCAGGGCCAGCACGATGGCGGTCGGGCCGAGGACCAGGTTCAGCACGAGCAGTCCGGGCAGGCCCAGCAGGAAGGACGCGACCGCCATGCCGTCGGCGTCGTGGGTCCGGGGGTTGCGCGGCGTACCTGGCGTACGCAGGGGCTGGGCGGGTGTGGATACGGACCCGGCCGCGGATTCCGTTACGGGCCGGCCCGCGGTGTCGCTCGCGGGTCGGCCCGCGGCGCCGGTCGATGCTGCGGTGTTCACGGTGTCCCTTCCCTGCGCTGTCGTGGTGGGCGACGGCCGGTTCAGCCGCGGCGGCGGCCGAGGGTCTCGCGGACGGCGAAGGCCGCCAGCCACAGTCCGATGGCGGAGGCGGCCGCGATGAAGACGGGGAGGGAGGTGTGGGCCGCGGCGCCCATCAGGACGCCCATGCCCACCAGGAGGACCACCAGACTCATTGCCGTGCACCTCCGGTACGCCGAGTGGTGCCGGGCCTCATGGCCCGCCACAACCACCATGGGGCGCGGGCGTACCGGCGGTCTTCTTCGTTCGTGCCCGGCCCGGTCCGTGCGGGAGTGGCCGGCCGTCAGGCCGGGTGCAGGTCCTTGGTGACGAAGACGTAGTGCGCGCCGCTCGGTCTGAGGACGAACTCCTCGCCGACCGCGGTGAACCCGAAGTGCCCGTAGAAGCCGGTCGCGGAGGTGCGGCCGTTGCACCACACCAGTTCGCCGCCGCGGGCGGCGGCCTCGCGCAGCCCCGCGACGAGAGCGGCGGCGCCGTAGCCCCGGCCGCGGGCCCCGGGGGCGCTGCCATGCCGCGGAAACGGTGGGCGGGGGCGGCCTCGCCGGGCAGGGCGTCGGGGAAGACCGTCACGCAGCCGCGCACCGCGCCCTGCCCGTCGTACGCGGCGACGTGGAAGGTCTCCGGCCGCGCGTCCTCCGGGTAGACGGCGCTCTGCCGCGGCATCCCGGTCCGCAGCACCGGCGGATACACCGGCTTGCTGCTTGGCTGGTGCGCGACCGCCGTGAACCTGAAACTGACGATCATCCGCCGCAACGACGGCCAGCAGGGCTTCGTGGTGCTGCCCAAACGGTGGATCCTCGAGCGGACCTTCGTCTGGCTCACCCGCTCCCGGCGCCTGGCCCGCGTCTACGAGCGGCTGCCCGCGCCATCCGAGGCGATGATCCTCTGGTCGATGACCATGGTCATGACTCGCCGTCTCGGCCGCCATCACAGGCGAACCGGCCTGGTGCCCTCCTCGCCGAGGCGGCACGACCCGACCGGCGGTTCGACGTCGTCATCTGCGAAAGCGTCTCCCGGACCGCCCGCCGGATGTTCGAAGGGCTGTCCATCGAACGGGAACTGGAGCGAGCCGGAGTGCCGTTGTTCGCCTCCACGAGCCCATCAAGCTCGACGGGGGTCGCGCCCAGCAGATCCTGCAGCGGCGTATCAACCAGTCGGTGGCCGAGTACGCAGGGCGGCATGTGCACCCACGTGCGCGAAGGATGGAACATCGGCAAGCCGCCGTACGGGTCGGCCAAGCGCTACCGGCATCCCAACCCCGTCAAGGCCGAACGCGGAGCGACCAAGACACGGCTTGAGCCGGACGGCCTGCGCGGGGAGACGGTCACCCAGATAGCCCGGTGGCGCTACTACGAAGACCTCGGCTACGACACCATCGTGGAGCGCCTCAACGCCGACCCGGACCGCTACCCGTTCCCGGAACCTCCGGGTGGCAGGGCGCGGGCCAGAGGCGCGTGGAGCAAGTCGACCGTGTGCGACATCCTCCGCAACCCCAAGTACACCGGATACCAGGTCTTCAACCGGCGCGGCACCCGCTCCAAGCGCGGCGCCTACAACGACCCCGTCCTGTGGGTCTGGTCGCCGGAGCCGACCCACGAGCCGCTCATGCCGAAATGGATGCACGACGAACTGACGGCCCGCCGCAATGCCAAGCGCGGTTCCCGCGACGGCGATGCCCCCAACACCCATCCGGCCACGCGCCGCACGTACCTGCTCCGGGGCAGGGTCCTGTGCTTCTGCCAGCGCCGCATGACCGGGGCCGAGAGGAAACGCGTCACCTACTACAAGTGCTGGCCCAAGGGGAACAACCGCGGCCGGCCGCAGGCGTACGCAGAGCACCCCAAGACCGTCTACATCGGCGAGAGCGCCATTCTCGACGCCGTGAGCGCCTTCTACGCCGACCGCGTGTTCGGCCCCGACCGGCGAGAGCTGTTCGCCGCGGATCTCGCCACGAGCGACGACCGCGCCGCCCGGCAGCGAGACGCCGAGCGAGAGCGCTGGCGGCGCACTCTCGCCGACCTCACCCGCCGCCAGGACAACCTCATCCGCCAGGCCCAGGACTCCGCACCCGACGACCCCTTCGCCAGAAGGCTCCGAGAGTCGTACAACGACCTCGAACAGCAGCGCACCGCCGCCCTGGAGGCGATCGCCGGCCTGGACGCGGCCGACGCGGAGGAACCCGCTCGCCCGAGCGCCGACGCCGTCGGCCTGCTGGACGCACTGCCGTACGTGGCCATGAACCTCACCGACGCGCCCGAGCCGCTTCTCCAGCGGCTGTTCGAGCTGACCCAGCTCACCGTCCGCCTCCACGCCGACAGCGACGACCTCACGCTCACGATCACCCTGCCCGCGGACTACCTTCCCGACCTGGCCCTCATGGCCGAAAGGATCACCACCGCCATGCCGGCGCACACCCGCAGCCCGCTGAAGGGCCCCAAGGGTGGCGTTGCTGTCGGAGCCGCCCAGGGGGCTCACGCATCAGGGCCAGGTCAGGGGCTTGATCCCCCGAGCCTGGCCCTGTCCCTTGATCACGGGCGTGCCACTTACGTGCCAGTGTGCGGTCCGAGCTGGATGGTCCGCGCACCCGCCGCGGGACTCGTGGGCGTCAGAGGTTCGCCTCGTAAGCCGCCAGTTCGTGGCGGTTCCCGAGGAAGGCCGGTCCGCACCGCAGAGGCAGTCGTTCGACCACCATGGCCTCGGCTGTCTCGACCGTCGGCGCGGGTCCGACGACCTCCGACCGGGAGGGACCCTCAACGAGGAAGCACTCGCCCTTGAGCGGCGCGATGTACGGGATGTCCCAGGTCGGTGGGTGTTCTGTGCACCGGCTGAAGTGCAGTTCCCACATGCCCGCCCAAGGGAAGAGCCGGCGGAGCCGAGGTTCGGCGTGGACCGCCTCTGCCAATTCGTGGTTGATCCGGTCCGAGGTCAGCAACTCCTGCCACGCTGCCTCAACGACGCTCATCGCTGATTCTGGGCTGGTCACCCCGGCATCTTGCCCCGGGGCGCATACGAACGAGGCCAGTACCGGAAGTGCAGGACGGCAGGGTGAACCTGTGTCGCCAAAGGCAGCCCCTCGTGTGCCATGGCCGGGATCCCAGCGATCTGCTGTGCGCATAGCGTCACCGACTTGTCGTTGGGCGCGGGGAAGGCAACTGCCCGTTGCTCCCGACTTCAACTGTTCGGTTGAATGCCCGGGTGCGGAGGAACGATCTGACGATTTGAGGCAGGGGATGGGCCATTGACCTGCGCAACTTATCGAATCGGCTCACGCGACCTGCAGGTCATTCGGGCTCGTCGGTGCCGAGGTGCTGATCTGCGCGCTCGCCCCGATGGCTGACAAGCGTCGAAGGGCCCGGATCACGCAACCGCGTGGCGCCCCTCGTGCCCGTCTTGGGGGCTGACGATAGTTGACCCTGGACTGGGGATGCGGTGACGATAGGGCATCGGCGGCCTACACGTCGGCAGGGGGCTGGGGATGGCGTGGTTCCGGCGGGAGGTGCCGACCTCTGCGCTGGTACTCGGCGCGTGTGCGGCGGCGTTTGTCGTGGCTGTTCCGGTGGCATTGCAGAGCGCGGGAATCAAGGCCCGTTGGCTGCTGGTCCTGGGAGTCTTGATCGCCGCGGTTGCTGGAGTTCTTACCTCGCCCCTGGCCGATTCGGTGAAGGCCAGGTGGCAACGCGCGGAGAACCATCGGGGGGCGGTCTTGGCGGGCTGCTTGACGGTGCCGGGCGAGGGGCGCCTTCCCTTGGTACATGAGGTGACTGACCCGACTTACCTAGGAGTGCGGCCGACCTGGTCGTTACCCGATGAGCCGGCCTCGCCGCCGTACGTCCGCCGCGATGTCCACGAGGCCTTGGTCCGGCACCTTCGAGCTGGGAAGTTCGTCCTTCTCGTCGGTGAGAGGCTGACCGGCACCACGAGAACGGCGTATGAGGCGATGCGCGAAGCGCTGCCGGAGCACTTGCTCGTCGCGCCCCAAGAGCCGGAGTCGTTGCGCGCAGCCATAGAACACAGCAAGCGGCTGCCGTCGGCAGTTCTGTGGCTGGACCAGATCGACCGGTACCTCCAGACGGGCGGGCTCACTCTTCACGATGTCCAGCACTTGGTGGACGGTGGAAAGTATCGGGCGATCGTAGCGACCATCAGAAGCGACGACTTGCAGCCGTTCCTGGAGGGCACAACGCCGGAGTTGAGGGAGATCAAACTTCTTCTTTTACGCAGTGAGCGGGTGCTGCTTCCCTGGCAGCTCTCCCAAGCAGAACTCGATCGGGCGTACTCGCTGATCTCGGACGAGCGAATCGCCGCGGCGCTCCGGCCGCCCCGTGAGTTCGGATTGGCCGAATACTTCGGGGCGGGCCCACTGGAGTTCGAGCGGTGGCGCAACGCTTGGGGTGCGAACCCACGCGGAGCGTCGTTGGTGCGAGCGGCTGTCGACTGCCGTCGTCTCGGTCTCACCCGGCCGTTGGCACGCGGATTGCTTCAGGACCTCCACACTGTCTATCTCAGGGAGCGCCCGCGTTGGAATCCCGAGCCGCTGGGTGATGCCTGGGCATGGGCACTGGAGCAGCGTGAAGGAACAGTCTCCTTACTGTTTCCCTCGGTCCCGTCCGGTGGCGAGTCTCCGGTAGATGTCTTCCCGTATCTCGTCGACGCTACTGAGCAGGACGACCGGGCACGGGACAATGGGCCGGTCTGGGTATCGGAAGACATCTGTGCCGCTGTCCTCAACCAGGTGACTGCGGATGAAGCGGAGGGCATCGCTGCCGCAGCACACGCTTACGGCCACCCTTCCACTGCGCGTCGGGCATTCCAATCAGCAATTTTCCTGTACACGGAGCAGTTCGGCGCCACTGACATCCGCACTCTGTCCGTACGGTTCACCTTCGCGCGCTGGCTGCATGTCATGGGTGACCTTCTTGAAGCCAGACAGGAAGTCCGAACGGTCGTCGATGCGCAGGGCCGGGCGCTTGGCAGCGATCACCCCCAGACCCTCGCCAGCCGCCACCTACGGTCGCTCCTCAGTTATGAACTCGGTGACACAGATGCTGCGGTGGCCGAATGTGAGGGAGTACTCGCCATACGGGTCCGGCTTCTCGGGGACAGTCACGAACTGACCGTGGAAAGCAGACAGGCGCTTGACGCTATGCGCGAGGAGCGCGGCTCCCCTTTCTCGACGTTGGAACGCCTGCGTGCCGACGTCGAAGCCCGGAGCACAGACCCGGAACTGGGCCCGGATCACCACGCGACGCTTGCTTCCCGGTTCGCTCTCGTGGTGGCTCTTCAACAAACTGGTCACCTGTCCGACGCAATGACGGAGTGCCGAGCCGTTCTCGACATTCGTCGCCGAGCGCTTGGGGAAGGCCATCGCGACACCCTTGCCTGCGCGGATTTGCTGCGTCTCCTCGAAGAGCAAGCCGGCGAATTCCAACGGTCCTGAGAGGGCCGTTCTGCCCCTTGTAGGGATGCCTGCTTGGTGGAGGTGGTGGGCCAGGGCGGCGCGGATTGTTTTCATGAGGAGGACTGGGCTGGTTGAGGGGTCCTGGAGGTGGAGGCGGGCCGGGCCGACGGGAGGGGTAGGTGACCGATTCGCCGACCGTCATTGGGGTCGTCAGGCCAGCCACCAGCCGAAGACGGCCAGGGGCGGGACGATGATGACGTAGCGGGCGATCACGCAGGTGGGGGCGAGGAGTTCGCCTCGCCTGCGGCCGTTTGCCTCCCATTCGAGGATGCGACGGGACAGCTCGCGGTGCCGGCCCACCAGGGAGAGGGGGATGCCCAGCAGGAGGCCCGAGGCCATGCCCAGGCCTTCCGAGAGGGGTTTGTGCCGGCCGAGGGACACCGCGGGGACGATGACGGCGGCGAGGAGGGGGGCCATGGAGACCTGGAGCTGGGTGCACGGCGTGGGCATCCAGCGCCTCATCGTTGCCAGGTGGAGCGCGCCGGCCGCTGCCGCGATCGTCCACCAGATACCGACCGACAGGGACGGCGAGTTCATCCGCACCCCTCCTCGGGCTGGTTCGGTGCGCTGGTGCCGGCGCAATGTATTACGTGGAACCGCGCGCGGGCGGTTCCAAAGCTGCCGCCGAGGGGGGCCGGGGGTGCCGATTTCGGGGGGCGGCAGCGGGGGTGCGCGGGTGATGATGGGCTCCTGCACGGATCTGCGTTCGTGGAGTTGGGCTGCCGAGGCGGTGCCGCACCGTACAGCTTCGGTGCGGTCCAGCGAAGGGGGGACGACATGGGCGTCTACGTGAACGTCCGGGGGTGGGTCGAGGGCGGTCACAAGGAACTGGCCCGGGCCAGGGAGGTGGTGCGTGCGGAGGCGGACGAGGTGTACGGAGGCGGTTGGGGGTTTCCCGAGCGCCCGTACAACGGGATCGGGTTCGTCTTCTACGGCGCCGAAATGCGGGAGAGCGGGGTCGAGGGATTTCTGCGGCAGTTGCGGAAGATCGCCGCGCTCCCGCCCGACGAGGACGGCTATCACCTCGTGGGACTGTTCCTGGTCAGCCATGAAGTGGACGGAATGAGTGAGTGGCAGGTCCGGGACGGCGTGGTTCACATCCGCGGCGGCGTCGAGGCGTACCGCTACTTGGACGCGTGAGACCCTTCGCGCGCGTGGGCCGGTCTCTGCTCCGTGGCGGCCCGGTTGTGGGTGCACGAGTCGTGGCGTCAGGTGGCCTTCGTGCCTGGTCTCGTGGCGCTGTCGGTCGTCTACCGGGAGTGGAAGCGACGGCAGTGGCAGTCCGAGGGCGAGGAGAAGTGAGGAAAAGCATCGTCGATCTGTGGCTGGCGGACGAGCGGCCGGCCGTGGACGGCTTGTTCCGGGCGGACGGGTCCGCGTGGGCGGTCGAGGTGGACGGTCCGCGGCTGTCCTGGTTCGACGTCGGCGGGCCGTTCGACCTGGAGGGGTTCCTGGCCGAGGATCCCGAGTGGCTGACGTCGGCCGACCCGCATCCGCAGGGCTTCACGGAGCTGCCGGACCGGTCGGGGTACGTGTGCTGCGGGGACGGGGCGCACGGCTCGGAGGGGTTCTTCGCGCGGCTCGACAAGGACAAGAACCTGGTGTGGCTGGTGTCGTTGCTGGACTCCAATCCGTTCGAGAAGGCCGAGGCCCACGGCTCGCTGGCCACCTTCACCAACAACCTCGGCAATTCCGTCACCATCGATCTGACGAACCCGCACTTCGCGTGACACCTGACACCTGAGGCGTGAGGCGTGAGGCGTGAGGCGGAAACGGCCGGCGCCCCGGAAAACGGTCACGCCAGCGCCCCGCCGTGCAGGAGCAGCAAACCCACCGCCGCGGCCGCGGTCAGCAGGGTGGCCAGGAAGGGCAGGCGGCTCGCGGAACCGGCGGACGCCGGGACGGCCGTGGCGAGGGCCAAGGGGCCGGTGACGGCCAAGGCGGCCCAGCCCGCGAGGCCGGCCGGGCCCGGAGGGCCGAACGCCAGCAGGGCCGCGGCCGCGAAGAGGGGTACGGGGGCCACGGCGCGGGCCCGGCGGCGGCCCAGGCGCTGCGGCAACCCCCGTACGCCGCCGGCCAGATCGGCGTCGATGTCGGGCAGCACATTGGTGATGTGGGCGCCCACTCCCAGCAACGCGCCGGCCGCCGTGGACCAGGCGGGGGGCCAGGGGTGGCCCGGGAGGCCGAGGGTGACGAACGCCGGCAGCAGGCCGAAGCCGACGGCGTACGGCAGCCACGAGACCGCCGTACGCTTCACGCCCAGGTTGTAGCTCCAGGCCGCCGCGACCCCGACCAGGTGCGCCGCGCCAGCCGCCGGGCCGCTGGCCAGTGACAGCGGCACGCACAGCGCCAGCGCACCCGCCGCGGCCACCGTGACCGTACGCGCGCCGACCGCACCGGTCACCAGCGGCTTGTCGCGCCGTCCCGTCGCGGTGTCCCGTCCGGCGTCCAGGCGGTCGTTGCACCAGCCCACCGACAACTGCCCGGTCAGGATCGCGCCCGCGACCAGCGCGCAGCCGCCCGCGCTCCGCCCCGACGCCACCGCCAGCGCGGTGACCAGCACGGTCACCACGACGACCGGTTCGGGGTGGCAGGCCGGGACCAGCCCGGTCACGGCCGCGAGAGCAGATGTGCCCCCTCCGGACGCCGCGGCCGACGGGTGATCGGCTGCGGGCGGCCTTACGCGTGCCGGTGACTCGACGGTCGCCGGTGCCCCGACCGGTGCCGGTGGCCTCACGCTTGACGGTGATTCCACACCTGACGGTGACCCCACGCCTGCCGGTGGCCCCACGCTTGACGGTGGCCTCACGCTTGACGGTGATTCCACACCTGACGGTGCCCCCACGCCCGACGGTGCCCCCACGCCCGACGGTGACCCCACACCTGACGGTGACCCCACACCTGACGGTGGCCCCACACCTGACCGTGCCCCCACGGGTCCCGGTGCCCCGACCGGCACCGACCCCCCTGCGGGCCCCCGCCCCACGCCGCCGCCGGCCCCCGCACCACCCCCGCCCCCAGCGCCGCCACCACGCCCACCCCTATTGCCGTAAATCCACCGCATAGCTCCTTATACTGCGCCAATGACGCGAATTGCCGCCGTACACGGTGTGCTTCCGCCGTACCGGTACGAACAGCACGAGATCACCGACGCGCTGGCGGCGATGGGAATGGCACCCGCGGGTGAACGGGGGGTCCTGGACCGGCTGTCCGGGACCGCGGGCGTACGCACCCGGCGGCTGGCCATGCCGTTGGAGCGCTACGCCACGCTGAGCGGTTTCGGCGAGGCCAACGACATGTTCATCGCCAGCGCCCTGGAACTGGGCGAGCAGGCGGTCAAAGGCGCGCTCGCCGACGCCGGGCTGCAGGCAAGCGACGTGGACCTGGTCGTCTCCACCTCGGTCACCGGCATCGCCGCGCCCTCGATCGAGGCGCGGCTGGCGGGACGGCTCGGGCTGCGGCCGGACGTCAGACGGGTGCCGATCTTCGGACTGGGCTGCGTGGCCGGTGCGGCGGGGCTCGCCCGACTGCACGACTTCCTGGCCGGCCGGCCGGACGGCGTCGCGGTCCTGCTGTCGGTGGAGCTGTGCTCGCTGACCGTGCAGCGCCAGGACGCCTCGACGGCCAACCTGGTGGCAGGGTCGCTCTTCGGGGACGGCGCGGCGGCCGTCGTGGCCGTGGGCCCGCGGCACCCGGCACACCGGAAGCAGGAACCGGCGGCGAGCGGACCGGTGGTCGTGTCGACCCGCAGCCACCTGTACCCGGACACCGAGCGCCTGCTCGGCTGGGACATCGTCGACAGCGGCTTCCGGATCGTCCTGGGCACCGACATCCCCGACCTCGTACGGCAGCGGCTCGGCCCCGACGTCCGCGCGTTCCTGGCGGACCACGACCTCAAACCCCAGGACATCGCCGCCTGGATCTGCCATCCGGGCGGCCCCAAGGTCCTCGACGCGGTACGCGACGCGCTCGACCTGCCCGCCCGCGCGCTGGATCTGACCTGGCGTTCCCTCACCGAGGTCGGCAACCTCTCCTCGGCGTCCGTGCTGCACATCCTGCGCGACACCATCGACCTGGCCCGCCCGCTCCCCGGCTCGTACGGACTGCTGCTCGCCATGGGGCCGGGCTTCAGCACCGAACTCGTCCTGCTCCGCTGGTGACCGCCATGCCCTCGAACGTGCCCTGGAACCTGCCGTGACCATGCCGTCGAACATGCCCTGGTACGCCGTCCTCGTCCTGCTGGTCGCCGCCGAGCGGCTGGCCGAACTCACCGTCGCCCGCCGCAACACGGCATGGAGCCGCCGACGCGGCGGCGTCGAGTACGGCCGCGGCCACTACCCGGTGATGGTCGCGCTGCACACCGGCCTGCTGGCCGGGTGCCTGGCCGAGGTGTACGGGGCCGGGCGGCCGTTCCAGCCTGCGCTCGGCTGGCCGATGGCCGCGCTCGCGCTCGCCGCCCAGGCCCTGCGCTGGTGGTGCATCGGCACCCTCGGGCCCCGCTGGAACACCCGGGTGATCGTGGTCCCCGGTCTGCCGCTGGTGAGCGCCGGACCGTACGCGCTGATGCGCCATCCCAACTACCTCGCCGTCGTGGTGGAGGGCGCCGCGCTGCCGCTGGTGCACGGCGCCTGGCTCACCGCCGCGTGCTTCACCGCGGCCGACGTGCCGCTGCTCGCGGTCCGCCTGCGCTGCGAGAACGCCGCCCTCGGCGCGAGCGCCCCGCCGCCGGCCGCACCCGCGGCCACGACGCCGTGATCGACCTGCTGGTGGCCGGCGGCGGACCGGCCGGGCTGGCCACGGCCATCCACGCCGCCCGGGCCGGGCTCGACGTGGTGGTCGCCGAGCCGCGGCCCGCACCGGTGGACAAGGCCTGCGGCGAAGGGGTGATGCCCGCGGGCGTACGGGCGCTGGCCGACCTGGGGGTCGCCGTCACGGGCCACCCCTTCCGCGGCATCCGGTACGTCGACGGCGCCGTCGAGGCGGAGGCGCACTTCCGCGGCGGGACGGGCCTCGGCCTGCGGCGTACGGCCCTGCACGGCGCACTGGCCCGCAGAGCGGCCGAACTCGGCGTGCGGGTCCTGCCGTTGCGGGTGGACGTACGCACCCTGCGGCACGATCGCGACAGCGTCACGGCCGCCGGCATCACCGCCCGCTACCTCGCCGCGGCCGACGGCCTGCACTCACCCATCCGGCGCAGCCTCGGCCTGGACCTGCCGCCTGCTGCCGGGCACCCCACGCGGTACGGGCTGCGCCGCCACTTCGCCGTACCGCCCTGGAGCGACTGCGTCGAAGTGCACTGGTCCGCGCGCAGCGAGGCGTACGTGACCCCGGTCGGACCGGGACTGGTCGGCGTCGCGATCCTCACCGCCGACCGGGCGCCGTACGACAGTCAACTCGCCCGCTTCCCCCGGCTGGCCGCCCGGCTGCCGCCGTCCGCGGTGACGCCCGCCCGCGGCGCCGGGCCTTTGCGCCAGCGCGTCCGCAGCCCCGTCGCGGGCCGCACCCTGCTGGTCGGCGACGCGGCCGGATACGTCGACGCGCTCACCGGCGAGGGCATCTCCACCGCACTGGCCGCGGCGGCCCACCTCGTACGGTGCCTGCGCGCGGACCGGCCGCAGGACTACGACCGGGCCTGGCGCCGCATGTCCCGCCGGCACCGCGCACTGACCGGCGCGCTGCTGTGGGCACGCCACCAGCCGCGCCTGGCGGCGCACATCGTCCCGACGGCCGCCCGCTTCCCGGCGCTGTTCACGGCGGCCGTCAACCAGCTCGGGTGACCGGCGGGCAGGACCCCGGCCACTCGGGGGGCCGGGGTCCGGGAGGACCAGGGGTCGGTCAGCACCGGCCCGCGGGCTCGGAGGTCTGGCACTGGTTGCCGGTGAAGGTGTTGGTGCCGGTGTCACGGTCGGCCAGGTCGGCCGGGCCGTTGCCGGTCACGATGTTGTCGCTGATCGTGTTGTCCATGCTCGGGCCCCCGTTGAAGCTCTTGAACAGCACGATGCCGCCGGACATCGGCGCGGCGCCGGTGTTGCCGGTGACCTGGTTGTGGGTCACCCGGGTCTGCTCGACGCCGGTCAGCACGATGCCGATGCCCTGCAGGTACGGCAGTTTGTCGGTGGCCGGGCAGTAGCTGTTGTTCCCGGTCACCTGGTTGTCGCGGACGTCGAGGTCGCCGGTGCGCGGCCGGTCGTCGTCGCCGACCAGGAAGACTCCGGCGCAGTTGCTGCTCATCGTGTTGTGTTCGACGGTGAGGTCGCGCAGCCGGCGGACCACCAGGCCCATCCGGTTGCCGGTGAGGTCGTTGCGGGCGATCAGTGTGCCCTGGGTGTCGGTCGCGCCACCCTTGCCGTCGGCGATGTTGGCCAGGAAGATGCCGGCCTCGCCGTTGTCCCGGGACGTGTTGTCGGTGAACCGGCCGCGGACGGACTTCTCCTCGCCGATGCCCTCCTGGCCGTTCTGCTCGGCGAGCACCCGGCGGACGGTCAGCCGGTCGGTGCCGCTGCCCCAGATGCCGTTGTGCACGAAGCCGGAGACGGCGAGGGACTCGATCGTGACGTCGGGGACCGGCTTGTCCGCCGTCCCGGTGACGCAGATGCCGTGGCCGGCCGCGGCGCAGTCGGCCGCACTGCCGGTCACCGGGTCGTCCTGAGGGGCGATCACGGTGGTCGCGCCCATCCCGCGCAGGGTCAGGCCGGGGACGGAGATGCGCAGGCTGCCGCGGTACGTGCCGGGAGTGACCAGGATCGTGTCGCCGGGCGCCGAGCGGTCGATGGCCTGCTGGATCGACTGGCCCGGGAGCACCAGGTGCAGGCCGGTGGCCTGCGCGGGGGTGGGGGCGGCGAGCGCGAGGAGCGCGGTGGTGGCGCCGGCCGCGGCCAGGGCGGCGTAGGGGCGCGACTGACGGATTATCCGATGTGTGAGCTTTTGGGTCGACATGCGGCACACGCTAACCGCGGGGATTACGTTTCGCGATCGGAAAATGACGTTGAGTGTGCTGGGCGAGTGGGCGACATGCCGCATTCGGCGTAATCGGTGGCTGCGGACCGTACGGAGTTCACGCTGTGGCTGTTGATCACGGCCCAGGTCCGGGAGACCGCTGGTGCACACGTCGCGTGAGTGGCTGTTCGAGAGGGTCCGGCGGGGCGGGCGCGGAGGACGACGGATAGCCGGCCCGGTGGACCGCGGTGCGGGAGTACGAGCGGGGGGCCTGAGGCCACGGCGCAAGCGCCGGGCGCCGCCGGCACCCGACGGGCACGCCTGCGGTCCCGCCGGTGCCATGCCCGGGGGCAGGCGCGGGTCGCGCGGAGCACCGCCGAAGGCACGCCCGGGGAGAGCCGATCACCCGAGGCCCGAGAGGTCGGTACGCGCAGCCGGTAGGCGCGGTCGGTACGCACAGCACTCACAGCAAGGAGGAGCCACATGCAGAGCCACGAGATCCGGGAAGAGCGGGGAGAGCCGGAAGAGCGGGAAGCGCGGAAGGCGCACGGCTCGGCGAAGGCCGGCGAGGCCACGCCCGGGACCGCGGCCGGGCGCCCGCCGGGTGCGAAGCCGGCCGACCCGCCGGGCACGGCTCCCGCGCCGGTCGACGGCCGGGTGCAGCAGATGATGCACCTGCTGCACGGCGCCCTCGTCACGCAACTCCTCACCGTGGCAGCCGAGTTCGACATCGCGGAGCTGCTGGCCGACGGGCCGCTGCCGGTGGAGGAGCTCGCCCGCCGGTGCGAGGCGGACCCGCAGGCACTGCACCGGGTACTGCGGGCGCTGGCCGCCCAGGACGTCTTCCAGGAGGCGGAACCCGGGGTGTTCGCCCTGACCCCGCTGGCCGAGACACTACGGGCCGGCTCGCCCGGGTCGGTACGGGCCTGGGCCCGGGTCTGGGGGCTGCCCGAAAAGCTCCGCGCCATCAACGAACTGTCGTACTCGGTGCGCACCGGCCGCCCGGCCTTCCCGCACCTGTACGGCACGGACTGGTGGTCGCACCTGGCCGTCCACCCCGAGCAGGCCGACCTCTTCAACGACGCGATGGGCGCCCTGGCCCGGCGCATCCACGCCGCGGCCGTGCAGAGCTGCGACCTGACCGGCGTGGCGCGGGTGGTCGACGTCGGCGGCGGGCACGGGCACCTGCTCGCCACGATCCTGCCGCGCTACCCGGAGATGCGGGCCACCCTGCTGGACCAGCCGTCGGTGGTGGTGGGCGCGAAAGCGGTGCTCGACGCGGCCGGCGTCGCGGACCGGGTCGACCTGGTCGGCGGCAACTTCTTCGACGACGTGCCGTCAGGGGCGGACGCCTACCTGCTCTCCATGATCCTGCACGACTGGGACGACGAGCAGTGCGTATCGGTGCTCCGTACGATCCGCCGGGCCATGGCCCCGGGCGCCCGGATCATGGTCGTCGAGTCCATCGTCCCGGCCGGCAACGTACCCCACGACGGCAAGCTGCGGGACATCATCATGATGACCCTCCACCCGGGCCGCGAACGCACCGAATCGGAATACGCCGCCCTCTTCGCCGCCGCCGGCCTGCGCCACGTCGCGACCACGGCTCTGGCTTCCTCGACAGGCCTGCTGATCGCCACCGCCTGACCCGCGCCGCCGCCGAGCCATCCACCGGGCCGCCGCCGTACCCCTTCCGGTACGGCGGGAGCCCGCCGATTCCCGTCCCGCAAGCCCGCACCTGGCCCGGGCCCCGTCCGTGGGTACCCATGGTTGGGGCAGGCTGCGGGCAGTGGGTGCGGCTCATACTCGGGGGCATGGAGGGGAGAACGCGGCTCGGGGAGTTTCTGGTGGCGCGGCGGTCGCAGGCGCGGCCCGAGGACGTGGGGGTGCGGACGTACGGGGAGCGGCGGCGGGTGCCGGGGTTGCGGCGCGAGGAGTTGGCGCTGCTGGCCGGGGTGAGCGTGTCGTACTACCGGCGGCTGGAGCAGGGGCAGGCGGTGAGCGCGTCGGCCGAGGTGCTGGACGCGCTGGCCGGCGCGCTGCGGCTGGACGAAGGCGAGCGGGCGTACCTGCACGATCTGGTCCGCGCGGGCCGGCGGCGTACGGGTGCGCGGCGGGCCGCGCCGGAACGGGTGACGCAGGCCGTCGTTCAGTTGCTCGACGCCCTGGGGGACACGCCCGCGGTCGTCGTGGGCCGGCGCAGCGACGTGCTGGCGTGGAACCGCCTGGGCCACGCGCTGTTCGCCGGGCACCTGGACCCGGAGGCCCCGCAACTCCCGGGCCGGCGGCCGAACATGGCCAGACTGGTGTTCCTCGACAGTCACACCCGCGATCTCTACGACGACTGGCCGGCCAAGGCCCGGGCGGTGGTGGGGAACCTGCGCATCGTGGCGGGCGCGCATCCGCACGACGCGGCCCTGCACACCCTGGTGGGCGAACTGAGCGCGAAGAGCACCGAGTTCGCCGCCATGTGGGCCGATCACCGGGTCCGGGCCTGCACTGTCGCCACGTACGGGATGCGGCATCCGCTGGTCGGCCCGCTCACCGTCGTGCAGCAGACCCTCTCGCACGGCCCGGGCCCCGCCGTGGTGGCCGCCACCACGGAGGCGGGCTCGTCCTCGCGGGCGGCCCTTGCCCTGCTCGCCCAGACCGTCGGCCAAGCCGCCGTACCGGTCCCGCAGCCGCGCAGCGGGTTCCCGGCCGGCACCGGCTGACGTTCCCGTACCTCTCTCGCCTCCACCCACGCGTCGGCGTACCGCTGCCGCACGCCCACACACACGATCCCTTTGAGAAGGAACCATGACCAAGAAGTTCTCCAGGGTCGCCGCCTCGGCGGCCGTCCTCGCCGGTGCCGCCGCCGCGGCGCTCAGCCCGCTCCCGGCGGCCTCGGCCGCCTCCGCGCCGCTGAGCGACCCGCGGATCGCCGTGCACTTCGACCTCGCGCAGGGGCAGACGCCCGAGAACGTGGCGGCCGCACCGGGCGGCGCCGCGTACGTCACCTTCGCCGAGGGCCGCCAGGTCGCCGAGATCACCGCCCGGGGCACCACCCGCGTGCTGGCCACCCTGCCCGCGCCCGCGGACGGCGGTGTCCACACCCCGGTCCTGGGCTTCCCGCTGACCCTGGGCATCGTCCGCGCCGACGACGGCACGCTGTACTTCCTGTACGCCACCGGCACCGCCGACCTGACCGGGGTGTGGCGGCTGCGCCCCGGCGGCGTACCGCGGCGGATAGCCGCACTGCCGGCCGACGCCCTGCCCAACGGCCTGGCGCTGGACCGGCGCACGCACACCCTCTACGCCGCCGACTCCGCGCTCGGCACCATCTGGCGCGTACCCACCACCGGCGGCACCCCCACCGCCTGGTCCACCGCCCCCGAACTCGCCTCCACCGGCTTCCTCGGCGCCAACGGCCTGAAGCTCCATGGCGGCGCGCTGTGGGCGACCAACCTCGACAAGGGCACCGTCCTGCGCGTCCCCGTCCTCCCGGACGGGCGCGCCGGCGCGGTCCGGACCGTGGCCACCGGCCTGGCCGGGATCGACGACTTCGCGTTCACCGGCCACGGCGACCAGCTGCTGGCCGCCTTGAACGCCCCGAACGAGGTCGCCCTCGTCCGCCCCGACGGCACCCACTCCATCGTCCTCACCGGGGCCGACGGCCTGCAGAACCCCACGTCCGTCGCCGTACGCGGCGACACCGTCTCCGTCTTCAGCGCCGCGTACAACACCGCGGAGGACCCCAACCTGATCGTCGCCCGGCTGAGCCGCTGAGCCGCTGAGCCCGAGTCCGGCCCGGGGGAGGGGCCGCCGCGCCCCTCTCCCCGGGCCGGAGCCATACTGCTGAGCGGGGGACGACCCCGACCGGCTCTGTGGGGGGCGGCATGGTGTCGAGGCGCGAAATCCTGGTCCGCGGGGTGCGGTTCGGGGTCCGGCTCGGGCGTGTGGGCGCGGTGGTCTGGGGAGCGCTCGCGCTCGCGCTGGGGTTGGACTCGGTGGCGGCGGGCGCTGTTATGGGCGATGTCCGGGGCGGCATCAGCGACGCGGTGTGGTGCGACGCGTGGCTGGTGGTGGGCGCCCTGGGGACCCTGGCCGTCGCAGTGCTGATCGGGGCTGCGGTGGCGACTGTGCTGGCCGTCGTGCCCGAAGGGCTGCTACGGCACGCGATTCCGCGGGGCCTGCTCGCCGCGTTCCCGGCGGCCGTCATGTGGTTCGGCGAGGTCGGGATCGTGGCAGTGATCACCGACGTCGGCTACGGACCCGTGCTGCTGACCGTCCTGCTCACCCTCGTCCCCGCGATCACGGCCGCCTGGTGCAGCGCCGCCCTCGTGGGCCTGAGCGACGAGCACGCGTGGCTGCGGAAACCCGTACCCAACCCCGTCCTCCTTCTGTACGGGTTCCTCTCCAGGCCGGGCCTGTGGTGGCCCGTCACCCGGCGGGCCCTGAAGTCGCTCTGGTGACCGTTGCGGACCGGGTCCGGTCGTTCGATGTCCATATCGCTGTCCACATTGGTAGATGTTCCTTTTTGGACATCCAAAGGCCGACGACGGAAAAGGTGCACGTCGGGGGCGGTTCGCACCGGGAGCCGAGCGGCGGAGGCGGGTCGAACGCGGTAGGCACGCACCGGCGTGATCAGGTACCAATCTGTTGCGGCACTTCGAGGCGTGACTCCCCGTCTACCGAGAGTGCCGCGGCACCGAAAGGTGCCGACCGGCCGTGGTATCCCCGAGCGCTGCGGCCGGCGCCGGCACGTGGCGAACCGGACTGCTCGCCCGGTCTCCCGGGGGGGACACGTGCCGGCACCGTGGGGGCCGGCCCGGCCCGCCGGCCCCCACTGCACGCACCAGTACCTGTCAGTGCGCCGGCGGCCCCACCCACCGGGCCGCGCGGGCGAACTCCGGGTCCTGGGCCAGCCGGAGCCCCGCCTCGAAGCGGCTGGCGACGCCGAGGCGTTCCATGAGTTTGGTGACGGCCCGCTGGACGGTGCGGCGGTGGACGCCCAGGCGGCGGGCTATCTGGTCGTCGGTCAGGCCGCCGGCCATCAGGCGGAAGACGACCCGTTCCTGGGACGTGAGCCGGGTGACCGAGGCGGCGGCGGTGCCCGCGTCCAGCGTCACCGACCGCAGCCAGTAGTCCTCGTACATCGCGGCGTACGTCTTGATCAGCGCCGAGCCGCGCACCACCAGCATCGACTCGCCGGGGTTGTCCGGGTCGCCGGGCACGCAGGCCACGGCCCGGTCGAAGATGAGCAGGTCGTACGCGGCGTGCTCGACGAGCCGGACCTCGACGCCGAGGCTCTCCAGCCGCTGCAGGTAGCGGACGTGCTTGGGGGTCTGGAGGAGCGCGGTGGGATAGATCGCCCGCACCCGCACACCGCGGGCGAGCATGGCCTCGTCCAGGCCGAGCGAGCCCTCCAGGACGTCCATGGGCGGCATCGGGCCCGGGTGCAGCGAGGCGCACTCCTGGCGGACGGTGGTGTTGAAGTCCAGCATCAGCCGGTCCTTGCGGCGGCGGCCGGTGACGTACTCCACCTCGACCTGCGACGCCCCGCGGCTGGCCGCCGGGCGGTAGACCGACACCAGGGCGCGGGTCAGCCGCTGGACCCGGATCAGCTCCTCGGCGCCGCGGTGCATCGCCTCCATGGTCTGCACGACCGCGGTGTCCGGCTCGACCGGGTCCAGCCGGCCCGCGCGCTCCTCGACCAGGCCGAGCTCGCGCAGCCGCGCCAGGCCGTGCCTGGTCTGCTCCTCGCTCAGCCCGGCCGCCTTGCGCAGCGCGCCCGCCGCCAGCCCCCCTCGGCTGCGCAGCGCCTGATACACCGACAGCGCGTATTCGTCCTCGTCCGGCACCGGACGCCCTCCCCTGGGACAACTGGGACAACGATGTTCCCCTGACTCCCCCGGGTGACCGACGATACCCACCCGGTCACACCGCGGTGCGAGGTGGCCGGGGGAGTCGGGCGGCGGCGGTACGGAGGCGGTACGCAGGCAGGGGTACGGGTGACGGGGGGAGGCGTCGGGAGCTCAGCGGCTCGTCAGCGGCTCATCAGCGGCTCAGAGGTCGAACTCCGCCGGGTTCAGGCCCACCGCGTAGCACGCCTCGCGCACCACGGCCTGCTCGGTCTTGTCGAACGTGCCGTCCGCGCCGCCGATCACGATGCCGATCTGGATGACCGCGCGCGCCTCGGCCGGCTTCTTCTGCACCTTGCCGATCTCCTGGAGGATCGCGACCTTGCCGAAGTCGAAGTCGGCGGTCAGCTTGTTGAGGTAGTCCTCGAACCGGCGCTGGAGGTCCATGGCCGGGAAGTTCTGCAGGACCTCGTTGCTGCCGATCAGGGCGGCCACGCGCTGCCGTTCGGCGGGGTCGACGGAGCCGTCGGCGGCGGCCACCAGGGCGCACATCGCCATGCTCGCGTCCCGGAAGGCCCCGCTCTTCAGGTCGTTCTTCTTGGCGTTGAGCTGGGTCTGCATGGACTGGGCGGATTCCTTGAAGCGGTCCCACAGAGGCATCGGAGGGCTCTCCTCGTCGTACGGTCGTCCGGTGTCGGCGTTCGCTCCGACAACTCTCACGAAGCGTAAAGGAGTTCCCAAGTCCCGGGGCCGAGGCAGTGCCGTGCGGCGCCGTACGGTGCCGCGTCCGGGGTACTCGGGGGGTACGTCCGGGGTACGGACGCGCGTGCGCCGTGTCCTTTTGTATACGGCCCCGGATGCGATCCCGCGTACGACCCGGTGCACGGCTCCATGCCCGACCCCGCTACGGGATCAGCACCACCTTGCCCATGGTGGCCCGGGACTCCAGCGCGGCGTGGGCGCGGGCGGCGTCGGCGAGGGGGAAGGGGTGGACGGCGGGGACGAGCCGGCCCTCGGCGGCCGCGGCCAGGGCCTCGGCCTCGACGGCGCGCAGGCCCTCCGGGGTGCCGGTGATCTTCTGCATCGCGGGGCCCACGACGACGGTCGACGTGACGCCCAGGGCGGCGAGTTCGCTCTGAGCGAACGGGACCGGGCCGGGGCCGCCCGCCCAGCCGTACACCAGGTGCCGGCCGCCCGGCGCGAGCAGGCCGACCGCGGCGCGGCCCGCCGTACCGCCCACGCCGTCGAAGACCACGGTCGCCGGGCGCTCGCCGCCCAGCGCGCGCCGTACCTCGCCGGCCCAGTCCGGCCGGGCGTAGTCCACGGCGACATCGGCGCCCAGGTCGCGGACCCGGGCGGTCTTGTCCGGCCCGCCCGCCGCGCCGACCACGGTCGCGCCCACCGCACGCGCCTGCTGCACCAGCAGCGAGCCGATGCCGCCCGCGGCCGCCAGCACCACCGCGGTGTCGGCCGCGGTCAGGGCGGCCTGGCGGAGGACCGCGATCGTGGTGCGCCCGGTGCCGATCATGGCGACCGCCTCGGCGAACCCGAGCCCGGCGGGCACCTCGTGCAGCCGCTCCACCTCGGTCACCGCCGACGCGGCGTAGCCGCCGGGCGCCATGCCCAGGTGGGCGACCACCCGGCGGCCGAACCATTGCGGGCCGACGTCCGCGCCGAGCGCGTCGACCGTCCCGGCGATCTCGCGGCCGGGGATCGTCGGCAACCGCGGCGCGGGGATCGGGCCGTTGCCGTAACCGCCGGCCCGCAGCAGCGTGTCCACCAGGTGCACGCCCGCCGCCTCGACGGCCACCCGGACCTGGCCGGGGCCGGGCACCGGATCGGGCACCTCCTCGTACCGCAGGTTCTCCGCCGGCCCGAACTCGTACAGCATCACCGCGCGCATCCGCCGCTCCCCCTTTTTCGTGTTCCGGCCCGTCGTGTTCCGGTCCGTCGTTCCGTTGGCTCTTCGCCGGTCACGCTCAGCCAACAACGTCAAGTCCGCTTGAGGTCAAGCCGGGAAAGGCCCAGGGGGACCCGAGGAGGCCCGCGAAAGCCCAAATGGAAAGGCACCCGGCCGCGTTGGGCGGTGCCGGGTGCCTTGTCCGGGCTGCGGGGCGGCCGTCGAGAGGCCGCGGACTGCGGGCGCGGCAGTCAGATGTTGACGCCGAAGTCCTGGGCGATGCCGACCAGGCCGGAGGCGTAACCCTGGCCGACCGCGCGGAACTTCCACTCGGCGCCGTTGCGGTAGAGCTCGCCGAAGACCATGGCGGTCTCGGTGGCCGCGTCCTCGCTCAGGTCGTAGCGGGCGATCTCGGCGCCGCCGGCCTGGTTGATGATGCGGATGTAGGCGTTGCGCACCTGGCCGAAGTTCTGGCTGCGGGACTCGGCGTCGTAGATGGACACCGGGAAGACGATCTTGTCGACGTCCGCGGGCAGGCCGGCGAGGTTGACGTTGATCTGCTCGTCGTCGCCCTCGCCCGCGCCGGTGCGGTTGTCGCCGGTGTGGACGATGGTCTGGTCGGGGCTCTGCTTGTTGTTGAAGAAGACGAAGTGGCCGTCGGAGTAGACCTTGCCGGTCGGGTTGACGGCGATGGCGCTCGCGTCCAGGTCGAAGTCGGTGCCGGTGGTGGTCCGGACGTCCCAGCCGAGGCCGACCGTCACGGCCGTCAGGCCGGGCGCCTCCTTGCTGAGCGAGACGTTGCCGCCCTTGGACAGGCTTACCGCCATGGGAAGTCCCCTTTTGTGGTCGTGGGTGTTGCCGTCGAAACTACCGTCATCCCTCCTTACGCGGAGCCCGGCCCTTACGGTTCCTTGACCCGCCGGAAACCCGCCCGAAGCACGGGCCACGGCCGCACCATCGGCAATTCCCGCACCGCCGGGTCGCCGCCGGGTCGCGTACCGCCGGGTCCCGTGCAGCTGTGCCCGTTAAATCCCCGTGACGGACCGCGCCGGACGCGCGACCATGGAGGCATGTCCGGGCCCTTGTTCATCCGCGGTTCGGTCTCCGTGCCGGAGGCCGAACTGATGTGGCGTTTCTCGCGGTCCTCCGGGCCCGGCGGGCAGCACGTCAACACCTCCGACTCGCGCGTGGAGTTGCGCTTCGACCTCGCGGGCACCGACGCGCTGCCGCCGGTGTGGAAGGAGCGCGCGCTGGAGCGGCTGGCCGGCCGGCTGACCGGCGGCGCCCTCACCGTGACCGCTTCCGAGCACCGCTCCCAGTGGCGCAACCGCGAGACCGCAGCGGCCCGGATGGCCGCGCTGCTGGCCCAGGCCACCGCGCCGCCGCCCCAGCCGCGCCGCCCGACCCGCATCCCGCGGTCGGTCAACGAGCACCGGCTGCGGCAGAAGCGGCAGCGCAGCGACACCAAGCGCTCGCGTTCCGGGTCCTGGGACTGAGGCCCGGGAATTCCGGGGCACTACCCCGGTAGCGGCACTACCCCAGGTAGCGGTACCGCCCCCGGAAGTAGGTGAGCGGGCCGCCGTCCGCGCTGGGCGTGCGCACCGTGAGCACGCGCCCCACGATCAGCGTGTGGTCGCCCGCCTCGACCCGCTGGTCGGTCTCGCACTCGAGTATCGCCAGCGCCCCGCCGAGCACGGGCGCGCCGGATTCCTGGCCGCGGTAGTACGCGATGTCCTCGAACAGCAGCCGGTCGCTGATCCGGCCGCGCAGCGCGAACCGGCCGGCGATGTGCCGCTGGCTCTCGCTGAGCACGGACACCGCCCACCGCGGCTGCCGCTCCAGCAGTTCGTCCATCCGGGCGCCGGCACGTACGCTCACCAGCACCAGAGGCGGTTCGAGGGAGACGGACATGAACGCGGTCGCCGTCATGCCGACGTCCTCGCCGCGCGGCCCGTCCTCCGGGTCGTGGGCGGTCACGAGGACCACGCCGGCGGCGAGCCGGGACATCGCGGCACGGAACTCATCGGTGTTGACGGGCTGGCCCATGGTGGTCCCAGAATGCCGTCCTGCTGAAGTGTGGTGCACCCTCATCACGTTACGGGTCGGTAGAGGCGCGGACATCGGCCGGTGGTCGCAGACGGCCGGACGGCGGACCTAGGACGTGTCCCGAGGCGTGGCCCAGGACCCGGGGGTGCCCGGGGCACCGTGGACCGGAGGCTATACGTTCTGTGTTCAACTGCTCACCCGATGGTGTGACTTGAGTCACAAGGAGCACGAATTGTTGACCCTGTGTACCGGGCGCACAGCTCGCTGTGATTCAGTGGCGGTGTAATCGGATGAATGCGTATGCGTAGTGAGGGCATCAGCCACCGCGCACGCGGTGGCCGCAGCGACGGCCACCAGGCCGGCCAGTGGGCCGGCAGCCGAGCACCGGACACCACTGGACGAGACGACGCCGAGGGCGTGGAGGGGGGCATGGACACCGAGTCGGAGCCGTACGTCCGCCTGGCGACCCTGCGCCAGCTCCACCAGGTCGTGGCGGACCTCAACACGGCACGCAGCCTCGCCGACACCCTTCAGGCCGTGGCCGACGGGGTGGTCCGCGGGCTGGGGTTCGAGCTGGCCGCGGTGAACCTGGTCCGCCCGGACGGCGACCTCGTGGTGGCCGCGTTCGCCGGCAGCACCGCCGGTGAGGCGCTGCTGGCCGGGCGGGTGGGCTCGCGCACCTCCTGGGAGCGCCGGCTGACCATGGGCGAGCGCTGGGGCACCCTGCGGTTCATCCCGCACACCGAGGGCTGGGTGCTCATCGACGACGACGTGCCCCAGTGGCACACCGAGGGCCCGCTGCCGCGCTTCCCCGACGAATGGCACCCCGGCGACCGCCTGTACGCGCCGATGTTCTCCTCGCAGAGCGTCGGCAGCGAGCTGATCGGCGTGATCTCGGTCGACAAGCCCTCCAGCGGCCGTCACCCCGGCCCCTGGGGCCGCGAGGCGCTGCAGATGTACGCCTTCCAGGCGGGTGTCGCGATCAGCAACGCGCGGATGCGGGCCAACATGCAGCGTGCCCTGGTCCGGCTCGAACGCGACCAGCAGGCGCTGCGGGCCAGCGAGGAGAGCTTCCGGCAGGCCTTCGAGTACGCGCCCAGCGGGATGGCCATCGCCGAGATGGGCGGCGACCAGCACGGCAAGCTGCTGCGCGCCAACGACGCCCTGTGCCGGCTGCTGGGGCGGTCCGCCTCGGTCATGCGCCGCTACTCCTTCTCCGACCTGGTCCACCCCGAGGACGTCGGCCTGCTGCTGCGCACCTCCGCCGAGGGCGGGCGGGCCGAGCTGCGGCTGGCCCGCCGCGACGGCAGTTACGTGTGGGTCTCGCTGCGCAACTCCGTCGTCGCCGACACCGCCGACGGCCCCCGCTTCCTGCTCACCCACGTCGAGGACATCGAGGAACGCAAGGGCCGCGAGCTCCAGCTCGCCCACCGCGCCAGCCACGACTCCCTGACCGGCCTGCCCAACAGCGCCGAACTGCGCGCGCGCCTGTCCGCCCGGCTGTGCGGCCGCCCCCAGGACAAGGACGCGGCCGCGCGCGCCGCCGAGGGCCCCGAGGGCCTGGACGAATTCGCCTTCAGCTACGGCTACGGCCCCGACGAGCTCGCCGCACCGCTGGGCTCCCTCGACTCCCACACCCACACCGTCGCCCCGGACGAGAAGGACGAGGCGGCCGGCAAGGGGCTCGCGGTCCTCTTCTGCGATCTCGACGGCTTCAAGTCCATCAACGACCGCTTCGGCCACCACACCGGCGACGCCGTGCTCATCGAGGTGGCCCGGCGGCTCAGCGGCGCCGTCCGCGACGGTGACACCGTTGCCAGACTCGGCGGCGACGAATTCGTCGTCCTCGCCGACGGCCTCGCCCCCGCCGACGCGGCCGACCTCGCGGTCCGCCTGCGCAACGCGATCATCCCCCCCATCCGGGTGGACGGCCGCGCCGTCCGCGTCGGCGCCAGCTTCGGCATCGGCTGGGCCGGCTGCGGCATGACCGCCGAGGAAGTCCTCCACTCCGCCGACCAGCGCATGTACGTCGAAAAACGCTCCCGCTCCGCCACCCGCCCGAGCCACCGCAGGGCAGGCTGACGGGCGACCGTTGGTGGCGGCCCGTGCAGGGTTCGCCGTGTAGCGACTGAGCCAAAGGGCGCGCCGATGTCGAAAGGGAGAACGCGCGCAGCGTCCCGAGGAACGAGGGACGGAGCACGATCGACTGTCGACATCGGGCTTGAGCGCCCGGAGGCGAAGGCGCGGCAATAAAAAGGGCCGTCCACCTTGGGGCGTAGGTCCAGATCGCTCCTGGGGGTGACCCCGTCGCGGGGCGCCGTGCATACGCTGGGTGATGTGCAGCGCGTTTACGACTTCTTCCGCCGACACCCGACGTGGGTCGACAGCTTCTGGGCCGTCGTCCTGCTCGGCGTGTCCGGCGTGTGGATCGTCCTGGACCCGAGCCTGTCCGCGGCCGCCCGGGTCGCCGCGGTGCCGCTGTCCTTCGCGCTGGCCGCGGTCGTCGCGCTGCGCCGCAAGGTGCCGGAGAAGATGCTGCTGGTGGCGCTGGCCACCGGGCTGCTCCAGCTCGCCCTGGACGTGTCCACCAACCCGGGCGACATCGCGTACCTGGTGATCATCTACACCTGCGCCGCCACCGGCACCCGCTGGTCCTCCCGGCTGGCGCTGACCGCCGGCCTGCTCGCCGCGCCGCTGTCGATCATCCGCTGGCCGCCGCACGGCAGGGACAGCACCATCTGGACCACCCTGCTGTCCACCTGCTTCCTGACCGGCATCTTCGCCCTGTCCTGGGTGGTCGGCGACCGGCTGCGCACCCGCCGCGCCTACTACGCGGAGCTGGAGGAGCGGGCCGCCCGGCTGCACCGGGAGCGCGAGGCACAGTCCAAGGCCGCGGTCGCCGCCGAGCGGGCCCGGATCGCCCGCGAACTGCACGATGTGGTGGCCCACAACGTCTCGGTGATGGTCGTCCAGGCCGACGGCGCCGCCTATGTGCTGGACGCGGCCCCCGACCAGGCCAAGCAGGCGCTGGAGACCATCTCCAGCACCGGCCGCCAGGCGCTGGCCGAGATGCGCCGGCTGCTCGGCCTGCTGCGGGCCGGCGACGACGCAGGCGGGGAATACGTGCCGCAGCCCGGCGTGGACCAGCTCGCCGACCTCATCGACCAGGTGCGCGGCGCCGGCCTCCCGGTCCGCTTCGAGGTCGCCGGGCACGCCCGCCCCTTGTCCAGCGGCGTGGAGCTGACCGCGTACCGGATCGTCCAGGAGGCGCTGACCAACGTCCGCAAGCACGGCGGCGACGGCGCCAGCGCCTCGGTCCTGCTCGGCTTCGGCGACGCCGCGCTCGACCTGCTGATCGAGGACGACGGGCACGGCGCCCGCGCCGAGCTGTACCGGCAGGGCGGCCAGGACGGCCTCGGCCAGGGCCTGATCGGCATGCGCGAGCGGATCGGCATGATCGGCGGCACCCTCGACGCCGGCCCGCGCCCGGGCGGCGGCTTCCGGGTCAGCGCGGTGCTGCCGCTGCGGACCAGCGGCGAGACGGCGGCCCTGCCGTGACGTACCGACCAGCACCCCCATCCCAACAGAAAAACCGAAAGGCTTCCGATGGCGATCCGCGTCATGCTCGTCGACGACCAGGTGCTGCTGCGCACCGGCTTCCGGATGGTGCTGGCCGCGCAGCCGGACATGGAGGTGGTCGCCGAGGCCGGGGACGGCGCGGAGGCGCTGGAGGTGCTGCGCGCCACCCGGGTGGACGTGGTCCTCATGGACGTGCGCATGCCGAAGATGGACGGGGTGGAGGCGACCCGCCGGATCTGCGGCGGCGACCGTACCCCCGAGGCGGGCGGGCCGCGCGTCCTCATCCTCACCACCTTCGACCTCGACGAGTACGCGTTCGCCGCGCTCAAGGCCGGCGCCAGCGGCTTCATGCTCAAGGACGTGCCGCCGGACGAGCTGCTGACCGCGATCCGGGCGGTGCACAGCGGGGACGCGGTGGTGGCGCCCAGCACCACCCGGCGGCTGCTGGACCGGTTCACCCCGATGCTGCCCAGCGCCGCCGGCGAGCGCCGCCACACCGAGGTCGACAAACTCACCGACCGGGAACGGGAGGTGCTGCTGCTGGTCGCCCAGGGCCTGTCGAACGGCGAAATCGCTGCCAAGCTGGTGCTGTCCGAGGCTACTGTGAAGACGCACGTCGGACGGATCCTCACCAAGCTGGGTCTGCGGGACCGGGTGCAGGCGGTGGTGCTCGCCTATGAATCGGGCCTGGTTCGCGCAGGTGGGAGCGCCAACTGACCGGCGCCGCCGGGCCCGCACCCCCGAACGGGGGGAAGTCGCGCGCGGCTGGAATGATCCCAGCATTCGCGGTGTTCGTACGGCGGCAAGCGCTGTCGGGCGCCAACCGGCGCCCGCGGACGAGCAGTACCGGTTCAGCTACGGGGAGCATTGCATGCGTGCCATCGTCATCGAAGAGTTCGGCGGTCCCGAGGTCCTGACCACGGTGGAACTGCCGGAGCCGGATCCGGGGCCGGGCGAGGTCACCATCGACGTCGCCTTCGCCGGCGTCAACTTCGCCGACATCAAAGCCCGCGCGGACGGTTACCGGGTGCCGAAGCTGCCCTTCCGCCCCGGCATGGACGTCTCGGGCACGGTGCGGGCGGTCGGTGACGGCGTCTCCGGAATCGTTCCCGGCCAGGAAGTAGCGGCCTTCATGCGCGGCGGTGGCTACGCGCAGATCGCCGTCGCCCCGGCCGCCACCGTCTTCCCGCTCCCGCACGGCGTCTCGCTGCGCACCGCGGCCGCGCTGCCCACCGTCCTGCCCACCGCGTACGCCCTGCTGCACGAGATCGGCCGGCTGCGCGAGGGCGACACCGTCCTCATCCACAGCGCGGCCGGCGGCGTCGGCACCATCGCCGGCCAACTCGCCCGGATGGGCGGCGCGTCGGGGGTCTACGGCACGGTCTCCAGCCTCGCGAAGGCCGAGCACGCGCTCAAGTCCGGTTACGACCAGGTCTTCGAGGCGGCTGACTTCGACGCGGACGTGCTCGCCGTGACCGGCGGGCGCGGGGTGGACCTCGCGCTCGACTCAGTCGGCGGCGAGACCTTCCACCGCACGCTCCAGGTGCTGGCCCGGTTCGGCCGCCTGGTCAACTTCGGCAACGCGCGCGGCGCCGAGCCGTGGCAGACCGCCGCCGCCGAGATCGCCCCGCGGGCGATCTCGGTCGCCGGGTTCTCCATGCTCAGCATGGCCGGGGAGGACCCGCAGGCGCTGCGGACCCTGGCCGAGCGGGCGTTCTCCCTGCTCACCGACAGCGGGGTGGAGCTGCCCATAACCGCGGAGTTCCCGCTGGAGGAGGCGGGGCGGGCCCACGAGCTGGTGGAGTCGCGGACGACGACGGGCAAGTTGCTGCTCAGGGTGCCGGCGTGACGGGTTCCTCTTCGGCGTGATGTTCGGCCTGACGTTCCGCCTGACCGGCCGGTTGTGACGGGATGTCAGGTGCGGGCTGATCGGCATGCGCGGCGGTTTCTGCGGCGACCAGGTGGCGTACGAAGGATGCCGCCGCCTCCCGTACCTGGCTCTCCGTCCACTCCAGGGCGCTCGCCGCGATCATCATCTCGGTCATCGACAGGCCGGGCAGGCCCGGTTCGGTGAACCGGGCACGGCCGAAGAGGGTGACCCGGTCCTGCTCGGCCTGGCGCAGGGCGGCGGCGTTCACGATCTCGGCCGGGTACGGGAGCCAGAGCTGGAACTGGTGGGTGTGGGGTTCGGCCGGGTGGACCTTGGGCCAGCCCCGGGCGGCTCCCGCGTCCGCGAGCCCTTCGCCGATGCCCTCGCGCAGGGCCTTCGCCACGGTCTTGGCGTGCGCCACGTACGAGGGCAGGCGCGGCAGTTCGGTGTGCAGGCCGGCCAGTGCGGCCAGTGCGATCGGGAACTGCTGGTAGGCGAGGCCGCCGTAGCGGTGCCGCCACACCTTGGCTTCGTCGATCAGGTCGGTGGGGCCGGCCAGTGCGGCGCCGGCCAGGCCGCCCAGCGACTTGTAGAAGCTCACGTAGACCGAATCGGCGAGGGCCGCGATTTCGGGCAGCGTACGGCCGAAGTGCGGGGCGCATTCCCATATACGGGCGCCGTCGAAATGGATCACGGCGTCCCGTTCGCGGGCCGCCGCCACGGTCGCCGTCAGCTCGTCCCACGACGGCAGCACGAATCCGGCGTCCCGCAGGGGGAGTTCGAGCATCAGGGTGCCGAACGGTTCAGGGAATTCGCGTATTTCGTCGGCCGAGGGGAGGCGGGGGGCGCGGGTGGGGTGGACCGTGCGGAGTCCGGTCACCGTGGACAGGGCGTTGCGCTCGTGCACTTCGGGGTGGGCCAGCGGGTGGAGGGCCACCACCGGGTTGCCGGTCCTGCCCGCCCATGCGCGCAGCGCCACTTGCTGGGCCATGGTCCCGGTCGGGAAGAAGGCGGCGTCCTGCGTTCCCAGCAGCTCGGCGACCTTCTCCTCCAGTCCCCGCACCACCTCGTCCCCGTACCGATCCGGTTCCCCCTCCAGATCCCACACCTCACCCCCTTCCCGTCCCAGCCGCTCCCACCGCGCCCGGACCGACTCGCCCTTCCCCCCGTTCAGCACCTTCCCGCACGCGTCCACGGCCGCCACCAGCCGCGCCTTCTCCGTCACGTCATCCATCCCCCGATCCTCCCCTCCGGGGGTTCCCACTTCGACCCCGGGGCGCCGGGAAATGCTGCGGCGCTTGTTTTCGAAGGGTGCGGGTCGTACGGGGGCGGGCCTTGAACGGAGCGCGGGTTGTACGTACGGGGGTCGGGGCCTCCGGAGCGGGAGTCCGAAATCTCATATTTACGGGCCTGGCGGCCCACAAATATAAGTCAGCATTTCGGACCCCCACCCCTCCGACCCCTCCCACCACCCCAGGGCCACGCCGTCCCCCGGGTCACGCCGCCTCCCGAGTTCGCCTCCGGCCCGCACCCCCGGGCTGGCCCGCCCCTTCCGTCACCCGCCAGCCCGGGCCACCCTGTCCTCCGGCCACCCCGTCTCCCGGGGCACCCGCGCCTTCCGGGCCACCCCTGCCTGGCCCTCCGCCGGCCCGCACCCTCGAATCCGCCGCCGCGGCGGCGCGCGACGATGGCGGAAATCGGCGGTGCCGAGCCGGCCGCAAGCGGGGCGGCGAGCCGTCAAGAGCGCTCCACCACTCACCTGCCTCGGCCCCGCAACAGCCTTTCCCCTCGAACCCCTTGAGCAGAGGCACGCCCCTGCGAACCGCACCCCTTCCCCGCAACGACCCCCTCCGTGGCAGCGGCCCCCCGGCGGGAGCAGGCAGGCGACCTCCAAGCCCAAGCCGGGAAGAGGGAGGCAGGACGTGCGAAGGGTCACTGCGTCGGGGAACCCCCCGGGAAGGGGATTCGCGTAGGATTGACGAGAAGTCCGGGCCGCGGGAGGCGTGTGGTGGTGGAGGAGAAGCCGGCGAGGCTGGCCGTGGGGGTGGTGGGGGCCGGGCGTGTGGGGCCCGCGCTGGCCGCGGCGTTGCGGATGGCGGGGCACCACCCGGTGGCCGTGTCGGGCGTGTCGGAGGCGTCGCGGCGGCGGGCCGAGGAACTGCTGCCGGGGGTGCCGCTGGTGGAGCCGGCGGCCGTGCTGGAGCGGGCCGATCTGGTGCTGCTGACGGTGCCGGACGACGCGCTGCCGGACCTGGTGAGCGGGCTGGCCGAGACGGGGGCGGTGCGGCCGGGACAGCTGGTGGCGCACACCTCGGGGCGGTACGGGATCGCCGTGCTGGAGCCGGCGCTGAGGGCGGGCGCGCTGCCGCTGGCGCTGCATCCGGTGATGACCTTCACCGGCACGGAGGTGGACGTGCAGCGCCTGGCGGGCTGCTGCTTCGGCGTGACCGCCCCGGTGGAGCTGCGCACCGCGGCCGAGGCGCTGGTGATCGAGATGGGCGGCGAGCCGGAGTGGATCGAGGAGTCGGCCCGCCCGCTCTATCACGCGGCGCTGGCGATCGGCGCCAACCACCTGGTCACCCTGGTCGCGCAGGCGATGGACCTGCTGCGGGAGGCGGGGGTGGCCGAGCCCGGCCGGATGCTGGGGCCGCTGCTGGGCGCGGCGCTGGACAACGCCCTGCGCTCCGGGGACGCCGCGCTGACCGGCCCGGTCGCCCGGGGGGACGCCGGCACGGTGGCCGCCCACCTGCGGGAGCTGCGTACGCACGCGCCCGAGACCGTGGCCGGATACGTGGCCATGGCCCGCGCCACCGCCGACCGCGCCCTGGCCAACGGGATGCTCAAGGCGGAGTACGCCGAGGCGCTGCTGGGCGCCCTGGCCGACGAGGGGAACCGATGACGGAGCTGATACGGCGCGCCGCGGACCTGCCCCCGGCGGCGGCCGTGGTGATGACCATGGGCG
Source organism: Actinacidiphila acididurans (assembly GCF_016918855.1). Lineage (GTDB taxonomy): Bacteria > Actinomycetota > Actinomycetes > Streptomycetales > Streptomycetaceae > Actinacidiphila > Actinacidiphila acididurans. Next base: position 153,280 of record NZ_JADKYB010000018.1, read on the forward strand.
CGCTGCACGAGGGGCACGCCACGCTGATCCGGGCGGCCCGGGAGTACGCGGGCGAGGGACCGGTCACCGTCACCGTATTCGTCAATCCGCTGCAGTTCGGGCCGAACGAGGACCTGGACCGGTATCCGCGCACCCTGGACGCGGATCTGGAGGTGGCCGCGAAGGCGGGCGCCGACCGGGTGTTCGCGCCGGCGGCGGAGGAGGTCTACCCGGGCGGGCAGCCGCAGGTCAGGATCACCGCGGGGCCGATGGGACAGGGGTACGAGGGCGCGTCGCGGCCCGGCCACTTCGACGGGGTCCTCACGGTGGTCGCCAAGCTGCTGCACCTGACCCGGCCGCGGGCGGCCTTCTTCGGGCAGAAGGACGCCCAGCAGCTCGCGGTGATCCGCCGCATGGTGACCGACCTGAACTTCCCGGTGGAGATCACCGCCGTGCCCACCGTCCGCGAGGACGACGGCTTGGCGCTGTCCAGCCGCAACCGCTACCTGAGCGGCGTGCAGCGCCGTCAGGCCCTGGCGCTGTCCCGCGCGCTGTTCGCCGGCCGTGACCGCCTCGCGCAGGGTCCCGCGGCGGTACGGGACGCCGCCCGCGCGTCGCTGGCCGGCGCCGAGGGCGTCGCCGTGGACTACCTGGACCTCATCGACCCCGCGACGTTCACCGCGGCCCCGCCCGGCCACACCGGACCTGCCGTCCTGGCCGTCGCCGCCAAGGTCGGCACCACCCGTCTGATCGACAACATCCCGCTGGAGTTCCCCGGCCCGCAAGCAGCCGCCACTCCGCAGTTCGGAGCCGCCCCATGACCGCGAACGACGCCAGAGCCGCCGCCCCCTACGCCGATCCGTCCACCGGAATACGCCTGCACGCCCCCGCCCCCGGCTGGACGATCGCCTCCGACGTGGTGGTCGTGGGCTCCGGCGTGGCCGGGCTGACCGTGGCGCTGCGCTGCGCCGCCGCCGGCGCGAAGGTCACGGTGGTGACCAAGGCGCATCTGGACGACGGCTCCACCCGCTGGGCCCAGGGCGGCATCGCCGCCGCCCTCGGCGACGGCGACACGCCCGACCAGCACCTGGCGGACACCCTGGTCGCGGGCGCCGGGCTGTGCGACGAGCCGGCGGTGCGGGCCCTGGTCACCGAGGGGCCGGACGCGGTGCGCCGGCTGATCGCCACCGGCGCGCACTTCGACGCGGACGAGGTCGGCACGATCCTGCTCACCCGGGAGGGCGGCCACCACCGGCGGCGTATCGCCCACGCGGGCGGCGACGCGACCGGCGCGGAGATCTCGCGGGCCCTGATCGCCGCGGTGCGCGCCGCCGAGGGGATCAAGCTGGTGGAGAACGCGCTGGTCCTGGACCTGCTCACCGATGTGGCCGGCCGTACCGCGGGCGTCACCCTGCACGTGATGGGGGAGGGGCAGCGCGACGGAGTGGGCGCGGTGCGGGCGGGCGCCGTGGTGCTGGCCACCGGCGGCATGGGCCAGGTGTTCTCGGCGACGACCAACCCGCCGGTGTCCACCGGTGACGGGGTGGCGCTGGCGCTGCGCGCCGGGGCCGAGGTCAGCGACCTGGAGTTCGTGCAGTTCCACCCGACCGTGCTGTGGCTGGGCCCGGACGCCGAGGGCCAGCAGCCGCTGGTGTCCGAGGCGGTCCGCGGCGAGGGCGCGCACCTGGTGGACGCCGACGGGGTGCGCTTCATGGTGGGACAGCACGAACTGGCCGAACTCGCGCCGCGCGACATCGTGGCCAAGGCGATCATGCGCCGCATGCGGGAGACCGGCGCCGCGCACATGTACCTGGACGCGCGGCACTTCGGCGCCGCCATGTGGCAGGAACGTTTCCCCACCATCCTGGCCGCCTGCCGGGCGCACGGCATCGACCCGGTCACGCAGCCGATCCCGGTCGCCCCCGCCGCGCACTACGCCTCCGGCGGCGTGCGCACCGACCTGCGCGGACGTACCACGGTGCCGGGCCTGTACGCGTGCGGCGAGGTCGCCTGCACCGGCGTGCACGGCGCCAACCGGCTGGCCTCCAACTCCCTGCTGGAGGGCCTGGTGTTCGCCGAGCGGATCGCCGCCGACATCGCCGCCCACCCGGCCGGCCCGGGCGAGCCGGTGCTCCCCGACCCCGCGCCCGCCCCGCTGCTGGCCTCCGAGGCGCGCTACGAGGTGCAGCGGATCATGACCGCGGGCGCGGGCGTGCTGCGCAGCGCCGAGAGCCTGACGGCGGCCGCGGCCGCCCTGGAGCGGCTGCACACCGCGGCCGTGGAGGCGTACGAGCGGGACGGCAAGACCGCCGAGCCGTGCGTGGAGACCTGGGAGGCCACCAACCTCGCCCTGGTCGCCCGGGTGCTGGTGGCCGCCGCCCGGCGCCGCGAGGAGACCCGCGGCTGCCACTGGCGCGAGGACCGGCCCGCCCGTGACGACCTGACGTGGCGCCGTCACCTGGTGGTACGCCTCACCGCGCACCGTACGCTGGAGGTCCGCACCACCGCGGGGCCGGATTTCGACGCAACCGTGCCCGTACGTCACCCGGCCGGCGTCGTGGAGGGGCCCGCTTTCGGGGATGATGGGGCCGCCGCCGCGCAACCCGGCTCCGCCGCCGGCCGCCGCGCCTGACCACAGATACGCCGCTTTCGAGGAGCAGCCGTGACCACCCCGGACCGTCCCCAGCCCGTCATTCTCCCCATGCCGCAGTTCGGGCCGCCGGGCCAGGCCGCAGCGGACGGCGGCTGCGGCGACGGCTGTGCCTGCGGGGCCGCCGACGCCCACGGCGAGTACGAGCTCGACCCGCTGGAGTGCGGCCTCGACCCGGACCTGGCGTCGCTGATCGTCGCCGACGGCCTGGACCCGGTCCAGGTCGAGGACATCGCGCACCTGGCCATCGAGGAGGACCTCGACCAGGGCGTGGACGTCACCACGGTGGCGACCGTGCCCGAGGACGCGCTGTCCACCGGTGACTTCACCGCCCGCGAGGCGGGCGTGGTGGCCGGGCTGCGGATCGCCGAGGCGGTGCTGTCGGTGGTGTGCACCGACGAGTTCGAGGTCGAGCGGCACGTGGCGGACGGCGACCGGGTCGAGGCCGGGCAGGTGCTGCTGACCGTGCGCACCCGCACCCGCGACCTGCTCACCGCCGAGCGCAGCGCGCTCAACCTGCTGTGCCGGCTGTCCGGCATCGCCACCGCCACCCGGCACTGGGTGGACGCGATCGAGGGCACCCGGGCGCAGGTGCGCGACACCCGCAAGACCACTCCGGGGCTGCGTGCGCTGGAGAAGTACGCGGTGCGCTGCGGCGGCGGCGTCAACCACCGGATGTCGCTGTCGGACGCGGCGCTGGTCAAGGACAACCACGTGGTCGCCGCCGGCGGCGTGGCCCAGGCGTTCAAGCTGGTCCGCGAGGAGTTCCCGGACGTGCCCATCGAGGTCGAGGTGGACACCCTGCACCAGGTGCGCGAGGTGCTGGAGGCCGGCGCGGACCTGGTCCTGCTGGACAACTTCACTCCCGCCGAGACCGCCGAGGCCGTCGCCATCGTCGGCGGCCGGGCGTTCCTGGAGTCCTCCGGCCGGCTCACCCTGGCCAACGCCCGCGCCTACGCGGAGACCGGCGTCAACTTCCTGGCCGTCGGCGCCCTCACCCATTCCTCCCCGATCCTGGACATCGGCCTGGACCTGCGAGCGGAAGCGTAGAAGGCGGATGCTGCTCACCATCGACGTCGGCAACACCCACACCGTCCTGGGGCTCTTCGACGGAGAGGAGATCGTCGAGCACTGGCGGATCTCCACCGACGCCCGCCGGACCGCCGATGAGCTCGCGGTCCTGCTCCAGGGCCTGATGGGCATGCACCCGCTGCTGGGCGACCTCGGCGACGGCATCGACGGCATCGCGATCTGCTCCACGGTGCCCTCGGTGCTGCACGAGCTGCGCGAGGTGACCCGCCGCTATTACGGCGACGTCCCCTCGATCCTGGTCGAGCCCGGCATCAAGACCGGCGTGCCCATCCTGGTCGACCACCCCAAGGAGGTCGGTTCCGACCGGATCATCAACTCGCTGGCCGCGGTGCACCTTTACGGCGGCCCGTGCATCGTGGTCGACTTCGGTACCGCCACCACCTTCGACGCGGTCACCGCGCGCGGGGAGTACGTGGGCGGCGCCATCGCTCCGGGTATCGAGATCTCGGTGGACGCCCTCGGGATGCGCGGGGCGCAGCTGCGCAAGATCGAACTGGCCCGGCCGCGCAGCGTGATCGGCAAGAACACGATCGAGGCGATGCAGTCCGGCATCCTGTACGGCTTCGCCGGGCAGGCCGACGGGATCGCCGAGCGGATGGCCCGCGAGTTGGCCGACGACCCGGACGACGTGACCGTGATCGCGACCGGCGGTCTGGCCCCCCTGGTCCTCGGCGAGGCGTCCATCATCGACGCGCACGAGCCCTGGCTGACCCTGATCGGGCTGCGGCTGGTGTACGAGCGGAACGTCTCGGTCACCTGAGCGGCCGCTCGAGCGGTCACTGCCGCGGTACGGGCCGGGTCCGGGTACGGGCCCGGCCCGTGGGCTGTCCGCGACGCACCGTGATCACCGTAATGCGCGTATTTTTTCCGATTGGCACTTAAAGTCCATTCATGCCCACGCCACACGGAACCCGAGGAGGGCCGGCGTTCGGCGCGGACGAGGCGCGGGTGGTCCGGCGCGCTCCGGCACAGGCGCCGCGCCCGTCCCGGCCGGTTGCCGCGGTTGACCCGGCCGCGCTGCCGCGCCGCTGCGAAACCCTCGCGGAGAACGACGTACGACTGCGCCTGGAGGCCCATATGCCCGCGCCGCGCCGCCTGCTGACCCTGCCGCACCCGTCCCTCGCGGAGGAGCGCGACAGGAAGGACCGGAAGGACACCGAGCCGGAACCGAAGCCGGGCGAGGAGCAGCAGCCCGCGGCGCCGGCGCCGGACAAGGAGCAGCCGCCCCAGCAGCAGCCGAAGACGCCCGAGCCCGAGCAGCCGGCCCGCCGCCGCACCCCCACCCCCGCGGAGATCTGGCCGCCCCACCGCCGTCCCCGCAAACCGGGCGAGGCCCGCAGCGCCTGATCCGCGGTACGGGCCCCGATGCGCCGTCGTACGGCCCCGGTACGCCCTAGGCCGTGTCTGACAAATCCCGCCTGGCCCGCGACGCCCCGCACGCACGCTCGCTGCGTTGTCGGTCGTCGGCGCAGCCCGCTGCGCTCTCCTCCCTCCGCCTTGCGATCGCACGCACCGGACGCCGCGGGCCCCGCCCTGGCGGGCGGACGACGCTATTTGTCAGACACGGCCTAGCGGCCGTCCGGCCCCCGCAGCCGAGTGCGGGGGCCCGCGGCCGACACCGCGGCCGTGGCAGTGGCCGTCAGGACGGCCAGGGAGGCGACCGCGACGGTGCCGCTGATGGTGGCCAGGCCGTTCTTGGTGCCCAGCTCCGGGGCGAGGTTGTCGGAGGGGTCGTAGACCACGTGCACCGTCCGGCCGGCCCGGGCCAGGCAGGTGCGGTTGTCGTGGTCGACCTGGCGGACCTTGCCGTCGGGCAGCTCCACCCGGCAGTGCCGGACGTGGCCGCCGCGGGTCAGCAGGGCGGGGGTGTCCAGCGTGGCGGTGGCGTCCTTGCCGTGCACGGCCAGATACCACTGCGGGGCGTTCATGAAGGCGGTGAAGTACAGCACCGCCCCGGCCGCCAGGGCGATCAGGACGGCCGGCTCGCGCCCGCGCGACTCCGGCGTGCGCAGCGCCAGCACCGCCAGGATCGCGCCCGCCACGAAGGCCACCAGCAGCCCCACCGGCCGCCCGGCCCAGATCGAGGCGGCGACCACAGCCGCGAGCCCCATGAGGACCGCCAGCAGGGCCCACGCCCAGCCGGCCGCGACCTCGCGCCGGTCGCCGGGCAGCACGAAGCGCCCGTCGCGGTCGGGCAGCACCCCGAACTCGGTGACGATGTGCCGCACCTGCCGCGCGCCGGACGCGGTGGTGCCCAGCTGTCGCAGCCGTTCCATGCCGAATCCGGCGTCCGCCAGGGCTCTGCGGGTACGACCGCTCAGCCCGTCCAGGTACGCCTCGACCGGCTGTTCGTCCTCTCGCATGACCCCAGAGTGTGGCCTGCCCCCGGCTCGGCCACAACATCCGGGATTGCCCAGTCCGCTTTCTGCCGGGCGCCGGGAAGGCCCTTGGGAAGAATCCGTGAGGGCCCCGGGAAGACCTTGGGAGGGCGCCCGAAGCGCCGCAAAGGGTGCTGGCTACTCTTGGCGGCATGGACTACGTATCCGCGATCGTGCCCCCGCTGGTGATGGCGGTGTTCTTCATCGGCCTGGTCGTGACGATCATCAAGAACCAGGGCGGCGCCAACAAGGCCAAGGAGGACGCGGCCGTGGACGCCATGCTCGCCCGCGAGGCCGCGCGCGGCGCCGAGGCGGCCGGCGAGGACCGCTGAGCGACGGCTCGGCCGCGCACCCCCTCGCCACTCCCTCCGGCGACAGCTCCTCCGGCCGGGGCCGGGCAGGGGCAATTCCGGCATTCGTCCTTAACGGACCGTAGTATTTCCAGTGTGCCGCGACCACTGGGAGAACTCGAAGACGCCGTGATGACACGGGTGTGGGAGTGGAACCGCCCGGTCACGGTTCGTGAGGTGCTCGAGGACCTGACACAGGACCGGACGATCGCCTACACAACGGTGATGACCGTAATGGACAACCTGCGCCAGAAGGGCTGGCTCCGCCGGTCGGCGGAAGGCCGGGCATATCGCTATGAGGCGGTTTCGACAAGAGCGGCTTACGCAGCCGCACTGATGAACGAAGCGTGGTCGGCCAGTGACAACCCTGCGGCGGCGCTCGTCCACTTCTTCGGCATGATGACGCCGGAACAGCGCGAAGCGGTCCGCGACGCATTGCGCATCATCCAGTCCGTGGACCCCTCCGGCCCGCCGGAAGCCGAAGGGCGATAGCGTCCGGCCCATGCCGCTGCTCTCGAATGAGGTCACCATCCGCCGCGCCCGCACGGGCGATGTCGCCGCCGTGCGGCGCCTGCTGGACTCCTATGTCCGCGCGGGGATCCTCCTCGACAAGGCCACCGTGACGCTTTATGAGGACATCCAGGAGTTCTGGGTCGCCGAACGCGACGAGGACGGCGTAGTGGTCGCCTGCGGCGCGCTGCACGTGATGTGGGAGGACCTGGCCGAGGTCAGGACGCTGGCCGTCGATCCGGCCTGGCGGGGGCAGGGCGCCGGCCACCACGTGCTGGCCAAGTTGCTGCAGACCGCACGCTGGCTGGGGGTCAGACGTATTTTCTGCCTCACCTTCGAAGTGGACTTCTTCGCCAAGCACGGGTTCGTGGAGATCGGGGAGACCCCGGTGGACGGCGATGTCTTCGGCGAGCTGCTCCGTTCCAATGACGAGGGCGTGGCCGAGTTCCTCGACCTGGAGCGAGTGAAACCGAACACCTTGGGTAACACTCGCATGCTGCTGCAACTGTGAGTGATCCGGTTTGTCCGGATCGCACCTACCTCGCGCGAACCTCTTCGCGCAAGGGGTTTGTGTTTTCCGCAGAAAGGCGCTTTGCTTTTACCGTTAATCCGTTTTCGATGAAAGGGAAGCCGGTGGCACAGAAGGTTCAGGTCCTTCTTGTTGACGACCTCGACGGTGGCGAGGCTGACGAGACCGTGACGTTTGCACTGGACGGTGTGACGTACGAGATCGACCTCACCACGGAGAATGCCGACAAGCTGCGCGGGCTGCTCCACCCGTACACGGACAGTGGCCGTCGTACCGGTGGCCGGGCCGGTCGGGGCCGTACCAAGGCGGTCCGCGGCAGCGGCGGCTCCGGCCCCGACACCGCCAAGATCCGCGCGTGGGCCAAGGAGAAGGGCTACGAGGTCAACGACCGCGGCCGGGTGCCGGCGACCATCCGTGAGGCGTACGAGAAGGCCCACGGCTGATCCTGGCTCCGCGTTCGCAGCGCGATCCGATGGCAGGCCGTCGCAAGGGCGGCCACCAGCGCCGGAAGGCCGATGGGCGCCCCCGCCCCATCGGACTGACCCGCACCGCCGCCCAGGCGGAGCGCGGGCACGGTGGATTCCACGTCGAGTCCCGGCCGAGGAGGCCGCAGCCACACCGGTGCCGACCGGTCGTACGCGGCCTCCCGGCGGCCCCAGTCGGGATGGGCGGGCGCCCGCATCGCCTGCCCCGCTCCCAGTGCGGCCAGGTCCAGCCCGAGGCCGGCCCACTCCAGCCACTCCAGGAGCCCCGGCAGCTCCTCGGCGGAGCCGGCGGCCACAAGCAGCCGGATCCGGTGGCCCTCCAGCGCCACCGGGCCGAGCAGTCCCGGCCGGGAGAACCGGCCCAGCATCGCGAACCCGGCCTCGGCCGGCGCGTCCAGCACGTCGAACCGCACCCCGGTGACCAGCCCCGGGGGCACGGTGCCGGTCACCGGCCAGCCCAGCTCCTGCTCGTACCAGCCCATACCCGGTGCAACTGTCGGCGGACCCCCGGGGTTACGCCGAGTCACCATCGGTGAGGGTGCCGTCCCGGAGTGTCACCGGATGCCCATCGGAGAGCCGCCGCAATCGCGCAACGCTGTTCGCCCGTAGCGCACTCCCGGAGCCGACACGATGTGGATTACGTGCGGCTGAGGGTAAGAAGTACCTAGTGAGAAGGGCTGGTGTTCGAGCAGGAGGGGCGGGCGTTCGCCGTAGGCGTAGTTGATAAAGGGGTATTCGCCTGGCCTGCGGGAACATCGTCTCGCACCATCGAGGTTGTGGGAGTGACGTCAGCCGGTAGCGCAGCTTTCCCCGTAGCAGCGGGGGTGATACGTGAGCGGCGCCGCTGTGCGGGACTAGCATGCGGAAGGACAGGGAGGGGACCGACCCCCCACTGCCCGACCGCTCTGAGGAGCGATTAACGATGTTCGAGAGGTTCACCGACCGCGCGCGGCGGGTTGTCGTCCTGGCTCAGGAAGAAGCCCGGATGCTCAACCACAACTACATCGGCACCGAGCACATCCTCCTGGGCCTGATCCACGAGGGTGAGGGTGTCGCCGCTAAGGCCCTGGAGAGCCTCGGGATTTCTCTTGAGGCGGTCCGCCAGCAGGTGGAGGAGATCATCGGCCAGGGCCAGCAGGCCCCGTCCGGGCACATCCCCTTCACCCCCCGTGCCAAGAAGGTCCTGGAGCTGTCGCTCCGCGAGGCCCTTCAGCTGGGTCACAACTACATCGGCACCGAGCACATCCTGCTCGGCCTGATCCGCGAGGGCGAGGGCGTCGCCGCCCAGGTCCTGGTGAAGCTGGGCGCCGATCTGAACCGGGTGCGGCAGCAGGTCATCCAGCTGCTGTCCGGTTACTCCGGCGGGAAGGAGTCGGCCACGGCCGGCGGGCCGGCCGAGGGCACTCCCTCGACCTCGCTCGTCCTGGACCAGTTCGGCCGCAACCTGACCCAGGCCGCCCGCGAGGCCAAGCTCGACCCGGTCATCGGGCGCGAGAAGGAGATCGAGCGGGTCATGCAGGTGCTGTCCCGCCGCACCAAGAACAACCCCGTCCTGATCGGCGAGCCCGGCGTCGGCAAGACCGCCGTCGTGGAGGGCTTGGCGCAGGCCATCGTCAAGGGCGAGGTCCCCGAGACCCTGAAGGACAAGCAGCTCTACACCCTGGACCTGGGCGCCCTGGTGGCCGGCTCCCGGTACCGCGGTGACTTCGAGGAGCGCCTGAAGAAGGTGCTCAAGGAGATTCGCACCCGCGGCGACATCATCCTGTTCATCGACGAGCTGCACACCCTGGTCGGCGCCGGCGCGGCCGAGGGCGCGATCGACGCGGCCTCCATCCTCAAGCCGATGCTGGCCCGCGGCGAGCTGCAGACCATCGGTGCCACCACCCTGGACGAGTACCGCAAGTACCTGGAGAAGGACGCGGCCCTCGAGCGCCGCTTCCAGCCCATCCAGGTCGCCGAGCCGTCCCTGCCGCACACCATCGAGATCCTCAAGGGCCTGCGCGACCGGTACGAGGCGCACCACCGCGTCTCGATCACCGACGAGGCCCTGGTGCAGGCGGCCACCCTGGCCGACCGCTACATCTCCGACCGGTTCCTGCCGGACAAGGCGATCGACCTCATCGACGAGGCCGGCTCGCGGATGCGGATCCGCCGCATGACCGCGCCGCCGGACCTGCGGGAGTTCGACGAGAAGATCGCCGACGTGCGCCGGGAGAAGGAGTCCGCGATCGACTCGCAGGACTTCGAGAAGGCCGCGTCCCTGCGGGACAACGAGAAGCAGCTCCTGGCGGCCAAGGCCAAGCGGGAGAAGGAGTGGAAGGCCGGCGACATGGACGTCGTCGCCGAGGTCGACGGCGATCTGATCGCCGAGGTCCTGGCGACCGCGACCGGCATCCCGGTCTTCAAGCTGACCGAGGAGGAGTCCTCGCGGCTGCTGCGCATGGAGGACGAGCTCCACAAGCGCGTCATCGGCCAGAAGGACGCCGTCCAGGCGCTGTCCAAGGCGATCCGGCGCACCCGTGCCGGGCTGAAGGACCCCAAGCGTCCCGGTGGCTCGTTCATCTTCGCCGGCCCGTCCGGCGTCGGTAAGACCGAGCTGTCCAAGGCGCTGGCGGAGTTCCTGTTCGGCGACGAGGACGCGCTGATCTCCCTGGACATGTCGGAGTTCAGCGAGAAGCACACCGTCTCGCGGCTGTTCGGCTCGCCCCCCGGTTACGTGGGGTACGAGGAGGGCGGCCAGCTCACCGAGAAGGTGCGGCGCAAGCCGTTCTCCGTGGTCCTGTTCGACGAGGTCGAGAAGGCCCACCCGGACATCTTCAACAGCCTGTTGCAGATCCTGGAGGACGGTCGGCTGACCGACTCCCAGGGCCGGGTCGTGGACTTCAAGAACACGGTGATCATCATGACCACCAACCTCGGCACGCGGGACATCTCCAAGGGCTTCAACCTGGGCTTCGCCGCCCAGGGCGACACGAAGTCCAACTACGACCGGATGAAGGCCAAGGTCAGCGACGAGCTGAAGCAGCACTTCCGGCCGGAGTTCCTGAACCGTGTGGACGACGTGATCGTCTTCCCGCAGCTCACCCAGGACGACATCCTGCAGATCGTCGACCTGATGATCAGCCGGGTGGACGAGCGCCTCAAGGACCGCGACATGGGCATCGAGCTGTCCACCGAGGCCAAGGTGCTGCTCTCCAAGCACGGGTACGACCCCGTGCTGGGCGCCCGGCCGCTGCGCCGGACCATCCAGCGCGAGATCGAGGACTCGCTGTCGGAGAAGATCCTCTTCGGCGAGCTGCGCCCCGGCCACATCGTGGTCGTGGACACCGAGGGTGAAGGCGAGAACGCCAAGTTCACCTTCCGCGGCGAGGAGAAGGTCACGGTCGCCGACGCCCCGCCCATCGAGACGGCCGGCGGCGCTCCCAACCTCTCCAAGGAGTAGTCACCCCGTCCGGGCCCCGCACCCGGGCTGACGCCACTCACGACACCCGGCCCCGCCTCCTCTCGAGCCCCCTCACCGGGGCTCCCGGAGGGCGCGGGGCCGGGCGTCGTGTTTTCCGCGGGGTTCTTCCACGTAGCAGAGCGATCTTCCGCGTGGCGGAGCGATGAGCGCGCTCAGCCCTCGTAGGACAGGTCCGGGTCTTCGCCCGGGCGGGGGGCGCCGATTTCCAGGTAGGCGCCGGTGGTGGGGTCCTTGGGGCGGAGGGTGACGGAGACGGTGTGGGTGCGGGCGTCGGTGTGGGTGCGTTCGGCGCCGGCGTCGATGACCCAGGCTTTGACGCCGGCGCGGCCGGTGCCGGTGCGGGAGAGCTGGACGGCGAATTCCATCCGGATCTCGCCCACCTCGAAGCGGATGCCCGCTCCCGCGCCCCGCGCGGCGCCGCTCATCAGGCCCTGGCGGATCGCCTCGACCGCGTCGGCGAGTTCCATGCCCGTGACGGGCTCCACGTGGTCGGCGTCGGCCATGAACGGTGTACCCCCTGCCGGATCGGCGCTGTGCGCGCGGCCCTCCACCGTAGTGCAGCAAATGTGACCGGCGCCATGAATTCCGGGGAATGGGGAGGGTCCGGAATTGCCGGGAAAGAGGGTCGGGACCGCCGCCGGGTGAGGTGTCGCACGTGACGGGGGCCACGTACGAAGGGAAATAGTGGGGTGCTCGGGGGGCGGGCGGGGAGAGGGCGCTGTTCGGCGGGGGAGCCCGGCTTGTCCTGCTTTGCCGTGTGGATAGTTCGGGCATTTAGTGCATTCAAGGACATGCGGTGGTGGCGTTCCGACATGCCCTTCGCTACGACCTCGCTTCGTAGGAGGGTTCCTTGCCGCCCGGCGGAATGCCGGGTTACCAAGGATTCGCGGCTCGACGCAGGCGGAAGCCGCTCCCCCCATTCAGTGAGGTCATTTCTCCATGCTCAAGAACTCGACGATGAAGAACCGCACGGCCCGCACCGCGAAGTCCCTGACCCGCCGCCGCGCGGCCGTGGTCACCGGAGGCGTGGTCGCGGCGCTCGCGCTGGGCTCCACCGCGGCGTTCGCCGCGAGCGGAGGGCAGCACCACGGGTTCTCCGCCGCGAGCACGGGCGCGGTGGCGCAGGCCGTGCACCAGACGGCCGACCAGCAGCCGGACCACGGCGCCGGCGCCGTCAAGGCCGCCCCGGCCGTCCTCAAGACGACCACGGCCAAGACGACGACCACCGTCACCGCGCGGCCGGTCGCCGCGATGAAGACCGCCGACCAGGCCAAGCAGAACGCCGCCTGGGTGACCCCGACCACCGGCTACGTGCTGGGCGCCCACTTCAACCAGGCCGGCTCGCACTGGATGCACAAGCACTCCGGCCAGGACTTCGTGGTGCCGACCGGTACCCACGTCCGGGCCGCGCACGAGGGCGTCGTCGTCACCGCAGGCTGGGGCGGCGCGTACGGCAACAACATCGTGATCGAGCACGGGTCGCACCTCTACACCCAGTACGGCCACCTGTCGCACATAGGCGTCTACGTCGGCGAGCACGTGAACACCGGCCAGGAGATCGGCCTGTCCGGCTCCACCGGCAACTCCACCGGCCCGCACCTGCACTTCGAGGTGCGCACCACGCCGTACTACGGCTCGGGTGTCGAGCCGATCCACTTCCTGAAGCAGCACGGCGTCAACCCGTGACGGGCACATTGACCTGTACGGAGGAGGACGTCAGGCGGTGACCGCCGCCTCCGCCTGGGCGACGAGATCGAGGGCGACCTCGAGGATGGCCGCGCGCTTCTCCTCGGGGTCGGCCTCGATGCCCTGCATGGCGAACATCCCGGCGTGCAGCGCGAACAGCGCGGTGCAGCTGCGTACCTGCGCGGTCAGCGTGGACTCGGACTCGGTGAGCAGCCCGTTGAGCGCGGAGACCTTGCTGCGGAAGGACTCCCCGATGCTCAGCTCGCGCACCGTGGCCTGGTTCTCCTGCATGAAGCGGAACAGCGCCGCCGCCCCCCACAGCACATCGCTGTAGCGACGCAGCACCTCCTGCTTGGTGGCCAGCGTCCGCGGCTGCGACTGGGCCCAGGCGATCAGCTCGTCGACCGGCCGGGCCAGGTCGTCCGTGATGCTGATCAGGATGTCTTCCTTGGTCTTGAAGTGGTAGTAGAGGGCGGCCTTGGTGACGTCCAGGTGCTCGGCGATCTCGCGGAGCGATGTCTTCTCGTAGCCCCGCTCGGCGAACAGCTCCAGGGCGACGTCCTGGATCCGGCGCCGGGTGTCGCCGCGGCGCGGCTGCTGCGGTGTGGCCATGGTGTCGCTCTCCTGCTGCACTGTGGCGCCACCCCGCTCCCACGGTGTGACGGACCCGATGCTCAACGGTACGGCCTGAGGGCCTCGCCACGCACTTACTTGACGCCCGGCTAGTAAACACCGTACCGTGCTGTGCGACGTTGTACTAGCTGGGCGGCAAGTAAGAAGCGAACGGTACGCACCGCCCGACGCGGGGGAGGAATCCGGTCATGTCCCAGACCGATGCGCCGCCGCCCACAGCCACCGCCGCAGCCGCTGCCTCGGGTCCGCGCCCGCGCAGCGTGCGCGTGGTGATGATGGGCCTGATGATCGCCATGATGCTGGCGATGCTCGACAACATGATCGTCGGCACCGCGATGCCGACCATCGTCGGCGAGCTCGGCGGTCTCAACCACCTGTCCTGGGTGGTCACCGCCTACACCCTGACCACCGCCACCTCGACCCCGATCTGGGGCAAGCTCGGCGACATGTACGGCAGGAAGGGCATCTTCCTGACCTCGATCGTGCTGTTCCTGTGCGGATCGGCGCTGTCGGGCATGTCCCAGTCGATGGACCAGCTCATCACCTTCCGGGCGATCCAGGGCCTGGGCGCCGGCGGTCTGATCGTCGGCGTGATGGCGATCATCGGCGAGCTGATCCCGCCCCGCGAGCGCGGCAAGTACCAGGGCCTGATCGCCGGCGTCATGGCGGTCGCCATGATCGGCGGCCCGCTGGTCGGCGGCTCGATCACCGACAACTGGGGCTGGCGCTGGAGCTTCTACATCAACCTGCCGATCGGCGTGGTCGCCCTGGCCATGGTCACGATCGTGCTGCACCTGCCCAAGAAGCGCTCCGAGGGCCGGATCGACTACCTGGGCGCGGCGCTGCTGACGGTGTCCATCACCTCGCTGGTGCTGCTCACCACGTGGGGCGGCACGCAGTACGCCTGGGGCTCCGGGGTGATCATCGGACTGCTGGTGGTCGGTCTGGTCACGCTCGCGGGCTTCCTCTACGCCGAGACGCGCGCCGCCGAGCCGGTGCTGCCGCTGCGCATCTTCCGCAGCGGCAACTTCTCGCTGATCTCGGTGATCGGCTTCCTGGTCGGCTTCACCATGTTCGGCGCGATGACCTTCCTGCCGCTGTACCAGCAGACCGTGCAGGGCGCGTCCGCCACCAACTCCGGCCTGCTCCTGCTGCCGATGCTGCTGGCCATGATGGCCGTGTCCATGGTGGCCGGCCGGATCACCACCTCCACCGGCAAGTACAAGATCTTCCCGATCGTCGGCGGCGCCCTGATCACCGTCGGCATGTTCCTGCTGTCCACCATGGGCGTGCACACCAGCCGGCTGGTCTCCGGCCTGTGGATGGCCGTGCTCGGCGCCGGCATGGGCTTCATCATGCAGATCACCATGCTGATCGCCCAGAACAGCGTGTCGATGCGGGACATCGGGGTGAGCTCGTCCTCGGCGACGCTGTTCCGCACCATCGGCGGTTCCTTCGGTGTCTCGCTGTTCGGCGCGCTGTTCTCGCACCGGGTGCAGCACGTGATGGCCTCCGGCGGCAGCCAGGGCGCCGCGGTCACCAAGTCGGGCGCTCAGCTCGACCCGGCGACCATCGCCAAGCTCCCGGCCGCCGTGAAGGACACCTACTTCCACGCGGTCTCCTCCGGCACCCACACGGTCTTCCTGTGGGGCACGGTGATCAGCGTCTTCGGCTTCCTCGCCGCCTGGTTCCTGGTCGAGACCCCGCTGCGCGGCGCCGCCCCCAAGGCGGCCCCCTCGGCGGAGGGCGAGGCGGAAGAGGCCCCGGAACTGGTGGCCGACGCGCTGTAGGCACCACCCGCGTTCCCCGGAGCGGCGGTGGCACCGGACCCCCGGTGCCACCGCCGCTCCGCGCGTAATGCCGGAAATGCCACGCGATGCGCAGTGTGCGGCAATGGCGCACCGGCCGTTACACAACCGATGGGTCGCTGTGCGGCCGCTGTGCGCTCACAGTCGCAGAAGCCCAACATCCGCTCCGTAGCTTCGTCATGGCCGCCCGGAAGGTTCCGGGGCGGGCATGCGGATGCAGTGGACGGAGGCAGCCATGGCGGCGGACGGCGCGGTTCTGGACTTCGAGGAGTACGTACGGACCCGGCAGGACGCGCTGCTCAGGAGCGCGCGACGGCTGGTCCCCGACCCCGTCGACGCCCAGGACCTGGTGCAGACCGCCCTGGTGCGGACCTACCCGCGGTGGGACGGCATCGCCGACAAGACCCTCGCCGACGCGTACATGCGCCGCGTGATGATCAACACCCGGACCGAGTGGTGGCGCAACCGCAAACTGGAGGAAGTACCCACCGGCGAGCTGCCCGACGCGAGCGTGGACGACGGCGCCGACCAGCGGGCCGACCGCGAGATGCTGCGCGACGTGCTCAAGGTGCTCGCCCCCAAGCAGCGCCAGGTGGTCATGATGCGCCACTACGGCCAGCTCACCACGGAGGAGACCGCCCGCGCCCTGGGGATGTCCACGGGTACGGTGAAGAGCACCCTGCACCGGGCGCTCGCCCGTTTGCGGCACGAACTGGAGCACGGCCGGTACGGCTACTCACGCAAGGAGGACGTGTGCGCCGCATAGCCCCCATCGCCACGGCGGGTGCGCTGGTGTGCGCCTGTCTTGTGGCCGCGGGCTGCGGCACCACCACCACGGGCGCGCGCCGGGAGGGCCCGGCACCGGTCGCCACCGTCAAGAAGACCCCCGCCGCGACCCCGGCGATCGCGGCGAACCCCGCGGCCCTGGCCGGCATGCTCCGCCGGGACACCAGCGTGAGCGCCGACGTCCGCGAGGACCTGACCCCGTGCGTGGGCGACGACTACCCCATGGACGCCACCCCGGGCTGGCTCACCTCCGGCGACGGGCCCGACCTTGTGGTGAACGTCACCACCTGCGGCGACGGCCTCGGCGTCGCGGCCTATGTGTACCGAATGATCAACGGCAAGTACCAGAACGTGTTCACCGACGAGCGCCCGCCGGTGTACGGAGCGGCGGACGGCGGCCGGCTGCAGATCATCCACGAGGTCTACAAGACCGACGACCCGGTCTCGTACCCCACCGGGCAGGAGCAGATCACCTACGCATGGGAGGGCAACCGGTTCAAGGAAGTGGCCCGGTCCTTCTCGGACTTCACCTCCAAGACGCCCAGCGCCTCCCCGGAGCCGACCTCCACCGAGCCCCTGCCGCAGCCCTCGTCCACCCCGCTCGACCCGGACCTGCCCAGCGACACGCCCACCCCCCGGACGCTGCCGCACTATTCGCCCTCCCCCCGGCCGGACCCGACACCGACCGGATCGGGCACTCCTTCGGGGACCGGGTCCGGCACCCCTTCGGGTGCGGCACGATAGCTGCATGGCTGCCACCCATGTCCTTTTCGTCGAGGACGACGACGTGATCCGCGAGGCCACCACCCTCGCGCTGGAACGCGACGGCTTCCAGGTCACGGCCGCCCCCGACGGGCTGACCGGACTGGACGCCTTCCGCACCAAGCAACCCGACCTCGCCCTGCTGGACGTCATGGTCCCCGGCCTGGACGGGGTGAGCCTGTGCCGGCGGATACGCGACGAGTCGACCGTGCCGGTGATCATGCTCTCCGCGCGGGCCGACTCCATCGACATCGTGCTCGGCCTGGAGGCCGGCGCCGACGACTACGTGACCAAACCGTTCGACACCGCCGTCCTGGTCGCCCGCATCCGGGCCGTACTGCGCCGCTTCCGTGTCTCCTCGGCCGCCGGCGACGGTGACGACAGCACCCCGCTGTCCTTCGGCGACATCGAGATCGATCCCGAGGGCATGGAGGTCACCCGCGACGGGGAACGGCTCGCACTGACCCCCACCGAGATGCGGCTGCTGCTGGAGTTCGCCGCCGCCCCCGGCACGGTGCTCTCCCGGGACCGCCTGCTGGAGCGGGTCTGGGACTACGAGTGGGGCGGCGACACCCGCGTGGTGGACGTCCACGTCCAGCGGCTGCGGGCCAAGATCGGCCAGGACCGGATCGAGACCGTGCGCGGTTTCGGGTACAAGCTGCGGGCCTGACGTGCACCCCTTCTTCCGCAGCGGCCTGCGCTGGAAGCTCAGCGCGGCCATCGCCGTCGTCTCGTGCTTGGTGGCCCTCGCGCTCAGCCTGGTCGTGCACAACGCGGCCAAGGTCAGCATGATCAACAGCACCCGGGACGTGCAGGACGAGCGCGTGCAGTCCGCGCTGCGGATCTACGAGACCACCGGCCGGCTGGCCTTCCTGGCCGAGATGGACGACCCCTCGCTGCCCAAGGAGCTCAAGGCGTACGCCGCCAAGGGCCAGCGCGCCACCTACGTGCAGGACACCCGGCACGCGCCCGAGGTCTGGGCCGAGACCCCGGCCGGCGGCGGCCACGTGCTGTCCCTGCGCAGCCCCTTCACCGACCGCTACTCGGTGCTGGACGACCTCGACCAGGCGCTGGTGGCCGGGTCGCTCGCGGTGGTGGTCGGCGGCACCGCGATCGGCGTGCTCATCGGCGGCCGCATGTCGCGGCGGCTGCGCAAAGCGGCGACCGCCGCACGCAAGGTCGCCGACGGCGACAACCAGGTACGGGTGCGCGAGGCGATCGGCGGCCGCCGGGTGCGCGACGAGACCGACGAGCTGGCCCGCGCGGTCGACGCCATGGCCGACGCGCTCCAGCTCCGCCTGGAGGCCGAGCGCCGCGTCACCGCGGACATCGCGCACGAGCTGCGCACGCCGGTCACCGGGCTGGTCACCGCGGCCGAGCTGCTGCCGCCCGGCCGCCCTTCGGAGCTGGTACGGGACCGCGTGCACGCCCTGCGCACCCTCGTCGAGGACGTCCTCGAGGTCGCCCGGCTGGACGGCGCCGCCGAGCACCCCGAGCTCACCGAGGTCGCCCTCGGCGAATTCGTCCGCCGCCGCGTCGCCACCCTCGCCCCCGACGCCAAGGTCGCCGTCGAGGAGGAAGCGGTCGTCCAGACCGACCCGCGCCGCCTCGAACGCATCCTCGGCAACCTCCTCGCCAACGCCGCCCGCCACGGCCGCGCCCCCATCGAAGTCGTCGTCGACGGCCCCTACGTCCGCGTCCGCGACCACGGCCCCGGCTTCCCCCCCGACCTCCTCCGCGAAGGCCCCTCCCGCTTCCGCACCGGCTCCTCCGACCGCTCCGGCAGCGGCCACGGCCTCGGCCTCACCATCGCCACCGGCCAAGCCCGCGTCCTGGGGGCCCGCCTCACCTTCCGGAACGCCGTTCCGGAAGAAGGTGGCGGTGCCGTGGCTCAGCTTCTCCTTCCGCGCTGAGCGCTTCAGGCTTGGGCTTGAACGGGGTCCCGTTCTCCCGCTGCGGTTCGCTTTTCCCGGCTTGGGCTTGCGAGAGGCGCGGTTCTTGTTCTGCGGTGCGCTTTTTCGGGCTCGGGGTTTTTGCGGCTTCCAGCTCGTGGGGTTCTGTTCTTTGCCGACTGCCGGTCGGTCGTGGCTTGTCGCGCAGTTCCCCGCGCCCCTGAGGGTGCCGCCTTCCGCCGGGGGCAGGGCGCGCCCCGAAGGGGCGCGGGGAACTGCGCGAGCAACCCAAAAACATCCGCACCCGGCCGGCGGCCGGAACCCGCCGAGCTGGAAGCCGTAAAAAAGCCCAAGCCGGGGAAAGGGCGCCGTTGACGGGGGGACCCGAAAACGGGAGCGGGCCCTAAAGGGGCAACCTGTAGAAGCCGTCAGCGAGAGGTTCGACCAGGCCGTCCTCGACCAAACCGTCAAGCGCGCGGGCGCGCTGGAGGGAGTCGGCCCAGACCGCGTCGAGGGAAGACTGGGGTACGGGCCCGGGCGAAGCCCGGAGGACGGCGAGGAGACGTCCGCGGGCTTGACGATCCGTGCCGGCATAGGTTTGGCCGCGACGCGGCGGCCCGTCGTGGGCGGGAGCGCCGGCCAGCCGCCAGGCGCACCGCCGGGCGACGGGACAGGTCCCGCACTGGGGCGAGCGGGCGGTGCACAGCAGAGCGCCCAGCTCCATCGTGGCGGCGGCCCACCGCGCGGCGGTGGGGTCGTCCGGGGGGAGAAGGGCCGTGGCGGTGCGCCGCTCGGCGGCGGTGGTCGCGTTGGGCGGGTACTGGACCCCGGTGACCAGACGGGCGAAGACCCGCCGGACGTTGGTGTCGAGAACCACGTGCCGCCGCCCGTACGCGAAGGACGCCACCGCGGCGGCGGTGTACTCGCCGACCCCGGGCAGCGCCAGCAACTCCGCGTGGTCGTGCGGCACTTCCCCGCCGTGCTGCTGCGCTATGGCGGTGGCGGCGGCGTGCAGCCGCAGCGCCCGGCGCGGGTAGCCGAGCCGGCCCCAGGCGCGGACCGCCTCGCCGGCCGGTTCGGCGGCCAGGTCGGCCGGGCGCGGCCAGCGGGCCAGCCACTGCGCGTGCACCGGCAGCACCCGGCTGACCGGCGTCTGCTGGAGCATGAACTCGCTGACCATCACCGACCAGGCCCCGGCGTCGGGGCGCCGCCACGGCAGGTCCCGGGCGTGCGCGTCGAACCAGTCGATGACCAGGCCGTGCAGCTCCGGCGTGGCGTCGGCCGCGCCACCCGCGGCCCGTACGGCGGGCACGCCGGACGCGACAGAAGCGGCGGACACAGCGGACGCGGCAACCGCAGACGCAGCAGCGGGCACGGGCGAAGCAGCAGGCACGGAATCGGCCGGGCGTGAACTCATGACATCTCCGATCCTCGCACACCACCCGCACCACCTCCGTGCGCGCGTCAACGTAACGATTTGGCACGGGTAAACGTGATGATCCGCAAAGACCGGCCCTGGAGCGGCGGGTGTTGCGCCGGAGCGTGGGTGATCTCCCATAGAGTGCGTCTGTGGGCTCTCTGCGCAATCCCGTAGGACCTCTGCCCTCCACGATCTACTGGCGGCGGCGGGTCATTCTGGCCTGCCTGTGTGCGCTGGTGGTCGCCGTCGTCGCCTGGGTGGTGGCGTCCGGCGGGGGCGGTGGGAAGGGCAAGGGCCGTAGTGCGCCCGCGGGTTCGCACACCCCGGTCGCCTCGATCACCCCGGGGCCCGACCCCAGCGGCACCCACATCAGCGGCCGGCCCGGCGGCCGGGACACCGCGCCGCCCGCCTCGGGTTCCTCCGACGGCGGTACGGGCGACGGCAGTTCGGGCGGCAGCACGCCGAGCGCGGGCGACACCCCGGCCGACGGCGGTACGACGGGAACGGCCTCCGACGCGGGCGCGACCGCGGGCCAGGCCGGTGGATCGGCCGGCGGATCCGGCGGCTCCGGCACGGCCGGCGGCGGTACGGGCGGCTCCGGCGGCACGGCCGGTCTGCCGCCCAACCCGGCCCCGCTGGCGGCGAGTTCGACCCTGCCGGACTGCGCCCCTGGCTCGGTCCAGGTCACCCTGAGCAGCGTCAGCAACTCCTACTCGCCCGGCGACGTACCGGCGTTCCAGCTCAAGGCCGTCAACTCCGGTTCGGTGAGCTGCCGGATCGACGTCGGCCCGCGGTCGGCGGTGCTCACCGTGACCGCCACCGACAACCACCACGTGTGGGCGACGAACGACTGCCCGGCCACCGGTTCGTACCCGATCGAGGTCCCGGCCGGCTCCTCCGCCACCTACACCGTGCGGTGGAACGAGAAGACCTCTTCGCCGCAGTGCGCCGCCCCCAAGGGGCAGTCGGCGCCCGCCGGCACGTACCTCGTGCAGTCCGAGCTGGCCGGCTACCCGGCCCGCCAGGTCTCGTTCGTCCTGTCCGCGGACTGAGCGTCGCGACTGAGCAGTCCCACCGACGACGTCACCCGCAGGGCGTACGGCCGGCCGGCCGTACGCCCTACACGTACCGTTCGAGGATCGAGGACTCCGCCAGCCGGGACAGGCCCTCGCGGACCGAGCGGGCGCGGGCCTCGCCGACGCCGTCCACGGTCTGGAGGTCGTCCACGCTGGCCGCGAGCAGCTTCTGCAGGCCGCCGAAGTGGTCGACCAGGCGCTCGATGACGGTGTTGGGCAGCCGCGGCACCTTGGCCAGCAGCCGGTAACCGCGCGGGGAGACCGCCGAGTCCAGCGACTCGGGGGAGCCGGTGTAGCCCAGCGCCCGCGCCACGGTGGTGAGTTCGATCAGCTCGCTCTGCGGCAGCGCGTCGAGTTCGGCCAGCGCCTCGGGGACGGTACGGCTGCGCTTGGCGGTCGGCTCGGGCACGTAGTCCCGCGCGACCAGTTCGCGTTCCGGCTCCACACCGGCGATCAGCTCGTCGAGCTGGAGCGACAGCAGCCGGCCGTCGGTGCCCAGCTCCACCACGTACTCGGCGATCTCGGTGGCGATCCGGCGGACCATCTCCAGCCGCTGGGCGACGGCGGTGACGTCGCGGACCGTCACCAGGTCCTCGATCTCCAGCGCGGACAGGGTGCCGGCCACCTCGTCCAGTCGCAGCTTGTAGCGCTCCAGGGTGGCCAGTGCCTGGTTGGCGCGGGAGAGGATGGCCGCGGAGTCCTCCAGGACCCGGCGCTGGCCGTCCACGTACAGCGCGATCACCCGCATCGACTGGCTGACCGAGATCACCGGGAACGGGACCTGCTGGCTGACCCGGTCGGCGGTGCGGTGCCGGGTGCCGGTCTCCTCGGTGGGGATGGCCGGGTCGGGCACGAGCTGCACGCCGGCCCGCAGGATCTTGGTGATGTCCTTGTCGAGGATCAGGGCGCCGTCGAGCTTGCACAGCTCGCGCAGCCGGGTCGCGGTGAACTCCACGTCCAGCACGAAGCCGCCGGTGCACAGCGCTTCCACGGCCTTGTCCATGCCGAGCACGATCAGGCCGCCGGTGTTGCCCCGGACGATCCGCTCCAGGCCGTCGCGCAGGGAGGTCCCGGGGGCCGCCGCGCTCAGCGCGGCGCGCATCAGCCCGCCGTCGGCGCCGGCGCCGTCCGCCAGGGCCTTGGGCCGCGGAGGTGCGTCCCCCGAAGCCTTCGGCCTGGGAGGCGCCCCCGGCCCGGACCGGCCGGCGGAGTCCCCCGCTGCCCTTCGGGCCGGGGCGGTGCCGCCGGCCCGGTCGTTGGCTGCCACTTAGCAATCCTCCGGTCGCTACGGATGCCTGAAGCCCGGCGGGCGCGCTCCGGCGCGCTTTCGGTGCACGTCGGCGCGCCTCGGCGCACGCCGTCGCGCGGCGCTGCCCGCCGGGCCAGAGGCGAGACCAGGGCAAAGTTTACGTCGTCCCCGGCCGGCCGGGCGGGGAAGACTCCGCCCCGGCCGGGCCCCTGACCTGCCGATCAGCCTCCGGACCTGCTGCTTCCCTGCTCCTTCTGTCGTGGTGCGCGGCCCGGCAGGGCGCGCAGGGCGTCCCCTATGTCCGATACCTCGATCACCTTCATGCCTGCCGGGATCCGGCCCGGGTCCGGCGGCACCAGGGCGTGGGTGAAGCCGAGCCGGTGCGCCTCGGACAGCCGCCGCTGCACGCCGGTGACCCGGCGCACCTCCCCGGCCAGGCCGACCTCGCCGATGGCCACCAGGTTCTTCGGCAGCGGGGTGTCGATGGCGGCGCTGGCCAGCGCGAGGGCGACGGCCAGGTCGGCGGCGGGCTCGGTGAGCTTCACCCCGCCGACGGTCGCGGTGTAGATGTCCTGCTTGCCGATGGACCGGATCCGGCCGCGCTGCTCGAGCACCGCGAGCATCATCGACACCCGGGAGTTCTCCAGGCCGGAGGTGGTGCGGCGCGGCGAGGGGATCTGGGTGTCCACGGTCAGCGCCTGCACCTCGGCGACCAGCGGGCGGCGGCCCTCCAGGGTCACGGTCAGGCAGGTGCCCGGCACCGGCTCGTCGCGCCGGGTCAGGAACAGCCCGGAGGGGTCGGCGAGGCCGGTGATGCCCTCGTCGTGCAGCTCGAAGCAGCCCACCTCGTCGGTCGCCCCGTACCGGTTCTTCACTCCGCGGATCAGCCGCAGCCGGGCGTGCCGGTCGCCCTCGAAGCTGAGCACCACGTCGACCAGGTGCTCCAGCAGCCGCGGGCCGGCGATCGCGCCGTCCTTGGTGACGTGGCCGACCAGCAGAGTGGACATGCCGCGTTCCTTGGAGGCGCGGATCACGGCGCCGGCCACCTCGCGGACCTGGGCCATGCCGCCGGGGGCGCCGTCGATCTCCGGGGAGGCGACGGTCTGCACCGAGTCCAGGATCAGCAGCGACGGCTTCACGTCGTCGAGGTGGCCGAGGACCGCGGACAGGTCGGTCTCGGCGGCCAGGTAGAGGTGGTCGGCGAGGGCGCCGATGCGGTCGGCGCGCAGCCGCACCTGGGAGGCGGACTCCTCGGCCGTCACGTACAGCGTCGGGTGCCGCTCGCCGGACGCCTTGGCGGCCACGTCCAGCAGCAGCGTGGACTTACCGACGCCGGGCTCGCCGGCCAGCAGTACGACGGCGCCGGGGATCAGGCCGCCGCCGAGCACCCGGTCCAGTTCGGGCACGCCTGTGGAGCGGGCGGTGGCCTGCTTGCCGTCGACCTGGCCGATCGGGCGGGCCGCCGCGGAGACCCGGCCGGGGGCGGTGGTGCGCGCGGCGGGCGCCGCGCCGTACTCCTCGATCGTGCCCCAGGACTGGCACTCGCCGCACCGGCCGAGCCACTTGACGGTGGTCCACCCGCACTCGGTGCAGCGGTAGGAGGGGCGGTCCTTGGAGGCGGGTTTGCGGGCAGCCATGCCGTTCACCGTAGCGGGCGGGTCCGACAAGCGGGCCGGTACGGGGTGGACGGCCGTGACCTTACGGGGTGGCGGGGCGCCCCGGCCGTCAACCGCGGGTGCTCCGGGGGCGCTTCGGGGGGCGCGGGGCGCGGGTTCGAGCGCACGCGCGCGTATTCACTCGTACGAAGGGATGTCCTGTCCGGATTTGCCACTGATCGTCACCCGTACGGGTCAATGGCGGCCCGGAGTACGGGTCCAGGGGCGCCGCGCGGCCTACCGTCGCTCCGGTGACGAGCAGGCAGCAGAGCCCCACCACGACCGGCGCCGGGCGCGTTGTGAGCACCGGCGCGCACCGCAGGCACCGGGCGCCCGCGGGCCGGGACCGCGACCGGGAGCGTGACCCGGACCGCGGCCAGCACCGGGACCGCGGCGGGGAGCGCGGCCGGGACCGGGAGCCGGTGCGGCGGCCGCGCGGCACGCTGCCCATGCAGCCGCCCGCGCACTACGAGCCGTATCTGGACGGCCTGTTCACGTACTGCCTGGGCGTGCTGCGCGAGCACGACGCCGCGGCTTCGGGGCTCGGCGAGGTGCTCGCGCTCGCCGAACGCCAGCGGGCCCGGCTGCGCGAGACCGCGCTGCGGCGGCCGTGGCTGTACGCGCTGGCCCGCTGGGTGTGCCTGCGCCGGCTCGCGGCCGGCCCCGCGCCCTCGCCCTGCCGGGCCGCGCCCGCGGTCGCCGCGGCCCGGCAGGCCGAACTGGCCGCGCTGGCCTGGCCGGAGGCGGCCGGCACCAGCCCCGGCCAGCGCGAGGCGCTGGAACTCGCGGTCCGCCATCAGCTCTCCGCGGCGGGCGTCGCACTCGTGCTCGGCCTGGAGGCCGAGCCGGTACGGACGCTGCTGGCGCGGGCCGCCTGCGAGGTGGAGCGGACCCGTACGGCGCTGGCCGTCGCGGAGTGCCGGGCGTGCCCCGGGATCGTACGGTTCGCCGGGGCGGGCCGGGCGCCGCTCGGGACGGCGCTGCGGGCGGAGTTGGTGCGGCACGTGGACGAGTGCGAGGAGTGCCGGTGCACGGCGGAGCGGGTGGTGGCCGCGGGGCCCTGGCCGGGCGGGCCGGGCGCCGCCGGCGCGGTGCTGGCGCTCGCCGAGGCGCCGCGCTCGGCGGTCTACGCGGCGATGCTCGACGCCATGGAGGGCGGCGCGGGGCGCAGCCGGGAGGGCACGCCCCGCTTCGACCGGCGCGGCTTTCCGCTGGACCTGCGGGAGCGGGCGGCGCGGCGGGCGCAGTTGCGGCACCGGGCGGTGACCACCACCGTGGTCGCCGCGGTGGTGGCCGCGCCCGTGCTCGCCGTCTGGGCCGCGTGCCGGGCGGAGACCGCGGGAGATGCGGCGCCCTCGTCCGGCGGGGGGCGGACGTCGGCGCCCGATGAGGTGGGCGGGCTGCCGTACGAGAAGGCGGACAGCGTACGGCCCTCCCCGCCGCGACTCGGCGGTGCGCCCGCGCCTTCCGCCGCGCCCTCTGCCTCGCCCCCGCCCGGGCGGGCCGCCACCGGCGTGTCCGTCTCCCCGGCCGCGCCGCCGACCGACGGCCCCGGCGGCAGCGCCGGCTACCTCGCCGTGACCGCCCGTTCCCGGTCCGCCTCGGTCACCGCCGTCACCCTCACCGCCTCCGGCGCCCCCGTCCACTGGACGGCCACCCCCTCCGCCTACTGGCTGCGGCTGTCCGCCACCGCCGGCACCCTTCGCCCCGGCGAATCCGTCACCATCACGGTCACCGCAGACCCCGCCCTCGCCCCCTCCGGCCCCTGGACCGCCACGGTCACCCTCTCCCCGGGCGCGGCCACGGTCACCCTCCACGGCTTCACGCACCCGTCTCCCACGTCCACCCCGCCCCCGTCCCCTTCTCCCACGGCCACGGCTTCCCCTTCGGCCACCCCGCCCCCGACGTCCCCTTCGCCCACCGCCTCGCCTTCTCCGACCTCGACGTAGGCCCCCCCACCTGTGCGGATGCGATGTCGTCCGCGGGTCTTCCCGTGGGGGTTCCCCGCCGTCGGCGGCTGCCGGTGCGTGGGCGGGTGCTACCCCTCCGGGTCCGCCGGATGGGGCGCGACCAGGGGCAGGCTCGAGGCCAGGCGGGACTCGCAGAAGGTGGTGAGGCGGGCGTAGGCGGCCGGGCCCATCAGTTCGGTGAGTTCCGCGCGGTAGGAGAGGTAGAGGGGGTCGCCGGAGGCGTGGGCGGAGGTGGCGGAGGTGCACCACCAGTGGAGGTCGTGGCCGCCGGGGCCCCAGCCGCGGCGGTCGTACTCGCCGATGGAGACGACCAGGACGCGCGTGTCGTCGGGGCGGTCGACCCAGTCGAAGGTGCGGCGGATCGGGAGCTGCCAGCAGACGTCCGGCTTGGTCTCCAGGGGCTCGCGGCCCTCCCGCAGGGCCAGCGCGTGCAGCGCGCAGCCGGCGCCGCCGGGGAAGCCGGGCCGGTTCGCGAAGATGCACGCCCCGTCGACCACGCGCGTCTGCCGCTCGCCGTCCTCGTTCTCCTCCGCCCAGTACCCGTCCGCACCGGTGCCGAGCGGGTGGAACTGCCAGGTCTCCGGCGTGAGCCGGGCCACGTGCCGGGCCACCCGCTTCTCGTCGTCGTCGTCCGAGAAGTGCGCCCCCAGCGAGCAGCACCCGTCGTCCGCCCGGCCCGCCACGATCCCCTGGCAGCCCCTGCCGAAAATGCACGCCCAGCGCGAGGTGAGCCACGTCAGGTCGCACCGGAAGACCTGCTCCTCGTCCGCGGGGTCGGCGAACTCCACCCACGCCCGCGGGAAATCCAGCTCCGCTTCGTCGCGCGCCGGCCCGGCGGTCCCGCCCGTACCGCTCGTCTCCGCCGTACCGTCCGTACCTTGCCTGTCGCCCCTGCGGGCCCTCGCCTTCGCCACGCCGCCAAGCGTAAGACCGGAATGCGCGGAATGCGGTCACCCGGCCGCGCGGCAGGGTCCCGGTCCGCGCTAGCGTCGTCGCATGCGACTCGGAGTGCTCGACGTGGGTTCCAATACTGTCCACCTGCTGGTGGTGGACGCGCACCCGGGCGCCCGCCCGTTGCCCGCGTACTCGCACAAGGCCGATCTGCGGCTGGCCGAACTCCTCGACCGCGACGGCTCGATCCACCGCGACGGGGTGGACCGGCTGGTCGCCACCGTCCAGGACGCGCTGCGGGTCGCCGAGGACAAGGGCGCCGAGGACGTGCTGCCGTTCGCCACCTCCGCGATCCGCGAGGCCACCAACGGCGAGGCGGTGCTCGATCGCGTCGAGCGCGAGACGGGCGTACGCCTGACCGTGCTGTCCGGCGAGGACGAGTCCCGGCTGACCTTCCTCGCGGTACGCCGCTGGTTCGGCTGGTCCGCGGGCCGGCTCCTGGTGCTGGACATCGGCGGCGGCTCCCTGGAGATCGGCTTCGGCATGGACGAGTACCCCGACGCGGCGGTGTCGCTGCCGCTGGGCGCCGGGCGGCTCACCGGCGGCTGGCTGCCCGGCGATCCGCCCGGCACCTCGGACGTACGGGCCCTGCGCCGCCACGTACGGGCCGAAATCGCCCGTACCGTCGCCGACTTCGCCCGGTTCGGCCGGCCCGACCTGACCGTCGGCACGTCCAAGACGTTCCGCCAGCTGGCCCGGATCGCCGGCGCCGCGCGCAGCGCCGAGGGGCTCTACGTGCAGCGGACCCTGCGGCGCGGCGCCCTCGAGGAGTGGGTGCCGCGGCTGGCCGCGATGAGTGCCGGGCAGCGCAGTGCGCTGCCCGGCGTCTCCACCGGTCGCGCGCCTCAACTGCTGGCCGGCGCCCTCGTCGCCGAGGGGGCGATGGATCTGTTCGAGGTCGACGAGCTCGACATCTGTCCCTGGGCGCTGCGGGAAGGGGTGATCCTGCGGAAGCTCGATGTCATGGCGACCGAGCCCGATCATGTGGTGCGACCTGGTGAGGATCCCGGGTCCGAGGTCGCGGTGGCCCGCGTCCGGGAGTAGCACGCTTTTCGTGCGGCTCGCCGGTCCGTGGCTGCCCTCGATCGCCGGGCGGGCTCCGGAAGCGCTCAGGCAGGACGTGGCCAGTCGTGCGGCTCCGTCCGGTCCGCTGCCCTCAATCGCCGGGCGGGCTCATTTTTTGCTGGGCTTCTTCCGTGGACATTCGCCCTGCTTCGTCCGTGGCTCATTTGTGCATCCTGGAGGCCATGCCCGGGGGTGAGGCATCGCACAGGTGGTCGTTGGGGGCGGCCCATCGGGGGTGGGCCGCCGTACGCTGAGTGCGTGGCCGAACCCGGGGAGCACGTGGAGCCCGGCGTCGCGCGGGAGGCGCGGAGCCGGGCCGGTCGTGTCGTACGGGTGCCGGACGCGAAGGTGGCGCTGAGCACGGCGTCGGCGTATCCGGAGTCGACGGCGACGGCGTTCGAGATCGCGGCGCGGCTCGGCTACGACGGGGTCGAGGTGATGGTGTGGACCGACCCGGTCAGCCAGGACGTGGACGCGTTGCGCAGGCTGTCCGACTACCACGGGATCCCGGTGCTGGCCGTGCACGCGCCGTGCCTGCTGATCACGCAGCGGGTGTGGTCCACCGACCCGTGGGTGAAGCTCCAGCGGGCCCGGCTCGCGGCCGAGCGGCTGGGCGCCTCGACCGTGGTCGTGCACCCGCCCTTCCGCTGGCAGCGCGGCTACGCCAAGGACTTCGTACGCGGGGTGTGGCGGATGGCCGACGAGACCGACGTACGGTTCGCGGTCGAGAACATGTACCCCTGGCGCTACCGGGACCGGGAAATGCTCGCCTACGCCCCCGACTGGGACGTCGCGGACGGCGACTACCGGCACTTCACCCTGGACCTGTCGCACGCCGCGACCTCCCGCAGCGCCACCCTGGAGATGCTGGACCGGATGGGCGAGCGCCTGGCGCACGTGCACCTGGCCGACGGCAGCGGCTCGGCCAGGGACGAGCACCTGGTGCCGGGCCGCGGCACCCAGCCGTGCGGCGAACTCCTGGAGTCGCTGGCCGCCCGCGGTTTCGACGGCCATGTGGTGGTGGAGGTCAACACGCGGCGTGCCATGTCGTCCGCCGAGCGCGAGGGCGACCTCGCCGAGGCGCTGGCCTTCACCCGCCTGCACCTGGCCGCGGCCGCGCAGGTGGGCGGCTGACCGCCTGCACTGTACGGGAAGCCCTACGGGAAGCCGTACGGACACGCGAAGACTTGACATTCCGGGATACGGACGGGACGTCCGGATCCTGGGCCGCGGGGCGTACGCTCGGGTACACCTCGTGCGAGTGAAGTGAACCCGAGGCACCCAAAGGGACCAAAAAGGGAGTGGACACCGTGCCCGAGCTGAGGTCACGTACGGTCACCCACGGCCGCAACATGGCGGGCGCCCGCGCCCTCATGCGCGCCTCCGGCGTCGCCGACTCCGACATCGGCAAACCGGTCATCGCGGTCGCCAACAGCTTCACGGAGTTCGTACCGGGCCACACCCACCTCCAGCCGGTCGGCCGGATCGTCTCCGAGGCGATCAAGGCGGCCGGCGCGGTGCCGCGCGAGTTCAACACCATCGCGGTGGACGACGGCATCGCCATGGGCCACGGCGGCATGCTCTACTCCCTGCCGTCCCGCGACCTGATCGCGGACTCGGTGGAGTACATGGTCGAGGCGCACTGCGCCGACGCCCTGGTGTGCATCTCCAACTGCGACAAGATCACCCCGGGCATGCTGATGGCCGCGCTGCGGCTGAACATCCCGACGGTCTTCGTCTCCGGCGGCCCGATGGAGGCCGGCCGCGCCACCCTGGTCGACGGCACGGTCCGCAAGCTGGACCTGATCAACGCGATCTCGGACGCGGTCAACGAGAACGTCTCCAACGAGGACATGCTCCGCATCGAGGAGAACGCCTGCCCGACCTGCGGCTCCTGCTCGGGCATGTTCACCGCCAACTCGATGAACTGCCTGACCGAGGCGATGGGCCTGTCGCTGCCCGGCAACGGCTCGGTGCTGGCCACCCACACCGCCCGCCGCGCGCTGTACGAGAAGGCCGGCACCACCGTGGTCGAGCTGACCAAGCGCTACTACGAGCAGGACGACGCGACCGTGCTGCCGCGCGCGATCGCCACCCCGGCGGCGTTCGAGAACGCCATGGCGCTGGACATCGCCATGGGTGGCTCCACCAACACGATCCTGCACCTGCTGGCCGCAGCCCAGGAGGCCGAGCTCGACTACGGGCTGACCGACATCGACGCCGTCTCCCGCCGGGTGCCGTGCCTGGCCAAGGTGGCGCCGAACGTGGCGCCCACCGGCACGTACTACATGGAGGACGTGCATCGGGCCGGCGGCATCCCGGCGATCCTCGGCGAGCTGTACCGGGCCGGGCTGCTCAACGAGGACGTGCGCACCGTGCACTCTCCGTCGGTCAAGCAGTGGCTGGGCACCTGGGACCTGCGCGGCGGCTCGCCGTCCGAGGAGGCCGTCGAGCTGTGGCACGCCGCGCCCGGCTGCCGCCGCAGCGCCGAGGCGTTCTCGCAGTCCGAGCGGTGGGACAGCCTGGACAGCGACGCGGCCACCGGCTGCATCCGCGACGTGGAGCACGCGTACTCCAAGGACGGCGGCCTCGCGGTGCTGCGCGGCAACCTCGCCGAGGACGGCGCGGTGGTCAAGACCGCGGGTGTGGACGAGTCGATCTGGACCTTCGAGGGCCCGGCGGTGGTCTGCGAGTCGCAGGAGGAGGCCGTCGACAAGATCCTCCGCAAGGAGGTCAAGCCCGGAGACGTGGTGGTCATCCGCTACGAGGGTCCGCGCGGCGGCCCGGGCATGCAGGAGATGCTCTACCCGACGTCCTTCCTGAAGGGCCGCGGCCTGGGCAAGGTGTGCGCCCTGGTCACCGATGGCCGCTTCTCCGGCGGCACCTCGGGCCTGTCCATCGGCCACGCCTCCCCCGAGGCGGCCTCCGGCGGCACGATTGCCCTGGTCGAGGACGGCGACCGGATCCGCATCGACATCCCGGGCCGCACCATGGACCTCCTCGTCCCCGACGACGTCCTCGCCACCCGCCGCGCCGCCCTCGGCGGCGTCTACGCCCCCAAGTCCCGCGACCGCAAGGTCTCCGCCTCCCTGCGCGCCTACGCGGCCATGGCCACCAGCGCGGACAAGGGCGCGGTCCGCGACGTGTCCCGCCTCCAGGGCTGAGCTTCGGTTTTTTCCACGGTGGGGCGCCCCGCGTTCGCGCGCGGGGCGCCCCCGCTGCTGTGCAAACTGTGCGGCGGCGGTCCCGGAGAGCTCAGGGGGGCTCAGAGGGCGATGACCCGGACGCGGTCGCCGCACAGCCGCCCGATGTCGTCGGCGTCGGAGGTGAGGACGGCGACGGGGCCCGGCTGGCGCAGCGCGGTCTCGGCCACGGTGGCGTCGATCGCGTACTTGTGACCGTGCAGGCCAGCTTCCTTGAGCAGCCGGGCGGCCGCTTTCGCCGACTGCTCGGTGACCGGCTCCACCTTCACCCGGGACAGCGCCCAGTGCAGGCGAGGCAGGTTCACCCGGGAGTGGCTGACCTCCACGATCGTGTTGGCGCCGATCACCAGGTCCGTCCCCATGTCGTGGAAGACCTGGAACATGGCCAGCACCGCCCGGTCCTGCGCGATCCAGGCGGACAGCCCTTCGCTGTCCAGGACGACCGTCTCGATGTGCTGCCCGCTCACGCGGCGCTCGCGCCGCCCTCGTTCCCGGCGTTCCCGGCGTTCCCGGCGTTCCCGAAGATCCGCCCGCGCGCCCGCTCCATCTCCTCCTCGCTGAACGCGCCGTGCTCCTCGGCGTGCGCCCGCAGATCGGCCCCGAGCAACTGATGCCTGATCTGCCGCGCCACCGCCTCGGCCACATACCCGGACACGTTGTCCGTGAGCTTCTTCAGCTCCGCCACCTGCTCCGTGGGCAAGGTCACCGTGATCCGCGTCGTATCGGCCATAGGGCGAGCATACTGCAGTATGCTCGCCGCGGCGGCGCGACCTCCGACCGAGGCGCCCACCGGTCACCCCCTCTTCACTTTCGCCCCCTTCTGTCACCGTCCTGCATCAGCCCCGTACGGCCGATTCCGCGGGGGCGGGGTGGGGGCGATGGTGGTGGGGGAGAGCGCGGGGGACGCGCGGACAGGGGGGCGGAGGCGTGGAGTTCACGATCGCGAGACGGGTGGGGCGGCGGGCGCGGGGGATGCTGGCGGGTGGGGGCGCCGGGGTGGTCGGGGCGGTGGGGTGGCTGGTGGCGGCGGGCGGGCACAAGCCGGGGGGCCCGCTGACCGCGCTGGGGCTGGCCGTGGCGGTGCTGGTGGTGGGGATACGGGAACGGGCCCGGCTGAAGAAGCCGTTCCACCTGATGGTGGACGACTTCGGGATCACGCTGCACGACGCCGAACTGAGCTGGGAGCAGATCGCGGCCGTCGCCCTGCACCATCCGCCGCAGTCCGGGGACGAGGACGACGACCCGGTCCCGCCGCGGCTGGTGGTGTGGCCGGCGCCCGGGGTGACCCTGCCGCGCCGCCCGGACCGTACGTTCGACGGCCGTCGGCGCTACACCCTGGTCGACACCGGCGACCTCGACCAGGGCACGGCCGCGCTCGGCGCCGCGCTCGCGCAGTACGGGGGCGCTCGTTACGAGACCGCGCCGCGCTCACTGCGGCCGCCGACTCCGGTCACCGTGTCCGGCCCGGAACACCGGGTGCCCGGCGCGGAGCGGGTGTTCACCGCGCACTCCCCGGCCCTCGGCCCCGCCGCCCTGGCGCTGCTCGCCCTGTCCGCGACCCTCGTCCTGCCGCTGGTGGACCTGCTGCTCACCCGCCGGATGCCCGTCCCCGCTCAACTGCTGGGC
Organism: Actinacidiphila acididurans; assembly: GCF_016918855.1. Classification (GTDB taxonomy): domain Bacteria; phylum Actinomycetota; class Actinomycetes; order Streptomycetales; family Streptomycetaceae; genus Actinacidiphila; species Actinacidiphila acididurans. Next base: position 186,498 of record NZ_JADKYB010000018.1, read on the forward strand.
GTGTGGTTCCTGGGCACCGCGTTCACCTGGTGGGCCACCGCTCGCACGATACGGCACTGGCGGCGCCCGCTGCGGCTGCGCATCGGCCCGGCCGGCATCGCGGTCCGCGACACCTCGGCCCCCGCCGACTTCCGCATCCCCTGGCCCGACATCGCCGCCGTCACCGTCGGCCCGGCCCCCAACGCCACCGACACCCGCCCCTGGCTCACCGTCTGGCCCCTGCCCGGCACGCCCCTCGACCGCGGCCGCACCCACCTCGTCGACGGCCACCAGGCCTACGCCCTGATCCGCCTCGACCGCCTCCCCGGCGGCGCCCCCGCCGTCCTCCCCACCCTCCACACCTTCGCCGGCGAACGCCTCACCGCCACCCCCACCGACCTCCCGGCCTGACCGCCCCTCCCGGCTGCCGGGCCCGGCGCCCCGTCACAACCGGTCGATCTCCGTCAGGTCGATCCCGATGCCGTACGGCACCTCCACCTTCAGCGCGTCCCGGTGAATCCCGGTCAGTACGTACGACGTCGCCTTCGCGCCCTGGTCCAGTTCGTACACGTACACCACCGGGTGGTGGGACTCCGCGGCCTGCTCGACCCGCCAGAAGTGCGGGATGCCCGCGGCGGCGTACTTGTGCGGCTTGGTGTCCCGGTCCCGCTCCTCGGAATCCGGCGAGACCACCTCGACCGCCAGCACCACGTCCTTCGCCTCGTACCGCGTCTGGTTCTGGTCCGCGTCCGCCTCCGCGGTGACCACCACCAGGTCGGGCTCCGGCACATTCCGCGGCCCCAGCACCACGGCCATCTCCCGGCGCACCCGGTAGTGCTCGGGCACGCTGCTGCGCAGCCCCGTCTCCAGCAAATACATCGCCACAGTGTGGAACTTCCGCTGCGGGCTCACGAAGACCAGGCTCCCGTCGATCAGTTGCGTGTGCGGCGGGAGGCTCAGCGTGTAGAGATCGTCAAGGGTGTAACCGCCCTCCGGCGGAATCGGCCACGGGGCCCCGTCGGGCTGCGCGGGCTCCGCCGCCTGAGTGTCCGGCTCGGCCTCGGCGATCATGGTTCCTCCCATGGACGGGATTCTGTCCGGTGTGTCCAGACTACCCACGGCCTATGCCGCCGCTACCACCCGTAAGGGTGACCCCTGGGCCCGCACGGGCTCGCCCTCCTCGGCGGCGCCCCGCAGGACCCGGCGTCGGGAAACTGACGGTACGTCAGGGCGGCGGCGGGCCCAGGCCCGATTCGTAGGCCAGGATGACGAGATGGACCCGGTCGCGGGCGGCGAGCTTGGTGAACAGGCGGGCGACGTGGGCCTTGGCGGTGGCCGCCGAGATGAAGAGGCGCTCGGCGATCTCGGCGTTGGACAGGCCGCGGGCGACCAGGGCGAGGACCTCGCGTTCCCGGTCGGTGACCGTGGGCGGAAGGGGGCGGTGCGGGGTCGGGGCGCGCGGCGCCGGGTCCGCGGCGGCGAAGTCGGCGATCAGGCGGCGGGTGACCGCGGGCGCGATCAGGGCGTCGCCCGCGGCCACCACCCGGATCGCGGCCAGGATGTCCTCCACGGCCATGTCCTTGACCACGAACCCGCTCGCCCCCGCGCGCAGCGCCCCGTACACGTACGGGTCGTCGTCGAAGGTGGTGAGCACCAGCACCCGGGTGCGGCCGCCGGCCGCCGTGATCTCCCGGGTGGCCTCGATGCCGTCCATGCCGGGCATCCGGATGTCCATCACCACCACGTCGGGCCGCACCCGCGCCACCAGCCGCACCGCCTCCGCACCGGTGCCCGCCTCCCCGGCCACCTCCATCCCCGGCTCGTCCCCGATCAGCACCCGCAGCCCGGCCCGCACCAGCGGCTGGTCGTCGGCGAGCGCGACCCGTATCACCGGCTGCTCGGCCCCCACGGTGGTCATCCGCCGGCCCCCAGCGGAAGCACCGCCGCCACCCGGAACCCGCCCTCCGGGTGCGGCCCCGCAGCGAACTCCCCGCGCAACAGCGCCACCCGCTCCCGCATCCCCGCGATCCCGTACCCCTGCACGGGCGGCGCACCGCCCACCACGCCCCGGCCCCGGTCGCGGACCTCCACGGTGAGCGCGGCGGCCCCGTAATCGACGGTCACCGCGCACTCCGCGGTCCCGGCGTGCCGTACGACATTCGTCAGCGACTCCTGCACGATACGGAAGGCCGCCAGCTCCACGTCCGGCGGCAGCGGCCGCGGCTCGCCCTCCCGGCGCACCCGCACCCGTACCCCCGCGTCCCCGGTGGACGAGGCGAGCCGGTCCAGGTCCGCGAGCCCAGGTGTCGGCGCGAGCGGTACGGATCCCGCCGCCGGACCGGCGCCCTCCGTACCGGGCGGCCGGCGCAGCGCCCCCAGCGTGCGGCGCAGCCCCGCCAGCGTCTCCCGGCTGGTCGCCTCGATCGTGGCCAGCGCCGCCCGGGCCTCGGCGGGCCGGGTGTCGATCACGCGGCGGCCCATCCCGGCCTGGATGGCGATCACCCCTACGCTGTGCGCGATCACGTCGTGCAGTTCGCGGGCGATCCGCAGCCGCTCCGCGATGACCGCCTGCTCGGCGGCCCGGGCCCGCAGCGCCTCCGCGTGCAGCCGGTTCTGCCGGATCGAGTCCCCGATCAGCCAGGCGATCACCGCGCTCAGCCCGACCAGCGCGGCCGTGCTCGGCGCGGCCGACAGCCACAGCGGCAACCTGGTGGTGGTGTACCCGGCGACGGCCAGCAACGACATCACGGTCACCGAGACCCGGCGCGGCCAGGTCGCCGCGATCCAGCACACGGCCACCGCCACCGGCACGAACTCCAGCAGCGGCACCCCCAGCACCCGCAGCGCGGCCGTCGCCACCACCGTGACCGCCGGCAGCAGCGCCGGCGCCGACACCGGCCGGTGCCGTGCCATCGCCGAGGCCCCCACCGCGGCCGCCGCCATGACGAAGAACAGGACGAAACCCCCGCCCCCGAACCAGACCGGCCCGCCCGGCATCGGCCCGGGCCCGCGCGGCACCAGCAACGGAAACGCCATCGCCGCACACCACAGCAGCGTCAGCCACACCCCCGGCGACGCCCTCCTCGGCAGCGGCAGCAGCAGCGGCGGTGGCCCGCCCGGGGACTCCATCCGCGACTCCACCCGCGCGGACCGCGGCACACGCGCCAGAAGCGACATGCCCGGATCGTAACCAGCAGGTCACCGGCCCGGCATCGGCCCGCGGGAGTACACCGCCGGGCCACCGCCCCCGCGCCGCCTGTGACTCCCTGCCCGATGCCGCTCCCGCCCGAGCCGCGCCACGGTGTGCGGGTGATCGACATCCAACTGGCCGCACTACGGCCCCATGATCAGGGCCGACTTCGTCCCCGACTGGGCACTGCGCGACGCCTTCACCCAGATCGGCGCCATGATGCTGCTGCTCGGCGCCGGCAGCGTCGGCGGCATGGCACTGTCCGGGGAGTACGGCACCGGGCTGCCCTCGTCCCGGGGTGAGGGAAGGGTCAGGGTCATCCCCTATGGCGTTCTTGGGGCGCCCGGGAGGACCGTTGCGGTATGAGGCGTTCATCCCGTGAAATGAGTGTGTCGGGCGCGGAGAAGCGGCAGTTGGCCGTGGCATCGGCGACCCTCGGTCCCTGGCGGCCGGCAGCGGTCGTGGGAGCGCTGGGCGGAGGCGTCTCTCTCGCCCTCCACCTGGTCCACGGCCACTTCGGCCTCGGCATCCTCGCCGGCGCCGCCTCCGTCGCCGCCCTCCTCTTCTACGCCGTCGGCGGCTCCGGCGCCGTCCTCGGCTACTCCGGCCGAAGCTCCAACCGTGACCGCCGCATCCGCCGCTGGGCCCGCACCCACCCCTGGCAGGTCGCCGCCGTCCCTGCCGCCCTCATGTTCTTCACCGACCTCCTCATCCGCCAAGTCCTCACCTCCCAAGGCCTCTTCAGCACCCTCTGGACCTCCCTCTGGCACGCCGCCGTCGTCACCGCCATCGTCGGCACCGTGGGCGCAGTCAGCGCCGCCCGCCGCTGAATGTGCGGCTACCGCCGCACGGCCGCCACCAGCGGATGCAGGGCACCTCCCAGGTGCGCGGCGCTGTCTTTGACGTGCGGGCGGCGCCGCGTGGGCGCGACGGGCGGAAGGCGGCCCCCTCAGGGGCGCGAGGCTGTATTCAATCTGCGGCTGGCGCCGCGTGGGCGCGATGGGTGGAAGGCGGCCCCTCAGGGGCGCGAGGAACTGCGCGAGAAACCACAGCGCACGCGGCACCCGGCAACGCAACCGCACCCCCCGAGCTGGAAGCCGCCCCGGCGGAATACGGCACCGAATCTCAGGGGCACGAGGCTGTATTCAATCTGCGGCTGGCGCCGCGTGGGCGCGACAGATGGAAGCCGGCCCCTCAGGGGCGCGGGGAACTGCGCGAGAAACCACAACGCACCGTCACCCGGCAAAGCAACAGAACCCCCCCCGAGCTGGAAGCCGCCCCACCCACAAACAACGCACCCTCGGCAACGCAACAGAACCCCCCGAGCTGAACCCCGCCAAAGCCCAAGCCGGGGAAACCCCACCCCCAAGGGTGGAAGGATGACCCCATGGACGTAAGCCAAAAGATCGCTGTCCTGGGCACAGGCAAAATCGGCGAAGCCCTCCTCTCGGGCATGATCCGCGCCGGCTGGTCCCCCGCCGACCTCCTGGTGACCGCCCGCCGCGCGGACCGCGCGGCGGACCTGCGGGACCGCTACGGCGTGGAGGCCGTGGGCAACCCGGACGCGGCCAAATCCGCGGACACCCTGATCCTCGCGGTGAAGCCGCAGGACATGGGCGCGCTGCTGGACGAGCTGGCCCCGCACGTGGCAGCCGACCGCCTGGTGATCAGCGCGGCCGCGGGCATCCCGACCGCGTGGTTCGAGGAGCGGCTGGCCGAGGGCACCCCGGTGGTGCGGGTGATGCCCAACACGCCCGTCCTGGTCGACGAGGGCATGTCCGTGATCTCGGCCGGCCGCCACGCGGGCGAGGAGCACCTGGCCCGTACGGAGGCGATCTTCCAGCCGGTCGGCAAGACCCTGCGCGTCCCGGAGAAGCAGCAGGACGCCGCGACCGCGCTGTCCGGCTCGGGCCCGGCGTACTTCTACTACCTGGTCGAGGCCATGACGGACGCGGGCATCCTGCTCGGCCTGCCCCGCGCCCAGGCGCACGACCTGATCGTGCAGTCCGCGATCGGCGCCGCGGTGATGCTGCGCGACAGCGGCGAGCACCCGGTCAGGCTCCGCGAGGCCGTCACCTCCCCGGCCGGCACCACGATCAACGCCATCCGCGAGCTGGAGAAGCACGGCGTACGCGCCGCCCTGCTCGACGCCTTGGAGGCCGCCCGCGACCGCAGCCGTGAGCTGGCCTCCGGCGCCTAGCGGGAGCAGCCGGCCGTACGACCGGATGTCGCGCTCACTGCGGCGGCAGCAGCCCGATCGCCCGGTAGGCCGCGTCCACGGTCGGCCGGGCGAGGGCGCGCGCCCGGGCCGCGCCCTCGTGCAGCACCTCCTCCAGATAGCCGGCGTCGGCCGCCAGCTCGGCGTGCCGGGCCTGGAGCGGCCGCAACAGCTCGACCACGGCCTCCGCGGTGTCCCGCTTGAGCACACCCGCGCCTTCGTACGACTCGGCGAGCGCCGCCGGCTCCTTGCCGGTACAGGCCGACAGGATCTCCAGCAGGTTCGCCACGCCGGGCCGGCCCTCGGGGTCGTACGACACCCCGGGCTCGCTGTCGGTGACCGCGCGCATGATCTTCCGGGTGATCGCCTCGGGCTCGTCGAGCAGGTAAACGATCCCGGCGGTCGCGTCGTGCGACTTGCCCATCTTCGCGGCCGGGTCCTGAAGGTCCATCACCCGCGCCGCCACTGCCGGCGGCGTGGCCCGCGGCACCACGAACGTGGCGCCGTACTTCTGGTTGAAGCGAACGGCCAGGTCCCGGGTCAGCTCCACGTGCTGGGTCTGGTCGTCCCCGACCGGCACCTCGTCCGCGCGGTACGCCAGGATGTCCGCCGCCATCAGCGCCGGGTACGTCAGCAGCGACAGCCGTACGCTCTGCCCGGACCGCCGGGCCCGCTCGGACTTCTCCTTGTACTGGATCATGCGCCGCATCTCGCCGTCGGTCGCCACGCACTCCAGCAGGTACGACAGCCGCGCGTGCTCGTCCACATGGCTCTGCACGAACACGGTGCACAGCCGCGGGTCCAGCCCGGCGGCCAGCAGCAGGCTCGCCGCCTGCCGGCTCAGCCGACGCACCCGCGCCGGATCGTGCTCGACGGTCAGCGCGTGCAGGTCCACCACGCAGAAAAGCGCCTCTGCCCTGTGCTGGTCCTCCGCCACCCACCGCCGGACCGCGCCCAGGTAGTTCCCCAGGGTCAGATGCCCGGTCGGTTTGATCCCGCTGAAGATCCGCGTCATGACGCCGTTCACTCCTCGTCCCGTAAGCGACTGCTGCGTGGGACCACCGCCGACCGACGGCCTGTGGAGAGACGAGAACGGCCGCCGGAGGCGGCGGCCGTGGATGCGTACGTAACCCGGGGCCGCCCTAGGCGGCCCACCACTGGCTTCGGCACGTACGCGTCATCATGGTGCTCAGAGTAACCCGCGGGCGGCCGTACCGGCACGGGTTGACACGGGGCAGGTCGATGCGTAAAGTTCTTCGGGTTGTCCGACGTGAGCGCCGACTTCGGTCGGTCCCCGGACGACCATCCCGGAACACCACTCGTAAGGCCCGGAAGGGTCATGGCTGTGCTGTGCACGGCTGTGCGCATTCGCGGTCGGCCTGTGTTGTTTTTGGGATTGGGTGTGGCGGATCGGAAAGCGGTCGATTTGGTTCGGACGCTGGAGGTCGGCTAAAGTCTCACTCGTCGGAACGGCCGAAGGGCCGGAAAGACAAGCCCCGCTGACTGG
>NZ_JADKYB010000019.1 GCF_016918855.1 Actinacidiphila acididurans
GGGACGGGGGAGGGCCAGGGCGAAGACGCCGGCGAAGATGCCGATGGAGCCGAGGACTTGCCAGCCGTGGTGGTAGGCGGTGACGGCGGCGTGGGTGGTGTGGGGGGTGCCGAGGACGCCGACGAAGACGGCGACGCCGAGGACGGCGCCGATTTGGCGGGCCATGTTGATGATGCCGGAGCCGGTGGCGAAGCGTTGGGGTGGGAGGGCGACGGCGCCGGCAGCGGTGAGGGTGGGGAGGGCGAGGCCGACGCCGATGCCGCCGAGGAGGAAGCCGGGGAGCATGCCGGCGGCGTAGTCGGGGGTGCTGGTGGTGTGCAGGGACCAGGAGCCGACGCCGAGGCCGAAGAGGAGGTTGCCGGCGGCGGCGACGGGGCCGGGGCCGAAGCGGCGGGCGAGGCCGCCGGAGAGGACGGCGAGCGGGGGGACCATGAGGGGGCCGGGGGCCAGGGCGAGGCCGGTGCGCAGGGCGGAGTAGCCCCAGACGTTCTGGCACCACAGGGCCGAGGACAGGATCATGCCGGCGAAGGCCATGGCGAAGACCAGGATGGAGACGTTGGCCACGGTGAAGGGGCCGATGCGCAGCAGGGCCATCTCCACCACAGGGGCCGGGTGGCGACGGGACTGGAGGAGGAAGAGGACCAGCAGGACGGCGGCGGCGATCAGGCTGCCGACGACGCGGCCGCTGCTCCAGCCCCATTCGTTGCCCTTGACCAGGCCGAGGGACAGGGCGCCGATGGAGAAGGTGAGCAGGGCGGTGCCGGTCAGGTCGGGGCCGGGGCCGGAGGTGTCGCGGGGCACGTCGGGCAGCACGCGGGCGCCGACGATCAGGCTGGCCACGCCGACGGGCACGTTGATCAGGAAGACCCAGCGCCAACTGGCCTGCACCAGCAGGCCGCCGAGCACCGGGCCGAGGGCGGCGGCGATGCTGCCGACGGCGCTCCAGACCCGGACCGCGGCGGTGCGGCGCTCGGGCGGGACGATGGCGAGCATCAGGGCGAGCGAGGTGGGCAGCAGGATCGCGGCGCCGACCGCCTGGAGCAGCCGGGCGGCCACCAGGTAGCCGATGTCACCGGCGGCGGCGCACAATGCGGAGCCGGCGGTGAACATGGCGAGGCCGAGCAGGAATCCGGGGCGCTGGCCGTGCCGGTCGGCGAGCCGGCCGGCCGGGACGAGCAGGGCGGCGAACACGATCGCGTACGCGTTCAGTACCCACGACAGCGATCCGAGCGATGTCCCGCCGAAGTCGTGGCCGACGTCGGGAAGGGCCACATTCACCACGAAGAGGTCGACATTGGCGACAAAGACGGCGACGTACACAGTGGCCAGAACGGCCACCGCGCGTGGGGATCGCACTGGCTTCTGATTTCCGCTCTTCGGCATACAACTCAGGCTAGCGCCGGGTGATTTGGAATAACACCCCTTCCCGGCCCGGCCGGCCCGGGAGCATTCGATCACTGGCCGAATTCGGGGCCCCGAAGGGGCAGGCAACGTGGGAGTAGGCCGCCCCGGACCGGAACTGGGACACTCGCAGCGGAATTGCGCCCGTTGGCGGCCGAGAAGGAGGCAACGTTGACCAGTGCGCTGCGATCGCTGAGGCGCCGTATTCTGACGCCGAGTGATTCCGAGACCGAACTCTCCGTTCGAGGATTCCACGAGAAGGACCCGGAGTCCCGGGACCTGCTGGAGACCGTCGGCCGAATGTTCCTGCGTGGGTATGCCTTCGCCGCCGAGTGCAGTGACATCCCCGAGGCCGAGGCCAAGCTGGAGACGCTGCCCACCAGGTTCCGCGGCTTCGCGTACGAGGGCGCCGGGATGGGCTTCGCCGTGCGCGACGGACTGCCCTTCGGCCGGCACGACTTCGTCGACCGGTTCCTGCGGGGCAAGGGCGAGCACCACGTCTACATGATCTACGTCGGCGTCGGCTGGGCGATGGCCCGGCTGCCGCGGTTCCGGTGGCCGGCGGTGAACGTCACGGACCCGCTGCTGCGCTGGCTGGTACTCGACGGGTACGGCTTCCACCAGGCGTACTTCAAGACCGACAAGTACGTCCACCAGCAGTACCAGGAGCCCAACTTCCCCTGGCCGGCCGACGGACCGAAGTGGTACGTGCAGTCGGCCACCGACCAGGGCATCGGGCGGGCGATGTGGTTCATCGGGGGCACCGACCCGGAGCTGGTGGCCACGATGATCGACAAGTTCCCCGAGGAGCGGCGGCCCAGCCTGTACAGCGGCGCGGGGCTCGCGGCGACGTACGCGGGCGGCGTGACCGAGGCGGAGCTGCAGAAGTTCGCCGACCGGGCCGGGAAGCACCTGCCGCAGGTCGCGCAGGCCAGCGCGTTCGCGGCGACCGCCCGGGTGCAGTCGGGGCTGCTGGTGCCGCACACCGACCTGGCCACCCTGGCGTTCTGCGGGGTGCCGGCGATCGAAGCACACGAGATCAGCCAGGAGACCAAGCCCGTCCCGCCGTTCTCCGGTGACATCCCGCCGTACGAGGTGTGGCGGCGCCGGCTGGCGGAGCGGTTCGCCGTCACCGAAGGGAGCGGCCGATGACCGTGGTGCAGGAGCGGCCGGCGCGCACAGTGCGCCGGCCGCCCGGGCCCAGCCGTGCCGAGACGCTGTCCATCCTGCGGCGGATGGTGCGCAACCGGCTGGAAGTGATGCAGGACGTCGCCACGCGGTACGGCGACGTGACCCGGCTCCCGCTGGGGCCGAAGACCATGTACTTCTTCAACCATCCCGAGTCCGCCAAGCACATCCTGGCCGACAACCCGGCGAACTTCCACAAGGGCATCGGCCTCGTGCACGCCCGCCGCGCGCTCGGCGACGGGCTGCTCACCAGCGAGGGCGACCTGTGGAAGAAGCAGCGCAAGACGATCCAGCCGGTGTTCCAGGCCAAGCGGATCAACCGTCAGCTCGGCGCGGTGGCCGAGGAGGCCGACAAGCTGGCCGCGCGGCTGCGGGAGCACGCCGGCGGCGGCGTGGTGGACGTGCGCAAGACGATGACCGAGCTCACCCTCGGCGTCCTCGGCCGCACGCTGCTCGACGCCGACCTGAGTGCCTTCAAGACGATCGGTGAGGACTTCGAGGCGGTCCAGGACCAGGCGATGTTCGAAATGATGTCGCTGAACTCGGTCCCGGGCTGGGTGCCGCTGCCGCAGCAGCGCCGCTTCCGGCGGGCACAGGCGAACCTGGACCGCATCGTCGACCAGCTCGCCGCCGACCGGATCGCCCGGCCGAGCATCGACGGGGACGACGTGGTCTCCCAGCTCATCGAGTCCACGAGCAAGGAGTCCGACCCGGCGGCGGCCAGGATCCGGATGCGCGACGAGCTGGTGACCCTGCTGCTGGCCGGGCACGAGACCACCGCGTCCACCCTGAGCTGGGCGTTCCTGCTGGTCGACCAGCACCCGGAGGTGCGCCGGCGGCTGCACGAGGAGGCCGTGGAGGTGCTCGGCACGGGGCAGCCGCTCACGCTGGCGGACATGCACCGGCTGACGTACACCACGCAGGTCCTCGAAGAGGTCATGCGGCTGTACCCGCCGGTGTGGCTGCTGCCGCGACTGGCCGTGGAGGACGACGAGATCGCCGGCTACCACGTCCCGGCCGGCGCCGACGTGCTCATCTGCCCGTACACCCTGCACCGGCACCCGGACTTCTGGGAGGACCCCGAGCGGTTCGACCCGGAGCGGTTCGCGCCGGGCCGGTCCGACCGGCGGTCGCGGTACGCGTACATCCCCTTCGGCGCCGGTCCGCGGTTCTGCGTGGGGAACAGCCTGGGCATGATGGAGGCCACGATCGTGCTGGCCACTGTCATGCGGGACCTGCGGCTGACGCTCGTGCCGGGCTTCCCGACCGTGCCGGAGCCGCAGCTGACCCTGCGTATCCGCGAAGGCCTGCCGATGGCCGTGCATTCCATCGCCTGATCCCGCGTCCGAAGCCCGTACTCCGTCGTCGAGAAGCGCGTCCGTCGCACGAGACAACCCGCAACTCCCCCGTATCGCCGGTGAATCGGGGCGGCGGCCGGATTCGTCCCCGGCTTTCCGCGTCTTCGCCGGCTTTCCGGGGGGCTGTTCGTCAGAGTTCCGCCGTGATCGCTGCCGGGCCGGTGCCGCACCGGCCCGGCAGTCGGCTGCACACTGAATCCATCCGGTCCGGCCCGGCGCCGATGATTTTCGCGCGTACTCCAGGTCTTTATTCCTGAGACTCATGACGTACGCGGTGTGGGTCGGCCGGCCGCCGGGTCCTCCCCTGCCGCCGGGCCGGCTCCACGGGCCACTGTGGAGACCCGATGGCAGGCACTTGGAGGACGGCCGCTGAACCGGTCGCGGGGGCGACGTCCCCCCGGTCGGCCGGCGCGCCGCGGGTGCCGCGGTACGGGTCGGCGGCGGCCCTGGTGCGGGCAGGGCTGCGCGAAGGTGCCGCGGGCACGGACCCGGGCACGACGGACGGAGCCGGCGGGCCGGCCGCGGTGGGGCCGGTCCGGCCGGCGTGCCGACCGCTTCGGTCAGGCCGAACAGGACGGCACGGTCGGCGCCGGGGGCATGGTGGCGGGCAGCCGCATGGGCAGCCCGAAGGTGCGGAACAGCGACGTGTCGCGGAACGCGTGGATCGCCAGGACCTTGTGGTCGCGCAGCGTCAGCACCTGGAGGGCGTCGGCGTGGTAGGAGCCGTCGGGCTCGCGCCAGTACGTGGCCAGGGTCGGCTGGCCGCCGTTGGCGGTGGTGTGGGTCAGGCGCAGCACGCCGGGCGCGGTGAAGATCCTGTTCCGCACGAAGCGGCCGACGTTCGCCGGGCCGAAGAACCAGTTGCGTTCAGGGGGCATCTCCAGCCGGACCTCGTCGTGCAGCAGCCGCAGCAGCCCGTCGATGTCGGCGTTCTCGAACGCCTTGACGTACTGGTCGAGCAGCACGCGGTGATTGGCGTCCAGCGGGGAGTCGGTGATGTCGTCCTCTTCCGGCGCCGTCTGGGCGAGCTGGGCCCGGGCCCGCTGGAGGGCGCTGTTGACCGCGGCGACGCTGGTGTCGAGGAGTTCGGCCACCTCGGAGGCCCGCCAGGCGAGCACGTCCCGCAGGATCAGCACGGCCCGCTGCTTGGGCGGCAGTTGCTGGAGCGCCACGATCATGGCCAGGCGTACGCTGCCGCGTTCGGCGACGATCGCGGCCGGGTCGTGGGCGATGGAGCCCGACGGGGAGTCGGGCAGCGGCTGCACCCAGGAGACCTCGAGGCCGGCCCGGTTCAACGGGGCGTCCGGGTCGTCGCTGGGCATGCCGAGACCGGCGGGGACGAAGCGGCGGCTCTTGTGCTCGAGTGCGGTCAGGCAGGCCGCCGTCGCGATCCGGTAGAGCCAGAACCGCAGGCTGGAGCGGCCCTCGAAGCTCTGGTAACCGCGCCAGGCGCGCAGGTAGGTCTCCTGGACCAGGTCCTCGGCGTCGTGCACGGAGCCGAGCATGCGGTAGCAGTGCGCCACCAGTTCGGTACGGAAGGGCGCGGCCGCTTGGACGAATTCCTCCCGGTCCGCCCGCTCCTCCTCCGCCGCCAGGTCCGGCTCCGCCACCCCGGCCGGCGGCTGGCTGGGCAAGGTGTTCACCACGACTCCCTCGGTCGACACGAAACTGCACCTGGTGGTAGAGACCCGTGAAGGCCGGAAAACTCATCGCTGGTGTCTTCCCCTCTTCCGGACGAATGACGCGCGGTGTCACGGGGTTGACGACACGCCTGGTGGCGGGCCTGCGGACCGGGCCGGACGCGGGGCGCGGGTGCGCGGTGGCAGGTGCCGCAGGGGTGAGCGGGCTGCGGGCAACGGCGGAGTAGCGGTCCGACCCCGCTCGGCAACATGCTCAATGCTGGAAGTTCGGGGCCGGCGCACGCCCGGCGAATTCCCTTTCTCTCCCCGTGGAATCCCGAAATCAATAGGCGACCCGTGGATCGTGCCCGGGTCGGCCCCCCCACTCTCCTGGCCCGGTTTTCGGGGCGACTCCCCGATGCCCCGAAAACGTTCTTCTCGCACGTTGCTCTTTGCCAATCACAAGGGTCAGGCAACCCGGTCAGGGCAATCGAGGAGAAGACAGGGGAACCTTTCGCACCGAAAATTCAATGACAGCTCGTGACCATCCTGGATTCCGCGCGCGTGGAATCCACGACTCCCCCGAGGATGTTCCATGACGCAATCCTATGACGACATTGTCATCGGGTCCGGCTCGGCCGGCGCCACGCTGGCCGCACGACTGACCCAGGACCCGTCGCGCCGCGTGCTGTTGCTCGAGGCCGGACCCGATTTCCCCAACATCGAAGACATCCCGCACGGCGTTGTCAACGGGGCCGCGATGTCCCTGGCCGACGAGGACTGGAAATTCCGGGCGGAAATCATGGATGGCCGCCGGATCCTTTTCCCGCGCGGCAAGATAACCGGCGGCTCCTCGGCCGTGGGTGCCACCATCGCGCTGCGCGGTGTCCCGGAGAACTTCGAGTCGTGGGCCGCGGAAGGAAACCCGGAGTGGACCTGGGACAAGGTCCTGCCGTTCTACAAGAAGCTCGAGGACGACGCCAACTACGACAACGAGTACCACGGCAAGGGCGGCCCGTACTCGATACGCCGGTGGCGGCAGGACGAGCTGACCCCGGTGGCGAAGGCCTTCGTACAGGCGAGCCTGGCGGCCGGGTTCGCCGAGGTCGAGGACCACAACCACCCGGAGGCGACGGGCGTCGGCCCGATCCCGACCAACCGCTGGGACTGGCGCCGGCTGTCCACCGCGATGGCCTACCTCACCCCGGACGTGCGGGCCCGGGAGAACCTGACGATCCAGGCCAACACCCTGGTCCACAAGGTGCTGTTCGAGGGCAACAAGGCCGTCGGCGTGGAGATCTCCGCCGGGTCGGGAGCCACGGAGCAGGTCCGCGGCACCCGCGTCATCGTCTCCGCGGGTGCGGTCAACTCGCCCACGCTGCTCATGCGTTCGGGCATCGGGCCGGCCGAGGACCTCAAGCGGCTGGGCATCGACGTGATCCTGGACCGGCCGGGCGTCGGCGAGAACCTGGGGGACCACCCGCGCACGGGTGTGTTCATGCGGCCCAGGGCCGGTGTCATCAACACCTCCGACGTGTTCATGCAGACCATCCTGCGGACCACCGCCAAGGGGTCCACCAAGTTCAACGACCTCCAGTACTACATGGTCAGCCACTTCGACCTGGGCCTGTTCCCCGACCTGCACGTGCTGGCCGGCAGCAAGGTCGTCCTCGGCGTCATGGTGGTGGACCAGCAGCCCGAGTCGCGCGGGCGGCTGCGGCTGAACAGCCTCGACCCGGCGGCGGGCCCGGACATCGACCTGAACTTCCTGTCCGCCGAGCGTGACATGGACAAGCTGGTCGACTCCGTGCGCGTGTGCTGGGAGCTGACCCAGCACCCGGACATCGCGTCCAAGGGCGAGGGCACCATCGTGCTCAACGACCAGATCGTCAACGACGACGACATGGTCCGCCAGTACATACGCAGGAGCCTGGACAGCGGCTACCACCCGGTCGGCACCGCCAAGCTCGGCCCGGAGAGCGACGAGATGGCCGTGGTGAGCGAGAAGCTCCAGGTGCACGGCTTCGAGAACCTCTACCTGGCCGACGCCTCGGTGATGCCGAGCATCGTCAGCTGCAACACCAACCTCACCTCGATCATGATCGGCGAGCGGATGGCGCACTACCTCCAGGAGGGCTGACCGCCCACCTGGAAGCAGGGTGCCGGCACGAACCCGGGAGACGTGCATGAAGCTGCCCAGGGCGCGGACGCGGGGGGAAGGGCCGCGCTCCCGCCACTGGATCGCCGAACCCCTCCCGCTCGCCGGAGCGGTGCTGCTCACCGCGGCGGGCGCGGGGATCGGCTGGCGGGTGCACCTCCTGCCGGGCGCGGGCACCGGCGCCGCGATCGGGCTCCTGGTCGCGGTGGCCCTGGCCGTGTTCGTCGGTCACGGATGGCGGTGACGGCCGGCATCCGGTATCCCCAGCAGGGCCGTGTGGTCCCATCGGACGATGGGTCGCACGGCCCTCGTCCGTATTCGTCCGAAGTGCGTCCGAATTCATCGGTACCGCCCGGCACAGGGCAATCTCGAAGATAGCCGGTCATCACCTGTCTGCCAAAATTTCCGGGAAGGCGCGCCAGGAATTTCCGCCGCCAAATCATCCCCGGAATGGACCGGCCGCGTTCTTCGACCGACCTTCGACCGACGCAGCCGTCTGCCGTCCATGGAGAATTGGAGTCAGTTCATGGGAGACCAGCAGAACGTCGTCCCGGGTGTCCGCGTACCGATGATCGGCGAGGAGAACGCGGAAGGCCGCACCGCCGAACTCTACGACCGCATCAAGACCGGTACCAAGCTTCCTTTCGTGCCGGACATGTTCCGCCTCGTGTCCTCCCGGCCGGACCTGATGGAGGTCCTGATCACCGGGTACATGGGCGTCTTCAGCGACGGTGTCCTGCCGCGTGCCACGCGGGAGATGATTTCCGCCTGGAGCTCCAAGGTCAACGGCTGCCCCTACTGCGTGGGCACCCACAACTGGTTCCTCTCCCAGTTCGGCGGCAGCGAGGAGCTGACCCACGCGATCTCGCACGCGAACCACCCCGAGGAACTGCCGCTCGACGAGAAGACCCTCGCGCTGATGAAGCTCGTCACCCAGGTGTCCACCGCGGCGTACAAGATCACCGACGCGGACTGGGAGCGGGTCGAGGCCGCCGGCTGGAGCAACGAGGAGATGGTGGAGGCCGTGTTCACCTCGGCCCTGTTCGCCATGATCAACCGGCTGGTGGACGGCTTCGGCCTGGGCACCACGGTGACCCGCAGCCGGATCTCGCAGCAGGACGACGCCGAAGCAGAATCGGTCGCGTGATGGCGCCGTCCCGGGCCATTCTGCTGACCGGCGCCTCGTCGGGCACCGGCAAGTCCTCGGGCACCGGCCAGGCCGTCGCGCTGCGCCTGCACCGCGCGGGCTGGCCGGTGTACGCGACCGGGCGCAACATGGGCGCGCTGGCGCCCCTGGCCGCCGAGGGCATCCAGACCCTGTACCTGGACGTCACCGACGAGCAGTCGATGATCGACGTCGTGGAGAAGGTCACCGCGGAGCACGGCGCGGTGGGCACGCTCATCAACAACGCGGCCTGGAGCCTCAACGGCACCATCGGGGAGACCCCGATGGACGAGGTGCGCAACCAGTTCGAGACGAACGTCTTCGGGCTGAGCCGGCTCACCCAGCTCGTGCTCCCGGGCATGCGCGCCCAGGGGCAGGGCCGGGTGGTCATGATGTCCTCGATGTTCGCGCACTTCGCCACGCCCGGCCGGGGTTACTACCAGGCCACCAAGCACGCCCTCGGGGCGATCAGCGACTCGCTGCGGCACGAGGTCGCGCGGGACAACATCAAGGTGTCCGTCATCGAGCCGTCCCCCGTCCTCGGCGGTTTCGTGCCGACGACGGTGAGCGACCTCGGCATGACCGGCCAGGAAACGGGCGGCCTGTACGACGACTTCTGGAAGTACTTCGTCGAGTGGCACGGCGCCTACCGCGAGACGGCGCACCCCAAGGGGCGCGGCCGCACCGCGGTACGGGCCGAGGACGTCGCCAAGGTCGTCGAAAAGGCCGTCACCAGCGAGAACCCCAGGATCCGGTACCGGATCGGCTTCCCGGCCCGGGCGGTGGCCCGTATGCGCTGGACCATCGGCGACAAGGGATTCGAGCGATTCGTACGGTTCTTCTTCCCCATTCCGTGAGCCACGTGGGCCGGACGGCCGGGCGGCGGCGTACGCGCCCATGTCGAGAGATTCGGGCGACCTGCGCGCCGCCCGCGCCGCCAGGCCCATTGTCGATCAGGAAATGAGGATGCACGTGCGAAAAAGGCTCACTCAGTCCTCGTTGCGGGGGCTGGGTCTGATTCAGGTCCGCCATGTCACGCCGGTGAGTTTCAATGCCGCGCGTGGCGGGGTGGCGAAGGTCTATCAGGAACTCGAACGGGATTTCGGCATTCTCGCGCCTCCCGTCGCACTGCATTCGCCCGCACCCGAGACGCTCGCCGCGACATGGCTCATCCTCCGGGAGACACTGATCGTGCCCGGACTGGTCCCGCGCGCGAGGAAGGAAGCCGTGGCCTCCGCGGTCTCGGTGGCGAACGAATGCCCTTTCTGCATCGGCATGCATACGTCGACCCTGGGCACTCTGCTGCCCGGCCGTCACAGCCTCGTCCCGGCGGCCGAGGCCGGCACCACCGGCCCGGTCACCGATCCCTCGGTGCGTGACGTGGCGGCCTGGGCCAAGGAGAACTCCGCCCGGGCCACCGCCGGGCGCGGCCCGGTGCCGTTCCCGCCGGAGCAGACGCCCGAACTGGTCGGCACCGCGCTGGCGCTGCACTACCTCAACCGCATGGTGAACATCTTCCTGGGCGAGGTGCCGCTGCCGCCGCACGCGCCCGCCAAGTCGCTGGGCGCGGTCATGCGCGTCCTGACCTGGCTGATCACCTCCTCCGCCAAGCCGTCCATGGCACCTGGCACTTCGCTCGACCTGCTGCCGGCCGCAGAGCTGCCCAAGGACCTGTCCTGGGCGGCGACCACGCCGGCGGTGGCGGAGGCGTTCGCCCGCGGCAGCGCGGCCATGGAGGTGGCCGCCGAGCGGTCCGTGCCCGAGCCCGTACGCGAGCTGGTCCGGGCCGAGCTGGACGCGTGGGACGGACAGTCGCCCGGGATCAGCCGGGCCTGGGTCGAGAAGAGCACGGCCGACCTCGCACCCGAGCATCGCGCGGCGGGCCGGCTCGCGCTGCTCACGGCCATAGCCTCGTACCAGGTCGACGAGAAGGTCATCGCGGCCTTCCGGGAGACCGCGCCCGACGACAGCACCCTGATCGAACTCACCGGCTGGGCGAGCCTGACCGCCGCCCGCCGGGTCGGCGCCTGGCTGAACCCGGCGAGCTGACGCCCCGGCACCTCCCCGCACCATCCAGTACCTCCCCGCACCTCCCCCGCACCACCCGTACGCCCCCGGGCGGCGGCCGCGTCCCGTACGCGACCGCCGCCCTTCGGCGTTCCCGGCCCCCGCAAGGCCCTGGAACGGCCCTGGATCGGCCCGGAACGGCCCCGGGAAATCCCCGGGGGGAAGCCCTGAGAATGCCGCCGTACGCCCGCGTGCGGGCCGCCGGTACACCCCGCGGCTCCCCCGTAGGCAGTGCCCGCCACGGCCGCCGTACGGGCCCGCCCAGGACGTCCGTATCCACCGGCCGCGTACGGCCCCAGGTGCTCCTCGTCACCCTCCTCGCCCCGCGGTCATGCCGCGTCGGGGAACAGGCGCTGGAATCGGCCGTGGTGGAAGAGCAGCGCGTCGTCTCCGGTGCCGCGCCCGAGGTCGAGGACCGAGCCAAGGAAGATGGAGTGGTCACCGCCGTCGTACACGGCGGACAGCTTGCACTCCACCCAGGCCAGTGCCTCGCCCAGGATCGGGGCCCCCGTGCTGGGCCCCGGCACCCAGTCGATCAGCGAGAACTCCTCCTCGCCGCGCGGCCGGCTGTGGTCGGCGAAGTACCGGGCCACCTCCTCCTGGGTGGAGGAGAGGACCGATACCGCGAACTGCTCGTCCTCCATGATCGCGTCGTGCAGGGCGGCGTCGCGCTTGACGCACACCAGCGCGAGCGGCGGGCTGAGCGACACCGAGGTGAACGAGTTGGCGGTCATCCCCAGCGGGATCTCGCTGCTCACCGTCACCACCGTGATGCCGGTGGCGAAGGCGCCGAACACCGAGCGCAGCGCGTCGCGGGTGAGCCGGGCCTCGTGGGGCTGGCTGTCCGCGGCGGCGGCGAGGTTCGCCGCAGAGGAGAACTGGTCGGCGCGAGTCATCGGCGTCAGCTCCGGTTCGGGGCTGCGGCCAGGGACTCGGACCGGCCCGCACGGGCCGCCGCCGGGACGGTGGCGGCACCGAACGGGGTGAGCGCGGCGACCAGGGCCTCGGGGACCTTGGACGGACGGGTGTCGGTGTTGGGACCGCGCATGCACGCGACCCGCTGCCGGCCCCGGGCGACCAGTTCCTCGACGCCGCCCTCGCGCAGCCGCACGTAGTCGAAGGCGAAGGCGATCTGCGTCTGGGTCAGGTCCTCGAGCCGCATCCGGATCGACAGCTCGTCGAAGGCGGCCAGTTCCGAGAGGAACTCGCACTCGACCTTCAGCGTGAACAGCTTCAGGTCGTCGCGGATGTCGTCCAGGACATCGGGGGCCAGGTCGCGGAGGAACATCTCCCGGCAACGTCCCTGCCAGCGCAGGTAGTTGACGTAGTACACGTTGCCGACGAGGTTGGTCTCCTCGAAACCGACCAGGTGCCGGTACTCGTAGTAGGGCGTGGGCATCACTCGCTCCCTTCGGTGCTCAGTGCGAACACCACGGGCTCTGCGGTCCCGCGGACCGTGGTGACGAAAGTGGCAACCGTGGCGCGGCCGGAGCGGAGCAGCACCCAACGGTCGGGCCTGGGGGTGCCTGCGGCGAGCTCGATCCGGGCGTGCCCGGTCTTGCGCAGGCATTCCACCGCTCCCCAGACCCGGGTGGCGGCGGTGTGGAAGTCCTCGGAGTTCTCCTCGGCCAGCAGCTGGGCCAGCGCGAACTGTTCCCCGAGCAGGCCCTGCCAGTCCTCTTCGGACCGTTCCACGACGGTCTCCATGTCGACACCGACCGGCAGGTCGGCGCCCACGGCGATGGTCTGGCCGGCCCCGTGCGAGACGGAGATCCGGGCTTCGTCGGTCTCCGGCTTCCCGTCGGGCCGGTAGCGCACGACCGCGTCGGTGCCGAGCGCGGTGCGCACGGCGACGGCGGCGTACGCGCGGCGGGCGGGGACGCCCTCCGCGGGCCCGTCGGTGTCCGGGTGGACGCCGACCCGCAGCTCGACCGGCAGGATCTCCTCGGTACGGCGCTGGAGGTACGGGCCGAGCAGCGACGGGACCCAGGGCCCGGAGCCGTCCAGCTTGCGCACCGCCTGGAGCCGAAGCCCCGTCCACCGCTCGACGAGCCGGCCGTCCTCGGTGCGGACGTCCAGGTCGTACATGTACGTGTCGCCGTCGCGCCACCGCTCGGCGGCGTGCAGGACGACCTTGTCCAGGCCCCGGCTGACGGTCGGGTCGGCGAGCCGCAGCTCCTCGACGCCGGACGGCAGCAGGGTGGCGTCCGGGACGCAGCACTGCAGCGAGTGCATCATCGCGTCACGGGTGCCGGGGTCGGCCAGCACCAGGTCACCGAAGTGGAAGGTGCCGAACCACGGCGCGGTCGAGGTGTTGGAGATGTCCGCGACAGTGCCCTTGGCCTGGAGCATCTGGTAGCCGACCAGCCGCTGGAAGCGGCCGCCCTGGAACAGCACCGGCCCGTACAGGTCGGTGTGCGGGTCCACCGGCAGGGAGACGACCTCGGCCTCGGCGTCCACCGCGATGACGTCCTCCGGTACCGGGGCGTCGTAGCTGAGGGTGGCCGTGAAGTGGTCCGCCTGGAAGCCGGTGTCGCTGCTGCGGATGACCGCGCGCACGGTGTTCTCGTCATCGGCGAGGACGGCGATCCGTATCGTCGTGCTGCCTCCGATGGGGGCCACGATCGGCCGCAGGAACTCCATGTCGCGCAGCGTCGGCGCCTCCTCCCGGCCGGTGAGGGCCCGGGCGGCCTGCGACATCGCCTCCATGCCCAGCACGGCGGGGAAGAGCAGGTCCCCGTCGAGCAGGTGGTCCGACAGGTACGGGTCGGCGTCCGCGGACAGGTCCGCCTCCACCACCAGTTCCACGCCGGGGTAGTGCACCTGCGGGCGCTCGATGAAGCGCAGCAGCGGCAGTTCCTGCTCGGGCATGGCCAGGGTCGGCAGACCCTCGGCGCGGCCCATCACGACCACCGAGGTGGGCGCGTTCGGGTCGGCGAGGAGCTGGTCGAGCACCGCGATGCCGTGCTCCGGGGAGATCGGCGCGATGCCGTCGCGCATCAGCGACTCCAGCACGCCGAGCCGCTCGCCCATGCCGGCGCCGGACCAGACCGACCACTCCAGTGCCAGGCACTTGGTGTCCGGGTACTGCTCCTGAAGGCGCTCGGTCATGTCGGTGAGCCAGGAGTTGGCGGTGGCGTAGTCGCCCTCGCCGCGCAGACCCGCCCGGCCGATGATGCTGGCGAAGGTGATCAGCAGCTTCAGGTCGGTCGGCTCGGTGGCGGCCAGGACCGCCTCCAGACCGCCGATCTTCGGCGCCAGGGTGCGGCGGAAGGAGGACTCGTCCAGGGCCGCCAGGCCCATCGGCTCGTTGCGCCCGGCGCCGTGCAGCACGGCGGTGATCGGGCCGAGCTGCTCGCGGGCCTGGGAGACCGCGGCCTTGACCTCGTCGGCGTTGGTGACGTCGGCCCGCAGGTAGGCGAAGTTCACGCCGGCGGCCCGGATGCGCTCCAGGTTCATCGCCAGCTCAGGGTCCTTCGCCGCCTCGGAGCGGCCCAGCAGGGCCAGCGAAGCGCCGGAGGTCTGGGCCAGCGACAGGGCGCACTCGGCGGTGATGCCCTTGCCGCCACCGGTGACCAGCAGGACGTCCCCAGGACCGAGCGGGCTCTGCCCGGCGGCCGGCGCCGTCGCGGGCGGCAGTGCCCGCAGCACCGGGACGCTGCGCGCGCCCTCCGAGTCGTAGAAGACCTCGCTGAAGCTGGTCGTGCCGGCCACGTCGGCCGAGATCCGCTTCGCCCACTCCTGCGCCTGCTCGGGCGTGAGGTCGCCCGTCGAGGGCAGGGTGACGATCGTGGTGACCGTCGCGGGCGCCTCCAGGTGGAGGGTCTTGGCGATACCCGCCGGGCCGCGGCGGTAGCCCACCGCGACGAACCGCGCCTGCGGGTTGGCCAGTGCCGCGCGGACCGCGGAGAGCATCAGCGCAGTGTGCTCCTCGTCGGTGTCCTCGGGCAGGGCCAGCAGGACGCCGTCGCCGACCGGGGTGCGCTGCAGCTCGGCCAGCAGTTCCTCGGCGACCGGGTGCCGTTCGGTGGAGAACAGCTCCCAGGTGCCCGTCGCCGACTCCGCGGCCGGGGCCGGCTCGGCGGGCACGTGGTCCACCGCGAACGCGCGCACCCAGGGCCCGACACCGGGCGCGGTGAGCGATGGGGCGGCGTCCGCGGCGGTCTCGGTGGCGGCCAGCTCGTCGAGCATGGCCGCCAGTTCCGCCAGCGTGGAGGTGGCCGTGGCCGAGGTGGCCAGCGGCGCCGACACACCGATCTCGCGCGAGGTCTGCGCGAGGATCTGGCCGACCGTGATGGAGCTCAGGTGCAGCTCGTCGATCGCGTTGCTGTCCGGGCTCACCGCCTCGATGGGCAGTTCGGCCCGTTCGGCGGCCAGCCGCAGCAGGATGCTGAGCGTGCTCTCGCCCGTGCCCGCGGCCGGGAGCGCCGCGGCGGCCGCGGTCTCGGCGGCCGGGAGCGCGACCGACAGGAACTCGCCCTCGGGCGCCTGCTCGGCCGGGCTCTCCAGGAACTTGAACACCTTGTCCAGGCTCAGCGGCTTGACGAACCGCTCGGCGAACAGCTCCTCGGTGCGCACCGGGGCGCCCATGGCGTACGCCGCCGCCACCGTGTGGAGGGTGCCGGCCAGCGAATTGCTGTCCGTCTCCATGGCGACCGCCGGCAGGTCGGGCGCGATCTCCGCGGCCAGGCCGCGCAGGATGTGCCCGGGGCCGACCTCGACGAGCAGGTCCACCTCGTTGGCCAGCTCGGTCAGTGCCTCGGTGAAGCGCACCGGCTGGACCACCTGGCGCTCCAGCAGGTCGCGGACGTCGGTGTCCGCGGCCAGGGCGGTGCCGGTGACGGTGGAGGACACCGTCCGCTCCAGCGGGGTGAACTCCTCGCCGTCCAGGTACGTGCGCAGCTCCGCGGACGCGGGGGCCACGCCCTCGGAGTGGAAGGCGTGCGAGACCGCGATCTGGGAGACCGTCAGGCCCTTGTCGGTCGCCTTGCGGGAGACCCGCGCGACGGCCGCCACCGGACCGGAGATCACCGTCTGCCGGGGGCCGTTGAAGCCGGCGATGACCACCGGCTCGTCGGTCAGCAGCGGCTCGACCTGCTCGGGACCGGCGGCGACGCCGGCCATGGTGCCGCCGCCCTCGCTCGCCGAGCCCATGATCCGGCCCCGCGCCGCGGCGGTGCGCAGCAGCGTGTCCTCGTCCATGGCGCCCGCCCAGTGCAGGGCGGAGATCTCGCCGAGGCTGTGGCCGACGGCGCCGGTGCCCTCGATGCCGAGCCGGCTCAGCACGCGCAGGCCGGCGGCGGAGCCGGTGGCGATGCGCGGCTGGGCGTTGGTGGTGTCCACCATGTCGCCCTCGGGCTGCGGGTGGCTCCGGTACAGCTCCTCGACCTCGGTGAAGCGGCGCCGGATCGCTCCGCCGTCGGCGCTGCGCCCGGCACCCTGACCCGGGAAGAGGAAGCCGATGCGGGGCGCCGCGGCACCGGTGATGCCGAAGTAGACGCCGTTGCGGGTGTCGGCGGCCGAACGGGCGCCGCCGTCGAGCAGGTCGAGCAGCTTGGTGAAGCGCTGGACCGCCTGCTCGGGGCTGCGCGCCACAACCGCGGCGCGCACCCGACCGCCGCCGAGCTCCTTCTGCAGGGTCGCGGCCAGGTCGGTCAGCTCCGCGTAGGAGATCTGCGCGGTGAACTCGGCCAGCGTGGCGGCCTTGCCGCGCAGCTCGTCGATGCTGGCGGCGTCGACGAACAGGACCTCGTTGTCCTGACGACCGCGCACCAGCCGCTGGGTGACCTTGCCGATCTTCTCGCGGCGGGCGCCGTCGGCGTGCTCCACCACGATGTGGGCGTTGATGCCGCCGAAGCCCATGGAGGAGACCGCGGCCCGGATCGGGGCGCCCTCCGGCCACAGCTCGGCCTGGTTCAGCACCCGCAGCGCCGGGCGCTCGCCGGAGAGCACCGGGTGGGTCTCGAAGTGGCCGGTGGCCGGCGGGATGACCTGGTGGCGGACGGCGAGCACGGCCTTGATCAGGCCCGCCACGCCGGCGGCACCCTTGGTGTGGCCGATGTTGCCCTTGATGGTGCTGATCGCCGCCGGGGAGTTGACCTCCGGGTCCACCGAGTTGCGCTCGGCGGTGAAGGCCTTCAGCTCGGTGGCGTCGCCGACCTCGGTACCGGTGCCGTGACCCTCGATGTAGCGGACGGTGTCGAAGCTGAAGCCGGCCCGCTCGTACGCGCGGCGGATGGCCAGCCGGTGACCGTCGGCCTCGGGCCGGGTGATGCCGCCCTTGCCGTCGGAGGAGTAACCCCAGCCGGCGATGGTGGCGTACCGGAACAGGCCCCGCTCGACGGCGTCCTCGTCCCGCATCAGGACGAGCATGCCGCAGCCCTCGCCGGGCCAGAAACCGTTGGAGCCCTTGTCGTAGACCTTCATCTCGCCGGTGGCCAGCGCGCCGGTCTTGGCGAAGCCGATGACCTCGAAGGGGTCGATGCTCAGGTCGACACCGCCGGCGATCGCCGCGTCGATCTGGCCGTTGGCCAGGGCGTTGGACGCGGTGATGACCGACAGCAGGGACGAGGAGCAGGCACCGTCGACGGTGAAGCCGCCGCCCTTGAAGTCGAAGTAGTTGCAGACCCGGCCGGCGATGGTGTTGGCCAGGCCGCCGGCGAGGGTGTCCTCGTCGATGGGCGGGAAGGGGCTCTTGTAGCGCTGCTCCAGCTCGCCGAGGAACAGGCCGAGTTTGTCGTCGTCCCAGCCGGCCTCGCGCAGCGCGGCGCCGACGGTGCGCTTGACGTACGGCCACCGCAGCCGCATCAGGTTGGCGCGGCTGAACTCACCGGTCAGCGTGTTGCCGATGACGACACCGGTCTTCTCGCCGTCCAGGCCCTGGCCCTCGGGGAAGCCGGCGTCGGCCAGCGCCCGCGAGGCGGTCTCCAGGGCGAGCCAGTGGGTCATGTCGGTGGACCGGAAGGTGCTGCCGGCGATCTTGTACTTCACCCGGTCGAACTCGAAGCCCTCCAGGACGGCGGCCTTCTCCGAGTAGAAGCGGTCGGGCGCCGTCGGGTCCGGGTCCCAGTAGTCCTCGCGCCGCATCCGGACATCGGGCAGCCGGCGGAAGGCCCGGCGGCCGGCCAGGGCGTTGCGCCACAGTTCCTCGTGGTCGTTGGCGTCGGGGTACTTGGCCGCGACACCGACGATCGCGATGCGCACGGGCTCGGTCATGCCGCCACCCCCGCGACGCCGGACTCGTCGGTGGCCGTGGCCACCGCTGCCTGGCGCGCCTTCATGCGCTGGTACAGGCCCGCGGCCCACCAGCCCATGCCGCGGATGCCGCAGACGATGGTGGTGGCGAAGAACAGGGTGTAGACCACGTTGAACTC
Organism: Actinacidiphila acididurans; assembly: GCF_016918855.1. GTDB lineage: Bacteria > Actinomycetota > Actinomycetes > Streptomycetales > Streptomycetaceae > Actinacidiphila > Actinacidiphila acididurans. The sequence continues at coordinate 18,330 of NZ_JADKYB010000019.1, forward strand.
CATGAGCGCCGCGTACACCAGGGCCACCGAGGAGCCGAACATGAACTGGTTCATCGGCTTGGACGGACTGGTGCCCGGGTCGGTGATCATGTAGTTGGTGAACAGCACGAAGGCGACACCGGTGGCGGGGCCGAAGGCGGAGAACAGGGCCACGTGCCAGATGCCGTGCCGGATCAGCGCCTGGATGAAGAACGTGCCGACCCAGCCGACGATCAGCGGGACGCGCTTGGTCAGCACACCGTTGATGACGGTACCGGCGGTGGCGATGATCAGCGGGATCATGACGCGGAACAGGGTGTCCGCCTTCTCCGTGAACTCGTACGGCGGCGCGATGCTGATCCAGGAGCCGAAGCAGACCAGCGACATCGTGATGCCGAAGTTCGACGGGTTCATGAAGTGCCGCCACCGGCCGTTGATCTTGGCCTGCAGCGCGTGCTTGCCGGCCACACCGACGAAGACGCCGAAGATCACCGGGAGGATCTGGTTGTTCGCGTACAGCAGCATGTTCACGGCGAGCGAGGTGATGTGCGACGGGAGCAGGAACTCGTACAGGCCGCGGCCGCCGCGGCCCATGAAGCGCGGCTGGCGCCGCTGGGCCCACGCACTGAGCAACTCGAAGATGATCTCGGTGCTGTAACCGGTGGCCAGGGCGATGAAGGGCCACAGCCAGGGCTGTTCGAAGCCCAGGACGGTGTAACCGAGGATGTTGAAGATGGACATCGAGATGGCGAAGTTGCGCAGCGCCAGGTAGCGCGGGTCGGGCTTCGCCTTGCCCGGGGCGGCGGGCCGAGCGGGGACCGGGGGTCCTGCCGAGGCGCCGCTCGCGGACTGGTGGACGACGGTGTCGGTCATCGGCTCGGAACCTCCTGGGCCTGGTTGGTGAGCTGGATCGTGTGGCTGCCGGGCATGAGCTTCAGCGTCTGCTCGTGCAGGGCGCCGGTCGTGTCGTGCCACTGGATCTTGACGTTGCTCTGGCCCATGTAGTCGCCGAGGCCGAAGCGCACGTCGAAGCTGCGGAAGCCGCCGTGGCCGCCGCCGCCGTCGAGCTCGGCGACCTGGGTGCCCTGCGAGTTGGTGATCGTGGCGGTGGCGCCGTAGACCGGGCTGCCGGTGGCGGCCAGGCCCATGTTCGGGTCGGCTCCCGTGCCGGTGGCCGGACGGTAGAGGCTCAGGTTGATGTAGTCGCCCAGCTTGGGCGCCTTGTTGGCGTAGAAGACCGGCGGACCCCACTGGCGGGCGATGGCCATGTCCAGCGCGCCGGTACCGGTGGTGTCGGCGGTGGCGATGCCGCGGGTCGGGATCGGCACCGCGAGGCCGAGCTGCTTGCTGATGTTGGCGTACTTGCCGTTGGAGGCCTTGGCGTAGAAGGCGAGCTTGTCGTTGCCGGCGACGTCGTCACCGGGGCCGATGTTCGGCCACATGGCCGGGTTGGACAGCAGGTCGTCGTTGGTCATGGCCATCTCCTGCAGCCACGCCCAGCGGTCGATCTTGCCCTTGACGAAGCCGTCGGCCTGGACGATCGCCATGTTGCCGTCGTTCAGGAAGTCGCCCATCTTGACGTCCCAGCACCAGCCGGTCCACGCCACGCCGAGCTGCTGTGCCTCCTGCGAGAAGGGGGCGTCGCCGTTGGCGAGCTTCTTCTGCATGTCGGCGGTGCTCTTCGCCTTGTTGACCCAGACGAAGTTGCTCTCCTCCAGGCCCCACGCGGCGTCGATGTTGCTGACGGTCATGTCGAAGCTGCCGTTGTGGTTGATGTCACCGAAGTCGACACCCATGCCCTTGAAGGAGTCCTTGCCGAGCACGAAGGACTTGGGCGTGGTGGCACCGCGGCTGCCGACCGCCTCCTTGAAGGAGATGTGGCCGGGGGTGGATGTGTTGTAGAGCAGGTGGTCGTGGCCGAAGTCGTTGGCGATGTAGATCTCCGGCTTCCCGTCGCCGGTCATGTCGGCTCCGGAGATCGCCAGGGTCCAGCCGGAGGAGGCCTGGAAGTCGATGGCTTCCTTCTCCTCGACGTAGTTGGCCGTGGGCTGGTCGCCGGACGAGGCGCCGTACCAGCGCAGCACGTGGTCACCGCCGGCGTTCTTCGCGCTGGACAGCGAGTTGTTCATCGACACGTTCGCGAAGGCCTTGGGGTCCAGCACGTCCGAGTCGGGGAAGTAGTTGCCGATGATGATCGACGGGTGGCCGCTGGCGTCCAGGTCGCCCACGTAGGCCGCGTCGGTGTTCCAGCGCGGGCCGTGGTACCTGCCGTCGGGCGAGGCCGTCGGGACGACCTCACGCGGGACGTACGAGGACAGGGCCGGCGTCGTCGCACCGGCCTTGGCCATGAACAGCACCGGGGTGCGGCCCCAGTACGTGATCAGGAAGTCCATCCGGCCGTCGCCGTTGAAGTCACCCGGGGTGCAACCGGTCGGCGCCATACCGGCGTCCATCGGCAGCGGGGCCTCCTTGAGCACGAACGGGGTGAACCGGTCGGCGGCGGGGGCGGTCGGGGTGTACGTCACGACGACGTCGTTGGTGCGGGTGTCGACGATGCACATGCCGTCGGGGCGCCCGTGCCCGGTGACGTCGTTCATCGCGATGCTCGCGCCGACCGACGAGATCCAGCCACGCAGCTTCTGGTAAGCGCGGTTGACCGGACGGATCGTGTTCATCTTCTGGTTGTTGTAGCCGGGCGGAAGCGCGATCGGCATTTCCTGGAAGTTGTAGTTCTTGGCGACCTTGTCGCCGTTCGGGGTGGCAACGGCGCTGTTGACTCCGAAGAACAGGGCGGTGGCGACGAGCAGTGTCGCGACGCCTGGCACCAGCCTGCGGAGGCGTTCACGTAGGTCCATCACGTTCTCCCTCTGACGCGGGTACGGACAGGCTCTGGTGTACGGATTCGTTCCGTCGGGGCTGGGCGACCGGGGAGCGTGCTGGGCCGGTGCCCGGAAGTACCAGGAGTTCGCGTACGGGCCCCGTGACCGTCGCTGCCAACTGTTCCTCCTGGCCGGCGGGACTCACGCGGAGGCGAACTGCGCGGCGGTACGGCCGTTGCCGGCCGGCCCCCCGTACGCCTGCGCGATGTCCAGCCAGCGGTCCGCCTCACTGCCGATGGCGGTCAGGGCGAGGTCGTCGCGGTGCCTGCGCCGCGTGACGAGCAGGCAGAAGTCGACGGCCGGACCGGTGATCCGCTGTTCGGCGTCCTTCGGGCCGAAGGCCCACTGAATGCCGGACGGGGCGGTGAGTTCGAATCGGAACTCCTCGGCCGGGGGCTGCTCGCCCCGGACGAGATAGCCGAAGTCGCGGGTGCGGGTGCCGAAAAAGGCCACATGGCCGATGCGGTCGGTGAAGGTCCGGGTGATGCCCAGGCCGTCGCGGACGTCCTGTCCGTGCGCGAGGGTCTCCATCATCGCGGCGGCGGCCAGCACGCTGGCCGGGATCCACTGGGTCAGCCACGGCACGGTCTCGCCCTTGGGCACGGCCGCCATGGCCTCCGCCGCGCCGGTCCGCTCGTCGCGCCAGCGCTGGAGCAGCTCGGGCACGTCAGCGGCCACGTACTCGGCCAGCTTGGCGTCGACCGAACCCTGGAAGTCCACCTTGGCGGGCGCCGTCTCGGTCTCGAACGCGGCCGCGTCGGTCGCCGAGACCCGGCACAAATGGAGGATGAACGCCAGGTGTGCGATCTGGTGTTTCACCGTCCAACCGGGGGCAGGCGTAGGGGTGTTCCACTGCTCCGGCGTCAGCCCGGCCACGATGGCGTCGAGTTCATCTCCCTCCGCCACCAGGTCGGTGAATACGTCCTGCATTGCGGTCACGTTCCCATTCCTTTCGACGTGCCGGGGCATGCGGGAATTCGACGTGCTCATACGAGATGCATGTATGGGGTCGTCACATGGAATCCTGACGCCTGACACCTGTCATTCGAGATGGTGTGCCGCATTTGCAAATGCGGTCGTGGCGGCACCCCCGGACTGAGCCGATCTGGTCGTTGATTCTCCGGGTGCCTGTTCCAGGTGACTTCTCTGTACTTGCTTTCGTCCCTGGCCCCGGAGGCGATCACAGGGCAACACCCAGAATTTAACGCGCGAGTAATCTGATCTTGCCCGCGCGGCGCCGGCTGCGGCCGCCGGCGCCGACGGATCGTGATCTTGCCTACAAAACCGCAGGTCAGATGGGTACCATCGAGACATCGATTCGGTCATTCGTCGACAAAACCACCGCAGTCCGTCATGGCCGGACCGCTGCCGAAACGATCACAAGTAAACTGAGCAGCCCTGACAAGGGTTTTCCCGTGCGCTGTCCAGAGACCGCAATCTAGAAGATGCGGCGCTTGTCGCACAGCCGAACGATGTCTCTACATGAAGCGCCGACAGTGGATCATTCGACCGGGCCCGGCCACCGCCGGGAAGTCGATGCGGATCATGACCGAAGTGCACCGCGCGACGCAGCAGCGGCGGGCGGGCACCTGGGCCTCATGAGCACCGAAGGCGCGGGGACCGTGCCCGTCGCCTTGCAGCGCCACCCGTGAACGATCGAAGTCGACTCGCAGACGAGGAGAACCTCCGTGCACCGGGACGTTCGGACAGGTGACGAGGCACGAAGCGCGATTGTGGAGGCAGTTGCACACACCGTGACCCCCCGGGCAGCGCTCCCCGGAGGGCCGTCCGGCCCCGCGCGGCCGGCTGTCCGCCGCCATCCGCGCGGCGCGGCCCGGCACACTGCCGCATCGGCCGCACGGCGCGACGAGGCCCCTGCCGCGCGGCCCGGTCGCCGCACCGCGGCGGCTCGTGCGAACCGCCCGGCCCCGGCCCGCGCGGTCCCGCCACGGACCCGCGCCGGCCTGCGGAACGCCCCCGCCCGAGCCCCCCGGTCCACCCGCTCCCGGCAACGGATCGCCGGCGCAAGGTCCCTCCCGCACCGGCCGGTTCTCGCCGGTCCCGCCGCACCCCGGCACTTCGGCCCCAGGGCCGCCCGCACGACGCCGTCCGCGCCCACCGGCGCACCGACCGGCCGTCAGTTCGCCCTCCGGCGCTCGCCCTTGTCGGCCCACCGGCCGGCCGCGTACGCGCACGGCGCAACGATCCGCCACCTCGCCGCGGTTGCCCCGCGGGCACCTCGACCCGCCGCGCAGGCCCTCGCGCCGCGCGGCCGCCAGGAGGTGCCGGGCAGCGCACCGCGGCCGCAACGGCGGTCCCGCCGCTCGCACCGAACCCCGGCGAGGTGACCGCGATCCAGGTGGTGCTCACGAAGCCGCTGGTGGAGCCCGGTTCGCTCGGGTCTCGGAAAAAAGAGGCCGCGACAGCGATGACTTTCCGGGCCGAGATGAGTCCTTGTTCTGTGATGACGCACGTGCCGACACGTGGTCGCACCGACCGTGAGGCCAGAGCGTCGGACGCAGGCGGCCAGGAGCCACCCGCCGCCGGCGCCACGACCAGGGCCCGCGCCGATCAGACCACTGTGCCCGCCACTTCGTTGCGAATCAGCAAGTGAGCCGCCGGGGTGATCCGACGGATCGACCGCCCCGTTCCACGAAGAACAGGTACGGCCTTGTACCCGAAACAGTCCGATCGGGAAATTTTTGATGGGCCATTCCGTTCCGCGCACACGTCACGCACTCGCCACATCCACGGTTGGGGGAAGCCGGATGCCTGTTGCAGCAGAGGTAGCGATCGAGCGGACAATCAACATCATGTGGAACCGCCACGCCGAACCGCTCTCGCTGGAGGAGCTGGCGGAGGAGGCCATATTCAGCAAGTTCTACTACTCGCGGGTCTTCCGTGACATCACCGGCACGTCACCGGGGCGGTTCCTGAGCGCGATCAGGCTCTTCATGGCCAAGCGGCACCTGCTGGAGACCGCCTCCAGCGTCACCGACATCTCCTACCGGGTGGGCTACAACAGCCTGGGCACGTTCACCAGCCGGTTCACCCGCAGCGTCGGCATCTCGCCGGCCAAGTACCGCTTCCTGGCCCGCTGCGGCATGCCGCAGCTGACCCTGCCGGCGGCCTGTACGGACCAGAAGACCTCCACGGTGACCGGCAGGATCCACATCCCGGAGACCGCGGGCCCGGTCCGCGTCTACGTGGCCGCGTTCAACACCCCGATCGTGGAGGGCCTTCCCCAGTCCTGCGACATCCTGGAGGACTCCGGACCGTTTCATCTCACCGTCCCCGACGGGCTGTGGTTCGTCCGGGCCGCGGCCGTCGCCCCGCACGAGGACGAGGATCCCGGGCCGAAGATCCGTATGCCCCGGCTGATCGGCTCGGGCTGGCCGGTGAAGGTCCGCGGCGGGCGCGTGTACACCTCGGACGTGCAATTGCGTGCGGTCACTCCGTTCGATCTCCCGATCCTGCTTGCGCTCCCGGAACTGGACGGCCCGCGGGCGGTGGACGAGGATGCCCCGCTTGCCGTCGCCAAGTAGGACGGCCGGCCGGCGGGTGCTGCCCGCGACCGACGAGGTCACACCGCGGGGACCGGCCATGACGTGGCGGAACCCCGGTGGACGAGGACGACGGGGGGCCAGGGCGTACGGTCCTGGCTCCGCGCGGGTACGGCGGTCCGGCCGGTGCGACAGCGCCCGGCCGGCGATCGCGGCATGTCGTACCACGGCCCGCCGACGGCCACCGGCGGGCCGTTTCCGGCTGTCCGGCGTCGTCCCTGCGCCGCGGGGGCCGGCGGTGGCATGCCGTGGCCGCGCGGCGGTTCCGCGAAGCCGGACGTCCTCGTGTGTCGCGCCGCCGTACGGCCGGTCGGGCCGTGCGGCGGCGGCAGCGTTCGCGCCCGGCGCGTCGCGGGCGGGTGGACCGGGTGACCCGGGCGACCGGGTACGTCCGTCACCACCAGGACGCCGGCCGGATCGCCGGCCAGGACCTCGGCCACGTCGTCCGCCAGGGCGTCCCGGGCCGCCGGAGCCTCGATGCCGGCCGCGGTGCGGCAGACGCTCAGCAGGCGTGCCACAGCGGTCCGTACGGCCCGTACGGACCGCCCCGGCAGCGCCGGAGCGGACGGTTCCGGACGGCCGTAGAAGGGCTGTTCGGGGCGGTGGAGAGAGTGCGATCCGGAATCGCCCGCAGGAGGCCGCGGAGGGGTCGTTGCGGGGTTACCGGGACGGCCCGGCACCAGCGGCCGGGCCATCGGCTGAAGTGCCGTCAGCGGGCCGCGGGCGGCCGGCCGCGGGGTCCGGCGGGCAAAGGGATGCGGTACGAAGTGCCAGGTGTGTGAGGACACGGGCCCCCCTCGGTGTCTATCCGGGTCCGTCACACGAGGGCGGCCGTGCCGGCCCGCCGCCGCGAGATCTGCCCGCTGGCCTGGAGCCAGCGCACGGTGTCGGCCATGGTCCGGTCGACCGGACGGGCCTCGATGCCGTGAGTGGGCGCGCCGGCGGCGACCGCGGTGGCGTGCACGGTGGTGTAGACGGCGCCGTACTCGGCGGGGATGTGCCAGGGCCAGAACCGCTGCAGGATGTCCGCCATCCGGCCCATCGGCAGCATCGGCCGGGCCGGCATGAACATCGCCGGCAGCCGGCGCCCCGTAGCCTGGCGGACCGCGTCCAGGTACTGACGTGTCGTCAGGTAGCGGCCGGGACCGAAGAACCGGTTCTCGCCCTCCAACGGCCGGGTCAGCACGGACGCGTGCAGCGCGGCGGTGTCGCGGACGTCGCCGACCGGGAAGCCGCCCAGCGGCCAGATCGGCATCAGCCCGCGCAGGGTGTCGCGCAGCCGGGCGGCCTGGTCGCCGGTGTGCGGGTCGAAGGGACCCAGCAGCGCCGGCGGGTAGGTGATCACCACAGGCGCGCCCTCGGTCTGGTGGCGCCGCGCGACCTCCTCGGCGGCCGCCTTGGTCGCCATGTAGGTCTCGCGCGGTCGGCCGACCGGCGAATTCACGTCTATGGTGCGGCCGTTGGCGGGCCACATGGCCGCCACGGTGGAGACGTAGACGGTCCGCTCGACGTCGGCGCGGCGGGCGGCGCCCAGGACGTTCTCGGTGCCCTGGAGGTTCACCCGGCGCATCGCGTCGGCCTTGCGCGCGTCGAAGGAGTACACCGAGGCCGCGTGCAGGACCGCGTCGGCGCCACTGACGAAGGAGGCCACACCCGCCGGGTCCAGCACGTCCCCGACGCGGACCTCGACCTCGTCCGGTTCCACGCCCAGCGGGCCCAGCGCCCGGCCGACCGCGTCCTTGTCGCGGACCAGAAGTCGCACGTGACAGCCGGCTCGCACGAGCGCGGCCACCGAGTGCGAGCCGACAAAGCCGGTCCCGCCCGTTACGGACACCAACATCGCAACTCCCCTCCCCCAGCGACCGCCGGCGGTTCCCGGTCTTGTCACGATTGTCCTGGGCGAGGCCTGCCTTGGGCTTCTCATGGAATGCCCGTTGTTCACTAACCTCTGCCCGGTCGTCACCGGCCACGGAAGTCGCCGTCGGCATCACCGGCATCACCGGCCACTTCGGTGCCGTGCGGCACGGGTGCACCGGGAGGACGGGCGCGACCGTACCTTCCCCTACCCGGATATCGGCCACGGGATGCCCGCGGTGTGCCGGGCCCCGGTGGTGGCGGCGCGGGAGCGGCGTGCCCGGAGCTGCCCGGGTACGGCCGCCGGTGCCGCCGTGCCGCCGTGCCGCCGTAATGCACGAAGCACCGGTGACGGGCCCTCGGCCCGGTCCCGGTGCTCGCGGTGCGGTGCGGTGCGGGTCAGCGCAGCTTCTGCAGCCCGGCGCTGGTCAGCAGGTAGCCGGGGGCCACGGTGTTGGCCTGCGCCCGGACCAGCTCGACCACGGCGGCGCCGGCGGCCTCCGCGGTGAGCGGCTCCCCCATCTGCTTGCTGTACTGCTCCTCGGTGATCCCGCTGCGGGCCGCGTACGCGCGGGACGCCGAGCGGCCCAGCTCGGTCACCGGGGTGATCCGGGGCAGCACCGCGGTGAAGGTGATGTCCAGGCCCGCCAGGTGGGCCTCGTCCTGGGCGTAGCCGGTGATGAAGCGCTGAGTCGCCTTGGAACCGGCGTAGCCGCCGCTCAGCGGCGATCCGGCCAGGGCCGCGCCGCTGCTCACCACGACCACCCGGCTGCCCGGGCGCAGCGGCTTGAGCAGGATCTCGCGCAGCCAGTGGAACGCGATCTTGACGTCGGTGTTCCAGTTGGCCGAGAACGACTCCCAGGTGTGGTGCTGCAGCGGGCGCATCAGCGGGTTTGCGCCGGCCACCACGATCACGTTCGCGGGCTCGTGACGGTCGATCAGGGCGCCGGCCACCGGCGCCTCGCTGGCGTCGGCGATCTCCTGCTGAATGGTTCCTGCACCGTTGGCGGGTTCGCGGAACTCACTCGGGGTGCGGGAGACGGCGATCACCGGGGCGCCGGCCTCCGCGAAGGCGGTGGCGATCCCGTGGCCGAGGCCGCGGCTGGCTCCGACGACGATGGTGGTCCGGCCGGACAGGTCGCTCATGATGTCCTCCAGTTCAAGGAACGGGTCGGGGAGCGGGTGAAGGGGCACGTCGATGGGCTGGTCATGGAGTTCGGTCACGGGGGCGGTCGCAAGGGATGCCCCGGGGGATGTTCCATGACAAACCGGCCGTCCCAGGACGACATACGTCGTCCCGGGTACGACAGTCATGGGGTCGGCCGGCGTTCTCCGCGCTGTCACAGCGCTCGGGGAGCGTCGCCTTGCCGAGAAGAAGGAGCGAGGAGGGGCCAGAAGGACGGGGGCACGGGAGGCACGGAGCCGCTGGGTAGACCGGCTCCGGCCCGGCGCGGGGGACACCAGGCCGGAGCCGATTGCGGCGCAGCCCGTCCGGTGGCTGGCCGAGTGAGGTGGTTCAGCCGGCGAGGATCAGCCGGCTTCCCCAGTGGCCGAAGCGGCGAAGGCCGGCTTCTGCTGGTGGACGGCCGCGCGGGTGACCGCGACGGCCGACTTGGACGGAGCGGCCAGGGCCCAGATCCAGCCGAGCGCGCACATGACGGCGGCGACGTAGATCGCGGGCTTGAAGCCGTGGATGAACGCGGCGTGGCTGGTGTACGCGCCGTGGTTGTGGGCGAACACCGCGGACAGGATGGCGACGCCGAAGACACCGCCGAGCTCGCGCAGCGCGTTGTTGGTACCGGCCGCCACACCCGTGTCCTCGACCGGGACCGCGCTGGTCACGGCGTTGGCCACGGTCGGGAAGCACATGGCGGTACCGACGCCGGACCACACCAGCGGGCCGACCAGGGTCGGGAAGCCGACGCCGGCCTTGGTGACCGCCGCCAGCCAGATCAGGCCGGTGCCCTGCATGAACAGGCCCAGCACCATGAACGGCTTGTTGCCGATCTTGTCGGCGAGCAGACCGGCGGCGGGCGCGATGACCACCGGGGTGCCGGCCCAGACCAGGATGCGGACGCCGGCGCCCAGGGCGCCGTAGCCCATGCCGACCTGGAGGAGCTGGGTGAGCATGAACAGGGTCCCGATCAGGGACATGAACTGGAAGAAGATCACGAAGTTGGCCGTGGTGAACTCACGGATGCGGAAGTAGTGCAGCGGCACCATCGCGTGCGGGGCGCGCCGCTCCCAGGCCAGGAAGGCGCCGACGAAGGCCGCGCCGACCAGGAGGGAGGTGATGACCTCCGCGTTGCCCCAGCCGATGCTCGGCGCACGGACGGGGGCCCAGGTCAGGCCGAACATACCGGCGACGATCAGCACCAGACCGACCAGGTCGAGCTGCGGCCGGGGGCCGTAGCTCTCGCGGACCTTGGACATGGTCAGCGCCGCGACGGCCAGGCCGATCGGCACGTTGATCCAGAAGATCCACTGCCAGGAGGCGCCCTGGATGAGCGCGCCGCCGACGAGCGGGCCGCAGGAGACGCCCATACCGGTCACGCCGCCCCAGATGCCGATCGCGGCACCGCGCTTCTCCACCGGGAAGGCGTCACTGATCAGGGCCAGGGTGAGCGGCAGCACGGCCGCGCCGCCGAGGCCCTCCAGGGCCCGGAAGGTGATCAGCGTGCCGACGTTGCCGGACAGCGCCGCGCCGACCGAGGCCGCGGAGAAGACCACCAGACCGCCGGCGTAGACCCGGCGCCGGCCGAACCGGTCACCGAGGGCCGCGCCGGTCAGCATGAGACAGGCGAAGGCCAGGTTGTAGCCGTTGATGGTCCATTCGAGGTCGGACAGACTGGCGTGCAGGTGCGACTGCAGAGTGGGCAGCGCCGTGGAGACGACGACCACGTCGAGCGCGGCGATGAAGCTTCCGATGGACGCCAGGATGAGGGTCCACGTGGTGTTAGCGGGCTTTTGGGTCACGCTGGCATTGCCGGCCGGGGAGCCCTTCGCCGTGCCCTGGCCTCGGGCCGGCGGCATGGCAGACGCAGCGTCAGCCCTGCCCTTGGCTTGTGACATATCGCGTCTTTCTCCGTTTCTGTTCCGCCCTGACCGGGCATCCGGACGCCGCGCCAAGCCGACGCCTTTGCCACCGACCTGGCGTGGATTGGTTGGCTGCGAGGGGACGGGACATGCTGCTGATGTCCTCCTGCATGTAAAGACCTGGCCCGTTCGGGAAACTCATCGCCCGTGTCGCCATCCGGTTCCCCAGTCGTACGTGACGCGCGTCACACATGGGTGCGGCCGGCGCCTGGAGGGCGCCGGCCGCAGGTCACCGGCGCGGGCTGCGCGCCGGTTGCTTCGATCGGGTTGTGACGAGTGGGTTGTGACCAGTGGTGCCGTGACCTCCCGCCCCCGTGGCGGGAGCGTGGCCGTTACGGCTTGAAGCGGGTGCCGTTCCAGAAGTTGTCCCCGGCCGTGGTGGCCGACGCGTTGTCGTACTCGTCCTTGAACCGCCACCAGTCCCAGGGGTGCTCGAGCTGGTCCTCCTGGCGGCCGAGGCGGGTGATGTCGAGGTAGTTGTAGAAGTTCTTGAAGATCTCGCCACCACGGTCGTAGATCGAGTACGTGTGGAAGACCTCGTCGCCCTCGCGGATGAAGGAGCTCACCCCGGGCGACTCACCGTTCTCGGACGAGACCTCGTAGTCGTAGTTGAAGTCGCTGCCGAAGGACGAGTACCAGGGGTACGTCCAGCCCATGCGGGCCTTGAACGGCTGGTAGTTCTCGTAGGGCGCGCGCGAGACCAGCACGAAGGTGGTGTCCCGGGCCCACATGTGGTGCAGGTCGCCGATGCTGTCGGTCTGCATCGAGCAGCCGACGCAGCCCACTTCGTCGTCCGGGCCGAACATGAAGTGCCGCACGACGAGCTGGCGGCGGCCTTCGAACAGGTCGAGGAGGGAGAGCCGGCTGCCGTCGGGGCCACCGAAGACGTAGTCCTTCTCCACCTTCACCATCGGGAGCTTGCGGCGTTCCTCCGCAATCATGTCCCGTGCGCGGGTGACCTCTTTCTCCTTCTCCAGCAGGGCCTTGCGCGCCTCCAGCCACTCCTGCCTGGAGACAATGTTCGGAAGGTCTTCCATCAGATCTCCTCACGGGGCGTTCGGCGGAGTCGAACCGCCGAGACCCGACATCCTGGATGACGTGTGGTCCCACGCGCTCCCCCGGTCAGGGACCAATCCCAATCAGACTGCCAGAACGGAATGTGGCCTGCTTCTTCCGTATTGACGCTTCCTTGACCGAACGCGACCGCGCCCCGACAACAACGGAACATTGTCGGGGCGCGGTCGCGGAAGGCGGTCAGGCGGCCTGATCGCGCTGTTTCAGGGTGCGGCGCTGAATCTTGCCGACCGGGGTGCGGGGAATCTCGTCGATGAACTCCAGCCGCCGTATCTTCTTGTACGGCGCGACGCGCTCGGCGACGTAGGTGAGGATCTCCTCCACGGTGGCCGGTTCCCTGGCCACCACGAAGCCCTTGGGGATCTCGCTGGCCTCCTCGTCGGGCACGCCGACGACCGCGGCGTCCGCGACCTTCGGGTGCGTCATGAGGACGGCTTCCAGCTCGACCGGGGACACCTGCTGTCCCTTGTACTTGATGAGCTCCTTGATGCGGTCGACGAGGAACAGCTCGCCGCCGTCGTCCACGTAGCCCAGGTCACCGGTGTGCAGGAAGCCGTCGGGCTCCAGCACCTTGCGGGTGGCTTCCTCGGCGTTGAGGTAGCCCTTCATCACGTGCGGGCCACGGATCAGGACCTCGCCGTTCTGGTTGCGGTCGAGTTCCTCGCCGGAGGAGACGTCGATGATCTTGACCTCGATGTTGGGCGTGTTCTGGCCCACCGAGGCCGGCTGCACCGGCGTCTCGAGCTGCATGAAGGACACCAGCGCCTCGGTGAGGCCGTAGCCCTGGGCCACGTTGCAGCCGAGCCGGTCGCGGCACATCTGGGCGATGGCCGGGTCCAGCGCGGCGCCGCCGGAGACGATCATGCGCAGCGTCGACATGTCGAACTGGTCCACCTGCGGGCTGCGGGCCAGCAGGGTGGCGATGGTCGGCACCACCAGCAGGCGGGTGATTTCGTGGTCCTCGACGGCCTTGAGATACGCCCCGGGGTCGAAGCGCGGCATCGTGACCAGCGTCGCGCCCTGCAGCAGGCTGGCGTTCATCACCATGATCAGGCCGAACGCGTGGTGGAAGGGCGGCACTGCCAGCACCTTCTCGTCCTCGGCGGTCGGCGCGCAGGTGCTGGTCTGCAGCACGTTGGCGATCATGTTGCGATGGGTGAGCAGGACGCCCTTGGGGTAGCCGGTACTGCCGCTGGAGTGGAGGATCGCCACCACGTCCTCGTCCGGCTGGATCCCCGGGTCGGCCAGGTCGCCGCCGGCGAGCAGCGAGTCGAAGGACGTGGCACCCTCGGCCTCGCCGAACACGACGATCTCCTCGACCTTGGTCCGCGGCAGCAGCGCCGTGACCTTCTCCATCTCGGACGGCATGGTCACGATCATGCGCGCGCCGGACTCGTTGAGGTGGTTGGCCAGGTCGTCCGCGGTGTCCAGCGGGTTGAGCACCACCGTCGCGGCACCGGCCATGGCGGCGCCGTGGAAGGCGATCGGGTAGGCGGGGACGTTGGGCGCGAGCATGGCCAGCACGTCGCCGCGGCGGAAGCCGCGGGCACTCAGGGAACCGGCCACGGCGCGTACGCCCGCCGCGAGTTCGGCGTAGGTGTACTGCGTGGTACCCGTGACGTCGACGGTCGCCACCTTGTCGCCGTACTCCTGCGCCCGTTCCAGGACGAAGGACGTCAGCGTGGTCTGCGGGATCTCGACCGGCGTACGGGGACTGGTGAAGATCATGACGCCGCTCCGGAGCGGCTGTACGTGCTCAGACCCGGCTGGTAGGCGCGCTTCTCGAACTGCTTGAGGGCGACGTTGATCCACTCGTTGCCGGTCAGCCGGGACAGCTCCCACAGCTTGGCCTGGTCGTAGTCGATCGCCTCGGGCAGGGCGGTGGTCCGGTTGTGCTCGTAGACCTCCTTGGCCAGCCGCAGCGTGGTCGGGTTCTTCCTGACCAGCTTGCGGACGATGCGGTCGGTGGCCTCGTCGAGCTGGTCGGCGGGCACGGTCTTGTTCACGAGCCCGAACTGCTCGGCCTGCGCGCCGGTGAAGGTGTCACCGGTGAGGATGTAATAGAGCGCCTGCTTACGGGGCAGGTTGTGGGCCGTTGCCCAGGTTGCGCCGCCGGCCGGGAAGATGCCGAAGTTGATTTCGGAGAGCCCGAACGTCGCGTCCTCGGAGGCGACCGCAAGGTCGCACAGACCGGTCACCAGCACGCCACCGCCGAAGGCGAAGCCGTTCACCTTGGCCACGGTCACCGCGGGGAAAGCCTTGAGGCGCTTGAACCAGTCCAGCGCCACCAGATTCGTACGGTAGAACTCCATCGGGTTGTCGAACGGCTGGAGGAAGCATTCCTCCAGGTCCATTCCCGCACTGAAGCTGTCGCCGTTGCCGGTCACCACCACGGCACTGACGTCGCCGGCAGCCTCGATGGCGTCCAGGACCTCGTGCATGTCCCGGTGCATCTGCGGGTTCATCGCGTTCTTCTTGTCGGGCCGGTTCAGGTATATCGTGGCCTTGGGCCCGTCTATTTCGAGGTTCAGGGTCTCCAGCGTAATCATGTTCGAGTTTTCCCTTCCTCAGAACGAAGTACACGCTCACCCGGCCATGGCGCATTGTGAGCCGGGGAGTATCGGGCCGCATACGCGGAAGCGTCTTCGCTGGCACCGACCCCCGCGCGTAAGAGCATCACATGAGCGTTATCCGGTTGAATTCTTCGAGCTTGCTCGGCTGATCCGGACCGGTTGCGATGCCCTCGTGTACTCGTCCCGCTGTGCCCACTAATAATCAAACGGACACTCGGATCACACGAACCTCATCCTTGCCGAAGGTGCCCCGGAGCTGGCCCGGAGCCGCCTCGGAGCTGCCCCGCAGGGGCTCCGCGGCCACCGGGGTCAGTTGCCCGCGACCCACAGGGAGTGCAGGCCGTGGGGCACCCGGGCCGGCAGCGGGACGACCGCCACGGGCTCGCCGGTGAAGTCCTCGGTGTCCAGGACGACCAGCTCGCTGCGGTCGGTGGCGCTGTCGTACACCATCGTCATCAGCCACCCGTCGCCCTCGGGGGCGATCGCCGAGCGGGGCACGAACACCGGTTCGCCGGCCTCGCGGCCGGGGCCGAAGGAGTGGACGTCGGTGCGCATGGTCCACAGGTCGTGCCGGATCAGCGCCGGGCCGCCGAGCGCGGCGCCCTGCTCCGGGCGCACGCCCACCGACCAGGTCCAGCGGTGCTCGGCGCCGGCCCAGCGCTCGTCGATCCGCGGGAACTCCTCGACGTCGGTGAACAGCTGCTCCTCGACGACGGTGCCGCTGCGGCGGTCGATGGTCCAGCTCCACATGGTGGGCAGGGACTCGCTCGGGTGCAGCGGGTCGCGGTCGAAGGCCCGCTCGTGGCGCACCACGTGGACCACGATCTCGTGGCCGCGCTCGAAGGCGTTGACCGCGTGGAAGACGTAGCAGGGGTCGATGTCCATCCACAGCACGTCGGCGTCGCCGCCGTCGCGCGGCAGCACGCCGAGGCGCGCGCCGTGGCCCTCGTCCCATACATAGGGGACACGCGAGCCGGAGGCGGCGGCCTGCGGGCTGAACGTCACCGGCAGGTCGAACAGCACGATGTGGCGCTCGGTCAGGGCCATCGAGTGCATCATCGGGGTGCCCTTGACCGAGATCGGCTCGGCCCGGCGCACCCGGCCGAGGGCGTCGAGGGTGAGCAGGGAGACGTGCTCCAGCTCGTGGTAGTACGCGACCGCGTACACCTCGCCGGTGAGCGGGTCGACGGCGGGGCGGGCGGAGAAGCCGTCCGGGAGGGTGCCGTCGAAGTCGATCCGGGCGACCGTCTCGAGGTTCCGGCCGATCTGGTGCGGCAGGACGCCGCCGTCGCCGAGCGCCAGCACCTTCCCGCCGAGCTGCATCAGGCCGGAGTTGGCGTTGTCGGACAGGCCGAACCGCGGCCCGGGGGTGGGCAGTTCGCCGAACGCGGCGGTGACCCGGTCGGTGCGCAGCCACCGGTTGCGGTACCACTCGGCGCGCCCGCCGCGCAGCCGCAGGCCGTGCAGCATCGAGTCGCCGGCGAGCGCGTGGTCGACCGCCGGGTCGTGCTTGCCGAGGGCGTTGGGACCGACCCGCAGGAACCGCCCGTCGAGTTCGGCGGGCAGCTGCCCGACGACGGGGAGGTCGTGGGCCGTGGTCTCTTCGCGGACCGGACGATACGCGCCAGTCAGAAGGTGTGTGGTGGACTGAGCCTGGGGGGAGAACATCGCTGGCCGCCTTCGCATATCGCCGTTATATAACGCTGTTGTTGTACAGATTGCAGGGGCCGTGGAATGATGTCAAGGGTGAGCCCCCGTCAAGTTGACCCGAAACTCAGCGCGAACCTGATCGAGGCCGCCGCGAAGCTCCTCGCCGAAGAGGGGCCGCAGGCGCTGTCGACCCGTCGTCTCGCAGCGGCCGTCGGGACCTCCACCATGGCGGTCTACACGCGTTTCGGCGGCAAGCAGGACCTGATCCGGGCCATGGTCCGGGAGGGCTTCCGGCTGCTGGACCAGCGGATGGGCGCGGTCGGCGAGACCCCCGACCCGGTCGCGGACATCGTGGCGCTCGGCTCGGCGTACCGCTACAACGCGCTGGAGCACCGTCACTTGTACGGGGTGATGTTCAACGGCTCCGGGCTGGTCGGCTTCGCGCTCACCGAAGAGGACCGGCAGCACGGCCGCTACACCCTGACGCACCTGGTGGGAGCGGTGAACCGGTGCATGGAGTCGGGGCGGTTCCAGCCCGGCGACAGCCAGCTGGTGGCCCATCAGATGTGGATCGCCCTGCACGGGCTGGTCACGCTGGAGCTCGGCGGCTACCTGGTCGAGCCGTACGACGCGACCACCGTCTTCGAGGCGCAGGTGTGCGCGATGATCGTGGGCGCCGGCGACGACCCGGACGACGCCTCGATGTCCATGAAGCGGGCACGCGAACGGCGGGACTGACTTCCCGATTCCAGTCCCGCCGCTGGTGCGCCGATACTCCGTGCGCTCCCGTGCGCGGTGCGCTGATGGCTGTTCAGAGGACGCCGCGAAGCCCGGTCCGACCACGCGACGTCAGGGGCGTCAGAGCCGCTGGAGCGGCGTCAGTTGTTCCATGGCGCGGTCGGGAACCACATGTACCCGAGCCGGCCGAGGACCCGCAGCTCCCAGTAGGCCAGCGTGAAGGCGCCGGCGATGAAGAAGGCCGAGGCCGTGACGCTGGCGATCCGGCCCGGGCTGGCGGCGAGCCACCGCTGGACGCGGCCGCCGGTGCCGTAGGACAGCAGGATGAAGAGCAGGCCCATGACAACGATATTGCCGAGGGACTGCAGCGAGAACGCGACCGCGCCGTACGCGGGGTTGTGGGTCTTGGCGGCGTGCCGGAACAGGTCGCGGAACAGCGGGTAGGGGCGGCCGACGAGGAAGCCGCCGATCAGGGCGCCCATGACCATCAGGGGCGCGTTGGGGAACCGGCGCGAGATGCCGGCCAGCGGGTCCTTGATCATCCCGGCCGAGGCCAGGCCGAGCACGACCATGGCCAGGCCCACCAGGCCGAAGGCGATCATCGACTGGGCGGTGCGCGGGGAGATGCCGGAGGTCTGGGCGGTGGAGAACTGCGGCATCCGGGTGCCGACGATGCCGACGATGATGCCGTAGATCGCCGAGACCGGGATCATGCCGGCCGCCACCCAGCCGAGCGGCTTGACGGTGCTGACGAACCGTTCCTTGCGGGTCTGGTGCTGGCCGACCAGCGGGCCGACCGCGCCGAACGCGGCGATGTTGCAGGCGGTGAAGGAGCCCGCCATGCCGGTGACGAAGGCGAACAGGATCCCGGACCCGATGCTGCTGATCTGGGTGGTGTTGGCGTCGTGGCCCAGGATGCCGTTGGCGGTCTTGAAGCCGATCTGGTCGTCGACCAGTTGGGCGGACCACAGGTAGGAGATGACCAGCCCGGCGATCAGGCTGAGCACCAGGAGTGCCACGCGGTGGCGCGGGAAGAAGCCGGTCACGAACAGCGAGGTCTGGCCACGCGTGCTGACCGTGCCGGGTGCTGCCATTTCGATATTGGTCACGCTGAAGTGCCTCCTTGAATCGGCTCGTACTGGGGACTGTTGGTACGTGCTGATCCCGGCCGTGCGGACCTCGGCCGGCGGTACTGCTGGAGGTGCTGAACGTGCTGAGGTGCGGTGGTGCCGGACCTGCTGAGGTGCTGCGTCACCGATGTGCGGTGGTGCCGATGGAGCGGTGGTGCTGTGTCAGCCGACGGCGCCGCTGCCCGTCCGCATGACTTCCTCACCGATGTCCTCGAGCCCTCGGGCTTTCGTCTCCGGGCCGATCCACAGGAAGATCACCGAGGCCAACAGGAGGGGTATGGCGCCCACCACGGCAGTGGTGGTGATGGAGGGGACCGACGCGGCCGCGACGGTCAGTGCCAGGATCAGCACACCGCCGGCCTTGGTCATCCCCGCGGCGAGTCCGGTCCCGCGCGAGCGCACCAGCGTCGGGTAGACCTCGGCCGCGTAGCCCGCGACCACGGCCACCACCGAACTCACGCCGGACAGGGGGACGATCAGCAGAAGGGAGAGCAACGTGTGGTTGTGGGCGAGGGAGTTGCCCGCGACGACGAAGCCGAGCAGGGCCACGCCGGTGATCGCGCTGACCGTGACGAGGGTCTTGCGGCTGCCCCATACCCCGTACATCCAGGCGACCACCACGGTGAGCGGCAGACCCAGCACGGCCGCGTTGCGGATCACGTAGTCGGAGTTGACCGCCGAATAGCCCAGGTGCTGGAGGTTGGTCGGCACCCAGAGCTGGAAGCCGTAGGTCATCAGCCCGACCCCGATGCCCAGGACCGTGATGGCCGTGGTGGTGCCGGTCAACGGGCGGCGCAGCAAGGTGAGGTAGCTGCCGTGCTCGACGGCCTCGCGGACCTCCTCCTCGCCCGGCTCGATCTCCTCGGCGACCGCGCCGTAGCGCTTCATCACCGCCTCGGCGTCCTTGGTGCGGCCGCGGGCCAGCAGGAAGCGCGGGGACTCCGGGATCCAGCGGTTGAGCGCGAGCAGCAGCAGCCCGGTGGGCAGGCCGATCAGCCACAGGATGCGCCAGCTGTAGGTGGGGGTCAGCCGCGCCGCGAGCCAGCTCGTGATGACGTACGCGCCGGCGATGTCCCCGCCGATGAGCACCATCAGCCACCCTCGATGCCGGGACGGAATCGTCTCGGCCACCAGCGTGAAGGTGATCGGCAGCATGCCGCCGGCGCTGATGCCCATCAGGAAGCACATCATCAGGTTCCAGCTGAAGCCCGGCATCGCGCCGCAGATCGACGTGGTCACGAACATCATGCCGGCCAGGATGATCGAGGCCCGGCGGCCGATCCGGTCACCGAGCCAGCCCCACAGCCAGGAGCCGACCACCGTGCCGGCGATACCGGCCAGCGGGAGCCAGGAGACCGGGATGTGGCCGTGCGGGTTGGCCGGCGACTTCAGCCCGTACTCCTTGGCGACGCCCGGCGCCACGAACGACAGCGTGGTGGGCTTCATGACGTCGATGGTCACCGCGAGCGCCATCACCAGCAGCAGCGCCACGTGTTGGGCGTTGATCGGCGCGTCGTCCAGGGTACGGACCCGGATCCGCGTGGTGGCCTGCCGGATGGCCTCACTGCCGCGGGGCACCAGACCGTAGGTGACCATGAGCAGACCCACGACGATCAGGATCATGCCGATGATCATGGGTGCGTCGGGCGTCATGCCCTTGAGGCTGTAGTGCATGTCGCGGGCGCCGATGTACATCGGCAGGTGGAGCAGTACTCCCGCCGTACAGGCCAGCGCTCCCAGCCAGAACACGAGCGGATGCTCGAAGCCCCCGCCCTGGGTCCCGCGCTCTTCCCGTGTCAGTGCCATGGCCGTCCCTCATCTCTTCGTCGCGTCCATGGATGGCACGCCGTGGCCCGGCGCCCGAGCCATGATGAGGCCCCGCGCGGGTCCGGTTACTTCTTCCATATTGCTCAAATCGCAGGCAGAGCAGCACGTCAGCGGCCCTTTGCCCGGTCCGGACCTGTGGTGTCGCGGGCTCCGGGCGCGCATACTTCGCGCCTCGGACCGTCAGCGCCCTTCCCGGTCCGCGCGACCGGTCGCGGGGCGCCGCTTCGCCCTGCCTCCGTGCACCCGGCGGTGGCTCCACACCAGCAGCCCGAGCACGATCAGCCCGGACAGGATCAGGC
Organism: Actinacidiphila acididurans; assembly: GCF_016918855.1. Classification (GTDB taxonomy): domain Bacteria; phylum Actinomycetota; class Actinomycetes; order Streptomycetales; family Streptomycetaceae; genus Actinacidiphila; species Actinacidiphila acididurans. The sequence continues at coordinate 38,992 of NZ_JADKYB010000019.1, forward strand.
TCAGTCCGGTGCTCCAGCCGGCGAACGGCAGCCCGTCGACAGCGCGTGCGCCCCAGACCGCACCGGCGCCGATCAGGGCGAGACCGGTCAGCACCGTTCCGGCGATCCGCAGCGCCGATGCCACGCTGGCCTCGGCGGCCTGCGTCGCCCGGGTCCGTACCGGCTCCTCGAACCGGGCGACAGCGGGCACCGCACGCGCCAGCAGCACCGTACCGGCCAGGACCAGCAGGAGGCCGGGTCCGGGCAGCACCAGCAGCAGGACGCCGAGCAGCAGCAACAGGCCGCCGGCGGTGCCCAGGAGGATGCGCTTGGCCGGATGCAGTCGGCGCGCCCGTTCGGCCGCGGAGTCCGCCCGCTCCTCGGAGGACGGCTCGGAGGGCCGGTCGCAGGACGGCTCCCTGCCGTCCGCCGGCTCCCGATCCGGCGGCTGCGGTGGTCCGGACCCCTTCCGTGCTGCGCTCACCCGCTCACCGTAACCGCGGCGCGGCCCAGGAACGGGGAGGAGCCTGTCCCCCGCGCGGTGTGGTCGCGGGGAACAGGCTCCGGTTCAGGCGGGCCGCGGGATCGGTGAGCTCAGCGAGCTCAGTGGCCGTAGCCCAGCGCGAACAGGTGCACGGTGCCGGAGGCACCGGTCACCGGCAGCGCCACGGACGCGACGGTCTTCGTCGGGTCCAGCGGGACCTTCACCGAGAAGACGTACGCCTTCACGGTGTCGCGGCCGCCGCTCCCGGTGTTGCGGTAGGCGGTGGTGACCGCCGTGGTGTTCCCGGCGACGGGCTGGCTGCCGCCGCCGTTGAGGGTCCAGTCGGAGAAGGTGACGGTGGCCGTCGATGTGGTCCCGTCGGTGTACGTCACCGTCAGGTCGCCGGGCACGCCCGAGCCGTCGGTCGGGGCGTTGGTCGCCGCGCCCAGCAGTCCGAGGAAGGCGCCGGAACTGCCCGTCGGCTGCGGCAGGGTCTGGCCGGCCACCTCCAGGTTGTCCGGGTGTCCCGCGGCCGGCGTCGGCCAGGTGTACGTGATGCCGTCCGCGGTGACCGTGCCGCCGCCGGTGACGCCGGCCGCGGTCAGCGCGTTCTGCGAGTACGCCCAGCCGCCGTCGTCGAACCCGCCGCTGAAGTGGGTGCCGTCGGGGTAGATGCCCTCGTTGGTCTCGTACGGCCACAGCTCGCCGGGCTTGGCGACGGCGACCCGCAGGGTGGCGCTGCCCAGGCTCGCGCCGCCGTTGTGGTCGGTGAGCGCGAAGGTGACCGGGTAGGTGCCCTCGGTGTCGCCGGCGGTGACCGGGACCTGGGCCTGGGCGCTGCCCGCGGCCGGCACGGTGACCGAGCCGGAGGCGGTGCCGACGGTCACCCCGGACGGGGCGGTCGCGGCCCAGTCGACGGTGACCGGGGCCGAGCCGAGGTTGGTGAGCTTGAGGACGCCCTGGTCGGTGCCGCCGGGCGCCACGATCAGGCCGTCACTGGTGGGTCCGGTGGCGGCGAGCACCCGGCCGCCGCCGATGGTGTCGGACGGCGGGACCGCGTCGGAACCGGTCGCCCAGGTGGTGTCGGGCGCGGTGCCGAGCGTGAAGTTCATCGTGCCGGCCTTCTCGAGCTGGCCGAAGGTCAGCCAGGAGGAGTTCCACGCCGTGCCGCCGACGGTCAGCGACTGGACGTAGGGCGCGTCCGGAGCGGCCTGCGGGGCACCGATGGTGATCTGCTTGCCGTTGCCGAAGGTCAGCTGCGCGGCCGGGAAAGCAGGGCTGCCGAGCACCAGCGTGTCGGTGCCCGGGGTCTCCGGGTACATGCCCAGCGACGACCACACGTACCAGGAGCTCATCGCCCCCAGGTCGTCGTTGCCGAAGGAGCCCACCGGCGCGTTGAAGTACAGCTTCTGCTGCGCCTGGCGTACGGCGGCCTGCGTCTTCCACGGCTGCCCGGTGTAGTCGTACTCCCACGGGATCTCGACGCTGGGCTCGTTGCTGAGGTCCGCGTTGGTGCCGGACGGGTCGGCGATGTTGCTCAGCAGGCTGTCGAGGTACGAGGAGTACGCCGCGGTGCCGCCGCGGGCCGTGATGAGCTGGGCGAGGTCGAACGGGACCATCGGGGTGTACTGGGCCGAGGTGCCCTCGACGAAGCCGTTGGAGGTGCCGGGCGAGAAGCCGCCGGCGAACTGGCCGTCCTGGTTCTTCGCCTGGAGGTAGCCGGTCTGCGGGTTGAAGACGTTCATCCAGTCCTGGGCGCGGGTGGCGAACTTCTGGTAGTCCGCGGTCTTCCCGAGCGCCTTGGCGAGCGAGGCCAGGGCGTAGTCCGCGGAGTCGTACTCCAGCTGGGTCGACACCGGGCCGTAGAAGTTGCAGCAGCCGTAGCTCTGGTCGAGCGGCAGGTAGCCCTTGGCGTCGCGCACGGCCTCACCGGGGCGGATCTGGTTGGCCGCGGTGGCCTCGTGCTCCATCGCCTCCAGGGCGTGGGCGGCGTCGAAGTTGCGCACCCCGAAGGCGTAGGCGTCGGAGATGATGCCGTCGGCCGGGTCGCCGACCATCACGTAGCTCTCGCCGTTGTTGGACGCCCACTTGGGCAACTGGCCGGTCTGGTCGTAGCCGTTGACCATCGAGGTGACGATGTCGCCGGTCTGCTGCGGCGCGACCATCGCCATGAGCTGGGTCTGCGAGCGGTAGGTGTCCCACCCGGAGTAGTTGGCGTACTGCGCGCGCTGGCCCTTGCTGAGGGTGTGGACCTGGTTGTCCATGCCCATGTACTGGCCGTTGACGTCGGAGAAGGTGTTGGGGTGCAGCAGCGCGTGGTAGAGCGCGGTGTAGAACTGCGCCTGCTGGTCGCTGCTGCCGCCGCCGATCCGCACTCGGCCGAGCAGCTCGTTCCAGGCGTCGTGGTTGGCCTGCCGCATCGCGTTGAAGTCGAAGTTCTTGGCCTCGGCGGCGAGGTTGGCGGTGGCGTTGGCGTCGCTGGTGTACGAGATGGCGACGGCCGCGGTCACGGTGGGGTTCTTCGAGGTGTCGAAGTTCAGGTACATCCCGTTGGCGCCGGTGACCGGGGCGCTCGCGTTCGGCGCCGCGGAGGCGCTCGGGGTCGCGGACGCGCTCGGCGTGGCGGACGGAGCGGGGGACGCCGCGCTCTTGCCGCCGTGCACGGTGGGCGCCGGGCGGGCCGGCACGGTGAAGTGCGGCTCGTGCAGCTCGGTCGACGGGTGCGAGGCCGGGGTCTGCTGCGGCCGGCCCAGGCTCAGCGAGGTGGCGTCCGGGTTGATGGTGCTGCCCACCCAGGTGCCGCTGCCGGTGAAGGACTGGTTGAACTTGATGTCGAAGTGCACGGTGTAGCGGTTGTTGGCGCCGCAGAAGTGGCCGCTGTCCACCGAGCCGCTGACCTCGTGGTCGCTGACGACCTTGACGCGGGTGCCGTCCACCTGGGTGGCGCCGCTGCTGAGCTTGAGCAGCAGGCTGGACTGGGCGCCGGCCGGGAAGGTGAACCGGCCCAGGCCCGCGCGGGTGGTGTCGGTCAGTTCGGTCTTGATGCCGTTCCCGTCGGTGACCGCGTAGTAGCCGACGCCGGTCTGCTCGTCGGTGTGGCTGAACGTGGACGTAACGGACGAGAGGTTGCCGGACAGCGCGCCGGTGACCGGCAGGATCGGTACGTCGCCGGCCACGTCGCAGCCCGGACCCGACAGGTGGGTCAGGCTGTAGCCGGAGATGCTGCTGTCCTTGTACTCGTAACCGCCGCCCTGTGTGCGGTGGGGGGAGGTGTCGGGGCCCCACTGGAGCATGCCGAAGGGCATGTCGGGACCGGGGAAGGTGTTCACCGCGCCGGACGTTCCGATGAGCGGGTTGATCAAGGACGCCGGGTCCTTGACCAGTTCGGGCCCGGACGCCGCGTGGGCGGTGCCCAGCGACGAGAGCGGCAGGGCCGCGACCCCGAGCACGGACAGCACCGCGAGGCGCCGTCGGAATCTGCCGCTGGAATCGCCTGTACCCGAACGCCGTTGTCTGACCACAGATTGCCTCCGCAGTTCGTGCCTTGCGCATGGCGTCGCCAGGGGGCGGATGGCGCCCCCGATCGACAACGTTGTCGGGGCAGTGGTCGTTGACAACGTTGCCAACCCGCACGAGCGTTGAGTAGAACGCGGGGGGTGAGGGTGTGTCAATGAGGCGGGCGGGGAAGCGCGTTGACTTCACTCCCCCGGCCCGCACGTTTCAGGCGAGGCTGCCCGCAATCGCCCCGGCCTGTCGGCAAAAGCTCCCCGGCGGGGCCCTCGTACGGGCCGCCGCACGTACGGCAGCGCGGCGGAAGCGGGCCGCACGGGCCCGGCGGGGCACACTGGGGGCGTGGCGGAGAAACGGAGTGCCGGGATCCTGTTGTACCGGCGGCGGGAGGGCGCGGAGCCGGAGGTGCTGCTCGGGCACATGGGCGGGCCGTTCTGGGCGCGGCGGGACCAGCGGGCGTGGAGCGTGGTCAAGGGCGAGTACGAGGCGGACGAGGCGCCGCAGGACGCCGCGCGCCGCGAGTTCCGTGAGGAGTTGGGGCTGCCGGTGCCGCCCGGCGACCTCGTGCCGCTGGGCGAGGCCCGCCAGGGCAGCGGCAAGATCGTCACCGTGTGGGCGCTGGAGGGCGACCTCGACCCGGACCGGGTGGTGCCCGGCACCTTCACCATGGAGTGGCCCCCGCGCTCCGGCCGCACCCAGGAGTTCCCCGAGATCGACCGCGCGGCCTGGCTCCCGCTGGCCGACGCCCGCGAGCGAATCGTGGCCGGCCAGCGCGTCTTCCTGGACCGCCTCGCGGCCCGTACGGACGCCGGCTGAGGCGGGCGGCAGCGGCGCGTGGCCGGAGCGCTCCCCGTGGACTCGGGAGGCGGTGGCCGCGGTGCCGCGGCGCGGCTTCGCGCCGGCCTGCCTGTGGCACTGGGACGGCCACGCCTACCGGCCCGTCGACCGTGAAGCGGAACCCGATCGGTGGGCGACCGAGGTGTACGGCGGCCCGGACGATCCGGCCGTCACCCAGGTCGCCGACGGCTTGCCGACCTCCAGCCTGTCCGCCCAGGCCGTGCACCGCCGCGTCCCTGCGCCCGTACGTCCGGCGCACCTCCCGCAGTTCCACCGCGAACCGCGCCCCGCGCTCGTCCCCCGCCTGTGCGCCCGGCTCCTTCTTCCCGCTGCGTGCCACGGCCGTCCTCTCTGCTCGCCGACGTCTGCGCCGACGTCCCTCGCCGACGTCCGCGCCGGCGTCCTCGATGTCCCTTCCTCGAAGCTACGGAGCGCCCGCCCCCGCGAACCATGACGTCATCCGGCGTCTTGGGGTGGGGTTGTCCCCATCGTGCCCGGCAGGGCGGCACGGAGACCGGCCGCACCCCGACCCCGACCCCACCGCTGATCGGGACACAACGGACAAACGACCAGGCGTACGGTGTCCCACCCGTGCGGTTACGTCCCCGGCGGCCCGCATGCCCCGTCTGTCCGGGAACGGGCGGCGATTGGAACGGCGGGCCCCGCGCTCCTTATGATCCGGGGTCCCGGACCGGTCAGTGGTCCGCGCACGCAACCGTGCACGACAAGGAGCGCACGGGATGTGGCGTGCGGAAGGCAAAGGGGAGGGTCATGAGGGTGGGGCGGAACACCGCGGCGGCGCACCGGAGGAAACCCGGGGTGCGGACGTGGGTCGCGGCGGGGGCCGTGGTGGCGGCGGCGACCGGCGCGATCGTGGTGCTGTCGGGTACGCAGTCCGGGGTGGTCGCGGACGGCCTGGTCCCGACGTCGGTGCGGTCACTGGACCTGTCGGGGTCGGGCAGCCAGCGGGTGCTGCCCGAGCGCACCACCAAGCCGTTCAGCATGGTGGGGGTGACCTGGACCAACGCCCGCTCGGCGCTGCACGGCAGCGTGCAGGTGCGGACCCGGTCGGCGGCCACTGGCACCTGGACCGGCTGGGAGGCGATGGCGCCGTCCGACGAGATACCCGACCCGGCCGAGCGCGACCGGCACGGGGTGCGCGGCGGCATGTCGCCCATGTGGACCGGGCCGTCCGACGGCGTGCAGGTCCGCGTGGTGGCCGCACACGGCACGGCGGTGCTGCCGGCCGGCCTGACCGTCGACCTGGTGGACCCGGGCAAGCCGCGCGCCGCCGCGCCCGGTTCGGGCGTGGCCCTGGCCGGTTACGCGATGGACGCCACCGTTTCGCCCTCGCCGAGCGACACGCCGACCGACACCGGCGCCCCGACGGGTACGCCCACCGCGACCGACGGCGCCACCCCCACGGACACCGCGACCGCGACGCCCACCGACACCGGTACGGCGACCACCGCGCCCCCGACCACGACGCCGAGCGCGACCCCCACCGCCACACCGACCGGCACGGTCACGCCGACCGCCACGCCGACCACGACCACCCCCACGCCTACGCCCACCACGCCGTCGCCGACGAGCACCCCGTGGCCGTCCCAACTGCCCACGCTGGCACAGGCGTACCCGTCCTGCCCGGGCAGCACCGCCTCGCCCTCCCCGACCCCCGAGCCGCCGTCCCCGATGCCGGCCGCGACGACCGCGAAGATCGCGCCGCCGTCCGTGGTCACCCGGGCCGGCTGGGCCCAGGGGACCAACGTCGAGTGCCAGCGCGAGTCCGGCTACCCGGACTACGGCACCGCGGTGAAGGTGGTGTTCGTCCACCACACCGACACCACCAACAACTACTCCTGCGCCGATTCCCCGGCGATCGTGCGCAGCATCCTGCTGGAGCACCTGCGTGAGAGCTGGCGGGACATCGGCTACAACTTCCTGGTCGACAAGTGCGGCACGATCTTCGAGGGCCGGTTCGGCGGCATGGCGCTGCCGGTGATCGGCGCGCAGACGTACGGCTTCAACACCAACAGCATGGGCATCGCGGCGATCGGCACGTACACCGACCTGTCCGGTGGCGACTCGACCGCGAGCACCTTCACGGGCGCGGCGCCCACCAAGGCGATGGAGGGCGCGATCGCCCGGCTGGCCGCCTGGAAGCTGAGCATGAACGGCGAGAGCCCCACCGGCAGCGCCGTGCTCACCGAGGGCGCCAGTGACTCCCCTCCGTGGAAGTTCAACACCGCCTACACGCTCAACACGATCTCCGGGCACCGCAACGGCTTCGCCACCGACTGCCCGGGCAACCAGCTCTACAACGCGCTGCCGACCATTCGCTCCTACGCCGCCGGTCCGGTCACCGGGCTCGCGGTCACGAGTGTGACCGGCCCGTACGGCGCGCTGAAGTCGGGGACGTCCTACGCCACCGGCACCTCGGCGACCGTCCACTGGAGCACGACCACCCCGGCCGCGGTGATCTCCGGCTTCGACGTGATGGTGGACGGCAAGGCGGTCGCGCACGCGTCCGGCACCGCCACCTCGGCGACCGTGACCCTGGCCGGCGGCACCCACCAGGTGCAGGTGCGGGCCACCCACATCACCGGTTCCACCACGCTGTCGGCGGCCGTGACCGACATCGCCGACATCACCAAGCCGACCTTCCCGGGCGCGCCGAACCTCGGGGTGCGCACCGGCGGCACGCTCAGCAGCACCGCGGTGCCGGTCACGATGACCTTCCGGGCCGCCGACAACACCGGCGTGCACGCGCTGGCGGCCACCTCGCCGGCCGCGGCGACGCTGTCCGCGACCGCCACGTCCTGGGCCACCAACGCCAAGCCGGCCACGACGCAGGTGTTCACGGTCAAGGCCACGGACCTCGCGGGCAACACGGCGACCGCCTCGGCCACCCGGACCACGAGCATCGTCCAGGAGACCTCCACCACCCGCACCGGCACCTGGACCCGCCGGGCGAGCAGCAGTTACCTGGGCGGCTACTCCTACAGTTCCGCGACCAAGAACGCGTCGATCACCTGGACCTTCACCGGCCGCTCGGTCGGCTGGATCGTCTCGCGCGCGTCCACCTCGGGCCAGGCGTACGTGTACCTGGACGGCACCAAGGTGTCCACGGTGGACCTGAAGTCGTCGAGCACCCTGTACCGGCAGGCGATCTGGACCCACACCTGGTCCACCTCGGCCAAGCACACGCTGAAGATCGTGGTGGTCGGCACATCCGGCCGGCCCACGATCACCACGGACGGCATCGCCGTGCTCAACTGACGACCGCCCAGGGCCCTTTCGGGGGCCGCCCGGCGCGCGCGACGGCCGCGGTCCCGGCCCCTGACCGGAGGGGGTACGGGGCCGCGGCCGTCGCGTCTTGACGGGGTGCCGGGTGCCGCTTAGGGTCCGTCCGTCCCGCCGATCGGAAAGTGCCGCGAAACCCCGCGGCGGCCGGGTGGGCCGGGTCGGGAGGTACGGCGTGACGACGGCGGCCGGTGGGGCGGCGGCGGACGCGAGCGGCGGGACCGGGCTCGGATCAGGGGGCGCGCGGGTGCTGGACCGGACCCGGCACGAGGGCCGCCGGCTGGCGCTGACCTTCGACGACGGGCCCAACCCGGTGGACACCCCGCGGCTGCTGGCGGTGCTGCGCGAGCACCGGGTGCCGGCGGTGTTCTTCCTGTGGGGCGACCACGTGCGCGCCCACCCGGAGATCGTGCGCGCGATCGTGGCCGACGGGCACACCCTGGGCAATCACTCGATGCAGCACGACGACATGAGCGACTGGCCGGCGGAGCGGATCCGCGCCGACCTGGCCGCGACCAACGAGGTGATCCGGGCGGCCGTCCCGGACGTACCGATCCCGTACTTCCGCGCCCCTTACGGCGGGTGGGGCCGCTCGCCGCAGGTGGCCGCGGAGCTGGGCATGCGGTCGCTCGGCTGGCAACTGGCGGTCACCGACTGGGAGCCGCCGGGCACGCCGGAACTCGTGCGCCGGCTCGCGGAGGGCGCGCGGCCGGGCGCGGTGGTGCTGCTGCACGACGGCGGCGGCGACCGCAGTCAGACGGTGGCCGCCGTCGAGCGTTTCGTCCCGGACTTCGCCGCGCGCGGCTGGTCCTTCGACGAGCCGGAGCGCGGCTGATTCACAAGGGAAGTCCCTCACGCGGGCGGCGGCGCGGTGCTCTTGCGCAGCACCAGGCTGATGGCCAGTTCCATCCGCGTGGTGGTGTTCACCCCGGCGTGCAGCCGCAGCAGCATCTCCGAGGCCGCCTCCGCCATTTTGCGCAGCGGCTGGTGGACGGTCGTCAGGGCCGGGCGGGACCATTTGGCCACGGCGACGTCGTCGTAACCGACCACCGACAGGTCGTGCGGGGTGCGCAGGCCGAGTGCGCTCGCCGCCTCCAGCACGCCGATGGCCTGAAGGTCGCTGCCGGCGAAGACGGCAGTGGGCCGGTCGGAGCGGCTCAGCATGCTCATCGCCCGCTCGTAGCCGCCCTCGACGTGGAAGTCGCCGTACGCCACGAGCGTCGGGTCGGTCTCCAGCCCGGCGGTGGCCATGGCGGAGCGGAAGCCGTCCAGCCGGGCGAGCGAGCACATCATGTCCTCGGGGCCGGTGATGATGCCGATCCGGCGGTGGCCGCACTCGATGAGGTGCCGGGTGGCGGCCAGTCCGCCGGACCAGTTGGCCGAGCCGACCGAGGGCACGTCCGGCTCGGGGTCACCGGCCGGATCGATGATCACGAACGGGATGGACCGCGATCTGAGCTGCTGCTTGTACTCCTTGGGCAGCGTGGAGAACACCAGGATCACGCCCAGCGGCCGGCGGCGCAGCACGCCCTCGATCCACTCCGGGCCGGGGGCGTGCCGGGTGCCGCTCTGGGTGAGCACCACGCCGGCGCCGTGGTCCTTGGCGATCTTCTCCACGCCGAGGATGAGTTCCATGGCCCAGATCGCGTCGAGTTCGTGGAAGACGATCTCGATCAGCGGGGCCTCGGGCGCCGATCGCGCGGTACGGCGGTAGCCGTGGGCCTCCAGCAGCCGTTCGACCTTGCGCCGGGTGGGGGCCGATACGTCCTGTCGGCCGTTGAGCACCTTCGAAACTGTCGGCACTGAGACACCAGCAGTTTCGGCGATCTGCGCCAGGGTCACCTTGCCCGGTCGTTCCTCAGCATCCATGAGCCCGCAGCGTACGGCACATCTCCAGGTAACGCTTCAATAACCCGGGACCCGAGGGTTGACCGCTCACCGGGCGCAGCCTAGCGTCACAGCGCGCAGCAAATTTCGGCGACGTTGCCGAAACTTTTCGAAAGGCTGGACGATGAAGAAGCGCGCAATGCTCTCTCGCGCCGCGGCCGGCGGTGTGACGCTCGCACTCGGGCTGACGCTGGCCGCCTGCGGTGGCAGCTCCTCCGGCGGCAACGGCTCCGGTACGTTCCACGTTCTCGTCTACGGGGACGCGACCAACAAGGTGGAGAAGCAGATCGTCGACACCTTCAACAAGACCTCGAAGGTGAAGGCAGTCCTGGACACCATCCCCGGTGCGGACTACCAGCAGAAGCTGCAGACGATCATCAACACCAAGCAGGCCCCGGACGTCTTCTTCAACTGGGGCGGCGGCAGCATCCAGCCCTTCGTGAAGGCCGGGCTGCTCCAGCCGCTGGACGGCATGATCGCCAAGGACCCCGCGCTGAAGAGCGACTTCCTGCCCTCGGTGTTCAACGGGGCGGTCATCGACGGCAAGCCCTACGGCGTGCCGATGCGCGGCACCCAGCCGGTGCTGCTGTTCAACAACGCACAGGTCCTCAAGGACGCCGGCCTGACCCCGCCCAAGACCTGGGACGACCTGCTCAGCGACGTCAAGGTGCTCAAGGACAAGGGCAAGACCCCGATCGCGCTGGGCGGCGGCGACCAGTGGCCGACCCTGATGTGGTTCGAGTACCTCTACGACCGCATCGCCGGCCCGGACCTGTTCCAGAAGGCCATGAGCGGCGACAAGAGCGCCTGGGACAGCCCCGACAGCCGCAAGGCGCTGTCGATGCTCAAGCAGCTCGTCGACGCCGGCGCCTTCGGCAAGAACTTCGACTCGGTGAAGTACACCGACGGCGGCTCGGTGGCCCTGGTCGCCACGGGCAAGGCCGGCTTCGAGCTGATGGGCTCCTGGTACTACTCGCAGCAGCAGCAGGACCACCCCGACTTCGCCAAGTCGGGCCTGGGCTACAGCACCTTCCCGACCGTCGACGGCGGCAAGGGCGACCCGCAGGACATCGCCGGCAACACCAACAACTACTACTCGGTGATGAAGAAGGCGAAGAACCAGGACGCGATCGCGCAGTTCCTGAAGCTGATGTACAGCGACGAGTTCGTCAAGGCGCAGATGGCGATCGGGAACCTGCCGACCACCACCAACACCGAGCAGTTCCTGAGCACTTCGGCCAGCCCCGCGTACTCGCAGTTCCAGTACAACCTGGTCAAGTCCGCGCCGTCGTTCCAGCTCTCGTGGGACCAGGCGTACCCGCCCTCGGCGATCACCCCCATCCACCAGGCCGTCCAGGAGTTCTTCGACGGCCAGCTCGACGCCGACGGCTTCATCAAGGCCATGCAGGCCCTGCCGACGTCCTGACCCGGGAATCCCACACATGACCACCACCACCCAGAGGGTGGCCGGGCGCTGGACGGTCAACCGGTCCGCCGGCCGGTCCAGCGCCGCGGTGATCCGCCCAGGCTTCGCCTGGGCGGTTCCCGCCACCTTGTTCTTCGTCCTGTTCGCCGTCGTCCCGCTGGTCCTGGTCGCGGTCCTGTCCTTCACGTCGTGGAACGGCCTGGGATCGCCGCAGTGGACCGGCATGGCCAACTGGAACGCCCTGATCCACGACCACACGATGATCCAGAGCCTGTGGCTCAGCCTGCTGATCACCGTGCTCGGCGTGGTGGTCCAGACGCCGCTGAGCCTGCTGCTGGGCGTGTGGGCGGCCGGGCGCCAGCGCAACCGCGCGGTGCTCTCGGCGGTCTACTTCATCCCGCTGCTGCTGTCGGCGACCGCGATCTCCGTGCTGTGGCGGGCGCTGCTCGACCCGAACTTCGGGGTGCCCGCGCAGGCCCACTGGCTGTTCGGCAACGGCAACCTGCTGGGCATGCAGTCCGGCGCGATCGGCGTCCTGGTCTTCGTCGGCGCCTGGCAGTACACCCCGTTCCACACCCTGATCTACCAGGGCGCCGCCCGCGCCATCCCGCAGGTGCTCTACCAGGCCGCGGAGATGGACGGCGCCGGCACCATCCGGCAGTTCTGGCACATCACCCTGCCGCAGCTGCGCAACACCATGATCACCTCGATGATCCTGATGGTGGTCGGCGGCCTGACCACGTTCGACACCGTGCTGATCCTGACCCAGGGCGGCCCGGGCACCGACACCACCATCAGCGCGTACTACATGTACCAAAAGGCGTTCAAGGGCTTCGACTTCGGCGGCGGTTCGGCCATCGCCCTGGTGCTGGTGGTCATCGCCACGATCATCTCGCTGATCGTCGTGCGCGTGTCGGGCTACGACAAGATGCGCAGCTCCGCGGAAGGCCTGTGATGAAGCGCCGTCCCAATTACCTGGCCGGGTTCGCCTCCCTCGTCTGGCTGTTCCTCATCGGCCTGCCGCTGTACGTGATGCTGGCCGCCACGCTGCGCACCCGCACCGACTACTCGGACGGCGGCCCGCTGTCCTTCCCCAAGCACTGGACGCTGAAGAACTACACCCAGGACTTCTCCAACGGTTTCGGGCAGTACTTCCTCAACACGATGTGGGTCACCCTCGCGGTGGTCGTCATCGTGCTGCTGCTGGTGCCGCCGCTGTCGTACGCGATCGTGCGCAGCAAGGGCCGGCTGACCTCCGGCGTCTTCCGGCTGTTCCTGATCGGCCTGGCCATCCCCGCGCAGGCGGTGATCGTGCCGATGTTCTACGTCATCAGCAAGGCCGGCCTGTACGACAACCTCATCGGCGTGATCCTGCCGACCGCGGCGTTCTCGCTGCCGGTGTGCACGCTGATCCTGTCCGGCGTGATGCGCGACATCACCAGCGACCTCTACGAGGCCATGGCGATGGACGGCGCGCCGCCGTGGCGGGTGTTCTTCCAGCTGGTGCTCCCGCTGTCCAGGGGCGGCCTGTCCACGATCATGGTCTTCTCCGCCCTCCAGGCGTGGAACGGCTTCCTCTTCCCGCTGGTGCTGACCCAGTCGGACTCCTCCAAGGTCATCACCTTGGGCCTCTACAACTTCCAGACCGAGCACGGCGTCGACATCCCGGGCCTGCTGGCCGCGGTGGTGCTGTCGATGCTGCCCATCTTCATCGTCTACCTGTTCGCCCGCCGGGCCCTGGTCCAGGGGCTCATGGGCGTCGGAGGAAAGTGACCGACACCGTGGTCGAAGAATCAGATCCCGCTGCCGCCGCCTGGCGCGACCGCTCGCTGCGGCCCGAGGCCCGGGCCGACGCCCTGATCGCCGAGATGACCCTGCCGGAGAAGGTCGCCCAGCTCTTCGGAGTGTGGGTGGGGGCCTCCGCCGACGGCGGCGAAGTCGCTCCTTACCAGCACGAGATGGAGGAGGCCGTCTCCCTGGAGGCCCTGCTGCCGCAGGGACTCGGCCAGCTCACGAGATCCTTCGGCACCGCGCCCGTGGACCCGGCCCTCGGGGCCCTGTCACTGCTGCGCACCCAGCGCCGGATCGCCGCGGCGAACCGTTTCGGCATCCCGGCCGTCGCCCACGAGGAGTGCCTGGCCGGCTTCGCCGCCTGGGGCGCGACCGCCTATCCGGTCCCGCTGTCGTGGGGGGCCACCTTCAACCCCCGCCTGATCCGCGACATGGCCGAACGGATCGGCCGGGACATGCGCTCGGTCGGCGTCCACCAGGGCCTGGCCCCGGTGCTCGACGTGGTGCGCGACGCCCGCTGGGGACGGGTGGAGGAGACCATCGGCGAGGACCCGTACCTGGTCGGCACGGTCGCCACCGCCTATGTGCAGGGGCTGGAGTCGGCGGGCGTCGTCGCCACCCTCAAGCACTTCGCCGGCTACTCCGCCTCCCGCACCGGCCGCAACCTCGCGCCGGTCGGCATGGGCGCCCGCGAGCGGGCCGACGTGATTCTGCTGCCGTTCGAGATGGCGGTACGCGAGAGCGGCGTGCGCTCGGTCATGCACGCCTACACCGACACCGACGGGGTGCCCTCGGCCGCCGACGAGGACTTGCTCACCGGACTGCTGCGGGAGAACTGGGGCTTCAAGGGCACGGTCGTCGCGGACTACTTCGGCATCTCGTTCCTCAAGCTCCTGCACGGGGTGGCCGGCACTCTCGGCGAGGCGGCCGGGGCGGCGCTCCAGGCCGGCGTGGACGTGGAACTGCCCACCGTGAAGGCCTTCGGCGAACCGCTGCTCAAGGCCATCGCCGACGGGCAGGTGCCCGAGGAACTGGTGGACCGGGCGCTGCGCCGGGTGCTGGCGCAGAAGGCACAGCTCGGCCTGCTCGACGCGGACTGGGACCCGGTGCCCGAGGCGCTGGCCGGCGCCGACGAGAACGACCCCGCGGCGCTGCGCGGCAGCGTGAACCTGGACCCGGCGGCCAACCGGGCGACCGCCCGCCGGGTCGCCGAGCAGAGCGTGGTGCTGCTGCGCAACAACGGCACACTGCCGCTGTCCCGGCCGCGCCGGATCGCGCTCATCGGCCCCAACGCCGAGACCCCGACCGCGGTCCTCGGCTGCTACGCCTTCCCGGTGCACGTCGGGGTACAGCACCCGCAGATCCCGGTCGGCATCGAACTGCCCACCCTGCGCGAGGCGTTGACCGCCGAGTTCCCCGGCACCGAGATCGTCGTCGCGCAGGGCGCGAGCGTGGACGGCACCGAGACGTCCGGCTTCGCCGAGGCGGTGGCGCTGGCGAAGGACGCCGACGTGGTGGTGCTCGCGCTGGGCGACCGGGCCGGGCTGTTCGGCCGCGGCACCAGCGGCGAGGGCTGCGACGCCGAATCGCTGGTGCTGCCCGGGGTGCAGCAGGAGTTGCTGGACACCCTGCTGGACGCCGGGACCCCGGTGGTGGTCACGCTGCTGGCCGGCCGGCCGTACGCGCTGGGCCGCGGCGCCGGCGAGGCCGCCGCCGTGGTGCAGTCGTTCTTCCCCGGCGAGGAGGGCACCACCGCGATCGCCGGTGTGTTGGCCGGGCGGGTCAACCCCTCGGGCCGGCTGCCGGTCAGCGTGCCGCGGCGGCCGGGCGTGCAGCCGTCCACGTACCTGTCGGCGAAGCTGGGCCAGGTCAACGAGGTCTCCAGCATCGACCCGACGCCGGCGTTCGCCTTCGGGCACGGCCTGTCGTACACGACCTTCCACTGGACCGCGCTGGACGTGGAGTCGCTGCAGACCGGGACGGCCGGGGAGATCCGGCTGTCCTTCACCGTCCGCAATACCGGCGAGCGGGAGGGCACCGAGGTGGTGCAGCTGTACCTGCACGACCCGGTCGCGTCGGTGGTGCAGCCGGTGCAGCGGCTGATCGGCTACCGGCGGCTGTCGCTGGCCCCGGGCGAGGCGGTACGGGTGAAGGTGACCGTCCCGGCCGACCTGGCGTCCTTCACCGGGCGCGACGGCCGCCGCGTCGTCGAGCCGGGCGACCTGGAACTGCGGCTGGGCGCCTCCTCGGCCGACCTGCGGCTGACCGTGAGCTGCACCCTCACCGGGCCGGTGCGCCGGGTGGACCACACCCGCCGGATGCACGCCACGTTCGTCACCGGGCCGCTGCGCGGCTGACCGACTCTCCGGATGCGCCCCGGAGATTCCCCGGAGGGCCCGCCCGTCCCAGGACGCGCGGGCCCTCCAGCATGGGGGAAGGTGGTGCGGGTGGGACGCAGACGAGTGTGGGCCTGAGGACGCGTTCACGTCAACGAAGAATTTCCGAAACTTCTTCGAAATTTATAGGCCCTCATTAGGGAAGGAAGGGCACGGTCAGCGCGGGTACTTCCGGACGCGGCGTGGCGCCGAAGGACAAAGAAGCCCCTCGACGCCACGCACTGCGCGACCACAATTCCCGAATCTCTGCGGAAAGCTTTACGAAATATTTCGGATCATTCCGGCCCCCCGCAGCGGCCGGGCCCTTGCTCAGAACAGCGCGCTGTAGGAGTTCCAGCCCGAAGTGCCGATCTGCGCCCGCGCCTTGAAGGTGGCGGTGCCGGTGCGGCCGCTGCCGCTGTAGCGGTAGAGCAGGCCGCCCGACGTGACGGCGACGATGTCGGCGCGGCCGTCACCGTCGAGGTCGCCGGGGGCGGCCAGCCTGGTGTACGCGTTCCAGCCGCCGCCGATGTCGACGCGGGCCTTGAACGGCGCGCTCCCGCTGCCGGTGCCGAGGTACAGGTACAGGTGCCCGTTCGCGCCGTTGCGGGCCACGATGTCGGGGTAACCGTCCCCGTTGATGTCGCCCGCGCCGGTGATCTGGTTGTAGCCGTTCCAGCCGGCGCCGATCTTCGAGCGGCCGTAGAACGTGCCGTTGCCCTTGCCGGTCAGCAGCCACAGCACCCCGGAGGTGTCGCGGGCCAGCAGGTCCGAACGGCCGTCGCCGCTCAGGTCGCCCGGCCCGAACACCAGGTTGTAGCTGCCCCAGCCGCTGCTGGAGACGTTGGTGAAGCCGGGGGTGTCGTTGTAGAGCACGCCCTGGTAGAGCTCGAGCAGCGGCTCCTCGTCCTGGTCGGACAGCGACACCGAGGTCAGCAGCCGGGCGCCCTTCCAGTCGCCGTCGACCAGGGAGCGGGAGCTGAGGCCGCCGGTGTTGTAGCCGTAGTAGAAGTACAGGGCGCCGCCCGCGGTCTGGCCGAACAGGTCGTTCTTGCCCCACAGCGGGGTGTGGCCCTGGCCGGAGAGCAGTTCGTCGTTCCACTGGTGGCCGACCAGGTCCCGCGCGGTGAGGTTGCCGGTGCCGGTGCCGTCGCCCTGGTAGTAGTAGAGGTCGCCGTTGGGCAGCCGGCCGAGGATGCCGCCGACCGCGTCGGCGTCGTCGCCGAAGCCGACGATCTGGTTGTAGCCCTGCCAGCCGTAGCCGATCTTCACCCGGCCGGACAGCGGGCCGGCCGCGGTGCCGTTGAAGACGTACATCCACAGGTCGCCGTTCAGGTCCCGGCCCACCAGCGTCTGGTGTCCGCTGCCGGTGAGGTCGCCGGCGCCGATGAGCTGGTCGTAGATGCCGTATCCGTAGCCGACCTTGACGCGCGCGGCGAAGGGCGCGGTGGCGCTTCCGGTGCCGCGGTACAGGTACACGTCGCCGGACGGGGTACGGGCCAGCAGGTCGCCCCAGCCGTCGCCGTTGGTGTCGCCGACGGCGATGACCTGGTTGTAGATCTGCCAGCCGGTGCCGGTCCACAGCGCGCTGCCGTCGGTCAGGCCGGTGGTGGTGAACATGCTCAGGCGCCCGGACTGGGTCAGGCCCAGCACCTCGTCGCCGGCGTACGCCGACGTGAGGTCCCCGGGGGTGAGGATGTCCCGGTAGCGGACGGTGCTGGTGCCGAGCGTCACCCACTTCTGCTGGGTGCTGCTGAGCACGCCGATAGTGCCGTCGATCTCCTGGGTGAGCAGGTCGCCGCGGCCGTCGCCGTCGTAGTCGTACCGGGGCGTGGTGGTCGCCGCGGCGCCGGCCGCGGCGGTGAAGGCGCGCCGCTGGGCTGGCCGGGCGAGGACCTCGTGACCGCCTGTGTGCGGGACGGCGAGGGTCTTGATGTGCGGTGCGGCGCCGGCGGACGGGCCCGCGGCCTGTGCGAGACCGGCCGGGCCGAGCACGAGCGCGCCGGCGGCCAGTGCTCCGGCGGTGCAGGCGGCCAGCAGCAGCCGGCCGCGTCGGCGCGCGACGGTGCGCGCCGCGGAAATGGACGAGAACACAACCCCCCCTTGGGATGCGAAACCGCGCGCCCTGGGCGCACGGGTGAGGTGGACGCCCCGGTGAACGCTGCTGAGCAGGCACTCTCCAGGGGCCAGGTGAGTTTAGCCCCTGGCAACGACAGCGATACGCACAGGGCATCTCCACGACACCTGATGGACATGTACGCGAGCGGCGGCGGTCCGGGGACATGCGTACGGCCCCCCGGCCGGCGGGCGGTCGGGGGGCCGTACGGGAGGGACCTGTGTGCGCCTAGCTGTGCGCGACGGTGAGCGCGTAGAAGGCCACGCGCGCGCCGTTGGTGGTGCTGTCGGAGGAGGACTGGTTGTAGGAACCGGCCTTGAAGTACTGGTGGTACGGGAAGAAGGACGACGCGATGGCGTAGTGCGTGGTGCTGCCGTTCACCGTCAGGTCGATGGTGTTCCCGCCCGAGACGCCGATGGTGTAGCTCCACTTGGTGCCGACCGCGACGTGGCCGACGGGGTACGTGGTCTGGCCGCCGGAGGGCGAGTCCTCCACGCCGGCCACGATGTCGCCGTTCGAGTGGTAGTACAGCTCGATCAGCGGCTTGGTGGACGTGCCTCCGGAACCGAGGTGGATCTGGCCCACGCACACGTTGGACGTCACCGACCCCACCCGCAGGGTGGCGTTCAGCCGGTGCGTGCCGCTGAGCGCCCAGTCCGCGGCACTGCCGTTGGTGTTCATCTCGCGCAGCTCGGAGCGGGCGTAGTTGGAGTTGGGCGTGGTGACGCCCTTCTCCGGCGCCCAGAAGGTCATCGCGCCGTCGGATCCGTCGGTGTAGAAGTACGAGTCCTGGAAGCCGCCGGCGCCCTGGAGCTGCGAGGAGGGGATGGTGGTCGGCGAGCCGGGCGAGCCCACCGGCTCCTGGAGCTCCCACACCGACAGGTTGAAGTTCCCGCCGGGCGCGACCGAGGGGTTCAGGCCGGAGGAGGGCGCGCCGGGCAGCGTCCACTGCTGGTTGGAGGTGCCGGTGCAGGTCCAGATCTGCAGCCGGGTGCCGTTGGCCGAGGACTTGCCGGTGGCGTCCAGGCACTTGCCCGAACCGGTGTTGACCAGTTCGCCGTTGCTGTACGTCCACTGCTGGGCGGCGGTGCCGTTGCAGTCGTAGAGCTGCACCTGGGCGCCGCTGGCGGTCGAGCCGCCGGTGACGTCCATGCACTTGCCCAGGGCCCGCAGGGAGTTGTCGGAGTTGCCGACGGTCCAGCTCTGGGCGGACGTGCCGTTGCAGTCGTAGAGCTGGATGGCGGTGCCGTTGGCGGTCGATGCGGCGGCCACGTCGACGCACTTGCCGCCGAGGCCGGTGATCGGGCCGGCGGTCGCGGCCGCCGCCTGGGTGGTGCCGAGCAGGCCGAAGGTGCCGGCGAAGCCCACGGCCGTGACCGCCGTGAGGAGTGTGGAACGCCGTCTCATGTGGGGGATCCTTAGCGCCTAGGGGAGTTGGTCCAGTCCAATGGGGGCGCGTGAGTTGGATAACACCGCCCCTCCCCCGCCGTCAACGCCCCCCGGGCCCACGGATCGCGCCGAGGGCGTACGGAGCGCGCTGGGCGTACGGCTCGTCGGCACGCGGAAGGGCCGGCGCCGGTAGGGGTCCGGCGCCGGCCCTGGTACGGCCGGCCGGGCGCCGCGCGCCCGGCCCATCCCCGAGGATCAGGCTCCTCGAAGGTCAGGCCCCTTGAGGATCAGGCCTCTCGAGGATCAGGCGCTGAGCAGCGCGATCTCCTCGGCGGTGAGGGTCAGGTCGGTCGCGGCGGCCGAGTCCTGGATGGTCGCCGGGCGGCTGGAGCCCGGGATCGGGATCACGACCGGGGACAGGGCCAGCATCCAGGCCAGGCACACCTGCTGCGGGCTGACCCCGTGCGCCTGCGCGACCTGCGCGAACGCGGAGTGGCTGCTGCCCAGCCGGTCGGCGTTGGTGATGCCGCCGAGCGGGCTCCAGGGCAGGAAGGCGATGCCCAGCTCGTCGCACAGGTCCAGCTCCGGCTTGCTGGACAGGAAGGCCGGGGAGAACTGGTTCTGCACCGACACCAGCCGGCCGCCCAGGATCTCGTTGGCCTGCCGGATCTGCTCGGGGTTGGCGTTCGAGACGCCGGCCATGCGGATCTTGCCCTCGTCCAGCAGCTCGGCGATCGCGCCGACGGACTCGGCGTACGGCACGGCCGGGTCGGGCCGGTGGAACTGGTACAGCCCGATCGCCTCCACCCCGAGCCGCTTCAGCGACGCCTCGCACGCCTCCTTGAGGTACTCCGGGCGGCCGTTCTGCGTCCAGGAGCCGTCTCCGGGGCGCAGGTGGCCGCCCTTGGTGGCGACCAGGACCTCGGACCCGGCGGGGTGCGAGTCCAGCGCCTTGGCGATCAGCGACTCGTTGTGGCCCACCTCGCCGGCCAGCAGGTGGTACGCGTCCGCGGTGTCGATGAAAGTGACGCCGGCGTCCAGGGCGGCGTGGATGGTGGCGATCGAACGTGCCTCGTCCGGGCGTCCCTCGATCGACATGGGCATACCGCCCAGGCCGATCGCACTGACCTGGACGGCACCGATTCGGCGGGTCTGCATGAGTGACATGCCTTTCTGCAGCTCTGCGGCAGCTCTACGGCTCTGCTGTTCGACGGCTCTGCGGCTGTATTGCGCTACGGCTCGGTGGCGCTTCGGTTCGATGGCCCTGTGGCCTGGTCGGGCGCCCGGCCCGGTGTGCCGCGGCCGGGCCGCGCGCCCTCGGGCCCCAGCTTCGCGCCGTCGCCGGCCAGCCGTCCAATAGAAGAAAACGAACGGATTGAGCGGCTAGGCTGCTCAATCATGGAACTGCGCCACCTGGAGTACTTCATAGCCGTCGCCGAGGACCGCCACTTCACCCGGGCCGCCCAGCGGCTGATGGTCTCGCAGTCGGGGCTGTCCGCCTCGGTGCGGGCCCTGGAGCGGGAGTTGGGCGCCCAGTTGTTCATCCGCAGCACCCGCAGCGTGGAGCTGACCGCGCCGGGCCGGGCCCTGTTGGTGGAGGCGTCCCGGACCCTGGCGAGTGTGCGCGCCGCCAAGGAGGCGGTGGCGGCGGTGCAGGGACTGATGCGCGGCACGCTGACCGCCGGCACCGAGCAGTGCGTGACCGGCGTCAACGTGCCCGCGGTGCTGGCCCGGTTCCGTACCGAGCACCCGCAGGTGCAGGTCCGGCTGCGGCAGGCCAACTCCACGGCGCTGGCCGAGGACGTCGCGGCCGGCCGGCTCGACCTCGCCTTCGTCGCGCTGCCGGGCGGCGCGCCGGAGGGCGTACGGCTGCTGCCGCTCACCCAGGAGCCGATGGTGCTGCTGTGCCACCCGACCCACCGGCTGGCGGGCGCCGCCGAGGTGGGCTGGGCGGACCTGGACGGCGAGACCTTCGTGGACTTCCACCCCGACTGGGGCTCGCGCGGCCTGACCGACGCCGCCTTCGCCGCGGCCGGCACCGCGCGCCAGGTGGCGATGGAGGTCAACGACGTGCACAGCCTGATCGACATGGTCGGCCACGCTCTGGGCATCGCCGTCGTCCCCCGGCCGATCACGCTCAAGGACCAGGCGGCACCGCTGAGTTCGGTGCCGCTGCCGGCCGGGCCGCTGTGGCAGGTCTCGGTGGCCGCGCCCGAGCCGGACCGGCTCGCCCCGGCCGCCCGCGAGCTGCTGTCCTACCTGGACCTGCCGCCGCTCTGACGGCCGCGGCATCGGCCCGGCGGGCCGGCCGCGGCATCGTGGAGGCCGCGACGCGGGCCTGCTCATACGCCGGATCGCCGCCTGCTGGGGCCGGGACGCAGGCCCTGACCGTGCGCCGGGCCACCCCGCTCAGGCCGGGACGCCGTCCGGCTCGGGCACGGTGCGCGGTTCGGGCGCGGTCCAGCGGATCCGGGTGCTGCACAGCGAGACCACGACCGCGCAGGCGGCGACCGCGCCCAGGCCCCACACCAGGCTGCTGGCGTTGGCGATGAAGCCGATGACGGGCGGGCCGGCCAGCAGGCCGGTGGTGCCCATGGTGGCGACCAGGGTGAGCGCGTCCGAGCCCTGGCCGGCCGCGGCGACGTACACGCACGGGGTCACCGCGGCGATGCCCAGGCCCACGCAGGCGAACCCGATCAGGGCCGGCACCACTCCGCCGCTGAGCAGGGCGAGCGCCAGGCCGAGGCCGGCCACGGCGCTGCCGGTGCGCACGATCCGGCCGTCGCCCCAGCGGCTGCGCCAGCCGTCGGCGAACAGCCGGGCCAGCACCATCATTACCGACACCACCGCGATGCCCATGGGCGCGATTTCCGCGGACGCCTTGGCGACGTCCTTCATGTACAGCGCCGACCAGTCGTTCATGGCGCCCTCGGTGATGGTGCCGAACGCCATGGCCAGGCCCATCCACAGCGTCATCCGCGACGGAAGCGTCCACCGGCCGCGGCTCTTGGGCGCCGCGGAGTCGGCGTCGCCGGGCGCGCCCTCCCCGGCCGGCTGCTGCGCCGCCGGCTGCTTGGCGGTCTGCTGCTCGCCGGTGAGCAGCCCGGTGCGGGCGAAGGCGACCAGTAGCAGCAACAGGGCGGCGCCGACCGCGAAGTGGACCAGCACGGTGGAGGTCAGCGCGTTCATCGCGGAGGCCAGCAGTGCCGCGGACAGCGAGCCGCCGCTGAAGGTGGCGTGCAGCTTGGCCATGGCGTTGCGTCCGTGCACGGCCTCCAGGGCGGCTCCCTGGGCGTTCATGGCGACGTTCAGGCAGCCGACCAGCACCCCGTCCACCGCCATGACCAGCAGGGCGACCGGGTAGTCCGGCAGGTCGGCCATCGCCAGGAGCAGCAGGGCCAGGCACAGGGCGGAGGCCAGGGACAGCCGCCGGGAGCCCATGGTGCGCATCAGCTTGGCCACCAGCGGGAAGGACGCGGCGGCGCCGATGCCGGTGGCCATCAGCAGCAGGCCCACCTCGGCCGCGGTCAGCCCGAGGTGGGCCTTGATCGCGGGCAGCCGGGACGCCCAGGTGGCGTACTGGAAGCCCAGGGCGCAGAAGAGGGCGGCGATGGACAACTGCCCGCGCCGGAAGGGGTCGGTGATCCGGTTCATATGCGTCTGCCCGATTCCTCGTGCGGGGTCGGCCCGTGCGGCACGGCGCCGTCGTGTCTGTGCTCCCCGGTGTGCTCCCCGGCCTGCTGCCCGGCGGTGGGCGCCGGCACCGGTACGGGCGCCGCGACCGGCCGGGACATGTAGACGGCGCCGGGGCCGTAGCCCTGCGGTCCGGCGTCCGGCCGGTCCGGCTCGTGGGCGGTGAACCCGTTGGCCGTCCAGAAGGCGCGGCTGCCGGCCACGGCGACCAGCGAGACCCGTGCGTACCCGGCGGCCGCGGCGGTCCCGGTCAGGTGCCGCACCATGCGGGTGCCCAGCCCCAGGCCGCGCAGGTGTTCGGCGATGACCAGGTCGTGCAGGTGCAGGTTGGCGGAGCGGACCGCGGGCGCCCGCGCGGCGGACAGCTCGGGGTACTCACCGTCCGGGTACGGCAGGGACAGCAGGTAGCCGGCCGGGCGTTCGTCCACGTCCAGGACGAAGCAGGTGGCCGGGGAGACACGGGCCTTGGCCTCCAGCGCGGCTCGCTCCTCCGACAGCCCGAGGGGGGTGTACGCGCCGGCCTCCAGCGCCGTGATGTGCGGCCAGTCGGCGCCGGTGATGTGCCGTATCCGCACGGAGGAGCCGGTCACCGCGCCGCCTCTCCGGCCACGGCCCCGTCCGTGACGGACCCGGCCGTACCGGACCCTTCCGAACCGGCCCCTTCCGTACCCACGAAGGAGTACGGCAGCGGGTCGAAGCCGTTGAAGCCGCGGGTCATGTAGCTGATCGCGTAGGCGCCGCTGGACAGCACCCACACCGGGTCGCCGGAGGCGAGGTCGCGCGGCACCTGGACCAGGCCCTGGTCGTACGGGAAGGCGTCGTCGCTGTCGCAACTCGGTCCGGCGACGACGGCCGGGACGCGCGGGGCAGGGTCGGGGTGGCCGGGGAAGACCAGCGGGTACTGGAGCTGGTCCATCTCGTACAGGCCGTTGAACTTGCCGCAGCTCAGGTAGAGCCAGCGCTGTTCCCGGCCGTCGGGGCCGCGGCGGACGGTCAGGCGGGAGACGTGGGCGCGGATGGCAGCGTTGTCAGCGACCAGGTAACGGCCCGGCTCCACCACGAAGTCCAGGTCGTGGCCGGCCGCCAGGCGGCAGTGCGCCATCCCGTCCCGGACGACGGCGAAGATCTTGTCGACCGGCGGGTCCAGCGGCAGGCCGTGCCGGTCCAGGTAGCCGAGGGCGGGCAGGCCGCCGCCGATGTTGACGTGATCGAGGGCGATGCCCTCCCGCGCGGCGGCGCCGATGACGGCGGTGATCGTCGCGAAGGCGTCCTGCCATGCCTCGGTGGTCATCTGCTGCGAGCCGACGTGCACCGACACGCCGGCCGGGCGCAGCCCCGCGGCCCGGGCGGCGACCAGCACGCGGACGGCGTCCCGCGGGGAGCAGCCGAACTTGTTGCTCAGTCCCCACAGGGCGCCGCGGCCGTCGGTGGCCAGCCGGACGAACACCCGGGCGCCGGGGGCGTGGGCGGCGATCGCCGCCACGTCCTCGGCGCTGTCGGTGGCGAAGGTGGTGATGCCCATACGGTGCGCGTCGGCGATGTTGCGGTCGGACTTGACGGTGTTGCCGTAGTGGATGCGTGCCGCGGGCACTCCGGAGCGCAGGGCCTGCGCGATCTCGTTGGGGCTCGCGGCGTCGACCCCGGCGCCGCGCGCGGCCAGCGCGGCGATCACCTCGTCGAGCGGGCAGGCCTTGATGGCGTACCGGACGGCGACGCCCGGCAGTTCGTCCCGCAGGTGGTCCAGGCGTGCGGTGATGCCCGCGAGGTCGAAGACGATGCGGTCCTCACTGTCCGAGGCGAGGTCGGAGGCGAGGGCGGCCGCCAGCGCGGCCGGCAGGGCAGTGGCGGCGGCCGTCATCGGCGGCTTCGGTCCGGCCGCGGCGGGAGCGCGCCGGGCCCGGCGGCCGCGGCGGCACCGGTCAGGGGCGCCCACGCCTCGATGAGGGTGGCGAAGTCGGCGATGTCCTGCGCGGCCTCGTCCAGCAGCCGCTCCCGGCGGGCCGCCAGCAGGCCGGCGACCTCCGCGTACTTGCCGCCCAGGGTGCGGTAGGAGCGGTCGAGGACGTCCAGCCGCTCGGTGTTCTCGGTCCGGTCCAGGCCGGCGCTCTCCCGCACCATGTCGGCGAGCACCGGCACGCGTATCCGGTGCTGTGCGTCGAGCAGGGTGTCGCCGGCCGCGGCCATCCGCTCGTACAGGTGGTTGAAGTAGAGCATCGACAGGAAGAACTTGGCGAACCGCGTCTGGTAGGCGAGGAAGCCCTCGTGGGTGCGGCGTTCGCCGGTGTAGTAGTTGACGATGGTGCGGTTGTGCAGCACGCCGGGCAGGCCGGCGTCGTGCACCAGGTGGATGAGGAAGTAGTCGCTGCCGATGGTGTCGGTGGCCGGCGGCAGCGGCACCTGCTCGTGGACGCCGTGGAAGGCGATGTTGCACATGTCGACCCGCATCGGGTCGACCAGGGTCAGCGTGGAGTGGTCGAAGACGAACGGCTCGGTGCCCGCGCCGGTGAAGGACTCCGCGACCAGTTCCCGCTTCTGCTCGGCGGTCCAGTGGCCGGGTGCCCACAGGCTCACCACGTCCTGGTAGACGCCGGAGTCCAGGCGCCGCATCTCCTCGATGTCGACGGACATCTCGCCGATGAAGGAGCTGCCCGCCATGCTCACCGGGCGGGCGGCCAGGCCGGGTTCGAGGTCGCTCTCGGTGACGCTGTGCGCCGCGGCGCCGGCCGCGCGGCCGAGTGCGGCCAGTTCGTGGTGGACGGGGTAGACCGGCACCCCGGCCACGGTCTGGTAGCGGCTGTCGGAGTCCCGGCGGTGCACGGACTCGCAGCCCAGCGCGGCGGCGATCAGGAAGGCGCGGTTGGTGCAGGCGCCGTAGGAGACGCGGTCCGGCAGCATCAGGTCGAGCATCAGCTCCGGCTTGGCGGTGCCGGCCGCGCCGATGACCTCGCGCAGGAAGGCGCGCTGGGCGTCCTCGTCGAAGTGGTGGACGACCACGCCGGGGGCGGCGGGCAGTTCGCGTACCGCCCGGGCGTGCTCGGCGCGTTCGGCCTCGGTGCCGGAGTCGAGGATCAGCAGGTGCGCCTCGACGCCGAACTCGCGTGCCGCGTAGGCCGCTTCGCCCGCGACGGCGAAAATGGTGGGCGCGCAGGCCCGGTTGGTGGGCAGGGTCAGGCAGATTCGGCGCACGCCTGCTCCCCGTTGTGCCGGTCGGTGTCGCCGGACCAGGACTTCAGGCCCAGCAGCTTGGCGCCGAGGTCGGTGAGCGCGGCCGGGCCGTAGCGCAGCGATTCGTGCCGGGTGGCGTCGCCGACCAGGGTCTTGTTCCACTCCGGGGTGCTCAGCGTGCGCCAGGAGTCGGTGCGGGACTCGCGCAGCGAGCGGTGCGTCTCCAGGGCGGGCATCATCGACAGGTACTGGGCCGACCGGACCCCGTCCGGCGAGGTGTTGGGGGCGACGCCGTGCGCCAGCAGGCCGTTCCAGATCAGCAGGTCGCCGGCCTTGAGTTCGGGGCGGACCACCGGGAAGTCGGCCGGGTCGGTGTTCGGGCGGATCGGGTCGCGGTCGTCGGGCTGGAGGGCGCGCCACTTCTCGAACCGGCGGAAGAGTTCGGGCGCGCACTGGAAGCCGCCCTGCTCCGCGGTGGTGTCGTTGAGCGCGATGATGCCCTGGACGCGCTGCGGCAGCACGCCGAGCGTGGTGTCCACGTCCCAGTGCAGGTTGATGTCGAAGCCGCGGTCGGTCGGGGCGATCAGCGCGCGGTCGCGGTTCTTGATGTTGGGCGGGTTGAGGTTGAGCCGGTCCAGGGTCACCCACAGCTCTTCGCAGTCCCACACGTCGACGAAGGCGTCGTAGACCCGCTGCGTCTGCCGGCTGTCCCACATCAGCTGGTGGTGGTAGGCCTCGACGAAGCCGTAGACGTGCAGTTCGCGGTCGAGGTCGGAGCGCCACTCGCGGTCGTCGTACCAAGTCTGCGGCCGCTGCGGGTCCAGGCCCTGGAAGTCCCAGGTGAAGTCGAGCAGTCGGCGGGCGTGGTCGGCGGGTATCGCCTCGCGGACCACGATGTAGCCGTAGGTCTGCCAGAAGGCGAAGTCCTCCTCGGACAGCACCCGCAGCTTCAGGTTCTTGCGGAGGTCTCTCAACTGGGTCTGCGCGAGATACGTTTCGCCGTCCGCGCTGAAGTACGGGACGTCGGAGGCGGCTCGGTGAAGGAAGGTTTCGGCCGGCATGCGATGGGCTCCAGGGTTCGGAGAGGCCAGGGTGGAAGGAGTTCGAAGGCGAGGGTCGTCGAAGGCGAGGGACATCGAGGGACATCGGAGGACAACGAAGGGCAACGAAGGACGTCGAAGGCGCGAGGCAGCGGCGCGCTCGCGGGCCGTCCCGGCGGGACGCGGGTGACGGGGCGCGGCGGTCAGGTCTGAGTCGTGGTTGTGGTCCGGGACGCTCTTCCCGGCGGTGCGGGGTCTCCCGGTGCTCCCGGAGGTCCCGGTCTTCCCGGACGCGGCACTGGCTTTCCCTGCTCCCTCACCCCTAGGGCACGGCGGTTCCGGGCCGCGGACGCCTGAGGAGCTCCCACACGTCCACCGGCCGACGTGCTCATCCGACAGGGGATGTCGGGGGCGATGCGCCTCGCAGATCCCTTGCTGAACTCGCGCCCCACTAAAGTGGACTAGACCAACTGCGCCTGTCAACAGGAGAGTTCGCAAAGCTCAGCCGACCCTGAGGCGACACGCGGGCGTCCCCGGCGCACAACACGGCGGCGGCCGGGCCGGCCCCCGGAACGATCTTCCTTGACACCGCCAATTGGACTAGGCCACTATCCGTTGGTCTGTACCAAGATGCTTCGTACCAAGATGCCTCCCCTGCCGTCCGGCGGGGGCGTCCCAGCGCATCGATTCGCCGGCACTACGCGGAAGGCCCAGCCGATGTCTCCAAGCCAGCCCTCCAGCAAGCAGAGCAAGGAGTTGCGACGCCTGGCGCTGTCCGTCCTGCAGCCGGGTTTCGTGGGCACCGAAGCGCCGGAGTGGGTGCTGCGGGCCATCGGTGACGGCCTGAGTTCCGTCGTCCTGTTCGCCCGCAACATCTCCTCGCCGGATCAGGTCGCGGCGCTCACCGAGCGGCTGCGCGCGGAGAACCCGGCGCTGATCGTGGCCATCGACGAGGAGGCCGGGGACGTCACCCGGATCGAATCGGCCACCGGCTCCACCCGGCCGGGCAACTTCGCGCTCGGCGCGGTGGACGACACCGGCCTGACCGAGTCGGTGGCACGCGACCTCGGCCGGCAGCTGCACGCCGCCGGGGTGAGCCTGAACTACGCGCCCAGCGTGGACGTCAACTCCAACCCGGACAACCCGATCATCGGGGTCCGGTCCTTCGGCGTCGACCCGGCGCTGGTCTCCCGGCACGCCGCGGCCTGGATCCAGGGCCTGCAGTCGGCCGGCGTCGCGGCCTGCGCCAAGCACTTCCCCGGCCACGGCGATGTCGCCGTGGACTCCCACCACGGCCTGCCCACCTACGACGCGGACCTGGACGCCATCGCCGCGCAGGCGCTGCCGCCCTTCCGGGCCGCCCTGGAGGCCGGGGTGCGCGCGGTGATGAGCGCCCACCTGCTGGTCCCGGCGTACGACGCGGATCTGCCGGCCACCTTGAGCACCCGGCTGCTGGGCGACCTGCTGCGCAAGGAACTCGGCTTCGACGGGCTGATCGTCACCGACGCGATCGAGATGGGCGCGGTGACGGACCGGTACGGCATCGACGGCGCCACCGTACGGGCCATCGCCGCCGGGGCGGACGCGATCTGCGTGGGCGGCGAGCACGCCGGGCAGGACACCGCCGAACTGCTCGCGGACGCGCTGGTGAACGCCGTCGCCGGCGGCCAACTCGCCCACGAGCGGCTGGCGGAGGCGTCCGAGCAGGTGCTGGCGTTCGCCGACTGGTCCTACCGGCTGGGCCGGACGGTGCCCGCCGACCCGGTGCGCGGCGACATCGGCTACGTCGCCGCCCGCCGGGCGATCCGGCTGGCCGGCCCGGCGCAGGACGTACTGCCGCTGACCGCGCCCCCGCACGTGGTGGAGCTGGTGCCCACCACCAACCTGGCGATCGGCAAGGAGACCCCCTGGGGCGTGGCCGGCCCGCTGCGCGAACGCCTGCCCGGAACCACCTCCGTCCGCGTCCACCACCGCCAACTGGCCGCCGGCTCCGGGGTGCTGGCGGAGTACGCGCTCGCCCCCGCCGCCGGCCGCCCGATGGTGGTCGTGGTCCGCGACGCGGCCCGCAACCAGTGGATGGGCGAGGCCCTGGCCGACCTCGCCGCCGCCCGCCCCGACGCGATCGTGGTCGAGATGGGCCTGCCCGCGCCGACCGCCCCGGGCGCGGTGCAGATCTTCACCCACGGCGCCACCGCCGCGTCCGGCGTGGCCGCGGCGGAGGTGCTGGCGGGCGGGCGCTGAGCACGAGCCGTACGGTCCCGGTCGGCGCCGTCGGGTGCCGCCCGGGCCGGCCGCCCTCCTCCGGCAGTGCCCGGACCGGGCGAGCGCGGCCCGGTTCGCCACAGTTCATGGCGCCGGCTGCGACCGGCGACGCCTCCGAGCCGCTGCCGCCGAGCTTGATGTACCGTACGACGCCCTCCTACAGTGGTCGGATGAGCACAAAACGGAGAGATCTCCGCCCATCTGGCGAAAGTACCGAAGAGCTCTCCGGTACGCGGGCGTCAGGGAGTGCGGCACAGTCCGCGGACGCCGTGGGCCGGCCCGCGGCGGGGGGCGGTACGGCGCCGGAGGCGGCGCACGAGCCGCAGCGCGCGGACGCGCTGCGCAACCGGGAACGGATCCTCCAGGTCGCCCACGACGCCTTCGCCGAGTCGGGCACCACCTCACTGAACGTGATCGCCAAACGGGCCGGTGTCGGCGCGGGCACGCTCTACCGCCACTTCCCGACCCGCGAGGACCTGATCCTGGCGGTCTACCGGCACGACGTGCAGCGGCTGGTCGACTCGGTGGACGACGTGCTGGCCACGCACACCGCGCTCGACGCATTCCGCGTCTGGTTCCGCACCCTGGCCGACTACGTCCGGCTCAAGCACGGCCTGGGCGAGGCGCTGCACACCGCCGCCGTCCAGGACGTGGTCAACGAGACGTACGCCCCGGTCACCGCGGCAGTCGGCGTCCTGCTGCGGGCGTGCGTGGCCGACGGCAGCGTCCGCCCCGGCCTGGACCCGGCGGACGTCCTGCTCCTGATGGGCTTCCTGTGGCGGGTCGGCCCGGGCGAGGAGGGCCGCGCCCAGGCCGAGCGGATCATGGAGCTGACCATCGACGGCTTCCGCCCGGGGCCGCGGGGCTGACGTCCGCCAAGCGCTACGTGAGCACGGAGCGCAGGGCGGCCGCGTACCGCTTCGCGACGGCGCCCTGGAGGCGGTGGCCGAGGGGGCCGGCGGCGCGGGCGTACCAGGCGGCCGGGCGGCTGATGGCGTGGACCGTGAAGAGGACCGAGCCGTCGGGCCGGCGTTCCACCACGAAGGCCTCCTCGCCGCTCTCGGGGTGGCCGGGCAGGGTGCCGTATCCGAAGCCGGCCCGGTTCTCCTCGTGCACCGTCCACACCACCTCGCACGGCGCCCGCACCGGCCCGAGCGCCAGCGTCAGGCGCACACCGGGCACGGCCCGCGGGGCATCGGGCCGTACCCGCAGGAAGGGCACCGCGCCGTGCATCCGCCAGGACAGCAACGCGTCGGCCGCCGCCTCGAAACTGCCCGGCGGCAGATCGGTGCGCATCCGCAGCTGGTGAAAGCCGATCGGTACGGCCGCCGGTGTCGGGCCGGTCGGGTCGGTGCGGCCCGCGAAGGGGTACGTGAGGTCGGGCACGACCGCACCGTACTCCCCCACGGGCCGCCGGGTTACGCCTCCGGTTCGCGCTGTTCGCCCTGCTCGCGCTGTTCGTCGGCCAGGAGCTGGAAGGCGACCGCGCCGTCCAGCGATTCGCGGATGATGTCGGCGTGGCCGGCGTGGCGGGCCTGCTCCTCGACGAGGTGGAGCAGGATCCAGCGGGCGGTGCGCTTGGCGTCCGGCGGGAACCAGGGCGCCTGAGGCAGCGGCACCAGGACGTCCAGGCTCGGCAGGGCGGTCACCGCGCGCTCGGTGGCGCGGGCCACCGCCGCGAAATCGGCCAGCACACCGGCCAGCGTCTCGCCGGGCAGGAGCTGGAACTCCGCGTTCCAGTCCGCCGCTTCCCAGCCCGCCTCGCCCGACCGCGCGTCCGTCGCCCCGCCCAGCACCTCCTGGATCCAGTGGTGCTCCATGTGCGCCGCGTGCTTCACCAGACCGCCCAGCGCCATGGCGCTCACGCTCGGGTGCGCGGCGGCCTGCTCGTCGGTCAGGCCGCGCACCGCCCTGCGCAGGCCCCCGCGCTGCGCTTCCAGGAACGCCAGCAGTGCCCCGCGCTCGTCGCCGACCTCGTCCACCAGACTCGGCATGACGCCACTCCGTTCTGTTCGTGTTCCGTTCCGTGTCGCCCGGCTTCTTCCGTCGCCGGCACTGCCCACGCTAGGAGCCGATGCGGTCAGGTTCGGTCCGCAAGGGGCCGGGCGGCGCGCCGGATGTCGTCGGAATGCCGCACCGAAGTGGCCCGCTTCCTGGCGGCGCGGGATCGTCGAGGCGGTCGGCGGCACCGGCTCACCGAACGGCCGGGCCGCGCACGCCGTACCGCCGCCGTACCGCCGTGCACGCGTGACCCGCGGGAGGTCGCCCGCCATGCCCGAGGAGATGTCCGTCACCGCGCAGGCGCCATGGGCGACGGCCCGCGGCCCGCGGGAGGCGGCGGGGGCGGCCCGGTGGCTGGGCGCGGTAGGCGCCGGCTACGTCCTGCTGCAACTGCTCCTGGTCGTGCCCGGCACCGGCCTGGCCTGGGACGAGACGGTATACACCAGCCAGGTGAGCGGTTCGGTGCCGGCCGCCTTCTTCAGCGCGCCCCGGGCCCGCGGCATCACGTTCCTCGCCGCGCCCGTCGCCCAGCTCACCACCTCGATGACCGCGCTGCGCGTGTGGATGGCACTGCTGTCGGGCGCCGGGCTGTTCCTGGCGCTGTGGGTGTGGCGCGCCCTGGTGCCGGTCCGCGTGCTCGCCCTGGCCGGGGCGCTGTTCGCCACCTTGTGGGTCACCGTCTTCTATGGCCCGCAGGTGATGCCCAACCTGTGGAGCGCGTACGGGGCGCTGGCCGCCGCCGGCTGCTTCCTGCGCGCGGCGCGCGACCCCACGGACCGCGGGGCCCTCAGCGGGCTGGCGGCGGGCGTCGCGGTGACCGGATTGATGCGCCCGCCGGACGCGGTGTGGCTGGTGCTGCCGCTCGCCGGGGCGGCCCTGCTGGTGCCCGCCTTGCGCCGCGGGCCGTGGCCGCTGGTCGCGATGGGCGCCGGCCTGGTGCTGGGCTGCGGGGAGTGGGTCGCCGAGGCGTACGTCCATTACGGCGGGCTCGCCGAGCGGCTGCGCACCGCCGGCCGGATCCAGGGCGGCATGGGCTGGAACGTCGCGGTGGGCGACCAGATCCGGGCGCTCGACGGGCGGGCCCTGTGCCGGCCCTGCGACGTGCCGTGGCGGCACAAGGTGACCGCCCTGTGGTGGTTCGCGCTGCCGCCGCTGGCCGTGGGCGGCGCAATGGTGGCGGCCCGCGCCGGCCGCCGGGCCGCCGCCTGGCTGCCGCTGACGACCGGGGTGAGCCTCGCCGTGCCGTACCTGTTCCTCGTCGACTACGCGGCCCCGCGCTTCCTGCTGCCCGCCTACGCCCTGCTGGCCCTGCCCGTCGCAGAGGCGCTGCACGCGCTGCTCACCCCGCCCGCGACTTCGGCCGTCACGGCATCGAACCGCAAAGTACGCACCCTGGTGCCGGCTCTGGTGGCGGCCGCCCTGTGCGCGCACCTGGCGGTGCAGTTGCGGGTCGCGGCCGGGGACGTCCGCACCAACCGGGCGATGCGCGCCACCTTCAGCGGCGCCGCGCAGCAGTTGCGCGGCGCCGGGGTGCGCCCGCCGTGCGTCGTGTCGGGTACGAGCTCGGTCCCGGTCGCCTTCTACGCCGGATGCGCCTCGCACGAGATCAGCGGCCCGGACACCAGCAGCACCCCGGCGGGCGTGGTGGCCGCCGCGCGCCGCGGGCCCGTCGCCTTCCTGGTCCCCCCGCACCTGCCGCCGCCCGCCTTCGTCCGGACCTGGACCCCGCTGGCCCTGCACGTGCCCGGCGTCCTGTCCGGCTACCGCGCGTACGTGGCGCCGCCGCCGGGCCGCTGACGACGTGCGCCCAGCCGCCGGTACGACCCCGCGCGGACCGTACGGACACCGGAGCGACCGGCCCCCACGATCAATCGGAGGGTCCTCCGTTTATGCTAGCCTGCCGTCACGGCCGTATCGGAGGAACCTCCGGATAGCGGCCCGCGACAGCGTACCCCCTCACCCCCAGGAGCACCGTCATGAGCAGCGCGGACAGCGCACCGAAGGCACCCGGCGGGACCGCCCTTCTGGCCGGGCGGACGGTCGCCCGGATCGGGCTCGGCGCGATGCAGCTCGCCGACCCGCCCGGCGGCCGCCCCGGACCGAGCCGCGAGCAGGCGGTCGCGGTCCTGCGCACCGCCGTCGCGCGGGGCGTGAACCACATCGACACAGCGCAGTTCTACGGGGCCGGCGCGTGCAACGAGGTCATCCGCCAGGCCCTGCACCCCTACTCCGACGACCTGTCGCTGGTCAGCAAGGTGGGCGCCGACCACGACATGGCGGCCGGCACCCTGGTGCCGGCCCAGCGGCCGGAGCAGCTGCGGGCGAGCGTCGAGGAGAACCTCGCGGCCCTGGGCACGGACCACCTCGCCGTGGTCAACCTGCGGCGCCTGGACGTCGCGCCCGGCCTGGTCGCCGAGGGCGACCAGCGGGTGGACCTCGACAGCCAGCTCGCCGAGCTGATGGCGCTGCGGGACGCGGGCACGATCGGTGGGATCGGGCTGAGCAATGTGGACGCGGCCCAGCTCCGCCAGGCCCTGCCGGCCGGGATCGTGTGCGTGCAGAACGCGCACAGCCCGCTGGACCGGGCCGCCGAGCCCGTGCTCGAGGTGTGCCGGGAGCACGGCGTCGCCTGGGTGCCGTTCTTCCCGCTCGGCTCGGCCTTCCCGGCCATCCCCAAGGTGACCGAGCACCCCGTGGTCGTCGAGGCCGCCGCCGCACTCGGCGTCACTCGGGCCCAGGTCGGCCTGGCCTGGCACCTGGCCCACTACGCCCGCACGCTGCTGATCCCCGGCACCGCCGACCCGGCCCACCTGGCCGACAACCTCGCGGCCGGCGCCGTCCGCCTCGACCCGGCCACACTCGCCGCGATCGACGCGCTCGCCCCGGCGGCCTGACCGCCGTCGCCCCCCGCGGGCCCGGCTCCGGCGCGCGGCTGTCCGCGTACCGGACCCGGGCCCGCGGTGTCGTCCGCGTGCCGTTGTTCGCGTGCCGTTGCCCCGCGTGCTGTTATCCGCATGCCGTTGTCCGCGTACTGCTGTCCGCGTACGTGAATCGCCCGCCCGGCGCCGCGCTCCCGCACACGCGCCACTCGTACCACGAACCCCGTGGCCAACTCCCCCTCCTTCCGCAACCCTTGACGCCCTCCGGCTCGCGGCCTACCGTCGGCTGACGAACGGCCCGTCCATGAATATGGCCTGACTTCATGTACGTGAATCGCAGTCGGATCCGCCGCTTCCCCCGCACGCCCCGCGGCGGACCGGGCCGTACGCGACCCCCCACACCCAGGAGGAAGTTCGTGACGAACTCCCGCACCCTCTCCGCGGCCACGGCTGCGGCCGTCGCCGTCCTCGGCCTCGGGCTGGCGTCACTGGCGTCCGGCACCGCCTCGGCCGCGCCGGCCGCCCGTACGGTGAACGTCTCCACCGCCGCCCAGCTCAGCGCGGCGCTGGCCGGCGCCCAGCCCGGCGACACCATCGCGCTCGCCGACGGCACCTACAGCGGCCAGTTCAAGGCCGCGGTCGCGGGCACCTCGTCCGCGCCCATTGTGCTCACCGGCAGCGCCAAGGCCGTGCTGACCTCAAGCGGCGGCAATGGTTACGGCCTGTGGCTGGACAAGGCGCCGTACTGGCAGGTCAAGGGCCTGACCGTGGCGAACGCGAACAAGGGCGTCGTCATGGACGCCTCCCCGCACGTCACCATTGACGGCATCACGGTCCACGACATCGGCTACGAGGGCGTGCACTTCCGCTCCGGCAGCGACCACGGCGTCATCGAGGACTCCACGGTCCACGACACCGGCACCACCCACCCCGAATACGGCGAGGGCGTCTACATCGGCTCGGCCAACAGCAACTGGGACCAGTACGCGGGCCCGACCGGAGTGGACGCCTCGGACTACGTCCAGGTGCTCAACAACCACATCGGACCGAATGTCGCCGCAGAGGGCATCGACATCAAGGAGGGCACCCACTCCGGTGTGGTGCGCGGCAACACCCTGGACGGCACCGGCGAGCAGAACCAGAACTCCGGCGACTCCACGATCGACGTCAAGGGCGACGGCTACGTCCTGGACGGCAACACGGTCGGCCACCCGTACACCGACGGCTTCCAGGTGCACAACGTGTACGCGTCCTACGGCTGCGGCAACAGCTTCACCGGCAACCACTTCACGCTGGGCTCCGCGCCCGGCTACGGCATCAACGTCACCGACAACAGCAAGTGCTCGGCGAAGAACACGGTGTCGGCCACCAACACCTCGAGCGGCGGCAAGGGCCTGACGAACATCACCGTGACCGGCTGATCCCCCCACGCCCCTCACCCGTGAAGCCCCGCACCGCGCGGCGGCCGGGACCCGTACCCCACGGTCCCGGCCCGCCGTCGCTCCCCCGTCGGCTCGCGGTCCACGCGTGGTCTACCCGTGCCGCCGGTAATTGGGGCCGCCCATCATGAACACCAGCGTGGCGACCGTGAAGGCGATCACGAGCAGTGAGAAGCCGATGGTCTCCAGCGCCCTCATCCCGGTCCTCCTCACCGCCGGCCCGAGGGGCCCGTACCGGCGCGGCCGGACCCGGCCCGACCCCACCACCGTCGCACGGCTGCCGGGTCCCGGCAGATCGGGGTCCACGGACCGGACCGGCGTCTCGGATGGTGGTCTCTGGCGGTCCGTGGCGGTCCAGGGCCGGGCCGAACGCCCCCGGACAGCGGCGAAGGCCCCGGGAGAGCGGCCGGGAACGTGTGCGCCCGGGACGGCCGCCCCGGGCGCACACATCGGGTTCCGGGACCGTCAGGGCGTGAAGACGTGCTGCCCCGGCGCGAGCAGCCGGTTCGGGTCGTAGCGCTGCTTGGCGGCGGCGAACTCCGGCCAGCTCCGGCCGTACTGCGCCCGCCAGTCGGCCGGGCTCATCGCGATGGTGCCCACCGGGTACTGGGTGCCGCCGGCCACGCGCACCGTCTCGTAGGCGGCGGCGTTGGCGGCGGCGCGCGCCTGGACGGCGGCCTGGTCGGCCGGGTCCATCGTCCACAGCACGGCCAGCAGGTAGGGGACGGGGTCGGCCGGCATCCGCAGCAGCGGGGTGCGCAGCCGGTCGCTCACCAGCGGGTAGATCAGCACCACTCCCCCGGGCCCGGTGTCCTGCCCGGCGATGCCGTCCAGCAGGGTGCGGGCGAGGGTCGCGGCACTGTCGCCGGGCAGCAGCAGGTTGAGCCAGGGGTGCGCCCAGGACCACAGGCCGGCCTGCTCCAGCGCGGCCACGCCCGCGGCGAGCCGGTTCAGGAAGTCGAAGTAGTCCAGGGTCTCGGCGGTGACCGCGCCGGAGGTGTCGTAGCGCAGGCCGGCCAGCAGCGCCGTGTCGTCCGGTTCGGGTCCTGCGGGCGGCCCGTAGGCGACGGCCTCCAGGACGTAACCGGTGAAGGCCCCGGCGGCGTCGGGGACGACCTCACCCTCGACGTAGGCGAAGCGGTCGTCCTCGGCGAGCAGCCGCTGGTCGTCGAGGAAGGTGGCCAGGTCGGTGTAGGGCAGCAGGAAGTGACGTACCGTCACGGGCGCGGTGACCAGGCGCAGGGTGGCCGAGACGATCACCGCGCACTGGCCGAGGCCGGCCAGCACCGCGCGGAAGAGGTCGGGGCGGCGGGTGGCGGAGCAGGTGAGCAGCTCGCCGGCGCCGGTGACGACCTGGAGCTGGGTGACGTTGTCGACCTGGGCGCCGTAGAGGTGGGTCTGGCCACCGAGGCCGCCGACCGACAGGGTGCCGCCGACGGACAGTTCGAGGTAGTCGGTGAAGACCGGCGGGGTCAGGCCCTGCGCCAGGGTGGCGTGGACGACCGCGCTCCACACGGCGCCGGCCTGCACGGTGACGGTACCCGTGCCCGCGCCCTGCTGCGCGCGGACCGGGCCGATCGCGTTCAGCGTCGCGGTCTCGACGATCAGGCCGCCGTCCACCTGGGCCTGGCCATTGGTGGCGTGCCCCTGGCCGCGGGCGGCGACCTGGATGCCCTGGTCGTTGCAGAAGCGGATCATGGTCACCACGTCGGCGACCGAGCCGGGCCGCAGGATCGCCGCCGGGGTGCGGTGGACGCTGTGGCCGAAGTCGTCGGCGTCGGCGGCCAGTGCCGCCGGGTCGGTGACCAGGGTGCCGTCCAGCGGCGGGACGTCGGCGAACGGCCCACCGGTGGTGGTGCGGCCGGTGGCGGGCGCCGGGTGTCCCGCCGCGGTGACCCAGGTCCGGGCCAGCGGATCGAACGCGATCACGGCGGCTCCTGCCGCCAGTCCGTGCAGGGCGGTGCGTCGGTTGAGCGGTTGCGGCAGGCGGTGCCGGTCGGGCATGCGGTGCCTCCTCCTGGGCCGGTGGACCGGTGGGTCGCGGCGGTACGCCGACACCGGGCGGCTGCGGCCCCGCGACCGGCGTCGATGCTATCCGCGGGGCCCACTCACCGGACCCCCCGCGGCACGGGCCGGACGCGCCGTCCCGGATCCCTCGATGATCACCCGGCCCGGCGTCCCCTTCCGCCCCGTACGTCCCAGTAGCGTGCTGCGCGCAGCGCAGTGTTCACACCCGCGCAGTCCGGTGGTGGCTGGGATGTCCCCCGCCGGTACTTGCCTGGAAAGGTCCGCGTGCCGTCCGGGGCGCGCGGACACCTCGGCGGGAGGGGCGGGATGGCACGGGACATCGGGCGGCGCAGATTCCTCACCGGGGCGGGAGCCGCGATCACCATGGCGGCCGTGGGCACTCCCGCGTACGCGACCGACGACGCGCGGGACGCGGCCACCGCCAACGACCTGGTGGATGTTCAGCTCCTCGACATCACCGACCTGCACGGCTACTTGCAGTCCGCGCCCGGCGGCAACAGCGTGATCCAGGGCGCCGGCGGCGCCACGTACACGGTGGGCGGGATCGGCTACATGGCCGCGCACCTGGAGCGGCTGCGGGCGGGGCGGCGCAATTCGCTGTTCTTCGCGCCCGGGGATCTCTTCTCCGGCTGGGAGTTCGACGCCATGAGCCTGGCCGACGAGCCGTCGATCGAGGCGCTGAACCGGCTGGGGCTGGACTTCGCGACGGCCGGCAACCACGAGTTCGACAAGTCGCCGTCCTTCCTGGTCCGGCACATGGAGCACGGCGTGCCCTTCCCGGTGGCCGGCCAGGACGACTCCTTCCCCGACTCGGCGGGGCTGCGCTTCAAGGGCGCGCGGTTCCGCTACTACAGCGCCAACATGGTCTGGGCGCACGGCGGCCGTTCGGTGCTGCCGCCGTACAACATCGAGTGGGTGGACGCCGGGAACGGCCGCCGGCTGCCGATCGGCTTCATCCACCTGACCGCGATCGGCACCGACACCGGCTCGACCTCGTACCAGCCGGCGCTGGCCTCGCTGGACGAGGTGGCGACCGCCAACCGGTGCGCCGCGGAGCTCAAGCGGCGCGGGGTCAACGCGATCGTGCTGAGCATGCACGACGGGGCGGTGGCCGGCAGCGACTTCAGCAGCGGCAGCGATCCGTCCGGGCCGGCCTACGACCTGGCGCTGAAGGTGTCGCCGGACATCGACGCGATCGTCACCGGGCACTGGCACTGCCGGTTCACCATGATGGTGCCCGACCCGAACGGGGTGCCGCGGCCGTTCGTGGAGGCCGGCTGCTACGGACAGGTCATCAACGAGATCAACCTGCGGCTGGACCCGCGCACCGGGGCGGTGGTGCGGGAGCTGACCACGTCGGTCAACCACCCCAACACCCGTGATGTGACGCCCGATCCGGAGCTCCAGGAGATCGCCGACTACTGGACGGGGTACGCGGCGAGGCGCGGCGCCACGGTGATCGGCCGGCAGACCGCGTCCTTCACCCGCACCCGCAACGCGGCCGGCGAGAGCACGATGGGCAACCTGGTGGCGGACTGGGCGTACTGGGCCGGACGGCAGCCGCTCGGCCCGATGAACGACGGCAACGACAACCCGAACGTGCCCGCCGACCTCGCCCTGGTGGCCGCGGCGCCGCGGGTCGGGCAGAGCGTGATCAGCCGCGACCTGACGCTGGACAGCGCGTCCGGCGGCGCGGTGACGCTCCAGCAGGCGTGGAACGCGGTCGGCTACGGCGACCCGATCCTCACCGTCACCGTGACCGGGCAGCAGATCCTGGCCGCGCTCGAGGAGCAGTGGTACGCGGCCGCCGACGGGTCCATGCGGTTCGCGCCGCTGGCGGTCTCGGCGAACGTCGGCTACTCCTTCGACGCCACCGCCGCGGCCGGCTCACGGGTGCGGGCGCAGGACGTCCTGATCGACGGCGCGCCGCTGCGGCCGGACGCCTCCTACCGGCTGGCGGCCACCGCGTACACGCTGCTGGGGGCGGACGGCTTCACGTCCTTCGCCGGTTTCGCCGCGCCGGTGCGGCACGTACGGGACTACGAGAGCTTCGTGGCGTTCGTACGCGCGCAGGAGTCGCTGACGCCGGCCGCGCTCGGCCGGGTGAGCGTACGCAACGCGGACGCGACGACGGCCCGGATCGGCGACATGGTCCCCCACGCGCAGTCCTGCGCGGCCTTCGCGGCCGGCCGGGACGCGCCGGCGGGCGCGGACGCCTCGGCGGAGTCCCGTACGGTCGCCGCCCAGCTCACCCGGGCCCGCCCGGCGGGCACGGCCGCCCTTCCGTGCTGACCCCTATCGGGTGATTTTCCCGGCCCCTGCGGCGTGTCCTACCGGGCCGCCTCGGGGGCCGCCGCACGGTGTCACCAGGCAGGGGTGTCTGCCTCCCCAGGGCCGAGTACCTGCCGCGATGGGAGGTGTGCCGTGCTGGCGGATGGTCTGTGGCGTACGGTGCAGCGCGCGATCGACTCACCGGGAAAAACCGCCCGCTTGATCGCGATCCTGGTCACCCTGGGCGGCTGCGCCGCGATGTGCGGCTGGGCCTGGCGACGAGGCTGAAGCCGGGCGCCTGCCCGCTAGCGGAACCGCCGCGCAGGGCTGGCCCGGCGCCACAACGCGCGGGTCAGCCCGCGGTCAGGGTGGGGCTGGATTGGCCAACGGAATCGGCGCCACTGATCGAAAAGGCGTCATGCTCCGGCTATGTGGCAGCAGTTGGGCGGCAACCATCGGCCTTCCCCACAGTTTGCCCGAGAGTAATCGTTCATGTGCCGGAAAATCGGCAGGCCGCCACCAGCTCCGAGGCGGCAATTCATGGTCAACTGCGGTCCCAGGCCTACGTCCCGGGTCTCCCGCGAGCTACTACCTCGGTCTGTTCATGATCCGGGATCAGCGCCGCGCCCTCGCCCTACGGTCCGCCACTTGCCAAAATGCACCAAATTATTTCCTGTCGTCAATGTTCACCAAATGCCACGCGGCGCACAATCAATGGCGGCATCACCGTCATTTTCCCGGACGTGTATTCAGTCCTGTCAAGCGCACCACTAAGGCCTCTCCCATTGACTCCGAAGTGGTTCGAAAATAGTTTGAGTCCTTCGCAATTTTACGCAGCGCATGCCGATATATGCGGCGCCATCCTTCATGGACGGGCGCACCACTCCCCCTCACGCCCGTGGCAAAATTGGTGAAACTGGGCATAGTGGACTCTCATTGCCTATGTCATATCCCATGGGTCAATAGTCCGCGCGAAACTGCGCAGCACGAAATCCCCCGAGGCATCCCTCCTCTTTGCGAGTCGCCGTGATCCCGACTTGCGTGATAACAATTACTTCACGTCGTCGTGCGCCATAGCGGTACACGGTCGCAGCG
The DNA here is from genome assembly GCF_016918855.1 of Actinacidiphila acididurans. GTDB lineage: Bacteria > Actinomycetota > Actinomycetes > Streptomycetales > Streptomycetaceae > Actinacidiphila > Actinacidiphila acididurans. The sequence goes on from NZ_JADKYB010000019.1 coordinate 79,962, forward strand.
GGCGGCCATGCGATCGAATGCATGCACCCGGTACCCTCGAAAGGGCCCCTTGTGTCATTTGCACCTCCTCTGCCCCCTGTTCCAGAGACCTCAACGGTTCTCAACGTCGGGATCGCTGCCGACATGTTCAAGCCCGACCAGTGCATGCCGTCCCGCTCGCACGGAGCCGCCCTCGGCTACGGCCCGGCGTCGTACGTCGAGGCGTTGGGCAGCTTGCTGCTCCTCCAGGCGAAGAGCCCGGCGCAGGCCTGACTCGAGCCCGGCGAGAGGCTGAACGCGCTGCAAGAAAGGTGCAAGGCTGACACAAGCCGGCCGACCGCAGGGCTGGGCACCTCCCCCATCGGAAGACCTCACAACTGACAGAGGAGGGGGAGTTCCGAGGTGTCGGGGGAGGCAATGCCCGCGGAGAGAGTCACGGCGGGCGAGGCGGCAGCACGGGCTGACGGGAACGAATGGCTCACACTGCCGGCGCGCAAGAAGGTACTCGTGCCCGTGCACACCGAGGTGTACGGCAGGCGTCTGCGGGACCTGGTGTCGCTGCTCGAATCGGACTTGCGGATCGAGTTGGCGTGGACTGTCCCGCCTCATGCGTTCAACGGGGGTGTGGCCGAGTACCTGAGCGCACTGGGGGCGACGGTCCTGCCGTGGCCCGAAGCAGTCAACACGGAGTTCGACCTCGCCCTCGCGGCCGGTTCGAAGGGGATGGAGCAACTGAAGGCGCCCCTCCTGCGCGTTTCGCACGGCGCCGGGCACATGTCACTTGCCCGGGTGGCCCCTGGTCTGCCGCCGGGCGACCGGAACGACCGCGAGCCGGGCGGCATCACCGGGCGCGCGTATCTGACCTGGGAGGGGGCGGTGGTACCGCGAGCCATCGCACTGCCGCACCGGGACGACCTGGGGGCCCTGGCCCGCTGGTGCCCGGAGGCACTGCCGGTGGCCAAGGTGGTCGGGGACTCGACGTACGACCGGATCGCGGCCAGTCTGCCGTTCCGGGCTCGGTACCGCGAGGCGCTGGAGCTTGACGCGGACGAGCACTTGGTGCTGGTGACGTCGACCTGGGGCCGCAGGTCGTCGTTCAACCGGCTCGACGCGCTGCTGCCGCGGCTGCTCAGCGAGTTGCCACGACCGCGATACCGAGTAGCGCTCCTGGTGCATCCCAATGTGTGGTCGCTGCACGGCCCCTTCCAGGTGCGGGGCTGGCTCGCCGACTGCCGCCGGGCGGGGATCATGGTCCTGCCGCCGGCGGCGGACTGGCGGGCCGCGCTGGTGGCGGCGGACTCGGTGATCGGGGACTACAGCTCCACTACGCTTTACGCAACGATGACGGGCGCGCCGATTCTTCTGGCCCGCTACCCACAGCACGACGCAAACCCTGCCTCGCCGGGGGTTGACATGGCGCTCGCGGCTCCGGCATTGTCGCCCACTCGGTCACTGGCCGAACAACTCGCCTACGCCGCAGAGGTGTACCCGCGCCGCGAGTTCACCCGGATCGCCCGGCGGATCACGTCGGAGCCGGGCCGGTTCAACAGCAATATCCGTCGGCTCATGTACCGCATCCTCGGCATCGGCGAGCCGGCGTACGCGCCGGCAACCGAGCCCGTCGAGCCTGTACGGCCGGAGCCGCCGGCGTGAGCGGCCCAACACCGGTAGATTCTGTCGTGGCCGACCTGGACGGCGGCGCGGACGAGCGTCGACGGCGCTGCGCCGACGCGCTGTACGGCACGGGGAACCCGGACACGGCGGCCATGTGGCTCGACCGCTACCCGGGCTGCCTGATCGTCTCGGTGCGGGCGGCAACAGGCCGGTGCGTCACGATCACGCGCACCGGTGTCCGGATCACGGTTGACCCGGTCGGCAGCCCCCGGCAACACCGACTGCTGGTCCTGCTGCTGCATCAGTGGCTGGTGGACTTCAGCTCCGGTTCAGGGACCGCAGCCGATCCTCCAACCGCCCGGCATCTGTCGGGCTGAGCGGGGTGTACAGGGCCAGGGACTGCTCGTACCAGTCCCTGGCCTCCCCCGGATCACCCCGGTCGGCCGCCGTCCCGCCCAGCATCTCCATCGCATGAGCCTGCCAGTGGACCGAACCGGTACGCACGAACTCCGCCAAAGCTTGGCGCAAACATGCCTCGGCTGCCGGGAAGTCCCTAATGCCTTCTGCCGCGTGGGCGAGGCCGAGAAAGGCCAGCGCCCGCGCGGCGTCATAGGGGTCGGGAACGGCCAGCAGGGCGGCCCGGGCCCGGGTCAGCAAGTCGACCGCGCCCGCCGCGTCGCCGGAAGCGAGGGCGACGTCGCCCAGGCACAGTCTGCTGAGGGCCGCGCCGCGCGCGTACCCGATGGTCTCGCGCAGGTCGAGTGCCTGTCGGAACAGCCGTGCGGCCTGCTCCAACCGGCCAGCCAGCCGGTGGGACTGGCCGAGGCCGTGCAGGGCCTGCGCCTGGGCCCGCAGGTCGCCGTCCCGGCGGGCGCCCTCCAACGCGCGGGTGAACCAGGCGATCGCCTCGTCGTAGTCGCCGACGTTGTAGAAGCCGCTGCCTCCGGTGGTGAGCATACGGCTGACACCCTCCGGGTGACCGGCCCGCTCCGCCGCGGCCAGCCCGATACGATGCGCCTCGGTCCACAGATCGTACGGTCGCCGACGCAGGAAGAGCGGTTGCATGCTGTCCACCAACTGCCAAGCCGTGGCATCCCAGCCCCGCTCGGCGGCCAGCCGTATCGCGGCCATCAGATGAATCTGCTCGGTGTCCAGCCACATCAGAGCGGTGGCCTCGTCGGCGAAGGCCGGTACGTGCCCGGGCGGAAAGACGTAGTCGCGCCTCAACTGTCGGTGGGTGGGCGACAGCAGACGCCGTGCCGCGGTGGCGGTGGCCAGGTACCAGTCGAGGACCCGGCGCACCACGGCCCGGCGGGCATCGGGCTGCTCGTCCTCGGCGGCACGCAGGGCGGCGTGATCCCTGATGAGGTCGTGCAGCCGGAAACGATCATGGCCGAGCTCTTCGACAAGGTTCACATCGACCAGTTCGTCCAGTAATCGGACGGCGCCGCCGGGCGTCAGGTCGCAGGCCGCGGCGACGTGATCCGGGCCGAACTCCGGAACGACGAGCAACCCGAGTTGCCGGTAGCCTCGGGCGACGTCGGGCGGCAGAGCGGCGTACGAATCGTCCAGCGCCGTGCGCACCGCCCGGTCCCCGCCGGCGTCGAGGGCGTCGAGCCGGTCGTGATCGCTGCTCATCGCACCGGTCAGAACGGCCAGCGGCTGCCGCGGGCGGGCCGCCATCCGAGCCGCAGCAACGCACAGCGCGAGCGGCAGTCCACCGCACAAGCGGGCGAGCCCTTGCACGGCCTCGCGTTCGGAGGCGACGCGCTCGCGGCCCAGCCGGTGGGTGAGCAGTTCCACGGCGTCCTCGGACCGCAGGACGCCGATCTGGTGGAAGGCCGCGCCGTCGAGGCCGAGAGCGGGCAGGCGCCGCCTGCTGGTCATGACGGCAAGTGCGGCAGGCGAGGCGGGCAGCAACGGACGCACCTGTGCTGCGCTGTAGGCATTGTCGAGCATGACGGCGATCCGCAGGTCGGCGGTGACCGTACGCCACAAAGCGGTCTGCTCGGCGAGCGCGATCGGAACGTGGTCGACGCCGAAGGCCCGCAGGAAGCGGCCCAGTACCACCCCGGGATCGGCTGGATCGTCCCCGAATCCCTGAAGATCTGCGTACAGCTGCCCACCTGGGTACATGGGAGCGAGACCGCCCAACCATCGGGAGACCAGGGCCGTCTTGCCAACTCCGGCGGTTCCGCTGACCACGATCCGGACGCCGGTGTCCCGCTGAGCGGCGCGCAACCCGTCGAGTGCCGCCAGGTCCGCCTCCCGGCCGGTGAAATGGGCCGGCGCGGGGATGAGCTGGCGCGGGACCGGGAGCCGCGAGTCATGGTGACCGTACTCGTGCACGTGGATTCCACCGCTGATGTCGCGGGCCTGCACCGTGGTCCCGACGACACGGGCGCCACCCGTGATGATGTTGGCGGTGGAGACCGCCGCCCACTGCCGCAGGGCAGCGCCGAGTTCGGGCCTGGAAGCGGCGATCCGCGCCAGCCGGTGGGCCACGATGCGGACCGCTGCGGCATCATCGGGCGCCGGACTGCCGATGTCCTCGCCGGGCAGCAGACCGGCCAGCACGCGCCACGCAGCCTCATCGGCCCGCAGAACGGCGACGGTCATCTCCTCCACTGTCAGCTCGTCCATGGAGTCCCCTCCCCAGTGGCCGACACGGGCCCTCTTGTCAATTTACGGGTAACGAAGCGTGGATGGTTCTGATCAACCGCCCCGTCATGACCAAGAACGACCGCTAGTGCCCGTGTAAGAGGCGTTTCGGCCAACCCCGCATCAATGAACGAGCGACCCTTTTGGGCGATCTTGACGCGTGTCACTCTTGACTCAGACGGAGTGGTGACCGGGGCGAGGGGGATCCGGTGGACATCGACATCGTCGTCCTGGGGCCTGTGGAACTGCATGTACGCGGTCGGCTCGAACTGTCGGGCGCCGCCAAGGTGGTCCACCTGCTCGCCGCGCTGGCACTTGACGCGGGCAAGGCGGTTCCGCTGGAGACTTTGAGCCGGCGCATTTGGGACGATGTGCTGCCCGGCAAGCCCAGTGCGTCGCTGCACGCGTACGCCACTCGCCTGAGACGAAGACTCGGCGACGAGCGGCTGGTCCAGCAGCAGGCGCACGCGTACACACTCGACGTCCCGCCGCACGCGGTCGACTATCACCGGTTCGAGCACCTCGTGGTCCAGGCCCGGTCTCTGGCGTCCAGTGGAGATGACACGCAGGCCCTGGCCCTGTTGCGGAGGGCGGAGGCGCTGTGGCGCGGCGCACCGCTCACCGGCTTCACCGGTCTGTGGGCCCAACAGGTCCGGCGCGGGCTTGCCGAACGGCGGCTGGCCGCGACCCTTTTCCGCATCGAGATCGAACTTCGCGCGGGGCACTTCGCCGGTCTCATGGAGGAACTCTCCGGCCTGCTAGACCGGCATCCCACCGACGAGACGGTGGTCCGGCACTTCATGATCGCGGCCCATGGCAACGGCCGCCAGAGCGATGCTCTGCGTGCGTACGAGTCGGTCCGCCGGCGTCTGCGGCAGTTCGGGACCGAGCCGGGTGAGGCCCTGACCCAGGTGTACCGGCGGATCCTCGACCAGGTTCCGGCCGGCGAACTCGTCACCCCGGCGCCCCGGGCCGGCTCCGCCGCACCGGCTCCGCAGAATCTCCCTGCCCACAGCAAATTACTTGTCGGCCGAGCACAGGAACTGCGCGCGCTCCGGAACGCCGGCGCGAGCGTCGTCGCCTTCCAGGCGATCTCCGGCATGGCCGGGGTGGGCAAGACCCTCCTCGCCCTGCACGCCGCCCGCGACCTCGCCGATCAATACCCTGATGGTCAGGTGCACATCAACTTGGGGGCGCACGCCAGTCGGCGCCCACTGTCCCCGGAAGCCGCGCTGACCGCCCTCCTGCGTACTTTCGGAGTCCCGGTCAAGGCCCTCCCGCACGACCTCGACGGACTCGTCACATTGTGGCGGACCGTACTCGGGACTCGGCGGGCCGTGATCGTGCTGGACGACGCGGCCGATGCCGCCCAAATCCAGCCGCTACTGCCCGGCGACTCGCCCTCCCTGGTGCTCATAACCAGCCGCCGGAGGCTGACCGGAATCCCCGGGATCCATCACGTCTTCATCGATGTCCTGACACCCGCGGACGCCCAGTCGCTGCTCACCGAACGGGCCGGTCTCGCCCCGGGCCGGGCGTCCGAGGACATCGCCGCGCTCGCCCGATTATGCGGCAACCTGCCGCTCGCGCTGGAACTGGCTGCAGCCCGGCTGCGTTCGCATCCGGCTTGGACAGTCGGCCACTTGGTCCAGCGGATGTCCCAGGATTCCGACCGTCTGGCGGAGATCCGCGACGGCCGCTCGGAGATCGCCTCGGTCTTCGCCTTCTCCTATCAGGACCTCACCGCTGAGGAGCAGCGGGTCTTCCGGCTCCTCGCCCTCCACCGGTCGCACACCTTCGACATCTACGCGACCGCTGCACTCGTCGGCCTCCCCCTTGCGACCACGGAACGCGTCCTGGAATCGTTGCTGGATGCGCATCTCCTTCAGGAGCCGGCGGCCGACCGATACGAGTTCCACGATCTGATTGCCGTCTACGCACAGTCCCTGATGCTTTACGACCCGCATTCCGTGCGAGAACGGGCGCTGGAAGCGCTGACCACTTTCCATCTGTACGCCGTCGCCGCTGCCGACCGCCTGCTTCATCCACGACGCCGACACCTGGTCCTTCCCTCGCCTCCTGCAACGCTTCGGCTGCCCGAATGGTCCGGGCCGCAACAGGCGAAGGCTTGGCTGCTGGCCGAAATCGGGGCGGTCATCGACGCCGAGGCCCGTCTGCGCGAAGGCGGTGACCACGAGCGAGCCGCGTACCTGGCCGACGTCGCGGGCAGCTTTCTCGATGCCGAGGGCCTGTGGGGGCCGGCGGCGACCATGCACACCTATGCGGCACGGTACTGGGACGAGGTCGGCGACCGTTCCGCGCAGGCGCACGCGCTTCTGGCGCTCGCCTCGGTCCAGTCGCAGGCCGGACGGTACGAGGAGGCCGAACGCAACAGCCACCGGGCGCTCGCCAGCGCCAGAGCAGTGGCCGACGAGGACGCCGAAGCCGAGGCACTCAGATCTCTCTGGCTGGTGTGCTGGAACCTCGGAAGATTGAAGGAGTCGCAGATCCACCAGCAGCAGGCACTCGACATCCGGCTGCGGTCGGGCGACGTCTGGCAGATCGCCCGCGCCCGCAACAACCTCGGCATCTCGCTGTTCCAACTCGGGCAGCACGCCTCCGCCATGGAGTGCTTCGCCACCGCCCTCGACGGGTTCGTCCGAGCGGGGGATCCGCGGGGAGAGGCCCAGGCGCTGAACAACCTCGGTGATCTCCATCACCACATGGGACAGGAGGGCCAGGCCCGGATGGCCCTCAGCCGGTCCCTGGATCTGACCACCGAGTTCGGCAGCCGCGCAGAAAAGGCCATCCTGCAACTGAACCTGGCCAACACCATGCAGGAGCCGGGTGACCTGGAGCGGACACTGAACCTCTACCGAGAGGCCCTGGTGGCTTTCCGTCACATCGGCGACAAACGCAATGAAACCGTGACGCTCAATGCCATCGGCACCGCTCTCCACAGAGCCGGGCAGCACGCCGAGGCATCGGCGCACCACACGGTCGCGCTCGCCCTTGCCCGCGAAATAGGTGCCGCGCAGGAAGAGGTCCAGGCGCTAAGGGGCCTGGGCAGTGCGGAGTTCAGTTCCGGCCGCGGCGATTCCGGCGTGCAACAACTCACCGAGGCACTCGCGTTGGCGGAGCGCATCGGCGCCTCCGAGGAAGAGGCCCGCGCACATATGGCCCTGGCGGACCTGCACCTGGCAGCCGACCGTCGGGGCGAGGCGGTACGCCATCTCTGGCGGGCGCACGACCGGTTCCTCGCCCTGAACGAAGCCGAGTCCGCGGCCCTCCTGGCTCGGTTGCGGGATCTCGCCGAACCCGCCTAGGGGCAGCCCCCTTCGAGCAGGGCGGCGAGGCGGGCAGCCAGGGCGGAGTTCTTCGGGGCCAGGTGGGCGACGACGGTGTGGGCCGCGTCCGGGCTGTGGAGTTTGACGTAGTCGAGCTCGATGGGGCCCAGGGCCGGGTGGTGGAAGACGCGGGCCGTGGAGGAGAAGGCGGCCAGGTCCTTGCGGTGCCAGATGCGGGCGAAGTCCGGGCTTTCGGCCTGGAGTTCGGCGATCAGGCCGGCGAGCTCGGGGCGCAGGACGTCCTCGCCGGCCTGGGTGCGGAACAGGGCCACCGTCTGGGCCGCGTCGCGCTCCCAGTCGTCAGTGGTGGCGCGCAATCGGTCCGAGGTGAACATCAGCCAGAGGATGTTGCGGCGGTGCGCGGGGAACCGGGCCACGTCGGTGTAGAGCAGTTCACAGCCGCGGTTCCAGGCCACGATGTCGAACCGGCGGTCCAGGATGAAGGCCGGGTTCGGGTCGAGCTGGTCGAGCAGGACCGCGTACGGCGCCGGCACGGCGGCGGTGGCCGCGGGCGTCACGGCGGGGGTGTCCGGCGGCAGTTCGCCGGCCAGCCGGAACAGATGCCGGGTCTCCACCTCGTCCAGGCCCAGCACGCCCACCAGGCTGCCGAGCACCTGGCGGGACCCGCGGATCGGCCGGCCCTGCTCCAGCCACGTGTACCAGGTGACGCTGAGGCCGGCGAGGGTGGCGACCTCCTCGCGACGCAGCCCTGGGGTCCGGCGCCGCGCGCCCGGTGCCAGCCCGACGTCCTCGGGCCTGCGCCGCTCCCGGCGGCTGCGCAGGAAGTCCGCCAGCTCCTGACGCTGCTCGGCGCTGGACACCTGCCGCAACCCCTCTGTCTTCCGTCGGCCCGCACCGCAAACCCTACAAGAGGGTGCCCGGACGGGGCCCGGGTGGCGTACGATGTTAGACAGAATCCAAAGATAGAAGAAGTCGAAACTACAGCAGGGGCGTACTCCGGCGGTGCCCGCGGGCCCGGACGGCACCGGAGGGCGTACCCGAGCCGGCGGGAGAAGCACTGATGAGTCTCCAGACCCCCGACACCGACACCACCCCGTCCGGCGGCGCCGCACCGGACCCGCGCGGCGACCGGCAGGCCGCCGCCCGGTTCCGGGCCGCACTGGACGCCGAACGCCGCAGTGCGGCTCTGTACCGGGGCCTGGCGGCGGCCGCCGACCCCGACCGGCGGCAGATCTTCCTGGAACTGGCCGCCGTCGAGGAGCGGCACGCCGCGCACTGGGCCGCCAGGCTGACCGCGCTCGGCCGGCCCGTCCCCGCGCCCGGCCGGTCCGGCCTGCGCACCCGGCTGCTGACCCTGCTGGCCCGCAGGTTCTCCGTGGACACCGTGCTGCCGATGGTCGAGCGGGCCGAGCGGGCCGACGCCGGGCTCTACGAGGGCGACCCGGAGGCCACCGCCGCGATGGCCGCCGACGAGCGCTCGCACGCCCGGGTGATCACCGGGCTGCGGAAGCAGGGCGGCCGGCCCGAGCCCGCCGACGGCGGCCGCGGCATCGTACGGCGCGAGCGCTGGCACCGCAGCGACCGCTCCGGCGCGCTGCGGGCGGCGGTCTTCGGCGTCAACGACGGCCTGGTCTCCAACGCCTCGCTGGTCATGGGCTTCGCCGGATCCGGCGCCGCCGCCCGCACCGTGCTGTTCGCGGGCGTGGCCGGACTGCTGGCCGGCGCGTTCTCGATGGCGGCCGGCGAATACGTGTCGGTACGCAGCCAGCGGGAGGCGTACGAGCGCGAGATAGCCCTGGAGGCGGAGGAACTGCGCGAGGACCCGGAGTCGGAGGCCGAGGAACTCGCCCTGATCTACCGGGCCAAGGGGCTGCCGGCCGAGGACGCGCGGAACATCGCGGCGACCATCATGAAGGACCGGGACACCGCCCTGGAAACCATGGCCCGCGAGGAACTCGGCCTGGACCCGGACGAGTTGGGCTCGCCGTGGTCGGCGGCCGTCTCCAGCCTGTTCGCCTTCGCGCTCGGTGCGGTGGTGGTCGTGCTGCCGTACGTGTTCGGCAGCGGCGCCGCCGCCCTGGGCACCGCGGTCGGCCTGGCGGCCGGCGCTCTGTTCACCGTCGGCGCCGTCATCGGCCTGGTCAACGGCAAGGCCCCGCTGCGGGCCGGCGCCCGGCAGCTCCTGGTCGGCGGCGGCGCGGCGCTCGCGGTGTACGGCATCGGCCACCTGATCGGCAACGGCGCGGCCTGACCCGCGCCCGACGACACGGCGCCGCCCGCCCCGGGTGGCGCCGTCGTCATGCGTACGCGAGGGGCGCCGGTCCCCCGAACGGTTCCCCCCGGTGGCCGCGCCGCGGACCGTGCCGTGTAGTGGGCGTGAGCGGCCCCGGGTGAGGCGGGAGCGCCGCGGCCGCCTGCCCCAGGCGGACGGATCCGAGGGAGTTCTCATGAAGCACACCCGAGTTCGTGCCGCCGTCGGCGGAATCGTGCTGGCCGCCGCGGCGACCACGGCCTGCTCCACCGACAGCGGCGGATCGGCGGCCGCGCCCACCGCGTCCCCGTCCGACACCGGTACGTACGCGCCGGCCGACGTGGCGCACGAGGCCACCACCTCGCCCACCACCTCGCCCGGCGCGACCGGCACCGGTCCCAGTGCGACCGTCACGACCAAGTCGGTGCCGCTGGGTACGGTCCTCGTCAACAACAGGGGCCGGACCCTGTACGTCTTCCAGAAGGACACGACCAGCACCTCCACCTGCACCGGAACCTGCGCCGCGACCTGGCCGCCCCTGCTGACCAGCGGCAAGCCGGCGGCCACCGGCGGCGTCAAGAGCAACCTGCTGTCGACCAGCACGCGCAGCGGCGGCGCCAAGCAGGTGACCTACAACGGCCACCCGCTCTACATGTTCAGCGGCGACAAGACGGCCGGGCAGACCAACGGTCAGGGCCTCACCGCCTTCGGCGCCAAGTGGTACGTCCTGGGCACCAACGGCAAGCAGATCACCAAGACGTCGTCGTCGGCGTCGCCCACCAGCGGCACCAGCGGCGGTTACTGAACTCCTCGGGCGCTCGCGCTCCCCGGTGTTCCCGCCGTCCCCCGGCCGGCGGGGCGGGCCTCAGCAGCCGTCGCCGCCGGCCGCCGGCACCGTGTCGGGGTGCAGGCCCAGCGTCGCCCGGAGCAGGAGTTCGTACGCTCGCAGGCCCAGGGCGGGCGAGTACGAGGTGTACTCGTAGCAACCGCCCTGGTGCAGGCCGCCGATGAGGCCGACCACGTACGTCCAGGGGCTGCCGGGCAGGGCGGTCAGCCAGGGGCTGCCGCTGCTGCCGCCCACGAAGCCGTGGCAGTCGAAGGTCGGGAAGTCGCCGGTCCGGTAGACGGTGGTGGCGCAGCGCACCGGCTGGTCGCCGATCCCCGCGTTGTACGCGACGTCGGCGATCCGCTGCCCGGCCGGCGGAGCCTGGCCGAGGACGTTCGCGCCGGTCACGTCCTGGACGGCGACCGTACGCCCGCCGCGCGGGGCCTTGGCGACCTGGAGGATCGCGTAGTCGTACCGCGGGTCCTGCGAGAGCGTCCACTGCGGGTCGACGTAGGCGTGGGTCACCGTCCACACGCCGTAGGGGGTGCGGCCGGCGTCGTATCCGGGGGCGAACAGCCAGCCGGCGGCGGTGCCGGACAGGCAGTGCGCGGCGGCGAGCAGCAGGTCGTGGCGGGGGCTGGCGACGACGCTGGCGGTGCAACTGTGGGCGTGGCCGAGGCCGTCGGCGAAGAGCGGGCCGACCGTGGGCGTGCCGTCGAAGGGGGCCGCGGTGGGCGTCCCGGGCGGCGCGGGCGGATCGGCGGTGGCGGGCCCGGCCGACCAGGTCCCGAGGGCCACGAGGGCGACAGCGAGCAGCCCGGTCAGCGTCGCCCTGACGAACCTCGGCATGATGTGCGAAACCCCTCGTCGGTACGGGCGCCCGCCGACGGGCGTTGACCAGCCGTTCCTACCGGTCCCGGCGCACGGTCCGCAAGCCCCGCCGGAGCCGTGACGCGGTGCGGCAGGAACACGTACGGCCGGCCCGCGGGCACGAGGACCCGGGACCGGCCGTACGAGAGGTGTGCGGGAGCCGTGCGGTCAGGACGTGCGGTCAGGACGTGCGGTCAGGGCTCATACCGGCGGCTTCCAGACCTGGTTGGCGCCACCGTTGCAGTCCCAGATCTGCACCTGCGTGCCGTTGGTGGTGGACAGGTTGGTGTCGTCCAGGCACCGGCCGGAGTTGGGGTTGCGCAGCGAGCCGTTGGCCTGGCGCTGCCACACCTGCGCGACCGTGCCGTTGCAGGAGTAGAGGTCGACCAGGGTGCCGTTGGCGGTGCCCGCGGCCTTCACGTCCAGGCACTTGCCGGCCGCCCGGATCGTGCCGTCGGACTGCTCGGCCCAGGCCTGCCCGTTGGTGCCGTTGCAGGAGTAGACCTCGGCCTTGGTGCCGTCGGTGTTGTTGTCGCCGGCCACGTCCAGGCACAGGCCCTGGTAGCCGACGAGCGGAAGGGCGGGGGTGGCGTCGGCGGGCACGACGGTCCACAGGAAGGTCGTCACGCCCTGCGCCCCGGCCGCGTCCCGGGCGGTGACGTCCACGGTGTACGTGCCCGGCTGGCTCGGGGTGCCGGTGATCTGGCCGCCGGTGGAGATCGACGTGCCCGGGGGCAGTCCGGTGGCGCTGAACGCGGGGGTCTGGCCCGCGGTGGTGTCCTGCGCCGCGACCTGCACCGAGACGGCCGTGCCGGCCAGGCCCTCCTGGGCGCCGGGGTTGGTGACGGTCAGCGGCTTCCCGAGCTGCGCGGAGGTGACGTTCAGGGTGCCGGTCAGCGGGAGGTTCGCCGCGGAGTCGCCGACCGCGACGGTGTACGTGCCGGTGGCGGTGGTCCAGGCGTTGGCGGTGGCGTCGTAGGCGGACAGGGCGCGCTGGGTCAGCGGGAAGGTGACGGTCTGGCTGGCGCCGGGCTGGAGGGTGACCCGGGCGAAGCCCTGGAGCTGCTTGGGCGGTTCGCCGGCGGAGGCGGGCTGGCTGACGTAGAGCTGCGCCACGTCCGAGCCGGCCCGGGTGCCGGTGTTGGTGACGGTCGCGGTCACGGTGGCGGTGCCGCCGGCCGCGAGGGTGCCCACCTGGAGGTTGCTGAAGGCGAAGCCGGTGTACGACAGGCCGTACCCGAACGGGAACAGCGGGGTCAGGTGGTTGGCGTCGTACCACCGGTAGCCGACGTCCACGCCCTCGCTGTACTGCACGGTGCCGCCGCTGCCCGGCCACTGCGCGGTGGTGTGGGCGGGCACCTGGGACAGGGACGTCGGGAAGGTGACCGGCAGGTGCCCCGACGGGTTGGTGTCGCCGAACAGCAGGGACGCGATGGCGGTGCCGTCGCCCTGGCCGGAGTACCAGGCCTCCAGGACGCCCTTGACGGAGCCGGCCCAGGGCATGGTGACCGCGGAGCCGGTGTTCAGCACGACCACGGTGTTGGGGTTGGCGGCGGCGACCGCCGAGATCAGGTTGTTCTGGGCGCTGGACAGGTCGATGCCGCCCAGGTCGCTGCCCTCGGACTCGAAGTCGCTGACGAAGACGACCGCGACGTTCGCGGCGGCCGCGGCGCTGGCGGCCGAGCTGGTGCTGGAGCCGTTGTTGTACGTGACGGTGGCGCCGCTGCCGGCCCGGGCCTGGATGCCCTGCAACGGGGTGACGGTGCCGCTGGAGTTGACGGCCGCGCTGCCGCCGCCCGCGCTCTGGACGCTGGTGGAGGCGTCGGCGCCGATCACCGCGATGGACTTGGTGGCGGAAGTGAACGGCAGGACGTTGCCGCTGTTCTTCAGCAGCACCGTGCCCTCGGCGGCGAGTTGCGTCGCCGAGTTCTGGTTCGCGGTGGAGGTGGCGGTCTGCGCGGGCGATCCGCTGGGCGCCTTGTCGAACAGGCCGAACGCGAACATCTCGGTCAGCACGCGGGAGGTCATCGTGTTGAGCGTGGTCTGGCTGACCTGGCCGGAGTTGACGGCGTTGGTCAGCGCGCTGCCGTAGAAGCCGTCGTTGCCGGGCATGTCCTGGTCCAGCCCGGAGTTCGCGGAGGCCGCGGTGGAGTGCGTGGCGCCCCAGTCGGAGGTGACGAAGCCCTGGAAGCCGAACTGCTGCCGCAGCGCGGAGTTCAGCAGCGTCGGGTTCTGGCAGGCGTAGGTGCCGTTGACCGTGCTGTAGGAGCACATCACGGAGGAGGCGGCGCCCTGCTGGACCGCGTCCTGGAAGGCGGGCAGGTAGATCTCCTGCAGCGCCTTGGCGCCGATCACCGCGTTGTCCGAGGTGGTGTTGCGGTTGGTCTCCTGGTTGTACACCGCCAGGTGCTTGACCTGCGCCATCACTCCGGTGGACTGCACGCCCCGGATGTTCGCGGCACCGAGTTGGCCGTTCAGGTACGGGTCCTCGCCCACCGACTCGAACGCCCGGCCCCAGCGCGGGTCCCGGTCGATGTTGATGGTCGGGCCCAGGTCGATCGTGGTGCCCTTCGCGGCCTCCTCGGCGCCGATCAGGGCGCCGTACCGCTGCTCCGCGGCGGTGTCCCAGGTGGCGGCGAGCGCGACGGGCGCGGGCAGTTGGGTGACGCCGGTCATGCCGTCGGCGACACCCGCCGGGCCGTCCTCCAGGTTGATCGCGGGGATGCACAGTGAGCCGATCGCCGGGGTGAACCCGACGTAGCTGGACCCGCCGGAGCCGGTGGCGAGCTGCACCTTCTGCGCGGTGGTCATCTTGGCCAGCACCTGGCCGACCCGCTGCGGGATCGGCGCGGTGGAGTGCACCCAGGGACAGGCGGCCGGGACCGCCGCGCTCGCCGCGGGCGCGCCCACCGCCGCGAGCAGCCCGGAGCCGCCCGCGATCAGGGCGAGCGCGGCCATCACCGCTGTTCGCCGTCGTTTGGGCATACGGAAGCTGCGCACGATGCCTCCAGATCTGAGGCCGGCCCGGAACGTTGAACGCGCCCGGAACCGGGTGCTGGTGGGGGGAAGTCAGGTGCCCGTACACGTTTCCGGAAGGATTGAACCGGTGCCGCGGTACGCGGTCAAGGTCCGGACCAATCGAAAGTGAAAAGCGGCGAAAAGCGCGGCCGCCGGAGCCACGAGGGCGTCCGGCGGCCGCTGGGATCCAGTGGGATCAGTGCCAGGGGTTATTACCAGGGCGACCTGTCAGTTGTCGTCCGGGCACAGGTGGAGCGCCAGCACGTTCCCGCCGCTCACCGCGACGTGGACACGGCCGAGGGCGCCGGTGTCACCGCCGTTGGCGACGCGGAAGTCGGTGCCGGCGTTCTCGCCGTTGCCGAAGGCCGCGTCGTCCACCGTGAAGGTCGCGGTCTTCCAGGTGTCGGTGCCGGTCTTCTGGACCGCCGGGGTGGACTTGTAGTGGTTGCCCACGGCGTCGTACTGCAGGCTCCAGTTACCGGTGCCGTGGTCGTAGTAGTCGATCGTGACGGTGGCGTGGTACGTGCCGCCGGGCACGATCGTGTTGTTGATGTCGAAGTACTCGTACGGCGACCCGGGCGTGGTGGAGCGTCCGGACCGGCCGCCGAGGGTGACCGCGACGGTGTGGCCGTCGCCGTTGTCGCGCAGCCGCAGCCCGCACTCGGTGTCGGTGGTGCCGAGCGTGTCGCAGGCGGTGGCGGTGGCGTCCGCGGCGGGCACCGTGATCACGACCGCGCCGCCGGGCAGGCTCACCCCGGAGTCGGTGGTGAACGCGACCTTGACCGGGTGGTAGCCGGACGGGGTGCCCGCGGCCACGGCGATGGTCACCGGCACCTGGGCGGTGGCCGCGCCGGTCAGGTCCAGCGTGCCCGAGGACGGGGTGACGGTCACGCCGGGGACGTCCGAGGTGGCCGTCCAGTGCACCTTGCCGGCGTGCCCGGCGAGCTGCGAGACGCCGACCGTGCCGGGCAGGCTGGTGCCGCCGGGGGCGAGCTGGTTGCCGGTCGGGGTCAGGTAGCCGACCGCGGGGACCTCGTGGGCCCGGTACGACGGCGGGGCGTCCTGCGGCGCGGTGCCGCGGTGGGTGTTGGGCTGGGTGGACAGGTCGAACCGCAGGTTGCCGCCGTCGGTGGCGAAGGAGTCGGGCAGCGCGTTGTGGTCGTACCGCTTCCCGCCGAGCGTCATCGAGGTCACGTAGGGCGCGTCGTCCGCGGCCTTCGGGGCCTGGATGGTGATGGTGTGCCCGGTGCCGAGCTTGATCACGGCGTGCTTGACCAGCGGGCTGTTCAGGGCGATCGTCGGCGTGCCGGGGGTGGCCGGCATCATGCCGAGCGCGGCCCACACGTACTCCGAGGACAGGGCGCCGTTGTCGTCGTTGCCGGGCAGTCCGTCGGGGGCCGTGGTGAACAGCTGGGTCTCGAAGCGCCGGGTGACCTCCTGGGTCTTCCAGGGCTGGCCCACGTAGTCGTAGACCCACGGCGCGGTGGTGTCGATCTCGTTGCCGGCCCAGTCGTAGGGGGCGTTGCCACCCGCGTTGAGCTGGGAGAAGAAGTCGTCCAGCCGCGGGATCACCTTCGCCGGGCCACCCATCGCGGCCACCAGGCCGGCCAGGTCCTGCTGGACCGAGAAGTTGTACTGGGCGGCGTTGCCCTCGTCGTAGCCGTCCTGGCCGAAGGCCCCGGCCGGCGGGGTCTGGAAGCCGGGACCTGCCGGGAAGGCGCCGTTGTCGTCACGCGGGCGCAGGTAGCCGGTGCTCGGGTCGAAGATGTTCTGCCAGTTCTGGCCGCGCGCGGCGTAGGTGTCGGCGGTGGTGTGGTCGCCGATCGCCGAGGCGAGCTGGGAGATCGTGAAGTCGTCCAGCGCCCATTCCAGGGTCTCCGAGGCGCCCTGCAGGCCGTGGTCGCCCTGCGAGTTGGCGTCGTTGGGCGCGTAGCCGAGCTTGACGTAGTCCTCCACGCCGGGCCGCTCCACCCAGCCCCAGCCGACCTTCTCGGAGTGGTTGGCGGCCTTCTCCATGATCGGCAGGGCGTCGCGGATGTCCACGTCCTTGGCGCCGTAGGCGACGTACTGCGCGAACAGCGGTACGCCGTTGTCGCCGTTCATCACGTTGCCGGTCATGTTCTGCGAGGGCCACTTGGGCCACCAGCCGCCCTGCTGCTGGGCGTCGCGCAGCAGCGAGTTGGCCATGTCGCCGGCCTTGTCGGGGTAGAGCATGGTCTGCAGCGGGGCCAGCGAGCGGTAGATGTCCCAGTCGGAGAAGGTCGCGTACTGGGTGTGGCCCGCGGGCACCTGGTGCACCACGTTGTCGAAGCCGATGTAGCGGCCGTCGACGTCGTTGAACACGCTCGGCGACTGGAAGCTGTGGTACAGCGCCGTGTAGAAGGTGGTGAGTTCGTCCGCGGAGGCGCCGCCCACGTCGACCCGGCGCAGCACGTCGCGCCAGTCCTTGCGGGTCTGGTCCTGCACCTTGGCGACGTCCCAGCCGGGGATCTCGGCGGCCCGGTTGAGCGCGGCGCCGGCGGTGCTGACGTACGACATGCCGACCTTGGCCGTCACCGTGCGGTCGGAAGAGGTGTCGAAGGTCAGGTACGCGCCGGAGCCCGAGCCGCTCGCGCTGGAGGCGTCGGGGGTGACCGTGCCGCCCTGCCAGGTACCGTGCGCGGTGAACGGGCGGCTGAACACGATGTCGAAATACATCGTGTACTGGCTGTTGCTGCACAGCCCGCGCGGGGTGGTGGTGCCCGCGATCTCGTGGTCGTTGACCACGTCCACCTGCGCCTTGAGGTCGCCGCCGAGGCTGGTGCCCGACTTCACCAGCACCTGGGCCTGGCTGCCGGCCGGGTACTGGAAGGAGGCGATGCCGGTGCGCTGGGTGGCGCCGAGTTGCACCTGCACGTCGGAGTCGGTGAGGTGCACCGCGTACGAGCCGGGGGACGCGCTCTCCTCGCTGTGCGTGAAGTGCTCGGTGCGGGCGGCCGGGTCGCTGCCGACCGCGCCGGTGACCGGCAGCAGCGGGATGTCGCCGAAGGACGAGCAGCCGCCGGAGAAGTGGTCGAGGCTGAACCCGCGGATCGCGGAGTCGTCGTAGTTGTAGCCGGTCCCGCCCGAGGTGGTGTCCGGGCTGAACTGCATCATGCCGAAGGGCGCGGTCACACCGGGGAAGATGTTCTCCCAGTCCACGCCCTTCTTCGTGCCGATGAAGTTGTTCACGTAGGCCGTCGGGTCCGACACCAGCCCATCGCTGCCGGGCGCCGAGGCGGCCACCGCGGCGGCGGGGGCGGTGCCCGCGACCGCCGCGAGCACCGCGACCACGGTGCCCGCCCTGCTCCATCGGTTCCATCTTTTACGTGTTCCGCGCAGCCGGTCCGGTCTGCCGGGAAGCCGAAGCGCCATTGCGTCGCCTGACCCTTCCGTCGTCAGCTTGGAAAACAACTGGCTTGACATCGTTGTCAGCGCCTCGGGCAGTCTGGCTGTACCCACAATACGGCGTCAACCCTCGTGCAGCGCCGAAGGATTTCGCCACACGTCGGCGCAACTCAGCCGCAGCTCAGGGTCAATTCGACCGCGACTCCACCGCACTTCGACCGCACCTCGTCGGTGTCCCGACCGTGTCCCGACCGCGGTTCGATCGCAACGGGCCCGCGCCTCAGCCGGGCAGAGCCGCCGTCACCAGCCGCCGGATCGCGTCCAGGTCGACGTCCTCGGCCAGGCGCTCCTCCTCGGGCATGTCCTTGACCGCCTCCTCCACACCGAGCAGGGTGCGCATCAGCTTCGGCAGGACGGCGCGGCCGAGCAGGCCCTCGGCGAAAGCCGCGCTGTCGGCGGGGTCCATCGCGTACCGCTGCGCGACATAGCCGGCCAGTCGCTCGTAGGTGGTGGCGAAGGTGGCGTCGAAATAGGCGCCCGAAATGCCGGGCAGCCGTTCGGCCTCGGCGATGATCAGCCGGGCGGTACGGACCTGGGACTCCCACGACATCAACTGCAGGAAGCGGCCGCAGAACCGCGTCACCGCCTCCACGGGATCCTCGGCGTACGCCTCCGGGGTCCGCAGCCGGCCCAGGTACAGCTCGCGGACCAGGTCCATGACCGCGCGGAACAGCTTGTCCTTGCTCTCGAAGTGCGCGTAGAGCGACCGCTTGGAGGTGCCGGCGCGCTGCGCCACGACATCCATCGACGCGCGCTCGAAACCGCTCTGCAGGAACACGTCCTTGGCCACGAACAGGATGTGGCGGCGCAGTTCCTCGCCACGGCGCTGCTCGCCACGGCGTCGCGGCTCGGTCTCTCGGCTCATCGACTTGCATCCTCAAAAGTAAACGGTACGGTGGAGTTTACTTGGTCAGGCATTCGAGCCCCACCCATGGAGATTCCGCATGATCGTCATCACCACTCCCACCGGACACATCGGACGCCAGGTGCTCGGCCGCGTACTGGCCGGCGGAGAGCCGGTCCGGGTCGTCGTACGCGATCCCGCCCGGCTGCCGGACGCGGTCCGGGAACAGGTGGAGGTCGTCCAGGGCTCGCACGGCGATCCGCAGGTCGTCGCCCGTGCCTTCGAGGGCGCCGACGCCCTGTTCTGGCTGCTGCCGACCGATCGCCACGCCGTCAGCGTAGACGAGGCCTACGTCGGCTTCACCCGTCCCGCCGCCGAGGCGATGCGCGCCTGCGGCGTCAAGCGGGTCGTGGACGTGAGCGCGCTCGGCCGCGGCACCCCGCCTGCCGCCCGGGCCGGGCACGTGACCGCGTCGCTGGCCATGGACGACCTGATCGCCGGCACCGGCGCGGCGTTCCGGGCGCTGACCATGCCCTCGTTCATGGACAACGTGCTGCGGCAGGTCCGCGGGATCAAGACGCAGGGGGTGTTCTACGACGCCGTCTCCCCCGACCGCGCCATGCCGCTGGTCGCCACCCGCGACATCGCCGCCGTCGCGGCCCGCCTGCTGCTCGACTCCTCCTGGACCGGGCAGGAGGAGGTCCCGGTCATCGGCCCCGAGGACCTGTCCAACAACGACATGGCCGCCGTCATGACCGACGTGCTCGGCTTCCCGGTGCGGTACGAGCGGATGCCCTACCAGGCGTTCAAGGACCTGTTCACCGGCAACGGCGCCTCCGAGGCGATGGCCCGGAGCATGGTGGACATGGCGGTGGCCAAGGTCGACGGCCTGGACAACGGCGTCGTCCGCACCCCGCGGCACGCGATCGACACCCCCACCACCTTCCGGCAGTGGTGCGAGGAGGTGCTGCGGCCGGCGGTGCGGGCCGCCTGAGCCCGGGCCGGCCCGCTTCGGTCGCGTACGCGGTCCCGGCCGGACGCTGGGCGTACGTGATCGACGCCGCACGGGAGCGAGGTTGAACACTCAACAATATGGGTTAGGCTCTGGGACGGGACCGGTTCTCCTGCATCGTTCCGTCTAGAGCAAGGACATCACCATGCCTGTGCCCGCGAAGGTCGCGGTCGTCTACTACTCCTCGACCGGCACTGTGTACGAGCTCGCCCAGTCGGTGGTGGCGGGCGCGAAGAACGCCGGCGCCGAGGTGCGGCTGCTCAAGGTTCCCGAGCTCGCGCCGCAGGAGGCCATCGCCGCCAACCAGGGCTGGGCCGACCACGTCGCCGCCACCCAGGACGTGCCGGTGGCCACCACGGACGACCTCGAGTGGGCCGACGCCGTGGTCTTCGGCACCCCGACCCGGTTCGGCAACGTCGCGAGCCAGCTCAAGCAGTTCCTGGACACGCTCGGCGGCATGTGGGCCGAGGGCAAGCTCGCGGACAAGGTCTACAGCGGCTTCACCGCCACGGCCACCGCCCACGGCGGCCAGGAGTCCACGCTGCTCGCGCTGTACAACAGCTTCCACCACTTCGGCGGGATCGTCGTGGCGCCCGGCTACACCGACCCGGTCAAGTTCGCCGACGGCAACCCGTACGGCACCAGCCACGTCAACGGCAACGGCACGATCCCGGTGGACGACACCGCCCGCGCCTCCGCCGAGTTCCAGGGCAAGCGGGTGGCCACCATCGCCGCCGCCCTGCAGGCGGGCCTGGCCGCGGAGTGACCGGCCGTTGAATTCGCGTCAAAGGGTGCGGGGCCCGGCAGAAGCCGGGCCCCGCACCCTTTGACCAGCTCTTAATGTGACCTATACATGTCAGAGGTTCACGCCGTCCGGGCCCTGTGTCGTACTTGAGGGCGCTACGCGCGTTGCACGATGCCCGCTACCGTCAGGAGACAGCTCCGATGGGCGTGACCCGACGTCTGATACGCACCCTGGCCGCAGGTGCCACCACCGCGGCCCTGGCCCTCACCCCGCTGACCGCGCACGCCGCGGGCGGCACCTATTCGCTGGTGGTCCTGCCGGACCAGGGCGAGAGCGCGATCTACTCCTTCGTCAACTCGGCGACGGCGTCGATCGACGTGACGATCTACGAACTGCGCGACACCACTTTGGTCAACGACCTGGTGACCAAGGAGAAGGCAGGCGTGAAGGTCCGCGTGATCTTGGACGCCCAGCAGACCTCCGTCAACGGCTCCGCCTACAGCACGCTGTCCGCGGGCGGCGTCGGCGTGACCTACTCCTCCTCGGCCTTCGTCTACACCCACCAGAAGACGATCACCGTGGACGGCGCGAAGTCGTACATCAGCACCGGGAACTTCGACACCACCTACTACTCGACCTCGCGCGACTACGGCGTCTTCGACACCGACAGCGCCGACGTGGCCGCGATCGAGCAGGTCTTCAACGCCGACTACGCCAAGACCTCGGTGACCCCCTCGGACGGCACCGACCTGGTGTGGTCCCCCACCGACTCGCAGAGCCGGCTGCTGTCGCTGGTCAACGGCGCCCAGCACAGCCTGGACGTCGAAGAGGAGGAGTTCGGCGACACCGCGCTGGTCAACGCGATCGTCGCGGACGCGCAGCGCGGCGTGGCGGTCCGGGTGGTGGCCGAGAACGAGAGCAACTCCTACACGACCCAGCTCAACCAGGTCACCGCGGCCGGCGGCAAGGTGAAGACGTACACGAGCTCCACCGGCTACTACATCCACGCCAAGGCGATCGTGGCCGACTACGGCACCGCCATCGCCAAGGTGTTCGCCGGCTCGGAGAACTTCTCCGACAACTCCCTCAACCACAACCGCGAACTCGGCCTGATCATCAGCGATTCGGGCGTGATCGGCGGTATCGAGTCCGCGTTCGACGCCGACTTCGGCAGCAGCGCCCCGACCGGCGTGACCGTGACCGCCCCCGGCGATCGGACCACCCCGGTCGGCACCGCGGTGAGCCTGCAGATCTCCGCCTCGGACACCGCCGGCGGCACCCTGTCGTACTCGGCGACCGGGCTGCCGCCCGGCCTGTCCGTCAACTCCGGCACCGGGCTGATCTCCGGCACCCCGACCACCGCGGGGAGCTACGCGGTCACCGTGAAGGCCACCGACAGCACCGGCCCTTCCGGAACCGCGTCCTTCACCTGGACCGTCGGCTCCTCCGGCGGCACCGGCTGCACCCCGGCCCAGCTGCTCGGCAACCCCGGCTTCGAGACCGGCACCGCCGCGCCCTGGACCGCCAGCAGCGGCGTGGTCAGCAACTCCACCGGCGAGACCGCCCACTCCGGCTCCTGGAAAGCGTGGATGGACGGCTACGGCAGCACCCACACCGACACCCTGTCCCAGACGGTGACCGTGCCGAGCACCTGCACGACGTACACCGCCGGCTTCTGGCTGCACATCGACACCGCGGAGACCAGCACCTCCACGGCGTACGACACGCTCACCGCCCAGCTGCTGAACAGCTCCGGCACGGTGCTGAAGACGCTGGGCACCTACTCCAACCTCAACCACAACACCGGCTACACCCAGCACACCTTCAGCCTGTCCGGCTACGCCGGGCAGACGGTCACGCTGAAGTTCACCGGCAGCGAGGATTCCACGCTCCAGACGTCGTTCGTCATCGACGACACCTCGTTCAACGTGAGCTGACCACGTACCCCTGAGGCGTACCGCTGACGACGAGCGTGGCCGCCGGTTCCGATCGGGGAGACCGGCGGCCACGTGCCCGTCAGGCGGTACGGCTCAGGGCCTCCGTCGCGGACAGGCGGTGGACGGCGCCGCGCTCTTCTGGGGTGGCGCGGCTCGCGGCGGCGGCGCGGGACTGCGGCGCGGCCAGGGTGGTACGGGCCGCCGCCGGGGCCGGCGGATCGGCGGGGCGCTGGTCGTGCCAGTCGGTGACCGCCTGGTAGGCGGCCGCCACCTCCAGCAGCAGGTCCTCCTCGTACGGCTGGCCGCCCAGGATGGTGCCCACCGGCACCTTCGGGTTGGCGCCGACCGCCTGGAAGCCGATGGGCAGGGCCAGTTCGGGCAGGCCGATCTGGTCGAACTGGGTCGGGCCGGTCTGCAGCACCACGTCGCACTGGCCGAACACGCCGTCCAGCACCTCGCGCAGCAGCCGGGTCTTGGCGCGCTGCCCGGTCACCCACTCGTCGCCGGACAGGAACAGGCCCTGCAGCCAGGACAGCGAGGAGACCCCGAGGAGCTTGGGGTCCCGCTGGAGGAACGGCAGCATCTCCTCGGTGCGTTCGCTGAGCCGGACGTTGTTGAACACCCCGGTCATCAGGTCCCAGTCGTCCGGGTAGGTCACGTCCACCACGGTCGCGCCGGGTATCGCGGCCATGGTGGCGAGGAAGGCGCGGCGCAGGGCCAGCACGCCCGCTCCGGCGGAGGCGGCCAGGTAGTCCGGCGGCACCCCGATCCGTACCCGGCGGCGCATCACCACCTGCTTGCCGCGGCGGACCGGGAGCGCCGAGGTGATGTAGTCGGCCGGCGCCGGCAGCCCCTGGGTGCGTACGTCATTGGGGTCGGGCCCGGCCATGACCGCGAGCATGATGGCGGCGTCCAGGGCGGTACGGGCCAGCGGTCCGCTGTGGTCGCGGGTGTAGGACAGCGGGATGACCCCGTAGATCGAGGTGCGGCCCATGGTGGGCTTGAGCCCGGTCAGGTTCTGGGCGTTGGAGGGGTTGACGATGCTGCCGCCGGTCTGGGTGCCGATCGCGGAGGTCGCCAGGCGGCCGGCCACCGCGCAGCCCGGCCCGGTGGACGAGCCGCCCGGGTCCACGGTGATGTCGGTGGGCGTCCAGGCGTTGACCGTGGTGACCGTGCCGTTGGGCGTGGTCGCCCGGGTGGTGGCCAGCGGCCCCATCTGCCCCTTGCCCAGCACGATGCCGCCGGCCGCCTTCAGCCGGGCCACGGACGTCGCGTCGTAGGGCGGCACGAAGTCCTGGAAGACGAAGGAGTTCGCCGTGGTGGGCAGCCCCGCCGTGTAGTAGTTGTCCTTGATGCACAGCGGGATGCCGCCCAGCGGGCCGGTACGGCGGCGGTCCTGGGCCCGCGCGGCGGCGGTGGCGCCGTCCGCGTCGATGGCGTTGAAGGCCAGGTACACCGGTTCGTACGTGCCGATCCGGTCCAGCAGCGCGTGCACCAGGTCCAGCGAGGTCAGCTTCCCGCGGCGGATGAGCGTGACCGCCTCGGCGAGGGTCGCTTCGGTCGGGTCGGCCAGCACCTGCGGCCGTACGGCCACGTCGGGGATCTTCACCTCGGGCGCGCGGCCGGGCGCGAAGGCGGGGGCGGCCTGCGCGGCCGTGGCGGTACCGAGCAGCGGCACGCCGACGCCCGCGCCGACCCCCGCCGCCACTGTGGCCGAACCCGCCAGGAAGGCACGGCGGTTCACCTCGCGCGCGCTCATGCCCCGACCGCCTTCCCGGTCCACGCCTCGGTGATCGACGGATACTCCAGCGGCGGATACAGCATCTGGCTGAGCATCGCCGCGTTCTGCGCGGTCGCCTTGGGGTCGGCGGGCCGCCAGGTGTTGATCACGGCCGGATTCGTCCGGATGAAGCCGCGCAGCGACGACAGGACCTGGTCCTGCGTGGGCGCCCCGGTCACCGGGTCGGGCGTGGCCGGGAAGAGGGACAGGTCGATGCCGGAGATGACGAGTCGGGCCTTGATATAGGCGTTGAGCTGGTCGTCGGTGAGATTGGCTGGGCTGACTGACACCTGGGATCTCCTTAGCGCTCACGGCCGGGGGGAGAAGCCGCGCCGCCAGGATGATCAGTGGGTGTTTCGCCGGAATGACCGCGGCGTACCGTCGCCGGAGCCACCCGCTCACCGGTTCCGGCCACCGTCAACGCGCCCGTAACACAGGTGTTCGGGCGCGTGCCGGACGTTCGATGTCAGTTCTGGTAGGGGTTGCCCTGGTACGGCGCGCCCTGTCCGCCGCCCTGGCCGTACGCCTGGGGAGCGGCGGCCTGCGACTGGGCCGGCTGCGGCTGGCCCTGGGCCTGGAGGCGGAGCTGTTCGGCCTGTTCCTTGGGCAGGGCGTGCTCGGCGCCGCAGAAGGTGCACTGCGTGGAGTACTTGGTGCTGATCGGGAACAGCGGCACGAAGAAGAGCGTGAACTTCATCACCCGCTTGCGGAGCGTGTGCGCGGCCGGGTTGCCGCAGGCCCCGCACAGCAGGGTGATCATGGCCAGCCGGTACAGATAACTACGGGTACCGAAGAGGATGAGCATGGACGGGTCCCCCCTCGTCATTGGTGGCCGTCCCCGCGGGACGCCCTTGTCGAGGAGAGTGTGCCGCACCCGGCCGCGGCGGACGCGGCCGGGGGGCAGAAGTTGATCACACCGGGTCGATCACGCAGGGACCGGCGGGGCCGGGATCAGGGCCCGGGATCAGCGCAGGGATCAAGGCAGGGTCCACTGCTGATTGGCGCCGCCGGTGCAGTCCCAGATCTCCAGCTGGGTGCCGGGCGTGGTGGACCAGCCGGTGTCGTCCAGGCACTTGCCCGAGGGCGGGTTGAGCAGCGCGCCGTTCGGCTGCGGCACCCACACCTGCGCGGCGGTGCCGTTGCAGGTGTAGAGGTCCACGGTGGTGCCGTTCGCGGTGCCGGAGCCGTACACGTCCAGGCACTTGCCGAAGTCCCGGACCGTACGGTCGGCGCCCACCGTCCAGTTCTGGGCGCCGGTGCCGTTGCACGTCCACACCTGCACCGGGTTGTAGTCGGCGGTGTTCGAGGAGGCGTCGTCCACGCACAGGCCGCCGTAGCCGGTGATCCGCCCGGTGCGGTCCGCCGGGGCGACGGCCGCGTTCATCAGATCCAGCGCGCTCTGCTGCCGCGCCGCCTGCTGGGTGTCCCACGGCCCGGCCCAGTGCAGCCCGTACACGTCCAGGCTGTTGCGGTCGGCCGCGTAGGCGGTGTCCGCCTGGTGCTGGAGCCAGCCGGTGTACGGGTGGCCGGAGACCACAGCGTTCAGATCGGCCAGCCCCCGGACGAACGCACCCTTGAACGACGGCCCGTCGCCGCCGCAGTCACCGCCCTCGCACGGCTCGGTCAGCACGCCGCCCGGATTCAGGTACGTGGAGGTGGTCGCCGCGTCCGCGATCTGCCGGGCCGAGGTGAGCAACGAGCCCTGCCCGGTGGCCTGGTAGAGCGCGCTCAGCCCGCCGAGCAGCACACCCTGGTTGTACGTCCAGGTCACCCCGTTGTTGTTGGCGCAACTCGCGGTGTCCAGGCCGTCGTTGACCAGGTGCGAGCCGTTGATCATGCCGGAGGAGCTGAACCAGGACCACTCCTGCCGGGCCCGGGACAGATACGTGGTGTCGCCCGGCAGGTACAGGTGCAGCTTCGCGGTCAGCTCCAGGTACAGCTCGTTGGCGATGGCGTTCTTGTACGTCCGGTCGTTGCGCCACCACACCCCGCCGCCGCAGGTGCCGTCCCAGAAGCCCGCCATGTAATCGGCGTCGGCCCGGGCGGTGTTCAGGTACCGGCTGTCGCCCGTCAGGGCGTACGCGTCCAGCCAGGCCAGTCCCCACCAGCCGGTGTCGTCGATGTACTCGTTGGTGAAGTTGCCGCCGCCCTGGTCGGCGTAGGTGGTGGAGATCGCGTACGAGTAACTGGGCATGCCCGTCACCCGGATGTCGTCGATCAGCGCGGTCAGGGCGTTCGCGGAGTTCCACCAGCCGGTGGTGTCGAACAGGCCGGTGCCGCGGTTGTAGAACGTCATCATGCCGGTGGCGGCTGCGGTCGGCCGGCTCCAGGCGTTCCGGTTCACCCGGGCCCACGCGGTGCACGCGATCCCGGTCTGCCCGGCCGGCTGCCCGCAGGCCCGCAGGGCGCCCACGCCCTGGTTGTTCCAGTCGTCCACGTTGTACATGAGGGTGCGCCAGCCGCCGGTGCCGGCCGGCGCCGAGGTGTCGCCCAGCTTGCTGCCCGACCCCCACGTCCGGCCGCCGTCGAACGACCGGTCCAGCCAGACCTCGTCGCCGGCCCCGCCGTTGCCGGTCTCCGCCCAGCCCATGACATCGTTGTCGGACAAATGAAGGCGCAGGGTGCGGCCGGCGATGGTCGCGGTGACCGGCACGCGGTCCTGGGTGGCGAGGGCCGGGTCACGGCCGTCGCAGTAGGTGTCGCAGATCGTGGTGGCGGCGGCCGTCGCGGCTTGTCCCTTGGCCTGTTCCCTGGCATGCGGCGCGGCGGCCGCGGCCGGCGCCGATGTCGCGATCACGGCCAGCAGGGCGGCCGCTCCTGCCCATTTCGCACGTACCCGAGCCCACATCCACACGCTCACCGGCATCAGCTCCTCGGCGCTTGGCGCCATCGGGCCCGGGAGGCGCACCCCGCGGGCCGCCGCGGACAGGCGTCAGCAGGATGACGAGCGTGACGTGCTCAAGTCAATAATGCTCAAGTCACTGATGCGGGTGGGGTGCGGGAGGGACGGCTCGTACCGGCGAGGACGCGGATCAACTCGCGGTCCAGTGACGGAGTTTCTCGGGGTTGCGTACCACCCAGATCCGCCTGATCCGGTCGCCCGCGACGTCGAAGGCGAACACTGTCACGGTGACGCCGTCCTGCTCGGCCACCAGACCGGGCTGACCGTTGACCGTACGCTCCAGGAACGTCATGTCGGCGGGCCTGCGGCGGGCGATCTCGATCCAGGCGTGCGCGATCCGCTCGCCGCCTGCGATGGGGTGCGGGAAGGTCGTGGCGAGTCCGCCACCGTCGGCGACCGCTATGGCATCGGGGTCGAGCAGGCCGATGAGGGCGTCGATGTCCTTGGCTTCCCACGCCTGCTTGAAGTCCCTGACGACGCCGGCGCGTCGGTCCGCCGGAGTCGCGGTGGAGGGCCGCGCGGCCCGGACCCGGCGGCGGCCCGAGGAGGCCAGCTGGCGACACGCCGCCGGAGTACGGCCGACGATCGCGGCCACCTCGGCGAAGGAGTGGCAGAAGACGTCGTGGAGGACGAAGGCCACGCGTTCGGCCGGGGTCATCGATTCGAGCACGACCAGGAAGGCCAGACTCACCGACTCGTCCAGGGTGACCCGGTCGGCCGGGTCGGCGGTGGTGCCGTCCGGCCGCCCGGTGCTCCACTGCGTGCTTTCGGGCAGCGGCTCGGGGAGCCATTCGCCCACGTAGATCTCCCGCCGGACCCGGGCGGAGCCGAGCAGGTTGAGGCAGATGCGGCCGGCGACCGTCGTCAGCCAGGCGCCGGGGGACGCGATGGCGTCCCGCTGCCGCGGCGACATGGCGTACCAGCGGGCGTAGGTCTCCTGGACGGCGTCCTCGGCCTCGGCCAGGGAGCCCAACAGCCGGTAGGCGACATTGATCAGCCGACGCCGCTCGCTCATGATCGCGTCGAGGCCCGGATCGAGCCGGCCCCGCGCTGGATCAGCAGTGTCCGGCCCGGATCGGGTGGTCATGGTGCCGACGGCTCCCTCGGTCGCTTCTGCCCTCACCTGTTCGACACAACAGCGCACCCGAATGTGAGGCCGGTGCATCGCCTCACATTCCGGAGGGCTGCGCTGTCGAACCGCTGGGACCAACACATCATCCAGCGGACAGGAAGCTCGCAGACATCATGACGACCTCAATGCCGGCCACACCCTCACCCTTCGCCGACCCGGCGCCCGGGCAGCGCCTGGAACGGGCGGCCACCGCGCTGGCCGCGCACGGCTTCACCGTGGAAATCCTCGACGACGCCGCAGCCGCGCGTACCCGCATTCAGGATCTGATACCGGAGGGCGCCGAAGTCTTCACCGCGGCCAGCGAGACCCTCCGCCTGTCCGGCATCGACGAGGACATCAACGCCGGCGGACGGTACCGGGCCATCAAGCCACGCGTCCTGGCCATGGACCGCGTCACCGGCGCCGACGACATCCGGCGGCTGCTGGCCGGCCCCGACGTCATCGTGGGCAGCGTCGCCGCGCTCACCGAGACCGGCTCCCTCGTGATCGCCTCGGGCAGCGGAAGCCAGTTGCCCGGCTACGCCGGCGGCGCCGCCCGCGCGATCTGGGTCGTCGGCGCGCAGAAGGTGGTGCCCGACCTGGACACGGCGCTGCGGCGGGTCGAAGAGCACTGCCTGCCCCTGGAAAGCGCCCGCACCCAGGAGGCCTACGGGTGGGACAGCGCCGTCAACCGCCTGCTCGTCCTCAACGCGGAACACCGCCCCGGACGCGGCACCGTCCTGCTGCTCCGCGAAGCGATCGGGTTCTGAACCACGGGAAGTCCTCCGCGGCCGCTCCCCCGCCGGCAGGCGTCCCGCCGACGTGCGCGACGGCCAGGCGTCTGCCGGCGTCCGGGGGCAGGGGCCGTTGGCCGACCCGTCGCCGATCAGCTTCCGTTGTCGAGGAGTTGCGGCGCGTGAGCCGAGAGGAACGAGTCCACCTCCGCTCGGGCGGGCGGGGCAAGGGAACCGAGAATGCGCGGCTCAACAGCCCCCAGGGCGAGCCAGATCTCGGCGATCGATTCGCCGGCGGTCGCCACCAGGACTTCGTCCTCGTCCGTGGAACACGCGATCCGGGCCAGCGCGTCGACGACCGCCGGGGCGGGGTAGCGGCCAAGGTAGCCGGCCGCGTCGTCCCGCTCGTCGGCGCGTGCGCCGGTATCCAGCAGGATGTCCACCAGCAGCCTCGCCCTCGGATCCGTCACGGCAACGAAGCGTAGTCCGGGGGAATATGGTCGGTCTCCGACCGCTCGGCTTCCTGGCCTGTGCGCGGATCGACGCACGTGCGTGACGCGTGGACCTTCCCGAGGAGAGGAACGCCGATATGAAGGACATGTCACCCGAGGACCCGCCGCGAACCGCCGAGGACTGGCGGGGCTATCTCGCCGAGTACGGCAGGCTCTACGTGGCGACCGCCAATGAGTACCAGTACGAGAACCTGACCGCCGAGCAGATCGAGAGCGGCTGGCTCGGCGCCGGGCCCGCGGGCGAGCAGACCATCGCGGCCGCCGAGCAGCGCCTGGGCATCCGTTTCCCGCCGAGCCTGCGGGCCTTCCTGTCCGTCACCGACGGCTGGCAGGGGCTCGGCGCGTGGGTAGCGGGGGTCAGTCCGTGCGCCGGGATCGACTGGATGCGGAACATCGAGGACGGCATGGACCTGATCAACCTCTACGCAGCGGCGAACGAGGGGGACGACGGCGGCCCCGAGGAGCTGCTGACCCTGTTCCGGCGCGCCCTGTTGATCGCCGGCGGCGAGGAGGATTTCTGGCTGCTCGATCCCGCCCAGCCCGGTCCGGACGGCGAGTGGACCGCCTACGAGTTCCAGCCCAAGTACGGCGAGGCCGACGAGTACCCGAGCTTCGCCGAGCTGTTCCACGCGAGCAAGGAATTGATGACCGCCGAGGATTGAGGCATGCGGCCTCACAACTCCTCAGGGTGAGCCCCAGCTTGGTTTGTCGACCAACAGCCCGATGAAGCCCCGATGATCGAGCCCAGAAAGCATCAGCTCGCCCGGGATCGGTCGTGACCCGCACGGGGCATTGCCGCCCGAGTCCACTGGACAAGGCGGTCAAGAACCGCCAACACGACTTCTTGGCGCTGAGGAGGAAGAAAGGGCCACGTCAGCCATGCCGGCGCGGAGAGCAATACGACCACCAACAGAGGCAGCAGGAACAAGACAACGAGAAAAGGGCGCGACAGCCACACGGGCATGATGAGTCAACCTCCAGGACTTCCCCGGAAAGGGAACCGTGCTGGACGGCGACGCAAACTGGGCACCCCAGGCGCACGCGCGCATGGGATCTCCGGCGAGAGCCGACATCCAAAGACCGCTCGAATCGTACCCTCAACGTCAGCTGCACAACCGTGAGTTCAAGCACTACGGGGTCCGACGTCTTCTACCGCATCCCGGCGGTGAGGGCGCCCACGAAAAGGGCGGATGGAGCGCGAGAGAAGCAGGTTCCATCGCAACCAGTTGGCCGGGCGGCCACTTCGGCGGCAACCTGGACGCCCTGGCCGACTGCCTGCGCGGCACCTTCGGCTACACCCCTCCTGCGCCCTGACATCGGACGGCCGGCCGTACTACCTGTTCGCCGAAGTGCTCGATGTCGCGGCCGAGGGCGGGATGCGCGTCACCCTGGCGTGGCCCGGGAAGCGCCCCAGCCGCGCGAGCGGCGTGCGACGAGTCACCGGGGATCGGGGGCGGCCTGCCGCAGGGAGAGGGTCAGCCTGCGCCGCACTTGGTCGATGTCGGTGGCGACGACGGTGACCTCATCACCGACCCGCACGACTTCTTCAGGGGTGTTCACGCTCTCCCATGTGAGTTCGCGGAGATGGACCAGTCCCTCGATGCCGTCGGCGACCTGGACGAAGGCGCCGAACGGGACCAGCTTGGTGACCTGTCCCGCCAGCCTCTGCCCCACCGCGGTGCGGTCCGCGAACGTCTGGAAGGGGTCCGGCTGCGTCGCCCGCAGGGACAGTCGGGCCTCCATGTTCGATGTGTCGAACTGGAGGAACTCACATGAGACGCGCTGACCGATGTGGACGACGTCCGAAGCTGCTTCGAAGCGCCGCCAGGACAGCTCGGGCATGGTGATCAGCCCGACTCCGGGGAAGTCCGGGTGGTCGGGCCCGTCGTCCAGTGCCACGAACACGCCGAAGGATTCGATTGCCGCGACCGTGCCGGAGAGCAGTTGGCCGGACTGCAGTGATTCCAGGAACGCCCGGAGCTCCGGGTTATCGGACCGTTCTTCCATGCTGTCCAGCTTGTCACGGGGTTGTCGGCTCCTGATCCCGGGCAGAGGTGGGGGCAGCCGGAGGCTGGATCCGCTGGAGCATGTTCTGGATGACCGGGAGCGGCAGCGACGAGTGCCCGGCGGCGGTTTCCGCGGTGTCGGGGTCGCGCAACAGCCGGACCATCACCCGGGCAGGCAGCCCAGGGTGTACGGAAGCCGCGCGGCGCACGCGCTCGTGCGGGTCGTCGAGCAGCCGCACGGCCGACGCGGGTGTCAGCCGGTGGTCGGTGGCGGCCCGGTGGCGCACTTCCGCGTTCTCGTCCCGGCTGTAACGCTCGACCATTTCCGGCGTCGATTCCGGGTCGTCCAAGACGAGTCGGCGCATCCGCGGATTCGGGTCGTCGGCGTATCGGAGCAGGTCGCGGCGGGGGAAGTGGGGATGACCGTGCGGGCGGTCGGGGAAGGTGAGGCTGCCGGTCCACCACAGCCACACCCGGAGCAGCATGTCGGCGGGGGCGTCGTCGCAGGATTCGGCGAGGAAGAGCTGTACAACTCGGTCTTCGTCACGGGCCAGGCGTTCTACGACGTCCGGCGGCAGGTGTCGGGCGCGGGCGACGCTTCTGCGTACGAGGGGGTGGGAGGAGGCGGCCAGGCGGCGCATGGCGTCGGCGTCTTCGTGCAGCGCCACGACCCAGGCGAGCGAGGAGTGGTGAATCCCCGGATCGAAGGAGATGCGGATGCCTGCCCGTTGTTCCTCGGTGAGATCGGGACGCTTGGACACCTCGAAACGGACGTGCTCATCGCGATCCTGAGCAAGGAGAAGTACCAGATCCAGGTCCAGGTACGGGTTGGCCGCGAGGGAACGGCGCTGGGTGCAGGCGCCGTGCCGGGCCAGGTGTTCGGCAAGGCCGCGTTCCAGGCGGCGGGTTTCCACCGCGTGGTCGGTGAATTCCTCGGAGTCGAACACCGATCGCGGCATCGGGTGATCCAGGTGGTACGCGAGCAGCGCCTCGACGCGGACCTTGCCGTCGGGGTCGCCGAGAAGCTCGTTCTGCGCCCGGCTGTCCAGGTGCGGCCACGCCCTCCCACAGGCCATGGCACGTACGGACGGATCGGCGTCGGCAGTCAGGGCGGTGAGGAGGGGGACGGGCAGCCCGGGAAAGCGAGCAACCTCCTGGCGGATCCCTACGGAGGGATCCGCGGCGAGCTGCTCGTAGGCGGCGTCGGTGAATTCGGCGCGCCGGTCCGCCGCGTGCATGGTGAGGACCCAGCGGTGCCGGGCGTCCTGCTCACCCAGGATCAGGCGAGTCCACTGATCGGGCGTGATGTCCGGCTGGACTTCGGCCAGCAACTGCCGCACTTTCCAGTCCGGGTGGACCATCGCTGCCTCGACGACCGCAGCCGGCAGGTGGCGCCACAGGAGATGGTGTGACAGGCCCAGGAGGCCGGCGCGCAGGTCGTCCGGTGTGGCACGGTTGCGTACCAGCCCGTGCGCCCACGACTGGCCCAGTTGCTTCGAGGGCGCCGGTCCTTGTACCAGGGATTCCCAAGCAGCTGCGCGTTCCTCGGGCGTCTCCTGTGCCGCCGCCCGCGCGGCTGCCTCCTGCCGCTGTGCAATGCGGTCCAACACGATGAGCCGGATCTCGCGTTCCTCGACGGTCACCCCGATCAGGGCGCTCCCGTCCGTGGAGACCGTGACGAACTCCGCATGCTCCGGCTGCTGCTTCAGAACGCCGGCGAGATCCCACGGATCGGTGAGCCTCACCCTCGTCCAGTTCCGGGGTGCGCCGGCCGTCCAATGGCCGGCTACGTCGATCAGGAACACGCCGTCCTCACCGAGGATCCCGCTGCCGGCTGCCAGCCGGTGCCACTGCGCGTTGAGCTCGGTGCCCAGGTCGGGCAGATCTTCCGGCACTGCCACAGTGGGTACGGCTTCACCCGGGATCACCATGCGCCAAGCGGCTTTGGGTGGCAGGACCTCCTCGGCCCGCCGGTCCCCCACGACTTCCAACCCGGCACGCTGCAGCAGCTCTACGAGCCTGTCCCTCCTATGTGTCACGGCAACCAATCCTGCCCGAGCCGGCCCCGGAAGGTCTGCGGCGGGCACAGTGAATCCGACGACGAGGGTCCTGGCGGGCGGTCAGGCGGCGAGGTGCTCGGTGAAGAAGGCGGTGAGTTCGGCGACGGCGGGGGTGACGTACTCGTCCTTGTCGTAGAGGTCGATGTGGGTGGCGCCGTCGATGACGACCAGTTGCTTGGGTGCAGCGGCCTGCGCGATCGCCTCGCGGCTGAAGTAGGCGGTCTCCGCCTGCGAACCGGCGATCATCAGGAGGGGGCGGGGGGAGATGAGCCGGATCATCGCGTACGAGTCGTACTGGGCGAGCAGGTCGACGCTGCGCAGCACCCAGCCCTGGTTGGCGCGGGGGTGGTGGCCGCGCGGGGTGCAGTAGAACTCGAACGTCTCCCGGAACTGCCTGGTGGCGGTGTCCAGCAGTTCCTCGGCGTTGTCGGGAATCCAGGCCTCCAGCTGCGGGGCCGCGCCGCGTGCTTCCGCGGTGCGCAGTGCGCCGGCCCGGTCGAGCAGGGCCCGGAGGATCGCCGGGTCCTGCGTGCGGCCCAGTCCCTCCCGGATCACCGAGCCCATGTCCACGGCACTGACCGTGGCGACGCTCTTGATGCGGTGGTCGGTCTGCGCGGCGTAGGGCACGTAACCGCCGGACGCGCAGATGCCGAGGGCCCCGATGCGGTCCGGGTCGATGTCGTCCCGGGTGGTCAGGTACGTCACGGCGGACTTGATGTCCTCGGCGCGCTGGAAGGGGTTCTCCAAGCCGCGCGGCTCGCCCTCGCTCTCGCCCTGGTGGGCGGCATCGAAGACGAGCGCGGCGAACCCGGCACGGGCCAGCCGCTCGGCGTAGATGCTCGGGCTCTGCTCCTTCACGCCGCCTCCCGGATGCGAGATGACCACGCCCGGCAACCGGCCGTCGGTGTGGTCGTCCGGGGTGAAGAGAATTCCGGCGAGGGCGAGATCGTTGCTGCGGAAGGTGACATCGGCCTTCATGTTCTGTGTCTCCTGGGTGCGGTGAGGAAGTGCTGGCGAGAAAGTGCTGCGGGGGGCTGCTCCGGCCCGGCCCGCCGTCCGGCGGCGGTCCGTCCGCCGGCCACGTCTTCGACACTGCCAGGCGTTACGGGGGTGGGTAAGGGGCGTCCTGTGTCCCCGGACAGCCCTGTCCTGGGACACGCCAGGCCCCTGTTACGGGCATGGCTCTTTGCCACACTGGGGGCCATGAGCAGCAGCAATGCGCACCACAGCGAGCTGGGCGCCTTCCTCAAGGCGCGGCGCATGGAGCTGAGCCCGGCCGAGGTCGGGCTGCCCGATGCGGCCGGCCGGCGCAGGGTCAAGGGTCTGCGCCGGGAGGAAGTGGCCCTGCTGGCGTCGATCAGCCCCGACTACTACACGCGTCTGGAGCAGGGCCGCCGTCAGGCTTCCGGGCCGGTGCTGGACGCCCTTGCCCGGGTGCTCCGGCTCGACGACGGCGAACGTGCCTACATGTTCGATCTGTCCGGCAAGGACGCCGCCCGGCCCCGTCGGCGCACCGCGCAGAAGGTGCAGCCGCAGTTGCAGCGGCTGCTGGCCGACCTGCCCACCACACCGGCCGTCGTCCTGGGCCGGCGCACGGACATCCTGGCCTGGAACCCCATGGCCGCCGCCCTGTTCACCGACTTCGCGCGGATTCCGGAGCGGGAGCGCAACTTCGTACGGCTGGTCTTCCGCGACCCGGCGATCAGAGGGCTGTACCCGGACTGGGAATGGGTGGCGCAGATCAGCCTGGCGCAGCTGCGCATGGAGGCCGCCCGGGACCCGAGGGATCCGCGGCTGGCCGAGCTGGTGGGCGAGCTGTCGCTCCAGGATCCCGACTTCCGGCGGTGGTGGGGCGCCCATCACGTCGCCGGCCCGGGTTCGGGCACGAAGACCCTGAACCATCCGGTCGTCGGACAGCTCACCCTCGACTGGTCCTTCCTCACCAGCACCGACGATCCCGACCAGCGGCTCGTCACCTTGACCGCCGAGCCGGGCACGCCCAGCCACGACCGGCTGCGCATCCTCGCTTCCTGGACCGCGCAGGCCGCCGGCCAGCCTTCGGCGGACCACTGAAGCCCATCACCTTCCCCCCACCCAACGACAACCATATTCCATTTGCCTAAAGTATTTAGGCAAACTAGCCTCGGGTTCATGAAGCCACTGACCGAGCGGGAGATCCGTGCCGCCTTCGTGAACTGCAGCAAGGGCGAGGCGAAGCGCCTGTCCGTCCCGCACGACCTGGCCGAGCGGCCCTGGGACGACCTGGACTTCTTCGGCTGGCGGGACCCCCAGGCCGCCGAGCGGGCCTACCTCGCCGCCGAACTGGACGGCCGCCTGGTGGCGCTCGTGCTGCGCGCCCCCGGCGCCGGCTCGTGGCAGACGCGGCGCAGCATGTGCTCGATGTGCATGACCGTCCACACCGGCGGCGTCTCGCTCATGGTCGCCACCAAGCCGGGCCGGGCCGGCCAGCGGGGAAACAGCGTGGGCACGTACATCTGCAGCGACCTCGCCTGCCCGCTCTACGTACGGGGCAAGAAGGACGCCGGCGCCGGCGCACGCCTCCCCGAGTCCCTCACCCTGGAGCAGAAGATCCAGCGCACCGTCACGAACCTCGCCGGGTTCGTCGCCAAGGTCACCGCATAACGGCACCACGTAAAGGCAATCGCTCACGCGCCGCTCGCCGCGCCGCCGGTGCGGTGGGTCGCCCGAGTGGCCGGGGCAGGGGGTCGGCCCTACCGTGAACCGGGGGAAGGGCGCGCCCGTCGAGACGGTCGGCCGGGACGGTGAACGGGGACGAGGACGGCGAGCGAGCGGAGGACCCCCATGGAGTACCGACAGCTCGGCAGGTCGGGCCTGCTGGTGTCCACGGTGGCGATGGGCACGATGACCTTCGGCGGCAAGGGCATGTTCCAGGACCTGGGACACACGGACGTGGCCGGGGCGCGGCGGCAGATCGACATGTGCCTGGACGCCGGGGTGAACCTGATCGACACCGCCAACATGTACTCGTCGGGCACCGCGGAGGAGATCCTCGGGGAGGCCCTCGCCGGGCGCCGCGACCAGGTGCTGATCTCCTCGAAGGTGCGGATGCGGATGGGGACGGGGCCCAACGAGGAGGGCGTGTCCCGGCTGCACATCCTCGAGCAGGTCGAGGGGAGCCTGCGCCGGCTGGGCACGGACCACCTGGACATCTACCACGTGCACGAGTGGGACGGGCTGACGCCGCCCGAGGAGACCATGGAGACCCTCGACGGCCTGGTGCGCTCCGGCAAGGTCCGCTATCTCGGTGTGTCCAACTACAGCGGCTGGCAACTGATGAAGGCGCTGGCGGTCGCCGACGCCCGCGGCTACCAGCGGTTCGTCAGCAACCAGATCTACTACTCGCTCGAATCCCGCGACGCGGAGTACGAGTTGGTGCCGGTGTCGATCGACCAGGGCCTCGGCGTGATGGTGTGGAGCCCGCTGGCCGGCGGGCTGCTCAGCGGGAAGTACCGGCGCGGGCAGCAGCCGTCCGACGGCCGTCGCCTGACGGAGTGGTCCGAGCCGCCGGTACGCGACGAGGAGAAGCTGTACGACACGATCGAGACCGTGGTGGACGTGGCGAACGCGCACGGTGCCTCGCCCGCACAGGTCTCGCTCGCCTACCTGCTGGCCAAGCCCTGCGTGACCTCGGTGGTGGTGGGCGCCCGCCGGGACGAGCAGCTCGCCGACAACCTGGGCGCGCTCGACGTCCACCTCACCGGTGCGGACATGGACCGGCTCGACAAGGTCAGCGCGCCCGACCTGATCTATCCGCACTGGCACCAGGCGAACCTGGCCGCCGGCCGCTTCGGCCCGGCCGACCTCGCGCTGCACGGCCCGGCTCGCTGAACCGTACGGCCGCTGACCTGCGACGTACGACCCCGGCGCCGCTACTTCCCGCGCCGCCGCACGTCCACGAGCAGGCCGACGGAGAAGGCGAGGACCACGAGCGCGCCGCCGAGCAGGGCCAGGCCGTGGTCACCGAGCAGATGGGTCTCGAGGGCGGCCGGCAGGAGGCCGAGGGCGCAGGCCACGCCCGCGGCGATCTTCCAGTCGTCGCCGATGACGAAGTCGTACCAGAAGCGGGCGAAGGCCCGGAGGAACCTCATCGTGTCCTCTCCCGGTCCGGGGCGTCGGCCCGCGCGGCCCGGTCCGGCGCGCCGGAGCTGCTCTCCGGGCCGGCGGGGACGCGCAGTACGGCGACGAACAGGCGGCTGAGCAGGAACCACACCGCGAGCAGGCCCAGGACGGCCGCCTCGCCGCCGGGCCAGGCCAGACCGTGCCGGCCGGCGCGGAAGACGCCGATGCCCTCCACCGCCCAGAAGGTGCCGAAGGAGGCGAGCAGCAGCCCGACACCGTACTTGAGCAGGTTCTCGTCGATCATCGACAGCGGGCGGCGCACCGCGAAGGCGAGGCCGAGCACGGCGACCACGGCGGCCGCGGCGCCGACTCCGGCGGCGGGCACGTCCTTCGCGTTGAGCCCGAAGGTGATCACGATGAAGACCACTTCCATGCCTTCGAGGAAGACGCCCTTGAAGGACACCATGAAGGAGAACATGTCGAGGCCCGTTTCGCCGCGGCCGGCCGCCTCGGCGGCGGCGGTCCGCTCGCGGTAGATCGCGTCCTCGTCGTGCACGGCCTTGCGGCCCGAGGCGCGCAGGATCGCCTTGCGCAGCCATTGCAGGCCGAAGATCAGCAGCAGCCCGCCGACCACGAGCTGGAGCGCGGTCTGCGGGAACCAGCGGTCCAGGGCGTAGCCGGCCGCCGAGGTGACCACGACGAGCAGGCCCAGCGCGGCGGCGACGCCGGTCAGCGCCGACCGCCAGCTCCGGGTGAACCCCATGGCCATGACGATCGTCGTGGCCTCGACCATCTCCACGAAACAGGCGGCGAAGGTCGCGGCGACGAGTCCCCAGGTTGCGGCGGACACGGCGGCTCCTTCCGTCTCCGGAGGGTAGCCCGTCCGGGCCCGCCGCCGGGAGGGCCGTACCACGCTCAGCCGGTCAGTTCACCCGGCCGCGCACATCACCCGGCCGCGCACGTCACTGGTCCGCTCACGTCGCGATGTCCGGATACGGCAGCGTCATGTGCGACAGCCGACGCGCGTACTCGTGCTGGAAGCCGAGCGGCTCGGGGTAGTCCCGTTCGAACATGCCGATGAAGAGGGTGAGGGTCAGGAAGGGGTGGGCGCCGAGGGCGAACAGGGCCGGGTAGTCGTGGGCGGTCAGCGCGGCGCGCTCGGCGTCGTCGAAGGCCAGCCAGGTGGTGGCCTCGTCGCCGACGCAGTTGAGCAGCCGGCCGGCGTACTCGGCCTCCCACCGGGCCACGGCGCCGGCCGGGTCGGTGCGGTAGCGTTCGACCAGGTCGGGGTCGCGGTCGACGGTGTACAGGAACTTGTTCAGCAGGTACTTGCTCACGCCGGCACTCCCTTCGGGTACCAGGTGAAGTAGGCCTCCATGGTGTGGAACAGGTCGTACGTGTCCACGTAGTCGGCCTTCCGGCCCCCGCCGGCCACGCCCATCATCAGCATGAAGTCCATGAATCCGTGGGTGGCGTTGCCCGGCAGGTGCAGGCTCTCCAGGCTGACCTGGCCGAGGCATTCCTCGATGTCGCCGCCGGCGATCCAGCCGACGGCCTTGCGGTCGAACTCCGGGTCGGGGCCGGCCGGGCCGAACTGGCGGGGGCCGCCGAGCTCCAGCGAGAGGTGCCCGGTGCCGATCACGGCCACCCGCAGGTGCGAGGGCCAGGACTCGACCATCTCCCGGATCGCGCCGCCGAGCTGGACGAAACGTTTCGGCTGAGGCAGCGGCGGCGCGAAGATGTTGGTGTAGATCGGCACGATGGGCAGGTCGGCCTCGGGGCGCAGGGTGATGATCGGGCACGTGATCGAGTGGTCGATCCGCAGCTCGTTGGAGAACGCGAGGTCGAAGCCGGCGTCCAGGCCCTCGCGCAGGATGTGCGCGGACAGGTCCTCCTGCCCCTTGAGCAGCATCCTGGGCAGCCCGAACTCGCGTTCCTCGTTGTAGAAGTTCGCGTCGTACATGGGCGCCTTGCCGACCAGGAACTGCGGCATGTTGTCCAGCCAGAGCTGGTGGAAGTGGTCGGAGCCGACCATCACCAGCACGTCGGGCGCGGCGCGGGTGAGGGTGGCGCGAAAGGCCTCGATCTTGCGCACCCACTCGTCGGCGAAGGGCGGCCGGTCGGGCCCGACGGAGGTGCTGGCGCGGTAGTAGAAGGGATGGTGGGTGGACGCGATCACCGCGACCAGCTCGGCCATCTCGGCTCTCCTTCCTGTACTGCCGGGTGCCGGGGCACCCGGATTCCCCGGGGACGTGCCCGGGGTCAGTGCTGCTCGCGTTGCTCGCGGGGGTCGGGGTCGGGCGGAACCGACCGGTTGTTGAGGTCCACCGACAGGAAGATGTCGTTGGCCACCGGATGCCGCAGTTCCTCCGCGAGCTGGCCGATCAGTCCCGCGGTGCGGGCCAGCAGCGCGAAGGCACGCAGCAGTTCCATGGGCAGGCCGAGGTCGGCCAGGGCCGCGCCGCAGACGCCGGCGCCGTTGAGCGGCAGGGTCCGGCCCAGCACCCGCGGGTGGACCCGGCCGATGGCGGCGAACAGCGACAGGTGCGGCCCGTACAGGCCCTCCTCGGCGGCGATGGCCATCAGCCGCGGGGTGCGCGGGTCCTCCTGCTTGTGGACATGGTGGCCGAGACCGGGCACGAAGGCGTCGGCCGCGCGCCGATCGGTCACCGCGCGCAGCGCCAGCTCGTCCCAGCCGGCGTCGTCCCGCGGCAGCCGCTCCTCGCCGGCCAGTGCCTCGTGCAGGAAGTGCGCGCAGTCCTCGGTGACGCCGAGGAACCGCGAGCCGCCGCCCAGCAGCCCGGCGGCGAGCGCGCCCTGCACGGAATCGGGGGCCGACAGGTACGTCAGCCGGGTCACGATGGCGGTCGGGGTGAACCCGTGATCGGCCAGCGCGGCCAGCACCGCCTCGAACAGCCGGGTCTCGCCCTTGGTGGGCCGGCGCTGCGCCGCCAGCCAGAAGGCCAGCTCGCCGAAGCCGACCTCGCCCATGATGTCGCGGGCCAGGTCGTGGCCGAGCAGGGTGATGGCGTGCGCGGAGGAGGCGCCGAGGGCGGTCTCGTACGTGCGGCGGGGCTCGTACGGGGGGCGGGCGCCGGCCGTCGGGGAGGGTTCGGGGCCGGAACCGGGGGCGGGCGCGGAGTCCGGGGGCTGCTGCTCAGGCACGGTCGTCCTCCTCGGGAGCGGTCAGCCAGGCCCGCAGGTCGGCGCCGTGCTCGTCCAGCGCGGGCGGGGGCAGCCGGTAGCCGACGGGGGTGGCGGAGAAGCGGATGGGGTTGCGGGTGGTGGGCACCGCGCGGTCGCCCTCGCCGACCACGACGACCGGATCG
This sequence comes from Actinacidiphila acididurans, assembly GCF_016918855.1. Taxonomy (GTDB): domain Bacteria; phylum Actinomycetota; class Actinomycetes; order Streptomycetales; family Streptomycetaceae; genus Actinacidiphila; species Actinacidiphila acididurans. Next base: position 120,988 of record NZ_JADKYB010000019.1, read on the forward strand.
AGACCGAAGCGCTCGGCCATGGCGAAGCCGCCGTCGATGGTGTTGATGGGCCCGCACGGCACGCCCACCGCGGTCAGCGCGTCGAACCAGTCCAGCGCGCCGCGGGTGGTCAGCCGCTCCACCAGCAGCGGACGCAGCTCCTCCCGGTTCTTCGTACGGTCCGCGTTGTGCGCGAACCGCGGGTCCCGGGCCAGATCGGGGACGCCCAGCACCTCGCACAGCCGGCCGAACTGCCCGTCGTTGGCCGCCGCGACGATCAGGTCGTTGTCGGCGGTGGGCAGTGGTTCGTACGGGAAGACGCTCGGGTGCGCGTTGCCCATCCGGTACGGCACCACGCCGCCGGCGGCGTAGGCGGAGCTGTGGTTGACCAGGCCGGTCAGGGCGGAGGAGAGCAGGTTGATCTCGACGTGCTGGCCCAGGCCGGTGGCGTCGCGGTGCCGCAGGGCGGCGAGGACGCCGATGACGGCGTGGTTGCCGGCCATCACGTCGAACACCGATATCCCGGCCCGGTACGGCGGTCCGTCCGGGTCGCCGGTCAGGCTCATCAGGCCGGAGACGGCCTGCACCATCAGGTCGTAGCCGGGCACGTGGCGGCCGGCGCCGGAACCGAAGCCGCTGATCGAGGCGTAGACGGCGCGCGGGTTGGCCCGGCTCACGCTCGGCCAGTCCAGGCCGTACTTGGCCAGGCCCCCGGGCTTGAAGTTCTCGATGACCACGTCGGCGCGGCGGGCGAGTTCGCGGGCGATCCCGGCGTCGGCCTCGTCGTGCAGGTCCAGCGCGATCGAGCGCTTGCCGCGGTTGACGCCGAGGTAGTACGTGGACACGCCCTCGCGCACCGGGGGCATCCAGGTGCGGGTCTCGTCGCCCTGCGGGCCCTCGACCTTGACCACATCGGCGCCCATGTCGGACAGCAGCATGGTGGCGTAGGGGCCGGCCAGCACCCGGGAGAAGTCCGCGACCAGGAGGCCGGAGAGCGGGCCGCGTGAGGCTGCGGGGTCGTCCACGGGGCCGGGACCTCTTCCGGCCGCGGCACCGGCTCCGGTCGCCCGCGCCGTGGAGTCGCCGGCCGTCGCGCGGTCCGGCTGGCCCGGGTGATCCGGCTGGTCCGGCTGGTCCGTGGAGTGGTGCGTGGAGTCGTCCACCGTGGTCTCCGCCTCACGTATCCGCTCAGCGGACAATTGTCCGCTGAGCGGCAGTCTCACCCCGCGCCTGCCCGAAGGTCAAGGTCCGGCGGCACGCGACGCGGCGACGCGGTCCGCGCGTCCATGGTCGCGGTTTTCCGGCGGAGCCGCGGCCCCGTGGCCCGGCGGCGGTCATCCGGCGGCCGAGACCGTCACGTGCGGCACGTCCTGAAGGCGCGCGAAGTCCGCGCTGATGTCGGCCGCCGCCTTCAGCAGCAGCGGCAGGTGGTGGTCGAGCAGGTACTCCACCGAGGTCTCGGCGGCGTGGCAGTTGACGTTGACCGCCGCCACGACGCGGCCGTCGCCGTCCCGCAACGGGGCCGCCACCGAGCGGATGCCGGCCGCGAGTTCCTCGTCGGTGAGCGCCCAGCCGCGGGCCCGCACCTCCCGCATCTCCGCGTCGAACTCGGGCTGACCGGCGGTCCTGCGCGGCACCAGTCCGGAGCGGGACGGCTGGGCCAGCACGTCCGCGAGCTCGGCCGGCGCCAGGGCGGCGAGCTGGACCTTGCCCAGCGAGGTGACGGCCGCCGGGAAGCGGGTGCCGATCTGCACCGCCAGCGACACGATCTTGGGCACCGCCACCCGGGCCACGTACACGATGTCCGACCCGTCGAGCTGGGCGATCGAGCAGGACTCGCCGGTCTGCGCGACCAGGCGCTCCATGTGCGGCCGGGCCACGTCCCACAGCCCCATGGAGCGCACGCCGGCCACCCCGAGCTCCAGCACCCGCGGGGTGAGTGCGTAGCCGCGCTCGCCGGTACGCACGTACCCCAGCTCCTCCAGGGTGAGCAGGATGCGCCGGGCGGTGGGGCGGGCCAGCCCGGTGGCGCCGGCCACCTCGGCGAGCGTCATCTCCGGCCGGCCGGGCCGGAACGCCGTGATGACCTCCAGCCCGCGCGCCAGCGCCTCGATGAAGTCGGGACCGGTTCCCGCACGCGGCATGTGACGACCTCCTCGCGGCTCGGCCGCGTCATGGCGACGGCCGGCCCTGTCTGAACCTTTCCGGCACCTTCCCGACCTGCCTGTCCGAAGCGTAGCCGCCGGACGGGGACAGGTGTCCGCGAGCCGGACCGTAGCCATGGCGCCCGGAAGCTGTGCGCCGAACCCGCGTCCATTGACACCGGCAGCACCCTGAGCGAGGGTGAGGTTCGGCCGTCGGTGTCCGTACAGCGGACAGATGTACGGAATCACGCCGGGCGGCGGAACGCAACGACGCGTCAAGGGAGTGCGATGCCATGAGCGAGCCCACTGGCGGCGGCACCGAAGGCCGGCCGGTCGTCCTGCGCAACGGCACGGTGGTGACGGCCGACGCGGCCCGCCGCGTGCTCACCGGCCACGACGTACTGGTGATCGGCGACCGGATCGCCGCGCTGGGCCCCGGTCTGCCGGTCCCGGACGGGACGGTCGAGATCGACGCGAGCGGCGGCATCGTCATGCCCGGCATGATCGACACCCACCGGCACCTGTGGCAGACGGCGATGCGCGGCTACGGCGCCGACTGGACGCTCACGCAGTACTTCGTCTGGTACTACCTGGAGTGGGGCAAGGTCTTCCGCCCGCAGGACGTCTTCGCCGGCAACCTGCTGGGCGCGTGGGAGGCACTGGACGCGGGCGTGACCACCACCGTGGACTGGTCGCACGGCCTGCGCACCACCGAGCACGCGGACGCGGCCGTGGACGCCCTGGAGGCGGTGCCCGGCCGTTTCGTGCTGGCCTACGGCAACATCCAGGAAGCTCCGGCCGTCTGGACCGACACCCCCGAATTCCGTGACTTCGTCACCCGCCGGATCACCGGCGGCGACATGCTCGGCTTCCAGCTCGCCTTCGACGTCACCGGCGACCCCGCCTTCCCCGAGAAGCCCGCCTTCGAGGTGGCCCGCGACCTCGGCGTCCCCGTCACCACTCACGCCGGCGTGTGGGGCGCGACCGGCGACGACGGGATACGGCTGATGCACGAGCACGGCTTCATGACCCCGGAAACCGTCTACGTGCACGGCGCGTCGCTGTCGGCCGACTCGTACCACCGCATCGCCGCGACCGGCGGGTCGGCGTCGGTGTCCACCGAGAGCGAGCAGAGCGCCGGCCAGGGCTACCCGCCCACCTGGCGGCTGCGGGCCCACGGCATCCCAGTGTCGCTGTCGATGGACACCTCGGTGTGGTGGAGCGGCGACCTGTTCACCGCGATGCGCACCACGCTGGGCGCCGACCGCTCCCGCGAGCACCTGGAGGCGCACTCCCGCGGCGAGACGGTGACCCATGCCGCGCTGCGCGCCGACCAGGTGGTGGAGTGGGCGACCAGGGGCGGCGCCCGGGCGATCGGGCGCGAGGCGGACCTCGGCAGCGTGGCGACCGGCAAGAAGGCCGACCTCGTCCTGATCAAGAACGACGCCTCGCCGGTCTCCTTCCCGCTGCTCAACCCGCACGGCCACATCGCCTTCCAGGCCCAGCGCGGCGACGTGCACACCGTCCTGGTCGACGGCCGGATCGTGAAGCGCGACGGCCGCCTGGTCGGCGTCGACCTGCCCGCGGTCCGCCGCACCGTGGAGGACACCGTCTCCTGGTTGCGCTCCCAACTGGGCCCGCAGGCCTGGGAGAGCGGCATGAACCCGGAGATTCCCGCGACCAAGGTGCTCGACAACCCGTACACGTACACCGACTACCGCAGCGGCAGCACGCACGAGCGCCGCTGATCAGGTCCCCCTGTTCCCAGCCGCCGGATCGGCCGCCGGACCCCGCAATCGGTTCGGCGGCCGCCGCCATTGCCGCGGGATTTACGGCGCCTCCTGCGCCCCGCTCTCCAGCAGGCGCCCGTCCGTCAGGGTCAGCCGGCGCTCGACCCCGATCCGGGCGAGGAACGGCTCGTCGTGGCTGACCACCACGAAAGCTCCCCGGTAGGCGCCGAGCGCCGCCTCCAGTTGGGCGACGCTGACCAGGTCGAGGTTGTTGGTCGGCTCGTCCAGCAGCAGCAGTTGCGGCGCGGGTTCGGCGCACAGCACGCAGGCCAGCGTCGCGCGCAGCCGCTCGCCGCCGGACAGGGCGCCGACCGGCAGGGCGGTGCGGGCGCCGCGGAACAGGAAGCGGGCCAGCAGGTTCATCCGGTCCGCCGCGGGCATCCCCGGCGCGTACGCGGCCAGGCTGTCGGCCACCGTGCGGTCGGGGTCGAGCAGGTCGAGCCGCTGCGAAAGGTACGCCGTACGGCCCGCGGCGCGGGCGGCCGTACCGCTGTCGGGCTCCAGATCGCCGCCGATGAGCCGCAGCAGGGTGGACTTGCCGGAGCCGTTCGAGCCGGTCAGGGCGATCCGTTCCGGGCCGCGGATCACCAGGCCGGCGCCCGGCGCGGCGAACAACTCGCGCTCCCCGTACCGGACGTGCATCCCCTCGCCCGCGAACACGGTGCGTCCGGCGGGCACGGCGGTGGCGGGGAGGTCCAGCACGATGCGCTGGTCGTCGCGCAGGGCGCGTTCGGCCTCGGCCAGCCGGGCCCGGGCGTCGCCGACGCGGGCGCCGTGCGTGCCCTCCGCACGGCCGGCCGACTCCTGGGCGCGCCGTTTGAGCCCGCCGGCGACGATCTTGGGCAGCCCGGCGTTCTCCAGGTTGCGGCGGGCGGTGCCGGCGCGCCGCGCGGCCCGTTCCCTGGCCTGCTGCATCTCCCGCTTCTCGCGGCGTACTTCCTGCTCGGCGTGCCGCACCCCGCGCTCGGCGGCGTCCTGCTCGGCGCGTACGGCCTCCTCGTACGCGGTGAAGTTCCCGCCGTGGAACCGGATACCGCCGCCGTCGAGTTCGGCGATCCGGTCCATCCGGTCCAGCAGCGCCCGGTCGTGCCCGGCCACCAGCAGGCAGCCGTTCCACTCCTCCAGCACCGCGTAGAGCCGGCGGCGGGCCGCGAGGTCGAGGTTGTTGGTCGGCTCGTCCAGCAGCAGGACGTCCGGCTCCTTCAGCAGTTGGGCGGCCAGGCCCAGCGAGACCACCTGGCCGCCACTGAGCGTGCGCAGCGGCCGCTCCAGGCCGACCGCGCCCAGCCCCAGCCGCTCCAGCTGGGCCCGGCTGCGCTCCTCGACGTCCCAGTCGTCGCCGATCACCGCGAAATGCGCCTCATCGGTGTCCCCCGCCTCGATCGCGTCCAGCGCGCGGATCACGTCCGCCACGCCGAGGACTTCGGCGACGGTCAGGTCCCCGCTCAGCGGCAGGCTCTGCGGCAGGTGGGCGAGCACCCCGGAGACCGTCACACTGCCGGAACGCGGCCGGTACTCCCCCGCGATCAGCTTGAGCAGTGTGCTCTTGCCCGCGCCGTTCGGCGCGACCAGGCCGGTGCGGCCCGGGCCCAGCGCGAAGGACAGATCCTCGAACACCGGGATGTCGCCGGGCCAGGAGAAGGACAGATCGGTGCAGACGACGGACGCGTCGGCCGTACGAATGGACATGGCAGGAACCTCGACAAGGGGTGAACGGGCGCTCGGCATCGCCGATGCCACGCCCGGCGGCGAACTGGATCAGGGCCGGTCCAGGCCGCGATCAGGCCTGGATCAGAGGACGACAAAGCAGCCACCCCGGCGGCGCCACTGCGCCCACCGGTGGCCGGCACCCTCCGGGATCACCCGGAGATGTCGTCGTCACCCGCCACGTTCGCTCTCCCTGCTCGACGATCACACGTCGCCACCCACTGTAACAGCGGGGCCGCGCGGGGAACCGGATCAGACCGCCGCCGGGGCCGCGGGGAGGCGGCCGGCGCGGAGGGCCAGGGCGGCGGTGCGGGTGAGGAGCATGGCGACGGCCATGAAGATCAGGCTGTCGGTGACGGCGGCGGCGGAGACCTGGTGGGCGGCGCACCAGTGGGCGAGTTGGCGGGGGAACCAGTGGACGGAGCCGTAGGAGAAGGCGGTGCGGGCCGCGATGATCACGATCCAGAGGAGGGCGTAGGGGGTGGTGCTGCGGGTGACCGGGCGGCCGGTGCGGGGGCTGCGGTAGACGGCGGTCAGGGCGGTGGCGGCCAGGCCGCCGAGGAGGCCGGCGGCGATCGCGAGCAGTTCGAGCAGCAGGCCGGTGCCGTGGCCGGCCGGGCGGTCCAGGAACAGCGGGACGACGGCGGCTCCGATGAGCACCGGGCGCAGCAGGCGCAACGGGCCGATCCTGCGGTGGGCGCCCAGGTCGCTCTCCAGCACTGCGACCAGCACCGCGCCGTTGACGATCAGGGCCTGGGTCAAGGGGGACATCACGGGGCTCCCTGGGGAAGGTCTGCGGGGGTTCTGTGGCATTTCCGGGTCCACCCTCGGCGCGGGCGGCGCCCGGCGAATCGGAGCGCGGGTCCAGATCCGGTACGAGACCGCGGGGCCGGGGGTGACCGGCACATCACCCCGTACGTCACCCCGTGGTGTGACGCCCGCGAGCCGGCGGATTCCTAACGTCGCAGGTGACGGGCCGAACGGTCCGTATCGCCTGAGCTCATGGAGGGCTGCCGCATGCTGGACGCGCTGGCTGTGATCGCGATCGCGGCGTACGTCATCGGGCGCCAATTGTTCGGGGAGGCGCTGCGCGGCAAGCGGGTGATCCTGCTGCCCGCGGTGCTGGCGGTGATCGGCGTGACCCGGCTGGGCGGCCCCGGGCGGCCGGTCGAGCCGAAGGACGTGGCGCTGCTGCTGGTCAGCGGCCTGATCGCCGCCGCCATCGGCCTCGGCCAGGGCGCGATGATGCGGCTGAGCAGCCGCGACGGCGGGCTCTGGGGCCGGATGCCGCTGCGCGGCCTGTGGCTGTGGGCCGCCCTGGTCGGCTCCCGCGTGGTGGTCATGGTGCTCGCGAGCGCGCTGGGCGCCCATGTGGCGGCCTCTTCGGCACCGATCCTGCTCATGCTGGGCGTCAACCGGCTCGGCCAGGCCGCGATGATCGTCCGCCGGGCCCACCTGGCCGGCATCCCCTTCACCCGCGAGAAGGACGGCTCGGTGTTCCTCGCGGACCGGCTGCGGACGCTCAACGCCCAGCTGGACGGCCGGTCGGACGAGCGCACCGGCGGCCCCCGGCCGGGCACGGGTCACCCGCACGACGGGACGGGCGTACGGCCGCAACCAGGCGGGGCGCGGCGGCCGTACGACGACGGGCACTTTCCGCGCGACACGTCCCCGTACGACCCCCGCAGCGCCCGGCGGGTTCGGCGTTCCGCGCGCGGCCGGCGGCGGTGAGCGTGCGCGCCATCGCGGCCGGGACACGACGCGGCACGGTCCGGGCCGGTGTGCGCGGACCGGACCCGGCCGACGCAGGCGGCGACTATCGTGAAGTCGTGCTGCGTATGGTGTCCTGGCTGCTCAGGGGCGCGGCCCTGGTCCTGGTCGGAATCGATGTGTTCCTCGCGCCGCTGGGCCCGGTGGCGCGGCCGCTGACGGTCGCGGCCTACCTCGCCTGCGGGCTGCTGCTGGCCGGCTGCGCGGTCCTCGAGCACCGCGGGACCCGGGACGGCCGGCTGCCGGTGGCGCTCGGCCTGATCGCGGCCCTATCGGCGGCGGCATCGGTGCAACAGGACCTGAACTCCCTGCTGGCCCTGGCCGCGATCGCGGTCATCGACGCCGGGACCGAGCCCCGGCTGGCCGCCGGGTGGGGGGTGTTCGGCGCGGGCGTGGTCGCGGTGGCCTTCGGGGCGCTGGCGGCCGGCACCGGCGCGGAGAAGGCCGTCGAGCTGTGCCTGATCCTGGCGCTGGCCCTGCTGATGGGCTTCAACCGCCGCGCCTACCGGGTCCGGGCCGAGCAGAACGCGGCGCTGCTCGCGCAGGCCGAGCAGTTGCGGACCGAGCAGCGGCGCACCGCCGTACTCGACGAACGGGCCCGGCTGGCCCGGGAGATCCACGACGTGCTCGCCCACTCGCTGGGGGCGCTCGGCATCCAGATCCAGGCCGCCCGCGCGCTGCTGGAGGGGAGCGCCGGGGCCGAGCGGGTGGGCCGCGCCGACGACGTGCTGGCGGTGGCCCAGCGAATGGCCTCCGACGGCCTGACCGAGACCCGGCGCGCGGTGCACGCGCTGCGCGGCGACCGCCTGTCGCTCGGCGAGGAACTGGGCGCCATGGCCGCCGCCCACGAGGAGCGGCACGGCACGCCGGTGGCGGTGGACGTGACCGGCGGCCCGGTCCCACTGCCGCCCGACCAGACCCTGGCCCTGGTGCGTACCGCCCAGGAATCCCTGGTCAACGCGGCCAAGCACGCCCCGCACCGGCCCGTGACCCTCCGCCTCAGCTACCGGGACGAGGACGTGACGATGAGCATCACCAATCCGCTGGGACCGCCCGGGGACGGTACGGGCGCCGCGGCCGGTACCGAAGACTCCGGCGCGCGGCTGGCCACCGTCGACGGCGGTTACGGCCTGACCGGCATGCGCGAGCGGCTGCTGCTGCTCGGCGGCACGCTCACGGCAGGGTGCGCGGACGGGCGGTCGTGGACGGTCACGGCGCGGGTGCCGCGGTGACCGGCGAGCCGCCCGCGCGGGCGCTGCGGGTGGTCGTCGCGGACGACCAGGCCAGCGTCCGGGAGGGCCTGGCGCTGATGCTCGACCTGCTGCCGGACATCGACGTGGTGGGCACCGCCGCGAACGGCGCCGAGGCGCTGGAGCGGGTCGCCGAGCACCGCCCGGACGCGATCCTGCTCGACCTGCACATGCCGGTCCTGGACGGCACCGAGGCCACCCGGCGGCTGACCGCCGAGCACCCCGAGGTGGCGGTGGTGGTGCTGACCACCTACGCCGACGACCGCTCCGTGCTGGACACGCTGCGGGCCGGCGCCCGCAGCTACCTGACCAAGGACGCCGACCGGATGCACATCGCCCGTACGCTGCACAGCGCGGTGGCGGGCCTGACCGTGCTGCACCCGACCGTGCAGGCCACGCTGCTGGCCGCCGCCGAGCAGGCCGCGCCCCGGCCCGCGAGGGACGACGGGCCGGACCGGGCCGCGGGCGCCCTGCCGGACGGACTGACCCGGCGCGAGGCGGAGATCCTCGCCCTCATCGCCCGCGGCCGCAACAACGCCGAGATCGCCGCCGAACTCTTCCTCAGCGGCAACACCGTGAAGACCCACATCAACCGGGTGTTCGCCAAGACCGGCTCCCGCGACCGCGCCGCCGCCGCCCGGTACGCGCGGGAGCACGGGCTGGGCTGATCCGGTTCGGGCTCATACGGTCCGGGCCGAGGGCACCCGGCGTACCGGGTACGGCGCACGCGGGCTCCGCGCGCCGATGCGGCCCACCCCACCGGGTGTGATACCCGTCACCTGCCGGTGGCGACGTGGCCGGTCAACGTACGATCGCCCAATGGCTGACATGACCGAAACCACGCCCGGTTGGCTGGCTCCCGAGGAACTGGAGCTGACGCGTGCCCGCATGCCGATCCTGTACGTCGACGCCGTGCCGGTGCGGGTCGACGAGGGCGGTGAAGTCACCCGGATCGGGCTCCTGTTGCGCATCGGGCCGGACGGAACGGTCAGCCGGACCCTGGTCTCCGGGCGGGTGCTGCATCACGAGCGGGTACGGGACGCGCTGATGCGGCACCTGGAGAAGGACCTCGGCCCGGTGGCGCTGCCCCGGGTGCCGGCGTCGCTGCAACCGTTCACCGTGGCCGAGTACTTCCCGACGCCGGGGATCACGCCGTACCACGACCCGCGCCAGCACGCGGTGTCATTGGCGTACATCGTCCCGGTGGCCGGCGACTGCCGCCCCCGGCAGGACGCGCTCGACCTGGTGTGGTTCACCCCTCAGGAAGCCGCCTCGCCGCAGTTGCAGCAGGAGATGCCGGGCGGCCAGGGGGTGCTGCTCAAGCACGCGCTGGCGCACGTGGGGTACGCGCCCTGAGCCGTACGAACTGTCCCGGCCCGCGAGCTGGTGCGGGGTGGAGCCGTCAGCCCGCCGGACGGCGGAAGGCGCCGTGCCAGACAATCCGGGCCAGCTCACCGGCGAAAGCGGCGTCGCGGTCCGGGCCGTGCGCGCTCAGGTGGTGCAGGATGGCCTGGCTGCCGCCCCAGACGATCAGCGTGCCGGCCGCCTCGGCGTCCAGGTCGGCCGGGGCCAGCCCGGCCCGCTGATCCCGGAGCAGCCGGGCCCTGGCGCCCTCGGCGGCCCGCTCGACCTGCGCGCGCCAGCTCTCGCGGACCCGCGCGTCGTACGCGGAGACCTCGGCGACCGCGGTGACGACGGCGGCGTGCTCGCGGTAGAGCGCGACCAGCCGTTCGTAGAGCGCCACCAGCCCGGGCAGGCCGGCCACGTCGTCGGCCTGCCAGGCGGCGACCAGCCGGACCGAGCGCTCCTCGAAGGTGCGGGCCAGCCGCAGCAGCAGTTCGGTCTTGTCGCGGAAATGGGTGTAGAAGCTGGACCGGCCCACCCCCGCCTCGTCGGTGATCAGCTTCACGCCGAGTTCCGTGAAGCCCGCGCCGCGGTCCAGCAGCCGCTTGGCGGCGGCCAGCAGGCGTGCCTCGACCTGCGCGCGCCGGTCGGCACCGGACCCGGCTCGTCCCGTCACCGAGGCCATTTCACCGAGGCCATCTCAGGATTCCCCTCCTCGCACGGCACCCAGCCTAACCGGCTGACGCACCGTCAGATCCTGGTACGGCACAGCGTGAAAAGCGGTGTGCGGGGCGGGGCAACCGGAGCGTCACGGATGCTGGTTAGGATGACCGCCGGTCCGCGGCTGCGGGCTCCCCCGAGCGCGCGGCGGGCGTGGGCGCGGGCACGAAGGAGAACACGTTCGATGACAGGTCAGCAGGGCGGCGCGGCCCGCGTGGTCCGGGCGGGCGCCGAACTGGACTGGGAAGGCAGTCAGGAGTTCGCCCGGCAGGTGCGGGACGCGGTGGATTCCGGCGGCGCCGGCCTGGTGGTCGACCTGTCGGCGGTCGCCTTCGCCGACTCCTCGGCCCTGCACGTGCTGCTGGAGGCCCACCGCGACCTCGCCGACGGCGGCGGGCGCCTGGTGCTGGCCGGCCCGCTGCGCCCCGAGGTGGACCGGCTCTTCGAGGTGACGATGACGGCCGGCCACTTCGAGTTCGCCGACGACGTCCGGGCGGCGCTGCGCGCCCTGGATTCCGGGCGCGGCCTGCCGACGGGCACGGACGCGGACTGAGCGCGGACTGAGCCGGGCCGGCCGGCTGCCGTCGCCCCCCGGGGGCGGCGCCCGGCGTGAACACGCCGGACGGGTACGGTGTACGCCCGCGGTCACCGGGCAGGCGAGGATGCGCCCCGGGGTCCCCCCACCGGCCTTCGGGCCGTCCGCCGTCGAGCAGTTCACGAGGCCATCGCATGTCCGACCAGTTCCTCCCGCCGGGTTCCGGTGCGGACGGCCCTGACGGCACGAGCAATTGGGGCAAACCGCACAGATCCGGCGGCCGGGACGGGCCGCCGCCGCACCCGCCGCACGTCGCCGCCGACGCCCGCCGGGCGGTGCTGCGAGTGCTGGACGGCGCGCCCGGCCTGCCCGGCGACGGCGACCGGATACGGGCGGACGCGAGCCTGGTCGTCTCCGAGTTGGTGAGCAACGCGGTCCAGCACGGCGGCGGGGTCACGGGTTTTCGTGCGGACCTGATCGACGACGGCGCGGGGCTGCGCCTTGAGGTGGACGACGCGAGCACCGCCCGGCCGGTCGCCCGGCGGACGCTGGGCCCGGACCCCGCCGTGGTCGGCGGTTTCGGCTGGCCGATCGTGCAGAGCCTGGCGTCCTCGGTGACCGTCGAAGTCCTGCCGGCCGGCGGCAAACGCATCGTGGTGGTGCTCCCGCTGGGCTGACCCGTGTGTGACCACAACGGTGTTCCGGGGCCGTCCGGCCGACACCGGCGGGACGGGGGTGGGTTGCCCGTACGGGGTGGGGTGCGCGATGGTGGAACGAGGTCGGCCAAGGTCAACCTCCGTCGTACGCCCGTCGTCGCCGACTCCTGAGAGGTGAGGGTCACCGAGCCCGCGTTGTGGTCGTTTCCCGAGAACCCACGCCGTACAGCGATGTTCCAGGCGGTGTCGCACTGGACACCGCCCCGTACCCGGTGCTGCTCCTGAGCGGCAACGGCAGCCTGCTGGAGGCCAGTTCATCGGCCCGCACGCTGCTCGGGAACCTGCCCGCGGGAGAGCCGGACGCGCTGGGCGACGTGGCCCCGTGGCTGGCCCGGGCGCACCGGGACATGGTGGTGGCCGGCTCCCGTCCGGACACGGACGTGCGCGGCGCGGTCGGCGACCGCAGCGTACGGGCCCGCGCCTCGGCCCGCACCGACGGTTCGGTGGTGTGGTGGCTGCTCGACGACACCGAGCAGCGGCTGGCCGAGCAGGCGCTGCGCGTGGAGCGGGAGCGCACCGCGTTCCTGGCCGAGGCGTCCAGCAAGCTGCTGGCCTCGCTGAACGTCGAGCGCTGCATGGACGTCACCGCGCAGGAGGCGGTCCGGCGGCTGGCGGACGCGGCCGTGGTGATCGGGCCGCGCTCCGGGCACCGGATGCGGTTCGTGTCCTGCGTGCGCGACGGCCGGCCGGTCGCCGGTACCACCGGTGCGGGCCCGGACACGCTGCCGGGGCTCGCCGAGGCCCTGCAGGGCTTCCCGCCGGTGCCCTCGCGCTGGATCGACCCGACCTCCGCCCCGGACTGGCTGGTGCCGGAGGGTTTCGGGCCGGTCGGCTCGCTGGTGGTCACGCCGCTGCCCGGGCACGGGGTGCCGGCGGGCGCGCTGGTGCTGCTGCGGCACGGCGACCGGGAGGTGTTCGACGAGGCCGAGGAGGTGTTCGCCCGGCTGTTCGCCGCCCGGGCCGGCGCCGCGGTGTCGGCCGCGCGCCTTTATGCCGAGCAGGCCTCGATCACCGAGACGCTGATGCGGGAGTTGCTGCCGCCGACCCTGAAGCAGCACGGCGGCATCGAGTTCGCCGGCGGCTACCGGCCGGCCGGCGAACGGGACCGGGTCGGCGGGGACTTCTACGACGTCCACCCGGACGCCGGGCCGGACGGCGAGACCCTCGCGGTGCTCGGCGACGTGTGCGGCAAGGGCCTGGAAGCGGCCGTGCTCACCGGCAAGATCCGCAACACCCTGCACGCCCTGCTGCCGCTGGCCGGTGACCACCAGCGGCTGCTGAGGCTGCTCAACCAGGCGCTGCTGACCTCCCCGCACAGCCGGTTCGCCACCCTCGTGCTGGCCTCCGCCCGCCGCCTCGGCGACACCGTGGTGCTGCGGGTGTCCAGCGCCGGTCATCCGGTCCCGTTGGTGATCCGTTCCGACGGACGTGTGGAACAGGCCCGGACTCGGGGCACGCTGATCGGTGTGCTGCCGGAAGTGACGACCACGACCGACACCGTGACCCTCGACCGCGGGGAGTCACTGGTGCTGTTCAGCGACGGCATCGTGGAGGCGCGCGGCGGGCCGCTGGGCAACGCGCTGTTCGGCGAGGACCGGCTGCGCGCGGCCCTGTCGGCCTGCGTGGGCATGCCCGCCGAGGCGATCGTGGAGCACGTGCAGATGCTCACCTCGCAGTGGGTGGGCGGCCGGCGGCACGACGACATGGCGGTCGTGGTGGTCTCCGTACCGCACGGGGCGCGGCTGTCGATGGTGGGCGGTACGGGACGCGGGAGGTACACCGCATGAGCGAGGGGTCGGGTACGGACGCGGGGCATCACGGTACGGGCGCGGCGCCCGAGGCCGGGAATCCGGCGGCCGGTGCCTGGGCGGCGAAGCTGTGGGACGCGGTCGCGGCCGGCGACGAGCCGTCCGCCGTCGAGGTCGTGCTCGCCGCGCTGGACGCCGGCAGCGACACCGAGAGCGTGCTGCTGGACGTGGTGGGCGCGGTGCAGGCGCGGGTCGGCGCCGAGTGGGCGGCCAACCGGCTGAGCGTGGCCCAGGAGCACGCGGCGACCGCGATCAACGACCGGGTGGTGGCCGCCGTCGGCCGGCACGCCGCGGGCGCCCGCAGCGGACCGCCCCGCGGCCGGGTCACGGTGGCCTGCGTGGACGGCGAATGGCACGCGCTGCCGGCCCGTTTGCTGGCCCAGGTACTGAGCCTGCGCGGCTGGCAGGTGGACTACCTGGGCGCGCAGGTGCCCACCCCGCACCTGATCGGGCATCTGCACCGTACGGCCCCGGACGCGGTGGCGCTGTCGGCGTCGCTGGTCACCCGGCTGCCCGTCGCCCACGCTGCGGTGACCGCCTGCCAGGCCACGGGCACACCGGTGATCGCCGGGGGCGCGGGCTTCGGCCCGGACGGCCGCTACGCCCGGCTGCTGGGGGCCGACGCCTGGGCGCCGGACGCGCGGTCCGCCGCCGACCGGCTGTCCCGCGGACTGCCCCCGCCGGTGGCCGACCACCAGCCGGTCGACGATCTGCCGCACCTGGCCGACCAGGAGTACACGCTGGTCACCCGCAGCGCAACCGCCCTGGTCGGCGCGGTGACCGCGGGGCTGGAGAACCGTTTCCCCGCGATGCGCGACTACTCGGAGCAGCAACGGCATCACACCGCCGAGGACATCGCGCACATCGTCGACTTCCTGGGGATCGCCCTCTACACCGACGACGAGGAGCTGTTCACCGGATTCCTCGCCTGGACCGCGGGCATCCTCACCGCCCGGGGCGTGCCGGCCGCTTCCCTGCTGCCGGCCCTGGACCTGCTGACCGTGGAGCTGAAGGACTTCTCCCGGGCCCTGGCGCTGCTCGCGGCCGGCCGCGGTACGGTCGCCGCACTCGTCTCTCCCCCGCCCGCCGCTGCCGATGGACCGACCGCATGAGTACCGAACCCGCAGACTCCGCCACCGAGGCCGAGGCAATCGCCGCGGCCGCCGACCGTACGGCGCCGGCCGTGGACGCCGCGGCCGCCCTGAGCGCCCCGGCCGGGAACACCGGCACCGACTGGGCTCCGGCCGCCTCGGGCTTCGCGGACGACGACTACTTCGCGCTCGTCACGGCGCGCCCGCGGGCGGACGCGATCGTGATCACGGTGCGCGGGCCGCTGGACTACGAGACCTCGGACGACCTGCTGACCACCGTCACCGAGGAGCTGAACACCCCGCCCGCGGCGGCCGGTCTGTCGCTGGACCTGGCCGGGCTCACCGTGTGCGACTCGATGGGCCTGGCGGCCCTGCTGACGATCCGCCGCCGCACCGCCGCGAGCGGACTGCCGCTGCGCCTGCTGCACCGCCCGGACACCCTGGACCGGCTGCTGGACCTCACCGGCACCACCGAGTACCTGCTCGGCGACGAGCACGACGGTCCCGGGGAGCACGGCGGGTCCTGAGCGCGCGGCTCTCGCCCTCGCGCCGACCCCAACTGCCGTACGCACAGGCCGAAATGGGATGCGGCCTCGGCCTTTCGCCGAGGCCGCGGACTCGGTACGGAAATCCCGCGCGGGCAATTCTCCCCGGACAAGCGGGAGTTGTTGTCCGTCACAGCAGTCCCGCTCACCTCACCGACTTCTCACTTTTGGTAGTGGCTTGACTTCTTTGTGTAGTTGCCCATAACGTGGTGAACGTCATCTAACGGTGGACAACCGGACGCCGAAGTTTCGGCCCCGTCCGCCGCCAAAATCCCTTGCCGTGTCCGAAACAGCCGCCGACCTGTGTCTTCAGTCATGGCGGAGCCGGGCCCGGGCGCCCCTCGGGAATTCCCCCAAGGGAATGAGTCATGACTCCTCACCGCATTCTCGCCTGGACTCCCGCGGCCATCGTCTTCGACTGCGACGGCACTCTGATCGACAGCGAACGCCATTGGCAGACCGCGCGGGATCAGACCATCAAGGAATTCGGGGTACGAACGGAACCCGGATTCGCGGAGCGCACGAAAGGGCTGCACTACACCGAATGCGGCCGACTGATGGCCGAGGAAGCCCAACGGCCTTATCTGGCACCGCAATTGGCCGAGCGCATTCTCAGCCGGTTCCGCGTCCTGTCCATGGCGGCGCCGCGCACGATGCCCGGCGCACGTGAACTGGTACAGAATGCAGCGAAGTTCGCGCCGCTCGCCGTCGCCAGCAATTGCCCGCTGGAGGTGGTCGAGGACAGCCTGGGCGCCGCGAAACTGCGGGACTACTTCGACCACATCGTGGTGCCCGACGATCTGATCCGCCCCAAGCCGCACCCCGACGTCTATCTGACGGCGGCGCGCTTCTGCGGGGCCTCCGCCTCCGACACCCTGGCGGTCGAGGACTCCCGCGCCGGCGTACTCGCCGCCGCCGCTGCCGGCCTGCGCGTCCTGGGCGTCGGCCCCTGGCCCGGCGAGGACCTGGCCGCCAGGGTCGACCTGTGGGTCACCTCGCTCGACGAGCCCCGCGTCTTCGAATGGGCCAGCGCCCGCATCATCCCCGGCACCCCGCACCAGGCCGTGTCCGACAACTAGCGCAATCAGCGCCGTCCGCATACGGACCCGTGCCCGGCACGGCCCTCCGCCGTGCGGCCACTCCCCGCCCCGCCCCGGTCCGCGTCAGACGGCGTCCTCCTGCCGGGCCGCCGCGTCCTCCTCCACCCACGCGTCGAAGGTCTGCGCGCCCAGGGTGGCGTCTCCGAGCGGCAGGAGACCGCCGCCCGCCACCGCGCGGCCGGCGGCGCCGGGGATGCGCAGGGGGACGACGGGGCGGCGGCCACCGCGGGCGTGGTGCAGCCGGCGGATCATGGACACCATCTCCTGTTCCTCGGGGCCGGCCAGGTCGGGGGCGAGGCCGGCCGGGCGGTCCACGGCCAGGTCGAGCAGAGCCTGGGCGACCTCCGTCAGGGCGATCGGCCGGCAGAGCATGCGCGGCGCGAGGACGATCGGGCCGCCGCGCGCCAGCATCTGCGCGGCGAACTCGTGGAACTGCGTGACGCGCAGGATGCTGTACGGCACCGGGCCCGCCGCCACCAGGGCCTCCTGGCGGCGCTTGCCGTAGTAGTAGCCCAGGTCGACCCGGTCGCAGTTGACGATGGAGAGCACCACATGGTGGCCGACGCCCGCCGCCTGCCCTGCTTGCAGCAGCCGGCCGGTGGTGGCGGCGAAGAATTCCTCCGCCTTCGCCCGGTTCGTGGTGACGATGTTGGTCGTGTCGACCACCACGTCCACGCCTGCCAGGGCCGCGTCCAGCCCCTGCCCGGTGGTCAGGTCGACGCCCTGGGACCGGGCGATCACCACCGCTTCGTGCCCGGCCTCCCCGATGGCGTCGACGACCAGCCGGCCCGCCCAACCGGTGCCGCCCGCGACCGCGATCCGCATGTTCCTCGTTCCTCTCGTCCGTGCCGCCCGGCTTCCCCGCTGCCCGGCGACGTGCCGTACCGCCGTGGAGACGGGAGGGTCCCGCCGGATGTGACGCGGGCCGGGCGCGGCGTACGTCACATCCGCCGCGGCGGCCGGCGCCGTCACACTCGCGGCCCCTGCCCCGTCCACAGGGCATGAACGTTTTCGCACGCCGCGCCCTGCTGCTGGTCCTGGCCGTGGTCGCGGCCTTCGTCGGCGGCTGGGCGTATTTCGCCACCGCCTCCTGGTACCGCTCCTTCCCCGGTCTCGGCCTGCACTGGCTGCCCGTGCTCGGGCCGTACAACGAACACCTCGCCAAGGACGTCGGCGCGATGTACCTGGCCCTGGCGGTCCTCAGTCTCACCGCCGCACGTCGG
The DNA here is from genome assembly GCF_016918855.1 of Actinacidiphila acididurans. Classification (GTDB taxonomy): domain Bacteria; phylum Actinomycetota; class Actinomycetes; order Streptomycetales; family Streptomycetaceae; genus Actinacidiphila; species Actinacidiphila acididurans. The sequence continues at coordinate 138,710 of NZ_JADKYB010000019.1, forward strand.
GCCGCCGACACCCGGCTCGCCCAGGCGGCGGGCCTGACCTGGCTGGTGTTCAGCGTCCCGCACTTCGCGTACCACATGGGGCACCTCGATATGTACGGCGCCCGCGACAAGGCGCTCAATGTCGTCACCCTGGGCCTGTTCGTCCTCGCCGGCGCCGCGCTCCTGCTGCCGGCCGGGGAGCGCCGCACGCCCTGACGGCTCCCGGCCCTGTCACGTTCCGGCCGCCCGTCTCGTCCATCCTGGAACAGCGGGTACGGACGACGAGGAGCCGAGGGAAGCGCGATGGCACGGTTGGCGGTCTTCGAGGAGCACCGGGACAGGCTGTGGGGCATCGCCTACCGCCTCACGGGGTCGGTCGCGGACGCCGACGACGCCGTGCAGGAGACCTGGCTGCGCTGGCAGCGGCAGGCCGACGACGAGGTCAAGGACCCGCGGGCCTTCCTGACCACCGTGGTCAGCCGGATCTGCTACGACCAGTTCGCCAGCGCCCGCAGCCGCCGCGAGGTCTACGTCGGGCCCTGGCTGCCCGAGCCGCTGGTCACGGACGCGGCCACGCCGGAGGACCGGGTGACGCTTGACGAGTCGGTGGGCCTGGCGATGCTCGCGGTGATGGAACGGCTCACCCCGGCCGAGCGGACCTCCTTCATCCTGCACGACGTGTTCGCGATGCCGTTCCCGGAGATCGCCGGCGTCGTGGGCCGCACCCCCGATGCCGTACGGCAGCTCGCCTCCCGGGCCCGGCAGCGCATCCGGGCCGAGGCACCGCGCCGTACGGTCGACCGCGCCGCGCACCGGGCGGCGGTCGCCGCGTTCCTCGGCGCGGTCGGCGACGGCGACCTCGAACGCCTCACCGCGGTGCTCGACCCGGACGTGGTCTGGCACTCCGACGGCGGCGGCCAGGTCTCCGCGGCCCGCGTCCCCGTCGTCGGCCGCGACAAGGTCGCGCGCTTCGCGCTGGGCCTGCGCAAGTACATCGACCCCACCACCACGCAGCTGCGCCCGGCCACCGTGAACGGCGCACCCGGTGTCGTGGTCGCCCAGGACGACGGGACCGTCGTCGGCGTCATCGCCCTCGCGGTGGCCGACGGCCTGATCGTCCAGGCGGACGTCGTCGTCAACCCGGAGAAGCTGCGCCACCTGCACGGGCTGGGGTTCGCCGATCCGGCCTCCGGCGGCGACCCGGGCGGGGACACGGGCGCGGACTTCGGTACGGAGCCGGGCCGCTGAAAGGTGGCGGGAGCGGCGGGGTGGCTCCGGTTCGTGCCGGCGGTAGCTGTACGGGCCGGGTTCGCGGATTCGGCCGCGGACAGTGAACCGGGCGGGGTCCGGCCACCGACCTCTGTACCGGGTCACTGATGGGCGGCGGGGTGGCTCCGGTTCGTGCCGGCGCCACCTGCACGGGCTGGGGTTCGCCGGTCCGGCCTCCGGCGGTGACCCGGGCGGGAACACGGGCGCGGACTTCGGTACGGAGCCGGGTCGCTGACGGGCGGCGGGAGCGGCGGGGTGGCTCCGGTCGGCGCGGGCGGTACCTGTACGGGCCGGGGTTAACCGATCCGGGCGCGGACCTGGGTGCGGAGTTCGGCCGGGGTGCCGGCCACTGATGTCGGCGGGGCCGACGGGGTGACTCCGGCTCGCCCGCGGGCGCTGTCCTGGCCGGGAGGGGGAAGGCTGGGGCGGGACGGGAAGGCGGTGGGCGGTCATGGCAGACGTGTTGGTGGTGGGGGCGGGGGCGGCGGGGCTTGCGTGTGCCGGGGACCTGGTGGCCGCGGGGTTGCGGGTCGGGGTGCTGGAGGCGGGGGACGCGGTGGGCGGGCGGATGCGCACCGATGTGAGGGACGGGTTCCGGCTCGACCGGGGGTTCCAGGTCGTCAACACGTCCTACCCGCAGGTGCGGGCCCGGCTGCGATTGCGCGAGCTGCGGCTGCGTCCGTTCACGCCGGGGGTGCTGGTGCACGGGCCGCGCGGCCGGCTGCGGGTGGCGGACCCGACCCGCCGGCCCCGGGACATCGCGGGCCTGGTCAGCGGGCGGCAGCGGGCCGGCCTGCGCGACCTCGTGGCGCTCGGGGTGCTCGGCGGCCGGGACCTGCTCGCGCCGCCGCGCCTGCTGACCCGCGGGCCGGACCGTACGACACGCACCGAGCTCGCGGCCGCCGGGATCTCGGAGGAGCTGGTCGAGACCTTCTTCCGGCCCTTCCTGTCCGGCGTCTTCCTGGAGGACGAGCTGGAGACGTCCAGCCGCTTCTTCCACCTGATCTGGCGTTCGATGCTGCGCGGCACGCTGTGTCTTCCCGCGGCGGGCGTGGCCGCCGTGCCCGAGCAGCTCGCCGCCGGCCTACCGCCGGGCACGGTCCGGCTCGGCACCCCGGTCGAACGGCTCACCGACGAAGGTGTGCTCCTCGCCGACGGCCGCGAGGAGCCGGCCGGCGCGGTCGTGGTCGCCACCGGCCCGGCCGCCGCCGGGCGCCTGCTGCCCGGGCTCGCCGTCCCGGCCGTCCGCGCGGTCACGACGTACTACCACGCGGCCCCCGCCTCACCGCTCGCCGAACCCACCCTGCTCACGGACAGCGCCCGTCGCGTCCTCAACACGGTCGTGCTCAGCGAGGTGAGCCGCACGTACGCGCCCGCCGGCCGCGCCCTGGTGGCCACCTCGGTCCTGGGCGCCTCCGATGTCCCCGGCGAACGCGCGGTACGCAACGTGCTGGCCGAGCTGTACGCCACCGACACCTCGGGCTGGGAGCCGCTGGCCCAGTACCGTGTCCCCGAAGCCCTCCCGGCGATGCCCCCGCCCTGGCCGCTGAGCCGCACCACCCGGTTCGCCCCCGGCCGCTACGTCTGCGGTGACCATCGCGCCACCGGGTCCCTCCAGGGCGCCCTCGCCTCCGGCGCCCGCGCCGCCCGCGAACTGCTCACCGACCTCGCGGACATGGCGGCGCCGCCCGTACGGTGAGGCCCGCACGCCCGCACGCCGCCTACGCTGGGCGTCGTGGCCCTGTTCGAGCTGTCGCGCACCGTCGCCCTCACCCCGGAGCGGGCCTGGGGACGGATGACCGACTGGCCGCGGCACTCGGCCATGCCGTTGACCCGGGTGGGGGTGAGGCCGGGTACGGGGGCCGGAGTGGGCGCCGTGGTCGTGGCCCGGACCGGAGTCGGACGGTTCGGGTTCGACGACCCGATGGAGATCGTCGTCTGGCGGCCGCCCGCGCCTGGGGTGCCAGGACTGTGCCGGCTGGAGAAGCGCGGGCGGGTCGTGCGCGGCTGGGCCGAACTGCACGTCCGGCCGGCCGGCCCGGCGGAAACGAGCGGCCCGGACGGTTCGTACGGCGTCGGTGGCAGCCTGGTGCGCTGGCGGGAGGACATCCGGTGCGCCGGGCTGCCGGCCGCGGCGAACTCCCTGCTGGCCGCGGCCGGCCGACCGCTGTTCGGCCGCGTGCTGGACGCCCTGCTGGCCGGCTGACCGCGCCCGGTCGGGACGCGACCCGCACGATCACGCGCTGAGCGGCGTCGTCCACGCGGCCGGCCGGCCGATCCCGCCCACGCCAACCATGCGGAGGCATCGCCGACGTTCCGCGGCAGCGACACTCGTTCCCGGACCGGACCCGCAGATCGTGCTCGCCCGCATCCCATGCCACGCCCGGCACCTGCCAGCGCCCGCCAGCTCCTGTACGCCGGTCGTCGCCCTGGTCCCGTGGGCCGGGGCAGCCTGAGGATCAGCAGCCCGGACCGGCCACGCCACCCGTCGTCGACCCGGATGATCCGGGAACCTCCGGGGACCCGGGGCTCAGGGGCGGATGGTGCTGGCGCGGACGATCAGGCGGGGTTCGATGACGACGCGCTCGTCGTCGCCGGTCTGGACGGTGGCCGCTTCGAGGCGGCTGACCAGGAGGCGGATGCTGGCCTGGCCGACGGCCGCGAAGTCCTGGCGGACGGTGGTCAGCGGGGGCGCGAAGAACTCCGCCTCGGGGATGTCGTCGAAGCCGGCTACGGCGACCTGCGCGGGTACGGACAGGCCGGCCTCGCGCAGGGCACGGGTCACGCCGAGGGCCATCTGGTCGTTGGCCACGAAGACGGCCGTGACCTCCGGACCCCGGCCCCGTACCCGGCCTGCGGCGGCCCGTCCGGCCAGTTCCTGCCCGGCCCGGTAGCCCGACAGCGGCGTCCAGTCCCCCACCAGCGGCTCGGGCACCTCCGCGCCCGCTTCCCGCAGGGCCGCCTGCCAGCCGGCGATGCGGGCCTCGGCCTCGAGCCAGCCGCCCGGGCCGGCCACGTGCCAGACCGTACGATGCCCCGCCGCGAGCAGGTGCTCGGTGACCAGTCGGCCGCCCAGCTCCTGGTCCACGGACACGCCGGGTATGGGCAGGGAGTGCCCGCCCTCGACCGTGACGACCGGGAAGGGCAGCCGCAGTTCGGCCAGCGCGGCGACCGCTGCCCGGTGCGGCACTATCACCACGATCCCTTCCACGCCCCACTCGCTGAGGTGGTCGATGGCCTCCTCCAGCGCCTTGGGAGTGAACTGGCGCAGGGTCACCGCCGAGACCAGGTAGCCCTCGTCCCGGGCGGCCTCCTCCAGCCCGAACAGGGTGCTGGCCGGGCCGAAGAGCGTCGGATTGCACGCCACCACACCGAGGGTCAGGGTCCGCCTGGTCACCAGCGCCCGGGCCGAGGAATTGCGCCGATATCCCAGCTCCTCGATCGCCCGCAAGACCTCCGCCCGCGTGGAGTCCCGCACGTTCGGGTGATGACTGAGCACCCGCGACACCGTCTGGTGCGACACCCCGGCCCGCTGCGCGACATCCGCCATCGTGGGCGCCCGGCGCACTCCCGTGCTCTCGGGGGTCTGGGACATGACTCTCCGTTCCGTGGGGAGTGCCATCGTTAGCGTTCACAGCCAGGTCCGTCAAGTCCGGTCCGTCCCGGGTGATCGGCGCCGGTCACGCTGGGTGGTTCCGCCGACTCGGGTGCGCCGGGCCGGAGTCGGGGACGGACAGCCGGACGGCAGGCGCGCCCTCGTATGTGAGCGCTCCCACACTCCCGGAGAGGCAACCTTCCACCCCGGATTTCCCTCAGCCCTCTCCCGGCAGCGGGTCCGGTTCGTGCCAGGGCCGGCAGCTGCGGCGGATCACGAACTCGTACGGCAGGACGCGCGGCCGGCCCGGAGCCGGCTGGTCCGGGGCGGAGACCAGGCGGGCGGCCTCCACGCCCATCCGGCGAGCGGGCTGGGCGACGACGGTGACCGGGGGCGTGACCAGCCCGGCCCAGGGCACGTCGTCGAACATGACCAGGGAGATGTCGTCGGGGACGGTCATGCCGCTGTCCCGGACGGCGGCCAGCGCGGCCTCGCCGAGCACGTTGTTGGTGGCGAACAGCGCGGTGGGCGCGGGGCGGCCGTGGATGAGCCGCAGCGCGCTGGCGTACGCGGTGTCGCGGGTGAACCGGGTGCGGACCACCAGGCTTTCGTGCACCTGCGCCCCGGCGTCGTGGTGGGCGGCGCGGAAGCCTTCCTCGCGCTGCTGTCCGCTGGTGAGGGCCTGCGGGCCGCCGAGGTAGCCGATGCGGCGGTGGCCGAGGGCGAGCAGGTACTCGGTGGCGGCGCGGCTGCCGCCGATGTTGTCCACCATGAGGGTGGGCACGTCGAAGGACTCCACGATCCGGTCGACGAACACCATGTTGACGCCGAGCCGCCGGGCGCCCTGCCAGACGTCGGTGTTGTGGCCGGTGGGGAAGGCTATGACACCGTCCACCCGCTGCTGGAGCAGCACTTCGGCGTATTCGCGCTCGGTCGCCGGGTCCTCGCCGCTGGCGCAGACGATGACGTGCTTGCCCAGGGCCTTGGCCGCGGACAGCACGCCCTCGGCGAACTCGCCGTAGAAGTTGTTGGCGATGTCGGCGACGATCAGGCCGATGTTGTTGGTGCGCTGGAGCTTCAGGCCGCGGCCCAGGGCGCTGGGGCGGAAGTCCATCGCGCGGACGGCGGCCAGCACGCGCTCCCGGGTGGCCGTGCTGACCTGCCCCTTGCCGCTGAGCACGCGCGAGACGGTGCCCACGCCCACCCCGGCCGCCTCGGCCACGTCCTTCATGGTGCTGGCCCTGCCGCCACCGGTCCGTCCGGTCTCCACCACGCCGGCGCCCCTCCGATCCGCTCACGCAACTGTCCCCCGGCCGTACCCGGTACGACACCGGGCGCACACCGTCCCCCGCAAGAGGGATACACCAGGAGGAGCCGGATCGGCGCGGACACCCCGAGCGCCGCCGAACAATCCGGACAGGGAGCGGACAGGGAACGGACAGGGTGTGCGGACCCGGTACGGGCAGGCGGCCGAGGGTGTGCCGCCCGCCCGGCTCCCGGCCGGGCGGGCGGCACACCCCTTCGGTCCCTTCGGCCCTTTCGGCCCACCGGTCCGCGCGGGGTCCGCGCCCCGCGCCCGGTCAGGCGGTGTGCGGCGCGCTTTCCGTACCGGAGCGGGCCGCCTCCTTGGCCGGCGCGGTGAGCGGGACCGCCGGGGCCGGGGCGGTGGTGTCGTCGACCGGCGGGTGGGGGATGCCGGCTATCTCGTAGACCGCGGTCTCCTCCAGGGTCTCGGCCTCCAGCAGCGCGCCGGCCAGGGCGTCGAGCCGGGAGCGGTGCTCGGCCAGCAGCGCCTTGGCCCGGTCGTAGCACTCGTCCACGATCCGGCGGATCTCGGCGTCCACGATGTCGAGGGTCGCGGGCGCGGCGGACAGCCCGTACGCCTGCTGGGCGTCGTTCGGGATCGCGCTGAGCCGGCCCACCCGCTCGCTCATGCCCCAGCGGCCGACCATGCCGCGGGCGATGTTGGTGACCTGCTCCAGGTCGTTCTCCGCGCCGGTGGTGATGACGCCGAACACGACCTCCTCGGCCGCCATGCCGCCCAGCGCGCCGATGATCCGGCCGCGCAGATATTCCTCGGTGTACGCGTAGCGGTCCGCGTCCGGGGTGGACAGGGTGACGCCGAGCGCGCGGCCGCGCGGGATGATGGTGATCTTGCGGACCGGGTCGGCGCCGGGCTGGAGCATGCCCAGCAGGGCGTGCCCGGACTCGTGGTACGCGGTGCGCCGGCGCTCCTCCTCCGGCATGACCAGCGGGCGCTCGGTGCCCAGCTGGATGCGTTCCAGGGCGTCGGACAGCTCCGCCTGGCCCACCACGGGCTTGTCCCGCTTGACCGCGAGCAGGGCCGCCTCATTGGCGAGGTTGGCCAGTTCGGCGCCGGTCATGCCGGGGGTGGAGCGGGCGATCCGGTCGAGGTCGGCGTCGTCGGCCAGCGGGATGTTCCGGGTGTGGATGCGCAGGATCGACTCCCGGCCGGTGCGGTCGGGCGGGCTGACGTTGACCGTGCGGTCGAAGCGCCCGGGGCGGGTCAGCGCGGGGTCCAGGATGTCGGCGCGGTTGGTGGCGGCGATGACCACCACGCCTTCGGCGCCGGAGAAGCCGTCCATCTCGGTGAGGATCTGGTTGAGGGTCTGCTCGCGCTCGTCGTGGCCGCCGAGCCCTCCGTTGCCGCGCATCCGGCCGATGGTGTCGATCTCGTCGATGAAGATGATCGAGGGGGCGACCTTGCGTGCCTCGGCGAACAGCTCCCGCACCCGGCTCGCGCCCACGCCGACGATCATCTCGATGAACTCCGAGGCCGACGCCGAGAAGAAGGGTACGTCCGCCTCGCCGGCCACCGCGCGGGCCAGCAGCGTCTTGCCGGTGCCGGGCGGGCCGGCCAGCAGGACGCCGCGGGGCAGCCGCGCGCCCACCGCCCGGTACACCTCGGGCCGCTTGAGGAAGTCCACCACCTCGCTGAGTTCGGCCTCGACCTCGTCGATGCCCGCCACGTCCTCGAAGGTGGTCCGCTTGCCGTCCTCCACGGTGACCGGCTTCGGCGGCGCCTTGCGGCCGATGCCGCCCAGTCCCCCGCCGCCGATCGCCGAGCCCAGCCGCCGGGCCAGCAGCGTCCACAGCACCACGATGATCGCGACCGGGGCGAGGGAGACCAGCAGGTTGTAGAGGAACCCGTGCTCGGTGACCACCGGTTCGGCGGTGACCGTCACGTCGTTCTTCGCCAGGGTCTGCCACAGCTTGTCGTCGGCGAACACCGGGCGCTGGGTCTTGAAGCGGGTGTACGTGCCCGAGCCGTCGGAGTTCTTGCCCTCCTTGCGCAGCACGCCCTCGATGGCGTCGCCCTTGGAGTAGACGGTCTTCACGTTGTTCGCGGTGAGCTGCTTGTCGAACTCGCTGTAGGAGACGGTACGGATGCCCGAGCCGCCGAACATCAGCAGGCCGAGGTTGCTCAGCAGGTAGACGACGAGGACGGTCAGGATCAGCGAGCGCCAGGCGTGGATGCCGCGTCTGGGCCGTTGCGGCGGCCCGGACGGCGGCGCGCCCTCCGAGCGCCAGGGGTCCTGGGGACTGCGGCGCGGTGGCATCGGATTGGTCATGGGTCTTCCCTCGGCCGATGTGCGGTGCTCCGGCCCACCGCACGACCCGAGTCACAATAGGTGACCGCAAGGCCATGGCCGTAGGCCGTGGGTCACCCCCGTCCGGCGGGAGCCCGGCTGCGCTCAGGGCGTCGGTTCGACCCGCACCAGGAGGTCGCCCCGCTCCCGCTCCCAGAGCCGGCGGGCGCCCAGGCCGCGCAACCGCAGCAGCTTGGCGGGGTCGTGGCCGGGGGCGACGCGGATGTTCCTGGGGCCGTCGAAGGTCTCCACCGTGACGGTGCCGCCCTTCTCGGCGACGCGGCGGGGGATGCGCTCGACGACCACGAAGTCGTCGCCCCGCCGGGTGTAGCGCGGGTCGGGGAGCTCGACGATCTCCACGTACAGGTCGGCCGCGGGCCCGCCGCCCGGCCCGATCTCGCCCTCCCCCGCCAGCCGGATACGCGTGCTGTTGTCGACACCGGGCGGGATCCTGACCGTCAGGGTGCGGCGGGCGGGAACCCGGGCGTGGCCCTCGCAGACGGGGCACGGGGCGCGGAAGACCGTGCCGGTGCCGTCGCACGGCCGGCAGGTCCCGCCGTCGCGGACGATCCCGGCGCCGTGGCACGCGGCGCAGGCGATCTCGGGTGAATCCCCCACGCGGCCGGTGCGCCGGCACGGGTCGCACGGCACCGCGGTGTCCACCACGACCTCCTTGTCGACGCCGAACGTCACCTCGCGCAGGGTGAGTTCGAGCGGGATCAGCGCGTCCTTGCCGCGCCGGGCCCGGGTCGGCCACGGCGGCTCGGCGGGCGGCGGCTCCGGTGGCGGTCCGGGTGGCGGCTGCGGGGCGGGCCGCGGCGGCACCCGGGCGATCACCACCTGGTACTCCACGTCCGCCCACATCCTCGGGGTCTGCCGGGCCCCACTGCGGCGCACCTCCTCGTACACGTAGTCGTACAGTTCGGTGACGGTGATCCGCCCGTCCCGGTTGAGGTCGGCGGCGCCGCCGCGCAGTCCGCTGACCAGCGCACCGGTGAAGCGCGACAGTTGCGGGTCCAGCGACTCCAGGCGATCGCCCTCCCACGCGTATTCGGTCCGGTTGGTCGCGGTCAGCACCACCCGGCCGTGGCCGGCGAGTTCCTCGCGTACGTGCACGCTGCCGTCGCCCTTGGCGCCGGCCAGGAAGGCGCCGCTGTAGCAGCAGTCGAGCAGCACCACGATGCTGCGGGCCCGGCAGCGTTCCATCTGCGCCTGCACGAAGGCGGCGGATACGGCGGTGGAGGCGGGCAGGTCCTTGTCGGTGTCCTCGGTCGCGAAGTACAGCCGGCCGTCGTCGTCCTTGATCCCGTGGCAGGACAGGTGCAGCAGCAGCGTGTCGTCCCGGCCGCGGCCCCGGAAGAACTCTTCCAGGGCCCGGGTGACCTGGTACGACGGCGCGTCGGTGACGGTCCGCACGCGGAAGCCGCCGATGGCCGGGTCGCCGAGCACGGCCGCGAGGCCGTCCACGTCCTGCACCGGTGAGCGCAGGGTGCGCAGCGCCGGGCTGTCGTACCTGCCCGTGGCGATGAGCAGGGCGTCGCGTTCGCCGGTCAACCCCGGGGACCTCCGGCGCCGGGCTCGGCCGCCGCATCGGTGCCGTCGGTGCCGTCCGTACGGTCGGTTGCGCCGGCGCCCTCGCTGCCGGCCGGGTCCGCCGCGGCGGTCTCCCCGGCCCGCACGAACTCCTCGATCAGCCGGCGCTGGTCCTGCGCGGACGCCGCGCCGAGCTCGATGGTGCGGCCGGACAGTTCGAGGCGCACCGTGCGCACCGGCCGGTTCCGCAGCCACTCCTCGACGCAGCGCAGCACCGCCCGCAGCAGTACGGGGGCGGCCGTCAGCACCAGGGCACCCACCGCGACGGTCCCGGCCGGCTTGGCCCCCTGCGGCGCCTGGCCGCCCGCGGCCGGGCGCACGTCGTCCACGTCCAGGTCCAGCAGGTGCCGCCGCAGGCTCAGCGTCAGCTCCTGCAGTTCCTCGTCGTCGACATCGGCCGCGCCCACCACTTCGAGCACGATCCTGTTCGGTGCCGGCACCCCGCCCCCTCGTTTCGGTGCCCGGCAGTCTAGGCGGCGGGCGGCCGGGCCGGGGGCGGTTGCGGGGTACAGGCTCAGGTCAGGCCGCGGCCGACGCGGAAGCGGGTGAGGGCGGTGGAGAGGTCGGCGATCGGGGGCGGGTAGCCGCGGGGCGGGCCGGACGGGGAGGTCCAGGGGCGGTGGACGGCGGGGGCGGCCAGGTCGCGCAGTTCGGGGACCCAGCGGCGTACGTACGCGCCGTCCGGGTCGTAACGGCGGGCCTGGGCGAGGGGGTTGAGGACGCGGTTGGGGCGGGTGTCGGTGCCGGTGCCGGCCACCCACTGCCAGTTGAGCTGGTTGTTGGCGATGTCGCCGTCGACCAGGAGGTCGAGGAAGTGGCGGGCGCCGGTGCGCCAGTCCACGTAGAGGGTCTTGGTGAGGAAGCTCGCGGTGAGCAGGCGGGCCCGGTTGTGCAGCCAGCCCTCGTGGGCCAGTTGGCGCATCGCCGCGTCGATCACGGGGTAGCCGGTGCGGCCCTCCCGCCAGGCGGCGACGTCCGGCTCCGCGTCGGCGCCGCGCCAGTCGTCGTGCCGCGTGCGGTAGTCGGCCGCGGCGGTGGCCGGGCGGGCGGCGAGCACCTGCTGGTGGAAGTCGCGCCAGGCCAGCTGCCGGACGAACGCCTCGGCGCCGGCGCCCGCGTGCCGGCGGGCCCGGTGCGCCACCTCGACCGGGGACAGGGTGCCGAAGTGCAGGTGCGCGGAGAGCCGGGAGGTGGCGTCGCCGGCCAGGTCGTCGTGCCGCTCCTCGTACGCCTCGACGCCCCGCCGCAGCCAGGCCGCCAGCCGCTTGCGGCCCTCGCTCTCGCCGCCGGCGGCCAGCCCCGGTGACGTGCCGGGGACGCCGGCCCGGTCGGGCAGCCGCTCCGAGCCCAAGCCGTCGGGCACGCTCACCCGGCGCGGGGCGGGCACCGGGGTGCGCAGCGCCTGGGCGGACCACTGCCGGAAGTACGGTGTGAACACCGCGAAGTGGTCCGACCCGGCGGGGGTGACGGCGCCCGGCGGCACCACGCAGGTCACGGCGTCGTGCACGACCAGCCGGCCGCCCTGCGCCGCCAGCTCCTCGCGCAGCCGCCGCTCCCGCTCCTGCGCATAACCGCTGGGCCCGGCCGCCATGTGCACCTCGGCCGCGCCCGCCTCCCGCGCCAGCCGGCACACCTGCGCCACCACCGCGCCGCCGCGCACGACCAGCCGTCCGCCGCGCTCGCGCAGCCCGGCGTCCAGGTCGCGCAGGCAGTCCGCCAGGAACGCCCGCCGGTTGGGCACCGCGAACCCGGCCGCCTCGATCGCCCGGTCGCGGACGAACAGCGGTACGACGTGATCCGCGGACCCGGTGGCGGCGCGCAACGGCGGATGGTCGTGCAGCCGCAGGTCGGCGGTGAACAGGACGACCGAGACGGTCATAAGGGCGAGCTCCCAGGGGGTGGTCCGCGTGGTCCGGGGTCCGAAGGTCATGGGGTCCGGGGGGCCGGGGGTTGGGGGGTCCAGTGGGTTGGGTGGTCCGGCCGCGGGACGCCATGCCGTCCCGTGGCCGGGCGGGGCGGTCCCGGGTCCGGTCCGGGGCCGCCCCTTGCCGCTCAGTAAAGCGGCGATCCGGCGGCAACCGGCAGGAATATGCCAATACTCCCCCGTTCGGCCCCTTCCGCCGTTTCCGGTACGAAGCGGCGGGCGCCGGCCGGGCGGGCCGGGACCGTGGGCGGGAGGGGACAACTCCGGGCCGGGCACCCGCAGTTGTGCCGGAAAGCGGCTCGCGCCACGGCGTGCCGCCTGATCAGGCGAGCGTCAGCAGGCGCGGCCCCGCCTCCCCCGCAGCCCACCAGGACGCGCAGACATCCGATCACCCAGCGCCGTACAGGCACGGCCGCAAAGTCACCGCTGTCTCAGAACGCAGCTCTCTTCCCAAGAGCCGCCCGCCCGCTGCACCATAGCTCCGACGTTCCGCGACAGGTACGCGGCCGGCGCGCGATCCCTGAGCCCGTGCGCCGGCCGTCAGGTCCCGCACACCCCCACCACGGGCACCGACATCGGATGTCCGGCGGTGCCCCGGCGCGAACGCGCTCCCCCCACGGAGGACTTCACCATGCCCAAAGCCCCATGGCGCCACAGGCACGACGACCACCGGCCGGCGGCTCCCGCCGTCCCGCGTCCGCCCCGCCTCCGCCGTGCCTACCCCGCCCACCTCGCCGCGCTCGGCCTGGTCCTGGCCGCCCCCGGCGTCGCCCAGGCCGCGGCGCACCCGGAGCACAACGCGGCACCCCGCGCCGCGGCCGCCTGCATCGCGTCCGGCAACGTGGCCGGCATCACCGCCGCGCTCAACGGTCAGGGCGCCGAGGCGGTCCTGTGTCCCGGCGCGACCTTCAACCTCACCACGCCCATCGGCTTCACGGCGGCGAACCAGAAGATCTACACGCAGGGCCTGCCCACCGACGGCACCCGGGCCACCCTCGTGGTCACCGGCGCGAGCCAGTCCACGGCCGTCCAGGGCAACAACCAGTCCGGGGTCGTGCTGGAGAACCTGCAGATCAACGGCAACCGGCCCGCCCTCGGCCGGATCGCCGGCGGCAGCGGCCTGATCGAGATGGGCGGCAGCGGCAGCAACGAGACCGTGCAGTACGTCAACGCGTACCAGACGCGCGGCTGGTCCACCCTGCACATGGCCGAGGGCCCGGTCACCGACTCCACCCCGACCTGCCAGAACGCCAAGATCCTCAACAACCGCATCGCGCAGGCCGGCACCGGCTCGCCCAGCGGCACCTGGGCGGACGGCATCTCGCTCGCGTGCGGGCACAGCCAGGTCGAGAACAACACCGTGGAGGACGCCACCGACGGCGGCATCGTCATCTTCGGCGCGCCCGGTTCCACCGTGCAGAACAACACGATCACCGCGCTGACCCAGACCGAGCTGGGCGGCATCAACATGGTCGACTACGCCCCGATGAACGGCAATTACACCGGTACGGTGGTCAGCCACAACACCATCGACGGCAAGAGCGCGTTCATCAAGGTGGCCATCGCCATGGGCCCGCAGATCTGGGGCTGCGGCACCGGCACGAACTACGGCGCCTCGGTCACGAACAACACCGTGCAGGGCCAGAACATCGGCTTCGGGTACGCCGTCAACGGCGTGACGAGCTGGACGGTGACCGGCAACACCGACACCGCCCGCCACGTCGGCGTCACCGCGGGCGCCTGCGGCGGGCCGACCTCGCGGCCGGGCGCGTTCCAGTACCAGTCGGCGGGGTCCAGCACCCTGCAGAGCCAGTTCGTCGGCGGGCAGCAGCTGGAATACCTGCTCGGCGTGTCGGAGCCGGACATCCTCAAGGCGGCGACCGCGTCCACCGCGTGCGGGACGCTGCGGGCCGGCCAGGGCCTGTACCCGAGGCAGGCGCTGACCTCCTGCGACGGCCGCTTCACCCTCAACCTCCAGGGTGACGGCAACCTGGTGCTGCGCCAGGGCAGCACCGCCCTGTGGTCCGCCGGCACCGCCGGCAAGGGCACCGCCGAGGCACTGCTCCAGGGCGACGGCAACTTCGTGCTGTACGACGGCACCGCAGCGGGCGTGTGGACCAGCGGCAGCGCTGGCAACTCCGGTGCCTGGCTGAGCGTGCAGAACGACGGCAACACCGTGATCTACTCGGCTGGCGGCACCCCGCTGTGGAGCTCGGGCACGGCCGGCCACTGAGACCGGCGGCCACTGCCCGTCAAAGCCCGACGCGGCGGTCCCGAAGCCTCCGGAACCGAGCCCGACAATTCCGGGCGTGAACTCCGGCGGAGCGGGCAGAAGCCTGCCCGGCACGGATGAGAGCCGGTTCCCCTCCGGCAGACGGGGGAACCGGCTCGCCGTCCGTGCCGGCCGGCCGCCGCGACCTGTGCGGGCGGAGGGCCGCTGGGGCCGGTGGGTATCCTCCGGGGAGTTGCCGCGCGGCAACCCCGCGTGCCGGGGGCGAAGGGGAGGACACAGCCGATGATGCCCGTCCGGCAGGTACATGCCGGGGATCGTCCGTCAGGCGGTGCGCGGGCCGGCCAGGACCCGCGCGGCGCGGCGGCCCCGCCTCCACTGCTCCCCCAGCCCCGGTCCGCGGCCGGCGACCCCGTGCCCGTCGATCCCCAGGAGCCGCTGGTCCTGCTGGTCGAGGACGACCCGGCCGACGCGCTGCTGGTGGAGGAGCTGGTCGCCGACTGCACGCCCGGGATGCGGCTGGCCTGGGCCCGGTCGATGGCCGAGGCCCGGCGGGAGCTGGCCGCTCGCCCGCCGGACTGCGTGCTGCTGGATCTGCACCTGCCCGACGCGCAGGGTCTTGAGGCGGTGGCGGAGATCCAGCGAGCGGCGGTCGGGCTGCCGGTGGTGGTGCTGACCGGCCTGGCCGAGGAGCAGACCGGGCTCGCCGCGGTGTCCGCCGGGGCGCAGGACTACCTGGTCAAGGGCCGAGTGGAGGCCGAGCTGTTCGGCCGCGCGGTGCGGTACGCGATCCAGCGCAAGCAGGCCGAGCACGCCGCGGTGGCGCTGCAGGCCAGCCGGCTGCACGCGCGGGAGAACGCCCGGCTGGAGCGCGGCCTGCTGCCCACCCCGCTGCTTCGCTCGTCGGGCCTTGAGGTGGTGGCCCGGTACCGTCCCGGCCGCGCCCACGCGCTGCTCGGCGGCGACTTCTACGACGTGGTGGAGACCCCTGACGGCACCGTGCACGTGCTGATCGGGGACGTCTCGGGGCACGGCCCGGACGAGGCCGCGCTCGGCGTCGCGCTGCGCATCGCGTGGCGCACGCTGGTGCTCAGCGGGGTCGCCGGGGACCGCCGGCTGCCGATGCTGGAGGAGATACTGGTGGCCGAGCGGGAGGCCGAGCACGTCTTCGCCACCTGCACGATGCTGGCGCTCCCGCCGGACCGGCGGCACTTCGAGGTCGCCCGGGCCGGCCACCCGGGCCTGCTGCTGCGCACCGGCCGGGGCGTGGAGTGGGTGGAGCCGCCGGGCGGCCCGGCGCTGGGCCTGGTGCCGTCGGCGGCGGACTGGCCGGTGCACGAGGTCGAACTGCCCGGCGGGTCGGCCGTGGTGCTGTTCACCGACGGGCTGTACGAGGGGCGCACCGGCCCGGACGGGCAGCGCCTCGGGGAGGACGAACTCCTCGAACTCGCCCGGGCCGCCCACGGACTGGACACCCAGACGTTCGTGGACACGCTGATCGGGCGGGCCGAGGCGCTGGCCGAGCCGTACGGCGGGCTCGCCGACGACGTGGCCGTGGTGCACGTACGGTGGACGGGAGAGGCATGACCGGCACGAGCGGCGTCACTGCTGAGCAGTACGCCGAGCAGAATCCGGACCGGCGGCCGCCCGAGGGTCCCGCGGAACCCCGTCCGGACGACCGGTCCCGGGAACCGCACGCGGTGCGGACCTCCCTGCGCCGGCGCGGGGCGCGGCTGACCGTGCAGAGCTGGTTCCACCTCGCCCTGGCCCTGATGGGCGTGCTGGTGATCGTGGGGACCGTGGTCGGGTCGCAGCTGCTCGCCCGTACCGCCCATGTCTCGGACCGGATGATCTCGCACCTGGACCCGGCGACGACCGAGGCGTACCGCCTGCAGACCGCGCTGGTGGACCAGGAGACCGGTGTGCGCGGGTACGCGATCGCCGCCGACGCGCAGTTCCTCCAGCCGTACACCACGGGCCGGCAGATCGAGCGGCAGTCCGCGGACCGGATCCGTACGGTGCTGGCCGGCCGGCCGGACCTGCTGGCCGACCTCGACGCGATCGAGAAGGCGGCGGACGTCTGGCGGCGGACCAACGCCGAGCCGCTGATCGCCCATGTGACGCCGGGCACCCCGCGGCCGGTGGACCGCAGCACCGCCGAACGCGGGAAGGCCGCCTTCGACCGGGTGCGGTCGCTGTTCGCCGCGCAGAACACGCACCTGACGCAGGCCGGCGCGCAGGCCCACCGGGACCTGGTGCACGTGCGCACGGTGCGGGACGCGGTGCTGGCCGGCATGGTCGCGGTGTTCCTGCTGACCGGGGCCGCGCTGGCGGTGCTGCTGCGGGTGCTGGTGGTACGCCCGCTGCACCGCCTGCGGACCTCCTCGCAGCGGGTGGCCGACGGCGACTTCGTGCACCGGATCAGCGCCTACGGCCCGCAGGACCTCCAGACGGTGGCCGAGGCGGTGGAGGGGATGCGCCGCCGGATCCTGGCGGAGCTGGACTCCTCGCGCGCCCAGCAGGACACGCTGACCCGGCAGGCGGCCGACCTGGACGCGCAGGCCGAGGAGCTGCGCCGGTCCAACTCCGAGCTGGAGCAGTTCGCCTACGTCGCCTCGCACGACCTCCAGGAGCCGCTGCGGAAGGTCGCCTCCTTCTGCCAGTTGCTGGAGAAGCGGTACGGCGACCGGCTCGACGAGCGCGGGCTGCAGTACATCGACTTCGCGGTGGACGGCGCCAAGCGCATGCAGGTGCTCATCAACGACCTGCTCACCTTCTCCCGGGTGGGCAGGGTCAACGACGCCTGGGAGCCGCTGCCGCTGGCCCAGAGCCTGGACAAGGCGCTGGCGAACGTCGACCTCGAGGACAGCGGCGCGGTGATCGAGCGTCCCGAAGAGCTGCCCCAGGTCACCGGTGACCCGACGCTGCTGGTGATGCTGTGGCAGAACCTGCTGGGCAACGCGCTGAAGTTCCGCGACCCGGACCGGCCGCCGGTCGTCTCGGTGACCTGCGAGCCGGAGCCGGACACGCCGGGCATGTGGCGGCTGTGCGTGAGCGACAACGGCATCGGCATCCCGGCGGAGTTCACCGAGAAGGTGTTCGTGATCTTCCAGCGGCTGCACGGGCGGGACGCGTACGGCGGGACGGGTATCGGTCTGGCGATCGCCAAGAAGATCGTCGAGTACCACGGTGGCAGGATATGGATCGACACGGCCCATGCACCGGGGGCACGGTTCTGCTTCACTCTTCCCGCCGCCGAGGTCCCGGCCGAGGCGGAGCCCGACCACGCCGCCGCGCCAGGAGTCCCTTCATGAGCACGTCACCGAGCCCGTCATCGAGCCAGTCCAGTGCCCGGCCCATCGACGTCCTGCTGGTCGAGGACGACCCGGGCGACGAGCTGATGACGCGCGAGGCGTTCGAGGACAACAAGATCCGCAACACCCTGCACGTGGCGCGGGACGGCGAGGAGGCGCTGGACTTCCTCTACCAGCGCGGCGACCACGAGCAGGCGCCACGCCCGGACCTGATCCTGCTGGACCTCAACCTGCCGAAGTACGACGGCCGGCAGATCCTGGAGCAGGTGAAGTCCGACCCGGAGCTGTCGCACATCCCGGTGGTGGTGCTCACCACCTCCTCCGCCGAGGAGGACATCCTGCGCAGCTACCGGCTGCACGCGAACGCGTACGTCACCAAGCCGGTGGACCTGGACCAGTTCATCGCCGCGGTGCGCCAGATCGACGACTTCTTCGTCCAGGTGGTACGGCTGCCCGGCCGCCGCTGACCGGGCCGCCGGGGCCTGCCCGTCCGGCCGGCCCGCCCCCGGACGGGGACGGGCCGGCCGGACCTACTTACCGGGCCGCCGTACCGGACTCAGCCGGTGTAACTGCGCGGCACGTTGAAGCCCTCGACGACCACCTGCGGCAGCCGGCCGTCCGAGGTCGGGTGCGGCCAGTTGGCCGTGAGGGCGTGCTCCTCACCGGGCAGCAGCCACAGGTAGTTGTCGCCGACGTAGGCCGGCAGGATCCGCCGGCCGGTCGCGCGGTCGCGCAGCGAGATCCGCACCATGGCCGCCACGGCGGTGCCGGTGTTGCGGACCGTCGCGGTCAGCGCGCCGGCCTGCTGCCCGCTCGCCCGCACCCGGCGGGTGCCGGTGACCGCCACGCGTGCGGCGGACAGCGAGGTGAGGGCGGTCAGGTCGGCGGGACGCCGGTAGCGCCAGTAGGTGTTGGCGGACAGGGCCGTCCCGTCGGCGCCGGTCAGCTCCAGCCGCACCAGGTGCGGGGAGGGGAAGGCGTCCGGGAAGGGCGCCACCGGGCCGGTCGCGGTGGCCGAGGACGCGAGGTCCGCGGTCGCGGTGACCGGGTCGGCCAGCCGGTTTCCGAGCAGGTCGTAGGCGGTGGCGGTGACCGTGACGCCGGTCAGCGCCGCCGGGGTGTGGTTGACCGCGGTGATCTGCCCGTCGGAGGGCCGCAGTTGGACGTGGACGGGCTCGCACGCCTTGCGGGCGCCGTGGTAGAAGCCGTTGGTGTCCAGGTCGTAGTCGTAGGTCTGCCACACCGTGCTGTACCAGGCCGGGTGGGACATCCACAGCAGCAGGCCGGAGGCGTTGTTCCACAGCGCGCTGTTCCACGCCTCGAACATCGCCCGCGCGTTCTCGTAGTTGACCAGTTGCGCCTTGGCGGTGAAGGTGTCCAGGTCGCCGGAGGTGCCGAGCCGGTCCTCGATGGCCTGCTGGTAGCTCTGCGGCGACTGGGCGCCGTTGCGGGCCCAGTCGTGCGCGCCCCACACCTCGCCGATCGGCCAGGCCGCCTCGTCGCCGGCCAGGTTGCGCATGGTGTCGGCGACCGGGAGGACGGGCATGCCGATCTCGGTGTGGAAGCCGAAGTTCCCGGTGCCGTAGTAGCTGCCGGGGTCGGTCCAGCCGTAGGGGCCGTGGCCCTTGACCACGCCGTCGGCGGAGGAGCCGAGGTAGAAGGCGTCGGGGTGCTCCTGCGCGACGGCCTGCTTGACCCCGTCGTCGATCGGCGCGGGCGGCGCGCCCTCGTTGGCGCCGCACCACACCGCGAGGCTCGCGTGGTTGCGGAAGGCGCGGATCGTGTCGCGGGCCAGCGCCAGGTACGTGGGGTGGTCCGGCGGGTCCATGGACCAGCCGTCCCAGAAGTCGTTCCACACCAGCAGGCCGTTCTCGTCGCAGGCGGCGAAGAACTCCTCGCGGTTGCTGCACCCGGTCCAGTTGCGGATCATGGTGAAGTTCTGGTCGCGGTGCAGGGCGACGGTGTCGGCGGTGCGGGTGCCGAGCACGCGCCGCAGGAGTTCGTCGAAGCCCCAGTTGCCGCCGCGGCAGAACACCTTGGTGCCGTTGACGGAGATCTCCAGCGGCTGGACCGGGCGCTGGACGACGTGTGTCGCGTCGGTCCACTGCTGCCCGTCCGGCGAGACCTGGATCGTGAAGTCGGTGGCGTACGCGACCTCCCACTCGATCACGACGTGGTCGATGTCCGCGCCCGCGCCGAGGTCGAGCTGGATCCACTGGTTGTCGGCATAGCCGGAGGACCAGCGGGTGTTCGAGTCGCCGTCGGTGACGTTGCCGGGCGGGCCGGCGCTGGAGTCGGTGGAGGACGCGGTGGCGGGCTTGCCGCGCGCGAGGTCCGTGGTGTGGTCGCCGGCCGCGTACACCGACAGCGTCCACATCGAGATGCCGTACTGGGTGGCGCGGTGGGCCGCGGTCAGCCGTACGTACCGGCCCTGCACGGCGGTGAAGTCCAGGGTCTGCAAGCCGTGGCCGTTGGTCATCGGGATCGGCATGCTGAAGTCGAAGCCGAACTGGCGGATGCCGAACCGGAAGGTGCGCTCGTCGCTGTCAGCGCCGTCGACGGCGGCGCTGACGGTCATGTCGTGCAGCACCGGGTCGCCGTAGCCGTTGGGCCACCACAGCCGAGGATGGTCGACGCGCAGCGCGGGGAAGCGGTCGGGGGCGAGCACCACGTCCTGGGTGGCGCCGGCCGGCACGGTGACGGTGGTGCGGACGCTCGCCCTGCCGGAGCCGGCGTCGAAGGCGGCGGTCACGGTGACCTGCTGGTCCTGCTCCGCGGTGTTGGTGACCGGCACGGTGACGGTCAGCTCGGCGGTGGACAGGTGGCCGGGCAGCTTGGTGGACACGTACGGGTCGGTGACCACCGCGGTGCCGGTCGAGCGCAGCCGCACGTGGTTCCAGATGCCGGTGGCGCGGTCGCGGACCGGCGGCATCCAGTCCCAGCCGGAGATCGACATGTACGTCGGGGAGTTGCGGTTCATGGTGCCGCTGCCCGCGTCCAGCCAGGAGTCGCCGGTCTGGCCCTTGTCGGCGGGGCTGCCGGGGTACGGCATCGGGTCGACACGGACCGCGAGGACGTTCTCGGCCTCTCCGGGGCGCAGCAGGCCGGTGATGTCGAAGGCGGCGCGGGCGAAGGGGTGGGTGATCTCGCCGAGTCTGCTGCCGTTGAACCAGAACTCGGCGTGGTGGTTCACGCCGTCGAACTCCAGCCGGACACGGCGGCCGGCCCGGCGGTCCAGGCCGGCCGGCAGGCGGAAGACCCTGCGGTACCACCAGGAGTGCCGGGACAGGGCCTCGGGGATGCGCAGGTTGTTGCGGCCGCGCACCGGGTCGGGCAGTTTGCCCTGCTCGACCAGGGCGGCGAGCACCGTACCGGGGACGGTGGCGGGCAGCCAGTCGGAGACGTCCACGCCCTGGCCGGACAGCACGGCGCCGTCCGTGGAGGGCGCGAAGTCGTCGGTGGTCACGCTCCAGCCGGACTCGACCGGCACCGTGCCGTCGGCGGCGACGGTCAGCTCCGGCGGCGGGCCGGGCGGGGTGTGCCAGTCGGTCCAGCCCTCGGCGTCGGGCCGCCGGCCTGCCGCGGTGCCGTGCACGCGCAGCCCGTTGAGGCCGAGCGGCGCGGCGCTGGACCGCTTGGTCGCGGTCATCCGCACGTACCGGCCGCGGGCCGGCGGGTCCAGCGGCAGGGTGACCGTGCCGCCGCGCCCGTCGTCCTCCTGGTGGACGGTGCGCCAGGTGGAGTTGTCGGTGGAGACCTCCAGGGTGAACGCGGTCGCGCAGCTGGACTGGATCTCGTTGCCGAGCGAGCCCTCGCGGGAGTGCGCCCCGGACGGCGGCAGGTAGGGCACGTCGCTCGCGGTGGCCTCGAAGACCAGGTCGACCGCGGTGACGGTGCAGACCGCCTCCAGGTCGACGGCGATCCACTGCGGGTCGCCGGGGCCGGCCCGCCAGCCGCTGCCGCGTACTCCGGTGGCGTCGAAGCCGTCCACGGCGAAGGACGGGACGGTGGCGGCGTAGGCCTGCGAGGAGACGGTCACCGGGCGGTAGCGGGCCAGGTCCGCGTCGGGGCCGGAGCCGGCGCCCGGTTCGGCGGCGCGGGCGAGGGCGGCGGGCAGCAGCACGCCCGCTCCCCACGCGGCCAGCACGGTGGTGTTGGCGGCCAGGAACCGGCGGCGGGACAGCCCTGAGCCGCCGCCGGACTGATCGCTCGGCGGCTCCCCGGGGGACGGTGCCTGCGGCGGTACGGGGTCGCGCACGGGTAACTCCTTCATCGGTCGCGGGAATGGTGGGGTGCGGTGGTTCCTGATGCCGGGTTCCTGACGCGGGACGAAGCCGGCGGGCCTGACGGGGCGTTGCTGACTGCCCGTTGCCGGGGCAGCGCTCAGGACCCGTAGACCTCCACGTCCCACAGCGAGAAGCCGTAGGAGGTGGCGCGCGTGATCAGGTCCAGCCGCACGTAGCGGCCGCTGACGGAGAGGTTCGGGAAGTCCATCCAGCCGGACGCGGTGTTGCCGGTCACGTTGGTGACGGTGGTCCAGGTGTGCCCGTCCGCGGAGACGTCGATCGCGAAGTCCCGGGCGGTGGCGGTCTCCCAGTTGAGCTTGACCTCGGTGAGCGAGTGCACCGCGCCGAGGTCGATCTGCAGCCACTGGTTGTCGGCGTAGTCGCTGGTCCAGCGGGTGGAGCTGTTGTTGTCGACGGTCTTGTCCGGGGTGACGTCGCCGTCGGAGGTACGAGTGGAGGAGGCGGTGGCGGTCGCGCCGTAGGACAGCAGGACGGCGGTGGGCGGGGCGGCGATCGGGGTGAAGGACAGCGCGACGCGGGTGCGGCCGGCCGGAAGGGTGACGCGGGTGCCGGTGCGGCCGGCGGTGCCGAGCGGGCCGACCTGGCGGCGGCGCGCGCCGACCGTGAGCGCCACGTCGGACAGGCCCGGCGGCAGGGAGAGTTCGACGCTCTGCCGGGTCCCGGAGTGCAGGGTGGCGGTCACGGTGCCGGACGGGTAGTCCCAGACGAGTTCCTCGACGGTGACCCGGCCGCGGGCCAGGATGCCGCGGATGGCGCCGGTGCCCAGGGCGCTGGGCAGGGCGGGCAGCAGGTCCAGCCGGCCGGGCGCGGAGAACACCAGCGCGTTGTGCAGCACGGCCGGGATGCCGCCGCTGGCGTCCACGTTGAACACGTTGAGGTTGTCGTAGTGCGAGGGCACCAGGCTGGTGTGGAAGACGCTGTCGGCGGCCATCAGGGTGAGGAAGTTCCAGATGTCGTCGCCGCGGCCGAGGCGGGCCGCGCACAGCGAGGCCTGCATGCGGTAGTGCGACTCGGACTCGCCGACGCTGCGGATCTTCTTCTCGTAGCTCCTGGCCGCGGCCGTCCACAGCTCGGGGGTGTCCTCCGGGCTGAACTCGTGGCTGACGAAGAGCGGGTAGAGCGAGGACAGGTGCCGGTGCGCCGGGAATTCCAGCATGTTCGGCTCGATGAACTCCTTGAGCGAGCCGTCCGCCACCGCCTTGACGCCGGTCTCCATCTGCCAGTTCGGCGGCGGGGTGCCGCCGGTGGTCCGGGCGGTGTTGATCATGTACGCCGGGAAGTGCGTCAGCAGTTCGCGCCAGCGGGCCACGCCATCGGCCTCGATGCCCAGGACGGTGCAGCCCTCGATGAGGTTGGTCAGCACTTCCTTGGCGACCGCGAAGTCGATGGTGGCGTTGTCGGCGAAGGCGCACTCGTAGGAGAAGGAAGGGGTGGAGCGCAGGGTGCCGTCGGCGTCGCGGACCCACCAGTCCTCGTAGAACAGCGCGCATTCCTTCAGGTACGGCAGCGCCCGGTCGCGCAGGAAGCGCAGGTCGCCGGTGTAGCGGTACTGGTCGTAGAAGTAGTGGCCGAGCCAGCCGGCGATGGAGACCTGGTTGAACCACTGCCAGTCGTGGTTCTGCTGGAAGTACGTGCCCTGGTCCTGCATGCGCGCGGGGTAGAGGATGCCGCGGCAGCCGGCCAGCTTGGTGGCACCCTCCTGCCAGGAGGGGACGCCGGACTCGATCAGCGAGAAGAAACCTTCCATCAGCTCGGGCATGGCGCCGCTGACCGTGGAGTCCACGGCGAGCTGGAGGTTGGCGTCGGCGCTGTAGTCGCTGTGCCACGGCGGGGACCAGTTGCCGTTCCAGATGCCCTGGAGGTTGGGCGGCAGGTCGCCGCTGGCGGAGAGGACCACGTAGCGGCAGGCGTCGTAGACCTTCTCCAGCAGGGCCTTGGGCATGGTGCGCTCGCGCACGGCTTGGGCGAGCAGGGCGTCGGTGGTCAGGCCGCGGTCGGCGCCGCCACCGAAGTCGACGCTGACCCGGTTGTACAGCTCGCCGTGGACGGCGGCGTGCGGGCCGATCAGGCCGTTGTAGTCCGCGGGCAGCCGGTGCAACTGGCGGGCGAGTTCGTCCACTCCCCCGGTCTGCGGCGGGCGCCAGCGCTCGATGCGGATGAGGACCAGGATCTCGTCGGCGCCCTGCACGGTGGCGGTGCCGTTGTCGACGGCGAGGGTGCCGCCGCGGGTCCGGAAGGTGACCACGCCGTCGTAACCGCCGTTGCCGGGGGCGTAGAGGTTGTGGAAGC
Source organism: Actinacidiphila acididurans (assembly GCF_016918855.1). GTDB lineage: Bacteria > Actinomycetota > Actinomycetes > Streptomycetales > Streptomycetaceae > Actinacidiphila > Actinacidiphila acididurans. Next base: position 162,821 of record NZ_JADKYB010000019.1, read on the forward strand.
CGATCCAGTCCGGGCCCTGGGCCGGGCCGGGGGTGATCTGCTTGGTGCCGACCGGGCCGAGGGAGAAGGTCGCGCTGAGGGCGCCCGCGCCGGGGCCGGTGAACTGGATTACGACAACGTTGTCGGGGCGCGAGGCGAACGCTTTTGTGGCGAAGGAACCTGCCGTGCCCTGCCAGGTGGTGGTCACCTCGCCGGTCTCGAAGTTCTCCGCGCGCCGGTAGTCGCTGGCCTGGTCCGCGCCGGTGAGGGAGCAGTTGAGGAACAGGCCGGGGTGGTAGTCGATGGACTCGTCGGGGGCCAGGCCGTGCGCCTTGGACTGCTGGAAGGACCAGTCGAGCATCGCCGCGTAGCCCTGGTCCTTGATCGTCTCGCGGATCTGGGGCACGAAGGCGGCGGTCTCGGCGATCGTGCGCTGCTCCGGGGAGTACTGCGAGGTGTACAGCTTGCTGTTGTTGACCAGGACGACGGGGCTTTCCGGGCGGCCGTACAGGACGGCGCCGAGGTTGCCGTTGCCGGTGACGAACCCGCTCTCCCAGTTCTCGGTCCACGACGTGCTGACCGCGCCGCGCGGCCCGGCCTGCGCGGCGTCGCCGGGTCTGCCGGCCGTGCCGGATGCTCCGGCGTCGTCCGCGCGGGCCTGGCCGGCGGTGGCCAGGGGCACCACACCGGTCGCCACCGCCCCTCCCGCCACCTGGAGGAATCCCCGTCGACTGACTCTGCTGCCCATACGGCTCACCAACCGCCTTCCATAGAAGAGCGATACATCGGATGACTGAGCCTTGTATAGGGCGACGGGTGGGGTGTGTAAAGGGATTGCGCAAGGTTCGGTCACAGCACCCACCGTGACCTGCGGGACCGTACGAGGCGTCAATACGCCAGGCTCTCGGGGCTGTGCGGGTGCTGTGAGGCGACGAGCGGAAGCGGCCGCGAGGGCCGGCGGGGTGCACGAATGACCTGGGAGGGATCCCACCTGAGCAGTAAGGCTTGACGATTCATCGGATGAACCGATAGGACTGCCGTTGGTCGGCACAGACGGGGGCGTCCCGGCGGGGCGCCCCCGGCCGGACTACGGTGCACGCGGCGATGTGTTGCGCGGTCCCGGTGCGCCGGGCGCGCCGGGAGACGGCCTCGCCGGTCCCATGCCGGCGATCGGGCGATGGGCGGTACCCGCGGTCAGGCCAGCGTCGCGGCCAGGAACCGGAACTGCTCGGCGGTCTGGTGCGCCGCGCCGCCCTCGTGCCCGTCGAAGGGCCACACCGTGATGTCCTTGGCCGCACCCGCCCAGCGGTTGTAGGCCGCGAAGACCGTGGAGGGAGGGCAGGTGGTGTCCATCAGGGCGACCGAGAACAGGGCCGGCGCCGTCGCCCGGGCGGCGAGGTTCATCCCGTCGAAGTAGTCCAGCGTGGCGAACGCCCGCTCCACGGCGTGCCGGTGGGTACGGCACCAGGTGGCCAGTTCGCGGTAGGGGTGGTCGTCGGTGATCCGCACGGCCCGCCGTACATGGCACAGGAAGGGCACGTCGACCACGGCCGCGGCCACCCGGTCGCCCAGGGCCGCCGCGGCGATCGCGGTGCCGCCGCCCTGGCTCGCGCCGAGCACCGCGATCCGGTCCGGGTCGATCCGCGGGTGGGTGCGGGCGGTGTCCACCGCGCGCACCGCGTCGGTGAACAGCCGCCGGTAGTAGTACGTCTGCGGCGAGCCGATGCCGCGGGTGAGGTAACCCGGCGTCTGGGGCGCGCCCGAGGGGTCGGGGTCGGCGGTCACCGCGTGGGTGTGGCCGTCGCTGCCCTGGCCGCGGTTGTCCATCACCAGGTGGGCGTAGCCGGCGGCCGACCAGGTCAGGTACTCGTGCGGGAAGCCGCGGCCGCCGTTGTAGCCGACGAACTGCACCACGCAGGGCAGCCGCCCCTCGATGTGCCGGGGCAGCAGCAGCCAGGCCCGCACCGGCTGCCCCGCGTACCCGCCGAAGGTCACGTCGTACACGTCCACCGTGCGCAGCCCGCTGTCGTACGGCTCGAAGCGCGCCGCTCCGGCCGCCGCCCGCGACTCGGCGAGGGTGGCCCGCCAGAAGGCGTCGAGGTCGGCGGGCCCACTCGGCTCGGGCCGGTAGGACCGCAGCTCGGACAGGGGCAGGTCGAACAGCACGGGCAGGTCACTCCTTGGTCGCCCCGGCGAGCATCCCCGAGACCAGGGTGCGCTGGGAGAACAGGAACAGGACGAGGACGGGCAGGATCGCGACGATGATCGCGAGCGACAGCTCCGGGATGGTGATGTTCAGCCCGGCCCCGGCCACCGGGTTGAAGGACGGGGTGGAGGACAGCAACTGGTTCAGGCCGACCTGGATCGGAAACTGGTTGCTGTTGGGCAGCACCAGGTAGGGCAGGAAGAAGTTGTTCCAGTTGCCGACGAAGCTGAAGAAGGCCACCAGGCCGACGACCGGCTTGGCCAGCGGCAGCGCGATCCGAGAGAAGAGCTGCCACTCCGAGCAGCCGTCGATGCGGGCGGCGGACAGCAGGTCGCGGGGCAGGCTGGTGGCGAAGTAGATGTACACCAGGTACACCCCGAACGGGTAGAACGAGAACGGCAGGATCACCGACCAGACCGTCCCGATCAGGTGGAACCGGTTCAGCTCCAGGAAGATCGGCAGCACCAGCGTCGCCGACGGCATGATCATGCTCACCAGGGTGATCACGAGCAGCGTCTTGCGGCCGCGGAATCTGGTCAGCGCCAGCGCGTAGCCGGCCGGCACGCTGGTCAGCAGCGTGAGCACCAGCGAACCGGCGGAGTAGATAGCGGAGTTGCGCAGCCACACCAGCAGGGCATGGTCCTGGAACGAGAACAGGTGCCGCCAGGCCCGGCCGACCTGGGCGAAGGAGCCGAAGGACAGCGGATTGTCGTGCACGATCTGGTCGGCGGTCTTGGTGGGCGCCAGCAGCAGCCAGATCACCGGCAGCACGAAGAACACCAGGAGGACGGCGAGCAGGAGACCGATCACCAGGAACGACGCGGCCCGGGAGGGCGTGGCGCGCAGCCGGGCGGAACCGCGGGCGGGGGCGAGTTGGGTCATTTCTCAACCGTCATTTCTCGTCCAACGTGAACATGTTCGAGCGGGCCACGAGGAGGCCGGCGCACAGCAGGCCGAGGACCAGCAGGAAGACGGAGATGGCGGCGGCGCCGTTGAAGTCGCCCTGCTGGAAGGCGTAGACGTAGGCGAGCTGGTTGGGCGACCAGGTGGGGCTCACCCGGCCCAGGCTCGCGGTCTGCAGCAACTGGGGTTCGACGAACAACTGGGTGCCGCCGGCGAAGGCCAGGATCGTCATGTACGCGATCCACTGGCGGATCATCGGGATCTGCACGTACCAGGCGGTGCGCCAGGGACCGGCGCCGTCCATCCGGGCGGCCTCCAGCACCTCGTCGGGGATGTTGTTCAGCGCCCCGTACATCACCACCATCCAGCCGCCGGCGCCGGTCCAGAAGGCGATCAGCATGAAGATCCACGGCAGGTTGCCGGGGGCGAGCACGGCCGCGAAGCTGTGCATGCCGAGCGCGCTGAGCAGCCAGGACACCGGGCTGACGTCCGGGTCCAGCATGAACAGCCACACCAGGACGCTGGCCACACCGGCGAGCGCGCCCGGGATGTAGTAGAGGAACCGGAAGAGCGCCGACACCCCCGGGCGGACCCGGCCGCGCAGCACCACCGCGACCAGCACGGTGAGCACGACCAGCGTCACCAGCCACAGCGCCAGGTAGACCAGGACGTGGCTGAAGGCCGGCACGAAGCGGTAGTCGCGGGCGACCTTGGTGAACTGGTTGATGCCGGTGAACTGGCCGCGGTCGTTGGTGAAGGCCAGGTAGAAGGCGTAACAGGTCGGGAAGACACCGAAGGCGAGCAGCAGCAGGGTGTAGCCCGCGACGAAGAAGTAGCCGGCTCTGCCCCCGGCCCGCCGCCGCGGCGTGTGGCCGCGGCGGCGGGCGGGCAGGGAGACCGGCCGGGTCTCCAGCAACGTCATTGGTTGGTCACCTGGTATCCGTCGGCCTTGGCCTCGTCGCTGATCGCGCTCTGCCAGGCCGGCAGGGTCGCGGTGAGCGTCTTGCCGGCGGTCAGGGCCGGCAGCACCACGCTGGACCAGGCGGTGGCGTCGGAGAACTTGGTGTTCGACCAGCCGGTCCACACCTCGTTCGCCGCCTGCTGGAAGGGGCCGCTCACGTCGGTGGCGAAGTAGTCGCGGTTGGCGGGGTTGGCCAGCCACGCGGTCGCGGCCGGGGCGTAGGCCGGGTAGGTGGGGGCGGCGGCCTGGTTGTCGTTGGAGGTGGTCAGCCAGGTCACCAGGTCGGTGGACGCCTTGAGGTTGGCGCTGTGCGAGGAGACCATCCACACCCCGCCGCCGACGTTGCCGGTGCTGGGCGTGGTCTCACCGGGCCAGGTCAGCGGCGCGGACGCGGCCATCTGCTTGGCGGGGGTGTTGAAGGCCGCCTTGAACAGGTACTGGCCGTACCAGGAGGGGCCGTAGGCCATGAGCACCTTGGAGCCGCTGCTCTTGGCGAAGCCCTGGCTGAAGAAGCCCTCGGTGCTGACGGCCTTGGCGGCGATCAGCTTGTCCAGCAACGTGGACATCCGGGTGCACTTGGGGTCCTTCAGGGCCACCCGCAGGCTGTTCGGGCCGGTGGACTGGAAGGCGGGGCACTGGCTGGACCAGAAGTACGACTCCTGGGAGTTGGTGTCGCCCACCGAGCCGACCAGGTAGCCGGGGTGCTCCTTGGCGACCTTCTCGCCCAGGGCCTCGTACTGGTCCCAGGTGGTGGGGACCTGGTAGCCCCACTTGTCCATGAGGGTCTTGTTGTACCAGAGCACGACCTGCGCGATGTCGTTGCGCATGCAGTAGGTGTGGCCGTTGAACTGGCAGGGAGCGAGCGAGCCCTTGGCGAAGCCGGCCAGGGTCGCCTGCGGCACCAGGCTCTGGTCCAGCGGCGCGGCGAACGGCTTGGCACCCGGCTTGGTCGGGGCCGAGGCCCAGGTCACGTCGGTGGGCGAGCCGAAGACGACGTCCGGCCAGCCGCTGCCGGTGCGGTCGAAGAGCTGGACCTTGGTCTGCAGGTACGTGGAGCCGTCCGCGCCGCCGTCGTAGGTGACGATCTTCATCTTCACGTCGGGGTGCGACTTCTGGTACGCCTGGACCGAGGGCAGCCGGGTCGAGTCCGCCCACACCGTGATCTGGGCGCCGTCCTTCTGGCCGGCCGGCTTGAAGGTCGCGCTGCCGGACCCGGAGGGAGTGGTGGAGGTGGAGGCGCTGGCGCCGCAGCCGGCCAACGCGACCACGCCGGCCAGGGCGGCGGCCAGCGCGCCGATGCGCGCCCCGCGGCGGGGGGAGGCGGTTCTCGGGGAACCGGTAGACCTCATCGTCTTGCCTTTCCGATAGGTGCAGGAGGGTGCGTCAGGGCCCAGGTCAGCGCGGCTGCTCGACGAAACGCCGCAGCTCACTGCCGTACCCGAAGTCGAGCGGGAGGGCGATGCCCGGCCCGGCGGGAGCGTGCACGAGTCCCTGGTCGTCCACGTGGCGCTCGCGGACGACGGTGGCCGAGGTGACCAGGGACTCGTAGTAGGTGGTGTTGGAGATCGCCATGCACAGGTGGTGGTTGGGGATGTCGGAGCCGTGCACCTCGGCGCGCAGCCGGAAGGCGTCGGCGAGGTGGGCGGTGCGCATGGCGCCGGTGATGCCGCCGCGCAGCGTGGTCCCGGCGCGCACCCCGAAGGTGGCGGCGCCGGCCTTGATGAAGTCGGCGGAGTTCATGTGCGCGCCGTCGGAGGTCTCGGCGACCAGCAGCGGGACGTGGACCGCGTCGGCGAGCCGCTGGTAGGCGCTGACGCTGAACTCGCGCATCGGCTCCTCGTACCAGAGGTAGTCCGCCTCGGACAGCGCGTGCCCGAGGTAGATCGCGTCCGGCAGGTCGAAGCCGGCCGACCCGTCGTACATCAGCGGCACATCGGGGCCGACGTGGGCGCGCAGCGCCTGGCACAGGGCGGCGTCGCGGCGGGCGTCGCCCCAGGCGTGCAGCTTGATGCCCCGGTAGCCCAGCGCCAGGCACTGGTCGGCGACGTGCAGGAACTCCTCGGTGGTGGCGAAGGTGGAGGTGGAGGCGTAGGCCGGGATGGCCTCGCGGAAGCCGCCGAGCAACTGCCACACCGGCTGCCCGCTGACCCGCCCGGCGAGGTCCCACAGGGCGATGTCGATCAGGCCGAGGGTGGGCAACGGCAGTTCGTGGATCCGGTCGAGCTCCCAGATCCGGTGCCAGAGCCATTCGCGCTGGAAGGGGTCGGCGCCCAGGAGCTCGTCCCGGAACACCCGGTCGACCAGATCCCGCAGGGTGACGGCGGCCCCCGGCCGGGCGAACACCGCCACCCCCTCGGCACCTTCGTCGGTGCCGATGTGCAGGACCGCGCCGTCGCCCACCACCGGGCTGCCGCTCAGCCCGTCCCTCCAGCGGAAGGGCGGGTCGGCCGCCGGAACGTCGATCCGGTGGACTTCGACATGAGTGATCTTCATCGTGACTTTCTTTTCGGTCGGTCGGGTCGGCCGGGTCCCGCCACGGGGTGGCCCAGAAGGCCGTGACTCAGCAGGGCGTGTTCAGCAGGCCGTGGCTCACAAGGCCGTGGCTCAGCGGGCCGTGACTCAGAAGCCGCCGTACGCCTGGAGCTCGTAGATGCTGCCGCCGTTCCAGCTCGACGCCGTGACGGTCAGCCGCAGGTAGCGGGCGGAGACGGGAGCGGGGAGGAAGGAGTAGTCGGCCGAGGAGGAGGTGTAGTTCGCGGTGTGGTCGTCGAAGGTCGACCAGTTCGTCCCGTCGGCGGAGTACTCGAGCAGGTACTTGTAGCCGCTGGGCTTCTCGAAGGTGGTGACCACGCTGGAGACCGAGGTCACCGAGCCGAGGTCGACCTGGATCCAGGACGGGTCGGGCAGGCCGAGACCCTGCGCCCACCGGGTGGACAGATCGCCGTCCACCGCGAGGTCCGGGGTGTTGGGCTGCGAGAAGGAGGACACCGTCACGGCCTTGTGCAGGGCCAGGTCGTTGTCCGCCGGCATGGTGATGGCCGCCGCGGGGCTGGGGTCGGAGGCGTTGAGCGCCGCGTCCCTGGCCACGACCGTGAAGGAGTACGCCGTCCGGGGCGTCAGACCCGTGACGCGCAGGTGGGTCTGGGTCTGGTCGGTGACCGCGATGCGCTTGCCGTCCTGGTAGACCTCGTAGCTGGTCACGCCGGTGTCGTCGGTGGCGGCCGGCCAGGTCAGGTCGAGGGCGCTGGGCAGCAGCGGGGTGGCGGTGGGCTGCCCGGGCGCGGCCGGCGGGGTGTGGTCGGTGCTGGGCGGCAACGGCGTGCCGTAGACCTGGAGTTCGTAGATGCTGCCGCCGTTGGAGTTGGAGCCGGTGACGGTCAGCCGCACATAGCGGCCGTCGGTCTCCTGCGCGGCCGGCGAGTAGTTGGTCTGCGCGGTGGTCGCCGAGCCGGTGTGGTCGTCGAGGGTGGTCCAGTGGACCTCGTCCGGGGAGACCTCGATCTTGTACTTGTAGCCGTTGGCCTTCTCGAAGGTGGTGATCGCGCCGGTCACGTCGTACTGCGCGCCGAGGTCGACCTGGATCCAGGACGGGTCGGGCAGGCCCAGGCCCTGCGCCCACCGGGTGGACAGGTCGCCGTCCACCGCGAGGTCCGGGGTGTTGGGCTGGGAGTACGAGGACTCGGTCACCGGCTTGTCGAGCGCGAGGTCGGTGCCGGACGGCATGGTGACGGTGAGCGGCGGGCTCGCCGGGGACTCGTTGCCGGCCGCGTCGCGGGCGGTGACGGTGAAGGTGTACGTGGCGCCGGCGGTCAGGTCCGGGATGCGGACCGAGGTGCCGGTCGAGGCGCTGGCCAGCTTGCCGTCCTGGTAGACGGCGTAGCCGGTGACGCCGGTGTCGTCGGTGGCGGCCGGCCAGCTCAGGTCGGCGACCGTCGGGAAGTCGGTGACGGCGCTCGCCTTGCCCGGCGCGGTCGGCGCGGTGCGGTCGGTGACCACCGGTCCCGGGTCCAGGTGCTGGTACGCGGGCTGGAGGCCGGCGTTGTCCACGATGGAGGCGGGCAGTTGCTCGCAGCCGTCGACCGTCGGGTTGTGCCCGATCGTGTCGTTGGTGCTGTTGAACTGGGTGCTGAAGGCCGGCTGCGTGGTGAAGTTGCCGTCGGCGGTGATGTCCATGCCGTGGTTGAGCAGCAGCCACTGGTAGGCCACGTTGCAGAACGCGTTGCCGGTGGTGTGCCAGTAACGGCTGCCCTCGTCCTGGTAGATGGCGCCGTAGGCCGGGGGCGGGACGTCGGAGACGTAGTTGCCGGAGACCACGCCGCCGGGGTTGGCGCTGAGGGTGTAGATGGCACCGCCGTCGGCCTGCGACTTCATGATGTCGTAGATCCGGTTGTCGCTGACGACGTTGTCACGGCTGGTGGTGGGGGTGTTCCAGACCGGGACGCCGGAGTTGCCCGGGTAGTTGCTGTCGCCGCCCTGGTCGGTCAGGCCCCAGCCCCAGCCCACCGAGATGCCGCTGTACGGCAGGTCGTAGACCTTGTTGTGGGTGATCACCGTGTGGTCGGTGTAGCCGGCGAAGATGCCGAGCGAGCCGTTGTACTGGTCGGCGACCTGGGTGACCACGTTGTTGTCGACCGTGGTGTCCTTGGTGATGTCCCGCGGGTCGCTGGGGTGGGCGTCGATCACGTCGGTGCCGCCGACCTGGATGCCGGTGCCGGCGATCTCCTTGAAGACGTTGCCCGTGATGTCCGACCCTTGCGTGCCCGTGTTCAGGTTCAGGCCGACCGCGCCCAGGTGGGTGAAGGTGTTGTCCTGGAAGCCGATGTCGTGCCCGAAGCCGACGTTGACGGCGCCGGGGGTCTTGACCCACTTCAGCCGGGTGGAGTCGAAGTCGGGGTTGTCCGAGCCCACGATGCGGAAGCCCGCCTGGCCCTCGATCAGGCCGTCGCTCGAACTGGGGGCGAGCCAGGTGGAGTACGAGAAGGTGATGCCGCGGAAGGACACGCCGGTCACCGGGTGGTCGGCGGTGCCGTTCACGTCGACCAGGTCCTGCACGCGCGGAATGGTCACGTCGGCGGTGGCCAGGTCCTGGCCCTGCTTGGGCATGTAGTAGAGGTCGCCGGCGGACTTGTCGAGATACCACTCACCGGGGGTGTCCAGCAGTTCCTTGGCGTTCTCCAGCCAGGTGGGGTTCTGGATCTCCTCGCCCTGGTGCAGGTTCGCGTTGTGGAAGCACGGCTGCTGGATCGTCATCGTGTCGCCGGATATGGACTGCACCGGGCAGCGCATCAGCATCCAGCCCCAGGCGCTGACCACTTCCATGTCCGACTGGTTCCTGTACGCGTCCAGGCTCGTGTCGGTGATCTTGTAGCCGGTGGCGGTCTTGGTGAAGCCGGCCGGGTTCTTCCCGCTGCGCGCCCGGGTCTCGAGCTCGCCGTTGACCCACAGCTGCCGGGTGTCGACGTTCCCGACGTGGGCCTTCCAGATGTTGTGCGTCTTGTCGTCCAGGGTCCAGCCGCTCACCTGCGAACCGCCGCTGACCACCGGGTGGGCGCCGGGAGCGGCCTCGTACACGATCCGGTGGCCGTTGGTGCCGGAGTCCTGGCTGCTCAGGGTGAAGGTGCTGGTGAGCCGGTACGTGCCGGAGGCCAGCTCGACGTGGATGTCGCGCTGCATGTCCTGGTCGATGGACCGCACGAAGTCACGGGCCTCGGTCAGCGTACGGAAGGGGTGGTCCGCGGTGCCGGCGCCGGTGTCGAAGCCGTGCTGCGGCGACACGTAGACGTAGCGGACGGGCGGGGCGCCGGCGGTGGTGGCCTGGGCGTGCACGGCGGTGAGCGGAAGTGCCGCGGCGGCCAGCGCAAGGACGGCCAGCGCGCTGCTTCTCCGGGGTCCTCGTCGGGGTCTCTTTCGGGACGTCACGGAGTGACGCGTGGAGGGTGTGGACACGGAAATCCAATCGCCTTCGGGGGTCCCCCGGCGGGGCCGGGGAGCGGAGGTGAACGGGCGGCGGTCCGGGACAGCCCGGACCGCCGTGGCAATTGACGGCTCAATTCCCCGTGGTCCCCGCCGGGACGGCGCACGTCAGGATGCGGACGTCCGCGGCGGGGAAGTGTTCACGGCCCCGGCGTCGCGCACGGGGGCGGGCGCCGGCTGCGGCGCGGTCTCGGAGCGGCCGGCGACGTTGAACAGGCGGTCGCGGATACGGCGCTCGAACTGGTGCTGAGTGGTCGCGATGTGCTCGGTCATCAACTGCGCGGCCCGCTCCGGCTCACCGCCGGCGATGGCCTCGGCGATCGCCACGTGCTGGCGGCCGGCCACCTCCAGCGAGCCGGGCGCGTCGCCGTGGAAGAGCAGCACATCGGACTGTGCAGCTAAACGCCGCACATTGCCGACGCTGGAGCGCAGGAAGACGTTGTGCGCGGCGGCGCCCACCGCGTCGTGGAAGTCGGCGTCGGCCTTGGCGAAGGAGTCGATGTCGTCGGCGCGGCCGGCGTCCAGGGAGCCCGACGCGCTCTCCCGGATGGCCCGCACCTCGATCGGGGTGGCCTGGGTCGCCGCCCGCCGCGCGGTCTCGGACTCGATCACCGAGCGGTAGTCCAGGAGCATCAGGACGTGCTCCATGCTGGTCGGCTGGAAGTGCGCGAGCTGGTCGTCCGCCAATCCACCCGGCGACTGCGCCACGAAGATGCCGGCGCCCCGCCGTACGCTCAGCCGGCCGATCGCCGCCAGCACCTTGACCGCTTCCCGGGTGACGTTGCGGCTCGCGCCGAGCAGGTCGGCGAGGCCCGCCTCGGTGGGCAGCCGGTCGCCCGGGCGCAGGCCCTGCTCGGCTATGTAGCCCAGCAGTTGTTCGGCAACCAGTTCGTACCCCGGCCGGTAGCGGCTCTCCGTCGCTTCACCGTCCTCCGACGGAGTTCTTCGTTCCTCTGGCACGGGGGTCGACCTCCTGGCTCGATGTGCTCGATTAATCAGGTTCATCTGGGCGGCAACTATGACACCGGCGTTTCGGGAAGGGAAGCCCTCGGATGAATTTCCTTGTTCTCGCTGGTGCAAAACGGTGTGAGCGTGGGCAACTTGGACGCGATCCCCCTGATTCATTGCCGGGGAAGGCATCAGATGTCTATGGTCCTTCCGGCACGAGGAGCCGCCACGGACCCGAATGAGTCAGATCATTCGTCACAGGCGTCCCGGCGGTACGCGGGCACGCGGGTACACGCCTGCGCGCCACGACTCCCGACTCTCGGCAAGGAGCTGAAAGGTGCGTCTCGACGCAGATCACTACGGGTGGGGCCGTACGGTCCGATGCGGGGCCGGCGCATGACGCCCGGGGTCATCGGCCGCACCCGGGTCCGGGTCGGGCCGCTCGGCTTCGGCGCGGCGCCGCTGGGCAACCTCTACCGCCCGGTGGACGACGCCACGGCGGCGGCCACGGTGGACGCCGCCTGGGAGGAAGGCGTGCGCTACTTCGACACCGCGCCGCACTACGGGCTGGGGCTGTCCGAACGGCGCCTCGGCACCGCGCTCACCGGCCGGCCCCGGGCGGAGTTCGCCGTCTCCACCAAGGTCGGCCGGCTGCTCGTGCCCAACCCCCGCCCCACCGGCTCCGACCTGGCCTCCGGCGGCTTCGCCGTCCCCGACGGCCTGACCCGCCGCCTCGACTACACCCGCGACGGCGTGCTGCGCAGCCTTGACGCGAGCCTGACCCGGCTCGGCCTGGACCGCGTCGACCTCGTCTACGTCCACGACCCCGACGACCACATGGAGATCGCCCTGCGCGAGGCGCTCCCCGCCCTGGCCGACCTCCGCGACCAGGGCGTCATCGGAGCGGTGGGGGTCGGCATGAACGCCGTCGAGCCACTGCTTCGCGTGGTCACCGAGTCCGACGTCGACGCCGTGATGGTCGCCGGCCGCTGGACCCTCGCCGACCGCTCGGCCCTGCCGCTGCTCGACGCGTGCGCGGCCCGCGGTGTCTCCGTCGTCGCCGCCGCCCCCTTCAACTCCGGCCTCCTCAGCCGTCCTTGGCCCCCCGACGACGCCTTCTTCGACTACGGCCCCGCTCCCGCCCCCCTCCTCGCCCGCGCCCGCGCGCTCGCCACCCAATGCGAGCGCCACGGCACGGTCCTCCCCCACGCCGCGCTCCGCTTTCCCCTCCGCCACCCCGCCGTGGCGTGCGTCGTCGCGGGCTTCCGCACCCCCGCCGAAGCCCGCTCCGCCGCGCAGTGGGCGGCCCACGACCTGCCCACGGCCACCTGGCAGGCCCTCGACGCGGTCGCCCCCTGATCCGGCCCTTACGGCAGGACGGCGACGTCGTGCCCATCGTGGGTCGGATTCAGGTGATACGCCCTTCCGCCACCGGGCAACCGCTCGGCGGCGACCAGCCGGCACTTCGGAGCACGGCCGAAGGAGTCGAGGACGGGCAGGGACTCGGTGGCTGTCCCGGTGCCACGTCTGACGGTGACGGTGACGGAGCCGATGATCACGGCGGGATACGCGAAGGCGTAGACATGGCGTTGCCCGGCGGCCATGTCGGTGACCCGGTGAAATCCGATCCGTACGCCGTCGCAGGTGATGCTCTCGACGGTCTCGTGGTCGGCCCCGAAGACGACGTCGAGATCGTGTCTGACCATGGCGTGCAGTTGGACGATGCGAGGTGCCCCGGCCAGAGGCGGGCCTCCGGGGTCGACGTCGCAATCGGTGGTGCCGGTGCCATCGAGCGTCGAATCGGCGAAGCACAGCCGTCGGTCCGCGGTTTCCCACATGAAGACGGCGCCGTAGGGATCCGCCAGGGCGGTGATGGGGCCCGGCGCACGCGGTGCGTCCCGGCCCTGGGCCGCCGACCGAGCGAGCACGCGCGCTCTCGCCACCCGAACCACATTGTCGACCGTTGTTTCCCCGCTCCGGGAAGTGGCCGAGGCCCCCTGCGGCGCGGATCGCGGTCCCGGCCCCGCGGAACACGCGACGACGGGCACAAGCGAGCCGAGCGCCAGGAGAATCCCGCCCACGACACGTAACCTGCGGCCACTGCGCACGCGATCGCCGGTGCGGCGCCATTTCCATCGCCCTGGCATGCGCGCAGTCCTGACCATCCCCACGACCCACCCCCGATTTGTGTCGTATGCCAACAAGACGACGAGAGCGGGTGATTGGTTGTACTGCGTCCCGGAGCGGGGAGGGCAACCCGCCGGTGGCCCGCACACGACAGCAACTGCCCCTTTGGGCCGGTGACGACCCGCGGCCCGGTAGTGGGCTTGTCGCGCCCACGCGGCGCCAGCCGCATATTGATTACAGTCCCGCGCCCCTTGGTTCTCCCGGCGAACCGCACCCCTGTGGAATGCGGGCTCGCCCGGAGCGCCCCAAAGGGGCGCGGGGAACTGCGCGAGCAACCACCCACTGCCGGTGGCCCGGACACGACAGCAACTGCCCCTTTGGGGCGGTGACGACCCGCGGCCCGGTAGTGGGCTTGTCGCGCCCACGCGGCGCCAGCCGCATATTGATTACAGTCCCGCGCCCCTTGGTTCTCCCGGCGAACCGCGCCCCTGTGGAATGCGGGCTCGCCCGGAGCGCCCCAAAGGGGCGCGGGGAACTGCGCGAGCAACCACTCACTCCCGGTGGCCCGGACACGACAGCAACTGCCCCTTTGGGGCGGTGACGACCCGCGGCCCGGTAGTGGGCTTGTCGCGCAGTTCCCCGCGCCCCTGGTTTTCCCGGCGAGCCGCCCGCCGCCAGGCGGGCCCTGGGTACACGCGGCGAACCCCCGCCCGCCAGGCGGGGCCCACTCCCGGGGGCTTTCCCGGGCGGACCGGCCCGCCGCCGGGCGGGCCACTCCCCGCGGGCCCCTTGCTTCTCCCGGCGAACCCCCAGAATCACGCGTTCCGCCATGCGTAGGAAAAATCACCCTTCGCCCCCTCCCGAGCGCCGGACCGGGTGAACGTGGTGCCCCTACGCTCGGGGCTCCGCGGCCCGGGGAAGCCGCGGAATTCACAGCTACGGGCGGCGGATGACGCGCGCCCGAGGGGGGTTTCAGCGTGGTCACTTCGTTGCGCCGGCATGCCGTAATGGCGGTGGTCGGCACAGTCATCAGCGTGCTCGCGGGGTTACTGGTGTACGCGCCGGCCGCCGCCGCGGGCACCGCGCACTCCACGTCACGGCCGGGCGCGCCGCTGCGGCACAGCTCGATCACCAGGGGCCGGCCGGCCGCGCCGGCCTCCGCGCCGGTGATCCGCAAGGTACGGGACAGGACCGGCGCCATGGTGGCGCAGGCCGCGCCAAGGGCGGCCGGCCCGGGCCCGGTGCGGCCCGTGCTGATCACCTTCTCCGAACTGGCCTACGGCACCTCCGTGTCGGACCAGTACGCGCCGGCCGGCATCGTGTTCGGCGGCGACGCCCCGTTCATCACCGGCGACGGCTCGAACCCGACCAGCCCGGTGCTGTCCGGCTCGCCGCTGTTCCAGGGGAACATCGACGGGACGTTCGTGCAGCCGGACGGCACGGCCCGTACCGTGTCCGGCTTCAGCCTGGACGTCGGCTACATCGACAACCCGGGCTCCATAGAGATCGACGCGATCGGCGCGAACGGGAACGTGCTGGAGACGGTCTCGGCCAACCAGCTCGGCATCGTGCGGGTGAACGTCAACCTGCCCGGGATCGCGGGGTTCGAGGTGCACGCGGTGGCCGACGAGTCGGCCGGATTCGCCATCGACAACGTCTCGTTCCCCGGCTGGGGAGCCGCGAACGGCGGCGGCCCGGCGACCGACGAACAGGGCGGCGCGACCAACCCCAGCGAGCACCCCACGACCTGCTTCACCGCGGACCCGGTGAACTGCGCCACCGGTGACTTCTTCCACCAGTTCGACGACGTGTCGGTGCCCGGCCGCGGCGTGCCGCTGGACCTGTACCGGACGTACGACGCCGAACGCGCCGCCGCCGACGGCCCGTTCGGCAACGGCTGGACCTTCTCGTACGGCATGACGCTGACCACCGGCGCGGACGGCTCGGTGGGCATCAGCCAGGAGAACGGCAGCCTGGTCACCTTCAGCCCGGACGGCAGCGGCGGCTACACCGCCGGGTCCCGGGTGCTGGCCGGCCTGACCCAGGAGGCCGACGGGACCTGGCAGTTCACCCGCCGGGCCAGTGGCGACACCTTCGTCTTCGACGCGGCCGGCCGGCTGACCGCCGAGAGCGACCGCAACGGCGAGACCACCAGCCTCAGTTACGCCGACGGGCACCTGTCGACGGTCACCGACCCGGCCGGCCGCACCCTCGGCTTCGCCTGGAGCGGCACCCACATCGTCTCCGTCACGGATCCGATGTCCCGCACGTACGGCTACGCCTACGACGCCGACGGCAACCTGCTGACGGCAACCGACCGGGCGGGCCGGGCCTGGCACTTCGGCTACGACGCCGCGCACCTGCTGACCACGATGACCGACCCGCGCGGCGGCGCCGTGCACAACACCTACGACGCGCAAGCCCGCGTCACGGACCAGACCGACCAGGCGGGCCTGACCACGCACTGGGCGTGGAGCGGCGACCCGGCCTCCGACGACGGCGCGGTCAACGCGGTGACGGACCCGCACGGCGCGGTCACCGTCTACGCGTACAGCGACCTGGAGCTCGTGTCCGTCACCCACGGCGCGGGCACGCCCGCGGCGGCGAGCACGTATTACGCCTACGACCCGGCCACGCTCGGCCGCACCCAGATCGTGGACCCGGACGGCGCCACCACCACCAACAGCTACGACGCCGACGGCAATCTGATCAGCAGCACCGACCCGACCGGCGCCACCACGAGCTACGGGTACAACGGCGCCGACCAGGTGACGTACCGTCAGTCGGCCATGAGCCAGTGGACGTGGTACGAATACGACGGCTCCGGCAACCTCACCCGCACGGGGTACGCGGACGGCAGCGGCGACACGTACGCGCACGACGACCCCGCGCACCCCGGTGACGTGACCGCCCTGACCGACCCGGACGGCCGGACGCGGGAGGTCACGTACGACAGTTACGGCGACATCGTCTCGGTCACCCGGCACCCGGACGCGACGACCGCGCAGACCACGGTCTCCCGGTACGACGCGGACGGCGAACTCGTCTGCACCGTCTCGGCCACCGCGCACGCGGCCGGCGCCGACTGCCCGGCGGACGGCTCGCGCGCCCCGCACACCGCCACCTCCACGTACGACCCGGACGGGCTGCTCACCGCGGTCACCGACCCCAACGCCGGCCGTACGCAGTACGGTTACGACGCGGACACCAACCGGACCGGGGTGACCGACCCGAAGGGCAACGTCACCGCGACCGAATACGACGCCGACGGCCGCACGCTGACCGTCACCAAGGGCGCCGGCGGCAGCGCCCCGTCCGTCACCGCCACCGCGTACGACATCGCCGCCGGCGCCGACGGCTGCACCGGCACCGACGTCCTGTACTGCACGGCCACCACCGACGCGAAGGGCGCCCGGACCGTCGACGGCTACGACGCCCGCGGCGACCTGGTCCTCACCGCCCGCCCCGGCGGACACACCACGCGGTACACGTACGACCTGGCCGGCCTCCGCATCACCCGTACCGACCCGGCCGGGCGCACCACCGACTACGGCTACGACGGGGACGGCCGCCCGCTGTCCGTGCACTACCCCGACGCGGGCACGCCCGACGTCGCCTACGCCTACGACCTCGACGGCCACCGCACGTCGATGACCGACGGCACCGGCACCACCGGCTACACCTACGACGGCCGCGGGCGCCTGTCGTCCGTCCAGGACGGCGCCGGTCACTCGGTGGGCTACGACATCGACCCGGCCGGCGACCTGGTCGCCATCAACTATCCCAACGGGCAGACGCTCCAGCGCTCGTACGACGGCGCCGACCGCCTGGCGTCCGTCACGGACTGGAACGGCCTCGAGACCACCTTCGGTTACGACGCGGACGGCAACCCGACCCGCACCACGTACCCCAACGGCGACACGGTCGCGACCGCGTACGACGCCGCCGGCCAGGAGAGCGGCACCGCGGTCAGGAACGCCGACAACTCGGTGCTGGCCTCCGTCGGTTACGCGCGCGACGCCGACGCCCTGGTGACCGCCGAGACCGACGGCGGCGCGCTCACCGGCAGCACCTCCTACGCCTACGACGACCAGAACCGGCTGACCGCCGCGCACGGCGCGTCCTACGCGTACGACAAGGCCGGCAATGCCACCGGCTTCGCGCAGGCCGTGCAGTCCTTCGACGCCTCCGGGCAGCTCACCTCCGCCGTCACCGGCAGCACCGGTACGAACTACGGCTACGACGCGAACGGCGAGCGCACCTCCAGCACGCCGGTGCTCGACACGGCGACCCATCTGCTGGGCGCCGCCACCTCCTACGGCTACGACGACGAGGGGCGCCTGACGTCGGTGACGGCGCCGGTGCCCACCGTCACCAAGGTCGCGCCCGCCTCCGGCCCGGCCGCCGGCGGCACCGCGGTGACCGTCACCGGCACCGCGCTCTCGCAGACCACCGCGGTCGCCTTCGGGCACACCGCGGCCGCGTTCAAGGTCACCGGCCCCGGCACGCTGACCGCCACCGCGCCCAAGGGCACCGGCACGGTCGACATCACCGTGACCACGCCCTACGGCACCACCGCGGTCACCGCCGCCGACCGCTTCACCTACCTGCCGGCCCCTGCCGTCACCAAGGTGTCGCCCACCACCGGGCCCACCACGGGCGGCACCAAGGTGACGGTCACCGGCAGCGGCTTCACCGGCGCCACCGCCGTCCTGTTCGGCACCAAGGCGGCGAAGTTCACGGTCACCTCCTCCACCGTCCTGACCGCGACCGCGCCGGCCGGCACCGGCACCCTCGACATCCGGGTGACCACGCCGAACGGCACCAGTGCGGCGTCCGCGGCGGACCGCTTCGCGTACTTCCTCACCCCGGCCGTCGGCAAGGTCTCCCCGTCCGCCGGGCCGCTGCGCGGCGGCACCACCGTCACCATCACCGGCACCGGCCTGAGCGGGGCGAGCGCCGTCCACTTCGGCTCGGTGGCGGTGCGGCCGACCGCGTCCACCGCGTCCACGGTGACCGTCAAGTCCCCGGCGCACGTGGCCGGTCCGATCGACGTCACCGTGACCACCGCCCACGGCACCAGCCCCAAGGTCACCGCCGACCGTTTCACCTACGACGCCCAGCCCGTCGTCACCAAGGTGAGCCCGGCCTCCGGGACCAGGGCCGGCAACACCACCGTCACCGTCACCGGCCGCAACTTCACCGGAGCCACCTCGGTGCACTTCGGCAGCCGGGCCGGCACCAGGCTCGGCGTGTGGTCGTCCACCAGGATCACCGTCCGCTCGCCCAGCGGCACCGGGACAGTCGACATCACGGTGACCAGCCCCGGCGGCACCTCCGTCAAGGGCCGGGCCGACCGGTTCACGTACACCACGCCCACCCGGCGGGCTTCGTACGCGGCCGCCGCGCCGCGCGCCGTGGGGGCCGCCGACCCCGTTCCCGGCCCTGGGCAGACCCGCTACACGTACGACGGCGACGGCCTGCGCACCGCCAAGACGACGGCGGCCGGCACCGAGGAGTTCGTGTGGGGCGCGGGCCCCGACGGCGCGCAGCTCCTGGCCGACGGACCGGTGAGCTTCGTGTACGGGCCCGGCGGCCGGGTGATCGAGCAGATCAGCGACACGGGCGGCCCGTCCGCGTCCGCCTGGTACTTCACCGACGCGCTCGGCAGCACCAGGGCGCTGCTCGGCCAGGACGGTTCGGTCACCGCCACGTACGGCTACGACGCGTACGGCAGGACCGTCACCCACACGGGTACGGCCACCACCCCGCTGCGGTTCGGCGGCGGCTACACCGACGCCGAGACCGGCTTCGTGCTCCTGGTGCAGCGCTACTACGACCCGGGCACCGGCCAGTTCCTCACCGTCGACCCGGCCGTCGCGCTCACCTTGAGCCCGTACGCCTACGCCGACGGCGACCCGGCCAACCTGATCGACCCCAGCGGCCTGTGGGGTGTCAACCCGGTCTCCTGGGTGGTCGACCACGCCGGTGACATCTCCGCGGTCACCGGCACCCTCGCCGTCGTCATCGCCCCCATTCCCGGCTTGGACGTCGCCAGCCTGGTCCTCGGCGGCATCTCGGTGGCCACCGGCGCCATCGCCACCGCCAAGGACATCCACGACGGCAACTACGTCCAGGCCGCGGTCGACGGCATCGGCACCGTGGTCGGCGGCGCCGGCTTCGGGGTGGACCTCGCCGCCCGCGGCCTCCAGGGCGCCGCACGCGCCGCCTGGGACGCCGGCGCCCCCGTCCTCGACCTCGCCCGCCAGGCCGAGACATGGGAACGCCGCGGCACCCTCATCGACCGCGCCGCCGCCGGCCTCGCGGATTTCGGTGACTGGACCGACCACGAGAAGCTCTTCGAGCACGAGAAGACGGACTGCTGAGCCTTTCTCTCCTTGAGGCTGAGGGGGCGCCGTCCCAGGACGGCGCCCCCTCAGCTTTCGCCTTCGGCCGACGGCTCGGGCAGGCCCAGGGCGCTCCGTACGCGGGGTACGTCGGCCGGGGGCAGCGCGAGGTCCATCCGGCCGAGCTCGGAGTGGAGGCCGAGGATCAGCATGTCGCCATTCACGAACCAGGATTCGTGGGCGGTGGGACGCCGTTCGTCCAGCAGCCGCACCCGGCCGCGTTTCAGCGTCAGTTGCTGCCTGGTGGTCCGGGCCTGCCAGCGCACGGCATCCTTGTCCAGCTTCAGCGCGCCCTGCCGCCACGTGCCCGGACCCGCACCGGGACCCCCGCGGACGGCGCAGGGCACGAGCGGGTTCTTGCCCCGGGCGAACCGCCGGGCGCGCGCCTTCTCCCGCCACATATTGAGGAGCCCGGTCATGCCGTCCGCCAGCACCGCGGAAAGGAGTTCGCTCACCGTTCCCCGTCCTGGGTCGCGCGTACGTGGGCCCACCCAGCAGCGAGCGGCCCGCCGAGCGTACCGGGGCCGCACGTGGCGGAGTGCGGTTCGGCCGGAGCGGTCAGGGGCGCGGGGCTGTGCTTGTTGTGCGGCTGGCGCCGCGTGGGCGCGACCAGCCCTCCCCCAGAGCCCTCGGCCTGGGAGGTACCCCCACCGTGGCGCACGTCGCCACCGGCCCGAAGGGGCAGTTGCTGTCGCATCGGGGCCACCGGCCGACGGTGGCTGAGCGCGCAGTTCCCCGCGCCCCTGCGGGGCGCTCCCGGCGAACCCGCTCTCTGCGGTGAGCCGGTGCGCCGGGCTTGGTCCAGGCGTCACGTCCGCCTGGCGGTTGGCGGCACGCCCGGAGTGCTCAGGGGCGCGGGGCTGTGCTTGTTGTGCGGCTGGCGCCGCGTGGGCGCGACCGGCCCACCGCCACGCCGCAGGTCGCCACCAACCCCCCGCCTGCAAACTCGCCTCGGCAAGCGACGCTGTGTCTACCTCGCCACCGCCACCGCCGCGGCACTGGTGATCCGGCTCCGCTCGTAAGCGTCAAGATCAGTCCTCATGCGTCTTCCGGCAGGTGAAAGTAGACGGTGCCCGACCACCAGGGGCCGTGCTCGGTCATCTCTGACCACCCCATCAGCACGTCCTGGATCCCCGCCGGGCCCAACGCCTCGATGCTGTCCGCCAGCCGTCGCAAGAGGGCCGGAACGCTGTCACAGCCGGAGCCGGCGGGGTTGGCCTGCGAGAAATGGCGTACGGTCCAATGCGCCGGAGTGTCGCTCACGGACTGATCGTAAGAGCCGCCAGCACCTGGTCAGCAGCCAATTTCCGGACCGGGTACGTCAGGTCCCGGGCGGTCGGGACCGTGATCGACCGGACAGGTCCTGATCAGGCCTACCCGGGTCCGCCTGGCAGCGGGGCGGTGCACCGGGGATACGTCCATGGGGCGAGCCGGCTCACACGAGGACGGCCCGCCCCCTACCCTGGCAGTGACGAAGCTGCAAGGAGGGGCAGGGCCGTGACGTCTTCAGACAGTACGCCGGACCCGTACGCACACCCGCTGGTCTTCGGTCAGCGGCTGCAGATTCTGCGCACACGCCGGGGCATCACCCGGGACCAGTTGGGCGGTCTTCTGGGGCGTTCCGGCTCGTGGGTGAAGGCAGTGGAGACCGGCCGGCTCAAGACGCCGAAGCTCGACGTGATCCTGCGGATTGCCGAGGTCCTGCGGGTGCGGGATCTCGCCGACCTCACGGGCAGCCAGACGGTGCATGTGGAGTTGTTCGCGGGACCCGGGCATCCCAGGCTCGCCGCCGTGAAGGCCGCCGTGGATGCCTACCCGGTCAGCTCCCGGCACGAAGCGCCGTCGACCGCGCACCTGCGCGCCCGGCTCGATCACGCGTGGGCCGCACGTCACAAGTCGCCCAACCATCGAGAAGTGGTAGGGGCCCTGTTGCCGGACCTGATCCGGGACGCGCAGGCAGCGGTCAGGCAGTCCGTCGGGGCGGTGCAACGCCGGGCGGCGCAGGCGATTCTCAGCGAAACGTATTCGCTGTGCCAGTTCTTCGTCGCCTACCAGCCCGATGCGGCGTTGCTGTGGCGGGTGGCCGAGCGCGGTCTGGTCGCCGCGCAGGAGAGCGAGGACCCACGCGCCATCGGTCTGGCAGCGTGGCTTGCCGGCCAGGCGCACCGTGACTCCGGCCCCGCCCACTTCGACGCGGCGGACGCCGTGAACCTGGAGACCCTTGCGTACCTGACGCCCTTGCTGCCGGACGCGCCGGACGAAGTGCTGGCCATCGCCGGTGCGCTGACGTTCGAGGCCGGATACACGGCTGCGCGTCGGGGCGAGACGGGTACGGCATGGCGGTACTGGGACCGGGCCCGCGCCATGGCCGAACGCCTCCCCACCGACTACTACGACCCTGTCACGTCGTTTTCGCAGGCCATCATGGGCGCGCATGCCGTCACCGTGGCCGTCGAACTGCACGCGGGCGGCGAATCCGTACGGCAGGCCGCGGCGGCGGAGGCGGCCGTCATTCCGTCCCGTCCGCGCCGGGCACGTCACCGCATCGAGGAGGCACGCGGCTACCACTTGGACGGCCAGCCCGACGTTGCCCTCGCCACGTTGGACAAGGCGCACGAGGCCGCCCCGGAGACGATCAAGTACAACGGGTACGCGAAGCGGATCGTGCTGGAGGAAGCAGAGTCCAGGGACCCTGCCCGCCGGCAACGGGCGTCCCAGCTCGCCGTGAAGATGGGCATCCTGGCGGCGTAATCAAGGGGGCACAATCCGTGCCCATGGCCTGTGGCGATCACTCGTAGCGTCATCTGCCAACAGGACCCCCGCGACCGCGCTGCGAGCGGCCCGGGGGCGTGGCCAACGCCTACGAGGAACGCTGACATGCACGAGCTTAACCGCCGCCCGCTCGGATGCCCGGGGGTCGAGTGATGACCCCCGGTACGCAGCCGGCCCTGGCCGATGACCGCCCACTGATCGTCGAGAGGACGTGGCCGCCCGCTCCCCGCTCCGCGGGCAGGGCACGCCGTGTCCTCGCCGATCACCTCTGCGCCTGGGGGTTGCCCCAGCTCACGGACAGCGCCGCACTGGTCGTGTCCGAGCTGGTCACCAACGCCGTGAACCATGCGCACCCGCCGCACGGGCACCTGATCTTCACGCGGTTCGAGCGGCTGGAGTGCGGGGTGCGGATCGAGGTGCACGACGTGTCCGAGGCGAAACCGGAGCGTCGGGAGGCGGCCGTGGACGAGGAGTCCGGGCGCGGCCTGCTCCTGGTGGAGGCCCTGACCGGCGGACACTGGGGAGTCAGCGACCGGAACGGCCCCGGAAAAACAGTCTGGGCCGTGTGCGCCGACGGTGACACCCACGACGCCACCGTGGCGGTGACCCAGTGACCACGACGAAGGCCCGTACCTGGACCGTCACGACCACCAGCGGGCTGACGATACGCGACCACCTGCCGGCCTGGGCCGACAACGACCCCAGCCGCGAGGACGTCCGACCCGAACACCTCGATGCCGCCCTGGCCGACGTGATCCTCGAAGCCGACGCGGGCGGCTTGGTCCTCCCAGTCGCCCACGGCCAGGACCGGGCCGAGCAGACCGCCGTACTGGCCGTCACCATCCGCTGCGGGCCGTAGTTGATGGGCGGCGCGCGCAGCGGCCACCGGCCGGTGGTCCGGAGACGGCAGCAACTGCCCCTTCGGGCCGGTGGCGACCCACGCCACGGTGGTCGGCTGGTCGCGCCCACGCGGCGCCAGCCGCATATTGACAACAGCCTCGCGCCCCTGAGTTCTCCCGGCGAACCGCCCGCCGCCAGGCGGGCCTTGGAGATCCCCGGGCGAACCGGGCCCCTGCGGAGTGCGGGTTCGCCCGGAGCGCCCCGAAGGGGCGCGGGGAACTGCGCGAGCAACCACACACCCGCCGGTGGCCCGGACACGACAGCAACAGCCCCATCGGGCCGGTGACGACCCGCGCTGCGGAACCCCCGCCGCATATCAACTACAGCCCCGCGCCCCTGGCTGCTCCGGGCGAACCGCCCGCCGCCAGGCGGGCCCTGGCCACCCCCGGCGAACGGCACTCCGTCAGGTCATCCGGTGAGCGCCTCCAGCAGGGTGCGGGCCTGCTGAACGGCCGGGTGACCCTCACCGAGGCGGGTGGCCGCGCGGCGCAGGACGTCGGAGAGGGCTGCCCTGCCGTCGGGCTCAACCGCGGCCAGCAGGGCGTGGGACAGCTCGAGGCGGAGAGTCAGGGGATGCTGCGCACCGAGGAGGGCCCGGGCTTCGTCCAGGAAGGCGGCCAGCTCCTCGCGGACGAGGGGCGTGGCGTGGCTGCGGCCGGGGTCCGCCTCCCAGCGCTGGACGCGCAGGCCCAGGTTGCGGGCCATGGCGCGGGTCGCTTCCCGTACGGTCTGCGCGGGCTCCGGCACCACGGCCGTGGGCGAGCCCGCACGTGCGCTGAGGCCCAGCACGAGGGTGCCGCCCGTGCTCGTGGCGTGTTCGCGGACCAGTTCCCGGGCCAGGGGCGGCAAGGTGGCGGCCGAACCTTCCGGGGTGTCGGGCCGAAGCGCCGCCGCGACCTCCGCCGGGGTGGGGCGGCCGGCCGGGTCGGGGCGCAGACAGTGGCGGACGACGCGGTCGAGTCCAGGGGGCAGGCCGGCGAGGTCCGGGGCGCCGGTGCAGACCCGTATCTTCACCTCCCACGCCCCGCCGTCGCCCCAGGGACTGCGGCCGAGGGCGAGTTCGGCGAGCATCGTGCCGAGAGAGAAGACGTCGCTGGCCGGGGTGAAGCGAGGCTCCTCGCGGAGCTGTTCCGGCGAGGCGTAGCGGTAGGTGCCGGCGAAGCCCCGGCGGGGCTCGGTCAGCCGCTCGATCTGGGCGATGCCGAAGTCGATGACCCGGGGACCGTCCTCGGTGAGCAGGACGTTCCCTGGTTTGAGGTCGAGGTGGACGATGCCCTGGCCGTGGATGGCGGTCAGGGCACCGGCGATGCCCGCGCCGAGGACACGTACCGTCTGCTCGTCCAAGGGGCCGACCCGCGCGAGTTCCTTCAGCGAGGGCGCGGCCACGTAAGGGACCGCCATCCAGGGGACAGGGCCGTCGGTGTCGGCGGCGACCACGGGCACGGTGAACCGGCTCTCGACCCGGCGCGCGGCCCCCACCTCGTGCGCGAAGTCCTCCCGCAGGTCGGGGTCGACCGCGTGCCGCTCGTGCAGCGTCTTGACGGCGACCATGATCCCGTCGGCGTCCTGGCACAGGTAGACCCGGCCGAAGCCGCCCTCGCCGACGAGTTCCAGCACGGTGTACGGGCCGAAGGCCGCCGGGCCGTCGGCGGCGCGGGCCGGCTGGGCCCGCTTGACCTCCACCCAGCCGTCGAGCGCCTCCGCGTTCGGGTTGAACGGCATACGGCCCCTCGGGACGACGGGCTCCGGGCGCGGCTGCTCCTCGGGGTCGACGACGACCTGTACGGGCCGCGGCTCGCCGCCCTCGAAGGCCGTGCCCTCCAGAGCCACGGTGCCGTCGCCCTGATCGGAGGCGTGGACGTACGGCAGCGCGAGGCGTTCGGCGAGGTCCGCCTCGCCGGGCGCCGGGCGGCGGCCGGCGCGGGCGGCGTAGAGGGCGACGGCTTCCAGGCCCTGTTCGGCCAGGTCCTCGCGCAGGGCCGCCCACTGCTCGGGGCCGAGTGCGTCCGGGCCGAAGCCGCCGACACGGTCGCGCAGGGCCCGCACCCGGGTGGCGGCCAGAGCGCCGGCCGGGCGGAGGAGCAGCCCGAAGGCCGTACCGGGAGCGGCGGTCACCTGGCCGGCCAGCAGCTCGGCGGCCGGCTCGGCGAGGCGCACGATCTTCTTCGCGGCGGCCCGGGTCAGCTTGTCCCGCTGCGCGACCAGATTGTCGTAGTCGGAGGTGCCGGGGCCCTCGCCGCGCAGCGCCATGCAGTCGAGCACCCGGCCGTAGGCCTCGCTCGCCTCGGCCGCGTCGCCGGCGGTGACCGCAGCGGCGGCCTGCGCGGTCCACGCGTCGAGGGCCTGCGAACTGGCCACGCCGTACAGGTACTCGGACATCTCGGCGACCCGCCCGTACATCCGGCCGGCCCGGCGCGGGTCGCCGCTCAGCCCGATCTGGTGGGCCACGACGATCAGGTCGCGCAGGCTGTCGTGGCCGCGGTCGTGGCCGAAGGGCAGGTCCCCGGCGAGGGCGGCGTAGCGCTGCCGGGCGACGGCGGCGGACTGGTGCGTGGGGCCGAGTTCGCGCTCGGTGATCTCCAGCATGCGGGTGTACGTGCGCAGCGCCGACGCCGTGTCGCCGCCCTCCTGCTGCCAGTAGGCGGCGTTGCACAGCAGGTCCATGGCGGTCTCCATGCGCCCCTCCCGCGCGGCCTCGGCATGCATCTCCGCGTAGCGGCGGGCGGCCTCCTCGGTGCGCCCGGACCGGCCGTACCAGTGGGCGAGCTGGTGCCGGGCCAGCACGGTGTCCTGGTGCCGCGGGCCCTGCTGGGCCTCCCGGTCGGCCAGCAGCCGGGCGAACATCTCCACGGCCTCGCCCGGCTGCCCGGACTCGCCCGTCCAGTGGGCGAGTTGGTGCCGCAGGCTGAGCAGGAGCGGGTCGTCCGGCGGCCTGACCGCCCGTGCCGCGTCGACCATCGCGCGGTAGAGGCTCACCGCCTCAGCGGGCCGCCCGGCCCGACCCGCGGCTTCGGCCAGACCGCTGAACTCGACCAGGCTTGAAACGCCCGCACCGGGCGTGCCTGCGTCGGTGCCATCCGGCCCAACCGTCCCTGAATCGACCGATGTCGGGCCGCCCGCTGCCGTACGGTCCGCCGTCGGACCGGCCTCGCCCGTGCCCCGGTCCCGCCCGCCGGAACCGTCCTTCCGCCGCCTGACACCCCACCGCACAGCCCCACCCCCAAGGTCCCGCCCCGCGACCGCGAGCCGCCCCACAGCCACGGCCGGCCGTATGCCCGGCTGGACGCCAGGAGCGCCCCGCTCGGTTGCGCCCGGCCCGCCAGTTGCCGACGTGCCGTACCCGGACGGTACGCCCGGACCACCCGCACGTCTCCCGGGCCTGACCCCGACCGTGCCGCCGGAATCCGTGCTGCCGGCTCCGGCGCCAGGCCCAGGTCCAGCGCGTCGCCCAAGTCCGCCACCTCGGCCAGGCGCAAGCCGACCAGCACACCGCCGACCGCCTGTGCACCCCTGGCAATCGTCCGGCAGCACCCGCCCGCGCTCTCCC
>NZ_JADKYB010000001.1 GCF_016918855.1 Actinacidiphila acididurans
AGGCCTCGACGGACCCGGAACCCACAGGGGTCAGCCCGGCGCCCACGGGACCACCACGAACCCAGCTCATCTCGACAGTCCAGCAGCCCACTCCGGGCCGAGCTGGAACCGCCTACTCACGAATTAGGAACCGAGCATGGCAGAGCAGCCTTCCTGGTCACACGCCATCCATGTGGACGGCGGGTTCCGGCCGCCCGCCGCCGGCGGCACGATCCCTGTCCACGACAAGTTCTCCGGTGAGCTGCTGGGCGCCGCCGGCCGCGCCGAGGCCGCCGACGTGGACGCGGCGGCCGCCTCCGCGCTGACGGCGCAGCGGGCGTGGGCCGCCCTCCCGTACACCGAGCGCGCCGAGGTGCTGCGCCGGGCCGCGGCGGCACTGCGGGACCGGGCCGGCCTGTCCGAGCTGATCATGCGGGAGACCGGTGGCATCGCGGGCAAGGCCGACTACGAGATCGCCGCCGCGACCGGCGAACTGACCGAGGCCGCGGCACTGGCGTCCCGGCCGGTGGGCGAGGTGCTGCGGACCGGCCACCCGGGCCGTTTCTCGGTGTGCGAGCGGGTGCCGGTCGGGCTGGTCGCGGCGATCACGCCGTGGAACTTCCCGCTGGTGCTGGCGATGCGGGTGATCGCGCCCGCCCTCGCGCTGGGCAACGCCGTGCTGCTCAAGCCCTCCCCGGAGACGCCGCTGTCCGGCGGACTGGTCCTCGGCGAGGTCTTCGCGGCGGCGGGGGCGCCCCCCGGCGTCCTCCAGGTGCTGCCCGGGGGCGAGGACGTCGGCCGGCGGCTGGTGGAGCACCCGGACGTGGCGATGGTCCACTTCACCGGTTCCACGGCGGTCGGCCGGGAGATCGCCCGCACGGCCGGAGCCCTGCTGAAGAAGACCTCCCTCGAACTCGGCGGCAACAACGCCCTCGTGATCCTGGACGACGCGGACGTGACCCAGGCGGGGATGATCGGTGCCTGGTCGAGCTTCCACTACCAGGGGCAGACGTGCATCAGCGCCGGACGGCACATCGTCGACCGCGCGGTCGCCGACGCCTACCTGAGCGACTTGACCGCACGGGCCGCCGCCGTCACCGTCGGCGACCCGCTGCGCGAGGGGGCCGGGCTGGGACCGATCATCAACGACACCCAACTGGCCCGCGCCCGGCGGCTGCTGGACGAGGCGGTGGCCGGCGGGGCCAAGGTGCTCACCGGGGGAACGAACGAGGGCAGGTACTTCCGCCCGACCGTCGTGGTGGACGTCCCCCCGGACAGCGAGCTGTGGACCGAGGAGATCTTCGCACCCATCGCGCCGGTCGCGGTCGTGGACGGCGACGAGCAGGCCGTCGCGGTCGCCAATGCCACCGACTACGGCCTGGTCTCGTCGGTCGTCGGCACCGACGTGCACCGCGCCACCGAGGTGGCCCGCCGGCTGGACTGCGCGATGGTGCACGTCAACGACGCGACACCGCAGGACGAACCCCTCGCCCCCTTCGGCGGCATCGGCCGCTCCGGCCTCGGCGGCCGGTCCGGCGGCGACGCGAACCTGGAGGAGTTCACCGAACGCCGCTGGCGCACCGTTGCCGGCGGCCCGGCCCACTACCCGTACTGAGGCCGCCCGTGCCGCTGGGCCGGTGACGGCCGGCCCGGACCGATGACCGGCCCGGTGCGACGGCTGGCCCGGTGCGACGGCTGGGCCGGTGCGACGGCCGGGCCCGGCAGCCACCGCGCAGGGCGGCCGCCGGGTCCCGCCGCGGACCGGACGACATCGGCACCCCGGCACCCCGGCACCCCCGTCAACTCCTGCGACTTTCCTCGTACGACCAGCAGGCGCCGCCCGAGTCCGCGGGGGCGCCCCGGCGGTCCGCACCGCGGACCGCCGGTCCGACCGAAGGCGGTACCCGCGCGTGAACGCGACCACTGACGCCCCCGCGATCCTCGCCGCGCATCTGGGCTACGGGCTCGGCGCGTCCAAGGCGGTGCTCGCCGTCCTGCCCGACGGCCTGCCGCCGCGGTCCTGCGAACTCGTCGGCCCGGAAGGCGGCCGCCGTCCACTGACCGCCGGCCCGGTGGAGGCCGTGCCGGGCTGGCACGCCGGACCGTTCGCCCGGATCGCCCTCCCGGCGGACCTGGCCGCCGGCTCGTACACGGTCCTGCTGGTCGACGGAACCGGCCGCGAGGCGGTGTCGGAGCCTTTCGGCGTCTCCGCGGACCGCCTCCAGCGGCAGACGATGTCCGACGTGCTGGCGTACTTCCGCGCGATGCGCTCCAGCGGCGAGATCGACCGCAAGGACCGGCACGCCCGGCTGTGGGGCGACGAGAGCGGGCGGGAGGTGGACGCCCGGGGCGGCTGGCTCGACGCGAGCGGCGACCCGAGCAAGTTCCTCAGCCACCTGACCTACACCCGTACCATGAGCCCGCAGCAGATCCCGCTGTGCGCCTGGGCGCTGGCCGCGGCGCGGGACGTGCTCGCCGAGCGTCACCCGGCGCTGGTCCGCTCGCTCGGTGCCCGGCTGCGCGACGAGGCGCTGTGGGGGGCCGACTTCCTGGTCCGCTTCCGCGCTCCCGAGGGCTACTTCTACACGGGCATCTTCGACGCGCTGACCAAACGGCTCGACGAGCGGGTGGTGACCGCCCCGCTCGCGGAGTGCGTCCGCACCGACCGGTACCAGGCGGCGTACCGGCAGGGCGGTGGCCTGGCGATCGCCGCGCTGGCCCGCGCCGCCACCCTGGGCGACCGGGGCGACTTCACGGGGCCGCAGTACCTGGAGGCGGCGCTGGCCGGCTTCCACCACCTCGAGGCGTACAACCTCGACTACCTGGACGACGGCACCGAGTCGGTGACCGACGACTACGCGGCGCTGCTGGCGGCCAGTGAACTGGTCGCGGCCGGCGCCCCGGTGACCGCGGCGGCCCGGCGCCGGGCCCGGCGGCTGACCGACCGGTACGTGCGCCCCGACGGCGGCGGCCCCGGCTGGTTCCTGGCCGACGTGGAGGGGCGGCCGTTCTTCCACGCGGTCGAGGCCGGGCTGCCCGTGCTCGCGCTGCTCCGCTTCGCGACGGTCCTCCCCGACGCACCCGAGGCCGGCCCGGCCCGGGACGTGGCCGTCGAGGCGATGCTGGACGTGCTGGACCGCACCGCGGCCGTGCCGAATCCGTTCGGCTGTCCCCGGCAGCGGGTACGGCCGGCCGGCGGCGAGGACCGCGACGCGTTCTTCTTCCCGCACGCCAACGAGACCGGCTACTGGTGGCAGGGGGAGAACGCCACCCTCGCCTCCCTGGCGGCCGCGGCCTGCTGGTGCGCGGAAGCGGCCGGCGTGACCGGCGCCGACCGGGAGCGGCTGCTGGCCTTCGCCGACGACCAGCTGGCCTGGATCACCGGTCGCAACCCGTTCCAGGTCTGCATGCTCCAGGGCCGCGGGCGCAACAACGTGGACTACGAGTCCGACTTCCCCAACCTGCCCGGCGGCATCGTCAACGGCATCACCTCCGGCTGGGCGGACGAGGAGGACATCGCCTTCCTGCCGGCCGACGCCCCGCAGGGCGAGTCGTGGCGATGGGCCGAGCAGTGGATCCCGCACACCGGCTGGTTCCTGCTGGCGGTGGCCTCGGCCCGCTGATCCTTTCCGCACCGCGGCGGCCTGTGCGTGGCCATCGCCCCCGACAGCGACGGTCCGGGCAGCTTCCGACATCATTCTGAACATGTTCAAAAAACGGGCTACGCTGACCCCGAGGGATGCTGAGGGATGCCGAGGGGGGTTCGATGAAGGTAGTGCTGCCCGGGGGAACCGGACAGGTGGGCACGATTCTCGAGCGCGCGCTGACGGCGGCCGGCCACGAGGTCACGGTCGTGACGCGACGTCCCGCAGGGGCGAATCAGGTCGGCTGGGACGGGGTCACCCTGGGCCCCTGGGCCGCGGCGGTCGACGGGTGCGATGTGGTGATCAATCTGGCCGGGCGCAGCGTCTCCTGCCGTTACACCGCCGAAAACCTGCGGGCCATGATGGACTCCCGGGTGCATTCGGCGCGGGTGGTCGGCGAGGCGATCGCCGTGGCCGCGCGGCCACCGCGTGTCTGGCTCCAGATGAGTACGGCGACGGTCTACGCCCACTCCTTCGACACGGCACAGGACGAGGCGACCGGGGTGATCGGCGGCTCGGAGGCCGGGGTGCCGGACTACTGGGCGTACAGCGTCGACATCGCGAAGAACTGGGAGCGGGCGCAGGCCGAGGCGCCGACGCCCGCGACTCGTAAGGTGGCGCTGCGCTCGGCGATGGTCATGAGTCCGGACCGCGGCGGGGTGTTCGACGTCTTGTCGTGGCTGGCGCGGCTCGGACTGGGCGGTCCCGTGGCCGGCGGCGCGCAGTACGTCTCCTGGAT
Organism: Actinacidiphila acididurans; assembly: GCF_016918855.1. GTDB lineage: Bacteria > Actinomycetota > Actinomycetes > Streptomycetales > Streptomycetaceae > Actinacidiphila > Actinacidiphila acididurans. The sequence goes on from NZ_JADKYB010000001.1 coordinate 4,363, forward strand.
CCATGACGAGGACTTCGTGCGAGCGGTGGAGTTCCTGATCGCCCGGGACGACATCGAGGGGCCGGTGAACCTCGCCTCGCCCGGTCCCCTTCCGCAGCGCTCCTTCATGCGGGCGCTGCGCAAGGCCTGGGGCGTCCCCGTGGGGCTGCCGGCGACGCGCTGGATGGCCGAGGTGGGGGCGTTCGCGCTGCGCTCGGACACGGAGTTGCTGTTCAAAAGCCGCCGGGTGGTGCCGGGCCGGCTGCGCGCGGCCGGGTTCGCCTTCACGCATCCCGAGTGGCAGGAGGCCGCCGCGTCCCTCGTCCAGCGGACCAGGCTGGTACACGGGGCGAGGGGCCGGGCCCGTGAAGCGCACAGCCACGCCGCGTAGCCGCCACAAGGAGACCTTCCACCTCGGCCCGGTACCTCAAGGCCACGAGCTGTCCCCGGCACGAGGACGCAGCGCGCGACACCGCGTGCCGTCGGCATCGGGCGATGTCACCGTGTCGGCACCCCCCTTCACGCCTCATCGGTTGCAGGTACGACGGGCACCCCCTCGCCGGCCGGGTGGCGAGGAGGTGGCACCACCTGGCGCCGGCGCGGGGACCACCCGAGCCGGCGCGACGCGGAAGGGCTGTGCAGGGCGGACCTGCCCGGAACGATGACCGCCATCAGGCAGGCCGCCGCCATCCCGATGAGTCCGGTCACCACGCCCAGCTTGGCCGCCAGGGACACGTTCGGCAGCACGAACACCGCAATGTCCAGGCCGAAGGACGCGGCGCTGACCACGGCCAGGGCCGCCGCCAGCCGGTTGAGCCGGGTGTCCAGCGCCTCGGCCCGCATCGACGAGGCAGCCACCAGCGAGTTGCTGACATAGCCGAGCAGCTTGTCCGCCCGCTCCTGGGTGTCGTCCAGGCCGATCACCTGACGCGCGGCCAGATAATTGGCCCGGTGTGCCTGGATGGATTCGATGCGATAGCCGTCGAGGTGGTGGAAGTCGGCCCACAGGCCGTCCAGGAACCGCCTGAAGGCCGGCACATCGGTGGTTTCCGGGTGGCCGTGCGCCAGGTGTGTCAGTACCCAGCGCCCCGCGATCAGCGCGCCGACCAGCAGCGATTGCTGCGCCACCGCGATGTCGGTGGGTTCGGTCATGGTCAGCAGGTCTTGCAGCGGTGTCGCCGGGTCGCGGTCCCAGGCGTAGGTGTACGGCAGCAGGATCCGGCAGTCCGGGCCGGAGATCAGCGTGGGCACCCGGGCGTCCGCCTGCCAGGGCGGGTCCTGGGTGACGAAGTGGCAGTTGTAACGCGCCGACTGGCGGTCGATCGGTGAGCGGTCTCCGTCCAGTGCCAGGTCGGGCCGCAGCGCCACGTTCCCCAACAGGCCGCTGCTCAGCGAGGCGGACAGCACCGCCGTCAGGACCGGGGCGTCCGCCTCGCGCAGCACGCGGTTGACCGCGGCGTCGAGTGCGTCGAGCTCCGGCAGGGCCAGCCGCCGCACGTCGGTCTCGTGCCTCAGCGCGTAGATCACCAGGACGGTGCCCGCGATCAGGATTCGCGCATGGCAGGCGACGATCTCCGCTCCTGGCACGGTGATCGCCGGACGCACGATCGAGGTCAGGTCCACCTCGATCGTGCTGTCGGGGTTGTACGCCAGCGACCGCAGGCCGCCGGCGAACGGCCGCAGTTCGCCGTGGCCCGGCACGGCGATGGACTCGAAAGCGGTGCCGGGGGCGCGGTGGTGGAGCGGATACGCCCTGGTCTGCAGGTGCAGGACGTCGCTCATACGGTGGCCCCGGGCCGGGAGACCGCCACGTACTCGGGGATCAGCTCGGCCTCCGGGACGGCGACCCGGCCGAGGTAGCGGCGCTGCAGGTCTGCGGGGCCGAGATCCTCCACCGGTGTGCCGAGCAGCTCCGTCAGCTGCTGGTGGGTCAGGTGACTGGCCTCGGCCGGCACCTCGCGGCGGCGGAACCAGTGCCGCTGCCTGGCCAGCACCCGGCTGCCGGCCGCGGCGTCCGGCCAGTAGCTGACCGCGGTGAGGACGGTCGTACCGAACCGGGCGCCCAAGGTCACGACCGCCCCCGCGTCGTCCGGCGGCAGGTAGAAGAGCACGCCCTCGGCCACGTACGCCACCGGCCGCCCGGCGGCCGTCTCCCGCACCGCCACGGCCAGCCGTTCGCGGTCGGTGGCGCTGCAGAGGTCCGCCGCCAGGTGCCGCACCTCGCGGTCCTCGGCCACTCCGGCGGCCACCAGCTCCGCCGCCCGCCGCCGCTTCGCCGCCACCATGTCCGGCAGGTCCACTTCGAGGGCCGCCGCGAAGGGCAGCAGCCACGGATACGACGAGAAGCCCGCGCCGCACACCACGAGTACGGTGTCCGGCTCCTTCCGCAGCACTTCGGCCAGCGTGTCCGCGATGAACCGGCCGCGCAGCGACACGACCAGGTCGTCGTGCGGGTAGACGGCGCCGGCGTACTCGTCCCACAGGTTCCGCACCGCACGGCGCTCCGCCTCGGGGATCCACTCGGCGGCCAGCTGGTCCTCGGCGAGATCGGGTTTGCGTGCCCGTGACTCATTGACCAGATAAGCGGTCAGCTCGACTCCATCCCGCACCACGCCCAACCCCCGTAAGTCCATGACGCCCCGTCAGTCACCTTGGTATCACCGCCGCACGGGTCCTCCGCAAGTGCGCCCGGGTGCACGCGCGGCCACGGGGACGTCACGAGTCCGCCCGGCCGAGTCCTTCGAGGAGCGCGACGTCCGCCGCCGGGCGGATCGGTGTCCGACTGCGTGCCGCGGACGGGGCGTACGCACTCTTGGTCCGGGGTGCGCGACCCGCTAGGGTCCGGTCGGACAGCGTTGTCAGACCGGTACGGTCCCGCGCCCACACCGTGCCCCCCACGCCCTTGTGGAGGTACCCCGATGCCAGGTCCGTACGTGAAGAACCACATCCCTGCCCGGCGGGCAGCGCGTTTACTGTGTGCCGTCGCGGCGACGCTTGCCGCAGTTGTGACCGCGCCCGCGACCGCCTGGGCACAGACGCCGGCGCAGGCACAACTCGAGCCCCGCGCCGCGGCCGTGGCCGCCTCCGGCCTCGACTACGTCGCGATGGGCAGCTCCTTCGCGGCCGGGCCGGGCATTCCGCCCGCGCAAACGGGCAGCGGGGCCGAGGCGTGCGCCCGGTCGGCCGGCAACTACGCCAGCATCGTGGCCCGCGAGACCGGGGCGAATCTCACGGACGCCTCGTGCAGCGGCGCGACCACCGCGAACGTGCTGACGGTCAGCCAGTCCGGCCAGCCGCCGCAGGTGCAGGCCGTGACCGCGGCGACCCGCGTGGTCACGGTCACCATCGGCGGTAACGACGTCGACTACCTGGGCAGCATCAACACCTACTCCTGCCAGACCGGCGGCGGCACCAACTGCGGCAGCGTGGACCAGAACGCGATCAACCAGACCTTCCCCGCGCTGGCCGGGCGGATCGAGGACGTCGTCAACGCCGTCCACGGCACGGCACCGCAGGCTCACGTCTACCTGGTCAACTACTTCACCATCCTGCCGGACTCCGGGGCGTGCACGAACGTCCCGCTGACCGCCGACCAGGCGGCATTCGAGCGCAGCATCGCCTCGCGCCTGGCGGACGCCACTGCCGGCGCGGCAACCGCCACAGGGGCGACCCTGGTCGATCTGGCCGCCGCCAGCCACGGACACGACGCGTGCGCCGCGAACCCGTGGGTGGAGACGTACCGTCCGGCCGCCGGCCGCTCTGCGTACCACCCGAACGAGGCGGGAATGAGGGCGGCGGCCTCACTGGTGGAATCCGCCCTCGAGTCCGGCGGCCAGGCACGGACCGCGGTGTTCCGTTCGGGGATCACGGGCAAGTGCGTCGACGTGCGCAGCTCCGGCACCGCCGACGGCACGCCGGTGCAGCTGTACGGCTGCGACGGCACCGACGCGCAGCGGTGGGCGTACGTTCCCGGCGCGGGCGGCACGCTGCGAGCCCTGGGAGGCTGCCTCGACGTCAGCAACAGCGGGACCGTGAACGGGACCAAGGTCCAGCTCTGGCAGTGCAACGGCACCGGCGCACAGCGCTGGGTGACCGGCCCCGGCTCCTCCCTGATCAACCCGCAGTCGGGCCGCTGCCTGGACGACCCGGGAAGCTCCACCGCCGACTGGACCCAGCTGCAGATCTACGACTGCAACGGCACGTCCGCCCAGCAGTGGACCCCCTCTGCCTGACCCCTGACGCCCGACGGCCGCCCGGTTCTCCGGCCGGGCACGGCGCCCACGCCCACGGCCGGAGATCACGCCAACCGCCGGGCGGCCACCGGGCAACGGAGAATGGCGTGGCAGTGCCGCGCGGCAGCAGTGGAAAGCGGCAGACGGCAAGGGGAGGGCGACGTGGTCCTGGCGGCGTGGTGCGCGATTGCGGTCGGCGGCCTTGTGCAGACCACGGCGGGGTTCGGCTTCGCGCTGGTGTGCTCGCCGGTCCTGGTCGCCGCACTGGGTCCCACGGCCGCCGTTCGGTCGGTCATCACCTTGTCCTCGCTCATCAGCGTGCTGATCCTGGCCCGCACCTGGCGACACACCAGGCTGCGTGAGGCCCTGCTGCTGGCCGTGCCCGCCGTCGTGCTGGCGGCACCTGTTGCCGTGCTGGTGCACCACATGGACACCCGGGTGCTGACCGCCGCGGCCGGTGCCGTCACGGTGACGGCCGCGGCTTCGATGGCGCGCCGGAACCTGCGCCTGCCCGTGCGCGGACCGGGCGGCATGGCCGCGACTGGCCTCGCCAGTACCTTGATGAACGCGCTCGGGGGACTGTCGGGGCCGGCCGCGGCGATCTACGCCGCGAACGAGGAGTGGCCGCCGCAGGAGATAGCTCCCACGCTCCAGGTCTTCGGTCTGATCCTCAACGCGGCTTCCCTCGCGACGCTCGGCGGCCCCGCGCTGGACCTCCGGCTCGCCTCCGCCCTGCCGGTCGGATGGCTGTGCGGAATATGGGCCGCCCGCCGGCTCTCGGCCGCCCAGCTCCACCGCGTCATCCTGGCCCTGGCCGCCGCGGGCGGCGCGGCGGCCGTGATGCGTGCCGCGATCGGCTGATCCCGTCGGGCTCTTATGACGGAACCGGCGCCCGGAGGGATCACTTCCATCGGGCTGGCGCTGACCGGCGGGGCGTTGCGCTGGTCGGCACGGCGCAAGGGGACGACCGTGGTCGACACCTCGGAGCTGGGGCTGAAACTGGCCGACGGCACAGAGCTGGGGACCGCGGGCACGGTGCTCACCGGCTTCGAGCACGGGAGGGTGGACGCCACCTGGCAACCGGCGTACGGCCGTAACGCGCGTGTGTCCGACCAGTTCACACCGGTGGGCTCGCGCACCTTCGACTCCCAGACCAGCTACGTCCTGCCGGTCGGCGGACGGCACGGCACCACGTACGTCTAGGGTCGCCTTCCCCACCGCCGGCGGAACCGGCGCCGTCAACACCGCCGTCGCCCGCATCCACCTGATGCCCGGCCGCAACGGCAACCAACTGCGCTTCGCCAACCCGACGGCCCCGCCCCCGTCATCGACACCATCGCCGTCCCCCGACCCGCCCCCGTGATTCCGCCCCTCGCCACCCTCGGCCCCGGCGGAACCCCGCCGGGGCCGAGCGGGGCAGGATCACTCCGCTACGGCCGCTGCTGGGGCAGCGGTCGAAGCGCGGGCCAGCGGGTGAGCATGCGGTGCCGCATCGCCGCGGCGAGTTGTCCCAGCCCGGTGAGGTCGCTGCCGCCGTCGGCCGTTATCTCGCCGACGACTCCGAGCCGGTGGACGAGTCGCTGCCGGGCCGTTGCCGTACCCCATGTCCAGTCGCGGTCCGGGAGTTCGGCCAGGTGGTCGGCGGTGCCGCGGTCGGCTCGCTGGACCAGGGCGTCGCCTCGCAGCAGCCAGCCGGCGCACGCGTCGGTGAGATCGCCCTGGAGCTCGGTGCCGGTCGCGTCGCGCCATGTCGTGCGGTACGCGGTCTCCGCCGCGTGCAGCAGGGGTCGGGGCGGAGCGGTGACGCACCAGCAGGTCGGGAAGCCGATGCGCAGGTAGGCGAGTTCCATCAGGCCGTTGCCGAGTGCGGCCTGTTCGAAGTCGATGAAGCGTACGCCGTCGCCGGTGTGCATGTCGTTCCCGGGGCAGGGGTCGCCGTGCAGCAGGGCGTGGCCGGGTGCGCCGGCCAGGCGGTTCACGAGATCGTCCAGCTCGTTCCGTACCGCGGCGGACACCGCGACGCCGAGTGTCCGGGCGAGTCCGAGGAAGGAGCCGACGTCGTCATGGCCCGGGCCGGACCAGGCAGGCAGCGCACCCGCGTCGTCGGCGCCGGTGGCCGCGTGGAGCCGGGCCAGCGCGCAGGCGTAGCCGACCACCCAGTCCTCGCCGGGCCGCCGGTCGTCCAGGTGCTCCAGCACCAGCACCCGTTCGTCCGGATCGGTGCCCAGGAGCGCCGGCACCACAGGTGGATCGACCCGGGCCGCGAGCTTCAGCGCGGCCACCTCGCGGCCGTACCTCTCGTCGGCCTCCGGCCCCTCCACCAACTGCTTGACCACCACCGGCGTACCGGACACCTCGGCCCGCCACACCCGCGACCGCGGACTGCTGCCCAGCCGGCGACCGCGACGAGGTGTGCCGAGCTCGGCCCGCAGCTTCTCCCCGAACGGGGGCCTCGACCACATGACGTCATCCTCGCACCGGCCGTCGCTCCGAATGCCTGACTTTGTCCGATGCTAGCCAGCGCGTACCCTCGGCGGCATGGTGGATCTCCGCAAGAACCGTGATGCGTGGTCGATGGCCAACTGCTCGGTGGCCCGCACTCTTGACGTGGTCGGCACACGGTCGACTCTGCTCGTCATGCGCGAGGCGTTCCTCGGCACCCGCAGATTCCACGACTTCGCCGAGCGCATCGGCAGCGGCGAGGCCGTCACCGCCGCGCGCCTGAGGGACCTGACGGCCGCCGGGCTCATGGAGAAGGTCCCGTACCAGGAACCCGGCCAGCGGACCCGGTACGAGTACCAGCTGACCCAGAAGGGCCGTGACCTCCTCCACGCCATCATGGCACTGCGCGAATGGGGCGACAGTTGGGCCGCCGACGAGCAGGGGCCCCCGTGGATCTCCACGCACACGGGCTGCGGGGCGGAGGTCCGCACGGTGATGCGCTGCGCCCACGGGCACGACGTCCACTTCGGTGAGACCACGGTCACCCCGGGCCCGGGCCTCATCCTCACGGACCCGGCGGCGCACTCCTGACCACTCCTGACCACGGCCGCGCACTCGTGACCATGGCCGCGGACCCGGGCCCGTGACCCCCGCCTGAGCTCGACCCGCGCATGCTGACTTTTAATCTCCATAGCCAGAGTGCTAGCGTCCTGGCTATGGAGATTAAAAGTCAGCTGGGCGTGCCCGCTTCCGCCGCGCCAACCGCCGGCACACCGGCCGCGGCCACCGCCTCCGGGGCCGGCGCTCCGGGCGACCGCGGCCGGTGGTTCGGCCTCCTGGTGGTGTGCCTGGGCGTGATGATGGCCTTCGTCGACGTGTCCGCCACGATCACGGCCCTTCGCCACATCCAGGACGACCTGCACGTTGCGTCCAGCACGCTGGTCTGGATCACCAGCGCGTACAGCCTCGCGGTGGTGAGCCTGGTGATGTCGGCGGGCACGCTCGGCGACCTGGTGGGTCGCCGGCTGGTGTTCGTCGGCGGCGCCGCCGTCTTCGTGGCCGGCAGCGTGGTCGCGTTCCTTTCCGGCAGCTCGGGGACGCTGATCACCGGCCAGATCGTCATGGGCGTGGGCGGAGCCGCACTGCTGCCGTCGAGCCTGGCGATCGTCAGCGCCACCTTCGCCGACCCGCAGGAGCGCACCACGGCCATCAGCATCTGGGCGGCGTGCTCCGGACTGGGGCTCGCCATCGGCCCCGTGCTCGCCGGCCTCCTGCTGGAGCACTTCTCCTGGCACGCCGTGTTCCTGATCAACCTGGTCATCGGCGCCCTCGCGCTCGTCCTCGCCCCGATCCTGGTCTCCGAGTCCAAGCACCCCACCCGGAAGCTGGACCCGGTCGGCCTCGTGCTGGGCACGGTCGCGACCGCCTCGGCGACGTACGCCATCATCCAGGGCGGCGCCACCGGCTACACGAAGGCGCCGATCATCGTGATGTACGTGGTCTTCGCCGTCTCGCTGCTCCTGTTCGTACGTGTCGAGCTGCGCCACCACGACCCCATGCTCGATCTGCGGCTCTTCCGCAGCGCTTCCTTCTCGGCCGTCATGGGCGTGTCCGCCACGACCATGTTCGGCTTCGTCGGCATATCGCTGCTGAGCGTGCTGTACATGCAGCGGGTGGGGCAGGTCGCACCGCTCGGCGTCGGGGTGCGGATGCTGTCGATGTTCGGCACGTACATCCTGATCAGCGCGGCGGCCTCGAGGCTGGTGCGCAAGGTCGGCTTCACCGCGATGCTCACCGCGGGCCTGGTCCTGATGGGCGCCGGGGCCCTCGCCCTGCTGGCCACGGGACCGTCCGGCGACTACGCGAGCATGTGGCCCGGGCTGCTCGTGGCCGGCGTCGGCGCCGCCCTGCTGACCGCCCCCTCGACCGCGGCGGCGGTCAACAGCGTGCCCGCGCTCCAGGCCGGCATGGCGGCGTCCTCCGTCAACATGGCCCGCCAGCTCGGGGCCGTGCTCGGTCCCAGCGTGCTCGGCACCATCGTCACGAGCCGCTTCCCCCGCAACCTGCACCACCGGCTCACCGACGCGGGCGTGCCGGGTCCCCAGGCGGACAAGGTCGTGGCGGGCGCCTCGCACGGCGGCAGCACGGCGGGCCTGCCCGCCGGCCTGGCCCGAGCGGTGGGCGCCGCCGTGCCCCGCGCCTTCACCGACGCCGTCCACCTGGGCCTCCTCGTCGGCGGCATCGTCCTGCTCGTCATGGCCGTCCCCACGGCACGGTTCGTACGTCACCGGCCGCCGGGCCAGTAGGCGCCCGAGCGCCGCCCCCGCGTACGGCCCGGAGCGAAGACCTCGTGCGTGCGACACGGGATGCGGCCCCGGCGGCCGCGTCCCCTTCGCGCCGGAAGCTCGTGCTAGTTTAAAGCGACCGGTCATATTGGTGACTCTGTGGTGGCCGACCAACGCACGGAAGAGGGCAACGACATGTCTCGGATGACACCCCGGCACGCCGTCGTGGACGGACTGCGCGTCCGGTACGCGCAGGGCGGCGGAACAGGGCCCGACGCCCTGCTGCTCAGTCCTTGGCCGGAGAGCGTGTACGCGTTCGACGGCGTGTGGGACGCGCTGTCCGCGCACGCCCGCCTCGTCGCGCTCGACCTGCCGGGATACGGCGATTCGCAGGTGTCCCAGGAGCTGCAGTCCCCTGAGGCGATGGCCGGGTTCATCCTGCGCGCCGTCGGGGCCCTGGGCCTGGAGCGGCCGCACGTCGTCGGCCCCGACATCGGCACCTCCGCGGTGCTGTTCGCGGGTGCCCGGGATCCGCAGGCGTTCCGGAGCATCGTCGTGGGGTCCGGCGGCGTGGCCGTACCCGTGAACGTGACCGGCATTCTGAAGACCTGGGTGGAGGAGCCCGGGACCGACCAGTACCGGGACCTCGACCCCGCTGCCCTCGTGGACACCGTCCTCGGCACCATCAAGGACTTCACCCCGGCCGCGCACATCCGCCAGGACTACGTGGACTCCTACCGGGACGGACGCTTCGCGGAATCGGTGAAGTACGTCCAGCAGTATCCGGTCCAGCTTCCCCGGCTGGCGGAGCTTCTGCCGACGATCACCGCACCCGTGCGGGTCGTCGCCGGAGCCGAGGACCCCGTGGTCCCGGCCGCGAACGCGCGCTTCATCGCCGACCGCGTTCCCGGCAGCCGTGTCGACCTGATCGACGGCGCGGGCCACTTCTGCTGGGAGGAACAGCCCGCGGCCTACGCCTCGCTCGTGGCCGACTGGTGGAACACCCACTGACCATGCGCGGCCACCGCAGCGTACGGCCGGGTTTTCACTGGCAGCCCCCGTGGGCGTTGTCCGAGGCTGTCGTGTACGCGCCCGCGCCGTGGGACGTACCCGCGACCGAAGCGGCGGTCAACCGGCCCGGCGGAGTCCACGGACCGCACGGGGTCGCCGAAGCGGGCTTCTCCGGCACGGGCGATCCGCTGTTCACGGAGACCGCCCGCAGGCTGGGCCGGGACGGCCGTACGCCCGTCGAGCATCTGGACGTCCTGCTGACACTGGACGCCCTTTCTCCCTCCACCGCCCCGCGGATCGGCCTGCCCTCGGGCGAACTCTTGGCGGGCGCGGGGGCCTACGGGAAGACCCCGCTCCTGTACGGCTGCACTGCGCACAGCGGAGGCCTGGCGCTCGACGACGACGGCGAGCGCATCACCTGGGAACCGGGTACGACCGTGCTGGTGGAGGATCTGCCGCGCACCTCGGTGGACGCGCTGCCGCGGGCCTCGTACGCCATGGTCCGCTCCAGCGACGCCGATCCGGCCGACGCACTGCGCCGGGAGGCCTTCGTCCTGCTGGGCACCAGGTATCACAGCGACGTCCCGCCGGTGCCCGAGGACGCGAGGCCGGCCGAATCCACCTGGCAGGACAGCCGCAGCCACGCGCGCGTGCCGACCGAGTACCCGGGTCTGGCGGACAACGCCGAGGTGTTCCTGGACGAGGCGCGGGCGACCCTGCTCGTCCGGCGGTTCGGCTTCGACGGCGGCGGGACGGAGTACGCGCTGCCTCTCACGCGCGAACGCTCCGTTCTCGTCGACGCGATGCGCCGGGAGTATCTGCACTCGGCCGCCGCGTACGCCAGCGTGGGCGCGGATCGGGAAGCCGCCGACACTCTCCGGGACACCCCGTGGAGTCCGGAGGCGCTGCGCCGGCTGCTCGCCGTGATGAGCGTGGCGACCGCCGCCGACGCCGCGCGCCTGATCGCCCGGTCACCCGACGAATGGCGCCGGGTGGGCTGGCCCGTCGACGCCGCCGTGGACGACGCCGCCTCGACGCTCCGGAACGCGGAGCCGCGGCAGAGCTGGCGGGTCTCGCAGGCCGCGGCCCTCGCCTCGGCGGGCATCGCGGCCGAACGTGCCTACGAACTGCGGTCGGCGGGGTTCACCTCGGTCCAGGCCGCGATCTCGGCGGACGCGACCCGGCCGACCGCGGCGGCCGGAAAGGCGAAAGCACTGATCGAGGCCTCCGAGACACCGGTCCCGGCCTCGATCGCCGCGGCTCTCGGCACGGCCCGGGAACACAGCGCCGAGGATGCGCGGACCTGGGGGCAGGACCACCGCAAGAGCTGCGCCCTGGAGGGCTGGGGGCTGTGGGTCACTCTGACCCGCCACACCTTCACGCTGCGCAACGGCTCGGTGCGCACGCTGTGGGACGTCACGAACGGCTGGTGGGCGATCAACGACGAGAGCGAGGGCGAGGACGGGCAGTCGAGCTGCGTCTTCACCGACGAGGACGAGGCGCTGGCCGCCTGGCGGGCGACCCGATCCGAACTGAAGGCCTACGAAGCACAGCTCCTCGAGTGACGCCCCCGTTGTCGGGCCACCCACAGCCGAGCCGGGGCGGCCCGCCGACGGCCGCCGCCCGCCGGAAGCGGGCGGCGGCACGGCTCATCGGTTGGCGCTTGCGGTGATGGTGAACTGCGAGCCCGGTTCGACCAGGACATCGCCGTTCGCCGAATTGGTGATCGTCACGTTCGTGAGAGTCGCGCTGCCCCGGGCGCCGCCCTGGGCGCGGATGCCGGCGCCGTTGTTGGACTTGTCGATCGTCACGTTGCTGATCACGACGCCCGGCATGTTGCCGCCGCCGGTCTTGAACTGGATGCCGTCGTAGGTCGAGTCGTGGATCTCGGTGTCCCGGATCGTGACACCGGTGATGTCGCGGTTGGCCGGGAAGAGCGTGATGGCGCCGAACTTCTGCTGCTCGCCCCAGAAGGCGCCACCGGTGCGGTAGAGGGCGTTGTTGGCGATCAGGGTCTGCCCGGAGAAGGGCAGCGGGTCGTGGTCGGTCGCCAGCATGATGCCCGGGTAGTTCATGGTGTCGTAGACGAGGTTGTTCTCGATGGTGTTGCCGTAACCGCCGTAGATCGCGATGCCGTTGGCCCGCCAGGGCAGCTGGATGGTGTTGTTGACGAAGTGGTTGTCGTGCCCGATGTCGACCGAGGTGTCCTTCACGTAGTGGCTGGCCCACACCGCGAGGGAGTCGTCGCCGGTGGTGCGGAAGGAGGAGTTGAAGACTTGTGAATTGCGGGTGCCGTTGGTGAAGTTGATGCCGTCGGCGTAGGTGTCGCGGATGCGCATGCCGCTGAACTGCAGGCCGTCGGCCGGGCCCCACAGGTCGGGGATGTTGTCGTAGTCGCGGCCGACCCACACGCCGACGTTGGAGTGCTCGATCCAGACGTTGCTGATCCTGGTGTTCTTGCCGAAGCGGCCGTTGAGGCCGACACCGCCCTCGGCGTTGCCGTCACCGCCGCGGATCCGGCCCGAGCCGAAGACGGCGATGTCGGAGATCTGCGTGTTGCCGTCGATGTCGAAGCCGAAGTTGCCCTCGTGCGGGTGGTTGATGCCGCCCGCGTCCTGCGGCTGGGTGAGGGTGTAGAGCTGCGAATACCACATGCCCGCGCCGCGGATCGTGACGTTGCTGATGCCGACCTGGTTGTACTGGCCGCGGTGCAGTGGGTCGGGGGTGAGGATCTTCTGCTCCTGCCGCCACTGGCCCGCCGGGATCCAGACGCAGTTGATGACGCCCTTCTCGTCGTCCATCACGGCCTTCTGGATCGCCGCGGTGTCGTCGATCCCGTCGTCGGGCACCGCGCCGTAGTCGGTGATCGAGGTGCACTCGTCGGGTTTGGCGGTCGGCGGCGCGACCTGTTCCAGGTCGACCGAGTCGACGATGTAGAAGGACGCGTTGTCGCCCGCGTCGCGCTGCAGCCGGAAGGTGGTGCCGGCCGGGTAGCTCTGGTTGAGCAGCGCGCTGGTCTCGTCGAACAGCCGCCGGGCGTCGCCGCCGGGACGGTTGGTCAGGCCCTCGGGGTCGTCGGTGGTGCCGTAGAGCCAGCTGTGCACGGAGGAGAGGGTGAGCTTGCGGACGTAGGTGCCGTTGACGTACAGGCTGAGGGTCGCCTCGATGCCGCCGCCGGAGGGCGCGTCCGGGATGGAGTTGCGCACCACGATGGAGTTGGTCGGCACGGTCGAGGTGAACTGCACGTACTGGCCGGTGGAGTCCAGCCGTACCGACTTGCGGCCGGAGGACTCGGTGGCGAAGTCGGTGTGGCCGAAGGTACGGGTCGGGTCGGCGGTCAGCAGCGTGCCGGTGTACGTGCCGGCCTCGGCCTCGTAGGAGGTGAACGGGACGGCGGCGCCGCGCCCGACGACGATCGCCTGCGCGAAGGCGTTGTTGCCCTCGTTGGTCTCGGTGACGGTGTTCGTCGCGTCGGCCGTGGCGGTGATGTTCGCGCCGCCGCCGGTCGCGGTCCAGGTACCGGAGACGTTCACGTTCACGGTGGCGCCGGCGGCGACCGAGGGGGTGCTGGTGTCGAGCGTCGTACCGCCCGCTGTGAGCCGGGTGACGGTGGTCGCGCCGGAGGCGGTGGTGCCGCGGTTGTGCACCGCGACGGTGAAGGTGACGGCTTGGCCGGGCGACGGGTTCGCCGGGTCGGCGGTGATGCCGAGCACCTGGAGGTCGGGGCCGGGGCTCTGGGCGACCACCAACGGGCCGGGCGCGGTCAGGGTGTTGTTGGCGTTGTCCAGCTCGATGACGGCGTCGGTCGGGTCCACGGCCGCGGTGACGGTGTAACTGCCCGTCGCCCGCTTGCCGATGCCGACCGCGACCGTCTGCGAGGCGCCCGCGGCCAGCGCGCCGACCGAGGCGGTGCCGGCGACGACGCCGCCGATGCTGACGTTGACGGTGGTGGCAGGCGAGGCCGCTGTGCCGGCGTTGCGCACGGTCGCGCTGACGGTGGTGCTGTCGGTCTCGACCGGGGCGGACGGTGTCCACGTCACGGACGTGACGGTGAGATCCGGGTTGGGCGCCGGGGCGCCGAAGACCTGGAGCTCGCCGACCTGGCCGCCGGGCGCGCCCGAGTTGCCCGCGAAGGCCAGCCGCACGTCCGCGGCCCTGCCCTGCACCGGGATCCGCACCGAGTTCTGATTGCCGGACGGGCTGAAGCTGTACGTGGCCGGGGCGGCCAGCGAGGTGAAGTCGCCGCCGGACTGGCCGCGGCCCAGCACCTGGATGTTCTGCGTCCGCGCGCCCCAGACCGGGTCCGGGTTGAGCTTGACCACGACCGAGGTGAGATCGGCGTCGGCTCCCAGCTTCGCGGTCAGCGTCGCGGGGAAACCGGCGGACTCCCAGTAGGTGCCGATCTGCCCGTCGGTGGCGTTGGCGGCGATGAAGTTCTGCGTCGCCGAGGACGCCTCGGCCGGCTTGCCGTGCGCGAGGTCGGTGCCGCCGCCGTCACCGGGGTCGCCCGGGTCGCCGGGGTCGGTGCTCACGGTGCCGTGGACCTCCAGCTCCGAGAGCTGGGCCGCGGGCCAGCCGGTGTTGGCCGTGACGGTGACCCGTATGTAGCGGGCGGTCGTGGCGCTGACGTCGAGGGTCACCGTGTTGTTCGCCGAGCCGGGGGCGAACTGCCGGGCCTGTACGGCGGCGAGCGAGGTGAAGGTGGTGCCGTCGGCGCTGCCCTCGACGCCGAGCGTCTCCGAGCGCGCCTCCCACGAGGCGGGCAGCCGGAGCACCACCTGGTCGACGGTCGCGCTCTGCCCGAGGTCGACCCGGACCGACTGCGGGAAGGCGTTCGACGGACCTTCCCAGTACGTCCCCTGGTTCCCGTCCGTGACGTTGGCGGCGGGGTAGCCGCCGAGGGCGCCGGTCGCCGAAACGGCCTTGCCCAGCGCCAGGTCGGTCGGGTCCGCGGCGTGCGCGGTGGCGGCGAGCGGGGTGAGGCCGAAGGCGACGAGCCCGGCCGTGACCACGCCGGTGATCACGCGTCTGAGCTGCTTGCGTTTCATGGACTCCTCTGTTCTGCCGGGAACGGGAGAGCGGGTGGGGGGAGAACGCGAGCCGCGTCGGCGGCGCCTTGCACAGCTCCGTGACCTGGCAAGCGCGGCCATGCCGTGAAGTTGCAGATGCGAGCGAGTAATTGAGACTGTTGTCATCGATTTTTTGCGAAACTCAGGGTGCAAGCGGGGCGTTGCTTTGTCAACGCTTTACGCAGGGTTGGCGGATCAGTGACGGTCGCGCCACCGGTGCGCTCCGGCAGGGCGTGAGCTACGGCGGTGCTCACCGGCGTCGGAGCCGCACGCAGACGATCAGGTCAGCCCTGGCCTGTGCCGCTCCGGCCGGCCCACAGGTCGATACGGGCGGTCACGTCCGCGAAGTGCTCGGCGATCCGGGCCGCGGCGGCGTCCGGGTCGTGCGACTCCAGGGCCGCCAGCACCTGCCGGTGCTGGCGGACCACTTGGGCGTGGTCGGTGCGCGGCTTGGCCATGTCCGCCTCTGTCGTCCGGTAGACGTCCCAGAACAGGGCGATGAGCTGCAGGGCCAGGGCGTTGCCAAGCGGCTCGTAGAGCAGTTCGTGGAAGCGGCGGTCGTGGCCGGCCCGGCCGCTGTCGCCGTCGGCCTCCAGGGCGTCGAGTTCGGTGTGCAGCCGGGCGATGTCCTCGGGGCCGAGTTCGACCGCGGCCCGCCGGATCAGCCCGCTCTCCATCAGGGCGCGCATCTCCACGATGTCGCGCAGGGCCTGCGGGTTCGAGCGGCGCACGGCGAGGCGGGAGTGGAAGAGCAGCCCGGGGGCCATGGAGCGCAGCGCGGCGGTGCCGACGTAGGTGCCGTAGCCGTGGCGGATGTCCACGATGCCGAGTGCCTGCAGGCCCTTGAGCGCCTCACGTACCGAATTCCTGCTGACGCCGAGCGCGCGCATCAACTCCGGCTCGGCGGGCAGCGGGTCGCCCGGGCCGAGGTCCGTGCCTATGACCAGGTCCACGATCCGGTCCTGCACGGTCGGACGCGCGGCCCGCCCCGGAGTCGGCGACACCGGGGCGAGGGGTTTGCGCTGTGCTGGCACGGGGCCTACGTTACCCCCGCGGTAGGACGTCCTACGTCCTGTGTCCTGCATCGCCGTTCACCCGCTCCCGAGGAGGCGAGCCCGCATGGACAACTCTCAGGCCTTACCGCTTCGTTGGCGCGCCGAACTGTCCCGGCAGGACTGGAAGGCGTTCACCGCGGCCTGGCTCGGCTACGCCATGGACGGCTTCGACTTCGTCCTGATCACCCTGGTGCTCACCGAGATCGCCAAGGACTTCCACCTCTCCACCGTGCGGGCCGCCACCCTGGTCTCCGCGGCCTTCGTGTCGCGCTGGTTCGGCGGTCTGGCCCTCGGCGCCCTGGCCGACCGGGTGGGTCGCCGCCCCGCGATGGTGTTCAGCATCGCCCTGTACGCGGTCGGTTCCGCGCTCTGCGGCTTCGCCTGGGGCTACTGGTCGCTGTTCGCCTTCCGCATGGTGGTCGGCCTCGGGATGGCCGGCGAGTACAGCGCGAGCGCCACGTACATCATCGAGAGCTGGCCCGAACGGATACGCAACACCGCCAGCGGCATGCTGCTCAGCGGCTACCCCCTGGGCAGTGTGCTCGCGGCCAAGACGTACGCCTGGGTGGTGCCGCACACCAGTTGGCGGGTGCTGTTCTGGATCGGCGTCGTGCCGGTGGTCGTGGCCATTTATCTGCGGCGGCGCCTGCCGGAGGCCGTGGAGTGGACCGCAGCCCGCGAGGCCGGGAAGTCGCGGGTCAGCGCCACCGCGCGGCTGTTCTCCGGCACCCGCAAGGCGTGGAACCTGCCGCTGTGCCTGGTCGCCGCGATCGCTGTGCTGGTGGTGCTGCGCGGCCGGTCCACGACCACCACCCTGCTGCTGGTCGCACTGGTCACCGCCTGCTTCGTGGCGATGGCGGTGCAGTTCGCCCGGCAGCTGTGGCCGGTGGTCGTCGCGCTCATGACCACCGTGTTCTGCGCGTTCATGTACTCCTGGCCGCTGCAGTCGCTGCTGCCCACGTACCTGAAGACCAACCTGCACTACGACCCCGGGCAGGTCTCCGACGCCCTGCTGTACGCCGGCTTCGGCTACTGCGCCGGCTCCGTGCTCGTCGGCCGGCTCGGCGACCGCTTCGGCACCCGGCAGGCGTACGTCGGGATGCTGGTGGTCTCCCTCGCCTTCGCCTATCCCGTCTTCGCGCTCGGCCGGGGCCACACCGTGTGGCTGTGGGTGCTGCTCTTCCTGCTGGTCGGCACCGGATCGGGCGCCTCGGGCGTCCTGCCGAAGTACGTCAGCGACCACTATCCGATCGAGATGCGCGCCGCCGCACTCGGCTTCAGCTACAACGTCGGCGCCCTCGGCGGCGCCGCCGCGCCCGTGCTCGGCGCCAAGCTCGCCGGGCCGCTGAGCCTGGGCACCTCCATCATGGTGCTCTCGCTCGGCATCACCGTGATCGTCGTGCTGCTGGTCGGCTTCGACGTGCCCGCGCGCGTGCAGCGGCTGGCCGGCGCCCGGCAGTCGCACCGCGACTACCCGCCCGTTCCCTCCGCGAGTGAGAAGGCATGATGTTCCACGGAGTCGTTCCGCCCCTGTGCACCCCGCTGACCGACGACGGGGAGGTGGACACGGCGTCGCTGGAGCGTTTGACCGCCTTCCAGCTCGACGCCGGTGTCCACGGCCTGTTCGTCCTGGGCTCCACCGGGGAGGTCGCCCAACTGACCGACACGGCACGGGACACCGCGCTGCGTACGGTCGTCGCCACCGCCGCGGGACAGGTGCCCGTGCTCGCCGGCGTGATCGACACCGGGACGTCGCGGGTGATCGAGCACGCCCGTCATGCCCGGGCGCTGGGCGCCGACGCGGTGGTGGCCACCGCCCCGTTCTACGTCGGCGTCGGCGAGGCCGAGATCCGCGCCCACTTCGAACGGCTGCACGCCGCTCTCGACCTGCCCGTCGTCGCCTACGACATCCCCTCCAACGTCCACAGCAAGCTGCCGCCCGCACTCCTCGGCGACCTCGCCCATGCCAAGGTGATCGCGGCCGTCAAGGACTCCTCGGGCGACCTCGAATCCTTCCAGCGGCTGCTGGACGCCACCGCGGGCAGCGGTGCCGGCTGCCTCACCGGCTCCGAGACCCTCGCCGACCTCGCCCTCGCCCGCGGCGCCGACGGCATCGTCCCCGGCCTCGGCAACATCGACCCGCACGGCTACGTCCGGCTCCACCGGGCCGCGCACACCGGCGACTTCACCACCGCCCGCGCCGAACAGCGGCGGCTCACCGCGCTCTACGGCATCACCGAGATCCCCGACCGCTCCCGCATCGGCCGCGTCTCAGCCGCGCTGGGTGCCTTCAAGTCCGCCCTCGCCGGCCGCGGTCTCATCGCCTGCGCCCGAACGGCCCCGCCGCTCCTGCCCCTGACCCTCGCCGAATCCCGTGCGATCGCCGCACACCTGGAAACCGCGGGCCTGGGCCGCGTCTCCTGACGCTCTCGCTCCCCCACGACGGTCCTGGCGCGCGGTGGCCCGTACGACCGCGCGCCGGGGTGCCCGTCCCCGCCGGGGGCAGACGCCCGGCAGCATGGGCACGGGCCGGTGACACGAGAGGGCCCGCGACTTCTCCGGAGGGAACATGGCGTTCGACCCCAGCAGCCCCACCGACCCGCAGGACAGCCGGCCGGCCCCCGCGGCGAGCACGAACGGCGAGGCGGTCGAGCAGTCCGTGCCGTACACCTCCGGCACCGAGGGCTACGACACCTACCGCATCCCCGCCGTCGTCCGCACCAAGGCCGGCACCCTGATCGCCTTCGCCGAGGCGCGGGCCGGCACCTCCGACACCGGCGAGATCGTGGTGGTCGCCAAGCGCTCGGGGGACGGCGGCCGAACGTGGGGGCCTTTGCGGCTCGTCGCCGGGGACGGAACCGGCACACAGGGGAACCCCTGCCCGGTGGCGGACCTGCACAGTGGCCGCGTCATCCTGCTGACCTGCACGAACGGTGCCGACGCCACGGAGACGGCGATCATGGCCGGTGAGGTCGAGCCGGCGGACGGGCGCCGGGTGTGGGTGCAGCACAGCGATGACGACGGCGCGACCTTCAGCCGCCCGCGGGAAATCACCGCCGATGTCAAACATCCCGACTGGCGGTGGTACGCCACCGGCCCGGGCCACGCGATCGCCCTGACCACCGGCCCGTACCGGGGCCGCCTGGTCGTCCCCGCCAACCACTCCACGGCCCCGCCCGCCGGCTCTGCCGACACCGGCACGGAGCCCAAGTACTACGGCGGCCACTGCCTGTTCAGCGACGACGGCGGAACCACCTGGCACATCGGCTTCCTCGACGACGCCCCCGACGGCGTGGTCAACGCCAACGAGACCACTGCCGCCCAACTCCCGGACGGCCGCGTCTACTTCAACACCCGCAACCAGAACGGCACCGCTCCCGGGGTGCGCGCGGACGCCCTCAGCGCGGACGGCGGCCGCACCCTGCTGCACCCCTACGCACCCCAACCGGGCCTGGCCGGCACCGTCGTCCAGGGCTCGGTGCTCCAACCCGCCCACGGCCCGCTGCTGTTCTCCGGCCCGGCCGATCCTGCCCGCCGCGCCGAGATGCAACTGCGCGCCAGCCACGACGGCGGCCGCACCTGGTCCACCGTGCTCACCCTGTCCGCGCAGCCCGCCGCCTACAGCGACCTGGTCGAGATCACCGCCGACCACGTCGGCCTGCTCTACGAAACCGGCCCCCGCACCCCCACCGACACCATCACCTTCGCCCGCATCCCCCTGCGCCCGAGCCGCTAGTGCTGTGATCATGATGCAGCACCTGCGGGTACGCCGCCGGAGGGTGAGCGGCTGGTACCGGTCCCGCAGCGCGTGGCGCGGCCGTTCGATCCGCCTGGCCGGGCCACGCGCTGCCGCCACCGAACTCGCTCAGTTGTAGTGGTGCTCAGGCGGTGGCGTGCTCGTGCACGTCAGCGGCCCGACCGCCGGTACGATCCGCTCCACGGAGCCGGGGTTCATATGGACCGATGCCAGCTGCGCGGCGTTGAGGTAGCCGATGAACAGCTGCTTCCCGGCCGGCATCGCGGCGGGAACGAAGGTGAGCGTCACCCTGCCGTCGTGGTCCTTCCCGCCCTTCATCACGCTCGTGACCCCGGGCCCGGACCCGCTGGGACTCAGCTTTCCGTCGTCGTGCGGCCCCTTGCAGAACACACCCTCCCTGATCAGGACCGGGAACCCTGCCTTGCGCAGCGCCTTCTCCAGCCCCGCGTGGTCGCTGAAGTACGCGGCCTTGTCCCAGGTGACGACGAGGGTGCCGTCCTTCTTTGTGTCGACGGTGTACGCGGCCGTCTGGATGTGCACCGACCCCGCGCCGGTGCTGTCGCCGGCCGACGGTGGAGCTGTGGGAGGGTTGCTCAGCGCGGGCACCCCGATCGCGAGGGCCGCGGCGGCCGCCACCCCGGCCGTGCCCACGAGGCGGCGCCGATTGCGACGGGTGCTGCCGGCCGCCTCGATCCGCTCCACCGGTGTGGACATGGTGATGTCGTCGAGGGAATCCCTCAATGCGTTGAGCACCTCGTGCTCGCTCATGGTCAGACCTCCTGGTCGTTGGCGGTGCCGTCATCAACGGCGACGAGTCGGCCGCGCAACGCCGATACGGCTCGCGACAAATGAGCGGTGACGGTGCCCTCCGCGATCCCCAGCACCTTGGCCGTAGCCCTGGTGTCCAGATCAAGGAAGACGCGTAGCGCGATCACTTCCCGCTGCCGCTGCGGCAGTTGACGCAACATGGCGAGCAGACCGGGGTCCATGCCGGGCTCGGCTTCCCGCGGATCGGGCACATCGGGCACGGCGTCCTCCAGCCCGACCTCCTTCCGTTTCCGCCTCCACCAGGACACCCGGGTGTTCAGCGCCGTACGCACGATCCACGCGCGCGGCGCCGGATGCCGGCTGACTTTCGGCCAGGACGCCCAGGCCCGGGCGAACGCCTCGGCCACCAGATCCTCGGCGAGATGCCGATCGCCCACACTCACCAGGACCGCCCGCAGGCAGACGTCCCGGCTGGCTTGGTAGAACTCCCTGAACTCCGACTGCTTCACACCCCCTACACGCGGCAGGGCCCCCACACACTTACTTCGATCCGGCCGCCGCGCTCCAGCCCAACTAGGCGTGGTGGGGGCAGGTGAGCGCGGTCGGGGGAGTGCGGTGGACGAAGGCGGGGCGGAGGTCGGGGTCCGGGGGGTCGTAGTAGCGGTGGAAGACGGCGGTCGCCGAGCCCGACAGCGGTGGGACGATCCAGCTCCAGTCGGTCGGGACGGGGCGTCCGTGCTTGCCCTCGCGCTCCACGTGGGCGAGGAACCGGGTGGATTCCGTGTGGTGGTCGGCGATGGTCACTCCCGCTTGGTCGTAGGAGTGCAGGACGGCCGCGTTGAGTTCGACCAGCGCCCGGTCCCGCCACAGGGTGCGGTCACTGCCGGTGTCGAGGCCGAACAGGGCGGCGACGGCGGGCAGCATGTCGTAGCGGTCGGTGTCGCCCAGGTTGCGCGAGCCTATCTCGGTGCCCATGTACCAGCCGTTGAAGGGCGCCGCCGGGTAGGTGATCCCGCCGATCTCCAGGGACATGTCGCAGACCGCCGGCACCGCGTACCAGCGCAGGCCCAAGGCGGCGAATCCCGGGTGCCGCGGATGCGTCAACGGCACCTCCAGCACGGCGTCCTCGGGAATCTCGTAGAACTCCGGGGACCGGCCGCCGGAGCCGGGCTGCACCAGCAGCGGCAGGACCTCGAACGGGGTCTCGCCGCCCTTCCAGCCCAACTCCTTGGCCAGTTCCACCCGATGCGCGCTGCGCGGGTCGTCGGCGTAGCGCACCAGTTGCTCGCCCAGCAGTGTGGGCGCCGGGCGGCCGGGGCGATCCGGCGCGAAGACGGTGATGACGGGCCGGACGCGGCCCCCGTTGGTCGCGAAGCGCAGATGCTCGAAGCACTGCTCGGCGATGCCGTCCGGGTCCTGAACGTGCCGCATGTCGCGCACCGTCAGGTTGTTCCAGTACAGGCGACCGATGCAGCGTGCCGCGTTGCGCCAGGCCACCCGCGCGCCGAAGGCCAGTTCCTCCGGGGTGTGTTCGTACGTGCCGTACCGCTGCACCTGCGCGGCGACCTCCGCGATTCTCCGCCGCGGGTCGCCGGTCCCCGGGTTCTCCGCGGCGAAGTTGCGGATGAAGGCCGTGGCGGCGTCCAGGACGGCGCCGGGCCCGGGCGGGCGGCGGCCGGGAAGGTCGGTCGGACCGGAGGAGTGCACAGGCTGTTCTCTCCTGCTAGGGGGGATTGTGCTCACGACGCCGTGCCGGGCGGGGCCGGAACGCTCACTCCGCGGCCTGACCCCGCATCCGCCGGGGCAGCAGCGCCGCCTCCAGCGCGGGGACGTCGAAGGGATCGAAGTGGATCCGATCCTGGGGGATGCCCTGCCGGGCCAGAGTGGTGACGGCCTGGGTGACCATGTCGACCGGACCCGACAGGAAGGCCTCGTGCTGGTACCACGGCCCGAACTCGCCCAGGACCTGCGGCAGCGTGCCCTCCAGCCCGGCGATGCGCTCGTGCGAGACCGCGGCCCGTACCGAGAGCCAGTGATGGCGCTGGGACATGCGGAGCATGTCGTCGAGCCCGTAGAGTTCCGCGGCCGTGCGCGCGCCGACGAAGACATCCACGTCGCGCCGGATCCCGTTGCGGGCGGCCTGTTCGACCAGGGCACGGATCGGGGCCATGCCGGTCCCGCCGGCGACGCACACCAGGCTCCGGTCGCTGTGCGGATCCAGCGTCATGTCGCCCTGCGTGGGCCCCAGCCGCACCACGTCGCCGGGCCGGGCGTTGTACACCAGAGCCCTGCTGACCTGGCCCCTGCTGAGCGCGCGCACGTGGAAGGTGAGGGTGTTGTCGGGACGCGGGGCGTGCGCGGGCGAGTAGTAGCGCCAGGCCCTCGGCTTCCAGGGCGTCTCCATGCTCACGTACTGCCCCGCCGCGTACGGGTAGGGGGCGTCGGGCCGCACGGTGATCTCGGCGATGCCGTGGCCGTGCCGCACATGGTGGATGACCTCCGCCAGCCAGACCGCGGGCCGCCTTCGGGCGTCCTCCTCGGCGGCGTGCATCATGACCTGGGCCACGACGCCGTAGCCGTGGCTCCACGCGGCAGCCAGTTCCGGGCTCCATGCCTGGCCGGCGTAGCGGGCCAGGGCGGCGAGCAGGCACTCGCCCACCGCGGGGTAATGGGCATGCAGCGCCCCGAACTTGCGGTGGTCCTGACCCAGACGTGTGCAGAACCGCACCAGATTGTCCGGGTCGTCGACCAGGTCGACGATCCGCAGCAGCCCGCGCAGCAGCCGGTCGCGCTGCACATCCATATTGGCCGGGAACAGATCGCGCACCTGCGGGTATCGCGTGAAAAGGATGGCGTAGAAGTACACCGTCATGTCCGCCGCGAACGGTCCGACCACGGACACACTGGCGCGCATCAGCGCGATTTCGTCGTCCGTCAGCGGGACGAGTTCCGGCAGTGGCCTCGGCGGCGCCGGCGGCTCTGCCGGAGCGGGAACGTGGGGTGCCGGCCTGTTCACCGCTCCCGGCGTCAGCCGGGTCGGATCGTTGGCCGCACTGCCCCGGTGTCCATCGCCTTCCTGCGGAGAACGTCGGGAGAATTTCACTGGGCACCGCTGTTCAGGGCTCGATTACAGAACGGGCTCACCCTAATACAAAACCTTCACGCGTCAACCGCATGATGTGCGTTGGTGCCACAAAAGTGTCCCGAATCGACCGGGAAAGCGCCGCACCGCGAGGGTTCGGTGGGCGAAAACCGTTTTCGGCGGCGATCGGTGCCGTCCGCTGTTTTCAGCGGAACAAGGTTGACACGCGGAATCGGTGAACGGTCGTGAAGACCGTAATGCGGAATTAGTTGGCCAATTTGTGGAAGTCGCACCGATCTCTCATGGTAAATCATGACAACTGGGGCGTTTCGCCGTGGAGATGTGTGAGCGAGCGGTTTGAGTGAGTGGCTTGAGTGAGCGCCGAACGGCGGACGCCGGAGCCCGGGCGGGGAGAAGGCCCGCCCGGGCTCCGGCGCTGTGATCGGCCCGGGAATCGGTCCGGGGCCGATCGGCTCAGGGGTTGAGCAGCTTGGCCGCGAGGGTCGCCGCGTTGTACGAGCCCCAGCCGGTGGTGAAGTCCCAGCCGGCCGCGGCCGAGTAGGCGCCGTTGCTGCCACTGGTGATGTCGTGGAAGCCGGTGCCGGACGCCGCGTACAGCGCGGGGTTGGCGGAGCCGAGCCGGGGCTTGCCCGCCGCGGTGGCCTGCTGGTTGTAGACCGTGGCGAAGGCGGCCCACTCGGGCGCGGCCGCGCTGGTGCCGCCGACCTGGCCCCAACTGCCCTGCGAGTAGATGGAAACGCCCGGGGTCGGAGCGGCCAGCGCCGAGACGTCCGGTACCTGCCGCTTGCCGCCGCCCTGGCTCTTCTGCACCGGCGTCTGCCAGCTCGGGATGGCGAACACCGACGACTTGCCGCCGCCACCGCCGGACCAGGCGGTCTCGCTGCTCCAGGCGTTCGACGAGGTGACGGTCAGCTTGGTGCCGCCCACGCCGGTGACGTACGGGTCGCTGGCCGGGTAGTCCACCGAGGTGCCGCCGGTGCCGGCGTCGTCGGAACCGCTGTCCCCGGAGGCGGCGAAGAAGCCCAGGCCCTGCGCCGCGCCCTGCTTGAAGACCGTGTCGACCGCGGTGATGTTGGAGCTGGTGCGCTGCGTCTCGGCCAGCCCCCAGCTGATGGAGGTCACCGGTATGCCGCTGTCCACGATCGCCTGGTAGGTGTCCACCTCACCCGCGTCGGAGTTGGGGCCCTCGAACACGGTGACGTTCGCGGCCGGGGCGATCGCGTGCAGCACTTCGATGTCCAGCTCGACCTCGACCTGCCCGCCGCCCAGCGGACCCGAACCGCCGTCCACCTTCTGCACGGTGGGGGCCGGGGCGCTCAGGCCGTAGTGGCTGTCGTACGCGCTGATGTTGGACTGCTGGAAACCGTCGAACTCCAGCAGGGCGACCTTCTGGCCGCTGCCGGTGTAGCTGCCGGAGACGTTGTAGCCGCCCTTGATCTGGGCCGGGGTGTAGCCGCCGCCGGGGCCGTTGTGGGGCGTGACGGCGGCGGGCGCCTGGTGGTGCAGCTTCGCGCGGCTGTTGAGGCCGGAGACGTCGCTGACCAGGGAAGCGACGGCGGACGGCAGCGAGGGAGCGGCGTCGTTGGCGTAGAACGACTGCCCCGAAGCGCTGTCCCGCCAGGTCGAGATGCTGGTACCGAAGGCCTTCTCCACCTGGGCGGCGGTTCCGGAGGCGTCGATCAGCAGGTTGCCGGAGTGCACGGTGCCGACCGTCAGGCCCTGGGCGCGCAGGTAGTCGGTGATCTGCTTGATCTCGGCGGTGCTGCGGCCGTACGTCGCCGCGAACTGGGCCTTGGTCAAGTAGTGTCCGTACAGCGCCGAGTGCGGGTCGCTGACGCGGGCGACGAACGTGTCGAGTGCCTTCTCGTTCCTGGGGCGCAGGCTCACCGCGAGCGAGACGCGGTGGTCGGCCGCCACGTGGCCGGTGCGCACGGCCCCGGTGCCGAGGCCGGCGACCACGTCCGCGGACAGTGGCGTGCGGGCCTGCTGCGGGTGCGCGGACGCGGCGTACGCGGCGGGGACGGCCGCGGCCAGCATCGCCGGGGCGACGGCGACAGCCAGCATTTTCAGACGGAGCGTCACGAAGGTCCTCCATGGGGGGAAGCGGGTCCCGGAAGCGGGACGACGACCACGCTAGGCAGCGCGGCGCGGCCGCATAAGCGTGAGAACCCTTGCGGTGCGTGTGAACGATGTGTGTCCTGTGACGGGGGAGTGACGTGGTGGGTCCGCAGGGAGACCCGGTGCGCCCCGGTGAGCGGAGCCGTGGCGGGAAGTGGCGGGAGGGCGCCGCGGAGGACGAGGCGTCAAGGCGTGGCGAGGGACGGGCGGCAAGGTGCCGGGGAGGACAGGGCGGCAAGGTGCCGGGGAGGACGGGAGCGGCAGGGCGGCGGTGTTGCCCCGGTGAGCGGAGCCGTGGCGGGCAGCGGCGGGAGGGCGCCGCGGATGACGAGGCGTCAAGGTGTGGCGAAGGACGGGCGGCAAAGTGCCGGGGAGGACGGGGCGGCAAATGTGCCGCGGAGGACGGGAGCGGCAGGGCGGCGCCGACGCATCCCGGCCCGCGCGGCGTCCAGGTGCTGCCCGTCTGGCGCCCGTCTGGCGCCCGTCTGGCGCCCGTCTGGCGCCCGTCTGGCGCCCGTCCGGCGCCCGTCCGGCGCCCGTGCGGCCCGTGCCGCGCCCCGGTGAGGGACACCAGTGCCCGCGGCGCTGCCCGATAGCCCCCCGCCCCGCGCCCGTCCGGGTCAGCCGGCGGCGGCGACCGCCATCGCGTGCGCCAGCGCCGTACGCGAACGCACACCGACCTTGCGGTAGATGCGCGACAGCGCGCCCTCCACCGTCTTGACGCTGATGAACAGTGCGTCGGCGACCTCGCGATTGGTGGCGCCGCCGGTGACCAGCGCGGCGATCCTGGCCTCGGTCGCCGTCAGACCGGCGGTGCCGCCGCGTTCGGCGGTCACCACACGGGCGAGTTCGTCCCGGGCCCGGGCCGCGAACGGTGCCGCGCCCGCGCCCTCGGCCACGCGCAGCGCCTCGGTGAGGGCCGCGCGCGCTCCCGCGCGGTGCCGGGCCCGGCGTTCCACCGCGCCGAGCGCGGTCAGGGCGCGGGCCAGTTCCACCGGCAGGCCGAGCGGGCGCAGCCGCTCCACCGAGGTCCGCAGCAGCGCCGCGCCCTCCTTCGCCCGGCCCTCCGCGGCCGCCCGGAGCCCCTGCGCCCGCTCGAGCGCCGCCAGGACGCTGCCGGGAGTGCCGTCCCGGACCGAGCGGTACGCCGTCGCCAGCACTTCGGCCGCCGCGGCCGTCTCGCCGAGCGTCACCAGTGCCTCGGCCAGATCGGCGTGCCAGGCCAGCAGCGGTGGGTCGGCGGCGCCGATCGCCGCGCCCGTCTCCAGCGCCCGGCGCAGCCACTCCACCGCCGTGGCCGCGCCCGCGCGATCGCCCGCGAACAGCCCGGCCTGGCCGGACACCGCCAGCGCCCGCAGCAGGAACAGCCGGTCGCCGTCCGCCTCGGAGGCGCGTACCGCCTGCTCGCCCAGCGCCCGGGCGCTTTCCGCCGTACCGCCGAAGGTCTGGGCGAGCGCCGCCGCGTACAGCGCGGGCGCCGACGTCGTGCCGGCCGCCGCGACCACCTCCGCGCAGCGCCGCGCCGTGCCCAGCGCCGCGCGGCACTCGCCGGCCCGTACCTGCACCCGGGTCAGCGCCACCAGGGAGGCGACGGTCTGCTCCCACCCCGCGCCCTGTCCGGCGGCGGCCAGCAGCCCGGTCAACTGCGCGCGGGCCTGGCCGACCCGGTCGGAGTCGAGCGCGAGGACCGCCCGCATCCGGACCAGCCCCCAACTGCGCGGTCCGCCGTCCGCCGCGGCCAGCGCCCGGTCCAGCGCCGCCTCCGCGTCGGCCGGTGCGCCGGCCAGCGACCGTACCCGGGCCAGCGTGGCCAGCGCCGCGATCCGCGTACCGTCGTCGCCGGCGCGCTCGGCGCACCGGGCCGACCGGCGTGCGTACCCGGCCGCCGCGTCCAGCGCGCCGCACAGCAGTTCGCGCTGCGCCGCCCAGTGGTGGAGCGCCGCCTCCAGCGCCGGGTCCCCGGCCGCGTCCCGCAGCCCGTCCTCGATCAGCCCGCCGCGGTCCCGCAGCGCCTGCCCGGCATTGCCCAGCAGCGTGAGCCTGGCCAGCACGCGCAGCCGCGCCGATCGGGAGCCGGCGAGCACGGTCCGGGCGGCCAGTTCCGCCTCCTCGCGCCGCCCCGCGTCGCAGGCGAAGCGGGCCGCGGCCAGCAGCCGCCGGTCGCGGTCGCCGGGGCGGTCGGCCGGGGTCCGGCGGGCGGCCAGCGCGGCCAGTTCCGCGGCGGCGCCCGGATCACCCTGCGCCCGGGCGGTGTCCGAGGCGGCCATCAGCCGGGCGGCGACGGCCTCGTCCTCGTACGGGTGGGCCAGGGCCAAGTGGCGGGCGCGCTCAACCGGTTCGGTGACCACGGCGGCCAGCAGCGCGTGCGCCCGGCGGCGAGCGTCGCCGGAGGCGTCGGCGTGGACGGCGGCGCGCAGCACGGGGTGGGTGAATCGTACGATCCGCGACGGATCCACTGTCAGCACGCCCAGCCGCTCGGCGTGCCCGAGGGCGCTCTCGGCATCCGCGGCCGACCCGACCGTGGCCTGGAGCAGGGTCAGGTGCGGCTGCTCGGCGGTCGCGGCGACGAGCAGGACCTGTCGTACGGCGGCGGGCAGCGCGCGTACCGGCCCCAGCAGCAGGTCCCGCAGGCCCTGCGGTACCGGGAGGAAGCCGCCGGACTCGGCGGACCCACCGGCTGCCGCGGCCTCGCGGCCCAGCGCGAGCGCGTAGAGCGGGTTCCCGGCGGCCGTGCGCAGGACGGCGCGCAGGTCCGGCGGGGACAGGGCGGCGCCGGACGCGAGCAGCAGCAGGGCCACGTCGTCGTCGCCGAGCGGGGGTACGGCGATCTCGGCGGTGTCGGGTGGGCAGCAGCGCGGCCAGCGGGGCCGCTCGCCCTGTCCGCCTTCCGGCACGCGCTCCGCGGCGACGAACCGGATGCCGGTGCCGGCGACCCGGCGGGCGGCGAACGCCAAGACATCGGCGCTGGGTTCGTCCAGCCATTGCAGACCGTCGACGACCAGCAGCACCGGTCCCCGGCGGGCCAGCCGGCGCAGTGTCTCCAGCACGGCGACGCGTACGGCGAGCGCGTCGCGGCTCGCGGCGGGCGACGCGCCGTGCAGCAGTGCGGCCCGAAGTGCCGTACGCGGTCCGGGTGGGAGCGCGGCCAGGACGTGCGCCGGCACCGGCGCGAGCAGGTCGATCAGCCCGAGGTAGGGCAGCCCGGCGTCCTCGGGCGCCGGGGCGCAGCGCAGAACCGTCACGTCACCGTCCACCGCGCCTGGCCCCGGGGCGTCCGGGGCCACGGCGGCGAGCAGTGTGGACTTGCCGATGCCCGCGGGCCCGGTCAGCACGACGCCCTGACCCTTCGCCAGCGCCTCACGCGCGGCCGCCAGCAGCTCCTCGCGCCCGGCCGGTGCGGTGACCGGCCGCCGTCGGGACCACCCGGGCCCGGCGACGGCGGCAGGCTCGGCCGGGATCTCACCGGCAACCCGGTCTGGCACGGTACGGGCCGCCCTTCTGGTCCGGAACCCTCGCGTCGAGGGCGGGCAGCGCGGATCGCCACTCATAAATGTCCATGACAATCATGGGAAAGCGGCTTGTCAATGCCACGATTCCGGCCGGGCCGGGAGGCTTCACACGAACGTCGCGAGCCCTTCAAACCACGGACATACGCGCGCGGCGCCGAGGAGTTGCGGCCCCTCGCGGGAGGGGCCGCAACCGGGGGCTCAGCGCTGGGCCATGGCGGGCGGGGCGGCGTTGACGCCCCAGTTCGTCGGCTCGGCGGAGAGGCCGATCTTGATGGTGTGCGAGCCGAGCAGATCCTGGTGGGAGAGCCAGCTCCGGTTCAGCGCACCGTCCTTCGTCTCCACGGAGGACACGTACTGCAGCTTCGACGCGTCGGCGCCCGGGGCCTCGATCCTGATCTTGTGCCCGTCCGCAGGCCGGATCTCGACCTTGTCGAACATGGGCGCGGTGATCACGTAGTCCGCGGAGCCGGGCTGGGCCTCGAAGATGCCGGCCATGGCGAAGACCAGCAGCGACGAGGTGGCGCCGAGGTCGTCGTTACCGGGCATGCCGTAGACGTTGTCGGTGAAGAGCGTCCGCATCGCGCGCAGCACGGCCGAGGTCTTCCACGGCGAGCCCGTCCAGGTGTACATCCACGGCGCGTGGAAGTCGGGCTCGTTGTTGGGGTTGAAGGCGAAGTTGTTCTGGTAGTCGTACGCGCCGGTCACCCACGAGTCGGAAGCGGCCTTCGCCGGGTCGGTGAGCACGGTGGGCATGTCGAAGAACGTGTCGAGCCGCTGCTCGGCCTGCGCCTGGCCGCCCATGAGCCCGAAGAGGGTCTTCGGGTCCTGCTGGGCGAGCCATTGGTACTGCCAGGCCGTGCCCTCGTGGAACGGCGCGGTCTGGGTGGGGTCGGGGTTTCCGGCCACGGAGCCGTCGGCGTTCTTGGCGACCGGGAAGCCGGTGAAGCCCTGCGAGGTGACGCTCGGGTCCCACAGCTTGGTGAAGTTGTCGCACCGCGCGGCGAGCGTCGCGGCCTTGTCCTGGTAGCCCAGTCCGCCGGCCATCGTGGACAGCGCGCAGTCGGCGAGCGCGTACTCGAGCGTGGCGGAGCCCGCCTGGCGGCTGTCGCCGTACTTGTAACCGGGCAGGTTCTGGTAGGCGACCCAGCCGTTCTTGACGTACGACGGGTTGCCGTCGCGGCCGCGGAAGATCGACTGGTCCGCGGGGACCTCGTTGACGTTCTTCCACAGCGCGTCGAAGAGCTGGTGCGCGGTGTCGCTGTCGAGCAGGCCGCGGTTGTAGATGTCGACGATCCACGGCGTGATGGGGTCGCCGCTCATCACGTTGGTCTCGCTGTTGGCCAGCGCCCAGCGCGGCAGCCAGCCACCGTCCTGGTAGATGTGCAGGACGGACTTGGCCATGTCAGCGGCCCTGCCGGGCTCCAGCAGGTCCACCAGCTGGTTCTGCGAGCGGTAGGTGTCCCACAGGGAGAACATCTGGTAATAGGTGGATTCGGCCTGGTGCACCTGGTCGTCGAAGCCGCGGTAGCGGTTGTCCACGTCGGACCCGATCGCCGGGTCCAGCAGCGAGTGGTAGAGCGCGGTGTAGTAGGTGCGCTGGTCGGCGGCGCTGCCGCCGGCCACCCGCATCCGGTTCAGCTCGTCCTGCCAGGACTTGTGCGCGTCGGCGCGGGCCTTGTCGAAGGACTGCGGCTGCTCGGCCCTGCGGTTGAGGCGCGCACCGTCGATCGAGGTGTAGGAAAGGCCGACCGAGGCACCGACCTGCTCTCCCTTGGCGGGGTCGAACGTCACCCAGGCGCCGGCGCGCCGGCTGCCGCGCGTCGCGTCGCGCTGGTTCGCGGTCAGCGTGCCGTCGGTCCAGGTGCCGAAGCTCGAGAACTTCCGGTCGAAGCGGGCGCTGAAGAAGATCCGGTAGCGCTCCTTGCCGGTCTCGCCGCAGAAGTTGCCCCCCTGGAGCCAGCCTTCCACGGTGTCGTCGCCGACCACGTGGACGTCGCCGGCGTAGGTGCTGCCGTTGCTCTGGCCGACTTCGATGAGGACGTTCTCCGGGCCCGATCCCGCGGGGTAGGTGTAGCGCTGCTGGCCGGTCCGCTGGGTCGCGGTGAGCTCGGCGCCGATGCCGTTGTCGAACTTCACGCCGTAGGAGCCCGGAGCGCGCGTTTCGTTGTCGTGGCTGAACTTCGCGCCGTACTGCGCCGGGTCCGATGACGTGACGGCACCGGTGGTCGGCATGAAGCGGAAGTTGCCCATCGTCTGGCAGCCGACGCCCGACAGGTGCGTCATGCTGAAGCCGAGGATGGTGTTCTGGCTGTAGTCGTACGAGGCGTACTGATTCAGCTGCGTGTCAGGGCTCAACTGCACCATGCCGAACGGGACCGCGGCCCCTGGGAAGGTGGTCCCGTCGCCGTTGTTGCCGATCGAGGTGTCGACCAGCGTGGTGGGGTCGGCGGCGAACTTCGGCCCCTGGTCAGCGGCGCTGGCCACGCCACCGGTGGTGGCGGATGCCATGGTCACGGTGGTGGCGACTGCCAGGGCGGCGAACACGTGTTTGAGCGCTCTCATCGCGATCCTTTCGAGCGACAACGTTGTCAGTCTCGCGGTGCTCGATCTTCGCCGGTTTGGCGTTGTCCCGTCAATCCCCGTCCCATGGGCCCCACCTGTCGCGGACCGCGTAGGACGGCACGGGCCGCGGCACCGTCTTGGCGCGCGAGTACGACGCGATCGCGCAGGTCACGACCACCGTGCCGCGCAGGTCGCGACCTCCGCGTTCGGCGCGGTGGGCGCTCCGGCCGGGGGCGCGTCCACGAGATGTCCGCGGACCGGTACGGTCAGCCCGCGCCGGGCGCCGACAGTCGCCGGGTGATCCGGTCGAACAGCTCCGTCAGCGGCTCGCCGACGTCCTGGCCGAACTCGGTCAGCCCGTAGGTGACCTGGGGCGGTGTCGTCGGCTCGACCGTCCGCCAGACCAGGCCGTCCTGGACCAGCGCGCGCAGGGTCTGGGCGAGCATCTTCTCGCTGATGCCCTGGATGCTCTCGCGCAGTTCGTAGAACCGGAGGCTGTTGCTCCGCAAGGAGATCAGCACCCAGATGCCCCACCTGCTGGTCACGTGGTCGACCACATCGCGCGCAAGGCAGTCGGTGTGAAACACGTCATACCGCTTCCCTGCCTCGGCCTGTCTGTGCTGCGAGCCTCCCGTCATGTCGTGAGCTTACCTTCAGGTACGTCCTTACGAAGAGTTAGCCCGTGCTCCTAGCGTGCAGACCGCAGAGGACATCCGACAAGGAGCTGATCATGATCGTGGTGACCGGGGCTACCGGGAACATCGGCCGGCCGTTGACGCGGGCGCTGGCCGAGACGGGCCATCAGGTGACGGCGGTGTCACGGCACACGGCGCAGGTGCCGGACGGCGTCCGCCACGTGGCGGCCGACCTGGCCGAGCCGGCCGGCCTCAAGCCCGCGCTGGCCGGGGCGAAGGCGCTGTTCCTGCTGCTGTCCGGCGACCTGCACGCCATTGGAGCCCGCCCTGCCGACATCATCGGCGAAGCCGCGGCCGCCGGGGTCCGCCGGGTCGTCCTGCTCTCCACGCTGGGCGTGGCGACCAGGCCCTTCGGCCGAACGCGGATCGAGATGCGCGCGCTGGAGGACACGCTGCGGGAATCCGGCCTGGAGTGGGTCGTCCTGCGGCCGGGCGGCTTCGCCTCCAACGCCCTGTGGTGGGCCGAGTCCGTCCGCACGCAACGGGTCGTCGCCGCGCCCTTCGGTGACATCGGGGTGCCGGTCATCGACCCGGCGGACATCGCCGCGGTCGCCGCGGCCTGCCTGCTGGAGGACCGGCACACCGGCGGCGTGTACGAGTTGACCGGCCCGGAAGTGATCACTCCGCGCCGGCAGACGGAGGCCATCGCCACCGCACTGGGCTCGCCGGTGAGGTTTCACGAGCTCACCCGCGACGAGGCCAAGGCCGCCATGATCCAGAGCATGCCGGCCGAACTCGCCGACGACACCCTGGACATCCTCGGTTCCCCGACCCCGGCCGAACTGCGCGTCAGCCCGGACGTCCAGCAGGTCCTCGGCCGCGCCCCGCGCCCCTTCGCCGACTGGGCCGCCCGCAACGTCGCCGCGTTCCGCTGACGGTCACCCCCGTCGGAGCCGGCCCTCGCGCCGGGCGAACCACCCGGAGGCCGGTACGGGTGGGCGGCACCCGTGAACGGGTGCCGCCCATGCGGAGGATCCGCAGAACCGGACTCGATCAGCCGTCGGACTCCGAGGAGGGGATGTACGCGCCCGGGACGTCATTGGGGGCGTAGATCGTGGGGTCGCCGGGGTACGGCTTGCTCCAGGCGTGGGTTTCGTACCAGGTGAGGCGGTTCATCTGCTCCGGGTTGGCGTAGTCCGGGACGGCATGCGGGCCGGTGAGCCGCTGGTGCGACTTCCAGGTGTCCCACTGGGCCGCGACCGTGGCCTCGGCCGCCGGAACCGCACTCGACGGCACCGGGGCCGCGGCCGGGTCGGCCGGAGCCGGGGTGTCCACGCCACAAGAAGGCGCGGTCGTCAGACCGTCGGTCAGCGAGGTCCGGTTGGGCACCGCGGTGAACGGGGTGTAGTCGGGGTGTCCGGTGAACGCACCGTGCATCGGGCTGGCCGCGGTGTCCTTCTGGTTCATCGGCTGGATCCCGAGGATCTGCTCGATGGTGCGGATCATGGTGATCTGCGAGTAGTAGTGGCTGTCCACGGTCCCGTGCTGGGCCCAGGGGCTGATGATCTGGATCGGCGCGCGGTGACCGTCGACGTGATCCGAGCCCGCCTGCGAGTCGTCCTCGGCCACGAAGATCGCCGAGTCCTTCCAGTACTCGCTGTGCGAGATCTCGTCCACCATGCGGCCGACCGCGAGGTCGTTGTCGGCGACCTGAGCGGCGGGATCGGTCGCACCGCCGGTGTGGTCGTTGGACAGCCAGAACATGTTGAGGTCGGCGGGACCGTTCTTCTCGAAGTCCTGCTGCCAGACCTGCTCCTTGTAGATGTCCGGCACGCTGGTGTCGAACTTCGGGAAGCCCTGGACGGACACGCTGTTGAGCGACGGGATCGCCGAGCCCACCTTGATGGGGTACGCGGTCGGCGCGCCGGTCGCCCGCATGTTCTGGGTGTCGCAGTACAGGTTCTGCCAGGTGGCACCGGTGGGCTTCGTCTCGGACGACTGGAACTCGCCGAAGTCCTTGACCGACTTGCCGGCCGCCTGCGCCCCGGTCCAGATGAAGCCGGACTTCTGGTGACCCAGAACGTCGCTCTCGGTGTCGTAACTGCGCTCGTACTCGCCCGCGGAGGACTCGGTGTACTCCGGGTCGTCGGACTGCATCAGCCAGTTGTGGCCCTCGGCGGAGTTGGTGCCGACGTCGTACGTGTTGTCGTACAGGCCGAACTGCGACGCCAGCGCGTGCTGGTTCGGCGTCACGTTCGCGCCGAACTGGGTCAGCGACGGGTCGCCGTTGCCCTGCGCCATGTCGCCGAAGACCTGGTCGTAGGTCCGGTTCTCCTTGACGATCAGGAAGACGTGCTTGATCGTCGACGGGTCGCCCAGCTTCACCGGGACCGGCACGGGTGCCGCGTCGCCGGTGCCCCGGGTGACCGAGGTGCCGTGCCAGCCGTTCTGGGTGAAGACCTTGCCGGTCTCGGCCTTGATGACGTCGTCGGACGGCAGCGTGAACCGGGTCAGGCTGGAGGTCGTGTCGTGGGTGCCGTGCTTGGTGCTGTTGCGGCGGGCGTCGATACCACGGGTGTTGGAGACGATCACCTCGTTGCCGACGGTGGTCACCTCCGCCGGGAAGTAGTCCGTCGGGAGCAGACCCACGTAGGAGACCGGCTCCTGCGCGGTCGTGTACCGGTAGACGGCGACCGCGTTGGCCCGGCCCAGCGTCACCAGCAGCCGGCCGTCGTCGGTCAGCGTCACCGCGTTCGGCTCGTAACCGACCGACGCCTCCGGCCACGGCTGCGTGGCGATGGTCTGCACGACCTGGTCGCCGGCGGTGTCGATGACCGACACGCTGTTGTCGGCGGTGTTGGTGACGAAGACGGTCCCGTTCTTGGCGTACACCGCGGTCGGGTGCAGACCGACGTCGATGCTCCCCGGGGCGGCGGTCGGGTTCGACACGTCGATCACGCTGACCGTACCCGTGGTGGACGCGCCGGTGTCCGGGTCGGCCGGCACCTTGGCACCGTACGAGCCCATCGTGGTCTCGCCGGGCTTGGCCAGGCGCCCGCCCTCGTTGCTGACGTACAGCTTGTCGCCCACCAGGGCCATACCGCGCGGCGCGTTGCCGACGGCCCAGGTCTGCTCGACGGCACCGGTCACCGCGTTGAGGGCGACCACGCGGTTCTCGCCGTTGGCCGCGGCGTAGACCGTGCTGCCGTCGGGGGAGAAGACCGCCTGGGCCACCACCGCGTGCCTCGACCCGACGTCCGGGATCCCCACGAAGGTCGGCGCACCGAGGGTGCCGTCGGCGTTGACCGGGAAGCGGTCGTAGCCGCGCAGCTGCGGCATCCACAGCGTCTTGCCGTCCGGAGAGTAGTTCGGCCCCTCCTGCCCCACATTGTTGCTGTTGATTTTCAGGTCCGCCGAGGCGGAGGTGCCGACGAGCTGCTGCACCTTCCAGCTGTTCACGTCCACGATGGCCAGCGCCATGCCGCCGTCGGTGACCGTGGCCGCGAGGTGGGTGCCGTCGGGGCTGACCGTGGACGACATGATCTTGCCGTCATTGATGAGGAGGCGGTCGCCGTACGGGGCGATGTACTGGTCGCTGGAGACGACCTGGCCGTCATCGGTGACCTGGCCGACCTGCTGGAAGCCGAACTGGTGGGTCTGGCCGTAAGCGATACCGGCGGTGGTGGCGAGGACGACCGTGGTGGCGATCGCGGTGAGGGTGCCCCGGCGGCCGAAACGTCGGCCGAGGGTGCCGGAAGGGTCCTTCGCGGCACTGCTGCGACGGCGTGTTACCTGCACTGAGATGTGTCCCTTCGGGGTGGAGGGGCGCGACTCCCCGCACCAACGCCCCGGCCCTTTCACTGGAAAGTCACAGGGAGCGTAGGTGTGCCATACAACGTTCGACAGGGGCAGGGAGTTGAACGTTCACAAAACGAGCGACGACCGTTGCCCGCCCTGCGGGAACGTCACGTCAAACGTCTGACCTCAGCCGGCCGGGGACGGTTCAGGGTCGGCGAGGCCGCCGTCGGCGATGCCTCCCGGCTTCGTGAACAGCGCGAACCGCCACCGATCAGGTGTCCTGTACAGCACGATCGTCTTCGGGGTTCCGTAATGACGCCTGTTCGACCTTGACTTGCGTCCCATGCCGGCACGGTAGCCGCGACCACCCCAGTGCCTCAGCTCCGTTTTCGGTGGGTGACGGGCGCCCGCCACGCGGTTCCGCAGGATGGCACAGCACGCAAGCGCTTGCAATATAGTTCGAACTTGTTTCTTTGACGCGCGCCTTGACGCTCATTCCAACACCACCCCACACTGTCGCGCAGCCTCTCCGGATACTGCAGCCCCACAGCTCCCTGCGGAGAGCGCTTTTCGGTGCCTGTCCTGCCTCCCCCACTGGCAAAGGACCATGCGATGCAACGACTGGTGAGACCTCTCCTGCCCTTATGGCTCCTCGCGCTCGTCGCGGCCGTGCTGACGGTCGCCACGAGTCCGGCACACGCGGCGACCACTACGACCGTGACCGTGGACGGCTCGCAGGGTGGCCGTACGTTCGACGGCATCGGCGCCATCAGTGGCGGTGGGGGCAATTCCCGCCTGTTGCGGGACTATCCGGCCGCCCAGCAGGCGCAGATCCTGGACTACCTGTTCAAGCCCGGTTACGGCGCGAACCTGCAACTGCTGAAGCTGGAGATCGGTGGCGACGCCAACTCCACCGACGGCTCCGAACCCTCGATCGAGCACACCAGGGGCACGATCAACTGCGACGCCGGATACGAGTTCTGGCTCGGTGAGCAGGCGAAGGCGCGCAACCCGGACATCAAGCTCTACGGCCTGGCCTGGGCCGCGCCCGGCTGGATCAACGGCGGCTTCTGGTCCACCGACACGATCAACTACCTGATCTCCTGGCTGGGCTGCGCCAAGCAGCACGGCCTGACCATCAGTTACCTCGGCGGCTGGAACGAACGCGGCCACGACGTCGACTGGTACATCCAACTGCGCTCGGCGCTGAACAACGCCGGCTACGGCAGCGTCCAGATCGTCGGCGACGACTCCGGCTGGAGCGTGGCGGACGACATGGCGAGCAACTCGGCGTTCAACAACGCCGTGTCGATCATCGGCGCGCACTACCCCTGCGAGGGCGGTGACGGCGGCAACGCCGACACCTGCTCCTCGACCACCACCGCGAGGAACAACGGCAAGCCGCTGTGGGCCTCGGAGAACGGTTCCCTCGACATGGACGCCGGGGCCCCCGCGCTGATCCGCTCCATCGTGCGCGGCTATGTCGACGCCCGCATGACGGCCTACCTCAACTGGCCGCTGGTCGCCGCGATCTACCCCAACCTGCCGTACAGCACCGTGGGCCTGGCCACCGCGAACTCCCCCTGGTCCGGGCACTACTCGATCGGCGAGGACACCTGGGCCACCGCGCAGGTCACCCAGTTCGCCCAGCCTGGGTGGCAGTTCATCGACTCCGCCTCCGGCTACCTCGGCGGCTTGGAGTCCAACGGCACCTACGCGACACTGAAGTCGCCAAACGGCACCGACTACTCCACCGTCCTGGAGACCACCACCGCCACCGCGGCGCAGACCGTCGACGTCCACGTCCAGGGCGGCCTGTCCACCGGCGCGGTGCACGTGTGGGCGACCCGCGTCAACAGCCCCAGCGCGGCCGCCGACTTCGTCCACACCCAGGACATCACCCCGCAGGGCGGCTCGTACTCCCTGACTCTGCAACCGGGCTGGATCTACACGGTGAGCACCACCACCGGCCAGGGCAAGGGCACCGCCACCGCCCCCGCCGCGCACGGCCTCGCACTGCCGTACACCGACTCGTTCGACAACGACTCCTCCGGCACCGAGGCCACCTACCTGTCCGACATGCAGGGCTCCTTCGAGGCCCGCCCGTGCGCCGACGGCCGCTCGGGGCAGTGCGTGCAGCAGGTGACGCCGGTCAAGCCGATCGAGTGGCAGGACGACTCCGACGCCTTCTCCCTGGTCGGCGACCCGGTCTGGAGCGACTACACGGTCAAGGCCGACGTCGACCTGCAGCAGGCCGGCGCCGTCGAGCTCCTGGGCCGCGCGGGCACGCAGAACCGCCCGCAGAGTCACCAGGCCGCCTACGAGCTGCGGATCGCCGACTCCGGTGCCTGGTCCATCGTGCGGACGTCCGCCGCGGGCGGTTCCACCATCCTCGCCTCCGGCGCGCACGCCGCGCTCGGCACCCGTGCCTGGCACACCCTGGGACTGGGCTTCTCCGGCGACCTGATCACCGCGACCGTGGACGGCGCCACGCTGGGCACCGCCACCGACAGCACGTACAGCGCGGGCCAGGTCGGCATCGGCGTGGTGGGCTACCGGACCGACCTGTTCGACAACCTGTCCGTCACCGCCAATCCGCCCGGCGACCACGGCGGCATCCTCAAGGGCGGCGCGTCGGGCCTGTGCGCGGACGTGCCCGGGGCCTCGCAGACCAACGGCACGCAGCTCGCGCTGTGGGACTGCAACGGAGCCGCCAACCAGTCCTGGACCCTCACCTCCGCGGGCCGGCTGACCGTCTACGGCGGCGCGAAGTGCCTGGACGTCAACGGCGGTGCCACCGCGGACGGCACGGCCGTGCAGATCTGGGACTGCAACAGCACCGCGGCCCAGCAGTGGACCGTCGGCGCGGACGGCGCCGTGGTCAACACCGGCTCCGGCAAGTGCCTGGACGCCACCGGCAACGGCACCGCCCCCGGCACCCTGCTGGAGATCTGGACCTGCAGCGGCGGCGCCAACCAGACCTGGTTCCGGGGCGGCACGACCGGTCCGGTCAAGGGGCGGGAATCCGGTCGGTGCGTCGACGTGCCCGGCCTCAGCCAGACCGACGGCACCCGGCCGGCGCTGTGGGACTGCAACGGCGGCAGCAACCAGACGTGGACCTCCACCACCACCAACCAGCTGACCGTCTACGACACCAAGTGCCTCGACGTCACCGGCGGGGCCACCGCCGACGGCAGCCCGGTGGAGATCTACGGCTGCAACGGCACCGCGGCCCAGCAGTGGCGGGTCCGCTCCGACGGCGCCGTGGTCAACGTCGGCTCCGGCAAGTGCCTGGACGCCACCGCGCACGGCACCGCGAACAGCACCTTGCTGGAGATCTGGACCTGCAACGGCGGGGCCAACCAGATCTGGCAGCGTTCCTGACCCCCAGCTCTGAGAGCGCTCTCCAACCTGGTCGGCGTCGACCCGGCCGGAGCGGCATCCGGGCGGGTCCGCGTCCCGCGTCACTGCCCAGCACGGCTCTTCCCCACAAGGAGCAATGTCATGATCACGGCATTACGTCCGTTGTCGGTGCTCGCACTCGTGGCGGCCGCCGTCGCCCTCGTCGGCACCGCGTCACCCGCCCACGCCGCGCAGGCCGCGGTCCCGTCGGCGGTGCGCCAGGCGGCGCTGCGGGTGATGCCGCTCGGCGACTCGATCACCTGGGGCGTCGGCAGCAGCACCGGCAACGGCTACCGCGGCCCGCTGTTCACCGCGCTCACGGGCGAGGGGTACGTCCCGGACTTCGTCGGCTCCGGCCGCGGCGGCACCATGACCGACCCCGACAACGAGGGCCACTCCGGCTGGCGCATCGACCAGATCGCCGGCATCACCGACTCGGTGCTGGCCACGTACAAGCCCGACGTCGTCACGCTGATGATCGGCACCAACGACCTGAACCAGAACTACCAGGTGTCCACGGCGCCGGACCGGCTGCGCGCCCTGGTCGACCGGATCACCGCCGACGCACCGGGTGCCACCGTCCTGCTGGCGGACCTGACCGTCTCCACGTCCGATCCCGTCGTGCAGGCCGCGCCCGCCTACGACGCCGCGGTGGGCCGGATCGTCCAGGCCGAGCAGACGGCGGGCAAGCACGTGGCCTACGTGGACATGGGCGCCCTGACCAGCGCCGACCTGTCGGATTCGCTGCACCCGAACGACTCCGGCTACCAGAAGATGGCCGCGGCCTGGAACCAGGGCATCCAGGGCGCCGACTCCGCCGGCTGGATCCAGCAGCCGCAGGCCGTCACCGGGCGGGTCGCCTCCGCCATCGCCGGCAAGTGCCTGGACGTCAACGGCGGTTCGTCGACCGCAGGCACCGCCGTGCAGATCTGGGGCTGCAACGGCACCGCGGCGCAGACCTGGACCGCCGGCACCGACGGCACCCTGCGCGCGGTCGGCAAGTGCCTGGACGCCACCGCGAACGGCACGGCCAACGGCACGCCCGTCGAGATCTGGGACTGCAACGGCGGCGCCAACCAGCAGTGGCAGCCCTACAACGGGGGCTTCCGCAACCCGGTCTCGGGCCGCTGCCTGGACGACCCGGCCCTGTCCACGACCGACGGCACCCAGCTCGAACTGTGGGACTGCAACGGCGGCGCCAACCAGCAGTGGACCCTTGGCTGAGCCCGCTCGCCGGCATCCCCCCACCACAGGTGAAGGAATCCCCATGCCCGTGGCCCGGCACAGAGATCTGCCGCACCGCGGCCGGCCGGCACCCACGCCGGCCGCGTCCGCGACGACCGTACGGCGCGCGCCCGCACGCACCTGGAAGCCCAACCGGAAATGGGCCAGAACCTGACGTCACCGTTTCGCTCAGGCGGCAGCGCCATGCGTTCGCCCGAGGCCGCGGGGGATTTCCCCGGGCCTTCCCCCACGTGAGATGTGAGGAGTGTCCGTGACATCTTCGATACGGCAATGGCTGCTCGTGACAGGCGGATCGAGACAGCGAGGCTGGTGGGGTCTGCTCGCCGTGACCGCGCTTCTGGCCTCGTTCCTGTACGGGGCCGGGGTGGCCGGCGCGCCCGTCGCGCGCGCCGAGTCCAACGGCGCCGCCCTCACCCCGCAGGCGGGGTGGAGCAGTTGGAGCTTCGTGCGGCAGAATCCGACGGAGGCCACCATCGAGGCGCAGGCCGCCGCGATGGCCTCGACCGGCCTGGTCTCCCATGGCTTCACCTACGTCAACATCGACGACTTCTATTACTACAACCCCGCCACCACCGTGGACTCCTACGGTCGCTGGGTGGTGGACACCGGCAAGTTCCCGCACGGCATGAAAGCCGTCGCGGACTACGTGCACGGGCAGGGCGAAAAATTCGGCATGTACCTGACGCCGGGGATCCCGGTGGCCGCGTACAACCAGAACACCCCGATCCAGGGCACCTCTTACCACGCCCGCGACATCGTCTCCGACACCACGC
Organism: Actinacidiphila acididurans; assembly: GCF_016918855.1. GTDB lineage: Bacteria > Actinomycetota > Actinomycetes > Streptomycetales > Streptomycetaceae > Actinacidiphila > Actinacidiphila acididurans. The sequence goes on from NZ_JADKYB010000001.1 coordinate 46,106, forward strand.
ACTACGAGAACAACTACAACTTCGGCAACGGCGCGATGTACTTCATCGACTGGGCCAAGAACCCGTCCGCGGCGCAGGCTTATCTCAACTCGTGGGCGAATCTGCTCGCCTCCTACGGCGTCGACTACCTCAAGATCGACGGCGTCGGCACCTCGGACATGGCCGACGTGCAGCACTGGTCGCAGGCGCTCAACCAGAGCGGCCGCACCATCCACTTCGAACTGTCCAACTCCCTGGACATCAACAACGGCGCCAACTGGCGGAATTGGGCCAACGGCTGGCGCATCGACGGCGACGTGGAGTGCTACTGCAGCACCCTGACCAACTGGAACAACGTCTCCCAGCGCTTCAACGACCTGCCGGCCTGGGTCCGCTACGACAGCCCCGGCGGATGGGGCGACCCGGACTCCGTCGAGGTCGGCAACGGCTCCAGCGACGGCCTGACCCCCGACGAACGGCGCACCCAGCTCACGTTGTGGTCCATCTCGGCGGCCCCGCTGATCCTGGGCACCGACCTGACCCACATGGACTCCGGTGACCTGGCACTGCTCACCAACGACGAGGTGCTCGGCGTGGATCGCGCCGGCCGCCCGGCCCACCCCGTGGTGCAGGGCGCGCAGCAGCAGACCTGGTGGGCCTACAACACCGACGGCACCTACACCGTCGGCCTGTTCAACCTCGGCGGCTCCACCGTGAACGTCACGGCGAACTGGTTCGACCTCGGCTTCACCGGCAGCGCCGCGGTCCGTGACCTGTGGAGCCACACCGACCTCGGCTCCTCCAGCGGCTCGTTCACGGCCTCCGTGCCCAGCCACGGCTCCCGGCTGCTGCGCGTCACCCCGGCCGCCGGCCACGGCACGATCGGCACCCCGCTGGTCAGCAAGCTCTCCGGCCGCTGCGTCGACTCCCCGCAGGGCACCACCTACAACACGGTCCAACTGGAGGTGTGGGACTGCAACGGCGGCGCCAACCAGCGGGTCGTCCACAATTCCTCGGCCAGGACGCTCACCCTGGAAGGCAAGTGCTTCGACGCCTACGACAACCGGACGGCGGCGGGCACACCCGTGGAGATGTACGACTGCAACGGCGGCACCAACCAGCAGTGGAACATGAACAGCGACGGGACCATCACCGGCGTCCAGTCCGGACTGTGCCTCGACGTCACCGGTACCACCAACCCCAACGGGGACGGCCTGGAGCTGTGGGACTGCAACGGCGGCGCCAACCAGCAGTGGACCCTCGGCTGACCGATCCGACGCCGGCGCTCACCGCATGACAGCGTCCGGTCCAACGGACGTACCGGTAAGGACGTCCCGTCGCACGGCAAGGGCGAAGCGCCCGGCCGTACGGCGGATCCTGCCGGGGGCCGTTGGACCGGACGTCGGCCGCCCGTGCGGTCGGACGGGGTACGGGACTTCGGGGTCCCGGGAGGACGGGGGTGAATGGCCGCAGGGGCATCGTCCGGCACTTCACGGCCGCCGAGGTGATTCGTTCGCGCGGGAGCGGGAAGCCGAGCCGGGGTCCCCAGGGGCCCGTACTGCATCATATTGACGGGGGGTGACGCGCGTGCTCCCCGTCCGACAGCGGTTGCTGTCCGTGCCCACTGTGAGACCGGGTCCTTGGGAGGCGTGCCGTTGTGAGTGAGACGGTTGACAGAGCTGCGGCGGCCGGCGAAGTGGGCGAGCCCGAATTGCGGCAGCTGCTGGCGGGGCTGACGGCGGTCCGGGACGGTGATTTCGGTACGCGCCTGCCGGACGACGCGGAGGGCCTGCTCGGCGAGATCGCCGGGGTCTTCAACGGCATGGCGGACCAGTTGTCGCTGTTCACCTCTGAAGTGACTCGCGTGGCCCGTGAGGTCGGCACCGAGGGACGGCTCGGCGGCCAGGCCGAGGTGCCGGGGGTCTCGGGTACCTGGAAGGACCTCACCGACTCCGTCAACGCCATGGCGGGCAACCTGACGCGGCAGGTCCGCGACATCGCGCAGGTGGCCACGGCTGTGGCCAAGGGCGACCTGTCGCAGAAGATCGACGTCGACGCCCAGGGCGAGATTCTGGAGCTCAAGAGCACGGTCAACACGATGGTGGACCAGCTTTCGTCGTTCGCCGACGAGGTCACCCGCGTGGCCCGTGAGGTCGGCAGCGAGGGGCGTCTGGGCGGCCAGGCGGAGGTCAAGGGGGTCGCGGGCGTCTGGCGCGACCTGACAGATTCGGTCAACTTCATGGCCGGGAACCTCACCAGCCAGGTCCGCTACATCGCGCAGGTCACCACGGCCGTGGCCAAGGGCGACCTGTCGCAGAAGATCACCGTGGATGCCCGCGGTGAGATTCTGGAGCTGAAGTCCACCATCAACACGATGGTGGATCAGCTTTCGTCTTTCGCCGACGAGGTCACCCGCGTGGCCCGTGAGGTCGGCACCGAGGGGCGTCTGGGCGGCCAGGCGGACGTCAAGGGCATCTCGGGCACGTGGAAGAGCCTGACGGAGTCCGTCAACGTGATGGCGGACAATCTCACCGATCAGGTGCGGTCCATCGCCGAGGTGACGACCGCGGTCGCCAAGGGCGACCTCTCCCAGAAAATCCGTGTCGACGCCCGCGGCGAGATCCTGGAGCTGAAGGAAACCATCAACACGATGGTGGACCAGCTTTCCTCGTTCGCCGACGAGGTCACCCGCGTGGCCCGTGAGGTCGGCACCGAGGGCAACCTGGGCGGGCAGGCGACCGTGCGCGGCGTCTCGGGGACCTGGAAGGACCTCACGGACAACGTCAACGTGATGGCCTCGAACCTGACCGGCCAGGTGCGTTCCATCGCGCAGGTCGCGACCGCGGTGGCCCGCGGCGACCTGTCCCGCAAGATCACCGTGGAGGCCAAGGGCGAGGTCGCGGCCCTGGCGGAGGTCATCAACACGATGGTCGACACCTTGTCGGCCTTCGCCGACGAGGTCACCCGCGTGGCCCGCGAGGTCGGCACCGAAGGCATGCTGGGCGGCCAGGCCCGCGTCCCCAACGTCGCCGGCACCTGGAAGGACCTGACCGACAACGTCAACTCCATGGCCAACAACCTGACCGGTCAGGTCCGCAACATCGCGCAGGTCACCACGGCCGTGGCCAACGGCGACCTCACCCGCAAGATCGACGTCGACGCCCGCGGCGAGATCCTGGAGCTGAAGACGACCATCAACACGATGGTGGACCAGCTCTCCTCGTTCGCCGCCGAGGTCACCCGCGTGGCCCGCGAAGTCGGCAGCGAGGGCCGGCTCGGCGGCCAGGCCGAGGTCGAGGGCGTATCCGGGACCTGGAAGCGGCTGACGGAGAACGTCAACGAGCTGGCCGGCAACCTCACCCGCCAGGTGCGGGCGATCGCCGAGGTCACCAGTGCCGTCGCCGAGGGCGACCTGACCCGTTCCATCACCGTCGAGGCGTCCGGCGAGGTCGCCGACCTCAAGAACAACATCAACGCGATGGTCGGCTCGTTGCGCGCGTCCACCCGGGCCAACCAGGAGCAGGACTGGCTCAAGTCCAATCTCGCGCGCATCGCCGGCATGATGCAGGGCCACCGCGACCTGCCGCTCGTCGCAGGGCTGATAATGCAGGAACTCGCCCCTCTGGTCGGTGCCCAGTTCGGCACCTTCTACCTCGCCGAAGAGGGCGGCAGCCACCCGGAGCTGGTCCAGATCGGCGCCTACGGGGCGGTCGGCGGCCCCGCGGACGGCATTCGCCGATTCGCCTTCGGCCAGTCCCTCGTGGGCCAGGCGGCGGTGAACCGGCAGACGATCGCCGTCGAGAACGTGCCGCCCGGCTACGCGAGCATTTCCTCCGGCTTCGGGCACAGCGATCCGACCCACCTGATCGTGCTGCCCATCGTGGCCGAGGACCAAGTGCTGGCCGCCATCGAGCTGGCCTCCCTGCACCGGTTCACCGCGGTGCAGCGCGACTTCCTTGAGCAGCTGAAGGAGGCCATCGGCGTCAACGTCAACACGATCCTCGCCAACGCCAGGACCGATGAGCTGCTCGAGGAGTCCCAGCGCCTGACCGCGGAACTCCAGGCGCGGTCCCAGGAGCTCCAGGTACGCCAGGAGGAACTGCAGCGGTCGAACGCGGAGCTGGAGGAGAAGGCCGAACTGCTGGTCAGCCAGAACCGCGACATCGAGACGAAGAACCTCGAGATCGAGCAGGCCCGGCAGGAACTGGAAACGCGCGCGCAGGAGCTGGCGCTGGCCTCGAAGTACAAGTCGGAGTTCCTGGCCAACATGAGCCATGAGCTGCGGACCCCGCTGAACAGCATGCTGATCCTCGCGCAGCTCCTCGGGCAGAACCCCGGGCGCAACCTCACCGCCAAGCAGGTGGAGTACTCGGAGATCATCCATTCCGCGGGCTCGGATCTCATGCAGCTGATCAACGACATCCTCGACCTGTCCAAGGTCGAGGCGGGAAAGATGGACATCGCCCCGGAGGAGGTGCCGCTGCGCCGCCTGCTGGACTACGTCGAGGCGACGTTCCGGCCCATGACCAGCCAGAAGGGTCTGGCCTTCGAGATCGTCACCGCGGAGGGGATGCCCACGGACCTGGTCACGGACGATTCCCGGCTGCGGCAGATCCTGCGCAATCTGCTGTCGAACGCCGTGAAGTTCACCGAGGCCGGCCGTGTGGAGCTGAGGATCGAGCCGGCCGAGGACAGGGACACGCCCGCCTCGGTCCGCCGGCACGGACCGGCCATCGCCATCCGCGTCGTCGACACCGGTATCGGCATCCCCCGTGCGCAGCTGGAGGTCATCTTCGGGGCTTTCCAGCAGGCCGACGGCACCACGAGCCGCAAGTACGGCGGGACGGGACTGGGCCTGTCCATCAGCCGGGAGATCGCTTACCTCCTCGGCGGCGCGATCACCGTCGACAGCACTCCGGGCAGGGGCAGCACCTTCAGCCTGTATCTGCCCGTCGCCCGCCCGGACTTCCTGGCGCTGGCGAATGCGGCCCTGGCAGGTGAGGAAACGGAAGCCACGGCCGAGGCCCCCGCTCCTCAGCTCGTGGCGGCAACCGAGCAGATGCCGGGGCACCAGCGCAGGCTGCTGGTGTTCGAGGAGCAGCCGCGGGGCCTGCTGTCCATGGTCGCGGAAAGCGCCAGGGCCGATCTGTTCGACAACCGGAACGAGAGCGGTTCCACTCCGAATGTGGAGATACTGTCCGCGGTCAACACTGAGGAGGCCGCCGCGGCGCTGGCCGCCGGAGCGTGCCACTGCGTCGTACTCGATCTGGGCATGCCCGACGCCGTCACCGTGCGCTTCCTCGCGGCCATGGACGCCGACCCGGCGCTGAGGGCCGTGCCCATCCTCGCCCACAACGGCCGCCGACTCGACACCGCCCAGGAGCAGGTGCTGCGGGCGCGCAGCGCCGACCGGCCCCTGGAATTGCTGTCCAGCCTGGACGAACTGCGCGAACGGATCACGCTGCACCTGTCCGTGCAGCGGCCCGGCGACGTACCTTCCCTGCTCCCGGCCGAGCGCACCGGCGAGCCGGCCGCGCAGCCTGCGGCGAGCGACCTCGCGCTGACGGGCCGTACCGCGCTGGTGGTGGACGACGACGCGCGCAACCTCTACGCGCTCACCGGCATCCTGGAACTGCACGGCATGACCGTCCTGCACGCCGACAACGGCCGGTCGGGCATCGAGACACTCACCCGGCACCCCGGCATCGACATCGTGCTCATGGACGTCATGATGCCGGAGATGGACGGTTACGCGGCCACAGCGGCGATCCGGCAGATGCCGGTGTATGCCGATCTGCCCATCATCGCGGTCACGGCCAAGGCCATGCTCGGCGACCAGGAGAAGAGCATGGCCTCGGGAGCGAGTGACTACATCACCAAACCGCTCGACGCCGACGCCCTGATCGCACGCATCCGGCATTGGCTGGCGATCTGATGACCCTCACACCCGCGCGTCCGCACCCCTCCCACGGCGACCGGGGGCGCGACGATGTCTGAACCCGCGACACCTGAACCCGCAACGCCCGCCACCGCAGGCCGTGACGAGCCCGGGGAGACGGTCCACGCCAGGAACCTGGGCAGACTGGCCGCGACCGTGGAAAGGCTCCAGGAAGAGGTGCGGCGGGCCCACGCCACCGCCGACGGCCGCGCATTGGTGGAGATGGCCAAGGGCGTGCTGATCGAGCGGCTGCAGTGCGGTCCCGCCGAGGCGGCGCAGCAGCTCACCGTCCTGGCCGGGGCGGCGAACGTGTCCGAACTCGAACTGGCGGCGGACATCATCGACCAGGCCGCCCGCGACCGGCTCAGCGAAGTGGCCCGGGACTTCCTGGCGCGGGTGCGGGCCTCGGACGGCACCGGGGACGGCGCCGGGGACGTGGCCGTCGCCCGTTCCGCGGCCGGTCCGGTCTCCGTACGGCTTCGCACCGCCGAAAGCGGGGCACTGGCCGCGCCGGACAGCCAAACGGTGATCTCGGCGGTGTTCGAGCACGCCCTGACGCCTCTGGGTGCCAAGGCGGCGGCGGTCTGGACACCGGGCCCCGGCTCGTCCTTGCTGCTGGCCGGGCAGGCGGGATTCGCCGCGGCGGAGGCGGAGCACTGGCACCACGTGCCGCCCGGGGTCACGACCCCGGCCCGTCAGGCCCTCGACAGGAGGGAAGTCGTCTGGATCACGTCGCTGTCCGAAGTCGGTATGCCGTCGATCGGCCACCGCCGGCTCAGCGAGGGCGGGCGGGCGGCAGTACCGGCGGAAGTGAACGGCCGTATGCTCGGCGTCCTGGAGATCTGCTGGGCCACCCCGCTCCCCCCTCAGCCCCCGCAGATCGAGCGGCAGGTCCGCGCGCTCGGCGAACTGGTCGCGCGCACCCTCGACTCCCGCCCCTCGCGCGGCCCGGACGCGGGCCCGGGCGGCTCCGGTGCGCCCGAGGCGGCCGAATTGATCGAGCTGGCGGACGGCCTCCACGATCCGGCCCTGGTGCTGCTGCCCCACCTCGGCCCGGACGGGCAGCTCATCGACTTCCGCATCCACCACGTCAACGCCCGTTTCACCGACCCCGCGGGACGCTCACGCGACGCGCTCACCGGCAGCCTGCTGCTGGAGACGTACCCGATGGCGGCGGAGGAGGGAGGGCTGCACGAGAAGGTCGAACACGTGCACGCCACAGGTGAGCCCTTCCGCGCCGCCGGCATGGCACTGCCCGCTGTCGTCGGCCAGGTGCGGGTGCCGGCCAAGGCCGATGTGAGCATCACCCGGTTCGGCGTCTGCGTCCTGCTGGTGTGGCGACAGGAGGACGACACGGCGAGGCTGACGAGCCTGCTCAAGCACGCCCAGCGGCTGGGCCGGATCGGCGGCTTCGAGGAGAACTACGTCACCGGCACCGTCGCCTGGAACAGCCAGCTCTACGACCTGTACGGGCTCGCACCCGCCGCGTCGCCCGTCCCGCTGGAGGAGCTGCCCTCCCGGGTACACAGCGACGACGTCCTCGACAGCGGCCGCTTCCTGCGCACCCTCTACCACCACCGCCGAGCCGCCTCCGGCGTCTTCCGCCTCCTGCGGCCCGATCGCAGCGTGCGGCACGTGCGGATCGTAGCCGAGCCCGAACTCGAACAGGACCGCCGACTCGTCGCCGTACGCGGCGCCTACCAGGACATATCCGCGCAGCACTGGGCCGAAGTGGCACTGTCCGCCACCCGCGACCAACTGGCCCACAGCCAGGAGCAGACCGCGGCGCACAACCGCCTGGCCCGCCAGTTGCAGCAGGTCATCATGCCCACCGCGTACAACCCCGTCGACTCCTCCGACCTGCGCATCGCCGTCCGCTACCGGCCGGCGGAGGACGAGCACCTGGTCGGCGGCGACTGGTACGACGCCATCGTCCTGCCCTCGGACCGCGTGCTGGTGGCGGTCGGGGACGTCGCCGGGCACGGCATCGACGCCGCCACCGGCATGGTCGCCCTGCGCAACGCGCTGCGCGGACTGGCGGCCACCGGAGCGGGACCCGGACAGATACTGTCCTGGCTCAACCTCGTCACCTACCACTTCACCGAGCAGGTCACCGCGACGGCGGTGTGCGGCCTGTTCGATCCCGCCGAGCGCACGTTCCGGTGGGCCCGCGCCGGGCACCTGCCCCCCGTGGTCGTGCGGCGTGACCACGCACACCACGCGGAGATCATCAAGGGCCCATTGCTGGGTGCCGTCCAGGACGCCGAGTACGCGGAGGGCCAGTTGCGGCTCGAAGCCGACGACGTGCTGATCCTTTACACCGACGGGCTCATCGAACGCCGGGACCGTTCCCTGCAGGAGACCCTGGATCACCTGCTGACCCTCGCCCGCAAACCCGCCGGAACGCTCGACCAACGCCTCGACCACCTGCTCACCCACAGTGGTGCCGACACCGACGACGACACCTGTATCGTCGGCATCCACGTCAAATAGGCCCCGCTGGAGCGGACTTACCTCATGCCACCACAACCGAAAGGCGTCCGCCGAGCGGATGCGACGGGCGGATGGGCCGCAGGCTTCTCCCGGCCGGAGAGGTCGGCCTGAATTGTCGTGCCCGGACCTTCGCGACCAGGCGGCCTACGACGGACAGCCCGCGTCCATCGGCGCCGCCCGCTCGTTCCTCGACGCGTTCCTCACTCATGTCTCCTTGTGCCAGGTCCTGCCGCAGCGCCAGTGGGAAGCAGCCAGGCTCGTGGTCAGCGAACTGGTGACGAACGCCGTACGCCACACGCCCGGGCCGTGCGTCGTCACCCTCACGGTGAGCGGGACCGAGCTGATGATCGAGGTCACCGACCTGTCCACCAGCCCGCTCCTGCCGGAGGCCCACGGTCCCTCCCGTATCGGCAGGCACGGCCTGGAGATCGTCGTTGCCCTCTGTCAGAGCCTGACCACCCACCCGGCGCCGAGCGGTAAAACGGTCGCAGCCCGGCTGTCCATAGGCTGACCCCCTCAGACCCGAGGCGTTAAGGAATCACATGCGACACGATGACAGCCCTCTTCCGGACGAAAGCCGGCGGGTGAGCGTCGTCATCGCGGGGGAGACACTGGACTTCGTCACCGCCCCCGCGCTGTTCGAAGCCATCACCACGCGGCTGAGCCCGGCCACCCCGAACGTCGTCGTCGACTTCTCCCGCACGTCCTTCATGGACTCCAGCGGCATCAACGCCCTGCTGCGCGCCCACCGCCTCGTCCAGGCGGCCGGCGGGTGGATGCGGCTGAGCGCGGTGGCGGAACCGGTCCTCAGTCCCCTGCAGATCGTCGGCCTCGACGAGATCCTCTCCATCTACCCCACCGTCGAGGCCGCCTGCGCCGACGCGGTGTGACCGGCTGAGTTCACCGCACTACGCATCCGTGGTGAGCCAGCCGATGTCCCCGGATTCCGGCAAGCGGCCGAGCCCCTCCATGGCGGACTCGACCCGTGACAGCGTCGCTGCCCTGCCGACGGCCCAAGCCTTGAACGGGTGGTCGGGGTCATCGGTCAGATCACCCGCCGCGGCGCCTGTGTCGAGCAGATCACCGACGATGCGCAGGGTCAGCCGCTTCTGCTCCTCGAAGGTGTGCCCCTTGCCGAGTAGCTTTCCGACGGCTCCGGTGATCACGGAGAAGCCGAGCCAGTCGTCACGAGCGTAGTCGACCAGGTAGGAGAGCTCCTCCCGGTAATCCTCTTCAGTCGGCATACTCGAATCCTCAGTGCTGTGGAATGTGGAGGCGCTTGGCGTCGAGGCCGTCCACGTCGTTCATGTCGATCGTAGGGCCCCCGGATTTGCTGAACGGCCGATAGGTCACGGTGGACGGGGGGTCGTCGGACAGCCGCCAGACCTCGATGTTCCCCTTGGGGGTCGGCTTGACCTCCGGGTCACCCAGGCGTTCGAACAGCTCTGTACGCGTCTGCTGGAGTTGCTCCTCCGTCACCATACGCACGCCCTTGCTGTCTTCCTCGCCGATCAGGTCGCCGTTGTCATCCGACATGATGTCGCGAACGGCCTTCGATCTCTCCTCGTAGGTCTTCGGCAGCCCCTCGTCGTCCGAATCGGCGGGGGGTTCGTCGTCACCCCCGGTCGGAGGCTCGTCGCCGCCTCCGCCGGCGCCGCCCCGGCCGCCGACTCCGGCCGGCTCACGGGCCTCGGTTTCGGCCAGTTCGCGTTCGAGGGCCTGGCTGACCTCGGTGGTCTCGGCGTCGACGGCTTCGAGTTCGGGTGCGCTGTCGGCGGCCGCCTGGAGGTATGCCTCCAGGTCGGCGACCATCTCCGTGCTGATGGTGGTGACGGCCTCGTCGACCGCGACCTCGACCTCGCCCAGAATGGCCGCGGCCTCGCCGGCGTCGAGGGCACCGGCGGCGGCATCGGACCCACCGAAGGTGAACACGGTGAGTGCGACGCCAAGCGCGGTGGTGAAGCCGATGGCGATGCCGGCCTCGCCGAGTTTCTGCTCGACTTTGCTGTGGGCCGTGTCGATGGCCTGGGCGAAGGCGTCGCAGGCTTTGGCGAGCCGGTCGCAGGCGTATTTGGCGGTGGACAGCGGGGCCTTGCCGCCGTCGGGGTCGTCCTTCCAGATCCTGGCCCAGAAGTCGGCCATCGCCGTGATCGAGTCACCGGAGTTGTTGTCGGTGATGGCCGACACGTGCCCGTGCAGGCCGGTGCCCAGGGTGTCGATGGCGCCGGAGGCGGTACGGAACGCGGTGGCGGCGGTACGCAGACTGTCCTGGTGGCCGTTCGGCCAGTACTTGGCGATGGCGTGGGGTACGGAGGAGTGGCCGGGGCCGACCGCGGTGGGCGGGTCGGGGTAGAAGATGTCGGCGAAGACCACGGGCAGCGGGAACTGCTCCGGTGGGCTTCCCCCTGCCTTGGGGTTGGAGTGGTGGTCGGCCTTGAGGTAGTTGTTGGCGGTGGTCACCAGGCCGGTGGCGGCCTGGCCGATGGCGCGGTCCGCGGCCGACAGGGCGCCGAACAGGGCCTTGGCCGCGGGGTCGTACGTGGCGGCGAACCCGTGCCCGTAGCTGTCGTCGCCGGCCATGCCGGAGATGTTCTGCAGTGCCGTGTTCAGCGTGTCCGCGATCTTGTCGAGTGCGTCCTGGCCGGCGGCGAACCTCAGGGCGACGGAATAGAGGTCTTCCGGGTGGAGGTCCAGCGGCGCGGCGACGCCGCCTCCGTCGTCGGCGGGCCGGCTCACCGGCCGCCCCACATACGCAGGTTGGCGGTGTGCGCCGCCGCGTAGTTGCCGTGGGCGGTCGTCAGGACCTTGTGCAGGTCGCGCAGAGCGCCGTGCAGGTCGGCGGAGGCGGTACGCCACTGGTTGTAGTACGCGCTGAACGCGTCCTGGGCCTCGCCCTCCCACCCCTCGGTCACCCGTCGCACCGCCCCGTCCAACTGCGTCAGGTGCTTCTGCAACTGCGTCACCAGCGTGTCCAGGTCCTCGGCGGCCTGGGCCAGCTTCTCCAACCGGACCGATATCCGTCCCGACATCCAACCCCCTCCCCACCGACCGACGCCAAGTCTTCCAAGTCCGTCCGCCACGCGCTATGCCACTGAGCCCGCGTCAGTTCGACAGGCCGGTCGCCGAGCCGCGCCGCGAAGGAGCTGATCGGGTTCGCGCCGGTCGGCCGTGGTCGCTGCCTTGGACGACGTGGTGCTTTTCGCCCGCCACGCCACGACGAGTTTTCGCTCCGGGCGCAGCGTCGATTTCGTGATCAACAGTGCCGCGATCATGGCCTGCCCGCAGACCCGGGTCGGGCCCGGCTGGGAGGCGCGGTTCGCCACCAACCATCTGGGGCACTTCGCCCTCGTCAACCGGCTCCGGCAGGCTGTCGCGCCCGGCGGCGCGCGGGTTGTGTCCGTCTCCTCCCGCGGCCACCACTTCTCCGGCATCCCCTGGGACGATGTCCAGTGGGAGCGCGGCTGGATCGACGAGGACGGCAATCCGCTGAACCCCCAGGGCTTCAAGACCCCGGCGCAGGGCGCGGCCACGCAGGTGTGGGCGGCCACTTCGCCGCGGCTGGACGGCATGGGCGGGGTGTACCTGGAGGACTGCGACATCGTCGAGCCCGCTGTCGAGGGTGACGAACGCTCCGGCGTCGGCGACTGGGCGACCGACCCCGCGCAGGCGGCCCGGCTGTGGGAGCTGTCGGCGCGGCTCACGGGCGTGGACGCCTTCTCCGCCTAGGACTCGCCTCAACCGCGGCGGCCTGTCAGAAGGTCCAGCGCTGGTTGCTGCCGCCGTTGCAGGTCCACAGTTCGACCGGCGCGCCGTTGGCGGTGCTTCCTCCCGTCACGTCCAGGCAGAGGCCCGACAGGGCACTGGTGACAGTGCCGTCGGAATTGAGGTTCCACTGCTGGTTGGCCTGGTTGTTGCACGGCCAGACGATGACCTTGGTGCCGGGACTGGTGCCCTGGCTGTTCGCGTCGAGGCACATCTGGCTGCTGCCGCCGTAGACGGTCAACTGGTTCGACGAGGTGCGTGTGAAGATCTGGTTGGAGCCGCCCGAGCAGTCCCAGATCTGCACCTGTGTGCCCGCCGTGGTGGACGCGTTCGGTACGTCCAGGCACTTGCCCGCGCCCACCGCGTGCAGTTCGCCGCTGGTCCCGCCGCTGGTCGATCCGGTCGGGGTCACGTAGACCGCGAAGGCGTCGTGTGCGGCCTGGAAGGTGATGGGTACCGTGAGGGAACCGGCCGACGTGCTCAGGTTCTGGTTGTAGACCACCTGCGGGGCGCCCAGGGGCGCCTGGTCGGGGATGCGCTCCACGGTGACGTTGACGCTGCCGTTGCCGGCCAGCCACGGCACGGAAGACAATCCGGCGAAGGTGACGGAGGCAGCGCCGGTGTAGCCGTTGCTGTCACCGATGACGGCGACGGCGCGCTTGGCCGCGCTGTCCTCCGAGGCGGAGATCGCCGTGCTGTCGACCTGGCCGGAGGTGCCGACCAGGGTGCCGGTCAGGTCGGCGTAGGTGCGCAGGGCCCACCAGTTGCCGTTCGGCTGCCAGGTGCCGCCGGACTGGGTCAGCACGCCGGTCAGGTTGGGGGTCATGCAGCAGACCCAGTTGCCGCGCATCGCGTTGGTGTATCCGGACTGTGCGAAGCGCGCCAGGTACCAGGCGGTGACGCCGGCGGTCTGCCGGTCGGCGGGCTGGTATTCGTTGGCGGACAGCGGCCGCGCCGGGATGCCCGCCGCCGACAGCGCGTTGTTGATCGACTGGGACACGGTGACCGGGTCGTCGACGTCGCCCTCGTCGTGGTTGGTGATCATGTCGGGGACGGTTCCGGCGGCTTTGACGTGGGCCAGCCACGTGCTCCATTCGCCGGGATTGGACTGGGGGGTGAAGGCGAGGGACGGGCCGACGATCTTCGCGTTCGGGGCGATGCGGCGGATCTCCCGGTAGGCGGTGTCCCACATCTGGAAGTACTGGGGGCTGTTCATGCCCCGGGTCCAGAACACGGAGATGTCCGGTTCGTTGTAGATGTCGTAGGCGAAGGGCAGGCCGGAGGCCTGGAGGGCGCCGACGGTGGAGTCGATGAAGCTGATCCAGTTGGAGCAGTTCCCGTTGTCGCAGGGGTACGTCTCGTTCGAGGGCTGGCCGCCGTTGTTGCCCCACAGGTCGCTGACCAGGACCTGGTACTCGGCGTGGTAGGGCGGCTGGGTCAGCCGTCGGGCCTGCGCGACGATCGAGTCGATGTCGGCCTTGGTCGCCGAGCCGTAGCTGTAGTTGTCCTTGATCCAGCCGCCGGAGAACCATCCGCCGCCGCGGAAGGCGTTGATGCCCAGGGGCTGCAGGTACTGGTCGGCGGGCTGGGTGCCGTCCTGGCTGACACCGTAGAGGAACCCTTCGCCGACGCCGGTGGCCGGGCCTCGCGTCTGCGCCAGGTCGACGCTCAGCGTTTTGGTCGCGGCCGATGCGCCGTGCGCCGGTGCCACGAGCATGAACGCGGCCGTGAGCAGGGTGGCCGCCGCGGCGGTGAGCCGGCCGCGCTTGGATGTCGTCCTCATCGAATCTCCTGATGCCGGCGCAATGCGGCGCTCGGTGGGTGGGGGGAAGCAGGTGAAGCGATGACGTGCTACCTCCGTGTCTGCTCGGCCTCTCGACGGGCACGGTCGTCGGCGAGCAGGAGGTAGGCGCTCGCGGTCCAGGTGTACGCGCGGTCACGCAGTCCTTCACCGGTGAGGGCGTCGAAGTTCTCGGCGAAGCCGGACTTCTCGCACAGCGACAGGAAGCGTCGGCTGATGTCGTCGGCGAGGTCGGTGTGGCCGGCGCGGCGCAGGCCGTCCTCGATGAGCACCGTGGAGGGTGCCCAGATCGGGCCGCGCCAATAGCCGTCGGCCCGGTAGTGCGGCGAGTCGGGGTGCTCGGTGGCCAGGCCGTAGGGCGTGAGGTGGGAGGCGATCCGCTCGGCGAGCCGTTCGCCGATCTCGCGCGGCAGGCGCTCGCCCAGCACGATCGGCATCAGGTCCAGGAGACTGCGGCTCGCGGACAGCCCACCGCCGTAGGGCGAACCGCTGCGGAAGCGGCCGCCCGACCACAGGAGCTCGACAAGGGCCTCCTGAAGTGAGTCCGCGGCGCGAAGCCACCGCTCGGCCTCCTCGCGCTTGCCCAGCGCCCGGGCCAGCTCGGACAGTTCGGCCGACTGGAGTACGAGGAAGGCGGTCAGGTCCGCGGTGACCGCCACGCGCCCGGTGCGGAATGTGGTGGCGTTGTCCCAGCCGCTGTCGTTGCCGTGCTGGTAGTGGGGGAGCCGCCGGCCGGGGGCGGTGCGGGCGGTGAGCCAGAAGTCCGTCCAGCGCGCCAGGCTCCCGTAGACCTCGGTGAGGTGCTGTGCCGTCGGCGGCCGGGGCAGCCGTTCGCGCAGCCGGCGCAGCGCCCAGCCGTGGACGGGCGGTTTCACGAAGTTGTAGAGGACCTCGGAGTGGGTGACCGAATCCGGCAGGGCGCCGCTGTCGTCCTGGTGGTCGAACGGCAGTCGGAACTGGTGCCAGGCCAGGTCCGGCAGGCCGGGGGCCAGGGCGAGGGCGTTGAAGCAGTGGTCCCAGCTCCACACCTTGTCCATCCAGTGCTTCGACATCAGGACGGCGGGGCGCCGTACGAAGCCGGCCGGGCGTACGGTGGCCGACCACAGGACGTACGCGGCCAGTTCGGCGGCCGGGGCCACGTCCGCCGGGCCCGCGGTGACCGCTTCGGCGAAGGTGCGGAACGCCTCCTCGCCGCGAGCCGCGACGGCGGCGAACGCACCGTCGGGCAGGTACGGCCGCCGGGCGCTCTCGATCTCCTCGACGGCGGCTTCCCACTCGTCGGCGCCGGACAGGACGACGCTGCGGACCGCCGTGCCCAGAGCCTCGGCGCCCTCGGCGGCGGCGACCCCCTTCAGGAGGGTGATCCGGTAGCGACGGCCGGTCTCGTAGGAGGTGAAGTGGAAGGAGCCGTCGACGGGGTCGCGGTAGAAGTAGGTGCCGCTGAACGGCGTCAGTTCCGCGGCGGCGGCGCGGATCAGCAGGCCCAGCCCGCGGCCGAGCAGCCGGACGGTGTCGCAGCTCTCGTACGCCAGTTGGACCTGCCCGGTCTCTCCCTGCCAGGTCAGGCGAGCGGGCGTGGCGTGCCAGGTGCTCCGGGCGACGCCGCCGGTCCCGGGGTGGACCGGCGTCAGGCGCAGCACCGCGTGCATGCCGCCTTGGTGCGAGACCAGATGCAGGTCTTCGGCCTGCCTGTGCGGGGCGACGACCGGTGAGATGCCGAACCACGACCCGTGGTGGCTGAACGGTATCTCCTGAACGGGGAAGGCGGGGCCGGCGGGGAAGGCGGGGCCGGCGGGGGAGTCGGGGCCGGCAGGGGTGTCGGGGCTGTCGGCCGTCAACGGGGACTCGGTCCTTTCCGCGACGACCGGTTCCCGACCGGGGCCGGACCGGCGCCCGCGGTCTTCAGGAGGTACGTCGGGGGTGTCGCCCCGCTGTCCGACCGGCAGGGCCTCGCCGTTCATGGCACCCTCCCTTTCGCCGCCACCCGCCGCACGGGCAGGGGTGCCGGCACGGCGGCCGCTCCCGCCGCGACGGCGTTTCGTATCCGGAGTGCGAATCGGTTCGACCGCGAACGTAGAACCCGCACCCAGACCCGTCAAGACTGCGGGTGCCCCTGTCTGCCTGCCATGTGACGATGGCGGGTCCACGGGCGGGGCCCGGAGCAGGGCGTTCCTGGAGCCTCGGGCGCCGAACCGATTCGCGCGCAGTACCATGGCCATGCGCAAGTAGCGCTGAGGAGTCGCATGAACATCGGGGAGATCGCGCGGCGGGCGGGTGTGTCGCGCAGCACGGTGTCGTACGCCCTCAGTGGCAAGCGGCCCGTGGCGCCCGGCACGCGCAAGCGCATCCAGGACGTGATCGACGAATCGGGCTACCGGCCCAACGCGACCGCCAGGGCGCTCAAGGAGGGCCGCACCCGGACCATCGGCCTGGTGATCCCGCCTGCGGGCAATCGGCTGACGCACATGCAACTGGACTTCGTGGCCAGTGTGGTCGACGCCGCCGCCCGCGCGGACCTGGACGTCCTGCTCTCACCGTCCGGCGGCGACCACGACCGGTCCTTCGAGCGGCTGGTCTCAGAAGGCCGGGTCGACGGGGTCATCCTGATGGAGATCCGGCTGGAGGACGCCCGCGTGGGCAGGCTCCAGGAGGCACGACTGCCCTTCGTCGGCATCGGCCGCACCGCCGGCGACGAGCAGATGTGCTGGATCGACATCGACTACGCCGGCCTGATCCAGCACACCGTCCGGCACCTCGCAGACCTCGGGCACCGCAGGGTGGCCCTGGTCAACCGCTCGCCGGAACTCCTCGCCGCGGGCTACGGTCCGGCCCACAGGGCCCGGGAGGGTTTCGCCGCCGCCACCGCGGAACGCGGCCTCGACGGCGTGGAGGTGCCGTGCGGCGACGACGCCCGCTCCGGCCAGGAGTGCCTGGAGGAGCTTCTGCGCGCCCACCCGGACCTGACCGCCGTCACCACGATCAACGAGGCCGCGCTGCCCGGCATTCAACGGGCGCTGGACGACGCCGGCCTGACCGTGCCGTACGACTTCTCGGTGACCGGTGTGGCGGCCCTGCCCTGGGCCGAGGACTTCCGCCCGCCGCTCACCGCAGCCGACGTCCCCGCTCTGGACATGGGCGACAAGGCCGTGTCCCTGCTGGTCGAACGCATCGCTGTGCCTCTCACGCCGCCCCGGCACATCCTCCTCGCGCCACCCATCTCGCTGCGCTCCAGCACGGGCGCCGTGCCCTCGCACCGTCTCCCGGATGTCGTCGGGCGACGTGGATGACGCCGTTCCCGGGCCCCTGCGGTCCTCGGCGGTGGGCTCCGCGCCCCACCATGACATGGGATGAATTCATAGGGCCGGACTCGATTTCCCGCCCGGCGAAACGGCGCTCGCGGCGCGAAAACAGCTGACTGTCCCCTCGAAGCTGCGGGGATCGCGAGGAGTTGCCCGTTGGGACGCTCAATGCATCTCTTCTCGGACATGGGATGACCCTGTTACGCTCGTCGGGCGCCGGCAGGGGAGTGTGGGTCGATCGATGTCGCTGACCGACAAAGCCATCGCACGCATCAGGGAGCTCATCCGGTCCGGGGAGCTCCCGCCAGGGGCGAAACTGCCGCCGGAACAGCAGCTTGCCTCCGATCTGGGGCTTTCCCGCAACTTGATGCGCGAGGCGGTCAAAGCGCTGGTGATGGCACGCGTCCTGGAGATCCGGCGGGGGGACGGCACCTATGTCACGAGTCTTGAGCCGGAACTGCTGCTGGAAGGCCTCGGCTGGGCGGTGGAACTGCTGCGCGGCGACAAGCTCCTCGAACTGACCGAAGTCCGGCGGCTCTTCGAGCCGATCGCCACAGGGCTCGCCGCCGGCCGGATCTCCGAGGAGGACCTCGCGGGGGTCAAACACCACCTGGACGCCATGAGGCGGGCCCGCGACGACGTCGAACTGCTCAACAAGCATGACGCCGCATTTCACCGCGCGGTGCTCGCCTCCGCGGGAAACAGCACGCTGGCCACCCTGCTGGACGGTATTTCCAGCCGGACAGTGCGCGCCCGGGTGTGGCGCGGTCTGGTCGACGAGAGGGCCGGCGACCGGACCATCGCCGAACACCAGGCGATCTACAACGCCCTGGTCGCCCGGGACCGCGCGCTGGCCGAAGCCGCGGCGCTGATCCACGTGAGTACGACGGAGCAGTGGCTGCGCGAGCACTTCGACCAGTGACGCCCATCCGCCCGGGCGATCCTCGAAGGGACCGAACGCGGCGTCCTGACCCCGCTGCTGAGCGCGAGCCTGACCACGCAGCGGGTGCGCGGGCTCAGCAGGCACTGGTCGCTGCCGACGTGGGACAAGCCGGCCACCCAGTCCGAAACCTGTGAGCCGGTGAGGCGGCAGTAAGCATGCTCTGAAGAGCCGGTCCGCCAAGCCCGGAGGGCAGCGCCGTGGCGCTCCGCCATGCCTCACGGCCCGGACGCGGGGCTGTTGGCGGCCCGTCAGGGCGGGGTCGGCCGCCGGAACAGTCCCCGCAGTCTTGACAGCGTGGGCCGGCTGGTGCAGTTTATGTGTCTGATACATGGCGCGACTGACTCGTTGATATATGGCATTCACGAGGAAGTGCGAGGAGCGGCAGGCCGACAACCGGATGCAGCACCACCATCGGATTCTTCTCCGAGGCACGTCAGTGCCTCGTCCCCCCACGCGAGGAGAATGATCTTCCATGTCCTGGCTCTACGAGGAGTCTCTTCTCCGTGCGGAATGTGGGAGCGCTCCCACTGTTGCTCGCCGCCATCCCGGGCATACCGCCCGGGCATTCCCGGGTGGCTGAGCAGCGCACCGGCTCCACCAGCGGCGCGGCGAGTCCGCCGCGAGCCCACACGTCCACGGACGGTGGCCCCTTCCCGAGAAGACAAGGAAGTCGATGAAAACCGGACCCATGCAATGGCCACGCCTGCGACGCAGACTTGCGGCGGGCTCGGCACTCGTCCTCAGCGCGGCAGCGCTGACCGCGGCGGTCGGCGTCCATTCGGCGGCCGCCGCGACCCGGGTGGCCAACCCGTATTCGGGTGCCACGCCCTACCTCAACACGGACTACGTCTCCGAGGTGCAGGCCCAGGCGTCCGCGGACGGCAGCAGCGCCGAGGCGAAGGTGGCGAGCTACCAGACCGCCATCTGGATGGACCACATCGGGGCCATCGCGGGCGACAGCACCCACCTCGGACTCCAGGCCCAGTTGGACCAGGCGGAGGCACAGGCTGCCGCCAGCGCCAACCCGGTGCTCTTCGAGGTCGTCGTCTACGATCTGCCGGGCCGTGACTGCGCGGCGCTCGCCTCCAACGGTGAGATCCCGGCGACCGATGCCGGACTGACCGAATACGAAAGCCAGTACATCGACCCGATCGCCGCGCTGCTGGGCAACTCCAAGTACAGCAACCTGCGCATCTCCGCGATCATCGAGCCCGACTCGCTGCCCAACGCGGTCACCAACCAGAGCAAGACCGCGTGCGCGACGGCGACGCCGTACTACGAGAAGGGCGTCGCGTACGCGCTGAACAAGCTGCACGCGATTCCCAACGTCTACAACTACCTGGACATCGGCCACTCCGGGTGGCTCGGCTGGTCCAGCAACATGAGCCCGGCGGCCGCGGAGTTCGCCAAGGTGGCCAGGGCGACCACGGCGGGCGTCGCGAGCGTGGACGGCTTCATCAGCGACACCGCGAACACCACGCCGACCGACGAGCCGTTCCTGCCCAACAGCACGCTCCAGGTGGGCGGTCAGCCGCTGGACTCGGCCAACTTCTACCAGTACAACCCGTACTTCGACGAGCACAGCTACGACGAGGCCATGCACGCCGCCATGGTCTCCGCGGGCTTCCCCAGCTCGGTCGGCATGCTGATCGACACCTCCCGCAACGGCTGGGGTGGTGCCGCCCGGCCGACCTCGCTCAACTCCAGCCCCACCAACGTCAACGACTACGTCACCGCGAACAAGATCGACAAGCGTCCGTTCCGCGGCGACTGGTGCAATGTCAACGGCGCCGGCATCGGCAATCGGCCGACCGCGTACCCGTACGGGACGAGCGACCCCGTCATCGGGTTCGTGTGGATCAAGCCTCCGGGTGAGTCCGACGGCGACTACCCGACCAGCTCGCACACGCACGGCGACCCGCACTGCGACCCCAACGGCACCCAGACGGACGGCAACGGCGGCACGTACCCGACCGATGCCATCCCCGGTTACGACGTCCCGGCCGGCCAGTGGTTCGCCTACCAGTTCCAGCAGCTGGTCGCCAACGCCTACCCGGCGCTGGGCTCCGGCAGCGTCGACACCACCCCGCCGTCCACGCCCGCCAACCTGGCGGTGTCGGGGACGACGAGCAGCAGTGTGTCGCTGACGTGGTCGGCGTCGACGGACAACGTGGGTGTGACCGGGTACAACGTGTATCGGGGTTCGACGCTGGTGGGTTCGGCGACGACCACGTCGTTCACGGATACCGGGCTGTCGGCGTCGACGGCGTATTCGTACACGGTGAAGGCGAAGGATGCGGCCGGTAATCTGTCGGCGGCTTCGAGCGCGGTCAGCGCGACCACGCAGGCCGGCACCGGCGGCGACACCACGCCTCCGTCGGCTCCGGCGAACCTGGCGGTGTCGGGGACGACGAGCAGCAGTGTGTCGCTGACGTGGTCGGCGTCGACGGACAACGTGGGTGTGACCGGGTACAACGTGTATCGGGGTTCGACGCTGGTGGGGTCGGCGACGACCACGTCGTTCACGGACACGGGGCTGTCGGCGTCGACGGCGTATTCGTACACGGTGAAGGCGAAGGATGCGGCCGGTAACCTGTCGGCGGCTTCGAGCGCGGTCAGCGCGACCACGCAGGCCGGCACCGGCGGCACCGGGACGCTGAAGGTGCAGTACAAGAACAACGACTCCTCGCCGGGCGACAACCAGATCAAGCCCGGTCTGCAACTGGTGAACACCGGCACCGGCTCGGTGTCCTTGTCGACGGTGACGATCCGGTACTGGTTCACCAGCGACGGCGGCGCGTCGACCTTCACCGCGAACTGCGACTACGCGGCCGTCGGCTGCGGCAACGTCTCGCAGAGCGTCACGGCGATGTCGAGCCCGAAGACGGGTGCCGACCACTACCTCCAGGTCTCGTTCACCGGGGGCAGCCTGGCGGCCGGGGCGTCGTCCGGTGACATCCAGAGCCGGCTGAACAAGACGGACTGGTCGAACTTCACCGAGACCAACGACTACAGCTACGGCACGAACACCTCGTACGCCGACGCGTCCAAGATCACGGTGTACGTCAACGGCACCCTGGTCTACGGCACCGAGCCGTAGAGCCGACCGTCCTCCGGCGGAACGACCGCTCGTGAACACCGTGGTGGACAGGCGCCAACCTCCTGTCCACCACGGGACGAGCGGCCGCCCGCGCGGGGGAGTGCAGCTGTCGTTCGGCGCGATCGTCAGGCGGGTCGGGAGCGTACATGGCGGTGGGTGGACCGGGCCGCGTCGGACCGACGCTGGACGATGTCGCCGAACGGGCCGGGGTCGGGCGGGGCACGGTCTCGCGGGTGCTCAACGGCTCGACACATGTCAGCGACCAGGCGAAGGCCGCGGTGAGGGCAGCGGTCAGGGAGCTGGGATACCTGCCCAACAGTGCCGCCCGGGCGCTCGTGGGGAGCCGCACGGACGCGATCGCCCTGGTCATCCCCGAACCGGAGAGCAAGATCTTCGCCGAGCCGTTCTTCATGGACACCGTCCGCGGAGCGAGCGATCAACTCGCCGACTCCGGTGTGCAGTTGCTGATGATGTTCCTGCGCACACCCAAGGAGCGGCGGCGCCTGGTCCATTATCTCAGGGCACACCGGGTCGACGGCGCGCTGCTGGTGTCCGTGCACAAGGACGACTCCCTCCCGGACCTGCTCAGCCGGATCGGGTTGCCCGTCGTCCTCAGCGGCCGCCGGACCGACGCGGAGTCGATGTCGTACGTCGACGCCGACAACACCGGCGGTGCGCGATCCGCGGCCACGCTTCTGTTCCGGCAGGGGCGGCGGGCGGTCGCCACCATCACCGGGCCGCCGGACATGTACGTCGCGCGGTGCCGACTGGACGGCTACCGCCAGGCCGTGGCCGTCGCGGGGGCCGGTGTCGACGAATCGCTGATCGAGGCCGCCGACTTCACCGATGAGGGCGGGCGCGCCGCCATGCGTGCCCTGCTGGAGCGCCGTCCTGACGTGGACGCCGTCTTCGCCGCCTCGGACCTCATGGCGTTCGGGGCGCTCCAGGCCCTGCGGGAGACGGGCCGCCGGGTGCCGGACGACGTCGCCCTGATCGGCTTCGACGACTCCGCGATCGCACGGCACACGGACCCGCCTCTCACGAGTGTCCGCCAGCCCACCGCGGACATGGGCCGGAACATGGCCCGCATACTCCTGGACGCGATCTCGGGCAGCTCCACGGCGCCACAGCACCTCGTCCTGCCGACAGAGGTGGTACGCCGCCGGTCCGCGTAGGCACGCGAGGCCGTGTCGCTGTGCCGGCGGTGGGGGCGGTGGGGGCAGTGTCGGCCTGCCCGCTGTATCGGCTGCCGGTGAAGGCCGCCCGGGCCCGGAGAAGGCTTGTGTGACGCACCTCTTGAGGTCCGGCCCGGGGATGTGTCAGTCTCATTTCTGCATCCGCCGGAGCACCTCCCCGGCGGCCAGCCGCGCACGCCTGCACCCCCCACGCTGGATGTGAGCGCTCACATTTCTTGAGGGCGACCGCATTCCTCACCCCAGGAGTGTCCTGTGACCCGAGGTATCGCTCTGACCTGGCCGAACAACCCGTGCCCAGCACCGGGAACGCCGGGGGTCGGGCGCCGACGACCGGTCCTCGGGTGAAGCAGGTGCCACTCCCGCGCCTCCTGTGAGAGGTCGAGGCCGCCGTCGAGGGTCGTCTGCCCTGCTTATGAGACTGACTCATCGTCGCGCGATGTTCGTGCGCGACGGGCGCGGCCGGGCGAGCGCAGCAGGCTCCGTCACCCGCTCGTCGGGCGGTCGTGGGCCACGCATGCGTTTCTCCCTCGCCCACCGCTCCGCGGGAGAGCGCCGTTCCAGCTTGTCTCTCCTCGAAGGAGGCTCCGATGTATCACCGCACATCCTCCGGGCCCACCGGCCTGCGCCGCGTCAGACCGCTCGCCGTGCTCCTGCTGGCCCTCGCGATGGCGGCGGCCGTCTTCGGCGGCAGGGCCGCCGCGAGCGGCACGGTCGTACAGGCGAAGGCCGTGGCCCGTCCCGCGGCCGCGGCGGCGTCCTCGCTGCCGTGCGACATCTACGCGGCCGGCGGCACCCCGTGCATCGCCGCCCATTCCACCACCAGGGCGCTGTTCGCGGCGTACAACGGGCCGCTCTACCAGGTGCAGCGGGCCTCCGACCACACGTACCACGACGTGGGCCTGCTGTCCGCGGGCGGCTACGCCGACGCGTCGGCCCAGACGTCCTTCTGCGCCGGCACCTCGTGCACCATCACGAAGATCTACGACCAGACCAGCCGGCACAACGACATGCCCATCTCGTGGGGCGGCTACTGGAAGGGACCGGGCGCGAACGGCGCGGACGCCGGTGCCGACGCCTCGGCCCTGCCCGTCACCGCGGGGGGAAACCAGGTCTTCGGCGTCAAGGTCACTCCGGGCGTGGGATACCGGATCGACCACGCCAGTGGGGCACCCACCGGCTCCCAGCCCGAGGGCATCTACATGGTGACCTCGTCCAACTACACCAACCAATGGTGCTGCTTCGACTACGGCAGCGGTGAGAACACCCACACCGACACCGGCAACGCCACCATGAACTCCATCTACTGGGGCAACGCCTGCTGGTTCGGCAACTGCGTCGGCACCGGCCCCTGGGTCGAGGCCGACCTGGAGAACGGCATGTACCACACCGGCAGCGGCTCCAACAAGGACCCCAACAACCAGGGCGTGCACTACCCCTTCGTCAGCGCCTGGGAGAAGAACAACGGGACCAGCAACTTCACCCTGAAATACGGCAACGCCGCCAGCGGCGGGCTCACCACCACCTACTCCGGCGCACTGCCGGGCGGCTACTCGCCGATGAAGACCGACAGCTCCCTCCTGCTCGGGACCGGCGGCGACAACAGCGTCTCCGGCCAGGGCGAGTTCTTCGAGGGCGCCATCACCGCGGGCTTCCCCTCCGACGCCACCGAGAACGCGGTGCAGGCGAGCATCACAGCCGCCGGCTACGGCGGCTCCGGCTCCGGCGGGGGCACGGCCACCGCGCTGCGCAACACCAACGCCGGCCGCTGCCTGGACGTCCCCAACCTCAGCCAGACCAACGGCACCCAGACGGAGCTGTGGGACTGCAACGGCGGCACCAACCAGCAGTGGACCCCGACCGGCGCCAAGGAACTGCGGGTCTACGGCAACAAGTGCCTGGACGACGAGGCCAGCGGCACGGCGAACGGGACCCGGGCGATCATCTGGGACTGCAACGGCGGCACCAACCAGCAGTGGAACCTCAACGCGGACGGCAGCATCACCAACGTCCAGTCCGGCCTGTGCCTGGACGCCAGCGCCTACGGCACCGTCAACGGCACCCTCGTCCAGCTCTGGCAGTGCACGGGCGCCACCAACCAGAAGTGGACGCGCGGCTGAGCGTGTCCCCGGAACACGGCTGATCGTGCCCGCGCGCCGCGGATGAACCTCCGCCCCGGCGTGGCCCGCCGCCGGCGGCCGCTCGCCGCGCGGGCCGTCCCCGGTCCCCACCGGCCGGGGACGGCCCGTCGGCACGACATGCCGGCAGCCACCCCGCCCGAACCCCTCCATCACCCGAAGAGAGAGCGACCCCATGATGTTCACTCCACGCCGCAGACGCCCGGAACGCAGCCGAACCCTGAGCGGTGCCTTCGTCGCGGCCCTCGCCGCCGGCGTCGTCGTCGCCGCGCCGGCCGTGACATCGCACGCGGCGACCATGACCACCCTGTATGTGTCGCCGACCGGCAGTGGAACCTCGTGCTCGGCCACGGCACCCTGCTCCCTGGCACAGGCGAAGACGTCCGTGGAAGCCATCGACGCGAACATGACCGGCGACGTCGTGGTGCAGCTCGCGGGCGGCACGTACCGTCCGGCCGCTCCCCTCGTGCTCGGCGGCGCGGACTCGGGCAGCAACGGCCACAGCGTGATCTGGCAGGCCGCCCCCGGCGAGAGTCCGGTGATCTCGGGCGGACAGCAGGTGACCGGGTGGACGGTGAAGGACGCCGCGAACAACATCTACGCCGCCTCCGTACCGGCCGGCGCAGACTCCCGGCAACTGTACGTGGACGGCGCCCTCGCGCCGCGGGCGGCGATCACGATCTCGCGCAGCGATGTGAACATCACCGCCGGCGGCATGACCGTCGTCAATCCCGCGCTGAACTACCTGGCCACGCTGCCGGAGCAGAGCCGGATCGAGGTGGAGAGCCAGGACTCCTTCACCGACCGTTACGCCCCGGTGCAGTCGATCAGCGGTACCACGGTCACGATGCAGCAGCCGGCCTGGAACAACAACAACTGGGGCTACGACACCCTGGCAAAGCCCTTCGCCGGCGGGTCGCTGCAACTGGAGAACTCGTACTCTTTCCTGAAGAGCGCCGGACAGTGGTATCTGGACCCGCAGGCGGGGCAGCTGTACTACAAGGCCCCCGCCGGATGGTCGCCCACCGCCCACGACATCGAACTGCCCCGGCTCACCTCGCTGCTCCAGATCGGCGGCACCTACGCCAACCCGGCCCGCAACATCACCTTCCAGGGCATCGCCTTCGAGCACACCACCTGGTTGCAGCCCAGCACCTCCGTCGGCTACGCCGACCAGCAGAGCGGGACGTTCCTGGGACGTGCCTTCAGCCAGCCCTCGGACTTCCTGACGTCCTGCCAGTCGGGGTGCCCGCTGTTCGAGGCCGCCCGTAACAGCTGGAGCCAGGTACCGGCGGCGGTGCAGGTCTCCGCGGCCGACTCCATCACCTTCTCGGGTGACACGTTCGCGCACCTGGGCCAGGTGGGCCTGGGGATCGGCAACGACGCCGACGCCCACGCCTCCGGTGTCGGGCTGGGTGCCTCGAACATCACGGTCTCGGGCAGCACGTTCACCGACGACTCCGGCGCGGGCATCGTGGCCGGCGGTGTGCAGCCCGACGCCCACCACCCGTCCAACTCCGCGATGACCGACCAGAACATCACCGTCCAGGGCAACCGGATCAGCGGAGTCGCCAAGGACTACAAGGACATGGCCGGGATCCTGTCCACGTATGTCACACACGCCGTCATCACCCACAACGAGGTCTCGGACCTCGCCTACGACGGCATCGACGTCGGCTGGGGCTGGGGCGCCAACGACCCCGGCGGCAGCCAGGACTACCGGAACCGCGGCCTCTACAACTACCAGCCCGTCTACACCACGCCCACGACGCTGAAGAACACCGTCGTCAGCTACAACCTGGTGCACGGGACGAAGAAGGTGTTCCACGACGGCGGCAGCATCTACAACCTGTCTGCCAACCCCGGCGCGAGCATCGATCACAACTACATCTACGACAACCAGCACACCGTCGGCCTCTACCTCGACGAGGGTTCCCGCTACGTGACCCTCGGCAGCAACGTCGTCCAGGACACCGGCGTGTGGGCGTTCACCAACGCGAGCGGCACCAACAACACCAACGACAACACCTTCTCCGGCAACTGGTACAACGGCGGCGCCACCCAGGTCGCCACCGGAGCCCCGCACAACAACGTACTCACCGGAAACATCCAGGTCAGCGGCACCAACTGGCCCTCGGGGGCGCAGCAGGTGATGGCCCAGGCGGGTGCGACGAGCGGCGGAGGCGGCGGCACCACCACCGGGGCACTGCACGCCGTAGGCGCCGGCCGGTGCCTGGACGTGCCGAACGCGTCGACCACGCCCGGCACCCAGACCGAGATCTGGGACTGCAACGGCGGGGCCAACCAGACGTTCACCCACACGTCGAGCGGCCAGTTGACCGTCTACAGCGGCGCGAGCCAGCTCTGCCTGGACGCCGACGGACAAGGCACCGGCCCCGGCACCAAGGTCGACGTCTGGACCTGCAACGGCCAGGGCAACCAGCAGTGGACCTTCAACTCCGACGGCACCGTCACCGGAGTCCAGTCCGGTCTGTGCCTGGACGTGACCGGCGCCTCCACGAGCAACGGCGCCCTCGTCGAGCTGTGGTCGTGCACCGGCGGGTCCAACCAGAAATGGAACCTTTCCTGAGGACTTTCTCCGTGACGGATCCGTAGAGCGCCGTACGCCGGCAGCGGTTCCTCGGCGTGCCGGGACCGGACCCGGCACGCCCACGGCGAGATGAGGCCGTCGTGGCAGGTGTAGGCTCCGCCTCGAAGGTCGTGCAGTCGCGTACCGTCCGGCCTGCGACAGGAGACGGAGGAGGCGTGCTGTTGGACGGGGATGCCGACACCCCCGCGTCGGAGCAGGTCCCCGAGCAGGACGCGGCGGCCTACCGTCCGAGGTACGAACTCCTCGCGGAGGAGATCCTGCGGCTCATCGTGGAGCTGAAGCTCCAGCCCGGTGACCGGATGCCCACCGAGAACCAGTTGGCCTCGCGGCTGGGCACCAGCCGGACGGTGGTACGGGAAGCCGTCAAGATCCTCTCGGCCATCGGCCGGATCCGGGCCCAGAAGGGGCGCGGCCTGTTCGTGGCCAACGACGAGGGCATGCTGGGCTCGTCGCGCTGGGGGAGTTTCTTCCTGCCCACCGATCTCGACCACGTCTTCCGGCTGTTCGAGTTCCGCAGCGTCCAGGAGGTCGCGGCCAGTCGGCTGGCGGCCACCCGGGCCACTCCGGCGGACCTGCGCGCGATCGAAGCGGCTGCCGAGACCTGCGAGGAAGGGCACCTGACCGGCCGGCACGAGCTGTTCGACCAGGGGGACGAGGACTTCCATCTCAGCGTGGCCAAAGCCTCACAGAACCCGTTCCTCGTCGACGCCGTCCGCGAGGCCCGCCGTCTTCAGCGCCAGTCGAGCATCATCGGGCTGCACGGCACGGTCGGCGGGCACGCCGAGGAGGCCGTCGTGGAGCACTCGGCGATCCACCGGGCGATCAGCGCCGGCGACCCGGACGCCGCGGCGCTCGCGGCCACGGTCCACCTGGACAAGACGCTCGAGGACTACCGGCGCGAGATCCGGCGCCGGGTGTTCGGCTGAGCCACGGGGGCAGGACCGGCCACCGCCGGGTACGGGGGGCCGACGGCAGGGCGGTCCGGGGCCGCGCCCGGAACGGTGCCCGGCCCCGAAGCCGCTCAGCTGCGCAGGCTCCACTGCTGGTTCGATCCTCCGGTGCAGCCCCAGAGCTGGATCTTTGTTCCGTTGGCGGTACTCGCGCCGTTGGCGTCCAGGCACAGACCCGACTGCACACCGGTGATCGTGCCGTCGGAATTGACGTTCCACTGCTGGTTGGCCTGTCCGTTGCAGTCCCAGATCACCACCGCGGTGCCGTTGGCGGTGCCCTGACCCGAGGCGTCCAGGCACTTGGTGCCGTAGACGACGAGTTGCCTGCTCGCGGCGTACGTCCACCGCTGGTTGGCGCCGCCGTTGCAGTCCCACAGCGCGGCCTGGGTGCCGTTGGCCGTCGTGGAGTTGTTGATGTCGACGCAGCGGCCCGACTGCCGGCCCACGATCTCCTGGTTGCCGGGCGGCGGGGAGGTGGGCGGTGTGCTGGTCGGCGGTGTGCTGGTGGGCGGGGTCGTCGAGCCGAACTGGGTGAAGAAGTTCCACACCACTCCCGACGTCCAGGTGTGCCAGCCGTCACACGTGCATCCGTCGATGGGGCCCGGGTCGTGGCCGGCTCCGTCGAACGCCGCCCACACCACCGGGTACCCGGGCGTGCAGCCGGAGTAGGCGGTGACGATGTGCGTCAGGCTGCCGTACGCCGGCTCCGGCGGGTTCTGCGGGGTGCAGCCGTTGTTCCTGACGAACGTGTCCCGCAGCGCCCGCCCGCCGGCGATGGGAAGGACGTTGTCCCGGATCCCGTGCAGCCCGATGTAGCCGACGGGCTGGGTACCGCCGCTGCACCCGCTCAGGTTCGCCCCGGAGTAGACCGCGACCGCCCGGAAGACCGCGGGCCGGGCGCAGGCCAGTGCGTACGTCATCGCGCCGCCGTAGCTGAAGCCGGAGGAGAAGACCTGCGTCGTGTCGACGCACAGGCCGTCCTCGAGCTGCCTGAGCATGTCGTCGACGAAGGTCACGTCCTGGCCGTTGGTGTTGGCCCAGCCGTTGTCGATGCCTTGCGGCGCGACGAAGACGGTGCTGTTGTTCGCCTGGTCGGCCAGCCGCCTGAGCCCGTAGTAGGACCAGTTGTAGCCGTCGGTGCCGCCGGAGTCGACGTCGTTGGCGGTGCCGCCCACCCAGTGGAATCCGAAGACCAGCCGGTAGGGATGGTTCTGGTCGTAGTTGGCCGGGACTCTCAGGATGTAGCTGCGGTTCTGGCCGCTGCTGGTGATGGTGTGGGTGCCGCTGGACAGCGCGGGCGCCTTGCCGCAACCGCCGGTCGCGGCGGCGGCCGTGGCGGGCGCTGACCAGGCGGTCGTGCTGAAACCGGTGCCCAGCGCCGCGCCGACGGCGGCCGCGACCAGGGCGAGCGCCGCCAGAACCGGCATGAGCAGGGATGTGTGTTTCATCGGCTCTTCTTTCGCCGTGGGGGGATGGGTGCGCGGACCGGTCGCCCGCGCGGTGTCCGGGTTCACCCGGGCCGCACGCGGATCCACGGCAGTCGCACACCCGCCTGCTGTGGACCCTGCGACCAGGAGGCGACGATGACGTTCGTGCCCGGCGCGGTGGCGGCGTCCAGGGCCGCGGTGCGGCTGTTCCACCAACTCCCCGAGGCGGCTGATGCGTTGAATCCCCTGCGGACCGTGTCGGCTCCGGGGCCCTGGCAGCCCGTAAGGGTCGCCGTGGACTTGGTGACGCCGCCCGCCACCAGCCCTGTCAGCGTCAGGGCGGCGGTTGCCGGACCTGTGGTCAGGCGACGAACTGTGCTGTTCACTGCGGTCTCCTGGCGGTGGGGGGACAGCCAAGGGTGTCGCTGCGCGTCCGCATATGACTGTGAGCGCTAACAGTTAGGCTCGGTAAGGGCCTGTCTTCCTGAGAGGTGAGATGGGATGTCTTGCAAGGCAACGGCCGCAGCGTGCATCAGACTGCATGCGCTGTCAACCCTTGTCGCAAACGGCACGGTGATCACGTCTGCCCCACTCGCGGCGACGCGAAGCCGGTGCCCGTACGTGGACAGGGCGGCGAGGCTGCCGAGCCGTGCGGGCCCCGGGTGCCGTGCTGTCGTGGATGTCCAGGTCAGCGGTGCGGTCGCCGCTGGTGCGGCGCGGCAGGGCCGGCGTGGTGGGGCGCCGCCTTGCCGGGAAAACCGTCGCTGGAGTCCGGGTCCCGCTCGCCGCCGTGAGTGTGCCGAGCGAATCGATTCGGGCCGGTGCGACAGCGGGATCACGGGCCTATGTCGCGCCGATTCCCGCCCGGGTGTCGGCCCGCCACCGGGGGCTGGGGTGCCGCCTCCAGCGCCGCGCCCGGCCCGGCAGGCCCGTCGATCGAGCCCAGTCGTATGCGAACCGATTCCCCACCCCGGGGCGCGGCCGCATCGGGCGGGTCCCGGGCGGGCCCGCGCGAGCCCCTCTGGCCTCGGCATGGCTTCCGCACCCTTGACAGACCGGCGGAGTGGAGAGCACCGTCTCACCCCGAAACCTCTCAGCAATCCCACTTCAGAGCGGCCCCATCCAGCGTCCCCGTGGTGTGAACGCTAACACCACGCCCCAGCTGGATCGCGCCGACAGGTAGGGAGATCAGATGGGAAGCACACATACGAGAAGCCCCGTGCTCCTCGGGCGCCGTGGCGTCCAACGGCTGCTCGCAGCGCTGAAGCGCCGGGGCGGCCCGGACACCGTGCCGGACCGGGTACGGGTCGGTCCGCCGCCCGTGCGCCCACGCCGCTCGAAAGTCACCGTGCTCGCCCGGGCGGGAGCGGCGGCCGCCCTCGTCGCGGGCGCGCTGATCGGCGCCACGGCGACCGCCGGTACGGCGCGGGCGGCCACCTCCGAGCCGTGCGACATCTACGCGGCCGGCGGCACGCCCTGTGTGGCCGCGCACAGCACGACCCGTGCGTTGTACTCCTCCTACAGCGGGCCGCTGTACCAGGTGCGCCGTTCCTCGGACAACACGACGAAGGACATCGGCCTGCTGAGCGCCGGCGGTTACGCGGACGCGAGCGCGCAGGACTCCTTCTGCGCGGGCACCACCTGCCTGATCACGATCATCTACGACCAGTCAGGACGCGGCAACAACCTCACCCAGGCGCCCGCGGGCGGCGCGGCCGGCGGCCCGGACAACCTCGCCGTCGCCACCGCCGCGCCCACCACGGTGGGCGGCCACAAGGCGTACGGCGTCTACATCCCGCCGGGGACCGGCTACCGCAACAACCACACCAACGGGATCGCGACCGGGGACAACCCCGAGGGCATGTACGCGATCTTCGACGGCACGCACTACAACGGCGGCTGCTGCTTCGACTACGGCAACGCCGAGACGAACAGCAACGACGACGGCAACGGCACCATGGAGGCCATCTACTTCGGCAACATCAGGGTCTGGGGCTACGGCTCGGGCAACGGCCCCTGGATCATGGCCGACATGGAGAACGGCCTGTACTCCGGGGTCAACGCCGGCTACAACGCCAACGACCCGACCGTCAACTACCGGTACACCACCGCCATCATCAAGGGCGGCCCGAACCACTGGGCCATCCGCGGCGGCAACGCCCAGTCCGGCGGCCTGTCCACGTTCTACGACGGCGCCCGCCCGAACGTGTCCGGCTACAACCCGATGCGCAAGCAGGGCGCCATCATCCTGGGCACCGGCGGCGACAACAGCAAGGGCGCGCAGGGCACCTTCTACGAGGGTGTGATGACCTCCGGCTACCCGTCGGACGCCACCGAGAACTCCGTCCAGGCCAACATCACCTCGGTCGGCTACGCCAATTCCGCGTCCAGTGGCGGCACGACGGGTCCGCTGCACGCGGTGGGTGCCGGCAAGTGCCTGGACGTGCCGAATTCGTCGACGACCGCCGGTACGCAGGTGCAGATCTGGGACTGCAACGGTCAGGCCAACCAGACGTGGACGCGTGACTCCTCCAACGAGCTGACGGCGTACAGCGGCAGCAGCCAGGTGTGCCTGGACGCGTACAACAACCAGACCAGTGCGGGGACCAAGGTGGAGATCTGGCCGTGCAACGGCGGGGTCAACCAGCAGTGGCAGCTGAATTCCAACGGCACGATCACCGGTGTGCAGTCGGGGTTGTGCCTGGACGTGACGGGTGCATCGACGGCCAACGGCGCGCTGGCCGAGCTGTGGACCTGCAACGGCGGATCCAACCAGCAATGGACCCTCGGCTGATCTGACCTCCGGCTGATCTGAACTCCGGCTGATCCGAGCGGAGTCACCCCGTGACCGGATCAGGGCCGGTCACGGGGTGACCCGCAGGGCGACCGATGCGCCGCGGCACCAGTGGCCAGAGCGGCTTCGACGTGCCGGAGCAGTGGCCCGCCCCGGCCGTTCGCCGGCGGGACCCTCAGGGGCCGTGCGGTCCGGCGGCTCGTTCAGCACACAGCACTGTCCCCCACCAGTGAGGAAAGCTGATGAAGAAGCACTCGGCGCTCTTGGTCGCGGCGCTGGCGGCCGCGCTCGGCGTGGGCGGTGCGCTGCCCGCCGCAGCGGCCACCGCCACGCAGACACGGATCTCCGGCGCCGGCGCCGCAACGCCGGCCGCCTTGCGGCTGATGCCGTTGGGCGACTCGATCACCTGGGGCTACGCCAGCCCGACCGGGAACGGCTACCGGGGCTACCTGTACAACGACCTGGCGGCGGAGGGACACTCGGTCGACTTCGTCGGTTCCGTGCGCAACGGCACCATGTCCGACCCGGACAACGAGGGCCACTCCGGCTGGCGCATCGACCAGATCGCGGGCATCGCCGACTCCGTCCTGGCCACCTACCAGCCCAATGTGGTCACGCTGGAGATCGGCACCAACGACCTGAACGGGAACTACCAGGTGTCGACCGCCACCGACCGGCTGAAGTCGCTCATCGACCAGATCGCCAGGGACGTCCCGAACGCAACCGTCCTCGTCGGCACTCTGATCGTCTCCACCAGCGGTACGGAGGAGGCCAGTCGGCCCGGGTTCAACGCCAAACTGCCCGCGATCGTGCAGGGCGAGCAGGCGGCGGGCAAGCACGTGAGCCTGGTCGACATGAGCGCCCTGACCACCGCGGATCTGGCCGACTCTCTGCATCCCAACGACAACGGCTACCGCAAGATGGCGGACGCCTTCAACGCCGCGGTCCAGACCGCGGACGCGGCGGGCTGGATCAAGCCGCCGGGATCAGGCGGCGGGCAGGTGCGCTCCGGGATCGCGGGCAAGTGCCTGGACATCGGCGGTGGCAACAGCGCGAACGGGACCGCGGCGGACATCTGGACCTGCAACGGCTCCGCCGGGCAGACGTGGTCCGCGCGGTCCGACGGCACCTTGCAGGCGCTCGGGAAGTGCCTTGACGCCACCGCCCGCGGTACCGCCAACGGCACGAAGATCGAGCTCTGGGACTGCAACGGCGGCGCCAACCAGCAGTGGCAGTCGTACAACGGCGGGTACCGCAACCCGGTCTCGGGCCGCTGCCTGGACGACCCCAACCTCTCGGCCACGGACGGCACGCAGCTGGTCCTGTGGGACTGCAACGGCGGCGCCAACCAGCAGTGGACTGCCCTTCCGATCTCTTGAGCCGCGTGACGCGATCCCCCCGCAAGAAGCGGGATGTGCGGCAGGCCACGCGACTTCTGTCACCTTCGTCCCCCCACATTTCGAGGAACACGACAATGCAGCCTTCATCCGTTTCGCCCCGGAGCGCCGCGGCCCGCAGCCGCCGCTATCCGGCGGCGGCCGCATGCGTGATGGCGTTGCTGGCCACGATGCTGGCCACCGCTCTGACATGGTCGGTGCCGGCGTCGGCGTCGGCGGCGCCCTTGGTCGGCGCGGCATCGGGGCGGTGCCTGGACGTCAAGGGCAACACCGACACGCCGGGAACAGCCCTCCAGATCTGGGACTGCAACGGCCAGCCCAACCAGGCGTTCGAGTTCTCCTCCGCCGCCGAGCTGAGGACGATGGGCGGCACCAGGTGCGTGGACGCCTACAACAACCAGACCAGCCCGGGCACCCCGGTGATCATCTGGTCCTGCAACGGCGGCGCCAACCAGCAGTGGCGGCAGAACTCCGACGGCTCGATCACCGGGGTCCAGTCCGGCCTGTGCCTGGACGTCAACGGAGCGGCCACGGCCAACGGCACGGCCGTCATCCTGTGGACGTGCAACGGCCAGAGCAACCAGAAATGGAGCACGTCGACGACGCCTCCGCCGGCCGGGTCGCGCGCCTGTGACATCTACGCCGCGGGCGGTACGCCGTGCGTGGCCGCGCACAGCACGGTGCGCGCGCTCTACAGCTCGTACAGCGGCAAGCTGTACCAGGTCAGGCGCTCGTCGGACAACGCGACCAGGGACATCGGCGTGCTCGCGCCCGGCGGCTTCGCCGACGCCGCGGCGCAGGACTCCTTCTGCGCCGGCACCTCCTGCGTGATCACCGCGGTCTACGACCAGTCCGGACACGGCAACGACCTGTGGTACCAGGGCTCGGCCCAGGTCCCCGGATCCAGCCAGAGCAGCCCTGCCAAGGCGACCTCCGAGTCGTTGACGGCCGGGGGCAGCAAGGCGTACTCGCTCTACATCAACCCCGGGAACAGCTACTGGCGCGACGGCCACCTCACCGGCGTGCCCACCGGCAGCGCGCCGGAGGGCGCGTACATGGTGACCAGCGGCACCCACGTCAACGGCGGCTGCTGCTTCGACTACGGCAACAGCGAGACGGACCGCAAGGCCGACGCGGCCGGCGCCATGGACGCGATCAACTTCGGCACCCAGTGCTGGTTCGGCGGCTGCTCGGGAAGCGGCCCCTGGGTCCAGGCCGACCTGGAATGGGGCCTGTACTCCGGCGGAAGCCAGTCCTGGAACACCAACCAGCGCGCGTTCACGGCCAAGTTCGTCACCGCGATGCTGAAGAACAACGGGACGTCGAGATTCGCCCTCAAGGGCGGCGACGCGCAGAGCGGCAGCCTGACCACCGTGTGGGACGGCGGGCTGCCGAGCGGATACAGCCCCATGAAGAAACAGGGGGCCATCGTCCTGGGCAGCGGCGGCGACTGCTGCAAGCCCGGCGGCGGAGCCAACCTGAGCGCCGGAACCTTCTACGAGGGGGCCGTCGTCGCCGGATACCCCTCCGACGCCACCGACAACGCGGTCCAGGCCGACATCGTCGCGGCCGGCTATCGCTGACACCCATGACCGCACACGGGGGGAAAGGCGGCGGTCCCACGGCACCTACGCGGGACCGCCACCGCACCGGAGCGTTTCCGCACACCATTGCGGCGGGCGGATCCTCCGCGGCGGCCCGAGCCGCCGCCTGTGCGCCGCGCGGGAGCGCCGCTCTCCCGCCGCTCGCGCGGCGCTGTTCTGCGGGCAGTACCCGTAGATGACGACATGGGAGGTTCTACGATGCACCCGGGCATACGCCTGCCCCGCTCGCACCACAACCGGTGGGGCGCGCTCAGCGCCGCGGTGGCCGTGGCCACGGCGACGATCCTCGCCCTGCTCTCGGCCACTCCCGCCCAGGCCGCCGGCACGCTGCGCTCACTGGCAGAGGCCAAGGGCAAGTACTTCGGCACCGCCCTGACCACCGGCGACCTGAACGTCAGCCAGGAAATGGCGATCGCCGGAGCGCAGTTCGACATGGTGACCCCCGGCAACGAGATGAAGTGGGACACCACCGAGCCGTCCAACGGGTCGTACAACTTCGGCCCCGGCGACCAGATCGCGTCCTGGGCCCAGTCGCACAGCGACCGTGTTCGGGGCCACAACCTGGTCTGGCACTCCCAGCTGCCGGGCTGGGTCAGCAGCTTGCCGCTCAACCAGGTCCAAGGGGCGATGGAGTCCCACATCACCACCGAGGTCAACCACTACAAGGGGAAGATCTACGCCTGGGACGTGGTCAACGAGCCCTTCAACGAGGACGGCAGCCTGCGCCAGGACGTGTTCTACAACGCGATGGGCTCCGGTTACCTCGCCGACGCGATCCGCACCGCCCACAACGCGGACCCGAACGCCAAGCTGTACATCAACGACTACAACATCGAGGGCGAGAACGCGAAGAGCAACGCCCTCTACAGCCTGGCGCAGTCGATGCTCGCCCAGGGCGTGCCCCTGGGCGGCATAGGCCTCGAGAGCCACTTCATCGTCGGCCAGGTCCCCTCGACGATGCTGGCGAACATGCAGCGCTTCGCCAACCTCGGCCTGGACGTCGCGGTCACCGAACTGGACGACCGTATCCAGCTGCCGACCTCCAGCGGAAGCCTCCAGCAGCAGGCCACCGACTACGGCACGGTGGTCAACGACTGCCTGGCGGTCCCGCACTGCGTGGGAGTGAGCCAGTGGGGAGTGGACGACGGTCACTCCTGGATCCCCGGCACGTTCCCCGGTTACGGCGCGGCCACGATGTACGACAGCAACTACCAGCCGAAGCCGGCGTACAACGCCGCGGTCACCGCCCTCGGCGGTTCCTCCTCCGGCGGTGGCGGCGGCACGACGGGTCCGCTGCACGCCGTGGGTGCGGGCAAGTGCCTGGACGTGCCGAATTCGTCGACGACCGCCGGTACGCAGGTGCAGATCTGGGAC
Organism: Actinacidiphila acididurans; assembly: GCF_016918855.1. Taxonomy (GTDB): domain Bacteria; phylum Actinomycetota; class Actinomycetes; order Streptomycetales; family Streptomycetaceae; genus Actinacidiphila; species Actinacidiphila acididurans. The sequence continues at coordinate 82,909 of NZ_JADKYB010000001.1, forward strand.
TGCAGCGGTCAGGCCAACCAGACGTGGACACGTACCTCGTCCAATCAGCTCGCGGTCTACAGCGGCAGCAGCCAGATGTGCCTGGACGCCTACAACAACCAGACGAGCCCGGGGACCAAGGTGGAGATCTGGACCTGCAACGGCGGGGTCAACCAGCAGTGGCAGCTGAATTCCAACGGCACGATCACCGGTGTGCAGTCGGGGTTGTGCCTGGACGTGACGGGTGCATCGACGGCCAACGGCGCGCTGGCCGAGCTGTGGACCTGCAACGGCGGATCCAACCAGCACTGGACCCTCGGCTGACCGGGTGACGAACGCCAACGACCGGTGAGTACCGGTGAGTACCGGTGAGTACCGGTAACAACCGGTAACGACCCGTGGCGACACGAGCGCCGGGACGGCACACACCGCCGTCCCGGCGGTCGCCGCGGCCTGTCGCGCGGTACCGGCCGCACGACAAACCCGCGCCCCCTGCGAAAGGAAACCACTGTGTCAGCATTCAGCCGGCTGTTGCGGCGGCTGCGGACCTGGACGGCCGTGCTCGCGGGCCTCGTCCTGGCCGCCGGCGCGATCGTGGCCACGGTCGCCGAACCGGCCCACGCCGCGACCTCGATCACGATCAACGGCTCCTCCACCGGCCGTACCTTCGACGGCGTCGGCGCGATCAGCGGCGGAGGCGGCAACAGCAGACTCCTGATCGACTATCCGGAACCCGAGCGCAGCCAGATCCTCGACTACCTCTTCCGGCCCGACTACGGCGCCTCCCTCCAGATCCTCAAGGCCGAGATCGGCGGCGACACCAACTCCACCTCAGGAGCCGAACCGAGCCACGAGCACACCAGGTCCGACCTGAACTGCAACCGCGGCTACGAATGGTGGCTGATGGAGCAGGCCAAGGCGCGCAATCCGAACATCAAGCTGTACGGGCTGGCCTGGGGCGCCCCCGGCTGGATCGGCAACGGCAACTTCTGGTCCACCGACATGATCAACTACCTGGTCTCCTGGCTGGGCTGCGCCAAGGGCCACGGGCTGGCCATCGACTACCTCGGCGGCTGGAACGAGCGCGGCTACAACGTCTCCTGGTACGAGCAACTGCGCAGCGCGCTCAACAGCAACGGCTACGGCAGCGTCAAGATCGTCGCGGCCGACTCCGACTGGACCGTGGCCAACGACGTGGACTCCAACCCGGCGTTCGCCTCCTCGGTCGACATCCTCGGCACCCACTACCCGTGCGGGTACCGGTCCGCCCAGTCCAGCTGCACTGTGCCGGCGGCCGCCACCTCGTCCGGCAAGCAACTGTGGGCCAGCGAGAACGGTTCCGACGACTACAACGCGGGAGCGAACGCGATGGCCCGCGGCATCAACCGGGGATACATCGACGGACGGATGACCGCGTACATCAACTGGCCCGTGGTCGCCGCCATCACGCCGAACCTTCCGTATCCCACCATGGGCCTGGCCCTGGCCTCGCAGCCGTGGTCCGGGGCCTACTCGATCGGCAAGAACGCCTGGGTGATGGCCCAGACCAGCCAGTTCACCGCTCCGGGCTGGCAGTACCTGGACTCCTCCAGCGGCTACATCGGCGGCAACCGCGGCAACGGCAGCTATGTCTCGCTGAAGTCCACGAACAAGACCGACTACTCCACGGTCATCGAGACGATGGACGCGAGCAGCGCCCAGACCCTGAACTTCAACGTCACCGGGGGACTGTCCACCGGAACCGTGCACGTGTGGTCGACCAACGTCAACTCCAGCAACCCGGCGGACTACTTCGTGCACGCCGCGGACATCACTCCCTCCGGCGGCGCCTTCAGCCTGACCGTGCAGCCCGGCCGCGTCTACACCGTCACCACCACGACCGGGCAGGGCAAGGGAACCGCCGCCGGCCCGAGCCAGGCCCCGATGAGCCTGCCGTACAGCGACTCCTTCGACGGCTACACCCCCGGCACCGAGGCGAAGTACCTCATGGACTGGCAGGGCGCATTCGAGGAGGTGGCCTGCGGTGGCGGACGCGGCGGCAACTGCGTGCGCCAGATGAGCCCGCAGGCCCCGATCACCTGGGACACCCTCTCCGATCCGCACGCGCTGCTCGGTGACGTGAACTGGAGCAACTACACCGTCTCCTCCGACGTGCTGCTCGAAGAATCCGGATACGCCGAGCTGCTCGGCCGGGCCAACACCCAGGGCTACACCGGGTCGGCCGGCCTGAACGCCTACCACCTGCGGGTGAGCGACACCGGCGCCTGGTCGATCCTGAGCTCGAACACCAACGGCAACGTCTCCACCCTGGCCCACGGCACTACCGCGGCGCTGGGCACCAACCGCTGGCACACCCTGGCCCTGACCTTCTCCGGCAACACCGTCACCGCCGTGGTCGACGGCGCCACGGTCGGTTCCGCGACCGACTACACCTTCGCCGGCGGGCAGGTCGGCTACGCCACGAGCCAGGGCGAGACGGCGCAGTTCGACAACCTGTCCATCACTCCCGGCAGCGGCGGAACGGGCGGCGGCACGACGTCCACGATCGTCGGCGCCGCGTCCGGCAGGTGCGTGGACGTACCGAACCAGTCGCAGACGGCCGGCACCCAGGTGGAGCTGTGGGACTGCAACGGCGGCACCAACCAGCAGTGGACCAGCACCTCGGCCGGCGAGCTGCGGGTCTACGGCGGCGACTGCCTCGACGCCGCCGGCCAGGGCACCACCGCCGGTACCAAGGTGGACATCTGGACCTGCGACGGCGGCGCCAACCAGAAGTGGACGCTCAACGCCGACGGCACCGTCACCGGTGTCCAGTCCGGCCTGTGCCTGGACGCCACCGGCGGCGGAACGGCCAACGGCACCCTGCTGGAGCTGTGGACCTGCAACGGCGGCAGCAACCAGAAGTGGACGCGGGGGTGAGCCCGCGACCGGCCCGGCGGCTCCCGCTTCCCGAACCACCTCGTCAACCGACGGAGAGGACGCTCCGCATGTCTTCCTCATCGCTCCCCATCAGCCGGCGCCGCCTGCTGGCGGCGGCCGGCGCGGCCACGGCGTTCGGCATCCTGCGGTTCGCCCCCGAGGCCGCCGCGACCGACGGCCCGGGCAGCTACACCGCGAGCTGGTCCTCGGTGGACCAGCACCCGCCGGCCCCGGCCTGGTTCCAGGACGCCAAGTTCGGCATCTACTACCACTGGGGCGTCTTCAGCGTTCCCGCGTTCGGAAACGAGTGGTACCCGCGCAACATGTACATCAGCGGGTCGAACGAGAACAACCACCACATCGCTACGTACGGCGACCCGTCGGTGTGGCCGTACAACAACTTCATCGACGGCGCCCGCGACAAGGCGGGCAACTTCGTGCAGTTCGCGCCCAAGCTGACCTCCGCGGGCGGCAACTTCGACCCCAACGCCTGGGCGTCGCTGTTCAAGGCCGCGGGCGCGAAATTCGCCGGACCGGTCGCCGAGCACCACGACGGGTTCTCCATGTGGAACAGCGGCTCCAACCCGTGGAACTCGGTCCAGCGCGGCCCCCGGCTCGACCTGGTGAACCTGCACGCGCAGGCCATCCGAGGGCAGGGGCTGAAGTTCATGGCCTCGCTGCACCACGCCTACCACTTCAACGGCTACTACGACCACGTGCCGTACCAGTCGGACCCGACACTGCGCATCCTGTTCGGGCAACAGGGCACGACCGCGGAGAACCAGCTCTGGTACAACAAACTCATCGAGGTCATCGACGGCTACCAGCCGGACCTCATCTGGCAGGACTTCGACCTGAACCTGGTGCAGGAGTCCGACCGGCTGCAGTTCCTCGCGTACTACTACAACAAGGCTGTCTCCTGGAACAAGGACGTCGTCGCGACCTACAAGGACGGCCTGGACAACAAGGGCGAGGTCTTCGACTTCGAGCGCGGCGGACCGTCGGGGCTGATGACGCCGTACTGGCTGACCGACGACAGCATCTCGTCGTCCAGCTGGTGCTACACCGTGGGCATCGGCTACTACACCACCCAGGCCCTGCTGCACGCGCTGATCGACCGGACCGCCAAGGGCGGCACCATGCTGTTGAACATCGCCCCCATGGCCGACGGCACCATCCCGTCGGGACAGCAGACCATCCTGCGCGGGATGGGCGACTGGCTGGGCCGCTTCGGTGAGGCGATCTACGGCACTCGCTCGTGGTCCAGCTACGGCGAGGGCCCCACCGCCATGGGCGGCGGCTCGTTCAGCGGCCCCAAGGCCGGCGTCGCGCAGGACGTCCGGTTCACCCGCAGCCAGGACAACACCGTCCTCTACGCCACCTCGCTGGGCTGGCAGGGCGGCACCATGACCATCTCGACGCTGAACTCGAACCAGTTCAACATCAGCAGCCTGACCGGCGCACAGCTGCTGAACAACACCGCGGGCTCCTACACCACCCTGCCCAAGCCGACCCAGGACGCCTCCGGCCTGCACCTGGCCATGCCGTCCTCCAGCGCGCCGTTCAGCGCTCTGGCGTACACCGTCAAGCTCACCTTCTCGGGGCAGATCCCGGCACTGGGCAGCGGCGGTCCCGGCACCGGCTACGTGAAGATCGCCAATGTGACCACCGGCCTGGTGCTCGACAGCGGCGGCAGCGTCGCCTCCGGCTCCAACCTCAAGCAGTGGAGCTACGACGGCAGCACCAACCTGCAGTGGCAACTGGTCGACCTGGGCAGCGGCTACTACCGCATCGTCAACCGCACCAACGGCATGGTCGCCGACAGCTGGGGCAACACCGCCAACGGCGCACCCGCCCGCCAGGCGGCGTGGAACGGCGGCAACAACCAGCAGTGGTCCCTGAACAACCTCGGAAACGGCCGCTACCAGATCGTCAACCGCGGCACCGGCACCGCCCTCGACGGCGCCGGCAGCACCACGGCCGGCTCGACCACGGTGCTGTGGACGCCGAACTCCAGCACCAACAACGAGTGGACGATCACCGGAGTCTGACGGTCCCGGGGGCAGTGCACCAGCACTGCCCCCGGTTCCCCTGAGGGGCGTCGCCGGTTGGGGTCAGCCGATGGCCGTGGCGAAGATGTGCATGGCCACCTGGCCGGAGGACGCGTTCGGGCCGACGTCCGGCAGGGTCAGGTACTGGACCGTCTTTCCGGCCTGAAGCGGGACGGTGGCGCCGTACACGCTGACCTTCTGCTGGACCTTGCCGCCGCCGTTGTTGAAGTAGTCGGTGGTGGCGAGTATGTCGCTCCCGGTGGCGGGAGCGTTGTTCCACCAGTCGGAGAAGGAGAGGGTGTACGACTGAGTGGTGCCGTCGGTGTAGGTGATCAGGCCGGTGCCGGAGGCGTTGCCGTAGTCGGCGGTGCCGAGGAAGCCGAGCTTGCTGCCGCTTCCGGTGAAGGGGACGGTCTGGCCGCCGGCCACGATGTTGTCGGGCTTGCCGGTGCCGGTGGTCGGCCAGGTGAAGGCCAGGCCGTCATGGGTCACGGTCCCGCCGGAGGCCACGCCCTGGGCGGCGAGGGCCTGCTGGGACAGGCTCTGCCCGCCGCCGTCGAGGTTGCCGGCGCCGGGGGTCGCGTCGTCGCTGATGCCGGTGTTGGTGATGATGTCGCTGAGGGAGGAATACGGGACAGCGAGGCGGGCGGCCGCGTCGTCACTGGCCCGGGCACCCCCGTAGGTGGCAGAAGCGGCGAGCGCGTAGGAGCCGGGGTCGACGCCGGCCGGCGCCGTCACGGTCCACGCGGTCGTCACCGAGCCGCCGGCGGGAATGCTGGAGAACGTGGTCGGGGAGGTCGGGGTCGCGGTCCAGCCGTCCGGAACGGTCAGGGTGACCGAGGCGTCCGGGAGCGCGGTGGGGCCGGTGTTGGTGTAGGTGGCGGTCGCCGTGACCGCGGCGCCGGGCCTGAGGACCGGGGCGGCGGACAGGGACAGGGTGTGGTGGACGCGGATCACCGCGGAGCCGGTCACGCCGTGCACGGTCGCGCTGATGGTGGCCACACCGTTGCCCACCGCGGTGACGAGGCCCTTGCCGCTGACGGTGGCGACGGACGGGTCGCTGCTGGTGTAGCGGACCTTGGCGCCGGACAGGTCCAGGAAGGAGCCGTCGTCGTTGACGGCCTCGACGACGTGGTCGGCGGTGACGCCCAGGTTGCGGCCGGGCTGGGCGGTGGGGTCGGTGTCGTCCTTGATCCAGTGGTTGCGGGCGGTGAGGTCGATGGTGTCGCCGGCGTCGTAGACCACGGCCTCGGGCTGGACGGTCACGTACTTCACGTGCGGGGTGAGGCTGCCGTGCACGGTGACCCGGGCCGAGCCGGCCGTGGTGGTGGCGTCCGGTCCGACCTCGAAGCGGTAATTGCCGTCGTAGACGACCTGCTTGGCCTGCTGCCCGTCGTGGAAGGCGAGGTCGGGTACGCGCACCCGCAGGGTGATGTGCTGGGTGGCGCCGGGCCGCAGGGTCCCGGTCTTCTGGAATCCGACGAGCCGCTTCTTCGGCAGTTCCTTGTTCTGGACCGCGAAGTCGGTGGCCGCGTAGAGCTGGGCCACGGTGCTGCCCGGCACCGTGCCGGTGTTGGTCACGTCGAAGCCGACCTTGACGGTCCCGTCGGCGCCGACCGAGGCGCGGTCGGCCCGGACGTGGGAGTAGGCGAAGGTGGTGTAGCTCAGGCCGTAGCCGAACGGATAGGTCGGGGTGCCGGTGAAGTACTGGTAGGTGCGGCCGAGACCGTCGGTGCCGCTCGGGGCCAGGTTGTAGTCGGAGATGGCCGGGAGCTGGGAGTCGTCCTTGTACCAGGTGAAGTTCAGGTGGCCGCCCGGGTTCTGCTTGCCGAACAGGACGTCGGCGAGGGCGTCGCCCTGGCTCTCGCCGTTGTAGCCGGCGAAGACGATCGCGGCGACCTTGGCGCGGTAGGCCTCGATGGTGACAGGGCCGTCGGACTGGATGTCCAGCACGGTCCTCGGGTTGCCCAGGGCGGTGACCTGGTCGATGAGGCTGCCGTAGTTGCCGGGCAGGGCCAGGCCGCTGCGGTCCTTGCCCTCGCCCGCCGTCGCCTCGTCGGTGCCGACCGCGATGACCACCAGGTCGGCGCTCTGGATGTCCGCCCGTGTCGCGGCGCTGAGTACCGCGTCACCGGTGGCGGTGGTGGAGGTGCCGGCCGCGTCGTAGACCACCTGCGCACCGGGGTTGGCGGCCTTCACCTGGGCGGTGATGCCCTGGACGGCGTCCACCTTCTTCGTGGGGTCGCCGGAGTAGCCGCCGAGGGTGACCTTGCCCGCCTGGTCGCCCACGATGACGACCTTGCCCAGCTCGGCGGGGTCGGCCGGCAGCAGGGGCGCGCCGGAGCCGGCGACCTTGTCGTTCTGCAACAGGACGAGCGCGTTGTCGGCGACGGTCCGCGCGAGGTCCTGGTGGGCCGGGGACTGGATCACGTCCTTGGTGATCCTGGTGTACGGCTGCTGGTCGACCGGGTCGAACTCCCCGGTCTCCATCCGGACCGTGAACAGGTGGACCAGGGCGTTGTCGATGACGCCCTCGCTGAGGATGCCGGCCCTGATCGCCTGCTCCAGGTTCAGCGAGGTCGCCTCGGTGCCGGTGCAGTTGACGTCGGTGCCCGCCCGGAGTGCGTAGGCCTGACCGCCGGCCGCTCCCGCGACCTGCTGGCCCGTCGCGGTGTTCGTCCAGGTCGCGTTGCTCCCCTTGCGGTCGGTGGTCCAGCCGGGCGGAGCCCAGTCGTGGCCGGCCGGGAAGGTGTCGTACGTGGTGCCGACCGCGCCGCAGTCGGAGGTGATGTAGCCGCCGAAGCCGTAGGTGCGCTGGGCGATCTGGTCGGTGGTGTACGTGTTGGCCACCGACGGGGTGCCGTTGATGGCGTTGTAGGACGTCATCAGGCCGGCGACGTGCGCGTTCTCGATCAGGCTCTTGAACTGGGCGGTGTAGTAGTCGTAGAGGTCGTCGTCCGAGACGTTCGAACTGATGCCGGTCCGGTTCTGCTCGACATCGTTGAGCGCGTAGTGCTTGGCGGTCGAGGCGACCTTCAGGTACTTGCCCTGCGCAGTGCCGTCGGGCTTCTGGCCCTGGTAGCCGTTCACGAAGGCGCCGGCCATCTGCCCCGCGAAGTACGGGTCCTCGCCGAACGCCTCGTCCGTGCGGCCCCACCGGGGATCCCGGTCGAGGTTGACCGTCGGCGCCCAGTACGTGAGCATGCCGTAGTCGTCCTTCGACGGGCCGAGGTTGTTCTGCCCGGTGCCCCACAGCGACTTGTCGAGCAGGCCCCGGGCCTCGTCGGAGACGGCCGTCGTCTCCTTGTAGATCAGGTTCTTGTCCCAGCTCATGGACGCGGCGAAGTTCGTGGGGAAACTGGTGGCGTGGACGCCGCCCGTCGCCGAGCCCGGATTGGTGTCGGCGAACAGCGAGTTGATGCCGTGCTGCCCTTCGCTCCAGTACGTGTACTGCTGCACGCCGAGCCGCGGAATGGCCGGCGCGCTGTTGGTGTGCAACTGCTGGATCTTCTCGTCCAGCGACATCCGCGAGACCAGGTCCGCGGCACGCTCCTGGAAGGAATAGCCGGTGTTCAGATAGATCGGCACGGACGCCTGTACTGGTGCCGGCGGACGGGCCTGCGCTGCCGCTGCGACCGTTCCGAGCAGGCCGAGGGCGCACGCGGTCGCTGTGGCCGCGCGTCTTACGGGGGTACTCCAGCGCATCGCGCCTCCTTGCGCGTTGTGGATGACGAGCCGGGGGGGAGGACTGTGCGGCGGGCCGGCCGTCGGTGTCGACGGACGGCCCGCAGCTTGGGGGGAACCGGTCAGCCGAGCGTCCACTGCTGGTTGCTGCCGCCGTTGCAGGTCCACAGCTCGGCCAGGGCGCCGTTTGCGGTGGACGCGCCGGTGACGTCCAGGCACAGGCCGGACTGGACTCCGGTGATGCTGCCGTCGGAGTTGACCGTCCACTGCTGGTTGGGCTGGCCGTTGCAGGGCCAGGTCTCCACCTTGGTGCCCGCGGAGGTCTGGTTGTTGTAGGCGTCCAGGCACAGCTGCGAACTGCCGGAATAGACGGAGAGCTGGTTGGCCGCGGTGTGGGTCCAGATCTGGTTCGAGCCGCCGCCGCAGCTCCAGATGTCCACCTGGGTCCCCGCGGTCGTCGACGAGTTGGGCACGTCGAGGCACTTGCCGGCACCGACCGCGTGGATCTCGCCGGTGGCGCTCGTGCCGCCGCCGCTGCTTCCGCCCGCGACCCGGTACATGGCGGTGCCGTGCGCGGGGACGGAGGCACTGATCGTGCCGGCGGTGCTGGAGACGGCGCCGGACCACAGGTCGGTCAGGGTGTAGCCGGACGAGCCGGTCTTGCCGATCGCCGCGGCGGTGGTGCTGATGGTCGCGGCCGATCCCGTCTCATTGAACAGCGCCACGGACACGTCGCCGTTGGCGAGCGGCTTGGCCAGCACGTCGAGTCCGTTCGACGTGGACACCATCGTGCCCTGCTTGCCCAGCGAGTCCTGGTCCACGGCGATGACGCGGGAGTTGGTCAGGACGGACAGCGTCGCGGCACTGGCCGAGGCCACGTTCGTACCGGCGATGAGCGGGGCGGCCATTTCCGCCCACAGGCTGAACTCGCTTTGGCTCTCGGCGGCGGTGAGGGAGCCGTTGCCGACTTCCAGCATGTCCGGGTCGTTCCAGTGGCCGGGCCCCGCGTAGGAGGCCAGGCCCACGTTGCTGTGGAAGATGGACAGCATGCTGGAGAAACTGGCGTTGATGTCCCCGGTCGTGCGCCAGCTGTTGCCGACCCCGGCGCCCCAGGTCCAGACGTTCTCCTGGCCCCAGTTGCACAGGCTGAACAGGATCGGCCGGCCGGTGGACGCCAGCGCGTCGCGCATGGCGGTGTACCGGGTCTGCGCCGGAACCCCGGTGTTGTTGCAGTTGTCGTACTTCAGGTAGTCCACGCCCCACGACGCGAACGTCTGGGCGTCGGTGGTCTCGTGGCCGAGGCTGCCCGGGTAGCCGGCGCAGGTGGCGGTGCCGGCGTCCTCGTAGATGCCCAGCTTCAGGCCGAGCGAGTGGACGTACGAGGCGGTGCCGGAGATCCCGTCGGGGAACTTGGCGGGGTCCGGGACGAGTCGGCCGGCCGCGTCCCGGGAGTGGGTCATCCAGCAGTCGTCGATGTTGACGTAGCTGTAGCCGGCGGTCTGCATGCCGTTGTTGTGCATGGCCAGGGCCGTGGACTTGATCAACGACTCGGAGACGTTGCAGCCGTAGGCGTTCCAGTCGTTGAAGCCCATCTGCGGGGTCGGCGCGAGACCGTTGCCCAGGGCGGCGGCACGGGGCGCGGTACCGGGAACGAGCAACGGTATGAAGAGAGCGAGAAGGAGCCCAGCGAGAGTGAGCGCTAACATTCGTGGGCGAACAGATGCCGACACGAGAGCGTGTCCGGTTCCCTGGCTGCTGCTCATGGTCCATCGACCTCCTGGGCCGAATCGTGTGGGGGGATCCTCCGGGGTCAAGCACATCGCGCGGTTCAGCGGGATCGCCGAACCGCACGAAAACAATCGCGAGCCAACGTGCCCGCACAAGAGAAGCCGTCCGGCCGTGTCCGCGTCAACCCTTGTGCACGGAGTTCGTCGGCGCTGTCGCCGCGGCTTTCGTCGCCTCCGGTCCGGCACCGGTGGACTCCGCGCAGGCGCGCCACCGCTGGATGCCGCGTCGGCCACGGCATATCACCGATCGGTGTTAGCGTTACCAATCGCTGCCCTGCCGCAGCCCTGCCGCCGATGGGGCTGCGGCAGGGCCTGCATCGTCACAGCGGTTCAGTCCTTGACGGCTCCGGCGGTGACGCCTGCGGCGACGTAGCGCTGTGCGAGCACGAGGAGGACGGCCGCCGGAATCGAGGCGACCACGGCCGTGGCCATGATGGCGTTCCACTCCTGGTTGTTGTTGCCGATGTACTTGTAGATGCCGAGCGTGATGGGCTTCATCCCGCCCCCGCCGTCGAGCGTGGTGGCGAAGACGAAATCCGACCAGGCCCACAGGAAGCCGAACAGGGAGACGGTGACAATCGCGTTGCGGCTGACCGGCAGCACGATCAGGAGGAACGTCCGCCAGGTCGTCGCACCGTCGATCTTCGCCGCGGCCATCAGTTCGTCGGGGATGCCGGACATGAAGGCGGTGAAGATCATGACGCCGAAGGGCACGGCGATGGTCGAGTCGGCGACCACCAGGCCCCACCAGGTGTTCATGATCCCCAGGTTGAGGAAGATGCCGTAGAAGCCCATCGCCATCACGATGCCGGGGATCATCTGGGCGATCAGCAGGAGCAGGCCCACGGCGCCGGCGCCGCGCGGACGCAGCTTGGCCAGCGCGTACCCCGCGGGGGCGGAGAGCACGAGCGTGAGGGCGACCGTGCCGAGCCCGATGAGCAGGCTGGTGCCGAGATACGGCAGCTGGTCGTTCAGGACCGACCGGTAGCCGCTGAAGGTCGGGTGCAGCGGGAACAGGTCGGGCGGGTCCTTGCGCATCCGGCTCTGCGGGGTGAGGGACACGTTGATCATCCAGTACACCGGGAACAGCATGGCCGCCGTGAGCACCAGGCCGATCACGGTGTTGCGGCGGGAGCGCGGGGTCCGGGACCGGCGAACGGGGGTGGTCATGCCGCCTGCCTCCTTTGCACACGGATGTACAGCAGGCCGAAGAGCAGGGCGATGAGGATGAGGATGTTGCCGACCGCGGCGCCGGGGCCGAACTCCGGCAGGAGGGAGCCGAAGCCGAGGCGGTAGGACCAGGTGGCCAGCGTGGAGGAGGAGTCGCCCGGGCCGCCTCTGGTCATGATCCAGATGAGGTCGAAGACCTTGAGGGTGTAGATCAGGCCGAGCAGGAGGGTGATCGCGGAGACCGGCCGCAGCAGCGGGAAGGTGATCCGCCGGAACTGCTGCCAGGTGCTCGCGCCGTCCAGGGCGGCGGCCTCGTACAGCTCGGCGGGGATGTTCTGGAGGCCGCTGTAGAGGATGACCAGGTTGAAGGGGATGCCGATCCAGATGTTCGCGACGATCACCGAGGTCAGTGCCCACGACGGCGAGGTCAGCCAGTCCACCTTCCCGACCCCGATCAGGTGGAGAACGTAGTTGACGACGCCCGACTCGCTGTTGAGCATCCACGACCAGGTCGAGGCCGACACGATCAGTGGCAGCAGCCAGGGGATGAGGAACAGCGCCCGCAGGGTCGGGGCCAGCCGGAAGCCGCGGTTGAAGAAGACCGCGAGGGCCAGCCCGATCGCGTACTGGAAGACGATGGACACCACGGTGAACACCATCGTGTTGCGCAATGCGGTGGCGAATGTGGGGTCGTGCACGACCTGGCGGAAGTTGTCCCAGCCGGAGAAGGGCGCTCCGCCCTGCACGAAGGACCGGACGGTGTAGTGCCGTACCGACAGGTCCACATTCCGGTAGAGCGGGTAGGCGTAGAAGACGCCGAGATAGATCACCACCGGGGCCAGGAAGGCCCAGGCGGCGAGCCGCGTCCGTCGGTCGCGGCCGCGTCGGCCGCGCGGCGGGTCGCCCGGCGCGGGGCGCGAGTCCTCGTGGGTCGTCCCCGGTACGGCCGGCGGCCGCTGCAAGCCGTCGGCGTGGGCAGTGGTCATGCGTGCTCCTCGATCAGTGGGCTGCGCGAACGGACGCCGGTGTGTGCCGGCGCCGTCGCGGTACCGGGGAGGGAGGACAGCGACGGCGCCGGAGCCGCTGTGCCACCGGGACGGGCGGCGGCACAGCGGAGTACCTGCGAGGTGCCTCATCGGACACCGGCATCCGGCCGGTCTCCGGTGAGGCGGACACCCGGGATCAGTTCTGGTGGTTCTCGGCGGCCTTCTGTGCGGCTTCCAGCGCGGACCGGGGGCTCGTGCCGCCGGACAGCGCGCCCTGGACGGCAGTCCACAACTGCTGGGAGATCACCGGGTAGCGGGTGCCCAGGCCGTCGCTGGTCCGCCCGCGGGCGGTGGCCACGGCCGCGACCCACGGCTTGAGCTCGGGCGTCGCGGTCACCTGCTGGCTCTGCGCCGTACCGGTGGGCGCGACGTACGACAAGGTGGTGTCGGTGGCCAGCAGGCTGGAGTCGCTGGTGAGGCAGGACACGATCTGCGCCGATGCCTTGTAGCGGGCGCTGTCCTTCTGCACGGGTACGGTCACGAACTCCCCGCCCGTGGGCGCGGGAGCCGCACCGCCGTCCTGCCCCGGGATGGAGATCACGCCGTACGGGAAGCCGGCCTTCTTGGCGTTGCCCAACTGCCAGGTGCCGTTCTCCCCGAAGGCGTACTGGCCGGTGGCGAACTCCTGCCAGCTCGTGGTCTGGGTGTTGTTCAGCACGTCGTTGGGCGCCAGGCCCTGGGAGACCCAGTCCTTCCACAAGGACAGCGCGGCCTCACCGTTCCCGTTGTCCAGGTGCGTCAGGTCGCCCTTGGCTCCCCAGAACCACGGCAGGAACTGGAAACTGCCCTCCTCCGTGCCGATCGCGGAGAAGGTGATGCCCTTCTTGCCGGCCGCCTTGACCTTCTTCAGCGCCGCGGTCAGGGAGTTCCAGTCCTTGACCGAGGCCGGATCGACGTGAGCGGCGGCCAGCACGTTCTTGTTGTAGAACAGGGCGAGCGTGTTGGCGCCGATGGGTACTCCGTACGGAGACCCGTCGACGACGCCGGCACCGATGATGTTGGTCTGGATCGACGTGGTCGAGATGCCCACGTCGCTCATCCTGTTCAGGATCCCGGCCTGGACGAGCGTGGAGACCACCGGATTGTCCACCAGCATGACGTCCGGCGCATCCCCCTGCTGGGCGGCCAGCAGCGCCTTGTTGCCCAGGTCGGTCGTGTCGTACGCGGTGCGCTTGACGGTCACCCCGGCCTTGGTGCCGCAGGACGCGACGAGCTTGCCCCATGCCGAGGTGCCGTCGAACTGGGGATAGGGGTCCCAGAAGGTGTACGTCCCCGAAGCCGCGGACGAGGAGGAGCCGCTGCCGGAGCCGCCGCAGGCGGTGATGCCGGTCAGCGCGGCGCAGGCCGCAACGGCGGCGATGGCGGTGCGCGTGTGTCTCATGACGGTCCTTGCTGGGTGCGGGATGGGTGCGGGTGAGGAGCAGCGAGCCGCCCGGGCGGGCGGGGCCGAGTCGACCGGTTCCGGAACACGGCCTAGCGGGTGGGAAGCCACACCCGCATGGATCCGTCCTGCCGGTTGGCCCAGGAGTAGTAGGGGACGGCGGTCAGGTTCAGGCCGGTGTCCGGAAGAGATGCGGGCCGGCCGGGGTCGGTGGCGCCTCGGTACGGCCACCAGCCGGCGGCCGGCAGGGTGCGCCGGCGGCCGGTGGCCGTCACGGTAACGACGCCGCCGAGAAGTCCGGGGCGATGCACTTCGGTGAGGGGCCGGCCGGTGTCGATCACGACGTCGTCGAGGCCGCCGCCCGGATGGTCGACCCCCTCCAGGCAGTACACGAGTGGACCGCGTTCGATCGCGACGCAGCCGCGTACCGCGTCCACCCGGGGATCCGCCTCGACCAGCCGCGGGGTCAGGACCAGGTCGAGCGTCACCCGGTCCTCCGGCGCCCAGACCCGCTCCAGCCGCAGCCAGCCGTCGTCCGAGACGGTGGCCGCGGGGGTGCCGCCGTTCACCGACAGCCGGTGGTCGGTGCACCACTGCGGGATGCGCAAGGACAGGGTCCACGGTGTGTCCGCGGGGCATTCCTCGACGGTGATCCGGATGGTCCCGGACCACGGATAATCGGTGTGAGCGCTCACAACAAGGGGCGCGCCGTTGATCTCGGCCGTGTAGCGGCCGGTGGCGTACTGGTGGAGCTGCAGCCCGGTGCTGTCGGTGGAGGCGACGTAGTGCTCCAGGCTGGCCAGCAGTCGCATCACGTTGGGCGGGCAGCAGGCACAGCGGAACCAGCGGGTACGGCGGGCGGACTGGTCGCCGCCGGTATCGGTGTGCCCGTCCCTGACCTGCAGCGGGTTGACGTACAGCCAGCGCTCGCCGTCCAGCGAGATGCCGGCCAGCAGGCCGTTGAACAAGGTGCGCTCGATCAGGTCGCTGTAACGGGCCTTCCCGGTCAGCAGCGCCATCCGCCAGCTGAACTGCACCGACCCGATCGCCGCGCAGGTCTCGCAGTACGCCCTTTCGTTGGGCAGCTCGTACGGGTCACCGAAGTCCTCCTCGTCATGGTGCGCGCCGAGGCCCCCGGTGATGTGGGTCTTGGTGGCCACCATCGCCGCCCACAACCGCTCGCAGGCGGTGAGCAGTTCGCCGTCGCCGGTCTCGGTGGCGAGGTCGGCCGCGGCGGCCAGCAGGTAGAGCTGCCGCACCGCGTGCCCTTCGACGGTCTCCTGCTCCCGCAGCGGCACCCGGTCCTGGCAGTACGCCTCGCCGCCGAGCAGCCCGTGTCCGTGCCGGTCCACGAAGTACCCGGCCAGAGACAGGTACCGCCGCTCACCGGTTTCCCGGTAGAGCTCGACCAGGGCCGTCTCCACTTCCGGGTGGCCGTCGAAGCCGTCGATCGGCTTGTCCCGGCCGAAGACCGTGTCCAGGTGGTCGGCGAAGCGCACCGCCACCTTCAGCAGCTCCTTCTCACCGGTGGTCCGGCGGTGGGCGACCGCCGCCTGGATCAGATGGCCGGCGCAGTACAGCTCGTGGCCCCAGCGCAGGTCCTCGTAGCGTCGGCCGCCTTTGGCGACCTGGAACCAGGTGTTGAGATAGCCGTCCGGCTGCTGGGCGGCGGCCACCAGGCCGGTGATCCGGCGCACTTCGGCGGCCAGGTCCTCGTTCCCGGGCGTGGCGGACGAGCCGAGCTGCCAGGCCGCCGCTTCGAGCCACTTGTAGACGTCGGAGTCCATGAAGGGGAAGTCGCCCCGGAACGTGCCCTCGGCGGCGCCCGCCGCGGCACGCAGGTTGTCCAGATTTCCGGCCGACTCCAGCAGCCGTGGTCCCTGCGGAACTGCGACCCGTCCGTTGACCTCGCGGCGGTCGTGCCAGAAGCCGCCCAGGATGTCCGCCCCGGCGACCGGGCGCAGGGCGGTCCGGGCCTCGGGGCTCAGCCGGACGGGACCGGCCGGAGCGGGCGGTGGCGGATTGCTGTCGGCCATGGATCTCCCTGGAAAGTCCACTCGGCGTGAGGTGGGCAGCGGCGGTTGCCGGGGGACCGAGGAAGCAGGCCGACGGCATCGCCGCTGGGTGCGATGAAACGCGGAAACTTTGAGCAATGGTTTTCTTGCCGGTAACCTAGAAGCGCTGCTCCAGGAGAGTCAAGACGCGTGCACACCCGGGAATCGGGTCCTCGGCAACGCTTGGGATGCGAGCCGCGTCCTGGCAGGATGGACGCAACCGTAGGGTGAGCAAAGGATTGTCCGTGACTGAAACCGACCGGCGCCCGCCGCCGGGGCGCGTGACACTGACCGACGTGGCGACCCTGGCCGGCGTCAGCGTGGGTACCGCGTCCAAGGCCCTGAGCGGCAACGGACGCATGCGGCCCGAGACGCGCGACCGGGTTCTGGAGGCGGCGCGGCGCCTGGACTTCCAGCCCAACGAACAGGCCCGGGCGCTGCTGGCCGGACGGACCTGGACGGTCGGGCTCGTCACCACCGACGGGATCGGCCGGTTCAGCACCCCGGTGCTGCTCGGCGCCGAGGACGCGCTGGGCGCCGGCAAGATCTCCGTTCTGCTGTGCGACACGCGCGGCGACGCGATCCGCGAGCGCCACTACGTGGAGACCCTCCTGGCGCGCAGGGTGGACGGCATCATCGTCACGGGACGGCGTACCGACCCGCGGCCGCCGCTGGCCGGCCTGCGCGACGTCCCGACGGTGTACGCCCTGTCCCCGTCGGAGGATCCCGCGGACATGTCCGTCGCCTCCGACGACGAGGGGGGAGCCCGGCTCGCCACGGAACACCTGATCACCTCGGGGCGGCGGCACATCGCCCACGTGTCCGGTCCGGCTCATCACGCCGCGGCCCAGCACCGCGCCCGCCTGACCCACGACCTGCTGGGGCAGGCGGGGCTGGAACTGTCCGGCGGCAAGGTCCACTTCGGCGACTGGAGCGAGGCGTGGGGGAGACGCGCGGCCCGTACCGTCCTGCGGGCGGCGCCGGACACCGACGCGTTCTTCTGCGCGAACGACCAGATCGCTCGCGGCGTCACCGACACGCTGCGGGAGGAGGGTCGCCGCGTACCCGATGACATCGCTGTCATCGGGTACGACAACTGGGACGTCATGGCACTGGCGGCCCGGCCTCCCCTGACGACCGTCGACATGAACCTCAACGAGATCGGCAGGATCGCCGCCCTGCGGCTGCTCGACGCCATCGACGGGAGGACTGTCGGCGGTGTGCGGACCGTTGCCTGCCGGCTGGTCGTCCGCGAATCGGCGTGACCACGGCCGCTTCCGGATCCGGGGCGCGGGGGAGGGGGGACGGGGTCCGTCGTGGTGCGGCGGCCGGCCGCCGCCCCCGCAGGAACGGGGGAGGCGACCGGACCGCGGAACGGCCGACGATTCAGCGGGCACTGAGCTTCCACAGGTGGTCGGCGGTGCCGTTGTCGTCCCACTGCAGGACCTGGGCGCCGCTGCCGGTGCTCATGTTCTGCACGCCCAGCACCAGGTTGCTGTTGTAGTTGACGATCTTGTCGTAGCCGGTGCCGTCGGGCACGATCCGCCACAGGTGGTCGGGGGTGCCGTTGTCGCCCCAGATGAGAGCGGTGCCGCCGTCCGAGGTGCTCTCGTTGGTGATGCCGAGCAGCAGTCCGCTCGCCTGGTTGCGGATCTTGTACAGGCCGGAGCCGGCGGACACCACGGCCCAGGTCTGCGTGGCCGAGCCAGTCGGGGTGGCCTGGTCGACCAGGGTGCCCTGGGCGGTGCCCCCGTTGGCGGTGTCGAGCGCGAGGCCGCTGTTCTTGTTCGTGACCTGGTAGGTGCCGTCGAGTGCGGAGCCGCCGCTCGCCGGCGTGATCACGATGTGGTAGCCGTAGGCGCTGTTGGCGGTCACCGGAACCGTGATCGAGCCGTTGCTCACCGGGTAGTCGGACTCGGACAGGGTGGTGGGGCCGGAGACGGCGGTGGTGCGTCCGGGGGAGGGGGTGTACTCGACCTTGACGTGCACGCTCGATCCGAGCGCGGGCAGCGCGTTGAGCCCGTTGACGGTCACGGCCGAGTCGCCCGAGCTGCCGCCGAAGATGACGTCGACCTCGTTGCCGGCGCTGTTGCGGGAAGCCGCTCCGTCGATGCCGGTCTGGGCCGGCGGCGTGGTGCCGACCATGGAACCGCTCATGTCGGCGTACCACTTGTAGAGCCAGTAGGCGCCGTTGGGGCTGCCGCCCTGGCCCGTGAGCAGGTCGCCCAGCGCCCCGGACTGGTTCCAGAAGGCGAGTTCGGCGTCGTGCACGCCGTAGCGCTCGAATTTGGCGATGTATCCGACCAGGGCGCCGGGGACGCCGACTTCGGAGGGCGCGGCGTATTCCTCGATGGCGATCGGACGCGGGCTGATGCCGTACTTCTGTTCCAGGGAGGTGACGGTGGCGATGTCGCCCTGGATCTTGGACGACCGGATGAGTTCGTGCCAGGCGATGATGTCCGGCACGGTGTTGGTGGCGACCGCGTTCTTGAGGAAGTTGTCCATGTCGCCGATGTTGTCCGAGAAGCTCGGGCCCTGGATCGGCGTCGTGGTGTCCTTCGACCGGATCTCGCGGTAGGTCCTGGTCCAGAAGTCCTCGAACGTGCCGTTGGCGGAGAGCCAGGTGTTGTCGGACTCGTTCCAGGGGGCGTAGGCGGCCAGGTCGGTGATGCCCGACGCCTTGGTCTGGGCGATCTGGTCGTCGACCACGCTCAGCCAGTTGCTCCAGCTGAACTGGTAGGGCCAGCCGGCGTAGTAGTCGGAGAGGCGGTTGACGACCTTGGCACCGGCCCGGGCGGCTTTGGGCGCGACGGTGAGGATGTCGCCGGTGGGCTGCTGGTGGCCGCCCTGGGGTTTTTGCACGAAGGTGTTGGGCTTGATGGCCTGGACGAGGTTGTCGGCCGGGGTCGTGGCGTTCGCCAGACCGTACAGACTGCCGGTCGCCACATGGGTGACCGGCCGCAGGGTCTGGTTGGCGTTGACCACCAGGGTCGTGGACGGGGTGGGAGCGGCTTGGGCGGACGTGCCGATGAGCGCGGCGGAGGCCGCGGTCAGCGCTGCGGCTCCCAGTCCGACGGCGCGCCCGAGGGGGCGCCGGGACCGGAGATGCGCGAAACCACGCATGGGGAACATGCCCTTCTGATGAGTCGGCAGGTGTGTGCGGCAGCCGTCACTCCGGTGACCGGGTCCGTCCGTCCTACGGACCCGGCACCGAGGGGGTACCTGCGGCTGCGCAATTGAGAAAAGGATTTTCCGACGACAACGTAGAAGTGTTGCCATGGCTGGTCAAGTAAGCGGACAGAATCCCGCAACACCCGCCCTCCGGACTTCAACGGGTCGCGGGGAACGCCCGGACCTTTCCGAGAATCCCTTTTCCCACCCGTTGTCCCGCGCGATCGGTGCGGTTCACCGGCGGCCGGCCGCCCGGGCGTTTCACCCAGTGGCGCAACTGCTGCCGTTGAGGGCGAAGGAGGTGGGGTTGGCGTCGTTGCCGGTCCAGGTGCCCTGGAAGCCGAAGGACACGTTTCCGCCGGCCGGGATCGTGCTGTTGTAGGACACGTTCGTTGCCGTGACGGTGGACCCGCTCTGCGTGACCGTGGCGTTCCACGCGCTGGTCACCTTGGTGTCTCCGGGGAAGGAGAAGGTGAGGGTCCAGCCGTTGACCGGCGCACTGCCGGTGTCGGCGACGGTGACGCTCGCCGTCAGGCCGCCCTGCCATTCGTTCTTGGTGTACGTCACCGTGCAGCTTCCCGCTCCGGTGCCGCCCGTGGTGCCACCAGTGGTGGTGCCCCCGGTGGTCGTGCCGCCCGTTGTCGTGCCGCCCGTCGTCGTGCCGCCGGTTGTCGCGCCCCCCGTGGTGCTGCCGCCGGTTGTCGTGCCCCCGCTGCCGGGGTGCAGTTGCACCACCGCGATCGAGTACGCGGGTACGGACTGGGCGGTCGCGCTGCCGGCCGTGGCCGAGGTGATGGAGGTGCCGTTCTTCAGGTACGAGTAGACCGTCGGGGTGGCCGAGGAGGGCGTGAAGCCGTTGTAGGACAAGGAGACGGTGGCGGCGTTGCTCGGGTCCTTGTTGATGAGCATGACGTCCAGGTCGCCGTTCGCCCGCTTGACCGCGTGCGCGGTCAGCAGGGAGGTGGACGTGCCCGCCTTGACCAGGGTGTCACCGGGGGCGCCCAGCTCGGTGATCATCCGGGTGCCGTAGTACGGGGCGAACGGCGTGTTCAGCGGCGGTTCGCAGGAGGAGCCGCTGGACAGCACGCCGTAGTCGTTGTAATCGGTGGAGCCGTCGACGGTGGTCACCTTGCTGCAATCGGTGCCGTTGTGCAGGTTCCACCAGTCGACGGTGAAGGCGCCGTTCTCCATCCACGTCAGGTATTCGTCCGGGGCGAACAGGCCGCTGGGCGCGGTGTCGTAGAAGGAGTTGCCGTTCGCCTCGGTCACCGCGATGCCGACATTCGCCGCGTTGGCGCCGGCGTACTGGCTGATCAGCGAGTGCAGCGTGCTCGCCATGCCCGGGATCTCGGCCTGCGGCTTGCCGAGCATGTCGGCTTCGCCGGTGCTGGTCGGGTAGTGGTGCACGATCCCGAAGTCGATCTTCGAACCGGCGATGGACAGCACGGTGTGGTTCCAGTCCTGTGTGTCGCCCGACCCGGTGAGGCCGTCGGGCCAGGACCCGGGCGTGGTCAGGACGGCGCCGATCTTGATGGTGGGGTCGACGGCCTTCATCGCGGAGATGTACTGGAGCAGGTTGTTCGCGTACGTGGTCGCGCTGTGGCTGGAGTGGTGGTCGGTCTCCCAGCTGGAGCCGTACTCGCCGTTGCCGTAGACCTCGTTGCCGATCTCCCAGTACTTCACGCCGTACTTCTTGGTGACGTTGGCGTACTTCACCCAGTCCGCGGCTTCCTGTGCGGTGCCCGTGCCGTAGTTGGCGATGATGATCGGCTGGGCGCCTGCGGACTTCACGGTGCTCATGTAGGTGTCGAAGTCGGTGCCGGGCGCGACGTAGCCGCCGTCGGTGGTGTTGGTCTGCCAGTGGTAGATGTCGCCGTAACTGCCGCCCGGGTAGCGCACGCTGTCGATGCCGGCGGCGCCCAGCAGCCCTGGTACGGCCGACTGGTTCATGTTCCCGTCGTAGACCGCGACGTTCGTGCCGACGCCGGTGGACGGGATGGTGGCCAGGGACTTGCCGGCGTCGACTGACACCGACGCGGTGACGGCGGCCGACGCGCTGGTGGTTGTCGCCAGGCCGGCTCCGAGGATCGGGACGAGCAGGGCGACGGCCCACGCGAGTGGGCGGTGCCCGGGGGCGGCGCGGTAAAGGGCGCCGAATCCCGTGCGCGGGCGCGAAGTTACCGTGGTCACGCGGTTCTCCTTGCGGTGTGGGGGGCGAGCAGGCAAGGGTTCGTGAGGGTGGGAACTGTTAGCGCTAACATGCAAGGGTGTTCGTGAACGCCGGTCCCCGGTGGAGGGGGCAGGTCCCGACGGCGGCACTTTGCCCCTGCCTGTGCGCGATGTCAACCCCTGTCACATCCGGCAGCGGAGCCACGGAGGTCACGGCCCTCTCACCGTGGCACGCCACGCGCTCTCGCGGGCAGCCCGCGTCGCAGGGGCCCCGGTGAGGTCGCCTGCCTTCGCCGTACCTGCCTTCGCCGCGTGTGGCGCCGTACCGCCGGCGGCGTGGCCGGGCGCTACCGTACGACGTCCTCCGCGCCGGTCAGCGCGGCCAGCTCGGTCCGGCGGGGCAGCCCCTCGCAGTCACCGGGCACGCTGACGGCATACGCGCCGGCGGCGATCGCCGTCCGCAGCCGCTGCTCCGCGCACTCGCCGGCCAGGAGCTCGGCGAGGTATCCGGCGACGAAGGCGTCGCCCGCGCCGACCGGGTCCACCGCCGTGACGGGCAGCGCCGCCAACCGGTAGCCGGTGCCGTCGATCCGTGCCGTGCACCCCCGCGCCCCGTCCTTGATCACCGCCTGCGCCGGGCCGAGTTCCGACAGCGGACCGACCAGCTCGGCGGCCGTCCCGGCCCCGTCCGGTCCCAGTACCAGCCGGGCCTCCTCGACGCCGGCGAACACCGCGTCCGCGAGTGCGACCAGCCGGCGCAGCACCGGTCGTGCCTCGTCGGGGCTCCACAGTTTGCGGCGGTAGTTGACGTCCACGCTCACCGGCACGCCCGCCGCCCGGGCGCGCTCCACCGCGTGGAACACGGCGTCGTGTGCCGACCGCGACAGAGCGGGAGTGATCCCGGTGACGTGCAGGACGCCCGCCGTCTCCACGCAGCCGGCCGGGAGGTCGTCGGGGCTCAGCCGGGATCCGGCGCTGCCCGCGCGGTGGTAGTCCACGGACAGCGTGGAGCCGAAGCGCCGGTGTTTGACCATCAGGCCGGTGAAGCCCGGATCGCGCACCACCACGGTACGCACGCCTTCCGCCCGCAGGCGGCGTTCGATCATGTCGCCCGTCGCGTCGCTGCCCACGCGGCCGATCCAGGTGACGGGCGCTCCCAGCCGCGCCGCTCCGATGGCGACGTTGCTCTCCGCGCCGCCGATCCCGTATCCGAAAGCGCGGGCGAACTCCAGCGGGCCGGTTTCGGCGGCGGCCACCAGCCCCATCGTCTCGCCGAGGGTGACCAGGCCCCCTGTCCCGTCCGGCGCCGTCACGCCGGCCGCCCTTCCCGCCGTGCGGCGGCGATCCGCGCGGCTGCGGCACACAGCTCGCGGATCTCCTGCCACCTCCCGCCGGCCAGCGCGTCGCGCGGGACCATCCAGCTGCCGCCGACGGCGAGGACGGAGGGCTCGCGCAGGTACTGCCCGGCCTCCTCGGGCCCGATGCCTCCGGTGGGCACGAACCGTACGCCGGGCAGGGCGGCGGACAGGGCCCTGAGCGCCGGAAGGCCGCCGATCTGCTGGGCGGGGAAGAACTTGACGGTCGCCAGGCCGTGTTCGCGGGCGCGCAGCACCTCGCCCGCGGTGGCGGCGCCGGGCAGGACGGTGACCCCCAGTTCCCGGCAGCGGGCGACGACCCGCGGCGACAGGCCCGGGGAGACGATGAACTGGGCTCCTGCCTCGACCGCCCGGTCGACCTGCTCGGGGTCCAGGACGGTGCCCGCCCCGACCAGCAGTCCGGACCTGGCCGAGAACTCGCCGAGCGCGGCCAGGCCGGCCGGCGTGCGCAGCGTCACCTCCACGCAGCGCAGGCCGCTTTCCTGCATCGCGTCGGCCAGCGGTGGAACCGTCCGGGGGTCGTCGACGACGAGCACCGGGACGATTCCGGCGGTGCTCAGCCCGGCGAGCGGGTCGTCGCCGGCACGGGGCGGGGCGTCCTGCATGGGCGCATCGTCTCCTTGGCAGCCAGGCGCGCTCCGGGCGCCTGTCGGGTGGTGGGTCACGGGCGAGCCGGGAGCGGACGGACCGGCGGCCCTGGGTGAAGGCCCGGCGGACCCGTGTGCTCGAGGGGGAGGTCCGGGCGGTCCCGCAGGCCCTGGCCGAGGGACCCGGCCCTCGCGCCCTTCAGTCGAAGACCTGGCGATCTCGCGGCCTCGGCCCAAAGAGCCGGGCCCCGCGGGCCTCAGCCGAAGACGCGGCGCTGGATCTCGCGCCGGTAGTCCTCGAGTGTCTTGTCCAGGTGGACCGCTGCCGCCTGCGCCGCGGCCTCCGGGTCGCCGTCCCGGACGGCACGGTAGATCGCGGCGTGTTCGGCGATGGCCTCCTGCGCGTGGCCGCCGACGGTGCCGTGCAGTCCGATCGTGCTCGACTGGCGCTGGAGCCGGCGGGCTTCGCGTACCGCGTCCACGAGGAAGGGGTTGTGCGAGGCGATGGCGATGCTGGTGTGGAAGTCGTCGTCGCCGCGGTCGAACAGTTCGCGCCGGCCGGTCAGATGGCCCTCCTCGCAGGTCTCGGCGGCGGTCTCGATGGCGCGCAACTCCGCCGGTGTCGCCCGGGTCGCGGCCAGGCGACTGGAGGCGACCTCTTGCACACGCCGGAATTCGAAGAGGGTGTAGACGTGTTCGAGGTCGGTCGGCAGGAAGAACCTCCCCCACCGTGACGACCCCAGCATCCCTTCGTCGTCCGCCACATACAGCCCACGGCCCTTCTGGGCGCGGACCCGGCCGAGCGCCGAAAGGATCTTGACCGCCTCGCGCACCACGGTCCTGCTGGTGCCGAGCCGCGAGGCCAACTCGTTCTCGGTGGGCAGACGATCGCCGGGCTGGAGCTGCAACTCGGCGATGAGCTGGAGGATCTGCTCGGCGATGAGCTCATAACCCGGCCGGTAGCCGCTCGCGGACCGTTCGGTGTTCCCGTTCGGTGTCTCGGTTGCGCCCGCCGCCAGCACGGGATTGCCGTCCAACGGCCTGCCTCCTCGATCGTGGGCCACGTCCCCGCGCAGCCGGTCTCACGGTAGCTGAAGCATACACCTGGCGCCAGGTGTCGGAATATGTGTCGTACTCATTCCCGCCTCTTCGGTGGGTAAATCGCCTCAAGTCAGACATAGGTGAGGCGGCAATGCGTCAGCTCGGGGAAAAGATCTCGAAAATAGGCACGCTCATCGTCTTGACGCCGACCGCTGGCGAAGCTTCTTATGTGTGACCAAAGCACGGCGGTCGCCCCGACTGGGAAGTCCGGGCAACGCGCCGCCGCCTCTCGTCGCAGTCGCCGGCCCCGGCCGGCGCGGGCGGGCGGCCCCATCTGCTGCCCGTATCCCCCGGGTTGACGGGCCCCACGACGTAGTGGAGTAGTTCATGACAGTCAAGTGGCGCGTGGTCGGCGCGAAGACGACGGGGAGGACCCGCAGACGCGCCGGGTTCCTGGCCGCGGGCGGCGCCCTGCTCCTGGCGGCCACCGCGGCGTGCGGCGGCGGCACGGGAGGGGGCAGCTCGCAGGGCGGGTTCCACCCGGTCAAGCAAACCGGCGGCAGCCTGACGGTCTGGGTGGACTCCACCCGCCTGGCGGCGGCGAAGCTGTACCAGAAGCAGAACCCCTCGGTGAAGATGGACATCGTCACCTACGACGGGGACGCGAACGGCTCCAACTACCTGCGGACCAAGGTCAGCCTGTTCAACCGCACCCGCAAGGGCTGGCCGGACGTCGTCTTCAGCTCGCAGAACAACGAGGCGACGTGGGCCGTGCAGGACGGCTTCACCGCCCCCTTGAACAAGGGCCTGATCCCGTCGTCGACACTGGCCGGGTGGGCGAAGGGGGCCAACGACCCCTGCACGGTGAACGGAACGCTCTACTGCCTGCGCAACGACCTGTCCCAGACCGTCCTGTGGTACGACGCGCCGCTGATGAAGCAGTGGGGCTACCAGGTCCCGAAGACCTGGGAGGAGTACCAGGCCATCGGGCGGAAGGTGGCGAGCGAGCACCCGGGCTACCTGGTCGGCTCCGCCGGTGACCCGTGGACGCCCGAGGTCTACATGTGGGCCGGCAAGTGCGGGGCCAACCAGATCACCGGGCCCAAGGCGGCCAAGGTGGACACCGCCGGCCCGAACTGCACGCGCATGGCGTCGCTGCTCGACGGGCTGATCAAGAACAAGACGATGTCGCTCAGCAGCGTGTTCAGTTCCGACTTCGACAAGAACGAGGCGGACAAGGTCCTCATGATGCCCGGTCCGTCCTGGTTCGGCGGCTCGGTCTTCCAGGGCACCTTCAAGACGCCCGCGCACCGGATCGCGGCCGCCCCCATGCCCCAGTGGTCCGGCGACACGGCCGCCTCCACCGGAAACGTCGGCGGCGGCACCTGGCTGCTGTCCGCGCACAGCACCAATCTCAAGGCCGCGGCCGCCTTCCTGACGTGGGCGACCACGGCGGACGACTACCAGGGCAAGCTGGCGCCCGGGTACCCGGCCTACGCCCCGGCCGCGAAGACGTGGCTGGCCCAGCAGGCGTCCTCCGGCTACTACTCCGGAGACATCACCGGCACACTCCAGGCCGCGGCCGACCAGATCTGGCCGGGCTGGGGCTACGGGCAGTTCAGCCAGGAGGCCGTCTGGGCGGCCACCGTGACCCCGAAGCTCACGGCCGGCAAGACCGTCACGTCGCTCCTGCCGGCCTGGAAGGACGCGATCGTGAACTACGCCCGCGCCGACGGCTACCAGGTGACGCAGTGAGCTCACAGGCAACCCATGCGCGCCGGTCGCAGGCACCGGCGCGCAGGGCACTGGGCCCGGCCCGGGCCGGGCACGGCTTCGTCGCCGCCTACACGGTGCTGCTGATCGCGTTCGGCATCGTCCCCACCGGATACGCCGTGTACTTCGCCTTCACCAATGCCGGCGGCAGGTTCACCGGGCTGTCGAACTTCAGCACCGCCCTCGACGACTTCCGGTTCGGTCCCGCGGTCGGCCACGTGGCCTTCTACCTGCTGTGCTGGCTGGTCTCCCTGGTCGTCTTCGTCGTCGGGCTCGCCCTGCTGCTGCACCGTATGGCGGCCGGGGGAGTGAGCAGGGTGCTGCGGTTCCTCTACTACGTGCCCGGCGCCCTGGCCGGGGCGGCGAGCGTCATGGTGTGGCTGTTCGTGCTGGACCCGACGGTCAGCCCCGCCGCCTTCCTGCTGCGGGGACTCGGCTATCACACCTTCGGCCAGGTGATCGCCCCCGGCCACTTGCCCATCCTTTTCACCCTCGTGGCCTTCTGGACCGGTGCGGGCGGCTGGATCGTCGTCATGTACGGGGCGCTGAACAACATCTCGCCCGACGTGCTCGAAGCGGCCCGTATCGACGGGGCGGGCGCCTGGCAGACCGCCTGGCGGATCCAGATCCCCCTGCTGCGCAAGTGGATCGTCTACATGGTGATCCTCGCCTTCGCCGGCGGCACCCAGCTGTTCGTCGAGCCGCAACTGCTGTCGCAGGCCAGCGTCGGCGTGGCCGGCCGCGACTACTCGCTCAACCAGCTCGCCTACGACTTCGCCTTCCAGAACAACGACGTCAACACCGCGGCGGCCATTTCGGTGGAACTGCTGCTGGTGGGCCTGGTCGTGGCGGGCGTCTTCGTCGCCAGATCGGGGTTCTTCGATGCAGACTGACGTCCTGCGGTCCGCCGCGGCCGCCGCACCCCGCCTCGGGTTGCGTCCGGGGGCCGGCGGCGCGGCCCGGCCGCGCCGAACCGGCCGGCTGCGCCGCAATCCGCTGCCGGCCCTGGTCCTCGCACTGTTCGCGGTCTTCTTCGTGCTGCCCGTGCTCTGGCTCCTGCTGGCCGCCACCAAGACCGACGACCAACTCGTCCACGCCAACCCGCTGTCCTTCGGCTCCTGGCACGCCCTGCGGGTCAACTGGGACGCGCTCACCGCCTACCAGGGCGACGCCATCTTCCAGTGGCTCGGCAATTCCGCGGTGTACGCGTCCATCGCCCTCGCGATCACGCTGTGCGTGGCTGTCCCCGCGGGCTACGCACTGGCGATGACGGAGTTCCGCGGCCGCCGCACACTGCTGGTGGCCACGCTCGTCGTCATGCTGATGCCGAACGCGACGCTGGTGGTGCCGCTGTTCCTGGAGATCAACGCGGTCCACCTGATCGGCTCGATGTGGTCGATCATCCTGCCGTACGCGTTCTACCCCTTCGGGGTCTACCTCACATACATCTACTTCAGCACCGCGCTGCCCAGGGAACTGCTGGACGCGGCCCGGCTCGACGGGTGCTCGGAGTTCGGCGTCTTCCGCCGCGTGGCCCTGCCGCTGGCGGCCCCGGTCGTCGCGCTCGTCGGCTTCTTCAGCTTCGTGGCCAACTGGACGAACTACTACCTGCCCTACGTCATGCTGCCGCAGAGCAACCAGTTCCCGGTCCAGGTGGGCCTGGGCACCTTGCTGGACTCCGTCCCGCAGTTCAATCCGACGGCCGGCTCCCTGGAGGTCCAGCGCCCCGAACTGGCCCTGGCCACACTGCTGGCGATCACTCCGGTGCTGATCGTCTTCCTGTTCGCACAACGCTTCCTGGTCAGCGGAATGCTCGCCGGCGCCACCAAGGACTGACCCGCACACCCCGCAGCACAGGCGCGCATTCGCGGCAACCCCTGCGCCGTCGCACGCCTGACGGTGCCGCCATGCCTGAAATGGAGATCCCCTCATGCATCCCGTCATCACGGCCTCGGTGCCGCTGCTGGAGCCGCCGGGCTGGGCGACAGCGCAACGCGAGCTGTTCGACCTGCTCGACCGCGCGTGGCGCCGGTTCGCCCGTGACTTCACCGGCCCGGACGGGCGCCTTCGGTACGACGCGGCGCTGACGTCCCGGGACGGCGTGGACGACTTCTACGAAGTCTTCTTCAACTGGCCCCAGCTCTACCTGCTCGGCGGCGCCGACGACCTGCTGGACCGGGCCGAACGGCACTGGGAGGGCGTCACCGGCCAGCTCACGGAGCTGGGGATGCTCAAGGACGAGTACGAGCGCGGCTACGACTGGTTCCACCAGGGCGAGAGCCTGCTGCTGCTGTACTTCCTGTGCATGGCGGCTCCCGAGCGGTGGCAGGAGCGGGCGCTGCGCTTCGCGGAGCTGTACGTCGACCCGGAGCACGGCAACTACGACCCGGAACACCGCATCATCCGCCGCCCGCACAACGGCAGCGACCCGGAACGCGAGGGCCTCTTCGACGGCGCCGCCTACCCGTGGCTGCCCAAGGAGGCCCGGATGTACGGCTTCCCCCTCGACTGGATCCGGCCGGCCGGCGCCGACGACCCGTCGCTCGACGAGGACCCCCGCCTGGGCGCGGAGATGCGCCGCCGGATGGGCGACGGCGACACGGCGGTCAACCTCGCCGCGTCCGGACTGGTCATGAACGCCTGGCTGCTGTCCGGCGACCGGCGTTACCAGGAGTGGATAGCCGAGTACGTCGGCGCGTGGCGCGAACGCGCCGCCGCCAACGGCGGCATCCTGCCGGACAACGTCGCGCCGGACGGCACCGTGGGCGGACTGCTGGAGGGCCGCTGGTACGGCGGACACTACGGCTGGTCCTGGCCGCACGGCTGGTACAGCGTCGGGCACGCCGCGATCGTCGCGGCCCTGGCCGGGGTGGCGGCCACGGGCGACGAGTCGTTCCTGGACATGGTGCGGCCCGCGCTGGACGAGATCATCTCCCACGGCCGGACGATGCCGTACACCGAGGCGGACTCCAGCCTGGAGTCCAAGTGGACGGTGCAGCTGGCGGAGGACGTCCGGACGCCGACCCTGCACGTCCCCTTCCGGTACAAGGACGGGGGCTGGTTCGACTACAACCCGCCGCTGATGGCCGTCCCGACCGCGCTGTGGCACCACAGCGCCTCGGCGGCCGACCGGGAGCGCCTGGAGCGGCTCCGCGCGGCCGCCGGATACGACTGGCGCACCGTGCGCTCGTTCCGCAGCAAGGAGGAGGCCGGACACGAGGAGCCCTGGCTCGCCTTCCTGGCCGGCGACCATCCCGAGTACCCGGAGAAGATCCTCGCGGCGGCCCAGGCCCAGGTGCGGCACCGCATGGCGCGCATGGAGCGCTACCGCGACATGGACGTCCCCGAGGCGGACATCCACGTGTGGCAGCAGTCCAACCCCGTGGTGACGGAGGCGCTGGTCCAGCTCACCTGGGGCGGACCGCAGGTGGTCTACAACGGCGGCCTCCAGCAGGCCCGGGTCCGCTACTACGACGCCGCCGCCCGCCGGCCGGGCCTTCCGCCCTCCGTGGCAGCCCTGGTGTCGGCCGTCGACCCGGAGGGCACCGTGGTCGACCTGGTGAACCTGGACCCCGAGGCGGACCGTTCGGTGATCGTGCAGGCCGGGGCCTTCGCCGAGCACACCATCCGTACCGTGGAGTACTCGGTGTGCTCCGATCCGTCCTGGATCGGCGACCTCTACGACTACGGCCACCGCGCACCCGTCGTGGAGTGCGCCTGCGCGGACGTCGGCGGCCCGTGGCTGCGCGTCGAGCTGCCCCGCTCCACCCGGGTCCGTCTGACCCTGCGCCTGGACCTGCGCACCCGGCCGCCGTCCTACCGCACTCCGTTCGACCAGCCGTCCGAGCGGAGCACGCCGTGAAGCGCCGCACGCTCGGCGGAACCGGCCTGGAGGTCTCCGAACTGGGATTCGGCGCGTCCCCGCTGGGCGCGGTCTACGGGGCGTTCGCCGAACGCGACGGCATCGACGCCGTGCACACTGCCCTGGACCTGGACATCTGCTTCTTCGACGTCTCGCCGTACTACGGGGCCACCCTCGCCGAGACGGTCCTGGGCAAGGCGCTGCGCGGTGTCGACCGGTCGGCCTACGTCCTGGCCACCAAGGTCGGCCGGTACGGCGACGACGACTTCGACTTCGGCGCCGAACGGGTCGAGCGCAGTGTGCACGAGAGCCTGAGGCGCCTGCGAACCGATCACCTCGACCTGGTCCAGTGCCACGACATCGAGTTCGGCGACCTCGACCTGATCGTCGAGGAGACGATCCCCGCCCTGCGCGCGATGCAGGCCGCCGGCCTGGTGCGCGCGGTGGGCGTCACCGGGTATCCGCTGGACGCCCTGGAGTACGTGACGACCCGGATCCCGGCGGACACGGTCATGTCCTACTGCCAGTACACCGTGCAGGACCGCCGCCTCGCGCAGTACGCCCGGCGGTTCGCCCGGGGCGGTACGGCGGTGATCAACGCCTCGCCCCTGGCGATGGGAGCGCTCACCGAGCGGGGACCGGCCGCCTGGCATCCGGCGCCCGCGGCCGTGCTCGAACGCTGCGCCGCGGCGGCGGCGCTGTGCCGGGCCCGCGGCACCGACATCGCGCGGATCGCCCTCCAGTTCGCCGTCACCACCGGCGGGTTCACGTCCACGGTCTTCGGCACCTCCAGCGCGCAGAAGGTGCGCGACACCGTCGCATGGCTCAACCGGCCCATGGACGA
The DNA here is from genome assembly GCF_016918855.1 of Actinacidiphila acididurans. Classification (GTDB taxonomy): domain Bacteria; phylum Actinomycetota; class Actinomycetes; order Streptomycetales; family Streptomycetaceae; genus Actinacidiphila; species Actinacidiphila acididurans. The sequence goes on from NZ_JADKYB010000001.1 coordinate 113,803, forward strand.
AGACCTCCTGCACGCCGTCGAGGAGTGCCTGGCTCCGGTACGCGACCAGGGCTGGACCAACGGCCGTCCCGAGAACCAGCACCCGGAGCGGCGACCATGACCACGTCTTCCGCAGCGTCTTCCGCAGCGTCCTCCGAGACGTCCCCCGCGGCGGCCGCCGGCGCCGCGCGGCCCGCGCCGCCGGTCGACGCCCACGTCCACTTCTGGAACCCGGGCCCGCTGTCCTACCCGTGGCTCGACGCGGTTCCCCCGCTCAACCGTGCCTTCACCGCGGACGACTTCGCCGACGCCGTCCCCGAACCGCTCGAAGCGGTGTTCGTGGAGGCGGGACGCGTCGGCGGCCAGGCGGGCGACGAACTGGAGTGGGTCCGCGGCATGGCCAGGACCCGGCCGTGGATCCGCGGAGCGGTGGCCCATGTCCCGCTCGACGACCCGACTGCGGCGCCGGCCGTGATCCGCGCGTACGCCGACGACCCCTTCGTCGTCGGTGTGCGGCACAACATCCAGGACGAGATCGCCGGATTCACCCGCGGCGCCGACTTCCGCGCCGGGCTCGACCTGCTGGGACGAGCGGGACTGCCCTTCGACGCGTGCGTACGCGAGCACCAGTTGACGGAGCTGGCCGAACTGGCCGAGGGCTACCCGCGGGTCCGCATCGTCCTGGACCACCTGGGCAAGCCGTCCCCGGCCGGGTCCCGTGCCGAATGGAGCCGCGCCCTGCGCAGACTGGCGCACGCCCCCAACACGGTGTGCAAGCTCTCGGGCCTGGCCACCGAGGCCGATCCCGGCACCCCGGCGGAGGACCTGCTCGCGCTGCTGGGCGAGGCCCTGGAGGTCTTCGGCCCCGGCCGCTGCCTCTACGGGGGCGACTGGCCGGTGATGACGCTCGCCACGTCGTACGGGCAGTGGCTCGATCTGGTGCGTACGGCGCTGGCCGGCCTGCCGGACAGCGACGCCGAGGCGGTCCTGCGCACCAACGCCGTACGCATCTACGGGCTCGACCGGGCCGGCGGAACCGGGACCGTCCCGTCCGCCACAGGAGAGGAACCGGCATGAAGCGTGTCGCCCAGACCATCCGGCTGCGGCCGGAACACCGCGAGGAGTACCTGTCCCTGCATCGGGAGGTGTGGCCCGGGGTCGAGGCGGCACTGCGCGCCGCGAACATCCGCAATTACACCATTTTTCTGCGCGAGGACGTTCTTTTCAGCTACTTCGAGTACCACGGCGAGGACTTCGCCGCCGACCTCGCGTCCATTGCCGCCGACCCGGACACCCAGCGCTGGTGGGAGCTGACCGACCCCTGCCAGCAGCCGTGGCCCGATTCCGGCGCCGGCGGGCAGTGGTCCGATCTCCAGGAAATCTGGCACCTGACCGAGGAGTTGCCCGCGTGAACGCACGACGCGTCTCGTATGTCGCAGCCGGAACGCTGACGGTGGAAGACGTGAAGACCGCGCCACCGCCCGCGGGCCACGTCCGCATCGACGTGGCGTACACCGGAATCTGCGGCACCGACCTGCACGTCTACCACGGCGCCATGGACGCGCGGGTGGATCCGCCGGGCGTGATAGGACATGAGATGTCCGGACGCGTCGCTCAGACCGGCCCGGGCGTGACCGGATGGCAGCCGGGCGACCACGTCACCGTCATGCCGCTCGCCGCCTGCGGGCAGTGCCCGGCGTGCCGGGCCGGCCACTCCCACATCTGCCACCGGCTGGTGTTCATCGGCATCGACGCCGACGGATCCCTGCAAAGCAGCTGGACGGTCCCGGCCGACACGCTGGTCCGCCTTCCCGACGACCTGCGACTGGACCACGCCGCCCTGGTCGAGCCCACCGCGGTCGCCGTCCACGACGTCCGCCGGGCGGCTCTGGAGCCGGGGGAGAAGGCCCTGGTCGTCGGCGGCGGACCGATCGGCCTGCTCATCGCCGTTGTCGCCCGGCGATCCGGGGCCGATGTGCTGCTCGTCGAGCCGGACCCCTACCGCCGGTCCGTCGCCGAGAGCCTCGGCCTGACCGCCCTCCCGCCCGGGACCGACGACTTCACGGACGCCCTCGCCCGCTGGAGCGACGGCGCGGGCGCCGCGGTGGCCTTCGAGGTCTCCGGCGCGGCGGCCGGAGTGACCACCGCGGTGGACTCCCTGGCCACCCGCGGACGCCTGGTGCAGGTCGCCATCCATCCCCAGCCGAGGGAGATCAGCCTGCACCGGTTCTTCTGGCGGGAGCTCACCCTGATCGGCGCGCGCCTGTACGAGCGCGGCGACTTCGAGACCGCGGTGGCGCTGATCGCCGGCGGCGACATCCCCGCCGAGACCCTGATCTCCCGGATCGAGCCGCTCGACCGCGTGGTGCGGGCCTTCGAGGCGCTGGAGTCGGGCGACGGCGTCATGAAGGTCCTGATCGACTGCCGGTCGGCCGAAGCCGGGGGCGCCCGATGACGTACATCGGCACGCCCTTCGATCTGTCCGGACAACTCGCCGTCGTCACCGGTGCCCGCCGCGGCATCGGCCTGGCGATCGCCGAGGCGCTGGCCGCGGCCGGCGCCGACATCGTCGCCGTCAGCGCCGCCATGGAAGCCTCCGGCAGCGAGGTGGAGAAGCGGGTCACCGCGCTGGGCCGCACCTGCACGCCACTGCGCGCCGACTTCGCCGACCGGGCCGAGGTCTCCGCTCTGGCCACCGCGCTGGGGGACTTGGACCGGCCGGTCGACATCCTGGTCAACAACGCCGGCACCATCCGCCGCGCCCCCGCCGCGGAGCACTCCGACAGCGACTGGGACCACGTACTGACCGTCAACCTCGGCAGCCAGTTCAGCCTCACCCGTGAGGTGGGGCGCCGGATGCTGGACCGGGGCCGCGGGAAGATCGTATTCACCGCTTCGCTGCTCAGTTTCCAGGGCGGGATCACCGTCCCGGGCTACACCGCGGCCAAGTCCGGGATCGCCGGCCTGACCCGTGCGCTGGCCAACGAGTGGGCCGGGCGCGGTGTCAACGTCAACGCGATCGTCCCCGGCTACGTGGCGACCGACAACACCCGGGCACTGCGCGACGACCCCGCCCGGCACGCGGCCATCCTCGACCGCATCCCCGCCGGCCGCTGGGGCACGCCGCAGGACATCGGGGGAGCGGCCGTCTTCCTCGCCTCCTCCGCCTCGGACTACGTCCACGGGGCGCTGCTGCCGGTGGACGGAGGCTGGCTCGGCCGGTAACCCCTCCCCGCCGGTGCCCCGCGCGCCCCGCCCGTGACGCATTGCCGTACCGGCACGGGCGCCCGGGCACCGGTGCCGGCCGCGGCCATGCCGCACCAACACGGCGCCTGCACAGCCGGTGCCGCTCCGTCGAAGAGGAAAGCGGACGACGATGTCTGGTTTCTGCCCGGGCCGGGAACGCGGCCCTCCCGCGACCCGAGGCCGGGCCGCCCGACGCCACTGCCGAGCGCATGCCGTCGCGGCCCGTTCCCCCAGGAACGGCCCGAGCCGCCGGCCGTCGACCGCACCGCCGTATCCCGGTGGTGACGGGGTCGGTTCCACCCCGGAGGTCCCCCGCGCGGTGACTTCCGTCCCCGCCACCGCGGCGAATCCCGTGGCGGTGCGGTAGAGGACGGCGCCCCGCAGGCGTGCCGTCATGTCACGGCTTGCTCCAGTTCCGGCCGGCGAGGACGACCGCCGGCCGTCACCGAGACCGGTACGCGCACCCCGCATGGGCCCGGCGGCCACGGCGCCGCCCGCTCCGGCGAGGACGGCGCGGTCTCCGTCATGTTCCCGTGCTCTCCCACCCTCGAATCCAGGATGTCTCATGCACCGTTATCCACGGGCGGCGACGGCTGCCCTTGCGGCGGCGCTCGCCGCCCTGGCCGGGACCGCGCTCACCGCGGCGCCCGCCCATGCCACCACCGGCCCGGTGGCCAGGATCATCGTCTCTCCCAACGGCGACCACGAGTCCAGAGCCGCCGGCCGTCACGTCACCACCATCGCGGAGGCCCAGCAGCTCGCCCGCACGCTGTCGGGCAAGGCCGACGTGATCGTCTCGCTGGCGGGCGGCACCTACCGCCTGACCGAGCCCTGGAAGCTCACTGCCGCGGACTCCGGATCGAACGGCCACAGCGTGACCTGGCAGGCGTTGCCCGGGCAGCACCCGGTGATCTCGGGCGGGCGGCAGGTGACCGGGTGGACGGTGAAGGACGCCGCGAACAACATCTACGCTGCCTCCGTACCGGCCGGCGCAGACTCCCGGCAGCTGTACGTGGACGGCGCACTGGCACCGCGGGCGGCGATCACGATCTCGCGCAGCGATGTGAAGATCACCCCCAGCGGGATGACCGTCGTCAACCCCGCGCTGGACTACCTGGCGACGCTGCCGGAGCAGAGCCGGATCGAGGTGGAGAGTCAGGATTCCTTCACCGATCGCTATGCCCCGGTGCAGTCGATCAGTGGCACCACGGTCACGATGCAGCAGCCGGCCTGGAACAACAACAACTGGGGCTACGACACCCTGGCCAGCCCCTTCGCCGGCGGGTCGCTGCAACTGGAGAACTCCTACGCGTTCCTGAAGACCGCAGGCCAGTGGTACCTGGACCCGCAAGCCGGACAGCTCTACTACAAGGCCCCCGCGGGGTGGACACCCACCGCCCACGACATCGAACTGCCGCAGCTGACCTCGCTGCTCCAGGTCAGTGGCACCTACGCCAACCCCGTCCGCAACATCACCTTCCAGGGCATCGCCTTCGAGCACAGCACCTGGCTGGTGCCCGGCACCTCGATCGGCTACGCCGACCAGCAGAACGGCGCGTTCATACCGTCCCCGTATCCGCAGCCGGCCGACTTCATCACGTCCTGCCGCAGCGGTTGCCAGCAGTTCGAGGCCACGCGCAGCGGCTGGGACCAGATCCCCGCGGCGGTGCAGGTCTCCGCGGCCAGCGGCATCACCTTCAGCGGTGACACCTTCGCGCACCTGGGCCAGGTGGGCCTGGGCATCGGCAACGACGCGAACGCCCACGCCTCCGGCACCGGCCTCGGCACCTCCGACATCACCGTGTACCACAACACGTTCACCGACGACTCCGGCGCGGGCATCGTCGCCGGCGGCATCCAGGCCGACGCCCACCACCCGTCCGATCCGGCCATGGTCAACAAGGACATCACGATCTCCGACAACCTCGTGACCAAGGTGGCCGAGGACTACAAGGAGATGTCGGGCATCCTGTCGACGTACGTCACGCATGCCGTCATCACCCACAACGAGGTCTCGGACCTGGCCTACGACGGCATCGACGTCGGCTGGGGCTGGGGCTTCAACGACCCCGGCGGCAGCCAGGACTACCGGAATCGCGGCCTCTACAACTACCAGCCCGTCTACACCACCCCGACCACACTCAAGGACACCGTGGTCAGCCACAACCTGATCCACGGCACCAAGAAGGTCTTCCACGACGGCGGCAGCCTGTACAACCTCTCCGCCAACCCCGGAGCGGTCTTCGACAGCAACTACATCTACGACAACCAGCACACCGTCGGCCTCTACCTCGACGAAGGCTCCCGCTACGTGACGATGAGCCACAACGTCGTCCAGGACAGCGGTGTGTTCGCCTTCACCAACGCCAGCAGCACCAACAACACCGACGACAACACCTTCGACACCAACTGGTACAACGGCGGCGCCACCCAGGTCGCCACCGGAGCCCCGCACAACAACGTCCTGACCGGCAACGTCCAGGTCGGCGGGACCAACTGGCCGCTGGCCGCACAGCAGGTCATCTATGAGGCGGGCATCGAGCCCGCCCTGCGCACCGCCGCCGACTCCCGGCCGGCGCCGGCCGGCGCGGAACTCACCGCCGCCAAGTCCTCGGTCGGCTCCGGCGGCACCACCACGCTGACCGGTACCGTCCAGAACTTCTCCACCCGGGACATCACCGGTCTGACGCTCGGCCTGGACCTGCCCGCGGGGTGGACCGCGAGCCCGGCGGCCCGGCCGAACCCGACCGTGCCGGCCGGCGGCACAGCGACCGTCTCGTGGCTGGTGACCGCTCCCGCCACCGTGCCGGACCCGCTCACCAGTGGGGCCTTCACCCTCAACGCCGCTTATCGCGGCGGCCGATCGGCGTACACCGCGACGTCGTCGGCCCGTGTCTCCGTCGCGGGAGCCGTCACGACACTGCGGTCCTTCGGTTCGGTGCCCTCCGTCTTCGGCCAGGCGGGCGACCGCTACGCCATTCTGACCGGCGGCAACGACATATGGGGGGCCGGCGGGCAGCACTTCGACGAGTACGGCGCCCTCTACAGCCCCAAGGCGGCCGCCGACACGGCCACGATCACCGTCGAGGTGACCGCCCAGCAGGCGGTGGACCCGTGGTCCAAGGCCGGCCTGGTGCTGCGCGACGACCTGACCGCGCCCGGCTCCGCACAGGGCTACGCGGTCCTGGTGGTGACCCCGGGCAACGGCGTCTCCTTCCAGTGGCAGGACGCCGCCACACCCGGCTACCTCGACCAGTTCAGTTCTTCCGTCGACAAGTCGGTCAAGGCACCGGTCTGGCTGCGTCTGAAGCGCAGCGGCAGCCAGGTCAGCGGCTACTACTCCACTGACGGGTCGACCTGGATGCAGGTGGGCTCCGCGATCACTCTCACCGGTGCCACGTCCGCGGAGGACGCCGGCATGATCGCCACCGCCCACAGCCCGAGTGCGCAAGGGGAGGCCGACTTCAGCGGTTTCAACGTGGCCTAGTTCTGTCCCTTCCGCCGGCGCCGCGCCCGGATGAGGACGGCGGCGAGGTGGAGTGCGGCCTGGTCGGCGATCACGAGTGTGTCGGTTCGCAGGCCAGGCCGCTGCCATCGGCCGGGTAAGCCGGGGCACGCCACCGTGCCCCGGCCCCTCGGACGGGCCGGCCGTACGCGGGGAACCGGGCTCGTCCCGGAACCTCGCGCGATCGAGCCGAGCCGCGCCGTGCCGCACAACCGTGCAGGACCCTTGAGACGGGCTGCCGGTATGTGTCAGTCTCGTGCTACTCGGCCGCCTGCGCGCAACAGGGGCTCGTGTGCCACTCATCTCCATGCAGTCCCCCCACGAGGATTGTTAGCGCTCACAATTCTTCCTCATGCAGGAGTTGTCTCATGATCACAGCAATGTGTCCTTCTTCCGCCGCCTACGTCCGCGGACCCGGAACGCGCGTCGCCTGACAACCCCGACAGGCACCGGCCGGGCCGGTGTTCATCACCACCGCCTCCGCCGGGCGTTCGGTTCGACGAGTTCCGCGGCAGCGGCGCCGCCACTTCACACCGCAGGGCGGTGACCCACCCGGTGCTGTCAGGGACAGCACCGGATCGAGCCCCGGGACGGCCGCTGGCCTTGGCCGCAAGTCCCGTTCCGCGTGGCCCCGATCGATTTTCCGTGGTCGTGGCGGGTGCCAACGGGCCGCTGCGACCCGCACCACATCCACCGTCCGGACGGCCTCGGACAGGGCCGACCGGAACCACCTGCTCAAGGATCAGGAGGACCCATGCACCAAGCAAGTTCCAGCCGCGGGCATCTGTTCGGGGTGCTCGCCGCCGCTGTCGCGGCCGTGGTCGCGTTGGCGGTGACGGTCGTCGCCAATCCGGCGCACGCCGACGCGAGCGGCGCCTTACGAGGTGTCGGTTCCGGCCGGTGTCTCGACGTGCCGAACGCCGGCCAGACCGACGGCACGTACCTGCAGATCTACGACTGCTCGGGCCAGGCGAACCAGCAGTGGACGTTGACGTCCGGCAACCAGCTGTCCGTGTACGGCGGCAAGTGCCTGGATGTCCCGGGCCATGCCACCGCGCCCGGTACCCGGGTGGAGATCTGGACCTGCAACGGCGGCGCGAACCAGCAGTGGCGGGTGAACTCCGACGGCACGGTCGTCGGAGTGGAGTCCGGGCTGTGCCTGGACGTCACGGGTGCCGGTACGGCCAACGGCACCGCGGTGGAGATATGGACGTGCAACAGCGGCAGCAATCAGCGGTGGACCGGCCTGACGTCGACCCCGGTGACCACTCCGCCGACAGGCGGCACGTGTGCTCTTCCCTCGGCGTACCACTGGACGTCGACGGGCCCGCTGGCGCAGCCGGCGAACGGGTGGGTGTCGCTGAAGGACTTCACCAACGTGGTGTACAACGGAAAGCACCTGGTCTACGCCTCGAACGTGTCGGGGTCGGGGTACGGCTCAATGGCCTTCGCTCCGTTCACGAACTGGTCGGACATGGCGTCGGCCGGCCAGACCGGGATGAGCCAGTCCGCGGTGGCGCCCACGCTGTTCTACTTCGCGCCCAAGAACATCTGGGTGCTGGCCTACCAGTGGGGTGCGTGGCCGTTCATCTACCGCACCTCCAGTGACCCCACCAACCCCAACGGCTGGTCCGCCCCGCAGCCGCTGTTCACCGGGAGCATCGCCAACTCCGGCACCGGCCCGATCGACCAGACCCTGATCGGTGACGGCCAGAACATGTACCTATTCTTCGCCGGTGACAACGGCAGCATCTACCGGGCGAGCATGCCGATCGGGAACTTCCCGGGCAACTTCGGCTCCTCGTACACGACGGTCATGAGCGACTCGCAGGCCAACCTGTTCGAGGCGGTGCAGGTCTACAAGGTCCAGGGCCAGAACCAATACCTGATGATCGTGGAGGCGATGGGCGCGAACGGGCGCTACTTCCGCTCCTTCACCGCCTCCAGCCTCAGCGGTTCGTGGACCCCGCAGGCCACCAGCGAGAGCAACCCCTTCGCCGGCAAGGCCAACAGCGGCGCCACCTGGACCAACGACATCAGCCACGGCGACCTGGTCCGCAACAACCCCGACCAGACCATGACCATCGACCCCTGCAACCTGCAGTTCCTCTACCAGGGCAAGTCCCCCTCCGCAGGCGGCCCCTACGACCAACTGCCGTGGCGACCGGGCGTCCTCACCCTGCAGCACTGACCCGCCCGACCCACGCCGAGCGCGCCACGCGTCGACCGGGGTTCCTCCGCGGTACGCCGCAAGGCGCCCGGCGCCGACCGGCAGGGGATTCCGCTCGCTTCGGGTGCTGCACGGTGCCCGGCCCGGCAGCCGCCGGGCCGGGCACCGCGGACCGTCTTCCAAGCACGGCCGGCCCCTGGAGCAGCCTACGGCGAGCCTCCTCCTGCTGCTTCAGGGCCGGCCGGAGACACGACGTGCCCGGTGAACGGACGCCGAAGCATGACATGCCTCAAAGGCGGCCATGAGGTCGGACACGGCACGTGCGGCGTCTCGCACTCGCGCCGCCAGCCGGACCCGTCCTGCTGAACCCTGGCCTGCCGTTCGACGGCCATCGCTGCTACTTCAAGCCGTCCCCCGAGGCGATCTTGGAGCTGACCGGCCTGCCAGCCCCCGGCGACGCGCGCCCCTGCCCCGGCTGTCACTGCTGTGCCCTGCCGTGGAACCACACCACGGCCGGACGCGTACCGCTGCCCGCGCCGCCGCCCCGGCGCCCACGCCGCCCGGGGCACAGCCGGTCCGCTATGATCAAGGCATGTGCTGCTGCGCTCCCATGACTACAACCGCCGCTTAGCGGCGGTATCGCGGTTTCTGTAACCGCGGCCATTGCCTGCCCCCGCATGGGGCAGTGCCAGGACGTACCGCCGGATCAGTGTCCTGCCGGCAGTCACTCATATTCCTGTGACGCCGGGTCGTCCTGCCTGATCAGGGAAGTCATGTCTCAGTCGCAGCGTTTCGATGCACAGCACCCGCGTACCGCCATCCTGCTCCTGATGGTCGGGCTCCCCGGGGCTGGGAAAACCACCCGCGCCAAAGAACTCGCCGCAACCCACCGGGCGCTGCGGCTGACCCCGGATCACTGGATGATCCCGCTGTTCGGCGATTCGATGGCCGACGGCAAGCGCTGGGTGCTCGAAGGGCGGCTCATCTCGGTCGCCCTGCAGGCGCTGCGGCTGGGGACCAGCGTCGTACTCGACTACGGGCTCTGGAGCCGCGACGAACGGTCGGCACTGCGCTGGCTTGCCCGGTCGGTCGAAGCATCATGCCAGGTGGTCTACATGCCCGTGGACAAGGACGTCCAGCTTGCCCGCATCGCGCACCGCCAGGAAACAACACCGCATCAGACGTTCCCGATGAGCGAGGCCGACCTGGATGCGTGGCGGGAGCAGTTCCAGGTGCCCGACGCCGCCGAACTCGACGGCGGCGAGATTCCCACCCCACCGGCGGGCTGGCCGAGCTGGTCGCAGTGGGCGGAAGACACATGGCCCTCGTGCACCGACAGCTGACCCGGCCGGCCCGCCAATCGGTCACCGACCTTCGGTGACAACCGGGTGTGAACAGTCGCGGTACAGAAAGTGCCGCTGCCAGCCCGACGCGGCCATCGCTGTCGAGTGCCCGCAGGACACCCGGTTGTCGCTGCTGTGGGCCGGGGAGCGCGGGGACTGGCGGCGGATGATGGCCGAGGAAGAGGAGCGCCTGGGCCAGCTGCTTGTTGATCGCCCGCGTTCCGGGAAGGTCTGACGCAGTGACGAACGCGGGCCGAGCTCACCGAGCTCATGGGCCCGGCGGCCCAGGAGGAGCTGACCGCCTTCTGCGAGGCCGCCTCGCCTGCCGGCGGCCGGGGCCGTGCGACGGCGTCAGCTCAACGCCTTCCGGGGGGAGTTGTCGCGAGCGCTCGCTCTGGACGGTTTCGGCGCGGCCCGCCGCAGCCTGCCGTCGTTGCTGGCCGCCGCGGCGCTGGAGCGGTACGTCCCGCTGGCCGAGAGCGGCCAGTTGCGCGACCGGCTCGTCCGGGGCGGCCGGCCCCGCCGACGTCCGCGGCGACCAACCAGGCCCGGAGGGACTTCCTCGACCTGCTGCGCACCCGCGGCCGGGCTCCGGCCCCTGCAGCCCGCAGCCCGTCACTGGGGCCGCCGTTCGGACACCGCCCGGTGGTCATGCTGCGGCCGACTCCGGTACCTGGTGAGCTGCTGAAGTTGCGTCGGCGCCTGGGCGACTGGCTGGGCGTACGGAAAACCTGGGCACCGTGCGCCTGGTGCGGCAGCCACAGCACGGCGCCCCCGCGGCGGCCCGGCAAGCTGGAGCGACTGCGCCCGGCCCGCGGCGGCCACCTACAGGTTCCCTGACCACAGGTCCCGGTGACAGACGATGTTGACTGTGCCCACGGTAGCGGCGGAGCGAGCATCGGGGACTACACCGGTTGAGGCGGGCTGCAATCATGACCGCCCTTTTTCGAGAGATTGGACTCCGAGGCTGGTTGTGCCCTTGTCGGCGAGGCGAAGTTGGAGCGGGCGCCTTCCATCCGTTCCTGCAGCAACGGGCAGCGCCGTTCATCGCCACGGCAATAGAGCGGCCGACCGCCGCGATGCCCGAGCTGAGCCGCCGCGCGTTCCCCGAGACCGAGACTGCGACCGTACCCGCCGGGGGAGCAGACCGCCGGAGGTGCATGTGGTAGTAATCCGTGACCAGTACGTCATCAAGCGTATCGACGCCGCCCAGGAACAGGCCGCGGTTCCTGCTGGGGCGGGCGAAGGGTTACGGCGGCTGTGGCGGCCCGTCTGGGCGTCTCCCGCGCACGGCAGCGCAACGCCGCAGGCAGGCTCAAGCGGCCGCAGAAGGCGCTCCGGGCGGCGCTGGAGGAAGAGTCGGCGCGGGACTGGCAGCCGGGTGTGCGGGCCCGAGGCCGGGAGCAGGCGGCCTCCACCGGGGACTTGAGGATCAGCGCCCGGGCCACGTGGACGCGTCGTTGTCCGGGGCCTGTCGAGGGGGGCTGGTCCGTGAGCGGGAGCGCGGGGCGGCGCGTCACTTCTTCGGTGCGTGACCGGGAGCGGTCGCGTCGCTGCGGTACGTGGCGTCCCAGCTCAGCAGCAGGCGCAGCTTGTCGTCCGCCGCGGAACCACGCGGTGCCGTGTAGATCGTGAGGGTCTGTCCCTCGATACCCGGCACGGCGAAGCTCTCGTACCGAAGCTCGAGTATCCCGACGGTCTCATGGAAGAATCGTTTCGACCCGTGACTGTGCTGGAAGAGGCGGTAGTCGGCCCAGCGGGCGGCGAACTCGGGCGAGGCCACGGACAGTTCGCCGACAAGCCGTTCCAGCTCCTGGTCGGGAAAGCGGGGGTCGCGTGCGCTGCGCAGCGCGGCGACCGTGTCGCCGGCGACATCGTCCCAGTCGGGATATCGGGTGCGGGCCTGTGGGTCGGTGAAGAGCCAGTGGACGATGTTGCGGTCCCTGGCCGGTATCCGATCGAAGTCGGTGAGCAGTACCTTCGCGGCATTGTTCAGTGCCAGGACGTCCATGCGCCTGCTTTGCACCATGGCCGGCAGCGGGTCGAGTGAGGCGACCAGTTCCCGCAGGCCGACGCGCGCCGCCTGGCGGCCTTCGTTTCGGGGGCGGACCGCCGTACGCGGTCCGTCGGCGATGCTTTCGACAAGGGCCCGCAGGTGCCGGCGCTCCAGCGCGTCGAGGCGCAGGGCTTCACTGATCGCTGTGAGCACCTGGTCGGACACCTTGCCGACACGCCCCTGCTCCAAGCGGGCGTAGTAGTCGACGCTCACCCCGGCCAGCGCGGCGACCTCCTCCCGCCGTAGTCCCGGGCGCCGCCGCGGTACCGGCGACGTGGGCAGCCCGACATCCTCCGGGCGCAGCCGCGCGCGGCGCGAGGTCAGGAATTCACGCAGGCTCCCATCGTTGTCCATGAACCCCATTCTCCGTCCTGCCCACGAAAAGCGGTGCGGTTCACCGCGTACTGCGAGTACCAGGTGCAGCAGGGCGTGCCGCGAGTGCGCATCACGGTGGATCCCGTGATCGCATGGGTGTGAGCGGTGATGGCGCGCGGCCGGACCTGTCCGGAGTACACACACGCCGCGTTGCGACTGATCCGCAACGAGTGACGAAAAGAGTGGATTATGAGCAAGATCTGGTTCATCACCGGGGCGAACCGAGGCTTCGGCTACGAGATCGCGCGGGCGGCACTGGAGAGCGGTGACACCGTTGTGGCGACCGCCCGCCGCCCCGCGCAGGCGCAGGCGGCCCTGAACGCGCACAGTGAGCGGGTGCTCGCCCTGCCCCTGGACGTGACCGACCCCGCGAGCATTGACGCGGCCGTGGCCGCCGCGACCGACCGCTTCGGTCGGATCGACGTCCTGGTCAACAACGCCGGGTACGGTCAGCTGGGCTACTTCGAAGAGCAGTCGCCGGAGTCCATCGAGCGGCAGTTCGCCACCAACGTCTTCGGGGTGTTCAACGTCAGCCGGGCCGTGCTGCCGGTCATGCGGGCCCAGAGGTCGGGGCATGTCATCAACATCTCCTCGCTGTCCGGCATCATCGGCATCGCGGGTTCCCCGATCTACGGCGCCACCAAGTTCGCCGTCACCGGCTGGTCGGAGGGGCTCGGGCGGGAAGTCGCACCCTTCGGGATCCACGTGACCTGCGTGCACCCGGGCATGTTCCGCACGGACTTCCTCGACCCGAGCTCCGTCAGCCACGGGGACGTCGAAATCGACGACTACGCGTCGTTCCGCACCCAGCAGCATGCCTACCTGGAGGCGAGCAACCACACTCAGCTCGGAGACCCGGCCAGGTTCGGCCCGGCCATCGTCCGGCTTGCCGCGCTGGAGACGCCGCCCGAGCGGTGGGCGTCCGGTAGTGACGCGCTCGCCTCGTTCGCCCAGCGTGCGGAGGAGCTGACCGGCAGCGCCGCCGAGTGGGAGAACCTCTCCCGCTCCACCGACATCCCCCAGGACTGACGCGCAACCGGGACGAGGAAGCGGTCATGGCGACCCTGAGACGGGCCTCCCACCCGCAGCAGTGTGTGCCGGCGGGCGCCTCGACCAATACGCCGTCGCGCAGCGCGGCGCACGGAAGGCGCCGGGTTCGGCTCGGTGCGGCGCGGTTGCACCGGTCGGGGAAGGACTGCGACCGGTTGATCGTGGCGACCGCCGCGGCCGCCGCCCGGGCTGGGGCTGTCGGAGTGGCTGGAGGACCGGCGGTCGATGCGGCTGCCGGAGGACCACAAGGTCGTCAAGCAGATACGGCCCGAGCTCGCGCGGGTGCTGACCTCGCGTGGCTCCACCGCGGTGGCGGGCCGGGAGCTGATGACCGCGCTTCGGCCGCCCACCCGCGCCGTGCGGGGCGGCGTCACCGGCAGTTGGGTGTCTGGCCCAGTCCCGGGCTCGCTCACGCCCGTTCACCCCGCACGGCGGCCGCCCGGAGGGTCCGGCCTGGTACGCCACCCCGACTGTCGCCTGCGCGCAGGAGCTGATCGACACGACCAGGCCCGGCTTCGCGCACTTCGTCCTGGCCATCAGCGCGGAGCAGATGCCGACCAGCTGTGGAGCAGATGCTCCATGAGGTGGCCGAAGCGGCCCGTCAGACGCACCTGATGAAGGTGCGCGGCCTGTACGTCGACTACGCCGACAACGGCACCCTGCTGGAGCCGACGGACATCGGCGAGGACGCCGCGCGCTTCATGGTCACCGCGGTGACGCGGCTGCTCGAACAGTCCGCCAGTCCGCGCCGGTCGAAGCATCGGTCACCGACGTCCCGGACAGCTGCTTGCACGTCGTCCACCAGTGGCAGGACGGGATCGACTACGAGTCCCTCCATGCCTGCGCCGAGGAGGATCCGACGGCGTTCCTTGCCGATCCGGGGCCGGAGCGGATGAGTTCGCCCGCTCTCCCTGGGTGACCTGGCCGCCGAGACCGCGCTGCCCGCACAGCCCCGCTGTGCCAGGGGCGGTCCCCGTGGCCTCCGGCGAGTTCGGCCAGGATGCGGCTGCTCTTGGCGGAGCGGACGTTGACAGGTCTTCAAAGTCGAGCGGTGGGGAGGTGTCCGCGGCTCGCCGGCGTGCCGTTGGGATCTGCGGGCCGGCCGTCCGGCTTTCAGCGGTCGCAGGTGACGTGGAGACGGGCCCAGGCGTTGTTGGCGTAGCCCTTGGGGTTCCAGACCGTCGCTGGGGACTCGGGCTGTACGGCTGCGGCGGAGTCCCAGGCGCGGGCGAGGAGTTCCGTCTCTCCTGACGGGAGGGTGAGCGTGGCACGCCAGTGCTGCCACGTCCACGGGGTGTCCGGTGCGTTGAGATCGGCCTGGACCCAGGTGGTACCGCCGTCGGCGGACACGTCCACGCGTGTCACCATGCGGTCGTCGCCGGCGAAGGCCACGCCGGTGACCTCGGTGGGTCCGGAGGGCAGCGGGGTGCCTTTGCCGGGCCGCAGGATGGCGATGTGAATGACGACCGGCCCGAGCGTGATGCCGTCGCCCGGTCCTGCCTTGCGGGGGTCGGCCTCGGGCGGCAGGAGGCTGTATTCCCACTGGAAGTAGTTGTCGGACGGTTCGGTCTGTGCGGTGATGCGCTGGAGCCATTTGACGCTGCGGGCGCCGATGTAGCCCGGGACGACGGCGCGCAGCGGGGCGCCGTGCGCGGCGGGAAGAGCCTGATCGTTCATCGCCCAGGCCAGGAGTACCTCGCTGGAGGTGGCCTTCGCCGCCGGTATTGAGGCGCCGAAGGGCTGTGGCGGGTCGGCGTCCTGTGACACGTCGGCACCGATGAAGGCGATGTGGGCCGTTTCTGCCTGCAGCCCTGCCTCGGTCAGTACATCCGCCAGGCTCGCACCGGTCCACCATGCCGTGGAGATGGCTCCGGGGCCCCAGGGGACCTGGCCGGGTATGTCGCGGAACTCCACGAGGTCGGCGCGGCGGTTGCCCGCGCACTGCAAAGTGGCGAGCACTTTCCGTTCGGGGAAGCGGCGCCGCAGTTCATCCAGCGACAATTCCAGCGGGCGGTCGACCGTGCCGTCCACCCGCAGCCGCCAGCTCGTCCCGTCGAGGCGGGGGATCGGGGCATGGTTGCGGCCGTAGAAGGTGTCCAAAGGGGTGACCGCGTCCACGAGCGCGCCAGGAGGTGGTTCAGCGTTGTAGGGCTCGCTCTGGTGCACGATCATATCGTCTCGTTTGTTCCATATGCCCATATCGCTACTATGCTCGCAGTCCTTCCGAGCGGCACCTTCGATCCCGCTCGGTTTCGGCGACGGCGACAGCGCGCGCATCGCCGCGGCCTCCAGTGGGAGAGCGAGCCGTGGGCAAGGCTGCCGCCTTCGGTGCATGCCTCCGCGACCTTGGGCAGGTCGGCCCGTCGGCCCGAGGGCGATGCGCCATCCAGGTCATTCGACGGCGGCCCGTGGAACGGCACGGGGGATCGGCGTCCTTCGTCCGGTTGCATCCATACGGCATGAAGCCCCGGTCGCCCGCCACGGGGGGAGCCGGCGACCGGGGCCGTCACATGCCGCATCGGGATGCGGCCCTGCCCCGGCCCGCGTATCCCCCACGGAAGTTCGGGCCGGGACAGGAATCATGGCGCCTTGAGGCAGATGCCGCCGTCAGAAGGTGGCGTTGCCGGAGACCCGCGCATTGGGGAGTGCGGACTCCAGGGGCTCCGCGAGCCCTTCGAGGCCCTCGATGTCGACACCGCCGGAGACACTGACGGGGCCTGCGCCACCGCCGCCGGAGATACCGATGCCGCCCGAAATGCCGTCCAGGTCGCTGTCGGTGATCTCGCGGGTCTCGACCTGTGTGGAGTTACGCATGAGCTGCGTTTCCCTTCTTGGCTCGGGGATGTCTCTACGGCCTCGGCCGGTTCGGTGGTGTGCCGATTCGACGGGACCGACAGCCGCTCCGCCGCTGAGCAGCGCGTCTGACTACCGCAGCGCGGCCGGTCCCAGAAGTGTTACCGAGGGTACGCGCGTTCGAGTCGTGATCCTTCCGCCGGGCAGTCGCGTCATCAGGCCGCGGTCCGTGCGCGGCCCTGGTTGCTGGGCCGGCCGTGTCGGCTGATCGAGGCCTGCGAGCTCATGCTCGTGAAACACGTGGGAAACCGGCGTTTCCTAGACTCCGGAAGATGCGCCTGACGGTCCTTGACAGCCCCACCGAGTGGAGCCGATTCGCCGAAGGTTCCATCGAACGCCGTATGCTCACCGCCCTGGGCGACCGCCTCGGTACGCCGCTGCGCCCGAAGCCGCTCATGTTGCCCGACGGCAGCCGGGTCGAGGTCGAGGGGATCGACCCCGAGGGCCGCCTGCTCGTCCAGCTCGTCAGCAATCAGGGCGCCTACAAACCCGCCTACCGCAACAAGGTCTTGGCCGACATGTTCAAGCTGCTGTGGCTGCGGGACTCGGTGCCGACCGCCGAACGCGCGGTGCTCGTCGTCACCGAACTGATCGTCCAAGCGCTCGCCGGCTGGGTCGCCCGCGCCGCGGCGGAACTCGGCATCGAGATCTACGTCTTCGACGGCAGCACGGTCGTAACACTACGACGCCCGGCGTAAAACGCGCGTAACCGGCCGTCGCGGTGGGCCGAAACAGAAGATGGCTACGGTCGGGGAACCTAGGCGGATTTCCGCGTGGCAGTCAGCCGAGCTCGCCACGCATGCTCTCCGGCTTCCAGGATCGGGCCTGTGCGCCCGCAACATGGACGGGAGCGTGAAGGTGCCAGGAACGCCTGCACTTGAATTGCGGTCCGTGCGCCGGGCCTACGGCTTCGGGCCATCCGCAACGGTTGCCCTCGACGACGTTTCCCTGACGGTGCGGCCCGGCAGCTTCGTCAGCCTCATCGGACCCAGCGGCTGCGGCAAATCGACACTGCTGCGCCTTGTGGCCGGCCTCGAACAGCCCGACCGCGGTGACGTCCGGGTGCACGGTGTCACACCGGCCGAGGCATGTGCCGCCAAGATGATCGGTCTCGTGCCGCAGACCCCGGCCCTCTTGCCCTGGATGTCCGTACTCCGGAACGTCACGCTGCCGCAGAAGATCAACCGTGGAGCCGCCAAACGACGCGGGCGCATCGCCGGTTTCACCGAGCGGGAGAGCGCACCGGCCGCCCCCGACATGCGCGAACTCCTTGTCAAGGCAGGTCTCGGCGAAGCCCTGCACAAGCTTCCGGCTCAGTTGTCCGGCGGTATGCGGCAGCGCGTCGCGATCGTGCGCGCCTTCGGCCTTCGGCCCGACATGCTCGTCATGGACGAGCCCTTCTCCGCGCTGGACGAATTCACCCGCGAGAGCCTCCAGGATCAACTGCTCGATCTGTGGGACGAGCTGAAGACTACGGTCCTGTTCGTCACCCACTCCGTGTCCGAGGCCGTCCGGCTCTCCGACACCGTGGTCGTCATGGCCCCGAAACCCGGCCGCATCGTCGAGTCCATCGAGGTCGACCTGCCCCGGCCGCGCGGCGAACGCCTTTTCGGGGAGCACCGCTTCCACGAGTACGAGGACCTGATCAGAGACCGTCTGCGCCGCGCCTGGCACAGCGACGCCGCGTGAATGGGGGGTTCAGGGAAATGACCGTAGCCGAGGAAAGCACCGCCACGGCGTCCGGAGCGGAGCGGCCCGCCGAACCGTCGCGCTTCAGCCTCAGCCATCCGAAGTCCCGGATGGCATGGATCCGCCCGTCCGTGTGGCTGCCCCTCGTGGTGATGCTGGCGATTATCGCCGCCCTGTGGGAGTACGGAGCCCGGAAGCTGCCGTACCTGCTGCCGTCACTGCCGAAGATCGGCAGCTCGCTCCGCACGAATCTCGGCTACTACGTCCACAATGCCCTCGTCACCCTGGGCGAGGCGACCGCCGGACTCGCGATGGGGTTCGCCGCCGCGTTCGTTCTCGCGGTGCTGACCAGCGAACTTCCGCTCGTGCGCCGGGCCGTCATGCCGATCGCGGTCGTACTCAACGTCACCCCGCTGGTGGCGATCGCTCCGGCCCTGGTCGTGGCCTTCGGCTTCGGACCGATGCCCAAGCTGATCATCACCGGTCTGATCTGCTTCTTCCCCATCCTCATCAACACAGCGACCGGTCTGCGGTCCGTGCCGCGGCAGGTGCTCCAGGTGTACCGGACGATGGACGCCTCCCGCATCGAACTGCTGTGGCACCTGCGCATCCCCCATGCCCTGCCCTTCCTCTTCGCCGCGCTGCGCATCGTCTTCCCGCTGTCGATCATCGGCGCCGTGGTGGCCGAGATGTCGGCGTCAGGGTCGACCCGCGGCCTCGGCACGGCGATCAGCGTGGCCTCGTCCATGAACCAGCTACCGGTCGTGTACGCGTCGATCTTCGTCCTCGCGCTCATGGGCGTGCTGCTCCTGCTCGCCGTCACGCTGGTCGAGCGGCGTGCGCTGCACTGGCACGACAGCACCCAGGACTGACTGACCCACCGCCGATCACACGGCCGCGCTGTCGCCGCGCAGGCCCACGAGGGCCGGGCGCCCGGTGATCCATGCCCTCATCACCCTCATCCACGCCACCCCCGGTGTATCACGAGTTTGGAGTCACCCATGCAGCACCGCTTCATCAGATCCGGGTTCGCGGGCCTCGCCGCCGCTGTGCTGACCGCCGGCGTCGCGGGGTGCGGCTCGGGCTCGAGCGACAGCTCCTCGGCCGGCTCGAACGGTTCCGCGATCTCGGCCGAGCGCTGCGCCGAGAACAAGGCCGCCGGCACGATCACCTATCTGTCCGGCTACCAGTTCCAGTCGTCGGTGTCCATCCTCGAATACATCGCTGCCGCCAAGCTCGGCTATTTCAAGGACCTCTGCCTCACCGTCACCCTCAAACCCGGCACCGGCGACACCGCACAGAACACCAAACTGCTGGCCAGCGGGCAGGCGACCGTGTCCGCCATCGCCGAACAGGACATCATCCAGGCCCAGGCCAACGGCATCGACATCGAGGGCATCTCCTCGTACTCGAACGCCGGCCTCGACATCCTGATGACGAACAAGGACATCACCGAGCTCACCCAGCTCGACGGCAAAGTGGTCGGCCACAAGGGCTATGTGCCCGCCGCCGTCGAGGCGATGCTCGTCAAGGCCGGGGTCACGTGGGACTCGCTCAGACTCGTCAAGGAGGGGTACGACCCTTCCGTACTGCCCCGCAGGCAGGGCGGCCTCGAAGCACTCACCGGATTCGTCTCCAACGAGCCCAACCAGCTCAAGGCGGCCGGCAAGGACGTCACCGTATGGAAGCCCGTCGACTACGGCGTCCCCAGCTCCATCGGTGCGATGGCCGTGAACCCGGCGTTCGCCACGGCGCATCCGCACGCCGTCGAGGACATCCTGCGCGCGGCGCTGCACGCCTACGACTACTGCTCGTCCAGTGAGGAACACATCACCGAGTGCGTCGGCTTCGCGGCGAAGCTGTCGGGCCCGACGTACGACAAGACGCTGAACGCGACCATCTGGAAGACCGAGACGCAGGTGGTCAAGGGCAACCCGACGCCCGGGCAGCCGCTGGGCGGCATCGACCCCGGCAACGTCGCGAAGCTCGTCGACATGCTGCACCAGTTCAAGATCGTGCCGGCCGGTGTGACCGCGGACAAGGCCAAGGGGTGGTTCGACACCTCGTTCGTCGGCGACATCTACGCCGGCGGCAAGCTCGTCTGGCCTGCCCCGTAGCAGCATTGGCGCGGGGCGGCCCTCCGGTCCCCGGCCTGCCGAAACGGTTTCAGGAATCTCATGGAAAGGCCCACGACGTGCCCGCGAAAGAGTACGGAATCTTCCTCCCCATCGGGAACGGGGGATGGATGCTGTCCACGACAGCGCCGCATCCCGAGGCGAGCTATGCCTGGAACAGACGCGCGGCCCTGCAAGCGGAGAGCATCGGCCTCGACTTCATCATGTCGATGGCGAAGTGGCGCGGCTTCGGCGGGACCACCGACCACTGGGGCCGCTCGCTCGAGTCGGTGACGATGATGACGGCGCTCGCCGAGGCCACCACCCGGGTCAAGGTCTGGGCCACCCTGCATGCGAACGTACACAACCCCGCCGTCGCGGCGAAGATGCTCACCACCCTCCAGGACGTCTCCGGCGGCCGGGCCGGCATGAACATCGTCAACGGGTCCTACGCGGGGGAGTTCGAGCAGTTCGGTGTCTGGGACCCGGAGCTCAGCCACGAGGACCGCTACCGGATGACTGAGCTGTGGACGGAGGCGGTCAGCCGGCTGTGGACCGAACCCTCGGTCACCATGCACACGCCGTACTTCGACCTCGTCGACTGCGAGTCCCGCCCGCATCCGGCCAGCCGCCCGACCCTCATCAACGCGGGTAAGTCCGAGGAAGCGCGCCGCTTCCAGGCCCGGTACGCGGACGGTGCCTTCCTCGCCGCCGAAAGTCTCGACGAGATGAGGGAGCTCTCGGCGGACGTCCACGCACGGGCGAAGGCCAACGGCCGGGTATGCAAGACCTACTCGATGCTCACCGTCGTCCAGGACGAGACCGACGAGCTGGCCGCGAAGAAGGTGAAGGAGTGGGGCGCCGGACTCGACCGCGAGGCGCTCGCCCGTATGCGCCGTACCTGGGGGGTGCCCGAGGACCAGGCCCGTGCGTGGGCCGAGGGCGCCGAAGGCGAGGCAGCCTTCCAGACCGCGTATGTCGCCGGCTCGGCGGGGACCGTCACCGAGCACATCGAGTACATCGTGCGCGAGGCCGATCTGGACGGGCTCATGCTGATCTTCCCGGAGTACGACGAGGACATGCTGCTGTTCGGCGAGACCGTACTGCCCGCCTTGCGTGCCCGCGACGAGGTGGCGGCCTGATGTCCGACCTGCGCGACAGACAACTCGCCCGCCTCACCCGGCCCGGCAGCAGACCCGCGCTCGTCGTCGTCGACGTCCAGCGTGACTTCGCCGATCCGGCGGCCCTGGACGACTACCGGCTGACGAATGCGGCCCTGACGGCGCTCGACCGGGCGGTCACCCGGGTCGGCGACCTCGTCGACGCCGCACGGCTCGCCGACGTGCAGGTGATCTGGGTCGAGTTGGGTACCGATCCGGCGCTGCCCTGGCGGGCGAGCAACTGGCTGCGCGGCGGTGACTACGACGCGCCTGTGAGCCCGGCCGAACCGTGCGTGATCGGTACGCCCGGCGCCCAGTGGTACCGCATGCGGCCGGCCGAAGGCGAGCCGCGCGTGGTCAAGCGCGGCTACAGCGGATTCCTCGGTACCGATCTCGACGCGCGGCTGCACGCCGCGGGCGTCGACTGGCTCACCGTCGCGGGCCTGACCAGCGAGTGCTGTGTCCACGCGACCGCCCAGGACGCCATGCAACTGGACTGGCCCGTTGTCGTCCCCCAGGACGCGACGGCTGCCTACGACCTTGACGTGAACGCCGCGGCCCTCGTCCAGCTGGGGCTCAACGCGGCCGTACTCAGCGACGCCGACGAGGTCGTCGAGCTCTGGAAGAAGGTGCCACGGTGACCGGCATGCACACAGCCTTCGACCTCTCCTTCACCCACACCGAGGGCGCGTGGGCCAGGCAGGGTTCCTGGGCCGGGCTGGACTTCCCGGACGTCCGCATGTTCATGGAGCTCGCGCGGACGGCCGAGCGCGCCGGCGTCGGCATGCTGTTCTTCGGCGACGGCAGCGGTGTGCCCAGCACCTGGCGGGGCAGCATCGCACCGGCGGTGGAATGGGGCATCCAATGGCCTCGCCACGACATGTCGCCGGTCATCGCGGCGATGTCCACGGTGACGGACAGGATCGGCTTCGGCCTGACGTACTCCTCGACGTTCATGCATCCGTTCTATGTGGCACGGCTGCTGAACTCCCTCGACCATGTCACGGACGGGCGCATCGCCTTCAACGTGGTCGCCTCGACACGCGGCGCGGACGCGGCGAACTACGGGTTCGCGGAGTTGATGGACCACGACCTGCGCTACGAGCGGATGGAGGAGTTCATCGCGGTCTGCCGCGCGCTGTGGGACTCGGTGGCACCCGGCGCGATCGTGCGCGACCGGGCCACGGGCCGGTTCGCCGACCCGTCCAAGGTGCACCCCATCGACCACGAAGGGCGCTTCTTCACCGTCAAGGGCCCGCTTGCCTCGGTGCCCAGCCCGCAGCACCACCCGCTCATCGTCCAGGCGGGCAACTCGCCCCGGGGCATCGCCGCTTCGGCCCGGTTCGCCGACCTCGTCTTCGGATTCGGCGGCAGTGTCACAAGCCAGCAGCGTCACCGCAAGCTCCTCGACGAAGCGCTCCTCGACGAAGGACGGGACCCGGCGCACGTGGGCATTCTGTGGGCCACGCAGGTGATCGTCGGCCGTACGACGGCCGAGGCACGAGCACAATCCGACTCCGTACAGGAGTTCTGGAACGAGGAAGCCGTCGCCACCTATCTGTCGCACAACGTCGGCTACGACCTCTCGACATTGCCGCAGTCGTTCCGCCTGGCCGAGCTGCACGACGAGATCGTCGCGCTCAACGCGAGTCCCGCGGGCCTCATCGGCTCGCTCATCGCGGAGTTCGGCGAGGACTGCACGATGAGCCGGCACGAGTTCTTCATGCACGGACGGAGAAGGGCGGCGGGCCTGGACCACAGCATCGTCGGCGACGCCGCCACCGTGGCCGACGCGCTGGAGGAGAACTTCGCCGCGACCGGATCACGCGGCGGCTACATGTTCTCCTGCCCGCTCGCCATGCCCTCGGGGTTCGCCGGCATCAGCGAGTTGCTGCTGCCCGAGCTGCGCCGGCGCGGTGTGCTCGCGCCCCGGTACCCGGGCGCCACGCTGCGCGAGAACCTGGCGGTGTGAGATGACCGCAGCAGACGATGCCGGCGAACGCCTCGCCGCAGCCCCCGGGCTCGAGTGCGAGGTCGTCGAAGTCCTCGAAGACCGGGACCCACTGATGACGTCGGCGCAGGACTTCACCACAGATCCCGAGGAGATGAAGCGGGCGTTCTCCCGATTCCCGTCAGGAGTCGCGGCGCTCTCGGCTCTCGTCGACGGGCAACCGACCCTCATGATCGTTTCGTCGCTCGCCGTCGGGGTCTCCTACGAGCCGCCCATGGTCTCCTTCGCCGCGCAACACGGCTCGACGACCTGGCCGGAGCTGTCCCGCACGCGGGCGATCGGGGTCTCCGTCCTCGGGGAGGAGCACACCGGCAAGGCCCGGCAGATGGCATCGCGCAGCAAGGACAGCCGGTTTGCCGGCCTCGCCACACTGGAAGCAGCATCCGGTGCGGTGTTCCTCGAAGGCGCGCCGGTCTGGCTGGAGTGCACCGTCGAGCGCAGCTATCCGGCCGGCGACCACGACATCATCCTGCTGCGCGTGCTCGCCATGATGACCGACGACGAGCGCAATCCCGTCGTTTGGCACCGGCAGACGTTCAAGATGCTGGGCGACTGAGGCGGTACCGACGCCTGCGAAGACGCCCACCGGCACCACCATCGACGAGGCCGTTATGGCATGGTGTCCCGGCCGCGTCGGCTTACGGAGTAGGCCGCCTTGCGAGCACGCATCAACTCTCCCAGGGGCCGGTGCTCCGGCACCGCATTCCAAGGATCGAAACCGCTCTTCTCGACGGCCTCGGACAGGGCTGCGTCCGGCGCCTGCGAGGGTACGCGCAGGCGTGCCACGGTGACCCACGGCGCCTCCCAGCGGACCGCCGAATTCTCGATGGGAGTGCGATCTTCGTCCTCGAAGAACTGGGCCTGGAAAAGAAACTCCAGATCGTCCTCGGCGAGCCGCTTGTAGACGTCAGCGGCCCAATCGTTGTCGGCATCGCCATTGATCAGCGTCGAGGCCGCGCACAGCCTCAGTCGAGCTGCGTAATCACCGAAAGCAATGGGCATGATGCTGAAGAAGTCGTGTGTGGCGAATCCGCTGAACGGCCTCTTCATGTCCCTGAAGTTGGAGACGGCGCTGAGAATGACTCCCGGACTCCTCGCGGCCTTACGGAGCCCGGCGCCGGGCCCGCTGGTTGCGACGTCCACGATTCCGACGAATTCGGCGCTGTCCTTGACCCTCAGGACCTCCTGATTGATCATAAGGAAGTCCTGCTCGGCTTCGGCGGTCGAGGCGCTGGCCGCCCTGAGCACCTTGATCGCGAACCCGCGGACGCTTGGGGCCCGGTCGCCAGAGATATCGAACCCTCCGTTGGAGAGCCTCACGCGCGCTTCGTACGATGAAGCACTGGCGAAGATCCCCTGAGCCGCATAATCGGGAAGGCCCTCTTCCACCGTAAGGATCGCCTTCAGGGCGGCCACCTGCTTACGATGCAGCGCCCGTCCGGTTCCGTATCTCATGGAACGCTGACGCTGCATCTCGATGAAAACGCGTGCTTGCTCTTCGTGTCGCGCATTCTCGTCGGGCGCGAACCTCTCGCGCCACTGAGTGCTGGGCATCTTTGAGAATCTCCTGAATCTGGCGGGGCGGACGGTAATCATCGCCCGGGCCGAGTGTGAGATGTTGGTTCATGGCCGCCTACAGGTGTCATCCGCAAACGAGGTCTCCGGTCTGGTGGCAGTCGTTTCAGTCGACGACTCACCTACCGGAGACCTCGCAGCTCACGATTTCAACCACCCAATGCCGGGCCGTGCGCAGCCAGTGCGGTCAGCGCACCGAGTCGGCAGCCGCGATGATGGCGCAGTCGACCGCTCCCGGCCGGGTCGCGGGCACATCGTGCCCTGAGTTCACGTAGGTGATGCGGGCGCCGACGCGCTGGGCTTCGAATTCCTGGGCCTTTGTCGGGACGGCGTGGTCGTCGGTGGCAATGACCGCCCATTTCGGCGTCGCCGTGGGCGGGTTCACCGTGGCCGCTTCGGAGAACGCCGAGTAGGCGATGGGCTCCTGGGTCACGGAGGAGTCGAGGATGTCCGCTCCCGGCAGTCCGTTCGCGTAGACGCTTCCGTACTGGCCCGCGGTGATGTAGACATCGGTGTCGCCCCCGGGCAGCGGGACGGTGCGCAGGTTCGCCGGGGTGAGCTGTGATCCGGGGAACTGTCCGATCAGGGAGTTGGCGGTGTCGCCCGCGTGGGGGATGAGCGCGGCCACGTACACGAGAGCCTTGACATTGGGCGTCTCGGCGGCCACCTGGCTGATCACCTCGCCGGCGTAGGAGTGGCCGACCAGCACCACGGGGCCGCTGATCGTCTTGAGCTGGGCCTCGACGTAGGCGCTGTCGAAGGCGAGACCCCTCAGCGGCGTGTCGATCGCGAAGACGGGGTACCCCTGGCCGCGCAGGTAGCTGATCTCGCTGTCCCAGCTGGAGGAGTCGGCGAACGCGCCGTGAAGCAGGACGACGGTCGGCTTGGCGGTGTAGCTCACCTGCGAGGGGGCGTGTGTGGTCGGGCTGGTCGTGGCCGCGTCGGCGTTGACTGCGACCAGCGAAGCCGCGGCCGCGCCGCAAGCCGCTGCGGTCGCCGCGAACACCTTGAATCGAGCGGTGGATTTCATGTGTGTTTTTCCCTTGAGTGGTTCTGCCGTACCGACATGAAGAAACGGCGCGATTTTCGGGGACGGGAGAGTCCCCGTGTCCCTCGCGGTCCGCGTTGCTTCGCGTTCGACTATTGCGTCCGCACGCCCGTTTTCGCCAATGCCGATTCCGTGCCTGTTCATGCCGACCCGGCATGAGCCGGGGGCGGACGCCGCAGGGTCTGTCCGGCAAGGTCTTTCGGCGGGTGGCGGCCGATGCCCTCGCCGTGTTTTCGGAATGCAGCAACCATGCAGACGGTCTGGGGCGGGATTCCCGCGGAGAATCTGCCGCGCGCGAAGCTTTTCTGCGGGACGGTCTTCCAGAACGATCCCCCGCAGATCGTGGCGGATCGCTGCCGTATGTCCATGTCGACGAGCCGTTGGCCGAGGCGCTCAAGCGGGTCACCTCGGCAGGCGGAGCCGTCGTCGACCCGGCCGAGGAGCGTCCCGGCTACGAGTACTCCGCACGCGTGCCCGAGTCCGAGGGGAAAAGGATCACCCTGCATTCGGCCGAAAGCCGACCGGCGGCTGCCACCGACGCCTGCCGCGGGTGCTCCGCATGGCGGCCGGGTCAGTTCGTGCCGGGGCCCAGCATGCGGCGGGAGATCTCGGCGAACCGGTGGAGTTCGGGCATGGTCCGGTGCTTGGGGTAGGCCAGGGCGACCATCCGCGGCGCCATGTCCTCCAGCGTCAGGCAGGAGACGTCGTCGCGGCGGTAGAAGTCGGCGATACCGGCCGGCATCACATAGCAGCCCGCCCCCGAGGCGACGGCTTCCAGGCGCTCCTCGATCGTCACCGGGAACCTGCCGGAGTCCCCCTGCGCGGCGGCCGAGCCGCGAAAGACCGGGCCCCGCCACTCCGGGACGTCTCCATGGTCCTGCAGAAGAGCAAGGTTCCGCAGGTCGTCGAGGCACACGGCCTTGTGCTGGGCCAGAGGGTGACTGCTGGGCAAGGCCGCCACCAGGGGCTCCGGAAACAGAGGTACGACCTCGAACATGCCCTCGGGCAGCGGCAGTCGCACGAAACACACATCGACCCGGCCATCCAGCAGGTAGTCGACCTGGTCGGTGATCGAGGTGTGGAGCACCTCGACCCGCACGCCGGGTGCCACACGGGAGAATTCCCGGACAATCGGGGTGACGATGACACCGGGCATGAAGCCGACGGTGAAATGGCTCTCCTCCCGGCCCGCGGCCCGCACACGCTGCTGCACGGCCAGCGACATGGCCAGCATCGGCTGTGCGTCCTCCAGCAACTGACGTCCCGCCCGCGTCAGCACGGTTCCCTGCCGGTTGCGGACGAACAGGACCACGCCCAGGTCTTCCTCCAGCGCCCGGACCTGACGGCTCAGAGCCGGCTGGGTCATGTACAGGCGGCTGGCGGCCCGGACGAAGCTGCACTCTTCGGCCACGGCCACGAAGTAGCGCACCCTGCGCATGTCCAGGTCCACCACGTCATCGTAGCGCCCCATGCCGATACGGCATGAGCATGCCCACCTCCCCACCGGCCGGCGAACGCGGCGAAGACCGTGCGGTAGGCGTCGGTCTGCTCGGCCACGGACGGCGCCTCGGCCCGGTCGAGGTAGAGGAATTCGGTACGGAAAAGGCCGACACCCTCGCCGTCGGCGGTGCGGCCGGGGCCGTGCGCCCGGCCGGCCCGCTCGCGGCGCAGCCGCTCGCGTTCGGCCGCGGCGGTGACGGCCTGCGGCGTCGGGTCGGTGGCCACGGTGCCGGCAGCGGCGTCCACCAGGACGGTCCGGCCGTCTGCCAGGGCGCCCGCGTCGGCGCAGCCGACCCCGGCGGGCAACCGGAGCGCCTTGGCCAGGATCGAGGTGTGGCTGGTCGGGCCGCCGCGCTCGGTGACCAGGGCCAGCACCTCGCCCGGGTCGAGCAACGCCGTGTCGGCGGGGGCGAGGTCCTCGGCGACCGGGACGTACGGGTGCCCGGGCACGGGCAGTCCCGGCATGGGCAGGCCCAGCAGCCGGGCCACCGACCGGTCCCGCAGGTCGTCCAGGTCGGCGACGCGCTCGGCGAAGTAGCCGCCCGCGGCCACCAGCGCGGCCCGGAACTCCCCGAACGCGCCCGTGAGCGCGTGTGCGCCGTCGGTGCCGTCAAGCACCAGGGCCGCGGCCCGGTCGGCGAGCGCCGGGTCGGCGGCCGTCATGGCGTTCGCGGACAGCACCTCGGCCGCCGCGCCCGTCACCGTGGCCGCGCGCTCCGCCAGGTCCGTGGCGACCTCCCGCAGCGCCGCCCGCACCGCCGCGGCCTCGCCGGGCACCTCCGCCGAGGCGAGGGTGCGCGGAGCGGACAGCACCGGCGCGGGCGCCAGGCGAGCCGCCGGGCCGGCGGCGTTGCCCGCGCCGATCCCGATACCCGTCAGCACTGCCGCCCTCACTACTCCTGTGCGTCGAGGTCGCGGGCCACCAGCGCGGCCAGTTCCTCGACCGCGGCCCGCGCGCCCTCGCCCTCCGCGGCCAGCACCAGCGACTCGCCGTGCTTGGCGCCCAGGGTGAGCACGGACGGCAGGCTGCGGGCGGGCGACCCCCGCAACTACCTGGCATTCCTCGGCCTCGCCGCAGCCCTCTGCTGCTACAAACGCCTCATCCGCCTCACCACATAGGACATGGTCTAAGTGATGTCGAACAGGGCCGGCTCCTCGATGGCGAAGCGCTTGTACGGCGCGGGGCCGCTCACTCCCGCCCGGCGGCTACGTTCGTGGCCGAGCGCGGTGGCTGCCGTGCCTGGTTACGGAACTGTGCGGGCGATGAGCCGACCACGCGGCGGAACGCGGTGCTGAATGCGCTCTCGGACAGGTAGCCGGTGGCCCGTGCGAGCTCGGAGATCGACAGAGTGTCGCGGGCGAGGGCGTCGCGCGCGAGGCTCATGCGCCATTGGATCAGGTACTCCAACGGCGGGACTCCGACGTGGCTCTTGAACGCCTGGGCGAACGCGGAACGCGACATGTGGCTGATCTCGGCGAGCTCCTTGAGGCTCCAGGAGTGGGCTACGTCCGCGTGCACGGCACGCAGGGCGGCACCGATGCCGTCCTCGTTCAGGGCGCCCAGCCAGCCGGTGGGCCGGTCTGTCCGACCGGCGTGAGCACGCAGCATGTGCACGAGCAGGATCTGTGCCAGGTGGTTCTGCACCAGCGGGCCGCCTGCGGCGGCGACCCCGACCTCGGTGGCCAGGAGATCGATCAGCAGCGCGAGCCGCCTGCCATGAGGATCGGCCACGCGAACGATCACGAGCGGCGGCAGAAGATCGGTCAGGAGGGCCGCGTTGCTGTCGTCGAAGGCGATGTGCCCGACGCAGAGGTAGAGGTCCTCCTCGGACTCCGGGCCGATCCGCACGAACCCGTCTTCGGCACGCGCCCACACAGACTCCGCCGGGCTCGGGCTTGCGTCAAGCGTGCTGGCCAGTACGTAAGGCGGCGGGTTGCCCAGCATGAAGGTGTCACCCTCCTGCAGGAGCACCGGCTCCTGCCCTTCGAGGATCAACCAGCAGGTGCCGCGCACGAGGCCCCCGATCCGCACGTGCAAGAACGTGTCGAAGCGCAAAGCCCAATCTCCCACGGCCCGGAGACTGGGCCCGATCACCGTGCGAGGCCTGAGCAGGCCGATTGCGTCAGCCACCGGATCCTGAAAGCCGAGCACGGACGACACCTCCTGGACGTTACGTAAAGGACTCCGGACTCTGCATTATTGATCGTACTCCGCTGTTCCCGCAGTATCGATGTTGAACGGATCGGCATCGAGAGAGCTAGGGAGACACCCACATGGGACAGCTGGAAGGCAAGACGGCGGTGGTCACCGGGGGCGGCACCGGTATCGGTCTGGCCACCGCCGTACGGCTGGCGGACGAGGGTGCGTACGTGTTCGTCACCGGACGACGTGAGGCCGTACTGGAGGCTGCCGTCAAGACCATCGGAGAAGACCGGACCACCGGGGTCGTCGGCGATATCTCGAAGCCGGAGGACCTGGACCGGCTCTACAAGGCGGTCCAGGCGCGAGGTCAGGGTTTGGACGTGCTCGTGGCGAACGCGGCGATCGGTGCGTTTGTGACGCTGGAACAGACCACCGAGGAGCACTTCGACCAGACCTTCGCGGTCAACGTCCGAGGCACGCTGTTCACCGTGCAGAAGGCGTTGCCATTGCTCAACGACGGAGCCTCGATCGTCCTGGTCGGTTCGACGGCCGGCGACCGTGGAGTAGAGGCGTTCGGCGCGTACGCGGCGTCGAAGGCAGCCGTCCGGTCCTTCGCGCGGACGTGGTCCAACGAGCTCAAGGGCCGTGGCATCCGGGTCAACGTAGTGTCGCCGGCATGGATCGAGACGCCTGGGGGCACCGCCGCTTTCGGTGACGAGGAGACCGCCCGGGCCGTGAAGGAGAATGTCGCCGCGACCGTGGCCAAGGGGCGCATGGGTCGGCCTGAGGAGGCCGCGGCAGTCGTGGCCTTCCTGGCCTCGGAACAAAGCAGCTACGTCGTCGGCGCGAACATCTACGTCGATGGTGGCACGAACCAGATCTGAGCAGGCACCACACGGTGGGTGGCATCTGAAGCGTTCCCGGTTCTATGCCGCACCCGGTCCAGGAGCGTGCGGTGAACCGCCCGTCGCCTCGCTTGCGCGGCCGGCCTTGGCCGGCGAGCTTGATCATCTTTGTGTGCACCGGTTCCAGCTTGCCGCGCACCGTCACCTGAAGGCCCAGTTCCCCGCCGACCGCGCTTACCTGGATGGGGTCGTCGGCGACCCGCACGATCGCCAGGAAGTTACCGTAGTCAGCGGGCAGCGTGGCCTCCTCGGGATTCTCGCTGCGGTGCGGGATCAGCAGGACAGGAGGCCCCGCCACCCGGGCGGGAGTCGAGGCGACAGTCGCAGCGGCCTCCACCGCGGCCCGGGTCGGCGGACGTGAGGCATGGGCAGGCGCGGCCCTGACACCGAAGGCGGTTGCCGCACTGTCGGTGATGACGTGTTCGCCTGCGGGTACCGCGCTGTCGGCTGGCCGGGCTCGATCCCACGCCCGAACCGGACTGCCAACGCCGCGGTTGGCTGTCTCGCTGGAGCAGCGACACGTGCCAGGACGCCACTGCAAGTCGCATGCCCTTGCGGTGGCGTCCTGGTGCCGGGCGGTGTGGGGAGCGGGTCGCCCGGCTGCTGCCCCGTAGGGCACGGGTCAGGTCGTGTGCCACCAGGCGGTGGTGTCCGGCGGCAGCATCACCTCGGTCTGTGTGTGGCTGACGGGGCCGCTGGCGACCAGCAGGGTGCCGCAGACGGGTAGCGTCACCGGCGCGTCGGTGAGGTTGACGGTGCGGTGGGAGCCGGGGTGGCGCTGGAAGACCAGGGTGCCGGGTGGGCTGCTGATCCAGTAGAGGTTGTCGGGGGCTCCCAGGGCGGCGTGGTCGCGGCGGTGGGCCAGGGCGGCGCGGTACAGGTCGAGCCAGTACCGCAGGATGGAGCGGAACTCGTCGTGGACGGCCGGGTGGTCCAGTTGAAGTCGGGCTGCTGCGGGGCGAACAGGTGCAGGTACCACTCGCCCGGCGTGCCGTCGGGGTTGGTGGTGCGGGTCCAGGCGGGGCCGCCGAACACCGATTCCCAGTCGTTGGGCGGCAGCTCGCCGCGGGGGCCCTTGCCGGGCCGGAAGTGGAAGCGGGCTCGGGCCGGCGAGCCGGGTCCGTCACGCAGCGCCTGGGCGAACCAGGGGTGCTGGTCGGAGCAGTGGTTGGGCACGATGTCGAAGATCACCCGCAGGTCCAGCCGGTGGGCGTCGTCGATCAGGTCGACGGCGTCGGACAGTTGCCCGAACATGGGGTCCACCGCGCGGTAGTCGGCCACGTCGTATCCGGCGTCGGCCTGCGGGGAGGCGTAGAACGGGGACAGCCACACCGCGTCCACGCCCATCAACGGCAGCTGGAGCGAGAACTACGGCGCCCACGCCGTCGCCGCGGCGACAACATCTCCCTGACCGTCCCGTCCGGCGGCAAGCAGGTCACCTTCGTCTACGACCCTGTCACCCACTGGATCACCGACGACATCAACAGCAAGATCGTCACCGCCCCCGGCGACTTCCAGTCCGAGACCGGCTGCTCGACGGACTGGGCACCGGACTGCCTCAACCCGTGGCTGGAGGACATCGACGGCGACGGCACCTACACCTACTCCACCACCGCCGTCCCCACGGGAAACTGGCAGGTCAAGGCCACCGTCGGCATGTCCTGGTACGAGAACTACGGCGACGGCGGCGCGAACATCCCCTTCACCGTCCCGGCCGCGGGTGCCACGACGACGTTCTTCTACAACGCCTCCAGCCACCTGCTGACCGTGACCTCCTCCGGCGGCACCACCCCAACCAGCACACCGCCCACCACACCCACCCCGACCGGACCCGCCAGCCCGCTGAACACCCTCGGCGCGATCTACACCCCGACCGCCACCACCTTCCGGATATGGTCCCCGGACAGCTCCAACGTCACCCTCGCCGTCGGCGGGAAGACCTACACCCTGGCCCATACCACCCTCAGCGGCTACACCGACGTCCACCAGACCGTCGTCAGCGGCGGCCTGAAGGACCAGACCTACCAGTTCTACGTCAACGGCAACGCCGTCCGCGACCCGTACGCCCAGATGGTCAACCCCGGCATTCCACAAGAATGGCATCCGCGTGATCATGGACGTGGTCTACAACCACACCTACAGCAAGGACGCCTTCGGGAACATCACCAGCAAGTGCTACACACAGAACGACCTCTCCGGCACCGGCAACTCCCTCGACGACGGCAACCCCATGGTCGCCCGTATGATCCAGGACTCCCTGGAACACTGGGTCCGCGACTACAACGTCGACGGCTTCCGCTTCGACCTGCTCGGCGTCCACTACGCCGCCAACGCCGCCGCCCCCACCGCCTACGACACCGTCGTCGTCTACAACCCCACCAGCAGCACCTACTACGCCACCCTGCCCACCGGCACCTGGACCAAAGTCCTCGACACCCCCGGCGCCGTCAACGTGCAACACCACCTGCGCAGGCCAGTCCGTCACGGTATTCGTTCCGCTTCCGCACCGAGTCCCTGCTGACGATCCTTTCGTTACTGGGGTGCAGCCCCGCGCGTGTTTGAATTCTGTTCGAGTAGGGGGTGGAGCGGGGAAGTGGTCTGCGGTGACGGCAACCGGGCGGGATGCGGCCGTGGGTGGCACGTGCTGCACGTACGGTGCCCTCCCGGCACGAGCGAGCCCGGCTACCTGGCGCTGCTCGCCTTGATCTGTGAGATCTCACCGACGCTGCAGGTCCTGCCGACCTCGGCCGCGCTGGTCGATGTCGCCGGCGCCCTGCGGTACTGGGACGCAAGCCCCTACGACCTCACGCAGCGCATCCGGGACCGCGCCTTGGTCCACCTCGGTGTCGACGTACGTATCGGCGCCGGTCCGAACTGGACGATTGCGGCGATGGCCTCCAAGGGGCTGCCGCCGGTGGCCCTCGTTTCCTGCGGCAGGTGCTCCCACTGGATCCCCGTGTACAGCACGAACAGGATCCCGCACAGCACCTCCCGGTCCGGAACCCGCCTGCGACCCGGATACCGGAACCGCCGCTCCCTCCTCGGCAGCAGCGGCTCTATCCGCCCCCACGACTCATCCGACACGATCCACGGCGGAGTCCCCACGACCCGCCCAATGTCCAACTCACCCCGCCGGGCACGGCCACCAGGACCGATCCACCTCATTGTGTTAGCCGCTGTAACTGCCCAGGCTGACGATGCGACGGATCGCCGACCTTTATCCATTGGGGCGAAGACTGACGCCCGCGGCGCCTTCGTGACCGCGGATGCGGCCCGTGTCATGCCACACCTGCTCCGCTTGGTCGAGCGAACCCCGGCGTCGGGTGGGGAAGTTCGTTTGCGGACTGCTGGCCGACCTGCCCCGCAAGAACTGCTGGACGATTGCGGAGTGGGCAGGTGAGGCCACGCCGGACGGCATGCAGCATCTGTTGGAGCGGGCCAAGTGAGACGCGGACGCGAGTACGTCGTCGACCACCTCGGCGCCGAGCAGGCCGTCCTCGTCGTCGACGAGACTGGCGACGTGAAGAAGGGGAACGCGACCGTCGGGGTGCAGCGCCAGTACACCGGCACCGCCGGGCGGATCGAGAACTTCCAGGTCGCAGTCCACCTTGTCCATGCCATGCCGCGCTGGACCACCGCGTCTACGTCACGGTCGACCGGATGAGCCCGATCGAGATCTGCCCGGCGGAGACCACGCCCGCGTAGCCGGTGGCTGTGCGGCACAGTCCACGAACCCGCTGAATCTGCGTGCGGCCATCCCCTGGGCAGGCGGGACGCCGGTGCCGGGAGGCGTCGCGGAGTCGGGGCCGACGGCTTGTCGGCTGCCCGTAGCGGCGATCGGCTGATCCAGGGGCTTGGCCCTGACCGTGTCACGCCCCGGACGATGATGGTGCGCTGGGCCGCGACGGCTGACCACTTCCCGGCCCGGCCGGGAAGTGGTCTGCCGTCAGTGGCACGGGATCCCTCGGCGGAAGCAGGCGGCCCTCGAACATGAGGAGGCGGTAGGAGCCGCCGTCAGCCGTCGTCCCGAACCACTCTTCGACTTCGCCGTCATGAGTTCCGACCGGGCGGCCACGTCATGCCGGCTTTCGTCCCATCACGTCGTGTCACGTCAATGTCATGTCATGGCAGGCTCCAGATCTGGTCGGTGGCGCCGGTGCAGGGCTCGATGTCCAGTCGGGTTGCGGAGGGACCGTAGCCGGGGTCGGTCAGGCACATTCCGGAGTTCGGATTGACCAGCTCGCCGCCGGCCTGGGGCTGCCACTGCTGTGCGGGCGTGCCGTTGCACCAGTAGAGGTCCACGGCCGTGCCGGCGGCGGTGCCGGCGTTGTTCACGTCCAGGCACATGCCGTACGCCCGCAGCGTGTAGTCCGACGCCAGAGTCCACTGCTGGGCGAAGGTGTCGTTGCAGGTGTAGACCTGGACTGGGTTGTAGTCGGCCGGGTCGGCGTCTCGAACGTCCAGGCACATGCCCTGGTAGCCGAGCGTTCGGCCGACGGGCGCGCGCAGGACCCAGGTCTGGCCGGCGGCGTGGTCGCAGTCCTCGATGTCCAACTGCGTCCCGGAGGGGCCGGACGCGGGGTCCGTCAGACACCTGCCGGACTGCGGGTTCACGATGCCGCCGTCGGACCGGATCTGCCACTGCTGTGCGGCGGTGTTGTTGCAGGTGTAGAGCTGGACCGGCGTGCCGTTGCCGGCGCCGCCGCCCTGCACGTCCAGGCACAGGCCCAGTGCACGGATGGACCCGTCGGGGTACGTCGTCCATCCTTGCGCCGAGGTGCCGTTGCAGAAGTAGGCCTGGACGGCGTCGCCCGACCGCCCGAGGCCGCCGCGGTCGTCGGTGCACAGGCCCTGGGCGCCCAGCCGAATCTGCTGGACCGCCGGCGGGACGGTGATCTCGGCGATCCGGGCGGTGGCCGAGGGGCCGGCCTGGTAGCGGATGTATCGGTGAACGACCGTGGGGAACCCGGCGGTGCTCCTCGAACTCGACACCGCTGCCTGGTCGGCGAGTGCGGTCCAAGTGGTGCCGTCGTCGGAGCCCTCGATGGTGTAAGCGGTCGTCGGGCCGTCGGACTGGACCTGCACTGCGTCGAGTCGGGTCGGTGCGCCGAGGTCGATCGTGAGGCTCGCCCCGGTGCCCGCGGCATACCACGCAGTGGCGGGGGCGCCGTCGATCGCGCCCTCCGCCGGGTGGCTGAGGTCGGCGTGGGAGGCGGTCACGGGTTTGCACGCGGCGGCATTCGACGATCCGGTGAACGTCCGCGTGGCGACGGTCAGCGGGGTCCCCGGGCTCACCGTCCGGGCGGCGGTGCCGCGGACGCTGACGGGCAGGGCGGGGCCGCCCGTGACGGTGATCGTGGTGCCTGTCGGGGTGATCGACAGGGAGTACGTGCTGCCGTGCCACCGCAGACCGCTCAGGTCCAGTTCGGGGATCTGCGGTGGCAGCGAGGGGTCGAGCAGGACCGCGTTCTGATCCCACCGCAGCCCGGTGAATCCGTACTCCAGTTCCTGGAGGAATCCGCCGGCGGCGGTCGTGAAGGTGAACGCTCCGCCGGTGCGCGTCTCGTGGAACTTGTCGAAGGGCGCCCCGACGAACGGGTCGACGCTGCGTTCGAGATAGGTGTACGCGTCGCAGCGGTCGCTTGGGAGAGCAGCCGCGTCGATCGCTGCGATGGAGTCGGTCATCGACGGGCCGTCGAGGTCGGTGACCGAGCTGTAGTAGTCGAGGTCGTTGCGCGCCAAGGTCCCCGGCATCGGCACACTCCACGGGTACTGCAGCATGGTGACGTCGGCCTGCTTGATCGTCTGGCCGGTGGGATATCCGTCGTACTCGAGGTGACGCTGGTCGGCGGAGTCGAAGGGGATCTGCAGTCCGCTCGCCACGGTGGTCCAGGCCAGGTCCGCGGTGTTGCCGGTGATCTGCGCCGCGCGGGCAGCGACGGTCAGGACTGCCTGCGCCGCGGCGTCGGTGTAGGCGCTGTCGTCGACGTGGTCGTGGTACTCGTCGGGGCCCATCACGTCCAGGATCCGGTAGGCGCCGGACACGTTCGGGTCCCGCACGGCGCGTGACACCCAGAAGTCCGCGATCCGCCTCAGCACCGGCCACGCCTTGCCGGCGAGCCAAGAGGTGTCTCCGGTGGCCAGGTAGTACTGCCACTGGGCGAGCGCGATGTCGGACGACACGTGCAGCTCGTCGCACTGAGCGCCGGGCCCGTGGTACGCGTCCCGGCCGGTGATGCCGCTCTCCCACGGGTACCGGGCGCCGGTGACGGATTGCCCGGCCGGAGCGCAGGTCGCGGCGTTCGCCTCGGCCTGCCCGAGGAGCGCCTGCCGGTAGGTGTCGGTCGCCTCGGCGACCTCTGGGTGCTGAGCGAGCAGCGCCGGATACATCCAGGTCTCCATGTCCCAGAACACGTGACCGTTGTAGCTGTCCGAGGACAGCCCGCCGGGCGGACTGGGCCATGGCACGTCGGCCCGGTTGCTCTCCAGCAGGTAGAACATGGCGGCGCGGATCTCACCGGTGAGGGTGTCGTCGCCGGGTACGGAGATGTCCGCGCTCCACAGGCTCGACCAGGCCTGCTCGTTGCGGGCGGTGACCGCGGCGGCTCCGAGGTTCGCGGCCGCGGTGGCCTGGCTCAGCGCGGCGCTCTGCGGGGCGGTGCTCGCGGTCCCGGGGCCGCCGTCGTCGCTGGAGGCGATGCCCACGAATTTGGTCGCCGTGTAGGTCGTGCCGGCGACCACGTTCAACTGCGTGCTCTGGCCTGCCGCGGCACCGTCCGCCGGGGCGGTGGCCGTCGGCGATGCGGCACCGCCGAGCCTGAGCACCGACGCGATCGCAGCGGTCACCCCGGTGCCGTCGGCGGTGACGTTCTCGGTGAGGACGCCGTTGCGGGTGTCGACGGAGGGGGAGGAGGCCGAAGAGCCGTTCAGCCCGCGCTCGTCGAGGGCGTCGACGACCGTCGCCTGCCCGGTCCAGTGGGGGGTGAAGGACATGCCGACCATGCCGACGTGGGCATCGCTCTGGTCGGCGTTGACGGTGTACGTGAAGTCCGTGGTGCGGCCGGACGGCGCGGTCCAGGTGAAGGAGGTCGTAAGCGTTGCTGTCAGCATGTCGAGCGTCTGCCGGTAGCCGGACCGCGTGCCGGCCTGGAGCGTGGAGACGGTGGTGGGTGCCGCGGCGCCCACCGGGTAGGCGGCGACCGTGTCGACGTTCACCTGACCGGAGTCGGCGGATCCCACCGTGATGACAACATCGTTGTCCCCCGCGTTCAGCGTGGCCGGGACCGTCACGGTCCCCCACGTGTCCCAGTTGGCCGTTGGCGGGAGCGTCACCTGCCGCGGCGCCCCGCCGTCGACGCCCACGGACACCGTCTCGCTTGCGCCGTTACCGTTGGCGTATCTGATGGTGATCACCGATGCGCCGGCGACCCCGTAGGCGATGGGCACGGTGACGGTGGCGCCGACGTTCGGGGATCCGTAACCGAGGCCGGCGGCGAACAGCCGGCCCATCGCGCCGCCGTGGTCGCTCGCGGGCGTGGCGCCGCCGGACAGTTCACCGGCCGCGGCCTGGCAGAGGGTGTTGTACCGGCAGACCGGCAGGTTGCCGTACGTGTCGGCGCCGTGGATCACGCCGAGAGTGGTCCATGTGGGGAGGTCGGCACGGATCTCGGACCAGTTGGTCTCGGCGGGCGGATCGGCGTAGAAGCCGGCCAGTTCGCTCTCGGTGGTGATCGGGTCCACCGAGAGGCCGGTGCCCTCGGCGGGCACCCGGGCCGCGAGGTAGCCGTTCCCGATGAACGTCGGGGTGTAGGCCGTGGAGGGATCCGTCGTCGAAAGCGTCCACGGCCCCGAGCCCGCGGCCTGACGCGCAGTCGGGCCCGTTGAAGTCGTCGAGGTCGAGCCCGTCGCGTTGGTCGACGCGGCCGCCGTCGAGGGAATCGACGCCATCGCGACGAGGAGTGCGGCGCAGGCCACCGCGGCCCTGAGCCGGCCCGGCCTGAGTCGGTACCGTCTGCCGCCTTGCCGATGTTCCATGCTTTCCGTCCTTTGTTGGCGGAGTCGACAGTGGGGGGAGGACCGACGCTTTTCCGGTGGAACTGCGGACGGAGTGGGCGGCGCGCGTGGACCCGTTCAACACTTTGCCCAGAGCGCGGTCATTCTCAACTCGTTCAGGGCAAAGGGCTGTCCTCGTGGTGCCACGCGCCCCGCGTGACGTGGCTCCACGGGTGTGCCGCGGGCGGGAGAGGACGTACGGCGTTCGCAGCGAACGGTGTACGTCCTCCCCGGTGCGGCAGGCGCGAGCGCGGCTCCAGCACCGGGCCGGCGAGTGGCCTTCTTCCCCCGGTCCGCTCCCCGGCAAGTCCCGCGAGGCCGTCTTCCCGCGCCCCGCGACCCCGTTGCCGCGTGGGTCGCTGAGGCAACGCCCTCCCGGTGAGCGGGACCTGGCCGCCGCCCGGGCCCCGTGCGGGGTCGGGGTTCCCCGCAGGGGCCTGACGCCCGTCGAGGGCCGGGGCGTTATGTCGTCCCGGGCAGTTGCCGATCTTCACGACCGCGCTGCTCCCCTGTCACGGGCGTGTCCTGACGTCCCTCCTCCTGCAACTGGGCTGCCGCCACCTCATGTCCCGGTGGTCAGTGAGCCGTTCACCCGCAG
Organism: Actinacidiphila acididurans; assembly: GCF_016918855.1. Taxonomy (GTDB): domain Bacteria; phylum Actinomycetota; class Actinomycetes; order Streptomycetales; family Streptomycetaceae; genus Actinacidiphila; species Actinacidiphila acididurans. The sequence goes on from NZ_JADKYB010000001.1 coordinate 153,175, forward strand.
CAGGAGCCAACTCGGAGACGAAATCATGCACGTTCGGAAGATCTCGGTGCTCACCCTTGCCGCTGTCGCTCTCTGCCTGTCGCTCACGGCCTGCGGCAACAACGGCACCGACAGGACCGCCAGGGCCTCCTCCGCCGCGGCGAGCGCTTCGGTCGCCGGCACCGCCTCCCCCCGGACCACGCCGATGGCCAGTGACTCCCAGCAGCCCACGGGCGCTCCCGCCCGCACCGCGGCCTCGGGTACCCCCAATCAGGCCGGTGTGAGCTGCACCAACCAACTCGACTACGCGGGCGACCCGAGGTCCAACGCTGAAATCAACACCATCGGCGAGCAGACCGGCTACTGCCCGCCGGCCCAGCACCAGTGACGGGGCCGGCCCGCCGGCCGAAAGCCGACCGTGCCGACCGCCCGCCGGAACGCGCCGAGCGCGTCCGGTGTCTCGGTCGGCCTCGGATCGAGCGACTTGGAACGACCGCTTGGACCTTCCGAACCGGCAGTCCTCGATCGTCGTCCGGACGGGCACCTCGGCGTCGGTTGCGAGGCCGAGGGTGACGAACATCGGCGCGTGCAGTGCTCGACGGGGGGTGCGCGAAGCGCACCGCGAGCGCGAGGCTGCGGTAGTCGGCCGAGGTGTCGACGTCACCACGGGCGAGGGCGTCGGCCGGCGCCGACAGTCTGAGCGGCGCCGGTTCCCCGTGCGCGCTCACGACCAGGATCGCCGTCGGCTTGGGCAGCGCCTGGGACCAGCCGAACAGATTGCCCATCCACAACGCCTCCTCGCAAAGCGCCGGAGAGCCATGGCTGAGGCAGAGCGCGGGCATCGGGCCGTCGGCCGGCTCCAGCGACGCTGAGCGCGGGCGGGAGCGTTGAGCCGGGGGTCGTGCTGCTTCCACGCCTCGATCACGTCGGTGGTGACGAAGTGCTCCTCAAGGCCGTAGAGCCGCATCAGGGGTCAGCTTCGGACGGACTTGAGCGCGCAGGCCCAGGACTCGAGCTGGTCGAACAGCACGGAGGCGGCGTCGTGTATCGGGGTGGGCTTGAACACCGAGAAGTTCTCGAAGTCGGTGAACAACGAGAACGACAGCTGCTGGTGCACGTGGGCCAGTTGCAGTTCGCTCGAGATCGCCCGCAGGTGCTCGATCGCCCGTGCGCCGCCGAGCGAGCCGTACGACACGAAGGCGGCGGCCTTGTTGCGAACGCTGCACCGGATCTCCGACAAGGTGCTCGCCCGCATCGAGCGTGCACAGGGTGAGACGACGAGCGCTCGCCCGGCGGACCGGGCCGCGAGCCGTGCGGCTCGGCCCGGGGGACGGTGATCGCGAGGAGCCTCGTGCTCCGAGAGTCTGGTGAGACCGTGCCCCATGAGGTGAGGCGGACCGAGCGCTTGTAGTGGCAGGTGGCGGCGGCGAGGACTCAAGGAGCCACGACCGCCCTCTCGCGGCTGGGTTCACTTGCCGGAGCCGACGTGGTAGCCGACGGGGTCGACGTAGACGTCGGGAGCGTTGCCGCTGGAGGCGGCGACGGTGATGTCCTGGCCGTTGAGGTCCACGATTTCCGAGACCGTCTCGTTGGGCGGGGTGACGGAGAGCCGGGTGTATGTCTTGCCGGAGCCGCTGGTGTCCGGGATGTAGTTCAGCAGGAAGCGGGTCTCCTCGCCCGGCGCGATGGTGACGGTCGACGGTGAGTCCGGCGAGATGTCGGTGCGTGCGGCGTCGGGCCCGGTGTCGCCCAGGCCGTCGGGGCCCACCAGCTGGACACCGGGGAAGCCGTGAATGGTGCAGGTGCCGGAGCCGGTGTTCTTCAGGTTGACGACGATCTCGTTCCTGACTCCCGCGGAGGCGGCACTGAAGGCCAGGGTATCGGTCCTGCACATGGAGCCCGACGCCTTGGGCTGGGTCCGGGCTATGGGCTTGCCGCCCGTGCCGGACCGGGTGGCCGAGCCGGTGGAGGACCCGGTGCTGGACCCCGTGGCGGAGCCGGTGCTGGAGCCGGTGGAGGAGCCGGACGAAGAGGAAACCGGAGTCGAGTTCTGGGCGCCGGTGGAGTTGCTCGCGGCGGCGGTCGCAGTGCTGTCGGCGGCCGCGCTCGATCCGTCACCGCTGTCGCACGCGGTCAGCGAGAGGGCGGCAGCGGTCACGACAAGGGCGAGGGCGGAGATCTTCTTGATGCGCATCGTTACTCCGGAAAGTGGTGTCGTCCGGCTCACTCGGGCTGAGCGGACCGTGATCGTTTCCTGAGACACCCACGTCCGGCGGCCAGTTGCGGCCGGAATGTACTCAAGACATCCCTGTGACATGTGAGCCGACAATTCCCGGTGGGACCGCCCCCCGGCTCAGCCTCGTCGGGGATCCCGAGGCGCCGGTGCGGGGCGAGCGGCCGGCATCGGCGACGAGAAGTCGGACGTGATCGCCTGGGCGGCTCTGGACGGCCTTCAGGCCGGTGTCCTCGAAGTCCTGGCCGACCGGCGGACCGCCCACCGGAAGTCCCGGCTCGGAGCGGATCCGGCCCTGTCCGTGACCGCAGCCGGCGGATCACCGCACCGGCCGAACGGGACGTGTGGAGAACAGTCGGTCTTTTCAGCCGACGGTGGGGTGAGGGCGGTGCGGTCGAACGGGCCGCCGTGTGCGGCGGCATAGGCGATGGCGTCGTTGACGGCATCGAGTGGGAAGGTCCGGACCCGTTCGGGGGCGAGGTCGAGCGCGCCCGAGGCGAGGAGCCGGATGATCCCGACGTTCGCCGTGCGTGGGTACATCCACTGGCCGCGCACGGTGACCGAGTTGCGCATGATCCACGGATAGGGGAGGGCCAGGTCGGCGCCGCCGAGCATGCCGACGCCGCCCATGAGGACGACGCGGCCGTACTCGCGCACGGTCATGGCCGCCGCGCGCGCCACCGAGCTGGGGGCGCTCGGCGGGAGCAGGTCGATCACCATGTCGATCGGGCCGTCGGCCGCCGCGGACATCGCCGCTTGGTCGGCGGGCTCGTCCCCGGTCAGCCGGACCGGGCGCACCCGCGGGCCGAACCGGTCGGTGAGCAGGTCCAGTGCGGCCTGGTTCCGGCCCGGGGTGACCACCCGGCCCGCCCCCATCGCGAGCGCGACCGCGACCGCGCTGCTGCCCAGGTTTCCGGTGGCTCCGCTGACGAGCAGCGTCTCGCCGGCCTCGAGGCGGCCGGCCAGCAGCCCGCCGTAGGGGATGGCGTGCACCCCGAGCGCGGCCCAGCGGGCCGGGTCGTCCCCCGCCACGGCCGGCAGTGGGTGGACGTTCTCCGTCGGTACCCGCATGAGTTCGGCGAAGGACCCGTCGTGCAGGTGCCGGGCGAGCCGTGCGCCGCCGACACCGCGGGAGCTCCAGCCCTGGAGCGTGATGTCGGGCGTAAGGGCGTCGTCCCGGGCGCGTACCGTCGAGTCGCACCACACCAGATCGCCGGCGTGCAGCCGGGTGGCGTCCGGGCCGACGTGGATGATCCGTCCCACACCGCCGAGCCCCGGTACGACCGGAGGGACGAGGGGATAGTTCCGCTTGCCGCTGAAGACCTCAGCCGCGTAGGGCAGCACACACGTGGCGAGCACTTCGACCGCCACCTCACCGCCGCCGGCTTCGGGGTCGGGCACCTCCCGCACCGTGAGCGGGGCGCCGAACTGCGTCAGAACCGCTGCTCGCACGTGATGACCTCCATGTTCGTCCGTGTTCTCGGGGTCGACGTTAGGACCCTCGCAGGCATGCGGGAAGCGATGACCACGCATCCCTGGTATGCCTGTACCGCATGGACGTCTCCAGTGCGGGCCTGCGGGTCCTACGGCAGATCGCGGAGTCCGGAAGCTTCACCGCGGCTGCCGCCCGGCTGGGCTACACGCAGTCGGCGATCTCGCGCCAGGCCGCCTCCCTCGAACGAAGCGCGGGCGCCGTCCTCTTCGAACGCCGCTCGAACGGGGTGCAACTCACCCCCGCGGGCCAGGCCCTGCTTCGGCACGCCCGCACGATCCTGGACGCCGTCGCGGCGGCCGAGCACGACCTGGCCGGTACGGTCCCGCGGACCGAGCAGGTGCGGCTCGGGGTGTTCCTGAGCGCAGGCGCGGTGGTCCTGCTCGCCGCGCTCGGACGGCTCGCGCAGACCGACCCGCAGATCACGGTCACGACGCGGGACGGCACCACCCCCGCCCTGATCCGGGCGCTGCGGGCGGGCTCGGTGGACCTGGCCGTGCTGACGTCGCGCCCGCCCCACCGGCCCTTGGACAGTGAGTCGCCGCGCCTTCACCTCGAGACCGTTGAGGACACCGAACTGGTGGTGGCGGTTCCTTCGACCGGACAGTTCGCCGGCCGCACGGCGGTGCACATCGACGAACTGGTCGACGCCGCATGGATCTCCACCCCGTCGTCGAACTCCGAGCCGCTGCTCGGCGTCTGGCCCGGCCTGCCCGGACGGCCGCGCATCGTCCACTCCACGCGCGACTGGCTGACGAAACTCCAGCTGGTCGCGTGCGGTTACGGAGTGACGACGGTGCCGGCCCGGCTCGCCCCGGTGCTGCCCCCCGGAGTGAGCGTGCTGCACGTCGAAGGCGCGCCCCCCGAGATCCGACGGCTTCTCGTAGCGAGCCTCCCCGGCCGCCGCACCCCGGCAGTCAAGGCCGTTGCCCGGGCGATCACCTCGACCGACCTGAGAAAGTGACACCCTCCTCAGACCGCATGAATCCCGTCAGGGCGGACGGCGGAAACGCGTAACGGCAGGCAGTGCGTAGCGGGAGCGCCTGAGCCGGCGCGGGCCGCGTCCCCCTCACGGAGGCCGAGCTGCGGGTGTTTGGCCCGATTTTGCCCGCTTCCCGCTGTTCTCACCCCCTCCGGCGTCATCGGTCCGGGCGGGGAGGATGCTCCATGGTTGTCAAGCCGAAGGACTCAGGTTGGTTTGAGTGATTTGTTCGGTTGGCGCCCTGGTCAGGGCGCGGTAGACCTCGCGGGCTACGACGGCCCCGAGGTGACGTTCGGGGTGGTCCGTGACGACACCAAGGAGGTGAAGCACGAGGAGCAGCGCCAGGCCGCACTCGTCGCCGAGCGGCAGCGTGCCAAGGAGGTCGCCGACTTCTCCTCCGCGTTGATCACCGCGGCCACGGAGCAGGAGGTGCAGCAGGTCGTGCTGACCCGCCTCGCCGCCACCTTCGACGCCGCCGGTGCCCTGCTCGCCGTCGTCGAGGAAGGCCGTCTGCGCGTGGCCACCGATGCCGGGATAGGCATGCGGGAGGCCGGCTTCCTGAACGGCATGCCGCTGGACCGTCCGGGCCCGGTACCCGAGGCGATCCGCACCGGCACACCGCAGTTCGTCCCCGACCGGCGGGACTACGAACGCCGCTGGCCGCACGCGACCGCGTTCCCGAAGCTGCGCCGGCTCGGGGCCGACTACGCGTTCTCGGTCACCCCCTTCTGCGAAGCCGGCAATGATCCGCTCGGCGGGTTCCTGATGATCTACGACAGTGGAGGTCTGCCGTCCTCGGAGGAGCGGACTCTCATGGGCACTCTCGCCGATCTGGCGGGCCAGGCACTGCGGCGCGTCAGGCTGGAGCAGGCGCGGGTCGAGCTGGCCACGGTGCTGCAGCAGGCCGTGCTCCCCGTTCTCCCCGAGCACCTCGCGGGCCTGGACGTGGCCGCCCGCTACCGGCCGAGCCGACAGGGGCTGGACATAGGCGGGGACTGGTACGACGCCTTCGTGATGCCCGACGGCGCGATCGTCATGGAGATCGGCGATGCCCAGGGACACGATGTGGAGGCCGCCGCCTTCATGGGACAGGTGCGGTTGTCCATGCGTGCGATCGCCGACCACGAACCGGATCCGGCGACCGTACTGACCCGTACCAACCAGCTCCTGACCACACTGGATCATCCGCGGTTCGCCAGCTGCACGATGCTGCGCATCGATCCGCGCAGCGGTCGGGTGACCGGTGCCGGCGCCGGACACGTGCCGTTGCTGTACGCGAGCCGGGACGGTGACCACAGCGCTCGCGAACTTCCCGGGGGGCCGGTGCTGGGAGTGGTGCCCGACGCCGTGTACCACGAGGAGACGTTCACCCTCGGCAAGGACTGCGCGCTGATCATGGTCACCGACGGCGTGGTGGAAGGGCCGGGCCTCACGCTGGATGCCGGGCTGAGGCGGGCCGGGACACTGGCCGGCGCGGCCCTGCACGACGGACAGGCCGCGGAACAGACCGCCGACCGCGTCATCGAGGGCGCCGCCACGGCTGACCACGGCGACGACCTCACCGTACTGGTCATCCGCCGTATCTGAGCCGTCCCCACGTCGTCGCCCGTCCCGGCCTTGAGAAACTGCCCTTCGGTATGTGCGGGGGCCGGTCACGTCGGCCCGTTGCCGTGACCAGAAAGATTCGCCGCGCACGTGGCGATGACGTTGGCCGCGGCGGTGATGACCGTGAACGGGATGCCGCGTCCGTCGCAGATCAGGTGGTGCTTGCTGCCGGTTTTGCCCCGTTTGACCGGTGGCCGGCCAGTCCCCTTGCCCCTCTTTTCGTCTTCACATGGAGGGCGTCCACACAGGCGCGGGTCCAGTCCGTCTGCCCGGCCGCGTTCAACTCGGCCAGCAGCATACGGTGCAGAGTTTCGAAAACACCGGCCTCCTGCCACCGGCCGAGCCGTCGCCAGACGCCGGTCGTCCACCGGACGGGGGTCCCGGCGACTTCTCCGGCCAGGGCGGCAGCAGCGGCTCGACCACCGCCCACCACGCATCGTCCACGATCCAGGGCCTGTTGCTCACACGCTCACGAACGGCCGAATCGTCACACAGACACGCCCACCAGCGATGGATCACAAGATCGTATTACGAGCTCGTAGGGGCAGATCTGGCTCGTGGAGGCTGGGAGCGCAATCTCGCCCGGAGCCCTCCGCGCCCAGACCTGACACTTGCGTCACCTTCGGATGGCGCAGCACCGGCTGCAGCGCGTCGTCGCGGTGGATCCTGAGATTGCAGACGCCGCCCACGGGCGCGCACGAGTGGTGCTTGCGGGCTGGCCACCTCGACGAGGTCCGGGGCGGGCGGTCAGTCGGAGGGCGTAGGTACCGCCGCGGTGGCGCCGGGCGTTGGTGACGAGTTCGGAGGCGATCAGGACGACGCCGTCGGCCGTTTCCGAGCTGACGGCCGGCTACTCGAAGGTTTTGGGGAAGGCCCGGGTGGTCTCGTGACCATCGGCGACGCCTGCCGCGGAGCGGCAGGTCGTGCTATCGACGACCATCGTGTCCACCACGGTCCCCTGGCTCGTCCATGCCCGGTCCTGCCCGCCCGACCTCGTGCCCCGCCCTGCGTCCCTTGAAACCGGCAGCGCTGCCCGATTACCTCGTCACCGGGCCCAAGAAAATCTGTGATCGCCAGAGTAGACATTGGGCGGTGATGGGGTTATGGTTTCTCTCGTAGCCGAGATCAGCAGGGCCCGGCAGAGACGAACTGCCGGGCAGCAGTACCCGCAAGTGCACTACGCAGGACGGTGCGGTGGTGGAGTTCCGAAGCCAGAGTGGTTGCCTGACGGCGACGGGACTGACGACCGGACCGGGTGGCCCGGCAGTGATCAGGGGCCGCCGTGAGCAGTAACGCAGTCGCAGTTCAGTGACTGCAGTTCGCAGTACCAGCAGCGCGGTTTTCAGTGGTTCCTCGGTAAAGGCGTCGGCTGCGGGCGCGCGTACCGGGAAGTTCGGCAGTTGGGTTCCAAGCCAGAGCAGACGCAGGACGGGCGACGGGGCTGGCTGCCGAAGAGTGGCGCTTACTCAGGTCACCAGCAGTACAAGCAGTTCGCAGTGCCCGATTGCTAAGTGGTTCATCCAGAGGGAAGAACGGAGGAGCCGAGCGCCATCAGGATCGCCCGGGCGGACGTCGTGAGCCCGGGTACCGCAGGACATCGTTAGCGAGGTGGTCTCCGGTCAAGCAACCGCGATCCCCGCACGCGCCGCCACCCCCCCTGCGGCAGTGCGGACACAGTAGGCCGGTTCAGTACTAAGACCGGCAGATGGTGTTGTAGTTCCTTCGGGGCCCTGGTGCCGTACGGCGCCAGGGCCCCTCCACCGTGTTCCAGAGAGGCAAGATGACAGCAGACGACTCGTTCAACCGGCTCGATGACGACGACTACCCCGCTTACACCATGGGCCGGGCCGCCGAGATACTCGGCACCACCCAGGGCTTCCTGCGCGCCATCGGCGAAGCCCGCCTGATCACCCCGTTGCGCTCCGCGGGCGGACACCGCCGCTACTCCCGTTACCAGTTGCGCATCGCCGCCCGCGCCCGGGAACTCGTCGACCAAGGCACCCCGATCGAGGCCGCCTGCCGCATCATCATCCTCGAAGATCAACTGGAAGAAGCCCAGCGCATCAACGCCGAATACCGCCGCGCCGCATCCCAGCACACGGAAGACAACTGACCACAGTCCGCGGCAACGCGCCGGAATCCGCACCCCTCCACCCACTTCATAATATGAGTGCGTGATCGCTGAACATGCCCAGCCGCCGGCACACGAAAGGGAGCCGCGGCACCTCTCCGGCGTCACACCGGACACCTTCCGCGCACCGGCGGTCGATCCGGCCGCTGGCCCAACCGGCCGTCTGAGTGCCGGCCAAGGTCGCCGAGTTTGCGCAGGCGCCGCAGCGTGGCGTGCCGGTGGCCTGACCAGGGAGTCCGCCTTCGCCCGACCGTTCAGGTGCGCGCGTCCTCGTGGACGACGACGGTCGGCACCTCGTTGAACGCCTCGGTCGAGCTGGGGTGGGTGTAGACGGCGTCGCGCAGGTCGCTCGCGGGGATGCAGTGACGCATCGCGAGCGCCACGGTGTTGACGAGTTCCTGCGCGTCCACGCTGAGCAGCGCCGCTCCGAGGATCAGATCGGTGTCGGCGTCGATGACGAACTTCATCAGGCCGCGCGTCTCCTCCACCGCGTAGGCGCGGGGCATGGCCACGATGTCCGCGACGTTCTCCCGGGTGACCTTGACGCGGTGACCTGCGGCACGCGCCTCCTGCTCGGTCATCCCGACGGTCGCCAGCGGCGGGGTCAGGAAGACGGTGTTCGGCACCGCGACCCGGTCGGCAGTCGAACGCGTGCCGTCGCCGATGAGCTGGTCGAGCACGATCCTGCTGTCGTCCAGCGAGACGTAGGTGAACTTCGGGCCGCCGTTGACGTCGCCGAGGGCGAAGATGTGCGGCCGGCTGGTCCGCAGATACTCGTCCACCTCGATCGCGCCGTTGTCCGTCGTGCGCACCCCGGCGGCCTCCAGGCCGAGACCGCCGGTGTGGGGGGCTCGGCCGGTCGCCGGCAGCACCGCGTCGGCCGTCACGGAGTGCTCGGTGCCGTCGAGGTCGTAGACGACGGCCGCGCCCTCGTCACCGTCACGGACCTCACGCACGTGCGCCCCGAGGACGATCTCGACGCCCTCGCCGCTGAGGACCCGGCGCACCGCGTCGGCCACGTCGGCGTCGACCCGGGGCAGGAAGCGCCCGCCCCTGGCGAGCACGGTCACCTCCGAGCCGAACGCCCGGTAGATCGCGGCGAACTCCAGGCCCAGGTAACCGCCGCCGATCACCACGAGCCGCTTCGGCAGTCGGGTACGCTCCAGCAGGTCGGTGCTGGAGACCAGATGAGCGCTGGTCCGCAGGCCGGGGACGTCCGGAACGACCGGCCGGGAACCGGCGTTGATCAGGATCGTCTCGGCGGTCGCCGTCAGCCGCTCGCCGCCCTGCCGGGTGATGGCCACGGTGTGCGGGTCGGTGAATTCCGCCCGCCCGGTGATGATCGTGACCGTCTCCAGGGCGTTCAGGCTGTCGTAGTTGCCCTTGCGCATGAACTCCCGTACGGCCTGGACCTTCGTGACGGCCTGTTCGAAGAAGGCTTGCGGGTCGTCCTGCGGGCGGCGCAGACGGGAGTGGTGCACCATGCCCTTGGACGGCACGCAGCCCACGTTCGGGCAGGTGCCCCCGTACATGCGCTCCGACTCCTCGACGAGAACCACGGTCCTGCCCAGCTGGCCCAGGGCCCGGGCGGCGGTCTTGCCGCCCTTGCCGAACCCGACCACCAGAACGTCGGCCCGTAGGGTGTCCCGCTCTTCGGCTTGCGTGGTCATGCGCTCTCCCGCTCGGTGGTGCCATGAGTGTGCGGCGCTTGGAAAGACCGCATCGGCCACGCTAGGCCGGGCGGTCCGCTCCGGGCACCGCGCGCTTCCTACCTCCTGGTGGGAGCCGTCATAAGCCACTCCTATGGCCGACACGTGGTGAGATCGGGCCAGTCCCAGGGCGCGGGCGAACAATAGGGAGGCTCAGCGCTTTGCAGGTTCTGCCGGATGACCTGATTGCCGACGCGAACCGCTCCCATGAGCTCGGTGAGGAGCCCGCCTGGAAGGGCTCCGGCACCGAAGGAGCAGTCCCCCTGCTCTGTCTCGACCAGGATTCCGCGCTCGGTCAGCCGCTTGAGCTTCAGGCGGGTGTTGTTGATGTTGTTCGGCGCGATCTCGAGGTCCATCGCCTCGCAGACCTGACGCGCCCGCAGTGGCGCGTCGGCCGCGGTGAACACCGCCATGATCTGCTGATAGGCCGGATGGTCCGGCAGCTTCGGGGCCGGCGGCGCGGGCGGTGGCGGATCGGGCAGCCCCAGCAGTGTCTTGCGGGTGATCCGGACTTCCTCGGCGGCCCGGCCGAGCTCGTCCAGCCGTGCGGTCAGCTGCGCGATCTGCTCCCGCATCGTCTCGGCCTGCGCGGCGATCTCCCGTTCCCGCTCCTCCAGCCGCGCCAGTACCGCCCCGAGGGTCAGCTCCCCGTCGGTCACGTGCTGCGCCAGGCCGGCGGGCGGACACGTCCTGCGACGGGTCCTTCCGTACCCCGTGCGCGTTGTTGTGGTGGTGGACGCCGCGCCGCGACGAGCTCGACGCCGGTGAACGCCGAACGCAGCAGGCACCAGGCGAGCAGCGCACCGCCGAGCACCAGCGCCGGACCGGCCGCGGAACGCCCCTCGAACTGCTCCTGCAGTAGCCAGAACACCGCGACCGTCGCCGTGACCGCGGCGAGTTGGACCAGGAATCCCCCACTCCCATACATCGGTAGTCGACGACATACGGGGGCATGGCCACGACGACCGACGTATCCGGTCGTCGAACGCGTGGGTTAGCCGCATCGGCGCTGATGCCCGTGGCTAACGCTTCGGCCGGGCGAGCATGCAGTGGAAAACAAGCGTCTCCGGATGCGAGTCAGCCGGGGACAACTCCCGGAGCCGGTCCCTGAGCGTGGCCTCGAAGGCTGCCTTGCGGTCGCCGAGCACCACGGGATTGCAGAATGACGTCGAGTAGAGATATCCGACGATCTCGTCGGCCGTCCAGACCTTCTCGGCGGTGTACTGCCGGGACTCCAAAACGAAACCGGCCAGCTCCAGGTAGTCGTCGTGGCGGCCCGCCGCGACGAATGGCTGGTTCCCCGCGCGGCGCCGCTCGCCGACGTATTCGCGGATCGTCCGCACCGCGACGGCGTGCCAGGGCGCCTGCTTGTCCCATACGTCGCTGCCGCCGCCGAGCAGGCCGAAGACACCAGTGTCGGTCAGCCAGGTCCGGACCCGCCCGGCGAGCAGTTCGCGGTCCATCCAGTGGAAGGACGATCCCGCGACCACGAGATCGGCGGACCCGGCCGGCAGGTCGAGGGACTCGGCCGCCCCCACCGTCCACGCGACGTTGCGGATCTGCCGCTCGGTGGCCTTGCGCTCGGCGATGGCGGCCATGTCCGGATCGATGTCGATCGCCGTCACCGTATCGAACGACGCGCTCAGGGGCAGGGCGACCTCGCCGGTGCCGCAGCCGAGGTCCACAAGCCGCCGTCCGTGCGGGCCGACGCTGAGATCGACCAGGTCGGTCAGCATCCGGTCGGGATATACGGGGCGGTATCGTGCGTAGTAATCGGCGGTACCGGCAAAGATCGGCGACTTCATCGTCTTCCGTCGTTCCTCTACAGCGGCTGGCCGGACTTCGGGACCGTATCAGAGGGCGGAATAAGAGTGCATAGGAGTTTTGTCGTCACCTGAACGTGTGGCGGTGGGGCATCCCGGCCGTTCGGCGGCCATGGGCATGTTGGGCTGGTCGCCGTGAGCGAGCGCAAGCCCTACAAGACCGACGTGAGCGACGAGCAGCGGGCGCTGGTCGAGCCGGTGATCGCCGCGTGGAAGGCCGCGCATCCCTCGTTCAGCGGCCATCAGGGCCGGTACGCGATGCGGGAGATCGTCAACGCACTGCTCTACCAGGGCCGGACCGGTTGCCAGTGGGACCTGCTCCCGCACGACGTTCCGCCGCCCGGCGCGGTGAAGTACTACTTCTACATCTGGCGTGACGACGGCACCGACCAGACCATTCACGACCTGCTGCGCAGCCCGACCGCGACCCGCGCGGCCGGTACATCACCGTCGCGTACACGGTGGTCGTCCCCGCCGACATCCCGGTCACCGCCGGAGACGACGCCCGCGCCGCCCGCTGGTGGCCCCTGGACCACCTGCCGCCGCTGGCGTTCGACCACTCCGACATCATCGCCGCGGCCGTGACACCGACCCCCTGACACCTCACCATCCGACACCAGAGTGCCGCGCCCGGCCGATCCTGCCGGCCGCGGCGCTCTGGCGTTCCCACTCCCTCACCAGCGACCCCGAGGCACCCCCGTGCGCCCGACCCACACGATCCGCCTGCTCTCATTCGGCTACCTCCACCTGCCCACCGGCCCGGACGGCACCCCCGTCCCGCCTGCCGCCGACCGGACCGAGGACGTCCGCGACCGCCTCCGCGACCCGGCCGCCGCCCGCGACATCCTCGACCTGGACGGCCTACACCCCCGCGTCCAGGACGTCGTCCTGAGCACCCCCGGCGCCCGCGAACTGTTCGCCAACCTCACCTGGTCTGGCAGCAACTCCATCACGCCGAGGACGCCTGGGAATCCAACCGTGCTGCCAGCACAATTCCGTGGTTGTTCGCTGGGCTGAACCCAGCCCGCCCCATCCAGTCGCAGTACATCTACCTGAAGCTCAGGCGCCTCGGGCTGGGCGGCCTTGCCGGCCGCAACACTTCCCGCCTTGCGCTGGCAGCCGACGTTCCTGCCTCAATCCTTGCCGCTCTCACCGGGACCGGCATCGACAACGCAACGGACTGGACGCACTTCGTCAAACGCGACTGGACCGGCTACATCAGCAGCCGGTGAAGCGACAGCCAAGAAGTCGGTGTCTCTCGTTCGTGAGCACCGGCATCATGGTCGTCGGTAGGTTCATGCGCGAGAGGACGAGTGCGACGGGTGTCTGGAGACAGGCAGGCGGATCTGACGGAGCTGTGGCAGCAGCGTTGGCCCAGTTGCCCGCCGGTTGGGTACAAGCTCCGGGGCCCGTATCGGGATGTCTGGGTACGTTTTCACAGCCTGCCGGAATCGAAGCGGTACGCAGAGGACGAGAGCGAGTACACCGTCGTCCTGGAGCGTTACAACAGCGTCCTTGATGAGCTGTTCGCTGGTGCGGACGTCTATGTGATCACACCGCTCTGGACGACCGAAGCAGAGGTTCCACCATCGCAGGCCGTCACCGGGTATTGGCAGAGCCTGCTGGTGGAAGACGATCCTGACCCTGCGTTCCGCACGTACTGCCACCTCTTCGCTGCCCGCCGGCCCTGGCGGCGTGGCTGCATCGACGAACAGCTCCGAGACATCGCCGACGACAAGGTGGCGGGCGTCCTCATCACCGACACCCGGATGCAGCGCATCCACCACCCCTACGACGGTGGCGCCGACGTTTTCCTCGCCACGTCCGCGGAACGGGACCGGGTGCGCGATCGGCATGCCGACTGGCTTTCCCGTCACCCCTCGGGTCTGTGACCGGCTCGGATCTCCGCCCCGCTCAGAATCGTCTCCACTGCAAGTACTGGGTTGAGAGGCTCCACGAGCTCTTTGGTGGCGACGGCCACGAGGCGCGCGGGCGCATCACCATCCAGCAACGCGCCCACATATTCGATGGCCTCCGCAGGGGAGAGCATCGGCAGCCTCTGGCGCGGTGTCCGCACAGCGTGCACGCGTCCGCGCGCAGCGGCGACTTCGCACAGCGCATCGTGTAGATCGTCTACTGCGGTGCGCACCGGCAGCCCACGTATCCGGGCTCGATAGTCGGCCTCCCACTCCCTGGTTGCTGCGGAGACGACGCCGACCCGGTGCAGTCCACCGTCGACACGGTCGACCAGGTAAGGCCCGTTACCGGCCAGCATGAACTCCGGGTTCCGGGTGCGCACGAACTCCTCGGAGGTCCAGGAGACGATCCACACCAGCTCGTGCTCCTCGACGTCGACCACAGCCGTCGGCATCGCGTCCACACCCGCAGCCCGCCACCGCTGATAGTCGCGCTCCAGCTGGTCCTCGACAGCCTGAACGGCGGCCTCTCGCTCGATCACGCATGCAGCTTCCCGCGCCGCCCCCTCTCTCGACCAGCGAATTTGCACGGCCCAGGGGCACGTACGAGGCGTCTGACGGACCTTCTTGGCCAGGTATACGGCAGCAACGGAACAAGTGCTCTGAGCCAGTACCGCTCAAGACCTTGGGTTCGTGTCTGGAGTGCTTCGGCCCGCGGTCAGGACGAATGCCAGTGGGCGGCATTTGCGGTCGGCGGCGAGGTGGACCTTGCTGGTCTGTCCGCCCGTGGAGCGTCCCAGGAGAGCAGCCTTCAGCCGGGGTTTGCGCCGACGCCGGATGCGTCGTCGCTCTTCCCGCGTGGGATCGATTTCGGCGTCCCGCCCGCTTTGTTCTTCGAGGCCGCCCCCTTTGGCCCGGCCTTCTCTTCCTCAGCGGCAGCTTTCTCCAGGGCGGTGAGGACGTCCTGGCCCAGGTGCATCCCGGCAGCATCGTGGTGAGCCCGCGCTGTGGCGTAGTCGACGCTGACCAGGGACAGGTCCACCTCACCCCACTTCGCGGCCTTCGCGATCAGGCCCTCGAAGATCCCGGCGTCACGCCACTGCCGGAAACGGTACGGTTGTGGATGGTCGGCCAGGCACCGAACTCCTGCGGCATCTCCGGCCGCTGCCCACCGGTCCGGAACCGCCAGATCACGCCCTCGAACTGCTGCCGCAGCCGCTCGGGGTACGGGCCGTATCTGCCGATCGGCAGATACGGGTCGATGAACTCCCACTCCATGTCCGTGAGTTGCGCGCGCGTCACCCAAGATGTCCATCGGATCAATCCCTCCCCCAAGGCCGATCCCGCAGATTGATCAGGCCTCGATACACGCCCTAACGGGCGAGGAACGGGCCCAGTACCGCGCTGAGTTCGGTCGGCGCGTCCATTGCGATGAGGTGGGCGGCGGTGGCGAACTCGACCAGTGTGGCGCCGGGGATCTCAGCGGCGTAGCGGCGTGCGATACCGGCGTGCACGAACACGGCAGGCGGGCCGTCACCAGCTATATCGTAGAAAAGCTGTCCAAAGTCATCGTTGAGTATGCCCATGCACGGAGGATCGCAGGACGATAGCCCATGGGCCAACGGGGCGCGTATCGCGTCGTGATCAATCAGTGGGATCGGCCCTTGATCCCGGCCCGGGATGAAATGGAGGCGGTGCGGGAGTTGGGTGTGGCGACAGGGCGGTCGTCGTGTCGCCATCGGACTGCCGTCGAAAGGCAACCTCATGCCCTTGCTGCGCCTCGGTGTTTCCCTTCAGCCGCGCTGGCCGCTCGATGACGGAGCCAGTGTGCTCCGCGCCGCACGCCACGCTGAAGACCTCGGCTTCGATCATGTTGCGGTCGGCAACCGCCTCCTGGACAGCGGCTTCGGCCTCGACACGGACCCGCTTGTTCTGCTGTCGGCCGTCGCAGGGGCGACTACGCGCCTGCGGCTGCTGACCTCCGTGCTCGTCGCGCCGTACTACCCGGCGCTGGTGCTCGCCAACCAGGCGGCCACCTTGGACGTCGTGTCCGGTGGCCGCCTGATTCTGGGCGTCGGTACCGGCTGGAATCCTGACGAATTCCATGCCGTCGGTGTACCCGCCCGTGAACGCGGTGCACGCACCGACGACCACCTCGCCGCGGCGAAGGCTCTGTGGGCCCGGCGGCCCGCGGACTTCGATGGGCCGTTTACGACACTGCACGCCGCGCACTTGGGAGTGCCTCCGGTCACCGCCGGGGGTCCGCCCGTGTGGGTCGGCGGCCACAGCGACGCTGCCCTGCGCCGCGCGCTGCGTTTCGGCGACGGCTGGTACGGCACAGGCGCCGACGCCGCGGAGGTCACCGACGTCCGGCGCCGCATGTGTGACCTCGCCGGCGCAGAGAGCGCTGGTCGGCTGACACTCGCGTCGGCCGCATTCCTTACTCCGCCCGGTCTCCCCGCGGTGGTCCCGCCACCGGGACGGCCGCTCGGCGGCGCTGCGCCCACTGCAGCGAGCGTCGCCGACGACCTCGGGCGGCTCGCCGAGGCAGGGCTTGCCGCCTGCACCCTGTGGCTGCCTGTCGCGGCTGAACATGTCAAGAAGGCTATGGAATGGGTCGCAGCCGAGGTGGCACCACGACTCGCTTGACGCCGTGGCTGGGAAGACCGCCGGGTTGATCAAGCTGCCGCGGCCAGTGGGCGTCCGCCCCAGCGGATGCCCTTCTCGCTGCGGATGCGGGCGCGCTCCCTGCGTTGGGCGGCGAGGACGTCACGGTGGCGGGAATTCTGGTTGCGCCAGCGGAGGTAGGCGTGCAGGGCCCGGGCCTGGGCTGTGTGGTTGGGGTGGTGGGAGTTGGCGATGGTGAACTTGTGGGTGGAGAGGTTGTCCAGGATGACGTAGATCGGGGCTTCATCCGGGCGGCCCGCGCGGATCGACCTGAGTGCGGCCAGGGTGTTTGCGGCGCCCTTCTTCCCGCGGTTGATGCCCACAAGGTGTCGTCGCCGACCGAGTGGCAGCCGTGGAAATACCGGACGCCGTGGGTACGGTGGTACGTCGCCGGATGGCGCTCGGGGTAACCGGCGGGAGCCCAGCCGGATCCGGCGGTGGGGCGGATGCCCAGCGGCCCGAACTCGTCGAAAGCGAACGCCCGGTCAGGGAAGCGCTCCATGACCTCCTCTATCCGGTCCAGTTTGGCGTCGCGCTCGGGGTCGGGCGACTCCTTCCAGGTCTTGGTGCGCTGGAAGGTGATGCCGCGGCGGGCGAGCAGGCACCGTAACGCCTCGCGGCCGATCCGGATCACGCGGCCAGGAACCTTGCCCAGGTAGGCGGCGAGTTTGCGGATGGACCAGCGGGTGAAGGGCTGGCCCAGCTTGGTCGGGCGGGTGGTGGCCGTCGCCACGACAAACTCGGCCGCGGTTGGAGGTGTCGATGACGGCGGGCCGGTGGTAGATGTTGCTGAAGTCCCTGCGCTGGCGGACTGGTCGCGCCAGGCTTTGGTTCGAACCCTGGTTCCTCGGTCAGGTCGCCGGTCATGGTGGCGCCCGCCTCGGAGACCGCCAAGCCGCGGGGGCGCGAGCGCTGAGCACGGACTTTCCGTTCGGCTGACCGGTCAGGCTCCGCTGACCGGTCAGGCTCCGCGCTCTTCTCGCGCTCCGCGACGGGAGGGGTCAGCCGAGCCTGACGGGACCGGCGTTGATGGGCAGGCGGACCAGAAGGTAGGGCTTGCGGCGCAGGTCCTGGCCGTTGTGGAAGATGCCCTGCCGGTCGAACTGGTTGACGATGGCGTACAGGTGCCGGTCCGAGGCGACGGACAGGGTGTCGATCCAGTGGAGGCCGTCGCCCTGGGCGATGGTCTGGTAGGTGCCGTCGGGGTTCCGGCGCCAGATGGAGTTGTGCTCCTCGTCGCCGCCGTAGAGCCGTCCCTTGGTGTCGCTCTCCAGGCCGTCGGCCATCGGCTTGTAGCCGAGGTTCCGGACGGTGGCCGCGACCTGGGCGTCGGTGGCGTGGGGGTCGGCGAGGGCGTCGAGGGACACGCTGGCCAGCCGGCGGCTGGACAGGGGGGAGTAGTAGAGGCGCTTGCCGTCGTCGCTGATGGCGATGCCGTCGGAGCCGAACTCGTTGGGCAGCGGCTGCCCGTCGAGGATGGAGACGAAGTTCTGGTCGGGGACCGTTGAGGGGTCCCCGGCCAGGCGCCTCCAGGAGCGGCCGGTGGCGAGGTCGACCGCGATGATGCCGTTGGGGCCGCCCGCGTCGGTGATGAACGCCATGCCTGCGGCGCCGCGCCGCAGGTCGAAGCGCATGTCGTTGATGTAGCTGTTCGCCGGCACCACGGAGGTCGGGAAGAGGATCGTCCGCACGATGCGGTTGGTGTGCAGGTCGATCGCCACCAGCTTGGGACCGCCGTAGGAGGATCCGGCGAACTGCGGGCTGCCGGTGTCGAGCACCCACAGCCGGTCGTGGGGGTCGACGACGACGCTCTGCACGGACTGGAAGTGCCCGGCCAGATCGGCGGGGTCCTGGCGGTTCACCTCCGCGTCGGGGTAGGGGACGGGCTTGCCGTCGCGCAACTCGGCGACGGTGAAAGGGACGTTGTCGCCCAGGCGGGGGAAGCAGACGAAGGTGCGGCCGTCCTGGGAGACGGTGATGCCAGTCGGCATGGCGTCGGAGAACTGGGCGACGACCTTGTACTGGCCCATGGTCGGTCCGTCGGCGGGGGCCGCCGTGGCGGGCCCGGTGGTTGCTGCCGCGGCGGGCCGGGTGAGCGCGGCCGAGGCGGAGCCGGTGAGTTGGGTGGCGCCCAGCGATGCGGCGGTCACCACGAGGGCGGCTGCACCGAGGTATGCGCGTCGTTTCATGTGAGCGTCTCCTGCTGCGGGTGGAGTCGCCGGAGGGTACGGCGGATGGCCGTGTCCTGCCGGCGCGTTCGGTGGGTTCGGGGACTTCCCCCGGGTCGTTGGACTTGCTGGAATGGGTGACCCGGCGGGTCCGTGCGGGCGAGGCGGCTGAGATGGGTGGGGCGGGGCCGGGCGCCCGGCGCCTCACCGCTGAATGCGGAGGAGGACCTTGCCGCCTCGCTTGAGACGAGCGACGGCGGTGTCGAATTCCGCGAGGTCGTAGACGGCCTCGACGGGGACCCGGAGGTCGCCGGAGCGCAGCAGCGGCAGCGTCTCCGCGATCACC
Organism: Actinacidiphila acididurans; assembly: GCF_016918855.1. Classification (GTDB taxonomy): domain Bacteria; phylum Actinomycetota; class Actinomycetes; order Streptomycetales; family Streptomycetaceae; genus Actinacidiphila; species Actinacidiphila acididurans. The sequence goes on from NZ_JADKYB010000001.1 coordinate 172,226, forward strand.
GGCGCGATCTTCGCGGCGTAGTCGAAGGCGGCGACGAAGAGGAAGGTGACCGTGACGTCCTTGGCGGCGCCGCGGCCGTCCTGGTCGATCGCGTCGGTCGCGGAGTAGCGCACCAGCGTGCCGCCCGGCGCGAGCAGATCGATCAACTCGTCGGCGACACGGCCTCCGACGCTCTCGATCGCGAGGTGTACCGGCGCGCCGCCGATGGCCGCGGCGATCCGCGTGGCAAGGTCCGGGCCGTCGAGCACCACGACGTCCGCTCCTGCCGCCATGAGTTCATTGATCAGCTCCGGCCTGCGCACCACGCTGGCGGTGCGCAGGCCTCGCTGCTTGGCCAGGGCGATGACATTGCGGCCGACTCCGCCGTTGCCGCTGGACTGCACGACCCAGTCCCCTTTCTCCAGCGACACGTACTCCGACAGCGCGAGCCCGGCGGTGGGCGTGTTGCTGCCCAGCATCGAGAACTGCCGGAGGTCGCCGACCGGCAGCGGCGCCATGCCCGCGGCCGGGGCGATGAGCCGCTCGCGCCACGTGCCGAGGAGGAGGGGGAGCACGACGAGGTCGCCGGGTCCGATGCCGTCGACTCCGTCACCGACCTCCACCACGCGCGCCACCCCCTCGTTGCCTGCCACCGCGGGCAGTTCGGGCTGGGCGACGTGGCCGCCGATGCGGAGCAGGTCGTGGAAGTTCAGCGGCGCGTACAGCATGTCCACCAGAACCTCGCCCGGTCCGGGGGCGCCCGGCTCCGGCAGTTCGACCAGCTTCACCACCTGCTCGGCCTCGCCGAACCGGTCGTACCGCAGTGCTCTCATGGCTTCGCTTCCTTCGTGTGCATGGGGTGGTGGGGCGCGACCGCCTCGCGCCGTGCAGGGACCGCCGGATGTGCGGGCGGATCTGCACGGCAGTCGCGGCGGATCCGGGGGACCGTCGAAGCGAGTCCGTCTACCGGGGCCGTCCGGGCGGCCGCCGGGGTCAGCGCAGGGTGATGCCGGTGACGTTCAGGCTGATCCGCACGAGCGAGCGGTCGGGCGTGCGGTCCGCGTTGCGACTGAAGATCTCGTGCTCGGTGGTGATCACCGCGCCGTCGACGGCGGCGCGCTCGGGCTGGTAATGCGCGGTCGGCAACGATGCGTTGATCACGGGTTCGTAGTCCAGCCGGACCATGAAGCCGGCGGCGTCGAAGTAGTACCGCTGGGTGGTGCTGTGAGTGTCGATGGTCGGGGGGAAAGTGACGTCCAGGACGCGCCAGGTCTCGCCGTTCTCGATCCATGGCTCGATCTCGGTGATCTCGACACCGGGGTAGGTGAAGACGAATGCCTCGATCAGATAGAGCCAGGTGGCGTACGCGCGGAAGTAGCCGGCCTGCGCGACGCTCCACTGGCTCGCCGCGGTGAAGCCGTCGAAGCTGGCCCGCGGATGCGCGAGGCAGGCCACGGAACCGTCCGGCTGTGTCACTGTCAGGAGGTCCTCGTGCTTGTCGAACGTGATGACGCGGCCCGACGGTTGGGTGAGCCGGATGTGCTGGCGATGGACGTCCGCCCCCGCGGGTTCGGCTGCCGCCGCCGCAGACCCGGCCGGCCCGCCGCCGGCGAGTGATGCGCCGGCCGCCACGGCGGCGGCACCGAGGAATCGTCGTCGGTTCATATGAAGTGTCTCTTCCTTGAGAAAGCCACCGCCGCGCGACGGATCTGCCTGGGCTGCGGTGAGGTGTTAGGGCGCGCCGCCCGCTCAGGGGGCGCAGCACACAGGTTCCGGTCGGTGGCCCGACGACCTTGAGCTGAAGTATGACCAGTCGTCTCGTTATCGTCAACGGCCGCCTGGACGCATCCTGCGGCGGTGGGCAGAATAGTGAGACGACCGGTCAGCCGAGCAGGGGATCACCTTGGCCCGCACGAAGAACGCCGCATCCCTGGACACCAGGCAGCGCATACTCGACGCCGCCCTGGACCAGTTCCATCTCAGGGGCTATAACGGCACCAGCGTGCAGGACCTGGTGGACGCGGCCGGCGCGCCCAAGGGCACGTTCTACAACCACTTCGCGAGCAAGCAGGACCTGGCGGTCGAGGCCCTGCGTGTCTACTCCGGCATCATCGGGCTCGACGCGCTCGCCGGCCCAACGGTTGGCAGCCCCCGCGAGCGGATCGAGGGACACCTCGCGCACATCGTCGGCCTCGGGCTCGCGGTGTTCGCGGAGCGCGGCTGCCTGCTGGCCAATCTCGCCGGCGAGGTCCCCGCCCACAGCGAGGTCGTCGCGTCCGCCGTCGGCGCCTACCTCGACGACTGGGTGACGAAGCTGGCGGGCCTGATCGACGAGGCGAAGGCGGCAGGTGAGCTGACCACCGGCATGGCGTCCACCGACCTGGCCGAACTGATCGTCGACGCCTTCGAGGGCGGCGCGGTGAAGGCCAAGGCCACCTGCTCGACCGAACCCATCCTGCGCTTTCAGCGCACGGTCGCCCAGCTGCTGCGCTGAGCGGGCACGCGCCCCGCGCTACCTCGTGACCTGAGCGAACTGAGCGAACTGACGACCTCACCGCCGACCGCGCCGCCCGGAAGCTTCCGGGCGGCGCGGTCGGCTTTTCCGCGCACCGCGCGAGCCGCCCGTGCGTGGGCCAGGCAGGCCCGGCAGAAGGAGAGAGACGTAGCCGTAAAAGTTTCGGCTACGTCAAATGGGCTTGGAATGACTCAAGCGAAGCTGCTACGGTTGCGTCATGATCGCATGGGTGCCGCGCTTCGGTGGCCCGGTTGCCGCAGCACCCGCCCCAGCAGAAGGAGGATCGTCATGCCCAGCACGGCCACGTACGACTTCACCGGCCAGGTCGTCCTGGTCACCGGGGGTAGCAGCGGCATCGGGCTGCAGGTGGCCCGGGACTTCGTCGACGCCGGCGCCCACGTCGTGATCGCCGGCCGGACCGCGTCGCGCCTGGAGGCGGCGCGAGAGCAACTCGGCGCCGGCGTCACGGCCGTGACGACCGACGTGGGCGACGCCGCGGGGGTCAACGCCCTGGTCGACGGCGTCATCCGCGACCGCGGGCACCTCGACGTGGTCATCAGCAACGCCGCCAGCTTCATCCCCGGCGACGTCACGGCCGTCGAACCCGCCGACTGGGACCAGTCGGTGCGCACCAACCTCAACGGGTTCTTCTACCTCGCCAAGGCGGTCCTGCCGCACCTGGCGGCCAGTGGCGGCAGCTTCATCGCCACCTCCAGCGTCTCCGGGATGCGCGCCGACTGGGGCATGCCGGTGTACAACGCGGCCAAGGGGGCCGTCTCGCTGTTCGTCCAGGCGCTCGCCCTCGACTGGGGCGCGAAGGGCGTACGGGTCAACGCCGTCGCCCCGTCACTGACCAGCACCGAACCGGTCGCCGCGATCACCGGCAACCCCGCGCTGCGCTCGCAGGCCGAGGCCCGCGTCGCGCTGGGCCGCATCGCCGAGACCGGCGACATCTCCCCGGTCGTGCTCTTTCTCGCCTCCGACGCCGCACGCTACGTCAACGGCGTGATCCTGCCGGTCGACGGAGGGACCTCGGCCTCCAACGGGCAAGCCCGGTGGGCGGCCGCCTGAGCCGCCCGCCCCGCACTCCGTCGCCTCGGGATGCGGTACCTCGGCGTACGGCAGCGCGGAGCGGGTCGGCGCGATGGCTTCCTGCCAGCGGGAACGGTGCCTCTGATGACGTAACTGTTGTCCGTACGGCTATGTCATATCAAGCAGGGATTGCTCTACGCTGGTGCCATGAGCCCGAACGCCAGTGAACGACTGGGTGTCGCGCCCGCGCCGGACGGCCTCAGCGCCGTGCAGGACTTCATCAACACCGGCGCCGCCGACCTGCCTGACCTGCTCGCCGACACCGCGACGGCGGAGCAGTGGTTCAGCTCGGTGCTGGCCGGACACGCCGGGGAGGAACACGACCTGCCCGTCGTCTTCACGGAACGCGACCTCCACAAGCTGGTCGACCTGCGGTCGCGGCTGCGGCAGACCCTGCGCGACCGCCATCAGGACGACGAGCCGGCCGGCTGGATCGTCCCGACCGGCGTCGCCGTCGGCCTGCGGCAAGCATCCGACGGCACGGTCGTCGCCGTTCCCCGGGGGACCGGCTGGCGGCTCGTCGCCTCGCTGCTGCTGACCGAATCGCTGCTCGCCCAGCAGAAGAACCTCTGGCCCCGGCTCAAGGTCTGCCGCAACCCCGTGTGCAGGACGGCCTTCTACGACCGCTCCCGCAACAACATAGGTGTCTGGCACGACGTTCTCATCTGCGGCAACGCCATCAACCTGCGCACCTCGCGAGCCCGCCGCCGGGCCGCCGCCACCGCGGCCGACGACCCGCCCGCACCCTCCGCACCCGGACAGGTGTGACCTCCCAGGGACGGGTGGTCGGCCCGGCGCAGCCTTGCTGAAGCGTTCGCCCGACCGGGCGTGGCTTCGGCTCACCGACACTCCGAACGGATGATCGGCTCCGTCGACGCGACGGGGCCTTGTGGTCAACGACTGGGGTTGACGGGCTTGAGGCTCACTGCAACGGGCAGTGCAGTGGCAAGCACAGCGAGCGCGGCCGCGGCAACCTGTTTGCCCACCCATGGTGCGGCCGCAACGACGATGACGACGGTGACCAGCCAGTGTCGGTGGTCGGGAAAGATGCCCTGCGAGTTGTTGGGCGTTGTGCGTGTCAGCAACTTGATGCCGATGGCATCCCGGGCGTCCTGTCCGATGGGCTGAGGAGGCCCGCATGAGGGGGGTACATGACCATGTCGTACGACTCCACGCCGGACACTCTTCGGCATAGCCTGCGCGTCGCGGAGCTGATGGGTGAGCTGATCAAGGAGTTGCTTGACCGGTCGGTCCGACACGACCTGAGCAAGACCCGCGAGCCGGAGCGGGCCGTCTACGACGAGGTCGTGCCGCACCTGCGCGCCACGCCCTACGGCAGCGCGGAGTATCGGGCTCTGGTGGACGCGATGGGCGAGGGGCTGCGACACCATTACGCGCACAACCGTCACCACCCAGAGCACTTTGCCGACGGGATCAACGGCATGACTCTGGTCGACCTGCTTGAGATGCTGGCGGACTGGAAGGCCGCCACCGAGCGCACCTCACATGGTGACCTCGCGGACAGCATGGCGATCAACCGCGAACGGTTTGGTATCGCGCCACAGCTGATGGACATCCTGGCGAACACCGCTCGCCACTTCGGGTGGCTGGCCGCGGAGCGAGACTGAGCGGGGTGTCGGCGGCGACCAGGTCCGACAGGTCCTCGCGTCGGCAGACCTGGTCGACCTGTCCCGGGTGGTGCAGCGTCCTTTCCGTGCAGGCTCAGGTCGGCCGGCAGGCCGACCTCGACGAACCGCCGGCCTGCGAAGGCCGTCACGGTTGCCTTCTCGGGGCTGCGGCGCACGATCCGCAAGCGGATTGCAGGTGCCGCCCAGAACCCACTCCTGCGAGAAGCAGTCCAGCAACTGACCGTCGACCCCGACAGCGACTTCGGTGCCGTACTCCAGCCCGACCCTGGCCTGGCCGACCGCATCGCAGAACTCGCCAGCGCCCTGCTGCCCGCCCAGGTGCAGCGCGAGACCCTGATGAATCCACCGGCTCCCAGGGAACCGGCGGCCCGTCCTGGCCCGGTGAGCCGCGGGCGTCAGATCCGGAGGGCCGTAACGCCGCCCGTGCGGAGAGCCTGCGGGCGGAGGCCTCCGGCTACGACCTGCACGTCCTGGAACTCGATGTGCAGTCCCAGGAATCCGCGAACGCTGCGGTGCGGGTCGTCATCAACGAGACGGGCGGCCTCGATGCGGTCGTGCACAACGCGGCCCACCTGCTCATCGGCTATACCGAGGCGTTTACCGCTGAGGACATCGCGCACCTTTTCGACGTCAACGTAATCGGTGCGCATCGCGTCAACCGTGCAGCGCTCCCGCACCTGCGCGAGTGCCGGGCCGGCACGTTGGTCTACGTCGGCAGCACGGCCAGCGTCATCGTGCCGCCGTTCCTGGGGCCTTACGTGGCCTCCAGGTCCGCATTCGACGCCCTCGCGCAGGTCATCTCCTACGAGGCGAACCACTTCGGTATCGAGACCGTGATTGTGATGCCCGGGCCCTTCACCCAGGGCACCGAGCACTTCCCGAACTCCGGCCGGGCAAGCGACGACGCGGTGACCGCGCAGTACGCCGAACTGGACAGCTACGTGGCCCGGAACGAGGAAGCCACCAACGGCCTGTTCGACCCGAACACCGACGCGGACCCGACCGCAGTCGCGGACGAGATCGCCCGCATCCTCGCCCCGCCGGCCGGCGCGAAGCCGGCGCGCAGCGTGGTCGACTTCTCCCACGGCGGGGTCGAGAAGGTCAACGACCTGGCTCTGGCCGCTCAGCGCGACTACGTGCGGCGCATGGGGTTCGGCGACCTCCTGGGCAGCGACGCCCGCTGACCGTACGCCCAGCCACGGCCGGGGCTGGGCGTATCAGGTATTGCGGCGCAGGACCACAGCGAGGGCGTTGCGCAGATCGTTCTGCGCGTCGACGGAGAGCCCGCCGAGGAGGTCGGCTTCCATCTGCCGGATGTCCCGGCGGGCGGCCAGAACCAGCTCACGACCCTCGTCGGTCAGTCGCACCGTGCGCCGGCGGCGATCCGACCCGTCGACCTCGCGGGCGATCAGATGACGGTCGCCGAGGGTGTCGAGGTGGCCGATCAGGCGGGTGGGGTCGCGGCGGCTACGACGAGCGAGCTCCTTCTGCGTCAGCCCGGACTCGCCCCACAGGCGGCTCAGGATCACGTACTCCCACATGGTGACGCCGTGGGCCGCCAGGATCGGCGCCTCGCGCTCGACGACGACACTCAGCAGCTGGCTGAGCAGCGCGCCGAGTTCCTCGCCGACCTCGTCATCTCTTGCAATCATTAATATACCCTCGTAGATTATCTACCATGACCAACGAATCGGCAGCCGAACCCACTTCCGACTTCATCGAACACCACACCACGCCCAGCCAGGCACGTTTCGGGATGGTCGTGCTCTACGTCCGCGATCTTCAGCGCTCGATCGAGTTCTATCGCCTCCTTGGGCTCGACGTGTCCGACCCCGATTCTGAGCGCCCGGTCGCGGCCTACAAAGAGGGCGACGCCACGAGGATGATCATCACCACCGATCCCATCGCGCAGCGCTTCGACTCCGGCTGGGCCCGCCCCGGGCGAGGCGGCTACCAGCAGGTCGTCGAGTTCTTCGTCGACGACGATGCCGCCGTCGACGCCGCGTGGGAGCGACTGACCTCCGCAGGCCACAAGGGCACCACGGCCCCCGGGCACCCCATCGGGCCCTACGCGACGATGGTCGAGGACCCGGACGGCAACGTGGTGCTGATCACCAACGAACCGACCGCGGACGCGGATACGACCGTGCCTGCCGTGTAGAGCATCCCGGCATCATGACCCTCTCGCTCTTCTGCGCGAGGGCCGCATGGTTCCGTCCGGGTGCGGAGGAAACCCCGCGGCGGGGCGGCTCTTCGCCGCGGCTAACGGCCGTCGTTGCGCCGGGCCTGGCGGAGGCTGTCTTCGAGGGCCTGCATCAGATCGATGACGGGCTCCGGCTCCGGTGGCTCCGTCCACTGCTGGCCCTCGATTTTCGCGGTGACGACCTGGTCGAGGGCTTGCCCGTACTGGTCGTGCAGGGCGGTGATGTCGACGCCGGCCAACTGCTCGATCAGGGTCTCGGCGAGGGCGAGTTCCTGTTCGGTGAGGGGTGCGGGGGAGGTGATGTCGCCGGGGTCGCGGATCTCCTGGGGCCAGTGGAGGGCGTGGACGGTCAGGATGCCGTTGTGGGGGCGCAGGGCGGCCAGTCGTTCGCGGGTGCGGACGGCGAATTTGGCGATGCCGAGGCGTCCGGTGCGGGCGAGAGCTTCGACGAGCAGGGCGTAGGGGCGTTGGGCGGCGGGTCCGTCGGGGGTGGCGTAGTAGGCGCGGTCGTACAGCAGGGGGTCGACGTCGTCCTGGCCGACGAAGCCCACGATGTCGATGGTCTTGCGGGTGGCCAGCGGCAGGTGGTCCAGGTCCTCATCCCTCAGCAGGATCATCCGTCCGTCCGGTGCCCGCCAGTCGCGTTCGATCTCGGCTTCGGGGACTTCGCGGGCTTCGGCCTCGCACACCCCGCGGCGCCGGATCCGGGCCCCGTCGGCGGCGTGGACCTGGTGCGGCTGCGGGCGCGGGTCGTGCGTCGCGGCGTGCAGGCGTACCCGCACGCTGACCAGGGAGCAGGTGACGTGACCTGACCACAGCGCGCGCAGGTTTCCCACCCTGCGCCCGGGGCGGCGCGCCCGCGCGGCGACCGCTCCACTAGGCGACGGCGCCCAGCGTCCGGGCGGCAGAGGTCGCAGGGAGTGGAGTCGTCGCGCTTGAGGACGGCGCGGGCCTGGTCGGTGGTGGCGGGGCGGGTCCGGTCGCGGGAGGCGCCGCATCCGCCGCGGTGGACGATGCGGGCGGGCCTGGTGTCGACGCCGTAGTACACGGGCTCCTCGACGACCCGGGCCGGGGTGGCGCCGTGCCGCTCGGTCGGAACGGTGTCGTACGGCTGGCCCTGGATCGGCTCGCACCGTCCGGCCGGCTCACCGACGAACCCGCATCCGCGGAAGTCCGCGGGTGCGGGTTCGTCGGTGAGGCGGCCGAAGGTTTCGGTGGCGGCTGGGAGGTGGATCCGCAGGTCGTACCGTCAGGTGCCGTCGGCTTCCTTCCGCCGGCGCTTGACCACGGCGAACAGGGCCTGGCCGTCGTGGAGCCGGACCCGCACCAGCGGGCTGTCGGCCAGCGGCAGCCCGTCGCCCTTCGCGCCCTCGCTCACCTCCCAAGCCCAATTCGCTTTTCTGTTCGATTCCACGGTGGAACGTGAGCGGGGAACGGGCCGCCATCTGCACTGCCTCGGGAAATGCCACCAGAAGCCGGCGTTGCTCCGGCCGGACCGGCGCCACTGCCGGCTCGTCGCCGTGCCGGCCCGTAGGGCGGGGATCTCGGTGGGCGATCGCGGTCGGGAGGGGTGAGGATGGGAAATGAACGGGTCCGACCACGTTGTGGGAAGGATGAGATGCGATGACATCTCCTTCCGATTCTGCTCCCGGCGCCGGCCCCCAGCGCCCGCACGGCACCGAGCCGCGGCAGGGCTCGGTCACCGACGGTCTGGCTGTCCTGGCAAACCGTGGTTGGCAGATACTTTTGACCGCGGGCCTGGCGGCGATCGCCCTGGGGATCGTGGCTCTTGCCTGGCCCGGTCCGACACTGCGGGTGGTCGGTGTGCTTTTCGGCGTCTACCTCCTGGTCGCCGGGGTTTTCCAGTTGGCTGCCGCGTTCGGCGCGCACGTCCCCGGCCATCTGCGGGCGCTGCATTTCCTCACCGGGGCACTGTCCGTCCTGCTCGGGCTGATCTGCTTCCGGGGCACCTTGGAGTCGACCTTGCTGCTGGCCTTGTGGATCGGCTTCGGGTGGCTGCTGGGCGGTGTCATGACGACAGCCACGGCGGCCTCCGCCCCGCAGACGCCTGCGCGCGGCTGGACGCTGTTCTACGGGATCATCGGCACTGTGGCGGGCATCGCGCTGATCGTCGCGCCTTTCGCCTCGATCACCGCGCTCACCTTGACGGTGGGCGTCATGGCGGTGGTCCTGGGAGTGATCGGGGTCTTCCACGCGGTCAGGATGCGGGCCGACATCGGCCGCCTCGCGCCGGGCACCGCAGGTGGGCGTCGCCCGCTGTTCCGTTCCCAGCCGCATCCCCAGCACTGACCCGGTGTACGCCTGCCCGCGTCCGGCGGGTGGGGCAGGAACGGTGGCCGCCGGCCGTGGGCGCTGCGAACACGGTTCCTGCGGCCCGGCCTCCCAAGCTCATGACCCGGCCGGTGACCGATCAGCGGCGAAAGGGGATACGGCGATGTCCGGCACGTCGGTGTGCGGTGGGGCGGTGATCGTGACGAACCCGCGCTCGGGCGGCGGCAAGTGCGCTCGTTACGGCGTGGTCCAGCGGGCCGAGGGCATGGGAGCGCAGGTCTGGATGACCAGTGCGGGGCAGGACGCGGCATCCCTGGCCAGGGACGCCGTCCGTGCGGGAGCACGGGTACTGGGGGTCGCGGGCGGCGACGGCACCGTGTCAGCCGTTGCCGCGGTGGCCGCCGGCACGGACCGCCCGCTGGTGGTGGTACCGGCGGGCACCAGAAACCACTTCGCCCGGGACCTGGGCCTGGATGTCCGCGATCCGGGCCTGGCGCTGGGCGCCCTTGCCGACGGCGAGCCGGTCCGGGTGGACCTGGGGACGGTCGGCCCACGGATCTTCGTGAACAACGTGTCCTTCGGCATGTACGCCGACGCCCTGCTGGAACCCGGCTACCGGGAGGACAAACAGCGCGCTTTCGCCGCGGTCGGCCCCGCCTACCTCAAGGGCGAGCAATGGGTGAAGGCCCGTGTGGACACGCCGCGGGGGACCGTCGAAAGTCCTCAGGTGGTGCTGGTCTCCAACAACCCCTACCATCTCGCCACACCCCGCCGGCTCGGGTACCGCCTCTCGCTGGCCACAGGAACGCTCGGCGGCATCGTCCTCAAGCGTCCCGCACACCCGCCTCCGGACCTCCTGCGTCACCTGCGCGACCAACTGTGGCGCCATGAGCACGGTCCCTTCCCGGCCGATCAAGGAGCCCTCGTCTGGTCCGCCGCCGACATCACGCTGCACGGCGACATGGAGCAGCTGGACGCAGGCATCGACGGCGAGGCCGTACGACTCCCTCTTCCCGTCGAATGCAGCATCCGACCCGGTGCTTTGCGTGTCCTGCTGCCGAAGGGCCGGCCAGGCCACTGCCAGCAGTAGAGGACTCGAGCACCGGCCACCAGGCCCACCATCGGATGCGGTGTCCCAGGGCAAGGCGGCCGGGGTGCATTTGTTTATGGTGGAGGTCGACCGGTACACCGAGTCCGCGCATGTCCTGGCGGACAAGGTCGGCGCGTACGCCGATTACTACGCGCGGTGTGTCCACGATCCGGCCCTGCCGAGCAGCTTGGTCCCGCGCAGGACGACCGCCGGCGGGCCGGGCACGGTGGCGCACTGGCAGACGCTCTACCCGCGTACCGGTCTGCCCGGGTGGCCGCCGCTGGCGATAGTGCTCACCGGGGCCGGCACGGCCGCGCTGGACAACCGGATCCGCACGGTGGCCGGGCTGTCCCGGGAGCACTGGGCACCCGAGCGCCGGGCCCACCTCCACTACCGCGCCGACCCGGACGGTCCCAGCGCGATGGCTGCCTGCACGTACGCGGACCTGCGCACCACATGGGTCTGGGCGCGCACCATCCGGGCGTAGCAGGGGATCGTCGCCACCCCGACCGCGACGAGCGCGTCCACCGTGCCGGCTCCCAGCAGCGCCACCACCAGGGCGAGCAGGGGTTCGGGATCGGGAAACGGCGGGGGAGGAGGAGACCCCCTGGTCAGTCCGCCGTAGCGGCCCGGCCAGTCTCCTCGGCGGCCGGGTGTGCCGCGAAGACGGGCGCGGAGGACTGGTAGGCGGCGGCGATCTCCACGAACACCTGGTGCAGGGCGCGGGTGGCCGGGGGCGCCGTTCCCGCCGACGGCCGCTGGATGACCAGCAGTACCGCGTCGTCGTCGGTCGCCAGTGGCCGGAAGGTGATCACTCCCGACCGCTCCAGCGGGTCCCCGCGCACGCTGTAGTCCGGCAGGACGGTCGGGCCGAGACCCTCGGCGACCATCAGTTTGCCCATCTCCGCGCCGTCGGTGGAGTAGGAAAAGAGCGGGCTGCGGCCGTGCAGCAGCCGGTGCACGTAGCGGTGCATCAGATAGCCCGAGCGCATCACGATCAGCGGTTGGGCCAGCAGGTCCTCCACCGTCACATGGGGGCGCGCCGCCAGCGGGCTGTCCGAGCGCAGGCAGACCACCGCGTGGCCGCGCAGCAGCTCGGTGCTGTGGAACCCGGGCGGGATGTCGTCCCCCTGCAGATAGTTCACCAGCCCGAGGTCCAGGTCACCCTCCAGCAAGGATTTCTGGAGCACGTCCGGCTGGACCCCGACGACCTCCAGCTGGGTCTCAGGGTGCGCCGCGCGGAACGCCCGGATGGCCGGCACCAGCAGCGGCACCGTGGCCGCGTGGACCGTGCCCAGCCGGATCATCCGGCTGGTGCGGTGTTGTTCGTCCGCCGCGCGCCGCAGCCCCTCGACCGCCTCCAGCACGGCCGCGATGTGCGGCAGCAGCTCGCGCCCCTCCGCGCTGATCTTCGCCCCCGAGCGCCTGCGGTCCAGGATGTTCACTCCCAGCTCGCGCTCCAGGTTGCGGACGGTCTCGCTCAGCGCCGGCTGCGACAGGTGCAGCGCCTCGGCCGCCCTGCGCAGCGACCCCAGCCTGGTCACCGCCTCGATGTACTCCAGCTGCTCGATCCGCACGGCACCTCTCCCGGACGCCTCCGATCGGCTCCGCACCTCGTGCAAGGGATTCCCTGTCACCACGTCGCGGATCCCTAATATACGGCGGCCCTCCACCGCGGTTACGCTGACCTCGATGAACTCGCACCCTCCAGGTGGGGGGACGAAGCACGAGAGGCGGTGACGACCGGTGCGGGATCTGTGGGAGCTGACCTGCCGCCGTCACGTGGACCTCGTCCGCGTCTCCAGCGCGCTGTGTCGCGCCAGTCGGTACCGGCCGCCCCGCATCTGATTGCCGGGTCGGCAACCACGAGACCCTGACGCTCGAACCGATCGGTCCGTGGCCGCCCCGGTCCTTCGGGACCTCGCCCCCGGCACCCGTCCCAGGGGCGTGGAGCCTTGCAGCCGCCCGGCCCGGACCCCCGAAAGCGGAGAGGCGGCCGCGCGATCACAACCAGCCGCTCCGCCACCTTCGTCATACAGGCCTGGTTCGCTCCCGATCGTCGCATCACCTCGCTCGACGGCGGCGCGCTCTGCCTCGACGCCGAGGCCGAAACGGGTGTCGACCGGGTGGTGCGTGCGTTCGTCCGGGCTCCGCACCGGGCACCGGACGCCGGCGCTGCTGACGGCGCCGACGTCCCCCGCGGCTTGACCAAAGCCGCCCGCCGAAACTCCGCAACGAAAGCCGCATCCACCGCATGAAGGAGCACCGTGACCGCGCCCGGCACCCCCCACGAACACTCGGCCCCGCACGACGGCCCGGCGCCGCAGGCCCACGTCATCGCCGACGACGCCGAGGCGCTGGCGGTGGCCGCCGAACTGGCCCGGGACTTCCGCACGGAGGCCGCACGCCGGGACGCGGAACGGCTGTTGCCGCGCGCCGAACTCGACCGGCTCTCGGTCTCCGGGCTGCTCGGCATCACGGTTCCGCGCACGCACGGCGGTGCCGAGGTCCGTGCGCGCACTCTCGCAGAGGTCTTCCGGCTGCTGGCCGCGGCGGACGCCAGCCTGGCGCAGATCCCGCAGAACCACTTCGTGTACGTCAACGTGCTGCGTCGCCAGGGCACCCCCGAACAGCAGAAGTTCTTCTTCGCGGAGGTGCTGGTCGGCCGCCGGTTCGGCAACGCGCAGTCCGAAGCGGGCACCAAGCACGTCCAGGACATCAGGACGGCGCTCACCTCGCGCGAGGGCGGCTACTTGCTCAACGGCGAGAAGCACTACTCCACGGGCGCCCTGTTCGCCCACTGGATCCCGGTACTGGCCCGTGGCGAGAACGACGCGCTGTACGTCGCCTACGTCGAGCGGAACGCGCCGGGCGTCAGCGTGGTCGACGACTGGAACGGCATGGGGCAGCGCACCACCGCCAGCGGTACCGTCCGCCTCGACCACGTGGCCGTCGCCGCCGACCGTGTCGTACCGCATCACCTCACCTTCCTCGGACCCCAACTGCACGGTGCCACAGCCCAGTTGCTGCACGCCGCGATCGACGCCGGGCTCGCGTCCGGCGCGCTGGAGGAAGCCGTCGCGTTCGTCCGCACCAAGAGCCGGCCGTGGTTCGAGAGCGGGTACGACACGGCAGCCGAGGACCCCCTGCTGATCCAGCGCTTCGGCGAGCTGGGCCTCCAGGTGCGGGCCTCGAACGCGTTGCTGGCGGCCGCGGCAGACGCCGTCGACGCGGCGGGCGCCGACCTGAACGACGACACCGCGGCCGAGGCGTCGATCGCGGTGTCCGCGGCGAAGGTCCACGCGGCGCAGACGGCCGTCGACATCGCCGGAGCGCTCTTCGAGGTGGCCGGCACCCGCTCGGCGTCCGATCGCCTCAACCTGCACCGGTACTGGCGCGACGCACGCACCCACACCCTGCACGATCCGAGTCGCTGGAAGGTCCAGCACATCGGCCGCTACGTGCTCAACGGAACCCGCCCGCCCCGGCACGGACTCATCTGACCCAGCGAGGAGTTTTCCCCGTGAGCCTCACCTTCCACTGGTTCCTGCCCACCTACGGCGACAGCCGTCACGTCGTCGGGGGCGGCCACGGCCTGCCCGCAGGAGCGGCCGGCGGGGAGCGCCCGGCCGACCTCGGCTACCTGAGCCAGATCGGCAGGGCCGCCGAACAACTCGGCTTCGTGGGGGCGCTGACCCCCACCGGGGCCTGGTGCGAAGACGCGTGGCTGACCACCGCGATGCTCTCCCGCGAAACCGAGCGACTGAAGTTCCTGGTCGCCTTCCGGCCGGGCTTCGTCGCACCCACCCTGGCCGCGCAGATGGCCGCGACCTTCCAGCGCCACGCGCCCGGGCGACTACTGCTCAACGTGGTCACCGGCGGCGAGAGCCACGAGCAGCGCGCCTACGGCGACTTCCTGGACAAGGAGAACCGCTACGCGCGCACGGGCGAGTTCCTGCAGATCGTCTCCCGGCTGTGGCGGGGCGAGTCCGTGACGTTCGGCGGCGAGCACCTGCGGGTGGAGAACGCCGAGCTGGCGCGGGTTCCCGACCCGGTACCGCCGGTCTACTTCGGTGGGTCGTCACCGGCGGCCGGGCCGGTCGCCGCCCGGCACAGCGACGTCTACCTCAGCTGGGGGGAGCCTCCGGCGCAAGTCGCCGAGAAGATCGCCTGGATCCGCGGGCTGGCTGCCGAGCAGGGGCGCACGCTCCGATTCGGCATCCGGCTGCACGTCATCACCCGCGACACCGCGGACGCCGCATGGGCCGAGGCGCGGCGCCTGCTCGACGGGTTCTCCGACGAGGCGGTTCAGGCCGTCCAAGCAGGCCTGGCGCGCAGCGAGTCCGAAGGCCAACGCCGGATGCTCGCCCTGCACGGCGGCAGTCGCGACGGTCTGGAGGTCTCGCCGAACCTGTGGGCCGGCATCGGCTTGGTGCGCGGCGGCGCGGGCACGGCGCTCGTGGGCAGCCACCGGGAGGTCGCGGACCGGATCACGGAGTACAGCGCCCTCGGCATCGAGGAGTTCGTGATGTCGGGGCACCCGCACCTGGAGGAGGCATACTGGTTCGGCGAGGGAGTCCTCCCGCTGCTCGCCTCCGACGGCCTGTGGGCCCACCCGGCGGCTCTATCCGTCCCCCAGCACGGCGGCGTGCCGTTCGCGACGGGCATCACACGCTGACCACTACCCTCGCAACCGGCAGTTGAGCTGCCGTGCGGTGGCCATGCTGTTCCCGGCGGGCCGGTTCGTCAGGTCCTGGTCGCCGATGTCCTGCCCGCCGGTGCGCGGCGTGATGTAGGGGACCGAGCCGGTGATCGGCGGGACCCCGGCCAGGCCGCCGTGACAGCGAAGTGGGCCGGCTTCGGTGGCGAGTGCGAGTTCCATGCGACACGCTCCCGCAGGTTGTCGGTCAGGGCCCGTGAGTGCCGGGACGGGCGGTCGGGTATTTCGATCCATTCGCCGAGCCGGGCCTGGTACGCCACTGCCATCTGGCCAAGCTTGAGTTCGCGGGTCTGTTCGCCCTGCGGGACGAGCAGCCACAGGCCGCGGCCGCCGTCCCGGGCCGGCGGTTGAGGCCGCCGCGCGTGTTGCAGCGGCGAACACCGCGGCTTCGGTGAGCAGGACCGGGCCGGCGTCGGAGCCAGCGGTCGCAGCTCGCGTACCTGCGGCTCCACCCGAGGTCCGCGAGCAGTCCCATGATCTCCGCGCGGGGGGACTGCACGGCGGGGTGCTTCTTCCAGCGCTTGCGTTCTTCCTTGAGCATCTGCGGGATGCGGCCGGCGGACAGGCCGAGCTTGTCGGCGATGTCCTTCTGCTTGGGCCCTACGTCGATGCCGGGCGGTTCGCCGCGGTCGTTGGGCAGCCGGAGCAGGAGACGGACCATCTCGACCTTGGCCGCGTTGGCCGTTGTTTTTCGGCTCCCGTACGAGAAAGTCGGTGCTGCAGGGCAGGACCGAGCCGTCGCCCCACCTGGGCAGCTCGCGGGATGCCATCTCGTGCAGGGTGACGGCGACCGCGTTCTGGCCGGGTAGCCGGCCAGCGAGAAGTCGATGAGGACGAGCTCGCGGGTGCGGTTCGGGCGGATCCGTACGGCGATGTTGTCCGGCTTGATGTCGGGAGTGCCAGACGCTCTCGCCCTCCAGGAAGTCCACGGCCTCGAAGAGGTAGTCGCCGTACGCCTCCAGTTGGTCCGTCTTGAGCCGGCCGACCTCGCGGAGCTGGCGGGCCACCGTCTCCTGGCGGTGACGCTCGCCGCGGTCGCTCCCGTGACCGGCCTGGGCGGCGCACACCAGGTGGTGCTGCCCGCTGTTGTGGCCGGTCCTCGCCTGCTTGGGATGGCACTGCGGATCGCACTTGCGTGCCTGAAGGCCACATGTACTTTGTTTTCCCTGGTCAGTGCCTGTTTCCACGGGCTGGTTCGTGTGTCACAACCCTCTTCCCCCTGTTGTGACAGATGGCCGGGCGATCACCGTTCAACGGATCGGCTGGCGGCCGCACCGCGGGCTGGAAGGTCGCGGCAAAGACAGGCCTGCGCGAGCACGGCCTGGCCTTTAGTCGACATCGTCCTCGCCTTCCACGCGCTGGCGGGGCTTCGCTTCCTCGTGGAACTGGGCGAGCTTGCGTTCGGATAAGTAGATCAATTCACGCATGGATCGAGCTTGACCACGTCCCGGTGATACGGGGGACGTGGCTCGACGGTGGACTGGTCGTCGGCGACGAGTGCTTCGTCTTCTTCAACGACCTCAAGAGCCCCGAAGAGGGCGCCACCAACGACTACATCTACCTGGACGAGAGCTCCCACTGCCGCAAGCCACTCATCTGCGCGTTTGGGGCTCGCCGCTACGGCGGCGAGTGGAAGTTCCGCGCTGTGGGCCAGGGGTACGCCTCCGGCCTGCGCGGTATCGCCCTTAACTTCGGCGTCAACGTTTCGCAAACCGATTCCTAGCCGCTGGCTGGGGAACGGACGACGTAGAGGGGGAGCCGATGGGGGCGGAAAGCAGGGGGAAGGGAGCACGCTGGCAGCCCTGGGCGGGCACCCCCATGACGCTGGGCGTCTCGGGGGTAGAGGCGTGGCACGGTCAGCCGGGGATTGCGCTCGCGGCCGTGCTGCTTCCTGGCCTGCCCTACGCCCTGGTGGTGTGTGTCGCCGGATGTGTTGCAATGCTCACGCGCAACCCCGCCCGGGGCCGGGCGGCGCTGAAGGTTCTGGATCGGATGCTAGGGCAGGGCGGTCGGGAGCGCGGACGGTCCGGCCCCGTACAGCCTCCTGCCGAGTGAATCTCCCCGCCGAGCTCCGTGCACCACAGGTGTTGCACGCGCTATGGTCATCCTGACCGCTTCTGAGCTACGTGAACTCGAACCGCACGCTCGCGGCGCCCCGGAGAAATCCGGGCGACGGCGACCCGAGCGGCGAGCACCTGTTCAGTGCCCTGGCTGGGGACGTGGTCGCGTTCACGGAAGCCGAGGGTACCGGGGTTGAGTTCGAGCGGGTCGCGCTCACTCCCGAGCAGATCGTGATTGACCGCCTGCCGACCGCACCGCCGAAGGCGACCGGCCGGCGCTCGTTCTCCGGTGCCGCCACCGCTCAGGCCGAAGCCCTGCCGCCCGGCGTCCTGGCCGCGGTGAGGAATTCGTCGTCAAGCTGACCAAGCCCGGGGACATCGAGCACGCCCGGGAACTCGTCAGCGGGGAGACCACCCATCTTCAAGAGAAGGAAGCGGGCATGACGAGCAACAGACGCGACTGGCTGCTCTTCACCGGGTGGCTCGTCACCGGATCCTGCTACCTGCTCGCCCTGCTCACCGTGCTGTCGATCGGGGTGTTCCTTCTGCCGGTCGCCGCGGCCGCCACCGTAGCGCTGGCCACCCGGACAGGCAGCCGGCGGGGCCTTCCGGGGCTCCTGTCGAGTGCCAGCCTGCCGCTCTTCGTCCTCACGTACATCAACCGGCAGGGTCCCGGTACGTCGTGCACGACCTCGGCCGGCGGTCGGACCTGCACCGACGGGCTGCTCAACCCGTGGCTTCTGCTTGCCGCCGGGCTGATCGTCCTCGTGGCCGGCATCGCGCTCTTCCTCGTCACGCAGCGGCGGGCGGGCGAAAGTCTGCGAGGCGGGCCGTGAGGTGCCGCCTTCGCGGGCCTCGCTGAGCGGACGTGCCGGCGCCAGCACGTCATCCCTGAGCCGAACCCGAGCTCCTGCGGCAGGTGCTCCCGCTGGATTCCCGTGTGCAGCACGAACAGGATCCCGCACAGCACCTCGCGGTCCGGAACCGGCCTGCGCCCCGGATACCGCAACCGCCGCTCCCTCCTCGGCAGCAGCGGCTCGATCGGCCCCCACAACTCATCCGACGCGATCCACGGCGAAGTCCCCACGACCCGCCCAACGTCCAACTCACCCCGCCGGACACGGCCACCAGGACCGCACCACCTCATGTGTTAGCCGCTGTTAGGGACTTCGGCTGGGTCGGCTGGGCTTTCGCCCGCAGCCATCAGCCTGCCCAGTGCCCGCGCCGCAGCGGCAAGTTGCGGATGGTCGCCCCAGGCATTCGCCCGGCCCCTGGCACGCTCGTCCGGCCCGGAAAGATGGGCAGCGTAGAACTCGCGACCTGCTGTGGTGGCCTCATAGAACTGGCACTCATCGTCTCGACGCGTGCCTGCCGGGATTGAGGCGATCAGGCCTGCTCGAAGCAGCAGAAAGGCATGCCGGTCCAGCGCCGGCAGCGAGCCGAAGTAACGGGTGTCCCGCCCCTCTACGGCCCCGCGCAACAGTCACAGCTCGTGAAGCGGCAGATCCTCCACGGCGTCCTCCTCGATCACTTGTCGGTGTCCCATGGGCAGACGGGATGCAGGATTACAAGACCGAAGACCATCACTGCGCTGGGGTTAAAGCACAAGCTGACCACAGGGCGCGCATGTTCCCACCCTGCGCCCGGGGCTGGGCGCCCGCGCAGTGGCTGCTCCACCAGAGGTGGTCTTGGCGCGCAGGAGTCGGCCTTGAAGAACCAGCTCGGGGTGACCAGTTGCCACACGTCGCCGGTTGACGCGTGGATCAGCCTCGCGGCGATGGGGGGATCGGCGGGGATGTCGCAGCTCGGCGCCCACAGTGTGGGAGAAGCCTCACAGCCGACCCTCTGCTGTCTGCTGACGACGGAGGCCGCGACTGAATAAGGGTCACGGTCTCGGCGTGAGCCTCTTCGTGGCAGCACGAAAAAGCCAGGTCAGACGAGGGGTGTAGCGAACGGCGTCATTTTATGACGCCGTTCGCTACACCCCGAGTCGGCGCGACCTGGACCTCCATGATGGCGGTCCAGGTCCGGGAATGACGAAACCCCCCGCCCGGTCCCGTGGGGACCAGAGCCGGGGGTCGGTCACGTCAGGTCGCGGCCGGACAGGGCGGTGGAGCCGCAGTTGGTGTCGGTGGCGAAGCCGTACAGGTTGATCACCGTGGTCGCCTTGCAGACCTTGGAGGCGCTGCCGACGAAGGTGTCCTTTGTGAAGGTTTCGTTGGTCCGGCTGTCCGGGATCACGTTGTAGACCTCGGTAGTGAGCGGGAACTGAGGGTTCGTGGTGATGGGATACGGGCCGGGGCAGGGGCATGGCGCCGGTATCGTCCCCGGAGGTTCCCAGTCGACGTTCAGCGGGGTAGCGCCGTTGCGGCGGTCCGTCACGCCCGTCGTGGCGTGGTTGGACTGCGCGATCCACTGCGCGACCGAGAAGGGCGTGATGTCCTCGGCGTGGTCCACCGCGGCGGTGCGCTGCAGCGCGTTGCCGTTGTTCTCCTGGACCTGATTGCCGTTCTTGGCGGTGTCGCTCACGCACCAGGGCAGGGTGGTGGCGTTGAAGCCCAGCATGGATGCCCAGTACTTCCGGGTGCCGGACCCGGCCTGCGGCACCAGTGGGTGCACGGTGATGCCGTTGATGGTCGGGTAGGTGCCGGCCGGCAGCAGGTTGCCGGCCGTGTCGAGGCAGTTGTAGATGCGGTTCAGGTCGGAGGCCGCCTTCTGGGCGTTCGTGGTGGCCGTGGCCGAGTAGGTGAGGTTGGAGGGCAGGGCGGTTCCGGTCTTCACTGTCGGCGCCACGGCGTCCAGGGCGAACGGGATGAAGGTGAACTGGCCCGTGGTGTTGGGGGCGGAGGAGGAGCGGGCGAAGTCGATGCAGTGGGTGCGGGCCGCGATGTCGGCACGCAGCGCGTTGACGCCGGCGCCGGCCCCGTCGGGGCGGGGGATCGTGCAGCCGCTGTCGCGGGTCTGGATCGGGGTGGTGCCGGTCGCGTCGTAGGACGCGATCAGGTTCCCGTCCGAGGTGCCGGTGGGGTTCGGGTCGGCGATCGTGTTGCCCAGGCCGTTCAGCACGTCCTGGGTGGTGTCGGAGCCCACGCCGACCAGGGTCCGGTGGACACCGGCCGGTGGGTCGGCCTGGGCTGTTACGGTGCCCATGACCAAGCCGAGGGCCGCGGAGCCCGTGGCAGCGCGGCACCAATGAGAACACCAACGGGCTGTTGCGGCAGTACCTCCCCAAGGGCGCAGACCTCCGCACGTTCAGCCAGGCCGAACTCGACGCCATCGCTCACGAGCTCAACCACCGTCCGCGCAAGACCCACGGCTACCGAACTCCGGCAGAGGTCTACGCTGACCTCCTGAACAGCGGCGATGCGCTGACCGCTTGAGCTCGCCCTCGTATGCCGACAAGGGTCTTCTTCTGGCGATGCCTGCGGGGGCTTGCAACAGCGTTTCTTCAGACCTCGGGCCTGGGGGCGAGGGTGGTGAGGGCGGTGGCGATCTGGTCGAGGCGGGCGGGGGCGAGGGAGTAGAGGACGTAGTAGCCCTCGCGTTGGGTGGTGGTGAGTCCGGCCTGGGTGAGCTGGTGGAGATGGCGGGAGGTCACGGAGGGGGACAGGCCGAGGAGAGAGGCGAGTTCTTGCGTGGTGCGGCTCTGGGCGGCGAGGTGGGTGACGATCCGCAGGCGTGGGGCGGCGGCCAGAGCCCGGAGCGCGGTGAGGGTGTCTTCCTGACTGGCGGGGCGGGCGGTCGAGGCGGGCGCGAGGGGCAGGGCGGGGTAGGTGATCCGCAAGGGCCAGGGGGCGTCGCAGGTGACGCGGACGTGGGGCCAGACGTAGTGGCTGGCGGTGAACGTCACGGGGTGGTCGCGTGTCACGGAGATGTCGTGGTCGTGCGGACGGTCGAGCCGCAGGGTCCGCCGGGAGGGGTCGACGCGGATCTGGGGAGCGAGGGTGCGGAGCATCGGGAACAGGCCGTGGTGGGCGATCCGGGCACCTGAGCGGGCGATCGACTCGTACAGGGAGGGTTCGATGCGCTCCCACTCCTGGGCGAAGGCGGCGTCCCAATAGTCCTCCAGCACGGTGAGCGCGTCGTCGAGGACGGGGAGGGGGTCGGTGAGGATGCCCTCCAGGCGTGCCGCCCGGCTTGGGTCGCTGTTGCGGTACTCGGTGAGTACCGCGTCGCGGGTGGCGCGGTCGTCGACGAGGTCGTCGCCGGTGTGGCGGGTGGTGTCGACGAGCGTTCGGGCGAGTTCGGCGGCCAGCAGAGCGGGCGGCAGGCCCCGTACGGCCGCCAGCTGGTCCGCGAAGTCGGCGTCGTGATCACCGATGCGGCTTTCGAAGAGGGCGGGGATGTAGTCGGCCACGACGAAGTCGTGCCCGCGCATACGCCGGCGCAGGGCGGCGGGCAGGCGGCGGCACCGCCTGACCCAGGGGACGTGCAGGGCGTGGTGGCCGGGGTCGGTGAGGACGTGCCAGGAGTGGACGGCTTCGAGTAGGGGGGAGACGGAGAAGGCGATGTCCTCCTCGGCCGTCTCGGCGAAGCGCAGGGTGATCACGATTGCAGGATTTCACAATCAGTTGATCGGAACCGGTCGTCTCGGTCAGGCTCAGGAGCGGATCGCGCGCCGTCCGGCCGCAGGCCGACTCCCCTCCGTTTCGAGCGAAGGCTGCAGGTGACCCTATGAGTACGCCCGAAGCGCCCTGGCAGGCCGTACTGGACTCTGAGGGCTGCCCGTACACCGTCCACCAGCATGCCGCCGCGCACAGTGTCGCCGAGCGCCAAGCCCTGCCTTTCCCCTGGTCGCAGGCGGTGAAGACGCTAGCCTTCGCTACGTCGGGCTTCCCGCTGTTGCTCGTGGTGCTGCGGGCGGAGGATCGAGTGGACTTCGCCCGTCTGGCGACTCTTTCGGGCACTAGTCGTTCCCGGCTGCGCGCGGCGGACGCCGGCCTGCTCGCCGCGGAGGGCCTGGTGCCCGGGGGCGTCCCGCCGGTCAGCCACCGGCCCGGGGTGCCGTGCCTGATCGATGCCGCGGTCGCCAACCTGGACCGGCCCGTCTACTGCGGTGCCGGATCGGCCGACCGCACCCTCCAGATCAACTCCGCCGACCTGGCCCGCCTCCCCCGCGCTCAGGTGGGCGCCCTCTCCCGGTAGCCGTCCCACCTGCGCGCCGGGCCCACCCCTCGTCACTGCTCACACCACCGCACCCCGCTGGGAAGCTACGTTCCCCGCCCGACCACGCACGCCACGGTCACAGGGCATGGCTCGCCCCTGGCGCCGGCGGATGTGGTCAACTGCGCCGCATTCGCCAACAAACCCAACTGCAGCGGTGGCTCCATCACAGGCACGGGTGGGATCTCCACCTGCATCCCCGCACCCCCCCGTGTAGAAGTGATGGGAGTACCCACCGCCAGGCCAGGCAGGAAGAGTTGAATGACTACTTTTGTCGCGTGTGACCAGGTTGCGGCCGACATCCTCGCGGGCCGCCTCACGGACGTCGATTTCCACGAGCGTATGACCAAGCGCAGCGCAACGTGGCAGATGGGCTTGCCCGATTTGATGCGGCACACACAGACGTTGACGGCCATTGCTTTACTCTCCGCCTACCCCACAGCGGAGCTGCCAACGGCCGGCGAAGCCGCCCGTACAGCGCTGGCAGTGCTCCGGGAGCGGAACCCGACTGAACTCTTCGCCTCCATCCCTGCAGCCGTAGTGGAAACCGAACCAGAGATCAGGCGTCTGAGGACGATCTCGATAGGACTGACTGCCCGGTCGTCCCTGCTGCGGGAACGTATTGCTGAAACCGCGCGCAACTTCCTCGATCCTGACGCCCAGTACGGCTGAGCTTTCCCGGCCCTATCACCTGTTGGGCCCGGGTACCGGGCCCAGCAGGTGCCTAACAAGGCGTGCCGGGCGTCGGCCGCGTGGTTGCAGGACGCCGCTGAGGGCGCGGCGGTCGCCGGTGATGGCGCATCGGCGGTCGGCGAGGAGTTCGTGCGGGTCGGTTCCGATGTCGTCGGCGAAGCGGTCCGGGCCGTGCTGGAGGGCCTGGGTGTCGGACAGGTAGCCCGGGGGCGATCTGGAGGGCGAAATGCCCGAGCTGCTCGCTCGAAGTCGTTCGCCAGCCGGCGCTTTTTGGGCGGGGGCGATCCGGAAAGTACCTCCAGACCGGCTGGCACCGGCCGCGTCACGGATCGCTTGAGCGGCTGTGTCGCTGTTCACGGGATGAGGAGCAGTTTGCCGGTGGTGCGCCGGTTCTGCAGGTCGTCGTGGGCGCGGGCGACCTGCTCCAGCGGGTATCGGGCCCCGATGCTCACCTCGAGTTCGCCGGTGCTGATCCATGTGAACAGGTCCTTGACGCGGCCGGCGAATTCGTCGGGGGTCTGCAGGTAGCTGGGCGGGTTGGGGTTGGTGACGAACAGCGACCCGTTTGTGTTCAGCTCCATGAGGTTGAAGGGGGGCACGGGCCCGCTGGACGTGCCGTACTGGATGAGCATGCCGCGCGGGCGCAGTACCTGGAGTCCGCCGGCGAAGGTGTCCTTGCCGACGCCGTCGTAGACGACGTCGACACCGCGGCCGCCGAGGAGTTCGAGAGTGGCGGCGGCGAAGTCCGCGGTGCTGTAGTTGATGA
Organism: Actinacidiphila acididurans; assembly: GCF_016918855.1. Classification (GTDB taxonomy): domain Bacteria; phylum Actinomycetota; class Actinomycetes; order Streptomycetales; family Streptomycetaceae; genus Actinacidiphila; species Actinacidiphila acididurans. Next base: position 196,448 of record NZ_JADKYB010000001.1, read on the forward strand.
CGTGGTCCGAGCCGTTGGCGCGGGCGATGGCGGCTTTCTCCTCGGTGGACACGGTGGCGATGACGCGCCCGCCACGCAGCTTGATGATCTGGGTGAGCAGCTGTCCGACGCCGCCGGCGGCGGCGTGGACGAGCGCGGTCTGTCCGGGCCGCACAGGCCAGGTCGAGCAGGCGAGGTAGTGGGCGGTGACGCCTTGCAGCATCGCCGCGGCGGCGGTCTCGTCGGTGATGTCGTCGGGCACCGCGACGGCGGAGGCGGCTGGGACGATCGCCTCGTCGGCGTAGCTGCCGCTCAGCCCGAACCAGGCGATGCGGTCGCCGGGGGCGTACTGGCGGACGCCATCGCCGACCGCGGTGACGGTTCCCGCTGCTTCCCCGCCCAGGGCGTAGGGCAGCTCGACCGGGAATGACCCTCGGCGGTGGTCGACGTCAAGGTAATTGACACCGGCGGCGGCGATCCGCACGAGCAGTTCGCCGGGGCCGGGCACCGGGGTTTCCCGCTCGACGAGAGTCAGCACGTCCGGTCCTCCGGTGTGGTCGAGCTCGATGCGACGCATTTGGTATCTCCTTGGTGAGGCGGCCTTGGCCGGGCCGCAGAGTGTGGATCTTTGTGGTGGGGGAGGGCCGGCTACCGGTGGTGCGCCCCACCGTCGACGGCCCGGGTGCCGTGGTGGGCGGCGATGACGGCCACCCGGGTCACGGGGAGGCGATCGGCCGACGAGGGCGCGCGCTTTCCAGGGCCTGGGCCAGGACGCGCCCGGCGCGCGCGGGCGCCAGAAGGGGATGGTCGTCGAAGCAGGCGAGGAGAGCCTGTTTTCCCGGCTCACGATCACTTCGCGTCCCCGGCCGGCCTGCCGCCGGGAGGGTCATGGCTTGGCGGGGACCTGCCCTGCCGCCGTGGCCGGGGCCGGGGCGGACTCGGATCGGGCCGCATCGCTGCGTCGCAGCAGCGGGAGGCAGGTGAACGCGCCCGCGAGCGACAGCGCCGCCGACCACCACCAGGCCTGGGTGAAGCGGTCGAGGGCGGCACGGTCGATCCGCGAGGAGCCGATGACGACGACCAGGACCGCGACGCCGAGCGTCAGGCCGATCTGCCGGTTCATCTGGACGACGGCGCTGCCGGTGGAGGTCTGGTGGCGGGCCAGGCCGCTGGTCGCCGCACCGACGAGGGTCGGTGTCCACAGGCCGACGCCGGCGCCGCAGAGAATCCAGCCGGGCAGGACCTCGGCGTAGTCCGGGCGTGCGCCCAGCGACGTTCCGATCAGTACGGCGCCGGTGCCGAGCGCGATCCCGCCGATCGCGGCGACCAGGCCGGCCGGGAGCTTGGAGGTGTAGCGGCGCAGGCCGAGCGAGGTCACCGAGACCATGACCGGTCCGGGCGAGATGGCCAGGCCGGTGCGGATCGCCGACCAGCCCCAGCCTTCCTGCATCCAGAACACCAGGCCGAGCAGTTGCAGGCCGAAGGCCAGGGAGAGCATGAACGCGCCGATGTTGGCCCAGGTGAAGGTACGGTCCCTGAACAGCGTGAGGTCGATGACCGGAGAGCTCGCAAGGGCCGAGCGCAGCACGGCCGCGGCGAGTGCGAGGGCCGCGACCATGAACGCGCCGACGATCGAGCCGCTGCCCCATCCCCAGGCCGGTCCCTGGACCAGCGCGAGGGTCAGCGCGCCGATCCCGGTCATCAGGAACGCGCCGCCCAGTAGGTCCGGTATGCGGGTCTCGGTGCTGTGCCGGGGGTCGGGCGCCGTCCTCATTGCCATGCCGAGCGCGGCCAGCGCGATGGGCACGTTGACGATGAAGATCCACCGCCACGACGCTTCGACCAGCAGGCCGCCCAGTGTCGGGCCGGCTGACGCGCCGAGCGAGCCGCTGATCGCCCAGACCTGGATCGACCGGGCGATGCGCTCCCTCGGCATGCCGTTGAGGATCAGGGCGAGGCTGGTCGGCATGATGGCGGCCGCGCCGACCGCCTGGACGCAGCGCAGCAGCACCAGCAGCCACACATTGCCGCACAGGGCCGCGCCCAGGCTGCCGGCGCCGAAGACCGCCAGGCCGAACAGGAAGGTCCCCTTCACGCCGTAGCGGTCGGCGAGCCGGCCCGCGGGGACCAGCAGCGCTGCGAAAACGATCGCGTACGCGTTGAGGATCCAGCTCAGGTCCGCGAGTGAACTGTGGTGCAGGGCCGCACCGATGGGCCGCAGCCCGACGTTGACGATGAACACGTCCAGCGTGGTCATGAAGGTGGCCGTGGACAGGACGGCGAGCAGGACAGCGGGGTGGCGGTGACGGGACCGCCGATCAGGGGGTTCAGTCATGAGCATGCTTTCGTGAGCGGTTGCACGCGCTTTCGCGGACCGGGCCCGGCGCGCAAGGGCGGCCGATTGCGGGCGCCGGATCATGGCCCGGAGCCGGCCGCCTTGCTCCCGGGCTCGCAGCCCGGCCGCGTGGTCAGGGGGCGGCTGAGTCGCCTTCCTCCCCTACTATGTAGGTCAACATACATATTTCAAGGAGGTGCGCCAACACACCCCCTGCCGTGGCCGCGCTCAGCCGTGCCTGCGGGCGGCGCCCTTCGGGGACACGCTCGCCGCGTGAGTGAGGAGCGCGTCGCGCACGGAGTCGAAGGGGGTGGGGCTGTGCAGGGCGCGTGCTGTGATCATCGCGCCCTCGACGCCCGCGATGACGGCGCCGGCCAGCGAGCGGGCCGCGGCCCGCTCGACACCGAAGACGACGAAGTGGAAGGCGAGGCGGTCGGTCATCTCGGAGAACGCGCGCCGGCCCGTCTCGCCGATCTCCTCCGCCTCCTGCCCGGCGCCCTCGGTGACCAGCGGCGCCACACCGCAACCGCGCCCGTAGCCGCTGGCCACCATGCCGTCGCGGCCCATATCGACGTAGCGCTCGATCAGTCCTGCCGTGCAGCCCGTCTCCTGTGCGGCGCGGTCGATGATCTCGACCTGCTCGTGCGCATGGGCTTCGGCCGCCTCTATCACCAGCTGCGTCTTGCCGCCGGGGAAGTGGAAGTACACCGAGCCGCGCGGTGCGTCGCTGAGCTTGAGCACGTCGGAGAAGGCCGTTGCGTGGTAGCCGCGCTCCCGGATGAGCTGCTTCGCCGCCTGCACCATCTTCCGCCTGGTGTCCGATCGCTGCCCCACGTTGCAACTCCCTCTTCGATATGTATGCTGGCTTGCATAATATCGGATCGCGACGACCGAGCCAACAGGCCGAGCGCCGACCCCGGACCGGTTCCGGACAGGAGTCCCCTCATGCCTTTCGTCGACATCTCACTCGCCCGCGGTAAGTCGCCTGAGTACCTGCGCGCCGTCTCGCGCGCGGTGCACGACGCGCTGGTCGCTGAGCTGAGGATGAAGCCTGACGACGACTTCCAGCTCATCCACCAGCACAACCAGGACGAGATGGTCTTCCACCGCACGTTCCGCGGCGGCCCGCGCAGCGACGACTGGCTCGTCGTGCGTGTCACCGACGGGCTTGATCGCGGCAAACGGGCCAAGCGCCGCTTTTACCGGACACTGGTCCGCCTGCTCCAGGAGGGCCCCGGGGTCCGGCCCGAGGACGTGTTCGTGATGATGACGCGGTCGGGCCCGGAGGACTTCTCCTTCGCCGGCGGCGTCATCGCAACCGACGTCGGCGCAGCCGAGACGCTGGACGCCGCCGCCGAAAACCCCGGCGCCCGCGCGGCCTACACCACCGCCGAGATGACCTACGCCCTCACCGACCTGTTCGAGCGCCGCGACCTCAGCCGCATCCGGCCGATGCTCCGTGGCGACATCGTCCTCAGCCTGCCTTCCTCACTGCCCTACGGCGGCGAGTTCACCGGCCTCGAATGGTTCGAGAAGCTGCTCACCGGCACGCCCGGCGGCGATGAGGTGTTCGAGTCCTTCACCATCCACGTCGATCAGGTCATCGAAGCTGACGGGCACCTCGTCGTCCAGCTCACCAACACTGTCGTCCCCAAGGCGACCGGCAAGCCCGGGGTCATCCGCAACCTGTGGCTGTTCGAGGTCACCGCCGGGCGCTTCACCAGCGCCCGGCTCTACGCGGACACCGCCGCCGTTGCCGGCCTCGCCGGCTGACGCAAGCCGCTGCGCCGCCGTGACCGGCCTTGCCAGCCGGACGGGATACGGGCGTGTATCAAGGCCATCGACCTGTGCCACACCTGCATGCCCAGCGCGGCGAACGCCCGCTCGGCATGCAGCCGATGATCCCGGGGGCTGCGGGCCGGAATCCTGCCGCTCCAGCAGCGCCTCGTACGACGCCGCCCGGTCTTCAGGCCCTGCGTCAGCGCCGACCGGCCGGGTCACGAGGCGGCGCGCCGCACACGGGCTGCCTGCCGTGCCCGGCTCTCTGTCAACCCCACATGCTTCCCCGGAGGGTGAGACTGTGACCGCATACGTGATCAGCGAGGCATACGTGCGCGATCCCGAGCTGACGGCGCACTACGCCGCCCTGGCCTCAGCCGCGATAGCCCAGTACGGCGGCACCTACCTCGTCCAAGGCGACCGCCCCACCGCGGCTGAGGGACGCTGGCCGGAAGACGAACGGCTGATCATCCTGCGGTTCCCGACGATGCAAGCCGCCCGCGCCTGGTACGACTCACCGGAATACGCGCACGCGCGCGCCATCAAACCAGACGCCCTCGAACGCCGGCTCCTGTTCACCGAGGGGCCCTAGGCACGATTCGTCGCTGTTCCGCCGGCCTCCCGTGGACCGGGCCGGGCGACAGGCGTACCTGACACCGCTGTCGCCCGGCCCCCGGGGCTCTTCCCGTCCGTCAGATGGCGGGGCGCTGGTCGCGGACCGGGCTCAGGGTTTCCAGCAGCGAGGCGACGTGGAGGATCGTCGACTCCGCGTACAGGTTGGCGGCCAGTTGCACGCCGATGGGCATGCCGTCGCTGCTCGTGCCGAACCGCATCGCCAGGGCCGGCAGTCCCGTGAGGTTGAACGGGACGGTCGTCGAACTCACATGGAAGGCGCTGACCACCTGGCCGTTCAGAGTGAACTCCCCGAGCCCGTGCTCGTGTGCGGGGATCGTGGTCACCGGGAGCAGCAGGACGTCGTACTGGTGGAAGAACTCCGCGAAACCGTCCCGGAGCCGTTCGACGCCCTGTTCGGCGCGGATGAAGTCCTCCATCGACGTGTCAGGCATGCCGGCCAGGAACGTGGAGTAGCTGAACATCTGATCTTCGTGTCCCTCGGTGACCTGCCGGAAGGCCGGCTTGACCTCCATGACGTTCAGCTTGGTCCAGATGTCGAGGGGGTTGTCCCGCTCAAGAGCCGGGATGTGCACGGCGTCGACCTGGGCTCCCGCTGCCCGTAGGGCTTCGGCGGCTGCCTGTACGGTGGCCGCGACCTCTGTGTCGGTCGGGCCGAGTCCCGAGTCGACCAGCCAGCCCACGCGCACAGGCCGGTCGGGAGAGGCACCCAGGCCGGTGTCGAATTCCCGCGTGGTGGTGGAGAAGCCGTCGGCGCCGTCCGGGCCGGTCAGCAGGGAGTACGCCAGGGCCAGGTCGCGGATGCTGCGGGCCATGGGGCCGACGTGCCAGTTGCGGCGGGGCACACGCGGCCAGACGCCTGTCATCGGGATGCGTCCGTGCGTCGGCTTGAGGGACACGACACCGGTGTCGGCCGCCGGTCCGCGCACCGAGATGGACAGGTCGGTCGCGAGTCCGAGGGGCGACATCCCCGCTGCGATCGCCGCGGACTCCCCGCCACTCGAACCGCCGGGTGAACGGTCGGGGTTCCAGGGGTTGTTCGTCCTGCCGGTCAGGAGGTTGTCGGACTCGATCCAGTACGAGAACTCCGGCAGGTTGGTCTTCGCCAGGAGGATCCCTCCGGCACCCTTCACACGCGCCACAGCGGTGGCGTCGGTATCCGGGACGCGGCCGGCGAAGATCGGCGAACCGCGCTGGGTGAGCACTCCGGCCGTGTCGAACGAGTCCTTGGCCGTGAAGGGCACACCGTGCAGCGGCCCCACCTCGACACCCGCCGCGAGCTGCTCGTCCGCCGCCCTGGCCGCGTCGAGCGCACCGTCGGCGAGCGTGACGATGGCGTTGACGGGCGCGTTGGTGGCCTGGATGCGGTCGAGGTGCGCCTGCACCACCTCCACCGAGGAAGCCTTCCCGGTACGGATCAGCTCGGCGAGCTCGGTCGCATCGGAATGGATGAAATCAGTACTCATGATGTGCCTCCTAGACCGGTCTACTCCATTAGACCAGTCGACTAGAAATGTGCACGCTGCTGCCCGCAGTGCGGGCGGCCGCTCCTTGTCAGACGTGCAGGATCCGGCGCGTGAGGGTCATGGCACGGTCCAATGGAGCGGGGCTGGCCTGTACTTTTGCCATGATGCTCGCCCCGAGCCACAGGTCGTATAGGGCCTCGGCCGTCACCCTGGGGGTGTCGTCGACGGACACGGACCCGTCGGCGACGCCGTCGGTGATCATTCGTTCCAGCCGGTCGGCGATGGCTGCGGTCCCGGCTTTCGTCGTCACGCGCATTGCTGCCGACAGATCGGCGATCTCCGCGCCCAACTTGACGACCAGGCAGCCGCCCTGGCAGTTGTCCGCCGCCTGTGTGTCGTAGAAGTACTGCCAGTACCGCATCAGGCGCTCCGCGGAGTTCAGCTCCGTGCTGGCGATGATGCCGTCCATGGTGGTGAAGTAGTCGTCGAAGTAACTCTTCATCATCGCCTCACCGAACGCGTCCTTGGAATCGAAGTAGTGGTAGAACGATCCCTTCGGAACGCCGGCCTCGGCGAGCACCTCGTTTATGCCGACCGCGGCATACCCCTTGGCCACGATGATGCGCCGCGCGACATCAAGGAGACTCTGGCGTGTTTCCGCTCTGCTGACCGGCATGGCTTCACCGTAACAGAAAAGTGGACCGGTCGTCTAGAATCGGCGCCCGGCCGGTGACGTGCCGGTTCGCCGGGCCGCTCAGGCAGGGGAGGCGTCGCGGGTGCGACCGCTGTCCTGGTCGTCGGGGAGCAGGTGTGTGAGCAGGTCGGTTCGTCCGGTGGCGGTTCGTCCGGTGGCGGTGCGTCCTCGCCGCGTGATCAGCCCGGACGGTGATGGCCGCCATTGTTGTGGCGAGCTGGTTTTCGTCGACCGCTGCGAAGGCGGACATCATCGCAGCCAGTGTGTCGCCGCCACCGCCGGCCACCCGGGTGAGCATGGGGTCTGCGTTGGCGATCCGCCAGTTGCGCGTTCCGTCAGTGACGAAGTCCAGGGGCCCGGAGACGGCGATCACGCCGCCGGTCCTGCGGACACCCGCAGCACAGGACGACTACCGCGCGCGGCGGCTCAGGCCCGCGCCGGCGTGGCTGGAGCGGCGCGCGGGCTGCCAGAACACGAGAAACGGTAACCGACAAGTCACTGGATGTAACTGAGGTGGGCCCAGCCGTCCTCAGCGTCGGGGGAGGCGGTAAGGACGGATCATCCCCGCGGCGGGCAGACCGGCCACGGACCCTCGCACGCGCATCGCATGGCTGGGAGCAGGACTCTCCGGGACCCGCGCCTACGCGTTCTTGAGCACGGGGGTAGCGGTGCGAGGCCGGCTCGGGCCGGTCGCCGGGGGCCAGGATCCAGGTGTCGGGGTTGGCTAAACGCTACGTCTGCTCCCGGCCAGTTCAGCCGGTGCCGTCCGCCGTGTCGCGCCGGAGGGCCACCAGTGCCACGTCGTCGCGCAGCCGCCCGGATACGTGGGCGAGCAGGTCCGCCGTCATCGCCTTGAGAAGGGGTTCCGGGTGGTGGTCGGCGGCCCGCACGCGGGCCCGCTCCAGCAGGGGGTAGAACGAGCCGTGCCGGTCGCGGGCCTCGGTGACGCCGTCGGTGTAGAGCAGCAGCCGGTCGCCGGGGGCGAAGTCGAAGGAGCTGACCACGTACGTGCTGTCGGCCAGCCCGCCCAGGCCGAGCGGCGGCGCGGACTCCTGCGCCTGGAGGTAGTGCGCCTGGCCGCCGCGCAGTCGCAGCGGCGGGGGGTGACCGCAGTTGATCAGGTGGACGTACGGTGCGCCGTCCGGGATCTCGATGATCGCGGCGGTGGCGAAGCGCTCCCCGGCGTCACCGCCGCTCCCGGCGTGCTCGGCAAGGCCCCAGCGGACGCTGTCCTCCAGCCATGCCACGAGTTCGGGCAGCGGATCCTGCCGGTGGGCGGCGGCCCGGAACGCCCCCAGTACCGTCTCGGTGTCCCCCACGGATTCGAGTCCGTGGCCGCGCACGTCGCCGATCAGCAGGCGGGTGGCATCCGAGGTACGGGCCACGGCGTACAGGTCGCCGCCCACCCGCGTGGCGCTTTCCGCCGCCAGGTACTCGGCGGCAATGGACAGGTGGCCGGCCCGCCGGGGCAGGGGGCGCAGGACGACGCCCTGCGTGACGTCCGACACCCGCCGCGTCCGCGCGAGCAGCCGGGCGAAGATCACCAGCAGCACCGACAGCAGCACCAGCGATCCCACCTCCACGAGCACGCTCTCGCTGCCCAGCGTGTGGCGTTCGAGTCCGGCCGAGGTCAGCGCGAGCACCGCCAGCAGGGCCGTCACCGCTCCGGCGCGCGGACCGGCGAACGCCGCGGCCAGCGCGACCGGCACCACGAGCACGTGGGCGAGATGGATGTCGCCCGGCAGGAAGGCGTCCGCCACGGGCACGCCGACGATCAGCGCGGCCGACAGCAGGAAAACGGCCAGCCGGGCACGCCCCGGCGGCTCCGGCCACGCCGCTGGGGGGAGGGCCCGGCGGCCCGTGCGCCACCCTTCCCGTCGCGTATGCCGGTTCGTCTCCTCACCAGATTCGGCCATGGGGTCGGAACAGGTGAATCATCCCCATTGTTCCCCCCTCCTTCGGGGGGGTGCCGTCGAGGCGCTTGAGCAGGAGGGCACGCAGCCCGCGCGTGCCCTCCTGGCCGACGAAGCCGAGGATGTCGATGGTCTTGCGGGTGGCCAGGGGCAGGTGGTCCAGGTCCTCGTCGCGCAGCACGATCACCCGTCCGTCCGGCGCCTGCCAGCTGCGTGCAAACACGGCCGATCGTGAGTCCCCGGACGGGTCGCGGTGAACGGCACGGTGCTCTACGACCCGGCGGGCCTGATCGAGGCCGGCCTGCCCTTCGATCGCGCCCCGTACGAGGCGCTCGTGGCCGCCGTGCTGGCCTGGCAGGCCCCCGGACTTCCCCCGTGCGACTACGCGCAGATCGCCGTGCAACTGACCGGTCACGTTCGTGCGGTGGCCGCCGACGTCCAGCGCCGCGTTGCCCGGCTGCCGCCCGACAGCGGCCGCCGGTTTCTCGCCGAAGCCGTCCTGGGGGAGACCGAACGGCGCCTGGCCGCCCGCCTGGAGGCGACCGCGGCGTGCGCGATGGACCGTGCACGGCTGGTGCGGGTGCTGTACGAACGGCTGGACCGCCTCACATAACAGCGTCGGTCCGTGGCTGCCCGGCTACGCGGCGGTTCATAACCGTCGTGCGGCAGTCGACGGGAGGCGGCGGGCAGGCCATGCGGGGCGTCGGAGGTGATCTCGCCGCGCGCAGCGACGACAGCCGTTCGTCGTCCCGTTGCTCGTCGTGATGGTGATCATGATGACCACCTTGCGGGGAGTCAGCCCAAGGCCCGGCAGTCGTGGAACGTCCGTTCGCCGGTTCAGGTGGCTCGGCGTGAGGCGTGGCGGGCGACTGCGAGGTTGATGTGGGTGGGCAGTACGTCCTGGCGTATGGCTTGGCCGGCGCGCTGTGTGGCCATTGCCACGCTGTCCAGGACGGGCGCGGGATCACCGTCCGGGTCGAGTGTGAGATCGATCCGTGCTTCTGCGTGACTGCGTGGCCCGCTCAGAGTTGCTCGCGCGTGCAGGACGCCGCTCAGGTTGCGGAGGTCGTCGGTGAGAGCGTCGCTGACCACGGTGTCGTCGATCCGCGCCGCAGACGGCGGGCTGCCGGGAAGCGGCAGGGCGCGATGGCGTCGGCCGCGGGCGGTTTGGGCCAGCAGCCATGCCAGGGCGAGGAGCAGCAGGGTGGCGAGGGCGGCGATGGTGGCCGGCCACCACCAGTTCTGGCCGGCCCACCGGGTCTGGTCGCCGTGGGGGACCAGGGCATCGTGCTCGCTGGTCAGTGGCCAGCCGCCGGGCGGGGTGAGGTTCCAGTGGCGGTAGATGGCGGTACCGCCCGCCAGCACGAGGAGTCCGCCGCCCAGCACGATGATGCCGGTCAGCGCCAGGAGCACGCGGTTGATCGTGGTGCGCATCATCGCCTTCCTTTCTGTCCACTCTTTGTGATCCGCTTCTGCTCGTGACAGATCCGGTCGGGGTCACGTTGGGCTGCGCCGTACGTGGATCGTCTGCTTCGGTGGGTGGGCCAGGCGCAGTTGCCCGGAGGCGGCGTCCCCAACCGTCTTGGTGAGTTCTGCCTTCACGTCGGCGGGATCGCGGAAGCGCACCTCGGCGCGGACGTGGATCCGGTGCCGGCCCACACGCACACGGGCGGCTGAGGTTCCGGGGACGCTCATGGTGGCGTCGCGCAGGATCAGTGCTGCACTCCTGCGGTCCACCACGGCCCGCATTCCTGCGGGGCCGCCGGCGGGGACCTTCATGGGAAGCTTGCCACGGTTGCCGCGGGTCAGGGCGAGGATGAGCAGCACCAGGCCGAGGGCGGCTGCGACGGCCGCGCCGGTGAGGATCCAGACGTCGTCGACCGGCCGGGTGGCGAGTTCGTTGCTCAGGGTGGTCCACCACGTGTTCGCGCGGTTTCCTGCGCGCGTCCAGACCGCTTCGAAGAGCAGCGCCCCGCAGGCGAGCGCCGTCAGCGAGGCGGTCACCGCGGAAGCGACGCGGCGGGCGCTCCGGGGCCGGCGTGAACTCGGTGCGGGCGATTGCCGTTTCGCGGATGCGGACCGGGAGGGTCGCGGGGACGGGTCTTGCGGGGTGCCGGGCGGCGGTCCGCCGACCCCAGGCGCCGGGCCTTCCCTCTGCTGATGCGCGGGCTCCCCCTGGAGAATGCGGCGGGTGCTCATGCTCGTCCCCTCATGCGTTCAGCGAACGCGGCGCTGTCGCAGGCTCTCTTTCAGCACGAGGCGGCGTACGGACACCGTCGTGTCGTCGATGTGCAGGCCGGTCAGGTGGCAGACCCGCTGGGTGATGTCGTGGGCGAGAGTGCTGCAGGCTCCCGCGATGTCGAGGGGGTAGGTCAGGTCCACCCGGACCGTGATGCGAGCCCTGCCGTGGTGCACGGTGGCCGAGCAGCGCGGAGGGTGCAGCCCGGCGCGGGCAGGCGGCATGCCTTCCCAGCGGGTCAGGGCTTCGCGAGCCGCTCGGCTGGTGAGCCGGGCCACGACCCGGCCCGGGATCACCGCCGCGCCGCGCACGGCAGCCTCGGGAAGCGGCTCGCCGCCGCCGTCGACGGCCTTCAGGTCAGGTGGTTGGTCGCTCACCGCACACGCACCTTGTGGCCGTTATGCGTGCCGGTCGTGTAACCGCCGCTGCCGGATGCGCTGCGGTTCGCGGAGGCGCCGCGCCGACGTTCGGAGCCCTGGCGCAGATCTTCCGCACGATTGTGAAGGTAGTCGGCGGCTGCTCCACCGTGGTGGAACAGATAGCCCGCTGCCAGGCCGGCCAGGCCCACCACGGCGACGACGACGAATGCGCCGAATCCGCCGAAGTAGCCTGCGAAACCCAGGGCCAGGCCGGTCAGGAGCCCTGTTGTGGTGGCTTTCATCGCTCTCCTCCGCTCTGCTCGCAGGGTGCCGACACCGCGGTCATGCGACGCGCCGCCCGCTGTCCTGCTCCTCGTCTCCGCTGCTGCTGCCGTCATCGGGGATGTCGATGTCGTCGACGGCGACGTTCACCTCGACGACTTCGAGGCCGGTCATGCGTTCCAGGGCGGAGATGACATTGACGCGTACGTCGGCGACGACATCGGCGATGGAGTAGCCGTAGTCGATGACGACGTCGAGGTCGACGGCAGCCTGCTCTTTCCCCACCTCGACGTGGACACCGCGGGTGATGCTGGGCTGGGTTCCCGGCATCCGCTCCCGGACGCCGCCGATGGTCCGGGCCATGCCGGCGCCCAGGTTGTGGATGCCGGGGACCTCACGGGCGGCTATGCCCGCCATCTTCTCCACGACGCTGTCCGCGATGGTGGTGCTTCCCCGGTCCTCCGGGGGGCGCAGTTCGTTCTTGCGCTTGTCGGTGTCGGGGCGGGTTGCCGTATCGGTCATGAGCTGGCTCCTCCCGGGTGCTGCGGGCGCCTGTCGAAGCCCGTCACTGAATTGGACGCATATGGGTGGAAAACGTCACACTTTTCTGTGAAGCAGTTCAGCTGGCAGGCCAGGATGCGGATGATCCCGCCGGCCAGCGGATCCCCGCTGGACAGGCCGCCAGAAGTCCGGGGAAGTGATCCGTGGATGTGCCGGAAAGCGGAACGTTCTCCTCGCCCCGGTGGGCCGGGGAAGACCTGGCCGGTGCGGAGGACGGGCGATCTCCTGTGCCGGAGGACGCCGGCGACGGTGATCTGGACGACGCCGTGCTGTCGGCGCGTGCCGCCGAGGGCGACGACGACGCCTTCGCGGTCCTGGTCCACCGTTGGAGCCCGCCGTTGCTGGCGGTTGCCTACCACATGCTGGGCAACCTCCCCGATGCCGAGGACGCCGTGCAGGACACCTTCATCCGGGCGTGGCGGCGCCTGCCGCAGTTCCGCGGGGACGCGGCGTTCGGCACCTGGATGTACCGCATTGCCACCAACCGGTGCCTCACCGTCCTGCGAGCACGCGCCTCCTCGGTGCCGCTCGACGCTGTTCCCGAAGCGATGGCTCACGACGCGGCCGGTGAGCCGGAACGTGCCGCCGAGAGCGAGGCCGCCACGCAGGCGCTGTCGAAGGCTCTGGCCGCTCTGCCGCCGGAGCAGCGGGCGTGCTGGGTCCTGCGGGAACTGCACGGCCTGTCCTACGCGGAGATCGCGCAGGTGACCGGAATGAGTGAGCCGACAGTACGCGGCCGGCTCTTCAGGGCCCGCCGCACCTTGATGAGGGAGATGGCCGCATGGCGATGACCGATACCGGTGCCGCCTTTCCCGGCCCCGCCCGGCGGGCGCGTGCCGCCGATCCGGCCGGCCTGGTGGGCGATGAGCGGCTGCCGTGCGGCCGCCTGGTCGGTGACGCCTGGAAGCAGGCCCGCGCCCACCCCTATGACCCCGATCCGCACACCGCGAACTGTCCCCACTGCCAGCAGGCGACAGAAGGGCTCGCATCGCTCGATCGGGCCACGCGTGTCCTGCGGACACGGCGCCCCGGCGCCCGGGCGGTCGCAGACCGGGTCATCGCCGCCGTGCGCGCCGAGACCCGCCTCGGCGCGCTGATTCCGCTCGACGACTCCGCCCGAGACCTGCGGATCGCCGAGATCCCGGCGGCCAAGGTCCTGCGCAGCGCCGCCGACCGGATCCACGGCGTGCGGGCGGCCAGCTGCCGGCTGACGCCCCGCGGCGACGGCACCACGGTGGACATCGCCATGACCCTCGCCGCCACTCTCGACCGGCCGCTGCCGGAACGTGGCGCCGAAGTCCGCGAGGCGGTAGCCTACGCGGCCCGACGGCAACTCGGCCTCGCCGCCGGGCGCATCGATGTGAAGTTCACCGCCGTCATTGAGACCGCGGCGCCCGCCACCGCTGGGCTCTCCTCACGCAATGCGAGCCGGCCATGACGAACCTCGACACCCTCAGCATCCAACAGGTCGCTGCGCGCGCTGCCTTGACGGTTTCCGGAGTCGCCGAGCTCCAGCCCGGCCTTGGCCAGTGCCTGGCCGGAGCCGCAGCCTGGGTCCGCCGCGGCACGGGCGCACCGCCCGCGCCGGCCGCAGGCGGTGTTCATGCCCACCACATGCCCGGACGCGGCGGCTGGACCATCGAAGTCCGCTGCGTACTGCACGGTGACCGCCGAGTGCTGGACGTCGCACGCGACGTCCACGACCAGGTGCGGACGGCGATCACTTCACACATGGCCGGGCACACTTCGCCGGAACCAGTGCAGGTCGCGGTGACCGTCACCCGCATCGCCGACTTCCGCGCAGGGACCCCTGACATCGAGCTGCCGGGGCGCTGCACAAGCAGCAGGGGCAGCAGCACCGAGGGGTTTGGGCCGACCCCCTGGAGGCACCGTGGCCAGTGACAACTACCCGGTCGGCTGGTTCCGCATTGAGCTTGGTTTTCAACCTCGCCGCTTGCCGGCAGGCGTCATGCCCGTCGACCGTGTCCACCTCCTGGCCGAAGTGCCTGTGGCGGCTCGCCTCCGCGCCTCACCGTCGGGGGTTCCGGAACGCCTGTACGCCGTAGGTCCTTCGCGTGAGAGTCCCGAAAGTGCGTTGGCGTCCGGGGCGGCTTACAAGTCATCTCATTTGGTGAGTCGGCGGTAGCAGATGAGAGTGCAGGCGATGCTGGCGAAGGCGAGGAAGTGGTCGGCTTTGCGTTCGTAGCGGCGGTGGAGTCCTCGGCAGCCGGCGAGCCAGGCCGTTGGGTCGGCCGCGCGGTGAGGTGCCTGCCGTGCAAGCGGGTCCTGTTCCGCGCGGCCTCCCGCCGAACCGGACATGACGGTTTCCCGGTCATCCGGCTCTCCCGTGACTACTGCGTGAGTGGTCTGGCCGGCCGTTCTGAGTGGATGCGGTCGTGGCAGGTGTCGCAGGCCACGACGGTTTTGCGGCGTCGGTGGAGCATGACGCGCGCCCAGTCGGAAGGCTGCCGTCCGGCATGTGCGAGGTCGGCGAGGGCTCGGACATGGTGCACTTGCACATTGCCTTTGCTTCCGCAGATTTCGCAGGTATCCGCCAGGAGTCTTGCGATGAGTTCCTTTTGCGGATAGTCCACCCTTGCCGGCTCGCGGTCGGCGATCCGTGCCGTCCGCTGCCGTTGGAGAGGAATTCCACCGAACCGTGCCACCAGTGGTTTCCTGTTCTTCCGTTCGATGCGGGCCTCGAAACAGACTCGGGGCCCGTTGGGGGTGTCGATTCGGGCCTTGTGTTTGGCGGCCATCTTCGGCACCGACGAACGGTGCTTGGCCGCAAGAGTCAGGGTGAGGAGCCAGGTGACGGACGAGGTCGAACCCCGGGCTCAGAAGGTCCCGGCGCGGCGCATCGCGCGGGGTCGGCCGTCAGGGTCGGCCAGGATGCGGGCGCCGACGCCCATGACAGCGGCGACGACGGGGGACATCTCAGGGGGCGCGCAGGGCCGCAGCCTGCCCGGCGGGCGGGGACCGCGACGGCCGCCGCGGTGCCAGGCATCCAGGGCCGCGGCGGACCGGGCGAAGGCGTCGAAGGCGGTCCGGGGCGCGCACAGGTCGTCGTCGCCTGCCTCGCCGGAACGGTCCAGGTGCTCGCGGGCCAGGCGCAGTCTCAGCTCGCGGGCGTAGGCGCGGGCGCCGTCGCCCAGGCCGCCGGGGTCACGCGGCTCGCGCGGGTCGAGGGTGTCGTCGACGACCGCGCAGGCCAGTTCGGAGTCATGGGTCCAGGAGCGCAGGTTGAAGTTGTCGGAACCGACGGCGGCCCACACGTCGTCGATGACACACACCTTCGCGTGCACGTAGACCGGTGTGCCGGCGTGATTCTCCGCGCTGTAGAGCGCGAACCGGTCGCCGCCCGCGCGTCGGAGCATTTCCACCGCGCGGATCCGGCCGATCTCGTTGAGCGGCTGTGAGAGCCTGCCGTCCTGGTCGGGAACGGGCGGGACCACCGCGATCATCCTGAGGTCCTGGTGGTCGGCCAGTGCTCGTGCGAAGCCGGCGCAGACCTCCTCGTTCCACAGGTACTGGTCTTCCAGGTAGATCAACGACCGTGCCCTGGCCAGGGCTTTGCCGTAGGCGCGGGCGATGCTGCGTTCGCCCTCCGGCGCGAAGGGGTAGCCGTGACGCAGCCGCGGGTATGTGCGCAGCACCTGCACTGCCGACCTGCCGCGCGGTTGCGGGTCGGGGAGTTGTCCGGGCAGGGGGTCGGCGCGGGTGTCCTGGCGCCGGGCGACCTGGCGCAGCCGCCCGGGCAGGCTCCGGCTGAGCGGGGAGGGGTCCTGCCACCGCTCGCGGAAGGTCGCCTCCACGTCGCCTACGGCTGGTCCGCGCACCGCGATCTGCAGGTCGTGCCAGGGTGGGGTGGGCCCGTAGGCGGCCGCGAAGGGCTGCGCCTTGGGATCGCCGCCGTGACGGGCGTCGTCGTGGCGGCTGTGGCACAGGTCGATCCCGCCGACGAAGGCGACGTCCCGCTCCGGCCGGCCCGGGTGACGCAGAACAACGAACTTCTGATGGTGCGAACCGCCCGCGCGCACCCGCATGTCCAGCAGGCACTCCCCGCCGGCGTCCTCGATCTCCTCACCGAGGTGCGCGTTCTCCCGCTCGCTGAACGACAGCCGGTCCCAGTGGGAGCGCCACACCAGCCCCTTGACCACCACACCGCGCCGGGCCGCGTCGCACAGCACCGTCCCGATCTCCGTCCCGGGGCCGCCGAGCGGTTCGTCGGGGTCACCGCGCCAGTCGGTGAACAGCAGCAGGTCGCCGGCCCGCTGCCCCCGGATCGCCGCGAGCAGTTCGCCGAAGTACTCCGCCCCGTGCACCAGCGGACGCACCTCGTTGCCGGTGGACCAGGCCAGCCCGTCACCACGACGCTCGTCAAGCCGGGTCGCCGGATTACCGCGCTCACCGGGGGTCAGCAGCCACTTGCCAAGATCCATGCGCCTGCTCTCTCTTCGCTCCGGCGGCCCTCAGTACCCGCCCTGACCACGCCTACCCGCGCCCGGGATGTCCAATGACGACGCATCGACCCGGCCGGGTGGCGCCGGGTCGCGCCGGAGCGGGTGGGGCCGTGGCCGACACCGCCGATATGGACGCTCGGTGAACGACGTCGACTCAGGACGTGATGGAGGCCCGGAAGTGGTAGCGGTCGCCGCGGTAGGCGGCCAGGGTCAGTTCGAGGGGGCGGCCGTGCTGGTTGTAGGCGAGCTGATAGGCGACGAGTACCGGTGTGGCGTCGGTGATCTCCAAGAGCTCGCGTTCGGTGTCGTCCGGCTGCCTGGCCTCCACCGAGTAGTCCGCGACCTGGGGATTCTGCGGCGGTTCGGCGCTGCGCAGCGTCGCGAAGAGTGACGCCTCGGTGAAGTCGGTCTCCGCCAGGACGGGGCACAGCGCAAGCGGCAGCCGGTTGTGCTCGAGGACGACCACTTGGCCATCGAGGAACCGTAGCCGCCGCATCTCGAATATGGCGGCGCCGGGCCCGACGCGCAGTGTCTCGGCCTCGGCGACGGTCGCGGGCCGGACCGCGGAGTACAGCACCCGGGCACGGGTGGCGAGCCCGTGCTTGGCAGCGTAGTCGGCGAAGCCCTCGACGGTGTGCGCGCCGGTGCCGGTGCCGGGAACGTCCGGGGCGCCGCTCTTCTGCTTCTCCGGGAAGGTGGCGGACTGCGCCACGAACCAGCCGCGGGCCGCGGCCGACTCGACCATGCCCCGGGCGGCCAGATCGGTGAGCGCCGCGCGCATGGTGACGCGCGACACCTTGTACCGCGTGGCCAGCGCCCGCTCCGAGGGCAGCCGGTCTCCGCCCCGGGCGCCGTCGGCCGAGACATCGGCCCACAGACGGGCCGCCACCTGGGCATACAGCGGCAACGCGTCGTCGGTCAGCAGGCTCTGGGGGAGGCGGGAAGGCGTGGTTTCCGAAGCAGGCATACCAGAAGCATACCAGAAGGCGACTATTGACGGCCACCAATAAGACCAGTTAGCGTTCCAAGCGAGCTCCGGGCCAATACGGCAATTGGGCTCAAAATGCACGACAGCAAGGGGTTGACAATGCAGAGCCCGTTGGACGAGGTGGTCCGGCGCCAGAAAGCCGGACGCCCGCAGGGCATCACCTCCGTTTGTTCGGCCCATCCGCTGGTCATCGAGGCGGCAGTACAGCAGGCACGCGAGACCGGCAGTCACGTACTGGTGGAGGCGACCTCCAACCAGGTCGACCAGTACGGCGGTTACACGGGCATGCGGCCCGCGGACTTCCGTGACCTCGTGTACCGCATCGCGGCCGCATGTGGTCTGCCACTGGACCGGGTGATCCTCGGTGGCGACCATCTCGGCCCGAACCGGTGGCAGTCCTTCTCGCCCGAGGAGGCGATGGAGCAGGCAACCGACCTTGTCACCGCCTATGCGGAGGCGGGCTTCACCAAGATCCACATGGACTGCAGCTTCCCCTGCGCCGGCGACCCCGTACCGCTGACCGACGACATAGTCGCCGCCCGCGCAGCGCGGCTGATCCGGGCGGTCGAGGACACGGTGGGCCCCGAGCGCGCCGAGCGGATCCGGTACGTGATCGGCACCGAGGTCCCCACGCCCGGTGGCGCGCACGAGACGCTCGGCGCTCTCCTCCCGACCGGGCACGAGGCGGCCCGCACGACCCTGGAGAAGCACCGGAAGGCATTCGCCGAACACGGCGTCGACGGGGTCTGGCCGCGCGTCATGGCACTGGTGGTCCAGCCGGCCGTGGAGTTCGACCACCTGCAGGTCGTCGACTACCGGCGGGAGTTGACCGAAGACCTGCGCAAGGTTCTGGACGACGAGCCCACCATGGTCTACGAGGCACACTCGACCGATTACCAGACCGCCGAGGCGCTCACCGCGCTGGTCGAGGACCACTGGGCGGTCCTCAAGGTCGGCCCGGGGCTGACCTTCGCCCTGCGCGAGGCGTTGTTCGCCCTCGCCGCGATCGAGGACGAGCTGGTGCCGGCCGCCGAGCGGTCGCGACTCCCCGAGGTCGTCGAGTGGCGGATGCTCGCCGAGCCGGCCAAGTGGGAGGGTTACTACCCGGGCAGTGCCGACGAACAGCGCCTGGCCCGCCGCTACAGCTACAGCGACCGGCTGCGTTACTACTGGCCCGACCCCGAGATCGAAGCGGCCCAGGACCGCCTGCTGCGGAACCTGTCGGCCGTGGACATCCCGCTGCCGCTGCTCAGCGCCCACCTTCCGCTCCAGTAC
Source organism: Actinacidiphila acididurans (assembly GCF_016918855.1). Classification (GTDB taxonomy): domain Bacteria; phylum Actinomycetota; class Actinomycetes; order Streptomycetales; family Streptomycetaceae; genus Actinacidiphila; species Actinacidiphila acididurans. Next base: position 215,414 of record NZ_JADKYB010000001.1, read on the forward strand.
GCCCGCGTCCGCCGCGGCGAACTCGCCGCCCGGCCGCGCGACCTGGCCATGGACCACGTCCGCGACATTCTGCGCGACTACGACCGCGCCTCCGACCCGAATCAGAAGGAGTACGTGTGACCACGCCCTCCGGCACGCTGCCCGTCGACGACGGCGCTGCCGACACCGTCCGCGAGATCGCCCAGCAGCCCGCTCTGTGGCGGGAGGTCGACCGGATCGTCGCGGCCTCCCGGGAATCGCTGGACGCCTTTCTGCGTCCGCTCCTGGCCCGCGGTGACCTGCGCGTGGTGCTCACAGGCGCCGGCACCTCCGCATTCGCCGGCCAGGTGCTCCAGCCGGCGCTGGCCCGGCGCCTGGGACGGCGCGTCGACGCGATCGCCACCACGGACCTGGTGGCCGACCCCCGCGGTCACCTCGCCCAGGACGTGCCCACGCTGCTGGTCTCCTTCGCGAGGTCGGGTGACAGCCCGGAGTCCGTGGCGGCCACCACCCTGGCCGAGCAGCTACTTTCCGAGGTGCACCACCTCGTGATCACCTGCAACGAGCAGGGCAGGCTGGCGCGCGATCACGCCGAGCGGCCGCATTCCCACGTGCTGCTGATGCCGGCCGGGTCCAACGACCGCGGCTTCGCCATGACATCGAGCTTCACGTGCATGACGCTGGCGGCGCTGCTCGCGCTGGGCGGCGACGCGTACGCCGGGGTCGCCGAACGCCTGGCGCGGGCGGTCGAGTCGATCATCGAGGACGGCGCCGTCGACCGCACCGTGGGCACCCTCGTGGACCGCGCCCCCGAGCGCATCGTCTTCCTGGGCAGCGGGCCGCTGAAGGGACTCGCCGAGGAGTCGGCGCTGAAGGTGCTCGAGCTCACGGGCGGGACACTCATGGCCGTCGCGGAGTCCTCGCTGGGCTTCCGGCACGGTCCCAAGGCGGTGCTCAACGAACGTACCGTCGCAGTCGTGTACATATCCAACGATCCGTACACCTGCCAGTACGACCAGGACATCGCCGCGGAACTGCGCGCGACTCTTTCCCCCGGCAGCGTCGTGACAGTCTCCGCCGACTCTGGCGAGGGCACGGAGGGCAGCGGCGACGGCGCCTGGCTGCTTCCCGGCCTCGACGGCGTCGAGGACGTCGCTCTGGCACTGTCCGCCGTGGTGTACGCCCAGCTCATCGCCCTGCGTGCCTCCCTGGCCCGGGGCATGCGGCCCGACAACCCGTTCCCCTCCGGTGAGGTGAATCGCGTGGTGCAGGGCGTGATCCTGCACTCCCTGCAGAACTGACCAGACAGATCAACGGCGCGGATCGAAGGCGCCGGACGGAGGTACAACGATGTTCCTAGGCGTCGACGGCGGGGGGACGAAGACCGCGTTCTGCCTGGTCGACCGGTCCGGGCGCGTGGTGGCGCGAGCGCAGGCGGCAAGCTCGTACTACTTCTCGCAAGGTATCGACCTTGTCGAGCGTGTGCTGAAGGAGGGCGTGACCGCGGTCTGCGCGGCGGCCGGGCTGGCACCGGCCGATATCGAGTACGCCTTCTTCGGTCTGCCCGGTTACGGAGAGGCGGCCGGCGACCTGCCGGTCCTGAACGCGGCACCGCGAGCGGTGCTCGGGCACGACCGCTACGCGTGCGACAACGACATGGTCTGCGGCTGGGCGGGTTCGCTGGGTGCGGTCGACGGCATCAACGTCATCAGTGGCACCGGCTCGATGACGTACGGCGAGCGGCAGGGCAGGGGCGTGCGCATCGGCGGCTGGGGCGAGATATTCGGCGACGAGGGATCGGCGTACTGGATCGCGATCCGCGGCCTCAACGCCTTCTCCCGGATGAGCGACGGCCGGCTGCCCGAGGGCCCCTTGAGCGGGGTGTTCCGGCGCCACCTGGAGCTCGCGTCCGACCTCGACGTGATCGACGTCGTCCACAACCGGTGGCAGGCGGACCGAGGCCGGATCGCCGCGCTCAGCCGTTCGGTGGCCGAGGCGGCCGGCCTCGGCGACGAGGTCGCCGCAGCGATCCTCACCGAGGCCGGTCACGAACTCGCCCGGCTCGTCGAAGTCACACGTGAGCGGCTGGAGTTCGGCCCGGGCGAGACGGTGCCGGTCTCGTACTCCGGCGGCACGTTCGGAGCCGGCGAGGTCCTGGAGGCGTTCACCGCCGGGCTGAAGAATCGTTTCACCAGCTATGAACTGCGTCACCCCCTGTACGAGCCGGTCGTAGGTGCCGCTCTGTACGCGGCGAAACTCGCCGGAACCCCGCTCCTCCGACCCGCGCTCGACGCGCTGCGCCAGGTCTCGGGTCCCCCTGCCTCTGGAGAGGACGGCCGATGAACTACGGCAAAAGAAGCTGGATCCTGTACGCGTCGCTGCTGGTCCTGTTCTGGGGTGTGTGGGGCGCCTTCTCCAACGAGCCGAACAGCAAGTACGGCTACCCCAACGAGATGATCTACATCATCTGGGCCTTCACGATGCTCATTCCCGCGTACTTCGCCATGCGCGGCAACACGTTCGACCGGCGGCCGGTCGCCGCCGTCTACGGGCTGATCGCGGGACTGACCGGCGCCGGCGGGCAGTTGCTGCTGTTCCGGGCGCTCGCCGACGGCCCGGCGTACCTGGTCTTCCCGCTGGTGTCGCTCTCCCCGGTGATCACCGTCCTCATGGCGATGGTGCTGCTGCGTGAGCGGATCACCCGGCTCGCGGTCGTGGGCGTGGTCCTGGCGCTGGTGGCGATCGTGCTGCTCAGCATTCCCGGTGGCGGGGGCGGCTCGCACGCGCACGGCCCCTGGCTGCTGATGGCGATCGGGATCTGCATCGCCTGGGGTGTGCAGGCGTTCTGCATGCGCAAGGCGGCACTCGTCGGCGTCAACGACGCGACGACCTTCGGCTGGATGACCATCAGCGGCCTGCTGCTGGTTCCGGTGGCCTTCGCGATGATGGGCGCGTTCCCGACCCACTATCCCTGGCAGGCACCGACGCTCACCGCCGTGACCCAGGTCCTCAACGCGATCGGCGCGCTGTTCCTGGTCATGGCCTTCAGCCGGGGCAAGGCCTCGGTGGTGGCGCCGATCACCAACGCCCTGGCTCCGGTGCTGACCATTGTCCTGTCCCTGGCGGTCTATCAGACGCTGCCCAGCGTGTGGGGCTCCATCGGCATCGTGCTCGCTCTCGGCGGCTCGACCTTGATGGTCTACAGCGACGAGAAGGGCGGCGAGGATTCCGTGGCCCCGGGCGTGCTGGACGGCTCCGAGGACCTGGCTCCGGTCACGCAGAAGAGCTGATCGCCGCTCGGGTGTTCCGGCCGGTACGGATGGGACACGCCATCCGTACCGGCAGCCCCGGGCAGCCGCGCCGGGCGTCCTGCGCACCGGAGGGACCTGACCGGCCGGGTCGACCGGACGGACCGGAGCGACCGGAGCGACCGTCAAAGCGATATGAAAGCGAGGGATTGTCCCCATGCCCCTGGTTCCGACGCGTGAACTCGTCTCGAAAGCCGCCGCTGCCGGCCGGGCCGTCGCCGCCTTCAACGTGATCACGCTGGAGCACGCAGAGGCGATCACCGCCGGTGCGTCGGCAGCGGGCAGCCCGGTGATCCTGCAGATCAGCGAGAACGCCGTGCGGTTCCACGGCGGGCGGGTCGCGCCGATCGCGCGGGCCGCGGCCGAGGTAGCCCGGGCCTGCGATATCGACGTCGCGTTGCACCTGGACCATGTGACGGACATGCGGCTGCTGCGTACGGCGGCGGACGCCGGCTTCTCGTCCGCCATGTTCGACGCCGGTGCCCAGCCGTACGCGGACAACCTTGCGGCCACCCGTGCCGCGGTGGAGTGGGCCCATGGCGCCGGGGTGTGGCTGGAGGCCGAACTCGGCTATGTGGGCGGCAAACCCGACGCCCCAGCGAGCGCTCACGCGGCCGGAGTGCGCACCGATCCGCGGGAGGCGGCGAGCTATGTCGCGGATACCGGCGTGGACGCCTTGGCCGTCGCCGTCGGCAGCAGCCACGCGATGACCGATCGCTCGGCCTCCCTGGACCACGAGCTGATCGAACGACTTCGAGAGGCCGTCCCGGTTCCACTGGTCCTGCACGGTTCGTCGGGCGTCGGCGACGAAGAACTGCGCCGAGCCGTCCGGGCGGGCATAGTCAAGATCAACATCGGGACCGCCCTCAACATCGCCTTCACCCGCGCGGTCCGCGAGACCCTGGCGGCGAACCCCGATCTCACCGACCCCCGCCCCTACCTCGCCCGCGGCCGGGAGGCGATGGCGGAGACCGTACGTCTGCTGCTCGGCGTGGTGAGCGGCTGAGCCGTGCGGTGTCGGCCTGAGCATCGTCGGCGCTTGCTGGATCCGTGCTGGATCACCCGCCGGTTTCGTGCCGACGCCGCAGGCCGCGGCTTTGCGGTCAGCGTGCCCCTTCAACCGTCTCCGGTGTCGCCGCGGCGGTGGCCTGGCGTGACCGGATCACTGTGCGGTGCAGCTCGAGCGGCTCGAACAAGGGCCGGGCTCTCGCCACGATGAGCTCCTCCGAGCTTGTTCTGCTTTGACGGACACGATCGGTGTGGTGGTCGGTCCGGCTCGGATGGTGCAACGGCATTGCTGACGCGAACCAGGACGTCCGGGTCCACCGCCTCGGCCAAGGTGATCGGCTGCGCGCGTTCTTCACCGGAAAAGCCCAGCTCGTCATCTCTACCCGCTTGTCAAGGGACAGTTCGATCTCCCCGCTGGCGGACATCTGGCCTCCCCGCTGGTGGACGTCAAAGATCCTCGGGTGGACAGCGTTTCTCCCCAGTGGGTGGGGTCAGTTCAGGGGGACGACACCGCGACCGGTGGTGGCCTCGTTGAGGCGGTGGCTGTCACCTTGGGTGACGGCGACGTGGGCGTGGTGAAGGAGCCGGTCGACGGTCGCGGTCGCGAGGGTCTTGGGCATGATCTCGTCGAAGCCGGCTGGGTGAAGGTTGCTGCTGACGGCCGGACTGCGGCGTTCGGAGGCGGCATCGACCAGGCGGTAGAAGCCTTCTGCGGCATCCGGGGAGATCGGCAGGAGGCCGATATCATCCACGATGATCAAGTCGGTGCGGGTGATTCGGGCGACGGCTTTGGACACGGAGTCGTCGACGCGGTGACGCCGGACCAGGGCCCCAAGGTCCTCGATGGTGAACCAGGTGACGCTCATCCCGGCATCGACGGCGGCCTGTCCCAGAGCTTCGCAGAAGTGCGATTTTCCGGTCCCGGACGGGCCGACGACGCAGAGGTTCTCCCGGCGGCCGACCCACTCCAGGGTCCGCAGCGCCGACTGGGTGGGGACCGGAATGGAGGAGGCGTCCTCGTTCCAGATGTGGAAGGTCTTGCCGGTGGGGAACGCCGCGTGTTGGCGGCGGGTGCGCAGGTTGGAGGCATTGCGCCCGGCGGCTTCCTTGGCGAGCAGGGCCCGGACGACCTCGGCGGGGTCCCAGCGCTGTGCTTTGGCGACCGGGACGATCTCGGTCAGGGCGCGTCGGATGTGCGGGAGTTTCAGGTTGCGTGTCAGCGCGATCGCCTCGTCGAGGGCAGCGCCGGAGGTCGCGGCGACCGCGGAGGCCGGGGCTTGGGCCCGGGGACGCGGGACGGACAGGGTGCTGGTGGTGTCGCTCATGGGCAGGGGGTCTTCCTGATCGGTGCGGACAGCCCTCGGCTAGGGTGCCGGGATGCTGGAGAAGGTGGGTGCTGAGGTTCTGGCCGAGCGCGAGCGCATTGCGGCCCGGGTGCGGGACGAACTGGTGGCCGCCGGCTTGCCGGTCGTGGCGCCGGGGCTGAATCCGGTGCTGTCACAAGGCGTTGAGGTCACCGTCGACCCGTTCGACGACGCCGCCGGCGGGGTGTCGGTGGGCTGGAGGTCCAGCCCGCGGCTGCAGAGCTGTGTGCTCCGGGCGGTGAAACACAACCTCCTGGACGATCCGGCGCTCGCCCATCAACAGGTCGTGCTGGAGGCGATGCTTGCGGCGATCACCGCGATCCTCGGGTCGGCCGGGTTCACGGTGCGCGACAGCCTCAACGACTACGCACCTTTCACTTTGGAGGTGCCGGCCGGGCCCGGTGGCATCCCGTCGTGGGGGCTGCGCGAGGAAGAGGTGGCCGTGTCGGGCTGGTCGGGGTCCTCAGCCGGAGGATCCGAATCCTGACCAGGCCGAGGTGCCCGGTTGAAGGCTGTGCTGTTCGCCGGGCCTGGTCGGCTCGGCATCGTCGTGCTCGACCTGGTGGGCCAATCGCCATCAGGTCGCCGTCGGCGAACCGCTCGACGGTCGCGGCGGTGCCCAACGACCGGTCGACCGCGTCGATGCCGTGCAGCTTCGCCAGCGCGACCGCGTCGGTCATCTTCGCCGACACCCGCCGCACTCCTGCCTCGTCGGCTTCCTGCAGCCACAACGCCGCGCCTGGCCCAAGCGCCAGGAACTCCGCCTCGGCCGCAGTGGTCGGCGTCGGCACCCGCTCGCCGCGGGCGCCCTCGGGGTAGTGGGCGTCGTCGATCCGCGGGTTGCCCGGGGTGGAGCGGGTGTGTCGGGCGGCCTCGACCGGCAGGCCCTCGATCATCGCGGTGACGATCAGGTCATCGCCGTGGAAGCGAACCCAGACACTCTGCTCGATCAAGGCGTGTGGCACCGAGTAGCGGACCGCGTCGACCTGGATCGTGGCGTCCTTGCCGACCAGGCGGCTCTGCCCGAAGGCTGCGGTGAACGCGTGCTGGGGCACGGGATGCAGCCGCTGGCGTTCCTCGGCGAGCATCTCGGCGGGGACCCGCCGGGTCTCCCGGTGGACCCGGCCGTTGACCTCGGCCATGAACGCGTCGCAGGCCGCCAGCAATGCCGGGAAGTCGCGGTATTCCTCGCGCAGGTTCACCGCGGTCGGCACCAGGTCCCGCTTGGCGATGCGGACGGTGGCCTCGGAGCCGCCCTTGGACTCGGGGTCGGCGGGCAGGCATGTGCGCACGACCGTGTCGTAGTAGCGGCCGATCGGCACGATCTCGGGGTTGCGGATCGCGATCCGTGCGATGTGCTTGACCGTGACGGTCTTCTCGTTGTCGGTCAGGCAGTAGGTCGCCACCCCGCCGACCAGCCGGAACGTCTGGTCCAGGCAGGCTGCGATCGTCGGCAGGGTCTTGTCCAGCACCGGGATCACCACCCGGAAGCGGGACCAGGCCAGCCAGGCGCACCACAACTGGGTCTGGCGGCCCTCGACCGTCGGTCCCCATCCCCAGTCCCACTGCAGCCACATCCCGGGCTCCGGGATCCACGGGCGGTAGACCCGCCGGTGCCCGGATCGGTAGGACTCCTTGGCGGCGGCCACTGCCCGCCGGGTGGTGCGGTCAGTCCCGCCGAAGCCCATGGCCTCGATCTTCTTGTGAACAGCGTCCGCGCCGATCTTTCCGTGCGACCGCTCGACGAGCTCCTCGACCTTCGGCAGGAACTCGTCGATCAGTTTGGTCCGGGCCACCGGCTCGGTCGGGTCGACCACGTGTCCGCGGAGCTGGACATACCGGCGCACCGTGTGATGGTCGCAGCCGGCCAGCTCGGCGGCCTTGCGGTAACTCCCCGTGAGGTCATACGCCTCGAGTATTTCCATGATCTCCTCATCGCTCTTCACCAGACCCACTCTGCGTTACGGATCCAGAACATCCGCGCGGAGATCCCCTGTCCGTGAGTGGGGAGCGATCTTGTCCGCCAGCGGGGAGGCGGAAGGACCGCCAGTGAGGAGTTTGCTATGTCCGCTGACACCCGCTCAATCCGTCTCGGCTCGCCACGCCCGCGACCGCGGACCGCTGCCCAGTCGGCGACCGCGACGAAGGTGGGCCGCGCGTGACGCGGCCGGTGCGCCGGCTCCGCAGGCCCGGGCATTTCGGGTCGTCTCGTTCCTGGACCTTGCCATGGCGGTGTCCGGCCGTCGGGTGACAGCCGGGGAGAGCGGTGAGCCGGCTCTCGGACCGCTGCACGAAGCGTTCGTAGCCGCGGGCGGGTCGCCGTGCGTGCATCATCCGTGCGGGTGATCTGTCGATGACGATGTGCCCCTCACCGGCCAGCCGACTAGACGACTGGTCTAATCCGAGCTATCGTGCTGGTCAAGGAGATGGACACGCGACAGGTGATACTCGATACCGCCCAGGAGCTGGTGGCCCGGAAGGGGTACTCGGCTGTGGGGCTCACAGAGGTGCTCACCGCAGCCGGCGTCCCGAAGGGCTCGTTCTACCCCTACTTCGATTCGAAGGATGCCTTCGGTGAGGCGATGATGCTGGGCTACTTCGACGATTACCTGGCCAACATGGACCGGATCGTCGCCGCGCCTGGCCGGACCTATGCGGAACGGCTCATGACCTATTGGCAGGAGTTCTACGACAAGCAGCTCATCAGCGACTGCCAGGGTCGCTGTCTGGTCGTCAAGCCCGCCGCCGAGGTCTGTGACCTGTCGGAATCGATGCGGGCCGTACTGAAGGACGGCACCGCGGGCATCATCGACCGCGTCGAGACGATGGTCAACGGCGGCCTCGAAGGCGGCTCCGTGTCCATCGAGGGGGCGCCACGGCTCACCGCCGACTCTCGGTACGAAGCGTGGCTGGGGGTGAGCGTACTCGCCAAGGTGAACCGTAACCCCGGCCACCTGGACCGCGCGATGGCGCTGACTCGCCAGATGCTTCACCTCTAGTCCGACCAGGGCCGTCCCGGAAGGATCGGCGCAGGCGGCTATAGGAGTAGACCGGTCTAATAGCTCAATAGGAGGAATCTGATGGCTGACAAACTCTTCTACCGCGACGCGACCGAGCTGGCGGAGTTGATCCGTACGAAGCAGGTGTCGTCGGTCGAGGTGGTGCAGGCGCACCTGGACCGCCTCGCGGCGATCAACCCGAAGATCAACGCGATCGTCACGATCGCCGACGGCGCCGTGGACGCGGCGAAGGCGGCGGACGAGGCGCTGGCTGCCGGTGTGGCGGTCGGGCCGCTGCACGGTGTGCCGTTCACGGTCAAGGACTCGTTCGACACGGCAGGCGTGCTGACACAGTGCGGCTCGCCCATCTTCAAAGGCCGCATCCCGGAAACCGACGCCACCAGCGTCGCCCGAATCAAGAAGGCCGGCGGCATCCTGCTGGCGAAGTCGAACCTGCCGGAGTTTTCGTACTCGACCGAGTCGGACAACCTGGTGACCGGGCGCAGCAACAACCCCTGGAACCTCGACCGTACCCCGGGCGGCTCCAGCGGCGGTGAGTCGGCCGCCATCGCGGCGGGCATCGCTCCGTTCGGTCTCGGCAGCGACCTGGCGATCTCGGTGCGCGGTCCGGCCGCGCACACCGGCATCGTCGCGCTCAAGCCGACCCACGGGCGTATCCCGATGACGGGAGTCTGGCCGCGGGTCCCGCGCCGCGATTGGCATGTCGGCCCGATGGCGCGCTCCGTTCGCGACGTCGCGCTGGCGTACTCGCAGCTCACCGGCCCGGACGGGCTCGACGGTTTCGCCACCGTTCCGCAGGAGTTCGACACCGGCGTGGGTTCTGCTCCCGGCCGTGCGCTCCGCGTCGGATGGCTGGTCGATTCCGGTCTCGGCCCGATCGACCCCCAGATCGCCGAGACTGTCGAGAAGGCCGCCGAGGCGCTGCGTGCCATCGGTGTGCAGATCGAGCAGGTGACCATCCCTGCACTCGAGCGGGACAACCCGCTTGCGCTGTTCAACCTGCAGCACATCATGGAGCTCAAGCCCGCGATGGCCGAGGCGACGGCCGGCCGCGAGGAGCAGATGTTCCGCATGTCCAAGTCGATGCTCGCCACCCCGAACACCTCGATGGAGGACTACGTGGCCGCCGAGCAGGGCATCGAGCGGCTGCGCGACGGGTTCTCCGCGTACTTCTCGCAGTTCGACGCGCTGCTGCTTCCCGTACTGCCGATCCCCGCGCACGAGCACGGGGCCGAGGAGTTCGTGATCAACGGCCAGACGGTGCCGTTCACGCACATCCAGACCGCGACGGTGCCGTTCAACGTGACCGGCCTGCCGGCCTTGTCGATGCGGTTCGGGACCAGTACGGATGGGCTGCCGATCGGTGTGCAGCTCGCCGCGAGCTGGCATGCCGAGTCGACCGTGCTGCACCTGGCATCACTGCTGGAGTCGGTCAGCCCGGTCCGCGACCTTCGACCGAACCTTTAGTCGCTGTCACCCGCGAGATCGTGCGCGCGCAGGAACCGGCGGATCCACGCCGTGACCGGGGCATGATCATTTGTTTCGCCAAGTGCAGACGACCGGTCTGCCAAGGAGTGATAGTCGTGAAGGTTCTCACCGTTCCCACCTCACACGAGGAGCTCGGGAACACCGGCAAGAAGACCGGCTTCTGGCTGGAGGAGCTGGCGGCGCCGTACTACCGCTTCAAGGACGCCGGTGCCGAGAGCCGCCGGCGGCGAGACTCGCCCTTCATCCCACGGCGGAGCGCACTTCGGACAGGGCCGGCATTGCAGTTCACCTGGGTACGGGCGGTCGGCTTCCGTCCGCACCACTCGCCGCCGGCATCGGCGGGACTGTGGTCACAGCGGCGGTGATGTTCGCGCTCGCCGCCGGCAAGGCCCACACCGCGCCGCACCGGCGCCGCCGAACGGGCCGTGTGCCCAGTCGTCCCGCGACTGGGCACACGGCCCACCTGTCATTGCCGCTGGGCTGTCGGCCCCACTCCCGGCCACTTCCGGGGAGCAGCGTCGTTCCGGTCTTCGGCGGACGCCTCGGTGTCCGGGCCCCTGGGGCACAGCAACGGCATCACCCCTTGCCCGTGGTCGCCTTGCCGGTGGCGGTGACGCCGTCCGCGAAGTTGACGATCTGCTGCTTCGTCAGCCCGAGCTTGTCCGGGACCTGCACCTGGAGCCGGTGCCCGGCGGCGTCGGACCACATCAGCCACATGGCCCGCTTGTCCTGCGTGGCGCCCAGCTCTCCGGTCCGCCCGTCGACGTTCACCTTCTCGGGCTGCTCGTTCGCGGGGAACTGCGCATCTCCCGTCAGCGTCACGGCGATCCCGCGGTCGAAACCCCCCTGCGCGGCTGCTCCGCGGGCGACGATGGTGCTCGTGTCCGTCCCGGGCGGGACGGCCAGGAAGGCGTACGGCGTGGACGAGACCACCTTCCAGCCCTGCGGAACGGTACGGACCTCGAAGCCCGCCGGCTGGGCGCCGTGGTACGAAGCCAGCTCCACCCTCACCGACGACTGCCGCCCCGCCGCCGTGGACCGGGCCTCGGACTGCGTCCCGGAGCCCGACTGGCCTCCCATCGAAACCGTCACCGCCATGACGGCAGTGGCGGCCACTGCCACCACACCGGAGCCCACGAGCCTGCGCCGCCGGCCGACCAGCGCCCGTCGCCCGCGAGCGACGTCCGCCTCGACGACCGCCGGGTCGATCGGCTCCGCCCCCGAAGCGTCGGCAACCCGCAGTTCGCTCAGCATCTCTGCCATGTCACGCATGACTTCTCTCCTCAATACTTCGGTCTTTCTCGGTCACACGAAGTCGTGGGCGTGCTTCGGGTACATCTCGCGCAGACGTTCCAGGCCGCGGGCGGTCTGGCTCTTGACGTTGCCCTCACTGCAGCCCATCGCCGCGGCGGCCTCGGCCGTGCTGAGCCCTTCGACGCAGCGCAGCACGACCGCGGCCCGCATTCGCTTGGGCAGCTTGGCCAGCAGCGCCATCAGCGGCGCCCCGTCGCGGTACTGGGCGTCGACCGCCGCGACCTCCGGCAGCTGGTCGGACACCCGTTCCCGACGGCGGAACAGACTCCGCCGGTCGTCTGTCACCGCGTTCACCACGCAGCGCCGGGCGTAAGCCTCCACACTGTCGGAACGCAGCCTCGGCCATCGCAGGTACAGGCGCGTCAACGCCGTCTGCACCACGTCCTCCGCCTGGGCCCGATCATTACCCAGCAGCAACGTCGCGACACGCACGAGCGAGGCACGCTGCCTTACGACGAACTCGGTGAACTCACGATCCCGCTCGACAGCACCCTTCACAGACATACACACCTTTCGCTTCGGTTCCGGCCGGCCGGACTCCCCTTATACGAAGGCGCATGGTCTCGGCGTTGCATGCCGACCAAGGTTTCTCGACTTGGCGTCAAGCGGGCCGGGCGACGGCCCGTAGGGCGGCCGGGGTCGACGCCCTCGCCTTCCGACCGACGGACCGTAAGCAACGCGCGGGAGCTGCGTCGACTGCGCCACGTCCAGCACCACCTGGACAAACGCTGGAGCCCGGAGCAGATGGCCACTGGAAGGGGGCCTGATCATCGGCAAGGACGGCGCCTCCGCCACCGAGAAACAGGTCAGCGCCGTACGCGAAGTGCGGGCCGCACGTACCCGACGCTTGAGGAAAGACCTTGAGGCCTCCCGGCGTAGCGCTACGCCGCCGCCACCGGCCCCGGACCGCCCCAGCGCCTGGGTGCTCTCAGCGCTGCCGAGGCCTACCGTGCCTGCACCTTCACCGTCGACGAGGCCCAGTGGGGCTGGGCGGCGAGGCCGGTCCTGCCGGATTCGAGGTGTGCGCAGCCTGCGCCCGGCGGGCCCGGGCGGGGCCCCGGGGACGCCAATCGTCGGGAACGGCGCCATCGAGACACACCGGGTGAGCGGCCCCGGGATCACCCGGTGATGCGGCCTTGGCTCCGGTCGGCGTCCTGCGTCGGGTCGAGGTCGGTGAGCAGCAGGTCGACGCCGGCGACCGCGTGGTGGCGGAAGATCCGTTCGACCGTGTCGGGGTCGCGGCTGCGCAGTGCCGCGAGGATGTCGCGGTGTCCCTGGATGCGGTGGGCCGCGACGTCGGGGTGGAAGCGCATGTTCTCGATGGACCGCATGCGGCGCTCCTGGCCCATGAACGTGACGGACTGGATCAGCCCGCGCAGCGTGGGATTGCCCGCGGCCTGCTCGATCTCGCGGTCGAACTCCCGGGCGAGGCGCAGGTATTCCGCGATGGTGCGCACGGGGTCGGCGCCGAGTTCGTCGACGATCGCCGCCATCCGGTCGAGAGCGGCCTCGTCGAGTTTCGAGGTGGCGAACCGCGCTTCGAGCGCGCGCAACGCGGCGCCGGTGAGCAGCAGTTCGTGCAGTGACTCCGGCGAGTGCTCGACGACGCGCAGCTCGCGGGCGGAGACCCGCTCGATCAGACCGTCCTGTTCGAGCCGGCGCAGCGCCTCGCGCACCGGAGTGGGACTCACGTGCAGGCGCGCGGCCAGGCCGCGTTCGGTCACCCGCTCGCCGGCCGCGAAGGTGCCGGTCGCGATGCCCTCGCGGATGGCCTGGTAGGCCTGATCTGCAAGGGACTGGGCGCGCTGGAGCGCGGGCAGGTCCGGCGCGGCGCCACTCATGGGCAGTCCTTCCCGTGGGTTGTCCAGAAACGCTGGCCACCCTAGCACTTGCTATGGCGAACTGCACGAAGCGCCAATCAGCCCTCTGGCCTGCTGTTATCGGAGGAGGCGGGAAACCTTGACAAGTTTTGCCATAGCACATACGTTGCCGCGACAGATGCTATAGCAGCGTTGCTATAGCGACTTGGAGGCCTCATGCGCATGCCCCGCAAAGCCGCGCTCGTCGGCGGCACCGCACTCGCCCTCAGCGCCGTCCTCGGAGCCTGCTCGACCGGCTCCTCGTCGATCACGACGACCGCCTCGTCCGCGTCCCCGCCCGCCCCGACGGCGACGCTGGCGCGACAGGCCGCGTCCGAGAAGGGGCTGGTCGTCTACGCCAACGTGCCGAATCAGTACTTCCAGCCGGTCATCGCGGCGTTCAACAAGCAGTACCCGGCGATAAAAGTCCAGGTCACCACGCTGGACGACAAGACGGTCTTCGCCAAGTACGAGGCGGAGGCCGCCCAGGGCGCCCGCACCGCCGACCTGCTGGTGGCCAGCGCCCCGGCGCAGTGGGTGGAGGCGGAGCGGAACGGGGTGCCCGCCCCGGTCACACCCGCGGGCCTTGACGCGTTCCCCTCATGGGTGAACCAGGGGCACGGCGTCTACGTGATGTCCGCCGAGCCGATGCTGCTGGGCTACAACGCCAAGCTGCTCCGCCCCTCCGAGGTCCCGCACACCTGGGCGCAGCTCGCCGCGGACGCCAAGGCGGATCCGGCGAAGTACCGAATGGTGTCGTACCCGATCAGCAACACCCTTGACTACGCGGGGTTCTACGGCCTCCACCACATCCTCGGCAGCGCGAGGACGCAGAGCTACACGGCGGCGCTGGCCCCGGTCACCAAGACCTACAGCGAGGGCCTGGACCAGCTCAACCAGGTCCTCCAGGGCTCGGCCTCGATCGCGTACATGGCGACCGGACTCACGCAGGCCGCCCTGCGGCAGTACAAGGGCATCGCCGGATACGTCTTCATGCAGGACGCCACTCCGCTGGTGCCGCGCGCCGCGGCCGTCACCGCCAAGGCCGCCAGCCCCGCCTCGGCGCAGCTGTTCCTCGACTTCCTCTACTCCGAGGCGGGCCAGCAGGCCCTGTGCCGAGGGGGCTTCGAGGCGACGATGAACGGCTTCCGGCCCCAGGCCGGCTGCACCGCCTCCCTGACCTCGCTCGCCACGCAGGTGCCGGCGAAGTCGACGTATCTGGTGCCGATCGACCAGGCCGTGCTCGACCGGCAGCCCTCGATCACCGCCCAGTGGAACAAGGCGTTCCACCGGTGACCGCGGTGGACACCCCGGTGGCGGCGGGACGGCCGCGCGCCCCCGCCTCCGTCGGCCAGGCGGTCGTGAGCGTGCTGGTCATCGGGCTCGTCGTGGGCCCGTTCGTCCCGTTGGTCTACTCCTCCTTCCGCAGCAAGCCGGTGTACCTGCCGGGCGGGGTTTTCAGCCTCGGCGGCTACCGGACGCTGTTCGCCGACCCGGCGTACCGGACGGCCGTGAAGAACACGCTGCTGTTCGCGGTGGGCACCACCGCGCTCGCAGTGGCCGGCGGCACCCTGCTCGCGATCCTGTGCACCCGTACGAACCTGCCCGGCCGCCGGGCGTACGGCCTGCTGCTCATGGCGCCGAGTGTCATCCCTCCGCTCGGCCTGATCGTGGGATGGACGGCCATCTACGGCCAGGGCGGCTACGTCACGCAGCTGCTGAGCCGGAACCTGCACCTGCCCGTCTGGAACCTCTCCTCGATCCCCGGCATGACGGTGTTCGGCGCGGTCGTCACCCTGCCGGTCGCCTACCTGACCGTACGGTCCACACTGGCCGGCACCGATTCGTCGCTGGAGGACGCCGCCCGCAGCGCCGGGGCCGGACCGCTGCGGGTGATCGGCCGGATCACCCTGCCCATGCTCCGCCCGGCGATCCTCAACTGCACGGTGCTGATCTTCGCGCTCTGCCTGGAGATCCTCGGCATACCGCTGTTCCTGGGCGGCCCGTCGAACATCGACTTCTACGCCAGCTTCCTCTACCGGTCCTGGAGCAACAGCGGCACCCCGGACCCGCCGTTCGTCAGCGCCGGCGCGGTGCTGCTGCTCGTCGTCGTCTCCCTGCTGCTGGTCGTCCGGGCCCGCCTGTCGGGCGCCGAGCAGCGCTTCGTCACCGTCGGGGCACGCAGCGGCGGCGTCCACCGGCCGCTCGACCTGGGCCGCTGGCGCCGGCCGGCCTCGGCCGCGATCGGCGTCTTCATCGCCGTCACCAGCGTCGTTCCGCTGCTCGGGCTCGTCCTCATGTCCTTCGTCCGGGTCCTGACCACGCTGGTGGCGCCCTGGCACCTGATGACCTCCGACAACTGGCACGCGGTGGCGACCGATCCGGCCCTGCGCCGCTCGATCACCGACAGCCTGCTGATCGCGGTGGGCGGCGGCGCGGCGAGCGTGGCGCTGGTCGCGGTCGCCGCGCTGATCGCGCACCGGTCGCGGTTCCCGCTGCGCCGGCTGATCGCCCCGGCGCTGATGTACCCGCGCGCGGTTCCCGGCGTCATCCTCGGCATGGGGTTCTTCTGGACCTACCTGATGTTCACCCCCGGCTCGCTGGTCCGGAACAACCTGTGGGGCGAGGCGATCGCCCTGTGCGTCAGGAATCTGACCCTGGCGTACGTGGTGATCCAGCCGAGCCTGGCGCGGATCGGCGTGGAACTCGACCGGGCCGGACACGCGGCCGGCGCCGGATGGTGGACCGTCGCCCGGCGGATCCTGCTGCCGATGCTGCGTCCGGCACTGCTGGCGGCCTTCGTGTTCATGTTCGTCACGCTGCTCGGAGACTACGACCCGGTGGTGTTCCTCCAGAAGCCGGGCACCGAGATCCTCGGCGTCACCATGCTCCAGCACTGGAGCACCGGCGTGCAGGGGCCGGTCGCCGCCCTCGCCGTCCTCCAGGTCGTCATCGTCGCCGCCGTGCTGCTGGTCGCCGGGCGCGCCCTTCGGAGAGTGGACCATGCCTGAGATCAGGATTCGGAACCTGCGCAAGTCCTTCGGCGCGGCCACGGTGCTCGACGGCATCGGATTCACGGTGCGCGACAAGGAGTTCGTGACGCTCCTCGGCCCCTCCGGCTGCGGCAAGACCACGACGCTGATGGCCATCGCCGGGTTCCAGAGCCCGGACGAGGGCGTGATCGCGGTCGGCGACGAGGTGTTCGTCGACCGCTCCGCGGGCGTCGACCTGCCCGCCGAGCGCCGCGACCTCGGGATCGTGTTCCAGTCGTACGCGCTGTGGCCGCACATGACGGTCGCGCAGAACGTCGGGTTCCCGCTGTCGCTGCGCAAGGCGGACAAGCGCGCCGCCCGCGAACGCGTCGCCGAGGTGCTGGACCTGGTGGAGCTCGGCGGGCACGGCGACCGCTACCCGCACCAGCTCTCCGGCGGCCAGCAGCAGCGCGTGGCACTCGCCCGGGCGATCGCCCACCCGCCCAGGGTGCTGCTGCTCGACGAGCCCTTCTCCAACCTCGACGCCAAGCTGCGCGAGCGCGCCCGGGACTGGCTCAAACAGCTCCAGACCTCGCTCGGGCTCACCACCGTGTTCGTCACGCACGACCAGGACGAGGCGCTGGCGATGAGCGACCGGATCCTGGTGATGCACGGCGGCCGGATCCTGCGCGACGGCACGCCCGAGGAGGTCTACCGCGAGCCCGGCGCCCGGTTCGTGGCCGAATTCCTCGGCCAGTGCAACTTCCTCACCGGTTCCGTCGCGGCCGGCCCCGCGGGCAGCAGTGTGCTGCGGATGCCCGCCTTCCCCGACGGCATCACCGTCGGCGCCGCCCCCCGCGGCCCGGAGGCCACCGTCGCCGTACGGCCCCAGGACATCGAACTCGACGGCCCGGACGCGCCCGGCGTGGACGCGAGCGTGATCGAGGCCGTGTTCCTCGGCGACCACTACCGCTACCAGGTGCGGGTCGCCGGACTACGCATCGAGGTCCACGCCCCGCACACCGTCGCCTGCGGGCCCGCCCGGATCCGGATCCCGCCCGGCGCGGCCGTGTTCGTCGACTGACCGGAACCTTCAGCGATCACCAGGAGTGACATCGTGTCAAATTCGTGGTCCGCGCCGAAAAGCGTGGGCGTGCTCGTCCCGGCCGGCATGCTCGGCGCGGGCTTCGACCCGGCCACCGTCGAGCGCGGCCTCGCCCTCGGCGCCGACGTGATCGCCGTGGACGGAGGCTCGACCGACTCCGGCCCGCACTACCTCGGCGCCGGCGAGCCGAAGACCGCCGACGGCGCCGTCCGCCGGGATCTGCGCATCCTGCTCGGCGCGGCGCACGAGGCCGGCATCCCGCTCGTCGTCGGCTCGTGCGGCACCAGCGGTACGGACGCGGGGGTGCGCTGGGTCTCCGGCATCGTCCGCGAGATCTGCGCCGCCGACGGGCGGGACCTGCCGATCGCCGAGATCTACAGCGAACAGCGCGCCGCGGACCTCGTCACCCGCCTGGAGGCCGGGCGCATCCAGCCGCTGCCCCCGCTCGGTCCGCTCGACGCGTCGACCCTCCTCACGTGCTCCCACATCGTGGGCATGATGGGCCACGAGCCGATCGCCCGGGCCATCGAGGCCGGCGCGCAGGTCGTACTCGCCGGACGCGCCACCGACACCGCGCTCGCCGCCGCGCTTCCGCTGCTGCGCGGCATGCCGCCCGGCCCGACCTGGCACGCCGCGAAGATCGTCGAGTGCGGCGGCCAGTGCACCACCGACCCGCGCTCCGGCGGCGTGCTCGCCCGCATCGACGAAAGCGGCTTCACCGTCGAGCCGCTCGACCCGAACGCCGCCTGCACCCCCGCCTCCGTCGCCGCGCACATGCTCTACGAGACCGCGAACCCCTTCACGATGCGCGAGCCGGCCGGCACCCTCCAGGTCGCCGACGCCCGCTACACCGCAGTCGACGACCGGACGGTCCGGGTGGAGGGCTCGCGCTTCGAACCCGCCGACCGGCACACCATCAAGCTGGAGGGCGCCGCGATCACCGGGTACGAGACAATGTCCTTCGTCGGCATCCGCGACCCGCACATCCTCGCCTCGATCGAGGAGTGGGCCGTTCTCCTGCGCAAACTCCTCGCGGACCGCGTCCAGAGCGTGCTCGGGCTGCGCGACGACGACTGGGGCGCCGACGTGCGCCTCTACGGGCACAACGCGATCCTCGACCGGCTGGAGACCGCTGGCGCGCCACCGCGCGAAGTCGGCGTCATGCTGCTGGTCTCGGCGCCGACGCAGGAGCTGGCCACGGCGATCTCCAAGGTCGCCAACCCGCTGCTGCTGCACCTGCCGCTGCCCGACATGCCCTACCTGCCGAGCTTCGCCTTCGCGTTCTCGCCTGCGCACATCGACCGCGGACCCGCCTACGCGTTCGTCCTCAACCACGTCGTCCAGGTCGACGACCCCGTCGAACTGTTCCGTATCGACACCGCCGCACCGGCCGGAGGCCCCCGATGACCGACACCACGCTGGCCGACCTCGCGCTGGAGGTCCGCGCCAAGAACGCCGGCCCGTTCTGGCTGACGCTGGAGGCGTTCATGTCCGACGACGCCGGATACCGCGTCGCCGACGCGCTCATCACCCCCGAGACCGTCGCCGCGCTCTACCACGTCGAGGCCGGAACGCTCCAGATCTTCCGGATCCCGCAGCTGCGCGTAGTGAAGGTCTCCATGCCCCGGCCGACTCCGCAGGGCAGCCTGCACGACCGCGACATGCACGCCGGCCAGCACCACATCCCGCTCGCCGAGCTGCCGGTGCCCCGGGGGAGGGCGTGATGCCGGACCGTACGCTCCAGGGCGAACCGGCCGCGCACGAGCGGCCGTTGGACGCGGTGCACCTGGAGGTGCGCTGGAGCCGCCTGGCGGCCGTCGTGGACGAGGCCGCGACCACTTTGCTGCGCGCCGCGTTCTCCACCATCATCCGCGAATCCAACGACTACACCGTGGTGCTGATGGACCCGGCCGGGCGCACCGTCGCCGAGTCCCGGGCCGGCATCCCGGCCTTCGCCGCGCTCATCGGGACGCTCACCCGGCACCTGCTGGAGATCTTCCCGGCCGGGACCTGGCACGAGGGGGACGTCGTGATCACCAACGACCCGTGGATCGCCACCGGGCACCTGCCCGACATCGCCATGGTCAGCCCGGTCTTCCACCACGGCGCGCTGGTCGGCTTCGCGGGCAGCGCCGCGCACGTCCCGGACATCGGTGGCAACCCCACCCTCGGCGTCACGGACCTGATGGCCGAGGGCCTGTTCATCCCCCCGGTCCACCTCTACCGCGACGGGACGCGCAACGAGTCCGTCGCGGCCCTGCTGCGGGCCAACGTACGCCTGCCCGTCCAGGTGTGGGGCGACCTCGAGGCCCAGGCGGCCGCGCACGAGGTCTGCCGCCGGCGGGCGGCCGAACTGCTCGAGGACATCGGCGAACCGGACTTCGGCGAACTGTCCCGGCTCGTGCACACCATGTCCGACCGCAGCACCCGGGCGGCGATCGCGGCCGTCCCCGACGGCGTCTACCGCTCCTCGCTGGACGCGGACGGCGTCGAGGGCCGGCCCACCCACATCGAATGCACCCTCACCGTCGACGGCGAGCACATCGCGATCGACTACACCGGCAGCTCACCGCAGGTCGGGTACGCGGTCAACAGCACGCTGAACTACACCACCGCCTACTCCGTACATCCGCTCAAGCTCCTGCTGGATCCCGGGACCCGGACCAACCACGGCTCCTACCGGGCGATCACGGTCAGCGCGCCGGAAGGCAGCATCCTCAACCCGGTCTTCCCGGCGCCCGTGCTCGCCCGGCACCTGACCGGCCATCTGCTGTCCTGCGCGGTCCACCAGGCCCTGGCGGACGTGCTGCCGGACCGCGTCCTGGCCGACAGCGGCGGCGCCCCGGCGCTGCGCGTCCAGTTCGCCGGCCGGGACGAGGCCGGCGACCCCTTCGCGGCGATCCTGTTCGCCAGCGCCGGTATGGGCGCCTGCGCCCGGCAGGACGGACTGTCGACCACCGCCTTCCCGACCAACTCCGGCAGCGGCAGCATCGAGGCGCTCGAAGCCACGGCGCCCCTGCTGTTCCGGCGCAAGGAGTTCCGCACCGACTCCGGCGGCGCCGGCACCCGCCGCGGCGGCCTCGGCCAGGACATCGAGGTGGCCAACCCCGGCAAGGCGCCGATCCGCGTGGCACTGCTCGGCGACCGTTCGCAGCATCCCGCGCTCGGCATCGCCGGCGGCCTGCCCGGCGCCCCCGCGCACGCCGCGTACGACGACGGCCGCACTCCGCCGCTCACCTCCCTGTCCACCCTCGAACCGGGCACGGCGATCACCATCTCCTTCGCCGGCGGCGGGGGATACGGTCCCCCGTCCGGCCGCGACCCCGCCGCGGTCGCCGCGGACCTGCGCGCCGGGCTGATCACGCCCGCCGCGGCCCGCCGCGACTACGGCACCGGCGCGGTCCCCGCGGCCGACGGCACGAACGACGGGAAACCGAACCCATGACCGAGCACATCGCCGCCCGCCTCTCCTGCACGATCGGCGTGGACGTCGGCGGCACCTTCACCGACCTCGTCCTGCACGACGCCGGCCGCGCGACCACCCGTACCGCCAAACTGCTCACCACGCCCGGGGACCCCAGCCACGCCGTCATCGAGGGCGTACGCCGCCTGCTCGCCACCGCGGGCGTAGGGATCGAGCAGGTCACCACCCTCGTGCACGGCACGACCCTGATCACCAACACCCTCCTGGAACGCACCGGGGCGAAGGTCGGCCTGATCGCCACCGAGGGCTTCCGCGACGTCCTGGAGATGGGCCGCGAGATCCGCTACGACACCGACGACCTCTACGCCCGGCCCGCACCCGTGATCGTGCCGCGGCACCTGCGGATCGGCGTGCCGGGCCGGATCACCGCGGACGCGGCCGAACTCGTGCCGCTCGACGAGGCCGCCGTGCTCGAAGCGGCCCGGGAACTGGTCGACGGCCACGGCGTGGAAGCGCTCGCGATCGCCTTCCTGCACTCCTATGCCAACCCTTCGCACGAACGCATCGCCCGCGAACTCGTCCGCTCCCGCCACCCCGGCCTGCCGATCAGCCTCTCGGCCGACGTGGCGCCGGAGATCGGCGAGTACGAGCGCACCAGCACCGCGTGCGTCAACGCCTACGTCCAGCCGGTCGTCGGCGCCTACCTCGACCGGCTCGAAGCGGACCTGGCCCGGCTCGGCTTCACCGGAACGATTGCCCTCATGCTCTCCAGCGGCGGACTGACCACCCTCGCGCGGGCCAAGGCCCTCCCGGTCGGCCTGCTCGAATCCGGTCCGGCCGCCGGGGCCATCGCCGCCGCGCACCTGGCCGGACTGGCCGGCGAGGACCGGGTGATCGCGTTCGACATGGGCGGCACCACCGCCAAGATGAGCCTCGTCGAGCACGGACTCCCGCACGTCACCCACGAGTTCGAGGCCGGCCGGCT
This sequence comes from Actinacidiphila acididurans, assembly GCF_016918855.1. Classification (GTDB taxonomy): domain Bacteria; phylum Actinomycetota; class Actinomycetes; order Streptomycetales; family Streptomycetaceae; genus Actinacidiphila; species Actinacidiphila acididurans. Next base: position 237,240 of record NZ_JADKYB010000001.1, read on the forward strand.
GGACCGGTTCAAGCCCGGCTCCGGACTGCCGCTGAAGACGGCCGTCATCGACATGATCGAGATCGGCGCGGGCGGTGGCTCGATCGCCTCGGCCGACGGCTTCGGACTGCTCAAGGTCGGCCCCCGCAGCGCCGGTTCGGTCCCCGGCCCGGTGGCCTACGGACGCGGCGGCACCCGGCCGACCGTCACCGACGCGGACCTGCTCACCGGGCATCTCGACCCGGACCACTTCCTCGGTGGGGAGCTGACCCCGACGCTGCCGCGGGTGCGGGGAGCCTTCGAGGAACTCGCCGGGCGCCTCGGCGTCGACGCCGCGCGCACCGCCGACGGCACCCTGGAGATCGTCACGGAGAACATGGCCGCCGCGACCCGGATGCACCTGTCGGAGAAGGGCCGGGACCCGCGTGCGTACGCCCTGATGGCATTCGGCGGCGCCGGCCCGGTGCACGCCTACGCGCTGGCCAAGAGCCTCAAGGTACGGCGCGTGATCGTGCCGATGGGCGCTGGTGTCCTGTCGGCGTTCGGGTTCCTCGTCGCCGACCCGGCCGTCGAGGACGTACGCGGCTACGCCACACCGGTCGCCGCCGCGGACTGGACGAAGGTCGGCGAGCTGTACGAGGAGATGGAGGAGCACGCGGCCGCACTGCTGAGCCGCATGGAGCCGGGCACGGCGCGGATCGTGCGTACCCGGTCCGCCGACATGCGCTATCTCGGGCAGGGCCACGAGATCACCGTTCCACTGCCGGACGGCCCGCTGTCCGGTTCCCGCGCCGGGGAGCTGCGCCGCCGGTTCACCGAGCGGTACACCGCGGTCTTCGGCCGCGAACTGCCCGAGGGCACGCCCGAGGTCACCAACTGGCGGCTCACCGCCACCCTGCCCACCGCCCGCCCGTCACTGGTCCACGCCTCGCCGGGACAGAGGGCCGGCGCCGCGCCGCTGCGCGGCCGAAGGAGCGTGCGGATTCCCGGGTTCGGCGTGTGCGAGGCCGCGGTCTACGACCGCGACGCGCTGGCCCCCGGCGCCACCGTGGCCGGGCCCGCGGTGTTCGAGGAGCACGAGACCTCGTGCGCCGTCGGCCCCGACTGCACCGCCGTTGTCGACGCCCACCACAACCTGATCATCGACATCGACTACCCGCACCCCAGGAGCGAAGGAGCCACCGGATGACCACCACCGCGGACCCCGAACACGTCGCGGCACTCGCCGACTGGGACACCCCCGCGCTCAGCAACGCCCTCGACGCGCTCCGGCTGCGCCCGTTCAACGGCGGATATACCGACGGCTCGATCCACCGCGTCACCGCCGGCCCGGGCAGCGTCATGGTCGGCCGCGCCGTGACCGCCCGCATGGTCGCCCGCGAGCCCGACGACGACGCCGTGCCGGTCTCCCGGTTGCACCGGGCGGTCAGCGAGCTTCCCGGCCCCGTCGTCGTCGTGATCGAGGACCGCGACCGCCCCGCCGGCGCCGGAGCGTTCCTCGGCGAGGTCAACGGCAGCCTCCTGGCGGCACTCGGCATCCAGGGCGTGATCACCAACGGCCGGGTGCGCGACGCCGACACCCTGCGCGACCTGCCCTTCGCGGTCCACGCCGCCGGCCTGTGCGTCGCGCGCTCCTACATGCGGCTGACCGACGTCGGCACCCCGGTCACCGTGGCCGGCCTGCGGGTCCACCCCGGCGACATCCTGCACGGCGACGAACACGGCGTCCTGCGGATCCCCGAGGAGGCCCTTCCGGCCGTCCTCGCCAAGGCCGAACTGATCCGCACGGACGAGCAGAACGTCGTCAACTGGTCGAAGTCCCCGGACTTCAGCGTCCCGGAGCTGCTCGAACTGCGCCGGGTACGACATTAGGTCCGGTGCGGAAATACCGTCGCGCAGCCGAGCCGAGGGACATGACCTGGCCAGAGCCGGAGGAGAACGTCCCGCAGCTTCCTACGCGGTGCGGAACACATCGATGCCGGGCCGCCCGTCGCACTGGCCGCCGGCACGTTCCCTCCTGCTCCGGCGGGGCGTTGCTGGTACTACGGGACCCCGGAAGGGCGGGTGGTCCAGGGCGGATAGGGCCTGCCGGCCTACGGCGTGGCGCGCGGCAGTGTGATCCGTACGCTCGCGCCGCCGCCGGGGGAGTCGGCGATCGCGATCCGCCCGCCGTGGGCGGTGGCGATTTCCTTGGCGATCGCCAGGCCCAGGCCGCTCGATCCGCTGGTGAGTTCGCGGCTGGCGTCCAGGCGGACGAAGCGGTCGAAGACGCGGTCGCGCTCCTGTGCCGGGATCCCGGGGCCGTCGTCGGTGATTTCGACGCCGACCTGTCCGGGCGGCAGGTCCATCACGGAGACCAGGACCCGGTGCCGGGCGTGGCGGGTGGCGTTGTCGAGGACGTTGCGGACCATACGGCCGAGCGAATCGTGGTCGCCCAGGACCATGCAGTCGTCGCGGCGGTCGAGTTCGACGCTCACGCGCGCCGTCGCGCTCGTCGCCCGTACGTCCTCGACCAGTTCGCCGAGGTCGACCGGGGCGCGGCGCGCGAGGAGTTGCCGGTCGTCGCTCCTTGCCAGCAGCAGAAGCTGCTGGACGAGGGTCTCCAGGCGGCCGGACTGGCGTGCGGCTCGCCGGGCGATCTGCGGCCAGGGCGCGGTGTCCGGGTGGGCGAGCCCGACTTCGAGTGTGGTGCGGATCGCGGCGAGAGGGCTGCGCAGCTCGTGCGAGGCGTCGGCGACGAAGCGGCGCTGCCGGCCGGCTGACTCGTCAAGGCGAGCGAGCATGTCGTTCATGGTGCGGGCGAGGTCGCCGATCTCGTCGTCGGTCCCCGGCTCCGGGACGCGCCGCGTCAGGTCGGCCGCGGTGATCTCGGTGACCGTGCGGCGGATGCGTTCCACGGGCCTCAGCGCCCGGCCCACGACCAGCCACACCGTGCCGCAGGCGAGCAGCAGGATTCCCGGCACGCCGATCAGCAGCAGGCGGGCGAAGGTCTCGTTGACCTCCTTGAGCAGGTTGGTGGGGGTGAACATGACGATCACCACCGGTCTGCCGTCGACAGTGGCGCGTGTGCCGAGGACGCGCTCCGCGTCCGGCAGCCCCGGACCGGCCTTCTGCCGTACCGGCGCGGCGGCCCCCGCAGGCAGGGCGTAGACGGCGGTCATGCCCTCCAGTGACCGGGTCGAGGCGAGCACCGCGCCGTCCGGGGCGAGCACCTGCGCCTGGGCCTGCGCGTCCAGGGCGGAGGCGGGCAGTGGCCGCGGCCACGCGCCGCCCTGCGCCGACTGCTCGATCTGCACGGCGTAGGTGCGCAGCTCGTCGTCGGCCGTCCGGTGGGCGGAGCCGACCTGGAGCAGGTACAGCAGCACGAGTCCGAGCGTCACCGCCAGGGTCAGCGCCAGCCCCGCCACCCCGGTGACCCGGGTGCGCACGGTGGCTGCGGCCCGCCGACGGCCCGGACGCCGGCGGTACGTCGGGCCGGCCGTGTTCACCGCGGGTCCTCCCGGATCAGATACCCCTCGCCCCGCACGGTCGCGATCAGCTGTGCCTCGCCCGCGGCTTCGAGCTTCCGGCGCAGCCGGTGGACTTGGACCTCGACCGCCGAGGGGCCGCCCTCGAAGTTCACGTCCCAGCAGTGTTCGAGCAGTTCGGTCTTGGACACCACGCGGCCCTTTCGCCGCAGCAGGTGTTCCAGGACCGACACCTCACGGGCGGTCAGGTCCAGGGCCCGGCCGCCGCGCGTGACCGTACGGGCGGCCGGGTCCAGGCTCAGGTCGGCGGCGGTGAGCACCGTCGGCCTGGTGCCGAGGCCGCGGCGGGTCAGCGACCGCAGGTGGGCGAGCAGCACCGGGTACGAGAAGGGCTTGGCCAGGTAGTCGTCGGCGCCGCTGTCGAGCCCTTCGGCGTGGTCGAGGTCCTCGTCCATCGCGGTGAGCATCAGGATCGGCGTCCACCGGTCCCGCTCGCGCAGGGCCCGGCAGACCTGGTAGCCGTCCATGCCCGGCAGCATCACGTCCAGGACGATCACGTCGGGCGACGTCTCCACGGCTTTCCACAGCCCGTCCACGCCGGTGGACGCGACGTCCACCGTGTAGCCCTCGGCTCGCAGACCCCACGCGAGGGACTCGGCCATGTCCGGCTCGTCCTCGACCACCAGTACTCTCATCGATTCCGCACCCTCGCCTTCGCGGGCTGGCGCCCTCCGGTCGCCGGGCATGATGGCAGGCCCCGCCTTTCCGGACGCTTACCGGAGTGCGCGGCGGGCGAGACCGATGTCCCCCGCCCGTCCCGCGCGGCGTGGCCCACCGTGGGGGGCCACGCCCAGGACGGCGATTGCGTGCCGGTCAACGCCCCGGCGATGTCCTCTTCGGCGATGCTACTGGCATCGCCACGGCCCTCCGGATCGAGGCGTGGCAGCACCCGGTCCAGTACGCCCTTCGTCCTGCGCAGTGCGTACACGACAACCCGAGCCATGCGACCGCCTGCTCGCCCAGGGCCCAAAAGACTGTGTGTGGCGCTGTGTGCGAAGCGGATGACGGCTGTGTGCATGCGCTCGGCCATGTGCCGGGGAGCGTCTGGTCCCAGTAGCTCGGGGGCCTAAGGTGCTGTGTGGTCGTGCCGATCAGCAGGGCCTCCACCGCGCCGGATCCAGAGAGTGCTTCCTCGGGCGTGGTGGTGACGTCACGGCGAGCACCAGGCCCAGGCGTCGCTTTTTCCGTGACAACCGCTCGCTGACGGTGGTCCTTGCCCTACCGGGACGATATGCCGCGGGCCGGGTCGGCTTCGGCGAGCTCTTCTACGAGGCGGTCGGGCAGTCGCCGCGGCCGTGTGCTGGTGCTGTCCAGCGGGCGGCTATCCGGATGCCTCCCACGGTGGTGGCGGCACCAAGCTGTGTCGGGTCACCCACCACGGATTGTCCGGCGTGCTGGCCGACGGACGCCTGCGGGACTTCGACGAGTAGCGGCAGCTGCGGTTCGCGACCTGGTGCTGGGGCGAGGCCACCCACTGGGGCGGCGACATCGCCATGCCCTGCGCCGCCTACGTCCCCGTCGAGGTCGCCGGTGTCTGCGTCACCCCTGGCGACTACGTCTTCGCCGACGCGTCGCGCGCCGTCGTCATCCCGCACGCCAGTCTGGACCGCGTCCTGGAGGAGGCCCGCGCCGTCGCCGCCGAGGACACCGAAGCCGCCGCCCGCATCCGCGAGGAGCCTCTCCCCCTGCCGGGTGCGCTAGGAGGCCAGGACCCGCTGATGCAGTTCGGTGACGACCTTGCGGGCGGAGGAGATCGCGCCGGCCTGCCAGGCGTCCAGGTAGCTGAGGTAGTCGCCCGCGAAGTAGACGTTGCCTTGAGCCTGGTTGAGCGGGGCGAAGGCCGGGGCGTCGGGGCCACCGGGCACGGAGTGCCAGGCGGCCTCGATGTGCGGAGCGAGCTTCCACTGGTGCGAGTACCAGGCCGCGAGTTCGGACCGGTACTTCTCGCCATGGATCTTTACGCCCTGGGCGATGGCGCGCTCCAGGCGTTGGGCCGGGGCGAGCGCCGAGTAGGTTTCGGAGTGGGAGCCGGTGTTGTAGTAGCCGATGATGGTGCCTCGCTCGCCGAGGTGGCCGTAGGACGGGTACCAGATGTGGTCCAGGTCCAGGTCGGTCTCGGTGATGCCGCCCATGATCTTGAAGTCGGTCTCCCACCAGCGGCTCTTGTACTCCAGGCCGATCTTGGATGCCTGGGAGGGCCGCACGGCCTGCAGGGCGGCCTGCACCGTGGAACCGAGGTTGTGGGAGGTCCGGGCGAGGATCCAGGGCGCCAGCGTGGCGATGCAGTAGTCCGCGTGGACGACCTTGGTTCTGCCGTTACGGGTGTAGGCGACCTCGACGCCGTCGGAGGTGTTACTGACGTCGGTGACCGCTGCGCCGGTGAGGATCCTGTCGGGGCCGATGGCCTCGGCGAACGCCATGGGTATCGCGTCCATGCCGCCGATCGGCTGGAACATCAGCATGGCCTGGTCGTAGCCGAACTCGAAGGAGAAAGTACGGCCGACGTTGGAGGCGAAGACCTCGGACAGGGAGGGTATGTCGCCGAGTTCCATGCCGGGGGTGCCTGCGGCGCCGGGATCGACGCTGTAGCCTCGGTGTTCGGTGCCGGTGTACTGGTAGCCGGGCCCGAGGGAGCCGTAGCTGTTCAGGAACGTGAGCAGCCGCTCCTTGTCGTCGGCGGTCAGCTCTGCGTCGAGGGCGCCGGCGTTGGTGGCCTTGGCGAGCAACTCGGAGACGTAGCCGTACACATCGGCCTTGGCGGTGCGGTAGGCGACCGGGGCCTTCATGCCGGTGGACTCGTTGTAGATGAGCGCGCTGGCGTTGGTGTTGGTGAACACCTCGACTGGTACCCCGAGCTCTCGGCAGTAGTCCAGAGTGCTCATCCACTGGGCGAGACGGGCCGGGCCGCAGTTCATGTACTGATCCCGGCTGAAAGTCGCCTTCTGGGTTGCACCGTTCAGGTCGGTGACGACGTCACCGCCGCGCACAGTGAAGTTGCGGCCGCCAACGCGGTCGCGGGCCTCGAGAACAGTGCAGTCGTACCCGGCCTTGCCGAGCTCGTAGGCCGAGGTGAGGCCCGCTATGCCGCCGCCGATGACCACTACCTTGGCGGGCTTGCCGCCCCGGCCCTGGAGTGTGAAGTCACCGCGTCGAGGAGCGGTGAAGGGCGCCTCCTTCTCCGCGGCGTAGGCGGCGGTGGGGGCGAGCCCGAGCGCTCCCATAGTGGCGAACATGGCCCCGGCACCACCGGTGACGCCGACAGCCCGCAGGAAACCACGTCGGCTGGTACCCGTTCCCGTCTGAGTCTCTGCCATTTGGCGGATCCCCTCTCCGTAGGACACACCACCGGAATCGGGGGACCGGTGGTGATCTTGAAGGACGAAGAGATCTTCACAACGGCATGTTACGAGCCACCCCATTCAAGCGTGTCCAGCGCGTTTCTCCGTGTTACATGCCATGCACATGTTCCGCGGGTAGCCGACGGGAACGCAGGGCCTCGCCTGGTCGACTGGTGCGCCACCGTCCCGCACCGCGCCGGGGCCGGCCCGATATCCGCCTGAACAGCCGAAAGCGGTGGCCCGGTTCGAGCCCGCACTGGCCTGCCCAGCTCTTACAGCCGTCTTCCCGGACACCGGAACGGCTCAGCACGCGGTGACACGCGGGGCCGACACCGCGATCGCGCTGCTGTTCTTCCTCTGCGGGGCTCGCCTCTCGGCTCAGGAGACGATCGCGGGCCTGGGGCCACTGGCGCCTGTAGGCGGACGCCGACCGCAGCCACATCTCCCCGTGCCGCCTCGCCCGGATGCTGCTGACCAGGCCCGACAACATCAAGGCCGAGCAGCACGATCTTCTGGCCAAGCTCACCGCCGCCTGCCTGGAGACGACCCGTCTGGCCGTCGACACCGGCATTACTTTCTCGACCGAGGACGTCATGGACGCCGTGGAACGCGGACTGCCTGCCGGCTACCCGGCGCCGGCCCTGGGCGTTGCCGCCCGTCGCGCGATGATCGCGCGGGGGGCATTGTGAGCGGAGAGCTGTACGAGGGGACGGGCACTGCCGAGGAGTGAGCGGGCGGCGCTCTGGCCGTCCTGGCTGGCGGCGCGGGCGAGCGGCCGCTGCTGGCCGTGTAAGGGCAGCACACGCTCCACCGCATCATCGTCTCCGCGTTCGGCATCACCGCCACCATGGACCACGACGAAACCGGGCGCCTCGTAGGTCGGCTTGGCCGGCGGTTGCGGCCGCGCATCGTCGACGGTGGGGGAGCGGTGCGCCGTGGCGGGACGCCGGAGACGGGCACGGAGCCGGCCAGCCACGCGTACTGGCGGCTGTTGCACTGCTCGTCACAGTCGCAATGTCGGAGCCGCCGAGGAGGCACGTCAACGCCTGACAACGACGGCGGGCTCGTGGGGGTGCCGCGACCAGGACGTACGGTGCGGCGTCAGCCGGTCCCGCTGCCGGTCTCCGCTGCCAGCTCGGCAGGGTGCGGGGCGGAGACTTCAGCAGCGGGCTCTCCGACGCCGCACCCGGCCGAGGTGCCTCCCCCGCTGCACCAGCACTGGCACTTGGAGTCCGCCTCGACTGCGAGCTGTCCGTACGAGGTGCCGACGCGCAGCACGAGAAAAGGGCTGTCGAGAGGGATGTGGACGCGCTCGGGCAGCAGTTTCTGCAGTTCGAGGAGGATCACCCGCTCGAAGTCGGAAGGCGGAGTCCCGTCCGCGCGCAGGCTCTGCGTGAACTCCGGAATTCCCCGTTCCTGCACGATCCGCTCGGCAGCGGTCACATATGCACCGTCAGGGTCGCGCGTGAGCAGGAAGTACTCGCTGTCGGCAGTCTCCGCGTGCGTGGTCATGCCTTGCTCCTTTTCCCTTGGCGCGCCGGGGGCGCTCCGCATGCGGAGACCGGCGGCGCATCCGCGTCAGGCGCCGCCGCCACCGCCGCCACCGCACGTCCAGCCATTGCCCCCGCATTTGCACTGGCAACGCGACATGAGCCGGGAGTCGGCCGGGGACGCGCTTACCCGCAAGGTGAGGAACGGGCTGCCCGACTCGATGTTCACCCGTGCCGGGAGCAGGTTCTGCAGTTCCAGTAGCATGACTTGTTCCGCTGCGAGAGGAGCGGTGACGTCCGCGCGCAGGCTCTGCGTGAACTCGGGGATGCCTCTTTCCTGAACGATACGCTCGGCGGTGGCGATGAATTGGCCCTCGGGGTCCCGGGGGATGAGGAAGTACTCGCTGTTGTCGGTTTCGGGCTGGGTGGTCATGGGGGCCTCCGGCATCTAGGCACTGGTGGTCAACCGCGCGGCGCCCGGTCCGGCGCCGCCTTTCGGGACGGACGGAATGCCGAGGAACGCCTTCCCTCCGTCGGCCTGCACGGCAGCGGCGGCCGCCGGCACCTTCTCGACCGCCACTCCGCACGAGTGGAAGAGTTCATCGGTGATGGTCGTTCTCAGGTAGCTGCAGTACCGGTCGACCCCTCGATAGTCGCCCATCGAGTGCAGCGTGTTGGCCTTGCAACCGCCACCGCACAAGAAACGCACCTCGCACGACCTGCACACATCGTTGTTGGCCTCGACATCCATGCTGTCGACGTACGCACGGTTGCGCTCACCGAAGAAAATCTCATCGAACGACTGCTCGAAGATGTTGCCGAGTCGGAACCGGTCCTTGTGGAAGAGGTGACACGGATACACGTCGCCCGTATCGGCGATGCTCACATTGAACGCCCCGGCATGACACCGGCGCGTCCTGAATCCCGGTGTGTAACTGCTGGACAGCCGTCCTTCGGTGACGCGTGCCAGCCCTCGCCGCAGACCGACGAAGGTTTCGTCGTCGAGGAAGTCGTGATGTGTCTCCTGACTCCTGCCCATGGGCATCATGGGCGTGAACTGCACGGGAACGGAGTCCGGGAGGACTTCGGAAACCTGGTCGCAGTGCTGCAGATTGTCCGGTGAGACCGTGACCTTGACCCGTACGTTGGCGCCCGCGTCGGCGAGTCGGCGAATGCCGGCCAGTACGCGTCCGTAGTTGCCCCGGCCTCTCGTCGCCGCGTGCACCGCCTCGGTGGGGCCATCGAGACTGATGGTGATCTCGGAGAAATGCCGGGCAATGAACGCCGCCCGGTCCGCGGTGATCAGTGTGCCGTTGGTGAGCAGGATGTTGTCGTACCCCATGCCGGTCGACGCCTCGACGACCGTTTCGAAGCCGGGAAACAGTGTCGGTTCACCACCGGTGAACGTGACTTTCAGGCTTTCGGCCGCGAACGGCGCCATCCTGCGCAGGGCTTCGGCGAAGTGGTCGGCCGTCAGGTGGACCGGAAGCCGCGGCGTCGACTCCCTGAAGCAATAGGTGCACTCCAGATTGCAGCGGTTGGTGAGGTGCAGGTGCACGGCGGTGAGTCTTCGGGCGCCCCAGTCGTCCGCGCCCTCCCTGTCCGCTCCCTGTTCGAAGATCAGGGACTGCCGTGCGGCCGCGAAGAGTTCCATGACAGGTCCGAGCGGCATTGCCACCCCGGAAGCCACGAGCAGCCGGTGAATGTCGGAGACCGTCCGCACACCGTCGGCGAGCCGGACCACCAGGGCGCCGGCACGGTTCGTCACAAACCACGCGGGCACGACAGGGTTCAGGCAGAGCCAGTGCTCCCCGCGCTGCCGCACCACCAGATGCGGCAGCGCGGGCGGTACCCAGCGGTCCACGTCGTCCTGCACCTCGGACGTACGCACTGACGCCTCCTCAGCGCTCGATTCACTTTCTGGCGCCAAGGAAGCACAGACGAGCGGCCTTGCCCAGCCCGCATTACCCGCGTTGGCCCGAACTGGTCACCGAACCACTCTTCCGGCCGCGAGCGCCGGCACCACGCCGGCGGCACCGGGGCCTGCCCGGCGGGAGCGCTTCCGCGCTCATGGCGTCGTCGGCCCTCCCCGTCGGAGGGCGGCCGGGGGGCCTCGGCCCATCCGGGGGGTGCGGGGTGAGCACGGGCCGCGACGGCCAGCGCGGCGGTGCCGGTTTCCAGGGCGAGGCGAACGCACGGGGCGAACTGCGTGGAGCGTTGCCCAGGGGCGCGGCGAGCCGTTCCGCGGCGGTCAGGGCGGGCGGGCCTCGGGCGTACGGCCGTCCGCGCCCGCTGCCGCGACGCCACCCGCCTGCCCGCCCGCACCGGTCGCCGTACAGGAGCGCCGTGCGGCTGGCTCGCAGGGGGGCGACCGCACGGCGCGCGGCTGGCCTTCTGCTGGCGAACCGCCCCGTCATGGAGTCCCACCCGCAGCGGCACGTCGCCCTGCGGCCGGCCCGCGTCCTCGCTCACGGCTCCACATTGGTTCGACTCCCGTTCGAGTCCATGGTGGGACAGCTTCCGCCGCTGCACCCGGCGAGCGTTCCACGAACATCACTACCGCAGGTCACAGCCGTGGAACGGTGGAAACCGGCGCCCCCACGACCACCGACCACTAGGCCCCGCCACCCGCTCGGCGCATGCCCGAAAAGGGACGCAAAGGTGTGGAACGCCATGGGAGGGCGAGGAATTGGGCAGTCTGTGCGGGCAAGGGGGGTGGACAAGGCGATATCGGGCGCCTTGGAACAGACGTGGGGTGGCGTCGGCGAGCGGCACGGGGAGTGCACTGCTGCGGCACGGCAAAGCACATGCGCACGGCGAGAGGCGGTGTTCGGGCAGGTCAGGTCGGCGGGCAAAGTGCATGTCGCTCGGAGCGAGTGACATCGCAGGGTCCGGCGGGCGGCTGTCGGCGTCGTCCGCGTGAGGTGTCGCCCGGCCTTGGGCCTGGCCGTGGGAGGCCGGTTACCGCTGCTTCCCCATGGGTGCCCCCGAGCCTGCACCCGTGAGTGCACCCGACCCTCTCGCGGGCCGTGCCCGTGTTCGCCTTGGTCAGGCCCCTTGTCTGCAGGTCGCTGGCGCTGCCGAAGACCCCTCTGCCCTCCACCCTCCTTGGCCGCACCTGGGGGAAGGGGACGGTGCGGCGTAGGCGGGTGGCAGGGTGCGAGGGGTCGGGCGCCGATTGCGTGAGGGCGGCGCCCGCGGTGGCGTGTGGGGGAGCGGGTTCCAGCCTTTAGCCGATTTCTACAACGATGTAACCACCAGATTTCGCAACGGACGCCCACGTCACGTCAAGACCCGAGCGAGATTTTCTCTAACGTTGTAAAGGCCCCGTCAGAGCCGGGTCGCGCACAGAGCGCAGTCTCCCTCACGTTTCGTACGCCCTGACCCGCGTCGTCGGCCGTCACGTCAGAGCGCTGCGTGACACTCTCGACGGCCCGCACCGTCGGATTCAACGGACACGGGTGAGACGGCCGCGACCGTGCACGTGCGGACACATCGAAGTGCCCGTTCGCGCAGTGAAGTGAGCAGGCAAGCCAATGTCTCGGCGGGATGGGAAAGGTGGCCGCCGGCCTGCAGCGGGTCACGGTGCCGCTGACGTCGTTGCGGCCCGGGCCCAGCCGCCTGCCGAGGCCGGCCTGGCTGAGCGCCCCCGGCATCAAGCGACCTGGAAGGATCGCTTGGACAGGCCGAACCGGTAGCCCTCGATCGTCGTCCGCACGGGTGCTTCGGCGTCGGTCGCGGCTCCGAGGGTGACGAACATCGGCGTGTAGTGCTCGACGGTCGGGTGCGCGAAGTGCACTGCGGGGGCGAGGCTGCGGTAGTCGGCCAAGGTGTCGACGTCGCCACGGGTGAGGGCGTCGGCCGCCCAGGCGTCGAAGTCGGCGGACCAGGACGGCACGACGTTGTGCACGAACTGGTCCCGGGTGAGAAAGGGAACCCCGTGCGTCATGTAGCCCGACCCGACCACGAGCACGCCTTCCTCCCGCAGGCCCCGCAGCCGACGGCCGATGTCCATCAGCCGGGCGGGGTCGTGGGTGGGCAGGGACATCTGCAGGACCGGTACGTCGGCGTAGGGGTACATGGTCTTCAACGGGACCCACGCGCCGTGGTCCAGGCCGCGGCGGGCGTGTTGGTGGACCGGTTCGCTGTCCGGCATCGAGGCCGCGACCCTGGCGGCCAGTGCGCCGGCGTCCGGTGTCTCATAGGTCATCTGGAAGTAGCGCTGGGCGAAGCCCCCGAAGTCGTAGACCAACGGCGTGCCCGGGCCCGTCGCCGACAGGCTGAGTGGCGCCGATTCCCAGTGCGCGCTGACGATCAGGATCGCCGTCGGCTTGGGCAGTGCCTGGGACCAGCCGAACAGTTCGCTCATCCACAACGCGTCCTCGAACAGCGCCGGAGAGCCATGGCTGAGGTACAGCGCGGGCATCGGACCATCGGCCGGCGTCCAGCGACGCTGACCGCGACTGGCGGGAGCCTGCTCGATCATGAACCGGTCGTAGACGGCCGCGGTATCTTCAGCAGCATTCATTACGTGCCCTCGCTGGGTATTCCGGGGAAACGGACTGGTGTTTCGAGCCGGCGGGGTCGGCGCGGGCGCTCGCCGCGTCCGCTGCGTGTGTCGGCTCCGCGTCGTTCACTGAGGAGTGACGGCGGCGGCTTTGGCCGTGGGGCGCAGGACGAAGTCGTAGGTGAGGGTGCGGTAAGGCCGGTCGAGGCCGCGAGCGTGGTGGTCGTCGTGGCGGGTGGTCGTCTTGACCGCGTCGGCGGGGACGTTGCCTTCGATGGTGCCGGCGACCAGCGGGTCGCCGTCGAAGTAGATCTGGGTGGTCAGCGGCAGGCACCCGTCGGCGGAGACGATGGCGTGGATGTGCAGCGGGCGCAGCCCTTGAAGCTGCAACGCGCGGGTCAGCGTGGCGAGCGGGCTGTCCGTGGCCAGGCCGAAGGTTTCGGTGCCGGGCATCACCGTGCGGAACTCGTAGCGGCCCTCGGTGTCGGCGATGATTCGGGCGCGGAGGTTGTCGACGGGGATGCCGGTGGAGTCGTTGGGGATGTTCAGCGGCTCGAAGTCGCTGGTGTCCATGCCGGAATAGACGTTGTTGGCGTCGATCTGCCAGATCTCGAGGGCCGCTCCGGGCAGCGGGTCGCCTGTGGTGGTCCGCACGGTCCCGGAAACGATGAGCGGTTCGCCGGGTTCGTCGGGGCGCATGGGCAGTACGGCGGGGCTGTGCAGGACGGGAGCGCCGGGGCGATGGGCGGGGCCTTCCATCTCCCAGTGGCTCGCGCCGTCCTTCTCCGGGTGGGCGTAGGTCGCGCCCGCGGTTCCTTTGAGGACGGTCTTGTAGAAGAGGATGCTCGCGGACGGCAGCTCTCCGGCGTCGGCGACCTGCTGCAGCCACTCGATGGTGGTGAGTAACTCCTCAAGGGTGACCTGGTGTTTGAGGATGACGTCGTCGACGGCGCGGCGCAGATCGGCGAAAACGACCTGCAGCCGGCTCCGGGACTCGTTCACGTGCGTTGGCTCCTTTTCGATGCGGGGACAGTGCGGTTCGGACGGACGCGGTGACGCGTCAGCACATCGAGTACGGCGGCGTTCCACTCCGGCGGGGCTTCCCGGAACGCCGCGTGGCCGACGTCGTCGAGGACACCGAATTCCGTGCCGGGCAGGTGCCGGGCGAGCTGCCGCACGATGGCCGGCCCGTCACCTGCGTCGGCGACCAGGCGTGCCGCGTCCACGCGGAGAGCCGGCACGCGAATCACCTTTCGGCACGATCGGTCAGCGCCGGATACCGGCGATGAGCCCTTCCCAGTTCCGGAAGGCGATGCGCTCGCGGGCGGCCTCGACGATCGGCGCCGTTTCCAGGAAGTGCCGGGCGGATCCGGCACGCTCCCGGTTGAACGGGTAGTCGGAGGCGTACATGATCCGTTCGATCCCCACCGTCTCCAGGCTCCACCGCAGGTACTTGTGGCTGGAGATGCCGCCCGGGGTGATGTAGATGTTCGAGCGGAAGTACTCGGCGATCGGGCGCCGCAGCTCGGTGAGCTTGTCCATGGCCGCGATGCGGTCGAGGTAGAACAGCACGACCTCGCCCCAGTGCCCCAGGACGAGCTGCAGCCCGGGGAACCGGTCGAAGACGCCGGCGATGATCATCCGGAGCACGGTCAGCCCGGCGTCGTAGTGCCAGCCGAACGCGCCGGTGGCCAGCATGTCGTCCACCGGCGCGCCGAAACCGCGGTAGTAGGCCTTGGTGACAGCCGGGAACGGAACGCTGGGGTGCAGGTAGACGGGTACGCGCAGATCCTCGGCAGCCTCGTAGATGTCCCAGAATTCGGGCGCGTCCAGAGACCGGCCATCGGAGTTCGCGTTGACCAGCGTGCCGTTGAGTCCCAGCTCGGTGACCGCCCGCCGCAGTTCGGCGGCCGCGGCCGACGGAGCGGAGGTGGCGAGCGCGGCGAACCCCTGGAAGCGCCCGGGGTGGCGGCGCACGGCGGCGGCGATCGCGTCGTTCGTGGGCGCCTGCAGGGCGACCGCCTCCGCCGTGTCGAGGTTCTGCAGCCCTGGCGTCGTGAGGGACAGCACCGACACGTCGATCCCGGCGTCGTCCATTGCGGCGATGCGTTCGCTGTCGAGGTCCAGCAACGCCGGCGTGATGTCACTGGCGACTGCCCACTTCATCATCGGTTCGGCGAGCCGGGGGTCGTGCCGCTTCCACGCCTCGATCACGTCGGCGGTGACGAAGTGCTCCTCAAGGCCGTAGAGCCGCATCAGGGGTCAGCTTCGGACGGACTTGAGCGCGCCGGCCCAGGACTCGAGCTGGTCGAACAGCACGGAAGCGGCGTCGTCGTGTATCGGGGAGGGCTTGAACACCGAGAAGTTCTCGAAGTCGGTGAACAACGAGAACGACAGCTGCTGGCGCACGTGGGCCAGTTGCAGTTCGCTCGAGATCGCCCGCAGGTGCTCGATCGCCCGTGCGCCGCCGAGCGAGCCGTACGACACGAAGGCGGCGGCCTTGTTGTTCCATTCGGCGTAGAGGTAGTCGATGGCGTTCTTCAGTACTCCCGAGGTCGAGTGGTTGTACTCCGGGGTGACGAAGATGTATCCGTCGAACTCCTTGATCCTGGTGGACCAGGCCTTCGTGTGCTCGCCCGCGTATACGCCGCGGCTCGCCGGCACGGCCTCGTCCAGGTGCGGCAGCGGGTAGTCGAGCAGGTCGACCAGCTCGTAGTCGGCATCGGTGCGCTCCTTGGCCTTGGTCAGCACCCAGTTCGCCACCGCTTCGCCGTTACGGCCGGGGCGGGTGCTGCCGAGGATGACGGCGAGCTTCAGGTTGCTCATGGACGGTCCTTCCGATCCAGTCATGTTTGAATTTTCAAGTGACACCGTAGCCCGATTCACGTGAAGATTCAAGTCAGGGCTTCGGTGATGTCAGTAGACTGCGCACATGTCTGTCCCAGGGGAGTCCGAGGTGTCTGAGCCGCGCTGGCTCACCGGTGACCAGCTGGCGGCGTGGCGCGGGTTCATGAAGCTCCTCCAGCGATTGCCGGCGGCGCTGGAGTCGCAGCTCCAGCAGGACTCGAAGCTCAGCTTCATCGAGTACCACGTACTGGCGCACCTGTCCGACCAGCCCGAGCGCCGCATGAGAATGAGCGAGCTTGCGGTCATGGCCAACACGGAACTGTCCCGCCTGTCCCACATGGTCGGTCGGCTCGAGAGACGCGGGTTCGTGCGCCGCGAGCCCGACCCGCACAACGGGCGTTACACGCAAGCGATCCTGACCGAAGCCGGCTACGCCTACTTGGCAGAGGCGGCACCCGGACATGTGGCCCGGGTACTGGACCTGTTCATCGACGTCCTGGACCCGGACGAACTGCGAACGCTGCACCGGATCTCCGACAAGGTGCTCGCCCGCATCGAGAGCGCAGGCTGAAGCGACGAGCGACGCCCGCTGGATTGGAGTCGCCCCGGCGGTTCGATCTTGAGGTGGGGGTGTCGATGCGGGCGAACTCGGGTCGGGCTGAGGGGCGTGGACGAAAGGGCCCGCTCCCACCCAGGTGAAATCCGCAACCCGGACTCCGCCAGGGGCATCAGGCTTCGGCTCCGTAGCCCTGCTCGTCACGAAGCCACTCGGTCAGCCGGTCCCACGCGAGCAGCACACCCCCCAAGGAGAACGGCCATCATCGCCGCGGCGGTCGCGTGCAGACAGGCGGCCATCGCGCTCTGCTCTCCGTAAGGCCGCACCGGCGACCGGTCCGGATCGCCGGCGGGATCGAGCAGGCCGCCCGCCGCCAACAGCGTCAGGCCGTAAGGGCTGATGGAGACGTTGACGAGGTGGGGCCAGGCGTCGAGTACGTGCTCCGGATGCAGGCCACGCTCACGCAGCCACTGTCATCCGTCGCTGGTGAGCAGAACGTCGACGTCCGCGAGCAGCGACTGCCGGTCGGCATCAGTGAAGACCTTGGGGACCGAGGTGAATCGTTTGTCGTGGTCGAGAAGGAGGCGTCTGGCCATCACCCGCGGATGTGGCGATGACGGCGCGATGGGTGCCGCGCGGATGACGGTGGCACTCATCGAGACCTTTCCTTTCCCGTTCTGGATCGCGTCGTCGTCCGTTCTCATCGGCGCCCCGGTACCAGGCGGCGCAGAGCGCTACGGTGAAAGCGCCACATCGACAGCACGAGCGAGGGTGGTACCCGCAGGAGCGGTCGACCTCAACATGGGCACCCTGGTCGGTTCCTACGAGAACATCGCGGCGATGCTGGACGAGGCCGCACAGGTCAAGGGCGTCCAGGGCATCAAGGGCCATGCTCGTCTTCGACGATTTCCTGGCGGGCATCGAGAACTTCGGCACCCGGATCCAGCCGCTGATGAAAACCCGGCGGGACCGGGTGCCGATTGGCTGACAGGGTCGGCCGCTCGGCTGCGGCCGCCCGGATCACCCCAGGACTGCGACCGCCCTGCGATCACGCACGGTGGGCGTCCAGTCCGGTTCGCGTGGCGGCCACGTGCGGCAACAGCACCATGTGATCGTCGTAGTCGCCGCCGTTCTGTGGTCGGTACGGAATCGGCAGCGTGCTCTGCGCCCGGTGCAGTCGCGTACGCAACTCAGCAGCAGCGGCCCGGTATCCCGCATCGGACAGACGGTTGGCCCCATGGATGACAAATGAGGGGAGAACGTCGATGCCGCAGTAGAAGAGCGTGCCGTGCAGCAGCGGGAACAGCAGGTCCTCCAGCGAGCCGTCGATACCGCGCGGTTGGTAACTCTCGGCTGGGCCGCCCGCGGTCACCACGGCAAGGGCACGCTTGCCGGCCAGCTTTCCGGTGCCGTAGCGCAGACTGCGACCGGGCCGATCGGGATCCGGGAGTCCGTACGCATAACCTCGCACGAATATCCTGTCGAACCAGCCCTTGAGGATCGCGGGCAGTCCGTACCACCACAGCGGGAACTGCAGGACGAGAAGATCGGCCCGGTCGAGCTTGGCCTGTTCCAGCCGAATGTCCAGACTCAGGGCCTGTCCATCAAGCGCGCTTTTGGACGCAGGGCCGATATGCAGTCGTTCGTCGCCGACCGCGTAGTCGTCCCGGTCGACCACCGGGTTCCATTTCATCGCGTACAGGTCGGAGACCTCGACATCGTGACCGGCCTCGGCCAACGCGGCCAGGCCCGCTTGGTGCAGCGATCCGTTCAGCGATCGGGCTTCTGGGTGAGCCAGGACCCACAAAACGTTCATGGCGTCCACAGTGCCGCTCGCAGCGCGACAGCACCATTGGCCCGATGCCAATATGTGCGAAAATCGGGCCATGACTCATCGTGTTGTGGTGCTGGCCCGCCCAGGAGTGCTGCCCATGGAACTCAGCCTCGTGCACGAGCTGTTCGGCGCGGCGGGCGACCGTTATGAGGTGACCACCTGCGGGCTCGCTCCCGGGCCGGTCCGGGTCAGCGCAGACTTCTCCCTATTCGTCGAACTTGGGCCCGATGCCCTGGCTGAGGCGGACACCGTCGTCGTTCCGGGAGCCCGCGACCCGCACGACAACCTGCTCACCGCGCCGCTGGCGGGCCCATTGGCGGCCGCGATGGCAATGATCCGGCCTGGCGCGCGCATCGCCTCCGTGTGCACCGGCGCGTTCGTGCTCGCTGCGGCGGGCCTGCTGGACGGCCGCCGCGCGACAACCCACTGGCGGTCGGTGCCCGCGTTCCGCCGTGCGTTCCCCGACGTCCGGCTCGACCCCGACGTGCTCTACACCGACGAGGGTGACGTGCTCACTTCCGCAGGAGGCGCGGCGGGCATCGACCTGTGCCTGCACCTGATCCGGCGCGACCACGGTACGGCAGTCGCCGTCGAGGTCGCCCGCACTCATGTCGTGCCGCCCCACCGGGACGGCGGCCAAGCGCAATTCATTGAGCTCCCGGTAGCCATCAGCGACGAATCCTCTACTTCAGCGCTCCGGTCCTGGCTGCTCGGTCATCTCGATCACCCGGTCGACCTGGACGAACTCGCCCGGCGATCCACCATGAGCAAACGCACGTTGACCAGGCGGTTCCGCGAGGAAACCGGATTGTCCCCGATCGAGTGGCTCAACCACCAGCGGCTCAGCCAGGCACGTTGGCTGCTGGAAAGCACCGACCTGCCGGTCGATCAAGTCGCCGAGCGGGCCGGCTTCGGTACCGGCGGGTCGCTGCGGCTACGGCTGCGGGACACGCTGGGTGTTTCCCCCACCACCTACCGCGCGACGTTCCGCGGCCCTCGGCCGACGCAAGGCCCGGAGTCCAAGCTGATGGCCCGGCAACCGCAGGCCCGGTGAGTCGGCCGACGTCCGCCGGCCGATCCGTCCTATCCGTCCTATGCGTCCTGGAGCGTTTTCGAGATCCTGTCGGCGGCGTTGACCGCGTGCTCGCCGTAGAAAGCTTCGTTCTGCCGATAGAATCGGCTCGACGGCACCGACACGTACACGGCAGGGCGCCGATTCGTGGGCGCTCTGCTCTGCGTCGGCCTTGTTCGCGTTGATCATGCCCTTCTTTGCCGGGAAACCGCCTTGATGAGGTCCTCGGCCGGCAACTCGATCATCTCTGCGTATCCGCGCGACCAGGCCTGCCATGCCTTGTCGCCGACGGTCGTCGCCTTGAGGCGGTCGAGCACCCGCCAATACGGCCCGCTCGTCACCGCCTCCCACAAGAAGGGCTCGTCGAGCACGACGACTTCGTCACCGGCACGCAGGAGTGGGGTGCTCTGCAGCAGAAGCTCGCCGCTCAGCCGACTTCACTCAGTAGGCGAAGGCCGGCGCGACGATCTCGGCACGGGCGAGGCCCGTCGTGTCCGTGAGTAGATCCACCGGGGCCTTGCCGAGTTTCTGCTCGTGCTGCAGGTTCGCCGCGTGACGGCTCCACAGGCACCGGGTCCGCTGATCGCGCTACGAACTTCGCTTCGTGGTCCGGCCGAGTCCTCCGCAGCGCGGCTGCCACAAGGTGAACCAGCAGTACCGACGCGGGCCGACCGCACCCGTCGCCCGAATTCAGGAGAACACACCCGCGTGGTCGGTGGCGAACTGCTCGAAGGTTCGAGCCGGCCGACCGAGGACCGTCGGCACGTCGTCGGACAGCCAAGCCGCGTCGCCCTCGGCGATCAGGCTGACCGCGTGGGCATTCATCGCGGCGATCGGCTCCGGCACGCCTGCGCTCACCATGGCTTGCGTGTCCTCCGCGCGCGTGCGCGGGCTGAAAGCGATCTGCCGTCCCAGCACCTTGGAGAGCACCTCCGCCACGTCGGCATAGGAGAGCAGTTCCGGCCCGGTCAGTAGGTAGGACCTCCCGCTGTGCGCACTGGGCGAACCAGCGACCTCAGCGGCCACCGCGGCGACATCTCGGGTATCTATGAAGCCGGCCTTGCCCGCACCGGCGGCGGAGCCGAATCCGCTCGTCCTGGCGATCGCGGGTCCCAGCACGAGGAAGTTCTGCATGTAGAAATTGTTGCGCAGAAGGGTGTAGTTCAGGCCCGAGGCGAGCAGTCCCGCCTCGATCTCGGCCTGTCCGCGCTGTCGGGCGATCGGCGAGTCCGCGGAGGCCTTGCTGGTGACCTTCACGACATGGTCCACGCCCGCACGCACGGCGCTGCCCACCACGTGCAGTTCGTGGGACGGAACGGCGGGGCTGACGAGTACCACACTCGTGACGCCCTTCATCGCCGCGTCAATGGTTGCGGGGATGTCGAGGTCGCCTTCGACGACATCCACTCCGGCCTGCTTCAGCGCCATCACCTTCTCCGGATGACGGGCGAGTATCCGTACCGCTTCGCCTCGCCCTGCGAGCAGGCGTGCCGCCTCGGCGCCAACCTTCCCGGGCGTCGTTACGAGGATCATTGCCCTCCTCCTTCACGTTGGGGTGTCCAACATTGGAAGGCCCAACGTAACCCCCATCCGTTGGGATGTCCAACAATTGGGATGGGTGCATGGCGGACATGGAGAACACGTTGCAGCCCCGGCCCGACTGCGGGGCCTCACCAGTTGGTAGGACCTGACCCGGGGGTTTGTCCCGGCGTCCGGGCAAAACAAGATCGCCGAGTGGCCGTCGATACACCGTTCCCGCGGACGTGACCCGCGGAAGACCGCATCCGCACCGCCGAACGGCCGCGGGAGCAGGTGTCGCTCGGCACGATCGTCGAGCCGCTCGCACCAGGGGCGGGCCGGTGGGCTTGCCCTGCCGCGCCAGCCCACCCCGAGCCCGCCGTCCGAATCGGGGTGGACTGTTCCAGCAGGCAGCGGGGCCGGAGGACCAGCCGGGGGCGCCGGTGAGTCTCCCCGGGAGCTTCGGGTGGAGCCTGATCTCAGTCGCGCAGGGAAGCGATGTCGATGACGAAGCGGTAGCGGACGTCGCTGGCGACGACGCGGTCGTACGCCTCGTTGATCCGGTCGGCGCGAATAACCTCGATGTCGGCACCGAAGCCGTGCTCCGCGCAGAAGTCCAGCATCTCCTGGGTCTCCTTGATGCCGCCGATCAGCGATCCGGCCAGCGTCTTGCGGCCCATGACGAGCGAGAACAGGTGGAGGGTGCTGGAGTCCTCGGGCGCCCCGACGTTCGCCAGGACGCCGTCCGGCTTCAGCAACGAGAGGTAGGCGTCCAGGTCGACGACGGCCGACACTGTGCTGACGATCAGGTCGAAGGTCCCGGCGAGCTTGGTGAACGTCTCGGGGTCGCCGGTCGCGTAGTAGTGGTCGGCGCCGAGCCGCAGCGAGTCCTCCTTCTTGCGCATCGACTGGCTCAGCGCGGTGACTTCGGCGCCCTTGGCGTGAGCGATCTTGATGCCCAGGTGGCCGAGGCCGCCGACGCCGACGATGGCGACCTTCTTGCCGGGGCCGGCGTTCCAGTGGGTGAGCGGGGAGTAGATGGTGATGCCGGCGCAGAGCAACGGGGCCGCGACATCGAGGGACAGGCCGTCAGGAATGCGCAGCACGTAGTTCTCGTCGACGACGATGTGGGTGCTGTAGCCGCCTTGCGTGACCTCACCGTCACGGTACTTGTCGTTGTACGTACTGGTCATGCCGCCGTCGGTGCAGAACTGCTCCAGGCCGGCCAGGCACTGCTCGCACTTGCGGCAGGAGTCGATGAAGCAGCCGACGCCGACCCGGTCACCGACGGCGTACTTGGTCACATCCGGACCGACTTCGGTGACCACGCCGGCTATCTCGTGTCCCGGCACGAGGGGGAAGGCGGCCTGGCCCCACTCCTCGCGGACGGTGTGGATGTCGGAGTGACAGATGCCGGCGTAGGCGATCTCGATCAGTACGTCTCGCTCACGCAGGGCGCGGCGCTCGATCGTCGTGTGCTCCAGCGGAGCTTTCGCCGAGGGGGCCGCGTAGGCGATGGCGATGGTCATGAAGGGTCTCTCCTCGGGTGGCTGATGGATGATCGGGACGTGCCGGATCCGCGCCTTCGCGGGTCGGCCCGCCAGGTTCTGTGCTGCGATTCGCGGACGGCCGGTCACACGGCGCTGCGCCGGCCGTCGGGCACAGTCGTGCGGGCCGGCAGAGCTTGCGGTGAGGGCGGCGCACACGTCGTCGTCACCGTGACCGAGTGCGATGACCTCGTCCCAGCGCGGCGGCACCGCCTCAGTGACCGGCAGTGTCATGCCTTGATTCGCGGCGGCTTCGATCGCGAGTCCGGCGTCTTTTGCGGCGTGGCGAAGCGGGAAGACGGCGCGCCCCTTGGCCACCGCGTGCGGGGACCCAGTGGCGTCTCGGCGAGAGCGTCGAGGAACACGCCCGGATCCAGGTTCAGCGCCGTGCTGAGGGCGACGGCCTCGGCAATTCCTTCCGCGGTGACCGCGAGCGAGTTGTTCATCACGAGCTTCAGCCGGCTGCCGTCGCCGAGCCGGCCCAGCCACGGTGTCCGACGGCCGACGACGTTGAGCAGCGGCTGCACCCGCTCGCGCAGTTCCGGCGCCCGGAGGCAAGGATGCCATCCGAATCCATACCGCGCCCCGTGGATAGGGTCCGCAGCGCGCCCTCGGGACCGGTCATCGCGGCTTCCACGGCGGCGCCGTCGGCGAGCGTGGTCACCAGGATCTCCGCGCCCTCGCCGCCGTCTCCGGCCCGGATCCCCAGGATCTGCCGGCAGCCGTCGGTGTCCACGGCGATCACCACGTACACCGCGCGGTCGGCCACCTGCCCATCACGGATCCTTACGTGCACCGCGTCGATCACGAGCACGGGGTAGGCCAGGCGGTTTCCAGTGATCGTTGCGAATCAGTCGTAGGCGAGTGCTGTTGTCCAGCGTGGCATTGCTTCGGCGGGTCGCGGTCGCCGAGGACACGACGGGGTCGCAGACCGTCGGCGATGGCGATACCGTCATCCTGGCTCAGGTAGCGTGGATCCTTCGGCACCGACAGCGGGAGCCTGTGTCGTGGATACCTGGACATCGGCCGGACTCCTTCGGGATGTCGCGACCACGGATGGAAAGCCGACTGCAGCAACCCGTCCGAACCGAGCAGCTCGGCCAGCTCCAGGGGCCCATCCGCGCCTCCGTCTCGGTAGTGATCGCCTCGGCGCTCTACCCCAACCGGACCTCCGCCTTCAAGAGGTGCGATAGTCACTTGAAGCATCGTTTGGTGAGGGACCCTTTCTTTTCGAGACACTCCCGACAGTGGCTAGAAAGCCGAGCAATTCCTTGTTGAGCCGGTCCGGGGTGTCGAGCGGAATCATGTGCGCGGCATCGGCGATCACGCTGAGCTCGGCATGCGGGATGGCCTTCGCCAGCAGGGTGACGTCGGCTGCTGGTGTGTTGGTGTCCTGCCCTCCGGCCACTACCAGGGTCGGGCGGGTCAGTGCCGCCAGTTGGCCCGCGGCTTCGAAATTTGCGATCTGGTCCCATGCGGATGCGTATACGGCAGCGTCCATCGCGCGGATCGACTTCTCGAGTCTGTCGAGTACATCCGGTCGGCGCTCTACCGTGGCCGGAGCGAGCCAGTTGGCCACGAGCGGCACGACGGCGCCCATGCCGTCCTGGCGCACGGACGCTGCGTGGCTGCGCATGAACGCGCGCGTCTCGTCGGTGAATGTCGCCGCCGTCGCGATCAGCGTGAGGCTCTTCACGAGGCCGGGACAGGACACCGCAAGCTGCTGGGCGATCATTCCGCCGAGGGAATGTCCGACGATGTGGGCGCTGGAACCCGCATCGGCCTCGACGATGTCGGCGACGTCCTGTGCCAGGCGGCCGATGCCCGTGTTTCGAGGCGGAGGGTCGGACATCCCGTGACCAGGCAAGTCGACGGCTACAACCCGATAGCGATCGGCAAGGGCTTCGATCTGGCGGTCCCAGTACGTCAAGTCCAGGCCGACGGCGTGCAGCAGCACAACCGTCTCCCGATCGGTAGGGCCGGCTTCGACTCGGTTGAACCGCCTGGGCCGCAGACACCCACTGCTCGGCATCATCGGCACCTTTCTCTAGGGATCGCTACAGAAATAGACGCTAGCAGACATGTGAAACGATCGCTGAAGGGTGTTGCGGAAGGGTGTGGTCTGGGCATTTGCGGTGTATGGGTGGGGTGTTGTGGGCTGAGCGGGTGTGGGTGGAGACGTTCACCGGGCTGCGGGCTGAGGCATTCGGCCGGCTGGTGAGGGTGGTGCGGGAGCGGGGTGGAGAGGGTCTGCCGCTGGGGCGTCCGTGGAGCCTGCCGCTGGCCGAGCGGGTCCTGCTGGTCGCGGTGTACTACCGGGCGGACCTCACGATGCGGCAGCTCGCGCCGTTGTTCGGGTCTCGCCGGCCACCGTGTGGCGGGGGATCCAGCGCCTGGGCCCGTTCCTCGCGCTGGAGCCGGCCCGTCGGCCCGAGGATGCTGCCGAGCGGCTGTGGATCGTGGACGGCACGCTGATCCCGGTCCGCGACCGGAAGGTGGGCGCCTCCTCGCGTAACTACCGGTTCTCGGCGAACGTGCAGGTCATCATCGATGCCGACCCCCGCCTGGTGGTGGCCGCGGCCCGCCCCGCGCCGGGCAACCGGGCCGACGCGCAGGTCTGGCGCTCAAGCGGCCTGCCCGAGCAGTGCCGCGGTGTCACCGTGCCCGGGGACGGCGCCTGCATCAACACCGGTCTCATCGTCCCGCACCGCAAACGCCCCGGACGGCCGCTGCTCCCGGGTGAGGAGGCCGACAACGCCGAGCACCGGCGGGTCCGCGCCCGCGTCGAGCACACCTTCGCCCGCATGAAGACCTACAAGGTCCTCCGCGACTGCCGGCAGCACGGCGACGGCCTCCACCACACCGTCCAGGCCGTCGCCCACACGCACAACCTCACCCTGAGCGCATGACCACACCGACCCCCAACCAGGCCCCGACCGCCCGCCCACACCTTTCTGGAACACGCCTTATATAATTGTGCTATGCCGACACCGAGGCGCCCCAGAGGGCGACCACGCTCCTTCGACCGGGACGCCGCACTGGACGCTGCGATCAGGCTGTTTTGGACGAATGGCTATGAGGCGACCTCGATCAGCGACTTGACCGTCGCGCTCGGCATCGGTTCGCCCAGCCTCTACGCTGCGTTCGGCGACAAGCGGGCTCTGTTCAACGAAGCCGTCGAGGTGTATGCGGATCGGTACGGTGGATATATCACCCACGCCCTCGGTCAGGAGCCGACCGCCAAGCAAGCGATCACGCGGGTGCTGCGGGAGGCCGCCTACGAGCACACGCTCCCCGGCAGACCGCGCGGCTGCATGCTGCTGTGCGCCGCCGAGACCGCCGGCAGCGCCGAGGTCGCCGGCCTGCTGCGTCAGCACCGCGAGCGTCACATCGTCGCTTTTCAGCAGCGCATCCAGGCCGACGTCGACGCGCATGTCCTGCCGCCGGAGACCGACGCCGCGGCCCTGGCCCACTACACCGAAGCGACACTGCAAGGCATGTCGCAGTCTGCCCGCGACGGTACCAGCCGGCAGCTGCTTGAGCAGGTGGCTGTTCTGGCCGTCCAGGGCTGGCCGCGTGAAGTTTCCTAGTGCCGTGACCGCATAGGTTCACCGGGTGGCGCGAATCGCTCCTGGGCGCCTCGATGTGCCTGGCATGATCGCCGGCGTGTTCGACGAGAAGCTGGATGCGCTCTCGCGGATGGCGGCCGAGCACATGGCCTTGCCGTTCCCGCACCCCTACCTGCGCGACCTCTAAGCTGGGCCGACTGGTGCGGCGGATCAAGGCCGCCGGCGCCGCCGGGCGCACCCCTTTCCGTGACCGCAGCCGGTCAGTAGAGCGCCGCCTGAAGCAGATCTCCCGCACACTGCGCCGCCGCACCGGCCAGGCCCCTGGGCGAGATCGACCGGCTCACCGGCGAGAATCGCCACCGTGGCCCGCGCGACACTGCGGGAGGTGGCCGCGATGGAGCGCAACGCCCGTCGCGCGCTGGGCAAACGGCCCTCTGGGCGGCTGAAGCGCCTACTCGCAGAGCTGGCCGAGACGGTGGAAGGCAGCCACCGGCTGCTGGAACAGACCGCTCTGCGGCTGGCGGGCATCCACACGATCCCCGACCGGCTGGTCTCTTTGGCCGATCCCGATGCCCGGCCGATCCGCAAGGGCAAGCCCCAGCATCCCACCCAGTTCGGCTACACCGCCCTGGTCACCGAGGACGAACAGGGCTTCGTTGTCGACCACCAGGTCAGCCGCGGGAACCCGCCCGACGCGCCGCAACTGGTGCCCTCCGTCCGGCGGGTGGCCGCACTGACCGGCTGACCGCCAGGCACGGTCGTCGCCGACCGCGGCTTCGGCACCGCGGCCAACGATCAGGCACTGGCCGAACTCGGCGTCCAGCGGATCGGCCTACGGCGCACCTTCGGCTTCCGCCGCACCCCCCCTGCGCCGCCTGACCGGAGCCCAGACGTGGGCCGGCCTCGGGATCTTCGCCGACAACCTCCAGCGGATGGCACTCCTCAGTCGCTGAACAAGACTCACCTACAGGCGGCAGCCCTTGCCCGCGATGGAGTGCCGCCGCGTGCTACCGCACCTGCCCCTGCGCCGTACCGAACGGCGAGGCCTGTGCTTGTGGTCAGTCTGCATCGTCCTTGCCCTGACCTTCACTACCGCCATAACCGTCGCGGCCGCAGTGTTCCTCACCGGCTGGAACCCCATGGACGCCCACGGCTTCCTGCCCGAACACAAGCTGACCTCCAGCACCCTCTTCGACCTGGTGAAGCGTCGCCGGGGCGGAAGGTCTCGTGGCCCTCGTCATCGCCTACCGGCGCCGGCGCAGCGACGAGGACGACGCCCGGCGCGACGCCACCCGCCTGGCGTCGGAGTGCTGGCGCAGCAACGACGCTGCCGTCCACCCCGTACCGCGACAGCTCCGCCAGACGCCGCGGCGGTGTCCCCGACACACCCAGGGCGCCCATCCCGAGCGCCCAGGGGTCCTGGAAAAGGAACAGCGGTTCCCGCACGGCCTACTCGACAACTTGGTCGAGAACCCCGTCGACCTCACCGCGATGAGCGTGCGCCCGCACGCCGCGACCGAGATAGTGCTGAACGACCTTGACCTGGGACTTGTCCTCGCGGAAGACGAGCCCAGACGGTGATCGCCGGGGCGCCGGGGCGCCGGGCGGCGGGGAGGCGTTGTCGGCCCGCTGAGTAAAAGGACTCACAGAAGCACCTCGGTTCGCAGCGACAGCCTCCGGGGCGGCACCGCCCGGGCTCAGGAGCAACCGACCGTCAGGAAGCGACGTCGGGATAGGCGGCGGTCGCGCGGATTTCGACGAGGAGCCCAGGGCTTGCGAGGCCGCTCACTCCGATGATCGACCACGTGGGGAAGGGGGCTTTGACGAGGCGTTGTTTGGCCTCGCTGAAGCCGGACAGGTGCTGGCGGATGTCGACGTGGTAGCTGGTGACGTCGACAAGGGCGGACAGGTCGAGTCCTTCCAGCCGGAGGATCTCTTCGATCTTCCGGATGGCGAGCTCGGTCTGCTCTTCGATGGTGTCGGGGATGGTTCCGTCGGCGCGGCGGCCGATCGTTCCGGCGATGAACAGCAGCCCGTGCGTGCGGACCGCGGGGGAATAGCCGAAGTTCGCGAAGGCGCTGGTCGTCTGTCCGAAGACTGCGTTGTCCTCGGAGACCTCGATGGTGTGGATGGTCATTGCAGCGTTTCCTTTTCGTTGTTGACGGGCTTTTCCTTGCCGGCGGGGTTGCGGAGTCCGCGGAGTCGGTTCCGTTGAGTCAGTTGCCCCAGCGGGAGGACCGGCAGGTGTGTTCCATCCGGGTTTGGCCGAAGGCCTGCCGTTCACGGAGGAATTCGCCGGGGATCGCGTAACGGGGAGCGTTCTTCGGGTTTTTCGCGGCCTGCGCGACGATCGCGTCGGTGAGTGAGCGGATCATGTCGAGCCGTGGATAGGCGGCGTGCACGGCGTCCGCCTGCTCGTCGGTGACGGCGTCGATGTGGTCGGTGCCCAGTGGGCCGCCGAAGTCGAGGGCGACGCCTTCGCGGACGAGCACGCACAGGGTGCCGCGGCGCTCCGCGATGCCGGGGGAGGTGTGCAGGGCGATGGCCTGCCAGACCTGGTCGGCGTCGGCCGCGGACACTCCGCGGTCGACCAGGAACGAGGCGGCCCGGTCGGCGCCTTCGACCTCGAACCGCTGGCGGTGCGGGCCGTCCGGCGCCACGCCGAGGTCGTGCATCGCGCACGCGGCGAACAACAGGTCGTCGTGGTAGTCGTGGCCGACGGCCAGACCGAGGCGGCCGGCCACCAGCCGGGCGAACAGGTAGCTGCGGATGCTGTGGTTGAACACGGACGGCGTTTCCACCGGCCGGATGAGCCGCACTACGGCGTCGGCAAGTGCCGTGCCGGGCAGCGTGATCAGGTCGGCGGTCGTCCCGCGGGCAGGTCCGGTCATGGCTTCAGCCTGGCCGCGACCACTGCGACCTGGCGAGAGGCAAAATTTCCTTGCTTCGATAGAATCTTGTCATGGCAGTGCATCACATCGCGGTTCTGGCGCTGGACGGGGTCACCCCGCTCGACCTGGCGATCCCGGCGCAGATCTTCACCGCCCGGCGGGAAACCCCCTACGAGATGACCCTGTGCGGGCTGAACGCGAAGGTGGCCACCAACGCGGGCTTCACTCTGGAGGTCAGTGGGGGCCTGGAGCGGGTACGCGAAGCCGACACCGTGATCGTGCCGGGATTCGAACCGATCCTCGACCTGCCCGACCCCGTGCTCGGCACGCTGGCCGAGGCCCGCGACCGAGGCAGGCGGGTGGTCTCGATCTGCACCGGCGCCTTCGCGCTGGCAGCGGCCGGCGTGCTGGACGGGCTGCACGCCACCACCCACTGGCAGCACCTCGACGAGTTCGAGCGGGACTTCCCGGCCGTCACGGTCGACCGCGACGTGCTCTACGTGGACGAGGGCGACGTGCTCACCTCGGCCGGGGTGTGCTGCGGCATCGACCTGTGCCTGCACATCGTCCGCCGCGACCTGGGCGCGGAGGTGGCCAATCAGATCGCCCGCGGCCTGGTCGCCGCCCCGCACCGGGACGGTGGACAGGCCCAGTACGTGCCGGCTCCCGTCGCGGCGGCCGGTGACGCGTCACTTTCCCAGACCCGCGAATGGGCCCTGCACCGGCTCGGCGAGCCGCTCACCCTTCCTGTCCTCGCCCGGCACGCGAGTCTCTCGCAACGCACCTTCATGCGCCGCTTCGCCGAGGAAACGGGCACGACCCCCTTGCAGTGGCTGCTCAACGCGCGGCTCGGCAGGGCGCGGGAACTGCTGGAAACCACCGACCACTCGGTGGACCAGGTGGCGCGGGACTGCGGGCTGGGTACGGCAGCCAACCTACGACTGCACTTCCGGCGCGTGCTGGACACCACTCCCACTGCCTACCGCCGCGCTTTCTCCCAAAGCTGACGCGGCGCCCACGCGAGACGCTCGGCTGGGATGCTCCAGCCGAGCGTCTCGCCACAGCGAGCGGTCAGTGGTGATCGGGGCGCTGAGCCGGCGGTGGCCGGCGTGGCTGACGCGGTGCCAGGACCTCGCCGCCGTCAACTCGTCGCGGGTGCGCGGATAGCGCGTTTGAGGATTTTTCCGCTCGGTCCCGTCGGCAGCTCATCGACCAGCCAGATGTGGCGCGGGTACTTGTACGCGGCCAGCCGCTGCTTTGCGAACTCCACGAGTTCGTCCGGCTGCACCTGCTTCCCAGGACGTGGGACCACCGCGGCTGCTACTTCCTCGCCAAGGCGCTGGTCCGGCAGGCCGAGGACCGCGGCGAGCGCGACGGCAGGATGCTCGTGGGGCACCTCCTCCACCTCGCGCGGGTAGACGTTGTAGCCGCCGCGGATGATGAGATCCTTCTTCCGGTCGACAATGTAGAGGTAGCCATCCTCGTCCTGGCGGTCGCCTCCGGCTGGTTCCAGTAGCCCTTCATCAGGCCGGGCCCGCGCACGGCGATTTCTCCGATGTCACCGGAGGGCACGTCATTCCCGTCCTCGTCCAGCAGCCGCACCTCGAAGTCTCTGACAGGTGTGCCGATCGAGCCGGCCTTGCGCGGCCTGTCCAGGTGGTTGAACGTGACCACCGGACTGGTCTCGGACATGCCGTAGCCCTCGAGCACCGGGCAGCCGAAGCGCTGCTCGAAGCCGTGCAGCACCTCGACGGGCAGCGAGGCCCCGCCGGAGATGCACATCCGAAGTGAGGAGATGTCCGCGGCGCCCGGATGCTGGAGCAGTGCCGTGTACATCGTCGGGACTCCCTCGAAAACGGTGGCGCGGTCGCGTTCGATCGTGTCAAGCACCTCATGCGCATCGAAGCGTGAAATCAGGACGAGCGAGGCTCCGCTGAGTATCGCGGCGTTCATCGTGCAGGTCTGGCCGAAGATGTGGAACAGCGGCAGGCAGCCCACGACGACGTCGTCGGAGGTACTCCGCTGGACGTGGACGGCGTTGGTCTCGGCGTTGTGCCGCAGGCCCGCGTGGGTGAGCGCGGCGCCCTTCGGCCTTCCGGTGGTTCCCGAGGTGTAGAGCAGTACCGCGATGTCGTCCGGCGCGGCAGCGGCCATGTCGGGCAGCGGCTCGTGTCCGGCCAGCAGGGCGGCGAACGCGGTCGGTTCCACGGCGTGGTGGCGGACTCCGGCGGCGGCCGCGCCCTGCGCGCCCCCGCCGGGAGCCCGGTGCCACTCGTAGAGGGCCGCCGCTGCCGAGTCACGGAGGTGGAAGTGCGTCTCCCGATCCCTGAGCAGCGGGTTCATCGGGACCGCGATGCCGCCGGCCCGAAGGATTCCGTAGTAGAGGATGACGAACTCGGGGACATTGGGCAGCATCAGCGCGACCCGGTCGCCGGCGCACAACCCGTCGGCGAGGAGCATCGCGGCGGCGCGTGCGCTCAGTTCGTCCAACTCGCCATAGGCGATCGCTTTCGAGCCCAGGCGCAGCGCGGGACGCCGAGGCTGCCGACCTGCCGTGTCGACGAGGAACTCTGCCAGATTCACCATGGCTGACTCCTTGAGTCAAGTACGCCGATCTACGTCGGTCATTCGGGGATGACCGGGAGGATCAAGTGAGAGGAGTACCCCGGTCCGCTGTGCAGGGTGACGGTGCCGGCGTAGATCTCGTCCGGCCTGTCGGCGGGGTCGTTGTGCAGGAAGGGACCGGAGCCGGTGAATGCCGCCCGCAAGCTGGGGTGAGCCCGGGCCTGCGCGAGGGCGGAAGGGCAGACGTAGTCATGCGCCTGCACGTCGAGAGTGAGCCGGTAGCCGGCCGGCAGGTTCAGGCTGGTCGGCAGGATCTCGACGTCCACTTCGTACACCCTGCCGGGTGCGAGCGGTTCGACACGGTCGTGCGGGTGCACAGGCAGGAACGGTCGCGACTGCTCGGGATCGATCGCGCGGTGCGAGGCACGCAGCCACCCCTGGCTGATCGGCACATGGGGGTCGTTGGCGCCCAGGAACGTGACCTCGGCGCCGTCCGGCGCGAACGCGCGCAGTACGAGGAACAGGTCCGTATCGGGCGTCGAGGACTCGATGTACAGCTTCGCCGCGACCGGACCGGCAAGCTCGAGGTTCTCGGGGCAGACGTAGTCGAACCCGATGCGGCCCTGCTTGCCTGCGTAGGACGCCGAGGCGCGAACCGCGGTCGGGACCGTGCCCATCGAGCCGTCGGCGGCGTCCAGGTACAGCTTCGTCCACTGGGTCTCGGGCAGCGGCCAGTCGGTCGAGGTGCGTTCACCGACGCGGCCGTCGGCGTGACGGGTCCTCAGGTGCACACGCGGCTGCTTGTCCCAGCCGGTGTTCTCGCCCTTGAGGAAGTGGCCGAGGAAGCGCTTCTGCAGGTCCACCCCGTACTCGGCGTAGAAGAGCGAGAAATGGGTCTCGTCGTGCATTGCGAGCCACTTCTCCGCGGAGCCGGCGAGCTCGAAGCCGCGCGTGTTGCCACGTAGGTGCAGCCCCAGCCCACCCCAGTTGCCCGCCGACAGCAGCGGCACCTTGATCCGCGACCAGTCGGGCGTACGGCCGCGGTGGTAGTCGTCGAGCAACGGGTGCGCCCTGTCGTCGCCCACGAGATCGACCCGGTTCGCGGCGAGCTCCTCCGGGCTGAGCGTCTCGTCTCCGCACACGGGCTGACCGGTGATCGGGTTGCGCGCCGCCGGCGTGCCCAGACCGTACTGGGTGCCGCCGACGATCGACCCGTACCAGACGGTCTCGAACGTCGTGTGGATGCCCCCGTGGTAGATGACGTCGCGGTACCAGTCGGCCGCTCCCTCCCACACGCACACCGCGGCCAGGTGCGGTGGGTTGAGCGCGGCGACCTGCCAGGCGTTTATCGAGAAGTGGAGATGCCGTTCAGCCCGACCCGGCCGTTGCTCCACGGCCGGGTTCCGGCCCACTTACGTCGGCGCGCAGCACGTTGCCGTCGTCGGCCTCGATCGCCACATCCCACTCGATGGTCATCCCGCCGACGACGTCGACGCGGAACGCGCTGTCGGAAAGCGTGGTGTCGTTCATGGATGGGTTTCCTATCCTGGCCAGGAGCCGGCTGCCGGGCGCGCGCCACAGGCCACCATGGACCCGTGAACGCACTCACGGCTCCACTGTGATGACGTTCGGTGTCATCACCATACCTACGATGACACTGGATGTCATGCCTAGGTGTGAACTGGCCGGCGTTCGATCCTGCGGGTTCGGCTCACCCAAGGGCGCCGTACGCATTCAGCGGTTGCTACAATGACGGCATCTGGTGCCGTGACGCAGGAGATGCGTGCGGTCGGGCGGCGGCCGCGATGAGCGGAGCGAGGATCTGCAGGTGGGACGATGGAAGCCGGACACCAGCGGCCGTTTGGAGCGGGCGGCCATCGAGTTGTACCTGGAGAATGGCTTCGCCCGGACCACGGTGCCGCAGATCACTGAACGCGCGGGTGTGACCACACGCACCTTCTTCCGCCACTTCGCCGACAAGCGCGACGTGCTGTTCGTGGGCCACGACGAGCTCAGGGAGCGGGTGGCGAAGACCATCGCCGCGGCGCCGCCCGCATGGTCCGCCACCAAGGCGGCCGCCTCGGGTCTGAACATCGCGGCCGCGGCACTGCAGAGCTCGCAGGACGAGGCGCGAGACCGCCGAAGCCTGATAACTGCCACCCCGGAGTTGCGTGAACGCGAGCTGATCATGTTCGCGGCGGTTGCCGGCACCATCTCCGAAGCGCTGATCGCACGCGGTGTCGAGGATCGTGCGGCGCGCGCGGTCGCCGAGGCGATGGTCGCGGCGTTCCGGGTCGCGTTCGAGTACTGGGGTGAACACACGGAGCGGGAACTGCCCCAGCTGGTCGACGAAGCCCTCGATTCACTCAAGGAAGCCTTCGCGGCCGTTGGTGACTGAAGAGGTCGCTGGGCACCCGTCCGGCGTTCCTTCACCCTGCCCTGCCGCCCGTCGCTCCCCATGAACCGGTTGGCGGGGGAGGCGGCCGTCTCCGCACGACGACCCCAGCGGTTTACGACATTCGATGTCGTCATCTACAACGGTCATTCAGTGCCGAGGTAGGCGCACCCCGCCCATCGCCACGCCGCACATGGCGCACGACTGAGGAGCTTCGGGCTCTCACCTGCAACAATTCGGTGAGTCTGTCCATGTGAGCCATGATCGCGGCTCCCCGACCGCCCCCGGCCCTCATGACCTCCAGTGTCATCAGTGGTAGCGTGATGACATCGGATGTCATCGGGAGGTCATCGGCAGCCGCCTCCGGCAGCTCAAGCCGATCGACTCCCTTTCCTGGAGGCTTCTCATGCGTGTTTTCGTGACCGGGCCGTCCGGACACCTCGGATCCGCCCTGGTGCCCGAACTCCTCACCGCGGGCCATGAGGTCGTCGGCCTCGCCCGCTCCGATGCGTCAGCCGAGGCCGTCGCCCGGCTCGGAGCCGAGGTCGTACGCGGCGAGCTCGACGACCTCGACGGCCTGCGGAAGACCGCCGCGGCCGCCGACGCGGTGGCGCACCTCGCTTTCAAGCCGTTGGCCGGTGGCGGTTTCGCCGAAGCGATCGCCTCCGACCTGGCGGCGATCACCGCCATCGGCGAGGCGCTCACCGGCTCCGGCAAACCGTTCGTCGGCACCACGGCCACCATGCTGTGCGCGCTCAACGGCGTCAGCGGGCGTCCGGCCACCGAGGAGGACGCCTTCCCCGGCGGCCCTCGGATCGACGCGGAGAACGCGGTGATCGCGCTCGCCGATCGCGATGTGCGCTCCGCGATCGTCCGCCTGGCGCCGCTGGTGCACAGCACACTCGACCGCCGGGGCTTCACCCGGGCTCTGATCGGCATAGCGCGTGACAAGGGCCTGTCCGCGTACATCGGCGACGGCTCGAACCGCTGGCCCGCAGTGCACACGCGTGACGCCGCCCGCCTTTACCGGCTCGCCCTGGAGAAGGCCCCGGCCGGCACTCGCCTTCACGCGGCCGGGGACGACGGCATCGCCTTCCGCGATATCGCCGAAGCGATCGGCCGACACCTGGACGTCCCGGTCAAGTCCATCTCCGCCGAGGAGGCCCCCGCTCACTTCACCTACCTCGCGCCTTTCGTGGGCGTCGACAACCCTGTTTTGACCGTCCTCACCCGACGTGCGCTCGACTGGGAACCGACCCACCCCACCTGGACCGAAGACCTCGACGAGGGCCACTACTTCGCTCCGCGGACCGCGTGACCGAAGCTCCCGCGCTGCTCGGCACCACGGCCGACGCGACGCGCCGACAACGTTCGACAACCGACGGAAAGGACGTGCCCTGGTGGGCGAGAACAGGACTGCGGACGGTGCGTTCCGCGTCGACGTGGACGGAGCGACAACCGTCGAATGGGACGTGCCGATCGAGGTGGGCGACGGGCTGGAGCTGCGCGCCGACGTCTTCCGCCCAACCCGGCCCGGCACGTATCCGGTGATCCTCAGCATGGGCCCGTACGGCAAGGGCCTGCCGTTCCAGCGAACGTACGCGCAAGCATGGGAGCTGATGGTCACCAAGTATCCGGAAGTCGCCGAGGGATCGAGTTGCGCGTACGCGAACTTCGAAACGGTCGACCCGGAGAAGTGGGTTCCTGACGGCCATGTCTGCGTCCGCGTCGACGCACGGGGCTCGGGCCGCTCACCCGGCCACCTCGAATTCTTCTCCGAGCGCGAGATCCAGGACCTGTACGAGTGCATCGAGTGGGCCGCGGCTCAGCCATGGAGCAATGGCAGAGTCGGCATGAACGGCATCTCCTACCTGGCCATCAATCAGTGGTACGTGGCCGCGCTCCGCCCGCCGCACCTCAAGGCCATCTGCGTGTGGGAGGCGCTGGCGGACCGATACCGCGACGCCACTTATCACGGCGGGATCTGGACCGACTTCACAAACATCTTCTTCGAGGCAGTCACCGCCTCCACCCAGTACGGACTCGGTGAGAAGGGGGGCCGGAACCCGATCACCGGGCAACTGATCTGCGGCGACGAAACCCTGTCCGACGAGGAACGGGCCGAACGGCGTGCCGACTACGCCGGAATCGCCAGGCAGCACCCGTTCTTCGACGAGTTCCACCGTGCACGGAATCCGGACTGGTCGCGAATCGAGGTGCCGGTGCTCTCCGCCGGCAACTGGGGCGGCCAGGGCCTGCACCTGCGCGGGAACACGCTCGGGTTCGAGCAGGTCGCCTCGAGCGAGAAGTGGCTTGAGATGCACGACGACACCCACTGGTGTCACTTCTACACCAACTACGGCCTGGAGCTGCAGAAGCGGTTCTTCGGCCACTTCCTCAAAGGCGAGGACACCGGCTGGGACAAGCAACCGCGCGTACAGCTCAGGACCCGTCACGCCGAAGGCGGTCGCATCGTCATGCGCACCGCCGGCGACTGGCCGCTGCCCGAGACGCAGTGGACGCGGCTCCATCTCGACGCGGCCGACGGATCGCTCAGGCCGAGCGGTGTCGCCGAAGCGTCCGCGAGCTACGACGGCATGCAAGGCCGGCTCAGCTTCAGTTACACCACTCCGCGAGCGATCGAGCTCGCCGGTCCGGTCGCCGCCAAGCTTCACGTCGAGAGCTCCACGAGCGATGCCGATTTGTTCCTCGTAGTGCGCGCGTTCGAACCAGGCGGGACCGAGATCGTGTTCCAAGGCGCCATCGATCCGAACACCCCGATCGCGTAGGGCTGGCTGCGCGTATCGCAACGGGCTCTGGACCCCGAGTTGTCGCGGCCATTCCAGCCCGTCCACACGCATGAGCGCGCCCAGCCGATGACGCCCGGCACGGTGTACGAGGTCGATGTGGAGATCCTCCCGACGAGTCTGGCGCTCCCGGCCGGCTATACCTTGCAACTGGATGTCCAAGGACATGACTACGTCTATCCGCCGGCGATGGACGCCGCGGGCAGCGACGTGAGCATGGGGGCCGCGCTCACCGGGTGCGGGCCCTTCATCCACAAGGACGCCGCGTCCCGTCCCGCGCAGACCTACGGAGGCACCGTCACCATCCACACGGGAGGGCGTTACGACTCCCACCTCCTACTGCCTATGATGCTCGACTGACAGAACGTGACCGTGGCCGCGCCGATCAGAGGGCGAACAGCCCCGGGCCCAGCCCGTACGGCTTTCCCCACGACGTGCTTACTTCCGTGTCAGGGCCGCTGTGATCATCTGCAGAGCCAGGCGGAGCCGGTCGCGAACACGGCGTCCTGGCACCAGGTCTGCTGGGGAAGTTCGGCGTGGGGGATCTCCAGGTCCGTCTCCAGGTCCAGGGCTGCGAGTTCGGCTTTCCGGGCTCGGGGGGCCGTCCGGGTCGGGGTGCTGCCGTCCCCAACGAGGCCTCGTCGGCGCTGCCCGTTGCTCCTCCGATGCGCCCATGCCACGCCAGCGAGCCGGACAGCGGCGGCCAGGTGGATCCTGAAGGTCGGGCCGCCGCGTGATCGCCGGGGCAGGGCGGCGTTCAGCCGGGCCCGCCGTCGTCAGTGGAGTGGCTGGCCGGTCTGCGGGCGGTGCCGGTCTGGCGTCAGGGCCGGTTGGCGGCTCGCCGACGCCGTGCCGGCGGTCGCGGTCGCCACTGACACGCTGGTAGGCCATTCGGCCGGTGAGCAGGCGCTGGATGAGGAATCCGACGGCCAGGGTCAGCGCGCCGCCGACGGCGTCCGCGACGAAATGGTTGGCCGTCGCCAGAATCACGGTGAAGGTCGCCAGTGGATAGCAGACGCCCAGGACCCGTACCCAGGTGCGGTGGGCCAGGGCCGCCAGGGTCAGGCCGCTCCAGGTGGACCACACGATGTGGACCGACGGCATGGCTGCGTACTGGTTCGACACCGACGAGACGTGGCCCGAGCCCCACGAACCCCACGTGTGGTGAACCACCACCGTGTCGACGAAGCCGTCGCCGGTCAGGAACCGCGGTGGTGCCAGCGCGAAGAAGGTGAAGCCGATCAGGGCAAGCAGCGTCGCCGTGTACAGGGCGGTACGGGCGCTGCGGTACGACGCCGCATGCCGGGCGTACAGCCACACCAGCACACCGAGCGTCACGACGAAGTGCAGCGTGGCGTAGTAGTAGTTCATACCGACGATCAGCCACCTCACATGGTTGACCGCGTGGTTGACCGCCAGTTCCGGGTCGAGGTGCAACACCCGCTCGGCGTGCCATATCCACGACGCCCGGTGCATGGCCGCAATCCGGTGGTCCGGCACGAGGGAGCGGGTGCAGTCGTAGGCGACGTACAGGGCGGCGGAGAAGGCGAGCTCGACCCACACTCGCGGCCGGCTCAGCGGGCGCAGCCGGGCGGGCAGCAGGCCGCCGCGGCGAGCGCCGGAGGAAGCAGCCGAGGTGTCGTTCGTCACCGGCCTGCGGTGGGCGGACGTGGTCACCGCGGGCTCCCCGAAATGGCCAGTTCGGCGAGCCCGTCTTCGCAAGCGGTCAGGCAACGGTGAGCGGTGATGAAGGGGATCCCGGGGCTTGCCCGGATGTCGAAGGAAGCGCTGTCGGGCAAAAGTACGACGAATTCAGCCGGGACAGCCACGTACTCCGGTGTCGTTCCTTCGGCTCGGCGCTCGGCGGCCGGCCGGATCCGGACCCGCTGCCAGTCCGTCGGGTTCACACCAGCGCGGGCACGACCACCTCCCCGGCACGTGGCTGCGGCCGGGCCCGCCAGGCGCAGCACGCCAGGGCCGCCCGTGCGGGCGCAGGTCGCGGCACTCATCATCGTTCGCCCTTCGTGCGCAGTTCCCACGGCTGCATGCCGAGAACATGCGCGATCTTCACCTGCATCTCGACAGCGGACGGCAACGGGGGCCACAGCACGGACGGTTCGATGATCTTGCCGTCCGTGTCGAACCGGGCGTAGTCCATCCCATTGACCAGGGAGGGACTCGAAGGCGGTGCGGTCCTGGGCGAATGCGGTCATGGCTACTCCTTCCGGGCAGCCCGTGCGGGCCGTCCGGTTCAATGCCGCCGGCAGATCGAACTGGAACATGGGCTGTGCCACGGAGAAGGTGGACTTCGAAGCCACCGGTACGTCCACGACGCCGGCGTTCCACAGCACGGATGGGTCCAGCGGCTTCGGCCCGGTCATCGACAACGTCACGGTCCATCTGTTCATAGGTCATGCCCGCATCGGTGGACGATGTCGTGTCCGGAGCGGGATGGTCCGCGGCTGGGTTCGGGTGCTGGGCTGCGGGTCAGGGCTGGTCGTCCACCAGGGCGATTGCGCGCGTCTCGGGAACTCCCAGCAGCAGCAGGCTCGTGATCGTCGCTGCTCGGGCGCCGCGGGTCCCGTTCGACAGGTCGCTGTCCGCGATGGCGAACACGACGCCGTAGGCGAGCTGGCTCAGAATGCCCGCCGGCAGGTGCTGTGCGAACACATCGCTGTCCTGGCCCCGTTGCACGAGGCCGGCGAGGAGTTCGTCGAGCGGCCCGAGCAGGCTGTGGATCGCCTCGCCGTACTCACCGCGGCGCAGCGCCAGCAGGACTCGGTACCGGTGCGCCACCGGCCAGAGGCGGGCGACGAATGCGACCCACGTCGCGCCCGCTTCCGCATCGGGGGTGTCGGCTTCGGTGAGTACGGCTGTCATCTCGGTGACGGCCCGTTCCGTGAGGGTGCGGATCAGGTCCAGGCGCGAGGGGAAATGGCCGTAGACCGTGCGGCGGACGACGCCGGCAGCGGAGGCGATGTCGCCCATACCGGCGTCGGGGTTGTCTCCCAGCACGTCGAGGGCGACGTCGAGGATGCGATCGCGTGTCTCGTTCGTCGAGCGCGCGCGGGGGGACTGGGTGGGCACGACACCATTGTTGCACACCGGTGTGCAGTGAAGTAGATTGCACACCGGTGTGCAACGAAGGGTTGCGCCGTGCCTCCAAGCTCAGGAGAAGAGAGCAATGACCACACCGACACCACCGGCCTCGACCCGCATCCGCCCGTTCACCGTCTCGATCCCGGACTCGCAGATCGAGGACCTGAAGCGGCGACTGGCCGCAACCCGGTGGCCGGATCCGGAAACGGTGGGCGACTGGTCGCAAGGGGTCCGCGTGGAGAACGCCAGGTCCCTGGTCGAGTACTGGGAGCGCGGCTACGACTGGCGGCGCCTGGAGTCCGGGCTCAATGGCTTCCCCCAGTTCCTCACCCGGATCGACGGGCTGGACATCCACTTCATCCACGTCCGGTCCAGGAATCCGAATGCGATGCCGCTGCTGCTCACCCACGGATGGCCGGGTTCGGTCGTGGAGTTCCTGAAGCTGATCGGCCCGCTGACCGATCCGGTGGCGTTCGGAGGAGACGCCGCCGACTCGTTCGACGTCGTCGTCCCGTCGCTGCCCGGGTTCGGGTTCTCCCAGAAGCCCACGCAGACCGGGTGGACCGTATCGCGCATCGCCAGCGCGTGGGTGGAACTGATGAAACGCCTGGGCTACACCAGATGGGCCGCGCAAGGCGGCGACTGGGGTGCCGTCGTCACCACCGCCCTCGGAGCCATGCAACCCCAGGGGCTTGCCGGAATCCATCTCAACACCCAGTACGCCTTCCCCGCACAGATACCCGACACCTTGTCCCCCGAACAGCGCCACGCCGTGGAGAGCCTCGCCCTCTACACCGGCGAACTCGGCGGGTCGAACCACCTACAGGGCACCAAGCCGGAGACCATCGGATTCGCCCTGGCGGACTCCCCCGCCGGCCAGGCAGCCTGGATCTACGAGAAGTTCCAGTCCAAGACCGACAACCACGGACTCGCCGAGGACACCCTCGCCATGGACGACATGCTCGACGCGATATCCCTGTACTGGTTCACCAACAGCGCAGCGTCATCCGCCCGCATCTACTGGGAGAACCGATCCGCCACTTTCGCCGGCCCGAAACTGACACTCCCGGTCGCGGCGACCGTCTTCCCCAAGGACATCCCACGCCTGCCACGAAGCTGGATCGAAGACACCTACAGCAACCTGATCCACTACACCGAGGCCGACAACGGCGGACACTTCGCGGCCCTCGAACAACCCGAAATCCTCGTCGACGAAATCCGCACCGGCCTGCGCACCCTCCGCACCTGACCCCAACACGCGAGCCCGGGAGCGCATGCGTATCACTCGGGCCTCACTGAATCGACCGAAGCGCAGACCGAGGGTTCGTACCTGTACGAGCCCGGCTCCCCGGTGCACAAGCTGTATCGATCAGCTGTCTGCCGGGCGGCGCCGCCGAGAAGGCGTGAGCCGGCCGACTGCAACGCCGGGCCGGACGAGCGAGTTGTCCGGCCCGGTGTCGTCATGCGTACGGTCTGACGTACGTCGCACGGTAGCGGGTGCGCCAAAAGAGTCCATCACCGCCTCCGCGGCCATGGACCGGGAGGGCTGGTTCAACCAGCTTTTCACCGACCACGCCTTCCCGGGCGTGCCCGCGGACTTCGCGTACGCCTCGCCGCACTACAGCCTCACGCCGACGATCCTCCACCCGCTCATGACCGCCCGTGTGATGCTGGTACCGCCAACCACAGCACCCGTCAGAAGACCGCAAGTGGATTGACCGGGAGCCCGGTGGCGCCGCGCACGGCAATCGTGCCGAGCGCGAACAGGAAGCTGTATCGCTCGATTTCGGCGCACACCCGCGCCAGCTCAGCCACGTTGACGCAGTCGATCAACGGCATCCCCAGCTGGGCGAGGGCAACATCGTGGAGCACCGGCGTTCCGGCTGACGGTTCAGGGAGCTTGTCCCCGATGTCGCCGGCGTACAGGCACACTTCGCGCTCCGCCATCCACTCGACGGCGCTCAGCGAGGTGGTCGGCAGGGGGCCGAAAGGATCGTCGGCGGCAACCCATCCTCCGCGCACGACCAGCGCATCGCCGGACTCGACTCGCACTCCCTGGCGCCTCTCGGCCGCCGCCAGGTCGTCCGCGGTCACGACATGGTTCTCGGCGAGCCGTTCTCCCGGCGCCAGGTCGAGGAGTACACCCCGCGTCACGATCCCGTCGACGAACGCTGACGACGAACTCCGGCTGACCGTCGCCCCGGCGGTTGCTTCGGCGAGTGAGACACCGGGGTAGACGGTGTTGTCGACCGGTATGTGCGCCAAGGCGTCGATGTGCGTCGAACGCGCGTGGTGGACGTTGATCAGCAGTACATCAGTCAACGCCGGGGTGGGCGAACCGGTGAACGTCATCGTTTGCAGTACCGCGGACGGCATGCCGTGTTCGGCGAAAGCGACCGGCGCGGCTATGGGCACCGGTGTGATCGGGTGAGCCAGGGAGACCACACGGCCCGTCATGGCTTCGGCCACGCCGCGGGCGCGCGCCGCGGCCGTGATGAAGTTCAGGGTGCCTCGGTCGTCGTCAGCGCCCCAGCGGCCCCGATTGGTCAGCGGCCTCTCTCCTCGTGGCCTGGCGACTTCTTCCGAGTTCATCTTTCCTCGCAGGTCGTTCGTGGTCGGTCTGATAAAGGTGTTGGCTCAGCGCGGCCGCGGATTGGGCCTTGCGAGCTCACACGCGTGCGGATCACGTCCGCTCCGCTGCTGGACGTCAGCCCGCGGTCAGGAGTCGCCGGACCCAGGCGGCCCGGGTCGCCGATGCGGTCCGTGACAGCGCAGCTTGTGGTGCCATGCCGTCGAATCCGTGGAAACCCCCCGGCCAGACGTGCAGCTCGGTCGGTACGCCGGCCTGCAGCAGCCGAGCGGCGTAATCGATGTCCTCGTCGCGGAAGGTCTCGACAGAGCCGACGTCGACGAAGGAGGCGGGCAAGCCGCTCAGGTCGGTCGCCCTCGCAGGCGCCGTGTAGATGCTGACGTCGCCTCCGCCTCTGCGCTCGCCGAGCAACGCGTTCCATCCGGTCATGTTGCTGGTGGCGTCCCAGATGCCCTCGCCGTCGAGTTCCTGGCTGCTCGGCGTGGCCAGTCGGTCGTCGAGCATCGGGCACATGAGCACCTGCCCCAGTAGCCGGGGGCCGCCGCGGTCGCGCGTGAGAAGCGCCACGCCGGCCGCGAGGCCGCCGCCGGCGCTCGTCCCGGTGAGGACGATGCGGTTCGGGTCGCCACCGATCTCCGTGGCGAGTTTGTGGGTCCACAACAGACCCTCGTAGCAGTCCTGGATCGGCGCCGGGTCGGGGTGCTCCGGCGCCAGGCGGTACTCCACCGACACCACGATGGCGCCGATGTCGACAGCCCAGTCCAGCACGCTGCCGACTCCGCGGCTGTTGCCGATGATCATGCCGCCGCCGTGCATGTGGTAAAAGATGGGGGCTCCTGCCGCCAAGCCCACCGGCCTGAGAACGAGCAACGAAATCTCCGGAGCACCCGACGGACCGGGTACGGACAGGTTCTGCAGCTGGACGGTCCCGTTGCGCGTCAGGGCCTCGTCCGGGACCGCGAACATGGGGTTCGCCCGCAGCCCCTGGATGTCCCCGGCGGT
Source organism: Actinacidiphila acididurans (assembly GCF_016918855.1). Taxonomy (GTDB): domain Bacteria; phylum Actinomycetota; class Actinomycetes; order Streptomycetales; family Streptomycetaceae; genus Actinacidiphila; species Actinacidiphila acididurans. The sequence continues at coordinate 280,373 of NZ_JADKYB010000001.1, forward strand.
GATGGTCGGGGAAAGATGTTCGTGTACGGCCTTCAGCACCGGGGCGAGCTCCGGGTCGATCGGTGGGTGTGTCCTGGTCATCGGTGATTCCTCGGTTCAGGGGGCGGTGATCGTGTCGGAGAGGGGGACGATGACGGAGTCGGCGACCCAGCGTGCGACTCCGGTCGGGTAGGGCGCGCCCAGCCCCAGCACGATGTGGCTGAACCCGCCGTCGAGCGCCGCGCGGATGGTGTGACGGGTGTGCCGGGGCCGGTCGTAGGAGACGGGCAGGACGATGGATCGAGTGATCTCAGCCGGGTTTCGGCCGATCTCGTCACAAAGCCGGTCCAGCATGGCGCTGCGCTCGATCGCTTTGTCGATGCTGCCGCCGGGCATGTTCCACCGGTCCGCATGCTTGGCGACCACGCGCAGAGTCGGGGTGGCCTGGCCGCCGATCAGGATCGGCGGGTGGGGGCGCTGGACCGGTTTGGGACCGCAGAAGGCGCCCGACAGCCGGTGATAGTGGCCCTGGAAGTCGAACGGTACGGGTTCGGTCCAGAGTCTGCGGATGATCGTGCACGCCTCGGCGAGGCTTCCGACCGCATGGGCGGCGTCGTGGAAGGGGAAGCCGTGAGCTGCATACTCACGCCGGGCCACTGGCACGCCGGGGCGAGAGCCCGCGCCGATACCGAACTCGAGCCGGCCACCGGAGACGGCATCGACAGTAGTCGCGATCTTGGCCAGCATGGCCGGTGGGCGGAACCTGTTGCTCGTGACCATCACCCCGAGCCGCAACCGCTCGGTTTGGGCTGCGAGAGCGCACAGCAGTGTCCAGCCCTCGAAGGTGGGCCCGTTCGGGTCGCCGCCGAGCGGCATGAGGTGGTCGAAGAGCCAGGCGTGCTCGATCTGCGGGATGCCGTCCGCCTCGCGCCAGACCCGCAGGACGTCGTCGTAGGCGACCTGTGCCGGGGCGGTCATGATTCCGAAACTGGGTCTGCTGGCCGGTGTGCGGGGGTTGATCACTTCGAGTCGATGCTTCCCAGCGGGTCGGCGGCCGTGGCCAGAGTCCGGCGGGCGGTAGGCCACGCGTCGTTGTCGAGGCCGAGCGCGGTGCGCAGGTACGCCAGGGTGGCGCGCTGGACGGCCGCCACTCGCGCGGGGCTTTCGTCGGTGGTGCGCGTGTCGTTGGCTCCTTGGATGCCGCCGAGTCCGTGTTCCGCGCCGAAGAGGGTGAGCAGGTCGGTGGTGCCCGGGCTGAGGCGGTAGCCGTCGGTGAACCAGTCCGGACCGCGCACCGTCAGCGGGGACTGGTCCGCGTCGCCGGCGACGATCAGGCTGGGTGTCTTGAGTTCGGCGAAGTCAGGGCTCATGAAGGGGAAGTACTGGGCGCCGAGGGGGCTCAGGTCGGCCCCGCCGGTTCCGGGCAGGCACAGCAGCACGGCCGCGCTGACTCGCTGGTCGGCCATGCTCTGACCGGGGGTGCCGTCGGCGTCGACGACCCTTGCGCCCGCGAGGGTGCTGGCGGTCTGCGCGCCCCACGAGTGTCCCGCGACCGCGATGCGGGCACGGTCGATGCGGCCGGCCAGCCCGGGCACGGCGGCTTCGACGGCGTCGAGGCGGTCCAGGACGTGAGTGAGGTCGTCGGTCCGGATGCGCCAGATGAGCGGGTTGCGCGGGTCGTCGGGGGCCAGGCCGAGGGAGTCGAGATGGGTGGGCTGGATGACGACGAACCCGTGGGAGGCCCAAAAGCCGGCCAGCGGCACGTAGTCGTCCATGGTCAAGGTCATGCCGTGGGAGAAGACGACGACCGGCAGGTCACCGCCGGTGGTCGGCGCCGAGACCCGCACCTGGAGGTCCTGGCCGCGCTCGGGTGCCGCAAGCGTGACGGGCGCGACCGAGACGACCGGTGCAGCCGGTTCGTCGCCCACAGTGATGGATGCGGTGTCACTCATGAGGTGAACGCCTTTCTTGGATGAGGCCAGGGGGTCACGCCGGGCGGCGTCTGGCATCATTGAATGCGGAGCGCCGCTCCGAATTACGATACGGAGCATCGCTCCGTTTTGCAAGTGGGAGGGTGCTCACGATGTCCACGGCCAACACGCCGCCAGCACCTGCGGGTCGCAAGCGATCCGACGTCCGCCGAAACGAGCAGATACTGTTGGATGCTGCGGCGGCCGTCTTCGTCCGTGCCGGAGTCGATGCCCCAGTCCGGGAGATCGCCGCCGAATCGGGCCTCGGCATGGGCACCATCTACCGCCACTTCCCCACCCGGGCGGACCTGGTGGTGGCGGTCTTCAGACACCAGGTCGACGCGCTCGCCGCTCACGCGGCGCCGGCTGCCGATACGCCGTACGAGGTCCTGCGGCAGTGGGTTCACCAGTTCGCCGACTTCCTGGTCACCAAGCACGGCCTCGCCGAGGCAATGCACTCGGACCAGGCCGGATTCGAGAGCCTGCACAACGAGTTCGTCGAACGCCTGCTGCCCGTCCTCGACCGGCTGTTGAAGGCCTCCGCCTCTGCCGGCTGCACACGCGCCGACGTACGGGCCTACGACTTCATGCTCGCCATCGGCAACCTGTGCATCGGAGTCGAAACCTTCCCCGACTACCGCGCCCGCCACATGATCGACCTGCTGCTCGCCGGCCTTGCCCGGACCGCCCCGGGCGCCGAAAGGCAATGAGCCGAAAGAGCGCCGACGTGCCTGGGAAAGGCGACGACCGGAGCGAAAGCGCGCACCACCAGCAACAGGTCCGTGTCGGCGGTCGAGGACTCGACGCAGAGCTTCGCGGCCACCGGTCCGGCGAACCTCCACGAAGGTGGAGAGGACCGCCCATTCGATGCATTCGTACAGATCCTGGGTTTCACGCCGGGACAGGGGGTCGAGCAAGCCGGGCGAACGGCCCGTTCCCCGGGCATCGACCCGCACACACACGTAGTCGTCCAGCACCCACTTCTCGGGATCAGGGAACTCGTACACCTGGAACTTCTGGCTCGTACCCTGACCGACGTCCGGATGCTGGGCCACCAACTGCTGGTACGCCTCCGGCATCATCTGCTTCGGCGCTGAGCGCGTTGCCGGTCCGGCCGCCCGGCCGCCCGGCAGCACGTGCAGATCAGCCGTGCGGATCTTCGGTTGTGTCGATCTCGAACCAGGTCGTCTTCCCGCGTCCTGCGGGGGAACTGCCCCAGACGGAGGCCAGGGCTTCGACGATCAGCAGTCCTCGTCCCGATTCGGCTTCGCCGTTGTGGGTGTCGTCGTCGAGCAGCGTGGTCGGCACCGGCGGGTAGGGGTCGCTGTCACGCACCTCGACCCTGATGTGGTCCGGATAGGTGCGCAGCCGGAAATCCACCTCGCTGTGGGCGTGGATCAGCGCGTTCGTCGCCACCTCGGAGACCAGGATCTCCAGGTCGTCGAGGACCGGCAGCAGATCCCACCCCCGCAGTACGTCCTCGAGGAAGCGGCGGGCATCGGCGACCCCGTGCAGGTCATGTCGCTGCACCGACATGCGGGCGACCCGCACCTGGTCGCATGGGGGCACGCCCTCGTACCGCATCAGCACCAAGGTCGCGTCGTCGCCGCGGGCCTCCTGGGATCGGTCACCGCCGGCCATGGCGTCGGCCAGCCTTTCCAGATCCTCGCCGCTCTTGTCGCTCAGCAGGCCGGCCAGTTGCCGCACCGCGGCGTCGTAACCCACCTGCCGCGTGTCCAACAGGCCGTCGGTGAAGAGCGCGGTGACCGATCCCGGAAGCAGCTCAACCGCCGTATCCCGGTACGTGGCCCATACGTCGACACCCAGTGGGGGCCCGACCACCAGCTCCGGCCGCAGTACCTCGTGGTGGTACCCGACAAGCGGTCCGGGATGGCCCGCGCTTGCGATCGTGGCAGCGCCGGTCGCCACGTCGACCCACACACAACAGCACGTCGTGAACAGGCCGATGTCCAGGCCCAGGAGCAGTCGGTTGCTGCGCTCCAGCACGATCGCGGGGTCGTGTCCTTCGGCAGCGTAGGCCCGTACGGCACTGCGCAGCTGGCCCATCAGCGCGGCGGCGTCCAGGTTGTGGCCCTCCACGTCGCCGACCACCAGGCCCATGCGTCCATCCGGCAGGCTCAGCACGTCGTACCAGTCACCGCCCACCGCCACACCCTCGGTCGCTGGGAAGTAACGGGCAGTGGTGACGGCCTCGGGTATGTGCGGCGGACTGCCGGGCAGCAAAGTGCGTTGGATCCTGCGCATGAGGACATGCTCGATCTCGTGGGACCGGGCGCGGCCCAAGGACTGCGCCACCTGTTCCACCATCAGGGCCAGCAGCGTGGTCTCCGCGGCCGACAGGGGCCGCTGTGCCGCGGCGAACTCGATGGTGCAGCAGCCGACCACACTGCCGCCGTACAGCAAAGGGAAGTACCCCCTCGCCTGCTGATCGAACTCTGCTTTGATCCCTGGGTACGCCTGCTCCACCTCCGCGGCCGACGCGAGTATCCGCACCCTGCCGGTCCTGATGGTGTCGGTCTCCGGAGTCAGACGTGACAGTGGCGTCCCCTCGATGGCCTGGACGGCCTCACGAGGCAGGCCGGCCGCCCCCACCACGTGCAACCGTTCCTTTTCCACCAGTGAGAACGCTGCGGCACGGCCGCCGAAGGCCCGCACGACCCTGGCCTGCGCTATCGAGAGGATGTCGGAGGCCCGCACCGCGCCGGTCAGCTCCGTGGCCAGCCGCTGCAGCTGATACAGGTGGCTACCGCGGGTCGTCGCGCACGCGACGGCCTCCTGCAGCCGCTTGCGCAGCTGCGAGTCACCGGGGGCGGCGACGGACACCGGTTCTGCCGGGATGAACACCGGAACCACCGGCGCCGTGACCGCCTCCGCGCTCCCGGCCAGCCCCTCGAGTTCTGCCGCCAGCCGGTCCGCGACCGCCTGCAAGTACTCACGGCTCTCCGGAGCAACCGGCCGAGGGGGGACCCAGCGGATGCCTATGGTGCCGAAGCGGTTCCTCGGAGTACGGATCGGCACGGAAGCAACCGACATGGGGAAGGGAATATTGATCGGCGCCGGCAGCGGGGTCCGGCGAGCGCCCTCCCACATGCCGGCTTCGTCGAACACCGTGATTTTGCCTGACTGGTAGGACCGGGATGTCGGCCACAGCAGGTCATCCACGTCGAAGCAGTTCGCGATGCCGAAGCTCAGCGGCGAATCCACGACCATCGACGCGGCGAGCTCGCGTCGGTCCTCGGTCAGCAGATAAGCGGTGCACGTGTTCGCGCCCACACGGTGGTAGACGTCCAGCAGCGCACCTGCGATCGCGCCACCTACGCGTGTACGGGGCTCAATGACGGTGGCAAGCGGCTGACCGAAGCGGGTCCTGTCCTCCATGAAAACTACCGTTACATCGAGTGAACACAGTCCACACACATGGTTTCTCCATTGTAGGCGAGCATCATCGCTGTAGCTCGGCGGCACAGGGGCGAGAATGCCCTCGGCGGCCGCGGCGACCAGGTTCGTCCTGTCCTTGACGTTCGGCCGTCGAGCTTGACCGCGCGGTGTACGTCACCGGCGTAGGCCTCGGGCTGTTCCCACGCCGCGAAATGGCCGCCGGCCGCCGTCCGGCCGAGGTAGGCCGCCGCGTCGGGGGTGAGCTCGGCCGGGTCCGCCGTGAGCGCATGCTGCGGGGCAATGTTCGTGAGGTGCAGGGCGGCCACCCGGTCCGGGTGTTCGGCCGCGAGGATTTCCGCGACGGTGCCACCCACGTCGCCGCCGGACACGGTGTACCGCGAGTAACCGAGCTCGTCCAGTGCGTCCGCGACGATCCCGGCGATCCGGTTGGCCGACATACCGGGAGTGGTGAGCGGGGCCGCGAACGGGAAGCCCGGCAGTGCGGGAACCACCACGTGCGTGTCCGCGAGCAACGGCAGGACGCGCTCGAACCGCAGCACCGAGTCCGGCCAACCGTGCAGCAGCACGACAACCGGGGCGCCGGGATCCGCTGACCGCTGGTGGATCACGCGCAGGTCGGCGGTGCCTGCCCGCACCGTCGTCCAGGGGAACGCGCCGATGCGGCGCTCGTGCACGGCCCAGTCGTACCCGGTGGCCCAGTGTTCGAGCAGTTCGTCGAGGCGGGTCGCGCTGATGCCGCGCGTCCCGTCCTGACTCTACCGTTACCTGCGCGACAGCGGCATGGACGATGCTGACGCCCGCAGTCGAGCCGCGGCGATCGACGCCTTCGTGCTCGGCGTCTCGACCCGCCGCCGGGTCCTGCCTTCCGAACTCGGCGACCCGGCTGATCTCCAGGCCTGGCTGAGCGCCACCATCCAACGCCTCACCGACGGCTGACGCACGACAGAACGCGCACCGGGCTGCCCGGACGTCGCGAGGCCATCGCGAACGACGGACACCGGTCCCTCATCGCAGGATGTCGCTCAGAGACGACGGTGCCGCCGTCGACATCCCCTGAGGGACAGGGTGCCCAACGTGGTCGCGGCCTCGGAGGTCTGCCGGCGAATCGCGGCGTGTCGGTGGTGGCGGCATCCACGACGACAGCCGCGGCGTCCCAGGGCGAGTGGCGTCCGGCGGGGTTCAGTGCGCCGCGCCGGACGCCGCGGTGTGGCGACCGGGGGCCCGGTTCCCCGGGCGGATGTGCGCCTCGGGGCTCAGCGGTCACCGATGGGGAGCGGTACGGGCTCGAGCGATTGGGCGGAACGGGGCGGCGGGGGAAGGCGCAGCAGCCGGGCCACGCCCTCGGGCATCCACCAGTTCGCCTTGCCGAACAGGGAGACCAAGGCCGGCAGCAGCAGCATCCGGACGACGACCGCGTCGAGCAGGACGCCGGAGGCGAGGCCGGCCGCGATCTGCCGGACCGTGATGTCGTTGGCGGTCGACAGCGAGGCGAGTGCGAAGAACAGAATCAACGCGGCACTGGTGACCAGTCGGCCGGTACGCGATACCCCCTCCACGATGCCGTCCCGGGTGGAACCGGTCCGCTCGTAGCCCTCCTGGACCCGGGAGAGGATGAACACTTCGTAGTCCATCGACACACCGAACAGGAACCCGAAGATCAGCACGGGTGCGAAACTGTCCACCACCCCGTAGGACTTCGTCCCCCACAGCGCCTGCATGCCCAGGCCGTGCTGGAAGACCAGCACCAGCAGCCCGTAGGAGGCGGCCACCGACAGCGCGTTGAGCACCACCGCCTTGGCCGGCAGCAGGATCGACTTCAACCCCCGCGCCAGCAGCAGGAACGTCACCAGCGCCACCAGGACGAACAGTAGCGGGAAGGCGCTGTAGGTCGTGTCGACCATCTCGATGCCCACCGCTCCCTCTCCGCCCACCTGGGCGTCATGCGGCACGGTGTGCTTGATGTCGCTGAGCGAGGAACCTCCGTGGGCACTGCCCACTTCGTGCCGGGGCAGCGCGATCACCAGCGCACTGCCGTCCGTGCGCCAGGCCGCGTCGGCCGGTGCGATCGCCCCGTGCAGACTGGACACCTTGTCCAGCGAGGTGACGATCGAGGGCGCATCGACCGCGTGGGGTACCCAGATCGGAACGGTGGTCAGGGTGCCGCTGGGGAACCCGTCGTGTTCCAGCGCGTTCAGCCCGTCGGTGTAGGGGCCGGCGCTGGCCAGGGAACTGCTGCTGGGCTGGGCGATGCTGATGGTGGCCGCCGTCCCGGCCAGACCGCACAGGATGCCCAGGCCCACCACCGTCGCGGCGACCCGGCGGCGGATGACCAGGTTCGACCATGCGGTCCAGAAGCGGCTCGGCCCACGGCGCGCGCTCCGGCGCGGCCAGTCGACCTTCGGTCCGGCCTTGGACAGCACCACCGGCAGCAGGGTCAGGGCGACCAGGGTCGCCGTCGAGGGGATGAACAGCCCGGAGATGCCGATGCCGCGCACCAGTGAGTTGGGCACGACGATCAGCGCGAACAGTCCCAGCGAGGCGACCAGGCCGCTGAACCACACCGAGTGGCCGGCCCGTTTCACCGCCTCGCGGACCGCCTCGTCGTTCGGCCGGCCCGCCGCTCGTTCCTCTCGCCAGCGCGTCACGATCAACAGGGAGTAGTCGATGGACAGTCCCAGCCCGAGCAGAGCGACGATGTACTGGACCGAGGGCCCGATCGGTGACGACGACGGCATCAGATACGTCAGCGCGTAGATGAACAGCTGCATCGTCAGCACCGAGATCAACGCCATGATCAGCGGCAGGAAGGCCAGGAACGACCCGAACACCCAGGCGAGGACCAGCAGCGCCCCCAGCGCGCCGATCAGCAACTCCGACAGCACACTGGAGTTGCCCTTCACGGTGTTCCCTGCCTCCAGCGACTTCAGGCTGGTGCCGTGGACGGTCAGGTGCGGCGCGGCTTTCTTCGCCGCGCCGGTGAGCGCGTCGATGGCAGCGGCGTCCACGTCGTCACCGTCATGCGGGGGATAGGCCAGCACGATCGTGCTGGTCCCGCCGGCCCCGACCAGCGTGCTGCCGGCCGTCGTGGCGTACGACACCACGCGCACGCCTGGGACCGCCTTGGCGACCCCGGCGTCGACCGCCATGAGTTCTGCCTTTACTCCTGCGGACCGCACCGTCTGGCCGGACGGCAGATCCAGTACCAGTACACCCGGATCGGACGTCGCGCCGCCGTACCGCTGAGCGATCTGCTGATCAGCGCGATAGGCGGCGGTATTCATGTGGTTGCCGCTCTTGAGCCGACCCGATACCGACGGAGCCATCACCAGGCCCACCACTGTCACGGCCAGCCAGAGCAACCCGACCAGCAATCGATGCCGGGCCACCCATCCACTCAGCACATCCATGGTCTCCCGTAGCTCCTTCCGATCGAGGACGGCGGGGATTGCCCACCGTCCGCGCACGCTACGAGCAGACACCTTTCGTCATGCTTTCAGTGCGCCCACCTGCACAAAGAAGAACCCGTCGGCGCGGTGACGGTCTTCGCCCGCTTCTCCCGCGGACCGGTGCCGGTCACGTCAAGGGCCCGTCCGGCGCCCGGCGTTGTAAGCGTCCTGAAAGGACCCGTCGAGGATCCTCACGGTGATCCTGCTTCGCCGGGTCACTCCACGGATCTCGAGGAGGCCGAGATGAGGAGCGTCGCCGAACCGGCGCTGCATCACAGATGGAGCGTGGTGGCGGTCTGGCCGGCCGTGTCTCACACGGCGGCGGGTCAGTCCGCCGCAGCACGCACCCTCAGCGCCGCAGGACGCCGCCACGGCCGCCGTGTCGGACTGACCCCGCAGCGACTCACGGTCGGGCGGTACCTGTTCGACCGGCGTGGCGGCAAGGTCGTCTTCTACTGCCGGTTCATCTCCGGCCTGCGCACCTTCGTGGCGTTCCTCGCCGGCACCGTCGAAATGCGCCGGTCGAGGTTCGTCCTGGCGAACACCGCCGGGGCGCTGGCGCGGGCCCCGCTGTTCGCGTTCGGGGCTCACGGCCTCGGCTTCCTGGTCAGGCGTTCCCGGCACAGCCTCAAGAAGCGCGCCGACGCGGCGTACCCCTACGAGTCCGGTCCGGCCGGTGCCCTGCTGGTGACACGATGAACGTTCCCTTGCCGACCACACCCGCTCCCGGCGCACCGGCACACCACCGCGGTCAGGACGGGCATGTCACCGAGGCGACCGCGGGCAACGCCCGGCTCACCGCCGTCACCGGCGTGCTCCTGCTGGTGCTGTTCGCCGCCGAACTCGTCACCGAGATCCTCGGCGTGCGCAATGTGCTGACCGCGCACGTCGTCATCGGCTACCTGCTCACCCCGCCGGTGCTCGTGAAGCTCGGCAGCACGGGCTGGCGGATGGGCAAGTACTATCTCGGCGACCCGGCGTACAGGGGCCGCGGCGCGCCACGACCCCTCCTGCGCATCCTCGGCCCGGTCGTCGTCCTGCTGACGGTCACGCTCGTCGGCAGCGGCATCCTCACCTACAACGGCCCGCACTCCGTGCACACCCTCGCTCTCGACGTCCACAAGGTGACCTTCTACCTGTGGCTCGTGGCCGTCGTGTGCCATGTCGTACCGCACTTCCTGGAGGCCGTGAGCCTGGCCGCCGCCGACCTGCTGGGCCGCGTCGGCATGCGCGTGCCCGGAGCGGCGGCGCGTCGGGCACTCGTCGTGGGCGCACTGGTGATCGGCGCGGTCCTCGCGGTTGCCTTCCCCGGAAACGCCGCGCACTACATCGCGCTCTTCCCGAAACACCACTGATCACCGCTCAGGCCGCTGAGCACCACCGGCGCGGCGCCGACCGCCGTCCGCGATCCCCATCCACAACCGAAAGGCCGGCACACGTGACGACGATCACGCGCTACTGCCTGCAACACAAACGCCTCGTGGTTCTCGCCTGGGTGCTCATGGCAGTCCTCGGGGCCGCACTCGCCACCACGACGCTCAACCGTCTGACGCACAACCTGGCGACCCCCGGCACCGCCGGATACGACGCGAACGCGCACATGATGCGGACCTTCGGCGTCGACGGGAACGAGCAGCCCACGATCGCCGTGCTGACCCTCCCGGCGAACGAGGACATGCACACCGCCACGGGCCAGGCCATCGCGGCACATGTCTTCGGCGCCGCGAACCAGGCCGGGCACCTCGCCGTGGCCGACTACGCCGGCACGCACAACCCCAAGCTGATCTCCGCGGACGGGCGCACCACCTGGGCCGTTTTCGACATGCCGAACCCGGACATCCCGGCCGGGGCAGGCGTCATGGACGCCATTCCACACGCCCTCCACTCCGCGGCGCCGCCGGGCGTGTCCGTCTCGGTGACCGGCTTCGAGCAACTGCAGACCGTCGGCGGCGCGAGTTCCTCCGGCGGGCCCGGCATCCTGGTGGAGACGATCATCGGCGGCGTCGGCGCGCTCATTGTGCTGCTGTTCGTCTTCGGCTCCGGCATCGCCATCGTGCCACTGCTGATCGCGATCCCGTCCATCCTCGTCAGCCTGCTGCTGATCTTCGGGCTGACCCAGGCGATGAGCGTCAACTTCCTGGTGCAGTACCTGGCCGCGGTGATGGGACTGGGCATCGCGGTGGACTACTCGCTGCTGCTTGTGACCCGATGGCGCGAGGAACGCGAGGCCGGGCGCGAGAACGAGGAGGCGATCATCGCCGCCGGGCCGACTGCCGGGCGCGCCGTACTCCTCAGCGGCCTGACCGTCGCCGTCGGACTGCTCTCCCTGGTCGTGATGCCGGCGCAGTTCCTGCGCAGCATCGGAATCGGCGGCATGCTCATCCCGCTCTCGGCGATCGCCGCGGCCGTCACCCTGCTCCCGATCATCCTGGCCACCATCGGCCCGGCCCTGGACAAGCGCAGGTTCGTGCGCAGCGGCTCGACCACATACAGCCGCGCCTGGGCGTGGTGGGGCCGCAACATCGTGCGGCGCCGGTGGATCGCCGGTATCGGCGGTCTCGCCGCGGTGCTGGTCCTGGCGGCGCCCGCGCTGTCGATCAACACCGGTCCGGCGCGCGCGAACTCCCTCGGCGGCACCGGCGCTCCCGCGCAGACACTGCACGCCCTCGAGGCGACCGGTGTGCCGAGCGCGGTTGTCTTCCCGATCCAGGTACTCACCCACGGCGGACCCGCGGCGGCGGACCAGGTCGCGACGATCGCCGCGCGGACGAAGGGCATCTACACGGTGCTCGCCCCATCGACCCGGTCGTTCCGGCATGGCGGCGATTCGATGCTGACGCTCATCCCGACGGCGGAGGGCAACACATCGGCGGGCACCGACACGGTCGGCCGCCTGCGCGACGCCGTGGCCGGTGTGCCCGGTGGCGTGGAGGTCGGCGGGAACACGGCACAGAACGTCGACTTCAACCACGCCGTCTACGGCAACTTCCCGCTGCTGCTCGCCGTACTGTCGCTGGTCACGTTCCTGCTGCTGCTGCGCACCTTCCGCTCGGTCGTGCTCGCGGCGAAGGCAGTGATCGTCAACGTGATCTCACTCGGCGCGTCCTTCGGCTTCCTGGTGCTGTTCTGGCAGAACGGCCACGGGTCGAACCAGTTCTACAACGTGCCCGCGACCGGATCGATCCAGAACTGGATCCCCATCGTCTCGTTCGCGTTCCTGTTCGGCATCTCGATGGACTACGAGGTCTTCATCCTCTCCCGCATGCGCGAGGAGTACGACCGGACCGGCGAGACCAACACCGCGGTGGTCGAGGCGCTCGCCCGCACCGGCCGTCTGGTCACCTGCGCGGCGGTCATCCTCGCGATCTCCTTCACCTCCCTGAGTTCGGCCCCGGACATCACGGTGGAGATGATCGCGACGGGAATCGGCGCCGGCATCCTCGTCGACGCCCTGATCGTGCGCACCCTGCTGGTGCCCGCCTTCGTCGCCGTCATGGGCCGCTGGAACTGGTGGATGCCCGCCGCTCTCGCCCGCCTCCTGCGCGTCCCCCCGTCCCCCGCGCTCCCCCCGCCCGCGACCGCGGCGGAGGAGCAGGTGGCGTCCCTGTAAGGGCCGCAGTACAACAGGTGTCGGCGCAGCGAGGTGGCGCGGCAGCCACGTCCCGTCCCCGGGTCCGTCGCTGCCGCGCCACCTCTGGTCGACGGTCAGGCCGTGGGGGTTTTCGACAGCTGCTGACGGGTCGGCCGGGGCGTCGTGCTTGCACGGCCGTGCCGGGGCCTTGGCGAATCCTGTGCCGTACGCGGAGCACATGCTCGGTGGTGAGGCCGTCTGCCGGGTGGTCATGGATCGGCCCTCGGCGTGTCGCTGAAGCTGGTCAGACGGCCCTGCCCGGCGGGGCCGGCGCAACTCACCGTGGCCGTCGAGCGGCTCGCAAACCCCTCAAAGCGAAGCAAGCCCGATCACACGAACCTGCTGGCTACAGACCTGAACCAGTGACCCGCGAAGTACGGGTCTGCTTGAGCCGCGGCGCGTACAGCAGGCCCTCGTCGGCGAAGGCGATCAGCCAATCGGAGCTCTCGTCGATGTCGGCGCTCCACTGGAAGCCGCCTCCCGACTGCAGGGTGGCGAAGCCGTGGCAGAGGCCGCGGAGCATGCGCGGGGCGTGGTCCACGTCGGACCGCTCGATCTCGTAGCCGCGCAGGACCGCCGTGAAGGAGCCGAACCGCTGCCCCCCGGTGGCCACCGGATCGTCCGGGCCCGAAGTTTCCACTCCGATCCTCCGGCGTACCAGCCCTCGACGGGCTCGTGCCGCCGTCGACTCCATCCCATGGGTACGCGGCGCCCTCGCTGACGCAGGACCGTGGACCGCGTGCGGCCACGCGAGCATCACCCGAGGTGTCCCGAAGGTGTGTCATCGGTGTACGGGTGAGCTTGCGCGGCCTGCCACCCGCTACAAAGGCACGCTGTCCCGAAGGACGATGCAGACCGGAGACTGGACGGACACCACATCTCCCGACCGACGCAGCCGCCCGGTGTCCTGAATCACGCTGAAGGGCACGATGGTGTTGGTCACCTGGTTGGCGGCGAACAGTCGGCCGCCGGAGGAGTCGAGCGTGAAGAACCGCGGGACGTAACCCTCGGTCGAGGCCCAGTCCACTGGGGAGAGCAGCCCGGTGGCCGCATCAACCCTCCATATGCCGATGGTGTCTTGTGGACTCTGCGGGTCGATGACCCCCGATCCGCTGCGGTTCGAGGCATAGACGTAGCGGCCCGACGGGTCGACGGTGATTTCGGCCGGCCGGACGTCGCCGGTCATCGTCGGGGGCTGAGACGGGAGCACTTGCAGCGGCTGAAGTACTCCGTGACCGACGTCCCATTGATAGGTGGTGACCGTCGCGCGCAGCTCGTCGATCGAGTAGGCGTACGGCAGCGCGGGGTTGAAGGCGATATGGCGCGGGCCCGTGATTTCCCGCACCTGGACCCAGCCGGGGTCGTTGAAGGCGAGCGCGCCGGTCGAGGAATCCATGGTCAGCACGAACACGCGGTCCAGGCCGCGGTTGGCCACCACCAGCCACCGGCCTGTCGGGTCGAACGTCGCCTGGTGCGGCTGGGACCCCAACTGCTGGGTCCTGTGAGGGCCGGGCGTTCCGGGGAACCCGATGTCGCCGGCGATTGAGCCGAGCGACCCGTCGGAACGGATCGGCAGGGTGACGACGGTGCCCGGAACGTCGAGGTTGGCCACGACCAGGAAGCGGCCGCTCGGGTCGACGGTCACCGTGACCGGGTTCTGGCGGCCCGTGTCCACGATGTTCAGCAGCGTCAGCTCACCGGTGGACTGATCGATCGCGAAGGAGCTGACGTAGTGGCTGTCGCCGTGCACGGCATAGAGGAAGTGCCCCTGGTGGTCCAATGTGAGGAACGACGGGTTCACCGGCAGCGGGTTGCCGCTGCCCACCGGAGCCGAAGGATCGCTGGTTGCGTGGACTACTTGAATGAGCCGCCAGCTTTGTGAATAGGCGTCGATGCGGAAGACGCTGATCCCCTCGCCGGTCCCGGAGACGTGATCGGTGTAGCTGCCGACGTAGGCGACCGACGGAGCCTGTCCGGTCGTGCCCGGTGCAGCGCCCGTGGCCTGCGCCGGGCCCGTGGTGAGAAGCTGGACGCCCGCGGTGGCGGTGGCGGCGACGGCGCCCTGGAGAAATCGGCGACGGTTGAGCTGGGATGTCATAAAGCTCACAGTCCTTTTCCGAGGTGGGAATGCCACGGCAATCGCGGCGGCCCTCTACCTTGTTCGGTTGTGGCCGTGTCCTCCGTCATGCTGACCAGGCCAGCGGAGAGCTCACGGCTTCAGCACCGCCGCGGCGGCATCGGTGCGTTCGGTCCTCGCGCGACGGACGATTGGTCGTACGCCGGCACCGGTATCCCCACTTGTTGCCGAGCCCCCGCGGTGGACGCGGTTGCGCCTTCGGGCCCAAGCCCGGATCATGGCAGGCGGTTCCTTACCAGAGCCTTTCGGCGATCACTCATGTCCTGTCGCATTGAGTGAGTTTGCTCCGCTTTGACGGACACCGTTGGTGCGGTGGTCGGGCGCGAGAGCGGTCTCGTACTCGGCGGGACTTCAGTAGCCAAGGCTGCTGTGCACCCTGCGTATGTTGTCCCGGCCCCGTATTCCGGCCCACGCCAGGTTGGACTCGTGCAAGCACGCGCGAGCAACATCAGGAACAGGCTGCCGGAACGCGCTGGAGGCCGGCGGCGTGCGCTGCCCCAGGCCGTCATCCCGGGTTGATCATGCCTCAGCGGATCAGGGATCGCAGCAGCGGAATGCTTGCCCCGAAGTCGGTGAGCCCGGCGAGGATCGCGCTGGCGACGGGTTCGCCGCTGAGGAAGGTCAGGCCCCCGGCCACCGAGCCGATGAAGGCCGCGGCGAGGATGATGAGGGCGGTATGCACCGTCAGGAACGGCGTCGGATCGGGCTGATTCGGCGGGGTGTGGCTGGGCGTCGTCATGGTCTTCTCCTTCGAGCGGCCGGGGTTCCCCGGGCCGGGCCGGCGGCCGGTGTCGGCTCGGGCACCACACTGCGGCTCGGGAGAAGATCAACTCCCAGTTGCGACAAGGAACTCTGATCGATTCGGCAGGGGCCCGGAACGGGCCCCGCTGTGGTCGCCCGTCGGGCAGGATGATGCGATGAGTCGCGACAAGGGGGGCCGCCCGGTCCGGCGGCCGCGGATGCTGGAACGGGCGTTGCCGGCGCCGGGTCCGTTGCGGGACCTGAAGGATCTGCTGTATGAGCTGTACGCGGCGGCGGGTGCGCCCAGCCTCGACGAGATGGCCGCGGACGTCGCCGAGGACGACGACCTGCCGGGTGCGCCGAGCCGGGACACCATCGGACGCTGCATCAGTTCGCCCACGCTGCCGCCCGGACAGGCGGACGCGGTCGCCGTCGCGGTCGTGCTGGCGCGCCGGGCCAGGTGGGACGAGGACGACGCGGCCGCACGGGTGCGCGCGCTGTGGGTTGAGGCGCTGATGCGCGTCCCCGTGGGCCGGCCGATCGGCGAGTACGACGACCGGCTCGTGCTCGACGACCTGGAGGTGCACCCGGCGCTGTCCCCGGCGGCCCCCGGCACCGGGCTCGGCGCGTTGCCCGCCTACGTCGCCCGGCGGTTCGACGAGGAGCTGGCCGAGGTGGTCGCCGCCGTGGTGGCGGGCGGGCGAAGCGACATCGCGGTGCTGGTCGGCGGTTCATCGACCGGCAAGACCCGGGCCTGCTGGGAGGCGGTCCGGAGGCTGCCGGACGGCTGGCGACTGTGGCACCCAGTCGAACCCGACCCCGCTTCGGCCCTGATCGGACAGCTGGACCGGGTGGCGCCGCAGACAGTGGTGTGGCTGAACGAGGCCCAGCACTACCTGCTCGACCCGGAACACGGCAAGCAGCTCGCCAGTAAACTTCGTACCCTGCTCAATGCGCCCGACAGGGGGCCGGTCCTGATCCTGGGCACCATCTGGCCCGAGCACTGGGCCACCCTCACTTCCGAGTCGAGTCGGGGACTGGACCCTCACGCGCAGGCCCGCCAGCTGGTCAAGAACCGCAGCATCGTCGTCCCTGGCGTGTTCACCAGTGAGGAACTGGCGGCGGCCCGCTCCTCGGCCGCCACCGATTCGCGCATGGCGGAAGCCCTTCAGCGCGCCGAACAAGGGCAGATCACGCAGTACCTCGCGGGCGCACCTGCCCTGATCGAACGCTATCGTGCGGCGCCGCCGGCCGCGCGGGCGCTCATCGAGGCCGCCATGGACGCTCGGCGGCTGGGCCACGGTCTCGCGCTTCCGCGGCCCCTGCTGGAGACCGGCGCCGAGGGCTATCTCACCGATATCGAGTGGGACCTGCTGGACGACGACTGGCTGGAGGGCGCCCTCGCCTACACGTCCATGCCGCTGCGCGGTACGCGGGGCCCGCTCATCCGGATCCGCCCCCGGGCCGGTCATCGGCCGGAATCCGCCCAGCCGGCGTACCGCCTGGCCGACTTCCTCGAACAGCACGGCCGACAGCGCCGGTACGGCGACCGCGTACCCGTCGCGGCGTGGGATGCACTCGTCCGGCACGCCGCCCCGGGCGACCGTGTCCACCTTGCGACCGCTGCCCGGAACCGGGGCCTGCTGCGCATCGCGATGCGCTTCTACGCCGCCGCCGACGGCGATGGCACCGGCAGGCACGAGGAATGGCGTCTGGCGTCCGCCCTGCTCAAAGACGCGGGGCGGACGGAGGAGTGGCGCACCTGGCACCGTCGTGCTGTTGCGGCCGATGACGACGAAGCTGTCCACACCGAGGCGCGGATCCTGCGGGAGACGCGGGGGGTTGACGCGGCGCTCGCCTGGTTGCAGGGTGCCGTCGACGCCGGAAGCCTCGCCGCGGTGCGTGCCATGGCCAGGATGCTGAAAGAGGAAGGACGGTTGCAGGAGGCGCTCGCCTGGTTCCTGCGTGATGCCCAGGCCGGTGCTCCGTCGGCGCTGTACATCGCCCAGATTCTGGAGAAGCTGGGCCGGATGGACGAAGCGCTGCCCTGGTACCACAAGTCCGTCGAGCAGGGCGACTCCGCCTCCTTGCAGTGGGTTGCCCGCAGGCTGGACGCGGCGGGCCGGCGGGAGGAGGCGCTCGACTGGTACCTGCGGGCCGTCGACGTGACCGGCGGTTTCCTCTTCATCGGCCGCGCGGCGGAGCTGATGGAGAAATCGCACGGCACGCAAGCGGCGCTCGCATGGCTCGGTGAGCGCGCCGATCAGGGCGACACCAACGCGCTTGGGGCGGCGGCCTCGCTGCTGACGGAGGCGGGGAGGGACGAGGCGGCGTTCGCCTGGCTACAGGAGCGGGCCGAGGCCGGCAATGCGGGGGCCCTGCGGGAGGTCGCGGCGATCCTGAAGCGAGCAGGGCAGCAGGCGCAGGCCCTCACCTACTATGACCTGGCGGCCAGGGCGGGCGACGAGCTCGCCCACATGTGGGGCGCGGAGATGCTGAAGCTGGCGGGACAGGACGCCGAGGCGCTCACCTGGTAGGAGCGCGCCGCCGATGCGGGAGCCACCTACGCCCCGCTGCACGCGGCAAGGATCCTGCAGGAAGCGGGCCGGGTGGATGAGGCCCTCACCTGGTATATGCGGGCAGCGCCGAACGACCCTGGCGAGCTGGGCAACGCGGCGTCGATGCTGCGGGACGCCGGGCGCCGGGCGGAGGCACTGGTCTGGTATCGGCGCGCCGCTGACGCCGGGGACCGCGATGCACTGCGGGCGACGGCGGAGATGCTGGAAGAGATGGGCCGGGCCGAAGAGGCCGCCAGACTGACGCGGTACGGCTGGGAGCCCGACGGCACGATCGCCGAGCCGTGGGAGGTGATGGAAGGGACGGCATCGGACGGCGGCGGGCGCTGAGCTCGGGCCCCGTGGTCGGAGGGGGGCTCGGTGCGGCTACGTATAGGAGCGCGACCATGGCAGAGGCATTGGGGTCGGAAGACCAAGAGGTGGCCGCTCTGTCCGGCTGGGTGATCAGGACCGAGGCCGATGCCGTGGCCGACACGTGGGCGCCGGCTCTGCGGGGTCTTCAGGAGCGGATGTCGGCCGCGGCGGATGCGCTGCGGCAGTGCGCGACCAGTCATGAGTGGAATGAGACGCTCATAGGCCGGGACTTCGAGGAGCTC
The DNA here is from genome assembly GCF_016918855.1 of Actinacidiphila acididurans. Classification (GTDB taxonomy): domain Bacteria; phylum Actinomycetota; class Actinomycetes; order Streptomycetales; family Streptomycetaceae; genus Actinacidiphila; species Actinacidiphila acididurans. Next base: position 298,869 of record NZ_JADKYB010000001.1, read on the forward strand.
GGGTAGATGACCGAGACCTTCGCGCTGTGGTGGAAGCCGGACGTGGAGTGCATCGCCGGGGCCGCTCGCAAGTGACAGAGTCTTTCCGTTTGGGGAGCGCGCACACCCGGCACCAGTTGCATGTGACGGCTCCCCTGAGGAGGGCCGGCTGGTCGGGTGAGGCCGCTACCGAGGCGTTCGGGTTCCTGGGCGTGGTGGAGGAGCGGTTGGCGATCGGCCGGATCGAGGCGGAGACCATCGGTGCGGTCCTGACCGTGGTGCACCAGCGCATGGAGCAGACCCAGAGCAACCTGCGCGCTGTGGTGCGGGAGGCGGAGGCCGGCGGGTACGCGGTGGACGACGCCGGCACGGTGACGGCCCCGAGGAGCACCAACCGCTACGAGGCGCAAGACAGCGGCGCGGAGTCGGCCGGCTACCGGCAACGTATCGACGCCTTGCCCTCACCATCCCTCGCAGGCGTCGGAGGACGGGCGGAACGTCGACGCGCAGACAGCCATGGAGGTTCTGGGCGTCGACGCGCCGAAACCGCCGCGGGACCCGAAAGCCGCGGCGACGTGGTGGAAGGGCCTGAGCCCGGACGAGCGGCGCGCGTACGTGCTGCTGTATCCGCAGCTGGCCGGTGGCCTGGACGGGCTGCCGGCGACGGTGCGGGACGACGCCAACCGCCTCACCCTGGACGAGCAGTTGGACAGCCCGGACTTCGCGACCGGCCACGACTACGGCGTGGCGTCGAACGCCGTGCTGGACCCGCGGGATCGGCGACTGATGAAGGTCAAGGACACCTGGACGCGTACGAGGGCGCCCGCCGGGCCACTCCTCCATCACCGACACCATCGCGGCCGAACTCGGCAAGCCAAGTGATGACCTCGTGGACGTGCCCGCTCATCTACGCCACGGGGCCGCCGACGCGCCCACGCAGGACGGCGGTCGCCTTCCGGTCCAGGTGCGCCCGCGTAGCAAGGGGCGGTGCGCAGGCTCGGAAACGTCCAAAGGGATGCGCTGGTCGCCCTCAAAGCACCGCAACCGGGAAAGCCTGAAAGCTGTCGGGCCTTCATGTGAGTAACATCCCGGAGCAACATGGAACAAGAGAAAGTGAGCTGACATGGAAGTCGAGTCGCATGCGGTCCCTCTCCGCAGCCAGTACACACGGCAGATCGCTGCTGACATCGAGACCAACCGCGCCGAACAGGAGCGGCTCAAGGCACGCCTGGTCCAGCTCCAGGATGACGAGACCTACTTGGTGGGCCTGAAGGCCGCATCCGAAACGGCGCCGCCGGCCACCGACGACACGCAGGAAGCAGGCGCAGCGGCGGATCCGGCCTCGCAGGACACGCCTCTGCCACGGCAACGGGACGTCGCCCCGGTCCCTGAGACCGTTGGTGCTCCCGAGGGCGGCGCCGAAGGTGCAGGAAAGCGGAGCGGACGTAAAAAGGCCGCTGCTGCCCCTCGTAAACGAGCCACTTCGGCTGCCGGGAGGGGGCCTGCGCCCACCAAGGCCGCGGCAAAGACTGCGCAGGCCGACGCGAAGAACATCGAGCCGTCGCTGCGGGAGCGCGCGGGGAACGTCCTGCTCCAAAGGCCCGGACAGCCCCGTTCGGCGAGAGAAGTCCTCGCGGAGCTGACCGAGGGCGACCCGGCGTACGCGGCCACGGCGCAGGCCGTGCGCCAGGCGCTGGAATCTCTGGTAGCCGCTGGCGCGGCAGCGCGCGAGCGGCAGGGCAGGTCCGTCTACTACATCTCCATGTCGGCGCCAGCCGCATCCGAGATCGCAGACACAGAACAGCAGGACGAGGCCACGGACAAGGCATGACCTGCAAAGCTCGACAGTGCTCGGTGCCTTGCGCATCTGCCGCCAGCGGGCTGTGAAGCCGCCTGTCCGCCAGTTCTCGCTCCGGTCGCGCAGGTAGGTGGGCGATGGTCTTCGGACCGGTACTGGCGGGCACCGGCGGGAGCGGGAAGTGCTGTGGGGCCGCCCGGGTCGCCGCCTCGGCAAGGACCCGGTTCACCCGTTCGGTGTCGCGGTCGTTCACGTGTGCGGAGCCGATGTGGTGGGTGTACGAGCCCAGGCGCAGGCCGAGCTGCACGGCCGCGTACTCCTGGATCATGGTGAAGGAGAACACGTAGCCGCGCTTGCTGTCCCTCTCGGGCCGCAGCAGTTCCAGGACTCGGTCGAACGGTGAGCGGTCGTCGCCTGGTGCCGGGGTGAAGAGGGTGTGGCCGTAGGCGGAGCCGTCGATGGTCACGCCGTCGCGCGAACTCGCCCTCATCGACGGCGCGTAGTAGCCGATCATCTCCAGGTCGCGGCGGTCGGCCAGGTACCAAAGGGCCTCGGCGAAGTGGAAGACCGGGTTGGCCTTGCGGGCGGCGAAGTACGGAAGGCGCTGGCGCGGGTCGGGCAGACGGAAGGCGACGCCGATGACCTCGCGCGCGGCGTTTCCGCGGGGAGCGATGCGGTGCTCGAAGCCGGCGGTGACGTGTGATTCACCGTTACTCACCTGCTGTAGTGCGTTAAAGCGGGTGACCCTGTTGCGGGCGGCTGCCTCAGACAGGCGCAAGCGAAGGAGCCGTCGAAGCGGGGGCGAGGATGTCCCGCTCGAAGGTGGGACAGGTGATGCTCTTTGAGTCGGCTGGAGTGTGCTCCGCTTTGACGGGCACCAGCTGTGCGGTGGTCAGTCCGGCTCAGATGGTGCAACGGCGTCGGTGACGCGAGCAAGGAGGTCCGGGTCCACCGCCTCGGCCAGGGCGATCAGCTCCGTGCGTTCTTCACCGGAAAGGCCCAGCTCTGGGTGATCGCCGAACCAGTCGCCGAGCCAGGTGACGGCCAGAGCGCCCTCGCGTTGCCCCACGTCTGGGCGTCGAGACGATTCCCCAGCAGGTCCATCAGCGCTCTGGGCCGCTTCTCCCAGCTCCTCACCTCGGCCCGCTCGATCCGTCTCGGCTCGCCACGGCGCCTGGTCCACATGGCTTCATCCTCGCATCGGCCCCGGTCCGGGCGTTCCCCGGTGGGCGGCCCTCGTATGGCGCCCGACGGCCCGAGGGGTGAGGCTTGACGTCACGGGCCGGGTGCTTACGGGAGCGCGTCTGCGCCGTGCGAGCCGGCGCCGGACCGTACGGGAGCGGTCGCCCGGAAGGTGCGCCCGGCTCGGCGACCGTTCGCCGTGAGGGAAGGAGGAAGCGCCGTGGACGACAGCCCCGAGGGCCGGGGCACGCCGCCCGGCATCGGCGTCCTCGCCCGCCGGATCGCCGAACGGTGTGCCGAGCTCGGCCTGGAGCATGAGGAGTTGGCCCGTGAGGCGGGCATGTCGCCGCGTTATCTGCAGCACCTGCTGGAGGCTGGACCGGAGTTCGATCCCGGGGGCTTCCTGCGGATCGCCGGCGCGCTGGGCGTGCCGTATCAGACGCTGCTGCACGGTCCCGGTCAGCCGCCGCCGGGCCGGGCCGGTGCGGCGGGGCGCCCGGTGCTGATGCGGCTGTCGGAGACCGAGTGCTGGGACCGGATCGACGGTCACGGGGTCGGGCGCGTCGCGCTGCCGGTCCGGCCGGGCCCCGCCGTCTTCCCGGTCAACTACGCCGTGGACGCCCACACGATCGTCTACCGCACCGAGCCCGGCGGCCCGGCCGCCCCCACGGCCGGCTCCGCCGTCTCCTTCCAGGCCGACTCGATCGACGAGGAGCACAGCCGCGGCTGGAGCGTCCTCGTCACCGGTGTCGCCGAGACCGTCGAGGACCCCGCCACGATCGAGCGCCTTTCCGCCCAGGACACCGTCCACCCCTGGGCCGGCGGCGACCGCCCGCTGTGGATCCGCATCCGCCCGGACTCCGTGAGCGGACGCACGATCACCACGATGTGAGGACGCCGATCGGGTGATGGGGCCCGATCGGGCGATGGGCGGGGCGGTGCCCGGTGCGGGAATGTGGGGGAGGGGCAGCGTGGAGAGCGAGGGATGATGACGCGGTACGTGGTGGCCGGCGTGGACGGCTCGGGGGACAGCAGGGTGGCGGCGCAATGGGCGGCGGCGGAGGCCGTACGGCGAGGACTCGCCCTGCGCCTGGTCACGGTCGTGCCGCCGATGCCGAAGGACCGGCCGGGCGCACTGGTGCGCGGTGACGGCCCGGCGCGGGAGATCGCCGACGGGATCGTACGGGCTCACCCCGGTCTTGACGTCGTGGCCCGCTCGATCGAGGGCGAGCCGGTCCGCGTGCTGACCGAGATCGCGCAGGGCACCCGGCTGCTCGTACTCGGCCGCCGGGGGACCGGCGGCTTCAACGGGCTGCGGCTGGGCTCGGTGGCGCTCGCCGTGGCCGGAGCGGCGACCTGCTCGGTGGTCCTGGTGCCCGTGCCCGACGAGCGGGAGCCGCACGAGCCGGAGGTGGTCGTGGGCGTGGACGCCCGGCACCCGGACGACCGGGCCCTGGACGCGGCCTTCGAGACCGCGGCGCTACGTGGGGTGCGGCTGCGCGTCCTGCACGCCTGGGACCTGCCGCCCGTCCTTCCCCGTGACCCGTTCGGCGTACTGGAGGAGGAGCGCGCCGAGCGGGAGGACCAGGAGGTGCAGCTTGTCCTGGACGTCCTGCACTCCCGGCAGCTGCGGTACCCCGAGGTCGGCGTGCTCCCCGACGTCCGCCTCCTGGGCGCGGCCGACGCCCTGGTACGGGCCTCCGCCACCGCCGACCTGCTGGTGGTCGGCCGCGGCCCCCGTATCGGCAGCCACCTCGGCGGCGTGGCCCACGCCGCCGCCCACCACACCCACTGCCCCGTCCTGCTGGCCCCCCGCCACTGACCGCCGTCACCGCCGCCCGCACCCATGGTGTCGGCACCGCGACCCGTCACCACTGCGGCGGATTCAGCCCGCCCCTGCTCCGACGCGTACCGTCCACTCGACGAAGCGCTGCCCCGTCGGGTCCTCGTGGAACCCGGGCAGGTAGTACAAGAAAGGAGTACCGGCCTCCAGGGCGTCGGCGAGGCGGTCGAACAGCTCGCCGAGACCGGTGGCCCACTCGGTGCCCTCGATCTCGCCCGAGCCGATGCCCATCTCGTAGACGTGGCCGTACGTCGGTCCGGGCCGGTGGTCGACGAAGGCGACGCCGCCGTCGTTGGGGTGCGCGAACGTCACCCACTGGTGGGCGTGGCCGTTGAGCTCGTCCTCCTCCCACAGCTCCGAATCGAGGTTGTCCTCGCCGAATTCCACCAGCATGGCGTGTTCCTCGGCGATGCGTTCCGTGCTGTTCAGCCGGTGCCCGAGCGGGAGGAAGGCCCCCGCCTGGAACTGGAAGGGGCCGTGCGTCGGCCTCAGTTCCGCGACACCGTTGTGGCGCTCCAGAAGCGCCCTCAGCTCCGGGTGCAACGGGAAACCGAGCCGTGCTTCGAGAGCCGCTATCTCCTGCGCGGTGGCCGGCGGCCGCAGGGCCGCGTGATCGGCGGGCGAGTTCTTCGCCAGCCAGCCGGAGAAGCGGTCCCAGGCCCGGTCGAACGCGGCGAGGTCGGTACGAGTCATGCGGCGAGCGTAGGGCCGGGCACCGACAACGCCCCGGGTGTCAGCCTGCGTGGGCGAGCAGGTCCTGGGACAGGGGCCACAGGCGTCGCGCGTTGTCCGGGTCCACGGCGTAGCGGGCGACGCCGTGGAGGGTGCCGGTGCGGCGGTCGACGACCTCGGCCTCGTTGCAGTCGTCGAAGTAGCGGCCGCCGATGCCGTCGAGGAGGGGGGAGGCGGCGAGCAGGACGGAGGTCGCCGCGCCCTGTTCGACGGTCTTGATCAGGTCGGCGGGGACCCGGCCGCTGCCCCGGCCGCCGGTGTGGCGTTGCAGATTGGTGTAAATGGCGCCGGGCATGCAGGCGTTGGCGGTGATCCCGGCGCCGGCCCAGCGGCGGGTCGCCTCCACCGCGAAGAGGACGCCTGCGGTCTTGGACTGGCCGTAGGCGAGCCACGGGTCGTAGCGGCGGAAGGCGAAGTTGACGTCGTCCCACACGACCGGGGACTGCTGGTGACCGGTGGAACTCACCACGACGACGCGGGCGTTGCCGTCGGCGGCCAGTGCGTCGTACAGGCCGGTGGTGAGGGCGAAGTGGCCCAGGTGATTGATGGCGAACTGCCACTCCCAGCCCTGCGCGGTGTACTGCTCGGGGCAGGCCATGACGCCGGCGTTGTTCACCAGGATGTGCAGTGGGCCCTGCCAGGCCGCGGTGAAGGCGTTGACGGACGCGGGGTCGGCCAGGTCCAGTTGTGCGACGCGTACGTCCTGGTTGCCGGTCGACGCGGTGATGTCCTTGGCGACGCGTTCGCCGGCCGCCGGGTCGCGGACGGCGAGGGTGACCGACGCTCCGGTGGCGGCCAGGGAGCGGGCCGTCTCGGCGCCGAGGCCGGAGGAAGCGCCCGTGACCACCGCCCGGCGGCCGGTGAGGTCGATGCCTTCTACGACCTCGGCGGCCGTACTGGAGAAGCCGAACGGGGTGGTGACGGCACTCATGGGCGAACTCCTTGGTGCGGGTGCGGGTGCGGGCACATGGCGCGGGGCCGGTACGGGCGGGCCGGCGGTCAGGGCGTGAGGATCCGGTCCTGCTCCACCGGGGGCGTGCCGTCGTGCCAGGGCAGGGCCTTGCCGAAGCGGACCAGTTCGCCGTAGAGGGCGGGGTCGACGTGGTCGGCGAAGACCAGGTCGAGGACGGCGCGGGCGGCGTCGGTGGGGGATTGGGCGTGGCTGTACTCGCTGAACCAGGGGCGCGAGGTGGCGGTGTCGACCATGCCGGGGCACACGGACGCGATCAGCGTGCCGGTGGCCAGGTCCTGCCCGCGGCGTTCGGCGGCGACCGCGCGGACGGCCGCGACCTGGGCCACCTTCGAGGGCACGTTCAGCCAGACCGGCCAGCCCGCCTCCTGCGCGGTCCTGTTGTGGACCGCGCTGCGCCAGGACTCGACGGCGTACTCGACCTGGTCCAGGCTCGCGCCGTCGAAGAGGTGGTGCAGCCGCGGGTCGAGGTGGCCGAGGGTGCCCAGGCTGCTGGCCACGACGAGCAGCCGTCCGCCGGGGCGCAGCACGGGACCGAAGGAGCGCAGTACCGCGTGGGTGGCCGTGTTGGAGACGTCGATGAACTCGTCGGCCCGCGCCGCCTGCGAGTCCTCGGGCAGCACGCGGGCGACCGCGTTGGAGATGACGACGTCGACCCCGCCGTACCGGGCTCGCAGCTCCTCGGCGAGCCGGGCGATGGCGTCGGTGTCCGTGACGTCCAGGACCCGGCCCTCGACGCGGGCGCGGGCGCCGGGCAGCCGGCCGACCTCGGCGGCGGCGTCCGTCACGCGCCGCTGGTCGCGGCCGGTGAGCAGAACCAGGTCCTCCGGGTTCATGCGGGCCGCCAGACCTTCGGCGAAGGCACGGCCGAGTCCTTGGTTGGCGCCCGTGACGAGGGCGATGCGCGATGCGTTCATGCCTGCCACGCTAGGAAGGCGGAACCCATGAGTCCAACGAAAGATCAGCACAGCTAGTATGCGTAAACGTCATGGACTTCACGGATGTGTCGCTGACCGCGCTGCGGGTCTTCCGCGCGGTGGCCGAGCAGGGAACCTTCACCGCGGCCGCCGCGTCGCTGGGCTACACCCAGTCGGCGGTGTCCCGGCAGATCGCCGCGATCGAACGGGCCGCGGGCGCGGAGCTGCTGGAACGGCGGCGCGACGGAGTACGGCTCACCGCGGCCGGCCGGGTCGTCATGCGCCGCGCGACCGTCGTGCTCGACGAGATCGACGCGACCGCCAGGGAGCTGTCCGGCCTGCCCGGGCAGGCCGGGACGGTCCGCCTGGGGTGGTTCCCCAGCGCCGGCGTCGTCCTGGTGCCCCGGGCCCTGGCCGTGCTGCGCCGCACCGATCCGGCGCTGCACGTGATCGGCCGGGAGGGCAGCACTCCCGCGCTGGTACGCGCGCTGCGGGCCGGCAGCATCGACCTGGCCCTGCTCGTCTCCGCGCCGCCCTTCCGGCCGCCGGACGCCGAGTCGCCCCCGCTCGCGGTCCAGGCCCTTACCGAGCGCGCGCTGTGCCTGGCCGTGCCCGCGAACCACCCGCTGGCCCGCGGTGACTACGTCGACGTGGCCGACCTGCGCGGGCAGCGCTGGATCGCCGGCTCCTCCTCGGGCGAGGACCGGCTGATGGGTGTGTGGCCGGGCCTGGACGAGCGGCCCGAGATCGCCCTCACCGCCCGCGACTGGCTCGCCAAGCTCCACCTCGTCGCGGCCGGCTGCGGGCTCACCACTGTGCCCGCCACCCTCGCCTCCGCCGCGCCACCGGGCGTCCGGGTCCTTCCCGTGCGCGGCGGCCCCCAGGAACAACGGCGCCTGCTGCTGGCCCGCCTTCCCCACCCGCCGGCCGATCCGGTCATCCGCGTGGCCGCCGCCCTGCGCGCCGCGGCCCTCGACGTCGACCCACCGGCTCCGCCGACGCAGCCAATGTGACGGCTGCTGCTGCCGTTCCCATTGTTCCCGGAACCCGCGCCACGCCTTTGTCCGGGCGGCAAACACCACGCGAGTGCGGAAAGTGCTGCCGCGTGTGCGGAGTGTGCGGGGGAAAGGCCACGGGACCGGACGTTTTGCTGCCGACGGCCCGTCACGCGGAATGCCGACGTTCCCAATGCCCGCTGTTTCAGGATTTTGTGAGAGTTGGTGAGAAGGCCGGGAACCACCGGTATTTGCCGGTGCACCCTTGCGCTTCCCTCGGGCGTTCGGGGGACCTCGGGAGGTCGCTTGTGTCATGGTATTTCCGATGACCGCCGGATTCGCGCTCCGGGCTCGCCGGGACGGCCGTAGCGGCCCTCCGCGGGCGACGAGTTGTGCGTGCATCCGCCGAAGAAGCGCCGCGCAAGGCGAAGACCACATCGGGCGCGGCGCGGGCAGCACCTCGTCCAACCGGGCACAACAGGCCGCGGCGACCACACGATCCCGCACGGCGGCGAACCCCGGCTCCCGGGCGCGGAAGGCGGACACCTCGGCGCACTGAGCGGGGTCGCACTGCGCGTCCGCCGGCCCTGACGATTTCGTGGTGAGCCGCCGGATCCGTCCCCTGGGAAAAGGCGAAGGCGTGCGGTAATCCACTGATGCCTTGCCCTGTGATCGACTGCTTACCGGCGACTTCGAGACCGGGCGGCCGTCCGCTCCTGGCCGAAATACGGTAGGGCCGAGCGGGCGGGTGCGCCGCCGCCGGAGCGTTCCCATGGAGCTTTTCCCTGACGTGTTCCGTGGCTCGGCCCGTGGTGCGCCCGGAGCCGTTCCGGTCATTCGGAGCCATTCGGGTGGGCCGGGCCTGCCCGGCGCTCGCGTCGCGCCTCGCGACCAATTCCCGCGGAACGAGCGGTACTTCGACATTCCGTAGAAGAAGTGCCGCGGCCGCGGCCGGCCGCCTTCGACGGCACTCCACGAAGATCCGTACCGGCCGTCGCCGCCCCCGGCCCCGGACACCCGCGCTCGCCTGGGCGCCATGCCCGCCGAGCCCGCGGCGAGTTGTCGGATCGTACAACGGGTTACTTTGTTTGCCGTGACACTTGACAAGTCCTCGGAGTTGTGACGGTAAGGTGCCATACCGTCGATCTTGATGCCCGGTGTTCTCGGAGGAAGTCAATCCGCTTGGTACTGCCGCGTACCGCCCCCGTGTTGTTCTGGCCAGTGGCCGGTATTGGACGTGGCGCCGGGCCCGGGATGGTTAACCGAATGTCTTGTGTGACAGTTGTGACTCGGAACCGGAGTGGCGGAGGCGAAACACAGTGCCTTTGGAATTCTTATGGCAATCCGTAAGAATCGTGGTTCGGCCACCTATGCGATGGTCGATACAACACAAGCTCTTCCTTCGGAGGATTGGTGAAACCCGCTCCACTTTCCTTTCCCTGTCATCGTATTCAGGAGCACAGATGACGATCAATGAGGCGCCACCGCAGGCTGATCTCGTCAGCCGGGCCACGGACTTGGTCGACGTGATCCGGAAGCACGTCGCGTGGCAAGAAGAGCACCGGGTCATGCACGAGGAGGTACTGCAGGAAATCATCGACGCCGGCATCCTGAAGATGCGGGTGCCGATGCGCTACGGCGGCTCCGAGGTCGACGTGCGGACCGTGTCCGCCGTGATCTCCGAGCTCGCGCGGGGCGACGGTGCCGTCGGCTGGACCATCAGCACGTTCACGATGGGCTCCTGGCTGGCCGGCCTGTTCCCGGACGAGGTGCAGGACGAGATCTTCGCCGACCCGAGCGTCCGGATCTGCGGCGGCGTCAACCCGTCGGGCGTCGCCACGCCGACCGACGGCGGCGTGATCCTCAACGGCCGGTGGCACTTCGTCTCCGGCGCGCCGCACAGCCAGTGGGACATGCACTCCGTGCAGCTGGTCACCGAGGACGGCGGGTGGGTCCCGGCCACGGTCGCGGTGCCGATGTCGGACCTGGAGATCGTCGACGACTGGCACACCGCGGGCCTTCGGGCCACGGGCAGCGTGTCGACCATCGCGAAGGACCTCTTCGTCCCGCAGGCGCGGGTCCTGCCGATGGAGCCCGTGATGATGCGCGGTGAGCACGCGTCGAAGCTGAACGCGGACTCCATCACCTGGAAGCTCCCCTTCGTGCAGCACGCCACCACGGTGACCAGCTCGTCGGCGGTGGGTATGGCCAAGGCGGCCCGTGAGGCGTTCTTCGAGAAGCTGCCGAGCCGGAAGATCTCCTACACCGCCTACGAGAGCCAGGCCGAGGCGCCGTTGACCCACCTTCAGGTGGCCGAAGCGGCCATGAAGATCGACGAGGCCGAGTTCCACGTGCGCCGCGCGGCCGAGCGCCTGGACACCAAGGTGCTGGCCGGCGAGCAGTGGACGATCGAGGAGCGCGCCCTTTCCAAGCTCGACGCGGCCACGGCCTGCCTGCGGGCCAAGGAAGCGGTGGACGTGCTCAACACCGCCAGCGGCGGCTCGTCCATCTACTGGAGCCAGCCGATGCAGCGCATCGAGCGGGACATCCGGGCGCTCAACCTCAACGGTGTCCTGCACCCGAACTCGAACGCCGAGACCTACGGCCGCGTGCTGTGCGGCCTCGAACCGAACACGACTCTTCTCTAGACCGGGGCCCAGCATTCTGATCATGTGGCTGGGCCCGGAATCTCAGCCACATGGTCGCTTTACAGCCCCAACAGGGTCTCCGGTGCAGCTCGATGGTCGTCAGGACCGCCGAGCGGCACCGGAGGCCCTGTCTTTTGCACACCCCGTCACAACAACGGGTCCGGCGGCGATTTACCGTCGATTCGAACAATCCGACAATGGACAAGCGGTAGAGTCGAACCATGGACAAGCCGAAACCGGAGATCGTGACGCTCGAAGAGTGGCAGCAGGCCCGCGACGAGCTGCGCGCGGCCGAAAAGGAAGCGACCCGCGCGGCGGACGCACTTTCCGCGCGCCGCCGCCGGCTGCCGATGGTGAAGTTCGGTAATCGCTACACATTTGACACCCCGGACGGTACGAAGTCGCTCCTCGACCTGTTCGACGGTCGCGATCAACTGGTCGTCTACCAGTTCATGGACGACGGCCCGGACCACTACTGCCCCGGCTGCACGTGGTTCACCGACAACATCCCCGCGAACGCGCCGCGCTTGCTGGCCGACCAAGGCGTCACCTGGGTGACGGTGTCGAATATGCCGCTCGCGCAGATCGAGCAGTACAAGGAGAAGATGGGCTGGACGATGCCATTCGTCTCGTCCCGCGGCACTTCGTTCTCCGCGGACTGCGACGCCGGCAACGGATTCATGCTCACCGTGTTCCTGCGCGACGGCGATGATGTCTACCGAACCTACAGCACCACCGCCCGCGGAATCGAGAAACTCGTCTTCTCCACCGGCGTATTCGACCTGACCGTCTACGGCCGGCGCGAGGACTGGGAGGACTCGCCCGCCGGCTGGCCGCAGAAACCGACCTACGCCAATCCGGTCCCGATGCAATGGGGGCAGGCGTCCACCGGCTTCGGGACGCACCGGTAGGTCGGTTCCCAATGCATCCCAATACGGCAGAAACGCCGCCGGAGGGTATCCGGCGGCGTTTCCGTTCGCGCAGATGAAGGTCGGTTGCCCGGTGGCGGCGCAAAGTGGCCGCCGCGGCCGGGCCTACAGGCCGCCCAGGAACTTCAGCAGCTCCGCGTTGACCTCTTCCGGCCGCTCCTGCTGCGTCCAGTGCCCGACTCCGGGCAGTACCACCGTGCGCGTCAGGTTGGGCACGAGATACTGCAGGTTGGCGATCAGCTGGTCCATACCCGGGAGTTGGACGCTGCCGTCCCGTTCGCCGTACAGGTAGATTGCCGGGGTGGTCATCGGCGCGCCCTGCCACGGCGCCGTCAGCTCCCAGCTCAGGTCCATCGTCCGCCACCAATTCAGGCCGCCGGAGAAACCGGTCTGCTCGAAGTCGTGTCCGTAGACGTCGAGATCGGCCTCGGTCAGCCACTCGGGCAGTGCGCCCGGCTCCGGCAGGAGATCGGTGAGGGTGCCGCCTTCGGGGACTATCGGCAGGGCGGCCGCTTCGGCCTGCGGCGAGTCGCCGAAGCCCCACTGGAAGAAGCGGAGGACGCTGGTACGCGGGTCCCGCGCCAGTTCGGCATCGGCGACGCCGGGCTGCTGCAGGTAGTTCATGTAGAAGCCGGGGCCGAGCGCCTGCGTCATCCCGGTCACGGCGCTCACCGGGCCGCGGGGGATATAGGGCAGGGCCAGCGCGGCGATGCCGCGGATGCGGTCGGGCCGCAGCTGCGCGGTGTTCCAGGCGACCGGCGACCCCCAGTCGTGGCCGACCAGGACGGCCTGCTCCTCCCCGAGCGCGTCGAGCAGGCCGATGATGTCGCCGACCAGGTGGAGCTGCGAGTACTTCTCGATCGCTTCCGGGCGGTCGGTCCGGCCGTAGCCGCGCTGGTCGGGAGCGACGACGTGGTAGCCGGCCGCCGCGAGAGCGGCGAACTGGTGGCGCCAGGAGTACCACGTCTCGGGGAAGCCGTGCAGCAGTACGACCAGCGGCCCTTCGCCCTGCTCGGCAATGTGCATCCGGATTCCGTTGGTCTCCACGAACCGGTGATTGATCTCGCCGGTCACACCCTGGTCCGATGCCGACTGCGGGTCATTCATGGCATTACCTTTCCCGTGTGTGCGAAGTGGATTTCATCCAAACTTTCTCACTGCGGTAAGGTCTGCTACCACTTCTTCCTTGCTCACATTGGCCGGCTGTTCGTCAGTTGTGGTCGCGCGGCGCTAATTCGGCGAAGTCCGTCGTACGAGCCGGCGCGGAATACCATTCGATTCGGAAGCACGGTGGTGACGGCATTCAGCGCCGCCACTACCGTGCCGTCCGATCGGTACCGGAAATGATCCGGGCGGGTTGTGCTAGGCGGGTTCGGGCACGGATTCGGCGGTTGCCGACGACTCCTCGACGACCGGCGGCTTGAGGTAGCTGGTCCCCCAGGCGACCGCGATGGTGACCACGGCGAAGATCAGACCGGTGATCACCGGGGCGGAATCGCTGTGGTCGTTGATCTCTATGCCACCGGCGAACGAGCCGAAGGCGATACCGACGTTGGCCGCGGAGACGGGCAGCGACTGCGCGAGCTGGCCACCGGGGCCGGCCAGGCTGATCACCCGGACCTGGAGCGAGGGCACCATGCTGTAGAAGGACAGGCCCAGGCCGATCAGGACGATCGCCACGAGCCAGGCGATCTGGCCGACGTAGTAGAGCAGCAGCAGGGAGGCAGCGATGCCGAAGGACCCGATGATCAGGGTGCGCCCGGCCCGGTGGTCGGCGAACTTGCCGCCGACCACGGAGGAGCCGACCGCGGTGGCCGCACCGTAGGCCAGGAGGAACACGCTCAGCAGGGCGCCGGAGATGCCGGTGACGTGCTGGAGGAAGGGCACGAGGTAGGTCAGCGCCGCGAAAATCGCCGAGAACACGATGAAGTTGAGGAACAGCACGGCGAGCACCTTGGGGGCGAACGCGTACTTGGCCTGGTGGGCGGCGCCGGCGCCGGCGGGCGGCACGGTCGGGATCAGTGCCAGCGTGCCGAACAGGGTCAGCACGGCGCCCCCCGTGATCGCCATGAACGAGCCGCGCCAGCCGAGGGTCTGACCGACCAGGGTGCCCAGCGGCAGGCCGAGCGCGCCGGACAGCGCGACACCGGAGATGACGACGCCGATCGCCTGGCCCATGCGCTCCGGCGGGACGACCGCCATGGCGGCGATGAACGCACCCGCGATGAACAGGCCCTGCGACGCGCCGATGAGGAAGCGCAGCACGAGGAACAGGCCGTAGACGTGGGTCAGCACCGCGATCAGATTGCACGCGATGAACAGCACGAGCGAGCCGATGAGGACGGTCTTCTTTTCCATTTTGATCGTCAGCGCGGTCAGGATCGGACCACCGATGGCCAGGCCCAGCGCGTACACGGTCACCAGGTGGCCGGCCGAGGAGATGGACACGTGGAAGTCGGAGGATATCCGGTTCAGTACGCCGACCACGCCCAGTTCGCCACTGCCCAGTACGAACATTCCCAAGAACAGCGTGGCCAGGGCCAGGTTGGCCTTCCGTGGGCTCATCGCCGTTTGCGGGGTACTCATGTGCACTCTTCCTTCCTGTCGTATTGCGTGGAGTCGTCTCGACGAACGGGTCGACGGACTTGCGTGCTAGCCCCGTGACGGGGCCGTGGCCGACCACGGCCCCGTCACGGGGCTAGCGGAATTCCGGGCTCGGGCGTCCTACTTCCACTTGATGATCTGGAGGTAGTTGCCGTCGAGGTCGGCGAAGGTGCCGAACTTGCCCTTCTCGCGGTCCTCGATCGAGATCCACTCCACGCCGGCCGCGTTCAGTTGGGCTTCCATGGCGTCGAAGTCGTCGACGTCGAAGTTGATGATCATGCGACCCGGCTGGTCGTTCTTCGCCTCGACGTCGTCGCGCCCGTCGATGACCAGCAGGAAGCCGCCCAGGTCGATCGCGCCCTCGCCGGTGAACTCCGGCGCCAGCGCCTTGATGTACCAGGCCCGCAGCTCGGCGGGACGGGTCGTGCCGAGGAGCATGCTCGTGGGCTTCAGCGTCGTCATGTCGAATCTCCTTGTCATGTGAGGTATGTGAGTCATATGAGTTATGCGATTCATGTGATCGCATTCCGGGCATGCGTCATCACCGCACCGCGCGTCCCGGGGTCAGCTGAAATCGCGTTCCGCTGCTTCAGCGGCATGCTTGATGGCCGCCAGCCGGCGGTCCCAATCGGCCGCGAGCGAGGACATCCATCGGGTGGTGGCGTCCAGGCCGGCAGGCCGCAGTGAATACCTCACCTCGCGTCCGACCCGGTTGCCGACGACGAGTCCGGCGGAGTCCAGGACGGCGAGGTGCTTGACGATCGCCTGCCGGGAGACGGGGAGTTGTCCGGCGAGGGTCGTCGCGGTGGCCGCGCCGTGCGCGGCGAGAAGATCCAGCAGTTGGCGACGGGTGGGGTCGGCGAGCGCGACGAGAACGCTGCCGACCTCCTCGACCGCGCCGTCGGGTTCTGCCGTCACACAGTCGACTCGACGCGCTTCTTCGCCGCGTCGAGGACCTCGGGCCAGCCGGCGGAGAGGTTGGCGATCGTCTGGGCGCGCACCTCCTCGGACACGGCCAGCGCCGCGAAGCCGCTCTCGACCACGGTGAGGCGGGTCTTGTCACCCTCGGCGGACAGCGTGAACTCCACGAGGGTGCTGTTGCCCTCGGTCAGCTCCTGGCCGGGGTTGGCGGGGGCCCAGCGGTACGAGACGTACGACTGCGGCTCGACCTTCACCACGCGCACCGGGAACTCGCCGAACTCCGGGTGCTTGGCCACCATCGACTCGCCCTCGACGGCGGTGGTGCCCTTGATGCTCTCCGGGTCGGCCACCCAGAAGCCGGGCGCGGACACCAGCGACCAGACACGCTCGACCGAGGCGTCGATCAGGGTGTCGCGCTCGATCATGTCTTCGCTCATGAGGAAACTCCTTCAAGTGCAAGCATTGAGTGCAACCCGATTGTTGCACGTCCGCCGATCCTCGTGCAACCAACTCGTTGCACGAGGAGTACGAGGCGTCCGAAAACTCTCCCTTCCTTGACAAAAATATTTGTCGGAGGGAGGCTGAAGCAGCAGACACCCGTCCCAGACATCGAGGAACGTCCCATGCGCACTCTGATCAGCAGCGCCTTCATCTCGCTCGACGGCGTCGTGGAGGCCCCGGGCGGCGAACCGGGCTACCGGAACGCCGGCTGGACCTTCAAGGAGGTCGAGTTCGTCCCCGAGGCATTCGAGATCAAGGAACGGGAACAGCAGGAGTCCACCGCGATCCTGATGGGCCGGCTCAGCTACGAGGCGTTCAGCCCGGTGTGGCCGGACATGGCGGAGTTCGCGCGCTACAAGGTGATGCCGAAGTACGTCGTCTCCACCACCCTCACCGAGGACAAGCTGGTCGCCGACTGGGGCGAGACCACCGTCCTGCGCTCGCTCGACGAGG
Source organism: Actinacidiphila acididurans (assembly GCF_016918855.1). Classification (GTDB taxonomy): domain Bacteria; phylum Actinomycetota; class Actinomycetes; order Streptomycetales; family Streptomycetaceae; genus Actinacidiphila; species Actinacidiphila acididurans. The sequence continues at coordinate 315,341 of NZ_JADKYB010000001.1, forward strand.
TCGCCGCCCTGAAGCGGACCGAGGGCGGCCCGGTCATCGTGCACGGCAGCGCCTCCCTCAACCAGGCGCTGTCCGACGCCGGCCTGATCGACCGTTACCACCTGCTCGTCTACCCGCTGCTGCTCGGCGCCGGCAAGCGCCTGTTCAGCACCGCGGACAAGGACACCCAGAAGCTGGCGCTGGTCGAGCACGAGGTCTACCGCAACGGCGTCCAGAAGCAGGTCTTCGACGTCGTGCGCTGACCGCGCTCCGGCAGTTCGCCGCGCCCCACCGGCACTCCCGAAGTGCCGCCGCACACCGCTGATCCGCCTGATTCGCCGGTTCCGGCGCGGGGCATGACCGTGAATGCTGCCTGCCGGAAGCGGTCCGGCGCGGGGCCGGAGCCCAGGGGGGCCTGTGGACCGTGTGACGACGCCGGCCCCGCCGGAGGCCGACCGGGGCAGTACGCCCGCGGTGCGCCGCGACTTCGCGCTGCTGTGGGCCGGCCAGTCCACCAGCCTGCTGGGCAGCGGCTTCGTGGTGCTGGTGCTGCCGCTGCTGGCGGTCTCCATCCCGGGCGTGTCCGCCGCGAAGGCCGCGCTCCTGCCGTTCGTGATGTTCGGCCCCTGGCTGTTCCTGGGCCTGCCGGCCGGCGCCGTCGTGGAGCGATTACCCCGGCGTACGGTCATGCTGGCCGGCGACACCGTACAGGCCGCGTGCTACCTGGTGATCGCCGTGCTCGCCGGCCTGCGGGTGCTGTCCCTGGCCGAGTTGCTGGCCCTGGTCGCAGTCGCCGGCTGCGCCGCGGTGTTCTTCCAGATCGCCTACACCTCCTTCCTGCCGGTGCTGTACTCCGACCCGGCGCTGCTGCACCGGGGCAACGCCCGGCTGTTCGTCTCGGAGTCGGTGGGACGTTCGGCCGGCCCGGCGATCGCGGGGGCCCTGGTCCGGCTGGCGGGCCTGGCCTGGACGGTGGCGAGCGTCGTCGCCACGTACTCGGTCTCGGTGCTCACCCTGCTGTCCGTCAGGACCCGTCAGCCTGCGCCGGCCGAAGCCCCCCGCCGCGAGAAGGGCTGGATCCTGCGCAGCGTACGGGCCGGACTGCGGTTCGTCCTCGACCACGGCCAGCTCGAACCGATGATCCTGTGCGGCGCCGTCTACGCGCTGTTCCTGAGCGTGGTCGAGAGCAGCCTGGTGCTCTACTGCCGTCAGGTGCTCGGCCTCGGGGTCACCGCGGTCGGCGTCGTGGTGGGGGCCGCCGCGGCCGGCTACCCGCTGGGGAACCTGCTGTCCGGCGCGGTCGTACGCCGGCTCGGCCCGCCCCGTACCCTGCTGGCCGGTGCGGTCGTCTCCGTCCTGGGACTGGCGAGCATGCCGGTGGCCGGCTCCCTCGGCTCGGTGCCCGCCCTGGTCGCGGGCAGCGTCGTGCACGCGGCCGGCGAAGGGGTCTTCGGCCCGACCGGCCTCACCCTGCGGCAGACCGCCTCGCCACCGGACTTCCTGGTCCGGGTCAACTCCGTGGCCCGCTTCCTGACCTGGGGCGTCGTCCCGCTCGGCAGCCTGCTCGCCGCGGCCGTCATCGCCCTGGCCGGACTTCCCGCCGCGCTGTGGGTCGGGGGACTGGGCACCGCCCTGTGCCTGCCGGTGCTCTTCCGCCGCGGGATACGCACCGCCGTCCTGACCGGCACCGGCTGACCCCCGGCCCAGCCGGACCGACCGCGGCCCTCGCCACTCGGCCACCGGACCGGTCCACGAGAGCGGCCGGTCCACGCCGCCGCCCGATCCACGAACCGCCTGATCACAGCTCACCGCCGTACCCCGACCCGCAGGAGAACCAATGGACTGGGCACCAGGAATGCGGACCTTCATCGACAGGTTCACCGCCGCGCTCCCGCCCGACTTCTACACCCGCCCGCTCGCGCAGGCCCGGGCGCTCTACGAGAACCTCGGCACGGTGTTCCCCTACGAGGTCCCCGCGGGCGTCCGCGTCACCGACGAGGAGGTGACGGGCAACGGCCGGCGCCTGCGAATCCGCGTCTACCGGCCCGAGCACATCGCCGGCCGGGGTCTGCTGGTCTACATCCGCGGCGGCGGATTCGTCATCGGCTCCCTGGCGACCCTGCACCCCCTCGTCGCCGAACTCGCCGCCAACACCGGCCTGGTGACGGTGGCGCTGGACTTCCGTATGGCCCCGGAGCATCCGTTCCCCGCCGGTCTGGAGGACTGCTACGACGCGCTGTGCGGCATCGCGGCGGACACCGGCCGCTTCGGCGCCGACCCGGACCGGATCGTGCTGGCCGGGGACAGCTCCGGGGCGAACATGGCGGTGGCGCTGTGCATGATGACCCGGGACCGGGGCGCGCCCAGGCCGCGCGGCCAGGCCCTGATCTGCCCGGTGCTCGACTTCCGGCGCTGGCGCGAGGGCGGCGCGGACGCACCGCTGCTCACCGGCGGGGAGATGGAGTTCTTCACCGCCTGCTACTGCCCGGACCCCGAGCAGACCCGCCACCCCTACGTCTCGCCGCTGATCAGCGGCACCTTCCACGACCTGCCGCCGGCGTACATCGTCGGCACCGAACTGGACTCGCTGGTCGTGGACGCCCGGCTGTACGCGGCGAAGCTGCGGGACAGCGGCGTCGAGGCGCGGCTGACGGTGGCGCCCGGCCTGCCCCACGCGCCGCTGCGCGCCCGCGCGCTGAGCCCCGCTTCGGCCGCCCTGTGGCAGACCTTCTGCGCCGAGACCGCCCGGTTGACCGGTTGACCGGCCGGCCGGGCGGCGTACGACGGGACCGCCGGGACCGCTCAGGCGGTGAGCCGGAACCGGAAGGTGCGGAACAGCTCGGTCTCCGGTCTCCGGGCGCCCCGCTGCCGCAGGGCGTAGCCGATCAGGGCGTGGTTGAGCATGGTGAGCCGGGTGCCCTCGGCCCGGCCGCCGTCGGAGAGGCGGTCGACGACCCACGCGATCGCCGAGCCGCCGCCGTAGCGGGCGCGGGGCTCGAAGAGGCGGTCGGCGGCGCCGATTTCGCCGAGGACGTTGAGCACGTAGCTGACCGGGTAGGGGCGGTTGGCCCGGTCCTGGGCGGTGCGGTCCAGGTCCGGGAAGGAGTCGACCAGGCGCTCGATCGTCTCGTCGGTGATGAGGTCGGTCCAGCCGGTGAGCATGGCGGTCTGGATGATGTAGGGGTACGAGATCCCGTACAGGAAGAAATCCGCGCCCGGGTCGATCCCGCGCCACTCGTTCACCACACCGGCCGCGAAGGCGTCCGGGTCGGGGAGTTGGTCGTGCAGCCGGCCGAGGTTGTGCAGGGCCATGAGGTAGTACAGGCCCATGTGGGTGCGCTCGGCCGGGGCGATGGCGGCCATCAGTTCCTTCAGCTGCGCCAGCCGGTCGGTGCCGTGGGTCAGGTACTCCGCCCGGCCGGAGACCGCGATCGCGTTGAGCATGGTGACCAGGGGGTACGTCTTCCCGAACGCGTCGGTCATGGGGCTGGGGAAGGCCGGGGGCAGGTTCACCTCGTCCGCCCGGTCCAGGTGGTCGAGGGTCTCGGCCATGTAGTCCCGCTCGCCGTCGAAGATCAGCGCGTCGTATCCCAGCAGCGAGACGACCGACAGCAGCATGGAGCCGCCGCGGCCGCGGAAGAAGGGCGCGGGGACGCGCTCCAGCAGGTCCAGGGCCTCCCGGACCCGGTTGCGCGGGCCGGACACCAGCCGCTTCTCCAGCCCGAGTTGGCCGAGGGCCAGGAAGACCGCGGTGCAGGCGGAGAGCCTCTCGTAGTCGCCGTGACGGCCGGTGTTCTCGTCCTTGATCCGGTCCGGCTCGATGAGATCCAGCACATCCAGGATCTCGCCCGGCACGTCCAGTCGGTCGTTGACCAGGAGCGTGCGGTCCAGGCCCAGTTTGGCGAAGGCGTCCATCAGGATGCAGCCCGCCGTCAGCCGGTAGTACGGGTTCTCCTCGGCGCGCATGGCCGCCAGGATCGGGCCGAGGGCGCGCTCCGCCGCGTCCCGGGACAGCCCGCCGGCCGGGTCGGCGGCGGTCAGGACCAGGTCGGCCAGCAGCCGGGAGAACAGGGTGTAGGAGTGGGCGTCGGTCAGCTTCGCCGCGAGCAGGCCGAAGGTGTGGCGGATGCGCGCGGCCGCCTCGCGGTCGTAGTCCACCGGGTACTGCCCGAGGCCGATGCCCCGCACCATGCGGCTCCAGGGCGTCGCCATCACGCGGGTCTCGTTGGACAGCTCGTGCAGCCCCGCCACGGGCAGAGCGGTGGGGTCGATGGCCATGAGCGGTGCCCTCCTGTGCTCGATCCTGTGCGGTCGGTCGTGGGACGGTCGTGGCTCCGGTCCGCCCGGCTCGTCGCTGCCGGGGCGTTCCCGTTCGGCTCGTTCCTGCGCGGCTCTTCCTCGAAGGTCACGGCGCGGGCAGTGGCGGCACCGCCAGGCCCAGGAACTCCCGGCGCCGGCCCTCCAGCATCTCCAGGGCCCAGTTGAGCCACTTGATGCCCTGGCAGTAGATGGCCACCGGCCGGCGCTGGGTCTGGTAGGTGTCCGTCAGCGTCCCGTCCAGCTCGGCCTGGAAGTGGAACGGCGGCATGGCCGTGAAGTGGGTGCCCATCATGAACACGAAGCGGATCAGCCAGTACGGGTCGTCCCGCAGGTACGGGGAGTCGGGGTCGTCGAGCCCGTACACCGCCGTCATCACCGGCGCGAAGTGGTCCTCCACCCCGTGCGGCGCCGTCCCGGGCCCGATCCGGCCGCGCCGGGCCGCCACGTCCCGGACCCGGTACGAGCGCTGGTAGGCGTTGTCCTTGGTGAAGTCGACGTCGACCCGGGGCACGCGGCCGGCGCCGACGTCGACCCGCAGCGCGAACTGCTCGTAGTGGATCTCGTCGTAGTGGCCGATGCTGTTGTGCCAGGGCTTGTTGTCGTACATCGGGTCGTCGCGGGTCTCGGCGCCGTCGCTGCGGAAGCCGATGGCCCGCGGGTCCAGGAACCTGATCCCCAGCGACTCGGCGGTGATCGCGGCAAGCGCCGCGTCGATACGTGCCCGCGGCGCGCCGCTTTCGATCAGCCGCTGCGCGCGCAGCAGCGGCTCGGGGTCGGAGAGCTTGATGTTCTCGGTGTTGGTGTCGCCCATCACCAGGCTGTGGAACCGCGGTTCGAGGATCTCCAGGTACCGCGGGTGCTCGCGGAAGCGCCGCAGGAGCGCCGCCTGGTTGAGGTACGTCCGCCCGTCGATGACGATCCGCTCGGTGTCCAGCAGGCCGGGGCCGAACGTGTGCGGCGCTGTCCGCCGGCACAGCGCGAGCCGGTCCTCGATCTTGCGGAAGTACGACGCCTCCAGGGTGTCGCCGGGCGCCGGCACCCGGTTGACGCTGTGCACGCGGCGGTCCAGCAGCCGCATGATCTCCTCGTACAGCCGGGCCACCACGGCCGGCGGCGGCGAGTGCTTCTCGACGAACCGGCTGACCTCCTCGCCGCGTACGTAGCTCATCTCGTAGACGACCTCGCGGTACGTGGTCCGGCCGCCGCGGCGCAGGTGCGCGGGGACCGGGATGTCGCGTTCGAGGACGTCGTGGACCTCAGGGAAGTAGCGCCGCACCGGCTCGGGCAGCGCGCGCAGGAACTCGGCCTGCTTCTTGGCCTTCGCGAAGGGCGGCAGCATCACCCCGGTGCCGTCCGGGCTCCAGCGGGCGGTGGTCAGCGCCTCGCTGAGCACCTTGCGGACGGTCACGCCGTCCCCGCTGCGGTCGTACGGCCGGTCCGCCGGATCGCCGCCCTTGGTCAGGAAGATGGTCATCGACTCGCTGCCGCCCTTGCCGAAGCCGACGATCGGCTCGCCGATGCCGACGTAGGCGTTGACCGAACTGCTGAGCAGCCGGCGGCCCTGCGCGTGCCGCAGCACCCGCTCGTTCTCCTCGGTCAGGCCCATGGCGCAGCGGTCCTCGAAGGCGTCCAGGGCGGGATTGACGCCCCGGGTCCACAACTCGGCCGGGGACAGCACCGAGACCACCGAGGCCCGGTGCGGTCCGGCGTCCACCCGGGCCGGGCAGAGCTCCGAACCGAGCGAGACGATCTGGCAGTTGCCGTTGAGGTGGACGCGGTGCACGTCGCCGTGGCCGACGGTCCCGGCGCCGATCGTTCCCGTGCCGACCTTTCCTGTGCCGTTCGGCCCGGCACCGTTCGGCCCGGCACCGACCTTCCCGGCACCGTTCGTCCCCGCACTGCTCGTCACCGTGCCGAGGACGGCGCGGGTGGCCGCCTCCAGGTCCTTGCGGGACTGCAACGGCACGCCGTCCGGCGAGATCACCGGGATCTCGGAGCCGCGCAGCGCCGACAGCAGCCGGTCCAGTACCGGCCGCAGCCGGTCGGTACGGGCGCCGGCGCGCAGCCAGTCGGCGTACAGTTCGGCGAACGTCGCCAGCGGCACCGCGCCGGAGGCGGCCAGCGCCACCAGCCAGCCCAGTGGGTCGCCGGCCGCGATGTAGTGGTCGCTCTGCGCGAAGATCGCCGGGCGGTGCAGGCGCAGCACCTCGAACAGGGTGTACTGGTAGACGAATCGGCTCATCGCGAGGACGGCGTCCGGAGGCGCGGCGACCCCGGCCAGCGGCAGGTAGCCGTCCTCGTCGATCCACAGGCTCTCCGAGATCTGGTCGTGGATGCGGTGCGCCACCGGCTGGGTGTCCAGCAACAGCCGTGTCCTGCGGGCGAGTTCGGCCGCGTCCAGGTCGGAGAGCCGGCTGAGGTGCACGACCACCACTTCGGGGTGCTCGGCGGCCAGCGTGCTGCGGTCCGCGACGCCGCCCGCGGCGTCGAGCACCTTCAGCTCGGCGTAGACCTGCCCCACCTTCTCGGCCGGCCCGGTGATGCGCTTCTTCAGCCGGGCCCGCAGCACCAGTTCGCCGCCGGCGGCGTCCACGCTGTCGTGGTACGACCGGGTGTACTGGTACACCTCCAGGAACCGGCGGAAGGCCGGGGCGCCGTCGCCCTGCGGGCGGAGCATCTCGTCGGCGACGACCCGGCTCATCGACCGGTGCAGGTACCGGCTGTGGAACGGCCCGGCCTGGGCCCGCCGGAACACCCGGCGCAGCAGGTCGTGATGACGGCCCGTCATGTGGGTGCCGGACCTGCGCAGCGCGGCGAGTTCGGTGGTGACGGTGCCGGCCAGGTGCACGGTGTCCAGCAGTGCCTCGGTCTCCAGTGGGTCGCCGGTGCAGGCGGTCACCGGTGTCTCGATGTTGTTGTCGGTCAGCAGCCGTACCGACTTCTCCCCGAGGCCGAGTTCCACCACGGCGTCCGGGCGCAGCGCGTCCAGGGTCTCCGCGGTGATCCGGGAGGCCATCACCTCGTCGGTCACGGCCAGGACGGCGCCGCGCACCTCGGCCGCGGTGGTCAGCAGGCCGGCACCGCTGTTGGAGACCAGGGGGACCCGCGGGCGGCGGAAGACGATGTTGTTCTCCTCGATGAACCGCTCCAGGCCGCGGCGCACCGCCCGCATGCGGGCCGAGTGCGCCAGGAAGGTCGTCGGCTCCTTCAGTTCCTCGGTCGCCACCGCGGGGAAGCGCTGCATGAACAGGTCGAAGCCGGACTTCACCCCGAGCCGCACGTAGATGTTGGTCTGCTGCCGGGAGTAGAGCTTGTGCACCTCCACGTCGGCCCTGGGGTAGAAGTCCTCGATCTCCTTCAGCGCCTCGGTCAGGTCATCGGGTTCGCCGCGCAGTGCCACCACGTGGTACGGCTCCGGGGCCAGCGGCCGTCCGCGTACCGGGTCGGGGAGATACGCGGCCAGGTCCCGGGACAGGGCGTCCTGCGGTGCCCCGCCCTCGGCCGCGAGCAGCATCAGCGGGGTGAAGGCCCGCGCGATCCGCACGCCGTCGCCGACCGACACCGAACCGCTGGCCACCGCCGAGGCGATGACCCCGAAGCTCTCGCCGGTGTAGGCGGTGAAGTCGAGCGCGACGCCTTTCTTGTGCGCCGCGGCCCGTAAGTACGCCTCCAGGGCCAGGCTGTGCACCAGGAACGCGGCACCGATGAAGCCCTGCCGCTCCATCCGGGTCGCGGGCATGTTCTCCGGCACCATCAGCAGGGTCTCCGGTCGCCCGGGGCGGCCCAGCGCCCGGGCGCCGAGCTGGTAGACGCGTTCCACCTCCGGCATCCCGCAGTCCAGCAGGGACCGGTCGAGGTTCTGGTACGCGGCCCGGCTGCCCAGGCCCGGGAAGAAGCCGGCGATGCGGCTGCGGCCGGCCGGGCCCGGTGCGCCCTGCCCCGGCCGGTCCCGGGCAGCCTGCCCCGCGACGGTCGGCTCCACGACTGGGTCCGCGAGGTCGGGTTGCGTCGGGGCGAGGGAAGCCGAACGCTGCCAGCGGGAAAGGGAAGGAGACAGCTCCATCATCTTCTCCGGGTCTCTTCTGAATCCTTGGGTCTGTTGCGTCCTGTGCGTCGTGCGGGTCTTTCGGGATTCGCGGGTCGTGCGCGCGTACGGGATACCCGTGTGTCCCGCGTGGCGTTTTCCGGCGCTGTAGCACGACGGGAACCGGCCCTTCCGTGAATGCGCGGCGCGGTGGCCGGAGGTGCGCCGGGCGCGCGGAATTCACGGCGTCAGGGCCGGGAGTGAAGGGTGAGGTTTTCCGTGGGAAATCGGGATCCGGCTCCGGTGGCGCACTCCGGGTTCAGCGGTGAACTCTCCTGGTGCGCGCGGCGGGTGTGGTGCACGCAGCGGATTCGACGGACGCGACTTCCGCGGGTCCGCGCAGCCTGTGCATGTCTTCCCCTCAAACCGATGTGGAAGCTCGCCTGGCCAGCGCGTCGTCGCGCTGCTGGTGCGGATCGCCCCCGTCGGACCGTCACCGACGGGCACGCGTCGGGGAACGCCGTTCGGTGCCTCATTCAATACCTGTGAGGCGGTCCGGGTCAAGAATTCCTGGTGGGCGTCCGGATAATTAAAGCCACCGTAACATCGGTCGATCAATTCGCGTCACGTCGCGCGGTGCGGCCTGGGTGAAAAGAATCCGGACATGCGGACGTCATGATTCCGGGTGGGAATGCAGGTGCGGCGGCGAAAGCGGACCGCACGTATTTGGCCACTGTCCCGGCCGGGGGAAAGCAGGAAAACGGGAAAGCGGGAAAGCGTCGCACGGCCGGAAAATACGGGTGCCGGCACGTCCCGGGGCCTCACCTGGGCCTCGCCGGGACGTGCCGGGGGCCGGCCGCTGCGGCGCGGCCGGCGGCCGGTTCAGCTCGCGGCGCCGGCCGGCTCCGCGGCGTCGACGACGGAGCCGGCCGGATCGCCCGGCGTCCGCTCTCCGCGCACGAAGGAGGCCGCCAGCAGCACGATCAGGCCGAGGCCGGTGAGCCCGGCGCCGACGCGCAGCGGCGACACGTATCCGAAGCCCGCGTCGAGCGCGAGGCCGCCGAGCCACGCGCCCAGCGCGTTGCCGACGTTGAAGGCGGCGATGTTGGCGCCGGAGGCCATGGTGGGCGCGTCCGGGGCGTACTTCATGATCCGCACCTGGAGGCCGGGGGCGGTGGACAGCCCGACGCTGCCCATGAGCACCAGGGAGACGATCGTCATGACCTTGCTGTCCGCGGTCAGGGCGAAGAGCGTGAGCACCGCGGTGAGCAGCGCCATGATCGTGATCATTGAGGTCCGCAGGGACCGGTCGGCGGCCTTGCCGCCCACGAAGTTGCCGACGAAGGTGCCGGCTCCGAACAGCACCAGCAGCCAGGGCACGGTGTGGTCGGCGAAACCGCTCACCTTGGTGAGCGTGAACGCGATGTAGGTGAACCCGCCGATCACGCCGCCGAAGGCGAGGATGCTGACGGTGAGTGAGATCCACACCTGCGGCCGGCGGAAGGCGCCGAGTTCGCTGCGCAGGCTTGTATCGGCCGGCGCGGCGGTCTGCGGGACCAGCAGCTGGATGCCGGCCAGGGCGACGACACCGACGATGGTGATCGCCCAGAAGGTGGAGCGCCAGCCGAGCTGCTGGCCGAGGAATGTGCCGAGCGGGACACCGAGCACGTTGGCCACCGTCAGGCCGCCGAACATGAGCGCGATGGCGCCGGCCCGCTTGTTCGGCGCGACCATGTCCGCGGCGACCACCGCGCCCACGCCGAAGAACGCGCCATGGCAGAGGGCCGCGACGATGCGGCCGATCATCAGTACCGCGTAGTCCGGTGCCAGCGCGGAGATCAGGTTGCCCGCGATGAACAGCACCATCAGTCCGAGCAGGACCTTCTTGCGGTCGTAGCGGGCGATCGCGGCGGTCAGCGCGACGGCGCCGACGGCCACGCTGAGTGCGTAGCCCGAGACCAGGTAGCCGGCCACGGACTCGCTGACGCCGAAATCGTCCGATATCTCCGGTAACAGCCCGACGATCCCGAACTCCGTGAGCCCGATGCCGAAGCCCCCCAGGGCCAAGGCGATAAGCCCGATAGGCATGGAGTAAACCCTTCCGTCACTAAGCGCGCACGCCATTAAGCGGCGCACACAATTGTTGCAAGCACAGGTTATTGCCTGCAACGACGTGATCCGGCCGGGCCCGTACGGGAGGAGGCGGGGGAGCGCGCCGGGGGACCCGCCGAGGCGGGGGTGCCTGCCGGACGGCTGCCGGGCTCCCCGGCAGGCGCCGGGCATCCGCGTGGTGTGGCCGGAATCGTGGGGTCCTCCGGGGGTGCGGGGCGGCCGCGTCCGGGCCACCCCGCGGTGGTGACATCCGGTCAGCCGGCCGCCGCCCAGGGCCCCACGCCGCCGATCCGGTGGGCGGTGATCCGCACCACGTACCCGTCGCCGTCGGGGGCCTTCGGCGGATACGCGGTGTCCGGACCGATGTACGCGCGGGCCAGCCGCCGTACCAGGTCCAGCCCGCCGCCCTCGTCGACCGCGGCCTCGCCGTTGACGATCAGGTACTGCCGCAGGCCGGCCGGATCGACGCGGTCCGATTCGACCGTCACCGCCACCCGGGGGTCACGGCGCAGGTTCTTGATCTTCTGCCATTCGTACAGTGACCCGAAGACCAGATCGCCGTTGTCCAGCCCCAGCCAGACGCAGGTGGCCTGCGGACTTCCGTCCGGGTTGAGGGTGACGAGGTGGCCGAGCGCGGGAGAGGCGACCAGCGCCTGCGCGGACTCGGGAATGCTGACCATGGTGCTTCTCCTGAACGACCCGGCGTCGCACGCGAGGCTGCCGGGTACGGGGGCATGGTCCGGCGCGGACCCACTGGGCTCCGCCGGACTCACCGGGAAGGTCGGGCCGGCCGCGGCACGCAGACGTCATCGGCTGCGCCACCCGGCGACGGACCCCTTCGGCCCTGCCACCCGCTGCGGCGGCCCCACCCCCTCAACGAGCGACCGCCGACCACGTCACCGCCCGGCGCGTCCACAGGCGGTACGACGCCGGTCCCGGCGGCCTTTTAGGGTGTGCGTATGACCCCGTACCGCAAGGGCCTCGTCCTCGACTTCGGTGGTGTGCTGACCACACCGCTGCTGCCCGCCGTACTCGCCTTCGAACGACGTGAGGGACTGGCCGAGGGGACGTTGCTCACCCGCCTCTACCTCAATCCCGAGGGGATCCGGCTCATCGAGGAACTGGAGCGCGGCACACTCACCCAGACCCAGTGGAACGAAGCGGCCGGAGCGCTTGCCGGCATCCCGTCGGCCAATCTGATGGGCCGGGTCTTCGCCGACCTGCGCCCCGAGCCCCTGGTGGTCGCCGCGGCCGCCGCCGCCCGCCGGGCCGGCGTCAAGGTCGGCATCCTCTCGAACTCCGTCGGCATGGCGCCCTGGAACCTGTACGACGGCCACGAGGTGGAGGAGCGCTACGACGCCCTGGTGCTGTCGGAGGTCCACGGCACGCGCAAGCCCGAACCGGAGATCTTCCGGATCATGCTGAGCGAACTCGGCCTGACGGCGCGGGAGTGCGTGTTCGTGGACGACACCGAGCAGTACCTGACGCCCGCGGCGGAACTCGGATTCGCCACCGTCCACGCCGTGGAGCCCGCCCGGACGGTTGCCGAACTGGAGAGCCTGCTCGGCATCCCGCTGACCGGGGCCGACCGAAGTGTCAGGACGCCCTGAGACCGTTCAGCAGGGTGTCGACCACGACGTCCGCCGCCTGCGCGGGGCTCAGTTCGGGCAACTGCCGGGACACGAGGTGCATGAGCTGCGGCAGCAGCGCGCTCGCCCATCCCGCAGGGAGGCCGGGGCGCAGCAGGCCCTCGTCGGTGGCCCGCCGCAGGAAGTCGTCGACCTCGGTGACACAGGCGTCCCGCCGCCGGCGGATGGCGTCGTCGCTGAGCATACGGGCGAGGTCGACGGGCCAGGTGCGGTTGACGGCGATGATGTTCTCGACGTAGCGGTGCAGGGCGACGGCGACGGGGGCCTCGCGCAGCCGCGCGTCCTCGATGGCGCGCTCGATGGCCGTGACGCGGGATTCGTAGATGGCCGTCAGGAGTTCCTCGCGGGAGGCGAAGCGGCGGTAGACGGTGCGCCGGTCCACGCCCGCCTCGGTGGCGATGCTCGCGATGCTCGCGCCGGGGTCGGCGGCGAGCATGCGTGCTCCGGTGGTCAGGACGGCTTCCAGGTTGCGCACTGCGTCGGCTCTCACCGCACCGAGTGTAGTGGCGGAATGTGCAGCCTGAGACATCTAGCGCCTCTTAGGAGTAGAAGCACTCCCCATAAATGCCACAGCAATGTGACAGAATAGTCCGCCGCCCAGGATGCGGTTCCGGCGGCCCGGCGACCTACTGGTTCTCAGAGGTGATCGGCGTCGACGACGGCCTGGGCGAAGGCGGTGGGCGCCTCCTGCGGCAGGTTGTGGCCGATGTTCGCGACGGTGCGGTGCAGGTACGGGCCGGTGAAGTGGTCGCGGTAGGCGGAGCCGTCGCCGGCCGGGGTGAAGGGGTCGAGGGCCGGGTCGAGGGTGACCGTGGGGACGTGGACGGGAGGCTGGGCCGCGAGCAGCTTCTCGTAGTGGTCGTAGCGGTGTTCACCCTCGATCAGGCCGATGCGCCAGCGGTAGTTGTAGAGCACGACGGCGGCGTAGTCGGGGTTCGTGAAGGCCTGGGCGGTGCGCTCGAAGGTGGCGTCGTCGAAGTTCCAGTTGGGGGAGACGAGGGTCCACACGTACCGGCACAGGGTGATGCGCTCGTCGACGTTCTCCATGGTCTTCTTGCCGCGCTCGGTGGCGAAGTACCACTGGTACCACCAGTTGTGCTCGACGCCCGGAAGGGCCGGCTCCAGCTGCGCCTTGACGTTGGTGATGAGGTAACCACCGGTGGAGACAAGGGCCTTGACGCGCTCGGGCCACAGCGCGGAGATGATGTCGGCGGTGCGTGAGCCCCAGTCGAAGCCGGCGAGGACGGCCTTGTCGATCTTGAGGGCGTCCATCAGGGCGATGATGTCCAGCGCCACGGCGGACTGCTCGGCGGTGCGGGGGGTGTTCCGGGACAGGAAACTCGTACTGCCGTGGCCGCGCAGGTACGGAACGATGACGCGGTAGCCCAGGTCGGCGAGGAGCGGGGCGACGCCGACGAAGCTGTGGATGTCGTACGGCCAGCCGTGCAGGCAGATGACGACCGGGCCGTGGGCGGGGCCGACCTCGGCGTAACCGACGTCCAGGAGGCCGGCCTCGACCTGTTTGATCGGGCCGAACCCGTTGTGGGTGCCCGGGGCGATGGCGGGGACGGCGGCGCCGCCCGGCTGGTGCGAGGTGGTCGCGGCGGATGCGTTGGTCCGCGGGCCGGACAGCGAGACCGCCGCCACGCCCGTGCCCAGGCCGACCGCCCTGCTGAAGGTACGCCTGTTGATCATGAGAAACCCTCCGCTCGTATCACCGCTACGAGATCACCGCGGCTCTTGGCGCGACGACCTTCGCATGCCGCCCGTCACCTGTCAAACGGGTGACGCATACTGCGCACGGGTCGCACGTGCATGTGCAGCTAAAGAAGCGAAGTGCTACATTGAAGTGGCAGTTGAATGATGGCATCGGAACGAGCTGAACCGAAAGCACCGGGAGAGAAAGCACATGATCACCTACGACCGGCTCTTCGTCGGAGGTTCCTGGGTCGAGCCGAGCAACCCGGAGCTGCTCGACATCGCCTCGCCGCACGACCGGTCGGTCGTCGGCCGCGCCGCGCAGGCCCAGCCCGCGGACATCGACCGCGCCGTCGCCGCGGCACGGGCGTCCTTCGGGGCCGGCGAGTGGCGTCTGGCCGCACCGGCGGAGCGGATCGCGGTCCTGCGGCGGTTCAACGCACTGCGCGAGGAGAACGCGGAGAAGATCGCCCACCTGATCTCGCTGGAGAACGGTTCCGCCGGATGGTTCACCCGTGCCGGACAGCCCGGCCTGACCCGGCAGGCGAACGCCTACCTGAAGGCGGCGGAGGAGTTCGGCTGGGAGGAGACGCTTCGGCCCTCCGACCCCGCGTCCCCGGTGCGCAGCGTGGTGCGCCGCGAGGCGATCGGCGTCGTGGCCGCGGTCATCCCGTGGAACTCACCCTTCTCCTCGGCCACTTCGAAGATCATCCCCGCCCTGGTCACCGGCAACTCCGTGGTCCTCAAGGTGTCCCCGGAGAACTCGCTGAGCATGGGCTTCCTGGCCGAGTTGCTGGAGCGGGTGGGCCTGCCCGAGGGCGTGATCAGCGTCCTGCCCGCGGACCGGGAGACCAGCGAGTACCTGGTGTCGCACCCCGACGTCGACAAGATCGCCTTCACCGGCTCGACACGGGCCGGCCGCCGTATCGCCTCGATCGCGGGGGAGGCGCTCAAGCGGGTCAGCCTGGAGCTGGGCGGCAAGTCCGCCGCCATCATCCTCCCCGACGCCGACATCGAGAAGGCCGTCGCGGGTGTGAAGTTCGGCTCCCTGCTCAACAACGGTGAGTCGTGCATCGCCCAGACCAGGATCCTGGCGCCGCGCAGCCGGTACGAGGAGGTCGTGGCCGCGCTGAAGGAACTGGTGGAGTCACTGAAGGTCGGCGACCCGGGTGACGCCGACACCTTCATCGGCCCGATGATCCGTCCCGACCAGCAGGAGCGGGTGCGCGACTACATCCGGATCGGCATCGACGAGGGCGCCCGCCTGGTCACCGGCGGCCCGCAGATCCCCGAAGGCCTCGAGAAGGGCAACTACGTCACCCCCACGCTCTTCGCCGACGTCGACAATTCCATGCGCATCGCGCAGGAGGAGATCTTCGGCCCCGTCCTGGTGGTCATCGCCTACGACAACGAGGACGACGCCGTCCGTATCGCCAACGACTCCGAGTACGGCCTCTCCGGCGGCGTCTGGTCCACCCACGAGGAGCACGCCCTGGCGGTCGCCCGCCGGGTCCGTACCGGCACCGTCACCGTCAACGGCGCCTCCATCGCCTTCGACGGCCCCTTCGGCGGGTTCAAGGCGAGCGGCATCGGCCGCGAGTACGGCTCGGTCGGCATCGGGACGTACACCGAGTACAAGACCATCACCGTCTGATCCGGCCGGACGTACCCCGGCTGCCCGTACGACCGGGTGATGTACCCGGACCCCTGCCCGTACTCAGGGGGTCAGTGCGCGGCCGCGGCCGGCGCGGACTTCTTGCGTGCGCGGTACGCGGCGGCCTTGATCTTGTTGCCGCAGGACTCCATACCGCACCACTGGCGCCGCATTCCCCGGGAGCGGTCGATGTAGACCCGGGTGCACTCGGGGTTGCCGCACTCCTTCATCAGGGGGACGTCCGGGCCGCTGAGCAGTTCCACGGCCTGCCGGGCGACGGTCGCCAGAGCCTGTTCGGGCGTCGCCTCGGTGTGCCGGCCCGACAGGGTGAGCTGGGGCGTCGCGGGGGTCCGGCGCGCGGCGCCGTTGAGCACGGCGAGCGCCTCCCGGTCGGGCTCCTCGCCGAGGTGGCGGTTGGTGACGAGCCGGTAGACGGCCTCGCGCACCGTGGTCGCCTCCCGGACATCGTCCTCCGTGCCCGGAGTGATCGCGTCCACCAGCCCGCACTCCAGATACCAGGCGTTCAGCCGCTCCGGCGTCACGAACATCTCGAACCGGGTCGAGCGCCGGGCGCGGAGCGTGGCCGCGAAGTCCAGGGCCGGGTGCCCGCACACGAATACATGCTCAAGGTTCACATCACCATCTTGACGGGTGATTCCTCTCGGAAGCAAGTGCGTCACCGTCTTAACCGGTGATAAGGTCCGGTCAGTCTTCGGCGACCCCTGGCTGCCCGGGGTGCATGCCGAGGCCGCGGCGGCATGCCCGCGGACGGACGTGTCCGCGCTGCCGGCCGACCGACGGTCCTTCGCACGCGATGCGCACATGTGTCGCCGCGCGGGCACACCTACTTCTCAGACGGGAAAGCCATGAAACGACTTCTCACTGTCCTCGCAGCCGGTGTGCCGCTGGCCGCGGCGGTGTGGATCCCGAGCGCGTCGGCGCAGCCCCGGAGCACATCCGCCGCCGCGCCGGTCACCTGCTCGACTCCGTCCGTGCAGGCCCCGTCCGGCGCCCGGGTCGAGTCCGTGACGGCGGTCCGCCGGGCGGGCGGGACCATCAACGGCACCGGAATCCTGCAAGGCACGGTCACCGATGTTCCGGCCTTCTGCGAGGTGACGGTCACCCTCACCCACCCGGGCGTCGGCGACCACGCCAAGGTGCAGACCTGGTTGCCCCTGACCGGCTGGAACGGCCGTTTCCAAGGGCTCGGCGGCAGCGCCTACCTGGCCGGCGACAACGGCGTCGGCATGAGCGCCGCCGTCAAGAACGGCTACGCCGCGACCACCACCGACGCCGGCGTCGGCGACGCCCTCGACACCAGCTGGGCGCTGGACAGCGCGGGCCAGGTCGACACCGGACTGCTGACGAACTTCGCCTCCCGCTCCCAGCACGAGGCGGCCGTCGTCGGCAAGGAGGTGGTCGACGGGATCTACGGCCGGCACGCCGCCTACTCCTACTTCACCGGCTGCTCCACAGGCGGCCGCCAAGGTTATATGGAGGCCCAGCGCTATCCCGACGACTACGACGGCATCCTCGCGGACGCGCCTGCCATCAACTGGGACGAGTTCGAAGTCGCCACCCTGTGGCCGCAGGTGGTCATGAACAACGAGAAGACGTATCCGACTCCCTGTGAGTTCAATGCCTTCACCGCCGCCGCGGTCAAGGCCTGCGACCCGCGCGACGGCGTCACGGACGGCCTGGTCAACGACCCGGCCCGCTGCGACTTCGACCCCCGCAGGCTGATCGGCACCAAGGTGGTGTGCGACGGCAAGGAACTGACCATCACGGCGGCCGACGCGGCCGTGGTCCGCAAGATCTGGGACGGCCCGCGCACCACGTCGGGCACGAAGCTGTGGCCCGGAGTTCCGGTCGGAGCCGACCTGACGGCTCTGGCGGGCCTCACCCCGCCGGACGCGAACGGCAACGTCGCCGGAGCGCCCTTCCCGGTGCCCGCCGACTGGGTCAGGCTCTGGGTGGCCAAGGACCCGTCCCTGGACCTGCCGAAGATCACCTACAGCCGGTTCACGCAGCTCTTCCAGCAGTCCGAGGCCGAGTACGACAAGGCCATCGGCACGGACGACCCTGACCTGTCGGCCTTCGCCAAGTCCGGCGGCAAGCTGCTGACCTGGCACGGCCAGGCCGACCAGTACATCCCCACCCAGGGCACCGTGGACTACCGCAAGCAGGTCGAGCGCGAGATGGGCGGCTCCAAGCAGGTCGACGACTTCTACCGTCTCTTCCTCGCCCCGGGCACCAACCACTGCGGCCTCAACGGGACTGACGGCTCGTCCGACGGTCTCACCGCGCTGACCGCCTGGGTCGAGCACGGCAAGGCACCCCGTATTCTGCCCGCCACCCTGATCAACTCATCCGGACAGCAGGTCACCCGCGACCTGTGCAGCTACCCGCAGGTCTCCCGCTACCAGGGCCACGGCGACCCGTCCCTCGCCTCCAGCTTCCGCTGCGTCTCCCCGCACCGGAACTGACCCGCCCCCTCCTCCGGTCAGCGGGCTCATGGTGCGTCGCCGCCGTCCTGGCGCTTCAGCAGAGCTTCGTAACCAGGTGACGGGTGGATCAGTTCGGGGTGTTCCACCACGTAATCCTGGCCGTGAATTGCCAGCATCGCCCAGTGCCACGACGTGTCATGGAAGATGAGCCCGCGGTTCGAGGCGTCTTCCGGATCGTACGGGTACCGCTCCATGGCGGCTTCCTCGGCTTCCGCCGCCGTCAGCCCACCGTGATGCTGCATCACCCAGGCGTAGGCGCCACGCTCGGACTCCAGGTACTCGACGCACTCAGCCTCGGTCCACGTCACGTTTCCACCCTGGACGATCGGTTCCACAGGCTCAATGGTCACTGCGGCTCAAGGACGGCCTCCGCTGCCTCCCGGAGGTCCGGGTGGGGGTCGTCCGCGAGAGCGTCCAGACCGGCCGCGGAGTGCCACGTCAACTTGACGCTTCCGCCGGTCGCCGGTCGTCGCCGGCGGGGATGGCGCTGTCGATGAGGACGGCGGCGATGGCGGCGGCGGTGGGGAAGGCGTCGGCGTTGAGGACCCGGGTGCGGGCCGCGGCGCCGTCGAGGAGGAGCGCGAGCTGCTCGCCGAGCTGCTCGGGGTCGGCGGCGCCGGCTTCGCGGGCGGCGTCGGCAAGCCGCGCGGCGACGGCCTTCTTGTAGTCGCGTGCGTACTGGGATGCGGGGTGCAGGGGGTCGTGGAGTTCGACGGCGGCGCCGATGTACGGGCACAGGGGGGTGGTGGCGGGGATGTCGAAGGCGGCGAGGAGCCGTTCGCGGGGCGTGAGGTCGGTGCGGTCGAACACGCCGGACAGAACGGAGGGGTCGAACCGGCGCAGGTACTCGGCGACGAGTTCGTCCTTGCCGGTGAAGTGCTGGTAGGCCGTGCGCTTGGACACCTCGGCCGCCGCGCAAAGCTGGTCCATGCCGGTGCGGTTGATGCCCTGCTCGCGGAACAGCTGCTGGGCCGCGCCGAGGATGCGCTCGCGGGCGCCCCGGCCGCGGCGGCGGCCCGTGGGGCCCTTCTCCAACTCCGTCATGGGTCCAGGGTACCCGAGCTGGGTAACGACCGGTGTACATAGTTTGCGTCCCGGCCGCCCGCCCCGTACCGTAAGCACACAGGGCGGTGTACATAACACCGTCACCCCAGGTGCGCGCGGCACCACCGACCCGAGGGAGCGACGATGGGAAAGCTTGACGGCAAGGTTGCGGTCATCACCGGCGGCAGCACCGGCATGGCGCTGGCCGGCGCGAAACTGTTCGTCGACGAGGGAGCGCACGTCTTCATCACCGGCCGCCGCCAGGACGCCCTGGACGAGGCCGTGAAGCAGATCGGCCGCAACGTCACCGGCGTCCAGGGCGACGCCGCCGACCTGGACGACCTGGACCGCCTGTACGACACCGTCAAGCGGGAGAAGGGCAGCATCGACGTGCTGTGGGCCAGCGCAGGCGGGGGTGAGCCCGCCCCGCTCGGCGAGATCACCGAGGCCCAGTTCGACACGTGGTTCGGGCTCAACGCGCGCGGCACCCTGTTCACCGTCCAGAAGGCCCTCCCGCTCTTCAACGACGGCGGCTCCATCCTCATGACCGGCTCCAACGCCTCCCTCGGCGCGTTCCCCGGCTGGAGCGTCTACGCCGGCAGCAAGGCCGTCCAGCAGGCCTGGGCCCGCGTCTGGCTCAACGAACTCAAGGACCGCCGCATCCGCGTCAACGTCCTGACCCCCGGCCAGGTCGCCACCGCCAAGCAGGCAGAACTCTTCGACGAGGCCACCAAGCGCCAGTTCGAGTCCCTCATCCCCCGCGGCCGGATGGGCAGCCCCGACGAAATCGCCACCGCCGCCCTCTTCCTCGCCTCCGACGACTCCAGCTACGTCAACGGCATGGAACTCGTCGCCGACGGCGGCACCACCGCCATCTGAACCGGACAACGCACAACCACGGCAGGACACCTCATGAGCAGCATCAGCATCATCGGCACCGGGAACATGGCCCGCACCATCGGCGCGCGGGCGGTAGCGGGCGGCAACACCGTCGAGATCATGGGCCGCGATCAGTCCAAGGCCGCTGACCTGGCCAAGGCTCTCGGCGGCGGCGCCACGACGGGAGAATGGGGCACCGCCCCGGCCGGGGACATCGTCATCGTGGCCCTGTTGTACGACGGTGTCGTGCCGGTCGTCGCCCAGTACGGAGACGCTCTCGCGGGCAAGATCATCGTCGACATCAGCAATCCCTTCAATTCCACGTTCGACGGGCTGGCCCACCGCGAGGAGACCTCGATCGCGCAGGAAGTCGCCAAGGCGGCCCCGGCCGGCGCCGGCGTGGTGAAGGCGTTCAACACCGTCTTCCGTCATGTCCTGGAGAAGGGTCGGCCCGACGTCTTCATTGCTGGCGACAATGCGCAGGCCAAGGCAAGTGTGGAGGCGTTCATCGAGAGCCTCGGGCTGCGCCCGCTGGACGTCGGCGGCCTGAAAATGGCGCACTGGCTGGAAGGAGCGGGCGTGATCACGGTGGGCCTCGCCAACCACGGGGTGGGGAACCTGGACTTCGCCCTCAGCATCACCGAACTCCCCGTCCGGGCAAACGGTTGACGGAGCCTTTTCGGAGTGGCCGCGGATCGGGGGACGGAGCCGGCGTGAGGGCGGGGCGCTACGGACAAGGCTCCCGTGCCGTTGAGGGAGGTGTTCGAAGTCTCAACTCAGCTGCACAGCGCTCACCTCCGCATACGGGCTGAGGACGTCCCTGGCCGGCAGTACAGCGCCAGCTGAGACAGCCAAACCAGCCCGTCCGATGTCACCTCGTGTGCTGGGCGTCGAGGCCGGCCAGGTGGGGCACGCCGAGGGCGGTGAGCAGTGTGAAGAACAGGTCCTCGCAGAAGATGTCCCTGCCGTCGAGGACGGTTGCTACGGCAGTGGGGTTCGGCTTGCGGCCGGCGACGGCTGCCCAGGCGACGGCCGCGGGCGCGGCGGCCGGGCCGGGCGGTCCGGCGGCTGTGGACAGGCGGTTCACGACTGCCTGATGGCGGGGCAGGTATGTCTCGTCGTCCTCGGTGTAGGGCTCGTCGTTGTCGTCCCAGTAGGTGTACCGCCAGCCCTCGGGGTCGATGTGCCCGATGATGCTGTCCACCATGAACCAGCCTCCCCAGCGGCCCTCCTCGGGGCTGTATCCGATGAGCTGGGCACCGTCGCTGTCGAGTACAACGGCGGCGAGGACAGGGCTGCCGGCCTGCCCCATGAGCGCCCGCAACGTCGCTTCCCACGCTGCGGGCAGATCCGGGGACGCCCAGCCGTCAGGTCCGCGGTGCACCCGGACCGCCTGCCACCCGTCGGCTCCTCGGCCATGCCATGAGATATCGCCGATCGACGGCCGAAGCGCGGCCAACTCGGTCAGCGGATTGGCCGCCCGCGCCACGATGTACGTGCCCCAGAAGCCCATTTCGTCCTCCTGCCGTGCCGTTTCGGCGGCACCCTAGCGGCGGGTACTGACATTTGGACGTTTCCGCAGCCACCTGGATGGAGCGCACAGGCTGTGTTCACGGTCGGCGGTTCGGGCGTCCTGCGACCGTGGCGCCGCCGGGGGCCTTTCGCCTCCGCCCCGAACTCAATGCCTTCGCCATTGTTGTGACCGCTTGCCCCCGGTTGGGGCTGCTGTGGTCAGTCGGACTGCTCAACCGTGCTTTGAAACGGGGCCTCCAAGCTGCCACATTTCATAGTTCCCACATTCTGCCGTGATCTCGGCCGTCGCCTGAGCCGCGGTGAAGAAGTCATCGACCACCGGCGACGTGCGCGATGCCGCCACCGCGAGGCACACCTGGTCGGGCGCCAGATCCGGGACGGGCACGTAGATGACGTCCGGATGCGAGTAGAACACGGACGCCGAACGGGCCAGGAACGAGATGCCCCGGCCGGCCGCGACATGCTCGAGCGTCTCGTCCACCCCGCGTACCAGGTACCCGGCGTTGGGGTGCGGGCGCCTGGTGGGCTGCGTGCTCGGGTCGGCATGCCAGACCAGCGGTTCGCCGGCCAGGTCGGCCTCGGTGACCTCTTCCTTGCCGGCCAACGGGTGGCCGGCGGGCAGCACCGCCACCCGCGGCTCGGTGTACAGCGGGGTGACGTGCAGACCGGTCTCGTCGATGGGCAGCCGCACATACCCGACGTCGATGCGGCCGTCGAGCAGCATCGGGGCCTGGTCGTCCCATTCGATCCGCTGCACGTCCACGACCACGTCCGGGTGCCGGGCCTCGAACGCCTGCGCCGCCGGGATGACCGGGATGCCGGCCCGGAAACCGACCACCAGCCGCCGGTTGCCGCGGGCGGCCACGGACACCCGGCGGCGGACCGCGTGCGCGGAGGCGAGCAGCGGACCGGCGTCGGCCAGCAGTTGTCGGCCCGCGTCGGTCAGCGCTACGCCGTGGCGATCCCTGGTGAACAGCGAGGCGCCGAGATCCTGCTCGAGCGCGCGGATCTGCCGGCTGAGCACCGGCTGCGCGATATGCAGCTCATCGGCGGCGCGGCCGAAGTGCAACTGGTCGGCCACGGCGACGAAGTAACGCAGTTTGCGCAGGTCCAGATCCATGGCGCCTCCCGGCCCGGTGATGTCTCCAGGGTATCACCACGGCTGAAAGAAGTCTTGGACACCCACACGGGCCAATGGCAACCTGAATAAGTACCTGATGGGGCCGCAGTGAATTCGGCACAAGAATTCGACATCGGAACTTGATGGCAGAGTCCAGGCCCGGATGAGGAACATCAGGAATTGAGCGCCACCTATCGCGTCTTTCGACGGCGTCGACGACACAACCGTTGACAACGACGGGGTGGGCACGGCGTCCTGTCCAGCTCCAGAAAGCAGGCACACCAATGAGCGGCATCAGCATTATCGGCCTGGGGAACATGGCCCGCGCCCTGGCCGACCGGGCGCTCGCCGGCGGCAACGCCGTCGAGATCATCGGCCGCGACCCGGCCAAGGCCAAGGAATTGGCCGCCGCGCTCGGCGGCGCCACTGCCGGGACGGCCGGCGCCGCCCCGGCCGGGGACCTCGTCGTCCTCGCCGTGCCGTACGCCGGCGCGGCGGCGGCGGTGAGCGAGTACGGGGACGCACTGCACGGCAAGGTCATCATCGACATCACCAACCCCGTCACCCCCGATTTCAAGGGCTTCGTCACCCCCGACGGCAGTTCCGGCGCGCAGGAGATCGCCAAGGCAGCCCCCGCCGGCGCGCATGTCGTCAAGGCGTTCAACACCCTGTTCTCCCACGTTCTGGCGGCCGGACCGGCCGAGGGTCACCCATTGGACGTGTTCATCGCCGGCGACGACGCGCAGGCGAAGACACGCGTGTCGGCGTTCATCGAGAGCATGGGGCTGCGCCCGATGGACACCGGGGAGCTGCCAATGGCGCGGGCGCTGGAGAACGTCGGCCTGCTGGAGTTGGGCCTCATCACCCACTCCGTCAAGCACACCAACTTCTCCCTCGGCGTCACGATTCTCGGCTGAGCGCCCCTCCACTACCTCACAAGGACAGTTACGATGCGCGTTTTCGTCGCTGGCGGGACCGGCCATTCCGGTTCGTACATCATCCCCGAGCTCATCGCCGCCGGGCACGAGGTCACCGGCCTGGCCCGGTCGGACACAGCCGCGGCGGCGTTGTCCGCGCTCGGCGCGAAGGTGCGTCGCGGCGACCTCCAGGATCTCGACGGGCTCAAGGAGGCGGCCGCGGACTCCGACGGCGTCATCCACGTCGCGCACAGGCAGGACCTGCTTCCCTCCGGCGGGATCGACGCCGTGGCCGCCGCGGAACTCCCGATCATGCTCGCGTACGGCGAGGCACTGGCGGGAACCGGAAAGCCGCTGGTCGCGGCGGGGAGCATTGGCTCACCCGGGCAGCACCTGGGCCGGCCGGTCACCGAGGAGGACCCGGCGCTTCCCCGCGGCGACGATGACAAGGGCACCCTGCGGGTTCGTAACGTCGTGGAAACCGCCGTAGTCGGCCTCGCCGAGCGGGGAGTGCGGTCTTCGGTCGTGCGGATTGCCAACATCGCGCACAGTACGACCGATCGTGCCGGCTTCCTCCCCACGCTGATCGCGCTCGCGAAGCAGAAGGGTTTCGTCGGCTACCCCGGAGACGGCGCGAACCTGTGGAACGCCGTGCACATCCGCGATGTCGCCTCCTTGTTCCGCTTGGCGCTGGAGAAGGGGCCGGCCGGCAAATACTGGCATGCGGTCGGGGACGGTTCCATCCCGTTCCGCGAGATCGCCGAGGCCATCGGCAGCCGTCTGGGCCTGCCCGTCGTGAGCGTTCCCGCGGACGTCCTGATGGTGCCGGGATACTTCGGGTTCCTCGCGAACATCGTCACGCAGAGCTACCCGGCGTCCAACCTCATCACCCGCCGGACCCTCGGCTGGGACCCCGCCCAGCCCAGCCTCCTCGCCGATTTGGACAACGGCCATTATTTCTCGGCCAGTTGACGGCCGGGACCGAATCGCAACGTCCGGCAAATGATCTGCCCGGCGGGGGCGGGCGACCGCGGCCACCGTAACGCGGTAACTACCCTGGTTTTTCAGAGACCTGACAGATGGTTGGAGAGCCAGTCGGTGTGCCGATCGCGTGTACGGTCCCGTTCCTGCGGTGTGGTGAGGAAGACGTCGGCGCCACCGTCGTAGGGGTGGTAAATACGCCGCATCCGGGTGTCGGTGATGAGGAGACCCGCCACCTTGTAGTCGGCGATTTCACGGAACAACTCGTCGATGCAGCCTCGTTGCCAGGGCCGGCGGTCGGCGAAGAGGTGGCAATAGGTGCGGAACTGCGGATCCGGATCGTCCTCCACCAGCAGGCTCTGCCAGTAGCCGGCGTCGGGCTGGATCGGCGGGACCTCGGCTTCGGTCGCCCAGTGGGGAGTGATCACGTATACGTCCGTGCCCGCGAACAACTCGTCGAGGACGGTGTTGTGACGATCCAGGACGATGGCGTACTCGCCCTCGTCCTCTGCGTACCGCTTTGATTCCGGCAGGCTGTGTGGGCTTGCTTCGCTTTGACGGACATCCGCGATCAGGGGTTACGGCCCCGGAAGGATGTCCACCATGGAGAGCATGGGGAAGAAGAAGCCGCGTCCCAGGCGCTCGTTCACGCCGGAGTTCAAGGCCGAGATCGTCGGGCTGTGTCGCCGCGGTGATCGCTCAGTCGGCCAGGTGGCCAAGGACTTCGACTTGACGGAGACCGCAGTGCGGCTGTGGGTCAGCCAGGCCAGGGTCGATGCCGGCGAGGAACCGGGCTTGACCAGCGACGAGCGGGCCGAACTGGCCCGACTGCGGGCCGAGAATCGCCGGCTGCGGCAGGACGTGGACGTGCTCAAGCGGGCCACGGCTTTCTTCGCGAACGAGACCCGATGACGGTGGATCCGTTCATCAAGGCGGGGATGCGGGCAGGTCACAGCGTCAAGCGGGCGTGTGAACTGCTGCAGGTCTCGCGTGCCGCCTTCTACGCCCGCCGCGCGGGCACCCTCTCGCCACGCCGGGAACAGGACGCTGAGCTGACCGAGCGGATCACCGCGGTGCATGCCCGCTCGCGCGGCGCCTACGGTGCCCCGCGCGTCCACGCCGTGCTGCAGCGCGAGGGCAGGCAGTGCGGGCGGCGCCGCATCGCGCGGCTGATGCGCCAGGCCCAGCTGGCCGGCCGGTGCCGCAGACGCCGGATGCGCACCACCATCGCGGACCCGCAGGCGCCCGGGCGCCCAGACCTCGTGCGTCGGGACTTCGCACCGGATCCCACCGTGCTCAACACCCGCTGGTGCGGCGACATCACCGACATCGCGACCGAGGAGGGCTGGCTCTATCCGGCCACGGTGATCGATATCGCCTCGCGCAAGGTCGTCGGCTGGGCCACCGCCGACCACCTGCGGACCTCGTTGGTCGCCGACGCGCTTACGGCCGCCTGCCGCAACCGCCGCCCCGGTCCCGGCTTGATTTTCCACGCGGACCGCGGCTGCCAGTACACCAGCCGCGAATTCGCGCAGGTGGCGGCCTCATTCGGGATTCAGTTGCCGGTCGGGCGGACCGGGGTGTGCTGGGACAACGCCCTGGCGGAGTCGTTCTTCGCCACCCTCAAGCGCGAGTTGGGCGTGGGCCAGCACCAGGTGTGGACCAGCCGGGCCGCCGCCCACTCGGCGATCTTCGAGTTCATCGAGGGCTGGTTCAACGTCCACCGCCTGCACAGCAGCCTGGGCTACCGCAGCCCCACCGAGTACGAGGCCGCCCACGTGGCCTGACCGACACAACCACCGTGTCCGTCAAACCGGAGCAAGCTCAGTGAAAGCGCACCCAGACATCCCGATACGGGCCACGGAGCTTGTAGCCCACGGGAGGACAGTGGGGCCATCGCTGCTGCCACAGTTCCGTCAAAGCGGTCTGCCCGTCACCTGACACCTGCTGCACTCGCCCTCTCGTGGATGACCCGTATGACGACCATCATGCCCGGTGCCCACTGCCACCCTCACGGGCTGGCGACTCCTGGGCAAACTCCGTTGCGATACCACACACAGCACCGACATCGTCAATGCTGTCCTGGGCCGCAACGAGGTACCGGACTTCAACGACACGAAGGGGGCCGACTCACTGTGGCGGATGTCAGGGTCACGTACGACAAGGTTGCGAACGCGGCGTACGTGTACTTCACCGAACCGCAGCTCCGCGTGAAGTCAGCGCGTACGTACCCCTGCGATCCGGTGGACGTCGACGGCATGATCAACCTCGACTTCGACGAACAGGGCCGGCTCATCGGAGTCGAGGTGCTGGCGGCCAGTTCGAAACTGCCCGCGTACCTGCTGCAGTCCGCGGAACGCCTGGACGACGAAGATGCGTGAAGGAGCGGAACATGGCAGCCGCGGCCACCCCGCCCCGGACCACTGAGCGGCGCGGCCCCGGACGCCCTCTCGCAAGGGCGTCCGGGACCGGTTCCTGCCCAGGAGAAGATCAGTCGTAGACGAGGTCGAAGGACTGGGCGGGGCCGATGGTGGTGCTGTCGGCGATCAGGGGGTCCGCTCCGGAGTTCTCAGCGGAGACGTACTGGTTGTTGGCGTGGGCCCGGAGGCTGATGCTGCCGTCGGGGTTGTAGGACAGGTCGAAGGACTCCCACGGTCCGATGGCCGTGCGGTTGGCGATCAGCGGTGCCTTGCCGCCGTTCTCCGCGGTGACGTACTCGGTGTTGGCATGGGCCAGCAGGCTGACGCTGCCGTCGTTGTTGTTGACCAGGTCGTAGGACTGGGCGGCGCCGATCGTGGTGCTGTCGGCGATCAGCGACTTGGTGCCGGCGGTGTCGGCCGTGACGTACTCGTTGTCGGCGTGCGCCCGCAGGCTCACCACGGTCTTGGCGCTGGGTGTTCCCACGCCGAGGGAGAAGATGTGCATGGCCACGACGCCCGAGGTGACGCCGGTGCTGACGTAGGGCAGCACCACGGCCTTGACGGTCTTGCTCGGGTCGATGGGCACCGCCGCGTAGTAGACGTGGACCTTCTGGTTGTTCCTGCCGCCCTGGTTGTTGATGTACGGCAGGGTCGCGGCGATGTCTGTACCGGCCAGCGCGGAGCTCGACCACCAGTCGGCGAAACCGACGCTGTAGGGCTGCGTGGTGCCGTCGGTGTAGATGACCGTGCCGGAGCCCGAGGCGTTGCCCGTGGACGACGACCCGAGGAAGGCCAGGGTGCTGCCGGAACCGGTCACCGGGACGGTCTGCCCGCCGGCGGCGATGTTGTCCGGCGTGCCGACGGCGGAGTCGGGCCACTGCAGGTTCATGCCGTCGTGGTGGAAGGCGGCACCCGGGCGGATTCCCGTCGCGTTCAGCGCCTGCGCGGAGTAGCTGTTGCCGCCGCCGTCGAAGCTGCCCGCCTTGGTGTTGGAGTCGTCGCTGACACCGGTGTTGTCGTAGGCGGCGGCCACCGACGGGTAGGGGATGTTGACCGACGCGGTGTCGGTGTACGGTGCGCCGCCGGACACCGTCGCCTGGGCGGTCAGCCCGTAGCTGCCCTGCGTGGCATCGGCCGGCGCGGTCAGCTTCCAGGTGGTCGTGGCCTTCTGCCCGGCCGCGACGCTGGCGAAGGTGCTCGGGCTGGTGGCCTCCGCGGTCCAGCCGTCGGGCGCGGTGAGGGAGAGCGAGACGTTGCTCACCGGCGCGGTGCCGCCGTTGGTGTACGAGGCGGTGGCGGTGATCGTGCCGCCCGCGGCGGTCAGCGCCGGAGCCGACAGGGAGACCGAGTGGTGCACGACGATCGGGGTGGTGCCGGAGACGCCGCCCACGGTGACCTTGATGGTGGCCACGCCGTCGGCGACCGCGTGCACGGTGCCGTCGGCGTCCACCGTGGCCACGGCCGGATTGCTGCTGCTGTAGGTGACGTCGGCCTTGCTCAGGTCCACGAAGGACTGGTCGTCGTTCACGGCCTCGACGACGTTGTCGGCGGTGAGGGACGTGTCGCGCTGCTCATTGGCGGGATCGGTGTCGTCCTTGATCCACCGGTTCTTGCCCAGCAGGCTGACGGTGTCGCCCGCGTTGAGCTCGACGTTCTCCGGCTGCACGGTCACGTACTGGACCTTGGGCTTCAGCGTCCCCTGGATCTGCACCGCGGCCGTACCGGCGATGTGCGCGGAGTCCGGGCCGACCTGGAAGGCGTAGGTGCCGTTGTACACCGTCTGCCGGGCCTGCGCGGTGTCCCACATCGACAGGTCCGCGGCCTTGACCTTCATGGTCAGGTGCTGGGTCTGCCCGGGCCGCAGCACCTTGGTCTTGGCGAAGCCCTCCAGCCGCTGCTTGGGCAGTTCCACACCCGGCACGCCGAACTGGGTCGCCGCGTAGAGCTGGGCGACGGTGGCGCCGGCGACCTTGCCGGTGTTGGCGACGTCCACGCCCACGGTCACCATGCCGTTCGGGGTGATGTGCGCCGCGTGCGCCGTGACGTTCTGGAAGGAGAAGCTGCTGTAGCTCAGGCCGTAGCCGAAGGGGTACGTGGGGGTGCCGGTGAAGTACTGGTAGGTCCGGCCCAGCCCGTCGGTCTGGGACGGGGTGAGGCCGTAGTTCTGCTTGTCCGGGAGCTGCGAGTCGTCCTTGTACCAGGTGAAGTTCAGGTGTCCGGACGGATTCTGCTTGCCGAACAGCACATCGGCGAGCGCGGTGCCCTGCGCCTGCCCGTTGAAGCCGCTGAACACGATCGAGGAGACCTTGTCCTGCACATCGTCGATCTTCATGGGGCCGTCGGACTGGATGACCAGCGCCGTCTTCTGGTTGCCCAGCGCCGACACCTGGTCGATCAGGGAGTGGTAGTTGCCCGGCATCGCCAGGTTCGTCCGGTCCTTGCCCTCGTCCGCGTTGGCCTGGGTGGTGCCGACGAATTCGACGACCAGGTCCGCGGCCTTGATGTCGGCCTTGGTCTGGTCGGACAGCACCGCGTCGCCCGTCGCGGTCGGGGAGGTGCCGGCCGCGTCGTAGACCACCGAGGCGGACGGGTCGGCCGCGGCCACCGCGTCCTTGATGCCCTGCAGCGGGCTGGTGGTGTGGTCGGGCTGGCCGCTGTACAGGCCCAGGGTCGTATTGGCAGCCTGGTCGCCCAGCACCACGATGTGCTTGGCTGTCGCCGCGTCGGCGGGCAGCAGGGGCGCGCTCGTACCCGCGGGGGTGCTGTTCTGCAGCAGCACCAGCGAGTTGTCGGCGACCTTGGTCGCCAGCGCCTGGTGCGCCGGGCTCTCGATCTGGTCCTTGGTGATCGAGGTGTACGGCACCGAACCCGGCGGGTCGAACTCGCCGGTCTCCATGCGGATGGTGAACACCTTCACCAGCGCGGTGTCGATGACGCCCTCGCTCAGGATGCCCGCGTCGATCGCCGCCTGGATGTTGGCCGTGGTGGCCTCGTCCCCGGTGCAGTTCAGGTCGGTGCCGGCCCGCAGGGCGTACGCCTGCCCGCCCGCGGCACCCGGCACCTTCGTACCCGTGGACGTGTTGGTCCACGTCGAGGTGTCGCCCTGCTTGTCCGTCGACCACCCCGGCGGCGCCCACGCGTGCCCGCTCGGCGGATTCTTGTACGTGGTCCCGACCGCGCCGCAGTCGGAGGTGATGTAGCCGTTGAACCCGTAGGTGCGCTGGGCCAGTTCGTTGGTGGTGTACGTGTCCGCCACCGACGGCGTGCCGTTGATCGCGTTGTACGACGTCATCAGGCCGGCCACGTGCGCCTGCTCGATGAGGCTGCGGAACTGCGCGGTGTAGTAGTCCCGCAGATTCGTGTCGGTGGTGTCCGAGCTGATGCCGGTGCGGTTGTCCTCGACGTTGTTCAGCGCGTAGTGCTTGGCCGTGGCCGCGACCTTCAGGTAGCCCGTGGTCGACTGGCCGGTCTGCGTCTGGCCCTGGTAACCGTCGATGAACTGGCCGGCCATCTGGCCCACGAAGTACGGGTCCTCGCCGAACGCCTCGTCGGTACGGCCCCAGCGCGGGTCGCGGTCGAGGTTCACCGTGGGGGCCCAGAAGGTCAGCGAGCCGTAGTCGCTGGCGGACTTGCCGAGGTTGTTCTGGCCCTTGCCGAACAGCGACTTGTCCAGGAAACCGCGCACCTCGTCGGAGATCGCGCTGGTCTCCTGGTAGATCAGGCCGCGGTCCCAGGACATGGAGGAGGCGAAGTTGGTGGGGAAGCTGGTGGCGTGGACGCCGCCCTGGACGCCGCCGTTGTTCTGGTCGGCGCCCAGGGAGTTCACGCCGTGCTGGCCCTCGCTCCAGTACGTGTACTGCTGCACGCCCAGCCGCGGGATGGCCGGGCCGCTGTTGGTGCTGAGCTGCTGGACCTTCTCCGCCAGCGTCATCCGCGACACCAGGTCCGCGGCTCGCTCCTCGAAGGAGTAGTGCGTGTCCAGGTAGATCGGGGTGGTCGTCGCCGTCGCCCGCGGCGCCTCGGCCAGTGCCGTACCGCCGCCGTACGTCGCGCTCAGCGTCATCGCGCACGCCATAGCGCACAGCGCGGCGAGTCCGGCTCGTCGGCGCTTTCGCTGATCCATCCTGCCTCCG
Organism: Actinacidiphila acididurans; assembly: GCF_016918855.1. Classification (GTDB taxonomy): domain Bacteria; phylum Actinomycetota; class Actinomycetes; order Streptomycetales; family Streptomycetaceae; genus Actinacidiphila; species Actinacidiphila acididurans. Next base: position 346,311 of record NZ_JADKYB010000001.1, read on the forward strand.
TCGTCATCGCATGAGGTCCTCCTGCTCCGGCGACGGGGTTACGCCTAAAGCCGAAGAAACCTCGGTGTGACTTCGTTGTCAATGTGGCAGCTTCACGCCCGCCTTACACTGCGTCAAGACGTGTGACAGGACTCAGCATTGAGTGTTTTGATCGCTGCTGTACAAAGGTGCTGAGGCTCGGCCCTGGCCGTGCCCTGGCCCGGGGGAGCCGCCGATCGGTAGGATCGGCTGGCTGGAGGGGATGTGGTGTTGCAAGCTCTGTACAGCGGGGAAACCAGAGAGCTCGAGCTCTCTGGGACGCGTCGGGGGCTCCTGGCACTCGGACAGCTGCTGCGGGGGGAAGCTGGAAGCTGCGCTCTCTCGGAGAACCGGCGTTCGTTCCCGTACGAGAGGTCGCTGTCCGAGATCGCGTTCTGGGAGGACCCGGAGCGCGACACGGCTTCGATCGTCACGGAGGGCCGGATCCTGAGGATCCAGGGAGGGCGGGAAGCCCTCGACCTCCTCGCCGGCAACATCGAGGACTTCGCTTCCGAGGCGGGTGCCGGCGATCATTGCCATGTCGACTCCCCAACATGCGACTACATCGCGCCGGAGTCGGACCCGCTCGTGATTGCGTTCATGGCGTGAGCGGAGAGCTCTCGGCCACACGGTGGTTGAGCCCGCAGGCCCCAGCGTGAGAGAGCGATCGTGGGCCTGGCCGGGTGCCGGTCGGCCTCCGCTGAGGCCAAAGCCACTCACAGCGAACTCAACGAACACCTCAGCAGAGGGACATGGCAGATCCCAAACGCGGTCTGATGCCTGCTGGAGGCTGCGGAGGGCAAGGCGGAATACGTCGGACCGCTACCGCTTGACCTACCCCCGTGAACTGATCGACGACCTTGTCGGCTTGCAGCCCGCGACGGTTCTCGATGTCGGATGCGGCACCGGAAAGGCCGCCGTGGCTCTCCTCGGACGTGGTCTGTCCGTCCTCGGCGTCGAGTTGGACGAGCGGATGGCCCAGGTCGCTCGCGGCCATGGTGTTGACGTGCAGGTTTCCGCTTTCGAGTCATGGGACTCGGCTGGGCGCACGTTCGACCTCGTCACCTGCGGTGATGCATGGCACTGGATCGACCCCGTACGTGGGGTCGCAAAGGCCGCGGAGGTGCTGGACACGGGTGGGACCATCGCGCGGTTCTGGACCTCAACGGTATTGGACGAGGAATTCAGCGTTGCGTTCGATCCGATCTACCGCAGTTATGCGCCGGAAGTCGTACAGGTATGGCGTTCGGCACAGGGCAAGCCGCGGGTTCACGCCTCCCGTGCCGATCTCTTCGAACGAAGCGCCGCATTCTCGCCGGTAGGGATGAGGAGTTACCGGTGGGAGCGTAGCTTCGGCGGCGATGAATGGGTCGGTCTTGCGGGAACCGTCAGCGATCACCAGCGTCTTGGGACCGAGCGCCTCACGGCCTTGCTCCGGGCGCTCCGTTTGAGGATCGATGAGCTCGGCGGCACTGTCCACTCTCGCCAGGAGACATACGTTCTGCTCGCCCAGCGGGTCCAGCAGGAAGGTTTCGAGCAATGCTCAAGACCTCGTCGAGTCCGCCCGGGCTCGCCGGCGTGCTGTGAACGCACCCCGTTCGTCGCCCCCGCCCGCGCCGGAGCCCGTCTTGAACGCGGCGACCTCGTCGAACGCCCCGAGAACCTCGCGGCATGAACAGCCGCAACCGGTCCATGGAATCTGACCATCGCCGGGCAACGGTGCTGCCGCCCCTGCCCGGGGGGCTCGAATGTTCGGTCGCTTACCGGTCACGCAGTCGTCGCCACCGCCATGACCGACCAGGCCGTACACGCCCGGGGCCCGGACGGTTTCGCCTTCACGAGTCCGGTACGCCCGGTGACTGCGGACAAACGTCCAGGTCCACGGTGACGAACGCGGCCTGATCACCCTGGCCGACGGCCTTGCCGGGCGGCGAGAGCTGAGCATCGAACTCCACCGCGCTCAGGACAGCAGCAGAGGGCGTGGGCGGTCCCTCCTCGCCGATGCCCTTTCTCTGGTCCCGGAAGGCGAACCGGTCTTCGCTGCCGTTTCCCCGGGCAACGCCCGCTCCCTGCGCGCCTTCCGTGGAGGAACGGATAGCGGTCGCCTCCGCGCCCCCGCCGGCCGCAGCGGCCGACCCCGTGCCACCGCGCAGTGCCGCGTACCCGCCCGCCGCGGCCAGTGCCGTACCTCGCAACACATGCCGCCGGGTGACATCCCCCATGATTTCCGCCCCCGTTCCTGACCCTCTACCACGCCACCGCGGTCGCGGCGCCGACGCCCCGACTCTCCCGCGCCCCATCTTCGCCGCGCACTGCGGCCACCACGCCCTTCCCCTCCGGGGCCAGCCCCCCGACCGAAGTGGCCCGTTGTTTCTAACGATGAAAAGAATGTCGCTTCCTGTGGGCCGGTTCGGGTGGCAGCCCGGTGGCCGGGCTCGGCGAGAGCAGGACGCTGCGTCGACCGGCGGCCGGCGAGTGCTGGTCCGGACGGGTGCCCGGCGGCGCGCCGCGCGGGGCGCGCCCGTCGGAGCAGAACCTTCGGGCACATCACCGCAGTTGAGAGGGCGTGCCCGGCCCCCGGGCCCCGCACCGGCGTGCAGCGGTTCGCCGCGCCGGATTTTTCGCAAACTTTGCGCGGGGGGTGGACGCCGCCGGACCGTGCTGGTTTCATTCTCGGCGGTCCAGGTTTGCAACGTTGGAAACATGGCGGAGGCACGCAGCTTCGCCCTGCCTGGACGCCGAGTTCTCCCACGGAGAGGTGTATCCGCAGTGAGATCAGGCAAAATCCGCATACCGAACCGACGCCGACTGGCCGCCCTGGTGCCGTTGTTGCTGGGCGCGGCACTGCTGACCCCGGCCGCGGCGGGCGCCGCCTCGGCGCAGTCCGACGGATCCGCGCCCGCGGCGGCCGGCGACGCCACCGCCCAGGGCCTGCGAGGGGACTACTACCTAAGTTCCAACGCCACCTCCCTGGACTTCGCCCAGTACAGCAGCACCGGCATCGAGCCCTCCCTGAACGTCCCGGACCTGCTGCCGACCCTGCGCAGCTACGCGGGCTCGACCGAGAACGTCGCCGTCCACTGGACCGGCCAGCTCGACGTTCCGGCCGGCGGGACGTACACGTTCTACATCAAGGGCGACAACGGCTTCCGGATGTCGCTCGACGGGTCGAGCGTGATCGACCACTGGACGACCGACTGGGACGTGCAGACCACCTCCCAGCCGATCACGCTGACCGCCGGCCTGCACGCGCTGGCGTTCGACTACAACCAGGGCAACGGCGGGGCCTACATCACCACGGAGTGGTCGGGCCCCGGCATCGCCCGGCAGCCGATCCCCGACTCCGCCCTGCACCTGCCCGCCGGCTTCACGCCGTCCAACGTGAACGCCGTGGTCGACTCGTCGGGCAAGACGGCCACCGTGCAACTGCCCGGTCCCGTCACGACGCTGCCGGCCGACATCACCAAGCACCTGGCGGTCATCGCCGGCAGCAGCCGGTGGACGCCCGGGGTGGCCGTGAACCCCGCGGACAGCTCCCAGTTGCTGCTCACCGCGGGCGCCTCCGACACGCCGGCGTCCCTGCACTCCAGCGTGCGGATCAGCTACGACGGCGTCGGCGGCCTCGCCACGGCCGGCGGGCCCGTACCGCTGTTCTCCGGCCTGGCGACCAACAACTCCACCTGGTACTTCGCCACCAAGTGGGCCAAGGACGTCAGTCCCTCCAACGCGCTTCCGGACTACCCCCGGCCGCAGTTGACCCGTGACAAGTGGCAGAACCTCAACGGCACCTGGCAGTTCCAGGCCACCGACGAGAACGCCCCGCTGCCCAACGGCAAGTTGAGCGGCTCGATCCTGGTGCCCTACCCCATGGAGGCGCCGCTGTCCGGAGTCGCGGCCCACCACGACTGGTCGCTGTACCAGCGCACCTTCACCGTCCCGGCGAACTGGCAGGTCGGCGCGGGCAACCGCCTGCACCTGAACTTCGGCGCGGTGGACTACGAGACGTGGGTCTACGTCAACGGCAAGCAGGTCGCCCACCACGTCGGCGGATACGAGGCGTTCAGCGCCGACGTCACCGACGCCATCACCGGCACCGGGCCGCAGACCGTCCTGCTGAAGGTGAAGGACACCACCGACGACCAAACGCCGACCGGCAAGCAGTCGCGCAGCCCCAGCGGCATCTGGTACACCCCCACCTCCGGTATCTGGCAGACCGTCTGGCTGGAGCCGGTGCCCGAGGCGAGCATCGACTCGCTGGTGCTGACGCCGAACCTGAACGACGACTCGCTGTCCGTCACCGTCCGCCCGGCGGCCGGCACCCCGGCTTCCGCCCGGGTGACCGCCACCGCGTTCGCAGGCGACGAGCGCGTGGGTTCCGTCTCCGGCACCGCGGGCACCGCGCTGCACCTGAGCGTGCCGCACCCGAAGCTGTGGAGCCCGGACAACCCCTACCTGTACGACCTGAAGGTCACCCTGGCCGACGGCCGCTCGCACGACCGCGTGGGATCGTACTTCGGCATGCGGTCGATCTCGGTCGGCAAGGTCGGCGGCGTGAACAAGATCGAGCTCAACGGGAAGCCCACGTATGTGCTGGCCACGCTCGACCAGGGCTTCTGGCCGGACGGCATCTACACCGCGCCGACCGACGCGGCGCTGAAGTCCGACCTGGAGCTGCACAAGCAGCTCGGCTTCAACGCGGTGCGCAAGCACATCAAGGTCGAGCCCGCGCGCTGGTACTACTGGGCCGACAAGCTCGGCCTGATGGTCTGGCAGGACATGCCGAGCCGCAACGCCGGCCCCACGGCGAGCGCGGAGAGCGACAAGGCGTTCAGCGACCAGGTCCACCAGATCGTCGACCAGCACATCAGCAGCCCCTCCATCGTCATCTGGACCATGACGAACGAGGGCTGGGGCGAGAAGAGCAAGGAGGCCACCGGGGCCCTGGCCGACGCGGTCAAGCAGCAGGACCCGAGCCGCCTGGTCGATCCCGCCTCCGGCGTCAACTGCTGCGCGTCCAAGGGCGACTCCGGGCGCGGCGACCTGATCGACTACCACCTCTACCACGGCCCCGCCTCGCCGTCCCCGGACGCGACCCGCGCCGCCGTGGACGGCGAGCACGGTGGCTACTCCCTGTTGATCCCCGGCCACATCCTGGGTGTCTCGGGCGGCCAGAACTACGGTGGTGACGCCTCGACCATCGCGGAGCTGACCCAGGACTACGTCGCCAACACCAGCCAGCTCCTGCCCGGCGCGGCCGGCAGCCTCTCCGGCTCGGTCTACACCCAGATCAGCGACGTCGAGGGCGAGCTGAACGGCCTGGTGACCTACGACCGCGCGGTCCTGAAGGTCGACCCCGGCCCGGTCCGCGACATCAACCGCCGGCTCATCGCCGCAGGCGCGGCGGCGGGTCAGGCCGGATAGCCCGGCTGACACCGACCCTGTCAACACCATCCGGGTCCGGCGGCAGCCGATGCCGCCGGACCCGGGCCACGACTCACTTCCCGACGCCCGCGGTCCTCGGCCACACCGCTCCGGACGGCGGTCTCAGCGCCTCGTGGCGCCGTTGAACAGCGAGCGCGACCAGGCGTAGCCGACCAGGGCGATGCCGACGCACCAGGCGAGGGAGATCCAGCCGTCGTTGCCGATGCGCGAGCCGGAGAGCAGGCCGCGCAGGGTCTCGGTCATGGGCGTGAACGGCTGGTTCTCGGCGAACCAGCGCAGGCCCGGCGACATGGAGTCGGCCGGCACGAACGCGGAGCCGAGGAACGGCAGGAACTGGATCAGCAGGGGCTTGTTGCTCGCGGACTCGACGGTCTTGGAGATCAGGCCGAGCGCCGCCGACAGCCAGGTGACCCCGAAGGCGATGGCCGTGAGGAAGCCCGCCGCGGCAAGCCATTCGAGCGGGGTCGCCCCGGACCGGAAGCCGACGGCGAGTGCCACCGCCACGACCAGGACGGCACTCGCCATCGTCTGGATGACGCTGCCGACGACATGGCCGGTCATGAACGACGACCGGGTGATGTTCATGGTGCGGAAGCGGTTGATGATGCCCTCGGTCATGTCGGAGCAGATCGCGATGGAGGTCGACATCGAGCCGGCGGCCACCCCCATCACGATGATCCCGGGCGTCAGGTAGTCGAGGTACGCGCCCCGGCCGCCGCCCATCCCGGCGCCGATCGCGTCACCGAAGGCGTACACGAACAGCAGCAGCATCAGGATCGGGGTCATGGCGCTGCCGAATCCCACGGCCGGATAGCGGATCGCGTGCTTGAGGTTGCGCCGCAGCATCGTCATGGAGTCGTGCACGGCGTAGGCGAGGGTGCTCATCGCGGGGTCTCCTCGGGGTGCGGCGGGGCGGCGGTGCCGGTCGTGCCGCGGTCGGTCGTGCCGTGGCCGGTCAGGGCGAGGAACACGTCGTCGAGGTCGGGGGTGTGCACCGAGAAGTCGGCGGCCCGTATGCCGGCGGTGTCGAGCCGGTCGAGCAGGGTGCGCAGTGTGCCGAGGCCGCCGTCGCCCGCCACGCGCAGGGCGAGGTTCTCGTCGTCCTGGCCGGCGCCGGGGAAGGCGGCGGCCGCGCGTCCGTACGCGGCGGGGTCGGGGAACCGCAGCCGTACGTGGCTGCCGGGGATCCGCGCCTTGAGCTCGTCGGCCGTGCCCTCGGCGACGATCCGGCCGTCGTCGAGGACGGCGATACGGTCGGCCAGTTGGTCGGCCTCCTCCAGGTACTGGGTGGTGAGGAAGACGGTGGTGCCGCCGGCGACCAGCGAGCGGACCGTGTCCCACATGGTGCGGCGGCTGCGCGGGTCGAGGCCGGTCGTCGGCTCGTCCAGGAAGAGCACCTGGGGGGCGCCGACCAGCGTCATGGCGAGGTCGAGCCGGCGCCGCATGCCGCCGGAGAAGGTCGCGGCCCGCTTGTGCGCGACGTCCGCGATGTCGAACCGCTCCAGCAACTCCCCGGTGCGCGACCGCCCTTCACGCTTGCCGAGGCGCAGCAGGTCGGCCATGAGGAGCAGGTTCTCCTCGGCGGTGAGCAGGTCGTCGAGCGCCGCGAACTGCCCGGTGACACCGATCGCGGCGCGCACCCCGTCCGGGGACGTGGCGACGTTGTGGCCCGCGACCTGGGCCTGCCCGCCGTCGGCGGTGATCAGCGTGGACAGGATCTGCACGGTGGTGGTCTTGCCGGCCCCGTTGGGCCCGAGCAGCGCGAACACCGACCCGGCGGGGATCCGCAGGTCGATGCCGTCGAGCACGGTCTTGTCGCCGTACGCCTTGCGCAGGCCGACGGCGGAGACGGCGGCGGGTGACCCCGGGACACCACTTCTGGATGTGGGCATGACAGATGAAGGCACGGAGCCCTCCCGTTCGAAGGCTGTGAAATGCGAAGGCTGTGAAATGACGGGGGAGTGGGCGAGCCGGTGGGGCCGGTGCTCAGGCCCGGGCGCGGCGGATGTCGATGTTGCCGTGGCGGGTGCGGGCCCGGACCTTGACGGTGTCCTCGGACTCCCGCGGCGTCTCGGACGCGGTGAGCGCGTTGCGCACCTGGCCGGAGCCCGAGCTCACGTCGAGCCAGGCGGCGGTGCCCTCGCGGATGCCGATCTCGATGGCGCCGTAGGAGGTCTCCAACTGGACGGTGCCGTGGGCGACTTCGGCCACGCGCAGGGTGCCGTGGGCGGTGGTGGCGGTGACCGAGTCCTCGGCCCGCGCGATGTCGATGTCGCCGTTGGCGCCGCTCACCCGCAGCTCGCCGGTCGCGGCGCCGACGGTCGTGGTGCCGTGCGAGTTCTTCAGGACGGCGGGACCGTCGACGAGGCCGACCCGCAGGCTGCCGGAACTGGTGGTGATCTCGGCCATGCCCTCGACCCGGTCCACGGTGATCGAGCCGTGCGACGCCTTGAGCTGCAGCGGGCCGGTCGTGTCGAGGCGGACGTCGCCGGAGGAGGTCTTCACCTTGACCTCGCCGAGCCGGCCCTCGCCGAGCACCTGGGTCCAGTCGCCGGTCACGTCGACGTGCGAGCCCGCGGGCAGGTCGACCGTCACGTCGACGGAGCCGGTGGGTCCGACCAGGTAGTGCTGCTTCGTCCTGACCGTCAGGACGCCGCTCGCGTACCCGACCTCGGTCTGCTCGGCGGCCCGCACGTCCTTGTCCTTCTTGGGGTTGCGGGGCCGGACCTCGACGACGGTGTCGAGGCGGTCGCCGGCGATGAAGCGGATGGAACCGGCGCCGACGCGAGCGGTGGCCGAGATCGGTTCGGGAGTGTCGAAAGAAGGCATGGCTGTACCGTCCTCTTGGGTGTCGGGGGCGTCCCCGCTGGTGGGACGTGGTGTGGGTGAAGTGGTACGGGCGGGGGGCGCGGCTAGCGCACCCAGCCCGTGTAGCTCTGTCCGACGGTCTGGGGCTTCTGCGCGGCAGCCGGTCGCGTGCCGCCGTCGACCGCGGCCGACACGGTCCGTACCAGCCAGGCGTTGACCGACAGGCCCTCGCGGCCCGCGGCCTCCTCGGCGCGGGTCTTGAGGTGGGCCGGCAGACGCAGATTGACCCGGGCGGTGCCGCCCTCGTCGCCGTCGGCGGGCACCGGCGCTTTGAGCGGTTCCACGGGCGCGGCCGGCTCCACGAGGGTGCCGCCGTCGGTGGGCGGCGGTGTCACCACGAAGTCGGGGTCCAGGCCGCGCAACCGTACGTCGACCGAACCGGGGGCGAGCTCGCGGGTGATCTCGTCCATCGCGGCGGAGAGCACGTTGAGCATGATCAGACGGGTCGCCGACTCCAGCGGAGCGGTGAGCCGTTCGGCCAGCTCGCGGGCGTCCTCCCCGCCGGCTTCGGCGGCCACCGCAAGCTCGCGGCGTAGAGCGTCGACATACGGAGTGAGGTCCATGGCTCCACTATGGCATCACTTTGGCACCATGGGCAAGCTCGGGTGGTGTCGCGTGTGGAGCGGACCTGTGGATGGTGGCTCCGAGCTGGGGAGATGGGAGGAGCTTGACCTGTGCCATGGTGGTGCCAGGCGTGCCCACGCGCGAATTGTCGGAGCGGAATGGCGCCGGGTGGCGCCATCAGGTGCCACACGGCGCCAAGTGGTGCCATGGCGGTGTCGAGGTCGACAGCCTCGGTGCCGCGGCCGAAGTCGCACCTGACGGCACCCGGGCTCATCCGACGGCCTTGAGCCCGATCACGCTTCCCACGATCAGAGCCAGGAACACGACCTTCAGCGCGCTCAGCGGTTCGCCCCCGGTGAGCGCGGCGTACAGGACGGTGAGCACCGCGCCGACTCCCACCCACACCGCGTACGACGTACCGATGGGCAGGTCCCGCGTCGCATAGGCCAGCCCTCCCATGCTCCCGGCCAGAGCCACGGCGAAAACCAGGGACGGTACGAGCCGGCTGAAGCCCTCCGACCTGCCGAGGGCGGTGGCCCACACGGATTCGAGAACGCCCGAAATCCCGAGAACGAACCACGACACGACAGCCTCCCGTGGGCCGTCTTGTCGCACACCGGGTACGGCACCCCTCGTCCGGAAGCTCCGGTTTCCGGGCCTCGTTCAAACCTGTCACACCGGACACCGGCCGGCAAACACGCACCGTTCGACAGCGGCGGATGCGGGACTCGGGCTCGGCGGCTACCCGCTACCCGTGGCTGCCGTAGGGGCGCGTAATGATCTCCATACCGTGCCCGGCCGGGTCCAGGAAGTACAGGCCACGCCCGCCGTGGTGGTGGTTGATCTCGCCGGGCTGCTTCAGGCGCGGATCCGCGTAGTACGTGATCCCGGCCTGCTGGATACGCGCGAAGGCCGCGTCGAATTCCTCGTCGGAAACGAGGAACGCGTAGTGCTGCATGACGATCGACTCCGCCGGGACGGTGGCGAAGTCAAGGGTGACCCCGTTTGCGGTGGCCACGGGAACGAACGGGCCCCACTCGGTCCCGACCTCGAGCCCCAGGACGTGCGCCAGGAACTCGGCCGACTCCCGGTTGTCCGGGGCATGGACGATGGTGTGATTCAACTCGACTGACATGTGTGGAATGCCTCCGCAAGGCAATCTCACGGGCACCTCCATGCCTCACCCGGTCGGTGACCGACACGCGATGCCGTTACCCATGATCCTAAGCAGCACCGCGCACGGCGTCGAGGCCCGCAACCGGTGGGCGGGGCGGGTACCGGCGGCGCCGCCCTGAGATCCGGGACCACCGCCGGGACGCGTCAATGCGGGGCCGTCGAGGACAACACCTGGTGGTGAATCAGGCGTTGTGCGCTGCTCCGTTCGCCTGACAGGTCGGCGGTGCGCGTTTGTCGAGGGCGTGGAGTGCCGGGAGCCTTTGCTGGTGCTGACCACTGACGCGATGGGGACTTCGGCAAGTGACGACAAGTGATACCGCGGCTCCGGCCGACGACTCCTACGAGGACGAAATCCCGGCCCGGCGCAAGAAGCCCGGTTCCGTGGTCGTGTCGTGGCTGAGCACCACCGACCACAAGACCATCGGCACCCTGTACTTGATCACCTCGTTCGGCTTCTTCCTCATCGGCGGCATCATGGCGTTGCTGATGCGCGCCGAACTCGCGCGGCCGGGAACGCAGTTCTTCTCGAACGAGCAGTACAACCAGGCGTTCACGATGCACGGCACCGTGATGCTGCTGATGTTCGCGACCCCGCTGTTCGCCGGATTCACCAACTGGATCATGCCGCTGCAGATCGGCGCGCCCGATGTGGCGTTCCCGCGGCTGAACATGTTCGCCTACTGGCTGTACCTGTTCGGCTCGCTGATCGCGGTCGGGGGATTCGTCACCCCACAGGGCGCCGCGGACTTCGGCTGGTTCGCCTACTCGCCGCTGACGGACGCGGTCCGCTCGCCGGGCGTCGGCGGCGACATGTGGATCATGGGTCTGGCGATGTCCGGCTTCGGCACGATTCTCGGCGCGGTCAACTTCATCACCACGATCATCTGCATGCGTGCCCCCGGGCTGACCATGTTCCGCATGCCGATCTTCTGCTGGAACGTGCTGCTGACCGCGGTGCTGGTGCTGTTCGCCTTCCCCGTGCTGGCCGCCGCGCTGCTCTGCCTGGAGGCAGACCGAAAATTCGGGGCACACGTCTTCAGTGCCAGCAATGGGGGCGCTTTGTTGTGGCAACACCTCTTCTGGTTCTTCGGCCATCCAGAGGTGTACATCATCGCGCTGCCGTTCTTCGGCATCATTTCCGAGGTCATCCCGGTCTTCGCCCGCAAGCCGATGTTCGGCTACATCGGCCTGATCGCGGCGACCATCTCCATCGCCGGCCTGTCCGTGACGGTGTGGGCGCACCACATGTACGTCACCGGTGGTGTACTGCTGCCGTTCTTCTCCTTCATGACCTTCCTGATCGCGGTCCCGACCGGTGTGAAGTTCTTCAACTGGATCGGCACCATGTGGAGGGGATCACTCAGTTTCGAGACGCCGATGCTGTGGGCCATCGGCTTCCTGATCACCTTTGTCTTCGGTGGTCTGACCGGTGTGATCCTGGCGGCGCCGCCGCTGGACTTCCACGTCTCGGACTCCTACTTCGTGGTGGCGCACTTCCACTACGTGGTGTTCGGCACCGTGGTGTTCGCGATGTTCGCCGGCTTCCACTTCTGGTGGCCGAAGATGACCGGCAAGATGCTGGACGAGCGGCTCGGGAAGATCACCTTCTGGACGCTGTTCTTCGGCTTCCACGGCACCTTCCTGGTGCAGCACTGGCTGGGCGCCGAGGGGATGCCGCGCCGGTACGCCGACTACCTGGCGGCTGACGGTTTCACCACCCTGAACACGGTCTCCAGTATTGGTTCCTTCCTGCTGGGCCTGTCGATCCTGCCGTTCCTCTACAACGTCTGGAAGACCGCCAAGTACGGCAAGAAGGTCGAGGTGGACGACCCGTGGGGCTACGGCCGCTCGCTGGAGTGGGCGACCTCCTGCCCGCCGCCGCGGCACAACTTCCTCACGCTGCCCCGTATCCGCTCCGAATCCCCGGCGTTCGACCTGCACCACCCGGATCTTGCGGAGAGCGAATACGCGCTGACCCGGCCCGACCGGTCGGCCACGATCTCCCCGGGTGACAAGAACACCTAGATCCTCAGCGGCAGAGCGGCAGGAGGGACCACTGATGGGGGAAAAGGACAGCGACGAGCACGGGCTCAACCAGATCGCCGGTTATCTGCTGTGGAACGCCGAGATCGAGCAGGCTCGCCGGCAGGCGGCCGCCTTCACGTCCTGCCTGCCGTGGCTGACCACCGCGCAGCGCGAGGACGTCGAACGCGTCTACATCGCCGACCGGCTGGCCGTGTCCCAGGCCATGCTCGAGCGGATCCGTGCCCGTGTCATCGAACTCCGCGAGGAATACAGCCGGCGGTACGTGTACCTGCAAAGGCGCTGCGTGGCGGCGGCGGTGGGCTGCTCCGCAGTGGTCGTCGGCATCGCGGCGGCCGTCGTGCTCGGCCACGGATGACCCAGGTGGGGGTCACCACGTCAGGGTGATGTCCGGCCTTTCCGCGCTCATGCCGTGACGCCGCCGCCATCGCAACCTGCCGGGCGTGCTGGTCCGCACCGGTTTCCCCGGCCCGCAGCCGGAGGACCGGGCGGCCGGTCTCGCCGGACGGCCGGGCTCCGCATGCGGCGCGGGCAGGGTTGGGGTAGTTCTCGGATGAGGGCCGATGTGCGGGGCCCGCGGTCCGCGTGGGTGGAGCCCTTCCCGCCATCGAGCGGGCGTGTCACGGGACGGAGGCGGTCGCCATGGACGGTGGTCACCGTGGGGCTCGACGGCTCACCGGAGAGCCTTGCCGCCGGCCGCCGGGCCGCGCAGGAAGCCGAGCGGCGACATCCGTCCCCGCGGCCGGGCCCGGTGGCGCGGGCCGCCGTCCATCACGCGTGCTGCCCCGTCGCGGTGGTGCCCCATGACTGAGCCGGGCGACTCCGCGAAGCCGGTGACCTCCGCGCACCGGACCGACGCCTCCGCGCTCCGGCCGGGGCCCGGTGCCGGGTCGCCGCAGCCGCCGCGAGCGGAGGTGCGCGAGACGCACACCGCCGTGCTCGTTTTCGTCGACGACCGCGCCTACAAGGCCAAGAAGCCGCTCGACATGACGTTCCTGGACTTCAGCACCGTGGCGGCCCGACGGTCGGCGTGCGAGCGGGAAGTCGCGCTCAACCGCCGTTTCGCCCCCGACGTCTACCTCGGTCTCGGGGAATTCCGCGGTCCGGACGCGCACGAGCCGGAACCCGTCGTGGTGATGCGCCGCATGCCGGCCGAGCGCCGCCTTTCCCGGCTCGTACGGGAAGGGGCGCCGGTGGACGACGTCCTGCGGGCGGTCGCCCGGCTGCTCGCCGCCCGCCACGCCGACGCGCCCCGCGGCCCGGACATCGACGCGCAGGGCACACGCGACGCCCTCTCGCGACGGTGGGAGGACAGTTTCGACCAGGTACGGGCGCTGGCCGTCGACAGGCCACCGCCCGACGGCGTACCGGAGATCGAGCGCCTCGTGCGCCGGTACCTTGCCGGGCGCGAGCGCCTGTTCGACGCGCGTGTCGCCAGGGGGCGGATCGTCGACGGTCACGGCGACCTGCTCGCCGAGGACATCTTCTGTCTCGACGACGGGCCCCGGCTCCTGGACTGCCTGGAGTTCGACGACCACCTTCGCTACGTCGACGGCCTCGACGACGCCGCCTTTCTCGCCATGGATCTGGAGCAGCTGGACGCCTTCGACGCCGCGGCGTTCTTCCTGGCCCGCTACAGCGAGTACTCCGGCGACCCGGCGCCGCCTTCCCTGTGGCACCACTACGTCGCCTATCGAGCGTTCGTCCGTGCCAAGGTGTCCTTGATCCAGGCCGGCCAAGGCGCACCCGGCGCGGAAGCGGCCGCCCGCACACTGGTGACCACGACGCTGCGCCACCTGCGTACCTCGGCCGTCGGCCTGACCCTTGTCGGAGGGCTGCCGGGCAGCGGGAAGTCCACGCTCTCGGGAGCACTGGCCGACCGTCTGGGCGTCACCCTGCTCAGCAGCGACCGCCTGCGCAAGGAGATGGCGGGCATCCCGGTGGAGCAGTCCGCGGCCGCCGGCTACGGCGAGGGCCTGTACGCGCCCGAGCGCACGGCCGAGACCTACGCGCTTCTGCTCGAGCGTGCGACCGCGCTGCTCTCCGCGGGCGAGTCCGTCGTCCTGGACGCCACCTGGTCCGACGCGGGACAGCGCGAAGCCGCCGAGCGCGTGGCCGAGCACACCAGCGCCGACCTGGTGGCCCTGCACTGCCGGGTTCCCGACGACGTGACGGCGGCTCGCCTGAAGAACCGGCCCCCCGGGGCGTCCGACGCCGATCTCGAGGTGGCCACCGCCATGGCCGCCAAGGAACCCCTTTGGGCGCAGGCCGTCACGATCGACACCAGCGGCTCGCTGGAGTCCGCGGTCGCACTGGCACTCGCGGCCGTACGCCCGTATGGCGCCGGCCAGGCCCCGGTCTTCCGCCGCCCCTACATGGAACCCGACTGATTCGGCGCCGCTCGGCGAGCGGTCGGACGGCGATCGGGCGGTCGACCACCTCGGCATCGTGGCCGCGCACCCGCGCACCCGCGCACCCGCGCACCCGCGCACCCGCACATCCGGGCCTGGCTCGGCCCGGGCGCCGACGCCTGCCCGGCCGCGGTCGTTCTCGGCCTGCCAGTCCTGCCCCGCATCCCCCCGCACACCGCCACCTGGCGCGCGGGGCCGGCACCGGCCACCCGCGCGTCCCTTCCGAGACCGACCGCACTTGATCCGCGTCCGCCCGGGCCTGCGGCTCGCTTCAGCGGCGCCTGCCGCGGAGTGTCACAGCGGCGCAGCAGGCCCAGCCGACCGGCTGGACCGCCCAGAAGCTGACGGCCCGGTACAGCAGCGTGGCGGCCAGCGCCTGGTGGGCCGGCACTCCGTAGGCGGCCAGCAGGGCGGCCAGCCCCGCTTCGACGACGCCGAGGTTCCCCGGCGTCAGCCGCAGGCTCGCCGGAATCTGGGTGAGGACGTAGGCGGCGAGCACGCCGGGCCAGGGGATCGCGATGTTCAGCGCACGCATGCACAGGACGAGGCAGGCCAGGTCGAAGGCCCAGTTGAAAAGGGCCTGCGCGGCCGGTGAGAGCCAGGGGCGCAGCCCCGGCCGCAGGTTCCACGCCTGTTCGACGACCCTGCCCACCGCGGTCTCGAGGTCCCGGGCCCACTCGTGGCGGCGAGCCGCCGCCCCCCAGAGCCGGCGCACGGCCCGCCTGACCGTTGCCGACCGCCGGACGAGGACGACGGCCGTCGCCGCCGGCACCAGGACAACCAGCAGAGCCACCACCGATCGCACCGCCACTGTCCGGGCCGGCGGCCCCGCGGCCAGCAAGGCGATGGCCCCGAGCACGCCGAGCCCCAGCGCGGACAGGGCCCCGGCCACCGCCAGGACCGCGGCGGCCAGCGTGGGGTCCACCGCGCGGCGGCGCAACTGCCGGTAGGCCCACGCGGTGGCCAGGACCGCCCCGCCGGGGAAGGCGCCGGCTACGGCGTTCGCTCCCAGCGTCAGGGCCGCCGCCCGGCGAAGCGGCCACCGCGCGCCGCCGGCGTCGAGCAGCCAGCGCCACACCCCCGCGAAGCACAGCAGCGACGCGGCCACGCACCCGGCACCGGCGACCAGTGGAAGCGGGTCGACGTGGGCGATCAGCCGCACCGCTTCGGCCACTTCGCCGCGCCGCACCACGGCCGCCGCGGCCACGGCTGCCAGGACCGCCACGGCGACGAGCCACCAGACACGCCGCGGCCACCGCGACGGGCCGCCCCGACGCGCAGGGGCGGCTCCGCTCCTGTGGCTGCCTCTCACGTTGTCGGGCACGATGCCGGAACCACTTCCTCACACCTGTCGGCCGGAGCACCCCGTGACCTGCGCGCTGCCGGGCCCGCGGCGCTCCTCGACAGCCGCACCCCGAGCGGTGGGTCGCGTACTGGTCGCGGGTTGCCGCCCGGATCCGGTGGACGATCCCACGGCGCCCGGACCGGGGGCGCGCCGACCCGAGACCGATGCCGAGGACCACGATCCTTGGCGGCGCGCTCCGGTGCCACTGCAACGGCGCGCCGGCGATGCGACCGGACGAATGCCCTCGCCCCGTTCCGCGGGCGCGGCGGTTCCCGACCACCTCACCTGCGGGTCGCACACGCCGACCGGATCGACGTCGGTGAGCAATGGCCGCCAGGGCGACGTACCGCCGTGCCTGCGGTCCGGCCGGGACGATCGTCGGGGCGTGCCCGCCGACCGGGTCGATCCGGTTGCCGGAGGGCGATGATGGCGGTATGGACGTCGAACTTCTCTACTTCGAGGACTGCGCGAACCGGCGGGAGGCCGAGCGGCGGCTGGAGCAGGCGCTGGCCGCCACGGGACGGGCCGGCACGAAGGTCGTCCTGCGGCTGGTGGCGAGCGACGAGCAGGCCCGTGCGCTGCGCTTCCCGGGCTCGCCCACGATCCGGGTCGACGGCCGCGACCTGTTCCCGCCCGAGGGCCCGGCCCCCGCTGAAAACCTCGCTCGCGCCGGAAGCCCGGCCACTGCCCGCGGCCCGCTGCCGTACCGCGATCTGCTCGCCCCGGCCGAGCCCTTCGGGCTGACCTGCCGCGTGTACGCCACCCCGGACGGCCCGGCCGGCGCGCCCACCGTCGATCAGCTCGTACGGGCGCTGGGCGGCGGCGAGCGGTGAGCGCTGGCGCGGAAGGGGCCCGCGGGGAGGCGCGCGCGGCCGGAAAGCGCCGTATCCGTGTCCGGCCTTCGACGGTACCGATTTCAGCCCTGTCCGCTCTCTTCCGTAGCGGGTGATTCGGTGTCAATGCTGGAGACAGGGGCTTTTGCCCGGCGGAAGCCCTTCGCGTGACGCACGTCGGCCCGACTCGCCCCAGTGGCAGGGCCGTTCGCCCCCTGGCGGGTCAAGTGGGGGCGGGCGGAGGGTGAGGAAGGGCCGTCCAGCGGGCATGCGACACAACGAGGGGCAAGGAGGGTACGGCCATGAAACGGAGCGTGTGGCTGTGGCGGTGGCGGCCCAATCCGTTGCGGCGCCGCTCGTACGTGGTCGAGGCCTGGGCCCTGGTAACCGTCGTCCTGGTCACGCTCGCCGTCGCGGGCCTGACCGCCGTGGCCGTCACCCGCGCGGTGGACCACACCATGGCCAGGCAGCGCACGGCACGGCACATGGTCACCGCCGTCCTCACCGAGAAAGCCTCCGCGAACTCCCTCTACGCCCCCGCGCCGCAGGCCCACGTGCGCTGGACCGCGCCCGACGGCACCGTCCACACCGGCCTGGCCACGGTCCGCTACGGACTCCAGCGCGGGGCGGCCGTGGCCGTGTGGACCGACCCGAGCGGCACCGCACTGGTCCCCGCGCCCCCGGACAACGGCACCGCGCGGGCCGAGGCGGTCGGCTTCGGCGTGGCGGCCGGGGCCGGCATCTGCATGCTGTCCTTCACCGGCTGGGTCCTGGTCGCCCAGCTCACCGAGCGCTGCCGCGCCGAGTGCTGGGCGCACGAATGGGCGGACATCGGCCCCCGCGGCAACCACCGCGCCGCCTGAGTCCGCCGTCCCGCCGCCCCGCTGCCCGATCCCGCGCCCTGAGCCCACGCCTTTACGTGCCACCCGTACGGCCCCTCTGCCGCCGTACGGGTCCGCCGCCGCGCCCCGGCACGGACCCGCCCGTACGCCCCGGCGGGCGTCGTGCCGCCCGCGCCCCGGCTTGTGCCCGGCAGGGGACGTGCTGCCATGGAAGTGCCGCACACGATGTGCAGGCACCGCTGCCCCTCGGGGGCCGGCGGCGACGGACGACAGGGACCGGGCATGGGCGAGGAGTGGACCTGGCGGTACGAGGGCTGGGACCCGGCCGCGGAACGGCTGCGGGAAGCGCTGTGCACCCTCGGCAACGGGTACGTCGCCACGCGCGGCGCCGCCGCAGAGGCGTCCGCCGGGCCGGTCCACTACCCGGGGACGTACGCCGCCGGCTGCTACAACCGGCTCACCTCCTCGGTGGCCGGGCGCGAGGTCGACAACGAGGACATGGTCAACCTGCCGAACTGGCTGCCGCTGCGGGCCCGGGCGCCCGGCGGGCCCTGGCTCGGCCCCGACGACGCGGAGGTGCTGGGTCACGAGCAGGAGCTCGACCTGCGCGCGGGCACCCTGCGGCGGCGGACCCGGCTGCGGGACGCCGCCGGGCGCGAGGTGGAGCTGGACGAGACGCGGCTGGTGCACATGGGCGACCCCCATCTGGCCGCGCAGCGCTTGCGGATCACGCCCTACGGCTGGTCGGGGGAGCTGGAGGTGGAGTCGGCCCTCGACGGCGACGTGCGCAACGCCGGGGTCGAGCGGTACCGCGACCTGAACGGCCGCCACCTGACGGACCTGCGCACGGCCGTTCACGACGCCGGGACCGGCGGTACCGGGCCCGGCGGTACCGGGTCCGACAGCAGCGGGTCCGGCGGCGCCGCCCACGGCTCCGACACCGTGAGCCTGACCTGCCGCACCACCAGCTCCCGCATCCGCGTCGCCATGGCGGCCCGTACCCGGGTCGTCCCCCCGGCCACCGTCCCGGCCACCGCGGCGACCACCGCCCCGGCCGCCGAGGCCACCGCCGGCCGAACCGCGGTCGTCCAGCGCTTCGTCCTCCCGGTCGCCGCCGGCCGCCCGGTCACCGTCGAGAAGACCGTCGCCCTGCACACCTCGCGCGACGCGGCGATCGGCGACCCGCTGGACGCCGCGCTGGAACGGGTGGCGGCCGCTCCGGACTTCGCCGGGCTGCTGGCCGGGCACACCGCGGCGTGGGACCGGCTGTGGCGGCGGGCGGAGGTGCGGGTGCCGGGCGGCGCCGGGCACGTGCTGCGGCTGCACCTGTTCCACGTGCTGCAGACCCTCTCGCCGCACACCGCGTACCTGGACGTCGGCGTGCCCGCGCGGGGGCTGCACGGGGAGGCGTACCGCGGACACGTCTTCTGGGACGAGCTGTTCGTGCTGCCCTTCCTCAACCTGCACCTGCCGGAGGTCTCGCGGGCGCTGCTGATGTACCGCCACCGCCGCCTGGGCGCCGCCCGCCGGGCCGCGGCCGCGGCCGGCCGCAAAGGCGCGATGTACCCGTGGCAGAGCGGCGGCGACGGCCGTGAGGAGACCCAGCGGCTCCACCTCAACCCGCGCTCGGGCCGCTGGCTGCCGGACCGCAGCCCCCTCCAGCACCACGTCGGCTCGGCGATCGCGTACAACATCTGGCAGTACTGGCTGGCCAGCGGCGACACCGCGTTCCTGCACACCGAGGGCGCCGAGATGCTGCTGCAGATCGCCCGGTTCTGGGCGTCCAGCGCGGACTGGGACCCGGACTGCGCGCGGTACCGCATCCGCGGGGTGATGGGGCCCGACGAGTACCACGACGCCTACCCGGGCGCCGAGCGGCCCGGGCTCGACGACAACGCGTACACGAATGTCACCGCCGCCTGGGTGCTCGCCCGCGCGCTGGAACTGGCAGCCGCCCTGCCCGCGCCGCGCCGGGCCGAGCTGTTCGAGCGGATGGCCCTGGACCGGGCCGAGCTCGACCGCTGGGCGGACGTGTCGCGGCGGCTGCGGGTGCCCTTCCACGCGGGCGTGATCAGCCAGTTCGACGGCTACGGCGAGCTCGCCGAGCTGGACTGGGCCGGCTACCGGGCCCGGTACGGGGACATCCGCCGGCTGGACCGGATCCTGGAGGCCGAGGGCGACAGCGTCAACCGCTACCAGGCGTCCAAGCAGGCCGATGTCCTCATGCTCGGCTGGCTCTTCCCGCCCGCCGAACTGGCGGCGCTCTTCCGGCAGTTGGGCCACCGGCTGGACGACGCGACCTGGACCGCGACCGTGGACCACTACCTGGCCCGCACCAGCCACGGCTCCACTCTCAGCGGCCTGGTGCACGGCTGGCTGCTGGCCCGGTCCCGGCGTGCCGACGCCTGGGACCACGTCCGCCAGGCGCTGCTCGGCGACGTCGCCGACCTGCAGGGCGGCACGACCGGCGAGGGCATCCACCTCGGCGCCATGGCCGGCACCCTCGACCTCGTCCAGCGCGGCCTGACCGGTCTCCAGCCGCGGGAGGACGCCCTGCTGCTGGACCCGGTGCCGCTGCCGGGCCTGTCGGACTTCCGCCTGTCGGTGCGCTACGGCGCCCACTGGGGCGTCGGCCTGACCCTGTTCTGCGGCCGGCTGCGCGTCGGCGTCCCCGAGTCCGACCAGCCGCCGCTGCGGGTCGTCCTGGACGGCCGGACCCGCACCGTGGCGCCCGGCACGGATCTCAGCATGCGGCTCCGGCCCCACTGACCGCCCCACTGACCGCCGCACTGATCGACCCAGTGACAGCCCCGCTGACCGCGGCCCGAGCGCGGCCGACGCGCCGTCTCACCGATCGTCTCCGACCCGCTGACCTGCGGCCCACCGGCGTATACGCGATTTCGCAGCGAAAAGCTCGCCGGTCGCAGTGCGATTCGCCCATAAGAGTCATGTAATGGGATGTGAGAGACCCATTCATCCACTAGTGACACGAGTGAGCGGAAGTGAGTGATATGTCGGAGTACACGCGCCAGGGAACCGACCTGCGCGGTCATCCGGACATAGCGGAGCTGCAGGAACGCTACGCCAGGGTGGCCGCCCGCCCCCAGGTCATCGCGGTGGACGGGGCGATCCTGCTGGTCGGGCTCTACGCGGCCATCTCGCCGTGGGTGCTCCACTTCGGCGCCGCGGACAATGACCTCAAGTTCAACAACCTGATCGTCGGTATCGCGCTGGCCGTCATCGGTATCGGCCTCGCGTCTGTCCCCGAGCGCATGCACCGTCTGGCCTGGATCGCGGCGCCACTGGGCGTCTGGCTGCTCATCTCGCCGTGGGCGGTGCCGCCGACCCACCACAGCCGAGCCGCCCTCATCTGGAGCAACTGCTGGGTCGGTGGTGTTGCCGTTGCCCTCGGCCTCATCGCGGCGGCCATGACCTTCATGGCCGGTCGGCGTCTCGTCCGCAGGTGACCGGATCAGGTGAGAGATGTGCCCCTTTCCGTCCCCGAACGCCGGGTGCTGGCGGACATCGAGCGCCGGCTCACCGAGGACGACCCGACGCTGGCCGCGGCCCTGCGGGAGTTCTCCGCGATGACGGAGCCCTGGGCCGGGCCGGCCGGCCGCCCCGCCCGTGAACCGCCGCGGGGGCCCGAGGCCGGGGCCGGCGCCCCGCCCGACTGGCGGCAACCGCCCGCCAGGAACCGGGTGGCGCTGCGCACGGTGACCCTCGGTGCCGTCCTGCTGGTCATGGGTCTGGTACTGCGCAGTGCGGGACTGCTGGTGCTGGCCGCGCTGCTGGTGGTGGTCTCGGGGGTCGGCGCGGTGCGGCATCTGCGCCGCAGGAGGAGGGCCGCCGCCGAGGAGAACGGGCCGCCGGACGGGCCCGGCGCCAGGTCGCCCTGACGGATCCGCCGTCACCCCGCCCGCCGCGGCGCCCGCCACGGGCGCCGCCCGACAACCGGCACGACCCGAAGGTCCCTGCCCGGGACGCCGCGTGGCCGGTACGACCGAACGGCCGTACCACCGCGGGCGCTCAGGCGGGGACCTGCTCGTCGGCGCCGGGCCGCAACAGAGCCTGGCGGTGGACGTCCTCGAGGGCGGCGCGTACGACCGTCTCGTGATGCCACTCCAGCCAGGCGGCGGCCTCGGCGGCGAGCCGGTCCAGCGCGCCGAGTTCGGCGGTGGTGTGCACCCGGCGCGGCTGCGGGTAGTGGGTGGAGACCATGCCGACCCGGCGGCCCGAGGGCGCGGTCAGCGGGGTGCTCTGCACCGAGCGGACGCCGTCGGTGAGCATCACGCGGCGCGCGTCCTCGTCGTACACCGGGTGGGTGGCCACCTCGGGGACGATGACCCGCATGCCGTCCAGCAGGGCGCGGCCGCAGGCGGAGGTGTCGTCCCGGACCAGCCGGAAGTGGTCGGTGAACTGCGCGGAGAAGCCGCGCGCCTCCTCCAGCAGGAGCACGCCGCCGGGCGTGGCGACCTGCACGTTGCCCAGTTCGCTGTCCATCAGGGCGCAGGCGGCGTCCCGTATGGCGGCCACCGCCTCGGCGCGGGTGAGGGTCTCGCCCGGGCCCGGGGACGGGGCGCAGGGCAGTGCGGGGGCCGGCACCCGGGTCGGTGCCGGTGCGAACCAGTGCGCCGCTCCCGGCGCCGGCGGCGGGGTGCCGACGACAGCCGCGGCCAGCGGGCCGAGCGTCACCGTGTACCGCCGCGCCGCCGAACGCAGCAGTTCCAGGGCGCTCAGCGGGCCGTCGAGTCCGTACCGCGCCACCAGCGTCCGCTGCGCCCGGCGGATCAGCGACACGTCGCACGGCGGATACGGCCGCGGGCCGCTCGCCGCCCCGTTTTTCGGCGCCCCGGCCGGTACGGGGGAGGGGCCGGACCAGGTCGCCCCGGCCGCGACGGGGCCGAGCAGCGCGGTCACCCGCGGCGAGGCGCCGGTCATGTGCACGCGGCGGCCCTCGGCGGCCCGCAGCCGGGCGAAGCGGTCGAGAATGCGTACGGCCGGTTCGCTCAGATACGTCACTCCGGCCAGGTCCACCACGATCTCCGCGGTGTACGCGCCGGCCGCCGCGCCGAGGTAGGAGTCGAGGACCGCGCTGTCGCCGTCGCCGACCTCCCCGACCAGTCCGACCAGCGCGGCGGGTCCGGCATCCGGCCGGCGCAGCACTTCCAAGCGGGCCTGCATCGTTTCGGGGCGGTACGTCATTGCCGAGCCCCCTTCCCGGTTGCGTACGGAAGGGTTCTGCGCGAACCTCCCCGCCGACGCTACGCCCTGCGGGCGCAACCGGCGACTCGCGCACGCCTCGGTGCCGGTGCCGGTGTCCGCCCGCGGATTACGCGCTGGTCAGGCGGGGCTCACTCCTTCGCCGACCGTTCCCCAAGCAGGTCCAGGTCGACCAGGCTGCGGCCGGTGGCGGCCACGGTGTCCTCGGTCGACCGCGGGGTCCACGCCAGTTCGGTACGCGCCCGCTCGGCGGTCAGGTGGCGGACGACGCCGACATTGCGGGTCACCGCGCGCAGATCGGGGACGAACCGGGCGCCGATCCGTACCGCCCAGTCGGGCATCGTCCGGGTGGGCGCCTTCGCCGCCGCGTCGCCCAGCCGCTCGCGCAGGATCATTGCGATCCGGTGGTACGACACCGCGTCCCCGGCCGCGGCGATGAAGCGGCGGCCGGCCGCCTCGGGCCGGGTCATCGCGCGCAGGTGCAGGTCGGCGGCGTCGCGGACGTCCACCACCGCGAACCACAGGTTGGGCACTGCCCGTATCGAGCCGTCCAGCAGCCTGCCGACCATGGCGATCGAGGAGGAGTGGTCCGGGCCCAGCACCGGCCCGAAGATCCCCACCGGGTTGACCACCGCCAGCTCCGGCGCGCCGGGCTCGCTCCCGGCGAAGTCCCAGGCGGCCAGCTCGGCCAGCGCCTTGGACTTGATGTACGGATTGACGCCCGGCCCCCGCACATCCGTCCAGTCGTCCTCCGTGAACGGCCGCGGGGTGGGCGGGTGTCCGTACCCGATCGCGGCGAAGGACGAGGTCACCACGATCCGCTGCACCCCGGCGTCGCGGGCCGCGCGCAGCACCCGCAGCGTGCCCTCGCGGGCCGGGACGATCAGCTCGTCCTCGCTGCGGGGCGCGGCCGGCGGGAAGGGGGACGCGGTGTGCAGGACGTAGTCGCAGCCGGCGACCGCCTGCGCCCAGCCCTCGTCCGCGGTGAGATCCGCGAGGGTGAAGCCGATGGACGCGACGGCCTCGGCCGGGGCCCCGGCCGCCCGCAGTTCGGCGCGGACCCGTTCCTCCCGCCCCGGGGCGCGCACGGTGGTACGCACCCGGAAGCCGGCCTCCAGGGCCTGGGCCATGCAGCGGGTCGCCAGGAATCCCGTGCCGCCCGTCACCAGTACCGTCTCGCCGCTCATCACTGCCTCGCTCGTGCTCACGGCCCCCTTCACCGGGCCTCCTCCCCACCACCGTACAACGAAAACAGGTTGTCGAAAATGCGGTGTCGAAAACTTGTGGTCGCTGGCGGCTCGGCTTACGGTGACGGCGGGGCCGTGCCGCGGGGCCGGGTGCGGGGATGCGAGGAGAGCCGATGGTGAGCAGGCAGGAGGCCGGGCGGCCCGAGGAGTCCGGCGGGCGCGAGCGGACTTCCGGCGAGCCCGCGGCGCCCGGGGCGCCCGCGCAGGGAGTACGGGTCGGGGCCGCGCGATCGCGGCGCAGCCGACTGTCCCCGCAGCGGGAGCGCGAACTGCTGGACACGGCCCTGGTCCTGGTGCGCGAACGCGGCTACGACCAGGTGACGATGGACGACATCGCCCGGGCCACCCGCTCCTCGACCGCCACGCTGTACCGGCGCTGGGACAGCAAGGCGCGGCTGGTGATCACCGCGCTCAGGACCGGCAAGCCGCGACTGCTCGCCGGGCTGGACACCGGGAGCCTGCGCGGCGACCTGATGGCCTTGTCCGAACGGGCCCGCCGCTCCGTGCCCGGCCCCGGACCCGCCATGGGCTCCCTCTTCCAGGCGGTCCTGCTCGACCCCGAACTCATGCGGGCACTGCGCGAGCTGATGCTCGAACCCGACATCGAGGCACTGGGTGCCGTCCTCCAACGGCACGTGGACAGCGGCGAGATCGCCCCGGACAACCCGGTCCTGGACCTGGTGGACCGGCTCCTGTTCGGCCCGATGTTCGTCGAACAGCTCTACCTCGGCGGCAGCCGGGCCGCCGAACTCGCCCACCGCATCGTGGACGACGTCCTGCTGCCCCTCCTGACCCGGCCGGACAGGGGTTAGCGCCGCATCGAGCGACGTTCGACGGCTACGGTGGCGGCCATGGGCAACGATGCCGATGCTGTGGTGCGGGAGCAGATCGCCTACTACCGGGCCCGAGCGGCCGAGTACGACCGGGTCTACGCCGAGCGCGAGGACCTGCGGGTGCTGCTGCCGCTGATCGACACGCTCCCGGTCGCGGGGGACGTGCTGGAGCTGGCGTGCGGAACCGGCCAGTGGACGGGCCTGCTCGCTGCCCGGGCTCGCTCGGTGACGGCTGTCGATGCCGCGCCCGAGGCGCTGGCCATCGCGCGGGAGCGCGTGGGGGCCACGACGGTCCGGTTCGAGTGTGCCGACGTGTTCGCATGGCGCCCGACCCGCCGCTATGACACCGTCTTCTTCGCCTTCTGGCTCTCCCATGTGCCGCCTGAGCGTCTGCCCGCCTTCTGGAACACCGTAGCGGACGCCCTCGCTCCCGCCGGTAAGGTCGTCTTCGTCGACAACAGCCGGGAAGAGGCCGCGAGCGAGGACGTCCTCGCCGGGCAGCCCGTTCCTTCGGTGCGTCGCCGACTCGACGACGGCAGTGAATACCGCATCGTCAAGGTCTTCCACGATCCTGACCGGCTCGTCCGGGACCTGAGTGCCTGGGGGTGGTCGGCCCGTGTCCGGCCGGTCGGCACCCGCTTCATCGCGGGAACAGCCGCCCGCTGAGCGTGATCGGCCGACGCTCCGTCCCCTGATCCGGAAGGAGCGCTAGGTGTACTGACCCGAGAGGTTGGGGACGCGGCTGGCGGGAGGCAGCCCCTTCAGGACTGCCCTGGTGCGTGAGCGGTAGCAGGAGCCGTTGTCGGTCAGGACGCGGTGGACGGTGATGCCGGCCTGGCTGAAGAAGTTCTGTGCCCGGGTCCAGAATGCGGAGGCGGCCTCCTTCTTTTCATCGGCGAGGATTTCGCTGTAGGCCAGGCGGGAGTGATCGTCTACGGCGTTGTGGAGATAGCTGTAGCCCCCGCCGGTGCGGTTCTTTCGGCCGGCCTGACGCCCAAGCACCTGGTGGCCGCCACCGTTGGGGATGGTGCCGAGCTTCTTCCGGATTGGTGTGCGGCGCGGGCTGAAGTGTGGGCGGCTGGAGCGATCCGCCATCCCGCCCGGGCCGCTCTCCCGGTATCGGTCCGCCCACCGTTTCGCTGTGGTGGGCGAGACGTGGAAGCGTTCAGCGGCGCGACGGAGTGGCCATTGATCGTCGACCACACACTGGTCCGCAACGCACCCCTGACCGAGACCGGCCTGCTAGGGCCGCTTGGGGCCCAGGGGGCTGTCCGGGCGCAGGTTGCCTTGGTCGTCGAAGTCGTTCAGCACCGCGGGCAGGCCCTTGGTGAGCATCTTGGTGCGGACGGCGCCAAGGATCTTGGCCATGAAGTAGCCTCCGGCCCCGGTGAAACCGGTGTGGTCGTAGGTGAAGCGAGTTCCGCCGCGGTGCGGTGCGAGCCGATAAGCGACCTCGGTCACCTCGCCACCGCTTTCGTCCTGCCACGAGTACCGCAGCAGCGAAGGCTCGCGGACCTCCAGCACCTCGCACACCACGACGCCGCTCCAGCCGGGCTTGGGCTTCGCGACGAACGTGAACGTGGTGCCGACCGTGGTGGCGAAGCCCTCCGGCCGGGCGCCGGCGCCGGTGGCCGTCCACAACGGAATCAGCTCCGGATCCGTGACCGCTCGCCAGACCTTCTCCGGGGGGTGCGGGTAGTCGCGGACGATGTGGATGGCGCTCATTGAGGGCTCCCGTCGCATGCAGGCGTCAAAGCCAACACAAATCTTCATGCACTGTAAACTTACAGTAGCAGGAAATATTCGGGGACTGGACTATGCTTCGGCGATGACCATGCGCACCGTGGATTGGACGGCCCTGCGGCCGCGCGACGAGGAACCCGCCGTCGAAGGGCTGCGGGAGCGCAAGAAGCGGATCCTTCGACGCCAGCTGTCCGACACAGCCACCGAGATGTTCATGGAACGCGGCTTCGACGCCGTACGGGTCGCCGAGATCGCAGAAGCGTGCGGAGTGTCGGAGAAGACGGTGTTCAACTACTTCCCGACCAAGGAATCCCTCGTCCTCGACATGGGCGAGGCGACGTTGAACTCCCTGCGAACCACCCTGGCCGACCCGGACCTGTCGCCGGTCGACGCGGCGTTGAAGATCCTCTCCACCGAGCTGGACGACATCACGTCATGGCTGAACTCTCAGAACGACCCCGCCGAGGCTAAGGCCATGCTTCTGCGCTTCGGCATGCTGATCAGATCCACCCCGTCCTTGCGGGCCTATCAGCGCGACACGGCCGACAGGCAAGTCGCCGTAGCCGCCGAAGTCTTGGCCCAGCGCACCGGGATGAGCCCGGACGACCCCGAACCGCAGATCGCCGCAACCTCCCTGCTCGCACTATGGCCCATCCAGTTCCGGGCGCTGAGCAAGCACCTGAACCTCACCCAGACCTTCGAGGAACTGCGCAACGCCGTCAGCGCCGACGTCCAACGCGCAGCCCAACTCATCGACATCGGACTTAACTCACTGGCAACCCGGCCAGAGCAGCCGGAGAAACAGCCGCCCGGCCGTGGGGCTCGATAAGCGACAGCGCTGCGACCGCAGTTCGCCGGGCCGGCCGACCCCGCCCCGTCACCAACCTCTGTGGGTAGAACAGCTAGGCGGCGGCGCGCAGGGTGTAGTGGACCGAGCGGCCGTCCTTGGAGCGCTCGGCGATGCCGCGTGCGACCAGGGCCTCCAGGGTGTTGCGGACGACGACCGTGCTGACCGTGCGGTCGCGGTCGTCCTCGTTGTTGAGCATCCGGGTCACCTCGAGGACGGACGTCGGTTCGGTCCGGCCCTCCAGGTAGCGCACGACGCGTTCGACCAGGGTCGGGCCGCCGGTGCCGCGGCGCCTGCGGGGTGCGGACGACGACGCCGGCCCGGAGGACGACGCCGCCGGCTCGGCGGCGGCCCGCGCGGCCGGGACCTCGGGGGAGGCGGCCGTGGCGGCGGGCGGCCCGGCGGCGGACGGGACGGCCGGAGACGGGGACGGGACCGGCAGGCGGTCCAGCAGTTCGGTCAGCCAGGCGCGGTCCGCCGCGAGCCGGTCCAGTTTTGACCGCACCTCGGCGATTTCGGCGTCCACCCGGTCCAGATCGGCGCGGATCCGGTCGGCGTAGACGTCGCCGAGGTTGTTCGTCGCGGGGTCCTTCGGCATGTCGCCTCCCTGCCATGATTGCTGACTCTGTATGTATAGCCGGTCAAGTACGTCAGGGCAGCAGGCAAAACGTGAGGGCGACGTACATTCGCCACGCCTCTTGGCGCCGGCCGGTCCCGCGTGGGCCGGAATCCTGCGGATTTCCGCGCACACATGTGTGGGCGCCGGCCGGGCGGCGGTGTGCACGGTGCGGCGTCGTGTGTCCCGTGCGTGTGCGGCGCCTGTGCGGTGTGCGTGCCGTACGACATGTCCGTGTGTCGCGCGGGCCCGGGCCGGTGCCCGTGGGCGTCCGGTACGCCACCCGGTCAGGCCCCCGCCGTGTCCGTGCCCGCCGGCGCCGGCTCGTACGTGTACCAGTCGAAGGCCGCGCTGCCCTCGGTGACGTACATGCCGACGACCCGGCCTGTGAAGCCGCCGGTGACCTCGGTGGACAGGTACCGGCCGTCGAGGGTGGCCAGGGCGACGGGCGCGGACCCGTCGGCGGTGACGGAGAAGGCGAGGGCGTCCGGGCCGTGCGCTCCGGTGCCGGTCGGTTCGTCGGGCGTGGGCCCCGGGCCGGTCACGGTGGGCGGCCGCAGGCCGTCGTTGCGGATGTCGACGGTCAGCGTGAGCGGGCCCGGAGGTACGAGGTGGCTCGCGACGGTCTGCCGCAGCGGGCCGATCCGGGCGACGACGCTCGCCTCGCCGCCGGCGACTTCGAGGTCGTAGTGGTGCGCCTCGTCCATCCGGACCGAGAGTCCGGCGCGGACGGCACCCGGGTCGAGCCGGGCGGAGATCCGGCAGGCCGGGTGCTGCTGGCGCCGGCCGACGAAAGTGTGGCCGGGGCGGTCGAGGGTCGGGCCCGTGGCGGTCAGGGTGAGCCGGCCCGGCCGGTCGGTCAGCGACCAGGAACCGTCCGGGCGGGCGCGCGGGGAGATCCAGCCCGGGGCGAGCACGGGTGCGTCGAAGTCGTCGCGGGCGGGGGCGGGCTCCTGCGGGTGCCAGGCGGCCGGGGCCGGGTGCCGCTCCTCCACCGGTCCGGCCTGCGGCCACCCGTCGACCCAGGTCACCGGGGTCAGGAAGGTCTCCCGGCCAAGGACGTGGAAGTACGGGTGGTAGCCGCGCGGCCGGGTGCCCAGCAGCATCGCCCACCAGGTGCCGTCGGCGGCCTCGACCAGGTCGGCGTGGCCGGTGCTCTGGATCGGCCGGTCGGTGCTGCGGTGCGACAGGAACGGGTTGACCGGCGCGGGCTCGTACGGGCCGCGCGGCGAGCGGGCGCGGGCGATCGAGACGCCGTGGCCGTGCGCGGTGCCGCCCTCGGCGATCATCAGATACCACCAGCCGCCGATCCGGTACAGGTGCGGCGCCTCCGGGTACTGCAGGCCCGTGCCCGACCACACCGGCCACGGCCCCTCCAGCACCCGCCCGGCCAGCGGGTCGATCCGGGCCACCTGCACCCCGGCGACCGCGCACCAGCACGAGCCGTCCTCGTCCCAGGCCAGATCCGGGTCGATGCCCGGCAGGTCC
Organism: Actinacidiphila acididurans; assembly: GCF_016918855.1. GTDB lineage: Bacteria > Actinomycetota > Actinomycetes > Streptomycetales > Streptomycetaceae > Actinacidiphila > Actinacidiphila acididurans. The sequence goes on from NZ_JADKYB010000001.1 coordinate 375,850, forward strand.
AGCCACACCGGGTCGGACCACGGTCCCTCGGGGCGTTCTGCGGTGACGACGAAGTTCCCGCCGCCGCTGACATTGGTGGTGATCACGTAGAACCGGCCGTCGTGGTGGCGGATCGTCGGGGCGTAGACGCCGCCGGAGGCCGGTACGTCGTCGGGCAGCGTCAATTGCGCCGGGCGGTCCAGTACGTTGCCGATCTGCCGCCAGTGCACCAGATCCCGGCTGTGGAAGAGCGGGACCCCGGGGAAGTACTCGAAGCTGGAGCAGACCAGGTAGTAGTCCTCGCCGACCCGGCACACGCTGGGGTCCGGGTGGAACCCTCCGAGAACCGGGTTGTCGTACATCCGCATCCGGCGGTCCTTTCCTGGCGGCGACGTGTGTCGTGTGAGCGCTCACACGGCCGGTCACATGATCGACGCGCATCCAGGCGCAGGTCAAGACGTGAGCGATCGCAGCGCCGTACGGACCACGGTCGAAAAACGCGCGCCCTTCGACGCGCCCGGTCAGCCGTGGCGCGCGATGATCGGAGGATGAGGAGGACCGGCGACCAGGTGGGCGTTCCCGAGCTCGAACCCGAGGTGTTCGACAGCGCCATCGTGGCCGTCGCGCTCACTGCGGGCTCCGACCACCGCCTGGTGTACTTCAACGAGGCGTTCCAGGAGCTGTTCGGCACGCGGCCGGAGGGCGTGCCGGCCCGGGAGGGCTTTCCCGAGCCGACCGCGGCGCGCTGGATCGTGATGATGGACGAGGTGTTCCGGGACCACCGGGCCCGGCAGGTCACCTCGCCGCGGACCACCGTGGGCACCTGGCCGGGCGCGCCGGGCGGCCGGCACTTCGTCTACAGCTGCTCGCCCGTGGTCTCGCGGCAGCACGGGCCGGGCGTGCTGACCGTCGCCGTGGACACCACCCGCCAGGTGGAGGCGGCCCGCCGCGTCGAGCACCTGTCCGAGGAGCGGCACGAGGCGCTCCAGCGCTACGAGGCGCTGCTGTCGGCCGTGCCGCAGATCGTGTGGCTGATGAAGCCCGACGGCGCCATCACCGAACTGGTCCGCGGATTCGAGGAGTTCACCGGCAGCCCGTGGCGCCCGGTGATCGACGAGCACTGGCTGTCCGCGGTCCACCCCTACGACCGCCGCAAGCTGGCGAAGGCCTGGAACGAGGCGTCCGGGGGAGACCCGTCCTTCTTCGTGTGCACCTTCCGGCTGCGCACCGCCTCCGGCGAGTACCGGCACGTGCAGTCCCGGGCGGTGCCCATCGTGCGCGACGGGGTGACCGTGGAGTGGATCGGCGCGACCGCCGACATCGAGGACCAGTGGCGCAACCGGCTGCGGGAGCGCCTGCTGGCCCGGGTCACCACCGTGACCGCGGCCGCCGACGTGCCGCAGGCGTTCGCCGCGGTCACCGCCGCCGTGGTGCCGGAGCTGACCGACGCCTGCGTGATCTGCCTGCTGCCCTCGCCCGACGTCGCCGCGGTCGGCGAGGGGCTGACCGCGACCCGGGTCGCCTCCACCGCCCGCGAGGGGCTGCCGCCGGTGCCGCCGATCAGCGACCTGCCGTACGGGATCGGGTCCGTCGTCCAGCGCGTCGTCGACAGTCGCCGGCCCGAGATGCTGACCTTCCCCGCCGGCCGCGCGCCGGCCGGGGTGCTGCCCGAGCTGTCCATGGAGTGGCTGCGCACGGCCCGGGCCACCAGCCTGACCATCGTGCCGCTGGTGATCGACGCGGCCGTGGTGGCGTACGCCGTGGCGGTCGGCTGCGCCGACAGCCCGCCGCCGGGGCCGGCCGACCTGGCCCTGTTCGGCGAGGTCCTGCACGAGGTGCGCGAGCCGCTGCGGCAGGCGCTGGAACTCCAGCGCACCCGGCACACCGCGCTCACCCTCCAGCGCGCCCTGCTCACGCCCACCCCGAGGGTGCCCGGCGCGGAACTCGCCGCCCACTACCAGCCGGCCAGCCGGACCGAGGAGATCGGCGGCGACTGGTACGACGCGCTGGTGCTGCCGGACGGCACCGTGACGCTGACCATCGGCGACATCGCCGGGCACGACCTGGAGGCGGCCACCGCGATGAGCCAGCTGCGCAGCATGCTGCGGGTGATCGTCTACGACCGGCGCGGCACGCACTCCCCGGCGCGGGCGCTGTCCCGGCTGGACCGGGTCACCGAAGGACTGGGGATCGCGCCGCTGGTCACGGCCGTGCACGCGGGCCTGACCCCGCGGCCGGGCGGCGGCTGGCACGCGGCCTGGTCCAACGCCGGGCACCCGCCCCCGCTGCTGCTCCCGGCCGGCGCGGCCCCGCGCTACCTCCAGTCGGCGCACGCCGACCTGCCGCTGTGCGTGGCCCCGCAGCTGCCCCGCACCACCTGCCACCACGACCTGAGCAGCGGCGACATCCTGCTCCTGTACACCGACGGGCTGATCGAGGTGCCCGGCCGGGACCTGTCCGACGGCATGGCCGAACTCGCCGCCCACGCCGAGGCGGCCCGGGCCGACGGCGCCACCCTCACCGAACTGTGCGCCCGGCTGCTGGCGGCCGTCGACGACCGGCGCGACGACGCCGCCGTCATCGGCTTCCGGCCGCTGCCGCAGGTGCTCACCGCCGGGTAGTGAGGACGCCTCCGGCCCGCCGCAATGGCCGCGTGCCGGTAGCCGCCGCCATTGCGGCGGATCAGGAAGGCGACGCAACAGGCGCGGGCCGGGAATGCGCCGCCATGGCCGCGGGCTCAGCCGCGCGCGGCCATGGCGACGCCCAGCGTGATCATGGTGGCGGCGATCACACCGTCCATCACCCGCCAGGAGCCCGGCCGGGCGAAGGGCCGGCTCAGCAGCCGGGCGCCGAAACCGAGGCCGGTGAACCACAGGACGCTGCCGGTCACCGCGCCCGCGCCGAAGGGCCAGCGGCCGGCGCCGTAGCTGTTGGCGACCGAGCCGAGCAGCAGCACCGTGTCGAGGTAGACGTGCGGGTTGAGCCAGGTCATGGCCAGGCAGGTCAGGACGGCCGCCCGCAGTGAGCCGCCGGCCGTCCCCTCGGCCCGCATCCCCTGCGGCCGCAGCGCGCGCCGGGCGGCCAGCACCCCGTACGAGATCAGGAAGGCGCCGCCGATCCAGGCCGTCGCGGTCACCGCGGCCGGCCAGCGGCGCACCACCGAGCCGACCCCGCTGATGCCCACCGAGATCAGCACCGCGTCGGAGGCCGCGCAGATCGCCACCACCGGCAGCACGTGCTCGCGGCGGATGCCCTGGCGCAGCACGAAGGCGTTCTGGGCACCGATGGCGACGATCAGCGACAAGCCGGTGCCAAGACCTGCGAGGGCCGCGACAAGAACGGGAGGCATGGCCCGAGACTAGAAGCCGCTGAGCTCATCAATCCAGCTAATGATGCTTAGGTAAGATGAGCGATCGTAATGATTCCGTATGTCGGCCGGACCGGTGTGAGGCCAGTGCGGGGAGGAGGCGGGATGTCCGCGGTGACCGACCTTCCGCTGGACCAGGTGCGCACCCTGCTCGCCGCCGTGGACGAGGGCACTTTCGAGGCCGCCGCCGCGGCGCTGCACGTGACGCCCTCGGCGGTCAGCCAGCGGATCAAGGCGCTGGAGCAGCGCACCGGCCGGGTCCTGCTGCTGCGTACCAAGCCGGTAAAGCTCACCGAGTCCGGTGAGATCGTCGTACGGTTCGGGCGGCAACTCGCCCGGCTGGAGCGCGACGCGGCCGCCGAACTCGGGCTCGGTGACGCCACCGGCCCCGCCACCGTGCCGATCGCGGTGAACGCCGACTCCCTGGCCACCTGGTTCCTGCCCGCCCTCGCGGACGTCGCCGCCCGGCTGGGCATCTGCTTCGACCTGCACCGCGACGACGAGGCCCACACCGCCCTGCTGCTGCGCCAGGGCCTGGTGATGGCCGCGGTGACCTCCTCGCCCGAGCCGGTGCAGGGCTGTTCGGTACGGACCCTGGGCCGGATGGGCTACCACGCGATGGCCGCGCCCGGCTTCGTGACCCGCCACCTCGACGGCGGACCGCTGCGGCTGACGCTGCCGCGGGCCCCCGTGGTGGTCTTCGACCGCAAGGACGACCTGCAGGACCGGTTCGTACGGCAGTTGGCGCCCGGCCACGCCGCCGGCCGGGCCCGTTCCTACGTCCCGTCCTCCGAGTCCTTCGCCGCGGCGGTCGCGGCCGGGCTCGGCTGGGGCCTGATCCCCGGCGCCCAGGCCGCGCGCTACCGCGACGCCGGCACCCTGATCGACCTCGCGCCCGGCCATCCGGTGGACGTCACCCTGTACTGGCAGCAATGGCGGCTGGACTCCCCGGCACTGGCCGCCGTCGCCGAGGCGGTGGCGGTGACCGCCGCCCGGGCGCTGTCCCGCGCCTGACCTCGCTTGACCTCGCCTGACCGGCGCCGCGGGACCGGCGGGGTCGCGGGCCCGCGCCGGGCGGTGCTGTACGGAGGCGGGCGCCCGCCTCCGCGTCCGCGCGGGTCAGGCCGCGGTCCGGCCCCCGTCCACCGGGAGCGTGGCCCCGGTGATGTAGCTGGCCCGGTCCGAGGCGAGGAAGACCACCGCGGCGGCGATCTCCCCGGGCGATGCGTGCCGGCCGAGCAGGGTGGTCTTGCCGATCGGCCCGACCATCTCGATCGGCGCGCCCTCGGTGAGGGTGGGCCCGGGGGACACGGTGTTGACGCGCACCCCGGAGGTGCCGTACTCCGCCGCCCAGGTGCGGGTCAGCGACTCCACCGCGGCCTTGGTGGCGCTGTAGACCGCGAGGCCCGGCATGCCGATCTCCGTGGCAATGGTGCTGATGTTGACGACGCTCCCGGCGCCGCGCGCGGCCATGCGCGGGGCTATCGCCGCGGTCAGGAAGAACGCCGCCCGCACGTTGACCTGGAACGTCTCGTCGTACACGGGGACGGTCTGCTCGTGGGTCGGGGTGAACGGGAAGATGCCCGCGTTGTTCACCAGGATGTCGACGTCCCCGGCCTCCTCGGCCAGGCGGCCGACCGAGTCGAGGTCGGCCATGTCGGCGGCGACGAACCGCGCCTTGGCGCCGGCTTCCTCCAGGGCGGCGACGGTCCGCGCCCCGCGTTCTGCATCGCGCCCGGCCACGATCACCTCCGCGCCCGCCCTGCCGAGCTGAAGGGCGATCTCCCGGCCGATGCCCGAAGTGGCGCCGGTGACCAGTGCTGTACGTCCTGTGAGCTCCATGGTGGCGTGCCTGATTTCTCTCGTGTCCGGTGAGTGGTGGGTGACTCCTCGGCGACGCTTCGGCGAGAGGTCCCCGCCCGCCGCGCACGGCGGGCAGCGCGCTCCGCCCCGCGCCCGGGCGCACCGGGTCGCTCGGATTGGAGCAAGCGCTCCATTTTTGGCACGCGAGAATTGGAGTGTCAACTCCAGAAAGAGGTAGCCTGAGGACATGAACATCGACGAGTCCCCCGCCGCGCCGGCGGGTACCGGCGCTGGGCCGCGCCTGACCCGCAAGGGCCGGGCGACCCGGGACCGGATCGTGGCCGCCGCCGCGAACCTGATGTTCGAGCGCGGGGTGGCGGGCACCAGCACCGACGACGTACGCATCGCCGCCGGGGTGAGCACCTCGCAGATCTACCACTACTTCGCGGACAAGTGCGCCCTGGTCAGGGCGGTGATCGCGCACCAGACGCAGGCCGTGCTCGAGGCCCAGGAGCCGCTGCTGGGCAACCTCGACAGCCTGGAGGCGCTGCGGGCCTGGCGCGATCTGGTGGTCGGCATCCAGCGGGAACGCGAGTGCCAGGGCGGTTGCCCGATCGGCTCGATGGCCAGCGAGCTGTCCGAGGTCGACAATCTGGCCAGGGCCGACCTGGTGGTCGGCTTCGCCCGCTGGGAGACACCGATCCGGCAGGGGCTGCAGGCGATGCGCGACCGCGGCGAACTGACCGCGGACGCCGACCCCGAACACCTTGCGCTCGCCACCTTGTCCGCGCTCCAGGGCGGGCTGCTGCTCACCCAGCTGCGCCGCGAGACGGCCCCGCTGGAGGCGGCCCTGGACGCGATGCTCGGCCACATCGCCTCCTACGCGACGACGCCGTCCCCGGCCGCCCCGGCCTGAGGAATGCGCGGGCACCCCTCGTTGTTGACGCGATCGCAACAAGAAAGGCAGGTGCCCCGATGAAGGTCCGCAACTCGCTCCGCTCGCTGAAGCAGCGCCCCGGCGCCCAGATCGTCCGCCGCCGCGGCCGCGTCTACGTGATCAACCGCAAGGACCCCAGGTCCAAGGCCCGCCAGGGCTGACCCCGGGACCGGGCGCAGTAACGCCCGCCGGGGAGGTACGGACCCGCGCGCGTGGGGAGAGCGCCGCGGCCGGGCGCGGGAAGGCGAACGGGCCGGTGGTGACCACCGGCCCGTAGCCGTACCGCGGTGAAACGAACAAGACGAACAAGACGAACAGGGACGAGGGCTCAGGCGCAGGACGCCGGGCCCTCGTCCTGCGTCTGCGCCTGGCCCGGCCCCTGGGCGCCGTCGGCCTGATCGGAGGTGATCCGCCGGAGCTGGTCCCGGGTCACCGCGGGGTGCGGGCTGGGTGTCGTGCCCGCCGCGCGCAGGCCGGCCAGCAGGATGTCCAGGTGCCGCCGCCAGGCGTCGGGCGCCACGCTGCCGCTGGTCTCCACGATTCCGCGCAGCGACCAGAACACCGCCATCACATCGCCCAACTCGACGCCCGGCGCCGCCCGGCCGGCCTGCTGCGCCTGGACCAGCAGTTCGGCCACCAGATCCCGCAGCTTCTCCACGCAGGCGGTCTTGGTGCGGCCCACCAGCTTGTCCGCGTACCCGCGGTGGTCGCTCAGCGACTGCCCCGCGACCCGCAGGAAGCTCTCCAGGCCGGTGCCATCGGCCAGCGCCAGCGCCCGCCGGGCCTCCTCGGTCAGCAGGGCCAGCATCTGCCCGGCTATCTCGTCGACCAGGGCCTCCTTGTTGGGGAAGCGGCGGTAGACCGTGCCGATCCCCACTCCGGCCCGTGACGCGATCAGTTCCATGCTGGCGTCGGTGCCGAACTCGGCGAGCACGTCACGGGCCGCCTCGAGGACGAGCTGGTGGTTGCGGATCGCGTCCCGCCGCAGCGGCCGGCTCCTCGTGGCTTCCGAAGTCATCGTCGCTCCAGGGCGGTTGGCGGCGGGGCTGGCGTCGCCCCTGAGGATCATTGTGCGCGACGTCCCGGGCGGGCGGCGCGCTCGCGCGGGCACGATGCGCGCCGGCGGCCGCCCGGGAAGCGCTCGTCACTCGGCGGCGGTCACGGCGGCGGGCTCGGCCTGCGGCTCGCCGGCGGAGGAGTACTCCACCCGCGAGGTGCGGCGGGACACCGGGATCAGGATCGCGGCGACGGCGCCGATCAGCAGGGCGCCGGCCAGCATCGCGAAGCCGTTGGTGTAGCCGGACTCGCGCGGCAGGCCGTCGGCGGCCGGGCTCGCGGTGACCACACTGGCCATCAGCGCGGCGCCGATCGAGCCGCCGATGGTACGGATGTTGGCGTTCATGCCGCTGGCCACACCGGTCTGCTCGGCCGGGACGGCGCTCACGATCAGCGTCGACATGGCGGCGAAGGCCAGGCCGAAGCCCACGCCCATGATGGCCATGGACACGTACAGCTCCCAGGTGTGGGTGTGCGCGAAGGCCAGCATCGCCATGGCGGCGGTGCCCACCAGCGAGCCCACCACGACCACGGCCTTGCCGCCGATCCGCGCGGTCAGGGCGGTGGCCCGCAGGCCGGCCAGGAACATCGTGACGGTCAGCGGCAGCAGGATCAGGCCGGACTGGGTGACGGAGGCGCCGAAGCCGTATCCGGTGGACTTGGGGGTCTGCACGAACTCCGGCAGGAAGGCGAACATCGCGTACATCCCGACGCCGAACAGCAGCGCCACCAGGTTGGTGGTCCACACGGCCGGCAGCCGCATCATCGACATGTCGATCAGCGGAGTGGCGGCGCGGCGCTCGACCTCGACCCAGCCGGCGGCCAGCACCACGGCGGCGGCGAACAGGCCGATCACCCGGCCCGAGCCCCAGCCCCAGACCGGCGCCTGGCTCAGCGCGACGAGCAGCGCGACCAGCCATGCCGACAGCAGTACGGCCGGCGCCCAGCTGATCCGGCCGGGGGTGCGCACCGGCGACTCGGGCACGAGGATGAAGGCGGCGATCGCGGTGATCACCGTGATGATCATCGGCAGCCAGAACAGCCAGTGGTAGTTCAGCGCGTTGACGATCGGGCCGGCCAGCACGATGCCGAGGCCGCTGCCGACCGCCAGCAACGAGGCGATCGCCCCCACCGCGGCGCCGACCTTCTCGCGTGGGAATTCGTCGCGGATGATGCCGAACGCCAAGGGCAGCACACCGCCGCCGATGCCCTGGATGACCCGGGCGATGATCATCACCTGCACGTTGGTGGCCAGCGCCGCCAGCAGCGAACCCGCCGCCAGAGCGGCGAGGGTGACCACGAACACGCGCTCCTTGCCGATCATGTCGCCGATCCGGCCCATGATCGGGGTGAATATCGACGCCGACAGCAGATAGGCCGTCAGCACCCACGTCACGGTGTTCTGAGTGGTGTGGAGATCGGCCTGAATGGTCGGCAGGACGGGGGTGACCAGGGACTGGAGCAACGCGTACGCAGACGTGCTCGCCGCAAGAACGGCGAACGTGACCTGGTGCGGCGTGCGCCGGGTCTCGGAGGCCATGGAACTCCTCATCAAAGGGCAACAGGGAAACGGAACGATCATTCCGTTCAACCGGGCCGCCGCATCAGGAATTCCCCTTCCGTTTAGCGCGGAGATGAGGGAAAGAACACAGGGCCACCGGGAATACGCGCCGGGTCGGACTTCCGGGCGCCGTGGAGTACGCCGTTCCGGACGGGAAGATCCCGAATCGCCACCGCAGGTTTACACCGGGTTCAGGACGCGCTACTTTCTGCGGTGGGAGCGCTCCCATGAAGAGCGGTCGCCACCAGGCCGTGTACCGGACCACCCGGCCCGCACCACCCGTAGATCGACCGGCCCGCCGCTTCCCATCCTTCCCCGCCACTGGCGGCGGGCCGGTTATGTCCCTCGGTTCCCGGGCTGTCCGCGGGCCCGCCGGGTAGACGCCCCGTAATCGCCGCGGCCGGGTCAGCCGCGCGCGCCCTTCACCCTTGCGCTGGGCGACCGGGCGGTCACGGTGTGACACCCTGGTGCACGACGGAGAAGGGACATCCGATGCGGATCGCCGATCCCCTTTACGCCCTGTATGCCCGGCGGCTGCGCCGGGAGATCCACGACGGGCCGCTGCCCCGGCACATCGGGCTGATCATGGACGGCAACCGGCGCTGGGCGAAGCAGATGGGCATGGCCAACCCCAGCCTGGGCCACAAGTACGGCGCCGAGCACGTCGACGACGTACTCCTGTGGTGTGAATCGCTGAGCATCCAGCACGTCACCGTGTTCGTCTGCTCGACCGAGAACCTCCAGCGGCGCGACGACGCCGAAGTGACCTTCCTGATGCGGCTGATCGAGGAAGTGGTCACCGACAAGCTGACCCGCCCCGACGCCAAGTGGCAGGTGCACATCGCCGGGACGCTCGACATCCTGCCCGACAGCACCGCGCACGTCCTCAAACGCGCGGTGGACGCCACCCGCGACAGCGCCACCGGCTACCACGTCACGCTCGCCATCGGTTACGGCGGCCGGCAGGAGGTCATCGACGCGCTGCGCGAGCTGATGACCGAACGCTCCGAACAGGGCTGGAGCCTGGCCGACCTGGCCGCGTCCATCGAGGTGGCCGACATCGGCCGGCACCTGTACACCGCCGGGCGGCCCGATCCGGACCTGGTCATCCGCACCAGCGGCGAACAGCGCCTGTCCAACTTCCTGCTGTGGCAGAGCGCCTACTCCGAGCTCTACTTCTGCGACGCCTACTGGCCGGCCTTCCGCGAGATCGACTTCCTGCGGGCCCTGCGCAGCTTCTCGGCCCGGGAGCGGCGGTACGGCAGCTGATCGCGCCCCGCACCGCCCGGCCTATCCTGACCGAGTGTTCTCCCCCCAGGGCCCCAGCCTGCGCGATCTGGCCGTACAGGCGCTGTCTTCCGTCGAGCGCGGATACGACCTGCTGGCCCCCACCTTCGACCACACGCCGTTCCGTACTCCCGACCGTGTCCTGGACGCGGTGACCACCGCGCTGCGCCCGTTCGGCCCCTTCGAGACGGGCCTTGACGTGTGCTGCGGCACCGGCGCGGGGCTGCGGGTGCTGCGCCCGCTGTGCCGTACCCGGGTGACCGGCGTCGACTTCAGCGCCGGGATGCTGGAGCGGGCCCGCGCCGCCGCCGCGGCCGGCCACGGCGCCCCGCCCCGCCAGGAATGGGTACGCGCCGACGTGCGCGCGCTGCCCTTCACCGGCGCATTCGACCTCGCCGTCAGCTTCGGCGCGTTCGGCCACTTCCTGCCCGCCGAACGGCCGGAACTGTTCACGCAGATCCGGCGCGCCCTGCGGCCCGGCGGCGTGCTCGCCTTCCCGATCGGCGCCCCGCCGCCGGTCACCTCGCCCTGGTACTGGCTGCTGGCCGGATTCGACGCCGGCATGCGGGTGCGCAACGCGGTGCGGCGCCCGCCGTTCGTCATGTACTACCGCACCTTCCCGCTCGGCCCGGTCCGCGACGACCTCACCCGGGCCGGCTTCACGGTGACCCTGCTGCCGCTGACCGAACTCGGCCGCCGCCCCGACGGCAGCCCCCGCGCCCGCCTGGTGCTGGCCCACGCCTGACCTCCTCGGCGCACGGGGCGCGGGCCGGCCCCTACGAGTAGGCCAACCGGTGGCAGAACGTTCTGTCTTGACGCTGCGGGGCGACGTTGTATCGTCATGAGGCAGAACGTTCTTTCCGTCAGGAGGAGATGCACTCATGACACCACCGAAGGACCAGCGCCTCAGCCGGCTCGTCGACGCCTTGGAGCGGTCCATCGGCGCCGGCCGTGCGGTCACCGCCGGGCCGGATTACGACGCCGGGCGGCACGTGTGGAACGGCGCTGTGTCCTTCCGCCCCGGCGTGATCGTGCGGTGCGACGATCCCTCCGAGGCCCGGACCGCGGTGCTGGCCGCGCGGGAATTCGGGGTGCCCCTGTCGGTGCGTGGCGGTGGCCATGACTGGGCCGGGAGGGCGCTGAACGACGGCGGTCTCACCCTCGACCTCGCCGGGTTGCGCCGGGTGACGGTGGATCCCGTGGCCAGGGTCGCCGAGGTCTCCGGAGGGGCTTTCGCCGGTGACGTCGTCCGTGCCGCCCAGCCCTTCGGCCTGACCGCCGCTACCGGCACCGCCGGCTCCGTCGGCATGGCGGGCCTCACACTCGGTGGCGGATACGGACCGCTCAGCGGTCGACTCGGACTCGCGTCGGACAATCTCGTGTCCGCGGACGTGGTGCTCGCCGACGGCACGGCGGTGACCGTGGACGAAGAGCGGACACCGGACCTGTTCTGGGCGCTGCGCGGTGGTGGCGGCAACTTCGGACTGGTCACCTCGATGCGCGTACGTCTGCACGCCGTGCCGACCCTGCTGTCCGGCATCGTGATGTTCCCGTGGGCACAGACGGCGTCGGTGCTCGCCGGACTTGCGGAGCTGTTGCCCGAGAGCCCGGATGACCTGACGGTGCAGTTCGGTGTCCTCCTCGGCCCCATGGGTGAACCCGTGGTGTTCCTCGCCCCCACCTGGAGTGGCCACGACGCCGCGGCGGGCGAACGCGCGCTGGCGCGGCTCGACACCCTCGGCAAACCCCTGGTCTCCCGACTCGGCCCGACGACCATGCCCGAGATGCTCGCCGGCGTCGACGCGCAGTTCCCCTTCGGCCGCCACGTGGAGATCCGCACCCGTTCGGTGTCCGAGATCACCCTTGGAGTGTCCGACATCCTGCATCTCGCGGGCTCCACGCTGACTTCGTCCTTCTCCGCGGTATCCGTGCACAGCCTGCATGGAGCCGCCACCCGGATACCCGTGACACAGACGGCATTCGGCAACCGCGACCCGCACCTCATGATCGAGATCATCGCCGTCTGGGAACCTGATGACGACCGGTCATCGGAGCACCGCGCCTGGGCGGGCAACCTGTCCTCCGCCCTGGAGGGTGAGGCACTGCCGGGCGGCTATCCCAACCTCCTCGGGCCCGACGAGGCCGTACAGATCGCACATGCCTACGGTCCGAACGCCGACCGGCTGCTGGCAGTGAAGCGCCGGTTCGATCCCGACAACGTCTTCCGCGCGACCCCCCTGCCCATGACTCAGCTCCAGCACGTCGAGGGGCACTAGGGTGTTGGCCACATTCGTCCATGCATTCAAGACGCCTGACCTGCGCAGGAAACTGCTCTTCACGCTCGGCGTCATCGTGGTGTACCGGCTGGGCACCCACGTGCCGATCCCGGGCGTCAACTACAAGGCGGTTCAGCAGTGCCTGGACCAGACCTCGGGCAGTCAGGGGCTGTTCGGGCTGGTCAACCTCTTCAGCGGAGGCGCCCTGCTGCAGATCACCATCTTCGCGCTCGGCGTCCTCCCCTACATCACCGCCAGCATCATCCTGCAACTGCTGACCGTGGTCATCCCGCGCCTGGAAGCCCTGAAGAAGGAGGGCCAGGCCGGCACGGCGAAGATCACGCAGTACACCCGATACCTGACCGTGGGACTCGCCCTCCTTCAGGGTGCCGGCCTGGTGTCCACCGCCCGCAGCGGCACCCTCTTCTCCAACTGCACCGCTGCCTCCGACATCGTCCCGGACCGGGCGATCTTCACCACCGTGACGATGATCATCACCATGACCGCCGGCACCTGCGTGGTCATGTGGCTCGGCGAGCTGATCACCGACCGCGGCATCGGAAACGGCATGTCGATCCTGATGTTCGTCTCGATCGCCGCCACGACCCCGTCCGCCCTGTGGGCGATCAAGAAGCAGGGAACGCTGGCCGGCGGCTGGATCGAGTTCGGCGGTGTCGTTCTTGTCGCGCTGGCCGTGGTCGGCCTCGTGGTCTTCGTGGAACAGGCTCAGCGCCGCATCCCGGTGCAGTACGCCAAGCGCATGATCGGCCGCCGTTCCTACGGTGGCACCTCCACCTACATACCGCTGAAGGTGAATCAGGCGGGTGTCATCCCGGTCATCTTCGCCTCGTCCCTTCTCTACATCCCGGCGCTGGTCCTGCAGTTCTCCCACGGCGACTCGAAGTGGCAGACCTGGATCGCCCAGAATCTGACCAAGAGCGACCACCCGATCTACCTCACCGCATACTCCGTACTCATCGTGTTCTTCGCGTTCTTCTACGTCGCGATCACCTTCGACCCGGACGAGATCGCGGGCGACATGAAGCAGTACGGAGGCTTCATCCCGGGCATCAGGGCCGGGCGGCCGACCGCCGAGTACCTCGGCTACGTACTCAACCGGATCACCTGGCCGGGCGCGCTGTATCTGGGGCTGATCGCCCTCATCCCCGCCGTCGCACTGGCCACGACCGGGGCGAGCCAGAACTTCCCGTTCGGCGGGACCAGCATCCTGATCATCGTCGGTGTGGGCCTGGAGACCGTGAAGCAGATCGAAAGCCAGCTCCAGCAGCGCCACTACGAAGGCTTCCTGCGCTGAGTCGCGTCATGGGCGGCTTGCCGACCACCGACGCCTGAAGCGCGCCTTACCTCGTCATCAGTCGCGCGGGGAGCGAACGATCGCTCGGCAGCTGCGCAGGAACGAGCCACCCGCACCTGTGGGCTCACCGAGATAGCCGGCGACCATGGCGCCGTCGCGCAGAACCATCAGATCGTCGGCGACGGCGGCCTGCTCCGGCAGCTCGAGCGGCGTGATGAGCTGCTCGAAGGTCTTCGTGTACCAGGCCCTGTGCGCCTCGACGACCTGACGCACGGGGCTGGCGGGATCGGGGTACTCGGCGGCTGCGTTGATGAAGGCGCAGCCGCGGAAGCCCGGGCTGCACGCCATGGTGTCGATCATCTCCGAGATCAGGCGCAGCGCCGTGTCGATGTCGCCGTCGGCTTGAGCGATCGCGCTGTTCATCCCATGACGCTCAACGGCGGCGCACCCTTCCAGGTATGCCACGACCAGGTCGTCCTTGGTTTTGAAGTGCCGGTAGAAGGTCACCTTTGTGGTGCCCACCCGCTCGATGATCTTGTCGGCGCTCACGGCGCGCAACCCGTGCGCGTAGAAGAGTTCTGTGGCCGCGTCGATCAGACGCTCTCGCACCGGCACGTTCACGTTGGTCATAGTACGGGTCCTCACATCCTCTTGCGCCGGGCCGCCTCGTCTGGCAGCGTAACCCGCATGGGTAGGGTAACTAGTTAGTCTACCGGCAAGGGACTGGGCAGGGACATGAACGACAGGGGCGGCCTTGTGATGAGCACGCCGATGGCTTCGGAGCTGTCCGGCAAGCGCGCCGTGGTGACCGGAGCCGCGAGTGGCATCGGTGCGGCCGTGGCGGAGCGGCTCGCCGGTCTGGGCGCCCACGTGGTGGTGTGCGACGTCGACGAGTCCGGTGCACGGCGCACGGCCGAGCGGATCGGCGGCGAAGCGCTGGTCATGGATCTGAGCCGGACCGCTGATCTGGCCGACCTGCGGCTGGACGCGGACATCCTCGTCAACAACGCCGGGGTGCAACACGTCTCGCCGATCGAGGAGTTCAGCCCGGAGCGGTTCGCCTTCATGCTCAGGTTGATGCTCGAGGCCCCGTTCCTGCTCACTCGCGCGGTCCTGCCAGGCATGTACGAGCGCGGCTGGGGCCGCGTCGTCCACATGTCCAGCGCGCACGGTATCCGGGCCAGCGCATACAAGTCCGCCTACGTCAGCGCGAAACACGGCCTCGAAGGGCTCTCGAAAGTCATCGCGCTCGAGGGCGCGGCCCACGGCGTCACAAGCAACTGCGTGTGCCCCGGCTACGTCCGCACCCCTTTGGTGGAAAAGCAACTCGCCGATCAAGCGGCGGTCCACGGCCTTGCCGTGGAGGAGGTGGTCTCGGACGTGCTGTTGTCGCGGTCGGCGGTGAAGCGGCTCATCGAGCCCGACGAAGTCGCCGGAGCGGTCGCGTACCTGTGCTCACCGCAGGCTGTCTCCGTCACCGGTACCCGGCTCGTACTCGACGGTGGATGGTCCGCCTCCTGACCATCGGTGGTCACTGACCGGACCGACACATCCGGACAACAGACCATCCAGTCGAAGGGACACCCCCGGGCCCTATCATTGACTGGTGGTGAAGGAAACCGGATCTGCAACGACCGTTGCCAACCCGAGCAGCCGTGACGTCATTCTGGACGCCGCTCGGGCCCTCATCACGAGCAGAGGGTATGACGGCATGGCCATCTCGGACCTGACCGCCAGGTCCGGGCTGCCGGCCAGTTCGATCTACTACCACTTCGGGAACAAGCTCGGTGTCCTGGCGGCGCTGCTCGAACGCACCTTCGAGGAACTGCATGCGTCGTTCCCGAACCCGTCGTCGTTCGACGATCACGAGCCGCTCGAGCGCTTCGAGACATGGGTCACCACGGCGTGCCAGTCCCTGGACCAGCGGCCGGAATACCTCCGCATCCTGCTGGCCATCAGCGTCGGCCCGCACAAGGACACGGAACCGGTGAGCAACACCGTGCGCCGCATCCGCGACTACGCGCACGCCTCGTGGGTGGAAGCCCTCACTCCCATCTTCGCGCCGAACGGCGGCGCGGCGGACGAGATGTTCGTCGACCGGATTGCCGTGCTCGGGCGGGCCATGACCGATGGACTGTCGGTGGCCAACAGTTTCGACGGCGTGACGTACAGCTCGAACGTCCCCGGCGTCGTCTCCCTGATCCGCGGTCTCGCGGAACAGCGTGATCGCGACAAGGGACACGACGCCTGACCGGCCTGCGCGGTGCGCGACCTGTGCATGTCAGACGTTTGTGGCGGCGGCGAGGTCGAGGGCGATGTCGGTGATCATGTCCTCCTGCCCGCCGACCATCTTGCGCCGCCCGACTTCGACGAGGACGGTCCGGGCGTCGACGCCGTATCGGCGGGCCGCGGCCTCGGCGTGCCGCAGGAAGCTGGAGTACACACCGGCGTAGCCGAGAGTGAGCGTCTCACGGTCCACGCGTACCTCCCGGTCCTGGAGAGGGCGCACGACATCGTCAGCCGCGTCCATCAGCGGAAACAGGTCGCAGCCGTGATCGAGGCCCATCAGGTCGGCGACGGCCACGAACGCTTCCAGGGGGCAGTTGCCGGCCCCCGCGCCCTGTCCCGCGAGAGACGCGTCGACGCGTACGGCGCCGTTCTCGACCGCGACGACCGAGTTGGCCACGCCCAGCCCGAGGTTGTGGTGGGCGTGGATGCCGAGTTCGGTGGCCGGGTCGAGGATGTCGCGGTAGGCGCGGAAGCGGTCGCGTACGCCGTCCATCGTGAGGCGGCCGCCGGAGTCGGTGACGTAGACGCAGGTGGCGCCGTAGGACTCCATCAGCTTGGCCTGGCGGGCGAGTTCGGCCGGTTCGGCCATGTGGGACATCATCAGGAAGCCGGCGACATCCAGCCCCAACTCGCGGGCAGCGGAAATGTGTTGGGCGGAGATGTCGGCCTCGGTGCAGTGGGTTGCCACCCGGACCGACCGGATGCCGAGGGCGTGCGCCTGCTTCAGGTCGTGCAGGGTGCCGATGCCGGGCAGCAACAGCGTGGTGGGCACGGCATGGGTGATGGAGTCGCAGACGGCCTCGATCCATTCCCAGTCGGTGTGGGCGCCGACGCCGTAGGTGATGCTGGAGCCGGACAGGCCGTCGCCGTGGGCGATCTCGATCGCGCAGACGCCGGCGGCGTCGAGGGCGGTGGCGATGGCGCGGGCCTGATCGACGGTGTAGCGGTGCCGAACGGCGTGCATACCGTCCCGCAGCGTCACGTCCTGGACGTAGAGGGAGGTCATCGGACTGTCACCTTTCCGGAACGGTGCGCGGCCATGCGCTCGGCGGTGCGCAGCGCGGCCGAGGTCATGATGTCGAGGTTGCCGGCGTAGGCGGGCAGGTAGTGGGCGGCGCCCTCCACTTCGAGGAACACCGACACTTTCGTGGCCGCACCGGAGCGGGAGGCGGCCGGGAGGAGCGCGTGCAGGGGATCGTCGGTGGGGACGCGGTCGAACTGCACTTTCTGCTTGAGGCGGTAGCCCGGCACGTACATCTGGACGCGCGCGACCATTTCCTCCACCGAAGTGGCGATCGCGGCGTCGTCGCAGTCGCCGACGAGGCAGTACACGGTGTCCCGCATGATCAGCGGGGGCTCGGCCGGATTGAGGACGATGATCGCCTTGCCTCGGGCGGCGCCGCCGACCTTCTCGATGGCCGAGGAGGTCGTCTCGGTGAACTCGTCGATGTTGGCCCGTGTGCCGGGGCCGGCCGAGCGCGAGGAGATCGAGGCGACGATCTCCCCGTAGTGCACCGGCGTGACGGCGGCGACCGCGGCGACGATCGGGATGGTGGCCTGGCCTCCGCAGGTGACCATGTTGACGTTGCCGGCGTCCAGGTGCGCCTGTCCGTTGACCGGCGGTACGACGTACGGACCGACCGCGGCGGGGGTGAGGTCGACGACCGTACGTCCCAGCGGGCGCAGGATCTCGTCGTGGTGCCGATGGGCGCCGGCGGAGGTGGCGTCGAAGACGATCGACACGTCCGCGAACTCGTCCATTGTCACCAGGCGGTCCACGCCCTCGTGGGTGGTGGCGACCTTCAGCCTGCGCGCGCGGGCCAGGCCGTCCGACTCCGGGTCGATGCCGACCATGGCGGCGATCTCCAGCGACTCGGACAGGCGCAGTATCTTGATCATCAGGTCGGTTCCGATGTTGCCGGATCCGATGACGGCGACCTTCGTGGTCATGCTCCGGTTCCTTCCGTGGCGGAGGGCGTGAACGCGGTGGTGACCATGCCGAGGCCATCGATGCGGGCGGTGAACTCGTCGCCCTCGACGGCGACCGCCATGGGGCCGAGCGCACCGGTCAGGACGATGTCCCCGGCCCGCAACGGGTCGCCCAGAGCGCTGAGGGTGGAGGCGAGCCAGAGGGCGGCGGTCAGGGGGCTGCCCAGGCAATCGGCGCCGGTTCCCCGCGAGACCGTCCGGCCGTTCTTCGTCAGGGTCATCCGCACGGCGCGCAGGTCGACCCGGTCCAGCGGTACCGGCGTGCCGCCCAGGACGAACAGGCCGCAGGAGGCGTTGTCGGCCACGGTGTCGACGATGGTGATGTCCCAGCCGGCGATGCGGCTGTCGACGATCTCCAGCGCGGGCAGGGCGAACGCCGTGGCCCGCAGCAGATCGGCCACGGTCGGTTCCCGGTGCGGAAGATCGGCGCCCAGCACCAGGGCGACCTCGGCCTCCACCTTGGGCTGCAGCAGCCGTCCGGGAGCGATCGGCCGGCCCTCGGGCACCGCCATGTCGGCGAACAGGACGCCGAAGTCGGGCTGGCCGACCCCGAGTTGACGCTGTACGGCAGGCGAGGTCAGACCGATCTTGCGGCCCACCGGCCGTCGGCCCTCGGCCAGGGCGTGCTCGACGCGCAGGCGCTGCACGGCGTAGGCGGCTTCGATGTCCGACGCGGGCAGGAGGGAGCGGACCGGGGGGCACGGCGTTCCGGTGCGAGCGGCTTCCGCCAGTACGGCCGCCGCTTCGGCCACGGCGTCGGCGGCCCCGGGGGCGCTCATGACCGTCCGCCGTCCGCGGCGGCGCGGTGATGTGGAACCCACATGAGAGTTACCTCCTGGAACTGGAGTCGCGGGCCGCGTCAGAGGCAGGTGACCGCTGAAGGCTTCGGGACAGGTATAGGAGTACGGTTCCAAGCGCGGCAAAATATGTTCCATGACACGGAACAACAGCCAAGGGAACATGCTCGACAAGGCGATGACCGTGCTCGACTGTTATCAGCCGGACGGCGGTGCGTTCCGTCTCACGGAAATCGCTTCCCGCGCGGGCCTGGCCAAGACAACCGCGTTCCGGCTCTGCTCCGACCTGGTGCGTCTGGGCCTGCTCGACCGCGACGGCGACACGTACCGGCTCGGTGGCAAGCTGTTCGAGCTGGGGTCACTGGTGCCGCGTCGGTTCCAACTGCGAGAGGCGGCGCTGCCCTTCCTCCAGGACCTGTTCGAGGCCACGCACGAGACCGTGCACCTCGGGATCCGGGAAGGGCGAGAGGTGGCCTACGTCGAGCGGATCCACGGTCATCAGGCCCTGTCGCTGCCCTCCCGGATCGGCGGCCGACTGCCTCTGACGTGCACCGGGGTGGGCAAGGCCCTGCTGGCCTTCTCCGGCGAGGAGCTGATCGAAGAGGTGCTGGCCCAGCCGCTGCCTCGGCTCACCCCCCATTCGGTCACCGATCCGGTACGGCTGCGTACCGCCATCGAGCAGATCCAGGTGTTCGGCCTCGCCTACGAAGAACAGGAGGCCGTCCTGGGCGTGTGCTGCATCGCCTCACCTGTCTTCGACGGATCGACAGCGGTGGCTGCTTTGTCGGTGGCCGTCCCTCGCGCCCGCTTCCGGTCGGCCCAACTGGCCCCGGCGGTACGGACCGCGGCGCTGGGCCTGTCACGCGCATTGCGCTCGGGCGGCTGACCTGCCCGGGCCCGCCCGGCTCAGGCGGTGCGGGCCTGAAGGATGCCTTCGACGCCGTCCAGGAAGGTCTCGGAGATCAGTTTCGGGTCGAAGAGACAGCCGGCTGCCATCGCGCCGTCGCGGAGCATGACGAGGTGCCGGCCTGCGGCGTCGGCCGGTGCGTCGCCCGTCTGGGCCAGCAGATCTGTGACGGTGTTCAGGAACCATGCCCGGTGGGCCAGGACGGCCTGGTGGACCGGGTGGGAGGCGTCGGGGTACTCGGCGACCGCGTTGAGGAAGGCGCATCCGCGGAATCCGGGGGATTGGATGTCCTCCGCGATGGACCTGGCGACGGCCCGGACCTGGTCGGCTGCCGGCTCGCCGCTCGCCAGGACGGCGGCGGCCCGCTCCCGGAGCGCCCGGTCGGCCACGCCGATGTAGGCGACGATGAGTTCTTCCTTGCCCGGGAAGTGCCGGTACAGCGTGGCCCGGGTCACCTTCGCCTCCGCGACGATCCGGTCGATGCCGACGGAGTGGATCCCCTCCGTGTAGAAGATCCGGGTTGCTGTGCTGAGCAGCCGCGCTCTCGCTTCAGAGACGCTGCCGCCTTCTGTACTCCGACTCATGTTCCCTAGGCTAACAAACAGCAGAACGTTCGGTCTCTATGGCGAACGCACCAGTTCTGTTCGTCGTCCCGGCCTTGCCCCGGCCCGTGGGGTCGAGCTAACCCTGTCCCGCACTGGCATCACAGGGCGTACCGCACCAGCCATTCGTCGGCGCTGTAGGTGTTGCGGGCCGGGTCGAGCACGGTGGCGGCCCGCTCCTCGATCGTGTCCTCCAGGCGGATCCGCCCGGGCAGGGCGCCGAACCGGGCCCGCCGGGCGGCCGCGGCCTGTGCGGCGTCCGCGATCTCCGCGGTTTCCGCCATGGCGGCCGCGGCATTCGGAACGTTCTGCGCAGATGTCATTTCGCTGCTCCTTCGCCGCGTCTCTGCTCGGGGTCGGGATCTGTGGCCGGGAGCGCGGTCCCACTGCCGCCCATGCGCCGATTCGATCACGCGGTGGACCTGCGGGCCAGGGGCGGCGGGCGGACGTCAGGGAATCGTCATATTTGCTGGCGGCCAATGAGTACCGAACGTTCTGTCTCTTCACTTTGGTACGGTGACGCCGTGAGTCCGGCGTGACTGCGGACTCACGGGAAGTGGGACCAGCTCAGCCGCTCACGCCTGGCTGTGGTCAACGCTTGCCCCACGTCGTAGAGTGAACGTTACATACATGACGTGCGGGTGATGTCCCTGACCTCGTCGCAGTTGATCGCCCCCGACGAGTTCCTCGCTCGGCTGCCGTGAACAGGCGCCCGACGTACGATCCACTTAGGAGGCTGTAGGTGTCGGCCACACCAGAGGATGCCGTCCGTAAAGGCGTGAGTCCCCCTCTCGTCCTGCTCCACGGCGGCGGGCCGGGCGTCGACGCCGACAGCAATTGGGCGGGTGTACGCCCGCGGCTCTCCAGCGAGTTCCGCTGCCTGGCCCCGGATCTTCTCGGGTTCGGCACGCGGATCGCCGGATCCGCCGGGATCAAGGGGCCGCGGGCCTGGGCGACGGCCCGGGCACGGCAGGTCCTGGACATCCTCGATCGGCACGGCCTGGAACGTGTGCACCTGGTGGGCAACTCGGCCGCGGGCGGAGCCGCCGCGTTGGCCCTTCTGTCCCTGGCGCCCGACCGGATCGGGCGCGCGGTCGTCATGGGGGGAGCAGGGACGGGGCCGCTGCCGGCAACGGTTCCCTTCTATGACGACCCGACAAAGAGGTCCATGCGGGCCACCCTTGGCAGGTTGGTCGCCGACGAGAGCGTCCACGATGCCCTCCTCGACGAACTCGCTGAGATCCGGCTGCGGCAAGCACTGCGTCCTGGAGCGGAGGCGGCCTTCCGGTCGATGTTCGCCGACGTCGTCGACGGCCCCCCTCCCGTCGATCCCACGAAGATCACCAAACCGGTCCTCGCCCTGCACGGGGAGCGCGACCGGGTCTCCCCGCCCGAGGTTTCCCAGCGCCTCGTCGACGCCTTGCCCAGCGCCCGCCTCGAGGTGGTGGCGGGGGCCGGGCACTGGATCCACGTCGACCGGCCGGATGAATTCTGCAGCCTGGTAGGGGAGTTCCTGAGCGCATGACACAGCCGATCAGCAACAGTGAGGACCGGGTCGAGGTCCTGGTCGTCGGTGCCGGCCCGGCTGGCCTGACCCTCGCCATCGACCTGGCCCGGCGCGGCGTGGCGTGTCACGTCGTGGAGGCGACCGAAGAACGGGGCGTCAATCCCCGGTGCAACACCACATCCGCGCGGTCGATGGAAATCTTCCGGCGACTGGGACTCGCGGACGACATCCGGCGGGCCGGACTGCCCGAGGACTACCCCACCTCGATCCAGTACCGGACGACCCTGAGCGGTGAGGAGATCTTCCGCCTCGACCTGCCGGCGGCCCGCGACGTGCTGGACGGTGTCGGCAAGGACCAATGGCCCACCCCGGAGCCGCAGCACCGGATCTCACAACTGTTCCTCGAGCCGATCCTGGAGCAGTACGCGAGCGGGCTTCCCGGACTGACCCTCGAGCGTGGGACCCGGCTGGTCGAGTTCCGGCAGGACGACGACCACGTCGAGGCGGTCGTGGAGGCCGCCGGGGTGCGCCGGACCCTGCACTGTGCCTACGTCGTGGGCTGCGACGGCGCCCACAGCACCGTCCGACGCCAGCTGGGCATCCGCTACGAGGGTGTCGACGCGATCCAGCAGTTCGTATCGACCTTCCTCCGCTCACCCGAGCTCGGGCGGCTGGCCGCACGGGACCGGGCCTGGACGTACTGGACCTACGGCCGCCGGATCGCTTCGCTGATCGCCATCGACGGTGACTCGCTGTGGCTCAACCACGTTGCCTTCGCCCCCGATCACGACACCGAGGGCGAGGATCCCGAGGAGCTCCTGCGGGAGGCGGTGGGGAAGCCCGTCGAGCACGAGGTGCTCGGCGTGGTGCGCTGGACCGGACGCCGGCTCGTCGCCGAGCGGTACCGCACGGGGCGGGTGTTCCTGGCCGGCGACGCCGCCCACATCTGGATCCCCGTCGGGGGGTTCGGCATGAACGCGGGGATCCAGGACGCGGCCACGCTGGGCTGGATGCTGGCGGCGGTCCACCACGGGTGGGCGCCGCCGTCTCTGCTCGACGCGTACGAACCGGAGCGCAAGCCGGTGGGTGAGCAGTTCGCCCGTGCGGTGGGGACGGCGGCGCACAAATCGTTCGCGGAGTTCTCGCCGGACATCCACCTGCCGGGCCCGGACGGCGAGCGGGCTCGCGCGGCGTTCGCCGACCGGCTCGCGGTCACGGAGCCGCACCGGTATTCACCCGACGGCTTCAGCTTCGGCTACCACTACGCGCAATCCCCGCTGGTGGTCGGCGGCGAAAAGCAGGTCGCGATCACCATGGGTGGTCACCTCGAACGAGCGCGGCCCGGCTTCCGGCTGCCGCACGTCTGGCTCGACGACGACCGGTCGGTGCTCGACGTGCTCGGCCCCGGCTTCACCCTGCTGCGGACGGACACAGCCGTCGGTGTGGCGTCCTGGACCCTGGCGGCTCGTGAACTCGGCATCCCCTTGGCCGTGGTCGACCTGCCCGCCCGGTGGCCTGACCGCTATCCCACCGAGCTGCTGCTCGTGCGTCCTGACCAGCACGTCGCCTGGATGGGCGGGGCGGACGCCCGTCCCGACGAGCTCCTGAACACAGTCACCGGGCGCGCTGTCGCCCACCAGCGGTAAAGATCACCAGGAGAAGGCACATGTCATACGCATTGGGCATCGACGTGGGCGGCACGTTCACCGACGCGGTCGCCTCGGACGGTGCGGGCCGGATCGTGTCGGCCAAGACGCCGACCACGCCGCCGCACCGCGAGGTCGGTGTCATGCGCGCGATCGAGGACATTGCGGGCGAGCTGGGTATCGGCGTCGCTGAACTGCTCACACAGACCGACTACATCGCCCACGGCACGACCGCGTCGATCAACGCTCTCGTCCAGGGCCACGTGGCCGACGTCGGGCTCATCGCCACGAAGGGCCACCGGGACGCGATCTACATCATGAATGCCGAGGGCCGCACTCTGGGCCGGTCGGCTCATGAGGTCCAGGACACGCTCCGGCAGCGCAAGCCCGCACCGCTGATCCCGAAGTACCGGGCGCTCGAAGTCACCGAGCGGATCGACCACTCCGGGAAGGTGCTGGTCCCGCTGGACGAGGACGAGGTCCGCCATGTCGCGCGGTCCCTCGTGGACCAGGGCGTCGAGGCGATCGCGGTCTGTCTGCTGTGGTCGTTCAAGAACGGTGCCCACGAACAGCGCGTCCGCGAACTGATCCACGAGATCGCCCCGGACATGTACGTCACGCTCTCCTGCGAGGTCAGTCCGCGCATCCGCGAGTTCGCGCGAACCTCCACGACGATCATGAATGCCCAGGTGGGCCCGCGGTTGCGCACGTATCTCCTGCCCCTGCAAAAGCACTTGGAGGAGGGCGGACTCAAAGGGCCCCTGCTGGTCATGCAGAGCGAGGGCGGCACCATCACCGCCGACCGGGCACCCGAACACGCCATCACCACCGTCGGGTCCGTACTGTCCGGCGGTGTCATCGGCGGGATGCGCCTGGCCGAGCAACTGGGGCACCGCAACGTCATCACCACCGATGTCGGCGGCACGACGTTCCTGGCGGGACTCATCGTCGACGGGGAGCCGGTCATGGCGCCGGGCTCCATCGTCAACCAGTTCCCGATCAACGCGGCGACCATCCGCGTGCACACCATCGGCTCGGGTGGCGGGGCACTCGCGTCCGTGGACGCCGGCGGCAACCTGCGACTGGGCCCGCAAAGCGCCGAGGCCGTCCCCGGTCCCGCCTGCTACGGCAACGGCGGCACACGCCCCACGAACACCGACGCGAACCTGGTCCTCGGCATCCTCAGCCCGCATGGGCTGCTCGGCGGCCGGAAGCCGCTCCGGATGGACCTGGCGCGGCAAGCGATCCGCGAGCATGTGGCCGAGCCGCTCGGCCTGTCCGTCGAGGAAGCCGCCATCGCCATCCACGAGGTGCAGAACGCACAGGCGGGAGACCTCCTGCGCCGGGCCGTCGTGCAGGCCGGCTACGACCCCCGCGACTTCGTCGCCTACGCCTTCGGCGGTGCCGGACCCGCCCACTGCGCCGGCTACTGCCAGGACCTGGGAGTGAGCGAAGTCGTCGTTCCGCTGGGGCCCGTTGCCTCCGCCTTCTCGGCCTACGGTCTTGCGGCCTCGGACATCGTCATGAGCGCCGAACTGTCCGATCCGTCCTCCTTCCCGGTCGATCACACCGTGCTCGAATCCCACTACGCCCGCCTGGAAGCCGACCTGCAACGCGCCCTGGACCGGCAGAAGGTGAAGTTCCACGACGTGACAGTGCAGCGTGAGATCGACCTGCGCTACTCGATGCAGGTCACCGAACTGGCGACGGCCGTCCCGGACACGGAGTTCACCGAGCGCACCGGTGACGAGATCCTCGAGCGTTTCGAGGAACAGTACGAACGCATCAACGGGAGCGGCGCCGGCTACCGCGAGGCCGGTGTGCAGGCGATCACCTATCGCGTACGGGCCAAGGCCGGCCTCGGCTTTCCCATCAGGCTTCCCGCCGTCCCCGAGGCCGACGGCCCCGACCCGGCGGAAGCCCTGCTCGCAGAGCGCGACGTCTGCCTCGACTCACAGATCGGCTTCGTGCCCACACCCGTTTACGACTATGCCCGGCTGCGCGCGGGCCACGAACTCGTCGGGCCGGCGATCGTCGACGTCCCGACCACGGTGGTCGTGGTCCCCGCCGGGGTCACCGGCCGGGTCGACCACTTGGGCAACCTCGTTCTGCGCTACCAGTGAGGACAGCTTCCATGACATCCAGGATCCCCGGGGCGGACGAGTTCACCAGCCGGCCCCTGCCACGCGAGGAACTGCTGCGGCAGATCTCGCCCACCCTGCCGCTGCACCGGATCGACGACGAGCGGGCCGACCAGGTCGATGCCCTGACCTACGAGGTCGTCCGTCACCGGCTGTGGGCCATCACCCAGGAAATGGGCGAGACGCTGCGGCGGATGTCGGGCTCGCACGTGGTCACCGAGTCCAACGACTTCAACTTCTCCATCTGCGACGAGCTCGGCGAGCAGGTCCAGGTCGGTGCCTACAACATCGGACTGATCGGCTCGATGGACCTGGCCATCGTCTGGACGCTGCGCAATCGCAGTGACAACCCGGGCATCGCCGAGGGCGACATGTTCTTGTGCAACGACCCGTGGATCGGTGGCGGGCTGCACCAGAACGACGCCGCGGTCCTGGCCCCGATTTTCCACGACGGCAAGCTGTTCGGCTGGACAACGGCCATCGCCCACCAGGTCGACCTGGGCGGGCCGCGGCCGGGCTCGTTCAGCCCGTCGGCCCAGGACGTGTTCGGCGAGGCGGTGCCCACTCCGCCGCTCAAGGTGGTGCGTGACGGCGTGCTGCAGCGTGACGTCGCGGATGCCTGGGTGCGCCGGTCGCGCCTGCCGCACCTGGTGGGTCTCGACCTGCGAGCCAAGATCGCGGCCAACAAGAACGCCATCGAGCAGATCCTCCGGCTCATCACCAAGTACGGCGCCGACACCGTCAAGGGCGTGATGCGCCGGATGATGGACGACGCCGAGCGGCGGCTGCGGGCCAAACTCGAGACCCTGCCCGACGGGACGTGGACCGCGGTCGGCTATCAGGAGCAGTCGCAGACCGGTGACCGTGGTCTGCACGCCATCAAGGTCGCAATGACGAAGGAAGCGGACCGGCTCGTCTTCGACTTCCGCGGAACGGCCGAGCAGACCGGCATCATCAACTGCCCCTACCCGGGGCTGCGGGCCGGGATCGTCTTCACGATGCTGCCTTTGCTGGCCGGGGACATCCCCTGGGCCGCGGGCGGACTGATGCGCTGCTTCGAGATCGTCACCGACGAGGACACCATCACCAACGCCTCGTTCCCGGCCGCCGTGGGCAAGGGACCCTTCGGCCCGGCGTGGGGAGCGGGCAACCTGGTGGCCGAGGTGCTCGCCAAGATGCTGGACGCCGAACCGGCACATCGCAGCGACGTGCAGTCGATCTGCAACGGCACCACCGACCTGTGCGTCGTGTCCGGCGTCGACGTCCGCGGCGGCGGCAGCAAGCGCTTCGTGTCTCCCGTCTTCGACGTCATGGCCGGCGGCTACGGGGCCCAAGTGCACCACGACGGTGTCGACACCGGCGGCCGGCTCATCATCCCCTCCGCACGGGCACCCGACGTAGAGATGACCGAGTACCTCTACCCCCTCGTGGCCCTGTGGCGGCGGGAGCAGACCGACTCCGGCGGACCGGGGCGGCAGCGCGGAGGCATGAGCGGCTCGGTCTGCTACGTGCAGCACCCGGACCAGACCGGGACGATGTCCCTGGTCGTCTCGGGAACCGGCAAGGTCGCGAACCAGAACGTCGGACTGGCCGGGGGATACCCCGGAAACTCCCAACTCGACCTGGTGGTACGCGGCATCGATGTTCCCCAACTCGCCCGGGCGGCCGCCATTCCCACGGACCTGGGCGAGCTCGGCGGCGAGGTCGAAGTGCTGCCCTGCGAAGGGGAATCCGACCTCGGTCCCGGCGACGCCCTTTACCTGCACTGGCAGGCCGGTGGCGGGTACGGCGACCCGCTTCTGCGAGCGGCGGAAAGTGTGCGCGACGACGTGCTGCAGGTACGTGTGTCGGCGGATGCCGCGCGGGATGTCTACGGCGTCGTGCTCCGCGAGGACGGTGCGGTGGACGCGACCGCGACCGAGGAGTTCCGGGAGCAACTGCGGCACCGTCGTGCCTCCGGCGCCGGGCTGTCCGACACCGCGCTCGCGCCGATCGGCACGCCGGATCCGAGCGGGGCACGCCGACTCGACGACAACCTCGCCGTCCGGGAATCGCCGGACGGGGGCACGGTGGTGTGCGTCCACTGCGGCACCGAGATCGGACCACTGGCCGGGAGCGCGTTCGTCGCGGCACTGGCCCGCCGCGACTCGGCACCGACCGAAGCGGGCCCTCACATCTGGCACGACCCCCTGGTGTACGTCGATGCGGAGGTCGTCTTCCGGCAGCTGTTCTGCCCGGGCTGCCTGACCGCGGTCAACTCCCGCGTCGTGCCCGTCGACCACCCCCTCCCCGCCGACCACTACAGGGGCTGGGCCTGAGACCGGCTCGGGTCCGCCGCGCTCCATGGTCGTGAAAGAGAGAACGTTCTGCTTTGACAGGACGCGGCGGACTGGTCATGCTGGAGCGAGATAGAACGTTCCGTCCAGTGGCTCGTCCTACTCACCTCCATGCGGAGGAAGCGATCGCGGCGCCTGCTGAATCGCGCATTCCCCCTTCGTCACAGCCCGAAAGGAACATCGTGACCACCGTTGACTCGCCTGCCGCCGACTCGCCTGCGACCACCGGCCGATTCGCCCCCGCTCTGCGCCGGCTGTACTTCGTGCGGTTCGGGTTCGCCATCGTCTGGGCGGCCTTGCTGTTCGCCAACAGGTCCCACCTCGGGGCCCTCGGCATCACCCTGCTCGTCGTTTACCCCTTGTTCGACGTCGCCGCGGCCGTCGTCGACATGCGCTCGTCCGGGGCGACCGGACCGATCCGCGGCCTGCAGGCGAACATCGCGATCAGTGCGATCGCCACCGTCGGCCTGGCGATCGCCGGCGCCTCCGGAGTCCCGGCAGTCCTGCGCGTGTGGGGTGCCTGGGCGATCGTTTCCGGTGCTGTCCAGCTGATCGTGGGTCTCAGCCGTTTCAAGGGCACGATGGGTGGCCAGTGGCCGATGATGCTCAGCGGTGGCATTTCCGTGCTGGCCGGGGCGTCGTTCATCCTGGGGGCCTCCGCCTCGAACCCCAAGCTGACCAACGTGGGCGGCTACGCCATTCTCGGCGGCGTCTTCTTCCTCGTCTCGGCGCTGCGTCTCGGTCGCGCCCGCACAGCGGACTGACGTGGACAACTCGTATGACTGGTGTCCCGTCCCGACCGATCGCCAGGGGACGGGACACCAGCATGCTTTTCCCCGTAAGGGGTTCATGTGCTGGCCTCCGGCATGGAAGACGATCTCGATGATGTGTACACTTATGTAGTGAGCGCTACATACATGATTGGGGGACCGGAGTGACGAGCACATTGGATGTCGGGGACGCGCGGCTGGCCTATACCGAGGCCGGTTCGGGCGACCCGGTCGTGTGGCTGCACGGCTCGGGGCCGGGAGCCACGGGCATGAGCAACTTCGGCGGCAACCTGGCGGCCTTCGAGGACTACCGGAACATCGTGGTGGATCTCCCCGGCTGGGGAAGCTCCCCGCGGCCCGCCACGGATGAGCCACTGATCTTCCACGCGGCCGAACGTGTGTGCCGCGCCATGACAGCCCTGGGGATCGAGCGGGCCCACCTGGTGGGCAACTCCTACGGCGGCGCCGTCGCGATGCGCATCGCGATGCGCCGGCCCGACCGCGTGAACCGGCTCGTTCTCATGGCACCGGGCGGAGTGCTCCCGACGGACGCACCACCGTGGCCGGTCGGACTGGAGCGCCTCTTCGGCTACATGGCGGCCCAGAAGCCTTCGCGCGAAGCCATGGCCGAGTTCGTACGGCTGATGGTGTTCGACGAGACACTGGCGACCGAGTCCCTCATCGACGAGCGGTACGAGTCGAGCCTGAGGGCCCACCCCGAGCTGCCGATCCCCCCGAACTTCGGCGACTTGACTCCCGACCTGGCTCTCGTCGCCGCCCCCACGCTGCTCGTCTGGGGGAGGGAGGACCAAACCGTTCCGCTGGCCTGGGCACCCAGGATCCTTGAGGGCATACCCGATGCGGAACTCCGCGTGCTGCCGCACTGCCGGCACTGGGTGCAGTACGAGCGCGCACCCGAGTTCAACCACATCGTTCGCGAGTTCCTCCAGGGTGGAGCAACCGCCGTAGCGGAGGGATGAAACCGTGGGTATCCGCAAACTGGGTTACGTAGGGCTCAACGTCACAGATGTCGACGCCTGGACGGACCTGCTCGGACGCACGCTGGGAATCGGTGTCACCACAGCGAAGTTCGGCACTGACGAGGTCGCGCTTGCCGAACTCGACGAGTTCAAGTATCGCGTGGCTCTTCACCCGTCCACCGAGGACACCCCACGAGAGCTGGGCTGGATCGTCGATACCCCGCGAGAGCTGGACAGGCTCACCCAGAGGCTCACCGACGCAGGCTTCACTGTCGAGGAGGGCTCGGCGGAGGAGAGGGAACTGCGCGGCGCCACCCGTCTGCGCTGGTTCACCGACCCGGTCGGATACCGAGTGGAGCTGGCGATCGGTGAAGCCAGGGCGCGCACCGGCGTCGCGCGGCCGGACGGGACGAACCCCGGTGCCACCGGCCTCGGACACTTCGTGCTGGCCAGCCCCAAGCTCGACGAGCTGCGCGAGCTCTACGAGTCCGTGCTCGAGTTCAAGCTGACCGACTACCGCGCCCCCGGCCTCTTCTTCTTCCGCTGCAACTCGACCCACCACAGCATCGCGCTCGCGAACGCGCAGACGGCCTCGATCCACCACCTCGAGTTCGAGCACGGCTCGATCGACGACGTCGGGCGGGCTTACGACCGGGCCAGGGCCAACGGTGCGCCGATTTCGATCAGCCTCGGCCGGCACATGAACGACAAGGCGATCTCGTTCTACGTCCGGAACCCCAGTGGATTCCACCTCGAGATCGGCTGCGGCGGAATCGACGTCGGCGATGACTGGGTGCCGCATGACTTCGGTGTCCCGGACGTCTGGGGACACCACCACACCAACGCCAATCCGTTCGCTTCGCCGACGTCATGACGAGCGCTCCTCGAGGTCCTGACCTCTCCGGTCACCGCGCACTCGTCACCGGCGCGCCGAGCGGTCTGGCGCGCGTTTACCTCCGAGGGAATTGGTTCGGCGTCGTGGCTGCCGCAGACTCCGGGGCATGACCAGTTACCAGATCCACACTGCCGATACCGCCTCCGAAGCCGCGAAGGAGCCGCTGGCAGTCCTGCGAGGGGCGTTCGGGTTCGTTCCGGCCGCGGCCGGGCTCATGGCGAACTCGCCGGCGCTGTTGAACACCTTCTTCTCCGCGTTCGGGCACTTCCGGGGTGGCGGCACGTTCGGCCCGGACGAACGGCAGGTCCTGCTGCTGTCCAACGCGATCGCCAACGGAAGCGAATGGGCGGTCGCGTTCCACACGCTGGAGGCGCTCGCGGACGGGGTCGAACCGAGCGTGGTCGAGGCCCTGCGCCGCGGCGATCTGCCCACCGACCCGCGGATGGCGGCGCTGTCGGCGCTCACCCGCGCGTTCATCGACAAGCGGGGCCGGCTCGACGACGCGGACGTGGCGGCGTTCACGGCGGCCGGCTTCACCGAGGAGCAGCTGTTCGAGGTGATCACCGGGGTGGCGATCTCCGCGATGACGAACTACACCGCGAACGTCGCCCGCCCACCGCTGGAACCGGCGGTGCGGCCCCACGCGTGGACCGCGGGACACTCCAGTGGTGTCTGAGGTCGGTCCACTGCTGAAACACTGGAGGAGCGCACGGCGGTTGAGCCAGCTGGCTCTGGCCGCCGAGGCCGCGGTGTCGATCCGCCATCTGTGTTTCCTCGAGACCGGCCGCGCGAACCCCAGCCGAGCCATGGTCCTGAAGCTCGCCGAGGTGCTCGACGTACCCCTGCGCGAACGCAACACCCTGCTGCTCAAGGCTGGTTTCGCGCCCGAATACCCCGAGTCCGAACTGGACGCGCCGTCGCTCGCCGCCGTCCGCGACGCGCTCGAGACCATCCTGACGCAGCAGGAGCCCTTCCCGGCCCTGGTGATGGACCGGAGCTGGGACATCCGGCACACCAACGCCGCCGCTCGCCGCTTCTTCGCCTTGCTCCAGGACGGGCAGGCGAAGACGGCTCCCGGGCCGGCGAACGTGCTGCGCCGGATGTTCCACCCCGACGGCGTCCGCCGGCACGTGACGAACTGGCCGGAGGTTGCCGAGGCGCTGGTGCGGCGCGTGCGCCGGGAGGCGATCGGGGGTGTCACCGACGAGCGCGCCCAGCGGATCCTCGACGAGGTGCTGAACTACCCCGGGGTGCCGGCCCCGCTGCGGTCGCTCGACGCGGCCACGCCGGTGCTGCCGATCGTGCCGATCCGGTACGTGCACGGCGACCGGCGGTTCGACTTCTTCTCCACCGTGACGACGCTCGGGACACCGCAGGACGTGACCCTGCAGGAGTTGCGCATCGAGTGCTTCTTCCCGATGAACGACGAAACCCGACTGCACGCACGTCAACTCGCCGAGTCGGCGCAGCTCTGACCCGGCGACCCGCGGTGTCGCCCGGCGCCCGTCGGTAGACTTACTAGTAAGTCTACCGTGTTACGCTCATCAGCGGCCGGATCGCCGCTCTCGACAAGCGGCCGGGGTGCCCTGACGGGCCGGGCGGCTGTTCCTGGTCAGCCACTGGCGACAAGTCCGCATCACTCACGCCCGGTTCTCCCGGGCCGGGTGACAACCTTTACGGAGGACGCATGAGCGAGGAGCAGCGCGGCGGCGCGCGGGGGAGGGCCGCGGAGAAGCCGGCGGCGGATCCCGGGGGAGAGGACGCAGAGCAAGAGCCGGGCTCCGGCACGGCCAGGACGCGCTGGGTCGCCCTCGGCGGCCGGATCGCGCGCGGGGCGCTGGTCGGGCTGGTGGCCGGCGGCGTGGGGCTGGCGGTGGGTGAGCTGGTTTCGGTGGTCACCGGGAAGGCGTCTTCGCCGGCGGTGGCGGCCGGGCAGTGGGCGATCAGCATCACGCCCACGTGGCTCGAGCAGTTCGCGATTCGCAACTTCGGCAGCAACGACAAGACGGCGCTGCTGACCGGCGTCTACGCGACGCTGGCGGTGGTGGCGGCCGCCGGCGGCGTGCTCGCCCGCGTCCGGCTGACCATCGCGACCCTGCTGGCCGTGGCGTTCGGTGTGATCGGTGCGATCGTCGCGGTCACGCGGCCGGCGGCGAACACGAGCTGGCTGTTCCCCTCGCTGCTCGCCGGACTCGCCGCGACGTTGGTGCTGCGCCGGCTGACGGCCCTGTCCCGGAAGGAATCGGAGGCTTCCGCCGGGTCCGGCGAACGGCGCCGCTTCCTGCTCGGCACGCTGGGTACAGCCGCGGGCGCGCTGGTGGCCGGCTACGGGGGCGACAAGTGGGTCAACTCGCGCTCCAGCGTCTCGGCCGCGCGCGCGAAGGAGGTGCTGCCGACCCCGAAGACCGTGCTGCCCGAACCGCCCGCCTCGGTGCACCCGAACGTGCGCGGGCTCGGGCCGTTCTTCACTCCGAACTCCGATTTCTACCGGGTGGACACGGCGCTCACGGTCCCTCAGGTGGACCCGAAGTCCTGGAAGCTGAAGATCCACGGCATGGTGGACCGCCCGTTCGAGATCACCTTCGACGAGCTGCTCTCCTACGCGTTCGAGGAACACGACATGACCTTGACCTGCGTGTCGAACCCGGTGGGCGGCCCGTACGTCGGAAACGCGCGGTGGCTCGGCACGCCGTTGGCGCCGCTGCTGCGCCGCGCCGGCGTCCACTCCGGGGCGGACATGATCTTGTCCACCTCGACCGACAGGATGACGATCGGCTCGCCGGTCGAGGCGGTGCTCGACGGCCGGCAGGCGATGCTGGCGATCGCGATGAACGGCGAGGCGCTGCCGGTCCAGCACGGCTTCCCGTGCCGGATGCTGATTCCCGGCCTGTACGGATACGTGTCGGCCACCAAGTGGGTGACCGATCTGAACATCACCACGTTCGCCTCCTCCGACGCGTACTGGACGCCGCGCGGCTATTCGCCGCAGGCCCCGGTCAAGACCGCGTCCCGGATCGACGTGCCGGCGAGCGGGGCGAAGGTACCGGCGGGGACGGTGGTGCTCGCCGGCACGGCCTGGGCCACCCACCGCGGCGTCAACGCGGTGGAAGTGCAGATCGACAACGGGGCCTGGCGGGAGGCGACGCTGGCGGCGTCGGACACCCCGGACACCTGGCGGCAATGGTCGTATCAGTGGGCGAACGCGCCCAAGGGCTCGCACAAGGTCAGGGTGCGCGCGACCGACGGCACCGGCACGGTGCAGACCTCGGTCGTCCAGGGCGTGGTGCCGAACGGCTCCACCGGGTACCACACGATCACCGTCCAGGTTTCCTGACCGGCGGCGCGGGCGGCCTGACGCCGCCGTGGCGCAATTCAGTAGAGAGAATGTTCTGTCTTGCTCTCGTGGTGGAGTCGCGCTAGATTCACGGGTGTATCGAACGCTACATACATGGACCGCGTGTCGGTCTGCAATCGCAAATAAGGATGGTCATGCTCCGTAGGACTACAGCGCGAACGCTTGGCTTCGGCCTCTCCCTCGCC
This sequence comes from Actinacidiphila acididurans, assembly GCF_016918855.1. GTDB lineage: Bacteria > Actinomycetota > Actinomycetes > Streptomycetales > Streptomycetaceae > Actinacidiphila > Actinacidiphila acididurans. The sequence goes on from NZ_JADKYB010000001.1 coordinate 409,830, forward strand.
GCCATGGCGACGCTCGCGGCAGCATGCAGCAGCTCGTCCAGTCACCCGTCGGCCGCTGATTCGACGACGGCCTCGGCGACGACGGCCTCGGCGGCGCCGAGCTCGGCCGGCTCCTCGGCCGGCTCAGGTTCGTCGATGGTCTTGAAGACCGCGAAGGGCAGCGCAGGCATCTGGCTCACCGACTCGGCCGGCCGCACGCTGTACCTGTACACCAAGGACAAGGGAACGACGTCCGACTGCTACGACGCGTGCGCCAAGCAGTGGCCTCCGCTCACGACGACTCAGCCGGTGACCGTGACCGGCCAGTACACCGTGCCGAGCGATCTGGGCAGCATCACCCGGACCGACGGCACGAAGCAGGTCACCTACGGAGGCCACCCGCTCTACTACTACAAGGGCGACACCGCGGCCAACCAGATCAAGGGCCAGGGCGTCGGCGGCACATGGTTCCTCATCGGGCCGATCGCCAACATCATGAACGGCAGCAAGCCGTAACAACCGCCGGGCGAGTGCTGCCGCGGCGCCTCGAGCCTGCCGGCGCCGCGGCCGTCAGGCGAGGGGCGCGCGGGCCGCGGCGAAGCCGGCGCTGTGCCAGGTCGCGCCGTCCGGCAGGACGACGAACGCCTCGGTGGCGGTCTCGGCCGCCAGCCAGAACAGGGCCCGGCGGCCCATCGCGCAGGCGGCGGTGGCGGACACGTCCGCGTCCGTGAGCGAGGGGCCCACCACCGTGACGGAGGCCAGTTCGGGCGGGGCGGGGCGGCCGGTGGCCGGGTCGACGATGTGGGCGCCGCGTTCGGCCGGTCCCGAGGTGGCCACCGCCATGCGCCCCTCGGCGGGCACCACCGCGGCCAGCTCGCCCCGGCGCAGCGGGTCGCTCACCCCGATGTGCCAAGGGCCGCCCTGCACCTGGACGTCACCGCCGCCGTTGACGCACACCGCCTCCGCGCCGGCCTCGGCCAGCAGGTCCGCGGCCCGCTCGATCGCCCAGCCCTTCACCAGGCCGGTGGGGTCGAAACCGCCCGCGTACCCGGCACTGAACCAGCCGTCGGTGCGTTCGTACGCCCGCGCGCACAGCAGGTGCACCTCGCGCACCTCCGGCAGGCAGTCGGCCAGGGCCAGCGTGCCCGCGGCCAGCCGGCTGACCTGGCTGTCCGGGCGGTAGGTGGAGAACACCTCGTCCACATGGCGCAGCCAGGCCACCGCGGCTTCCAGGGCCGGTTCCGTCCGGCGCGGGTCGCCGCCGCGCACGTCGAAGGAGAACACCGTGCCCATGGTGTGCTCCACCCGCCGCAGCCGGCCGCCCGGCTCCCGTACCGTCTCGCCCGATCGATCGGACACGGCTCAGATACCCGCCTTGTCCAGGGCGCTCTGCAGCGACTGCACATAGCCCTCGCTGGTGTACGTGGCGCCGGAGACCGAGTCGATCTTCGCGCTCTGCGCGGACAGTGCTTCCTGGGTGAGCTGCGGCACCGCGAAGGAGGCGATTTCCTGGTCCCGCGGGTTCTGATCGGGCACCTGGAGCGTCTTCACCGCCGTCAGCCGCCCACCGGAGACGGTGACTTCGAGCTGGACCGGGCCGTACTGGGTCTGCACGGTGTCCCCGTCCACAGTCCGGGGGGCCGTCGTCTTTTTCGAACCCGAGCCCGAGCCCTTGGATGTACCGGAGCCGCCCGAACTCCCCGACGTGCCGGAAGCGCCTGAGCTACCCGAGGACCCGGACGTGCCCGACGAACCGGACGAGCTTCCGCCGGAGGACGTGCTTCCGGAGCCGGACCCGCCGGTGGCCGTGCCACCACCGGCCGCCGCCGTCCCCCCGGAGGACTGGCCCGTCCCGGAGCTCGCGGGGGGCGGCGCCGGCGCGGCGGCGGCGATCCCGGCCGTGGTGTGCGGCTTGAGGGACAGCAGGAGCGGCACCCCGGCCACGGTGGCCGCGGTGGACAGCAGGATGCGGCGCAGGGGCCGGCCGGGCAGAGCGGTCATGTCGGCCTCACAGTTCGAAGGACTCGTGGTGGATACGACGGGCCGGCACGCCCGCCGCGCGCAGTGCCTCGTAGGAGGCGCGGGTCATGCCGGGCGGCCCGCACAGGTAGACGTCGTGCTGGGCGATGTCCGGCAGGGTGGCGCGCAGGCCCGCCGCCGTCAGCACCGGGCGGCGGCCGTCGGGCGCGTTCAGGGCGAAGATCAGCCGGGCGCCGCGGGCCGCCGCGATCGACTCCAGCTCGCCGCGCAGCGCCAGGTCCTCGGCGGTGCGCGCGCGGTAGACCAGGGTCAGGTCGCCGCGCCGGGCCGACAGCGACTCGAACAGCGCCCGCAGCGGCGTCACCCCGACCCCGCCGGCCAGCAGCAGCACCTTCTCGCGGCTGCGGCGGGCCGCGGTCAGCGCCCCGTACGGGCCCTCCGCCCAGATCCGGGTGCCCGGCCGCAGCCGGGCCAGCGCGGCGCTGTGGCCGCCGACCGCCTTCACGGTGATCCGCAGCAGGTCCGGGCGGGGCGCGGCCGACAGCGAGTACGGGCTGGCCGTCCAGCGCAGCCCCGGCGCCAGGAACCGCCAGCGGAAGAAGTGCCCCGCCCGTGCCCCCAGGTCCGGCAGCCGCTCGCCGCGTACCAGCACCGACACCACCCCGGGCGCCTCGGGCACCACCGAGTGCACCCGCAGCCGGTGCCGCAGGTTGAGCCGTACCGGCGCCAGCACCCGGAACCACAGCACCGCCGCGGCGGCCGCGCCGTACAGCCCGTACCAGAACGCCCGCGCGCCGGTGCTGCCGACGAAGTCCGCGCCCAGCGCCAGCTGGTGCCAGAAGGCGAGGAAGATCGCCAGGTAGGTGAGCAGGTGCAGGTAGTACCAGGTCTCGTAGCGCAGCCTGCGGCGGGCCGCGCGCACCGAGACCGCGCCGACCACGAGCAGCAGCAGGCCGCCGAGGGCGCCCTTGCGCATGTCGGGGTAGGTCCAGATCACCGTCCAGGACTCGTGCAGCACCGCGGCGTGCGCCTGGGCGGCGTACCCCCACAGGATCAGCACGATGTGCGCGATCAGCAGGCACACCGTGTAGCGGCCGGCCATCGCGTGCCAGCGGGCCACCCGGTCGCTGCCCACGCCCCGCTCCAGCGCGGGGATCCGCGCCATGAGCAGGACCAGCAGCGCGCAGCAGTAGCCGGTGAGCAGCCCGGCGATGCGGCCGGCGCCCAGCAGCCAGTCCGCGTGCCCGACCACCGCCCTGGTGTCGTGCCACCAGAGGGCGACCGCCGCCGCCGCGCCGGCCCACGCCAGGACCAGCACCACCGCCGCGGGCGACCTGCTGCCGCCCGCGGCCACGGCGTGGCGCGCCTGTCGAGGGGGATACGTGGTGCTCATGCGGTGGTTTCCTTTCGCGGGCCTGTCCCAGCCACTGTGCGGCGGCTTCCTCTGAGCGAGCTCTGAAAGGGGCCCGGAGTGCCCTGATTCACAGGGATTCCAGAGACGGTCGTGTCCCGCAGGCGACCGCGGCCGTGGATCCTGGAACCACCATGAACAGCACCGCACAGCACCCGCTGACCCACCCGGACGGCTCCCCGGTCCGGATCCTGGTCGTCGACGACGAACCGGACCTCGCCGAGGTCCTCTCCGGCGTCCTGGAGTACGAGGGATGGCAGGTGCGCACCGCCGGGGACGTCGCCGGAGCCGTGGCCGAGGCCCGCGCCTTCCGCCCCGACGCGGTCGTGCTCGACGTGATGCTGCCGGACGGCGACGGGCTGTCCGTGCTCAAGCAGCTCCGCGCCGAGCAGCCGGAGGTGTGCGTGCTCTTCCTCACCGCCCGGGACTCCGTGGAGGACCGCATAGCCGGGATCACCGCGGGCGGTGACGACTACGTCACCAAGCCGTTCAGCCTGGAGGAGGTGCTGGCCCGGCTGCGCGGGCTGCTGCGCCGGGCCGGCATGACCCGGGCCCGCGAGCACGGCGCGGCCGTCCTCGCCGTGGGCGATCTGGTGATGGACGAGGACGCGCGCGAGGTCACCCGGGGCGGTGAGCTGGTGGACCTGTCGCCGACCGAGTTCGAGCTGCTGCGCTACCTGATGCGCAACCCCCGCCGCGTCCTCAGCAAGGCGCAGATCCTGGACCGGGTGTGGTCGTACGACTTCGGCGGCCAGGCCCACATCGTGGAGCTGTACATCTCCTACCTGCGGCGCAAGATAGACGCCGGGCGGGAGCCGATGATCCACACCGTGCGCGGGGCCGGCTACCTGCTCAAGGCGGCCGCATGGTGAGGCGGGCACGCACGGCGAGCCCCGGGACCGGGCGGCCGCGCCCCGCGCGCCTGGCCGCCGGCCGGCTGCGTCCGGCGCGTCTGGAGGCGGGGCGCCCGAGTCCCCCGCCGACCGCGGCCGGTCAGCCGCGTCCCGGGTCCACCGCCGCCGGTCAGTCGCGTCCCGGGTCCACCCCGGCCGGTCAGCCGCGTCCGGTACGGCTTGGTGCGGGGCGGCTGCGTCCGGCGCGCCTGGCTGCCGGGCGGTCGCGCCCCCCGCGTCTCGCGGCCGGCCGGGCGCGTTCCGGGCGCTTCCCGGCGGGCCGGCTGGTGCCGCGTACCCTGCGGGCCCGGCTCACCTGCGGGCTGGTGGTGCTGCTGGCGCTGAGCTGCGCGGCCGTCGGGATCGCCGCGGTCGTCGCGCTGCGGTCCTTCCTCACCGAGCGCGTCGACCAGCAGATCGCCGCGGCCGGCAGCCGTTTCCCGGCCAGCCTGGAACACTCCGCCGGCGTGCCCGGGGAGCCGGACAAGGACAACCAGTACGCCGACACCCGGCGCCAGGCCCCCGGCACGTTCGGGGCGCGGCTGCTGCACGGCGGGGTCACCGCCGCGGCCGTGGTCCGCTCCCGCGGCGACACCGACGTGGCGCTCACCGCCCACGACCGGGCCACGCTGGCCGCGGTCCCGGTGGACGGCCGCTGCCACGTCCTGGACCTGTCCTCGCTCGGCGACTACCGGGTGGTGGCGACGCCCGGTGACGACGGGGACGTGCTGATCACCGGGATGTCGATGCGCGGTGTCCACGAGGCCGAGGAACGGCTGGTGGAGGTGGAGGCCGCGGTCTTCGGCGGCGCGCTGATCGTCGCGGGCGCGGCGGGCGCCGTGTGGGTGCGTCTGTCGCTGCGGCCGCTGCGCCGGGTGGCGGCCACCGCGACCTCGGTGACCTCGCTGCCGCTGGACAGCGGCGAGGTGACGCTGCCCGACCGGGTGCCGGACACCGACCCGCGCACGGAGGTCGGACAGGTCGGCGCGGCGCTGAACCGGATGCTCGGCCACGTCGAGAACGCGCTGTCCAAGCGGCATGCGAGCGAGGAGCGGCTGCGCAGGTTCGCCGCCGACGCCTCCCACGAGCTGCGCACCCCGGTCGCGGCCATCCGCGGCCACGCCGAACTCGCGATGCGCCACCCCGGCCCGGTCCCGCCGGGCGTGGGCCGGGCGCTGGAGCGGATCTCCGCCGAATCGGTACGGATGGGCGGCATGGTCGACGACCTGCTGCTGCTCGCCCGGCTGGACGCCGGCCGCCCGCTGGCCCGGGACAGCGTGGACCTGACCCGGCTGGTGCTGGACGCGGTGGACGACGCCCGCGCCGCCGGACCGGACCACCGCTGGGCGCTCGATCTGCCGGAGGAGCCGGTGACGGTCATGGGCGACGCGGCCCGGCTGCACCAGATCGCGGCGAACCTGCTGTCCAACGCCCGCACCCACACCCCGGCCGGCACCAAGGTGACGGTCCGCCTGCGCCAGACCCCGCACGCCACCACGCTCGCCGTCACCGACGACGGGCCCGGCATCCCGGAGGGCCTGCGGGAGAGCGTCTTCGACCGCTTCACCCGCGCCCCCCACTCCCGTACCGGCCACGGCGCGGGACTGGGCCTGTCGATCGTGACCGCGGTGGCCGCCGCCCACTCCGGCTCGGCCACCGCGACCAGCACCCCGGGCGAGACGACCTTCACGGTCACGCTGCCCGGGCGGGACTGACGGGGAGGCCAGCTGTCAGCGGCGCCGCAGCGCCGGGTCGAGCAGCGCGGGCGGGGTGTCGAACTTCTCCTCCGGCGCCAGGTCGAGCCCCGGGGCCACGATCGCGTCGATCGCGTCGAGGACGTCGGCGGAGAGCACCGTGTCGGCGGCGGCGAGTTGCGAGTGCAGATGGTCCAGAGTGCGCGGGCCGATGATCGCGGCGGTCACGCCGGGGTGGGCGGTCACGAAGCCGAGCGCGAGCTGGATCATGGTTCAGGCCGGCCCGGTCGGCGACCTCCGCCAGCCGCTCGACGGCGTCGAGCCTGGCCCGGTTGGCGGGAAGGGCGAGGTCGAAGCGTTCCGGGCGGATCGCCGAGCGGCTGGTGGTGATCTCCCGGCCCGCCCGGATCGCGCCGGACAGCCAGCCCGAGGCCAGCCGGCTCCACGCCAGCACACCGAGCTCGTACTCCTGCGTCACCGGCAGGACGTGGGCCTCGATCCCGCGCTGCAGGATCGAGTAGCTGGGCTGCTCGGTGACGTAACGGCTCAGGTGGTGCTCGCGGGCGGCCCACTGGGCCTGCACGATGCGGTAGGCGGGGAAGGTCGAGGAGCCGAAGCAACGGATCTTCCCGGCGCGCTGCAGGTCGGTCAGCGCCGACAGCGTCTCCTCGTCGCTCGTGGTCGGGTCCCAGCGGTGGATCTGGTAGAGATCGACGTGGTCGACGCCGAGCCGGCGCAGGCTGTTGTCCAGTTCGGTGACCAGCCAGCGGCGGGAGCTGCCCCGGTGGTTGCGCTCCTCGCCCATCGGCATAGTCGCCTTCGTGGCCAGCACGATGTCGTCGCGGCGCCCGGCGATCGCCTTGCCGACCATCTCCTCCGACTCGCCGACGCTGTACATGTCGGCGGTGTCGATGATGTTGATCCCTGCTTCCAGGGCAGCGTCGACGACGGCGGTGGCCTCGTCCTGGGTGGTGCGCCCGATCGCGCCGAAGTTCATCGCGCCCAGCGCGAGAGTGCTGACCTGCACGCCGGTGCGGCCCAAGGTGCGGTACTGCATACCTGTATTCCTCCATGACGAGCACGTGCACGGGAAAATGTGGTGTGAAAATGTGCTGCTGGAGCGCGGTTCCGATTGGCAAACCCGACGGTGAAGGGAGCGGCACGGTGAACGAGGGCGCGGGGGGCGTGACCCGGTCCAAGCGGGCGGACGCCCGGCGCAACGAGGAGACCCTGCTCGACGCCGCCGCCGCAGTCTTCGTCGCCTCGGGCGTGGAGGCGCCGGTGCGCGACATCGCGGCCAGGGCCGGCGTCGGCATGGGCACGATCTACCGCCACTTCCCGACCCGGGCGGACCTCATCATCGCCGTCTTCCGGCACCAGGTGGAGGCCTGCGCCGAGGCCGGTCCCGCGCTGCTGGCGGACAACGAGTCCCCGCACGCCGCGCTGGCGCAGTGGATCGACCTCTTCGCCGACTTCCTGGTCACCAAGCACGGCCTCGCCGCCGTGCTGCAGCCCGGCAACGCCGAGTTCGACACGCTGCACGCCTATTTCCTCGACCGCCTCGCGCCCGTGTGCGCCCAGCTGCTCGACGCCGCGGTCGCCGCCGGCGAGATCCGCCCCGGCATGAAAGCCGTCGAGCTCATGCGGGGGGTCGGGAACCTGTGCATCGGCGCGGACCGGGATCCGAACTACGACGCTCGCCCGCTGATCGAACTCCTTGTCGCGGGGCTCCGCGTGCCGCAGTGACCTGCGCGGGCCTGCCCCCTGCCGTACGGCGGGCCCCTCATCGCTCCAGCAGGCTCACTCCAGCAGGCGGCGGGCGATCCCCGGTGGCTCGGCGCCGCCGGCGAGCCAGCCGGCCGCGGAGGCGAGCAGCGGCAGGCCCGGGAAGGCGAGGAGCAGCGGGAGCCAGGGGATGTGGTGCAGCGGGGCGAGGCCGTCGGCGTACGCGCACAGCAGGACCAGCCAGGCGCCCGCCGCTCCCAGCAGGGTGCCGGCCAGGGCCAGTGCGCCGGACGTGGCGGCAGTCAGGCCGCGCCTGGTGCGGGCGGTCGCGCCGGTGGCGGTCAGGGTGCGCAGGTCGGCGGCGGACTCGGCGCGGATGGTGCCGACCGTCATGGCCAGTACGCCGAGCGCGAGCCCGGCGCCCGCCACCACCGACGCCCAGCGCACCGTGTTCAGCCCGTCCTGCCGGTCGCGGACCTGCGTGACCAGGCCGTTCTGGGCCGCCATGGCGTAGCAGGCGGCCCGCTGGGCGGAAGTCAGGTCGTGCGGGGCGGTGACCAGCCAGCCCGCGGTGACCGTGCGCCAGCCCGCCGCCTCCACCGCGGCCGGGGTGACGAAGACCCGGGGCCGCGCGAACCAGGCGGGCCCGGCCACCCGTACGGTGCGGACGTGCAGGTCGCGGCGGCCGGCCGCGCCGAGCAGCGTCAGGTCGCCGTTTCCCGGCTGCGAGGTCAGCACCTGCGCCCCCGGGTGGGCGGCGAGATCCAGGCCGAACCGGCGTTCCGCGTCGGGCGTGGCCACGTACAGCCGCTCACCGGCCCAGCTGTGCGGGCCGGTGCTGCGGCCCGCCTCGATCACCTCGCGCCCCGGGCCGCCGCCGGACGTACCGGTGGGCGCGAGCACCGGGTCGTACGCCATCACCAGCGGGGTCACGCTCGCGCCGAGGGTCGCGGCGTAGTGCCGTACCGCGTCCTGGCGGCGGGCGAGGTCGGCGGGGGAGAGCAGCGGCACCCGCGGGTCGGTGCGGGCGGAGGTGCGGATCAGCAGGTCGCCGGCGGACAGGTTCCCGGTGGCCGCGGAGGTCTGGCTGACCGCGGCGAGCACGCTGATCACCACCGGCAGCCCGATCGCCAGGGTGACCGCGGCCAGCGCCGCGCCCGAGCGGGCCTGGTGCCGGCCGAGGTCGCGCAGCACCAGGCGGGTGGTGAGCGGGGCGCGGGCCGCGCCGGCGGCGAGCGCGCGGATCACCACCGGGCTGACCAGGAGCAGTCCGGCGACCACGGCCACGATTCCGGTCACCACCAGCAGCGCGTCGCTGCGGTGGGAGGCGGCCAGCGCCGCGCAGCCCCCGGCGAGCAGCACCGCCGCGGCCCACATCGACTGACGGGCCCGCACTGGTCCCGGCGGGCGGGCCGACAGCGCCCGCACCACGGGGACCCGGGCCAGCGTGCGGGCCGGCCACCAGGCCGCGGCCGCCGGGGCGGCGACCGTGACCGCGACGACCAGCGCGAGCAGCGGCCAGGGCAGCGCGTACCGGTCGATGCGGTGGCCCGCGCCGGCCGCCAGGCGCGGGGCCAGCGGCAGCCACGAGGCCAGGCCGAGCCCGGCCCCGGCCGCGGCGCCGAGCAGGCCGACCAGCAGCCCGTGGCCGAGCAGCACCAGCCGGACCTGCCGGTCGGTGGCGCCCATCGCGCCGAGCATGCCGATCTGCCGCAGCCGGCGCTGCGCGGCCACCGCGAAGCCGGCCGCGGCGACCAGGGCGACCAGCAGCAGGACGACCGTGGCCAGGGCCAGCACGAGGATCTCGGGCCCGGCGTCGCTGCCGGCCGAGCCGCGGTCCTGCACGGTGACCGGGAAGCCCCCCAGCCGGAAGGCGGTCATCGCCTCGGGCGAGGCGTCGGCCAGGAGGTCGGCGGAGGTCGCGGGCCGCCCGGCGACCTGGGTGCCGTCCGGCCCGGGACCCGCGGCCAGCGCGAAGGTGTCGGCCAGCCGCCCCGGGTTCTCCACCAGGCCCACCACGGCCAGCCGCTGTCCGGCGGCCGCGACCGTACGGCCGAGGCCGGTGCGCAACTCCTGGGCGGCGGACCGGGTGAGCGCGATCTCGCCGGGTGAGCCCGGCCAGCGCCCGTCCAGCAGCCGCAGCCGGCCCCCGCCGTACGGCCCCTGCGGGTCCTGTGCCCGCAGGTCCAGCGCGGTCGCCGAGCCGGGGACCGGCACCTGGCGGTGGGCGATCACCTGCACGGTGCCGAGCGCGGACCGGGCGCCGGCGATCTCCCGCCGCAGCGTGTCCACTCCACCCCCGGCCGCCTCCAGGTGCACCGACTGCCGCGCCGACCCGAACGTCCCCGCCGGATCGTCCCCGTAGGCCGCCGCCGCGGGCAGCGCGCACACCGCCGCGCCCGCCACCACCGCGATCAGCCCCACCAGCAGCACCTGCCGCCGCCACTCCCGCCGCAGCATCCGCCACGACCACCGCACCACCGCCACTCGCCCGGGCACCCCACCGTGCACGCTTCGCCCCTCGCGCACGACACCCGGCCGGGGCCTGTCCTGCTGCACGGTCACGGTCCCTCCGGCCTGTCGAGGTCCGTGCGGCCAGGGGCCGCCAGGCGTGTGGTGTCGTGGTCGCGGGCCGGGGCCGTGCGGTTGGTCGCCGGTGTGTGCTCTGTCTGTTGTACGGTCACGGTGTTTTGTCGGCCTCGGGCCGGTTGCGGTTCCTGGCCGGTTCCGAGGGTGTGCGCGATGGGGCGGTCGTGAGCCAGGGTCCGGACGGTCTCCTGTCGTACGGTCACGGTGCCTCCGGCCTGTTGAGGTGCGTGCGGCCAGGGGCCGCCAGGCGTGTGGTGTCGTGGTCGCGGGCGGGGGCCGTGTGGTTGGTCGCGGGTGTGTGCTCTGTCTGTTGTACGGTCACGGTGTTTTGTCGGCCTCGGGCCGGTCGCGGTTCCTGGCCGGTTCCGAGGGTGTGCGCGATGTGGCGGTCGTGAGTCAGGGTCCGGACGGTCTCCTGTCGTACGGTCACGGTCCCTCCGGCTCGTCGAGGTCCGTGCCGCGCGGGGTCAGCAGGGATTCCGGGCCCGGCAGGGGGGCAGTCGTGTCCACGATCGCGCCGTCGCGGACGAAGACGACGCGGTCGGCCCAGGCGGCCAGTTGGGCGTCGTGGGTGACCAGGACGGCCGCCGCGCCGGAGCGGCAGGCGGCGCGGATCAGGCGCATCACTTCCTCGCCGGTGCGGGAGTCCAGGGCGCCGGTCGGTTCGTCGGCGAGCAGGAGGCGGCGGTCGCCGACCAGCGCGCGGGCCAGGGCGACCCGTTGCCGCTGGCCGCCGGAGAGTTCGTCGGGGAAGCTGTCGGCGCGGTCGGCGAGGCCGAGGTCCGCCAGCGCGAGCCCGGCCGCGCGGCGGGCCGCCCGGGACTTCACGCCGTCCAGTTCCAGCGGCATGGCGATGTTCTCCACCGCGGTCAGCCCGGCCAGCAGGTTGAAGTCCTGGAAGACGTAGCCGATGTGACGGCGGCGCAGCCGCGCCCGCTCGTTGCGGCCGAGCCCGGACAGCGCGGTGCCCTCGATGAACACCTCGCCGGTGCTGGGCTCCTCCAGGCTGCCCGCGATCGACAGCAGCGTGGACTTGCCGGAGCCGCTGGGACCCATCACGGCCACCAACTCGCCGGCGGTCACGGTGAGGTCCACGTCCACCAGCGCGCGCACGGCGGCGGCGCCCTCGCCGTACGTCCTGGACACCCCCCGCAGTTCCAGGGGCGGCGGCGCGGTCATCGCGCCGCTCCGTGGCGGTGCGGCTGCTCCTGCCGGCCGGGTGCGGGGGAGGACGGCTCGGGGGAGTGGTCGCGCAGCCGGGACTGGGCCGCGTCCAGCCAGCGCACCACCGACTCCAGCCGGTAGAGCTGCGCGTCGGCGATCAGCAGCAGCGCCAGGTCGTCGGCCGCGTCCTCCTTGAGCCGGGTGTACTGCCGCATCTGCCCGATGGTGTGGGTGCGGTGCGCCTGGAGCATCGCGGGCAGGTCCACGCCCGGCAGCCGCAGCGCGACCAGCACCTTGATCAGCAGTTCGTCGCGCGGCGGGGCGTCGCCCTGCGGCGGGGTGCGCAGCCAGGCGCTCAGCTCCGCGTCGCCCGCCTCGGTGATCCGGTACGTGCGCTGCGGACCGGGCTGCGCCGGCTCGTCCGGATCGGCCTCCACCAGGCCGTCCCGCTCCAGCCGCTGCATCGTCGAGTACACCTGCCCGACGTTGAGCGGCCAGACCTCCCCGGTCCTGGCCTCGAACTCCTGCCGCAACTGGAGCCCGTACTTGGGTCCTTCGCTGAGCAGGGCCAGCAAGGCGTGACGCACGCTCACCCGCACCCCTCCCTCGGTCGCCGCTATACCCAGTACAATACTCGGTATACACACGACCGAAAAGCGGGCGGCGGAAGCCTGGACAAAAGGTCCCCGCCGCCCGCCCTGAGAGTGTCCCGCGTCAGTGGCGCGCGTCGGACCGCGTGCGGTGCAGCGTGAAGCTCTCGAACACCGACAGCTCGCCCTTCGGCATGTTGACGTTGTAGTACGTCACGTGCAGCCGGGTCACGTCACCGGGGAAGCGGCCCGGGTCCACGGTGAAGGCGGCGAAGCCGTACGGGTGCTCGGTGTCGCGCACGCCGGTCCAGACCGCCTCCTCCTTCACGTAGGTGGAGGTGCGCTTGCCGTTGGAGCCCGCGGTGGCGGACACCGCGGTAATGACCTTGGCCGTGCCGTCCTTGAAGAAGGACTGGTTGGTGGTGCCGGAGACACCGCCGCCGCCGAGCACCATGTGCACCGTGCCGAGGCCGGTGTCGATGTCGTCGGTGCGCGTGGAGGCCGGGTTGGGGGTCAGCGTCTCGCTGCCGGAGACCACGCCGCGCACCGCGAGCGACCGCTCGTAGTTGTGCTCGTGGCCGCAGACCACCAGGTCCACGCCGTAACGGTCGAACAGCGGGCCGTACTTGGCGCGCAGCCCCAGGTCCGCGCCGTTGGCGTCGGAGGAGGAGATCATCACCTGGTGCATGGCGACGACGACCCAGTCGACGTTCTTGTCCGAGCGGGCCGCCTTGAGCTCGCGCTCCAGGAAGGCGAGCTGGCGGCCGCCGGAGTAGCCGCTGATGTAGACGTCGCCGCCGTCCTGCAGGGCGTTGTCGTCGTTCTGCAGCACGATCACCCGCACCGAGCCCGCGGTGAAGGCGTACCACAGGTTCGACAGCTCCGGGTCCGTCTCGTCGGAGGGCAGCTGGAAGTACGTCTGGTACGCGCCAAGGCCGATCGCGCCGTTGCCGCTCTCGATCTCGTGGTTGCCGGCGGCCGGCATCCACGGCCGGAACCGGGCCGAACGGGTGTTGTTGTGGAAGAAGTTGTTCCAGGTGCGCACCCGGTCCACGTCCAGGTTGGCGTAGCACAGGTCACCGTTGAGCAGGTGGAACAGCGGCGCGACCTGCTCGATGCCGGTGACGATGTCCTTGCTCGCCGGGGTGACGTTGGCGTCCAGGCCGACGCCGCCGGTGGCGGTCCAGGTGACCTCGGGGGTGGCCTGGTCGCCGAAGCTGGTGAAGGTGAACGGCATCCGGCCGCGCGGGGCGGTGGTGAAGGAGCCGCTGTCCGGCGTGGCGCCGTCGTGCGAGACCACGTAGAAGTACGTGGTGTTCGGGGACAGCCGGTTGATCGCCGCGTGGTGCACGTACACGGTGCGGCCGGACTTGCCGTCGCTGTAGCTGCGGGTGACGGCCGAGGCGCCCGAGCCGAGACCGTGCTCCAGCGTGCCGTACAGCACCCGCGGCCGCTTCACCGGAGCGTCGGTGATCCAGGACACCACCATCTGGCTGCTCGGGTCCTGGCCGAAGGTCAGGTGCAGGCCCTGCACCGGCGTGGCGCCGGAGGCGTCGGGCGTCGGGTGGAAGGCGGGGGCACCGGCCGGCGCCGCGGCCGCAGCGGTGCCCGCGGTCAGCAGCGGGGCCGCGACCGCGCCCACCCCGGCGGTGCCGAGCAGGCCCACCGCCGTGCGCCGGCTCAGGCCGTCGCCGGCCGGCCGGCTGCCCGACGGCTGGTCCGCGGCCGGCGCCGCGGCGGACTCGGGCTCCGGCGTGTCCATCTGTGCGACCATCGTTGCTCCTTGGTGCAGGGGCGGTGAAGTGACACGTGCAGGGTCGTCAAGCCGCGGTGAAGACTCCCGCCTCTCGGCGACGCCCAGTTGAACGGGGGCTGTCCGGTTGCCGTCGGTACGCGATGTGACCGGAAGACGGCACAACCGGTCAAGTGCCGCTCACCCACCCTCTTGTGCCCCATCCGTAACGTCCTTCGCGACGCGCCGTGAGCGGTCGGGCTGTTCCAGATGCGTACGTTCCGCTTTCACCTGCCCGACACCGTCGCGTCGCCCGTTGTCGCTGCTCTTGGGATCATCCTCGTCACACCGCAGCCGCACCTCCCGAACCCCACTCGTAAAGGTCCAGGTCAGTCATGTCCGAGCTCAACCGGAGGCGCTTCCTCCAAATCGCCGGCGCCACCGCGGGCTTCACCGCCCTGTCGAGCAGCATCACGCGCGCCGCAGCGATCCCGGCCAGCCGCCGTACCGGCACGATGCGCGACATCGAGCACATCGTGGTCCTGATGCAGGAGAACCGGTCCTTCGACCACTACTTCGGGTCCCTGCGCGGAGTGCGCGGCTTCGGCGACCCGCGTCCGGTGCAGCTCCCCTCCGGCAAGTCGGTGTGGCACCAGAGCGACGGCACCAAGGACGTGCTGCCGTACCACCCGCAGGTCGACGACCTGGGCCTGCAGTTCATCGAGGGCCTCAACCACGAGTGGACCGGCAGCCACAAGGCGGTCAACGACGGCAAGTACGACCAGTGGATCCCCGCCAAGGGCACCGGCACCATGGCGTACCTGACCCGGAACGACATCCCGTTCCACTACGCCCTGGCCGACGCGTTCACCATCTGCGACGCCTACCACTGCTCGTTCATCGGCGGCACCGACCCCAACCGGTACTACATGTGGACCGGTTACACGGGCAACGACGGCAAGGGCAGCGGCCCGGTGCTGGACAACAGCGAGGCCGGCTACGACTGGACCACCTACCCCGAGCGCCTGGAGCAGGCCGGGATCTCCTGGAAGATCTACCAGGACATCGGCGACGGCCTGGACGGCCCGCACTCCTGGGGCTGGATCGACGACGCCTACCGCGGCAACTACGGCGACAACTCGCTGCTGTACTTCCACAACTACCAGAACGCCAAGCCCGGCGACGCCCTCTACGAGAAGGCCCGCACCGGCACCGACGCGGCGGCCGGCGACGGCTTCTTCGACGTGCTGCGCGCCGACGTCCAGGCCGGCAAGCTGCCGCAGATCTCCTGGATCGCCGCCCCCGAGGCGTTCTCCGAGCACCCCAACTGGCCGGCGAACTACGGTGCCTGGTACGTCTCCCAGGTGCTGGACGCGCTCACCTCCAACCCCGAGGTGTGGAGCAAGACCGCGCTGTTCATCACCTACGACGAGAACGACGGCTACTTCGACCACGTCGTCCCGCCGTTCGCCCCGCCGGCCGCCGGCCGCGGCGCCTCCACGGTCAGCACCGAGGACGAGACCTTCGCCGGCAACAGCACCTACAAGGCCGGCCCCTACGGCCTGGGCCAGCGGGTGCCGATGATCGTGGTCTCGCCGTGGAGCACCGGCGGCTGGGTCAACTCCGAGGTGTTCGACCACACCTCGATCATCCGGTTCATGGAGCGCCGGTTCGGCGTGCACGAGCCCAACATCTCGCCCTGGCGCCGCGCCGTGTGCGGCGACCTGACCTCGGCCTTCGACTTCGGCCTGACCCGTACCGCGCCGCCGCGGCTGCCCGGCACCGACGGCTACCGGCCGACCGACAACAAGCGGCACGACTCCTACGTGCCGGTCCCGCCGGCCAACCCGGTGCTGCCCAAGCAGGAGAGCGGCCTGCGCCCGGCCCGCCCGCTGCCGTACGCGCCGCTGGTGGACGCCGCGGTCAGCGCCTCGGCCGGCAGCATCGCCCTCACCTTCGGCGGCGGCACCGGCGCCGGTGCCTGCTTCCACGTGACCTCCGGCAACCGCACCGACGGCCCCTGGACGTTCACCACCGAGGCCGGCAAGAAGATCTCCGGCAGCTTCGAGACCGCCGGCACCGGCGGCACGTACGACTTCACCGCCCACGGCCCCAACGGCTTCCTGCGCGCCTTCAAGGGCACCGCCGCCTCCGCCGGCGCCGAGGTGACGGCCCGTCACGACGCGGGCACCGGACGGCTGGAGCTGACCCTGGCCAACACCGGGCGCACCGATGTGCGGCTGACCGTCACCAACGCCTACACCGGTCACCACGACACCTACACGGTCAAGGCCGGCCGCCGCGAGACCCACTGGGTGGAAGCGGGCAGCAGTCACCGCTGGTACGACCTGACGGTGGTCTCCGACCACGACGCGGCGTTCCTGCGCCGGCTGGCCGGCCACGTGGAGAACGGCCGCCCGGGCGTCAGCGACCCGGCGACCGCCTGACCATCGGCTTAGGCACCCCGCGCAACCGGGGGCGGCACCGCGAAACCGATCGCGGTGCCGCCCCCGTACGCATTCCCGCCCGGACGCCCGTGCTCCCGGCCCGGCCGTCCCGGGCTCGCCCCGCGCCGGTCAGTCCCGGTCGTCGAACTCCTTGCGGGCGGCCGCCACGCCCGCCATGTTGTCCTGCACCCAGCTCGCCATCGAGGCGAACAGCGGCCCCAGCGTCCGGCCCAGTTCGCTGATCTCGTACTCCACCCGCGGCGGGACCTCCGGGTGGTACGTGCGCACCACCAGGCCGTCGCGTTCGAGCTGCCGCAGCCGCTGGGTGAGCACCTTCGGGGTGATCGGGCCGAGCAGGCGCTGCAACTCCACGAACCGCTGCCGGCCGAACTGGTTCAGCGTCCACAGGATCGGGGTGGTCCAGCGGCTGAACGCGACGTCGAGCAGCGGCGCGACCGCGCACTCCACGGGTACGGCAGTCGGGCCGGGCGGGACGGTGGCAGCCATGGGCATCTCCTGACCGGTAGTCACTATCCTTTAGGTACCTACTATATTCACGCTGTTAGCGTCGCCGTATGACAGCCGTCGCATCCACCGGGCGCGGCAGCGCCCGACGTTCCCCGGCCGCGGTCAGGCCCGGCCTGATCCTCGCCTTCCTGTGCGTCGTCCAGTCGACGGTCTACCTCGACGTGACGATCGTGAACGTGGCCCTGCCGTCCATCCAGCACTCCCTGCACATGCGGGCAGGCGACCTGCAGTTCGTCGTCACCGCCTACGGCACCGTCCTCGGCGGCTTCCTGCTGCTCGGCGGCCGGCTCGCCGACACCCTCGGGCGGCGCAGACTGCTGCGCGCCGGCCTGCTGCTGTTCGGCGCCGCGTCCCTGACCGCCGGCCTCACGCACACCGCGGGGCTGCTGATCGCCGCCCGCGGCGTCCAGGGCCTGGGCGCGGCCCTGACCGCCCCCGCCGCACTGTCCACCCTCACCAGCACCTTCACCACCGAGCCGGCCCGCACCAAGGCGCTGGGCGTCTGGGGCGCGCTGGCCGGCGTCGCCTCGGTCCTCGGCGTGCTGTTCGGCGGGCTGCTCACCCAAGGGCCCGGCTGGCGCTGGGTGTTCTTCATCAACGTGCCGATCGCCGCCTTCGCCGTCCTCGCCGCGCCCTTCGTGCTCCCGGAGCACCTGGACGAGCGGCGCCGCCGCGGCACCTTCGACACCACCGGCGCGGTCACGCTCACCGCGGGCCTGCTCCTGCTCATCTACTCTCTCGACGAGACGGTCACCGCCGGCTGGCAGAACGCCCGTACCGTGGCGGGCCTGGCCGGGGCGGTCGTGCTCCTCGTGCTGTTCACCGTCACCGAAGCGCGTACCCGCGAGCCGCTGCTGCCCCTGCGGATCTTCCGGCGGCCGACCCTGCGCACCGCCAACGTCACCACGGTGCTCGCCTTCGGCGCCCTGGTCACGCTGTTCTTCTTCGCCAGCCTGTTCATGCAGCAGGTGCTCGGCTACGACGCGCTGAAGACCGGGCTGGCCTACGTGCCACTGGCCCTCGCGGTCGCCGTCGGGGCCGGCACCGCCTCCGGCCTGATCACCAAGGTGCCCGGCAAGCCCGTACTGATCGCCGGCCTGGCGCTGGCCGCCGGCGGGTTGCTGCTGCTCGCCGGGCTGCCGCAGGACGCCGGGTACCCGGCCGAGGTGCTGCCCCCCTTCCTGCTGGTCGGGGTGGGGCTGGGGATGTCCTTCGTGCCGCTGCAGGTCGCGGCCGCTTTCGGGGTGCCGGCCGGTGAGAGCGGGCTGGCCGCCGGGCTGATCAACACCAGCCAGGAAGCGGGTGGCGCCCTCGGGGTGGCGGTGATCTCCACCGTCGCCTTCACCCGGGTCGACCACCGGATGGCGGGCGCGGCCGGAGATCCCGCCGAGGCCCTGCGGGCCGCTCAGGCATCGGGCTTCCACCAGGCCTTCTTCCTGGCCGCCTGCTTCACTCTCGCGGCCGCGGTCCTCGCGGTGGCGCTGCTGCCCGCGCTGCGGATGTCGCCCCCTCAGCCGGTGGACCCGAAGCCGGTGGACCCGCAGCCGGTGGACCCGCGGCCGACGGACCCGCGGCCGGCGGACGCAGGCCCTGCGCGGTGACCGCCCGCCGGGCCGCGCTCTGCAGCACATCCTGGAGCACCCGCGCGGCCCGGGGCGGCGCCACGTCGCTGCGGTGGGCCAGCGCCACCGTGCGCCGCAGGCCCGGCCGGGCCAGCGGGGTCACCCGCAGCCCGAGCGTGCTTCGGGCGGCGACGGTGGTGGGCACCACCCCGATCCCCAGCCCCGCCCGGACGAAGCCGAGGACCGCGTCCATCTCGCCGCCCTCGACGGTGAAGTACGGTTCGAACCCCGCCGCCCGGCATGCGGCCAGGGTGAGTTCCCGCAGGTCGTAGCCGTGCCGGAACATCACCATCGGCTGGCCTTCCAGGTCTGCCACCCGCAGTGGGGAGCGGGGCTCGGGCGATTCGGCGGAGGAGACCACCACCAGGTCCTCCTGGAACAGCTCCACCGTGGTCAGCGCGGGGGAGGGGCTGGGCAGCGGCAGCACCACCAGGGCCAGGTCCAGCGCCCCGCGGGCCAGCTCCCGTACCAGGTCGTGCGAGCCGCCCTCCTCGATCAGGAGCTGGATTCCCGGGTGCCGGTCGTGGAAGGCGCGCAGCACATCGGGGAGCAGGCCGGTGCACAGGCTCGGGGTCGCGCCGAGCCGGACCCGGCCGCGGCGCAGCTGGGCCAGCTCCTGCACCTCGTGCCGGGCGGTGTCGGCGTCGGCCAGGATCCGCCGGGCCAGCGGCAGCAGCGCCTCGCCGGCGTCGGTGAGCGCGATGTTGCCGCGGGCCCGGCTGAACAGCTCCGCGCCCAGCTCCTTCTCCAGCGCGCGGATCTGCTGGGACAGCGAGGGCTGCGAGACGTGCACCTCGTCCGCGGCCCTGGTGAAGTGCCTGGCGTCGGCCACCGCCACGAAATAGGCGAGCTGTTGGAGCTGCATGGACCCAGCTTAGGTCGCTTTCATAGGTACTGCCTATGGATATGAGCCGGAGCATGTCTTGGACCACTGGTCATGTCCACCCCTACCGTCTGTGCCATGGCACTGGCAACGCGGACGGACCGACGGCCGTCGACCGCGCGGACGCTGTGGGACTCCACCGTCGGCAAGAAGACGATCATGGCGGTGAGCGGCCTGTTCATGCTGCTCTACCTGCTTGTCCACATGTTCGGCAACCTCAAGATCTTCTTCGGCCCCGGCCAGTTCAACGGCTACGCACACTGGCTGCGCACCGTTGG
The DNA here is from genome assembly GCF_016918855.1 of Actinacidiphila acididurans. Lineage (GTDB taxonomy): Bacteria > Actinomycetota > Actinomycetes > Streptomycetales > Streptomycetaceae > Actinacidiphila > Actinacidiphila acididurans. The sequence continues at coordinate 429,345 of NZ_JADKYB010000001.1, forward strand.
TGAACCGTTTCTGCACTACGAGTGGGCGCTGTGGATCATCCGCGTGGTGCTGGTCGCCTCCGTGGTGGCGCACGGCGTGTGCGCGTACCAGCTCAGCCGCCGCGATCTGCGGGCCCGCCCGGTCGGCTACGCGCACCGCCCGGCCCGGTCCGGCTACGCCACCCGCACCATGCGCTGGGGCGGGGTGATCCTCGGCCTGTTCGTGGTGTGGCACCTGCTGGACCTGACCACCGGCACCGTGCACTCCGGCGGTTTCCAGCCCGGCCATCCGTACCAGAACGTCGTGGACACCTTCTCCACCTGGTACGGCGACGTGATCTACATCGTGGCCGTGCTCGCGCTCGGCATGCACGTGCGGCACGGCCTGTGGAGCGCCGCCCAGACCCTGGGCGCCGGCAGCGTCACCCGGGACCGGTTCCTGAAGATCACCGCCAATGCCCTCGCCCTGGTGCTGGCGGCCGGCTTCATCGCCGTGCCCGTCGGTGTCATGTCCGGAATCGTGAGCTGAACGCATGAGCGACTACACCGCATACGAGACGGGCGACCCGGTCGCCGACACCAAGGCGCCGGACGGTCCGATCGCCGAACGCTGGGACGCCCGGCGCTTCTCCGCCAAGCTGGTCAACCCCGCCAACCGCCGCAAGCACACGGTGATCGTGGTCGGCACCGGCCTGGCCGGCGGCTCGGCCGGCGCGACCCTGGCCGAACAGGGCTACCACGTCATCCAGTTCTGCTACCAGGACTCCCCGCGCCGGGCCCACTCCATCGCCGCGCAGGGCGGCATCAACGCCGCCAAGAACTACCGCAACGACGGCGACTCCATCCAGCGGCTGTTCTACGACACCGTCAAGGGCGGCGACTTCCGGGCCCGCGAGTCCAACGTCCACCGCCTGGCGCAGATCTCGGTGGAGATCATCGACCAGTGCGTCGCCCAGGGCGTCCCCTTCGCCCGCGAGTACGGCGGGCTGCTCGACACCCGCTCCTTCGGCGGCGTCCAGGTCTCCCGTACCTTCTACGCCCGCGGCCAGACCGGGCAGCAACTCCTGCTCGGCGCCTACCAGGCGCTGTCCCGGCAGATCGCGGCCGGAAACGTGGAACTGCACGCCCGCACCGAGATGCTGGACCTGATCGTGGCCGACGGCCGGGCCCGCGGCATCGTGGCCCGCGACCTGATCACCGGCGAGATCAGCACGTACACCGCCGACGCGGTGGTGCTGGCCTCCGGCGGCTACGGCAACGTCTTCTACCTGTCCACCAACGCGATGAACTCCAACGCGACCGCGATCTGGCGGGCCCACCGGCGCGGCGCGTACTTCGCCAACCCCTGCTTCACCCAGATCCACCCCACCTGCATCCCGCGCACCGGCGACCACCAGTCCAAGCTCACCCTGATGAGCGAGTCGCTGCGCAACGACGGCCGTATCTGGGTGCCCGAAGCCAAGGGCGACACCCGCCCGCCGGCCGAGATCCCCGAAGCCGAGCGGGACTACTACCTGGAGCGGATCTACCCCTCCTTCGGCAACCTGGTGCCGCGCGACATCGCCTCGCGCGCCGCCAAGAACGTCTGCGACGAGGGCCGCGGCGTCGGCCCCGGCGGCCAGGGCGTCTACCTGGACTTCGCCGACGCCATCGCGCGGATGGGCCGCAAGGCGGTGGAGGAGAAGTACGGGAACCTGTTCGAGATGTACGAGCGGATCACCGCGGAGAATCCGTACGAGACGCCGATGCGGATCTACCCGGCCGTGCACTACACCATGGGCGGCCTGTGGGTGGACTACGACCTCCAGACCACCCTGCCCGGCCTGTTCGCCATCGGCGAGGCCAACTTCTCCGACCACGGCGCCAACCGGCTGGGCGCCTCGGCCCTGATGCAGGGCCTGGCCGACGGCTACTTCGTGCTGCCGGCCACCATCAACGACTACCTGGCCCGGCACCCCGGCGCCGAGCCGGTGGCCGCCGACCACCCCGCGGTGACCGAGGCGGTGCACGCCACCCGGGAGCGGCTGCACCGGTTGGTGAGCGTCAACGGCGACCGCACCGCCGACTCCTTCCACCGCGAGATCGGCGAGCTGATGTGGGAGCTGTGCGGCATGGCCAGGACCGAGGCGGGGCTGCGCAAGGCGCTGGAGCGCATCCCGCAGATCCGGGAGGAGTTCTGGCGGCGGATCAAGGTGCCCGGCACCGAGGCCGAGTTCAACCAGTCGCTGGAGCGGGCCAACCGGGTGGTGGACTACCTGGAACTGGCCGAGCTGATGTGCCTGGACGCCCTGCACCGCGCCGAGTCCTGCGGCGGCCACTTCCGGGAGGAGTCCCAGACTCCCGACGGCGAGGCCGCACGCAAGGACGGGGAGTTCTCCTACGCCGCCGCCTGGGAGTTCACCGGCACCGGCCGGGCCCCCGTCCTGCACAAGGAAGACCTGGTCTTCGATTACGTCCATCCCACCCAGCGGAGCTACGCATGAGGATCGTCCTGCGCGTCTGGCGCCAGAAGAACGCCGAGGCGCCCGGCGCGATGACCACGTACGAGGTGGACGGCGTGTCCCCGGACATGTCGTTCCTGGAGATGCTCGACACGCTCAACGAACGCCTCACCCTGGAGGGGGAGGAGCCCGTCGCCTTCGACCACGACTGCCGCGAGGGCATCTGCGGCGCGTGCAGCCTGGTCATCAACGGCGAGGCGCACGGCCCGGAACGCACCACCAGTTGCCAGCTCCACATGCGCTCCTTCCGGGACGGCGACGTCATCGACGTCGAGCCCTGGCGGGCCGCCGCCTTCCCCGTCGTGCGCGACCTGGTGGTGGACCGCTCGGCCTTCGACCGGATCATCCAGGCCGGCGGCTACATCAGCGTGCCGACCGGCGCCGCGCCCGAGGCGCACGCCACCCCGGTGCCCAAGGCCGCCGCGGACCTGGCCTTCGAGCACGCCGAGTGCATCGGCTGCGGCGCCTGCGTGGCCGCCTGCCCCAACGGCTCGGCGATGCTCTTCACGTCCGCCAAGGTCAACCACCTGGGCGTACTGCCCCAGGGCGCCCCGGAACGCGAGACCCGGGTCCTCGACATGGTCGCCCAGATGGACGCCGAGGGCTTCGGCGGCTGCACCCTGACCGGGGCCTGCGCCACCGCCTGCCCCAAGAGCATCCCCCTGATGTCGATCACCGCCATGAACAAGGAATGGCTCCGCGCCACCCGCAAGGTCCCCCGCGGCTAGCGGGAGAAGGCGAGCAGAGGCGGGCAGTGCGGCGGGGCCGGAGGACCGCGCGGCGGGAGGATGAGCCAGCCAGCATGCGCGCGGCGAAGCGTCGGGTTTTTCGTGCTTCCCGTCAGTCGCCGGGGCGTTGCCAGCGGCCCGGCACCCCCTCGATGGAGACGAAGTAGAAGGGCGGCAACAGGATGAATCCGGCCAGCGCGATCAGCGGCGTGATGAAGTAGCCCAGCACGCCGGCGAGGGCGTAGATCACCACACCGCAGAAGGAGCGGACGACTCCGTCGCGGGTGAATTCCGGTTCCACATCACTGTGCAGGAGCTCGGAATGCCGGCCGAGATAGTGGAAGAGCAACGCCCAGCTCATGCACATCGCTGTGGCGATGCCCGCATAAAGGAGAACGGCGACCCGGGAGTCGGTGCCCGACACGTCTTCCCTGAGCGCGTCGGCGAGCACTCCGGTGGGAAAGGGGATGGCCGCGGTGGTGAACAACAGGGCCAGGTTGGTGGCCTGCAGGCCCCGGTCCATGCTGCGGATCCGGACGAAGGTCTGGTGGTGGTTGAGCCAGATCACCGCGACGTACCCGAACGAGGCCACGTAACCGATGTAGGCCGGCCACTGGCGTGCGAGGGCGTGCCCGAGGGCGCCGGAGCGGTGCGGCGGGGTGGCCAGGCCGAGCACCAGGATGGTGACGGCGATCGCGAAGACCCCGTCGCTGAAAGCCTCCGCGCGGGAGGTGTCCGACCGGGTGAAGCGTGCCGCGGCACGGCGGGAAGGGCCGGGCGGCCTGGACCCGTCGGTCACCGAGCGGTCCCGGTGAGGTCGGCCGCGGGCCGCGGTTGGGGCAGCTCACCCACCTGGAGGACGTCGGCGGCCGGGCCGCGGTGGTCGTACCACGCAGCGCGCATCGCTCACGCCTCGCTGATCTCGGGTTCGGTCCCTTCCTCGGCGCTGACCAGCTCGGCGATCGCCGCGAAGAAGGCGGCGATGCCGGGACGGTTGGCGCCCTTCGCCCGGGAGGCGGCGAAGTCCTCCGCCGTCCGCCAGGTCACGATGTCGAGCCACTGGTCGTCCGGGAGCCGGACCAGGCGCGCGTCGAGGAAGCCGGTGCGGTCGGCACGAAAGTCGGCGAGCATGGCGGGCCGGGCCCGCAGCAGTTCAGCCACGCGCCCGGGTTCCACGCGGAATCGAGTGAGCTCGATGGTGGGCACGACGTCCTCCAATGGGGTCACTCAGGAACACGGGCACGTATTCGCCATGGCCGAACGTTTCAGCGCGGCCCGATTCTCCTGCGGCGTTCCGCTGCTCTGTCGGCTCGACCGCTTCGCCGGCTCCATTCTAGACACGACGTGTCACCGCGCCGGTGGAGCCGGCGCGGTGCGGACGGAGCCTACGACCGAGCCGACCTGCGAAATTCGGTTTCGAGCAAAGCGTATCGGCGTACGCATGGCGCGCAGGGGCATCGAGTCCCGCCGGCGATCAGGCCCCCTCGAAGCAGTTGTCGACCTCGACGAACAGCGGCTGCGGCGCCCTGATCACCGGTGCAGTTGACGAAGTCCCGGTCAGGCAACGGCAGTTCGACGTCGAGCTCATTCGCGTGCGGTCTTCGCTTCATGGTGGGGCAGCGCGGCGAAGTCCACCGCGCCCAGGCCGGCGGCGAGGTCGGCGGCCGCCTCCCGGATACGGGCCGCCAGGTCGGCGTCCTCGGGCTGGTCGGTCCAGCGCTGGAACGCGGTGCGGAAGACGGCGACACCGACTTCCGCGAGAAGCGCCGCCTGCGATGCGGCGGTGCCTCGCTCCCGCAACGCGTTCGCCACCGCGTCGGTCGCGGCGGCAAGTTTGGTCCGCCCTCGTTCCTGCAGCTCCGGGCTGGCCTGTACGACCGCGCGCCGTTTCGCGGCGAGCGGGGCCTGGTCGGCCAGCGGACCGGCGGCATCCACGAGAGCGGTCAGGACGGCCTCGAAGGGCGAGAGGGTGTCGTCGGCGTGGCGGACGGAGTGGGCGAGGGCGAGGGGAAGTTGTTCGGATCCGGCAAACAGTACGTCCCGCTTGTCCGTGAAATAGCGGGAGAACGAGCGCCGGGTCAACCCGGCCCGGTCGGTGATCTCCGCGACGGTGACGTTCTCGTACCCACGATCGAGGAACAGCTCCACCGCTGCCTCGCGGAGCCGGTCTTCGGCGTTCGGGTCCCATCGCGGCATGTCCGTCACGATAGCACCCATGACTCAGTGCGTCATCATCAGTGCTACGCTGACGACTCAATGAGTCATCACCTTCGAGGCACAGGAGTAGCACCATGGCTCTTTCAGGTCAGCGCATCGTCATCATCGGCGGCAGCTCAGGGATGGGACTGGCCTCGGCCCGCGCCGTGTCGGCAGCCGGGGCGGCAGTCACGATCGCGTCGAGCGACCAGGCGCGTCTGAAGGCAGCGCTCGCGGGGTTGCCTGACAGCTGCGACGGGGCGGTGGTCAACACCCGCAACGAGGCTGACGTCGCTGCCCTGTTCGACCGCGTCGGCGAACTCGACCACGTGGTCTACACAGCCGGTGACACGGTGCGTCCGCAGCCGCTGGCAGACCTCCCCCTCGACACCGCCCGGGATCTGTTCGAGGTCCGCTTCTGGGGAGCGGTAGCCGCGGTCAAGCACGCGGCGCGGCGCGTCCGGCCAGGAGGCTCGATCGTGCTGACGTCAGGAACGGTCGCTGTTCGCCCCGCGCCTGGTACAGCGCTCGCGGCCGCCGGCGCCGCCGCCGTAGAGGGATTGACGCGAGGGCTGGCCGCCGAACTCGCCCCCGTCCGCGTCAATGCGGTCCGGCCGGGAGCAATTCGCACGCCGCTGTGGGACCCGGTACCGGAGCCCCGGCGTGCCGAGCTGTTCGCGACTCTAGCCGATCGGACACTCACCAAGTCGATCGGCGAAGCGGACCAGATCGCCGCGGCGCACCTCTACCTGATGGAGAACCGCTTCGTCACCGGAACCGTACTCACCGTTGACGGAGGCTCCATCCTCGCCGGGGGTTAGGGTCTGTGTGATGTTGTGATCAATCTTTGGGTTCCGTTCGCCGTGGGGAGCGGGACGCGGTAGGACGCTGGCCGTTTCCGGGTCTGGAGGGATGCCGGTGTCTTCACTGCGCTGCTGCAGGGCCTGATCGCTGAGGCCGCCGACCAGGGGAAGACGGACCTGTCCCTGGTCAGCGTGGACTCCAGGGCAGCGGGACCGGCCACGAGCGGGAGGAGCGGTGACGCGTCCGGCGGCGGCAGGGCATCCGTTTGGAACAGGCCCTGCTCGGCAGGTCGCGGGGCGGGCTGACCAGCAAGGTATCTCGCCGCGGACCGCAAGTGCCGTCCGCTGTCGCTGGTCCTCACCGCAGGACAGGCCGCCGACAGCCCGCAGTTCGCCGCCGTGCTGAACAAGGTACGTATCCGCTTGCCCCTCGGCCGTCCCCGCTCACGGCCGGGGGCAGTCGCCGCGGACAAGGCTTACTCGTCCCGCGGTAACCGTTCCTACCTGAGCAAACGCAACATCAAGGCGGTCATCCCGGAGAAGAAGGACCAGGCCGCCAACCGGAAGAAGAAGGGCAGCCGGGACGGCCGGCCCATCAGCGGAGACCCACAGCGGGGTGCCGTCCGAAGCAGACAGGAACTGCAAGGCGTGACACTGTTGCCTTCACAGGACACACGCATTTGACGGTGTGTCAACTATCTGGGGGGATAGCGCGTGAGAAAGTATTCCCGTTTCCGGCGGGTCGCGTCCGTACTGGTTTCGCTGGCTCTGGGCGGCGGCTTGCTGTCCGTCGCGCTGTCGCCGGCCGCGCAGGCCGCCGAGCCGTCGGACGTCTCGATCCAACTGCCCACGATCTCGTACTCGCACATGCTGGTGGACCAGGCGCGGCACCGCGTGCTGATCACCACCGGCCAGTACTCCTCGCCGCGCACCGACGCGCTGCTGGTGTACGACTTCGACGGCAACCTGCTGCAGACCGTGACCTACAGCCCCTATCTGGCCCGCCCGAGCGGCGTGGCGCTGTCGGAGGACGGCAAGACGCTCTACGTGGCGTCCACCGAGTACATCCTCTCGATGAACGCCGACACCTATGACCACCCCGGGGCGTTCCAGACCGATGCCAGTCTCGGTCTGTGCGGGCGGGAGATCGCCGCAACCGGCGGCAAGGTGTATTTCACCGAGCTGCCGGCGAACAGCGGCGTCCCGGACTGCACCAACCCGTGGGTCTACATGGACTACGAGACACCGGGACGCAACGGGGTGAGCACCCAGACGTGGGGAGGGAACTTCCGGTTCGCCACCACCCAGCCCGGCGCACCGGGACTGCTCCTCTACACGTCGACGTACGGCTCGGCCTATCCCATCACGTCGTACGCGACGCTGTACGACGCGGCCAACGGGAAGTTCGTCTCCGGCCGTTCCTGGCCCGGCACCTCCGGCTCGCCCGCCCCGACCGCGCAGGACGCCGCCATCAGCGCCGACGGCTCACTGGTCGGACTCGCGGACGGCACCGCCGGGTTCCGGTTGCTGAAGGGCTCGGACATGTCCGACGCCAGCCCGGGCTGGAGCGCGCCGGCCGGCGCTGCGGCGACCGCGGTGGCGTTCAGTCCGGACGGCTCGCTCGTGGCCCGCGGTCTCGCGGCGCCCGGCGGCGACGCCGACCTGCTGGTGCAAGATGCCGACCCGGCGCATGGCGACACCCCGCGCAGCTTCGTCTTCCAGAACGACGCCGACGGCGGCGACCGGATCGCGTCGCGCGGTCTCGCCTGGTCCGCGGACGCCTCGAAGCTCTTCGCGGTCATCAGTGACGCGGCAGGTGACGCGTACTGGCTGCACATCATCAGCAACGCCGGCTCCCGCTACCACGCGGCATTTCAGGGCCCGTTGACCGTTCAGCCGGGGTCCTCGTACGCCGGGCAGGCGGTCGAGCTGAGCGGCACGATCTTGCTGAACGGTCCGGCGTCCGGGGATCCCGCGCGCCTGACGGCGGTCCGCACGGACGCCTCCGGCAGCCACCAGCTCGACCCGGTCACAGCCGCGGCCGACGGTTCGTTCACCATCGAGGACACACCGCCGGACGCCGGGACCGCCACGTACACCGTGTCGTACGCGGGCGACGCCGAACACGACCCGGCGGCCGACGTCACGACGCCGGTCACCGTGGCCAAGGCGCCGACCACGCTGACGCTGGCCGCGCCGGCCGCCCCGGGTGCCAGCGGCAGCGTGCACATCGCGGGCACGCTCACCACGACCGGTACCCCGCTGTCCAGCGGCACGGTCGTCCGAGTGGCTCGCCGTACGAAGGACGGCGGCGTGGCCTCGCTCCCGACGCTCAGGGTGGCCGAGGACGGCACCTTCTCCTTCGACGACGTACCCGGCCCCGGCGAGACTCTCTACACGGTGGATTACAAGGGCGAGGACGGCAACCACGCCACGTCCGCGGACTGGCTGGTGATCCCCGCGTCGGGGTGACGGCCCGGTCGGCCCGACGGCCCGGTCGGCCGGCGGGTTCCCCCTGCCAGGCCGACCGCGCCGTCCCGCAGTGTCATCCGCGTCCGTGGGTGAAGAAGGCCGAGGGCGCCGGTGGCGACGAACCGCTTGCGGTCCTCGGTCCACAGGCTCACCGATGACGGCCAGGTCCACGGCGACGTCCCTCCACGGTTCGGCGAGGCCGGAGTTCGACGGCGAGGACGACCCGGGCCGGAACCCGGTCTGCGACTGCCCGCGGGCACCGCTCTCCTTGTGCCGGCGGTGCGGGGGCTGTGGGGAGTGTGTTCACCGCCCGGGGCGGGTGTGGCGGCGGCTGCACGGCAGGTGAGGGTGCGAGCGGCCCCGGCCCTCGGTTGGGGAGCCGGGGTCGTGGTGCCCGGGAGGCCTGTACGACAACCGTAGCGAGCGCGCCGCCTCCTGCCACCCCTGCGGGACGGCGGCGGTCATCAGCCGGCGGCGCGGGCCGGCGCCGGGTGTTTCGTCACGCAGGCGTTCCAGGGTGGCGGCGACGTCGCCGCGGTCGTCCTGGTCGGCCAAGAGGTGCGTGACGAAGCGGAGGAGGCCGCGGTGTTCTGTCCGGGGAGGTTGTGGACAGTGGTGATGATCACCATCGGGGGATCTTGAACGAGTGAAGGCCTTCTGGGTTCGGTGTGGATTGCGACATCTCCACCGAACGTCAGAAGGCCTTCATGCCACACCGGAATGCACCCCTGCCCGAGACCGGTCGTCTGCGTCTTGCCCGCTGCGTCGTTGACGACGGCTGGCCGCTGCGTCGCAGCTCGTGCGCGTGGCTCAGGCCGCGAACTCTATGAAGGTTGCTGGTCGGTTCGGGCTCAAGGTCGCATTGCTTCGCCGGCCGGGTGATGGCCGGCACGATGGTGGGTGCGAAGGCATCCGGCATCGCGTTGTCGGTGATTCCGTGCACGAACTTGTCCTCGCTCGATGTTCGTACCTCATGCGCAGAGGCAGTTTGTCTTGGTTGTCCACCGGCTGCACGGCCCGCCGGACCGGCCGCCGGCGCCCGGGGCACGTTCACCGACGCCGTGACGAGCTTCGGTGTGGCTCGGCCAGGGGCGATAGTGGCGCGGCCGGAGGTTCGGGGAAGCCCGCCCGGCGCTGCGGGGTCGTTGTCCGGCGGTGGTCGGTCTCCGGGTGTGCGGGAAGGTCGGTGAGGCGGCGAAGTCGCCAGACGAGGACGTCTTCGATGTTCTGGGCGGTGTCGAGTTCGCGCATCGCGATGGCCTCCTTCAGGAGGCCCCGGGGGTCGTGGCCGATTTGTTCGGCTTGGGCGAGGGTGGCGATCAGGGCGCCGAGGTCCGCCGCGCGGCCCGGAGAAAAGGCGGTGTCGGGGAGGGCGGAGCGGATCGTGGACTCAAGGGTTCGGCGCTTCTGCTCGGGCAGGGTACGGCTCTGTTGTTGCAAGGCGTGAAGGGGCGCCGCGGCGGCCAAGGGGTGCAGCGGAACCTGAGGCCACTGCCGGTAGTGGGGGGGGTGTGAAGGCCGCGAAGTGGTCCGGCGACGCGGGGGTCCCGCCGAAAGGCCATGTGGCCCGGCCGTTGGACGGCCGGGCCACGTGGTCCGTGCGGTGGTGCGGTGCGGGAGTCGTCAGAGCGAGACGGCGGGGCTGGCGACCGGGCCGATCTGGGAGTACGAGGTGCTGGTGGTCCAGTAGACGTCCGTGACCGCGGCCGTCTGGTACGAGCCGGCGGACACCGGGTACTCGACGTCCACGCCGCCCAGCGAGGTGGCGTACGAGGTGCGGACGTTGGACGCCACGTCGACGCCGTTCCGGAACAGGTCCGCCTCGACGACGATGGCGTACACCGCCGCCGTGCACTGGACCTGGGCCAGACCTTCCTCGCCGCCGCCGTACGGACCGCCGTAGTAGCGGAACGGGTTGTTGGCGGTGATGGTGCAGCTGATGTCCTGGGGCAGCTGAGCGGCGGTCTTGGTGACCGTGAAGCGCATGCCGTGCGACGCCGAGGACAGGCCGGCGACCCCGGCCGGGATGGTGAAGGTCCTGCTGGCGGGGGCGGTCAGTGCACTTGCGGTCAGGTGACCGATGTGCGGGGCGCTGCTCGCGGCACCCGCGCTGGGTGCGGCCAGCACGGTGGCGGCGGTGGCGAGTCCTGCGGTGGCCAAGGCGGCAAAGCCCCGGCGGCTCTGTAACGAACGTGCCTTCTTCAGCATCACACACTCTCCCCTGGTGGTTGCGATGTGATCGGATCCGTTCCCGCGTCGCGCGTCCCGTCGGTCGGTCGGAGCCCGGAACCCCCCTGGCGACCGTTCGAGTGTCCGAGCGCACGTGCTATATGTCAATCAAATGTGCTAATGAAATACAAATCGTGAATTAGAGGCCAAGGATTTCCCGGGTGGCCCGAAATCCCCGCCCCTGCCCCGGCCCATATCCCATCACCGCGACCCCTCGGTTCCCGCTTGCTACCGGGTGACCACCGCCCCCGCTTGTTCCCCGGGGACCGGACGGGGGCCTCTCGAATGTCCGGGGCCGCAATCGGGCAGGGCGACCGGCTCGCCCACTGTCCGGGTGTGGAGCCTTGACGGCCGCGCCCTCCGGGCGGCGGGACGCGAGCCTGGGGGACGGGGCCCGCGTCCAGGGCTTCTACGGTCTGGCCCTCTGCTGGGGAAGTTCCGTGAACACACCGGCCGGGAATGATCCGAGCGTCCACAGTGGTGCCTTGGAGACCGTGGCCCTTGGAGGGTTTGAGACCGACAGTGAGCGAGAGAGCGCACACCAGTGATGATCCCGCCGTCGAAGACCGGGCCGTGGCCTGGCACGACATGACGTCCCGGTCGATGATGTCCATGGCCTTCGCCATGGAAGATCCGACTCGGTTTGTGGGCAGCCTGCGCGGAGCCGATCTCGGTTCGGCGCACCTGACTACGATGCGGCACACACCTTTGGCCGCATCCCGGACGCCTGTGCTCATCAAGCGCTGCGATCCAGAGATTTTCGTACTGCTGTTCACTCCGAGCGGCGGGATGACCTTCGAGCACGGAGGTCGTGCTGCCACGCTCAGAGCCGGGGACCTGATGGTCTTCGACAGTTCAGTACCCTTCAGCGCCGTCACGGGTGGCGATGCCGGCGTCGCCGAAACGGTGAATCTCCAGGTCCCGAAGGCGCTGCTGCCCGTGGCCGCCGCGGACGTGCGGCTGTTGCTGGGCAGGCGGTTACCGGGGCAGGACGGCATCGGGGCCGTGACGGCGGCCATGCTGACCGCGCTGGATGCTCAGACCGCCAGGTGTACCTCAGCTGATGCCCTGCACCTCGGCACAGTTGCCACCCATCTGTTCACCGCGTTCCTGGCGCACCACCTCGACGCCGAGCGCTCGCTCGCGCCGCGCTCACGGAATATGGGCCTGCACCTGAGGGTCGAGGCATTCATCCGCGCGCACCTGGCCGAGCCCGACCTGAGCGCTGAATCGATCGCCGCCGCCCATCACATGTCCGTCCGCCAGCTGTACCGGCTCCTGCAGTACCGGGACATTACAGTCGCCGCTTACATCCGCCGTCAGCGACTCGAACACTGTCGGCGGGACCTCAGCGATCCCGCTCTCAGCCGTCTTCCTGTCCATTCCGTCGCTGCCCGGTGGGGATTTCCCCACCATGCCCATTTCAGCCGAGCCTTCCGCAGTGCCTACGGGCAATCGCCCCGCGAATACCGCCGCGCTGCTCTCACAGCCGCACCGACCAGTACCGTGAGCGAGGCTCCTACAGCCGACGCCTCATCGTGCTGAGAGCCCGGCCCGGCAGTTCCCGCCTGGCAGTTCGCCGCCGAACGCGCCGCCCGGGAGCAGCAGACCCGTGCCGAATGCGCTCGCCGTCACCAGCCGCCGGCCTCGGACCGGCGCGGCCCCGACTTCGGTTCACCGGACGGCCCCACCCCTCCTGGGGCCGTACCACCACCACGGCGAAGAGCTACGGCACGGGACTGCCGACCCGCGCACTTATGGTCGCCCGCCGGCGCTGAGGAGTCTTTGATGACCAGCGCCAGGTAAGTGACATTTCGTGCACGGTATAACGGTTGAACAGGGTGCAAATGGTGTCTTTGTGGGAGCGGTCAATGATCGGCGGATCCAAATGATCAAGGAGACGCCGGATGAGCGGCACGACTGTGGACCTCGGAGGGCCGGCAGTTGACCGGGGAGGGCTGGTTGCCTCAGCGGCGGAGAAGGGCGCCGACCGGCAGCGCGGCCGCGGCCCACGTGGCGAGCACGCCCAGGCCGACCCATGGGCCGATGGGTTCCGCGCCCTGGCCCGCCGTCGCCCCGCCACCCGGTTCCGCACCCTGAGTGCGGCGGGCATCGAACTCGACCCGAGCAGCCGCCAGGGGCCGCGACTTCCGCAACCTCGCCGACCAACGCCTACGCACACGCTGCGTCCCCCGGGGGATGCCCCCGGCCGGTTTTTTTCGCCCGGAAAGAAATCGGGCGCGACCGTGCCAAGTCGGGGTGGAAAGGTCGGATCTCCTTCGGAAATGGGTGCGGATTTGCCTGCACGCCTCTAGGAGGCAGGGGTCAACTCCCGTACATTCATGGGACGTCTCCCCCCTGAACTGTCCCCGTACTGTCGCCCGCCTTCTGGAGAAACCACATGCGCAGGGCTGTTCTCGCATGCCTTGTGGCCGTCGCCGCCGCCACCCTCGGGGTGTCGGGCGGCGGTTCGGCCCAGGCCGCTTCGCACGCCACCGATGATGTGCTGCACGTCGCGCCCGACGGCCGCGGGTCGGCCTGTACGACGACCAGTCCCTGCACCCTGGACACCGCCCGGGACCAGGCCCGGGCACTGGTCCCCGGGGCCACGGGCGACGTCGTCGTCGAACTGCAGGGCGGCACCTACCGGCTCACCGGCCCGTTCCGACTCGGCGTCCAGGACTCCGGCCGACCCGGCCACCCGGTGGTCTACCGGGCCGCCGCCGGACAGAAACCGGTGCTCACCGGCGCAATGAAGGTCACCGGCTTCACCCGGGTCGACGCGGCCAGGAACATCTACCGCGCCGACGTGCCGGCCGGCACCGCCTCGCGCGAACTGTTCGTCAACGGGGTACGGGCCGACCGGGACCGCGGCCCGCGGGACCCGTCCGGATTCTCCGTCACCCCCACCGGCTTCCACACCGCCGACTCCTCCTACACCACCTGGACCGACCCCGCCCGGGTCGAGGTCGTGCGCAACAGCGGCTGGAAGCAGATGCGCTGCCCGCTGGCGTCCATCAAGCCCGGCGCGTCCGGCGGTTCGGACCTCACCGTCGACCCCGCCTGCTGGAACAACAACCACACCTCGGTGCCCAACCCCAGCTTCCCGTTCAACGGCGCCGGACTGCCCACCCTCGACGGCATCACCTGGCTGGAGAACGCCTACCAACTCCTGGGCACCCCGGGCCAGTTCTACCTCGACCAGGACGGCGGGCACCTCTACTACGTGCCGCGCCCCGGCGAGGACCTGGCCACCGCCGACGTCGAACTGCCGGTGGCCTCCGAACTGGTCGACGCCGCCGGCACCCCCGGCCACCTCGCGCCGCTCAACGACACCGACTGGCGGGCGGTCTACACCGGATCCTGGGGCTACTCCAGCGGCCGCCACCTCGGTGACCTGAACGCCGACGTGCACTACACGTCCACCGACGGCGACTCGGTCAGCTACACCTTCGACGGCACCGGCATCCAGATGCTCTCGGAGACCAACGACGACGAGGGCAGCGCGGACGTCTACGTCGACGGCAAGAAGGTGTCCACGGTCTCCGCCAACGGACCGGTGCGGCTCGCCCAGCAGGCCCTGGTCTCGGTCACCGGACTGACCAAGGGCACCCACACCCTGCGCGTGGTCAAGACCGGCGGTACGTACCTGCTGGTGGACGGCTTCACGGTGATCCCGGACGCCATCGCGTCGGTGCACGACATCACCTTCTCCGGGATCACGTTCACCGGCACCACCTGGACCGCGCCGACGGCCGAGGGCTACGTCGACAACCAGGCCGGCGTGATCTGGGACCCGACGACCCGCACCCCGGCCCGTATCCCCGCCGCCGTCCAGGTGCACCGCGGACAGCGCGTCACCTTCACCGGCGACACGGTCACCCACACCGGCACCAGCGGCATCGACCTGGCCGACCAGACCCAGGACTCCACCGTGACCGGCAGCACGATCACCGACACCTCCGGCATCGGGGTCGCCGTCGGCGAGGTCGACGACTACTACCAGACCGAGCCGGCCCTGATGACCAGTGGCAACACGGTGTCCGGCAGCGTGGTGCAGTTCCCCGGCCAGGAGTACGCAGACGCGGTCGGCATCTGGGTCGGGTACAGCCGCGGCACGACGCTGTCGCACAACGACGTCGGCTACACCCCGTACTCCGGCATCTCCATCGGCTGGGGCTGGGGCTGGGCCTCGGACTGCACGCTCCAGGCCAAGCAGGGCCTGCCGAACCCGTGCCTGCACGGCACCACCTACGCCGGTGACGAGCACGTCGTCGGCAACCACGTGCACAGCGTCATGGGCGCGCTGTACGACGGCGGGCCGGTCTACACCCTCGGCGGCGAGGCGCTGCCCTCGGAGTTCACCGGCAACGTGCTCTCGGAGTGCATCGACGGGTGCAACATGATCTACCACGACGAGGGCAGCTCGCTGTGGAACACCCACGACAACGTGGTGCGGTTCGCCAACGGCTCGCTGTGGCTGAACCTGTGGACGCCGAGCATCCACGACGACTCGATCCACGACAACTGGTCCGACACCCCCTCGTACAACAACAACGGCACGAACATCTCCCTCCAGCCGGCCACGGTGGTGACCGACGGCAACTGGCCGGCCGCGGCCCAGGCGATCGTCGCCACCGCCGGACCGGGCACCCTGCCGGGCGCGGCGGCGGACGACGACGACCTGCGCGTCGCGTACCACGGCAGCTGGTCGTCCAGCGGGTCGCGGGGTCTGGGTGACCTCGACAACGGCGTGCACTACACCCAGCAGAACGGCGCCTCGGCGACCATCACCTTCACCGGCACCGGAATCGGCTTCCTCACCGAGACCAACTCCGACGAGGGCGACATCGGCATCACGCTGGACGGCGCCTCGAAGGGGACGATCAGCGCCGACACCCCGCAGCGGCAAACCCAGCAGAGCCTCTACTCCGTGTCCGGCCTGACCGACGGCCCGCACACGCTGACGGTGACCAAACTCAGCGGCACCTATCTCCTGGTCGACGGCTTCACCCTGAGCTGACCGGCCGTCACCGACCGAGAGAAAGGCGGACAATGTTCCACGTCAAAGCACGAACGATGCCGGTGCTGGCGGCCGTGACCGCGGCCGTGGCCGCCCTGCTGGCCGCGGCACCCGCCGCACCGGCGGCGACCGCCGCGACCACTTCGACCACCGCGACCACTTCGGGCGACCAGTTGCCCAACAACGAGCGGCTGGCGGCATGGTCGCCGAGCATGACCATCGGCGGCCCGAACTTCGACGACCGGACCATACGGATGGTCGTCCACTCCAGCATCAACGGGCACGCCCTGCGCATCCACCTGTCCAACCTGCGCGGTACCACCCCGCTCACGATCGGCTCCACGAGCGTCGCCGCACAGGCGGACCGGGCCACCGCGGTCGCCGGCACCCAGCACACGGTCACCTTCGCGCACCACACATCGGTGACCATCGCCGCCGGAGCGGAGGTGGTCAGCGACCCGATTCCGATGACCGTCACCGCCGACCACAACCTCCTGGTCAGCGTCTACCTGCCGGACGCCACCGGGTCGGCAACCTGGCACTCCGACGCCTTCGACACCACGTACCTGTCGGCGGCGGGCGACCACACGGCCGAGGCGGGCGACGGCAGTTACATCGCGTCGACCACTTCCTGGTACTTCCTGTCCGGGCTGGACGTCATCTCGCCCGACGCCCGCGGTGTCGTGGTCGCCTTCGGCGACTCCATCACCGACGGGTACAACACCCCGACCAGCACGTATCAGCGCTGGCCCGACGACCTGGCCCGGCGGCTGGCCGGCACCCGGCCGATGGGCGTGGTGGACGCCGGCCTCGGCGGCAACCGCGTGCTGACCGACGTGCCCAACATCTGGCAGGGCATCAGCGCCACCAAGCGGTTCGCCCACGACGCGCTGGGCCAGCCGGGGGTGCGGGACGTGATCCTGATGGAGGGCATCAACGACATCGGCAACAACGTCGCCGCCGACGGCGGCCCGCTCACCGCGCAGGACCTGATCGACGGCTACCGGAACCTGATCGGCCAGGCCCACGCCGCCGGCGTACGGATCATCGGCGCCACCATGCTGCCGGACAAGGGCAACGGCTACTACAGCGACTCAGCCGAGGCCCTGCGCCAGACGGTCAACACCTGGATCCGCACCAGCGGGGCCTTCGACGGGGTGGTCGACTTCGAGAAGGCGGTCGTCGACCCGGCCGACCCCTCGGCTCTCGACCCCCGCTTCGACTCCGGTGACCACCTGCACCCGAACGCGGCCGGCATGCAGGCGCTGGCCGACGCAATCGACCTGAGCCTGCTGCACTGACCCCTTCCCACGGGACGACCCCTGAGGTGGCCGGATCACTGCCGATCCGGCCACCTCGTCGCGTGTACGGACTCGGCCTTACGCGCCGGCCGTCAGGGAGTCCTTCAGGAAGTCGGCCACTCCTTGGTGGTGGCGACGTCGCCGCGGCGGCTCAGGACCGTGATGAGCAGGGTGTGGTGCAGGTCCGGATCGGGGTCGGCGCAGGCGTCGGACAGGACGGTGACCCGGTAGTCCAGGTCAGCTGCCTGAAGGGCGGTGGACAGGCCGATGCCCGGCAGGTCGATCTGTGCGGCCAGGCCGCCCGGGGTCGCCGTGCCGGGGCCCGGTTGTTTCGGCAGCAGCTGCGCGCCGAGGGCGACCGTCGGTCCTGGGCGGATCAGTCATGGACGATCCGTTCCAGTACGGCCATGGCCGCGATCACGGTCTGCCGTTCCTCCTCGGTGCACTTCTTCTGCAACTCGGCGGCGAGCCATTCGCCGCGGGCCTGCCGACCCTCCTCGGCACGCCGGCGCCCTTCGGCAGTGAGCGCGATCAGCAGGCGGCGGCCGTCGCCGGGGTCGCGGCGCCGTTCGACCAGTCCGAGGCCGGCCAGAGCGGCGACCGTGGTCGCCATCGACTGGTGCCGCATGCCCTCGGCTGCGGCGAGGTCGCTGGTCGTGAGCCCGTCGTTGTCGATCAGGCGGGCCAGCACCGACGCCTGGGTGAGGTTGATGTCCTCGGTGCCAGAGGCGGCGCGGATACGGCGCCGCAGACGTCCGATGACGGCCCGCACCGCCTGCGAGGCACGAACGGCTGACGGCGACGGCCCACGATCTTCACTCATGCGGCTCACCCTAAAATCATCAGCCCAGGTTGTCCAGTTTACCTGTGCAGTTTGCCTGGGCAATGGGCAGCCAGATCCCTGGGCTCCGAAAATGCGTTGCCGCCCCCGGCCGGGCTCTGCTGTAGTCGTCGCGCCCGAAGCCACCGACCGAGGAGTTGATCATGCGGGGAGCGTTCATGTCCCACCAGCCGCAACCGGCCGCCCGATCAAAGGACATGACACTTCGTGCACCCGCTCACCACGCTCGACCTCGGGATCCTGGCGCATGTCGACGCCGGTAAGACCAGCCTGACCGAACGGCTGCTGTACGCCGCCGGAGTACTCGACGAGATCGGCAGCGTCGACGACGGAAGCACCCGCACCGATTCGCTGGCGCTCGAGCGGCAGCGCGGGATCACCATCAAGGCCGCGGTGGTCTCCTTCGCGGTCGCCGGCGCCACCGTCAACCTCATCGACACCCCCGGCCACCCGGACTTCATCGCCGAGGTGGAACGCGTCCTCGGGGTCCTCGACGGCGCGGTCCTGGTGGTCTCCGCCGTGGAGGGCGTGCAGCCGCAGACGCGGGTGCTGATGCGCACCCTGCGCCGGCTGCGCATCCCCACTCTGATCTTCGTCAACAAGATCGACCGGCGCGGCGCCGACCCCGCCCGCACCCTGCGCGACATCGAGCAGCGCCTGGCCCGGGACGTGGTGCCGATGACCGCCACCCTGCGGCCGGGCACCCGGGCCGCCGACGCCGTCCCGTACACCGCCGCGGACCCGGACTTCCGCGCCCGCCTGGCCGAAGTGCTCGCCGAGCACGACGACGACCTGCTCGCCGCCTACGTGACGGACGAGTCCGCGCTGCCCTACAGCACGCTGCGCGCGCACCTGGCCGCGCAGACCCGGCAGGCGCTGGCGCATCCGGTGTTCACCGGCTCGGCCGTCACCGGCGCCGGGGTGGACACCCTGCTGGCCGGGGTGCGGGAACTGCTGCCGGCCACCGCCCGCCCGGCCGGGGAACCGCTGTCGGCCACCGTGTTCAAGATCGAGCGCGGCCCGGCGGGGGAGAAGATCGCCTACGCCCGGATCGCCGCCGGTACGGTCCGCGTCCGCGACCGGCTGCCGGTGCACCGCGACGGCGAGCCGGCCGGCGAGGGCCGGGTGACCGCGATCGGCGTCTTCGAGGACGGCACCGACGTCCGGCGGGAGGAGGCGGGCGCCGGGCGGATCGCCCGGCTGTGGGGCCTGACCGGGGTGCGGATCGGCGACGTCCTCGGGCAGGCGCCGGACAAGCCCGCCGCCGGGCAGCACTTCGCCCCGCCCACCCTGGAGACCGTCGTCACCGCCGCCGACCCCACCCGCCGCGGCGCCCTGCACGCCGCGCTCACCCAGCTCGCCGAACAGGACCCGCTGATCGGCCTGCGCCGCGACGAACTGCGCCAGGAGATCGCCGTCTCGCTCTACGGCGAGGTCCAGAAGGAGGTCATCCAGGCCACCCTGGCCGCCGACTTCGGGGTGGCCGCGGACTTCCGGAAGACCACCACCCTGCACATCGAGCGGCCGCTCGGCACCGGCGCCGCACTGGAGATCAAGGAGAAGGCGCCCAACCCGTTCCTCGCCACCGTCGGCCTGCGGGTCGAGCCCGCGCCGGTCGGCAGCGGCGTCGAGTTCCGGCGCGCGGTCGAGCTGGGCGCGATGCCGTACGCCTTCTTCGCCGCCGTCGAGGAGACCGTCCGGCAGGCCCTCGGGCAGGGCCTGCACGGCTGGCAGGTCACCGACTGCACGGTCACGATGACGCACAGTGGCTACAACCCGCGGCAGAGCCACGCCCACGCCGTGTTCGACAAGTCCATGTCCAGCACGGCCGGCGACTTCCGTGGCCTGACCCCGCTGGTGCTGATGGCCGCGCTGCGGCGGGCCGGGACCGCCGTGTACGAGCCGATGCACCGCTTCCGGCTGGACCTGCCGGCGGACGCGGTGAGCGCGGTGCTGCCGGCGCTGGCCGGGCTGCGGGCGGTGCCGCGCACCCAGCGGGCGCTGGTGAGCACGTACGTCGTCGAGGGCGACGTGCCCGCCGCCCGGGTGCACGACCTGGAACTGCGGCTGCCCACCCTCACCCGCGGCGAGGGCGTACTGGAGAGCGCCTTCGACCACTACGAGCGGGTGACCGGGCCGGTGCCGGAGCGCCCGCGCACCGACCACAACCCGCTCGACCGCAAGGAATACCTGCTGCGGGTGCAGAGGTTGCGCAATTGACCGGGGCGGAGCACATGCCTACGGTCGGACAAAAGGAACCGATCCATCGGTCCACTCATGGGAGAGTGCCGTGACACGACCCGTCAAGACGCCCGGACCCGACCACCCGATCACCGTGCAGCCGACGGCTGCCCGGGTCGTGGTGAAGGCCGGCGGCAAGGTGATCGCCGACTCCACCCGCGCGCTGACGCTGCAGGAGTCGGACTACCCCGCTGTGCAGTACATCCCCCTGGAGGACGTCGCGCCCGAGGCGCTGCGGCCCACCGACAGCGAGACGTACTGCCCGTACAAGGGCGAGGCTTCGTACTACTCGCTGGTGACCGCCGACGGCGAGGTGACGGACGCGGTGTGGACGTACGTGAAGCCGTACGACGCCGTCTCCGAGATCGCCGGGCACGTGGCGTTCTACCCGCAGCACGTGGAGATGGCGCTGGAGAACGCTTGACCGTTGCCGGATGAGGTACGACCGGTCGCCGGGGGCCCGCACACTGGTCCGCATGGGTGAGAACAAAGAGCGGATGCTGGCCGGCGACTGGTACCTCCCGCAGGACGCGGAGTTGGCCGCCGCAAGCCGTCAACGGGCCTTGCTGACGCAGCAGTTCAACGCGGCTGACGCGCTCGACCAGGACAAGCGGGACGCCGTGCTGCGGCAGCTGCTCGGCTCGATGGGCGAGCGGGTACGGATCCGCCCGCCGTTCCAGTGCGACTTCGGGTGGCACATCTCCATTGGGGCGGCCACTTTCGTGAATTTCGGCGCCGTGTTCCTGGACGCGGCGCCGATCACCATAGGCGAGGACGTGCAGATCGGGCCCAACGTCCAGCTGCTGACGCCCACTCACGAGCTGGACACCGAACGGCGCCGGGCCGGCTGGGAGAAGGCGCTGCCCGTCACCATCGGCGACAACGTCTGGCTCGGCGGCGGGGTGATCGTCTGTCCCGGGGTGACCATCGGGGCGAACACGGTGGTCGGCGCCGGGTCGGTGGTCGTCAAGGACCTGCCGGCCGGGGTGCTGGCGGTCGGCAATCCGGCGCGGGTGGTCAGGGCGCTGGACTGAGCCCGGTCCCGTTGGGCCCGGTGGCGGTGGCGGTGGCGGTGCCTGCTCCGGGCCCGAGGTCAGCGGTGCGGCGCCGGGCCGGTCGAGCCGCGCAGCACGAGCTCGGTGGCCAGCTCCACGTGGAGGGTGTCCACGGTGTGCCGGTCCAGCAGCCGCATCAGCAGGGACACCGCCATCCGGCCCATCTCCTCCAGGGGCTGCCGCACCGTGGTCAGCCGCGGCACGGTGCTGCGGCTGAGGTCGATGTCGTCGAAGCCGGTGATCGACAGGTCCTCCGGCACCCGCAGCCCCCGCTCGTAGGCCGCCCGCAGCGCGCCGACCGCCGCCTTGTCGTTGAAGGCGACCAGGGCCGTCGGCCGCTCCGGCAGGTCGAGCAGCTCGCACGCGGCGTCGTACCCCCAGTCGGCGGTCGGCTCGATGCTGCGCAGCAGTTCCGGGTCGGGGAGCACCCCGGCGTCGGCGAGCGCGGAGGTGTGGCCGGCCAGCCGGGACCGGCTGGCCAGCCAGTCGCTCGGGCCGCCGACGACCGCGATCCTGCGGTGGCCGAGTGCCACCAGGTGGGCGCTGACGCTGCGCGCGGCCGTCAGGTTGGCCGCCGAGACCGAGGCGATGTCGCGGGGGAGCGGGGTGCGGGGGTCGACCACCACGAACGGGAAATCCGCCGCCCGCAGCGCCTCGAGCTCCCGGCCCGGCTCCGGCGGCACGATCAGCACGGCGCCGGCGATCCCCGGGTCCGACGGCAGCCCCGGCAGCACCTGGACCTGGCGGGCCGCGTCGCCGGCGCTCAGCACCAGGCGCCTGCCGTGCAGGTCCAGCGTCTCGGCGATCGAGGAGACGATCACTCCGAAGTAGTCGGTGAGCACGTAGGGGCAGCGCACGTAGATCGCGCCGGTCGCGCTGCCGCGCCGCGGCGGGGCGGGGGCACCGAGCCGTGCCACCGCCTTGCGCACCAAGTCCTGCGTGTCCGGGGCGACATGGGCGTGCCCGTTCAGCACCCGAGAGACCGTGGCGATGGACACCCCAGCCTCGGCGGCGATGGCCCGGACGGTCGCCCGGGAGCCCTGCGGCCTAGCCACCTGTTACAGAGTTTCGTTTCATACGCGCAGCATAGCGGCCCGTCAGGATCGCCGCACCGGGGTCGGTCCGACGTATTGACAGGGTCCGCGGCGGAACGCTTACCTGACGTGCGCGGGGGATTTCCTGAAAATGTTTCAGGGCGTTACAGCTCGGAGTTACAGCACAGAGGAGAGCTCATCCCATGAGGAGACGCGCATTGGGTGCCGCGGCCGTCACGGCCGCCGCACTCTGCCTGACCGGCCTGCCCGCCGCTCCGACGCTGGCCGCACCGGGCGCGGGTTCGGCACCGGCGCCGCAGGTCTCGGTGTGGGTCACCACGGCCGACGGCACCGAACACCTCCAGCCGCAGGCGCCGGTGGCCTTCCACCCCGGCGGGTCCGACCTGACCACCATCACCGTCGACCCCAACCGCACCTACCAGAGCATGGACGGCTTCGGCGGCGCCCTCACCGACTCCTCCGCCGCGGTCCTGTCCACGCTGCCGCCCGCGCAGCGCGACGCCGCCATGCGGCAGCTCTTCGACCCGGCACAGGGCATCGGCGTCAGCTTCCTGCGCCAGCCGATCGGCTCCTCCGACTTCACCGCCGCGGCGCAGCACTGGACCTACGACGACATGCCCGCCGGTCAGAGCGACTTCGGCCTGAAGCACTTCAGCGTCGCCCACGACCGGGCACAGATCCTCCCGCTGCTGCGGCAGGCGGAACGGATCAACCCGCACCTGACCGTGCTCGCCACCCCGTGGAGCCCGCCGGCCTGGATGAAGGACTCCGACTCCCTGATCGGCGGCCACCTCAAGGACGACCCGGCGGTCTACCGCGCCTACGCCCGCTACCTTGTGAAGTTCGTCCAGGCCTACGCGGCGGCCGGCGTGCCGGTGGACTACCTGACCGTGCAGAACGAGCCGCAGAACCGCAAGCCCAACGCCTACCCGGGCACCGACCTGCCGGTCCAGCAGGAGGTCAAGGTCATCGAGCAGCTCGGCCCGATGCTGCGCGACGCCGGCCTGCACACCAAGATCCTCGCCTACGACCACAACTGGACCACCCACCCCGGCGACATCGCCACCGCCCAGCAGCTCGGCGAGGACCCGCAGACCGACTACCCCTACGAGGTGCTGGACAGCGACGCCGCCCGCTGGATCGCCGGCACGGCCTACCACTGCTACTCCGGCGACCCCAGCGCCCAGAGCGCGCTGCACAACGCCCACCCGGACAAGGGCATCTGGTTCACCGAGTGCTCCGGCTCGCACGGCGCCACCGACACCCCGCCACAGATCTTCCGCGGCACCCTGACCTGGCACGCCCGCACCATCACCATCGGCACCACGCGCAACTGGGCCAAGTCCGTGGCCGACTGGAACCTCGCCCTCGACCCCAGCGGCGGCCCGCACAACGGCGGCTGCGACACCTGCACCGCCCTGCTGACCGTCAACCCCGACCACACCGTGACCACCAACGCCGAGTACTACACCATCGGCCACCTGTCGAAGTTCGTGACGCCCGGCGCGGTCCGCATCGCCAGCACCAACTACGGCACCACCGGCTGGAACGGCCAGATCACCGACGTGGCCTTCCGCAACCCCGACGGCTCCACCGCCCTGGTGGTGCACAACGAGAACGACAACCCCCGCTCCTTCGCCGTCGCCGTCGGCGACCAGGACTTCGCATACACCCTGCCCGGCGGGGCCCTGGCCACCTTCACCTGGCCGCGTTCGGCGCAGCCGCACACCTCCCTTCACCAGGTGGACCTGACCGGCGCCACCGCCACCGCCGTACCGGCCGGCCAGGGCGCCGCCGCCCTGGCCCTCGACGACGACGGCACCACCCGCTGGACCAGCGGCGCCGCCCAGACCCCCGGCCAGTACGTCCAGCTCGACCTGGGCGCCGCCACCCGCTTCCGGCAGGTCGCCATCGACAGCGGTGACAACCTCGGGGACTACGCCCGCGGCTGGCAGCTCTCCGTCAGTGACGACGCCACCACCTGGCGGACCGTGGCCTCCGGCACCGGCACCGGCACCGGGCAGCTCACCACCGTCGACCTGCCCCCGACCAGCGCCCGCTACCTGCGGATCACCCAGACCGCGAGCGCGGGCAACTGGTGGAGCCTGGCCGACGTCCGCCTCTACCGCTGACCGACTGCCCGCGCCGGCACTGCCCACCGGCCGGCCGCCGGGTGAGCCTCCCCGCCCGGCGGCGGCCCGATCACAACCGCCGAGCGGCATCGAGCGCCGTGGGCCCGGCCTCCATTCCCCGCTGCCGGGCCCACGGACGGCGCCGCACAATTGCCTGCCGGAGTGTCAGTCGACAGGGACGGGAAGCGTCAAGGGCACAGGTCCTCCGGGGCCCGGCAGTGGTTGGCGGAGGCGACCTATCTGGTGAATCGGCCGAAAGGACCATGCTTTCGGTCGCGAGGGCCGCCGCCACGGCCGACCTTTCCGCGGCCGAAATGCCCCGTCTGCAGATGGACCTCGCGGATGCGGCCCGTGACTGCAGAGCCGCGGTTGAGCGCATGCTCGACCTGCATGGTACGAGCGGATTCGGTACGTCCAACGTCCTCCAGCGACACTGGCGGGATCTCTCCGTCGCCAGCCGTCATCCCCACCTCAACCCCTACCTTGCGGTCGAGCCCTTCGGCACAAGGCTGGTCGAGCACCTTTAGTCCCGGGCGGAGCCTCTTTGAACCGGTGGGCCGGCGCGAGCGCCTTCGCCGCTTCGGGCCGGACTCGTTTCAAGGGCCTGCATCCTGCATCGTCAGGCCGGTGGCCAGTTCTGCAAAGCCGCGTCGGCCACCTGTTGCAGGTCCTCGCATGTCGCGCCGCCGGCCGCCTGGACGGCTACACCGTTCGCGATCGTCATGACGTAGCGGGCGATCTTTTCCGGATCGGCGCCGGCGGGCAGGTCGCCCGCCTCGACGGCCTGCCGGAACCGGTCGCGGAGCAGCTCCTGGCCGTGGGCACGCCACTCGGCCAGGACGTCGCGGGCGACTCGTCCGGTCTCGCCGGCGGCCAGTGCGCCCTGGACACCGAGGCAGCCGGCGGGGAGTCCGGGCAGTGTGTTGGCACGGGCCGAGCCGGCCAGGAAGGCCATGGCGACCTCGCGGGCGGTGGGTGCCTGCAGCGCCTCGGTGACGTAGGCACCGGGCCCTTCCGCGTAGCGCTGCAATGCCTTGCGGAACAGGTCCTCCTTGTTGCCGTAGGCCGCGTACAGGCTCTTGCGGGATATACCCATGGCCTCGGTCAGGTCGGTGAGGCTGGCACCTTCGTAACCCTGCGCCCAGAAGACCATCATCGCCTTCTCGAGCGCCGCCTCGGCGTCGAACCCCCGCGGGCGGCCGATCTGTGACGTGTGCATCGTCACATGGTACACCTTCGGCACCGGTCGGTGCCGAACTGGTACCGTCGCATTCAACACCGATCGGTGAAGAAATTTGCACAGCTCAGAGCGCCCTTTGGGGCGCGCGGGAAAGAGGAACACCATGACCGGGAGTGATCTGCGTGACTGGTACATGCGCTACGCCGAGGCGCTCAACGCCCACGAGTTCGACCGCATGGACGAGTTCATCAGCGACCAGGTGCTGCTCGGCGGCCAGCCCGGCACGCGCGACGACGTCGTCACGGTCCTGAAGGGGATCGTCGACGCCGTTCCGGACATTCACTGGGAGGTCAACGAACTACTGTTCGACCATGACGGCATCGCCGTCCGCGCCATCAACACCGGCACCCCCGTGAAGGAGTGGCTCGGTGTCCCGGCCTCCGGCGCCTCGTTCGAGATCGTCGAGTACGCCATCTACAAGGTCCGTGACGGCCGATTCGTCCAGATGACGAACCTGCACGACTCGGCCGAGATGCTCCGGCAGCTGACCGCCTGACCGCCTGACCGCCCGACCGCCGAGAGGCTCTGGCTGATCCGCCGACCAGGCAGAGCCTCCCGTGGCGACCTCGGGAGAACAGGGCCGATCAGTGCAGCAGGTCGGAATACTTCGGGCACAGGTACGTGATCGCGTCCTTGGCGTCGGGTATCTCGCCGTCCCTGATGGCTTCCCGGGCGAGCTGCGGGCTCGCGTCCGCCGCGGTGGCGACGCGCTCACAGGACTCCTGCCCGGTCTGCAGCACCGCCGAGGGGTCCATCCCCTTGGGCACCTTGCCGACCAGGTAGTCCTTCTCCCGGTCGGTGAAGGTGCCGGTGGCCGGGGTGAGCTTGGACCTGGGCACGGTGGCCGCCCCGGAGGCCGCACCGGCGGCCGGAGTGTCCGTCTCCGTGGTGCCGTCCGGGCCGATGCCCGGCGCCGAGGCGGCCGGCGGCTCGACGGTCGCGCTCGGCGTGACCGTCGTTGCCGGCGTTCCCGTCGTGGCCGTGGCGACGGGTGCCGCCGCGGCCGGCCGCCGGTGATCACCGCCCGACCCGGAACCGCATCCCGCCAGCAGTCCCGCAGCCGCCAGCACGGCGCACGCCGCCAGCGACACCCGGGCGGCCGCGCTCCTCCCCGCCCCGATCACGGCCGGCCGAAGGTGAGGGTGAGCTGCGGGTGCCCCGACGTGCCCGGCGCGTTGCGCGACCAGAACCAGGCCGAGTCCGTGCCCGTCGACGTCAGCGCCAGGTCCAGGGTGCTCCCCAGGCGCGCGGAGACCGCCGAGGTGGTCAGCGTCGCCGAGTAGTCGGTCTGGACCGCCGAGGGCGAGGTGATCGAGCCCAGCGCGGCCGAGGCCAGGGCTGGTTTGTTCGCCCAGGTCACCCCGGTCTCGGTCCATGTCCCGGTGACCTGTTGCACGCCGATGGTGTCGGTGGAGCCGGCTATGGAGTCCGAGCTGGTCCGCACCGTCAGGCGCGCGCCCTTGAGCACCATCCCGCTGGGCGCGGCCGGCAGCGCGAACCGCAGGTAGCCGTTGTACGCCGAGCTGCCGCGCACCGCGAGCTGCTGATCGGACCCGTAATTGGCGGAAGCCGCGGAGGCGTTGACGTAACTGTCCGCCGAGTCGTTCACCGTCACCGTGGCCGAGGTGGGCGTGCCCGGGGTGGTCACGCTCGCCGCGGCCGACTTCGCACTGGTGTTGCCGGGCGCGTCCCCTGCCGTCACCTGGTAGCTGTAGGTGGTGCCGGGAGACGCCTTGGTGTCGGTGAAGGACAGCGTGGGCCGCTGCCAGAACAGGGAGGCGGCGTACACCGCGCCGATCTGGGTGCCGTCGCGGTAGATCCGGTAGACCAGCGTCGAGTCGTCCAGGTCCAGGCTCGCCTGCCAGCTCAGCTTGACCGCGCCGCCGGTGGCGTTGGCCGCCGTCACCTGCTGCGGCACCGAGGGCGCCCGGGTGTCCGGGGTGCTCGCGAAACGCACCAGGCTCTGCTGCGGCTTGTTGCCGTCGCTGGCGATACGGGTGAACTCGCCGCCCACCCACAGGTATTCGACTCCGCCACTGGCGGCGAAGCTCAGCGCCCGCGGCCCGATCTGCTCGGTGCCGGTGGGCCCGTCGTCGGTGTCGGGGAACCAGCCCAGCAGCTTCGGGCTGCTCACCGGCTCGGCCAGCAGGTGCTGACGGTCGTTCATCTGCGGGAACTCGCCCATGGTGGAGCAGTCGTGGGCGTGCGAGGCGCTGTACAGCACGCCCTGGTACACCTCGACCGACTGGGTGGCGCCCAGGCAGGTGTCCCGCCAGCGCTGGTTGAGGTCCTTGAAGTCCACCGCGATCCGGCCGTCGAACACCATGTGGCCGTTGCCCTCGTTGCCGGTGTAGAACGAGGTCGAGTCCGCCGCCAGGTGCTGCACCGTCGAGGCCGCGGGGATGAAGCCCGGGTAGGTCTTCACATTGGCTCCGGAGGTCGCGTTCACCACGGCCAGGGCGTGCGAGCTCACGCCGTTGACCGTGTCGAAGTCGCCGCCGATCACCACCTTGCCGCCGTCCGGGCTGACCAGCACCGCTTTTCCGGCCTTGTCGGTGTTGGCGGTGAAGGGCTTCAGGGCGCCGGTGGTGGTCACCGCCGCGAAGTGCTGGCGGGTCTTCCCGGCCACCGTGCTGAAGTTGCCCGCGAGGTAGACCGTGTCGGCGGTCACCGCGAGCCCGCGCACCTGGGAGGACACCGAGACCTTGAAGGTGGGCTTGACGGTGCATCCGGGCAGGCTGATCGCCGCGAGGTTGCTCACCGCGGTGCCGTTGACCGCGCCGAACGTCCCGCCCGCGTACAGCGTCGACTTGTCCGGGGAGACCGCCAGCGCCCGCACGGTGGCGGTGCCGGTGCCCACGGTGAAGGACAGCTTGCAGGAGGTGGGCGCGCCGGTCGCGGCGTTGAACGCCTGGAAGTTCAGCGCCTTCTGCTCGCTGGTGCCCGCCGCGGCCCCGGGCGGCCGCACCGAGGAGAAGGTGCCGCCGGCGTAGACCACACCGCCGGACTGGGCCAGTGCCCACACCACGCCGTTGGTCTGCCACGTCGGCAGGTCGTCCGCCGTGATCGCCACCGGCGGTGTCAGCGCCGCCGCCGGCCGTGCCGTACTGAATCCGATGAGCGAGGCCGCCGCGAGCGAGAACGCCGCGCCGACCGTAGCTGCCCTGCGCATGAACCCCCCTGCCTCCGCCCGTCCCCCCGCGGTCACGTCCGACCCGGGTGACACCACCGTTGCACTCCGCAACACTAGCGTTTCCCCGGGCAACCGGGGTGGGCAAGCCTGTGGACAACTCCCCTCTGCGAGTGCGTACCTGACAACCCGGCAGTGGCCCGGACCCGGCGCTACCCGCCCAGCACCTCCCGCACCAGCTCGCCCACCTGCCCGGTCTCGAGGAGGAAGCCGTCGTGGCCGTGCGGCGAGCGCACCGTGCGCAGCCGGTCCGCCCCGGAGATGCCGGCCGCGAGTTCTGCCTGCTGAGCGGGCCGGTAGAGCCGGTCGGAATCGACGGCGGCGACCAGGGCAGTCGCGGTGATCCGGCGCAGCGCGGCCCGGACCCCGCCGCGTCCCCGCCCCACGTCGTGGGCGTTCATCGCACGGGTCAACGTCACGTACGCGCCCGCGTCGAAGCGCCGGACGAGCTTGTCGGCGTGGTGGTCCAGATACGACTCGACCTGGTAGCGCCCGCCCAGCGCCGGGTCCTCGTGGTCCTGCGCCGCGCGCCCGAACCGGGCCTGGAGCTCCGGCTCGCTGCGGTAGGTGACGTGGGCCAGCCGCCGGGCCAGGCCCAGCCCGGCGTGCGGGCCGTGCCCGGGAGAGGCGTCATGGTAGTCGCCGCCGCGCCAGTTGGGGTCGTCGACGATCGCCCGCACCTGCACCCCGGCCCAGGCGATCTGCTCGGCCGTGGCCGCCGCCGTACATGCCAGGAGCAGCAGCGACCGCACCCGCTCCGGCCGGGAGACCGCCCACTCCAGCGCGCGCATCCCGCCCATCGAGCCGCCCACCACCAGCGCCCACCGGTCGATGCCGAGCGCGTCCGCCAGCCCCGCCTCGGCCGCGACCTGGTCCCGCTGCGTCAGGTACGGGAAACCGCCGCCCCAGCGCCGCCCGTCCGGCCGGAGCGAGGCCGGGCCGGTGCTGCCCTGGCAGCCGCCCAGCACATTGGGGACGACGACGAACCAGCGGTCGGTGTCCAGCGGCCGGCCCGGCCCGATCAGCCCGTCCCACCACCCGGCGGTGGGGTGGCCGGGCCCGGCCGGTCCCGCGGCGTGGCTGTCCCCGGTGAGGGCGTGCAGCACCAGCACCGCGTTGCCCCGGTCGGCGGCGAGCCGGCCCCAGGTCTCGTACGCCAGCCGCACCCCGGGCAGTTCCCGCTCCGACTCCAGTGCCAGGGGTGTCGCTCGCGCCCACCACTGCCGGCGGCCGGGCGGGTCCCCCTCCCGCCACGCCCCGGAGGCGGGCGGCAGGGGGACGGCGGTGTCGGGCGCGGCGCTCAGGACGCGCCCTTGGCCGCGCGGAATCCGGCCGCCAGGTCCGCCTTGAGGTCGGCCAGGTTCTCCAGGCCGACCGAGAGCCGGACCAGGCCCGGCGTGGTGCCGGTGGCCGCGAGCTGGTCCTCGTCGAGCTGGCTGTGCGTGGTCGACGCCGGATGGATGATCAGGCTGCGGACGTCGCCGATGTTGGCGAGGTGGCTGAACAGCTCGACGGCGTCCACGAACCGCTTGCCGGCCGCGACCCCGTCGCGCAGCTCGAACGCGAGCACCGCGCCCGCGCCCCGCGGCAGATAGCGGCGGCCCGCGTCGTACCACCGGCTGGACGGCAGCCCCGGGTAGTGCACCGCGGCCACCTCGTCGCGTGCCTGGAGCCACTCGGCGAGCGCCTGGGCGTTGGCCGAGTGCCGCTCGATACGCAGGCTCAGCGTCTCCACGCCCTGGAGCAGCAGGAACGCCGAGTGCGGCGCGATGGCCGGGCCGAGGTCGCGCAGCAGTTGCACCCGCAGCTTGATCGCGAAGGCGCCCGGTCCGAGCGCCGGCCAGTACCGCAGCCCGTGGTAACTCGGGTCGGGTGCGCTGAACTCGGGGAAGCGGTCGGCGTGCGCCCCGAAGTCGAAGGTGCCGCCGTCCACCACCACGCCCCCGATGGTGGTGCCGTGGCCGCCGAGGAACTTGGTCGCCGAGTGCACCACCACGTCCGCGCCGTGCTCGACCGGCCGCAGCAGGTACGGGGTGGGCACCGTGTTGTCCACGATCAGCGGCACCCCCGCGGCGTGCGCCACATCGGCGACCGCCCGTACGTCCAGTACATTGCCGCGCGGATTGCCCAGCGTCTCGGCGAACAGCGCCTTGGTCTCCGGCCGGATCGCCGCCCGCCACGCGTCCGGGTCGTCCGGGTCGTCCACGAAGGACACCTCGATGCCGAACTTCGGCAGGGTGTGCCGGAACAGGTTGTACGTGCCGCCGTACAGCGACGTGCTGGAGACGATGTGGTCGCCGGAGCGGGCCAGCGTCAGGATCGCCAGCGTCTCGGCGGCCTGCCCGGACGCCACCGCCACGGCCGCCACCCCGCCCTCCAGCGCGGCGATCCGCTGCTCGAACACGTCCTGTGTCGGGTTGTGGATCCGGGTGTAGATGTTGCCGGGCTCGGCCAGGGAGAACAGGTCCGCGGCGTGCTGGGTGTCGCGGAAGACGAACGAGGTGGTCTGGTAGATCGGCACCGCCCGTGCCCCGGTGGCGGGGTCCGGGGCGGCACCGGCGTGGATCTGCTTGGTCTCGAACGACCAGGCCGAGGTGTCGGGCCCCGAGGGGGCCTCCTGCGGGGCGTGTCCACCGGTGACGGAGTCTTCGGGCCGGCTCATGGCTCTCCCTGGTGACGTCGGGATACGCGGGTACGGGCGCGCGGCGGCGGGTGGTGCGGCGGTGACGGTTGGGATGGAAAGCCACGGCAATTGCGGCGCGGCGCCCGGCGGCGGCACCCCGGCAACCGGGAACCCCGGCCCGCCCGCGGGTCACCGGGAGCGGTGCCGTAGGGGCGTCAGCGGGAAGCGGTGCGGAAGGCGATCACGGACGGCCGGTGACGGCCCGGTCCGAATCGTGGCCGGCGGGACGCCGCGCCCATGGGCGCGGCCTCAACGCACGCCGGAACAGCTCGTGCTGGTGACGCGCACGTAGTCCACGTGACGACGGATCACAAGCACGGTCATGGGCCAAGAAAACCACACCCTTGCGCCGCGCGGAAGACGCGGTCGTGTTCACCCGGCGGCGGCTGTCCAATCCGGCGGGGGTGCTGCGTCGGTTGTGTGACGGCCGCCCGGCGGGGGCGGCCGCAGGACGCGAGGAGCGACCCGATGCCCAGCACCCAGTCCCGGAAAGTCCGTGACATGTACGTCCGGTGGGCCTGGAACAACCGGCACCCCGAGCGGGCCGACGTGTACGAGGGCGGCGACCACTGGGGCGACCTGACCGCCGAGCCCGGCGCGGTGGACTTCACCGAGACCGACGCCGGCGGAACCCCCGGCATGTGGCTCGACCCCAAGGACGCCGCCTGGGACCGGGTGATTCTGTGCGTCCATGGCGGCGGCTTTGTCGGCGGCTCGCTCTACTCCCACCGCAAGCTGTACGGCCGGCTTGCCCGGCAGGCCGGCACCCGGGCGCTGCTGGTCACCTACCGGCACACCCCGCGGCACGTCTTCCCCGCCCAGGTGGACGACGTCACCGGCGCCTACCGGTACCTGCTCGGCCAGGGCTTCGAGCCCGGCCGGATCGCTCTGGCCGGGGACTCCTCCGGCGGCGGGCTGGTGCTCAGCACGGTCCTGCGCGCCCGGCGCGACGGGCTGCCGCTGCCCGCCGCCCTGATGCTGATGTCGGCCTGGGCGGACCTGGAACAGCGCGGCGCGTCGTACGACGCCAACCGGGAGCGCGATCCGCTGTTCCACCGGGAGTTCGTCCAGGCGCTCGCCGACATGTACCTGGCCGGCGGCACCAGCCCGCGCGATCCGGTGGCGGGACCGCTGCACGCCGACCTCACCGGGCTGCCCCCGATGCTGCTCCAGGCCGGCGCCGACGAGTGCTGCCTGGACGACAGCCGGGCGGTCGAGAAGTACGCCCGCGACCACGGGGTGGACGTACGCCTGGACGTCTTCCCCGGCCAGCAGCACACCTTTCAGATGGCCGCAGGCCACGCCCCGGAGGCCGACGAGGCGCTGACCGCCCTCGCCGCCTGGGTACGGCCCCGGCTCGGTCTGGACTGAGCGCCCGGGCAGCGGACGCCCGGCGGCACCCGGACGTGCGTGTGCCGCACGACATGGCAGGTTGAGAGACGACCGGACGATTGGGGAGAGCACATGGCGCGTTTCATGCTGCTGCTGTACGCGAACGAGGGCGACGAGGCGGAGCGGGCCGAGCGCTGGGCGCAGATGCCGTTGTGGAATCAGCTCACCGAGGGGCTGCGGGAGGCCGGGCTGCTGGTCGACAACGCGCCGCTGCACCCGGCCGCAACGGCCACCACGGTGCGCGTGCGCGGCGGCCGGACCGAGCTGACCGACGGCCCGTACGCGGTGACCAAGGAGATCCTGGTCGGTTACTACCTGCTGGAGTGCGCCGAACTCGACGAGGCGCTGAAGGCCGCCGCCGCACTGCCCACCGCGAGCTTCGGGTCGGTGGAGGTGCGGCCGGTGATGAGCCCCGACAGCCTCCCGGGTCCCGCCGTGCCACTCGCCGGCCCCGCGACGCCGCCGACGGCACGGGATTGAGGACGACAGTGCCCCAGCAGCCCGCGGCCACCCCGGACGAGGCCGGCGCCGCCGTCTCCGAGGTCTTCCGCGCCGAGCGGATGACGGTGCTGGCCACCCTCGTCCGCCAGGCCGGAGACCTTCAAGTCGCCGAGGACGCCGTGCAGGACGCGTTCGCCGCCGCGCTCGTGGCGTGGCGGCGGGACGGGGTGCCGCGCAACCCGGCCGCCTGGATCACCGTGGCCGCCCGCCGCAAGGCCGTGGACCGGCTCCGCCGGGACCGGGCCACGGCCGAACGGGCCGCCCGGCTGGCGGAGTTGCGGCGGCTCGCGGACCAGGGGGACGCCGAGGACACCTCGGCGCGCGGCCCGATCGAGGACGACCGGCTGCGGCTGGTGTTCACCGCCTGCCACCCCGCGCTGGACCTGTCCGCCCAAATCGCGCTGACCCTGCGGGTGGTCGCCGGACTGACCACCGCCGAGATCGCCCGCGCCTTCCTGGTGGCCGAGCCCACCATGGCCAAACGCATCGTCCGCGCCAAGCACAAGATCGCCGCGGCCCGGATCGGTTACCGGGTGCCGGAGGCGGCCGACCTGCCCGAGCGGCTGCGCGGGGTGCTGCGGGTGGTCTATCTGATCTTCAACGAGGGCTACACCGCCGGTGAGGGCGACGACCTGGTCCGCGCCGACCTGTGTGCCGAGGCGATCCGGCTGGGCCGGCTGCTGCGCGAGCTGATGCCCGCCGAGCCGGAGTCCGGCGGCCTGCTCGCCCTGATGCTGCTGCACGACGCGCGCCGCGCGGCCCGGGTGGACGCGGTCGGCGACTGGGTGGCGCTGACCGAGCAGGACCGCTCCGGCTGGGACGGCGAACGGATCGAGGAGGGCCTGGCGGTCCTGGTGGCGGCGCTGCGGACGCGGCGGCCGGGCCCGTACCAGCTGCAGGCCGCCATCACCGCGCTGCATGTGCGCGGCGCCGGGACCGGGATCACCGACTGGCCCCAGATCGCGGCCCTTTACGCTCGGCTCGCCGACCTCGAACCGGGCCCGGTGGTCGCCCTCAACCATGCCGCCGCGGTCGGCTTCGCGCAGGGCCCGCACGAGGGCCTGCGCCTGCTGCGGCCGCTCCTGGACGACCCCCTGTTGCGCGACTACCGCCCGCTGCACGCCACCCACGGCGACCTGCTGCGCCGCGCCGGCGATCCCGACGCCGCCGCCCGCGCCTTCGAACGCGCTCTCGCGCTCGGCGGCAACGCGGTGGAACGCGCGGAGCTGGAACGACGACTGCACCGGATGCGCTGAGCACGGGCGGCAGGAGTGAGGACATCCCTCGGCGGTACGCCGGGCCCGTTCACCCCTGCCGGTCCTGTCGGCCGGTCGCCCCCGCACGTCGCCCGCTCACCCCCGCCGCGTCGCCCCCCTCACCCCTGTCGCGCCGCCGGGCGCTCGCCCCTCGCCTCACCGTCGCCCCGGCACTCGCCGTCCCCCGGCGAAGCACACTCGTCCGGCGGGACGGCCGGCTCCGGGCCCAGCGGGACCTCCGCCCAGATCGTCTTGCCGACGGGATTGTGCCGGGTGCCCCAGCGCTCGGTGAGGTTGGCGACGATGAACAGGCCGCGGCCGCCCTCGTCGAAGGTGCGGGCCCGGCGCAGGTGCGGGGAGGTGCTGCTGCCGTCGGAGACCTCGCAGATCAGCGCCTTCTCCCGGATCAAGCGGAGCTGCACCGGGCCGCCGGCGTAGCGGATGGCGTTGGTGACCAGCTCGCTGACCACGAGTTCCACCGTGAAGGCCGCCTCCGTCAGGCCCCAGGCGGCGACCTGGCGGCCGGCCGCGGTCCGGGCCTCGGCCACCGCACTGGGATCGCCGGGCAGCTCCCAGGTGGCGACGTGCCGCGTGTCGAGCGCCCGGGTGCGGGCCAGCAGCAGGGCGACGTCGTCGGCGGGGTGGCCGTCGAGCAGGGTGGACACCACGGTCTCGCACAGGGCGTCCAGCGACGGCGCCGGCCGGCCCAGGACGCCGCGCAGTGCGCAGATGCCGTGATCGATGTCGCGGTGCCGGGACTCGACCAGGCCGTCGGTGTAGAGGGCGAGCACACTGCCCTCCGGAAGCAGCACCTCCGCCGACTCGAAGGCCAGGCCGCCCAGGCCCAGCGGCGGCCCGGAGGGCAGGTCCACCAGCCGCACCTCGCCGTCCGGAGTGACCAGCGCGGGCAGCAGATGGCCGGCCCGGGCCATCCAGCAGCGGCGCGAGACCGGGTCGTACACCGCGTACAGGCAGGTGGCGCCCACGTCCGTGCCGAAGGCGCCGGGCGGTTCCGGGCCGCCGTGGCCCGTCTCGTCGCCGAGCCGGAGCACCACGTCGTCGAGGTGGGTGAGCAGCTCCTCGGGCGGCAGGTCGATGTCGGCCAGGGTACGGACCGCGGCGCGCAGCCGGCCCATCGCGGCCGACGCCAGCAGGCCGTGGCCGACCACGTCGCCCACCACCAGGGCGACGCGCGCGCTGGACAGCGGGATGACGTCGAACCAGTCGCCGCCCACCCCGCCGTACGCGCCGGCCGGCACGTAGCGGGAGGCCACTTCCACCGCCGCGAGCGCGTGGGTGCGGCGGGGGAGCAGGCTGCGCTGGAGGGTGAGGGAGGTGGTGTGCTCGTGCGTGTAGCGGCGGGCGTTGTCCAGGCACACCGCCGCCCGGGCCGCGACCTCCTCGGCGAGCAGGACGTCGTCGGCGTCGAAGGGGTCGGGCCGGCGGTGGCGGCCGAAGGCGACGACGCCCAGCGTGGCGTTGCGGGCACGAAGCGGCACGGCGATGCCGGAGTGGAAGTCGTACTCGGCTATCCGGGCCGCCCGCCGGGGGTCCACCCAGTCGCCCGTCCCGTCGCCCGCCGGCGTCCGGATGGCCCTGCCCTGGGCCAGCACCCGCGCCGGGAGGGAGAGCGGCGGATACGTCTCCGGTTCGCCCGGTTCGAGGACGGCCTCGGGCGCGCCGGGCAGCACCGAGCGCTGGGCGGCCCGGCGCAGGGTGATGTCGCCCTCGAAGGGACCCGGCGGCGGCTCCTCGCCGCGCAGCACCGAGTCGAACAGGTCCACGGTGACGAAGTCGGCGAACCCCGGGACGGTCACCTCGGCGAGTTCGCGGGCCGTACGGCTCACGTCCAGCGACCGGCCGACGCGGCTGCTGGCCTCGCTGAGCAGGGTGAGCCGGTCCCTGGCGACCATCAGACCGGTGATGTGCCGCTCCCGGGCCAGCCGCACCCGGCAGGTGACCAGGCCGACGCCGTACGCCAGCACCACCGCCATGATCACGACCAGCCGGCCGCCGGCCGAGATCGCGGGGACCACCCAGCCGTAGATCACGGTGACCGCGGCCACGTCGGCCGCGCCGATCAGGACGGTCGCCCGGAAGGGCAGCAGAGCCCCGGCGACGACGGGCCACAGCACCGAATAGCCGGCCCAGCGGACCAGTCCGCCGCCGGCCAGTCCCACCTGCAGGACCGAGGTCGCCACCATCGCGAGCAGCAGGAGGGCGACAATACCCCTGGTGGCGGGGTGGACCCTGAGCATGCCATGCACCTCCTGGGGGCGACGGCACGACTTCAGGCTACGCCCGGGCGACCGCGACGGCTCGCTCGCCGCGCGCCGCGGTCAGGGGTGCCCGTGCGGTCCGCGCGGATGCGCCGCGCGCGTCGTCCGCGGGAGGACCGCCCCCCGGCGGGCCCTTGCGCGCCCCCGTACGGCCGCGGCCCCCGCCGCCCGCAGCTCGGACGACGGGGGGCCGCGGCAAAAGGCTCACTGCGTGATGAGGTCGAACTCCTCCCACGGGCCGATCGCGGTGCGGTTGGCGATCAGCGGCTGGGTGCCGGCCTGTTCGGCGGTGACGTATTCGTTGTCGGCGCGGGCGAGCAGGGAGACGCTGCCGTCGCCGTTGTGCACGATCTGGAACTGCTCCCAGGGGCCGATGGCGGTGCGGTTGGCGATCAGGGGCTGGGTGCCGGCCTGTTCGGCGGTCACGTACTGGTTGTTGGCGTGGGCGCGCAGCGCGATCCAGCCGCCGCCCTGGTCGATCTCGTCGAACTGCTCCCAGGGGCCGATGGCCGTGCGGTTGGCGATCAGCGGGGAGGCGCCGGCGTTGTCGGCGGTGACGTAGTCGTTGTTCGCGTGCGAGCGCAGGCTGATCACCGGGCTGCCGGTGCCGGAGGAGGCGCCGAAGAGGTTCAGGTCCACCGCGTTCGCGATGGCCTGCAGGCCCGCCTCGTTGGGGTGCAGGTGGTCGCCGGCGTCGTACGCGGGCAGGTACCAGGTGGGGTTGGCGGGGTCGTGGGTGGCGGTGTCCTGGTCGATCACCGCGTCGCAGCCGCTGCCCGCGCCGCGGATGAAGTTGTTGACCGCCTGGCGCCCGTTCTCGCCGGCCTGCGTCCAGTAGCCCGCGCCCTGGAACGGGGTGAGCGTGGAGCACAGGAAGGACACGCCGGCCTGGTGGGCGCGGGAGATGAGCTGCTGGAGCCCGGTGATGAGCTGCGCGCCGGTGGGGGCGGGCGAGCCGCCCAGGTCGTTGATCGGGTCGTCGGAGAAGATCACCCAGCGCACTCCGGGCTGGCTCAGCACGTCGCGGTCGAACCGGTTCAGCGCGCTCTGCCCGGCTCCGTCCGCCAGCAGCCGGTTGCCGCTGATGCCCTGGTTGAGCACGCCGACCGTGCGCCCGCTCGCGGACAGCCGCTGGGCCAGGTCGTTGGGCCAGCGCCGGTTGTCGTCGGTGCCCGAGGCCACGCCGTCGGTGATGGACGCGCCGAGGGTGACCACCGCGCCCTGCGCGGCGGAATTCTGCACGTCGAGGTTGGTCAGGAAGGAGTACGTGCCGTTGGTCGCGGCGCCGGAGAGCGTGGCATTGCCGCTCACGTCGCCGCCGGCCGCGTAGTTGGTCTGGTTGCCCTGCTGGTGGTACGTGGCCGGGCCGGTGGCGTTCGGCAGGTAGAAGCTCACCGCCACGTCGGACAGCGCCGGCACGGTGAAGGCGGCCGAGTCGCTGACCGCGCTCCCGCCGGCCGGGACGGTCACCGAGGTCTGGCCGTTGAAGGTGAGCGCTCGGTCGGTCCCGGTGTTCACCGAGGAGCCGGAGGTGCGCTGGGCGATGTGCACGTCCGAGACGGTCAGCGGCGCGGAACCGAATACGTTGGAGATGTGGATCCGTGCGGCGCTCCCGCCGATGCTGGTGTGCACGATCTGACGCAGCGTCTGGCCGCTGTACGAGGGTCCGCCGCTCTGCGGGGACACCGACCAGCTGCCGGTCCAGGCCGTGGCGGCGGGAGCGGCTCGATGCGCCGCGGGCGACGCGGTGGGGGCGGCGGCGAAGGCTCCGGCGGACAGTGCCGGAACGAACAGCCCGGCGCCGAGGGCGGTGGCGACGAGCACCACTGCGCGCCGCGCGCCGAGGAGGGCATGCCGTTGCATGGGGTCTCCTGTGAAGGGTGAGAGACATGTCCTGTGCTGAGGCGGCGGCGACGATCCGGAGCGTAATGCGCCGCGGCGGATCCGCCAATCCCCGTGCGTCCGCGAACAGTCGATCCCGGCGCCGGAGCGGCGCCGGGAAGCCCGGCCCGAGTCCCGGACCTGCCCCCGACCTCGAATTTTAGTTTATTAGTAATAAACGTTGACAGGGTCGGGTGCCCCCGCCACAGTCGTCGTTCGTGACGGGCCGCCCCCTGCCGGGAGGCGTACGCCCGCACGTCACCGACTCTCGGGAGAAACACGTGACTTCGCATCGTTCAGGGATGGTGCGTGCCCGCCGCGCGGCGCTGGCGGCGGGCGCCGCGGCGCTGCTCGCCGTGGCGTTGCCGGGCGTGGCGCAGGCGTCGGGGCGCGGCGCGCCGGCCCGCGACGCGGGAGCGCCCGCGTACTACGACAGCGGCCTCGCGCCGACCCCGTACATGGGCTGGAACACCTACTACGGCCTGGGCGCGCCCACCGAGGCCCAGGTCAAGAGCGTGGCCGACTTCCTGGTCAGCAGCGGGTTGCGCAACAGCGGTTACGACATCGTGTGGCTGGACGGCGGCTGGCAGGCCGACAACCCGCGCGACGCGGCCGGGGAACTGACCGCCAACCCACAGCGCTTCCCCTCCGGCATCCCGGCGCTGGTGGACTACCTGCACGCCCGCGGACTGCGGGCCAGCATCTACACCGACGCCGGCGACTACGACCCGGCGTACTGCGGGCTGGGCAGCCGCGGCCACTACCAGCAGGACGCGGACCAGTTCGCCCGCTGGAAGATCGACGCCGTCAAAGTGGACTTCCTGTGCGGCATCGGCGAGAAGCTCGACCCGGGCCCGGCATACCGGCAGTTCAGCGACGCCCTGGCCAAGTCCGGCCGGCCGATGCTGCTCAACCTGTGCAACCCGCTCACCGACGACTGGGGGCTGCCGCACAAGCCCGAGCAGGACGCCCACAACACCTTCGTCTACGGCCCCACCACCGCCGACTCCTGGCGCACCGGCACCGATATCGCCTGGGGCAGCCCGACCGCCGGCGAATGGCCCGACATCCTGCGGAACATGGACGCCAACGCCTGGCACCCCGAGGCGCAGGGCCCGGGCCACTGGAACGACCCGGACTACCTCGTCCCGATGCGCAAGCTCGGCGACGGCACCTACGAGCTCAACCAGGAGGAGTCCACCACCCAGTTCGTGATGTGGGCCGAGATGGCCTCCCCGCTGATGCTCGGCTCCGACCCGCGCACCCTGTCCGCGTCCATGCTGGCCACGCTGCGCAACCCGGAGATCCTGGCCGTCGACCAGGACCCGCTGGGCATCCAGGGCGTGCGGGTGGCCACCGACGCCACCGGCGACGTGTACAGCAAGGTCCTCAAGGGGGCCGGCCGCCGCGCGGTGGTGCTGCTCAACCGCTCCGACCAGCCCGCGCAGCGCACCGTGACCTTCACCGACGCCGGACTCACCGGACCCGTCGCCGTCCGCGACCTGCGGGCCCGCGCGGACCGGGGCACGTACACCGGCTCCTACACCGTCACCGTGCCCGCCCACGGCACCGCATTCCTGAAGCTGACCGGCACCGACAACGCGCCCGGCGCCACGACCGGCACCGTCTCCACCGCCGACCCGGCGATCGTCGCCGACGGCGCGGCGCTGACCGCCTTCACCCGCGGCCGCGACGGCCACCTGACCGAGCAGGCCGGGCGCGCGGGCCAGTGGTCCGGGCCGGCCACCGACCTCGGCGGCCCCACCGACCGGCGGATCGAGGGCCAGCCGGCCGCGTACGGCTCGGCCGGCGGCCGCATCGACGTGTTCGTGCGCGGCACCGACGGCCACGCGTACCTGCGGACGTACACCGGCGGCCGGTGGGGGAACTGGCAGGACCTCGGCGGCGAC
Source organism: Actinacidiphila acididurans (assembly GCF_016918855.1). Lineage (GTDB taxonomy): Bacteria > Actinomycetota > Actinomycetes > Streptomycetales > Streptomycetaceae > Actinacidiphila > Actinacidiphila acididurans. The sequence goes on from NZ_JADKYB010000001.1 coordinate 470,233, forward strand.
CTGGCCGACGCGCCGACCGCCGCGTGGGCGAGCCCCGGCCAGTGGACGCTGTACGCCACCGGCGCCGACGGCACGGTGGTCACCCGCGGCCCGCAGGGCGGCTGGACCTCGCTGGGCGCGCCGGCCGGACTCGCCCTGTACGGCAGGCCGTCCGCGGTCCTGGACTCGGCCGGCCGCACCCATGTCGCGGTGCGCACCGCCGACGACTCGGTGTGGACCCGGGTCCGCGACGCCGCCGGCACCTGGTCGGACTGGACCGGCCTCGGCGGCACCATCAGCGGCAGCCCGACCCTGGTGACCACCGGCGGGACGGTCCAACTGCTCGCCCGCGCCTCGGACTACACGCTGTGGCGGCGCACCTACGACGCCGCCGCCGGCACCTGGGGCGGCTGGTTCCCGCAAGCCCAGTTCGTCAGCAACACCTTCGACGGCGCCATGGGCGCCACCGCCGGCCCCGGCGGCACCGTGCTCGCCGTCTCCCGCGGGGTGAACGGCGTGGTCCGGCAGAGCTCCTTCTGAGCCCCGTCCGGCACCGGTTCCCGAGGGTGCCCGGGCAGGACCCGCGACCCGGGCACCCTCGGATCCGTTACTGACTAAATTACGAATTAATCTTGACGCCGCCGCCGCGGCCCGCCAGGCTGAACCAGCCGACAAAGGAGTCCCATGAACACCCTCACCTCTACGCCGAGTACGCCGGGCAGCCGCCGGCAGTTCCTCGCCGGCGCCGGTGCGATCGGCGCCGCCGCCCTGATGAGCGGCTGCGTCACCTCCAGCTCGTCCAGCGGCGGCGGCAGCTCGTCCAACGGCGGTGGCACGGTCACCCTGCAGTCCAACCTGTCCTCGCCGCAGGCCAAGTCGGCCATGCAGGACCTGGTCGCCGCGTTCAACAAGCGCGGCAAGGTCAAGGCGGGCCTGAACACAGTGGCCTCCGAGACCTTCCGCACCCAGCTCCCGACGTACCTGACCTCCGCCAACCCGCCGGACCTGCTCACCTGGTACCCCGGCTCGGTCGCGGACACGTACGCCCGGAAGAACCTGCTGCTGGACGTCAGCGACATCTGGACCCGGCCCGAACTGTCCGGCTACTCCGACGCGCTGAAGAAGCTGTGCACCTCCTCGGCCGGCCACAAGGTGTTCGTCCCGGCCAGCTACTACTGGTGGGGCGTGTTCTACAAGAAGTCCAACTTCGCCAAGTGGGGCGTGCAGGAGCCCACGACCTGGGACGAGTTCCTCGCCCTGTGCGAGACCATCAAGGGCAAGGGCGTGCACCCCATCGGGCTCGGCGCCGGCGGCGGCACCGCCTGGGTCGCCTCGGCCTGGTTCGACTACCTCAACATCCGCGTCAACGGCGCCCAGTACCACCGCGACCTGCTGGCCGGCCGCCACCGCTTCGACGACCCCGAGGTCCACAAGGTCTTCGACACCTGGTCCCAGGCGCTGCCGTACTTCGACCCGAACGGCACCGCCCTGGCCTTCCAGGACGCCACCACCGCGCTGCTGAACAATCGCACCGGCATGATGCTGATCGGCACCTTCTTCGCCGACGCCGCCCCCAAGGACCAGCTCGGCGACCTCGACTTCTTCCGCTTCCCGATCATCGACCCCAAGGTCCCGGCCGCCGAGGAGGGCCCCACCGACGGCTACTTCGCCAGCGCCCGCACCCACCGCGCCGACGAGGTCAAGGAGCTGATGAGCTGGCTGGCCACCGCCGAGGCCCAGGAGATCTACCTCAAGGGCTCCTCCGGCACCGCGCTGCCGACCAACCCCCAGGCGAAGGACGCCGGCACCCCGCTGGTCAAGAAGGGCCGGGCGCTCATCGAAGGCGCCGCCGACGTCACCCAGTTCTTCAACCGCGACTCCAGCGACGCCCTCCAGCCCACCGCCGACACCGCGCTGACCAAGTTCCTGGCCAGGCCCAAGGAGGTCACCTCCATCCTGACCACCTGGCAGCGCGACGCGCAGAAGATCTGGAGCCAGTGACATGGCGCTCGTGACGGCCGGCCGGCTCCGGCGCCGCCCGCGCGGAGCCGGCCGGGTTCCCCCGCTGGTCCTGGCCTTCGTCCTGATCCCGCTGCTCGCCGAGGGCTTCTGGGTGTTCTGGCCGGCCGTACAGGGCTTCTACCTGTCCCTCACCAAGTGGGACGGCATCTCCCCGCCGCAGTTCATCGGCCTGGCCAACTACCGCGAGATGCTGCACGACAGCGTCTTCCACACCGCCGTGCTCGACACCGTGCTGTGGCTGGCCCTGTTCGGCGGGCTGTCCGCGGTCCTGGGCCTGGGCGCCGCGCTGCTGCTGCAACAGGAACGCCGCGGCGTCGGCTTCTACCGCGCCGCGCTGTTCCTGCCCGTGGTCTTCTCGCTCACCGCGACCGCCCTGGTCTGGCAGGCGATGTACCAGCCGGACGGCCTGATCGACAAGGCCATGAGCGGTGTCGGCCTCGGCAGCCTCACCCACCCCTGGCTCGCCGACCAGAGCACCGCCCTGTACGCGGTGATCGTGCCCGCGCTGTGGCGCCAGATCGGCTACGTCATGGTGCTCTACCTGGCCGGCCTGAAGGGCATCGACCCGGCGCTGTACGAGGCCGCCAAGGTCGACGGCGCCACCCGCTGGCAGCAGTTCCGCCACATCACCGTCCCCCAGCTCCGCAGTGTCAACGCCGTGGTCCTGTCCGTCATCGTCATCGACTCCCTGCGGTCCTTCGACGTGGTGTGGGCGCTCACCCGCGGTGGCCCTTACCACTCCTCCGAACTGCTCAGCACCTACATGTACTCCACCGCCTTCCAGTCCCTGCGGCTCGGCTACGGCTCGGCGCTCGCCGTCGTGATCTTCGTGCTCGCCTTCGGGGTCATCGCCTCCTACCTGGTCCGCGCGTTCCGGGAGGCCGACTGATGACGACCACCCACGCCGCGGCCCCGCCCGCCGACCGCGCCGAGGCGCAGCCGAAGCGCCTGCGCAGCGCCACCGCCGCCGGACGCCGCCGGATCTGGGGCACCGTGGCCTTCCACACCGGCGCCGGACTGCTGTCCCTGCTGTGGCTGGTGCCCATCGCGGTCGTCCTGATCACCAGCACCCGCTCCTTCGACGACATCGCCTCCCACGGCCTGGGCAGCCTGCCGCACTCCTTCACCCTCGGCGGCTTCCGCGCCGCCTGGGTGGACGGCGGCCAGAAGCAGGCCCTGATCAACAGCCTGATCGTCACCGTGCCCGCCGTGCTGCTGTCGCTGCTGCTGGCCTCCATGGCCGCCTTCGCGCTCAGCCGCTACGACCTGCCGCTGCGCCGGGCCGCGCTGCTGGTCATGCTCGGCGGCAACCTGCTGCCCCCGCAGATCCTGCTCATCCCCGTCTCCAAGCTCACCGAGCAGCTGGGCCTGTACGACACGCTGCCGGCGCTGATCGGCGTCCAGGTCGGCTTCGGCATCGGCTTCTACGTCTTCGTGCTGCACGGCTTCATGCGGGCCATCCCCGCTGAGATCCAGCAGGCCGCGGTCATCGACGGCGCGGGCCCCTGGCAGATCTACTCCCGCATCATCCTGCCGCTGACCCGCCCGGCCCTGGCCGCCCTCACGGCGCTGTCCTTCACCTGGATCTTCAACGACCTGCTGTGGGCCATCACCGTGCTGCGCAGCGACAGCAAGATGCCCATCACGGCCTCGCTGCTGGGCCTGCAGGGCCAGTACGTCTCGCAGTGGAACGTCGTCGCGGCCGGCTCGGTGATCGCCGCCGCCCCGACCGTCCTGGTCTTCCTGCGGTTCCAGCGGCACTTCGTGGCCGGACTCAACCTCGGAGCCGTCAAGTGACCGACCCTTCCGTGCCGTCGAGCGCCGCCGACCCGGTGACCGATCCCGCGACCGGCCCCGCGGCTGCCCCCGGTGCCGGTCCCGGTGCGGGTCCCGCCGCCGGTCCCGTCGCCGACGACCGGCAGTGGCGCTGGCTGCTGCGCACCGAACGGACCGCGTACGCCGTACGCCTGGAACCCGGCGGCCGGTGGGCCGAGCTCGACGCCTGGGGCCCGCACGGCACCGAGACCGGCCCCTCCGTACTCGGCCACTCGCGCCGCACCCACTTCATCACCCCCGCCGACGCCGCCCCCGCCGAGTACATCCCCACCGGCCAGCGGCCGTTCACCGGCGCCGACCTCACCGTGCGCCGCCCCGGCGGCGAACGCGGCACCTGGTGGACCTTCACCGGCGCCGTCCACGACCCCGACACCTCGCTGCGGCTGGAGTTCACCGACGAGGTCACCGGGCTGCGCACCGCACTGGCCTACCGGGTGGTGCCCGGCACCGACGTCCTGCTGCGCTGGACCGAACTCACCAACGGCGGCGGCGAGACGCTGCACCTGGAGGACCTGGACTCCGCCGCCGTCAACGTGCCGGTCACCGACGGCGCCCGGCTGACCTGCCTGTCCGGCCAGTGGGCCCAGGAGTTCCGGCTCACCCCGCTCGACCTGACCCGCGGCCGGTTCTCCATCGGCTCCACGCAGGGCGTCCCCGGGCACGCCTACGCCCCCTGGCTCGCCGTGCAGGACACCGCCGACGCCGACCGCCCCGACGCGCCCACGTACGGCATCGCCCTGGAGTGGCCCGGCAACTGGCACATCACCGCCGACGCCGAGCCCGGCGGCACGGTACGGGTCCGGGCCGGCCGCGTCCCCCACGAGGGGGCGGTCGCCCTGCGCCCCGGGCAGACGCTCACCACACCACGCCTGGCCTGCGCCTTCAGCGCCGAAGGGCTCGACGGCCTGTCCCGGGTCTGGCACCGCTACGAGCGGCACCTGGCCGGCGACCGGCTGCACCGTACCCGCAAGGTCCTCTACAACTCCTGGGAGGCCACCGGCTTCGACGTCCAGGCCGGCGCGCAGCTCGAACTCGCCCGGATCGCCGCGGACCTGGGCGCGGAACTCTTCGTCGTCGACGACGGCTGGTTCACCGGCCGGCACGACGAGAAGGGGGGCCTCGGCGACTGGGACCCCGACCCCGCGGCCTTCCCCGGTGGCTTCGACGCCTTCGTCGCCCAAGTACGCGGCCTGGGCCTGGACTTCGGCCTGTGGGTCGAACCCGAGGCGGTCAGCCCCGCCTCCCGGCTGTACGCCGAACACCCCGACTGGGTCTACCGGATCGACGGCCGCCCGGCGACCCCGGTGCGCGACCAGCTGCTGCTCGACCTCGGCCGCACCGACGTGCAGGACTTCGTGATCGCCACCCTCGACCGCCTGCTGGACGGCCACGCGATCGACTACCTGAAGTGGGACATGAACCGGCCGCCCACCCCGCGCGGCCGGCCCGGCGCCGGCCCGGCCGGCGAACTCGACCTGGACGCCGAGCACGCCGCCGGATACCTGCGGGTGCTGGACCACCTGCGCGCCCGCCACCCGCACGTCACCGTCGAGGGCTGCGCCGGCGGCGGCGCCCGCATCGAACACGCCACCCTCGCCCGTACCGACGTCGTCTGGCCGAGCGACAACACCGCGCCGCTGGACCGGCTCGCCGTTCAGCACGGCTACCTGCACGCGCACGCCCCGCACACCATGAGCTCCTGGGTCACCGACGCGCCCGGCGTGTTCGACCCGCGGCCGCGTTCGCTCGCCTTCCGCTTCGTCCTGGCCTGCGCCGGCGTCCTCGGCATCGGCGCCGACCTGCGCGCCTGGACCGGCGAACAGCGGGCCGAGGCCGCGCACTGGATCGCCTGCTACAAGCAGGTCCGGGACGTGATCCACCACGGCGAGGCCCGGCTGCTGGGCAGCCCCGGCGGACCGTCCTGCGGCGTGCAGTACGACGAGGCCGGCGGCCCCCGTACGGTCGTGGCCGCCTGGAGCACCGGGCCGCTCGACGGCGCGCCCCTGGTACCGGGCCGCCCCGCCCGGCTGCGGCTGCGCGGGCTGGACCCGGCCGCCGGCTACCAGGACACCGCCACCGGCACCGAATACCGCGGCGCCCACCTGATGCACGCCGGCCTGCCGCTGGCCTGGACCGCCCGGCACGACGCCGAGCTGGTGGTGCTGGCCAGGCAATGACCGGCCGGTCGGCCCGCCCTCACTAAAGTCGCCCGCACACCCCGATCCCGAGGAGACCACCCGCCCATGAACCCCACCGTCCCCCGCTTCGCCGGACAGGTCGCCGTGGTGACCGGCGCCGCCTCCGGGATCGGCGCGGCCACCGCCGAGCGCCTCGCGGCCGAGGGCGCGGCCGTCGTGCTCGCCGACATCGCGGCCGGCCCGGGCGAGGCGGTCGCCGCCCGGATCCGGGACGGCGGCGGGCGGGCCGTCTTCACCGAGGCGGACGTCGCCGACGAGGACGCCTGGCAGCGCCTGGTGACCGCCGCGCACGCCTTCGGGCCGGTCTCGGTCCTGGTCAGCAACGCCTTCACGGTCGATGTCCGGCCCGCCCACGAGACCACCCTCGCCTCGTGGCAGCGCCAGCTCGCGGTCAACCTCACCGCGTCCTTCCTCGGCGTCAAGGCCGCGCTGCCGGACCTGGAGCAGCGGCAGGGCGCGGTGGTGCTCACCTCCTCGGTGCACGCCCACCGCGGCATCCCCGGCCACCCCGCCTACGCCGCAGCCAAGGGCGCACTGCTGTCGCTGTGCGGCCAGCTCGCGGTCGAGTACGGGCCCCGGGTACGGGTCAACGCCGTCGTGCCCGGGCCCATCCTGACCGGCGCCTGGGACAGGGTGGGGGAGGAGGACCGGGCCCGCAGCGTCGCCGAGACCGCCGCCGGCCGGTTCGGCAGACCCGAGGAGGTCGCCGCCGCCATCGCCTTCCTCGCCGCGGCGGAGGCGTCCTACATCACCGGATCGAGCCTGCTCGTGGACGGCGGCTGGAGCGTCGTCAAGGCGTCCGCCTGACGCCTGGCGACACCCCGGCCGTACCCCCTGACCTGCAGAAAGGCAGAAAACGACATGACACCGTACGCGCGCCGCGGAGTGCACGGCCAGACCGTGGAGACTCTCGCGCGCCGGGTGCTCAGCGGCGAGATCCCCGAAGGGGCCACGCTCGACCTGGTGGCGCTGCAGCAGGAGTTGGACGTCAGCCTGACCGCGCTGCGCGAGTCGCTGAAGGTGCTCGCGGCCAAGGGCATGGTGGACGCCCGGCAGAAACGCGGCACCTTCGTCCGGGCGCGCTCCGACTGGAACCTGCTCGACGCGGACGTGCTGCGCTGGCAGTTCGCCGGCGGCGCCGCCGCGGACGTCGACCTGTCCCTGCTGCGCAACCTCGGCGAGGTCCGCGCCATCATCGAGCCCGCCGCGGTCCGGCTGGCCGCGCTGCGCCGCACCCCCGCCGACCTGGACGCCCTCACCGACGCGCTGGCCGCGATGGGCCGGCCGGACCTCGGCGCCGCGCACGCGGTGGAGGCCGACCTCGCCTTCCACCGTGCCCTGCTCGCCGCCACCCACAACGAACTGCTGGAGCGCATGGAGATGGTCATCGAGTCCGGCCTCGCCCACCGCGACCAGATCGTGCACTCCTCGCCGCACGGCGAGGACCCCGTGCCCAGCCACCGCGCCGTGCTGGACGCGGTGCGCGACCAGGACCAGGACGCCGCCGAGACCGCCATGCGGGCCCTGCTCGAACAGGCGGTCCGCGACCTGGACCTGGTGCACGGGGCGGACACCGACACCGCGGACGGCACCGACGGTTCCGCCCACGGGTCCACCGACGGCCTCACCGACGGGAGCGCCCGGTGAAGATCGCGCGCGTCGAGACCTTCCTGGTGCCGCCCCGCTGGCTGTTCTGCCGCATCGAGACGGACGACGGCGTGGTGGGCTGGGGCGAGCCGGTGGTGGAGGGCCGGGCCGAGGTGGTCCGCGCCGCCGTGGACGTGCTGGCCGAATACCTGGTCGGCAAGGACCCGTTGCGGATCCAGGACCACTGGCAGGTGCTCACCAAGGGCGGCTTCTACCGCGGCGGCCCGGTGCTCTCCAGCGCCGTCGCCGGCCTGGACCACGCGCTGTGGGACATCGCGGGCAAGGCGTACGGCGCCCCCGTGCACGCGCTGCTCGGCGGCGCGGTCCGGGACGCCGTACGCGTCTACGCCTGGGTCGGCGGCGACGAACCCGCCCGGCTCACCGAGCAGGTCACCGCCCAGATCGAAGCCGGCTTCACCGCGGTGAAGATGAACGCGGCCGGCCGCACCGACCCGCTCACCACCCCGGCCGGCACCGCCGCCGTCGTGGACCGGGTGGCCGCCGCCCGCGAGACGCTCGGCCCGGACCGGGACGTCGCCGTCGACTTCCACGGCCGGTTCAGCCCGGCCGGCGCCCGCCGGGTGCTGCACGAGATAGCCCCGCTGCACCCGCTGTTCGTCGAGGAGCCGCTGCTGCCCGAACAGGGCCACCTGCTCGCCCCGCTGGCCGCCTCCACCCCGGTGCCGCTGGCCACCGGCGAACGCCTCTACGGCCGCGCGGAGTTCCTGCCCGCCCTCACCGCCGGAATCGCGGTCGCCCAACCCGACCTGTCGCACGCCGGCGGCATCACCGAGGTCACCAGGATCGCCGCGCTCGCCGAGACCTTCGGCGCCCAACTGGCCCCGCACTGCCCGCTCGGCCCGATCTCGCTGGCCGCCAGCCTCCAAGTCGCCTTCTGCACGCCCAATTTCCTCATCCAGGAGCAGAGCCTCGGCATCCACTACAACAAGGAGGCCGACCTGTTGTCCTACCTGATCGACACCGAGCCCTTCCGCTTCGTGGCCGGCCACGCCCACCGCACCGACCTGCCCGGCCTCGGCGTCACCGTGGACGAGGCCGCGGTCCGCGCCGCCGACCGCACCGGGCACGCCTGGCGCAACCCCGTCTGGCGGCACGACGACGGCTCCTTCGCCGAATGGTGAGCGGGACCGTGAAGGGTGCGGCGGGCGGTGTCGTACGGGTCGTCACCGACCCGGCCCACGGCGGACGCTGGACGTCGCTGGTCACCGGCGGCCCGGGCGGCCCGCGGGAGTGGCTGTGGCACCGCGACGAGCCGCGGCGGTCCGCCGTGGCCCCCGGCGACCCCTTCGCCGACGCCGGCGGCCTGGAGGAATGCCTGCCCACCGTGCGCGGCACGCCCGACCACGGCGAGGTCTGGTCGCGGCCGTGGACCCGCGAGGGCGACGTGGAGCGGGTGACGGGCCCGGACTTCCGGCTCGACCGGCGGATCCGTACGGTGCCGGGCGGCGCGGTCGTGGCCGACTACCGGCTGACCGCCGCGCCCGGTCACCGCTTCCTGTGGGCCGCGCACGCGCTGCTCGACGTCTCCCCGGCCGCCCGGCTGGACCTGCCCGCGGGCGCGCCCGGCCGCCGCTACCCCGACGGCGGCGCCTCCTGGACCCCCTTCGCCTGGCCCGGCCCCGACCGCTTCGACCGGCTCGGCCCGGACGACGGCACCGCGCTCGGCGCGATCGTCACTGCCGCCGACGTCACCGTCCACGACGGACCGCACGCCCTGCGGCTCGCCCTCGACGCCCCCGGCCAGCCCGTCTCCGTCGCCCTGTGGCGCAACCTGCGCGGCTTCCCGGCCGGCGCCCCCTACCGCTCGATCGGCGTCGAGCCCATGCTCGGCCGCGTCTGGGACCTGTCCGCCGCGGCGGGGGACGAGGCCGCGCTCGTCCCCGCGACCGGTGAGGCGCACTGGCGGCTCACGATCTGCGCGGGCTGAGACCGCGGACCTCTTTCCCGTACCCACCCACCCTCCGTACCGGCACCGCCTGACCGCGTCCTGAAAGGACCCCCTCCCGTGGACCTGCTCGCCGCTCTCGGCGCCCATCGACTGTTGGCCATCGTGCGCGGCTCGTCGCCCGATGCCGCGCTCGCCACCGTGCTCGCCCTCGCCGAGGAGGGTGTCCCGCTGATCGAGGTCTCGCTGACCACCGCCGGCGCCTTCGGCGTCATCGCCGCCGCCCGGACCGCGCTCGGACCGGACGCACCGCTGGGCGCCGGCACCGTGCTGACCGCCGCCGATGCCGAGGGCGCCCACCGGGCGGGGGCCGCATTCGTGGTGACCCCGGCTCTCGGGGAGGGTGTCACCGCCGCCAAGGAGGCCGGGCTGCCGGTGCTGGCCGGGGTCATGACGCCCACCGACGTGGTGGCCGCCCGGCGGATGGGCGCCGACGCCCTGAAACTGTTCCCCGCCGCTCAGGCCGGCGGCCCCGGTTATCTGCGGGCATTGCGCGCACCCTTCCCCGACGCCCCCTTCGTCCCGGTCGGCGGCATCGACGCCCCTGCCGCACGCGAGTACCTCGCCGCCGGTGCCCTCGCGGTCGGCGTCGGGTCCCCGCTGGTCGGCGACGCGGCCGACGGCGGCGACCTCGGGGCGCTGCGGCTGCGGGCCCGGGACTTCCGCGCGGTGGCCGCGCGGCGGGAGGCGGCCCGATGAGCGAAGCGTGCTCACGGCAATGGAGGCGTACGACGGCTGCGGCACCCCGTCCGGCAGGTGCGCGGTGAAGGCGTTGCCGCCCGGGCCGGTGGTCTGTATCGGGGAGACCATGGCCGCGCTGGTGCCGGAGCCGGTGGGGGCGCTGGCGGCGGCGGGGTTGCTGCGGCTGACGGTGGCCGGGGCGGAGTCCAACGCGGCGATGTACCTCGCCGAGCACGGCGTGCCGGTGCGCTGGGTGTCCGCGGTCGGCGCCGACCCCTTCGGGCAGCGGATCCTCGCCGAGGTCGCCGCGTGCGGGGTGGACGTCACCGGGGTGCGCACCGACCCGGACCGGCCCACCGGGCTGCTGGTGAAGGACCCGGCGCCCGGCGGCACCCGGGTGCACTACTACCGGCGCGCGTCGGCCGCGTCGGCGCTCGGCCCGGAGGTGCTGGCCGGGGCGGCGGTGCGCGGCGCCGGGCTGCTGCACCTGACCGGGATCACCCCGGCCCTGTCCGCTTCCTGCCGGGCCCTGGTCGAGGAGGCGCTGACCGGTCCGCTCCCGGTGAGCTTCGACGTCAATTTCCGGCCCGCCCTGTGGCCCGACGGCTCCGCGCCGGAGGTGCTGGGGGCCCTGGCCGACCGCGCCGACCTGGTCTTCGTCGGCCTGGACGAGGCGCAGGCGCTGTGGGGGGCGCGGATCACCGCGCCCGCGGACGTACGCGCTCTGCTGCCGGGCCCGGCGCTGCTGGTCGTCAAGGACGGCGCCCTTGCCGCCACCGCCTTCGACGGCCGGGCCGTCCACACCGAACCGGCGCTGCCCACCGAGGTGGTCGAACCGGTCGGCGCGGGCGACGCCTTCGCCGCGGGCTTCCTGGCCGGCCTGCACCGCGGCGAGCCGGTCGGCCGCGCCCTGCGGCTGGCCCACGTCACGGCCGGCGCGGCGCTGCGGGCCTCCGGCGACCACGGTCCGCTGCCCGCCCCCGCCGAGATCGCCGCGCTGCTGGACGCACCCGCCGCGAGCCGCTGAGCGGACGGGGGCAGGGCCGGACGGACCGCCCCTCACCCGTCCGGCCGTACATGCGCATGCCATCCGCCCACTGGGCGTACCGCACCTTCACGTGTCCTTCCGTTCTCGTACCACTACCCCTGGTTACCTGAAGCAATGGACCACATCACCTTCCTTGTGGGAATGGTCATCGTCACGGCCCTCGCCTTCGACTTCACGAACGGCTTCCACGACACCGCCAACGCGATGGCCACGTCCATCGCCACCGGTGCCCTGCGCCCCAAGGTCGCCGTCGCGATAAGCGGCGTGCTGAACCTGGTGGGCGCTTTCCTGTCCACCGCGGTCGCCAAGACCATCTCGGGCGGCATCGTCGACGACAGCCTTGTCACCCCGGGCATGATCTTCGCCGGCCTGGTCGGGGCCATCCTGTGGAACCTGGCCACCTGGCTGCTCGGCCTGCCCTCCAGTTCCTCGCACGCCCTCTTCGGTGGGCTGATCGGCGCGGTGTGGGTCGGCGCCGGGCGGGGCGCCGTGCATTTCGACAAGGTGGTCGAGAAGATCATCATCCCGGCGGTGGCCTCGCCGATCGTGGCGGGCGTCGCGGCGCTCGCGGCCACGTACCTCGCCTACCGGATCACCCACCGGTCACGCAAGGAGACGGTGAGCGACGGCTTCCGTACCGGCCAGGTCGCCTCCGCCTCGCTGGTCTCCCTCGCGCACGGCACCAACGACGCGCAGAAGACCATGGGCGTGATCACCCTGGCGCTGATCTCCTGCGGCGCCCTGGGCCCGAACGCCGGGCCGCCGGTGTGGGTGGTGCTCACCGCCGGCCTGGCCATCGCGCTCGGCACCTACATCGGCGGGTGGCGGATCATCCGCACCATGGGCAAGGGCATCGTGGACATCGAGTCGCCGCAGGGCTTCGCGGCGGAGTCCGCGGCGAGCACGGTCATCCTCAGCTCGGCCAACCTCGGCTTCGCGCTGTCCACCACCCAGGTCTGCTCCGGCGGCATCCTCGGCGCGGGCGTCGGCCGTCGGCTCGCCGAGGTGCGCTGGAACACCGCCGGGCGGATGGCGATGGCCTGGCTGGTGACGCTGCCCGCCGCCGGGGCGGTCGGCGCGGTCGCCGCCAGCGCCGTCGTGCACGGCGGCACCACCGGGATCGTCCTGATCGCACTGGCCGCGCTGGCCGTCGCCGCGGTCATCGTCGTGCTCTCCCGCCGCAACCCGGTGCACGCCGACAACGTCAACAACGTCCCCGACACCGCCGTCCGCCGCCCGGCCCAGGCCGGCGCCGGCGTCTGAGCCCCCCGATCCCACCCAGACCCCCTTGATCCCACTGGGAACCCGATCCCACCGAGAACCGGGAGCAGCACCGATGAACATCAAATGGGGAGCCCTGGCCGAGGTCGCCACGGTGAGCTTCGGCGCCACGGTCGGCGTCGTGGTCTTCTTCGCCCTGGGGGTACGGACCCTGGCCGGGGGCGAGCAGCAGCGGGCGGCCGGGCGTACCGTGACCGCCCGGACGGCCGTGGCCGGCCTGTGCTTCACCGTGTGCGCGGGGGCCGTGGTCTACGGCCTGTACTTGATCGTTCCGCAGTTCCACTGACGGGGCAGACGGACCATGATGAAGGTGACCGGCACGGAGAACAGGCGAAAGGCGGTCGGGCGATGAGCGCGGACGCGGGCGACTCCCTCCTGGTCGGCATGCGTGTCGACTACAGCGACCAGGACGATCCGGTGCTGATCCGTCCGGACGGCAGCGTGGTCGACACCTGGCGGGAGAACTACCCGTACGACACGAGGATGGAACGGCCGGAGTACGAGCGGCACAAGCGGCTCCAGCAGATCGAGCTGCTGAAGCTGCAGAGCTGGGTGAAGGAGACCGGCCAGCGCATCGTCATCGTCTTCGAGGGCCGGGACGCGGCCGGCAAGGGCGGCACCATCAAGCGGTTCACCGAGCACCTCAACCCGCGCGGCGCCCGCGTGGTGGCGCTGGAGAAGCCCACCGACCGGGAGAACGGGCAGTGGTACTTCCAGCGGTACGTCGCCCACCTGCCGACCGCCGGCGAGATCGTGATGTTCGACCGGTCCTGGTACAACCGGGCCGGCGTCGAGCGGGTCATGGGCTTTTGCACCGACGACGAGTACCACCGCTTCATGCGGCAGGCGCCCGGCTTCGAACGGATGCTGCTGGACGACGGGATCCGGCTGGTCAAGCTGTGGTTCTCCGTTTCCCGCAACGAGCAGCGCACCCGCTTCACGATCCGCCAGGTGGACCCGGTCCGGCAGTGGAAGCTCAGCCCGATGGACCTGGCCTCGCTCGACCTGTGGGACGAGTACACCGAGGCCAAGGTCGCGATGTTCCAGGAGACCGACACCCAGTACGCGCCCTGGACGGTGGTCAAGAGCAACGACAAGAAGCGCGCCCGGGTCGAGGCCATGCGCAGCGTCCTGGACCGCTTCGACTACACCGGCAAGGACGAGGAGATAGTCGGCACCCCCGACCCGCTGATCGTGGGCGCCGCCGCGAACCTGCTGGAGGCGGGCGAGGACGCCACCGCCAGGTCGCTGGTACGCCCGTGACGACCGCCGCCGACCAACCCGTCCCCGGCCCGCGCGACGCCCTCACCGACGTGCGCGGGCTGCGGGTCGGCCACGCCGGGCGGGCCGGCGACGGCTGGCTCACCGGGGTCACGGTGGTGCTCGCCCCGGAAGGCGGCGTCGTGACCGCGGTGGACGTGCGCGGCGGCGGGCCGGGCACCCGCGAGACCGACGCGCTCGACCCGCGCAACCTGGTGCAGCGGATCGAGGCGGTGGTGCTCACCGGCGGCAGCGCGTACGGCCTGGACAGCGCCGGCGGGGTGGCCGGCTGGCTGGAGGAGCGGGGCCGCGGCTTCCGGGTCGGCCCGCCCGGGTACGTGGTGCCGGTGGTGCCCGCCGCCGCGCTGTTCGACCTGGGCCGCGGCGGCGACTGGGCGGCCCGCCCGGACGCCGCGATGGGCCGGGCGGCGGCCGAGGCAGCGGCGGCCTCTGCCGAGGGGGCGCCCGTTGCTCTCGGCAATGTCGGCGCCGGTACGGGAGCGGTCGCCGGAGGTCTGAAGGGCGGGGTCGGCACCGCGAGCCTGGTGCTGGCCTCCGGCACCACGGTCGCCGCCCTCGCGGCGCTGAATGCGGCGGGCTCGGCCGTCGACACCGGTACCGGCCTGTTGTGGGGCGTCCCCGCGGGCCGGTCCGCGGACTTCGGGCTGCCCGCCGGACCGCTGCCGGCCGCCACGGTGGCGGCGGCGCGGGAACGGCTCGCTGCCGCGCAGCCGCCGCCTTTCAACACCACCCTCGCCGTCGTCGCCACCGACGCCGTCCTCACCCGCGCGCAGGCGCACAAACTGGCCGGCACCGCGCACGACGGCCTGGCCCGCGCGGTCCGGCCGGTCCACCTGCTCTCCGACGGCGACACCGTCTTCACCATGGCCACCGGAGCCCGGCCGCTGGTTCCCGCCGACCGGCCGCCCCCGGCCGACCCCGCCTTCGGCGTGCACATGGCGGCCGGGGCGCTCAACGAAATCCTCGCGGCCGGTGCCGACGTTCTCACCCGCGCCGTACTGCGCGCGGTGCTGTCCGCCCGGAGCGTGTCCGGCCCGGGCGGCAGCTTTCCCTCCTACCGCGAACTGTACGGGCTGGGGCCGGGGCAAGCCGGCTGACGTCCGCCAGACCCGGCCGCAAGGTGCACTCGGCCCACCCCGCGGCCGGACTCGCGGGTCGCGACCGGCCGGCCGCCGTGCGCACCCGCGGCTGCCCCGCTGCGAGGCGCGCGCGACGCAGCCGGTCGGACCGGCTGAGGATCGCCCGGCCTCAGATCACCGCGGCCTCCAGCGACTCCGCCGCGAACAGCTCCTCCGGCTCCCACCGCCGCCGCGACAGCCCCTGCTCGTGGTGGTAGCGCAGGAAGGCCGCCAGCGCCTCCCGGTTGCGGTGGTCGGCCAGGCCGTACGACCAGTAGTCGCGGCCCAGCAGCGCGCGGGCCTCCTCCAGTTGCGGGGTGAGCCAGGGCAGCATGAAGCGCAGCGCCGAGGTGTCGTAGAGGGAGTCGTACGCCGCGTCGCGTGCCGCGACCAGCGCCTTGTACAGCGACTGGGCCACCCACCGGTGCTGCTCGTACACGTCGCGGCGGATCACCACCACGTGCATGATCGGGAAGATGCCGGTGGCCGCCCAGTACTCCTTCTCGGCGGCCACCACGTCGGGGAACAGCCGGCGCACCCGCGGGTCGCCGGCCGCGAACGGGCTCGGCACGCGCGGGGTGCACAGCGCGTCGATCTCGCCGGCCGCGAGCATCGCCGACAAGGTGGCGTCCTCGGGGATGCGGCTGATCCGCACCGACGCCGGCAGGTCCAGGCCGGCCTTCTCGATCCGGCCCGCGGTCTCCTGGCCGCCGGTGACGTAACGGACCGAGTCGAAGGGGACGCCGTGCCGGTCGCCGAGCACGCCGCGCATCCACACGCACGCGGTGAGCTGGTACTCCGGTGTGCCGACCAGCTTGCCGCGCAGGTCCTCGGGTTTCTCGACGCCGGAGTCGGCGTGCACGTACAGCGAGCCGTGCCGGAACATCCGCGAGGTGAAGACCGGCAGCGCGACGAAAGGCGCGGGGTCCTCGCGCAGGGAGACCACGTAGGAGGACAGCGACATCTCGGCGACCTCGAACTCGCGGTGCCGCAGCATCCGGAAGAAGGTCTCCTCCACCGGCAGCCGCAGGTAGGTCAGGTCGATGCCGTCGGCGCGGACCGTGCCCTCGGCAAGCGCCCGGGTCCGGTCGTAGTCGCCGCAGGCGAACGTCAGGTGCAGGGGGGCCATGGCGGTACTACCTGCCTTCCGTGAGCAGCCGGGCGTGCAGCCGGGGGTAGACCCGGCGGGCGTTGGCCTCGTAGACGCGGTGGCGCTGTTCGGCGCTCAGCCCCAGCCGTTCGACGTAGACCCGGGTGTCGTCCCAGGCGACGCCGGTCTCCGGGTCGGCGCCGCGCACCGCGCCGAGCATCTCCGAGGCGAAAAGGACGTTGGACGCGCCGATCACCCGGTGCAGCAGGTCGATGCCCGCCTGGTGGTAGACGCAGGTGTCGAAGAAGACGTTCTCCCGCAGGAGTTCGGCCGGGTCGGGGCGTCCCATGCGCATCGCGAGCCCCCGGTAGCGGCCCCAGTGGTACGGCACCGCGCCGCCGCCGTGCGGGATGACCAGCCGAAGCCCCGGGAAGCGGGTGAACAGGTCGCCCTGGAGCAGTTGCATGAACACGGAGGTGTCGGCGTTGAGGTAATGCGCGCCCAGTGTGTGGGCGCTGGGGTTGCAGGAGGTCGAGACGTGGATCATGGCCGGCACGTCCAGCTCGGTCATGGCCTCGAACAGCGGGAACCAGTACGGGTCGGTGAGCGGCGGCGCGGTCCAGTACCCGCCGGAGGGGTCGGGGTTGAGATTGCAGCCGACGAAGCCCAGCTCCGACACGCAGCGGCGCAGTTCGGCGACCGCGCCGTCCAGCGCGCCGCCGGGGGTCTGCGGCAGCTGGCAGACCCCGGCGAAGTGCGCCGGGAACAGCTCGGTGACCCGGTGCACCAGGTCGTTGGACGCCGCTGCCCAGGCGCGCGCGGTCGCCGGGCCGGCCACGTGATGGCTCATGCCGGACGCCTTCGGGGAGAACAGCATCAGGTCGGCGCCGCGCTGCCGCAGCACCTTGAGCTGGTGGTTCTCCACGCTGTCGCGCAGTTCGTCGTCGCCGATCGCGGCCAGTGCCGCCGGCGGCAGCGACGGGTCGGCCAGCCGGGCGAGCTGCGCGTCGCGGAACGCCTGCAACTGCGGCGGGGCGGTGGTGTAGTGGCCGTGGCAGTCGATGATCACCGGGCGGCCTCCGTACGGCTCCGGTTCGGCGGGACCGCGGCGCCGTCCTGGCGAGCGCCGTCGGGGTCCGCAGCGGTGCCCCGGCCGGCCGGGTCCGTGGGGCGTTCCGTGTGGTCGGTGTACGTCAGCCCCTTGGCCGCCAGCCGCTCGCGCATCGCGTGGATGTCCAGGCCGAGTTCGCCCCGCGCGTACCGCTCGCGCAGCGCGGCCTCGCGTTCCTCGCGGGCCCTGGAGGCGGCCAGCACCGCGGCGGCCCGGGCCCGCGGCACGCGTACCACGCCGTCGTCGTCGGCCAGCACCACATCGCCCGGCTCGATCCACTGACTCCCGCACACCACGGGCACGTTGACGTCGCCCAGCGTCTCCTTCACCGTGCCGAAGGCGCTCACATGCCGGGCCCACACCGGGAAGCCCATCGCGCGCAGCTCGGCCACGTCGCGGCAGCCGGCGTCGATGACCAGGCCGCGCACCCCGCGCGCGGCCACCGCGGTGGCCAGCAGGTCGCCGAAGTAACCGGCCTGGGACGGCGAGGTGGGCGCTACCACCAGGACGTCGCCCTCGCGGCACTGCTCCACCGCGACGTGCAGCATCCAGTTGTCGGCCGGGGGCACACTGACGGTGACCGCGGTGCCGGCCACCCGGGCGCCGGCCCACACCGGGCGCAGGCGCGGGTCCAGCAGCCCGGTGCGGCCCTGGGCCTCGTGCACGGTGGCGACTCCGAAGCCGGCCAGCTCGTCGACGGTCCGGAGGTCCGCCCGCGGCGGGTTGCGCACCACGACACTCATGCGGCCTGCTCCCAGGGCAGCAGGGACACGTGCACGGCGCCGTCGCCGAACTCGCCGCCCACCGTGCGGATCGCCCGGTCGGCGTCGGCCAGCCCGAAGGTGTGGGTGGCCAGCCGCTCCAGCGGGAAGCGGCCCGACGCGAGCTGTTCCAGGGCCAGTTCGCAGGAGCGGTAGCTGTGGCCGCGCGCGCTGCGCAGGCTGATCGACTTCTCGGTGATCTTCTTCAGCGGGAAGTCGGGGAAGGCGGCCAATTCGCCCTGGACCACCATCGTGCCCTCGCGGCGCTTGAGCGCGTCCACGCCGAGCAGCAGCGGCGCGGTGCCGGCGCCGGCCGTGCAGTCCAGCACCACGTCCACCCCGCGGCCGCCGGTGATCTCCATGACCCGCTCCAGCGGGTCCTCGCGGGTCACGTCCACCACGACGTCCGCGCCCAGTTCCTTGGCCAGCGCCAGCCGCGCCGCGTCCCGGGAGGTGCCGGTGACGATCACGAGTGAGGCGCCGGCCTGCTTGCAGGCGACCACCTGCGACAGCCCCTGCTGGCCGGGCCCCTGGATCAGCACTGTGGAGGCGTAGCGGACACCCCCGGTCACCAGCGCCCATTCGATGCCGTTGGACAACGGCGTGACCAGCCCGGCCAGTTCGGCGGTGACCCCGTCGGGCACCTTGTGGGTGACGGCGTTCCACGGCAGGTAGAGGTATTCCGCGAACCCGCCCCACAGGTGGTACGGGTTGGCGGCCGAGGTGTAGCCGTAGCGGCGGGCGTCGGGGTTGGTGCGCCAGTCGGTCGCCTCGCAGTGCCGGTACTCCCCGGCGTGGCACCACTCGCAGCGGAAGCAGCCGACGTAGTGCTCGACGAAGATCCGGTCGCCCTCGGCCAGCCCCTTGCGCTCGCGGAAGGTCCGCCCGGCCCTGGCGATCACGCCGACGTTCTCGTGGCCCATGATCACCGGGTCCGCGAACGGCGGCCGGGCGTACATCTTCACGTCGGTGCCGCAGATCCCGGCGACTTCCACCTTGAGCAGGGCGCCGTCGTCGGGGACGTCGGGCATCGGGAACTCGCGCAGTTCCGTGGTGCCCGGCGCGGTCCTGACCGCGGCCCGTACCTGTTCTGCCATCGGGGCCCTCTCCTCGTCCTCGCTGGTCCCTGGGTCGCCTCACTCTATGGCCTTATGGACTGACCATGCTACCTTTCGGGCATGGCCGGACCGAAGCTCACCGCAGTGACCCGCACCCAGGGCGCCAACGAGGCGCTGAAGAACGGCGATGTGCGCCCGCGCGGCGCCGAACTCGTCTTCGAGGAGGTGCCCGTGCTCGTGCACGCCTTCCGGCGGATGGTGCGCGGGCTGGAGTTCGACGTCTGCGAGATGGCGCTGACCACGTATCTGGTGGCCCGCGAGCACGGTGTCCGCTTCACCGCGCTGCCCGTCTTCCTGGTCCGCGGCTTCCACCACGGTGCGATCCTGTACGACCCGCGGTCCGGGCTGCGCGGCCCGAAGGACCTGGAGGGCCGCCGGGTCGGCGTCAACCGCGGCTACACCGTCACCACCGGGGTGTGGGCGCGCGCGGTGCTCGACCGTGAGTACGGCGTCGACCTGGACCGGGTGACCTGGGTGCTGTCCGGCGACGAGCACGTGCCCGGCTACCGGCCGCCGGCCAACGTCGAGCCGATGCCCGAGGGCGGCGCGCTGGAGGAGATGGTGCTCAGCGGCGAACTCGCCGCCGTCGTCGGCCTCGGCGCGCACACCACCCGCCTGGCACCGCTGCTCCCCGACCCCGAGCAGGCCGCGCTGGCCTCCTTCGCCGGCCACGGCACCTATCCCGTCAACCATCTGGTGGTGGTCCGCGACGACGTGCTGCGGCAGCACCCGGACCTGGCCGCCGACCTCTTCGGCGCCTTCGCCGAGGCCAAGCGGCAGTACGTGGAGCGGCTGGCGGCCGGGGCGATCGAGCGGCCCACGCCCGCCGACCTGACCAACCTGGCGGTGCTGCGGGCCGGCGGCCGCGACCCGCTGCCCTACGGCATCGAGCCCAACCGGGCGGTGCTGGAGGAGCTGACGGTCCACGCGGTCCGCCAGCACATCCTGCGCGCCCCGCTGCCGCTGGAGGAACTGTTCGCCGACGGCACCCACGACCTGACGGCCTGAGGGGAATCCGGTGCGCATCGCCGTCGCCGCCGACCACAACGGCGTCGCCTTGAAGGCCCGGCTCGCCGCCTGGCTCACCGCGCACGGGCACCGGGTCGACGACCGCGGGGCGCACGCGGCCGAGCCCCGCACCGACTACCCGCCGCTGTGCGCCGACGTCTGCCGGCACGTCACCGAAGGCACCGCCGACCGCGGCATCGTGCTCGGCGGCAGCGGCCTGGGGGAGACCATCGCCTGCAACAAGATCCGCGGGATACGGGCCGGGCTGTGCCACGACGAGTGGAGCGCGCGGATCTCCCGCGGCAACAACGACGCGAACGTGCTCGTCCTGGCCGCCAAGGTGATCACCCCGGAGACCGCCGAGCACGTTCTCGCCGTCTGGCTCGACACGCCCTTCCGTGGCGGCGAACACCGGCGGCGGCTGGACCAGATCGCCGCGCTGGAACGCGGGTTGCCGCTGAGCTGAGTGGCGGCCCGGGGCCGGTCCGCGATCGCGGCGCCCCGGGGCATGCGGCCGGTGGCCGAGCGGCACGCGCCCGGTGCGCCGACCGAATTCCCTCGGCCGGGTACGGCGGACGGGCATTCGGTGACAGCCGGCGGCCCCCGGCGGGCAGGACTCGCGCCGGGGACCGCGTCGTCACCCCGTTACCGCGGTGCCGCCGCCATCCCCGCGGCCTTGGCCGCTGCGTCCAGGAACTCCAGGATCCGCGGCGGCGCGGTGGCTTCGGTCTGCTCGGCCACCGGGACGTCCCAGAACTCGGCCCGCGGCAGGCACTCGCGCAGGTAGTGCGCGGCGGAGGGGGCGTGCGAGTCGTCCTGGCCGGGCACGATCAGCGCCGGCACGTCCAGCGTCAGCAGGTCCTCCGGTTCGGGGCCGGGCACGGTGTCGCGGTCGAAGAGCAGCCGGGCCGTCCCGGTCACCGCGATCCGGTACCGCTCGAGGTCGGTGCCGGCGTACCGCTCGGCGAAGAGCGGATCGGACCGCAGCACGCTCGCCCAGGGCCCGACCCGCGGGTCGGCCGAGAACCCCGCGGTGGTACTGCGGGCCAGTTCCACCACCCCCGCCGTTCCGTGTCGTTCGGTGAAGGCGAGGTGGGTGACGAAGCGGGCGTGCTGCTTCATCCGGTAACGCACGCCGCCGGCGGGGGAGTACAGCACCATGCCGGCCACCCGCCGCGGGTGGGCGACCGCCGCGGCGGCGACTGTGGAGCAGCCCACGCAGCCGCCCATCAGGAAGGCCCGTTCGACACCGAGATGGTCCAGCAGACCCATGCCCTGGCGTACGTAGTCGGCCCACCCGATGCGCTCCACCCGGCCGCCGGACCGGCCGGACTCGCGGCGGTCGAAGGTGACGCAGGTGTAGCGGCGGGTGAGGTGGTCCAGCAGGTTCAGCCGCTTGTAGACGCCGACCGTGCGCCAGCTCTCCAGCGTCGAGTCGAAGCCGCCGGGGGAGAACATCAGCAGCGCCGGGCCCGAGCCCGCGCTCTCGTAGCGGGTGGGGATCCCGTCGATCACCGCGGTGGGCATGGGCGTTCCTGTTCGCTCGGGAAGGTCGGGAAGGTCTGCAAGGGGGGTGGGTCGGCCGTCCGCCCGGGTGGTGACCGCCGGGCGGACGGGGGACGCGGCCCGGCCCGGGGGAAGGGCCGGGCCGCGCGATCAGCGGTCCGGGGGGACCGGGACGCCGCCGGCGATCTGGCGTGCGGCGCGGACGTCGCCGGCGTAGGCGGTGAGGGCGTCCAAGGTGATCCGGGCGACGTTGGCGTAGGTCTGCGGCGGGTCGTCCAGCGCGGAGGCGGCGTAGCCGATCGCGGCGTGCGCCATCCGCATCCGCCCGTCCAGCCAGGGCCCGCCGCCGAAGCCGCCGACGACCGGGACCGACACCGCTTCGGCGACCGCGGCGCCCACCACCGGGCCGGAGTTGGTGAAGTTCAGCAGCACCGCGCCGGCCTCCTCCAGCTTCTTGGCCTCCGCCACCATCGCGTCCTTCATCTCCACCGGCACCTGGTCGGCGGCCGACGGGATCGCGCGGTACTCCACGCCGTACCGCAGCGCGGTCTGCGGGGTGATGCCGAACTGGGCGAAGACGGGGATGCCCGCGGCGGCCACGGCCGCCACCGCGTCCAGGTGCTCGGCGGCGGCGTCCAGCTTGACCATGTCGACGCCCGCCTCCTTCACGAAGCGGACGGCGGCCCGCAGCGCCTCGGCGGTGCCCTCCTGGAGCGGGCCGAACGGGAAGTCCACGCTGACCAGGGCGCGGCGCACTCCGCGCCGTACCGCCTTGGCGACCAGGACCATCTCGTCCATGGTGACCTCGAACGGGTTGGCGTGCCCCCAGAGGTTGACGCCTACGGTGTCGCCGACCGAGACCAGCTCCACACCGGCCCGGTCCGCGATCCGCGCGACCTGGTAGTCCCAGGCCACCACGCCGACGATCTTGCGGCCCTCCTCCTTCATGCGCTGGAGTGCCCGCGGGGTGATCTTCTGACCGGACGGAACGCCCTGACCGGGCTGATGCGACTGACCGGGCCGGCGGGACTGACCGGACGGAACGGCCTGGCGGGACTGATCTGACGGGTCGGACATGGGGTGGGACATCTCGCCTTCGCGTCTGGGCCCCAGCGGGCGGGGCGGCGGTGGTGACGGGGGGCCGGGGTGATCGGGGGATCGAGGAGGTGCGTCCGGGCCGCGCGGGGGTGACGTGGACCCGCGCGGCCCGGGGATCCGGGGGAGCGCTACACCCGCAGTGCGGTGAGGAGTTCGACCACGTCGCCCTCGTCCGCCGACAGCAGCAGCACCCGCGCGTACGGACGCAGTGCCGCCACCGCCTCGTCCGCCTCGAAGCCGTCGCCGAGCACGACCCCGGCGGTGGTGACCGCGCGGGCCCAGCAGGCGCCGCCGATCGCCGCCGCCTGCGCCCCGCCGGAGTCCTCGCTGGCCAGCACCATCACCACGTCGGTGCCCTCCAGCGCGGCGGCCAGCGCGATCGGCGCCACGTCGGGTGCCTCGCCCACGGCGGACAGGGCCAGCTCCTCCGGCCGGCCCGGCGGCACCGGCCCGCAGGTGTAGAAGCGGGCGTGCGCCCAGGAGCGGCCGGCCACCGACCGGGCGACGGCGGCCGCGGCCTCGTCCAGCGCGATCACCCGGGCGTTGCGGGCCGGGGCGATCGGCCGGGTGATCCGGAATCGTGCCTCGGCGGCCGAGGCCGCCCGCGCGGACTGGCTCGGGTAGGTCACGGGCGCCGTCATGTCGCCGGCCTCGTCAGCCACGTCGACCGCCATGTCACACCGACGACTGGGCGACGCCCGGGGTCACGGTGACCGCGTCCCGGCAGGAGTCCAGGAACGACTCGGCCTGCGGCAGCACCACCGCCGCCGAGCGCACCCGGTGGTGCTTCGGGTCCACGCCGGGCGGGCGCACCCCCTCGTCGCGCAGCGCGATCGCGGCCTTGCGCAGCTTCTGCCGGGCCTTGATGATCCCGCTGTCGGCCGGCACCAGCCGCTCCTTGGTGCGGTCCACGATCGGGCCCATGCTCTCCTGCAACGAGGCGTCCTGCATGGCGATGCCGGCCACGCCCGAGTACGTGTCGCCGCGGCGCTGTGCCTCGCGGTCGATCAGGTAGTCGTTGTCCATGTTGGCCACCGGCCGATAGGTGCCGGGGATGTTCTTGCTGTGCACGCCATGGCCGTCGATCATCGCCTGCCGCTCGGTGTCGGTCAGTGCCCGCACCGGGTGGTAGTCGAAGCTGTACGTCCAGCAGTTCTCGTCGTCGATCGGCACCCAGAAGTGGCCGTGCACCGGGTGGTCGCCGCGCGGCGGCACCATGGTGAAGGACGGCATCACCCACGGTGTGATCCGCCAGTAGTACGTGCCCGGTTCGGCGTTGCGGCGCGCCCCGACGAACAGCCCGCCCTCGCTGTCGGCGACCTCGAAGAAGGGCTTGGTGTCCTTCATGTTGTACTCGTTGCCCTTGGCGCCCTTGAACAGCGGGTCGGTCCGCAGACCCCCGGAGTGCAGAAACGTCACATGGCTGGAGTCGATGCCGCCCTCGAACGCCTGGAGCCAGTTGCACTGCTGCCAGCGCTTGGAGGTGTACGTCTGCTCCGCCGGCACCTGCGCGAACTCGAACTCGGGCAGCGGCGGCTGCTCGGCCGCGTCGCCCATGTACGTCCACAGCACGTCGCCCACCTTGACCAGCGGATAGGCGGTCAGGTGCACGTTCTGGCAGAAGCTGCTGTTGTCCGCCTCGGAGGGCACCTCGACGCACTGGCCGGTGACGTCGTACTTCCAGCCGTGGTACGGGCAGCGCAGCCCGGAACCCTCGTTGCGCCCGAACCACAGCGAGGCGCCGCGGTGCGCGCAGAACTCGTCGACCAGGCCGTAGCGGCCCTCGCTGTCCCGGAAGGCGACCAGGCGCTCGGAGAGCAGCTTCACCCGGACCGGCGGCGAGTCGTTCTCCGGCAGCTCCTCGGCCAGGAGCGCGGGGATCCAGTACTGCCGGAACAACTCCCCCATCGGGGTCCCCGGGCCGGTCTGGGTCAGCAGCTCGTTGATGTCTCGTCTAAGCACGGCCGTATCCCTTTCACATGATGACCGTCACCGGCCCCGCCACCATCCGGCGGGGCAGGCGGTCAGGGCTGCTCCGGCGGGATCTCGACGGTCAGGCCGTCCAGTTCCTCGGTGATGCGTATCTGGCACGACAGCCGGCTCGTGGCGCGCCGCTCGGAGACCGCCATGTCCAGCAGGTCGTCCTCCATGTCGTGCGCGGGGCCCACCGCCCGGGCGAACTCCTCGCCCACGTACACGTGGCAGGTCGCGCAGGAACAGTTGCCGCCGCACTCCGCCACGATGCCGGGGACCCCGTTGCGGACCGCTGCGGCCATCACGGTGTCGCCGACCGATGCCTCGACGGCGTACTCCTCGCCGGCGCTGCCGATGTAGATCACTTTGGCCAAGGTCCCTCAGCCCTTTCGCGGTTGGTCGCGTCCCCGGGCGGTTCGGACGCGCCCCGCGGACCGACGTCCGTTGGTATGTCCATTAGACCAGGAGCCTGGCGGCGGCACAAGCGTCCGATCCCGG
Source organism: Actinacidiphila acididurans (assembly GCF_016918855.1). GTDB lineage: Bacteria > Actinomycetota > Actinomycetes > Streptomycetales > Streptomycetaceae > Actinacidiphila > Actinacidiphila acididurans. Next base: position 495,454 of record NZ_JADKYB010000001.1, read on the forward strand.
CCACGGCGTCGCCCGGTTCCGTCGAGGGGTCGTGCGGGCGGCGTGCCCGCAGGCCGTTGACAGGCCAAAATCCTTGGCCTTAAGGTCCTACCAATAGTGCCGTGCAGGAAGGTCGCGCCCATGTCCAGTGACGCCATCGTCAACGACTCCTTCGCGGCGAAGTTCGCCACCGAGAAGGACTCGCCGTACACCCGCTGGGTGGCTGCCGAGGGGCTGGACATCATCGCCGCCCACTACGTGCCGGACCTGCGCACGGTGGAGCTGCGGCCCTGGGAACGGCGCGGCGGGCGCGGGGTGTTCATCAACCACGAGGCCAGCCGCACCTCCAACGACTGCTACGTGTGCGAGATCCCGGCCGGCGGCGCGCTGGCCCCGCAGCGGCAGCTGTTTGAGGAGATGATCCTGATCCTGGACGGCCACGGCTCCACCCGGGTGTGGAACGACGCCGGCGCCGAGGTCGGCTTCGAGTGGGGCCCCGGTTCGCTCTTCGCCATCCCGCTCAACGCCCACTACCAGCACTTCAACGGCTCGGGCACGACCGCCGCGCGCTTCGTGGCCTCCACCAACCTGCCGCCGGTGCTCAACCTCTACGACGACGTCGACTTCGTCTTCGGCACCTCGCGCGACTTCCCCGAGCGCTTCAACGGCGAACCCGACTACTTCGCGCCCGGCGGCGAGCAGAAGGGCCTGCTGCTGGACACCAACTTCGTGGCCGACGCGGTCAACCTGCCGCTGATCGAGGCCAAGGAGCGCGGGGCCGGCGGCGGCCACATCCGGTTCGCCATGGCCCGCGGCTCGATGAACAGCCACATCTCCCAGTTCCCCACCCGCACCTACAAGAAGGGCCACCGGCACGGCCCGGGCGCCCACGTGATCATCCTGTCCGGCACCGGCTACAGCATGATGTGGCCCGAGGGCGAGGAGCCCAAGCGGTACGACTGGGGTCCGGGCACGCTGATAGTGCCGCCCAACATGTGGTTCCACCAGCACTTCAACACCGGTGCCGAGCCCGGCCGCTACCTGGCCTTCAAGCACGAGGCGGTCTCCCTGCGCAACGCCCAGGGCGTGCCCAAGGCATGGATCAGCCGGCGCATCGGCGGCGACCAGATCGACTACGCGGACGAGTCGCCCGTGGTGCGCGACACCTTCCGCAAGGCGCTGGCCGAGCAGGGCATGGAGCCGGAGATGGACGCGGCCTACGAGGCCGAGCTCGCCACCCTGCCGCCCAAGCCGTAACGGCCGGCCGTGCACAGCGACCACACACACGGCCACGCGAGCCACGGCGGGGGCGGACCGGTGACGAACCACTGCGCGTACCGGCCGGACCACGAGCACGACCACGACGACGCCCCGGGCCCGCTGGAGGACAACCCGATCTGGCGGCAGGACAACGTGCTGCTGCACAGCGTCGGGATGGACATCGGCTCCTCCGGTACCCAGGTGGTCTTCTCCCGGCTGCACCTGCGCCGCATGGGCGAGGAGCTGACCAGCCGTTACGTGGTGGTGCGCCGGGAGAACGTCTACCGCTCGCCGGTCGCGCTGACCCCGTACGCGGGGGCCGACCGGATCGACGCGGAGGCGCTGGGCGTCATCGTGGACCGCGCCTACCAGGCGGCCGGCGTCGACCCGGCGGGCGTGGACGCCGGCGTGGTCATCCTCACCGGGGAGGCGCTGCGCCGCGGCAACGCCGAGGCCATCGCCCGGGTGCTGGCCGAGCGGGGCGGCGAGCTGGTCACCGCCACCGCCGGCCACCACATGGAGGCGATGCTGGCCGCGTACGGCTCCGGCGCGGCCCGTACCTCCCACGACACCGGCGCCCGGCTGCTGACCGTCGACATCGGCGGCGGCACCACCAAGCTGGCCGTGGTCGACCGCGGCCGGATCGTCCGCACCGCCGCCCTGCACATCGGCGGCCGGCTGCTGGCGTACGACCCGCGCGGCCGGCTGACCCGGCTGGAACCGGGTGGTGAGCGGCAGGCCGCCCGGGCCGGCCTGGCCCCGCGGCTCGGCGAGCGGATCGGCCCGCCCGAGGTGGAGCGGCTCGGCTCGGCCATGGCCGACGCGCTGCTGGCCGCCCTCGCCCACCCGTCCGGCGGCGGCAGCGCGGACGAACTGTGGCTCACCGAGCCGATCGGGCCGCTGGACGGCGTGAGCGGCGCGGTCTTCTCCGGCGGCGTCGCGGAATACGTCTACGACCGCGAGCCGCGCGACTTCGGCGACCTCGGCCGGGCCCTCGGGCGCGCGCTGCGCCGCCGGCTCGACGCGGGCGCGCTGCCCTTCCCGCTGCTGCCGGCCGGCGAGTGCATCCGCGCGACGGCGCTCGGCGCCAGCGAGTACAGCGTGCAGCTCAGCGGCAACACCGGCTGCGTCACCGCCCCGGACCGGCTGCTGCCGCGGCGCAATCTGCAGGTCGTCCGGCCCGACTACGCACTCGGCGACCGCATCGACGCCGACGCGCTGGCCGCGGCGATCCGCCGCCGGCTGACCGATCTGGACGCCGACACCAGCCCGGCCGACGTGGTGCTCGCCCTGCACTGGCAGGGCCTGCCGCGCTACGACCGGCTCGTCGCGTTCGCCCGCGCGGTCCGGGACGGCCTCGCGACGCGCACCGCCTTCGGCCACGCGCTGTACGTCGTCCTCGACGGCGACGTGGCGATGACCCTGGGCCGGCTGCTGCGCGAGGAACTCGGCGTCACCGTCGACCTGTTCGTCGCCGACGGGCTGACCCTGCGCGACTTCGACTATGTCGACCTGGGCCGGCTCCGGCACCCCTCGAACACCGTCCCGGTCACCATCAAGTCCCTGGTCTTCGCCGCGGACCCGCTCCCGGCCGGCCCCGGGGCCGCGGCCCGCTGACCCGGCCGCCCTCGCCCGGAGTGCCCGCACGGCGCTCCGGGCGAGGGCGCGTCCACGCAACGCAGCGGTACACCCGACGGTCTCCGCGAGCCGTGTACGGAAGCCGGTGATTCGGTACGGCGGGGGCCGTCGCGGTGGAGCGACCGGCGCAGAGCCTCGCCGTACCGGCCGCGGGGGCCGGCAGGGCGGGTCCGTCACGGCAGAACCCGGGGTCGCGGCTCGCGGTCCCGCGGCGCCCTGATCCGCCGGCGGCCCGCCCCCTCCGCGGTGCTCCTGCGGCACCCCGGGGAGGGCGGCCGTCGCACGTCCGGACGGCCCGCCCCCGGCCGGGCCGGACCGCTCAGGCCGTGGTGGACGCCGTCGCCGGGTCCCGGCGGGCGGTGACGAGGGACTTCAGGGTCGTCGAGGTGTCGCGGGCGAGGTCGGGGTCGATGGTGACGCCGTCGGTCAGGGCGCGGCGCACCGCCATGTAGTCGGCCGGGCGGTTGACGGCGTCGGCCGCGAGCAGGCGGCCGTCGCGGTAGTAGAGGACCGAGAAGGACTCCGCGGCCGGATCGCCGCGCACCACGTAGCCGTCGTGACCGGCGGACAGCCCCGCCGTCTGGAGCGTCAGGTCGCCCTGGTGCGACCAGAACCACGGCACAGCGGGCGGCGGCACGGGCCGGCCGAGCAGGGTCGCGGCGGCGGTCTGTGCCTGGGCCACCGCGTTCTGCACCGACTCCAGCCGCAGCCGGCCGAGGCCGGTCAGCGGGTCGGGCCGTACAGTGCAGTCGCCGGCCGCCACCACCGCGGGATCGCTGGTGCGCGCGTGGGCGTCGACCACGATGCCGCCGTCGCAGGCCAGCCCCAGCCGCTCGGCCAGTTCGGTGCGCGGCGCGGCGCCGACGCCGACCAGCGCCAGGTCGGCCGGCAACCGGGTGCCGTCGGCCAGCAGGACTCCGGTCAGCCGGCCGCGCGGGTCGCCCTCGAAGGCCGCGACCGCCGCCGACAGCCGCACCGGGGTGCCGCGCCGCTCGTGGGCGGCCCGGTAGAACTCCGAGACCACCGGCGCCACCGCCCGGCCCATCAGCCGGCCGGCCGCCTCGACCACGGTCACCGAGGGCCGGCCCAGCGCGCGGGCCGCCGCGGCGGCCTCCAGGCCGACGAAGCCGCCGCCGACCACCACCACGTGGTCGGCCGTCGCCAGCCGCTGCCGCAGGTCGGCGGCGTCGTCGTGATCGCGCAGGGTGCACACGCCGTCCAAGTCGGCGCCCGGGAGGGCCAGTCGCCGGGGCCGGGCGCCGGTGGTGAGCGCGAGCCGGTCGAAGGCCAGCCGGCGCCCGCTCGCGGTGACGGCGACGCCCGCGCCGGGCGACGGGCCGGACAGCTCCACGTCGGTCACCCGCTCCCCGCACACCAACTCGATGCCGGCCTCGGCGTAGAAGGCTGGTGTGCGCAGCGCGAGATCGGCCGGTCCCGCGGAACCGGCCAGGAACTCCTTGGACAGCGGCGGCCGCTGATACGGCGGCAGCGATTCCGCGCCGACCAGCGTGATCGGCCCCGCGTCCCCCCACTGGCGCAGGGAGACGGCCGTCTGGAGGCCGGCCTGGCTGGCGCCGACGATCAGGGTCCCGTTGCGGCTCACCGCAGCTCCTCTCCGTCCCGGCTCCGCCCGGGCGCAGCTCTGATTGTCATACCATTATGCCATAGCCCTCCGATTCGTTGACGCTCCTTGAGGTCCGTTGATATAACGGTTAGGCCATTAAGGGGCCTGAAGGGCGAGGCCGACAGCAAGAGGAGAGCCGTATGAGCGACAAGAAGGGCCGGGTCTTCCTCCGGGGCATCACCTCGGAGACCTACGGGCTGAAGGAGTTCCGCCGCCGGCAGCTCGAAGCACCCCGGGTGCGTGACGACTCGGTGGTGGTGGACGACGCGAAGGTCGGCCACTCGGGCGACTCCGAGCAGTCCCGCACATGGTGGCGGATCGGCCCCGGCGACGACCCCTTCCTCACCCAGAGCCTCCAGGTGCACTTCGTGGAGCTGCCCCCGCACTCCTCCAACCACGGCCACGGCCACCAGAACGAGGCCGCCTTCTACATCCTGGACGGCGCCGGCTACGAGATCCACGACGACCAGCGCTACGACTGGGCCAAGGACGACCTGGTCATCGTGCACACCGACTCCGTGCACCGGCACTTCAACCCCTACGACGAGACCGCCCGCTGCCTGATATTCAAGGCCAAGTCCCTGTGGATGTACCTCGGCCTGATCCAGCAGGGCCGCAGCGGCCCGGTCGCCGACGAGGACCGCTTCGGCCCGCGCGAGGACTGGTCGCAGGTGTGGACCCCGGGTGTCGCGGACAAGCGCAAGGTCGTCAAGTCCGCCGACACCAAGTGGGAGACCACCCCGCTCGGCCGGGTCCGCACGCTGTCCGCCATCGGCGACGACGTCCGCACCTTCAGCGTGGACGCCTTCGTCCTGGAGGTCCCGGCCGGCAGCCGGTCCGGCAAGCGCTGGCAGATGGCCGACGAGGTGCTCTACGTACGTTCCGGCGCCGGCTACAGCCTGCACTGGGAGGTCGAGGCGGAGATCGCCGAGAAGTACTACGCCCGGATCGCCAAGGAGCCGACCCGGCACGAGTTCAAGGCCGGCGACACGATCTACGTCCCGCACAACACCGTCGCCCAGCACTTCGCCGCCGACGGCGAGCCGGTGACCCTCATCTCCGGGCAGAACCGTATCTTCAAGCAGCTCGGCTACGACCAGGTCACCTACCTGGAGAACGCCCCCGAGTACGACGCGGCCCGGTGATGGGCGAGGCGAGCAAGGTGTCGGCCGCGGTCTGGTCGGACCCGCAGTTCGCCCAGGCCTGGCTGGCCGCCGACCCGCAGGGGCCCCAGGACCTGCTGGCGCTGCCGCGGCGGATCGCGGCGGCCGTGGTGGCCGAGGAGACGCCCGCCCCGCGGCTGGTGGTGGACGTGGCGGCCGGCGCCGGCGCGTTCCTGTCGGTGCTGCTTGACGCCTTTCCGCAGGCGCACGGGGTCTGGCTGGACGCCTCGCCGGCGATGGGGGAGCGGGCCAGGACCGAACTGGCCCGGTTCGGCGACCGGGTGGAGTTCCTGGCCGGCGACATGACGGCGCTGCGCGCGGCCGGCGTGCCCGACGGCGCCGACCTGGTCGCCACCTCCCGGGCCACCCACCACCTGGACCGCGCGGAACTGCACGGCTTCTACCGCGAGGCCGCCGGACTGCTGGCCCCCGGCGGCTGGCTGGTCAACCTCGACCACGTCGGACTGGACGAGGTCTGGGACCGCCGGCTGCGCGCGGCGCGGCGCCGTTTCGTACCACCGCGCCCGGCGGCCACCGGTCACCACCACGACCGGCCGCTGCCCACCGTCCGGGACCACCTGGACGGCTACCGCGTGGCCGGCCTGCCCGAGGCGGAGGTGGTGTGGCGGGCCTTCCACACCTGCCTGTTCGCCGCTCGTGCGAACGAGCAGCCGGGCCGCGCGGACTGAGCGCCCGTTCGGCCGCCTCACCGTTCGCCTGCCTCAACTGCCCAGCAACAGATGGGCAGTTGAGGCGGCAGGATGTGCCCGGCAGGTGCTACGCGCCCGCCGGCGCCCGGCCGCGCGAGGTGCGCCGGGCGGCGGGTTCGTCCAGGCACAGCCGGTCGGCCGTGCGGCTCAGGTGCTCGCGCATGATCCGCTGGCCGGTCTCGCTGTCCCCGGACCGCACCGCGGCGATCAGCTCGCGGTGCTCCCGCACGCCCCGCTGCCCCATCTCCGGAGCGGTCTTCTGCGCGGTCGCCAGCGACATCAGCAGCGGCCCGTGGAAGGAGTGGATCAGCATCTCGAAGGCGGTGTTGTGGGTGCTCGCCGCCAGCCGGGTGTGGAACTCCGCGGACAGCGCCACGTCGTACTGCCCGGTGGCCAGCGCTGCTTCCTGCCGGTCGCAGATGTCCTCGAGCGCCGCCAGGTCGGTCTCGTCGGCGTGCTCGCACAGCAGCGGGATGATGCCGACCTCCAGCACCAGCCGGACCTCGGTGACATCGGCCGCGGTCACCGATGACAGGGTCAGCAGGTCGGTGAGGCTCGCGCCCACCCGGTCGCTGGTCGGCTTGGTGACGAAGGCGCCGCCGTGCGCGCCCACCCGGATCTCGACCAGGCCACTGGCCTCCAGCACGCGCAGGGCCTCGCGCACGGTCACCCGGCTGACCCCGAAGCGTTCGCACATCTCGCGTTCGGGCGGCAGCCGGTCACCGGGCGTCAGCTTGCCCTCATGGATCAGCGAGCGGACCTGGTCGACGATGAGCGCGGAGATGCGCCGGTCGGTCACCGGGCTGAGCAGTCCACCCGACTGACCGTCCGTGGTCCTTGCGGTACGGCGAGGCGGCACGGGGGTTTCCCTTTCTGGTCGTTGAGCCTCCCAGTGTACCGCCCTAGGGTATGACCAATAGGCCTGTTCCGGACGGCTGTGGCGCAGGCCACTGCCCCGCTGCCGGCGGCCCGCCTCCCCGCGCCGCGGCCGTGCTGTCACGTCCCGTGACGGCGAGCGCGTTCCCCCAATTATGTTCTATCTATTGCAATGGTCATACCGACAGCCCACAATGTCACTGTTTTCGAGCGGGCCACCCGCGAAAGTGGCTGCTGGCCAGCGCTTTTCCGGGCCCTCAACCGGAGGATGACCGCATGCACGAAGTCAGACACAGCCGAGCGGGCCGTCGAGCGCGCTCCGCGGCCCTCGTCGGCGCGGCCCTGCTGCTGCCCTGGACGCTCACCGCCTGTGGCAGCGCGGGACTCGGCTCCATCGGCGCGGTCGAGCCGGCCCGCACCCCCCAGGCGCTGCTCCCGCAGGCCCAGGCCGAGGGCAAGGTGGTGTGGTACACCACCTTCGCCGACTCCGACGTCAACGACATGATCTCCGCCTTCCAGAAGGCGTACCCCGGCATCAAGGTCGACGCGCTGCGGCTCAGCGCCGACAAACTGCCCTCCCGCCTGGTCACCGAACAGCGCGGCCGCAAGTACAACGCCGACGTCATCTCCGCCGACTGCGAACCGGTCTACCAACTGATCAAGGTCGGCACCCTGGCACCGTACCGGGTGCCCGCGGCGCCCCCGCTGCCGGCCCAACTGCGCAACCTCCCCGACGGATTCGGCAACGCCGTCTACGTCCTCACCAGCGCCATCGCCTACAACCCGGACGGCGTCAAGGCCCAGCACCTGCAGCCGCCCACCAGCATCGAGGACCTCACCGAGCCGCAGTGGAAGGGCCGGTTCTCCATCGACCCCTCGGCCATCAATTGGTACGAGAGCCTGATCTCCTCGATGGGCCACACCAAGGCACTGCAACTGGTCAAGGAACTCGGCGACAACTCGCCCCGGCTGGTGGAGAGCCACACGCAGTCGCTGACCGAGGTGCAGTCCGGTGAACCGCTGGCGTCGGTCAACGCCTACGCCTACAAGGCCGCCTCCCTGGCCCGGAAGACCCCCGGCCGGATGGCCTTCGCCAACACCGACCCGCAGCCGGCCGCCGCCGCCCTGGCCGAGATCGCCAGGAACGCCCCGCACCCGTCCGCGGCCAAGCTCTTCATGGACTGGATCATGTCCCCACAGGGCCAGGACAGCGTCGTGAAGATCACCAACCACACCTCGCTGAGCCCCGCCGCGGCCAACGATCCCAGCGTCTGGAACCCGGCGAAGTGGAAGCCCGCCTGGTCGATGCCGGTGATCACCGCCGACACCTACGACCGGTACCTCCAGGAATACCAGAAGGCGCTGCACGCGATCTGACGCGTCCCGCGCCCCGGCCGGCGCCGCCCGCGGGCCGCCCCGCACCCGTCCGCATCCCCGGCTCCCACCCACCCGACCCGAGAACGGCCACCGCATGAGCCTGATCAGCCGGTCCCGCCCAGCGCCACCACCCGCCCTCGCCGACCCCCGACGCCCCGCCCGCTCCACCCAAGGCCTGCGCGGCTGGTTCCGCGACCCCCGCAACCTGCTGCTCGCCGTCGTCGCCCTGGTCGTCGCCTACCTCGCGATCGTCCCGGCCGCCACCATGGGCGTGGCCAGCCTCCAGTCGCAGTTCCTCAGCACCGGCCCGGTGCACTGGACCTTCCGCCACTACACCGAGACCCTGGGCACCGCGGACTTCTGGACGCTGGTCGGCAACTCCTTCGGCTACGCGGCGGCCACCGCCGTCATCAGCACCGTGATCGGCTTCGGACTGGCGTACCTGGTCGCCCGCACCGACACCCCCGCCAAGTTCTTCGCCCAGGTCGCCGCCCTGGTGCCGCTGATCATCCCGGGCATCCTCAACACCGTCGCCTGGGCGCTGCTGTTCGCCCCGCACACCGGCGCGCTCAACGTGCTGCTGCGCGACGTGCACCTGCCCGCCTTCGACATCTACTCGCTGGCCGGCATGGTCCTGGTGCAGTCCATGCACGTCACCCCGGTCGCCTTCCTGATGGGCACCGCCGCCTTCAGCCAGATGGACTCCTCCCTGGAGGAGGCCGCGCTGGCCTCGGGGGCGCCGCCGCTGCGGGTCTTCCGTACCATCACCGCCCGGCTGATCCGCCCCGCCGTGCTCTCCGCAGTGCTGCTGATGTTCGTCCAGACCATCTCCACCTTCGAGGTGCCGCAGCTCATCGGCGTGCCCGGCCGTACCTTCGTCTTCGTCAGCCGGATCTACAACGCCTTGCAGGCGTTCCCCACCGACTACGGCACCGTCGGCGTCATCGGCGTGTTCATCCTGGTCGTCGCCACCCTCGGGCTGTGGCTCTCGCGCCGGCTCAGCGGCCCCGGCGCCGGCGTGCAGACCATCTCCGGCAAGGGCTACCGGCCCACCGTCACCGAACTGGGCCGCTGGCGCTGGCTGGGCCTGGCCGCCTTCGTCCTGTTCTTCGTGGTCGCCGTCGCCCTGCCGCTGCTGATGCTGGTGTGGTCCTCGCTGCTGCCCGGCTACGAGCCGCCGTCGTGGTCCGCGCTGCACCACCTGACGCTGTCCAACTACCGGGAGATCTGGCACACCCCGGGCCTGGTCGACTCCGTCCGCAACAGCCTGATCACCGCGGTGCTGGCCGGTGCGGTCGTCACCGTGCTCAGCTCCCTGGTCGCCTACATCACCGTCAAGACCAAGGCACGCGGCCGCGGCCTGCTCGACGGCCTGGCCACCATCCCGCTCGCGGTGCCCAGCGTCGTGATGGGCGTCGGCATCCTCTACTGGTACCTGAGCATGCCGCTGCCGGTGCACCTGTACGGCACCCTCACCATCCTGGTCATCGCCTTCGTGACCATCGGCCTGCCGTACGGCCTGCGCTACATCGTGCCCGGCATGGCCCAGATCAAGGACGAACTGGAGGAGGCCGCCGCGGCCAGCGGCGCGTCCTGGCCGCGCACCTTCTGGCGCATCTACGTGCCGCTGCTCGTGCCCTCCCTGGCCGCCGCCTTCCTCTACACCGTCATCGTCGCCTTCCGGGAGATCTCCGCGGCGATCTTCCTCTACACCCAGGGCACCCAGGTGGTGTCCGTGACGATCTACCAGCAGTGGTCCAACGGCAGCTACCCCGTGGTGGCTGCGCTCGGGGTGGTCATCGTCGTCTTCCTCGCCATGATCGTCGCCATCGTCCGCCTCCTCACCAGGAGATTCGGGCTGAACCGCCAGTAATGAGCACTCGAAGGAGAGTCTCGTGATCGAGGTACGCGGACTGACCAAGCGCTACCCGGGAAGGACCGTCACGCGCAACGCCGTCGACGGCATCGACCTGGAGATACCGGAAGGAAAACTGGTCACCCTGCTCGGCCCCAGCGGCTGCGGCAAGACCACCACACTGCGGCTGATCGCCGGCCTGGAACGCCCCGACGCAGGTGAGATCCGCATCGGCTCCCGGCTGATGTGCGCCCCCGCCGAAGGGGTCTTCGTCGGCGTGCACCACCGGCCCATCGGCGTGGTCTTCCAGTCCTACGCCGTGTGGCCGCACATGACCGCCGTGCAGAACGTGATGTTCCCGCTCCAGTCCGGGCAGAAGCGGATGGGCCGCACCGAGGCCCGGCGCCGCGCCATGGAGGCGCTGGAGATGGTGGGCCTGGCCGAGTTCGCCGACCGCCCGGCGCCCGCCCTGTCCGGCGGCCAGCAGCAGCGCGTCTCGCTGGCCCGCGCCCTGACCCGCGAGCCGGAGGTGCTGCTGCTCGACGAACCGCTGAGCAACCTCGACGCCGGGCTGCGCGACCGGGTCCGCGACGAGATCCGCTCGGTGCAGCAGCGGCTCGGCATCACCACCGTCTTCGTCACCCACGACCAGGACGAGGCGCTGGCCGTCTCCGACGAGGTCGTGGTCATGGACCACGGGCGGATCGTCGAACGCGGCCAGGCCCAGGACATCTACCGCTGCCCGCGCGAGGAGTTCACCGCCCGCTTCATGGGCATCTCCAACAGCCTGCCGGGCACCGTCCAGGAAGGCGGCCAGGACATGGCGGAGATCTCCCTCGCCCACGGCCGGCTGCGCTGCCTCACCCCCGCCGCGGCCCCGGTCGGCAGCCGGGTCAACGTCTTCATCCGGCCCGAGAGCCTGCGGCTGTCGCGCAAGGACTCCTCCGGGCGCGGCTGGAAGGGCACCGTGGAGTTCAGCATCTACCACGGCGACTGCTGGGACTACCACGTACGGGTCGGCGACACGCTGCTGCGCTCGCGCATGTACCGGGAGAAGGTCGGACTCGCCCACGGCGACCCGGTGTTCGTGGTCCCCGAGGAGGAGACCGCGATCGCCATCGCGGACAAGATCGCCGCCTCGGACGGAGCCGTCGCGGACAAGGACGAGTCATGGGCGAAGTGACGTGGACAAAGTGACCGCCGGTGCTGCCGAGGCGCTCGCCGACCTGCCCCACGGGGCGTCGGTGGCGGTCGGCGGCTTCGGCCTCAGCGGCGTGCCGGCCACCCTGATCGCCGCGCTGCACGACGGCGGCGCCCGCGACCTGCACGTGGTCTCCAACAACTGCGGAGTCGACGGCGCCGGCCTCGGCGTGCTGCTGGCCGCGGGCCGGATCGCCCGCGTCACCGGCTCCTACGTCGGGGACAACAAGGAGTTCGCCCGCCAGTACCTGTCCGGCGAACTGGAGGTCGAGCTGATCCCGCAGGGCACGCTCGCCGAGCGGCTGCGGGCCGGCGGCTGCGGCATCCCCGCCTTCTACACCCCCGCCGGCGTCGGCACCCTGGTCGCCGACGGCGGGCTGCCCTGGCGGTACGGCCCCGGCGGCGCGGTCGCCGTGGCCTCCCCGCCCAAGGAGGTCCGCGCCTTCGCCGGCCGCGACCACGTCCTGGAGCACGCCATCACCACCGACTTCGCCCTGGTCCGCGCCGCCCGCGGCGACCGGCACGGCAACCTCGTCTTCGCCCGGGCCGCACGCAACTTCAACCCGTTGGCGGCGATGGCCGGCCGGATCACCGTGGCCGAGGTCGAACAGCTCGTCGAACCGGGCGAGCTCGACCCCGACGAGGTGCACCTGCCCGGCGTCTTCGTGCAGCGCGTCGTCGCCCTCACGCCCGAACAGGCCGCGGCCAAGGGCGTGGAGCGGCGTACGGTCACCGAACCGCCCGCGGTTTCCGCCGCTTCGGGAGCGCGCGGCTGATGGCCTGGACCCGCCAGGACATGGCTGCCCGCGCCGCCGCCGAACTGACCGACGGCTCCTGCGTCAACCTCGGCATCGGCCTGCCCACGCTCATCCCCGGCCTGCTGCCGCCGGGCGTGGACGTGGTGGTGCACTCCGAGAACGGGCTGCTGGGTGTCGGCCCCTACCCCGCGCCCGACCGGGTCGACCCCGACCTGATCAACGCGGGCAAGGAGACCGTCACCCTGCTGCCCGGCGCCGCCTGCTTCGACTCGGCGCTGTCCTTCGGGATGATCCGCGGCGGCCACGTCGACACCGCCGTGCTCGGTGCCCTCCAGGTCTCCGCCCGCGGCGATCTCGCCAACTGGTCCGTCCCCGGCCGGATGATCAAGGGCATGGGCGGCGCGATGGACCTGGTCCACGGCGCCCGCCGGGTGATCGTCCTCATGGAACACCTGGCCAAGGACGGCTCGCCCAAGCTCGTCGACCACTGCACCCTGCCGCTGACCGGCCACGCCTGCGTCCACCGGGTCATCACCGACCTCGCCGTGATCGACGTGACTCCCGCCGGCCTCCTCCTGATCGAGACCGCCCCCGGCGTCCAGCCGGAGGAGGTCGTACGGGCCACCGGCGCGCCTTTGTCGACAGGTCGCCCCGACCCGCGGGCACCCCAGCGGGAGGTGGTCGTATGACCGTCGCCGGCGCCCCGTCGCCGTCCTGCCGTCCGGTCCCGTGGGCCCTCGATCGAGTCGGCCGTGCTGTTCGGCGGCTGCATCGATGCCTGGGCCGTCCGGGCCGGTGGGCACCCGAGCGGGAGGTGGTCCGGTGACCGCTGCTGACGTCCCTGTGTCGAGTTGCCGTCCGGGCCCGTGGGCCCCCGACCGGGAGGTGACCCCGTGACCGCCGCCCCGCCCGTCCGCCCGGCGTCCCCTGCGCCCGCGGACCCTGTGGAGCCCGAGGAGCCCACGCAGGCGCGGATCAGCGCCGAGATCGCGGCCGCGCACCGGGCCGCCGCCGATCCGGAAGAAGCTGCCGCCGGGCACCCGCCGCGCGCCTTCGCGCCGTACCGGAGCAGCGCCCTGCGCCACCCGAGGCAGCCGCTGGTCGCCGCCGGCGGCGATCCGGAGGCGGTCGAGCGCGGCGGCCCGGTGTTCGGCGTCACCGATGTCACCGACCTCGACGCCGACCTGACCGCCCAGCACCTCGGCGAACCCATCGGCGAGCGGATCACCGTCACCGGGCAGGTGCTCGACCGGGCCGGGCGCCCGGTGACCGGCCAGCTCGTGGAGATCTGGCAGGCCAACGCGGCCGGCCGCTACGCCCACCGGCGCGACCGACACCCGGCCCCGCTGGACCCGCACTTCACCGGCGTCGGCCGCTGCCTGACCGACGCAGAGGGCCGCTACCGCTTCACCACCGTCCGCCCCGGCGCGTATCCCTGGCGCAACCACACCAACGCCTGGCGCCCTGCGCACATCCACTTCTCCCTCTTCGGCACCGCCTTCGCCCAGCGCCTGGTGACGCAGATGTACTTCCCCGGCGACCCGCTCTTCCCCTACGACCCGATCCTGCAGTCCGTCACCGACCCCGCCGCGCGCTCCCGGCTGGTGGCGGCCTACGACCACGACCTGTCCACGCCCGAGTGGGCGCTCGGCTACCGCTGGGACATCGTCCTCGACGGCCCCGCCGCCACCCCGCCCGACCCCGAGGACCCCCGCTGATGCCGCTGCCCACCCCCTCCCAGACCGTCGGCCCCTTCTACGGCTACGCGCTGCCCTTCCCCGGCGGCGGCGAGATCGCCGGCGCCCACCGCCCCGACGCGATCACCCTGCACGGCCTGGTGTACGACGGCGCCGGCCGGCCCGTCCCCGACGCCCTGCTGGAGACCTGGCAGGCCCACCCCGACGGCTCGCTCACCGGCCGCCCCGGATCCCTCCGGCGCGACCCCGTCACCGGCGGCTTCGCCGGCCGCGGCACCACCGACTTCACCGGCTTCGCCCGCGTGGCCACCGACGCCGCCGGCCACTGGGAGGTCCGCACCCTCCCGCCCCCGCCCCAGCGCCCCTACCTCTCGATCTGCGTCTTCGCCCGCGGCCTCCTCCACCACCTCTTCACCCGCGCCTACCTCGACCCCGCCCCCCACGACCCGCTCCTCGCCGCCGTCCCCGCCCCCCGCCGCCCCACCCTCCTCACCACCCGCGAGGACGACCACACCTACCGCTTCGACATCCGCCTCCAGGGCGAGGGGGAGACGGTCTTCCTTGATTTCGGGGCCTGAGGGTGCCGGTGCCTGCGGCGCTCCGGCCGGATGGGGTGACCCGGAGGGTCCCGCGGGCCGGGCCGGTGAGGTGACTTCGGCGTACGACGGCGGTCCGGCTGTCGACAGCCGTGGCGGCCCGGCCGGTGGGGACGTCTCGGCTGATTCGGCCGATGTCGTTGGTGGGGCGGGTTCGTTCGAGGCGGTCGACACGGTTGATCGGGTGGGCCAGGTGGTGTCGGTGCGCGACGGTGGCCCGGGCGATGAGGCCGGCCCGGTGGACGATGCTGATGGCGCTGATCCGAGGCGAGCCATGGACGCGGTGGATCGGGGCGGTCCGGCCGGTCGGATCGGCGCCGTGGCTTCGAGCTCTGAGAGCGACAGGGCTGCCGTGGCCGGTCAGGGCGATGCGGCTGACTCGCTGGGGCAGGCGGCTTTGGCGCGGGACGGGGTTCCGGCTGATGAACCCGGACGGGACGGCGCGGCTGAGCCGGGCGACGCGGTCGGCCCGCGTGACGCGGCTGATCGGCTGGTTCAGGCGGCCTCGGAGCGGGACGGCGTCCCGGCTGACGCAACCGGGCAGGACGCCCCGGCCGGTACGGGCGGGGCCGCTGATTCGGTCGGCAGACTCGGCGCGGGCGCTACGGCTCTTCCTGGGGATGCGGACACCGGCGACGTCGGGCTGCTCGAGCCCGTGGCCGCGGGTGAGGCGGTGTGGGGGGTGACCGGGGATCGGGCCGTGTTGCAGGCGATGCTGGATGCGGAGGCCGGGTTGGTGCGGGCTCAGTACCGGGTCGGGGTGGCTCCACGGGGGGCCGCGGAGGCGGTGACGGGGGCGGCCCGGGCCGAGCGGTTCGACGCGCGTTCGCTGGCCGTGCGGGCGGCGGGGGCCGGGGGAAATCCGGTGATCCCGCTGGTCGCCGACCTGACCCGGGAGGTCGAGCGGCGGGACGCGGACGCGGCGTCGTACGTGCATCGGGGTGCCACCAGCCAGGACATCCTGGACAGCGCGCTGATGCTGGTGGCCGCGCGGACGCTGGATCTGATCACCGCGGAACTGCGCGCGACCGCCGCCGCACTCGGCGAGCACGCCGCCCGCCATCGCGGCACGGTGCTGCCCGGCCGCACGCTGACCCAGCACGCCGTACCGACCACCTTCGGGCTCAAGTCGGCCGGCTGGCGCTCGCTGGTCCTCGACGCCCATGACCGGCTGCTCGGCGTACGCACGGCGCTGCCCGCGCAACTCGGCGGCGCTGCGGGCACCCTGGCCGCGTTCCACGTCCACGCGGCCCACGCGGCCGGGCCTCGACGCGGGCCCACGGACGGGCCGTCGAACGGGTCGGCCGGCGGGCGGCCGTCCGAGCCGGCGGACGGCCCGACAGGGGATGCGGCGTCAGGCGCATACTCCGCGCCGGTACTTCGCGGGGACGGACGCGGCGACGACCCCGGGCTGACGCTCGCCGCCGCGTATGCCGCCGAACTGGGCCTCGCGGAGCCGGAGTTGCCCTGGCATGTGCTGCGTACCCCCATTGCCGACCTGGCCGGGGCGCTGGCCTTCTGCGCCGGCGCGCTGGGCAAGGTCGCCGCGGACGTGCTGGTGCTGTCGCGTACGGAGATCACCGAGGTGGCCGAGGGCAGCGGCGGCGGCTCCTCGGCGATGCCGCACAAGGCCAATCCGGCGCGCGCGACCCTGATCGCCTCGGCCGCCCGCCAGGTGCCGGCGCTGGCCGCTGTCCTGTTCGGGGCGATGGCGGCGGAGGACGAGCGCCCGGCCGGCGCCTGGCACGCCGAATGGCACCCCCTGCGCGAGGCGCTGCGCCTCACCGGAGGCGCCGCCCGTACCGCCCGCGACCTGTGCGAGGGACTCACGGTCTTCCCCGGCCGCATGCGCGACCACCTCGGCCTGACCGGCGGCACCCTGCTCGCCGAGCACGTCACCGCTCACCTCACCCCCGTCCTGGGCCGGGCCGTCGCCCGCGCCGCCGTCGCCACCGCCTCCCGCCGCGCCGCCGCCGATGGCTCCGGCCTTGCCGCCGCCCTCGCCCGCGACCCTGCGGTCGCCGCCCTCCTGGACGCCGCCGCCCTCGCCGCCCTGACCGACCCCGCCGGCTACCTCGGCTCGGCCCCCGCCCTGACCGACCGCGCCCTGCGCCGCACCCCGGCCCGGGCATCGGGAGGCCGGCCTATCCCTCCGGAGCCGGGCGAGGAGACGAGGGGGTGACCGTACAGTGCGCGCTCGGCGTCCGTCCGGCCGGTACGGGTTCGGCCCGGACGGCGCGCGACCACCGCGGTGGCGCGGCTCGCCATCGGCTCCAACGGGGTTGCCGTCCGCGACCTTCCCCGGAGCCGGCTGCCCGCGCTCGGTGTCCGTCCGGTACGGGCTCAGCCCGAGCGACGCACCGGCCATCACCGTGGCGCGGGGCCGGCACTGGCCCGAAGGGGGCGGGTTGCCGCCGTCTCCTGACCGCCCCCGGAACTTCCGCGCGCGGGGGCACCCCGCCGGCGTCCTCCGCCCGCGCTCACCTGCCCCGCAACGAGCCCCCGCCGTACGCATTCGCGCGCCGCGCGGGCCGAATCCCGTGCCCGCCCGCTGACCACCAGGAGTGAAGGGTGACCGATCTGCTGAACCACGTCGTGGCCGGGCCCGCCGCCGCGCCCATCGTCGTCCTCGGGCCGTCGCTCGGGACGTCGGTGCGGGTGTGGGAGGCGCAGGCGGCCGTGCTGGCCGAGGAGTTCCGGATGGTGCGGTGGGACCTGCCCGGGCACGGCGGCTCGTCGGCGGATCTGCTGCCGGCCGGGGGCGGGGTGGCCGACCTGGGCCGGCTGGTCCTGGCCGTGGCCGACGTCGTGGGGGCCGAGCGGTTCGCCCATGTCGGGGTCTCGCTCGGGGGCGCCGTGGGGGCGTGGCTGGCCGCGCATCACCCGGACCGGATCACCGCGCTCGGCCTGGTCTGCTCCTCCGCCGACTTCGGGCCGCCGGGACCGTGGCGGGAGCGGGCGGCGGCCGTACGGGCAGGTGGCATGGCTCAGCTCGCGGAGCGCGCCCCCGGCCGGTGGTTCAGCGCCGGCCATGCCACGGCGGGCCGGCTTCCGGCCGGTGCGGCCGGCCTCCTGGCGGACCACCGCGGGGCCGATCCCGAGGCGTACGCGCGCTGTTGCGAGCTGCTGGCGGACCTCGACCTGCGCGGCGACCTGCCGCGGATCACCGCCCCGACGCTCGTCCTGGCCGGACGCGAGGACCGGGCCACCGCGCCGCCGCACTCCCGGGCCCTGGCCGACGCCGTACCGGACGCGCAGCTCCTGGAACTGCCGCACGCCGCGCATCTGGCGCCCGTCGAGCGGCCCGCCGAGGTCACGGCCGCCGTGCGCCGCCACCTGCGGGTCGTACTGGGTACCACCGATGCGCCGCACGTCCCCGACCACGCCGCCGGCCTGCGGATACGGCGCGAGGTCCTGGGCGACGCGCACGTGGACCGGGCGCTGGCCGGCGCGAACGCCTTCACCGCCGGCTTCCAGGACCTCATCACCCGATACGCCTGGGGCGGCAGCTGGGCCCGCGGCACCTTCGACCGGCGGACCCTGAGCTGCATGACCCTCACCGCCCTGGTGGCCGGCGGGCACACCGAGGAACTGGCCCTGCACGTGCGCGCCGCGGTCACCAACGGCCTGACCCCGCAGGAGATCGCCGAGGTGCTGCTGCACGCGGCGGTCTACTGCGGGGTGCCGGCCGCCAACTCCGCCTTCGCGGTGGCGGACCGGGTGCTGCGCGACCTGTTCCCGGAGGGCGGGCCGGGGAACGCCGGCTGAGCGTGCCCGCCCGCCCCCGCGCGTTCAGCCTCCCGCGGGCCCGGAGCGGGACCCGGGAAGGGAGCCGGGAAATGGATCAGCACCCGGAACGGGATCCGTACCCGGAAAGGGCGGCTCGGCATAGAGCTCCGCGATGTCCTGCACGGTGATGTGTTCCATCGCCTCGCGGACGGTCGTGGCCACCGGAAGCGTACGGCCCTCGTCCTCGGCCATCAGCAGCGCGTTGGCCAGGTCCTTGCGGTGCCAGGTCAGCCGCATCAGTTCCATCTCGGCCAGGGTGCGGCTGGCCGCGGGGCCGTCGAGCAGCGCCTCGCGCAGCCGGGCCGGGGGCACACCGAGCGCGCGGCCGAGGCGCAGGGCCTCCACGACGGCGGCCAGCTGTCCCCAGTGGCACAGGTTGTTGACGGTCTTGCCGATCTGCCCGGCGCCGAGGGGGCCGAGGTGGTGCACGGTCCGGGTCCAGGGCGCGAGCACCGGGCGGATCCGCTCCAGGACCGCGGCGTCACCGCCGACCAGCAGGTTCACCGTGCCCGCCACGGCCGCGCGGACCCCGCCGGTCAGCGCGGCGTCGAGCACGTCCACGCCCAGCGGCACGGCCTGCGCGGCGACCGCCCGGCAGGTGGCCGGGGTGACCGAGGAGCAGATCAGCACCACCGTGCCGGGCACGGCCGCCGACAGCACGCCCGTCCCCGGCGAGCAGACGTCGAGCACGTCCTGGTCGGAGGGCACGGTCACCACGACGACATCGCTCGATGCCGCCAGCTCCGGGACCGACCCCGCCGTCCGCACCCCCTCGGCCGCGGCGGTGCCCATCGCGGCGGGATCCGCGTCGTAGCAGTACGTCACCACGCCCGACCGGGCCAGGAAGCCCGCCGCGGGACCGCCCATGGCGCCGAGCCCGACGAGGCCCACCGTCCGGACCGGGCCGGGGGAGCCACCGGTCCGGTCCGGACCGGCGGCAGAAGGCGGCGTGGAATCTTCGGTATGCGCCATCGTGCTCCCTCTTTCGCGCGGCGACAGGGGCTCCCTGATGGTCATACCATTGCGATGGTCTGACGCGCCAGGCCGGGTGCGGGTTTCCCCGACCCGGGCCGGCGCCTCAGCGGTCACGCGCCCGACCGGGTCCGGCCGGAGGATCTCCGGCCGGACCCGGCCGCGGTCACAGCAGCGGCTCGGGCAGCGGGGCCAGTGGGACCCCGTGGTGCACCCGCTCGATCAGCGTGCCGTAGGCGGCGATCATGCGGGTACGGCTGAACCGCTCGCGGCTGAGCTCGAACAGCCCGGCGAACTCGGGGGCGCGGGCCGCCGCCTCGGCCCAGGCGCCGGCGATCTCCACCGGGTCGGGCGCGGTCACGAAGCCCTGCCCGGCCACCAGTGCCGCACTGTCGCCGACGTCGGTGGTCACCGGTACGGCGCCGCACATCATGCCCTCGATCAGGCACAGCGGCGCCGCCTCGCCCGACTCGGAGGTCAGCGACACCACGTCGGCGGACGCGTAGACCGTCTCCATGTCCGGCCGCACCCCCAGCAGCGACATCCGCTCCGCGAGCCACGGCTCGTCGCCGAGCGCAGCGGCGATGTCGGCGCGCAGGTCCGCGTTGCCGGCCGTCATCCCCGCCCCGCACATCAGCACGTGCGCGTCGGGGTCGCGTCGCAGGTACTCCCGGGCCGACCGCAGGAACAGCGGCACGTTCTTCATCCCGGCGTAGCGCGCGGCGAAGACCACCACCGGCGCCCGGGCCGGGATGCCCAGCTCGGCCCGCAGCAGGGAGCGCCGGACCGGGTCGGGACGGAACCGCAGCAGGTCCACCCCGTTGGGGATCACGTGCAGCAGCTCCGCGGGCACGCCTGCGGCGGCGTAGGCGGCCCGGGTGGACTCCGCGCAGCACACGCAGGCCCGTACCCGCCCCGCGGCGATCCCGGCGAGCAGTGCGTCCAGCGCCGGGCCCTGGTTCTCCGGGTCCGAGCGGTGCAGGCACACCACCACCGGCCGGTAGGGCAGCCCGGCCTGGTTGAGCAGCGTCAGCGGCTGCTCCTTGAGCGAAAGGATCACATCGGCCCCGGCCGCGGCGCGCGCGGTCGCCGCCAGCTCGTCCGCGGTGAAGGTGTCGGGCGCCACCGACGGATCCAGGCCGCGGCGCAGCGCCGACACCGGCACGCCGGAGCCGGTCAGCATCCGGTAGCAGGCGTCCTCCTCCATCGGCTGCCGGGTCGCCTCCCGGTGCATCTCGCCCTGGATGCTGAGCACCGCGTGCCGCTGCAGACCCTGGTGCAGGCCCAGCACCACATCGCTGTGCAGAATGCGGGCGCCGCCCGAAAAGAACCCCTCGTAGACCGAGAGCACACGCAGTTCGCTCATAAACGCCCACCCATCGGACGTCCCGCTGTGGCGGGAAAGTGACGGAACCCTATTGACCAGCGGGTTAGCCGCGATGGGACCAGCCGAAACTTGACGGCATGTGAATTCCGGATTTCAAGCGATCGCGCGTACGGTTACGGACCCGTATGACCTCGGGAAAAGCCGGCCGGGTGACCCGGCGTGCCGGGTAATAAGCGGGTCGTGTTTTCCCCATACGGCAGCATGGCCGGTCCTCGCGCGCGGGGGAGCGCGCTCCGGTCACCTCACCGCCACGACGGGTGACCCTCCGGGACGGTGCCTGTGGTGAGGGGGCGCGCTCCTGTGCCGTCCGCGCGGACCGCCCACACCGCGGGCGTGGGAATCGGCCCGCGCACATAGGCCACCCACTTCCCGTCGTGCGACCACACCGGGTCCATCTCCTGGTCGGCAGTGGCCGCCAGCGGCCGGTCACCGGTGCCGTCCGCCCCGATCACATGGATGTCGCCCTGCGTGCCCTCGCCCGGCTTGCCGTACGCGTACACCAGCCGCCGCCCGTCCGGCGACCACTGCGGCGTGAGCGCCCGTTGCGTGCCGTGGGTGACCTGGCGGGGGGCCGTCGCACCGGCTGTCAGGTCCAGCAAGAAGACCTGCCACAGGCCCGGCTCGGTCTGCCGGCACAGCGCCATCCGCGAGCCGTCCGGCGACCACGCCGGATCCTCGCTGTCCTGCCGGCCAGTGGTCACCTGGGCCGCCGAGCCGTCCGCCACGCTCACCGTGAAGATCTGCAGTACGCCGTCCGTCCGGCGCACCACCGCCAGCCTGCTGCCGTCCGGCGACCAGGACACCCGTCCGCCCGCGGTCGCGGCGACCCGCCGCGCCCCCGAGCCGTCGGCGTTCGCCACCCACGCGGCCTGCGTGCGGTCCGGCGAGACCCGGGTGAAGGCGAAGCGCTTGCCGTCCGGTGCCCAGACCGGCAGGACGTCACAGGTCCCGCCGTCCACGATCCGCCGCGGCCGGTCGTCTCCCGCGTCCCGCAGCGCGATCACCGCGTGGCAGGGGTCCGGCCAGCCCGGCGCGGTGTCCATCCGCACCAGCAACGGTGCGGTGGGCAGCGCCGCGGGCCCCGGAGCCTCCGCCGACGTCCCGGGGTGCGTGGAGGGCCGGGTCCCGGCCGCGGCATGGCCCCCGGACGCCCACGGCTGCCACACCACCACGCCCGCGACCGCGGCGGCCACCACGAGCAGCGCCGCGACCACGGGAGCACGCCGCCGCGCCGGCCGGTCACCGCCTCGCCCCGCCGACGGCACGGGCGCCGGTGGTACGGAACCATCCGCCGGTGGTACGGACGAGGCGCCCGGCGGCGGCCCGAACACGCCCGGGGCGGGCGCGGCGGGGGCGGTCGGGGCGTACGGCCCGCCGTGGGCCGCCGGCGTGGGCGCGGGGCCGGCTGCGGGGCCGGGTGGACGGCCGGGCGCCGGTCCTTCCGGGGGCCCCGCGGGGGAGGACGGAGCGTGGGGCTGCCGGCCGTGACCAGCCGGTGCGGGTGCGGATTCGGGGTCCAGCCCCGTCCGCGGACCGTCCGCTTCCGGGGGTGCGGCCGCGGGGACACTGGTGTCGGCCAGGTCCGCGGTGGCCGGAACGGTCGCCGGGGACACCGTACGCAGCAGCGCCGTGGCGTCGGCCGGGAGCCAGGCGCCGTCGGGGAGGGGCCGGGCGGTCAGGCGGGTCAGGGCGTCGCGCGGGCCCGGGCGGTCCGCGGGGGACTTGGCGAGGCAGTCGGCGATCAGCGGCCGCAGCGCGTGCGGAACGCCGGTGAGGTCGGGCTGCTCGTGGACGGCGCGGTAGTGGCGCGCCGCCGACGGGCCGTCGCCGAACGGGGCCGCGCCGGCCGCCTGGGCCAGCACCAGGCCGAAGGCGAACATGTCCACCGCCGGGGTGACCGGGGCGCCGGTGAGCTGCTCGGGGGCCAGGAACCCGGGTGTACCCACCTGGAACCCGGTGCGGGTCAGGGTGGTGCCGTCCAGGGCGCGGGCGATGCCGAAATCGATGACCCGCGGCCCGTCCTCGGCCACGATGATGTTCGCCGGCTTGAGGTCGCGGTGGATCACGCCGGCCCGGTGCACGGCCTCCAGCGCCTCGGCCAGGCCGGCCCCGAGCACCCTCAGCGTGTCCGTGGGCAGGCTGCCCACCCGGGCCAGCACGTCGGCCAGCGTCGGGCCGGACACGAAGGCCGTGACCAGCCACGCCGGATCGCCGTCGGGGTCCGCGTCGACCACCGGCGCCGTGTGGAACCCGCCGACCCGGCGGGCCGCGGCCACCTCGTCGGCGAACCGCCGCCGGAAGCCCGGTTCGCCGGTCAGCTCCGGCCGGACCACCTTCACGGCGACCGCCCGCCCGGAGAGCGAGCGCCCGAAGTACACCACGCCCATGCCGCCCTGCCCAAGCCGTCCGGTGAGCCGGTACCGGCCCTGCCCGACCGACGTGGGGTCCCCCGCTTCGAGCGGTCTCATCCTTCCCCCTCCGCCACCACCCCGCGTGACGGCACCTCCCTACCGTCGCCTGCCCACCCCGTCAAGCCGTGCCCCCGGGCCGGCCCCACACCCGTCCCACCCGTCCCCGTCGCACCGCCGGTCCCGCGCGGGACCGGGTCCGGCCTCAGTGCTCGGTACGTATTCGTCGCCGGACCACCACCAGCAGCAGCCCCGCGGCGATCAGGGTGCTGCCGCCGGTCAGGAACGCCATCCGGGGTGTGCCGCCGGACACCGCCAGCCGCTCCGGGGCGGTGGTCGGTGCCGGTGCCGGCGTGGACACGGTGGGCGAGGCGGGCACGGGGGAGTGGGTGGCCGCCGGACGGGTGCCGGCCGGGGCGGTGGGACGCGTATGCGTCACCACCGGAACCGGCTGGGTCCGGGTCGGCACGGCGGTCGGCGGCGGCGCGGGCACGGACACCGCGTGACTGACCGACGTCCCCTGGCCCAGGTCCAGGTACGGGTCGGCCGGTGCGGACACCGAGGTGGTCGCGGTGCCGTCGGCGGTCGCGGTGAACGTCACGGCGAACCGCCCGTCCGTACCGGTGCGCGCGATCCGTTCGACCGCCGTGGCGCCGTTCACCCGGTAGTCCACCCGTACCCGCATGCCCGGCAGCGGCAGCCAGCTCCCGTCCGGTGTGCCGGCGGACGGCGTTGCCCCGGTCGCCGGGTCGCCGGTGCCCGCCGTGTCCGCCGCGGCCGAGCGCTCCAGCACACCCTGGACGGTCACCGTCCGACCCGCGATGCCGGGCGTGCCCAGCGCCCAGTCCACGGTCAGCCGGGCCTTGCTCGGGGTGGCCGTCACCGTGAGCCGTGTCTGCGCGTCCCAGTCGCCGAAGCCGCCGCCCTCGCTGCGACGCAGGGCGAACACGGTGATGTCGGTGGGTCCCGTCGCGGCGGTCGGTCCGGCCGGCAGCCGGGCGGGGCCGAAGGAGAAGTTCCCGGCCTCGTCCGTGGTCACCGTGCCCAGCGGGTCGAGGCCGTCGGTTCCGGCGCCGTCGAGCGGCTGGGCCGGCCCGGCCGCGCCCGCCACCAGATCCACCGTCTGCCCGCCGGCCGGCACGGTGGGCGCGCCCGGCACGGGCTGCGTCACCAGGGTCCCGGACAGGCTCACCGTGCGGTGGTCGTAGTCGGTGGCCGCGGGGTCGGCGGTGAAGTCCGTGAAGGAGTACGCCGATTGCGTCGGCGGTCCGGGCACCGCGCCCGCCGGAACCGCGGGGCACAGCAGTAGCGCCAGCACGCCCAGCACCCCCAGCAGCAGGGCCGGCCGCGCCCGCCCGTGGCGCGGCGCATGCCCGTACGCCGGCCGCCCCCGCCCGCGCAGGACCGACCGCTCCCGTATCCGGCCCGCCGCCCGCGGCCACCCGCGGCGCACGGCGAATGGTGACATCGTGCCTCCCCCTGACACTGTGTTGGACGGTTCATCGCCCACTGACGTTGTGCCCGGAAAGGGGAAATCCCGGTGATCCGGGTGTGAACCACCGCCCAACGCCCTGCGTGCGCCGTGGTCGTACGGACACACCCGGGCCGCCCCTCCCGCATCTCCAACGAGCGCGGCCCCGTGCGGTGACGGTCCGCCTGCCCACGGTATGCGCCGGTGGGCCCGGCTCCGTCGCGCCCCCGGGCCGGCCGACCGCGCGCTCGCCGGGCCGGCCGCGCCCGATCGGCACCACCATCAGCGCCGGATCAGCACCACCAACGAGCGGGCCTCGGCCTTCACCGTGTCGCCGGGCCCGAGCGGCGCACCGCCTGCGGGCCGACCGCCCCCGACGCCGTCACCCGCCTCGTGCGGCTCCACCGCGGTGTCCACCACCACCTCCCAGTGCCGCCCGAAATCGGCCGCCGGCAGCGTGAAGGCGACGTGCTCCCAGTGGGCGTTGAACAGCAGCAGGAAGGAGTCGTCGCGGATCGGCCGCCCCTGCACGTCGGGCTCGGAGATGCCGTCGCCGTTGAGGTGCACGGCCAGGGCGTGGGCGTCGGGGCGCTGCCAGTCGGCGACCGTCATCTCCTGCCCGTCCGGGCGCAGCCAGGTGATGTCGCCGACCGCGCCGTCCTCCCGCCGTCCGCTGAAGAACCGGCGGCGCCGCAGCACCGGGTGGTCCCGGCGCAGGGCGATCAGCCGCCGGGCGAAGTCCAGCAGGGCGCGGTCGTGCCTGCCGAGGTCCCAGTCCACCCAGGACACCTCGTTGTCCTGGCAGTAGGCGTTGTTGTTGCCGCCCTGGGTGCGGCCGAGTTCGTCGCCGTGCGAGATCATCGGCACGCCCTGCGAGACCATCAGGGTGGTCAGGAAGTTGCGCTGCTGGCGGGCGCGCAGCGCCCGCACCGCCGGGTCGTCGGTGTCGCCCTCGGCGCCGCAGTTCCAGGACCGGTTGAAGCTCTCGCCGTCCCGGTTGTCCTCGCCGTTGTCCTCGTTGTGCTTGTCGTTGTACGACACCAGGTCGTGCAGCGTGAAGCCGTCGTGGGCGGTGACGAAGTTGACCCCGGCCCGCGGCCGCCTGCGGTCGCCCTCGTACAGGTCGGCCGAGCCGGTCAGCCGCGAGGCGAAATCCGCGAGCGTGCCGTCCGCGCCGCGCCAGAAGTCCCGTACGGTGTCGCGGTACGTGCCGTTCCACTCGCTCCACAGCGGCGGGAAGTTGCCCACCTGGTAGCCGCCCTCGCCCACGTCCCAGGGCTCGGCGATCAGCTTGACCCGGCTGACCACCGGGTCCTGCTGGACCACGTCGAAGAACGCCGACAGCCGGTCCACCTCGTGGAACTGCCGGCCCAGGGTGGCGGCCAGGTCGAACCGGAAGCCGTCCACGTGCATCTCGGTCACCCAGTAGCGCAGGCTGTCCATGATCATCTGGAGCACCATGGGGTGCCGCATCAGCAGCGAGTTCCCGGTGCCGGTGGTGTCGAAGTAGTACGCCGGGTCCTCGTCGACGAGCCGGTAGTAGGAGGCGTTGTCGATGCCGCGGAAGGACAGCGTCGGGCCCAGGTGGCTGCCCTCGGCGGTGTGGTTGTAGACGACGTCGAGGATCACCTCGATGCCGGCCGCGTGCAGCGCCTTGACCATCGCCTTGAACTCGCCGACCTGCTCGCCGCGGCTGCCGGCGGCCGCGTAGCCGTTGTGCGGTGCGAAGAACCCGATCGTGTTGTAGCCCCAGTAATTGCGCAGCCCCCGGTCCAGCAGGTGACCGTCCTGCACGAACTGGTGCACCGGCATCAGCTCCACCGCCGTGACCCCGATCCCGGTCAGGTGCTCCAGCACCGCCGGGTGGGCGAGCCCGGCGTAGGTGCCGCGCAGGTGCTCGGGCAGTGCCGGGTGGCGGCGGGTGAGTCCGCGCACGTGCGCCTCGTACATCACCGACTCGTGGTACGGGCGGCGCGGCCGCCGGTCGCCGCCCCAGTCAAAGGCCGGGTCGGCCACCACGGACAGCAGGGCGTGCCCGAGGTCGTCGCCGTCGTCCGGCACGGAAGGGTCGCCGGCCCGGTAGCCGAGCAGCGACGGGTGACCGTCGCCCTGGCCCTCGACGGCCTTCGCGTACGGGTCCAGCAGGAGCTTGGCGGGGTTGCAGCGATGGCCGCGCGCGGGGTCGTACGGCCCGTGCACCCGGAATCCGTACCGTCGGCCCGGGCCCACCTCCGGCAGATACGCGTGCCAGATGAAACCGTCGACCTCCTCCAGCGCGACACGCTCCTCGGCGCCCGAATCGTCGATCAGGCACAGCTCGACTTTCTCGGCGACTTCCGAGAACAGGGCGAAATTGGTGCCGGAACCGTCGTAGTCGGCTCCGAGGGGAAACGGATGTCCGGTCCATTTCTGCATGCGCGACCCTTACCTCGGCGGTGGCCTTTCCGGGGTGCTTTCCCCGTTCCGCGCGTCTGCAACGGCTCCCGGTGTGCGGCGGCGGCTGGCGCGGTACGGTGCATGGCACCTCGCTGCGCGGGTATGCGCCGGGTTGGCCGTATTCCGCTGAACGACAGAACAGGGGCGCACCGCATGAGGACCGGGAGCACGCCGACCGCCGTGTCGGGCCCGTGCGCCGGGATGGCCCTGGACGGGGAGAGCACTTCCATCGCCGCCGCACGCGCCTTCACTGCCCGCTTTCTGGCGCAGGCCGCCGCCGAGTACGGCGTGACGGCCGGCCGCCAGGCCCTGGCCGACGCGCAACTCGTGGTCAGTGAGCTGGTGACCAATTCGGTCAAGTACGCGCCGGGACCGTGCGCGGTGCGGCTGGAGATCACCGGCGGGAGACTCGAGGTCACGGTGTGGGACACCGGCACCTCGCTGCCGGAGCCCCGGCCGCCGGAGCCGGGCCGGGTCGGGCAGCACGGACTGGAGATCGTCCTGGCGCTGTGCGAGGACGTCGAGGTGCGCAGCGCCCCGGTCGGCAAGCGCATCACCGCGCGGGCCGTGCTGACCGCCGGGCCGGCCGACGGGTCGACGGGCCGGGACGGGTCGGCGCCGGCGGGATGGCACAAAGCCCCGCAGAAAACCGGGGCCGAAACTGCATGAGGCCCGCCGCGTCGGGCAGGCGAAGCTGTAGCTCCCGCCTGGGGACTGGCGGGAGTGCGGGCTTCGGCCGGTGGTTGTCCGAGAGGCAGGCCGGAGCCCCGCCCGGTGGCGTAACCCCCCCCGCGCTGCCGGGCCGCGCCCGGCCGCCACTCGCCCCCCAGCACGGCGGCCGGGCGCCCACTCTTCCCTAGTGCGTGCTGATGTCGGCGCAGGTGGTGCCGGGGGAAGGGTTGAGCAGGGCCAGGAGGTCGAGCGAGTCGCCGCACAGGTTGAGCGGCAGGTCGAGCGGGACCTCGAGGACGTTGCCCGACAGAACGCCCGGCGAACCGAAGGCGGCACCGGTGGCGCCGGAGTCGGCCACGGCCATCCCGCCGCCGGCCAGGACGAGTCCGGCGGCCAGCGCCGCCACCGCGGCGCCCTTGCGCATGAGCTTCACAGGTACTCCTTAGCTACGAGTGATCGTCGCGGCGGCGGGCCACGGCCGTGACCGGCCGCCGCGATCATTGAGGGCCCCCGGGCCTGCCCGCTCGTGGCTGCCACGCCGCACACCGCCTCCGCAAGTCCCCCGTACGGTGGAGTGCGCGACGCGACCGTCGGCCGTGTGTTCCCCCGGCGCCGGACCCGGACCGTGCCGCACCACACCGACCAGGGCAATCGACAACAGGCCGCGCGGACGGGTGGCGGGCACAATGGTCGGGCAGGCGGAAGAGCGCCGGCCCGCACGGGGCCGGGCGCCGGGGCGGCGGCCCCGGACCGTGACCTGGGGAGCGACCTCGTATGAGCACATCCGCGGACATCGGCGTCACCGGGCTGGCCGTGATGGGCAGCAACCTCGCCCGTAACTTCGCCCGCAACGGCTACACCGTGGCCCTGCACAACCGCACCCCGGCGCGGACCACCGCCCTCGTCGAGCAGCACGGCGACGAGGGCGCCTTCGTGCCCACCACGAGCGCCGAGGAGTTCGTCGCCGCCCTGGAACGGCCCAGGCGGCTGATGATCATGGTGAAGGCCGGCGAGCCGACCGACGCGGTGATCCGCGAGTTCGCCCCGTTGCTGGAGCCCGGCGACGTGATCATCGACGGCGGCAACGCGCACTTCGAGGACACCCGCCGCCGCGAACGCGAACTGCGCGAGCGGGGCATCCACTTCGTCGGCACCGGCGTCTCCGGCGGCGAGGAGGGCGCCCTCAACGGCCCGTCGATCATGCCCGGCGGCTCCGTGGAGTCCTACGCGTCGCTCGGCCCGATGCTGGAGAAGATCGCCGCGAAGGCCAAGGACGGCGCGCCCTGCACCACCCACGTCGGCCCGGACGGCGCCGGCCACTTCGTGAAGATGGTGCACAACGGCATCGAGTACGCCGACATGCAGCTCATCGCCGAGGCGTACCACCTGCTGCGGGAGGTCGCCGGATACACGCCGGGACAGATCGCCGAGGTGTTCCGCACCTGGAACCGCGGCCGCCTGGACTCCTACCTGATCGAGATCACCGCCGAGGTGCTGGCACACACCGACGCGGCCACCGGCAAGCCGTTCGTGGACGTGGTGGAGGATCAGGCGGAGCAGAAGGGCACCGGGCGCTGGACCGTACAGATCGCCCTGGACCTCGGGGTGCCGGTCTCCGGGATCGCCGAGGCCGTCTTCGCCCGGTCGCTGTCCGGCCACGCCGGCCTGCGCGCCGCCTCCCGCGACCTGCCGGGCCCGCACGGGGCGCCGCTGCCGCAGGAGCACGCCGCCGCCTTCGCCGACCAGGTCGAGCAGGCGCTGTACGCGTCCAAGATCGTCTCCTACACGCAGGGCTTCCACCAGATCCAGGCCGGCAGCGAGACCTACGGCTGGGACATCGACCTCGGCAAGGTCGCGGCCATCTGGCGGGGCGGCTGCATCATCAGGGCCGCCTTCCTGGACCGCATCACCGCCGCCTACGACGGGCGCCCGGACCTGCCGAGCCTGCTGTCGGACCCGAAGTTCGCCGATGAGATCGGCGGCGCCCAGGACGACTGGCGGCACGTGGTGAGCAGCGCCGTCAAGCAGGGCGTGCCGGTGCCCGGCTTCTCCGCGGCCCTGGCCTACTACGACGCCCTGCGCGCGGAGCGGCTGCCGGCCGCCCTCACCCAGGCCCAGCGCGACTTCTTCGGCGCCCACACCTACCGGCGCACCGACCGCGACGGCGCCTTCCACACCCTCTGGGGCCAGGACCGCTCCGAGGTGAGCGCCGGGTGACGGTGTGTACCGGTGGCCGGGCCGGGCAGGCGAGGGTGTGAAGGGCACCGGCCGGTAGGCCGGGGAGACGCGAGGAGGTCACATCATGATCCGATCCGCAGATCTCCGCGAGTGGCGCGACCATCCCGTCGTGGACGAGGAAGGCCGCAGGATCGGTGTCCTGGAGGCGGTCTACGTGGACACCGGTACGGACCAGCCCGCCATGGCCACGGTCCGCACCGGTCTGCCCACCCGTCACCGGCTGGTGTTCGTGCCGGTGGACGACGTGACCGCGGGGCCGGACTACGTACGCGTGCCGTACCAGAAGGATCTGGTGAAGTCGGCCCCCTGGATCGGGACGGACAGTGTCCTCCCGGTCGAGGACGAGGAGGCGATCTTCCAGTACTACGGCATCGCGTACCGGCCCGGCGCGGTCGGGGTGCGGCAGCTCGCTCGCAGGTGACCTTCCTGCCGTGGGAGCGGGCGAGCGCCCCGCCGTGGCCCCGCCCCGGTCGTACGGTCGGCCTGGCCGCGCCGAATTGACGGGACATACTGGATATATCGGACGGACCGGGCGGGCTCGACCAGCCGGGCGGACCGGCGACCGGGCGGGCCGGAAGGAGGCCGGACGGTGAACGTGTTCCTGTTCCTGATCATCGTGGCGTTCGTACTCGGCCTGATCGGCGCGGCGGGTGGATTCAGCTGGTTGCTGGCCCTGGGCTGCCTGGTGTTCGTCGCCGACCTGGCCTACGGCTGGCTGATGGCACGCGGCCGGATCCGGCCGTCCGGCCGCCGACCGGTCCGCTGAACCGGCGCGACCCGGCATGCACAGCATCACGAACTGGCTGGCGGGCTCCTCCGGGGCCGTCGTCTACGCCGTCGTGGGCGCCCTCGTCTTCTGCGAGGACGCGCTCTTCTTCGGCTTCGTCCTGCCCGGCGAGACCGCGGTGGTCCTCGGCGGGGTGATCGCCAGTCAGGGCCGGGTCTCGGTGTACTGGCTGGCCGTCGTCGTGGTGTTCGCCGCGATCGCCGGCGACACGGTGGGATACGAGGTCGGCCGCCACCTCGGTCCCCGCATCCTCCAGACCCGCCCGCTGCGCGGCCACGGCGAGCGCATCGGCCGCGCCCAGGACCTCATCAAACGGCGCGGTCCGGCCGCGGTCTTCCTCGGCCGTTTCATTGCCTTCTTCCGCGCCCTGATGCCGGCCCTCGCCGGGATGTCCGGCATGCGGTACCGGGTCTTCCTCGCCTTCAACGCGCTGGGCGGCCTGGTGTGGGGCGTCGGCTTCACCCTGCTCGGCTACTTCGCGGGCAGCGCCTACAAGCAGGTCGAGAAGACCGCCGGCACCGCGGTCGCCGCCACCGTGGCCGCCATCGTGATCGTCGCCCTGATCGTCTGGCGCGTCCGTCGCAGGCGCGCGGAACGGGAGCAGGGGCAGCAGGGACAGCAGGACGAGCGACAGGACCAGAGCGACCGGCAGGACACGTCGGACGACGGGTCGGGGGACACGTCGGGTGAGGCGTCGGAGGACCAGGGCAAGCCGGCCGACCGGGGTCCAGGTGGAAACGGGCGCGGAAACGGGGGCGGTAAGGGCCGCAACCGCAGCGACAGCCGCAGCGAGTCCTGACCCGACGGGGCGGCAGCTACCCGGACACGGCGGCCGGACCGACCTGTCCGGCTCCGGCCGCGCCGGAACGCCCTGGTTCGGGGCAATGCGTACCGGTCCGTGACGTCCGATACGCACGTCGACGCGGGAGGCGTACGGCCGTACGAGCGACACCAGGGGGAATGTGCGAGTACGGCAACAATGGGGGCGGGTGAGGTTCGAAGCCCGTGCGCGGCGAGCACTCGATGAACATGCGAACTTCCTCCGTGCACACGGGGTCCGGCCGCCGCCGGGCACCGGCCCTGGCCGCCGCGGTGACCCTGCTCGCGCTGGCCGCCGCGGGCTGCGGCAGCTCCTCCGGCTCCTCGTCCGCCTCGGGCCCCTCCAGCACCCCGCCGGACACCGCCACGGCCACCACGCCGACGAGCCCGGCCGCCCCCACCGACAGCGGGACCACCGCCACGTCCCCCGTCACAACCGGCGCCCCCGCTCCCTCGACCGCCGCGCCCGGCGGCACACCGGCCACCTCCCGGCCGGCCCCCGCGCCGGCCGCGTCCGCCCGCTGCACGGTCACCGATCTGAAGCTGCGGCTCGGCCGCGGCGACCCCGGGGCCGGGCAGATCTACTTCCCGCTGACCTTCACCAACATCACCGCCCACGCCTGCGTCCTGGACGGCTACCCCGGCGTGTCCCTGCTGCGCGGCGACGGCAGCGTCATCGGCCGGCCGGCGGCACGCGAGCCCGGCCGGGCCGGCTCGATCCGGCTCGCCCCCGGCAGCACGGTGCAGGCCGATCTGCACACTCTCAACCAGGGAGTACGGGAAGGGGGTTGCTGGCGCACCCCGACCTTCGTCAAGGTGTACCCGCCAGGTTCCACCGACGCCATGACGCTCGCGGTCGGCAGCCCGGTCGTCTGCGGCGACACCTTCGACGTCGGACCCGTGCACTGACCCCCGTCCCCGACCCCGCTCCAGACGGCCCTGCCCCCGACGCCACGCCACCGCCCCTTGTCGCGGAATCCCCCTGCGCGCACCCGCCCCTGTCCGTCGTCGCTCCATTTTTCCGCGCAGCACCACCTGCACCGGCCCGCGCGAAAGGACCGCCATGACCCTCAACGGAATCGACGTCTCCTCGTACCAGAGCACCACGTACAGCACCGCGGGCCTCAGTTTTGTGATGGTCAAGGCCACTGAGGGCACCTCGTACGTCAACCCACGGCACGCCGACCAGATCGCGCACGGCAGGGCGGCCTCCCTCGTGGTCGGCCACTACCACTTCGTACGACCCGGCTCGATGAGCGCCCAGGCGTCGTACTTCCTCCAGCACGCGGCTGCCAAGGCCGGCGACATCCTCGCCCTGGACTGGGAGGACACCGGCGTGCCCGGCACCGACAAGGACACCTTCATCAAGGACCTGCAGGCCGCGGCCCCGCACAACCGGGTGCTGCTCTACTGCAACCGCGACTTCTGGCTGAACCGCGACCACAGCTCCTTCGCCGGCGACGGCCTGTGGATCGCCGACCCGGACGCCCCGGCCGGCCGGCCCCGCATCCAGCACGCCTGGGTGTTCCACCAGTACAGCGAGGCGGGCGGCATCGACCACGACGTCGCGGACTTCGCGAGCAAGGCCGCGCTCCAGACCTGGACGGCCAAGGGGACCCCGAAGCCGGCCTATGAGCCGTTCCCGGGAACGGCCTGGTTCACCATCGGCCGCCGCTCACCCATCGTGGCCGCCATGCACGACCGCCTGGTCGCGGTCGGCTGCGACCACTATCAGTCCAGCGCCAACAAGGACGTGATCGGCTCCGGCGACGTGGCCTCGTACGAGGCGTGGCAGCGCAAGTACAACACCGAGCACCACAAGGGCTGGACCGGCGACGCGCTGAAGTGGCCGCCCGGCAAGGAGACCTGGGACGCGCTGCACGTGCCCAACGTGTGACGCGCGGTACGTCGCGCCGGGCCCGCGGCCGGACTCCGCCCGGGTGAATGTACGACCGCCCCGCCGTTGGGTGGGACCTGTGCGGGGAAGAGCGATCGGCATGGACCCGATCGAGGCGCTGGAGCGGATCGCGTTCCTGCTGGAACGCGCGCAGGCCCCCGCGTTCCGGGTCAAGGCGTTCCGGCGCGCCGCCGAGGTGCTGGCCGCGCTGCCGCCCCCGGAGCGGGAACGGCGGGCCGCCACCGGCCGCTTCACCGACCTCAAGGGCATCGGCGAGACGACCGGCAAGGTCATCGCCGAGGCGAGCGCGGGCGGCGTCCCCGCGTACCTGGTCCGCCTGGAGGACGAGGCCCGGACGGAACGCACCGGCCCCGACGGGGCCGCCGAGGCCGGCCGGGCGCTGCGGGACGCCCTGCGCGGCGACTGCCACCTGCACTCCGACTGGTCCGACGGCGGCAGCCCGATCGAGCTGATGGCCCGCACCGCCCGCGGCCTCGGCCACGACTGGGCCGTGCTGACCGACCACTCGCCGCGGCTGAAGGTCGCCCGCGGCCTGTCCGCGGACCGGCTGCGGGCCCAGCTCGACGAGGTCGCCGAGCTGAACACCCGCCTCGCGCCCTTCCGGCTGCTCACCGGCATCGAGTGCGACATCCTCCCGGACGGCTCGCTCGACCAGGACCAGGACCTGCTCGACCGGCTCGACGTGGTGGTCGCCTCGGCGCACTCCGAGTTGCGGATGCCCGCTGCCGCCTTCACCGACCGGCTGCTGGCCGCGGTCGCCGACCCGCGGGTGGACGTGCTCGGTCACTGCACCAACCGGCTGCTGGGCGGGCGCGCGGTACGCCCGGAATCCACGTTCGACGCCGAGCGGGTCTTCGCGGCCTGCGCGCGCTCCGGCACCGCCGTGGAGATCAACAGCAGCCCGTACCGCCTCGACCCGCCCCGCCGCCTGCTCGCCCTGGCCCGCGACGCCGGTGTGCTGTTCAGCATCGACAGCGACGCCCATGCCCCCGGCCAGCTCGACTGGCAGATCAACGGCTGCGCGCGCGCCGAGGCGGCCGGCATCCCGGCCGCGCGGGTGGTCACCACCTGGACCGCCGACGAGCTCCTGGCCTGGACCCGGGACCGGACGGTGCCCGGCTGAGCGCCGGGCACCGTCCGGTCCCGGGTCAGCCGCTGAGCGTGCCCCGCTCGGCCTTCAGCAGCCGGTTGCCCATCTCGTGCAGCTCGTCGGGGGAGTGGGCGGCCCGGGCGGCGGGGAATTCCTCGCGTTCCTCGCGCTCGGCGTGTGCCCGCACGTCCGCCGCGAACCGGGCGAAGCCGGCCGCGAAGTCCGGGCCTGCCGCGTCGAGAGCGGTCAGCCGCCGGGCCAGGTCGGCCGCCTCGGCCGACGAGCTCCCGGCGTCGGGCGCGGTCAGGTACCCCTCGCCCGTCTCGTGCAGCACGAGCAGGTCACCGAGCTCGTCCAGCGCGTCCTGCCGGGCCGCGTCGTCGGTGGACTCCACCTCGGCGAGCAGCTCGCGGATCCGTTCGTGCTGCTCGGTCAGCGTGTCGATCAGGTCGATGGGCGACGAGGCGGGCATCGGTCACTCCTTGCGCCGGGGACGGCCGCTCACGTTTCCCGGTGGCCGCGGACCCGTCCCGTTCCGCCGCGGCCACCGGTTTTCCCTGCGTCTGACCCGCGGCTCGCCTCCCGAAACGTCCGTCAGGCCCGGTTGCGGGCCGGCGGGTGGTGCAGCAGCGAGTCGATGACGACGGCGACGAACAGCACGCCGCCGGTGATCACGAACTGCAGGGGCTGCCCGGCGCCCAGCAGCGCCATGCCGGAGGCGATGGACTCGATGACCAGCACGCCGAACAGCGCGGACCAGATGGTGCCGCGCCCGCCGAACAGGCTGGTGCCGCCGAGTACCGCGGCGGCCACGGCGTTGATCAGCACCTGGCCGTCGGATCCGGTGGCCTGGCTCGCCGAGACCAGCCGCGAGGTCATGAACAGGCCGCCGACGGCGGCCAGCGTGCCCGACATCATGAACACCGAGACCCGTACCCTCAGCACGTCGATCCCGGCGCGGCGGGCCCCCTCCCCCTTGCCGCCCAGCGCGATCACCATCCGCCCGTAGCTCGTGCGGCGCAGGACGTAGTCGAGGCCGGCGACCACGATGAGGAAGATCAGCAGCGCCAGCGGCACACCCTGGAACCGGTTGAGCATCCAAGCCGCGGTGAACGCCAAGCCGGCGAGGAGGGCGGCCCGCACCCAGATCTCGGTGAGCGGCTGGTGCGGCACCCCGGCCGCCTTGCGGCGCCGCACCCGCAGGTGGGCGGTCAGGACGTACCCGGCCGTGCCCAATGTGGCCAGGCCGTAGGCGACCCAGACGTCGGAGAAGTAGTGGTCGGTCAGCGAGGCGACGAAGCCGTTGTCGTTGATGTCGATGGTGCCGGTCGGGCTCAGCAGGTACAGCATCAGGCCGTTCCAGGCCAGCAGGCCCGCCAGGGTGATGGCGTAGGAGGGCACCCGGGCCCTGGCGACGAAGAATCCCTGGAGGGCGCCGGCGGCCGCGCCGGAGGCGAGCGCGAGGAGCACGGCCAGCCACTCCGGCACTCCGTGGCTGACGTTCAACGCGGCGTACACGGCCCCCGCCAGGCCGCTGAGCGAACCGACCGACAGGTCGATCTCGCCGATGACCAGAACGAAGATCAGGCCGGCGGCGATCATTCCGGTGCTGACCAGGTCCACGCTGATGTTCGACAGGTTGCGCGGTGACAGGAAGTTCCCGTTCTGGCTCTGGAAGACCGCCCATACGACGACCAGGCCCAGCACGACCGGCAGGGCACTGCGCTCACCGGGACGCAGCCGCCGCCAGACCACGTCGGCGTACGCCTTGATCCGGCGGGCCCCGGCCGGCACCGGCCCGCCGGCGGGCGGACCGGTGGAGCGCACCGTCCCGGGCGTTCCCGGCCCGCTCACGGCCATGCCTCCTCCTACATCGTCGTACGGTGGGCCATGGCGTTGTCCGACGCGCCGATCACGGCCGAGGTGATCTGTTCCTGGGACGTGGTGTTGACGTCGAA
Source organism: Actinacidiphila acididurans (assembly GCF_016918855.1). Taxonomy (GTDB): domain Bacteria; phylum Actinomycetota; class Actinomycetes; order Streptomycetales; family Streptomycetaceae; genus Actinacidiphila; species Actinacidiphila acididurans. The sequence continues at coordinate 532,132 of NZ_JADKYB010000001.1, forward strand.
GACACCGTTGTTCCGGCCGAGCCGCAGGACCGCGACCTGGTCCGCGATCGCCTTGATGTCTCCCATGTTGTGGCTGATCAGAAGCACCCCGAGGCCGCCGTCACGCAAATGCTCGATCACGTCGAAAAGCCGGGCGATCTGATCCAGGCCCAGCGACGCGGTGGGTTCGTCCAGCAGGAGCAGCCGGGGCTCGCCCAGCAGCGAGCGGGAGATCGCGACGGTCTGCCGCTGGACGCCGGACAGCGAGGCGACCGGGGCACGGACGTCGGGCGTGCCCAGGCCCAGCGTGTCCATCAGCTCGAGGGTGCGGCGTTCCATCTCCACCTCGTCGAGGATCCCCAGCCGGTGGATCTCGCGGCCGAGGAAGACGTTGCCGACCCCGTCGAGGTTCTCGCACAGGCTCAGGTCCTGGTAGACGGTGGCGATGCCCAGGGTCTGGGCGTCGTACGGGCGTCCGATCCGGACCGTACGGCCCTGCCAGGCGATCATGCCCCGGTCGGCCGCGTCGACCCCGGAGATCACCTTGACCAGCGTCGACTTTCCGGCCGCGTTCTCGCCCACGAGGGCGACGACCTCACCGGCCCGGATCTCCAGATCCACGTCGACCAGGGCCCGGACCGCGCCGTAGCGCTTGCAGACGCCGCGCAGCGCCAGCAGGGGAGGGGCCACGGGATTCACCTCCTCGGCGGCTTCAGGGCGTGAGCCCGGCCCTGGCGCAGGCCGACCGCAGGTTCGGGGTGCAGATCTCGCCGATCTTGTACACGCCGCTCTTGACCAGGGTGTCCTTGACGTTGCCGGCGGTCACCGGGACCGGCGTGAGGAAGACAGCCGGAATGTTCCTGGTGGTGGAGTTGGCGACGGTGCGGCCGGTGTGCGGCTGCTGGCCGCGGCCCAGGGCGACGGCCATGTCCGCGGCCGCCCGGGCCTCGGGCTTGATGGGCTTGTACACGGTCATGGTCTGCGTGCCGGCGACGATCCGCCGCACGGCGACCAGGTCGGCGTCCTGACCGGTCACCGGAGGCGCCGGAGAGATCCGGGAGGAGTCGAACGCGTTGAGGACGCCCGTGGCGAGGTTGTCGTTGGCGGCCAGCACGCCGTCGACGCCGTTGGGCCCCAGCGCGGCGATGGCGCTGGTCATGTTGGCGAAGGCGACCGACTGCTGCCAGTCGATGGTGTCGTACGAACGGCCGATCCTGACCTTGCCCTTGAGGACGGACAGCGCGCCCCGCTGGAACCAGCCCGCGTTCGGGTCGGTCGCGGCCCCGTTCATCATGACGATCTGGCCGCCGTGCGCCTTGGGGCCCATCGCCGTCAGCAGGCCCTGGGCCTGGAGCCGGCCGACCTGGGCGCCGTCGAAGGTGACGTATCCCGAGATCGGGCCCTCGGAGAGGCGGTCGTAGGCGACCACGGGGATGCCGGCCCGGTGTGCCTGGACGATGGAGGAGCGCAGGGCCCTGCCGTCCACGGCGGCGAGGATCATCACGTCGACCCGCTTGGTGATCATGGCGTTCATCTGGCGCTGCTGGGTCGCCGGGTTGTCCCTGGCGCTGACGGCGTCCACCGTGCAGTCCGGGCACTGCTGCTGAAGCCGCTGCGTGATCAGGGGCTTGTCGAAGCGCCCGTACCGGTCCGCCCCGCTGGCCGGAAGCAGCAGGCCGACGGTGAAGCCGCCTCGGCGGCCGGCGGTCGCGGTGGTGTGCGCGCCACTGGCGGCACCGGCCGCGGTGCCGCAGGCGCCCAGCGCCACGGCCGCGGCGACGGCCGCGGCCAGCGCGGCGACCCGGGTACGGATGCTCATTCCGACGTCTCCTCCTGTCGGCCTCCCGCCACCGGCTCCCGGCCCGGACCGCGCGGCGCTTCCGGTGATTCCTGCTGCGACTCGTGCGGTGACTCCTGCGGCAGTCCGCCCGGCGGCTCCGGCTCCGGCTCCTGCTCCCGCGGCGGCAGGACGATCTCGCTCCACACCTGCTTGCCGCCGCTGACCGGCACCGAGCCCCAGGCGCCGGACACCGCCTCGACCAGGAGGATGCCGCGGCCGCCGGTCGACTCCCAGTCCACCGCCACCGGCTTGGCCGGGGCGCGCGCCGAGGAGTCGCTGACCGCGATCCGCAGCCGGTCGCCGGCCAGCGTCAGGTCGATGCCCACCGCGCCGTGCGTGTGGATCAGGGCATTGGTGACCAGCTCCGAGATGACCAGCAGCGCCGCGTCGGACACGTCCGTCAGGTGCCAGGCACGCAGGGTGCGCGCGGTGAACCGGCGGGCGTGCATGACGGCGTCGGGCAGTCGCCACACGACCGACCTGGCCCGGACCGGCCGCACCTTCATCCCGTCGTACCGCAGGAGCAGCAGCGCCACGTCGTCGGCCGGCGGGCCGCGCTGCCCGATCACGTCGTCGGCCATCTGCCCGATGTCCGCCGGGTCCGCGGCGGCGAACGCGTCCCGCACCCGGCGCAGCCCGTCCTCCACCCGCAGGCTCGCGGATTCGACCAGGCCGTCGGTGAGCAGCCCGATCACCGTGCCCGGGGCCAGGGTCACCGCGGTCATCGGGAAGTCGGTGTCGGCCAGCACCCCCAGCGGCGGGCCGCCGTCGGCCGTCACCTCCTCCGTACTGCCGTCCGGGAGCCGCAGCAGCGGGGGCAGGTGACCGGCGCGGACGATCAGGGCGTCGCCCTCCTCCATGTCGAGGTCGACGTAGGTGCAGGTGGCGAACAGATCCGTCTCCATGCCGATGAGCAGCCGGTTGGCGTGCGAGACCGTCACGTCCGGCGGGTGCCCCTCCACGGCGTACGCCCGCACCGCGGTGCGCATCTGGCCCATGACGGTCGCGGCGGCGGTGCTGTGCCCCTGGACGTCCCCGATCACCAGCACCACGTGGTTCTCGGAGAGCGCGATCACGTCGTACCAGTCCCCGCCCACCTGGAGGCCGTGCGTGGCGGGCCGGTAGCGGGCGACGGCCTCGCCGCCGGGCAGCGCGGGCAGCCGCCGGGGCAGCAGGGTGCGCTGGAGCATGCCGGCGAGTTCCTGCTCGGCGTCGTACGCCAGGCCGCGCATCAGCGCCTCGCCGATCAGACCCGCGGCCGTCGTGAGCATGGACCGCTCCTGCGGGCCGGACTCGTGCGGCTGCTCCCAGCCGATCAGGCACACGCCGGCGATCCGGCCGTGGGCCGGCAGCGGCAGGACGGCCAGGCCCCCGGGGCCGACGTCCGCCAGCGCGGGTTCGAGCGCGGCGCCGGCGGGCCAGAACCGCGCAGTGCCGCTGCGCAGCGCGGCCTGCAACTCCGGAATGGCACGCACCGGCGGATCCGGCCACTCCGAGCGCCATTCGGCCCGCCAGGAGTCGGGCCAGGCCGCGGTCCGCGGCGGGTCCAGCACCGTGACCACCAGCCGGTCGGCCTCCAGCGCGCCCAGCGCCAGCCGGTCGGCGCACAGCGGCCCGCGCAGCGCGGCGACCACGATACGGCCGACGTCCCGGGCCGTCTGGGCGCGATCGAGTTCGTCGGACAGCCGCCGCAGCGCTCCCTCGTCGTCGGACCCCGGCCCCGAGGCGTCGGCGACCACCCCCAGCAGTTGTTCCGGCCTCCCGCCGCCGTCGCGCAGCGCCCGGCAGCCCAGCCGCAGCCGGCGGAACTCACCGGTGCGCAGCCGTACCCGGAACTCCACCTCCCGGCAGCCGGCCACGGTCGCCGACGCGTCGACCACGTCCTCGAGCCCGGGCAGGTCGTCCGGGACGACCGGGGCCAGCAGGGACTCCACCTTGCCGTCGAATTCGTCCCGCTGGATGCCGAACAGATCCAGCAGGGAGGCGTCGGCGTCGATCAGGCCGGTGCTCGGGACCAGGGAGAACCCTCCTGTCCGCAGGCGCCGAAGCGCCGGCCCGAGCAGCGGCCATTCGCCCCCGGCCGCCACGGCCGCCGGCAGCCCGGCGGCGATCTCGTCGGCGTACCGCTGCAGGAACCGGCGCTGCTCCGGGGCGAAGCCGTCCACGGCGTCACCCACCAGCACCAGGCAGCCACGGGGAGGAGCGTCCGTCCCCGCGCGCAGCGGCAGCGCGCCCAGGGACGCGCCGGCTGTTCCGGCCGGGGGCCGGACCGTCCCGGGAAACTTGTCGCGCCGGGCGGCGAACCCGGCGGCGTCCAGCCACAGCGGCCGGCCGGTGACCACCGCCTCCGCGGCCGGAGAGCGGCCGGTCACCCGATAGCGCTCGGGAAGCCCGTAACGACCGGCCGCGCCGCCCCTGGTCTCGGCCAGCACCAGCGCGCCGCTCTCCTTGTCCAGCAGGTAGAGGGCGACCAGCAGCGCGCCGGCGAACGCCAGGATCCGTTCCCGCGCGGCCGGTGCGGACGCCGGCGGCGTCCCCGCTGCCCCGCCGTCACCCGGCACGCCTCGCCCCGCCTTCCGCCCGCCGGGTGCGCCGGCCGACGAAGGTCACATAAGCGGACAGGCATACGCCCACCCCCTCAGAATGGCACAGTCGCGGCCCCCCGCAACCTGCTCTTCCGCCAGGTCAGGCCGGGTGGACGCGGGCACGCACGCAAAACCCCGGTGCGGCGGGCCGGCGGATTCGCGTGACGCGGCTCAGCTCCGTACCGCCTGCCCCAGCACCTGGCGGGCGGCCAGGACCAGGGCGGCGTTGTCCGGGGCCGGGGTGCCGTCCGGGAGGAGAAGGACGTCCTCCAGGCCGATGCGGGTGTCCAGGGCGCGGTCGGCGGCCAGCCGCAGGATCGGCCAGGCCGAGCCGTCCACGCCGTGCAGCAGCACCGGGCGGCGGGCGGCGCCGCCGGACCCGTCCGGGCCGGCCAGCTCCGCCAGCAGTCGGAGAGCGGCGCCCGGGCCGGAGACCGGATCGGGATCCTCGACCTCGGCCAGGATCCGCCGCACCCGGTGCGCGTGCGACCAGACCCGCAGCCGCGCGGCCCCGTCCGTACCGGCGAAGATCCCCGCCTCGACGCCGATCCGGCAGGCCAGCAGCGCTTCGGCGACGCCCTCCGCGCCGGCCTCGTGGAAGTTCACCGACGCGTGGTCGGGCAGCACCGACCAGGAGCGGACCAGGGCGGCGCGCCGGACCGGATCGGGCTCGGTCCACGCGCCGGTGGTGACCCCGAGTGTCACGCCGGGCGCGGCGGCCCGGACCGCGGCGACGGCGGCGTCCACGAACAGCGGGTCCATCGTGTCCGCGCCCCGGTCGTCGCGGGGATGGAGGTGGATGTCGCGCGCTCCGGCCGCGACGGCCTGCGCGGCGGCGTCGCCGAGTTCCGGCGGCGTCACCGGCAGACCCGCGCACGAGGACCGGCCCCTGGAGCCGTTGAGGCATACCTGCAGCATGGGAATGATCATGGCAGCCGCGGGCGGCTCCACCCCAGTGGCACGGGGTGTCACCGCCCGCGGCGTCCGCCGTTCGGCGTGCGCCCGCTCGGGCGCAGCGCCGTCGGCAGTGCCTCGGACCATGGTCATGCGGTCGTGCAGACGGTGCCGTTGAGCGTGAACACGGTCGGCGGCGGGCTGGCCCCGTCGTTGGCGCCGGTGAAGCCGAAGGACACCGAGTTGCCGCCGTTCGCGGCCAGGGTGGAGTTCCAGTCCACCGGTGTCGCCACGACGTTCTGCCCGTTCTCGGCCACCTGCGCGTTCCAGAAGCCGCTGACCGACTCACCGGGGCTGGGGAAGGAGAAGGCCAGCGTCCACCCGGTGATCGGCGTCGGGCCGGTGTTGGTGATGTTCACGTTCGCGTTGAAGCCGCTGCCCCAGCCGGCCGTGACCTGGTACGAGACCTGGCAGGTGGAGTGCGCCGGGGTGCCGGTGCGTACCGTCACCGGGTCCGAGGGCCGCGACAGCCTGCCGCTCGCGTCCCTGGCCAGCACGTTCCAGGTGTACGTGGTCCCCGGTGTCAGGTTGTGCACGGTCGCGCTGCCGCCGGTGGACGTGGCGAGCAACTCGCTGGTGGTGCCGAACTGGCGGTAGACCTCGTAGCGGGTCGCGGTGCCGCCCGTGGCCGGGGTCCAGGACACGGTGGCGCTGGTGTCGTCGGCCGCCGTGACCTTCGGGGCGCCCGGCGCGGACAGCGTGGCCGTCGTGCCCGCCTTGGCGTGCAGGGTCAGGGTGGTCAGCGAGTACGGGGGCAGGGTCGCCGTGGCGTTGTCCGCCGAGGTGCCGGTGTCGATGCCGGCCGCCCGGTCGCGGAAGGTGGACACGCTCACCGCGGCGGAGGGGTCCGGGGTGAAGCCGGTGTAGTGCAGGGCGACGGTCTGCGCGGCCGAGGGGTCCTTGTTGACCAGCAGCACGCTCAGGTCGCCGTTGGCCCGCCGCACGGCGTGCGCCGACACCGTCGCGTTGGAGGTGCCCGCGCCCACGAGCAGGTCACCGGGCACGCCCACCGTGCTCAGCATCCGGATCGCCCAGTACGTGGGGAACGGGGTGTTCATCGGCGGCTCGCACACCGAGCCGACGCACGTCCCGCTGGAGAGCACGCCCCAGTCCTGGTAGTCGGTGGCGCCGTCGGGCGCGGTGCTGATCTGCCCGGGGCCGTTGTGGGTGTCCCACCAGTCGACGGTGAACACCCCGCTCTGCAGGGCGGTGAAGTACGCGTCGGCGCCGAACAGGGCGTTGGGCTGGGTGTCCTCGTCCACCCCGCCGTTGACCTCGGTCAGCGCGATCGGGGTGTCCTTCGCGCCAGCCGCGTCCAATTCGTCGCGCAACTGCGAGAGTTCACCGGTGAGCTGGGAGACCGAGCCGAGCATCTGGGAGGCGCCGGAGCTGCTGGGATACCAGTGCACGATCACGAAGTCGGCCTTGCCGGCGATGATCGGGATCACCGTGTGGTTCCAGTCGGCGCTCTCACCGCCGGCCATCACGCCGTCCGGCCAGTTGCCGGGCATCGTCAGCACCGCGCCGACCTTGACGGTCGGGTCCACGGCCTTCATCGACGAGACGAAGTCCAGTACGTTGTGCGCGTAGGCGGTCGGCGAGGTGTCGGCGTGCTGGTCGGTCTCCCAGCCGGATCCGTAGTGCCCGTTGCCGTACAGCTCGTTGCCCACCTCCCAGTACTTCGCGCCGTACCCCTTCGTGATGTTGGCGTACCGCACCCAGTCGGCGGCCTCCTGCGGGGTGCCCGAGCCGTAGTTGGCGATCAGGACGGGCTGGGCGCCGATCTTCTTGACCGTGCCCATGAAGGCGTCGAAGTCGGTGCCGGGGGCGACGTAGCCGCCGGGCGCGGTGTTGGTCTGCCAGTGGTAGATGTCCCCGTACGAGCCGCCGGGGTAGCGCAGCGCGCCGATGCCGGCCGCGCCGAGCAGGTTCTGCACCTCGGGGACGTTCATCTGGGAGTCCCAAATGGCGCTGTTCAGGCCGTACGCGGTGGCCGGGATGGTGCCCAGGCCCTCGTTCGCGTTCACGGTCACGTCCACCGCGGACGGCGGTGGCGGATCATCGGCACGGGCGGCGCCGCCGCCGGCCAGCAGCGCGGCGGCCAGGGCGCCGACCGCGGCCGTCGCGGCCAGGCGGCGCCGGGAGGAGGAACGGATACGCGTCAGGCGCACGGGAGTTCTCACCTTCGTCAGGCGGGACGTGGGGGGCGTGCACAAGTGTCATGGGAGCGCTCCCACATTCGCCCGGCGCCCATCCGGTTGTCAATGCCCGCGCAGCTGTGAGGCCGCGCCGCTTCCGGGGGGCTCTCGGCGCTGCGGTGCTGTGGTCTGCCGGGTTCCGCGGCGTCGTGGCCTGCCGCGCCCACGCGGCGCCGGCCGCATAGGGGCAACAACCCCGCGCCCCTTCGGGGCGCGTCCCGACTCGGGCTGCCGCGCCGGAAGTGCTCCCGGCCGGCCGGGGCGACGGCGGTGGCGACCACGCCGGTGACCGACGGTCCCTGGCCCGGGCCGGCCGCCGGGCCGTACGGCCGGTCACGATTCCGAGACGTGTGTACCGGTCCGGTCACCGGTACGGGTGGCCAGGGCGGGCAGGGGAAGCTGGACGGAAGAGGCCGAGCCACGGGGAGGACGCGATGGACGGCGGGGGACACGGCGGCGACAGCGGCGGGCACGGCGGGGGCCACGACGGCGGCCATGGGGGGCATGGCGGGCACAGCGGTGGCGACTGGGCTCACCACGGGTGGGTCACCCCTGCCGCCGTCGACAAGGCGATGGACGTGCTGTCCGCCCTGCTCGACGTGGCCGGCGACGTGGAAGCGCCGGAGCACGGCCATCAGGGCGAACGGGACCGCGACGTCGCGGCCGCGGCCGATCGGGTGGCGTCCGGGCTCAGCAGGATGTCCCAGTTCTCCGACGGGTCGACGCAGGCCCAGGAACGCGCCCTGGCACTGTGGCGGCGGACCGGGGACCGGGAGCGGGAACTGGACGCCCTGATGTATCTGACCGAGCACCGGTTCCGGCCGGCGGCCGGCGAGGACTACGGCCGTCAGGCCGAGGCCCTCGCCCGCGAAACCGGCGATCCGTTCCAGATCGCGCGGGCCCTGCGGGCACGTGGTGCCTGGCTGGTCAGGAGCCGTTCGGCAGCCGACAACGTGGCGGGGGCGCAATTGCTGCTGGTGGCGGCCGAGTCCGCCGTGGAGGCACTGCACCGGACGGACCGCGACTCGGACCGGGGCCGGCAGGCGATCGCGTTGCTCGAGAGGTGCTGCGCCCCGGCCGTCGAAACGCTCATGTCGTGGGATCACCACGCGGAGGCCGCCGCCGCGGCCGCACTCTTCATCGCCCAGGACACCGGTGTTCCCGGCTGGTGGACCACCTACCGGCGGGCCCGCGAGGAGGGCGCGAAGACCCGCGAGACCCGGGCCGGGCGGTCGGCCGCCGAATGGGACCGGCGCGGCCGGCCCGCGGACGCCGCCGCGCAATTGCGGGGCGCCGCTGCGGCGGCATGGCAGGACCGCGGCGACCGGCCGGCCGCCCTCGCCCGGCTGGAACAGGCGCAGAGGTATGCCCGCCTGGCCGGCGAGGCGGTCACCGCCGATGACGCCGCGGCACTGACGGCACTGGCCGGCCAGGTACGGTCGGTCACGTGGTCACGGGCCGCGTTCAAGGCCCACCGCGACGCCGTCACGCTGCACCGGCGGCACCATGATGCCGACGCCGCCTGGCAGGCGCTGGTCGCCGCCCGCGCGGTGGCGGGTGCCCGTACCGCCGTGGTCCGCCGGATACGTCCCCGCACCGTACGGTTCAAGGGCTGACCACGCGGGTAGGGAGGCGACCGCAGGCGACGGCGGGAAGCACGACGGGTTGCCGTCGGCACGCTGATCGGACCGGGCGGCCCCGACCCGCCTGCGCAGCGCGAAGGCCCCGCCTCAGCCGGACATGCGGTCGATCTGGCGGATCTTGTTGGTCACGTCCAGGGCGGCGACCTTGTAGGACTCGGCGAGCGTGGGGTAGTTGAAGACCGCGTCGACCAGGTAGTCGACGGTGCCGCCGAGGCCCATGACGGTCTGGCCGATGTGGATCAGCTCGGTGGCGCCGGTGCCGAAGCAGTGGACACCCAGCAGGCGGCCGTCGGCGGGGGAGACCAGCAGCTTGAGCATGCCGTGGGCGTCGCCGATGATCTGCCCGCGGGCCAGTTCGCGGTAGCGGGACACGCCCACCTCGAACGGGATCTGGGCGTCGGTGAGCTGGTCCTCGGTGCGCCCGATGAAGCTGATCTCGGGGATGGTGTAGATCCCGATCGGCTGAAGGTCCTGCAGCCCGTGCACCGGTTCGCCCAGCGCGTGGTAAGCGGCGGTACGGCCCTGCTCCATCGAGGTGGCGGCCAGCGCCGGGAAGCCGATCACGTCGCCGACCGCGTAGATGTGCGGCACCGCGGTGCGGTAGTTGTCGTCCACCGCGATCCGGCCCCGCTTGTCCGCGGTCAGCCCCGCCTTGTCCAGGTCGAGCGCGTCGGTCAGGCCCTGCCGTCCGGCGGAGTACATCACCGCGTCCGCCGCGATCTTCTTGCCGCTCTCCAGGATGGTCAGGGCGCCGCGCTCGTGCCGTTCCACGGCCGCGACCGTCTCGCCGAAGCGGAAGGTGACCGCCAGGTCCCGCAGGTGGTACTTCAGCGCCTCCACGACCTCGCCGTCGCAGAAGTTCAGCATTTCCTCGCGCTGTTCGACCACGGTGACCTTGCTGCCGAGGGCGGCGAACATCGAGGCGTACTCCATGCCGATCACCCCGGCCCCGACGATCACCATGGACCGCGGCACGCGCTCCATGCTCAGCACGCTGTCGGAGTCCATCACGGTCACGTCGTCGAACTCGACGCTGGCCGGGCGGGCCGGCCGGGTGCCGGTGGCGATCACGATGTGCTCGGCGGTCACCAGCCGGTCGCGGCCGGCGGTGTCGCGCACCGCCACGGTGTGGTCGTCGACGAAGCGGCCGGTGCCGGGCAGCAGCGTCACCTGGTTGCGGCTCAGCTGGCTGCGCACCACGTCGACCTCACGCCCCACCACGTGCTGGGTGCGGGCGGTCAGGTCGGCGACGGTGATGTCCTCCTTGAGCCGGTAGCTCTGTCCGTACAGGTCGCGCTGGTTGAGGCCGGTGAGATAGAGCACCGCCTCGCGCAGGGTCTTGGAGGGGATGGTCCCGGTGTGCAGGGAGACCCCGCCCACCCGGTCGGGGCGTTCCACCACCGCCGCGGTGCGGCCGAGCTTGGCCGCCGCTATCGCGGCCTTCTGACCGCCAGGACCTGAACCTATGACCAGCATGTCGTAATCGGGCACGGCAGAAGTCTGACAGCCGCGGTCGAGCGCCGGACAGGCAGTTCACGAACTGCTGCGTCACTGCTGTGTCACGGCGGCTGTGTCACGGCGGCGTCACCCGGTCGGCGCGGCCCGGGGCGCGGCGGGCGGCCGGGCCGGTGAGCCTGGCAGGGGAGCGCTCGGCGGGGGAATGCGCGGGCGGGCCGGGGGCAGCAGGCACACCGACGCGACTCAGCGGGAAACGGGAAGCGGGAAACGGGAAGGACGTGGCCGTGGCAGGCAAAGGCGCGAGAGCGGGATCCACCCGGCAGCGGGCCCATCCCGAGGCCCCGCCGCGGGCCGAGCACCGCTCGGCGGTCACCCTGCGGGTCAACGGCGAGGAGCGCACCCTCACCCTGGACCACCGCACCACCGTGCTGGACACCCTGCGGGAGCACCTGGGCCTGTTCGGCACCAAGAAGGGCTGCGACCACGGCCAGTGCGGCTCGTGCACCGTCCTGATCGACGGGCGGCGCGCCAACAGCTGCCTGCTCCTCGCGGTCGCCCAGGACGGCGCCCGGATCACCACCGTCGAGGGACTGGCCGCGCCCGGCCCCGGCGGCGAGACGCTGCACCCGGTCCAGCAGGCGTTCCTGGACCACGACGCCCTCCAGTGCGGCTACTGCACCCCCGGCCAGATCTGCTCCGCCGTCGGCATGCTCGGCGAACTCGCCGCCGGCCACCCCTCGCTCGTCACCGCGCCCGGCAGCCGCCCCGGCCTGACCGCCGAGGAGATCCGGGAGCGGATGAGCGGCAACCTGTGCCGCTGCGGCGCGTACGCCCACATCGTCGCCGCCGTCCAGGACGCAGGCCGGGCCCCGGGGGACGCCGCCGGCCGGCCGGACGGGGACCCCCGGCACCTCCAGGACGGAGCCACCCCGTGAAGCCCTTCGCCTACGTGCGCGCGCACAGCCCGGCCGAGGCGGTCCAGGAGTACGCCGCGCGCCCCGGCGCCCGGTTCCTGGCCGGCGGCACCAACCTGATCGACCTGATGAAGCTCGGCGTGGAGTCCGCGCAGACCCTGATCGACGTCAGCCGGCTGCCGCTGGACCGCGTCGAGTCCGGCCCGGGCGGGGCCCTGCGGATCGGCGCGGCGGTCCGCAACAGCGACCTGGCCGCCCACCCCGCCGTACGCGAGCGGTACCCGGTGCTGTCGCAGGCGCTGCTGGCCGGGGCCTCCGGGCAGTTGCGCAACGTCGCCACCACCGCGGGCAACCTGATGCAGCGCACCCGCTGCCTGTATTTCCAGGACCCGGGCAAGCCCTGCAACAAGCGCCTGCCGGGCTCGGGCTGCCCGGCGATCGAGGGGGTGCACCGGGATCTGGCGGTGCTCGGCCACTCCGAGGCGTGCGTGGCCACCCACCCCTCCGACATGGCCGTCGCGCTGGCCGCGCTCGGCGCCACTGTGCACCTGCTCGGCCCGGACGGCGAACGCGCCCTGCCCGTCGCCGACTTCCACCGGCTGCCCGGCGAGCGCCCCGAGCGCGACACCGAACTGCGGCCGGGCGAGCTGATCACCGCGGTCGAACTGCCCCCGCCCATGGGCCCGTCCCTCTACCGCAAGGCCCGCGACCGCGCCTCGTACGCCTTCGCGCTGGCCTCGGTGGCCGCCGTGCTCGACGTGCGCGACGGAGTGGTGCACGACGTCGGCCTGGCCTTCGGCGGGCTGGCCCACCGGCCGTGGCGGGCCGGCGCCGCCGAGACCGTACTGCTCGGCGCGCCCGCCACTCCCGCCGCCTTCGCCCAGGCCGCCGACGCCGAACTCGTGCACGCCCGCCCGCTGCGGGACAACGCCTTCAAGGTGCAGCTCGCCCGCAACCTCGCGGTGGACGTGCTCAGCGCGCTCGCCGCACGGGCCGCCGGAGCGGCGGCATGAACGCGCGCGGCGCGAACGGCCGCGACGCCGACGGCCGCGGTACGAACGCGCGCGGCACCGACGGCCGCGGTACGAACGGCGGTCCCGCTGGCGCCCGGGCCGCGAGCGACCCTCTCGGCGCTCCCACCGCCCGCCGCGACGGCCGCGCCAAGGTCACCGGCGCCGCCCGCTACGCCGCCGAGCACACCCCGCCCGGCTGCCTGTGGGCCCGCTCGGTCGGGGCCGGCATCGCGCGGGGCCGGATCACCGCCGTCCACCGCGAGGACGCCCTGTCCGTCCCCGGTGTGACCGCCGTCCTCGCCCACGACAACGCGCCGCGCCTGCTGCCCGGCGCCGATCCCACCCTGTGGGTGCTCCAGGACAACCGGGTCCCGCACCGCGGCTGGCCCGTCGCCCTGGTCGTCGCCGAGTCGCCGGAGGCGGCCCGGGAGGGCGCCGCCGCCCTGCACATCGACTACGCCGAGGAGCCGCACGACGTGCTGCTCACCGCCCGCCACCCGGAGCTGTACACGCCCGAGACGGCCAACGGCGGTCACCCCGGGGTACGCGAACGCGGCGACTTCGGCGCCGCACACGCCGCCTCGGCCGTCCGCGTCGACGGCACATACAAGGTGACCGGGCTGCACAACCACCCGATGGAGCCGCACGCCAGCACCGCGTACTGGGAGGACGGCATGCTCGTCGCCCACGACTCCAACCAGGGGTCCACCGACGTGCGCAACGACCTGGCCGCGCTGTTCGGCCTGGCCGAGGACCAGGTCGCGGTCATCAACGAGTACGTCGGCGGCGGGTTCGGCAGCAAGGGCACGACACGGCCCGTCGTGGTGCTCGCCGCCATGGCCGCCCGGCACACCGGCCGCCCGGTCAAGCTCGCCCTGCCCCGCCGGCACCTGCCGGCCGTCACCGGCCACCGCGCGCCCACACTGCAGCGGGTGCGTCTGGGCGCCGACGCGCAGGGCCGGATCGCCGCACTCGAGCACGAGGCGATCACCCAGACCTCCACCGTCAAGGAGTTCGTCGAGCAGGCCGCCGTGCCCGCGCGGGTGATGTACACCTCGCCGCACAGCGTCACGATCCACCGGGTCGTCGCACTGGACGTGCCCACCCCGTCGTGGATGCGCGCCCCCGGCGAGGCGCCCGGCATGTACGCGCTGGAGTCCGCGATGGACGAACTGGCCGTCGCGGTGGGGGCGGACCCGATCGAACTGCGGCTGCGCAACGACACCGAGCGGGAGCCCGACACCGGCCGCCCGTTCAGCAGCCGCCACCTGGCCGAGTGCCTGCGCGAGGGCGCCCGTCGCTTCGGCTGGCGGGCGGACGACCGGGAACCCGCCGTCCGCCGCGAGGGCAACCTGCTGATCGGCACCGGAGTGGCCGCCGCGACCTATCCCGTGTATTTCATGCCGTCGCACGCCACCGCCACGGCCGCGCCCGACGGCACCTTCACGGTCGCGGTCAACGCCGCCGACATCGGCACGGGCGCGCGAACCGTGCTCGCCCAGATCGCCGCCTCCGCGCTGCGCACGTCGCCGGACCGGGTCCGGCTCGACCTCGGCGACAGCCGGCTGCCGGCCGCCCCGGTGGCCGGCGGCTCGTCCGGCACCGCCTCCTGGGGCAGCGCGGTGCACAAGGCGTGCACCGAGCTGACCGAGCGGCTGGAGGAGCACGACGGGCTGCTTCCGCCGGAGGGCATGAGCGTGGGCGCCGACACCGTGCAGGAGGCCACCGCACCGTCGCCGTACGCCCGGCACGCGTTCGGCGCGACCTTCGCCGAGGTCACCGTGGACACCGTCACCGGCGAGGTGCGGGTCCGGCGGCTGCTCGGCGTGTACGCCGCCGGCCGGATCCTCAACCCGGTCACCGCCCGCTCCCAGTTCATCGGCGCCATGACCATGGGCCTGGGCATGGCCCTGAGCGAGGGCAGCACCATGGACCCCCGCTTCGGCGACTACGCGGAGCGCGACCTGGCCTCGTACCACGTGCCGGTCAACGCCGACCTGCCGAGCATCGAGGCGCACTGGATCGACGAGGCCGACGAGCACCTCAACCCCATGGGCAGCAAGGGCATCGGGGAGATCGGCATCGTCGGCACCGCGGCGGCCATCGGCAACGCCGTGCACCACGCGACCGGGCTGCGGCTGCGCGAACTGCCGCTCACCCCGGACCGGTTGCTGCGCGACCTGGCCCTGGCGGGCCTGCTGCCGGTCGCCGTGCCCGCCTGAGCGGGCGAACCGGCCGGACCGGGCGGACCGCCGTACGGTCCGGCCGGGCGCGAGCACAAAAGGGCCGGCGGGAGACCGGCCGGGAAGGGAGCAGCGCATGATCGTGGACTGCGCCGTCTACCGGGACGGGCGCCGCACGGACACCCACGAGGACCTGGACAGCCTGCCCGATGCCCTGGCCAGGGCCCGGGAGAGTGACGAGTCCTTCGTGTGGATCGGCCTGGCCGAGCCCACCACGGAGGAGTTCGACCAGGTGGCGCAGGCGTTCAAGCTGCATCCGCTCGCCGTCGAGGACGCCCTGCACGCTCACCAGCGCCCCAAGATGGAGCTCTACCACGACGCCCTGTTCACGGTGCTGCACCCGCTGAGCTACGACGACCGGGCGGACACCGTCGGCACCGGCGAGCTGATGGTCTTCATCGGCGACTCCTTCGTGGCCACCGTCCGGCACGGCCCGACCGCGACCGTCGCCGACGTGCGCTCCCGCATGGAGGAGACCCCCGAGATGCTGTGGCTGGGCCCGGTCGCCGTCCTCTACGCGATCTGCGACAGCGTCGTGGACTCCTATCTGGAGATCGCCGCCGACCTCCAGGCGGACCTGGTGGAGCTGGAGGAGCGGGTGTTCGCCCCGGCCGCCGGCGGGTCCGCCCAGCTCGCCGAGGTCATCTACGCCTTCAAGCGGCAGGTGCTGGAGTTCCGGCGCGCCACCGGCCCGCTCGCCGAGCCCATGGCCCGGCTGGCGTCGGGCGAGGTGCCGCACGTCGAGCCGCGCACCCGACCCTTCTTCCGCGACGTCGCCGACCACCTCACCCGCGCCAACGACGCCGGGGACGCCCTGGACCGGCTGCTGTCGGACATCCTGGCCGCCCACCTCACCCAGGTCGGCGTGCGGCAGAACGACGACATGCGCAAGATCTCCGCCTGGGCCGCCATGGCCGCCGTGCCCACCCTGATCGCCGGCATCTACGGCATGAACTTCGACCACATGCCGGAACTGCACCAGGTGTGGGGCTACCCGGCCGCCATCGGCCTGATGGCCGCGATCGTGCTGTGGCTGTACGTGCTGTTCAAGCGGCGCGGCTGGCTGTGAGCCGCGCCGCCACGGGTCCCGGCCCCGCGCGTCAGCTCTGGTGCGGGCGGCGCAGCGGGGGCCGGCCCGGCGGCTGGGCGGGGTGCGGGCGGGCCGGCAGGTCCGGCAGCGACCGGGTGACGGGCGCGTCCTGGGTCAGCGTGAACGGCTTGCCGTAGTGCAGGATCTCCAGCGGATCGCCGTGCGCCAGGGTGTACGTCGCGGACATGCGGTGCACCTCCACCTTCAGCCGCCGGCCGCGGAACAGCAGCCGGAAGGCGATCCGGCTGAGCGCGTCAGGCAGCCTGGGCGCGAACCGGATCGACTCCCCGTGGAACAGCCGCATCCCGCCCAGCCCGGCCACCAGCGCGGTCCAGGTGCCGGCCAGCGCCGCGATGTGCAGCCCGTCGCGGGCGTTGTTCTCCAGGTCCTCCAGGTCCATCAGCGCGGACTCGCCCAGGTAGTCGTAGGCGAGCTGGAGGTGGCCCACCTCGGCCGCGATCACCGACTGGCAGTACGCGGACAGCGAGGAGTCGCGGACCGTGATCGGCTCGTAGTAGGCGAAGTTGCGGAACTTCTGCTCGGCGGTGAAGGCGTCGCCGCGCAGGTACATGGCCAGCGCCAGGTCCGCCTGTTTGACGACCTGTTTGCGGTAGAGGTCGAAGTAGGGGTAGTGCAGCATCAGCGGGTAGTGGTCGGGGTCGGTGGCCGCGAAGTCCCACATCTGGTGCCGGGTGTAGCCCGCGGACTGCTCGTGCACCCCGAGGTCGTCGTTGTACGGCAGGGTCATCGCCGCCGCCGCGTCCCGCCAGGCCGCGGTCTCCTCGTCGGTGACACCGAGCGCCGCCGCGTGCCGGGGATGCCGCTCGGCGGCGTCGGCCGCGGCCACCAGGTTCGCCTGCGCCATGAGGTTGGTGAACACGTTGTCGTCGCTGATGGCGCTGTACTCGTCGGGCCCGGTGACGCCGTCGATGTGGAACGCCCCCGCGTGGTCGTGGTGCCCCAGCGAGCGCCACAGCCGGGCGGTCTCCACCAGCAGCTCGAGACCGGTGTCCCGTTCGAAGGCGTCGTCGCCGGTGGTGGCCACGTAGCGGACCACCGCGTCGGCGATGTCGGCGTTGATGTGGAAGGCGGCGGTCCCGGCGGGCCAGTAGCCCGACGCCTCCTCGCCGTTGATGGTCCGCCACGGGAAGGTGGCGCCCTCCAGGCCGAGTTGCCGGGCCCGGTCCCGTGCGGCCGGCAGCATGTTGCGGCGCCAGCGCAGCACCTCGGCGGCGGCCTTGGGCGCGGTGAAGGACAGCAGCGGCAGCACGAATGTCTCGGCGTCCCAGAAGGTGTGCCCGTCGTAGCCCGAACCGGTCAGGCCCTTGGCCGGGATGGCCCGCTCCTCGGCCCGGGCCCCGGTCTGCAGCACGTGGAACAGGCCGAAGCGCACCGCCTGCTGCACCTCGGTGTCGCCGTCCACCTCGACGTCGGCCCGTTCCCAGAAGTCGTCCAGGTACTCGCGCTGCTGGTCCAGCAGCCCGGTCCAGCCGGTGTCGCGGGCGCCGACCAGGGCCGCGTCGGCCTGGTCGCGCAGCGCGGGCAGCGAGCGGGTCGCCGACCAGCCGTAGGACACGAACTTCTCCAGCCGCAGCCGCTGCCCGGCCTCCAGCACCGAGGTGATCGTCAGGCGGCTGACGTCCTCGCTGGACTCCGAGGAGAGCTGGGTGGTGCCGATGGGGCCGGCCACCCGGTGGTCGGCCGCGGCCGCCACGCGCAGGCCGCTGCGGGTGGTGGAGTGGATCAGCCGCAGCCGGGTGCCCTCGGCGAAGCGTTCCTCCGGCTGCAGCGGCGACTCCAGCGCGGCGGCGACCCGCGGGTCGCCGGGAATGCGCGGCAATTCCTCGTTGGCCGCCAGCTCCGACTGCACCACCACCCGGACCTGGTCGCCCAGCGGCTCCACCTCGTAGGCGATCGCGGCGACCGCCCGCTGCCGGAAGGACACCATCCGGGTGGAGCGCACCCGCACCGCCCGCCCGGCCGGCGAGACCCACTCGCAGGTGCGGCGCAGCACCCCGGCCCGCAGGTCCAGTTCCCGTTCGTGCGAGCGCACGGTGCCGTAGCGCAGGTCGAACGGCTCGTCGTCCACCAGCAGCCGGATCAGCTTGCCGTTGGTGACGTTGATGACCGTCTGGCCGGACTCGGGGTAGCCGTAGCCGGCCTCCGCGTACGGCAGCGGGTGCAGCTCGTACAGGCCGTTGAGGTAGGAGCCGGGCAGCCCGTTGGGCTCGCCCTCGTCGAGGTTGCCGCGCCAGCCGATGTGGCCGTTGGACAGGGCGAACACCGACTCGCTCTGCGGCAGCAGCTCCAGGTTCAGCTCGGACTCGCGCAGCGACCACGGGGTGACCGTGAAGGCCGGGTCGGTGATCACGCGGTCACTCCGATCAGCTCGGCCAGGTCGGCGACCACCGTGTCGGCGCCGTGGCTGCGCAGTTCGTCGGCCTGGCCCACCCGGTCCACGCCCACCACGTAGCCGAACCGTCCGGACCGGCCGGCGTCCATGCCGACCAGCGCGTCCTCGAACACCGCGGCCTGCTCGGCGGCGACGCCGAGCTCCTCGGCGGCCGCCAGGAAGGTGTCCGGCTTGGGTTTGCCGCGCAGGCCGCGCTCCGCGGCGAGCCGCCCGTCCACCCGTACGTCGATCAGGTCCGTGAGGCCGGCCGAGGCGAGCACGTCGCGGGCGTTGGCGCTGGACGACACGCAGGCGGTGCGCAGCCCCGCCTTGCGCACCGCCTCCAGGTAACGCACCGATCCCGGGTACGGCTGCACCCCCTCGGTCCTGATCTTCTCCAGCACCAGCAGGTTCTTGCGGTTGCCCAGGCCGTGCACGGTCTGCCGCTCCGGCGGGTCGTCCTCCTCGCCCTCGGGCAGTTCGATGTCACGCGAGGCCAGGAAGGTGCGGACGCCGTCGGCCCGCGGCCGGCCGTCCACGTACCGGTCGTAGTCCTCGTGGGCGTCGAACGGCCGGAAGTCGTCCCCCTGCAGGTTCCGCAGGAAGTCGTCGAACATCTGCTTCCAGGCCGCGGCATGCACTTTCGCGGTGGGCGTGAGCACCCCGTCGAGGTCGAACAGGCAGGCTCGTACGCCCGCGGGCAGGCCGATCTCCGTCATGAGGCTTTCTGTGCCCGGCACCTGCCCCTGTCATGCATATCGTCATACAAGTCCGCCCGAACGCCCGATCGGCCCAACGCGTGCGACCCCGGGCCGCGTCCGCGGACACGGCCCGGGGTGCCACAACTCTCCGACATGCCCGCGGACGCGGCTCAGGCACCCAGCCGGTTGATCTCCGGACTGCGCAGCACATGCGGCCCCCCGCCGGCCAGCCGCACCACCGCCAGCATCGCCCGGCCCAGCTCATGGGTGGTCGTGACATGACCGGGCAAAACCCGCCGCAGCACCGGGTAGAGCCACGACGTCAGCGCGTACATCACCCGGTACCAGCGGGTCCGGGACCGCTCGCCGTGCACCGGCTGGATCCAGCCGGGCCGGAACATGTACGCCCGCATGTCCATCGACAGCAGCACGTTCTCGGTCCGGCCCTTGACCCGGGCCCACGCCGACCGGCCGCGCTCGGTGCTGTCGGTGCCCTCGCCCGAGACATAGGTGAAGGTCAGCTCCGGGTGCGCGACCGCGTGGGCGGCGGCCAGCGCGTAGCCGTAGGTGATCCGCTCGTACTCCTCGGGACCGCGGCCGGCCGCCGACACCCCCAGGCAGTAGAAGCACGCGTCGGCCCCGCGCAGTTCCCCGGCCACCGCCGAGAGGTCGGTGAAGTCGTCGTGCACCACCTCGCGCACCTTGGGCCCGCCGCGCTCCAGCGGGCGCCGTACCACCGCCACCACCTCGGTCACCTCCGGATCCAGCAGGCAGGCGCGCAGCACGCCCTGCCCGACCATTCCGGAGGCACCGAAAAGGATCACCTTCATCGCCGGGCCGTCCCCTCCCTGTCCCGTACCGCGGGCGGCGTCCGGTACGGACGCCGCCGGGACAGTGTGCCCTACTCGGCGACCACCACGATCTTGTGCAGGTACGCGCGTTCGACGGCCTCCCGCAGGATGAACTCCGCCACGTCCGCCCGGGACACCTTGGCCAGGGTGCCGAGGTCCAGGTGCTCGCCGGTGCGGTAGCGGTGGGTGCGCGGGCCGTTGGTGAGCGTCGCCGGGTAGACCAGGGTCCAGTCCAGGCCGCTGGTGCGCAGCACCCGCTCGCCGACCACCTTGTCGGCGAAGGCCGGCCCGAGGAAGACCTTGTACAGCGTGCGCAGCGGCAGCGGTGCCCGGTCGGCGGTCTCGCCCACGCCGTACGCGGACAGGAACACCACCCGGTCCACCCCCGCCTCCTCCATCGCGCGGACGATCACCGGGGTCGCCTCCCGGATCACCGTGGGCTTGATCAGGCCCGTGATCGTCCGCTCGCCGCCCAGCGCGCTGACCACCACGTCCTGTCCGCTGATTGCCATGGTCACCGCGTCCTGGTCGTCGGTCACCTCGCCGATCGCCACCGTCAGCAGCGGGTGCGGCGCGGGGGCCTTGGCCGGCGAGCGGACGAACGCGGTCACCTCGTGGCCGGCGGCCAGCGCCTGCGCGACGATCTGGCGTCCGGTCAGCCCGTTGGCCCCGAATACGACGATCCTCACGCTGTCCTCCTCGCCCCGCCGCGCGCCCCCCTTCCTCCGCGGTTCCCGTCCAGCGTGGCCGTCCGCGCCGCCCGGCGCCAGCCGCGGTGCCCGATTGTCGCCCGTACGGGGCGGCTCGTACTACGGCAGGACCTGGATCTTGCGGCCCTGGCCGGCCTGGAACCGCTGGAGCGCGGCGGCGTAGTCCACCAGCGGCAGGCGGTCGCTGATGAAGACCTCCGGGTCCAGGACGCCGCCGGCGAAGAGCTCGGCGGCCCGTTCGTAGCTGTGCAGCACCGCCATGGAGCCGGTGATGGTGATCTCCTGGTTGTAGATCCGGTACGGCTCGATGGTGGCGCGGGCGGCGTAGTCGGCCACGCCGAACTGCAGGAAGGTGCCGCCCTTGCCGACCCGGCCCAGCGCGTCCTGGATGGCCGCGGCGTTGCCGGTGGCGTCGATGACCACGTCCCAGTCGCGCGGGCGGGTGATCTCGTCGGCGCTGGTGGCGGCCCGGCTGCAGCCCAGCTGCCGGGCGGTGACCAGGCGCTCCTCGTTGATGTCGACCATGTCCACGGTCGCGGCGCCGGTGCGCTTGGCCAGCTCCAGCATCATCAGGCCCATGGTGCCCGAGCCGTAGATCAGCACATGGCTGGCCAGGGAGGAGCGCAGGATGTCGTAGCCGCGTACCGCGCAGGACAACGGCTCGATCAGGGCCGCGTCCTGGGTGCGGATGTGCTCGGGGAGCTTGACGCAGTTGGCGGCCGGGGCGGCGGCGTACTCGGCGGCGCCGCCGGGCACGGTCACCCCGATCGCGGCCCACCGCTCGCACAGGTTGCTGCGGCCGATGCGGCAGTAGTGGCACTCGTGGCAGTACAGCGAGGGGTCGACGGCCACCTGGTCGCCGACCGCCAGGTCCGCCACCCCGGCGCCGACGGCGACGATCTCGCCGGCGAACTCGTGCCCCGGCACGATCGGCAGCGTGGGGGCGAACTCGCCCTGCAGGATGTGCAGATCGGTGCCGCACAGGCCGCAGGCGGCGACCTGCACCACGACCTCGCCGGGGCCGGGGGTGGGGTCGTCCACGGTCTCGATGCCGACGGTGCCGGGGGCGCTGATGACGGCTGCTTTCACTTGACGGCTCCAGGGATCGGGATCATGCGGTTCTCGGGCTTCACACGGGTCATTTGACGGCGCCCAGGGACAGGCCCTGGACGAGCTTGTCCTGGGCGGCGAATCCGGCGGCCAGCACGGGCAGTGAGATGCACACCGCGGCGGCGCACACCTTGGCCAGGAACAGGCCCTGGCTGGTGACGAAGCCGGTCAGGAACACCGGCGCGGTGCCGGCCACCACACCGGTCAGCACCCGGGCGAACAGCAGCTCGTTCCAGGAGAAGATGAACGAGATCAGCGAGGTCGCCGCGATCCCCGGCATCACCACCGGGGCCACGATGCGGACCAGCACGGTGGGCAGGCCCGCGCCGTCGATCGCCGCGGCCTCCATGATCGCCACCGGCACGTCGGCCAGGAAGGACCGCATCATCCACACCGCGATCGGCAGGTTCATCGAGGTGTAGAGGATGACCAGCAGCCAGATGTTGTCCAGCAGGCCGGCGTTCTTGGCGATGAGATACACCGGCAGCAGCCCCGCCACGGCCGGCAGCATCTTGGTGGACAGGAAGAAGAACATCACGTCGGTCCACTTCCGGACCGGCTTGACCGACAGCGCGTACGCCGCCGGGATGGCCAGCACCAGCACCAGGACGGTCGAGGCGAGGGCCGCGGTCAGGGAGTTGACGAGCGGCGGCCAGGGGCTGACCCCGGTGCCGGACCCGAAGAACTCCCGGTAGCCGTTCAGGGTCAGCGGGGCGGCCAGGTGCGGCGGGTTGGCCGCCGCGTCCTGCTCGCTGTGGAAGGAGGTGAGCACCATCCAGGCGAACGGCAGGAAGAACACGATCCCGCCGAGCCAGGCCAGCAGGCCCAGCAGGGCGCCGTTGCGCCGGGAGCGCCGGCGCAACGTGCGCGCGGCGGGTGCGATGCGTACGGGGGTTGCGGTCGCGGCGGCCATCAGCGGCTCTCCTCCTTCAGCAGCGACGAGACGGTGCGCAGCGCGAAGGTCGCCACCAGGATCGACAGCACCACGACGATCACGCCCTCCGCGGACGCCTGCCCGTAGTCGTGGGCCTGGTAGAAGGTGGTGTAGACGGTGTACGGCAGGTTCGCGGTGCCCAGCCCGCCGGAGGTCAGGGTGAACACGGCGTCGAAGTTCTGCACCACGTACACCGTGCCGAGCAGCGCGGCCAGTTCCAGGTAGCGGCGCAGGTGCGGGAAGGTCAGGTAGCGGAAGACCTGCCAGGAACTCGCGCCGTCCACCCGCGCCGCCTCGGTGACGTCCGCCGGCCGGGACTGCAGGCCGGCCAGCAGGATCAGCATCATGAACGGCGTCCACTGCCAGATCAGCGACGCCTCCACGGCCAGCTTCGGGTTCTGCGACAGCCAGTCCGGCTGCGGCGCGTTGTCGCTGCCGAACAGGCGCCAGGCCCAGTTCAGGGTGCCGTCGATCAGGCCGTACGAGGCGTTGTACAGCGCGTGCTTCCACAGCAGCGCCGAGGCCACCGGAACCACCAGGAACGGCGTGATGAGCATGGTGCGCACCACGCCCCGTCCCAGGAACTTGCGGTCCAGCAGCAGCGCGAGGCCCAGGCCCAGCACCAGGCTGACCGCCACCACCGCCACCGTCAGCACCACCGTGGTGGTCAGCGACGAGCGCAGTTGCGGATCGGTGAACTCGGTGCGGTAGTTGGCGAAGCCGGCCCAGCCGCGATTGCCGGGGTCCAGCGCGTTCCAGCGCATGAACGAGATCACCAGGGTGCCCACGAACGGCAGTTGGGTGACCACGATCATGAACAGCAGGGCCGGCAGGAGGGGGGCCCGCCGGGCCCAGACACCGCGCGGGCGTGGCGCGCGGGACTGCGGGGAGGCGGTCCGCTCGGCCGCCTGCGGTGCCCGGATCCGGCGGGTGATCGAAGGGGTGGGGCTCGTCATGATCTGCTCTCCGCTTCGCGTCCGGCTTCCCGGCCGGTCACTCCGGGAAGCCGCCGTACGGTGGCCGGCACGGTCACTTCTTCGCGTACGTCGTCGCGACCTTGGCCGCCAGCGACTGGCTCGCCTTCAGGGCCGAGTCCACGCTGGTGCGGCCGGCGATGGCGGAGCTGATCTCCTGCGAGACCTGCGTGCCCAGGTTGGTGAACTCCGGGATGCCGACGAACTGGATGCCGGGCGCGGGCCGCGGCTGCACGCCGGGGCTGGACGGGTTGGCCGCCTCCAGCGCGGTCAGGGTCGGCTTGGCGAAGGCCGAGGAGGCCGCCACGTACTGCGCGTTGGAGTACGTCGAGGTGCGCTTGCCGGCCGGGACCCGCGACCAGCCGAGCTGCTGCCCGACCAGGTTCTCGTAGCCCTTGCCGGAGGCCCAGGAGATGAACTTCCAGGCGTCGTCCTGGTGCTTGCTCGCCTTCTGCACGCCCCAGGCCCAGGTGTACAGCCAGCCCGAGCTCTTGGTCCGGTCGACCGGCGCGGGCACGTAGCCGACCTTGCCGGCCACCGGGGAGTCCTTGGCCTCCAGGGATCCGGCCGCGGACGTGGCGTCGTACCACATGGCGACCTTGCCCTGCTCCATGTCGGTCAGGCACTCGGTGAAGCCGGCCTGCGGGGCGCCGGCCTCGCCGTGGGACCGCACCAGGTCCACGTAGAACTTCACCGCCTTGGTGAAGGCGGGGCTGTCCACCTGCGCGTTCCAGCTCTGGTCGAACCAGGTGCCGCCCATGGTGTTGACGACCGTGGTCAGCGGCGCGATCAGCTCGCCCCAGCCGGGCTGGCCGCGCAGGCAGATGCCCTTCATCCCGGACTGCGCGCCGTCCGCCTTGGCCGCCAGGTCCGCCACCTGGGTCCAGGTCGGATTGGCCGGCATCGTCAGGCCCTTCGCGGCGAACACGTCCTTGCGGTACATCAGGAACGAGGACTCGCCGTAGAACGGCTCGGCGTAGACGTCCCCGTTGTACGTCAGCGACTGCTGCATGGCGGGCAGGATGTCGCTCTGCGCGAAGCCGGTGTCGGCCTTGGCCTGCGCGGTCAGTGGCGCCAGCCAGCCGTTCTTGGCGTAGATCGGCGTCTCGTAGTTGCTGATGGTGGCCACGTCGTACTGGCCGGCCTGGCTGGAGAAGTCCTGGGTGATCTTGTCGCGGACGTCGTCCTCGGGCAGCACCGTGAAGTTCACCTTGATGCCGGTGGACTTGGTGAAGTTGGCCGCGGTGAGCTTCTGCAGGTCCATCATCTGCGGGTTGTTCACCATCAGGACGTTGATGGAGTGCGACCCCGAGCCGCCGCCTGCTCCGCCGGCGCCGGAACAGGCCGCGGCCAGGAGCGTGCCGCACACCGCCAGCGTGAGGGCCGGCAGGACGCGTCGGGTCGTTCTCGATGTGGGTGTCATGATGTCCCTTTCATGACCAGGGGAGGGTTGCGGATGCGCCCGCGGACACGAGGGCAGCCCGCAGCGGCGTGGGGGTGTGGCGTACGCGTGCGTACGGTGAGGGCGGTTCGGTGGAGGGGGTGGGGGAGAGCGGTGGAGGGATGCCGGGAGACGGGAAGTGGCGGTGCGGGGCGGGCCGGCGGCCCGCCGGTCAGACCCTGAAGACGCGCGGCCCCAGCAGTGCGTAGCGATGTGCCTCGGCGCTGGACAGACCGGTGTCGGTCACGATCGCCTCGAAGTCGGCGACCTCGGCGAAGCGGCAGAAGCTGCTCGCGCCGAACTTGCTGTGGTGGCCCATGAACACCCGCCGCCGGGAAACCTCGAGCGCCTTGGCCTTGACGTCGGCGACGACCGGGTCGGGTGTGGTCAGGCCGAGTTCGCGGGAGATGCCGTTCGACCCGACGAAGGCCAGGTCGATGACGAAGCCCGCGAGCATCGCGGTGGCCCAGGAGCCGACGGTGGCCAGAGTCCGGGCCCGGACCCGGCCGCCGAGCAGCAGCACGGTGGTGTTGGGCGAGTCGGCGATCGCCGCGGCCGTGGACAGCGACGCGGTGACCACGGTCAGCGGCCGGTCGCCGGGCAGCATGGCGGCAAGGAGCTGCGGGGTGTAGCCCTCGTCCACGAACACCGTCTCGGCCTCGCCCAGCAGCTTGACGGCCTCCGCGGCGATCCGGCGCTTGTCGGCGACGTGCAGGGTGACCCGCTGGGCCAGATCGGTTTCGAAGCCCGCGCCCTCGACGGGGTAGGCGCCGCCGTAGGTGCGGCGGACCAGTCCCCGGCGCTCCAGTACCCCGAGGTCGCGGCGGATGGTCTCCGGTGCGACCTTCAGGTCCGAGGCCATGGCGGTGACCTCGACCTGGCCCTGGTGGCGCGCGAGAGCGAGGATGCGGTGCTGGCGTTCCTGGGCCCGCATGGTCACCCCACCTCGCTTCGTCGCAGCTTCGTTGCCGGTCCGGGCAGAAAGTGCCCGGTGGTGCCCGTGGAAGAGTTATACCAATCCCCTCCGGCCCGACCAGGGCCCGTAACGGACAACAAACGGCCCGGTTGGGCCCGGATCGGAATCCCGTCGTCGCAGGCGGATACGGGTCTTGGGAGCGGAACATGGAAATCCGCACCCGGCGGCTCCCGATTCGTGCCCGATCCGGGCTCTGCCCGGTGCGGGACACCGGACACCGGCCCCGCGTGTCACGGGCGCCACTGCTGACTCCCGCTTACTGATACCCGCCGGGCATCACAGGCGCGGGAAAGGGTCTTGGACGCCACCCCGGCTCCGCCCGCACTCTGGAAACACGCGGGTCGGGAGCCCTCCCGGTACCGGGACGGGCGGCCGCCGCACCGCGCGCGCCGCCCGCTCACCGGCCCCGTGACGACCGGTCCGCGACAACCGCTCCGGCAGCTCGGAGACCCGACTGTGCGGAATTGCGGCTTCCACTACCTCGACAACTCGACAACTTCCACAACTTCGACAACCTCGACACGAAGGGTGCGTCCTCATGCGTGTTTTCCTCACCGGCGGCTCCGGCTACCTCGGCCGGGCGACCCTGCGGGCCCTGGTCCGCGACGGCATCGAGGTCGCCGCACTGGCCCGCGGCGACTCCTCGGCCCGGACGCTGCGCGACCTGGGTGCCACACCGGTCCAGGGCGGGCTGACCGACCTCGCGGTCCTGCGCGACGCCGCCGCGCGGGCCGACGGGGCGATCCACCTGGCCTCCCACGCCGGGCCCGACACCGCCGCGATCGACCTGGCCGCCGCGCAGGCGATGCAGGACGGGCTCGGCGACCGTGGCACGTACGTGCACACCGGCGGCGTGTGGGTGTACGGCAACACCGACGGGGTGGTCGACGAGACCTCCCCGCAGCGGCCGCCGCGGCTGACCGCCTGGCGGCTGGAGAACGAGAAGCGGGTGCTGGCCGCGGCGGCCGACGGCGGACGGCCCGTCCTGGTCATGCCCGGTCTGGTCTACGGCCACGGCGGCGGCCTCGCGGACGCCTTCCTCACCGAACCGGCCCGCACCACCGGAGCGGTCCCGGTCATCGGCGACGGCGCCAACCACTGGGCGCTGGTGCACGTCGACGACATCGCCGAGCTGTACGTGCGGGCGCTGCGGGCCGCGCCCGGCTCCGTCTACGCCGGCGTCAGCGACCAGAACCTTCCGCTCGTGGACATCGCCCGCGCCCTGGCGGAGTCCATCGGCCTGCCCGGCAGCGTCGAACCGATCGACTACGCCGAGGCCGAACGCCGCATGGGTCCGATCGCCGAGGCCTTCGCCCTGGACCAGCAGCTCACCGGCGCCAAGGCCCGCCGCGAGCTGGGCTGGACCCCGACCCGGCTGGACGCGCTGGCGGAGCTGGCGACGGGCAAGTAGGAGCTCTCGCCGGCCTACGGGGGCACCTCGCCCGGAAGGGGTCCGGGGCCGGCGGCGATGACGGGCGGCACGCCGCCGGTCAGGAGTGGCTCGCCTCCGCCAGGTCGCCGAACTCCTGGATCAGGGCCGAGTCCCGGGCCGCGTCCCAGGCCAGGCAGACCTGGTTGGGGGCGATGTCCTCGACCGGCAGGCGGCACACGTCCTCACGGGTGTAGTGGGTCGCGGCCGACAACGGCAGCACCACCACGCCCCGGAAGGCGGCGACGTACTCCAGCTTCTCCTCCACGCTCCGGGCCGGCGGCTCGGGGCGTGCGCCGGGACGCAGCGGCCGGCGGTGGGGGAGGTCCCGCCATTCGGGCACCACGTCCGGATCCTGGAGGAGTACGTCGTCGGCCAGGTCGGCGACGCTGATAGCGGTCTTCCCGGCCAGCCGGTGACTGCGCGGGACCACCGCGACCCTGGGCTCGGTGAACAACGGCCGCAGCCGCAGCCCCCGGCGGTCCAGCGGCAGCCGGACGAAGCCGACGTCCGCCCGGCCGTCCAGCACCACCGCGGTCTGGTCCTCCGCCGAGACCCGCAGCACCTCGACCGCGAGCCCCGGGTGCCGGGCGAGCAGCGCCTGCACGGGCGCGGTGACGGTGATGCCCGGCATGAAGGCGACGGTGAACGTCTCGGTACGGCCCGCCGCCTGCCGGACCCTGCGGGTCAGGCCCTCGGCCGCGGCCAGGACGCCCGGCGCGTCCTGGAGCAGCTGCCGCCCGGCCGCGGTGAGCTCGGTGGACCGCCGGTCGCGGTCGAACAGCCGGACCCGCAGCTCGTCCTCCAGCGCCCTGATCTGCCGGGACAGCACCGGCTGGGCGATGTGCAAGCGCGCGGCGGCCCGGCCGAAGTGCAACTCCTCGGCGACCGCGACGAAATAGCGCAGCTTCCTCAGGTCCACGTCCACCGCTGTGCCGTCCTCCCGTTCGCCCGCGCGGGCACTCCCCGCGGCACTCCCCGCGGGCGCTTCCCGGCCGGGCGCCGGGTCCGTACGCCGTGGATCGCCGGATACGCCCGGTACGCCTGCCGTCAGACGGCGACCGGCCCGCGCGACTCCTCCACGGCCTTGACCAGGTGGGCGAGTTGCGGGTCCTGTGCCGCCTGGTCCAGCGCCTCGCGCAGCGCCCGGTTGTTGGTCGGTCGGGCCGCCTCCAGCAGCTCCAGCCCGGCCGGGCTCACGTCGGTGTAGATGCCGCGCCGGTCGGTCGGGCACAGGTAGCGCGACAGCAGCCCGCGGTCCTCCAGCCGGGTGACCAGCCGGGTGGTCGCCGACTGGCTGAGTACCACCGCGTCGGCGACCTGCTTCATCTGGAGGTGACCGCCGTCGCCGTCGTGCTGGCGGCTGAGGACGTCCAGCAGGGAGTACTCGCGCACGCTCAGATCGTGTCCGGCCTGCAGCGCCCGCTCGAGGTGCGTCTCGATCCGCCCGTGCAGCAACGACAGCGCGACCCAGCTGTCGGCCAAGGCGGTCAGTGCCGGATCCGTGGCGGTCATCGATCCCTCCTCGGGCGGTCATGCGCGCGGGCGGCGGTGCCCGGGCGCAGCTCCACTGTAGCGCGTCGTGCGTTTAACCCGCGTGTGCAATTATTGTGTGCGCGGGCAAAGTGCTGGCGCGCTGCATGTGTCACCTGCGTCCCCCGTGTCCCCTGTATCTCCGGCCGATCCGCCCGTTCCGCCCGTCCGTTCGAACCGCCCGAACCCGATCGCAAGAAGGTGTCCCCCTCATGCCCCTCGCCCTCCTGGCCCTCGCCGTCGGGGCCTTCGGTATCGGTACCACCGAATTCGTCGTCATGGGCCTGCTGCCCCGGATCGCCGGGGACTTCGGGGTGTCCGTACCCACCGCGGGCCTGCTGGTCACCGGGTACGCCCTCGGAGTCGTCGTCGGCGCCCCGCTGATGACCGTGCTCGGCACCAAAATCCCCCGTAAGCGGATGCTGATGCTGCTGATGGTCCTGTTCATCGCCGGCAACCTGATCTCCGCCGTCGCCCCGGTCTTCGGCGTCATGCTGCTCGGCCGGGTGGTCGCCTCGCTCGCCCACGGCGCGTTCTTCGGCATCGGCGCGGTGGTCGCCGCCGAGCTGGTGCCCGCGGACCGGAAGGCCGGCGCGATCGCCCTGATGTTCACCGGCCTGACCGTCGCCAATGTCGTCGGGGTGCCGCTGGGCACCTACGTCGGGCAGCATGCGGGCTGGCGCGTCACCTTCCTGCTGGTCGCCGGACTCGGGGTGCTGGGCCTGCTCGGCGTGGCCCGCCTGGTGCCCGAACTCCCCAGGCCGCAGGGGGTGCGGCTGCGGCACGAGGTGGCCGTCCTGCGCAACACCCAGGTGCTGCTCGCCATGGTGATGACCGTGCTCGGCTTCGGCGGGGTCTTCGCCGCGATCACCTACATCGCGCCCATGGTCACCGAGGTCACCGGCTACGCCGACGCGTCCGTGACCTGGCTGCTGGTGATCTTCGGGCTCGGCATGGTGGCCGGCAACCTGGCGGGCGGGCGCTTCGCCGACCGTCGCCTGATGCCGATGCTGTGCACGGCGCTCGGCGCGCTCGCCGCCGTCCTGGCGCTGTTCACGGTCACCGCGCACCACAAGGCCCTGACCGCGGTCACCGTCTTCGCGATCGGTGCTCTCGGCTTCGCCACCGTGCCGCCCCTGCAGAAGCGGGTCCTCGACCAGGCACACGGCGCCCCCACCCTGGCCTCCGCGGT
Source organism: Actinacidiphila acididurans (assembly GCF_016918855.1). GTDB lineage: Bacteria > Actinomycetota > Actinomycetes > Streptomycetales > Streptomycetaceae > Actinacidiphila > Actinacidiphila acididurans. The sequence goes on from NZ_JADKYB010000001.1 coordinate 562,292, forward strand.
CAACATCGGCGCCTTCAACCTCGGCAACGCCCTGTCCGCCTGGCTCGGCGGCCTGGTGATCTCGGCCGGCCTCGGCTGGACCTCGCCGGACTGGGTGGGCGCCGCGCTCGCCGCCTCCGCGCTGGGCGTCGCCCTGCTGTCCATGGCTCTGGAACGCCGTGCCGCGTCCGAGCCCGGTCTGCCCGGTCTGCCCGGTCTGCCCGGTCGTACGGCGGCGCGGTCCTCGGCCGCGGAGGACCACGACGTGCTGACGCGATGACGGTCGGCCCTCGGCGCGGGCTGCCCCCCGCTCCGTACGCCCGCCGCGCCGGGCCCGGCAGGGGGCCCGGCGCGGCAGGGCGGAACGCGTCGTCCGGATCGGGACCGTGTCGTCCAGGTCAGGACGGTGTGGGTCGGGACGGTGCCGTCCGGGTCAGACCCGGCGGTCCTCGACGCCGTAGCCGAGGGCCTTCACCACCGCCTGGACATTGGGGTACCTCTCGTCGGGAGGAAGGGCCGCGACGCGTTCGACCAGCGGGTCGGGTGCCTGGTGGCGGTGCAGGGAGCCGAGCAGGGACGAACGGCGGGCCGGGTAGATGTTGCGGTCCAGATGCCGGGCCAGCTCATTGCGTACCGTGACGCCCTCCGGGGTCATCCCGGAGGGGATCCCGGTGTCCGGGACGGTGCGTGCGGCCTGCGCGATCTCCCGGTCGGCGCCGGTGGGTTCCGGCTCGAACACCTCCTCGCCGGTCACGGCGCGAGTCGCCCGCAGCTCGTCGTGGATCTCCCGCTTCAGCTGGTCGTCGCGCGCGAAGCCCGTCTTGTTGGTTCCCTGGTCCGTCATGGGCAGATGCCTCCCGTACGGTGCTTGACGTGCCCTGCGGGTACCCATGCGGTTCGCCGGGAAACCGGGCAGCCGGCCGCGCCCCGTACCGCGGCGGCCGACCGCATGCCCGCCGCCCGACCGGGCACGCGAAACCGTATGACCACCACGACCACCAAGAGCATCGGGAAGACCGGGAAGGCCGCCGGGAAGAGCGGCAAAGCCGGGAAGATCGGGAAGACCGAGCAGACCGAGCAGATCGAGAAGGAAACCACCTTCGAGGGCACCGGGACGCTCGACTCGGGCATTCTGCGGCGGCTGCCGGCGGTGGACCGGGTGCGGGCCGAACCGGCCGAGGAACTGGACGCGGTCTACTACGACACGCCCGACCTGCGGCTGCTGGCCCACGGCTGCACCTTGCGCCGGCGCACCGGCGGCCACGACGAGGGCTGGCACCTGAAGCTGCCCGGCGAGGGCGCCGACCGGACCGAGATCCAGGTCCCGCTCCCGGCGGGCCCGGCCGGCGACGTGCCCGGCGAACTGCTGCGGCGGGTGAAGGCGTACGCCCGCGGCGCACCGCTGACGCCCGTCGCCCACCTGCGGACCCACCGCGGCCGGCACGCCCTGCTGGACGGGCGCGGCCGGCGCCTGGCCGAGGTCGCGGAGGACCGCGTCGCCGCCCAGATCCTGGGCGCCGAACGGCTGCACCCCGGCCGCCGCGTCCCCGACGGCGCCGACCCGGCCGGCTCCGGCGGCACCAGCACCCGCCTGATCCACTGGTCCGAGGTCGAGATCGAGGCGGACCTGGGCGACGACGCCCTGCTGCGGTCCGCGGCCCGCGAACTGGCCGCCCACGGCTGGCGACCCTCGCCCACGCAGCACAAGCTGGGCCATGCCCTCGCGCCCGTGCTGCCCGCGGACTTCGCCCACCCGGCGTCCGGCCTACGGGAGCTGCGGCCCGGCACCGCGGGCCACGCCGTACTGACCCGGCTGCGCGAGCAACTCGGCATTCTGCTGGCCCTGGACGCGGCGGTACGCGCCGACGAACCCGACGCGGTGCACCGCATGCGTTCCACCAGCCGCCGGCTGCGCAATCTGCTGCGCAGCAACCGCCGGGTGCTGGATCGGACCAGGACCGACCCGCTGGCGGCCGAACTGCGCCGGCTGACCGCACTCCTCGCCGACTCCCGCGACCACGAGGTGCTGGCCGAGCGGCTGCACGCACAGGCCCGCGACCTGCGCGACCCGGCCGATCCCCAGCTGGCCGCGACCATCCGCGCCCAGGAACGCGTCCTGCACGACGAGGCCCAGCGCGCGGCCGTCGCCGCCCTGGACAGTCGCCGCTACGCCGCCCTCCTCAACGCTCTGGAGGACCTGTCCGCCGATCCGCCGCTGCGCCCCGACCGGGCCGGCGAACCGGCGATCCGCCACCTGCGCAAGGCCGCGACCCGCGACCGCGAACGCCTGGCCCGCCGCATGGCCGAGGCCGAGCGCGCCGAGCCCGGACCCGCCCGCGACCAGGCCCTGCACGCCGCCCGCAAGGCGGCCCGCCGCGCCCGGCACACCGCGGAATCCGCCGTCCCCTTCGCCGGCACGCGCGCCGACCGCTTCCGCAAGCGCACCAAGGCGCTTCAGCAGCTCCTCGGCGAACATCAGGACGCGGTCATGGCCCGCGCCGCACTCCCCACCCTCGCGATCGGCGCCCGCGCCGCCGGCCACGACACCTTCGGCTACGGCCGCCTCCACGCCCTCCAGACCCATCAGGCCGCCGAGGCCCGTGCGGCGCTCCCGGGCACGTGGAAGGCGGCGAGTTCGCGAAAGCTGACGCGCTTCCGCTGAGCCTGGGGGGTGGGGCGCGGTCATTGATCCGCTCACCCTTTTCCCTGGCAGGCGTTATCGCCGTTGCGGTTCCGAGGCCGCCCCCGCGCCGCGCCGTTGTGGTTGGCCGCGCAGTTCCCCGCGCCCCTTCGGGGCGCGTCCGGCCGGGCGTTCGTCCATCACTTCGGCCACCCCTCGAGAGATCACTCCGACGTCACTGCAATCCGGCAACCTCGCCGAATTGCAGTGAAGGAAGGTCGCGTTCGTGGCGCATGGGGCCGAGGGCGAGAACGGCCCAGCACGGGGCCAGCAGGCCGGTCATGATCCACATGGTGGGGCGTGCGCCGAGCCGGTCGCCGAGGACGCCGCCGATCAGGGCGCCCAGCGGGATGGTGCTGTGGTTGCAGACCATCGTGGTGGCCACGACGCGGCCGAGCAGTCGCGGCGGGCAGTAGGTCTGGCGGAATCCGGCGAGCACGACGTTGCAGGCCGTGATGCCGATGCCGACCACGAAGGCGCCCGAGGCGAAGAAGAGCAGGCCGGGGCCGGGGGAGGTCAGCGGCATGAGCAGGGCGAAGGGGCCGGTCAGCAGCTGCGTCATCAGCATGCCGCGGCCGGTCCCGAAGCGGCGGCCGATGGCGCCGGCGACGCTTGCGCCGAGGATGCCGCCGATGCTGCCCGAGGTCAGGAGCAGGCCCACCGTCGCGGTGCTCGCGCCGGCTGTGCGCACGAGGAAGACGACCTGGACGGCCTGGTAGCCGAGCAGGGCGAAGTTGGCCAGCGCGCCGTAGGTGACGATCGGCCGCAGATACGGGTCGCGCAGGACGAATCGCATGCCTTCGCCGATCTGCCGGCCCAGTCCGGCCTGCCCCGCGCCGCGCTCGGGTGGTTCCTCCCGGGACGTGATGGTGGCCAGGCAGAGGGTGGATACGGCGAACATGCAGGTGTCGACCAGCAGGCCGGTGACGGCTCCGAACGCCTGGGAGACCGCACCGGCCAGGCCCGGGCCGGCCACGCTGGTGCCCGATTCGCTGGCGTTCAGGCGGGCGTTGCCCTCGAGGAGGTCGCCGTCGCCGAGGACCGTGGGCAGGTAGCTGTGCACCGCGGTCTGGAAGAAGACCGCGGCGACACCGCAGACGAGGACGACCGCCAGCAGCTGGGCGAAGGTGAGCACATCGCACCAGTAGGCGACCGGCACGCTCGGATACAGCACCGCCGAGACGACGTTGCAGGTGATCAGTACGGGACGGTGCCGCATCCGGTCCACCCAGGCACCCGCGGGCAAGCCGACCAGGAGCCACGGCAGCCAGGTCGCCGCGGTCAGCACGCCGACCGCCGTGGCGCCGGTGCCCAGCGTGACCACCGCGATCAGCGGAACAGCCACGGAGGTCACGCTGTTGCCCAGCCCCCGCGCGGTCTCGCCCAGCCACAACCGCCGGAAGTCCGGCTGACCGCCTGCGGCGATCAGTCGCACCGGCCGCACAGGTATCCGTGCCGCACAACGGACCGGGAACCGGTCACTCCCGGCACCGGCGCCCACCGGCCGCGGTGCGCCCGGTGCGTGGCCGGACCGTACGGCGACTGCCAGGCCGGCCGCCCGGTGCGACCGCGGCCGCTCACGCCATGGCGCCGTACGGCCGGTTCCTGGCGCAGTTCGGCTGCCCGGCCGGTGTGGTTGTCGTGCAGCAGGTTCAGGAGCTCGGGTTGCACGGAACGCAGGTTGATGACGTGCCCGGAGGCGCACCTGTGGCAGCGGTGGACAACGATCGGCAGGCAGGTGGGCACGACCACCCAGTTCTTGGACACAGACAGACACCGGTTCCAGTGAGAAGACCGCAGCGAAAAGGAGCGCGGCGCACAGGCGCGACGCGCGACGGTTCAGCGTTCGGGAGCCTCACTTGGTGTACAACGGCACGTCCTTGGCAGGGAGGGTGGCTGCGGGCGGGAGCACCGTAACAGCGCACGGGACAGCGGCTCCACCGATTTTCGGGCAGGACGTGCGGCATCTACGTTTGGCCGTGAACCTTTCGGAAGCCGAGGCGTCCGAGGGCCGACAGGGGGACAGATGATGCAGCCCGACAGCGCGGTCGAACCAGTGCGGGGGAGACCGGCGTTCCGCACGTTCAGGCGCCACTGGCTGGTCGTGGCCGCACTCCCCGTGTCGCTCGCCGCGCTCTGGGGAACGGACGAGTGGCGGCAGGCAGCGGCCGACCACCGGGCCGAGGCGAGGCCTGGGACAAGCCCGACGACGCCTCTCCGTTGAGTCTCGGTCTGAGCAAGACCATCGGCTCCTGGCGGAGCGAGTCATGGGCGAACCTCGAGAACGGACGGCTGGAGCTGAACCTCGTGTCGACCGACGGGCGATCATGCCCGTGATCGCCGCGCACTCGCCGTCTTTCTAACGTTGGAAAAATTGGACCGAAAAAATGAAACCAGGGCCGTGGAGCGGCGTCCGCCCCGGTACGAGTGCTGCTCGCTCCGGCCGCTCCACGGCGGCCTGGTTTCTCTTCATCGTCGGCGATCCTGGAAACTACGTCACGGCTTGATCGTGACGACCGCGCGGTCGCCCGCGCCCGCGCCGACGGTGACGCTGAACAGCCTGGTCGTCGCGTCGTAGTCGACGGTCCCGACGCTGCCGGTGGTGGCGGTGGCACTCGGCTTGCGCGGCGCGTAGCCGTGCAGGGTCACCGGCCCCTCACCCGCGGCGAACGCGACGGTGGTGTGCACGCTGCCGTCGTCGCTCAGGTGCTCCAGGCGCTTGTCGCCGTGTGCCACGAACTTGCCCTTGTCGCCGAGGAAGGCGATTCCGGAGGGGCCGACCGGGGCGACCACCCAGTACGTTCCGCTGGTGACGCCGGTGCTGACCTGGCCGCCCTTCTTGACCAGGGCGCCGGTGCCGGCGAAGTAGTCGTAGACGTAGGCCGATCCGGTCTCGCCGATCTCGGCCAGGGTGAACGAGGCGTTCTGGGACATGCCGGTGGGCACCGTGCCCTGGGTGACGCCGAGCCAGTCGATGTTGCCGCCGCTGGCCCCGGTGGCGGTGGCGCGCACGGTGTTGGTGCCCGCGTTGAGGGTGGCGGTCAGGCCGACCACGCTCCACGTGGTCCACCAGCCGGTCGAGGGGAACGACAGGTTGCCGGAGTCGCCGCCGTTGACGGTGATCGCGAGCGGGCGGTCGGTGAAGGAGGCGTTGGCGTAGCGGAACTGCAGCGTGTAGGTGCCCGCGGCGGGCGCGTCCACGGTCCACTCGACGTAGTCGCCACTGGCGTGCTGGTAGTCGGCGAAGCCGGTGCCGGTGTACCCGCCGTTGTCCTTGCCGACGACGACCCCCGACAGCTTGGCGTTCTCGGCCTGGTAGATCTGCTGCGGCGCGGCGAACTGCCGTGCGTACGCGAAGACGTAGCGGTACGTCAGCCCCGGGTGCGCGGCGTGGGTGGAGGCCACCATCGCCGGCATCTGCCCGGCCCCCTCGCCGACGTAGGTCGAGTCGGTCGGCACGATCGGCACGTCCGGCTTGACGATGATCCCGTCGGGGCGCGCCGCCTGGAACAGGTGGCCGGCGTTCACCTTGCCCAGCGCGTCGCCGACGCCGACCGGTCCGGCCGACAGGGTCGCCAGCAGCAGGTTGTCGAGCTCGCCGCTCATGAAGACGTCCACCCACGGCCAGATGCCGAGCGCGCCCGCGAACTGCGAGTCGTACAGGAACATGTCCCACTTCGGCCGGTCGAAGCGGTCGTCGCTGACCCGGATCGTGGTCAGGTTGGGGTAGCGGATGCTCTGCAGGTAGTCGCGCGGCAGCGCCATGCAGTACTGCATGTCCATGCCGTCGACCGCGGCGTGGTGCGCCATGTTGTCGAAGAACTGGTCGGCGTCGGTGAGGTTCTCGGCGGGCTTGGCGTTGTTGCACAGCCAGTCCTGCTCGTAGACGACGACCCCGCCGTCCTTGAGGTAGTCCATCACGCTCTGCCAGTACGCCGGGTCGATGACGACGTTGTCCGAGAACTGGTACTGGCCGTGGTACGGGCTGGACTTGTCCATCCACCGGGCGTGGGTGACCAGCGGCATCCCCAACTGCTTCTGGAACGCGGACAGTCCGTCGGGGAACAGCTGCTTGTCCGCCTCGTACCGGGACGTGCCGTCCGGCAGGTCGTTCCAGTCGCTGTTGGGGCCCTTGGGGTACCACCAGCTGTCGAGCTGCATGTAGCCCATCGGGATCTTCTGGGACGCCCACTCGTCGCGGACCGCCAGCAGCGTGCCGGCGTACCCCTTGGACTGGTCGAACGTGTAGTAGTAGTCCGCGCCGTTGTCGGTCCAGTAGCCGAGCGTGCTCAGGACGACGCCCGCGTCGTTGGCCGGCAGCGGCTTGCCCGCGAGCCGGGTCAGCGCGGAGCCCCACGCGCGGTGGGCGGCGCCGACACCGTCCTTGGCCGACAGGATCGTCTGCCGGGTGTAGCCGGCCGGCAAAGTGGCGACCGAGCCGATCACGCCGGCGGCGATGGAGCCGTCCGAGGCCTGCGAGGTCTGCGCCTCCTGGAAGTGGTTCGCCGCCGAGAGGATGAAGGTGCTGCCCTTGTCGTCGAAGAACACCCACGGGCTGTCCGACGCGCCGGCGAAGGTGTTGAACTGGAACCGGCCGAAGCAGTCGCTGTGGCTCAGCTGGTGCGCGAGCTTCGGGTAGCCGGTGAAGGTCGGGAACGGATTGCCGTTGGCCCCGGCCTTGACGAAGGTGTCGGTGAAGACGATCGAGGACGCGGCGTTGTACACGCGGATGCCGCCCTTGCGCGCACCGTCCTGGAAGGTGAACGTGGTCTCCGTGTACGACCCCACCGCGTCGCTTCCCGTGTGGGTGGTGATGTCGGTGGCCGCCGAGCCGACCGATCCGCTGAAGATCCAGCCCAGCACGCTCGCCTTCACCTGCCAGGCGCCCGACGCGTTCACCGTTGCCTTCAGGCTTCTCGGCCCGGTCGAGGCCGCGCTCGCCTGCCCGGCCGCCCCGGCCAGAGGCAGGGCCAGGGCGGCGGATCCGACGCCGGCGACCCGCAGGAAGTCGCGACGGTTGATTCCGGTCATGAGGGTGCTCCTCGTCTCGTTGCGGCGCAGCGGAAACCGGCAGTGCTCCGCTGACGTGTCGTCGAAGCCGCGGCCGTGGACGCGTCGCTTCCGGGCGGCGGCGGGAGGCAGTGCTCGTCACGGGAGAGCCGGAAGAACGATGGAACAGGCAGCCGGCCGTGCCCGGAGTGCCTGTCCGGCGCACGGAGGTGCCCTTCGCCCGATGAGGGGATGTGGGGCACAGTGTGCTGTCGTGTTTCTTTTGAGGTCAACCCTTGCGGCAAAAGAACACTTCTCAACATCTCGCCCCCGCCGACAAGCCGCAGGCAGGGGCCCGTCGCCGCTGTCGCGGTTCACCCACCTGAATCGCCCCGCTTCCAACATCAAGCGGCCTCTCCCCAGTTGGGGCCGTGCAGCAGGGTTGACCGTCACCCACTGCCGCGACTAGCGTCACTTCCCGTCACGGTTCACAGTGCCGATTCTCGTTCACATACATGACTGACAGGGCCCTGGATGCTGTCGCCTCACCCGCGACGGCACGTGCCGCCCAGGACCCCGCCCGTTCAACTCGCCGACACCGGCCACACAAGGGGGTGACCATCGGCGGCTGTGCCCGCGTAAGGTGCTCCGGTGCTCAACCGACCGGAGGCCGGCGTGGTACCGCCGGGGCCGCGTCGGGCTGCCCAGGTGAGGTTCCTGGCCTGTTCGCCGGGGTGCACCGGGCGCTGCGGCCCGGCGGGCTGTTCGCCTTCCCGATCGGCGCGCCACCGCCCCTGACCTCGCCCTGGTGCTGGACGCTTGCGGCCTTCGACGCCGGCGCCGGCCCGACGGCAGCCGCGCTGACGCCCGGTGCTGGTCCGGCGGCCGGACTCCCGCTGACGGGAGGGGAGTTCCGGCCGCCGGGGCAGGTCAGCAGGTGCCGTCGGCGATGACGTAGGAGTCCGTGCCGGTCTGCTTCAGGGTGTGGACGGTGAAGACGTTCCACAGGCCCATGTTCTGGTTGGAGCCGTCGGCGTAGGCGTAGCCGCCGCTCTGGTGGGCGCGGCCGGCCGCGACCTGGTTGTAGTTGTTGTCGGTGAAGCAGGCCCCGCTGCCGCCGCCTCCGCCGGTGGTCTTGGCCGTCACCGCTGCGGAGGCCGGTCCGGCCTTCCCCGACGAGTCGACCGCCGCCACCGTGTAGGTGTACGACGTGCCGGCCGTCAGGCCGCTGTCGGTGAACGAGGTGCCGGAGGCCGTACCGGCAGCGGTGCCGTTGCGGTACACGGTGTACGACGCGGCGCCGGTGACCGCGGTCCAGCTCAGCGAGACCGCGGTGTCGGTGGCCGAGGTCACCGCCAGGCCGGTGGGCGCGGGCAGCGACCCCGTGCCGCCGCCACCACCTCCGGAGCCGTCCAGGCCCCAGAAGCGCGCGGTGTAGTAGCTCGAGCAGATGGTGTCGATGTAGTACGTGCCGGTGCTGCCGCACTGCTCGGTGCCCGAGCCCGGGTCGACCGCGAGCCCGTGGCTCATCCCGGAGATCTGGTACAGCTCCACGGCGGGACTGCCCTGGGGGTCGTTGTACACGCTGAGCGTGGTGCCCCCGGGCAGGGACTGGGTGCTGGACGCGGTCTGGCTGATGCCCCAGGCGTTGGTCCACTGGTCGCGCAACTCGGTCGCGTTGACCGGCTGGACGGTGGTGTCCGAGGTGCCCTGCCAGATCGCGACCCGCGGCCACGGGCCGCCGTACCCCGGGTCGGAGGCCCGGACCTTGTCACCCCACTGCGCGGGGGTCAGGTTGAGGCTGCCGTACTGGCACTGCGAGGCGGCGGTCTGCGTGGTGGCGCACTGCGCGGGGAGCCCGGAGTCGACCGAGCCGCCGGCGAAGACGTCCGGGTAGTCGGCGAGCAGGTCGGCGGTCATGCCGCCGCCGGCCGACAGGCCGGTGACGTAGACCCGCTGGGCGTCCGAGCCGTACTGGGACTTCGCCGTGGTCACCATCGACAGGACCGAGGCTGCCTCGCCCTTGCCCCGGGTGTCCTTCGTGGAGTCGAACCAGCTGAAGCAGGACAGCGAGTTGTTCGTGGCACTGGTCTGCGGGAGCACCAGGGCGAAGCCCCACAGGTCGGCGTACTTCTGCCAGCCCGAGTTGGCGAAGTAGTCACTGGCGCTCTGCGTGCAGCCGTGCAGCGCGACCACCAGGGGCGCGCCGGCGGGCAGGTTGGCGGGAGCGTACTCGTACATCGCGAGGTTGCCCGGGTTGGACCCGAACGACGAGACCTGGGTCAGGCCCGCGGCGTTCGCCGGAGCCGCGGACGCGAACACGCCGAGGCCCGCGGCCAGCAGCGCGAGGACCGACAGCACCGCGGCCAGCGCGGGATGCCGTCGGCGGGCCCGCCGCGCAGGGGGGCCCGCGGATGTCGAGGACGCGGAGGGCGTCGGGAGGGGCAGGGGGGAGGGCAGGGGGGGACTGGAGGGAAAGGGCATCGTCGGCTCCATGGGGGGATCCGGTCGTCCGGCTGGCGTGGACGGTAGGACCGGCCAGGCGCGCAGGACACGTGACGGACCGCCACCTCGGTGCCCGGCGAGTGGCGGCCGCCGCCATTGCGGGACTGCGCCCGCGGTGCGAGTCCCCCCCGTTGCCGCAGGCCGCGCCCGCGTGCTCCGGCCCGGCGCGGCCGTGACATGGCGCGGGCCACCATGCCGTGCGCGGGAAGTATGGCCGCCGCCCACGTGTGCGGGCTCTCGCAACGTTCCTAGCGTGGCGGCCATGGAGAGCACTCACAGCCCCGGTCCCGGCGGGGCCACCCCGGACGTGCCGGGTGGCGCGGGCTTCCTCGCCGGGCGTACGGCCCTGGTCACCGGTGGCGCCAGCGGCATCGGGCGGGCCTGCGCCGTGGCGTTCGCCGAGGCCGGCGCCGCCGTGTACGTGGTGGACCGGGCCGCCGACGTGGCCAAGGAGGTGGCCGCCGAGATCGGCGGCACCTGCCTGGTCGTCGACCTGTCCGACCCCGATGCCGTGGATGGGCTGCCCGCGGACGCCGACATCGTCGTCAACAACGCCGGGCTGCAGCACGTCGCACCCGTGCACGAGTTCCCGCCGGAGCGGTTCACGCTGATCCAGCGGGTGATGGTCGAGGCGCCGTTCCGCATCCTGCGCCGCACCTTGCCGCACATGTACGCGCAGGGGTGGGGACGGGTGATCAACATCTCCTCGGTGCACGGCCTGCGGGCCAGCCCGTACAAGGCGGCGTACGTCGTGGCCAAGCACGCCCTCGAGGGACTCAGCAAGACCGTCGCGCTCGAAGGCGCCGAGCACGGCGTGACCAGCAACTGCATCAACCCCGGCTACGTGCGCACCCCGCTGGTCGAGGACCAGATCGCCGGGCAGGCTGCCACCCACGGCATCCCCGAGTCCGAGGTGGTGGACCGCGTGATGCTCGAACGGACCGCGATCAAGCGGCTGATCGAGCCGGCCGAGGTGGCCGCCGCCGCCCTTTGGCTGTGCTCGGCGCACACCGGCTACATCACCGGCAGCTCACTCCCGGTCGACGGCGGTTGGACCGCTCACTAGCCGCCGGAGCCCCCCGCCCGGACCTGCCGCGCCGGGACAGGCCGCGCGGACCCGCCCGCTCGAACCCACCCACGTGGGCCCCCGCCCGGGCCCGCACACCCAGCCTTCCCCCACACCCCGTCCCCCCGCTCCTCCTCCAGAGAACGGTGACCCCATGGCCCCTCACACCGGCGTGAACGGACCGCAACCCGCCGGGCCGCCCGGCGCAGCCGAGCCCGCCCGCACCCGCCCCGCCGACCTGCGCCGCGTCGTCGCGGCGAGCCTCATCGGCACGACGGTGGAGTGGTACGACTACTTCCTCTACGGCTCGGCCGCGGCGCTCGTCTTCGGCAAGGTCTTCTTCCCGGACTCCGACCCGCTGACCGGCACCCTGCTGTCGTTCCTCACCTATGCGATCGGCTTCGCCGCCCGGCCCGTCGGCGCCATGGTCTTCGGGCATTTCGGCGACCGCATCGGCCGCAAGAAGCTGCTGGTGCTGAGCCTGCTGATGATGGGCGGCGCGACCACCCTGATCGGCTGCGTGCCCAGCTACGCCAGCATCGGGGTCGCCGCACCGGTGCTGCTCACCCTGCTCCGCGTGATCCAGGGCTTCGCGCTCGGCGGTGAGTGGGGCGGAGCGGTGCTGCTGGTGTCCGAGCACGGCGACGACCGGCGGCGCGGCTTCTGGGCCTCCTGGCCGCAGGGCGGCGCCCCCGCGGGAAACCTGATAGCGGTCGGCGTGCTGTCGCTGATGACCACCGTGCAGAGCGACGCGACGTTCACCGCCTGGGGCTGGCGCATCCCGTTCCTGCTGTCCGCCGTCCTCGTCGGTGTCGGCCTGTGGATCCGGCTGTCGGTCGACGAGTCGCCGCTGTTCAAGGACGCGCTGGCCAAGGCCGAGGAGCGCAAGGCGCAGGAGCGCGAGCAGGAGGGCGCCGTCGACCGGATCCCGGGCCTGGCGGTGCTGCGCGACCACTGGCGGGACGTGCTCGTCGCCATGGGCGCCCGCATGGCGGAGAACATCTCGTACTACGTGATCACCACCTTCGTGCTGGCGTACTGCGTGGAGCACCTCGGCATCGGCAAGCAGACCGCGCTCAACGCCGTGCTGATCGGCTCCGGCATCCAGTTCTGCCTGATCCCGCTGTTCGGCGCGCTCTCCGACCGGGTCGGCCGCAAGCCGGTCTACCTGGTGGGCGCGGTGGGCACCGGCGCCTGGGCGTGGGCCTTCTTCTCCTTGCTCGACACCAAGGACTTCCCGTCCCTGGTGCTGGCGGTGACGGTCGGCCTGGTCTTCCACAGCGCGATGTACGCCCCCCAGGCGGCGTTCTTCTCCGAACTGTTCGCGACCCGGATGCGCTACTCGGGCGCCTCGTTCGGCGCCCAGTTCGCCTCGGTGGCGGCCGGTGCGCCGGCCCCGCTCATCGCGGTGGCGCTGCTCAAGTCGTACGGCGACGCCACGCCGGTGTCGGTGTACGTCTCGCTGGCCGCGGTCGTCACCGTCATCGCGATGCTCTTCGCCCGCGAGACGAGGGGCCGGACGCTGACGGACCTGCGGAACCCCGCGGACGACACGGCCGGCGACGCCGAGGGGTCCTCCTCGGTAGTCTCGGGCTCCACGGAGGTCCCCGCCTCGAACGCGTGACGTGCGACGACCCGCCCGCACGCCCCGGTGAGGGACCGCACCCGCGGTCCCTCACGGCCGTTCCTACCCGCACGGTGGTCCCGATGCCAGAAGCTTCCGCACCCTCCACGTCCTCGGCGTCCCCGGTGCCGGCCGCGCCCTCCACGTCCCCGGTGCCCGCCGCGCCCGCTGCGAGCCCGGCGTCCGCAGTGCCTGCCGCGCCCGCTGCGTCCGCCGCACCCATCGCGCCGTTCCTGCGGCGGCTGCTCGAACTCGTCGCGGAGGACGCCCCCGCCGAGGAGTACGGGGCGGTGACGGTGCGGGCCAGGGCCGCTGGCGCGGGGCCGGCCGACCTGGCCGAGCTGGAGCAGGCCGTCGGGACGGCCCTGCGGGTGCGCCGGGTGCTGCGCCAGCACCGCCGCCGGGAGTCCGAACTGGCCGCGCTCTTCGACACCGCGGGCGACCTCGCCGCGCTGCGCGACCTCGACGCGGTGCTGCAGTCCATCGTCCGCAGGGCGCGCATGCTGCTGGGCACCGACACCGCGTACCTGACCCTGCGCGACGAGGAGGCCGGCGACACCTACATGCGGGTCACCGACGGATCGGTGTCACCGCTGTTCCAGACGCTGCGGCTGAGCTACGGCGACGGCCTCGGCGGCCTCGTCGCGCAGTCCGCCCGGCCCTACGCCACCCCCGACTACCGCACCGACCAGCGCTTCCGGCACACCGGATCCATCGACGAGGGCGTACTGGACGAGGGCCTGGTCGGCATCCTCGGGGTGCCGCTGCTGCTCGGCGGCCGCGGCGGCGCCGCACGTGCGGTCGGCCTCCCGGCGAACGGCAGGGCGCCGAACGGCAGGGCGGCGAACGGCCCGGCATCGGCCGGGCCCGCGACGACCGGCCCCGCAACCAACGGCCCGGCGGCGAACGGGAGCCGGGCCACCTCCTCGGGCGCGGCCGACGGCGACGTGATCGGCGTGCTGTTCGCCGCCGACCGGACCCCGCGCCCGTTCACACCCGACGAGGTGGCGCTGCTGTGCTCGCTCGCCGCGCACGCCGCCATCGCCATCGACACCGCGAAGTCCATCACCGAGCTCGCCGAGGCCGGCGCGGTCATCCGCGAGCACGCCGCGGCCATGCAGCGCGCCGAGGAGGCGCACGACCGGCTGACCGACCTGGTGCTGCGCGGCGGCGACGTCTCGGAGGTGGCCGCGGCCGTCGCGGGACTGCTCGAAGGACCCATCACCATCCACGACAGCGAGGGCCGGACCCTGGCCGCCGTCGGCCGGCGCGGCGAGGAGTTCGACGGCCCGGTGCCCGAGGCGTCGTCCCTGGTGCGGCACGCCGCCGACTCGCACGCCGCGGCCCGTGCGGTGTTCCGCGACAGCCGCTGGACGTGCGCGGTGCTCGCCGGGCAGGAGCTGCTCGGCAGCCTCGTGCTGTACGGGCGCGGCCGGCTCGACGACTCCGACCGCCGGCTGTTCGAGCGGGCCGGCGTGGTCACCGCGCTCCTGCTGCTGCTCAGCCGCTCCGTCGCCGAGACCGAGAACCGGGTGCGCGGCGAGCTGGTCGCCGACCTGCTGACCGCGCCCGACCGCGACCCGGCCGGCCTGGTGGTGCGCGGCCTGCGGCTCGGGATCGACCTGGCGCGACCGTGCCTGCTGCTCGTCGCCGAGACCGTCCCCGGCCACCACGACAAGCTGGTGGCGGCCGCGGGGCGCTGCCTGTTCGGCAGCGACGGCATCAGCGCCGAGCAGTCCGGCACCGTCGTGCTCCTGCTGCCGCACGACGGTGCGCTGCCCGGCGCCGCGGCCCGCGCGGCCGTCGCCCAGCTCACCCCGCTCGTCGGCGTGCCGGTGACGGTCGCCGCGGGCGGGCCGGCCGCCGGGCCGCGGGCGATCGCCGACGCGCACGCCGAAGCGCTGCGCTGCCTGCGGGCACTGCAGGCGCTCGGCCGCACCGGCGACGGTGCCAGCGCCGCCGAACTCGGCTTCCTCGGCGTGCTGCTGGGCAACGAGCGCGACGTGGAGTCGTTCGTCACCGCGACGCTCGGGCCGCTGCTGGAGTACGACGCCCGCCGCGGCACCGAACTGGTCCGCACGCTCGGCGCCTACTTCGCCTGCGGCGGCACGCTGACCCGCACCAAGGACGAACTGCACCTGCACGTCAACACGGTCGTCCAGCGCCTGGACCGCATCCAGGCGCTGCTCGGCGCCGGCTGGAGCGACCCCGAGCGCGCGCTGGAACTCCAGCTCGCGCTGCGGCTGCACCTGCTGTCCGGCTCCTGAGCGGGCGTTTTCCCGGGACGTGTTCTCCCCGGCAGGCGTTCTCCCGAGGTGGGCGTCCCTGCCGGCGGGCGTTGAAGCCAGGTCCTTGTGCAGGACGACGCACGGCCGGCCGTGCGCCCGGTCGACGCGACGGTCGATCTCGCGCCGGCCCAGCGCCGTCCAGAACGCGAGCGCCGCGGGATTGCTCTCCGGCACCGCCGGACGCAGGCCCCCGCGTCCCTCGGCGCGGAACCGCTCCTCGACCAGTGCGGCCACCGCGCGTCCCATCCCCTGGCGGTGGAAGCGGCCGTGCACCATCAGCAGCCCGATCCACGGCAGCCCGTCCGCGGGACGGCGGTCGAGCAGGCACACGACCCCGACGAGCCGCCCTTGGGTGTCGCGGGCGAACAGGACCGCACCGCCGCCGGCACCGGCCTCCTCCCGCAGATCCGCCTCGACCCGCTCGGCGTCGATGTGCTCGGGATCGTGCTCGCCGGCCGCCCGCCAGTAGGCCGGGTCGGTCGCGTGGACCTCGACGACCTCGGCGATCTCCCCGGCGGACAAGCGCAGCGGCGACAGCGAGAGAACGGGCATGCGGGCCAGGGTGGTCAGGCCGCGAGGCCCGGTCACCCCGGCCCGTCCAGGTGCGTGGGTCAGCCGTCCACCTGAGCCCCGGCGGTGCCTGCTTCCCCACGCTTGCTCCGCCGTGCCCCGGCCCGGGCCGCGCGCAGCCGCTGCGGGAGCCGGGCCACGCCGCCGGGCAGGACGTACACGGCGACGACGAACAGCGTGCCCAGCAGGAACAGCGGCTGCGACAACGGCACCCGCAGCACCGACGGCAGGCCGGCCACCGTTCCCGAGCCGGCGAGGTCGCCGAGCCGCTGGTCGGCCCAGGTGTAGGCGACGCCGCCGATCAGCGGCCCCCAGCGTGAACCGGATCCGCCGAGGACCACCATCACCAGCAGGGACAGCGTGAAGTCGGACGTGGTGGTCTGCGGGGTCGCGCCGCCGGTGAGCAGCAGGTGCACCACGCCGCCGGCCGCGGCCAGCGCGCCGGCGACGACGAAGGCCACGAGCTTGAAGCCGTACGGGCGCAAGCCCAGCACCTCCACGCGGCGCTCGTTCTCCTTGATGCCCTCCCACACCCGCCCGGTGGGGGAGCGCACCGCCCACTGCACCACCACCAGCGTCAGCACCAGGTACGCCAGCGCGATCCAGTACAGGTTGGCGGTGTTGTCGATGCCGGCCAGGAACGACGGCAGCTTGTCCGCGGGGATCGCCCGGCCCTCCTCGCCGCCGGTCACCCCGCCCGGGTCGCGCTCCACCAGCAGCGAACCGGCCTGCGCGAACGCCAGCGTGACCATGGAGAACGCGATGCCGGACACTCGCAGCGACACCGACCCGAGCAGCGCGGCAAGCGCCGTCCCGGACAGCAGGCCCAGCACCACCGAGGGCACGAACGGCAGCCCGGCCTCGATCATGAAGGTGTTGGTGGCGTAGCTGCCCGCCGCGAAGTAGAGCGCGTGCCCGAACGACAGCAGGCCGGTCCGGCCCAGCAGCAGGTCGTAACCGGTCGCCAGCGCCCCGAACACCAGGCAGAGCGCCAGGAGTTGCAGGCTGCCGGCGGAACCGATCGGGCCGTCGAGCAGGCCCGGCAGCGGCATCGCGCTGTACGGGACGGCGATCAGCGCCACCAGCGCCACCGCGGGCCACCAGCGCGTCCAGCCGCGGGCGCCGGGCGAGGCCGCCGCGGTGTCGGGGGCCGCCTCGCGGACCGGAGTGGCGGTGCTCATGCGAGCCTCCCGGTGAGACCGCTCGGCCGCAGGAGCAGCAGGGCGGCGAGCAGGACGACCACGGCGAGGTCGCCGAGGCCGGACGCGGTGTAGTAGTTGGCGAACTGCTGGACCAGCCCGACGCCGGCCGCGGCCAGCGCGGCACCGGCCACCGAGCCCATGCCGCCCATCACCACGACCACGAACGCGAAGATCAGCAGCGAGGTGCCCTGGCCCGGGTCGACCGAGCCGTAGTAGAGCCCACCGAGCGCGCCGCCGAGCGCCGCCGCGGCCCCGCCGATCGCGAACACCAGGGTGAACGCCCGCCGTACGTCGATGCCGAGGGCGGTGACCATGGCACGGTCCTCCACCCCGGCCCGCACCACCAGGCCGTGCCGGGTGCGGCCGAGAAAGAGCCGCAGCGCGGCGAGCACCAGCAGCGCCGCACCCACCAGCACCAGCCGGTTGACCGGGATCCGCGCACCCAGCAGGCCGAACGTCCCCGACAGCGCGTGCGGCCCGGGGAAGGGACGCGCGTCGGCGCCCCAGATCGCCGACAGCAGCGCCGGCACCGCCAGGCCCACGCCGACCGTGGCCAGCACCTGCTCCCTCGGCCGCTGGTACAGCGGCCGGATCAGAGCCAGTTCGAGGACCACCGCGGCCAGCGTGCCCACCGCGGTCCCGAAGGCGACGGCCAGCACGAAGCCCGCGCCGGAGGAACCCGCGCCCGGCAGGTGTCCGGAGGCGGCCCACCAGCTGCCGTACGCCCCGATGGACAGCAGCGCGCCGTGCGCGAAGTTGAGCACGTCCATCAGGCCGAAGATCAGCGACAGCCCGGAGGCCACCAGGAAGTACAGGGCGCCCAGGCCCAGTCCGGTGACCGCGAGCAGAACGACGGTGGACATCAGGCGTCCGCCTCCTCGTGCGCGGGGGAGTTCGAGCCGACGCCCAGCAGGCGGCGGGTCGCCACGGCGTCGGCCAGCAGGTCCGCGGCCGGGCCGCGGTGCGCGGTGCGGCCGTCGGCCAGCACGACGCAGGATGCGGCCAGCCGCCGTACCAGGGCGAGGTTCTGCTCGACGAGCAGCACCGGCACGGCCTGCGCCGCGCGTTCCAGCACCTGGGCCACCTCGGTGACCACGCGCGGCGCCAGGCCCTTCGTCGGCTCGTCGGCGATGATCAGCCGGTTGCCGTTGAGCAGGGTGCGGGCGATCGCCACCATCTGCTGCTGGCCGCCGGACAGGGTGCCGGCCGACTGGCGGGCCCGTTCCCGCAGTTCGGGGAACAGCTCGTACACCAGTGGGTAGTCGGGCGCGCCGGCGCCCGCCCGCTCGGCCAGCCGCAGGTTCTCCGCGACGGTCAGGCCGGCGAATACCCCGCGGTCCTCCGGCGCGTAGCCGATGCCGCGGCGCACCAGGTCGTGCGTCGCCAGCCGCACCGTCTCCGCGCCGGCGAAGCGGACGCTGCCGGTGCGCGGCACCAGCCCGAGGACCCCGCGCACGGTGGTGGTCTTGCCGGCGCCGTTGCGGCCGAGCAGTGCGGTGACGCCGGACGGCGCCACGTCCAGGTCCACGCCGTGCAGGATGTGCCGGCCGCCCAGCACGACCCGCAACCCGCGGACCGCCAGCAGCGGTTCGGTCGCCGCGCTCACAACGCCTCCCCGAGGTACGCGGACTGCACGGTGGCGTCCGCCATGACGGCCTGCGGCGTGTCCAGGGCCAGCAGCGTGCCGTGGTGCATCACCGCCAGCCGGTCGGCCAGGCCCAGCAGCACGTCCATGTGGTGCTCGACCATCAGGACCGTGCGGCCCTCGTCGCGGTGCAGCGAGCGGATCAGTGCGGTGAGCGCCGGCACCTCCTCGGCGCTCACCCCCGCCATCGGCTCGTCCAGCAGCATCAGCCGCGGCTCTCCGACCAGCAGCACGGCGAGTTCGAGCTTGCGCTTCTCGCCGTGCGACAGCGACCCGGCGACCGCGTCGGCGCGGTGGCCCAGGCCGGTGCGCTCCAGCACGCGGGCGACCTGGCCGCCGTAGGCGGCGGCCCGCCGCCACAGCCGGTACGAGCCGCCGTCGGCGGCCTGCGCCGCCAGCCGCACGTGGTCCGCGACCGTCATCGCCGGCCACAGGCTGGACGTCTGGAACGTGCGGCCCAGGCCGCGCCGGGCCCGGGCCGCCACGCCCTCGGCCGTCACGTCCGCGCCGTCCAGCGCGATCGACCCGCGGCCCGCCGGGACCAGGCCGCTGATCAGGTTGAACAGGGAGGTCTTGCCGGCGCCGTTGGGACCGATGAACGCCAGGAACTCGCCCTCGCGCACGTCGAACGACACGTCGTCGACGATGGTCGCGCCGCCCACCGACCAGCCCACGCCGGCCAGGTGCAGGACAGGGGCCACGATCAGCCCGCCATCGCGTGCGGCGGCGGCGTCACCGCGGTCATCGGCAGCCGGCCGACCAGCTGCGGCTTGGCCGCGGCGCCGACGCCGGTGAGCTTGGCGGTGAACATCGGCTGCAGCAGGGCGTGGTCCGCCGCGCGGATCTGCTCGTCGCCCTTGGGACCCTGGAACGACCAGCCCTCCAGGGACTTGGCCATGGCCGTGGCGTCCGTCGCGCTGCCCGCCTCGATGGCGTGCACGATCATCAGCGCCGCGGTGAAGCCGTCCGGGCTGAACAGGTCGGGCGTGCCGCCGGCTGCCGTGATGCCGTCCAGCATCGCCTTCTCGACCGGCGTGCCGGCCGCGCCCGGGAAGTAGTGCGCCAGGAACGACACCTTCGAACCGGCCGTCCCGAACAGCGGGTACGAGGCGACCCCGGCCAGGCCCGTGACGACCTTGGTGGAGGTCACCACACCCTGCTGGTCCAGCGCCGTCCACAGCGCGGGTGCGCTGGTTCCGGCCCACGCCACGAACACCAGGTCCGGCTTGCGGGACTTGACCTGCCGGGCGAACGGCGTCAGGTCACCCGCGCTCGGCGGCGCCAGGACCGAGTCCACCGTGGCTCCCTGGCCGCCCAGCACCTGCTTGACCGCCGCGACGTTTGCCTGCCCGAACGCGGAGTTCTGGGCGAGCACGACGACCTTCTTGCCCTTGGAGTCGCCGAGCAGCGAACCCGCGGTGAGGATGTCCTGGTACGACTGCCGGCCGGAACGGAAGGTGTAGGCGTTCACGCCGGTCAGCGCGTCGGTGGCGGCCGGTCCCGAGATGTACAGCACCTTGTTCTGCGCCGCCAGCGGGGCGAGTTGCAGCGCGACACCGGAGTCGGTGGTGCCGGCGATGATCCGGGTGCCCTTGCCGATCAGCGACTTGGCCTCGGCCACCGCCTTTGCCGGGTCGCCCGCGTCGTCCTGCTCGGTGACCTCCACCTTGTGCCCGGCCGCCTTGCCGGTGTTGTGCGTGGCGTACGCCAGGCCGGCGTCGAACCCCTCGAGGTACTGCTTGCCGTAGGCGGCCAGGGGCCCGCTGCGCGAGTACACCAGGCCCACCTTCACCGGTGCGGACGCGGTGCCGGCACCGTCCTGCGAGGAACTGCCGGTCTGGCCGGGCTTGCTGCAGCCGGCCAGCAGCACGCCGCCCGCGGCCAGCAGGGCGAGCGCGGTGAGGGATCTGCTCCTGTGCGGAGCCGAGGGCCCCGAAATGGTGGACGTGACGATGCGACGCATGGCGACCGGCTCCCGGAGAGGCGGATGGTTGGGTGAACCGTAGAAGCGGCCAGGTCAACCGGACATGTGGTCGGCACACGCTCTGCACGGCCGATCGGTGTCGGCGGGGACCATGGCGGGCGCCTGGAGCGCTCGGAAAGGGTGGCAGGACCGGGGGCCGTCGCCACCGGCGGGCCCGAGCCCCCGGTTCCGGTGCCGAACGCCCGGACGGGCACCCTCACTTCGACCCCTCGGGGAAGGCGGACGCATGGACAAGGTGGTGGCCTCGGCCGACCACGCGGTGGCGGACATCCCGGACGGCGCGACGCTGGCCGTCGGTGGCTTCGGCCTCTGCGGCATCCCCTCCACGCTGATCGCCGCACTCGTCCGGTCGGGAGCCGGCGGTCTTCAGGTCGTCTCCAACAACTGCGGCGTCGACGACTGGGGGCTCGGGCTGCTGCTGGGCCTGGGCCGGATCGCCCGGATGACGTCCTCCTACGTCGGCGAGAACAAGGAGTTCGCGCGGCGCTACCTGGCCGGCGAGCTGGAGGTGGAGCTCACCCCGCAGGGCACGGCCGGCGGCGCCGGCATCCCTGCGTTCTTCACCCCGGCCGGCGCCGGCACCCAGATCGAGGAGGGCGGCCTCGCCTGGCGCTACGCCGCCGACGGCTCGGTCGCGGTGGCCTCGCCGCCCAAGGAGGTACGGGAGTTCGGCGGCGTCCGGTACCTGATGGAGGAGGCCATCACCACCGACTTCGCGCTGGTGCGGGCCGACGTCGCCGACCGGCACGGCAACTGCGCATTCCACGCCGCCGCCCGCAACTTCAACCCGCTGTGCGCGGCCGCCGCCCGGACCACGCTGGTCGAGGCCGAACGCATCGTGGAACCGGGCGAGTTGCCGCCCGACGCGATCCACCTGCCCGGGGTCTACGTCGACCGGGTGGTCGCCGCGGACCCGCACGACAAGCGCATCGAACGCCGCACCGTCCGCAGCCCGCGGGCCCAGAAGGAGAAGTGACCGTGCCCCTCGACCGCGACCGGCTCGCCGCCCGGGCCGCCCGCGAACTGCGCGACGGCGAGTACGTCAACCTCGGCATCGGCCTGCCGACCCTCATCCCCGACCACCTGCCCGACGGCGTCCACGTCGTGCTGCACTCCGAGAACGGCATCCTCGGCACCGGCCCCTACCCGGTCGCGGGGGAGGAGCATCCCGACCTGATCAACGCGGGCAAGGAGACGGTCACCGCGGCGCCCGGCGCGGCGTACTTCGACTCGGCGCTCTCCTTCGGCATGGTCCGCGCCGGGCGGATCGACGTGTCCGTGCTCGGCGCCATGCAGGTCCCCGCACACGGCGACCTCGCGAACTGGATGATCCCCGGCAAGATGGTCAAGGGCATGGGCGGCGCCATGGACCTGGTGCACGGTGCCGGCCGGCTCATCGTGGTGATGGAGCACGTGGCCCGAGACGGCTCGCCGAAGATCGTCCCCGAACTCACCCTGCCCGCCACCGGGCGCCGGGTGGTCGACCGCATCGTCACCGATCTGGTCGTCATCGACGTCACACCGGACGGCCTGCGGCTCGCCGAACTCGCTCCGGGCGTCGACCTGGAGCAGGTGCGCGCCGCGACCGGAGCGGAGCTGCTGGTGCCGCAGAGCCTGGCGGCCTGACCGCACCGAGCGGGCCCGCCCCGGCCCGGGCCCGCTGGGTGGCTCGACTCTCAGATGCGGGCCGCCGCAGTGTCCACCGCGTCCCGCACGTGGCCCGCGACGACCTGCGCGCCGGCCCGGCCCAGCACCACCGAGTAATGGTTCACCTCGGGCACGAAGTGAAGTGCCACGCCTTCGTCCGCCAGGCCGCTCGCCGCGACGACCTCCGGCGCGTACAACCCCACCGGTTCGTCCTGCAGGCCACGTTCGGCCCACAACAGCCGTGCGGGAACGGTCAGTTCGTGGACGGCGGCGAAGACCTCGGGGTTGCGCAGCTCGTCCTCCGCGTCCTCGCGGATGGCCGCGGCCCGGCAGGCGGACCGCAACTCCGGCTCCGTGCCGGTGAGATCGCGGTCGAGGTAGGCGTCGACGTCCGGGCCGTGCAGCTCGGCGAAGGCCGGGTGCCGCGCCCAGAACCCGTGGTACGCGGCACGGTCCGGGAACGTCATCTCCAGTTTGCGCATGGCCGGACCGATCACCGCGTGCAGCACCGCGTCGATGTCCACGCCTTGCGGCACCGGGAAGCCCAGCCCCCCGTCGACCAGGACGAGTCCGGAGTACCGCAGCGGATCGCGGCGGGCCGCCACGCACGCGACGAACCCGCCCATCGAATGCCCGGCGAGCACCGCCCGGTCCACCCCGAAGTGGTCGAGCACCGCGAGCAGGTCGTCTGCATGGCGGGCCATCGTGCCGGCGCCCGCGACGTTCCGGCTCAGGCCCCGCCCGCGCAGGTCGGGCGCGATCACCTCCACGCCGTCGAGCTCCTCGGCGACCCGCGTCCACGCCAGCCCGTTGGAGGCGATGCCGTGCACGGCCAGCACCGTGCCGGCCCCCGGCCGGCCGGGCCAGCGCCGCACCGCGAGCCGCCCGCCGGCCACCTCGACGCCCGTGTCCTCGTACACCCGCTGTGCCCGCGGCGCCCGTTGCCCGTGGTGCTCCCGCTGCTCGGCCATCTGCCGCCCGCCCTTCCGCCGCCGCGGCCGTCCCGCACGGCCCGAGCAGGATAGGCACCCGCGGCGCCCGCGGTCATGGGTGCGATCCACACAGCCGGGCACCGGGCTGTGTGGATCGCGGCGGCACGGCGGCACCCGGCGGACGGCGCGGCAGCATGCCCGGGCCGCGCGCCTGCCGCGCGCACCGGCCTCAGGTGTGCCGGCCGGCGAACCCCTGCGTGCACCAGCCGTTCCGTCGGCACGCACCGCGAACGCCTCCGTCGCGGGCGGCGGCTACTGCGGGCTCCAGCACGTGACGCAGCTCCACGTCGTGGGCGCGATGCCCGCGCGGCGCTGCAGCCATCAGGTGGTGCGGCGGATCCGGCTGGCCACCGAACGGTGGAACGACCACCGGCAGACTGAACCCAGCCGGATCATCGGCCGCTGCGGACGGCACTTGGCTCGGCGGCTGCCCCGCATGTCCGCCTTGAATGAACGGCAGCTTGCGCTTCTCGTACGGCTTGAGGCCGGCGAAGAGCCCGGACGCCCGGAGACCGGCGCTCGGCCTACGCCCTACGCGACCGTGGGCTTGTGGTTGTGAACTTCCGCCTCTGCGGCACGGGCGAGGCGCTCGACCCAGTCCTGGTGATAGCGGTAAAGCGCACCGGGATGCTTACGTCCGAGTTCCTCGACGAAGAAGGGGCCCTGCTGTGTTTCCTCGGTCAATACGTGACAACCATTGTCCGTGGGCGTGATGACCCACCCGTGGTACGCGCTCGAACCTGTTTCGTCGTCGTCGACTGTGGTCTCCCACGCAAGCCTGGTGAACGGCTCGTACTCCGTCACGTGGAGACTCATGGGAAATCCCACCGTCACCCGGCTGAACCTGGTCCCCGGAGCCAGTTCCGAATCGCCGGCCAGGATCTTGACGCGGTCTTCGGGAGGGAAGTAGCTCGACCAGTTCTCGGCGTCGACGAGCAGCTTCCATACCACTTCAGGCGGTGCCTTCACGTCGATGTCATTGAGCGCGTAGAGAGCCGACGACTTGGGGTCGTACCGTTCGGGCCAAATCACCTTGTCATACATCGGCCGTCTTTCCTTTCTGGGTGTGCTGCTGAGCGCACTTCGACGCGCCTCGCGCGTCAACCGGCCTGATTTTCACGCTCGGTCGCCACCTTGGCGAGCGCCGAGCATCGAGCGGAACAGTCACATGGTGTGCGGCATGTGCCATGGGCCTCTCCTTCGCTCTGCGTGAGCCCCTCGCCGGGCCTGGCGAGACGGTCTCGTGGGTGAGAGCAACCAGGGGCTCGGATGGCTTCCCTCAATCACCGTCATGCTTCGAAGGTTTGCGATAAGATCCATGGATGGCTTTCGGCGCGCACTGGAGTGCCAGCGCGGTCAGCCACGGCGTTCCGGGAGCGAGAACGCCCGGCCGGCGTGCACGTCGCGAATACCGGGAGGGTCAGCTCGAAGGCGCGGCATCCCTGAGCCGGACCAGTCTGTCGTGATCCTGCGAGCCGGGCGCGGCATGGTAGATCATCAGCCGCAGTGCGTTGGGGCCGTCGATGGCCAGGTTGTCCCGGGTCAGGGTGAGCCCACCGACCAGGGGGTGGGCGAACCGGACCGGAGGCCGGTCCACCATGTTGACGACGGCGTGGCGTTCCCACAGTTCGCGAAAGCGGGTGTCGCGCGCCGACAACTCGTCGACGAGTTCGCTCGTGCGCTGATCCCCCGCACTGGCGGCGATCGAGGTGCGGAACGAGGCGACCAGGTGAGCGGCAACCAGGTCCCAGTCGGCGAACAGGTCGCGCTCGTCCGGATCGAGGAACACCGACAACAGGCGGTTCCGGCCGGGCCGCAGTGCCGGCGAGAGCGCGCGGGCCAGGGCATTCGACGCGAGGACGTCGAGATGCTCGTCCTGCACGAAGGCGGGCAGGCCCACCGCCTCCAGCAGCCGTCCGATGCTGGCCGGGACGGCCACCAGCCGGGGGTCGTCCACTGGCCTGGTCGGCGGCCGACCCAGTGCGAGCAGGTGTGCCGTCTCGGTCGGGTCCAGCCGCAGTGCACGCGCGAGGGACTCCAGCACCTGCTCGGACGGATGCCGGTCCCGGCCCTGTTCCAGGCGCAGGTAGTAGTTCGAGCTGATGCCGGCGAGCAGTGCGACCTCTTCGCGACGCAACCCGGCCACGCGACGCGGTCCAAGTCCCTCGAGCCCGACGGCGCCTGGCGAGACGCGTCCGCGGCACGTGCGCAGGTATGCCCCGAGCAGGTTGTTCCGGTGCATACCAAACATCCTATGCGTGGGTGACCCTGTCGTTCCCAGGAAGAGCAGGGGCCGGCATGCCTCTCCGGCATCTCCGTAGCGTCTGTGGAGATCGGGCACAACACACCGCTGGAGAAGGGAAACGTGCGATGCCGGACACCAAAGGCCAACGCGTCATCGCGGTCGAGGAGCACTTCGCGACCGCGCGGTTCTGGGAGCGGACGGCGGACCAGCCGGCACTTCCCGGCGAGGATGCCGAGCGTGTGTACTCCCGCAGTTTCATCGCCAATGAGTTCATCAGCCGGCGGCTGACGGATCTGCGGACCCGCCTGGAGGAGATGGACAGGACGGGCGTCGACGTGT
Source organism: Actinacidiphila acididurans (assembly GCF_016918855.1). Taxonomy (GTDB): domain Bacteria; phylum Actinomycetota; class Actinomycetes; order Streptomycetales; family Streptomycetaceae; genus Actinacidiphila; species Actinacidiphila acididurans. Next base: position 588,047 of record NZ_JADKYB010000001.1, read on the forward strand.
CGGTCCTCAGCCTCAATCCTCCCGGTGTCCAGCTCTGGTCCGACACGGCGATGGCGACGTCCCTGGCGCGAGAGATGAACGATGTGCTCGCCGACATGGTCGCCGGCAACCCGACCCGGTTCGCCGCGCTCGCCGCCGTCGCGCCCCAGGACCCCGAGGCGGCGGCCGAGGAGATCCGGCGCGCCACCGGGACGCTGGGGTTCGGTGGCGTGCTGATCGGCTCGCACACCGGTGGGCGATACCTGGACGAGCCGGAGTCCGAGCCGATTCTGGCCGCCATCGAGGAGACCGGCAGCACGCTGTACCTGCATCCGCGGATGCCGAGCCCGCAGATGCTGGACCCGTTCAATCCCTACGGCCTGCAACAGGCGATCTGGGGCTTTCAGGCCGAGGCCGCCACGCACGCGATGCGCTTGATCCTCAGTGGTGCCTTTGACCGGCACCCCGACCTGCGCATGGTCCTCGGTCATCTCGGCGAGGGCATCCCGTACTGGCTCTGGCGTACCGACAATCTCCACGCGAAGACGTACGCCTGGGCGCGCGACGTGCTCAACATGGTCAGGCTCGAACTCAAGCCCAGCGAGTACTTCCAGCGCAACGTCTGGATCACCACCAGCGGCATGTTCGACCACGACGCCCTGGACTACTGCCTGGCCAAGGTCGGCGCCGAGCGGGTGTTGTTCGCGGTCGACTACCCCTACGAGGACAGCGACGTCGCCACCCGGTTCCTGGCCGAGGCGAACCTCGACGACGAACAGCGGGCGGCCATCAGCCACCGCAATGCCGAGCGACTGTTCCGCGTGCCGCCGGCCGCATGACAGCGTCGCCGCCGGACGTACCCGATGACGGCCGGTCAGATCGTGGGGTGCTGGTCGCGGACCGGGCTGAGCGACTCCAGCAGCGCGGCGATGTGCAGGACTGTCGACTCGGAGTGCCAGCTCGCCGCCAGTTCCACGCCGATCGGCAGGCCGTCGCTGCTGGTGCCGAACCGCATGGACAGCGCCGGGAGTCCGGTCAGGTCGAACGGAATGGTCGCTGTCTGGATGTGGGCGGCATCCACCGTCCGGCCGTTGACGGTGAACCGGGAGAGTCCCCAGCGAGTTCGCTCGCGTCGGAGTGTATGAGGTCGGTCGTCATGAGGTCCGTAATGGACCGGTCTACTAGTGAGAGCCTGCTGCCCGGACCGGTGTGTCCCAGGCAGCAGAGGGCCTGTCAGGTGTGGAGGACCTGGCGAGTGACTGTCATCGCACGGTCGAGATGGTGTGCGCTGCGATGAATCTTCGCCATCATGCTCGCTCCGAGCCACAGGTCGTAGAGAGCCTCGGCCGTCGTGCAGGGGCTCTCCTCGACGGACACGGACCCATCCGCGATGCCGGCGGTGATCATCCGCTCCAGGCGGTCGACGATCGCGGTGGTCCCGGCTTTCGTCGCCACCCTCATCACCTCGGAGAGGTCGGCGACCTCCGCGCCGAGCTTGACGACCAGGCACCCGCCCTGGCAGTCGTCCGCTGCCTGCGTGTCGTGGAATCTCTGCCAGTAGCTCATCAGGTGCTCGGCGGAGTTCTTGCCCTTGTCGGCGACGATGCCGTCCATGGTCGCGAGGTAGTCGTCGAAGTAGCTCTTCATCATTGCCTCGCCGAAGGCGTCCTTGGAGGCGAAGTAGTGGTAGAAGGACCCCTTGGGGACACCGGCCGCGGCGAGGACCTCATTGATGCCGACCGCGGCGTAGCCCTTCGCGGCCACGATCCGCCGTGCGGTCTCCAGAAGGCTCTGGCGCGTCTCCACCTTGGTGACTGGCATGCGTGCACCGTAACACCGGATTAGACCGGTCGTCTAGACGGGGCGAGAGGCCGGGCCGGGCCCCCGGCGGTGGATGCCGCGGTGAAGGCTTGTACGAGGGGGCGGTCGTCTCCTCGGCGGGTGGCCATGAAGATCTGGCTCACTGTGGGCGGTCCGTCGAGTTCGAGCCTTCGGGCGCCCGGGGGCAGTGGTGCGGTGACGCTGTACGGGGCGATGGTGACACCGAGGCCGGCCGCGACGAACGTGACGATGGTGTGCCAGTGCGAGCACTCCTGCGTGACCTGGACGTCGATGCCGGCGTTCCGCAACGGCTGCGTGTTCGTGTCGAACGCCTTGGGTCCCGCTGAACGCGGGAAAAGGATCAGAGGGTCGGCGGCCAGCGCCCGCGCTTCCACCCGGTCACCCTCGGCGGCGGGGTGGTCCGTGGGGACGACGGCAACGAACCGTTCCGATGCCAGGAGAGAGAGGTCGATGTCGTCCCGCTGCTCGGCGTCCCGGACGATTCCGACGTCGGCTGTGCCTCGCTCCAGGGCCGTCAGGACATCGGTGGTGAAGCCGTCGTGCAGCTTGACCTGGACCTCGGGGCGGCGGCGGGAGAATTCGCGGAGGTGCTCGCCGACGATGGTGGTGGCGGAGGTGATGAAGGCGACGTCCAAGCGGCCGGCCTCGCCACGGCCGACGCGCCCGGCCTCGTCGAGGTCGGCCGCCAGAGTGTCCAGAAGACTTCGAGCCCGTGGCTGGAACGCCGCCCCCGCTTGTGTGAGGCGGACGCTCCGGGAGGTCCGCCGGAACAGCTCGACGCCGACGATCGTCTCAAGCTGTCTGATCTGCTGGGACAGGGCGGGCTGCGCGATGTGCAGCCGATGGGCGGCGCGGCCGAAGTGCAGTTCCTCGGTCAGAGCCAGGAAGTACCGCAGATGGCGGAGCTCGATCCGTCGATCCATAGGAGCAGCTTATTGATGGGCGCTGGGGTTCGTATTGGACATATGGGTGAGTATGGCCGGAGGCTGTGGGGCGCCACCGGAAAGGGAGTCCGCCCCATGTCGTACGCCTCTGCCCCCGTCGAGATCTCCTCGATCGCCTCACAACGTGACGCCGACGCGTTCTACGCGCTCAACGAGGAGTGGATCTCGCGCCTCTTCGTCCTGGAGGACGAGGATCGAGCCGTGCTCGGTGATCCGTTCGGCCGCATCGTGGCATCGGGTGGCGACGTACTCGTGGCCAAGGAGCCGGGCGATGGGGCTGTGGTCGGCTGCATCGCACTTCTGGCCTATCCGGATGACGTGTTCGAACTGGCGAAGATGGCCGTGGTTCCCGCCACGCAAGGACGCGGCATCGGCCGCCTGCTCATTGCCGCGGCGATCGACCGAGCCAGGGCACTCGGTGGGACACGGCTGTTCCTCGGCACGAACACCAAGCTGGCCCCCGCCATCCACCTTTACGAGGACGCGGGGTTCGTCAGAATCCCCCGCAACCGTCTGCCCGTGTCCGACTACTACGCCCGCGCCGACGTCCTCATGGAACTGATGTGAACTCCCCGGCCGGCCCCCCGGCGCCGGTCAGGGCCGAACATGTGCTGATCGGACCGGGGGAGCCGTAGGTCTCGGCTTCCGCTGACCCTTCCGGCATGAGGAGAATCTATCGCAACGCGTACTTCTATCGATGAACGGACGGGAAGTGCGGGTGGCTCCCCGGCTGTTGGACTGTCCGACGAGGACGGGTGTACCGCCTGTCCTGCGGAAATCCCGTGGAGCATTCGATGCCGTATTCCTTGAAGGACAAACGCGTTCTGATCGTGGGAGGCGGCTCCGACATCGCTGCCGCCCTGGCCACCGATCTCCTCCAGGAAGGCGCGCGGGTCACGCTCGCGGGCCGGAACGTCGAGAAGACGGCCGCCGCGGCGAAGGCCCTCGGGGATGCCGTCCGGTCTGTCGCACTCGACCTCTCGAGCGAGGAGTCGATCCGGGCGGCCGCGGACCAGGTCCGGGCCGCCGGCGGGCTGGATCATCTCGTCAGTGTCGCCACGGAGCGCGGCAACGGGCCGGTCGCCTCCCTTGAGCGCGGCGCGCTGCTCGCGGCCTTCGATGCCAAGGTCGTGGGTCCGATCCTGCTGGCCAAGCACTTCTCGGGGTTGATCGCCGAGGAGGGGTCGCTGCTGTTCTTCTCGGGCCTGGCCGCGTGGCGGCCGTCGCCGGGACTTGTCGCGATGGCGGCCACCAACGGCGGCGTGAGCACTCTTGTGTCCGCTCTCGCGGTCGAACTGGCGCCCACGCGTGTCAACGCCATCTCGCCCGGCGTGATCGACACGAGCAACTGGGACGCCGTCGTGCCCGACAAACACGAGTTGTTCCGACACATCGCCGCCTCCGCGCCGGCGCGCCGTGTCGGGGCCCCCTCCGACGTCTCGGCTGCCGCCTGCGCGTTGTTGATCAACCCGTACATCACCGGCGAGACCCTCCACGTCGACGGTGGAGCGCGCTGGTCCTGATCTGGGCCTTGCCGGACGCGCCGGCCCGACGATGTCGCACATGGGCGGTCACGCCTGGTCGGCGGGCATGTTGGCGGCCCACGTTCCGGCCGGATGCGGTCAGGCCGGGGCCGACGGGTCTTTGAGGCCGGTGACGATCCGGTGAATCGTCTCCAGCGGCAGCTTGGGCGTACCGTCGGGGAAGAGGAGGCCGTTCGTCTCCTGGGCGGTGTCCATGAACTGCGTGTAGCAGAAGCCGGCGACCAGCGGGCTGTCGCGCAGTGCCGCGAACAAGTCGCTGAGCAGCGCAGCGTACTGCGTGTCGGAGCTCGTGCGGGTGTACGAGAACTCGCCCTCGTCGGCGGCCAGCGACAGCCCGCCGAACTCGGTGATCATCAGCGGCGCATCGCCCGCCGCGTACCGTTCGGTCTGGCCGGCGGTGACCGACAGCCGCCGCCCCTGCGGCCCGAGACCGGTCAGCTGGGCCGAGAAGCCGGCCGTGCCGCCGTAGCGGGCGGTCAGCACCTGCGGGTCGCCGCTGTAGTCGTGGACGCCGAGGATGTCGCTGTCGGTGTGCTCCCACCCCTCGTTGGAGACCACGGGCCGACTCGGGTCGACGGCCCGGGTGAGGTTGGCCAGCGCGATCGAGTAGTGCCGCTGCGCGGTGTCGTGGGCGATGTCGGAAGCGCCCCAGCTCTCGTTGATCGGCACCCAGGTGACGATCGAGGGGTGGCTGCGGTCGCGCCGCACGATCTCCAGCCACTCCCGGGTCAGCAACTCCACGGCGTGCGCGCTGAATTCGTACGCCGCGCCGGTCTCGCCCCACACCAGCAGGCCGAGCCGGTCGGCCCAGTGGAGGAAGCGCGGGTCCTCCACCTTCTGGTGGATGCGTACCGCGTTGAAGCCCATGGCCTTGATCAGCTCGACCTCGCGCCGCAACTCGTCGCTGCCACGGCTGGCCAGCAGGGTGTCGGTCCGGTAGCCCTGGTTGAGCACCGAACGCACGTAGTAGGGACGGTCGTTGAGCAGGAAGGCCCCACCGCCGACCCCGACGCTGCGCAGCCCCACGTAGCTGTCCACCATGTCGACGGGGGCGGCGGGGTCCGCCGAGCCCACCACTTCGCCCGTACCGGCGCCTGCCTCCCGCACGGTGACCCGCGCGTCCAGCAGGACCGGCCGCTCGGGATGCCACAGCAAGTCCTCGCGGTCGATGCCGTTGCCGAGCGCGGGTATCACCACGTCCACCCGGGCCCGCGGGGTGCCGACCACCGCCGAGGTCTCGGCGAGTACCCGGCCGTCGAGGCTGAGCACGATCTCCACGGCCACCGGGCGCTGCGGGGTTCGGGCCAGCGTCACCTCGGCCAGTACACCGCGCGCCGGGTCGGCCGTCCAGGCCAGGTCGGCGATGTGCTGTACGGGTACGGTCTCGGCCCACACGCTCTGCCAAATGCCGGTGGTCCGCTCGTACCAGACGGCGTGCGGGCGGTCCCGCCAGTCCTGCTTGCCGCGCGGCTGGGCGAGGTCGGCCGGGTCGTCCTCGGCGCGGACGACCAGCACGTGCTCGGTGGCGCCGGGGCGCAGGGCGTCCGTCACGTCCGCGGTGAACGGGGTTTGGCCGCCGATGTGTTCGGCCACCAGGCGGCCGTCGAGCCAGACCCGGGCACGGTGGTCGACCGCGCCGAAGTGGACCAGGGACCGCTCGCCCGCGGCCGGCGCGAGGACGGCGTGCGGGATGCGGCGGCGGTACCAGACGACCCGGTGCGGCGCGGTCTCACCGATGCCGGAGGCGGGCGCCTCCGGCGGGAAGGGCACGGTGATCCTGCGGTCGAAAGGGTCGGGGGCGGACGGATCGGACGTACTGAGCGCCCCGGAGGGGCCGGCGGCCGCCGCGGGTCCGGGTGCTGCGGGTCGCGCGTCGTCGCCGAACCACGCTTCGCGCTCGCCGGCGTCGGCGTCGTCGTACCCGAAGTCCCAGACGCCGTCGAGGCTGTGCCACCGCTCCCGGCGCAGCATCGGCCGCGGGTACGACCCGTCCTGCCGGCTCACGCTCATGAGTCCCTCCTCCTGCCATCCGCTCTCGCTGTCGCAGTTGCGCTTGCTGTCGCTGTGCGTCACGCGTTTCGGCGGCCGCCCGGGTACGAGCCCGCGTACTAGAATGAGACGCTGCTCGTGATGATCAGTCGGTTCATGATGAGTGAATGTTTGCATCGATGCAAGAGCGGGCCGGCGGACCGCCGAACCTCGGCGGGAGAGCCGGGCCGACGCGAGCCGGTGCCGGGAGCGGGACGAGAGGGCGCCAAGTGGCCAAGGTGCGGATGCGTGACGTGGCCGAGCACGCGGGCGTGTCGGTGCGCACCGTCTCCAACGTGGTCAGCGGCTACCCCCATGTGAGCCCGGCCACCCGCGCCCGGGTGCAGCGTTCGCTCGACGAGCTGGGCTACCGGATGGACTACCTCGCCCGCGGCCTGCGCTCGGGCCGGACCGGCTTCGTCGCCCTGGCCGTGCCCTTCCTCGCCGAGCCGTATTTCGCCGAACTCGCCCAGGCCGTCGTCAAGGCCGCGGCCCGTCGCGGTGTGACGGTGCTGATCGAGTCGACCGGCGGCGACAGCGAGGTCGAGCGGCGCATCCTGGCCGGCGGCCTGACCAATGTTGCCGACGGTGTACTGCTCAGCGCGCTGACCGTGCCCCCCGAAGCCGCCGCTGTCCAGCCGGACTTCCCGCTGGTGCTGCTCGGCGAGCACGGCGTGGGCGACCGTTTGCCGCGGGTCGGGATCGACAACGTGGCCGCCGCCCGCACCGTGGTCGAGCACCTGCTGGACCAGGGCTGCCGACGGATCGTCGCGCTCGGCCGCAACGGCAGCGAGAACGGCCGGCAGCGTACCGAGGGCTACCGCCAGGCCCTGGCCGCGGCCCGGGTGCGCCCGGTGAACTGGCTCGTGGTCCCGGTCGACGACTGGACCAGGAAGCAGGGTTACGACGCCGTACGCCGGCTCCTGGACGGCAGCGGGCCGCTCCCCGACGCTGTGTTCGCCTTCAACGACGCGCTGGCCATCGGCGCGCTGCGGGCCCTGGACGCGTCCGGCGTGCGGGTGCCCGGGGAGGTCGCCGTCGCCTCGATCGACGACGTCCAGGAAGCCGCCTACGCGCACCCTCCGCTCACCTCGATCGCCCCTGACCTGGACGTGATCGCCGAGCGTGCGCTGACCCTGCTGGAGGAGCAGGCCGCGTCGCAGGACGCGGGACCCGCCGGGTCCGCACCGGACGCGGCGCCCTTCCGTCTGGTCGTCCGCGAGTCCTCGCTGCGCGCGCCCAACGCGCCCAACGTGCCCTCCGGCCGTGAGGCCTCCCCGCGCCTGGCGTCCGCGGGTGAGGGCGGCCAGTAGCCGCTTTGCTCTTCGGGTGCGGCCGCCGCCCCGCGCGGAAGCGTGCCCCGCGCGAGCGGGGCGCGAGCCCGCCGTGGGGCAGCTCTCAGCGCGCGGGCCCCCTGCGCCCCGTTTCGGCCGCGGCTATTGCATCGATGCAAATCGTGTGCCAAGGTTCCCGCCAATTGGTTCACACCGAATTAACGAGGTGAATGCCCAATGAGCGGCGCGATGGCGCGTCGACGGTTCCTCGGCCTCGGCGCGGGTGCGGCACTGAGCGCGGGACTGGCGGCATGCTCCTCCCCGCTGGCCTCCGGCCTGGCCGGTGCGCAGCCGGACACCGCGGACGTCATCTTCTGGAACCTGTTCACCGGCGGTGACGGCGCCAACATGGTGCAGATGGAGCAGGACTTCCGGAAGGCGCACCGGGGGGTGACCGTCGAGGCCACCATCCTGGGCTGGGGGAACCCGTACTACACCAAGCTCGCGCTGGCCACCGCGAGCGGTACGCCCCCGGATGTCGGCATCGCGCACCTGTCGCGGCTGCCGCTGCTGGCCGCGGCCGGCCTGCTGGAGCCGGTGTCCCGTACCGGTGTCATGGAGCTGGGCGTGACCGCCGACCGTTTCACTCCCGCGGCCTGGCAGAAGGCCGGCGTGAACGGCACGGTGTACGCGGTGCCGCTGGACACCCACCCCTTCGTGCTCTTCTACAACGTGGACCTGGCCCGCAAGGCCGGCCTGCTCAATGCCGCGGGCGACGGCCTGAAGGACATGAAGGGCGGCGCCGACTTCACCGACGCGGTCAAGGCGATGAAGGACGCCAGCGGCCACTACGGCGCCGTGATGTCGATCACCGCCGACCCGTCCACCGCATGGCGCTGGTTCAGCATGGTCTACTCGGGCCTGGCCGGACCGGTGGTCAGCGACGCCGGCACCAAGGTCTCCGTCGACGACGAGGCGATGCGCGAGACGTTCGCCTTCCTGCAGAGCCTCACCAACGGCGGCCTGATGCCCAGCGAGCTGAACGGCTCCGGCGCCAACGCGCTGTTCAGCACCGGCAAAGCCGGCTTCCTGTTCGACGGCGAGTGGCAGATCCCCTCGTACCGCCTGGTCAAGGACCTGCGCTTCAACGTCGTGCCGTTCCCCGCGCTGCTCGGCCCGAAGCCGGTGGCGTACGCGGACTCGCACGCGCTGGTCGTCCCGCACAACCCGCGGCGCTCGGCGGCCCGTACCGCGAACGCGGCGCGGTTCATCAAGAGCCTGCTGGACGACAGCGCGGTGTGGGCGGGCGGCGGTCACATACCGGCGTGGCTGCCGACGCAAACCAGCAAGGCGTTCCTGGACCAGACCCCGCAGCGCAACTACGTACAGGCGGCGTTCGACGCGCATTACGACCCGCCGGCCTGGTACACGGGCGCCGGGTCGGACTTCCAGAACACCGTGGGCGCCACGATCATCGAGGCCCTCGCCGGGCGGACCAGCCCCAAGAACGCCGTCGCCGCGATGCGCTCGGACCTGAAGCGGTACACCACGACGCGACCTCCGGTCACGATGAAGTAGGAGGCTGACCCACCCATGACGACCGCCGTCGCGACGCGATCGGTCCCCGAACCGGTCGCCGATACCGCGCCCGACCGGCCCGCGGACTCCGGGCGCCGGGCCGGGCTGCTGCTCAGCGCCCCCTTCCTCATCGTCTATCTGCTCTTCCTGGTCGGCCCGCTGGTGGTCGGCATCGTCCTGAGCTTCTTCAACACCACCACGGTCAAGAGCGGGCTGGGCGGCTGGGTGGGGCTGTCCAACTACACGAAGGTGTGCCGGGACCCGCTGTTCTGGGACGCGATGTGGCACTCCGTGCTGTTCACCCTGTTCACCACCCCGCCCCTGGTGGTCCTGGCGCTGGCGGCGGCCGTACTGGCGAGCCGGATGCGTCGCGGCCGGGTCTTCTACCGGATCGCGTTCTTCGCGCCCTACGTGGTGCCGTCGTCCGTGGTCGCGCTGATCTTCCTGTGGATGTACACACCGCAGGTCGGCCTGTTCACCAAGGTGTTCAGCGGTCTGGGCCTGCCTGTGCCGGACTTCATCGGCAGCACCTCCGGCGGCTGGACCGCGGTGACGCTGATGACCCTGTGGTGGACCTTCGGCTTCAACTTCGTGCTCTACACCGCCGCGCTGCAGGACATACCGACCGATGTGTACGAGGCGGCGGCCATCGACGGCGCGGGCCCCTGGCAGCAGATCCGTACGATCACCGTTCCGTTGCTGGCCCCCACCACCAGCCTGGTGCTGATTCTGCAGATCCTGGCCTCCCTGAAGGTCTTCGACCAGATCTACCTGCTGCTCGGCGGCGGCCCCAACCAGTCCACGCGGCCGGTCATCGAGTACATCTACGACACCGGCTTCACCTCGTACCGCGGCGGTTACGGCGCCGCTGCCACCATGGTCTATTTCGTCATCATCGTCGCGGTCTCGGCAGCCTGGTACGGGCTGCGCAGGTGGCGCGCGGCCGACACCGCGGCCCCGGCCGGCACCGCGGCCTGAGCGGAGGACAGCGTGACCACCACCATCATCACCACCGCGCCGGGCCGGAGCGCCGGCGGGACGACGAAGGCGGCCGGGGTCGACGGGCCGAGGCTCTTCAACCGGCTGTGCGCGACCTGCCTGACCCTGTTCGCGCTGATCTGGCTGGTTCCGTTCTTCTGGGCGCTGGCCACCTCGCTGCGCTCGGACGGGTCGATCACCCAGCATCCCACGTCGCCTTTCGCCGGGGGCTGGTCCTTCCATGCGTACTCGTACGCGTGGGACCACTACCCGATCGGCTGGTGGTACCTCAACAGCCTGGTGATCTCCCTCCTCGCGGTCGTGTTCACGGTCGGCTTCTGCTCGATGGCCGGATTCGCCCTGGCCTTCCTGCGGTTCCGCGGCCGGGGTGTGATCATCGCCCTGGTCACGGCCGGGCTGATGCTGCCCACCGAGGCGCTGGTGCTGCCGCAGTTCATCGAGTACCGCTCGCTGCACTTGTTGGGAACCTACTGGGCGCTGGTGCTGCCGTCGATCGCGGCTCCGGTGTCGGTCTTCGTCTTCCATGCCTTCTTCCGCGGCATCCCGACCCCGCTGATCGAGGCCGCCCGGATCGACGGCGCGAGCTGGTGGCGGGTCTACGCCTCGGTCTGCATGCCCATCAGCCGCCCGGCCGCCGCCACGGTCGCCATCCTGACCTTCATCAACTCCTGGAACGCCTTCCTCTGGCCGCTGCTGGTCCTCAACCAGACCAAGTCCCAGACCATCCCCGTCGGCCTGGCCTCCCTGGTCAACAACAGCAACATCCAGTACGCCGAGGTGATGGCCTCCTCAGTCCTCGGCTTCCTGCCCCTGATCGCGGTCTTCCTCGTCTTCCAGCGCCAGATCACCCAGGGCATCGCGACGACTGGCATCCGGTAGCGGAGGTGTGCCGCTGGAGGGAACTCGCCGCGTTGGACGAGAGCGGTCGTGAACCTGGTGCCGCAGCGGCTCAGAACGCGTTGATCCCGGTCAGCTCGGCCGACATGGTCCACAGGCGGGCTGCGGACTGCGGGTCGGCTCCCCACGGGTGCAGGCCGCGGCGCATCGCGTCCGGGGCCTGCGGGTCGACGATCTCCGCGACCTCGCAGTCCTCGAGGTAGACCCCGCCCATGCCGTCGAGGGCGGGTGCGGTCGCTGCCCAGGCCGCCGTCGCCGCCCCGGCCGGCGCCGACTTCCACTGGATCAGGTCGTTGCCGTCCTGGTCGACCCAGCCGAGCGCCACTTGGTCCGCCGGCTCGACGTAGCGCTGGAGGTTGGTGCGGATGCCCCCGGGGTTCAGCGAGAACGCACGGACCCCGAAGGGCTCGGCGAGCTTGTCGAGGTGCAGGGCGAACAGGATGTTCGCCGTCTTCGACTGGCCGTAGGCCTGCCACCGGTCGTAGCCCCGCTCGAAGTGCGGGTCGTCCCACCGGATGTCGGAGAACTTGTGGCCGCGTGAGGAGAACGAGACGATCCTCGCCCCGCCGTCGGCGACGATCGCGGGCCACAGCAGGTTGGTCAGCGCGAAGTGGCCGAGGTGGTTGGTGGCGAACTGGAGCTCCCAGCCGAGGCCGACGCGGGTCAGCGGTGGCGCCATCACCCCCGCGCAGTTGATCAGGTAGTCGACGCTGCGGCCGCGTTTGAGGAACCGTTCCGCGAACGCCCGCACGGAGTCGAGATCGGACAGGTCGAGCCGCTCGACTTCGACCTGCTCCATCCTGGCCAGCTCCTGGCGGGCCTGGACGGGGCGGCGGGCCGGAACGAGCACGGTCGCGCCCGCGGCGGCCAGTGCGCGGACATCCTCGAGGCCGACCCCGGAGTAGCCGCCGGTGACGATGGCGAACCGGCCGGTCAGATCGAGTCCGTCCAGTACCTCTCGGGCGGTGCTGGCGGCGCCGAATCCGCTGCCGATCGGCTTCTGTGTACTGGTCATGATCCCGAGTGTAGGAAGCGCGGAGCGCACCAGCCGTTAGGCATCAGGGGATGTCTCGTGGGATTGGCGGCGGCACGCCGATCTCCAATCGGTGACACTACGTAGATATCGCTTGCGCGGAATGTAGCATAGGGTGACCTTGTGCTCCGGTGCGGCCGCAGAAGGCAGCGCTCTGCTGCCGTGCTCTGAACCCTGCCGTGAGCGCACATCACCGTTGCCCAGCGCACCGGCGGCGAACGGAGAAAGACATGGCCATCGAGGACCGCACAGAGGCCGCTCCCCGGCACGGGCGGATGACGCACCCGCGCTCCCGCGCGGACATCGAGTTCAGCGGCGGCTGGCCGGCCAACGCTCTGGAAGCGGGCAAGTTCTTTCCGGCGACCCAGGTCGGACTGGCCGACCCGGACGCGCCGACGGACGTTCGCAGCGGGCCCAAGCCGGTACCGCCGGACGGGCGGATCGCCAGTGGCGGAAGCGAGCCGGACGCGGTCAGGCTGGACGAGGTACGCGACTGGCCGAAGGTCGATCTGCAGTCGGGCGCCGAGGTTCCGTTCCAGTGGAGCTTCTCGGCCAAGCACAAGACACGCCGTTACAACTACTTCGTGACCAAGGAGGGCTGGGACCCCGCGGCGCCGCTGAGCCGCGCCCAGTTCGAGCCCGAGCCGTTCGCGACGTACAAGCCGCACGGAGACACGCCGCACCCGCAGATGCCGGACCCGTCCCAGGACCCCCACTTCGACCAGCCGCACACGATCCGGCTACCGGAGCGTTCGGGCTACCACGTGATCCTCGGCGTGTGGGAAGTCGCCGACACCGGCCATGCCTTCTACCAGGTCATCGACGTGAACTTCCGCCAGTAGACCCCGCCCGGAATCATTTCGGGTCAGGGGTGTGTGGAGCTCGCTGGTGGTGATCAAGCTGGTGGAGCAGTGAGGCGAGTGATTCCCGCGGGGCTTGTCCGGCCGTGTCGATGACGATGTGTTCCCGGTCCCACGGCTCGTACTCGCGGTCGAGGACCTGCTGCCAGTCGGGCAACGGCAGGTCGGGGATGTCGATCGATCGCGTGGTTACGCGGTCTCGGTGCTCGTCCGTGTCCGAGCAGACGACTTCCACCTCCACGACGGGGACGGCTGCCTCGGTGCCCGCGTGGTGCCAGCCGTCGCGGGTGACGGCCAGCGGATTCACCGATTCCGCGATCACGGTGAGTCCCTGCCGCAGATGCTCCTCGGCCAGGGCGTATCCGACGACGTAGCCGGCCGCCCCGACGGGGTGCTGCGCCAGCCCGGAGCGCACGATGGCCTGTTCGATCGTGTCGACACGTAGGTGGACTGCGGCGAGACGCACGGCCAGAAGCCGCGCCAGTGTCGTCTTGCCAGTGCCGGGCAGTCCGCCGATGACGATGAGCATATGGACATGCTGCCCGCTCGGACTCCAGGAGTTGAGGCCGGTGTGGATTCCCGGGACGCCGAGGGGGTCCGTCACCGGGCGGAGCGACCCGGCACGGCGGCCAGGAGTTCTTGGGTGTAGGCGTGGAAGGGTGACGCGAAGACCTTTTCGACCGGGCCGGTCTCGAGGAGTTTTCCCTGGTGCATCACACCGACGCGGGAGGCGATCTGCCGCACGACCGCCAGATCGTGCGAGATGAAGAGGCAGCCGAGTCCCAGGTCGTTCTGGAGGTCCACGAGCAGGTCGAGGATCTGTGCCTGTGACGACACGTCCAGGGCGGAAACCGGCTCGTCGCACACGAGCAGGTCCGGGCCCAGTGCCAGTGCGCGAGCGATGGCGACGCGTTGCCGCTGGCCGCCGGAGAGCTCGGCCGGCCGCCGGCCCAGGAGCGCGGCGGGCAGGCGTACCTGGTCGAGCAGGGCGGTGGCCTGTCGGGAGCGTTCGGCGCGGGTGCCGATCCGGAAGGCGCGCAGCGGCTCGGAGACGATCTCGGCGATGGACATGCGGGGGGACAAGGAGGCGTAGGGGCTCTGGTGCACCACCTGCATCCGCCGGCGCAGACGGCGCAGTTCGCCGCCGTCCAGGTGGGTGATGTCCTGCCCGTCGAAGATCACGCGGCCGGACGTCGGGTCCGTGAGCCGTACGAGCATCCGCGCGGTGGTCGACTTGCCCGATCCCGACTCACCGACGAGGGCGAGCGTCTCCCCGCGTCGGATCCGCAGGCTGACGGAGTCGACGGCCCTCCGCCCGGTGCGCCGTTCGCCTCGCCGGGCGCTGAACTCCTTGACCAGATCCTCGGCCACGACCAGATCCCCCGATGCGGTCGCCGGATTCCCGGCCACGGCTGAAAGGTCCCGATCATCCAGTGGGGTGACCGCGGGTACCGGCCGGGGGCGCGGTGCACCGCCGTTCTCCCGGAGTGCCGCCCCGGGGTGGCCCAGGCCCGGGACCGCAGCCAGCAGACCTCGGGTATAGGGGTGACGGGGCGAGTCGAGGACCTGCCGCACCGGGCCGGTCTCCACGATCTCGCCGCGCGACATGACGGCGACACGGTGCGCGCGGTCCGCGGCGACGCCGAGGTCGTGGGTGATCAGCAGGACCGCTATGCCCCTCTCGCGGGTCAGCGTCCCGATGTGGTCGAGGATCTTCCGCTGGACGGTCACGTCCAGCGCGCTCGTGGGCTCGTCGGCGACGATCAGCCGGGGACGTGCGGCGAGTGCGATGGCGATCAGTACCCGTTGGCGCATGCCGCCGGACAGTTCGTGGGGGTACTGGCGGGCGACCTGGGCCGGTTCGGCCAGCCCCGCCTCCTGGAGCAGTTCCACGGCCCGACGGCGTGCGGCCGGCCGGTCGGCCAGCCGGTGGATGATCAGGGGCTCGGCCACCTGATGCCCGACGCGCTGCACAGGGTTGAGCGAGACCATCGGATCCTGCGGGATCAGGCCGATCGTTCGGCCCCTCAGCCCGCGCAGGGTGCTCTCGTCGGCGCGGGCCAGGTCCGCGCCCGCGAATGTCATGGAGCCCGCGTCGACGGAGCCGCCGCGCGGCAGCAGGCCGGTCACCGCGTGCGCCACCGTGCTCTTCCCGGAGCCCGATTCGCCGACCAGCGCCACGACCTCGCCCGGCAGCACGGACAGGCCGATTCCGCGTACCGCGGGCACTGTGCCGGCCCGGGTCCGGTACGAGATCCGCAGATCCCGGATGTCCAGCAGCGGTTCGCCGGTCATCGTGCCTCCCTGTCGTCACCGTCGAGGGCGCGGGCGATGCGGTTCGCGGCCAGCACGGTGGCCGCTATGACGAGCCCCGGCAGCGTGGTCAGCCACCAGGCGGTGGCGAGGTAGTTTCGGCCGTCCGAGACGAGCGAGCCCCATTCGGGGGTGGGCGGCTGTGCGCCGTAGCCGAGGAAGGAGAGCGACGACACCTGGAGGATGACCGCGCCGAAGTCGACGGCCGCGTAGACCAGGACGGGCCCGGCGGCGTTCGGCAGCACGTGCCGTACCAGCACGGCCGGCCACCGGGTGCCGGATGCCCGCGCGGCTTCGACGTACGCGGAACGCGCGATCTTCATCGCCTCGGCGCGCATGATCCTCGCGAAGGTCGACACGCTGGTCACGCCGACCGCGAGGGCGACTTCGACCGTGCCGAAGCCCAGCGCCGTCACCAGCGCGAGTGAGAGCAGCAGGCCGGGGATGGACAGGAGGACGTCGGTGAACCGCATCAGCGCGTCGTCCACGGCGCCCCCGCGATAACCGGCCAGCAGGCCCGCCAGGGAGCCCACGAGGAGTCCGACGGACACGGCGAGCACGGTCGCCTGAAGGGTGAGGAAGGAGCCGTGCACCACGCGGGCGAACAGGTCGCGGCCGAGCTGGTCCGTACCGAAGGGGTGGCCGGCGCCGGGGGGCAGGAGCTTGTCCTGCGGAGCGGCGGCCAAGGGGTCGCGCGAGGTGAGCAGGTCCGGGAAGAAGGCGGCCAGCAGGACGCCCGCGATCAGGAGGACGGACAGCACCAGGCCCGGCCGGAGCAGCCAGAACCGGACGTGGTGAGGGATCCGCGAACGCCGCTCCGGCAGGTCCGGGGCGGCGGCCGGCGGAACCTCCTGGCCGGGGCGCGGAGTGCCGGCGCCGGGAATGCTCAGTCCGGTCATGCCGCCACCGCCGGCCTCGTCGTCGTGATGATTCGCGGATCCAGCAGCGGATGGACGAGGTCGACGGCGAGGGATGTCAGGACGAACGTGACGGCCCCGAGGATGACCACCCCCTGGACGACGGGGATGTCCTGGGCCGTCACGGCCGCCGCTGTCTCGCGCCCGATCCCCGGCCGGGCGAAGACGGTCTCGACGACCACGGCCCCGGCCAGGACGTTGCCGGCCATGATGCCGACGAGCGTGAGCGGCGGAATCGACGCGTTGCGCACCGCGTGCCCGAAGAGGACCCGCCGCCG
Source organism: Actinacidiphila acididurans (assembly GCF_016918855.1). GTDB lineage: Bacteria > Actinomycetota > Actinomycetes > Streptomycetales > Streptomycetaceae > Actinacidiphila > Actinacidiphila acididurans. The sequence continues at coordinate 604,533 of NZ_JADKYB010000001.1, forward strand.
GCTCGCCCCCTTGGCCAGCGCCGTCTGGATGTACGGTTCGGCCAGCGCGGTCCGCAGGCTCTTCGCGAAGACCTGGGCGATCAGCGCGGCAGCCGGCAGCGCCAGCGTGACGGCCGGCAGTACCAGTGCGGAGAAGCCCTCGTCGCCGAAGGCCGGGAAGATCCGCCAGTGGAACGACAGGAGCTGTACCAGCACCAGACCGACCCAGAAGGTCGGTGCGGACACGCCCAGGGACGGCAGCGACAGCAGGAGCTGTCGCAGCCATCTGCGCCGGGTCGAACTGCCCAGCAGCGCAACGGCGCTGCCCAGTACCAGCGCCAGCAGCATGGCGCCGGCAGCGAGTTGGGCCGTCGTCGGGAGGGCCTGCCGCAGCAGGTGCGTCACCGGGACACCGCTTTGCACGGACCGGCCCAGGTCGCCGTGGACGGCGTGCAGGAGCCGCGTGGCGTACTGTTCGGCCAGCGGCTGGTCGAGCCCGTACTGGTGGCGCAGCGCGTCGGTCTGTTCCCGGGTGACGGTGGTCGCGTCGCCCCCTCCGGCGGCCATGATCGTCGCCGGATCGCCGGGCAACAGGTACAGCACGCCGAAGGACACCGTGTAGGCGGCCCACAGCACGAACACGGCCTGGAACAGCCGCCGTAGGAGGTAGTGCCTCATCATCGCCTTCGGAACGCCGGGTCGGGACAGGGCTGGTGTGCGCCGGGGCGGCGCGGGCACGGCGGGTGAACCGGTCAGGAGAGCCAGGCGTCGTGGAACTGCACCTGGGAGGAGGAGCCGAGGCTGACGTCGTGCACCCGGGCGCTCAGCGCGTACACGCTGGTCATCTCGAACACCGGGATCTGGTAGGCCTGTTCGAGCACTCGTCGCTGGGCGGCGGCGACGTCTTCGGCGCGCTTCGCCGGGTCCGCCGCGGAGGACTGCGCGTCCAGCAGCTTCTCCAGCTCGGGGTCCTGGACGCGGGAGAGGTTGAGCAGCTTGCTGGAGAACGCCGTGCGCAGGATGTCGGGATCGGCCCTGGTGCCGTTGCCCCACGCCAGGTCGTAGTCGCCGCTCTTCTGGGCCTGCTGGTAGTCGGCGATGGTCAGGATCCTGAGCGTGACGCCTATGCCGACCTTCTTCAGCTGCTGCTGGACGAGCTCCAGAACGGACTGGTTGGGCCCGAAGTTGGGCGCGAGGATGACCTTGAGATCAAGTTTCACGCCGTTCTTCACGCGGATGCCGTCGGGGCCGGGGGTCCAGCCGGCCGCGTCCAGGATCTGTTCCGCGCGCGCGGGATCGTGGGCGAGGAGCCCGGAGTTGTCCCGGTAGTCGTCGGTGGTGCTGGACAGCGAGCTGGTGGCCGGGAGATAGCTGCTGCTCAAGATGGTGTCGACCACCTGCTTGCGGTCGACGGCGATCTCCAGCGCCCGGCGCACGGCGATGTCGCCGGCCTCGGGTCGTGCGGCGTTGGCGCTCAGCGCGACGGGTACACCGGGATTGGACCGGGCCAGCAGTTTCTCGCCCTGCGCCTTGAGCCCGGCCTCGTCCTGCGGTGCGACACCGCCGATGGCGTCGATCTGCCCGGACTCAAGACTGCCGGTGCGCACTCCGGACTCCGGGACGACCGTGAAGGTGATGGCGTTCAGGTACGCGGGGCCGGTGTGCTTCCACAGGGAGGAGCCGCCCGTGTAGTTCGCACGCCGGCTCAGTTCCACCGACCGGCCGGGTGTGTAGCGGTCCAGCAGGAACGGCCCGGAGCCGACCAGCGGCCCGGTGCACAGGCTCTCGGCCGACCGCTCGAGGCTGGCGGGGCCCAGCAGGCCGAGTGTCGTGGTGGACGTGGCCTGGAGGAACTGGGCGTTGGGATGGTCGAAGACGACCTTGGCGGTGTGGGCGTCGACGACCTCCGTGCCGCGGTAGCCGCTGAGATAGCCGGAACCGAAGATCGACTTGGCTCCCAGTTTCACGACGGCGTCGAAGTTCGCCTTGACCGCCAGCGCGTCGATGGGCGTGCCGTCGCTGAAGGTCGCGCCGTCGCGCAGGTGGAAGGTGAAGGTCGACGCGTCCTGGCTGACCTGCCAGGACTTGGCGAGCCAGGGGACGATCCTGCCCGTCGTCGGGTCCTGGTCGGTGAGGGAGTCCACCAGGCCGCGGGCCGCGTAGACCGCGTCGTTGGTGGCCGCCTGGTGCGGGTCGACGCAGAGCGGGTCCGATCCCAGCGCGAAGGTCAGGTGGCCGCCCGCGCGCGGTCTGGAGGAGCCCGCTCCGGGCGAGGGCGTCGATGAGGACGAGGAGCAGGCGGCCAGCACGAGAGACAGGGCGACGGCCGTGGTGAACAGGCTGAGGGGGCGGCGTGAGCCGGACATGGGGAAGGCCTTTCCGGGCGAGAGGTGGTGCGTGGGTGGACGGATACGGATGGGACGGTCAGCCGTGTCCCATCCGGAACCCGATCCCGCGGAGTGTGACGATCCAGCTCGGGTCGCCGAGCTTCTGGCGCAGCGCGCTGATGTGCGTGTCGATGGTGCGGCTGGCCCTGGCACTCAGCGGCCGGCCGTCGACCGGGTAGTCCCAGACGTCGGCCATGAGCTGAGCACGCGAGAAGACGGTCTGCGGGTGTGAGGCAAGGTGGACGAGCAGGCGGAACTCGATGCGCGTCAGCTGGATCAGCCGGCCGTTGAGCCGTGCCTCCCGGGTGTTCGGATCGATGCACAGGGAGCCGATCACGATCACCTGCGATCGCCCGTAGGCGGTCGGAGGGGACGTCGAGCGCCGCAGGACGGCCTCGATCCGCGCGAGGAGCTCACGAAATCCGAATGGCTTCGCCATGCAGTCGTCGCAGCCGACCTGCAGGGACAGGATCCGGTCGAGATGGGTACCGGGATCCGTGAAAGCAATGATGGGTATGTCGCTCGCGACTCTCAATAAGCGGCACACCTCCAGGCCGTCGATGTCGGGGAGCGCGAGGTCGATCAGGAAGAAGTCGAACTTCGGATACTTCTCCAACGCCTCCGCTCCCGTGCCGCACTGTTCGGTGTCAAATCCGTGGCGATGCAACTCGGCACTCAGGCTGTCGACCCCGACCGTGTCGGAATCAGCTACCAGTACCCGCATGGTCCCCAAGCTTCTGTGAAAACAGCTCGAATTTCCTTACGCAGGTTAGCGGCCCTCCGGCGTTGGTCAAAGGTTCACTGAGACATTTCATACTCCTGCAAGGTTCCCGCAACGCCTGCGCATGAGTGCAGTTGAGCGCCGAGGGGATGCGGAGAAGCGTCAAGAAACCTGTACTTCCCTTAACGAAGTCCTGAGTTTCCGCGGCCTTCCGGAGCGGGTCCCGACAGGTGCACGTGACCCCGGAATGTCAGGTTCCGCTCGCGCGTGTTTGACATTCCCTTGATGGGTTCTTTCGGATACCCTTTACATTTTTGCTTGAGTTCTGCACGGGTTGTGGCGGACGATATTCGGGTCCGGCGGAGACCTGGGCGAACCTTTCCGGGCCCTTGTGGGCCGCGGTGCACGGTCAATCCGAGGGAGTATTCATGTGCGAGTGCCCCCGAAGAGACGGGAGAGGTGTATGAGTGGTTCGGTCATCATTTCCGGAGCCGGGCCGGCCGGGCTCGTACTCGCCGGGGAACTACGACTGGCGGGCATTGATGTCGTCGTTCTGGAACGACTTTCCGGACGTACCGCGGAATCCCGCGGAATCGGATTGAACATCCGTACCGTCGAGACGTTCGCCCAGCGCGGGCTGCTCCGCCGGTTCGGCGCCGTCCAGACCAGCGAACGCGGCCACTTCGGCGGTGTCCCGCTCGACTTCGGTGTCCTGGACGGCCCGTACCGGGCCGCCAACGCCGTACCCCAGTCCGTCACTGAGACGGTCCTGGAGACGTGGGCGCTGGAGTTGGGGGCCGACATCCGACGCGGCCACGAATTCCGCTCCTACCGGGAGGAGGGCTCGTCCGTCGTCGTACGCGTCGGGACCCCTGCCGGGGAGCGGACCCTGCGGGCGGACTACCTGGTCGGCGCCGACGGAGGACGCAGCAGTGTCCGCAAGGCAGCCGGCTTCGACTTCCCCGGCACCCCGGCCACCACCGAGCTCCTGCTCGCGGACATCCGGGGCATTGAGGTGACGCCCCGGACGACCGGTGAGCTGCTGTCCGGCGGAATGGCCATGTCCGCGCCGCTTCCCGGCGGCATCCATCGCGTCATCGTCGGCGAGCGGGGCGCGCCACCGCGCAGGCGCGGCGGTCCGCCGTCGTTCGCGGTAGTCGTCGACACCTGGAAGCGGCTCACCGGGGACGACATCTCGCACGCCGAACCGGTGTGGGTGAGCGCCTTCACCGACGCGGCACGGCAAGCGGCCGAGTACCGGCGCGGCCGCGTCCTGCTGGCGGGCGACGCGGCCCACATCCACCTGCCGGCGGGTGGCCAGGGCATGAACACCGGCATCCAGGATTCGGTGAACCTCGGCTGGAAGCTCGGCGCGGTCCTGCACGGCACCGCACCGGACTCCCTGCTGGACACCTATCACAGCGAACGGCACAAGGTCGGCGAGCAGCTCCTCGCCAACACCGCAGCCCAGAGCCAGTTGATCCTCGGCGGGGCGCAGGCACAGCCGGTTCGCGACGTCCTCGCCGAGCTGATCCGCTACGAGGACGTCAGCCGCCATCTCGCCGCCAAGGTCAGCGGGCTGGCGATCAGGTACGACGTCGGACCCGGCCCGAACCCCCTGCTCGGGGCACGCATGCCGCACCTGGAGCTGACCGTGCGGGGGCGTCCGGCCAGCAGCACCGCCCTGCTCCACGCCGGACGCGGCGTGCTGCTGGACCTGGCGGACAACCCGCACCTGCGCCGCCGCGCGGCGGGCTGGCGTGACCGGGTCGACATCGTCACCGCCGCCGCCCGCGGTGACGGGACCCCGCTCGACGGCACGACCGCGGTGCTGATCCGCCCCGACGGCTATGTCGCATGGGCCGGACCCGGCAGCCACCACGACCTCCCCACGGCATTGGACCGCTGGTTCGGCCCCGCCCGACGCGAATCCGAAAAGAGGTAGACATGCACAGCACACTGATCGTCGCCCGCATGGAACCGGGCTCCGCCGACGACGTCGCCGGAATCTTCGGCGCCTTCGACGCCACCGATATGCCCCACCTCATGGGCACCCGCCGCCGTGAACTCTTCTCGTACCGGGGCCTGTACTTCCACCTTCAGGACTTCGACGGCGAAAACGGCGGCGAGCTGATCCAGAGCGCCAGGACCGACCCCCGGTTCATCCGGATCAGCGAGGACCTCAAGCCGCACATCGAGGCCTACGACCCCGCCACGTGGCGTTCCCCGGCCGACGCGATGGCCCGCCGCTTCTACCACTGGAGCGCGTCGTGAGCCCGACGGACGGCCGGCGGGTCGTGATCACCGGGGTCGGCGTCACCGCTCCCGGCGGCATCGGAGCCAAGAACTTCTGGCAACTGCTGACCGACGGACGGACCGCCACGCGGCGGATCTCCTTCTTCGACCCGTCGCCCTTCCGCTCCCAGATCGCGGCCGAGGCGGATTTCGACCCCGAGGCGTCCGGACTCTCCCCGCAGGAGATCCGCCGGATGGACCGGGCCGCGCAGTTCGCGGTGGTCACCGCCCGTGAGGCGGTCGCCGACAGCGGACTGGACTTCGCCGGTCTGGACCCGCATCGCGTCGGCGTGACCATCGGCAGCGCCGTCGGCGCGACCACCGGGCTGGACCAGGAGTACCGCGCGGTCAGCGACGGCGGCCGCCTGGATCTCGTCGACCACGCCTACGCCGTTCCCCACCTCTACAACTTCCTGGTGCCCAGCTCCTTCACGACGGAGGTCGCCTGGGCCGTCGGCGCGGAGGGCCCCGGCACCGTCGTGTCCACCGGGTGCACCTCCGGTCTCGACGCCGTCGGCTACGCGACGGACCTGATCCGGGACGGAGTCGCCGACGTCGTCGTGGCCGGGGCGAGCGACGCTCCGATCTCCCCGATCACCGTCGCCTGCTTCGACGCGATCAAGGCCACCACGCCGCGCAACGACGATCCGGAACATGCCTCGCGGCCGTTCGACGCGAGCCGTACGGGTTTCGTCCTCGGCGAGGGGGCGGCCGTCTTCGTCCTGGAGGAGCTGGAGAGCGCACGCCGCAGGGGCGCGCACATCTACGCCGAAGTCGCTGGTTACGCGACCCGGTCCAACGCCTTCCACATGACCGGGCTGCGCCCGGACGGCGCGGAGATGGCCGAGGCCATCCGCGTGGCGCTCGACGAGGCCCGGATCGCCCCTGAGGGGATCGACTACATCAACGCGCACGGCTCCGGCACCAAGCAGAACGACCGGCACGAGACCGCCGCCTTCAAGCGGAGCCTGGGTGACCACGCCTACCGGACGCCGGTCAGCTCCATCAAGTCGATGGTGGGCCACTCGCTGGGCGCCATCGGATCGATCGAGGTGGCGGCATCCGTCCTGGCGATGGAACACGGCGTCGTGCCGCCCACGGCCAATCTGCACAACCCGGACCCGGAATGCGATCTCGACTACGTGCCGCTGACCGCGCGCGACTGGCGGACCGATGCCGTGCTGTCGGTCGGCAGCGGATTCGGCGGCTTCCAGAGTGCCGTGGTGCTCGCCCGGCCCGATCGGAGCAGCCGATGAACGCCCACCCCGTGGTGACCGGGCTCGGCGTGGTCGCGCCCAACGGCCTGGGCCTGGAGGAGTACTGGGCGGCGACGCTCGAAGGCCGCAGCGCCATCGGACGCATCACCCGCTTCGACCCGTCCGACTACCCGTCGCGGCTCGCCGGTGAGATCGGGGCGTTCAGCGCGCGGGAGCACCTGCCCAGCAGGCTGCTGCCGCAGACGGACCGGATGACCCAACTGGCCCTGGTCAGTGCCGACTGGTCCCTGCAGGACGCCGGGATCGATCCCGGCGAACTGCCCGACTATGCCGCGGGGGTGATCACGGCCGGCCACTCCGGCGGCTTCGAGTTCGGCCAGAACGAGCTGAAGGCGCTGTGGAGCAAGGGCGGCCGATACGTCTCCGCCTACCAGTCCTTCGCCTGGTTCTACGCCGTCAACAGCGGGCAGATCTCGATCCGCCACGGTCTGCGGGGCCCCAGCAGCGTGGTCATCAGTGACCAGGCCGGCGGTCTCGACGCACTCGCCCAGGCCCGGCGCCAGGTCCGCAAGGGGACGTCGCTCGTGGTGGCCGGTGCGGTCGACGCGTCGATCTGCTCATGGGGATGGGTCGCCCAGTTGGCGAGCGGCCGACTGGCCACCGGGGACGACGTGGAGCGGGCCTATCTGCCCTTCGACTCCGATGCCCGCGGCCATGTGCCGGGCGAAGGAGGTGCGTTGCTGGTGGTCGAGGACGCGGAGCACGCACGTGCGCGCGGCGCGGGGAAGGTCTACGGCCAACTCGCGGGACACGCCGCCACCATGGATCCCCGGCCGGGCAGCGGACGGGCGCCGGGCATCGAGCGCGCGATCGAAGGGGCACTGCGGGACGCCGGGGTCTCACCCGCCGAGGTGGACGTGGTCTTCGCGGACGCCGCCGCCATCCCCGAACTCGACCGTGCCGAGGCCGAGGCCATCACCAAGACGTTCGGGCCGCACGCAGTCCCGGTGACAGCGCCCAAGACCATGACCGGGCGGCTGTACTCGGGCGCCGCGCCCCTGGACGTCGCCGCCGCCCTGCTCAGCATCCGCGACGGTGTCATTCCGCCGACCATCGGTACCTCCCGCGCCGACCGGTACGACATCGACCTGGTGGTCGGCACCCCCCGCCCCGCGCCGGTGCGTACCGCCCTGGTGCTGGCCCGCGGCCACGGCGGATTCAACTCGGCGCTGGTCGTACGCGCCGTCGGCCGCTGAGCCGGCGGACCTCTCCTCCCCGCGGGGATCCCCGGGGCCTGTCCGGGACAACCACCCACCCACGCATGAAAGGCCAGGACATGTCCGCCACAAGCCTGTTCACCCTCGACGACCTGCGACGCATTTTGCTGGAGGCGGCCGGTGCCGAAGAGGGAGTCGACCTGAGCGGGGACATCATCGACACCGATTTCACGGCGCTCGGCTACGAATCCCTCGCGCTGCTGGAGACCGGCGGCCGGATAGAGCGCGAATACGGCATCGCGCTGGACGACTCCGCCCTGACCGACGCGGTCACCCCCCGAAGCCTCATCGAGATCGTCAACGCGCAGCTCTCCGCTGCTCCGAGCGCCTGAGGAGAAGACCATGGCAGAGAGCACCGGACGGGTCGCCCTCGTGACGGGTGCGACCAGCGGGATAGGGCTGGCCGTCGCCCGGCAGCTGGCCGGCGGAGGCCACCGGGTGTTCATCGGCGCCCGCAACGCCGAGAACGTCGCGGCGACCGTGAAGGAACTGCGCGCCGAGGGCCTGGACGTGGCCGGCGCAGCCGTCGACGTCCGCAGTGACGAGGGCGTCGGCGCGTTCGTCCGGGCGGCCGTCGACCGCTTCGGCACCATCGACGTACTCGTCAACAACGCGGGGCGCAGCGGCGGGGGAGTGACCGCCGACCTCACCGACGAGCTGTGGTACGACGTGATCGAGACCAACCTGAACAGCGTCTTCCGGGTGACCCGGGAGGTGCTGAACGGCGGGGGGCTGCGGCTGAAGAGCCGCGGCCGGATCATCAACATCGCCTCCACCGCCGGCAAGCAGGGCGTGGTGCTGGGCGCCCCGTACTCCGCCTCGAAGCACGGCGTGGTCGGCTTCACCAAGGCCCTGGGCAACGAACTGGCCCCCACCGGCATCACCGTCAACGCCGTCTGCCCCGGTTACGTGGAGACGCCGATGGCGCAGCGGGTGCGCCAGGGGTACGCGGCGGCGTACGAGACCACCGAGGACGCGATCCGGGAGAAGTTCGAGGCCAAGATCCCGCTGGGCCGCTACTCCTCGCCCGAGGAAGTCGCCGGCCTGGTCGGCTATCTCGCCTCCGACACCGCCGCCTCCATCACCTCCCAGGCGCTCAACGTCTGCGGCGGCCTCGGGAACTTCTGACCACCTCCCGACGCCCTTCCACCACCGATCGGAGCTGTGACCATGACGACCCGCGAGGTCGAACACGAGATCACTGTGCAGGCGGACGCCACCGACGTCTACCGGTTGCTCGCCGAAGTCGAGAACTGGCCCCGGCTCTTCCCTCCGTCCGTCTACGTCGACTACCTCGAACGCGACGGGAACGAGGAACGCATCCGGATCTGGGCCACCGCCAACGGAGAGGCCAAGAACTGGAGTTCGCGGCGGACCCTGGACCCCGACGCGCTGCGCATCCGGTTCTGGCAGGAGGTCTCGGCGCCGCCGGTCGCCGAGATGACCGGCACCTGGATCATCGAACGCCTCGGCGATCGCCGGTCGCGGGTGCGCCTGCTCCACTCCTACCGCGCGGTCGGCGACGACCCCGAGGGCCTGCGCTGGATCGACGAGGCCGTGGACCGCAACAGCCGGGCGGAGCTGCCCGGCCTGAAGGCCAACCTGGAGCTGTCGGTCCAGGACGCCGAGCTCAGCCTGTCCTTCGAGGACAGCGTCCGGGTGAACGGCGCGGCCAAGGACGTGTACGACTTCGTCAACGACGCCCACCTGTGGACGGAGCGGCTGCCGCACGTCACCACGGTCGAGTTGGCCGAGGACACCCCGGGGCTGCAGACCCTGCGGATGGACACCCTGGCCAAGGACGGTTCGACCCACACCACGGAGTCGGTCCGGGTCTGCTTCCCGCACCGCAAGATCGCCTACAAGCAGACCACGCTGCCGTTGCTGCTGAACCTGCACACCGGCTACTGGACGTTCGAGGAGGGCCCCGACGGCGTCACCACCGCCACCTCCCAGCACACCGTCGTACTCAACCCCGGGAACATCCACCGGGTGCTCGGCCCGGAAGCGGGCATTGCGGAGGCGCGCCGGTTCATCCGGGAGGCCCTCGGCACGAACAGCCGCGCCACACTGCACCACGCCCAGCAGTACGCGGAAGCGCGGCGCTGAGCATGGCACACGGTCCGGACACCGATGTCGTCGTGGTCGGAGCCGGCCCCGTCGGGCTGCTGCTCGCCGGAGAACTGCGCCTGGCCGGAGTGCGGGTGACCGTGCTGGAGCAGCTCACCGAACCGACCACCGAGTCCCGTGCCTCCACCCTGCACACCCGCACGATGGAGATCCTCGCCGAACGCGGAGTGCTGGAGCGTCTGGGCACCCTGCCCAGCGGTGGCCCGGGCCATTTCGGCGGCATGCCGCTGGACCTGTCGGCGGCGGCCCCCGGCCACCGTTACGCGGGCCAGTGGAAGTGTCCGCAAGCCCGCCTGGAGGCCGTGCTGTACGACTGGGCGACGGAACTGGGTGCGCAGGTGCGCCGGGGCCACGTGGTGACGGGCCTGCGCTCCCGCGCGGACCGCGTCGAGGTCGGCTTCATCGAGCTCGGCTCGAAGCCGTCCGTCCTGACCGCCTCCTACCTGGTCGGCTGCGACGGCGAGCGAAGCACCGTACGGCAACTGGCCGGGTTCGAGGTGGACGGCGAGGAAGCCACGCTGGAGATGCTCCGGGCCGACCTCGCGGGAATCGACGTGCCGAACCGGCGCTTCGAACGGCATCCGCAGGGGCTGGCCACGGCCTTTCGCTGGCCCGACGGCACCACCCGGGTCATGGTCCACGTCCACGGCAGCCGGCCCGGGCGGCGTACCGGCGCACCCGACTTGGCGGAGGTGGTGGCGGCCTGGGCCCGGGTGACCGGTGAGGACATCAGCGCCGGCACCCCGGTCTGGCTCGACGCCTTCGACAACACCGGACTGCAGGCAACCCGGTACGTGAAGGACCGGGTCCTGCTCGCGGGCGACGCGGCCCACGTGCAGATGCCGGTCGGCGGGCAGGCGCTCAACCTCGGGCTGCAGGACGCCGCCGACCTCGGCCGCAAACTCGCCGAACAAGTGGCCGGGGCCACCGGCAGCTCCGCCGGCGCCGGCGCGGGCGGCGCCGGACCGCTCGACAGCTACCACGACACCCGCCACCGGATCGGCGCCGCCACGCTGACCAATATCCAGGCCCAGGCCCGGCTGCTGCTCGGCGGCCCGGAGGTGGACGGACTGCGCTCGGTCTTCGGCGAGCTGCTGGAGATCGGGTCGGCCCGCAGCCACCTGGCACGCGCGATCAGCGGACTCGGGCCGTCCGAGCCGGGCCCCCCGCACCACGGAACCCGGCGGAATCCGCCCGCACCCGACGTCACCTCAGGAGAGGCACCATGAGCAGGCTCACCGGCAAAACAGCACTCGTCACCGGCTCCAGCCGCGGCATCGGCCGCGCCACCGCGGTGCGGCTGGCCAGGGAAGGCGCCCTGGTCGCCGTGCACTACGCCGCCAACGAGGCGGCGGCCCGGGAGACCGTCGAGCTGATCGAGAAGGACGGCGGCCACGGCTTCACCGTCCACGCCGAGCTGGGCGTCCCCGGCGACGTGCACGAACTCTTCCTCGGCCTGGACAAGGGCCTCAAGGAGCGGACCGGGGACACGACCCTCGACGTCCTGGTGAACAACGCGGGGGTGACCAGCGCGACCGGCATCCTCCCCGAGGACCTCACCCCGGAGCAGTTCGACACCTTCTTCGCGGTGAACGCCAAGGCACCGTACTTCATCGTGCAGCGTGCGCTCGCGCAGATCCCCGAGGGCGGGCGCATCATCAACATCTCGTCGGGACTGACCCGGGTCGCCAACCCCGACCAGGTCGCGTACGCGATGACCAAGGGCGCGATCGAGCAGCTCACCCTGCACCTGGCCCGGTCCCTGGCCCCGCGCGGCATCACCATCAACAGCGTCGCGCCCGGGATCACCGACAACGGCAGCGCGGTCTTCGGCATACCCGAGGCGGTGGAGCAGATGGCGCAGCTCTCGGCCTTCAAGCGGGTGGGCACCGCGGGAGACGTCGCGGACGTGATCACCTTCCTGGCCACCGACGAGGCCCGGTGGATCACCGGTGCCTTCATCGACGCCACTGGCGGCACCCTGCTCGGCTGATCCGCCGCAGGGCCACAACCGAATCGGACCGCACTGGAGGTGGGCATGCCGACGACAGAGGTCTCCGGCGGCATCTCGGAACGCATGGCACAACTCGGCGCGCTGAAGGAGCTGGTGCATCGGGGCCCGGACCCGCTGGCGACCGGACGACAGCACGCACGCGGCAAGCTCACCGTCCGGGAGCGGCTCGAACTCCTGCTGGACAAGGGGAGTTTCACCGAGGTCGAGGGCCTGCGGCGGCACCGGGCGACCGGCTTCGGCCTGGAAGCGAAGAAGCCGCACACCGACGGTGTGGTGACGGGCTGGGGCACGGTGGAGGGCCGTACCGTCTTCGTGTACGCCCATGACTTCCGGATCTTCGGCGGTGCGCTGGGCGAGGCGCACGCGCAGAAGATCCACAAGATCATGGACATGGCCATCGCGGCCGGGGCTCCACTGGTCTCCCTCAACGACGGCGCGGGCGCGCGGATCCAGGAGGGCGTGCAGGCGCTGGCCGGCTACGGCGGGATCTTCCGGCGCAACACCAGTGCCTCCGGCGTCATCCCGCAGATCAGCGTGATGCTCGGTCCGTGCGCCGGCGGGGCCGCCTACAGCCCGGCGCTCACCGACGTGGTGTTCATGGTGCGGGAGACCTCGCAGATGTTCATCACCGGCCCGGACGTGGTCCAGGCGGTCACCGGCGAGGAGATCAGCCAGAACGGGCTGGGCGGCGCGGACGTGCACGCCGGCACCTCCGGTGTCGCGCACTTCGTCTACGACGACGAGGAGACCTGCCTGGCCGAAGTCCGCTACCTGCTCTCCCTGCTGCCCGCCAACAACCGTGAACTGCCGCCCCGGACGGTCACCGCCGACCCGCCCGACCGCGAGTCCGAGGCGCTGCTCGGCCTGGTGCCCCCGGACGGCAACCGGTCCTACGACATCAGGGGCGTGATCGAGGAGATCGTCGACGACGGCGAGTTCCTGGAGGTGCACGCCGCCTTCGCCCCCAACCTGGTCTGCGCCCTGGCCCGGCTGGAGGGCAGGGTGGTGGGGCTGGTCGCCAACCAGCCCGCGGTCATGGCCGGGGTGCTGGACATCGACGCCAGCGAGAAGGGCGCCCGGTTCGTCCAGTTCTGCGACTCGTTCAACATTCCCCTGGTCACCCTGGTCGACGTGCCGGGTTTCCTGCCCGGTGTGGACCAGGAGCACGACGGCATCATCCGGCGCGGCGCCAAGCTGCTCTACGCCTACTGCAACGCCACCGTGCCACGCATCTCACTGATCCTGCGCAAGGCGTACGGCGGCGCGTACATCGTCATGGACTCCCGCTCGATCGGCGCCGACCTGGCCTTCGCCTGGCCCACCAACGAGATCGCGGTGATGGGCGCGGAAGGAGCCGCGAACGTGGTGTTCCGGCGCGAGATCGCCGCGGCCGAGGATCCGGCCGCGATGCGCGCCCAGAAGATCGCCGAGTACCGGAAGGAACTCGTCCATCCGTACTACGCGGCCGAGCGCGGCCTGGTCGACGACGTCGTCGACCCCCGCCGTACCAGGCCCCTGCTCTGCCGCGCCCTGGCCATGCTCGCCGACAAGGGCGCCGATCTTCCGCACCGCAAGCACGGCAACCCGCCCCAGTGAAAAGGATCGCCATGGATGTCGGACTTCTCTTCGACCTGCGCAACCCGCAGCAATGGCACCGGCCGTGGGCCGACCACTACGCACAGACCCTGGAATTCTGCGAGGAGGCGGACCGACTCGGTGCCGGGGGCCTGTGGTTCACCGAGCACCACCTCTTCGAGGACGGCTACCTGCCGCAGCCGCTGGCCTTCGCCGCCGCCGCGGCCGCGCGCACCCGCCGGGCCAGGATCGGGACCTCGGTGGTGCTTCCCGCGCTGCACCATCCCGTCGACCTCGCCGAGCAGGCCGCACTCGTGGACCTCATCAGCGGCGGCCGACTCGAACTCGGCCTCGGCGCCGGCTACCGGGTGCCCGAATACGAGCTGTTCGGAGCGGACTTCACCCGCCGGTTCGCCGGCACCGAGCGGAACATCCGCGAGATCCTGCGCCTGTGGGCGGACCGGTCGGTCTCGCCCCTGCCGCTCCAGAACCCGCCGCCGGTCTGGGGAGGCTTCTACGGGCCGCGCGGTGCGAAGTTCGCCGGCCGGCTCGGTATCGGCCTGCTGCACATCTCGCGCCCCATGTTCAAGCACTACCGGCAGGGCCTCGTCGAGGCGGGCCACGACCCGCGGGCGGCGAGGGTCAGCGACCTGGTGCCCCTCATCCTCTCCGAGGACCCGGAGAAGGCCTGGCACCGGGTGGCGCCGCACCTCGCCCACCAGGTCAACTCCTATCGGCAGGGATCGGTGGAAGGCAAGGGCCGGACCGTACCGCTGCTCACCGCCGAGGACCTCCGCGACCCGAACGCCCAGGATCCCCGGGGTCTGCTGGACATCGTCACCCCCGAGGACGCGGCCGTACGCATCAAGGAACTGACGAAGGATCTGCCGGTCGAGCACCTGATCTTCTGGGCGAGCATCGCCGGCATGCCGGACGACATCGCCGCGGAGAACCTCCGGCTCGTCACCGGGAAACTGCCGCCGCTGCTCCGCTGAGCAGGCCCCCGGCCCGCACGCCGACGCTTTCGAAGCCCATCGGCGCGCACCCCTGCCGCACCACGACGCGCCCCGTCCGACCAGACACCGACACCGACGCTGGCGGCCCACCATGACGGTCTTCTCCCGGTCCGATTCCCCCAGGTCCGATTCTCCCGCCGATTCCCCGGGCGACGCTCCTGCCGTTCCCCCTGCCGCTTCCCCCGCCACCGAGGACACCGGAGCGGTGGCGGATCCGGCGCCCTGGGACGCGCGGCTGTGGGCCGTGCTGTTCATCCTCTCGGCCAACATGATCCTCGACGCGATCGAGGTGTCCCTGGTACTCGTCGCCCTGCCGACCATCGGCACATCGCTGGGCCTGAGCCTGTGGACGGTGCAGTGGCTGATGAGCGGCTTCGCCATCGGCTTCGCCGCCCTGCTCGTTGTCGGACCGAGGCTGAATGCCGGGCTGGGCCGCAAGCGGGTCTACCTCGGCGCGATGCTGCTCTTCAGCGCCGCCTCCGTCGTCGGCGGGCTGGCCGGCAGCGCCCCCCTGCTGATCGCCACACGGGTCGTCAAGGGGATGAGCGCGGCCCTCACCGCACCCACCGGCCTTGCCATCATCGGCACCACCTTCCCCAGCGGCCCGCAGCAGCGACGGGCGGTCTCCGTCTACTCCCTGTTCGGCGCGGCCGGCTTCACCCTGGGGCTGCTGCTGTCCGGCGCCCTCCTGGAGGTGAGCTGGCGCTGGACGTTCCTCTTCCCGGCGCCGGTGGCGCTGGTGCTGCTGTTCTGCGGCCTGCGGCTCATCCCGGCCGACCCGGGCCCCGTTCCCGTCCCGCACATCGCGCCGGGGCTGCTGCGCAACGGCTCGCTGCTGCGCTCAGCCGTGGGCGCGGCAACGCTCAACGGCACGTACCAAAGCCTGCTGCTCCTGTTCGTCTTCCGGACCCAGCGCCAACTGGGCTGGCCCCCTTGGCAGTCGGCGCTCGCCCTGCTGCCGGCCTGCGTGCCGCTGGCCGTGACCGTGCCCTTCGCCGGTTCCATGACGGCGCGCTGGGGCACCAGCCGGCTGATCGCCTGCGGCGCGGCCGCCCCTGTGGTGGGCTGCGGGCTCTACCTGTGGCGCCCCACGACCGCGACGTACTCCACCGCGATGCTGCCGACCCTGCTCCTGGTCGGCGCGGCCTTCGTGCTCTCCTTCGCCGCCCTGAACATCCAGGCGACCGTGGCCCTGCCGACCGCGGACCGAGCAGCGGCCGTCCCGCTCTACCAGACGGCCGTCCAGCTCGGCGCCGTGCTGATGCTCCCGGTCACCGCCCTGCTGCTCAGCGCCTGCCACGGCTACCGCCCGGCGCTGTCGTTCATCACAGCCGTCGCCGCGGTCGGCCTGCTGACCGCGCTTCACGGACTTCGGATCTCTCACAGACAGGTCGCACCATGACGGATGACCGGCTTTCCCTTGTGATCATCACCGCCAGCGTCAGGGACGGGCGCCTCGGCCCGGCCGTGACCGACTGGTTCCTGGCCCAGGTCAAGGAGCGCGCCGAGTTCGCCGTGCAAGGCGTCGACCTGCTCGACCACCCGCTGCCGTTCGTCATACCCGCGCCGGGCTCGGACCTGCCCGCGGAGGTGGTCCGGGTGCGGGAATCGCTGCGTTCCGTCCTCGTCGCGGCAGACGCCTTCGTCGTGGTCACGCCCGAGTACAACCACAGCTTCCCGGCCGCTCTGAAGAACACCGTCGACTGGTTCTACCAGGAGTGGACGGCCAAGCCGGTCGGGTTCGTGTCGTACGGCGGACTCAGCGGCGGCGTGCGCGCGGTGGAGCAACTGCGCCAGGTCTTCGCCGAGGTGCACGCGCTGACCGTCCGGGAGAACGTCGCCTTCCCCAACGCCGGCGGGCGCTTCGACTCGCAGGGCCGGCCGGCGGACGCGGAGCCGAGCGTCCTGTCGGCCGGCCTGCTGCTCGACCAGCTCGACTGGTGGGGCCGAGCCCTGCGCACGGCCCGCGGCGAACGCCCGTACCCGCGCTGACATCAGCGACAACCGCCCCGAAGGGAAGCGCGAATGCCCCAGAAGATCACGTCCGCACCGCCGGACGTCCGCCGTGCCGACAGCACGCACGTCCACGTGGCCCAGTGGTACGTACCCGACCGCGAGAGCGGCATCGATGCCCTGCAGGAGGCCGTGACGCAGTTGCGTACCACCCCCTGGCCCACCGGGATCCTCTCCTTCGGTGGATACCTGAGCACCGAGCACGACACCGTGCTGACCTACGCCCAGTCGGCCGATGCCGCAGCCCACCGCGCCTTCACGGCCGGGCTGAAGGGGCTGGCCGGCGCCCAGACCGTCGAGTACACCCTGTACCGGGCGATCGTGCTGGACACCGGACCGGTGGTGCCGGCCAGTTTCGTCGTCGCCGCCTTCGACGTCGATGGTCCCGGGCCGCAGGAAGGCATCGTCGCCTCGATAGCCGACGCTCTGGAACGCGCCCCGGCCGCGCAGCACCCCGGACTGATCTCGGCCAACTTCCACCGCAGCACCGACGGCAGCCGGGTGCTCAACTACGCCGAGTGGACCAGCGACGAGGCTCACGCGGCCTTCCTGGCAGGCGCCACCCGGACGGCGACTCTGCGCGCCACCCACGACACACCCGGGGTACGCCCCATCGGCTTCAAGCGCTACCACCTGCTGCACAGCCTCACGGCTTGAGGCACCGACCCGCCGCCTGCGCCTCCGACGTCATCACGTCATCACGCCATCACCCCGGGAGGAACCGACCATGCCGACCACCACGCCGACCAGGGACGATCTCGTCGAGAGCGCGGGGAAACTCGTGCCCCTGCTGCGCTCCCGCGCCCTGTGGATCGACGACAACCGCCGGCTTCCCCCGGACGTCATCGAGGCGATCGAGGCGTCCGGACTGCTCAGGATGCAGGTGCCCACCCAGTACGGCGGATACGAGTCGGACGCCCGCGCGTTCGTCGACGTGCTCGCCGAGATCGCCAAGGGGAACAGCTCGGTCGCCTTCTGCATGTCCATCTACGCCTCGCTGACCTGGATGGTCGGGCTGTGGCCGGACGAGGCCCTCGACGAGGTGTTCGCCGAGCCCCACGTCCGGGTGACCGGCACCACGGCAGCGTCCGGTACGGCCACTCGGGTCGACGGCGGCTACCTGATCAACGGGAGCTGGGGCTACAACAGCGGTATTCTGCACGCCCACTGGAAGATCACCGCCGCCATGCCCGAGGGGCCGGCCGGACAGACCCTTCCGGTCTTCACCCTCGTCCCGGTGTCCGAGCTGGAACTCGTCGACGACTGGCACACCACCGGCCTCCAGGGCTCGGGCAGTGTCACCACCGTGGCCAAGGACGTCTTCGTGCCGGACCGCCGGGTGATCACGGGTGCCGACTTCTACCAGAACATCAGCAACTCGCGGGCCAACGCGGCCAAGGGGGGCTACCGGGTGCCGATGCTGGTCACCGCGACGGCGATGCAGACCGGCCAGCTCGTCGGCGCGGCCAAATATGCCCTGGCCGGCTTCCTGGAGCGGCTTCCCGGCCGGCCCCTGACGTACACGAACTATCCGAGTCAGCAGGAGGCGCCGATCACCCACCTGCAGGTCGGTGAGGCGGCACTGCTGATCGAGGACGCCGAGGCGCGGGCCCACCGCTTCACCGACCTGCTCGCCGAGAAGATCCGGCGGGACGAGCCGTGGTCCCAGGACGACCGGATCTTCTCCCGGGTGCAGATCGGCTGGATCGCCAAGCAGGTCAAGCAGGCCGTCGACATCCTGGCCTCCGCCGGCGGCGGCTCCTCGATCCTCCGGGACGTACCGATCACGCGCATCCAGAGGGACGTCCAGGCGACGTCCCTGCACGCCCTGATCACCCCGGCTACCAACATCGAGCTCTACGGCAGGTCCCTGACCGGCCTGGAACCCAACACGGTGTACCTGTAAGGGGGCCCGAACGCCGGGCTGCCGCACCGGGGAGCAGGGGACGCGCACGGAGCCGGCGGTCCGGCCCGTGCGCGCCGGCGTCCTCGCCCTGTGCGGCAACAGCCCGGCCTTCCGACCCGTCAGGCGGCATCCTTCCCGCCGGCCGTGCCCATGCGGAATCCGACCCCGCGGACGGTGACGATCCAGTCGCTCTGCCCCAGTTTCTTGCGCAGCGAGTTGACGTGGGTGTCGACCGTACGGCTCGCCTGGGCACCCAGGGCCTGCGCCATCGGGATCTCCCAGATCTCCGCCATCAGCCGCTGCCGGGTGACGACCATCTCGGAGTGCCGGGCCAGGTAGTACAGGAGATCGAACTCCTTGCGGGTCAGTTCCACCCGCCTGCCCTGCACACGAACCTCGCGCGAGACCGCGTCGATGTGCAGGCCACCGACCGAGACCGTCGTCTTCGGGGCGAGCGCCGGCCGGCGGGGCTCCCAACGGCGCATCACGGCCTGAATACGGGCCGCCAACTCGCGTATCTGATAGGGCTTGTCGAGGCAGTCGTCAGCACCCGCCCGCAGCCCGAGGACCCGCTCCATTTCGCCGCCGCCGGCGAACGCGATCAGGGGAACGTGGGCCGTTTCACGGAGGGTGCGGCAGACCGTCAGTCCGTCGATGTCCGGGAGGTCGAGGTCGAGCAGGACGAAGTCCGCCTGCTGGAGGTTCTCCAGTGCGGCGGTCCCGGAATCGACGGTTGTGACGTCATGGCCGTATCGCTCCAGGTTGCGGGTCAGCGTCAGCGCTTCGTGTTTCTGGGCCTCCACCACGAGAATGTGCACGATATCTCCTTTGGAGTCGCACCGGCCAAAGGTGGTTCCACGACCGCAAGCTCCATTGCCTGCCTCCCTGCCGTCCTGACTCTGCGCACATATGCTGATCCGCAGGGCGGATTCCACACCGCTGTCGTCGATTCGTGTCAGGGTGTTCACGCGTGTTCACAAGAATGAGCGGACCGGCGGACGGAAGATTCCCCGGAGCCCGGAACTATCCCGAACTCAGGAGGCGGCCGCGGACGCGGTGGCGCTCAAGTGGTCGGATTGGAACGCACGCAGGAATGTGCTCACCGCGGCGTTCACCACGCCGCGCAGTTCGGCCTCCGGGACGGGGCGGGTGCCGAACTGGGACCGGGCCTCCATGGGGCCGGTGAGCAAGGCGAGGAACTGCTCCGCGGCCTCGACGGGATCGCAGGTGCGCAGTACGCCGGCGAGGGACAGCCGTGCCATCCGGTCGGCGAGGGTCTGCCTGAGGCGATCGGCGCCGTGTCCCCAGACGGATTCCAGCAGATCGGGAAAGCTGGCGCTCTCCGCGTTCAGAAGTCGTCGCAACGCCCAGGAACGGGGATCACAACACTGCACCAGCAGGCGGTTCGCCACGTCCTCCAGGCGAGACCGGACCGCGTCGGGGTCCGCCGCGCCGTCCATGGCCAGATGCTCGGCCGCGGCCACGTTCTCCGCCATCACCGCGTTTCCGGTCGCCTCCATGGCGGCATGGAAGACGTTCTCCTTGTCGCCGAGGTGGTTGTAGACGGTGTGCTTGGCGACGCCTGCCACCTCGGCGATCTCCTCCACGCCCGCCCGGGCGTAGCCCCGGTCGGCGAACACGGTGAACGCCGCGTCCAGGATCGCCTGGCGCTTGTCGATGCGTCCTCGGGAGGTCGCCCGAGTGGCACCTGCCGACGTCGTAGTTCCGCCCACTCGATCAGTGTAGCCGCTTCGGGCGCCAGTTTGCACCCGTGAGTGCAGTTGATTGACCGTGCCGTTGCCCTGAACGCATCAGTGCTCTAATCTGCACTCGCCAGTGCAAAAATAGCTGTTGAGGCCAACGGAGAGGCTCATGGCGCATCCATCGGACGAAGGCCTGGATCCCGCGCTGCGGCGACTGATCGGTGTCATCCTGCTGGGCGGGATCATGGGGATCCTCG
Organism: Actinacidiphila acididurans; assembly: GCF_016918855.1. Taxonomy (GTDB): domain Bacteria; phylum Actinomycetota; class Actinomycetes; order Streptomycetales; family Streptomycetaceae; genus Actinacidiphila; species Actinacidiphila acididurans. The sequence goes on from NZ_JADKYB010000001.1 coordinate 625,023, forward strand.
ACGGCTCGATGGTCGCCGTCGCCGCCGACACCCTTGCGAAGAACTTCCACACCTCGCTCAGCGCGGTCGGCTGGGTGTCCACCAGCTATCTGCTGGCTCTGACGGTGAGCATCCCGGTCACCACCTGGGCGGTCGACAGGTTCGGCGGGCGGCGGCTGTGGCTGCTCGGCCTCGTGGTGTTCCTGGCCGGGTCCATCAGCTCCGGACTGGCGTGGAACATCGGCAGCCTGATCGCGTTTCGCGTGCTCCAGGGCCTCGGCGCCGGGTTGCTCGACCCGCTGATGCTGACCCTGCTGGCCCGGTCGGCGGGGCCGAGCCGTATCGGCCGGGTCATGGGCCTGATGGGCGTGGTCGGCTCCAGCGGCCCGGTGTTCGGACCGGTCCTCGGCGGACTCATCCTCCAAGGTGCGTCCTGGCGCTGGATGTTCCTGGTCAACGTGCCGATCGGCCTGGCCGCCCTGCTGCTCGCCCTGCGCGTGGTTCCGGACGACAAGCCGGTCGGTGAGCACACGGCGGGCAAGCTCGACGTCCTCGGCCTCGTGCTGATCGGCCCGGGCGTCGCGGCAGCCGTGCTGACCCTGTCCCAGTACGCCGAGCGGACCGAGTTCCTCACCTGGCGGGTACTGGTGCCCCTCGCCGCGGCGGCCGTGCTGTTGGCCGGCTACGCCGTCCACGCGCTCCGCGAGCGGAGCACGCGGCCGCTGATCGACCTGCGGCTGTTCACCTCGCGCAGCTTCTCCGCCAGCGTGACCGTCGGCTCCCTCGTCGGCCTGGCCACCTTCGCCAGCCTGTTCGCGCTGCCGCTGTACTACCAGCAGGTGCGCGGTCACGACACCTTCGCGTCCGCCCTGCTGCTCGCCCCGCTCGGCGTCGGTTCGGCTGTGTCCATGCCGTTGACCGGGCGGCTGTCCGACAAGGTCGGCTCGCGCAACCTGGTACTCGCCGGCGCCGTGGTCGCCGGGCTCAGCGCGCTGGGCTTCACCCAACTGGGCGCACACACCTCCCAGGTGTGGTCGGGCGTTCTGGCGTTCACCATCGGCCTCGGCCTCGGGAGCGTCGGCGCGCCCACCATCGCCTCGCTCTACCGGACGCTGCCGCCCCACCTCGTGCCGCAGGGCAGCACGGTGCTCTACATGCTCAACCAACTCGGCGCCGCGATCGGCATCGCCCTGGTCGCGCTGCTCGTCCAGAGCGCCGGCAGCGAGGACCCGCTGGGCGGCTTCCGGGCCGCGTACTGGGGCGTGACCGGTGCCCTGGCCGCTGTCCTCCTGGCCGCGCCACTCCTGCCGGGGCGCCCGGCGCCGCAGGAGACCGCCGCTGAATCGCCCGATGAGCGGCTCGACGCCCAAGCCGAGGCGGCTCCCGCTCCCGTCGCTGCCCAGGGGGACGGCAAGTGAAGACCATCGTGATCGCGGGCGGTACCGACGGCATCGGGAAGGCGCTCGCCGCGACCCGTCTCGGCAGAGGCGACACCGTCGTCGTCATCGGCCGCGACGAGGCGAAGGGAGCGGCGTTCCTCGCATCGGCCGCGGCTGTCGGCGCCGGGGCGCGGGCCGTTTTCGTCCCGGCGGACCTCAGCCTGCTGAGCGAGAACGAACGGGTCCTGGAGACGGTGCGGACGCGCTTCCCCGCCGTGGACACCCTCGTGTTCTGCGCCCGGCACTACCGCACCCGGCGCACCGAGACGGCCGAGGGCCTGGAGGAGAACTTCGCGCTGTTCTACCTCAGCCGCTACGTGCTCGGCCACGGCCTGGCCGACGCGCTCACGGCGGCCGGGCGGCCGGTGGTGGTGAACGTGGCGGGCCCCGGCGCCGATCTGGGCGTCGTGCGCTGGGACGACCTGGAACTGCGGCGCGGCTACCACGGGGGCGCCGCGCTCGGGCAGGGCGGAAAACTCAACGACCTGCTCGGTGTCGCCTTCGCCGGGCGGTACGGGGACCGCGGGATCCGATACGTCCTGATCCACCCGGGCGTCACGGCGACGAGCTTCTCCGGCGAGTACGACGAGCACACACTCAAGCAGATCACGACGATGCAGTTGTACGCCAAGCCCGTCGAACTGGCTCTTCCGCCGATCCTCGCGGCCATCGACACCCCGCCCGCCGAGGCGTTGAGCGCCTTTGTGGAGGGGCACCGGATCGAGGTGGAGGACGACTCCTTCGACCGGGGCGCCGCGAGGCGGCTCGAGAAGGTCACAGAGGGGATCCTGCTGGAGCACGGCAGCCGGACCGGCGCTCCACGGGGAAATTGACGTCGCCTGAAAAGGAATTGATGTTCTTTCCGCAACCCTGAGCGGGACTTTCTGGGCGCGGGCCATTGCCGGTCGGAGAATATTCCGTACTACGCCGTGGTCCGCGCCTTGTTCGCGGGACCGCCCCGTCCTGAGGAGCCGAAGAATGTCCTACACGTCCACCCCGCGGCCCGTCATCGAGAATCCTCACAGCGACGTCGTACTGGTCGGGACGGTGCCGGCGGACAGCCGGCAGCAACGGGAAGTGGCGGACGCCGTCGTGACGCACTGGCAGTCCCGTTCCTGGCCCGCGGAACTGCTCTCGCTCACGGCGTACACGAGCAGCGACGGCGAGTCCGTGCTGACCTATGCGCAGTGGTCCTCGGAGGAGGCGTTGCGACGGTCCCTGGAAGAGGGCGGCACCGTTTCCGACCTCACCGGTGTCACCGACTCCGGCGTCCCGGCACCGGTGCCCTACCGGCTGTACCGAGCGGTACGCGGCAGCGCGGTCGCCGATCCCGCTCCCGTCGCGGGGTCCTTCCCGGTGGCCTTCTTCGGCGCGGAGAACCACCGGGCCGCGCGTGCCTGGATCGACGGCCTCCTGGCGGCGGAGGAGGAGAGCGAAGGCGAGGACCGTGCCTACCCCGGCGGGATATCCGCCAACATGCACATCAGCCTGGACGGCACGAGCATTCTCAGCTTCTCCGAATGGGTGACGGAGGCCCAGGCCGTCGCTCACATCGAGGCGGTCTGGGAGCCGGTACTGAAGGAACTCGGCGGCACCGGCACCCTGTACCGGCACTTCCGGAGCCTTTTCCCGGAGCGCTGAGTGCGGTCCGGCGGCCCTCGGAAGGGGGCCGCCGGACCCGAAAGGTGTCAGCCGCCGACGCGCTCGTACGCCCGCCAGACACGGGGAGCGGTGAAGATGTACACCCGCTCCTGGCGCCGCCACCGGGCCGTCGGTACCGGCGCCGACGCCAGGGCCGAGCCGCCGGCCGTACGGGCGAGCAGGACCGAGACCAGCGCGGCCAGCTCTTCGGGAGAGGGATTGCCGCGCTCCACTCGGAGCGGGCGGAAATCGTTGGACTCGGTCATCATTGCGTCCTCGTGGTCCGGGATGATGGACGGCAGGCCACTTCTCCCTTCCATGGTTCTACGCAACCCGATCGCCCCTCAAGAAGCGGCTGTTCAGAAATCGGTGAAATTCGGCAACTCCTGTGCGGTCGTTTCCAGGAATGGCCAAACCGGATATCGGGCCGCAGCAGCCCTCCGGCGCCATGGGTCGACCCTGACGCCGTGGCTAGAGCTGGCTCAGGATCGTCGGGTCCGTGATCTTCGTGTCGTCGGCCAGCAGCATCGCCTTGCTCAGGATCACCGCGAGGGTGCGGTCGCCCTCGAAGGGGAGGTAGCCGGTCTGCGGGGTGGCCGGGTCGGACTTCGGGACGATGCACAGGTACTGGTCGTTCGGGGTCATGAGGATGTTGCCCGAGCCGAGGTGGATTCTGTACGTGTGCCGTTCGCCCTTCACATGAAGGAAGCGGCCCTCCAGCGTGCAGCAGTCGGCGATCGCCAGGCGCGGTACGAGCCGTTCCAGCAGCGTACGGCGGGTCTCGGCGCTCTGGTTGAGCTCGCCGAAGCCGTACGACGTCCAATACTCCCGGAACCGGCCCTCGGGACCGCCGTCCTGCCAGGTCGGGTCGTTGCCGACGCTTCCGACGCCCACGAACAGGTCGACATCGCGCAGGACCTCGGACAGCACGAGGGGCGGGACGTCCGCCAGGGGCAGCGGGTCGACGGGGTCCGCGCCGTCGGGCAGCCACATGCTGTACTCGCCGCCGTAGCAGTGCGCCCAGTTCTCGGGCGCGTCCAGCGGGTAGAAGCGCACCTGGTCGGTGGTCAGGCGCAGATAGCTGCCGGACTCGGTGGTGTCCTCCCCGTAGCCGTCCCCCTCTCCCTGGATCCAGTACTCGGCGCGCAGGCCCCACTGCGGCAGTTCGCGCACGGCGGGCGGGGCCGAGTCGTCGACCATCAGGCGCAGCCTGTTGCGCCAGCCCCGGATCGCGGCCAGGGAGTGGAACTGGTGCTGGCGCAGGACGTGGGCCGCGAAACGGTTGGAGTACGTGGCCGTCGCGCGCTCCGCGTCGGTGAGCAGGTACACCTCGCGGTGGGCCTGCTTGAACGGCTGGGTGACCGCGTGCCGCTCCAGCCAGTCGCGCCAGGCCACGATCTCGGCGGGCTCGTGACCGACCGGATGCCAGAGCCGGACCTCGGTGCCTTCGGTGACCGGGTCGTCGGCGAGGGTGCGCAACTCGCCGTCGGCGAACCCGACCGTCGTACCGTCGACCGTCCACAGCAGGCGGCGGGCCAGCGTGCCGACCAGGGGGTGGTCCAGCAAGCGCGCGCGCCAGGTGGCGTACGGCCAGGTGCGGCGGGCCAGGAACTGGCGGTCCAGACGCTCGCTCTGCGCGGCGAGCATCTTCTCGATGTCCTTGACCGCCGCCTTCAGCTCCTTGAGCTCCTCGGGGTGGTCGCGCTTGACGGCGGCAGGCACCGTCCTGACCGCCTTGCCTGCGGCGTTACGCCAGTTGAGGGCCGCCTTGCCGCCCTGGATCTCCAGCACGACCGTGACCTCGCCGAGCCGGTGCTCCGCCCGGCCGACCTCGCTCAACCCGTAGGCGGGCACCGCGAGTTCCTCGATCTCCGCACGGGACAGGCCCAAGGCCCGGGCCCGGGTCTCCAGCGCGGTGTCGAGGAGCTTGAGCGTGCCCTTGTAGGTCACCCGGGTGGCCAGGCGGGCGAGTTCGGCGAGGGCGGACTCGCCGTCCATCCTGGAGAGCGCGGTCACACCGGCATTGGCCACCTTCGGGGCCCGTGGGCCGAGCCCGGCGACCTTCTTGAGGGACGTCTCGACGAGGGCGCCGAGGGCGCGGGTGGTGTCAGGATGCGCGGGCAGCAGGGAAAGCACCCAGGTCAGGCCGCGCAGGGCGTTGGCGTTGTAGGGGTCGTAGGCCCTGTCGACGCCGGCCTCGTACTCCGGGCGGTCCAGCGCGAAGGTGCGGCGGCCGACGAGGACGAGCCAGGGCAGCACGGTCACCCGGACGCGATCGGCGCCGAGTTGGTCGATCAGGGCGCGTGCCTGCTCCTCCCACTTGGGGGAGGGCTTGGCGGCGGTGGCGGTCGTGACGTGCCGCAGCAGCGCCTGCCAGCCCGGGGAGTCCTCGCTGTCCCGCAGGGCCTGCTCGGCCCACTCCTCACCGACGTTGAGGACCGGCTCGGTGAGCTTCCTGGCGAGGGCGATGAAGTGCCCGCTGCGGTAGGTGTCCAGGGCCGAGCGGCGGAAGACGGCCACGACAGCGGGCGCGAGGGCACAGCCGGCGGCCAGTTCGGCTTCGGCGAGGGGCTCGTGGTGCTCGCCGTACCAGACGGAGTGCCGCCCGCCGAGCTCGTCGAGCAGTTTCAGGCGCTGCGCCGAGACCCCGTCGCCGGGCAGACCACGCGCGATGACGCCGATGAGGACCAGGGCGTTGCCCCGGGCGACCGGGCCCGCCGCCGAGTGGTACTGCGCCACCAATGCGGCGGCGAGCGCGGTGCGCGTCTCGGACGGGAGGCCGATCAGCTCGTCGAGGACGCCGGCCCACAGACCGCTCCAGTTGCCCCCGATGCCGGCCGCGGTCTTCAGCAGATCGACGGCGAGCGCGTCCAGCTGTCCGTCTGCGGCGCGCTGCCGGATCAGTTCCTTGGTCTGCTGTATCTGCGCCATCGTCACCCACCCACCAGCGGCACGAGCTTCAGGAACGTGATCTCCGTGCCGAGCGCGAGCTCGACCTCCTCGTCCGCGCCCGTGACCTGACGGTCCCCCACGAGCACCAGGAAGCCGTTGCCCGCGAAGGCCCGCAGGGCCAGTTCGGTCTGGGCCTCGGGGCCTATCCGGCGGGGTGTCTTCAACGCGTATCCGTTGAGCACGCGTTCGGCGTCCTGGGGCTGCACGAGCCCCTGAAACACCCGCGGCGTGCGCGCGTTGTACTCGGCGACCTCCTGGAAGACCCGTCGCCGGATCAGCTCACCCACGGTGAGCCGCTCCTCGGCGATCTCCAGCCCCCACCCGTCGCTCCGGTCCCCAGCGGTCGTCTCGTCGACGAACGTCACGATTGCCATACCGACGACACTAGGGGTGGCCACTGACATCGATGCTCGCATGCGGGACCGACTGATCGGCCCGCGACTGTGAGGCACCTCGCGTCAGTTGGTCCCCGTCAACTGAATGCGGGTGGCGGCGATCGCGGCCGCGATGGCGCCCCGCACTTCGGCCTCGGCCCCGAGCCGTCCGGTGCGGACCTCGGCAGCCTGGGCGCTGGCCGGCTGGGCGTAGCGTGCCACGGACTCGCGGATGCCGGCCGCGAACGGCTCGTTGCCCGCGCCGAGTTCGCCGCCCAGCACCAAGGCGGAGGGGTTCAGGCAGTTGACCAGCCCGGCCAGCACCCGGCCGACCGTCCGGCCCGCCTCGCTGAGGACACGAGCAGCGGCCGGGTTGTCGCTCAGCTCGGCCAGCGGCGGCACTGCACTGTCGTCGAGCGAGTCCTCGTGGGTGGCCAGGACATGCGCGAGCTGGCGGCGCACGGTGGTGACGGAGACGACGGTCTCCAGGCAGCCGCGGCTGCCGCAGCGGCACCAGTTCCCGGCGCCCGGGATCTGTGTGTGCCCGATCTCGCCGGCTATCCCGGTCGCCCCGCGGTACGGGCGGCCGCCCACGATGATCCCGGCACCTATGCCATGAGAGGCCTTGATGTACAGGAAGTCCTCCAGACCGCGGGCGGCACCGTAAGCCTGTTCGCCGCGCGCGCCCATGTCGGCGTCGTTGCCGATCGACACCGGATGCCCGAGCCTGCGCTCCAGCTCGGCCGCCGGGGCCAGCCCCACCCAGTCGGCCAGGATGGTCGGCGGGCGGACCACCTGGGTGCGGATGTCGAGCGGACCCGGGATGCCGGCGGCGATGCCGAGCACGTCGTCGAGCGTGTGGCCGCTGCGCTGCAGGCACTCCCGCGCCAGTTCCGCGGCCAGGTCCATCGCGGGACCGGGACGGTGGTCGACGTCGATCGCTGCGGCGCACCGATGCAGAACTTCGCCCGCTGTGGTGGCTGCCGCCGCGCTGACGTGTGAGTGGCCGAAGTCGATCCCGACGACCACGCCTTCGTCGCTGACCAGGCTTATGACCGTGGCCCGGCGGCCACGGCCCGACGCTTTCCCCGGGGCGGAGGACTCCACCACCAGTCCGCTCGCCCGCAGGAACGACACACAGTCGCTGATCGCGCTCGCCGACAACCCGGTCATCCGGCTCAGACTCGCCCGCGTCAACCCGTTGCCGTGGTCGGCCAGTATCGCGACGACCTGGTCACGGGTGCGCTTGCGCCGCGCGGAAAGCGAAGCCGAGTCGTTGCTGTCCATGCCGGAAGTGTAGGGGTTTCCTGCGGTGAGCGGCAGATATGTGCCGCTCGCACCGGCAACCGTGAAGTGCGTGGAAGTGAGTTCCGGCGTTTCTCCCGGGCGACGACACCGAACTGCCGCCATGTGCTTGCGTAGTTCGACCGACCAGTACCTTCACATGGCGCTTGCGTGCACAGGTGAATTCATGCGCTCACCGTGATATTCGTATCGGTTCTCCTTCTTCCGCAGGCGGTCCTGTGACGCGTGACGGGCCTCCCGCCGTGACGTGTGTCAGTGCCGGAGGCCCGTTGCGCGCGCGTCGGTTGATCAGGAGGGGATGTTCCACTGCTGGTCGGTGGTGCCCCGGCAGGGCTCGATGACCAGCGGCGTGCCATTGCCGGTTGCGGCGCCCGCGGCGGTGAGGCACTTGCCGAGTCCGGACCTCAAGGTGCCGGCGGCGGGATCGTACGTCCATTGCTGGGAGACAGTGGTGCCGCAGGTGTAGAGCTGCACCGGTGTCCCGTCGGCGTCCGAACCTCCGCGTACGTCCATGCACTTGCCCATCGCACGCACGGTGCCGTCACCGGGCATGGACCAGGTCTGCGCGGCAGTGCCGTTGCAGTCGTAGAGCTGGAGCGGGGTGCCGTCGGCGTTGTTGCCGCCGGCGACGTCGATGCAGCGGGCGCCGGCGACGTTCGTGACGGGGGTGTTGCACACAACGGGGCCGGGCGTGGCGGCCGGATGGCGGGTGGGCAGGTGGAGCGGCTTGCCCGCAGTGACCGTGTGCAGCTTGCCGCTGCCGTCCCGGACCGCGAGGGGCGGTCCGGACCGCTGGGTGAGCGAAGTGGACGACTGGCCGACGGAGATGTCGAAGGTCCTGCCGTGCCACTTCACGCCGGTGATGTCGACGCCCGGCAGTTGCTGCGGCAGGAACGGGTCGACGGTCACCGCGTCCGTCCCCCAGCGCAGCCCGGTGAACCCGTAGAGGAACTGCTGGAGGTAGCCGCCCTCACCGGTGGTGAAGGTGAACGCTCCGCCCGAACGGGTCTCGTGGAACTGGTCGAACGGCGCGGCGATGAACGGGTCGACGCTGCTGCGCAAGTGGTCGTAGGCCGTGCACCCCGGGGAGCCGAGGGCGGCGGCGTCGATCGTGGCGATCGCGTCGGTCATGGACGGGCCGCCGGGGTCGGAGTGCTGCGTGTAGTAGTCCAGGTCGTTCTGCGCCACGTCGGACGGCATCGGCACGGCCCACGGGTACTGCAGCAGCGTGACGTCGGCCTGCTTGACCTGCTGGCCGCTGTAGCCCTGGAACTCGGGGTGGATGCCGGCCGTCGTGTCAACGGGGATCTTCAGGCCGTCCGCGACCGTGCTCCACGCCGGGTCGGCGGGCTTGCCGAGGATGCCGGCCGCCTGGACGGCGATCCGCAAGCTGGCCTGCGCGCCGGCGTTGGTGCTCGCGCTGTTGTCGACGTGGTCGTGGTATTCGTCGGCTCCCTGGACGTCGTCGATGTCGTATCCGCCCGCGGCGTCCGGCACGGCGCGGGTGGCCCAGTAGTCGGCGATGTCCTTCAGCACCGGCCAGGCCTTCTCCTTCAGCCATGCGGTGTCGCCGGTGGCCTGGTAGTACTGCCACTGGGCGAGGGCGATGTCGGAGTCGATGTGGATCTCGTCGTTGCCCTCGTTGTTGCCCGGGGGAATCGTCTCCTTGCCGGTCAGGGAGCTCTCCCAGGGGAACTTCGCGCCCTTGACCGGCCGGTCCGGGGTGGACAGGGCCGCCGCGGCGGCCTCTGCCGCGGGAAGCAGCTTCTGCCGGTAGGTGTCCGCGGTCTGTGCGATGTCGGGATACTGGGCCAGGAGCGCCGGATACATCCAGGTCTCCATGTCCCAGAACACATGGCCGTTGTAGCCGTCGGAGGACAGCCCGCCGGGGCTGGTGCTCCAGGTGACGCCGGCCCGCATGCTGGCCAGCAGGTAGAACATGGACGCGTGGATCTGCGCGGTCATGGCCGCGTCGCCCGGAACCGAGATGCTCGACTGCCACAGCTGTGACCACGCACTGCTGTTGCGGGCGAGGGCGTCCCGGTAGCCGTCCTCCGCGGCCGAGGCCGCGGTCCGCGCGGCGGCCTGCTGCGGCGTCGCGGCCTTCAGCGGCCGGTCGGTGTCGACGCTGGACGCCACGCCCACGTACTTGGTGACCTCGTACGGCTGTTCCGCACGGACCGGGAAGGTGGTGCTCTGTCCCGCGCTGCCGGACGCCATGGCGGTGACCGGCTCGGTCGGCTCGACCTGCCCGTTGACCCGCAGGACGGAGTTCAGCCCGGCGGTGACCAGGTTCCCGTCGGTCACGACGCTCTCCGACAAGGTCGCGGACTTGCCGTCCACCGCCGGGTTCACGGCCGAGGCGTGGTCGAGTCCCTGACCGTCGAACTCGTCCATCACGGTCGCCGTTCCGCTCCAGTGCGGCACGGCACGCACCGTCACCGTGCCCAGATGGCCCTGCGCACGGTTGGCGTTGACGGTGTAGACGAAGCTCGTCCGGTCGCCCTCCGGGGACGTCCAGTCGAACGACGTCGTGAGCACTCCCGTACGCAGGTCCAGCGACTGCTGGTAGCCGCTGGTGGTGCCCGTGGTCTGCGGGGCGACGTCCGTCGGCGGCTGGGCCCCGGTCGGGTACGGCGCGAGGTAGTCGACGTTCACCCGCGCGGTGTCGTCCTGCGCGACAGTGATCTCAAGGGTGTTGGAACCGGCCGTCAGGGTGACCGGCACGTGGGCCACGGCCCAGCTGTCCCAGCTGCCCGTCGCCGGCAGTGTCAGTTGCTGGAGCGCGCCGTTCACACCGAGGTGGACCGTCTGCGGACTGCCGCTGCCGTTCGCGTACCGCACGTCAAGCGTCGCCTGGCCGGCAGGAGCGTCGCGGACCACGACGGCGTCGGTGCCGCCCACGGTGGGGGTGTTGTTGGTGTTCAGACCGGCCAGATAGCCGCCGGCGACCGACCCGCCGTGGGAGGTCTCGATGAACGCCCCGCCGGAGATCTGCCCGTCCTCGGCCGGGCAGATCTGGTCGAACGCGCAGGACCAGTTGCCCGGCACCCCGTAGACGCCACCGCCGCGGCCGAAGCCGAGTGTCGTCCAGGCCGGCAGGCCGGCCCTGCGCTCGTACTGGCCCGCGGGGGCGGCGTAGAAGCCGGCGAGTTCGGACTGCGTGACCACCGGGCTGTTGGAGAAGCCCTCGCCCGCCGCGGGTACGCGTGCGGCGAGGTAGCCGTTGCCGACGAACGTCGGCGCGTAGTCCTTCGTCGCGTCGGTTGTGCTGAGGACCCAACCGTCTCCGCCGCCGGCGCCGGCGGCCGGCGGTGGCGTCGAGGAAGCCGGCGGGGCCATCACACCGCAGAGCACCCACCCGAGCGCCAGCACGAGGCCGGCTCTCCTGCGTATGCCTGGGCGGAAACGCCGGCCCGAGGGTACGTGCATGGTTTCTCCTTCTGCGATTCCAGAGGCAGCGGCGTGGCGGCACGACCGGTCGCGGGAGCCGGCCGCTGGCTGAAGGTCAGGTTCAGGGCTTCCTGGGCCTGGCGGACGCTCACGCTACGGTCCGCCTATTAGGCCGTCAAGGTTCGAAATCGCTCCGGATTTCTTTCTGTCGGCGGCAGAATTCCGAAGGGGGGCGGGTTGCCTTGCCAGGCGGGCCAGACGCTCTCGCACGACTACGTCATCGCCGTCGACCGCTTCGGCGCCGCGTACCCGTGGCCGTCCGACAGCGGCCTGGCCCCGGCGGGCTCGTACGACTCCCCCTACGCGCACATGACGGCCTACTGGGACGGCCGGCTCGCGGAGATCGCTCAGCTCGCCCTGCCGGACCCCCGCCTGTTCAACGCCTACAAGGCGGGCATGATCTACGGCGAAATCGTCAAGGATGGCACCGTCCCAGTTCCAGCGGCCGGACAGGAACATCTCGATGAGCATGGACGACGCCTGCGCCTACCCGTACTCGGCGAGCGTCTTCTCCCGCGCCGCCGACGGAACGTCGGACCGGGAGCCCCACCGTTCGACCGCGTTGCGACTCTGAGCCCCCCCGACCTCCAGGAGTGCTTGTGACCGACGTCAGCCGCCGAAGGTTTCTGCAACTGGCCGCGGGCACAGCCGCGGCGACCAGCCTGTCCGCCGGGATCGCCCGTGCCGCGTCGATCCCGCCCGCCGCCGGGAGCGGCACGCTCGCCGACGTCCAGCACGTCGTCGTGCTCATGCAGGAGAACCGGTCTTTCGACCACTATTTCGGGACGCTTCGCGGGGTGCGCGGCTTCGGCGATCCGCGCCCTCTGGTACTGCCGTCCGGGAAGACCGCTTTCCACCAGGCGGCCACGTCGGGGCAGGAGACCCTGCCCTTCCGCCCGGACGCCGACGACCTGGGCCTGCAGTTCATCCAGGACCTGGACCACAGCTGGTCCGGCACCCACGCGGCGTGGAACGGCGGCGCGTACGACCGGTGGATACCGGCCAAGTCCACGACCGCGATGGCCTATCTGACGCGCGCGGACATCCCGTACCACTACGCTCTCGCGGACGCGTTCACGGTGTGCGACGCGTACCACTGCTCGATGCTCAGCTCCACCGACCCCAACCGCTACTACCTGTACACCGGTTACGCCGGGAACGACGGCAGGGGCGGCGGGCCGGTGCTCGGCAACGAGGAGGCCGGCTACTCCTGGACCACGTTCCCGGAGATCCTGCAGCAGGCCGGCGTGTCCTGGAAGGTCTACCAGGACGTCGGCACCGGTCTTGACGCCGCCGGCAGTTGGGGCTGGACCGGCGACGCGTTCATCGGCAACTACGGCGACAACTCGCTGCTGTACTTCGACCAGTACCGCAACGCACAGCCCGGCAAGCCGCTCTACGACCGCGCCCGCACCGGGACCCACGCGGCAGGCGGTGACGGCTACTTCGACCGGCTGCGGGCCGACGTGGCCGCCGGCACCCTGCCGCAGGTCTCCTGGATCGCCGCGCCCGAGGCGTTCTGCGAGCATCCCAACTGGCCGGCGAACTACGGTGCCTGGTACGTCTCGCAGGTCCTGGACGCGCTCACCTCGAATCCGGACGTGTGGAGCCGAACCGTCCTGCTGCTCACCTACGACGAGAACGACGGCTTCTTCGACCACGTGATCCCGCCCTTCCCGCCCGCCTCCGCCGCCCGGGGGCTGTCCACCGCCGACGTGACGCAGGACCTGTTCGGCGGTTCCTCCTCCTACGGCGCGGGACCGTACGGGCTCGGGCCGCGTGTGCCGATGCTCGTCATCTCCCCGTGGAGCACCGGGGGCTGGGTCTGCTCGCAGACCTTCGACCACACCTCCGTCGTGCAGTTCATCGAGAAGCGTTTCGGCGTGCACAACCCGAACGTCTCCGCCTGGCGCCGCGCGGTCTGCGGTGACCTCACCTCCGCGTTCGACTTCTCCCGCAGCGACGCCGGCCTGCCCGGCCTGCCCGACACCAGCGGCTACGCCCCGCCGAACCACGCCAACCCCGGCGACTACGTGCCCCGACCGCCGGCCACCGGCACCCTGCCGAAGCAGGAGAGCGGGCTGCGCAACGCCCGGCCGCTGCCGTACGACCTGGCCGTGGACACCAAGGCGGTGGGCGGCCGCATGCAGTTCACCTTTGCCGCCCTCGGCACGGCCGGGGCCGCCTTCCACGTCACCTCGGCCACCCGCAGCGACGGTCCCTGGCCCTACACCGTCGAGGGCGGCAAGAGCCTCACCGACAGCTGGGCGCTGCCCGGCACCCGCTACGACTTCTCCGTCTACGGCCCCAACGGGTTCCTGCGCCGCCAGGCCGGCACCAACACCGCCGTCGGCCCCGAGGTCACCGCCCGCCACGACAACTCCGCGGGGCAGGTCACGCTGACGTTCACCAACGCCGGCAGCACCACCGTCACCTTCACCGCCACCGACGCGTACGCGCCCAACGACCACTACGCGTACACCGTCCAGCCCGGCGGCTCGCGTACGGTCGCCGCCTGGGGCGTGTCCGCCGGCCACCACTGGTACGACGTCACCGTCACCTCCACCAGCGACAGCGCGTTCGTCCGGCGGTTCGCCGGCCATGTGGAGACCGGCGCGGCCAGCACCAACGATCCCGCCACCGCCACCACCTGACCCCGCTCCGGTCGGATCTGTCACCGCAGTTGCACTCGACACGGCGACCACCCGTCGCACGTGCACTCGCCGAGGTCCCGGGTCCCCTGCCGTGCGGCGGGACCCGGTGCCCCTCAGTCCGGAACGAAGGTGCCGCCTGCGGTCGTCGCCAACTCCGTTCCGAGGGCGGCTGCCGGTGTCCAGGCACCGGGCCTGCCGACGCCACGGGCCAGCAGTTCGGTGACGGTGGCGGTGACGTCGGCCGTGAAGTCCATGCCGTCGCCGGCGCGGAGCCATCCCTCGCGCCGGGTGCCGTCCGGCCACTCGACGACGGCGTGCCCCCACGAGTGCTTGCGCGGACGCGGCGCGGCCTTGATCCGTACCCGGCCGAGCCGGTCGACGGCGAGGCGTCGCAGCGCCGGAACGGACAACAGGCGGCCCAGCAGCGGGAGCAGGGCACGGATCAGCGGAGCGGTCGGCACGAGACCGGACGTGGCGGTGACGAACGGTGCTCCGCTCACCGCGCGCGCGGCGACGAGCTCGCCGGACGCGACACCTGCCGACTTCGCCGCCTCCCCGTCCGGAAAGGCGAGTCGCCGCGGGTCCGCGCCGAGGCGGGACGTCACCAGTCGCCCGTTCTCGTACCGCCGTCCGCCGGCGGTGAGCACGTCGACCATGCTGGCCGCCAAGGCGGCACCGAGCACACCCGCCTCGACGGCCACCGAGCCCACGGCGTCGACCAGCACCCGGTGCGGCGCGGGCCGCCCTTCGCACAGCTTCGCCACCACCGCCTCCGTCGCCAGCACGCCGAAGCCGGCGCCGGTGACCAGGGTGCTGCCCGTTCGCACCGCTTCGTCGTGCAGGGCGAGCAGCCCCTCCACGGCGACCACGTCGGCGGCCGGGTCGACGTAGTGGCCGCCAGGCATGCACGCACGGGCGATCACCGGCGCTGTGGCGGCGAAAGCGCCCATCGTGTTCACCACCACCCGCGGGCGCTGCCGCGCGATCTCGGCCGCGATCAGCTCGGCCGAGTCGGCGACGACCACCTTCGCGTCCCCGGGCAGACCGGCTGCGGTCCCGGCGGCGACCATCCGCTCCCGGCTGCGCCCGACCGGCACGACCGTCAGCCCCCGCGCGGCCAGTCGCGCGGTCACGCCCCGGCCGACACGTCCGGTCGCGCCGACGATCCACACCTCGTCGTTCGTCCTGCTCTCGCCGGCCGTCGCGCCGGTCCCGCTGGTCTCGGTCATGCGAACGTCACCCTGCCTTCTCCGGGCCGCACCGGGGACGGGCAGCCCCAGTGATGACACAGTGTGTCGTGAATGCAGGCTAGCACTGATGGCACAGTGCGACATCACCTGTGGCGGTCCGACCGTGCCGCGGACGGGTCGGGCCGTTCCGGTCGCCCGGGACCCGCGGTGTGAGGAGATGCGGTGCCGGCGGATACGGGTGACAGTGGCCTTGGGGGCCGTCCGCAACCCAGGAGGGTGTGTCATGGCGGGTCTGGTCCGCAAGAGCTTCGGTTCGCCCGAGGAGGTTCGGCCCTTCGAGGGCGACACGGGTGAACTCGCGCTGGTCAATCTGGAGGCCGGGCCGGTGGGCCGGGCGACCTTCCAGCCCGGCTGGAAGTGGTCCCAGCACGTCAAGCCGATCGCCGGGACCGACAGCTGCGAGGCCGGGCACATCGTCTATTTCATCTCCGGGCGGATGAAGATCGTCATGGACGACGGCGAGGAGACCGAGTACGGCCCCGGCGATTTCGGCATCATCCCGCCGGGCCACGACGCGTGGATCGTCGGCGACGAGCCGTGCGTCCTCATCGACTGGCAGGGCATGGCGGACTACGCCAAGCGGTAGCCGAACCCTGACGGCCGGGCGACGGCGCGCCGACCCGCCGGACCCGCGCCTCTGGTCCTCCGAGCCGGGAAATGGGCAGGGCGTCACCCGTCGAGCGCGGCCACCTGCCCGAGCAGGTCGGCGTTGCCGGTGTGGTGCACGGGGCGCAGGCGGGCCCGGGTCAGCTTCCATCCCTCGGGGGTACGTGTCCACTCGTGCTCGCCCCGGGCGTAGAGGACCCATGTGTTGACCGCCGGGTCCGCGCCCAGGGCGGGGTGGTGATGAAGCGCCTGCTCGTAGAAGGTGACAGTGGCCCGGTCGCCCATCACCGACACGACCTCGTTGGTGATCATGTGCTGGGTGAGCTCGACGGGGCCGACCACGTTGCGCGCGGACCGCAGCATCTCGTCGGCGGGGACGGCGCCGCCCGCGTCGTCGTTGACGCCGCCGAAGTCCACGTGCACCGTGTCGGCGTGCAGTTTCCGGTAGGTGTCCCAGTCACCCGCGTCCGCTGACGT
Organism: Actinacidiphila acididurans; assembly: GCF_016918855.1. Taxonomy (GTDB): domain Bacteria; phylum Actinomycetota; class Actinomycetes; order Streptomycetales; family Streptomycetaceae; genus Actinacidiphila; species Actinacidiphila acididurans. The sequence continues at coordinate 641,153 of NZ_JADKYB010000001.1, forward strand.
GAAGTACTGGTGCACGGCGTTGATCACGTCGCCGTAGTCGTTCATGGCCGAATGCCTTTCTTCGTGTCCGTCCTACGGCCCGGCGTCGCGTCGGGCGGCCCAGCGGGGGCGGCGGAGATCACCGCGTCCATCCCGGCCGGCGTGAGGGCGGGATGCCGCAGCGCGGGCCCGTGCGGGGCGAGCCCGGCCAGCAACACCTCGAGGTGGCGCCGCCATGCCTCGACCGCGACCCCGCGGGTGACGTCGAGTACGCCCTGGAGCGACCACGCGGTCACCGCCACGTCCTCGGCCGTGAGTTCCGGCCGGGCCCGGCCGCGCCGTTGTGCCGCCGCCAGCAGTTCGCCCTGCGCCGCACGCGAGCGCGCGACCAGCGGGGAGGCGCCGGGCACGGTCCACATCCGCGCCACCAGCCCCGAGTGACCGGCGAGCAGTTCGCCGATTTCCCAGAAGTAGTTCTCGAGACCTGTGCCGTCGGGGTCGCCGAGATGGCGCTCGGCCACGTCCACGGCGTCGGCCAGCAGCCGCCGGGCCAGCTCGTCCAGCAGCGCCCGCTTGTTCGGGAACCGGCGGTAGACCGTGCCCAGACCCACCCCGGCCCGCTGGGCGACGACTTCGATGCTCGTGGCCATGCCGTGCTCGGCGAAGACCGCGGCCGCGGCGGCGAGCACGCGCTCCAGATTCTCCTCGGCGTCCCGCCGCAGCGGACGCGCCGCCGCCTGATCCATGACCGGTCCTCGCTCCGCCGTTGTCGGTGTCTCCCGCGGTCCCCGTGCAGCCACCATAACCTGACCGGAAAACAATTTCCGCTTAGACCGTTCGGCTGTCGCGATCGTCACAGCGCGCGTTCGTCCGCACTCCGCCCGGCGAGCCCTACTCCCCGATGTCCCGCATCTCCATGTCGGCCAGGGATTCGCGCCGCACGAGCACGCGGGCCGTTCCTCGGTGGAGGCCGACCAGGGGCGGGCGGCCGATCATGTTGTAGGTCGAGGCCATGGACAGGTGGTACGCCCCGGCGACCGGCACCGCCAGCAGGTCGCCGGGGCGTACGTCGGCGGGGAGGAGGGCGTCGGCGGTGATGACGTCGCCTGCCTCGCAGTGGCGGCCCACCACGGTGACGGGCCGCAGGGGCGCGGGGGAGGGGCGGCCGACGAGGAGGGGGGCGTACCGGACGCCGTAGAGGGCGGGGCGCGGGTTGTCGCTCATGCCGCCGTCGACGGCGACCAGGGTGCGGCCGCCCATGTCCTTGACGGCGAGGACGTGGTAGAGGACGACACCGGCCGGGCCGACGACCGCGCGGCCGGGCTCGACGGTGAGCCGGGGGACGGGCAGGTCCGAGTCGGCGCAGGCGCCGGCGAGTTCGGTGCGGACGGCCCCGGCCAGGGCGGTCAGGTCGAGGGCGGGTTCGCCCGCCCGGTAGGGCACCGCGTGGCCGCCGCCGAGATCGAGTTGCGGCAGAGCGATGCCGTGCCGGTCGCGGATCGTGGCCAGCAGCGCCACCATCCGCCGTACGGCGACGAGATACGGTTCCACGTCGGCGATCTGCGAGCCGATGTGGCAGTGCAGGCCCACGAGTTCCAGCCGCGGCTGGCCGAGCACCTTCTCCACGGCGTGCTCCGCCGAGCCGTCGCCGATGGACAGCCCGAACTTCTGGTCGTCCGTGCCGGTGCGCACCGCCGGATGCGCACCGGCCGCCACCCCCGGCACGACCCGCAGCAGCACCTGCTGCCGGTCGCCGGGAGCGACCAGGGTGGCCAGCCGGGCGATCTCCGTGACGCTGTCGATGACGATCCGCCCGACCCCCAGCCGGACCGCGGTCCGCAGATCCTCCGGGGTCTTGGCGTTGCCGTGCAGCACGATCCGTTCCGCCGGGAAGCCCCCGGTGACCGCCAGTTCCAGTTCACCGGCCGAGCACACGTCCAGGCCCAGGCCCTCCTCGCGCACCCAGCGGGCGACCGCCCGGCACAGCAGCGCCTTGGCGGCGTAGACGACGTCCGCCCCCGGGAAAGCGGCGGCGTAAGCGCGGCAGCGGGCCCGGACCTCGTCCTCGTCGAGCAGGTACACCGGCGTGCCGAACCGGCTCGCAGCCTCCCGCAGGGACACCCCGGCGACGGTCACGTCGCCGTCCGTGCCCGCACTGGCCGACGCGGGCCACACCGACAGGTCCTGCGGACCGGTCCCGAGCGCGGGGACCGGTCGGGCCGGGGAGACAGTCATGGCAACCTCCAGCGGTACGTACGTGACGCGCGGGCCGGTGTGCGGCGGGCGACCCGGCACGGCTCCGCGGGCGCCGGGGCCGGGAGCCCGGGAGCCGTGCTTGCGGTCACCGCGGGTTCCGCCCGGCGCGGTGCACATTCGACGCTAGATCCGGGGCGCCGCCGCCCCGCCTCGCATTGACACGTGCTTGACGCCGGCCGCCGTTGCCCTTGCGCCGCTCTGACGGCCCCGGCGCCCCCGCGCGGCCCCAGGATCCCCGGAGCGCGCAAAAGCGTGCGCGAACCCTCCGCTCAGCTGCATGTTCGATCTCCGCGCCAGGACCCTCCACCGCGCCGCGGTGGCCCGTTCGCCGAGCGTCAGGCGGCCATGACGCGGCGCCAGACCTCCACGGTGGTCGCCGTCGCCGCCGCCAGGTCGCGGCCGGGGGAGCAGAAGGCGCGGTAGAAGGTGCGCTCCGTCATCCAGCACAGCGCCCGCGCCAGTGCCGGGGCGGCCTCGGGCCCGTCGCCGCCGGGCAGGCCCGCCCGGACCAGGACCGGCGTCATGGTCGCCGCGAACGCCTCGACGGTCTCGTCCCAGGCCGCGCCTATCACCGGGTGCAGGGCGGAGTGGTCCACGGCGGCCCGCATCACGGTGCCGTGCTCCCGCCACACCTGCTCCACACCGCGCACCGCCCGCTCCATCAGCACCGGCGGCGGCGACTGCGCGTCCTGCGCGGTGTTGTCGGCCTCGGCCCGGACCGCGCGCATGGTCCGCTCGACCAGGGCGGCGAGCACCTCGTGCTTGGAGCCGAAGTAGAAGTACAGCGAGCCGCGCGAGATGCCGGCGCCCTTGGCGATGGCCTCGACGGTCAGCTCCTCCAGGCCCGTCCGCTCCAGCAGCGCCTCCGCGGCGTCCAGCAGGGCCTGCTCGCGCAGGTCCCCCTTCCGCGGGGCGTCACCGCGCCTTCCCACAGCCGTCTCCCTGGTCGTTGAGTCCCGGTCACCCTAGCGTCCGGCCGAGGCGGCCGGACGCGGCCGGGATCAGTTCCCCGCGAGCTGGGCTCCGTCGGGGAAGTCGGTGGTGCGCGACAGCGGCTCCCAGGCGCGGATCTCGTCGTCCAGCGCCTTGCGCGCGGTCGTGACCAGGCGCAGCGCGTCCGAGCCGAGCACCAGGTGCCCGGGGGGCTCGGGGACGTCCAGGATGTGCAGCAGTGCCTCCGCCGCCCGCTCCGGGTTGCCGAGCTGATTGCCGCTGGCCTTGATCCGCGCCTCGCGGATCGGGGTGAACAGCTCGTCGTAGTCCTCGACACGGCGCTCGGCCCGCGTCATGGACCGGCCCGCCCAGTCGGTGCGGAAGGAGCCGGGTTCGAGAGCCGTCACATGGATGCCGAACGGTGCGACTTCCTTGCGCAGGCTGTCCAGCATGCCTTCCAGCGCGAACTTGCTGCCGCAGTAGGCCGACATCCCGGGCACGGCCATCAGGCCGCCCATGGACGTCACCGCCATCAGGTGGCCGGCCCGGCGCCGGCGCATGTGCGGCAGGACCGCCTGGAGGGTCGCCGCCGCCCCGAACACGTTCGTGGCGAACTGCGCCCGCACCGCCGACATCGGGGTCTCCTCGAAGATCCCCTCCAGGCCGTATCCGGCGTTGGCGACGGCCACGTCGACCGGCCCCACCGCGGACTCGACCTCGTCCACCACGGCCACCACCGCCTCGTCGTCGGTGACGTCCAGCAGACGCGCGTGCGCCCGCCCGGGCGCCAGCGCCTCGAAAGCTTCGGCGTCCGCCTGGCCGCGGACGGTGCCCACCACCGTGTGCCCGGCGGCCAGCGCGCCCACCGCGAACGCCCGGCCCAGTCCACTGCTCACACCGGTGATCAGGAATGTCTTCATGCCCACTCGCCTCCTCGGGTCGCCGGGCCGCGGCGGCTTCGCCGCGGCACCGGCCTCACCTGAAAATCTACACCATGCAGATTTTTTTCGGCGTGACGCAGAAAATGCGAGGCCCGGGCTGATCGGCGGCCCGTCGAGCGGCGGGCCGGGCTGCAGGTCAACGGACCGCTCGACCGACCGGTCAGGCGACCGGGAAACGGGCGCCGGTCAGTTCCTGCGAGACGGTCCAGACGCGTTCGGCGTCCTCGCGGCTGCGCGCGGCGCGGTAGACGGGCAGTTCGGCCGGACCGCCGGTCAGGTGGGCGAAACCGTCCGGGCCGTAGAGGGCGCCGCCTTCGGCCCGCGGGCTCGTCGCCGCGTACAGCGCGGGCAGCACGCCGGTGTCGACCTGCTGGACGAGGAAGGGGGTCACCCTTGCGGCGCCGCGGAACATCCGGGTCCGGACCGATTCCCGGCCGCGGCCCAGGTTCCAGCCGGAGGTCTGCAGGTTGGTGAGGGTCAGCCCCGGGTGCGCGACATTGCTGGTCAGGCCCCAGCCGTAGGCCTGGCTGCGGCGGTCCAGCTCCAGGGCGAACAGCATGAGCGCGAGCTTGGAGCGGTTGTACGCCCGCATCGCCCGGTAGCGCCGCTCCTGCTGGAGATCGGCCCAGTCGAACCGGCTCGCGCCGGCGGCCAGCGTGGCCATGGTCGTCACCCGCGCCCGGCCCGCGGTCAGTACCGGCAGCAGGTGTGCGGCGAGCGCGAAGTGGCCCAGGTGGTTCGTGCCGAACTGCAACTCGAACCCGTCCGCCGTGGTGTGCCGCTCCGGCGGGGTCATCACGGCGGCGTTGTTGATCAGGATGTGCACCGGGTCGCCCTCGGCGACCAGCGACCGGCCGAGGTCCGCCACCGACGCCAGCGAGGCCAGGTCCAGGTCGCGCAGCGAGACCGCCGCCCGCGGGCAGGCCGCGCGGATGCGCTCCACGGCCGCCGCGCCCTTGGCCCGGTTGCGCACCGGCAGCACCACTTCCGCGCCCGCCCGGGCCAGGCGCAGCGCCAGCCCGACCCCGAGGCCGTCGCTGGCACCCGTGACCACCGCCCGCTGTCCCGACAGATCGGGTACCTGGATGTCCGGCTTGCTGCGTGGCATGAGGTTCCTTCCGATTCTCGTGTCCGGTCGCCCGGCTTCCCGGCCTCCAGGCTGCTGGGCAGCGGGCGGCGCAACCACGGTGCGTTTGTCCCCGGATCGCCGGTCCGGGGCTGCGTGTGTACGGGCCGGGAACGTGCGAGCCCACCGGCCGGCGCTAGGCTTGGCTTGCGATATGAAAGTCAGGCCGATGGGAGGCGGTTCGATGACGGCCGAGGCGGCGTACCGCGACGTGCCGTGCCCCATCGGGCGGGCGGCGGACGTGCTCGGGGACCGGTGGACGCTGCTGATCCTGCGCACCGCCACCACCGGGGAGACGCGGTTCGACCGGTTCCGGGCGGAGCTGGGCGTCGCGGACAACATCCTGGCCGCACGGCTGGCCAAGCTGGTGGCGGCCGGGCTGCTGACCAAGGTGCCGTACCGGGACGGCGGACGGACCCGGCACGAATACCGGCTGACCCCCGCCGGAGCGGACGCGCTGCCGGTACTGCTCGCGATGGCACGGTGGGGGGAGCGGCACACCCGTACCACCGACCCGTCCGGGCCGATGCGCGTGCTGCACAGCGTGTGCGGGCAGGCGCTGGCAAGCGGCGAGTACTGCGCGCACTGCGGCCGGCTCGTGACCCGCGACGAGACCGTGTGGATACGGCCCTGGCGCTCGCCCGAGCCGGTGGCGATGGCGCAGCCGGCGGTTGACGCTCAGGGCGTGGCCGACGGTGCCGCGTGAGGACCTGAGCGCCTGCGCCGCGACCGGCCGCGGCGCCGCAGGGAACGGCCGCACGGAACGAACGTCTTGATCGGATACGGAAGAAGGCACGTGATGGAACGGATCCTGGTGGTCGGCGCGGGCGCCACGGGCGGGTACTTCGGGGCGCGGCTCGCCCAGGCCGGCCGGGACGTGACGTTCCTGGTACGGCCGCCGCGCGCGGAGCTGCTGCGGGAGCAGGGCCTGCGGCTGACCGGCCCGGCCGAGGACGAGGTGCTGCACCCCCGGGTCGTGACCGCCGGCGAGCTGGCCGAGCCGTACGACATCGTGCTGATCTCGGTGAAGGCGGACGCGCTGTCCGCGGCCGCCGACGACATGGCACCCGCGGTCGGCCCGCAGACCCTGGTCGTGCCCTTCCTCAACGGCATGGCCCACCTCGACCTGCTCGGCGAGCGGTTCGGTCCGGCCGTGCTCGGGGGCGTGGTGCGCGTGGTGACCCAGCTCGGCGCGGACGGCGCGATCGTGCAGCTCGCCCCCGGCGCCGACATGGTGATCGGCGAGCGGGGCGGCGGCCGGTCCGAGCGGGTGGACGCGGCCGGGCGGGTGCTCAAGGCCGACGGCTACGACTTCACGGTCAGCGACGACGTCGTGGGCGCGATGTGGCAGAAGTGGGTCTTCATCGCCACCGCCATGGCCGTCACCTACCTGGCCGGCGGGACGGTCGGCGAGGCGGCCGCCGTGGTCGGCGGACCGGAGGCGGCCACCGCGATCCTGACGGAGGCGGCCTCGGTCGCGCGGGCCGCCGGCCACCCGGTGCCGGGCGGCGTCTTCGCGGCCACGGACGCCGTCATGACCCGCCCCGGCTCGCCCTTCGCCCCGTCGATGTACCGCGACCTGACCGCCGGCCGCCCCGCCGAGGTGGAACACGTCTTGGGCGACCTGGTCGCCCGCGCCCACGACCTAAGCGTCCCGGTCCCGCGGCTGGAGCTGGCCGCCGTACGTGGACGCGTGCACAACAACCGCATCGCGATTGCCGCGGCGCAGGACCGTACCGCCTCCTGAGCGCGGGGCCGCCGCCGGGCGCCCGCTCCTGCGGCGATCCCGGGCCCTTCCGGGGCACCCGGAGCCCTTCCCGAATAGCCGATATATTCCTTTTGTCGCTGGGAAGAATGCCCTGAGAAGGACGAGAGGACGAGCGCACCGGACACGGTGCCACACTGACGTATCGGAGCAGGGATGAGCGCCCTTGCCGGCACCTCCGCGGACCGCGGCTTCTGCCTTCCCGCGGTGGCCGCGGCCGTCGTCGGCCCCACCGGGACCGTACTGCGCTGGTCCGCGGAAGCGGCCGCCCTGCTGGGCCGGCCGGGGGCCGAGGTGTGCGGCAGGCCGTTCGCCGACCTGCTCGCGGACGGCGGAGCGCAATCCCGGCCCGGCGGCGCCTACCGCGGACCGCCCCGCGGCGGGCGGGTGGCGCTGTGCGGCGCCGACGGTGAGGTGGACGCCTGGCTGCGGGTGACCGCCCTGGCCGGCGCGGAGGGGGAGCACCTGGTGCTGATCGCGCCGTACGAGCGGGCCGTCGAATGGGGCGAGGGCACCTCGCTGCTGCGCGCGGTGCGCGGCCAGCAGCGGATCGGCATCGCCTTGCACCGCACCGACCTGCGCCTGGAGCAGACCAACATCACGCCGGAGATGTTCGGCGGCCCGCCGGTCGCACCCGGCGTCGCCCTCGCCGACGTACTGCGGCCGCCGGACGCGGCCGCCGTGGAGGCCGTGCTCGCCGACGTGCTGCACAGCGGCGTGCCCGTGCTCGGCTCGAACCACCTGATCCGGTCGGACGGCGACAGCCCGCCGTACGAGTGGACCATGAGTCTGTCGGCCTTCCGCCTGGAGGACGCAGCTGGGCGGCCCTCGGGAGTGGCCGCCGTCATGTACGACGTCAGCGAGCAGGAACGCGTCCGCCGGCACCGCGAACTGCTGCACCGCGCCGCCGAGCGCATCGGATTCTCGCTGGACGTCCGCCACATCGCGCGGGCCCTGGCCGACGTGGTCGCCGAGGTCGGCAGCCTGGTGACCGTGGACCTGGCCGCACCGGTGCTCGACGGCAACGAGCCGTCCCCCGCGTTCGGCGGGAACCCCCCGCTGGTCCGGGTCGCGGTGGCCGGCGCGGACGGCACCTGGCCGCCGGACCTGCTGAACGTGGGGGAGCGCTATCCGGACCTTCCGGAGAGCCCCGAGATCAAGCTGATCGGGGAAGGCAGATCGATCACCCTCGCCCGGGAGGACGTCGCGCGGGCCCTCGGCCACGATCCCGGGCTCTGCCGCACCTTGCTGCCGCCGCAGGCCCAATGGGCCGTGGTCTCCCCGCTGTTCGCCCGCGGGACCATGTTCGGCAGCCTGACCACCTGGCGGGACGAGCCGTCGGCCCCCTTCGACGAGCACGATGTGGAACTGCTCGCCGAGATCAGCTCGCGCGCCGCCCTCGGCATCGACAACGCCCGCCGCTACACCCATGAGCACAAGGCCGCCGTCGCCCTGCAGCAGAGCCTGCTGCCGCGTGCGGTGACCAACACCTCCGCGGTGCGAACGGCCGGCGTCTACCGCCCGGCCCGCGGCGGTGCCGGTGTGGGCGGCGACTGGTTCGACGTCATCCCGCTGCCCTCGTTGCGGGTCGCCTTCGTCGTCGGCGACGTCTTCGGCCACGGCCTGTCCGCCGCGGCCACCATGGGCCGGCTCCGCACCGCCGTGCAGACCTTCGCCGCCCTCGAACTCGAACCCGCCGAGGTTCTGGGGCACATGGCCGACCTGGTGCAGCGCATCGCCGCCGAGAGGCCGTTCCAGGACCGCGACATGGTGGGCGCCACCTGCATGTACGCCGTGTACGACCCGGCGACCTGCCAGTGCGTCGTGGCCAACGCCGGCCAGCCGCCGCCCGTCCTGGTCCGGCCGGACGGCGCCGCCGAAACCCTGTCGGTGCCTCCCGGACCGCCGCTCGGAGTGGCCGGCGAGCCGTTCACCTCCGTCACCTTCGACGTGCCCGAGGCGAGCGTGCTGGCCCTCTTCACCGACGGGCTGCTCGACCTCGACGCCTACGCCGGCCCGGACGGTCCCCTCAGGCTGGGCGAGGCCATCGCGGCGCGGCGCCGGCAGGAGGGCGGAGGCGGCCTGGCGGACACCGGCGGCGAGCTGCTGTCCGAGCAGCAGGGCGGCCGGCCCCGGGACGACGTGGCCCTGCTGCTCGCGCGCACCGCCGCGATCGACCCGGCCAACATGGCGAGCTGGGAATTCCCCGCCGACGCCGAGTCGGTGGCGGCCGGCCGGTCCGCCGCGGTCCGGCAACTGGACAAGTGGGGCCTGGACGACCTGGCCTTCAACACCGAGCTCGTGGTCAGCGAACTGATCACCAACGCCATGCGCTACGCCGGCGGACCCGTGCAACTGCGGCTGATCCGGGACAAGATGCTCATCTGCGAGGTCGCCGACCCCAGCAACACCCAGCCCCGGCTGACCCGCGCCGCCTCCACCGACGAGGGCGGCCGCGGCCTGTTCATCGTCGCCCAGTGCACGGCCCGCTGGGGTTGCCGGTACGGGCAGCGCGGCAAGACGATCTGGACCGAACTGCCCATCACGGCCGAGGCGTCCTGAGGCCGTCCGGCCGTAACGCGAAGCGGCCGCCGGCCCGGCCCGGGTCTTCCGGTCCCGCGATCAGCCGTGCAGCGGGACGTAGACGGCCAGGCACACCCCGGCGCCGATGGCGAAGCCGACCACGGTCTGGGCGCGGGTGTGGTCGGCCAGCGCCACCCGGGACCAGCCGGTCAGGACGGACGCGGCGAGCAGCAGGGGGAGCGGCCCGGGCCCGTACAGGGCGGTGAGGATCACGGTCGCGGCCCCGGCGACCGCGGTGTGGCCGGACACCTTCCACCACACGGTGACGACGCCGCCCGCGGTCAGGCCCGCCGCGGTGGCCGCGACCAGCGCCACCAGATCGCGCGGCGCGCCCAGCGGCGGCAGCGACGCGAGGACGGCGAGCGCGGAGGCGACGGCCACCGTCAGCGGTACGGCACGCTGCCGCCGTACGCGTACGTGCAGATCCGTGTACCGGCCGGCCCGCACTCCCGCCACCACCACGCCCAACGGCACCCCGACCATCACGCACGCCGCCGCCAGCGCCCACCCGATCCCGGCCCGCCCGCCGCCGTGCCACCCGACGGTCAGCAGCAGCGCCAGCAGGACGTTGGCGGGGGCGAGGACATCGGTCACGGTCCGGGCGAGACGGCGCGCGGCGCTTCGGGCGGCGCGAGGGCCGCCGGCGGCGGTGCCGGCGGGCTCGGGTCCGGCGACGGCCGCCACCGGCACTGCGGGACCCGGGGCGGGGGCGGGGTCAGGCCGGTCCCGGCCGGCTCTCGACTCGATCACCCCGGCATTATGCGGGCCGTCGCCCACGGCCTCGTCGCCCGGTCGAGCGCCCGGCCTCGGATCGGGCCCCGCGAACGCGCCATGCGGGCCCGGCGAATCGCGTGTGCGGAGATCAAGCGCAAGGTCCATCATGGGGGTTCACGCCGTACGGGGTCCTGGGGGAAATGCGATGGCGAGGGGGATGCGTGCCGCGATCGGCGCGGTGAGCGCGTCGGTGGTGCTGGCGGTCGCGGTGAGCGGATGCGGCGGAGGGCACGGGGCGAAGGCCGGCGAGCGCCCGGCGACCGGCGCACCGGCCACGTCCGGCGCCGGCACGTCCGTACCGACCACGTCCGTACCGGTCACCCACCCGGCGCCGACGACCACCGGACCCGTACCCGTACCCTCGGCCACCGGGACACCCCTGCCGGTGCCGGTCTTCGGCTCCGCCGTCCCGGTGCTGACCGCACAGCAGCTGAAGGCCGCGACCTTCCGGGACGGCTCCGTGTCCGTGGCGTACGGCATGCCGGTGACGGACCTGAAGTCCCCCGGGACCGTCAAGCGCCGGCCGGTCGCCCCGGCCGCCTGCGATCACGTCATGGCGATCGCCGAGGCCGACACGGCGCCCGCCGGGGTGAGCCAGCTGATCAACTGGAGGACGGACATCTACCCGGGCGGCACGGTCGTCGGCGCCTATCCGCCCGGGGGCGCGCGGCAGGTCTTCCGGGCGCTGACCGCCGACCTGGCCCTGTGCCGGGCGGTCTCGGGTACCGACTACGGCGGTGCGAAATTCACGAACCGCATCGTTGTCGAACCGCGGCCCGCGGTGGGCGCGCAGGCCGTGCGGTTCGACGAAGTGGCCCACCTGCCGGACGGGGACGTGCGGTACAACGAGTGGACCGCGGTCCGCGTCGGCGACGTCGTCGTCTCCTTCGAGATGACCGACATCGGCCGCCGCACCCCCTTCCCGCCCGCCCTGGTCACCGAGCAGGTGCGGCGGCTCGCCGACGCCCAGCGCTCCGCGTCCCGCGGGTAGCCCGGCCCGGAAGCCCGGGCCGGGGAGCTGTCACGCCGCCGGATAGCTCCACTTCTGGTTGCTCTGGCCGTTGCAGTCCCAGATGATCAGGCGGGTGCCGTCGCCCGTGCCCGCGCCCGCCGCGTCCAGGCAGCGGCCCGAGGCAGGGTTGCGGATGGTGCCGTCGCCCGGGGTGGTCCACTGCTGGTTGCCGCCGCCGTTGCAACTCCACAGTTCGACGTTCGTGTTGTTCGCGGTGCCGCCGCCCGTGACATCCAGGCACTTGCCGAGCGACTGGAAGGTGCCGCCGGTACGGGTCCAGGTCTGGTTCGTGCCGCCGTTGCAGGTGTAGAGGGTCACGGTGGCGCCGTCGGCGGTGTTGCCGCCGTTGACGTCCATGCACTTGCCCGACCCGGCGCCGGTCACCGGACCGCTGCCGCCCGGCCCCGCGATGCCGGCCCCGGTGAGCTTGACCAGCCGGGACCCGTGCGCGGGCACCGAGTTCGCGGTCCAGCTCCCGGTGGCGGTGCCCAGGTCGGCCCGGGCGGCCAGATCCCGTACGGAGGCGCTGCCGGTCAGGCCCAGCGAGCTGAAGGCGACACTGACCGTCGCGGCGGCGGAACCGGTGTTGAACACGCCGACCACCGTGCTGCCGTCCGGCAGCCGCTTCGCCCAGACCTGCTGGCCACCACCGCTGACCTGGGTCGGGACGACGCCCGACTGGTCGACGGCGATCACCTCGGGATTCGTCAGGATCGCCTGCGCCTTGGCGTCCTCGAACCAGACGTCGCCGCCGACGTACAGCGGCGCCGAGGCCATCGACCAGAAGTTCATCACCGTCTGCCGCTCGGTGTCGTTCAGCCCGTCCTGCACGCCGGAGCCGGTGTTGTTGTTGATCGGCATCGAGTCCAGGTCCGGCCAGTAGTTGCCGCCCACATGGCCGAGCCAGGCCGGCAGGTCGGCGAACCGGGCGCTGACCGAGCTGTTCCAGGACGAGATCGTGTCGCAGTAGCACTCGACGTCGGTGTCCACCCGGACCCCGTTGACGTACGGGCGCAGCGCGTCGGCCTCGGCGACCGGCACCGGCCAGCCGCTGGCGGTCAGGTAGATCGGCCGGCCGGAGCGGTCGATGGCCCGGGACCAGACGGCGAGATTGTCGGCCGGCACGTCCGCGGTGGTCGCGCCGCCGTTCAGGTGCTGCCCGTCCACCTTGATCAGGTCCACGCCCCAGGAGGCGAAGGTGCTCACCACCGCGTCGTAGTACGGCTGGGTGCAGGAGTTGGTGTAGTCGACCGCGTAATCCGTGCCGCTGCCCCACCCGTTGGGCACCTGGGTCAGCGGCTGACGGACGATGTCCCTGGTGTGGCACGAGGTGCCGGGAATGGGCGCGTTGGCGTCGTAGGCCGCGCCGGGCAGGCCGACCACGTCGTAGATCCCGGCCTTGAGCCCCTTGCCGTGGATGTAGTCGACGACCGCCTTGATCCCGTCGGGGAAGCGGCCGGTGTCGGCCTTGGGCACGCCTTTGCCGTCGACGCCGCTGCTCCAGCCGGAGTCCAAGTTGAGGTAGCTGTAGCCGGCCGGCAGCAGCTTGGCGGCGAGCGTGTCGGCGGCGTTCTTCACGTTCTGCTCGGTCAGCCAGCCCGAGCCGTACCCGGGGTGCGTGGAGGACTCCACGCTCCAGGTGCTGAAGCCCATGAACGGCTTGGCGCCGATGTCGCTCTTGGCCTGGGCCGGCGCGCCGGGCAGGACCAGCAGGGCGCCGGACGCGACCAGTGCCAGGGGCAGCGCCCGGCTCAGGGCCCTTCGCAGGTGCATGACGGAACCTCCGGTACGGGACCGGGCACGTCGTCCGCGCGCGCTGACCGGTCCGGGGGGGGTGGGGGCTCGTACGGGTCCTCGCCGAGGGTTCCGGACGGCCGCGGCGGCTTCGGGTACGAGGGCGTGCTGCATGGTTGCGTGGACATGACATTCTGGCAGGTCTTGGGGCCGGGCCGCAGCCCGCAGGAGTGCTCCTCCGTGTCACGACGTCGGACCGCACCCGGTCCGTCCGTATGCCCGTCCGCACGCCCGTTTGCGAATCTGTCCGCAAGGGCGACGGCACCAGCTTCTCGCGTGAATGCCAGGCGCTTCACAGCCGCCGGACGCGCAGCACTCCGGTCAGCATCGGCAGCGTGAACTCGCCCTGGGCGGTCTCCGGTCGGCTCGCGAGGAATGCGCGGATCCGGCCCAGCGTCGCCTCTCGGTCCTGGTTCGGCATGACCAGCACCCCCGCCCGTGTCGCGAGGGTCGCGACGAGGGAGTCGGCGGTGCGGCGCTGCCCGTGCGGGAACTCGGCCTGCACCGGCGAGCCGAACCGGGCGGCCGCGCCGGTCTTCGGAAGGTGTGCGCCGGCCGTCGCGGCGCGCCAGGCGGCGGGCGTGTCCCGAGGGCCGACGGCCGCGCTCCCGCCGGCCCGCGCGAGTCCGGCGACCCACTCGACCCGGTCGTCCATCAGGTTCCACAGGCCTGCCAGGACGCCGCCGGGGGCGAGGACCCTGGCGATCTCGGGTCCCGCGACCGCCATGTCGAACCAGTGCATGGCGTTGCCGGCCAGCACGGCATCCACGGAGGCGTCCGGCAGCGGTATCGCCTCGGCGCTGCCCGACAGGGCACGGACTCCCGGCAGCGAGCGGCGCAGCTCGGCCAGCATCGCCGGGTCGGGCTCGACCGCGATGACGTCGGCCCCCAGCGCGACCAGCGCGGCGGTCAGCTTGCCGGTTCCGGCGCCGAGGTCGAGTACGCGCGGTCCGGGCGCGGGCTCGAGCGCCCAGCGCATCGCGGCCTGCGCGTAGTCCGGACGGTGTTCGGCGTATGCGACCGCGGCCGCGCCGAACGACGAGGCGTGCAGCCGCCGTTCATCCTGATCCACCCGGCCACGCTATCGGCGCCGATGGCGGTGGGCCAGCCCCGTGACGTACCGGGCCGCGACTCCCGTAGAGAATTCGGTTTCGTTCCGCACTGCACGCACGGCCCCTGTTCATTACGCTCGATGCGTAGCCGAATCGAAGGGATCGGGGGCCGGCGACGCATGCCAGAAGGGTGAACGGGATGCAGGAACCGAACGCGCATGGAGACCCGACTCCGGGGGAATACACGTACATCGTGGTGGGCGCGGGGACGGCCGGATCCGTCGTGGCGGAACGATTGAGCGAGCAACCCGGCACCACCGTCCTCCTGCTGGAGGCGGGGAGCGCCGATCGCCCCGACGACGGCCTCATGCCGTCCTTCTGGGGAAGCCGCTTCGACTGGGCGTTCACCAGCACGCCGCAGGAGGGCCTGGACGGAGTGAGCGTCCCGGTTCCCCGTGGCCGCGGACTGGGCGGTTCCAGCACCATCAATTCCTCGTTCCACATCCGTGGCCACAGCACCAGCTATGACGCGTGGAACGAATCCGGCGCCGAGGGCTGGAATTTCCGTGCGCTGCTGCCGTTTTTCCGGCGCAGCGAGCGGACTACCGGCACGGATGCGCATTGGCGGGGGACCGAGGGCCCCATGGTCGTGGAACGGCCGCCCGATCCCTCCCGCGACGAATTCCAGAACGCCGCATCGGCGGCGGCGACGCAAGCCGGTTACCATCTGCTCGCCGACGGCAACGGTGAGGAGACCGAGGGCGCGGCAGCCACCGAGCTGAACGTGGTGAGCGGGGCGCGCCAGAGCGTGGCGGACGCCTACCTGCGGCCTGCCATGTCCCGCCCCAACCTCGAGGTGATCAGCGATGCCGTGGTGCGCCGGCTCGTGATCGAGGACGGTCGCTGTGTCGGCGTCGAATACGCGGTAGGCGGCCGCCCGGCCGTGGCCCGGGCCGGCGGCGAAGTCGTGCTCTGTGCCGGCGCGATCGGATCCGCCCAGCTCCTGCTGCTCTCGGGCATCGGTCCCGCGGAGCAACTCCGCGCGGCCGGTGTCGACGTGGTCCACGACCTGCCCGGCGTGGGGGAGAACCTTCAGGACCACCCGTACGCGCACGTCGGCTTCCGCACGTCGGAGCCGGTGGCCGCGACCAACGCGAACCTCGTCCACGTCCTGACCCGCAGCTCCGCGGGGGCGGACCCCGACCTCCAACTCGTCGTGGTGCCCTACCTCTTTCCGGTGCGAGCCGCGCAATCCAGGGACGAACCGTGGGGCAGCGGTTCCTGGCAGCCGTCGAGCCTGCCCGGTTATTCCGTCGTCTTCGCACTCATGCGCCCCCTGAGCCGGGGCACGGTCCGGCTCGCCGACGCCGACCCCGCCTCCGAGCCGCTGATCGACCTGGGGCTCTACCAGGACCGTCGCGACCTGGAGAGCATGGTGCGTGGCCTCAACGTCGCCACGGACCTCGGCAGTTCCGACGCCTTCGCGCCCTGGCGCCCGAACGGGACGGCACAGCCCGTCGGCGACCTCGCCGATCCACGCGCCTACGCCGTCCTCGCCACCGGAAGCTACTTCCACCTCGCCGGGACCTGCGCGATGGGCACCGGCCCCCAATCCGTCGTCGACCCCGAACTGCGCGTCCACGGCATCGACGGCCTGCGCGTCGTCGACGCCTCCGTGATGCCCTCACTCCCCAGCGCCAACATCAACGCCTCCGTCCTGGCCCTCGCCGAACGAGCCGCCGCCTTCATCCCGGCCTGACGCGCCATTCCCCCGGGACGGGCCTGCGGGCCCGGCGTCGTCGCCCGGAGTGCCGCGGGGCCCGTGCACAGACATGACCTCTTCCCGCCTGCCGCCGCCCACGCGTCGTCGTGCCTGCGGTTCCGGGTCGCGGCTGCTCAGGAGCACTGAACGTCGGGCGCGGCGGGCCGGGAATCACGGCGTGGCCGGCGTGTTGGCACTGATGGGTGCCGATGGCGCCGGCCACCGTGCGCGCGAGGAAGGGGAGCCGGTCGGCGCTGGAGCGCGCGGGGTCGTACGGACCACCGGCGGGAGCCGTGCGGACCGCGCCGCGGGCGGCGGAACGAGCGACGATGGAAGTGGAGGCCCGGGCGGCTCCGGGCCCACGCGCCGTGCGGAAGGAGGGCGCGATGAACGGATCCGTGACCGTGGGGCGGATCAGGGGCGTGCCCCTGCGGATCCATTGGACCGCCCCGCTGCTGGTGATCGTCATCGGCGTCGGGCTCGGCTCCAGTACGCTCCCGGCCTGGGCACCCGGCCACTCCAGCACTGCGTACCGGATCGCCGCGATCGTCGGGGCACTGCTGCTGGCGGCGAGCCTGGTGCTGCACGAGGCCGCGCACGCCCTGCTCGCCCGGCGGTCCGGGATCGAGGTCAAGGACGTCACGGTGTTCGCCCTGGGCGGCGTCACCCGGATGGGCCAGGCCACCACGCCCCGCACCCAGGGGTGGGTCGCGGCCGTCGGGCCGTTGACCAGCCTGCTGCTGGGCGGCCTCGGCTTCGCCGGCGCGGTGCTGACGCACGACGCCTTCCACTGGGCGGTGCCGGCCGCGGTGCTTGCCTGGACCGGCTGGGCGAACGTACTGCTCGGCGCGTTCAACCTGCTGCCGGCCGCCCCGCTGGACGGCGGGCGGGTGCTCCAGGCGATCGTCTGGCGGCTGCGCGGCGACCGCGAACGGGCGATCCGGGTGGCAGGCCGCTGCGGCCAGGTGGCGGGCGCCCTGATGGTGCTCGGCGGCTGGGTGGAGTTCGCCAAGGGCGGCGCCGGCGGCCTGTGGCTCACCGTGCTCGGGCTGTTCGTGGCGATGGCCGCCTACGCCGAGGTCCGCCGGTCGGTGCTGTACGACGCACTGCGCGGGGTCCGGGTGGCCGAGGCGATGGCGACGCCGGTGGTGACCGGACAGGACTGGCTCACCGTGGACCGCTTCCTCGCCGAGACCGTGCCCCGGACCGGCCGCCGGGTGATCCCGCTGACCGACTTCGACGGCCGGCCCAGCGGGGTCGTCACGGTGCCAGGCCTGCTCACCGTTCCCACCGCGCGCAGGTCCGAGGTCAGGGTCCGCGACCTGGCCGTCCCGCTCGGCCGCTGCACCCTCGCCGCGCCCGACGACCGGGTCACCGACGTCCTCGAACGCGGCGGCCTGACCCCCACCGGCCACGTCCTGGTCCTCGACGAGGGCCGCGTCGCCGGCATCCTCACCCCCGAGGACATCACCCGCCTCGCCCAGCACCACCACCGCCCTCCGGCCACCCCGAACTTCCGCAAGGTGGGCTGAGGCCAGGCGTACGCAACGGCGGCGGCCCCCGGTGCGCGATGAACGCACCGAGGGCCGCCTCGGGTGCCGGCGCCGTAAAAGACGGGGCACCCCGCCCTCAGGACGCCGGCAGCCCGTACCCCCGGACCCGGATGCCGTCCAGCCGGCCGAACACCGTGTCCTCGAAGCCGACCGCGGGACCCTCCTTCCGGCCGCGCACACCGAACAGGCCCGTCACGACCGCCTCGGTCACGGCGGCGGCCGCCACGCTGTCCCGGTTGGAGACCCCGCGCTCGGCGACCCGGTAGGAGCCGTCGGGGGTGACCTCCATGGCCTGGCCCCACAGGGCGCCGGAGGTCGCGCGGTGGGCCCGGCGCAGGATGCCGGCCGCCAGGTCCGGGCGGTCCAGCCGGCACAGGCCGTACGCGGTCGCGCCGGGCCAGGCCGCGAAGGCGCCGGCCGCGCCGTGGTCGGGCCGGTCGGAGAAGGGCGCCACCGGGTCCTGCGGGTCCAGTGCCCGCATCCAGTCCCCGTCCAGCAGGTGGTCGGTGACGAAGGAGACCATCCGCGCCCGCTGGTCCGGCGGCAGATCCTCGGCCAGATGCGCGGCCACCAGGACGAAGTCCAGGCAGTGGCCGATCGCCTCGGGCCCCTCCGGATGGGCGATCAGCCACCGGCCGTCGCCCGCGTACTGCCCGAGCACCGCCCGCGCCAGCCGGTCTCCCTCCGCCCGGGCGGTCGCCGCCTCCCCGCGGTGGCCGAGCGAGTCCAGCAGCCCGGCCAGCGACCGGAGCATGCCGGCGTAGCCGGCGTTGAACGACACCACCGCGTCCCGGTAGTTGGGCACGCACTCCAGCAGTTCCCACGCGTCGCGCCCGAAGTCGACCAGCTCCCCGGTGCCGAACGCCGCCCGCCGCGAGCGCGGCCGGTAGGCCAGGGCCCGCAGGTGGTCCAGCACGGTGCGGTCCGCGGCCCGCTCGGCGAGCAGCCCGGTGTCGCCGGTGACGTCGAGATACGCGGTGACCGTGTGGAACAGGGCGTGGTCGTTGGCCGCGTAATGGTTGCCGACCGGCATCAGGTTGTACGTGTCGAAGGAGTGGCAGTGGTCGTACGGCTGGGCCAGCGCCGCCAGGATCCAGGCCCGCATGCCCTTGGGCTCCAGCATCGCGGCGGTGCCGGCGAACTCCGACTGGTCCCAGAAGAAGGTGGTGGTCGGGCCCAGCCGCGGCCCCCCGGTGAGGAAGACCGGCCCGGTCCGGGACACCCGGGTGTTGCGCATCCACAGCATCAGCAGCGCGCCCAGGTAGTACGTACGGGCCAGATCCGCGTCCGGGGTGTCCAGCGTCGGCAGATGACCGGAGAACTCACCGTTCCCCGGGGTGAACGCCGCCCGCCAGGTGCCCCGCCAGCGCTCGGCGGTCTCGTCGAACGCCGCACCGAAACCGGCGGCGGCGTCGGCGGCCGAGGCCCGCACCCGCTCCGGCGCGGCGCCGATGTCCAGCACGACGCCCAGCTCCCGGGACTCGCCGGGGCCGAGCAGGAGCTGCCAGCGGGCCGAGCCACGCGAGCCGAGCGCGGTGAGCGAGCCGGGCGCGTCGGTGAAGGCGTACGCCGAGCACGCCGTGCTCCGCTCGTCCGTGACCACCACCTCGCCGCCGGTCACCCGCGCGGTCCACCGCCGCCCGCCCCACCAGGGCAGGGTGCGGGCCACCTCGACACCGTCCACCAGCAGCGTGGCGCCGTCGTCGGCCACCCGGGCGGTGATCATGTGCCAGGCCCCGGCCGTCAGCGGCTCCTCGGCGCTCACGTGCTCGCCGCCGGCCCGCAGCCACAGCCGCCCGCCGCTCACCCCGACCTGCAACGAGTCCGGGTGGTTGCCGTGGGTGGCGATCACCCCGTCCGAGCCGGTGTGGTCCACCCGCAGGTCCAGTACGAGCGCGTCACCGGCGGCGAGCGAGGCGGTGCCCACCCGCAGATCGGTGTCGGCCCGGACCGTGTGCACCGCCCTGCCGTCACCGATCGCCGCCCGGGTGCCGTCCGCGTGCTCCACCGCCAGCTGGCGCACCAGGCAGGGCGCGCCCGGCGCCCGGGAACGGCCCGCGTCCGGCGTGGAGTGGTCGGGCAGTTCGGACTCCAGCAGCATCGGGGCCGAGTCCTCGTCGCGCTGGATGCCGGGGATGCGCGGCGAGCCGAGCCGTACCCAGCGCTCGCCGTGCGGCAGGAGCTGCACCTGGCGCGGCTCGTCCGCCAGCACCTCGGCCCGCAGCCGCTCGGTGGCGTAGAAGTCGTGGTGGTGCCCGGCGTTCCACGGCGTGCCGTACAGCCAGCCCCAGTCGACCTCGCTGCGGGCGACCATCGCGAGCAGTTCCTGTTCCAGCGCAGCGGGCACCGGGTCCGCGGAGTCGTTGCGCACGGTGATCCGCCACATCACCCGGCTGCGCTCGTAGCCCAGCCGGACCTCGGTGCGTACGGTCAGCGGGCCGTGGGCGGCCTCCCGCCGCACGCCCCACGGCGTCCAGCGGAACCGCTCGGCGGCGAGCGGCCGGCCGTCGATCTGCAGCACGCCGGTGTGGTAGCCGCCGCTGAAGGGCGCCAGAGCCAGCCAGGACAACGATGTCAGGTCCGCGTTGACGTGCGCCTGACCCCATTGGTTGCGCAATGAGGGCAGGTGCGCCAGCTTCCCGGCCGGCATCCAGTCGCCGGCCAGGTCGTCCAGCGGGGGCAGGCCCGCAAGCGGCTCGGGAGCGGGCTCGGCCGCCTCGCCGGCCACCGCCTCCGGCACCGCGCTCACTTGGTCGATCCCGCGGTCAGGCCGGCGATGAACTGCTTCTGCATCGCCAGGTAGCCGGCCACCGGGACGATCCCGGCGAGGAACATGATGCCGAACAGCTGTCCGTAATCCATCTGGAACTGCCCCACGGAGAGATAGAGACCGGTCGTGATGGTCTGGCCCTGCAACGGGCCGAGGATGAACTGCGGGTTGAGGAAGTCGTTCCAGATCCACAGCGACAGGAAGATGGCCACAGTGGCGGTGGCCGGCCGCACGAGCGGCATGACGATCGACCACCACACCCGCAGGCCGCCCGCGCCGTCCAGGCGGGCCGCCTCCACCACCTCGTCCGGCACCGCCCGCATGAAGCCGACGTAGACGAACACGGCGAAGGAGAAATAGCCGCCGCCCAGGTTGGACAGGATCAGCCCCGGATAACTGTGGGCCAGGCCCAGGAAGTTCAGGATGTGGATGGTGGGCAGCAGCACCACCTGCGGCGGGATCATCAGACCCGCGGCGAGCATGGCCAGGATCGCCGCCCGCAGCCGGGTGCGCCGCCGGGAGATCCAGAAGCTGAACGCCGAGCCCAGCGGGATCAGCAGCAGCACCGAACAGACCACCACGATCAGCGAGTTGCGCAGGCCCAGCTGCAGCAGGTGGTCGGGCCGGTCCAGCGCGGTGCGCAGGTTGCCGAGGGTCGGATGGACCGGCGGCGCCGCCGGATCCGAGACGATGTCGTTCTCCTTCTTGAAGGCGTTGACGATCGTCAGGTAGATGGGGCTGACGAAGACCAGGACCACCACGACGGCCAGGGTCAGCCGGGCCGGGCTCAGCCAGCGGGCCCGACCGGCGCGCGGACGCTGCGGCTCGGCGGGCCGGCGGGTGCGCACCGGCCGCTTCGGTACGGTCACCGGGCGCGGCGCACCGGTGTGCTGGACGGTCACAGGTCCACCTCCCGGCGCCGCAGCAGGCTGGTGACGGACAGGGCGATGACCGCGGACAGGGCCAGCAGGAACATCGCGATCGCCGAGGCGTAGCCGAACCGGTCGCTGCTGAAGGCGGTCTTGACGATGTACTGGGCGGTGGACTGGGTGGCGTTGGCCGGACCGCCGGAGGTGAGCACCTGGATGACGTCGTACAGCTTGAGCACCGTGATCAGCGAGATGGTGACGCTGATGGTGGTGGCCGGCGCGACCATGCGCAAGGTGATCATGCGGAACTGCTGGCGGGCGTTGGCGCCGTCGATGGATCCGGCGTCGTACAGCTCGCGCGGGATGTTCTGCAGCGCCGCCAGGTAGACCACAGTGGTGAACCCGGACAGCACCCAGGCGACCACGACGCCCACCGAGACCTGGGCCAGGTGCGGGGTGCCCAGCCAGTCCACCGGGTGGCTCACCAGGTGGCTGCGGGTGAGCACGCTGTTGAGCAGCCCGTCCTGGGTCAGGATCGTCTTCCAGACGAAGCCGACGATCACCCCGGAGATCACCTGGGGGAGGAAGGCGATGGTGCGCAGCACCCGGTAGCTCAGGTCGGTACGGTCCAGCAGCATCGCGAAGAGCAGACCGATGACGTTGGCCACCGCGGTCACGCCGATCGCGAGCGCGAGGGTGTAGACGACGCTGTCGCGCAACTGGGTGTCGTGCAGCATCTCGCGGTAGTTCGCCAGGCCGATCCAGTTGCTGCCCGCCTTCAGCGGGTTCTCGTCGGTGAAGCTGCTGCGCAGGCTCATGAAGACCGGGAGGACGATGAAGACCAGGTAGAGCACCAGGCCGAGCGCCGCGATCACTCGCAGCCCCAGGTCCTGTGTGGTGTCGCGGAACCAGTGGGTGAGCGGTCTCACCGATCCCCTCCTTCCGTGCGGTGCGGGCCGGCCGTGGCGCCGGCGTGGTTCGTGCCGTTCATCACTTGGTCGCGGTGCTCCACGCCTGGTCGAGCTTGGCCATCTGGCCCTTGACGTCGGAGGAGTTGAACAGCGCCTGGGCGGCGGCGTAGAAGTCGTTGTTGAGCGAGCCCGGCAGCGCGTCGTCACTGGTCGCCCAGCCGATCGCGGCCACCTTGGTGTTCTGGCCGGTCACGTAGGCGTAGGAGTTGGTGAACGCGGGGCTCACGGTGGCGCCGTAGTCCTTCAGCGTCTTGCCCTTCAGCATCGGGTAGGCGCCGTCGCCCTCGATCAGGGCCTTGAGATTGCCCGGGTCCAGCGACCACGCCTTGGCGAAGGCCATCGCGCCCGCGCTGTCCTTGGCCTTGGTGCTCACCGCCATCGAGCCGCCCACCGCGAACGGCAGCACCAGCGAGCCGTCGTCGGTCGGCCAGGGGAAGACGCCGATGGTGTTCCACTGGTCCTTCGGGATCGAGCCCAGGTACCAGCTGCCCATCGGGTACATCGCGGCCTTGCCGGCGTTGAAGTTCTTGATCGAGTCGGCGTAGCTGACGTTGAGCGCGCCCTGCTCGAAGTAGCCCTTCTCCACCAGGGTGCGCATCTTGGTGGCGGCCGTGACCACGTCGGCGTCGCCGAACTTGACCGAGCCCGCGTACCGTTCCTGGATCCACTTGGGGTCCTTGCCGAGCACGTCCGCGCTGATCGCCCCGGTCAGCGGCATGGCGGCGGCGAAGGGGTCGTTGCCGCCGAGCTCCATCGGCGTGATGCCCGCCGCCTTGAGCTTGGCGTTGACGTCCAGGAACTGCTGCCAGGTCTTCGGGGGCTGCACGCCGGCCTTCGCGAACAGCGTCTTGTTGTAGAACACCAGCGGGATGATCTGGGAGTTGGTCGGCGGGATGTAGACCTTGCCCTTGATCGCGTTGCCCTGCGGCAGCAGGAAGTTCTGGTCGACCCAGGACTGGTCGTACGGCTGGAGCAGCCCCGCGTCGGTGTACTGCGAGGGCGTGATGGACTCCAGCAGGTCCGGGAACTGCCCCGACGCCTGGAGCTGCTTGGCGTACGAGTCGCGGTCCGTGCTGGGCGCCACGATCTGCTTGATGGTCACGCCCGGCACGGCCTTCTCGGCCCTGGCGATCGACGTCTTCCAGAACGCGGGCGTCAGCGACGGGGTGTTGAAGGTCATGTACGTCAGCGCCGACCCCCCGCCCGAGCCGCCGCCCGAGGTGGCGGAGGAGCATCCTGCGAGCAGCAGCAGACCTGCCGCGGCGACGACGGCACTTCGTCTACGCATGGCCGTACCTTTCGGAAAGAGGTTGTGCGGAGGGATTGGGACACACGCCACCCGTGCTCCGGAACGCTGAAGCGGCTCGGCCCCGGATCGGTGAGATAACGTTGTCTCGCCGAGTACAGTAGGGTTCCGCGTCAGCAAGTCAAGACCTCACGCGATCACGGAGCGATCTCGGGCCGGCCGGGCGACGCAACGCGAAGCCACCGGGCCGGGCCGTACCGTCGGTCACGGGGGCCGGCCGGACGACCGGGGAACCGAGCAAGCCAGGAAATGCCAGCGAATGCCAGGGAAGGGGAGCGAAGTGGCGGCTTCTGCAGCCGGCGGGCCGGGCGTGCCGCGTACGCGCCGGCCGACGATGGTCGACGTGGCCCGGGAGGCGGGGGTCGCGCTGCGAACGGTCTCCAGGGTGGTCAACGGCGACGCCACGGTGGGCCCCGCCTTCGCCAGCCGGGTCCAGCAGGCCATCGACCGGCTCGGCTACCAGCCCGACGAGCGGGCCCGGCAGTTGCGCAGCGGCCGCACCGGCACCATCGGGGCGGCGGTCCGGCACATCGCCGACGCCCACCCGGTGCTGCGCGCGGTCGACGAGGAGGCCCGCGAGGCGGGGCTGACGGTGGTCGCGATGTCCACCGAGGACGACGAGGTACGGGAGCGCGAGGCAGTGATGTCCATGTGCCGGCGGCGCATGGACGGGATCATCATCGAGCCGATCGCCGACGGCCATCAGTACCTCCAGCCGGAGATCGACTCCGGGCTCGCGGTCGTCGCCTTCGACCGGCCGGCCACCGGCGTGGAGGTGGACACCGTGCTGTCCGACAACCGCGGCGGCATCCGGCAGGCGTTCGAGCACCTGGCCGCGCACGGCCACCGCAGGATCGGCTACATCGGTGACGACGAGCGCATCTACACCGGGCGCGAGCGCGCCATCGCCTTCCGGGACTGCCTGAACGCGGCCGGCGTGGGAGTGGAGGGCATGGTCCACCCCGGCCCCATCGAGACCGCCCGCATCGGGGCGGCCCTGGAGACACTGCGCGGCGGCCCGGACCCCGCCACCGCCATCGTCACCGGCAACTTCTCCACCACCGTCGCCGTCATCCGCGCGCTCGGCTCCGGATACGGCGGCACCGCGCTGGTCGGCTTCGACGACTTCGGGCTGGCGGACCTGCTGCGGCCGGCCCTGACCGTGGTCGCCCAGGGCGACACCGAGATCGGCCGGACCGCGATCGAGCTCTTCCGCTCGCGCCTGGCCGAACCCGACCGGCCGGTGCGGACGGTCACCGTCTCCACCACGCTGGTCGCGCGCGGCTCGGGGGAGATCAGGCCCTGATCTCCGGGAGCGGGGCGGCCCGAAAACCTCCGGGAAGCAGGGTTGGTCCGGAAGGCGGTGCGGGCCGCCCGGCGCGATGCCCGGCGCCGCTCAGTCCCCGACCCGGACCAGCCCGCTCTCGTAGGCGAAGATCACCGCGTGGATACGGTCCCGGAGGCCGAGTTTGGTCAGGATGCGGCCGAGGTGGGTCTTGACGGTGGTCTCCCCGACGAAGAGGCAGTCGGCGATCTCGCCGTTGGTCAGCCCCCGGGCCACCAGGGCGAGGACTTCCCGTTCCCGCTCGGTGAGAGCCGCCAGGCGGCCGCGCTGGGCGGGCGCGGACGCGGGGGCGTGCAGGACGAAACGCTCGACCAGGCGCCGGGTGAGCGAGGGTGCCACCATGACCTCCCCCCGCAGCACCGCCCGGACGGTCACCAGGATCTCCTCGGCGGGGGCGTCCTTGACGAGGAAGCCGTTCGCGCCGGCACGCAGGGCCGCGTAGGCGTATTCGTCGAGGTCGAAGGTGGTGACGACGAGGATCCGGGGCCCATCGGGTTGCGCGCAGAGGCGTTCGGTCGCGGCGAGCCCGTCCAGACCGGGCATGCGTACGTCCATCAGGACGAGGTCCGGCTCCAGGGCGGCCACGCCCGCGAGCGCCGCGTCGCCGTCGGCGGCCTCGCCCACCACGGTGAGATCGGGCTGGCTGTCGACGACCATGCGCAGTCCCATCCGGATCAGCTCCTGGTCGTCGCAGATCAGCACCCGGGACACCGCCGGAGCGGCCGCGGGTGCCGGGCCGGTCATGAGGCCGCCGTGGCGGGCGCGGGTTCGGCGGGGCGCAGGGTGGCGGCGACCCGGTAGCCGCCGCCGGGCGTGGGCCCTGCGTCGACGCTCCCGCCGTAGCGGGCGGCACGTTCGCGCATGCCGGTGATTCCACGACCGGAGGAGAGCAGCGGGGCGGGGCGCTTCGCGGCGGTTCCCCCTCCGGCCCCGGCCGAGTTCTCCACCCGGACCCGGACCAGTCGCCCGGGCCCCTCGGTACCGGTGTTGACCCGTACGTGGATCGTGGCGTCCGGCGGCGCGTGCTTGACCACGTTGGTGAGTGCCTCCTGCACGATGCGGTACGTCTGCGCCGTGAGATCCGCGGGAAGGCCGCCCCGCTCGCCGCGCAGCTCCAGCCGGGCGCGCGTGCCGCTCGTGTCGAGGCGTGCGACCAGCCGCCGCAGATCGGCCGCGAGGGAGTCGGTGGCCCCACCGGGACGGGCGCAGGAGCCGGGATCGGAGCCGGGGCCGTCGGCCGATGCGTCCGCGCCGGGCGTACGCAGCACCTCCAGCAGCCGGCGCAGTTCGCCCAGGGCCTCACGGCCGGTCGCGCTGATGACGCCGAGGGCGCGGTCGACGGCGGCGGGGTCGGCCTGCCGCATCAGCCTGCCGCCCTCGGCGTTCAGAACCATCACGCTCATGCTGTGCGCCAGGACGTCGTGGATCTCGCGGGCGATACGGGCCCGCTCCTCGGCGGCGGCGACCCGGGCCAGGGCGATGCGCTCGGACTCGGCCAGCACGGCCCGCCGCTCGAACTCGGCCATATAGGCCCGCCGGGCACGGACGTACTCGCCGAACACCCAGGCCCCGGCCAGCAGCAGCCCCACCGCGAGCGGGGTGAGCCAGGCACCGCGGGCGCCCGGGCCCCCGTGGACCCGCTGCCAGGCGGGAATCCACAGCAGAACACAGCCGGCGGCACACACCACCGTCGCCGCGGCGGCCCGGCGCAGGCCGCGCACCGTGAGGGTGGCCAGGACCGCGGCCAGGGCGACGGCGCCGCGTCCCAGTTCCTCTCCCCACACCTGTCCGAGGTACTGCGCCCAGAACGCGGCCAGCACCAGGGCCGCGACGAGCACCGGCCGGCGGCGGCGCCACACCAGGGGCAGCACCAGGGCGACGTACATGCCCGCCTGCACCCGGACCGGCCGCCAGTCCGGCTCCGGGCGGATCACCGGGGGCATGGCCACCAGCACGACCAGCAGGAGGTCCGTCAGCCACGGGTGGCCCCGCCGCAAGCGGGGCAGGGTCTCGATCAGCCGGTGCACCCGCCTCACGCTACGGCCGGGGTCCGCTGCCCCACATCGTCCCGCAGGGCGTCGCGGGGTCCTCCCGCGGTCGTACGGACACCGGCCCGGGATACGACGTGCGGCCACCCGGGGCGCTTCCAGCATGACCGCCATGTCGATCACCACCGAGTTCCTCAGACGGCCCCTCATGACCGGTGCCGTGGCGGCCAGTTCACGACGACTGGCGCTCGCGATGACCGAGGGCATCGGCCTGGAGCGGGCCCGGCTCGTGGCCGAACTCGGCCCGGGGACCGGGGTGTTCACCGACGCGATCCTCGCCCGGCTCGCGCCCGGCGCACGACTCGTCGCGGTCGAGCTCAACCCGGTGCTCGCGGACCGGCTGGCGGCCACCCGCCGCGACACACGGCTGACCGTGGTGCCGGGATCGGCCGCCGACCTGGCCGCCGCGGTGCGCGAACCGGTCGACGCGGTGGTCTCCGGGCTGCCGTGGACGGTCATGCCGCGGGAACGGCGCGAGCACATCCTGGACGCCGTGACCGAAGTCCTCGCGCCCGGCGGCCGGTTCACCACCTTCGCCTATCTGCACGCGGCCTGGACCCCGCCCGCCCGTCACTTCACCGCCGAACTCGCCCACCGCTTCGACCACGTGGAGCGCTCGAGGGTGGTCTGGCCGAACCTTCCGCCCGCTTTCGTGCACCGGGCCACCCGGAAGCCCTGACCGCGAGCGGGCCCACGGGGGTGCGGGCCGCTACCGGGAAGGCCGCGGCCGGGAAGACCGGCGCGAGGGGTTCCGTGGCCGAGGCAGCCCGCGCTGGGTGAGTCCGCTCCTGCACATGCGCCGCTCCCGTACTGCGTCGCCCTCGACCTGTGCCGCTTCCGTACCCGCGCCGCTCCGCAGCTCGTCGAATCGGCTGTCCCCGCAGGTCGGCGCCAGGCCACTGGCCGGGCGCCGACCTGCGGCGCGTCATCTCCCCGCGCCTTTGGACGCTCCCGGCGAACCGTACGCGCCGGACCTCCGCAGCCCCTCGCTCGGCGGATCCGCTTTACAAGGGCGCCGAAGCGCCTCTATAAACGACGGCAGATCGCTGAGATAACGTTCTCCCGAGTCGGTGACCCGGCCCGGGAGCGCTGCGGGGACGCCGGCCGGGACGGGCCGGCTCCCCGGTTCTCCTCCCCATCCCGTGTACGGCCGCACATGGGATCTCACCAGGCACGTCGCCGGTCGTACAGCCGCCAGGACGCCCGTTGACGCCGGTCGCGCGACAGTTTCCCGACAACGCTGTCAGGGCTGCCCGCGTCCCGGCACCGGGGAGATCCGATGTACCGCCGTCGCAGCCATGGCGGCAGCCATGGAGAGAGGCAGTGAGTACGAGATGAGGCGCACAGCGCCGGCGCGACGCACCCTGGGCGCGGCCACGGCCGCCACCATGGTCGCCGCCGCCCTCACCACCGTCGTGACCACCGCCGTGGCCCGGCCCGCGGCAGCCGACCCGATCACCGCGAACCAGGGCCTGGCCACGGTCGCCAAGTACCAGGGGGTGTGGACCTCGCCCCCCACCCACCTGACCGGCGGCGACACCACCGACGCGCCCATGATGGGCAACGGCGACGTCGGGGTCGCCGTCGGCGGCACCATCGCCAACCAGACCTTCTACCTCGGCAAGAACGACTTCTGGTCCGCCACCAGCCATGCCATCCGGCCGCTCGGCCGCATCGTGGTGTCGGCCGCGGGCCTGACCGGCTCCTCGTACAACGTGGTCCAGGACATCGGCCACGCCGAGGTCCGCGGCACCTACACCCTCGGTGGCCAGACCCTGACCACCACCAGTTGGGTGGACGCCAACACCGACATGTTCGTCACCAGCTTCTCCCTCACCGGGGGCAGCGCCCAGTCCATCGGCATCACCCTGCAGAACGGGTCCGGCGGCACCCCCACCGTGTCCACCTCCGACCACGACCTGGACGCCGACGTGGTCGCCGACGCCGGCGGCAGCGGCGACCCCCGGGCCCGGATCGCCGCCCGCACCATCGGCCAGAGCCAGACGGTCGCCGGCAACAAGATCACCCTGACCATGCAGCCGAACACCACCTCCACCCTGGTCGCCGGCATCGTCAGCAGCGGCGACTCGGGCTCCTGGCAGTCGGCCGCCGACAGCATGGTCGACACCCTCACCCAGCAGAACGTCGCCGACCACAACGCCTCCCACCGCAGTTGGTGGAACGGCTACTGGTCCCAGTCCTACGTGCAGATCCCCGACGCGGACGTGGAGAAGAGCTGGTACGGCTCGCTCTACCTGCTCGGCAGCGTCTCCCGCACCGGCAAGTACGCACCGGGCCTGTGGGGCAACTGGATCACCGGCGCCATGAACTGGAACGGTGACTATCACACCAACTACAACTACGAGGCGCCCTTCTACGCCGCGCTGACCACCAACCACATCGCGCAGATGGACGCCTACGACCAGCCGGTGCTGGACTGGACGATCCGCGGCCAGCAACTCGCGCAGCAGAACGGCTTCTCGGGCGTCCTCTACACCGTGGGCATCTCGCCCGGCGGCACCAGCGCCGACACCAGCCTGCACAACCAGAAGTCCAACGCGGCCAACCTCGCCTCGGACATGGTGATGCGCTGGGAGCAGACCCGCGACACCACCTACGCGGCCAAGGTCTACCCGTACCTGAAGCAGGTCGGCCTGTTCTGGCAGAACTACCTCACCAAAGACGCCTCGGGCACGTACACCATCACCAACGACGCGCCCCAGGAGGACAACGCCTACCCGCAGACCAACTCCACCCTCTCGCTCGGCCTGGTGCACCTGCTGATGCAGGGCCTGGTGGACATGTCCACCGCCCTCGGCCAGGACGCCGGCACCCGCGCCACCTGGCAGGACATCGACGCCCACCTCGCCGCGCTGCCCACCATGAGTCGCAACGGCCAGACCGTCTTCCGGGAGACCTCCACCGGTGCGGACTTCGTCAACGACGGCAACGACATCGACATCCAGGCGGTCTACCCCAGCGGTCAGGTCGGCCTGGACAGCGCCGCCACCCTCCAGCAGACCGCCCGCAACACCGTCGACCAGCTCACCGCCGCCTGGCACGGCGGCAACGCGCCCGCCACCTTCTACGCCGCCGCGGCCCGGGTCGGCTACAACGCCGCGACCGTCCTGGCCAACCTGCGCACCGAGGCGACCGCGAACAGCTACCCCAACATGGCGATCCACCACAGCGGCGGCGGCATCGAGAACATCAACGTCACCACCTCCGGCCTGGACGAGATGCTGCTCCAGTCCTTCCAGCACGACATCAAGGTGTTCCCGGACTGGCCGAGCGGCACCAACGCCAAGTACGGCGACCTGCTGGCCGACGGCGGCTTTCTGATCTCCAGCAGCCTGGCCGGCAACTCCGTGCAGTACGTGCGCGCGGTCAGCCAGAAGGGCGGCACGCTCACCCTCACCAACCCCTGGCCCGGCAGCGCCCCGCAGGTCTACCGCAACGGCGCCGCGGCCGGCACCGCCTCCGGCAGCCGGATCACCCTGTCCACCTCCGCCGGGGAGACGATCACCCTCGCCCCGCCCGGCACCTCCTACGCCACCGTGCAGACCGAACTCGCCCAGCCCCTCCAGACGAGCGGCACCGGCGCGACCAGCTCGTCCTTCGCCAGCGGCCTGGAGAGCGGTGACCCGCAGCCGGCCTGGCTGGACACGGTGGACACCGCCGGGGGCAACGTCTCCGGCGTCACCGGCATCACCTCCGGCGCGGCCGGCCCCGAGACCAGCCCCCGCAGCGGCGAGCAGGCGCACACCGGGACCACCGCCCTGATGTACTCCGGCAGCGCTTCGGGCACCTCCCCGCACGCCTACCTCAAGGTCTTCGACCTCAGCGGCGCCCCGCTGGCCATCGGCACCGCGAAGACCCTGGGCTACTGGATCTTCCCGCAGTCCAACGCGACCACCCCTTGGGTGCTGGCCGGTTCCACCGAGAGCGAGTGCGTGGCCGTGGACATGGTCTTCACCGACGGCTCCACCCTGCGCGACTCAGGCGCCACCGACCAGAACGGCAACGGGATCCACCCCGCCCAGCAGTGCGGCCGGCTGACCCTCGACACCTGGAACCACGTCACCGTGAACCTCGCCGCCCACGACGCCAACAAGCAGATCGACCGCATCCTCGTCGGCTACGACCACCCCGGCGGCAGCGGCGGCTACCGCGGCTACGTGGACGACCTGACCGTCAACTGACCCCTTTCCGCCCGCCCTTCGGCCCATCCCGGGGGCCGACCCGAACCGCCCCCGCCGTCCGCACACGGCGGGGGCACCCTCCGTACCGCCGTCGACCCATCACCGGAGGTGCCGCGCCCGTGCAGCGCGTCCAGGCCGTCATGCGCGACGGCACCGTACTGACCGCCGACGTCCACCGCCCGCCGTCCGGCAGCGGCCCCTGGCCGGTGCTGCTGGCCCGCGGTCCCTACGGCAGCCGGGACCCCGGCGTGCTCGCCGCCCTCGACCCCGAGGGCGCGGCCCGGCGCGGCTTCCTGACCGTGGTCCAGGACGTACGGGGCCGCTTCGGCTCCGGCGGCATCTGGGAGCCGCTGGTCAACGAACGGGACGACGGCCACGAATCCGTACGCTGGGCCGCCGGCCTGCCCGGCTCCGACGGACGGGTGGCGATGTACGGGCCCAGCTACCTCGGGCACGCCCAGTGGGCCGCGCTCACCGCCGGGCCGCCCGAACTCGTCGCCGTGATGCCGGAGTTCACCTGGGCCGATCCCTGCGACGGACTGGTGGCCCGCGGCGGTGTGCCCGAACTCGGCCTGGTCGCCCAGTGGACGCTGGGCCTGGCCGGCCTCGACCGGGACCGCGACGCCCTGCCGGCCACCGGGTGGCGGTCCCCGGCGCTCGCCGGGCTGCCCGTGCCCGGCCGGAGCGGTGGGCCGGACCTGCCGCACGCCCTGCCCGCCGGGAGCGGCCGACCCGCGGCCACCCTCACCGTCGCCGGCTGGTACGACGCCTTCCTCCAGGGCAGCCTCGACAATCACGTCCGGGCCCGGGAACTCGGCGGCCCGGCAACGTTGATCGTCGGCCCCTGGACGCACGGCGACCGGGCCACCGCGCTGCCCTTCGGCGCCGCCGACCTGCGCACCGCCGAACTCCACTGGCTGCACGCGGTCCTGGCCGGCCGCACGCCCCCGGGTCCCGCCGTCCGCGTCCATCTCACCGGCACCGGCCAGTGGCGCTCGTACGCCGCCTGGCCCCCGCCGTCCGTCCCGCTGACCCTGCACCTGCGCGGCGACGGGACGCTCAGCCGCACGCCCCCGCCGCACGCGGAGGCCTGGCGTACCTTCCCGTACCGCCCCGCCGACCCTGTGCCCACCCTCGGCGGCGCTCTGCTGCTCACCGACGACCACCCGGCCGGCCCCGCCGATCAGCGCCCCCTGGAGGACCGCGCCGACCTGCTGGTGTGGACCGGCGCGCCGCTGGACCGCCCCCTCACCGTCGTCGGCCGGGTCACCGCACTCCTGACCGCGCACTCTTCCGCCGACCCCGCCGACTGGGTCGTCCGGCTCACCGACGTTGCACCCGACGGCACCTCGCGCCTGGTGACCGACGGCATCACCCGCACCGCCGCCCCCGGCGGCACCGTGCCGGTCGACCTGTGGTCCACCGGCCACGTCTTCCGCCCCGGCCACCGCCTGCGGGTCCACGTCACCGCCAGCAGCTTCCCCCGCTGGTCCCCGCTCCCGACTCCGTCCGACCGCCGAGTCGCGCCCGCCTCACGGCTGATGCTGCCCGTGGTCCCCGAGCCGTAGCGCCCGGGCACCGGTACGGGGCAGGCCGGGGCGGGGAGTGGCGCTGGCGGGCGCGGCAGGCGGCGGGCCGGCTGCCGAGGGGCTGAACGTCCCTCCGGCCCCGCCGCTTTCACGGCGCCGGCCCCTGTCGGCCGAGGCCGGTTCGGCGCCGCCGGTCCGCGTCGTTGTGGTCGACCGCCGTCGCGGCGAGGGCGGGGGCGGGAGCGCCCCGGGGCCCCTGCTCCAGAAGAGGCGGAAAGGCTGGGCGTTCTCCCGAAAGCCGCCGCAGGCCGGGGCATTTCTGTTATGCGGGCCTCCTCCGGGCGGTCTCCGGAGCATGAGGCACGCTCCGACACGCAAGCGGCACCGGGTGCGGCCGTCCCGGGGCCGGTACGCGGTCCTGGTGGCGGCGGTGATAGCGGTGGCGACCATCTCCTGGCTGGTCCAGCCGTCGGGCTCGACCGGGCATCCGGCGGCCGACGCGCGGCCGTCGGCTCCGGCGACGGCGACCACCGGTACCGCCGCACCGAGTCCGGACGGCTCCGCCACCCGTCCCGCTCCGACCACGTCAGCCCCCACCACCCGGCCCCCGACGACCCGCCCGGCGGCCACGAGGACCCCCGCGAAGGGCCCGCACAAGAAGCCCACCCCGGCCGCCCCCGCGACCACCCGGCCGCCGGCCGGTGCCGCCGTGCCGCCCGCCCCCGCGGGCCGGCGCACCATCACCCTGGTCAACCGCACCTCCCAGACCGTCTGGGCGGTGGTCACCAACACCAGCGCCGCCTACCCGGGCGGGCGCCGGCTCCAGCCCGGGCAGAGCACGTCGCTGACCGTGGCCGACAACTGGGGCGGGCGGATCTGGGGCCGCACCGGTTGCGCCGGGGACGCCGGCGGCCACTGCCTGACCGGTGACTGCACCACCACCTGCGGCGGCCCCACCACCCCCACCACACTCGGCGAGTTCACCTTCAACGCCTTCGACGGCATGGACTTCTACGACGTCAGCATGGTCGACGGCAGCAACCTGCCGATGTGGATCAACATCGCGCACACCACGACCGCCGACCCGCTCACCTCCGCCGGCTGCTATCGCGGCACATGCACCTCGCCGGTGAACTGCCCGTCCGCCATGCAGGCGAAGAACGGCGGCAGCGTGATCGGCTGCATGCCGCCCTGCGCCGCCTTCGGCGGGGACACCTACTGCTGCCGCGGCTCCTGGGCCGGCCGGGAGAACTGCGTGCCGTCCAAGTGGCCGGTCGACTACACGCAGGTCTTCAAGCGCGCCGAACCGTACGCCTACTCCTACGCCTTCGACGACTCGGCGACCATGTCCTGCAAGGGCGCCTGCTACTACCGGATCACCTTCGGCACGACCTGACGACCTCCGACGGGCTCCGGCCCGCCCGACCGTGCCCCCGGCCGCGACCCCGCGCCGGGGGCACCGTCATGTCGCGGTCATGTCGCGGCCCGCGAGCGGCGCCTTGTGCGATGCCGTGTGTGATGCCTCGTGTGATGCCTCGTGCACGGGTCTTTACGGGGCCGACACAGATGGTCTAGAAACGACAATCGTCCGATGTTAGTTCCGCCCCAGCCCCTCTTATCCCCCCAGTCGATGAGCCCTGCCCAATCAGCGGGCTGATTCATCGGATCACCACACAGTGTCGTGTCGAGTCAGCCCCTGGAGGGCACCGTGCAATTGAACTCCCGTCACCGACGCGTGCCCAGACGGCGCGCCCTCGCCCTGTGGTCGGCGGCGCTGACCGCGCTGGCCGGCATGGTGCTGGCCGAGCCGGGCGCCGCCCACGCGGTGGACGGCCCGACCACGGCCTGGCGCGACGGCGCCTTCCAGGTCGACCCGGCCGGCGTGGTCAGCCGCTCCGACCTGGTGCTCGGTGCCCCCAACGTCAACCCCACCGGCTCGGTGCCGCTCGGCAACGGCTCGCTGGGCGTGGCCGCCTGGGCGGCCGGCGGCTTCACCGCCCAGCTCAACCGCTCCGACACCATGCCGGACCGCAAGTCCCCGGGCCAGCTCACCATCCCCGGCCTGTCGGTGATCTCGCACGCCGCGGACTTCTCCGGAAAGCTGGACCTGACCGACGGGGTGCTGCGCGAGTCCGGCGGCGGCATGACCATGAAGGCCTGGGTGGCATCCGACAAGGACGAGCTGGTCGTCGACGTCACCGGCGCCGACCCCAAGGTGCCGCAGACCGCCTCCATCAACCTGTGGTCCGGCCGCAAGCCCACCGCCGCCGCCTCCGGCGCGCTCGGCACCCTCGCCGAGACCTGGACCGACAACAGCCCGCAGATCCCCAGCGGCAAGACCTTCGGCTCGATGGCCGCGATCACCGCCGGCGGCCGCCAGGTGACCGCTTCCGTGGCGAGCCCCACGCAGGTCAAGGTGAACTTCACCCCGCGCGCCGACGGCAGCTTCCGCGTCGTCGTGGCCAGCCCCGGCTGGACCGGCGGTGACGCGGCGCTGACCGCGACCGACCTGATCGGCGGGGACGCCCACGCCGCCGAGCGCGCCCTGATGAACCGTCAGGATCGCTGGTGGAACCGGTACTGGACGCACAGCGGCCTGGTCGAGATGAACTCCGCCGACGGCAGCGCCGCCTACATCGAGAACCTGCGCACGCTGTACCTCTACGAAGAGGCGGCGTCGATGAAGCAGGGCATCTACCCCGGCAGCCAGGCCGGCGAGGCCGACATGTTCGCCTGGGCCAAGGACCAGCAGACCTGGCAGCCCTCGGCGTACTGGCTGTGGAACCTGCGCACCCAGATCTCGGCCAACATGAGCAGCGGCAACTACGCCCTGAACACGCCGATCTTCGACATGTACGCCGACGACCTGCCGCAACTGGAGGCGTGGACCAAGCAGATGATGGGTGGCCTGCCCGGCACCTGCCTGCCCGAGACCATGCGCTTCAACGGCAACGGCGGCGACACCACCCCCGGCGCCAACGCCTCGTGCAGCGAGCCCGGCGCCCCCAACTGGAACGCCCTTGACATCTCCAGCGGTCCCGAGGTCGCGCTCTACATGTGGGAGCAGTACCAGGCCACCGGTGACAAGGCCATGCTCGCGAAGTACTTCCCGTTCATGAAGTCCACCACGGTCTTCCAGCTCGCGTACCAGACCGTCGGCCCCGACGGCCTGCTGCACGCCAACGCCAACGCGCACGAGACCCAGTGGTCGGTGCAGGACCCGACCACCGACATCGCGGTGGACCACACCCTGTTCCCGATCATCGAGCAGGCCGCGCACGTCCTGGGCACCGACACCACCACCGACAAGGACCTGGTGGCGCAGGTGCGCAAGGCCGCCACCGAGATCCCGCCCTACCCGCGGACCGACCAGGCCACCCGCACCCAGCTGCTCAACCCGCACTACACGCAGGCCGAGACCGACGCGGCCGACGCCACCGGCACCGACATGATCGCCATCTCGTACGAGCCGGCCGCCGCGCGCCGCAACGGCGAGAACATCGAACTCGAGCCGCTGTGGCCGTGGAACACCATCAGTGACCAGGACCAGAACCTGTTCGCCCTGGAGCAGCGCTCGTACGCCCACCGGCCCAACAAGGGCGGCAACGACTGGTCGATGGACGCCATCGACGCGGCCCGGCTGGAGAACCCGGCCGAGGTGCGGGCGGACCTGATCTCGATCACCGAAGGCCACCAGGTCTACCCCAACGGCTTCGCCGACCTCGGCAACAGCGTCGGCTTCCAGCCGTACATCGAGCAGGAGTCCGGCGCCGCGACCGCCGTCAACGAGGCGCTGGCGCAGGACTACGACGGCATCATCCGCTTCGCCCCGGCCTGGCCCGCCGACTGGGACGTCAGCGGCAGCGTCTACCTCCAGCACGGCACCAAGGCCGACGTGCAGGTGCAGGGCGGCACTCTGGTCACCGCCGCGATCGAGGCCGGCACCACCGGCACCCTGAAGGTGAAGAACCCGTGGCCCGGCGGCCGTACCGAGGTCGTGGACGGCGCCACCGGACACGTCGTCACCGCCGCGAGCGGCGCCGCGATCCTGGACGTGCCCGCCAAGGCCCACCGCTCCTACCTGGTCCAGCGGGCCGACGCCCCCACCACCGGGCTGTCCTTCGCCCAGGTCACCGGCACCCCGGCGGCCGCGGCCAAGCACCTCGGCGGGGTCAAGCTCGGCCTGGACGCCGGCACCACCAGCGGCACCGCCACCGTCGGCACCGTACTGGCCGGCACCGACCAGTCCTTCGGCCTGACCCGGCTCGACGACCCGTCCTCGCCCGGCGCGACCACCACGCCCGGTGACGTCGCCGGCCGCACCGCCCGTACCACCGGCACCGCCCCGGCCGGCAGCGACATGTACTTCGACGTCGCCAACGACACCGCGGCCACCGGCACGTACACCGGCACGCTGCACGTTTCGTACTACGACTCGGGCACCGACCCGATCGCCGTCCAGGTCGACGCCGGGTCCGCCGACCGCTACCACCAGGCCGGCACCATCGCCCGTACCGGCACGGACATCTGGAAGAGCGCCGACATCGCGATCGACACCGCCTGGTTCGGCGGGCTCCAGGCGCAGGGCGCCGACCTGCGGCTGCACTCGGCCTCGCCGTTCAGCGTGCACAGCACGGCGCTGACCGTCAGCGGCGTGTGGGTGCCGAACCAGAAGTCCTTCCCGCCCGCCCCGGCCATCACCACCCCGCGCTCGGGCGGCACCGCCAAGCTCGCCTCCTCGGTCATCGGCACCACCGTCCCGAACGGCGTGGTGACCGTCCACAAGGGCACCACGACGCTGTGCACCGGTACCGCCGACGACTCCGGGGCGTGGAACTGCGCGCCGGCCGGCGGGTTCACCCCCGGCCAGCAGGCGATCACCGCGACCGTGGCCGACCCCAGCGGCGTGGCCAGCGACGCCTCGGCGTCGGTCTCCTTCGACGCCTCCGACCTGCCGCCGGGCACCGCGCTGGTCGGCGCCGTGGTCGGGCCGGACAACCACGCCTACGGCATGAGCGAGGACGAGCGGCCCTCCGGCGGCTTCGACGGCCCGACCACCGCCTCGGTGATCGACGGCCTGACCGCCCGCACCAGCACCCAGAGCAACATCTACTTCGACATCGACGACTCCATCGCGCACGCCGGCTTCTACTCGGCGACCTGGACCATCTCCTACTACGACACCGGCAACGGCTCCTTCGCCGTGCACTACGACAACGGCAGCTCCGACCCGTACAAGTCCACCCAGTCCATCCCGCTGACCAACACCAACACCTGGAAGACCGCCACGGTGACCGCTTCCGACGCCTACTTCGGCGGACAGGAGCACTCCGGCGCGGACTTCCGGCTGCGCAACGGCGGCGGCCAGGTGACGGT
This sequence comes from Actinacidiphila acididurans, assembly GCF_016918855.1. Lineage (GTDB taxonomy): Bacteria > Actinomycetota > Actinomycetes > Streptomycetales > Streptomycetaceae > Actinacidiphila > Actinacidiphila acididurans. The sequence continues at coordinate 679,099 of NZ_JADKYB010000001.1, forward strand.
GCACAGCGTGGTGGTGAAGGTCTCCGGTGACGGCGTCGCCAACACCACCCGGTTCGCCCCGCCGGTGACGATCACCACGCCGCAGGCCGGCGCCACGGTGAGCGCCACCCCGACGGTGACCGGCACCGCGGAACCCGACGCCAAGGTGACGGTCACCGCGGAGGGCGCGGCCGTGTGCACCGCGACCGCCGCCGACGACGGCACGTTCACCTGCACCGCCGGCGCCCCACTGGCGGCCGGGGCGCACACCCTGACCGCCCAGGCGCAGGACGTGACCAACACGCCCGCACCGCAGGCCACCGTTCAGGTGACGGTGCAGTAACGGCACCCGCCCGCCACCCGACCGCGACGGCCGGGGCCCCCGCACCAGCCGCGGGGTCCCGGCCGTCGCACATGGTGCGGCATGGCACGCGGTACGTCGTACGGCGGCCGGTAGGGGGCCGGGGACGCGCCTGGTACGTGCCCGGACACGCGTCGCCCGTACGGCCGGTGGTACGTAGCGCCGAACGGTCCGGGATGCGGCCGTCCGGGGGGCTGGCTACCCTCGAACCGGCGGCCCGATCGGCCGACCGGCGCGGCGGACTTCACTGCCGGCCGGGCCGGGGCCGCGGTGCATGCACATTGGGGGATCAATCGCCGACACCCGTCACAACCCGGCACGGGAAGGACGATCGACATGAGGATCCCGCACACTCGCATGGCTGTGGCACTCGCCGCGACGGCCGCGGCGGTACCGCTGAGCCTGGGAGCGTTCGCTCCGCAGGCCCAGGCGCAGCCGTCGCCGACCCCTACGGGAACCGCACCCACCGGCACCGCGAGTCCCACGACATCGATTCCGACGACTGCGAGTCCTACAGCCGTGAGTCCCACGGCCACGACTCCCACGCCTACGGCCACCACGGCAACTCCCACGGCGTCGCCGACCGCCCCCGGTACGCCGAGCCCGACGACGACGAGTCCGACCACGAGTCCGACGACCACGAGTCCGACCAGTCCGACGACGAGCCCGACGACCAGCCCGTCCCCGACCAGGACCACTCCTGTCGGAGTGTTCGGTCCGCAGTGCTCCTCGCTGCCGCGCAGCGGAGCGGGCAGCCTGGCCACCATGGCCAGGAACAGGGTGGTGGCCGCTTCGACCGGCAACCCGCTGCTCACCCAGTTCGTGTCCGCGGTGAACCGGGCGAACCTGGCCAGCACGCTCAACAACGCGCATGGCATCACGGTGTTCGCGCCGACCAACGCCGCCTTCCAGAAACTGGGCACGACCCAGCTCAACTCGCTGCTGAACAACCCGACGCAGCTCAAGAAGGTGCTGCAGTTCCACGTGGTGAATCAGCGCATCACCCCGGCCGAGCTGCCGAACGGCTCCTTCGTCACCCGTGAGGGCTCCAGGATCACCACGTCCGGTTCCGGGACCACGTTCACGGTCAACGGCACCGCGAACATCGTCTGCGGCAACATCCGGACCGTCAACGCCACCGTCTACCTGATCGACTCCGTGCTGATGCCGCCGAGCTGACCCGCCGGTGTCCACGCCGCACGATCGCGGGAGGGCCGCCGCACCGCACCAGGCGCGGCGGCCCTCCCGCGTGCTCCCTCCGTACCGCCGTTCGTACCCCTGAATCGCCCGAACGGGTGAAACACGCCATGTGCCCGGATCGATAGGCTTGGTGACGATATCGACGCCGGGGGAGCGGGACGAGGGGGTACGCGATGGTGGTCCGGTCCGCGGCGGCGGCGCAGGAGCAGGAGCCGCCCGTCGTCTTCGACGCGCCCTTCACCGACCCGGCCGCCTGGGCGGTGGGCCGCACCTCCGCCTATCCGGAGGACGGCCGCAACCCCGCCGACAACAAGCTCGACCAGATCGGCCCCGCCTACGGCCCCACCGCCGACGGCGTCTTCCACGCCCGCCGGGCGCCGGCCGGCCTGTGGTACACCGACCTGGTCTCCACCGAGTACGCCCCCGGCGGCTTCGAGCTGCTGCCGGGCGACGAAGTGAGCGCCACCTGCACGGTGTTCGCCACCCGCGGCGCCTGGCCCGCGCTGTGGACCTGGGGCCGGGACACCGCCCCCGGCCGGCCGCAGCCCGGCCACGGCGAGGTCGACCTGTTCGAGTACCACCCCACCAACCCGCGACTGCTGGAGTTGTCCAACCACGTCCGCGCGGCCGGTTTCGCGGCCGATGACACCGTCACCCCGGGCGTGCCCTTCCGGCTCCGGGTGGTGCTCGGCGAGGCGAACGTGTCCTGGTCCGTGGACGGCACCGAGGTGTTCGCCGACGGCCGCGGCGTGGGCCCGCACTGGCGGGCCTGGCCGGTGGTCAACATCAGTGTCGCGGCGGGCCGCTGGGGCCATCTGCCGCCGGAGCCCGGCGTGGACGAACTGCACTGGCAGTGCACCGGCCTGGAGGTCCGCCGGCCGGCGGCCCTGGGGCGGGGGAGCGGATGACCGGCCGGTCAGGGGCGCGGCTGCGCCGCGAGCACCGTCCCCTGGGCCGCCGCGCACAGTTCTTCCGTACCGTCGTCGCCGATCACGTACAGGTCGCAGCGGCAGGTGGCCTGGCGGCGGCCGGCCTGCAGCACCTCGGCACGCGCGAACAGGGTCCGGCCGGCCGCGGGCCGCAGATAGTGGATGGTCATGCCGGTGGTGAGGACGCCCGGGCCGAGCACGGAACCGCCGGCGAAGGTCAGCGCGTTGTCGGCGGCGTAGGACAGCACCCCGCCGTGCACGAAGCCGTTCTGCTGGGCGAACTCCTCCCGGACCGGGATCTCCAGCACCGCCCGGCCCTCGCCGAACACGGTGAGGCGCGCGCCCAGCAGGCGGCTGAAGGGCTGCGCGTCCAGTGTCCTGCGGGCGAATTCCAGGGCTTCCGGGTCGGGGGGCGGCACACCGTCGGTCACGGTCGGTCAGCCTAGCGGCACAGGTCGGCCGGGCGGTACTTCCGTCTTGCCTCCGGCGTTGCCGGGGGCGGCGCGGGGGGGGCGTGTTCGGCGAGGCGGCGCGCGGGATGTCAGGATGGGCCCATGGACAATGTGTATTTCGACATCGCCATCGACGGTGCCCCGGCCGGGCGGATCGTCTTCCGCCTGTTCGACGACGTGGTGCCGAAGACGGCGCAGAACTTCCGGGAGCTGGCCACCGGCCAGCACGGCTTCGGTTACGAGGGTTCGGCCTTCCACCGGGTCATCCCGGACTTCATGCTGCAGGGCGGCGACTTCACCAGCGGTGACGGCCGCGGCGGCAAGAGCATCTACGGCAACAAGTTCCCGGACGAGAACTTCCAGCTCAAGCACGACCGCCCGTTCCTGCTGTCGATGGCCAACGCCGGGCCGAACACCAACGGCTCGCAGTTCTTCGTCACCACCGTGGTGACGAGCTGGCTGGACGGCAAGCACGTGGTCTTCGGCGAGGTCGTCGAGGGCGAGGACCTGGTCAAGCTCATCGAGAGCAAGGGGTCGCGCAGCGGCGCCCCCAGCGCCAAGGTCGTCATCTCGGCCTCCGGCACCGTGCCCGCCTGACCTCTGCCCGAACCTCTGCTGACGATCGTCCGACACGTACCACCGGCGCGGCGGCCGTCCACCCCTGATCCGATGGCCGACAAGGCCCGGAGGATCCGCGGGGCCCGAAAGGGTCCGCAAGGGGCGGGCGGCCGCCGCTGCCGCGTCACGGGCAGGAGACCGAACCGCCGGGCCTACGCGTCGCCCGGCTCCTCGCGTTCCTGCCCCCGCCGTTCCGCCGCAGGCTCTTCGTACCGGTGGGCCGAGGACCGGTGCAGGGCGTGGTGGGCGGTGGCGATGCGCAGGTTCAGCCGCAGTTCCTCGGTGTCCAGCGTCTCCTGGACCCGGCGCAGCACCGAGTCGTCGATCAGGCGCTCGTCGCGCAGGCCCACCAGAGCCGTGCGCTTGACCACCAGCAGGGCCTGGCGCAACTCGTGCTCGGCGTGCTGGACCGGCCCCTCGTGGTGCTCCAGTTCCGCGGCGTGCTCCCGCAGCTCCCCGGCCAGCCGGTCGACCACCTCGTCCGGCGCGCCCAGCGACCGGCCGAGCGCCGGCAGCTCCGCCAGGGCGCTGTCCACCACCCGCTGCCGGGCCAGCAGCTCCTCGCCGTGCTCGTCCGGGTCGGGCGGCAGCCGGGCCCAGCGGATCACCGCGGGCAGCGTCTGGCCCTGGAACACCAGGGTCGCCGCGATCACCATGCCGGTGACGAAGACGATCACGTCCCGCCCGGCCAGCGGCGAGCCGTCCCGGGCCACCGCGGGCACCGCCAGCGCCGCGGCGAGCGACACCGCACCGCGCACCCCGCCCCAGGCCATCGGCGCCCGCTGCCGGGCCCCGACCCGCCGGGCCCGCTGCTGCGGGCGGCGGTCCAGCGCCCGGATCAGGTACGGGGTGGTGTAGATGTAGGCCACCCGGGTGAGCAGCACCGTGCCGAACACGGCCGCGGCCAGCGCCACCGCCCGGCCGCCCGCCATCGACCGCAGGTCCTGCACCGCGCCCGGCAACTGAATGCCGACCAGGACGAACAGGGCCCCGTTGAGCAGCAGGATCGCCAGCTCCCAGAAGGCCATGGTCTGCACCCGGGCGTCGGCGTGGATCAGCAGCGGGCTCGCCCAGCTGATCATCAGCCCGCACACCACCACCGCCAGCACCCCGGAGACATCCGCCCGCTCGGCCGGCAGGTACGCCGCGAACGGGGTGAGCAGGCTCAGCCCGGTGCCCAGCACCGGATCGTCCAGGTGCCGCCGGATCAGGATCACCAGTCCCGCGATCCCGGCGCCGATCGCGGCGCCACCGGCGTACCCGACCACGAAGCGCCACAGCGTGAAGCCCCAGGAGAAGGAGTGCCGGCCCACCGCGATGTCCACCGCCACCGCGAAGAGCACCAGCGCGGTGCCGTCGTTGACCAGGCTCTCGGCCTTCATCGTGGTGAGCATCCGGCGCGGCATGCCGCGGGCGACACTCGCCACCGCGGTCGCGTCGGTCGGCGCCAGCACCGCGCCCAGCGCGAACGCCATCGGCCCGGCCATGCCCAGCGCCTGCGCGGTGGTCCCGACGGTCAGCGCGGTGACGATCACCAGGGCCACCGACAGCAGCACGATCACCCGCAGGTTCTGCCGGATCTGGCGCAGCGAGATGGTCAGCGCCTCCGCGTAGAGCAGCGGCGGCAGGAAGATCAGCAGCACCACGTCCGAGGGCACGTGCAGTGAGTGGAAGTGCGGGATCAGTCCGATCAGCACCCCGCCGACCAGCAGCAGGACCGGCTCGCTCACCCGGATCCGGCGGGCCGCCCAGGTCAGGGCCAGCACGGTGCCGAGCACCACAACGACGATTTCCAGCGCCCTCACCGGGACAATCTCCCATCTCGGCGACGTCCGGGCACCTGTCGGGCGCCTCCGCCGGGCGGAATTCTGTCAGCCGGCGCCGGGACCGGCCGGGCCGGCGGGTGAATCGGCCGTTTCGGGCGGCGGCGGCAGGTACAGGTGGGCCAGGTCCGCCGGCACCGGCGAGGTGGGCCGGAAGAACGGTGCCGAGGTGTCCGCGGCGGCGGCCGGCGCGTCGGTCAAGCGCATCCGCTCGCGCAGCCGGCCGTAGAAGTCGGGTCGTTGGAGCCGGACCAGCCGCAGCGGGCGCGGCGCGGCGAACACGCCGATCCAGTCGCCGGGGTCCAGCACCCCGCGGAGTTGCCCGTCCACACTGATCGCGGCCCGCCCGGAGTGCGGCAGGATGCGCAGCGCGACCGGCTCGTCCGCACCGGTCACCACCGAGCGGTTGAAGGTCATGTGCGGCGCGACCGGGGTGAACACCAGCGCCCGCATCCGCGGCGAGAGCACCGGCCCGCCGGCCGCGAAGCTGTACGCGGTCGAGCCGGTCGGGGTGGCCACCACCACCCCGTCGGCGGAGTACGAGGCCAGCAGCCGCCCGGCGATGTACACGCCGAGGGCGACCTGGCGGTCGCGGGCCAGTTTCTCCACCACGATGTCGTTGAGCGCGGTCACGTCCAGCGCCACGCCCCACCCGTCGCCCTCGGTGGTCTCCGGCCTGACCTGCGGCGGCGGCAGCGCGGGCCCGCGCCCGTAGCGCAGCAGCGCCTCCATGTCGGCCGGCAGTTCCGGCGTGCGCGAGGCGCGCATGGTCAGCGTCATCCGCTCCTCGCAGGCCGCACGGCCCGCGTGCACCGCGTCGAGGGCCCGCTCCACGTCCGGGACGCAGATCTCGGTCAGGAAGCCGACCCGGCCCACGTCCACGCCGAGCACCTGGATGTCCTTCTTGGCCGCGATCCGCGCGCCGCGCAGGAAGGTGCCGTCGCCGCCGAGCGTGACGATCAGGTCCAGCGGGCCCGCGGCGGCCATCTCGGCCTGGCCGCTTCGCCGCGGTTCCTGCTGCTCCCACACGTCGATCGGCGTGCAGCCGATCGAGTTGCGGGCGCACCACTCCCGTACCGTACGTGCGCCCTCCACGGCCGCCGCACGGCCTTCGTGCACGACAAGTCCCAGTCGGGTGAGCGGCATGTGCACCACCCTACGCGCCCGGGCCGTGACGCGCGCCCGCGCACGTGACCGGCGCACGCGATCGGCGGACGTGATCCGGCGGGGTGCCGCGCGGGGCGCGCCACCCCGCGGTAGCGGCCGGTCAGAGGGCATGATCGACTGGAAGCAGGGAACACGACAGGCACGTAGTGCGGGCGGCCGGGGAGCCGCCCGGGCGTCACGGGGAACGAACCGCGACGAAACCACTGCGGCACACGGCGACACATGCCGGCGCGCGACGGCGCACGACGGCGTGACGACGGCGCGCGAAATTGCGACAATGCATGACGGAACGGAACAGGACCGATGATGACCGAGGCACAGCAGGCGATCACCGCGCGGGACGGCCGGAGCGAACCGGCCCGGGGTGCACCCTGCTGGGTCAATCTGGCCGCGCGGAACCTGGAGGCGCCGGAGAAGTTCTACGGCGCGGTGCTCGGCTGGCAGTTCCGGGCGACCTCGCTCGGCGAGAGGTTCGCGATCGCGCTCAGCGGCGGCCGGCCGGTGGCGGGGATCGGCGCGATCGCCACCGACCTGCAGGTCGCCGTGGCCTGGACCCCGTACTTCGCGGTCGACCAGGCCGACGAGGCGGCCGCCCGGATCAGCGAGCGGTCGGCCACGGTGGCACTCGGCCCGATGGCGTTCGCGGTCTCGGGGCGCGCGGTGCTGGCCGCCGACCGGGACGGCGCGGTGTTCGGCGTGTGGGACGGGCGGATGCCCGGCGGCTGGGAGACCTGGCGCGACGAGGGCCCGGTGGTGGTGCGGCTGCGCACCCGGGACGCCTTCGAGTCCGCGATCTTCTACGGTGGCGTGCTGGAGTGGGACAAGGACGGTCCCGAGGGCGTCACGGTGGCGTACGAATACGACGAGGTCGTGGTGCGCAGTCACGGCGGTGTGGTCGCCCGGCTCAGCTCGGGCGCGATCGGCGCGGCCCCCGACCCGGATCTGCGCCCGCACTGGAGCGTGCAGTTCCGGGTGAAGGACGTGGAGGCATGCGCCGAGACCGCACTCGCCCTCGGCGGCAGCGTGGTGTCCCGGGGCATCACCCGCGAGGGCACGTACGCGGACCTGCGCGACCCGGACGGCGCACGCTTCACGGTGCTCGGGCACTGACGGCTCAGGTACGGGCGGCCGCCGGTTCCTTCGGGCCGTGCGTCAACCTTGGCATCGACCGGCGTCGACGGCCGCCGTGACCTGCTGGTGTGCCTGACGACCCCTACAGACAGGATTCGTCCTGTTCCACGCCCGGCCGGAACCGGGAGAAGAGCACCGGGGAGAACCAGCCCGGCTCCTGGCCGCTCATCCATCCCTGCACCGACGGCGCCGGCGGGCGGACACGGCCGGCCGCGTACAGACCGACGCCGATCAGCGCGCCCGCGAGGGAAAGGGCGAGGCACACCCACAGGGCCGTCCTGGTGCCCGAGTCGATGCCGTTCCCCACGGAGGCGGCGACGTGCAGCAGGATCGGGGCGACCATGAACGCCGCGACCGCCCGGAGCAATTCGACGATCGCGAACACGCGCTGCACGTTGTTGGAGCGCAGGGAGAAGCCGGCGATGAACAGCGCGGGCACGACGGAGGCACCCACGCCGATGCCGACCAGCCCCGAGCCCACGCCGGCCAGGGGAAGCGTGGGCGGGGTGGCGCCGTTCATGATCACGATGCCCGCGCTCAGCAGAAGCAGGCCCACGAGGACGTAGTAGTGCAGCCAACGGGTGCGGAAGATGACGCTGAAGGCGGCCGCGGTGATCACCGCGCCGCCGAACTCGGGAAGATAGGTCAGGCCCAGGCGCAGCGGCGTCGTGTGGCGCGCGAGCAGGTCCAGGGTCAGTGAGATCGCCGACACCGAGGCGGCGGCGGCGCAGATGGCGGCGACGACACCGGCGACCGGGAGCGTGCTGACCAGGCTCCCCACGCACAGAAGCGGACGCTTGGCCGTGTACTCGTGGATGAACAGCACGACGATCAGCCCAAGCCCGCCGAGCAGCGGCCCGATCGTATAGGCGCTCACGAAGGGGTGGGTGAGCAGTTCCGAGGCGCCGAAGAACGCGGCCACGCACCCGACGGTGGCAAGCCCGAGCGCGGGGTAGTCGATGGGCGAGCCCGGATCGACCGGCGGCGTCTCCTGGAAGGTCAGAGCGGACAGCACGAGGGCCGCCGCCGCGATTCCGGTGACGACCCAGAACAGCGGCCGCCAGCCGTGGGCGTTGGCCTGGATGCCGCCGACCACCGGACCCAGTGCGACGGCGCCGAAGATGCACACGTTCAGGATCACGACGGTCGAGCGCAGTCTGCTGGCCGGATATCCGATGATCAGCGGCGGCACGGCAGCGATGAGCAACAGGCTGGTGCACAGGCCCTGCAGGACGTGCCCGACGATGAACATTCCGGGGTTGACCGCCGAGGCGGTGAGCACCGAGCCGACCAGCAGCAAGGTGCCGTAGACGAGCAGCATCCGCCGCTGCGGCAGCCGCTGGGCGAACTGCACCGCCAGCACCGTCCCCACCGCGTAGCCGGCGTTGGCCATGCCCAGGGTCACGTTCATCGCCTGGGGGCCCAGGTCCACGTCCCTGGCGATGATGGGTGTGATGGGCCCCAGTGCGGCCGAGAGGGCCAGGTACGGCACAAGGGCGAAAACGACCATCGCGGCGACCGCGGGATAACGGCCGGCCAGCGGACCTTGTCGCATCGGTCGCTTCTTCCTCTCGGCCGGGAATGGGGCGTGCGGTCACCATCGTGTGACGACAACCCCGCGCTCCGGCCGAACGCAGCCGCTGATGTCACCCGATCGGTGCTCTGGCCCGGGCCCGGAAGGCCGTCAGATCCGGTTCAGTCCCCCGTCGACGTAAATGTTGGCGCCGACGATGTAGCCGCTCTGTTCGGAGGCGAGGAACGCCACGGCTGCGGCGACTTCCTCGGGACGGCCTGTACGGCCCTTCGCCACGGTCGCGGCGACCCTGTCCTTGAGCGCGGCCAACGCCTCTCCGCCACCGAGGATGTCGGCGAGCCCGGGAGTTTCGACCCCGCCCGGAAGCAGGTCGGAACCGCGCCGCTGGAGTACTTGATCCAGTGGCGCATGAGCCTTGCCCGCGATGCCCTGAGTCGGGGAACGCGATCAATTTCCGAACTCGCATTCGCGACCGGCTATAAATCCGAGAGTGCGTTCAGCACCGCGTTCCGCCGCGTGACCGGTTCCTCGCCCAAACATTTTCGCGAGGCGTCGAACCGTGCGGACCGACCGGCTCCGGGCGTTCCCGGGGCCGGCGGGGGTGTGACCCGATCCGGCCAAGTGACCGGCCGCGAAGGCATGGCGGCGCCTTCCGCCCTTCCGGACCCGAGCGTTTCCTCTTGACGGTTCGGGTGGGGCGCAGTGTCATGTCCGCAGCGCGAATGTGTGCGGTTGTGCGCGCTTGTGGTGAGTCCTTCAACAATCCGCCCCCCACCCGAGGAGTCGCTCCGTGCTCGGATTTGTCAAGGTCACGACATTACGGTCGCCGTCGCGGATGCTGAGGGCCGTACTCGGCCTGCTGGCGCTGCTGGCCGCGATGGCACTGGGCTTCGGCGCCCCCGCCGCCAGGGCGGCGACCGGCACCACCGTCGCCGTGGACGGCACCAGCGCCGGCCGTACCTTCGACGGCATCGGCGCCATCAGCGGCGGGGGCGGCAACACCCGCCTGCTCACCGACTACCCCGCGGCCCAGCGCCAGCAGATCCTGGACTACCTGTTCACCCCCGGCTACGGCGCCGACCTGCAGATCCTCAAGGTCGAGATCGGCGGTGACACCAACTCCACCGACGGCTCCGAATCCAGCCACATGCACGCCGCCGGCACCGTCGACTGCTCGTCCGGCTACGAGTGGTGGCTGATGGAGCAGGCCAAGGCCCGCAACCCCGGGATCAAGCTGTACGGGCTGGCCTGGGGCGCCCCCGGCTGGCTCGGCGGCGGCAACTTCTGGTCCACCGACACCGTGAACTACCTGCTGTCCTGGCTGAGCTGCGCCAAGAGCCACGGGCTGACCATCGACTACCTCGGCGGCTGGAACGAGCGCGGCTACAACGTCTCCTGGTACGAGCAGTTGCGCTCCGCCCTCGACTCCGCCGGCTACGGCGCGATCCGCGTCGTCGGCGCCGACAGCGACTGGTCGGTGGCCGGCGACGTGGCATCCAACCCCTCCTTCGCCGCGGCCGTCGGCATCATCGGCGTGCACTACCCGTGCGAGGGCGGCGACGGCGGCAGCGCCGACACCTGCCCGGGCAACGCCACCGCCACCGGCACCGGCAAGCCGCTGTGGGCCAGCGAGAACGGCTCCCAGGACCTGGGCTCCGGCGCCCAGGCGCTGATCCGCTCCATCACCCGCGGCTACATCGACGCGCACTTCACCGCATACATCAACTGGCCCGTCGTGGCGGCGATCTACCCCAACCTGCCCTACGCCAGCGACGGCTTGGTCCGCGCCGACGAGCCCTCCTCCGGCGCCTACCAGGTCGGCCACAGCACCTGGGCCACCGCGCAGGTCACCCAGTTCACCGCGCCCGGCTGGAAGTTCGTCGACGCCGGCTCCGGCTACCTCGGCGGCGCCGAGTCCAACGGCAGCTTCATCACACTGCGTTCGCCGAGCGGCGCCGACTGGTCCACCGTGGTCGAGACCACCACGGCCACTGCGGCCCAGAACGTCACCCTGCACGTCACCGGCGGGCTGTCAACCGGCACCGTCCACGTCTGGGCCACGAACCTGAACTCCACAGACCCGGCGGCCTCTTTCGTCCACCAGACGGACCTGACCCCGGCCGGCGGTTCGGTGTCGCTGACCGTGCAGCCCGGATACGTGTACACGTTCAGCACCACCACCGGGCAGGGCAAGGGCACCGCGGTGTCGCCCGCGGAGCACCGGCTCGGCCTGCCGTACTCCGACACCTTCGACACCACCACGCCCGGCCAGCAGCCGCGCTACCTCTCCCAGATGCAGGGCGCCTTCGAGGCGACCAACTGCGCCGGCGGCCGTTCCGGGCTGTGCCTGACCCAGCAGGCCCCCGTACGGCCCATCGAGTGGGACGGCGACTCCGACCCGTACACCATCGGCGGCAGCCTCAACTGGACCAACTACACGGTGGCCGCCGACGCGCTGCTCCCGCAGTCCGGCGCGGTACGGCTGATCGGGCGGGCCGGCTCCCAGCACAGCTTCGGGCCGGCCGGCATCAACTCCTACTACCTCCAGGTCAGCGACACCGGCGCCTGGTCCATCGTGCGCAACAACACCGCGCACGCACTGACCACCCTGGCCTCCGGCAGCACGGCCGCGCTCGGCACCGGCACCTGGCACCACCTGGCCCTGACGCTGAACGGGCACACCCTGACCGCCGCGATCGACGGCACCACGGTCGGCAGCGCCACCGACGGCACGTACGGCACCGGTCTGGTGGGGCTGGGCACGTCCGGCTACCGCACCGACCAGTTCGACAACCTCACCGTCACCCCGGTCGGTTCGCAGCCCTCGGCCACCGGGCCGGTCACCGCGCTGGTCGACACCGCGAAGTGCCTGGACGACAACACCGGCGCCACCGCGGACGGCACCGCGGTGCAGATGTGGGACTGCAACGGCACCGGTGCGCAGAACTGGACGGTCGGCACCGACGGCACGATCCGCCTGGGCGGCAAGTGCCTCGACGTCACCAATGCCTCCACCGACGACGGCGCCCTCGTGGAGCTGTGGACCTGCAACGGCGGCGGCAACCAGCAGTGGCAGTCGCAGCAGGGCGCGCTGGTCAACCCGGCCTCCGGCAAGTGCCTGGACGACCCGGGCGTGAACACCGCCAACGGCACGCAGTTGGAGATCTGGACCTGCAACGGCGGGTCCAACCAGCAGTGGGTGGTGAACCTGCCCTGATCCGTGAGGGGGTGCCCGCGGCCGGCCGCGGGCACCCCTGGATCACGCGTCCCGGTGGATCACACGCCGATGCTTTGGTACGTCACCGTCACGTAGGCGGTCCGCGCGGTGGGACTGGTCGGCTGCGGGACGAAAGCGACCTTGCCGGTGCCGTAGCAGGGCAGTTGGATGCCGGTGGGGATCTCGGCCTTGACCCCGTACGCCTTCAGGACGGTGGCCGCGCTGGACGAGGCCGGGGCGCCGAAGTCGACCAGGATGTGGTCGGCCGCCTCGCCGGTGTACCCGGGCTGGCCGGTCACCGGGACGCTGACCGCGGGGGTCACGTCCACGCTCTGGCCGGCCACCGGGTGACCGGTCTGACCCGGGACCACCGGGCCGAAGCAGCCGACCTGAATGACCGCGTTGACCGGCGTGCCGTTGACCTCGCCGAGGAACGTCTGGTGCGGCGCGATGGGCGCGGGGTCCACCGCCGCGGTCGCGCCGGTGACGCCGAGCGCCGTGGCGGACAGGGCCACCGCGGCGACCGTGGCCCATCTGCCTGCTCTGATGCTGCGCATGTCTGCCTCCGAACGGACGGGCCGGAGCCGTCGGCGACCCCGGCGGACGTGGAGCGAAGGGTGCGAGAGCGCCAGCATCGTAGCCCCGCGCAGCCGATCGGGAACCGCAACGAATCGGCCGCGTACGGCGGTCCGTTCGGGGGCGAGGGGGAGCGCGCAGAGACCCGGGTCGGACCCGGACCCGGACGGGCCCGGACCGGGGAGGTCCGGGCCCGTGGGGTGCTGCGGGGGCCGTCGGGAGGGGGCGGGCCCGGGGCGGGTGGGGCTCAGCTGTGCTTGAAGGTCACCGAGAAGTTCTGGCCGCCGGACAGGGCGGAGGTGGTGGCCTTGGTGGTGCTGCCGGAGGCCATGTTGATCTGGTCCGGGCTGAAGTTGCCGATCGACTGGCCGTTGGCCGTCGAGCCGGTGAAGGAGGCGGTGCCGAAGTTGGACAGCGGCAGCACGCCGGTGGAGCTGGACGGGGCCTCCGCGATGACCTCGGCGGACGCCTTGGACGCGCTGCTGGAGCTCTTCGTGGTGGTCTTGGTCCAGCCCTTGGTGGTGTCGCTGAGGGTCAGCGTGAAGGTCGAACCGCTCACCGAGACGGTGGCCGTGAAGTGGTCGCCGGGGCTGACGGTGTTGCTGTAGTTCACGGGGTACGCCGGGTACATCTCGTACCACGACGAGTAGTAAGCGCGGCCGCCCGAGCAGTCCGCCTCGGTGCCGGTCTGCTCCACCGAGTTGCTGCCGTCGCCGTCGATGCCGACCCAGAACGAGGAGTAAGTGGTGGCGCTGCCGCAGGAGACGGCCGGCTGCACCCAACTGGCCGACACGCTGGTGAAGGTCCGGCCGGTGGCCGCGTAACCGGCCCAGTTGCCGCTGGTGCTGTGCGTGATGAGACCGCCGCCGTGGCCGGTCACCACGTGGTGGGCGGCCATCGGGGTCAGCCGCAGGGCGGCGGCGGCCGGGGCGGCGGTGGCGGGTGCGGTCGCCAGTGCGGACAGCGCCGCCGCTGCGACGGCGGACACGGCGGTGAAGCGAATCGTTGCCGACATGCTGCTCCTTCTCGCGGAATCACGATGCGGGCGAGACCGGCGCGTCCTGGTGGGGCGGACGGGGCGCCAGTGGTGCTTGTCAGTGTGCGGACAATCGCGGCCGCGGCGGCACTGCGCATGACAAACGAACGGCAAAGGTAGCGTCAAGTCCGCTTGTGGCGGCCCGGCTTGTGCGGATTACGGCCGAATGCCGCGAGCGCGGGAGCCGAAGGCCGGCCGTACGAACGGTGAGTGCTTCGGCGGGAGGCCGCAGATGGCCCGAGATGGCCCGAGACGGCCGGAGCGGGCCGGGAGCGGCCGCAGAAGGGCAGGGCCGCCCGGACCGCGCAGGACTCCGGAGGGCCTCAGCCCCGGACCGGATCCACCGTCAGGTGGGGGAGGGCGGCCGCCAGGTCGTCGTGCCAGTCGGCCATCGGCGCCAGGCCCGCGGCCGCCCAGCGGGTGTGCGCCAGGACGCTGTAGGCGGGACGGCGGGCCGGGCGCGGGAAGCGGTCGGAGGTGGTGGGGCGGATCCGCTCGGGGTCCAGCCCGGACAGCGCGAAGACCGCGCGCGCCAGGCCGTACCAGGTGACCTGGCCGGCCGAGGTGCCGTGGTAGATCCCGGCCGGGGCCCGGCCGGCGACCGCCGCCGTACCCAGCTCGGCCAGCCGTACCGCCAGCGAGCGGGCCCACGTGGGCTGGCCCACCTGGTCGTCCACCACGTCCAGGTGCTCGCGCCGGCCCGCCAGGTCCAGCATCGTGGTCACGAAGTTGCGGCCGTGGGCGCCGTACAGCCACGCGGTGCGCACCACGAACCCGGTGTCCGGCAGCAGGCCGAGCACCGCCCGCTCGCCGGCCAGCTTGCCGCGCCCGTAGGCGTTCAGCGGCGCGGGCGCGGTGTTCTCGGGATACGGCTCGGTCGCGTCGCCGGTGAAGACGTAGTCGGTGGACACGTGCAGCAGCCGAGTGCCGTGCCGGGCGCAGGCCCGGGCCAGTGAGCGGGGGCCGCCGCCGTTGACCGCCGTGGCCCGCTCCTCCTCGGCCTCGGCGCCGTCCACGTCCGTCCAGCCGGCCGCGTTGACCACCACGTCGTGCCCGGCGACCGCCGCCGTCACCGTGTCCGGGTCGGTCACGTCGAGTACGGCCCGGTCCGCCGCGCTCACCTCCGCCCCGGGCAGCGCGCGCAGCACCCCGGTCAGCTCCCGGCCGAGCATCCCGCCCGCGCCGGTGACCAGCCAGCGGGTCATACGGGCAACTCCGCGCGGGCCTTCAGCGGCTCCCACCAGTCCCGGTTGTCCCGGTACCAGGCCACGGTGTCGGCCAGCCCCGCATCGAATCCGGTCAGCGGCTCGTACCCCAGCTCCCGCCGGATCTTGGCCGTGTCCAGCGAGTAGCGCAGATCGTGGCCCTTGCGGTCGGGCACGTGCCGCACCTGGTCCCAGCCGGCCCCGCAAGCCGCGAGCAGCCGCTCCGTCAGGTCCCGGTTGGTCAGTTCGGTGCCGCCGCCGATGTGGTAGACCTCGCCCGGCCGCCCGCCGTGCAGCACCAGGTCGATGCCCCGGCAGTGGTCGGACACGTGCAGCCAGTCCCGGACGTTGCCGCCGTCGCCGTACAGCGGCACCGTGCCGCCGTCGAGCAGATTGGTCACGAACAGCGGGATCATCTTCTCCGGGAAGTGGTACCGGCCGTAGTTGTTCGAGCACCGGGTCACGACCACGTCCAGGCCGTGGGTGCGGTGGTACGAAAGCGCCAGCAGGTCCGAGCCCGCCTTCGAGGCGGAGTACGGGGAGGTGGGCGCGAGCGGCGTGTCCTCGGTCCAGGAGCCCTCGGCGATCGAGCCGTACACCTCGTCGGTGGAGACGTGCACGAACCGGCCGGTGCGATGCCGCAGCGCCGCGTCGAGCAGCACCTGCGTGCCCAGCACGTTGGTGGACACGAAGGGCGCGGCGTCGGCGATCGAGCGGTCCACGTGGGACTGCGCCGCGAAGTGCACCACCGCGTCCTGCCCGGCGGTCACCGCGTCGACCACGGCCGGGTCGCGGATGTCGCCGCGCACGAACGTCAGCCCCGGGTGTCCGGCCACCGGCGCCAGATTCGCCTCGTTGCCCGCGTAGGCGAGGCTGTCCAGCACGGTGATCCGGGTGGCGCTGCCGGGGGAGCCGCCCGAGGGGAGTTCCCCCAGCAGCGCCGCCCGCACGAACTGCGATCCGATGAAACCGGCCCCGCCGGTGACGAGTATCCGCATGGCTCCGCCACTGTAGGCGACGAACCGGCGCGTGAGGGGAACTTCACCAAAGAACGCGAACAACGATGCGAAACCGGGTCGATCGCTATCATCACCGCCATGCGTGGGATAGTGCTCGCCGGCGGCACGGGGTCTCGGCTGTGGCCGATCACCAGAGCCGTGTCGAAACAGCTCATGCCCGTCTTCGACAAGCCGATGGTCTACTACCCGCTGACCACCCTGGTCATGGCGGGCATACGGGACATCCTGATCATCACCACCCCGGGCGACCGGCCGCAGTTCGAGCGGCTGCTCGGCGACGGCTCCCAGTTCGGCCTGGACTTCACCTTCGCGGTGCAGGAGCGGCCGGCCGGGATCGCCGAGGCGTTCGTGATCGGCGCGGACTTCATCGGCGACGAGCCGGTCGCCCTGATCCTCGGCGACAACATCTTCCACGGCGCGGGCCTGGGCCGGCAGCTGCGCGGCTACGGCAAGCCCGACGGCGGGGTGGTCTTCGCGCACGCCGTCGCCAACCCAGCCGACTACGGCGTGGTGGAGTTCGCCGCCGACGGCCGGGTGCTGTCCATCGAGGAGAAACCGGCCCGGCCGCGGTCCCGTTACGCCGTGCCGGGCCTGTACTTCTACGACAGCGACGTGGTCTCCGTGGCCCGCGGGCTGACCCCCAGCGCGCGTGGCGAGCTGGAGATCACCCACGTCAATCAGGCCTATCTGGAGCGCGGCCGGCTCACCGTCTCGGTGCTCGACCGCGGCACCGTCTGGCTGGACACCGGCACCTTCCAGTCCCTGGTCCAGGCCTCGGAGTACGTCCGGGTGGTCGAGGAACGCCAGGGCTTCAAGATCGGCTGCGTGGAGGAGGCGGCGTGGCTGGCCGGGTTCATCGACGACCGGCGGCTGCTGGAGCTGGCCGAGCCGCTGCGCAAGAGCGGTTACGGCGACTACCTGGCCGAACTCCTCACCCATCGCCGGGAGGACACCGGCTTCGGGCACCGCAGCGGTTACTGGGGCGCCTCGTCGGACCCGACCGCCCCGGACTCGCCGAGCCGCGCGTAGTACGCCCGGCACTCCTGGTAGTCCGGCAGCAGCCCGAGCGCCGCGGCCTGCTCCAGCGTGGGCGCCTGCGCGTCCTTCTCGGACAGCAGCGGCTCGGCGTCGCGCGGCCAGTCGATGCCCAGCGCCGGGTCCAGCGGGTGGATGCCGTGCTCGCGATGCGGCGCGTAGCCCTCGGAGCACAGGTACATCACCGTGGCGTCGTCGGTGAGCGCCATGAAGGCGTGCCCGAGGCCCTCGGCGAGGAACAGCGCCGCGCGGGCCTCGTCGTCCAGTCGTACCGCCTCCCACTGCCCGAAGGTGGGCGAGCCCACGCGTATGTCCACCACCACGTCGAGTACGGCGCCGCGTACGCAGGTGACGTACTTCGCCTGGCCCGGCGGCACGTCGGCGAAGTGGACGCCGCGCAGGGTTCCGCGTACCGACACCGAGCAGTTCGCCTGCGCCAGCCGCAGGGGCCGGCCCGTGGCCTCGGTCAGCGCGTCGGCGCGGAACCACTCGTGGAAGCCCCCTCGGGCGTCGGTGAAGATCTGCGGTTCGTGCAGCCAGGAGCCCTCGATGCCGAGCGGCTTCATCGCGATCACGTCCTTGGTCGTGGCCAGGTTCTGGCTCGGTTGTGGTCGGTGGGTCCTCATTGTGGCGTCCCGCGGCTTATGCTCGCCCCCGGCCCGGGCGATCCGGGACACGATCCGTGGCCGCGTCCGGACCGGGACCGCGGCGGGGAAGCTGGGGGGAACGTGACGGTCACCATCAAGCCCACCGCTCAGGTGGACGACGCCGCCGAGGTCGGCGAGGGCACCACCGTCTGGGAGCTGGCGCAGATCCGGGAGGGGGCCCGGCTGGGCAGCGGCTGCATCGTCGGCCGCGGCGCGTACGTCGGTCCCGGGGTGCGCATCGGCGACCGCGTGAAGCTGCAGAACCACGCGCTGGTCTACGAGCCGGCCGAGCTGGCCGACGGGGTGTTCGTGGGCCCGGCCGCGGTGCTCACCAACGACTACTTCCCGCGCGCGGTGACCCCCGACGGCGTGCTCAAGCGCGGCGGGGACTGGGAGCCGGTGGCGGTACGCGTCGGCGAGGGCGCCTCGCTGGGCGCCCGCTCGGTGTGCGTCGCCCCGGTACGCGTCGGCCGCTGGGCGCTGGTCGCGGCCGGCGCGGTGGTCACCCGGGACGTGCCGGACTTCGCCCTCGTGGCCGGGGTGCCGGCCCGCCGGATCGGCTGGGTCGGCCGGGCCGGGGTCCGGCTGGTGGAGCGTGCCGACGACCCGGGGCTGTGGGAGTGCCCCGAGACCGGTGCGCTGCACCGGGAGAAGGACGGGACGCTCGTGGAGCTCCTGTGATCATTGTGTGGGGAACGTGTGATGAACAGGTGGCGGCAAGTTTCCCCAAAACGTCAATCACCGCACATCCGTAGGCATATCGTGTTCCCACGTCGCTCGTACCTACGGTGTACGTACGCCGGGCGCGGTGATCAACCGCGCCCTTGCGGGAGCCGCGCCGGAAGCGGCGAGGGCGACACGAGGACGACAACGGCCGAGGGCTGACGGCGCGAACCGCCGTGCCGCCCGACGGCCGAGCACGGCCGCACAGGTCACGCACAGGTCATGGCACGGCCCACGGGGAACGCACGGCACGGGCACGGCAGTACGCGCACAGCAGCACGCGCAAGGCATGGGGAACGCACCGCGCGCGGGGGAGCGCACGGGCGAACGCACCACGTCACGGGGAACGCAAGGTTCGGGGAAACCAGGGGGAAGCCCGCGGTTGCGAGGGACAACCGCGTGGCCGGTCTGCGAGCGACCAGGGGGGTCTGGTGTGCCACATCCATACGGTTCAGGCGTGCCCGTTGTGCACCGAAGGACCGGATTTCCGCGCCCGGCACAGGCGCGACGGCGAGCGTATCCGGAGCATGCGGCCTGAGCTCCGCGTGGCCCGGTCCGGCATGCCCATGAATGAAGCGAGGGCCCGATGACCACGGAACGACTGGCGGCCCTCGGCCGCGACGACCCGGCGCTGCACACCCTCGCCAGGCGTCTGCTGACGCTGGCGGAGGCGGGGCTGCCGGCGATGTACGTACCCGGCGGCGATCCGCGGCGCACCGGGCCCGGCGGCGCGCCCGGTGAGCCCGGGACCGAGGGCGACACCGTCGTCTTCACCCTGGCCGCCCGCCCCACCGCGGGAGCCTCCGCCGCGGGGCACCCTGCCGAGGGCGGCGCCCGGTCCTGGACGCTGGAGCGCCGCGGCACCAGTGACCGGTACGCGGCGATCACCGCGCTGGGCACCCGCTTCCTGCCCGAGGAACGCCAGCGGGCGGTCCTCGGCGGGCACACCGCCCAGGAGTTCACCGGGCTGCTGATCCAGCGGCTGCCCGCGGTGAGCGACCTCGGCGACGCGGCCCTGATCGCCTGGGCCGCCGCCGAGACGGCGCACCCCAAGCTGTCCGACGCCCTCGACCGGCTCGCGGTGCTCGACGCCGCGCCCGGGCCCCGCCACACGGTGGCCGCGGCCTGGGTGCTGTCCGCCCTGGTCGCCGCCCGGGACAGCGCCGACGTCGAGGCGCCGCTGGCCGCCGCCCGCGACCGGCTGCTGCGCGCCCTCGTCGCCGGCAGCCCGCTCTTCCCGCACGCCACCGGACCGGGCCTGGTGCCCTGGTACCGGGCGCACATCGGCTGCTTCGCGGACCAGACCTACCCGCTCCAGGCGCTGGCCCGGCTGCACGCCTCCGGCTCCGACCCCGAGGCGCTGGCCGCGGCCGACGCCTGCGCGGCCCGGATCTGCGACCTCCAGGGCGAGGGCGGCCAGTGGTGGTGGCACTACGACGCCCGCTCCGGCGGCCTCGTCGAGGGCTACCCGGTCTACAGCGTCCACCAGCACGCCATGGCGCCCACCGCCCTGTTCGACCTGGCCGACGCCGGCGGCACCGACTTCTCCGGGCCGGTGCGGCGCGGCCTGCGCTGGATGGCCGGCCCGCCCGAACTGGCCGCCGCCGACCCGATGATCCACGACGACCTCGGCGTCACCTGGCGCAAGGTGTACCGCGGCGACCCCCGCAAGGCGGTCCGCGCCGCCCGGAGCCTGGTCACCCGCGGCGTCCCCCGGGCGCGGCTCACCGCCCTGGACCGGGTGTACCGGCCGGGCGCGGTCGACCGCGAGTGCCGCCCGTACGAGTTCGGCTGGATGCTCTTCGCCTGGCTCGGCGGCGACCGCACCGGCCCTGCCGCCGGCCGTCCCGCCACCGGGGACCTCGCCGTACAGAGTCCGGCCACGGACAGCACCGCAACGGCCAGCACCGCCAACGGAGTTCGCGCATCCGACGCCCCGTCCGACGCCCCGTCCGACGACACCGCTTCGGGAGGCCGCGCATGACCGCCGCCCGCACCCTGTTCGGGGTCCGGATCGACCCGCTGACGATGGACCGGACCGTGGAGCGCTGCCTGGCCACGGTCCGGGCCGGCGAACGGCTGGAAATAGGAGTGGTCAACGCCGCGAAGCTGGTCGGCATGCGGCGCGACCCCAGGCTCGCCGAGGCCGTCGGCGGCTGCGACCTGGTGCTGGCCGACGGGCAGTCGGTGGTGTGGGCCAGCCGGCTGCTGCGCCGCCCGCTGCCCGAACGCGTCGCCGGCATCGACCTGTTCCTGCGACTGCTGGCCGCCGCCGAACCCGAGGGCATACCGGTCTACTTCCTCGGCGCACGCGAGGAGGTCCTGGCCCGCATGCTCGACGAGGTCCGCCGCCGCTTCCCGCGGCTGACCGTCGCCGGCCACCGCAACGGCTACTTCACCGACGCCGAACAGCCCGCCGTGGCCGACGCCGTGCGCGACAGCGGCGCCGCCATGCTCTTCCTCGGCATGACCTCGCCGAAGAAGGAGATCTTCACCGCCAGTTACGGCAAACAGACCGGCGTGCAGGTCGTCCACGGCGTCGGCGGCTCCTTCGACGTCCTGGCCGGTGTCACCCGCCGGGCCCCCCGCTCCTGGCAGCGGCTCGGCCTGGAATGGCTCTACCGCCTGCTCCAGGAACCCCGCCGGCTGGCCCGGCGCTACGTCACCACCAACGCGGCCTTCGTCCTGATGACCGTCCGCGAGCTGGTCCGTCCCACACCTGCGCCCGGCCTCGGCGCCGGCCCCGCGAACAGGAGTCACTGATGCGCGTCGTCGTGGTTGGACAGGGGTACGTCGGACTGCCGCTGGCGATCCGCGCCGCGGAGGTCGGACACGAGGTCATCGGGTACGACGTGGACGCCACCCGGGTCAAGAGCCTGGCCGCCGGCGTCTCCTACGTCGAGGACGTGGCGGCCGACCGCATCGTGGCCGCCATGGACAAGGGCACCTACCGGCCCAGCGACGCGGCCCGTGACTGCGGCGGCTTCGACGTCGCCGTGGTCACCGTGCCCACCCCGCTGCGCGACGGCGTCCCCGACCTGCGCTACATCGAGGAGTCCGCCCGTACGCTCGCCCGCTACCTGCGGCCGGGTGCCACCGTGGTGCTGGAGTCGACCACCTACCCCGGCACCACCCAGGAACTGTTCGCGCGGCTGCTGGAGGACGGCTCCGGCCTGACCGCGGGCCCGGACTTCCACCTCGGCTACAGCCCGGAGCGGATCGACCCGGGCAACCCCGTCTGGGGCTTCCAGCAGACCCCCAAGATCGTCTCCGGCATCGACGCGGCCTCGCTGAAGGCGGTGCAGGACTTCTACGGCGGCCTGGTCGACACCACGGTGCCGGTCGCCTCGCCGAAGGAGGCCGAACTGGCCAAGCTGCTGGAGAACACCTTCCGGCACGTCAACATCGCCCTGGTGAACGAGATCGCGATGTTCGCCCGGCACCTGGACATCGACGTGTGGCAGGCCATCGACGCCGCCTCCAGCAAGCCCTTCGGCTTCATGAAGTTCACCCCCGGCCCCGGGGTCGGCGGCCACTGCCTGCCCATCGACCCCTCCTACCTGTCCTGGCGGGTGGAGCGCGAACTCGGCCAGAGCTTCCGGTTCGTGGAACTGGCCAACGACATCAACGGCCACATGCCGGAGTACGTCACCCGCCGCGTGACCGACGCGTTCAACCGGCGCCGCCGCGCCGTCAACGGCTCCAAGGTGCTGCTGCTGGGCCTGGCGTACAAGAAGAACACCGGCGACGCCCGCGAGTCGCCGAGCCTGCGCGTGTCCCAACTGCTGCTGGACATGGGCGCCAAGGTGCGGGCCGCCGACCCGCACGTGGTGGAGACCGCCGCGGTCGACCCCCGGCTGGTCCGGGTCGAGCTGACCCGCAAGGAACTGGCCGCGGCCGACGTGGTGGTGCTGCTGACCGACCACGACGCCTTCGACTACGACCTGGTCATGCAGCACGCGCCCTTCGTCCTGGACTGCCGCCGCCGGCTGTCCGGCCCGACCGTCGAGGTGCTGTGATGACCACGATCGTGTGCGTGGCCGGTGCCCGCCCCAACTACATGAAGATCAAGCCGGTCATGGACGCCCTGGAGGCCCGCGGCGCACACGTGGTGCTGGTGCACACCGGCCAGCACTACGACGAGGCGATGAACGGCGTCTTCTTCCGCGACCTGGGCCTGCGCCCGCCCGACCGGTTCCTCGGGGTCGGCTCCGGCAGCCACGCCGAGCAGACCGGCAGGGTGATGACCGCCTTCGAGCCCCTGCTGGCCGAGATCGCCCCCGACGCGGTGGTCGTCGTCGGCGACGTCAACTCGACGCTGGCCTGCGCCCTGGTCACCGCCAAGGCCGGCCCGCTGCTGGCCCATGTCGAGGCGGGGCTGCGCAGCCGCGACTGGTCCATGCCCGAGGAGGTCAACCGGGTGGCCACCGACCGGGTCAGCGACTACCTGCTGGCCCCCTCGCCGGACGCGGTGGCCAACCTGCGCGCCGAGGGCTACCGGCCGGACCAGGTCCACCTGGTCGGCAACGTCATGATCGACACGCTGCTGGCCAACCTGGACCGGGCCCGCGGCTCGGACGTGCTGACCCGGTACGGCCTGACGCCCGGTGAGTACGGCCTGGTCACCCTGCACCGGCCGGCCAACGTGGACGACCCGCACGTGCTCGGCGGCCTGCTCAAGGCACTCGGCGAGATCGCCGCCCGGCTGCCGCTGGTGCTGCCGGTGCACCCCAGGGCCGCCGGGAAGCTGGCCGACCTCGGGGTGCCCGGGGGAGTGCGGCTGGTCCCGCCCGCCGGATACCTGGACTTCATCGCCCTTCAGGACCGGGCCCGGATCGTGCTCACCGACTCCGGCGGTGTCCAGGAGGAGACCACCGCGCTCGGCGTGCCGTGCGTGACGCTGCGGGACAACACCGAGCGGCCGGTCACCGTCGAAGAGGGCACCAACGTCCTGGCCGGCCGCGATCCGGAGCGGGTGGTGGCCGTCGCCGAGGCCGTCCTCCACCGTCCGCCGGCCCCCCGCCGACCCGAGCTGTGGGACGGCCGGGCCGGCGAGCGGATCGCCGACCTGCTGCTGGCGGGCGGCACCGCGCGCACCCGTCGCAGACCGACGGACGCGCCGGCCGGATGAGAGCGGTCCGGCCGGCGACCGCGGGGCCGAAACCGGCCTCCTCGGGTCATGACGCACCATATGCTCGATCACGCACGATGGGGCCGTGAGGGGGGACATACGTGGATCTCGCCGAGATCTTCCGGGTCATGCGCAGGCGCTGGTACGTGGTGCTGCCGGGGCTGCTGCTCACCGCGGCCCTGCTCGCCGGGGCGTACCTGCGGCTGCCGATCACCTACCAGTCGCAGAGCACGGTGCTCCTGCTCAACTCGCAGAAGGCCACGGTCGCCTTCGACGGCAATCCGTTCCTGAGCACGCAGACCTCGCTGACCGGCATGGCCGACAGCCTGGCCCGCAACCTCAACTCGGACGACTCGCTGGCGGACCTTCGGGCCCAGGGCGCGACGACCACCGTCGTCGCCAAGATCGCGGACAACGCCCTGGGCCCGCTGGTGTGGCTCACCGCGAGCGGCAGCGACAAGGCCGCCGTGCTGCACAGCGACCGGCTGATGACCGCGTACGCCGCCAAGCGGCTGGAGCAGTTCCAGATCCAGCAGGGCGTCGCGTCCCGGGCGATGATCCGGATGACGACCATCGTGCCGCCGCAGACGCCCGTCGCGAAGACCAAGACCCGCACCGAATACCTGGTGCTGGCCGCGGTGATGGGCATCGTGATCACCCTGGTCGCGACCTTCTACGTGGAGGCCCGGCGCCGCACCCCGGCCGGCCGGGGGAGCGGACCGGACCGCAAGGCCGCGCACGCGGCGGGCGGCCCGGGCGCTGTTCCGGGCGAGGCGGCGGCGACCGTACCGTCCCAGCCGTCCGGGCCGGGCGGGGACCCGGACGGCGCGGCGGCCGACGCGGGCGGGGAGCCGGACCCGTCCGGCGCGGGTGCCCGCTCCGCCCCCCGGTGGTCGGCGCCCGGCGCCGCGGAGCAGCCGTCCGGCGACGGCGCCGCCGGCACCGAGGCGACCGGGCCGCAGGCCCACCGGTTCGTCTGACCTCCGTCGGACCCTGCCGGACCGTCCTGACCACCGCCACCACGAGCCGCGCGGCGAGGAGTCGAATCGTGCACAGGGCGCGCCCCACCGGGAGCACCGCGGGCGAGGACGGCCCGGACGCCGCGGCCGGCCCGGTCCACCCGGTGCGCCGGGTCCCGTCCTGGGCGGTCCGGGACGACGAGGACCCGCCCGGTGTCCCGGCCGGCCCGCCGCCCGGGACACCGGCCCCGGAGGGGCTGGGCCGCAAGGTCCGCTCCGCCGCCCGCTGGAGCCTGGTCAACACCGTCGTCATGCGGCTCGGCAACTTCGCCACCGGCATCGTCCTGGCCCGCTTCGCCCTGGGCCCGGCGGCCTGGGGCGTCTACGGCCTGGCGCAGACCGTGCTGCTGGTGCTGCTGTCCGCCAACGAACTCGGCGTCAGCCTCGCCATCATCCGCTGGGAGGGCGACGCCCGCCGGTTCGCGCCGACCGTCCTGTCCCTGAGCGTCCTGTCCAGCACGGCGCTGTACGTCGCGCTGTTCGCCGTCGCCCCGGCCGTGGCGCACGCCCTCGGCTCGCCCGACGCGACCGCGGTGCTGCGCGTGATGTGCCTGTGCGTGGTGCTCGACGGCATCTCCCAGGTGCCCGCGGGCTTCCTCACCCGGGAGTTCGCCCAGGGCCGCCGGATGGTCATCGACGCCGCCAACTTCGTGATCAGCACCGGCGTCACCCTGCTGCTGGCCTTCGCCGGCCGGGGCGCGATGAGCTTCGCGTGGGGCTCGGTCGCCGGCAACGTGGCCGCCCTGATCGGTTTCTGCCTCGCCGCGCCCGGCACCCTGCGGTTCGGCTGGAACCCCGACCAGGCCAGGGCCCTGCTCCGATTCGGCCTGCCGCTGGCCGGCGCCAGCATGCTCGCCCTCGGCGTGGTCAACGTCGACACCCTGGTGGTCGGCGCCACCCTCGGCAAGGTGTCGCTCGGCTTCTACGTCCTCGCCTTCAACATCTCCGGCTGGCCGGTACGGATCATCTCCGAGGCGGCCCGCCGGGTCTCCTTCGCCGGCTTCTCCCGGCTCGCCGACACCCCGCGCGCCCTCGCGCAAGGATTCAGCCGCGCCCTGGGCGTCCTGGTCACCGGCACCGTCCCGCTGTGCGTGCTGCTCGCCGCACTCGCCGCCCCCGTCGTGCGGCTGGTCTACGGCAGCCAGTGGGTGCCCGCCGCCAAGGCGCTGCCCTGGCTGATGGCGCTCGGCCTGATCCGGATCGGCTGCGAACTGGCCTACGACTGCCTGGTCGCGGTCGGCCGGCGCAGTTCGCTGATTGGCGTTCAGGCCCTGTGGCTGGGCGCCCTGTTCCCCGTGCTCCTTTTCGCCGCCCGCACCCACGGCATCGTGGGTGTCTCCCAGGGCCATGTCCTGGTGGCCGGCGGCATGGTCGTACCGGTGTTCGTGTACGCGCTGCGGCGGGCGGGCATCGGCCCCGGCTGGATCGCCCGCGCCTGCGCCTGGCCGTTCCTCGGCGGAGCGGTGATGACCGTGACGATCATGGCCTTGCGCGACCGGCTCGGCGAGAGCCGGCCCGCGCTGGTCACCATCGGCTCGGCCGCCCTGGCGGTCTACGTGCTGTGCGTCCTGCCGAGCCGGCACTTCCTGCGCGGCACCGCGCCCACGACCACGACCCCGAGGTAGACCCCACCATGGTGAAGTTCCCACGCAGAGCGCACGTCAGTCCCTCGGGGGACCCCGGCGACCCCGCGGCCGGCTCCGGCGACGCGGCCTTAGAACCGTACGACGGGAGCCGCCCGGCCCCGCACCACCACAGCCGGCGGGGCCGGCTGCGCCGAGCGGGCATCGCCGTGGCCGCCGCGGCCGTGGTGGCCGCCCTGCTCTCGGTGGTGCTGGCCGCCCACTCCGGCACGAGCGACACCCGCGCGGTGAGCCCCTGCCCGGTGCAGGCGCTCACCTGCTCGCCCGGCCAGGCCGACCCGGTCGACTCCGCCTCGCCCGTGGCCGACGCCACCACCACGGCACCGGCCGCCGCCGACGGCGCCCGCGCCCCCGGTATGGGCAAGGCCGCGCCCGCCCCGGCCACGACCCGCCCCGCGACCGGCGACAGTGCCGGCGCCGGCGTCAAGGACAGCGCGAGCAGCGCCGCGAGCGACAGGCCCACCGGGACACCGACCAGGTCCGGCAGTTGCGCCACGTACTCCGCCTGCGGCTTCCCCGACGCCGACAGCACCGGGCCGCGGCTGGCGCTCACCCCGCACCGCACCGGCGCGCTGACCATCGACAAGGACGGCACCGTGATCAGCCGGTGGGACATCACCGGCTCGCTCGACGTCTACGCGAACAACGTGACGATCATCGACAGCAGGATCACCTCGGACAACTGGTGGGGCATCAACCTGCGTTCCGGCTTCAGCGGCCTGCGCATCCTGCACACCACCATCACCGCCGTGCCCGGCAAGGGCCCCGACAACGGAGGCGTGGACTACGCCGTGTCCAACATGGGAACGAGCCTGATCGAAGTCGGCTGGTGCGACGTGTCGGTCTTCGGCGACGCCCTGTCCATGGGCCAGGGCAACCTGCACGACAACTACGTGCACGACGTCACGCCGTTCAAGAACCTCGGCGGCGAGTGGCAGCACACCAACGCGGTCATCAGCGACGGCGGCGGTAACGGCGGCCTGGTCGTCCGGCACAACACGCTGCTCAACCCCACCCCGGTCGAGAAGGGCGCGTCCGGCAGCATCGGCCTGTTCGCCGACACCGGCGCGGTCCTCAACGTCACCGTGCAGGACAACTGGCTGGCCGGCGGGGCGTACGCGCTCTACGCCGGCGGCAAGGGCGCCACCGGCATCAAGGTCACCGGGAACGTCTTCTCCACCCAGTACCACCCCGGCTCCGGCGGATACGGTCCCGTCACCGCCTGGAACAGCGGTGGCGAGGGCAACGTCTGGAGCGACAACCGGATGTCCGACGGACGGCCGGTCCAGCCGCCGAAGGAGGCCCTGTGACCGCGCTGCCGCAGCAGGCCAGGGGCCCGGTGCGAAACCTCGCCCGCGCGCCCTGGACCGTGCTCAAGCGTCTCTTCGGCTGGATCGTGCTGTTCGAGCTGCGCAACAAGGTACTGCTCGCGCCGTCCGGGATACGACTGCGCAGGCTGGCCAACGCGGAGGTCGCGAGGATCGCCGCCACCCTGCCGGACCTGCCCGAGGCCACCGTGCTCACGGCCATCCCCACCTACCGGCGCCCCGACGACCTGCTGGTCGCGGTGCGGTCCGCGCTCGCCCAGACCTACCGGGACCAGGTCGTGGTGGTCGTCGACGACGGCTCGGGCACGCCGCTGCCCGAACTCCCCGACGACCCACGGCTCATCGCGGTGCGCATGGAACGCAACTCCGGGGACTGCGGGGTGGTGCGCAACGTGGCGATGCGGCTGAGCCGGTCGCGGTACGTGGCGTTCCTGGACGACGACAACGTGTGGGAGCCGGACCACCTGGCCACCGCCATGGCGGTCCTGGAGGCGCCCGGCGGCCCGGACGCCGTCTACACCGCGGTGCGCAGGGTGCTGCCCGACGGCACCGAGCACGACGTGCTGTCGGTGCCATGGGACCGGCGCCGCAACGCCGACCAGGCGTTCGTGGACATCAACGCCTTCGTCGCCCGCCGCACCCCGTCGCTGCGGTTCAGCTGGCTCTACCGGGCCAAGGGGGTGCTGCCCCGCGAGGACTGGGAGTTCGTCCGCCGGTACTCCCGCGGCCGCCGCATCCAGCACATTCCGCACGTCACCGTCCAGTACCTGGTGAACCCCACCAGCTTCTTCACCCAGTGGTAGCTCCGGCGGTCCGGCGCCCCGGACCGCCGCCGCCTGTAACCCCCTGTCCCCGCACTGTCCGCGTCCCCGGCCGGCCGGCCCGGCACCCTCACCCCAGGTGGTTCACCCGATGTCCGTCTCCCGCGCGCTGCGCAACCGTTTCGTCGACGCCCCCGGCTCCCTCGGAGAACGCCTCAGGCTGTCCCGCTGGGAGGTCATGCGCCGGTGGTTCCCCGGCATCGAGGACATGACGGTGGTGGACCTCGGCGGCACGGCCGACATGTGGCTGCGGGCACCGCTGCGGCCGGCCCACGTCCACCTGGTCAACCTCGAACCGCACCCCGAGGGCCTGCCCGACTGGATCACCGCGCAGAACGGCGACGTCACCGACCCGAAGGTGGCGGCCGGACTCGGCTCCTACGACCTGGTGTTCTCCAACTCCACCATCGAGCACGTGGGCGGCCACAGCCAGCGCCGCCGGTTCGCCGAGGCGGTGACGGGCCTGGCGCCGCGGCACTGGGTCCAGACGCCCTACCGCTACTTCCCGGTCGAGCCGCACTTCGTGGCGCCCGGCTTCCAGTTCCTGCCGCTGGCCGCCCGGGCCCGGCTGGTGCGCCGCTGGCCGCTCACGCACAGCCGGCCGGGCAGCCCGCGCGAGGGCATGGAGGCGGTGGTCGGCATCGAACTGCTCACCCGTGTGGAGATGAGCTACCTCTTCCCGGACTCCGTGATCCTGCCCGAGCGGGTGCTCGGGCTCACGAAGTCGTTGGTAGCGCTGCGCGTGGTGCCGGGCCAGGGGCCTGCCGCAGCTTCGCGGGACTGAGCAGCGCGGCCACCGCCGCCCGGCTCGGCGCCCGGCTCGGCGCCCGGCCCAGCGCCGCCCGCGAGCTCTCCCGCAGCAGCACCGCCGCCCAGAACGCCGCCGCCCGGACCGCGCCCTTGCGGCGGCGGTGCAGCCGTACCCGGTTGAGCACCAGCAGCGTCCACAGGAACGGCGAGACCCGCGAGTCGCCGCCCAGGTGCACCGCGGACGCCGCCGGCTGCAGGCGGGTGACGAATCCCGCGTCCCGCGCCCGCAGGCAGTACTCCGTCTCCTCCGAGTACAGGAAGAACGACTCGTCCCACGGCCCGCACGCCCGCAGGCACTGGGCCGACAGCGCCATCAGCGCGCCGGTCGCCCAGTCGGCGCGGGTCGCGGCGGTGTACGCGGCCGGGTCGGTGACCAGTTCGCTCAGGTGCCGGAACCGGCCGGCCCGCCGGT
This sequence comes from Actinacidiphila acididurans, assembly GCF_016918855.1. Lineage (GTDB taxonomy): Bacteria > Actinomycetota > Actinomycetes > Streptomycetales > Streptomycetaceae > Actinacidiphila > Actinacidiphila acididurans. The sequence goes on from NZ_JADKYB010000001.1 coordinate 708,915, forward strand.
TGCCCAGCACCGCCTCGCCGAACGCCCTGCTGACGCTGGGCTCGCGGCGCAGCGAGCGGACCACCGTGCCGTCCTGCTCGTACAGCAGCGGCACACTGATGCCCACCCGGGTGCCGTCCGGCAACGGTTCGCCGAGCGCCGCCAGCAGGGTGGCCGCGCAACCCGGGCGCATCCGGATGTCCGGGTTGCACACCAGCGCGGCGCCGATCCCGCCCTCCCACTGCTCGGTGGCGGCCAGGGCCGCGTTGACCCCGGCGGCGTAACCGGCGTTGCGCCCGGTCTGCACGACCGTGGCCTCGGGGGCCAGCGCGCGCAGCACCTCCACCGTCTCGTCCGCGGAGTCGTTGTCCGCGACGACCAGCCGCCAGTCGGTGCCGGCCATGCCCTCGGGCAGCGAGGCGAGGAAGGCCGGCAGCACCGCGGCGCTGTTCCAGGTGACGACGAGCACGGCGACCGGCCCGGCGGGCGGGTGCGGGATGGACATCAGGACTCCACGAGTTGGGGGCGGTCGGCCTGCGCGTCGGGCAGTGCGGGAGGGCCGGTGTCGGGCGCTCGGCCGGCGTCCGCCTCCCCGGCCGGGGCCGGGCGGGCGGCGTCGCGCCGCACGAATCCGAGGTAACTGCCGCCGGCGCCGAGCGTCACGAAGAACATGCCGGCGAACATCGGGAACATCAGCGCGTCGAAGGTGGCGCCGATGACGAGCACGACCATCGCCGAGGCGAAGAACGCCTGCCCCAGCTCCCGGTCGGCCTCGGTACGCGCCAGCCGGCGGATCGACCCGCCCTGATGGATCCCGGTGAGGAACAGCGTCGCCAGCGCGACCAGCCCGAACAGGCCCGTCTCGGCCAGGGTCAGCATGTACTGGTTGTCGGTGAAGAAGTACAGGTCGGGCGTGAAGGTGCCGAACCCCCGCCCGAACAGCGGGTGTTCGCGCAGGTACGGCATGATCGCCGAGTACTTCACGGTCCGTGCCTTGGTGCTGCTGTCGGAGTTGGACAGGAACTCCGAGAAGAGGTTGGTGATCGTCCCGATCAGCCCGGGGATGACCACCTTGAACGCGCCCACCGACACCAGCAGCACCCCGATGGCGCTCCATCGCCGCTGCGGCTTCCACCGCGGCAGCATCACCAGGATCACGATCGCCGCGCCGATGATGGAGGTGCGCGACACGCTCAGCGGCAGCGCGCCGCCCATCAGCAGCACCGGGCCCCAGCGGCGCACCGGGCCGGCGTGCCGGCGGACCGGGTCGAAGGCCTGCTGCACCGCGAAGGGCACCAGGAGCGCCAGCATCCCGGCGAACTCCAGCGACTGCGCGGTCGTCGAGCGCGGCCGGACGAACGACCCGCGGTCCAGCGTCCGTACCCCGGCGACGCTCGACTGGAGGCCCGGGATGTGAATGGAGTCGGCGATGTTGGTCGCGGTGAAGAAGTCGTAGTAGCCGATGAGCGCCACCACGCTGCCCATCACCACCATGCGCCGCATCAGGGTGTCCAGCCGCTCCCGGTCCTGGATGCCGGCCGAGGTGAGCACCACCAGCGACACCCACACCAGCAGCCCGATCAGCCCGCGGTCCGCGGCCAGCACCTCCTCGTGCGTGCTGCCGCGCGAGGCGTCGGAGATGTACGCCATCAGCACCGCGGCCGCCAGCAGGCACACCGCGAGCCGCGGCCCGCGGGTGCCCGGCGCGGGCACGATCCGGCCGGTGAACCAGGACGCCAGGTACCACAGCAGCCCGAGCAGGGCGAAGACGTTGGCCGGCGTGCCGATCCCGCCGAGCGCGGGCAGGTCCAGGTTGGACGGGATGAAGAACGCCAGCGCCAGATACCCGGTCAGCACGGTGGTGGAGTCCAGCGGGCGGCGCAGGATCCCGCGCCGCGACCGGCGGGTGCCCCGCACCGGGTACGGTCCCAGTCCCCGCCGGCGGCGCCGGGCCAGCGCCCAACTCTCCATGCCGAAGGACAGGAAGAAGCCGGCCGCCGTGCCGACGATGACCACCGCCGCCACGTACTGGTACCGGCTCTTCATCTTCGACACCGGCGTCTGCGGCAGCACGATCGGGGCGGCTTTCACGTAGTACTGCGGCGGCACCTTGGCCGCCGCCTGCAGGGCCCGCAACTGGTCGCCGGCGAACTGCGTGAGGGTCGTGGTCTCCTTGAGCACCTTCGCCCGGTCGGTGCCGGTCACCGACAGCGACACCAGCGGCCCCGACGCGTTCGCGGCGAAGCCCACGGTGTACCGGTCGGTGACGCCGAGACCGCTCAGGCCCCGCGCGGAGTCGTTGGACTGGAGCGTGCGGATCAGCACGTCGGCGGTCACCACCAGCGAACCGCCGGCGTTCGAGATCGGGTTGCCGAAGGTCGGGGCGAGCTTGGCGACCGCGGTGGAGTCCAGCAGCGACACCGAGCTCTGCGACTCGTACGCCACCGGCACCGCCGTGTAGAGGTAGCCGCCGGTCAGCAGGCCCAGCAGGGTCAGCGGCACCATCAGGTACCAGCGCCTCCGCAGCACCGCCAGGATCTCGCCGAGAGTCACGCGGCTCCCTCCGCCCGCACCGCCGCGCGTACGCATTGCGGTGGCTTGCCCGATTCGGTGGCGAGGCCCGCGATGTCCTGCCAGTATCGGAGGCGACCCGAGGAGGTCGCATGTCCCCTGGCGAGGTGGTCCTCGCACTGCTGCGCCGCTGGTACGTGCTGCTGCTCGCGCTGGTGCTGACCGCGGCGGGCGCCTACCACGTGCTCAAGCCCGCCCCGCGCTACCTGAGTTCGGCGGTCGTCGTGCTCAAGCCGCCGGTGACCGGCAACCAGCCCAACCAGTTCGCGAACCTCCAGCCGCCGCTGGCCGCTGTCTCTTACGCGGTCGTGCAGCAGCTCAAGTCGCCCGCGGGGGAGGCCGAACTGCGGGCGGCCGGCGTCCACGGCACCTACCGGCTGCTGCCGCGCAACAGCGGCACCAGCGTCACCCCGGCCTACCTCATCCCCTCGCTCCAGGTGCAGGCACAGCTCGGCGACCCGGGCCGGGCCGACACCGAGGTCCGCGCGATCATCGCCGCCTACAGCCGGCACGTGGACGCGATGCAGGCCGCCGAGCACGTGCCGGCCGCCTCGCGGATGAGCGTGGACCTGCTGGTGCCGCCGAACGCCGCGCAGGTCCTGGGCACCAGGACCCGCGCCCTGGCCGGGGTGGGCATCATCGGCCTGACTGGCGGCCTGCTGGCCGCGCTGTGGACCGACCGGTACCTGACCCGGCGCCGGGCCGGCGGCGGCCGGTGGCGGCGCACCGCGGCCAGGCTGCGGCCGATGGCCTCCCGCTGAGCGGTCCCGCCCGCCCCGGGGAATCCCGTCCCGCATCACAGGCCCCGGCGCTTCCAGGACTGCCACCACAGCCACTCCCGGCCGCGCTCGGCCACCGCCGAGAGCACCAGCGGCTGAAGGGCGGGCATCGCCTTCGCGCCGATCCGGCGCCGCAGCCGCAGCCCCCGGTACTCCGGCAGCCCCTCGAAGCCGGGCAGGCAGTCCCGCGCGAACTCCACCAGCTCCTCGACCGGCACCACGTCGGTGCGGCCGCGGTCGTACGCCCGGCAGGCCCGGCGCAGCGCGGCGCGGGCCAGCTTGGTGTGCACCATCCCCGACAGCCGCTCGGCGTCCGGGAGTTGCCCGGCGCACTTGGCCAGCACCGCCTCGAAGGCGGCCCGCCGCTGCCGCAGGTCGTCGAGCTGTCCGCCGAAGTCGACGGTGGACATGTTGGCGCCGTGCACCCGGTAATACGCCTGGTCCGCGCCGCGCACGTAGCCGACGTCCGCGTGCGCTGCCAGCCGCATCCACATCTCGATGTCCCCGGCGTGCGGCAGCGCCGGGTCGTAGCCGCCGACCTCGCGCTGGAGCGCGGTGCGCACCACCACCTCGGGTGAGGTGATGCAGCCGGTGCCCTCGCGGAACCTGCGCTCCAGCCACCACCGGCCCGGGTAGACCGCGCTGCCGGTCGTCTTGGTGCGCGCCGGGGGCAGCGGCCCGCCGTGCCGGAAACGCAGCGGCCGGCCGTAGCAGAAGCCCACCTCGGGATGGGCGTCCAGCAGCGCGGCGGCACGCACCAGCGCCCCCGGCACCAGCCGGTCGTCGGCGGACAGCAGCACCACGTAGTCGCCGTCCGCCCACTCCAGCAGGCCCTCGTTGTACGTAGCTATGTGGCCCTTGTTCCGTTCGTGGACGCGCACCTCGATCCTCGGGTCGGAGGCCGCCAGCTTGTGGGCGGCCTCCGCCGAGTCGTCCGGAGACGCGTCGTCGATGATCAGCACCCGTACGTCGAGACCGTCCTGTTCGTCCAGCACACTGCTGACGCAGTCGGCCAGGAAATGGCCGTACTTGTAGCAGGGGATCACGACGCTGACGCTGCTCATCGATGGCTGCCAATCTCCTGGACTGCTGAACCCTGACTCAATGGATCTCGGTCGTGGTGCCCGCCGGCGGAAGCGGCGGCGGGGCGGTGCTGAAGATCGGCGCCACCCAGTAGTTGGCGGACCCGTAACTGCTGTCGGGGAACGCCGTGTCGGTGCCGTAGCGGAACACGCCGTTGTTGCTGCCGGCGGCGTCCACCGTGGCGGTGAGCGGGTAGGCCTGGTGGGCGCCGGCGAAGTAGCCGCCGTCCACCGCGTAGTTGCCGTGCGGGGCGTGGTAGGAGACCACGTACGAGGTGCCGGCCGTGACCGCCACCGGGTGCGCGAAGCTGAGCAGTTGCCACCCGGAGGCGCTCTCCCCGGTGAAGGTCCCGGTGGCGAGCTGGGTGCCGTCCGTGCCCCACAGGCTGCCGGTGTGGGTGCCGGTGTTCCCGGCGCCCTTGTAGAAGGTGACGCCGGTGATCCAGCCGCTGACCGCCGACTTGAAGCGGGTGCCCAGCTCGACCGAGTTGGGGTCGCCGGTCATGTCGGTGTTCGCCGGGACCGTGGCCGACGGCCACAGCGTGCACGGGCAGGTCACGGCCGGCGGCGACGCGCTGGTGGTGAACGACCAGGTGGTCGGGCTCGCCATGTGGTTGCCCCACAGGTCGTCCACCTGCACCGAGGCCGTGTAGGTCGTGTTCAGCGCGAGTTCGGTGGACGGGGCGAAGGAGAGGCTGTTCGCCGCGGGATACGTCTTCGCGCCAGGCACGATGTTCCCGGCGGCGTCCTTCAGGCTGAACACCATCGTGTCGGTGTCGATCGGCTCGCTGAAGGTCACCGACACCGGGGTGGTGATCGACAGGTTCACCGAGTTGGCCTTGGGCGAGGTGTTGGTGACCGCCGGCGGCACCGTGCTGGCCGTGGAGGTGTCCAGTATCACGTCGACCCAGTAGTTGGTGCCGTTCGACGCCGTCGTCGGGAAGCCGCCCGAAGCGCCGTAGTGGTACACGCCGTTGGCGCCGTCCGTGCCGGACTGGAGCGCGGTCAGCGGGGCGAGCCCGGCCGGCCCGCCGGCGAAGTAGTTCGCGTCGTAGGAGTAGCCGCCGCCGGGCGCGAAGTAGGAGGCGACGTAAGTGGTGTTGGCCTTGACCGGCACCGGGGTGGCGAAGTTGAGCTGCTGCCAGCCGGAGGCCGTCTCGTTGGTGAAGGTCCCCGTCGCCAGCCGCTGGCCGGACGCGGTCCACAGGCTGCCGGTGTGCGTACCGGTGTTGAACGGCGCCTTGTAGAACCGCACACCGGTGACGGAACCCGCCGCGGTGGCACGGAACTTCACACCGAGCTCGACCGCGCCGCCGTCACCGCTGTTGACCACGGTCGGCACCGCGGTGGCCGGGAACACGGTGCAGGGGCACTGCTGCGGGCCGACGTTGACCGGCAGGCTCGTCGTGGTGCCGAGGTTGACGCTGTCGTCGACCGCCCGCACCTGGATCTGCGCGGTGCCGGTGGTGGTCGGCGTCCAGGAGTACGTCCAGGACGTCAGGCCGCTGACCGCGTGCCAGGTGCTGCCGCCGTCGGTGGAGATCTCCACCCGGGCGACCACGCCGCCGGCGTCGGAGGCCGTGCCGGTGATGGTGACCGGCCGCAGCGCCGGGACGGTGGTGCCGATCGCCGGACTGGTCACGGTGACCACCGGACCGGCGACGTCGGCCGACGCGGTGGCCGCGACCAGGTCGCTCTGCAGCGTCTTGGGCTGCACTCCCATGTCGGCGAGGAGGTTCACGGTCGCCTGCTGCATCCGCTTGTCGGCGGTCACCACGGTGGCGGCCGGGTCGGCGGTCGGCACGTTGGACAGCCCCCAGGACCACTGCACGGTCCCGGCGCCGAACACCAGCGCGTGCGAGGTCTGGTCGCGGAACTCGACCAGGTTGTGCGTCGCGGTGCCGTTGCCGTACGTGTTGCCGTAGTCCAGCCGGTACTTGCCGTCGGTGATGTCCACCGTGGTCGAGGACAGGTCGATCTCCCCGGCCGGGCGGGTGCTGTTGTCCAGGTCGCTGTCCCACTCGTAGCCCAGCGTGCCGGTCGGGAAGGTCGCGGTCTGCGTCGAGGTCAGGCTCGCGACCGTGGTGTTCCGCCACAGCCGCAGCTTCGCGTACGCACCCGGCACGGTGATCGCGTCACTGCGGTAGCCGTTGACCATGAACATCGAGCCGGTGAGCACGTTCTGCGGCTGATAGCTGTCGCCCTTCGCGGCGCCGCCCGGGTCCAGGAAGGTGCCGGTCCACACCTTGCTCGGGTCCGGGATGCCGTCCGGCTGGGCCAGTTCCAGCTTGGTCTCCTTGTAGCAGACCAGGGTGCGGCCGGCCGTGTTGGCGCCGTCGATGCTGGGCGCGAACCGGGTCTTCCACGACACCTCGTTGCCGCTGAAGAACGCCTCGTTCACCCCCGCCTTGCGGGCGGCGAGCACATTGCTGAACTGGTCCTGCGTCCAGTACTCGTCGTGCCCGGAGGACATGAACATCTTGTGGTTCAGCAGGTCCGACGGCCGGGTCGAGACGTCCAGCCCGGACAGGTAGCTCACGTCGTAGCCGTTGCGTTCCAGCCAGTACAGCATCTCGTACTCGGAGCCGTACACGCCGTTGTCGCCGCCGATGTCCAGCGGCCGGTTGTAACTGACCTGGTACGCACGGCCGTCCGGCGCGGGACCGTCGCCGTCGTACAGATTCCGCCCGCTCCACTTGTTGTACGCCTGCCACGTCTCGTCGTCGGTCTGCACCACGATGTCCGAGTGGCTGGCGTCGCTGCGGACCACGAACGGGTACGGCATCACGCCGTTGCCGTCCACCTGGTCGAAGTTGGCGATGTAGAGGCCGGAGACCGCGTCGGAGGGGATTGTCCAACTCGCCGTGACCGGCCAGCTGCCGCAGTCCACCAGCCCGGAGGTGGTGTCCGTGGCGCACTTCAGGGGCTTGCCGTCGGGCTCGCCGTCGACCACCGTGTTGTCCGGCGGGCTGCCCGGGGTGCCGTCCCGGGTGAAGTTCGCCGGGTAGGTGACGGCCGCCTGGGTGTCCGTCGACATCTCCCGGGCCCCGTCGCCGCCGTAGTAGCCGAGCCGGTAGATCTCCACGTGGTACGCGACCGGTGACTGCACCTTGAACTGGACGGTGTCACCGGCCTGGAAGCTCACCTGCTGGGTGAACCCCTGGACGTTTCCGTAGGCGTTGGGTGCGAACCAGTCCTCCATCGGCGTGCCGGGCTTGGAGTTCTCGCACACGATCGGGTTCGAGCCGGTGCCGCACGGATCGGCCGCGGCCGCGCCGTTGACCTGAGTCAGCGGCAGGACGGCCGCGGCCAGCGCGACGACCAGGGCAGCGAGGGCGCTCTTGACGGGTCTTCGGGTTGCGAACATCTGTACCTCTCAGGCGGTGCAGGGCCCGGCTCGATGCGGCGGAGTCGTGCCTGGTGGTGCGGGGAAAGCAAGGCTGCTTCAGGCCGTGGTACGGCGCACGTGACGCGGCGTGGTGCGGGAGTACGGGGTGCGGTGTGCTGTGTGCGCAGGTGCGGGGGGATACGGCTCAGCGAAGCGCGGCGGTGAGCGCGTCCACCACGCGCTGCTGCTGGTCGGCGGTGATCTGCGGGTAGAGGGGGAGGGACAGGATGCGGTCGGCGACGGCCTCCGCGTGCGGGAAGTCCCCGCGGCGGTGGCCGAGTCCGGCGTAGGCGGGGGTGAGGTGGACCGGCGCGGGATAGTGCACGCCCGCGCCGATGCCCTCGGCGTTGAGCTTGCCGACCACGTCGTCGCGGTCGGCGCCCAGGACCTGGATCACGTACAGGTGCCACACATGCTCGTTGCCGGGCGCGGTGACCGGCAGCACCACCCGGCCCGCGTCGGCGAGACCGGCGAGCAGGGAGTCGTAGCGGGCGGCCGCGGCCCGCCGGGCGGTGTTGGCCGCCTCGAGCCGGGCCAGCTTGGCCCGCAGCACCACCGCCTGGAGCCCGTCCAGCCGGCTGTTGAAACCGGGCACGTCGTGGCGGTACTTGGCCACGCCGCCGTGGTTGGCGATCGCCCGGACCAGTGCGGCGCGCTCCTCGTCGTCGGTCAGCACCGCGCCCGCGTCGCCGTACGCGCCCAGGTTCTTGCCCGGGTAGAAGCTGGTCCCCGCGATGGTGCCGCTGCCCGGCGAGCGGCCCTCGCGGGTGGCGCCCTGGCTCTGCGCCGCGTCCTCCACCACGTGTACGTGCGCCGGCAGCGCCGCGGTCAGCTCGGCCACCTCGGCGCACTGCCCGTACAGGTGCACCGGCACCACCGCGCGGGTGGCCGGGCCCACGGCTGCCAGCGCCGCCGCCGTGTCCATCAGGTACGTGTCCGGGGCGCAGTCCACCAGCACCGGGGTGGCGCCGGTCCTGGCCACCGCGCCGGCCGTGGCGATGAACGTGTTCGCGGGCAGCACCACTTCCCGGCCCGGCCCGACGCCGCTCGCGCGCAGTGCCAGCTCCAGGGCGTCGGTGCCGTTGGCGACGCCCACGCAGTGCGCGACCCCGGCGAAGGCCGCGTACTCCCGCTCGAAGGCGCGCACTTCCTCGCCGCCGATGAACGCGGTGCCGGCCATCACCCGCAGGAACCCGGCCTGCACTTCCTCGGCGACCTCGGCGTGCGCCGCCTTGAGGTCCACCAGTGGGATCTGGTTCACAGTGCTGGACTCCCCATCCGTAGGTCCGGCCGCGCGCCGGTGTCCGAGGTCTGCCGGCCCCGGTCGGCGACGGCGCCGTCCCGGCCGGTGCGGTGCGGGTGGTTCCTGCCGTTGCCGTTGCCGTTGCCGCTGTGCGGGTCGGTGTCGGGCCCGGTGCGGTGCGGTTCGTGCCCGCCGAAGGTGGTGCTGGTGCCGGTGCGGTACGCGCTTGCGCCGTCTCGGCTGCTCGTGGCGTCGTGGCCGATGCTGTCCGTGCCGGCGTCGTTGCGATGGGCGTTTTCAGGGCCGGTGCCGTGTGGATCGTGTCGGTCGATGCCCGTGCGGGTGCCGGTGGCGTACGGGTCCGCGTCGTTGCGGGCCGCGGTGTCGGGGTCGGTGCGGTGCGGGGCGTTTCCGCCGAAGTCGCTGCGGGTGCCGGTGCGGTCGTCGGCGTCGGTGTCGTGCCCGCCGGTGCCGTCCAGGTCGTCCGCGGCGATGCCGCCGCCGTCACCCGTGCCGCCCGGCGCGCGGGTGTCGTCCCCGCGTACCGGTCCGGTCGCGAGCTCGGCGAGTTCCGCGTCCCCGGCCGCGCGCAGCCGGCGGGCCGGGGTGCCGGCCCACACCTCGCCGGGCGGGACGTCGGCCAGCACCGTGCTGCCCATGCCGATCAGCGACCAGGCGCCGACCGTCGCGTACTCCCTGATCAGCGCCCCGGCGCCGATGTAGGCGCCGCGCTCCAGCCGGGCCCCGCCGCCGAGCCGCACTCCGGAGGCCAGGGTGACGAAGTCGGCCACCACGTCGTCGTGGGTGAGGACGGTGTGCGGCATGACCGCCACGTGCGCGCCGACCCATACGGCCGCGGTCAGCACGCAGTGCGCGAGCAGCACCGAGCCGGGGCCGATCACCGAACTGCCGGAGACGGCCGCGGTCGGGTGGACGACCGTGGCGTACCGCTGCGGCGGCAGGTCCAGCCGGCGCACCAGCCGGGCGCGGGCCGCGTAACCGCGCGGGCTGCCGACGCAGACCAGCACCTTCGCCTCGGGCATGCGGTGCACCAGGCCGCTGTCGCCGAGCACCGGCAGCCCGTCGACCCGGCTGCCGTGCCGTGCCGGGTCGTCGTCGAGGAAGCCGAGCAGGCGCCAACGCGGGGCCCCGAGTGCGGCGTTGACATCCGCGACGGCCTGCGCGGTCTCCCGGCCGAAACCGCCCGAGCCGACGATCAGCAGGTCCTCGGCCGGCCCACCGGATCTGCCGCCGTACGCACTCATCGGCCGGCCTGTTCGCGCAGCACCGCCACCACCCGGTCCTGCTGCTCCTCGGTCATGGTGTGGAACAGCGGCAGGATCAGCGAACCCGTGCTGATCCGCTCGGTGACCGGGAGCGGGGCGTGCGGGTGACCGGCGTAGGCCGGTTCCAGGTGGGCGGCCATGATGCCGCGCCGGGCCGAGACGCCCGCCGCGGCGAGGGCGGCCAGCAGCTCGTCCCGGCCGACCGGGAAGTCCGGGTCGGGCAGCACCCAGTACGACTGGAAGTTGCCCCGGCCGTACTCCGGGTCGCGCACCGGGGTGATGCCCGGCACGTCGGCGAGCAGCGACTCGTACCGGGCCGCCAGCTCCCGGCGGCGGGCGATCATCGCGTCCAGCTTGCCGAGCTGGACCAGCCCCACGGCCGCCTGGATGTCGGTCATCCGGTAGTTGAAGCCCACTTCGAGATACCGCTCGAGGACGGGCGCGCTACTGGCGTGGCGCTGGGCGGCCGAAACGTTCATACCGTGCTCGCGCAGCCGCCGCAGCCGCTCCGCCCACGCCGCGTCGTCCGTGGTGATCATGCCGCCCTCGCCGGTGGTGACCAGCTTGCGCGGGTGGAAGGACCAGGCGGCCAGCAGCGCCCCCTGCCCGACCGGCTTCCCGCCGACGGTCGTGCCGATCGCGCACGCCGCGTCCTCGATGAGCGGCACCCCCCAGTCCGCGCAGGCGGCGCGCAGCGCGTGCACGTCGGCCGGTACCCCGCCCTGGTGGACGGCGAGCACCGCCCGGGTCCGCGGGGTGCGCACCGCGTCCACACTCGCCGCCGTCAGATTGCCGGTGTCCGCGGCCACGTCCGCGAAGACCGGCGTAGCGCCCACGTACCGCACGACGTTGGCGGTCGCGATGAAGGACAGCGACGGCACCACCACCTCGTCGCCCGGCCCGAGGTCCATGGTGACCAGCGCCAGGTGCAGGGCGGTGGTACACGAGCTGACCGCGACACCGTGGTCGGCGCCCACCCGCTCGGCGAAGGCCCGCTCGAACTCGGCCACCCGCGGCCCCTGCGCCACCCAGCCGGACAGCACGGCCGCCGCCGCGGCCTGCGCCTCCTCCTCGCCGAGCCAGGGCGTCATCACCGGGATCCGCGCTTTCATCCGGCTGCTCCCGCGATCCCGGCCGCGCCCTCGGTCCCGCTGCCGCCGGCCGCCGCCTGTTCCCGCTCGGCGCGCCACCACGCGACCAGGTCCCGCAGCCCCTCCCGCAGCCCGATCCGCGCGCTGAAGCCCAGGCGCTCGGCGGCCCGCGTGGTGTCGGCGAGCCGCCGCGTCACCCCGTTGACCGCGCGCGCCGGACCGTACTCCAGCTCCGCCTGCCCGCCCATCGCCTCGATCAGCGCCAGCGCCAGTTCGCGCAGCGACGTCTCGGTGCCGCCCGCGACGTTGAACACCTCGTCGGTCAGGTCGGACTCGGCGGCCAGCACATTGGCGCGCGCGATGTCGCGGACGTCCACGAAGTCCATCGTCTGGGCGCCGTCGCCCAGGATCAGCGGCGGCCGGCCCGCCTCGATCCGCTCCATCCAGCGGATCAGCACCTCGGTGTACAGGCCGTGGATGTCCATCCGCGGCCCGTAGACGTTGAAGTACCGCAGGGCCACGTAGTCCAGCCCGTACATCGCGTGGAAGCTGCGCAGCATCCCCTCGTTGAACGCCTTTGCGGCGCCGTAGAAGGTGTCGTTGTTGTACGGGTGGTGCCGCTCGTCGGTGGGGAAGCTTTCGGCCAGCCCGTACACCGACGCCGAGGACGAGGCGATCACCTTGCCGACGCCGGCCGCCGCGGCCGCCTCCAGGACGTTGAACGTGCCGTCCACCAGCACCTCGTTGGCCAGCCGCGGCTCTTCGGCGCACTGGGTGATGCGGATGGCGGCCAGGTGGAAGACCAGGTCGGCGCCCTCGGTGAGCTTGTGGACCGCGGCGCTGTCGCGGATGTCGCCGTCCACCACCTCCACCACGCCACTGGCCAGCGCGGACGCCAGGTTTTCCCGCCGGCCCCGGACGAAGTTGTCCAGCACCACGATCTGCCGCGCGCCGCCGGCCACCAGCAGGTCCACCACGTGCGACCCGATCGTGCCGGCGCCCCCGGTGACCAGGACCTTGGAGCCTCGTACCGTGCTCAACCCTCTTCCCCCCACTCGTGGCCGCCGCGCCCCGCGGCGGATCCCGTTGCCCGGTCTGTTGCTTCGGTCGACGACCCGCTCGCCCGTGCGCGCCCGGCCGCCTCGACGGCCGGGCGCGCACGGCCCGTCAGCGCCGTCCGGCCCGCAGGCCCACCACGGCGCCGCGGAACTCCAGGCTCCGCGAGGCCGCTTCGAGGATGTCCAGTACGCGCAGGCCCGCGTGCCCGTCGGTCAGCGCCGGCCGGCCCTCGGTGATGGCGGCCGCGAACTCGTCCACCATGCTGCGCAGCGCCTCCTTCTCCTTCAGCGCCGGCGCCACCATGTCGCCCGACCGGTAGGAGATCAGCATGTCCCGCCGCTCGCTCGGCCCGATCTCCTGCGGCGCCGCCAGGTCCACGCCGCGGTCGAACACCGTGAGCCGCTGCGCCGGATTGAGGTCGTCCCAGATCAGGGTGCGCTTGGCGCCGCCGACCATGGTGGTGCGGACCTTCGTGGGCGAGAGCCAGTTCACGTGCACGTGGGCGATCGCGCCGGTGTTGAGCTGGAGCGTCAGGTACGACACGCAGGCGCGTCCGGCGCCGATCGGGTCCGCGCCGTGCGCGGCCACCGCGACCGGCTCCACGTTCTCGGGCAGGATGAAGTCCAGGATCGACAGGTCGTGCGGGGCCAGGTCCCACAGCACGTCGATGTCCTTCTGCACCAGCCCCAGGTTGATCCGTACCGAGTCCACGAAGTGGATCTCGCCCAGCTCGCCGGAGTGCACCAGCTCCCGGATCCGGCCCACCGCCGGGGTGTAGCAGTAGGTGTGATCGCACATCAGGGTCAGCCCGCGGTCCTCGGCCTCGGCCACCAGCCGGGCGCCGTCCGCGTACGTGGCCGCGAGCGGCTTCTCCACCAGCACGTGCTTGCCGGCCCGCACCGCCGCCAGCGCGACCTCCAGGTGCGTACCGGCCGGGGTGGCCACCGCCACCGCCTGCACCTCGGGGTCGGCGAGCACCGCCGCGTAGTCCGAAGTGGCCCGCACCGTGGAGTAGCCGCCGAGCACCCGGTGGGCCCGGTCCTCGTCCAGGTCGCACAGCCAGCGCAGCCGGAAGTGCTCGCTGGCCTGGAAGTTGCGCACCAGGTTCGGGCCCCAGTAGCCGGCCCCGACCACGGCGACCCCCAGGGTGCCCTCGGCCCCGGCGCCCGTGCCGCCCGCGTCGCTCTTCGCGTCCTCACGCGGACCGCGGCGCATGTCGCCACGTATACCGTTTTGTGCTTCCTGCCCGGGCGCGACCCGTGCAGCGGTCATCGATACCCCCCAGATCCCCGAACTCCGCCCGGTCCCCTGGGCGTCCCCACGCCCGGACCCGGCGAGCTGCCGACTGTGAAACGTCGTGATGTGGTCGTGTGCCACGCGAGGCGGCACATGCGGTGACACGTGATCCGACCGGGCTCGTGGATATGGCCCGGCTTGCGCCCTTCGTGCACTGCTGTCGCAGCAGACGTACTCGCACAACCCCCTGCGATCGCAACCGATACGACGGAGCGACACGCTCCGTGCAAACCGGTTCCGCGACGCCCAATCTAGACCACCGACTCCAGCTCGGGGGAGACTTGGACGAAACAGTCGACGACACGGCTGATTCCGGCTGCATACTCACCCTCGTGACGAGCATCGTGATACCGGCACACAACGAGGCACGGGTCATCGGCCGGCTGCTGGCCGCTCTGCTGGCGGACACCGAGGTGGGGGACGTGCCGGACATCGTGGTGGTGTGCAACGGCTGTACGGACGACACCGCCGCGATCGCCGGCGCACACCCCGGCGTACGCGTGGTGGAGATTCCGCTTCCGTCCAAGCACGCCGCGCTGCGGGCCGGCGACGAGCACGCCCGGGGCTTCCCGCGGCTGTACGTGGACGCCGACGTGGAACTCGACGGCAGGGACGTGCGGGCGCTGGCCGGCGCGGTCGCCGACGGCTCGGGCGTGCTCGCGGCGGCGCCCGCCCGCCACCTGCCCATGACCGGCTGCGCCTGGCCGGTGCGGGCCTATTACCGCGTGTGGCAGCGGTTGCCCGCGGTGCGCGAGGGGCTGTTCGGCAGGGGGGTCATCGCCGTCTCCCGGGAGGGACACGCCCGGATCGCCACCCTGCCGCCCCTCATGGCCGACGATCTGGCCGCCTCCCTCGCCTTCACCCCGGACGAGCGGCGCGTGGTCGACGGCACCCGCGTCACCGTCCATCCCCCGCGCACCTGGGCCGATCTGATCCGCCGCCGGGTACGCGCAGAGACCTCCTCCGCGCAGCTCGAGGCCCAGCAGGCCCAGGGAAACGTTCCGCTTCCGGCCTCCGCCGGGCCCGCGTCTCCATCCCCGGCCGGCCCCGTACCGTCCCCCGACGCCGCGCCCGCGCCCGTCTCCCCGGCCACAGCGGCGTCGCGTACGCCGCCCTCCGCGCGCCCCGAACAGGCCGCGCGCACGGGGGAGTCCGGGCCGACCGGGCCGGCCGTATCCACCGAACCGGCCGGGCCGCCCGAGCCCGCCCCGGCCACAGCCACGTCGCGTACGCTGCCCTTCCCAGGCACCGAACAGGCCACGCTCACGGGGCAGTCCGGACCGACCGAGCCAGCCGGACCGACCGAGCCAGCCGGACCGACCGGGCCAGCCGTATCCACCGAACCGGCCGGGCCGACGAGGACCGAGTCAGCCGGACCTGACGCATGTGCCGGATCCACCGAACCTGCGGGACTCACCGGATCCACCCAACCCGCCACGCCCGCCGATGACTTCGCGACCACTCCGCCGTCCGCCCGCACCACTACCGCCGACCTGCGCCGGGTGCTGCGCGCCGAACCGTGGCTGCTGCCGCACATGGCCGTGTTCGTCACGGTTGCGGTGGTGGCCCGGCGCACATCGCGCAAGGCCGTCCGCAGTGGGGACTTCGGCACCTGGCTGCGCGACGAGAGCAGCCGCACCGGCTGACCGCACTCCACCGGCCGACCGCACCGCACCACCGCAGCACACCGGCCCGGCACAGCACCGGGCCGGGACCGATCAGGGGGGACCTGAACCATGTATCTCGCGGACCGCGCCGCCCCGACCGCGGCGGCCACCGCTCGCGGCCCGGGTCGCGGCCGGGCGCCGGCCGTCTCCTCGGTCGTGCTGGCCCTGGGCGCCGTCAGCCTGGTCACCGACATCTCCTCGGAGATGGTCACCGCGGTGCTGCCGCTGTACCTGGTGACCGGGCTCGGCCTGAGCCCGCTCGGCTTCGGCACCCTGGACGGCGTCTACAACGGGGTCAGCGCCCTGGTGCAGCTCACCGGCGGCCACCTCGCCGACCGTATCCGCAGCCACAAGCTGATCGCCGGCCTCGGCTACGGTCTGTCCGCGCTGTGCAAGCCGCTGCTGCTGTTCGCCAAGAGCCTCGGCCCGCTCGGCGTGGTGCTCGCCCTGGAACGCACCGGCAAGGGCCTGCGCACCTCGCCCCGCGACGCCCTGATCTCCCTGTCCACCCCGCCCGAGCGCCGCGGCCGCGCCTTCGGTGTGCACCGCGCGATGGACACCACCGGCGCGGTGCTCGGCCCCATGACCGCCTTCCTCATCCTGCGCGCCGCCACCGACGGATACGACGCGGTGTTCGGGGTGAGTTCCTGCGTCGCGGTGCTCGGCGTCCTGGTCCTCGTGCTGTTCGTCCCCGGCCGTGGCCGGCTGTCCGCCGACGGCGACGGCACCGACCCGGGCGCGGCCCCGGCTCGGACCGACCTGCGCGAGGCGCTGCGTCTGCTGCGCGTGCCCCGGCTGCGGGCGCTGGCCGGCTGCGCGGTCCTGCTGGGCCTGACCACGGTCAGCGACGCCTTCGTCTACCTGCTGCTCCAGCACCGGGCGGGCATCCCCGAGGAGTTCTTCCCGCTGCTGCCGCTCGGCACCTCCGCCGTCTTCCTGCTGCTCGCCGTGCCCGCCGGGGTGCTCGCCGACCGGATCGGCCGGCGTGTCGTCTTCCTCGCCGGACACGCCGGACTGCTCGCCGCCTACGGCCTGCTGCTGTGGGCCCCCGGCACGCCCGCCCTGCCGTACGCGGTGCTCGCGCTGCACGGCACTTTCTACGCGGCCACCGACGGCGTGCTGCCGGCCGCCGTCGCCGATGTCGTACCCGCCCACCTGCGCGGCAGCGGCCTCGCCCTGGTCGGCACCGGCCAGGCGCTGGCCCGCTTCTGCTGCTCGCTCGCCTTCGGCGCGGCCTGGACGGCCTGGGGCGACGGCCGGGCCCTGTTCGCCTCCGCCGCCGGGCTGCTCGTGTGCGCCGCCCTCGCCGCCGTCGTCCTGCGCCCCGGGGAGAAGACCGCATGAGTGAACGACACGCCGAGGGACCTGCGGAAACGGTGGCCGTGGAGCGGGTGCCGATGAGTACGGCACGCCGGCTGCTGATCCTCGGGATCGCGGTCCTGCTGCTGGCCGGCCTCGGCACCGGCTTCGTGCTGCACGCCGCATCCCGCGCCGCCGACCGGAACAAGCCGCGGGCCGGCGGCCCGGCCGTGGCCGCCGGCACCGTCAGCCTGACCCGCACCGGCCAGGTCGCCTTCGTCAACGCCGCCCACGGCCCCTACCGCGGCCGGGTGACCACGGTCCCCGCCGGCGCGCCCGGCGGCACCCGTACCGCCTCCACCCTGGACTGCGCCCGCTTCTACGCCGCCGCCGGCACCGGGGTCTGCCTGCGCTCCGGGCTCGGCGTGCTGGCCCGTACCGGCAAGGCCGTGATCACCGACGCGGCCCTCCACACCCGGCGCACCTTCCCGCTGGCCGGCGTCCCCAGCCGGGCCCGCGTCTCGCCCAGCGGCCGCCTCGCCGCCTGGACGGTCTTCGTCGGCGGCGAGTCCTACGGCGCCGCCTTCTTCTCCACCCGCACCTCGATCCTCGACACCCGCACCTGGCACCTGCTGCCCAACCTGGAGGACTTCGCCATCACCCTGGCCGGGCAGCCCTACCACGCGGTGGACACCAACATCTGGGGCGTCACCTTCGCCAGCGACGACGACACCTTCTACGCCACCCTCGCCACTGCCGGGAAGACCCACCTCGTCAAGGGCTCCATCACCCGCCGCACCCTCACCGACACCGGCGTCCAGAACGTCGAATGCCCCTCGCTGTCCCCGGACGGCACCCGCGTCGCCTTCAAGAAGCGCGTGCTGGCCGGCGCCTCCCTCTGGCACGAGTACGTCCTCGACCTGCGCACCCTGCGCCAGACCCCGCTGGCCGAACACCGCAGCGTCGACGACCAGGCCACCTGGCTCGACAACGACACCCTCGCCTACGCCCTCCCCACCCAGGGCGACACCACCAGCACCGACCTGTGGACCGTCCCCGCCGACGGCACCGGCACCCCCCACCTCCTCCTGCCCGGCGCGTCCTCCCCGGCGCCGCTGTGACCCGTGGCGCCTCGCGCTACTCGGCGGCGACCTCGGCGAGCTGGTCGAAGGTACGGTTCAGCACCGCGAGCCGCTCCCGCCGGTGCTCCGATGTCGGCTCCAGCTCGTCGATCGCCCCCTCCCACACCTCCAGGAAGGCCCGCTTCCACTCCGCCACGACCTCCGCCCTCGGCAGACCCTCGGCCCCGTAACCCGCCCGCGCCAGGACGTACAGCAACTCGACGTTGCACGGCACGGCAACCCCCAGTACTCGTCCGGCTCGATCCCCTCCGGATCACCCGCCATCGCCTCGGCCACTTCCCCCACCAGCCGCCCGACCACGATCGACAGATGATCGGCCGCAGTGTCGCTCTGGAAGTTCCCGCTGCCCCAAGTACCCACGTGTCCCCTTCTTCCTTCCGGTCCGCGCTGTCCCGGCGGAGTCCGGGTGCCCTTACCGAACCACAGGGGTCCGACAGCGCTCGGCTCTCCCCTTGGAGAGGGGCCGACCAGGAGGTCCGGCGGCGCATGGAGCGGCAATTGCGGCGCCTTCCCTGGCGCAGCACGGTCGCAGACCGGCCGTTTGCGGCGATTCCGGTGCGGCTCGGCCGCGGGCGTGGCAACGTACCGTGCGCGTTGCATCGCGGTGGGCGATCACGGCGTCGCGGGTGACACGACGGGCGCCGGTCAGGGCCGCAGGCTGCCGCCGTGAGCCGGCGGGGGAGCGGCCGACCCCGCGTGCACGAAGTGCCATCCGCACCGCGGCGGTTCGCAGGGCCCCTCCGGGCGTCCGCCGTCGCGGGCGACCCGAGGGGGGAAACGCGCATGACCTCGACCGTCCCCGTCCGCGGCGGCCGCCGCCGACGGCTGTCCCGGACCGGCGGCGCGATAGCCGCGGCCGCCGCGCTCGGCCTGACCGCCGCCCTGACCGGCGCCGCGCCGGCCGCCCAGGCCGCCCCGCAGGGCCAGGCCGGCACGACGACCGCGTACGTGGCCAACGACGGCGACAACACCGTCTCCGTTCTGGACACCTCGACCGGTACGGTCACCGCGACCGTGCCCGTCGGGGGCGGCCCCCAGGGCGCCGCGGGCTCCGCGGACGGCACGCGGGTGTACGTGCCGAACATCGCCTCCAACACCGTGTCCGTGATCGACACGGCCACCGACACGGTGACGGCCACCGTGACCGTGGGGGCCAGCCCCACCGCGGTCGCGGTCACCCCGGACGGCTCCCTCGCCTATGTGGCCGACCTCGGCACCGCCGCCGTCGCGGTCATCGACACGGCCACGAACACGGTCGTCGCCTCCGTGCCGGTCGGCCAGGGCCCGGACGCTGTCGCCGTCACTCCCGACGGGTCCCGCGTCTACGTCGCCAGCAGCAGCGGGACCGTCACGGTGATCGACACCGCCACCGACGCGCCGCTCGCCACGATCCCCGCCGGTTCCGTACCGGTCGCCCTCGCGATCACCCCCGACGGCGCCCATGTCTACGTCGCAGACATCAGCGGCTCCGCCCTGTCGGTGATCGACACCGCCACCGAAACGGTCGCCGCGACCGTTCCTCTGGACGCCCCGCCCTACGCGCTGGCCGCGTCCCCCGACGGCAGCGAGCTCTACGTCGCCGACGGTCCCGCCAACAGCGTCTCCGTCCTGGACACCGCCACGAACACGGTGACCGCCACCGTCCCCGTGGCCACCAACCCGCAGGGCGTTGCCGTCGCCCCCGACGGCGCCCACGTCTACGCCACCGGCCTCGGCTCCAACGACGTCAGCACGATCGACACCGCCACCCTCACCGTGACCGCCACCAGCCCCGTCGGCCGCAACCCGATCGGCCTGGCCCTGTCCTTCACCCCGCTGCCCCCCACCCCCGCCCCCACCGTCACCTCGGTGAACCCCGCCTCCGGCGCGCCCGCCGGCGGCACCCCTGTCGCGATCACCGGCACGGACCTGGCCGGCGCCACCTCCGTCACCTTCGGCCCCGGCCACCCGGCCACCGGCGTGGACTGCACCGCCACCACCTGCACCGCCGTCGCCCCGCCCGGCACCCCCGGCACGGTCGACATCCAGGTCACCACCCCGGCCGGCACCAGCCCCGTCACCCCGGCCGACCGCTTCACCTACGTCGTCACCGAAGCCGACCTCTCCGTCGCCCTGTCCGCCGACCCCCAGCCCGGCCTCCTCGGCGGCCGCATCGCCTACACCCTCACCCTCACCAACCACGGCCCCGCCACCCTCGACTCGGCCTCCGTCCGCACCACCCTCCCCGCCCCCATGAAGCCC
>NZ_JADKYB010000020.1 GCF_016918855.1 Actinacidiphila acididurans
CCTCACCCCCGGCCTCTGGCAGCGCGCCACCCGCCACCTGATACGCAAAGCGATCGCCGAATTCACCCACGAACGCCTGCTCGCCCCCGTCCCCGAGACCCGGGAGCGCCGCGGGGGCCGGCACTGGGCGCTGCCGAGCGACGACGGCGCCACGACGTACCGTTTCCGCGCCCGGCGCCTGGCGCTGGACCACTGGGACGTGGACCCGGAGAGCCTGACCCGGCACAGCAGCGGCGGCGACGCGGAGACGGACCTCGACGCGCTCGCCTTCGTCACCGACTTCCGCACCTCGCTCGGCCTGAGCGACCAGGTGCTGCCGGTCTACCTGGAGGAGATCACCTCCACCCTCTCCTCCCTCGCCCTCAAACTGGCCGCGCGGGACCGCGACCCGGCGGGGCGGAGCGCGCGGGCGCTGGCCCGGGCGCCCTTCCAGACCGTCGAGGCGGCCATGACCGAGGGCCACCCCTGCTTCGTGGCGAACAGCGGCCGCCTCGGCTTCGGGCTGGCCGACCTGATGGGCTACGCGCCCGAGGCCGCGGCGCCGGTACGGCTGTTCTGGCTGGCCGCCCACCGCGACCACGCGACCTTCACCGCGAGCCCGGAGTTCCCCGACCAGGAAGCGCTGCTGCGCGGCGAGCTCGACGAGGCCACCCGCGACCGGTTCGCCGCCACGCTGCGCGACCTGGGCCTGGACCCGGCCGACTATCTGCTGATCCCCGCCCACACCTGGCAGTGGGAGCATCGGCTCGCCGTCACCTTCGCCGGCGAGGTGGCCGAGCGCCGGCTCGTCCCGCTCGGCCCGGGCGACGAGCGCCACCTGCCGCAGCAGTCGCTGCGCACCTTCCTCAACGCCGACCGCCCCGAGCGCCATTACGTCAAGACGGCGCTGTCGGTGCTCAACATGGGCTTCGTCCGCGGCCTTTCCGCCGCCTACATGGAGGCCACCCCGGCGATCAACGACTGGCTGGCGGAGCTGATCGCCGCCGATCCCACGCTGACCGCCGCGCGGCTGACGATCCTGCGCGAGCGCGCCGCGATCGGCTACCACCACCGCGGCTACGAGCGGGCCACCGTCAAGGGCTCGCCGTACCGCAAGATGCTGGCCGCGCTGTGGCGGGAGAGCCCGGTCCCGGCGCTGGAGCCGGGGCGGTCGCTGATGACCATGGCCGCGCTGCTGCACACCGACGCCGACGGCCGGTCGGTGGCCGGCGAGCTGATCGCCCGGTCCGGCACGGACGCGCGGCAATGGCTGCGGGCGTACCTGGAGGCGTACCTCGTCCCGGTCGCGCACAGCCTGTACGCCCACGACCTGGCGTTCATGCCGCACGGCGAGAACGTGATCCTGGTGCTGGACCGGCGGGGCACGGTCGAGCGGGCGGTCTTCAAGGACATCGCCGAGGAGATCGTGGTGATGGACCCGGACGCGGTGCTGCCGCCGGCCGTGGCGCGGATCCGGGCCGACGTGCCGGTGGACCAGCGGGCGCTGACCGTCTTCACCGACGTCTTCGACTGCTTCTTCCGCTTCCTGAGCGCGCTGCTGCACACCGAGGGCGTGCTGGACGAGGACGCCTTCTGGCGCACGGTGGCCGAGTGCCTGGCCGACTACCAGCGGGCCCGCCCGGAGCTGGCCGCGGCCTTCCGCCGCTACGACCTGTTCGCGCCGGAGTTCGCCCTGTCCTGCCTGAACCGGCTCCAGTTGCGCGACAACCAGCAGATGGTGGACCTGGCCGACCCCTCGGCGGCGCTCCAGTTCGCCGGCACCCTGCGCAACCCGCTGGCCGCGCACAGAGCGCTGAGCGAGCACAGAGCGCTGACCGAGCCCAGGCCACCCGCCGAGCACCGGCCCTGACCCCTCAGGACGGCCAGTCCACCTGCGGCGAGCGGTACCAGCCGATCCCGAGCGCCGCCCACCGCGGGGCCTGGGCCGCCAGCCGGACCCGGTAGGCGGCCCAGTCGTGGGTGGCCGCCGGGGACCAGCCGATCTCGGCGATCCCCGGCAGCCGCGGGAAGGCCATGACGTCGAGCTGGGCGTCGGTCTTCAGCGTCTCGGTCCACAGCGGCGCCTCCACCCCGCGCACGGCGCCGGCGGACAGGCCCGGCAGGACGGTCGCCGGGTCCCAGTCGTAGGAGTCGGCGACCTCCACGTAACCGGCCCAGCTCAGGCCGTACGGCGTGGCGGGGGTGTACTTCATGTCGAGGTAGGCCCGGTTGGCCGGTGACATGATCACACCGGTGCCGGCCCGGGCGGCGGCCAGCACCTGCGGCTCCGTGCCGGAGGTGCCCCAGTACTGGACCAGCGCTCCCGGCACCGGGTGGGCGGCGGCGATCTGATGCCAGCCGATGACCGTCTTGCCGTACGAGCCGACGATCCGCTGCACGCGGTCGACGAAGGTCTCGTAGTCGGCAGGGCTCGTCGAGTGCGCCTCGTCGCCGCCGATGTGCAGATACGGGCCCGGGGTGAGCGCGGCCAGCTCGCCCAGGACGTCGGACTCGAAGGTGTAGGTGCGCTCGAGGCCCGCGCACAGCGAGCTGAAGCCGACCTTGGTGCCGGTGTAGAGCGGGGGCGCCACCCCGTCGCAGTTGAGCCCGGCGTACGAGGCCAGGGCCGCGTTGCTGTGGCCGGGGCCGTCCACTTCCGGCACCACGGTCAGGAAGCGGGCGGCGGCGTACCGGACGATCTCCCGGTAGTCGTCCTGGCTCCAGTGGCCGCCGGGGCCGCCGCCGACCTCGGTGGAGCCGCCGTAGGAGGCCAGCCGGGGCCAGGAAGCGACGGCGATCCGCCAGCCCTGGTCGTCGGTGAGGTGCAGGTGCAGGACGTTGATCTTGTACAGGGCCAGCTCGTCGATGTACCGCTCGACCTGGGCGACGGTCAGGAAGTGCCGGGCGACGTCGAGCATCGCGCCGCGGTAGGCGTAGCGCGGGGTGTCGGTGATGTCGGCGTCGGGGACGGTCCAGTCGGCGTGCGGGACGGGCGTACGGACCTCGATCGCGGCGGGCAGCAGTTGCCGCAGGGTCTGCACGCCGTGGAAGAGCCCGGCGGCGCCGCGCGCGGTGATCACCACGGACCGGGCGGAGGTCCGCAGCCGGTACCCCTCCGCGCCGAGCGCGGGATCGGCGCCGGCCAGGGTCAGCACGATGCCGCCGGGGTCGCCCGTACCGGCGAGGTCGCCGTCGCCACGGCCGGCGCCACCCGTACGGCCGCCGCCGGCGCGCGGGAGGACCCGCTGCTCGACCGGCAGCGCGTAGCCGGTGGCGGGCCGCAGCAGCCCGGCCGTCCACTCGCCCACCGCGCGGGCCTGCGCCTGGCCGCCGATCACGGTGATGCGGGTGCCGGCGCCGATCCGGTACGTGCCCCCGCCCGGCCGGACCGAGGCCGGCACCGGGACCACCCGCGCGGTGACGGCGGCCGGGCCCGACGCCGCCGAGGCCGCGGTCTGCACCCCGGCCGCGCTCGCCCCCGCGGCGAGCAGCCCCGCGCACAGCAGCCACGCGACCGCCCTGCGACCGGCCGGCCTGCGCGGACCCGGACGGCCCGCCCGCGCACGCGCACGCGCGGGAAGGCGCACGGGAGGACGCACGGGAGGACGTGGAGCACGAAAAGAACGAAGCGCCCGTCCGGCCTCGTCCCGGAGCCCCCGGAACGCAGGCCGGCGCGGTCCGCTGGAGGGTGCCGGCATCCCCGACTGACTACCCCCGCCCCGGGACCAGGTCAAGATCCACGGCGCCCGCCGGGCCGCGCCCACCCGCCCGCGGTGGCGGAAGTCACCCTTTCGGCCGGAGAAAGTGGCGAGTCCTGCCCGTTTTCGGGCAGGATTCTTGCAAAGCAACGATGATCACACCAGTATCAACGGGTGCTCGAACGCCGGACGAACCACGACGACCTCATCGACCACCTCGTGCGCACCACGCCGCTGGGACGCGGCGAGGCCGGCCGGGTGGTCATGGACGTCCTGGCGTACTTCGACGAGACGACGGAGGAGTTCGTCCGCCGCAGACACCGCGAGCTCCAGGCCAGGGGCCTGGTGAACGCGGAGATCTTCGGACGGATCGCGGAGGAGCTGCCGCACCGGGCGGTCGCCCCGCCGGCGCTCACCCAGCGCCAGCTCCGCCGCATCGTCTACGGCTGAGCCGCCGGGGAGCAACCGAACCAATTGCACGACCGAGAGGGACGCACATGTGCGGAATCGTCGGATACATCGGCAGGCGTGACGTGGCGCCGCTGCTGCTGGAAGGGCTGCAGCGGCTGGAGTACCGGGGCTACGACTCGGCCGGCGTCGTCATCACCGGCAAGTCCGGTGACCTGCGCACGGTCAAGGCCAAGGGCCGGGTCCGCGACCTGGAGGCCCGGATCCCCAAGCGGTTCGCCGGCACGACCGGCATCGCGCACACCCGGTGGGCCACCCACGGCGCCCCGAGCGACGAGAACGCGCACCCGCACCTGGACGGCGACAGCAAGGTCGCGGTCGTGCACAACGGCATCATCGACAACGCCTCCGAGCTGCGCGCCAAGCTGACGGCCGACGGCGTGGTCTTCACCTCCGAGACCGACACCGAGGTGCTGGCCCACCTGATCGGCCGGTCCGAGGCCGAGACGCTGGAGAAGAAGGTCAGCGAGGCACTGCGGGCGATCGAGGGCACGTACGGCCTCGCGGTGCTGCACAAGGACTTCCCGGACCGGATCGTGGCGGCCCGCAACGGCTCACCGGTGGTGCTGGGCATCGGCGAGAAGGAGATGTTCGTCGCCTCCGACGTGGCCGCTCTGGTCGCCCACACCCGGCAGGTGGTCACCCTGGCCGACGGCGAGATGGCGACCCTGAAGTCCGACGACTTCCGCACGTACACCACCGAGGGCTCGCGCACCACGGCGACGCCGACCACCGTGGAGTGGGAGGCCGAGTCGTACGACATGGGCGGCCACGACACGTACATGCACAAGGAGATCGTCGAGCAGGTCGAGGCGGTGGACCGGGTGCTGCGCGGGCGCATCGACGACCGGTTCGCCACCGTGCGCCTGGGCGGGCTCAACCTGGAGCCGGGCGAGGCGCGGCGGGTGCGGCGGATCAAGATCCTCGGCTGCGGCACGAGTTACCACGCGGGCCAGATCGGCGCGCAGCTCATCGAGGAGCTGGCCCGTATCCCCGCGGACGCCGAGCCGGCCTCGGAGTTCCGTTACCGCGACCCGGTGGTGGACCCGGACACGCTGTACGTCGCGGTCTCGCAGTCCGGCGAGACGTACGACGTGCTGGCCGCGGTGCAGGAGCTCAAGCGCAAGGGCGCTCGGGTACTGGGCGTGGTCAACGTGGTGGGCTCCGCGATCGCCCGGGAGGCGGACGGCGGGGTGTACGTGCACGCCGGTCCCGAGGTGTGCGTGGTGTCCACCAAGTGCTTCACCAACACGGTGGTGGCCTTCGCGCTGCTGGCGCTGCACCTGGGCCGGATCCGGGACCTGTCGGTCTCCGACGGGCGGCGGATCATCGAGGGGCTGCGCCGGCTGCCCGGCCAGATCGACGAGATCCTCAAGGCCGAGTCGGAGATCAAGGCGCTCGCCAAGGACTTCGCGACCGCCCGGTCGATGCTCTTCATCGGCCGGGTGCGCGGCTACCCGGTGGCCCGCGAGGCGTCGCTGAAGCTCAAGGAGGTCAGCTACATCCACGCCGAGGCGTACCCGGCGAGCGAGCTCAAGCACGGGCCGCTGGCGCTGGTCGAGCCGTCGATGCCGACGGTGGCGATCGTGCCGGACGACGAGTTGCTGGAGAAGAACCGGGCCGCCCTGGAGGAGATCAAGGCCCGCAGCGGCCGGATCCTCGCGGTGGCCCACCAGGAGCAGGAGAAGGCCGACCACACCATTGTGGTGCCCAAGAACGAGCACGAGCTGGACCCGATCCTGATGGGCATCCCGCTCCAGCTCTTCGCGTACCACACCGCCCTCGCGCTGGGACGGGACATCGACAAGCCGCGGAACCTGGCGAAGTCGGTCACGGTGGAGTAGGCGCGTCTCGTCCGCGTGTACGAGAGGGGCCCCGCCGATCGGCGGGGCCCTGTCCTTCGTTCATACCGAAGTACGGGAACCCGAAGTCCCGACGTTCGGAAGTCCGAAGCAACGGGAAAACGGAATTGGGGGTCAGGGGACGACGACCACCGGGCGCTTGGCGCGCCGGGCCAGCCGCCCCGCAACCGAGCCGAAGATCCGGCCCGCCATGCCGCGGGTGCCACCGACCACGATGGCGTCGGCCTCGTACTCCCGGCCGACCTCCTCGAGTTCGTGGCAGATGTCGCCGCCGCGCTCCACCAGCACCCAGGAGATCTCGGCGAGGTGTTCGGCGCAGGCCAGCTCCAGGCCGAGCACCTCGGTGCGGTGGTCGGGGACGTCCACGAAGACCGGGGGCTCGCAGCCGGCCCACACGGTGGCGGGCAGCCGGTTGGCCACATGCACGATGATCAGCGAGGAGCTGTTCCTGCGGGCCATGCCGATGGCGTAGGACAGCGCTCGCTCGCTGGAAACGGAACCGTCGAAGCCCACCACGACGCCGTGCCGGAAGGCGGGGTCGCAGGCGTGCCGCAACGAGGGGGCCAGCTCGGGGACGGCCGGCTCGGCGAGCGGCCTGCCGTCGGCGGGATCGGGAAACTCATGACCGGCCATGATGCGGATTTCCGGCGAGGGCGGCGCTGACGCGCCGAGCAGCGGACACGACTGTTCGAGCGGGGCGGGCCGCCGCAGCAGCCGGTTTGGACCGGTTCGCCACTTCCCGTCCCTCTCCATCCAGAGTACGGCCGCGACATGCGCCTGCACAGGTCTGCCGGGGCCTTCACAGCCTCCGTACCCGAAGTTCCCAGGAGAATGCCGGAGTGCGGGCGTCAGCGCAACGCCATCCCGCCAACCCGTGCGTTCCCGCCAACCCAGTGCACGCTTCGGCGCACCGGGCGCACGAGGGGGCGCACCCACCGCACGCCGATGATCAGCAGCGCAGCGCCGCCGGCCGGGCCGGCTGGCCGCCTTGTACGCTCTTGCGCCGGATCAGCGGCGATTTTCGGCCAACTTCGGCGAGTCGCCGGGCAGTTGCCCCGGGGGCCCGCTAACACCTCCGCCACCTGCGGTTCTACGATGCGCGGTGACGCGGAAGGTGTTTTCCGGGGCCCGAGTGACAAGAGGCGTACTTCCCACGGGGCCCGCGGAGTGAAACGCTTCGTGATCGAATGCTTTACGCCACGTTGTCTTGTCGACTTAGCGTCAGATGGTGAACTTGTCACTAACGCCCCACCTGACACAGTAGATTTGATCATGGGTGGCCTCACGGGGGATTACGTGCAGAACCGAGAGGACGACGCGTCGATTCGAGGGGGGCTTGAGCTCCATGAGCCAGGAGTCCAGTTCCGCAACGGCGACGGACACTCCGTCGCAAGCACCATCGGCATCGCCTCGCGCCATCCGTAAACTCTCCGCGCGACGCCGACCGGAAGTCGTCGCGGTGCTGCTCTTCAGTGGTGGCCCGATCTTCGAGAGTTCCATACCGCTGTCCGTCTTCGGCATAGACCGGCAGGACGCGGGCGTGCCCCGCTACCGCCTGCTGGTGTGCGCCGGCGAGGAAGGCCCGCTGCGTACCACCGGCGGCCTGGAGCTGACCGCTCCCTACGGTCTGGAGGCGCTGTCCAGGGCCGGCACGGTGGTCGTGCCGACCTGGCGCTCGATATCCCAGGCCCCGCCCCCGGAGGCGCTGGACGCGATCCGCCGGGCCCACGAGGAGGGGGCCCGGATCGTCGGGCTGTGCACCGGAGCGTTCGTGCTGGCCGCGGCCGGGCTGCTGGACGGCCGGCCCGCCACCACGCACTGGATGTACGCGCCCACGCTCGCCAAGCGCTACCCGTCGGTCCACGTCGATCCGCGCGAACTGTTCGTGGACGACGGGGACGTGCTCACCTCGGCCGGCACCGCGGCCGGCATCGACCTGTGCCTGCACGTGGTGCGCACCGACCACGGCGCCGAGGCCGCGGCCGCGCTCGCCCGGCGGCTGGTGGTCCCGCCCCGGCGGTCGGACTGGCAGACCGGGCAGCGGCACCTGGACCGGTCTTTACCCGAGGAGATCGGCGCCGACCCGCTGGCCGAGGTCGTCGCCTGGGCGCTGGAGCACCTCCACGAGCAGTTCGACGTGGAGGCGCTGGCCGCGCGCGCGTACATGAGCCGGCGGACCTTCGACCGGCGGTTCCGGTCGCTGACCGGGAGCGCCCCGCTCCAGTGGCTGATCACCCAGCGGGTGCTCCAGGCCCAGCGGCTGCTGGAGACCTCGGACTACTCGGTGGACGAGGTGGCCGGCCGGTGCGGGTTCCGCTCGCCGGTGGCCCTGCGCGGCCACTTCCGGCGCCAGCTCGGCTCCTCCCCGGCCTCGTACCGGGCCGCCTACCGGGCCCGCCGGCCGCAGGACGAGCCGGAGCGGGAACGGGAGCGCGAGCGGGACCGTACGGCCCCGGGCCCGGAGCTGCCCGCACTGCGCCGGGGACCGGTCTCCACGGTGCTGGCGGCGCCGGCCAAGCCGGACGGCGACGGCTACGGGCACGGCGTGCACGGCCCGGCCGCGCACGCCCCGCACAACGGCCCACGGGTGCCGGAACAGCCCGGCGGACGCCCCGACGGGGGTGAGGCGGGGCCGAGGGGCCGGCTGCGCAGCGCCCGCGGGCTGGGAGCCGCACTGCCCGGACCACGTGACCGCCCCGTAGGGTGAGACATATGAACGACCGGATGGTATGGATCGACTGCGAGATGACCGGGCTGTCACTGGCGCACGACGCGCTGATCGAGGTGGCCGCCCTCGTCACCGACTCCGAGCTCAACATCCTCGGCGCGGGGGTGGACATCGTGATCCGGCCCCCCGCCGAGGCCCTGGAGTCGATGCCGGAGATCGTCCGGCAGATGCACACCACGTCCGGTCTGCTGGAGGAGCTGGCCGGCGGGGTGGCACTGGCCGAGGCGGAGAAGCTGGTACTGGACTACGTGCGCGAGCACGTGCCGGAGCCGCGGAAGGCGCCCCTGTGCGGGAACTCGGTGTCCACCGACCGCGGCTTCCTTGCGCGTGACATGCCCACGCTGGAACAGCACCTGCACTACCGGCTGGTGGACGTCTCGTCGATCAAGGAGCTGGCCCGCCGCTGGTACCCCCGGACGTACTTCAACAGCCCGGAGAAGAACGGCAACCACCGGGCGCTGGCGGACATCCGCGAGTCCATCGCCGAGCTGCGCTACTACCGGGAGGCGGTCTTCGTCCCGGCCCCCGGGCCGGACACCGACACGGCCCGGGCGATCGCGGCCCGGCACGTGGTGCCCGCGGAGGACAACGCGCGATGAGTGCCGGGGGCGCACGGCGGACAGGGCGCGCGAGAAAGCAGTGCGCGACCACCCCCCGGCACCCTGTACACTTTTTCCGGCGGCGCCACTCCGGACCTCACCGGACGGAAAAGCGCCGCTCATGGTGGGTGTAGCTCAGCTGGTAGAGCACCTGGTTGTGGTCCAGGATGTCGCGGGTTCGAGTCCCGTCACTCACCCTGAATGATCAAGGCCCGGCCTGTACGAACAGGCCGGGCCTTTGTCATGCCCGGCCTCCGGGAACACCACGGGAACACCGCGGTACGCGGACGGCGCACCGCAGGCCCGCGCCCCCGCACTCTCCGCGGGGGGCGGGCCCCGGCGCCCGGCCGGGTGGTGGTGGAGGGGGCGGCGGGCCGGGGACTGTCAGGTCTGCCCGGGTCATCTCCCGCCGCCCCCGCACCCGGGGGTCGGTCGGCGGATCAGGCGTTGAACAGCAGGGCGTAGGAGCCCATGGCCATCGCGATGTCCGCCTGGGCCCAGAAGCGGTGGTACGTGAACGTCGGCGCGGCGCCGCCGTTCAGGTACGCCTGCACCTTGGACCAGTTGGGGTCGTTCTTGTAGAAGGACCGCAGCTCCAGGAAGGTCGAGCTGGAGCTGATCTTGTCGCCGTTGGGCATGGTGCCGGTCCAGCCGGAGGGGACGTAGACCGGGTCGTTGAACCGGCTGTAATCCGTGCGGGTCTCCGGCGTGGCGATGCCCAGCGGGTCCTGGTAGTTGTTCCACATGCCGTCGAGCAGCGCCTTGGCCGTGGTCTTGGCCGCGGCATTGCCGGACTTGGCGGCGTAGTAGGACAGGGTCTTGGCCAGTGCCGCCGCCACCCCGAGGTCGTTGCCGTACGCCGAAACCGTCACGTGCAGACCGGCGTTGGTGCCGGGGCTGGTCGGGTTCCAGGTGTCGGGCTGACCGGTCCACTGGAGGTCGGACGGGATCTTGAAGGTGCCGTCCGCGTTGATGGTGGTCTGCGAAATGGCCCAGGCCACCCACTTGTCCAGGATCGCCTTGGCCTTGGCGTCCCCGGTCTGCTGGTAGTACTCCGCCATGCGCTCCATCGACCAGGCCTGCATACCGAACCACTGGTTCGACGGCGGGTCGTGGTAGACGGGCTCCCAGTCGTACGCCATCCCGTAGAAGGTGGAGTCACCGGCCGGGGGCTGCGCGTAGGCGCCGTCCCAGCTGTTGGTGGCGCCACCGGCGATGGCGCCCTCGCTGGACTGCAGCCACTGGTAGAACTCGAGCTGCCGCCCGAGGCTCGTGGTCCAGTCGGACTTGCCGGTCGCCGACTTCGGCGCCATCGCCGGGTCGGTGGTCAGCGCGTAGGCCGCCAGCGGGTTCTGGTAGCCGAAGTGCGCGGCGCTGTCACCGATCCGCCAGGCCCAGCCGGCCGAGGAGTCGGAGGCGCCGCCCCAGGCGTAGTACCAGGACAGCAGGTAGTGCTCGCTGTCCTTGCCGGTGCCGGCGGGGCAGGACGGGCTGGTGCAGTTGCCGATCTTCTTGAAGTACTTGTCGAAGAACGAGTACCGCAGGTAGTCACCCATCTTGCCGGCCTTGGCGACGGTGGTCGCCACGTCCGACCCCTTGCCCTGCGCCTTGGCCCAGGTGTCCGCCCAGTAGGCGGCCTGGATCGCGCGCGCGTCGGCGTCGGGGGCGTCGGTGTACTTCCACTGCTTGGCGTAGCTGGAGTCCCCGGTGAACAGGTCCAGGTAGCCGTTGGTGCCGCCGTACTTGAACGCGTCGCAGGTCGGCTGCGGCACGGTCTCCCAGACCGACTCCTGCGAGCCGCGCTGGAAGGTGTTGATGTACGACGGGCCGCTCGCGGTCGGGCCCGCCTCGCAGCCGCCACCGGGCGTGTCACCGTAGCCGTAGACGTTGTCCACGTCCTCCAGCCAGTGCATGCCGTAGATGTCGTCCGTGCCGTAGGCCGACTTCAGCTCGCTCGCGATCGGGTCCACGCCCACCGACACACTGGTGTCCAGCTTGGACGGGTAGTCCGAGGGCAGCGGGTGCTCGGGGGCGTAGGTGGCCGGCTTGCTCGCGTTGTAGAAGCTGCCCGTGGCCTGGTCGGCGTGCTGGGGGATCATGTACTTCTCCATGGTCGCCCAGGACGCGTTGAACTTGCTCCAGTCCCCGGTGACCTGGCCGTACATCGCCTGCAGCCAGATCATGTACGAGTACGCCTCGGAGGTGGTCTCGTGCCCGTAGTCCGGCGCCTCCACCATCAGCGTCTCCACCGAGTGGTAGGGGATGCCGTCCTTGGAGAAGTAGCCGTTCGCCGGGTCGGTGATCTTGCCCCACAGCGTCAGGAAGCGCTGGTCGTAGTCGCTGGTGGCGCCGATCTCGGTGACCGAGACGTCCGCCTTGGCGTAGCCGGTGGCGGTCGCCGAGAAGGTGGCCGAACCGGTGCCGCCCGCGTCCGCGGCGACCGTGACGTTCTGCGCGGTCGACCAGTTGGACGGGGTGAAGGTCAGGGCCGCCCCCGACTGCACCGACAGGCCGGTGTTGCCGGCGCTGCGGGCCACCGCCACCGTGACGTTGGCGGTCGGCGCGCTGGACAGCTTCACCCCGAAGGTGCCGGTCTTGCTCTGCTGCACCGACAGGGTGGTCGGCGAGGCCACGATCGACGGCCCGGTGGCCACGTGGATGCCCACCGGAGCGGACTCCGCCGAGGCGCCCAGGCTGTCGTAGGCCTTCGCGTAGATCGAGTAGTCACCGGCCCCGACGGCGGGCCAGTCGAAGGAGTACGGCGAGGTGGTGTCCGACGCGATCAAGGTGGTGTTGCTGTAGAACTCGACCTTGGTGATCGTCGCGCTGTCCGCGGCCACCGCGGTCGCGGCCAGCGGGATCGTGGCACCCGCGTTGTACGTGGCGCCGGCCGCCGGGCTGGTCAGCACGGGGAGCGGCGGCTGATGAGCGCCCCCGCAGACCGTACCGTTCACGGCGAAACTGGTCGGAGCGGTGTTGGTGCCCGAGTAGTTGAAGTTGGCGCTGGTGGTCACGTTGGCACCGGCAGCGATTGTCTGGTTCCAGTCGAGCGACTTGACAGTGACGTTCTTGCCCGACTGCGACCAGGTGCCGTTCCAGCCGCTCTGCAGCGTCTGGTTGCCGGTGTACGCGTAGGTCAGGGTCCAGCCGCTGATGGCGGACGTACCCAGGTTGGTGATCTTGGCGTTGGCGGTGAAGCCGGAGCCCCAGTCGTTGGTCGAGTAGTCGACGCTGCACTGCAGACCGGCCGCGTGCGCGACGGACCCGCCGCTGGCCGCCGTCATGCCCAAAGGCACGGCAAGGGCGGCGGCCAGGGCGACCGCCACCCGTCGTATGCGCTTCTTGAAGGGTCTTCCTCGTGCCATGCGAGAGGTCCTCCTCGCGGTTCCATGTGGGGGGATAAAAAGCTGGACCAGTGGGAGCGCTCCCACCATCGGGGCGGTCATGACACGCTGTCAAGGCTCGAACAGAAACCCCGTGTTCATGGGGCCGACATCGGCCAGGTCCTCCAGGTCTTTACGCCACCCCTACCGGGGCGGGCCACTTGACGCTAGGGTTCGACGCCGGACCAGTGGGAGCGCGTCCACTTCTTCGATCCCCCCACCCGAAGGAGTCGCTCATGCGACGACCAACGCGCACCGCGGCGTTCTCCATCGCCGCCGTGACCACGGCGGCAGCCACCGCCGCTCTGCTGCCCGCGCTGGGCGCGACTTCGGCGGCCGGAGCGGCGCCGGCCTGCACGGTGGCCTATTCGGTCACCAGCCAATGGGACTCCGGGTTCCAGGGCGGCGTGGTCATCACCAACAACGTCGCCGCCACCTCCGGTTGGACCCTGACCTTCGACTTCCCGGGCACCCAGAAGGTGACCCAGGGCTGGAACGGCACGTGGACGCAGTCCGGCAGGACCGTGA
Organism: Actinacidiphila acididurans; assembly: GCF_016918855.1. Taxonomy (GTDB): domain Bacteria; phylum Actinomycetota; class Actinomycetes; order Streptomycetales; family Streptomycetaceae; genus Actinacidiphila; species Actinacidiphila acididurans. The sequence continues at coordinate 13,246 of NZ_JADKYB010000020.1, forward strand.
CCGTCACCAATGCCTCCTACAACGGGACCATCGCCACCGGCGGCACGGTCAGCGCCGGCTTCCTGGCCAACTGGTCGGGCAGCAACCCGGTACCGGCCTCCTTCACGCTCAACGGCACGGTGTGCAACACCGACCAGACCCAGCCGCCCACCACTCCCCCGACGACGCCCCCCACGACGCCGCCGACCACACCTCCCACCACCCCGCCCGGTGGTGACACCGCGCCGCCCAAGCTGCACGTCTCGGGCAGCCAGCTGGTGGACTCCACCGGCAAGCAGGTGGTGCTGCACGGCGTCAACCGGTCCGGCTCGGAGTTCATGTGCGCACAGGGCCGCGGCATCTTCGACGGCCCGGTGGACGACACGGCGATCTCGGCGATCAAGAGCTGGAAGGGGGTGACCGCGGTCCGCGTCCCGCTCAACGAGGACTGCTGGCAGGGGCTGAGCTACGTGCCGGCCGCCGACGCGGGCGCCAACTACATCTCCGCGATCTCCGACTTCGTCAACCGCCTGACCGCGCACGGCATCACGCCGATCCTGGAACTGCACTGGACGCACGGCACGTACACCGGGAACTCGGCCGGCTGCTCGGATGTCAACGCGACCTGCCAGAAGCCGATGCCCGACGCGCAGTACGCGATCCCGTTCTGGACCAGCGTGGCCAACACCTTCAAGGCGAACACCTCGGTGGTCTTCGAGATGTTCAACGAGCCCTACCCGGACCGCGCCACCTCCACCGCCGACCAGGCGTGGACCTGCTGGCGGGACGGCGGCACCTGCCCGGGCATCGGCTACCAGGTGGCCGGCATGCAGTCGCTGGTGAACGCGGTACGCGGCACCGGCGCGCAGAACGTGATCCTGCTCGGCGGCGTCGCCTACTCCAACGACCTGACCGGCTGGCTCGCCCACAAGCCCACCGACCCGACCGGCAACCTGGGCGCGGTGGTGCACGTGTACAACTTCAACTCCTGCGCCTCGGCCTCCTGCTGGGACTCCCAGCTCGCGCCGGTGGCCGCGCAGGTGCCGCTGGTGGCCACCGAGATCGGTGAGAACACCTGCTCCCACGGGTTCATCGACCAGTTCATGAACTGGCTGGACAGCCACAAGCTCGGCTACCTCGGCTGGACCTGGAACAACTGGGACTGCTCCTCCGGCCCGTCGCTGATCACCGCCTACGACGGCACCCCGACCGCGTACGGGATCGGGCTGCGCGATCACCTGGCGACGCTCGGCTGACACCGGGAACCACCGGGCACCGGACCGGGCAACAGCCTGGACCATCGACCGGGGCGGTCTCGCGCGTGGATGGCGCGCGCGGGGCCGCCCCTCGGCGTGACCAGGGGGTTGTCCGTTCGTTTCTCGAAACCTGCCCAGTGGCCAACTGGCCAGTATTGAACAACTTATTGACGACCGCGTACGCGGGTTGTAAACATCAGCACGCCAGAGAGCGCTCTCACCCAGCGCTCCCGAGCCTCCGTCACGGACCCCCACCCGGTTGAGGAGAAACCACATATGCCAGGCAGCACTCTCACGCTGGTGCGCCGACGGCCAGGGCGAAGCGGATCCCGGCCGTATCTCGTCTTCACCGTGCTGATCGCCCTGCTGGTCGGGCTGGCCCTGGCCGCCACCCAGCAGAAGGCCGGGGCGGCGGGCACTCTGCTCTCGCAGGGCAAGCCGGCCACCGCCTCGTCCACCGAGAACGCCGGCACCCCGGCGTCCGCCGCCGTCGACGGCAACACCGGCACCCGCTGGTCCAGCGCCGCCTCCGACCCGCAGTGGCTCCAGGTCGACCTGGGCTCCTCCCAGTCGATCACGCAGGTCACCCTCAACTGGGAGACGGCGTACGCCACCGCCTTCAAGATCCAGACGTCCAACGACGGGACGACCTGGACCGATGTGTACTCGACCACGACCGGCACCGGCGGCACGCAGAACCTCGCCGTAAACGGTTCCGGGCGGTACGTACGGATGTACGGCACCGTGCGCGCCACCCAGTGGGGCTACTCGCTGTGGGAGTTCCAGGTCTACGGCGGCGGCAGCAGCACCCCGCCGCCCAGCACCTGCGGCACCGACAACGCGGCCCTGAACCGGCCGGCCACCGCGTCCTCCACGGAGAACGCCGCCAGCCCCGCCTCCGCGGCCTTCGACGGCAACACCGGCACCCGCTGGTCCAGCGCCTTCAGTGACCCGCAGTGGGTGCAGGTGGACCTCGGTGCCTCGCTGCCGATCTGCGGCGTGGACCTGAACTGGGAGGCGGCGTACGCCACCGCCTTCAAGGTGCAGGCGTCCAACGACGGCACCACGTGGAGCGACCTGTACTCGACCACGACCGGCACCGGCGGCGTGCAGAAGCTGAACACGAACGGCACCGGCCGGTACGTGCGGGTCTACGGCACCGCGCGCGCCACCGCGTACGGCTACTCCCTGTGGGAGGTCGCCGTCCACCTCCCCTCGGGCACCACCACTCCCCCCACCAGCCCGCCGCCGGACGACGCCTTCTGGGGCACCACCAGTGACATCCCGGCCTCCCCGCACGTGATGGAGGTCAAGGTCCTCAACCGGACCAACGGCGCCTACCCGGACAGCCAGGTGTACTGGACCTACAACGGCCAGACGCACTCCATCGCCGAGCAGCCGTACGTCGACATCATCGCGTCGGGCGCCCAGCGCATGTACTTCTACGTCGGCTCGCCGACCGGGCAGTACTACGACTTCATCGAGTTCAGCACCGACGCGACCAACTTCTACGGCAACACCACCCGGGTCGACGCCTGGGGCCTGCCGCTGGCCATCCGGCTGCACTCGCACAGCGGCCAGGAGATCCAGCTCGGTGACACGCAGGACCTGTTCACCATGACCCGCGACCAGGTCTTCCAGAACTTCCAGAACTCCGTGCCCGCGCAGTTCAAGGTGCTGGCGCAGACCCAGGCCCCGTACCGGATCATCGCCCCGGGCAGCGACCCGAGCTTCCGGGCCGGCGGCGCGAACGCCAACTACTACACGGCGTACGCGAACTCGGTCGGCGTCAACGAGTCCACGCAGAACATCTTCGGCTGTGCCGGCTCGCTCGGCAGCAACGCGGCCCTGTGCGCGGCGCTCAACCGCCACACCGCCGACCTGCCGGCCGCCCAGCAGCAGGACCCGACGAAGTTCTACAGCGCGGACCCGGCCAACTGGTACGCCAAGTACTGGCACGACCACGGCATCAACCACCTCGCCTACGGCTTCCCGTACGACGACGTGGCCGGCCAGGCGGCCTACACCGGCATGGCCAACCCGCAGTGGATGGAGGTCGCCGTCGGCTACTGAGCCGCCGGCACCACCCGTCTCCCGGCCCCCGCACAGGGGATCCCCCCGCACCGGAACACACCGGAACCCCCCACAGGAAAGTCCCCCCACACCCCGCCGGGGGCGGGCCCGCAAGGGCTCGCCCCCGGCGGGTCTTTTTTGCGCCCGCCGCCCGAAACCCGGGTGCATACGGCCGGGCCGGCCGGGCATGCGAGGTGCATGCCGGAACTGCCGGACGTGGAAGGCTTCCGCAGGACCCTGGACGAGGCCGCCGGGCAGCGGATCGCGCGGGTGGCGGTCGCGGACCCCGGTGTGCTGCGGGACGTGCCGGCCCGGCGGTTCGTCCGGGAGCTGACCGGGCGCCGCCTGGGCCGTCCGTACCGCCACGGCAAGTGGCTGGTCGCACCGACCGGGAGCCCGGAGGATTCCGAGGGCCCGCACGGTTCCGGGGACTCCGACGACTCCAGTGGCGGCCCCACCTTGCTGCTGCACTTCGGGATGACCGGCGGCCTGGTGCGGGCGGACGGCGACGAGCCGCGCCACCCGCACGACCGGATGGTGCTGGTGCTGGCCGACGGGAGCGAGCTGCGCTATCGCGACCAGCGCAAACTGCAGGGCCTGCGGCTGGGCGGCCCGGAGACGGTCGGGCGCGCGCTGGACGGTCTGGGGCCCGACGCGCTGGATGTCGCCGCCGGGGAGTTCACCCGGGCGCTGGCCGAGCGGCGGGGCCGGGTCAAGGCGGTCCTGCTCGACCAGTCCGCGGTCGCCGGCCTCGGCAATCTGCTGGCCGACGAGATCCTGTGGCGCTCGCACGTCCATCCGGCCCGCCCGGCGCGCGAGGTCGCCGCCGACGCGGGCGCACGGGTGCACGGCCGGATGCGCCAGGTACTGCGCTCCTCGGTGCGTGTGGGGCGGGTGCCGGACCGGGAGAGCTGGCTGACCGGGCACCGCGACGAGCCCGACCCGCACTGCCCGCGCTGCGGTACGCCGCTGAGCAGCGGGCGGGTGGCCGGGCGGCACACGGTGTGGTGTCCGCGCTGCCAGCCGGACAGCCGGTCGGAAGGAGAAAGGGGGTGACGGGCCGGGCTCAGGCCTCGGGAGCGGCTTCCTCGACGCCCTCGGCGAATTCCCACCAGCACAGCGGGAGCCAGTCGCCGTCGACGAAGCCGTCGACGGTCGAGCCGTGGCCGCGTACGAAGACAGAGGTTCCGGCCGGGTAGAGGGTGCCGGACAGCCCTGGCACGGGGACGAGCAGGGTTCCGCGGCGGGGGGTCACAATGTCACCTTCTTCGTTTGCGCAGCGTATCGAGTCAGCTTATCCGAGTTGTCCGGTTCATAACCCGGGTGGAGCATGAGAAGTGGGTCACGTGGGGGGTGTTCGACGAACGGAGGTTTGAGGATGAAGGCCGTCGTCTACAAGGGACCGTTCGAGGTCAACGTCGAGGACGTCGCAAAACCCGCCATCCAGCACCCCAACGACGTGATCGTGCGGGTCACGTCCACCGCGATCTGCGGTTCCGATCTGCACATGTACGAAGGGCGCACGGCCGCCGAGCCGGGCATCGTGTTCGGCCACGAGAATCTGGGGATCATCGAGGAGACCGGTCAGGGCGTCACCTCGCTGAAGAAGGGCGACCGTGTCGTCATGCCCTTCAACGTCGCCTGCGGGTTCTGCAAGAACTGCGCGGCCGGCTACACCGGGTACTGCCTGACGGTGAACCCGGGATTCGCCGGCGGTGCGTACGGCTATGTGGCCATGGGCCCGTGGCCGGGCGGCCAGGCCGAGTACCTGCGCGTTCCGTACGCGGACTTCAACTGTCTGAAGCTGCCCGAGGGCACCGCGCACGAGACCGATTTCATCCTGCTGGCCGACATCTTCCCGACCGGATACCACGGCTGCGAACTGGCCGGGGTCTCGCCGGGCGACTCCGTCGCGGTGTACGGCGGCGGTCCGGTCGGCCTGATGGCGGCGTACTCGGCGCTGCTGCGCGGCGCGAAGAAGGTCTTCGTGGTGGACCGGGTGCCCGAGCGGCTGGCCAAGGCGCGGGAGATCGGCGCGATACCGATCAACTTCGCCGAGGGCGACCCGGTGGCACAGATCAAGGACCAGACCGGCGGTGAAGGCACCGACAAGGGCGTCGACGCCGTCGGCTACCAGGCCAAGGCGCACGCCGAGGACCGCGAGGAGCCGGCCACCGTGCTGAACTCGCTGGTCGAGACGGTGCGGCCGACCGGCGCGCTCGGCGTCCCGGGCCTGTACGTGCCCAGCGATCCGGGCGGCCCGGACGAGTACGCCCGCAAGGGCATGCTCGCGGTCTCGATCGGCCGGCTGTTCGAGAAGGGCCTGCGGGTCGGCACCGGTCAGTGCAACGTCAAGCGGTACAACCGCCAGTTGCGCGACATGATCATCGAGGGCCGCGCCACGCCGAGCTTCGTGGTCTCCCACGAGCTCCCGCTGGACCAGGCGGCCTCGGCGTACGACAAGTTCGACAAGCGCATCGAGGGCTACACCAAGGTCGTACTCCACCCGCAGATGTGAGCCGACCCCGAGCAGACAGCCCTGCGCAGGCGGACCGCTGACCTTTCGGTGAGCGGTCCGCCGCGCGGTACGGGCGGTGTCCGCAGGCCCCGCGGGTCACTCGGCGGTCAGCCGCTCCGAGACCGTCCACAGGCGGGCCGCGGTCTGCGGGTCCAGGGCCTGCGCGGCAACGCCGCCGAAGAAGTCCGGGCGGGCCGGGACGGCCTCGTTGCAGTCCTCGAAGTAGCGGCCGCCGATGCCGTCGAGACCGGGCCAGGTGGCCACCAGGGCGGCGGTGGCCGCGCCCTGGGCGGGGGTCTTGAAGGTGTAGCGGCCGGAGTTCACCGCGTCGTCCAGGGCGCCGGGGGCCATGTGGCGGGTGAGGTTGGTCAGGATCGCGCCCGGGTGCGCCGCGTTGACGGTGATCCCGTCGGCGGACCAGCGGCGGTCCGCCTCCACCGCGAACAGCACGGTGGCGGTCTTGGACTGGGCGTAGGCGAGCTCGGCGTCGTACGGCCGGGTCCGGAAGTCCAGGTCGTCCAGGTCCAGGCCGCCGCGCAGGTGGGCGATCGAGCTGAGCGCCACCACGCGGGCGCCGCCGGCCGCGGCCAGCGCCTGGTGCAGGCCCGTGGTCAGGGCGAAGTGGCCCAGGTGGTTCACGGCGAACTGCCATTCGCGGCCCTGCGGGGTGCGCCGCTCGGGCGTGGCCATCACCCCGGCGTTGTTCACCAGGATGTGCAGCGGGCCCTGCCAGCCGGCCGTGAACGCCCGCACCGACGCCAGGTCGCCCAGATCCAGTGCCCGCACATCGGTCTTCCCGCCGATCTCCGCGGCCACCCGCTCCCCCGCGGCCGTGTCCCGGACCGCCAGCGTCACCTCCGCCCCGGCGCCGGCCAGCGCCCGCGCGGTCTCCACCCCGATCCCCGAGGACGCCCCCGTCACGATCGCCCGCCGACCCGCCAGGTCCACCCCCGCGACGACCTCCTCCGCGGTCGACGTCGCCCCGAACGGCGTGGTCACCCGGCCCGTGTTCCCGCTCATACGCTTCCCTCTCTCCTCGTCCGGCGGGCTTCCCCGCCTCCCCTCCACCCTCCCGCGCCCACCCCCACCCCACGACCCGCCCAGGGAGCCCGCCCGTACCGGGGGCACGCCAGTACCCCCCACCGGCGGGAGAGAATGAACGACATGACCGACCTCGGCGATTTTCTGCGGACGCGGCGGGCGCGGGTGAGCCCGCGGGAGGCGGGGCTCGGGACGGAGACGGGGGTGCGGCGGGTGCCGGGGCTGCGGCGGGAGGAGGTGGCCCGGCTCGCGGGGGTGAGCGTGGACTACTACGTACGGCTGGAGCGGGGGCGGCAGGCGAACGCCTCGGAGGCGGTGCTGGAGGCCCTGGCGCGGGCGCTGCGGCTCGATACGACCGAGCGGGACCACTTGTTCGCCCTGGCCCGCCCTGGGCGCGCACAGGCGCTCCCGGTGCAGAAGGTGGCGCCGGGCCTCGACCGGGTGCTGGAGACCATGCGGGACGTCCCCGCGCTGGTGCTGGGCCGGCGGATGGACGTGCTGGCGTCGAACCCGATGGCCCGCGCCTTCTACACCGACTTCGAGGCGCTGCCGGTGCGGGAGCGCAACATGGTGCGCTTCATCTTCCTGAACCCGGTGGCCCGCGGGCTGTACGCGGACTGGCCGGAGTCCGCGCGCGGCACCGTGGCGGTGCTGCACCGGTACGCCGGGCGCTTCCCGCACGACCCGAGGCTGGACGAGCTGGTCGACGAGCTGTCCGCACGCGACCCGGACTTCCGCCGCTGGTGGGCCGAGCACGACGTGATGCGCCGCGCCTACGGCGTCAAGCACTACCGCCACCCGGTGGCCGGCGAGATGGTGCTGTCCTACCAGTCGCTCACCCCGGAGGGCGACCGCGAGCAGTCCCTCGGCCTGCACTTCGCCGAGCCGGGCTCACCGTCCGAGGAGCGGTTGCGGCTGCTCGCCGAGCGCGCCGGGGTGCCGGCGGCCGCGCGGCCGTGACGTCCCGCGCACGCGGCGCCGTACCACCGGCCCCGTACCCGTGAGCCCCCGGCGCGCGGCCCCGGACCCGCGATGCGCACACGTACCCCCACGCACGTGCCGCGTCGTGGTCCCGGCCGTCAGACGGAGTCGCGCTGCACCAACTCCGTGGCGAGCACCACGTGGCGGCGGACCGAGGCGCGCTCGGCGATCTCCTCCAGCAGGACGCGGGCCATGGTGCGGCCCATCTCCTCGGTGGGCTGGCGGACCGAGGTGAGCGCCGGGTCCATGTGGCGGGCGATCGCGGAGTCCTCGAAGCCGATCAGGGCCACGTCCTCGGGCACCCGGCGGCCGGCCTCGCGCAGCACCGCGCGGGCGCCGGCGGCCATCACGTCGGAGGCGGCGAAGACCGCGTCGACCCCGGGGGCGCGTTCCAGGAGCTCGCGCATGGCCCGCCGGCCGCCCTGCTCGGTGAAGTCGCCGTGGGCGACCAGCGTGTCGGAAGGGGCGAGCCCGGCCTCGTCGACCGCCTGGTGGTAGCCGTCCAGCCGGCAGCGCGCCACGTACATGTCCTGCGGGCCGGTGATGGTGGCGACCTGGCGGCGGCCGCGGGCGATCAGATGGGCGACGGCGGACCGGGCGCCGCCGACGTTGTCGGCGTCCACGTAGCTGACCGACTCCAGGTCGGAGCGCCGGCCGTTGAGCACCGCGGGCATCTCGAGCTGCTCCAGCAGGTCGGGCAGCGGGTCGTCCTCGTGCACCGAGACCAGTAGCACCCCGTCCACCCGGTGGGCGGCCAGGTACTGGGCGAACCTGGTCCGTTCCTTGGGCGTACGGATCAGGGTGAGCAGCAGCTGCATGTCGGTGTCCGCCAGCTCCGCCCCGATGCCCCGGATGATGTCGGAGAAGTACGGCTCGGCGAAGAGCCTGGTCTCCGGTTCCGGGATGACCAGCGCGATCGCGTCCGTGCGGTTGCCGGCCAGCGCGCGGGCCGCCCGGTTGGGCACGTAGCCCAACTCCGCGATGGCCGCCTCCACCGCGGCCTTGGCGCGGTCGCTGACCCGTGGCGAGCCGTTGATGACCCGCGAGACCGTACCGCGTCCCACCCCGGCGCGTACTGCCACCTCCTCCAGGGTGGGCCGTCCGCTGTGCCGACCGTTCATGGCCACTACCGCCTCCCGCACTCCACTGTCGCGCCACATTAGCGCCCGGCCCACTCGCGCTCACCGAGTTCTTGAGAGCGCTCCCACACTACAAGGCCCAGGCCGGGGCTTCCGTTCAAGAAGTAATCGCCCATCGGCCGCGGACACGTTCCGGCAACGAAATGGACTTCACATCTTGACATTGACCCCTCCGAGGCGTGAATGTTCCGGAAAGCCTAGTGGGAGCGCTCCCACAGTGCACGGCACACGCACGCCACACGCACCGCTCAGCGCACGCACATACCCGGGGACCCTCGCACCACCCGCACGCCAGACCCACCCTGACAAGGAGAGTGGAATGCGCACTTCCGGCAGAACCCGCAAGGCCGCCGTCATCGCGGTCGCGGGGATTGCGACCTGCGCGACTCTGATCACCGGCTGCAGCAGCGACAGCAACAACGATTCCAAGGGGGGCGGCAGCTCCGACGCCAACCAGAAGATCACGCTGCACATCGGCGACTTCGGATCGTTCGGCTACGACGACAAGACGGGCGCGGCCCTCTTCTCGGAGTACCACAAGCTGCACCCGAACATCACGGTCGTGGAGGACAACACCTCCGACGGCCAGCAGTACTGGGACACGCTCAAGCTCCACCTCACTCAGGGCAGCGGTCTCGCGGACATCCAGGCGATCGAGGTCGGCTACATCGCCGAGGCGGTCACCCCCGCCATCGCCTCGAAGTTCGAGGACATCGGCAAGGCGCCCGGAGTCAACGTGGACGACTGGGTCTCCTACAAGGAGAAGCAGGCCACCACCAGCGACGGCAAGGTCATCGGCCTGGGCACCGACATCGGCCCGACCGCGATCTGCTACCGCAAGGACCTGTTCCAGCAGGCCGGCCTGCCCACCGACCGGGACCAGGTGGCACAGCTCTGGGCGGGCGACTGGCAGAAGTTCGTGGACGCCGGCAAGAAGTTCAAGGCCAAGGCGCCGGCCGGCGTGGCGTTCACGGACTCCGGCAGCGGCCTGTTCAACGCGGTGCTGGCCAGTCAGCCGACCCAGTACAGCGACGCGAGCGGGAAGCTGATCTACGACACCAGCGCCGGTGTGAAGACCGCCTGGGACCTGGCGACCGAGGCCGTGCAGGACGGACTGACCGCCAAGCTGCGGCAGTTCAACACCGACAACTCGTGGAACGCGGCGTTCAAGACGTCCAAGTTCGCCACCGTGGCCTGCCCGAGCTGGATGGTCGGCCAGGTCGCGACCAACTCCGGCCCGGCGCTGAAGGGCAAGTGGGACATCGCCCAGCCGCCGCAGGCCGGCAACTGGGGCGGTTCGTTCCTGGGGGTGCCCTCGGCGGGCAAGCACGTCAAGGAGGCCGAGGCGCTGGCCGAGTGGCTGACCGCGCCCGCCCAGGAGGTCAAGGTCTTCCAGAAGTTCGGCAACATCCCGTCCACCAAGGCGGGGCTGAACGACCCGGCGGTGCTCGCCGCGACCAACGACTTCTTCCCGGGCACCCCGGTCGGCAAGGTCTACACCACCACCGCGCAGAACGTGCAGCCCGCGCCCATCGGGCAGTGGGACGGCCAGGTGAAGACGTTCATCACCGACAACGGCATCCTCGACATGGAGCAGCACGGCACAGCCAAGGACAAGGCGTGGTCGAACGTGCAGAAACTCGTCAAGGACAAGATCGAGCAGTAGTCCTGCCCGCCATGTGATCCACCCGCCCTCCTGCGGGGCCGCCCGGCAGTGACTCCCTCCTGCCGGGCGGTCCGTACCCCCTACCGGAAGGACGCCCTCGTGGCCACCTCCGTCAGGGCGGCAGACGGCTCCCCGCCGCCCGCCCGTTCCGCCCCCTCCGCGCCCGCCCCGGACGGTCGTCGTTCCGCGGGCTGGCGCTCCCGGCTGTACCGGTTCGACACGAAGGCGTCGCCTTACGCCTTCATCTCGCCCTTCTTCCTCGTCTTCGCCGCCTTCGGCCTGTTCCCGCTCATCTACACAGGCTGGCTGTCGCTGCATCAGGTGGAGCTGGGCGCCCCGGCCCACTGGGTGGGCTTTCGCAACTACACGCGGCTGTGGGACAGCAGCTTCTTCTGGACCGCGCTGCGCAACACCTTCACCCTCGGAGTCATCTCCACCGTCCCCCAGCTGCTGATGGCGCTGGGCCTGGCCCACCTGCTCAACTTCAAGATGCGCGCCCGCGGCTTCTTCCGGGTCGCGATACTGGCCCCGTACGCGACCTCGATCGCCGCGGCCTCGCTGGTGTTCGTCCAGCTCTTCAACCCCGACTACGGCATGATCAACCAGTTCCTGGGTCACCTCGGGGTGCACGGCATCCAGTGGGAGACCTCCAAGTGGCCGGCGCAGATCGCCATTTCGGCGATCGTGACCTGGCGCTGGACCGGGTACAACGCGTTGATCTACCTGGCCGCCATGCAGGCGGTGCCCGCCGACCTGTACGAGGCGGCGGCCCTGGACGGCGCCTCGCGCTGGCGCCAGTTCATCAGCGTGACCATCCCGTCGATCCGGCCGACGATCTTCTTCACCATCATCGTGTCCACCATCGGTGCCACCCAGCTCTTCGGCGAACCGATGCTCTACGGCGGCGGCGTCGGGATCAGCGGCGGCTCGGCGCACCAGTACCAGACGCTGAGCCTGTACATGTACGAGAAGGGCTGGCAGACCGGCGAACTCGGCCAGGCGTCCGCCGTGGCCTGGGTGATGCTGGGGATCCTGCTGCTCATCGGCACCGTTCAACTGTTCGTCCTGCGGATCAACCGCCGGACCGCGGGAGGCTGACCATGGCCCAACTCACCGAGAACAGCCGGGTGGTGGGCGCGCGGCACTCCGCCGAGGCGGCCCGCCCCAAGCGCCGCCGCTTCCGCGCGGACGGCGCGGGCAAGCAGCAGCAGGCCGGCCCGATCGCGTACGTGTTCCTGATCGTCGCGGCCCTGCTGTCGCTCTTCCCGCTGTACTGGACGGTGGTCGCGGCATCCCGCACCGACACCGAGATCGTCACCCCGCCCACCCCGCTGCTGCCCGGGTCCCACCTGATCGACAACCTGAAGATCGTCTGGGACCAGGTCGACATGACCAAGGCGCTGATCAACTCCACCATCGTGGCGAGCTTCGTGGCGGTCAGCACGGTGGTGTTCGCCACCCTGGCCGGATTCGCCTTCGCCAAGCTGGAGTTCCGCGGGCGCAACGCGCTGCTGACCGTGGTGGTGGCCACCATGACCATCCCGCCGCAGCTCAGCGTGATCCCGCTCTACCAGATCATCACCAACCTGCACTGGTTCGATCACCTCCAGTCGGTGATCCTGCCCTCGCTGGTGGCCGCCTTCGGCGTGTTCTTCATGCGGCAGTTCCTGTCCGAGGCGCTGCCCATCGAACTGATCGAGGCGGCGCGGGTGGACGGGGCGCACAGCCTGCGGATCATCTGGCACGTGGTCTTCCCCATCGCGCGGCCGGCGATGGCGGTGCTCGGGATGCTGGTCTTCGTCCAGTCCTGGAACGACTTCTTCTGGCCCTTCATCGCGCTGGACCAGCAGAACCCGACGGTGCAGGTGGCACTGGCCGGGCTGGGGTCCGGCAACCACACGGTCGACCACGCGATCGTCGTGACCGGCTGTCTGGTGGCGACGTTGCCGCTGCTGCTGGTGTTCGCGGTGCTCGGCAAGCAGATCGTGGGCGGGATCACCGCGGGGGCCGTCAAGAGCTGACCGCCGGGGCGCAGCGCCGCGCCCACCCCGCGCTCCCGCCCTCCCGTCCGCCCTTCCCCCGCTTCACGCGTCATCCCACGTTGGAGTTTCCGTGACCGCTGTCCAGCCCGATCGCGCCGACACCTCGCGCGCGCTCCGTTTTCCACCCGGATTCGTCTGGGGGGCGGCCACCGCCGCCTACCAGATCGAGGGGGCCGCCGCCGAGGACGGCCGCACCCCTTCGATCTGGGACACGTTCAGCCATACGCCCGGCCGGGTGCACAACGGGGACACCGGCGACATCGCGGCAGACCACTACCACCGGTTCCGGGACGACGTCGCGCTGATGGCGGACCTCAGCCTCGGGGCGTACCGCTTCTCCGTCTCCTGGCCGCGGGTGCAGCCGACCGGTCGGGGGCCGGCCGTGCAGCGCGGCCTGGACTTCTACCGGAAGCTGACCGACGAGCTGCTGGAGCGCGGAATCACCCCCGTGCTCACCCTCTACCACTGGGACCTGCCGCAGGACCTGGAGGACGTCGGCGGCTGGACCGTCCGCGACACCACCGAGCGGTTCGCCGAGTACGCCGGAATCGTTGCGGGGGCGCTCGGTGACCGTGTGACGTACTGGACCACCCTCAACGAGCCCTGGTGCTCGGCCTTCCTGGGCTACGGCTCCGGGGTGCACGCCCCCGGCCGCACCGACCCGGAGTCCGCCCTCAAGGCGGTGCACCACCTCAACCTGGCGCACGGCAAGGCGATCGGGGTGCTGCGCTCGGCGCTGCCGGCGACCGCGCGCACCTCGATCACGCTGAACCTGCACCAGGTGCGGCCGGCCTCCGGCTCGGCCGCCGACCTGGACGCGGCCCGCCGGATCGACGCCGTCGGCAACCGGGTCTTCCTCGGCCCGCTGTTCAACGGCGACTACCCCGCCGACCTGCTGGCCGACACCGCGCACCTGGTGGACTGGGAGGCGCTGGTGCACGGCGGGGACCTGGCGGAGATCTCCCGCCCGATCGACCTGATGGGCATCAACTACTACACGCCCACGCTGGTCTCCGACGGCCGGGCGCGCACCGACGGCCCGGAGCTGCCCCGCAACGACGGCCACGGCGGCGGCACGGGCTCGCCCTGGCCCGGCTCGGAGCACGTCGCCTTCCACCTGCCGCCCGGCGAGACCACGGCCATGCGCTGGGCGGTGGACTCCACCGGGCTGTACGACCTGCTGATGCGGGTCGCCCGGGAGCGCCCCGACCTGCCGCTGATGGTGACCGAGAACGGCGCCGCCTACGACGACTACGTCTCTCCCGAGGGCGCGGTCAACGACCCGGAGCGGATCGCGTACGTGCACTCCCACCTGGCGGCGGTGCACCGGGCGATCGCGGACGGCGCCGACGTACGCGGCTACTTCCTGTGGTCGCTGATGGACAACTTCGAGTGGGCCTACGGCTACAGCAAGCGGTTCGGCGCGGTCTACGTCGACTTCGCCAGCCAGGCCCGCATCCCCAAGCGCAGCGCCCGCTGGTACGCGGAGGTGGCGCGCGACAACGTCCTTCAGGATCTCCCGGAGGAGGACGGGAAGTCCTGAGGGGCAACGCGCGGCTGCGGCGGTCCGAGGGTGCCGTCGCAGCCGCGCGTCCGGCCGGCCGCGGGCAACACGCGGCCGGCCGCTCCTCTCCCATGGGGGTTGGAGAGGAACGGCCGGCCGGGGTCGCGGGCTTCGGTCATGAACCGGGGTTCGTGAACGGAGGTTCGTGAATCGGGGTTCGTGACCTGGGGAAGTCAGCCCGCGTAGGCGGCGAACGCCTTGGCGAAGGCGCCCGCACTCTGCTGGATCGAGCTGCACGTGGGGTCCGCCCAGCTCTGCGCGCCGCCGGCGCACTGCTTGTCCCGGCCGGCCGACCACATCGACAGCCACGCCAGGCCCTTGCCGCGGGCGAAGGTCACCAGCTGCGAGGCGTCGGCGACCGTGAAGGTCTCGCTGCTGACGTCGTTGACGCCGATCATCGGGGTGACCGCGATCTTCTTCCAGGCGGCCGCGTCGGACAGCCCGAGCACGCCCTTGACCTGCGCCTGCGTGGCGGTGGCGGCGTCGATCGCGTACTGGCCCATGTCGCCGGAGTACGAGGACCCGTAGTCCATCGCCATGATGTTGACGGCCGCGATGTCCACCCCGTTGCCGTGCGCGTCGGTCAGTACGTCGATGCCGTCCTGGGTGAGGCCGGTGGGCATCACGGGCAGGGTGTACGACACCGTCAGGCCCGGGTGGCCGTGCTGGAGCTGCGCGATCGCCTGGGCCCGGCGGGTGTTGGCCGCGGTGTCGCCCAGCGCGCCGCCCTCGACGTCGAAGTCCACCCGGGTGAGCCGGTACTGGTCGACGACCTTGCCGTACGCGGCGGCCAGGTCCGCGGCCGAGGAGCAGGCGGAGGCGAGTTCGGTGCCGTTGGCGCCGCCGAAGGAGACCCGGACGTCGCCGCCGGCCGCGCGGACCGCGCCGATCTGCGCGGCGACCGCGTCGCTGCCCAGGTCGCTGACGCCGCCCCACTTGGGCGTGCAGCCGCCGCCGGAGAGCACGAAGGCGAGGGTGAACTGCTTGACGCCACCTCCCTTCATCGCGCCGGTCAGGTCGTACGGCGGGTAGAGCGAGGTGTCGACGTACGGGGCGAAGCCGCCGGCCGCCGGGGAGCCGCCGGCCGGGGGCGGGGCCTGCGTCGGAGTCTGCGTCGGGGCGGGGGTCGGGGTGGTGGTCCTGGTCGGCGTGGGGGCCGGGGTCGGGGTCTTGGTGGGGGTCGAGGTGGGCGCCGGGGTCGGGGTGGCGGTGGCGGTGGGACGGCCGGTGGGGGTGGGGGCCGGGCCGTCCGCGACCGAGCACGCGGCGTTGTCGATCAGGCAGTTGACAGGGTCCGCGGCGTGGCCCGCCGCCTTGGTGACGAAGCCGACCTCGACCGCGGCGCCGGGCGCGATGTCGGTGTTCCAGCTCGCCGGGGTGACGGTGACCGTGCCGCCGCTGACCCGGTAGGTGCCGTTCCACAGCGAGCTGATCGCGGTGCCGGCCGGCAGGTCGAAGCTGAGGGTCCAGCCGTGCAGGGTGCTGCCCGAGGAGTTGGTGATCTCGTAGCTGCCCGTGTAGCCGGTGCCCCAGTCGGTGGTCCTGTCGTACGCGGCCGCGAGGGTCGCCGCGCTCGCGTTTCCGGCCAGGGCGAAGGCGCCGCCCGCGACGGCGGCGGCCGCGGTGAGCGCGCCGGCGATCCGGAGCTTCCGGCTGGGGCGGCGGCGATGGGAGGTTGCCATGGGTGTGCCTGCCTCGTGCTGCGGGGGGATGCGGGGAAATGCGGACGTCCGCCGGACTCACCTCGGGCTCGGATCGAGCCGGTTCGGACTCCGGGTCGGACGCTGCCGTACGCTAGCGCCCGCCAAACGGACAAAACCGCAGTTCAGGGCGCGCGTTGAGGTTCTTATGGCGCTCTTAAGGAAGGGCTGGGGAGGGCTTAACGCAGTCGGCCGCGCGCCGTGCGGTCGCGCAGCCGGCGGGCCCGGCGGCCGGGTACGGGCGGCTGCGCGGCGCTCGTGCCCAGCCACAGCCGGATCTCGGCGCCGCCCAGCACCGAGCGGCCTATCGTCACGTCGCCGCCGGTGGACTCCGCGACCCGGCGCACGATGTCCAGGCCGAGGCCGGTGGAGCCCTCGGTGCCGGCGCCGTGGCCGCGGCGCAGTGCGGCGGCCGGTTCGGCCACGCCCGGCCCCGCGTCGGAGACCAGCACGATCACCGCCTCGCCGGTGCTGTGCACGTCCACCGCGAAGGCGGTGCCCTCGGGGGTGTGCCGGAAGACGTTGCCGAGCATCGCGTCCAGGGCGGCGGCCAGGTCGGCCCGCGGCACCGGGACCAGCACCGGCCGGTCGGCGCCGGAGTGCCGCACCTCGCGGGCCTCGTCCTCGGCCAGCGCGGACCAGAACGCCATCCGCTCCCGGATCACCTCGGCCGCGTCGCAGCCGGCCGGACGGCCGGTGCCTCGCTGCTGCCGGGCGGTACGGATGATCTGGTCGACCTCGCGCTCCAGTTGGGCCACCGCCGCCCGGGTCTGGTCGGCGGCCGGACTGCCGCCGAGGGCCGCGGTGTTGAGCCGCAGCACGGTCAGCGGGGTGCGCAGCCGGTGGGACAGGTCGGCGGCCAGCTCGCGCTCGGCGGCCAGCAGGCGCACCACCTGGTCGGCCATGGCGTTGAACGCCGCTGCCGCCGCCCGCAGTTCGCCCGGTCCGTCCTCCGGCACCCGGGTGCCGAGGTCGCCCTCGCCGAGCCGGTGGGCCGCGCCCGCGAGCCGTACGGTGGGGCGGATCATCCGGCTGCCGAGCCGGTCCGCGACCACCACCGAGCCGGCCATCAGCGCCAGGCCCACCCCGGCCAGCACCAGCCAGGCGGTGGCGACCCCGCGGGTGACCTCGCGGTCGGGCACGAACACCTCGACCACCGCGACCGTGCCGGAACTGACTGCGGTCGGCCGCAGCAGCGCGTAGCCGCCGGGCACCCGCAAGGTGGCCGCCGCGCCGTCCAGCACGGCGCGGTCGATCGCGGCGCGCGGGGCGTGGTGGCTGCCCAGGTCGACCGCCGGAGTGTAGCCGGTGGCGGGCACCGTCAGGCCGATCCGGTCCGGGCGGTCCTGGGTGGTGGCCATCGCCCGCTGCAGTTGCGGCCGGTCGGTGGTGATGGCCAGGGCCGGGGCGATGGCGGCGGCCTGCCGCTCGCCGTTGGTCAGCGCCCGGTCGCGGGCCAGTTCCCGGACCACCAGGCCGAGCGGCACCGCGAAGGCGATCACCACCATCGCGGTGACCGCCAGCGAGACCCGGATCAGGGCCCACCTCATACGGGAGGCTCCAGTTTGACGCCCACCCCGCGCAGGGTGTGCAGGTAGCGGGGGCGGGCCGCGGTCTCGCCGAGCTTGCGGCGCAGCCACGACAGGTGCACGTCGATGGTCTGGTCGTCGCCGTAGGACTGCCGCCAGACCTCGGCGAGCAGTTCGCGCCTCGCCACCACCACGCCCGGGCGGGCGGCGAGGAAGGCCAGCAGGTCGAACTCGCGCCGGGTCAGGTCCAGCGCGGCGCCGTCCAGGGCCGCGGCCCGGCGCTGTACGTCGATCTCCAGGCCGCCCACCCGCAGCACCGTCTCTGCCGGCGCCGGAGCCGTACGGCCGCCGACCCGGCGCAGCACCGCGGCCAGCCGGGCCGACAGGTGCTCGCCGGAGAACGGTTTCACCAGGTAGTCGTCGGCGCCCGCGTTCAGCAGCCGGACCACCTCGGTCTCGTCGTCCCGGGCGGTGGCCACGATCACCGGTACGTCGCTCAGCCCGCGCAGCATCTTCAGCGCCTCCGACCCGTCCAGGTCCGGCAGCCCGAGGTCCAGGATCACCACGTCGAACCCGACCTGCGCCACCTCCCGCAGCGCCTCCAGCGCGGTCCCGACGCTGCGCACCACGTGCCCGGCCTCCCCCAGATGCCGGATCAGCGCGGACCGCACGAAGGGGTCGTCCTCCACCACCAGCACGCTCGCCATGCCCGGCAACCTACCGCCGGGGGGCCTGCGTACGGTCCGGCGGGACCGGGGTCCGAGGCCGGGGGGGGCGGGGCCGCGGGGCGCCGGAGCGGGCGTGCGGCAAGATGACGGGTGTGCGGCGAGGAGCGTTCCGGGTGCTGGTGTGGGCGGTGGCCACCGCCGCCTCCGTGACGCTGTCGTGGTTCGGGGTGCACAGCGTGCTGCGCGGAACCGCGTACGACCTGCCGCGCGCGCTGCCGATCACCGGGGTGCCCACCTCCTCGCCGCCGCCGGCCGCTCCCTCGCCGACGCGTCGCCCGACGCCCGAGCCCACCCCGACGGCCGCCACGCCCCCGGCCGCCCGGACCACCGCCCGGCCCCCGGCGCACCCGGCCCGCAGCGCCCCGAGCCCGTCGGCCACGCCGAGCCCGGACGCCGGGACCGTGCGCGCGTGGACCATGCACGGTGGCCGGGTGGTGCTGGACCTCGCCCCCGCCTCGGCCTCGCTGGTGTCGGCGACACCCGACCAGGGATGGCAGATGCAGCTGTGGACCTCGCAGCCGGGATGGCTGCGGGTGACGTTCACCTCGGCATCAGGCAGCGCGGCGTCCACCGTGATCTGCACGTGGAACGGCCACCCGCCGACGGTGCAGGCCTTCGAGAGCTGAGCACCGGTCTGCGGCCCCAGTGGTCCTCGGCCTCAGTCCTCGAAGGTGCGCGGCGGCGGCTCGGGCGACGCTGCGGCGGTCGCGTCGGTCACCACCCGCGCCCCCGCCGCGAAGGCGGCCAGCGCGGGCCCGTGCTCGACCCGGGCGGACGCCGGATCGGTGGCGGCCCGGCGGACGAGCTCGGCCAGCGGGAGCGGGCCGTCGGCGGCGTACAGCACGGCGTTGCCGAATCGCCTGCCGCGCAGCACCGCGGGCTCGGCGACCAGCGCGGCGCCGGTGAAGGCGGCCAGCACGGTGGCGACCTGACCGCGCAGGAAGGCCAGCGCGCCGCCGTCGGTGAGGTTGGCCGCGTATCCGCCGCCGGGCGCGAGCACCCGCCGTACACCGGCCAGGAACTCGGCGGTCGTCAGGTGCGCCGGGGTGCGGGCGCCGCTGAAGACGTCCGCGATCACCAGGTCCGCCCAGCCCTCGGGCAGCTTCGCCAGCGTCTCCCGGGCGTCGCCGGCCCGGACCCGGATCCGCCAGCCGCGGTCCCACGGCAGTTCGGCCCGGACCAGCTCGGTCAGCGCAGCGTCGGCCTCGACGACCTGCTGGGTGGACCGGGGCCGGGTGTGCGCGAGGTAGCGGGCCAGGGTCAGGCCGCCGCCGCCCAGGTGCAGGGCCCGCAGCGGCCGGCCGGGCGGCGCCACGAGGTCGATGACATGGCCGAGCCGCCGCTGGTACGCGAAGTCGAGCCGGCCCGGGTCGTCGAGGTCCACATGGGACTGCGGCGCCCCGTCCACGGTCAGCGTCCAGGCCCGCGGCCGGTCCGGATCGGGCACGAGCGCGGCGGTCCCGCCCGCCACGGGGGCGGTCCGTACCGGCGTGCCACGGCGGTTTCTGGCCATGGTCCGATTATCCGGCGGTGGGAAGCACGGCTTTCACACCGGGTCGGGCGGCACCGGGCAGCGCCGGGCGGGAAACGGTCCGGGTCGCATCGTGCCGTGCCGCCCCCGGCCGCTACCCGTCGAGTTCCTCCTCGTCCGGGCCGATCCCGTCGGCGAGTTCCAGGGTGCGGGCGGCGGCGCCCAGGGCGGCGCGCAGGACGGCGGGGTCGGTCACCGCGGTGTCCGTGTGCGGGGGGACGAGCCAGGCGGTGTGCGGGGCGGGGTCGGCGCCGCAGGGGCGGGTGCACCGGCTGCCGGGCACGTCCCAGGCGTCGGCGGTGCCCGGCGGCACCAGGAACGCGAGGCTGTCGTCGGCCCGGTCGTGCAGGACCGGGCCGACGTCGTTCGCACTCAGCCGCAGCAGGTCCACGGCCTCCAGGCCCTGGCGGGCGGGCACGGTCACCACGTCGCAGCCGGGCGGGGACGCGCTGAGCTCCGGGGTCGGCTCCGACGTGTGCGAACCTGTGCGATGCCTCACGGAACGGCCTCCTCAGATCAACGACGGCGCGATGCCAGCGATCACTGGCAGCACACCGTGTACAACGCGCGTACCGCGTCAACGGCTACGCCCGTTTCCCTCCTGAAGGGGTGGCGTTGGCTGGCGATTCGGACCTCGCTGGTCACCCCAGGTGCCCGGTGTCGTTCCAGCGTTCGAGGGCCGGAGCTCCGTACGCCCAGCCGAGGACCGACACCGATGTCGGGTCCAGCCGCAGCGCGGCGCCGAAGGAGGGGTCGAGGCCCAGCCAGCGGGCGCCGAGGGTGCGCAGGATGTGGCCGTGCGCGAAGACCAGGACGTCGCGCGGCGCGGACCGGGCCCAGGCGATCACCTCGTCCGCCCGGGCGGCCAGGTCGGCCGTCGACTCCCCGCCGGGCACGCCGTCCCGCCAGATGTTCACGCCGGGCCTGCGCTCCTGCAACTGCGCCGGGGTCAGCCCCTCGTAGTCCCCGTAGTCCCACTCCAGCAGCGCGTCCCACTCCTTGGCGCGGGCGAACCCGGCCAGCGCGGCGGTCTCGGCGGCCCGGCTGAGCGGCGAGGTGCGCACCTCGGCGTCGGCCAGCCCGTCCCAGGGCGCCCGGGCCAGCCGTGCCCCGAGCAGCAGCGCGCCGCGCCGCCCCTCGTCGTCGAGCGGAATGTCGGTCAGGCCGGTGTGCTTGCCGGTCACCGACCACTCCGTCTGTCCGTGCCGGACCAGGAGTATGCGCGATGCCAATGCGGGACCTTTCGTCAGTGCGTGGTGATACCGGTGTCAACCGGGGCAACCATGATGCCCCACGTCGTCCCCCACGTCCCGGCCGGGTGCCCCCAACACCCCGGCGAGCAGGGCGTCGAGCCCCACTTCGTACTGCCCCGGCCCGTCGTCGTGCGCCCGGTTCAGCTCCGGGGCGAGGGCCACCAGCGAGGGGTAGCGGTCCGCCGGCAGGGCGGCGAACTTCGCCCGCATCCGCTCGCGCATGCCCTCCTCGCACAGCGCCCGGGCCCGCCGGATGTTCCACAGCGCGGAGCCGACCGTGTACTGCATGAGCGCCACATGGGCGCAGGCCGCCTCGGGCCCGGTGAGCCCGGCCCGGCACAGCAGGGCGAGCATGCGGTCGATGACGGAGATCGCGTCGTCGCCGCGCAGCGGACGCACGGTCAGCAGCTGAAGCGCCGAGGGGTGGTCGGTGAACAGCTGGTACACCTGGCGGCACACCGCGCGCAGCTCGCCCACCGGGTCGTCGCCGGGCGGCGGCAGTTCGATGGTCTCCAGCAGCCGCTGGGCGACCGCGTCGGCGATCTCCTCCTTGCCCCGGAAGTGCGAGTACACCGCCATGGTGCCCACTCCCAGTTGCTCGGCCAGGGCGCGCATGGTGAACGCCTCGGTGCCGTCGCGGTCGAGCAGGGTGATCGCGGCATCGAGGATGCGCTCGGTGTTGAGCGAATTACGGGGGGCGCGGCGCCGGGGGGCGCGCACCGGCTGAGTGGCGGACATGGGATTCTCTTGTCCTCGTCCTCGATTACCTCTCGCGGAGGGCAACCCATGGCAAAGGGAAGGCGTCCTGTCCCTCGTGCCTACCCGTGCCGACGGGCTGCTGAACACCGCGCCAACCCGGGGTTTCCCGGTATGTGCCGGGCCGGTGTGCGCGAGCGTTAACGTACGTCGTACGGTAGAGCCTACTCGACAAGTCCATCACCGCCGCGTGCGGCCTTTCGGAGAACCTGGAGAGACGTCCGCATGACGATCACCACCGCCGCGCCGCGCGCCTCGGCATACCGGGGAAAGCTGCGCTGGTGGACCGAACTGCCGCTCATCGCTGTCGTGTACGCGCTCTACTCGGGCGCCCGGCTGATGGTCCGCGGCGACGTGGACGACGCCGTCGAGCACGGTGCCGACATCCTGCACTTCGAGCAGTTGCTGCACCTGGACCCCGAACGGTTCATCAACCGCCTGTTCAGCGAGCACGCCTTCCTCGGCGTCCCCGCCGACTTCGACTACGCCTCGCTGCACTACGTGGTCACGCCCACCGTCCTGGTCTGGCTGTGGCGCCGCCGCCCCACGCACTACCGCGCGGCCCGCGCCTGGCTGATGATCTCGACCCTGATAGGCCTGGCCGGGTTCACCGTGGTGCCCACCGCGCCGCCCCGGCTGCTGCCCGGCCGCCACTTCATCGACAGCATGTCGCAGTACGGCGACTACGGCTGGTGGGGCACCGACGCCAGCGCGCCGCGCGGCATGGGCCATCTGACCAACCAGTACGCCGCCATGCCGAGCCTGCACGTGGGCTGGTCGCTGTGGTGCGGCGTCCAGCTCTTCCGCTACGGCCGCCACCCGGTGCTGCGCGTGCTCGGCGTGCTCTACCCGCTGACCACCGCGATCGTGGTCATGGGCACCGCCAACCACTACCTGATGGACGCCCTGGCCGGCGCCGCCGTGATGACCGCCGGCGCGCTGCTGGCCCGGCCGCTGCTGCGCGGCGTGGACTGGGTGTACGCGAAGGTGGGCCTGCGTCCGGCCGGAGCCGTGACCGTACCGGCCGTGCCGGTCGCCTCCTCCGCCGCCTCCACCGTGCCCGCCGGGTTCGCCGGCGGTACGGCCGCGGCGCCCGCCCAGGCAGCCGTCGGCATCCCGGCGCAGGCCGACCGCCGGTCCGGCCGGGACAAAGCGCGGGGCAAGACGCCGGGCAAGGACGCGGAATCCGGCGAATCCGCCGGGGACGGGGCGGCGGACGGCCCCGGGGACGTCGGGAAGGACCCGGCCGCGGACGGCGGCGAGCGTCCGGACCGGGCCGCCGACCAGGCCGGAAGCGCGGCAGCGGGGCGTGCCGAGGAGCCGGCCGCGGACGGCGGCGAACCGCTTGGCGCGGACGCCGCGCAGGACGGGCGCGAGGGCGAGCGCCCGGCCCGTTCCGGAGGAGAAACGGCCGGACGCGGCCGGATGTCGTAGCCGGATGCCAGACTTTCGCGGGTGAGCACTACGCACGACTTGCAGTTGCGGGACCGGCTGGCCGCCCTGCGCGGGCCCGGCACCGTACCCCGTCCGCTGGACGCGCGGGCGCTGGCCGCGCTCGCCGCCAATCCCGGCTGCCGGCGGCGCGCCCTTCTGGACGCGGCGGGGGTGGACAAGGGGGCGGTCGCCGAACGGCTGGGCGCGCCCGCCCAGTTCGGCCAGTCCCGGTTCGCCTTCTCCCGCGGGCACGCCTTCGAGGCCCGGGTCAAGCGCGAGCGCTGCGCCGAGTTGCTGCGGCTGCTGGGCGCCGACGAGGCGGCGGTGGCCGGGGCCGAGGTGCCCGACCTGGCCGCCGCGGGTCCCCAAGGCCGCACGGCCCGGACCCGGCTGGCGCTGGCGGAGGCCCCGGCCGGCCGCTGGAGCCTGCTCGACCACCCGATGCTGGCCCTGGAGGTCGCGGGTTCCACCGCCTACCTGGAGCCGGACGCGGTCGCGGTGACCCCCGACGGCACCTGGACCGTGGTCGAGATCAAGTCCTTCCCGATCCTGGACGGCGGCGCGGACGCGATGAAGGTGGGCGCCGCCGCCCGCCAGTCCGCGGTCTACGTGCTGGCCCTGGACGCGGTGACACCCGGCCGCACCCGCACCGACGTGCTCCTGGTGTGCCCGAAGGATTTCTCCAACCTGCCCACCGCCTCCTGGGTGGACGTGCG
Organism: Actinacidiphila acididurans; assembly: GCF_016918855.1. GTDB lineage: Bacteria > Actinomycetota > Actinomycetes > Streptomycetales > Streptomycetaceae > Actinacidiphila > Actinacidiphila acididurans. The sequence continues at coordinate 37,152 of NZ_JADKYB010000020.1, forward strand.
CCGCCAGGTGTCGGTCACCCGCCGCCAGCTCACCCGGCTCACCCGGATCGACGAGATCGCCGCCGCCCTTCCGCCCGGCGTCACCTTCGACCTCGCCTGCGGCCCCGACGGCCGCACCCCCACCCGGCCGGCCGCCGAACTGTCCGCGGCGGTGGACACCGTGCCCGCCGCCTATGCCCCCGAGTGCCTGTCCACCTGCGAACTCGCCTTCCACTGCCGCGACCGGGCCCGCACGGCCGGCTTCGTGGAAGCCCTCGGCCGCGGCCTGCGCGGCGAACTCGGCGACCTCACCACCGTCTCCGCCGTCCTCGCCGCGGCCCACGGCGCCGCCGGCGACCCCACCGACCCGGCGGTCTCCGCCCTGCGCCGCGCCGCCGCTCTGCGCGCGCAGGCTTTGGGCACGAAGCCGGACGAGACGCTTTTCGGGTTGGCGGGCGATCAGCCGTACACGGCGGCGGACCCGGGCCCGGACGCGGCGCCCGGCGCGAGCGCGGACGGAGGGTCGTAGTGTCACTGCTGACCACGCTTGCGCGGGCCGAGGCGGTGGCCGGGGGTCGGGCGGTGGCCGCGGCGACCGTGCGGCACAGGTATCTGGGGGCCGAGCCGGTGGTGTTCGTGCCGCTGACCACGGCCGGTGAGGCGGGCGCGCCGCTGGGGGCGATGATCGGCACCCGGCGGGAGGAGCCGGAGCTGCTGGTGGTGCCGCAGCCGCTGGACCGGGACCTGCGGTTCGCGTTCTTCGCCGGGCTGGCCCGGGTGCTGCTGCCGCTGCTGGCCGAGTACGAGGACCGGACGGAGACCGAGCCGGCCACCCGCAACCGCGAGGAGAGCGAGGTGTGCGCGGACGCCCTGCAGATCGTCGTGCCCAACTCCGCCTCGGCGGATTACGTACGGCTGCTGGGCCGCTCGACCCGCTTCCTGCGCACGGTCGAGGACCCGGACGCCCCGCACCCCGTGCCGGTGCCGGTCCCGCTCGTGGGCCGCTGGCTGACCCACTACGCCGAGCGCGCCCGCACCCCCGGCAGCGCCCTGCTGCTGGCCATGACCGACCTGCTCACCCGGCACTGGACCACCGGCCAGTCCGCCATGGAGGACCAGCACTTGGGCGCCCTGCTCGGCTGGATCGACCCGCCGCCCGGCCTGGACGGCCCCGGCGCCGCCGCCCGTGCGGAGACCGGCCGCGGCCCGGACGGCCTGCTGCTCAGCCCGCCGGCCGGCCCGGCCACCGACCCGGTCTTCGACAACAGGGTGCTGGCCCCGGCCATGAGCCGTTACGACCGGGCCCGCGACGCCCTGCGTGCCGCGGAGGAAACTCCCGGCGCCGCCCGGGCCCGGGCCGAACTGGCCGCCGCCACCGCCGAGGTGACGGAACTGGTGGCCGGCCAGCTCCGGCCCGCCTGGGACGACGTGTGGCACGGCCTTGACCTGCTGCGGGAGCTGCCCGAAGCGGCGCACGTGGCCGAGCGGTGGAAGCGGGACCGCTGGTCGTTCACCGGCCACCGGGACCGGCTGCGGGCCGGCGAGCCGCCGCAGCCCCGGCGGGACGACGCGGTCACCGCCGCTCAGAAGCTGGCCGGGCGGGAGACCGCGCAGGCCCGGCTGCTGGCGCAGGAGGCGCTGGACGACCCGCTGGCGATGGCCGCCCGGCGGCTGGCCGGCGAGGCGTTCGCCGGCGAGGTGGTCGCGGTGGAGATGGCGTGGTCGGAGGGCCGGCGGCCCATGCCGCGCCCGCTGGTCACGGTCGTCACCGGCGACCTGCCGCAGGCCGAGCCGGGCGCGAAGGCGTACCGCGCGCTGCCGGAGGCGAGGTCGGCGCAGAGCGCGGAACTGGTCGCGCTGGAGGAGCGGGAACAGGAGCCGGGACGGCCGGCGGACCGGCTGGTCACGGTCCGGCTGACCGGCGGAATGGGCTCGGGCCGCACCCCGAAGGAGGGCTCGGTGCCGGCGCCCGGCGATCAGGTGATCTTCACCCTGTTCGAGCACGAGCCGCGCGGCGGACCCGCGCTGCCCGAGGCCGAGGACACCCCCTGGACGCACGGCGGGCCGCCCGGCCGGGCCGATGCGCCGCAGCCCCCCGACCCGGTGACCGCGGAGGACTTTCTGTGAACCGGCCCCACCCGGACGCCCCCGCGGCCGGCTTCGACCCGGGGGCGGCGGCCGCGGCCGCGACCGCGGCGATCCTGGACAGCACCCTGCACGGCAGCGCCCGCGGGGTCGTGGTGGACTCCCCGCCCGGCGCCGGCAAGTCCACCCTGGTGGTCCGCGCGGCCCGCGAACTGGCCGCGGCCGGCGAGCAGTTGATGATCGTCGCGCAGACCAACGCCCAGGTGGACGACCTCGCCGACCGGCTGGCCGGCGCCGATCCGCAGCTGCCGGTCGGCCGGCTGCACGGCAGCGACTCCCCGCCGGACCCGGCGCTCGACCGACACCCGGGGATCGCGAAGTCCACGTCGGTGGCTGACCTGCGGGACCGCGCGGTGGTGATCGCGACCGCGGCGAAATGGGCGTACGTCAAGGACGTCGAGCCGTGGCGGCACGCGATCGTGGACGAGGCGTACCAGATGCGCTCGGACGCCCTCCTCCAGGTGGCCGGGCTGTTCGAACGGGCGCTGTTCGTGGGCGACCCCGGGCAGCTCGACCCGTTCAGCGTGGTGGAGGCCGACCAGTGGGCCGGCCTCAGCTACGACCCGTCGGCCAGCGCGGTGGTCACGCTGCTCGCGCACAACCCGGGGCTGCCGCAGCACCGGCTGCCGGTGTCCTGGCGGCTGCCGGCCTCCGCGGCGCCGCTGGTGTCGCGGGCGTTCTACCCGTACACGCCGTTCCGCAGCGGTACGGACCACGGCGACCGGCGGCTGCGGTTCGGCGTGACGAGCGACGGCAGCGGCCCGGACCGGGTGCTGGACGAGGCGGCGGAGAGCGGATGGGGCCTGCTGGAGCTGCCCGCGCGGCACACCCCGCGCACCGACCCGGAGGCGGTGCGTACGGTCGCGCTGATCGTGCGGCGGCTGCTGGACCGCGGCGGGCTGACCTGGTCCGCTCCCGATCCGCGGCCGGCGCCGGTGACCGCCGAGCGGATCGCGGTCGGCACCGCGCACCGCGACCAGGCGGCGGCGGTGCGCGGCGCGCTCGCCGCGCTCGGGGTCGCCGCAGGCGCGGGCGGGGTCACGGTGGACACCGCGAACCGGCTCCAGGGCCGCGAGTTCGACGTCACGGTGGTCCTGCACCCGCTCTCCGGCCGCCCCGACGCGACCGCCTTCCACCTGGAGACCGGCCGCCTCTGCGTGCTCGCCTCCCGCCACCGCCACGCCTGCGTCGTCGTCTGCCGCGCCGGCGTCGCCGACCTCCTCGACGAACACCCCTCCTCCGAACCCGTCCAGCTCGGCGTCCAGGTCAAATTCCCGGACGGCTGGGAGGCGAACCACGCGGTCCTCGCCCACCTCGCCGAACACCGCGTGAGCTGGCGCCCCTGACCTTCGGGTGTCGCCGGGAGTACGGTGCGCCCGTGTGGGTGCGGCAAGCGGCACCTCCGGGTCCGCACGGTTCAGGCTTCGGCTGGTCTGCGGTGCGCGGCCCAGGATTGGGCGGCGTCGGTCATGGCGGTGAGCCAGCCCGCTTCCGGGCGGCGTTCGGCGAAGGTCTCGTACATCCGCAAGCTTGCGCGTACGAAGGCGTCGATCGCGTGAGGGTCTGCATTCGACCAGGCCGGACACCGGGCCGCCCACGATTCGGCCGACTCGGCAGTGTGCCCGGCTGCGATCAATTGCAGGACAAGGCAGGCGGGGTCGATGAAGGCCGCGCCCCGGGTGGGCCAGGACCAGTCCACAGCCCACGTTGCGCTGTTGCCGATCATCAGGTTGCTCGGATTGATGTCGGTGTGGAGCAGAGCTTCCCCGGCGAACAGGGCGGCTTCCTGCTCGTCGGTGGCGAACCGGTTCCATCGGGTCTCCGCCCACGCCTGGGCCACGCCGGGAAGGGCGATTTCTGCGACCCGGTTCAGGGTGGTGACGATGGCGGGAAGATCGGGCGAGCCGGGCACGAAGTCGGACGACCATCCTTCGACGGCCTCGAAGCCGAGCACAAGCCACTCGTGACTTTCCGCCTCCCAGCGCAGAGCGGGAGCCACGGACTGAACGAACGGATTGATGAGCCGTTCCCGGGTCAGGGAGTCCCGTCTGCCGCCCGGCCGGTTGCGCATGGCCTTGACGAAAAAAGGGCCTTTCCCGCACTGGACCACGGCCGTCAGATCGGAACTGAAGCCCCGGGCCGTGCGTTGCGCGTGCTCGACGTCACCGGTGTGCGGGTGGATCAGAGCCCAGAACTCCGGCCCGGGAAGGCTGTCCGTCATGTGGATCGGGTTTCCTCAATTCCTCGGGTTGCACTCGGTGCCCGGGTAGCCGGGACTGCATTCCTCATCGGGTTCGCATGCACCGCTGCGGGCCACGCTCCCCATGGCAGCAGTGGCTTGCCGCATCTGATCGCCGCCGAGGATATCCGCCAGCGGCCTCTCCCGGACGTTTCCGACATCGAGGAACGAGGAGAAGACGCAAGGGGACACAGTGCCGTCCGGGCCGATGGCAGCGGTTCCGCGGCCGCAGCCGCCACACAGGTCGGCCATGTCCGGCGCGTGCCCGTGGGCGCCCCGGCCGAACGGACGGACATGGTCCACTCCGATCCGGGTGACGCCGAGGTCCTGGAGGTCACGGCGGGCAGCCCGGGTGCGCTCGTCGTCGGCGCCGATGATGCCGACCCGCAGCGGTACGCCCAGGCGGACGGCGCGCTCGATATTGGCGCGGGTCCTGCGGTGCGAAGGCCGTCCGTTGACGGCGTTGTGCTCCTCCGCCCGGTCGGAATAGTAGGACGTGGCCACGCTCACCCGCTCGCGCCGGAAAAGGCTCCAGCACTGCTCGGAGACATGCACACGGTTGCTGTACACCTCTGCGTGCAGGCCGAGGTCCAGGGCGTGCCCGACCAGGTCGGGGAAGTCCGGGTGCAACGTCGGTTCTCCCCCGATGAACTGCACGTGCGTGATGCCGAGGCCGGCGGCCTGGTCCAGGACACTGGCCCAATCCTCCCGGGTCATCGCCCCGTGGCCGCCCTTCGGCCCCGAGCCGTTGTAGCAGTGGCGGCACTGGAGCTGGCAGCTGCGCGTGAGGTCCAGCCACAGCAGCCTCGTACGGCTGCCCGTAGCGGATAACGCTGCGGTCGTCATGGCACATCCTCCTGATCGAACGGTTGCAACTTCCTTGAGTCGGGCCCGCTCCGGCCGTCTTCGCAGAACGGCCGGAGCTGGCTTGGGGCCTGCCTTCGCCTGTTACTCGGCAGTCGTCCAGGCACAGACGAGAGCGGGGGTTCCAGGACGTGCCGGGCCGGGGCCGATGGAGTGGAGTCCGCCCGGCACACATGTCGTGAAGCAGGGACGTTGTGGCCCACCCCCGTGCGGCGAACTGTGCTTGACCGGGTGGCCGTGTGGGGGTCGGGGTCTTCACGGTGCCGCCCGCGCGCATCAGCAGGCCGACCGGGGCGGAAGCGGTCAGAGGCTCGCCGGGAGCTGCCCCATACGGGCACGGCAGCCGCGTGGCCGGAGTGGCGTCAGAGCGCCGGGGCGGTGTTCTCCCTATCGGCTTGTGATGGGGTTCCAGGGGTCGTGGATCTGCCAGGTGTGGCCGCCGGGGTGGTCTTCGTACTCGGAGCAGCGGCCGTGTTCGGGGTGGGTGGTGGGGCAGTCGGGGAGGACCAGAAGGTTCTCCGGGGTGCCGTCGTGGGGCCATCGGGTCCACACGGCGGTGGTGTCGGCGACGGCGTTGACCATGGCGTAGTGGTGGCCGGTGGTGTGGTGTTCCAGGGTGCAGCGCAGGTCCCGGATGTCAGCGAGCAAGCCGTGGCGGTCCCCGGCCCACGCCAGGGCGGTGCGGGCGAGCGGGTCGGGCAGCACGGTCAGGGTCGAGCAGATCGGTGCACGGCTGGGGGCGGGGGCGGTGGTGGGCATGGCGCTGTCCTCTGGTTGCAGTGGATGGGTTTCGAGGGCCGGCCGGCTGCCGGTAGGGCGTGCAGGCGCGGCCGAAGGGTTCTGGGTGGTGTGGGGTGGTGCCGCTCCAGCCACGCGGGACGGGGAAGCCGGCCCCGGCACGGGGGTGGGATCCGGGGTGCTGCCGCGCGCAAGGTCACTCGCAATGCGCCTGGCGGGCGGCAGCCATGGCCGGAGCGGCGGTCAGGGGAGGCGGCGGTGCCGCCCGGCGGGAGGCGCGTGGCTGTGAGGGTCCGGTGTTCCGACCAGGCCCAGGCCCCGCAGGTCGCCAGCCTCGGTGGTCCTGACTATCTGGGTGTCGATGATCTGGTCGGCGAGTATCCGGACGCAGGCAGTGCAGGCGAATACGTCTGCGGTGACATTCAATGTGGTGGCCGAGCCGATCCGCACGACGCAGGCGGACTCCCGGCCACACCACAGCCAGCACTGGCCCGTGGTCCACGAATTCGCATCGTCCGCCCGGGCAGCTGTGGGCGGCCGCATCCGCCGCGCCCTCGGTGGTCCGAGCCGGCCGACGCTCATGCGCTCATCACCACCCCGGAGCTCGCGGCCGGACGAGCAGCAGCCTCTAAGCTGCGCTGCCCCGAGGGCGACTCCTGTGCGCAGCGAACCGCCAGCCGTGCCCAGACGAGCTTGCCCGGTGCGGGCGAGGAATGGGTGTAGCCCCAAGCCTCGCAGAGAGCATCCACCAGATGCAGACCCCTGCCGCGTTCGGCATCCGTGGGGGCGTTACGTGGGACGGGCGGACGCCGGTCCGCGTCGTACACCGAGACAGTGAGTCCGTTCTCGGTCAGCCAGAGAAGCAGGCTGCACGTCGCGGGATCAGGGAGGTCGTCCGCAGGATCGAACGGCTGGGCGGCGTGCTGCACTGCGTTGCTGAGCAACTCGGAGACGATCAGGAGAGCGTCGTGGGCGACCGTCTCCGCGACGCCCCACTTGGCGAGTATCTCGGCGGCGTGCCTGCGTCCCGACCGGACGGCGGACGGGGAAGCAGCCACGTCGCACCGGCTGTGCAACGGCTGTTCGTTGCGGGCCAAGTCACACCTCCTGCATGAGCCCGGGACGGGGACGCCTCGGCGGCTGATGTCCAGTGAAGGGCTCGCCATGCAGCGGCGACAGGAAGGGAATCAGGTCGCCTCCGTGCTCTTACCCGGAAGACTTTGCCCTCTCATTACCCCGCCTCTGGTGCGGGCAGTATGTGCGCCGTTACGTTCGGTTCATGGGAGCGAACATCGTCCTGAAGCAGCGCATGGATGATCTGGGCCTGACCCAGGAAGAACTCGCAGCTCGGATGAATGACGCCTTGGCCGAGATCACCGGGCGACCTGGTGACATCTCGGACCGCACCGTGCGCAACTTGCTGAGTGGGAGCACCAGGCGTCCCATTGCGCGTACGTGCGCGGCCTTGGAGAAGGTTTTCGGCTGCTCCGTCGAAGATTTAGGGTTCAGGGCACCACGCTCCGCAGCACCAAGGGAGGACCCTGTGCGGCGTCGCACGTTCATGACCTCGGCCACGGGTACGGCAGCCACAGCGGTCGTTCCCGCTCTCGCCGGATCCACACGAGCCGGGCAGGGCGATGTCGCACGCCTGCAAGCGAAGTTCGCCGCGATCATCGATCAGGACCACAAATACGGCGGCCTGATCAGCATCGAGACGCGTGCTTCCGCTCTGGCGGGGGAGGCTCTGTCCCTGCTCCAGCGAGGATCAGCCGGTCAGCGCGTACGCAGCAGTCTCTACGCCGCGGCTGCGTCCTTCACGTCCAGCGCGATGTGGGCCGCCATCGACGGCCGCCGGTTCAACGAGGCCCAGCGCTACTTCGATCGCGCGTCCAGCCTGGCGGCCATGTCCGGTGATGCGACGATCCAGTTCCGCATCTGGTCGCACGCCGGAACCCTCTACCGTCATCTCGGCCGCCCCATCGACGCCCTGGCGGCCAACGACGTGGCGCGCGGGCTTCCCGTCGCCCGACGCGACCCCGTATTCGCCGCCCTGGGCCATGCGCGCCACGCGGCAATCCTCGGGCTCACGCACGACGCGGTCGCCGTCGACCGCGCCATCGGCCAGGCGCACGCCGCATATGCCCGAGCCGATCCGGACGAGCACCGGCCGGCATGGATGACGGCGTTCTTCGACCAGGCCGAGATCGAAAGCCTCGCCCTGACGGCGCATCTGGCCCTCGGCAATTACGAGCGAGCCGAAGCCCACGCCCATCGGTGCATCCGCCTTCTGCGACCCCACATGCTGCGAAGCCGCGCCATCGCGACGGCCCGGCTCGCTCACGCCCAACTGGGCCAAGGTGACCTGGAGCCCGCTGTCACGACAGCCACCCGGGCCAGAACCACGCACCCACGGGTCACCCGGATGCTGGAGGAGTTCGGCACCAAGCTCCACGCCGCGGCTCCCCGCAGCCAGGCCGCCAAGGCATGGGACGAGTACAACGAGCCCCGAAGGGATGCTGAGTGACAGCCGTGGGTATCGAACTGCGCCACTTCCGCGAGGTGGAACCGGTCTGGGACACCCTGATCGAGGTCTACGCCGAAGTACGGGCCGACCGGCTGCACGATCCGCACTACTCCGTCGAACGCTACGGCGAACGCCTCGCCCGCCACGCCACCGAGCCGGGCTGGGAAGCAGTCGTCGGCTACGACGGAGACCAACCCGTCGGGTACGCCTACGGCAACACCATCGAACACGGCGACCGCTACTGGAACCGGATCACGAACCAACTGCCGGAGTCGCTGACCGCAATCCCCACCCTGGCCCTCAAGGAGATCATGGTCCGCGTCCCATGGCGCAAGACCGGAGCCTCGCGAGGAATCCACGACGACCTCCTGTCCGCGCGCTCCGAAACGCAAGTGACCCTCATGGTCAACCCACTGGCCGGCGCCGGAAAGGTGCACAGCCTCTACGAGTCCTGGGGCTACCGGGACATCGGCAGCAGCCAGCCTTCCCCGGACTCACCGGTCCTCATGGCCATGGTGCGCGCCATCCGCCCAAGCGACACGTAGCCTCGACGGCGGCTTGGGCTTCGCCGACGAGAGGCCAAGGGTCACCCGGGGACTCCGGGAAGCAATGACCGCCGCGCTGTGGTGAGCGGGTGGTCGACACCAGCCGGGCGGCACTCAAGACGGCATCCGCCCAGGAACTCGCCGAAGCGGCTCTCACCATGACCTCCATCGAGTGGCAGCATACGTACCTGCGGTAGTCGCCTCTGCCGAAGCCTCGGACGTGCGAGTTTTCGCGCCCGGCCGACCCCCGGCGGACCGCCTGCCGCACTCCCGTTTCCCGGCGTGGCACACGCCACGCCGGGGGGTTGCGGGGGCGCGGGACAATGGTGGGGTGGACCGATGGGGAGGTAGGCGCATGTCCGAGCCGCAGCCGGCTCACCGTTCGCAGGGAGAGGACCCGGCGGTGACCGGGGAAGAGACGGCGCGCCGGTACGGGAGCGAGCCCGGCGGGCGGTCCGGTGAGGAGGAGCCGGCCGCGGCCGAGCGGGCCCGGCAGGAGCAGGCGCGCGAGGACCGGGAGCGGCAGGGGCGGCCCCGGCGCCCGGCGTCGCTGATGTTCGAGCCCGGCGCGCCGGGGACCGAGGGCTCCGACCGCTTCTTCGACCTCGAGTCTATGGAGGACCCCGGTGAGCTGCTGTCCCGGGCCACCGAGCTGGCGCTGGCGTTCCGGGCCGCCGCCGAGCGGGCGGAGGAGTTCCAGGCGATCGCCGCGGCCCAGCTCGCCGACCCGCGCCGCTTCGACCGGCTCACCACGGAAGCCCTGGCCGAGCAGGCCGGCTGGACCGAGGACTACACCCGCCGGATGGTCGAATACGGCGAGGGACTGATCCGGGGCGGCGGCGTCACCCCGTGATCACCCGGCCACGCACCGCGACGACGGTGCGCGGCCGCACCGTACTCCCCTCGCACTCCCGGCGTCCCGGATTCGGGCGAACCGGCCGGGGCCGCAACACGCGGCCGCTACATGTAGGCGCCATGGACGAATGGCAATGGAGCCGCCCGAACCGCCCGTCGTACCCCACACCCACCCCGCTCGCCCCGCCCGCCGCGGCCCTGTCCGCCGGGCGGCCACCCGCCCCGTACCCGGCGGGCCACCACAGCGACCACCCGGCGCGGAACACCCCCGCCCGCCCCGCCGGATTGCGCGGCATCCCCGAGCCGCGCGCCCCGCTGGACGCCCTGGAGCCGCTGAACCCCCTGGACGCGCTGTGGCAGGTCCGGCGGCCCGAGCACTCCGGCTGCCTCACCCCGGAGGGCGCCGCCTGGCTCGCCTCGGCCTGTTCCTGCCCGCGCGGGGTGGCCGCCGTGTGGTCGGTCCGGCCCACCGCGCCGGCCGTGCTGCCCTGCGGGATCGTGTTCGACGTGGTCAACCTGCCCGCGCTGTTCGGCCGGCAGGTGCTGGAGCAGTTGTGGGCGGCCGGCCCCGGCAGCGGGCCGGTCGCCGTGCACCGCGGCCGGGTGCTGCTGTTCGCCGCCCCCGGCACCGCGCAGCGCCTGCCCTCGCTGCTCGCCTGGGAGGAGTGGGGCTCGGCCGTACCGCCGCTGCTGTGCCACGGCACGGGCGACGCGGTGACGGTACCGGCCCCGTACGCCCCCGAGGACGCCGATCCCACTCGTACGGGTGAGTCCGGGACCGGCGCATGCCCCCGTACGGCGGATTCCGCGCCCCGCTGGGTGGTCGCTCCGGACACCGCGAGCCCCTGGCTGCCGGACCCCGCGGTGCTGCTCTGGGCCTGTGTCCGGGCGGCCCGCGACACCGGGTCCGGAAGCCTTGCGTCCCAGGTCAGCGCCCCGGAACGGCCGTGAAACCAATCGATTTCCCCTCTCGTTGGCCGGGTGCTAATGTCTACGACGTCAGCAGGCGCCGCTAGCTCAGTTGGTTAGAGCAGCTGACTCTTAATCAGCGGGTCCGGGGTTCGAGTCCCTGGCGGCGCACCGACAGCATCAGGGGCACCCTCCTCCGGGAGGGCGCCCCTGATGCGTTTCCCGGCCGGTTTCCGGCCCGGGTCGATCACGAGCCGAAGCCGGTCACAAGCCCGGGCAGTTACGGTCCGAGCCCGGTCACGACCAGAACGTGTTCACCGTGTCCAGGTCCTCGACACATTCGTCCAGGTCCGTGATCTTGTCGCCGACGATGCGGAACAGGATGCCGCCGGGCGCGTCGAAGGTCCGGCCGCCGCGCTCCGCGGTGCTGCGGTGGACCGACAGCACGTGCCCGCGCCCGTCCACGAACAGGTGCTGGAGTTCGACCCGGAAGGTGCCGCCGGTCTCCTCGGCCATCTTCGCGTAGTGGGCGAGCGCCGCGTCGATGCCCTTGAAGTCGCCGGACATCGGGCTGTCGCCCGGGACGTGGTGCGTGCAGTCCGCGGCCATCATGCCGCGCAGGGTGTCCATGTCGCCGCGCGAGAATGCCTCGTAACCCTTGCGGACCAAAGCGGCGTGCGGGTGTTCGGTCATGCCGATCACCACCTGATCGAGTGACGTATGAAGTGTTTTGTCCCCCTTGTTCCACCCTGACACCGGCCCGCCCGGCCGCCAAGCCGGGCGGACACCGTCGGCGCGCCCCCACGTCCGCGCCGCGTCGGCGTGTTGGCTGCGCTCGTGCCACCGGCCCACCACCCTTGACCCATGGGGCACTGGATCGGTGAGGCGTACCGGGACCGTGTCGCGGACTCCGGGCGCCAGCCGCTGTTCCTGCTGCTGCTCGGGCTGATCGGGTCCTTCCTGTTCATCCGGTTCAGCGTGCGGATGATCCGGCGCGGGGTGAAGTGGTGGCCGGGCAACGTGCAGCCGGGCGGCGTGCACATCCATCACGTGGTGTTCGGCCAGGCCATGATGCTGATCGGCGGCATCGGCTCGTTCGCGGTGCGCGGCGGTCCGGCGGCGCACGACGTCCTGGCGGTGGTGTTCGGGATCGGCTGCGGCCTGGTGCTGGACGAGTTCGCGCTGGTGCTGCACCTGGAGGACGTGTACTGGAAGGAGGAGGGCCGGCAGTCGGTCGACGCGGTGATCCTCGCGGTCGCGGTGATCGCGCTGCTGCTGACCGGGCAGGCCCCGCTGGGCGGCATCGGCGTGGGCGAGTCGTACGGCACCTACCTGGTGGCCGCGCTGGTGCTGGGCTTCGTGGTGCTGTGCCTGCTCAAGGGCAAGGTGTGGACCGGGCTGCTCGGGGTGATGGTGCCGGTGCTGGCGGTGGTGGGCGCGCTGCGGCTGGCCCGGCCGGGCAGCCCGTGGGCGCGCTGGCGCTACACCTCCCGGCCGCGCCGGATGGCCCGCGCCGAGCGCCGCGAGGAACGTGTCCACCGGCGGTTCGTGGCGCTGAAGACCGCGGTGATGGACGCGGTCGCGGGCGCTCCCACGCCGGTGTCGCTGACCAAGGCGCTGCCGCGGCCGACCGTGCTGGAGATCCCGCCGTCGCGCCTGGAGCTGGTGCTGGACCGGGTGCTGCGGCCGGTACGGGCGCCGGGCGCGGCGGTGGCGGTGTGGTACCTGCGGGTGGCGACCGCCGTGAACGTGGTCACCGGAATCGTGGCGCCCTTCCGCCGCCGGGTCCGCGCGGCCACCAACGGCGAGTACGTCACCGCATTCCTGGTCAGCCCGGGCTTCACCGGGGCCGCGCTGGCGTTCGTGCTGTCGGTCGGGCTGCGCCGCCGCAAGCGGGCGGCATGGCTGGTCACCACCGTGCTGGCGGCCGGCTACCTGGTACTGATCTCGGCGAATTCGCTGGTGTACGCGCAGGCCCGGCGGCACACCTTCAACTGGGTGTCGGTGGCGCTGTCCGTGCTGTTCCTGGCCGCGCTGCTGGTGTCGCGGCCGCTGTTCAACGTGCGCGGCCAGCGCGGCAGTACGGCGCTGGCGCTGCTCACGCTGGTGATCGGCGCGGCGGTCGCGGTGGGGGTGGGTACGCTGCTGGTGCAGGCCACCGACGAGGCTCCGCCGCGCCGCTGGGGTGACAGCCTGCGGTACGCGGGCGTGCGGGTGCTGACCGTCTCCGGCCTGTTCGGGCTGCCCGGGGTCACCGTGCCCGGCTGGACCGACCTGGCGATCAACCTGCTCAGCGTCGCCCTGATGCTGATGGTGCTGCTCGCCTTCCTGCGCGCCCCGCGCCGCCGGGCCCGGCTGCGGCCGGCCGACGAACGGCGGCTGCGCGCGCTGCTGCGCACCTACGGCCGGGCGGACCCGCTCGGCTACGTGGCCCTGCGCCGGGACAAGACGGTGTGCTGGGACCCGGACGGCTCGGCGGGCGTGGTCTACCGGGTGGTCAACGGGGTCGCCCTGGCCTGCGGCGACCCGCTCGGCCCGCCCTACGCCTGGCCGGCCGCGATCTCCGGCTGGCTGGCCGAGGCCCGCCGCCACGCCTGGGTGCCCGCGGTGCTGTGGGCCGGCCCGGCGGCGGCTGCGGCGTACCAGGACGCGGGCCTGCGCTCGCTGGTGGCCGGGCACGAATCGGTGGTGGCGGTACGGGACTTCGCCGCGCGTTTCAGTGGCGGCGACGGGGGCGGCGACGGGGGCGGCGGGAGCCCCGACGTGCTGCGGCAGGCGTACGGCGTGGTGCGCGCGGCCGGCTGGACCGCGCACATCCGGCGGCAGCGGGACATCCCGGCCGACGAGCTGGCCCGGCTGGGGCAGTTGGCGGACGCCTGGCGGCACGAGCGCGGGGTGACGGTGAGTCTGGGGCGGCTCGGCGACCCGGCCGACGGGGACTGCGTGCTGGCCGAGTGCCGGGACGCGCGCGGCCGCACCAGCGCGCTGCTGGGCTTCGTGCCGTGGGGCCGGGACGGGCTGACCCTGGACCTGGTGCGGCGCGACCGCGAATCCGGCCGCGCCCCGGCCGACTTCCTGCTCACCGAGGTGCTGCTCGGCGCCGCCGCCGGGCGCGCCCCGCTCGCCGGGATCACCCGGATCTGCCTCAACCTCCGGCCCCGGCTGCCCCGCGGCGGCTCCGAGGAGGAACAGGCCTACGCCGCCTACGCCCCACGCCTGCACGAGCGGCACCTGCTGTACGAACGGCCCGCCGAACTCCCCCGCCTGATCGCCGCCGCGGCCCAGGCCGAAGGACTGCTCGCCCCGCGGCTGCGGGGCCGCCCGGCCCTGGTCCCGCCCACCGCGGGCTGACCGCGCGCCAGGGGCCGTAGAAGCCCCCCGGAATCCGTCCCGTGCCTCGTCAGGGCGGTGCGGATCCGGCCCGCGGACCCGTCGACGACCTGCGGCGAACCGCCTGCCCCAGCCGTACCGCGCTCTCCGCGTCCCGGGGCACTTTTGCCCTCGGCGGTGCATCTGTTGGCCTACCGGCGACCTGTCCGACCCCGGGAGTTCACGCACCCCCACTCTGATCTGACGGGCACAAGCCAGGAATCGCCTGTGCCTCCCCCCGCACCACCGCACAGCCAACGCACACGAGGAGAGCCATGTCCGTACGCTCCGCCAGACTCGCCACCGCCGTGGCCCTGGCCCTCGCCGCCGCTGCCGCCTCGACGGCTCCGGCCGTGGCCGGGGACGGGCAGCACAAGGCGCCCGCCCGGCACGTCCTGCTGCTGTCCGTCGACGGCCTGCACCAGTCGGACCTGGCCTGGTACGTCCGGCAGCACCCCGACTCGGCCCTGGCCCGGCTGGTGGGCAGCGGCACGCAGTTCACGAACGCGCGCACCACCGTGCCCTCCGACTCCTTCCCCGGCATGGTCGGCCAGCTCACCGGCGGCAACCCGGGCACCACGGGTGTCTACTACGACGACACCTACAACACGAAGCTGCTGCCCGCCGGGACGACGGACTGCGCCAAGGCCACCCCGGGCGCCGAGATCGACCTGACCGAGGACCTGGACAAGAACAAGGACTCGATCGACGCGGGCCAGGGCCTGGCCGGCCTGCCCGGCAGCATCCTGAACATGACCGGCAACCCGCTGGACGTGATCGACCCGGCCAAGCTCCCGGTCGACCCCACCACCTGCAAGCCGGTGTACCCGCACTCCTACCTCCAGGTGAACACCGTCTTCGAGGTGGCCCGCAAGGCCGGTCTGCGCACCGCCTGGTCGGACAAGCACGCCGCGTACGAGATCCTCAGCGGCCCGTCCGGGACCGGCATCCAGGACCTGTTCGCGCCCGAGATCAACAGCCAGGCGATCGGCTACCCGGCCGGCGAGGACTGGACCAGCGACAACGCGGCGACCGAGCAGTACGACTCGTACAAGGTCAAGGCGGTCCTCAACGAGATCGACGGCTACGACCACAGCGGCGCCCACAAGGTCGGCACCCCGGCCGTGTTCGGCATGAACTTCCAGTCGGTGTCCACCGCGCAGAAGCTGCCGACCTCCGACGGCCTCAAGGGCGGCTACACCGCCAAGGGTCAGCCCGGCCCGCTGCTGGCCAAGAACCTGGACTACATCAACACCCAGGTCGCGTCCCTCGAGTCGGAGCTGCACAAGCAGCACCTGGACGGCAGCACCACCGTCATCCTGTCCGCCAAGCACGGCCAGTCGCCGACCGACCCGAAGGCGCTGACCCGCATCGACGACGGCCCGCTGCTGGACGGCCTCAACGCCGCCTGGAAGGCCGCCCACCCGGGCGCCGGCGACCTGGTGGCGCACTCGGTGGACGACGACGCGATGCTGCTGTGGCTGAACGACCGCTCGGCGGCGGCCACCACCTTCGCCAAGAACTGGCTGCTGGCCCAGTCCGGCACCGGCAACGACATCAACGGCGCGCCGAAGGCGTACACCGCCGCGGGCCTGAGCAAGGTCTACGCCGGCGCCGACGCGGCCCGCTACTTCCACGTCAAGCCCGGTGACGCGCGGGTGCCGGACCTGTTCGGCATCGCCCAGTACGGTGTGGTCTACACCGGCGGGAAGGGCAAGATCGCCGAGCACGGCGGCGCGGCGGCCGACGACCGCGCCGTGCCGCTGGTGGTCTCCGGGGCCGGTGCGAAGGCCGGGGCCCGAGTCGGCCACGAGGTGGAGACCACCCAGATCGCACCGACCATCCTGAAGCTGCTGGGCCTGGACCCGAAGGACCTCCAGGCGGTCCGGATCGAGCACACCCAGGCGCTCAACCTGCGCTGACCCGCCCGCCCGGGCACTGACCGGGTGAGCGCGGCACGACCCCGCCGCCCGCCGGGGCCGTCAGCACGCGGCCCCGGCGGGCGGCAGCCTGCCGTCCAGGAAGTACGCGTCCACCGTGCGGGTCACGCACCGGCTGTGCGCGAAGTAGGCGCCGTGGCCCTCGCCGCGGTAGGTGAGCACCCGGCTGTCGTTGCCCAGCGCGCGGGCCATGCCGAACACGCCCGGGTACGGGGTCGCCGGGTCGCCGGTGGTGCCGACCAGCAGGATCTGCGGGGCGCTGGGGGCCGCCACGTCGCGGGTGTCGGGAACGCCGGGCGGCCAGCCGGTGCAGCCCAGCAGCGATTGCGCGGCGGACCGGCCGAACAGCGGCGAGGCGGCGGTGAACCGGTCGGCCATGGCCCGCAGTTCGGCCGGGCTGCGGCGCTCCGGGGTGTCCCGGCAGTCGATGGCCAGCCGGGCGAGCTCGGGATTGTCCTGCGGGCGCCCGCCGATGTCGACCGGCGGGCCGCCGGGGCCGGGCGGCTTCCCGGGACGCAGGACCGGGCCGGGGGTGGATGCGGGATCGGGGGCGGAGGCAGCACCGGGACCAGGACCAGGCACAGCACGAGGGCCGAGAGCACCGGAGCGGGCCGAGCCCGAGCCGGAGCCCGCCGCCTGCCCGAGCGCGCCCGGGTAGGCGAGCTGCATCATCGGGTCGCCGTTGCCGTGCCGCAGTTCGCCGAGTGCGGAGCGCAGGTAGGGCCAGGAGTCCTTGGAGTACAGCGCGTTGCGCAGGCCCGCCAGGTACGCGTCCTCGTCGAGCGGGCCCATGGCGGTGTGCAGCGGGCTGCCGGTGATGCGCCGGCCCTGCGCGGTGATGGCGGCCAGCACCTGGTCGCCGGTGCCGCCCGGCACCGGGCAGCCGTGCCGCCGGGCGCAGTCGGCGGCGAAGTCGCCGAGCGCGGTCTGGAAGCCCCGGGCCTGGGCGAGCGCGCCGTCCACGTCGTCCAGCCTCGGGTCGGGCACTCCGTCGAAGACCATCCGGCCGACCTTGGCGGGGAAGGCGTGCGAGTAGACCGCGCCGAGCGTGCTGCCGTAGCTGAAGCCCAGGTAGGACAGCTTCGCGTCGCCGAGGACGCCGCGCACCACGTCCAGGTCGCGGGCGGTGTTCGTGGTGGTCAGGTACGGCAGCAGCCAGCCGGACAGGTGCGCGCACGCGCGGGCGAGCTGGGCCGGGCTGTTGATCCGGGACAGGTCGCCGCAGTCCACGGGGGCGCTGGCGCCGACTCCGCGCGGGTCGAAGCCGACCAGGTCGTAGTGGGTGTTGAGGCGGGCGAGCCGGTCGGACAAGGCGCCCAGCTCGACGATCCCGGGCAGTCCCGGGCCGCCGAAGTTGACCAGCAGCGAGCCGAGCCGGGGCCCGGGGCCGGTGGCCGGAATGCGGCTGACCGCGAGCTGGAGGGTCTGCCCGCCCGGGTCGGCGTAGTCGGCGGGCACCGTCACGTCGCCGCACTTCGCGGTGCGCGGCTGTGCGCCGGGGCAGCCGCCCCACACGACGCTCTGCTTGTAGTACGGCCGCAGGTCCGGCTGAGCGGCCCGCGACTGCGCCCCGACCATCCCGGCGCGCGCCACCGGGGCGCCCGCGGCCAGCAGTCCGGCGGCGAGCGCTCCGGCCAGCCCTGCGGCCAGCGCATGACGCACAGTGGTCATTGCTCGACGGTAAGCCCGGGCCCGGGGCTCCGCACGCCGGAGCACCTGAGGCCATGATTTTTTGGGTAGCGTGGGCGCCCTGTGCCCGTATTCCTGGGAGGCTCATCATGGCAACGACCCGCACCGCGACGACTCAGTGGAAGGGCCCGCTGATCGGCGGCGCCGGTACCGTTTCGCTGGACACCTCCGGTGTCGGCACCTACGAGGTGTCGTGGCCGTCGCGCGCCGAGGCGGCGAACGGCAAGACCAGCCCCGAGGAGCTGATCGCCGCGGCTCACTCGTCCTGCTACTCGATGGCGCTCTCGCACGGTCTGGCCGGGGCGGGCACCCCGCCGGAGTCGGTCGAGACCAAGGCGAACGTGACCTTCCAGCCCGGTGAGGGCATCACCGGCATCGTGCTGAGCGTCAAGGCCCGGGTGCCGGGGATCACCGCGGAGGCGTTCGAGGCCGCCGCGCAGGACGCGAAGGCGAACTGCCCGGTCAGCAAGGCGCTCACCGGCACCACCATCACGCTCGAGGCCGAACTGCTGGCCTGAGTCCGGCCCTACCGGCGGCGGGTGACGCGGATCCTCCAGTCACCCGCCGCCGTGCGTCCCAGCACCGTGAAGGACAGGCCCGTCGCGCGGTCGGCGGCGCCCTCGCCGGCGGTGAAGGGCGCGTCGTTGAGGGAGTTGAAGGCGGCGCTGCTGTAGTCGCACGCCGAGGTGCGCGGGTGGGCGTCCAGCACGGTCACCGGGCCCTGCCCGGAGTCGACGTCGGTGCGCACCCGGTAGGCGAGCACTCCGGTGCGGCAGGCGTTCCTGTCGTCGCCGAGCGCCGCGCGCGCCTCCAGCACCAGGGCGCGGGTGCGGCTGTACGGGAGGATCACCGCCTTGCGCCCGCCGGGGACCTCCACCGGGCGCAGGGTGAAGGTGCGGGTGCCGCGGGCGGTGAGGCAGCCGATCTGCCGGTCGTCCAGCCAGCCCAGCCGCCACTTGTGCCAGGCCAGCAGGTCGCCCTGCATGCCCCAGTCCAGGGACATGGTGTCCCACTGCCCGGCGAGGGCGTCGGTGCGCGGGAAGTCGTCGGCGGCGTAGAGGTCGGGCAGGCCGAAGTCGTGGCCGTTCTCGTGGCTGAGCACCCGGGCCCCGGACTGGTCGTGGCCGTAGATCAGCGAGACCTTGTCCAGGCGGGCGCCGTCGTCGGTGGTGGCGGCCGAGGCGCCGGTCCAGGTGACCGAGAGCACCGATTCGTCGGCGGGCGGGCCGGCGTTGGGGGTGACCAGGACGTTCACCAGGTCGTAGCCGCGGAAGTCGATGCCGTGGTCGGCGGCCCGCAGCAGGTCGCGCATCATCGCGGTGTGGGCGTCCCAGCCGTAGCCGCGGCCTATCCCGTAGGCGGAGAAGGGCCGCGGCATGCGTATCCAGCGCAGTACGGGGGTGGAGCGGTACTCCAGCCGGCCGTAGGAGGCGCGGGCATACCACTGGGGCACGGCCGGGAAGAACTCGCCGTAGCGCTCGCGGGCGCTGTGCGGGGCCTTGGCGTCGGGGAAGTCGATCAGCAGGGTGAGGGCGCGCACGACGCCGGTGCTGGGCGCGAACTCCCGGCCGTGGCCGTTCTGCGACCGGTCGGGGAAGCCCTCGGACATGGCCACGCCCGGAGTGGCCCGCAGTGCGCAGGGCCGGCCCGCGGGCGGCGGCGAGGGGCTGGGCGAGGCGGTCCGCGGGCCGCCCGGCGCGCCGGAGGCTATCGCGAGCAGTGCGGCGGCGGTCAGGGCCAGCAGGCGCAGCAGGCTCTGGGCGGCCCGCCGGGGCAGGCCGTGTCGCAGCAGCCGGGATATCGGCCCCGGCTCGGGCGGGTCCGGGGACCGCTGCGGGGCGGTCACGTCAGCCCCGGGCGCCGGCGGTGCGCGGCAGGCGCTGGGTGATCCGTACGGTCCAGGTGCCGTCCTGGGCCCGGCCGGTGACGGTGACCTGGGTGGAGCCGTCGGGCGCGGCCCAGGACTCGCCCACACCGAGCGGGGCGTCGGCCAGCGGCGGGTAGACGGACGTGCCGGGGCACGCGGAGGTCGCGGGGTGGCCGTCCATGACGTCGACCGGGCCGTCGCCGGACTCGCGGTCGGAGCGGACCCGGTAGACGAGCACGCCCTCGGCGCAGGTGGTGGCGTCGTTGCCGGTCCGGGTGCGGGCCTCGACCGCCAGTGCCTGGTCGGGGCCGGTGCGGACCACCACCAGCTTGGGGCCGCCGGGCGTCTCGTCGGGCGTCAGGTCGTGGTAGGTCACGCCGGTCCGGGCCACGCAGCCGACCTGGCCCGGCGCCAGCCAGCCCAGCTTCCACTTGTGCCAGGCGAAGGGCTCCGGTGCCAGGCCGAACTGGCTGCCCATCAGGTCCCAGTCGCCGACGTGGGTGTCCCAGTCGGCGTTGCTGCCGGCCGGCGGGCGGTAGTACAGGTCGGGCAGGTCGTAGACGTGGCCGGTCTCGTGGGCCAGCACATTGCGGTCGGGCGGGTGCCGTTCGAAGACGGTGACCAGGCGGCGCAGCGGGTTGCCGTCCACGGTGACGGGCGCGGCGAGGTTGACGACCTTGGTGGCGTCGGAGTCCACGCCGGGCGCGTCGGGATCCGCGACCAGGTACACCACGTCGTAGCCGTGAAAGTCCACCACGGGGTCGGCCACCCGCAGGGCGTCACGCAGGTAGTCGGTGCGGTCGGCGGCGTCCCAGTCCCGGTTGATCAGGTAGTCGGTGGACGGGTGCGGCATGCGCAGCCAGCGGGTGACCGGGTGGACGTGCAGCCGGAACTGCCCGTAGGAGGCGGCGGCGAAGAACCGGCTGGTGGCCGGGAAATGATCCGCCACCACCTCCTGGGGTGTCAGGTCCGGCACCGCGTCGGGGAAGGACAGGAAGATCATCAGAGCCTTTACGTCGCCGGCCGGCCGCGCGTAGTCGCTCTCGCGGGAGTCCACGCCCTCCGAGTGGTGCACGGCGGTGCGCGGCAGCAGGCAGGCCCCGGCGGCGGCGCGCGCGGCCGGGCCGGTCATCAGGGTCCAGGCGACGACGGCCGCGAAGCCGGCGACCGCGGCCGCGGCGGAGCGCAGGACCCGGCGGTGGCGTATCGCGCCGCGGACCGTGCCCGGCGTGCCCTGGGACCCGCTGCCTGACCGCCGCACCTCGACCTCCGGGAGGGGTTCCTCGCCCTTCGCACCACCTCCCCCACATTGCTATGGATTGTGCCGGTTCGCGGAGTTCACCTGCGCCATGCGAGTGTCGGACACATCCGACTACCGTACGTAACGATGTACGGCGGTCGATCGGGTGAGCGAAATCGAGCGATGGATTTCGGCCATCGACGGGGGCTCATCCCGCGAATCACCACGGCGACGCTGGATCACCAACTCCGCCAGCCCATATGATCGCGGCGGGACGAGCGCGAACAGGGAGCGGGCAATGGGCGGACCCCCGGGCGGCCCCGGCGTCGAGCCCGACAGCACGGCACAGGTCGTCACACAGAGTCACAATCTTGCCCCTCGCTCGCACGACGCCGAGCTGCGGGACTACCGGGCCGCGTTCGCCGTGGCCCGCGCGGCCATGGCGCTGCTGGGCCCGGACGGCGTGGTCCTGGCGGCCAACGGCGCCCTCGGCACCCTGCTGGGAACTTCACCCGAACGGCTGACCTCGCTGGACGCCGACGCCCTGCTCGGCATCGACGGCGACCCGCACGCGCAGGCCGCCTTCCACGACGTGGCCAGCGGCCGCCGCGACTCCCTGCGCTGCACCCGCCGGCTCACCCGCCAGGACGGCGGCAGCGTGCGGGCCGAGCTGACCCTGTCCCGCACCGGCACCCGCCCGCTGCTGCTGACGGTGGAGGACGTCGGCGAACGCGACACGCTGCGCGAGCAGTTGCGGCACCTGCAGATGCACGACGCGGTCACCCGGCTGCCCAACCGGGCGCTGTTCTTCGAACGGCTCGCCGCCGCCTGCGAGGCCGCCCCCGGCCGCGGCACCGGCCGCATCGGGGTCTGCTACCTGAACCTGGACGGCTTCAAGGCGGTCAACGACACCCTCGGCCACCGGATCGGCGACGAGCTGCTGGCCGCGGTCGCCGCGCGGCTGCTGGCCTGCGCGGAGCCCGGCGGGCACCTGGTGGCCCGGCTCGGCGGCGACGAATTCGCCCTGCTGCTGCGGGAGTCCACCGGCACCGGCCAGGCCACCGCGCTGGCCGACGCGGTCCTGACCGCCTTCCAGCAGCCCTTCGACGTGGCCGGCCACCGGCTCGCGGTCTCGGCCAGCATCGGCGTCGTCGAGCGGGAGGCGGCCGGCACCTCGGCGACCGGCCTGATGCAGGCCGCCGACACCACGCTGTACTGGGCCAAGGCCGACGGCAAGGCCCGCTGGACGCTGTTCGACCCGGAGCGCAACGAGCACCGGATGACCCGGCAGGCGCTGTCCCGCACCCTGCGCCAGGCCGTGGAGCGCGGCGAGTTCGTGCTGGAGTACCAGCCGCTGGTCGCCCTGGACACCGGCGAACTGCGCGGGGTGGAGGCGCTGGTGCGCTGGGAGCACCCCCACTTCGGCCGGCTCGCCCCGGGCCGCTTCATCGGGCTGGCCGAGGAGGACGGCTCGATCGTGCAGCTCGGCCGCTGGGTGCTCGCCGAATCGTGCCGCCAGGCCCGCGAATGGCAGCGCGCGTACCCCGACGCCGCGCTGGTGGTCAGCGTGAACGTGGCGGTGCGTCAGGTGTGGGACTCCGACCTCGTGGCCGACGTGGCCGCGATCCTCGCCGAGACCGGGCTGCCGGCGCGGCTGCTGCAACTGGAGCTGACCGAGTCGGCGGTGATGGGCTCGGCCGGCCGGCCGCTCCAGGTGCTGCACGCGCTGCACGAGATGGGGGTGCGGATCGCCATCGACGACTTCGGCACCGGCTACTCCAACCTCGCCTACATGAGCCGGCTGCCGGTCTCCGCGCTCAAGCTCGACGGCTCCTTCGTGCAGGGCTTCCGTTCCGCCGAGCACCCCAACCCGGCCGACGAGACGATCGTCGAGGCCCTGGTCCAGCTCGCCCACCGGCTGGGCCTGACGGTCACCGCGGAGTGCGTGGAGAGCGCCGAACAGGCCGAGCGGCTGCGCCGGATCGGCTGCGACACCGGCCAGGGCTGGCACTGGTCCCGCCCGGTGGCCGCGGAGGCGATCTCGGAGCTGCTGCGGTAGCCGGCCGCGCGCGTACGGCCGTGTCTGCGCGCGTACGACCGTATCCGCGGCCGGCAGGCGACACCCGCGGCCGTACGTCCCCGGAAGCGGGTGAGCCCGCGTCCTCGGGGGGAGTGAGGACGCGGGCTCGGGAGGGGGGCGTCGACCGCCCGGGCGGGGGACGGGTCAGCAGGCGCCGAGGTCCTGCCAGACACCCCATTGGCCGGTGGTTCCGGGCTCCTCGTTGGTGGTCCACCACTTGGCCTGCCAGTTGTGGCCCTTCCAGGAGACCTGGTTGCCGTTCACGTAGATCGCCGAGGCGCTCCAGGACGGCAGGGTGCAGGTGCCGGCCGGCGGGGTGGTCGGCGGCGTCGTGGGAGGCGTCGTCGGCGGCGTGGTGGGCGGGGTCGTGGGAGGCGTCGTGGGCGGCGTGGTCGGCGGGTTGGTGCAGGAGGCCGACGAGCCGTTGGTCGCGGTCACGATCTTGTTGAACAGGCTGGCCGAGGAGTCCAGGTCCAGCAGCGAGTACATCATCGAGCCGGCCAGCCCGTGGCAGTGGGCGTAGTCGGCCCGGGCCTGGACCGCCTCAGCGCCGAGGCCGGTCCAGAACTCGCTGCCGTTGTAGAAGTAGTTGGACTGGGTCGCCGGGTCCCAGTACGTGGTGGACGCGTTGTCGACGAGCCCGCCGAGTTCCTTGTAGTACGCGATGCCGGCGGTCTGGCTGAGGCCGCGGGCCGAGGCCGGGCCGGTCGCGGACTGGTACAGGCCGTGGTTGGCGCCGGCCGACACCCCGGTCCAGCCGCGGTAGTACAGCGGGTAGCCCATGGTGATCTTGTTCGCCGGGAAGCCGCCCGGGATGCCGTAGGCGGAGTCACCGGTGGTCCAGGCGGTGATCGCGTGGTCGATGCTGTACTTCTCGCTGCCCGGCGCGATCGGCGTGGACGGGTCGTTCGGTGACTGGTACAGCGGCTCCTGGACGTTGGTGGGGCCGGTGGCGTCCCATGCGCCGTGCATGTCGTACGTCATGATGTTCGCGTAGTCGAGGTACTGGCCGACCTTGTTGGTCTCGATCTGCGCGATCTTGTCCTGGCCGGCCGGCAGGGCGGCGGTCAGCAGCATGTGCTTGCCGCCGTTGGCCGCGCCGTAGGCGTCCAGTTCGCTGCGGAACTCGGCCAGCAGCGCGGTGTAGTTGGCCTTGTCGGCGGCGCTGTAGTGGTTGCCGACGTGGCCGCCGGGCGAGCCGGGGTACTCCCAGTCGATGTCGAAGCCGTCGAAGATGCCGGCCGCCGAGCCCGCGCCGCCGAAGCCGCCCTGCACCGGCAGGTTGCCCTTGATGAACATGTCGATGCAGGAGCCGACGAACTTCTTGCGGCTGGCGTCGGTGGCGGCCACGTCGGAGAAGTACTTGGAGTACGTCCAGCCGCCGAGCGAGGCCACGATCTTCAGGTTGGGGTACTTGGCCTTGAGTTCCTTGAGCTGGTTGAAGTTGCCGACGATCGGCTGGTTCCAGGTGTCGGCGGTGCCGTTGACGCTGATGTCGGCGCCGAAGGACTTCTGGTAGTCGGCGAAGGCGTCGCCGGCGCCGTCACCCGCGTTGGGGTCGGACTCGTTCGTGGCGTCCGACGCCTTGGTGGCCTCGAAGCAGGTCAGGTTGGCCGGGTCGATGTTCTCGAACGAGTAGTTGAGGACGTTGAGCTTGCCCGCTATGCCCTCGGTGTCGAGATTCTTGGGGTAGAAGGCGTTGCCGTAGACGCTCCACTGGTCGTAGTAGGCGATCTTGACTCCGCCGCTGCTGGGGGTCCCTCCCAGGCCGAAGGCTCTGGGGGCGGCCGCGGCCGGCCGGGCCGACGCCGTGGTGTCCGCCTGGGCGGTGCCCCCCGCGACCAGCGCGGTGAGCCCGCCGAGGGCGAGGGCGGCGCTCGCGGCGGCTGCCACGAACGCTCTCTTCCTGGACTGCACAAGAACCTCCGGGGGGAGAGGGAGGGGATGACAGTGGGCTCCTGCATGGATAGCCCGCGTGTCAGACTCGGGTCAATGGTCTGAACCAGAGTTAGGACTAGACCAATTTGGGATCCCGGGCCGCCCCGCCGGATGTTCATGGCATGCGTCAGGCGGGTGACAAGCGGCTTTGACCGTCAGTGAGGCCGGGGCTGATGGTCGGTGCAATCTTGGACCACCAGCCCCGGGGAAATCATTCGTTAACCCGCTCTTATGCCTCCGGGGCGCCCGCGGCTTCCTGGATCGCCGCGCCCTCCTGGACCGCCGCCACGTCCTTGGGGAAACCGTAGGCGTCGGCGATCAGGTCGTACGAGCGCAGCCGCACCGCGGGGGTGTGCGCGTTGGAGGTGATCACCAGCTCGTCGGCCCCGGTACGGGCGACCAGCGCGTCCAGGCCGGAACGGACCGTCTCCGGGTCGCCGTGAATGATGTTCGCCATCCAGGACTCGGTGAACTCCTGCTCCACCGGGCTGAATTCGTACGCCTCCGCTTCCTCGGGGGTGGGTACGAGCCCGGGCCGCCCGGTGCGCAGCCGCAGCATGGACAGCGCGCCGGCCAGCACCTGGCGGCGGGCCTGCGCCGGGTCGTCGGCGGCCAGCGCGGCCACCCCGATCGAGGCGTAGGGCCGGTCCAGGATGTCCGAGGGGCGGAAGGACTCGCGGTAGAGGGCGAGCGCGGGGATCGTGTTCGCGGCCGAGAAGTGGTGGGCGAAGGAGAACGGCAGCCCGAGCCGGCCGGCGAGCTGGGCGCTGAACCCGGAGGAGCCCAGCAGCCAGATGCTCGGGCGGTCCGGCGACTGCACCCCGCCGGGGGCGGTGGCCTGCACCGGGCCGGGGACGGCGTGGATGCGGGCGTAGGGGTGCGCGTCGGGGAAGTCGTCGTCCAGGAAGCGGATCAGCTCCATCAGCGCCTGCGGGAAGTCGTCGGCGGCCTCGCGCAGGCCGTCGCTGCGGCGCAGCGCGGCGGCGGTGGCTCCGTCGGTGCCCGGCGCCCGGCCGAGGCCCAGGTCGATCCGGCCCGGCGCCAGCGCCTCCAAGGTGCCGAACTGCTCGGCGATCACCAGCGGGGCGTGGTTGGGCAGCATCACCCCGCCCGAGCCCAGCCGCAGGGTGCGGGTGTGTGCGGCCAGGTGGGCCAGGATCACCGCGGGCGAGGAGCTGGCCACGCCCGGCATCGAATGGTGCTCGGCCACCCACATCCGGTGGTAGCCGCGCGCCTCGGCCACCCGGGCGATCTCCACGCTGGTGCGCAGCGCGTCGGAGGCGGTGAAGCCGCTGCCGACGGTGACCAGATCCAGTACGGACAGCGGTACGGGCGCGGTGCCGCGGACCGTACCGTGGATCCCGAGTCCGGCTCCGCCGCCGCTTCCCTGACGTTCCTCACCCACGGCCCGGCCGCCTCCTCGAACTCTGTGATCGCAGTGCCTTCGCCCTGCCTTGCTCCCCGCGACAACCGGAGCCGACATCCGGTTATTCCCCGATGTTTATGGCCTCCAAAGGAAAAGGGCAATGCCGTCGGCATATGCCAGCGTGGCCCCTTCCTGCGTATACGACTGCCGGCCCCTTGATTGCTCGCCAACCACCTCTACGGGAAACCCCGTTGGGGCTATCGTGGAGAACCGGTCCGGCTCACACCCAGCAGGGGGCTACCGTGGCGCCAGAGCACCGACAGTCGGGGCCGGTGTACGCCGTCCAGTACGCGCTGCGCGTCCTGGAGACGGTCGACGCGCACCGGCACGGTGTCACCGCCGAACAGCTTGCCAGGGAAATCGGGGTCCCCCTGGACTATCTCACCCATGTGCTGGCGATGCTGCGGCGGGAACGCTATCTCGGATTCCTGCCCGGCGGCGGCTATGTGATCGGCGAGTCCACGGTGCTGCTCGGCGCGGCCGGCCGGGACAGCGCGCTGGCCGAGAAGCTCCAGCTCATCCTGGCGGAACTGCGCGACGAGGTCGGGGCGGCGGTCTACTTCAGCCGGTACGACGACGGCGAGGTGCGGATCGTCGACGTCGCCGACGGGCCGGACGCGCCCCGGGTCAACGAATGGGTGGACTTCAGGTCGGCCGCGCACGCCAGCGCCGTGGGCAAGTGCCTGCTGGCGCAACTCGACCACAACGGCCGCCTCGAACACTTCTCCCGGCACCGCCCGGCCCGGCTCACCTCCCGCACCGAGGTCGACGACCGGATCCTGCTCACCAAGCTCGAACGGCAGCCGGCCACCGTCCCCACGCTCGACCTCCAGGAGTACGCGGTCGGCACGGTCTGCGCGGCGATCCCGGTCACCATCGGCACCAAGGCCGCCTGCCTCGCCCTGTCCATGCCCGCCGCCCGCGCCCACCGGCTGCGCCCCGCGGTCGACACCCTCAACGAACGGGCCGCGCCCGTGCTGCTCTCCATGAGCATCTGAGCCCGGCGCCCGGGGCCCCGGCTCCGTCGGCGGGTCGCCCGCTCCCCCGCCCGACGACCGGCACGACAAAGCCCCCCGCCCGGACGTACCGGAACGGAGGGCCTTGCCTTCGGGTGCGCCGCCAGGGACTCGAACCCCGGACCCGCTGATTAAGAGTCAGCTGCTCTAACCAACTGAGCTAGCGGCGCCTGCGAGACCAACTATACGCCCTCCCAGCACTGCTTTTGACCACAGCGCGGGTGCTCAGGCCGTCCAGTGGGGCGGGCGGGCGAGGTGCGCGGGCAGCCGGGTCGCGGCGTCACCGCGGGCAGCGGCGAGCTGCGGGCCGGTGAGGAACAGGGCCCCGGTCAGGTCGGCGCCGCGCAGGTCGGTGTCCCGCAGATCCGCGCCGAGCAGATCGGTCTCCCGCAGGTCGGCGCCGCGCAGGTCCGCGCCGATGAGCAGGCTGCCGCGCAGGGAGGCCCCGCGCAGCCCGGCGCCCCGCAGCCGGGCCCCGGCGAGGTCGGCCCCGCGCCGGTCCGGCCGCCGCCCGGGCACCCGGTCCCGTACGGTCGTACTGACCCGGCCGAGCAGCTCGCCGACCACGGCCCGCTCGGCGGCGACGTCGAGGTCGGCCAGCGCCTGCGGCCGCGCCCCGGTCAGCGCCTCGATCCGCTCCGCGGCGGCCGCCGCCGCACTGTGCAGCGGTGCGGCCGCCGGCACCGAACGCACCTCGGCCAGGTACCACAGCAGTTCGTGGAGCTGGCGCATCACCGGCAGCGCGGCGAACATCGCGGCGCCCTTGTCGGCCGACTCGCGCCACCCGATGCCGCCGAAGGTGACCTGCGAGACCTTCTGGCCGGCGCCGAAGCACTCGTAGACCGTGCAGCCGGGCCAGCCGCTCTCCCGCAGCCGGCCGTGGATGTCGCAGGTGTGCGCCGGCGACAGGTGGCCGCAGGGCTCGCCCGCCGCCTTGTCCGCCGCGAAGCCCGCGGGCCTGGTGAAGGCCAGTGCCACGCAGCACAGCCCGAAACAGTTCGCGCAGTCCGCCGTCAGGCCGGTGGTGTCCACAGTGCCGCTCCCCTGAGTGCCGCGGGCGGCCCGCAACCGGGGCCGCCCGCGATCCATGGTGCCGCACCGCGGCGCGGACTCAGCGCACGGCAGGCCCGGCCGGGAAGGACGCCGGCTTGGCCGCGGTGTACAGCCAGGTCCGGAAGAAGCCGGACAGGTCCTGGCCGGACAGCCGCTCGGCCAGCTTCTGGAAGTCGGCGATCGTGCCGTTGCCGTAGCGGTGCTGCGCCGGCCACGCCTTGAGCAGGGTGAGGAAGGCGTGGTCGCCGATGGTGTCGCGCAGCGCCTGGATGGCGACGGCGCCCCGGTCGTACACCGCGTCGTCGAACTGCTTGTCCGGCCCCGGGTCGCCCGGCTTCACCGTCCAGAACGGGTCGTCGGCCGGGTGCGCGTCGTACGTCTGCCGCGCCAGCTCCTGCGGGGTGCCCTGGCCCTCGTGCTCGGACCACAGGTACTGGGCGTAGCTGGCGAAGCCCTCGTTGAGCCAGATGTCGGACCAGCGCTCCAGCGACACGTCGTCGCCGTACCACTGGTGGGCCAGCTCGTGCGCCACGACCGAGGTGTTCACGCCCTTGCTGAACGTGGCGGGGCTGTAGAACACCCGGGTCTGCTCCTCCAGCGAGAAGTGGCTGGGCACGTTGGGCACGTACCCGCCGGCCGACTCGAAGGGGTAGGGGCCGAAGTACCCGCTCAGGAAGTCCACGATCTCGGCGGTGCGCTCCACGCTCGCCTTCGCGTTGGCCTCGTTGGCGCCCAGGTCCGGGCTGTAGGCGTTGATCACCGGGATGCCGGTACGGGTGCGGCTGTGGGTGATGTCGAAGTGGCCGACCGCGAGGGTGGCCAGATACGTGGCCTGCGGCTCGCTCTCCCGCCAGTGGTACGTGGTCCAGCCGGCGGCGGTGCGCTGCGACAGCAGCAGGCCGTTGCTGATCGCCTGGTCGCCGGACGGGACCTGGACGGTCACGTCGTAGGTGGCCTTGTCCAGCGGGTGGTCGTTGCTGGGGAACCACCACCAGGCCGACTCCGGCTCGTTGGCGGCGACCCCGCCGTCGGGGGTGTGCTGCCAGGAGGTGAAGCCGTAGCGCTGCACGGTGGAGGGCACGCCGGAGTACGTGACGGTGACGGTGAAGCGGTGGCCGCGCGGGAGCGCCCGGGCCGGGGTGACCACGAGCTCCTGCTCGCCGCTCGTGGCGAAGTGCGCCGGGCGGCCGTCCACGGTGACCTTGCTGACGGTCAGCGCGAAGTCCAGGTCGAAGGAGGTCAGGCCCTGGGTGGCGGTGGCGGTGATCACCGCGGTGCCCTTGAGGGTGTCGGTGGCCGGCTGGTAGTTCAGCCCGAGGTCGTAGTGGGCGACGTCGTAGCCGCCGTTGCCGTAGGTCGGGTAGTACGGATCGCCGATGCCGGGCGCGCCCGGGCCTGCGTCGGCCGCGGATGCCGGGATCGCCAGCAGCAGGCCGAGGGCGGTGGCGGCGGAAGCGATCAGTCTTTTGCGCACAGGGGTCCTCCAGTGCGGGACGGGTCGTCGTCGGTCCGGTGGCAGGTACACGCTGACCCTAGGAAGGGCGGCACGTACCGGCCACCCCATGTCCCCCTGCTGTCGCAGAACATTCACCCGGCGCAACACAACGGCCGGAACTGGTCGCGCGGCGGGCCGTCCCGTCGCGTGCCGGTCCCGTCGCGGGCCGGTCCCGTCGCGGTTGCGCCCGGACCCGATCGCGGGAACGCTGGTTGTCTGTTGACGTGCGCCGGCGGCCGGTTGAGGCCAGATGGGTTCGCCATGTGAAGAATGCCTGGCTGAGGTGGGTCCAGCGGCTGGAGAACCAGTACCTCGAGCGCTGGGGGCTGGCGCTGCCGCTGGCGGCCGTCCTCGTCGTGGTGACTGCCGATCTGCTCGCCGGACGCGACCACTTCCTGGCACCGGGCATGGTGGCCGCGCCCGCGCTCGCCTCCATCACGGTCACCTGGCAGCGGACCGTGCTGGTCTGCGCGATCGGGGTCGTGGCCCAGGGCGCGCTGGCCCCGTACAACGGCGTCACCGACCTGCCGGACCGGGACGTGCTCTACGGCCAGATCTTCGCCTACTTCTTCGTCAGCCTCTTCAGCGTCTACATCGCCTGGCGCCGCGAGACCCGGGCCCGCGCCTTCACCGCGATCGCCTCGGTCGCCGAGGCCGCCCAGCACGCCCTGATGCACCCGCCCGCCCCCCGCGTCGGCGCCGTCCGGCTGGCCGTCCGCTACGTCTCCGCCGCCGACGCCGCCCAGATCGGCGGCGATCTCTACGCCGTCCTCGACACCCCGCACGGCGTACGCGCCCTGATCGGCGACGTCCGCGGCAAGGGGCTCGCCGCCGTGCAGACCTCGGCCGTCGTGCTCGGTGCCTTCCGGGAGGCCGCGTACGACGAAGGCGGCTTGGCGCACGTGGCCGCGCGCGTCAACACCAGCGTCGGCCGCGAGGTCGGCCCCGGCGATTTCGTCACCGCCCTCTTCGCCCAGTTCCACGCGCCCGCCACCGTCGAACTGCTCCACTACGGCCACGTCGCGCCGATGCGGGTCTCCCGCCACGGCCACGTCGAAACCCTCACCCCCTCCGACCCCTGGGTCCCCCTCGGCCTCGCCGACCTCGTCCCCGGCGTCCCCGCCCCCTGGCGCGTCCCCCTCCACCCCGGCGACGTCCTCGTCCTCTGCACCGACGGCGTCATCGAAGCGCGCGGCTCCCACGACGGCACGTTCTATCCCCTGACCGACCGCATCGGCCCCCTCGTCGCAGACTCCGCCTCCGACCTCGACGCCGCCGTCGAACGCGTCTACGGCGATTTGCTCGCCCACACCGGCGGCTCCCTCTCGGACGACGCCGTCCTCCTGCTGATGGCTCCCTGACCCGCGCGGAATGAGCTTCGTGCACCTGCCCGAGCTCCCGCGCCGTGGGGCCGCGCCCCCGTCCCCTGCGGCTGTTCGTGGGCTGGTCGCGCAGTTCCCCGCGCCCCTGGGGTGCGGGCACTCCCACCGCCTGACGCCGGCAACGCCCACGGCGGCGGGAAAACCGCAAGCACGGACGTGCGGCACGCGCACGGGCGACCAGCACCAAAAGGGGCGCGGGGAACTGCGCGAGCAACCCACCGCGACGGGGCACCCGGCAACGCAACCACTCCCCTGCGGCGGGCAGCCGCGGCCGGTCCGAACGGACCCGCACGCACGGCCGCAAGCCCAAGCCGCAAAGACCTCAAGCTCGCCGGGAAGACGTCAGCACCGCGTGAACAACGACGTTCGCCGAATACGTTTGGCTCGTCCGGTCAAAGGTCCCCCCGCACGTGATGAGGCGAAGCTCGGGCCGCCCCGTGGAGTCGTAGCCGTAGACACGATCCGCGTCGAAGTGATCCTTGGAGACGGTCTCGACGGATTCCACGGTGAACTCGGCGACGACGGAATCCGCGCGGGTGATGTCGACGAGCGCACCGCGCTGCACGGAGGCGAGTTGGTAGAAGACCGCGGCGCGAGCCTCCGTGTCGACGTGGCCCACGATGATCGCGGCACCGGGGGCGCCGGGGGCGGGGCCGTCGCGGTACCAGCCGGCGACGTCGGGGGTGCTGTAGGGCGGCGGGTCGACCGTACCGTCGCGCAGGCCGCGGCCGACGAGGCCGGCGTGGAGGCCGAGGGAGGCGATGTCCAGATGGAGGGGGCGCGCGGGGGGCAGGGGTGCGTGCGCGGGGTAGAGCTGGGGGGAACTGTCGCCCTCGACGGCGGCGACGGGTCGGGCCGCGCCCGGTGCGGCGGCGATCGGCCCGCGCGCACTGGAGACGCCGCCGTGCCCGAGCAGCCAGGCGGCGAGCAGCAGCAGGCCGACGGCGAGAGCCGCCCAGGTGCGGCCGTCGGGCCGCGGCTCGGCCTCGTCATCGGGGCCGGTCATCGGTCAGCCGTGCTCCGGGCCGCGGCGCCGCCTCAGGACCAGCCCGGTCAGGCCCACCGCCGCGAACCCGCCGGTGGCGACCAGCGCGCCGGTGCTGCTGCCGGCCGCCGCTGGACCTGCGGCGAGTTGCGCGGTGCCGCCGCCCCCGGCCGGCACGGGCCGCGTCGGCCGCCCCGGCGCCCCCGGTACGCCCGCCCCGGAACCGCCGCCCTCGGCGGCACCGGTGACCACGGTGACCGACGCCTGCGCCGAACTGGTCACGCCGTCGCACTGCACCGAGATCGCGTACGAGCCGGCCGTCGCGTCGGACTTGATGTACGCGTCGCCCTCCAGGCCGTCGCCGTCCTTGGCCGGGGCGAGCGTCACGGCGTTGACGAACGCCTGCGCACTCGCCTTGGCCTTGTGCCCGGCCGTGCAGGAGCTCCGCAGCCGCAGGGAGACGATGCCGCCGGGGGCCACGCTCCGCGGGCTGACGTTCATCGCCCCGCTCCCGGAGCCGCTCCCGGCGGAGCCACCCGTCGCGGCGGGATCGGCAGCCGTGTCCGGCCCGGCGGGCGCCGGCACGGCGGAGGGGGTGCCGCTCGCGGCGGGACTCGCGGCGGGATCGGCCGTACTACCGGGATCCGCCAGGGACGGATCGGCGGCGGTGTCCGTACCCGGGTCGGCGGCCACGTCGGCGCCCGGATCCGTGGCCGCGGTGTCGCCGGTGACCGGATCCCCGGCCGAACCGGTGTCCGTACCGGCGGAGAGGTCGGCCCCCGAGGGATCGGAGGGGGCAGAGGCGTCGGAGGGGACGGTGCCCGCGCCGGTGGCGGTCGTGGCGCTGCTCGCCCCCGAGTCGCCGGAAGCGGCGACGGCCGGCTCCGGCAGGGCGGCCGTCCCGCCGACGGCGAGCACCGCGGCCACGCCCACGGCGGCGACGGCGGGCAGTTTCAGACCGAACATGGAACAGGACCTCCGCGTCGCCCGGGCACGGTTCTCGTACCCGCTGCTTACGAAGGTCCCCGGCCCGGGCACGGATCGCACCCGGGCGTGCCCCACCGGAGTGACGGGGCCGTCACGTACCGTGGCACCCAGCGGCGCCCGGCGGCCTCAGATCTCGGCGACCAGGTCGGCGATGGAGTCGACCACCCGGGACGGCCGGAACGGGTAGCGGTCGATGTCCGCGGACGTGGTCAGCCCGGTGAGCACCAGGAAGGTGGTCATGCCGGACTCCAGGCCGGCCAGCACGTCGGTGTCCATCCGGTCGCCGATCATCGCGCTGGTCTCGGAGTGCGCCCCGATCGCGTTCAGCCCGGCGCGCATCATCAGCGGGTTGGGCTTGCCGACGAAGTACGGGGCCTTGCCGGTCGCCTTGGTGATCAGCGCGGCCACCGACCCGGCGGCGGGCAGCACACCCTCCGGGGACGGGCCGGTCTCGTCCGGGTTGGTGCACAGGAACTGGGCGCCGTCGTTGATCAGCCGGATCGCCTTGGTCAGCGCCTCGAAGCTGTAGGTGCGGGTCTCGCCGAGCACCACGTAATCCGGCTCGTGGTCGGTGAGCACGTAGCCCACGTCGTGCAGCGCGGTGGTCAGGCCCGCCTCGCCGATCACGTACGCCGTGCCGCCGGGCCGCTGGTCGTCCAGGAACTTCGCGGTGGCCAGCGCGGAGGTCCAGATGTTGGCCACCGGCACGTCCAGCCCCATCCGGGACAGCCGTGCGTGCAGGTCGCGCGGCGTGTAGATGGAGTTGTTGGTGAGCACCAGGAACGGTTTGCCGGACTCCTTGAGTCCCTTGAGGAAGGCATCGGCGCCCGGGATGGGCGTGCCCTCGTGTATGAGCACCCCGTCCATGTCGGTGAGCCACGACTCGATGGGCTTACGGGTCGACACGGATTCGCTCTCCTGTCCTCGTGTCCTCGGCCACGCGTGTTCGATGCCCCAGCGTAACGGGGGTGCGGCCGTCCGGACCCCGGGTGTCTCGCCTGCCGGTCACGCGGCGGCGGCGAGCGTGCCGCTGAACAGCGGAGCCAGGGCGAGCAGGGCCGCGCCCTCGGCGACGGCGAGCGGCCGGCCGAGGCCCACCGGCAGCGGCCGGCCCCGGTCGGCGAGCACCGCGGCGACCTCGGTACGGAACAGGTCCGGGTGCGCGGCGACCGTCCCGCCGCCGAGCACGATCCGGTCCACGTCCAGCAACGCGGCCAGGTTCGCCGCGCCCACCCCCAGCAGCCGGGCCGCGCCCCGCGGGTCCCCCGCCGCGACCGCCGCCAGGCACAGCGCCTCCAGGCAGCCCCGGTTGCCGCACTTGCACACCGGCCCGTCGAGCTGCACCACTTGGTGCCCGAACTCCCCGGCGCCGGTCCGCCCGCCCCGGTGCAGCGCCCCGCCCAGCACCAGCGCGGCACCGAGCCCGGTCCCGAGGTGGAGGTAGGCGAAGGAGTCCCCGGGGTCGCTGTCCGCTGCTGCTGCGTCCCCGTCGCCGTTCCCGTCCTGGTGCGGCAGCACCGACAGCGCCGCCGTGTTGGTGTTCTTGTCGACCGCCACCGGCAGGTGCAGGCGCGCGGTGAGTTCGGCGCGCAGCGGGCAGCCGGACCAGTGCGGGAAGCCGGTGACGCGGTGCAGGACGCCGGTGGTGTGGTCGAGCGGGCCGCGCATGCCGACCCCGACGCCGACGACGGGCGCGGGGGCGAGCGCCAGGACCGTACGCAGACCGGCGGCGATGGCGGGCAGCGCCTCGGCGACCGGAAGACCCAGGTCCAGCGGCAGGGTGCGGTCGGCCACGGTGCGGCCGGCCAGGTCGGTGAGCACCGCGGTGAGGCGTTCGCCGTCCAGGTGCGCACCGACCGCGTACCGGGCGCGTACCGCCAGCGCCAGGTCGGTACGGGGCTTGCCGCCGGTCGAGGCGCGCCGGCCGGCCTCCTCCACCAGGCCCTCCGCGCGCAGCCGGGCGGTGATCTTGCTGACCGCCTGCGGGGTCAGGCCGGTGCGTTCGGCCAGTTCCTGGCGGCTGACCCCGGCGCCCCCGCGCAGCGCGCAGTCACGCAGCAGGGCCAGGACGAGCGCGGCGTTGTGGCTGCGCAGGGCGGGCAGGTTGGCTCCGGCGGTGGGCAGGTTCACCCGTTCATTGTGGCCCGCCCTTGCACTTTCGCAACAGTGTTGCCAAAGTGGCGGCATGCGCGTACCCCCTACCGCCCCGCTCCGCGTCGCCCTGGTCGGCTACGGGCCGGCCGGCGCCTTCTTCCACGCCCCGCTGATCGCCGGTACCCCGGGCCTGAGCCTGGACACCATCGTCACCACCAGCCCCGAGCGCCGCGCCCAGGCGCTCGCCGAGCACCCCCGGGTGCGGTTCGCGGGCGGCGCCGACGAGCTGTGGCCGCGGGCCGGCGAACTGGACCTGGTGGTCCTGGCCTCCCCCAACCGCACCCATGTGCCGCTGGCCGCCGCCGCCCTGGAGGCCGGGCTGCCGGTCGTGGTGGACAAGCCGATGGCGACGACCGCCGCCGAGGCCCGCAGCCTCGCCGCCCTCGCCGAGGCCCGCGGCCTGCTGCTCACCGTCTTCCACAACCGCCGCTGGGACGCCGACTTCCGCACCCTCCAGTCCCTGCTCGCCAAGGGCGAGCTCGGTCGGGTGCACCGCTTCGAGTCGCGCTTCGAGCGCTGGCGGCCGCAGCTCAAGGGCGGCTGGCGCGAGTCCGGCGACCCGGCCGAGGCCGGCGGCCTGCTCTACGACCTCGGCAGCCACCTCGTCGACCAGGCACTGACCCTCTTCGGCCCGGCGGCTCACGTCTACGCCGAGGGGGACGTACGCCGCGAGGGCGCCGCGGCCGACGACGACAGCTTCATCGCCCTCACCCACACCGGCGGGGTCCGCTCCCACCTGTGGATGAGCGCCACCACCGCGCGGCTCGGCCCCCGCTTCCGGGTGCTCGGCAGCACGGGCGGCTACGTCACCTACGGCCTGGACCCGCAGGAACCCGCCCTGCGCGAGGGCCTGCGGCCCGGCGAGGGCACCGAGTGGGGTGCCGAACCCGAATCCGCCTGGGGCACCCTCGGCACCGACGAGACCGCCCGGCCCGTACCCTCCCTGCCCGGCGACTACCCCGCCTTCTACGCCGCCGTCGAAGCCGCCCTGCGCGACGGCACCGCCCCGCCGGTCACCCCGCTGGAGGCCGCCGCAACCCTGGACGTCATCGAGGCCGCCCGCGAGTCGGCCCGCACCGGACGGACGGTGACCCTGTGACCACGGCTTCCTCCGCTTCCCCGGACAACCTGCTCGCCGTCCTCGCCGCGCAGGAGGAGGAACTGGTCCTCCCCCGCTTCACGCCCGACGACGCGTGGGTGCTGGGCTGCCTCCTGGTGGACCTCGCCCGCTCCCGCGGCGCCGCCGTCACGGTCGACATCCGGCACGGCGCCCAGCAGCTCTTCCACTGCGCGCTCCCCGGCACCACCCCGGACAACGATGCCTGGCTCGACCGCAAGGCGCGCGTCGTGACCCGCTATCACGCGTCCTCCTTCCTGGTCGGCGAGCGCTTTCGTGCGAAGGGTTCCACC
Organism: Actinacidiphila acididurans; assembly: GCF_016918855.1. Lineage (GTDB taxonomy): Bacteria > Actinomycetota > Actinomycetes > Streptomycetales > Streptomycetaceae > Actinacidiphila > Actinacidiphila acididurans. Next base: position 73,981 of record NZ_JADKYB010000020.1, read on the forward strand.
TTCGAGGCGTCCTCCCGCCTCGACCCCGACCTCTACGCCGCCCACGGCGGGGCCTTCCCCTTGCGGGTGGCCGGCGCCGGCCTGGTCGGCATCGTCGGTGTCTCCGGCCTCCCCCAGGCCGAGGACCACGCCTTGGTGGTGGAGGGGCTTCGGCAATTCCTGCGGGAGGGGGTTCGCCCGGAGTAGCCAGGGCCCGCCTGGCGGCGGGCGGTTCGCCGGGAGCGCCCCGCAGGGGCGCGGGGAACTGCGCGAGCAACCCTCCCCCAGAGCCTTCGGCCTGGGAGGTACCCCCACCGTGGCGCGCGTCGCCACCGGCCCGAAGGGGCAGTTGCTGCCGTCTCCGGACCACTGGCCGTCACTGGCTGAGCGCGCCCACGCGGCGCCGGCCGCATGTCGACTACAGCCCCGCGCCCCTGGGTTGTCCGGGCGAACCGCCCGCACGCAATGCTGAGGTCACGCAGACTTGAGCTCTTGCCGTTGCCGCCCGAGCCCATCGATCTCGAGCTCGACGATGTCACCGGGTCGAAGGTACGGCTTGGGCTCGGGCTGTCCGAGGGCCACGCCGGCAGGCGTACCCGTGTTGATGACGTCACCCGGGTAGAGAGTCATGAAGTGGCTGAGGTAGCGGACCACTTCGGCCACGGGGAAGATCTGGTCGGCGGTCGTGCCGTTCTGCTTCAGCTCGCCGTTGACCCACAGCCGCAGCGGGAGGGCCTGCGGGTCGGCGACCTCGTCGGCGGTGACCAGCCAGGGGCCGAGCGGGTTGAAGGTCTCGCAGTTCTTGCCCTTGTCCCACTGGCCGCCGCGCTCGATCTGGTACTCGCGCTCCGACACGTCGTGCGCGACCGCGTAGCCGGCGACGGCCGACAGGGCTTCCTCGTGCGAGGCCGCGTACCGCAGCTCCCGGCCGATGACCACGGCCAGCTCGACCTCCCAGTCGGTCTTCTCGCTGCCGCGGGGCACCAGGACGGTGTCCTCGGGGCCGACCACCGTGTCGGGGGCCTTCATGAAGACGACCGGCTCGGTGGGCACCGTGGCGCCGGTCTCGGTGGCGTGGTCGTGGTAGTTGAGGCCGATGCACACGATCTTGCCGATCCGCGCCAGCGGCGGCCCGACCCGCAGGCCGGCGTCCAGCGCGGGCAGCGAACCGTCGGCCAGGGCCGCGGCGATCCGCTCCAGCGCGGCTCCGTCGGCCAGCAGGGCACCGTCGATGTCCGGCACGAGACCGCCGATGTCCCGCGCCACGCCTTCCGGGTCCAGCACGGCGGGGCGCTCCGCCCCGGCAGGTCCGACACGCAGCAGCTTCACAGTGAGAACTCCGTCGTAGTGCGTAGTGACAGTGATGCGGTACGACAGCGCCGACGCCGGCCGTACGGGCCGGTCACCTGCCGGTACGGCAGTCATCGGATGTCTTGTCGATCCTCCAAGGAGCGGGCGGCCCGCGCAACCCCCGACCGGCAGGTGGACCGGAGCCGGGTACGAACCAGAGGTCGGAGCCGTATCACCCGTTCGTACCACTGGGTCCGTACCGCTCAGCCGCCGGCCACCCGCGAGATCGTGTAGATGAGCACACCGGCCAGCGCGCCCACCACCGTGCCGTTGATCCGGATGAACTGCAGGTCCCGCCCCACGTGCGCCTCGATCTTGCGCGAGGTCTGGTCGGCGTCCCAGCCGGCCACCGTCTCGCTGATCAGCGAGGTGATCTCGGCCCGATAGGTGGTCACCAGATACGTCGCCGCGTCCTCCAGCCAGGTGTCCACCTTGGCCCGCAGCCTCGGGTCCGCGGACAGCCGGCCGCCCAGCGAGAGCAGCGAGGCCCGGGTACGCAGCCGCAACTGGCTGCGCTCGTCCTCGGCCGCGGCCACCACCATGCCCCGTACCGCGCTCCACACCGAGGCGATCAGCTCCTGCACCTCGTCCCGGGCCAGCAGGTCGTTCTTCAGCCGCTCCACCCGGGCCCGGGTGTCCGGATCGGACTGGAGCTCCACCGCGAAGTCGGTGAGGAAACGGTCCACCGCGCCGCGCGCCGGGTGCTCCGGCGAGTCCCGCATCTCGGTGATGAACCGCAGCAGCTCCTTGTAGACCCGCTCGCCCACCTTGCGGTCCACGAACCGCGGGGTCCAGCCGGGCGCCCCGTCCTTGACCGCGGCCATCACGGAGTCGCCGTGCAGCACCAGCCAGTCGTGGGCCCGTACGCACACCAGGTCCACCACCCGCCGGTGGCCGCCGTCCGCCACGATCCGCTCCAGCATCTTGCCCAGCCCCGGCGCGACCTCCTGCGCCTCGGCCCGCCGGGTGATCGCCTCGCTGACCACCGCCTGCACGTCGGAGTCGCGCAGCACCGTCAGCACGCCGCGCAGCGCCGCCGCGGCCTGCTCGGTGGCCTTGCCGGCGTTGTCCGGCTCGGCGAGCCAGCCGCCCAGCCGCGCGCCGATGCCGACCGAGCGCAGCCGGGCCCGCACCACGTCCGCGGACAGGAAGTTCTCCCCCACGAAGTCGCCCAGGCTCGCGCCCAGCACGTCCTTCTTCGTCGGGATGATCGCGGTGTGCGGGATCGGCAGGCCCAGCGGACGGCGGAACAGCGCCGTCACCGCGAACCAGTCGGCCAGCGCGCCCACCATGCTCGCCTCCGCAGCGGCGGCCACGTACCCGGCCCACGGCCCGGCACCGCTCGCGCCCGCCCACTTGCTCAGCGCGTACACCACGGTGGCGACCAGCAGGAAGCCGGTCGCGATCAGCTTCATCCGGCGCACCCCGCGGCGCCGCTCCGCATCCATTTCGGCCGTGGCCGGGTGCGCGCCGGCCGGCCCGGCCGGGCGCCGCGGCATCCGCGCCGGTCCCGCCGTCACCGGCGGCCCCGCGCGCTCCACCGGTACCGGTCTGCTGTCCGTCCGCCCCGTGTCCATCGGCTCCACCCGCGTATTCTCACCGCCACTGCCATTCCGGGAACGTACGAGAGGCCCGGGCGGCTCCCGGTGTCGCCGCCGGACCGCCGCCGGGCCGAAGGAGGATCATGACCGAGCGGCGCACCGCCGGGGGGCTGCCCGGCTATGCGGAGCACTTCGAGGAGCCCGAGGGCTACCTCGACTTCGCCCGGTACGGACCGCCGTCCCGCGACGTCCTCGCCGCGACCGCCGACGCCCTGGCCCGCTCGGCCCGCGCCGACCACACCACGGTCGACGACCTGATGCACGCGGACGTGCGCGCCCGCCGGGCCGCGGCCCGGCTCGCGGGCACCGACCCCGACCACACCGTACTGCTGCCCAACGCCTCCACCGGCCTCTTCCACGCCGCCTTCGGCATCCCCGGCGGCACCGTGCTGGTGCCCGCCACCGACTTCCCGGCCAACCACTACCCCTGGCGGCGCAGCGAGGACCTCGGCCGCGCCGTCCCCCGCTGGCTGACCCCCGGCGCCCGCGGCCCGATCACCCCCGACGCCGTACGCGCCGCCCTCACCCCCGACGTAGTCGCCCTGGCCGTCAGCGCGGTGGACTTCCGCACCGGCGCCCGCGCCGACCTGGCCGCCCTGCGCGAGGTCATCGGCCCGGACCGGCTGCTGGTCGTCGACGGCATCCAGGGCTTCGGCGTCGCCGACCTGCCCTGGCCGGCCGCCGACGTCCTGGTCACCGGCGGCCAGAAGTGGCTGCGGGCGAGCTGGTCCACCGGCTTCGCCGCCCTGTCCGACCGGGCCCTGGAACGCCTGGAACCCACCCTCACCGGCTGGACCGGCGTCACCGACGTGGCCCTCTTCGACGACAGCGAGCACCCGGTGGCGCCCGGCGCGGGCCGCTGGAGCATCACCAACCTCAGCCCGGTCGCCGCGGCCGCCTTCGCCGCCGCCCTCGAACTCGTCGAACGCGCCGGCGTCCGCGCCATCGAAGCCCACATCCACGACCGCGTGGACCAGCTCCTCGACACCGTCCGCGCCCACGGCGGCGAGATCCTCTCCCCCACCGCCCCCGCCGAACGCGCCGGCATCGTCTCCTTCCGCCTCCCCGGCACCTCCCCTTCCGACATCGCCAAGGCCCTCCACACCCACGGCGTCACCCCCTCGGTCCGCGCCACCTCCGTCCGCCTCTCGGCCCACGCCTCCACCTCCCTCGCCGCCGTCACCCGCGTGGACGCGGCCCTGTCCACCCTGGGTTGAGACCCGGCACCCCGATCTCACCCCGATCTCAACCCGGAGCCGCTTCCTCACCCCGTCTGCCCGTACATCCGCGCGATCACGTCCTCGATCGCCGGGTCGGGGACCGAGAGGTCGACCAGGGGGGTGGGCGGTGCCCGACGGCCGAAGGACGGCTGAGGTGAGGGCGGCGGACCCCGGCCCGACGAAGCCTGGCCTCCGGGGCGCCGGTCTCCGGCGGCAGCGGTCCCGGAGCGGCACAGCCCGGACGCGGCCGGCGGCGACGGGGCATGACCTGGCCGATGCGGTCCTGGCTTGTCCGGACCGGAACCTTCGTGCGGACTCTGACCGGCCCAGACCCTGGGCGCTGCGGACTCCAGTCAGTGCGGGTCCGGCGGGTGGGACGCTGACCGGTCCGGACTCTGCCCGATGCCGACCCCGCCCAGTCCAGCCCTGGCCCCTGCGGACCCCGGCCGCTGCGGCCCCTGGCCTGTCCGGATCCCGACCGACCCGGATCGCGGCCGGTGCGGACCCGCCCCCAAAGCAGGAGGCGGGTCCGCGGCGCGTGCGGCCGGTGGGATTCGAACCCACACGGGGTTGCCCCCACTGGGACCTAAACCCAGCTCGGCTGCCAGTTACGACACGGCCGCGCGGTCCGTTACATGGTAGCCACCGCTTCCTGTGCGAGCACCCCTCCGACCCGCCGGGCCGGTGACCTGCCGCGGCCCCATGTCCCGGTGAGCGCGTGGCAGTTGGGGCACAGATACCGCAGGTTCTCCCGCCGGTTGTCCAGCCAGTCGCCGCTGACGTGGTCGATGTGCAGGGTGAGCGGGCGGCCGCGCCACTGGCCGGTGTTGCCACAGGTCGCACACCGGTACGGGGTCCCCACCTCGGCCAGTGCCCGGTGCAGGCGGGCCCGGTTGAGGCGGGGCGAGCCCGGCGGCCGCACCACCAGGACCTCCGCCGCGACCGCCCTGGGCGCGGGCAGCGCGACAGTTCGGCGTGCGGGTCTGGCGAAGTGGCCGGTGTCCACCCCGAGGCGGGCCACCGCCCGGCGCAGCCGGCGGTGGTTGGTGTCGTCCACGGCCAGGCCCAGGGCGCGTATCGCCTCGGCGTAGCTGGTGACGGCGGGCACGACCGCGCGCAGGGCCGCTTCCGGGACCGGGGCACGGGCGTGGCGGAAGTGGGCGGTGCCGATCGCGTGCGCGCGCAGCATCCGGCCGAGCGCCGCGCGGGTCCGTCCGTCGTCGGGCACCCCGAGGGCGCGGGCCACCGCCCGGACGCTGTCGCAACGGGCAGCGGCAGCCGCGAGTTCGGCCGCGGTGAACGGCAGGACCGGCCCGTCGCGGCCCATCGCGGGGAAGTGGCTGACGTCGATGCCCGCCGCCGCGAGCCTGCGGCTCAGATGGGAGAGGGTGCCCGGGGCCGGGGTGGCGCCCAGGGCCCGGGCCACGTCGAGCAGGCTGCGCGCGGACGCGGCTGCCTCCGCGAGGGCTTCGTCGGAGTACGTGCGCCACCCGCGGGCACGGGCGAAGTGACCGGTGTCGAGGCCGAGTTCGGTCACCCGTCGCTGAAGGGCACGCCGCCCGCCGCCGCTGACGCGCATCCCCAGGGCCCGCATGGCCCCAGCCCACGACGTCGCCCCCGCAACGGCGGCCGCCACCTCCGCACGGTCCAGTTCCATGACCCGCACCCCCATTCGCCATCACGTTCGATTCATCATGGGGTTCAACGACGCCAGCCATGCTCGGTTACGCTCCGAAGCCAGCCGATTTCAGCGGCCTTCGCGGATTCAGCCCATCCGACCGATCCACTCGGTCCGGCTCACCCGCCCCCTCACACCCCCAGATCCCGAATCAGCTTCGCCACATGCCCCGTCGCCTTCACGTTGTAGAAGGCGTGCGCCACCTTGCCGGACTCGTCGACGATCACGGTGGAGCGGATCACGCCGGTGACGGTCTTGCCGTACATGGTCTTCTCGCCGAACGCGCCGTAGGCGGTCAGCGTGGCCTTGTCGGGGTCGGCGGCCAGGGTGACCTCGAGGGATTCCTTCTCGCGGAACTTGGCGAGTTTGTCGGGCTTGTCCGGGGAGACGCCGATCACGTCGTAGCCGGCGCCGGAGAGAAGGTCGAGGTTGTCGGTGAAGTCACAGGCCTGCTTGGTGCAGCCGGGGGTCATGGCGGCAGGGTAGAAGTAGACGATCACCTTGCGGCCGCGGTGCGATGACAGGGACACGGGGTTGCCGTCGGCGTCGGGCAGGGTGAAGTCGGGGGCGGTGTCGCCAGGGGCGAGGCGCTCGGTCATCGGTGGCTCCAGGGCAAACGGGGTGCCGACGCGGCGGGGGCCGCGTCGTACTGACAGACTGTCCGAACGGTACCGAATCAGGCGATGGAGGCAGCGGTGGCGGAAGCCAGGACGCCCGCTCAGATCGAGGCGGACATCACCCGCAGGCAGCACGAGCTCGCGGCGACCCTCGACGAGATCGCGGTGCGGGTGCACCCGGTGACGATCGCCCGGGACACCAAGGCCAAGGCGGTCTCGGCGCTGGACCGTACCGTGGGCCAGGCGTACGTGGCCGCCAACCGCGCGGTGAGCCGGGCCCGGGCCCAGTTCGTCACGGAGGAGGGCAAGGCGCGACCCGCCCGTATCGTGCCGGTCGCGGTGCTGGCCGTCGTGGTCCTCGCGGGCGCGGTGGCCGCGGCCCGGGGACGCCGCCGCTCCCGGTAACGTCGTGACCGTGAGTACCGACAACGAGCACGACAAGCTGCCCATCCGCATGCTGCACGACCGCGTACTCGTGCGGCAGGACACCGCGGAGGGCGAGCGCCGCAGTGGCGGCGGCATTCTGATCCCGGCCACCGCGGCCGTCGGCAAGCGGCTGGCCTGGGCCGAGGTGGTCGCCGTGGGTCAGAACGTGCGCACGGTGGAGGTCGGTGACCGGGTGCTGTACGACCCGGAGGACCGCGCCGAGGTCGAGGTGCGGGGTGTGGCGTACGTCCTGATGCGCGAGCGCGACCTGCACGCGGTGGCCGCCGAGCGGCTCCAGGGCACGGACGACTCCACGGGGCTGTACTTGTGACGATGTGAGATCGGTCACGCGGGACATCGGCGCCCGGCCCGGATTCGGGCCGGGCGCCGCCGCGTCCAGGGGTACGGCGCCCCGGCTCACCCTCCGCCGGACGCGGCCACAGGTGTCCCCCGGCTCCCCGCCGTACTGCCGCCGGAGCCCGAGCCGGTGGTGGGGCCGGTGCTGGAACCGGCACCGGAAACGGAACCCGGGCCGGAGCCCGCACCCGGTCCTGAGCTGGGCCCCGATCCGCCGCCACCTGCCGTCGTGCCGCCCACCGGGTTCATCGTGGCGGTGCCGGTCGGGGTGGGCGTCGTTCCGGTCGGAGTCGCGGTGGTGGTCGGCGCGGTGGTGGACGGCGGCTGGGCCGTGGTGCCGGTCGGGGTCGGCGCGGTGCCGGTGGGCGGCGGAGCTGTGGTGGTCGGCGGCGGCGCCTGGGTGGTGGTGCTCGGCGTGTCCGACGGGGTGCCGGTGTCGGTGGGCAGTGTGTTCGCGCCGGGCTGGAGTTGCAGGTCGAAGTCCTGCTGGGGCACACCGTTCAGGGCGTCGGCGGTGTACTGGGCCCAGACCTGGCCGGGCGGCCCACCGCCATTGACGCGGGCGACGCCGAGCGCGTTGTTCAGCGATTCCTGGGCGCCGGTGTCGGGGTTGAGGCCGAACAGCGCGACCACGGTGGCCAGCTTGGGCGTGTAGCCGGCGAACCAGGCGGCCTTGTCGTCCTCCGCGGTGCCGGTCTTGGCGGCCGACGGCCAGCCGGAGCCCTGTGCTGCGGTGGCGGTGGCGGTGGGGCTGTCCACCACGCTGCGCAGCACCGAGGTGGTGGTGTCGGCGGCCCCGCGGGGGATCGCCTGCACCGGGTCGCGCGAGGGCAGCGACAGGTCGTTGCCGTCCTTGTCGACCTTCGTCACCAGGGAGTACGGGATGCGCTTGCCGTGGTCGGCGAGCGTCGCGTACACCTGCGCCATTTCCAGCGGGCTGGCCCCGAAGGCGCCGAGCGCCATGGCGGGTGTGCTGGGCACGGCAACGGAGTCGGGCAGGCCCAGGGCGTGCGCGGTCTCGGTGACCTTGCCCGTGCCGACGTCCTGCGCCATCTGCGCGTAGACCGCGTTGACGGACTTGTCCATGGCCTCGGTGACGGAGATCGGCCCGTACGAGACCTTGTCCTCGTTCTCCGGGGCGTAGCCGACCGGGCCGTTCGGGCCCTGCACCGGGCGCTTGCTGTCGCCGTTGTAGACCGTGTCCGGGGTGATGGCCTGGCCGTCCTGGGTCTGCGAACTGTGCTGGAGGGCCGACGCGAGTATCACCGGCTTGAAGGTCGAGCCCGGCTGGTACGTGGCGTTGGTGGCGCTGCTCACGTACTGCTTGGTGTAGTCGAGGCCGCCGTAGAGGGCGACGACATTGCCGGTGGCCGGGTCGATCGACGCCGCGCCGGTGCGCACGTAGGAGTCGGCCTTGGTGGTGCCGAGCTTGCTCCAGACGTTGTCCTGGGCGGACTTGACGATGGCGTCCTCGTCGGACTGCTGGATGGTGGTCGTTATCCGGTAGCCGCCGGCCCGCAGCGCGTCGGCGCTGACGATGTTGTTGTCGGTCAGGTACTTGTTGACCGCTTCGATGATGTAGCCGCGCTGGCCGGCCTTGCTGGCGGTCGGTTTGGGCTTGCCTATGGTGGGGAACGTGGTGGCGTCGCGCTGGGCCTGGGTGAGCCAGTGCTCCTTGACCATGCCGCCCAGGACGTAGTTCCAGCGCGCCTTGGCGGCGGGCGCGTTCTCCGGGTGGGCGGCCAGGTCGTACTCGCTGGGGGCGTTGAGCAGCGTCGCCAGGTACGCGCCCTCGGCGGTGGTCAGGTTCGCGGCGTCCTTGTTGAAATACGCCTGGGAGGCGGCCTCTATGCCGTACGCGTTGCGCCCGTAGTAGCTGGTGTTGAGGTAGCCCTCGAGGATCTGGTCCTTGGTCTCGTTGCGGTCCAGCTTGATCGAGATGAAGAACTCCTTGAGCTTGCGGGAGACCGTCTGGCTCTGGTTCAGGTAGTAGTTCTTCACGTACTGCTGGGTGATCGTGGACCCGGACTGGGTGCCCTTGCCGGTGGCGGTGTTCCAGGCGGCGCGCAGCATCGACTTGGGGCTGACCGCGGACTCGTGGTAGAAGTTCCGGTCCTCCGCGGACAGCACCGCGTACCGGGCGGTCTTGGCGACGTCGCTCAGCGGCACGTTCTGCCGGTTGACCGCGCCGTCGCGGGTGATCTCGGTCTTGCCGTCGGCGTAGAGGTACACGTTGTTCTGCGCGACCGCCGCCGCGTTGGGGTCGGGGATCGACACCAGGGCGTAGCCGAGGAAGAAGCCGCCGATCAGCACCAGCAGCACGCCCAGCACGCCGCCGGTCACCATCCGCCAGGTGGGCAGCAGCCGGCGCCACCCGCTCCGGCGGGGCCGGCCGGCACCGCCCGGACCGCTCTGCACGTCACTCATGTCCTGTGGGACTCCTCGGCCGCCGCCGGGGTTGACCCGCGGCGGCACATCATGCATCAAATCGTTACGTAGGCTCCCGTACGGGCACGTAGTCCTCTCCACACTCTCGCATCACTGGTAAGCCGCGGATCAGCGCGACGCATCCGTGACAGGTCTGTGACAGGCCGGACGGCGCACCCCGGCCGCCCGATCGGGTGGAAAACCACTGGTGGTTGGCGGCCGCGGCGCACTACGCTCGGCGGCTTGTGTGCCGGGCGGACGTGAGGGGGTTCACACCGATGAGGGCCGTTTCCGGCGAGATGTCCGGCGGGACGTCCGACGAAGGCTCCGGCGAGGGTTCGCAGGACGGCTCCGGGAAGGAGCCCGGCCGGCGGTCCGGCGGGCGCGACGACGTTCCTGGCCGCAGGTCGCTGTACGCGGCGGTCGCTGTCCGCGGCTTCCGGCGCTGGGCGACGTACCGCACGGCGACGGCGGCCGGCGTCTTCACCAATACGGTCTTCGGCTTGATCGTCTCGTACAGCTATGTCGCACTGTGGGCCCAGCGCCCGCACCTGGGCGGCTACAGCCAGTCGCAGGCGCTCACCTATGTGTGGATCGGGCAGGCGCTGCTGATGACGATGTGCCTGATGGGCGGCGGGTTCGAGGACGAGCTGATGGAGCGGATCCGGTCCGGCGACATCGCCGTCGACCTGTACCGGCCGGCCGATCTGCAGGGCTGGTGGCTGTCCGCGGACCTGGGACGGGCCGTCTTCCACCTGCTCGGGCGCGGGGTCGTGCCCATGGTGTGCGGCGCGCTCGTCTTCCCGCTGGCGCTGCCCGGCGACGCGGTGACCTGGCTGCTGTTTCTCGCCGCAGTGGTGCTCGGCGCGGTGGTGAGCTTCGCGGTGCGCTTCCTGGTGGCGCTGAGCGCCTTCTGGCTGCTGGACGGCGCCGGGGTGAGCCAGGTGGTGTGGCTGGCCGGGCTGTTCTTCTCCGGGATGCTGCTGCCGCTGACCGTCTTCCCCGGCTGGCTGGGCGGCCTGGCCCAGGCGCTGCCCTGGGCGGCGATGCTCCAGGTGCCGGCCGACGTGCTGCTGCGCCGGCACCGGGGCCTGGCCGTGCTGCCGCCGCTCGCCCTCCAGGCCGCCTGGGCGCTGGCGCTGCTGGCCGCGGGCCGGGCGCTGCAGGCCGTCGCGGCCCGCCGGGTGGTGGTGCACGGTGGGTGAGTACGGTGCGGTCGACGCGCACGGTGCGGCCGGCGAACCCGGCGCCGTGGGCGCGGGGAACGACGCCCATATGCCCGGCGCCATGGACGCGGGATACGACACCCACGTACGCGACACCGTGGGCGCGGGTTCGGTGGCGGCCGTCGCCGAGGCGCTGCGCGCGTACCGGCTGATCGTGGCGATGTGGGTGCGCTCCACCATGGCCTACCGCGCCTCCTTCGTCCTGACCGCGCTCGGCAACTTCGCCGCCACCGCGCTGGACTTCGTCACGATCGTGCTGATGTTCTCCCACATCACCACGCTCGGCGGATTCACACTCCCCGAGGTGGCCTTCCTCTACGGCACCACGAGCACCGCCTTCGGGGCCGCGGACCTGCTGCTGGGCTCGATGGACCGGCTGGGCCGGCGGGTGCGCGACGGCACCCTGGACACGCTGCTGCTGCGCCCGGTGCCGGTCCTGGTCCAGGTCGCCGCCGACCGGTTCGCGCTGCGCCGGTTCGGCCGGATCCTCCAGGGCGCCTTGGTGCTGGCCTGGTCGCTGGCCCGGGTGGACGTGGCCTGGACCCCGGCGAAAGTGCTGCTGGTGCCGCTGATGCTGGTCGGCGGCACGGCCATCTTCGGCGCGGTGTTCGTGTGCGGCGCGGCCTTCCAGTTCCGCGCGGGCGACGCCTCGGAACTGCAGAACTCCGTGACGTACGGCGGCAACACCATGCTCCAGTACCCGCCCGGGGTCTTCGCCCGCGAACTCGTCCGCGGCGTCACCTTCGTGGTGCCGCTGGCCTTCGTGAACTGGCTGCCGGCCCTGCACATCCTGGGCCGCCCCGACCCGGTCGGCCTGCCCGGCTGGGTGGCCTTCTGCTCCCCGCTCGTCGCCCTGCTGTGCTGCGCGGTGGCCGGCGCGGCCTGGCGGGCGGGCCTTCGTTCGTACCGCAGCACAGGGAGTTGACGCACAGTGGAGCGCGCAGGAGACGCGGCGGGCACGGAACACGCCCCCGATTCGGCGGCCGAACCGGTCATCGAACTGGAGGGCGTGGCCAAGGTGTTCGACGTACGCCACCGGGCCGGCCGGGGGCTGCGGCGGGAACGCCGCGAAGTGCGGGCGGTGGACGGCCTGACCTTCACCGTGCCGCGCGGCGAGGTCGTCGGCTACATCGGGCCCAACGGTGCCGGAAAGTCCACCACCATCAAGATGCTGACCGGCATCCTCAACCCCAGCGCCGGCCGGATCCGGATCTGCGGCATCGACCCGACCCGCGAACGCACCCGCCTGGCCCGCCGGATCGGCGTCGTCTTCGGGCAGCGCACCACACTGTGGTGGGACCTGCCGCTGCGCGACTCGTACGAACTGGTGCGCAGGATGTACCGGATCGGGACCGCCCGCTACGAGGCGAACCTGGCGCGTTGCGTCGAACTGCTGGACCTTTCCGCGCTGCTGGACGTGCCGGTACGGCAGCTCTCGCTGGGCCAGCGGATGCGCGGCGACATCGCGGCGGCCCTCCTGCACGACCCCGAGGTCCTCTACCTGGACGAGCCCACCATCGGGCTGGACGTGATCAGCAAGTCCCGGGTGCGCGACTTCCTGCGCACGGTCAACGCCGAGCGGTCCACCACCGTGCTGCTCACCACGCACGACCTGACCGACATCGAGACTCTGTGCCGCCGCGTCATGGTCATCGACCACGGCCGCCTGATGTACGACGGCGGCCTCGCCGGCCTGCACGCGGTCGGCGAGAGCGAGCGCACCCTGGTCGCCGACTTCGCCCACGAACTGGCCCCGGTCACCGTCGAGGGCGCACGCTTCGTCCGCGCCGAGGGCCCCCGTCAGTGGCTCGCCTTCCCCGCCGCCGCCTCCGCGGCCCCTCTGGTCGCCGCCCTCGCCGCGCGCTACCCCCTGGTCGACCTGTCGGTCCGTGAGCCGGCGATCGAGGACGTGATCGCGCGGATGTACGGGCAGCCGGGGTGAGGGAAGCCGCTCAGCCCAGCAGTTCCATCAGGTGCGGGGCCAGGGCGCGGAACGCCTTGCCGCGGTGGCTGATGGCGTTCTTCTCGTCGGGGGTGAGTTCGGCGCAGGTGCGGGTGTCGCCGTCGGGCTGGAGGACGGGGTCGTAGCCGAAGCCGCCGGTGCCGGACGGGGTGTGGCGGAGGGTGCCGTGGAGGCGGCCCTCGACGACGCGGGTGGTGCCGTCGGGGAGGGCCAGGGCGGCGGCGCAGGCGAAGTGGGCCGCGCGGTGCGGGGTGTCGATGTCGGCGAGTTGGGCGAGGAGCAGGTCGAGGTTGGCCCGGTCGTCGCCGTGCCGGCCGGCCCAGCGGGCGGAGAAGATGCCCGGGGCGCCGCCGAGGACGTCCACGCACAGGCCCGAGTCGTCGGCCACCGCGGGCAGTTGGGTCGCCTCGGCGAGAGCGTGCGCCTTGAGCAGGGCGTTCTCGGCGAAGGTGATCCCCGTCTCCTTCACGTCGGGCACCTCGGGGTAGGCGTCGGCGCCGACCAGGTCCAGGTCGGGGCCGAGCCCGGCGGCGGCGAGGATCGCCCGCAGTTCGGTGACCTTGTGGGCGTTGCGGGTGGCGAGTACGAGGCGGCGCGTCATGCCCGTGATTATCGCCGGTCCGGGGTTCCGGGCGGCCACGGTGGCCCGGCCGTACGGAGCCCCGGTCGCGGCCGTCGTCCCCTGCCGTCCCGAAGCCGCGGGCCGCGCGGAAGCCGCCCGGCCCCTCGAGCCCGCTCAGCCCGGCGTGCACGCGCTCGTCAGGTGCGACGCCGCGCTGCCCACCGGCCGCAGGTCCGGGGTGCGGCCGGCCGCCGCGGTGGTGCGGGCGGTGCGGACGGCGGCGTCGAGCCGGTCGACGGCCTGGGTGACGTCGGAGTCGTGGCCGCGGTCGCCGAGCGAGCGCAGGTCGGTGCGGACCTTGTCGAGGGCGTCGACGGTGGCCTGGCGGCGGCCGGGGTCGCTCACCTGGCCGATGTTGGTGGCGGTGCTCTGCAGGTCCTGAAGGTCACCGGCGATGGTGGCGGCGGTCTTGGCGCAGTCCCAGGCGCGCTGGGCGCTGTCGCAGGCGGTCACCGCGAGGCCGCCCACGGCCAGGGCCGCTGTGCACAGCAGTGCGGTGGTGGTACGGCGGCGCTTCATGGCGGGCCCCTCCCCCGGGTCCGTCCGCACCCGGCGGGCTGCCGCGTGCGCGTCTGCACGTACACACGCGGCAGAAGGCGTACGGGTTGCCCGCCGGGGCCGTGCGCCGCAAAACCGCACGACGGCAGGACCGGAAGAGCGCAGGACCGGAAGAGCGCAGGACCGGAAGAGCGCAGGACCGGAAGAGCGCAGAACCGAGGGACCGCACATCCGGGAAACCGCGGGACCGCCGGGGATCAGCCCTTCAGGGCCCCGGCCCCCTTCAGCGCCCCCTCCAGGGCCTCCTGCTGGACCTCGGTGAGCCGGGCGCAGCCGGCGACGGCGAGGGAGAGCAGGGAGTCGAGCTCCGCGCGGTCGAAGGGCTTGCCCTCGGCGGTGCCCTGGACCTCGACGAAGCGGCCGTCGCCGGTGCAGACGACGTTCATGTCGGTCTCGGCCTTGACGTCCTCCTCGTAGGCGAGGTCGAGCAGGGGGACGCCGCCGACGATGCCGACGCTGACCGCGGCGACGCTGCCGGTGAGCGGCTGGGCCTTGGCCTTGATCAGGTGGTTGGCCTGCATCCAGGCCACGGCGTCGGCGAGGGCGACGTAGGCGCCGGTGATCGCGGCGGTCCTGGTGCCGCCGTCGGCCTGGAGGACGTCGCAGTCCAGGACGACGGTGTTCTCGCCGAGCGCCTTGTAGTCGATGACGGCCCGCAGCGAGCGGCCGATCAGGCGGGAGATCTCGTGGGTGCGGCCGCCGATCTTGCCGCGGACGGACTCCCGGTCGCCGCGGGTGTTGGTGGCCCGGGGCAGCATCGCGTATTCGGCGGTGACCCAGCCCTCGCCGCTGCCCTTGCGCCACCGGGGCACGCCCTGGGTGGCGGTGGCGGTGCACAGCACGCGGGTGTCGCCGAAGGAGACCAGGACGGAGCCTTCGGCGTGCTTGCTCCACTGCCGCTCGATGGTGACGGGGCGGAGCTGGTCGGGTGTACGGCCGTCGAATCGTGACATGCGCCGAGCCTATCCGGGGCCCGGGCCGGTCCCGACCCCTCGGGCCCCCTGGGGCCCGCCCGATCCCGGGGGAAACCAGGGGAAGACCGGGGGGAGACCGGGGGGAGACCGGGGGGAGACCGGGGGGAGAGGGGTCGCGGGCGGTCAGACCGTCCGCTCCATCATGTCCTCGATGTCGGTCGCGATCGGGTCCGCGTCGGTGCCGGTGACCACCTGGACGGCGGAACCCATCTTGACCACGCCGTGGGCGCCGGCCGCCTTGAGGGCGCCCTCGTCGACCAGGCCGGGGTCCTTGACCTCGGTACGCAGCCGGGTGACGCAGCCCTCGACATCCTCGATGTTGTCGAGTCCGCCGAGACCGGCGACGATCTTCTCTGCCTTGGTGGCCATCCGAGCCTCCTGTTCCGCTGCCCCACTGGGCGCCCGCATGGGGCCTGCCCGCTCGTGGGTCCGTTATGTCACGGTAACCCACTGTTGACAGCGTTTCACAGGCGGTGGAGCGGGATCATCGGCGGTGGGCCGGATCACAGCTCGTAGGTGGCGCCCGCCTTGGCGAGTTCGACGGGGCCGGAGAACGCGGCCTTCGCGTCGCGCAGGTTCACCGCCGGGTTGGTCCACGGCGGGATGTGGGTGAGGACCAGCCGGTCGGCGCCGGCCCGGGTCGCGGCCTGCCCGGCCTCGCGGCCGTTGAGGTGCAGGTCGGGGATGTCCTCCTTGCCGTACGTGAAGGACGCCTCGCACAGGAAGAGGTCGGCGTCCCGGGCCAGGCCCTGGAGGGCGTCGCAGGGGCCGGTGTCGCCGGAGTACGCCAGGGCGCTGCCGCCGGACTCCACGCGGAAGCCGTACGCCTCCACGGGGTGGCTGACCTGCTCGGCGGTGACGCCGAACGGGCCGATGCGGAAGGTGCCGGAGGTCAGGGTGCGGAAGTCGAAGACCTCGCTCATGCACTTCTCGTCGGGCACGTCCCCGTAGGCGATGTTGAGCCGGCGTTCGGTGCCGGCCGGGCCGTAGACGGGGATGGCCGCGGCGGGGCCGCCGTCGTGGCGGTAGTAGCGGGCCACGAAGTAGCCGCACATGTCGATGCAGTGGTCGGCGTGCAGGTGGCTGAGCAGTACGGCGTCCAGGTCGTACAGTCCGCAGTGGCGCTGGAGTTCACCCAGGGCCCCGTTGCCCATGTCGATCAGCAGCCGGAAGCCGTCGGCCTCGACGAGGTAGCTCGAGCAAGCCGAGTCCGCGGACGGGAACGAGCCCGAACAGCCGACGACGGTGAGCTTCATTCGGGGAAACACCTCCGTGGGCGCGCCGCATCCACCCCATTCCGAACGGGGTGGGGGGTGGCGGGTCCGCGCCCGCCCTGTCCTGGAAGGGTAAGCGAGTTCGGGGTGCTTGCTCCGTTACGGCTCCACGTTGTGGGCGGAATCACCAGTCCGGGTGGGTGCCGTACGAGAAGGGGTGCGGACCGGGCGGCGGGGCCGCTTCGGCGGGCCGTCCGGGCCCCGGTCCGGTGGCTCCGGCGGGGTCGGGCGGACGGCCCGTCCGGGCCCGGAGGGCGCCGCGTCAGGCCCAGAGTTGGCCGTGCAGCGCGGCCACGGCGGCCTCGGTGGACTCGGCGGTGTAGATGCCGGTGGACAGGTACTTCCAGCCGCCGTCGGCGACGACGAACACGATGTCGGCGCGCTCGCCGGCGCGGGCCGCCTTGGCGGCCACCCCGAGGGCGGCGTGCAGGGCTGCGCCGGTGGAGATGCCGGCGAAAACGCCTTCCTCGGCGAGCAGTTCGCGGGTGCGGCGGACCGCGTCCTCGGATCCGACGGAGTAACGGGTGGTGAGCACGGACTCGTCGTAGAGCTCGGGCACGAAGCCCTCGTCGAGGTTGCGCAGGCCGTACACGACGTCGTCGTAGCGCGGCTCGGCCGCGACGATCGTCACACCGGGGACCTTCTCGCGCAGGAAGCGGCCGACGCCCATGAGGGTGCCGGTGGTGCCCAGACCGGCCACGAAGTGGGTGATGGTGGGCAGGTCGGCGAGGATCTCCGGGCCGGTGGTGGCGTAGTGGGCGCCGGGGTTGGCCGCGTTGCCGTACTGGTAGAGCATCACCCAGTCGGGGTGTTCGGCGGCGATTTCCTTGGCGACGCGCACCGCGGTGTTGGAGCCGCCGGCGGCGGGCGAGGAGATGATCGTCGCGCCCCACATGGCGAGCAGTTCGCGGCGCTCGGCGGAGGTGTTCTCCGGCATGACGCACACCATGCGGTAGCCCTTGAGCCGGGCCGCCATGGCCAGCGAGATGCCCGTGTTGCCGGAGGTGGGCTCGAGGATGGTGCAGCCGGGGGTGAGCAGCCCGTCCGCCTCGGCCTTCTCGATCATGTACAGAGCCGGGCGGTCCTTGACGGAGCCGGTGGGGTTGCGGTCCTCCAGCTTCGCCCAGACGCTCACCTCGTCCGACGGGGACAGGCGCGGCAGGCGGACCAGCGGGGTGTTGCCGACCGCCGCCAGCGGACTGTCGTAACGCATCAGCGCGCGCCTCCGGCCACGGCGGGCAGGATCGTCACGTTGTCGCCGTCGGTGAGCTTGGTGCTGATGCCTTCGAGGAAGCGGACGTCCTCGTCGTTCAGGTACACGTTCACGAAGCGGCGCAGCTCGCCGTTGTCGACCACCCGGTCGCGCAGGCCCGCGTGGCGGGTGTCGAGGTCGGTGAACAGCTCGTCCAGGGTGGTGCCGCTGCCCTCCACGGATTTCCGGCCGTCGGTGTAGTTGCGGAGGATGGTCGGGATACGGACCTCGATGGCCATGGCTGCGCTCCTGTGAGTGCGTTCGTGCGGGCGGGGTGTGCTGGCTGGTGCGGTCAGACGCGCGGACACGCCGCACTGGTGCGGCGGCACAGGTCGACGTGCAGTCGCGCCACGAGCGGCGTGCCCGGCGCCTTGTCGCTCACGTCGAGGAGAACCATGCCTGCATGGTATCGATTCCCCCGGCCGCCCCGAGACGGCCGTCCCGCGATCCGGGACGTCAGGCGGGCGACGGCACCACGGTCACCTCTTCCTCGGTGACGTGTCCGTCCACGATGCGGAACGAGCGGAACTGGAACTCCTCCGCGGTGGACACCAGCACGTAGTGCGCGCCGGGCTCGTTCGCGTAACTGATGTCGGTGCGCGAGGGGTACGCCTCGGTGGCGGTGTGCGAGTGGTAGACGATCACCGGCTCCTCGCCGCGGTCGTCCATGTCGCGGTAGAGCCGCAGCAGGTCGGTGGAGTCGAACTCGTAGAACGTGGGCGAGCGGGCCGCGTTCTGCATGGGCACGAACCGCTCGGGCCGGTCGCTGCCCTCCGGGCCCGCCACGATGCCGCACGCCTCGTCGGGGTGGTCGGCGCGGGCGTGCGCGACGATCGCGTCGTACAGGTCCTTGGTGATGGTGAGCATGGCGGCCAACGTAACAAAATCGGCGCGGGCGCCCGCGGGCAGGCCGGATCCTGGACCCAGATCCTTCAGGGGGCGGGGCGCGAGGCGCCCGGACGGTCAGAGCACCGGATCGGCGGTGGGCTCCGGCGGCTGCGGTACGGGCGTCAGGTGCGGGCGGCGGGCGAAGGCGGCGGGGTTGCGGCGCTTGAGGACGGCGTGGCCCACCAGCAGTGCGGCGCACCACACCGGCGCCCCGTACAGCGAGATCCGGGCGTCGGGGTCGGCGCCGATGAGGACCACGACCAGGGCGAGGAAGGCCAGCGCGCACCAGCTCGCGGCGGCGCCGCCGGGGGCGGTGAACCAGGCGGGGGCGGCGCGGCCGGCCCGGACCGCGGCCCGGTAGCGGATGTGGCAGGCCAGGATGACGCCCCAGGTCCACACGCCGGCCACGGTCGCGAAGGCGGTGATGTACGTGAAGGCGCCGGCCGGGTCCACGTAGTTCAGCCACACCCCGATGCTCATCACGAGGACGGAGGCGAGGACGCCCAGGGCCGGGGTGCGGCGGCCGGTGAGGCGGGTGAAGGCGCGCGGGCCCTGGCCGTTGGCCGCCAGGTCGCGCAGCATGCGGCCGGTGGAGTACATGCCGGAGTTGCAGGAGGACAGGGCCGCGGAGAGCACCACGAAGTTGACGATGCCGGCGCCGAAGGGGATGCCGATCTCGGCGAAGGCGGCCACGAACGGGCTGACGCCGGGCCGGAAATGGGTCCAGGAGACGACGCTGAGGATCACCGCGAGCGCGCCCACGTAGAACAGCACGATGCGCCAGGGCAGGGTGTTGATGGCCCGCGGCAGGGTGCGGTGCGGGTCGCGGGCCTCGCCGGCGGTGACGCCGACCAGTTCGACCGCGAGGTAGGCGAACATCACGATCTGCAGGGTGAGCAGGGAGCGGCCCACGCCGTGCGGGAAGAAGCCGCCGTCGCGCCACAGGTGGCCGACCGAGGCGGTGTGCCCGGCCGCGGACAGGCCCAGGGTGAGCACGCCCACGCCGATCAGGATCATCCCGATGATGGCGGTCACCTTGATCATCGAGAACCAGAACTCGATCTCGCCGAACAGCGTCACCGAGATCAGGTTGACGGCGAGCAGCAGCACCAGGAAGGCGAGGGCGCTGGCCCATTGGGGTACCGAGGGCCACCAGTAGGTGATGTACGTGGCGGCGGCGGTGACCTCGGCCATGCCGGTGACGATCCACATCAGCCAGTACGTCCAGCCGGTGGCGAAGCCGGCGAAGGGGCCGAGGAACTCCCGGGCGTAGTCGGCGAAGGACCCGGAGACCGGGCGGTAGGTGAGCAGTTCACCCAGCGCGCGCATGATCACGAAGACGGCGGCGCCGGCGACCGCGTACATCAGGACCAGGCTGGGGCCGGCCTGGTGGATGGCGCGGCCGGCGCCGAGGAACAGGCCGGTGCCGATGGCGCCGCCGATCGCGATCATCTGGATCTGCCGGCTGCCCAGGCCCCGGGCGTAGCCCTCGCCGCCGTCGGCGGCCGCGCCGCTGTCACGGAGGGGGCCGAGGGGGCCCAGGTCCACCTTGTCCGGGTTCATGCCGGGATTCGTACCACGGCGGCAGGGCGCGGCGCCCGTCCGCATCACCCGTACCGGTGACGGCGGGTGTTACGGTCGCGGCGCCGCGGCCCCGGCCGGGGTCACGGCATGAGCGCCTCGACCAGTGACTCCTGGAGGCCGCCGAGCCACAGGTAGGCCATCACCAGCGGCTTGCGCGGATCGTCGTCGGACAGCCGGTACAGCTCGTCGTCCTCGTCCTCGGTGACCTCCAGCCGGGTGCCGAGGGCCAGCCGCAGGTCGTTGAGGGCGCCGAGCCACTGGCGGGCCTGGTCGGGGTCGAGCTGGATGCGCGGGCCGCCGGAGTCCAGCTGCCGCACCATGGCCAGCGCGTCCTCGCGCTTGCGGGCCCGCAGGTCGTTCTCGGTGAAGCGGCGGAACTCGGCCGCGTCGGCGGTCTCCTCGTACGCGTCGGGGAACAGCCGCGCCAGCACCGGGTCCTCCGGCGGCTTGGTCGGCCCCTCGGCGAACAACTCGGCCAGCGGGTCCGGCTCCGCGCCGGCCGGGGCGTCGCCCGGCCCGAGGAGTTCGAGGAACTGCACGGCGAGGCTGCGCAGGATGGAGGTCTCCACCTGGTCGAGGGTGATCGCCGCACCGCCCCCGCGCACCGGCTCGAAGGAGCCCGCCCTGGAACGCTTGCTCATCAGCGGTCCTGCGACATGGTTGCCCACAGGCCGTACCCGTGCATGGCCTGCACGTCCCGCTCCATCTCCTCGCGGGTGCCGCTGGAGACCACGGCCCGGCCCTTGTAGTGGACGTCCTTCATCAATTCGGTCGCCTTGTTCTTGGAGTACCCGAAGTACGTCTGGAAGACGTAGGTGACATAGCTCATGAGGTTGACGGGGTCGTTGTGCACGAGGGTCACCCATGGAACGTCCGGCTCGGGGACCTCGAAGGGTGCTTCGCTCGATTCCGTACGTTCGATCTCGGCAGGCGCAACGCTCACGGTTCCCATGCTGCCGCCGCTGTGGCGTTACGCACAAATGCGCGCGTGAAACGGCGTGTGCGTGGGGCGAGCGCGGAGTGTGGCGCGGTACACACCCCACCCCATCTCGTCAGTCTGACGAAATCGGAGGTAGCATCGCGGTCATGAGCACAGCAGACCTGGGACTGCCGGTGGACGTGCCGTCCACCGCCCTGTTCACCGACCGGTACGAGCTCACCATGCTGCAGGCCGCGCTCAAGAGCGGCGCGGCGCACCGGCGCTCGGTCTTCGAGGCGTTCACCCGCCGGCTGCCCGAGGGCCGCCGCTACGGGGTGGTGGCCGGCACCGGCCGGGTCCTGGACGCGGTGGAGAACTTCCGCTTCGACACCCCCGTGCTGGACTACCTGGAACGCGAGGGCGTGGTCGACGCCGAGACCCTGGAGTGGCTGGCCGGCTACCGCTTCCGCGGCGACATCTGGGGCTACCCGGAGGGCGAGGTGTACTTCCCCGGCTCGCCGATCCTGCGGGTCGAGGGCACCTTCGCCGAGGCGGTCCTGCTGGAGACGGTGGTGCTGTCGATCCTCAACCACGACTCGGCGATCGCCGCCGCGGCCTCCCGGATGGCGGTCGCCGCCGGCGGCCGGCCGCTGATGGAGATGGGTGCCCGGCGTACCCACGAACTGGCCGCGGTCGCCGCCTCCCGCGCGGCGTACATCGGCGGCTTCGCCTCCTCCTCCAACCTGGCCGCCGGCTTCCGCTACGGCCTGCCCACCATCGGCACCAGCGCGCACGCCTTCACCCTGCTGCACGACACCGAACGCGACGCCTTCACCGCCCAGGTCGAGTCCCTGGGCCGCACCACCACCCTCCTGGTCGACACCTACGACGTCGCGGCCGCCGTACGCACCGCCGTCGACGTGGCCGGCACCGACCTCGGCGCGGTCCGCATCGACTCCGGCGACCTGCTCCTGCTCGCCCACCGGGTCCGCCAGCAACTCGACGACCTCGGCGCCAAGGACACCCGCATCGTCGTCACCTCCGACCTCGACGAATACGCCATCGCCTCCCTCGCCGCCGCCCCCGTCGACGCCTACGGTGTCGGCACCTCCCTCGTGACCGGCAGCGGCCACCCCACCTGCGCCATGGTCTACAAGCTCGTCGCCCGCGCCACCTCCGACGACCCCCGCGCCCCCCTCCTCCCCGTCGCCAAGAAGTCCCTCGGCGGCAAGACCAGCATCGGCGGCCGCAAATGGGCCGCCCGCCGCCTCGACGAGGACGGCATCGCCGAAGCCGAGGTCATCGGCAGCGGCCCCGTCCCCCCCGACCTCACCGACCACCAGCTCCTCGCCCACCTCGTCCACAACGGCGAGATCATCGGCCGCGAACCCCTCGACACCGCCCGCACCCGCCACCTCACCGCCCGCGCGGGCCTCCCCCTCTCCGCCACCCAACTCTCCCGCGGCGAACCCGTCCTCCCGACGGAATTCGCCTGAGGATCTTGGGAAGGCGCGCCCCGAAGGGGCGGGGCGCCCAGGAGGAGGAGCCGCACCGACAAGGGGCGCCGCCGACCACGGAGGAGCCGCACCAATAGGGGCGCGGGGCTGTGCCTGATATGCGGCTGGCGCCGCGTGGGCGCGACAAGCCACGACGGCGGAGAGCAGACCAAAACCACACCAACCAACCCCCACACCAAGGCCCCCTCCCCCCAACCCGCAAAGATCCCTAAGCTCAACCGACCCAAGAACCGACCCGCAGAAATCCCCGCCCCGCCGGCGGGCGAACCCAAGAGCCACCCCCAACCCCAGCCACTCCCCCAAACGAACCGCCGGAGGCACCATGCACCGCGCACTCATCGTCGTCGACGTGCAGAACGACTTCTGCGAGGGCGGCAGCCTCGCGGTGCAGGGCGGCGCCGACGTGGCCGCCGCGATCACCGACCTGATCGGCGAGGCCGCCGGGACGGGCTACCGGCACGTGGTGGCGACCCGGGACCATCACATCGACCCGGGGGCGCACTTCTCGGCGCACCCGGACTACGAGCACACGTGGCCGGCCCACTGCGTGGCGGGCACGGAGGGCGTCGGCTTCCACCCGAACTTCGCCCCTTCGGTCGCCTCGGGCGCGGTGGAGGCCGTGTTCGGCAAGGGGGCGCACGCGGCGGCGTACAGCGGCTTCGAGGGCGCGGACGAGAACGGCGTGGGCCTGGCCGACTGGCTGCGCGACCGCGACGTCACCGAAGTGGACGTGGTGGGCATCGCCACCGACCACTGCGTACGGGCCACCGCCCTGGACGCGCGCCGGGCCGGCTTCACCACCCGGGTGCTGCTCGACCTGACCGCGGGCGTCGCCCCGGCCACCACCGAGCAGGCGCTGACCGAGTTGCGCGAGGCGGGCGTGGAGCTGACCGGCGAGCCGGTGGTCCGCACGCAGCCGGCGTAACCGGGCAGCCGGCAACGGCGGGTCACCGTACAGGGCGAACAGAACAGCAGCTCACTGCACGAAACGGTTCAGCGCCGAGATCGGCTGCCAGGCCGCGGTCGCCCCCGCGTGGTAGTCGCGCCAGATCAGGCCGTCGGGGTGGTGCAGCACCGCGGTGATCTCGTCGGGCGTGGGCGGCTCGACGTTGCCGCTCAGGCGGGCGCCGCGGAAGCCCGCGTTGCCGAGCCGGGTCAGGGCGCGCTGCCGGTTGAGGGCGCGCACCACCACCCGGAGGGTCTGTCCGGTGCCCGCCGGGTGCGGCAGGGCGATCGCGACGACGACCGTTCCGGAAGGGAGCCTGCTGAATCCGCCGACGGCCATGGTCACATCATCAGCCGTTCGGCGGCCGCCCACCAGGGGAAGCGGGCCGAACGGCGCCCGGAAGGCGGATCCGGGCGGCGGCGGGGCGGCGGCGGGGCGGGAAGAAGAAGCGGAACGATCGGTCACGCGTGCGACCCATGCGCCCCCCTGTGCTCCGCACGGGCGGTGAGGGCGCGCTTACCCGGCGTCGGGGCCGGGAATTCCGAACCGTAGAGTCACCCCATCAGCCCTCGCGCTGACCCGTCAGTGCCCCCGCTACGGCGTACCCCCGAGGGACGGATCCGCCATGCCACGTCCTGCGTCCGCGCAACCACGTCCTGCAATAGCGCACGTCGCCTACGGTTCCCTGGCCGTCGTCCTGTCCACCTTCGCGATGCTGCTGCTGTCGGGCGCGCGCTCCGGCGCGGCCGTGGTGGGGATCGGGGCGGCCGGGCTGTTCGTCGGCCTGCTCGTCGCGTCCGTCCTCGTGCTGCGCGGCAGCCGGCGGCCGGCCGCTGCGGCGTCCCGCGCCGTGTCCCTGCCGCGCCAACGGGTGCCGGCCGCCCCGGCCGAGCCCCGGGATTCCCTGGTGAGCGAAACCTTCCTGCGGAGCTGAGGCATCCCGCCCGGATCGACGGGCGGCCACGGCTTCGGACGGCGACGTCAGACAGCGGCCACGACCACGGTCCTGGCCGCTTTGTCATGCAGGCACTGGTGCCACGGCCGGTCCCAGGTGCACCACAGCACATTGAGCAGCCAGAACAGCGGGCCGACCAGCAGGGCGAGGAGGAGGCCGGGCAGCGCGTAGACCGCGGCCCTGGTCCAGCCCGCGGGGCCGGGCACCGCGCCGTCGGCCAGCCGCGCCGCCCTGATGCGGACCGCCATCTTTCCCAACGTCTGCCCGCGGGCGGCGGTCATGGCGCCCTCGTAGGCGAAGTACAGCAGGAAGGGGATCACCCCCACGAGGACCTGTTTCGCCGCCGGGGCGTCCCGGGCGTCCGCCACGTCGCCGCCGAGCAGGGTGGAGCTGGCCAGCGCGTCGAACGCGAGCAGGATCGCGTTGTCCACGAACCGGGCCAGGAACCGCTGGCCGTAACCCGCGAGCGGGGGCATGCCGATCGGTTGCTCAACCGTCATGCCTGCCGAGTAAATCAGCCGATCGGGGGACCGTGAAGGGCGTTGGCGGCCTTGGGACACCGGGCACGCCGGACCGGGATGGGCGGCGGCGCGCCGGGTATACGCGGGCGGCGCCGCAGCCGTACGGAACGGGCGCCCGGTTCCGGGGAGACCGTCAGTCGGCGCGCACCACCACCGTCCTGGCCGCCTTGTCGTGCAGGCCCTGCTTGTAGGGCCGGTCGAGGAGCACTGTGATACCGATGATCACGAACCAGAAGAAACTGCAGCAGAAGGCGGGCAGCCAGAGCACCAGGGCGCGGGTGGCCGCCGCCTGGGAGGTGGGGATGTCGCCGTCGGCCAGCATGGCGGTGCGCAGGCCCATTCTGCGTTTGCCGATGCTCTGGCCGCGGTCGCGGGTCATCGTCCACTCGTAGAAGAAGCCGATGCCGGCGGTGAACAGGCCGCCGACTGCCGAGCGGCCGGTGCTGAAGTCGTTGCCGCGCAGGCCGCCGACCGCCCAGTCCAGCAGCACGGCCGGGATCAGCACGATGACCAGGTCGATGATCCGGGCGAGCACGCGCTTGCCGCCCTCGGCCAGCGGCGGCATCCCGGCCAGCGGGTCGGGCGCGCCGCCGTAGGGCCCGTTCGGACCCTTGCCGTACGGTCCCTTGCCGTACGGTCCCTGGCCGCCGCCCGAGGGCCCGCCGCCCCACGGGCCGCCCTCCTCCCCGCCGGGCGGCGGAGGGCCGTACGGACCGCCGCCGTAGGGGCTCCCGGGCGGCGGCTGATCGGGCGGCGGCCCCTCGGGCGGCTCGGTGCTCATGGCCCGAGTCAACCCCTGGGGCGGTACGGCCGCCCGCCGCGCCCGGCCGTTCGGGCGACCCGGCGGGCGCGCGAGACGGGGTGCGCTCAGGCGCTCGCGACGAACGTACGCGCCGCCTTGTCGTGCCAGCACTGCTTCCAGGGCCGGTCGAACAGGCACCAGGCGACGCCGGCCAGACCCACCACCAGTGCGGTGGGCACGACCTGCACCAGCCAGCGGCGCAGGCTCGCCCAGAAGCCGGGCGGCAGCTGCGCCTCGATGTCCAGCACCTTCAGCCCGACCAGCTTCTTGCCCAGTGTGCGGCCCCACTTGGCGGTCGGCAGCACCTCCAGCAGCAACCCGGCGACGAGCACGGTCACCAGCACGGCCGCTAGTTGCGCGCCCGTGGTGCCGTCCAGCAGCCACACCTTGACGGTCCGCCCGGTCTGCCGGGCGGCGTCCACCTTGGCCTTGTCGTGGTGGTACGCGGAGCGGCCGAGCGGCACCGCCACCGCCGCGGTCACCACGCCGAGCAGCACGGTGTCCACCACCCGCGCGGCGAACCGCCGGACCAGCCCGCCGGGCCGGTCGTCGCGGACCGCGGACGCGAACGGGTCCTGGGCCACCGGCCGCCACGGGATGACGGGTTCGCCCGCCTCGGGACCGCCGCCCTGCCGGGCCAGCTCCCGTACCTGCTCGGCCCAGGGGGCGGCGCCCTGCGCGGCGGTCTGGAACGGCTGGGGCTGAGGATGCGGCTGCTGGGGTGCGGGAGCCGGCCGGGGCTGCGGTTGGGGCGGGTCCGCGAAGGGCTGCGGCTGCGGCGCGGGCGCCGGCTGCGGCAGTGGACGGGCCTGCGGGGCCGGGGCCGCCTCCTGGGGCGCGGGCCGCTGGTACGGCACCCCGGGCGCGGCGGGCGGCACGGGCGCGGCCGGGGGTACGGGCGCGGCCGGGGGCACCGGACCGGCGGCGGGCGGCGGACCGGCGGCGGGCGGCGGCGACTGCTGCGGCACTCCCCAGTCGGTGCGGGGCCGTTCGGGCTGCGGCCGGTCGGCGAGGGGAGTCACCTGCGCGGTCTCCGGGCCCTGGGAGAGCGGGGCCCGCGGGTCCTCGTCCAGGTACATCGGGCCCGACTCCTCGACCGACGCGACGGGCCGGGGCGCGGCCGGCGCCCCGCCGGAGGGCGGTCCGGGCGGCTCACCGTCGATCGGGGCCGGCCGGCTCGTACCCGGCACCCATGCCGAACCGTTCCAGTACCGGATGTAGTTCGGAATCGACGGGTCCGGGTAGTAGCCCGGAGCCGGGGAGGCGGAAGAACCGGAGGAGCCAGACGTGGGTGCGCTCATGGTTCACGGGTTCCGTATCTGCTCGGCCGGGGGGTGTGTGACGTCCACATGTACCAGACCGTCCGGCCCGGCGGGTCCGGCCCGGCGCACACCACCCTGATGACTCGTCCTTACCCCGGGGCGTATCAGTACGCCCCAGGTTCCGGAAAGTTGAAACGAATCCGCGGAACTCGCGTAATGGTGGGAGAGGCACGCGCTCTCTCCAGGTGAGGCCCCACCCTGCAACCCGCCGCCGGGGGCCGCCACGCCAGGGAAAGGACGTCGACATCATGCAGACCGTGGTGGAACGTGAACTCGAGATGGAGCTCGTGCTGTCACCGGAACGAAGCGTTCCGGTTCCGGCCCGGCTCGCCTACCGTACGGACGACCCCTTCGCCGTGCACATCACCTTCCACGTGGGCTCTGACGCCCCGGTGAACTGGACGTTCGCCCGCGAGCTGATCGTGGAGGGGGTGTTCCGGCCGAGCGGTCAGGGCGACGTGCGGATCTGGCCGACCAAGGTCAACGGCCGCAGCGTGATCTGCCTGGCGCTCAGTTCGCCCGACGGCGACGCCCTGCTGGAGGCGCCCTCCTCGCCGGTCGCCGCCTGGCTGGAGCGCACCCTGCGGGCGGTCCCCCCGGGCACCGAACTCGACCAACTCGCCCTGGACGACGGGCTCAGCGCCCTGCTGGCCGCCCCCGGCACCCGGGACGAGACCCCGGACGCGGGGGCGTGAGCCGTCAGAACACCTTGCCCGGGTTCAGCAGGCCGAGCGGGTCGAAGACCGCCTTGACGCCGCGCTGGAGTTCCGTGCCCACCGGGCCGAGTTCGCGGGCCAGCCAGTCCTTCTTCAGCAGCCCCACGCCGTGCTCGCCGGTGATGGTGCCGCCGAGGTCCAGGCCGAGCGCCATGATCTCGTCGAAGGAGGCGCGGGCCCGCGCGGACTCCTCCGGGTCGAGCGCGTCGAAGCAGACCACGGGGTGGGTGTTGCCGTCGCCGGCGTGCGCGCACACCCCGATGGTCAACTCGTGCTTCTCCGCGATCAGGGCCACCCCCTCCAGCATGTCGCCGAGCCGGCCGCGCGGTACGCACACGTCGTCGATCATGGTGGCGGTGGACACCTTCTCCAGCGCGGGCAGCGCCATCCGCCGGGCCTGGAGCAGCATCTCCGACTCGGCCGCGTCCTGCGCCGGCACCACGTCGGTGGCGCCCGCCGCCGTGCACAGCTCACCGACCGCGGCCAGGTCGGCCGCCGGGTCGGGGGTGTCGAAGGCGGCCAGCAGCAGCGCCTCGGTGGTCTCCGGCAGGCCCATCCGGGCCATCGCGTTGACCGCCCGGATCGTGGTGCGGTCCATCAGCTCCAGCAGCGACGGCACATGGCCGCTCTCCATGATCCGGCAGATCGCGTCGCAGGCCGCCGCGGCCGAGCCGAACTCGGCGGCCATGGCGAGCTGTTGCGGCGGCGCCGGCTTGAGCGCGACCACCGCCTCGACCACCACCCCGAGGGTGCCCTCGGAGCCCACGAACAGCCGGGTCAGGTCGTAGCCGGCCACACCCTTGGCGGTGCGCCGGCCGGTGCGCAGCAGCCGCCCGTCGGCCAGCACCACATCGAGGCCGAGCACGTACTCGGCCGTCACCCCGTACTTCACGCAGCACAGCCCGCCGGCGCCGGTGCCGATGTTGCCGCCGATGGTGCACTGCTCCCAGCTCGACGGGTCGGGCGGGTAGTACAGCCCCTTCTCGGCGACGGCCCGGGACAGCACGGCGTTGACGACGCCCGGCTCGACCACCGCGATCCGCTCCACCGGGTCGATCTCCAGGATCCGGTCCATCCGCGTGAGCGACAGCACGATGCAGCCGTCCACCGCGTTGGCGCCGCCGGACAGGCCGGTGCGCGCGCCCTGCGGCACCACCGGCACCCGTAGCGCGGTGGCGGTCCGCATGACGTGCTGCACCTCCTCCACGGTGCGCGGCAGCACCACCACCGCGGGGGCGCCGGCCGCGGAGAAGCCGGCCATGTCGCGCGCGTACGCGTCGGTCACGTCGGGGTCGGTGAGAAGCGCGCCCTCGGGCAGGCCCGCGGCCAGGGCGGTGGTCAGCTCGTCAGCCATGTGCTCAGCGTCGCACCGCGGGCGCCGCCTGGGTAGATCGCCGTACGGGTGGGGTGTGCGCCGTCTCACGGGGAGCGTCGGCGGGGGGCGTCCGCACGTGGCGTCCACAGGCGTGCCCGGGCGGCGTTCGCGCGGGCCGCGGGGCCCCCGGCGGGGCGTTGTCCACAGGCCGCGGCGCACGCGGGGGCGGCGGTGCCATAAGGTCGGGCGCATGCTTCAGCTCTCCCGGCGGACCACCGTCCTGACCGTGTGCGCGGCGGTGCTCGTCGCGCTGCTGGCCGTGGCCGCCTTCGCGCCGCTGCCGGTGTCGATCGTCATGCCGGGGCCGACCGCGGACGTGCTGGGCTCGAGCAAGGGCACCCAGGTGATCACCATCACCGGCACCCCGGTCCGCGCCACCACCGGGCAGCTGCGGATGCTGACCGTCTCGGCCACCGCCCCCAACGCGTCCGTGCACTTCTCGGACGTGTGGCGGGCCTGGTGGAACAAGGACCAGGCCGCGATGCCGCGCGACTCGGTCTACCCCAGCGGCGGCTCGGTGCAGCAGATCACCAAGGTCAACCAGAAGGAGATGACCCAGTCCCAGGAGAACGCGACCGCGGCCGCGCTCCAGCACCTGGGCCTGTCCCCCTCGCAGGTGAAGGTGAAGCTCCAGCTCGCCGACGTGGGCGGCCCGAGCGCGGGCCTGCTGTTCACCCTCGGCATCATCGACAAGGTGGACGGCAACGGCCACGGCGGTGACCTGACCGGCGGCCGGGTCGTCGCCGGCACCGGCACCATCGACCCCTCCGGCAAGGTCGGCGCGGTCGGCGGGGTGCCGCTGAAGGAGGTGTCCGCCAAGCGCGACGGCGCCACCGTCTTCCTCGTACCGCGCGCCGAGTGCTCCGACGCCAAGGCGCAGCTCCCCTCCGGCCTCAAGCTGATCCCGGTCCAGACGCTGGACGGGGCGCTGTCCGCGCTGAACGACCTGAACGCGGGCAAGCCGACGCCGGCCTGCTGACCCGACCGCCCGCGGGCCGGACCGGCAGCTCGCGGGCTGCGCGGGGCCCCGCGCGGGGTCACTGCTCCCGGGCCGCCTGCTCCACCAGCGGGATGATCCGCAGCGGCACCGGGTTCTCCATCACGATCGCGGTGGCGGCCCGCACGATGCCCTCGAAGCCGACCACCTTGTCGATCACCCGTTGCAGGTCGGCGTTGGAGCGGGCCACCAGGCGGCAGAGCATGTCGCCCTGGCCGGTGGTGGTGTGCAGCTCCAGCACCTCGGGCACCCCGGCCAGGTGGGCGCGGACCTGCGGGCCCAGGCCCTGCTTGATCTCCAGGGTGGCGAAGGCGGTCACCGGGTAGCCGAGGGCCGCCGGGTCGACCTGGGGGCCGAAGCCGCGGATGACCCCGCCGGCCCGCAGCCGGTCCAGCCGGGCCTGGACGGTGCCGCGGGCCACTCCCAGCCTGCGGGACGCCTCCAGCACCCCTATCCGCGGCTCCAGGTCCAGCAGAGTGATCAGCCGGCCGTCCAGCGCGTCGATCCCCATGCCGCCCGCCTCCCGTGGTCACCTCGGGGTCGCCCCCGGCGTTTCATGGTCATCCTGCACAGATTGACTTCCCGATCCTGGCTTCGGCTGCACAGGATGTCCAGTGAAATCCGGAACTATTGCGCACCCTGAAGGGCGGGGCGAGGCTTTTTCCATGACTGAGAAGGATGCTTTCCCGGTAAAGGGCATGGACGCCGTCGTGTTCGCCGTGGGCAACGCGAAGCAGGCGGCCCACTACTACTCGACCGCGTTCGGGATGCGCCGCACGGCGTACTCCGGGCCGGAGAACGGCAGCCGCGAGACGGCCAGTTACGTACTGGAGTCCGGCGGCGCCCGGTTCGTGTTCACCTCCGTCATCAAGCCCTCCTCCGCCCACGGCCGGTCGCTGGCCGAGCACGTGGCCGAGCACGGCGACGGGGTGGTCGACCTGGCGATCGAGGTGCCGGACGCGCGCGCGGCGTACGCGTACGCCGTCGAGCACGGCGCCACCGGCCTGGAGGAGCCCTACGAGCTGAAGGACCAGTACGGCACGGTGGTGCTGGCCGCGATCGCGACCTACGGGCAGACCCGGCACACCCTGGTCGACCGGTCCGGGTACGACGGGCCGTACCTGCCCGGGTACGAGGCGGCAGGTCCGCTGGTCACCCCTCCGAAGAACCGTTTCTTCCAGGCCGTCGACCACTGCGTCGGCAACGTCGAGCTCGGCCGGATGAACGAGTGGGTGGACTTCTACCACCGCGTCATGGGCTTCACCAACATGAAGGAATTCGTCGGGGACGACATCGCCACCGAGTACTCGGCGCTGATGTCCAAGGTCGTCGCCGACGGCACCCGCAAGGTCAAGTTCCCCCTCAACGAGCCGGCGGCCGGCAAGAAGAAGTCCCAGATCGACGAGTACCTGGAGTTCTACGGCGGCCCCGGCGTGCAGCACATCGCGCTGGCCACCAACGACATCGTCGCCTCGGTGCGGGCCATGCGGGAGGCCGGCGTGGAGTTCCTGGACACGCCCGACTCCTACTACGACACCCTCGGCGACTGGGCGGGCGAGACCCGCGTGCCCGTCGACACCCTGCGCGAGCTGCGCATCCTCGCCGACCGCGACGAGGACGGCTACCTGCTGCAGATCTTCACCAAGCCGGTGCAGGACCGCCCGACCGTCTTCTTCGAGATGATCGAGCGGCACGGCTCGATGGGCTTCGGCAAGGGCAACTTCAAGGCGCTGTTCGAGGCGATCGAGCGCGAGCAGGAGCGGCGCGGCAACCTCTGAGGCTCCCGCACGGTCCGGTGAGGCTCCCGCACGGTCCGGGCCGCCGGTCCTCCGGCGGTCCGGGGCGTGCGCTCAGCGCAGGGCGTCCGCGACCTCGATCGCGGCCTCGACGACCCGCAGCCCCACCCGCTCGGGCACGGAGTCGGCGAGCATCACCACGCCGACGCTGCCCTCGATGCCGGGCACGCCCAGCAGCGGGGCGGCGGCACCGCTCGCACCGGCCTCCAGTTCACCGTGGGTGAGCACGTAGCGGGTCAGGGCCGCCGTGGCGTCCCCGGCGACGTCCCCCGGGGTGCCGGCGGCCCGCTCCACGTACGCGTCGTCGCCCACCGGCTCCCAGCCGCTGCCGTCGGGGGTGGCCTGGATCGCGCGGCCGGCCAGGATCGCCCGGCCGGCCGCGCCGCGGTCCAGCGGATGGCGGAAGCCGGTGCGGTAGGCCACGTGGTAGTCGGTCCAGGTGGGCTCCACCACGGCCACCGCCAGCGCCTCGCTGCCGTCGACCAGGGTCAGGTGGGCGGTGGCGCCGATGTCCTCGGCCAGCGAGCGCAGGGCCGGCAGCGCCGCCTCCCGCAGCAGCGGGTGCACCTGGTGGGCCAGGCCCAGGACGCCAAGCCCCACCCGGGCCCGTCCGCCCAGGTCACGGCGGACCAGCGAGTGCTGCTCCAGCGTGGCCAGCAGCCGGTAGACCACGGTGCGGTTCACGCCGAGCTTGGCGGCCAGCTCCGTGACGGTCAGCCCGTGGTCGGTGTCGGCGAGCAGTTTCAGGACCCGCAGGCCCCGGTCGAGCGTTTGAGACGTCTCCGCGGTCACGACGCCCCCTCCTCGTGAAGTCGGCGGCGGGTCTCACGGCTCGTACGCACTGCCGGTCCCGGGGCAGTGCGCGGAGAGGGCCGCCGGTGTCGGCAAACCGGCTGCGCTCCGCGGCTGCTCTGCCACGGCGCGTGCGTGACCGGCACCGTAGCGAGCGAGTACCGCTGAGCGGAAGGGGTCGTCCACAATCCGGGCGCTGCTTTTGACCCGTCTTTGCGGATCGTTGCACGAGCGCGGGCGCGGGCACCACCGTTTTAGACCGCCGCGGACCGCCGAATCCGCCGCTTCAGGCCGCCGGACCGCCGCCCGGGCCGCCGCCCCGACCGCCGCCCGGCCCACCACTGCGACCGCCGCCCGGGCCGCCGAAAGCCCCCCGGACGGTCAGCGCATCCGGGTCGCCCACTCCTGCACCTTCTTGATCCGTTCGGTGAGCTGTCCCGCAGTCGCCTCGGCGCTCGGCGGTCCGCCGCACACCCGGCGCAGTTCGTTGTGGATGACGCCGTGCGGCTTGCCGCTCTGGTGGTGGTAGGCGGCCACCAGGGTGTTCAACTGCTTCCGCAGCTCCAGCAATTGACGGTGCGTCACGATCGGGCGCCGGTCCGCCGGGAGCTCCAGCAGGTCCGCCTCCTCGTCCGGCTTGCGGCGGCTGTGCGCGATCTGCCGGGCCTGCCGCCGCTGGAGCAGGATCTGCACCTGGTCCGGCTCCAGCAGGCCGGGGATGCCGAGGTAGTCCTGCTCCTCCTCGCTGCCGGGGTGGGCCTGCATGCCGAATTCGGCGCCGTCGTAGAGCACCCGGTCGAAGACCGCGTCGGACTCCAGCGCCTCGAACTTGAGCTGGTCGTCCTCGGTGGCCTCGTCCTGCTCCCGTTCGGCCTCGGCGAGCAGCTTGTCCTCCTCGGCGAACAGGTCCTCCTCGCCCTGCTTCTTCGGCCGGTCCAGTACGTGGTCCCGCTCGACCTCCATCTGCGCGGCGAATTCGAGCAGGTTCGGAATGGTCGGGAGGAACACGGACGCGGTCTCGCCGCGCCGCCGGGACCGTACGAACCGGCCCACGGCCTGGGCGAAGAACAGCGGGGTGGAGATGGTGGTGGCGTACACGCCGACGGCCAGCCGGGGCACGTCCACGCCCTCGGAGACCATGCGCACCGCGACCATCCAGCGCTCGTCGGAGTCGCTGAACTCCTCGATGCGGCGGGAGGCCCCGGCGTCGTCGGAGAGCACCACGGTGGCCTTGTGCCCGGTCAGCTGCCGGATCAGCTTGGCGTAGGCGCGGGCGGAGTCCTGGTCGGAGGCGATCACCAGGCCGCCGGCGTCGGGGATGCCCTTGCGCACCTCGGTCAGCCGCTGATCGGCCGAGGTCAGCACGTTGGGGATCCACTCGCCGGTCGGCGCGAGCGCGGTGCGCCACGCCTGGCCGATGGCGTCCTTGGTCATCGGCTCGCCGAGCCGCGCGGAGATCTCGTCGCCGGCCTTGGTGCGCCAGCGCATGGTGCCGCTGTAGCTGAGGAAGATCACCGGCCGCACCACGTTGTCGGCGAGCGCGTTGCCGTAGCCGTAGGTGTAGTCGGCCGAGGAGCGGCGGATGCCGTCGGCGCCCTCCTCGTACACCACGAACGGGATCGGGTTGGTGTCCGACCGGAACGGCGTACCGGTGAGCGCCAGGCGCCGGGTGGCCGGCTCGAACGCCTCCAGGCACGCCTCGCCCCACGACTTGCTGTCGCCGGCGTGGTGGATCTCGTCCAGGATCACCAGGGTCTTGCGCTGCTCGCACCGGTTGCGGTGCAGCATCGGCCGCACCCCCACACCGGCGTACGTCACGGCCACGCCGTCGTACTCCCGCCCCACCGGGCCCGCGCTGTAGTCCGGGTCGAGCTTGATGCCTATCCGCGCCGCCGCGTCCGCCCACTGCGTCTTCAGGTGCTCGGTGGGCGCGACCACGGTGATCTGCTGCACCAAATGGTTGTGCAGCAGATACGAGGCCAGGGTCAGCGCGAACGTCGTCTTCCCGGCGCCCGGCGTGGCCACCGCCAGGAAGTCCCGCGGTTGCTTGGCCACGTACGCGTCGATGGCCCCCTGCTGCCAGGCCCGCAGCCGGTTCGCCGTTCCCCAGGGGGCCCGGCCGGGAAACGCGGGCGACAGATGGTGGTGCGAGGAGGAGGAAGAGGTGGTAGTCACGGTCTCCGGTACGGGGTCGGGGCCAGGGCGCACGCGAGCGCGACAGTGGCCGCGCCTCGTACGAAAACCGCCTCAGCGTACCGGGCGCCGGCCACGGTGACCCGACCCCGCGCCCGGGGCGGGCGGGGGTGCGAGCTTTGTCACACGACCGCGCGGACGGCTCGGGTCAGCCCGCGAAACGGGGCAGCGCCTCGGCGATCTGCGGGACGTCCAACTGTCCCTGGCAGACCGCGAGCACGAATTTCTCGGCTTCGTCCACGTCGAAGTCCGCCCGGAGCCGGTGGCCGTTGATCTGGAGGAACACCCACGTCGCATACCACGCAAGGCGCTTGTTACCGTCCACCATGGCGTGGTTGCGGGCGAGCGACTCCATGAGGGCCGCTGCCTTCTGCCACAGGTCGGGGTAGGCGTCCTGGCCGAACACGCTCGCCTGGGGGCGCGCAAGGGCGGACTCCAGCAGCCCATAGTCGCGTACTTCATCGGCCCCGAGCCGCTGAGCCAGGTTGAGCAACTCGGGCAGTACCAGGAAATGCGTCATGCAAGCCTGCGGTTCAGCTCGCCGCTGACCTTGAGCACGTGAGCCGCGGCGTCCTCGAACAGACGCGACCGCTCGCTTATGGCGCGCACCACCGCATCGTGGGCGACCACCTGCATGCTCGTCCCCTCGGCCTCGGCACGCTGACGCAGAGCCTCGAGCTCTTCCTCGGTGAACCGCACATTCAATCCGGGCATGAATCCATGGTACCAGCTGGTACCGCCTAGTGTGACGCCTCCGACCCGACCCGCAGCCTCGCCGCGATGGCCACGCCCGACAGGGCGATCGCCGCGGCCGGGAGGAAGACCGCGGCGAAGGCGGCGGGGTGGGCGGTGGACAGGGCCGGGTGAGTGGGGTCGGGGGCGGTGGAGCCGCCGCCGAGGGCGGTGAAGACGGTGCCGGCCCCTGCGGTGAGCAGGATCGTGGACAGGGCGTCGCTGACCTGGAGGGCGGCGGAGTTGGCGCCGGCGTCCTGGGCCGGGGAGAGCTGGAGCAGCAGCACACCGATCGAGGAGATGGCCAGCCCCATGCCGAAGCCGCCGACGCACCAGGCCAGGGCCACGATCCAGGGCGGCACCGCGTGGTCCAGGGCGAGCGGCACCACGGCGACGGCGGTCGCGGACAGCAGCATGCCGAGCTGGACCAGCCGTTCCCGCACGGCCGCGAGCGCCGGGCGGGCCTGCACCCAGGAGCCCAGCGCCCAGGTGACGCCCCCGCCGGCCAGCGACAGCCCGGCCAGGGTCGCCGACAGCCCGCGCTGGGTGACCAGCATCAGCGGGACGAAGCTCTCCGCGGCGATGAACGTGCCGGCGCACACCCCGCGCATCAGCACGACCGTGGGCATCCCCCGAGCCGCCCGGAAGGTCCCGCGCGGCAGCAGCCGTATCGCGGCAGGCACGAGCAGCGCGGCCCCGGCCACGGCCGGCAACGCCGACAGCGGGCGCAGGTCCTGCCCGGCGTACTGCAGCAGGACGGCTCCGACAGCGACGGCCGCGGCCAGCCGGACACGGCCGGTGGGGTTACGGATTCCGGTACGCGTACGGGCTCCGGGTCCGGTTCCTGGTCCGACCCCGGGTCCGGCCCCGGGTGCGCCGGAGTCGGCGGCCGGAGTGCCGCCGCCGGTACGCCGCAGGGTGGGCAGCATCACCGCGAGCGGGAGCGCCACCAGCACCGGGATGGCCAGGAACACCCATCGCCAGCCGAGCTGTTCGGTGATCGTGCCGGACACCAGCGGGCCCACGATGGAGGGGACCACCCAGGAGGCGGCGAAGGCGGCCATCACCGCGGGCCGCAGCCGTTCCGGAAAGGCGCGCCCCACCACCACGTACAGCGCCACGATCACCAGCCCGCCGCCCAGCCCCTGCACGGCGCGCCCCAGCAGGAACGGCCACATGGACCGGGCCGTCCCGCTGATCACCAGCCCGGCGGCGAACCCGGCTATGCCCGCGGAGAGCGGCTGCAGCGGGCCGCGCCGGTCGCACCACTGACCGCTGGCCACCATGGCCGGCAACGACGTGGTGAAGTACCCGGAGAACGCGAACGCGTACAGCCCCAGGCCGTGCAGCTCGCGCGCGGCGATCGGCATCGCGGTGCCCACGGCGGTCGCCTCGAACGCGATCATCAGCACCACGGACACGATGCCGAGCGTCAACGCACGGTAGCTCCGCCCGAGCACCCCCTCCTCGAGCTCCTCGACCTCCGCGGGAATCCCCTGGTCACGCCGTACCCGTGCAACAGCCACCCGCTTAGCGTAAGGGGCAAACCGCCACTACGCCCCTGCCGTGCGCCCGATCCCTCCTCCGCCTCCGGTCCCGGTCCCTCCGACCGATCCCACCCCTCCACCCGCCCGTTCGTGAACGCCGTATGGCAGTCCCATTGCACGGCCCCCCGAACCATTGACCCCCACCCCCGCCACCCGCCATCGTCGAATCACACGCACACCACGGCCGTGTGCCCGAGTGGTTGAGGGACTCGCCTGCAAAGCGAGTTACGCCGGTTCGATTCCGGTCACGGCCTCCAAGCTTCACGTCCACGTCCGGACTCGCCTGCACTGTGCTTGTTCAGCGGGCTCCGCCCGCGGAGAGTCACACCGGTTCGATTCCGGTCACGGCCTCCAAGCACCACATTCACGTCGAGACTCGCCTGCGCTGCGTGCCGCCCGGACTCGCCTGCGCTGCGTGCCGTTGCGGGCTCTCGCGTATCGGGTCGGGGCAGTCGTCCATTACGAGGTCCTTGCAGAAGGTCGATGCGGGCCCCGTGATCAACGGAATTCTGCAATGCTCTCAGTCCGGCAACCCCCGGCCAGGGGCCGTCGACCGGTCCGCGGCCCGGGAAGCACTGCGGAACGGACGGACGGCGCCGCGCGCGGGCGGGGAGGACGAACGGGGACGCGCGGGGAAGGAGGGACGCCGATGGACGAGGCGTCGCTCGAACGGGCCGTCGTGGTCATCACCGGGGTCATGGCCTCGGGCAAGTCCACGGTGGCGCAATTGCTGGCCGAACGGCTGCCACGGGCGGTGCACGTGCGTGGTGACGTGTTCCGGCGGATGGTGGTCTCCGGGCAGCGGGAGAGGGTGCCCGGCGGGGACGAGGAGGCCGCGGAGCAGTTGCGGTTGCGGTACCGGGCCACTGCGGCCACCGCAGATCTGTACGCCGCCGCCGGCTGGACCGCGATCGTGCAGGACGTGGTACTCGGCGAGCATCTCGAGCCGTATCTCGCGGCGATCGGTACCAGGCCGCTCTATCTCGTGGTGCTCGCGCCCAGCGCGGACGCGGTGGCCCGGCGGGAGGCCGGGCGGGCGAAGAGCGGTTACGGGTCCTGGACCGTGGGCGGGCTCGATCATGTGCTGCGGGACCGGACGCCCAGGCTCGGGTTGTGGGTGGACAGTTCGGACCAGTCGCCGGAAGAAACGGTCGACGCGGTGATGGGTGGGCTCGCGGAGGCCCTGGTCGCGGGTTAGGGCGCGCTCCCCCGGGCCTCGCCCTTAGCGGCAACCAGCTCGGGGAGTTCTGTGCGATGCCGGGTGTCCGTGCATTGTGGCTTGTCGCGCAGTTCCCCGCGCCCCTGAAGTTGCCGTGCTCCCGCACGGGCGTCCGTCTCCGGGCTCGGCCTTTGTGCGGCCCGCCTCGTCGGTCCGGGTGCGCCGTGGCTGGTCGCGCTCACGCGGCGCCAGCCGCACATCGAAAACAGCCCCGCGCCCCTTGAAAGCCCAGCCCATCCGCAAGGGTCCCGGCGCCCCTCAAAGCCCAGCCCATCCGCAAGGGTCCCCCACCCCGCGGAAAGAGCCCCACCCTCAGGGGTTCGCCGGGGGCTTGACGATCGCCGCCTGGGGGCGGATGGGGAGGCGGTTGACGGGGCGGCCGGTGGCGGCGCGGACCGCGGCGGCGACGGCGGCGGGGGAGGTGACGACGGGGACCGCGGAGACGGGCTTCGCGCCGAAGGGGGCGAGGACGTCGCGTTCTTCGACGAGGCGGACGATGCGGACATCGGGGGCGTCGAGGGCGGTGGGGAGCGGGTAGCCGGTGAAGGAGGGGCGTTTGACGATGCCGCGGGGGGCGCGCAGGTCTTCCATGAGGGCCAGGCCGACGCCCTGGGTGACGCCGGCCTCGATGCGGGCGGCGAGCTGGCGGGGGTTGAGGACGCGGCCGACGTCCTGGGCGACGGCGAGTTCGACCACGCGGACCGCGCCGAGCTCGATGTCGACGTCGACCACCGCGCGGATCGCGCAGAACGCGAGGCCCACGAAGGCGTCGCCCTGGCCGACCTCGTCGAGCCGGTCGGTGGGGTGCGGGCGGCACTGCGCGGTGGCCCACAGCTCCTTGCCGTCCAGCGTCTCGGCGACGGTCGTGGACAGCACCCCGTCGTACGAGGTGATCTTGCCGTCGGCGATGGTGAGCAGCTCCACCGACATGCCGAACTGGGCGGCCAGCGGCTGGAGAAGCTGGGTGCGCACCATCTTCGCGGCGCGTTCGACCGCACCGGCCGACACCCAGGTGTGGCGGCCGCGGGCGGCGGGGCCGGCGGGCGGCTGATCGGTGTCGGAGCCGAGCACGCGGACGTCCTCGACGCCCAGCACTTCCTGGACGACCTGCCGGGCCAGGGTGGAGAAGCCCTGGCCGGTCTCGACGGCGGCGCAGATGACGGTGGCGCGCCCGTCGTGGACGCGTACGGTCGCGGTGGACACCTCGTCGGTGCCCTCGGCGCCGAGCACGTGGACCATGCCGAGCGCGTAGCCGACGCCGCGCCGGACCGCGCCGGGCTCGCCGGCCCCCGCGGTGCCGCCGGGCAGCAGCCACTGCGACTCGTCCTCGCCGTCGGGCAGCGGCGGCAGGTCGGCGTCGCGGACCGCCGCGAGCAGTTCGCCGACCGGGGCCGGGCAGGTCACGGTCTGGCCGGTGGGCAGCAGGTCGCCGGTCGCCAGCACGTTGCGCATCCTCAACTCGGCCGGGTCCAGGCCGAGTTTGGCGGCGAGCTTGTCCATCTGGCCCTCGTAGGCGGCGCACACCTGGAGCGCGCCCTCGCCGCGTACGTGGCCGGAGGGCGGGTTGTTGGTGCGGACCGCCCAGCCCTCGACGAAGACGTGCGGGACGACGTAGGGGCCGGCGGCGAAGGCGACCGCGGCGGCCAGCGCGTCGGAGGAGGTGTCGGCATAGGCGCCGGCGTCGAGCAGGATCTGCGCCTCGACCTTGAGCAGGCGGCCGTCGGCGTCCGCGTGGTGGCGGTAGCGCAGCAGGGTGGGGTGGCGGTGGGCGTGGCCGAGGAAGGACTCCTCGCGGGTGGCGACGAACTTCACCGGGCAGCCGGTCTTCAGCGCCAAGAGGCCGAGCGGGAGTTGGACGCCGGGGTCCTCGCGGTCGCCCATGGCGCCGGGCACGCCGGTGACGACGACCTTGACGCGGTCGGCCTCCAGGCCGAAGCAAGCGGCGGCCAGGTCGCGGTCGGCGTGCGGGTCGGTGGAGGCGACGTAGAGTTCCACGCCGCCGTCCGGGCGGGGCACGGCCAGGCCCGCTTCGGCGCCGATGGGGGCGGGGTCCTGGCGGCCGACCCGGTACAGGCCCTCCACCACGACCTCGCCGATCGCCTCGGGGTCGCCGAACCGCAGCGGGATGTGCCGGATCAGGTTGCCGTCGGGGTGCAGCGGTTCGGCGGCGAACGCCTTCTCCGGGTCGGTGACCGGTTCCAGCACCTCGTACTCGACCAGGATCGCGGCGGCGGCCAGCCGCGCGGTGTCCGGGTGGTCGGCGGCGACGGCGGCGATCGGCTCGCCGTGGTGGCGCACCATGTCCTTGGCGAAGACCGGCCGGTCGGCGACCCGCCGGCCGTGCATGGGCTCGCCGGGTACGTCCTCGTGGGTGACCACGGCCCGCACCCCGGGCATGGCCAGCGCCTCGGCGGTGTCGATCCGTACGATCCGCGC
Organism: Actinacidiphila acididurans; assembly: GCF_016918855.1. Lineage (GTDB taxonomy): Bacteria > Actinomycetota > Actinomycetes > Streptomycetales > Streptomycetaceae > Actinacidiphila > Actinacidiphila acididurans. Next base: position 114,762 of record NZ_JADKYB010000020.1, read on the forward strand.
GTGCGGGTGCGGGGAGCGCAGCACCGCGGCCCACAGCAGGCCCTCGGCCCACAGGTCGGCGGCATAGGGGTACGTGCCCTGCGCCTTGGGCAGCGCGTCGGCGGACGGCACGGACGCCCCGATCCCGTGCGGCGGCGCCCCTTCGGCCAGCCCACCGGCCACGGGCGTCCCCTCGATCACGCTCATGCGACGCCTCCGTCCTGCGTGCTGTCCGGATGACCGGCCCCGGGCCGGGCGAGTACGGCGTTACGACCTCCCGCGCGGCCCGCGGCACGGCGGCCGGGCGCGGTGGCCGAAGCGTTTACGGAGCCGTCCGGCCCGGCGAACCCGGGGGCGGTCCGGGCCCGCGGCCGTCCCGTGGCAGAGGCCGACCCCGGCGTACGGACCGGCTGTGCGACCGTACGTGCCCCGCGGCGGCCGGCCGGCGGTACCGAACCGGCGATGCGGGCGAGCCCGCGGCCCCTCGGCTCGGCGGTCCGGGCCCCCGGCCGCCTCGTGACAGCGGCCGACCCCGGTGTACGGACCGGCTGCGCCGCCGTACGGGTGCCCGGGCGTGCGCCGGTGTGCGCCGGCGGGGGGGCCGTACCCGGGAGGGGACGGGCTGGGGTCATGCGGTGGCCTCCGGGGCGCCGGTCCTGGCCTGGTGGGGGACGCGGACCGGGTCGGAGTCGGCGGGGGTGCCGTCCTCGTCGGTGCCGCGCTCGGTGACGACCTGGCGGACGGCGTCCAGCACCCCGCGATAGCCCGAGCAGCGGCACAGGTTGCCGCTGATCGCCTGGCGTACGTCCAGGTCGGTGGGGTGGTGGTTGCCTTCGAGCAGGTCGTGGACGGTCATGGCCAGGCCCGGGATGCAGAAGCCGCACTGCACGGCGCCGCATTCGGCGAGGGCGCGCTGCACGTCGGAGGGGCGGCCGTCCACGGTCAGGCCCTCGACGGTACGGACCTCGCTGCCGGCCGCGGTGGCCGCGGGCACCAGGCAGGAGGCGACGAGCCGGCCGTCGACCTGCACCGAGCAGGCCCCGCACTCGCCCTGCTCGCAGCCGTCCTTGGCGCCGGCCAGGCCCAGCCGCTCGCGCAGCACGTACAGCAGCGACTCGCCGAGCCAGGCGTCGGTGACCGGCCGGTCGGTGCCGTTGACCCGCAGCATGTACGAGGCGACCGGGTGCTCGCTGCGGGTCGGCTCGGCGGGCTCGGGTTCCGGTTCGGGCGCGGCCTCGTCGTCGGTCTCCGGAGCGTCCAGCGCGCCCGCAGCGTCCGAAGTGTTCTGTGCGTCCGCCGCGGATGCCTCGGGAGGGAGCGGCTGCGCGGCACCGGGCGGCGCCGCCGGGTCGCCCTCGGGCAGGTCCGGGTGCGAGCCGGCCGCCTCGGGGGCGGGCCCCTCGGGGACCACGGCCTCGGGGAGGGGCTGCGGCGCGTAGGGGGCGGACGGGTCGGGCAGCGGGTCGCCGGCCGTCGGGAAGGACGTACCGGCCTCGGCGGCCAGTCCCGCGTCGGGCGCGGCGGCGTCCAGGGTGTGTGGAGCGGCCACCGCCGGGTCGTCGGGGTGGGCGGCCGGGGGCTCCACCCGCTCGGGGTCGTCCACCACGCCGGCCCAGGCGGCGTCGGCGGCCGGGGCGTGCGCGGGCAGCCAGGGCACGCCCCCGCTCTCGGGACCGGTGAACGCCGGCCACTCGCCGGTGAGATGGTCGCCGGAGCCGGAGCCGGCGCCGCGGTACACCGACGGGAAGTCCCCCGGCGCCTCGGTGCGCGGCGCCTGCGTGTGCAGGGCTTCGATGTGCGGGACTTCCGTATGCGGGGCTTCGATGTGCGGCGCTTCCGTGTGCACGGCCTCGGCGTGCGCCGCTTCCACGTGCGCCTGCCGGGCGGCGGCCCTGGCCGCTTCGGCGGCCTGCGCAGCCTCCGCGGCCGCCGCTTGGGCCGCCTGCGCGGCCTGTGCCGCCGCGGCCCCCTGCCCGAACATCCCCGCGGGGAAGGACTGGGTGGTGGGCGGGGCGGGCGAGGGCGCCTGGTCCCAGGCGGACGGGGAGTAGCTGCCGAGCGTGTACTCCCCCGATTCCACGTCCGGTTCGTCCCTGATGACCGGGATCGTCCACGCGGTGGCGGGGTCGGCCGGATCGGCACCGGACTGGTCGGGGGGCGCGGCCGGGCCGACCGGGCCGTGCGCGCCCAGCGGGTCCTCGCCGGGCCGCGGCTGCGGCGGGATCTGCGCGGCGAAGGAGACGTGCATGGTCTGGTCGGGGTCGTAGTCCCCGCCGCCCGGAACGGGCTGCCAGGCCCCGGAGTTGCCGGGCACGCCCGGCTGCTGCGGCTGGTCGGTCATGCCAGAGCCCTCCCGAGCGCTCGGCGGGACAGTGTGGCCACGGTACGCCGCAGTTGCACCGCGGCGGGCGGCAGTTCGACCCCGGGCTGATCGGGGATGCAGGCCGCCGCCACGTACTCCCCGAAGGCCGTGCAGGCCTCGGGCGCGAGCGTACGCTCCCCGTCCCAGTCGATCAGTCCGGCCACCCACTGCTCGGCCTCCAGGGGCCGCAGCGGCACCGGCGCGACCGCGCCGACCGAGCAGCGCACCTGGCGCCGGGCCGGGTCGACGACCAGGGCCACCGAGGCGGTGGCGCGGCCGGGCCCGGTGCGGCCGGTGGCTTTCAGGAAGGTCTGCGGGGCGTGCAGCAGCGGGATGCGGACGAAGGCCAGCAGTTCGCCGGGGCGCAGCGGGTCCATGCCGGTGAGCAGGTGGCTGACCGGCAGTTCGCGGTCGCCCTCCGGCCCGGCGAGGATCACGCTCGCCTCCAGCGCGGCCAGCACCGGCAGCGCGTCGCCGGTCGGGGCCGCGGTCACGATGTTGCCCCCGAGGGTGCCGGCGTTGCGGATCTGCGGCGGGCCGGCCGAGCGAGCGGCGGCGGCCAGCGCCGGGATCAGCGCGGCGAAGTCGGGGCGGCCCATCCGGGCGTGGGTCAGGCCCGCGCCCAGCAGCGCGGCACCGTCGGCGTACTGCCAGCCGCGGATCTCGCTGATCCGGCCGAGCCCGACCAGCGCGGCCGGGCGCAGCAGGCCGGAGTTGACGGCCGCCATCAGGTCGGTGCCGCCGGCGACCGGCACGGCGCTGGGCATGGCGGCCAGTGCCGCCACGGCCTCGTCGAGCGAGGACGGCAGCGTGACGTTCTCCGCCGCCTGTCCTGCATACGTGCTCACGCCGCTGCCCCTTCCCGGCTTCCTGCGTCACGCGGTAGCCGTACGGTACGTGCTGACAGCCCGGACGTGGCAACTCTGGCACATGTTCCCCGGTGGTGAGCGCGTGGGTCCATGACGTACCGGTCCGTCCGCCACGGGCCCGAACGCACCGACCTGCCGGTACGGCCGGTTGTGCGGTGGTCGCCGGGGCCCGGGGGTGTCGCCGTGGTACGTACGGGGTCCACGGTGCCAGGTGGACGCGGGTGCCGGCAGCCGATCGCGGAAAGTCCGACAAATACTCTGACAATAACTTTGACAATGGCTCACCCCACCGGGGGCGGGCCCGGCTTCGGGCGGCCGGGAATGCCGGGGCGGCGCTGCCAGGGGCGCGGGCCGCCGGGCGGGCGGTATTCCACGCCGAGGGCGTCGAGCCGGGCGTAGTGGGTGGTCATCCGGCGCTCGAAGCCGGGCCAGTCGCGCTCGGCGGGGGCGGGCAGCGGGGTCCAGGCGACCTCGGCGAAGGCGGCCAGCCGCGGGAAGGCCATGTAGTCCACCACCCGGACCGAGTCCATCACCTCGGTCCACGCGTTGGCCTGGGTGCCGATGACGTGCCGGGCCTCGTCCTCGGTGAGGTCGCCGGGCACCGGCTCGAACCGGTAGACGTCCTCCAGGGTGCGGGCGTGGGCGATCGGCACCGGCTCGTCGGGGTCCTCGGACTGCCGCCAGTCCAGGTAGACGTGGCTCTGCGGGCACATCACCACGTCGTGCCCGGCCCGGGCGGCGGCGATGCCGCCGCTGTAGCCGCGCCAGGAGGCGACGGCGGCGCCGGGGGCGAGGCCGCCCTCCAGGATCTCGTCCCAGCCGATCAGCCGCCGGCCGCGCTCGGCGAGCCACCGGTCGAAGTGCCGGATCAGCCAGCTCTGCAGCTCGTCCTCGTCCTTCAGCTCGAGCTCCACGATGCGGTCCTTGGCGGTGACCGAGGACTGCCACTGCTCCTTGGGGCACTCGTCGCCGCCGACGTGGACGAACTCGCCGGGAAAGATCTCCAGCAGCTCGGTGAGGACGTTCTCGTAGAAGCGCAGGGTGTCCTCGGTGGGGGCCAGCACATTGGGGTTGACGCCCCAGCTGGTGAGCACCCCGAGTTCGGTGGTGTCGATCACGTCGGCGTTGCCGAGTTCGGGGTAGGCGGCGATGGCGGCCTGGGAGTGGCCGGGGATGTCCACCTCGGGGACGACGGTGATGTGCCGCTCGGCGGCGTAGGCGACGATCTCGCGCAGGTCGTCCTGGGTGTAGTAGCCGCCGTGCGGGCGCTCGTCCCACACCTGGGACTCGCGCAGGCCCACCTTGGTGCGCGTCCGCCAGGCGCCGACCTCGGTCAGGCGCGGGTACTGCCGGATCTCCACCCGCCAGCCCTGGTCGTCGGTCAGGTGCAGGTGGAGCACGTTGAGCTTGTGGGCGGCCATCAGGTCCAGGTAGCGCAGCACCACGTCCTTGGGCATGAAGTGGCGGGCCACGTCCAGCATGAAGCCGCGCCAGCCGAAGCGGGGCGCGTCCTGGAGGTGCAGGGCGGGCACCCGCCAGGTGCGGCCCCGGCCCAGCGGAGCGCGGCGGTACGCGTCCGGGCCGAGGAGCTGGCGCAGGGTCTGCGCGCCCCAGAAGACGCCGGCAGGGCCCGCGCCGGTGATCCGTACGCCCGAGGACGGGTCCACGGTGATCCGGTACGCCTCCGGGCCGCCGGGTACGTGCTCGTCGATCGCCAGCCGCACCACCCCGTCGGCCGACCGCTCCCCCGGGGCGAACGCCAGCCCGGTGGCCGCGCCCAGCACCCCTCTCATCCACCGCGCCACCGCCTCCGTCCCCGGCCCTGCGGCCAGCACGGTCCCTGCCGTGAGCGTGAAGCCGTCCTCTTCCGAATACGCGGTGACGTGGCGGGGGTGCGGGATGAGATCCATGGAGGTCATCCTGCCTCCAGCATGGTCGATTGGCATAGACCATTGCGCGAACCCGCACGTGCGGGGGTGGTACGGGGAGGGCTGGGGTTGTGCGCTGCCTTACGTCAAAGACTCCGCAGACGTTCCACCCGCGCTCGGCCCACTGCCACCGCCGTGACCGTCAGGGCCAGCACCAGCCAGACCAGGTGGGCGGCCAGGAGGGCGGCCCAGGGGGTGCCGTGGATGCGGGCGGCGGAGAGGGCGAGGGTGGTGAGGAGCAGGGCGACGGCGCCGGCGAGCTGGGCGCGGCCGAGCCAGGTCTGGAGGAAGGCGCGGCGGGCGAACCAGCCGCCGTACCACCAGCTGACCGTGAGGGCGACGGCCAGGAGGAGGGGGAGGGCGATGCCGGCGACCAGGGCGACGGCCCAGGGGGCCCAGGGGTGGCCCTGGCTGGCGCGGTCGGAGGGGAGGGCGGTGGTGAGCAGCGGGACCAGGGGGAGCGCGGCGACCGCGTTCATCTCGCGGATGCGGCGCAGCCCGGGATCGCCGGCCAGTTCGGTGCGGACCGTGGCGCGGATGCCGCGCAGCCGGTGGCCCACCGGCATCCCGCTGCGGCGGCCGGCGGAGACCGCGAAGACGGCGATCAGAGTGATGCCCATCAGCGCGCCGACGCCGGCGGCGAGGAAGCCCCAGCCGTCGCCGCCCTCGATCCGGAAGAGCTGGAGGCCGAACAGCAGGGCCATGGCGGCGGCGCCGATGGCCGCGCCGGTGCGCGGGGCGGTCAGCTCGGCGGGTGAGGCGCCGAGTATCAGGGCGCGTTCCACGGCCTGCTGGTGCTCCGCGCGGTGCCGCCTGGGTATGCGGCCGAGCACGCCGCGCCCGGCGGTCAGCGAGCGGGCCAGGGCCACGTGCGCCTCGGCCTCGCGCGGGGCGAGCACGACCGCGCGGCGGGCGGCGGCCACCGCGTCGGGGACGCGGCCGAGCCGCCGGTAGACGTCGGAGAGCAGCACCGCCGGCTCCCAGCCGTCGGGGTCGGCGCCGCTCGCGCGCAGCGCCACGGTCAGTGCGGCATGCGCCTCGTCCAGGGCCAGCAGCACCACGCCGGCCAGGACGAAGACGTCCGCCGCCTCGGCCGGGCCGGCGATGGCCAGCGCCCAGTCGACGGTCTCGCGGGCCTGCGCGTGGCGTTTCTCCTGGGCGAGGATCCAGGCCCGCAGCAGGTAACCGGCGCTGCCGTTGCGCTCCACGAAGGCGTCGCCGACCGCGGCATGCGCCTCGGCGTAGCGGCCCTGGCCGACCAGGGCGTGCACCCGTTCCCCGATGACGGCGTCGTCGTCGTGGCCGTCGGGCTGGTCCGGTGCCCCGGACACGCCTCCGTCACCCACGCCGTTCAACGTTCTCCCCTGGATCCTGCCGCAGTCGTGCCGGCATGGCCGTCAGGCGCCGCCCTTGCCCTTGCCGGACTTGTCGCCGTCACCGCCGCCCAGCGGCATGCCCTCGTAGATCTCCTTGCACATCGGGCAGACCGGGTACTTCTTCGGGTCGCGGCCGGGGACCCACACCTTGCCGCACAGGGCGACAACGGGCGTGCCCTCCAGGGCGCTCGCCATGATCTTGTCCTTCTGGACATAGTGCGCGTAGCGCTCGTGGTCGCCGTCACCGTGGGATACCTGCGGAGTCGGCTCGACCAGGGTGCCGGTGCCGGTCCCGCGCTCGGGCTCAAGAGTGCTCATAACCGTCAAGCGTAAATGAGACCGCGGGTTAATTGAGCGACGGGTCGTCGGGATATGTGGCGACCATCGCCAATGCGCTGCGCTGCCGGCGCAGCACCGAGCGCCACAACCCCTCCGGGGCGGGCGAGGAGATGTCGCCGGGCTCGGACTCCACCACGTACCAGGCGCCCTCGGCGAGTTCCTTCTCCAACTGGCCGGGGCCCCAGCCCGAGTAGCCGGCGAAGATGCGCAGGCTGCCGAGTTCGGCGGCCAGCAGTTCCGGCGGCGCCTCCAGGTCGACCAGGCCGATCGCGCCGTGCACCCGGCGCCAGCCCAGCACCTCGGTGGCCTCGCCGCCCCGCGACTCGCCCGGGACGACGGCCAGGCCCAGCGCGGAGTCCAGCGAGACCGGGCCGCCCTGGAAGACCACCTGCGGGGCGCCGGCCAGCGCGGCCCACGGCTGGAGCACGTCGCCGACACCGACCGGGGTGGGCCGGTTGAGCACGACGCCGAGCGATCCTTGCGCGTCGTGGTCGAGCAGCAGCACCACGGACCGCTCGAAGTTGGGGTCGGCCAGGCGCGGGGTCGCCACGAGCAGCCGTCCGGTGAGCGAGGACACCTCGGTCATGGCTGACATGATCCCGCATCGCGTGGGCGCACGGAGCGGCCCGTCAAGCCGATTACCATGACTCACCTCCGCTCGTGCGGAGAGCGGGTCGTCTCCCCGTCCCGTTGCGACGGTCCCTGCCGACCGTCCTGCCCGAATGTTGCCGGCCGGCTCCGGCCGCCCGGCTGTCACTGCCCGTTCCGACGATCGCGAGACCATGAACGACATCGCCGATGTACTCATTGTCCATGGCGGAACCCCACTTGAGGGCGAGATCCGGGTCAGAGGTGCGAAGAACCTGGTGCCGAAGGCCATGGTCGCCGCTCTGCTCGGCAGCGAACCCAGCAGACTGCGCAACGTCCCGGACATCAGGGACGTACGGGTGGTGCGCGGGCTGCTCCAGCTCCACGGCGTGACGGTCGAGGCCGGGGACGAGCCCGGCGAGCTGCTGCTCGACCCCACCCGGATGGAGAGCGCCAACGTCGCCGACATCGACGCGCACGCCGGCTCCTCCAGGATCCCGATCCTGCTCTGCGGCCCGCTGCTGCACCGGCTCGGGCACGCCTTCATCCCGGGGCTGGGCGGCTGCGACATCGGGGGCCGGCCGATCGACTTCCACTTCGACGTGCTGCGGCAGTTCGGCGCGGTCATCGAGAAGCGGGCGGACGGCCAGTACCTGGAGGCGCCCAAGGGGCTGCGCGGCGCGAAGATCCGGCTGCCGTACCCGTCGGTGGGCTCCACCGAGCAGGTGCTGCTGACCGCGGTGCTCGCCGAGGGCGTCACCGAGCTGGCCAACGCGGCCGTGGAGCCGGAGATCGAGGACCTGATCTGCGTCCTGCAGAAAATGGGCGCGATCATTTCCATGGACACCGACCGCACCATCCGCATCACCGGAGTGGAGAAGCTGGGCGGTTACACGCACCGCGCCATTCCGGACCGGTTGGAGGCGGCATCGTGGGCGAGCGCGGCGCTCGCGACCGAGGGCGACATCTACGTGCGCGGCGCGCAGCAGCGGTCGATGATGACGTTCCTGAACACGTACCGGAAAGTCGGTGGCGCGTTCGAGATCGACGACGAGGGCATCCGGTTCTGGCACCCGGGCGGGCCGCTGAACGCGATCGCACTGGAGACCGACGTGCACCCGGGCTTCCAGACCGACTGGCAGCAGCCGCTGGTGGTGGCGCTGACCCAGGCGTCGGGGCTGTCCATCGTGCACGAGACGGTGTACGAGTCGCGGCTGGGCTTCACCGAGGCGCTCAACCAGATGGGCGCACACATTCAGCTCTACCGCGAGTGCCTGGGCGGCAGCGCCTGCCGGTTCGGGCAGCGCAACTTCCTGCACTCGGCGGTGGTGTCCGGGCCGACCAAGCTGGCGGGCGCCGACCTGGTGATCCCCGACCTGCGCGGCGGCTTCTCGTACCTGATCGCGGCGCTGGCCGCGCAGGGCATCTCCCGGGTGCACGGCATCAGCCTGATCAACCGGGGTTACGAGAACTTCACCGCGAAGCTGCGGGACCTCGGGGCGCAGATCGAGGTGCCCGGCGAGGACCGCGCCGCGGCCCGGGTGGCCTGACCGGCATCTGACCGGCACCGATCGGCACTCGATCGGCACAGCAGACGATGGCGGCGGTTCCCCTGCCGGGGGACCGCCGCCATCGATGTCAGAACCCGTCGCGCCCCGGGTTCTCAGTTGCCCTTGGCGGCTTCCTTCAGCTTGGAGCCCGCGGAGACCTTGACGCTGTACCCGGCGGGGATGTTGATCGGCTCGCCGGTCTGCGGGTTGCGGGCGGTGCGGGCCGCACGGTGGGTGCGCTCGAAGGTCAGGAAGCCGGGGATGGTGACCTTCTCGTCACCCTTGGCCACAACCTCACCGACGGTCTCGGCGAACGCGGCCAGAACGGCGTCGGCGTCCTTGCGGGTCACCTCGGCGCGGTCGGCCAGGGCGGCCACCAGCTCACTGCGGTTCATATCTGTACTCCCGTGTTCTTTCTGCCATGGGGGCGCGCGAGCCTGTAGCTGTTGCCGTGTGCCTCACTGCCCAGGTGTGCATCCTGCCCCCATATATGGGGGGAAAGCCAATCGCCTGCCCGCGCGAGTCGTGGAAAAAGCCCCTGGCGAGACCCGTGATGACGGATTGTCGTCACACCATAGACGCATCGAATCGGATTCCGCGACTTTTCGTGGCCGCCCGGTCACGCATGTATCAGGCAGCCGGACGTATCAAGCGGGCAGCGCCGCCGAGCCCGCGGCGGCCACGGCGGGGCCCTGGGCGCGCGCCGCGTCCCGTACGGCGTCGGCCACCGCACCCGCCACCTTGTCGTTGAAAACGCTGGGGACGATGTAGTTCGGGTTCAGCTCGGCGTCGCCGACCACCCCGGCCAGCGCGCGGGCCGCGGCCAGCATCATCTCGGTGTTCACCGTACGTGACTGGGCGTCCAGCAGGCCGCGGAAGACACCCGGGAAGACCAGCACGTTGTTGATCTGGTTCGGGAAGTCGCTGCGGCCGGTGGCGACCACCGCGGCGGTCTCCCGGGCGGCCGCCGGGTCCACCTCCGGGTCCGGGTTGGCCAGTGCGAACACGATCGCGCCGTCGGCCATCCGGGCGATGTCCGAGCCGTCCAGCACGTTCGGCGCCGACACGCCGATGAACACGTCGGCGCCGACCACGGCGTCCTTCAGGGTGCCGGTGACGCCCTCGGGGTTGGTGTTGTCCGCGATCCAGCGCAGCGCCGAGTCGGGATCGGCGTTCACCAGGTCGTCGCGCTCGGCGTGCACCACGCCGTGGATGTCGGCCACCACCGCGTGCTTCACCCCGGCCGCGATCAGCAGCTTCAGAATGGCGGTGCCGGCCGCGCCCGCCCCGGACATCACCACCCGCAGCCCGCCGATCTCCTTGCCGACGCAGCGCAGCGCGTTGGTCAGCGCCGCCAGCACCACGATCGCGGTGCCGTGCTGGTCGTCGTGGAACACCGGGATGTCCAGCGCCTCGCGCAGCCGCGCCTCGATCTCGAAGCAGCGCGGCGCGGAGATGTCCTCCAGGTTGATGCCGGCGAAGCCGGGCGCGATCGCCTTGACGATCGCCACGATCTCGTCGGTGTCCTGGGTGTCCAGGCACAGCGGCCACGCGTCGATCCCCGCGAACCGCTTGAACAGCGCCGCCTTGCCCTCCATCACCGGCAGCGCGGCCTTCGGCCCGATGTTCCCCAGGCCCAGCACCGCCGAGCCGTCGGTCACCACGGCCACCGAATTGCGCTTGATGGTCAGCCGGCGCGCGTCGTCCGGGTTCGCCGCGATCGCCATGCACACCCGCGCCACGCCCGGCGTGTACACCATGGACAGGTCGTCACGGTTGCGGATCGGGTGCTTGGACGCCATCTCGATCTTGCCGCCCAGGTGCATCAGGAACGTACGGTCGGACACCTTGCCGATCGACACGCCCTCGATGCCGCGCAGCTTGCTCACGATCTCGTCGGCGTGCGCGGTCGACGTCGCCGCGATCGTCACGTCGATCCGGAGCCGCTCGTGTCCCGACGCCGTCACGTCCAGGCCGGTCACCGACCCGCCGGAGGACTCCACCGCCGTGGTGAGCTGGCTGACCGCGGTTCCGCTCGCGGGCACCTCCAGCCGCACCGTGATCGAGTACGAGACGCTGGGCGCCGTTGCCATGACGACCTTCTTCCGGGTTTTCCGTGCGCGTGCCGCCGGGGCGGCAGGTGTGCCTGTCGATGCGTGTTTGATGCCTGTCGATCGTGTCACCTACTGCCCGGTACACGGAAACCGCCCGGGCAAAGAACTGGTGGCCACGGAGTGATCGGCAGGATTTCCGCCGTCAGGGAAGAGGTTCCGCCCGTCATTTGTTAGCCTGGGTGAGGCACCGGCCCGATCCAAGCCCCCGGGCCCAACCTTAGGCGCTTCGAGCGCCCACTTGCCGCGAGGCGAGCATGGCGGGTCGGTGTCGTAAACGTCACGGCTCTCGCCCTTCCGCCAGGAAGAGCGAGAGCCGTTTGCGTGTGCAAGGGTGCCGGTGCGGGAGCACGTCACCCCAGAGGCGCGGGGGCCGCCCGTGCGGAGCACGGCACCCCCAGGGGCGCGGGGCTGCATCCAATATGCGGCTGGCGCCGCGTGAGCGCGACAAGCCACAGCCCACCGGCACCCGGCACTGCACAGAACCCCCCGAGCTGGAACCCGCAAAAGCCCAAGCCGGAAAGAAGCCGCACCTCAGTCGCGCCGCAACAGATCCGGTACCCCCTCGTGATCGGGAAGATCACGAGGCCCTGCCAGAACGGTCAGCCGTTGGGTCGCCCGCGTCAGCGCCACGTAGAGAACCCGCAGCCCCGCCGAAGACTCCTCGGCGATCTCCGCCGGGGAGACGACGACCGTCGCGTCGTACTCCAACCCCTTCGCCTCAAGGCTGCCCAGCGCGACGACCCGCTCGCCGAGCCCGGCCAGCCACGTACGCGCCTGGGCCCGCCGGTTCATGGCGACGACAACCCCCACCGTGCCGTCCACCTCGTCGAGCAGCCCCGCGGCGGCGGCCCGTACCTGGGCGCCCAGATCCTCACCGACCACCTCGTAACGCGGCAGGATGCCGGTGGAGCGCACCGCGCGGGGGGACACCGTTCCGGGCATGGCAAGGGAAAGCACCGTACTGGCCACCTCGGCGATCTCCGCCGGGTTGCGGTAGTTCACGGTGAGGGTGAAGCGCCGCCGCGGCCGGGTGCCGAGCGCCTCGTCGCGGGCGCGGGCGGCCTCGTCCGTGTCGATCCAGGAGCTCTGCGCGGGATCGCCCACCACCGTCCAGGTGGCGGTACGCCCCCGGCGCCCGACCATGCGCCACTGCATGGGCGTGAGGTCCTGCGCCTCGTCGACGATGACGTGCGCGTACTCCGTGCGTTCCCGGGCCAGCCGGTCGGCGCGCTCCCGGCGGCTCTCGCCGCGCTCGGGCATCAGCTCCTCCAGGCCGGTGAGCTGGTCCAACGGGTCCAGCTCGCGCTTCTTCTCCCGGGGCGGAGCGCCGAGCAGCGCGTCCAGCTCGTCCAGCAGCGCCACGTCGTGCACCGACACGCCGCCGCGGCGCAGCGACCGCGCCACTCGCCGTACCTCCGGCGGAGTGAGCACCCGGCGGGCCCAGCGGCCGAGCCGCCGGTCGTCGGCGAGCGCGGCCAGCACGGTGCGCGGCTCCAGCAGCGGCCACCAGGCGTCGAGGAAGTCGGTGAAGTCGGACTCCGTGCTGACGTCCTCGTCGAAGCCCTGGCGTTCCTCGACGGCCAGTTCCGCGTCGTCGAAGCGGCGGCCGGTCTTGCGCCACAAGGCGTCCAGCAGCAGCCGGCGGGCCCGCGGGCGCAGCAGGTTGACCGGGGCGGTGCCGCTCAGCACCTGCCGGCGCACCTCGGCCAGCTCCTCCTCGTCCAGCTCGATCCGCCGGCCGAACGCCACCACCCGCAGCCGGGCCGGCCGGTCCGGGCCCAGGTCGAGCGCACCGCGGGCGGCGCTGCGCAGCACCTTCAGCATCCGCAGCGAGCCCTTGACCCGGGCCACGGCCGGCTCGTCGTAGAGGTCGGCGGTGACTCCGTCCACCAGCGAGCCGAGCGCCCGGATCGCCACCTGGCCCTCCTCGCCGAGGGAGGGCAGCACGCCCTCGGTGTAGGCGACCAGCAGCGGGGTGGGGCTGACGCACAGGATGCCGCCGGAGTAGCGGCGGCGGTCCTGGTAGAGCAGGTACGCCGCCCGGTGCAGGGCGACGGCGGTCTTGCCGGTGCCGGGGCCGCCGGTCACCTCGGTGACGGACGCGGCGGGGGCGCGGATCACCGTGTCCTGCTCGGCCTGGATGCTGGCCACGATGTCCCGCATGGTGTGCGTACGTGCCTGGCCCAGCGCCGCCATCAGGGCGCCGTCGCCGACCACCGGCAGGCCCGTGACCAGGTCGGGCCGCAGCAGGTCGTCCTCGACGCCGAGCACCTTGCGTCCCCGGGAGCGGATCACCCGGCGGCGCACCACCCGGCCGGGGGCCACCGGCGTGGAACGGTAGAAGGGGGCGGCGGCCGGCGCCCGCCAGTCGATGACCAGGGGCGCGTACTCGGTGTCCAGCACCCCGATCCGGCCGATGTGCAGGGTCTCGGCGATGTCGGCGCCGGCGTCCGGGCCCACCGCGTCGTCGGCGGGGTCCACCGAGGTGTACGCGCCGTCCGGGCCCTTCTTGCCGTCCTTGCCGCGCAGCAGGTCGATCCGGCCGAACAGGAAGTCCTCGAACTCGCTGTTGAGGCGGCTCAGGTGCATCCCGGCCCGGAAGACCTGGGCGTCGCGCTCGGCCAGCGCGCCCGGCGTACCCACCTGGGCGCCCTTGGCGGCGTCGCTGACCAGGAACTCGGCCTCCCGGATCTTCTCCTCCAGACGCCGGTACACCCGGTCCAGGTGCGCCTGCTCGGCGGCGATCTCCTGCTCCCGGACCCCGGGTGCCGCGGTCTGCGCTGCCACGCAGAACCCCTTTCTTCTCCCATCGGTGCCCCCTCGGCCGAGCGGCCCGACAGCAGCGACGGGGCACGGTTGCCGCTCCGCTGTCCGTACGAAGGGGTAGCCGACAACCGTACGCGACCTGCACCGTTTCTTTCCAGCCCGGTGGGTGGGCGCGCGGTGGCGATTGTGTGATCTCTTGCGGCGCGCGGCGTTCCCGGCCTCAGCGCTGGACGGCGGCCACCGTCGTACGGCGGCGGTGCCGGGCCACGCGCTCCCTGTTGCCGCACACCTCGCTGCTGCACCACCGGCGGCGCCGCCCCCGGCTGGTGTCCAGGTACACCAGGCTGCAGTCCTCGCCGGCGCACCGCCGCAGCCGGGACCGGTCCAGCGGGTCGGTGAACAGCTCCACCGCGTCCCGCGCCACCACCGCGAGCAGCGCCTCACAACTCGGCGGCGCGGTCAGCGCCCGCACCAGCAGCCCGTCACCCCCGGTCAGCGCACACGGCACGGGCGGCGCCGGCCGCGCCGCCGCGTTGAGCGCCGCCACATCCCCCTGCTCCGTACCCCCGCCGTCCAACTCCGCGGTCACCATCCGCCCGATGACCTCGCGCAACTCGATGAACCGGGCCACCCAGCTCTCCCCCGGCACCACCTCCGCCTCCACCGGCACGATCCGTACCCCCCGGATCCACTGAGTCAGCCGCTCAACCGTCAGCAACTGCTCCTGCACCGGCACCCGCCCCGCCCTGGTCGCCACCAGGTCCAGCGACACGCGCCCGCTGTCGAACCGCATCGCCCCGCCGCCTTCCTTCCCACCACCCGTCACCCTCCCCCCCAGGGTGCCCGGACCGCTCCCCCGGGGCTAGCCCCTTCTCGGGCGAACGCAGCGTGCGCGGTGTCCGGCACGCCTCGGGGCGCGGGCCGAAATGTGCTGCCCCGCAGGGGCAGCGCACCGCACGGAGGACGGCACCCCTCAGGGGCGCGGGGCTGTACTCAATATGCGGCTGGCGCCGCGTGAGCGCGACAAGCCACAACGCGCCGGGAACCGTTCAGAGCCCGAGGGCCGGAGCCCGAAGGGCCGCGAGGCCAGATGCGCGCCCCGCAGGGGCAGCGCGCCGCACGGAGGACGGCACCCCTCAGGGAGCACGGCACCCAATAGGGGCGCGGGGAACTGCGCGAGAAACCACAACGCACGCGCACCCGGCAACGCACAGAACCCCCCGAGCTCTCCGCCGCAAAAGCGGGCGTAGGGCACCCTTCAGGGGCGCGGGGCTGTACTCAATATGCGGCTGGCGCCGCGCGAGCGCGACAAGCCACGACGCACGCGGCACCCGGCAACGCACAGAACCCCCCGAGCTGACCCCCGCAAAAGCCCAAGCCGGAAAGACCCCCACTCCGCAAAGTACGGCCCCCACGTCCGGTCAAACGCCCCCCGCGTACTTCTCATCGGCATGCGGATCCAACGCCAACCGATACCCCCGCTTGACCACAGTCTGAACGAGCTTGGGCGAACCCAGAGCCGTCCGCAGCCGAGCCATCGCCGTCTCGACGGCGTGCTCATCGCGCCCCGCACCCGGCAACGCCCGCAGCAGGTCGGCGCGGCTGACCACCCACCCGGGCCGACGCGCCAAGCAACGAAGCAGCGCCATCCCGGCCGGCGGCACCGGCCGCAGCGTGCCGTCGACCACGGCGGCGTGCCCCCGTATCTCCACCCGGTGACCGGCGACCGGCAACGGCCGTACCCGCCCCGGCAGTTCGGATGCGATGAGCTGCACCAGCGGCCCGAGCCGGAACCGTTCCGGCTGCCGGGTCGGCACATCGTGCCCCTGGAGCGGAAGCGCGGTGACCGGCCCGACGCAGGCGGCCAGCACATCCGTACGGAAGGCGTCGAGCAACTCGTCCAGCCGCCCGCGCTGTTCGGCCCGTTTCAGCAAGGAAGCGGCAGCCGGCGCCGAGGTGAAGCTCACCGCGTCGAGCCCCCGGGTCAGCACCGCGTCCAGCAGGCGGTCCACCGGCGCCAGGTCCTCCGGGGGCATCCAGCGGTAGACGGGCACGGCCACCACCGTGGCGCCGGCCGCCCGCAGGGACTCGCTGAAGCCGGGCAGCGGCTCGCCGTGGAGCTGCACGGCCACGCACCGCCCCTCCACACCCTCCTCCAGGAGGCGTTCCAGCACCTCGGCCATGGATTCGGAGGCCGGCGACCAGGCCTCGGTGAGCCCGGCCGCGCGCACCGCGCCGCGTACCTTGGGCCCGCGGGCCAGCAGTTCCACCCCGCCGAGCCCGCGCAGCAGGGCTTCGCCGAGGCCCCAGCCGTCCGCGGCCTCGATCCAGCCGCGGAACCCGATGGCGGTGGTGGCCACCACCACGTCGGGCGCGTCGTCGATGAGCCGCTTGGTGGTGGCCAGCAGCTCGGCGTCGTCGGAGAGCGGCACGATGCGCAGGACGGGTGCCCGCAGCACCGCGGCGCCGCGCCGTTCCAGCAGCGCGGTGAGCTCGTCCGCCCGGCGGGCGGCGGTCACCCCCACGGTGAACCCCGCCAGGGGCGCCACCTCGGCGGATTCGGACATTCGGTTGGAGTGCATAGGCTCTGCCCCAGTGTGACGTGAGGTGCGTGCGCCGGTGGCCGCGGACCGTCCCCTGATCGGCTGCCCCCTGCCCCGGCCGGCCCGCCGGGACCAGCATGGTCCCAAGGCGGGGTGTCGGCTTCGGTTCGTACCCATTTCCCCGGTGTTACGCGACGGGCGCCGCTCACGGCTCCGCGTACACGCTCGTCCGGGCCGGCGCGGCCTGTTCCTGCCCGGCTTCCTGGTCGGCGCGGGCGTCCTGCCGCCTGCCCGCGGCCGGTCGCAGGTATACGGCCCAGGTGACGACGCAGCACAGGGCGTAGAACACCAGGAAGGAAACGAACGCGGGGGTGCCGGAGTGCCGGCTGAGAAAGGACTCGCGGAAGGCGAGGTTGATGGCGACTCCGCCGAGTGCGCCGACCGCGCCGATCAGCCCCATCGAAGCGCCGGACAGCCGCCGCCCCCAGGCCGCGGCGGCCTCGCCGGTCAGGCCCCGCGCGAGCGCCTTGGCGTGGAAGATGCCGGGGATCATCTTGAACGACGAGCCGTTGCCGATGCCGCTGAGCGCGAACAGGGCGATGAAGCCGGTCAGGAACAGCCCCAGCGAGTGCCGGTCGGAGGCGGCGACGACCAGGCCGGTGGCGGCGGCCATCGCCAGGAAGGTGGCCAGCGTGATCCGCGTGCCGCCGAACCGGTCGGCCAGCCGTCCGCCGACCGGCCGGACCAGCGAGCCCAGCAGCGGCCCGATGAAGGTGAGGTAGGCCGCGTGCAGCGGGGTGCGGCCGAACTGGTTCTGCAGCACCAGGCCGAAGGCGAAGCTGTAGCCGATGAAGGAGCCGAAGGTGCCGATGTAGAGGACGGACATGATCCAGGTGTGCGGGTCCTTGGCGGCGGCGACGGCCGCGCCGGTGTCGTTGCGCACCGGGGCCAGGTTGTCCATGAACAGCGCGGCCAGCAGGGCGGCCACCACGATGAGCGGGATGTAGACGCCCAGCAGGATCCGGGGGTGCCCGGCGCCGGCCCCGGCGATCACGGCCAGCCCGACGAGCTGGATCGCGGCGACCCCGAGGTTGCCGCCGCCCGCGTTGAGCCCGAGCGCCCAGCCCTTGTGCCGCAGCGGGTAGAAGGCGTTGATGTTGGTCATCGAGGAGGCGAAGTTGCCGCCGCCGACGCCGGTGAGCGCGGCCACCAGCATGAAGGTGGTGTACGAGGTGCCGGGCTTCATCAGGAAGGCGGCGGTCACCGTGGGCACCAGCAGGAGCAGGGCGCTGACGATGGTCCAGTTGCGGCCGCCGAACCGGGCGACGGCGAAGGTGTACGGCACCCGGAGCACGCCGCCGACCAGCGTCGGCATCGCGACCAGGAAGAACTTCCCGGCCGGGTCCACGTGGTAGTCCGGCCCCATGAACAGCACCATGACCGACCACAGGCTCCACACGGAGAAGCCGATGTGCTCGGACAGGACGGAGAACACCAGGTTGCGGCCGGCGATCCGGCGCCCCTTCTCCGCCCAGAAGTCTTCGTCCTCGGGGTCCCACTGCTCGATCCAGCGACTCATCGCGCCTCCCGCCGTCGGAATGTGCAGCCGACCCTAGGAACGGCGCGTTTTCCCCCCGATGCCCCCAGGTGACGTCGCCGCAACCATGCACTCACCCTGCGGCGCCCCGTGCTGTGAGCGCCGGCCGCCGTCCGGGTGCCCTACTCCCCGAGCGCCAGCTCGAACCAGACCGTCTTCCCGATGCCGTACGCCCGCGGCTCGGTCCCCCACTTCGCCGCGAGCGCGTCCACCAGGGCGAGCCCCCGCCCGCCCTCGGCCTCGTCCCCGGCCGCGCGCACCACCGGCACCCCGTCCCCGGCGTCGCCGACCTCCACCCGCAGCGCGTCCTCCCGCAGCACGCACCGAGCGAGGATGTACCGCCCCGCCACCCGCGAGTGCCGCACCGCGTTGGTGACCAGCTCACTGACCAGCAGCACGGCCGTCTCGGCGACGTCCTCGGGCACCCCCCACGCCTCCGCCTGCCCCCGCACCCGCCCCCGCGCCCGCCCCGCACTGCGCGGATGACAGGCCAACCACCACTCCACATCCCTGGGTTCGGCATCTCGCGGGGCAACAGGCGTGCTCATGCTGACTCAGCTCCGGCCATACGTTCTCGGTGACGGCCGGTCACCTCACCGGCCCACCCCTTATCGTCACGACCCGACCCCCCACCCCCAAGCCCCGCGCCGTCTCGCCCCGTTCCGGGGAACAACCGCCTGAACCCTCTCTTACGGGTGGGCCCGCTCGTCCCCTCGCCCCGGATGTACCGCGCGCCCTCGGGGAACACCGCCCCCGTCAGAGCCGCCGCTCAATGCGGGCCCTGATCCCGGCGGCCCGGGGATCGTCGTAGCCGGCGAGTTCTTGCAGCGCCTCGACCCAATGGCGCCGGGCCGCCGCCGGGTCCGCGTCCACCAGGGCAGCGGCCAGCCGAACGAGTTCGACGGCATGGTTCCAGGTGTCCCCGAGTTCCCGGTGGACGGCGACGGCCCGGCGGTGGAAGTCCGCGGCCTCTTCCGGGCGGTCCATCCGCAGATAGGTTTCCCCTGCTCCTCGCCAGGCCAGCGCCTCCCGGCTGCGGTCACCGAGCCGCCGGTGCAGCATGGCGGACCGCTGGTACGAGGCCAGCGCGTCGCCGTACTCCCCCGCGGCCTGCTGCACCGTGCCCAGCGTGATCAGCAAGAAGCCCTCGAGGCGGTGATTGCGCAGCGCAAGCGCGATGCCCAGTGCCTCGTCGACCGCTCGCCGGGCCTCGGCGATCTCGCCCTGCTCGCAGTGGAGTTCGGCGAGAACGTACAGGATGTTGCCGACGCCGCTCTGGTTGTCCAGCTCCCGGTGGAGCGCAAGGGCCTGCCGAGCAGCGGCGCCGGCTTCGGGGAGACGGCCTGCTTCCTGGCGCGTACTGGCCACGTTGGACAGTGCTATGACTGCCCGGTGCGTGTCGTTCTCCTCGCGGAAGATCGTCTCCGCCTCCGCGAAATGGCGGTCGGCGAGCCCGAGACGACGACTGTCCAGGTGGATCAGGCCGATGAGGTTGAGGGAACGGGCCTCCTCCGGACGGTGACCCGTGTCACGGGCGAGCGCCAGGGCACGCCGATGGCAGTCCAGGCTCTCCTCGAAACGGCTGACTGCTCGCAGGACGATGCCCAGCCGGTTGAACAGCAGAATCCGCGGGTAGGCCGGAGTGCCGGACCGCTCGGCGGCTGCGAGACCCGCCCCGGCCACGCCGACCCAGTCCCCGGGCGGGGACGACGGGGACCGCGCGTTCCCGGTCGCCAGCGCCAGCCGCCAGGCGAGGTCGTCGAATCCGGCAGAAGTCGCGGCCCGGACCGCGCGCAGGCAGTTGTCGTACTCCCGCTCGGCCCAGTCCACGGCCGCGTCGTAGTCGGCGAAGGCCCCCGGGACCACGTCCGTCATGGGTTCCGCGAGAGGCACGCGCGGCTCCGCCGGTCTGATCCGTTGCTGCGCCGCGTCGGCCGTGCGCAGATACCAGTCCAGAACGCGCCGCAGCGCCGCTTCCTGGTGTTCAGGCGGCTCCTCCGTGTGCGCCTGGTCGGTAGCGTAGGCCCGCAGCAGGTCGTGGAACTGGTAACGATCGGGGGCGGTCTGCTCCAGCAGATGAGCGCCCACCAGGTCGTCCAGCAGCTGCCGGGTACGGGGCACAGGTGCGCCGGCCAGGGCTGCCGCCGCGTGCAGGCCGAACTCGGGCCCGGGGTGCAGCCCGAGCAGCCGGAAGAGGCGGGCCGCCGGGTCCGGCAGGGCGCTGTAGGACCAGGCGAAAACCGTACGGACTGCCTCGGCCTCGTCATCGCTGCCGGTGCTCAGAGCGTCCCACAGTGCCGATTCGTCGCGCAGGTCGGCGATGAGGTCGTCCAGTCCCAGGTGGGGGTGGGCGGCAGCCCGTTCGCCGGCGATCCGCAGCGCAAGGGGCAGACGGGCGCACAGGTCGGCCAGTTCGGACAGCTTGTCCAGATCCTCCTCGGGCCGGTACCCGCTGGTGACCACCCGCAACAGGGCCACTGCCTCCGCGGCCGGGAGGGTGCCCAGGGTCAGTCGCCGTGCCCCGTCGCGTACGGCGAGCCCGGCCAGCCTGCTGCGGCTGGTCACCACGACCAGGCTGTCCCCGCTGCCGGGCAGCAGCGGGCGCACCTGTCCGGGCGTGGCAGCGTTGTCGAGCAGGACCAGCATCCGGCGGTCGGCCAGCAACGACCGGTAGAGCGCGGCGGCGCCGTCCAGGTCCTGGGGCACGTCGGCGGCCCGTACGCCGAGCGCGCGCAGGAACCCGTGCACCGCCTGCACGGCGGTGACCGGCTCCGCCGGTTCGTAGCCGCGCAGATTCGCATAAAGCTGACCGTCGGGGAAGCGGTCCGTTACCTGATGGGCCCAGTGCAGCGCCAGCGACGTCTTCCCCGCGCCCGCCGTGCCGGCTATCACGTAGACGGAGACGACCGGACGACTGCCGTCCTGCCCGGTCAGGATCGCGTCCAGTTCGGCGAGCTCACCGGTCCGGTTGACGAAACCGTGTACGTCCGCCGGGAGTTGCCGAGGGGTCGGGCCGGGTGCGTCCGCCCGTTCGGGTCCGGCCATGTGGTGGAAATGGATGCCCCCGGAAACGTCCCCCGCCTGTACGACGTCACGCGATTGCCCCGAGAGGTCGTTGGACATCTCGCGCCGTTGTCCGTCGTCCCCGTCCGTGCCGCTGATCGCCCGCTCCTCTCAGGCCGCAGGCGGCGGGGGAAGGTCCGCCACCGCGCGGTCGAAGTAGGCCGTTACGTCCTCGCCGGCTGCGTAAACGTCGCTGATGAAGGCTACCCAAGGGCGCACAATGTCCGGATCGGTGAAGCGGATCGCACCTTCAGCGACCCCGGATCCGCTGTAGAGCACGCGGAACAGCGCGCGGCCGTCCAGGATCGTCAACTCGGGCAGGAGCCCCCCCCGCTTCTGCTCGGGACAACGCTTCCGCGAGGACCACGCGAATCCTGTGCCCGCACAGGGCGCGCTGCCGCAGCGAATGCAACTCCCATTGCAGGTAGGGCGTCAACGGCTCCTCGACCACCCGTACCCGGTGGAACGGCGAGCCGTTGCGCACGTCGGCCTCGGCGGCGCGGCGCAAGGCGTCTTCGCGTCCCGCCATCAGCCGCAGCGCGGCCTCCCAGTCGCCCCGGCGCATCGCGTCCCGGCTGGCGCTGCCCTCCTCCTCGAAGTGCTGCAGCCGCTCCAGCTTCCACGAGTCGCCGTTGCGGATCGCCGTGCGGCGCTCACGGAAGTCCCGCGAGTACGTCTCGTCGGTCAGCACCTCGCCCTGTTCCAGCGGGAGAGCCGGAGCCAGCAGATCAAGCATCGGGGATTTCCGCCTTCGCCGCACTGAGCATGTTGCCGGGGATCACGACCAACCGCTCACTCGGACCGAGCAACACGCCTTCCGGGAGCCGCGAGTTGTACTCAGCGGTGAGGTCCCGGCCGATCACGGCGATGTCGCCGTTGTCCAACTGCCAGATGTCCGGGCACTTGTCCTCCTCGTCGGAGTTGCCCAGCTCCTTCGCCGATTTCCCCAGCCTGCGGACGAATAACGCGGACGGATCGGCTTCCCACGCGGCGGTCACGGCTACCCCTCGTCATTACGCCCAGTTCTCCCAAGAGTACTTGGAGTACCCGCCGCGACCCCACTTCCGCGCGCAGAGAACTACCCCTCACGGGTGAGGGATCACCGTATGCATCTTCCATCTCGCACTACGGCACTACTCTGCGCAGTACGCAAAGACTACGGGAGGACAGCGGGCATGCCACCGACCCCACGCGAACTCAAGCCGTCCAGCTCGGCCAGGGCCCTCTTCGGCGCGGAACAGCGGCGCCTGCGGGTGGCGGCCGGCATGTCCCTGGACCGCATGGCGGAGATCGTCAACTACAGCAAGTCCCACCTCCACGGCGTGGAGGTGGCGGAGCGGCTCCCCCTCCCACCCCTCCCGGAAAAGCTGGACATGGCCTTCGGCACGGGTGAGCTCTTCGCCGGCCTGTGGGAGGTCATCAAGCGCGAACGCACGCCCAAACGGTTCGACCACTGCCTGGAGTTGGAGGCGAAGGCGGTAAGAATCCAAGCGTACGGAGCGAGTTTGGTGCCCGGCCTCCTACAGACCGATGCGTACATGCGAACGCTGATCCGCTGGGCTGATCCGGGCATCAGCTCCAAGAAGCTCGACGGGCTGGTCGCCGAGCGCCTGAGCCGCCAGGAAGTGCTCCGCAAGGACAACTCACCCGACTTCTGGGCGGTCGTCGACGAGGCGGTGCTCCGCCGTGCCGTGGGCGGGCATGCCCTGATGGTCGAACAGTTGGCGGCGCTCCTGCCGTACGTGGACACGGGCCGGACCACGATTCAGGTGGTCCCGTTCGCGCGCTGCGAAGGCCCCCTCATGCGCGGCACGCTCACGTTCCTGACCTTGCCCGACAACTCCATGGGGCTCTACGAGGAAGGTGACGAAATCTGGGATGTGTTCGAAGACCGGCAGACGGTTACCCGCCGCCTCTGGCAGTACGATCGAATGAAGGCGTGCGCGCTGTCGCCGAGTGCGTCCGCTTCCTTCATCGAGGCCGCCATTGAGGACCACAGACATGCGAGCGACCCCTGGCCGTACCCCCATCCAGTGGCGTAAGTCCAGCTACAGCGGAGGCGCGGAGGGCAGCGAGTGCGTTGAGGTTGCCACGGATACCCCCAACGTGGTCCCCGTCCGGGACAGCAAGGACCCCCACGGCCCGGTCCTCACCTTCACCGCGGACGCCTGGGACTCCTTCCTCACCGCGCTGAAGCAGAACGAACTGCCCACCGTCTGACGGTCATCGGACACAGTCCGGGACGACGCGCGCCCGGACCGGCTGAATGTCGCATTCGCCCATGGGGGGACCAAGGTGGCCGGTCGACGGTATTACGAGGCGCCGGACCGTTACGTACCGGATCCGGCCGACCCGGTACGGTCGGTGTTCCTGGCCGGAGGCATTACGCATTGCCCGCCGTGGCAGAGTGAGGCGGCGGCCGGGCTCGGCGAGTTCGTCGTGCTCAACCCGCGGCGGGCGGACTTCGACGTCGCCGACCCGGGGCAGACCGATGACCAGATCGCCTGGGAATTCCACCATCTGTGGCTCGCCGACCTGACCCTCTTCTGGTTCCCCGCCTGCGACCCGGCCCTGACCGTCCAGCCGATCACCCTCTACGAACTGGGCGCCGCGGCGGCCACTCCCACCCGCCAGATCGTCGTCGGCACCGACCCGGCCTACCCCCGCGCCACCGACGTCCGCCTCCAACTCACGCACGCCCGCCCCGGCCTGACCGTCCACTCCACCCTCACAGCCACAGTGACCGAGGCCCGCCGGCACCTGGCCCAGTAACGACCGGGAGGGCCGTCACCCGAGCTGGGGCAGCCCTTCGCCGCGAAGGAAGGCGTCGATGCGGTGCCGCATGGAGCGGTGCATCGTCAGGGCGCCCACCTCGTCCCGGGGGACCCAAGCCACGTCCCGGGATTCGTCGCTCGGGGTCGGGTCGCCGCTGACGTAGCGCGCGGTGAAGACGACGGAGAACTCCTGCCGGACCTCGTCGTTGCTGGTGTAGTGGACGACGTGGCGCGGGTCGGTGTAAATGCCGACGAGCCCGGTGATCCGGCAATGGATTCCGGTCTCCTCCAGGGTCTCCCGCACCGCGGTCTGCGCAATGGACTCCCCGATGTCCATCCCGCCCCCGGGCACCGCCCAATTGCCGTTGTCGCTCCGCCGAATCATGAGGATGCGTCCCGCGTCATCGGTCACAATGACATTCGCCGAGGGCACGATGCTGTTTGCCTGCGGCGCGCTCGGGTCGTCGAAGTAATCGATTCGGGTCCCCACCCCGCACACGCTACATCACGCACAGCCACTCTGAGTGACCAACCGAACAAACCCCACCCCGCCCCGACCCGGGCGAACCGCCAAGGCCGCATCCGGGAGAACCCCCTCGGGAAACCCCGAGCGCACCGCACGAGGCCGCCCCCGGAAGAAGGCCGGGGGTAGGGGGGCGGAGCCCCCCTGACGGGGGGGTGCGGGTGGGCCGCAGGCCCCCCGCCGCGCGCGGCGGAGCCGCGCAGAAAACGACGAAGGCGAGGTGGTCTGCGCTTCTCAGCAGACACACCTCGCCCCTCGACGAGTGGAGATGGCGGGAATCGAACCCGCGTCCTGTGGTGCGGAACCAGGGCTTCTCCGAGCGCAGTCCGCTGTGCTTTTCTCAGCCCCGGCGGTCACGCGGACAAGCCGCCGACGGGCTCAGTCACTGTTTGATTTCCTGTTGAGACCCGTGACCGGTCTCAGCAGTTTAGTTCCCTAGATGATGCCAGGATCCGGGTCGGGAACAGCCCCGGGCTGACACTTCGCAAAGTCGCTACTCAGGCAGCGAGGGCGAAGGAATCGCGCTTGGTGTTGGCGATTATTGGTTTCGGCATATGGTTAACGAGATCATTGCCGCTTCCTCGGCTCGCTTCCCCTGCTTCGACATCCCCAGTCGAAACCGATCATCCCCATGTGGTGTTATCAAGGTGCACCGCCCGTCACCGGGCGGAACCTCTTCATTGTACGGGATCAACGCAGACCGGGGCCAGTGCATTCCTGGCGGGTCCACCCGTACGTCACCCGCGCGGGGGACCGCTCAGGCGCGCTGGCGACGCCGGGCCGCGGACATCGCGCGGTCGGCCTCGCGGCGGTCCTGCTTCTCCCGCAGGGTCTGCCGCTTGTCGTACTCCTTCTTGCCCTTGGCCAGGGCGATCTCGACCTTGACCCGGCCCTCCTTGAAGTACAGGGCGAGCGGCACCACGGTGTGGCCGGTCTCCTGGAGCTTCTGGGCGAGCTTGTCGATCTCGGAGCGGTGTAGCAGCATCTTCCGCTTGCGGCGCGCGGCGTGGTTGGTCCAGGTGCCCTGGGTGTACTCGGGGATGTGCACGTTGTACAGCCACGCCTCGCCGCCGTCGAGCTGGGCGAAGCCGTCCACCAGGGAGGCGCGGCCCAGGCGCAACGACTTCACCTCGGTACCGGTGAGCGCCAGGCCCGCCTCGTACGTGTCGAGGATGTGGTAGTCGTGCCGCGCCTTCTTGTTCTGCGCGATCATCTTGCGACCGGTCTCTTTAGCCATGATCCGGCCATTGTCCCACTACGAGGCCGCCCCGAGGCCAGCGAATACCTCGCGGCTGTCGGCCACGGGATCCTGGTCGCCGGGCACCTGGACGTCGGGGGTGATGCCCTTGCCGTCCACCTCGCGGCCGTCTGGCAGCGTGTAGTGGCCGACGGTGAGCTCGGCGACCGACCCGTCCGGCAGCGCGCTGGGCATCTGGACCGTGCCCTTGCCGAAGGTGCGCGAGCCCATGACGACGGCCCGCCCCCGGTCCTGGAGGGCTCCGGCCAGCATCTCGGCCGCGCTCATGGTGCCGCCGTCGACCAGCACCACCAGCGGCGTGCCGGTGTCGCCGCCGCCGGCCGCGTACAGGGCGTGCTGCCGGCCGTCGACGTCGTACGTGGCCACCAGGCCGCCGTCGAGGAAGGCGGAGGCGACCGCGACGGCCTCGGTGACCAGGCCGCCGGAATTGCCGCGCAGGTCGAGCAGGACGCCGTGGCGCGCGCCGCGGACCGCCTGCCGTACCTGTGCGCCCACCCCACGGGTGAAGGCGTCGATCTTGACGACGGTGGGGCCGTCCGTCTCCCGGGTGACGGTGACGGCCTCGGTGGCGAGGGTGGCACGCCGCAGGGTGACGGACCACGCGCTGCGGCCGCGTTCCATCGCGAGGGTGACGGTGCTGCCCGGCTGGTTGTCGCCGCGCAGGTCGGCCACCACCTCGGTGACGGCGAGGCCGGTGCAGTGCGTGGCGCCGATGGCGGCGATGACGTCGCCGACCTGGACGCCGGCCCGGCCGGCCGGGCTGCCCTGCTGGACCCGGGCGACCTGGATGCGGCCGCCGTCGATCCGCCGCACCCACAGGCCGACCCCGACGTACCGGCCGTCGAGGGCCTGCTGGAGCCCCGCGTACTCCTGGGCGGTGTAGAACGACGACCAGCGGTCGCCGCTGCGGCTGACCAGCTTCTCCACGACCTGCGGGCCGACCGTGCCGGACGCGATCTCGGCCGCGATCCGCGCGGTGTCGGCGGCGGCCCGGCCGTCGTCGCCGCCACTGGAGCTGTCGGTGCCGGTGTCCGCGCCACCGTCGGTGCCGGTGCCCGTACCGCTGTCGGCCGGCTTCCCGGTGCCGCTGCCCGGCGCGGTGGCCCGGGGCGCGATCCGGCGCGCGCCCGCCGCGTCGGCAACGGTGGCGATACGGGCGGAGGTCCCGCCGTGCGACCGCTGGCCGCCGGCCGGTTCGGCGAAACTGCCCGCCGCGGCGCCGGTCGCCAGCATGGTGCCGAACACCAATGTCAGGGTGGCCCCGCGGCGAATGCGGCGGGGCGTCCCGAACAGCGACGGGCCGGACATGGGCGGAAGTCTAGGCCAGAAACGGGCGGCGTACGGAAGGTTGCCCGTGACGTGGCGTACACCACGCCTGCGCGCGCCGGTCGGTACCGACCGGTCCTTCCGTACGCCGCCCGTGACGTACCGTCAGGAAATCCAGGTCCGGGGCCGGGCCCGGCAGGTGCGCGGCCGGGCCCCGACCGGCTCAGACCTTCAAGTACCGCCGCAGCGCGATGAACGCGGCCAGCGCCGGCATCAGGACGCCGATGAGCAGCACCAACGGCAGCACGGTGACCACCGCGTCCCAGCCGATGAAGGACACCAGCGGGATCTTCTCCTGGAGCCGCAGCCCCTTGTCGATCAGGAAGTAGCGGCCGCCGAGCAGCATCGCGCAGGCCAGTGCGGCGCCCACCAGGCCGGCGAAGGCGGCCTCGGCGATGAACGGCATCTGGATGTAGAAACTCGACGCGCCGACCAGCCGCATGATGCCCGTCTCACGCCGTCGGCTGAACGCCGAGACGCGCACGGTGTTGACGATCAGCAGCATGGCGACGGTGAGCATGAAGGCGAGCACCACGTACGCGACTCTGGTCATGCCGTTGAGCAGGTCGAAGAGGTTCTGCAGCACCTTGCGCTGGTCCTCGACCGTCTGGATGCCGGGCCGGCCGGCGAAGGCGCTGGCCACGATCTCGAACTTCGTCGGGTCCTTGAGCTTGACCCGGTAGTTCTCCTGCATCTGGTCCGGAGTGACGGTGCTGGCCAGCGGGTTGCCCTTGAACTGCTCCTGGTACCGCTTGTACGCCTGCTCGGCCGACTCGTAATAGACCCGCTCCACGACCGGCAGCTTCTTCAGGTCGGCCAGGATCGACTTCTTCTGGTCGTCGGTCACCGCACCCTTGTCGCAACTCGGCGTCGTGCTCGCGTCCGCCTTGTTGCACATGTAGATGGTGACCTGAACCTTGTCGTACCAGTAGCCCTTCATCGCGTTGACCTGCTTGTTGGCGAGCAGGGCGCCACCCGTGAGGGCGAGCGAGAGCGCCACGGAGATGATGACGGCGAAGGTCATCGTGAGATTGCGGCGCAGGCCGACACCGATCTCCGACAGGACGAACTGGAGACGCATTCTTGCTGGTTCCTTTCCGTGGGTCCGCGGGCGTACGAGCGATTGCTAGTGCTGGTAGCCGTAGACACCGCGCGACTGGTCGCGGACCAGTCGTCCCTTCTCCAGTTCGATGACGCGCTTGCGCATCTGGTCGACGATGTTCTGGTCGTGGGTGGCCATCACCACGGTGGTGCCCGTCCGGTTGATCCGGTCGAGCAGCCGCATGATGCCGACCGACGTCTGGGGGTCCAGGTTTCCGGTCGGCTCGTCGGCGATCAGCAGCATCGGGCGGTTGACGAAGGCCCGCGCAATGGCCACGCGCTGCTGCTCACCACCGGACAGCTCGCCCGGCATGCGGTCCTCCTTGCCGGCCAGGCCGACCAGGTCGAGGACTTCGGGCACCGTCTTGCGGATGGTGCCACGGGGCTTGCCGATCACTTCGAGGGCGAAGGCCACGTTCTCGGCGACGGTCTTGTTGGGCAGGAGGCGGAAGTCCTGGAACACGGTGCCGAGCTGGCGCCGCATGTGCGGCACCTTCCAGTTCGACAGCCGAGCGAGGTCCTTGCCGAGGACGTGCACCGCACCGGTGTCCGTCCGCTCCTCACGCAGGATCAGCCGCAGGAAGGTCGACTTTCCTGAGCCCGACGAGCCCACCAGGAAGACGAACTCCCCCTTCTCGATCTCGAGCGAGACGTCCCGCAGGGCGGGATGGTTCTGTTTGGGGTAGGTCTTGGTGACGCTGTCGAATCGGATCACGTTCGCACCAGGGTTGCGGGGATGAGCGGATAGGGGATGTGGGGGCGACACTACGCGAACGGCGAGCGGGCGCGCAGTCGCCGGAGGGCGTTGGTGGCTTTGCCCACAGGGCATCTTTGGACAAAGAGCGGCAAAGGACTACGGAGATTCGTGCGCCTGTGCGCTTGCGTTCCGGGCGGTTTCGGAGGGCGGGGCGCCGAATCGGGCCGGAACTGGCACAGTGGAAGAAGGGGGTGCGGGAGTAGACCGCACAAGGCGCGGGAACCATTTCGGCACCCGGCGCGTTTCACCGGACGGAGGAGGAGATCGGATGACATCCGACCGACTGGTGTGTGCGAACTGCGCCGGTCCTGTGAGTGAGGGCCGCTGCCCGGTCTGCCGTGCCAACCGCGAGCGGCTCCAGCAGGAGAACCCCTGGTCCGCCTTGACCCCGGCAACCCTGATTGCCCTGGTCGTGGCGCTGCTGGCAGTCGTTCTGGTCGTGGAGCACGCCACAGCCTGAGCAAATGGCGGCCCGGCCCCTCGTATTGTCGAGGAGCCGGGCCGTCGCTTTGTGTTGACACTCGGCCACTTTGCGTGCCGAGGGCCGGTCGGTCAGGCCGCGGTGCGGCGGTTGACCAGACGCGGGGTGAGCCGGAAGCCGACGCCGCCCGCGATCAGGGTGGCGGCACCGATGATCATGAAGGTGGTGCCGTTGGAACCGGTCTCGGCGAGCTGCTGAGTGGTCTTGGCCTGCGTGACCGGGGTGGTGTTGTCGGTACCGGGGTTGTTGTTCCCGCAGTCGACGCTGTCACCGGTCAGGGTGCAGGTGTTGCCGTTGCCGCCGGAGGTGGAAGAACCGCTCGAGCCGGTCGAACCGCCGGAGACCGTACCGGAACCGCCGGAGGTGGAACTGCCGCCGCTGCTGCCGCTGCCCGAACCGCCGGTGGAGGAGGTCCCACCGGTCGCGGACGAGGAGCCGCCACTGTTGCCGCTGCCGCCGGAGTTGCCACCGGTGCTCGCGTTCCCGCCGGAGTTGGCGTTCCCACCACTGTTGGCGTTGCCACCGGAGTTCACGTTCCCGCCGGAGTTGGCGTTGCCACCGCTGTTGGCGTTGCCGCCATTGTCGGAACCACCGTCCGAATTGCCGCCGATGCTGACGGTCCCGCCGATGGTGACAGACCCGCCGTCGGTGGTCGTGGAACCACCGTCGGTCGTGCTCGAACCACCGTCCGTCGTGGTCGAGCCACCATCCGTGGTGCTCGAACCACCGTCGGTCGTGCTCGAACCACCGTCCGTGGTGGTGGACCCGCCATCGGTCGTGGTCGTGCCACCGTCCGTGGTGGTGGACCCGCCGTCCGTCGTGGTCGTGCCACCGTCCGTGGTGGTGTCGCCACCACCGGTCGTCGTGGTGCTGCTGCTTTCGCCCAGGCTGGTGTTGCCCTGGTCGTCGGCGCCAAGGGTGACCTTGAGGTGGACACCGCTGTCGTTCGTCACGGCCTGCGCCGCACCCACGGCCGTCAAGGACGCACCCGCGGCGATGACCGCGGCCGCGGCGATACGGGTGACGCGCAGCCTTGTGTTGCGCTTGCTCATCGCTCAAGAACCCCCAGTTGAATGCTGCTTCGGGCTGCGCTGCCATGGAGCTGGCGGATGTCACTGCGGGAACTCGGTGTGCGCTTCGCCCCCCGTGTGCCTACGCCTCAGTTGTGCGCATGCCGCGCAACACCCTTGTGGTTTTACCGGGCAGCGTCAAGGTCGTTAGGCGGGAATGCAGGCGAAGTGCCCGCTTTTGGCGGGCACTTCTGCACAGCTCTGTGACATGGAACGCGCCCGCGCGGGGGGAAATGGTGTTGCGCGGGGGGTACGAGGGGCCGTTACGCGGCGGCCTTCTCGCGGGACTTGCGCCACCGGATGCCGGCCTCGATGAAGCCGTCGATGTCGCCGTCGAGGACACCCTGCGGGTTGCCGACCTCGTACTCGGTGCGCAGGTCCTTGACCATCTGGTAGGGGTGCAGGACGTACGAACGCATCTGGTTGCCCCAGGAGTTGCCGCCGTCGCCCTTGAGGGAGTCCATCAGGGCCTGCTCCTCCTGGCGGCGCCGCTCCAGCAGCTTGGCCTGGAGCACGTTCATCGCGCTGGCCTTGTTCTGGATCTGCGAGCGCTCGTTCTGGCAGGAGACGACGATCCCGGTGGGCAGGTGGGTGATGCGCACCGCCGAGTCGGTGGTGTTGACGCCCTGGCCGCCGGGGCCGGAGGCGCGGTAGACGTCGATACGCAGTTCGGTCTCGTCGATCTCGACGTGGTCGGACTGCTCCACGACCGGCAGCACCTCGACGCCGGCGAAGGAGGTCTGGCGGCGGCCCTGGTTGTCGAAGGGCGAGATGCGCACCAGGCGGTGGGTGCCCTGCTCGACGGACAGGGTGCCGTAGGCGTAGGGGGCCTTGACCACGAAGGTGGTCGACTTGATGCCGGCCTCCTCCGCGAACGAGGTCTCGTAGATCTCGGTGGAGTAGCCGTGGCGCTCGGCCCAGCGCAGGTACATCCGCTGGAGCTGCTCGGCGAAGTCCGCCGCGTCCACGCCGCCGGCCTCCGCGCGGATGTTGACCAGCGCCTCGCGGGCGTCGTACTCGCCGGAGAGCAGGGTGCGGACCTCCATCTCGTCCAGCGCCTTGCGTACGGCCTCCAGCTCGGTCTCGGCCTCGGCGCGGGTGTCCGCGTCGTCCTCGGCGTCGGCGAGCTCGAACAGGACGCCGAGGTCGTCGATCCGGCCGCGCAGCGTCTCGACCTTGCGCAGCTCCGCCTGGAGGTGGGAGAGCCTGCTGGTGATCTTCTGCGCGTTCTCCGGGTCGTCCCAGAGCGAGGGAGCCGCGGCCTGCTCTTCGAGCGCGGCGATATCCGTCCTCATCCGGCCCAGGTCGAGGACGGCCTCGATGGAGCCCATGGTCGAGGACAGGGATTTCAGTTCTTCGGATACATCGACGATCGCCACCCCACCAGCCTACCGGCTGGGTGAACGGACGGACCCCGCCGCCGCGAGGCCCTGCCCGGGCCAGGGGTTTCGCGGGGGGCCGGGGGGCGGCGGGGGCCTGGGGCGGCGCGGCTCACCGGCTCCGGCGCGGTCGGCCGGCCGACCGTCCGCAGGCGGACTGCCGCGGTCCGGACGTGGGGCCGGGACCGTGAGGCCGGGACCGTGAGGCCGGCACCGTGAGGCCGGCACCGTGGGGCCGGGACCGTGAGGCCGGGACCGGGCGGTCGACCCGCGCGGGGGCGCTGCGGAGGCGCGGGCGCCGGCCGCCGGGGCCCGGTCATCGGGCGGACCGACCGCCCGGAGGTACGGCGGGCCGACGGCCCGAATCGCCCGGCCGCGCGCAGCGCGCACCGCCCGGTCCGGTGCTCAGCGCGCGCCATGCAGATCGCCGAGCCCGAGGCCCGCGGCCGGTACGGGCCGCATGACGCGGGGCGGCACCCGGTGGTGCCGCGCACACCGTCCGGTCCCGCGCCCCGCGCGAAAGCTTCAGATCGTCGCCGTCGCCCGCAGCAGGGTGCCGTGCGGGCTGAGGGCGAAGATCGCCAGGGTGCGGCCGTCGGCGGCGGTGCCGGGGGGGCCGGAGAGGGTGGCGGGCAGGGGGGCGCTGGACCAGGTGCCGGCGGCGCCCGCGGCCTGGGCGCCGCCGGCGAAGACGTAGATGCGACCGTCGGCGGCGACCGCGTCGGGGCGGGTGCCGGCGGCCAGGCCGGTGACCACGACGGCGGGCCGCCAGGCGGCGCCGGAGTAGGGCAGCCGCAGCACCGCGCCGTCGGCCTTGCGGACCACGAAGGCGTCCAGCATGCCGGTGCCCCGGGAGACCAGGGCGGGCGCGGCGGTGATCCGCCCGGCGGTGGGGACCAATGCCCAGGCGTTCCACCGGCCGTCCACCAGGGAGGCGGTGACCAGGTCGCCGCCGACCCGGCCGACCAGGTCGATCCGGCCGGGCGCGGAGGAGGCGGCGGCCGGCGCCGCGTCGAAGTGGGTCCGCTCGTCCACCTGGGACCAGGCGTTCCAGACCCCGTAGGACAGGGTCCGCCGGTAGAGCAGGCCGTCGGTGCCGAGCGCGAACAGGTCGATCCGGCCGGGCCGGGAGGAGGCCACCGCGGGGTCGGCCGCCACGTTTATGCCGGTCAGCCGGTGCCACGCACCGTAACCGGAGCCGTCGTGGACCACGTACCAGACGCTGCGGTCGGCGCCGCGGGCGAAGACGTACGTGGCGCCGTCCACGGTGAGCACGCGCGGGCCGCCGGTGAGGGTGACGCCGGGGGCGGGCGCGTCGCGCGGGTACGACCACTGCGGCAGGGCGACGGGCGCGCCGGTGCGGCCCTGCGGGGAGGGGTCGCCCGCGGTGGGCGCGGTCGGGGTGGTGCCGTTGCCGGTGGCCTCGTGGCCCGTGGTGCCGTGGCCGGTGCCGGCGTCCGGGCCGGGGGCCGGCAGCTGGTCGTCGCGCGAGGTGCCGGGGCCGGAGCCGGTGGAGGAGCCGGCCGAGGCGATGCCCCAGCCGCCGATGCCGGCCACCGCGAGGGCCGCCGCCGCGGCCGCGGCGAGCTTGATCCGGCGCTGGCGCAGCGCGTCGGAGACCGCCCGATGCCGGGGGCTGGCCGGGCGGCCGGGCGCCGAGGCGCGGGCGGCCTTGCCGAACACGCCGGTACCGGTGCCGGCGCCGCCCTGTCCGCCCTTGCCGCCGCGCCCGCCGGCGCCGAAACCGGCCAGTTCCTCGGCGGTGGGCAGCTTGATGCTGGTGTGGGTGTCCCGGCTGGAGTCGGGCGCGGTGCCGCGCACCAGGGGTACGGCGCCGCGCCTGCGGTACGGCGGGGCGGCGGGCGGCGCGGGGTCCGTGGCGGGGGCCGGGCCGGGCTCGTCGTCGTACGGGCCCTCTGCGGCGCCGTCCGGGCCGGGCGCGTCGATCTCCAGCGCGGGCACCCCGGCCAGCTGCGGCAGCAGGGCCCGCAGCCGCGCGCCGAGCTCGGCCGCGGTGAGCCGGGAGGCCGGGGCCTTGGCCAGGCACTGGGCGAGGATCTGCCACAGCTCGCCGGGCAGGTCGGGCAGCGGCTGCACGGTCTCGGTGACGTGCCGGCGCAGCACCGCCCCGGGGTGGCCGCCGCCGAACGGCGTGAAGCCGGCCAGCAGCTCGTACAGCACCGTGGCCAGCGCGTAGATGTCCACGGAGGCGCGCGGCGGCAGGCCCTCGATGATCTCGGGGGCCAGGTAGTCGGGGGTGCCGATGATCCGGGTGGCGCGGGTGCGGCGCGGGGAGTCCACCAGGCGGGCGATGCCGAAGTCGGTGAGCAGCGCGGGCGGGGCGCCGCCGGGGCCGGCCGGGGCAGCGGAGTCCAGCAGGACGTTCTCCGGCTTGACGTCGCGGTGCACCACACCGGCGGCGTGCGCGGCGGCGAGGCCGTCGGCGACGTCCGCGGCGATGGCGGTGGCGGCCTCGGGGGTCAGCCGGCGGTCCCGCTCCAGCCGGGAGCGCAGGTCGGTGCCGCGGACCAGGTCCATCACCAGGGCCAGGTCGCTGCCGTCCACCACCAGGTCGCGGATGCCGACGATGTGCGGGTGCTCCAGGGAGAGCAGCGCGGTGCGCTCCTGCACGAAGCGGCCGACCAGGTCCTGGTCGGAGGCGAGGTCCTCGCGCAGCAGTTTGATGGCGACCGGGCCCTCGGGGCCCTCGCCGAGCCACACCGTGCCCGCGGATCCCCGCCCGAGCACCTGGTGGGCGGTGTACCGGCTGCCGATCTTCCTGGCCAAGGCTGCTCTCCGACTCCTCCGACGGTTCCGCGCACCGCGCCCTCCGACGGGCCGTCACGCCGCCCGCCGCTGGTCGCGTTGGTGGTGCTGGTCGATGCTCGCGCTGGTGGTGCTGGCGACAAAGCTACGCGGATACCGGCCTGTTCGGGGTACAGGGAAACGGTCGATGGGCGTTCTGCGGAAGAAATCACCCTCTGGAAGTCGACAAATCCCCAATGTGAGCGGGCATTTCTGGTACCGCTCCCCCGGGGCCGGTCGCATCCGCGCCGGCCGAATCCGTCAACCGAATCCGCGTCAGCCGGTGTGGCGTCAGCCGTTCCCGGATCCGCCCGATCCGCCCGAGCCGGACCCGCCGGTGATCGAGGAGATCTTGTCGTAGGCCTGGTGGAACCAGTGCCAGGAGGCGTCCCACAGGTTGCGGGTGCTGTTCACCCAGTCCGGCAGCGGGGTGGTGTACCAGACCACGACGAAGATCACGAGCAGCACCAGGACCACCACGAAGCAGCCCTTGAGGCAGCCCAGGCCCGGGATGTGCACCGGGTTCGCGCTGCGGCGGCGCGGCTCGCGGGGCTCCCTCGGCTCGCGGATCCGGCCCGGGTCCGGGGCGGGCGGGGCGGCGACCGGCGGCCGGTCGTAGTGCTGGGGCTGCTGGTACGCCCGCGGCGCGGGCCGCGCGGCGGCCGGAGCGGGCCGGCCCCGGTCGTAGCCCTGCTCGTACCCCTGGCCCCCCTGGCCTCCCTGGCCGTAGCCCTGCGGCGGATACGGCTGCTGCTGCGGCTGGCGCTGCGGGCGCCGGCGCAGGGGGTCCTGGTCGGGGGTGAGGAAGACCGGCTCGGTCTGCTCGTTGCGGTGCCGGGCGGCGTTGAGCTGCGACTCCCAGGGGTGCGGGCCGGGGGCCTGCGGGGGCGTCGGCGGCTCGGCGGGCACGCTGCCGCGCACGGTGGGCGGCAGTACCCGGGTGGGGTCGCCGCCGGAGCCGGGGGCGCCGGGCGCGCCGCCGGAGGGCAGCACGCTGGTGGCGGCGTTCGGGTCGTTCCCCGGCGCGGAGCCGGACGGCAGCACCTGGGTGGGGTCGGCGTCACCACTGAGGCCGGTCAGGCCGGTGAGGCCGGCCGTGCCGGGGACCGGCGCCGGGTCCGGGTCCGGGCCGAGCAGCGCGGCCACGCCGAGGGCGGCCTCGGCCGCGGCGGGGCTGGCGTGCACCCCGACGCCGGCGGCGACCACGCGCAGCGCCCGGGCCAGGCTCTCGGCGGACGGGCGCTGGTCGGGGTCCTTGCGCAGACAGCGCTCGATGACCGTCCACAGCGGCTCGGGCACCGTGGTCGGGCGGCGCGGCTCGTCGTTCAGGTGGTGCTGGAGCACCTCGATGGCGCTCTCGCCGCGGAACGGCGGCCGCCCGGTGACCAACTCGTAGAGCATGATCCCGGCGCCGTAGACGTCCACCGCGGAGGTCTGCGGGCGGCCCTGGGCGGACTCGGGCGCGACGTAGGCGGGGGTGCCGACGAACTCGTGGGTGCGGGTGACGCCGGGCGAGTCGGCCAGCCGGGCGATGCCGAAGTCGGTGAGCATCGGGTGCATCTGCTCGGTGCCGTCCGCGGCGCGGACCGTGGCGAGCAGCACATTGGCCGGCTTCAGGTCGCGGTGCACCACCCCGTCGGCGTGGCTGGCGGCCAGCGCGTCGGCGACGGCCGCGGTGAGCAGGGAGGCGCCGATCGGCGAGAAGGGGCCGTTCTCCCGCAGGTAGCGGTGCAGGTCGGGGCCGTCGATCAGGTCCATCACCAGGGCGAGCAGGTCGCCCTCCACCACCAGGTCGCGCACCCGCACGATGTGCGGGTGGCGCAGCCGCAGCAGCACCGAGCGCTCGCGCAGGAAGCGCATCACCACGTCCGGGTCGCCGGCCAGCTCTTCCCTGAGCACCTTGACGGCGACGGCCTCGCCCGGGCCCGCACCCTGCGCCTCGTTCTCGGCGCCGCGGACCCGGCCGCGCCAGACGGTGCCCGTGGCACCGCGCCCGAGCGGCTCCTCCAGGAGGTACTTGCTGCCTACCGGCCGCACGTCGTGTGCTCCCTGTTCGACGGTTTTCGACGGTTTTGATGATGTCCGCCGACTTCCCTGCCCGGCACGAATGCGCGGGCTTCGGCTTCGCTGACTCGACCTGCCCGTCCGGCCGGACGGGCGGGCACCCACCACCGGAAAAGGTGCCCGATTCCGGCAAGCGTAGTGCCGCCCGGCCCGGTCACGTCCCGGCGGCGCCTCCGGATTCCCGGGTAGGACGCGGCGCTGACGTCAGCGGTTGCCTGATGCATCACTCGTGTGGGGTAGTAGGTCCGTCACGGTGGGCATCGGGACGGTGCCCGGGCGGTTTGCCGCCCGTCCGTGGTACGAGATGATCGTCATCCGGCCGGTCAAGATCACCGGGGCGCGGTACCGGCGTCGAGTTGTCGGTGGCGGGTGGGAGGATGCATCCGTAAGCGACGGCCGGGGTACGGGGATCGGGCCGCCGTAGGTGTTGTGCTGGTCCGGCTGGGCGGCCGGGCCGGCGGTTGTGTCGACGCGCCCGCGCGCGGCCGGGGAGGGGCTTCTCCGCCGTGTGCCCGGGCACCGGGCAGAAGGGACCGCGGACGAGATGCAGATCCGGCTGACCGTCCTCGGGCCGCGCGGCGGCCGGGCCGCGCGCGGCTGCGACGTGCTCGTCACGGCGCCCGCGGGCACGCCGCTGAGCGCGGTCGCCGGGGCGCTGGCCTCGGCCGCGGGGGCCGGGCAGCCCGGCCGGTCCGCCGCCGTGGTGCTCTACGCGGGCGCGCGGCGGCTCGAACCCACCGCCGTGCTGGGCGTGCCCCCGCTGGTGGACGGCGCGCTGCTGTCCCTGCACACGCCCGCCGAGCAGCAGGGCGACCACGGCCAGTACGGCCGCTTCGGGCAGTACGGCCGCCCGCCCGCCGACATGGCGCGCCTGCACGTGGTGGGCGGCCCCGACGCGGGCGGTGTCCACCTGCTGCCCGGCGGCCAGGCCCGGATCGGCCGCTCGGCCGACGCCGACGTGCCGCTGGACGACCCGGACGTCTCCCGGCTGCACTGCGAGGTCACGGTCGGCGAGGACGGCGAGGTGACCGTGCTCGACCTGGGCTCCACCAACGGCACCGCGCTCGCCGGCCACCCGGTCGGCGACCAGCCGGTCGCCTTCCCCGCGGGGGGCCTGCTCCGGATCGGCGAGTCCACCCTGCGCCTGGACGGGGCCGCCACGCCCGTCCCGCCGCCGTCCCTGGTCCCGGTCCCCGACGGCGACGGCCACCTGCGCGTCACCGTCCGCGAGGGCGCCCGCGGCGCGTCCCCGCTGCCCGGGCCCTCACCGGAGGGCTCCCCCTGGTCCACGGCCCGCCCCGGCGGCGGAGGCGTCCCCGCCCGCCGCCCGTCCGGCGCCGTACCGCCCCCGCAGGGGCACGGCGTCGCGGCCGTTCCTGGGCAGCGGACGGATTCCGGGTCCTCCGGCGCGGGTCGGGACGCCGGCGCGGGACACGGCGGCGGTACGCAAGCGGAATCGGCGTACGGCACGGGTGCGGGCCCGGCATACGGCGCCGGTACGGGCTCCGCCGGCGAGTCCGGCGCGGGTGCCCCCCATGGCACGGGTGCCGGTACGGAATCAGGTACGCCCCGCGGCTCCCGCTCCGGTACGTCCGGGGGCCACGGCTCCGGCACGGGCTCCGGTACGCCGGCCGGCGCCACCCACGGCGCCGGCCTGCCCCCCGTACCGCAGGCACCGCCCGCCGGGCACCAGGGCGCGGACCCGGCGCCGTACGCGCAGGGCGGGCGGGACACGTTCGGGCGGGGGCTGCCGGCGGAGGCCGGGCGGCGGCCCACCGGGGAGCGGCGGCGCGGGCTGCGCGGCGGGACGGGCGAGGGCGAGCAGCGGGGCGGCGTGGTGGGCACCATAGGGGCCTGGGCGCGGCGCCGGCTGGCCCCGCCGCCGCAAGCGGAGGAGGGCGGCGCAACGGACGGCGGCGCCGAGGCGGAGGCGCTGCGCGAGCGCTGGCCGGACCCGGCGGCGGTGCTGCTCACCGCGCTCGGCCCGGAGCGGCGGCTGTGGGAGCGCGGGGTGGACCACCCCGACGCGCTGACCGTACGGCTGGGCACCGCGGACCTGCCGGTCGAGGACGGCGCCCGGCGGCTGCCGGCCGTGCCGGTCACCGTGGACCTGCGCTCCCCGCGCAGCGCGGCGCTCACCCTGACCGGGCCGCGGCCGCGGCTGGCCGGGCTGGCCCGCGCGGTGCTGGCCCAGCTCTGCGCGCTGCACGCCCCCGGGGTGCTGGAGATCGTGCTGGTCAGCGCCGACCGGACGCGTTCGGCCGACCAGCGGGGCGAGGAGTGGTCGTGGCTGAACTGGCTGCCGCACCTGCGCCCGGCGCACGGCCAGGACTGCCGGCTGCTGCTGGCCTTCGACCGCGACCAGGCCGACGCGCGCACCGCCGAGCTGGTCCGGCGGCTGGAGGCGGGCCCGCTCGGCCCCGGCTGGACCGCCGCCCCCGAGGACCTGGTGGCCGCCGCGTCGGTCGCCTACGACGGCCCGTTCACGCTGCTGGTGGTGGACGGCGACCCCGGCTCGGCGGCGCTGCGCGAGACCGTGGACCGGCTGGCCCACGCCGGGCCCTCGGCGGGGGTGCACGTGCTGTGCCTGGCCGAGACCGGCGAGCAGCCACCCGTCTCCAGCGGAGTGGTGGCCCGGCTGTCCGGCGACGTGGCGACCACGCTGCGGCTGACGCCCGCCGCCGAGCCGCCGGCCGGCAGCGGGGCCGGATTCGACGCCGAGGGCTACGGCGGCGAGGTGCACGAGGCGGGTGACGGCGGTTCCGGGTCCGAGGAGATCGTGCTCGACGCGGTGTCGGCGGCCTGGGCCGAGCACTTCGCGCGGGCGCTGGCGCCGTTGCGCGAGGCGGACGGCGAGGGCGGCCGGGACCGCTCCCGGCACGCCCTGCCCACGACCGTACGGCTGCTGGACGAGCTGGACCTGGCGCTGGCCACCCCGGCCCGGATCGGCAGCCGGTGGGCCGAGGCGCCGGCCGCGCTCGCGCGGGCCACGGCCGTGCTGGGCACCGGGCCGGACGGCCGGGTCGCCGTGGACCTGGTCACCGAGGGCCCGCACCTGCTGGTCGGGGGCGCCCCCGGCGCGGGCAAGACCGAGCTGCTGCGCTCCCTGGCCGCGGGTCTGGCCACCGCCGAGCGCCCCGAACGGCTCGCCCTCGTGCTGGTCGACGGCGCCGGACAGGAGCGCGGCGACGGCCTGCACGCCGTCGCCGACCTCCCGCATGTCTCCACCCACCTGATCGCCTCGGACCCGGTCCGCATGCGCGAGTTCGCCCAGGCGCTGACCGCCGAGCTCAAGCGGCGCGCCGAGGTGCTGGGCGCGAGCACCTTCGCCGCCTGGCACGCGGCCCATGCGGCGCTGCCGGCCCCACGCGCGGCCGGCCAAGAAGGAGTCGGGGACGGGTACGAGCGGCGCGGCCCGGCCGACACCGGCCGGCAAGGGCCGGGAGAGGGCGGCGTGTTCCGGCCGGCGCACTCCGCCGGGCGCGGCCCGGCCACAGGCCCCGGGGGCCGGGGCGGTGAGGCGGCCGGGCCGTCCCGCGCACGGCCCGCGATGCCGCGGCTGGTCGTGGTCGTGGACGACTTCGACGATCTGGTCGCGCCGGGGCTCGGCAGTCCCGGGCGGCCCGCGGCCGGCTCGGTGGTACGGGCGCTGGAAGCGGTGGCCCGGGAGGGCGAGCGGCTCGGGGTGCACCTGGTCGCGGCCACCGGGCGGCCGGAGCGGACCACGGGAACGGACGCCGACGGCATGGCGCGGCTGCGGATCAGCCTGCGCGCGCAGGACCCGGAGTCGGCCGCGCTGGTCGTGCACGTCGAGGACCCGGCCGCGCTGGACGACCTGCCGGGGCGCGGCTATCTGCGCCGGCCCGGGGGCGCGGTGACGCCGTTCCAGGCGGCCCGGGTGAGCGCCCGTATCCCGCGGACCGCGACCTTGCGGCCCACTGTCGTCCCGCTGGAGTGGGACCGGATGGGCGACCCGCCCACCCGCCGCCCGCTGCGCGAACTGGGCAACGGCCCGACCGACTTGGCCCTGCTCGCCAGCGCCCTGCAGCGCGCCGCGGAGGACACCCCGGACGATCCCCGTCCCCCGGCGGCCCCGCTGACCACAC
Source organism: Actinacidiphila acididurans (assembly GCF_016918855.1). Lineage (GTDB taxonomy): Bacteria > Actinomycetota > Actinomycetes > Streptomycetales > Streptomycetaceae > Actinacidiphila > Actinacidiphila acididurans. The sequence continues at coordinate 155,480 of NZ_JADKYB010000020.1, forward strand.
CGCTGGTCTGACCCCCTGCCCCGGTCCGGGGGCAGGGGCCCGGCACGTCCCCGCGTCCACTCACGACGGCACACCCGTCGGCACACCCGCCGCCACTCCCGGTGACGGCGCGGTGGCGTGCCCGGGGCGGCTGGGTTCCCAGGCGGCTCAAAACATGCCCCCGACAACAGGTTTGACACAAGATCACGGAGTGGTCACGACGCCCCCGCGTGCCTGTTCACTCCCTTGCGGCCCTTGTTCACCCGGGCGTAGGACGGACGCCACGGGATGAGGGGATGGCGCAGATGCGTACATATACACGTACACGCACCAGCCGCACTACGCGCATAGCGTTGGCCGCCGTGACGGCCTCGGCGCTCGCGCTGACCGCTGCCGCGTGCAGCAGCGACAGCAAGAAGAACGACAGCAAGGGCTCCTCGCCGTCGGCATCCGCCTCGGCGTCGGCGTCCGGCTCGGCCGGCGGGCTGCAACTGCCCGACCTGCACGGGCAGAAGCTGGAGGTCGCCGCGGTGTGGACCGGCCCCGAGCAGCAGAACTTCCAGCGAGTGCTGGACGAGTTCGACAAGCGCACGGGGGCGAAGTCCACGTATGTGCCGACCGGCGACAGCCAGTCGACCTTCCTCGGCACCAAGATCGCCGGCGGGGCGCCACCGGACGTCGCGTTCCTGGCCCAGAACGGCGTGCTGCACCAGTTCGCCGACAAGGGCTGGCTCAAGCCGCTGGGCGCGCCGGCGCAGGCCCAGCTCACCGCGAACTTCTCGCCCGGCTGGCAGCAGCTCGGCGCGTGGAAGGGCAAGCAGTACGGCGTCTACGCGAAGGTCTCCAACAAGTCGCTGATCTGGTACAACGCCAAGGCGTTCGAGAACGCGGGGGCCACCGAGCCCAAGACCTGGGCGGACTTCCTGAAGACCGCCGAGACCGTGTACGAGTCCGGCACCGCGCCGGTGTCGGTCGGCGGCGCGGACGGCTGGACGCTCACCGACTGGTTCGAGAACATCTACCTCAGCCAGGCGGGCCCGGCGAAGTACGACGCGCTGGCCCAGCACAAGATCAAGTGGACCGATCCGTCGGTCACTCAGGCGCTCACCACCCTGGGCCAGTTGTTCACCAAGCAGAATCTGCTGGCCGGCGGCACCAAGGGCGCGCTCGCCGCGGACTTCCCCAAGTCGGTCACCCAGGTCTTCACCGGCAGCAACCCGGCGGCCATGGTCTACGAGGCGGACTTCGTCTCGGCGTTCGTCTCGGCCAACACCAAGGCCAAGGTGGGCACCGACGCGAAGGTGTTCCCGTTCCCCGCGGTCGGCAGCGGCAAGCCGCCGGTGGTCAGCGGCGGTGACGTGGCGGTGGCGCTGAAGGACTCCCCAGGCGCGCAGGCGCTGCTGACCTTCATCGCCTCCACCGACGCGGCCAGGATCTGGGCGCAGGGCGGCGGTTATGTGTCGCCGAACAAGTCGCTGGACTTCTCCGCCTATCCGGACGACGTGCAGCGCAGCATCGCCCAGGCGCTGATCGCCTCCGGCGACGACTTCCGGTTCGACATGTCGGACCAGGCGCCGGCCGCGTTCGGCGGCACCAAGGGCGAGGGCGAGTGGAAGGACCTTCAGGACTTCCTCGCCAAGCCGCAGGACGTCAAGGGGGCGCAGGCCGCGCTGGAGTCGGACGCGGCCAAGGCGTACGGGAACTGAGGCGCCATGACTGACGCCTCCCTCCCGGGGGCGGCGGGGGGCGGTGCCGCCGGCGCCGCCCCCGACCTTCCGCGCCCGGGCCTGCCCCGGCCCCGCGGCACCGCCGCGCGCGCCCGCAGTGTGGTGCGCACCCGCCCCTGGCTCGCCGTGCTGTTCCTGCTGCCCGCGCTCGTCCTGCTCGGCGCCCTGGTGGCGTACCCGATCGGGTACACCGTGTGGCGCAGCCTCTACGACGCGAACGGCAGCGGCTTCGTCGGGCTGAAGAACTTCGGCACCGTCTTCAGCGACCACGGCATCCTCACCGCGGTCCGCAACAACGCGATCTGGGTCGCGGTCGCGCCCACCGTGGCCACCGCGCTCGGCCTGGTCTTCGCCGTGCTCACCGAACGGGTGCGCTGGGGAACCGCGTTCAAGCTGGTCGTCTTCATGCCGATGGCGATCTCGATGCTGGCCGCCGGCATCATCTTCCGTCTGGTGTACGACCAGGACCCCAGCCGCGGGGTGGCCAACGCGGTGGTCGTGGCGGTCCACGACACCTTCAGCAGCAGCGCGGCCTATCCGGGCGCGCGGCCGCGGCCGGACAGCGACCTGAAGCCGACGGCCGGCGGCTCGTACACCTCGTCGTCCGCCGCGGCCATGGGCCGGCCCAACGACCTGCCGCTGGTGGGCATCCCGCAGAACAAGCTGCCCGGCGGCGCGGGACAGGCGCGGCCGGCGCCGCCGCGGCCGGACAAGGTGACCGGCACGGTGTGGCTGGACTTCCGGCCCGGCGGCACCGGCAAGCCCGGGGTGATCGACCCGGGCGAGAAGGCGCTGTCCGGCGTGAAGGTGCAGGCGATCAAGGGCGGCAAGGTGATCGCCTCGGCGACCTCCGGCAAGGACGGCACCTACGCGCTGCCCGCGAAGGCGGCGGGGGCGCAACTGCGGCTGCCGTCCTCGAACTTCGCCGGGAAGTACAACGGCATCGACTGGCTCGGCCCGAGCCTGATCACCCCGTCGATCATCGCCGGTTACGTGTGGATGTGGGCCGGCTTCGCGATGGTGCTGATCGCGGCGGGCCTGGCCGGGGTGCCCCGGGAACTGCTGGAGCAGGCCCGGGTGGACGGCGCCGGCGAGTGGCAGGTCTTCCGCCGCATCACGGTGCCACTGCTGGCGCCGGTGCTGGTCGTCGTCATGGTCACACTGATGATCAACGTGCTGAAGGTCTTCGACCTCGTGTACATCATCGCGCCCGGCCAGACCCAGAACGACGCCAATGTGCTGGCGCTCCAGCTCTACCTGTCGTCCTTCGGCGGCGGCAACGACCAGGGCGTCGGCAGCGCGATCGGCGTGATCCTGCTGCTGCTCGTCCTGCCGGTCATGATCTTCAACATCCGGCGGCTGCGCAGGGAGGGACGCCGATGAGCGCGGACGCGACGGCGGGCACGGCGAGCACGGCAGGCGGGCGCCCGGCGGGGGCCCGGCAACGGCGCGGCGGGGGCCCGGTCAAGGCCCGCCAGGGGCTCGGCGCCCGGCTGGCGGCCCGCGCCGGCGGCGGCGTGATGCGGGTCTTCCTGCTGGTGGTGGCGCTGTTCTGGCTGCTGCCCACGGTGGGCCTGCTGCTGTCCAGCCTGCGCTCCCCGACCGACATCTCGGCCAGCGGCTGGTGGAAGGTGTTCGGCTCGCCCTCGCAGCTGACCTTCACCAACTACCGCCATCTGCTGCACAACCACGCGATCACCGACTCGCTGTGGAACACCGCGCTGATCACCGTGCCCTCGACCCTGCTGGTCGTGGTGATCGGTTCGCTGGCCGGATACGCCTTCGCCTGGATGGACTTCCCCGGGCGCGACTGGTGGTTCATGGCGGTGGTGGCCATGCTGGTGGTGCCGGTGCAGGTCGCCCTGGTGCCGGTGGCCAGGCTGTTCGGCGACATCGGCATCTTCGGCGACATCTCCGGGGTGGTGCTCTTCCACACCGCCTTCGGGCTGCCGTTCGCCGTCTTCCTGCTGCGCAACTTCTTCGCCGAGATCCCGCGCGAACTGCTGGAGGCGGCCCGGCTGGACGGCGCCGGCGAACTGCGGCTGTTCACCCGGGTGGTGCTGCCGCTGGGCGGCCCGGCCATCGCGTCGCTGGGCATCTTCCAGTTCCTGTGGGTCTGGAACGACATGCTGGTGGCGCTGATCTTCGCCAACAGCAACGCGCAGCCGATCACGGTGGCGCTCCAGCAGCAGGTACGGCAGTTCGGCAACAACATCGACATCCTGGCGCCCGGCGCCTTCGTGTCGATGATCATCCCGCTGGCGGTGTTCTTCGCCTTCCAGCGGCAGTTCGTCTCCGGCGTGATGGCGGGCGCCGTCAAGTAGCGGCGGCGGCGGTGCGCGGCCGCAGCGGTACGCAGCGGTACGTGGGCAGGGGCGGCTCTCCCGGGTGCGGGAGGCCGCCCCTCTCGCATGGGGCGGCCCGGGACCGTAGGAGCGGCGGGGATCCCCCGGAAGCCGTACCCGGCCGACCCGTGCGTGCGCATGTCGCGATCAGGCCGTAACCGGGACGAAGCGGATGCGTTCGCGAGAGTGGGGGTGGAATCCACCCCGCGCCCGCCGCCCGACCGGGCGGGTCCGTCCGTTCGCGCCCCTGGATGTGCCGTGCCGCGCTTCAGTGTGATCGTCCCCGTTTACAAGGTGCAGGCGTACCTGCGGGCCTGCCTGGAGTCCGTCCTGACCCAGACCTACGGCGACTTCGAGCTGATCGTCGTGGACGACCGCTCGCCGGACGGCAGCGGCGAGATCGCCGACGCCGTAGCCGCCGGGGACTGCCGCGTCACCGTGCTGCACCTGCCGGAGAACGTGGGCCTGGGCCGGGCCCGCAACGCCGGCATGGCCCGCGCCACCGGCGACTACCTGCTGTTCCTGGACAGCGACGACCTGATGACGGCCGGCACCCTCCAGGCGGTCGCCGCCCGCCTGGCCGAGACCGGCGACCCGGACCTGCTGGTCTTCGACTACGAGCGCACGTACTGGGACGGCCGCGCCGAGCGGAACGACTTCGCCGCGATCCTCACCCGGGCCGGCTCCGGGGTGTTCACCCTCGACGACCACCCGGAAATGCTGCGGCTGATCATGGTGGCCTGGAACAAGGCCTACCGCCGGGACTTCGTCACCAAGCTGCCGCTCGCCTTTCCGTCCGGCTGGTACGAGGACACCCCCTGGACGTATCCGGCGCTGCTGGCCGCGCGGTCGATCGCCGTACTGGACCGGGTGTGCGTGCACTACCGGCAGCGCCGCCGGGGCAGCATCCTGCGCACCACCAGCCGCCGCCACTTCGACGTCTTCGGGCAGTACGACCTGCTGTTCGCGTTCCTGGACAGCCACCCGGAGCTGGAGCGCTGGCGGCCGGTGCTGTTCCGGCGGATGCTGGACCACCTGACCACGATCTTCGGCTACCCCGACCGGGTGCCGCGCCGCTCCCGCGCGGACTTCTTCCGCCGCTGCCGCGCCCGGTACCGCACGCTGCGCCCGCAGGGCTTCCGCCCGGCGCCGGTCAGCCGCAGCGGGGTGCGCTACCTGCTGGTGGCGCTGGGCGCCCGCCGCACCTTCGAGGCGCTGGGCGCGCTGCAGAAGCTGCGGCCGGTCGCCGCCCGCCGCGCGCGGGCCTGGCGGGGCACCCTGCGCACCGCGCTGCTGCACGCCCACTACCTGATGCAGCGCCGCCGCCCGCTGGACCCGGACCTGGCGGTGTACTGCGCCTACTGGGACCGCGGATACGTGTGCAACCCGGCCGCGATCGAGGCGGCGGTCAGGGAGCTGGCCCCGCACATGCGCGCGGCCTGGATCACCACCGCGGAGCACGCCCACACCCTGCCGCCCGGCGTGACCCGGCTGGAACCGGAGTCGGCCGCGTACTGGACCGCGCTGGCCCGGGCCACGTACCTGGTCAGCAACGTCAACCTGCACCGCAGGTACGCCAAGCGGCCCGGCCAGATCCATGTGCAGACCCATCACGGCACCCCGCTCAAGCACATGGGCATCGACCTGATGGACCGTCCGGCCGCGGCCGGCACCACCGACTTCGCCAAGCTGCTGCGCCACGTGGACCGCTGGGACTTCAGCCTCTCGGCGAGCCGCCACTCCACCCTGGTGTGGGAGCGGGCCTACCCGTCGGCGTTCACCACCCTGGAGTACGGGCAGCCGCGCACCGACGTCTTCCACCGCGCCGACGCCGAACGGGTGGCGGCCCTGCGCGCGGCGCTCGGCATCCCGGCCGGCGCCACCGCCCTGCTGTACGCGCCCACCCACCGCGACTACCGGCGCGGATATGTGCCGGACCTCGACCTCGCGGCGCTGGCCGGCGAACTCGGCCCGGACGTGGTGCTGCTGCACCGCGCCCACCACCGCTACCCGCCCGGCCACGCCGCCCCGGACCATCCGCGGGTCCTGGACGTCTCGGCCCATCCCTCGGCCGAGGAGCTGTGCCTGGCCTCGGACGGGCTGATCACCGACTACTCGTCCCTGATGTTCGACTACGCGGGCCTGGACCGGCCGATCCTGCTGCACCTGCCGGACTGGGAGGTCTACCGGGCCACCCGCGGGGTGTACTTCGACATCACCGAGCACCCGCCCGGCCTGGTGGCCCGTGGCCAGGACGACCTCACCGACATCCTGGCCACGGGGGCTTGGCGCGGCCCGCGCTCCGCGCAGCTCAGGGCCGCCTTCCGGGAACGCTTCTGCGCGTACGACGACGGGCACGCGGCCGAGCGGGTGGTCCGCCGGGTGTTCCTGCGCGAGGACGCCGGGCTCCCTGCGGTGGTCCCGATGGCGCTGCGCCGACCGGCCCCCGCGCCCGGCGCCCTGCCACCGGCCGGCGACCGTACGCCCTCGGCGCCGGGGGCGGCGGCGCCCAAGAACTAGCGTCGTCACGGCATATTCGGCTTGTGCGGCTCATGCGGGGGAGACCGTCCCCGCCCGCTCGGCCGCCTCGGGGGTGGGGGCGGGGCTGCGTTCGTACAGGGGGCGGTGCGGCAGCAGGCCGGGCTCGCCGAGCAGGACGTGGCGCACCACGCGTTCGGCGGCCAGTCCGTCGTCGTACGCGCAGAACCGCTCGCGGAAGGCGGCGCGCAGGGCGGCGGCCCCGGGACCGCGGTGGGCGCCGGTGCGGAAGGACGCGGCGACCTCGGCCTGGTCGCGGGCGATCACACCGGGGGTCTCGCCGGGTTTTCCGGACAGCAGGTCGAAGTACACGCCGCGGGCCGCGCGGTAGGCGTCCCAGTCGGGGGCGTGCACCACGATCGGCCGGTCCAGGGCCGCGTAGTCGAACATCAGGGAGGAGTAGTCGGTGAGCAGGGCGTCGGCGGCCAGGCACAGCTCCTCCACGGAGTCGTGGCCGGAGACGTCGAGCACCTGGCCGCGCTCGTGCAGGTCTGCCAGGTCGGGCCGGTCGTAGAAGTAATGGGCGCGCACCAGCACGGTGTGGCCGGGGCCGAGGTCGCGGCTGAGGCGTACCGGGTCCAGCGGGAGGGTGAACCGCCGCCGGTGGTCGCGGTGCGTGGGCGCGTACAGGATCGCGGTGGTGCCGGGGGCCAGGCCCAGCGCGGCCCGGGCGGCCCGGACCTCGGCGGCCCCGGCGGTCCACAGCACGTCGTTGCGCGGGTAGCCGGACGGCAGGGTCCGGTAACCGCCGGGATAGACCCGCTCCCAGACCTCGGCGGAGTGCCCGTTGGGCACCAGGGAGACGTCCCACTGGCGCGCGTGCTCCAGCAGCCGGGGGAAGTCCATGGCAGCCGCCGCGGCCGGGCGGTCGTAAAGGTCGGTGCCCATGAGCTTGAGCGGGGTGCCGTGGTGGGTCTGCAGGTAGACCTGGCCGGGGCGCTTCACCACGGCGCCGGGGAAGCCCGCGTTGTTGACCAGGAAGCCGGCCCGGGCCATCACGTCCCAGTACCGCGCCGAGCCCGCCACCACATGCGCGGTGCCGGGCGGCAGCCGCTCCCGGTCGGCGCTGCCCACCACCCACACCGCCTTCAGATGCGGGGCCAGGTCGGCGGCCTTACGGGCGATCGCGGCCGGATTGCAGAACACCCCGCGGCTCCAGTAGGCCGCGTACACCACCAGGCGCGGGTCGAGCGGACGGCGCAACCGCAGCCGGTACCAGGCCCGCAGCGCCCGCCCCCGCAGCGCCCGCCTTGGGCCCCGCGCCCGCGCGCCGACTCCGGCCCGGACCGCACGACCGGCCGTCACCACGCGGAAGCGCGGCCACGAACCGGAACCCACCGCGTGCAGCCACTCCCCCACCTCCCCGCCGGGCCCCACCGGGGCTGCCGGGGCTGCCGGGTCCGCCGGGTCCACCGGGTCCACCGGGTCCGCCGGGTCCGCCGGACGGTACGCGGCCAGCAGTCGCCCGGCCCGCCGCACGAACTCCCGCCGCCCGTCCTTCGGAACCCCCAACGCGATCCCGGCCAGCACCCCGGCCGCCTGCCGATACAGCGCGGCCCGCCCGGCCTCCCCCGCGATCTGCGCGAACAGTTCCTCGTATTGGTCGATTACGGCCAGCCCGTTCCCCCACCCGCCGTCCTTGTGCTCCGGCCGCTCCCGGTGCCGTACGCACACCCGGTCCAGCCCTGCGACCCGCCCGGCGGCCAGCAGCACCCGGTTGGCGAGTTCGAGGTCCCCGGCGGCGAACCGGAATGCGTGACCGGTGAAGAAGTCACGGCGGATCAGGCGAGTGGCCGGCGCCGGGCGCAGGGCGAGCAGGTCCGGGCTCGCGGTGGCCGTGGTGACGGTTTCACCGAGAGCGGCCAGAGCGTCGTGGTCACCGCTGGAGCGGGGCTCGCCCAGAACGGTGAGGTGCTCGTGGCCCAGCAGCAGCAGATCGGGTTCGCCGGCCCGGCTGAGGCGAGCGTCGGCGGCGGCCAGCGCACCGGGCGCGAGGAGATCGGCGGGCTCGAGGAAGAGCAGGTAGTCGCCCCGGGCCCGAGCCGCGCCGGCGTCCCGGGCGTGGCCCGGCGCCATGGCCTGGGCCGGGTCCAGCACCTGCGGATCGGCGGCTGCGCTGGCGTCCGGATTCGCGCCGCCCCCCGCGCGGCCCGACGCCACAGCCTGCGCCGACTCCACCACCCGCGGACCGGCGGCAGCGCTCGCGTCCCGGTTCGCGCCGGTCTCCGCACCGGCATCCCGGGCGCGGCCCGACGCCATCGCCTGAGCTGGCTCCACCCCCCGCACCCGCGGATCGACGGCGGCACACTCGCGCGCGGCCGCACCGCGCACGTCGGGATTCGCGTCGTCCCCCACGCCAACGTCCCGCGCGGGACCGGGCGCCATGGCCTGTGCCAGGTCCACCATCTGCGGATCGGCACCGGCGCTCGTATCCGGGTCCGCGCCCTCCCCCGCCCCGGCGTCCCGGGCGTGGCCCGACGCCACGACCTGCGCCGACTCCACCACCCGCACCCGCGAATCCGCGGCAGCGCACTCGCGTGCGATCGCACCGCTCCCATCCCCGTTCACGTCCTCCTCCGCCCCGGACACCACGATCACTTCGACGTCCCCGAAGGACTGCGCGAGCACCGACTCCAGGCAGGTGCGCAGCAACCCCCGGGAGCGGTGGGCGGGGACGACGAGGCTGAAGCGGGGCATGACCATCCTGGAATCGCGCGGATCGCGGCCGGGCCGCGGAGCACTTCGGCGGGCGGGCGGGCGACGCCGGCGCCCGGCCCATGGAGCAGGGTCCGCCCCCCGTGCACGGTCCGGCGGACGGCGACCGCTCGTACCCCGCACGGGTATGAAGCAAGCCGGGCGTTCCGGCCCGGGCGCGGGCCGCGGAGGGTGCCCGGGGAAGCGCAAGCACAACGCCCGGGCCGCTCCCGGCGAACTCGGGCTCGCCCACCGACCTTGGACACCCGAGCGTAGTCAGTCGGACACGCTGTGTCGATCCGGCGCTGTCCCCCATTCGGCTCATATCCGGTGACCCGGGCGGCGCGCCGCGGGTTGAACCGGGCGGCACCCCCGGCCGCGGCGCGACGCGACCCTCTGCCGACCCCACTTCCGCACATTCCGAGAGCGCTCCGAGAGGACGGCCGCCGCCCATGGAACCGCGCCTGACCGTCGTCGTGCCCGTACACAACGTCGAGCGGTACCTGGACGACTGCCTGGCCTCGATCGCCGGGCAGAGCTTCGGCGCGCTGGACGTGGTGATGGTGGACGACGGCTCCACGGACGCGGGGCCGCGGATCGCGGCGGGCTGGGCGCGGCGGGACCGGCGGTTCCGGCTGGTCCTGCAGGACAACGCGGGCCTGGGCCACGCCCGCAATACGGGGGTGCGGCACGCCGACGACCGCACCCGTTACCTGGCGTTCGCCGACAGCGACGACGTGGTGGCGCCGGGGGCGTACGAGCGGCTGGTCGGGCTGCTGGAGGAGTCCGGCTCCGACTTCGCCACCGGCAATGTGTACCGGCTGGACGCCCGCGGCCGTGGCCAGGCGTGGCAGCAGCGCGGCATGACGCGGACGGTGACCCGCACTCACATCACCCGGGACCTGGGCCTGCTGGCCGACCGGGTGGCGTGGAACAAGGTGTTCCGGCGGGCGTTCTGGGAACGGCACGCACTCGCCTTCCCCGAGGGGGTGCTGTACGAGGACACGCCGGTGACCATCCCGGCGCACTTCCTGGCCGAGGCGGTGGACGTGCTGGCCGACCACGTCTACTACTGGCGGCTGCGCGAGGGGTCGATCACCCGGCGGCGCACCGACGTCACCGGGGTGCGCGACCGGATCGCCGGCGTGGACCGGGTCTCCCGCTTCCTGGCCGCCTCCTTCCCGGCGCACAAACGGGACTACGACCGTTCGGTGCTCACCGACGACCTGCTGTACTTCATGGCCGCGCTGCCGGTGGCGGGCCCGGAGTACCGGCGGACGTTCATGGCGGGGGCACGCGACTGGCTGGCCCGGGTGGACCGGTCACTGCTCGCCGCGCTGCCGGTGGAACTGCGGATGCGCTGGCGGCTCGTCGACGAGGGGCGGCTGGCCGACCTCATGGTGGTGCTGGGCCACGAACTGGCCGGCGGGCGGGGTGTGTTCGACCTGGCCGGGCCGCCGCTGCGCCGCCGCCGAGCCGTGCTGCCGCGGCCGGACGGCTCACCGGTGCCGCTGCCCCGGTCCGCGGTGGCGGTGCGGGCCCCTGACCTGCCGGTGGTCGCCCGGCTGCGCGAGGCGGTCTGGCGGGACGGCCGGCTGGTGCTGCGCGGGCACGCCTACATCCGCAACGTGGACGCCCCTTCCCGGCACTCGGTACTGCGAGCCGCCCTCGCCACCTGCGGGCGCCGCACCCTGCTGCTGCCACTGCGCGCCATCACCTCCCCCGAGGTCACCGACGCCTCCGGGCAGGAGCGGCACTGCTACGACTGGGCCGGCTTCGAGATCGTCCTCGACCCGCGCCGGCTGCGCCACGGCGGCGCACTGCGGCCCGGCCAGTGGCGGATCGGCATCGTGCTGGCCACCGGGACCCGGGTGCGCCCGGCCGCCCTGCGCCCCGACGAATCCTGCTCCGGCGCGTCCCCGGCCCCGTACCGGGTGACGGACGGCCTGCGACTGGTCCCCTGGTTCAGCGACGGCCGGCTCCAGGTGGCGGTGGAACCGGTACGCGCCCGGCTGACCGGCCACCGGACCCGGCCGGTGCCGGGTCGCCTGGGCGGCAGCCTGGACGGTAGCCCGGCCGCGGCCAGCAATCCAGGCACGAGCGGCGACCGGGGCTCGGGCAGCACCATGGGCCCAGGCACTCGCCCGAGTTCGGGCGACGATCCAGGATCGGGCAGCGACCAGGGCCCGGGCAGCAACCAGAGCACAGGCACCCACTCGGGTCCGGACAGCACCCCGAGCACCGACACCCACCCAAGCTCCGGCAGCACCCCAGGCACACGCACCCACCCGAGCTGGGCCGGCGGCCAGGACCCAGGCACCCACCCGAGCTCAGGCGACGATCCCGGCTCGGACACGGACCAGGGCCCGGGCAGCAACCAGAGCACAGGCACCCACTCGGACGCGGGCGGCACCCCGGCCACAGGCCCCCACCCGAACTGGGATGCCACGCCAGGCACCGGCACCTACCCAGGAACAGGCAGCGGCCCAGGCACGGGCGGCGACTGGGGCTCGGGCGGCGACCAGGACTCGAACAGCACCTCAGGTCCAGACCCCCACCAGAACTCGGACACCACGCCAGGAACAGGCAGCGGCCCAGGCCCGGGCCGGAACCCGGGCACGAGCGGCGACCAGGGCCCGGGCGCCCACCCAGCCTCGGGCAGCGACCCGAGCCAGGGCGGCAACCAGAGCACAGGCCCCCACTCGGACGCGGGCGGCACCCCGGGTACGGGCACCCAGCCAAGCTCGGGCAGCACCCCGGACGCAGGCACCCATCCGAGTTCGGGCAGTGCCCCCGGCACAAGCATCAACTCGAACTCACGCACCACCCCGGCCACAGGCGCCGCCCCACCCGAGCGCGCCGTCCGCATCGAGCTGGCCCTGCGCGAGCGCCGGCCGCCGGTGGCGCTGCGGCTGCGCGGGCCGGTGCCCGGGGGGGCGCTGGACGTGCCGATCACGGTGGAATCCGGCGGAGCCGGTGGCGGCTGGGTGCGGGCCCTCGCCGTCGTCCGGCCGGACCGGCTGACCGCGGCGCGGCCGACCGCGGACGGGCTGCCGCGGGAGGTCGTACCGCCGACGGGGGTGACCTGGCGGGCCGAGGTGCTGTTCGCGGACGGCAGCACCGCCCGGGTGGCGGTGGACGGCCCGCCCGCGCCGTGCCGCTGCCCGCTGCCGCCGGCGGCGGACGGCACTTCGCGCGAGCTGTCGGTGGAGGCGGGCCCGGCGGGCACCCTGGTGCTGCGCGACGACCTGCCGCAGATCTTCGCCGACACGCTGACCCGTACCAGCGGCGGCCGATTCCGCGTCGAGGGCGCGCTGCCCGCAGCAGGAACGAAGAACGACGCGCTGCTGGTGCTGCGGCACGACACGTACGCCGCCGAGGTCACCGTCCCCGTGGCCGTGACCGGAGAGCGGTTCGCCGCCGAGCCGGACGCGGCCGCGCTGCCGCACGCCGGGCAGTGGCGGCTGCTGCTGCGGGCGGACGGACGGGACACCCCGGTGCGGCTGGCCGCGGCCGGGCCGGAGCCGGTCCCGCTGGACCTGTCGGCGCGCGGCCGGGCCCTGCGGCTGGACCGGCGGGACCACGACCACCTGGCCGTGACCGCGAGCGGGACCGTACCGGCGGCGGACCGGGGCCCGTACCGGCAGCGGCTGCTGCGGGAGCGGCACTATCCGGTGCTGGCCCGGCGGGCGCTGCGGCCAGCGGTGCTCTACAGCAGCTTCGACGGGCACGACTGCGGCGACTCCCCGCGGGCCGTGCACGAGGAGCTGGTCCGGCGCGGCGCCCCGGTGGAGCACCTGTGGGTGGTCAGGGACGGCCGGACCGCGGTGCCGGTGGCCGGGCGGGCCGTCGTGCACGGCAGCCACGCCTGGTACGAGGCGCTGGCCCGCAGCCGGTACGTGCTCACCAACACCCACCTGCCGCCCTGGTTCGAGCGCCGGCCCGGGCAGCGGGTGGTGCAGACCTGGCACGGCACCCCGGTCAAGCGGATCGGCCTGGACCTGGCCGGCACCCTGTGCGCCGCCCTGGACCACGGCTGGCCACCGCAGCGGGGCGGCAAGCAGTGGAGCCTGCTGCTCTCGCCGAGCGCGGCCGCCACCCCGGTGCTGCGCCGGGCGCTGGACTTTCGCGGCGAGATCGCCGAGACCGGGCTGCCGCGTACCGACCGGCTGTGCGCGGAGGACCGCGACAAGGTCGCCGACGAGGTGCGCGCCCGCCTCGGCCTGCCCGCCGGGCGCACCGTGGTGCTGTATGCCCCGACGGTCCGCGACGACGAGTCGTACGGCGCCGGCCGCCACCGGCTGCACCTCCCGCTGGACCTCGCCGCGCTGGAGCGGGAGCTGGCGGGCAGTCATGTGCTGCTGGTGCGGGCGCACCCGCTGGTCGCCGACACCGTGCCGGCCGACGGCCGCTTCGTGCGGGACGTTTCCGGCCACCCGGACCTGGCCGAGCTGCTGCTCGCGGCCGACGTGCTGGTCACCGACTACTCCGCGGTGCTGGCCGACTTCGCCGTCACCGGCCGCCCGGTGCTGCTGTACGCGCCGGACCTGGCGTACTTCCGCGACACGCTGCGCGGCTTCGCCGTGGACCACGAGCGGGTCGCGCCGGGCCCGCTGCTGGAATCCACGGCCGCGCTGATCGAGGCGCTGCGCGACCCGGCGGCGGCCGTGCGCCCGTACGAGGCGGCGTACGCGGCCTTCCGCTCGGCCTTCTGCCACCTGGACGACGGCCGCGCCGCCGCCCGCGTGGCGGACCTGATGCTGTGCTGACCCCTTGGCAGGCTGGCATCGACCCTGCTGACCTGGCTGGCCTCGCCGGCGATGCCGACCTTGCCGCTTTCACCGCATTCACCGCATTCGCCGTGTTCGCCGCGTTCGAGGCCGTCGCCGCCGTCGGCGCCTTTGCCCGGCCGATCCGCGGCCGAGCCGCCGGCCGAGCCGATCTGGAGCTGTCGTGACATCACCCGAACTGGTCCCCGGCGCCCGGCCGCCCGGGCCGCTGGGCAGGGCCGCGGCGCTGGCCGGCCGGGCCGTCGCGCTGCTGCCGGTGCTGCTGCCGGCCCGCAGGCTGCGGGAGGCCGCTATCGCCGCGGTGCCGGCGCTGGCCGTGATGGTGATGGGCTACCGGCACCGGTGGGTCGGCGACGACGGCATGATCTACACCCGCACGGTCCGCGAACTGCTGGCCGGGCACGGCCCCGTCTTCAACCCGGTCGAGCGCGCCGAGGCGACCACCGGCACGCTGTGGCAGTGGCTGGTGGCCGCGGCCGCCTACGCCGGCGGTACGGACCCGGCGGTGGTCGCGGTGTCGCTGGGCATCGTGCTGACCGGCGCGGGCTACGCGCTCGCGGTGGCCACCGCCCGCAAGGCGGTCCGCCCGATGAGCGCCGCCCCGCTGCTGCCGCTGGGCATGCTGGTGCTGCTGCCGGTCAAGGCCGACTGGGACTACACCACTTCGGGCCTGGAGAACGGCCTGACCACCTTCTGGATCGCGCTCGCCTGGTGGTTCCTGGTCGCCGCCCGCACCGCCCGCGGGACCCGGCGACTGTACGCGGGCGCCGCCGTCATCGGCCTGGGCCCGCTGGTGCGACCCGAACTCGCCTTGGTCTCCGCGGTGTTCCTGGTCGCCCTGTGGTGCGTGACGCTGCCGGGGGCGCGGCGCACCGCGGGCCTCGTCAGTTGCGCGCTCGCGGCACCGGCCGGTTACGAAGTGTTCAGGGCCGGGTACTACGGTGTTCTCGTGCCGTTACCCGCTCTCACCAAGGAAGCCAGCGACCCGGTGTGGCGCCGCGGCCTGGCCTACTTCGGGAACTTCGCCGAGCCGTACCGGCTGTGGATCCCGCTGCTGATCCTGCTGGCGCTGATCACCTGGGCGCCGCGCGGCGCGCTGACCGCCGAACTCGTCGCGCCGCCGGTGGCCGGGCTGCTGTCGTGGGCGTACGTGTGCCGGTCCGGAGGTGACTTCATGCACGGGCGGCTGCTGCTGCCGGGCCTGCTGCTGATCGCGCTGCCGTTGTGCGCGGTGCCGCTGACCCAGGTCACCAGGATCGCGGCCCTGGGCCTGGCCGGCTGGGCGGTGTGCTGCGCCCTGCTGTGGCGGCCGCCCGCGTCGAGCGGGGACGCGTACGCGATCCTCGACGAGCAGCGCGCGTACGTCGGCTACACCCACAATCCGCACCCGATCAGCATGGCGGTGCACGAGAACGTGCCGCGGGGCTTCCGTCCCGCGGTCGAGGCGGCGCAGGCGGCGGGCCGGCCGGTGCTGCTGATCCAGCGGCCGGGCGGCGGAGAGCGTTTCGAGGCGCTGCCGCTCGCACTCGGCGCACGGACCCGCATGGCGGGTGCTTTCGGACTTCTGGGGAACAATGGGATCGTGATGCCGCTCGACGGCACCTCGGTGGACACCCTGGGGCTGGCCTACCCGCTCGCCGCGCACCAGGCGCGGGAGGGCGTACGGACCGCGGGCCGGGCCGGGCACGAGAAACCGCTCGACCCGGCCTGGATCGTGGCCGACTGGACCGATCCGGGCACCCCTGTCCCCGCTGGTGTGGACCCGGCCGCGGTGGACGCCGCGCGGCACGCGCTGAACTGCGGAGAACTCGCCGAACTGCAGGCGTCGGTGCGGGATCCGCTGACGCCCGAACGATTTTGGAAGAACTTGACCGGCTCCTGGGGGCGGACGTGGTTCCGCTACCCCCGCGACCCGGTGGCGGCGGAGAAGGAGCTGTGCCACAACTGACGACCGGGCCACTCACGGCCGACGACGACGGAGCAGGCGCCGCGCGCGACGCCCTGATCGTCCGCGCGGGCCGCTACCGGCCCACGCCCTATCTGATCCTGGGCACCGCCTTCTGGCTGGTGGTCGGGATCACCGCCTGGCGGGCGCCGATCCAGGGCGACTTCGGCCAGCACGCCTCCGCTGTGCAGCGGATCAAGGACGACTGGCTGCACCCGATGAACCCGCTGCTGAAGGTCTCCGGCGCGAACAGCCCGTACTTCTCGCCCTACATCGTGGCGCTCGGCCTGTTCGCCAAGCTCACCGGGCTCGCCGCCTGGCGGGTGGTGAAGCTGAGCCTGTGGCTGAACCTGGCGGTGCTGCTGCTCGGCGTGTGGGCCTTCACCCGCACGCTGAGCACCCGGCGCTGGGCCCCGGTGTTCGCGCTGGCCGCGTTCACGCTGGTGTGGGGGGTGCGGGGCAAGGAGTGGAGCGGATTTTGCGGGCTGTGGTCGCTGACGCACGGGGCGCCGTACCCCAGTTGCTTCGCGGTCGGGGTGACGCTGCTGCTGTGGGCCTGGGCGGACCGGCTCGCCCGGCGGGATTCGGTGGTCCTGCACGACCGGCCCGGCGCGCTGTTCCGGGAGTACGCGCCCTACGTGGGGCTCGGTGCGGCCGGCGGCGTGCTGCTGCTCATCCACCCGATCACGGCGCTGGCCGCCTGGGTGGGGCTGGCGTGCGTGGTGGCCGGGCGGCAGCACGGCTGGTCCTGGCCGGTGGCCGGGCGCTGGGCGGCCGCCTGCACAGCGGCACTGGTGGTCGCGCTGGTCTGGCCGTACAACGACATCTTCTCGCTGGCCGGTGACACCACCGTCGATGCGGTGCACAGGCGGCTGTACGCCGACCTGTGGCACTGGTACGGGCTCGCCTTCGCGCTCGGCCTGCCGGTGCTGGCGCTGCGCGCCCGGCGGTACCGGCGCGACCCGCTGGTGCTGATGTTCCTGGCGGACTGCGCGCTGGTCGGGTACGGCTGGGTGAGCGGCCACTACACCTACGGCCGGGTGTTCGCGCTGCTGGTGGTGCCGTTGCAGTTCGGCCTGGCGGTGGAGGTCGCGCAGATCCCGCCGTGGACCCGGGTGCGCAGGGTGCTGGCGCCGCTGGCCGTGATCGCGGTGCTGGTGGGCACGGCGGCGCAGATCGGCGCGGTCGTCCCGCAGCGGTATCTGCCGGTGACGCTGCGGCACCCGCGGGGCTGGCCCTCGTACGGCTGGGTCGCCGATCACGTGCCGGACGGCGACGTGCTGATCGCCGACGGCTACTTCGCGCCGCACACCCTGCCCGCGTACGGCATCTTCATGGTCAATCCGACCTGGCCCGACCCCTCCACCTCGCCGGCCGAGCGCAACCGGCGCTTCTTCGCCGCGCGCGCCTATCTCGACCCGCACACCCCGCCCGACGTCCGCGCCCGCATCGGGCGCCGCTACGACATCCGGTGGCTGCTGCTGCGCCGGGGCCAGCACGTGCCGTACGACGGGCGGCTGGTGGCGTCGAACCCGGCGACGGGGGAACGGCTGATCAGGCTGGCGGACGGGTAGGGGCGGCCGGGCAGGGGTTGCACGACCGGGGGTGGCAGACCGGGGCGGACGGCGGGGCGGCCGGGTAAGGGGCGCGCTGCCGAGGCGGGCACGGGGGAACCGGGTAGGCCGCGTGCTTCGTCAACCCCGGTAAGCTCAGGCGCCGTTCGCGACTGTCCGGGGGGCCCACGATCGCCAGCAACGACGCCACGCCACTGCAGCCGCTCACCCCGCAGGACCCGCGGGAGGAGTCCGGTTACCGCCTGCTCGCCCGGATCGGCGAGGGCGGGATGGGCACGGTCTACCTGTCGCACACCCGGGGCGGCCAGCCGGTCGCGCTGAAGGTGATCCGCCGGGAGTACGCGCAGGACGAGGAATTCCGCCGCCGCTTCCAGCAGGAGGTCCAGGCGGCCCGCCGGGTGCAGGGCTACCACGTGGTGCCGGTGGTCGACCACGACACCACCGGGGAGCGGCCGTGGCTGGCCACCACCTACGTCCCGGGCCTGCCGCTGGACGAGGCGCTGCTGCGGTTCGGCCCGCTGCCGCTGCCGGCCGTACTCCAGCTCGTCGGCTGCGCTGCGGAGGCGCTGCGCGCGATCCACGCGGCCGGCGTCATCCACCGCGACCTGAAGCCGAGCAACGTCCTGCTCGCCGCGAACGGCCCCTGGGTCATCGACTTCGGCATCGCCCGGGCCGCCGACTCCACCCAGCTCACCCGCAGCGGCGGGCTGATCGGCACCCCGCAGTTCATGTCACCCGAGCACGCCTCGGGGCTCGCCCTCACCCCGGCCACCGACGTCTTCTCACTCGGCCTGATCGCCGGGCTCGCGGCCACCGGCCGCCATCCCTACGGCGACGCGGGCGCGATCACCCTCGCCACGATGATCGCCAACACCGCGATCAAGCCGCCGGACCTGACCGGCTATCCGGAGCCGCTGCGGGACGTGCTGACCCGCTGCCTGACCGCCGATCCGGCGGCGCGGCCCGCGCCCGCCGAACTGGCCCGGCTGTGCGAGGCCGGGGCCGGCCGCGGGCTGCGGGACTTCGCCGGCTGGCTGCCGGCGCCGGTGGCGGCGGAGATCACCCGCCGGGAGAGCGCGGCGGCGCGCCCGCCGGTCCCGCCCGCGGCCGGTCCCACCACGGCGGACCCCCTGGGCACGGCCTACCCCTCGTACCCGCCGGCCCCCTCCTACCCGGCCCCGCCGCCGA
Source organism: Actinacidiphila acididurans (assembly GCF_016918855.1). Taxonomy (GTDB): domain Bacteria; phylum Actinomycetota; class Actinomycetes; order Streptomycetales; family Streptomycetaceae; genus Actinacidiphila; species Actinacidiphila acididurans. The sequence goes on from NZ_JADKYB010000020.1 coordinate 174,260, forward strand.
CTCCCGCCGGGCCGCCGTCGGTTGCGCCCGGCGCTCCGGCGCCCGGTGCGACCTCCGTGCCGCCCCCGTCCATGCCGCCGCAGGTGGGCACGGCGCCGTCCGGGTACGTGTTGCAGCCGCCGCGCCCGGGGCCGGTTCCGGGCGGGGGTGGAGGTATGGGGACGGCTCCCGATACGGGTACGGGGCCGGGTGCGAGTGCAGGTTCGGGCAGCGGCGGGGGCCGGTCCGGCCGGACCCGTACGGTGATCGGCGTCGCGGCCGCGGCGGTGGCCGTGGTGCTCGCGGTGGTGGTGACCTATACCGTCACCAAGTCCGACGGAAGCGGGGACAATGCCGCGGCCTCGTCCGGCGGCAATTCGGGTACGACCGCGGGGACCACGGGCGGCGGCCACTCCTCCGCCGGGTCCGCCGGCGGATCGGCGTCCGGCGGATCGGCCTCGGGTGGCTCGCCCGCCGGCGCCTCTGCGCCCACGACCCCGGCGTCGCCGACCGAGGCGGCGCCCCGGTTGCTCTTCCAGAACAAGAAGTTCGTGATCCGCTCACCGGTGTTCAACACCGAGAGCAACGTAGACCTGGACAAGGCCGTGGTCCAGCCGAACGGCCCCATCGGCGGCTCCGGCAGCGACGAGATCGACTACGAGGCCATCGAGGGCAAGATGACCTTCTTCACCACGTTCGGCAGTTCGGACGCGGCGACGTACAAGTCCTGCCGGGAGAGCGTGGGCACCAACGCGCTGCCGGGCGAGATCGAAGAGTCCGACCTGAACAGCGAGAAGTACATCACCAAGGGCACGGTGCTGTGCACGGTCACCAAGGCCGGCAACCTGGCGATGCTCCAGTTCACCGGCGTGCAGCCGGGCGACAGCGGCTTCGGCGACACCCCGTTGCCGACCTACACCACCTTGCTGACGGTGTGGCAGTTGGCCGACGCGCCCTCCCCGGGCAGCGGCTGATACGACCGAGCCGATACGACCGAGCGGCCGCCCGGGGACGTCCCCCGGCGGCCGCTCGCCCACGTCCGGTCGGCCGGGCGGGGGGGGGGGGGG
>NZ_JADKYB010000021.1 GCF_016918855.1 Actinacidiphila acididurans
GGTGGTGGGGAGGGAGGGGGAGGGGGCCCCACCCCCCGAGGTGCTCGAGCCGGTCAGGACGCCCAGGTCACCCAGCCTGCTGAGATCGCCCAAGTCGCTCGGGCCACCCGTTCCGTCCCGCCCGTCCGACACAGCCGAACCGCTCGCACCAGCCGGGCCGGCGAGACCACCGGCCTCACCCGGGCCGGCGGGCGCACTACCGGCCTCGCCCGCCTCGTTCCCCCGGGCGCGGTCGCCGTCCGGAAGGGTGGTGGTACCGGAGTTCAGGTTCTGAACGGTCAGGTCCCGCGCGGAGTCCGGGTTCACGTCCTGAACGGACGGAGGGGTCACGTCCGGGGCGGATATGGGGGCCGTGGTGCCGGGACCGGCGGTCGGGGACTCGGCGGGGGCGGCGACGGCGACTCCGCCGGCGCCGACGGCGGCCATGGCGGCTATGCCGAGGACGGTGGAGCCGCGGCTGACGGCGCGTTGGCGGGGCAGGCGGGTGCGGTCGCGCGAGGTGGCGTCGTGGGCGTCGTCGTCGGCCACGGGAGCGAGGGGCGGCAGGGGGGCCGGGAAGACCGGCGGCCGCGGGGGCTCGGGCAACTCCGGTTCGAGGGTCGCGGTCGGCGCGGCGGGAGTCGGGTCCCAGGCGCCGGCGGGGTCGCCGTCCGGAGGTGCGGGTGCGTAGGCAGACTGGTTCGACGCCACTGCGGGCGCACTCCTTTCCTTCCCTTTCGCCTACCGGGTTAGCTGACGGGTTCGGAGGAAGAAGGTCTCCTACGGGCCGCGGCGCTGCCGCCCGATTCACCCCTGTTCTGTTGGTTCCCCGGTTCCCGCGCACGGGATTCGGCAAGCGCACGGTACCGCCGGAAAGGGCGGTGACGACCGCGCTGCGTTATCGAACGTTAATAGAGCCCGACGTGTTTTCCAAGCCGAATCGAAGAGTTGGCGGCGGGAACCAATCGGGCGGGAGGCGCGTAGCAGGGATAAAGCAGGCAGGAGACGTGGCCGGGCAGCGATGTGAGCGTGTGTCAGTTGTTACGCGAGGGACGCCGCGGTGACTACGGTGCGTGAATGGATGGTTGCGGGCAGGCCGGTTTCGGGTAGGTGGGGCGGTTTGGCGGGGTCGGGCGCCACCGGTATGGACCTCTGCCAATACGGGAACCGCTTGGCAGGTCAGGGGTGGTGGTCGCAGGATGAACACGCCTCGCAGATTGTCATGCACGCGACCGTCTGATCGCCCGTGAGAGGGAGTCATCGTGGAACGTTCCCGCCATCAGCAACTCCCGTCCGTCCAGCCGTCGTCAGGCCGACCCGGCACCCGTTCCGGCCAGACCGGCGCCGCCGGCGACACCGACCCGCACCCGACCGGCCGCCGTACACCCGCCTCCGCGCCGGCCCCCGCACCCGACCCCGCCCCCGCCACCACCCGCCGTACGATCCTGCGCGGCGGGCTCGCGCTCGGCGCCGCGGCCGGGGCGGCCCTGACCGGTGACCTCTGGACCGGGCAGGGCACAGCGGCCGCCGCCACCGTCGACTACCCGTCGGCGATCTGGGCCCCGGCCAGCACCGCGAACTACACCGCCGCCAGCCGCCCTTCGACGTATCCGATCAACCTCGTGGTGATTCACGTCACCCAGGAAACCTTCGCCGACACCATCTCCCTCTTCCAGGACCCGGCGCACGCCGCCTGCGCGCACTACGTGGTCCGGTCCGCGGACGGCGCCATCGACCAGTGCGTACGGGAGCACGACATCGCCTGGCACGCCGGGAACTGGGACTACAACACCCGCAGCATCGGCATCGAGCACGAGGGCTGGGTGGACCAGCCGGCGTACTTCACCACGGCGATGTACCACGCCTCGGCCGCGCTCACCGCCGCGATCTGCGACAAGTACGGCATCCCCAAGGACCGCAACCACATCATCGGCCACAGCCAAGTGCCCGGCACCGACCACACCGACCCCGGCCCCAACTGGGACTGGGTCCGCTACATACGCCTGGTCAACGGCACCTGACCGGCACCCCGTTCGCACCCCGGCGCCCCGTTCGCACCCGGCGCCCCGTCCACGCCCCGCCCCCGATCCGCATCCGACACCCGATCGGCACCCCCGCACCCGCACCCGGAACCCCGCGCACACCCCCCGTCACCCCAGAAGTGAGCGCTCACCCCGTCCCCTCCGGCAACGGAAACATCACGCTCAGCCGCGGCAGCCTCCGTGCGGCCTCCGGTTCGTCGAGCACGCTCCAGCGCGAACCGGAGGGCGCCGTCGGGCGCAGCCGGTAGGGCCGGTCGGAGTCGAGCAGCACGGTGGTGGCGGCGTGGAAGGAGTCGCCGTCGTCGGTGGCGCCGGTCACCGTTTCGAACGCCTCGGGCGCCAGGTAGCTCAGCGATTCCCACTCGGGCCAGTCCTCGCCCCAGGCCGCCCGCGGCAGGCCGCTCAGCCGCAGCACCTCGGGCGCGTACGCGAGGGCGTCCGGGTCGTGCACCACGGACTCGAAGACCGGCCGGCCCAGGCCGATCATCCACCGCTGGAAGTAGCAGAAGGTGTCGTCGGAGCACCAGCCGCCGAAGACCCGGTCGGCGGCGGCCCACAGGTTCCAGCTGAACGCCTGGTCGGTGACGTGTTCCAGACACGCCTGGAAGTGCACGATCCCGTCCGGGGGCAGCCGGGTCAGTGCGTCGCGCAGCCACGCGTCCCGTTTGTCACCCCTGAGCCCTTGCCGCCGGCACTCCGCGATGAGCGTCCAGAAGGGATCGGTGTCCATACCGGGACTATGCCAGGGGCCAGCACCGATGGGCCCGCTATTTCACGTCGCGGATGCGGCACCCGGCCGAAGGACAGGTTACGGCCGGGCCCGCACCACGACACCGGACATCAGGGTCAGGACGCCGGCCCCGTCCAGTCCGCCGGTACGTGCCCGAGCCGCACCCGCTGCGGGTGGTCGCCGACGGCGACGGAGGCCGCCTTCTGCCCCGTCGCGAAGTCGATCGCGGTCACCTGGTCGGCGCCGGCCTCGGAGATCACGCAGTCCTTGCCGTCGCCGCTCACCGTCGCCCAATAGGGGGTGGCGGCCGGGATCAGCGGCCCCTCCTGGAGGGTGGCCCGGTCCACCACGGTGGCGTAGTTGTCCATGGTGCCGGCCACGCACAGCTTGGTGCCGGCCGGGTTCATCGACAGGCCGTGGTGGCGGGAGTCGTTGATCCAGGTGGTCCGGTCGGGGTTGGTGGCCGGATTGCCCGGCAGGGTCTTGATCCGGGTGATGCGGTCGGACGCGATGTCGTACTCGATGAAGCCGTTGAAGAAGGAGACCTGGAAGTAGAGCGTGGACTCGTCGGGGCTGAAGGCGGCCGGGCGGATGGCGTTGGACAGGTCGCTGCGGCCGGCCGCGTCCAGCCGGGAGCGCATGTCGATGGTGCGGACCGGCTGGTAGGTGTGCGCGTCCACGATCGTGATGTGCCGGTCGCCCTTGGTCCAGTCCCAGATCGGGTCGTCGAGGGCGGTTTCGACGTTGCCGATGGACATGTCCCAGATGTAACGGCCGTCCTTGGTGAAGTAGTTCTCGTGCGGCTCGTCGCCGGTGCCGAAGGACCCGAGTTGCTGCCCGGTGTTGATGTCCAGGACGTGCACGGTACGGGCGGTGGACGCCGAGACCGCGATCCGGGTGCCGTCGGGCGAGACGGCCATGTGGTCGGAGCGGTAACCGGCCACGGGGAAGCGCCAGTTGAGGTGCCCGGTGGCCAGGTCGATGGAGACGACGTCGGCGAAGCTGGGCCGGGAGGCGACCACCGACTTCCCGTCGGGCGTGGTGTACATGTCGTCCACGAACTGGTCGTGGCCCTCGCCGACACCGTTGCGGATGCCGAGGAAGAAGGCGAGCTTGACCGGGTCGAGGTAGATCTCCGCGAGCCGCTGGGCCTTGTCCGGGATCATGTTGATCCGGGCGATCCGGGCGAAGTCCCCGCTGGATTTGATGACATCGGCGGTGCCGTCCCAGTTGTTGCCGACGAGCAGCACCTCGCGCAGGTCGGTCGCACTGACGGCGGTGGCTGCGTTTGCTGGGCGGTGGGCGGTGGCCCCGGCGGGAGCGGCCGTGGCGGCCACCACGGCGACAGCGGCGGCGAGCAGGGCGAGGCTGCGCGGGCCGCGGCGGGCGCGCGGACGGGACGTGATCGGCACGGTCGGCACGGTCGGCTCCTTGGCGTACGAGGGGGGAGGCGGCGGGTGTCACCTTGCGCCCCCGCGGGCACGGTTGACAGGTACGCGGTCACCAAGCCCCGGGGCCGTCGTTGTACGCGGGCCACAACGGCCGCCTGCCGCACGGCATCCGGGCGCGGCGGTACGTACGGCGGGAGGCGGCACGGTACGGACGGCGGTACGGGGGTACGGCGCCGGTGGTACGGCGGTACGCGCACGCCGGCGCGAAGGCGTACGGGCCGCCCGTACGCGACACGTACGCGACACGTACGCGCGGGCGCCGCGTCCGTACTGGCCCGCACGGGAACGGCGGCACCAGGGACGGCCGTACGACCGGGCCGGCGCGCGAGGGAGGGCGGTTGACGATGACGCACCTGGACCACCGGCACAACCCGAACGGTTCGGGCAGGCCGCAGGACGGGAACAGGTCGGGCCGCCCCGGCATCCCGCCTGGCCTCGATGACCGGGACGGCCCGAACAACGGGAACGGCCCAGCCAACCCAGTCGCCCCCAACGACCTGAACGGCGCGAACAACGGGAGCGGCTCCGACAACCCGGCCGCGCTCGGCAGCCCGAGCGACATCGAGAGCCCGAGCGCCCTTGACAAGCCCATCGGTCCGGAAGTCCCGGCCACCCCCGGCAAGCGGAACCGGCCGAACAACCGGAACAGCCCCCACAACCCGAGCGCCCCCGACAGCCCAACCCGTCCCGAAGCCGCCCCCGATCCCCCCGGCCCGCCCCACCCCGTCGCCAAAACCCCGCACCGCGCCCTCGCCGACGTCCTGCATTCCATGATCACCGACCCCTCCGTCGTGGACGAGGTCGTGGCCGCCGCGCGGACCTCGCCGGAGGTGGCCCGGCTGCCGGTGGCCGAGAACCGTCGGCACGTACGGGTGCTGCTGGCGGCCGGGCTGACGACGTTCGAGCGGGCCTACGAAGGAGCCGGCGCTTCCGGGGACAGGGGCGAGCCGGTCGAGGAGGATCCGCGGGCGGCACTGCTGGGGGCCGACCGCGCGGTGCAGGGCGTGCCGTTGACCGGGCTGCTGCGCGGGGTGCAGGCCGGGCGGCGGCGGGCGCTGGAGATCGGGGTGGCGCGGGGGCGGTCGGCCGGGGTGCCCGACGCGGTGCTGCTGGACGCGATGCTGCACTTCGACCGGCACGCCTCCGCCATGGAACGGCAGGTGATCGAGGGGTATCACACCGCCGAGCTGGAGCTGGCCCGCACGGCGCGGGACGCCCGTACACAGGTGCTGCGGCGGTTGCTGCACGGCGATCCGGCGGTGCACCCGGGCGCGGAGGAGGTGCTGGGGGCCGGGCTCCATCCGGACGTGCGGTATCACTGCGTGCTGTCGGACGTGGCCGGGCCGGTGCAGGCGCACGCGCTGGAGCGCCGGCTGACCGTGCCCGGCGGGCTGTTCGGCCTGGTCGACGGCCGGCTGGCCGGGCTGACCCCGCGGTTGCCGGCGCAGTTGGACCCGGACGGCCCGCTGCTGGTGGTCTCCCCCGCGCTGACGCTGGCCGAGGTGCCGGCCGTGTATCCGTTGTGCGAGCGGGCGTTACGGGCGGCGGACGCGGCGGGGCTGCGCGGCCCGCACCACCTGACCGATCTGGCCGCCGAGACCGCGCTGGCCGCGCAGCCCGACCTGGCCCGGCTGCTGGCCGACCGCCTGCTCGGCGCTCTCGACCCGGCCGACGGCTTCCACCGCGAACTCGCCCTGACCGCCCTGGCCTACCTCGACCACGACCGGCGGCTGGACCGTACGGCCGCGGCGCTGCACGTCCACCCCAACACCGTCCGCTACCGCCTGGCCAAGCTCGCCCGCGCCACCGGTGCCGCGCTGGACCCGCCCGCCCCGGCCGGCCCGGACGGCGGCGCCCCCGCCACGGGCCCGGCCGCCGGTTCCGCCGTGCCCGGCACCCTGCGCTGGTGGTGGGCGCTGCGCACCTGGCTGGAGGGCTGAGCCGGGCCCCGCCACAGCCGCCCGCCACGCCCGCCCGCAGGCGCCTGGCATATGCCCCGATGCGGTCGCTTGCCGGTTTTTATCACGGTCCGGCAAATGTCACTCCGCCTGCGGCCGTTGTGGTGGCATGCTCCCGCTCGCTACACAGTGCGAACCTTTGGGGGCTGTTGTGCCGCATCCGGATGTGCCCGGCAGAGTCTCGGCGCCCGACCGCGAGGACGAGGGGGGCCGCCGGCGGGCCCGGCACGGGACCGGACGTCCTCCCGGCCGGGGCTCGGCCGGGTCGGCGCTGCGGGCCGGCCTGCTGGGATTCCTCGGCACGCTGGCCGTCGTCGTGGTGGTCGTGGTCGCGGTACGGGCCGGCGGCGGCGCGCACTCCGGGGGCGGTACGGCGACCCCGGGCGCGAGCCGCGGCTCCTCCCCCGCCACCGCCACGGCACTGCGCGGCTGGTCCTCCGGCGGCGGCACCACCGCCATGGCCACGCTGTCCCGCGACGTGTCCGCCGTCCAGGACGACTCCTCGGCCGGCGACACCACGAGCATGGGCCAGGACTGCGTGACCTTCCAGACCGACCTGCGCGCCGCCGAGGTCTACCCGGCCGTCCCCGAAGCGACCGTTCAGGCCCACTGGTCCAAGGCCCTGTCCCTGCTCGCCCAGGCCGCCGCCGACTGCTCCGACGGCGCCACCACCGGCAATTCCTCGCTGCTGGCCAAGTCCGTGACCGAACTGGGCTCGGGCAGCACCGAATTGGACCTGGCCACCACCCGCGTCGACGAGCTCGCCGGGAACTGACCCTCCCGGCGAGGGTTCCGTGACGTGCGGCGCCGCCGCCCGGCTCCGGGGCGGCCCGGGGCCCGAAGACGGACCGTGCCGGTCCCCGCAGCCGTACAAGCCCACAACCGCAGGAGCCCAGCAGCCGCACGAACCCACGACCGTACGAGCCCCACGGCCCTACGAGCCCGCGGCCGTACGCTCTCCGCGGTCCACCGGCCGCACGAGCCCACGACCGTGCCGGTCCCCGGCCCCGCAGCGGTACGGGCCCACGACCGTAGGACTCCCCTTCGTACCGTCCCCGAAGCCGCACAACTCCCGCGGCCCAGCGGTCGTATGGCTTCCGGTCGTACGACCGCTCGCGCGGCGCCCGGTTCAGCCCGCCGTCGCTGTGGCCTCGCCCCGCACCAAGTGGTCCTCGCGGGGCCTTCGTTGAGGTGCGACCGTGGCCGCCCGGCCGCCGCCGAGATCGGCCAGCGCGCGCACGGGACGGTCTTCGGATACCGAGGGCACGGGCGCCGCCGCGACTGCCGGCACCGGAGCGGCAACGGGCCCGCCCGCCGATGCCGCACGTACCACCCGGGCCGCCTCGACCGCGGCGGGGCTCAGGTCCACGGCGGTCTCGGTGACCGCGATCCGGCCGCCGAGCCGGGGCGCGGGCAGCGGGCCCGCGTCGCCGTGCAGCAGCAGACGTACCGCGGCCCAGGGCAGGTTGACCCCGGTGAAGGCGGTCTGGAAGACGCCCGCCGACGCCCTCGGGTTGGCCTCCAGCAGCACCGGTTCGCCGTGCAGGTGCCGCACCTGGACGTTGGACAGGTACGCCAGCCCGAAGTGCGCCACCAGCCGCCGGGCCAGGGCGACCGGGGCCGGGTCGTCCAGGATGTGCCGGTAGCGGCCCACCTTGGACCGTGCGATGCCGGCCAGCATCCGCCCACCGGGCGCGGACAGGCAGTCCACGCTCACCTCGGGGCCGTCCAGATACGGCATCACCAGCAGTTCGGGCACGGCCTCGCCCTCGTCGGCGGCCTGCCGCAGCGCGTCGGCGACCGCGCCCACGGAGGCCACCGGCAGCGGCGGGGCGAGCAGGTCCCTGACCCGCAGCGGCCCGTCGTCGAGAATCCGGAAGCCGAACGCCGAGTACTCCCCCGCGGGTTTGACGCACACCTTGTCCCCGCCCGCCGCCAGCTCTTCCACGGCCTCGCGGAAGGAGTCGGCGTCGGTGGCCACCCGCCAGGGCGGTACGGGCACGCCGGCGGCCCGCGCCTCCTCGTACGTACGGCTCTTGTTCGTCAGGACACGGATCGCCGGGCGCGGCGAGCACATCAGGTGTGTGCCCACTGCGGCGAAGCGTTCCTCCAGGCCGGCGAGCGCGCCCAGGCGTCTGGGCGGTACCAGCACGTCGATGGCGTGCCGCCGGCAGAAATCCAGTGCGAACTCCGCGTAGTCGGCGTCGCCGACATAGCGGGGTTCGACCTCCCCCACGTCCCCGGCCGACAGCGCGGGGGCGTCCGGGTCCACGTTGGTGGCGTAGATGCGGACGGCCGTCCCGTCCGGGTTGTCGCGCAGCATCCGCATCACCTGCGTGGTGGCCACGCCCGCGCTGCTGAGCCAAATCCGTAGTGCTATCGCGGATCCCCCTTGTCAGCTTCCGATCATGTGTGAGCGAAGCGTAGTACGTCTCTGTGTCAACGAGATTTCGCACACACTTACGGGGGTGACCGCGGGGCGAACGGTAAGGAATCGGGCGCGAGTTGGGCCGTCCCGGGGTGAATTTTGGGGAACTGCCCGGTGGATTCGGTGACGGCGGGGACCGGGAGAGGCCGGCGTCAGTGGCGGTGCGGCCCCGTGGACGAGGCGGCCGGCGAGGTGGAGGGGGACGGGGAGGCGGAGGCGTGGGCCGCGGCCGTGTGGTGGGTGGCGGTCGGCGCCGTGGGGGTGGGCGCGGTGGTGGCGGCCGGCGACGGCGAGCCGGACGGGCTCGGGGTCGTGGTCGGCGTCGAGGTCGGGGTGGACTTCGGCTTGGGGCCGGCGCCGTTGGTGGGGGTGCCCGCGCCGATGACGGCCGCGCAGTAGGAGTCCACCTTCGCCTCGCCGCCGGCGGCCTGGGACAGCCGCAGGCGGATGGAGACCGACGCCTGGTGCCCCTGCTTGGCGGCCTGGGTGTACGACTCGCACAACCCGTGGTTGTCCGTGTCGGCATGGGAGCCGGTGACGGGGTGGGTGGGGTGCGCGGGGTGGGTCGGGGCCGCGGGGTTGCGGCCGGCCGGGGACCCGGCGGCCGGTCCGGCGGTCCCGGCCGGGCGGTTCGCGCCCGGTGCCGTATCGGAGACGGTGACCGGCGGGGCCGGCCTGCGGTGCGGGGTGCCGCCGGAGTGGAAGGGGTGCGGCAGGGCGCCGGTCTGGGCCGCGATCGCCACGCCGCTCAGGGTGAACGCCGCGGCGACCCCGCCGACCAGCGCCTTCACCTGCCGGCGGGAGCGCTGCGGGGCGAGCAGCGGGGCCGCGCCCCGGCGCCGCGCGTCCCCGGGGCGGCCCGCCGCGCTGACCTGCCGGAAGGCGTCGAGCACGGCCAGCTCGTCCTCCGCGCGGCACGGCAGCGGTTCGCCGGCGGCCACCAGCAGCCGCACCAGGCCGGCCAGCTCGTCGTCGGCACCGCCCGGCGCCTGCCCGCTGAGCAGCCGCTCGGCGTCGTCGGCGGCCAGCAGGGCGCCGCGTTCCCGGCTCTCGTTCATCCGTCCACATCTCCCTGGCCGCCGCGGCCGTCCGGGCCGCCCTGACCTCCGTGACCGCCGCCCGTCTGCCGGTCCTGCCGTCCCGGCCCGAACTGGCCGGGCTGCGTCCCGATGCGTTCCGACAGGCGCTTGAGCCCGCGGTGGGCGGCGGTGCGTACGGCGCCGGGCCGCTTGCCCAGCACCCGCGCCGCCATCGGCGCGTTCAGGCCGAGCACGACCCGCAGCAGCACCGCTTCGGCCTGCTCCTGCGGGAGTTCGCCGATCAGGGCCAGCGCCTGCTCGGTGGAGATGTTCTCCAGCGCCAGGCCCTCGGAGTCGCCGGGGGTGGCCGGTTCGGCCGTGATCTCGTCCAGTGCGGTGGTGCGCGGCCGGACCTTGATCCGGCGCAGGTGGTCCAGCGCACGGTGCCGTGCGACGGTGGCCGCCCAGCCCCGGAACGCCTCTCCGTCGCCGCGGAAGCGGTGCAGGTCGCGCACGATGTCGTGCCATGCCTCGGAGGTGACGTCGTCGGCGTCGTCGCCGACCAGCCCGTAGAGGTAGCCCACCAGCCGGGGATGGACCTCGCGATAGACGGCCGCGAACGCGGCCTCGTCGCCGTCGCGGGCCCGCTCGACCGCGTCGCCCAGCTCCCCGTCGCTCATCCTGCCGTGCCGGCGTACCACCGCCCTGCCCACGTATATCCTCTTTGGTCCTTTTTCGGTCCTTTTCGGCTCGCCGGCACCGTACGGCGCCCCCGTCTCCCGATTCCCCCGGGCGCTGCGGCCGTCCGCCGGGATCTCAGGTGCGCGTGCGGGGCCTCGTCTCCCCGCCGTCTCGGGCGCGCACACCCCCGGGCGGTCCGAACATAGCGCGCCGCCCCGAACCGCCGTTCCCCCGGGCCGTACTCGCCCGGGCCTCGCGGCGCGGCCCCGCGGACAGGTGCGGGCCGGGCACGGGCACCGGGGGGGTCACCGGTGGGCACATCACCGCGTGCTCGGCCATCACACCACTCCACAGGGTTGCTCCACCGCGGTCCACGCGGCTTCGAACAGGGGAGCGTACAGCGGCCGCAAATCGTTACTGAGGGCGGGGCGGCACCCGGCGGGGGCGGCGATACGTACCGGATCGCCCCGGATCGCACGGGAGGAAGCCGGCCTCGGTCGCGGTCCTCGGTCGCGGTCCTCGGTGGGAGTCCTCAGTGGGGGGTGTGGGCGCGCACGCGGGACGCCTCGATCTCCGCGTACGCCTGCGCGCGGCCCTCCCAGTGCGAGCCCTCGACGGACTTGCCGGGCTCCAGGTCCTTGTAGACCTCGAAGAAGTGGGTGATCTCCAGCCGGTCGAACTCGCTGACGTGGTGGATGTCGCGCACGTGCTCCCAGCGCGGGTCGTGCGCCGGCACGCACAGCACCTTCTCGTCCAGGCCCTGCTCGTCGCGCATCACGAACATCCCGATGGCCCGGCACTCGATCGCGCACCCGGGGAAGGTCGGCTCGCCGGTGAGCACCAGGGCGTCCAGCGGGTCCCCGTCGTGGCCGAGGGTGCCGTCCACGTAGCCGTAGTCCGCCGGGTAGCGGGTGGAGGTGAACAGCATCCGGTCCAGCCGGATCCGCCCGGCCTCGTGGTCCATCTCGTACTTGTTGCGCGATCCCTGCGGGATCTCCACGATCACGTCGAAGTCCACGGCCGCCTCCTCGCGCCCTCTTTCTCCACCCTGCCCCGCCGGGCGCCGGCCGGCACCCGGAACGCGGCCGGAAAGCACGCGGAAACGTCCGGAAGCACCCGGATGAAGCCGGAACCGCCGGTACGGCTCAGGGTTCGGTACGGCCGCGCACCCCGCCGCGCATCGGGATGCCGCGGAAGGTCTGCACGAGGATCACCACCGACCCGGCCGTCACGCACTGGTCGGCGAGATTGAAGATGCCGGAGTGGCCGATCTGGATGAAGTCCAGGACGGCGCCGCGCCCGAAGCCGGGGGTACGGAAGAGGCGGTCGATCAGGTTGCCGCCGGCACCTGCGAACAGCAGGCCGAGCCCGACCGCCCAGCCGGGCCGCCGTACGGTCGGCGACACCCGCGCGATGACGCCCACGACGACCAGCGCCATCAGCGTGAACACCAAGGTGGCGTGCGGCGCGAACGACCCGGCCGCGCCGGAGTTGCGCATCGCGGTGAAGGTCACCGCGCCACCGAGGGCGTGCGTGGCGCCATGACCTTCCACGAGCACCGCGGCGATGGCCTTCGTGCTCTGGTCCACCGCCAGGCCCGCGCCCGCCGTGACCCACAGCAGTGTCGTCGGCCGCACCGCCCCACCACCTCGCCTCTCCACCACCGGCTCCATGGCGCACCGGCTCTGTGGCCCGCGGCCTCACCGGTGCGTCCGCCCCCGATCGAGCGTACGCGCCCGGCCGCGGAGCCCGGCTGTGCGCTCGGTCTCACGGACGACGTATCCGATCTACGTCTTTTCGGATTTTCCGGGCGCCGGCCCGGCGCGCTCCCCTAGGATTGCGGCTCTCGCCGGCCGACGAAGGCCGGCTGCCGCCAGGGGGCACCTTGTACCGCATCAGGACTGTCGCTGCCGCATGCCGTGCCACGGCCGCCGTGGCCACGGGCGTCGCCGCGGCGCCGCGCCGCTCCACCGGTGCCCGCGCGGACATCTGCTCGTACAACAACCGCTCGCGCAGCCACGTCTACTGCTGACGTCACGGCGTACCGCTGACGCGGAGCCCACACACGCGGAGCCCCGGCCGGGGAGGCGGCCGGGGCTCCGTTCGTTTCCGCCCGCATCACGTAGTCACGCGGGAGCACAACCAGGGGTTGTGGGTTCGATCAACGGCCGGCGCGGCGGCGCGGGGCCAGCTTGAACAGGGCCGTGCCCGCGGCGACCAGCGTGGTGGCGGCGACGAACAGGGCGAGGTTGTGCGCCCAGATGCCGGTGGCGGCCAGGGTGGCGCCACCCGCACCCGTGGTACCCGCGCCGATGACTCGTCCGTACATGAAGGTCCTCCCGAATGAGGCGAATGAGGTGGGAACGTGGTGGTGCGTGATGTGGGGGGACATTCACGGGGGCGGGTGCGGGATCAGGTGGGCACCCAGGTCTCCTCGCTGCGCCGGACCAGGCCCCACAGGGAAGCGAAGTACACGGCGTGCTGGAACAGGTCGTAGAGCATCTCCGGCACCATCATCAGCGCCACGAGGATCGCGGCCGGGCCGGCCCGGCGCACCGAGACGGTCTTCTCGACGATGAAGATCGCGCCGATCGCCGTCCAGAAGGGCGACAGTCCCGGCCAGCCGGTGGTCAGCAGGGTGAGCGCCATGAAGAGCAGGTACGCCAGGAAGCTGAGCGCGCCGAAGCCGATCATGAACTGCTGCGCGAAGTAACGGGACGTCACCCGGGTCCAGCCGTAGTCGCGCAGGTTCTCCAGGGCGCCGCGCTGCCAGCGCATCCGCTGGTGCCACAGCTTGGGCACGGTCGTCATGACCTCGGTGGTCACCGCGCAGCCGGCCGGGGACATGGTGCGGTAGCCGAGCGTCTTGACGGCCTTGGTGATCTCGTCGTCCTCGGTGAGGGAGGCGAGGCTGTAGTAGCCGCTGCCGCCGCCGATCCGCCCGGCCAGGCGGGCCTGCCGTATCTCGCGCAGCACACGGGCCCGGAACATCGTGCCGGTGCCGGTGAGCACCGACGCCTTGCCGCCGCGGCGTTCTATCTCCCAGGCGTAGCGGTGGAATTCCATCCGCTGGAGGAGGCCGAGCAGGCCGCCACCGGCCTCGCCGTAGAAGACCCCGCCGACCGCGCCGACCTTGCGGTTGAAGGTGCCGGCCGCGGTCTGCACGAAGTGCGGGTTGAGCACGGTGTCGGCGTCCTGCACCAGCACCAGGTCGCGTTCGGACAGGTGCGGCAGGATCCATTCGATGGCCTGGTTGAGCCCCCCGGCCTTCTTGTGCCGGTTGCCGACGGTCGTGAACACCTCGGCGCCGGCCCGGCGCGCGACGGCCGCGGTCCGGTCCGTGCAGTTGTCCGCGACCACCACGATCAGGTCCGGCGGCAGCGTCTGCTCGTGCAGCGCCTGGATCGCGTCGCCGACCCGCTCCTCCTCGTTGTGCGCGGGTATCAGCACGACCAGCCGCGGCTTCTCGTCGACGGCCGCCGGCTCGGCATGCGCCGCATGCCCCCGCCTGCGCGCGGCCGTCCGCGGTTCCCCCACTTGCTGCACAGCCACGCTCCGCTTGTGTTCGCAGGCCGTCTCCCCGGCGGGCCTGGGCCACCGCATTCTGCACGACTTCTCCCCAAAGGTGCAAGGTGGCTCCACTTCTTGGACACGTGACAACCCCGGACACCCCCACCCTTCCCGGGCACCCCACCCGTAACGGGTCGCACACGGCGCCCGGATCACCGTGAAACCGGCGAAATCGCCTACCGGCAGGGCCCGTACACGCCATCGCCCCGGCCACCATCAGGCGGCCGGGGCGACAGGTCACTCGTCGGAGTGGGCGGGAAGGATCAGACCAGGTCGAAGCGGTCCAGGTCCATCACCTTGGTCCAGGCGGCGACGAAGTCCGTGACGAACTTCTGCTTCGCGTCGTCGCTGGCGTAGACCTCGGCGAGGGCGCGCAGTTCGGAGTTGGAGCCGAAGACGAGGTCGGCGCGGGTGCCGGTCCACTTGAGGGCGCCGGTGGCGGCGTCGCGGCCCTCGAAGGTGGTGGCGTCCTCGGAGCTGGACTTCCAGGTCGTGCCCAGGTCGAGCAGGTTGACGAAGAAGTCGTTGGTGAGGGTGCCGGGGGCGTCGGTGAGGACGCCGAGCGAGGACTGCTTGTGGTTCGCGCCCAGGACGCGCAGGCCGCCGACGAGGACGGTCAGCTCGGGGGCGCTGAGGGTGAGCAGGTTGGCGCGGTCGAGCAGCAGGTACTCGGCCGGCAGGCGGTTGCCCTTGCCGACGTAGTTGCGGAAGCCGTCGGCGGTGGGCTCCAGCGCGGCGAAGGACTCCACGTCGGTCTGCTCCTGCGTGGCGTCGGCGCGGCCCGCGTGGAAGGGCACCTCGACCTCGACGCCGCCGGCCTTCGCGGCCTGCTCGACGGCCGCGCCGCCGGCCAGCACGATCAGGTCGGCCAGCGAGATCCGCTTGCCCCCGCTCTGCGCGGAGTTGAAGGACTCCTGGATGCCCTCCAGGGTGCGCAGGACGGTCGCCAGCTCCTCGGGGTCGTTGACCTCCCAGCCGCTCTGCGGCTGCAGGCGGATGCGGGCGCCGTTGGCGCCGCCGCGCTTGTCGCTGCCGCGGAAGGAGGAGGCCGACGCCCAGGCGACGGACACCAGCTGCGCGACGGTCAGGCCCGAGGCGAGGACCTGCTCCTTGAGTGCGGCGGCGTCCGCGGCGTCGACGAGCTCGTGACCGACCGCGGGCAGCGGGTCCTGCCACACCAGGGTCTCGGCGGGGACCTCCGGGCCGAGGTAGCGCACGACCGGGCCCATGTCGCGGTGGGTCAGCTTGAACCAGGCGCGGGCGAAGGCGTCGGCGAACGCCTCCGGGCTCTCCAGGAAGCGGCGCGAGATCTGCTCGTACGCCGGGTCCACGCGCAGCGCGAGGTCGGTGGTCAGCATGGTGGGCGCGTGGCTCTTGGCCGCGTCGTGGGCGTCGGGCACGGTGCCGGCCCCGGCGCCGTCCTTCGGCTTCCACTGGTTGGCGCCGGCCGGGCTCTTGCTCAGCTCCCACTCGTAGCCGAACAGGATCTCGAAGAAGCTGTTGTCCCAGGCGGTCGGGGTGTTCGTCCAGGCGCCCTCGAGGCCGCTGGTGATGGTGTCGCCGCCCTTGCCGGTGCCGTACGCGTTGCGCCAGCCCAGGCCCTGCTCCTCCAGCGAGGCGGCCTCGGGGTCGGCGCCGACGTTGTCCGCGGGACCGGCGCCGTGCGTCTTGCCGAAGGTGTGGCCGCCCGCGATCAGGGCGACGGTCTCCTCGTCGTTCATCGCCATCCGGCGGAACGTCTCACGGATGTCGCGGGCCGAGGCCAGCGGGTCCGGGTTGCCGTTGGGGCCCTCGGGGTTGACGTAGATCAGGCCCATCTGGACGGCGCCGAGCGGGTTCTCCAGCTCGCGGTCACCGGTGTAGCGCTCGTCGCCGAGCCAGGTCTTCTCCGGGCCCCAGTACACGTCCTCCTCGGGCTCCCAGACGTCCTCGCGGCCGCCGCCGAAGCCGAAGGTCTTGAAGCCCATGGACTCCAGGGCCACGTTGCCGGCCAGCACCATCAGGTCGGCCCAGGACAGCGACTGGCCGTACTTCTTCTTGACCGGCCACAGCAGGCGGCGGGCCTTGTCGAGGTTGGCGTTGTCCGGCCAGCTGTTCAGCGGGGCGAAGCGCTGCTGGCCGGCGCCGGCGCCACCACGGCCGTCGCTGATCCGGTACGTGCCGGCGCTGTGCCACGCCATGCGGATGATGAACGGGCCGTAGTGCCCGTAGTCGGCCGGCCACCAGTCCTGCGAGGTGGTGAGCACCTCGGCGATGTCCTGCTTGACCGCCGCCAGGTCGAGGGAGGAGAACGCCGCCGCGTAGTCGAAGTCCTCGCCGAGCGGGTTGGCCACGGCGGGGTTCTTGGCGAGGATCTTCAGGTTGAGCCGCTCCGGCCACCACTCACGGTTTCCACCGCCCTGCGTCGGGTGCGGGGCGCGGCCGTGCGGGACCGGGCAGACACCTCCGCTCTCCTCCGCCTTCGGGTCGGTGACGATGGCATCGTGGTTCTCAGACATGGGAATCCTTCCGGACCAAGCGGGTCAGCGGATCGCGGTACTCAAGGCTGGCGGTCACCGTGCCGGGCGGCCGGGAGCGGCGGGGCACGGGCAGCGGCTCGGATGACGCGGGCGGCCACCGGTGGCGGCGCGCCGCGGACGACGGTGGCCCGCAGGCCGGCACCGCACGGCTCCTTGGCGGTGGTCCGTCACGTCATCGTCTCCTGCCCTACGGGAGGCTCCCTGCCTCTTGGCTGTCGCCGGAACCGATCCTACGATCGACTGAGTCCAAGTCAAGAAGTGCACCAAACGCATATCTGATCGGAATCCGGACGTCAACTGGTAAACTGCGGGTATCCCACGAACCTGAATAGGTGAGCCGACATGAGCGACCTGCTGGAACGACTGCGAGGGCGTGGCTGGCGGATGACCTCCCAGCGGCGCGTCGTCGCAGAGGTCCTCGACGGTGAGCACGTTCACCTCACGGCGGACGAAGTGCACGCCCGTGCGGCACGCCGGCTGCCGGAGATCTCCCGGGCGACCGTCTACAACACCCTGGGCGAACTGGTCTCGCTGGGCGAGGTCCTCGAGGTCGCCACGGACGGCCGCGCCAAGCGGTACGACCCCAACGCCCACCACCCCCACCACCACCTGGTCTGCTCCGGCTGCGGCACGATCCGCGACGTCCACCCCACCAACGACCCGCTGGCCGACCTCCCGGTGGAGGAACGTTTCGGCTTCACGGTCTCCGAGGCGGAGGTCACCTACCGGGGGCTGTGCCCGGACTGCGCGTAGCCGCTTCCCGACGTCTCTTCCGGCGTGCGGCCGGGCCCCCGCCGGCCGTCCGGGCACGGTCGCGGATGACGGCGACCGCCGGTGAGGTGGTGAAGGCGGCGGCGACCTGGAGCAGCCAGGCGACCTCGGCGTCGACCGTGCCGGGCACGGGCTGCGGGGCGTGGCCGCGGGGACCTGTGTCGCTCTGCGGCCGGCCGACCCGCTTGTTCTCCAGGGCCGCGGCGATCATGGCGGCCTCCAGGATCGCGCGTTCGCCCGCGCCGCCGTCCGTACCGCTCGTACGGTCCGTGCCGTCCGTACCGTCAAGCGACCGGTCGGGCCGGTCCGGCCGGTCGGACCAGTCCGGCCAGTCGGAGAGATCGCGGGGAAAGTACGGCCGCAGGGCGAGGTGTCCGTCGCGGATCTCGATGACCCGGCGGTAGAGGGCGAACTCGGCCCGGCGCAGCCCCGGAAGCCGGTGCGCCGGGGACGGGTTGAGGGCGATCTGCGGCAGCTCGTCGTGCAGCGCGGACCACAGCGGTTCCAGGCTCCGGTGGCTGCGGTACGCGACCAGCGAGCGGCGCGGCATGCCGAGCGGGCCCTGCCGCAGGGCGGTCCACCGGTCGCCCCACAGGGTCGCGGTGGCCCCCGCGGTGGCGAGCACGGCGGTGACGAGCCCGAGAATTCCGGCGCCGGTCTCCTCCCGGGGGTCCTGCAGCCCCCGGGTCAGGTTGGCCGGCAGGAAGGTCAGCACCCACAGGGTCCACAGGGTGCCGACGACCGCGGCCAGCACCATCAGACGCAGGCCGGTGCGCAGCGGCCCGGGCTCCAGCCGGCGTGTGTGGTGCGTCAGTTCGCGGATCAGGACCAACAGGCACCAGGACCCGTACGTGGCGAAGAGCACGTTGTACGCCGCCAGCAGCCATCCGCGCCCACCGCTCGCCACCAGCAGCCCGTGCTCCGCCCTGGTGTCCGCGGTGAGCAGGATCACGGCCGCCACCACGGCGACGGCGAGCGTGAGCCGGAGCTGCCGGCGTACCGAACGCACGGGCGGCACGGGCACCTTGAGGGACAGTGCCAGGAACAGGATCAGTGACTGGGCGCAGATCCGCAGCTCGTGGGTGAAGATCATCAGCGGCGCGTCCACCGGCCCGAGCCGGTGCAGGACGCCCACCACCACGTGGGCGCTGAACAGCAGCGAGGCTCCCATGCAGGCCGCGAAGCCGGTGATGCTGCGGTGGCCGGGGTCCGCCCCGGCCCACCCGTTGGCCACCGTCTGGTGGAAGGCGAAGGCGAGGAAGACGGCCGCGGCGAGCAGCGTGACGAGGTCAGGCATGCGCTTTCCGTACGCCGCGGCGCTTGCGGTCGGCGCGCGCGCCGAACAGGGCGTAGAGCCGGGACCGGTCACCGGCGGGCGACAGCGGCGCGCCCCCGGTCCTGACCGGGTGGGCCGCGCGGGTCAGGATGAGCGAGGCGACGAGTTCGGCCTCCCGCTCCTGCGGCTCGGTGTAGACGGTCCGCCCCAGCACCCGCTCGATCAGCGAGGTGGGCAGGTGCGGCAGCAGCACCTCGGCGGCGCAGGACATGGCCGGCGTCGCGCTGTCGTGGCCGCAGATCAGGTGGGCCGCCTCGTGCAGCAGGATGTGCTGCTGGTGCAAGGGTGTGGTGTCGGCGGCGTAGAGGATGTAGTCGGCACGGGCGGTGGTGACCAGCAGACCGCACGGCGTGTGCGGCAGGAGCGGGACCGGGAGCAGTTCGATCGGGCGCCCGCGCCGGCGCGCCAGAGCACCGATGAACGCGGCGGCGTCGAACGGGGTGGGCAGATCGAGTCCGTCCACGATCCGGCGGCATCGCCGCCACTGTCCTCTGTCCGGGTCGGTTCTCACGCACCCGTCCTCTCACGCCGGCCGGACTTGCGAGCTGTGCAGAGCCGTACGGAACCGTGCTGTGCCAAGCGTGGGCGTACGGTCAGGGCCCGCTGCCGTTGGTGTCGCGCTCCCGGCGGGCGATCACGTCGATCATGTCGCTGATGGTGCCGACGCCTTCGGGCGAGAGGTTGACGGCGCGCAGGGCCACGCTGCGCACCTCGGCGTCGCGCAGCGCACCGAGCAGCTCCAGCTCCTTGGCGATCTCGGCGCCCCGCACGTCGTCGAAGAAGTACCAGACCGGCACGCTGAAGAACTGGGCCAGGGCCTCGAGGTGACGCTTCGTCGGGTTGTCCCGGCGCCCGGTGCGCAGCTGCCACAGGTAGGTCGCGGAGAAGCTCTCCCCGGTCGCCTCGCGGCAGGCCCGGGCGACCTCCTCGTGGCTGTACTGCTCGCGGTTGGGACGGCGCACCACGCGGAACAGGGCGTCGATCCGCTCGGCCAGCGTCGAGTCGGACGGAGCGGTCACCGCGGGCGTCTGCGGCCCGGCGGTCGCGGGTTCGTCCATCGTCTGCTCCTCCCCTCCGTCGGACCGGTCGCGGGGGCACGTCCATCCCTTCGAACGGTAGCAGGGCAACTGCCGGAATCGGCACCCTCCGTCCCTGTTCACCCCACCCCTGATCATCTGATATAAGTCGAACGCCCTTCGTCATTCATCTCAGCTCATGACTTCCGGGTGAGAGGGTGAGCCAGGTTGGCCGCATTGCCCCGCACCTTCGTACGGTTCTCCATCTTGGGCCCGCTGTCCTTCGAATCGGCCGAGCCCGCCGGACCCGCCGAGCCCTCTGCCGAGGTCCTGCCGCTCGGACCGCTCAAGCAGCGGCTGCTGCTCGCGATGCTGCTGTGCCGCGCCAACTCCCCCGTGTCGCCGGGCCTGTTGACGGACACGCTGTGGGAGGACGACCCGCCGCGCACCGCGCGCAAGAACATCCAGGTCTACGTGTCGGCCTTGCGCAAACTGCTGGACCGCACCGGCGACGGGGGCCGGCTCGTCCACCAGGGCGGCGGCTACCTGCTCCGGGTCGGCGCCGACGAACTGGACGCGCTGCGCTTCCAGCAGCTGGTTCGCAGCGCCCGGGAGGCGACCGGCCACGGCGCGCACGCCCAGGCGTCCCGGACACTGCGGGAGGCACTCGCCCTGTGGCGCGGCCCGTGCCTGTCCGACCTGCGGTTCTCCTCCGCCCTCCAGTCGGAGGCCGAGCGGCTGGACCACCGCTACCTCCAGGCCTACGAGGACTGGGCCGAGGCCGAGTTACGGCTGGGCAACGCGCACGAGGTCGCGGACACCGTCGGCGACCTGGTGGAGCGCCACCCCGAACGCGAACGGCTGCGCGCCGCGCAGATGAACGCCCTGTTCCGGCAGGGCCGGCAGACCGAGGCACTGGCCGCGTACGAGGGGCTGCGCGTGTTGCTGGCCGCGGAGTACGGGCTCCGGCCCAGCCCGCCGCTCGAAGCGCTCTACCGGTCGATGCTCTCCGGCGGCCGGCCGGACACGGGCGGCCCGTTCGCCGCGGCGGGCCCGGGCGCACCCCGCGGGGCGGCCGGCGCGCTCGGCACCCTGCTGCCCCGGGACCTGCCGGACTTCACCGGCCGCCACGCCCAACTGCGGTATCTGCTCGCGCTGTTCGGTTCGCCGGAGATCCGGCGGCCGCGGCTGGCGGTGCTCACCGGGCCGGTCGGCACCGGCAAGACCGCGCTCGCGGTGCACGCCGCGCACCGGCTGGCCGGCGCGTTTCCGGACGGCCGGGTGCTGGTGCCCATGCGGGACGAGGCCGGCGCGCCCCGCTCCCCCGCGTCCGTACTGACCGAACTCACCCGGCTGGCGGGCCTGCCCGGGCCCCGCGGCCAGGACGGACGGGACCTGGAGGAAGCCGCCGCCGCGTGGCGCGAGTGGCTGGCCCACCGCGACGTCCTGCTCGTCCTGGACGACGCCGCCGACGAGTCCGCGGTCCGGCCGCTGGTGCCGGACGCCGGAACCGGCTCCGTCCTGGTGACCGCCAGGACCCAACTGGCCGGCCTGGCCTCGGCCGACCGGCTGGAGCTGACCGCCTTCGACGAGGCCGAGGGCCGCGAACTGCTCGGCGCGATCATCGGCCCCGGCCGGCTGGACTCCTGCCACGAGGAGACGGCCCGCATCCTCGAAGCGACCGGGCGGCTGCCGCTGGCGGTACGCATCTGCGGCCTCGCCCTGGCCGTACGGCGCTACCTTCCGCTGGTGGAGTACGCCCAGCGGCTGGCGGACGGCCGGGCCGTACTCGACGAACTCGTCGCCGGGGACATGGCCGTACGACCGCGGCTGACGGCCGGCTGGCGGGACCTGTCGCAGCCCGCCCGGTCCGCGCTGTGCCTGCTCGGCGCGCTCCCGGACGGCCCCTTCACGCTGCGCCAGGCCGCCGAGGCCCTCAACTGCGGGCAGGACGGCGCCCGCCGCACCCTGGAGTCCCTGATGGACGCCGGGGCGATCCTCGCCCCGGACGACGAAGTCACCTCGCACGCCGCCTTGTACGAGCTGCCGCGGCTCCTGCACGTCTACGCCCGGGAGCAGGCCGCCGGCGCGATGGCCCCGGCGCCGCGGGCCACGGCCTGATCATCCTGCCCGGTGGGGAGGGTCGGCCGGTATGCGGCTCGGCGGGCAGGTCGGCGGACACGCGACTCGGCGGACACCGCCACCTGCGGATTTACCGTTTCCCAACCACTTCCGACCCGTTGCCCAACCGCCGCTGCCGACACTCCGGAAGGAAGGGGGAGGAGGGAGGAGGCCGCGGTGGAACTCGCCGAACTGATGTCGCTTCGCCCCGTCCCGGGTGCGGGCGTGCTGCTGACCGTCACCGGGCGCTGCCCGCTGCACTGCGCCCACTGCTCGACCGCCTCCACCATGGCCTCCGGTGAGCCGGGCGCGGATCAACTGCTGCGATTCGTGGGCTCGTTCGAGGGTGGCGGCCCCGCTGTTGTGATGCTGACCGGCGGCGAACCGCTGCTGCGGCCCGCGCTCAGCGCCGAACTGGCCCGCACCGCACGGGCCGCGGGCACCCGCAGCGCGCTGCTCACCGGCGCTTTCTTCGCCAAGGGGGCCCGCTCCAGGTCGGTCCCGATCCCGCCGCCGATCATGCGGGCCGTCACCGCGGTGGACCACTTCTCGGTGAGCATCGACGCCTTCCACGAGCGCGAGGTGCCGCGGGCCGACGTCTTCGCCGTGTTGCGGCAGGCCCTCGACGCCGGAGTGGCCACCAGCGTCCACGCGGTCGGCTCCGGCCCCGGCGACCCCTACCTCGCGGACGTCACCGCGGACATCCGCCGTACCTTCGACGACCGGGTGCCCGTACTGGTCAACACGCTGCGGGCGGTGGGCCGCGCCGCCTCCTGGTCCGCCGCACGCGCCCCCGGCCCGGCGGGACGGGCCGTCCTGCCGTGCGCGATGGCCGCCTGGCCGGTGGTCGCCGCCGACGGCCTGGTCCTGGCCTGCTGCAACCAGGACACGGTGGACCGCAGACCCGCCCCCGCCCACCTCACGGTCGGCCACATCGCCCGCGACGGCTGGGCCGCGGTCGCCGAGCGCGTGACCGCCTCCCCCGCGCTGCGGATGATCCGAACGGTCGGCCCGAGCCATCTCCTGCACCGCTACGGCACCTCCGGCGACGGCCCGCAGCCCGGCTACTGCGCCGGCTGCCGGTCCCTCGGCGACCACCCCACCGTCCTCGCCGCCGCCGACCGCCTGGCCGGCGGAGCTGCGGGCGCCCTGCTCGACGCCCACGTGGCCCACGAGCAGACCGCGGCCGGCCCCGTGGCGTTCGTCCGGCGCCACGGTGCCGACCGGTACGCCGACCTGGTGGCGCTCGGCGGAGCGCCGCGATGAGCGTCGCTGCCGCGGACTCGGTGGTGCCCGCCCGGGCCGGCGGGGCGCCGGAGCCGGTGCCGGTGATCGGGGGCGGCGGGCCGGAGCCGCACGTGGTCGGCGGTACGCCGAAGTCGGTCGCCGGGCTAGACGCACGGGACGCACCCCGGGCCGGCGGGGCACCGCCGGTCAGCGAGGCCAGCGGGGCGGAGCCGCACGTGGCCGGCAGTACACCGAAGTCGGCCGCCGGGCTAGACGCACGGGACGCACCCCGGGCCGGCGGGGCACCGCCGGTCAGCGAGGCCGGCCGGCCGGAGCCGCACGTGGCCGGCAGTACGCCGAAGTCGGTCGTCGGGCTAGACGCACGGGACACACGCCGGGCCGGCGGGGCACCGGGGCCGGTGCCGGTGATCGGGGGCGGCGGGCCGGAGCCGCACGTGGCCGGCAGTACGCCGAAGTCGGTCGCCGGGCTAGACGCACGGGACACACGCCGGGCCGGCGGGGCACCGCCGGTGAGCGGGGGCCGCGGGGCGGAGCCGCACGTGGCCGGCAGTACACCGAAGCCGGTCGCCGGACTTGACACACGGGACACACGCCGGGCCGGCGGGGCACCGCCGGTCAGCGAAGGCCGCGGGGCGGAGCCGCACGTGGTCGGCGGTACGCCGAAGTCGGCCGCCGGACTTGACACACGGGACGCACCCCGGGCCGGCGGGGCGTCGCCGGTCAGCGGGGCCGGCACACCGGAGATGTACCGGACCGGCAGCGTGCTGGGGCCGGCCGGCGGGCCCGGCCGCCGCCTGGTGGGGGCGTCCGCCGGGGTGGCATTGCGCGCCCGCCTCGCTCTCACCGACCCCGCGCTGCGGGCGGCGAGCGCGCGGATCTGGCGGCCCGCAGGGCTCGACGCGCGCTTTCCGGCGTATCTGGCCGCCATGCACGGGGTGATCCGCGCCTCGGTCCCGCTGATGGAACGGGCCGCCGAGCGCTGCGCCGGCCTCGGCCCGGGCGACCCGGTCGCCGGCCCGCTGATCCGGTACCTGCGGCAGCACATCGAGGAGGAGCGCGGTCACGACGACTGGCTGCTGGCCGATCTGGCGGCGCTGGGCACGGATCCGGCGGCGGTCCTCGCCGGGCAGCCGTCGGCATCGGTGGCCGCGCTGGCCGGGGCTCAGTACTACTGGATCGAACACCACCACCCGGTGGCCCTGCTCGGCTACATCGCCGTACTGGAGAGCTGCGCGCCCGCGCCCTGGCTCGCCGAACGGATCGCCGCCACGTCCGCGGTGCCGCCCGCCGCGCTGCGCACCCTGCGCGAGCACGCCGGGCTGGACGGCGGCCACGCCCGGGCCGTCTTCGACCTGCTGGACGAACTCCCGCCGGCCGCCGCCCTGGTGGACGCGGTCGCGCTGAGCGGGCTGCACACCGTACGCGGCCTGATCGACCTGTTCACCCGTATCGACCGGGCGCCGGGGCGGCCCGGACCTCTGGGAGGCACGAGCACGCCATGACCGATGGGACCGGGCGGACGGACGGCCGCCGCGAGGAGGACCCGCTCGGCGAACTCGAAGCCCACGGCTTCGGCATCGCCGCCCTCACCGACGAACAGCGCGACGTGCTGCGCGGGCTGAGCCGCGAGGAACTCGACCTGCTGCTCGACATCAAGGACCGGCTCGACGAGGTCGGCCCCGAGGTCCAGGCGCACAGCGAGATCGCCGGCGGAGCGCTCTTCTGATCCCGTCGCCGTTCCGGCGGAACAGGCGGGACCAGGCGGGACCAGGTGGGAACGGGCGGGAACGGGCGGGAATCGGCGGTCGGCGTGGACACCGGAGCGCGAGCGAGGAGAGGACGACAGCCATGCGGTGTGCCTCCTGCGCGGGGGAGTTGCCGCCGAACGCGCGCTTCTGCCCGTTCTGCGGTGTGCCCTCCGGCCCGGCCGCACCGGTCGAGGAACGCAGAGTGGTGACCGTCGTCTTCTGCGACCTGGTCGGCTCGACGGCGCTGTCCGGCGTACTGGACCCGGAGACGCTGCGGACCGTGACGCTGCGGTACTTCGACCTGATGCGGGCCCGGCTGGAGGAATTCGGCGGCACCGTCGAGAAGTTCATCGGGGACGCGGTGATGGCCGTCTTCGGGGTGCCGGTGACCCATGAGGACGACGCCGGCCGCGCTCTGGCCGCCGCGCTCGCCATGCTCGACGCCGTACGGGAACTCAACGAGACCGAGCTGCGCCCCACCCTCGGCATCCGCCTCGACGTACGGATCGGCGTCAACACCGGGCCCGTGGTGACCAGCGCCGACATCTCCACCCGGCAGGCTCTGGTCTCCGGCGAGACGGTCAACATCGCCGCGCGGCTCCAGCAGCACGCCGGGGAGGGCCAGGTGCTCATCGGGCCGCAGACCCGCCAGGCGGCCGGCGGCGCCCGTACCGAACGGGTCGGCCCGCTGCGGCTCAAGGGCAAGACCGAGCCGGTGACCGCCTACCGGCTGCTCGGCGTCGTCGAGGACGACCCCGAGGTGTCGCGCCGCTTCGACACGCCCTTCGTCGGCCGCACCGCCCAACTCGCCGTCTTGCGCGAGGCGTTGCGGGATGCCGTCACCGGACAGGGCGACCCGCACCTGCTCGTCGTCCGGGGCGAGGCCGGAATGGGCAAGACCCGGCTGCTCCACGAGTGGCGGCGCGGTTCGCCGCGGGCGTTCCGTTACGGGTCCGGGCGCTGCCGTCCCTACGGTGAGCGCGGCTCCCTGGCGCCGCTGGCCGACGCCGTACGGCAGTTGCTGAGGGCGGCGGCCGAAGTGCCCGAGGCGGCCGATGCGTTGGGGGCGAACCCTTCCGGTGTGGCGGCCGAAGTGCCCGAGGCGGCCGATGCGTCGGCGGCGAACCCTTCCGGTGAGGCGGGCGAAGTGCCCGAGGCGGCCGATGCGTCGGCGGCGAACCCTTCCGGCGTGGCGGGCGACGACCGGCCCGGTCCGGACGAGAGCACCGGCCTCGGCCCGGCGCTCGCGGTGCTCTCGGCCGGCCTGCTGGCGGACGGCACCCCCAGCCCGTCGGTGGACGACACCTGCGCCGCCCTCGTCGACCTGCTGGCCCTCCTCTCCCGGCGCGAGCCCGTCGTCCTGGTGGTGGACGACTGCCAGTGGGCCGGCGACCCGCTACTCGACCTGCTCGGCACGCTGGCCGACGAACTCGCGTCGTCCGCGGTGCTGTTCGTCTGCGCGACCCGCCCGGACCTGTACGACCGCCGGCCCGGCTGGGGCACCGAGTGGCCGCAGGCGCGGTCGCTGACGCTCCCCGGGCTGACCCCCGAGGAGGCCGGCGCGGTGGCCCGGGCCCTGACCCCGGACGGCGCCGCGGCCGCGGGCGTGCCCGGCTCCGTACTGGAAGCGGCCGGCGGCAACCCCTTCCACCTGGAGCAACTGCTGGCCGCCCTCGCGGAACCCGGGTCCGGCTACCGGGCCGACGGCCGGGGCGACCTGCCCACTTCGCTGGTGGCGCTGCTCGGTGCCCGGATCGGCGCCCTCGGCCGGGCCGAGCGAGCGGCCCTTGACCTGGCTGCGGTGGTGGGACGGGACTTCACCGTGGACGACGTGGTGGGACTGGCCCGCACGGACCGCGAGGGCAGGCCCGGCGGCGGCCTGTACGAGGAACCCGGACGGGAGGGCGCCGCCGCGGAGTTGTGGGCCTCGGTACGGTCCGCCGTCGTCCGGCTGCGCGGCCACCGCCTGGTCGGCGCGCCCGACGGCCCCGGGCACAAAGCGCTGTCGCTACGGTTCAGCAGCGGCGTGGTGCACGAGGTCACCTACCAGTCGATGGCCAAGCGGGTCCGCGCCGAACGGCACGAGCGTCTGGCCGTCCTGCTCGCGGCGCACCTGCCGGCCGGGGCCGCACAGACCGCCGAGCGCAGCGCGGCGGCGGCCGGACACCTGGAACGCGCCTACCGCTACCGCACCGAACTCGGCGCCGTCGGCCCGCGGGCCGACGAACTGCGCCGCACAGCCGTCCGTCACCTCGTCGACGCCGGCTCCCAGGCCCTGGCCCGCTCCGACCTGGCCTGGGCGGACACCCTGCTGGAACGCGCCGTCGCCCTTTCCCGCCCGGCCGACCCCGAATGGCCGTCCGCCACCCGCCGCCTCGGCGAGGTCCGCCTCGCCACCGGCCGCACGGAGGAGGGCCGGGCCCTGCTCACATCGGTACTCGCGGCGGTCGAAGGGGCTTCGCCCGCCGTCCCCTTGGCATTTGAGGCGACCTCCGCCAGTGCCCGCCGGACAACCGAAACGACGTCCACCGCCGCCCGCTCGGCTACCGAAGCGGCACTCGCTTCCATCCCCCCGGCGACCGAGGCGACCCCCGCCAGCGTCCGCCGGACAACCGGGGCAGCCCCCACCGCCGACCCCCTGACGACCGAAACGACCCCCACCACCGATCCCCCGGCGGTGGAGGCGACAGCCAGTGTCCGCCCAGCGGTTCAGGTGGACGCCTCCACTGCCGGCCTGGAGACCGAAGCGACCTCCACCGCCGCCCGCTCGGCTACCGAAGCGGCACTCGCTTCCATCCCCCCGGCGACCGAGGCGACCACCGCCAGCGTCCGCCGGACAACCCCGGCGGCCCCCACCACCGACCCCCTGACGACCGAAACGACCCCCACCGCCGTCCCCCCGGCCCCCGCGACGGTGGAGGCCGCCCACGCGCGCCTCTCGCTCGCCACCGTTTCCGCGTCGTCCGGGCGGGGCGCCGCGGCGGAGGCGGCTCGGCAGACCCTGCCGGTGTTCGAGCGGGCCGCCGATGATCTGGGGCAGGCCAGGGCGTGCATCCGGCTGGCGCAGGAGTCCCAGCTCCAGGGCCGGCACCGGGCGGCCGACGAATTCCTCACGCGCGGCCTGGGGCACGCGGCGCGGTCGGGTGCCGAGCCGGAACGGGCCCTGGCGCTGGGCGCCATCGGCATCTCACTGTGGCGCGGCCCGGTGCCGGTGCCCGACGCGGTGGCCAGGGCCCGGGCGCTGCTGGACGAGCACGGCGAACGCCGGCCGACCGTCCGGCTGACGCTGAACTGCCCGCTCGCCGTCCTGCTCGCCCTCCAGGAACGCTGGGACGAGGCGCGCGCCTGCCTGGACCGGGCCCGCC
Source organism: Actinacidiphila acididurans (assembly GCF_016918855.1). Lineage (GTDB taxonomy): Bacteria > Actinomycetota > Actinomycetes > Streptomycetales > Streptomycetaceae > Actinacidiphila > Actinacidiphila acididurans. Next base: position 27,983 of record NZ_JADKYB010000021.1, read on the forward strand.
GGTACGGCGACGCGCTCGGGTACGCCGAAGGGGCGGTGGTGCTACCGCTGTTCGGCGCCACCGTCGAGGCCCTGGCGGGCCGGGCCGAGCAGGCACTGCTCCTGCTGGACGAGGCCGCGGGCGCCGCCCGGGCGCTTCGGGCCGGGGCGATGCAGGCCACGGTCGCCCGTGCGGCGGCGCGGCTGCTGGTGGACGCCGACCGGATCGAGGAGGCGGCCGAGCGCCTGGCCGCCGCCGACCGGACGGCCGGCCCGGACCGGCCGGCCCGGTCGGACGCCGCGGACCTCGACGGCCTGCGCGGCCGGATCGCCGCGGCCCGCGCCCTCCCGGCGGAGGCGGACGACCTCTCGGAACGCGCGGTCCGCACCGCCGCCGGCACCGACTCCCCGGCGGTCCAGGCCGTCGCGTGGCTGGACCGCGCCGACGTCCTGCGCCGGACGGGACGGCCGCGGGACGCCCGGGCCGCGGCGGCCAGGGCCGAACGGCGCTTCGCCGCCAAGGGCGATCTGCCGAGCCTCCGGCGGGCAGCGCGGTTCGGCGTGGACCCGACAATCGCCCCGGCCGCCCCACCGCAACAGCCGGACCACCGTACGGAGCCGAGCGCGGACCCCCGTACGAAAACGCACCCGGAACCGGGAGGCCGCTGATGGACCCCGTGAGGAGGGCTCCGCAGCCCGGGCTCGTCTGGAGCCTGCGCGGCAGGGGGCCGCAGGACATCGCCGTCACCGCCGACGGCGAGCGGCCGGACGCCGTGCGGGACTGGGAGGACGCGCGCGGCCATGGCGTACGGGTGTGCGTCGTGGACTCCGGGGTGGAGGGCGACCACCCGCTGGTCGGGCGGGTCGACGGCTCCTGGACGGTGGAGGAGCACGAGGGCGGGATCAGCGTGCGGGAGACGGAGCCGGGCGACAGTTGCGGCCACGGCACGGCCTGCGCGGGGATCATCCGCAGGACGGCGCCGGAGTGCGAGCTGTACAGCGTCCAGGTGCTGGGCAGCGGGTTCGCCGGCACCGGGGACGTGCTGCTGGCCGGGCTGCGCTGGGCGGTCCGGCAGGGCTTCGACGTGATCAACCTGAGCCTGTCGACCACCAGGGCCCGTTTCGCCGAGGAGCTGCGCGCGCTCGCGGACGAGGCGTACTTCCGCCGGACGGTGATCGTGGCCTCCGCGCACAACACGCAGGTGGAGAGCTTCCCCTGGCGGTTCGCGTCGGTCGTTTCGGTCGGCAGCCACATGGAGGACGACCCGGACCTGCACCTGTACAACCCGCAGCCACCGGTGGAGTTCTTCGCCCCGGGACAGAACGTGCAGGTCGCCTGGCTGGGCGGCCGGACCATCCGGACCACGGGCAACAGCTTCGCCACGCCGTACGTCACCGGGCTGTGCGCCCGCATCCTGTCCCGGCACCCGCGGCTGACGCCCTTCCAGCTCAAGAACGCGCTCTACCTTTCCGCCGCCAACGTCCGCATCGGCACCAGGGGGGCTTCGTGAACGCAAGCAGCAGCGAAAGCAGCGCGGAGACGACCGATCCGCTCTCCCGCGAGCTCGTCCAGTCCGTGGTCGACACGGCCCGGGCCCTGTTCGGGGCCGCGGCCAGCTCCGTGTTCCTGCTGGACCGGGAGCGGCACGAGCTGGTCTTCGAGGCGGTCTCGGGCCAGGGCGAGAACCACCTGGTCGGGCGGCGCTTCCCGGCCGAGAGCGGCATCGCCGGCTGGGTCGCGATGTCGGGCGAGCCGATGATCGTCGACGACCTGACCGGCAGCACCGCCTTCGACCGGGACTTCGCCGAGTCCACCGCCTATGTGCCGGACGCCCTGATGGCCGCCCCGCTGACCCACGGCGACCTCGTCCTGGGCGTCCTGGAAGTGCTCGACCCGGCCCCCCAGTCCCGCTCCGACCTCGGCGAACTCGACCTGCTTGCCCTCTTCGCCCGCCAGGCCGCCGTCGCCCTGCGAGTGGTCGTCGACCGCCGCCACCAGTCCGCCGGATCCCGCTCCCGGGCCGACGACCGCGCCGCCGCCCTCCGCATGGCCGAGGACCTCCGCCGGCTCCTGGAGGCCTCCCAGTAGGGCGCGGCTGTATCGGCGCGTCCGGTTCAGCGGCCGGGCCGGGACGCGTCCGCCCCCGGCCCGGTGTGCCGCCGGCGCGCCTGGGCCGCGCGGATACCGGCCGTCAGGCGCAGGGTGCGGGAACGGGCGGCGCCGGAGAGCTCGTAGGGCAGGATCATCAGCTCGTCCGCGCCGAGTTCGTCCGCGAGCCGGGCCAGTCCGGCGGCGACCCGCGGCGGCGCGCCCCGCACCACCTGGTTCTCCTCCAGAGCCCGGTGCGCCAGATACTCCCGGCGTACGGGGGACAGCGCGGCTGCCGAGGGGTTCTTCTCGGGGTGCAGGGCCATGTAGGCGGAGGTCTCCAGGGCCGCGGCCTCCGCTTCCTCGTCGGTCTCGGCGCAGACCACGTTGACGGCGACGACGACGTACGGCCGCGCCCCCTGCGGCCCGGGCCGGAACGCCGAGCGGTAGCGTTCCACGGCCTCCGGGCGGCACTTGGAGCTGCCCTGGTGGTAGCCGTAGGCGAACGGCAGGCCGCGTTCGGCGGCGATCCGGGCGCTGTTCTCGCCCGCGCCCAGGACGTACACGTCGGGCGGGGTGGCGGTGCGCGGCGTCAGCGGCAGGGCGTGGAAGCGGCTGCCTTCGGGCGCGCGGTGGTGCAGGAAGTCCATGAGTTCGTCGATCCGGTCCGCGAACTCGGCGCCCGCTCGCGGATCGCGGCGCAGGGCCGCTTCGAGCAGCCCTTGGGTCGCCCCGGTGCCGCCCGGGGAGCGGCCGAGGCCGAGGTCGATCCGGCCCGGGTACAGGGCCTGGAGGGTGGCGAACTGCTCGGCGACCACGAACGGGGCGTAATTGGGCAGCATGACACCGCCCGAACCCACCCGGATCCGCTCGGTCCGCGCGGCGATGTGCGCGATCATCACCGCGGGGAATCCGCTCGCGGTCATGAGCGAGGAGTGGTGTTCGGCGACCCAGACGCGTTCGTATCCGTAACGCTCGGCGGTCCTGGCGACCTCCACCACGTCCTGGAGGGCCTGCGGGCCGTCGACCTCCAGGAGGCGGGCGCCGAGTTCGAGCACGGAAACCGGAAGGGTCAGCGCGGAGGGAGCCGGTGCGTCCGGCGTGTTCGGCTGAGTGATGGTCATGGTCTGCTCCGGGAGGATGCGGGGTGGGAGGCCGGGCCGGTCAGGGGCGGAAGGCGCCGCCGAAATACAGCAGGGGTTCGCCCGGTGTCCCGTGGGAGAGCCCGAGCACCGAGCCGACGACGATGGAGTGGTCGCCGCCGTCGTGCACGGCGGCCACGGAGCACTCGAGCCAGGCCAGCGCCCCGCTGATCAGCGGGGCACCGGTGACAGGGCCGGGGAAGGTGTCGACCGGGTCGAATTCGCCGCCCTCCCGGGCCCGGTGGTGATCGGCGAAGTGCCGGGCCGGCCGCGACTGGCCGGCCGAGAGGATGGAGACGGCGAAGGCGCCCTCGCCGAGCACGGCCGCGTGCGCCGAGGCGGTGCGCGCCACGCAGACGAGCACGAGCGGCGGGTCCAGCGACACCGACGTGAAGGAGTTCGCCGTCATTCCTCTCGGGGCCCGCCGTCCCGCGGTGAGCACCGTCACCCCGGTCGCGAACTGGCCGAGGACCGTACGGAACGCGTCGCGCCCGGGAGCGCGGGCGCCGGCAGGCAGGGATGTCGTCATCGGCGCGCGGCCTCCCGCGGCCGGCCCTGCCGGATCCCCGCCGCCAGGCGCAGGGTGCGGCAGCGGGCGGCCCCCGAGAGTTCGTAGGGCACGAGCATGAATTCGTCGGCGCCGAGTTCGTCCGCGAGCCTGCCGAGTTCGGCGGCCACCGTGGCGGGCGCGCCGTGCACCACCTGGTACTCCTCCAGCGCCCTGCGGGCCAGGTACTCCTCGCGGACCGGGGACAGGGGGACGTCCGCGATGCTGTCCACGGGGTGACCGACCAGGTAGGCGGCGTTCTCCAGGGCGAGTGCCGCGGCCTTCTCGTCGGTCTCGGCGCAGACCACCTGGACGGACACGATGAGATACGGCCGCGCGCCCTGCGGCCCGGGCTCGAACGCGGTGCGGTAGCGCGCCGCGGCCTCCGGGCGGCAGATCGTACGGCTGAGGTGGTGGCCGTAGACGAAGGGCAGGCCCCGTTCCGCGGCGGCCCGGGCGCTGCCCTCGCCGGCGCCCAGCACGTACACCTGCGGCGGCTCGGCGACGTGCGGTGTCAACGGGAGGGCGTGGAAACGGTGTTGCTCGGGTCCGCGGTGGTGGAGGAAGCCGAGCAGTTCGTCGATCAGGCCGGGGAACCGGGTGGCTGCCTGCGGATCGCGCCGTAGCGCTGCCTCCAGGCGGCGGTGGGCGGTCGTGGTCCCGCCCGAGGAGCGGCCGACGCCGAGGTCGATCCGGCCGGGGTGCAGGGCCTGGAGGGTGGCGAACTGCTCGGCGACGGCGATCGGCGGGTGATTGGGCAGCATGACACCGCCCGAACCCACCCGGATCCGCTGCGTCCGGGTGGCGATGTGCGCGATCGTCACCGCGGGGAAACTGCTGGCGCTGCGCTGGGCGGAGTGGTGTTCGGCGATCCAGACGCGGTCGTATCCGTAACGCTCGGCCGTCATGGCCACCTCCACCACGTCCTGGAGGGCCTCCTCGCCGGTCGCCTCGGGGAAATGGCCGCCGCGTTCGAGCACGGACAGCCGGAAGGGCAGTTCGGAAGGGCCGGCGGGCGGCGTGATGGTGGTCATGCGTCACTCCGGAGGGGTTTCTGGACGGCCGGTGGGGGCGGGCTCCGGCGCGGGCAGGGTGAGGGCCAGGACCGCCAGAACCGCGAAGCAGGCGGCCAGGACCAGGGCGGTCGTGGCGAGCGAGCCGCGGACCAGCAGCAGCCCGGCGGCCAGCGGCGCGCACGGTTGCAGCAGTTGGACGACGAAGTCGTTGGCCGTGCCGACCCGGCCGTAGATCTCCTCCGGGATCGAGGTCGCCATGACGGCGACGACCGCGGCGTTGATCGCCGGGACCAGCAGGCACATCGCCGAGAAGCCGGCGACGAGGGCGAGGGTGCTCCCGGTGAGCCAGGCCGTCACCAGCAGCGCGGTGGCGACCGCGGGACCGGTGGCGACGAGGACCGGCAGCGGCAGCAGGCGCCGCAGGTACGGGGCGGACAGCGAGCCGAGCAGCCCCGCAAGTGCCGCGGTGCTCAGCGCCCAGCCCACGGCCCTGGCGCCGCCGGATTCCCGCCCCACGCCGAGCAGCAGGGTGGACCCGAGCATGGTGAAGGTCACCGTCAGGCCGCTGAAGAACACCGTCGAGCGGCGCAGGAACGGGTCCCGGGCCACGTGCCGCAGCCCCACGGTGAGCCGGCTCCAGAAACCGGGACCCTGCGCGTGCCGCGCGGCCGGTGCGTCCTCCGGTACGGCGGGGGCCGGCCGCAGCCCTCTCACCGTCGCCGCCACGCACACCGCGGAGGCCAGGAAGGACAGGGCGTCCACCGCGAAGGGGACGGCCGGACGCGTACCGATGAGGAGTCCGGCCGCGGCCGGCCCGGCCATGTCGGCCGCATAGGCGCGGGCCTGGTTCAGCGAGATCGCCGACGGGATCTGCCCGGGGGTGACGATCCGCCGGATCAGCCGGAACTGGGACGGCTTGAACACCTCGGTCGCGGCCGCCGAGACCACGACCGCGCCGAGCGCGAGCCACAGCGGCAGCGGCCGTACGGCGACCCACACGGCCACCGTCCCGATGGCGACCAGCCGCAGCAGATCGCAGCCGATCAGCAGAACCCGCTGGTCGTAGCGGTCGCTGATGAGGCCGGCCGGGATGCGGAGGGTGAGCCCGGCGAGCGCCACCGCCGTGCCGACGACGGCGACGGCGGTGGTGGGACGGCCCGCGGCCAGCAGGACGAGCGGCAGCGCCACGCCGGACATCGAGGAGCCGAAGCCGGACAGCACCTGGCCCGCCCACAGCATGCGGAACCGGCGGTTGTGGCGCAGCTTCGGCTCCTGGTGCCGGGCCGACAGGGTCGCGGTGGTCACGAGCCGCCGCCCACGGCGGACGGCGGACCGGGCAGCAGGTCGTCGAGCACAAAGTTGCGGTTGGTGCGCAGGCCCGGGGCGGCGTGGCGGACCCGGTCCAGGAACAGCGCCACCCCGGCCGACCCGGTCGCCAGGTCGCAGCTCTCCCGCAGGGTCTGCTCCCCCGGGAAGACGATGCCCTCCGGCCGCCGCACCGCGCTGCACAGCACCGCTTCGGCCGCCCGCTCCGCGTCGCCCAGCAGCTCCGGGTCGCCGAGGAATTCGTACGCGTCCAGCAGGGCGTTGCCGATGCCGCTGATCCCGTGGAAGAGCTGGGGGAAGGCGGTGTACTTGTGGCGGGCGTCCGGTAGCAGCCGGTCCACCTGCTTGCGCAGCAGGTCGTCGCCGGTGACGTGCCAGTAGCGCAGGAGGGTGGTCAGGACGCCCGCGGTTCCCTCGTCCCAGTAGCTGCGCCGCACCGCGGGAATGTCCCCGGGGCGGTACGACGGGAACTGGGCCAGTCCGCTGGGCGAGTACACGACGCAGGAGAGGTCGAAGTCCAGCGCGGCCCGGCCCAGGGCCAGCGTGCTCCCGTCACCGGTGGCCGCGTGGAGGGCGAGCAGGAACATCGCCACCCCCGAGGCCCCGTTGCCGTATCCGACCGGGACCTCGCCGGCCGAGTCCGGCCAGTACGCCCGGCCGTCCTCCCACCGGGCGGTCGCCGCCAGGTGCTCGCCGGTCTCCCGGGCGCGGTCCAGGAACTCGGGCAGCCCGCTGTCCCGCCACAGCCGCAGGCAGGCCATGCCGTGGCCGGCCGCTCCGGTCAGCACACCGGGCTCGGTGTACTGCAGCGGGTGACCGGCGGCGCCGCGCAGCACGTTCACCGCCTGATCGCGGTGGCCCATGGCGGAAAGTGCCCAGGCCACACCCGCCGAGCCGTAGTAGAGGCCGGGCGGCATCGCCGCGTGCGCGGTGGACCGGCTCAGGGCCCAGGCCAGGAGCGTGTCGGGGACGTCCTGCCGCAGGGAGTGCATCGCGTGCAGGCAGCCGTAGGCGCCGTGGGCCAGCGACAGCGGATTGGTCTCGAAGACCAGGGCGTCCGCCGGGAAGAGCCGGTCCTCGCGCGTGGTGTCCGCCGTACCTTCCATGTACGCGACCACGCCGTCGAGCACCGCGGCGATGCGCCGGTGCAGGTCGGGCGAGCGGGTGGACTCCGCCGGCACCGGGTGGGCCAGCGGCGGCGCCTGGCGCCAGGCGGTGGCGAACGGGAGGTCGGCTATCCGCCGGCGCAGGGCGGCCGGCTCGGGCAGGTCCGCGTCCTCGGCGAAGAGGTCGGTGATCAGCGAGACCAGTTCGGCCGGCAGCGCCAGGTCCGCGGCCACTTCGCCGAGCAGGCGCAGCGGCAGATCGTGTTCGACGATGTCGTTCTGCTGGCAGGCGAAGACGGTGGCGAGCATGACCGCGCCCAGCGCGTAGTAGTCGGTGCGGCGGTCGCCGTGCCGGGCGGCGAGGGCCCGCCGGGTGACCATGCCGGGGGTGCTGAGTCCGGCCCCGTGGTCCACGCCCTCGTGGAAGGCCGACTCCAGGTCGATGATGCGTACCCGGTCGTCCGGGGTCACCATGACGTTGGTCATCGACAGGTCGCCGAGTACGATGCCGCGCTCGTGGGCGTACGCGATCGCGTCGGCGAGCTGCAGCCACAGCCGCTGGAAGCGCTGGTAGTAGTCGACCAGCCGGCCGGGCGTCATGTCGAGTTCGTACAAGGGGTTCTGGGTCGTGGTCAGCGTGCCGAAGTGGGTTCCCTCCACGACTTCCTCGACGAGGAAGGAGTGCTCCCACCGCGTGAAGAAGCCGAGCGGGCGGACGAACAGCCCGCTGTCGGCGAGTTCGGTGAGCAGGGTGTGCTCGTGGCGCAGCAGTTCGACCGCGTCGATGCCGTGCGGTCCGATCTCGACCCCGGGACGGGCCTCGCGCAGCACGACGTCCGCTCCGGTCACCGTGTCGATGCCGTGGTAGATCCCGCCGCGGTTGCTGAACGCGATGGCGCCTTCCACCTCGTACCGCCCGTCCAGCAGCCGTTTCGTGCCCGGTGCGGCGGTCGACGAGGCGGCGGTCGACGACGCGGCCTTCGCGGGGGCTGCGGCTTTCGGCGCGGCGGCGGCCGGGCCCCGGTGGGTCGCCGTCACCGGATCGGTCGCCCACGCCGGCACGGTCCAGTACGGGGTGCGCTCGTCGGGCACGAGGGAGCCGTCCGGGGACTGGATCAGCAGTTCCGGCACGCCGATCGGCTGGAGCCGCACGATGCGGGCGAAGCCGCCGTAGCGGTACGACACCACGCGGGAGCCCGGATAGCGGCGATCGGACAGGACGTACGGTCCGTCGAACCCGCGAAGCGCCTCGGTCAGGGCGCCGGCGACCCGGTGGAAGGACTCCTCGTCCGGCGGATAGACGGTGATGAACTTCCCGCTCGCCGAGCGGGAGAAGCTCTTGCCGTTGAGTTCCGCCATCGCCGCGGGGTCGATCAGGAACTTGAACCGCACGCCCGCGTCGCGCAGCACGGGCAGGCTGCGGCGCAGGGTGTCGACGCTGGTCCGTGAGGTGGCCGAGACATGCAGCTTCCAGCCCTGACCGACCTCGTCCGCCCCGGGCGGCTCCGCGACGAACCAGTAGCTGTGGCGGCGCAGGCCCCAGCTTCCCGGCATGACCGCACGGAACTCGGCGACGTGTGTGCTGTCCGGCCGGCGCCGGCTGATTCCTTCGAACCATCGCGGATGGTACGTCAGGTAGCGCAGCATGGTTTCCCATGTCAGCGGCATGCCAGGTGCTCCTCTCGGCTGCTTCGGCTGCTTCGGTTTCCTCGGCTTCTTGGCCTGCTTCGGGTTCTTCGGGTTCTTCGGGTTCTTCGGGTTCTTCGCGGTCCTCGTCGTCTTCTTCGTCCCGACGAATCCCGGACCCGCCGGGCCGGTGGCCGGTGCCACCGGCCCGGTCGGTGCCTCAACGCTCGTGGATCACATGCACAGGGAGCCCACGCAGGAGCTGCAGCTCCCCGCCTGGCCCGGGCTGGTGAACCCGGCCCGCGACTCCTGGTCGATGCTGATCCCCTGGAGGTCCAGCACCTCCTCCGCGGTCTCCGCGGTGTGCGCCTCGACCTCGGGCGACTCCTCGGTCTCCTCCGTGGTGGGCTCGTTGTCGTCGGCCACGGTGTCCTCCTCTCCCAGCGGGTTCGGCCGGCGGCTGCCGACCGATGGGCTCGACGCTAGGAAGGGCGAATTCGGAATCGGTGAATCACCGGTATGCAAGCGGTATGCGGGCCGACCGGCCATGCCCGCGGACCCGGTCCGCCACCCTGCTTGCCGGTTGTCGCAAGCAGCGCGAAACGACCTCTTTGGTCTAGTCCTCTTGACGCGGACGCCTACTCGCGGTTTGGTATGCACCAACGCCAGGCCTGAGCGGCACCACCCCCCACCACTCCACGCCCAAGGGGCATCCCCGAGAGGGGTAATGTCATGCACCTGGCAAAATTTGCCGCTTCCGCCTGCGCGCTCGCGCTCACCACCGCGGGTGCGGTCGCCGTACTGGCCCCCACCAGCAGTTCGGCGGCGACCAGCGTCTACTCCGTGGCCCCCTACGTCGACATGTCCAACGGCCAGGAGGCCCTGCTCGACACGGCCATCACCGGACACCATCTCAAGGCCTACACCGCGGCCTTCGTCATCGGCGAAGGGTGCAACCAGATCTGGGGCGACACCCTCCCCATCGGCAACGACTCGTTCACCGACCCCGAGATCGCCCGGGCGAAGTCCGAGGGCGCGTCGGTGATCATCTCCTCCGGCGGCGCGGCCGGCGAGCCGCTCGCCTGGACCTGCGGCACGCAGAGCAGCATCGAGGCCGGCTACCAGGCCATCATCAACGACTACGGCGTCAACCAGCTCGACTTCGACGTCGAGGGCGCCGCCGTCGCGGACACCGCCGCCGCGGCCCGCCAGATGCAGGCGATGAAGGACCTCAAGGCGTCCCACCCCGGCCTGCAGTTCTCCATGACGCTGCCGGTGCTGGCCAGCGGGCTGACCAACGACGGCGTCAACATCCTCAAGGCCGCCAAGACCGCGGGCATCAGGATCGACGTGGTCAACATCATGACCATGGACTACTACTCGGGCACGGGCACCGAGATGGGCCAGGGCTCGGTCGCCGCCGCCAGGGCCACCCTCGCGCAGATGCAGTCCGTCGACTCCGGCTACACCTACGCCAACCTCGGCATCACCCCGATGATCGGCAAGAACGACGACGGCTCCACCTTCACCCTGGCGGACGCCCAGACGGTGGAGAGCTTCGCCGCGCAGAACGGCGTCGGACGCCTGGCGTTCTGGTCGGTCAACCGTGACCAGCCGTGCGGCGGCACCGCCAACTCGCTGTCCACCTGCAGCGAGATCAGCCAGAGCCCGCTGGCGTTCACCGACGCCTTCGTGCCGTACACCGGCAGCGGAGGCGGCGGAGGCGGCGGCACCAGCGACTTCTCCCTGTCCGTCGCGCCCGGCTCCGCGTCCGTCGCGCAGGGCGGCTCGGCCACCGCGACCGTGTCCACGGGCGTCACCTCCGGCAGCGCGGAATCCGTCAGCCTCTCCGCCTCCGGCGCGCCCTCCGGCGTCACCCTGTCCCTCAGCCCCACCTCCGTCACCTCCGGCGGCAGTTCGACGCTGAAGGCGACAGTCGGCTCCTCGGTGGCCGCCGGCACCTACCCGATCACCGTCACCGGTACAGCCGCCACCGGCAGCCACAGCGCGACGTACAGCCTCACCGTCACCACCACCGGCGGCGGGGGCGGAGGTGGCGGCTCGCTCACCAACGCCGGCTTCGAATCGGGATCCTTGAGCCCCTGGACCTCCACCGGCGGCAGTTCGGTCGTGTCCTCCCCGGTCCACTCCGGCAGCCACGCCCTCCAGGTCACGCCGGGCTCCAGCAGCACCGGCGAGACCGACCAGACCGTCACCCTGTCCCCCAACCACACCTACACGCTGACCGCCTGGGTGCAGGGCCCCTACGCCTACGTCGGCGTCAGCGGCGGCGCCACCGCCAGTACCTGGTCCAACAACTCGAGCTGGAACCAGCTCACCGTCTCCTTCACCACCGGCAGCAGCGGCACCGTCACGGTGTACGTGCACGGCTGGTACGGCCAGGGCAGTGTCTACGCGGACGACTTCACCCTGAGCTGACCCGGTCGAGCCCCGCATGCGTACGGCGCCCCGCCCGGGTTTCGGGCGGGGCGCCGTACGCGCGTTTCCGGTGTGCGCGGGCCGTCAACCGGATTGGCCGCAGCGCCGATAGCCCTCGGGCGACTCGCAGGGCAGGTGGCCGTGGGACTTCAGCACTTCCTTGCCGCCGCTGGAGAGCGTGTAGTTCAGGAAGCTCTCCGCGAGTGAGCCTTCGGCCGGATCGCCGTAGGTGTACGCGTACTCGATCTCGGCGAAGGGGTAGCTGCCGTCGGCCGCGGCCGCGGGTGCCATGCCGCCGATGCTCAGCACATGCACACCCTTGGCGTCGCGCGCGGCCTGCAATTCGGCGTAGCCAATGCCGCCTTGTGTCCTGCCCACCATGTCCAGCACGTCCTGTGTGCTGGCGAGTTCGCAGCGCAGGGGCCCGATGTTGGACGGGATCGTGGGATGCGCGCAGTCCGAGGAGGTACGGCCGGGCTCGGTGTGGCCGAGAACCCGCTGTTCGAAGATGTTCCGGGTGCCGGACCCGCCCGCGCGGCTCACCAACCTGATCGGCAGGCCGGAAGGGCCGCCGACCTGATCCCATTGCGTGACGTACGAACTGATCCCGTACATTTTCCGGATCGCGCTCAGCGGAAGATCCTTGACCTTCACATCGTCGTTGACCACGAGGGCGAATGCCACCACGGCCACCGGTTTCCCTTGCAAGTGCCGGGAATCCCCCTCGCTTTGACCGTCGGAGAAAACGACCACCGCGGGGGAAGCGCCTTTGGCCTTGTCACCCTCGGCGATCAGTTGCTGCGTGTCCACCTCGCTGCCGCGGCCGGCCACCGTGATGTGCGAGCCCGGACACTGCTGCTCGTACCGCGCGGCCAGATCGGCCGCGGCCGGTTGGAAGGCGGTGGAGCCGGCGACGGTGAGACTCCCGGTGGCGCAGCCCATCGGGTGCATCTGCCGGGTGTCGAGCCGCACGACGAGGGCCCCGAGCACCGCGAGGGCGACGCAGAAGACACCGATGATCCCGTAGGCCGTACGGCTGATCGCGGGCGTCGTGGCGTCGACCGTCCGGGCCTTGTTCTTGTGCACCTTCCCCGCGCGCAGGCCACCGGTGACCCGCACGTCCGCGCCGGCCGGCCCGCCCGAGAGCAGCACGAACAACTTGTAGTACTGGCCCCGGCTGAGCGGGACCCGGGGCAGGTGCACGTGGCTGCCGGCCTCCATCACGGCCCCGGGCGCGGTGAAGTGGTCGTAAAGGTGCTCGTCGCTGAACTGGGCCACCGCGATGCCCCGCACCAGTCGGTCCCTGAACGTCGCCGTGAGGGCGTTCGGGCTGGTGTAGTCGCTCTCGCCGACCGGCACACTGCCGTCGTTCTCGATCCGCAGCAGAACGACCGTCGCGTCGTGCGGCAGTTCCGAGATGTTCTGGAACAGACCGAGCCGGACGTTCTGCTGTTCCACCCCGCCGTTGTCGCCGCCGACCAGAGTGTCGAGCTGTACGCGGTATCCGATGCGCTGACCGCCCCGGCCCCGTAACAGAAGAATCAGATTGACGAACGGCGTCACCCCAAGGGCGATCACCGAGGTGACGATCGCCACAATGCTGTCCACGCTCATCGGGCTCGCCTCCCGGTCCCGGTTTTCCGGATGCGCACCGCATTGTGGGGGAACGGTGGTGTACGTCACCGTACGATCGGCCGGCCGGCGGAAGGAGGGCCTCCCGTGCCCGTTCGCCGCGCATTCACCGAACTTTCGCTGCCCGGTGGTTCAGGAGAGGTCCCGCATTCGGAATGCTGAGTCGGTGGTGCGTGCTTGGTAGCGGGGATCGCCCCGGAATCACGTACCGGAATTACGCGTCGGTCCGGGCGAGGGCGGCCTCCACCGCGACGGTTTCCATCGCCCGGGCCAGCGCCTCGGTGCCGGCCGGCGAGATGAAGTGGGTGTCGACGCGGAACTCGTAGCGCGGGCCGTCGGGAGTGTCGTCGATCGTGACGAAGAGGCGTTCGGTCGGGGTGTCCTGGCGGAGTGTCCAGCGGAACTCGGTGTCGGCCAGTGCCGTACGCAGCGTCCGCGCGAGCTCGTCCGGGGCCGGGAGCGGGGCGTCCGGCACGGGAAGGCTGCGGTCGTTGAAGAAGCAGCCGACGGTGACGTCCGTACCCCGTTCCCGGGAGACGCGGGCGACCAGATCGGCCAGCCGCTCCGGGTGGAAGTAGGCGTGCTTGTACGCGGACAGGGTGCTGCGCATGGCCCGTTCGACCGCCTGGTCGACGTCCGCGCCCTCCACGTCGAGCAGGCAGACGCCCGACTGGGCGACCATGCACACGACGTCGGCCAGGGCGGGCCGGAAGCGGTTGTTGACGACCGGCCGCACCGCCACCGACCCGATCCCGGTGGTCCGGTGCAGCGCGACCGCGAACAGGGCGAGCCGTACGGTGGCGAGTTCCGCGCCGGTCCGCGCGGCGATCACCGGCAAGGCCGCCGTCAGCGCGGGTGACCGCAGTTCGGCGTGCCAGTGGCGCGGGCTGCGCAGGTCCGTCGGGCCGGGCAACTGCCGGTCCGGCACGGCGCGCAGGACGCCCTCCCAGTACCGCAGCGCCCGCTCGTTCTGCCGCTGCCCCGCCGGTGACCGCTGCCACCGGGCCTGTTCGAGCTGCTGCATGCCGGTGACCGGCGCCGTCCGCCGCGCCTTCACCTCGCGCTGCATGATCTCCCCGCCCAGCGCGTCGGTGACCAGGTGGTTCATGACGGCGACCAGGTGGGTGGGCCGGCCGTCCCGCCGTACCACCGCCATCCGCAGCGGCCACTCGGCGGCGTAGTCGAAGTCGGTGCCCCGGTACGTCTCTTCGACCGCGGCGGCCACTTCGTCCGGGTCGCTCGCGTCCGCGGCGTCGTAGATCTCCAGGCCGATCGTGCCGGAGGCGAACAGCTCCTGCCGGGGTGGGCCGTCGGAGCCGAACCTCAGCCGGGTCCGCATCGAGGGGAAGCGGCTCATCAGGTAGCGCAGTTCGGCCACCACGCCGGCGACGGTCGTGCCCGCGGGCAACGGGGAGCGGCCGCCCAGCGGCAGCGCGCTGCGCTGGCTCTGCATCGCCCGCCAGATCTCCAGCATCCCCCAGGACATCTCGTCCACGCCCGACCCGTCACCGGCGAAGTCGACCGCGAGCCGCTCGGTGGCCTCGGGCAGTTGCGGGACCTGTCGCGTATCCGTCCCGCCGTCGGCGAGGGCCGCCCGTCCGGTCACCCCGGTACCCGCATCGGTCACGGCTTCCCCCCTCGCACGCCCATGCGACCACCGAAGGCCACCGACGGCGCGGTGAACGGCCCGGCTCGGACGCTCAAGGCTGACAGCCCGTCAGGGGCCGATCAACCCTTGATGCCTGGCCGACTTCGGACACGGCGGAGACGGCGGACCGGCGTCGCCGCATCCCGCCCCGGGGATACTCGGTGGCCGCCGCGCCCGGGCCGTCGGTACCGTCGGGCGCGTGACCGACCGGCAGCAAGCGACGACGACCCTGTGGCGCCCCACCGGCCCGCGGGAGCTCGAGCTCGTCCGCGAGCTGGACTGGCGTGCCTGGCCGCCGCGGCTGCCCGAACAGCCGATCTTCTACCCGGTCCTCAACGAGGACTACGCGGTGCGGATCGCTCGGGACTGGAACGTGCCGCGCGACGGCGCCGGCTTCGTCACCCGCTTCGAGGTCGAGTCCGACTTCCTGCGCCGCTGCCCCGTCCAGCAGGCCGGCGGCCGGACGATCCTCGAGCTGTGGGTGCCGGCGGAGGAACTCGAGGAGTTCAACGCGCATATCGTCGGCAGGATCCAGGTGGTCCACGAGTTCCGCTGAGCGCCGGCGCGACGGCGCCCCGTCCCTGGGGGCAGGGGCGGGGCGCCGCGCGGGGTCGACCGTAAGGGGGCTCGACTGCCTCAGCAGTAGAGGTTGTTGCCCGCGGGCACGCCCAGGATGGACGTGAAGTTCTGGTAGGCGTTGACGCGGTCCTGGACCTCGGCGGGGTTGCCGCCGTTGCACTCGATGCTGCCGTTGATGCTGCGGATGGTCTCACCGAAGCCGGCGCCGTTGACCATGGCGTTGTGCGAGGTCATCGTGCCGGGGCCGGTCTGGGTGTTCCAGTACCACAGGCCGGTCTTCCAGGCGACGGCCGCGTCGGTCTGGACGAGGTTCGGGTTGTCCAGCAGGTCGATGCCCAGCGAGTCGCCGGCCGCCTTGTAGTTGAAGTTCCAGCTCAGCTGGATGGGGCCGCGGCCGTAGTACGCCGACTGTCCGGCGGGGCAGCCGTACGGCTGGCTCCAGTCGCAGTAGTGCGAGTAGTTGGCGGTGTTCTGCTCCACGATGTAGACCAGCCCGCCGGTCTCGTGGCTGACGTTGGCGAGGAAGGCGGCGGCCTCCTGCTTCTTGACCGTGTCGCTGCCGGTGGTGGCGAAGCCCGGGTACGCGCTGAGCGCCGCGGTCAGCCCGCTGTAGGTGTAGAAGGAGTTCCGGCTCGGGAACATCTGGTTGAACTGCGCCTCGCTGACCACGAATCCGCCGGCCGGCGGCGGGTTGGTGCCACCCGAACCCCCCGTACCGCAGGTGTACGGGCTCCAGTACCAGGTGCTGATCGTCGGGTCGTAGCCCGGGTTGTCGTGGGTGGCGATGTAGAACAGGCCGTTGGTGTACTTGACGATGTCGCCGGTGACGTAGGAGTGGCCCGCGACCCAGGCCGGGTAGCTGCAGCCGCTACCCCCGGTCGTACCGCCGCTGCCGCCCGTACCACCGGTGCACGCACCCTGGTCGGCCCACACGTCGGCGGCGCCGGGCGTCTCGCCCTGCGTCCACCACTTCGCGGACCAGTTGTGGCTGTTGTACGAGGCGGTCATGCCGCCGGTGTAGACGGACGACGAGTTCCACGGCGCCGCGCAGTCCGACGCCAGGGCGGGGGACGACATGGGGACCAGGATCGCCAGACCGACGATCGCCGCGATGGCGGCCAGGAACGCGATGAGCCGTTGCCTTGACAATTGACCACTCCTTATGGGGGTTGAGTGGGGTCGAAGCACACTTCAACGTATTGGTCTGGACCTGTCAACCCTTCCGTCCCACACGTCTCCCCATTTCCGCACACAACCAGCCGCCCCCGACCGCGCACGCACCCTTGGGTCCCCCCATGCGACCCGGCATCAGCCGGCTTGCTCCTGCGGCCGGAGCCGAGGAACCAGCGCGGGGGCCGAGCCGTCCTTGCCCGTGAAACTGCTCCGCAAGCGCTGAGCAGCCCGGGGGGGGGCGATGAAGTGATCAGACACGGCATCATGTTCGTGATCGGCGGCGCGGTGCTGGTGGCCGCAAGTGCCGCGCTCGGCACCGCCGTTGTGCGCGGCATACGCCGGCAGCGCAGGACCCTGGCCCGCGGACTGACGGCCGAGGCCCGCTGCCTGGAAACCTACGTGACCCACGACGGCGACCACAGCAGCAGCACCCGCCACGTCATCCTGGGCTTCCGCACCCAGGACGGCAGCGAAATCCGCATCGAGGACACTTCCCGCGTCCCCCGCGTCGTCGGCGACGTCGCCCAGGTCCGCTACCTCCCCGACCGCCCCCACCGCGCCATCGTCATCGGCTCCTCCCCCATGATCTTCGGCTGGACCCTGCTCACGATCTTCTGCCTGCTCCTCGCCTGCGGCAGCGCCCTCTCCTTCATGAAGGGCTACGGAGTCTTCGACCCCACCCACCCGACCGACCCCTCAACGGTGTTCCCGAACCCGGATGACCCCTTCCCGACCTTCCCCTGGCCCACCTACTGAACCGAGCCGCGCCCCGTCAGACGACGGATTGGCCTTGCGGCAAAAAAAGGCGCCCGCTCCGGAACGTGTCCGGGCGGGCGCAGAGCGCACGCAGGCCCCCTTAGGAGACCCTTCACCTGCTGAGGATTAAGGGGCCCGCGCCACAGCCGTGGCCTGTCCTGGGGCGGGCAACAGGGAACCTACGGGGTGATTTCCCTTCGCCGGCATTGTCCGGATCAGGTATTAGGGGTCGCCTCCGGACCCTCGCTACATGGTCCTTCGGCCTCTCAGTCCGATCGTCGACCGAGGTACCAGCGGCAGACCTCGATCTGTCACCACTGCCTCCTGCGGTCGAACTCCCTCGCTCATCCCGTAGGTCCATTACTCACACTACGCCGCAGACAGGACGATGCAAGAGGGTTTGCGGCATTTATTCGCCTTCTGGTAGTGCTCGACCCACGGACCGTCACAATCAGCAGCGCCCCTGGACAGTAAGTGATGGGGTAGCCGTCATACCCGGCCCTGGCGTCACTAGGCTCGCAGCCATGAGCCACTTTCTGCAGGTGTCCACCGCGACGGAGACGCGGGAGCAAGCCGTTCGGCTGGCGGAGTCGGTGGTGCGGGGTCGGCTGGCGGCCGGGGCGCAGATTGTCGGGCCGGTGACGTCGGTGTTCTGGCACCTCGGGAGGTTCGGGACCGGCGAGGAGTGGCAGCTTCTGCTCAAGACCACCGCGGAACGGTATCCCGCACTGGAGGCCCACTTGCTGAAGCACCACCCCTGGGACAAGCCGGAGGTGGCTGCTGTGCCGATCATGGCGGGGTCGGAGGCGTACCTGCGCTGGGTCGAGCTGAGCACGGAGTCGCCGAAGCCGGCGTAGGCGTCGGGTATCACCCATCGAGCGCGCTCACGCCTCAGCGGCACCGTCATGCAAGAACTTGGGCAGATGAAGGCGAGTTGGTCGTCCGAGGGGTCGTACGGAGGAACCCAGTCGACGACGAGCAGGCCATGGAGGGTTATGACCACGCCGAGTTCTTCCGGGCTCGACGCGCACGGGCTCACACAAGTGGCGCACCAACTCCGTGCCCGAGCCGACCTCCTGGGGCAGCAGATCGTTCCCGCGCTCGGCCCGGCCCGCACCGACTGGGGCACCACCGGACCCCGGCGCAACTGTGCCCCGACCGTCGTGCGACAGCCGGGGCACCGTATCCGCAGGTCAGCGACCCCGCAGAGGGATCGACCTCGTAGGCCGTGTGGGACTCGAACCCACAACCAATGGATTAAAAGTCCACTGCTCTGCCAATTGAGCTAACGGCCCGCACACCGCAGCATAGCCGGGATCTACCGGTGGGTCCGAGCCATATCGGGGTGGGCCGCCGCCGGGAGGGGGACGGCTCCGAGCGGAGGCCGTCCCCCGGGGACGAGGGGGCGCCCCCGGGGAGTGGCCGCGGTAGCCCGAGGGCGCCGGCCCCGGAGGGAAGGGCACCCTCCCTCCGGGCGGAAAAGCGTCAAGCCCTCACAGGAGCACGCGATAGGCCCCGTATCCCGTTCCCACCCGCACCCGGCTGGACAGGTTGCCGTTGGAAGCGACCGCGTAGCGCCACAGGACGCCCGAGGGGTCGCGGGCCAGGAGGTCGGCCAGGCCGTCGCCGGTGAGGTCGCCCGGGGAGAGGACGGTGTTGTACATGGTCCAGCCGGAGCCGATGCGGACCCGGGAGGAGAGGTGGCCGGCGGAGGCAACGGTGTAGCGCCACAGGACGCCCGCCTTGTCGCGGGCCCACAGGCCGCCCGGGGAACCGCCGGACGTGGCACCCGGGGCGCCGAAGAGGAGGGAGTAGATCTGGTAGCCGGTGCCGATGAGGACCCGCGGGGCGAAGCCCTCGGCGCCGTTGTCCGCGTAGAGGTAGAGGTTGCCGGAGGTGTCGCGGGCCACCAGGTCGTCGCGGCCGTCACCCGTCAGGTCACCGGCCGACGTCAGAAGGTTGTAGCCCTGGAAGCCCGAGCCGACCTGGACGTGCGGCTGCGACGGAGTGAAGGACGACCCGCGCCGGCCCGGGAAGAGCCACAGCCGCCCCGCCGAGTCCCGCACCAGCAGGTCGTCGACCCGGTCCTGGTTCAGGTCGCCGAAGGGCACGAAGGTGGTGAACGTTCCCCACCCGGTGCCGGTCGGGCCGGACGTCGCCGGGCCGCCCGACGAGGTGCCCGCCCGCAGGTCCAGGTGGCCTGCCGAGGTGAGGCCCAGCAGGTCGCCCCGCGCGTCGCCGGTCCAGTCGTGCCGCGCCGGGCCACCGGTCAGCGTCACCGTGCCGGAGGACACCGCGGCGGCCCCCTGCCCGTCCAGCGGCTGCGCCGTCAGCTTCCAGCCATACCGTCCCCCGGGCACGTAGCGGCCGGGGCCGGCCGTCAGATCCCACGACGACGTGACAGTCGTACCGCCGGCGGCCCCCGTACCCGTACGGGTCGCCACCACCTGCCCCACGGCATTGGTGAAGCTCAGCGTCCACGCGCCCACCGGCCGCGAGAACACCCACTCACCGGAGAACGGCACGTACGAGGCCCCGGCCGCCCCCAGCGCACCCCCACGGGTCGTGGCCCGCAGCACCGAGACCCCCTGCCGCGGCACCGAGGCCAGCGGCAGCAGGTGCACGTTCCCGTCGGCGTCGGCGTACGCGACCCCGCCCCCGTACTTGTCGACCGTCCAGGTCACTCCGCGGTCGTCGGCGAGGCCGCCGGCCGGAACCGCCGCCAGGGTGCTGGAAACCGCCGTGCCGGTATGGAAATCGGTCAGCGTCAGAGTGCCGGACGAGTGCCGCACCAGGAACCCGTCGCCGAGCAACGCCGGCCCGGGCCCGGCCGGCACCGGGATGTTGCGGCCCGCGCTCCAGTCGTAGATCCCGGCCGTGCCCCCGCACGACCAGTACAGCCACCGCCCGTCGGCCTGGAGTTCGGTGAAGGACGCGCAGGTCGCCGGGGTCTGGAAGGTGGTGCCGAAGGTGTGGCTCACCAGGTCGTACGGGCGCACGCTCCCCTTGCCGGCCGCCCCCGGCACCCACAGGATCCGGCCCCACAGGGCGGCGGCACTGGTCGTACGGCTCACCGCGACATCGCCGCCCGAGCCCTGGCGCAGGTCGATCACCCACTGCTTGCCCTTGGCGGGGCTGGTGACCAGGACGTAGTCGCCGGAGGCGTCGCTGACGGCATTGTCCGTGGCGCCGCTCTCGCCGACGTACATCGTGTTCGCCGAGCCCGGCACCGGCGACTGCACGAAGTCGGTGCCGGGCTGGGTCCAGGCGACCGAGCCGTTGCCGAGGCCGCTCATGGGGGCGCACAGCACGCCGGTGGCGCAGGCGGCCAGCGACGGCGCGCTGTTCCAGAGGGTGACGGGGTCGGTGACCGTGCCGTCCGGCGCCACCGTACGGGCCCGCAGCTGCGGCGCCGAGGTCGCGTCGCTGGCGTACACGAGCTTCCCCGCGCTGTACGCCAGCCCGAAGATCCGGGCCGGCACGGGCGCGAGCGGGCGCACCACGGCGAGTTGCGGGTCGGCGCCTGGCGCCGCGGTCACCCGCCGCACCGCCCAGTCCTGCGGCCCGGTGCCCCCGGCCACCAGCACCGAACCGTCGGGCGCGACCGCGTACGACGACTCGGCGTCGGGCAGCAGCGTCTGCACCGCACCGCCACCAACCGGTTCGCTCACCAGCGGCTTGCCGGCCAGGCCGCCGAGTCCGGGCTGCGAGCCGAGCACGGTGGTCTCCTGACGCAGGAACAGCACCTGGTCGCCCACCGGCACCGGCGTGGTCCCGTTGAGGTCGGCCGCGCTGCCGGCCGGGAACGGGGTCTGCTCGACCGTGGCGGCGGGGTCGTCGAGCCGTACGGTGTACGCGGTCGGGCCGCCCGTCTGGTAACCCAGCACCCGGGTGCCACCGATGATCACATGAGCGACCGCGGCCGCGGGCACCCCGGCGAAGACCTCCCGCAGCGAGGCCCCGGCGAAGTCCAGCAGGTACGTGTGGGTGACGCCGGCCACGGCGAGGCGGATCACGGCGTAGTCCGGCCCGAGCGCGGCCGGTCCGGCGTACGACGCCCCGTCCGGGACACCGGTGACGAGCTGGTCGGTGGCCGGGCCGCCGTCGGTCCCGGCCCGCAGCAGATGCAGCGTCATCGAACCGCCGACGGGCTGCGCGGTGGTCAGGACGGCGTCGGACCGGAAGACGTCGGTGTACCGCTCGCCGGACGGTACGGCGATGGTGGCCGTCGCCGTGCCGGTGGACAGGTCGGTGACCGTGACGGCCGACCCGGACAGCGTGGCCTTCAGCCCCGTGTTCGGCAGGCCCGGCGCCGGTACGGACGGACCCTCGGCCCCGGTGGCGGCGTCGACCCACCGGGTGGTGCCCGCCTCGTCGGTGGCCAGGTAGCCGGTGTCACCGGCGGTGAGCAGCTTCTCCTGCCGCGGCTCCCAGCGGGGCGCGGCGGGCAGGACGGTCTCGTCCTGGGCCGATGGGGCGGCGGCTTGGGCGGCCGGTACGTCTGCGGCCTGCCCGCCGGACGCCGCGTGCGCGGTACCGAGCAGGGCGGCCGGCACCAGGCCCGCGCCGAGAACGATGGTGGTGGTCGCGGCGGTGATGCCGCGGGTGAGCGCGCGTCGAGGCACTCGGTCTGCCCTCCCAGGACGACTTCCGGCCCCCGCGGGACCGGAACCGAACGACGTTAGCAGTCGCGGGAGTTGACGGATCGGCGGGGTACGGCGCCCGGCGCCCGCACTGCGACGACGGGCCGGGCCCGGGAGGTACGCGAGTGCGTACCTCCCGGACCCGGCCCGTGGCCGATCAGGTCTCCCGGAGGCGGGGCCCCGGCTCAGCCGTTGCGCTTCCAGCGGGGCTTGCGCTCGTGGGAGGAGGGGCCGTTGTCACGGCTGTTGTTGTACGAGGTGGGACGGTCGCGGTCACGGTCGCCGTAGGAGGGGCGGCGGTCGCGGTCGCCGTAGGACGGCCGGGAGTCGCGGCGGTCGCGGTTGAACGGGCGGTCGTCGCGGTGCTGGACCGGGCGCGAGTCGCGGCGGTCCCGGTCGCCGTACGAACCACGGGAGTTGTAGCCGCTGCCGTACGAGGAGCTGTGCCCGCCGCCGTACGACGGCCGGCGCTCGTCACGGCCGTAGCCACCGCTCGAACGGCGGTCGCCGTCACGGTCGCCGTAGGACGGCCGCCGGTCGCGATCACGGTCGCGGTCCCGCTCGCCGTACGAAGGCCGCGCGTCACGACGGTCACGGTCGCGATCCCGGTCACGGTCCCGGTCGTAGGAGGAGGACCGGGAGTCACGGCGCTCGTACGAGGAGCCGCGCTCGCCGTTCGACGAACGGTCCCGGTCGCCGTACGACGGCTTGCGGTCGTACGAACGGCGCTGCGGGGCGGACCGCTCGTCGTCGCGGGAATCCCGGGAGTCACGCGAATCACGAGACGGACGGGAGTCGCGGGAATCACGGTCCCGGTACTCGCGCGGCTCGCGCTGCTCCGGCACGGCGGGCTGCGCCGCGGCGGCCTCGGCAGCGGCTGCTGCCGCGGCCTCCGCGTCGGCGGCCTTGGCGGCGATGGCCTCGTCCGGGTCCTCGCCGCGCTCGCGGGCCGAGCGGGCGGTGAGGCGGTTGGCCTCGTCGCGCAGTTCGGCGGCGCGGCGCTGGACCCGCTCGAGCTCGCGGGCGACCTCGGCGACCTCGCGCTCGGCCTGCACCGCGGCGTTCTCCGCGGCGTCAGCCTGGACGTCGGTCAGCGAGCGGGCGCCGGTGATCCGGGCCACGTCCTCGTCGAAGGCACCGGCGCCGCCGATGATGTGGCGGGCTGCGTCCACGCCGGCGTCCTCCATCAGGCGGAAGATCTGCCGGCGCTGGTGCGGCAGGGCCAGCGAGACGACCGTGCCGGACCGGCCCGCGCGGGCGGTACGGCCGGAACGGTGCAGGTAGTCCTTGTGGTCACCGGCCGGGTCCACGTTGAGCACCAGGTCGATGTCGTCCACGTGGATGCCGCGGGCCGCGACGTCGGTGGCGACCAGCACGCTGACGTGGCCGGACTTGAAGTCCTCCAGGGTGCGGGTGCGGGCGCCCTGGGTCATGCCGCCGTGCAGCGCGTCGGCCTGCACGCCGGTCTCCCGGAGCTGCTCTGCCACCCGGTCGGCGCCCATCTGGGTGCGCACGAAGACGATCGTGCGGCCCTTGCGGGCGGCGATCGCGGCGGTCACCGGCGCCTTGTCCTTGGGCTTCACGATCAGGATGTGGTGGCTCATGGTGGTGACCGCGCCCTGGGCGGCGTCCACCTCGTGCGTGACCGGGTCCACCAGGTACCGCTTGACCAGGGTGTCGATCTCGTTCTCCAGCGTGGCGGAGAACAGCAGCCGCTGGCCGCCGGCCGGGATCAGGTCCAGGATCTCGGTGACCTCGGGCAGGAAGCCCATGTCGGCCATCTGGTCGGCCTCGTCCAGGACGGCGATCTGCACCTGGTCCAGGACGGCCGCGCCGCGGTTGATCAGGTCGCGCAGCCGGCCGGGGGTGGCGACCAGCACGTCCACGCCGCGCTCCAGGGCGTAGATCTGGTTCTGCATGGAGGTGCCGCCGCAGACCACCTTCATCCGCAGGCCGAGCACGTCGCCGTACGGCTGGAGGGCGTCGGCCACCTGCATGGCCAGCTCGCGGGTCGGGGTGAGGATGACGCCGCGCGGGTGCTTGCGCTCGGTACGGCCGCCGGCCAGCAGGGTGAGCAGCGGCAGGCCGAAGGACAGGGTCTTGCCGGAGCCGGTACGGCCGCGGCCCAGGATGTCCCGGCCGGCCAGCGCGTCCGGAATGGTGGCGGCCTGGATCGGGAACGGGGTCACGACGCCGCCGGCGGAGAGCCGGCGGACGATCGCCTCGGGCAGGCCGAGGTCGGCGAAGGTGATCTCCGCCGGAGCGTTCTCGGTGTGCTCGGTGTGGTCGGCGTGCTCGGCGTCCTCGTGGGCCAGGACCTCTTCGGAGACCTGGGCGTCGAGGACCTGGGTGTCGTCGGTCATCGGGGCGTTCGAGGGCAGGGCGGAACGGTCTGCGCTGTCAACGGACATGCGGAAAGTGAACCTCTCGGAGTCTTACGGCACGCGCCGGCTCCGCGGATTTACTTGCCACCGCCTCGATGCGGTCAGCCACCGGAGTCAGGAAACGCGCCACGCGGCGCGTCTTGGATCGGCGCCAGGCAAATGGAAGAACAGGACATGGGATCAAACGATCTACCAGCATACGCACCCGGCGACGCTTTCCCAAATCATTTGCCTGGCCTGCGGTGATGCGCGCTCCGGGCGGCCCGCTCAGGCGCCCGACCCGGCCGGCGGGGAGCCGCCGGGGTCGGGGGTGGCGCTCTGGGTGGGCGGGTCGGTGGGCGGCGGGGTCGTCGGGTCCGGGGAGGGCGTGGCCGAGGCGGGCGGCTCGGCGGTGGGGGACGGGCCCTGGGCGGGCGGCTGCGGGGCGGTGGTGCGGGTGCCGGGGCCGGCTCCGGGCGGGGGCGGCAGGGCCCGTCCGGCGGGGCCGGAGTGGTCCTGGGGGGCGGCCGGGGCGGAGGCCGAGGACTGCGGGCCGGAGGGCGAGGCCGACGGCGAGAGGGCGCCCTTGTCCCCGGCGTCCCCGGCGGCCCGGCGGGCGCCACCGGGCCCCGCGTCCCCGGGCCGCCCCCGGTCCGTGCTCCCGGGTGCCACGGTCACCCGGCCGCCGGGCGCCTTCTGCTCGGGGGTGGCGTCCGTACTGACGCATGCCGCGGCCCCGGCGGCCACCAGGGCGACGAGTACGGCGGCTCGGGCGGCCCGGGCGCGGGCGGCAGCAGATGGGGTCATGCCATGTTCAACGTCCCCCGTGCCGCGCAGGACACGCCCGGGGAGCGCCTTGGCGCACAGCGGCCGTACGGACGCCGTACGGACCGGGGGCTGGCTTGGCGTACGGACCCGTACGGACGCCCTGACGACCCGCGCGGGCCGCCGTGCCGTACGGACGCCGCGCGGGTGGCCGTACATCCCCGGCGGCCCGGTCAGCCGTAGCCGAGGGCGTGCAGGCGGGCGTCGTCGATGCCGAAGTGGTGGGCGATCTCGTGGACGACGGTGATCTCGGTCTCGGCGATCACCTGCTCACGGGTGCGGCACATCCGCAGGGTGGGGCCGCGGTAGATGGTGATCCGGTCGGGCAGGACGCCGGCGTACCACTCGCCGCGCTCGGTCAGCGGAGTCCCCTCGTACAGGCCGAGCAGCGGGGGGCTTCCGGCGGGTGGCTCGTCCTCGACGAACACGGCCACGTTGTCCATCAGGCGGGTCAGCTCGGGCGGGATCCGGTCGAGTGCCTCGCCGACCAGTTCCTCGAACTCCTCGCGGCTCATCTCCAGCACAGCCCCATTGTGACCCGCGCCGCCCCCCGGTGACCGGCAAACCGTTTTGGCGATCCCCCGCCGCATCCCATATGCTTCTCGCGTCCCCGACGTGCGCCGTCCGGCGCCCACGGCGGGCCTCTCAGCCCTCATCGTCTAGTGGCCCAGGACGCCGCCCTTTCAAGGCGGTAGCACGGGTTCGAATCCCGTTGGGGGCACCTCATGTTTGCGTTGCCGCAGGTCAGAGCCACTTGACCTGCGGTTTTTCGTTGCGTCATGGCGCGGTGGCCGCCCGGCAACAGCCTTGTCCGAACGGCCACTTGTACGCCGACGGGCCGGTGCGTGGATCGCACCGGCCCGTCGGGGGATTCAAGGGATTCGGGTGTCAGCGGTGCCTGGCGCGACGCTTACGGGTCGTGACGGCGAATGCCGTACCCGCGCCGAGGAGCAGGGCGACGAGGGCGAGCAGCCGGCCGATGTCGGACGTGCCGGTGTGTGCGAGGGAACCGCTGGGTTCCGGGCCGGCCGGGGCGGCCGGGCTGGTGGGCGGGGCGAGGGTCGGCGGGACCGAGGTCGGGGGCGCCGACGTCGGCGGGGTGGTCGTGGGCGGAGGGGAGGTCGGCGGGGTCGGCTGGGGGATGTAGACGCCAGCGTCGATCGTGTGGTCGACCCCTCCCGGCTGCGCGGGCGCCGTGACCGGCGCGGTTCCGTCGCACAGCTCCCCGGTGGTCGGCGGGATCACGTTGGAGTCGTGGGCCCGGTCGGCGCCGGCCAGCGGAAGGGTGAACCGCAGCTTGGTGGCCGCCGGCTGACCCGGCACCTTGGTGGTGTCCGCGGTGCACACGTCGAACTGCACGGTGTACTTCGCGCCCGGCGTGAGCTCGTAGCCGGCACCGACCCCGCCGAAGTAGTACTCGCCGTCGGCGTCGGTCGTGGTCGTGGCGACCTGCTTGCCGGTGGAGTCGAGCAGGTTGATCGTCGCGTCCGGCAGCAGCACCTGCCCGGGGTCCTGGATCCCGTTGTGGTCGCCGTCGTACCACACCACGTTGCCGATCTGGATCGGCGCGTTCGCCGCGGCGTACGCGATGTCGCCGAGGCCGCCGGCCTTGCCGAACCCGTTCTGTTCCTGCCCGACGAACTGGTACGCGTTGGCGGACGTGTTGTTGCCCGGGCCCTCACCGGTCGTGATGTTGTGGTAGCCGGTGCCCGACGTCTCGATGTTGACGCTCGGGTCGAACTCCGTGCTGACGACCCACTGCTGCTGCGGGATGTAGGCCACCGAGCCCAGCGCGGTTTCCTGGTGTCCGCCGGCGAAGAAGTCGCCCGGGAAGTACTCGGCGACGCCGCTTTCCTCGTTGTCGTCGTTCGCGGGAGTGGCGTGGTTGGGGCAGTCTCCGGTGCCCTCCCACGCGTACCCGCCCTTGGGGTCGGCGCAGGCCATGTTGATGTCGCCACCGGACATGCCGAGCTCCGGTGCGCTGTTCTGCGGGCGCGGGTCCAGCCCCTTCGCGCTGAGAACGTCCATGAACCGGTCGCGGAAGCCGAGGATCATCGAACCGTCGCGGCCGAAGGCCATGCTGGCCAGCTCCGGCTGCGGATCGATGAAGGCACCGCCGATCTTCCGGTCGTCCCAGGTCGCGAGGCTGGTGTTCCACGGGTTCCAGTGGGTGGCCTGGTCGACCGTACCGGCACCGGTGAAGACGGTGCCGCGCTTGTCGGTCAGCGCATGCGTCAGCACTTCGGTGAACCGCTTGCCGTCGTAGGAGTAGACGACGGCCTTGAGGTCCGCGCGGTTCTGCGTGCTCTCCGCGTCGCACACGCCGCCGACGTACAGCGTGTTGTCGTGGACGGCGAGACCGAACGGCCGCCAGTCGGTGGACGACGCGCAGCCCGGATCGGGGATCGGCACGGTCGCCTCGGGCGCCGAGGCGGTCTCCCCGGTCGCGTCGAAGCTGACCAGGCTGCGGGTGAGCAGGTTCACCGCGTACAGCGTCGACCCGTCCTCCGACAGGGCCATGCCGCCGATGCTCTCCTTGCCCGGCGCGTCGATGAACCCGGGGTCCTTGAGCATGTCGGCGGTGTCGTGCGGCGTCACGGCCGCGCCCGCCACCTTCGCGAACAGCTTCGGGGCGCTGCCGCCGTCGGTCGGCACGGTGTAGATCGCGTCACCGCCGTCCGGCCCGTACAGGGCGTACCGCCGGGCGAACTCCGCCTGGAACAGCCGCTTGCGGTACTTGTCGTAGGCCAGCCCGAAGGTCGTGCCCACCTGGTCCTGCGTGTCCAGGGCGGTCGGGCACGCCACGTCGGTGGGGCAGTTGCCCCGGGTGGTCGTCCCGAAGGCCACCAGGGCCCGGGTGTCGGTGCCGTTCGCGCCGTTCTGGACCGGCACGAAATAGCGGGAGTCCGGCAGCGCGTAGTCGGCCGCGTCCCAGACCCCGGTGATCACCGAGGCGTCCTTGCCGCCCGCGACGTCCACGAACGTGGTGAAGCTGTCGAAGTGGTTCGGCGCGGTCGATGCGGGCGCCGCCCGCAGATACTTGTCGTAGGGCGCCGGGACACTGACGTCGACGCGGTATCCGCCGCCGGTCAGCTCGGTCGACGGCGGCACCACGACCTTTCCGGTGGCGTCCGTGACGCCGGTGACGTGGTGGTCGGCGAGGTCGGTGACCTCGACCTTCATGCCCTGTTGCGGCACGTCCATCGTCGCGTTGATCACGCCGGTGCCGAAGAAGTCCCGCAGCACCTGGACGGTCAGTGTGCCGTCACTGGTCGAAGCATTGGCCGTCCCGGCGGTCGTCACCAACGTGCCCGTGGCGCCGCCCACCAGCAACAGGGCCAACCCCACCCGCACCAGCCTACGTAATGGCATGGCATTCCTTCGCGTCGTTCGCAGACTCAGCAACCTCACAAGTCACCGTACAAGTTGACTGAACGTCATGTATCGGAAACGCTCGGTTTCAGGCGGGCCTCGGTGAAGAACTGTTAGCATCGCGCCGCGTGCGGAGCATGAGCATCAGGAAAGGTCTCCCGCGGGGCACGGCAGGCCGGCGCCGCCGCTGGCCCCGGTTACGGTGGGTGGCGGCCGCCCTCGCCCTCGCGGCTGCCGCGACGACCGCGGTCGTCCTCATGGGCGGCAGCGGTGGCGCCGCCGGGCGGCACGCCGTGACCTCGGACGAGGCGAACCGGCTGGCGATCACCCGGTTCCGCAACTACCAGGCGGGCGGGCGGGCGATGACGATCACCGTGCCGAGCACCGGCGGCGGGCTGGTCGTCACCGGGTCCGTCGACTACCGCGCCAGGATCGGGTACGGGGTGGTGCGCGGCGCCGGGCGCGACACGTCCAGCGACGGGCTGATCGAGTGGACGTCCACCACCGTGTACGTCCACCCCATGGCCGCCGTCTCGGCGGAAGCACCGGTGTCGCCGCCCGCGTCCGGCTGGTACGGCCGTCCGCTGACGGCGTCCGGCAGCTCGCTGGACAGCTCGCTGGCCATCGCGCTCGGCCTCGGCAGCGACCGGCCGGACAACGCCGAACTGCTGCCGCAGAACGGCGCGGCCCGGGTCGGGCGGGCCACGGTGCACGGCCACAAGGCGGACGTCATGACCGGGCCCAGCGCCCGTGCCAAGGCCGGTACGTCGGACACCGTGCGCTACTGGATCGGCTCGGACGGCACCATGTACCGGGTTCAGGCCGGGGTGGCCTCCGAGTCGCAGCCCGTGGTCATCGACTTCGACACCCAGAAGTACGTGCCCGTCCGGCCGCTGCCCGGCGTCATACCGGCCAAGTAGCCGCCGCTCACGACGTCGGCACCCGCGCGCCGGCGGCGAGCAGCGAAGGCGCCGGCAGCGGAATGCTCGCCAGGTCCGGCAGCGCCGGGACGGCCGGCACCGCGGTGGCGCCGGCGGTGGTGGCGTTCGGGAACTGCGACTGCGGGCCGGGCGCGGCCACGTCGGTGAACGGGATGCCGGCGGGCGCCGTCGGCCTCGCCCACGTACCCGAAGGAGTGAGCGAGGTGGCCGGCACCGGGCAGGACGCGGTCGCGGCGAGCCGGGCGGGCGCGGTCGTACGCAGCGTGTTGCCGTGCAGGCAGTTGCCGTGCCCCTTGGTCGCGGTGGGGAACGTCCAGCCCACGTCGACGCCGTTGGCGGCGAAGGCGTTGTCCGTGATCTCGTTGCCGTCCGGCGGCAGGTCGGCGGTCGCGGTGATCACGAACCCCGCGTCGGCGTTGCCGGCGATCCGGTTGCGGACGAACTGGTTGCCGCTGCCGCCGTCGACACCGACGCCGATGCCCCAGCCGCCGTCGGCCTGTTCGGGAGTACGCGCCTGCTGGTTGTCCGCGATCAGGTTGCCGGCGACGACGGCACCCCGCTGCGGCAGCAGCTTCTCCAGGTGGTCGGAGTCGGTGGTCAGGCCGACCCGGTTGCCGACCAGCCGGTTGCCGACCACGTACATGTCGCCGCTGGCGTTGGTGCCCTCGTAGCCGACCGCGTTGAGTTCGGCGACGTTGTCCCGCACCACGACGCGGCACGGCTTGCACTGCCCGACGTAGATCCCGGAGTCGGCGCCGCCCGAGGTGTACGAGTGCTCGATGACGCCGTTCTGCGCGGAGAACGCGTAGATGCCGTACAGCCCGTTGCGGGTCGCGGTCACGTACGAGACCAGGAACGACTTCAGGAAGGTGACCGGCTCGTCGCCGGTGTCGTAGCCGCCGCTTCGCCCCGGCAGCCCGGCGACCGCCCGCGCCGAACCGGTGACCAGCACCCCGTTCTGCGTGTTGTTCTCCACGGTCAGGTTCTCCACGGCCACCCCGGGCGCGGCGACGACGACACCGTTGGGCTGCTGCAGCCGCCCGTCGATGACGACCCCGGCCCGGGACGCGCCGCGAAGGGTGATGCGGGGCGTGCCGATCCGCACCGACTCGTGGTAGACGCCCGGGGAGACCAGCACCAGGTCACCGGGCCGGGCCAGGGACACCGCGGCCGAGATCGTCGGGGCATCGGCGGGCACGCGGATCGTCACATGCGCACCGGCCGGTCGCTTGCCCTTGCCCGATCCGCCGTCGCCGCCGCTGCTGCAGCCGGTCACCAGAGTCAGCGTGCCCAGGACAGCGGCCATCACGCGAAGAGCTAATCGAGGCATGATCCCAGTCTGGCAGGACGGCGAACTCCGGTCCATTCGGCACAAGTTGGCGACCCGTGGGGGCCGAGTGGCGCTGATCCGGCGCAAGGGAGGCGGGATGCTCCCGGCGGATGCTCGGGGGCGCCGCTGATCGGACCCCCGGACTCGCCTGCCGGACGGCGGATATGACACCCTTCACGCCATGCATGGAGCCGATCACCATCCGTCACGCCGCAGATTCCTTGATGCCACCGGCGCCATGGTGGCCATCGGTCTCACCGCCGGGTGCGAGTCGCACGCGGATCGGCCGAGCCGGTCCGATGCCGCACCGGCCTCTTCGTCGGTCCCCGCGTCCGTCGCTTCGGTGTCGCCGACGGGCAGATACCAGGCGGGCGTCACCCTCCCGCAGCCGGCCCAGCGCAACCTGCTGGCCGTGGTGGCCGACGTCGCCGACACCGTGGCCGTCGGCCCGCTGCTGGCCGAACTCGGCCAGGCCGTCCGCGCGCTCGCCGCGGGAACCGACGCCCGGCTGCTGGGCCTGCCGCCGGGCGATCTCACCGTGACGATCGGGGTGGGCCCCCGGCTGGTACGGAGGGCCGGTCCGTCGCTGCCCGGCGCGACCGACCTGCCTCAGTTCTCCCGCGAGCGGATCGCCCCGCAGTCACGCGGCGGTGACCTGCTGATACAGATCTGCGCCGACGACGCCCTCTTACCGCCCGTCGCCGCCACCGCGCTCCTGGACCAGGCCGGCGACCGCCTCCACGTACGCTGGCGCCAGTCCGCGCACCGCGGCGCGAACATCCCCGTGGACCCCGAAAACGGCCTCACCGCGCCGCGCAACCTGCTCGGCTTCATCGACGGCATCGTGGGCCCGCACACGGCCGCCGCGCAGGAACGGCACCTGTGGCTGGCCGGGCCGGCCCCCGTCGCGGGCGGCACCATCGCCGTCCTGCGGCGGATGGAACTCGACCTGCCGCGGTTCGCCGCCCTGTCCGTCGCCGAGCAGGAGGCGGTCTTCGGGCGCAGGCGCGCCGGCGGCGTCCCGCTGTCCGGCGGCACCGTCGCCTCGGACCCGGACCTCGGCGCCAAGACCCCCGACGGGCGCTACCTCGTCCCGGCCGACGCCCACGTCCGCCGAGCCAACGCCAACGCGGTGGGCGCCGGCCTCATGCTCCGCCGCTCCTACAGCATCGACGACCCCGCCCCCGGCCTGCTCTTCATCAGCTTCCAGAACGAGTTGCGGACCTTCACCAACACCCTCACCCGCATGGACACTTCCGACGCGCTGCTGGGCTTCACCACCACCACTGCCAGCGCGACCTTCCTGATCCTCCCGGGTTTCGACGAGCGGCACCCGCTCGGCTCCTCGCTGTTCCGCTGACGCCGCCCGGGACAGCGGTGGCGGGCGCCGGCCCAAGCCGTCGCCCGCCACCGCCTCCGCGAGAGAGCCTCCGTACGAGACCGCCGCCGTACGCGCGTGCTAGCCGGCGTAGGCCTCGAGGGCCACCACTGCCGGGGTCGCCGAGCCCGCGGCGGTGTACCTGATCCAGCGCGCCGAAACCGGCGGGGCGGTCACGGTCGTGCTGGACGTCGCCGTGGCCGCGACCGGTGTTCCGAACGGTGTCCAGGTCGTGCCGTCGGTGGAGACGTCGATGCGGTAGGCGGTCGTCGCCCCGTAGGACTGGACCACCGTCCGTCCGACGGTCGTGGCCTTGCCCAGGTCGACGGTGAGGGCGGCTCCGGGGGCCGTGGCCTTCCAGCGGGTGCTCGAGCTGCCGTCGACGGCGGCGACCGCGGGGAAGCTCGGGTCGGCACTGGAGGCGCTGACGTCCTTGCAGCGTGCCATGTCCTGCGTCGGCGTCAGGTCGGGACGCCGAGTCGGCAGGGTGACGCTCTCGTGTCCGTGGAGGCTGGTCTGCCGGCCGGCGGCGGACACGACCAGGGTGTGGCCGCTGCGCAGCGTCACCTGCGTGCCGTCGGGGCGGATCGAGACGTCGAAGGTGTTGCCGTGCCACTGCAGGCCGGTGAGGTCGATGCCCGGGAGCTGCGGCGGCAGCATCGGGTCGAGGGCCACCGCGTCGCCGTCGTACCGGAGGCCGGTGAAGCCGTAGTCGAAGGCCTGGAGCACCCCGCCGATCCCGGTGGTGAAGGTGAACGCCCCGCCCGAGCGGGTCTCGGCGAACTGGTCGAAGGGCGCGTACGTGTACGGATCGAGGCTGCGCTCGAGGAAGGTCTCGGTGACGCAGCCGGGGGTCCCGAGGGCGGCGCTGTCGATCAGGTTGATCGAGTCCGTCATGGAGGGGCCGTTGATGTCGGTGCGGGGCGTGTAGTAGTCGAGGTCGGCCTGCGCCTGCTGCGGGGTCATCGGGTAGTTCAGCGGGTACTGCAGCATGACGGTGTCGGCCTGGTTGATGGTGTCGCCGCGGTAGCCGTCGAACTCCGGGTGCACGCCGGTGGCCGGGTCGACGGCCACGGTCAGCCCGCCGGCGACCTGCGCCCACAGCGGATCGGGCTGCTCGCCGACGAGCTGCGCGGCCTGGGTGGCGATGTTCAGGCTGTCGATCGCGCCCGCGTTGGTGTACGCGCTGTTGTTCTCGTTGTCGTGGTTCTCGTCCGGGGACTGCACGCCCTTGAGGTCGTAGCCGCCCTGGGCGTTGGGCGTGACCCTGCTGGCCCAGAAGTCGGCGATCGACTTGATCACCGGCCAGCCCTTGGTGCGCAGCCAGTCCACGTCACCGGTCGCCCGGTAGTACTGCCACTGCGCGAGGGCCACGTCGGAGTCGATGTGGATCTCGTGCGGGTGGATGCCCACGTCCTTGCCGGTGTCCGCGCTCTCCCAGGGGTACTGCGCGCCCTGGTAGCCGTGCGACTGGGCGTTCGCCTGGGCCGCGCCGAGCAGGGTGTAGCGGTAGTCCAGGAGGTTGCGGGCCAGGTCGGGGTGCCCGGCCAGGAGCGCGGGGTTCATCCAGGTGTCCGCGTCCCAGAAGACGTGGCCGTTGTAGTCGGCGGAGGACATCCCGCCCGGCGAGGGGCCCCAGGTGACGCCGTCACGGACCGAGGAGAGCAGGTAGAAGGTGCTGGCGCGCAGCTTCTGCGTCAGGTCCGGGTCGCCGGGGACGGTGATGTCGGACTGCCACAGGTGTGCCCACGCGTGCTCGTGCTCGACCTGGACCGACCGCCAGCCCTGTGCCGCGGCCTGCGTGGCGTAGTCCAGGGCCGCGGTCCGCGGGTCGGCCGGCCCGTTCTGGACGAGGGGCGCCGAGCCCTGCGCGGTGTCGTTCGAGGACGCGACGCCGACGAACTTCGTCGCCCGGTACGTCTTTCCGGCACGGACGTCGAAGCCGGCCTGCTGGGCGAGCGAGTCGGTGGGCACATCGGTGTACGGTGCGGTCGCCACGCCGGCGCTGTCGTCGTCGCCGTCGGCGCGCAGCACCGACGCGAGCCCGGCCCGCATGCCGATCTGCTGCGTGGTCAGGCTCTCGCTCATCGTCGCCGACGTCCCGTCGACCTGCCCGTCCGAGACCTGGGTGAGGTCGACGGCCTTGGACAGCCGGTGGTTGGCCGGCAGCGTGTCGCCGCGCCCGTCGAACTCGTCGATCACCGACAGCGGGCCGCTCCAGTTCACCGGGGTGATCTCGACCTGGGTGACGCCGAGATGGGCGTTGGCCTGGTCGACGAGCACGCGGTAGGTCAGCCGTGTCGTGTGGCCGGCGGGCGACGTCCAGGTCAAGGACGTGGTGATGGTGCCGTGAAGCAGGTCCAGCGACTGCCGGTAGTCCGAGGTCGTGCCGGTCGGCGCCTTGGCGGCCGGCGCCGTGCCCGCCGGGGACAGCGATATCTGGTCCACGTTGGCCAGGCAGGTGTCACCGGAGGCGCAGGTGACGGTCGCGGTGTTCGCGCCGGCGGTGACCGGGACGTCGAGGGTCGCCGTCGCCCAGGTGTCCCAGGAACTGGTCGCGGGCAGTTGGAGCCGCACCGGCGCGCCCCCGTTCACCTGCGCGCTCAGCGTCTGCGCCGTGGCGCCGCCCGCGGCGTACCGGACGGTGAGCCGCGCGGTGCCGGCCGGAACGCCGGGGACGGTCACGGTGGCGGCGGCGCCGGGCGCCGGCTTGCCGCCGGGGCCGTAGCCGGCGACGAATCCCGTGCCCCCGTAGTTGGTGTGGTTGGTGGCGATGAACGCGCCGCCGGTCAGCGTCCCGCTCTCCGCCTCGCACACGACGCCGAATTCGCACCCCGCCGATCCGACGTTCCCGTAGACCGCGCTGCCGTCGGAGACCCCGAGGGTCGACCAGGCAGGGATGTTCACCCGCTGCACCGAGATCCCCGGCCCCTGCCCGTAGAAGCCCGCGAGCTGGGACTCGGTCAGCAGTGGCGAGGTGGAGAAGCCCGCGCCCTCGGCGGGCACGCGGGTGGAGAGGTACCCGTTGCCCAGGAAGGCCGGGGAGTAGTTGCTGGACGGATCGGTCGTGCTCAGCACCCAGCCTGCGTCGGGCTGCTCGGCGGCCGCGGCCGACAGCGGCTGGAGGGCCCCGGCCGACACCGTCGAGAGCAGCAGGACGGCCGTCCCCGCGACAGCCCGCACTGCCGGGGCCGAGGACCGCGGTGACGGGCGGGGCCGCCGTCGCCATCGGGCCTGGCGCGGCAGGGAAGGCAGCACAGGTCTGATGCCCATGGAAAGCTCCTTTGCTGTGGGCCGGGACGGCCGGGTGCACCGTCGCGGGGACGTGCCGGGCATACGCGGGGGACGCACGTTCGGCACGACGTCGGGGGCTGGGGACGTCAAGGGGTGAAGGCGGAGGCGGCAGGGCTTCATCACGGGCGGGGACGGCATGTGCCGCACAGCGGCCCGGACCTGGGACGGCCGGCCGCTGCGGCTAGGGGGTCACGGAGCACACCGGTACGGCATCGGAAGCCGAGGAACCGAGGTCGTGTCGGGAACCCCGTAGGTGGCCGTCGGGGGCTGTGCGGCGGACCGGGATCCGGTCGGGGACCGCCGGGGCCGGCCGGCCACAGGGTGCGTACACGATTCCTCCTTCTGCAGACTCACTCGCCTGTGGGGGGATGGCGTCGCTACCGGGGACGGCCGGTGTGTGCAGGCCGGGGCAACGTGCCCCTGCGGACGCTCACGCTACGAGTCCCTAAAATGGCCGTCAAGAGTCTGAAACATGCCTTGATTTCTTCCTCCGAGCGGCGGAATGCCGTCCACGCCCATCGAGGGGCAGTACGCCCGGCCCGCCGGCGCCGAAGCCGTCGCCATCACCGCCAGTACGCTCCGGCAGCGCTCCAACTGCTCGGCGCCGCGGCGACCGCGATGCGGCAATCCGCCGCCGACTGAGACCGGCATCCCTGCGACGGACACGCAGGGATGCCGGTCTCATACGCCGGGAGCCGCGACTACGGAATCAGTCCGGCAGCGGCCGGCACCGCGGCGTCACGGCAGGATCAGCACCTTCCCGGTCACTCCGCCCTCCAGGGCCTCGTGCGCGTGTGCCGTGTCCTCGAGGGCGTAACGGATCAGCGGCAGGCCCGCCTCCTCGCCCACGGGCAGGGCGCCGGAGCCCAGCGCGTCGGTGACCGCCGCGAGCGCGTTCGCCTTGGCCGCGTCCCGCATCTCGAAGGTGATCAGGAACTGGTAGCGCAGATTGCCGAACATGTGCGGGCCGACGGGCAGGGTCAGTTCGCCGCCACCTGTGTCGGCGTACACGGCGACGCATCCGTGTCTGCGGGCGACCGCGGCGTTGAGCCGGGCATTCGGAGACGGCGCCACCTCGACGATCACGTCGACCCCGTCGGGGGCCAACTCCCGGATCCGCGCGG
Source organism: Actinacidiphila acididurans (assembly GCF_016918855.1). Classification (GTDB taxonomy): domain Bacteria; phylum Actinomycetota; class Actinomycetes; order Streptomycetales; family Streptomycetaceae; genus Actinacidiphila; species Actinacidiphila acididurans. The sequence goes on from NZ_JADKYB010000021.1 coordinate 64,310, forward strand.
CCGGGTCGGAGCCCGGTGCCCGGTGGCGGACGACGTGATGCGCCCCGGAGGCGAGCGCCAAGTCGCCCTTCGCCGACGAACTCGCCGTGGCGATCACTTCCGCGCCGGCCCAGCGGGCCAGCTGGATGCTCGCGTGCCCGACCGCCCCGGCGCCCCCGGCGACCAGGACGACGGCCCCGGCCAGGCTTCCGCGGCGCAGCCGGGCCGGCGCGTCCTCATGAACGGTCAGCGCGCGGTGGGCGGTCATCGCCGGGATGCCGATCGAGGCGCCGGCCTCGAAGGAGACGCCGTCCGGCAGCGGCGTCGCCAGATGCGCGGGGACGACGGTGTACTCCTGGGCGGTGCCGGTGAGCCGCCGGAACGCCGCTTCCCGCAGCCAGACCCGCTGCCCCACCCGCAGCCCTTCCACTGCGCTGCCGAGCGCGTCCACCGTCCCCGCGCCGTCCTGGTGCGGCACGATCTCCGGGACCGGCGCCGACGGCCCGCTGCCCTGACGCAGCTTGAAATCGATCGGGTTCAGTCCCGAAACGGCGACCTCGACCCGCACCTCGCCGGGGCCCGGCGCCGGAACGTCACGCTCCACGACCCGCAGCACTTCGGAAGCCGCGCCGGTCCTCGCGTACACAACAGCCTTCATCATCGCTGTGACTCCGTGCCGCGCGATCAGGCGCGGGTGTCCAGGACGGCACGGAAGCGGGCCCGGCCGAAGAGCATGTGCTCGTACGCCTTCGGGGCCTCGGACAGCGGGAACACCTCGATGCGGGGCCTGATCCCGTGGGTGGCGCTGAAGGACAGGTTGTCCTCGTTGTCGATCGGGGTGCCGGTGAGGTGGCCCTGGACGGTGCGCGTGCCGAAGAGCAGGTCGGCGGTGTTCAGCTGGATCGGGTCGGCCGCGGCGCCGAGGACGACGAGCTTGCCGCGCGGGGCGAGGCCGGCCACCAGGGGGCTCATGGCGGATCCGCTGGCCGCGGTCGCGACGACGGCGGCCGCGCCGCCGAGGCTCCGGAGGGCGTCGGCGACGTCCTGCTCGCTGCTGTCGATGTAGTGCTGGGCGCCGAGCCGGCGGGCCAGCGGCTCCTTCTCCCGGCCCCGGGCGATGGCCACCACCCGGTAGCCGAGGCTGGCCGCGTACTGCAGGGCGAGGTGCCCGAGTCCGCCGATGCCCTGCACCGCGACCAGCGCGCCCGGCCGGGCGCCGGTCTGCTGGAGCCCGGTGAACGTGGTCAGGCCGGCGCACAGCAGCGGGGCCGCCTCGGCGGACGGCACGTCGTCGGGGATGCGCACCAGGCCGCTGGCCCGCGCGTAGGCGACCTCGGCGTAGCCGCCGTCGATCGTGGTGCCGGTCTGCTGCTGGTTGCGGCAGTTGACGAAGTCACCGCGCCGGCACTCGTCGCATTCCCAGCAGTGCCCGGCCAGGAAGCCGACGCCGACGCGCTCGCCGACCTGCCAGGACCCGACGCCCGGACCCACGGCGTCGATCACGCCCACGATCTCGTGCCCGGGCACGAGCGGCTGCTCGGGGTTGCTGCGCAGGCCGCCCTCGGCGGCGAGGATGTCGGTGTGACAGATGCCACAGTATTCGACGCGCAGCCTGACCTGGTTCGGGGCGGGATCGACCGGCTCGCGGTCGACGAGACGGAAGTCGCGGGCGCCGGTGACCTCTACGGCCCGGTACGTAGCCATGTCGTGCTCCTGGGGGTGACGATGCGGTTCCTTCTTCAATATGACCGACCATCTTAGAAGAGGCAACCGTCAAGACGACCGTTCATATTCTCGGGTAGACTCGGGCGGCGGAGAGAAGGAGTACGCCACATGCCCAGGCCCAGCGTTCGCGAGCAGTTGGTCGATGCCGCCATGGAATGCTTCCACCAGCGCGGGTTCAACGGCACGGGGATCCAGGACATCGCCCGTACCGCCGGCGTCCCCAAGGGGTCGGTCTACAACCACTTCGAGAACAAGGAAGCCCTGGCCGCCGAGGTCATGGACCGCTACGCGGTCTCCCGCAAGCTGGAGATGCTCCAGGACGAGGGCCTGGCTCCCGTCCCACGCCTGCGCGCCCACTTCCAGTACCTCGCCGCGGACCTGGAGCGCTTCTCCTACGAGCGCGGCTGCATGTTCGGGAACTTCGGGACCGAGTTGTCCAACCAGAGCGACATGATGCGCGGCGAGGTCGACTCCCGCCTGGATCTGTGGACCTCCGCCGTCACCGAAGTCCTCGACCAGGCCCGTGAGGCGGGCACGCTCACCACCCCCCTCACCCCCGGCCAACTGGGCCGCTTCCTGGTCAACGCCTGGGAAGGCGCGGTCCTGCGCGCGAAGGTGACCCGCAACCGCGCCCCGCTGGACGGCTTCTTCGACGTCTTCGACTCACTCCTCGCCTGACGCCGGTTCAAGGACCGTGAGCCGTGCGGTCAGGCCAGGAAGGCCATGGCCGCGCAGGCCGAGACGCCGGCCAGGACGCCGACCAGGGCGGTCAGCCGGCGTTCGCGTTCCTCCGGGTCGGTGGCGCCCGCGGTGAGGGGGAGGGAGCCGAGCAGCGCCGTGCCCAGGCCGAGGGCGACCGCCAGCAGACGCGGGAGGTCGTTGCTCGAGCCGGTGCCGTCCACCCAGCGCAGGACCACGGCGAGCGTGGCGAAGACCAGGCCGAGAATTCCGAAATAGGCGAGGGCCGGCGCGATCACCGGCGAGATCGTCGGTCGTTCGCCGCGCCACATCCAGGCCGCCACGGGGGCGAGGCCGCCAATGGCGGTGGCCAGCTCGCTCACGACGGTAGCCGAAAACATCATTTCTCCATCGTCGCCCGAATCGGGCCACCGCACCGGCTTGAACAGCCTTTGTACACCGTACGGCAACCTCTCCATCATCCGGCCGACTGGACGGCCCCGTTCCGACACCCAGTGTTCACCTTTCAATCGGTATACCCGGCGGCGCGGCCGGGTGCCCGCAGTCAGAATCGGTTCATGGTTGACGGGGTGGACACGGGGCCGGGTGTGGTCGATTCGGCACCACGCGCGGGATTATCGGGGGCCATGCGGTTGCTGATCCTGGTACTCGTGTGGGACGTGTTTCTGGCGATCGGCGTGTGGCACGACCGGCTTTCACCCGGGCCGCACCGCCCGCAAGTGGCGATCAAGATAGCCGTCGGTTCCGAGGACCGCGGTCTGTTCGAGGACCCGCAGGCCCAGAAGGACTTCAAGACGCACGGATACAAGGTGACGGTTTCGCCTTTCGGTTCCTTCGCGATCGCCGAGCAGACGGACCTGTCGACGTACGGCCTGGTCCTGCCGTCGAGTACGACGGCCACGGATGCCCTCAAGGCCCGGGTGCACAAGCAGCTTTCGGACGAGCAGCTCTTCACCTCGCCATTGGTGGCCCTGACCTGGAAGCCGCTCCTGCCGCAGCTGCAAACTCTGGGAATTGCCACCCAGTCGACCACCGACGGGCTCTGGCACTTCGATGTGGGCGCCTACTTGCGGGCCAGCGCGCAGGCGAAGAAGTGGGAGACTCCGGCGGGCTTGAGCGGGCATCAGGTCCTGCTGGAGACCACCGATCCCGAACTGTCGAATTCGGGCGCCATGTTCGTGGGCTCGGCGGCCTCGGACATCGACAAGGGAGCGGTGGCGAACACGCCGGGGCAGATCGCGTGCGCCGCCGGAGTCCTCGCCCCGGTGCTGAACGCCCAGGGGCAGCAGAAAAGCACCACGGACCAGCTGTTCGAGACGTACGAGACCGGGGGCCTCACCGGGAAACCGCTGGTCCTGTCCTACGAGTCGGAGTTCGTCGGGGCCGCACTCGCCGGCACGCTGCCCGAGGACGCCGTCATGATGTACCTCGACCCGGAGGTCGGCTCCGACCACAGTCTGGTCGCGCTGAGCGACAACGACGACGCGCGGGCCTTCACCAGCTTCCTCAAGAACGACGAGACCTTCCAGCGCATCATGGAACACACCTACGGATTCCGCCCGCTCGGTGCGCTGCACGACGACTTCGCCGACTACATGAACGCCCACGGCGTCCCGGTCGCCACCGACCTGGCCCCCGTACCCACACCGCGGCTGAAGGATCTGAAAGAGATCATCAAAGATGCGACAAGCCCCACGCCGCCGGCCCCGCCGTCCGGTTGCGGTGCCCCGTAGCGGATCCGCCGGGGTCCGGCCTTTACGCGGCCGCAGGTCCGCGGCGCTCCGGGCCGCGGCGACCGCGCTGTTACTCGTGCTCGCCGCCGGGTGCGGCGGCTCCGGCGGATCGGACCACCACCGCACGAGCGCCCCGCCGATGCCCGCGCCGAGCGGCGGACCGTACACGCTCCATGTGCTCGGCAGCAGCGAACTCGCCGACATGAAGCCGGTCTTCGACGACGCCGAGAAGGCCACGGGGGTGAAGGTCGACCTGACGCCCACCGGCAGCGTGACGGGTGCGCAGAGCCTGCTGGAGGGCAAGACCGCTGGGCATTACGACGCGGTGTGGTTCGCGTCCGACGACTACCTCGACCTCCACCCGGACGTGCAGCGCAGGCTCGACGGCACGCTGGACATCATGTCCTCGCCGGTGGTCCTGGGGCTGCGCAGTTCGGTGGTGCGCAGGCTGGGCTGGACCGGCAAGCAGGTGTCCTGGGCCCAGATCGCGACGGCGGCCGGGCAGGGGAAGTTCACCTTCGCCATGACGGACCCGGCCAAGTCCTTTTCCGGCCTGGCCACTCTGATCGCCGCGGCCACCGCGGTCGGCGGTCACGGCGCGGCGCTTCAGACGGAGCAGATCCCGTCCGCGCAAGGCGCCCTCAGCGGGCTCTTCCACGCCCAGGGCGTCAAGAGCGACTCCTCCGGCTGGCTGGCCGACCAGTATCTCGCCGACGCCCAGCACCCGGGTCCCGCGTCGGTGGACGGCCTGATCGACTACGAGTCCGTGCTGCTGTCCATCGACACCAGGCTCACCGCCGGGAGCGGGAGCGGGAGCGGGAACGCGGCCAAAGGCCCGGCCGCCGACCCGCTCACCCTGGTGTATCCCTCGGACGGCACGGTCCGCGCGGACTACCCCTTCTCCCTGCTGGCGGGCGCGCCGCCGGCCGCGGGGGACGCGTTCCACCGCCTGGTCCAGTATCTGCGCGGCCCCGGCGTGCAGCAGGAGATCATGCGGACCACCCACCGGCGGCCGATCGTCAGCAGTGTGCGGCTGGCCCCCGAACTGGCCGGGCACCAGCCCTACGACCTGCCGTTCCCGCGCCGCCTGAGCACCGTCGACACCCTGATCACCCGGTACGCGGACAGCATGCGCCGGCCCGGCCGGACCGTCTATCTGCTCGACACCTCCGGCTCGATGCAGGGCGCGCGCATGGCCGAGCTGCGGCAGGCGGTGAAGGCACTGACCGGCGCCGACCCGGACCCGGTCGACGGCTTCAGCCGGTTCGACGCCCAGGAGCGCGTCGTCTTCGTGCCGTTCAGCTCCGGCAGCGGCCCGCCGCGAACGTACGACATCCCGGACAAGGCACCGCAGCAGACCTTCGAGCGGATCAACGACTACGTCGGCCACCTGCCCGTGGGCGGCAGCACGGCGATGTACGACGCGCTCGCCTCCGCGTACCGCACCGTGGCCCGCGACCCGTCGGCCGGCACGGGCTGGCTCGACTCCGTCGTGCTGCTCACCGACGGCGAGAGCAACACCGGCTGGGGGCCGGCGCAGTTCACCTCGTTCTACCGCGGGCTGCCACCGGGTGCGCCGCCGGTGTTCACCGTCCTGTTCGGCGACGCCCGCAAGGCCCAGCTCGACCGGATCGCCGCGCTCACCGGTGGCCGCACTTTCGACGCCACCAAGCAGCCGCTGAACAAAGTCTTCGAAGATCTCACCGCTTACCAGTGAGGAATTACCGATCTTCACGGGGGGCGAAATTCCGCCGTGGCCGGAAAAGCGCGATCGCGGCGGCCCGGAGCGGGAATCGGCCACCCGGTGGAAGGCCGCCGGAGCGGTCGGCGCGGTGACGGGCGGATGGACGGGGGCCGGGCGCGGGCCGCATTGACGCAGGTGATGCGGGCCGGCCGGAATTTACGCGTAACCGGGGCGCGTACACCAATCAGACGATGCTCGCACAAGTCTATGTCCTGATTCAGCTCTGTAACCCGCGCTCAAGAGTGCGCAGAATAGAACCCGCAACCGCGCGGTTTCACTCGGCGCCGGTGACTCGTTTCCTCAGGGGGAGGACGGGTTCCCGCAGCGCGCGGTCTCCGCTTTCTCTGCTTTCCCGGTTCTTCCGCGCCTTCTGCACCCTCTCGGCCTTCTCCGCCATCTCCACCGTCTTCACCTCCTCCGCTTTCCCCGAAGCGTTCCGCCCTGCCCTTTCGCGCTTTCGCACGGAGTACCACCGTCGCCTGCCCAGTGAAAGGAGCACCGCCATGCCCGAGTACGCCGGGCCGGTGGAAGCCACCGCCGACCCGAGGCATTTACGTACCGCGCAATCCGTTTTCGAGCTGCTGATGAAGCACCGGCGCACCTCGCCGGCCCTGGTGAGCTGTGACGGGGTGACGTGCGCGGACTGCCGCGACGCCCACCTGCCCCGGCTGCTGGAGTACGTGGCGGCCGGCCGGCCGATCGAGCTGGTCCTGCCCGCCTTCCCCGGCAAGTCCCCGAACACCCGCAAGGTGCTGGGCGTCGTCCCCGACCTCGCCGAGGAACTCGCCCTCACTTTCCTGGTGTCGCTGTGCCGCCGCGTCAAGGAGGTGCACGAGCCCGGCGCGCGGGTGGTCATCTGCTCCGACGGCCGGGTGTTCAGCGACATGGTGCGGATCCCGGACGCCGCGATCACCGACTACCAGGCCGGGATGCGCACCCTGATCGGGCGGATCGGCGACGACGAACTCGCGCTGGTCAACCTCGACGACTTCTACGACGGCGCCGACCACGACGCGATGCGGCGGCTGCTGGAGGAGAAGTACGCCGAACCGCTCGACGTCCTGCGGGCCGAAGTGCGCGCCGGCGGCCCGGCCCTGGAGCTGTACCGGGGCATCACCCGGTTCCTCTACGAGGACGGCCAGGGCCCCGGGTACACCGGCAGCAAGGCCGCCCTCCAGCGCGACGCCCGCAGGCGCGCGTACGGCGTCATCCAGCGCAGCCAGGCCTGGGGCAACCTTCTGGCGGAACGTTTCCCCGCCGCCGTACGCCTGTCCATCCACCCGCAGCCCTGCGGCTCGCGCAAGCTCGGCATCAACCTCATGGAGACCACGGACAGCTGGCTGACCCCGTGGCACGGCGTGGCCGTGGAACGCGACGGCCGCCACCATCTGATGAAGCGGCACGAGGCCGAGCGGCAGCAGGCCCGGCTCGTCCTGCGCGACGGCCGGCCCTCCCACTACGTGCTGCCGGCCGCGCCCGTACCCACCGACCGCCCCGAAGGGAGCCCGAGCACCATGACGGACACCACGCATACGACGCACCCGGTCACGCCCGCCCCGGACGCCCCGTACGACGTCACCGCCCTGCACCCGTTCGGCGTCCTGGTCACCGCGCACTCCGCCTGCACCCGGGTGACCGACCTGCCCGTCGCCGACCTGCGCGACCTGGTGCGCGAGCACCGGATCATGACCCTGCGCGGCTTCACCACGTTCACCGGCACCGAGGACTACGAGGGGTTCGCCGGCCGCTGGGGCGACCTGATGGCGTGGCCGTTCGGCACCATCCTGAACCTGGTCGAGCACGACGACCCGCAGGACAGCGTGTTCGGCAACGGCTTCCTGCCCTTCCACTGGGACGGGATGTACGTGGGGCACATCCCGGAGTTCCAGATGTTCCACTGCCTGGAGGCACCCGACACGCAGGACGGGGGCCGCACGCTGTTCGCCGACACCACCGCCATGCTCGAGGCCGCCGACCCGGCCGTCCGGGAGCTGTGGGAGCGGGCGACCGTCACGTACCGGATCAACAAGACCGAGCACTACGGCGGCGTCGCCGTCTCCCCGGTCGTGGTGCCGCACCCGCGCACCGGCACCGCCACCGTACGGTTCAACGAGCCCATGCCCGAGGGCACGGTGAACCGTTCCGCCCTCGCGATCGACGGCGTGGACGCGGCGGACGAGCGGCGGCTGCTGGCCTCTTTGGAGGAGGCGCTGCGCGACCCGCGCAGCACCTACGCGCACGCCTGGCAGCCCGACGACATCGTCGTCACCGACAACTACACCCTGCTGCACACCCGTGAGCCGTTCCGCTCGAAGGCTCCCCGCCACCTGCGCCGGATCCACATCCTGGGCGATCCGCCGCTGGTCAACCCGGCGATCCCGGCCGAGACGGCCTGACCGCCGCTCGCACCGGGCCTGCTGCCCGTCCCGCCCGTGCCCGGCCGCCCCGGGCCGGGCGGGACACCGGGTCGTCGGACTGTACTGCGTGGGCGTGAGGGAGGATGGGCCCGCAGGCAGGCAGGCCGGCACGCCACGAAGAGAGAGTGGGAGAGCCCACGCATGAGCACAGTCGTCGTCACCGGAGCCACCGGGAAGACCGGGCGGGTCGTGGTCGCGGATCTGGTGGAGCACGGGTACGAGGTGGTGGCCGTGGACATCGCGGCCGGGCCGGCGGAACGGGCCTGGGCGCGGGAGGCCGGGGCCGCCGAACTGCTGGCGGCCGACCTCACCGATCACGGCCAGGCCGTGGACGTGCTCGCCGGTGCCGCGAGCGTGGTGCACCTGGCGAACATCCCCGCCCCCGGCCTGCGCCCGCCGGCCCACACGCTGGCCGTCAACTCCGCGATGAACCAGGCCGTTTTCCTGGCCGCGGCGCACAACGAGCTGGAGCGGGTGGTGTGGGCGTCCAGCGAGACCACGCTCGGCCTGCCCTTCGACGTACCGCCGAACTACGCACCGGTGGACGAGGACCACTACCCGTTCCCGACCTCCACCTACGCCCTGTCCAAGGTGCTGGGCGAGACCGCCGCCGAGCACATCTCGGCCTGGTCGGGCATCCCCTTCGTGGCGCTGCGGCTGTCCAACGTCCACCTGCCGGAGGACTACGTCCACGTGCCCGGCTACTGGCCGGACCCGACCTCGCGCCGGTGGAACCTGTGGGGGTACGTGGACGCGCGCGACGTCGCCCAGGCGTGCCGGCTCTCGCTGACCGCCGAGGTGACCGGCGCCTCCAGCTATGTGATCGCCGCCGCCGACACGATCATGAACCGCCCCTCGGCCGACCTGCTCGCCGAGGTCTTCCCCGGGGTGCGCCTGACCCGCGAGATCGAGACGTACGAGACCCTGCTGAGCATCGACCGGGCCCGCCGCGTCCTCGGCTACGAGCCGCGCCACTCCTGGCGGGACAGCATCAACAGCTGAGCTGCTGCTGACCAGGCCCGGAGCCTGACGACCGGTCACATCGCCCCGGGGGCACGGGTCCGCCGACCCGCGCCCCCGGGGCCTTTCACGCCCTGATCAGGGGACCAGATCCCCTTTTGCCAGAAATCCTCATCATCTCCCCCGAGATCTTGCGCAAGCTCATTCGTTTTCAACAGAGATGCGTCTGGATATTGCGCAGCCGTGTCGCAGAGGTTACGGTCCTTCCGCCAGTGACCTCCCCCACCACCACCGCTCCCGGCAAGCCCCCCACCACCGGTGTGCGCCGCCGGCCGTCCTGATCGCTCCTCCTTCCCCCCAAGACCGCGGGGTGCCGGCACCGCAGAGCCGACGCCCCGTGCCGAAAGGAGCACATGTGATTCCGTCTCTGGACAAGCTGAAACGAGCCGTGGCCATCGGCGGCACCAGCGCCCTGCTGGTGTCCGCCGGTGCCCTCGCGCTCGCGGCCCAACCGGCGGCCGCTGCCTCCACCGCGACCGGCGGCAGCGGCGCGAGCCTGCCGTACGTCGAGGTGCAGGCGGAGAACTCCGCCACCAACGGCAGCGTGATCGGCCCGAGTTACACCCAGGGCCAGCTCGCGGACGAGGCGTCGTACCGCAAGGCGGTGACCCTCCAGGGCACCGGCAAGTACGTCACCTTCACCACACCGGTCGCGACCAACTCGATCGACTTCCGCTACAGCATCCCGGACACCAGCAGCGGCTCGGTCTACACCGCGCCGCTGTCGCTGTACGTGAACGGGGCCAAGCAGAGCGACTTCACGCTCACCAACGCCTACAGCTGGTACTACGGCAGCTACCCGTTCACGAACTCCCCGGGCAGCAACCCGCACCACTTCTACGACGAGGTGCACCGGCTGTTCAGCACCACGTATCCGGCGGGCACCACCTTCACCCTCCAGGTGGACGCCGGGGACACCGCCTCCTCGTACACCATCGACTTCGCCGACTTCGAGCAGGTGGGCGCGGCCCTGACGCAGCCGTCCGGCTCGGTGTCGGTGACCAGCAAGGGCGCCGACGCCAGCGGCGCGGCCGACTCCACGTCCGCCTTCAACGCCGCGATCGCCGCGGCCGGCTCGGGCGGCACCGTGTGGATCCCGCCGGGCACGTACAACATCCCCGGCCACATCGCGGTCAACAACGTGACCGTGGCCGGCGCCGGCATGTGGTACTCCACGGTCACCGGCTCCGCCCCCGGCTTCTACGGCAACTCCGCGCCGTCCCCCAGCACCAACGTGCACCTGCAGAACTTCGCCATCTTCGGCAACGTGCAGGAGCGCAACGACAGCGCGCAGGTCAACGGCATCGGCGGCGCGATGAGCAGCTCGACGGTGTCCAACCTGTGGATCGACCACGAGAAGGTCGGCGCCTGGATGGACGGCCCCTTCGACGGGCTGACGTTCAGCGGGATGCGCATCCGCGACACCACGGCGGACGGCATCAACTTCCACGGCGGGGTGACCAACTCCAAGGTCAACAACAGCGAGATCCGCAACACCGGTGACGACGGCATCGCGACCTGGGCCGACTCCAGCGAGGGCGCCGACGCCAACGACACGATCTCGAACAACACCGTGGAACTGCAGATGCTGGCCAACGGCATCGCGATCTACGGCGGCCACGACAACACCGTCAGCGGCAACCTGGTGCAGGACAGCGGCATCACCCAGGGCGGCGGCATCCACGTCGGGCAGCGCTTCACCTCCACCCCGGTGGGCCTGACCACGATCTCCGACAACACCCTGATCCGTAACGGCAGCCTGGACCCGAACTGGCAGTTCGGCGTGGGCTCGCTGTGGTTCGACGGCAGCCAGGGCGCGATCACCGGCCCGATCAACGTCACCAACGCGCTGATCGAGCAGAGCCCGTACGAGGCCGTGCAGTGGGTCGAGGGCACCGTCAGCGGCGTGAATCTCAACAACGTCACCATCGCCGGTACCGGCACCTTCGCTCTCCAGGAGCAGACCGGCGGCGCCGCGAAGTTCACCAACGTCACCGCGACCGGCGTCAACGGCCCGTCCCCCGTCTACAGCTGCGAGGGCGGGAACTTCGCGGTCACCGACGGCGGCGGCAACTCCGGGATCTCCGGCACGGCCTACTGCGGCGGCTTCCCCGCCCCGGTCTACCCGCCGTACCCCAACACCGGTGTGAGCGCGAGCCCGACCGCGCTGGACTTCGGCTCGGCGGCCACCGGCACCACCAGCGCCGCGCGGACCGTGACGGTCACCAACCCGACCACCGCCGCGCAGTCCGTCTCCTCGATCGCGACCAGCGGTGACTACGCGCAGACGAACAACTGCGGCACCTCGATCGCGGCGAACAGCTCCTGCGCGGTCAACGTCACCTTCAAGCCGACCGCGACCGGCACCCGTACCGGCACGCTCACCATCAACGCCGGCGGCGTGACCAACACCGTGTCCCTGACCGGCACCGGCACCGCGCCCGGCCCGGTGCTGAACGCCAATCCCGGCGGCCTGTCCTTCGGCGGCACGATCGTCGGCTCCACGGCCGGCGCGCAGACCGTCACCGTCTCCAACTCCGGTACGACGGCGGCGACCGTCTCCGGCGTCACGGTCAGCGGTGACTTCGCGCAGACCAACAACTGCTCCACCCTCGCGGTCGGCGCGTCATGCGCGGTGACCGTCACCTTCAAGCCCACCGCCGGCGGCGCCCGTACCGGCACCCTGACGGTGACCAGCAACGCCAACAACAGCCCGCTGACCGTGGGCCTGTCCGGCACCGGCATCGACAGCTCCACCAACGTTGCGGCCGGCGCGTCGGCCTCGGCGAGCTCCACCAACGGCACCTTCGGCCCGGCCAACCTGACCGACACGGACGCCTCCACGTACTGGGAGAGCGCCAACGGCGCCTTCCCGCAGTGGGCGCAGGTCGACCTCGGCCAGAGCTACAGCGTGGGCAAGGTGGTCCTGAAGCTGCCGCCGTCCACCGCGTGGGGCGCCCGCACCCAGACCCTGTCGGTGCAGGGCTCCACGGACGGCTCGACCTTCAGCACCCTGGTGCCGTCGGCCACCTACACCTTCGACCCGAGCGCGAACAACAACACCGCGACGATCACCTTCGGTGCGGCGACCGCCCGCTACGTGCGGGTGAACATCACCGCGAACAGCGGGTGGCCGGCCGGTCAGCTCTCGGACTTCGAGGTCTTCCCCAGCGGCGGCAGCGGCAACTCCTCGGCGACCCTGTCGGTCTCCCCGGGCTCGCTGACCTTCGCCAGCCAGGCGCTGAACACCACCAGCCAGGCGCAGACCGTGACCGTCACCAACTCCGGTACGGCCACGGCCTCGGTCTCCTCGATCGCGGCGAGCGGTGACTTCGCGCAGACCAACACCTGCGGCACCTCGATCGCGGCCGGCGCGTCCTGCGCGGTGACCGTCACCTTCAAGCCGACCGCGTCCGGCACCCGTACCGGCGCGGTCACCATCACCAGCAACGCGTCCAACAGCCCGACCAGCATCGCGCTGTCCGGCACCGGCGCCGGCACCACCAGCACCAACCTGGCCGCCGGCAAGGCCACCAGCGAGTCCAGCCACACCGACGTCTACCCGTCGTCGAACGTGACGGACGGCAACCAGTCGTCCTACTGGGAGAGCGCCAACAACGCCTTCCCGCAGTGGGTGCAGGTGGACCTGGGCTCCGCCCAGAGCGTCTCCCGCGTCGTCCTCCAGCTCCCGGCCGGCTGGGGCGCCCGCAACGAGACGCTGTCCGTGTCGGGCAGCACCGACGGCTCCTCCTTCACCACGCTGAAGTCGTCGGCGAGCTACACCTTCGACCCGTCCGCCAACAACACGGTCACCATCACCTTCCCGGCGGCGAGCGAGCGCTACCTCCGGGTCACCGTGACCGCCAACAGCGGCTGGCCGGCCGGCCAGCTCTCCGAGTTCCAGGTCTGGAACTCCTGATCCCGCCCTGCGGGGCCGCTGACGGTCCCGCGCGCGAACGGCAAGTGCTGAATCGGCAAGTGCCGTATCTGTAAGTGCTGTATCGGTAAGTGCCTTTCCGATGAAGGTGCCGCCGGGGTGAGCTTCGTGCCCCCGGCGGCACCTTCGCCGTTTCCCGGCGGCCGCGTCGTACACGGAGCGTGAGTGTCAGTGCCGCGTGATTCTCTCGACTCCGCACTCACTCGAGTGCACACAAGTCTTTTTTTGTTGACGGGAGTTCCATGCGCACCAAGCCTTCGCCGACCGCCGTCGCCGCGGCGGTCGCGGCCGGGTTCGCGGCCTGCGTCGCCGGCCCCGCCGCCGGCGCCCAGGCGGCCACCGGGACGGTTCCGCTGCCGATCGCGCACTACTCGCACATGCTGGTCGACCCGGCTCACCACCACCTGTTCATCAGCAGTGGGACCGGCTACAGCAGCATCCTGGTCACCGACTTCTCCGGGCAGACGGTCGCGACCATCGCCAACGAGCCCGGCGCCACCGGCCTCGCGCTCTCCGCGGACGGCGGCACCGTCTACGCGGCGCTCGCGAACGGCGACGCGGTCTCCGCCATCAGCACCGGCACCCTCACCGAGACCACCCGCTACGCCACGGGCGCGGGCACCAAGCCGACGTATGTCGCCTGGACCAGCGGCAGGATCTGGTTCGGCTACGGCGGAGCCGCCCAGGGCGGGATCGGCTCGATCGACCCCGGCACCAGCCCGGCCGCCGTCACCCTGCGAGCCACTCCGGAAAGCTGGTACTCCGCTCCCATGGTGACCGCCACACCGAGCGGTGACCTGGTGGCCGGCGAGCCCGGGCAGAGCCCGGTGCAACTGGCGACCTACGACGTCTCGTCGGGCAGCGCCGACGTGCTCGCCCCGCAGACGTACCTGTTCGACGCCAGCACCCTGGACTCCTTCCAGGTGACCCCGGACGGCAAGGACGTGGTGATGGCCAGCGGCTCTCCGTACTACCACCAGGTGTACCGGATTGCCGACCTCTCGGCGGACGGGACGTATCCCACCACCGCCTACCCGAACTCCGTGTCCGTCTCCGGCGACGGCTCCGTCGCCGCCGGCGTGACCATGAGCGGCAACGAGGTCTTCGTGTTCGCCCCGGGCGGCAGTACGCCCCTGAACACCTACACCTTCTCGGGGTGGCTCGCCAACGACGGGGTCGCCTTCGCCCCGGACGGCAGCGAACTGTTCGCGGTCACAGCGAACGCCTTCGGTGACACACCCTCGCTGAACATCATCCAGAGCCCCGAGGCGGTCGCCTCGACCCTCGGCCTGACCGGCCCGGCCACGGCCAAGCCCGGCCAGACCGTCACCCTTTCCGGCACCCTCGGCGGGCCCTCCGCCTCTGTCGGCGGCCGGACCCTGCACGTCACCCGTACCGACACCGCCGACCCGAGCGGCGTCGCGCTGCCCGACGTCACCACGGCCGCGGACGGGTCCTTCTCGATCGGCGACACCCTGTCCAAGCAGACGCGCGGCACCGTGACGTACACGGTGACGTACGACGGCGACGTGCACCTGACGTCCGCCACCGCGAGCGCCTCGCTGACGGTCGGCCGCTGAGCCGGCGCAGCGCCCGACCACCTGAGCGTCGGAGTACGTGAGCGCGTGAGTACCTGAGCGAGTGAGTACCTGAGCGCGTGAGCGCCTTACGCACCGCCCGTGGCCGGCCCGGCATGCCGGCCACGGGCGGTGTCGCGTGCCAACCCTGGCACAGGAGGCCGGGCGGTGGAGGCCAGGAGGGCCAGTCTTTCGGCGCTGTCGCTGCCCGGGTCGGGGTGGTAGACGACGAGTTTCTGGCCCGGCGCGCCGCCGATGGCCAGCCGTTCGCGGTTCAGGCTGAGTGGGCCGACCTGGGGGTGGTCGATGTACTTGGCCGCGCCCTCGCAGACCGCCACGTCGTGCCGGGCCCACAGCCGGGCGAACCGGGGGCTGGCCAGGGACAGCTCGCCGACCAGCTCGATGAAGCGGGGGTCGTCCGTGTCGGTGCCGACGGACTCGCGGAAGCCGGCGACCATGCCCGCGCCGGCCTTCTCCCAGTCCGGGTGAAGGGCCTGCTCGGCGGGGTCGAGGAACAGGTCGCGCAGGCGGTTGCCCCCCACTGCCAGGCGCGGCGACAGCGCGGTCGCCAGGGCGTTGGCGGCCAGGACGTCGAAGTAGCGGCCCTCGACCACCGCGGGCAGCGAGAGCGTGTCGACGAGCTTGGCCACGCCCGGCGGGACGGTTTCCTTACGGCCGCGGCGCCGGCGCCGGCGGGGCCGGTCGGCGCCCAGGCGCAGCAGATACGCGGTCGCGTCCTCGTCGAGCAGCAGCACGCGCGCGAGGGCTTCGAGGACCTGCGGGGAGGGGTTGCGGTCCCGGCCCTGCTCCAGCCGCAGGTAGTAGTCGGCGCTGATGCCGGCGAGCATCGCCACCTCTTCCCGGCGCAGGCCCGCCACGCGCCGCACCCCCAGGACGGGGATGCCGGCCTGCTGCGGAGTGACCAGCTCACGGCGGGCGCGGACGAATTCGCCCAGCCGGTTCGGTTCGTCGGTCATCCAGCCACGGTAATCCGCACGCCGCGCACGTGCCTGGTCCTGTCACTCCCAGGGGCGCGAACCCCCGGGGACGCGGGGGCCCTGGCCGGTGCGCAGGCCCGGGAGCAGCGTGGTCGGCGCAACGCGGGGGAGCACGGACCTACAGCGAGGAGCGCAACCATGTCGACGTATCTGCTGGTGCACGGGGCCTGGCACAGCGGGCAGTGCTGGGATCGGGTGGTCCCGCTGCTGGCCTCCGCCGGGCACCGGGTGCTCGCGCCGTCGCTGACCGGCCACGGCGACAAGGCCCACCTGCTCGGCCCGGAGGTCGGCCTCGACACGCACACCGACGACATCGTCGACCTGATCACCGGGCAGGACCTCACGGACGTGATCCTCGTCGGCCACAGCTACGCGGGCCTGGTCGTATCCGCCGCCGCCAACCGGATTCCGGACCGGATCGCCGGGCTGGTCTACCTCGACGCGATGGTCCCGGTGGACGGCGAGAGCGCGGTCGACGTCATGCCCGTGACCCAGCTCCTGATCGACCAGGCCGCGGCCGCCGGCACCGGCTGGCGCATCCCGCCGCTGCCCGAGCTGCCGCCGCCCGGCGGCCTGTTCGGGATCACCGACCCGGCGGACATCGCCTGGGTGCGCTCGATGCTCTCCGACCAGTCGGTGCGCTGCCTCCAGCAGCCGGTCCGCCTGGACAACCCGGCCGCCGACACGATCCCGCGCACCCACATCCACTGCACGGTGGGCAGGCCGGACAACTTCCACCGCCGCCCCGTCCCCCCGGTCCAGCCCAACGGCACCCCGGCCCAGGTCCGGGAACTGGCCGCGGGCCACGACTGCATGGTCACGGCCCCGGCCGCGCTCGCGGAGCTGCTGCTCAAGGTGGGGTGAGGTATCGGGGCTGGGGGCGCGGGTGGGGGCTCGCCCCGGACCTCGGCGGCTACCAGGGCACTGGCGTCCCGTCCCAGTTGACGAAGGTCCCGGACGGCCCGTCGTCGGGCAGCAGGGCCAGCCGGACCGCCGCCTCCGCGGCCTCGCCGGGGTCCCCGCCGCCCGCCGCAGCGGCGGCGTTCAGGGCGGTCCGGCGCAGGCCGGGGGCCAGCGCGTTGACCTTGATCCCGTCCTCGGCCAGGCTCTGCGCGTACATCACGGTCAGCGCGTTCAGCGCGGCCTTGGAGGAGCGGTACGAGGCGAAGGCGCCGCGGTAGGCGGCCATCTGGTCGGCGGCCCAGGCCAGCGACGCCGTACCGCTGGAGATGTTGACGATCCGCGGGTTCGCGGAGCGCCGCAGCGCCGGCAGCAGCGCGTTGGTGACCGCGACCGGGCCGAAGACGTTCGTCCCGTAGATCCGGCGGAAGTCGGCGACGTCCTCGTCCTGCGCGAGCCTGGGCTCGTTCGACGAGATCCCGGCGTTGTTGACCAGGATGTCGAGGGCGTCCAGGGCGTCGATACGTTCCGCCGCCGCGGCGACACTCTCCGCGTCGGTGACGTCCAGGAGAAGCGGCCGGGCGCCGCCCCCGATCTCGGCGGCGGCCTCCTCGGCGCGCGCCCCGCTGCGTGAGCCCACGTACACGGTCAGTCCCCGCTGGACCAGCTGACGTGCGATTTCCTTGCCGATGCCCGAGCTGGCCCCGGTGACCAAGGCGATGGAGAAGTTCATACCTCCAGCGTCGCGCCCGCTCCCCCGCGCTTCCAGGGACAATCGATACCACGCACCTGTGGGGACCGGCGGCGGAGAAAGGCGGACCGAGAGGGATGGCACGAGAGGAACTCGCCCGCTTCCTGCGCGACCGGCGGGCCGGCCTGCGCCCCGACCACGTCGCCCTGCCCGCGGGCCCCGGGCGCCGCACTCCGGGCCTGCGCCGCGAGGAGGTCGCCGAGCTGGCCCACATGTCCACCGACTACTACGTCCGGCTGGAACAGGCCCGCGGCCCGCGGCCCTCCGCCCGGATCCTCGACGGCCTCGCCGAGGCCCTCCTCCTGGCCCCCGCCGAACGCACCCACCTCTTCCGGCTGGCCGGCGTCGTCCCGGAACCCCCGGCCGGCCCCCCGCGCCGGGTCCGCCCGCACGTCACCGCGCTCCTGCACCGGCTGCCCGCGACCGCCGCCGTCGTGACCTCGGCCGATTACGAGGTGCTCGCCTGGAATCCGCTGGCCGACGCCCTCCTCGGCGGCCTCGCGGCAAATCCGAACCTGGCCCGCCGCCGCTTCCTGCTCCGCGAGCCCGTCCTGACCTGCGGCCACGAGGACTTCGCCGCATTCGTCGTCTGGCGCCTGCGGGCCGCCGCCGACCGCTACCCCCACGACGCCGAGCTCACCTCGCTGCTGCGCGAACTCCACGACGGCAGCGCCGAGTTCCGCGCGACCTGGGCCGCCAACCCGGTCCGCGCCCCCGGCCACCGCACCAAGACCATGACCCACCCCGACCTCGGCCCCCTCCGTATCAACTGCGACATCCTCACCGTCCCCGAGGACGACCAGCAGGTCGTCCTGATGACCGCCGACCCCGGCACCTCCACGGCCGACGCCTTCCTGCACCTGGCCGCCGCCGGACAATCCGTTTGACCTCTGCCGAGGTCCGGCGGTCGGATGACCCGCCATGAGCACCGAGCCGATGCACCCCGGCACGCACCCGGTCGACGACCACCTCGTACGGCGGCTGGTCGCGGCGCAGTTCCCGCAGTGGGCGCAGCTGCCGGTGACGCGGTGGCCGTCCGGCGGCACGGTCAACGCCATGTACCGGCTCGGCGACGCCATGGTCGTCCGGCTGCCGCTGCTCGCGGGCGGGGCCGCGGACGTGGCGGCGGAACAGAAGTGGCTGCCCCGCCTGGCCCCCCTCCTACCCACGGCCGTCCCCCACGTACTCGGGGCCGGCCGGCCCGCCGAGGGCTGTCCCTGGCCGTGGTCGGTGTACCGCTGGCTGCCCGGCGAGCACCCCCGGGCCGGCGCACTGACCGAACCCGTACGGCTCGCCCAGGACCTCGCCGAATTCGTGACCGCGATGCGCGGCATCACCCTCCCCGGAGCCCCGCGCGCCTACCGCGGCGGCTCCCTCGCCCTGCTCGACGCGTCCACCCGGGCCGCCATCGAGCAACTGCGCGCCCTCCCGGAGGAGAACGTCGACGGCGATGCCGTCTCCGCCGTGTGGGACCAGGCACTGCGCACGGCCGGCCCGAACGAGCCGCCGCCCGTCTGGCTCCACGCCGACCTGATGCCGGGCAACCTCCTGATCACCGACGGCCGGCTCTCCTCGGTGATCGACTTCGGCTGCATGGGCACCGGCGACCCCGCCTGCGACCTCTTCCCGGCCTGGAACCTGCTCCCGCCCCACGCACGCGCCGTCTTCCGCGCCCTGCTCGACGTCGACGACCCGACCTGGCTCCGCGCCCGCGCCCGCACCCTCTCCCATGCCCTGATCGCCCTCCCCTACTACCGCACCACCAATCCCCCGATGGCGACCAACGCCCGCCACGTCATCCACGCGGTCCTGGAAGAGGTTTGAGGCCCGGCGTCAGAGCAGGTCATTCACCCCGGAACCCGGTCACCAGCAAGGTGTCGGCGTCCCTCACCCCTTCACCGGAGCCGGGCAGTACCTCGCAGCCGACCCCCGTCAGCCCGGCCTCCCCCAGCAACTCGGCCCACACCTCTTCCCGCAGCACCCACCGCGCCATCGTCGCCGCCTCCCCGTCCGGCCGCCTGGCCGAGACGTGCGCCGGCCCGACCTCGTCCCGCGCGGGGGCGCCTCCCAGGTAATGGGCAAGCGTGGCGAACACCAGCCGTCCCCCGGGCTTCAGCGCAGCACAGGCCGCCGGCAACAACTCGTACGGGTCGGTGAAGTCGACGGCCCCGAACACGCTGTACAGCACGTCGTATTCACCGACCGAGCCGTGCAAGTGGGCCACGGCATCCGCATGCACCAGCCGCAACCGGGGCGCGAGATCCCCGTAGAGGTCGCCGGCCATCGCATGCTGAGCGGCCGACCCGTCCACCGCGTCGACCCGGGCCACCGGATACCGGCTGGCCAGATACGCAGCGTCCCGCCCGGCCCCGGCCCCCAAATCCCCGACCCGCCGCCCCTCCAGGTCCCCCAGCACTTCCGCCCCGGGCCCGCCCCTCTGACTCCACGTCCAACGGAAAGCCTCGGGCACAGCCCGGTCAGTCACAGCGCGCCTGCGCCCGTAGTGGTACCAGAGATCCTCGGCAACGGTCACCGCCCCATCCTGCCGAGGACGAGCAGCCAGCGAGCCGGTTCAGCCCGATCTCACCCGACTGCACCGCGGGGGACGCCCGCGGTGCCATGTTCGGGAAAAGGTCAGTGGGCGTCGTTGCCGGGGTGGCACGGGCCGCAGTCGGCGGCATCCGTCCACAGCGACAGGTCGAGGTCCCAGCCGTCGGCGGCGATGCGGGTGGCGGTCTTCATCACCGACCCGTCGTTCTTGAACTCGACCTTCGGCACGTGGTGGAGGAAACGCCCACCGTTGTGCCGCTCGCACAGCTCCGCGTACGCCACGGTGTCGAGGATGATCGTGTGCACGCCGATGTCGACCAGCGTGCTCGGGGCGAGCCCCAGCTTCTCACCGCGGTGGTTCATCGCGGTCAGCAGATAGGCGTAGGCCTGGCCGAGGACGCGGGCGGCCATGACCGAGTCGTAAGGGTAGTCCCGCATCAGGAGCCCGACCTGCTTGTCCCACAAGTCGGCCGGTACGGCCTCACGCGGGGAGCGGGTCGGACCCGCCGCCGGTGCGGTGACCGGAAACGTGGCTGCGGTTGTCATGGTGCGTGCCTCCGATGGACGGTGCCCCGCGGATCGGGGCGGTGCATCCACAACACCGCACCTGTCAGGCGACGGGTGATCAACTCTCGTCCTCTGCAAGGCATTTGCACATCCTGCAATGGATCTGGACCGCTCCATCCATCCCTCATATCGTGGAAGGCCCCGGTTTGTGCAGCGCGGGAGGGTTCTGTGCCCGTGGATCCGCTGTGGAGCAGCACCGAAGTGCGCCAGTTGGCGGCCCAGCGCCGCCCGGGCGCGCTGATCCGCCTCGCCCGCGAGCACCGCGCCTGGACCCTGGCGGACCTCGGCAGTCATATCGGGTGCTCCCCTGCCACCGTCTCCCGGCTGGAGCGGAGCCCCCGCATCGTCGACCTTGCTCTGATGTACCGTGCCGCGGCAGCGGTAGGTGTGCCCGAACACATCCTGGTGACATCCCTCGCGCCAGCCCCCGCCACGGTCCGGCCGCCCACTACAGTGGCCGCCATTCCGCGTGACGCCGAGGAGGACCCCATGCGCCGCCGCACTCTGCTCACTGCCGCTGCGGCCACGGGGCCGACTGCCCTGCTGACCGGACTGGACCAGGCCCTCGCCGATACCCCCGCGCCGACAAACGTCGGACCACTGGAAGTCCGCCTGGCCACCGCTCGGATGCTCTACGACCACGGCGCCCACCGTCGGCTGCTCGCGGCACTGCCCGGCCTCATCGGTGACGGTCACGCCGCTGCTGCGTCCCGACGCGAACTCGACCAGGCCCGGCTCTCCACCATTTACAGTTTGGCCGCCGCCGTGCTCAGCAAGATCGGTTCGTACGAACAAGCACGGCTCACCGCCGACCGTGCCCGCACCTGGGCCGAAATCTCCAGCTCGCCACTCGCCGCGGCCGCCGCGGCTCGGGAACTGGCCATCGTCTTGCGCCACCAGGAGCAAGGGGCTGCCGCCCAGCACCTGATGACCACGGCCGCCGCCGACGTGGAAGCCACCGGCTTGCGCACCGGCGGCGCGGCAGCCGCTTACGCCCAGATGCTGTGCACCCTCGCCTACACCGCCGCCCGCGCCGGCCGGCGCAGCGAGGCCCTGGCGATGACCGAGGAGGCCCACCGCGCCGGTCACCGGCTGCCACAGGTCGCGCCGACCGGCCGCTTGTTCTCCATCACCCCGGCAGCAGTCGACCTCTACGCCGTGGGGGTGCACTGGGCGCTCGGCGACGCGGGCGCCGCCCTGGAGGCCGGGAAGAACCTGCGCGCAGAGCAGTTCGCCACGCCCGAACGACGTGCCCGAATGAACACCGATCTCGCCCGGGCCTGGTGGGCGTGGAATCGGCCCGAGCAGACCGCCCACGCCTTGCTCGCCGCTTACCGCGCCAGCCCCGCGGAGGTCCGTGACCGCCGAGCCATCCGAAGCCTCGTGGAAGAACTGGCCGTTCGATACCCACGCACCGTCGGTGTCCCCGCACTGCGCACCGCACTGGGCTGACGTAACGGCCGCAGGCCGCCCCTCCCCCGGGGCCCTCGGCCTGTCGCCGGAGCGCGTCGGAGGTGGGGCGGGGCGTTACGAGATGGCGGCAGCCCAGTTGGCGGTCATCGCGTACTTCTCCAGGGTGCTGACCGGGCGCCAGCGCGGGGAGGCGATGTTGGGCTGGGAGAGGGCGGCTCGCTCGCCGGCCTGGGCGCTGCTCGGGGTGGCCAGTCGCCAGTCCGGCTGGGTGGTGTTGGGCACCACCTCGTCGTACCAGACGAGGGCGTAGAGCCCGTCGCTCTTCGCCGCGGTCAGCGCCGCGCCCAGCCAGGCGCCGCGGCCGGAGGTCATCAGCCCCGACGCCGTCTCGGCGAGGACGGCGGGCCGCCCCTCGTCGAAGCCGCGCACGTAGGTCAGCATGTCCTTGTAGCGGTACCGGTCCCCCGGGCACCAACTCGCCTTCGTGCACCAGTCGTACGCGTCGATGCCCACGTAGTTGACGTACGCGGCGCCCGGCCAGGCCGTCTTCAGACTCGACGTCGTACCCGAGTACCCGACCGTCCACGTGAACATCGCGTTGGTGCCCGTGTACTGGCGCACGATCCGGAAGACGCGCCGCCAAGCGGCGTACATCGCCTGCGGAGTGTTGCCGGGCTTGCCCAGGCTGTACGACTCCCACTGCGTGTTGAACTCGGCGAACGGCCGGAAGTAGAAGGGGTGCCCGTAGCTGGCCAGCGACTTCGCGTAGCTGATGATCTGGGCGTCCGCGGCGCCGTTCTTGATGTCGGTCAGCGTCCCCGGCGGCGACCACGCGATCATCGGGATGGCCCCCGCGGCCCGCGAGGCCGTCATCTGGGACGTGTTGACCGACCAGGACGACTGCGCCCCGAACCAGGAATCTATGCCCGGGGCCAGCCCCGCGTACGTCCCGCTCGCCGTGTCAGCGGCGACACTGCCCGCTTCGATCCCCCAGATCACCGGCCTTGCCGTTGTTGTTGTCCTGCTGGAATACGCGCCCACCACCAACGCGGAGACGGGCCGTGTCGTCGTGCCGGTGGATGCGTCCGCAGTGGGCGCGACCGCCATGGCTGTCGCCAGTGCCACCCCCGCGGCTGCGCCGAGCAGCTTGAACACCCGCAATCGATCCCCCCCTTGCCCAGCCCGCCCCAAGGGCCGGCCCCCCGACAAACGAGCCGGTGCTTCATTGCCCCCGACCCAGAGGGGGAAGACTAGCGCCCGCCACCGGCCACCCAGCTCCCGGGTCCGTGCGACCAGCGATCCCGGCGCAAGTCCGTTCACCATGCAGCCAGATCGCCGCCGCGGCGACGCAAGTTTGCCCCTTTACGGTCGGGAGCCGACTCGGCGGACAGGATCCGTCCCCGGGCGGACCACATGGAGCCAGCATGGAAGGTTTCACCAGAAGGACATTCATCGGCGGACTCGCTCTGGCCGGCGCGGCCGCGGCGGTACCCGCGGTCGCGGCACCCGCGCAAGCGGCCACCGCGGCGGCATCCCCGCCGGAGATCGAGACGTGGCAGCTGATCGGCAAGGACGTGTTCACCGGCGACGCCCAGGGTTCCCGCACCCAGGGCGTCACCACCGACGGCACTCACTGGTACTTCTCCAGCAGCAACGGGCTGGAGATCACCGACATGCAGTACAACACCGTCCTCAAGACCGCACCGGCGATTCCGCCCGCGTTGGCCAACCCCTCGCCGCTCGCCTACAAGGGCCTGAACCACATCGGCGACATGGACTACGCCGACGGCAGCCTCTACATCGCCCTCGACAGCAGCGCGTCCGACCCGGGCAGTCCCCACGAGTACCAATACGAGTACAACACGCCGGTGTTCGCCCGCTACACCGCCGCCGATCTGGCCTTCTCCGGGCAGGCCGCCGCCCTGAACCCGGCGAACCGGGAGCACGACATCGCGAGCTGGGTGGCCGTCGACGCCCGGCAGGGCCTCGCGTACGGCATGACCTATGCGAACGCGACCCAAATCGCGGTCTACAACCTGCCCGACTTCACGTTCAGCAGATACATCCCGATATCGCAGCCCATCGACCAGGCCCAGGGCGGCAAGGTCCACGACGGCTGGATGTACTTCTCCTGCGACGACGCGGCGAAGAACATCTACCGCGCCAACCTGACGACCGGCGAAGTCCAGCTGCTCTTCAATCTCCTGCTGCCCTACCCCCAGGAGGTCGAAGGCCTGGCGTTCCTGGAGACACCGGACGGCCTGACGCTCAACATCCTCAACCGGGAGCTGCCCGATCCGAACGGCCCCAGCAACGTCACCTTCTACCACTATCTGCTGCAGGTGCCGGGCACGCCGGTCATCGACGGCCCGCCGCGGGTCGGCGGGTACGTGACGGCCGACCCGGGCAAGTGGACCCCGGACGCGACGTTCGAGTACCAGTGGCTCGCCAACGGCAAGCCGGTGGCCGGCGCCACCGGGACCCGGTTCCACCTCCTCGGCACGTACCTCGGCGACGCGGTGACCGTCCAGGTGACCGGCACGTGGTCCGACGGAACGTCCCGGACCGTCGAGTCCGCGCCGGCGCGGGTCCGGCCCGCCGCCTAACCCCTGCCCGCGCGCGGCTAGAGCAGATGGTCGGCCTTGCCCGCCTTGATGTCCCGGATCAGGGCGCGCAGGGCCGCCACGGAATCCGTGAGGTAGCGGTCCTCCTCGCCGTCCACGGCTATGTAGGCGTTGCCGTCCGAGTCGGTACCGAAGCGGAAGCAGTTGCTGGCGTCCTGGCAGAAGGGGGCTTCCCAGGTGATGTCGGGCATGGCGTCTCCGTACGCGTTTGACTCGCTTCACGGAATACGTACCCAGACTCGACACCACCTACAGCAGGTGGTCGGCCTTCCCAGCCTTGATGTCGCGGATGAGGGTGCGCAGGGCTTCCGCGGAATCGGTGAGGTAGTGGTCCTCCTGGCCGTCAACGGCTATGTAGGCCTTGCCGTCGGAGTCGGTGCCGAAGCGGAAGCAGTTGTTGCCTTCGGCACAGAAGGGGGCTTCCCAAATGATCTCGGGCATGAGGATTCCTAGAGTTGGCGGGCTACAGCGTGAATGAAGTCGCGGGATGCCTCCGGCGTCAAGGAGGCATCGGCCATCCAGTCCAGATGTGCTCGGTACTTGGCGAGTTGGGCCGCCGCGTGGGTGAACTCGGGACCGTGGGCTGAGTCGAGCTGAACCGTGTCGAGTTGGGCGACCTCGCCCTCGGCGTAAAGCATGGCGTGGCCCGCACCCGGAAAGCCGCCGCATTCCACGGGGACGACGCAGAGAGTCACGTTGTCCCGCTCCGACTCGGCGCACAGGTGATCGAGCTGCACCTGAGTGACCTTGCGCCCGCCGAACTGCATCCGGAGAGCGGCCTCGTGGATGTAGGCGACGTAGGGGAGCGTCTTGTCGTCGTAGAGGACGCGCTGCCGTTGCATGCGGTGGGCGACCCGCAGTTCGACTTCTAGGCGGGACATCGGGGGAAGCCCGGCCCCGAAGACCGCTCGTGCGTAGTCCTCGGTGTGAAGCAGCCCCGGCAGGTGAACGATCTGCGCCGTGCAAAGGCGCGTCGCGTGCCATTCCAGCTCGGCGATGTCGAGGAGGCCCGGGGGCAGGGTGCCGCGGTACTCGTCCCACCAGCCGCCGCCGCGTTCCTCTGCCATGGCCGCCAGTGCCCGGATGTACGCCTCGTCAGAGCAGTCGTAGTTGATGGCCAGCGTACGGACGCGGTCGGCGCTCGCGATGCGCGTGCCCGCCTCCATGTTGGAGATCTTCGACCGGTCGAGCCCCAGCAGGCCAGCCGCGTATTCGGTAGTGGCCCCCGCGGCGACGCGGAGCTTGCGCAACTCGGCTCCGAGGCGCCGCTGCCGCTCCGTGGGTGCGCTTCGCGTCGACATCCCGTTTCCCCTCCGGCTGGTCGGAATCAGTGTGCCCGGCCTCGTGGTCCGGGCCCAACCCGTACGTGGCAATTTGCCGTGGAACTTGTGGCGGTCAGCCCGGGCAGCACGCTACCGTAGTAGCGCGCAGTTACGCACCGGACACCAGCCGGAAGCGCACCGCGCGGGCGTGCCCGTTTGCCCTGGGACGGGGGCGCCCGCGATCAGGGCGGCGAGCCACCGGCGGGCGGACGTACATCGGCGTGCCCTCGGAGAGAATCCGCACCTTGGCCAAGGAGTTGAGCCATGCCCGAACAAGAGATCAACGTGCCGCTCGTACCGGCGCACTGGACGTTTCCGGCGCACCCTTCGTCCGTAGGGCGGGCCCGCAAAGCGCTCGGCGAGGTGCTGCCCGAGCCGTGTTCGGCGAGGTTCGCCGAGGAGCTGACCCTCATTGCGTCGGAGTTGGTCACGAACGCGCTGCGGCACGGTGCCCGGGGGAAGGTGGAGGAGGTCGTGGAGCTGATCGCCTGGCCGGCGGACGGGCACTACTGGCTGGCCGTCAGCGACCCCGGCGACACCCGCCCCACCCTCCTCCCGGCGAACCCGGGGGCGCTGGGCGGCCGCGGCCTGTTCCTGGTCGACGCCCTCGCCGCCGCCTGGACCGTCCGCCCCCGCGCGACGCGCGGCAAATCGGTGGTGGCGGGGCTGCGGCTGGACCAAGGGGGCCGAGGATGACCAGGACGGAGTTCGGCGCCGGACTGCTGACCTGCGTGGAGATGGCCCCGCACCAAAACACTGCGTACTGCGCGCCGCACGAGAAAGTGCAGGTCGTGTTCGACCCCCGCTTCGGCCGCGGCCTGCCCGTCATCGCGGCCAACCGCGTCCCCGTACGGACACTGCTCGATCTGTCGGCAGCCGGGGAGTCCGCCGAAGCCATCGCCTACGAGTACGACATGGAGCCCGGGCAGGTCGCAGCCCTCTGCCAGGGCGTGATGTCCGCGGCCAAGCGCCTGCCGACGCGATACGACAATATGAGCCCGACAGCACGGCCCCGCTGCTGGACGTCCTGCTCGCCACCTTTCCGTGGACCCACACCCTCCCCCACTCCGACCTGAGCATGTTCGCCGGAGAGCTGATGGACACCGTGCGCGCAGCCGGTTCCGCGGACGACGGCGCCCCCGTCGCGCAGATGCTCACCGCGTGGCAGCACACCGCCGAGGTGTACGCCGACCCGGAACTGCTGGCCGCTCTGCGCCGGGCCCACAACCATCGGCACTCCCACCCGGCGAACCCCCGACCGCCCGGAAAGGCCAAATCGCCCACCCCCAACTAAAATGGGAGCGTGGCCCGGCGGAATGAAGAGGTCGAGGCCGTACTGCAGGAGTACGCGGACCTCATCGCGATCACCCGCGGCGATGCGTTCAAGGCGCGGGCGTACGAGAAGGCTGCGCGGGCAGTGGGCGGGTACGCCCAGGACGTGTCGCGGTTGACACCGGAGGAGCTGCGCGGGATTCCGGGGGTCGGAAAATCGATCGCGGAGAAGGTCGCGGAGTATTTGCGCACCGGCAGCGTGGAGGTCGTGGAGGAGCGGCGGGCGATGATCCCGGCCGGGGTCAGGGAACTGATCACGATCCCCACGCTCGGGCCGAAGAAGGCGATGACCCTCTACGAGGACCTGCACATCTCGTCGGTGGAGGAGCTGGCGAACGCGATCGAGTCGGAGCGGCTGCGCGGCCTGAAGGGGTTCGGGCCGAAGACCGAGGAGAACATCCTGCACGGCATCGCGCTGCTCCAGCAGGCCGGCGACCGGATCGACGTGCACACCGCGATGACGGTCGCCGAGGAAGTGGTGGCGGGCCTGTCGAGCATCCGCGGCTGCGAGAGCTGTACGTTCGCGGGATCGCTGCGCCGTATGCGGGAGACGATCGGCGACATCGACGTGCTGGTCGCCGCCCGGGACTCCGCGAAGTTCATGACCGCGCTCACCGAACTCCCGGCCACCGCCGAGGTGATCGCGCACGGCGAGAAGAAGACCTCGATCCGTACGACCAAGGGCCTCCAGGTCGACCTGCGGGTGCTGCCGCCCGACTCCTGGGGTGCGGGCCTGCAGTACTTCACCGGCTCCAAGGCACACAACATCCGCACCCGCACGATGGCGGTCCGGGCCGGCCTGAAGCTCTCGGAGTACGGGCTCTTCGAGGTGCCTGAGAAGCCGAAGAAGGGCGCGAAGGCCCCCAAGGAAGAGGGCAGACTCGTCGCATCCCGCACCGAGGACGAGGTGTACGACCGGCTCGGCCTGCCCTGGATCCCGCCGGCCCTGCGCGAGGACCGCGGCGAGATCGAGGCCGCACTCGGCGACGGGCTGCCGGACGTGATCACCGAGCACGACATCCGCGGCGACCTGCACACCCACACGAGCCTGACGGACGGCCTGGCGCCGCTCGCCGAGATGGCCGAGGCCGCCGCCGCCCGCGGGTACGCGTACTACGCGGTCACCGATCACGCGCCCGACCTCTACATGGAGCAGATGACCGACGCGAAGGCGCTGGCCCAGCGCGAGGAAGTACGCAGGCTCGACGGCACCTTCCACCGCATGCGCCTGCTGCACGGCACCGAGCTGAACATCGGACCGGACGGCGAGGTCGACTGGCCCGCCGACTTCCTGGCCGGCTTCGACCTGTGCGTCGCATCCGTCCACTCGCACTTCGGGCTGAGCCGCTCCGCGATGACCAAGCGCTTCATACGCGCCTGCGAGAACCCGTACGTCAACGTCATCGGCCACCCCACCACCCGCATGATCGGCCGCCGGCCCGGCGTCGACGCCGACTGGGACGAGGTCTTCGCCGCCTGCGCCCGCACCGGCACCGCCCTCGAGGTCAACGCCCAGCCCGACCGCCTCGACCTGCGCGACGAGGACATCCTCCGCGCCAAGCAACTCGGCGCGAAGTTCGTCATCGACACCGACGCCCACTCCGTCCCCCACCTCGCCTTCCTCCGCTACGGCGTCGGCACCGCCCAACGCGGCTGGCTCACCAAGGACGACGTCGTCAACACCTGGCCCCTGACTAAGCTCCGCCGTTTCCTGCGCGCCAAGCGCCCGTAGGGCTCCGCCCTCCGCTGAGCCGAAGGACAGCTACTCCGCCCGCAAGGCCAAAGAACCGTCCTCCCCGACCTCCACCTTCACCCCGAGGTCGTGCCCCTGCGCGTCGAGGACATCGCGCAGCCACTCCACGTCCGCGCCGGAGGCGTACCGCAACCGCATGCGGTGGGCCTGGAAGAGGACGAGCCGGGCGCCGGGGCCGGTGAGGCGGCCGGTGGACGGGTCGAGGGTGACGAGATAGGCCGCACGCAGGTCGTCGCGGTAGCGCTCGTAGCCGGTGATCCCCTCGTAGTCGTCGATGAAGTCGCCGCAGCCGTAGAGGACGAGCTTGCCGCGGTGGATGCCGGCCGGGCGCGGGTGGTGGGAGGAGTGGCCGTGGACGAGGTCGGCGCCGCCGTCGATCAGCGCCCGGGCGAACCGCACTTCGTCGCCTTCCACGTCGTAGCCCCAGTTGGCGCCCCAATGCACGGAGACCACCACGATGTCGCCGGGGTGCTTGACCTGGCGGATGCGGTCGGTGAGGCAGGAGGCTGCGGCAGCAGAGGGGCCGGGCACGAAGGCGATGCCGGGATGGTCGTCGGTGGCCGTCCACTCGTACGGGATGCCGCTGGACCGCATGCCGATCGCGAAGACCAGCAGGCGGCCGCCGCCGGGGAGGGGGACGACCGCGGGGCGGCGGGCGGCCTCGGCGTCGGGGCCGGCGCCCGCGGACCGCAGCCGTACGTCGGAGAGCACGGCCAGGGTCTCGCGCAGCCCGGCGGGGCCGAAGTCCAGGACGTGATTGTTGGACAGTACGCACACGTCGGGGTGCGCGACGGTCAGGGACGGCAGGTTGCCCGGGTTCATCCGGTAGTGCACGGCCTTGCCCGGGGCGAAGTCGGGGCTGCGGGTGACGCCGGTCTCCAGGTTGAGGATCCGCGCGTCGGGCCGGGCCCGCTCCAGCATCCGCAGCGCGTCGCCCCACGGCCACGCGAACCCGGCCCGCCGCGGAATGCGCCCGTGCGCCTCCTCGGCCAGTTCCACATACCCGCGGGCGTCCCGTACGTACGCCTCGTGCAGCTCCGGATCCCCGGGCGACGGCAGGATCTGGTCGACCCCGCGGCCGAGCATCACGTCACCGCAGAGGAACAGGGTCACCGGCGTCGCGCCCATATGTTCAGCGTAGGCGCGCTCCCCCCGCGGGGCCCCTCAAGGGATCCCGGCCCGGACGCTGTGCCCGCACGGTGGTGCCCAAAATGCGCCCCCGGCGCACTGAACGGCGCCCGGGCCGGCCCGAGCCGTACGGCCCCGGGCCCCACGAAGGCCGCCGTACCGGACCGCGGCGACCGGTGGCGACCGCACCCGTACCGACGCCCCACGGAACCGTGACCGGACCGGCGTCCCCGCCGCCGTACGCGGCCCCCCGCTGCTCGGTACGGCCCGCGCTCCACGAAGCCCGCGCCTCCCGGCCCGCACCCACTTCCCGCCCCGCGACGGCCCGTTACCCTCGGCCCATGATTACCGAGATCGCCGATCTGCCCGTCACCCCCGGCCGCGAGGACGCCTTCGCCGCCGCCTACGCCGAGGGCCTGCCCTTCCTGAGCGCGGCCCCCGGCTTCCGGGCCGCCCGCCTGGTGCGCGGCGTCGAGTCGCCGTCCCGATTCGTGGCCATCGTCGAGTGGGAGTCAGCCGACGCCCACCGCGCCTACACCCAGTCCGAGGGGTTCGCCCGCTTCGGCGCCCTGATCGGCGACTTCTTCGCGGACACACCGATGGTGGAGCACTTCACCGAGTCCTGAGCGGGGCATGACCCCGAGGGGGTACGACATCGGCGCGGGTGAAGGGGACGGACGTGCTGCTGCGGAACGTGCGGATCGGTGCCGGGGAGCCGGTGCAGGTGGCCGTCGAGGGCGGGCTGATCACCGCGATCGAGCCGCTGACGACAGGGGCGACGGGAAGAAGCCACCGTCCCGGCCCCGGCCTCGATCCCAGCGTCGGCGAGGTCGTGGAATGCGGCGGCCGCACCCTGCTGCCGGGCCTGTGGGACGCCCACGTACACCTCGGGCAGTGGGCGGCGGCCCGGCGCCGGGTGGACCTGACGGGCACGGGGTCGGCCCGGGAGGCGGCGGCCGCGATGGCGCGGGCCGCGGACCGCACCCCGCAGGGCGAACCGCTGATCGGATTCGGGTTCCGGGACGCCCTGTGGCCCGACGCGATGGCACCGGATCTGCTGGAGTGGCCGGACCGGGCGCCCCGAGTCGTCGCGCTGATCAGCAACGACCTGCACACCGCCTGGCTGAACCGGGAGGCGCTGGCCGCGCTGGGGCTGGCCGGCCACCCGGACGGGGTGCTGCGGGAGGAGCCGGTGCTGGACGCGGCGGCCCGGCTCGGGCGGGCCACGCCCGAGGTCCGCGACCGGTGGGTGCGGGAGGCGGTACGCGAGGCCGCCCGCCGGGGCGTGACCGGCGTCATGGAGTTCGAGTACGCCGACAACCTGGCGGACTGGACCCGCCGGGCGGCCGCCTGGCCCGGCGGGCTGCCGCTGCGGGTGGCCGCCACGGTCTACCCGGACGCGCTGGAGCGGGCGATCGCGGCCGGCCGGCGCACCGGCGAGCCGGTACCGGGCACGGGCGGCCTGCTCACCACCGGCCCGCTCAAGCTCTTCGTGGACGGCTCGCTGAACACCCGCACCGCCCTGTGCCACGAGCCGTACCCGGCGACCGGCGGCCACGGGACGCTCCAGACGGAGCCGGAGGAGCTGGTGGCGCTGATGGTCCGGGCCGCCGCCCACGGCATCCGCAGCGCCGTGCACGCCATCGGCGACCGCGCGGGCACCATCGCGCTGGACGCCTTCGACCGGGTGCCGGGCCCGGGCCGGATCGAGCACGCGCAACTGGTGGACCGCCGTGACCTGGCCCGCTACGCCCGGCCCGGCCTGGTGCTGGGCGTCCAGCCGGCGCACGCGGTGGACGACCGCGACGTCGCCGACCGGCACTGGAAGGGGCGTACCGATCGCGCCTTCGCCTACGCGGAGCTGCTGCGGGCCGGTGCGCGGCTGGAGTTCGGCTCCGACGCACCGGTCTCGCCGCTCGACCCGTGGGTGGGCATATCGGCGGCGGTGCACCGTACGGGCGCGGACGGCCGGCCCTCCTGGCACCCGGAACAGGCCGTCCCGCTCGGCCAGGCGCTGGCGGCCTCGGTACGGACCGAGGTGGCCGTCGGGGCGCCCGCCGACCTGGTGATCGCCGACGCCGACCCGGCCGCGGCCGACGGCCCCGCGGCGCTGGCCGCGACCCCGGTGGCGGGCACCCTGGTGGCCGGGCGGTGGACCCACCGGGACGGGCTCTGACCCGGCCGAACGGGTACGCGGACCGGCCGCGCCCCGCCTCGCCGTGGCGGGAGCGACCCCTCAGTTCTGATACGCTGATCCAGCGACAACGGCCCGCCGAAATGTCCGAAGGCTCACCGGAGAAACCCGGGATGGGCCGGACGGACGGAAGCGGCGGGAGGGGCGCAAATCCGTGCGAGACCACAGCGCGACATGTGCAAGACTGGTCCCGCACCACGCAAGGTCCTGTGGAGCAGTTTGGAGTGCTCGCCACCCTGTCAAGGTGGAGGCCGCGGGTTCAAATCCCGTCAGGACCGCTGCGGCTGGGTAGCTCAGTTGGTACGAGCGACCGCCTGAAAAGCGGTAGGTCGCCGGTTCGACCCCGGCCCCAGCCACCGCACGATGTAGGGCCCGCCACGCGCGGGCCCTATGTCGTTCCGGAACACTGGCGGCACCAGGGGCACCTCCGGGCACCTCGCCGCATTTCGGGACGCCTGCGGCCACATTCCCGGCGTCCCGCCCGCGGGCGATCCGGCCCGGGGTGTGATCTGCCGCGCCCCGCCCGAAATAGGTTCGCCGCCCGCCGGTCCGGATGCGATGCTGGACCGCGTATGTCTACCCAACCCTCCTCCTCCGCTGAGCTGGCCCGACGCCTGCCCTCGCTGACCCTGCGGGACGAGCAGCGCCTCGGTCGCCGGCTGGACGGTGTCCGGCGGATACGGAAACCCGAGGCGCGCGCCGCCGTCCTGGCCGAGATCGAGGCCGGGATCACCACTGCCGAGGAGCGGGTCGCCCGGCGCCGGTCGGCCGTGCCCGCGATCACGTATCCCCAGGCCCTGCCGGTCAGCCAGAAGAAGGACGAGATCCTGGCGGCCATCCGTGACCACCAGGTGGTGATCGTGGCCGGCGAGACCGGATCGGGCAAGACCACCCAGATCCCGAAGATCTGCCTGGAGCTCGGCCGGGGCGTGCGCGGCCTGATCGGGCACACCCAGCCGCGCCGGATCGCCGCCCGGACCGTGGCCGAGCGCATCGCCGAGGAGCTGACCACCCCGCTCGGCCAGGCGGTCGGCTGGAAGGTCCGCTTCACCGACCAGGTCAGCGACAGCACCCTGGTGAAGCTGATGACCGACGGCATCATGCTCGCCGAGATCCAGACCGACCGCGAGCTGCGCGCGTACGACACGATCATCATCGACGAGGCCCACGAGCGCAGCCTCAACATCGACTTCATCCTGGGCTACCTGGCCCAGCTGCTGCCCCGCCGCCCGGACCTGAAGGTCGTCATCACCTCGGCGACCATCGACCCCGAGCGCTTCTCCCGGCACTTCGGCGACGCCCCGATCGTGGAGGTCAGCGGGCGTACGTACCCGGTGGAGGTGCGCTACCGGCCGCTGCTGGACGAGGAGTCCGAGGATCCCGACCGCGACCAGATCACCGCGATCTGCGACGCGGTCGACGAGCTCCAGGCCGAGGGGCCCGGCGACATCCTGGTCTTCCTGTCCGGCGAGCGGGAGATCCGCGACACCGCCGACGCGCTGGGCAAGCGGAATCTGCGCCACACCGAGGTGCTGCCGCTGTACGCACGGCTGTCCTCGGCCGAGCAGCACCGGGTCTTCCAGCAGCACACCGGCCGCCGGGTCGTGCTGGCCACCAACGTCGCCGAGACGTCGCTGACGGTGCCCGGCATCCGGTACGTGATCGACCCGGGCACCGCCCGTATCTCCCGCTACAGCCACCGCACCAAGGTGCAGCGGCTGCCGATCGAGCGGATCAGCCAGGCCAGCGCCAACCAGCGCAAGGGCCGCTGCGGCCGTACCGCCGACGGCATCTGCATCCGGCTGTACGACGAGGCCGACTTCGTGTCCCGGCCGGAGTTCACCGACGCCGAGATCCTGCGCACCAACCTGGCCTCGGTCATCCTGCAGATGACCGCCGCGGGCCTGGGCGACATAGAGAAGTTCCCCTTCATCGACCCGCCGGACCGCCGCAACGTCAAGGACGGCGTGCAACTGCTGGAGGAGCTCGGCGCGCTGGACCCGCAGGCCAAGGACCCGCGGGCGCGGCTGACGCAGACCGGGCGGCGCCTCGCCCAGCTCCCGGTGGACCCGCGGCTGGCCCGGATGGTGCTGGAGGCGGACCGCAACGGCTGCGTGCGCGAGGTGATGGTGATCGCCGCCGCGCTGTCCATCCAGGACCCGCGGGAGCGGCCGGCGGACAAGCAGACCCAGGCCGACCAGCAGCACGCCAGGTTCCGCGACGAGAACAGCGACTTCCTGGCCTTCCTCAACCTGTGGCGCTACATCCGCGAGCGGCAGAAGGAGCTGTCCTCCTCCGCCTTCCGCCGGATGTGCCGCAACGAGTACCTGAACTACCTGCGGATCCGCGAGTGGCAGGACATCTACAGCCAACTGCGCACCATCGCCCAGCAGATGGACATCAAGACCGCCGAGCAGGACGCCGATCCGCAGCGCGTCCACCTGTCGCTGCTGGCCGGCCTGCTGTCGCACATCGGGCTGAAGAACACCGTCGCCGAGGGCGGCAAGGAGACCGCGCGGAACGAGTACCTGGGCGCCCGCAGCGCCAAGTTCGCGGTGTTCCCCGGCTCGGCGCTGTTCAAGAAGCCGCCGCGGTGGGTGATGTCGGCCGAGCTGGTGGAGACCTCGCGGCTGTGGGCGCGGGTCAACGCCCGCATCGAGCCGGAGTGGGTCGAGCCGCTGGCCGAGCACCTGGTCAAGCGCAGTTACAGCGAGCCGCACTGGGAGAAGGACCAGGCGGCGGTGATGGCGTACGAGCGGGTGACGCTGTACGGGATCCCGCTGGTGGCGCAGCGCAAGGTGAACTACGGGCGGATCGACCCGGAGGTCTCCCGCGAGCTGTTCATCCGCGGCGCCCTGGTCGAGGGCGACTGGCGCACCCACCACCAGTTCTTCCACGACAACCGCAAACTGCTGGGCGAGGTCGAGGAGTTGGAGCACCGCGCCCGGCGCCGCGACATCCTGGTCGACGACGAGACGCTGTTCGACTTCTACGACGCGCGGCTGCCCGAGCACGTGGTCTCCGGCGCCCACTTCGACTCCTGGTGGAAGCACAAGCGCCGCGAGGAGCCGGAGCTGCTCAACTTCGAGCAGTCGATGCTGATCAACGAGAACGCGGAGGCGGTCACCAAGGCCGACTACCCGGACTCCTGGCGGCAGGGCGCGCTGAAGTTCCGGGTCACCTACCAGTTCGAGCCGGGCACGGACGCGGACGGCGTGACCGTGCACATCCCCTTGCAGGTGCTCAACCAGGCGACGCCGGCCGGCTTCGACTGGCAGATCCCGGGCCTGCGCGAGGCCGTGGTCACCGAGCTGATCCGCTCGCTGCCCAAGGCGATCCGGCGCAATTACGTACCGGCGCCGAACTACGCCAAGCGGTTCCTGGACCTCGCGGTGGCCGGACCCGACCCCTTGCCGGCCGTGCTGGCGCGGGAGTTGCAGCGGATGGTCGGGGTGCCGGTCGCCGCGGAGGACTTCGACCTGGCGAAGGTGCCGGACCACCTGAAGGTCACCTTCCGGGTGGTGGACGAGCGGCGCCGTGCGATCGCCGAGGACAAGGACCTGGACGCGCTGAAGCTGCGGCTGAAGCCGAAGACCCGGGAGGCC
This sequence comes from Actinacidiphila acididurans, assembly GCF_016918855.1. Classification (GTDB taxonomy): domain Bacteria; phylum Actinomycetota; class Actinomycetes; order Streptomycetales; family Streptomycetaceae; genus Actinacidiphila; species Actinacidiphila acididurans. The sequence continues at coordinate 100,278 of NZ_JADKYB010000021.1, forward strand.
ATCACACGGGCCTTCGAGCGGTCCCCTGACGCCTCGCAGGCCGGCCTTGCGTCGGTGGAGCAGCGCACCGGGCTGACCGACTGGAGCGTGGGCACGCTGCCGCGCACCTTCGAGACGCGGCGGGCCGGGCAGCCGGTCAAGGCGTATCCGGCGCTGGTGGACGAGGGTTCCTCGGTGGCGGTGCGGCTGTTCGACACCGAGCTGGAGCAGGCCGAGGCGATGTGGCGCGGCACGCGCCGGCTGATCGTGCTCAACGTGCCCGTGAACCCGGCCAAGTTCGCTGCCGACCGGCTCACCAACCAGCAGAAGCTGGCCCTGTCCCGCAACCCGCACGGCAGCGTCCAGGCGCTGTTCGAGGACTGCGCGACCGCCGCCGCGGACCGGCTGATCGCCGAGCACGGCGGGCCGGCCTGGGACGAGGAGGCGTACCGCAAGCTGTACGACGCGGTGCGCGCGGACCTGGTGGAGCTGACCGGGCGGGCCGTCGAGCGGGTGCAGCAGGTGCTGGCCGCCTGGCAGTCCTGCGAGCGGCGGCTGGCGGCGACCAGGAGCCCGGCGCTGGTGGCCGGCCTGGCGGACGTGCGCGAGCAGCTGACCGCGCTGATCCACCCCGGCTTCGTCACCGAGACCGGGCTGCGGCGGCTGCCGGACCTGATGCGCTACCTGGTGGCCGTGGACCGGCGGCTCCAGCAGATGCCGCAGGGCGTCGAGCGGGACGCCACCCGCATGGCCAAGGTCCGGGAACTCCAGGCGGAGTACGCCGAGCTGCTGGCCGCCCAGCCGGCCGGGCGGCCGGTGCCGCCCGCGGTGCGGGACATCCGCTGGATGCTGGAGGAGCTGCGGGTCAGCTACTTCGCGCACGCGCTGGGCACGGCCTTCCCGGTCTCCGACAAGCGGGTGATGAAGGCGCTGGACGAGGGCTGGGCGGCCGTTCCGGCCTGACCTCGCAACGAGTTCGACCGCACCCCCTGACCTGCTGTACAGTCTTCCTCGCGAGGTCCTGTGGAGCAGTTTGGAGTGCTCGCCACCCTGTCAAGGTGGAGGCCGCGGGTTCAAATCCCGTCAGGACCGCAGTAATCGAAGGGCCCGACTCCCAACCGGAGTCGGGCCCTTCGGCGTTGGCGGACCGCGCACCGGCACCGGCCGGTTCCCGTGCCGCGACTGGGTCTGCTGAGGCGGGAGTTCCCTACCCCACCGGAGAGATCACCAGCAAGTCACCAGGCATGTGACGGGAGTCACCTAAATTCGCCCGGAACTCAGGGAACTTGAGGCTCTCCGGAAGGCCCTCGATTTAATATGTGCAATGGCACCCTCCTGTCCCAACCGTCCCAGTCACGTCCAGCGCGGCACATTCACGGCACCCCGGAGAGCACCCGGAGCGCGGAAACGATCGCCTCGGGCATCGAGATGACACAGAGACGGCACAGAAAAGACCGCATCGGACCCGGCGGAGTCCGATGCGGTCAAGGTCACTTCTGGCCGGTTTCCCGGCGGAACCGGAGGCGTCCTGGAGGGGGCGAGGAGGCCGCCGGAGGGCGTTGTCGAGGGGTGGGGGCCCCGCGAAACCGCCCGGACGTGCTGTGAAGAGCTGTGAAGAGCTTGTCAGGCCTCGCTGCGCTGCTGCGGAATGCCCGCCAGCAGCGCGCGGACCTCCGCCTCGCGGTACCGGCGGTGCCCGCCGAGCGTGCGGATGGACGTGAGCTTGCCGGCCTTGGCCCAGCGCGTGACCGTCTTCGGGTCGACGCGGAACATGGTCGCGACCTCGGCAGGGGTAAGCAACGGCTCGGCATCAGGGGTGCGAGCGGTCATGAGCGGCCTCCTTGAGAGAACCGAACCAACGCGGTTCTTTCCTCTGAATTCTGCACCTTGGCCCCCGTTGCCCGAAATGGCGGACGAGGGCCGAGTCGGTAATAGGACGAACGGCTTGTCCTCGGCACTACAACTACACCATCCGTCCAGCCGCGTCGGCCAAACCGATGGATTTGCCCTCTCAGGTGTTCAACCTCGACGGAAGCCGATGGACCATGCCATAGCGGACAGTCACCCCAACGTGACGATCAGTCACAGCACGATCATCTGCCACATCCCCACCTTCGATACGAGCCCGAGGCGGACCCGATGTCCCATTTTGGCATGACACATGGTGATGCAAGCAAGAGATCGGTCACGTGCTCTGCGTCACCCTTGGGCCACAGCCCCCACCTGTCAACGACACGCCACATCTCTCAACAACAGAAGCGTCCGTCACTTCGGAAGTGTCACAGTGCGGGGCGAACCGCCCGGATCAGCTCGAGAACTGCAGTTCGCGGACCGCGCGCCAGCGCTCGGTGAGCCGGTCGTAGGCCGTGCCGGCCCGCTCGCTGTCGCCCGAACGCAGCGCCGCCAGCGCCTCGGTCATGTCCGCGGCCGAGCAGTCCGCGGCCAGCCGGTCCGGGCCGAGGGTGTGCACCAGCCCGCCGTAGTCGAGTTCGACCAGCGAGCGCGGGTGGAACTCCTCCAGCCAGCGCCCCACGTCGATCAGCCCGTCGATCAGCGGGCCCTCCTCCAGGGTGTCCTTGAGCACCCGAAGCCCGCGCGCCACCCGCCGCCTGGCCTGCACCATCGGGGTGCGGTAGCGCAGCAGCGGCTCCTTGGACTCCCCCGCGCCCGCCGGCTCGTACTCCCGCTCCTCGGCGGACACCAGGACGAACCACCCCGACGGCACATGCCAGGTGGCCGATCTGATCCATGGCCGGGCGTCCGGATTGCGTTCCCGCCACGCCTCGTGGTCCGCCGCGGCCTGGCGGCGCACCACCGGCGGCAGCATCGCGTCGAGCACCGACTCGGGCAGCAGCCCGGCGACCTGTTCCAGCGCCAGCCAGCCGCGCAGCCGGGTGCGCCACGGGCAGATGTGGGTCACCCCGCCGACCACCGCCACGAAGGCGTCGCGGCTCTCGTGCACCGGCACGGCCACCGGCGGCACCGGCACCAGATCGGCCAGGGACTGCCGCAGTTCGTCCTGTGCGGTCCTGACACGGCCCGCCGCGGCATATCGGTTCCAGTGGCTGCGTTCGGGCTCGGGAAAGGCCGCCAGCGGCTCGTACACCCGCAGATACGCCGTGTACGGGACCAGTACCGGTGAACCGCCCACACCCGCTCCCTCGCCCGCTGTGCCGCCCCTCCCGATCGTCCCACGCGTCGATACGGTGCGGAGGTGATCCCGGCCACCCGCCGCAGGGCCTAGTGTGATGACCGTCGAGCCCTCCGCCACCCTTACGGGGGGCGAGACGACACACGGACCACTGGACCATGGGAGTCACCACCGTGACCGCTGTATCCGATGTACCGGGAAGTTCTGTCGCCAAGCTGTTCCGATCGGAGCAGGGCGGACATGAACAGGTCGTCCTCTGCCAGGACCGCGCCACCGGCCTGAAGGCCGTCATCGCGATCCACTCCACCGCCCTGGGCCCCGCCCTGGGCGGCACCCGCTTCCACGCCTACGCCTCCGACGACGAGGCCGTCGAGGACGCCATCAACCTCTCGCGCGGCATGTCGTACAAGAACGCACTGGCCGGCCTTGACCTCGGTGGCGGCAAGGCCGTCATCATCGGGGACCCCGACACCCTCAAGACCGAGGAACTGCTGCTGGCCTACGGCCGCTGCGTGGCCGCGCTCGGCGGCCGGTACGTCACCGCCTGCGATGTCGGCACCTATGTCGCGGACATGGACGTCGTCGCCCGCGAGAACCCCTGGACCACCGGTCGCTCCCCCGAGCAGGGCGGCGCCGGCGACTCCTCCGTGCTGACCGCCTTCGGCGTCTTCCAGGGCATGCGCGCCGCGGCCGCCACCCAGTGGGGCGACCCGTCGCTGCGCGGCCGCCGGGTCGGCGTGGCCGGCGTCGGCAAGGTCGGCCACCTGCTGGTCGAGCACCTGCTGGCGGACGGCGCCGAGGTCGTCGTCACCGACGTGCGGGCCGGCGCGGTACAGCGCGTGCTGGACCGCCACCCCGGGGTGACCGCGGTCGCCGACACCGCGGCACTGGTCCGTACTCCCCTGGACGTGTACGCGCCCTGCGCGCTCGGCGGCGCGCTGGACGACGTGACGGTGCCCGCCCTGACCGCCACCGTGGTGTGCGGCGCGGCCAACAACCAGCTCGCCCACCCGGGCGTGGAGAAGGACCTCGCCGACCGCGGGATCCTCTACGCGCCGGACTACGTGGTGAACTCCGGCGGCGTCATCCAGGTCGCCGACGAGCTGCACGGCTTCGACTTCGAGCGGGCCAAGGCCAAGGCGACCCGGATCCACGACACCACTCTGGCCATTTTCGAGCGGGCCAAGGTGGACGGAGTGCCGCCGGCGGTGGCCGCGGACCGGCTGGCCGAGCAGCGCATCGCCGACCGCACCCCGGCCGACCGGTGGCTGCGGCCCGAGGTCTCCTGAAGCCGCTGCGAGGTCTCCCGAAGCCGCCTCCTGAACCCCACGGAACCCGACGGAACCGGACCGGGCGCAGCCGCGTCGAACCGGCGTCGGAGCCGCCCGGACCCCCGGTACCCGTGGGGCCCGGGACGGCTTGCGGGAAGCGTGCGACCGCCCTTGCGGAACAGGTTCGCAACGATTCACGTGACCGATAGCACGACCCGATAGCAACTTCGCGCTAGAAGAAGGTAAAATCGGGTCTGACCAGGAACGACGGGGCCGCCAAAAAGCCCTGCTCCGACGCGCGTCGTGCGGGCGACGTACCGTGCGGCGTCGGAAGCAGGTACCGTTGAGGCCCTACGGACCGGTCTTCCGCCCGGGAGGCCGCTCCGGTTCATGAACGCGTGTCAAGACTCGGGGCCGTCGAGCCCCGCCGTTGAGGGGGTCGAGCCATGGGGCGCGGCCGGGCCAAGGCCAAGCAGACGAAGGTCGCCCGCCAGCTGAAGTACAACAGCGGCGGCACGGATCTCCACCGTCTGGCCGAAGAGCTGGGCGCATCGTCTGCAAGGCCGGTTAACCAGCCTGTCGACGACGATGACGACGAAGTCGACGAGGACCCGTACGCTCAGTACGCGGACCTGTACAACGACGATGAGGACGACGAGGACGAGGACCAGGACCGGTCCCCCTCCTCGCAGCGCCGCCGCGCTTGACGCCGTAGACCGTCGACCCGGTCCGGGGGCCACCCCGGACCGGGTTTCGTCGCTGTGGTCGTCACCGTGGTGGTCATTGCCATGGCAGCGGCGCCCGGGTGCACGGACCGCCGGTCAGCTCGCGTAGTCGCCGGTCAGCTCCACCGCCGGGGTGTCGCTTCCGCCTGCCGTGACGTCGCCGGCCACCCAGGCCTCGACGCCGCGGTCGGCCAGCACGGACAGCGCGACGTCCACCGACTCCGGCGGCACCACCGCGACCATGCCGACGCCCATGTTGAGCGTCTTCTCCAGCTCCGGCCGGGCGACCGCGCCGAGTTCGCCGACGGTGGTGAAGACCGGCGCGGGCTGCCAGGTGCCGCGGTCGATGCCGACGTGCAGGCCGTCCGGGATCACCCGGGCGAGATTGGCGGCCAGCCCGCCGCCGGTGACGTGCGCGAAGGCGTGCACCTCGGTGGTGCGGGTGAGCGCCAGGCAGTCCAGCGAGTAGATCCGGGTGGGCTCCAGCAGTTCCTCGCCGAGGGTGCGGCCGAACTCCGGGACGTGCCGGTCCAGGGCCCAGCCGGCCCGCTCGAAGAGGACGTGCCGCACCAGGCTGTACCCGTTCGAGTGAAGTCCGGACGCCTCCATGGCGATCACCACGTCACCATTTCGGATGAGGTCGGCGCCCAGCAGTGCGCCAGCCTCGACCACCCCGGTGCCGGCCCCGGCGACGTCGAACTCGTCGGCGCCCAGCAGCCCCGGGTGCTCCGCGGTCTCGCCGCCGATCAGCGCGCAGCCGGCCAGTACGCAGCCCTCGGCGATGCCCTTGACGATCGCCGCCACCCGCTCCGGGTGGACCTTGCCGACGCAGATGTAGTCGGTCATGAACAGCGGCTCGGCCCCGCACACCACCAGGTCGTCCACGACCATGCCCACCAGGTCGTGCCCGATGGTGTCGTAGACGCCCATGCGGCGGGCGATGTCGACCTTGGTGCCGACGCCGTCGGTCGCGGAGGCCAGCAGCGGGCGCTCGTACCGCTTCAGCGCGGAGGCGTCGAACAGCCCGGCGAAGCCGCCGAGGCCGCCGATCACCTCGGGGCGCCCGGCCTTGCGCACCCACTCCTTCATGAGGGTGACGGCGCGGTCGCCGGCCTCGATGTCGACGCCGGCGGCGGCGTAGCTGGCACCGGGGGTTTCGGACATGGCAGGCACTTCCGGTCGGTTCGGTTCGGGGTCTGATCGAGGTGCGGCTGGGGCCGGGCAGGGCGTCGGGTTCCGGGGGCGGCGGCCGGCCGGGCGGTTCACCCGGGCCGGTCGTACGCGTCACGTGCCGGCGCGCGTCCCGCTACGGGCGGCGCAGCGCGTCGGCGGCGTCCGCGCCCCCGGCCAGCTCGGTCTCCAGCAGCTGCTTGCCCAGCAGCTCGGGGTCGGGCAGCTCCATCGGGTACTCCCCGTCGAAGCAGGCCCGGCACAGGTTGTCCTTGGGGATCGTGGTGGCCTCGACCATGGCGTCGATCGAGATGTACGCCAGCGAGTCCGCGCCCAGCGACTGGCCGATCTCCTCGACACCCATGCCGTTGGCGATCAGCTCGGCGCGGGTGGCGAAGTCGATGCCGAAGAAGCAGGGCCACTTCACCGGCGGCGAGGAGATCCGTACGTGCACCTCGGCCGCGCCGGCCTCGCGCAGCATCCGCACCAGGGCGCGCTGGGTGTTGCCGCGGACGATGGAGTCGTCCACCACGACCAGCCGCTTGCCGCGGATGACCTCTTTGAGCGGGTTGAGCTTGAGCCGGATGCCGAGCTGCCGGATGGTCTGCGAGGGCTGGATGAAGGTGCGGCCCACGTAGGAGTTCTTCACCAGGCCCGAGCCGTACGGGATGCCGCTGGCCTCGGCGTAGCCGACCGCCGCCGGGGTGCCCGACTCCGGCGTCGGTATCACCAGGTCGGCGTCGGCCGGGGCCTCCTTGGCGAGGCGGCGGCCCATCTCGACCCGGGAGAGGTAGACGTTGCGGCCCGCGATGTCGGTGTCGGGGCGGGCGAGGTAGACGTACTCGAAGACGCAGCCCTTGGGCCGGGCGGCGGCGAACCGGGAGCTGCGCACTCCCTGCTCGTCGATCGCGATCAGCTCGCCGGCCTCGATCTCGCGGACGAAGGAGGCGCCGACGATGTCCAGGGCGGCGGTCTCGGAGGCGATCACCCAGCCGCGCTCCAGGCGGCCGAGCACCAGCGGGCGGATGCCCTGCGGGTCGCGGGCGGCGTAGAGGGTGTGCTCGTCCATGAAGACCAGGCTGAAGGCGCCGCGGACCTTGGGCAGCACCAGGGGCGCGGCTTCCTCGACCGACAGCGGGGTGCCGTCCTCGGCGACCTGCCCGGCCAGCAGGGCGGTCACCAGGTCGGTGTCGTTGGTCGCGGCGACCTTGGTGGCGCGGCCGGGGCCCTGCGGGAGTTCGGCGACCATCTCGGCGAGCTGGACGGTGTTCACCAGGTTGCCGTTGTGGCCGAGCGCGATCGAGCCGTTGGCGGTGGCCCGGAAAGTGGGCTGGGCGTTCTCCCACACCGAGGCGCCGGTCGTCGAGTAGCGGGCGTGCCCGACCGCGATGTGGCCGGTCAGCGAGACCAGCGAGGTCTCGTCGAAGACCTGGGAAACCAGGCCCATGTCCTTGAAGACCAGGATTTGCGAGCCGTTGCTCACCGCGATGCCCGCGGACTCCTGGCCGCGGTGCTGCAGCGCGTACAGCCCGAAGTAGGTGAGTTTGGCGACCTCTTCACCGGGGGCCCAGACACCGAACACGCCGCAGGCGTCCTGGGGGCCCTTCTCGCCGGGGAGCAGGTCGTGGCTGAGTCGTCCGTCACCACGCACGTCCTTGAGTCTAGGGCAGGAATGCCCGTCGACCGAACGAGGGACCCTTCGATTCTGCGGTTCTATGCGCGTAGTGCCTTGCGGGGCAAGGGACTGTGACATACGCCCCGCTGACAGCGGAGCAATTTTGCCCCGATTCGGCGGGGTGTTTTCGCCGAACGGGAGGCGTCCGGCGGGTTCCCGCCGGGTGTCGCGCGAAGTGCGGTCCGGGCGGCGGCCGACGGGATCCGGTCAGCTCATCACCGGCAGATACGGCGACAGGTCCGCGCGTTCCCCGCTCGCCGAGACCGCCGCGTCCTGCCGGGCCGACGCCCAGCCGGTGCGGCCGGTGGCGAGCCGGATCCAGGTCAGCGGGTCGGTCTCCACCACGTTCGGCGGGGTGCCGCGGGTGTGCCGGGGGCCCTGGACGCACTGGACGGCCGCGTACGGCGGAACGCGCACCTCCACCGAGTTGCCGGGGGCCTTGACCGCGAGGGCGTCCGCCAGCAGCCGTACGACCGCGGCCAGCGCCTGCTTGTCCAGGGGCACGTCCCGCCCGGTGGCCCGGGCCAGGTCGTCGCTGTGCACGACCAGCTCCACCAGCCGGGTCACCGTGAAGTCCAGCGCCCGCATCGCGCCGAAGACGTGCGGCACGATCCGGTCCGCCCGCAGCGCCTCCTGCTCCTGCGCCGCGAGCCCCTCGGCGGCCGCCGCGAGCGCGGCCACCACGTCCGGCGTGCGCGCGGCCGTCTCCCGGGTGCCGGCGTCCAGCTCGTCCGCGATCCCGGCGGTCGACAGCGCCCACGTGCTCAGTCCGGTCACCGCCGTCCCGGCCGGCGGCGCCGGTTCGGCGAGCACCACGCGCACGACGTCGACCTGCCGCACCAGATGCGCGACCAGCATCCGCACGTCCCAGCCCGGCAGCCCGCTGGGCCGCGTCCATTCCTCGTCGGTCAGCTCCGCGACGGCCGCGCGCACCTGCCCCACCTGCGCGACGAGCGCCGCCCACACCCGCCCGCCGTCGTACGCCCGCTCCCGCCGCTTCGCACCCGCCATGGCCGCAGCCTAACCGGCACCTGTGACAGTGCCGTTGTTACCGGATCCCGGGGCCGGTCAGGGGTGGTGCGCGGTGCCGGGGGGCGGCGGCGCGGCGAGGGCGGCCAGCAGCAGCCGCACGGAGTCGTCGGAGCCGTCCGGGACGGTCACCGAGCGGCCGTCGGACATGCGCGTGAAGGTGAAGCCGGCCGCGCGGCGCGGGCGGGCCCGGTGCCAGGAGGCGTACGCCATGGTGAGGTTCGCGACGGCCACGGAGTGGGTGAGGACCAGGTCGATGACCTCGGACCCGACCGCCGGACCGAGGGGCGGGTCGCCGCGGACGAGCCGGATCTCCTCGGGCGCGTCCTCTTCCGCGCGCAGCCAGTGGTAGAGCTCGCGCAGTTCGCGGGCCCCGTCCTGGTCCACCGCCCGGATCTGCAGCCGCACCCGCGCACTCCCCCGTGTCCACACCGTACGAACAATGCGCCGAGGCGGCGCGGTCGCACGGATGCTGCCACAGCGCGGAGCCGATGCGGGAGACCGTTCGGCAATGCTGCCGGTGGGCCGGAAGATCCGCGGCCGGGGCGGCACCCGGAATGCGGACAACGGCGGCAGCCGCCCCCGTACCCCCGTACCGGGGGCGGCGGCCACGTTCGCACCGCAGTCTGGTTCCGGCCGGTCACCGGCACAACACGCTTCGAACACGGTCGCATTGTGGGCAGGAGTGCCGGACCGTCCGGGCCGCCGCCGCGCCCGGGTCCGGGTCCGCCCGCGCCCGGCCGCCGGATCGGGGCAGCAGGGCCGACCTGCCGGAAAGCGGATTCTGCCGCGTCCTGCCGCCTGCCGCCGTGCCCGGCACGACGTCAGGGCCGCCCCGGGAGCTTCCGGGGCGGCCCTGACGTGTACGGCCCTTTGCCGGGGCTGATTCAGGCCGGCGGTTCAGGCCGGCGGTTCAGGCGGCCCGTATTCAGGCCGGCGGTTCAGGCCGGCGGTTCAGCCGGCCCGTATTCAGGCCGGCGGTTCAGGCCAGCAGTGCCGGGATCGTCGCCTCGTGCGCCGCCCGCAGTTCGGCCAGCGGCAGCGAGAACTCGCCCTGCACCTCGATCGCGTCGCCGTCGATCACCCCGATCCGGGTGGCCGGCAGGCCGCGCGCGCCGCACATGTCGGTGAAGCGCATCTCCTCCGAGCGCGGCACCGCGACGACGGCCCGGCCCGCGGACTCCGAGAAGAGGAAGGTGAAGGCGTCCAGCCCGTCCGGCACCACCAGGCGCGCGCCGAGCCCGCCGCGCAGGCAGGACTCGGTGACCGCCTGGACCAGGCCGCCGTCGGACAGGTCGTGCGCGGCGTCGATCATGCCGTCCCGGGAGGCCGAGATCAGGATCTCCGCCAGCAGCTTCTCCCGCTCCAGGTCCACCGCCGGCGGCAGCCCGCCGAGGTGGTCGTGCACGACCTGCGACCAGGCCGAGCCGCCGAACTCCTCGCGGGTGTCGCCCAGCAGGTAGACGAGCTGGCCGGGGTCCTTGAAGGCCATCGGGGTGCGGCGGGCCACGTCGTCGATGACGCCGAGCACGGCGACGACCGGCGTCGGGTGGATCGCGGTCTCACCGGTCTGGTTGTACAGCGAGACGTTGCCGCCGGTCACCGGGGTGCCCAGGGCCAGGCAGCCGTCGGCGAGCCCGCGGGTGGCCTCGGCGAACTGCCACATCACCGCCGGGTCCTCCGGCGAGCCGAAGTTGAGGCAGTCGGAGACGGCCAGCGGCCGGGCCCCGGTGGCGGCCACGTTGCGGTACGCCTCGGCGAGCGCGAGCTGCGCGCCCGCGTACGGGTCGAGCTTGGCGTACCGGCCGTTGCCGTCGGTGGCGACCGCGACCCCGAGCCCGGTCTCCTCGTCGATCCGGATCAGCCCGGAGTCCTCCGGCTGCGCCAGCACGGTGTTGCCCTGCACGAACCGGTCGTACTGGTCGGTGATCCACTCCTTGGACGCCTGGTTGGGCGAGCCCACCAGCGCCAGCACCTGCTCGCGCAGCTCGTCGGCGCTCACCGGGCGGGGCAGCGCGCCGGCGTCGTCGGCCTGGAGGGTGTCCTGCCAGTCGGGACGGGCGAAGGGGCGGTGGTACGTCGGCCCCTCGTGCGCCACCGACCGCGGCGGCACGTCCACGATCTGCTCGCCGTGCCAGGTGATCTCCAGCCGGACGCCGTCGGTGACCTCACCGATGTCGGTGGCGATCACGTCCCACTTCTCGCAGATCTCCAGGAAGCGGTCGACCTTGTCCGGCTCGACGATCGCGCACATGCGCTCCTGCGACTCGCTCATGAGGATCTCCTCCGGCGAGAGCGTCGCGTCGCGCAGCGGCACCCGGTCCAGCTCGATCCGCATCCCGCCGGAGCCGGCCGAGGCCAGTTCGGAGGTCGCGCAGGACAGCCCGGCGCCGCCGAGGTCCTGGATGCCGGTGACCAGCTTCTCCCGGAACAGCTCCAGGGTGCACTCGATGAGCAGCTTCTCCTGGAACGGGTCGCCGACCTGCACGGCGGGGCGCCGGGACGGGCCGGTCGCGTCGAAGGTCTCCGAGGCCAGCACCGACACGCCGCCGATGCCGTCGCCGCCGGTCCGGGCGCCGTACAGGATCACCCTGTTGCCGGACCCGGAGGCCTTGGCCAGGTGGATGTCCTCGTGCTTCATCACGCCCACGCACAGGGCGTTGACCAGCGGGTTGCCCTGGTAGCAGGGGTCGAAGACGACCTCGCCGCCGATGTTGGGCAGGCCCAGGCAGTTGCCGTAGCCGCCGATGCCGGCCACGACGCCGGGCAGTACCCGCTTGGTGTCGGGGTGACCGGCCGCGCCGAACCGCAGCGGGTCCATGACGGCGACCGGGCGGGCGCCCATCGCCAGGATGTCGCGCACGATGCCGCCGACGCCGGTGGCCGCGCCCTGGTAGGGCTCGATGTACGAGGGGTGGTTGTGCGACTCGATCTTGAAGGTGACCGCGTAGCCCTGGCCGACGTCGACCACGCCCGCGTTCTCGCCGATCCCGACCAGCAGCGCGTCGGTGCGCGGGGCCTTCTCGCCGAACTGCTTCAGGTGCACCTTGCTCGACTTGTACGAGCAGTGCTCCGACCACATGACCGAGTACATGGCCAGTTCCGCCCCGGTCGGGCGGCGGCCCAGGATCTCCCGGATGCGCTGGTACTCGTCCTCCTTGAGCCCCAGCTCCTTCCAGGGCTGCCCCGTCTCGGGCGTCTGTTCCGCCTGCTTGACGGTATCCAGGCTCATACCGAAACCAGTCCCTTGAGTACCGAGGTGAAGAAGGCCAGGCCGTCCCGGCGGCCGGTGCCGATCAGCGACTCGACCGCGTGCTCCGGGTGCGGCATGAGGCCGACCACGTTGCCGGCCGCGTTGCTGATGCCCGCGATGTCGCGCAGCGAGCCGTTGGGGTTGCCGTAGCCGTCGGCGACCGGGCCGGCCGCGTACCGGAAGACCACCCGGCCCTCGGCCTCCAGCTCGTCCAGGGTGCGCGGGTCGGCGGTGTAGCGGCCGTCGATGTTCTTCAGCGGGATGGAGATCTCCTGGCCCGCGGTGAAGTCGCCGGTCCAGGCGGTGCCGCTGGTCTCGACCCGCAGCCGCTGGTCCCGGCACACGAAGTGCAGCCCGGTGTTGCGCAGCATGGCGCCGGGCAGCAGGTGCGCCTCGGTGAGCACCTGGAAACCGTTGCAGATGCCGAGAACCGGCATTCCGCCCTTCGCCTGCTCGATGATCGTTTCCATCATGGGCGAGAAACGCGAGATCGCGCCGGCCCGCAGATAGTCGCCGTAACTGAAGCCACCGGGCAGAACCACCGCGTCGACCTGCCGCAGGTCCTTGTCGCGGTGCCACAGGGCTACGGGCTCGGCGCCCGCCAGCCGCACCGCGCGCTGGGTGTCGCGGTCGTCGAGCGTGCCGGGGAATGTGACGACGCCAATGCGCGCTGTCACGACTCCACCTTTACATTGAAGTCCTCGATCACGGTGTTGGCGAGAAAGGTTTCCGCCATCTCCCGAATGCGGGCGAGGGCGGCGTCGTCGACCGGACCGTCGACCTCCAGCTCGAACCGCTTTCCCTGACGTACGTCGGAGATCCCGGTGTAGCCCAGCCGCGGCAGTGCGCGCTGGACCGCCTGGCCCTGGGGGTCGAGGATCTCCGGCTTCAGCATGACGTCGACTACGACGCGTGCCACTGGCGCTCCCGGTGGTGTGGTGCGTGAGGTTCTGCCAGCGTACCCGGTGACGAAATCTACGCGGGTAGATATAGGTGGCGTCGCCACGCATCGTTCGTAGTGGGCGGATCACGTTTATGTATCGGCTGACGAAATGCTTGGGAGAACGCAGCGGAAAATCATAGGGTCCCCGTGCGGTGACGCTTGCCCGGCGCCCCCCGCGGGAATTAACAGCGACAACGGGCGCCCCACGTCCCCATTTCGTGACATCCGACAAATGAAAACTTGTCGACAGCGACTGCACCAGTCGGCTCGGCCGTCCCCACCGGGGTCGCTGGCGGCAGCCGGTGCTGTGAGAAAGGACCGATCCTATGGCGCAACGCGTACTGGTCACCCTCGCCGACGATCTGGACGGCGGCGTAGCCGCGGAAACCATCGCTTTCGGCGTCGACGGGCAGTGGTACGAGATCGACCTCTCGGCCGAGAACGCGGACAAGTTGCGCAACGACCTGGCCCCCTACGTGGAGGCCGGGCGCCGCCGCACCCTCTCCGGGCGCGCCTACAAGCGCACCCCCATTGCCCCGACCCCCGCCACGGTGCGGGCCTGGGCGCAGTCGAACGGTTTCGAAGTGCCGGCCCGCGGCCGGATCCCCAAGAAGGTGTACGAGGCGTTCAACAAGGCGAGCTGAACGGTACGTGAGTGTCCGGCGCGGTTCCCGGGAGGTGCCCGGGGGCCGCGCCGGACGGCTGTCGGGCAGGTGTGCGGGCGGCGGCCGGGAGGTGCCGGGAGGCCGACCACGAGCTTGGCCACCGGCCGACCACCAGCCGATTGGACAGCCACCCCCACTCTTCCGCTAATGTGTGGATCACGCCGCCGACGGGGGGCCGGGAAACCGGAAAGCCCAGGTCAGCGAACGTGCGGGTGTAGCTCAGTAGTAGAGCGCCCCCCTTCCAGGGGGGAGGGGCAGTGTGCAATTCCTGTCACCCGCTCTGGTCACTGATACAGTGATCGCAGTGCATGCGGACGTGGCTCAGTTGGTAGAGCATCACCTTGCCAAGGTGAGGGTCGCGAGTTCGAATCTCGTCGTCCGCTCCATAGAGGGGAAGCCCCCGGCCGGAAGGCCGGGGGCTTCTTCGTGTTGCCACCACTTCTGGACCTACTGCCGCTGCCGGGTCCGGCGTCCGGGGGGCGCGCCGCGACAAACGGTTTCGGGGTTCGCGCGGCCATCGGGTACAGTGTCTGCACGGCCTGCGGACGTGGCTCAGTTGGTAGAGCATCACCTTGCCAAGGTGAGGGTCGCGAGTTCGAATCTCGTCGTCCGCTCCAGAAGATGGAGGCCCCGGTCATTCCGACCGGGGCCTTTGTCGTTGGCGCGGGGCCGTACGGGCCCCGCGGCCGCGGGTCAGTGCCAGGGGGAGCCGGTGAGCCGCTCGTAGGCCTCGGTGTACCGGGCCCGGGTGCGCTCCACGACCTCGAGCGGCAGCGGCGGGGGCGGCTGTTCGGCCGCGCGGTCCCAGCCGGAGGCCGGCGAGGTGAGCCAGTCGCGGACGATCTGCTTGTCGAAGGACGGCTGCGGAATGCCGGGCGACCACTGGTCGGCCGGCCAGTAGCGCGAGGAGTCCGAGGTGAGCACCTCGTCGGCCAGCACCAGGCGCTCGCCCGCGCCCTCCCCGGCGGCCGGGTCGGTGCCGAACTCGAACTTCGTGTCGGCCAGGATCAGTCCGCGGTCGCGCGCCACCTCCCGGGCCCGGGAGTAGACCGCGATCGTGGTCTGCCGCAGCTCCGCGGCCGTCTCGGTGCCCACCAGCCGGGCCACTTCCTCGTACGACACGTTCTCGTCGTGCTCGCCGACCTCCGCCTTGGTGGCCGGGGTGAAGATCGGCGCGGGCAGCTCCGAGCCGTCCACCAGGCCGTCGGGCAGGGCCAGTCCGCACACCGTGCGGTCCCGTTCGTACTCCTTCAGCCCGGAACCGGTCAGATAGCCGCGGGCCACGCACTCCACCGGGATCATCCGCAGCGGCCGGCACACCATGGTGCGGCCCGCCCAGTCGGCCGGGGCGCCCTCGGGCACCTCGGTGGAGATCACATGGTTCGGCACCAGGTCGGCGAGCTGGTCGAACCACCACACCGAGAGCTGGGTCAGCACCCGGCCCTTGTCGGGGATCACCGTGGGCAGCACCCAGTCGTACGCCGAGATGCGGTCGCTGGCCACCATCACCAGCTCCCCCGCACCGTTGCGGTACAGGTCGCGCACCTTCCCGGTGTGCAGGTGCTCCAGGCCTGGCACCTGCACTGGCTCGGGCTTGTCGACGAATCCGGACACGGTCGGCCTCCCACTTGTGGTTCGGCTCCCGATTCTCGCGCACCTCGGCGTCCCGAGCGCGTCCGGGTACGGCGGGCCTGTGGAAAACCCCGCGGGAGGGTGAGGGCCGGTCACCGGCTGCGGACCGCCGGTGCGCTCAGTCCCGTTTGCAGATCCGGTCCAGCAGGTTCGCGGTGGCCCGCTGGATGCGGGAGTCCACGTGGCCGGGCCGGTCCAGCGCCGGCGACCAGGCGAAGGTGCCGGACGCGAACACGTACGCGCCGCTGGGCGCCCGGTAGAGCGAGGTCTCCTGGTGGGCGCGGCGGCCGTCACCGGTGTCGTACGGCGAGTGGGCGAGCAGCACGCGTTCGGTGAAGTCCGGCAGCGGGGTGCGCGGGAAGTAGCGGTCGGCCTCCCCCGCGACCAGCCCGGGGATCGCCTCGCCCTCGGCCGCCCCGGAGTCCTCCCACAGCCAGTGGTCCGCGTTGCGCACCACCAGGGGCGAGGGCCGCGGCACCCGCCCGGCGTACTGCACCCCCAGCAGCAGTTGCTCCGGCTCGCCGCGGTCCCGCCACAGGGCCGTGGTCCGGCCGTCCCCGCGCCGCTTGCGGCAGCTCAGCAGCCGGTCCTGCTCCCCGGCGGGCGACGGCCCCAACTCCACCTGCCAGTACATGGTGTTGGCGGACAGGAACACCAGCGACGTGCCGGCCGCGCGCGCCGCCTCGGCGGCCCGGCGCATCGGCACCGACCAGTACTCGTCGTGCCCGGGGAAGACCAGGCCCCGGTGCCGCGTCGGATCGATCCGCCCGGCGTGCAGGTCGCGCGCGTCGGCGTACGCGAGGTCGTACCCGTAGCGCTCGGCGAACCGGATGAAGTCGTACGCGTGCCCGATGTGCAGCGGCAGCCCGGCGCCGGCGTACGGCCGGTCGAACGACACCGTGGTGGCCGCCTCCTCCTCGCCGAGCAGCCGCCCCTCGGTGTCCCAGGCGTGATAGAGGCTGGCGCCGGTGCGGCCGTCCTCCGGATAGAGGTTGTACGCCTGCCAGGTGACGTCCGGCAGCAGGAGCAGCAGGTCGGCGGTCGGCCCGGTGAAGTCCCGTACGGTGAACGGCACATGGCTGCGGTAGCCGTCGGCGCTGGTCAGCACCGCCACATAGGCGCCCGGTCGCCACGAGGGCGGCACCTGGAGCCGCCAGGACTGCCACCAGTGGTGACAGGACACCGTCCGCCCGGCCGTGAGCGGCGGCTGCTGCGCGATCCCCGCCAGCCGCGGGCTCGCCGTCACCTGGGCGGCGCCGTCCCCGTCGTAGTGCCCGATGCGGTAGACGTCGACGGTGAACTCCTGCGGCGGGGTCACGGTGATCCGGAAGTCCACCGCCTCCCCCGGCGCCACCGCGCCCTTCGACGCGAAGCCCTTGATCTGCCCGCGCACGTCGTCCGCCGTGCACGGCCCCGGGCTGCGCTTGCGCGGCGCCTTGCCGCTGCTCGCCTCCAGGTCCACGTACCACGGCACGCCCTGACCGGAGGTGTCCGCGTACTGCGGGTCCGTGCGCAACCACGGCAACGGCCCCTGCCCGAACGGATCCGCCGCCCCGTGCGCCAGCGCTCCCGACTCCCAGCGCCGTACCTGCCCCGCGCTCATCGCGGCTCCCCTCCCGGCCCCGCCCGCCGTCCGTCCGGTTCGCGCCCGTACGACTCCGGCGACACCCGTCCGTGCCCGTCCAGGTCACGTCGATCGGCGGGTTCCCATGCAATTATGCGTCCGCAAGGGTCAGCACATCACACTCAGCGCTTCCCCGGTCACTGTTCGTGCGGATTGCTGGATATTTTCCGGCCACGCGCGGTCGGATTCAGCAGACACGGTGAGAGGGGGTGGGTTGTGCTCAGGGCGTCCGGTTGCACAAAGGGCGCGCTCAGGGGGTGGGGGTGTGCTCCGGGTCGGGGAGTGAGATGTCGGGGTAGTGCAGGGCGGCGACCCGGTGGATGTGGTAGCGGAGGGCCGGGGGGAGGGCGTCGAAGTCGCAGTCGAGGAGGACGTGGCCGGGGTCCTCGCCGTAGACCTGGCGGGCCAGGCCGTGGTCGTGGACCTTGGTCCAAGCGGACCAGGCGCGGTCGTCGGCCTGGCGCCAGCCCTGGCCGGCTGTTGGCGCAAGGAGCCGGGCGGCCCGGACTGCCAGGGACAGCAACAGGTCGTACGCGCCTTCGGACGGCCGCATCAGAAGCGATGTCAGTGCGACGGGCAGGATGCGCTCGGCGACGGTTGCGTCGTCGGAGTCGAGCCGGGGCTCCAGTCCGACGAGTGCGGAGGCCACCGCTTCCGGAGTAAGGAAGCGCACGTCACGTTCCAGCAGGCTCAGCAGCAACAGGCCGGAATTGCGGGAGCTGTAGCGCTGGACGACGAACAACGAGGCGTAGTCGTACCGCTCCTCCAGCACCGTCGCCGGCGCCCCGACGCCGCCCAACAGCCAGATGCGCAACAGGTCGTGCGCCAACGAGGTTGCCGGCCAGTCGGGCTGGCCCATGAACGTCATCAGTTCCGCTCCCAGGAGCTCGAAGAGCGGCTCAAGGACGTGCAGCATCATCGCGTCATTGGTCCCACCGGAGACGTCCATCTTGCGCCGCACGTCGGGCGCATACGGCCTGGACCAGATCATCCCGGTGCCGGGCTCCGGCCGGCTCCCGGTCACCCAGTACACGTCGACGGGTTCCGGCGGCTCGCCCGGGTCCGCGGCGTGCTCGATCCTCAGTTCGCGGCCGTCTGCCGTCCGGGTGCGCCGCAGCCGCAGGGTCAGCGCGAAGGCCGTCCACTCCGCCTCGTCGAAGGACGACCGCCACAACAGCACGTGACGGTGCCAGTTCTCGGCCGGGTCGTCGGACTCCGGGAAAAGCTCGCCCGCGGTGAAGCCGCCCGTGAGTGCGAGCAGCAAGAGGACCAGGTTCGCCTCGTAGACGCCGTGGCGGGCGGCAGTGGCGCGTAGGGATGGCCGGTAATCGGCGTGGGCGTGCTGGGTGCGTTCGGAGGCTGCAGCGCGGACCTGGACGACGAGATCGGCGAGACGGGCGCGGTCTTCCGGCGGAATGCGGCCGATGCGGGCGCGCACGAAGCGGAACATCTGACGCGACGACAGGGGGACGTACGAAAGCAGCGCGTACAGCAGGTCGTCGTCGGTGCGTGCGGGACCCGAGAAGAGGGCCGAGCGCTGGTCGAGGAGGCGGTGCAGCACGTGGACGGCGAGCCGGACGGCCAGGTACTCGCCGAAGGTGGCGTGCAGGAACTCGTACGTGGCCAGCCGCCGTTCGTCGCGTAATGCCTGGGCGCGCTGGACGAAGAAGAACCGGCCCAGGGCGATGTCGGCCTGGGCGAGGGAACTACGGAAGCCGGACTCGGCGACGGGAGCGGGCCCGAGGAGGGCCGTGAGGTCGGCGTCGAGTTCGTCGGCGGTGACCCACTGACGGCGGCGGTTGAGCATGGCGAAGGCGACCAGGGAGAGGCGTTCGAGTTCCCGCTGCACGCGGGCGTCCAGGTCGCCGGGCCGCAGGGCGGGCTCCGACTTGCCGACCTCGCGGGCGGCGAACGAGGTGAGCAGGTCCTCGTAGAGATCGGCCTCGTCCAACGCGCCTGTGGTGTCGCGCTGGAGGGCGTTCTCGGTGGCGTCGTACAGGGCGAGCATCAGCAGCAGAAGCGGCTGGCCGGCCAGGTCGGGTTGCCTGGCGGCAATGGCGACGGGAAATGGGCGGCGGCCGCTCGTCGCGAAATAGCGCTCATTGGTGCGGTTCCAGATCGTCACCCAGGTGGCGATCTGCTCCTCGCCGAAGGGTTCGAGGCGCAGGGCCACCGAGCCCTCGGGGTAGCGGGCCCGGTCGGCGACCGCGGTCCTGCTCGTCACTATGGCGACGACCGGGCGTCCCTGGTCGGCCTCGCGCTGCTGGAAGTCGGCGATGTCCATCAGGTAGCGGGACTGGCTGACGCCGGTGGCCTGGAGGAGTTCGTCGAAGCCGTCGAAGATGACGACGGGCACCCGGCCGGGAGCCGCCCGGACCAGGTCGGGCCAGGTCGCACGTTCGCCGGTGGCGGCCCTGATCGCGTACTCGATCTGGTCCTGCACTCCCGCCTCGGCCGGCACCTCGCGCAGCACCACGCGGACCGGCAGGAAGCCCGTGGCGGGCAGCCGGGCGGCCAGCACCCTGCTCAGCATGGACTTGCCCGCTCCCGGCTGGCCCAGCACCACCAGGGGCGCGGTCGCCGCCATGGGCGCCGTGAGCGCTCCGGCCAGGTACTCGCCGATGTCCTCGCGCACGTCGGCCTGCGACCACCACCCTTCGTCGGAGGGGCTGCCGCCGTCCGCCCCGCCGACGGTGCGGATCCGGAAGCGCGGGTCGAGATAGGCGTCCGCCACGACCGGCAGGTCCACGCCGGTGGGGACCTCGCCCTCGGCCAGGATCGGCCGGCCCAGCGCGGCCCGGTACGTGGTCTCCAGAGCGGCCGCCACGTCCACGGCGGGCGGCGCCTGCGACAGCCCGGCCAGCAGCGTCTCCACGCCGCTCAGCGCCTCACGTACGGTCGCCCGGGTCGCCTGGTGCTCCACCTGGCCGCTCCAGAAGCCGAATTCGGGGATCTCGGCGGCGAGGCGGGCGTAGGACTCCTGGTAGCGCTCTTTGGCGGCGGCCACGACGTTCTCGCTGAAGGTGTCCGTCATGGCCTGTCGTTGCGTCTCGTCCAGGCGGTCCCACACCGCCAGGCCGTTCAGGAAGCTCAGCAGCCGCGCGGTCAGCGTCCAGTACCAGGTCTGCAGTTCGTCCAGTGCTTCCTCGAACGGCACGTGCGGCGACGGCATCGGCGGCGGGTCGGCGCTCAGCGCGCGCCCCGGATCCCGCCCGGCGTCCTGCGCCGCGTTGCCCGTGCCGGTGGCGAGGGCGACCTGGTCCTGCCGGGTCAGCTCGACCTCGGCCCAGTCGAAGGGCACGTCCGTCTCCTGGACGGCCTCGAAATAGGCGGTGACGACCAGGACGGCGTGGGCCGCCGCGATGCGCTCGGTGCGGGTGGCGCGGTTGTCGTGGCCGAGGGTGCGGCGCAACCGCCCCAGCAGATCGCGGCCGATGCGCAGGACGCGGCCCTGGGCGCCCGCGAGACCGAGGACCGTATCGCTCACGCCCCCGGTGAGCAGGCCCAGCGTCCCGCCCAGCGCCTGGTCGAGGGCGGCGAGCCCGGCGGGGTCACCGCCCAGCAGCACCACCGCGTCGCCGTAACCGATCAGCCGTCGCGCCCTTGCCACGCCCGCTCCCCTCGCCCCCTGTGCGCCATGCCCCCTACAGTTCGTCGCACGGCCGTCTCAGCCTGCCACGGGGGGCCGCGCCTACGACCGGACTCCGCCCGATACGTCACCAGGGCGCCGGCTACTCCCCGAGGCGCCCTTCGAGGGTGGTCCAGGTGATCGGGGGGCGGTCCCAGAGGGCGAGCAGTTCGTTGGCGAGGTCGATCACCGGTAGCGGGTGACGGTCGTTCCGCACCTCGATGGCGGCGGCCGACAGACCGCGCGGCACGGCTCCGGCGTCGAGGAGGACCCGCCAGTCGTCGGGGGCGAGGTTCAGGAACTCCAGCCCGGTCAGCCCGGCGATCTCCAGCGGGTCCGCGAGCGTGCCCGGGTAGGCGCTGAGGGTGCGCAGGCGGGGCAGCCCGAGGACTGCCGCGAGGCTGAACGGCTCGCCGTCCCACACACCGATGCTCAGGACTTCCAGGCCGGGATGGGCGGCGGCTTCGATGCTCTGCAGGCTGACGCGGTTGACGTGTGCGACCGGCGACGGCTCCGTGGAGCGGTCGCCGTACGGTGCGGTCGAGTCCACGTGCATCACCAGGTCGGCGAGGGAGTCGGCGACCAGGCCGGCGCCGACCTTGTCCTCGTGACTCACGTGGATGATCTGCCCGACGTGTCCGCGCGGGCCGGGCGTCAGGTCGACCGCGATACGGCTGCCGTCGGCGTCGCCGAAGACGATCCAGCCGGGCGATCCGACCAGTTGCTGCACCGCGCCGCCGGGCCGGGGCTCAATCGCCTCCATGGCGGCGAACCGCCACGGAGTGAGGCGCGAGCGTGCGTCGGCGACGTACACCTCGTCGAGGGGCAACAGTTCGCAGCCGACCGCCTCGACAACGCGCCACCATGCCTCGTCGCCCTCGCCCCAGTCCTCCCACCGCGCCCGCGTCACCCGGTACAGGGCCTTCAGTTCGTCGGGCAACGCGACACCAAGGCGCGCCTCGGCCGCGGCGATCTCCGCCTCACTCGCGCCTATGGCGTCGGGAAACCGCTCGCGCAGCGCCCGCTCCACCAGCGCCGGATCGGCCGACGGGGCCGGCGCCGCCCCGGGCACCGGATCCGGAAGACGGCGCCAGGGCTCGGGGAGCGCGCCCTCGACGAATATCAGCGCCCCGGGGTGCGGGTCGGCGACGCCGGGCTCCGCCGCGGGACTGCCGTTGATCACATGGAGTACGGCACTGCCGGAGGCCGTGATCTCCGCCGCGTACGCGATGTCGTCGGTGCCCGAGTCGGCGAGCGCGTCCCGTACCCGCTGCACCGCGTCCTTCTCGTCCGGAATGTCGCCGACCCGGGCGGCGGCATGTCCGGGCTGCAGGACCCGCTGAGGCCCGGACGTACTCGAGTAGCCCCGGCCGATCCGGCCCGCCGCATGGCCGCCGGGAACCGCCAGGGTCCCCGCGTTCGAGGCCCACGCCAGCCTCAGCAGCGGCTCCCAGGTGGCGAAGTCATGGATCGAGGACAACGGTGGCCTCCGGTCGGTTCGGTGATCGTGACGACAGCGATTGTCACGGAACCGACCGACAGTGGCTCAGACGCGGCCCAGCCGCAGCGGCTTCTCCGGGTGGACGCCGAGGGCGGTGAGCCAGGCGCGCAAGGGGGCGGGGTCGCCGTTCTCGACCAGGCGCAGGACCGGGAAGGACAGGTCGTTGCGACGGGTGTTGGCGACCATCAGGGTGGGCCCGTCGAGCCAGTCGAGGCCGGCGGCGGCGCCCGCGGTGTCGATGGCGGCGCAGCAGACGGCGGCGGCCACGTGG
The DNA here is from genome assembly GCF_016918855.1 of Actinacidiphila acididurans. Classification (GTDB taxonomy): domain Bacteria; phylum Actinomycetota; class Actinomycetes; order Streptomycetales; family Streptomycetaceae; genus Actinacidiphila; species Actinacidiphila acididurans. The sequence continues at coordinate 122,795 of NZ_JADKYB010000021.1, forward strand.
TCGGCGAGCAGCTCGTGATGGGTACGGCGCGGCAGGAGCTGGTAGACCGGCGCGGGCGCGGCGGGGCGAAGGGGTTCGTCCTGGGCGGCCAGGGCGCTGATCCGGAACGCCAGTTCCTCGCTGCCGCCCGCCGCCAGGCGGTCGATGATGCGGGCGAGCGTGGCGACGCCCTCGGGCTCCTCGCCGAGCAGGACGCTGCCCTTGAGGCGGGCCGGTTCGCGGCCGCGGGCCGGGCCCGGGACGGCGGAAGGTCTTACCTCGTCCAGGACCCGTATGAGACGGGCCGCCTCGCTGCGCCAGATCCGGTCCACCACCTCCTCGGGGTAGCGCGCCCAGGTGACCGGCGCCCATTCCGGGGCGGCCTCGGCGGGCACCCCGTGGAAGATCCCGGCGGCCAGCAGGGACACCGCCTCGTCCACGATGCCGGGCTCCTCCAGCAGGTCGCAGGCGGGGCGCTCGCCGAGCCGGGTCTCGAAGCCGTCGGCGAGCCGGTCGCGCCGGGACAGCTCGGTGAGCGCGGCGACCACGCCCGCGTCCAGCCGGGACGGCCAGCGGCCGGTGCGCCAGGCGGGCAGCGCGACCCGGGTGAGCAGCCGGTCCCAGCCGGCGTAGGCCAGGCCGACCTGTTCCTGGGCGACGATCCGCAGCCCGTAGTCGACGGCCTGGGCACGCTCTGAGGCGGCTGCGGCCACTCCCCGTTCCATTTCCGCCGCATGGGTGCTGCACGCGCGTAGCAGCAGGCGGGCGGACCAGCCGAGGAAGGCGTAGCCGGGGCGCAGCAGCCGGTGTCCCGGGTGGCCGGCCGCCGTCCCGGCCGCCGCGACGCCCGCCGCCGCGTCCAGGCCGCGTACGAAGCGGCGCGCTGCCGCTATCTCCGGATCGGCGGCGGGTCCGGTGCCGGCCACGACCGGGGCGAGCAGCGCGCGCAGTTCGGCCACCCGCATCCACCACAGGAAGGGCGAGCCGATGACCAGCACGGGCGCGGGCGGGGCGGGCTCGCCGGGCCGGGCACGGCGCTCCTCCAGCCAGCTGTCGCAGTCGGGGGTCAGCTCTATGGCGGGCGGCGCGGGCACCTGGAGGCGGTCGGCGAGATCCCGCACCATGCGGTACAGCTCGGGGGCGGCGGATTCGGTGACCGGCACGGTGGGGCTGACCGCCGGTCTGGCCCGTACGATCACCGCGGCGACCCCGGCCGCCACCGCCAGCACGACGAGCGCGACCCCGGTGACCCCCCAGCGCACCGCGTCCCAGCCGGGACCGAGCCGCCCGGACAGGGCGGCACCGTGCAGCACGACGGCGCCGGCCGCGGGCAGCAGCGCCGTGCCCAGCGCGGCGCCGCGGATCCGCAGTACCGCCAGGGCACGGGCCCGCGCGACGCCCTCGCCTGCCTCACCGGCCATCAGCGGTCACCCCCTGCGGTCGCGGCGACCGCCCCTGCGGCGGCCTCCCCCCACTGTCGCACCGCCCACCGACATCGCAATGCCGTACGGCTGATTGCCGCAACGGCCTGCGGCGCGTCCCCGGTGAGCCTGCGGGCACCCTAATTCCGCCGCCCGGCGAGAGTCATCCGTATGGCCTAGCCATCACTCCATGGAGTGGCTCTGACAAAAACTTCGCGAGGGTGACCATGCGGAGTGCGGCTCGCCGGGAGTGCCCCAGCGGGGGCGCGGGGGATCCATGCGAGGTGCGGCTCGCCGCGAGTAGCCAGAGGCGCAGGGCACCGCCTGCGGGCGGCGGCACGCCGGGACTGCCAAGGGGCGCGGGGCTGTAGTCGATATGCGGCTGGCGCCGCGTGGGCGCGACCAGCCCTCCCCCAGAGCCTTCGGCCTGGGAGGCACCCCCACCGTGGCGCGGGTCGCCACCGCCCCAAAGGGGCAGTTGCTGTCGCATCCGGACCACCGGCCGTCAGTGGCTGAGCGCGCAGTTCCCCGCGCCCCTTCGGGGCACTCCGGGCGAACCGCCCACCAATGGCTACCGCCCGGCCGCCTCGAGCGCGATGTCCGTCCGGTGATGGGACCCGTCGAGCCCGATCCGGTCGACGGCCCGATACGCCCGCTCCCGCGCCTTCCCCAGGTCAGGCCCAGTGGCCGTAACAGAGAGCACGCGCCCGCCCGCCGACACCACCCGCCCCTGATCGTCGGCCCGCGTCCCCGCGTGCAGCACGTACGCGTGCTCGTCCTTTTCCGCGACGTCGGCGAGGCCGGTGATGGGGTCACCGGTGCGCGGGGTGTCGGGGTAGTTGTGCGAGGCGATGACGACGGTCACGGCGGCGCCGTCGGTCCAGCGCAGCGCCGGGTGGCCGGCGAGCTGCCCGGTGGCGGCGGCGCGCAGCAGGCCGGCCAGCGGGGTGCGCAGCCGGGCGAGCACCACCTGGGTCTCCGGGTCGCCGAAGCGCGCGTTGAATTCGATGACCCGCACGCCGCGGGAGGTGATGGCCAGCCCGGCGTAGAGGAGGCCGGAGAAGGGGGTACCGCGGCGGCGCATCTCGGCCACGGTGGGCTCCAGCACGGTGCGCTGCACCTCGGCGACGAGGTCGGGGGCGGCCCAGGGCAGCGGCGAGTACGCGCCCATGCCGCCGGTGTTGGGGCCCTGGTCGGCGTCGAGCGCCCGCTTGAAGTCCTGCGCGGGCTGGAGCGGCACCACGGTCTCGCCGTCGGTGACCGCGAACAGCGACACCTCCGGTCCGTCGAGGTATTCCTCGATCACCACCCGGCCGCAGGCCAGCGCATGGGCGCGGGCGGCGTCCAGGTCGGCGGTGACGACCACGCCCTTGCCCGCCGCCAGACCGTCGTCCTTGACGACATAGGGCGGCCCGAAGGCGTCCAGCGCCTCGTCGATCTCCTCAGGGGTGGTGCACACGTACGCGCGGGCGGTCGGCACCCCTGCGGCGGCCATCACGTCCTTGGCGAACGCCTTGGAGCCCTCCAGCGCGGCGGCCTCCCGGGACGGCCCGAAGCAGTCGATGCCGCGGGCGCGTACCGCGTCGGCGACCCCGGCCACCAGGGGCGCCTCGGGGCCGACGATCACCAGGTCGGCGCCCAGGGATTCGGCGAGGTCCGCGACCGCGGCGCCGTCCAGGAGGTCCACCGGGTGCAGCGCGGCCACCTCGGCGATGCCGGCGTTGCCGGGGGCGCAGTGCAGCGCGGTGACGTCGGGGTCGAGGGACAGGGCACGGCACAGGGCGTGTTCGCGGGCGCCGCCACCGATGACGAGGAGCTTCACGCGCACCAGGGTAGTGGCCGCCCGCCGGCCGCCCTTCCTCACTCTTTCGAGCGATCGCGGAAAACAAGGTGCCTCGCCCTATACCTGATCACATGGCCCTTACCGGCCGATACGCCGGGATCGGCGCTCCGTGCTCAGCCGTTCGGCGGTAAGAAGAGAGCTTCACGACACGGGCAGGTGCACGGGGAGCGAGGGAGTGGGCAGTGTGAGCCAGCCGGACGAGTTCGCCGGGGAGGGTCCCGGCCAGGAGCCATTGCGGCGGGCGCTGCACCACCGGCACGAGGACCTGTGGCCGCTGCCCTTCCCGCTGGGCGACTGGGGGGAACCGGCCCGGCGGCTGGCCGAGCTGTACCGGTGGACGGAGGAGGGGGCGCTGCGCACCTGCGAGTGGTATCTGCGCGACCGGGTCTGGAAGCGGCGCGGCGCCCGTGCGCTGCGGGTCGCCGCCGCCGGGTGCGTCACCGTCGGTGTCGGGGTGCCGTTGGTGGGGCTCGCGGCCGGGCAGGCGGGCACGGCGTGGGGGTACGTGGTGCTGTTCGGCGCGGTGGTGTGCCTGGGCCTGGACCGGGTGCTGGGGCTGACCTCGGGCTGGATGCGGGACGTGGCCACGGCGCAGGCGGTGCAGCGGCGTCTGGAGGCGCTGCGCTTCGACTGGGCGGCGGAGAGCGTCCGCGAAGTGCTCGGGCCCACCGAGGGGACGGCCGCGGAGGCCGCCGAGCGCTGCCTGGTCATGCTGCGGCGCTTCACCGAGGAGGTCTCCGACCTGGTCCGGATGGAAACGGTGGACTGGATGGCGGAGTTCGGGGCCGGCGCGGCCGTGCTGCGGGTCCAGTCCGCGGCCCTGGGCGGCCCGCCGGTCGTCGCTGCGGTGCCGCGTCCGGGTCCCCTGGCGCCCCGGCCGAGTATGCCCCGCCAGCGCCCGCCGGAGGGCCCGCGCTGATGCGCCGCGCCGGGCGTACGCACCCGTCGGCTCGGAGCACCATTGCGGCGGCCCGCGCGGGCCGCCGCAATGGTGTCGCGTCGCCGGCTGTCGCGCGGCTAGCTGAAGACGATCATGGAGCCCTGGCCCAGCGACCGGGTGGCGGCGGCGTGCAGGCCGAGCCATACGTGGTGCTCGCGGGCGAAGGGGCCGGTGCCGAAGGAGGCGGAGGGGACGACGGCCGGTTCGTCGAGGTCGGTGTGGCGGTCCGGCGGGGCGGGCGCGGCCGGCGGGTGGACGGGGTCGATGCCGATCGCGGGGGCGACCAGCTCCAGTTCGCGCAGCAGGCCGTGGCTGGAGCCCAACGGGCCGCCGCCGGCGAGCAGTTCGTCGTTGGCGACCGGGTGCGGGAAGTCGAGCGGCACATAGGCGCCGGCGTGGTCGTAGTGCCACACCAGGTGCGAGCGTTGCGCGGCGGACTCGAACATCTCGAGCAACTGCTCGTAGTCGCCGCCCAGGGCGTCGACCGGGGTGACTTCGAGGCCCTGGAGGGTCAGCAGATAGGCGCGGCGCAGGAAGTGCAGCGCGTCGTAGTCGAAGCAGGCGATGGGCGCGACGTCCCCGGACAGGCCCGGCATGTAGCTGTAGACGGGGACGGGCGGCTGCCCGGCGTCGCTCAACGCCTGGTCGTACCGGGCGAGTTCCTCGGAGAACGGATTCTCCGGACTGTGGCAGAGCACGTCCACGAGCGGCACCAGCCACAGGTCACAGGCCACGTACGTCTCTCCGTCCGTCCGGGGAACCGGCCCTCCGATGGGCCGGGGCGTCAAGCGTAAGGCGACCGTGCCTGCCGCGTCAGGAGCGCGCCGGGGCGAGCTTGTCCATGAGGGCCCGGATGTGGCGGTGGTACTCCTTGGTGAGCCGCCGCGCGGTCTCGGTGTCGCGCGCCTCCACCGCGCCGACCAGCGCGACGTGGTCGGACCAGCACACCCCGGCGAGGTCGGGCAGCGCCCGCAGGTGGGGCACGGCGTAGATCCAGGTCTGCGCCCGCATCCGGTCCAGGAACTCGCTGATGTGCGGATTGCCGCCCATGGCCACCAGTTCCCGCCAGAACCGCAGGTCGCAGCCGATCAGTACGTCGAGGACGCCGGCCTGCGCGGCGCGGGCGGCGTCCACGGCGCGGCGCCGTACCGAGGCGAGGTCCGCCGCGGCCAGTTCGCCCATGCCGTGCTCGGACAGGTGCCGGAAGGCGGCTTCGGCGACGAACACCTGGGCGTCGGTCAGTGAGCGGAAGTCCTCTGCGGTCAGCCGGCGCACCTGGAAGCCGCGGTGCTGCTCGACCTCCAGCAGTCCCTGTGCGGCGAGGTCGACCAGCGCCTCGCGCACCGGGGTGGCCGAGACACCATAGGTGTCGGCTATCTCCTTGACGGTGAAGTGGCGGCCGCCCTGGAGGCGTCCGGTGAGCACCTCGTCGCGCAGGGCGTCGGCGATCTGCTGGCGCAGACTGCTGCGCCGCACCGGCGATGTACCGCCCTCCGCCATTGCCGCTCCCGTCCCGTTCTCCGCACCCGCATCCGCCACACCTGCTGTACCTGCCGTACCCGCGGTACGGCGCACGCATCGCACACCCGTGTGGCCTCCGCACACGATATGCGAGGGGCATACGTATATGAGTGGCGAATGATCGTACGAGCCCACAGGGACGGTGGCCGCGACACGGGCCGGGCACCGGCGTCGCTCCGCTGCGACCGGAATTCGTACGCTTATCCTTCGCCTCACACGTACGGGGGAGGAGCGGGCGGCCATGGACGAGCTGAGGACCGACGATCCGCGCCGCATAGGCGCCTACCGGCTGCTGGGCCGGCTCGGCACCGGCGGCATGGGCATCGTCTACCTGGCCCGCTCCGCCCGCGGCCGCACGGTCGCGGTCAAGCTGGTGCGGGCCGAACTCGCCGCCCAGGAGGAGTTCCGGGACCGTTTCCGGCGCGAGGTGCAGGCGGCCCGCCGGGTCGGCGGCACCTGGACCGCGCCCGTCCTGGACGCCGACACCGAGGCGGAGATCCCGTGGGTGGCCACCGGTTACGTCGCCGGTCCCTCGCTCTCCCAGGTGGTCAGGGAGCACGGGCCGCTGCCCGAGCGGTCGGTACGGGTGCTGGCCACCGGCCTCGCCCGGGCGCTGGCCGACATCCACGCGGCGGGGCTGATCCACCGCGACCTCAAGCCGTCCAACGTCATGATCACCATCGACGGACCCCGGGTGATCGACTTCGGCATCGCCCGCGCCCTGGAGACGGTCACCGATGCCTCGCTCACCGGCACCGGCGGCATGGTCGGCTCGCCCGCCTTCATGTCGCCCGAGCAGGTGCGCGGCGACCGGCTCACCTCCGCCTGCGACGTCTTCTGCATGGGCTCGGTCCTCGCCTACGCGGCCACCGGCCTCCAGCCGTTCGGCGCCGCGAGCAGCGGGGTGCACGCCCAGATGTTCCGCATCGCCCAGGAGCCGCCGGACCTGACCGCCGTCCCCGCCGGCCTGCGCGACCTGGTGGCCGCCTGCCTGGTCAAGGACCCGCAGGAGCGGCCCTCCCTCGACCGGGTACGGGACATGGCCGCCGCCCTTGCGCCCGCCGGAGCCGACGCCCCGCCCGCCGACGAACCCTGGTTGCCCGGCGCAATAGTGGCGCGGCTGGGCCGGCACGCGGTCCGGCTGCTCGAACTGGAGGCGGACGGGACCGGCTCGCTGCCCGTGGTCCCGGCCCCGGCACCCGCCGAACCCGCGGCGGCCGTCGTCACGGCGACGGCGGCCCGTGCGAACGCCGCCACCATTGCGCCCGAACCCGCAGCCATGGCGGCGCCCGTGGAGCCGCTGCGGCCCGTCGAGCCGGTCGAACCCATGACGTCTGCCGCGCCCGTACGGTCCGAGCCGCCGTACGCCCCGGCGCCGACCGTCACCACCGCGCCGACCGCACCAACTCTGCCCGCCGAAGCATCCGGCCACTTCGGGTCCGTCGCGGACGAGCCCGACCCGGTGCCGCCGCCGGGGCGGCGCCGGCGCGGGCGGCTGATCGGGACCGTGGCCGCGGTCGCCGTGGTGGCCGGTGGGGCCACCGCTCTGGTGGCCGTTCTGGAGCACCACGGCGGGGGCCCGGCGGCCCCGGGTCCGTCCCCGTCCGGCGGGCGCTCCACCGCCGCGCGGAACCCGGCCACGGGCCCGGTCCTGCCCGCCGGCTACGTCGGCACCTGGCTGACGTCGTTCACCACGGAGCTGGGCGTCAACACCCGCACCCTGATGATCCGCCCGGACGGGACCGCCGAACTGCGCGGCGACAGCCCCTCGTACCACTGCGTGTGGTCGATGCGGGTGACGTCGACGGCGCCGAGGGTGGAGCTCAGCCCGTCGAAGGTGTTCAGCGGGTCGCCGGCCGGCTCGTGCAACCCGGGTGAGGCGACCGTGCTGACCCTGCTCGACGCGAACCGTCTGCGCCGCGACAACGCGGACGGCGACCGCGCGCCGCTGACCTACCGCAGGGCCGGCTGATCCGCCGGCCCTCCCCCGGCGGCCGGCCGTTCGGCTGCGGTCGGCCGGACCGCATGGGGGCCGGCCGACCGGATCACACGAACGAGTTGATCTCGATGGTCTCGGTGCGGCCCGGGCCGACCCCGATCGCGGAGATGGGCGCGCCCGACATCTCCTCCAGCGCCTTGACGTAGTCCTGCGCCTGCTGGGGCAGGTCGGCGAAGGTCTTGGCCTTGCTGATGTCCTCCGACCAGCCGGGCAGGTACTCGTACACCGGCTTGGCGTGGTGGAAGTCGGTCTGGCTGTACGGCAGTTCGTCGACCCGGCGGCCGTCGATCTCGTACGCCACGCACACCGGGATGCGCTCCCAGCCGGTGAGCACGTCGAGCTTGGTGAGGAAGAAGTCGGTCAGGCCGTTGACGCGGGTGGCGTAGCGGGCGATGACCGCGTCGAACCAGCCGCAGCGGCGGTCGCGGCCGGTGGTGACGCCGTACTCGCGGCCCACGGTCCGCAGCCGGGCGCCGTCGTCGTCGAACAGTTCGGTGGGGAACGGTCCGGAGCCCACACGCGTTGTGTAGGCCTTGAGGATGCCGATCACCCGGGTGATCTTCGTGGGGCCGACGCCGCTGCCGGTGCAGGCGCCACCTGACGTCGGGTTGGACGAGGTGACGAAGGGGTAGGTGCCGTGGTCCACGTCGAGCAGCGTGCCCTGGCCCCCTTCCATGAGCACGACCTTGCCCTCGTCCAGGGCGTTGTTGAGGACCAGCGCGGTGTCGGCGACGTAGTCCTTGATCTGCTCGGCGTACCCGAGGTATTCCTCCACCACCTGCGCGGTGCTGATCGCCCGCCGGTTGAAGATCTTGACCAGGATCTGGTTCTTGTCGTGGAGGGCCGCGTCGACCTTCTGCTGGAGGATCGATTCGTCGAACAGGTCCTGGACCCTGATGCCCACCCGGTTGATCTTGTCCGCGTAGGCCGGCCCGATGCCCCGCCCGGTGGTGCCGATCCGGCGCTTGCCGAGGAAACGCTCCGTCACCTTGTCGATGGTCTGGTGATACGGCGTGATCAGGTGCGCGTTACCACTGATCAGCAGCTTGGAGGTGTCGATGCCGCGGTCGTTCAGCCCGCTCAGCTCGGAGAGCAGGACGGCCGGGTCGACGACGACACCATTGCCGATGACGGGGACGCAGTCCGGCGTGAGGATCCCGGAGGGGAGCAGGTGCAGCGCGTACTTCTGGTCGCCGACGACCACCGTATGACCGGCGTTGTTCCCGCCCTGGTACCGCACGACGTAGTCCACGGAACCGCCGAGCAGGTCGGTGGCCTTTCCCTTGCCCTCGTCACCCCACTGAGCACCGAGCAGCACAAGTGCGGGCACAGGCGTACACCCCTTCCGGGCGGGGCATGTCCAACGTGCAGAGAGCCGTCGAACCTGCCCCGGAATAGACGAAGCCCCTGACGCAAAGGCGCAAGGGGCTCTTGCACCGAGATTTTACCTGAGGAAGGACCAAGGTGTCGGCTCACGTCCCGGCCGGGCATCCCCTGCTCGTGGTCATCGACCCCACGGCGCGCGCCACCGACGGCGAATCCGTTCGGATCGCCAAGGATGTGCTGGTCGCCGGCGCGGCTTCCGTCAAGTTCGTACTGCCCGAGTCGGCCGCCGAGGTCGAACGGGCGCTGGTCCACCGCGGCAGACGGCACCCCGTAGTGCTCGGCGACGACGCCGCGCTGCTGCGGGCCGTGCGAACCCTGCACCGCGAACGCACCCTGGGCGACGCGCCGGTGTCCATGGTGCCGATCGGCCCGCGCTCGGCGCTGGCGCTGGCCCTGGGAGTGCCGGGGCAGGTCCCGGCCGCGGCCCGGGCGGTGCTGGAGGGCGAGCCGCGGGAGATGGACCTGCTCCTCGACGAGTCCGGCGGCATCGTGCTCGGCGCGCTGAGCATCCCGTGCGGCAACCCGGTCTCGCAGACCGCCGCGCACTGGTGGACGCCGGTGGAGAAGACCGCCCGCTCCCTGGTGCGCACCCTGACCGCGCCGATCCCGGTCAACGGCCACCAGCCGCCGCGCCGCCAGCGGCTGCGGGTCGAGGCGGACGGGGTGGTGCTGGCCGACCTGGACCAGCCGGTGCACGAGGTCTCGGTCCGCACCTCCCCCTCGGCCGGGCCGGCCCTGGCCGAGGTGCTGGTCCGCCGCTCCGAGAGCGACGGACCGCAGGTCAGCGCCCGGGCCCGGACGATCACGGTCTCCGGCCGGGACTTCCGTTACCGGGCCGACTCGGCGATCACCGGGCCGGTACGGACCCGCACCTGGACGGTGCAGCCGTCGGCGTGGCGGCTGACGGTGCCCAGGTGAGGGCTCTGCCCGTCTTTCCCGGCTCGCGCTGCTGATCCGTCTCCCACCCATCCGATCCGTCCCGCCCGTCGCCTTGTGACGGGTCGTGCCCGGCGCAAGGCGGCGTTTTCCCGGCCGTCACCAGGTGACGAGCATTTCCCGGGGGCCGCGGATCACGTAGCCGGGGCGCCACTCGGGTTCGGCGACCAGGCGCATCCCGGGCGCGTCCCGCAGCAGGGTGCCGAAGGAGGCGGTCAGCTCCACCCGCGCCAGGGGCGCGCCCAGGCAGTAGTGGATCCCGGCGCCGAAGGTGAGGTGCTTGTTGTCCGCGGCGGGCCGGGAGACGTCGAAGCGGTGCGGCTCGGCGAACCTGGCGGGGTCGTGGTTGGCCGAGCCGAACAGCAGCGCCACCTCCGCGCCGCGCGGGATCACCGTGCCGCCGACCTCGATGTCGTCCAGCACCCAGCGCTCGAAGAGCTGGAGCGGCGTGTCGTAGCGCAGCATCTCCTCCACCGCGTCGCGCAGCAGTTCCGGCCGCTCGCGCACCGCCCGGAGCTGGTCGGGGTGGTGGAAGAGCGCCAGCCAGCCGAGCACAGTGGTGTTGACGGTCGCCTCGTGCCCGGCATTGAGCAGCAGCACCACGGTGGAGACCATCTCCTGCTCGCTGAGCACGTCGCCGTCGTCGTGGGCCGCGATCAGCGCGCTGATCAGGTCGGTGCCGGGGTCGCGGCGACGGGCGGCGATGAGCTCGCGCAGGTACGCGGAGAACTCCTCGCCGGCCCGCACCGCCCGCCGGGCCGTCTCCGGCGACGGGTTGAGCTCGAACATGCCGGTGATCGCGGCCGACCAGGGCCGCAGCAGGCCGCGGTCGGCGGGCGGGATGCCCAGCATTTCGGCGATCACGGCGACCGGCAGTGGCTCGGCGACCCGGGCCAGCAGGTCGCCGCCGCCGTCCGCGTACAGCCCGCCGATCAGCTCCGCGGCCAGGCGCCGCACAGTGGGCACCAGTTCCTCGACCATGCGCGGGGTGAACGCCTTGGCGACCAGGCGGCGGATCCGGGCGTGCCGGGGGTCCTCCAGGTCGAGCATCCCCTCGCCGTTGAGCGTGGTGAACGGCTCGTGCTCGGGCGGCGGCGCCTGGCGGCCGAACTCCTCGTGGGTGAAGCGGTGCAGATAGGTGCGGCCAAGGCGGCGGTCCCGCAGCAGCGCGCTGACGTCGTCGTAGTGCGGGATCAGCCACTGGTTGCTGGGCGCGAAGAAGTGCGCCCGGCCCGCCTCGCGCAGGGCGTCGTAGGCCGGGTACGGGTCGCGCACGAAGGCGGCGGACCAGGGGTCGAAGCGGGGCGGGACGGCGGCGTTGCCGGCGGCGTTGTCGGAGGAGGGGAGCGTGTCCCCTTCGGGCGCGTGCGCCTCGGCGGCAGCGGAGGGCAGTGCGGGGTCGGGCGGCAGAGCGGTCATGGCAGGTCGATCAGTCCGTGTTCTCGCAGGTAGTCGAGCTGGGCGCGGACCGAGAGCTCGGCGGCGGGCCACAGCGCGCGGTCCACATCGGCGTAGACATGGGCGACGACCTCGGCGGCGGTGCGGTGGCCGGCCTCGACGGCGGTCTCGACCTGGGCGAGCCGGCTGGCGCGGTGCGCGAGGTAGTACTCCACGACGCCGCGGGCATCGGTGAGGACGGGCCCGTGGCCGGGCAGCACCGTGTCCACCCCGCCCTCGACCGTGAGGGCCTGGAGGCGGCGCAGGGAGTCCAGGTAGTCGCCCAGCCGCCCGTCGGGATGGGCGACCAGTGTCGTCCCGCGGCCCAGGACGGTGTCGCCGGTCAGGACGGCGCCGTCGGCCGGCAGGTGGAAGGACAGCGAGTCCGAGGTGTGCCCGGGGGTGGGTATCACCCGCAACTCCAGGCCGCCCGCGGTCACCGCGTCCCCGGCGCCCAGACCCTCGTCGCCGAGCCGCAGTGCCGGGTCCAGGGCGCGTACGGGCGTCCGGGTCAGCTCGGCGAACCAGGCCGCGCCCTCGGCGTGGTCGGGGTGGCCGTGGGTGAGCAGGGTCAGCGCGATCCGCTTGCCCGCCTCCTCCGCCGCGGCGGCCACCCGCGCCAGGTGGCCCTCGTCCAGCGGGCCCGGGTCCACGACCACGGCCAGCGGGGAGTCCGGCTCGGTGACGATCCAGGTGTTGGTGCCGTCCAGGGTCATCGGCGACGGGTTCGGCGCCAGTACGCACAGCGCGCGGGCGGTGGCCCAGCCGCCGATGGTCGTCTGCGGCTGCCCGGGGGGCGTCAAGGCGGTCATCGGGCGCTCTCCTCGGTGCCGGCCGCCTGTGCGGCGCCGTCGGGGGCGATTACGGGGTCCTGCGCGGCGGCCGCCCGTACGGCGTTTCCCGCCGCTATTGCGTCGGTCGCATCCATGGCGCCTCGTGTGCCTGTCGCGTCCGTCACCTTTGCCGCGGCCGTCGCGTCCGCAGCGTCCGTTGTGTCGTCCCGGGTACTCGGGCCGGTCCCGAAGACCGTGGTGAATTCGTCGTGGCCCGGCCAGCGCAGCACGACCTCGCCGGAGGCGTCGAGGACGGCGCGGGCGAGGACGGGCGTCAGGTCGCGGGCGGAGGCGGCGGCCAGGGCGCTGTCCGCGGTGTCGTACGGCAGCAGGTCGCGCAGCATGGTGATGGTCGGCGGAAGCATGGTCAGCTCGCCGCGGTCGTAACCCGCGACACCTTGTGCCGGGCGCAGCCAGACGGTGTGGTCGGCCTCGCCGGACACGTCCCGGGTGCGCTGGCCCTCCGGGAGGCGGGCGAGGAAGAACCAGGTGTCGTAGCGGCGTGCCTCGAACTCCGGGGTGATCCAGCGCGCCCAGGGCGCGAGCAGGTCCGAGCGCAGCACCAGGCCGCGGCCGGCCAGGAAGTCGGCGAAGGCGAGGTCGTGGGCGACCAGGGCGGCCCGGTCGGCCTCCCAGTCCGCGCCCGTGGTGTCGGCCACGACCGTCTCCGGGTCCGGTCCGGCCAGCAGCACCCCGGACTCCTCGAAGGTCTCGCGGACCGCGGCGCACACCACGGCCTGCGCGTGCGCCGGTGGCACCCCCAGCGCCGCCGACCACCTGTCCAGGGCCGGCCCGGCCCAGCCCACCGGCCGCTCGTCGCGCGGGTCCACGCCGCCGCCCGGATACGCGTACGCGCCCCCGGCGAAGGCCATGGAGGCGCGTCTGCGCAGCATGTGCACCGCCGGCCCGTCCGGGGTGTCCCGGAGCAGCAGCACGGTGGCCGCGGGCTTCGGCTCCACCGCGGTGAGTTCACCCCGGCTCAGCGCGCGGACCCGGTCGGGCCAGGACGCGGGCAGCGCCGGACCGTTCATCGAGGTCATGGGCCGGAGCCTACGTGCCTGCGGCGAAATGTTCGAGAGTGCGTCCGTCCGGGCCCGGTGGCCGGGCCCGGACGTGCGATGCGCCGGTGTCCCGGCCGCCGGTGCCGGGGACCCGTCGCAATTGCGTCGGATACGGCTCCCGAGGCACTTCGGTAAGCGCTGTCCGGCCGGCGTTCGGTCAGCGCTCGGACAGCCGGTCGGCGCTCTTCGGCCCGCCGCTCAGCACCGTTCGGCCGGAACCGCCCGGAGCTATTCCGTCAGCTCGACCTGGATCTCGACCTCGACCGGCGCGTCCAGCGGCAGCACCGCGACACCCACCGCGCTACGGGCGTGCACGCCCTTCTCGCCCAGCACCTCGCCGAGCAGATCGCTGGCGCCGTTGACGACGGCGGGCTGCCCGGTGAAGTCGGGGGCCGAGGCGACGAAGCCGACCACCTTGACCACCCGGGCCACCCGGTCCAGGTCCCCGGCGACGGACCGCACCGCGGCCAGCGCGTTGAGGGCGCAGATCCGGGCGAGTTCGGCGGCCTGCTCCGGGGCGACCTCGGCGCCCACCTTGCCGGTGGCCACCAGCTTGCCGTCCACCATCGGCAACTGGCCGGAGGTGTACACGTAGCGGCCGGAGCGCACGGCGGGCTGGTAGGAGGCGAGCGGCGGGACGACCTCCGGCAGCGTGAGTCCCAGTTCGGCGAGCCGCGCGGCCACGCTCATGCCTGCTTCTCCCGCTTGAGGTACGCCACCAGCTGCTCCGGGTTGTTGGGCCCGGGCACGACCTGCACCAGTTCCCAGCCGTCCTCGCCCCAGGTGTCGAGGATCTGCTTCGTCGCGTGCACCAGCAGCGGCACGGTCGCGTATTCCCACTTCTTCGCCATACCGCGACTTTAGTGCCTTCCCGCGCGCCGCCGGACGGCGCCCGGGACGCGCCTTCGGCCCGCGTCACCCCCGGCCCGAGCGCAGGCCGGGGACCCGGCCGTACCCCGTTTCCCGCCGCCGGGCCGCGCCCTTACCGCGCGTCCTGGCGCCCGGGTACCGCCGGAAGGCGGCGGTCCCCGGAGTAGCCGGGCCCGCGAGTGGTTAGGCTCGCAAGGGTGAGCGCTCAACAGTCATCCGCCGTCAGGCTCCACGTCGTGACCGGCAAGGGCGGCACGGGAAAGACCACGGCCGCCGCGGCCCTGGCGCTCGCCCTCGCGGCCGAGGGGCGGCGCGTCCTGCTGGCCGAGGTCGAGGAGCGCCAGGGCATCGCCCAGTTGTTCGAGACCGAGGCGCTGCCGTACGAGGAGCGCAAAATCGCCTCCGCGCCCGGCGGCGGCGAGGTACACGCCCTGGCCATCGACGCCGAGCTGGCGATGCTGGACTACCTCGACATGTTCTACAAGCTCGGCCGTGCCGGCCGGGCGCTGAGGAAGCTCGGCGCCATCGACTTCGCCACCACTGTCGCGCCCGGCCTGCGCGACGTCCTGCTCACCGGCAAGGTGTGCGAGGCGGTCCGCCGCAAGGACAAGGCCGGCTGGCCGGTGTACGACGCAGTGGTGCTCGACGCCCCGCCGACCGGCCGCATCACCCGCTTCCTGAACGTCAACGACGAGGTGGCGGGTCTGGCCCGGGTCGGCCCGATATACAACCAGGCGCAGTCCGTGATGCGCGTCCTGAAGTCCCCGCAGACCGCCATCCACCTGGTGACGCTGCTGGAGGAGATGCCGGTGCAGGAGACCATGGACGGGGTCGCCGAACTGCGGGCGGCCGGTCTGCCGGTGGGCGCGGTCATCGTCAACATGGTCCGGCCGGTGCTGCTGGCGGACGTGGAGCTGGCCGAGGTGGTCTCCCCGGACGGCCCGGGCGCCGAAGCGGCCGGTACGGGAGGCGGTACGGCGACGGGCTCCGGTTCCGGCCGGTCCGTCAACGGCAAGCGCCGGGCCGCGGTCGCCAAGGCGCTCTCGCAGGCCGGTCTCGGCGGCGCCCGGCGCGGCGGGGTGGCCGAGCGCCTGGTGGACCCGCTGTTCGCCCAGGCCCACGAACACGCCCAGCGGGTGGTCCTGGAGCGCGAGCAGCGGGCCGAGATCGCCGCGCTGGGGCTTCCGGTACGTGAGTTGGAGCTGCTCGGCGACGGCGTCGACCTGGGCGGCCTGTACCGG
The DNA here is from genome assembly GCF_016918855.1 of Actinacidiphila acididurans. Lineage (GTDB taxonomy): Bacteria > Actinomycetota > Actinomycetes > Streptomycetales > Streptomycetaceae > Actinacidiphila > Actinacidiphila acididurans. The sequence goes on from NZ_JADKYB010000021.1 coordinate 138,262, forward strand.
CTCGCGGAGAGCCTGCGCAAGCAGGCGGTGGCCGGCACCGTGCCCGACCCGGGGGCGCCCACCGGGACCGTCTCCGACGACCCCGAGGGCTGGGGCTCGGGGTCCATCGCCGGCACTGACACAAGCACCGGCACCGGCACCGGCACCGGCACCGGCACGAACGGAACCGACGGCACCGAGACGAACGAGGTCGACGAGTGAGCCTGGACAGCCCCCTGCTGGAGATCGACCCGCTGCTGGACGACCTCAGGACGCGGATCATCGTCTGCTGCGGCTCCGGCGGCGTCGGCAAGACCACCACCGCCGCGGCGCTGGGCGTGCGTGCCGCCGAGCGCGGCCGTACCGCGGTGGTGCTCACCATCGACCCGGCCCGCCGGCTGGCCCAGTCCATGGGCCTGACCGAACTCGACAACACCCCGCGCGAGGTCGACGGGATCGACGGGTCGGCCGGGGGTTCGCTGCACGCGATGATGCTCGACATGAAGCGGACCTTCGACGAGGTCGTGGTCAACCACTCCGATCCCGAGCGGGCCCGGGCCATCCTGGAGAACCCCTTCTACCAGTCGCTGTCCGCCGGTTTCGCCGGCACGCAGGAGTACATGGCGATGGAGAAGCTGGGGCAGCTGCGGGCCCAGGACGCCTGGGACCTGATCATCGTGGACACCCCGCCGAGCCGCAGCGCGCTGGACTTCCTGGACGCGCCCAAGCGCCTCGGCTCCTTCCTGGACGGCAAGTTCATCAAGCTGCTGATGGCGCCGGCCAAGGTGGGCGGCCGGGCCGGGGTGAAGTTCCTCAATATGGGGATGTCGATGATGACCGGCACCCTGAGCAAGGTGATGGGCGCGAGCCTGCTGCGGGACGTGCAGACGTTCGTCGCCGCCATGGACACGATGTTCGGCGGCTTCCGGACCCGGGCGGACGCCACCTACCGGCTGCTCCAGGCGCCGGGTACCGCGTTCCTGGTGGTCGCCGCGCCGGAGCGCGACGCGCTGCGCGAGGCGGCGTACTTCGTGGAGCGCCTGGCGGCCGAGGACATGCCGCTCGCGGGCCTGGTGCTCAACCGGGTGCACAGCAGCGGGGCGGCCCAACTGACCGCCGAGCGCGCCCTTGCGGCGGCCGAGGCGCTGGAGGACTTCGCGGAGGCCAACGGCGGCCCGGAGCAGGGCGGTGCGGACCGGGGCGGGGAAAATCTTGCGGCCGCCCGCATTGTGGATCACCGGCCGGGGAAAGCTGATGCCGGTACCCCCGACGGCACCCAGGACCGTACGGAAGGAGACCGGCAGGCACCTTCGGAACGGCTCGCCGCCGGACTCCTGCGCCTGCACGCCGAACGGATGCAGGTGGTCGCGCGTGAACGGCGCACCCGCGACCGCTTCGTGTCCGTGCACCCCGAAGTGCCCATGGTCGACGTCACGGCGCTGCCCGGCGACGTGCACGACCTGGAAGGCCTGCGGGAGATCGGCCTGCGGCTGGCGGGCGCCGAGGAAGTGGCGGCTTAGGACGTACGTGCCCGCGGCGCGGCCCCCTGCGACGACGTGACGTTGCCCGGGCGCGCCCGAGACGCGCCTCGCGAGCCGGTACGGCGCGCGGTGGTCAGCCGGCCGCGGCGAAGTCGTCCTCGTCGCCGAGCGGCAGCAGGCCTGTGCTGCGCTCGTACTCGGTGCGGGCCGTCTCCAGGAGGCGGCGCCAGGACGTCACCGTGGGGCGGCGGCGGAGCAGCGCACGGCGCTCACGCTCGGTCATACCCCCCCACACGCCGAACTCCACGCGGTTGTCCAGCGCGTCCGCCAGGCATTCGGTCCGCACCGGGCAGCCGGTGCACACCGCCTTGGCGCGGTTCTGGGCCGCACCCTGGACGAACAGTTCGTCCGGATCAGTGGTCCTGCACGCGGCTTGCGTGCTCCAGTCGGTTACCCAGCTACTCATGCTGGCGCCGTCCTCTCCCGAATCGAGGCTCCCCCACGGCGGCGAACGGCATATTCACCGTTGCCAGTTGAGGACGTTACGGAAGGTAGGCGCGACGCAACAGCCCTTTCAGGCCCAATCTTGCATGGCCCGAAAGGACTATGCGTGCGCAGCAGATCACCCACCGGAGTGAGCAGTAGCCAAATCGGATCTATGGGACGTTCAGCGGATGTTCACCCGCCATCTCCCTCACGATCTCCGGCATATGCGGAAATTCGGACACCTCTCATCACTCACAAGAGTGACGAAGAAAGACAGGTGCGCGCCCGACGATCGCGCCCCGCCTGTTACAGAGTAGGCGAACAGGTGCCCGCCCGTCCGGGAATTCGCAAGGTCGGCGGTTGCCCACCCGGACCCGGGGTCATTGCGTACCTTTTTGACCGCATATGCACCCCGATTGACCGCGACCCCGTCCTGATCCTGTCGAATCGGCTCGATTTCGTCCCTGCCGTGACCCGCACGGGCGAAGCTGCCCGGATGTAACGTTCTCGTACTGGTTTTCCACAGCCCGGGGCAGCACCCCCCGGAACTCACATGCGGACGGATTAGGCTGCCCCCATGGCTCACAAGCGTTCCGGCGGGGGGCTGTCCACGGCCCAGCAAGCCGCCAAGTTCCTCGGTGTCAGCGTGCTGGCCGGTGTCGTCCTGGCAGGGATCGCCCTGCCCGCCGCCGGCGCCCTCGGACTGTCCGCGAAAGGTACGGCCAAGGGCTTCGACGACCTGCCCGGTGAACTGCGGCAGCCGCCACTGAGCCAGGCGTCCAAGATCCTCGATGCCAACGGCGGCCTGATCGCCACCGTCTACTCCCGCGACCGCACGGTCGTGCCGATCCAGGACATGAGCCCGAACATCCTCACGGCGATAGTCGCCATCGAGGACTCGCGGTTCTACCAGCACGGCGCGATCGACATCAAGGGCATCCTGCGCGCGCTGAGCAACAACAGCGGCGGCGGCAGCACCCAGGGCGCCTCCACGCTCACCCAGCAGTACGTGAAGAACGTCTTCGTGGAGGAGGCCGGCGACGACCCGAACAAGGTCGCCCAGGCCACCCAGCAGACCGTGGGCCGCAAGATCAAGGAAATGAAGTACGCGATCCAGGTCGAGAAGGAGCTGGGCAAGAAGAAGGTCCTGGAGAACTACCTCAACATCACCTTCTTCGGCGAGCAGGCGTACGGCATCGAGGCCGCCTCGCAGCGGTACTTCAGCACCCACGCCAAGAACCTCACCCTGACCCAGGCCGCGCTGCTGGCCGGCCTGGTCCAGTCGCCGAGCACGTACGACCCGGTGAGCGACCCGCAGGAGGCGATCAAGCGGCGCAACACCGTCCTCGCCCGGATGGCCCAGCTCAAGGACATCACCCCGGCGCAGGCGGCCACCGCCGAGAAGGCCCCGCTCGGCCTGAAGGTCAGCTCCCCCAAGAACGGCTGCATCACCGCGGTCAACGGCGCGGGCTTCTTCTGTGACTACGTGCGCGAGACCTTCCTGCAGAACGCGGCCTTCGGGAAGACCAAGGAGGACCGGGCCAAGACCTGGGACACCGGCGGTCTGACGATCAAGACCACGCTCGACCCCAAGGCGCAGGCCTCGGTGCTCAGCGGCATACAGAAGCACGTCTACAAGAGCGACAAGGTCGCCGCGGCGGGCGTCCTGGTCCAGCCGGGCACCGGCAAGATCGTCGCCATGGCGCAGAGCCGGCCGTACGGCTTCGGCACCAACCAGACGCAGATCAACTACTCGGTCGACGAGAACATGGGTGGTGGCGGCGGCTTCCAGAACGGTTCGACGTTCAAGCCGATAACGGCGGCCGCCGCTCTGGAGGCCGGTTACCAGCCGTCCCAGGTGTACCCCTCGCCGTACGAGATGCCGTACCCGGCGGTGACCACCTGCTCCGGCGCGAACATCCCGGCCGGCGGCCACACCCAGAACGAGAGCAAGAGCGAGGTCGGGCCATTCGCGATGCCCGAGGCGCTGAAGAAGTCGATCAACACGTACTTCGTGGCGCTCGAGGCGAACGTCGGCCTGTGCCCGATCGTGAAGATGGCCGACAAGCTGGGCTTCGGACGGGCCGACGGCAAGCCGCTGCAGCAGATTCCGTCACTGACCCTGGGCACCAACGAGGTGTCGCCGCTGACCGTGGCCGCCGCGTACGCCGCCTTCGCCAACCGCGGCACCTACTGCACGCCGATCGCCATCCAGTCGGTGACCAACACGGCGGGCAAGAGCCTGACGGTGCCCAAGTCCATCTGCTCGCAGGCCATGTCGCAGAAGACCGCGGACACCCTGAACACCATGCTCAAGGGCGTGGTCGACGACGGTACGGGTACGGCGGCCAACCTGGACGGCCGGGAGACCGCCGGTAAGACCGGTACCACCGACGACCGCTGGGCGGCCTGGTTCGCCGGCTACACCCCGAACATGGCGGCGGCGGTCTGGATGGGCGACCCGCGGCACTCCCAGAAGATGCTGAACGTCACCATCGGCGGCGTCTACTTCGACAAGGTGCAGGGTGCCGACGGTCCGGCCCCGATCTGGAAGGACGCGATGACCGGCGCCCTGGAGGGCCAGCCCGCGCTCAACTTCGTCACCGTGCCGATGAACATCCCGGACAAGGGCCAGCAGCCCCCCGCCTCTCCGGGCCCCGGCGGCCAGCAGTCCCCGCCGGCCAACCCGACCAACCCGACCAACCCGGGCGGCAACAAGGGCGGCGGCAAGCACAACGGCCCGGGCGGCATCACCCTCCCGACGTTCTTCCCGCCGGGCGGAGCCCAGCAGTAGGGACGGCACCCGGGCCCTGAGGCACCGGGGGAGCATGCGTGAGGGGCGCCCCCCATCGGCGGGCGCCCCTCACGTCTGTCCCGGCGGACGGAATCCCCGGAGTTGTCCGGCTCAACGGGCTTGGGCAGCTCGACTGACTTCGGGATAGTTGAGTGCAACCCGCAGGAGGCGGTTGGGACATGCCCGACGATCACCGCAACCGGCTTGCCGCTCGCGTCAGACGGCTCAGGCACATCCTGACCGGCCCTGTCGGGGTGTGGCTCCTGTCCGCCCTCGCCTGCTTGGCTCTCTGGAAGCTCGCGTCGGTATTCGTGCCGCTGATCATGAAATACGTGTTTTTCGGCGGTATCCGGTAGCCCCCGCGGGCGGGACCGGGGCGGTGGATACCGCTGGCTCCAGTAGGCGGGCCGGGGCAGTCGAAGCAGCCGGGTACCGCGGCAGCAGCCACGCCGGGGCCACCCCGTAACCGGACCGGGGTGCCCGGGTCGTAGCCGAACCCGGGTGCCCGGGCGACGTCCGCGTGAGGTGCCGACGGAAGCGAGTCGCCGTCGTGGAGTGTCAGCCCGCGAGCTGGCGCTTGACCTCGGCGGCGACCCGGCCGCCCTCGGCGCGGCCGGCGACCTTGGGGTTGACCACCTTCATGACGGCGCCCATGGCCTTGGGCCCCTCGGCCCCGGACTCGGCGACGGCGTCGCGGACGATGCCGGCCAGCTCCTCGTCGGTGAGCTGCTTCGGCAGGTACTCCGCGAGCACCTCGCCCTCGGCCCGCTCCCGCTCGGCCGACTCGGGCCGGCCGCCCTGGGCGAACGCCTCGGCGGCCTCGCGCCGCTTCTTCGCCTCGCGGGTGATCACCTTCAGCACCTCGTCGTCGGAGAGCTGCCGGGCGGTGGTGCCGGCGACCTCCTCCTTGGTGATGGCGCTGAGGGTGAGCCGGAGCGTGGCGGAACGCAGTTCGTCACGGCTCTTGATGGCCACGGTGAGGTCGTCGTGCAGGCGCTGCTTGAGCGAGGTGTTCATGACCCGATTTTCGCACCTGGCGCCGGGGAACGCGCCGGATTATGCGCGGGGCGCGCGGGACGTGCCCCGCGGCCGACGGTTCACGGGCGCCGTAAGGGAGCCCTTCCGCCCGTCGCGCGGGTGGGGGGCGGACTCTGACACGATGGGCTCATGCGCGCGCGATACGGAATTCCCCTGGGTGTGACGGTGGCCGGCGCCGCCTGCGTGGCGTACGCGGCCGGCTTCGAGGCGAGATCGTTCCGTCTGCGGCGCGTGGAGGTGCCCGTGCTGCCCGCCGGGATGCGGCCGATCCGGATCCTCCAGCTCTCGGACATCCACATGGTCAGCGGCCAGCACAAGAAGCGCCGATGGATCCAGTCGCTGGCGGGGCTGCGCCCGGACCTGGTGGTGAACACCGGGGACAACCTGTCCGACCCGACGGCGGTGCCGGAAGTGCTGGACGCGCTGGGGCCGTTGATGGAGTTCCCGGGCACGTACGTCTTCGGGTCCAACGACTACTACGGCCCGAAGTTCCGTAATCCGGGGCGGTACCTGGTGGAGCGGGCCCGCGGCCAGCACGGGCTGAACGGCAAGAAGCACGGCGGCCACGGCATCATCCGGAACCCCTGGGGGGACCTGCGGGACGCGTTCGACGCGGCGGGCTGGGTGGGCCTGAGCAATTCGCGCGGCCGGGTCAAGCTCGACCACGGCGAGGTGCTGGGCCTGACGGGCCTGGACGACCCGCACATCAAGCGGGACCGCTACCAGGCGGTGGCGGGCGGCCCCGACCCGGACACGGACTTCAACCTGGCCCTGGTCCACGCCCCCTACCTGCGCGTTCTCGACGCCTTTACGGCCGACCGCTACCCCTTGATCCTGGCCGGCCACACGCACGGCGGCCAGATCTGCGTCCCCTTCTACGGCGCCCTGGTCACGAACTGCGACCTGGACACGGACCGGGTCAAGGGCCTGTCCACCCACACGGCCACCGGCTTCACCTCCTACCTTCACGTTTCCGCAGGCTGCGGCGCCAACCGCTACACCCCGGTCCGCTTCGCCTGCCCCCCCGAGGCCACCCTCCTCACCCTCACCTGACGCACCCGCCCCACCACGCTCCGCCACCCCCCGCCCCGCCGAAACCGGATTTCGTCCCCGGCCCCGGGTCCGCTAGAGTAATCCTCGTTGCACCGGGGTGTGGCGCAGCTTGGTAGCGCGCTTCGTTCGGGACGAAGAGGCCGTGGGTTCAAATCCCGCCACCCCGACTCGGTAAGCAGCAGATCAGGGCCGGTTCCTCGTAATGAGGACCGGCCCTGATCCGTTGTTGCGTGACTAACTGCGCGACTACGGCTCCTCATCAGGCTGCGTGAATGGGGCACCGTTCATCGGCCGCGAGGTAGATGTCTCCCTTCCAGGAGTAGAAGCCCCCGTCCAGCCACCCCGTGCCCCCACAGGCGCAGTGGGCAGGCTCAATAGACAGTCGCAGACTCAGGGCGTGGTGTGCTCCATCAGGCGCCTTGGCGGGGCTGTGGGAGCCGCGGGCGCACGAGCAGGGGATGGACTTGCCGGGCTTTCCGGTCACCGAACCATCATCGATGGTTTCGCAGGTGCCGGAACAGGTCGGGCAGGTGCTTTCTGCGATGATGAGGGCGGAACGATTCGACATGGCTTCGACTCCTTCGAATCGGACGGGGCCGCGGTCGATGCCAACGAGCGCGGCCCAACTTTCGCTACTCCCCGCTTCTGCCCCAGCGAGCCACAGTGGCGCGGGAGATCCCGGTCAGCTCCGCAACACGGCGGGAGGGTACGCCGGCCGCGATGGCCTCAAGGATCAGCGGGCGGAGTTGGGCATCCAGCCGTTCCAGTTCCGCGGCCAGCCGAATCCGCTCCTGCCCCGGGTCTACGAGCCGTCGTACGCCCCTGGCCCGAGCGTCCTCGGGAGTGTCTGCGGAAGCCTCCGGCGGAGTGACCACAGCCGTCCGGGGCGGTCGCTGGGCAGCTTTCGAGTGCTGGCGGTTGCGGCGGGTGGACATGCATCCATGATGCCACTTCGTCTCACGTGAGACAATACGTCGCGTAGGAGTCGCATATGCCAGCCCGAGACGGGGCTATAACCCCAGTTCAGCAGGATGCTCAGCGGCGGAGGAGGCTGCGAGCTATGGGAGTTGTTACGAGTTTCCCTACCTCATCAAGCTCCCCGCCCGTTGGGCGGGGAGGGGAGAAGAAAGAGGAAGGGGAGGGGTCGCCAGGGCTTCCCCGGGGGTGGGGTGGTCGCTGTCCGCGGAACCGCCCGGGCCTACGGGATCTGCACGGTGATCCACCACGACCCACGGAACGGCCAGGGAAGGTCAGCAGCCAGCCGGCGGATGCGGGGCGAGGAGCCCGGCGGCCACGGCCCCGATCGGGGACGTGGCCTCTCGCGCATGGCGATCCGGGTCGATCGGCAGGTCTGACCCTTTCGGGTCTCCGGCTGGTCTGGCAACCGGCTGGAAGCCGTCGCTACGGGAAACACCCCACCGGCCGGCAGTGCCGGCCGCTCGGTGGCTCGGGGGCCTCGCGCGGTGAAGGAGGGAGGGTGGGGGTGCCTCCGGCGGGGGCGCTCAGGCTCCAGGATGGACCAGGCCCGGCCGGCGACCGCGCGCAGTAGGGGGCGGGGGCGGGAGCTTCCATCCCGCCTGCCATCGACCCGGGCAAGCCGAGCAGACGCGGCCCCTGGCGTCCAGATCGTTCGTACAGTGGCGCGCTCCATCTGGACGCCAGGAACCACGCCCGCTCCACTGACGTGCGGGCCGAAGGCAGACGGGATGGAAGCCGGGAAAGGTCGTGGTCAGGGTGTGTGGGCAAGGTTCAGGCAGGCGCAGGACTGAGTGTCTAACTGCGCGACAACGAGCCCGAACTTGCGCGTACACCCACGGACACTCGCGGACGGTTTCGGCAGGTCAGGCGCACGCCGACCACAGGTCGTAAGGGTCCCCGGATTGCTTCGGGACGAAGAGGCCACGCGTTAAAGCCCGCCGGCCGCTTCGGTCGTCCGCAGGTCCGCGTACGGCAGCGGTGCCGGCCGAAGGGCGCTGCTGCGGGCGGCCGGACGGCCATTGCGAGGAGCGGATGTTGGTCCGGGGGTTCCCAAAGGCCAGCTCGCGTAGGCGACGGCATTATGCGGGCGCTGTCTGCGGCACGGGAGTCAGAAGCACGCATCGGATTCCCCGTGCGCAACGCTGGGCGCAGCCAGGTCGTCCAGCAGCAGCTCGGCCACCGTCTCCTCGAGCACGGCCGTGCCGTGCTCCGCCATCGCCGGGACCAGGGCGGGGTCCCAGGGGGCTGGTGTGAGTCGTCCGACCGCCGGGCCTCGGGGGGTACGGGGCAGAGCTTCGCGGTAGTCGGCGGACGTCATGCGCCAGGGGGCGGCGGAAGTCTTGTCCAGGACGTAGGCGGCGATGCGTATGCCTTCGCCGTCGAAGTCGCCGTGGTAGCGCAAGGCGGCTCCCCGGTCAGCCAGCAAGCGCAGGAGGTGGACGGCCGCACTGTTGGGCCAACCGGAGGTGCAGACCAGAGGTGGGCAGTCAGGGCCGAAGCGGCGCAGGGCGAGGGCCATCACGCTCGGGTTCTCCGTGATGTGCACCGGTTCCGTGGAGAGGCGGAGGTCGCCCGGGTCCCGGAGTTGGGCGAGGGTGAGCGAGGCGGCGTGTCCGGCTTCCGTGCAGGCGCTCGCGATGCGGCTCAGCACACGGTCGCCGAGAGGGCGGAGCCCAGCGGCCAGGACGGTGCTGGACAGTTCGTCGTCGGCGACCCCGGCTCGCGCCCACATCGCGCGCCTCTGCTGTGCGCTGCCCGGCACCTCAGCGCCGTACACGATGGACAGAGCCCGGAGGACGAGCGATGACAGGCGGCTCCCGTCGTCCAAGGCATGCGAGTCCCCGTCGAGCATTCGCGCCGCGAAGACGGGGAGGGGTTCCCCGTCGGCCGGAAGAGCGGCCAGCACTGCGAGAGCGGAGGCGAGCACGCTCCGGGTCCTCAGTGCCGAGCCGTCGATGAGACCGCCGCTGCGGCAGTGAGCGACCCACTCGTCCAGGGCGGGTTGGGCTCGCACCGTCTCGTGGACCTCCAGCCAGGTCCACAGGTCGGCCCGCTCGTCATCGCGGCGCTGCCGCGCGGCGGCTCGGTCCTCGAGAGGACCCACAATGCCGGCGACGATGTCCCGGAGCGTACGGCCGCCGGCGTCGGCGACCGCCTCTTCCAGCCGTGCGAGCGAGACGAGGGGCCGGACGTCCGGGAGACGGTCCAGCCCAAGCAGATCGGCGAGGGCTCCGCGTTGCTCGTCGTCGAGCGGGCCGATACGTACCCGGCTGACGGGACGCCCGGAAGACAGGCGCTCGTGCACGGCCCGCCACAGCGGCAGCAGTTCGGGGCGGTCCAAGCCCGCAGGGGATCCACCGTCGCTCATACCGAAAGCTCCCCCGCCTCCGCCGGCCCTGCCCGCCCCTCCGGCTCCTCCGGCTCCTCCGGCTCCTCCGGCCCCAACGCGACGCCGTTCCATACGAAGCGCGCGCTCGTCACTGCGTCGTCACCGTCGTCGGTTCCGGTGATCAGCTGGTGGACGGCGATGCCGGACAGCTCCCGGTAGGTACACCACTCGTGGTCCGAGGTGAGGACGAGATCCAGGTCGAGCGCGCTGAGCAGCGCGAAGACCTGACCGCGGTTGGTGGTGTCGACGCCGACGAAGACCTCGTCCAGGAGGATGGGCCGGGGCGCGTCCGGTACTGCCTCGTAGTGGGACGCCACCGCGGCGAAGAGCGGCAGGTGCAGGGCAATCGCCTTCTCACCGCCTGACAGGGCTCCGTGCAGCTTCTTGGTGAGGAGTTGCCAGCCCGCGCCGTTCGCGCGGTCGAGCTTGACCACGAACTGGTGCCAGGCGGTGTAGTCGAGGACCTCGGCGAGCTGCTCCTCCCAACTGGCCGCCGTGTTCTTGGCCTTGGCTTCTTCGATGCGGGCGCGGAAGAAGGCGTGCAGCGCCTCGCGGTCGGCGTCGGTGATCCGTGCGGGGTCCTTGAGGAGGAGTTCGCGAGCGGTCCGGGTCCCCGGCGGGAGGTCGGGGTGGACCTGCCACACCAGTTGCACCGCGACCTTGGAGGCGGTGCGGACGCGCTGGAGGTGGCCGTTCATGCGGTCCACCAGGTCGTTGGCCCCGCGGATGCGGTCGGCGAGGTGCCGCCGGGTGTCTCCGGTGAGGGTCTGGTCGAAGAGCCGGCGTTCCGCGGCAGTGATGTCGTCGCGGCTGCGGTCGCGCTCCTCCGTGAGGGTCTTCAGCAGCCCTGCCGCCCCGATGCGAACGCCGTCCAAGGAGGCGGTGAAGATCTGCACGTCGTCGTCGGATTCCAGATCCAGGTCCGCGCGGCGGCCCACGGACTCGCGGGCATTGTGGATCGCTTCGGAGAGCCGGTTCACGGCGTCGCCGAGGTTGCGCGACCCATAGGGGAGATCCGGCCACTTCGCCGCCACCGCGCGTGCCGCCTCCAGGGTGGCTCGGGTGCCGTCCCGGGCGGTCAGGGTGACGGCAAGCCCCGCGTCTTCGGGAAGGCCGAGGGCGCACAGGTGCCGGAATCTGCGTGCGGCCTCGTCCCTGGAGCCGACAGCGTGGTCCCGCTCATTCGCGTCCTGTGCCGTCTTCTGCTTCAACTGGCCAATGTATCCCGCGAGTTGCAGCAGCTCGGTGTCCTTGGCCTTCCTCTCCCCGCGGACCCGGTCGAGTTCCTGACGAAGCTCGGTGATACGGGCGGCGATGGCGCGGAAGTCCTCCCCGACCGTGCTCTCCACCGCTTCCAGAGTCGCCGCGAGCGCCTGTGCCTCTTCCTCGGCGGCCTCGGCGTCGGCGGCATGGTCCCGGGCGGCGCTGAGGGAGCGAGCGGCCCGGCCGCTCTCCGACGCGGCTCGCTCCACCGCCGTTGCCCAGTGCAGGTACGCGTCCGTCCAGGCGTCGGCAGTGTCCCGGAACACGTCCACGGCGGATGACAGGTTCCTCAGGGGGTCCCGGGCGGTGGGGAGTGTGTGCTCGGCGGCCAGCCTGCTGAGGGTGCGCAGGGACGTGGCGACTTCGACCTCGCGGTCGGCCAGGACACCGACGGCTCTCCGTACGGCGTCGTCCCGGACGCCGACGCCTTCCTCGGCCCGGTCCAAGGCCCGCCGCTTGGTGTCCAGGTCGCGGTACCGGGGGCGGGCGACGAGGTCGGCTTCCAAGCGGGCACGTCGTTCGCGTAGTTCACCCAGTTCGGCGTCGAGTGCCGCGGCGACGTCGTTGATTTCGGTGAGCCGCTCCGTGAGTTCGGCGATGCGACGGAGCCTGGCCCGCTCCCGGGCGACGGAACCGATGTGGGCGGGCTCCGGCTTGCTCCACGTGCCGGTGGCGAAGGCCAGCCGCCAGCTGCCGTCGGCCCCGACCGCGGCCATGTGCACGGCGGGAAGCCGCGGGCCGAAAGCGATGCCGGCCAGCAGTCGTTGAACGGTGTCAGCGGGCACCGCGGCACCGGCTTCGGGACGCAGCACGTCCAGCAGCGACGTCCCGGGAGCCGGCACTGCCCAAGCGGCGTCGGCCAAGGTGTCGTGACCGGGCAGCGTGAGGCCGCCGTACGGGCTCACCCAGGCGTCCAGCAGACCGGACGCCTCCAGAGCCGCCTCCACGCCTGCTTGTACGGTGCCGGGAACGTCGTCGTGGAAGGCCACGAGCCGCCACAACGGTGCTCCGACCATGGTGGAACGATCCGTGGTACGGGTCGGCGGAGCCGCGGGAGGAAGGTCGGCTTCCCGGCGCAGCACGCCGATGACGCCGGTGAGCTCGGCGCGTTCGGTCAGCGCGGCGGCGCGAGACGCCTCCGTACGTGTCTGTGCCCCGGTGATGTCCTGGTCCGTCGTGCGGACGGCGAATTCCACGGCAGCCATGACATCGACCTCGACCGCCGCCCGGGAGGCAAGCTCCTCGACGTCCGCGAAGCGCAACTCGACACATCCCGTCGCCCACTCCCTCAGCAGTTCCGCCTGCCGGGTGAGAGCTTCCTCATAGCCGCGGGCCGCCTCGTCGCGCCGTGTGACCGCTTCCGCCAAGCCGACGCGGGCCTGGTCCAGTGCCGCTTCGGCGCTGGTTCGCTCGCGAACGGTCCGCTCATGCCGATCGACGGCGTCGACGACCTCCGTGATCTGGCCCTGCCGGGCCTTGACGGCACCCCGGAGCAACCGGCGGGCCGGCCGCACCCGTTCCTGGCCCGCCGCGTCCGCCATGCTCGGCGCATCGGTGGTGGCCGTCGGCGTTTCGAGCATCGCTTCCGCCTCGCAGTGGACGGACTGCATGCCTGCGGTACGCCCCGCTCTCCGGGCGTCCTCGGAAGCGGCCTGCGCATGGGCGGTAGCCACTCGTGCGCGTTCGGCGGCGATGTCGGCCCGCTGCCGGTCGTCCTCCGCCAGTCGCAGTTTGCCGTCGGCGGCGGTGCGCTGTCGCCGTGCGTTGCTCTCGGCGCGCTCGGCGCCACGGCGGAGCTTGTCCAGCTCCTTGCCCTGCTTGTACGCATCGCGGTCCATCAGGCCCTCGATGCCTGCTTCCAACTCGCGTGCCTGTCGCTCATATTCGTCGCGCTGCCGTTCCGCCATCTCCTGTGAACGCAGCGCCCGCTCGTGCTCCTCGGCGCTTTCCCGGGCGACGCGGGTAAGGTTGTCCATCTCGGTGGTCGCAGAGATCATTGTGGCGGCGTGGGCACGCAACGCCCGCTGGGCGTAGCTCCGTTGCCGGGCGGCGATGGTGCCTGCCGCCGAGACCTCCCCGTCGAGGTCCTTGAGGTGCTCGCGCTGCCGGTCCAGCCGTTCGAAGCCCTCGGCGAGCTCGGAGATCTCGCCCTCACCCAGCGGAGGCAGGGCTCGCGACAGCAGCGTGGACAGCAGAGAGGGGTCGAGTCGTTCGGAGAGCTTGGGCTGGCGAAGTTGCAGCAGGGCGGTGATCAGCGCCTCGTACCGCTGCTCGCCCATTCCGGCGAAGAGTGCGCCGCGGACCGCGGTCCGGTAGGCATCGGCCGAGGCGTGGATCTCGCCGTGGCCGTCCATCGCGTCCGCGAGCGCTGCCTTTGTGAGGGGCTGGCCGGGCTCGTTGGCCAGGAGGAGGCCACCGGGCTTGGCGATCCGCTGGGTGGTGGTGAAGTAGTCGGCGTGTGCGCTCGGGGTGTGGGTGCTCGCCTGGAGACGTGCTCCGCAGGTGAACCACCGGCTGCCGCCGTCGTCCGACGGGCGGCCGAACTCCATCCACACGTAGCCGACACGTGTCTTGCCCGTCGCCCCCTCGCCCATGAGGTTCCAGTGCATGGTCCGCTCGGAACCGCCGAAGGTGGACAGGCGGTTGGGCCGCAGACTGGCGTCGAAGAGGAAGGGCAGCAGCAGTTCCAGCGCCTTCGACTTGCCCGTGCCGTTCTGGCCGCGCAGCAGCAGGCGCCCCTGGTGGAAGGCGAAAGTCTCGTCGTAGTAGCGCCAGACGTTGAGGATGCCGGCGCGGTAAGGCCGCCAGCGGCGGCGTGGCGCGGGGCTGTCGTGCTCCGCCGAGGTCGCAGTGCTCCTCACGGGCAGGTCCGTGACGCTCACGGGGAGACTCCTTCGACCTCGGCGGAGGCTGCCGCGGGAGCGGCGGTGTCGCCGTCGCTCTTCTGCGCCTTCGTGGTCGTCCCCGTGACGCGGTACCGGAAGGCGGCCGGCCGAAGGACGGTGCGGCCGCCGACACGGTGGGCGAGCCCGAAGTCGCACAGGACCGACACCGCGTCATCAGCCAGCCGCTTGGCCCCGTCCTCCGATTGATACGCCTTGGCCCAGCGGGGAAACCGCCGCAGCAGTCCTGAGCCGATCGCGACGAGCTGTTCCGGCGTCGCTCCGCCCGCGGCATCCTGGATCTGCTCCAGGACGAGGAGAGCGGCGACTTTGGCGGTGGACGAGTCGTCGGGGAACATGGTGTCGGTCGCCAGGGAGTCAACGTCCACGAGGAGGAAACCCTCCGCCCGCTCCTCCAGGACGAAGCCTGCCTGCTCGACCGATCGGCGCAGGATCTGCCGTCCTGTCGGGGAGGCGACATAGGCCAGTTCGTCGTCCGTGAGGTCGTCGCGGTACAGGACGGGGTCGTCGAAGAGGCGGCGCAGCACGGAATGGCGCAGCCACAGGTTGCGCTGTGTCTCGGACCCGGCCGCCGGCTCGCCGGCGGCCGGGTCGGCGGGGATCGCTCCTCCTCCGTAGCGGCTTTCCCGCACGAGTTGCGCCAGCAGCTCCTCGAAGCGCAGCGGCACCTCCTCGGGCGGCACCGAGAGTCGCGACGGACCGATGGGCGCGGCCGGCAACCGCATGACCAGCGTCGCGTCCACCCGGTAGAGCACCTTCGCGTCGGCAGACTCCACGAAAGACTCGGTCGCACCGTCCAGCGCGGTCAACACCCCGAAGGACTCGAGCAGCTTGAGTACGTCGACGAACGCCATCCGCTCCGCGCGGCCGGCGGTGTCGAGAGACGGCAGCGCCGGGTCGGCGGTGGTGGCCCGAACGACACGATCGGCGAGCAAGCCGATGGTCGTCACCGGCACCGCCAGCAGCTCGGCCGCCGTGACGCACAGCAGCACGTACCGCCTGCGGTCGAACGGGGCCCGGCCGGAGCGCAGCCGCCGGGCGGGGCGCGAACCGTCCGCTGTGGAGCGGACCTTGGCCAGCCGGGCATACCCGCGCCTGGGCTCCACCACGAGACTCCAGCCGCAGGTGTAGTCGAACCACTTCGCCAGCGGCTCCTTGCGCCGCCGGACGATGTCGAAAGCCGCCGCGTCGCCGCGCTCGGTGATCAGCGGCTTCGCCAGGAGCAGCCGGATGCCCCGGGCGACCTCCTCCCGTTCAGCGACGACCAATTGGTTGGCGAGGGTGCTCATCCCGTGGCCTCCCGATGTACGGCGCGCCGCGACGGGGACTCGGACGCACCGGCGGCGGTGATGCTCACGACGTAATCCGGCCCGGCCAGGACGCCTTTCGACGTCCTGAGCCGAGCGGTCCCGCCGTCGCCGCCCTCGGTCAGGGTGATCTCCACCTGACCGTCGGCCGTACCGGCCCGCCGAGCGCCGGATGTGTCCGGACGGGCGGACAGGGCTCTGCCGAGCAGATCGAGCAGCCTCTCGAACGCGGCGTCGTCCAGCTCGGCGAAGTCGGACAGGCGCACCGGCCCGTCGGTCCGCAAGGCGCCCCAGGCCCGCTGGAGTTCGGCGCGCTCCTGCCGCGCTCTGCGCGCCCGCTCGGCTTTGACGGACGCGACATCCCGCACCTTGCCTGTTCGTGTGAAGCGTTCCGTGCGCCCGCTGGTCCGCAGCAGCGCCGAGACCTCGACGGGCGGCGCTTGCGCCCACGTCCCGGAGGACGGGACCAGCTCCGGGTCCGCATGCGACAGGTGTGCGTGGCGGGCCGGTCCCAGCCCGAAGGCCAGCGTCCACAGCCGGTGCAGGTCCTCGTCCCCAGGGGCGGCCGCGAACCAGCGCGCCAGCTCCCTGAAGTCCTGCGCGGCGCTGGAGGAGCGCCGGCGTGACTCCGTGATCCGGTCGAGGACCTGGAGCAACGCCACGATGGCCCGCCTGGCCACGTCGTGGAGCTGGTCCGCTCGTGGCCGGGTTCCGTCCTCCGGCAGAAACCACGCCCGCAAGCCCGCCCAGCGCGCTCGGCGGCGCTCCAGCCAGATCGGACCGGCGTCCTCACCGGCGACCGGGGGCAACTCGGCCCCGCGCAAGGCCCTCTCATGCAGGACGGCGACCCCACGCTCCTCCACGCGGGCGACAGCCGAGGCGACGCCGTGACCGCGCTGCTCCAAGTTGACCAGGAACTCCTGGAGGTATGCCACCGTGGCGGCCTTCACTTCCCGGAAGACACCCAGGTCTGCGCCCTCGGCGCGCAGCAGCCGCTGCAACTCGCCGTTGAACGCCTTGGTGTTGTCCAGCAGGGCCTCAAGGTGACCCTCCAGTTCCTGCAAGGTACTGAAGATCCGGCGGTCCGCTGAGGTCGGCTCACCGAGCAGCACGTACAACTCGTCCAGCCGGTCGGTGATCGCCTCCAGCACCGCAGTCTGCAGCGCCCCCGTGGAGGTGAGCACTTCCAGAGCGTGCCGGACCCCGGCCAGAGCTGCCTCCCCGCGCCGGGTCAGTGAGTACTGGAGGTTCCGCCGCTCGTACTCCTCCGCGGTGCGGTAGTTCTCCGCGTGGTTCTGGACGACGTCCAGGAGCCCCCATTCCCGCAGTGCCTTCAGCGCGCCGTGGAGGTCCTCGTCGGATATCGCGTCCAGCCAGCCGGTCGTGCGCAGCCGACCTCGGATGTCATCCAGCACCAGCGCCGTCTCCAGACGCTCGTTGGCCGCGCCGAACGCGCTCAGGATGGCCCCGTACAGATCGGCCCGCTCGCCCGTGGTGAACCGGAACATCTCCGGTGGAACCCTGCGCACGGCTATTTCCCTCCCAACGCTGCTGCACGGCCGGGCCCCGGCCTTCCCCCACCGTAGGGGCAGGCACCGACAGCCGAGTCGGAAATGACGGACTCGGCAGCTCGACCACGGTGCCGGCCGGTGGTGCCGGAGGATGCCACGGGCAGCGGCTCGCCCGTCGGCGGGCTCAGGCGTCTTCGGGCGCGATCCCCCGCGCCGTGCGTCACCGTCCGAGGACAGCCGCCAGGACCACCGCAGGATCGGTGTCCGGCGGGCCGGCCGGCCACCACGTGCCCCGGTCCTTGGTGTACGGGTACCACAGTCCTTCCCTGCTCAGGCGGAGTTGGGCGTCGCGGCCTTCGACGGTCCAGCGGTTGCGCCAGGTGCGGAGCCGGGGCGGTACGCCGTCGGGCCAGTCCGTACGCAGGGCTTCGCGGTCGCGCTCCAGGCGTCCGGCGGGCGGATTCCAGGTGTTTTCGAGCACGTCGAGAGACGCGGCTCCGCCGTAGCGCCAGGCGCGGGTGGCGGCGGCGAGTTCGTTGGGGGTACGGCCGCAGTTCGCCGCGATGCGCGCGAACACCTCCATCGTGGGGTGCGTGGCGGCGAGGCGGACGGCGTCCTGCCACTCGGTGAGCGGGGCGGGTGGCGCGGTGCCCGCGTGACGGGGAGCGTCCAGGGCAGCGGCGAGCAGGTGGCGTGCGCGTAACGCGGTGTCGGCGGCGAGCAGTTCGAGCGCGGTGGGGTCCACACCGGGCTCCGGAACGGCTGATTCCGCCAGCGCGGGGCCGCGGCCGGCCTGTGGGGGCAGCGGCGGCGCGGCGGGCAGGGGCGGCAGTCCGGAGCGGGAGGAGAACGCCGACCCGGCGGGGTCACCGGCAGGGGGCGGCGGTACGACCG
Source organism: Actinacidiphila acididurans (assembly GCF_016918855.1). Classification (GTDB taxonomy): domain Bacteria; phylum Actinomycetota; class Actinomycetes; order Streptomycetales; family Streptomycetaceae; genus Actinacidiphila; species Actinacidiphila acididurans. The sequence continues at coordinate 156,338 of NZ_JADKYB010000021.1, forward strand.
CCCCGGCGCCCGCGCCTACCGGGACGGCAAGGGCGTCGGCGGCGGCGCGCACGAGGTTGCGGCGGCCGAGTTCGTCGGTCAGCTCTTGCTCGCCGCGGCCCCGCAGAAGCAGCAGCACGAAGGGGTCGCGGTCCAGGAGCCGGGCCACCTGGTAGCAGAGGGCAGCGGCGTGTTTGCACGGGTAGCCCCAGTCGGGGCAGCTGCACTCCGGGGCGAGGTCGCCGGGGCCGGGCAGCAGCGCGACGCCCGCGGCCGCGGCGTCGTCCGCGAGCCCGGTGGGCATTTCGCCGTCGAGCAGTGCCGCGATGTTGGCGGCCCGATCGGCGATCACGTCGAGGAGTCGGTCCCATTGCCGGTCCGTCAACTGCTCGACCTGGACCGTGGAGCGGTACGGGGTGCGGCGGCTGCCCTGTACCGGGGCGGCGGCTTTGCCGGGAGCGACGGTGACCTGGCCGACCGCGCCGCCGCGCGCGTAGGTCCGGCCGCGCTGCAGGCGGCCGGAGTCCAGGGAGGACTCCTCCAGGGCACGCAGCCATGCGCGGCCCCACCAGGACTCGGCGAAAGGCGCGCGGCTGCCCTTGGCCGGAGGCAGTGCCCCGAAGGTGCAGAGAGCCTCCTGCCGCGCCGGAACTCGCCTGGTCATCGCCGTGTCCCGCGCAGCGCCACCAGCTCGGCCAGTTCGCCGTCGCTCAGCTCGCTGAACGCCGCCTCGCCCGACCCGAGTACCGATTCGGCCAGTTCCCGCTTCCGCCGGAGCATGTCGGCGACCTTCTCCTCCACCGTCCCCTCGGCGAGCAGCTTGTGCACCTGGACGGGCTGGGTCTGCCCGATGCGGTAGGCACGGTCGGTGGCCTGGTCCTCCACCGCCGGGTTCCACCAGCGGTCGTAGTGGATGACATGGCCGGCCCGGGTCAGGTTGAGTCCGGTGCCGGCGGCTTTGAGGGACAGCAGGAACAACTTCTTCGCGCCGCTCTGGAAGGCGTCGACCATCTCCTCGCGGCGTTCGACCGTGGTGCCTCCGTGGAGGAACAGCGTGTCCACGCCGCGGTCGGCGAGGTGGCGCTCGATCAGCCGGCCCATGGCCACGTACTGGGTGAACACCAGGGCAGATCTGTCTTCGGCCAGCACGGTGTCGAGGAGTTCGTCCAGCAGTTCCAGCTTCCCCGAACGGCCCTGCAGCTTCGCGTTCCCGGCTTCCTTCAGGAACTGCGCGGGGTGGTTGCAGACCTGCTTCAGGCCGGTGAGCAGCTTCATCACCAGGCCACGCCGGGCCATGCCCTTCGTGCCCTCGATCTCGCTCATCGACTCGCGCACCAAGGCCTCGTACAGCGACACCTGTTCCTTCGTCAGGGACACCGACTGGTCTGTCTCGGTCTTGGGCGGCAGCTCGGGCGCGATCCCGGGATCGGACTTGCGTCTGCGGAGCAGGAAGGGGCGGACCAAGGCGGCCAGTCGCCGCGCGGCCTCTTCGTCGCGGTCGCCTTCGACGGCCTTGGCGTAGCGTTCACGGAAGGAGGTCAGGGTGCCGAGCAGTCCGGGGGTGGTCCAGTCGAGCAGGGCCCACAGTTCGGACAGGTTGTTCTCCACCGGGGTACCGGTCAGCGCGACCCGCCCCCGCGAGGGGATCCGGCGCAGTGCCTGGGCGGTGTGCGCATGCGGGTTCTTGACGTGCTGGGCCTCGTCGGCGACCAGCAGGTCCCACGGCTGCTCGGCCAGGCGTTCGGCGTCGCGGCGCATCGTCCCGTACGTGGTCAGGACGAAACCGCCGCTTTCGAGGCCGGCCAGTTCGCGGCCGGGGCCGTGGAAGCGGCGTACCGGGGCGGCCGGTGCGAAACGCCGGATCTCGCGCTCCCAGTTGCCGAGCAGTGAGGCGGGGCAGACCACCAGGGTGGGACCCGCGGTCGCTTTCCGCTCCTGGCGGCGCAGATGGAGGGCGATCAGGGTGACGGTCTTGCCCAGGCCCATGTCGTCCGCGAGGCAGCCGCCCAGGCCGAGCGCGGTCATCCGGTGCAGCCAGTCCAGGCCGCGCAGCTGGTAGTCGCGAAGGGTCGCGGCCAGGGTCTTCGGCGGTCCCTGGGGCTCGCGCGCGGCGTGGGCCTCGGGTTCGGCGATCCGGGCGCGCAAGTCCTCCAGCACACCGCCCGCGGTGACCGCCACGGATTCGCCGTCCACCTCGACGCTGCCCGTCAGCGCGGCCCCCAGTGCGTCGATCGCGGTCAGCGACGGCGTCCTGAACTGAGCGGCCCGTCGCAGGCGGCGTACCAGTTCCGGGTCCACGACCACCCATTGGTCGCGCAACCGCACGATCGGCCGATGCGCCTCGACCAGCCGCTCCAACTCCTCCTGGGTGAGTTCCTGATCCCCGAGCGCGACCCGCCAGCGGAAGTCCAGCAGCCCGCCGGAGGACAGGAAGGACTCGGCCGAAGACGTCGTCCCTTTACGGGCGGGCTCCAATACTCCGGCTGCGGTCAGCTCGCGGACCAGCTCCTTGGGCCAGTGCACGGCCACCCCTGCCGCGGCAAGGCTCTCGGCCGCCTCGCCCAGCAGCGCCTGGGCTTCCTCGTCGGATAGCTCAAGGCCGGTCGGCGCGGCCGCGTCCAGCAGCCGTGCAGCCGGCGGCCACGCACGCGCGGCCCGGCGCAACGTCAGCAACGTATCCACCCGGGCTCGCGGGCCGAACAACTCGGGGGCGCTCGCCCTCCCGGCCCAGAGGTCCGCGGCGTCGGCAAGCACCGTCGGATCGGCCAGGCTGCGCACCTGGACCACGGCCCGGAAGGAGTCCTCCCGGTCCGACGTCATTTCCCACTCCAGTCGCAGCGACACCTGCAGCCCCGCGTCGCGGCCCGCGGCGACCTCCGCCGCCCAGGCCCGCTGCTCCGGTACGGGTTGCGGCGCGCGGACCGCGAAGGCCGGCCCACCCGACAGGTGACGGGCGGCAGGAGTACGGGTGAGCGAGTCGGCCACGGCGTCCAGGAAGGCCCGCAGCAGCGGCTCGGCCGGCGGGAGCGTGAGCGGCGAGAGGCCGGGGACCGCGACGGCACGGGCCTCAGGAGGCATCGCGGCGGCAAGGGAACCCAGCCGCCCATGATCCTCAGTGTCCAGCGGTCCCACCCGCCACGCGTCGAAACCGTCCGGCGACACTCCGGGCAGCACCCGGCCCCTGGCCAACAGGCTCAAACCCAGCACCGCCGCCGCACCCCAGAACGCCGTACCGGCCGACGCCCGCCCACTGCCGTCCGCACCCAGCGCCCGGCAACGGGTCAGCAACGGCAGCGCCTGCTCCACCGGCACCGGCACGGCCGACACCCGCGCCCGGCGCACGGACGACCCGTGCGGGCGGACCACCGTGAGCTCCTCCGGTTCGACCCCCAGGTCCGGCGGCTCGCCACCGGGCGTCCAGAACGCCACCCGCCCCAGCCGGGGCGGATCCGCAGGAAGGAACACCGCTTCGCCCGCAGCCAGTTGCGGCAACGCCGCGAGCAGCCGGTCCCGGTCCACGACGCCGGGCGCCGAAGCGTCATCGAAGCCGGCCGGACTGGCAGGAGAGTCCGCTGCCGACACATGGACTCTCGCCACCGCACCCACTCCTGGAAACTGTCCTCCGGCTGTCCGAGGTCCTACCGGATCCCTCGCACACCCTCAGCGGACCAAGGCTATCCGCCCGCTCGGCCGCGTGGTCACCAAGCGACTTCCCTCACCCGGCGCCCGGTCCGGCGTCGTCGGCCGGGCACCGCGGGGACCCGGCAAGACAGCTTCGGGGGGCCGGGTGGCCGACGCCCCGGACATCGTGGCCCTCACCCATGCGCCCGCTCCCGGTGCCGGCCCCCGCAGCCGTACGGCGGCATGACCGTCCCGTAACCGCCGTGGTTCCGGGCCGTGCACACGAACGGGTGACCCGCGTCAGGACCGGGTTAACCGCACCCGGCACAGTACGGGAGGATCACGGACTCCGACGTCAGCGGCGCTGCATCCGGCGTGTCCCGCCTCGCCGTCCATGCCTCAGTTTCGATGCGTCGGCCCCTTCTCCGCTACCAGCGCTTCGGCGACGTTGGCGGACCGACCAGCCGGGGCGGTATGGTCGATGGTATGGCAACCAAGAAGTACACCGTGACGCTGCCGGAGGAGCTGGCCGAGGAGATCCGCTCCCAGGTCGGCCCCGGGGGCTTCAGCCGCTATGTCACCCAGGCGGTGGAGCGCCAGCGCGAGCGGGAGCGGCTGCATGAGGCCGTCGCCTGGTGGGAGTCCGAGTACGGGCCGGCCACCGAGGAGGAGCTGGCCGAGGCGGAGGCCGAGCGCAGGGAGATCGACCGGGCGCACGCCGAGCGTGAGGTGCGGGCCCGCCAGGCGACCAACCCGCCCGGGGCCGCCGCGTGAGCGACGGGCAGGTCTATGTGCTCGACAGTGAAGGCCTGTCCCAATGGGTACGCGGCGACCGGCGCATGGGCCTGCGCATCAAGGACGCCGACCGCTCGGACATCCCGGTGGTCACGACCTCGATGACCCTCGTCGAGGCCTACCACGCAAAGCTCCACCGGCCGGCCTGGCGCTGGGCGCTGTCGCGGCTGCGCGTGGAACCGGTGACCGAGCAGATCGCCGACGCCGCAATCGACATCCTCCAGGACGCCGGACTGCACGGCCACAAGTACGCCATCGACGCGACCCTGGCAGCTGTTGCCCTGCGCCAGCCCGGACGGGTCACGATCTTCACGTCCGACGAGGACGACATGCGCAAGCTCTGCGGCGACCGCGTCGTGATCGTGAAGCTCTGACGCCCGACTTCCCGCACCCACGGTCAGTCGGCTCAGGCAGGCCAGGACCCGGGACCTCTGGGAGAAAATTGGGAGACGATCATGGAAAAGCCGCCTTCCCAGGCCCGCCGAGACCAACCCACACCTACGCCCTGACCTGCGATTCCCCGATCCCCGCAGGCCAGGGGATGATCACGGCCTCATTCGAGACGAAGAGGCCGTGGGTTCAAATCCCGCCACCTCGACCCGGATTCCCCCCCACGGGAACCGGACGGGACCGGGTGCCCGAGGGGGGGCCGGGCCGGAATATCCACGGCCGAGGATTCCTCGATCTTCGCAGTCCGGCCGTGCCTGCCGGCCCAGAAGGCCGGCCCCCGCGCAGCCCACGCGACCGAAACAGAGCCCACCGATCACAGCATTGGCGTGCTCGGGTGTGGCGCTCATCCGCTGTGTGCCTGAATCTGTGGGGTGCTGCGTCCGTTCTTGGAGAGGGCACCCCGATGAACTGGATCACGCGAGACCTGTTACCCCTGCGCCCACGCCGGGCCGCGCCGATGGCGGTGGCAGTGGTAGTGGTAGTGGCAGCAGCCATAAATGCGCTGACGAGCGCCGCCCCCGGCATGTCCCAGGCCGCCGCCACCGCCGCTGTGTCGACCGTGCCGAGGCCGATCGCGCCGGCCGGAGCGCAACTTGCCGCGTCGTGGGCCGGGCCCCTGAGCACCGCGGGGCGCTACATCGTCGACGCGAACGGCAACCGCTTCAAGCTCAAGGCGGGCAACTGGGAGGGAGCCCAGGGCACCTGGGAGGGCAGCGGTGCCGTTGACGATCCCGCGAACAACCACGCCGGGGAACCGGCGTTCGACATGCCGCTCGGCCTGGACCGCGCGTCGATCGCGCAGATCCTGACCGGCTTCCACAGCCTCGGCCTCAACAGCATCAGGCTGCCGTTCTCCAATGCGATGATCCACGAGACGACGCCGGTGCCCGACTCCGCCGTCGCCGCCAACCCGCAACTGCGCGGAGACACCCCGCTCCAGGTCTACGACGCCGTGGTCACGGCACTGACCGGCGACGGTTTCGCGGTGATCCTCAACAATCACACCACCACCTCCCGCTGGTGCTGCGGTGTGGACGGCAATGAGCGCTGGAACAGCGGGCAGACCACGCAGCAGTGGGAGGCCGACTGGCTGTTCATGGTCGACCGCTACAAGGCCGACAAGCGCGTGGTCGGCGCGGATCTGCGCAATGAAGTGCGCCGGGACGTGCTCGACGACCCGAACTGGGGCCTGGGCGACGCGCACGACGAGTACGCCGCCTTCGAAGAGGCGGGCAACAGGATACTGACCGCCGACCCGGACCTGCTGATCGTCATGGAGGGCATCAACTGGTACGGCATCCCGCTCGACGGGCTGCCGCACGGCCGGCCGATGCTCACGCCGGTGGCGACGCTGTCCAACACCCTGATCGAGTCGAACAAGCTGGTGTACGCGGCCCACTTCTACGCCTATACGGGCCCGGCCAACAGCGGGGCGGCCTCCGGGCTCGGGGCCACCAGCGACCCGAAGTACGAGGACCTCACCCCGGCCCAGCTCGCCTCCGTGGTGAATCAGGAAGCACTGTTCGTCACCCAGGCCGGGCAGCACTTCACCGCCCCGGTGTGGGTCAGCGAATTCGGCGCGGCCGGCCGCGGCGAGGCGGACCAGAAGGAACAGGCGTGGTTCGACGCGTTCACCGACATCCTGATCCGGAACGACACCGACTTCGCGTTGTGGCCCCTGGTCGGCTGGACCGCGGCCGACGGAACGCCGCAGGACAACTGGGCCGCGCTGTCGTACGACCGGGCCGGACATCCGCTGAGCATCACCGATCCCGGCGACTGGCGGTCGGCGGACTGGAACAAGCTGGTCACCGCCCCGAGCGCGACCGGCCCGGTCGCACCGCCCGACCACTGGAACATGCTCGACCTGGACTTCGCGGACGCCGACGTCTCCAGCACCATGCTCGCGCTGCCGGACTGGTCCTACGGCAATCGCAAGGGCGTCTGCCCGGACACCGAGCGCCTCGTCGGGCTCGGCCGTGGCGACAGCCGCGGCCTGTGCACGGACTCGGGCGAACCGCAGCGGTCCACCGGCGCGTACACCGTGGTGACCGACGAGCGGTACGTGACCGAGGGCGACTGGGCCTCCGGGTACAGCAAGCTCCAGTGCCCCGACAACACCCTCGCCGTGGGCTACAGCGTGAACAACAACGCCATGGCGGCGCTGCTGTGCGCACCCACCGCGGCTCCCCTGCCCACAACCGGGCGTGACGTCTGGTTCGACCACGGCGACAACCGCCCCGCGACCGGCGGCTCCACGGCCAGCGACTGGGCGCCCGGCTCCTACAAGGGCCAGTGCGCGGACAACGAGTACGCGGCCGGCGTCGCCTACACCTGGAGTTGGACCGCCGGCGGCGTCCCCGCGGCTCTCCTGTGCCGACCCCTGAGGTGACGGTGTCGCCGGCCGACCGCACCCTTGGCAATGATCAGGGAAAATCTCCCCGCCCTTGACGCCTTTCGACGCCGTTTGTCCGGATGGCCGGGCCGTAACTCCCAGGTCGCACAGCGTGGAGTTCCTTAGTGTTCCGCGTGTACATCCTGTGAAGGCGGCGGCTCGGCCACCACCCCGAGCCTGCCTGCCCGCTCACTTCGACTTGGGGGGAAAACGAACTCGATGAAACGGCATGCCCTGCGCCGCCGTACCGCGGCGCTCGCCGTGGTCCTGGCCGCCTCCGCGACCGGTGCCCTGACCGGTACCGCCCCGGCCGCGGCCACCACCACCCCGCCGGTGATCACGCTGCAGGCGCCACTGCCGGCGGCGGTTCCGGCCGGCGTCACGAAGGGCATCGCGAGCACCGTCCAGCCGTCCTTCGTCTTCCGGACCACCGCACCCACGGTGAACACGGACGCCACGCTCACCATCGACGCGCGGAAACTGGCCAAGGTCGCCCACGTGACCTTCTCGCAGAACTGCACCGTCAAAGCCTTCGTCGCCACCTGCTCGGAGTTCTTCTCCGGGCAGAACCTGACTCCGAACACGGGGCTCGCCAGCGCCACGTACATGGACATCAGCACGCTCAAGGGCGTCCCGACGGGAACCACCGGGACGTATACGGTCACCGGCACCGCGGCCCACGCGAAGATCGTGGGGGCGAGCGGCTCCGTAGTGGTCGGCGGGCCGGCCCTCAGCCAGACCTTGACGAAGAACTACACCAACCTCAAGGTCGGTTCGACCGTGAGCGAGCCGGTACGCTTCAGCAACATCGGAACACGCCCCGCCGCCGCGGCCACGATCATCCTCATGACCTCGCCCGGGCTGGACTTCGCGACGCGCTACGCCAACTGCAAGTACAGCGCGGCCACGAACTCCGTGACCAGCGGTGTGGCACTGTGCACCATCCCCGGACCGGTGCGTGTCGCAGAGACCGCGCAACTGAGCACCCCCGTGCAACTGCGCGTCAACTCGACGGCGTACTACACCTATCTGGACACGATCACCGCACCGGCCTCCGACCCGACGCTGGCCTGGGTTCTCAAGGGCCGCACCTGGAAGCAGGGCACGGGCACCAAGCTCGGGCTGCACGTGATCACGGCCGGGCGCGTCACCTCGGCGACCGCGAGCACCGTCTCCTTGCAGCAGAGCGGATCCAACACCGACTATCAGATCGCAAGCCTTCAGGCCCTCAACACGGCGAACTTCGGCGTCTCCGGCGCCACGGTCACCGCCGCCCAGGGACAGACGGCCAAGCTGACCTTCCGCATGGCCAACCACGGTCCCGCGACGATCTTCTACCGCAGCGGCGACACTCTGGGCGTCAAGGTCACCATCCCGCCGGGCACCACCGTCGTGGGCTCGTCCGCCAACTGCTCCCCGTCGATCGTGGACGACCCGACGGTAAAGGCGCACGGCCCGTACTCCTGCTCGGGCAGCTACCTGGTCCCCAGGTCCCAGGAGTACACCTACACGATCACGCTCCGGGTGGACACGGTCATCCCCCACGCCAAGGGCCAGGTCGCCATGGACTGGAGCCCGAACCCCACCTGGCGCCCGGCGTTCGACACGGTGGCGAGCGACGACAGCCGGGACCTGATCGTCAACTGACGCTCCTCGACGTACCCGTACCGCGGCTGCGCGGCCCCTGTCCGCCGTCCCCCGACGGTGGGCAGGGGCGTCCGGCGCGCCCCCCTGCGGTACACCTGAGCGGGGAGAAGCCGAGGAAGAAGAGGGAGGGCCGGACGTGAAGCGGGCGGCGACGGGGGCGTTGGTGGGGCTGGCCGTCGGGGATGCCATGGGGTTTCCGACGGAATTCAACGGCATGGAGCAGATCGCCGCGAAGTTCGGGCCGTGGCGGGGCATGGCGTTGCCGGTTTCCTCGGGGACGGCGTACGTCACCGACGACACGCAGATGACGCTGGCGCTGGGGGAAGGGCTGGCCGAGGCGCTGGGGGACGGCGACGGAGGATTGACGGCGGAGCGGCTGGAGGCGGCGGTACGGCCGCGGTTCGTCGAGTGGTGTTTCTCGCCGGAGAACAATCGTGCGCCCGGGACGACGTGTCTGCGGGCGTGCGAGGCGCTGAGCGCCGGGGGTGCGTGGCAGGCGGCCAGCGTGGTGGGGTCCAAGGGGTGCGGGGCGAACATGCGGGTCGCGCCGATCGGGCTGGTGCCCGGGCTGGACGAGCGGCAGGGCTCGGGGGCGGCGCAGTTGCAGGCCGCCCTCACGCACGGCCACCCCACCGCGCTGGCCGCGAGCGACCTGACCGCGTACACCGTACGGCTGCTGGCCCAGGGCACCGGGCCGGCCGAACTCCTGCCCGCGCTGCGCGACTACGCCCACCGCGGTCGCGGCCACTACCGCGCCGACTGGCTGGGGGACCTGGCCGAATACGCGCAGGATCCGGACCGGGACTCCTTCGCCACGCGCGGCTGGGACGAGTGCCTGGCCGTACTCGACCGGCTGGAGGACGCGCTCCGCTCGCCCGATCCGGAGGCCGACCCGTGCCTGGCCACCGGGGCGGGGTGGATCGCCGAGGAGGCGCTGGTCACCGGGCTCTACTGCTTCCTGCTGCTGCCCGACGATCCGCCGGCGGTGGTACGCCGGGCCGCGTACTCCTCCGGTGACTCCGACTCCATCGCCGCGCTGGCCGGGGCCTTCGCCGGTGCCTGGCACGGGGCGGACGCCTGGCCCGAGGAGTGGGTACGCGACATCGAGTACCGCGACCGGCTGCTCGCGCTGGGCGCGGCCTGGGACGCCTGATCCGTACGCGAGACGCTTGAACCGTACGGGACGCGCCTGATCCGTACGGCCAGGCGCCTGGCCCGTACGCGATGCCGGCAGCCGGGCCGGAGGCGTCAAAGCCCCGCCCGGGCCTCCAGGTAGAGCTGGACGAACGCCTCGACCTTGGCCCGGATGATCCAGGGGTCGAAGGGCTTGACCAGGTAGTCGACGGCGCCGGCGGTGTAGCCGCGGAACATGTGGGACGGGTCGCGGTCCATCGCCGTCAGGAAGATGATCGGGATATTGCGGGTACGGGCCCGGCGCTTGATGTGGAGGGCGGTCTCGTAGCCGTCCATGCCGGGCATCTGGACGTCGAGCAGGATGACGGCGAATCCGGTGGCGTTCAGGAGCGCCTTGAGCGCCGCCTCGCCGGAGTCCGCGGTGACGACCTCGTGGCCGAGCCCGGCCAGGACCGCTTCGAGGGCCAGCAGGTTGGCCTGCTTGTCGTCGACGGCCAGGATCCGCGCGGCCGGTGGTCGCGCTACGGGTACGGGGTCCGGCCGCGGCACCGGAATCGGCCCCTCCGCGATCGCCATCTGACGCTCCAGCACATCGCAGCGCGACTCGGCGAGCATCACCCGCAGCCGCGTCTCCTCCAGGTCCGTCTCCAGCGAGCCGATCTGGTCCTGCAGTCTGCGGCGTTCGGCCCGCAGGTCGTCGGCGTCCGCGGGCTCGGCGGTGACCGGTCCGGTGCGGCCGCGTTCGGCCGTCCACCGGTTCTCCAGCAGGCCGATCCGCATTTCGAGGTCGGCGATCCGGTGCTGGCGGTCCAGCAGCGCGTCGCCGATGACGTCCTCCCGTACGGTGGCGCGCCGCGCCTCGCGGTCGGCGTCGGCCAACTGCTGCTGGAGGAGCCGCACCCCGTCCGCCGCGGGCACGACGGCCTGAAGCGCGCGACGGTGCAGCTCACGTACATGATCCAGGGTCAGGGTGGTGGCCGGCGCTCCGTGATCGGCCGCCAGGTCGGCGAAGAGGTCGGCCACGAACTCCCAGGGCGGTACGCGAACCCCGCTGAGGTAGCGGGACACCGTCCCCGCGTCGCGGTAGCGCCGCGCGGCGTAACGGCGTACCGACACGCCGAGCCCCGCGAACAGGGTCCGCAGCGCCTGGGCGAACTGCCGGCAGTCGTCGTTCAAGTCCTCGGCCAGCGGCCGTAATTCGCCCATGGTGCCCCTTCTCGTCGGCCGGCCGGCCGGCCGCCTGCTGCTGCGGCGGCCGGTCCGTCCTCGCGGTCCGGCACGGGGAGCAGCCGCCCTCACTCGGGTCCTGGCCGCGCCCCGCTGCCGCGGCGGGTCAGCCGCGGCCGCTGACCAGAGTGCCCCCCGCAACACCGTTGCGCCTAGGCAACGGCATCACGGCAGCGGACGGCAACACCAATGATCAGCGGGGCGGGCCGACCACGACGTTGCCGACGAGGCCGGCGGCCTCGGCGAGCTTGTCCTGGGTGATCTCGAAGTCCGCGGGACGTGGGGTGGTGACGTCGCGGCCGGCGTGCCGGAACATCTCCTCCATCCCCGCGGGAGTGGCGATGAGCAGCAGGTCGGCGCGCTCGGACGTGATGCGGTAGCCGTGCGGGATGTTACGGGGCAGGTAGACGATCCCCCCTTCGGACAGCTCGTGGCGCTCGTCGCCGGCCCAGACCAGCGCCTCGCCCTTCAGGAGCAGGAACACCTCGTCCTCGCGGGTGTGCAGGTGGAAGGGCGGGGCCTCGCCTTTGGCGACGTCGAACCGTCCGACGGTGAGCTGTCCGTCCGTGGCCCGGCTGTCGAGCAGGATCGAGAACAGGCCGCCGTCGATCCATTCGAGGGTCTGCTGCTGGTCGCGTTGCGCGAGGTAGGCCATGCTCATGACGGTCTCCTTTTCTGTGTCGGTTTCCGTTTCCGTTTCCGTTGGGGTCCCGTGCTTCGGCGAAGAGCCCGGACGTACAGCTCACGGCACGAGAATCGTCTTGCCCGTCAGCCGGCCGCCATCCGACCGGGCGTGCACCGCGGCCGTTTCGCTCAGCGGCAGGCGGTCCGCGACGTGGATCCGCAGCTCGCCCGCGTCGACCCGGGCCGCCAGCCCGGCCAGCTGGGCGGCGTCGCTGCGCGCGAAGACCCGTACGGCCCGCACGTCGCGCGCCGGGTCGGCGGTCGGGTCGGCGGTGGTGCTGAGGACGACCCCGCCGTCGGCGACGAGGCCGGTGAGCGCGGCGGTCTCCTCCTCGGTGGTGAGGACCAGGTTGAGGACGACGTCGAACCGCTTCCCGTCCACGGCCTCGGTGAGCGGCCCGGCGACGGTGTGGTCGATGATCCGGTCGGCGCCGTATGCCTGTACGCGGTCGGCGCTGCGCGGGCTCGCGGTGGCGGTGACCTCGGCCCCGGCGGCGTGGGCGAGCTGGACGGCATAGCCGCCGACCGCGCCGCCGGCGCCGTTGACCAGGACGCTGCGCCCGGCGGTGAGGGCGGCGTGGTCGAAGAGTGCCTGGAAGGCGGTGAGGCCGGTGGAGGGCAGCGCCGCGGCGTCCGGCAGGTCGACACCGGTGGGGGCGGCGGCCAGCAGGTCGGCGGGCACGAGCACGTACTCGGCGGCGGCGCCGTCGGCCGTCAGCGGCAGGAAGGCCACCACCTGCGTGCCGGGTCGCGGGCCGGTCGCTCCGGGGCCGAACGCGGTGACGGTGCCGGCCAGGTCGATGCCAGGGACGTGCGGCAGGTCGAGCGGGAACACCTCCTGGAGCCAGCCGGCCCGCATCCTGGCGTCGACCAGGTTGAACGAGGTCCCGGCGACCTTCACCAGCGCCTGGCCGGGGCCCGGGACGGGGGTCGGGACGTCCTCGTACGTCAGGACGTCGCTGCCGCCGTACCGGTGGAAACGCACTGCCTTCATGATCGGCTCCTTGGAAGCTCTCTGAGGCTCTCTCCGCACATGCTCCGAATTCGAAGCACGTGGACCATAACTTGCTGCGAATTCGAAGTGATACCACGCAACGAAGTGACCCTCGTCACAGATCGACGTGCTCTCTGGTGCGAATTCGAAGCACGTAGGATTGCCTGATGGCCGACACCGAGGACGACGCCGAGGACGACGCCGCGGCTGACAACCGGGACGGGGCCGGGGCCGGCGCCGCGGAAAGCACCGAGGACCGGCTCAGCGCCGAGGACGGGGTGGAGCACGACGCGGACGGCGGCCTCGCCCCCCGCCAACTGGCCACCTTCTTCGCGCTCAACGAAGCCGTCAGCCTCCTCCAGCACGCCGTCGAGCAGCAGTTGCGCGCCGAGGGCGACATCAGCTTCGTCCAGTTCCAGCTCCTGGCCCGGCTGGCCGACGCCAAGGGGCAGCTCACCATGACCGAGTTGGCCGACGGCGTCGTGTACAGCCGCAGCGGGCTGACGTACCAGGCGGCCCTGCTGGAGAAGGCGGGCCTCATCACGCGCGGCCCGAGCCCCGACGACGAGCGGGCCACCCTCGTGACCATCACCGACGCCGGCCGCGCCCGCGTGGCCCGGGTCCTGCCCGGGCACGTCCAGGTCGCCCGGCGCCTGCTCTTCGAGCCGATGGACGAGAGCGACGTCGAGCGGCTCGGCGACATCATGACCCGGGTCCGCGATCACATGCGGGCTCAGCCGCCCCGTTCTGCGGCTCCCCGGTCCAGGTCCCGCAGCGCGGCGGGGCCGGCGCAGTCGTAGTGGGGCACCTGCGCCCTTACGACCGGCCGGCCGACTCCGCCGCGGCCCGCCCGCCGGCCGGCCTGACGGTGGTGGTCACATGATCAGGTTGTACGTGTTCCAGCCCGCGCCGACCCGCACGCGCGTCGCGAACACGCCGGGCGACGCGCCCGTACCCCGGTACAGCCACAGCACCCCGCCCGCGTCCCGCGCCACCAGGTCCGGCCGCCCGTCACCCGTCACATCGCCCGTCGCGGCCAGCGCCTTGTACGTGTTCCAGCCCGCGCCGACCCGCGCCCGCGTCGTGAACACCCCCGACGCGCTGCCCGTACCCCGGTAGACCCACAGCACCCCGCTCGCGTCGCGCGCCAGCAGGTCCGGGTGGCCGTCGCCTGTCGGATCACCGGCCCCCACCAGCGACCCGTACATGTTCCAGCCGCCGCCGACCCGCAGCCGGGCGGCGAACACGCCGGGCGACGTGCCCGTACCCCGGTACAGCCACAGCACCCCGCCCGTGTCCCGGGCGAGCAGATCGGGCCGGCCGTCGCCGGTGACGTCACCCACTCCGACCAGCAGGTTGTACATGTTCCAGCCGCCGCCCACGCGCACGCGGGCGGCAAGCGGGGCCGCGGGCGTCGCGGTGCCGCGGTAGTACCAGAGGACGCCGGAGGAGTCGCGGGCCACCACGTCACCCGTACCGTCGGACTTCACGGTGGACAGCGGCGTGACGGCGCTGTAGGTCTGCCAGCCCGCGCCGACCTTCTGCCGGGTCCTATACGGCGCCGCGGTCGTGCCGGTGCCGTGGTACTGCCACAGGGCGCCGGTGGTGTCGCGGGCGAGGAGCGCGCCGGACGGGCCGGCGCTGACGACGAGGCCGCTGACCGTGTGGGCGTCGGAGAGGGTGCCGGTGGCGGCGGAGAAGGCGACCAGGGCTGTGGGCGGGAGGGCGGCGGGCGTGTCGAGGACTTGGCGGTCGTCGATGCGCACCTGGACGCGGCCGGCGCCGGCCTGGACGTCCACCTGGTGGGTGCCCTGCCGCAACGGGGTGCTGAGCCGGGCCGCGGCGCGGTAGGTGATCGTGGGAGAGCCGGCCGTACTGGTGCCGACCGCCGCGTAGTTGCCCATCCGCAGTGCGCCGTTGGTGGCGGTGCCGAGGGCGACGACCACGCCCGGCCGGCCCGCGATGCCCAAGCCTGCGCCCGAAGCGCCCAGCGCGGTGGCGGAGTTGCGGGCGGGGTCGAGGAAGGAGAACGCGATGCCGTAGCCGCCGGTGCCGGGGCCGAACTGCGCGGTGAAGGTGGCCCGCAGCCCGTCCGTGACCAGCGGCTTGCTGAAAACGGCGGAGCCCGCCAGGTTGCCGGTGGCCGGGGTGAGGGCGAGGCCGCCGCTGTCGGTGGGCGCCGCGGCGCCGTTCGCCCGCCACAGTCCGTCCGTGGCCGAGGTGGTGTCCGCGGTGCCGGTGCCGGTCCCGGTGACGTTCACGTAACCGGCGCCCTGCGGGTTGCCGTTCGCGTCGACGCCGTTGCCGGTCACCTCGTAGAAGGCGCTGCGGGCGCCGGCCGACCGTGGGGTGAAGGTCACGCTCTGCACGGCGGTCTGGCCGGGGCCGATGACCAGGCCCTCGGAGAGCTGTACGGGGCTGCTGAAGTCGCCGGCCGGTGCTTTGGCCTTGGTGACGGTCACCGGGATGTTGCCGGTGTCGGTGATCGTGAACGACAGCGTTTTCGAGCTGCCGACCGGCACCTGGCCGAAGTCCAGCGCGGCGGGCGAGAACTCCAGGTGGCCCTGGCCGGAGATGGCGGTGCCGCCGAGCGGGAGGGTCAGGGTGTGTGCGGCGCCCGCCTCGTCGGTGCTGGCGATCACCAGCGCGCCGCTGTCCGTACCGCTGGCCGCCGGCGCATAGGTGACCGATGCGACCAACGAGCCGCCGGGTGGCAGGACCGTCCCCTCTGCGGGCAGTCCGGCGACGGTGAAGGGGCCGCCGGGTGCGGTGACCGCTCCGATGGTCTCGGACCGGGTGCCGGTGTTGGTGATCTGCACGTTCAGTGTGGACACGGTGCCGGTGGGCACCTCGCCGAAGGCCACGCTGCCGGGCGCGGCGCCGAGTCCGGGGCGGGTGCCGACGCCGTGCAGCGCGAAGACCAGCCGCCGGCCGTCGGACAGCGTGGCGGTGAGGGTGCCGCTGATGCCGCCGGTGGTGGTGGGCGCGAAGGCGACGGGGACGTCGAGGGTGGCGCCGGCGGGGAGTTGCGCGGGCAGGGCGGGGGTGGGCGCGGGGGTAC
>NZ_JADKYB010000022.1 GCF_016918855.1 Actinacidiphila acididurans
CGGGTGGTGCCGGCGGGGGTACGGGTGGCTCCGCCGGGGGGTACGGCGGGCGTACGGCCGGGCCCGCGCAGAAACGGTCCGGCCGGTGAGGGGGCGCCGGCCGGCGGTTCAGCCGCGCAGGGGCTCCATCCGTGGCGGGCCCTGGAGCGGCGCCGGGAGGGCGGGCACCATGCGGCTCCAGCGGGCGACCTCGCAGCCGTTGGTGCGGCGGTAGTCCTCGTGAATGTGGTGGCCGCGCCACATCCCGGTCACGGTGGCGGTCTGCGGGCCCCCGTAGATCATCGAGCAGGCCTGTCCGTCGGGCACGGCCGGCAGCGGTCCGCCGATCCGGTCGAGGTGGGCGCAGGGGTTGCGGTCGGCGCGGTCCTCCCCGGCCAGGTGCCGCTCGGCGGGCCCGCCGAAGTCCTCCGGCTCCTCCGAGGCCCCGTTGGCCGTCTCCCCGGCGGCCCCCGCGAGTTCCGCGGGCCCGGCGAGCTCATCGTGCCCGCAGGTCAGGGCGTACGTCCGCGGGTGCCCGGAACCGTCGTCGTAGGCCACGAAGAGCCGGTCGATCCGGGTGGCCGGAATCCCCATGGCGCCGGCCTGCGGGCTGCCGCCGAGCAGAAACGTACCGGCGAGCAGGAGGGCCGGGGTGATCACGAGACGGCCGGGTCGGGGGGTGCGGCCGATTCGGCCGATTCGGGGGCGGCGGCCGGAGTGGGTGGCGCGGAGGCGGCTGGTGCCGGTGCGGCCGGTGCGGGTGATGCGTTCTGTGATGGTGATGCGTTCGGTGTGCATGCCCCCTCCCTATGCCGCCGCCCGCGGAAAACCGGCGTAATCACCCATCCGTGGGCGAGCCGCCCCCGCCGCACCCCGACCCGGACACGCCTCCCCGTCGATACCCCTTTGCCCTGCCCAGGGGCGGCCTTGTACCGTAGTCTCCGATTGGTGGCAGCCCTCCCGGCTGTGCCATCATCTGCACACGAGCTCGCTCACCCGAGCCCGTGAAGTTGGAGGCGTCGCCTAGTCCGGTCTATGGCGCCGCACTGCTAATGCGGTTTGGGCTTTATCGTCCATCGAGGGTTCAAATCCCTCCGCCTCCGCCACCTGACCAGGGAGTTCGTGCCCACGCGCACGGGCTCCCTGAGCTGTTTCCCGGGAGCGTACGGAGCCGGCGCCGGCCCCGGTCAGCAGGCGCGGGTCCACCTCAGGACCCGCCGGCCGCCCCTGCCTCGCCGTTGCAGTCGTCGTCGACCCAGTGCCCCTTCTCCCGTACCCACGGCTGCTGCTTCTGATCCAGCTCCGGCCTGCCGTAGCCGTACGACACGGTCGCGTGGTCGCCGGAGATCGTGTCGACGCTGAGGCTCGTGATCGCGGGGTCCCCGTACTTGCGCCCGTCCGCCGCCATCCCCCGAACGAGGACCTCCAGGCTCCCCACCTCGAGGCAGCGCTGCGACTCCCTCGCCCTGTACGCCTTGAGGTCGCCCTTGTAGTACGCATGCGACCGCGCCCGCACGGCATCCTCCAGGGCCCCCTTCCCGCCATGCCCACCGGAACAGCCGCTGAGCGCCAGGATCGCGGTGGCCAAGACGACGACGGTGCTCCGCTGGTGTCTCATGCGCCCAGAATGCCCACCCCCTACCACCGCCCGCAGGCGATATCAGGTCATTGCCGCCCCGTCCCCCCATGGCCGGATCCCTCCCCCGACCCCGTCCGCCCCCACACCCCCCTCCCGGCCCGTTTCCCCAGCTCACCCACCCCCTCCCATATCGATTTCGCCTCCCGCTCCCCCTCATGTAATGTTGTCCACGCAACGCCGACCGGCCCAAACGCCGTGAAGCCCGCACCTCGCACTCGTAGCTCAACGGATAGAGCATCTGACTACGGATCAGAAGGTTGCAGGTTCGAATCCTGCCGAGTGCACAGCACGTCAGAGGCCCTGTGGAGCGATCCACAGGGCCTCTGGTTTTTGCTTTGACAACAGCATTTGACGGCAACCGCCCCGAGCGGGCGGGGGAGGCAGTGAGACGGCGGCACTCCGGCAGGCCCACCCCGGGCACATCCGTCTCCGCGGGTACCGGCCCAGGTATCAGCCCCGCCCCCACGGCCGACAGTTGGGTGCGCCGTTGACTGACGCGCAGTGGGCCCCCGGGCCGAACTGTCCCGGCACCTCACCGGTCGAAGCGCGACGAACCCAGAGTCACCTGGTGACCGACGAGGCTGATCTCGACGCCGTCCGGGGTGGCGCGGGCCGCGGTGAAGCCGACGCCCGCCGGGAGGCCGACCCGCCAGACGGCGCCGGCCCGTTCGGTGCCGGGAAGGGTGAGGGAGAGCTCCGTGCCCTGCGCCAGGAGTGTTCCCGTGCTGTTCAAGGCGGTCCCGCCCATCGTGCCCGAGATCCTGACGCGTGCCGCCTGACCGTCCGATCCCGGGGCCTGGGAGACCCGCAGCGGGCCGCCGTTGCCCGCCAGCCGTGTCACCACGCCGGACAGGTCCTCGTACGACAGGGTCAGAGTGCCGGTGGCCTGGTTGGCCTCAGCGCTGCGCGCCGCCAGCGATGTGACGCTGACGCCGCGCAGATCGAGGCGGAGACGGGCGATGTTCAGGTAGCCGCCCTGAGTATTGTCCGTGGTGTCGACGTAGAACTTTTCCGCGGTCAGCGTGACGTGACCGAAGTTCCCGCCGATCGCCTGGGTCAGAAAAGGGAAGCCACCGATCGCCACGTGCATGTGGCCGTCGGTGGTGTTCGCGTAGCCGTACTTCCCCTTCGCGAGCCGCGTGGCCTCCTTGTCCGCATAGTGCACGGCTGTCCGGTCGGCAATCGTGAACAGCACGGCGAGCACCGCCACCGTGATGGCCAAGACCTTCACCCATCGACGCCTCACGGTGACCCCTCCCCGTGCCTGTACGAACGTATTTACAGGCAGTGCCGTGCAAGGATCATGCACTGTCGCAGCCGGGACACCAACCTCAGCTCGTTGCGGGGGTACGGCAAAGAGTTCGCCCCGGGGGCGTTCGGCGGCCTTATGCGTACGGCCCCTTGCGTACGTGGTCACGCCGACTGCGGCGGCCCCTTGGCGGTGTGCTTGGCCAGCAGACCCGCGAGCAGCAGGGTGAACACGCCGATGCCCACGCCGCACAAGGTCCACAGCACCCGGTAGCCCTCGGCGGAGTAGTGGGAGGGCTGCGGGATGTCCACCAGGATGAGCACGCCGGCGGCGATGGCGGCGCTGTAGAGCGCGTAATTCATGAAGCGCATGGCCACCGCGTGCATGAACAGGATGAGCGCGACGACTTCGAGCCCGCGGTCGACCGCGAACAGCTTGCGTCCGTGTTCGCCGGCGGGAATCAGCAGCAGCAGTGCGGCAGCGGCGGCGCCGATGAGTGCTCCGGCGAGGCGCTGCGAGGCTACGAGGGTGGCCTGCTCCAGGCTCGGCTTCATCGCGATGATGGCCGCGATCGGCATCCAGAAGCCGTGGGACAGGTCCAGCCCGAACGCGAGCGCGACCGTACCGGCTATGACCAGGGCGCGGACCACCGCGAACATGACCTGCGGCCGGCCCAGCTTCTGTCGCGAGGTGTCGCCGGGCAATTCCGGGACCGGCTGGGGCCGCTCCTCGCGCCCGTGGATCAGCCACCCGAGGAACGCCACCGCGATCCACAGCGCCGATCCCCCGGCCCAGGCCAGCACCTGGGCCCAGGTGTGGCTGGTGATGCGGGTGTGATGGTGGAAGTTGAAGGCGAGCCCGAGGGCCACGACGAACCACACGTTCAGCAGCAGGGCGGTGACGAATCTTCGTACCCCGAACGCGACCGCCAGGCCGGCCACCAGCGTGACCGCGAACGCGGCGAGCACCAGCCAGCCCCAGGCGTCCGACCCGATGCCGAACGCCAGCGCGGTCACTCCCGCGCCGACCAGCCCGAAGAGGGCGATGCGCGACGCCCGGTGACCGTACGCCCCTCCCGGGTCGTCCAGCCCCGCGAACAGCAGGCCGAACAGTGTGCTGAGAAGGTACTGCTGGTACCCGATCGCCCAGAACACGAGCAGCGGCACCAGAGCGACGTCCAGGACCGCAACCCCTCGCGGCCAGTTCAGGGCCGCCGGGTCGAGCGCGAACACCTTCGACAGCCAGCCCGTCACCGCGGCCCTGACAGCGGGCCGACGCGCCCGTCCGTTCGCAATGGCCATCCGCCCTCGCTCGCCTCGGTCACCGGGTACGCCTCCCTCCCCAGTCCCGCATTCTGCGATCCGACCGGGGGCACCGCGACGCAACCCGCTTGGGTCCGGCCGAAGACGGCCCGCCCACCAGTCGTACGGCGCAGCGGCTCTCACCGAGCGTTGTCGCCGAGGATCGGGGATCGGTACGTTCGTACCGTCGAAGTGCGAGCGGTCGACAGCCAGGGGGGATGCGCCATGGCCGCCGAGATTGCCGAGATTGCCGAGATTGCCGAGATTGCCGAGCACGAGCTGACCGCACCCTGGGAGGGCTTCCTCGCCGAACCGGCCGCAGGCGCCGCCGGTGCAGGCGTCCTCGTACTGTCCGGATCGAGCGGCCGGATCGAGCGCGAGCGATGCCGGCTGTTCGCCCGCGCCGGTGTGGCCGCGGCGTCGTACGACGCCGCGACCGTCCGCAGTCGCCTGAGTGTCGACTGGCGCGCCGACCTGCTCGCGGACCTCGGCAATCCAGCCGTGCCGCCGCTCCCCGACGACCGGTTCTGGGCGCAGTTGCGCAACCCCGGCATCAATTCGGCTTCGTACGCCGCCCGTTACCCCGCCGGCTCGGTCTGACCGGCGGCCCGTTCGTCCACGTCCCGGATCCGGACGCCGGGACACGGCGGCCACTACCCAAGGGGCCGCCGTGTCCAGGGGTGCTCAGCCGATGCCCGTCACGGACAGGGCGGTCGTCCAGTTGGTGCGGATCGCGCTGCGGGCCGACGACAGGGTGATCACGCCGTTGCACACCGCGTTCTTCAGCTTGGTCTCCACGCCGTCCTTCGTGGTCGCCGTCTTCGTGCCCGAGTACGGCTCCGGCCACAGGTTGTTCGGGTCGCGCGGGGCGCCGCCGAGTTCGAGGGGGACCAGGTGGTCCTCCTCGTAGTCCGCCATGTTCGTGTCGGAGTAGCCGTAGTCGATGATCCCCTGGGCCTTGAGGGGGTTGGTGTACGACGTCGGCGGGCGGACGGTGGAGGTCCAGCCGGACACGCAGATCGTGCTGTGGATCGTGGACTGCGTGACGTCCGGGTTGTACGCGCCCGGCGTGCAGGAGGAGTCGGGCAGCGGCAGGTACGCGTGCGAGCAGGTGCTCGCCTGGGCCGTGCCCGCGCTGATGCCGATGACCAGGCCGCTGACGGCCAGCGCGAGGGCGGAGGTGGTGGCCGCGGAGGTGCGGGACAGGCGGGATATCCGGCCGACGGAACGCATGAGGGTCTCCCGGTGACGAGTGGCCCGGCCAGGTGCGCCAGGATCGTGTCCATGACACTCGAAGCAGAGCTACGCGGGTAGACCACGGGCAGTGAATTTGTCGTGAGGGGACGGTTTCCAGCAGCTCACATCCCGTCCGCGGTCGCGGGGGACGGGCCTTCCCGATGCGGAAGAGCCTCCGGGGTCGGGCCTTCCGGCGGGAGAGAGCACGCCGGGGCCGCACCTGACGCCGTATACGGCTCAGGCTCAGGCCCGCATGGGGCGCGCCCGCCCCCCCCGTATACCGCTCAGGCTCAGGCCCGCACGGGGCGCACCCGCCCCCGTATACCGCTCAGGCCCGCAAGTGAGGCACCCGCCGCCGTGTACGGATCACATCCCACCGCATTACGGCTCACCGGCCGCCGTTACGGCTCACCTCCCGGCCGCCGGCCGCACCCCGCCGGCGCCCCCGCCCCTCACCCCTCCGCCGCGTCCTCCACGTCCTTCGGAAAGCCCGGGGGCAGCTCCTGCTCGACCCAGATGATCTTGCCGGTGGGGGTGTAGCGGGTGCCCCAGCGGGCGGAGAGCTGGGCGACCAGGAAGAGGCCGCGGCCGCCCTCGTCCGTCGTGGCCGCGTAGCGCAGGTGCGGGGAGGTGCTGCTGGTGTCGGCGACCTCGCAGATCAGGGTGCGGTCGAGGAGCAGGCGGACCTGGATGGCGCCGGCCGCGTAACGGATCGAGTTCGTGACCAGTTCGCTGAGGACCAGCTCGGTGGTGAAGCCCAGCTCGTCCAGGCCCCAGTCGGCGAGCCGGGTGGTCGCCGCGTCCCGTACGGAGGCCACCGCGGCCGGGTCCGGAGGCAGGTCCCAGTGCGCGACCCGGTCCTCGGGCAGCGCCCGGGTACGGGCCACCAGCAGGGCGATGTCGTCGCGCTGCTGGTCGGGCAGCAGCGCGGCCAGCACCGCGTCGCAGGTCTCCTCCGGGTCGCGGTCGGCGGGCTTCACCGTCGCCGTGTCGGGCCCGCCGCGGCCCGGCGACATCTGGCCGGGCAACCCCTCCGGCAACCCTTCCGGCAACCCCTCCGGCAACCCGTCGGGCGCCTGAGGCCCCCGGTCCGGCACCCGGCCCTGCGCCCGCCCCGGCCCCTGCTGCTCCGGGACCCGGCCGATCCGCGACCCCGTACCGCCGAAGCCGAGGCCGAGACCGGCACCCCCGCCCCCCGCCCGGTCCGGCCCCGTCAGCGCCTGGCTCAGCAGATCGAGGCCCACATCGATGTCGCGCGACCGGTCCTCGACCAGGCCGTCGGTGTACAGCACCAGCCTGCTGCCCTCGGGGAGCGTGCGCCGTACCGCCTCGAAGGGCAGGCCGCCCACGCCCAGCGGCGGGCCCGGCGGCACGTCGTCCAGGAACTCCACGGTCCCGTCGGGATAGACCAGCGCGGGCGGCAGATGGCCGGCCCGGGCCAGCTCGCACTCGCGCGAGACCGGGTCGTAGATCGCGTACAGACAGGTCGCCCCGGCGGTGGGCAGCTCGCCGCCCTCCTCCTTGTCGATCCGGGCCACCAGCTCGTCCAGGTGGGCCAGCAGATCGTCGGGGGGCAGGTCGAGCATGGAGAAGTTGTGCACCGCGGTACGCAGCCGGCCCATGGTCGCGGCCGCGTGCATGCCGTGCCCGACGATGTCGCCGACGACCAGCGCGACCCGCGCGCCGGCCAGCGGGATCACGTCGAACCAGTCGCCGCCGACGCCCGCCTGCGCGGGCAGGTAGCGGTACGCGACGTCGAGCGCGTTCTGCTCGGGCAGGCCGTGCGGCAGCAGGCTGCGCTGGAGGGTGACCGCCGCTGTGGTGTCGCCGGTGACCGCCGAGTCGATCTGCTCCCGGGTGGTGTACTTCGTGTCGAAGAAGCCGCTGTTGTGGCCGACCCGCAGCACCGCCACCCGGTCGGCGACCGACCGCACCTCCTCCATCTCGTGGCTGACCAGCAGCACCCCGAGACGCTGGTCGCGCAGCCGGCGGACCATGTCCAGGACGAGGGCGGCCTGGGCGGGGCCGAGGGCCGCGGTGGGCTCGTCCAGGACGACCAGCTCCGGCCGCCCGATCAGGGCGCGGGCGATCGCCACGCCCTGACGCTGCGCGGCGGACAGCGAGGCGACCGGCACCCGCAGGCTCGGGATCCGCACCGCCAGCGCGTCGAGCAGCTCCCGCGAGCGCTCCTCCATCTCCACTTCCCGCAGCCGGCCGAAACGTCGCAGCTCGCGGCCGAGGAAGAGATTGCCGACCGTGTCGAGGTTGTCGCACAGCGACAGATCCTGGTGCACGGTCGCGATACCGAGGCGCTGCGCGTCGGACGGGCGGCGCAGGTCCACCGGCCGGCCCCGCCACTCGATCACGCCGCTGTCCGGTACGACCACCCCGGAAATCGCCTTGACCAGCGTGGACTTGCCGGCGCCGTTCGCGCCGACCAGCCCGACCGCCTCCCCCTCGCGTATCTCCAGGTCCACCGCGCTCAGCGCCTGCACGGCACCGAATCGCTTGGAGATCCCGCGCACGGTCAGCAGTGGGGGCTCGCTCACCGCACACCACCTCTTCCCCCGGCCGGACCCCGCTTCCGCCTTCCGAGTCTGCCCGTCGCAGAGCCTCGGCGCACCGTGGCGGACGATGCCGAGTGGATCGTCGTGCGGTCCGTCCCGTGGACCGCCGGGTGGATCGGGGAACGATCGGCGGCGACCGCGGGTTCCGGGGGACGGGCGGCCCGGGCCGGCGGGGACTGCCGAGAGCCGGGCGAATGAAGGAGCGGCGGGGTTACGCGCACAAGAGTACGGGGTTGGCGGCGCGGTGTCGGGAGGGGGTGGCACGGGTGGCGTTGCCCGGAATCGGGCCGGCCGGACCGGGGGCCGGACTCAACGTCGAACCGGGCTGTCAGACCCGGGCCGGGTCCTCCGCGGCCTGCAGGTAGAAGGCACGCAGGCTGTGCTCGGGACCCCGGTCGTACCGCTCCAGCGCCCGGGCGAGCGGGTTCCACACCCGGCCGTCGGGGGTGCGGATGCCGAACGGCTGCCCGTAACGCGTGAAGTCCTCGTCCTCGAACGGCACCCACACCGCGTCCACGCCGCGCACCAGCACCTCGCCGGTGTACGCGCCGAAGCCCAGCAGCGCCCGGGTGACGGCGCCGGCCGGCGGGCCCTCCTGCCGGATCTCGCCGATCAGCCGGTCGGCCACGACGAGGCTGGCCGGCGAGTAGTCCAGCCGGACCCCGGCGCCCTCCCGCACCATGGCCACGATGTCGGCCGCGAGCCGGGGCGCGATCACCGTCACCGCCGGATTCCGTACGGACTGCCGCATCACATGTCTCCGTCCGCCGCACACGCATCAGTCATCCCACCAACTGGGGCGTACGGCGGCCCGAAAGCGTTACTGTCCCGGTTCGGAGGGTGACGCAGCGCCCTTGCCCGGTCCTGTTCGGGCGGGGGCCGACCCTGCCTGGTCCTGACCGATTCCGTCCGGCCCCGGCAGGTCGGCTCAACCCTGCTCGGCGGAGGACCCGGCGGTGGACTTGGCCGCGGTTTTGGCGCCGGCCTCCTCGGCGTCGGATGCGGCCTCGGACTCGGTGGCCTCCGCGGCCGCCTCCGCCTCTGCCTCTTCCAGGCCCTCGGGCTCGTCCGCGGCCGGCTCCTCGTCCTCCCGCTCGTCCTCGAACCGTGCGTCGAGTACGGCGTCCAGTTCGGCCGTCCAGCGCTTGAGCGCGGCGCGCGAGGGGGCCTCGACGTCGCCCTTGTACCAGCGCCGGCCGGACGTGTAGACGGTGATGCCGAACCGCTTGCCGAACCGGGGCGTGTCGATCTCGACCGCGCCGATCTCGTCCCACCCGAACTCGGCGGACTCGCCGTCGAGCCGCAGGGTGATGCCGCGGTGGTCGGCCACGATCGTGGCACGGCGGTCCGCGGCCTCGAAGACCGGACCGCCGTCCGGCTCGTCGGCGTCCGCGGCCTCCTCCGCCTCGCCCGCCTCGTCGGCGGCGCCGTCGGGCTCGACGGCGGTCGTCACGGCTGCGGTCGCCTGCTCGGTGTCGGCCTCGCGGGGTGTGCCGGTGTCAGTGTCGGCGTCGGCTTTGGCGTCCGTTTTCGCGGTCGCGGAAGCTGCCGAGGTGTCGCCCTTGGCGGCCGTCGCGGACGGCGCCGGCGCGGTGATGCCCGGTATGAACGACGGATCGATTCCGGCGACGGGCACCGCCGGGACGACCTGATCTGTGCGCTGCTCCACGGCGGGCAGTATGGCCGATCAAACTGTGCCGTCAAGCCAGTTACGACAGAAAACCGGCCACGGCCTTTGCTCGATCCAGTGAGCGCGTGCGGCCGGGGGTGCTGGGCGGCGGTGTTGTACCGTGCGGTACATGAGCGGAACCCGGCAGCCCGGCACGCCTTCCTCGCCGGCCCGGGACCGGTTGCTGGCGGCCGCGTACGACCTGCTGGCCGAGCGCGGGGTGGGGGAGGCGAGCCTGCGCGAACTGGCGGCGGGCCTCGGCACCAGCCACCGGATGCTGATCTACCACTTCGGCTCGCGCGAGGGCCTGCTGGCACAGGTGGTGGAACTGGCCGAGGAACGGCAGCGGGAAGCGTTCGCGGACCTGACCGGCGCGGCCGGCGGGCGGACGGACCAGGCGGCGCGGGCGTTCTGGCAGCGGCTGGCCGATCCTTCGCTCGCCCCCGCCGAGCGGCTGTTCTTCGAACTCTACGGCCAGGCGCTCCAGGGCCGGCCCTGGGCGGCCGGGATGCTGCCGGGCGTGGTGGAGCGCTGGCTGCCGCCGCTCACCGAACTCTTCGCCGAGGGCGG
The DNA here is from genome assembly GCF_016918855.1 of Actinacidiphila acididurans. Lineage (GTDB taxonomy): Bacteria > Actinomycetota > Actinomycetes > Streptomycetales > Streptomycetaceae > Actinacidiphila > Actinacidiphila acididurans. Next base: position 10,211 of record NZ_JADKYB010000022.1, read on the forward strand.
CGCCGTGCCGCCACCGGTCGCCGCGGCCCGGGCCCGCCTGGCGCTTGCCACCGCCCGCGGTCTGCTGCTCGACCTGCTGGCCACCGGCGACCGGGCGGCGGTCGAGGCCGCGGCCGAGCAGTTCATGGGACTGTTCCCGCACGGAGGCGGCGAACCGGGCGGTTCTACGAGTCCTGCTGGTCCTGCGGCGGGTTCTCGCAGCGGCGCTTGAGCGCTTCCGCCTCCGTACGCACGTACGTCGCGGTCAGGGCGGTGGTGAAGGGGGCGACCAGGCGGCGCAGGGGGCCGGACTGGTCGATGGTCAGGGTGACGCGGGAGCCGCCGGCCCCGTCGGGCTCGATGACGTGGCCCGCGGTCACGGTGACCCCGCCGCGTGCGTTCACCCAGGTGAAGGTGTACGGCGCCGCCGCTCGCGTGACCCGCCAGGTCGCGACGGGCAGCCGCGGCTGCTTGACCCGGAAGGCGCCGCTCGGCCCGGGCCCGCCGCCGTCGCCGGGCTCCGTCCGGCGTACCGAGGTCACCGTCGGCAGCCACTGCGGCCAGGACTCGACGTCACCGAGCACGGCGTAGACCTCCGCGGGCGGCCTGTCGACGCCGATCGTGCAGCGCACGCCGCCCGACCGCTTGTCGACCCGCAGTTCCGGGGTGTCCATGCGCCGAATGTACCACGTGGTACATCGCGCGGCTCCGGACAGGCGCGGGCCGACCCCGATACCGGACCGCCCGGCACTCCATTCGCGTTCATGCCGCCTTCCCCGACTGTTGGCGGCCGCTGCCCCTTGCCTCCGTAGCGTCGGCGCAGGCCGCCACCCGGACCTGCCCCCCAGGCCCCCGTACGCCTTGTGACGGGCACCTTTCAGGTCCTCAGCCGCCCTCCGGCATGCCCAAGCGCCCCAAAGACGCACCGATGAGCACCTGAAAGAGAAGCCCATGTGCACTTCGCCCCACCACGGCGCCACCGCGCCCGGTATGACGGCCCCCGGCACCTCCCGCCGCTCCCTGCTCGTGGGGGCGGGGCTGATGGGGGCCGCCGCGGCCGGCCTGGCGACCGCGTCGCCCGCCTCGGCCGCCGCGCCCGAGACCGCGGCGCCCGCGAGCGCGGCGCTGCCCGAACTCCACGGCCCCTGGCGGCCGGACACCGAGGACCAGCGGTTCACCCTGGTCGTGATGCCCGACACGCAGTACATGTTCGACGGCGACGCCATCCACCCGGCGCCGATCGAGGCGTCCTTCCGCTACCTGCTGGCCAACGCCGAGGACGACAACATCGTCTTCATGGCCCACCTGGGCGACCTCACCCAGAACGGCCAGGCCGGCGAATTCGCGGCGATCGGCGAGGCGTTCACCGTGCTGGACACCCACCAGGTGCCGTACAGCGTGCTGGCCGGCAACCACGACATCAACAGCGGCAAGGACGACCAGCGCGGCCCGTCCCCGTACCTGGACGTCTTCGGTCCGCAGCGGTTCCGCGGCGCGTCGTCGTTCGGCGGCGCGAGCCCCGACGGCTACAACACCTGGCACAGCTTCCGCGCGGCCGGCCGCGAGTGGCTGGTGCTCGCGCTGGACTGGCGGCCGTCCGCGGCGGGCATCGCCTGGGCCAGGAAGGTCGTCGCCGACCACCCGACCAGCCCGGTGATCCTGACGACGCACGAGATCGTCGGCGCGAACAACTACGGCGACGAGGCCCAGCTCTCCGACTTCGGCCAGCAGTTGTGGGACGAGCTGATCGACGGCAGCGACCAGATCTTCCTGACCCTCAACGGCCACTTCTGGCCGCCGGCCCGCACGGTGAAGACGAACGCGGCCGGCCACGACACGCACCTGCACATCACCAACTACCAGGACCGTTACTACGGCGGCGCGGCCATGATCCGGCTCTACCGCTTCGACCTGGCCCGCAACACCATCGACGTCGACACGATCTCGCCGTGGATCCTCGGCCAGGCCGCCGACTCCCTGAACGAGCTCCAGCGGCAGGAGATCGAGCTGACCGGCCCGCAGGACCGGTTCTCCCTCGACATCGACTTCACCGAGCGCTTCTCCGGCTTCGCGCCGGTCGCCCCGCGCCCGGGCCGCCCGGTCGGCCGCATGCTGATCCCCGGCACGGTCGCGTACTGGCGGTTCGACGGCAGCCACGACACCGACCGGGTGCAGGACCTGACCGGTCGCGGCAACGACCTGGTCAAGCAGGCGCTGCCCGGCGCCGCCGACTCCGCGCTGACCTGGTCCGACCAGTACCACCCGGACCAGCCGGGGCACGCCAGCCTGTACTTCGGCGGCGACAAGGACGGCAGCGGCCCGCACGGCGCGTACCTGCGTACGGTGGACTCCGCGCCGCTGAACGCCGCGACCTTCGCCGCCGGCTACACCTTCGAGACGTATCTCAAGCTGCCCGCGGACTGGGACGGCAACCGCAACGCCTGGTCGGCGATCCTCAGCCGCTGGGGCATGAGCGGCGAGGCGGGCAAGACCGGCGGCGACCCGCAGGAGCCGGTGGTCACCCTCAGCCTGTCCGGCGGCGCCGAACTCCAGTGGTGCGTCTACCCGGTCGACCTGACCACATCGGTCACCAACTGGGGGCACCTGCTGCCGCTGAACGCCTGGTGGCACGTCGCGGTCGTCAACGACGGCCGGCACACCACGATGTACGTCGACGGCTGCCCGGTGGTCCGCAACCCCGCCACCGTCAACCACGGCCTCACCTCGCTGGGCGGGCCCTGGCTGCTCGGCGGCTACGAGTACAACGGGAAGATCGACCAGATCATGCACGGCTTCATCGGCGACGTGCGGATCACCGACCGGGCACTGAGCCCGCGGGAGTTCATGAACGCCTGAGCCACGATCGGATCGCCCGAGGCACCCTCGGGCCGCCGCTCAGCTCCCGTGCGCCAGTTGCAGGAGTTCGTGCAGTTCGTGCGCGGCGTCCAGGGCGCAGCAGGTGGTGACGGCGAGCAGGGCCAGGGTCAGGGCGATCAGCAGGGGGCGGCTCTGCGGCGGCGGGGAGAGCAGCGCGGCCACTCGGCGGGGGACGGGCCCCGGGGTGGCCGCGCGGGCCCGGCCCCGGCCCGGCAGCGGGACCAGGCGGCGGCCGAGGTCCGCCAGCTGCCGGCCGAGGCCGCGGCCCAGCACCGAGCCGAGGACGGGGTTCAGCACGCGGCCGCGCAGGTCGCCGAGGATGCCCAGGGCGGGGGTGGGGGTGCCGCGGTGGCCGGCCAGCGCGGCCTTGCCGATGGCGCGGGCGACCGTACGGCGGTCGCCCGTGACCGAGGCGGCGTGCTCGTCGGCCCACCGCTCCACCGTGTAGCCGACGGCCGCCGAGAAGGGCCGCAGCAGCGGGTTGGCGGCGGCGCACAGGTGCACGGCGGCCGAGAACAGGTAGTGGTGGGCGCGCAGATGGGCCCGTTCGTGGGCGAGCAGGGCGGCCCGTTCGGTGTCGCGCAGGGCGTCGAGCATGCCGCGGGAGACGACGATACGGCCGGGCAGTCCCGGCATGGCGAAGGCGTCGGCGGCCTCGTCCTCGACCACCACCAGCGGGTCGGGGCCGGGCAGGCAGGCCGCGTCCAGGGCGACCGCGAGCAGGGCCCGCACCCGCCGCCACAGCAGGAGCAGCGCGGCGGACGCGGCGCCGGCCAGCAGCAGCGCGGCCAGCAGGCCGACCGGCCAGCCGGTGGTGTCGCGGGCGCCGAGCACATCGGTGGACAGGTGGGCCAGGTGGGCCACCGGCGGGATGCGCAGCACCCCGGCGAGGGCGAGCAGCCCCAGCACCACCGTGCTGGAGCCGGCCAGCACCAGGGCGGCGCCGGTCAGCAGCCAGGTGGCCAGCCTCGGTTCGAGGCGGTCGGCCAGCGGGCGGGCGAGGAAGGCGGCCAGCGCGGGCGTCAGCAGCGGCAGGTAGACGGCGACGTGCATCCCCCGGGTGCCCCTCAGCCGCCGTCGGCGGCACTGGCGCCGGCACTGTCGGCGCCCTGACCGTCGCCCAGCAGCCGGCGCAGCAGGTCCTCGTCGTCCGGGGACAGGTCGTCGATGAAGCGCAGCAGCACGGTCTCCCGGTCGGGCTCGCCCTCCAGGGTCTGCCGCATGCGGCGCGCGGCGAGCCCGGGGCCGTCGGTGACGGGTGTGTAGGCGTACGCCCGGCCGCGCGGGGTACGGCGCAGCACTCCTTTGTCGTACAGCCGGGACAAGGTGGTCACCACCGTGCTGTACGCCAGATCGTCGCGTAGCCTGGCCATCACCTGAGCGGGTGTCAGCGCGGCGGGCGCGGCCTGGAGCACGGCCAGCACCTCCCCCGCCAGTACGCCATTGGCCTTCTTCCGGGCCGGACGGTCCGCGGTCACGATTGGCCTCCCGTCCTAGCGTCATCTAGAGTCACTGCCGGTACGTCTACACGACTGTAGAGGATCAGTGCCGCCCGCCGCGAACCCGCTGCGATCCGCAGCGAACCCCCAGGGATGGATCGATTGAGCGCGATCAGTATCGGACAGGCCGCCGTGCTCGGAGTCGTGGAGGGGCTGACCGAGTTCCTGCCGGTCTCCTCCACCGGCCATCTGAAGATCACCGAGGGTCTGATGAACATCAAGGTCGACGACAAGGCGGTCGTCGGCTTCACCGCGGTCATCCAGGTGGGCGCGATCGCCGCGGTGCTGCTCTACTTCCGCAAGGACATCGTCCGGATCGTCTCGGCCTTCGCCCGCGGACTGGCCAACCGCGAGGAGCGCTACCACCACGACTACAAGTTCGCCTGGTGGGTGATCTACGCGACCATCCCGATCGTCTTCGTCGGCCTGGCCGCCAAGCCGCTGATCGACGGGCCGCTGGCCTCGCTGTGGGTGGTGGCCGGCTCGCTGATCATCGGCAGCGGCTACATGTGGGCCGCCGACCAGATGGGCCGGCACAAGCGCGGTGAGGACGACACCGACATCCGCGACGCCATGGTGGTGGGCTGCTCGCAGATCCTCGCGCTGCTCTTCCCCGGCTTCTCCCGGTCCGGCGCGACCATCTCCACCGCGCTCATCCGCGACCTGGACCGGCTGGCCGCGACCCGGCTCTCCTTCTTCCTGGGCATCCCCGCGCTCACCGGCGCCGGCCTGTACGAGCTCAAGGACGCGCTGGGCGCCGGCGCGAGCGCCGGCCCCCTGGTGGTGGGCACGCTCATGTCCTTCGTCGTCGCCTACGCCTCCATCGCGTGGCTGCTGAAGTTCGTCGCCAACAACACGCTCAACGCCTTCGTCAACTACCGTCTCGTCCTCGGCGTCGTCCTCATGGGCCTGCTCGGCACCGGGGTGCTCACCGCCTGACCGCCTCCGGCGCCGGGGTAGCGTGGCCTCGGCCGGCCGGTGACCGCGGACGGCCGCGCGCCGGGGCCGCGCAGGACGCCCCTCGATCAGCTGAAGGGGCGGACGACGTGACCGGTGACGACGGGAGGAGCGGAGCGCGGCGGCGGGGCCGGGGGGAACTGGAGGCCGCCGTGCTCGCCGCGCTGTGGGCGGCCGACGGGCCCGTGCCGGCCGCGGTCGTGCAGGAAGGGGTCGGCGGCGACACCGCGTACACCACGGTGCTGACCATCCTGACCCGGCTGTGCGCCAAGGGCGTGGTCCGCCGCGAACGGGCCGGCCGCGGCCATGTCTACGCCCCCGTCCGCACCGAGGCCGAACAGGCCGCCGCCGGCATGCACACCCTGCTCGACGGCGGCGGCGACCGCGCCGAGGTCCTGGCCCGCTTCGTCTCCGACCTGTCCGACGAGGACGAGGCCCTCCTCGAACGCCTGCTGCACGGGGAATTCCCCGAGACGGATGCCGGTGCGGGGCACCGCGGCGGCCCGGACGCGCCATGAGGAAGGGGTGCGCTTCGGCGCGGGGCGCCGGTCAGGACCAGGCGTAGAGCTCCTTGAGGCGGTTCACCACCAGATTGAAGCGGCCGCGGTCGAGGGCGCAGGCCTCGCGGCGCATGCCCTGTTCGTGCAGGCGCATCACGCGGTCCAGGGACACCCAGGAGTCGCGGCCGGCCCGGTCCCAGGGGCCGGCGCCGATCGGCACCCATTCGCGGTCGTGGTCGTGGTGCTTGCTGGAGAGCTGGACGGCGAGCAGGGTGCCGCCCGGCTCGCGCGCCACGACCAGGACCGGGCGGTCCTTGCCGCGGCCGTCGTGCTCCTCGAAGGGCACCCACGTCCACACGATCTCGCCCGGGTCGGGGTCCCCGTCGTGGTCGGGCGCGTACTCGGTGCGCACCCGGCCCACCGCGTTCGGGTCGATCTCGGTCGTGGCGTACGGGCCGTCGGCCCCGGGGAACTCGGCCTGCCGGCCGTCGGTGAAGGTCGTCACCCCCACGACGATAGGGCCTGCCCCGCGGGCCGGGCCGGGCCGCCCGGCCCGCGGGGCACCCAGCGAAGCCTCGTCACCAGCGGTGGTGCACCTGGGCCCGGATCCGGCGGTCGTACAGGTCGCGCACGGCGGCCAGGGTGGCGTCCGGCAGCGGCGGCAGGGCGGCGGCCGCCGCGTTGGAGCGGGCCTGGTCCACCGAGCGGGCGCCGGGGATCACGGTGGTGACGCCCGGCTGCTGGACGATCCAGCGCAGCGCGGTCTGCGCGGGGGTGGCGCCCTCCGGGGCGAGCGCGGCGAATTCCGCGGCCGCCTCCAAGCCGGTCTCGAAGTCCACGCCGGAGAACGTCTCGCCCTGGTCGAACGCCTCGCCGTGCCGGTTGTACGTGCGGTGGTCGTCCGGGCCGAAAACGGTCTCGCGGGTGTACTTGCCGGTCAGCAGACCCGAGGCGAGCGGCACCCGGGCGATGATGCCGACCCCGGCCTTCTGCGCGGCCGGCAGCACCTCCTCCAGCGGCTTGAGCCGGAAGGGGTTGAGGATGATCTGCACGCTCGCCACGCCCGGCCGGGCGATCGCGGTCAGCGCCTCGGCGCAGGTCTCCACGCTCACCGCGTAGTGCGCGATCCGCTTCTCCGCGACCAGCGTGTCCAGGGCGTCGAAGACCTCGTCGGAGGAGTAGACGGCGGTCGGCGGGCAGTGCAGCTGGACCAGGTCGAGGGTGTCCACGCCGAGATTGGCGCGGGACCGGTCGTTCCAGGCCCGGAAGTTGTCCAGCACATAGTTCTCCGGGAGCTGCTCCACCCGGCGGCCCATCTTGGTGGCCACGAACACCCGCGCGTCCGGCCGCTCCCGCCGATAGCGCCCGATCAGCTGCTCGCTGCGGCCGTCCCCGTACACGTCCGCCGTGTCGAAGAAGGTCACGCCCGTCTCGACCGCCGCGTCGAGCACGGCGAAGGCGTCCTCCTCTTTCACGGCACCCCAGTCGGCGCCCAGCTGCCACGTGCCCAGCCCAACGGTCGACACGTCGTGGTTGGTCCTGCCCAGTACCCGTTCTTCCATAACGGTGAGCTTACGTTCCCCCTGTACGGTTCGCCGGGGGTGGTCAGGCCCGCCTGGCGGCGGGCGGTTCGCCGGGAATACCAAGGGGCGCGGGGTCCCCCAGACTCCGTCCGGGGGTGCCCCCACGCGCTCGGCCCGATTCAGGGCCGCGGGTCGCCACCGGCCCGAAGGGGCAGTTGCTGTCGTGTCCGGACCACCGGCCGTCAGTGGTTGCTCGCGCCCACGCGGCGCCAGCCGCATATCAAAGACAGCCCCGCGCCCCTGACGGGGCGCCCCTCAGGGGCGCAACCCCACCGCAGCCGAACGCAGTTCATCGTGCAGGCCCCGATGCGGCGTACCCGGCGGGAGCCAGCCCTTGCGGATCTTGGCGACAGCCGTGTAATTCGTGTCGCAGACGTTCGCCAGGGGCGATTCCCCGGCCTGGCTCAGGAACTGGTACGCGTCGAGCTCGGCGAAGCCGTAATCCCGCTGGAGCCAGCGGACCATGTCGAGCTGGGCGATGCGGAAGGCGTCCTCGAGGGGGCGGGCGGAGCCCGTGGAGATGATGTGGGTGTCGGACTCCAGCCGGGGCCACGGAGTGGCGACGCCTTTCAGGAGTTCGACGATCACGACCGTGTTCATGGCGCACTCCACCGCGACCCCGCAGGTCTCGCCCTCGCCCTGCCGGGCGTGTCCGTCGCCTAGGCTGAGGAGCGCGCCCTCGACGTTCACGCCGAGGTAGCACGTGGTGCCGGCACGCATCTCCGGGGTGTCCATGTTGCCGCCGTGCGCGTCGGGGACGAGTGCCGAGCGGACCTCGAGGTTGGCGGGCGCGACCCCGACCGTGCCGTGCATCGGGTCCATGGGCAGCTCGATCCGCATCCCGCCCTCACGGGTCTCGAACGCGCAGGTGCGCCGCTGCCGGTCCAGCTCCCACATCCACACCACCTCGGGCAGCGGCGGCTGAAGGGTCGCGGTGGTGTGGGTGGAGGTCAGCGCGCCGAACAGCGGCACCGTGGTGGAGGCCGCCCAGTCCCGGGCGGGCTCCACCGACACGAAGTGCACCGCCACGGTGTCGCCCACCTCGGCGCCTTCGACGTAGAAGGGCCCGGTCTGCGGGTTCAGGAACGGGAACTCGCACACCTGCGACACCAGGTCGCCTGCCGACCGCACCCGTCCGGCGAAGCAGTCCTCGGTGAACAGGTCCAGTACGGTCCCGGGCGCGATCCTGGCGACCGGCGCCGCCCCGCCGAACGTCCACGCGTACGAGCCCTGCTCGGGCCTGACGGTCACAACCCTGCGGTCAGCCATGACCGTTCACCCTACGGGGGCGGGGCCCGCACGTCACCGGTCACCGGCAAGCCATCACCGTCACCGGTCACCGGGCGCCAGGACGTTCGTGCGGGGACGGGACCCGATCAGTGGCCCGAGCGCGAGAAGTCCCCGTGCTGCTTGGCCCACACCAGGGCGATCACCGTGGCCGCGGTGAGGGACAGCGCGGCCACGGCGTACATGGTGCGGCTCTGGTCCTCGGTCACCTTGTGGACGGCGTGCTCGGTACGGGTCGCGGCCTCGTGCGCGGTGCCGGCGGCCCGGGTGCGGGCGTGGCCGGCGCGCTCCATGGCGTGCCCGGCCTTTTCCGTCGCCTTGCCGCGCATGTCGCCGGCCCGGTGCCGGGCCTCGTCCGCCCTGGCCTTGACCTGGTCGGCCCTCGCCCGGGCGTGCGCACCGCGGCCGGAGGGGCGTTGTTCCGTACCCGGTTCCCCTCCCGCGGTGGGCGGCGCGCCCTGCTCGGCACCGGCGGCGGACAGTGCGCCCTGGTCCGTACCCGCGACCTCTGCGGCGGGTTCGGAGCCCGCAGCCGTACGGTCGTGCCCGCGGCGGAAGGTGCCGCGGACGCGGGCGGCCGTGTCGGACGCCTTCGCCTTGGCGCGGCCCGGAACGTCGGCCTTGGCGGCGAGTTCCTCGATGGTGGCGCCGAGCTTTTCCCTGGTCTCGGCGATCTCCCGTTCCATCTCGGCGATGGACAGGTGCGGCTTGTGCTGGTCACCGTGGCTCATCGCTTCGTCGCCCTTTCCTTGAGGGTTTCCAGGTCGTGCCGCATGCTGTCGACGGCCTCACCCGGAACGGGCGGTACGGCTCGCTTGATCTCGCGCCGGCCGGCCAGTGCCAGGATCGCGGCGAGCAGCATCAGTCCGCCGGCCACGATCAGGGCGGCGGCCCACACCGTCAGCGGTCCCGAGATCGCCGCGATGGCCGCGCCGATCAGGCTGGCGAGCCCGAAGAAGGCCATCAGGGCGGCTCCACCGAACAGACCGCCGCCGAACCCGGCCCGTTTGCCCTTGCGGGTCAGCTCGGCCTGCGCCAGCCGCAGCTCCTGCCGGATCAGCGCCGACAACTGCTCGGTCCCCTGTTTCACCAGCGTGCCGACCGACCGGCTGCCCCCGTCCGTCCTCGCCGTCGTCGCTGTCGCTTCGTGCGGCCCGGTCTGGTCCGGGCGGGCTCCGTTCGTCCGGGCCCGGGTCACCTGCGCCACGACCCCTCACCTCCGTCGTCGCCGTCCCCGAGAGCAATCCCTCCTGTTTCGCCGTCTTTCCACCCCTGCTCCGAGGAAACGGAATTCCCACCTCCGCGGATTTTGCGTGGACCGAGGGTGATCCTTCGCTCACCGGGTGCCGTCGGCCGCGGCCTCCGCCTCCTCGTTGGGCTTCGCGGCGTCCTCCTCGCCCTCTCCTTCGCCCGCTTCTTCATCCTTGTCGTCGCTGTTGGCCCAGTCGCCGAGCCTCGCCCCGAGCAGCAGCGAGGCGAAGCACGCGTACCCCACCTGCCAGGGGTGGCCGCTGTTGCGAATCGCCCCGCCGATCGGGATCAGGACGATGATGACGACCGCGTAGGACCACCACAGCTTCCGGCCCAAGCGACGGAACTTCCCGGCCATGACCCCCCATCCCCCCTGCTGTATCCGGACCGCACAACGTACCGGGCGCCCGCCCGCCGTCCCACCCCGCGGCGTAACGTCGAAAGCGGGGGCCGGCGGCGGGCGTGGCGGGGGCGTCACCTCGCCGTTAACTCGGCGTGAAGACTGAGCGCGAATAGGTCATTACGCCGAGTATCGAGGTTGCGGGGCGCTGCGGCGGGCGTACGCTCGGCGTGGTGGAGCGCCAAACCGGCGCAAATCGGATCGAGGTGTGCGCACAATGACGGTCTTCGGGCCCCGGCAGGACAAGGTCTCGCAGGAGGCCAGCCATCGCCGGGCTCTGGTCCTGAGCGAGGTCGCCACGGAGGGTACGGCCGGGCTGTCGCGGGTGCTGCGACGGGCCGCCGCGATCGACGGCGACGCCGCGGACATCCAGGTCTCCGCGCTCGTCCGGGCGGTGCCGGGGATGGGCGCGCTGGACTGCCACGAGCTGCTGACCCGCGCCCACGTCCGCGAGTCCGGCCTGGCCGGCGACCTCACCCCCGGGCAGCGCGTCGCGCTCGTCGAGCTCGTCGACCGCACGCAGAAGCTCCGCGCCGCTCAGGCCTGACGCCCGATCCGCATCGTCGCCGCAGGCGCCCCGTTCCGACGCGCCGACGCGGCAAAGCCCTTGCCCTGGAGTCCACTCCAAGGTGTTGGCTCGCCCCATGGAGTACACACAGCTCGGACGCACCGGGCTCAAGGTCGGCCGCATCGTGCTGGGGACGATGAACTTCGGCGGGCTGACCGAGGAGCCGGACGCACACGCGCTCATGGACCGGGCCCACGACGCGGGGATCAACTTCTTCGACACCGCGGACATCTACGGCCGCGACGCGCACAAGGGCCTGACCGAGGAGATCATCGGGAACTGGTTCGCCCGCGGCGGCGGCCGCCGCGAGCGGACCGTCCTGGCCACGAAGCTGTACGGCAACACGACCAACGACGGCAAGCCGTGGCACGAGCAGTCCTGGCCCAACCACGACCACCTGAGCGCGGCCCACGTCCGCGGCGCGGTCGACGCGAGCCTGCGGCGGCTGCGCACCGACCACATCGACATCTACCAGTTCCACCACGTCGACCGGGCAACCCCCTGGGACGAGATCTGGCAGGCGATCGACGTGCTGATCGCCCAGGGCAAGATCCTCTACGCCGCGTCGAGCAACTTCGGCGGCTGGCACATCGCGCAGGCGAACGAGACCGCCGCCCGCCTCGGCGGGCTGGGCCTGGTGAGCGAGCAGTGCCTGTACAACCTGGCCGAGCGGCGGGCGGAGATGGACGTGATCCCGGCGGCCCAGGCGTACGGCCTCGGCGTCATCCCGTGGTCACCGCTGCACCAGGGACTGCTCGGCGGGGCGCTGCGCAAGGAGCGCGAGGGCGGAGGCTCGCGCACCTCGGGCGGCCGTTCCGGGGCGGGCCTGGCCAAGCCCGAGGTCCGCGAGCGCGTCCAGCGCTACGAGGACCTGTGCGCCGAGCACGGCCTGGCCCCTGGCGAGGTCGCCCTGGCCTGGCTGCTCACCCGGCCCGGCGTGACCGGCCCCATCGTCGGCCCGCGCACCGCCGACCACCTCGAATCCGCCCTGCGCGCCGCGGACTTGCGCCTGACCCCGGACTTCCTGGCCGCCCTGGACGAGATCTTCCCGGGCCCGGGCCCGTCCCCGGAGGCATTCGCCTGGTAGCCGGCCCCGGCACAGCAGAACTCGCACAGCAGAACCGGCACAGCAGAACCCGCACAGCAAAGGCGCCCCCAAAGGGCGCCCGGAAAACGCAGCGGGGGCACCTCCCGGTGCCCCCGCCCGCTTGTCTCCCCGCCGGACCGCCGTCAGGTGGTGGCCGACGGGGAGGGCGCGCCCGCACCCGAGCCGGGGCTCCGCTGCGGCAGCAGCACCTTGCACGCGTCGTATGCCTTGGCCGTCTTCGGGTCGGAAGTGTTCAGGCCGCGGAAGCCGAAGCCGCCGCCGGGCCGGCCCGCGCCGTTGGTCGCGCCCGGGGACGGCGTGGGCAGTACGACGCCGTGGTCCTTGAGGCAACTCGTGAAGGCCTTGAAGGCGGAGGAATTGGCGCCGCCGGCCCCGCCGCGCCCGGAGAACTGCGGCTGCAGCGACTTGCAGGCGTCCAGCGCCTTCTGGGTCGCCGCGTCCGGCGAGGCCCCGCCGAACCCGGGGAAGCCGCCCCCGCCGAAGCCCCGGCCGCCGCCACCGAACCCGCCGCCACCGAAGCCGCGCCCGGCACCGGGCGAGCCGGACGGCCTGGCGCCGGGTGAACGCGGCGCGAAACTGGGCAGCTTGAGCCCGTGCTGGCTCAGGCAGTCGCGGTAGGCCGTCATCGCCTGGCCGCGGTTGCCCGAGGCGGAGGCCGACGCCGTGGCGGCCGGGCTGCCGGACGCGGAAGCGGACGACGACGAGCCCGAGGACGACGAGCAGGCGGTAAGCACCAGTGCCCCCGACGCGGCGAACGCGGCCACGGTCAGGCCGGCCCGCAGCGCGTTGGCGCCGGCCCCTCCCGTGGTCCGGGTGGTCCGGATGATCCGGGTCATCTCGATTCGTCCCCTCGGTCGGGCCGGCGGCTTGGGCCGCCCGCGCGGTGCGGATGAACGCGATACAGGGGGTGCGCGGGCGGCCGGATCCGAGGGAACCGCACCCGCATAGGGGCTCCCGGGGACCTGGCTGTGAGTTCCCCGGGAGTCGGTCACCGTACGATCGCGCGGAGTGACGTATTCCGGTCCGATAAGCGCATCGGCGTCGCTTTTGCCGCCCTGTGGCACCTCCCGTGCCCGGCCCGGGCTCCCAGTGAACTCCCAGGTTTCTCCCAGGCGCTCAAAGGCGGGGCCGTTCAGGATGCGGGCCATGAAGGTGCTCCCACGGCGGCGCAGGGCCGTCCTGATCAACTCGGTGCTCGGCGTGGTGGTGCTCGCGGGCGCCGGCGGCGCATATGCGGCCGTGCACAACAGCGGCAACTCCTCGTCGTCGGCCGGCGGTACGGCGCGGACGGCGACCGTCACCAGGGGCACGGTGCTCGCCACGGTCTCCGGGTCCGGCTCGCTCGCCTCCCCCAGCGACGCGGGGGTGAACTTCACCACCGGCGGCACTCTCACCGACGTCGCGGTCAAGGCCGGCGACAAGGTGACCAAGGGCCAGACGCTGGCGAAGGTGGACCCCACGGCGGCCAAGGAGACGCTGTCGGAGGACGAGGCCTCGCTGACCGCCGCTGAGGCGAACCTGACGAAGGTGGAGGAGGGCGAACTGCCCGCCTCCACCGGAAACTCCGGTTCCACGGGCTCCGGCGGCCGCGGTGGCGTGGCCGCCACTCCGACCCCGACGCCCACCCCGACCGTGGACCCGGCCCAGCTCGCCCAGGCGCAGGCCCAGGTCACGCAGGCGCAGGACAAGGTGGACGCCGACAACCGGGCGGTGGACGGCTGCGTCCTCAAGGCCCCCGTCTCCGGCACGGTCGCCTCGGTGTCCGGCGCGGTGGGCGACACGGTCTCCGGCACCTCCGGCTCGGGCACCGGCTCCGGCGGCGCGGGCGGCAGCGGCGGCTCGAGTACGTCGAGTTCGTCCGGCTCCACGCCCACCGGTTTCGTCGTGCTGACCAATCCCACCGGCATGCAGGTCACCGCGGACTTCTCCGAGTCCGACGCGCTGAAGGTCAAGCCCGGCCAGGCGGCCACCGTCTCGCTGAACGCCGAGCCCGGCACCACGCTCAACGCCAAGGTGCTGTCGGTCAGTTCGCTGCCGGTCAGCAGCGGCAGCTCCGGCGGGGGCGGCGGCTCGAGCAGCGGCAGCGCCGTGCAGTACGCGGCCACGCTCACCATCACCAGTTCCACCGCGGACCTGCGCACCGGCATGAGCGCCACCATCCAGGTCGTCACCGGTGAAGCGTCCGGCGCCCTGAGCGTGCCCACCGCGGCGGTCTCCGGCACCGGCACCAACCGCACCGTCCAGGTGGTCAACTCCGACGGCTCCACGACCCGTACGAACGTCACGGTCGGCGTGGAGGGCGACTCCGCCGACCAGATCACCAGCGGCCTGACCGAGGGCCAGAAGGTGCAGATCCCGACCGTGGCATCGGCCGGCAACGGCGGCTTCCCCAGCGGCGCGTTCCCCGGCGGCTTCGGCGGCGGTGGCGGCCGGTTCGGCGGCGCGGGCGGTATCGGCGGCGGTGGCGGCGGCTTCCGCGGCGCGGGCGGAGGTGCCCGCGGATGAGGCGGCCCAAAACCGGCCTCGGCCGCGGGCTGCACCGCGCGCGAGCCGGGCGGGCGGCCGTGCACGGACAGGTGTCCGGCCCCGAACCCGCCGCCGAGGCACCGCTGTTCGAGTTCGACCCGGCCGCCGAAGGTTCCGGGCTGCCGGACGCACCCGACCCGCTGGCCCCCGCCGAGGAGAGCCCCTGGGGGCCGCCGCCGGTGATCGAGGTGCGCTCGCTGATCAAGACGTACGGTCACGGCGACGCCGCCGTGCACGCGCTCAGCGGCGAGGAGGACCCCGTCACCGGCGCGCCCGCCGGCATCGACCTGGTGGTCGAGCAGGGCGACTTCGTGGCCGTCATGGGCAGTTCCGGCTCCGGCAAGTCCACCCTGATGAACATCCTGGGCTGCCTGGACGTGCCGACCGTCGGCCGCTACCTGCTGGACGGCATCGACGTCGGCGGCCTGGACGAGCACCAGCTCTCCCTGGTCCGCAACCGCAAGATCGGCTTCGTCTTCCAGTCGTTCAACCTGGTGCCGCGGGTGCCCGCCCGCGCCCAGGTCGAACTCCCCCTCGCCTACGCCGGGGTGAAGACCGCCGAACGCCGCCGCCGGGCCGAGGCCGCGCTGACCCTGGTCGGCCTCGCCGACCGGATGGACCACCGGCCCAACCAGCTCTCCGGCGGCCAGCAGCAGCGGGTCGCGGTGGCCCGCGCCCTGGTCACCGCCCCGGCGATGCTGCTCGCCGACGAACCCACCGGCAACCTGGACAGCCACAGCACCGAGGAGGTGCTCGCCATCGTGGACCGGCTCAACGCCTCCGGCCGCACCGTGGTGCTGATCACCCACGAGGACGAGGTGGCCCGGCACGCCAAGCGGGTGCTGCGGCTGGTGGACGGCCGCGTCGTCAGCGACGTACGGCAGGCTCCCGTGGACGGCCCGCCGCCCGCGATCGCCGCCACCGTACCCGCCCAGCGCCAGGCGCTCACCGGAGGTGCGGGCTCGTGAACGTCGTCGAAACCCTGCGCTTCGCCGTCGGCGGCCTGGGCGCCAACAAGGTCCGCTCCGGCCTGACCATGCTCGGTGTGCTCATCGGTGTGGCCGCGGTGATCATCCTGCTCGCGGTCGGCAACGGCTCCTCGCAGGCGGTCAAGAACTCCATCGAGAAGCTCGGCACCAACTCGCTGACCGTGTCCTCGGGCGGCGGCTTCGGCGGCGGCCGCTCCACCGCGACCGCCACCAAGCCGCTCACCGTGGACGACGCCCGGGCGCTGGCCGACCCGGCGCAGGCGCCGGACGTCGAGTCGGTCGCGCCCGAGGTCAGCACCTCGCAGACCGCGCTCTACCAGGGCACCTCGCACACCGTCAGCCAGGTCGTCGGCACCTACCCGGCGTATTTCAAGGCGTCCAACAGCAAGGTCGCCACCGGCGACTACTTCAGCGCCGACGACGTGCTCAACTCCCGCAAGGTGGCGGTGATCGGCTCGACCACCGCGACCGACCTGTTCGGCACGGCCAGCCCGGTGGGCAAGAAGTTCGTGCTCGGCGGGACCCCGTTCACCGTGGTCGGGGTGCTGGAGACCAAGGGCGGCACCGGCTTCCAGGACCCGGACGACACGGTGATCGCTCCGCTGCCGACCGTGCAGAACGCGTTCACCGGCTTCGGCTCGATCAGCCAGATCCTGGTCGAGGCGAAGTCCGCGTCGGCCACCACGCCCGCGCAGAACGAGATCACCACCGTGCTGATGTCCCAGCACGGCATCAAGGACCCCACCGCGCTGGACTTCCGGGTCTCCAGCCAGGCGTCGCTGCTGTCCACCCAGGCGTCCACCAACAAGACGTTCACGGTGCTGCTCGGCGCGGTCGCCGCGATCTCGCTGCTGGTCGGCGGGATCGGCATCACCAACATCATGCTGGTGACGGTCACCGAGCGGACCCGGGAGATCGGCATCCGCAAGGCGATCGGGGCGCCCAAGGGCGTCATCCTCGGCCAGTTCCTCGCCGAGTCCACCCTGCTGTCGCTGGTCGGCGGCGGGCTCGGCGTGGTCGGCGGGCTGGTCGGCTCGCGCTTCACGATCGTCGGCATCAAGCCGGTGGTCATCCCGTCGTCGGTGATCGGCGCCTTCGTCATCGCCGTCGCGATCGGATTGTTCTTCGGCAGCTACCCCGCCAACCGGGCGGCCAGCCTGCGGCCCATCGAGGCACTGCGGCACGAGTGAGACCACGCCGGGGCCGCGGCCGGTCCCGGCACACCGTCCCGGGGAGCCGCACGGCTCCCCGGGCACGTCAGGAGAGAGGGAACCGGAGATGGCGCGACGCCGTACCGACCTGGTCAAGGCAGACGCCGCCGACACGGAGCTGCTGCCGGCCGTGCCCGCCCAGGGCGGGATCGAGATCCTGGCCGGCACCCGGGAGATGGAAGTGCTCGAGGGGCCCGGCGGCCCGCCCGCGCGGGGACCCGAGGAGATCCTGGCCGAGCCGCCGGACGCCCGGGACATCTCGGCGGAGCTGGCGGCTCCGCCGCGGCGCAAACTGCCCTGGCTGACGCTGGTCCTCGCGGCCGGCGTCGTCGCGGCCGGCGCGTTCGCCGGCGGCGCGCTGGTGGAGAAGAGCCATCTCCACAACTCCGGCACCGGCGGCGGCCGTGGGTTCGCCGCTGCCGCCGCCGGCCGCACCGGAACGGCGGCCGGCGCCCGGGGCTTCGGCGGCGGTGCGGGTGCCGGTGGCACGACAGGAGCCGGTGCCGGTACGGGTGCCGGCCCCGGCGCGGGCTTCGGCGGCGGTACGGGCGGAGCGGGCGGCGCCTCGGGTGTCACCTTCGGCACCGTCAAGCTGGTCGACGGCTCGACCCTCTACGTCACCGACGCCCAGGGCAACATCGTCAAGGTCACCACCGGCGGCTCCACCAAGGTCAGCGAATCCAAGGACGGCAAGGTCACCGACCTCCAGCCCGGCCAGACCGTCACCGTCCGCGGCACCCCCGACTCCAACGGCGACATCGCCGCCACCACCGTCACCGAAGGCGGCACCCAATCCGCCGGCGGCTTCGGAGGCGGCTTCGGCGGTTTCGGCGGTTTCGGCGGCGCCAACCGCTCCGGCGGCACGGGCGCCTCCGGCGGCAACTGACCGTAAGGGGCTCCGTACGGCACGGGGCTCCGTACGGCACGGGGAGCCGTACGACCGGGCCCGGCCCACCGGCCCGGACCCGCGACGACCGGCCGTAACGGGTCCAGGCCCTACCGGGCCGAGCGGCTCACTGTGTCGAGTCGAGCGGTCAGGGACGGAATGGCGGTGTGGGGTGGTCCGGTCTGGGGCGGGCGGCTTGCCGCAGCCGCTGGCCCCGCCACGACGGGCGACCGTCGGCTGGGGACCGGCCGGTCATGGTCGAGCGGACGGATGGCGGTACGGGCCCGGCCCCCAGGCGGACGGCTTATCGCTCGGCAGGCGTCGGCCCAGCCGGGCCGGGCGACGGTCCCGGCCGCACTGGACGGTCACGGTCGTCGGACGGATGGCGGCGCGTGACTTACCGTTCGGCAGCGGCAGCGGCAGCGGCAGCGGCAGCGGCAGCGGCAGCGGCAGCGACCAGCCACGCCAACCGCCGACCGTTCCGGCAGCGAACCTGTTGGGCACGGCCGGGCAGCGAGCCGACGGACGGCGGTTCGGGACGGCTCCGGCCACCCGCCGAACAGCTTCCCGCCAGCAGCGACCGGACCCGGCCCTGGGCCACCGGCCGTCCAATAGCACCGGCCGTCACGGCGGGCTCCTGGCGGCAGCCCCGGGCCGCTCCGGCTGCCGGCAGGCAGCGGGCAGCGAGCCCGGGTGGCCGCACCACCTGCCCGTGCCCCCGCTGCCGCCAGGCAGCGCAAACGGGCCGGCGCTCGCCGGATTGGTCAGCCCCGCCCGGGCAGGGCGTTCTCACAGGTGCGGGGCGTACCGTGCAGCGGACTCGTGCCAGGAGGAGACCATGGAGACGCCCGAGGCCAGCCTGCTGGTCGTGGACGACGAACCCAACATCAGGGAGCTGCTGTCCGCGTCCCTGCGCTTCGTGGGGTTCAAAGTGGAATCCGCGGCCACCGGGGCGGACGCGCTGGCCGCGGTCGCTCGGGAGCGGCCGGACCTGGTGGTGCTGGACGTGATGCTGCCGGACATGAGCGGCTTCGCCGTGGTGAAGCGGCTGCGCGAGGAGGGCGGCCCGTACCGCGCCCGGGGGGCCGGCGCCGGCCCGGACCGGCTGCCCGTGCTGTTCCTGACCGCGAAGGACGGCGTCGAGGACAAGATCAGCGGCTTGACGGCGGGCGGCGACGACTACGTCACGAAGCCGTTCAGCCTGGAAGAACTGATCGCGCGGATCCGGGCGATCCTGCGCCGTACGGGCGCGCCCACCGACGACGGCCGGCTGGTCGCCGGCGACCTGGAGCTGGACCCGGTCGGCCACCAGGTCACCCGGGCCGGCCGCCCGGTCTCGCTGTCCCCCACCGAGTTCAAGCTGCTCGCCTACCTGATGGCCAACGCCGACCGCGTGGTCTCCAAGCTGCAGATCCTCGACCACGTGTGGGCGTACGACTTCGGCGGCGACCTGAGCATCGTGGAGTCGTACATCTCCTACGTGCGGCGCAAGGTCGACTCCGGCGCGGGCGGCGCCCCCAAGCTGATCCACACCGTGCGCGGCGTCGGCTACGTGCTGCGCCGCCCGGTCGTGCCCCAGGGCTGACCGCCGTGCCGCCCCCGCCCCGGCAGGGCCGCGCCGGCCGCCTCCCCCCACCCGTACGGGGCGCCCGGCGGCTGCGCAACCTGCGCTTCTCCGCGGTGTCCCTGCGTTCCCGGCTGGTCCTGCTCTCCCTCGTCCTGGTGCTGCTCGGCCTCACCGTCAGCGACACCGTGGTGCTCGGCTCGGTCCGCGGCCAACTCGTCGACCGGGTCGACCAGCAGCTCGCCCGCTACGGCCAGCCGCTCGCCCGCCGACTGGACAGCGAGGGCCCGCCCGCCCCCCGCCTGCCCCGGTCCGGCGGCAGCCGGGCACCCTGGCTGCCCAGCCAGTTCGTGGTCGCCTTCGCCGCCGCCGACGGCTCGATCTCCGAGCAGTTCCGGCTCCCGGTCGCGGCCGGCGACCCCCGCCCCCTGTGGCCCACGATGGACGCGGCCTCACTGCGCGCCCACTTCGGCAAGCCCTTCGACGTCGCCAGCGACCACGGCGGCGGCGAATGGCGCGTACTGATCGTCCCCGTGGATCCCTCTGGAACCAACGACTCCGGAGTCCCGGTCGAGGGCACGTCCGCGGGTACGTCACGCGGTGCGTCGGCGGGCGCGTCACCGATCGGCGCGGTGGATACGTCTTCGGCGGGCAGCGGGCGTACGTCGGCGGGTGCCACGCAAGGCGCCTCGGCCGGCAGCGTGGCCGCCACCTCGGCCGGCGGTTCGGCGGGCGCCACCTCGGACACCCCCGCGGGCATTACCTCGGGCGCGTCCGTGGCCTCGTCCCAGGGCGCCCCAGCAGGCACTTCGCGGGGTCGCGCAGGCTCCGGCACCGTTACCCCGGCCCCTGCCCCCGACGCAAGCTCGGGCGCCCCCGCGGGTACTGCGCAGGATCCCGCAGGCTCCGGCCCCCTCACCGTCACCCCGGGCCGCGCCCCCGACGCACTCCCGGGCACCCCCGCAGGCACCACAGGAACCGCAGGCACCACAGGAACCGCAGGTACGACAGGAAGCGCAGGAACGACAGGAACCGCAGGAACGACAGGAACCACAAGCACCACAAACGCCGCGCAGGACCCTGCAGGTTCCCACCCCCTGACCCCTGCCCGCGCCCCGGACGCGCTGCCCGCCGGCGTCGTGGTCTCGGCCTCCCTGGACGAGGTCACCTCCACCACCGGCCACCTCAGCAACGCCTTCCTGCTGATCGGCGCGGTCGTGGCGGCCGTCCTCGGCGTGGCCGCCTGGTTCGCGGTACGGGCCGGCCTGCGGCCCCTGCGCCGTATCGAGGCCACCGCCGCCGAGATCGCCGCCGGCCGCCAGCTCTCGCACCGCATGCCCGAGGTGTCGCCCCGCACCGAGGCCGGGAAGCTGACGGCAGGGCTCAACGCGATGCTCACCCAGATCGAGTCCGCCTTCGCCGTCCGCGCCGAGTCGGAGGAGCAGATGCGCCGCTTCGTGGCCGACGCCAGCCACGAACTGCGCACCCCGCTCGCCGGAATCCGCGGCTTCGCCGAGCTGTACCGGATGGGCGCGCTCGCGAGCGAGGCCGACGTGAAGCGGACCATGACCCGGATCGAGAGCGAGGCCGTACGGCTCGGCGGCCTGGTCGAGGACCTGCTGACCCTGGTACGGATGGACGCCCAGCGCCCGGTGCAGCTCGCCCCGATGGACCTGCGCACCCTCGCGGTGGACGCGCTGCACGACACCACCGCCCTCGACCCGGGCCGTACCGTCACCCTCACCGGACCCGGCGGAGGCGACGGCAACCCGCCCGGCCCCGCCCAGGTCCTCGGCGACGAGGCCCGGCTGCGGCAGGTCGTCACCAACCTGGTCGGCAACGCCGTCGCCCACACCCCGCCCGGCACCCCCGTCCGTATAGGCGTCGGCACTCTCGCCGGCCACGGCGTCCTCGAAGTCGCCGACCACGGCCCCGGCCTGACCCCCGAACAGGCCGCCCGCGTCTTCGAACGCTTCTACCGCGTCGACCCCTCCCGCACCCGCACCCCCGCCGGCGGCGGCACCGGCCTCGGCCTGTCCATCGTCCACGCCCTTGTCACCGCCCACGGCGGCCACGTCGACCTCGAATCCACCCCCGGCGCCGGCACCCTGGTCCGCGTCCGCCTCCCCTCCGCCCCCGCCCGCCCCCCGGAGGACCCCGCGTAGCCCCTCACCGCGGATCCGGGCATACCCCCACCGTGCCGTCGCACCACACCAGGTCCCGGCACACATAACCGCCCGGCGTCCAGTAACGCGTCACCTGATCGTACGGATACGTCCCCAGCCGCTCCCGCGCGTACCCCAGCGTCGTCTCCACCGGCAGCGACGTCGGCAACGGCGGCGCCCCCTCCAGCTCCGCCGCCAGCCACCCCAACGCCGCCCCCGCCTCCGTAAACGTCCCCACCATCATGGCCCGCGGCTTCCGCAACCACTCCCGCACCAAAATCGGCGGCGTCGGACTCATCGGATCCCGCGCCACCCCCTCCGGCGGCTTCCCCACCCCGGTGTACGTGTACGCGTGCCAATGCCCCATCCCGCGCCACCACCTCCGGCCACTCCGCCGACGTCCCCCGGTCCGACGACCGTACGCAGCGACGCGACCCGCCCCCGGTAACGCGGGCCGGCCACGGGGGAGGGTTCACCGGGATGCAGGCGACCTCACATCGCACCCGACAACCCACCGGCACGGACACCGGACCCCCACGGACGGCAGCGACAGCGCACCCCACCGGACAACTCACCGGACGGACCACGACGCGCAGGCGACAGCGCACCCCACCGAACACCGACCGGCACTGGACAGCGCACCGCACGGGACAACTGACCGGCACGGGACAACGCAACGCACCGGACAACGCACTGCACGGGACAACGCACTGCACGGGACAACGCACTGCACGGGACAACGCACTGCACGGGACAGCGCACTGCACGGGACAGCGCACTGCACGGGACAGCGCACTGCACGGGACAACTGACCGGTACCGGACAGCGCACCGCACGGGACAACTGACCGGACGGACCACGACGCGCAGGCGACAGCGCACCCCACCGAACACGGACCGGCACCGGATAACTCACCGAACGGACGCCCGGCGAGCCGAGACCGCCGGGAGGGGCCGGAGGGGTGGGGGTCCGAAATGCTGACTTATATTTGTGGGCCGCCAGGCCCGTAAATATGAGATTTCGGACTCCCACCCCGGAGGTCCCGACCCCACCCGCCCCCGAACGGTTCGCCCCCGCTCAGCCCGCGAGAACCGCACCCGCAGCCGTGAGCGACGCGGTGCCGGCGCCCGGCTTGTAGACGACGCCACCCCCCTTACCGGGCAGCACCGGAATCGGCGGACACTTGTCGTTGACCTTCAGCTTCGGCATGAGCTTGCCGTTGACGTACACCTTCCCGCCCACGACCTTGACCGAGGTCCTGCCGGCCTTGTCCCCCGGCACCCCCGGCCCGCTGTGCACGATGCAGACGACGCCCTTGCCCTTGCCCGGCAGCGGAGGAAGCGGAGGAAGCGGCGGCAGCGGCGGGCAGCCCTTGACCGTGACGCGGCCGACGATCCCGCCCTTCGCCAGGGGCTTCCCGTTGACGTAGACCTTGCCGTTGATCACCTTGATCACGACCTTGCCCTTGCCCTTGATCCCGGGCAGGGGCAAGGGCTTCGCCACACCTCCCGGCGCGGGCGCAGTGGTCGTCGCCGACGTACCGGGCTTGCCGGGCACCCCCGGCTTCCCCGGCACCCCGAGCACCGGCTTCCCGGGCTTGCCCGGCACCGGCTTGCCCGGAACCTGCCAGCCCTCGGCGACACAGATGACGACCCCCTTGCCCCCGGGGTGCCCCGCCACCAGCTTCTGCTCGGCGCCCTTGCCCGCCTTGCCCGCGGCAGCGCTCCGCGCCTGCCCGCCGGGCGTCGCGGCCCCCGCCGACGCGGACACCACCCCGGTCAGCCCCAGCCCCGCGGTGAGGACGACCCCCACCACCAACCTGTTCTTCTTCATGCTCCGGCCACTCCCGTCGCGTCCCTGCCTACCGTGCCGGACCGGCCGGCCCGACCCCGCGACCCTCGCAATCCGCCCCTGAAGCGACCCTGAAGAAGCCACAGATGATCTTCATGTTCGCCTTAGGCAGCGCGCTGCACTCTGTGGACGTGCGCATACTCGTAGTGGAAGACGAACGCCGGCTGGCCGACCTGCTCAAGGACGGCCTCACCCGGGAGGGCTTCGCGGTCGACCTCGCCCACGACGGCCGCGACGCGCTGTGGCTGGCGACCGAGCAGCCGTACGACGTGATCGTGCTCGACGTGATGCTGCCCGGAAGCAACGGCTACGAGGTCTGCGCGCGGCTGCGTGCGGCCGGGAACTGGACCCCCATCCTCATGCTCACGGCGAAGGACGGGGAGTACGACGAGGCGGAGGCGCTGGACACCGGCGCGGACGACTACCTGACCAAGCCGTTCAGCTACGTGGTGCTGCTGGCCCGGCTGCGCGCCCTGGTACGGCGCGGCGGGCGCGAGCGGCCGGCCGTGCTGACCGTGGGGGACCTGCGGGTGGACCCGGCCGGGCTGAAGTGCAGCCGGGGGGACGTGCAGATCGCGCTCACGCCGAAGGAGTTCGCGATCCTGCACTGCCTGGCCCGGCGGGCCGGCGACGTCGTACCCAAATCCGAACTGCTGGCCCGCGCCTGGGACTTCGCGTACGACGGCGACTCCAACGTGGTCGAGGTCTACATCAGCGCGCTGCGCCGCAAGATCGACAAGCCGTTCGGGCGGACCACGCTGCGTACCGTGCGCGGCGCCGGCTACCGGCTGGAGGCCTGAGATGGGGGTACGGCTGCGGACCACGCTCACCGCGACCGCCGCGGTGGCCGTCGCCCTGTGCCTGGCCTCGATCGCGCTGTTCGCCGCGCTCGACGCGAGCCTGGCGGACTCCACGAAGGAGTCGGCGCTTCAGGACGCGCAGGCGCGGGCGGCCAAGCAGGGTTTCGTCTTGATGGAGAGCGTGAAGGCGGGCGGCGTGCCCGGCGGGAAGCTGCCGTTGCCGGTGACGGGACCGGCGGCGGGGGTGCCGTACGGGGTGATCGGTTCGTCCGGGCCGGGCGGCGCGTCGCCGTTGCCGCGGGTGGCGGGCGTACCGGTCACCAAGACGGCGTCCGGGGGCACGTCACTCACTGAGAAGCGTCCCGGTACGGCGGCAGGCTCGGGCAAGCTGGTGGTCCCGGTGTCGTACAGCGCCACGAAGGGCGCGAACGGCCAACTGGTCATCACCCAGGTGCTCCAGGGCGTGAACGGCACGGTGACCGTGCAGGGCAGCGCGCCGCTGGCGCCGGCCCGGCAAGCGATGCGGACCCTGACCCGGCTGCTGATCCCGGGCGTGCCGGCGCTGCTCGCGCTGGTCGCGCTGTTCAGCTGGCTGGCGGTGGGTCGCGCGCTGCGCCCGGTGTCCGCGATCCGCGCGAAGGTCGCCGACATCACGGCGTACGGCCTGCACGAGCGGGTGCCGGAGCCGGCCACGCGGGACGAGATCGCGGCGCTGGCGCGTACCGTCAACGCCACCTTGGACCGGCTGCGGACCGCGGTGGACGCGCACCGGCAGTTCGTCGCCGACGCCGCGCACGAACTGCGCAGCCCGATGGCGATCCTGCGCACCCGGCTGGAGCTGGCCGGCCCGCAGGAGAAGGCCCTGGCCGAGGAGGCGCTCGCGGATGTGGCCCGGCTCCAGACCCTCACCTCCGACCTGCTGCTGCTCGCCCGCCTCGACGCGCGCCGCCCGCTGCGGGTACGCGAACTGGACCTGGCCCAGCTCGTCGCCGAGGAGGCCGCCCGCCGCCGCCCCCGCCTCGAGGTCCGCGTCCTGCTCGACCTCGCCCCCGACCTGCTGATCCTCGGCTCCCCCGACCACCTGCGCCGCCTGGTCGCCAACCTCGTCGACAACGCCGTACGGCACGCCACCACCACCGTCCGCGTCACCCTCGCCCGCCGCCCCGACGGCCACCTCGTCCTCGACGTCATCGACGACGGCGACGGCATCCCCCCGGCCCACCACGCCACCGTCTTCCAGCGCTTCACCCGCCTCGACGCGGCCCGCTCCCGCGACACCGGCGGCTCCGGCCTCGGCCTCCCCATAGCCCGCGACATCGCCACGGCCCACGCGGCAACCCTTTCCATCCTCCCCTCGACGCACGGCGCCCACTTCCAGGCGGTCTTCCCCGAAGGTGCTCCCTCTTCCTCTCTGCCGGCCCCCGAGCCTGTACCCGCACCCGTCCTCCCCCGGGAACACCCCGCCCGCCGCCTCTTCCGTGCTCCCCGCCGTGCCTCCGCGGCCTCACCGCCCTCGTGAGTACCAGCCTTTTTCCGTACGGTCCGACGGTCGTTCTCGGCGCACTACAGTTCTCTGCGTGTGCGACGTGTCACACCGCGTCGTCGGCATTGGGGGGCAAGTGTGCGCGAAATGATCAAAGGCTCGAACGTGTCGCTGGCGAGCCTGAGCGAGAACGCCGGTTCGGTGATCGTCAGCCTGGGCTGGGCCAGCACTACCGGTGAGGGGGACGCGGACGTGTCCGTCCTGCTGCTGGACGCCAACGGCAAGGTGCGCAGCGACGCGGACTTCTACTTCTACAACAACCCGGTCGCCCCCGACGGCAGCGTGCACCTTCTGGGCAAGACGCCGACCGAGCAGGGCAGCGAGGACCGGATCGGCTTCGACATGACCGCGGTCCCGGCCGACATCGACCGGATGGTGGTGGCCGCGAGCCGGTACGACGGCACCCGCTTCGGCGAACTGGACGATCTGACCCTGTCGTTGGCCGACGGAGCCGGCGAGAACCTGCTCCACTTCGCCATCGGCGACGCCGACGCGGTGAGCGCGATCATCTTCGGCGAGCTGTACCGGCGCGGGGACGAATGGAAGTTCCGTGCCGTCGGGCAGGGCTACGAGAGCGGTCTGGCCGGTCTGGCCATGGACTTCGGCGTCGACATCGACGACGACGCGGACGACGGGACCGTGGAGGAGGAGCAGGAGGCGGGGGAGGAGGC
Source organism: Actinacidiphila acididurans (assembly GCF_016918855.1). Classification (GTDB taxonomy): domain Bacteria; phylum Actinomycetota; class Actinomycetes; order Streptomycetales; family Streptomycetaceae; genus Actinacidiphila; species Actinacidiphila acididurans. The sequence continues at coordinate 36,426 of NZ_JADKYB010000022.1, forward strand.
CGGGGCCGCGTCCTCGGAGCGCGAGGCGATTCACCAGGCGCCGGGTGCGGATCCGGCGGCCGGACCGGGTGTGGATCCGGCGGCCGGACCGGCTCCGGCACGCGCGTCAGGTCTGCTGAAGCCCGACGTGGACGTACCGGCCGCTCGGCCGCCGGAGGAGGACAGCGGCCCGCAGCAGCCGGCGGCGCGGCCCCGTACCGCCAAGAAGAAGATCACCCTGCCCAAGGCGCCCAGGAAGTCCCTGGCGGAGAACGAGTCCTGGCGGGAGGCCAGGCTGTTCCCGGTGTCGGCGCTCAAGAACGACCGGGACCGGGAGACGCGGGCCACCTCGGTACTGCTGTCGGTGATGGCGCAGGTGCCGGAGTTCGGCCGGCGCATCACCGCGGCGTTCGGCGCACCGGCCGGACGGATGGAGACGTTCACTGAGGTCGCCCTGCGGCACGGGGACACCCCGAGGCGGCCCGACGGAGTGATCCGCGTCGAGCGGGCCGGCAAGCTGTGGACGGCACTGGTCGAGACGAAGACCAACGGCAACCCCTTGAAGCCGGACCAGGTGCAGGCGTACATGGACATCGCCGCGCGGCGCGGCTACGAGGCCGTCATCACGCTGTCCAACGACGTGGCGCTGGAGGGCAGTCCGCTTGTCGACGTGAAGGTCGACGGCCGGCGCAAGCACAAGGTGGCGCTGTGGCACCTGTCCTGGGCGGACGTCGCACACCAGGCGCAGATGCTGCTGCGGCACGAAGGCGTCGGCAACATGGCACACGCGTGGCTGCTCCAGGAGCTGCTGCACTACCTCCAGCACGACAACTCCGGGTGCCATGGCTTCCAGAACATGGGTCCGGCCTGGGTGCCCGTGCGCAACGGCATAGACGACGAGACCCTGTCCCAGGGCGACCCGCGCGCGCTGGACGTGGTCGAGAGCTGGGAGCGGCTGATCCGGCAGGTCTGCCTGGGTCTCGGCGGTGAACTCGGCCAGAAGGTGCTGCCCGTCCAGCGCGCCCGGCGCGGCACGGACCAGGGAGCGCGCCGCGCCCGGCTCGCCGACCAGCTCTGTGCGGACGGCAAGCTCCACTCCGAGGTGCGCATCGAGGGCACGCCCGGGGTCCTGGCGATCACAGCGGACCTGCGCACCGGCAAGCTGCGTACCTCCGTCGAGGTCGCGGCTCCCGAACAGGGCTACCCCTTGAGCTGGGCGAAGCGGCTGATCCGGAGCTTGGCCGAGGCACCGGCCGACCTCCACGTCGAAACCCTCGTCGAGGGCGTCACGGGCGGACCCCGCGGCACCCTCGAACGCCTCCGCCCCGAACCGGCCGACCTCCTCCCGAAGGACGGCGCACCCGTCACCGGCTTCCGCCTGTCCCTTTTCAAGAGCATGGGCAGCACCCGCGGCAACGCCGAATCCGGCTTCATCCGCAGCGTCGACGAGGCGGTCCAGCGTTTCTACACCACCGTGGTCCTCCCCCTGGACCGCCCGACGCCGGGCCGCTCTTTGGCGTAACGTCGCGGCCCGCGGCCCGCGGCCGGAGAAATCCCGTTGATCGCGCGGCGGCCCTGCGATAGCCATGGTGGGTGATACGCGGAGCGAAAATCGGGCTGCGGGCCCGGCAGTTGACGGATGTACCCGTGCTGCACGCGGAGTTCTACGAGGACGTGGCCGCCCAGGCACGCGCCAATCCTCGGCCGTGGGTGCCGATACCGGTGAGCTCGGGCCACTCGCCCTTCGCGGTGCAGGAGCCGTCGGACACCGTGGCCCAGTTCTCGGTGGTGGACCTCGAATCCGGCGCGCTGGCCGGCATGGCCTCCCTGTGGGGTGTCGACTCCCACAACAGGTCGGCCCACCTCGGCCTCTCCCTGCTCTCCGCCTTCCGCGGCCGCGGCCTGGGCACCGACATCGTCCGCGTCCTGTGCGAATACGGCTTCGCCGTGCGCGGCCTGCAGCGCCTCCAAGTGGACACCGTGTCCGACAACGCTCCCATGATCGCCGCCGCCACCCGCGCCGGCTTCGCCCCCGAAGGCACCCTCCGCCGCGCCGCCTGGATCTACGGCACCTTCGCCGACCTCGTCATCCTGGGCCTCCTGTCGGAGGAGTGGGCGTCCTCCCGGGAGTAGCCGCCCCCGGACCGCGGACGCCGCGCACGATCAGTGTCGGGATGTGTCCGGGCTCGGGCGCGTCCAGGACCCGGGCCTCGGCCTCCGTGAAGCCGGCGCGCAGCAGCAGGTGTTCCCAGACCCGGGGCCGATAGCTGTAGCGGTACGTGTACATCGCCCTGCCCGCGAAGCCGCCCTTGTACATTCCCTGCGGCCCGTACGCTCCCGGGATCGCGGGCGGCTGGGAGAACACCAGCACCCCACCGGGCCGCAGCCGCGCGGCGATCAACGGGAACAGCCTGCCCGGGTCGGTGAACCAGACCGCCCCGAACATCGAGTACACCGCGTCACACGTCTCCGTGCAGTCGCCCAGGTACTCCAGCACCTCCGCGCACACGAACTCCGCGCCCGTACCCGCCCACTTCTCGCTGACCTTCCCGACCATGACCGGCGACAGGTCCACCCCCTTCGCCTTGACACCCCGCCCCGCCAGATACGCCACCGCCCGCCCGGTCCCGCACCCGACTTCGAGCACCCTCTCCGGATCCCCCAGCAACTCCGGGCCGGGGCCGTGCCCTTCGTACTGCGTCCAGCGGAACGACGGCTCGGCCTGGGGGTCGAACACGCTGGTGGCGTACGTGTCCCAGAGTTCGGTTTCGGCGGCGATGTCGTGGAGTGCGGGCAAGGGGGCTTCCTTTCCGAGGGCTTCCGGACGGAAGGCGCCGGCTACGCCATTTCTGCAGCGCAGAGGTCGAGTTCGGCCCAGACGGTCTTGCCGTGGGCCGGGTTGAGAACGACGTCCCAGCGGGCGCTGCACACCTCCACGATGAGGAGGCCGCGGCCGCCTTCCGCGTCTTCGTCGACGACTTGGGGGACGGGGCGGTTGGTGTTGGTGTCGTGGACGGCGATGCGGAGGGCTTTTTCGTCGGCGTGGAGTTCGACGTTCACCGCGTGCGGGTCGGCACGGCCTTGATCTGCGCGGTACGCCGCCTTCACCGCGTTCGTGACCAGCTCCGACACGATCAACTCGGCGTTCTCGGCCAGGCCGGTCAGCCCCCATGCCCGCAGCGTCCGGCGGACGAAGGCCCGGGCCGCCGCGGGGGAGGTGTTCGCCGCTCCGAAGCCGGCGCATTCCGTCAACGGGGCTCTGGTCTCACCCTTCACAACGCCCCGCCCTTTCCCCGGGGCGACAGGTGTCAATTTTGCTCATGGGGCGCTGCTCCTAGGGGTGAACGTCGCGCGTGCTGGACCTTCACCATGGCCTACGCGGCACACTGCGTACTACGCAGATACTGTGACCGGTAGGCGTGCGTGGACGCCGAGTTGAAGGAGAGTTCGATCGATGGAGCTGAACAACGAGGACGACGGCAGGGCCACTCCCCGCGCCCTGCTCGGCCGCAGGCTGCGGCGCCTCCGTGAGCAGGCCGGCCTCTCCCTGCGGGGGCTGGCGGACAAGCTCGGCTACCCGCACACGTACATCAGCCGGGTCGAGCGGGGGGAGCAGCTCCCCTCCGAAGCGTTGGCCCAGGCTTTCGACGTGTACTTCACAGCGGATGGGTTGTTCGTCGAATTGCTCGGTATGGCACGGGATTCGTTGATTGCCGACTACAGCCGGGAGTTCGTGGCCAAGGAAGCCGATGCGATCCGGATCCAGGTCTTTGCCACGAGCGTGATCCCCGGATTGCTCCAGACGGAAGGCTTTGCACGGGAGTCGTTCACGGTGGGTCTCCCCATAGAGTCGCTGAACGAGCTGGACGATCGTGTGGCTACTCGCTTGAAGCGTCAGGGGCGCCTGTTCAACCCCGAACCACCGATGTATTGGGCCGTCATCGATGAGGCGGCTCTGAAGCGGCCGACGGCTGACAAGCAGGTCATGCGCGAGCAACTTGAACATCTGCTGGCTATGGCGGAGAAGCCGCACGTAACCATCCAGGTCCTGCCCTTCGAGGCGGCACTGCACCCGATGATGGGCGGCAGCCTGACCCTGCTGACCTTGAAGAACGGGACGACCATCGCTTTGGTCGAGAGCTTTGACACAGGCGAGGCAGTAGACTCGCCGAAGCGAGTGACAGGGCTCATCCAGCGTTTCGACGTGGTGCGATCGAAGGCCCTTCCGGAACACAAGTCTCTCGACCTGATCCGCCGTTACCTGAGAGAGTACGCCGATGACGTCTCAGAGCATCACTGACGCTTCTGTCCTCACCGCGTGGCGCAAGTCGTCGTACAGCGGCTCGGAGAACGCAGCCTGTGTGGAGGTTGCCGACGGCGTCCCCGGCATCGTCCCGGTCCGCGACAGCAAGAACCCGACCGGTCCTGCCCTCCTCTTCACCGTCGACGCCTGGGCCGCCTTCCTCGCCGGCCTCGCGCGGGGCGAGTTCGGAGCCCGCTAACAGGCGGTATGCCATCGCCGCTGGTCACTCGGGCTCAGGGGGCCCCTCCGCAGAGGGCTCCCCCTCGTCCTCGGACGCCGAGTCCGCAGCCTCCTCGCGGAGAATCGCCAGGTGATTGCGAGAGGTGAGCGTGTCGGGATGGTCCGGGCCGAGAACACGTTCCCGGTCTGCCGCCACTCGTTCGAACAGGCCAAGGGCCTTCTGCTTCTGCCCGATCGTGTCGTACGACACGGCCAGGTTGCTGCGAGCGGTGAGTGTGTCGGGGTGATCGAGCCCCAGAAGACGCTCTCTGTCAGCCAGTACCTGCTCTTCGAGTTGTAGCGCTTCCCGGACTCGTCCCATCTTGGTGTAGGAGATCGCCAGGTTCATGCGGGTGGTGAGCGTGTACGGGTGGTCCGGGCCCAACAGACGCTCCCAGCTCGCCAGGACCTCCTCTTCGAGTTCGAGCGCTTCCTGGGACCGCCCGGCGTCGGAGTAGGAGATGGCCAGATTCACCCGGGCGACGAGCGTGTCGGGGTGGTGCGAGCCCAGAAGGCGCTCCCGGTCCGCGAGAACGCGCTCGCGCAGGTCGATCGCCTCCCGCATCCGTCCCGCATCGCGGTAGGAAACGGCCAGGTTGCTGCGAGCGGAGATCGTCTCAAGGTGGTCGGGACCCTGGACGCGCTCCCGGTCCGCCAGAACCGTCTCACGCAAGTCGAGGGCTTCCTGGGTCCTTCCCACGGCGCGATAGGAGACTGCCAGATTGTTGCGGGCGGTGAGGACGCTGGGATCGTCCGGAGGGAGAAGGCGCTCCCGGTCCGCCAGAACCCGCTCCCGCAGGGCAAGCGCCTCATGGGTTCGCCCGGCGTCACTGTACGAAACGGCAAGGTCATTGCGGGCGGACACGGTGTCGAGATGCTCCGGGCCGTGGATCCGTTCGCTCTGCCTCACCATCCTCTCGTCGTACTCGACAGCCTGTCCGTAGAGGCCGACCGCCGTCAGGCTGCTGCTGACCGCGTACAGGCATGTGTGTGTCTCCGGCTTCCACAACCACGGATACGTGTGCTGGTCGAGCAGCATGGCGTTCGCCCGTAGGGCCGCGGCCAGTTCCAGGTCCACGTGATCGGGGTTGGGCCACAGGCTGACGATCGCGTCCCCCACGGTGCGAGCCATCGCAGGCAGCGCTTCGGCCCGGATGCCCTCCCGTACGGCCCGAGCCGTCAGGGCGTGGACGCGGATAGGGGCCGATACCGCGTCCTGGGCGATCAGGGCGTACGTACGCAGGGACTCCAGCGCCGCGCCGACCTCCTCCTCGGTGACGACGGGCGGCTCGGCGCGGCGGAACAAGCGGCGGCGAGCCGGGCGCGTCGTACGGAGGTGGGTCAGAACAGGGGCTGTGGTCCACAAACTGGCGGGGTGGCCCAAGGGGTCCGTCAGGGCCATGAGTTGGAGCAGGGGGCGGGCGAGGCCCGTCGAGTCGGTGGCCTCGACCGCGTCCAGGGAGATGAGGAGGGCCGTGGTGACGGGGCGGCCGTAGCCCTCGGTGTCGGCGTTGGGCGGGAGGAGATCGGCGAGCTTGTTGCGGGTGTCGCGGAAGCGGGACAGGTAGTCGGCGGTGCCGCAGCGTTTGTTGATCATGTAGGCCGCGGCGTGGCCGAGGGCCAGGGGGAGTCGGCCCAGTTCGTCGGCGAGCGGGCCGGCCGTGGTCGCGTCGTAGAGGTGGGGGTGGCCCGCGTCGGTGAGGCGGCGCTTGAGGTAGGCGTGCGCTTCTTCCGGGGTGTAGAGGTCGAGACGGATGAGGCGGCGCCCTTGGCCGGACAGGAGGGCGTCGGTGCGGCGGGTGGTGGCGAGGACCCAGCCGTTGCGGTGGTTGCCGTCGGGCCACCAGGGGGCGACGGCGTCCGGGTCGGTGATGTCGTCGAGGACGATCAGCCAGCGGCGTTCGGTGGTGGGGAGCCAGGAGAGGAACGCCCGGGCCGCGGCGGCGAGGTCGCCCGACGCAGAGCCGGGGAGGCCGAGGCGTTCGGCGGCGTCGGCGTAGGCGGTGATGATCTGGTCGGGCTCGGTGGCGTTCACCCAGACCAGAAGGTCGAGCCCGGTGTCCCCGGACCGCGGCTGGTCGCTCTGTTCGCGGGCCAGCGCCGCCGCGAGCTGGCTCTTGCCGACGCCGCCGTCGCCCGCCAGGACCTGGGAGAGGACCACGTGGCCGCCCTCCGCCCGGGCCTCGGCGATGGCCTCGCGGGCGGAGGCGCGGGGCTGGAAGGCCGCGGCGAGCTTCGGGACGGCGCCCACCCAGACCGGCCACTGCGGCCCGGACTCCCCGGCGGGCGGCTGCACATGGACGTCGCCGGTGATCTGCGTGATGTTCCCCTGCGTACGCGCGCTTTGGCGCGTACGGTGCTGCGACGGGTGCTCCTTCACCGCCGGTGTCCCCCACTCACGTCTTCTAGCTCCGGTTGCCGCCGACCTGGTCGATGTCGCCGCCGCCGCGGGCCTTCTGGCGGATGCGTACCCGGGCGGGGCGGGGGGCGGTGGTCGAAGCGGCACCCTGATCGCCCGCCGTCTGGCGGACGTTGCCCCGCGCGCGGGCCGACTGCCGTACGGAGCGGGTGGTGCCGCCCGCGGTGGCGCCGGCCTGCGACGCCCACCACCCGAGCGCCGCCAGCACACCGGCCGCGACCACGCCCGCGACGGGACCGATCACGTCCCACGGGTCGGGGCCCTTGGAGATCACGGCCCAGGGCACGGCGACCACGAAGAAGGCCGCGACCGAGGCGGCCACCGCCACCGACCACCGCACAGCTGCGCCCACGCCAGCCCCCCCAGCACCCGCTCCGCCCAGCACGCCCCGTCAACGCACCCCGGGACAGCCCATGGTGGCACGGCGTACGCGTCCCTGTCGGGCAACGGGAGTGAAGCTGCCCGGCTACCGCGCACGGGGGTGCAGGCCGACTGCAAACCGCCTCGCAGGGGTGAAGGCACTCGCCGCTACGGCTTGTTCAGGCGCGTCGTGTCCTGACCAGCGGTTACGGTCCTGGCTCCGGTGCCTGCGCCACCCGGCTGAGAGCACGCCGACCCCTCAGCGGCCGTGCCACTTCTCCCGATGAAAGTGAATGGATTGTTCCGGTTGACACCGGCTCAAGAATCTTGTCCATCTCCAGTGTGCTATGTAGCAGACGGGATATAACATGACTGAGCTGCGGCATTTGGGTGAAGGGCCAAGCGCATGAACCAGAGTGACAGGCACCACACGGGAGGACGGCCATAAGATGAGCCGCAATGTGACCAGCTGAAGGTAACCGTGCGGCAAGCCGTCGGTTGGCAGCTTGCCTGAGCTCGGGTGCCGCGCGCGGGAGGAGTGCTGATGGCAGTACGAGACCAGGACCCGATCTTCCAGCGGGAGCGGCTGCGTGACCGTTTGAAGAAGGCCAGGGACGCCGCCGGCCTGACCCAGCGGGAGGTCGCGGAAGCGCTGGAGTGGTCCCCTTCCAAGGTCGTCAGGATCGAGAACGGGTCGGTGGGCGTGTCCATCACCGACGCCCGGGTCCTGCTGTCGCACTATGCGGTGACCGACTCAGGCCAGGTGCAGGAAATCCTCGACATGGCACGCTCGGCCCGCCAGCCGCCGTGGTGGGCTCCTTACCGCGGGGTCGCCGCGTCGGAGTTCTTGACCTACCTGGCCTATGAGACGTCGGCGGCGGCGGTTCGCAATTTCCAGTCCAGTCTGGTGCCCGGTCTGCTTCAGACGGAGGACTACGCCCGAATCGTCTTCGGGGAGGTGGAGACAGCCGAACGCGCGGAAGCGCTCCTGAACCTGCGCCTGGAGCGCCAGGATCGCCTGCTTCAGCCCGACGGACCGGAACTCACGTTCATTCTTGACGAGGCCACGGTGCGGCGTGAAGTCGGCGGCAAACGTGTCATGGAAAATCAGCTCAAAAGGCTGCTCGTCGTCAACGAACTCCCCAACGTGAAGGTGATGATCGCTCCGTTCTCCGCCGGCATCTACGCACAGTTCAGGTCTCCGTACGTACTGTTCGAATTCCCGAACTCCGAGGACGACATGGTCGCGTACCTCGAGACGCCCGATGGTCAGGTCCTCTTCAGCGAGAAAGCGCCCGGATACAAGGGGGAGAACCGACCCACTGACTACCTTGACGCCTTCATTCAGGTGGAGAAGACGGTAGCGGTCGAAGCGACAGAGAATTTTCTGTTCGGGTGACCTGGCGCACAGAAGAAGGAGGGGGATCCGGTGCATGGGCAAAAGGACAGGGCCACCACCTGCCCGAGGCGCTCGGTTCAGCTCATCGGGAGTGAATCCGCCAGTTCACCGGCTTCTGAAAGTGCGCCGATGAAGTCTGTCCAGGCCTGGCGCGTAAATTCAAGAACAGGGCCTCGCGGATCCTGCGAGTGGCGTACCAGAATATTATCCAGTAGTGCCACCTCGACGCAGTCTCCTTGCGGCCCTGAAATCGAGCTCTTCCGCCACTCTGCATTCATATTGCCCACCCTTTCTGGTGCGCACCGCGTCGCACGCGCACTTCGCACGAGCAATTATGGGGCTGTTCGCCTATCCTGCCAAGCGGCGAAAAGCGGACAATTCGGGGCGAAGGAAAGCGGGATAAAATAGCATAAAATACCGCAAAAAGAAGGTGTCGGCTGGCTAAAATTAGATCCCCTGGTGGTGATCACGGAAAGCAAAAGGGAGTCCGACCGGTTCTGCTGGCGAGCGTCGACCGGGGACTCCCTGTTCGCAAAGCGTCCTTTGTTTATGGGTCCAGAAAGGAAGCTCCAGCATGAAGTCTAGCGGTTCGGTCCGCCCCGGCCACCTCGTCGACGAAAAGAGTCTCGTCGGCGCCGGGTGGCGGCACTGGGCGCGGGCGGCGGGAGTCAATATCTTCAAGGGTGCCTGCACCGCTGTGGGTACCGCGGTCGTGTCCCTGCTGGTCTGGTGGATACAGAACAGGTAGGCAACTGATCACCTGTCGAGTGGCGACCGAAGCGGGGGTCGCCGCGTCGGTCGGGGGCATGGGGGCGCCGGCGGGGCGGAGGCTGCCGCGCGCACACCCGCCCCGGCCCCGGGCGCCTGAAGGTCCGGAGGCGGCCGCCCGTTCACCCGCATCCGTCACATGCACACCAGGTGCCCCCTTGGGCACTCTCAAGCCAAGGAACGGTAACGATTTTCATATCGGAGGGTTGTAGGTCTGGAGGTGAAAGTCGTTTTCATCTAGCGTGAGGGGCATGAACAGCTCCCCGTCCCCGCAGTCCCCAGCCGTACGTCAGCTCAGCCGGGCGCTGGCCCAGGACAGCGGGAAATGAGCGTGTCCTTTCGCTCCCGCGCCGGACGTCCGGCCCGCACCGCTCGCCCGGGTGCCGGTGAAACAGAAGCTGGCCTCGCCGAGCCTTCCGGGGGCGACGGCGGCCCCGTCATCAGTCTCCGCGGCGCCTCCGTACGGGTCGGTGGACGGCTCCTGTGGTCCGGGGTCGACCTGGACATCGGTGGGGGAGAGTTCACCGCCGTGCTCGGGCCCAACGGTGTGGGGAAGTCGACGCTGTTGAAGGTGCTGCTGGGGACGGTGGCGCCGGCTGCCGGGGAGGTACGGGTGCTGGGGCGTGCCCCAGGGCGGGCCGGGGACCGGGTGGGGTACCTGCCGCAGCGGCGGAGTTTCGATCCGGCGTTGCGGCTGCGCGGCAGCGATGTCGTACGGCTCGGCTGGGACGGCGACCGGTGGGGCGTACCGCTGCCGGGCACCGCGGGGGGCAGAGCGGCGCGGCGGCGGATCGCGGAGGTGATCGACCTGGTGGGGGCCGGGGCGTACGCGGACCGGCCGATCGGTCAGTGCTCGGGCGGTGAGCAGCAGCGGCTGCTGATCGCGCAGGCGCTGGTACGGCGGCCCCGGCTGCTGCTGCTCGACGAGCCGCTGGACAGCCTCGACCTGCCCAACCAGGCCGCGGTCGCCGCGCTCGTCGGCCGGATCTGCCGGGAGGAGGGCGTGACCGTGGTGATGGTCGCGCACGACGTCAACCCGATCCTGTCCCGCCTGGACCGCGTCGTCTATCTCGCCGAGGGCGGGGCGGTCGCCGGCAGTCCGGCCGAGGTCGTCACCACCGAGACCCTCACCCGCCTGTACCGCACGCCGGTCGAGGTCCTGCGCACCTCCGACGGGCGGCTGGTCGTCGTCGGCCAGCCCGAGGCCCCGGCCCGGCACACCGACCGCCACGCCGACCGGCACACCGACACCGACCGGCACCACGACATCGAGCGCCGCACAGATGTCGACCGCCACGTGGATCCCGGCACCGGTCACCGACCCGACACCGACCGCAACGCCGACACCGACCAGTACCCCGACCCCCGCGGGGAGTTGTCGTGACCGCCCTCAGCACACTGGCCGACACCACCCCCGCCTGGTCCTGGAACCTGCTGGACGACCTGCGGGAGATGTGGTCGTACCCCTTCATGGTCAACGCCTTCCGGGCCGGGACCGTCGTGGCCGTCGTCGCGGGTGTCATGGGGTGGTTCATGGTGCTGCGGCGGCAGAGCTTCGCCGGGCACACCCTGGCGGTGGTCGGGTTTCCCGGCGCGTCCGGGGCCGTGCTCGTCGGAGTGAGCGCGGTCTACGGCTACTTCGCCTTCTGCATCGCCGCCGCGCTGGTCATTGCCGCGGTGCCGCGGGCCGGGCGGGACGGCGGCGTCCAGGAGTCCGCGCTCACCGGGACCGTGCAGGCGTTCCTGCTGGCCTGCGGTTACCTGTTCACCGCGCTGTACAAGGGGCTGCTGGGCGGCACCACTTCGCTGCTGTTCGGCAGCTTCCTCGGCATCACCGGCGGCCAGGTGTGGGTGCTGGTCGCGGTGGCCGCCGCGGTGCTCGCGCTGCTGGCCGCGATCGGCCGGCCGCTGCTGTTCGCCTCGGTCGACCCGGACGTGGCCGCCGCCCGCGGAGTGCCGCTGCGCGCGCTGTCCACCGCCTTCCTCGTCCTGCTGGGCGCGGCGGCGGCCGCGACCAGCCAGATCACCGGCACCCTGCTGGTCTTCGCGCTGCTGGTGATGCCCGCCGCGACCGCCCAGTCGCTCACCGCCCGCCCGGCGCGCGGCCTGGCGCTGTCCGTGCTGCTCGCGGTCGCGGCCACCTGGCTCGGGCTGACCGTCGCCTACTACTCGCCCTATCCGATCGGCTTCTGGGTGACCACGTTCGCCTTCGGCGGCTATGTCCTCGCGCGCGCCGCCGCGACCGCCGCGGGGCGCACGGCCACCCGTTCGGCGTCCCGTTCGGCCACCCGCGCCGGAGGTGCCGTATGACCGCCCCGCCTGCCATCACCGTACTGGCCGGCCACAGCTGGACCGCCGCCCTCCAGCACCCCTTCTTCCAGCACGCCTTGCTCGCCGGCACCGCGGTCGCCGCCGCGGCGGGCCTGACCGGGTGGTTCCTGGTGCTGCGCGCGCAGGTCTTCACGGGGGACGCGCTCAGCCATGTCGCGTTCACCGGGGCGCTGGCCGCGCTGGCCATGGGCGTCGACCCGCGGATCGGGCTGTACGCGGCGACCATCGCGGTGGCGCTGCTGCTCGGCGCCCTCGGGCGGCGCGGCCGGGCCGACGACGTGGCGATCGGCAGCGTCTTCTCGTGGTTCCTCGGGCTCGGGGCGTTCTTCCTGACCCTGTACACCACCTCCCGCAGCGCCGGGAACGGCGGCGCCGGTGTGAGCGTCCTGTTCGGCTCGATCTTCGGCCTGTCGGCGAGTCAGACGCTGACCGCCGCCCTGGTCGGCCTCGGGATCTGCGCCGCCGTGGTGGCCGTGGCCCGGCCGCTGCTGTTCGCCTCCGTGGACGAGGCGGTCGCCGCGGCGCGTGGCGTGCCGGTACGACTGCTGGGCTTCGCCTTCCTCGCCATCGCCGGTGCCTGCGCGGCCGAGGCCACCCAGGCGGTCGGCGCCCTGCTCGTCCTCGGCCTGCTCGCGGCACCGGCGGGCGCCGCCCAGCGGCTGACCACCCGGCCGTACTCGGGGCTGGCGCTGTCCGCCGGGCTCGCGGTCGCCGAGATGTGGACCGGCCTGGGCCTGAGCTACGCGATCCCGCGCATGCCCCCGAGCTTCGCCGTCCTGGCCACGGCGACGGCGGTGTACGCGGCGACGTATCTGCCGGCGGTACGCCGCGTCCGCCCGGCGTACCGCGGTGCATGACGGGCCGTCAGTTGTGCCGGCCGCCGGACCAGAGAGCGCCCGCGTGCTTCTCGACGATCCGTTCCACCGCGAAGGTGAGCCGGCGCGTGCGCGCCTCGTCGAGCGAGAGCCAGACGGGAGCCTCGCCCTCGTCGTTCACCGCCACCTCCGAGGCGGCGGTGACGTCGAGGAGGTAGGCGTGCCAGAGGTGCGCGTCCGAGCCCCGGCGGCAGACGTCGCCCTCGAGGTACTCACTCGCGACACGGCGCAGCGCCCCGCCGCGGATTCCGACTTCCTCGGCGAGTTCCCGCGCGGCGGCGCGGTCCGGGGCCTCGCCCCGTCCGACATGGCCGGCCGGCACGGTCATCGCGAAGGGAAATGCCACCCGCTGGAAAAAGAGGAAACGCCCACCGGGGTCCCGGACGAATACGCCGGCGCTTTCGTGCCAGTACTCCCCGCTCTCGTCGGTCCACCACGAAATCTCCGGGTCGATGACAATGGCTCGGTCGGCCCGCTTTCCGCACGAGCGGCATACGCACTTCCGGCGCCGTCCCACGGTGATCCATTCGACGGCCTCCGCATGGCAGTGCACGCAATATTCGTGGTACGAATTGTCGGTCGGCCGAAGGAAATCGATTCTCATTCCGGGCGCCCTCCGACGATGTCCTCCTGAGCCGCCGAATCCTGGGCCGAATCCTGGGCCGCCGAATCAGGCGCGGACATCGGCAGCCGGGCCGACGGGATCAGCGAGTCCGGGGCCGGGCGGGCGGCGCTGCGGGCGGTGACCAGCAGCAGCCAGGTGCCGAGCCCCGCGAACAGCAGGGTGGCGGCCACGGTCCCGCCCCAGCCCGCGTACCCGACCGCCAGGCCGTAGAGGGGCGGTCCCACCAGCGCGCCGAGGCTCCCCAGCTGGGTGAGGGCGCCGTTGGCGAGGTCGACGTCCTCGGGTCGCCGGGCGATGGCCGGCACCGCCGCGTACACCGCGGAGATGAGCAGGCCGTTGACCAGCAGGACCAGGACGGCGGCGGTCACGCCCGCGCCCAGCGGCACGCCCGCCGAGAAGGCCGGCAGGCAGGCGAGCGGCATCAGGACGGCGAAGGGCGCGAGGGCCCCGACGGTGACGCCCCGGCGCAGCAGCCAGCTCGCCAGCAGGCCGCCCACCGCGCTCCCGGCGGAGACGACGGCGACCTCGGCCCCGGCCTGCGCGAAGGTCTCGTGCCGGGCCCGGAGCAGGAACTCCGACAGCACGACCACGATGGCCACGCTGACCAGCGACATGAAGGCGTACGCCCCGGCCGGCGCGAGGAACCGTACCCAGGTGCCGGCGGTACGGGAGCGGCGGGCGGTCGCGGTGCTCGGCAGATGCGGGAGGGCCAGGGCGAGCAGGACGGCGACGGCCAGCGGGCCGACGCCGGTCAGGCCCAGCCAGCACGACCAGGGCAGTCGGGAGGCCAGGGCGCCGCCCACCGCGGTGGCGAGGGCGACGCCGGTCGGCACGCAGGTGCCCCACAGGGCGAGGGCCGCCGCCTGGGCGCGGCCCTGGGTGAGCCTGGTGAGCACGATCGGGCCGGCCACGAAGACCAGCAGGTAGCCGGCGCCCTCGGCGGTGCGCAGGCCGAGCAGCATCGGCCACGAGCGGGCGAAGGTGCACAGCCCGGCCGCCGCCGAGAGGGCGACCAGCCCGGTGAGCAGGGCGCACCGGGCGCAGAACCGGCTGGTCCACCAGCCCACCGGGATGCCGAGCGCCGCGCCCACGGCGGTCATCCCGGAGGTGGCCCACGCCACGGTGCCGAAGGACAGGCCCAGGGACGACTGGACGGCGGGGCTCACCGGCGGGATCGCCCCCAGCTCCACGGCCGCCAGCACACCGGCGAGCCAGGTCAGGGCCACCTGCAGCCGGGGCGCCGCCGCACCGTCAGCGCCGGGAACGGTGTCGTACCTGTGGGACATGGTTCTCCCGGGTGCCGCGGCGCGCGGGTGGCGCGGTGGTGAGGGCTGCGGTGCGGGTGGGGGTGCGGAGCGCGGCGCGGACCGGCGTACGGCGTGCGGTGTTCGCCGCCGTACGGGGGCCGGTCCGGGCGCCTGGCGGGAGGGAACACGGGCACCTCCCGCCAGGCGCGCCCGGATCAGTCGGCAAGGCCGTACTTCCCCAGGAGCTCCTGGTGGCCCGCGACGTAGGAGGTGTCGGTGACGACGGTCTGGTCCGACGGTCCGCGGCTGCACATGCACATGTGCCGGCCGCTGGACGTCACGCGCACCGCCTTGGCGCCGCCGGACGTCATGATCTCCTCGGCGATGTCCCGGACCAGGTACTCCTGGATCTGGAACCGCCGGCTGTACGCCTGCACCAGACGCGGGAACTTCCCCAGCCCCAGGATCCGGTCGCCCGGGACGTAGGAAATGCTGACCTTCCCGAAGAAGGGCAGAAAGTGGTGCGCGCAGATCGAGAAGTAGTTGGCGTCGTGCACCCGCACGACGCCGGCGTGCTCCCCCTCCACCAGACACGTGGTCTTGAGGATCTTGGCCGTGTCGATGTCGTAGCCGCTCAGCAACTCCTGATAGGCACGGACAATACGGTCCTCGCACTCCTCCTCACTGAACCAGTCGAGCGCTCTGTCGTCCGTAGTCACATTCTGCTTGAGCCACTCTGCGATGGTCACGTCGGACCTCCGTCCCGATTTCGCCGACAGTCTCCGGAAGACTCATACGGAGTAATTTGACTGTCGCGGGAAAAACGGGTCCTGAAAAGACCTGGCGCAGGCTGCCACTCGACCAGAGCAATTCGGGGATGATCGCACGATCGGGAAACGTGCCCACTGAATCGTCAATCGGGGAATCCCCAATTCCCACTTGACATGCCTTGCCGGACTTGCCGAAGTGCCGCCGCGGGCGTCAGCGCATCAGGCCGGCCCGGCGCCACCAGTGGTGCTCGGCGCGCGTGATCATCCCGGCCTCGGTGAGGAAGCCGACCAGCTTCTCCGCGCTCCACAACAGCGTTTCGCGGTAGTGCGGGTTGCGCGCCGCCTCGCGGCGGGCCGCGGCCGGGTCGGGCACCAGACCGTCGTAGACCGACCGGTGCAGCAGCGAGCGCATGGCCATCCACGCGCCGAAACCCGTGAGTTCGCGATGGTACGCAAGGCGCGCGCGGGAGGTGCGGCGCACGGCGTCGTGCAACTCGGCGCGGGCGAAGCTCACGTGCCGCACCTCCTCGGTGACGTGGATCCGGCAGATCCGGCGGATCAGCGGCTGCACCCGCTCGTCCCGCGCGGTCTCCCGCTGCACCCGGATCAGCACCTCCTCCAGCACCAGGATCAGCGCGAAGCTGGTCAGGTCGCCGAAGGTCGGGCTGAACACCGAGAACAGGCGGCGCAGATGCGCCGGCGGACCGTACACCGGAGCGCCCATCTCGGCCAGCAGCCGGCCGAACATGATCAGGTGCCGGGTCTCGTCGCCGATCTCGGTCAGCGCGTAATGAGTGCGGGGGTCGCGGATGTCCCGGGACTCCAGGTAGTCGGCGAACATCCGGATCGTGCACAGCTCGAACCAGGTGCTCATGCCGACATGGCTGCCGATCTCCCGGCGGGACAGCTCCACCCGCTGCCGCTCGTCCATCCGGTCCCACAGTGCGGTGCCGTACAGCGACAGCCGCTCGGGCTGGAGGTACCAGGCGTCCTCCTGCCGGGGGGCGCCCCAGTCGACATCGACCGACGGGTCGAAGGAGTGGGCCGCCGAGGCTTGCAGCAGCCGCCGGGCGACGCTCTCCGGGGTCCTGTGCTGCACCAGGGTCAGGGTCCGCTCCATGGCGTGCGTGGCTCCTTGCACTACGAGGGTGTGACGGGAAGACGGCCCGCCGTCTGCGCGTGCGGTGCCGCCGCAATCGAGAGTAACAAAAGGTGACCGAGTGCTTCCCGTGGGTGACGGTCGGCCAGGGGACGGCGGGCGAACGGCCTGGCGCCGATGGCATATTCCCACCCGTGACGAAGCGAACCGCGCATCGTTGTGGAGATCGTTCCCAGTCCCCCCAAATCGGAGAGTCCCTGTTCATGGACGCCGTACTCGATTCCGCCGCTCAGCCGCCGGCCGGGCGCCCGCCGGCCGTGCCGGAGCGGCTGACCGCGTTCGTCACCGACTACTGCCGGTTGCTCCCGGCAACCGAACGGATGGCCCCGCACGACGCGCTGACCACGCTCGCCGACTTCCTGGTCCGCGACTTCCCCGCCGCGGTGCGGCACGCCCTCGACTCGGGGCTGGGCGAGCGCCAGGTCGTCGCCGCCCTCGCGCCGCTGCGCGAGGTCGTGTCCGGTTCGACGCTGGTGCGCCGGGCGCAGGAGCAGCCGCGCGGCTTCCCCGGCGACTTCGAGATGATCGAGTACATCCTGGCCCGCGAGGTCACCGGCGAACCGGGCAGCTTCGGGTGGCTGTTCGACGAATACCTGCTGCACTCGGTGGTGGCCCAGCAGCACCACAACAAGATCGCCCACCAGGCCGCGCTGATCACGGCCGCGCTGGCGGATCCGGCCGCCCGCCCCGCCCGCCGGATCCTGCTCATCGCCTCCGGCGGCGCCGCCGACCTGCGCGAAGTGGACCCGGACCTGCTCCAGCCCGGCGACCGCATCGTGCTCAACGACATGGACCCCGGCGCCCTCGCCCACGCCCGGGCCACCCTGCCCGCCCGCACCGCCGGCCACATCGGCACCGTCGAGGGCAACGCCCTGCGCAAGGCCGCGGTGCTGGAAGAGACCGGCCCCTACGACCTGGTGCTGGCCGGCGGCCTCTTCGACTACCTCGACGTACGCCCGGCCCAGGCGTTGGCCAAAACGGTCCTGCAGCGCCTGTGCCGCCCCGGCGGCACGTTCTACTTCTCCAACATCGCCACCGGGAACCCCTTCGCCATCGCCATGAAGTACGGCGCCGACTGGCCGCTGATCGAGCGCGAGGAGCGCGACGTCGAGGCGATCCTCGAGGGCGCGGGCGCCCACCTGGTCGGCTCGCTCGACATCCGCCGCGACCCGACCGGGCTGACCCTGCTGACCGAGGTACGCCGGGCCGGCGCGCCCCGGACATCCGCCGCCTCCGCCATCCCGTCCGCCGGGGTCTCGGCCGGGATCACCGCCGGGGTGCTGCCCCGACCGGTCCGCTCGGGCACGGTCACAACGCGCGTGCGCCACGGGTCATAGAAGGTGACGGGGTTGCGCGACCCACACACCGGACACGACCCGCCCGCAGTCAGCCGCGGGCGCCAGGAGGACAGCCGATCATGGAAGCACGCATGAAGAACCCCGCCGGCGTCATACCCGAGGCGTGGAAGGCGGCCGTGGCACTCGACGCGGCCGGCGGCAAGGGCGGCGTGCCCCGCGCCACCCTCGACCTGGTCCACCTGCGGGCCAGCCAGATCAACGGCTGCGCGCCGTGCGTGGACGCCGGCACGAAGGACATGGTCAAGCACGGCGAGTCCGCCGAGCGCATGGGGGCGGTGGCCGTGTGGCGCGAGATGCCGTACTTCACCGACGCCGAACGCGCGGCCCTGGCGCTCACCGAATGCGCCACCCGCCTCGCCGACAATCCCGAGGGCGTGCCGGACGACGTCTGGGCGGAGGCCGCCCGGCACTACGACGAGAAGGGGCTGGCCGCCCTCGTCCTCAAGATCGCCGCGACCAACGTCTTCAACCGGCTCAACCGCGTCACCCTCCAGGTGCCCGGCGCCGCCTGGTGACCGCCCCTGTCCCGGGGCGGCCGCGCTGGCCGCCCCGGGACGACCGGGGTGCGGACCGACACGGACCGAAGACGTACGGGACATGTACGGGACACGTACGGACGCGAGGCGGAGGGCACGGCGGGATGAACGGGACGGACGGCGACGGGGCCGGCGGTGACGTGGGCGGGGATGTCCGGGCTGACGTGGGCAGCGACGGCGGCGGTGAGGTCTTCGACGAGGACCGGGCCGGCGAGCGGGAGTGGCTGGCCGCGCGGTTCGAGGAGCACCGGGCGCATCTGCGGGCGGTGGCCTACCGGATGCTGGGGTCGGTGACCGAGGCGGACGACGCGGTGCAGGACGCCTGGCTGCGGGTGAGCCGGGCCGGGGCGGACGGGGTGGAGAACCTCGGCGGCTGGCTGACCACGATCGTGGCCCGGGTCTGCCTGAACGTGCTGCGGGCCCGCGCCTCGCGCCCGGAGGAGCCGGGCGGGCTGTGGCTGCCGGATCCGGTGCTCGGCCGGGAGGGCGAACCCGACCCGGAACAGGAGGCGCTGCTCGCCGACTCGGTGGGCCTCGCGCTGATCGTGGTGCTCGGCACCCTCTCCCCGGCCGAACGCCTGGCCTTCGTGCTGCACGACATGTTCGACCTGCCCTTCGACCAGATCGCGCCCATGGTCGGGCGTTCCCCGGCCGCGGCCCGCCAACTGGCCAGCCGCGCCCGCCGCCGGGTACGGGAAGGGGGTGCTCCCGCGCCCGACCCGGACCTCGCCGCCCAGCGCGAAGTGGTCGACGCCTTCTTCGCCGCGGCCCGCGGCGGCGACTTCGACGGGCTGGTCGCCCTCCTCGACCCGGAGATCGTGCTGCGCGCCGACACGGGGGCGGATCGCCCTGGCGTTCCCGTCACCGTCCGCGGCCCCCAGCCGGTGGCCGCCCGCGCCATGATGTTCGCCCGCCCCGCCGCAGATGTCCGCCCCGTCCTCGTCAACGGCGCCGCCGGCGTCCTCGTCCAGGTCGCGGGACAACCCGTCTCCTTGATGGCCTTCACGGTGACGGCCGGGCGGGTAGCGGCGATCGATTCCATCACCGACCCGCAGCGACTGGCCCGCCTCGCCCGAACGGCTGGCTGAGGAGGGGGCCGTACCGCGTCAGGTCGAGCTCAGGAGTCCGAGTCCTTGCGGCCCGGGGTCGCGGCGTAGGCCTGGGTCGGGGTCATCGGGACGCCGTTGATCTCGACCGTGCGGTAGGTGCTGACCTTCGCGCAGGACTTGGACTGGTCGGCGGTCTGGGCGTGGGAGTTGTTCAGGGCGGCCTGGGTGTCGACCGGGGCCGGCTTGCTGGTGCCGCCCGGGAAGGTGGTGCCGGTGGGCCAGTCGGAGCCGACGACCAGGGTGAGCCCGGACGCGGTGCCCTGCTTGAGGTGCGAGGAGGACAGGCCCAGCGAGCGGGCCACGGTCTGGGCCTCGCCCTTCTCGGCGGCCGTGGGACCGTACGTCAGGGTCGTGGTCGGGCTGGTCGGGGCGTTCCCGGTGGAGGTGCCCTGGTTGAAGCCCTTGTCGATGAGGGCGGTCACGATGGCCGAGGCGCGGCCGGGGATGGGGGCGCCGTTCAGCGAGGTGCCGTTCTCGACCTTGACCGAGATCTGCGAGGCCGGCACCGGCGGCGTGGTCGGTGCCCCGGTGGCCGAGGCCGCCGCCGACTTCGCGCCGGAGGCGGTGGTCAGCGACTGGTCGTTGGCGATGGTGGCGAACAGCGTCTGGGAGCCGTCGCCGGGCACCACCCGGTTCGGGTTCGTCGGGTCCGCGCCGGTCTGCATGGTGGTGAACGTGATCCGCTTGGTGGGCACCTTGTTCAGGTCGCCGGCCAGGCCGATCAGCTTGTTCACGCTGCCCAGGCCCGTGTCCACGGTGAGCGCCTTGGTGGCGGCGTCGGCGAGCTTGTAGAGGGCCGGCAGGTCGGTCAGGGTGCCCGCGGACTTGAACTTCCGGATCATCGAGCTGAGGAAGATGTGCTGGGCGTAGGTGCGGCCCAGGTCGCTGCCGTCGCCGAAGCCGTGCCGCGACCGCAGGAACTCCAGCGCCCCCTGGCCCTTGAGGGTGTGGGTGCCGGCCGACAGCTTCAGATGCGAGTAGGTGTCGTACACGTTCGCGGTCACGCACACCGGGACGCCGCCGACCGCGTCGGACATCTTCACCACGCCGGAGAAGTCGACCTGGATGAAGTGGTCGATGGGTATGCCGGTCAGCTTGTGCACGGTGGCGACCTGGCAGGCCTGCCCGTACGCCAGCGCGCTGTTGATCTGGCCGTGGTAGCCGGGGGTGGACTGGCCCGTCTTGGGGTTGGTGCAGGCGGGGATGTCGGTGATGGTGTCGCGCGGGATGCTCATCACGGTGGCGTTCGACCGGTCCGCGGAGATGTGCACCACCATCTGCACGTCCGCGTTCTGCCCGGTCTGGATGCCGGTCTTGGAGCAGCCGCCGCCCAGCTTGCAGTCCTCCGCGCTGGTACGGCCGTCGCTGCCCATCACCAGGATGTTGATCGGGGTACGGCCGAAGGCGTCGGCCTTCTCCGCGCCTCCCGCCTTCTTCCCGGCGCCGTCGGTGAGCGAGACGCTGGTGATGTTGCCGTTGAGGTGCTGGTAGAGCCAGTAGCCGCCGCCCGCGGTGATCAGCAGCAGGACGGACACGGTGATGCCGGCGATCTTCAGGAAGCGGTGTCCGCCGCCGCCGCCCTTGGCGGCCCGCCGGGCCGCCGCGCGTCCGCCCTGGCCGGCGCCCGCGGCAGCGGTGGCCTTGCCGCGGCCCGAGCGGGCGGCGGCGCGTGCCGCGGCCCGTCCGCCGGTTATCGGGGCGCTGTCGCCGCTGCCGGACTCGGAGCCGGTCGCGTCGTCCTTGGCGTCGCCGGCGCCGTCCGCACCGCTGCCGTCAGCGGAGTCGGTGGAGCCGTCGGTGGCCGGCTCGTCGGCCGGTTCCTCGGCGAACAGATCGCCGAAGCCCTGGAAGCCCTGCATGTCGTGGCCGCCGCCGCGCTGGCCGGGGGGCACAGGCGCGCCGCCCTGCTGCGGGCCGTACGGGTTCTGCGGTGGCACGGGCGCGCCGCCGTACTGCGGGGGCGGGTACTGGCCGCCGCCCTGGGGCCCGGGGCCTTGGGGCGGGACGCCGTGGGGCATCGGGGCATAAGGCGGCTGACCGTAGGGCCCTTGCCCGTACGGCGGCTGCCCTCCCCGGCCTCCCCAGGGGTCGCTCATCTCCCACTCCCTTGACGGGTCCCAAGTGACGGGCGGCCCTGGTACGGCGGCCGGTCACGGGCGGTGAAGCGGTGACTTCACCCTGCTTTCACCCTTGCGCAATGTCGCAAGGATAGGTCATGGCTCTATGAACCTTCTCAGAGCCGTCCCGGCTTCCCCCTCGCCAAGCCGATGACTACACAGATGTAGACGGCGATCGGTCACGATTGGTTCCGACCGTATCCCGCCCCGAGCCGGGCGGTACCGGGGATCCACGGTTTGCACGACATCTCGACATCTAAAGTGGTGCGCCATGCCAGGAGCGGCGAGGCGAGCGGGAGGATGTCAGTGACCTGGGAATGGGCGGAGCTGGAGGGAGGGCCGGCCGACGGGACGCGGATCCGGGTGACCGGGCGGCCCCGCGTGCTCCAGGTCACGGCGGACTGCCCGGTGGAGGACTCGGCGTCCGGCGGCGAGGCCGCGCTGCGGGTCGCTGCGCTCTACATCTACCGCCGCAAGAGGTCGCAGTCGCCGCTGCGGTACGGGTGGGACTGGGCGAGCCCGTGAGCGTACGGTCCCGGGCCAGTAGGTGTACGACACCGGAATCGGGCGCAGGCTGCATCTCGGGACGCGCGGAGCGGGCCGCGTCCGCGGGGACCGACCCGTGGGGGTGCGTACCCTGGTGGCCGGAAAGTGGCTTGTGGCAGGGAGGTTGACGTGACGAGGCCGGCCGGACAGCTCGGCGATCCCAGCCCGGACGTCCTCCAGGGCGCCGCCGCCGCATTCGGACTGCTGGCCTCCACGATGCGCCTGCACATCGTGTGGATCCTCTCCCAGGGCGACTGCGACGTGACGGGCCTGGCCGAACGGGTCGGCGCCACCCTGCCCGCGGTCAGCCAGCACCTGGCCAAGCTCAAGCTCGCCGGACTCGTCCACTCCCGCCGCGAGGGCCGCCGCCAGGTCTACCTGGTCGACGACCCCGCCCTGGTCACCGTGGTCCGGGTCATGGTCGACCAGCACGGCGGGCCGTACGAGCAGCGACAGGTCCGGCCGCCGGACGGTCGTAGCGGCCAGGTCGGCCGCGTGGTTCCGGCCGGGGGCGTCCGCGAGTTCGGCGCCTGACCGGCGGCGGCCGGCCGACGGCCCGGCGCCGCGTACCGGATCAGCGGCGCGAGTCGCCGAAGAGGATGCGGTAGCCGATCAGCAGGACCAGCGCGCCGCCGATGGCCGCGATCCAGGTCTTGAGGTCGTAGAAGTGGTGTGCGACCGGGCGGTGCCAGAAGTGGGAGGAGATCCAGCCACCCAGGAAGGCACCGGCGATGCCGGTGACGGTGGTGCCGACGAGGCCGCCGGGGTCCCGGCCCGGCAGCAGGATCTTCGCGATCGCACCGGCCAGGAGGCCGAGCACGATCCAGCCGACGATGCCCATGAGTAGCGTTCCGCCCTTCGTCCGATCGTTCGACCCTGTGGTCCCGGAGACGCTTCTGCCCCGGAAAACGGTTCCTGCGCAGGGAGTTCCCCTGGGAGGACGCCGCCGCCCCGGCCGCGATGTGCGGCCGGGGCGGGATGTGGTGCTACGGGGTGGGCGGCGGTCAGCCCGCGGCGTAGCGGACCAGCCACTCGTCGGCGTTGTACGTGTCGCGCGCCGGATCGGGCGCGGCGGCCGGGACCTCCTGGACGGTGTCCTCGGGGCGGATCCGCTGGGGGAGCGACCCGAAGCGGGCCCGCCGCTCGGCCGCGTCCGCGTCCTGGGTCCTGATCGGCTCAGCCATGGCCGTCTCCTCATCGGTGAGCTCATGTGCCCTGTTCCTCTGTCCAGGATGCTCGCACATCGTGCGTCACCGGTCAAGACGGTGACGCACGCGGAATCTCGGGAAGGCGCGAGGCCACCGCCCCGGTGGCGTTCGGGGCGGTGGCCGATGAGCGGGCCGTGCTTATCCGCTGGTCAGGAGGCTTGGCAGGTCATGGCGAGGGTGGCCGGGGGCGCGCTGCTGCTGTTCGCGGTGTACCCGAACGTGGTGCTCGCACCCGCGGCCAGCGACCCGTTGTACGGCTCATTGGCCGCGGTCAGGTTCGCACCCGAACCACCCAGGATCGCGTTCCACAAACTCGTGATCGACGCACCCGACGGCTGCGTCCAACCCGCCGTCCACGAAGACGTGGCCGCCGAACCGGTGTTCTTCACCGTCACCGTCGCCTGATACCCACCGGTCCACGCACTGACCACCGCATACGACGCAGTGCAACCCGTACCACCCGTACCACCCGTCGTCGAACCCGCAGACGAACCCGACGACGTACCAGTAGAAGTGCCCGACGACGTACCCGACGACGTACCGGTCGAGGTACCCGAAGACGTACCCGACGACGTACCGGTGGACGTACCCGACGACGTGCCCGAAGAAGTACCCGACGACGTGCCACCCGTCGTACCACCCGAGCCGTCGAGGCCGAAGAAGGTGATGGCGCGGGCGGCCATGCCGGTGGTCGGGAGGCTGTGGCCGACGCCGGCGATGCTGATCCCCTCGACGGGGGCCTGGTTGCCGGTCGAACCGTAGCGGGTGCGGGTCCAGCCGGACTGGGGCGAGTCGGTGAGGACCGGGGTCTGGCTCACGCCGAGGACGTTGGTCCACTGCTTGATCTCTTCGCCGAAGTTGTTGTAGTTCAGCGTGGTGTCGGCGGTGCCGTGCCAGAGCTGCATGCGCGGCCGGGCGCCGGTGTAGCCGGGGTCGCCGGAACGGGCCAGGTCGCCCCACTGCTGCGCGGTCTTGATCGACTGGCCGCTGGAGCAGGTGCTGTTCCAGGACGAGCCGTCGGTGGTGGCGAAGCAGCCGAAGGGCACGCCCATGAAGGCGGCGCCGGCCTTGAAGACGTCCGGGTAGTCGCCGAGCATGACGTTGGTCATCATCGCGCCGGAGGAGGCGCCGGTGACGTAGACCCGGGAGGAGTCACCGCCGTAGTGCTGCTCGGCGTAGGTGACCATGGACATGATGCCCACCGGGTCGCTGCCGCCGTTGCGGACCAGCGCCTGGGGGGAGGAGACGTCGAAGCAGGAGCCGCTGCGGGTGGCCGAGGGGTAGACGACCATGAAGCCGTAGCGGTCGGCGAGCGAGGCGAACTCGGTGCCGGAGTAGAAGCCCGGGCCGGAGCCGGTGCACTGGTGGATGGCGACCAGGATTGCCGGGTGCGCGCCCGCGTTGCTGGGCACGTACACGTACATCCGCAGGTTGCTGGGGTTGCTGCCGAAGCCGGTGACCTCGGTCAGCGAGGCCGCCGACGCCGATGTCGCCGTGGTCGTCGTCACCACCAGCGCCGCCAGCAGCGGTACGACCGCCGCCAGCAGTGTGATCAGCAGACCTCTGATGCCTGCCTTGCGGGGCATGACGGAGTCCTTTCGGGGTGGCGCCGCCCCCGGGGGAGACTCCCCCTCGCCCCGGGAACGGGTGACGGGCGGGTGCCCGCTGCCGCGAAATTTTCGGCCCTCATGCGAATGTTTCGGGAACCATAGGCCGGGCCCGATGGCACGTCAATACACCGCGCAGTGGCATTTTTTACCGTCCGCAAGCGCAGACCGCCGCCGTGCCGGCCGTAGCCGTGCCCTGCCGACGGACCTCCCGTGGCCGGACGGTGTGTCCCCTGAGCTGCCAAGTCGCGTGATTCCACCGGGGGTTGACGGTCGACAAGTTTCGGAAAGGATTCGTTGACGTTTCGAAGCCCAGGGTCCACACTGGCCAGGCGATCCACCCTCCTCCCGGCCACGTGCCGTACTCCGGCTCAACTCCCGTGGCTGCCAGGGCCCTTGCGAATGGTTCCCCCCACCGTGTCCGACTGGTGCACCCTCGCCCGCCGGACCGCAGGAAGATGAGGTTGGAGAAGTGATCAGAACATCCCCCCGTGACCGGAGCGCGGCCTCGCGCGGCCGGCGGACCGGTGTGCGTGTGGCGGTGGCCGCGGCAGTGGCCGGCGCGACGGCGGTGGCCGGGCTGATGGCCACGGCCGGTACCGCGCACGCGGCGAGCACACTGGGCGCCGCGGCCGCCGGCAGCGGCCGTTACTTCGGTGCCGCGCTGTCCACCGCCCACCTGGGCGAGGCGCAGTACGCCGCCACCGCTGACGCCGAGTTCAACCAGACCACCCCCGAGAACGAGATGAAGTGGGACACCACCGAGCCGTCCCGCGGCAGCTTCAACTTCGGTCCGGGTGACCAGATCGTCAGCCACGCCCAGGCCCACAACATGATCGTGCGCGGTCACACCCTGGTCTGGTACCAGCAACTGCCGAGCTGGGTCAGCTCCATCTCGGACGCCACGACCCTGAAGAGCGTGATGGACAACCACATCACCTCCGAGATGACCCACTACAAGGGCAAGATCTACGCCTGGGACGTGGTCAACGAGGCGTTCGCGGACGGGTCCTCGCAGCACCGCAGCTCGGTGTTCCAGAACGTGCTGGGCAACGGCTTCATCGAGGAGGCGTTCCGCACCGCGCGGACCGCCGACCCGGCGGCCAAGCTCTGCTACAACGACTACAACATCGAGAACTGGTCCGACGCCAAGACGCAGGGCGTCTACAACATGGTCAAGGACTTCAAGTCCCGCGGCGTGCCGATCGACTGCGTCGGATTCCAGAGCCACTTCAGCAGCAGCGGGCCGCCGTCCAGCTTCCAGACCACGCTGTCGAACTTCGCGGCGCTCGGCGTGGACGTGCAGATCACCGAGCTCGACATCCAGCAGGCCCCGGCGCAGGCGTACGCCAACACCGTCCAGGCCTGCCTGAACGTCGCGCGCTGCACCGGCATCACCGTCTGGGGCGTCACCGACAAGTACTCCTGGCGGTCCGGTGACACCCCGCTGCTGTTCGACGGCAACTACAGCAAGAAGGCCGCGTACACGTCCGTGCTGAACGCCCTCAACGCGGCGGGTGGCACGACGGGTGGCACGTCGTCGGGTACTTCTTCGGGCACGTCGTCGGGTACGTCCACCGGTACGTCGTCGGGTACGTCGTCGGGTACGTCGTCCGGGACGTCTTCGGGTACCTCGACCGGTACGTCCACGGGTACGTCGACGGGCACTTCGACTGGTACGTCGTCGGGTTCGTCTGCGGGTTCGACGACGGGTGGTACGGGTGGTGCGGGTTGCACTGCGTCGTATGCGGTGGTCAGTGCGTGGACCGGTGGGTATCAGGCGACGGTGACGGTGAAGAACACCGGTTCGGCGGCCACGTCTTCGTGGACGGCGGGTTGGACGCAGCCGTCGGGTGCGTCGATCACGAGTTTGTGGAACGCGATCCTGGGTGGTTCGGGTGCGAACCTGACCGCGGCCAATGAGCCGTACAACGGGTCGCTGGCCGCTGGTGCGAGCACCACGTTCGGGTACACCGCGAACAGCAGCAGCGCGCCCCCGGCCACCCTCGCCATGACCTGCCAAGCCTCCTGACCGACAGGACGGCCGCCCAGTAGATCGGGCGGACCGGCACGAAGCCCGGCCGGTGCGATGCGCCGGCCGGGCGGTCCAGCGGCGGCGCGGGGATCGCTCCCCGCGCCGCCCCGGTCGCCCGTGGCCGTACACCGCACCCAACGCGCCCCACGCGCACGGCGGTTCAGACCTCGGACGCGTCCTGGCGGTGGTACGCGGTCAGGTGGCCGCACATGCCCAGGCCCTCCCGCGGGGGCGCGGGCAGCCGGGTCACGGAGGCGTCGCGCAGGTGGGCGGGGTCGCCGAGGCGCAGGGCCGCGATCTGGCGGCCGGTGCGTTCGGCGGCGGCCAGGGCCCGCTCGCGCCAGGCCTTCTCCCACTCCGGGAGGCGGTCGGCGACCAGGGCGACGGCGGCGCGGTAGAAGTCGTCCAGCGCGTCGGTGCGGCCGGCCTCGGCGGCGGCCACCAGGTCGCGGTAGCCGCGGATGGCCAGGTCACGGCGTTCGCGGGCGCGCCGGGTGCGCTCCTCGACCGGGCCGGTGCCGAGGTCGGCGGCGGCGCGGTAGGCGGCGGGGTCTGCCAGGTGCTCCGGCGGGAAGGTCATCACGGCGTCGCCGGCCTCGGGCAGCCCGTCGTTCTGCATGAGGATCATGACGTCGAGGCGGTCGACGTCGACCGCGCGGTGGATGGTGCCCGGGGTGAACCACACCGCGTCGCCCGGGGCGAGCGGGGTGCGGCGCGGCCCGTCGGCGGTCAGCGTGTGCAGTTCGCCGGTGCCGGACCGTACGACGTAGCACTCGGTGCAGGTCAGATGCGTGTGCGGGGTGCCGCCGTGCAGGCCGTCCTCGGTGGGCCAGGGGTAGACGCGCAGCCGGGACAGGCCCACGGCCCCCGGCAGCAGCGGAACGTCGGTCATGGGTTCCCTTTCGCCGTCGCCTCGCGCTCGGCCTCCGGAAGGTCAGGTCCCGGAAGGTTAGGTCGGTGCCGACGCACCGTCAAGGGATCGAGTGGCCATCCTGTGCGGAAATCTTTCGGAAATCTCAATCTGCGGTGTGAGCTGGCCAATTGCCCGGCGGGTGGCAGAGATTCTGCGCGCACTGTTGACGCAGGAAGGCAGTGGACCTAGCTTCCTGGTCACGAAATTGCCGTACTGATTCCGATACTTTCGAAGCCCGGTCCGGGGCGAGAAGGAGGCCGGAGTGCCCGGCACGACCCACCGCATCGCCGTCGTCGGCACCGGCGGCATCGCGGCCGTCCACGCCGCGAACCTCGCGCAACTCGGCGACCGGGCCCGCCTGGTGGCCGCCGCCGACGTCGATGCCGAACGGCTGGCCGCCTTCTGCGCCGACTGGCAGGTGCCGGCCGGCTACGGCGACCTGGACACGCTGCTCGCCGAGGCCCGCCCCGACCTGGTGCATCTGTGTACGCCGCCCGGCCTGCACAAGGAGCAGGCGGTGGCCTGCCTGACCGCGGGCGTGCCGGTGCTGTGCGAGAAGCCCCCGGCGCTCGGCCTCGCCGAGCTGGACGAGATCGAGGCCGCGGCGGCGGCCGGGGGCGCCGCGTTCGCCACCGTCTTCCAGCACCGCTTCGGCTCCGGCGCCGCCCGGCTGCGCGCCGCCATGGCCTCCGGCGCCCTCGGCCGTCCGCTGGTCGCCGTGTGCAACACCCTGTGGTACCGGCCGGACGACTACTTCGCCGTGCCCTGGCGCGGGAGCTGGGCGGCCGAGGGCGGCGGGCCCACGATGGGCCACGGCATCCACCAGTTCGACCTGCTGCTGTCGGTCCTCGGCGACTGGCAGGAGGTCCGCGCGGTCGCCGCCCGGCTGGCCCGTCCGACCGCCACCGAGGACGTCTCGGCGGCGGTGGTCACCTTCCCCGGCGGCGCCGTGGCCACCGTCGTGAACTCCCTGCTCTCGCCCCGGGAGACCAGCTACCTGCGGTTCGACTTCGAGTACGCCACCGTCGAGGTGACACACCTGTACGGATACGGCGACGACGACTGGCGGGTGCACCCCGCGCCCGGGCACGAGGCGGCGGTGACCGCGGCCTGGGCGGCCGGGCCCAGCGGCCGCCCCTCCGGCCACGCCGCCCAGTTCGCCGCCGTCCTCGACGCGCTGGACGCCGGTGAAGCGCCCCCGGCCTCCCCCGAACAGGCCCGCGCCACGCTGGAGTTCGCCGCAGCCACCTACGCGTCGGCCTTCGGGGGCCGCCCGGTCCGCCGCGGCGCCATCGGCCCCGGCAGCCCCTTCCACGCCCGCATGCAGGGCCCCGGCACCCCGTGGCCGGCCGACCCCGCCGCAGCCTCCGCCGCCGGTCCCGCCGTGGACGAAACCGATGCCGTACCCGCCGGCTCCGGCGTACCGGATGCCGTGCCGACCGCCCCCACCGCCCGCCGACCCCAGGAGACGACGCCGTGACCGCCCAGCCCACGCCGCAGCCCCCCGGCGCCGAACCCGCGCCGACCGGGCTCACCGTCGCCCACGACATCGGCAGCGCGCTGCGGATCGGGTGGGCGGGCCGCCCGCTGACCCGTTACGTGTACCGGCCCTGGGACGCGCAACTGGAGTCGCCCCGGCCGTACTTCCACCCGCTGCACACGCTCGGCGGCGACCCGGTGAGCATCTACCGGCCGCACGACCACATCTGGCACAAGGGCCTTGCGCTGTCGCTGCCGAACGTGGAGACCGAGAACTTCTGGGGCGGCGTCACCTACCGGCGCGGCACCGGATACGGCCAGTTCGACAACAACGGCTCGATGGACCACGAGGCGTTCCCCGAACTGACCGCCGAACCGGACCTGGTGCGGGTCGCCGAGCGGCTGCGCTGGCACACGCAGGACGGCGAGCCGTGGTTCACCGAGGCCCGCCGGTTCGCGGTGCGGGTGCTGCCCGGCGAGGACGCCTGGACGCTGGTGTTCGAGACCGCGCTGACCAATGTGCGCGGCCGGGACACCGTGATCGGCAGTCCCACCACCGAGGGCCGCGACAACGCCGGTTACGGCGGCCTGTTCTGGCGCGGCCCGCGGTCCTTCACCGGCGGCGAGGTGCACGTGCCCGGCCGGACCGGCGGCGATGAGCTGATGGGCCTGCGCGCGGCCTGGCTGGGCTTCACCGGCCGGCACGACGAGCACGGCCGCGCCTCCACCCTGGTGTTCGTGGACGACGCAGGCAACGAGCCCTGCGGCGAGCCGGTCAAGTGGTTCGTGCGCTCGACCCCCTTCGCCTGCGTGTGTCCCGCGCCCTTCTTCGACGCCGAGGTCACCGTCGCCGACGGCGCGACGCTGACCCGCCGCTACGCGGTGGTGATCGCCGACGGCGACCGGGGCCTCACGGGCGCCGAGAAGCTGGCCGCGGCGGGCGGGGCGTCCCTCGCCGCGGCCGCCGCCCCGGTGTCGTGACCGCCGCCGCGCCCCCGCCCGCGCGCCGCCGGAGCCTGTGGCAGCGCGTGCGGCGGGACCGGGTGCTGCTGCTGGCCGCGCTGCCCGGCGTCGTGCTGCTGCTGGTCTTCCAGTACCTGCCGTGGCTGGGCAACGTCATCGCCTTCAAGGACTACCAGCCGTTCCTCGGCATCAACGGCAGCCCGTGGGTGGGCCTGCGCAACTTCCGGGTGATCTTCGACGGCGACCCCGCCTTCGTCAACGCCCTGAAGAACACCCTGGAGATCACCCTGCTCCAGGTGCTGGTGGTCTTCCCGGTGCCGATCGCGCTCGCGCTGCTGCTGGACAGCCTGGTCTCCGAACGCCTCAAGCGGACCGTGCAGAGCATCCTGTACCTGCCGCACTTCCTGTCCTGGGTGATCGTGGTCGCGGTCTTCCAGCAGATGCTCGGCGACGCCGGCCTGCTCAACACCTTCCTGCGCACCCACGACCTGGCCACCGTCCACGTGGTCGGCAACGCCTCGGTCTTCAAGGAACTGCTCACCGCGCAGGTGCTGTGGAAGGACGCCGGCTGGTCGATGATCCTGTTCGTGGCCGCGCTGTCCCGGATCGAACCGGGGCTGTACGAGGCCGCGGCCGTGGACGGCGCCGGCCCGTGGCGGCGGATCTGGCACGTCTCGCTGCCGGGCCTGCGCGGCATCATCGTGCTGCTGCTGATCCTGCGGCTCGGCGAGTCGCTGACGGTCGGCTTCGAGCAGATCGTGCTCCAGCAGGGCGGGGTCGGCATCGACTCCAGCGAGGTGTTGGACACGTACGTCTTCAACAACGGCATCCAGCAGGGCGACTGGGGCACCTCCGCGGCCGTCGGCCTGGTCAAGGGGCTGGTCGGGCTGCTGCTGGTGCTCGGCGCCAACAAGGCCGCCCACCGGCTCGGCGAGCAGGGGATCTACCAGCGATGAGCGCCGCCGCGAACCGTCCCGCCGTCAAGGGCCCGTCCGCCGGCCGTCGTGCCACGGGCCGCCGTACGACCGACCGCCGCGCCGGCCGCTCACCCGCCTTCGGCCGCCCGTCGTCACTCGGCCGGCTGGCCAAGGCCGTGGTCCTCACCCTGTGCTGCGCCGTCGTGGTGGTGCCCTTCGCCGGCATCCTGGCCACCAGCCTGGCCGACCGCGCCGAGATCACCCGGGCCGGCGGCTTCGTCCTGGTCCCGCACGGCGTGCACCTGGCCGCGTACCGGGCGGTGCTGTCCGGCGGGGTGGTCACCCGCGCCCTGGTGATCAGCCTGCTGGTGACCGCGGTCGGCACCGCGCTCTCGCTGGCCGCGACCGCGCTGCTGGCGTACGGGCTCAGCCGCACCGACTCGGTCGGCCACCGGCCGCTGCTGATGGTCGTGCTGTTCGCGGTCCTGTTCGGGCCCGGCATCATCCCCAGCTACCTGGTGGTCAAGCAGTTCGGCCTGCTGGACAGCTACTGGTCGCTGATCCTGCCGGTGATGGTCAACGCCTTCAACGTGGTGGTCGTCCGCGCCTTCTTCATGGAACTGCCCGCCGAACTCCTCGACGCCGCCCGTATCGACGGCGCCGGCGACTGGACCGTGCTGTGGCGGGTGGTGCTGCCGCTCAGCCGCGCGGTGCTCGCGGTGATCGGCCTGTTCTACGCGGTCGGCTACTGGAACTCCTTCTTCAACGCGCTGCTGTACCTCAACGACACCTCCAAGTGGCCGCTGCAACTGGTGCTGCGCACCTACGTGGTCAACAACACCTCGCTGGGCGTGGACCAGGTGGGTGCGAGCGGATCGTCGCTGCCGCCGCAGACCGCGATCCAGATGGCGATCCTGGTGATCTCCCTGGTGCCCGTCCTGGTGGTCTACCCCTTCGTCCAGCGCCACTTCGGCAAGGGCGTCCTCACCGGCGCCGTCAAGGGCTGAGCCGCCCCCGTACCACCGCCGTTTCCCACAACGCTCCCCGTACTCCTGTGTCCCCCCACGTCACCCCAGGAGAGACCATGACCCACCGCCCCACGGGCGCGGCCCCCCTCGGCCGCAGAGCCTTCCTGCGCACCGCCGCCGCGGCCGGAATCGGCGTGAGCGGCGCCGGCGGCCTGCTGAGCGCCTGCACCTCCTCCGACTCGGGCTCCGCCGACAACGCCGTGCGGAACACCGCGGTGAAGCTGCCCGCCTACGTGCCCTGGCGCGGGGTCGCCCCCGACTACCCCGGCACCGCTCAGGGCCTGCTCAACGGCTTCGCCCGCTACCCCGCGAACCCGGCCCGTACGATCGCCGCGCCGCCCGCGCACGGCGGGAGCATCTCGGCCTTCGTGGAGACCGGTTCGCCCATCCCGCCGGGAATGAAGAGCAACCCGTACTGGCAGGTGCTCAACCAGCGGGTCGGCGCCAAGCTGGACCTCACGATCGTGCCGGCCGCCGACCTGAGCACGAAGTTCGCCACCTTGATGGCCGGCGGCGACCTGCCCGACTTCATGGTGCCGCCGCTGCCGCCGCTGGCCGGGGTGCGCGGGCTGCCGCAGTTCCTGGCCGCCAAGTGCCAGGACCTCACGCCGTTCCTGTCCGGCGACGCGGTCAAGGAGTACCCGTACCTGGCCAACATCACTACGGACGCCTGGCGCGCCTGCGTGTTCGACGGCGGCATCTACGGCCTGCCGGTCTCCCGCGGCGTGGCCGGCAGCCTGATGTTCTACCGCGCCGACCTGTTCGAACAGTTCGGCGTGAACCCGGCGCCCACGAGCTACGCGGAGTTCCGCACCCTGTGCAAGGACGTCACCGACGCCAAGAAGAGCCGGTGGGCGCTGGTCACCCCGGGCTCGGCGATGGCGTTCGTGGCGCAGATGCTGGGCGTGCCCAACGGCTGGAAGGCCGAGGGCGGCAAGCTCACCAACGCGTTCGAGGACGAGCGGTACAAGCAGACGCTGTCCGAGGTACGGCAGATGGTCAAGGCCGGGGTGATCCACCCCGACGGCTTCGACCCGGCCGCCCCCTGGAAACAGTGGTTCAACGCGGGAAACGGCCTGATGGGCGAGGACCGTTACACCGCCTGGCCGCAGTACTACGCGGACAACGTGGTGGGGCCGTCCTTCCGGGTCGGCGGAATGCGCCCGCCGGTGTTCGACGGCGGCGGATTCGCCGGCACCTGGCAGTCCCCGCCGGTGAACAACTTCACCCCGTTGAAGAAAGCGAGCACATCGCGGATCAAGGAACTCCTGGCGGTCGCCAACTGGCTGGCAGCGCCCTTCGGCACCGAGGAATACCTGTTCCGTAAATTCGGCGTGCTCGGCGTCGACTACACCATGGACAACAACAATCCCACGCCCACGCAGGCCGGCCTCACCCAGACCGTGCTGGGCGTGCGCTACATCGTCGACGCGCCCGACACCATCTTCGTCCCCGGCGACCCCGAGGCCACCAAGGCCTGCTGGGACTACCAGAAATCCATCATCCCCACGTCCGTGAAGGACCCCACCGTGGCGCTGTTCTCCGAGACGTACTCCCGCACCGGGGCGGTACTGGCCCAGCACGTCGCCGATGCCGCCAACGACATTCTCACCGGCCGGAAATCCCTTTCCTCGTGGGACTCCGCGGTGGCCCAGTGGCGTTCGGCCGGCGGAGATCGTATACGGGCCGAATTCGAGCGGCAGCTTCACTGAGCGGCCGGCCGGCGGGGGTGGGGTAGCATGGCGCCGTGACCGTGCCCGAACCGCGCAAGCGGCAATCCAGGAGCGCACGGGGCGAATCGGCGGGAAAGAACGGGACGTCCGGGGCGGCGGCAAACGGGCCGACCCCGGGAAACGGCACGGCGACCCTGGCGGAAATCGCCCGCCAGGCCGGGGTTTCCGCGCCGACGGTTTCCAAAGTCCTCAACGGGCGCGCGCATGTCGCGCCGGCCACCCGCGACCGGGTCGAGGAACTGCTGCGGGACCACGGTTACCGCCGCAGGCGCGGCCCGGCCCGCCGCCGCCCCTCCGGTCTGCTCGAACTCGTCTTCCACGAACTCATCAGCCTGTGGGCGACCGAGATCATCCGGGGCGCGGAGAACGTGGCCCGGCAGGAGGGGCTGACCCTGGTCCTGTCGGAGTCGGCGGGCCGCCGGGAGATGGGGCTGTCCTGGGTCGACGGGGTGCTCACCCGCGACCCGGCCGGGGTCATCCTCATCATGTCCGACCTGACGGCCGAGCAGAGCGCGCTGCTGGTCAGCCGGGACGTGCCGTTCGTGGTGATGGATCCGGCCGGCAACCCGGCCGACGACGTGCCGTCCATCGGCACCACCAACTGGCAGGGCGGCTACACCGCGACCCGGCACCTGCTCGACCTCGGCCACCGCAGGATCGGCGTGATCTGCGGCCCGGAGGGCGTGCTGTGCAGCCGGGCCCGGATCGACGGCTACCGCGCCGCGCTGGAGACCGGCGGCGTGACCTGCGACGACACCCTGGTCCGGCACGGCACCTTCCAGCACGGCGCCGGCTACGCGATCGGCAAGGAACTGCTGTCCCTGCCCGACCCGCCCACCGCGCTGTTCGCCGGCAACGACGTGCAGGCGATGGGCGTCTACCAGGCCGCCAAGGAACTCGGCCGCCGCATCCCCGAGGACCTGAGCGTCGTCGGCTTCGACGACCTCCCGATCTCCGCCTGGATGGGCCCACCCCTGACCACCGTCCGCCAGCCCCTGACCGACATGGCCGAAGCGGCGGCCCGCCTCGTCCTCGACCTCGGCCGCGGCCACGAACCGGCCATGCGCCGCGTGGAACTCGCCACCAGCCTGGTCGTCCGCGACAGCACGGCGCCGCCGGCGCGGTGAGCCGGGCGTGCCCGCACTCATCCGTTGTGGCGGGACACGCACTCCTCGACCGTGCGGGAGATCGGCGCCGGGCTCTTCGGCCCGTCCGGCGCACTTCCGGTTCGGCTCCCGAAGCGCTCAGGCCGTGGTGAGGACCATGCGGAAGTGGGCCCGGCCGTCCATCATGCGGTCGTAGGCGTCGCCGGCGCGGTCGAGCGGCATGGTTTCGATGACCGGGCGGATGCCGTGGAGGGCGCTGAAGGCCATCGTGTCCTCGACGTCCTGGGACGTGCCCGAGGGGTGGCCGCGTACGACCCGGGCGGGCGGGATCAGCTGGGCCGGGGAGATGCCCAGCGGCTCGAAGTCGACGCCGATGACGATCAGTTCGCCGCGGGCGGACAGCCCGTCCACGGTCTGGCCGATGGCCTCGGAGTTGGCGGCCGTGGCCAGGACCGCCTTCGCGCCGCCGAGTGAGCGCAGGGCCTCGCCGACCGGGGTGGCGGTGCTGTCCACGTAGTGGTGCGCGCCCAGCCGCTTGGCGAAGTCGGCCTTCTCGGCGCCGCGCGCGACGGACACCGTCTCGAAGCCCATCGCCGCCGCGTACTGCACTCCCAGGTGGCCGAGGCCGCCCAGGCCCAGCACGGCGACCAGGTCACCACTGCGCGCGGGGCTGCGGCGCAGCCCGTTGAAGCAGGTCACCCCGGCGCAGCCGAGCGGTCCGGCGTCGGGGGCGGACAGCGCGTCCGGCATCCGGGCGAGCGCGTCGACCGGGACCGTCACGGACTCGGCGAACCCGCCCTCGTACGCCCAGCCGGGCACCTTGAGGTCGACGCAGGTGATGAAGTCGCCCTGCCGGCACGGCGTGCAGTGGTGGCAGCTTCCGCCGAACCAGCCGACCACCACCCGGTCGCCGACCTGCCAGCCCAGTTCGGCGGTGCCGGCGCCGAGTTCCGCGATCCGCCCGCCGATCTCGTGCCCGGCCACCACCGGGAAGCGGACCCCGGGCACGCCGCCCTCGACGAAGGCGGCGTCGCTGCGGCACACCCCGCAGGCGTCCACCGCGATCCGTACCCAGCCGGTCTCCGGCCGTCGCTGCTCCCGCTCGGCGATCTCGAACGCCCCGCCGGGGCTGGTGACGTGGGCTACGCGGTACGTGTTCATCGGAATCTCCCACACCGGTTCCGGTTGAAGACGTCCCCGAAACCATCAGAGCACATCGCCTGCCGCATCGCGCGCCGACCGCCTGCCTCCGGCCGCCGTGGCCCTCCCTGGTCGGCGGCCGGTCGCCGCATTCGGCGCGGAAGCCGAACCGACGCGATTGTGTTCGTTTCTTGCAAGTTTCGATCGACATATTGTGAGCGCTTGTTACGCCTGCTTCACTTGGGGCGTCGCGCGCTGTGCGTGTCGGTTGCATGACATGCCGGGGTGCGGCGTCCCCCACACCTTTTTCACACCTTTTTCCAGGAAGGTCGTACGATGTCGTACCGCCGTTCCCCACTCCTGGCAGGCGCGGTGGCCCTGAGCACCGCCGCGCTGGGCCTGCTGCTCGCCTCCACCTCCCATACGGCCGCCGCCGCGCCGGCGCCGGCTTCGCTGACCCCGTTCGCGGCGGGCGCCGCCAACGCCTCCGGCGCCAGCATCCCGGGCATGACCGAGTACGAGGCCGAGGGCCCGCAGGCCGCCACCAACGGCAGCCGGATCGGCCCGGACTACACCCAGGCCGACCTGGCCACCGAGGCGTCCGGCCGGCAGGCGGTGCAGCTCACCGGCCAGGGCCAGTACGTGCGCTTCACCCTCACCACCCCCGCCAACGCCCTCGACCTGCACTACGCGGTGCCGCAGGGCGCCTCCGGCACGCTGTCGGTGTACGTCAACGGCAGCAAGCTGAGCAGCGAACTCCAGCTCACCTCGCAGTACAGCTACATCACCACCGGGCAGGTCCCCGGCGCCAAGGTGCACAAGTTCTACGACGACGCGCGCATGCTGCTGCCGAACACCGTCGCGGCCGGCTCCACGGTCGCCTTCCAGGTGGACGCCGGCGACAACGCCCGCCCGTACACCATCGACGTCGCCGACTTCTACCAGGTGAGCGCACCCGCCACCCAGCCGTCCGGCTCGGTCTCGGTGGTCTCCCAGGGCGCCGACCCCACCGGCGCGGGCGATTCCACCAACGCCTTCCGGAACGCGATCAACACCGCCGCGAACGCAGGCGTGCCGGTGTGGATCCCGCAGGGCACGTACCTGATCAGCTCCTCGCTCCAGGTCGACAAGGCCACGATCGTGGGCGCCGGCGCCTGGTACACCCAGATCAGGACCAACAAGTTCATCGACAACGGCGGGGTCGTGCCCGGCCCGGTCAACCTGAGCGGCTTCGCCATCCTGGGCAACACCGTCGGCCGCCACGACGACAGCTCCGCCAACGCCATCAACGGCTCGCTGGGCACCGGCTCGACCGTGGACGGGCTGTGGATCCAGGACACCAACGTCGGCTTCTGGCTGCGGTTCGGCAACACCAACCTCACGGTCAAGAACAGCGTGGTGCTCTCCACCGACGCCGACGGCCTGAACTTCAACGGCAACGGCAGCAACAGCACGGTCACCAACAACTTCCTGCGCAACACCGGTGACGACGCGCTGGCCCTGTGGTCCTACCCGGCCGCCGACACCGGGATCACGCTCAGCAACAACACGATCGTGCAGCCGACCCTGGCCAACGGCGTCGCGGTCTACGGCGGCTCCAACAACACCGTGCGCGACAACGTGATCGCCGACACCAACGCCCTCGGCAGCGGCATCGCGATCTCCAACCAGGCGTTCCTCCAGCCCTTCACCCCGCTGTCGGGCACCGTCACCGTCTCCGGCAACACCCTGATCCGTACCGGCGCGATCAACCCCAACTGGGGTCACGCCATGGGCGCGATGCGCTTCGACGCGTACGACTCCGCGTTCCAGAACGTGACGGTCAACGTCAGCGGCAACAGCGTCAACAGCAGCCCGTACGAGGCGTTCGAAATCGTCGCGGGCGGCGGCCAGGGCTACACCGTCTCCGGGCTGAACTTCACCAACAACACCGTGAACTGGACCGGCACCACGGTCTTCCAGGCCGAGACCCCCGGTTCCGCCTCGGTCAGTGGCCTGACCGCGTCGAACGTCGGCGTCGGCGGCGCGTACAACTACGGCTACCCGAACAACCAGGCCGGCACCTTCGGCTTCAACCTGGGCAGCGGCAACAGCGGCTGGAGCACCACCCCGGTGCTGACCAGCTTCCCGAACCCGGTCGGCCTGCCGCCCACCGGCTCCGGCGGCGGCCCGACCACCCCGCCGCCCACCACGCCGCCCCCGACCACGCCCCCGGCGGGCACCAACCTGGCGCTGCACAAGGCGGTCTCCGACACCGGCCACACCCAGACGTACGTGGCCTCGAACGCGGTGGACGGCGACGCGAACAGCTACTGGGAGAGCACCGACAACGCCTTCCCGCAGTCCCTCACCGTGGACCTCGGCTCCGCCCAGCAGGTGGGCCGCCTGGTGCTGAAGCTGCCGCCGGCCACGGCGTGGGGCGCGCGCACCCAGACCCTGTCGGTGCTGGGCAGCACGGACGGCTCCTCGTACACCACCCTGGCCGGCTCGGCGGGCTACCGCTTCGACCCGGCCTCGGGCAACGCCGCGACGATCACCCTGTCGTCCCACCCCTCCGTCCGCTACCTGCGGCTGACCTTCACCGGCAACACCGGGTGGCCGGCCGGGCAGCTCTCGGAGTTCGAGGCGTACAGCTCCTGAGTCCTACGTAGTCGCGTAGGTAGTCGCGTACGTGCTCGCGCCGGCCGGGTCCCTAGTGCTCGTGGGGGCCCGGCCGGTGCACGGGTCCGTGGGCGTCCTCGCAGTGGTCGCCCTCCGGGGCGGGGGCACTGTCGGAGCCGGATGTCTGCGGGGCCGCGTCCGGCGGGGCGGTGATCTGCAGCAGGCCGTCGCCGGTGTCCTCGGCGAGGTGGTCGACCTGCAAGGTGGCGTGCGTGATGCCGTACCGGTCGCGCAGCACCTGCTGGAGGTCGCGGCGCACCTGGTGGCAGTCGCCGCCGGGGACCACCAGGACGTGCGCGGACAGCGCGGGCTGGCCGGAGGTGATCTGCCACAGGTGCAGGTCGTGCACCTCCGCCACATGACCGGCGGCGGCCAGCCGGTCGCCGACCGCGTCCGGGCTCAGCCCGGCGGGCGCGGCCTCCATGAAGATCCGGCCCGAGTCGCGCACCAGGCCCGCCCCGGCCCGCACCATCAGCGCCACCACCAGCAGCGACGCGATGGCGTCGGCGCGGGAGAAGCCCGTGGTCAGCACGATGAGGCCGGCGATCGCGGTGGCGACGAAGCCGAACAGGTCGGTGAGGATGTGCCGGTAGGCGCCCTCGACGTTCAGGCTGGTGCGGTTGGCCTTGGAGATGGACCAGGTCGCGGCGAGGTTGACGGCCACACCGACCAGCGCCGTGGCCAGCACCAGGCCGCCGGTCACTTCGGGCGGGCTGATCAGCCGGCGCACCGCCTCGGCCGTCAGCCACGCCGACAGCACCAGCAGGGTGATCCCGTTGGCCTGCGCGGACAGGATCTCGGCGCGTTTGAGCCCGTACGTGTAGTCCCCGCGCGCGGGGCGTGCGGCCAGCCGCATCGCCACCAGCGCCAGCGCGATCGCCGCCGCGTCGGTGAGCATGTGCGCCGCGTCCGAGATCAGCGCCAGCGAGGACGCCACGAAGCCGATTCCGACCTCGGCCGCCATGAACGCCACGATCAGCCCGAGCGCGATCGTCAGCCAGCGCCGATCCGTCTCGGCGGACACGGTCGCATGCGAGTGCCCGTGGCTCCCGTGCGCTGCGGCACCCTCTTGCCCGAGGTGCCCGCCACCTTGTCCAGGGCCATGAACGTGGCCGTGCGCGTGGTGGTCGGACATGGCTTCCCCGAATGCGGTCGCAGAGGCAGAGGTGGTCTGCCCGCCAGTCAACCGCGCTCACCCTGATTCGCCAAAGCTTGCAATGGGGACGGTTTCCGGTTTCACCCTCCGGTGGGGTTCGCCCGGCGGCGGACCGGTTCGCCGGGGGCGCCCCGGGGGCCCCTTGGCCACGCAACGGTTCGCCGGGAGTACCCGGGGGGCGCGGCTGCGCCGCGGGGCTCGCCGGAAGTACCCCTGGGGCGAGGGTGCCGCCCGCGTCCGGCGGCACGCCCGGAATACCAAGGGGCGCGGGGAACTGCGCGACAAGCCCACCACCGTGGCGCGGGTCGCCACCGGCCCAAAGGGGCAGTTGCTGTCGCGTCCGGACCACCGGCCGGTGGCTGGGGGTACCCCCAGGCGAAGCGCTGGGGGAGCTCGTGCCCACGCGGCGCCAGCCGCATAGCAAACACAGCCCCGCGCCCCTGCGGGGCGCTCCCGGCGAACCCGAACCCTTGCAGGGGGCCGGTTCGCCGGGAAAACCAAGGGGCGCGAGGAACTGCGCGACCAGCCCGATTCCGGGCTGCGGGTCGCCACCGACCCACAGGGGCAGTTGCTGTCGCATCCGGACCACCGGCCGTCAGTGGTTGCTCGCGCCCACGCGGCGCCAGCCGCATAGCAAACACAGCCCCGCGCCCCTGCGGGGCGCTCCCGGCGAACCGCACTGCACATGGTGCCCGCCCCCCGGAGGGGGCTCAGCTCGAAGGCCGACGCGCCCAGCGTCCAGCGATGACCGAGCACACCCCGAGCTGCATTTGATGAAAAAGCATGAGCGGCAAGATGGCCGGCCCGGCCTGTGGGCCGAAGAGGGCCGCGGCCATCGGCAGCCCGGTGGCCAGACTCTTCTTGGAGCCGCAGAAGACGATGGCGATCCGATCCTCCTCCCCGAAGCCCAGCCGCCGGGCGGCGAAAGACGTGCTGGTCAGCGCCGCGGTCAGGATGAGCGCCTCGACCAGGAGGAGGGCGGCCAGGCGGCCCGGGGTGACCTGGCCCCAGACGCCCTCGACCATGCCCTGGCTGAACGCTGTGTAGACGACGAGCAGGATGGACAGCCGGTCCACCCGGCCGAGCGTGCGCTTGTGGCGGCCGATGAAGGGCGCCGTCCAGCGCCGCAGGAACTGTCCGGCGAGGAAGGGGGCCAGCAGCTGGACCGAGATCGTGAGCAGCCCGTCGGCCGAGAAACGGGCGGTGGAGCCGATCAGCCAGGCCGCGAGCAGCGGGGTGAGCAGCATCCCGAGCAGGCTCGAGTACGTGCCCGCGCAGATCGCCGCCGCGACGTTGCCGCGCGCGGTGGAGGTGAAGGCGATCGAGGACTGCACGGTGGAGGGGATCACGCACAGGAACAGCAGCCCGGCGTAGAGCTGCGGGGTCAGCAGGTACGGCGCGAGGACGCCGGCCGCCAGCCCGAGCAGCGGGAACAGCACGAAGGTGCCGGTCACCACGACCAGGTGCAGCCGCCACTGCCGCAGTCCGTCCAGTGCCTCTCGGGCCGACAGCCGGGAACCGTAGAGGAAGAACAGCAGCCCGATGGCCACGTCCGCGGTGCGCCCGACCGCCACCGCGCCGCCGCCCCGCGCGGGCAGCACCGCGGCGAGCGTGACCGTACCGAGCAGGGCCATGAGGTAAGGGTCGAGCCCTCTGGGACGCCACGGCCTGCGGCCCGCGGGGGCCCGGGAGACCTCGGCCGTACCGCCCGTGCCGTCCGTGGCGTAGGGGCCGAGTCCTCTGGACGGCCTGGGATGCCATGGCCTGCGGCCCGCGGGGGCCCGGGAGACGTCGGCCGTACCGCCTGTGCCGTCCGTGGCGTAGGGGCCGAGTCCTCTGGACCGGCGGGAATGCCATGGCCTGCGGCCCGCCGGCGACCGGGACGCCCCGTCCGTAGCGGCCCCACCGGCCGCGGCGGCCGGGGCCGCTCCGGAGGCCGCGGCTTCGTCCACCGGTTCCCCGGTGCCTGCGGGCGCCGCAGGCGCACCCTCCTCCGCCGGGGTCGGCGGGCTCACCGCGCTCCCGGGGCCCCCTTCCCGCTGCGGCGGAGCCGCCCTCGCGGGCGGCTCCGGGATGTGCGGCTGCGGGACGTGCGGCAAGGGATTCTCCGCCCGGAAGGCGACGCGCATGTCAGTCGTCTCCTTCCGGTTCCTGGGCCGGGCCGGGGCCGGTGAAGGATTCCCGGCTGTCGATGTCGCCGCCGCCTCCGTCGTGGTCGCTGCCGGCGGTTCCCTTGCTGTCGAGGAGGGTGTTGAGGGTGCGGTCGACCTCCAGCCAGGAATCGGCGTTGGAGTTGTCGATGACGACCAGGCCGTTGTTGTCGCCGTGTGCGGGCGGGCGGTCGTCGTCGTCCTGGTCCGCGCAGCCGCACGGCGCGGTCGCCGCACGTGCGGACTGGAGCGGGCCCCCGCCGACGAGGGCGCCCGCGGCCAGCACCGCGAGCAGGCCCGCGCGGCGGGGGAGGGGGCCGCGGCCGGGTCCGTCCTGCCGTCTGTGCTTGCCGGTGGCGCCCATGGCGGGGGCCCGCGGCTCAGACGGCGGCCGGCTGGCGCACCGGGCTCGCGCCCTGGCGCACCACGGCCGGGTTGTGGTGCCGGCTGATGTTGCGCTCCAGCAACTGGGTGGAGCCGGCGACCCCGACCGCCCCGGTGAGCTGGGTGTCCGGCAGCCGGCCGTCGGTCGCCTTGAGGTTCACCATCGCGTCCTCGATCGCGGTGTGCGCCGCGAACAGGCACGGGGTGCTGTAAATGGCGACGTCCACGCCGAGGTCGGTCAGCTCCGGCAGTGAGAGCCGCGGCGATTTCCCGCCCGCGATCTGGTTGAACAGCAGCGGCTTGTCGCCGATGACGGTACGGATCCGGCGGATCCATTCCACGTTGCGCACCCCGTCGACCAGGACGACGTCCGCGTCGGTCTCGGCCAGCGCCGCCGCCCGCCGCAGGATCTCGCTCTCCTCCGTGGCGTCGGTGCGGGCCACGACCACCAGGTCCTGGCGGCTGGCCAGCACCATGTTCAGCTTGTCGAGGTATTCCTCCAGCGGAAGGATCAGTTTTCCGTCCGCGTGCCCGCACCGCCGCGGCCGCTTCTGGTCCTCCAGAATTACTCCGGAGGCACCGCCGCGTTCCAGTCGCTGCACCACGTGACAGGCGACTTCGGGGTCGAC
Organism: Actinacidiphila acididurans; assembly: GCF_016918855.1. Taxonomy (GTDB): domain Bacteria; phylum Actinomycetota; class Actinomycetes; order Streptomycetales; family Streptomycetaceae; genus Actinacidiphila; species Actinacidiphila acididurans. Next base: position 79,655 of record NZ_JADKYB010000022.1, read on the forward strand.
ATAACCGTCGTCGATGTCCACGAGCAGGTGATGCGACGGAAAGGCCAGACGCAGCCGCTCGGCGAATGCGACCATGTCCGGCCAGGCGATGTATCCGATGTCCGGCAGTCCGTAATACGAGGCCGCGAAACCGAATCCGGAGACGAAGAATCCATTGAAGTGCTGCGCCGCGATAGACGCGGAATACATGTCGTAGATGCCGATGAGCGGGGTGGTCGCGGTGGACGCCAGCTCATTCCGCAGTGCGTTTCCGTACTGCACGAAATCTCCCTGGTGTGGGCATGCAAAGCGCATGGGCTATCGGCATATGCCGTTGCTTTACCTACCTTTGCAGGCTTTTTGGCACACGCCAACCCGCACCCCCCTATCACCACCCGATCGGGGTAATGCGCTGCATTTATGCCCACGCCCCCCGTTATGCCGCGCCCGCCGTCACGCCGATCCGCAGCTCCTCCGCGTCCGCGCCGGCCGCGTCCACCCGCACCAGGTCGCCGGCCCGCACCTTGCCGTCCAGCAGCATCCGGGAGAGCCGGTTGTCCAGCTCGCGCTGGATGGTGCGGCGCAGCGGCCGGGCGCCGTACTCCGGCTGGTGGCCGCGGCGGGCCAGCCAGTCCACCGCGCCCGGCGTGATGTCCACCCGGATGTCCTGGGCGTGCAGCCGCCGCCGGGTCTCCTCCAGCAGCAGATCGGTGACCCGCCGCAACTGCTCCTCGGTGAGCCGGCGGAAGATGACGATCTCGTCGATCCGGTTCAGGAACTCGGGCCGGAAGTGGTCCCGCAGTGGCCGCAGCACCTGCTCGCGCCGCGCCTCCTCGTCCGCCTCGCCCCGGTCCCCGCCGCCGAAGCCGACCGGCCCGGCGCGCCCGGTGATCGCCTCCGAGCCCAGGTTGCTGGTCATCACGATCACCGTGTTGGTGAAGTCCACGGTCCGGCCCTGCGCGTCGGTCAGCCGCCCGTCGTCCAGCACCTGGAGCAGGATGTTGAACACGTCCGGGTGCGCCTTCTCCACCTCGTCCAGCAGCAGCAGCGCGTACGGCTGGCGGCGTACCGCCTCGGTGAGCTGCCCGGCCTCCTCGTGGCCCACGTACCCGGGCGGCGCGCCCACCAGCCGGCTGACCGTGTGCCGCTCCTGGTACTCGCTCATGTCCAGCCGCACCATCCGCTCCTCGCTGCCGAACAGCGCCTCGGCCAGCGCCCGGGCCAGCTCGGTCTTGCCCACGCCGGTCGGCCCGAGGAACAGGAAGCTGCCGATCGGCCGGTTCGGGCTGGCCAGGCCCGCCCGCGAGCGCAGCACCGCGTCCGCGACCGCGCTCACCGCCTCCTCCTGCCCCACCACCCGCTCGTGCAGGTGCGCCTCCAGGCCGAGCAGCCGGTCCTTCTCCTCCTGCGTGAGGCTGGCGACCGGGATGCCGGTCTGCCGGGACACCACCTCGGCGATGTCCTCCCCGGTGACCTCGACGATCCGCCCGTCGCCCGGCGTCTCCTCCTCCCGGCCGGCCGCCACCTGCTCGGACAGCTGCGCGATCCGGTCGCGCAGCTCGGTGGCGCGCTCGTACTGCTCGTCCGCCACCGCCTGGTCCTTGTCCCGGGTCAGCCGCTCGATCTCGCGCTCGGCCTCGCGCAGCCCGCTGCCCTTGGTCCGGGCCCGCAGCCGTACCCGGGCGCCCGCCTGGTCCATCAGGTCGATCGCCTTGTCCGGCAGGTAGCGGTCGTTGAGGTAGCGGTCGGACAGGTCCACGGCCGCCAGCAGCGCCTCGTCGGTGTAACGGACCTGGTGGTGGGCCTCGTAGCGGTCGCGCAGGCCGCGCAGGATCTCCACCGCGTCGGACGGGGTCGGCTCGGGCACCAGCACCGGCTGGAAGCGGCGGGCCAGCGCCGCGTCCCGCTCCACGTACCGCCGGTACTCCTCGAGCGTGGTGGCGCCCACCACGTGCAGTTCGCCGCGGGCCAGCGCGGGCTTGAGCATGTTGCCCGCGTCCATGCCGCCGCCCTCCGAGCCGCCGCCGGCGCCGATCACGGTGTGCAGCTCGTCGATGAAGATCACCAGCGAGTCGGAACGGGCGCGGATCTCCTCGATCAGCCCGGTCATCCGCTCCTCGAAGTCGCCGCGGTAGCGGGTGCCGGCCACCATCCCGGACAGGTCGAGCGCGACCACCCGGCGGTCGACCAGCGTCTCGGGCACGTCCCCGTCGGCGATCCGCTGCGCCAGTCCCTCCACGATGGCGGTCTTGCCGACGCCCGCCTCGCCGATCAGCACCGGGTTGTTCTTGCCGCGCCGGGAGAGGATCTCCACCGTCTGCTCGATCTCCTCGTCCCGCCCGATCACCGGGTCCAGGCCGCCCTCGCCGGCCAGCGCGGTCAGATCGCGGCCGAACCGGTCCAGTTGCGGGGTGCCGCCCGATCCGCCGGGGCCGCCCGGCCCGCCCGGCCGCTGCGGTGCGGCGGCGGGCGGCTGCCCCTGGCCGCCGGGCGGCGGGGTGGCCGCGCCGGGGTCGAACCGGGCCGCGTTCAGCACGTGCCCGGCCGCCGAGTCCGGGTTCGCGGCCAGCGCCATCACGATGTGCTCGGGTCCGATGTAGCCGGCGCCGCTCCTGCGGGCCAGCTCGTGCGCGTCCAGCAGCGCCCGCTTGACCGCGGGCGTCACCGACAGCGAGGCCGCGGTGGAGCCGGGACCGGGGCCCGTACCAGGACCTGCTCCCGCACCGGCTCCCGCACCGGCTCCTGTACCGGCGCCCGTGTCCCCGGTCGCGGCCGGTCCCGGCTCGGTGCCGGGTGGCGGGCCGGCGTGCCGGTCGATCTCGCCGGCGATACGGTCCGGGTCCGCGCCGGCCCGGGCCAGCATCGTCCGGGTCGGCTCCGCGGCCAGCGCCGCCCGCAGCAGGTGCTCGGTGTCCAGGTCGGGCCGCCCGTGCTCGGCGGCGTACGCCGCGGCGGCCGCGACCAGCCGCCGGGCCGGCTCGCTCATCATCCGGCCGATGTCGATCTGCCGCGGGCCGCCGCCGAGGAAGCGGGCGAAGAAGTCGCCGAAGGGGTCCTGGCCGAAGCCCTCGGGTCCGATGTAGCCGCTGCTCATGGCCGTCCATTTCCGGCGTCCCGGCCCCCGCCGCCCCGGTCTCCCGGCCCACCCCGGCGCACGCCCGGGACGCGCACTCGCGAATCGGGCGATCTGCCCGGCTGCTGCCCGTCCGGCGCGGATCCACACCTCCTCGCCGACCGCGAGCCGCACCCGTCCGCCGCGGCCGGCCGGCAGGGGCCCTGGAACCCCCGTCGCCGCTGCCGAGCGCCGCAGATCCTCCGCTCCTCGCCCCGGAACACCGGAATTCCCGGGCGGCCAGTCCTTCGGGAATGGGCCGCGCAAAGCCGGGAATGGAACGATCAAAGATCCGGACCACTGCCCAGGTCATTGGCCGGGTCAAGGGGTCCTCATTGGCCCGGGCAATGGACGGTTATCCGGACCGTAAATCGACATGACGACAGACGCGCGGGAGACAAGGCGACTGTGCCGAATACCCCCCTGTCGTAACGGACTTCGCCCCTCTGTACAGTGACCCTGCATTCACTGCATACTCGACCATCCCGGTCGTCAGACCGCGGGACCACAGACTTTCGGCGGCGAGGCAACAACCGCAGAGACCAAACGGCACGATCCGGCGTCACCACGTTGACGGCCAGGTGTCGTCCGAACTGCGCTGCCCTGTCGCTTCGCATACAGGGGAGCTCTTTTACCGTGCAGCGTTCAAATGGCAAGCGGCTCATAGGCGTCGCCGGTGTCGTGGCGATGGCCGCCGCGTTCGGCGTGGCGGGTGCGGGCACCGCGAGTGCGCACAACGGCAACGGCAATGACGGCCACGACCACCCCAAGGACTGCGCTCCGATCGACGTGGAGCACTCGCTCGACGGGGGCAAGACCTGGACCACGGACGGCCGGATGGACGGCAAGACCGTGCCGGTCACCGTCACCGTCCGGACCAGCGACAAGATCAAGAAGGACTGCACCTACGCGGTCTCGCTCTCGTCCTACAGCGCCGAGGGCCCGACCTGGCAGACCTCCGGCACGCAGGCGTTCCTCGGCTGGGACACCACCACGCTGGACAGCTCCCACAAGCAGGCGACGCTGGACGTCAGCCAGTACGCGCCCTCCTGCTTCGGCCAGATCGACCTGTACGGCAACGGCACCAAGTACGACGGCACGGGCGGCCCGCTGCCGCACTTCCCGGACTCGGCCACCCCGATCAACCTGATCACCGCCTGGAACGGCCGCGCGGCCTGCGAGACCCCGACGCCGACCCCGTCGGACACGCCGTCCGACACGCCGACCACTCCGGTGCCTTCGGACACGCCGTCCGACACGCCGACTGCGACCCCGTCGGACACGCCGTCGGACACCCCCACCACTCCGGTGCCTTCGGACACGCCGTCCGACACGCCGACCACTCCGGTGCCTTCGGACACGCCGACTGCGACGCCGTCCGACACGCCGACCACCCCGGTGCCTTCGGACACGCCGAGCGACACCCCGTCGGACACGCCGACCCCGGTCGTCTCGGACACCTCCTCGCCGTCCCCGACGCCGAGCGACACCTCCAGCGCGCCGGCCCCGTCCGCCTCCCCCTCGGCGTCGACGACCCCGCCGCCGCCCTCTTCCACCACGCCTCCGGTGGGCACCTCCACGGTGCCGCCGACCACGTCCAGCTCCTCCAGCGGCAACCTCGCCGAGACCGGTGGCAACAGCTCGCAGAACACGGTCTTCGCGGCCGGCGGCGCGGCGCTCCTGCTCGTCGGTGGCGGCGCCGTCTTCTTCACCCGTCGCCGCAAGCAGGCCGGCCGGGGCTGACCTCTTGGTCCCCCTGAAGGCTGAGTAAGCAGCAAACGAACCGGGCCGGTCCCCAGCGGGGGCCGGCCCGGTTCGCGTATGCGGTACGTCCGCCGCGTGCGCGGCACGTCGGGTCGTACGCCGTAGCTCCGACGCTCCGGCCAGGAAGTGCTCCGGTCAGGAAGTGCTCCGGTCAGGAGGAGAACAGCAGCAACAGGCCGCCGAGCGTGTAGCCGACCATCAGGATCAGGAGGGGGACCTGGCCGGTGAGGGCGGCGCGGCGGGGGAAGAGGCGGACGGCGCGGTCGTGGGCGGCCACCGTGGCGACGACGTGGCCGATGACGACGCCGAAGACCTGCACGAGGGCGATCACGGTGACCGAGATCAGGGTGTAGTTCACGTGGTCGCCGGCGGTGCCGAACAGGTTCGCGCCGGTGCCGAGCGGGTCGGAGGCGAGGACGAACGCCTGCTGGCCGTTGAAGACGAGGTACGAGAAGTAGTGCGCGACCACGTAGCCGACCGCGATGGGCACCAGGGAGTGCGCGAAGCGGGCGGGCAGCGTGGCGTTGCCGCCGGGTACCTGGACGCCGCTGATCCGGCCCGCCAGCCGTAGCACCGCGGTGAAGGTGAGGCCGACGAAGACGACGGTGGCCAGCAGGCCCAGCGCGTTGGCGGTGTCCGGGCTGAGCGGGCCGGACTGCGCGCGGTTGACCCAGGTGGTGGAGGCGGAGGCGCCGTCGAAGGCGGTCGAGCCGAACAGGACGGAGACCGTGGCGACCAGTCCGGGCACGGCGGGCACCTGGTCGAGGCCGTTCAGCGGGTCGCGCAGGGCGAGCCGCCCGTCGTCCAGGCGGCCGAAGGGGGACAGGCGCGCGGTCAGCGAGGAGTAGACCTCGAAGCCGTCGCCGTAGTCGAACCAGTCCGAGCCGTAGACCGTGGCGCCGGCCAGGTGGACCACGGCGTACACACCGAACCAGAGGATGAGGGTGGTCGTCGAGTCCCGGTTCGGCCCGGCCAGCTCCAGCCAGGTGAAGGCGAACAGCGACACCGCGGCCGGCCAGTGGCCCAGCCTGGCGGGCAGCGGCCGGAAGCCCTCGCGGGGGTCGCGCATCAGCGCCCAGAACAGCGCGCGATGCAGGGTGCGCAGCGGGTTGAGCAGCCGCCAGACCGGGCCGAGGAGCAGCGAGAACGGGACCAGGCCCACCCAGAACAGCACGTAGACGAAGGACGCGGTCGGGTTCAGGTCGTCGTTCTTGCCGAAGACGGCCGCGACGGCGGTGAACCCGGCCAGCAGCAGGCCGAGCCCGCGCAGCGCCCAGCGGGTCTCGGGCGCGTCGGCGCCGGTGGTGACCCGGTCCGGCAGCGCCAGGCCGCGCGCGCCGCCCTTCAGCCGGGAGGCCGGCCACAGGAACAGCAGGGCGGCGAAGGAGACCACCACCGCCAGGCCGCCGCCGATCAGGACGTAGCTGAACGGGATCGGGAGGTCCCGGCGGCCACCGATGCCGTGGGCCAGGACGACGAGCGAGCCGGAGGTGCGGGGATCCATGAGCGGCCGCCCGGCCTACTTCACTTCGATCTGGAGCAGCTGGAGATTGCTCTTGTGCGTCTCGAACTCGAAGATCCCGGGGATGTCGGCCTTCACGGATATCGTGCCGGGCTTGCCGGGCTGGAGCTCGATCTCCTTGTCGTAGCCGTGCAGGTGCGCCTCGTCCGGCTTGTCGCTGGTGACCGTGAGCTGGAGCTGGTCGCCGAGGTGGACCTGGTGCACGGCCGGCTTGGGGGAGATCTTGCCGTTCGCGATGGTGATCGAGATCGAATCGGTGGCCGCCGAGCCCGCCGACTGCGACGCGCCCGGGGACCCCGAGGACCCGGCGGACCCCGGCGAGTCGGACGACGATGACGACGAGCAGCCGGTCAGGGCCAGTGCCGCGAGCGCCAGGGCGGCGGCGGTGCTGACCAGGGTCTTGCGGGCCATGTGAGCAGTCCTCGTCCGCGGTCGGTCCGGATCGGGCCGCGGCCGGTCGGCCGGCGCTCTCGGGCGCCGGCCGGCCGGGGCGGGCCGGATCAGGCAGGTCGGATCGGCAGGGCGCGGTGGTCGGCCGCGGTCCCGTCAGCGGGGTCGAGGTCGGCCGCGTCGGCCGGGCGTGTGCCGGGTCAGCCGGTCGGGGTGCCGGTGCCGCCGGTGCAGGGGGCGCCGGGCTCCGGGGTCTGCGGGCCCTTGCGGTAGGCGGAGATGAACTTCGCCAGCCGCGGGTCGCTCGCCGACTGGAGCTGGAGCTGCTTGCCCCAGGCGGACGCCACCACCGGCGCGGGCAGCCCCGGGTACGGGCTCAGGTCCATGAAGTCCTTGCCCTTGACCTGCGACTTCAGGGTGGCGAGCTGCGCGGCGGGCAGGTCCGGGCGGTAGGTGATCCACACCGCGCCGTGCTCCATGTCGTGCACCGCGTTCTCGTTGGCCACCGGCTTGTCGTAGATGCCGCAGTTCAGCCACACCGGGTTGTGGTCGCCACCGACCGGCGGGTTCTGCGCGTACTTGACCTTGCCCTGCACGTGGTTGCGGGACAGGTTGCTGTACGACTTGACGCCCGCGATGTTCGCCGCGCCGCCGCCGCTCTTGTGGGTGCCGAGCACGACCGCCGCGGCCACGCCGCCGATCACCGCCAGGCTCACCACACCGATGATGCCGATCCTTACGGTGCGCTGCCGGCGCTCGGCCCGCTGGGCTTCGGCGCGCGCCTGAGCCGCGCGTTCACGCCGCCGTTGCGCTTCGGCTTTGCTGACCATGCACCGAGCCCTTCCCGTCCAGGGGTCCGACCACCGAACTCCCGATGCCCATGCTGACCGGGAGCCTATATGACTGAACGATCGCCAAGTCACCCCCTCGGGTGAATTCACGGTGGACTCAGCCGACGCCTGTGCATCCCCTGTGTCCCGCCCGTGCACCGCCCGTGCGCCGTCCCGTACGGCCCCGGATCGCCCCTTCCCCGCGTCCCGGTACCGGATCCCTTGCGCCGCCCGCGACTTGGGGCCGGTGCGGCCACCTGGAGCAGCGGGCAATCCGGCGCCCGGCACCCGCTTCTGCCGAGGTCGGCGGGCCCACGCGGGCGTGGGCCATGTCACGCCGGTCAGGGCCCGGGGCGCAGGGCGGCCAGCGTGAGGGTGACCGAGGTCGGCGGGGGGAGGGTGGCGCCTGCGGGAAGGGCGTGCAGGCAGAAGGCGGCGAGGTCGGTCGGGGGGATGTCGGCGCGGACCTCGCCGCGGGCGGCCGCTTCGGTGAGCAGGGCGGTGAGGAAGTCGTGCAGCCGGGCGGCGGCGCGGGTGGCGTGCGGGGCCTGGTGCAGGACGAGGGCGGCCGGGTCGGGGGTGGCGTGGGCCCGGGAGAGGTGGGCGTAGGCATCGAGGACCGCGGCGAGCCGGTCGGGCGGGGCGGTGGCCTCGGCGACCTCGGCCAGCCGGTCGAGGTGGGCGGTGATGTGGCGCTCGTGCCAGGCGGCCAGGATCGAGGCGAGGTCCGGGAAGTACTTGTAGAGCGTCGCCCGGCCGATCCCGCTCTCCTTCGCGACCTGCGACATCGTGACGCCGGTCGGCCCGTGCCGCGCGACCAGGGATGCCGTGGCGTCGATCGCGGCCTCGCGGACGGCGTCGCGGTGCGCGGCGATCGTCTCGCTCCAGATCCTCGGCATGACCCGCATCGTACGCCCAGGTCTCGTACGTCGTGACCTCGGTCGATACAAGTTGTCTTGACAGAGACAGTGTGTCTGGAAAAATCTGGGGGTGTCAGGGACACCGCCCGCCGCGGGCAAGCCCGCCAGGGACGGGTTCGCGACGGACAACCGCGACGGACAACAGCGACAAGGGGGATGCGATGGAGCACGCGCCACCGGCACACGGCACCGGCCACGACCCGTACCGGGGCCGCCCGCCATGGGAGATCGGCCGGCCCCAGCCCGCGCTGCTCGCCTTGGCCGCATCCGGCGGACTGGGCGGCCGCGTGCTGGACCTCGGCTGCGGTACGGGGGAGCACACGCTGATGGCCGCCGCGGCCGGTCTGGACGCGACCGGGATCGACCGTTCGCCCGTCGCCCTGAGCGCCGCCCGTGACAAGGCCCGGGCCCGCGGGCTCACCGCCCGCTTCGTGCTGGGCGACGTCCTGCGGCCCGGCGGCACGGCCGAAGTGGGCGGCGACTACGACACCGCGCTCGATTCCCTGCTGCTGCACGCCCTCGGCCCCGCCGACCGCGCGACCTACCTCGCCGACGTACGGTCCCTGCTCCGGCCCGGCGGCCTGCTCCACGTCCTCGCCTACAGCGACCGCCACACCGGCGAACCCGCGGTGCCGCACGCACTGTCCCGTACCGACCTCGAGGCCGCCTTCGCCACCGGCTGGCGGCTCGCGCGCGTCGACCCCGTCACCTGCGCCTCGATGGTTCACCCGGCCGGGGTCGCGGGCCGGCTGGCGACCGCCGTCCGTACCTGACGGGCCGTCATGCATGCGTGCACTGCCGCCGGTTCACGTACTGACCGCTGAACTCGCCCGCCCAGAATGCCGATCGCAGAAGGAGCTCCGCCGTGCCCGCCTCCGAGGCCCGCGTCGTCACCACTCGCGCCGACCGTTACCTTGCCCAACTCCGCTCGCACGTCGGGCGGTTGGACGACCTGCCCGCGCATGCCGGAAACCATGGCGCCCCGCACCCGGCGCACACCCCGCACGCCCGGCCCCCGCAGGCCGGAGCCGACGTCGTCCTCGATCTCGGCTGGGGCCGCTGCGCCCTGCGGGCCACCGACGACGCCCTGCTGCTGTGGGCGGAGGCCGCCGACGTGGCGGCCCTCGAACGCATCCAGGAGGCGATCGCCGCCCGCCTCCAGCGCGTCGGCCACCGCGACGGCCTGGTCGTCACCTGGCAGGCGACCGGCTGACGCGGCGCGGGCGTCCGCAAGGGAAGGACCGTGGTGAGAGGCGGCGCCGGCCTCAGGAAGCCGCCGCCTCCAGGGACGCGGTCAGGGTGTTGAGGTCGGCGAGCAGGGCCATCGCCGCCGGCATGGTGAGGCCGGTCGCCTTGCCTATGGCGCGGGGGACGTCGTCGATGGTGGTGCGCATCGCGCGGCCGGACTCGGTGAGGTGGACGATCACGGAGCGCTCGTCCTGGGCGCTGCGCACCCGGCGGACCAGGCCGGCCGATTCGAGGCGGCGGACCAGAGGGGACAGGGTGCCGGAGTCGAGGCGCAGGTAGGAGCCGAGTTCCTTGACCGACAGCGGGCCGTGCTGCCACAGGACCAGCATCACCAGATATTGCGGATAGGTGAGGCCGGACTTCTTGAGCAGGGCCCGGTAGATGCCGTCGTACGCACGGGAGGCGGCGTGCACGGCGAAGCAGAGCTGCTCCTCCAGCCGCAGCGCCTGGCCGGCGGGCGGCTCCGTGGGGGCGGTCTGGCTGGGCGTCATTCCCTCAGTGTAGCTCCCGGTGAGTGATCCGCAGTTTAGTTGCGTGCAACTAGGTTGTGTGCTTCACTTCTGGTGCGGGCCCGGACGGCCCCGGCAGACGCCGGAACCGCGGGTGACCTGCGAAGCGATCAGAGGGAGAAAGCACGATGGAAGCGCTCTACACCGCCGTCGCCACCGCCAACGGGCGTGACGGCCGGGCCGTCAGCTCCGACGGCCGGATCGACCTGGCCCTGGCCTTCCCGCCCGCCCTCGGCGGCGACGGCGAGGGGACCAACCCCGAGCAGCTCTTCGCCGCCGGGTACGCCGCCTGTTTCGCCAGCGCGATCGGCGCGGTGGGCCGGGAGACCAAGACCGACACCAAGGACGTGTCCGTGACCGCCGAGGTCGGCATCGGCCGCGACGGCGACAGCTTCGGCCTGGCCGTCACCCTGCGCGTCGAGCTGCCGGACAGCCTGGACGAGGCGGTCGCCAAGCAGCTGGTCGACCGGGCGCACCAGATCTGCCCCTACTCCAAGGCGACCCGCGGCAACATCGACGTCCAGATCGTCGTGGAGTAATCGTCGTGGAGTAAGTGACGCGACAGGTCGAGCAGGCGGAGCAGTCGGGGCCAGGGGCGCCGGGAGTCCGGCGGGCCCGCGGCCGGTGCCGGGACGCGTACGGCGTCCTGCGCACGGCCGCGCCCCCGCGGGTGCTGGAATGGATCCCATGGCAGCCACCCCGCCCGGCCCGGACTCCGCCCACCGTACGGATCGGGCCGGCGCCGGCCCGGCCGCCGGCGACCCCGTTCGTACGGACCCCGTCCGTACGGAAGCCGTCCCTACCGACCTGATCGTCGTCGGCGGCGGCCCGGCCGGGTGCGCGGCGGCGCTGACCGCCGGGAGCGTCGGCATGCGCTCGGTGCTCGTGGAGCCCGCGGCGCTGTGCGGCAAGCTCCGGCACATCCCGGCGCTGGACAACGTGGCCGGCGGCCACCGCACCGGCCCGGACCTCGCCGCGGCGATCACCGCGGACATCGCCCGGACCCCGCTGTGCGAGGTTCGGCTCGGCGTGCGGGCCACGCACATCGCGGCCGGCCAGGACGACGTCACCGTCACCCTGGACAGCGGCGGCCGACTGACCGCCCCCTTCGTGGTGGTCGCCACCGGCGTCGGCCCGCTGCCGCCGGAGCGGGCCGGCTGGCTGACGCTCGCCGCCGGCGCCGAACCGCCCGCGCTGTGGGGCGCATCCGCGCAGGCCGCCGCCGGTCCGCTGCTGGTGCTGGGCGCCGACCGCCCGCTCGGCACATTTCTGCGCGCCCACCCCGAACCGGCCACCGAGGTCGTCGTCGCCTGCCCGCCGGAGGACGACTACAAGGCCGAGGAGGTACGGGGCGACCCGCGCGTCACCGTACTGCCGCTGGCGCGGCTGCGGGTGACCGGCTATAAGGCGAGCGGCGCGGTGAGTGCCGAATGGACCGACCGCACCGGTCGTACCGGCACTCTCCGCGCCGCCGCCGCTTATCTCAACCTGGGCAGCGCCCCCGCCGCGCCGCCCGGCGCACTCGTGTCCGGTGCCGACACCTACTGCCCGCCCGCGCTCCAGCACCCCCGCGTGCTGGTCGCCGGCGACCTGCGCTCGGCCCGTTTCCAGCGGATCATGACCGCGACCGGCTCCGGCGCCGAGGCCGCCCTGCGGGCGTACTACGTGGCGCAGGGCCTGTCCGTGCCCGCGGCGCTGTAGCCCGGCCGGCCCGGCTCAGCGGCGCGGCGAGCCTATTCGGGCCCAGACCGCGTTCCCGCCGGTGAGCACCGACTGCGTGGCGCCCCAGCGGGCCGACAGGTGCTGAACCAGCAACAGGCCGCGCCCGCCCTCGTCGTCCAGGCCGGGGCTGCGGGGCGTGAGGCAGCGGTCGGTGATGATGCTGTGGTCGTGGACCTCGAGGTGAATCAGGTCGTCCGCCGTCAGCCCGACGCAGCACAGGAAGTGGCCGCTCGCGGTGTGCCGGATCGCGTTGGTGGCCAGCTCCGACAGCACGAGCACGGCGTCCTCGCGGGTGTCCTCGGGCAGTTCCCACATCTGAAGCCAGGCCCCCGCCGCGGACCTGGCGGCGCCGACGCCGGGACGCCCCGGCGGCAGATCCAGCCAGTGGACTCTGTCCCGGGAGGCTGCGCTGAGCAGTTGGGGATAGCGGTAGGACGCGGCAAGGGGCACGGTTTCGCCTTCCGTCGGCGACGGGCGCGCAGGGCGGGGGGAGACGGGGAGGGTGGGGGGAGTGCTGCTGCTCGCGAGCGGCCGGTCGGGGGGACGGCCGACGCCCGCGCGGTGCGCTTGTGGCTGGTGGTGAGGAAGTTCACGGCTGTGGCCGCTGTGGCTTATGCCAGTGACACTATGGTAGCTGGCATCTTCAACGCGCAAGCATCTCTCTGATAATTTCAACTCGTGTATGTCCGGCTGTTGCCATCAATCAGATCGTCTATGGTTCGGTGCTGGTGACAGACACTCAGGAGGTAGGTCGTGAGCGAAGCCCGTCCGGCTGCCGGCGGTACCAGCGCTCCCACCGTGCTCCGCATGATCCTCGGCAGACGGCTGAAGGACCTGCGCGAGAACGCCGGGGTGTCCCTGGAGGGCGCGGCACAGGCGCTGCGCGTCACGCCCCTGACGATCCGTCGGATGGAGAAGGCCGAGGTCGGCCTGAAGATCCCGTACGTGGAGAAGCTGCTGCGGATCTACGGCGCCGACGAGCAGGAGACCGGCGAGTTCGTCGACATGGCCGAGCAGGCCGCCCAGCCCGGCTGGTGGCACCGCTACCGTGACGTGCTGCCCTCCTGGTTCACCGCGTACGTGAGCCTGGAGAGCGACGCGCGGACGCTGCGCACGTACGAACCGCATTACGTCACCGGACTGCTCCAGACGCACGACTACGCCCGGGCCATCCTGCGGGCCGGTTTCCCCAACGACAACCAGGAGGAGCTGGCCCGGCGGGTGGAACTGCGGCTGCGCCGCGCGGTGCTGCTGGACCGGCCCGACGCGCCCACCCTGTGGGTGGTGATGGAAGAGGCGGTGCTGCACAAGCTGATCGGCGGCACCGAGGTGATGCGGGAACAGATCGACCGGCTGCTGGAGGCCGCCGAATTGCCCAACGTCACCATCGACATCGTGCCCTTCACCGCCGGCGCGCACGTCGGGGCGTTCGCCCCGTTCACCTACTTCCGGTTCGACGCCCCGGAGTTGCCCGACGTCGTCTACACGGAGCTGCTGTCCGGCTCGATCTACCTGGACCAGCGGCCCGACGTCGTCGCCCATCTCGAGGCGCACAACCGGATGTCCCTCCTGACCTCATCAAGCGAGAGCAAGACGCTCTTGAACCGCATGCGGAAGGAGTACTCGTGACCGTCACCGACAACAGGCTCAGCGACGACAGCGTCTACAACGGCATCCCGGCCCGCCAGCTCGGCGAGACCGGCTGGGAGCGGCCGTGGAGCGGGACCAGCGGCGGGCAGTGCGTGGAGATGAAACGGCTGCCCGACGGCCGTATCGCCGTACGCCAGTCCACCGACCCGGCCGGTCCGGCGCTCATCTACACCCCCGAGGAGATCGGGGCGTTCGTCAACGGCGTCAAGAACGGCCTCGCCGACCACATGACGACGGCCCTCTGACCCTCCCCTTCAGCCTTTCAGCAGCCCGTCCGCAGCAGGTCCGCACCACCCGATCCGCCCGTACCGCGCACCACCGCACGCGCACCTCGCGCTCGACCACCGCACACCCCCGGAGGGATACGATGACCGGCCCCCACGCCGCACGGGACATCGACACCAGCAAGCCGCATTCCGCCCGCATGTACGACTACTACCTCGGCGGGAAGGACAACTTCGAGGTCGACAAGGAGGCGGCCGAGCGGGTTGCCGAGACCTATCCGGGGATCTACGTGTGCGCCCGGGAGAACCGCGCCTTCATGCACCGGGCCACCCGGGTGCTCGCCCGTGAGCACGGCATACGCCAGTGGCTCGACATCGGCACCGGCATCCCGACCGAGCCCAACCTGCACCAGGTGGCCCAGTCGGTCGTGCCCGACGCCCGGGTGGTGTACGCGGACAACGACCCGCTCGTCCTGAAGTACGCCGAGACCCTCATGCGCAGCACCCCCGAGGGCCGCACCACCTACATCCACGCCGACGCCAACGACCCCGACGCGCTCCTGGGCGCCCCGGAGCTGGCCGAGGTGCTGGACCTGACACAGCCGGTGGCGCTGTCCCTCAACGCACTGCTGCACTTCATCATCGATGCCCAGGAGCCGTACGCCCTGGTCAGCCGCCTGATGAGCGCGCTGCCGTCCGGCAGTGCGCTCGCCATCACCCACTGCACCCCCGATTACGACCCGGAGGGCTGGGAGAAGGTCTCCGCCATCTACTACGCCGGCGGAACCCCGTTTCAGGTGCGTACCAAGGCCGAGGTCGCCCGCTTCTTCGAGGGCCTCGACCTGCTCGAGCCCGGCATCGCCCTCGGTCACCGCTGGCGCCCCGACAACGACGGGGTCTTCGCCGAGGGCGTCACCGACGCCGCCGTCAGCCTCTGGGCGGGCGTCGCGATCAAGCCGTGACGCACGGGTCGCGGCCAGGAGCGGGGAGTCCCGGCCACGACCGGACCCGGTCGACCGCGCACGGGGTCGGTCGACCGGGTCGTCACGCACACGTGTGTGTACGGTTCAGCGAGGTGTGCGGCGGAGCCGTGGGTACGGTTCAGCCGTGTCCACGGCTCAGCCGGCCGCGATGCCCTCGCCGCCGATGGCGCCGGGGACGGTGACCGAGCCGATCCGGGTCAGGGAGCCGTCGGTGTGCACGGCGAACTCGTCCACCGTGCCCTGGCCGCCGGTCTGGGCGTAGAGGGTGCGGCCGTCGGAGGAGACGGCGGCGTCCACGGTGCCGGGGTCGGTGGCGGTGGTGCCGAGCGGGACCGGGGCCGCGTCCGGGCGGGCACGGAAGGCGGACAGGTTCGCGCTGCCGGCGTTGGACACGTACAGCTTGTCGCCGGTGCCGGTGATCCAGCAGGTGGCCGCCTGGCCGGTGGCGGTGCGGCCGAGCGAGGCGAGGGTGCCGTCGGGGTGCAGCACGAAGGTCTCCACCGCGTTCGGCCCGGCTTCGGCGAGCTGGAGCCGGCCCGCGGGGTCGAAGGAGAAGGCGAACGGCACCGCGTCCGGCAGGCTCGTCACCACCGGGGCCGCCGCGGGCGTGCCCAGCAGCCCCAGCGAGAAGACGTCCACGGTGTTGGCGCCGGCCTTGGTGGTCACGACCAGCTTGCCGCCGTCCGGCGTGAACGAGATCTGCCCGGGCGTGTGCGTGAACTGGGGCGCGGCCTGCGGGTCCAGGCCGAGCGCGCGGTGCCACGCGGCCACCCGCACCAGCTTGTCGCCCAGGCGCACATACCCCTGGATCGAGCCGCCGCCGAGCGCGTTGAGCACCCACACCCGGTTGTCGTGGTAGGTCACGCTCACCGGGAACGAGCCGCTCGTCGGCACGACCTGCGTGCGCTCCAGCCGGTCGCCGTGCACCGCGAACACGGTGAGCGTGTCGCTGCCCGCGTTGACCGCGTACAGCAGCCCGGCCGCCCGGTCGTACGCGAGCGACCCCTGCGAGGCCAGGTGGTCCACCACCGACCCGTCGAGCACACCGCCCCGGCCGCCGGTCGGGTACACGGCCTGCTGGTCGAGCGTGCCGTCGGCCGCGCGGTGGTAGGCCACGACGGTGTTCGCGGTGGTGTTGTCGCTCTGCGCGAACACCGCGCCGCCGGCGTCGACCTCCGCCCTGTGCGATGCGGGTGCGGTCGCGGTCCCGGCGGCGGACGCGGTGGGGGCGGCGAACAGCGCCGCGGTGACGGCCGCGGCTGCGGCGGCGACACCGGCGGCGGCGATACGGACCGGACGAGCGGTCATGATGCGACTCCTTGGTCCCGAGGCTGAGCTGAAGGTGTGTGGGGATGACGGATGCACGTGTGTCCGGCAGGTGTGTCCGGAGGTTTCTCCGGAGCCTCCCCGGTGGCTTTCCGTCAGCTCACGCTAGCCCGCGGACATGGGGACGAAAGTGATGAACGGCCCGAACCGCCGCAGCGTCCGGAGGCCGTAAGAACCCTGACGCAGCTCTTACGGGACGTGGCCGGACGCTTGCGCACCCGCGCGCGCCGGGCGTGCGGTCAGGGCTGAACGCGGTGGCTCAGGGCTGGAAGCGGTAGCCCAGGCCCGGTTCGGTGATCAGGTGGCGGGGGCGGCCCGGGTCGGGTTCGAGCTTGCGGCGCAGGCCGGCCA
Organism: Actinacidiphila acididurans; assembly: GCF_016918855.1. GTDB lineage: Bacteria > Actinomycetota > Actinomycetes > Streptomycetales > Streptomycetaceae > Actinacidiphila > Actinacidiphila acididurans. The sequence goes on from NZ_JADKYB010000022.1 coordinate 96,185, forward strand.
TGAAGACGCGCAGGTAGTTGCCGCGGTCCAGGTGGTCCGGGCCCCAGACCTCGGTGAGCAGGTCGCGGCCGGTGACCAGGCGGCCGGGGCGGCGCAGGAGCAGCGTGAGCATGCGCCACTCGGTGGGGGTCAGGTGCACGGAGGCCGCCGCGGCGCCGTCGCTGCGGGTGATCGTGCAGGCGTTGAGGTCGACCGTCCAGGGGCCGACCTCAACCTCCTCCGGCGGTTCCAGGCCGGCCGGGCGGCGCAGCACGGCCCGCAGCCGCGCGGCCAGTTCGTCGATCGCGAACGGCTTGGTGAGGTAGTCGTCGGCGCCGGCGTCCAGTGCCTGGATCCGGGTGGAGATGCCGGTCCGGCCGGAGACCACCAGCACCGGCACACTGCTCCAGGCCCGCAGCGACCGCAGCACCTGAAGGCCGTCCAGGTCGGGCAGCGCGAGGTCGAGCAGCACCGCCTCGGGGGCCCGGCGGGCGGCCAGGTCCAGGGCGGTGCCGGCGTCGGAGGCGGTGACGACCGCGAAGTCGAAGGCGGGCAGCGCCGTGCTCAGCACCCGCAGCATGCGGGGGTCGTCGTCCACGGCCAGGATGCTCCTCATCGCGCACCGCCTCCGTCCGTGCACCGTCCGTACACCCCGCGCACCGCACACCTCCCGGGCCGTCCGTCCCCCGCACCCCACCGAACCCGGCCGCCTGCCACGCGACCAGCGCGTTAACGCCTTCCTTGCGCCGCCCGCCCCCGCCTTGACGCCCCCCTGACGCGCTCCCGCCGGCCGCCCGCGACAGGCCCCCGCGGCCGCCGACCAGCGGGCCCGCGGCCGCAAGACCGCCCCTGAAACCGGTGCTGTCAAAGCCGCATCAAGAGGCCCGCCGGGCGCGTCAGGGGACCGCTAACGCCTCTCGGCGGCGGCCTCGCCCGGAGTTTTCCTGGCGGAGCGCCGGTGTGGACCGGGGCCGCCTCGACGACTTCGAGGCGTATGTGCGTCTGCGACCCCCGGGGTGTTCCGCTCATGTCCGATCTCGTGTTCATAGCCGTGACGATCGCGGTGTTCGCCGTGCTCGCGCTTGTGGTCAAGGGGGTCGAGAAGCTGTGAGCGCGGAGAACATCGTCGGCCTGATCGTCGCCTGTGGCCTGCTCGGCTACCTCGTGCTCGCCCTGATCTTCCCGGAGAGGTTCTAGTGAACGGCACCCTCGCGGGCTGGCTGCAGATCATCGCCCTGGTCGGGGCGCTGGCCCTGACCTACCGGCCCCTCGGCGACTACATGGCCCGTATTCTCAACCCGGGCAAGCACCTGGCCGTCGAGCGCGGCATCTACAAACTGGGCGGCGTCGACGCCGAGGCCGACCAGCGCTGGCCGGTCTACCTGCGCAGCGTGCTCGCCTTCTCGGTCGTCTCCGTCCTCTTCCTCTACGCCTTCCAGCGGCTGCAGAACCACTTGCTGCTGGCCATCGGCATGAAGGCGGTCGCCCCGGCGACCGCCTTCAACACGGCCGCCTCCTTCGTCACCAACACCAACTGGCAGTCGTACTCAGGTGAGACGACCATGGGCCACCTGGTGCAGATGGCCGGCCTGGCGGTGCAGAACTTCGTGTCCGCCGCCGTCGGCATCGCCGTGGTGGCCGCCCTGATCCGCGGCTTCACCCGCAAGCGCACCGACCGGATCGGCAACTTCTGGGTGGACCTGACCCGCATCGTGGTGCGGCTGCTGGTCCCGATGGCGTTCGTGTTCGCGATCATCCTGGTCGCCACCGGCGCGATCCAGAACTTCCACGGCATCCACGACATCTCCACGATCGTCGGCGACAAGCAGTCCATCACCGGCGGTCCGGTGGCCTCGCAGGAGGCCATCAAGGAACTGGGCACGAACGGCGGCGGTTTCTACAACGCCAACTCCGCCCACCCCTTCGAGAACCCCACCGGCTTCTCCAACCTGATCGAGATCTACCTGCTGCTGGCGATCTCCTTCTCGCTGCCGCGCACCTTCGGCCGCATGGTCGGCGACAACCGGCAGGGCTACGCGATCCTCGCCGTGATGGGCCTGATCTGGGCCGCCTCGGTGGCGCTGATCACCGTCAACGAACTGCACAGCGTCAGCAGTTCCGCGGGCCACGCGGCCGGGGGCATGCTGGAGGGCAAGGAGCAGAGATTCGGCGTCTGGGCCTCGGCCCTGTTCGCCGCGTCGACCACGCTGACCTCCACCGGCGCCGTCAACTCCTTCCACGACTCCTTCTCGCCGGGCGGCGGCGGGCTGACGATCTTCAACATGATGCTGGGCGAGATCGCGCCCGGCGGCACCGGATCGGGCCTGTACGGCATCCTCGTCCTGGCGATCATCACCGTCTTCGTGGCGGGCCTGATGGTCGGCCGCACCCCGGAGTACCTGGGCAAGAAGCTCACCGGCCGCGAGATGAAGTTCGCCTCCCTCTACATCCTGGCCACCCCCGCGGTCGTGCTGATCGGCTCGGGCCTGGCGATGTCCCTCAAGGGCGAGCGGGCGAACATGCTCAACTCCGGCCCGCACGGCTTCTCCGAGGTGCTGTACGCCTTCACCTCCGCGGCCAACAACAACGGTTCCGCCTTCGCCGGCATCACCGTGACCTCGAACTGGTGGAACACCGCGCTGGGCCTGGCGATGCTCCTCGGCCGCTTCCTGCCGATGATCTTCGTGCTGGCGCTGGCCGGCTCGCTGGCCCGGCAGCAGCCCGTGCCGATCACCACCGGCACCCTGCCCACCCACCGGCCGCAGTTCGTCGGCCTGCTCACCGCGGTCGTCCTGATCGTCGTGGGCCTCACCTACTTCCCGGCGCTGGCGCTGGGTCCGCTCGCGGAAGGTCTGCACTGATGTCCTCCCTGACCACCGAACAACCCCCGCTCGCCCAGGGCGAGCCGCAGCCCCCGCAGCAGCAGCACCGCGTCTCCGGCGGCCTGCTGGACCCGAAGATGCTGCTCGTCTCCCTGCCCAGCGCGGGAAAGAAGCTCGACCCCCGGGTGATGGTCAAGAACCCGGTGATGTTCGTCGTGGAGGTCGGGGCGGTCCTGACCACGGTCTTCGCCATCAAGGACCCGAGCGTCTTCGCCTGGGTCATCACGGTGTGGCTCTGGCTGACCGTGGTGTTCGCCAACCTGGCCGAGGCCGTCGCCGAGGGCCGCGGCAAGGCGCAGGCCGAGACGCTGCGGAAGACCCGGACCGAGACGGTCGCGCGCCGGCTGACCGACTGGCACCCCGGCGACACCGCGATACGTGAAGAGCCGGCGCCGGCCGCCGGGTTGAAGCTCGGTGACCATGTGGTGGTCGAGGCCGGTCAGGTCATTCCCGGTGACGGTGACGTGGTCGAGGGGATCGCGTCGGTGGACGAGTCGGCGATCACCGGTGAGTCCGCGCCGGTGATCCGCGAGTCCGGAGGCGACCGGTCGGCGGTGACCGGCGGCACCAAGGTGCTGTCGGACCGGATCGTGGTGCGGATCACCTCCAAGCCGGGCGAGACGTTCATCGACCGGATGATCGCGCTGGTGGAGGGTGCCTCGCGGCAGAAGACGCCCAACGAGATCGCGCTGAACATCCTGCTGGCCTCGCTGACCATCGTGTTCCTGATCGCGGTCGTCACCCTCCAGCCATTCGCGGTCTTCGCCGGCGCCGAGCAGTCCATCGTGGTGCTGGTCTCGCTGGTCGTCGCCCTCATCCCCACCACCATCGGGGCGTTGCTGTCGGCGATCGGCATCGCGGGCATGGACCGCCTGGTGCAGCGCAACGTCCTGGCGATGTCCGGCCGCGCGGTGGAGGCGGCCGGTGACGTCAACACACTGCTGCTGGACAAGACCGGCACCATCACCCTCGGCAACCGGCAGGCCGCCGAATTCCTCCCCGTCGGCGGTACGTCCGCGGCCGAGCTCGCCGACGCCGCCCAGCTCTCCTCGCTGTCCGACGAGACACCCGAGGGCCGCTCCATCGTGGTCCTGGCCAAGGAGAAGCACGGGCTGCGCGGCCGCGAACTCGGCGGCGACGCCACCTTCGTGCCCTTCACCGCGCAGACCCGCATGAGCGGCGTCGACCTGCCCGCCGATGGCGGCGGCCGCCGCACGCTGCGCAAGGGCGCCGCGACCGCGGTGATGAAGTGGATCCGCGACAACGGCGGCCACCCCACCGAAGAGGTCGGCCCGATGGTCGACGCGATCGCGGCCGGCGGCGGCACCCCGCTCGTGGTCGGAGAGGTCGTCGAGCGCGCCGGGAGCACCACCGCCCGGGTGCTCGGCGTGATCAACCTCAAGGACGTCGTCAAGGCGGGCATGCGGGAGCGGTTCGACGAACTGCGGCGGATGGGCATCCGTACGGTGATGATCACCGGTGACAACCCGTTGACCGCGCGGGCGATCGCCGAGGAGGCCGGGGTCGACGACTTCCTGGCCGAGGCGACGCCCGAGGACAAGATGGCGCTGATCAAGCGGGAGCAGGCCGGCGGGAAGCTGGTCGCGATGACCGGCGACGGCACCAACGACGCGCCCGCGCTGGCCCAGGCCGACGTCGGGGTGGCGATGAACACCGGGACCTCGGCCGCCAAGGAGGCCGGGAACATGGTGGACCTGGACTCCAACCCCACCAAACTGATCGAGATCGTCGAGATCGGCAAACAACTGCTGATCACCCGCGGCGCCCTGACCACCTTCTCCATCGCCAACGACGTCGCCAAGTACTTCGCCATCATCCCCGCGATGTTCGCCACCGCCTACCCGGGCCTGGACAAGCTCAACATCATGAAGCTGCACAGCCCCACCTCGGCGATCGCGTCGGCGATCATCTTCAACGCCCTGATCATCGTGGTGCTGATCCCGCTGGCCCTGCGCGGCGTCCGCTACCGGCCGTCCTCGGCGGCCGCACTGCTCAGCCGCAACATCTGGATCTACGGCCTGGGCGGCCTCGTGCTGCCCTTCGCCGGGATCAAACTCATCGACCTGATCGTCCAGTTCATCCCCGGACTGAGCTGACCCGCGCGCGGAAGGCACACCATCATGTCCCGTACTGTCCCCGCCGCGATCCGCAACCATCTGGCCGCGCTGCGGATCCTGCTGCTGCTCACCGTGATCACCGGCATCATCTATCCGCTGGCCGTCACCGGGGTCGCGCAGGCGGCGTTCAGCCACAAGGCCAACGGCTCGCTCGTCAAGGACAACGGCCACGTGGTCGGCTCCAGCCTGATCGGCCAGAGCTTCGATCTGATGAAGAACGGCAAGGACACCGGCCACCCCGACCCCAAGTTCTTCCAGCCGCGGTTCTCGGCCGGCGGCTACGACCCGACCGCGTCCGGGGCCTCCAACCTCGGCCCGAACAACCCCGACCTGATCAAGTCGATCAAGGACCGTAAGGCGGCGATCGCCGCCTTCGACGGGGTCAACCCGAAGGACGTGCCCGCCGACGCGGTCACCGCCTCCGGCTCCGGCCTGGACCCGGACATCTCCCGGGCCTACGCCGACGAGCAGGTCGACCGGGTCGCCAAGGCCCGCGGCCTGGACCCGGCGGCGGTGGCGAAGCTGGTCGCGCAGAACACCCACAGCCGCTCGCTGGGTTTCCTGGGCGAGCGGTACGTCAACGTGGTCCAGCTCAACCTCGCGCTGACGAAGACGGCCTGACACCGTGCCCGTACCGTCCCCGGCCCCTGCCGCCGCTCCCGCCGGGCCGTCGCGCGGCCGCCGGGGAAGACTCAAGGTCTTCCTCGGCGCCGCGCCCGGTGTGGGCAAGACGTACCGGATGCTGGACGAGGGCAAGCGGCGGGCGGCCCGCGGCACCGATGTCGTGGTCGGTTACGTGGAATGCCACGACCGGCCGCACACCCTGGCCATGCTGGACGGCCTGGAAGTGGTGCCGCGGGCCGAACGCACCTACCGCGACGCGGTGTTCACCGAGATGGACACCGACGCGGTGCTCGCCCGCGCCCCGCAGATCGCCCTCGTCGACGAACTCCCGCACACCAACGTGGCCGGCAGCCGGCACGCCAAGCGCTGGGAGGACATCGACGAACTCCTCGCCGCCGGCATCGACGTCATCACCACCGTGAACATCCAGCACCTGGAGTCCCTCAACGACGTCGTCCACACGATCACCGGCGTGCCGCAGCGCGAGACCGTGCCCGACGAGGTGGTGCGCCGTGCCGACCAGATCGAGCTGGTCGACATGCCCGCCGAGGCACTGCGCCGCCGCATGGCGCACGGCAACGTCTACGCGCCGGAGAAGGTCGACGCGGCGCTCGCGAACTACTTCCGGATCGGCAACCTGACCGCACTGCGCGAACTGGCACTGCTCTGGGTGGCGGGGAGGGTGGACGAGGCGCTGCAGAAATACCGGTACGAGCACGGCATAGGACGGGTCTGGGAGACCAGGGAACGGGTGGTGGTCGCGCTCACCGGCGGTCCGGAGGGCGAGACGCTGATCCGCCGGGCCGCCCGGATCGCCGACCGCTCGGCAGGCGGCGACCTGCTGGCCGTCCACATCGCCCGCAGCGACGGCCTGGCCGACGCCTCCCCGGCCGCCCTGGCCAAGCAGCGCGCGCTGGCCGAATCCCTCGGCGGCACCTTCCACACCGTGGTCGGCGATCATGTGCCCACCGCGCTGCTGGAGTTCGCCCGCGCCGAGAGCGCCACCCAGCTCGTGGTCGGCACCAGCCGGCGCGGCCGGCTGGCCCGGTTCCTGACCGGCCGCGGGGTCGGCGAGACCACCGTCGAGCTGTCCGGCGACATCGACGTCCACATGGTCACCCACGAACAGGCCCGCCTGGGCCGCCTGGTGCCCGTGCCCCGCAGCAGCCTGTCCCGGTTCCGCAAGGTCGCGGGTCCGGTGGCCGGCCTGGTGCTGCCGGTGCTGCTCACCACGGCCTTGACCGGCTCGGGAGCCGGCCTCAACCTCACCAGCGACGCGCTGCTCTTCCTGCTGGCCGTGGTGGGCGTGGCCTGCATCGGCGGGGTGGTCTCCGCGCTGCTCGCCTCGATCACCGCGTCGCTGCTGCTCAATTACTACTTCATCCCGCCGGTCCACAAGTTCACCATCGCCGAGACGAACAACTTCCTCGCGCTCGTCGTGTTCGCGGTCGTCGCCGTCACCGTGGCCGCGATCGTCGACCAGTCGCTGCGGCTGGCCCGCCGCGCCGCCAACGCCACCGCCGAGGCCGAGACCCTGTCCTCGCTGGCCGGCAGCATCCTGCGCGGCGACCAGGGCGTGCAGGTGCTGCTCCAACGGACGAAGGAGGCCTTCGGCATGGACTCCGCGGAGCTGGTGCGCCGCGGGGAGCTCGACCTTCCGGGCCGTACGGGTGCGTCCGCGGGCGACGACGGGGGCGGTACGGACGAGGGCGGCGCGGAAAGCCGTACGGACGCGGGCGGCACCTCGGGCACCCGTACGGACGCGGGCGGCGGATCGCGCGGGACCGACGTGGTGGTGCCGGTCGGCCCGGACGACGTCATGGTGCTGCGCGGGCGGCGGCTGGCCGCGTCCGAGCGGCGGGTGCTGATCGCCTTCGCCGGGCACGTGGCCGCCGCCCTGGAGCGGGCCCGGCTGGCCGAGGCCGCCGCCGAGGTGGAGCCGGTCAGGGCCGCCGACCGGATGCGTACCGCCCTGCTCGCCGCGGTCAGCCACGACCTGCGCACCCCGATCGCCGCGGGATGGGCGGCGATCAGCAGTCTGCGCAGCCGAGACGTGCGTTTCTCCGCCGAGGACCGGGACGAACTGCTCGCGACGGCCGAGGAGTCGCTGGTCCGGCTCAACCGCCTGGTGGACAACCTGCTGGACATGAGCAGGCTCCAGGCGGGCGCGCTCAGCCTGCACCTCCAGCCGACCGCGCTCGCCGATGTGCTGCCGCCGGCCCTGGACACCCTGCCCGACCCGGCGGTGCCCGTCCTCACCCAGGGCATCGCCGAGGTCGGCGATGTCGTCGTGGACCCGCCGCTGCTGGAACGGGTGATCGCCAACCTGGTCACCAACGCCGTACGCCACACCCCACCCGGCAAGAAGGTGCTGGTCAGCGCCAGTGCCCTGGGGGACCGGGTGGAGCTGCGGGTGGTCGACCAGGGCCCCGGGCTCGCCCCCGAGGACCGCGACCGGGTGTTCGAGCCCTTCCAGCGGATGGGCGACACCGACAACACCACCGGGCTCGGGCTGGGCCTGGCGCTGTCCCGCGGCCTGACCGAGGCGATGGGCGGCACCCTCACCCCCGAGGACACCCCCGGCGGCGGCCTGACCATGGTGGTCTCGCTGCCCGCCGCCGCCCCGGCGCCGCATCCCGCGTCGTTGCCGTGAATCGCGGAACCCGATGGCTGAAGTGAGTGGCCGTCAGACGAGATGTGTGGGCCGTACGGGTGCTCCGGGCGGCCGCAGTGTGACGGGCGGCAGTGGCGCGGGGACATTCCGGCGGCGGCGCAACGAATGTTCCGGGGCCACAGGGGTCTTGTCCCTGCCATGCAACAGGCGCTGACAGGGGGTAGGCGGGACACAGAAGATCGTCGTGGCACCCGCCGCCGACCGTCGAGGAAAGAAGGACCCGATGCCGACCAGCGCCGTTCGCCGGACCGTCCGCCGCACCGTTCGCCGTGGGATTCCCGTCGCCGCGCTGGTCGCGGCCGGCCTTGCCGTCACCGCCTGCGGGCCGGACGGCTCGGTCACGGGGGCCTCCGCCGCGCCGTCGGCCGCGACCAGCACCTCCGTCGCGCAGGACCCGGGGGCGGCCTCCGACGCGGCGGGCGGCGGCGCGGGCACGGCGCCCACCGCGGCCGGCGGCACGGGGGTGCGGCCGGACGCGGCGGGGTCGCCGTCGCACACGTCGGGCGCCGCCCCCACCGTGCCGGCCTGCGCGACGCGGAACCTCAAGACCACTGTCTCGGACATCAACAGCGGCGCCGGACACACCAACTTCACGCTGGTCTTCCAGAACACCGGCCCGGCCGCGTGCACCCTGCGCGGCTACCCCGGGGTGTCCTTCGTCAAGGCGCACAACGTGCAGCTCGGCAAGGCGGCCGACCGCACCCCCGGCCCGGTCACGACGGTCACCCTGATCCCGAACGCCCACGCCTTCGCCGACGTCGAGTCGCTCAACGGCCAGAGCGGCTTCTCCGCCGCGCAGTGCGGCCTGACGACCGTGCCGACCCTGCGCGTCTTCCCGCCCAACCAGACCGAGTCCACGAACATCCCGTGGAACACCCCGGAGTGCGTCGGCCCCTCCGTGCAGAACCTGCACGTGCAGCCGGTCCGCGGCAACCGCTGACCCGCCTCCGCCGATCCGCCTGCGCCGATCCCGCCCCGCTACAGGCCGGGCCCCGAGCCCGGCCCGGTGAGCCCCGCGCCGGAGCCGCGCGAGCCGGGATGGGCGCAGGAGACATGGGGGAGCGCCGCCACGTCCGCGGCGCCGAGCAGGCCGCGGATCATGAAGTACTCCGCCAGTTCCGGGCGGCTCGGCCGGGAGTCGGCGTCCGGCCACAGCGCGGCGCGGACCTCCTTCAGCACCTTGTCGACGAATCCCACGCTGAAGCCCGCGCACTTGGCGGCCACGCTGCGGTCCCGCAGGTCGCGCAGCGCGGGGTCGCCGGACAGCCAGGGCGCCAGGACCGTGACGAGCACGATCCTGGACGACGACCCCTGCTTGAGCATCTGCGCGACCGGCCCGGTGGGTTCGGGCCCCCGGTAGGTCACCTCCCCGGAGACCGAGGTCATGTCGCGCTCGGGCTCCGCGCCGCCCGCCACCACGACGGCCACCTGGCCCTTCCAGTTGGGGCCGAAGTAGATGACGGTACGGCCCCGGGCGAGCGTGACGGACGCGCCGTGCCCTATCTCCTCGAATCCGCCGCGCGGGAAGGCGACCCGCACCCGCCGGCTCTCCGACTCGTTCTGCATCGTCCACCGGTTGCGCTGGTAGAAGACCTGCGGGCAGTTGGGCCGGCGGGAGCAGAACTGGGCGAGCTCCGGATCGTGCTGGGCGATCACCTTGCGGCTCAGGTAGAAGGTCTCCTCCGGCTCGAGCCGGAAGGACCGCCAGCCGTCCGCGGTCTGGAGTTCGATGGTTGCCTGTGGCGGGACGTGCATGACCCCCCGATCATTCGCCGAACGACAGTGGCTGCGCGATTGGTCCGGTAAGGACAATATCGGCAACAATTACGGTGATATTATCGCTTCCGCCCGCTTTGAGGGCGGACTTGAGCAGAATCGACGCGGTTTCCGCCGGGCCGACGTCGAGCGTCGATCCGATCAGCTTCCGTACGCTCCGCTCGTCCTGGTCGGCCACCAGCCCGTCGCTGGACAGGATCAGCCGGGTGTCCGGGCGGGCGGCGATCTCCCACAGGTCGGGACGGGCCCCGCCGGGCGAGCCGATGACCCGCAGCAGCGGTCCCCGCGGCTCCGCGTGGGCCTTGGTGACCAGCCGTACGCTCCGGTCCGCGGGCGACACCGCCCACACGGACCCGTCGCCGACGTGCGCTCCCACGATCCGGTCGCCGACCACCACGCACGCGTCCAGCGTGGTCGCCATCCCGCGCAGCCGCGGATGGGTCCGCACGTACTGCCCGACCGCCGCGTTGGCGTCCCGGAAGCCGCCCTCCAGGTGGTGGTGGGTGGGCCGGCCGCTGCGCCGCCAGGCCCGGACCACCGCGTCCACGGCCAGCTTGGCGGCCACGTCCCCGGCCGGGCCGCCGCCGACGCCGTCGGCCACCACCACCAGGTCCGGGTCGGCGAAGTGGGCGTCCTCGTTGCGCCGCCGGTGCCGTCCGGCCGAGGTCGCCGCCCCTGTGTGCAGCCACACCGTCCCGGTGGCCTCGCCCGGCGCCCGGGCCGGCCTGCCGCCCGCTTCCGCGTCCCGCCGCGGCCGCGCCGCCGCGGCTTCGGGCTGTCCTGTCGCGGACTCGGGCCGCTGGGCCGAGGGCAGCGCGGGCAGTCCCTTGGCGGGCGTCACCAGGGTGTCCGGGCGGCGGTGTTCGGCTGCCGGCAGCCCGCGCGGTTCGTCCCGGGCCGGCTCGCCCACGTCCTCCGTCCGGGCCGGCAGCCGGTCCTGGTCCGCCGCCGCGGGGGACCCGGACTCGGGCGGATCCGCCGGCCGGCGCGACGCCGAGGGCAGCGCGGGCAGCGCCAGGTCCGGTGTCCGCAGGTGCGTTACGGGCCCGTCGCCGTCGCGGTGCCTGGCGTCCCGGGCCGGTTCGGGCTTGGGGGTACGGGTCTGCGGCTCGCGCGGACCGGACTCCCGTTTCGGTGCGGGCTCCCGCCACCGACCGGTGGTCCGGCCGGAGCCGTTGTGGCGGTGATTCCACGATCGGGCCCGCCAGGCCTCCCGGATCAGCAGGATCAGCGCCAGGAACACGAGGATCGCCAGGACGGCGGACAGGAGGAGCACGGAGTACGACATGGTGGTCACCCGTCCCTTCGGGAGCCGTTGCCGCCGGGGAAGCCGTTGCCGGAAAAGCCGCTGCCAGGAGCGCCGTTGGCGGAGAAGCCGGCGCCGGAGGGCCCGCTGCCGGGATTGCCGGACCACGATCCGCCGCCGGAGGGCCCGTTGCCCGAGGACTCGCTGCCGTAGGACTCCTCGCTGTAGGACCCCGGGCCGGACTCCTCGCTGAATCCCTGGCCGGCGGTGGCCGGCAGTCCGTCGAGCGCGACGTCCTGGCCCACCGGCATCCGCAGGGCGTTCGGGTCGGAGCGGAGCAGCTCGTTGCGCATCGCCACCAGCATCAGCAGCGCGCACTCGGCCGGGGTCTTGTCCTCGACCTGGTCGACCCGCTGGGCGGGGTCGTGGGCGAGCCAGCGGTCGGCGAGGTCCGCCACCGAGACCGGCAGCCCCGTCACCAGGGCGTCCAGCCGGGCCGGCCGGTGGTCGCGTTCCATCAGCTCCTTGATGTGGGTGCGGTCCGGGTTGTCGGTGAGGGCCTGCGCCTCGCGGGCGAGCGCCGGTTTGCCGGAGATCAGCCAGTAGAGCAGGCTGCCCATGGCGTAGATGTCGGACAGCGGCGAGCGGTCGTCGCGCCGCCGGTCCACGGTCATCTGCTCGTAGGGCATGTAGAACGGCGTGCCGCGGGGCCGGAAGCTCTGCGAGAGGTCCTGCTCGGAGAACTGCTTGGCCAGCCCGAAGTCGGCCAGGGCCGGCCGCAGGACGCCGTGCTCGGGGTCCTCCCAGGACAGCAGTACGTTCTGGGGCTTGATGTCCAGGTGCGCGATCCGCTGCTCGTGGACCGCCTGGAGGCCCCACAGCAGCTTCTCGACCATGGCCAGGCACCAGTCCAGGTTCCGGCTGCGCACCAGGGTGCGGCCGTTGACGGCGAGCGACCCGGGGACGTAGTGCGGGGTGATCATCCACAGCCACTTGGTGGTCACACCGCTGTCGAGCACCGGCACCGCCCAGTCGCTGTGCACCCGCGAGGCCGCTTCCAGTTCCCGGCGCCACTCCTTGGCGTTCTGTTGCTGCTCCTTCGACAGCAGCTTGATCACGAAGTCCGCGGGTGTCCCCGGCGCGCTCAGGTCCCGGCAGAGCATGACGGCCGCCGCGTATCCGGGGGTGTCGGCGTTCGGCAGGTTCCCCACCACCTGCCACCGGCCGGCGAAGGTGCTGCCGGGCGGCACCACGTACACCGGGCCGTCCACGTCCTCGCCGGAGGAGATGAATTCCTGGGCGGGCGGGTACGGTTCGCCCCTCGCGTCGGAGCCGGCCTTCGCGGTGCCGCCGCGCCGGTTCGCCGTGGCGCCGAGCCGGGCCATGGCGTCGACCGCGGCCGGGGTGATCACCGCGGCGTTGCGCTGCGCCAGGTCGGAGGCCATCTTCACCGGCAGCAGCACCACCCGGAGGCCCAGGTGCAGCACCGCCACGATCAGCAGCCAGGTGCCCATCAGCGCGTAGTCCACCGCCCAGCCCACGGCGAGCGAACCCACGCTGGTGATGGTGGCGGTCCCGGCGCCGGCCGCGTAGGCGGCCACGCCGTCCATGACGCCGCTGCCGGAGCCGGCCAGGTAGGCCCGGTAGCAGCCGAGGACCATCGAGCCCAGGACCGCGACCACCGACAGGACGTAGACCGCGCGGGTGACGGCCCGTTTGACGCTCTCCGGCTGCCCGTCCAGCGGGCCGACCCGGCGGGACTTCGGATCCTTGTGGTCGTCCGCCAGGACGAACGGCAGCCCGCCGAGCACGAGTGTGCCGCCGACGAACACCCAGGCCACCGAGGTGGCCATCTCCACTTCGGCGTGGCTCGGCGGCACCCAGCCGCGCCGCGGGTCGTACACGGAAGGCGCGAAGATCGCCTTCGCGGTCAGCATCACCAGGTAGTACTCGGAGCGGACGAACAGGAAGGCCCCGGACACCGCGATCAGCGCGGCGATCAGCGGCCATACCGGCCAGCCGTTCCGGATGATGCCGTGCCTGGCCCGGTCCACGGCGTTCCTGGTGCCGTCCGCGGCGGCCTGAAGGTCCGTGGTCACCAGCCGCAGGCAGTACGCGATCCACTCCGCGACCGACGTCGCGATGGTGCGCATGTGGCCGCGCAGGAAGGCGACCAGCGGCAGCGCCAGTACGCAGGCGCCGACGATCAGCAGGACTTTCGGCAGCCCGTTCATCCGTTGGTCCCTCCCGTCCCGCCGGGCCCGCCGGAACCGCCCGCTCCTGCGTCGAAGAGGTGCTCGTCGTATCCGGGCCGGGTGACGGAGACCGAGACCGCGCCCAGCCCGGTGAGCTTGTGCGTCCAGGACGTCTTCCGCTTGTCGCACGCCACCGCTTCGTCGCAGGTGAAGTCGACGACCCGGACCCGGGCCCCGGAAATCGGCGCGTGCGACTGCTGCTGGGTGCCGTCCGGTGCGAGGTCCGAGGCGATGACGAGATACAGCGGAGTTCCGTGCGGCCGGCCGGAGAACTGCTCGGACGCATTCTTCAGGCAGCCGCCGATGTCGGTGCCGGGCTCGGACGCGGAGACGGACAGCGCTTTCAGCTTCGCGGCCTCGCCCCGGGCATCCGACATGGCCCGGTCCCGCAGGTCTTCCCACTGCTTCTCGAAATCCCGGACCTTGCCGGACACCTTGGTTCCCTGCAAAGGAGCGTTATTGCCGGCCGCCGAGGCGGGCTTTTCGTCCAGCGCCGGGATGTGCAAATGAGCTCTGGGAGGACCCTGATACGTATTGACACCGATGGTGTAGACGTAGACCGCGCTCTCCTTGCGGCCGGGGGCGACCAGTTCCGGCAGCGCCTCGGCGACCGTCGCCCTGGCCTGCTCGCGGGCCGGGACCGGATAGGACGACGAGATGTCCACGCAGAACACGACGACGGCCGACAGGAGAACGGCCGCCGGCAGGAACCGGCGCGGCATTCTCCGCGGCCGGCGGCCGCGTACTGAGCTGTGCGTGATCAAGCTGTGCACGATCAACCCCCACGGAACTTCGGTCACCGGGGTGCCGGAAATCTCCGTCCGGCACGACGGCATGAACACACGTGAATTGCGGTCGCGAAATGCATGACACGATCCGCCGCTGGAAGAGGCGCGCCGCGCGCTCTTCTCCGACCCCCTGCGTCACGGGCTCGATCCCGTGGTGAAGATTCCAGCACCACCGTCCCCACGGCGGCCAGTACGAAGCCTCGTACTCTTCCGGTGGCTCCCCGACCGCCCTTTGCCTCCCCCTGACCATCCTGCCGAATGCGTCGGCTTCTCAACCGTATTTCCCGGAATTCGGGCCGCATCCCCGGCAGTCGCGGTCCGATCGCGTGCGTTTCTGCCGGTTCCGGGTGTGCGTATCTGTTCCGCTCGGGTTCCGCTCGGGTTCCGCTCGGGTCAGCCGGCGGCCGAGTGGTGCGCGTGGCCGGTGGGGTCCGGGGCGGCCGGCCGGTCCGGGCCCTCCGGTTCCGCTTTATCGTGCTGCGCTTCCTCCGGTTCGGCCCCTTCCGGTGCCACGCCCGCCGATTCCGCTCCGGCCCGCAGCGAGGCCAGTACGGCCAGCAGGTCGGTGGCCAACTGCCGCGTCGGCCCGTGCGGTTCGCGGCGCGCGGCCCGCTCCAGCGCGGTGCGGGTGCGCGGTTGACCCGGCCACTGCCAGACCAGCATTCGCAGGGCCAGCCCGCGGTGGGCGTGGTCCGGACCGGCCAGCGCCGAGGCGACCGCCTCCGCCTCGGGCCGGCCCAGCAGCGCGTGCCGGAAAGCAGCCTCGCGCGGGCCCGGCGCCGGGTCCTGCACGGCCCGCTCGGCGAACAGTTCCGGCACACCCGGGTGCGCCCGGTACCGGCTGCCGATCAGGTCCAGCGCGGTGGCCCGCGGCCGGGCGGCGGGATCGCGTACCGCCTGCTCCAGCAGCAGATCCCGTACGGCCGGATCGTCCGGCCGGTGACCGCCGAGCACCTGGAGGGCGACCACCCGGGCGTGCCCGTCCGGATCGGTGACCGCCCGGTCCAGCAGCAACTCCCTTGCCCTGGTGTCGCCTCGCGGCCACTGCCCGGCCAGCAGCCGCAGCGCCGCGGCCCGTACCAGCCGGTCCCGCTCCGCCGGGCCGGCCCGGTCCAGCAGCAGGGCGCGCACCCGTTCGTCGTCCGCCCGCCGGCCGGCCACCAGCCGCAGTGCCTCGATACGGGCACCGGCGCTGCGGTCCGCGCGGCCGCTCTCCAGCAGCAGCGCGACCACCCGCTCGTCGTCCGGCCGCCGTTCGCCGAGCAGCCGCAGCGCGAACGCCCGGGTGCCGCCGCTCGGGTCGGCCGCGGCCCGCTCCAGCAGGGTCTCCAGTGCGTCCTCGTCGGTCGCCCGGAACCCGGCCAGCGCGCGCAGCGCCGCCTCGCGCACCTGCGGCGCGGTGTCCGCCGCCGCCCGCTCGCGCAGCAGGCCGGGCACCAGCGGGTCGTCCGGCCACAGCTCGCCGAGCAGTGTCACGGCGGTGGCCCGTACCGGCGGACCCGGATCGGCCACCGCCGACTCCCTTATTTCTGCGGGTGCTTGTTCCCGCGGCGGGTCGTGCTCGGCGGTCATCCGCAGCGCGCCGGCCCGTACCGCCGCGACCGGGGAGCCCAGCGCGTCGCGGGCCGCCGCGCGGACCTCCGGCTGGTCGGCCCAGCGCCGGCCGAGCTGGTGGAACACGACCTGCGCCACGTACTCCGACCTGGTGGTCCGCGCCTGCTCCAGCAGCACGCGCAGCGTCGGCCCGGCGTCCTCGCCGTCCGCCCACCACTCCGCGAGCGCCGTCAGCGCGGCGCCGCGTGCGTAGTCGCTGGTCTCGGCGGCGATCCGGGCCGGCAGCAGGTTCCGTACCCGCTCCTCGTGCGGCCACCACTCGCCGAGGACCTGCACCGCGGTGTGCCGTACCCGGTCGCTGCGGTCGGCGACGGCGCGTTCCAGCAGCAGCGCCAGGGCCGGTTCGCTGTGCGGGCGGCGCTCGCCGAGTACGCGCAGGGCGGCGGCGCGGATGTCGGCGCCCTCGTGGAAACGGGCCAGCGTGCTCAGCCGGGCCGGGTCGCCGTACAGGTGGCAGGCCAGGTGCGCGGCCGTGGACTCGGGGGAGACGACCAGGCCGCCGTCCGCGTAGAAGCGGTATTCGGGCACGAACTGGCCGCTCAGGTGGAACCAGCGCAGATACCGGGCCCGGCCCTCCCACGCCTCGGGGAACCCGGCCAGCACCGGGCCGAGTTCGCGCAGCCGGTCGCCCGGGCCGAGCGACAGCGCGGTGGTCAGCTCGTCCACGGCCCGCGCGCTCTGCGCCGCCAGCGACCCGGTCCGGCCGAACTCGGCCAGGCACCGCACGGCCAGCACCAGCATCGCCGGGTCGGCCCGGGAGCGGTACAGGTCCAGCAGGTGGTCGACCATCGCCGCGGCGTCCCGGTCGCCGAGCAGCCCGGCGAGCAGCAAAAGCACCTCGCGCCAGGACGGGTCGGCGGCGTGCCGGGTGACGACGTCGTCCAGCAGGTCCTGCGGCGTCGGCCAGTCCCTTCGGTCCCGGTAGCGGTCCGCGATGTCGCACGCGGCCAGGTACTCCAGGAAGGCGCGGTGCACGAAGCCGTACACCTGGCCGCCGTAGCGGGCCAGGATGAAGTTCCGCCGGCGCAGCAGTGCGACCAGGCCGCGGGCGCCCGCGCTTACGTCCGGCCCGGAGAGCGGGTACTGGGCCAGGAAGGTACGGAACACTTCTTCCAGGTCGGTGCCGTGGATGCGGTTGGCGCCGATGCCGTGCCCGTTCTCCTTCGCGTGCTCCTGTTCGTTCCCGGGGCCGTCCTGCCGCCGGTCTCCCTGCCCGTCCTCCTGCATCCGGCGGGCCAGGAACTGCAGCAGCTCCAGCCGCTCGTCCGCGCCGAGCACGTCCCGCACCGCCTGCGGCAGCTCCTCGCCGAGGAACTTCGCGTCCAGGTCCCAGTGCGCGACCAGGACGGTCACCGCGTGGCGGTACGCGCCCCGGCGGCTGCGCGGCAGTTCGTGCCGCCGGCCGATCAGGGCGAGGATCGTCAGCAGCAGCGGGTTGCCGGCCAGCTCGCGGATCGGCCGGGACCGCGCGACGGCCCCGGTCAGCCGGTCGCCCAGCTTCTCGGCCAGCTCCGGGTCGTGCGGGCAGACCTTCGCGTACCAGCGGCGTGCGAACGTCTCGATCTGCGGCCGGTCCAGGTCCTGGAGCACGTAGTGGCCGAACCCCGCCTCCTCCAGCACCGCTTCCTGGTAGCCGGTGATCCGGGACGTGACGACGACCCTGGCCAGCGGGTGGGCGCGGGCGAACTCGGCGATCCTGCCTTCCAGCTCGCGGCGCAGCCCGGGGTCGAACAGCTCGTCCAGCCCCTCGAAGACGACCAGTGCCTTCCCCCGGGCCAGCCGGTCCCGCAGCACCGCCTCGGGTACGGACAGGCCCTGGGTACGGTGCAGATGCCGCAGGAACTCCTCGAACGTGGCGTCCCGCCACTCCCGTTCGGCGAACCGGCGCAGCTCCACGACCACCGGCAGCATGCCGGCCAGCGGCCCGAGCGGATGGTCCGGCGCCGGGCCGGCCAGCAGCGTCAGCGCCACGTACCGTACGACCGTCGACTTCCCCGCCCCCGGATCGCCCAGCAGCACCACGCACCGGTTGCCCGGCGCCGCCAGCAGCGACAGCACGGACTGGCGGGGCCGCTGCCGGTAGTCGGTCCGCGCCCGGGCGAGCGTCGCCGCGTCCAATACGTCGAGCAGGCCGCGGGTGTCTTCCCCGGCTCGCGTCCGCCCCGGCTCCGCCACCTCCGGCTCCGCCAGCCGCCGCACCAGCTCGCGCGGCAACTCCACGGCGCGCACCCCGGCCCGCACCTTGGGCGCCACGAACACCTCCGTCAGGTGCACCGCCGGCGTCCGGCCCTGATCGTCCAGCGGCCTGATCACCTCCAGGTCCAGCCGCCCGTACGTGTCACGCACCCGCTGCCCGTACCGCGCGACCGCGGCCTCCGGGTCCACTTCCTCGGGGATCGGGGCAGCTCCGGTGACGGTCAGGTTGACGACGGTGGCGTTGTCGCCGGTGATCACGGTGTCGGCGTCGCCCCCGATGACGGCTGCGCGGGGGGCGGGGGCGGGTGCGGGCGGCGCGGGGGGCTGTACGTGTTGGCCGCCAGCGGCGCGGGCCTTGGACAGGGCGGCCCGGTCCCCGGAGTCCGGGCCGCCGAGCGGTGCCGGCTGGTTCTGGCCGGCCGGTAGCTCGGGCCGGGCGGGCTCGTCGGGGGAGTCCTGGTCCTCGGACGGTTCGGGCCGGTCGTGAGATGCCGAGCCCTCGGAGTGTGTCGGCCGGCCCCGGTCAGCGGGCACCTCTGGCCGGGCGGACCGACCCTGAGCGGGCGGGTCCTGAGGCTCGACGGGCTGGTCCCGAACAGCAGGGCTTTCGCGCTGTGCCGGGCGGAGCAGGCGGGCCAGACGGGTCAGGACGGGAAGGCGGCGGGTCAAGGACGTGGTCCGTCGCCCGTGACGACCTCGTCCGCGTCGCCGCCCACTGCCGCCGAGCGCGGCCCCTGGGCGGTGACGTCGGTCGCGGGCGCCGGTGCCCGCGTGGCGGGCGGCTGAGTTCCGGCCGCCGGCGGGAGCGGGGGGAGCGTGACGTCGTCCCCCGTCACCACACGCCGTGCGTTGCCGCCGATCGCGACCGCGCGTTCCCCGCCCGCCGCGACGGAGCCGGTGCCGGTACCGATCCCCGTACCCGTAGCGCCTGTTGACGTACTACCGCTTCCCGAAGAGCCCCCCGACGCCGCGTCGCGCGCCAGCGTGAGCACCGACAGGGCGAGGCCGGCGAGTGCGACCGCCCCGCTGGCCACGCCCGCGACGGCGCCGGCCGTGTCGAGGTTGACCACGATGGCCACGATCACCAGGGCCACCACCGCGGCCCCGCAGACGGCTGCCCCGGCCCGGGCCCACGCACGCCGTGTTGTCGTCGTCGACATGACTGCCCCCTTGATCCCCATTGCCCCGGTTCCCCCCAGGGGGTGGCCGATTGTAGGGGGTCGCTCCGGTACAGGGCGGGACAATCCGGCGTACGCCGCAGCACGCGCGCGGCACGGCCCGGCCGGCCGCGAACCCGGTCGTACAAAAAGGGGGAGCCCCGCCGCTCTCAACCCTTCAGTTGCCCTCCCCCCACGGAACACCAGGTCATCCCGCCCGTACCGGACATCGCCCCCGCCCCCGGAGCCCCGCACCGCCCTCCCCGGCACCCCCGGCGCGCCGACCGGCGTGCGGGTCCCGGCCCCCGGCCCGGTCGCCTTTCCGGCCGAGCACAATGGGCCACCCCGCACCGGCCGGTCCACCTCCCTGCGTACGCCGCCCTGCGCCCGTTGCAGGACGTCGCCCTGTACGACGACACGTACGTGTGAAGTCCGTGTGATATGCAGAGGCCGCCATCGGCCGTTGGGATCACGCGCGGCCGTCAGGGGGGTCGGGAGCCGGGAACCGCCGTGGGTGGCGGTCGGCACCGGTCATGGGGAGGGGACGTTTTGGGGATACGTGTGCGCGTGCCGGCGAAGTGGCGGCGGTCGGGGGCGGTGGCCTTCGCCGTGGGGGCGATGCTGGCGGGGATCGCGGGAGTGGGGGCGCAGCCGGCTTCGGCGCAACCGGCCTTTCCCTCCTGGCTGGTGGGGTTCGAGACGGAACACGGCCTCGGCGGCCCGTTCCGGGCGTGCTCGGCGATCGAGCTGTCGAAGGTCCGTGAGCTGACGTCGCCCGACTGCTTCACCGGGCGTACGGCCGGCGATTATTCGACGTGGTACCACGGCGGCACGCCGGACTGGGGCGCGGACACGGTGCGGTACGAGACGCACCCGCAGTACAACGCGGCGACCCGGCAGACCGCGCTCGCGGTCACCGTCGCCAGCAACCCGCCGGTGAGCTACACGACGGGCAACGGCCGGCCGGTGCTCGCGACCACCGCCGACGCGGCGCTCTACTCGCCGGGCGCCACCGCCACCTTCTACTCCTGGTCCGGGCCCACCGAGGAGGGTGTGCAGCGCACCGCGCACACCGAGCAGGTGGCGATCCTGTCGACCGCCACCTGCACGAGCGTGCTGGGGCACACTCCGCCGGCCGGCTCGCTGTGCACCCTGCCCGCCAAGGGCGCGCCCGTGCCGGACCACGCGGACCAGTGCCTCGGGGACGCGGGCGGCGCGCTGATGTCCGGCGGAAAGCTGATCGGCGTCTCGGCCACGCCGTCCACCGGATGCGTGGCCGCGAGCGGGGTGCGCCTGTACGTCAACGTGACGGCGTACCACTCGGTGATCGGGGCGTGGGGGCACGACGTCTACGCCGACCCCTGGGACAGCGGCTCGGTGACCGCGCAGCAGCCGTGGTCCGGCGGCGGCTTCGTCTCCTTCTGCGACATCGACGGCGGCGGCCACCTCATCGGCTGCCAGGAGAACGGCGGGGCGGCGGACTTCTTCGACGTCCAGTACAACTGGCTCACCCAGGCCGGCGATCTCGACGGCGACGGCTACGGCGATCTGCTCGCCCGGACACCCGGCGGCGCCCTCTACCGCTACTCCGGACCGTTGTCCGGCGACTTCGACACCCAGCGGCACACCTGGCTCGCCAACGGTTTCGGCGGCTACAACGCGATCTTCGCCAGCACCGACTTCTCCGGTGACGGCATCCCCGACGTCCTGGCCCGCGACGCCGCCGGCGACCTGTGGCTCTACCGCGGTACGGGCAAGGGCGGCCTCCAGCCCCGCGTCCACATCGGGGTCGGCCTGCGCGGCTACAACCTGATCACCGGCCGCGGCGACCTCTCCGGCGACGGCCTGGCCGACTTCATCGCCCGCGACTCCGCCGGCACCCTCTGGCTCTTCAAGGGCAACGGCAAGGGCAGCTACGCCGGCCGCGTCAAGCTCGCCACGGGCTACGCCGGCTACAACCGCATCGTCGCCTCCGGCGACATCGACCACGACGGCCACCCCGACCTCTTCGCCACCACCCCCGCGGGCGGTGCCGCCGTCATCAACGTCACCAACGGCACCCTGTCCCACCCCAAGTGGTACGCCTCCGGGGGCTACCAGGTGTTCACGCACATCAACTGAGCCCCTCCCCGCGGTGACCGGCCGCCCGGCCCGAGGGCGCGGGCGGGGCGGCCGGTATGAACGGAGGGGTCGGTTCCCGCTCAGTCCACCGCCGCCAGGAATTGCGTGGCCGCGAGCTCCGCGTACAGCGGGTCGGCGGAGACGAGTTCGGCGTGGGTGCCCACCGCCCGGACGACGCCAGCGTCCATGACGACGATGCGGTCGGCCATGGTGACCGTGGAGAGGCGGTGGGCGACGACCAGAACGGTGGTGGTGCGGGCCGCGTCGGCGACGGTGTCGCGCAGGGCGGCCTCGTTGACGGCGTCGAGCTGGGAGGTGGCCTCGTCGAGGAGCAGGAGGCGGGGGCGGCGCAGGAGGGCGCGGGCGATGGCGACGCGCTGGCGTTCGCCGCCGGAGAGCTTGGTGCCGCGGTGGCCGACCAGGGTCTCCAGGCCCTGCGGGAGGCGGGCGACCAGGCCGTCGAGCCGGGTGGCCACGAGGACGTCGCGCAGCTCGGCGTCGGTGGCGTCGGGGGCGCCGAGCAGGAGGTTGGCACGCAGGGAGCCGGACAGGACCGGCGCGTCCTGCTCGACGTAGCCGATGGCCGCGCGCAGCCGGGCGAGGTCCCAGTGCCGGATGTCGGTGCCGTCCAGCAGGATGCGGCCGGCGGTGGGCTCGTAGAAGCGCTCGATGAGCGAGAAGACCGTGGTCTTCCCCGCGCCCGAGGGGCCGACGAAGGCGGTCATGCCGCCGGGCGGGATCGTGACGGTGACGCCGTGGTGGATCTCGGGCAGGTCGGGCGCGTACCGGAAGCGCACGTCCTCGAAGGCGAGGCCGGCGGGCGGCGCGCCGGGCTCGGCGGGCGCGGGGAGTACGGGCGGCTCGGTCGGCAGCCGGTGCGCCTCCTGGATCCGGGCGACGGCGGCCGCGCCGACCTGGTACTCGCTGACCGCGCTCACCAGTTGCTGCACCGGCGGCATCAGGTAGAAGACGTACATCAGGAACGCGATGAGCGTGCCGATGTGGATCGCGCCGGAGGCGACCCGGCCGCCGCCGACCGCGAGCACCGTGAGGAAGGCGATCTGCGAGGCGAGCCCCGCGGTGTTCCCGGCCACCGCGCTCCACTTCGCCGAGCGCAGGCTCGCCCGCCACGACTCCTCGGCGGCCTCGTGGACGGCCGCCTCCTCGCGGAGTTCGGCGCCGGACGCCTTGACCGTACGCAGCGCGCCGAGCATCCGCTCCAGCGCGGCGCCCATCCGGCCCACCGATTCCTGCGCCTGCTTGCCGGCCCGGTGGATCCGGGGGACGAGCAGGCCGATGACGGTCGCGGCCAGGACGAGCACCGCCAGGGCGACGCCGAACAGCACCAGGTCGAGCACGGCCATCATGGTCAGGGTGGCGAGCATGGTCAGGCCGCCGGTGACCGCGCCGACCAGCGAACTCGTCGTCACCTCGTGCAGCAGGGTGGTGTCCGCGGTCACCCGCGACATCAGGTCCCCGGGCTCGCTCCGGTCGACCGCCGAGATCCGCAGCCGCAGCAGATGCGACACCAGGTTGCGCCGGGCGGACAGCACGACGGACTCCCCGGTGCGGCGCAGCACGTACGAACCGAGCGCCCCGAGGGCTGCGTTGCCCACCACCAGCAGGCTCATCAGCATGGCCTCGACCGCGATCGACCGGTGGCTGCCCAGGTTGTCGATCAGCCGCCGCGCGGCCAGCGGCAGGATCAGCCCGGTGGCCCCGGTGACCAGGCTCAGCGCACCGCCCAGCAGCAGCCACAGCCGGTACGGGCGTACGTACGCGAGCAGGACCCGCCAGGCGGGCGGATCGGGGTCGGGCTTCGGATCGTGGCCGGGGTCCGGGGCCGGGCCGTGCGTCGAGCCCTGACCAGGCACGGACACAGGCACGGACACAGGCACGGACACAGAGCCGGATACGGATACGGGCACTGCTGCGGCGGCGGATCCGGGCTCGTCGTTCCGCGTGTCCACGGACAGCTCCTCACCATTCGCACGTCGGCCGCTGATCCCCGGCCCCGATTCCATTGTCCCGCCCGGCGCCTCCACAACTCGCCGACAATTTCTCCGCAGTTCGATGACACAACCATGCACCGGCGGCAATAATCGCCGCTGGCATGGGTGGGGGGACCTCCTGTGTGCACGTTCGTTGCGCCGGGGGGGCGTTTGCGCAGTTCATCGCCAGGAGCCGGCCGGCCGCCGCGGACGAAATGTCGTTTCCATGAACAGGAGTCACGTGACTTTCATCCGCAAGGGTGGCCGGCGGGCCCGTCTCGCCGTCGCCGCCCCGCTCGTCGCGCTGGCCGTCGGCGCGGCGGGCATGACCCTGACGGCTCCGGCGCAGGCACAGCCGGGCACCGTCACCGGCGGCACGGGGGGCACCAACAGCACGCAGACCGCGCGCGCGGCCGCTCCGGCCACGCAGGCCCGGCATCAGGAGCGGGCGCGGCAGATCGCCGCGCAACTCACGGCGGAAGGGAAGGCCCCCGCGGGCAGGACCTCGGTCATGTCCGGGGCCGCCGTCACCCCGTACGTCATCGGCGGCACCGACACACCGATCAGCAGTGCGCCCTGGATGGTGCAGCTCCTTTACGTCGACGGGACCACCGCCGACTTCTGCGGCGGCACGCTGGTCGCGCAGAACAAGGTGCTCACCGCCGCGCACTGTGTCGCCGGCCGGGACTGGCGCAACGAGAACGGCGTGGTCGTCGGCGGCACCGCCACCTTCGGCGACCCGAACCAGGATGTCGCCTTCGTCTCCTCGCAGTGGGTCGACCCGCAGTTCAACAAGACGACGTGGGCCAACGACGTGGCGATCCTGACCCTCGACTACCCGTTCAACCTCAAGACGCTGCCGATCGCGACGCCGTCGAACAACAACCTCTACGCGGCGGGCACCAGCGCCACGATGTACGGCTGGGGCGGCACCACCACGGACGGGACCGGGACGTACTCGGACACCCTGAAGAGCGCCCCGATGCCGGTGGCCGACGACACCGCCTGCGCGAGCGACATGGCCTTCTACCACGGCCCGTTCGACGCCCAGTCGATGTTCTGCGCCGGCGTCAAGGGCACGGGCAGCGACGCGACCGGCAAGGCCAAGTGCGACGGTGACGACGGCGGTCCGCTGGTGGCCGGCGGCAAGCTGATCGGCCTGGTCTCCTGGGGCATCCACAGCTCGGTCGCGTACTGCAACGTCAACGGCGCGTACGACGTGTTCGCCCGAGTGGCGCCGTTCGCCGGTGTCCTGGAGCCGCAGATCGACAACACCGACATCTCGCGCGACGGCAAGGCCGACGTCATCGCGAAGACCCCGGCCGGGGCGTCCTACGCGTACGCCTCCACCGGCACCGGCGTGAAGGCCCGGGCCAACGCCCCGGTGCCGTTCGCGAACTACAACACGGTGATCCAGGCCGACCTGGAGCGGGACGGCTACCAGGACTACATCATGCGTGCCACCTCGTCCGGCAACGTCTTCATGGGCCACCGGACCGCGGACCGGCCGTCGTACTCGTACACCGAGATCGGCGCCGGCTGGAAGACCGTCAAGGCCATGCTGGTGCCGGGCGACGTCACCGGTGACGGCATCCCCGACCTGGTCACCGAGGACTCGGCGAGCCGGGTGTGGGTCTATCCGGGCAAGGGCAACGGCCTGTTCAACACGGCGGTGCTGACCCACGCCAACTGGGCCCAGTACAACCTGGTCGTCGGCCACGGCGACTTCTCCGGCGACGGCATCGCGGACGTGCTCGCGCGCAACGCCAAGACCGGCACGCTCACCGTCCTGCTCGGCACCGGCAACGTCTCGACCGCGTTCTCCTCGATCGGGAACGTCGTCAACGGCAACTGGAACGGCTACGACAAGCTGGTCACCGTCGGCGACTTCTCCGGCGACGGCAAGGCGGACCTGCTGGCCCGCGTGCCCTCCGGCTCCTTCTACCTCTTCAAGGGCAACGACACGGTCAGCAGCTCGCCCTTCGCCGCGTCGGTCCGGATCGGCACCGGCTGGAACATGTACAGCCTCATCGGCTGACCCGGCACTCCACCGGGAATCCGCGAACAGCTCGGCGCCCGTCCCTTTTGGGGCGGGCGCCTTTGTTTCGCAGCGTTTGTTCACCGCGCATGTTCACGGCGTATTACCGGAAGGTGAACTCCCGGTATCCACACGGGATTTGACGGGTGCCGGACCCGACCCCGGATATCGGGGTGGAAAAGGGGAGGCTAGGCTGCTCCCTCCAGCGTTTCCCGCTGTCCGCGGGCGCTGTATGACCTGTGGGGGGTCCACACGATGCGCATCACGCGCACTCGGCGGCGTGCCGTCATCGGCGCGACCGCTGTCACCATGTCCGCCGCGCTCGCCGTCGCCATCGCGCCGGCCGCGTTCGCGGATTCGACACCGGGATCGGTGTATCAGGTCGTCACGGGTGACGACGGCAAGGTGACCGTGTACATCAGCGGCGAAGTCCAGGACGGCTCCATGCAGTTGAGCGTCCGCGCGTCCACCGCCGCCGACGCACCCGTACTGACCACGATCGACGCGACCGGGTTCACCGGTAACCACACCACCAACGCCGTGCAGCTGCCGACCGGCACCGCCTACGGCGACTACCCGATCGACGTCGACTGGAAGCTGGCCGACGGCACCCAGGAGCACACCGCCGGCGCCGGCACGCTGAACTACCGCAAGCACGCCTCGGTCACCGATGTGACCACCGACCGCTCGATCACCGACTTCACCCACCGCACGGTGACCTTCGGCGGGCTCGTGAACGTCCTCGACCCGGCGACCGGCTCGACCGGACCGGCGGCCGCGGGCACGCAGGTGGGGCTGACCTGGTGGGAGGACGTCTCTCCCGCGCGCCGAGTGCAGCACACCGGCACTGCCACCACCGACGACTCCGGCGGCTTCAGCTTCCCGGTGACGGCGGGCGGCTCGCTGGAGAGCGGTTCGGTGAAGGTGATCGGCACGGCCGACACCGTGGGCGTGCAGAACTCGACGGCCCTGCCGGACGTCTCCGCGCAGTCGCAGTCCTACTCGGTCACCGCCTCCGTCACCCCGGGCACCGTGCACAAGGGCCAGACGGTCACCGTCAAGGGCAAGGTGATGCGGTACGACGTCAACAACGGCAGCTACGACCTGCCCTTCGCCGGCGCCCCTGTGGTGACCACCGCGGCGGAGCCGGACACCTACGGCTACACCGTCCCGCACAAGCTGGCGGGCGCCACCACCGGTACGGACGGCTCCTTCTCGTACTCGATCACCGCCAACATGACGACGGCGCTGCACACGTATCTCGCGCCGTCGCCGTACCTGTCGTCGGTGTCCGAGACGCAGAACACCGTCAACGTCCCGGTGGCCACCAGCATCACGCTGCCGGCCTTCTCCATCGACCAGTTCGGCCTGGTGAAGACCACCGGACGGCTGACCGGGGCCAACTGCTCCAACCAGTCGCTGTGGCTCCAGTACTCGCCGAACGGCCGGACCAACTGGCTGAACATGTCGCACATCACGACCGGCTGGACCAACGGCAGTTACTGCTCGTTCGTGATGCAGGGCTACGGCTGGAGCTACGGCTACTACCGCGTCGTCCACTTCGAGAGCCCGCAGCTGCTCGGCTACGCGGAGCCCGCGCACCGGCTCTCCCGCACGGACACGCAGATGTCCTTCGCGGCCAGCAGCACCCGCCCGTCGACCGCCTCCTCGAAGGTCACCTTCAGCGGCGTCGTCATCGCGCAGTCCGGCTCCAGCTGGATCCACTACAACCACGCCCACGTGGTGCTGGTGTACCGCCCCAAGGGCGACTCGAACTGGTACTGGGTCCAGAAGGGCTACACCAACTCCGCGGGCCGCTTCAGCTTCACCACCCCCGCGTACGGTGACGGCACCTGGGCCGCCTACCTGGACGCGGACTCGACCCACTTCTACAGCGAGACCAAGACGGTCTACGTCGACGTCGTCCACTGACGCCGCCCGGCCGACCCTCTGCTACGGCCGTCCCGCCGCGGATTCCCGCGGCCGGGGCGGCCGTTGGCGTTTCCGGCGGGGCTCTCGGGGGGACCTACGGCTCACCAGCCGGGCTTCGCCGTCTCCGGCTCGGTCACCCATCCCGCGGTCAGGACCAGGCCGGTCCGGCGGTGGACGGCGAGGAAGCCGAACGGCCGGTCGAAGTCGACGGATACGTGCTTGGCCCGCGCCGGGGGCAGGGCCGCGCCCACCATCATCGACACCGCGGTCACCGCGGCGGCGACGAATCCGTCGGCGCTGAAGGACGCGGTCATGGTCTGCCCGGCCTGGCCGACGGCCAGCGGGACGTCGCTGATGCCGGGGAAGTGGCCGGTCCGGCGGTCGGTGGCCGTCGCGAGGCCGAACAGCTGCGGCCGGGCCAGCAGATCGTGGTCGGCCCGTACGGTGAAGGCGAACGTGGTGGTGTGCAGCAGCGCGTCGGGGGACCAGCTCGGGGCCAGTTCGACCGTGACGCCGGGCGCCCGCGTCCCCAGGGGCAGCGCGCTGCCGGGGAGTTGCGGATACGTGCCCGCGAGCACCTCGATCCCGGCCCGGAGCACCGTGGCGGGGCGTGCGCCGACCTCGCCGAGCAGCAGGTGGACGTCGATGCCGTTGTTCCCCCGCACCTCCAGCACGGTGAGCGGTCCGTGCGGGGTCGGGGCGACCCGCACCTGGTCCAGGTCGGTGCCGGTACGGGTGAGGGCCGCCAGGTCGCGGCGGCCCGTCCACGGACCGGCGGCCGGGACCGCCTGGGCCGGTTCGAAGGGCTGCCGCCAGGTGGTCTCCACGGTCAGGGCACTCGCCAGCACCATGCAGGCCCGCGGATCCAGGGACAGCGGGAAGGCGGGGATCAGACCGCGGGTGCCGTCGGCGGCCCAGGCGTCGAGGGCGGCGCGGTCGGCCGCCGGGTCGCCGGTCAGCCGGCCGGACACACCCGGGGGGAGCCGGGCCAGCCAGTCCTCGCGCAGGTTGAGGGCGGCTGACGTCCACACGCCGGTCACCGCGCTCACCCCGCGCGCCGCGTCCAGGGTGTCCAGCAGCGTACGGGCCCGGAGCGCGGCGATGTCCGGGCTCATGCCCAGCGCCTCCGCCAGCTCCGCGCGGGCGGGGCCGTGCGCGGCGGTGCCCAGGAAGGCGAGCAGCGGCCACAGCCCGACCGCGCTGAACGCCGTGCCCCCGGCCGCGCCCGCGGCGGCCCCCGCCCAGCGCGCGGTCAGCCCGTTGATCGCCGCGACGGCCGTGTCCTCAAGGCCACCGGGCAGTCCACCGGGCCCTGCTCCACCGGGCAGTCCACCGGCCCGCCGTACGTCCCCCGCGTCCATCCGACCGCTCCCCCCTGCCCCCGCCGGCGGGTCCGGGCCCGCACGGGATCACGTGCGCCCAGCATAGGGGTCGGGGCGCGCGCCCTTCGGGGCCTCGGACTCCAACTCGTGCTTGGCGGCTAGCAGTTCGCGACGGGCGTGGGCGCTGACCGCCGGGTAGCGCGGGTCGATGCCGATCAGCGTGTGGGCGAGGATCGCCGCCGTGCCGATCCGGGCGAACCACTTGCGGTCGGCCGGGACGACGTACCAGGGCGCCCACTGCGTGCTGGTGGCCGACAGCATCTCGGAGAACGCCCGCTGGTAGTCGTCCCACCAGCGGCGTTCGTGGATGTCGGCCGCGGAGAACTTCCAGTTCTTCTCGGGCAGGTCGATGCGCTTGAGGAAGCGCGCTCGCTGCTCCTCCTTGGACAGGTTCAGCAGGATCTTCACCACCGCGAAGCCGTTGTCGGTGAGGTAGCGCTCCCAGTCGTTGATCTCGCGGTAGCGGCGCCGCCACAGGTGCTTGCCGGCCGGCCGGTCCGGCAGCCGCTGCCGGTCCAGGACCTCGCGGTGCACCTTGACGACCAGGACCTCCTCGTAGTGCGACCGGTTGAAGATCGCGATCTCGCCGCGGGCGGGCAGCCGGCGGGCGTACCGCCACAGGTAGTCGTGGGACAGCTCCTCCGCGGAGGGCACCTTGAAGCTGGTCACGCGCACGCCCTGCGGGTTCACGCCGCTCATGACGTGGCGGATGGTGCCGTCCTTGCCGCCGGCGTCGAGCGCCTGGAGGCAGAGCAGGACGCCGCGCGTGCCCTGGGCGGCCAGCCGCGCCTGGTACTCGTCGAGCAGGGACACCCCGGCGCGCAGCAGGTCGATGCCCTCCTGCTTGCGCAGGCCGCCCCGGTAGCGGGGGTCGAAGTCCTTGCCGAGGTCCACGGCCGAGCCCGGGGCCACCCGCAGCGGCGCGATGAACTCCCTGATGCGCCCGGCCTGCCGGTCCGTCACCTCGCCGGCCGTCACCTCGCCGGCCGTCGGCTTTTCCGCCGTCACCGCCTTGTCCGCCATCACCGCGCGCCTTTCGTCCGTCCGTCACCGGGGATCACCGCTCGCCGGATCATCCCTCCGCCACGTTCCGCCCGGCGAAGCACGACGTCAAACGCACTTCCGCCGGGTCCGGGCCAGGTCATGGCACAAGGACCCTTGGCAGGATTGTCAGACAGTCATATAGTCAGGCGATCGGTCGTCGAAGAAGTCGAGCCAAAGGGGGCGATATGGCGCTTTGCCATGCCATCCCGTCGCTGTTCCCGGACGAGTGGGGGCGTCCGTGAGCACGTACGAGGTCGTCGTGGTCCGTTACGGGACGCGGCGGACGGTCCGCAGCGAGGTCTTCCTGAACTACTCGCTCTACGGCGAACCGGACGCGCCGATCGGAATGGACTACTTCTTCTGGATCGTGCGCGACGAGCAGCGCACCTTCGTGGTCGACACCGGCTTCAGCCGGGCCGGCGGCGCGAACCGGGCCCGCACGACCCTGATCGAGCCGGTCGAGGCGTTCCGGGCGCTCGGCGTGGACGCCGCGGACGCGCCGACGGTGATCGTCACGCACGCCCATTACGACCACATCGGCAATCTCGACCACTTCGACCGCTCCCCGGTCGTCGTGGCGCGGTCCGAGGTCGATTTCTGGGCCGGGCCGCACAGCCGGCGCACCCAGTTCCACCACTCCGTGGAGGACGCCGAACTGGCCGAACTCGCCGCCGTGGTGGACAGCGGCCGGGCGGTGCTCTTCGACGAGCGCATCACCGTCGCGGACGGCATCGAGGTCATCCGGGTCGGCGGCCACACACCGGGCCAGTCCGTGGTCCGGGTCGCGACCGCCGACGGGCCGGTGCTGCTCGCCTCGGACGCGCTCCACTACTACGAGGAGAGCGAGAAGGCGATGCCGTTCGTCTCGGTCGCCGATCTCGTCGAGATGTACGACGGCTTCGACACGATCGACGCCATGTCCGCCAGCGGCGCGGTGGCGCACGTGGTCAGCGGCCACGATCCGGTCACCCTCGACCGCTTCGGCCGGGACGGCGGCCCGCTCGGCGACGCGACCGCCGTGATCGGCGGGACCCGGGGGGCGCGGGCGTGAGCGCCGGAGCGAGCGACGAGAGGGGCATCCGTACCGGCGGCCGATTCCACGGCCGGGTCGCGGTCGTCACCGGCGCCGGGAACGGCCTCGGCCGGGGCAGCGCGCTGCGGCTGTCGCAGGAAGGCGCCCGGGTGGTCGTCGTCGACATCGACGAGGCGGCGGCCCGGCGCACCGCCGCCGAACTGCCGGGCGAGGCATTGGCCGTGGCCGCCGACGTGGCCGTGGAGGACGCGACCGAGCGCTGGGACGCCGCCGCGGTCGAGGCGTTCGGCCGGGTGGACCTCTACCACCTCAACGCCGGGATCTTCGGCACCTTCGCCCCGCTGCCCGACCTGACCGTCGAGGAGTTCGACCGGGTGCAGGCGGTGAACGTGCGCGGCCAGTTCCTCGGGCTGCGGGCCGCGTTCCGGCGGTTCCGCGCCCAGGGCGGCGGCGGCGCGATCGTGCTCACCGCGTCCATCGCGAGCCTGACCGGCAGCGCCGACCTGCTCGCGTACCAGACCTCCAAGCACGCCACGCTCGGCCTGCTGCGCGGCGCGGCGATGTACGGCGGGCCGCTCGGCGTCCGGGTGAACGCGGTCGCGCCGGGCATCGTGCCGACCGACCTGTTCGCCGCGGCGGCCGGCACGGTCGGCGGCAAGAACGACATGGAACTGCGGGCCTCCACCACGCCCCTGCGCCGGGCCGGGACCCCGGCCGACATCGCGGCGGTGACGGCGTTCCTGCTCAGCGACGACGCCGCGTACATGACCGGGCAGGTGGTCTCGGCCGACGGCGGCGCGAGCGTCGTCAACACCGTCCGCCCCTCCGGCGGGGCCGGGGCGTGGCCGGCCCGGGAGCACGACCAGGCGCTGTACGGCACCGCCGTGCCGTCCGCGGATACGGAGACATCGCATGAGTGAACGGATCGGATTCATCGGCCTGGGCAACATGGGCGGCCGGATGGTGAAACGCCTGGTCGCCGACGGCCGGGAGGTGCTCGGCTTCGACGTCCGGGAGGGCCTCGCGGCCTCGGTCGGCGCCCAGCCGGCCGCCAGCGCCGGCGAGGTGGCGGCCACCTGCGAGGTGGTCCTGCTCTCGCTGCCCGACAGCAAGGTGATCGAGAAGGTCGTGGGCGACGGGGACGGCGACGGCGTGCTCGCGCACGCCCGGGCCGGCCAGGTGATCGTGGACCTGAGCACGGCCGCCCCGGGGTCGACCCGCGCGCTCGCCGAGCGGTTCGCCGCCAGGGGCGCGACGTATCTCGACGCGGGCATCTCCGGCGGCGCCGCCGCTGCCGACAAGGGCGCGCTGACGCTCATGGTGGGCGGCGACCCCGAGGCGCTGGAGCGGGTCCACCCGGTGCTCGACGCCTTCTCGTCCCGGATCTTCTTCTGCGGCGCCAGCGGCGCCGGGCACACCGCCAAGGTCCTGAACAACTTCCTCAACGCGGTCGCGCTCGCCTCGACCGCCGAGGTGATGGTCGCCGGCAAGAAGGCCGGGCTGGACCTCGCCGTGCTGCTGGACATCCTCAACGCCAGCTCCGGCGTCAACTTCGCCACGCTGAATCGTTTCCCCAAGATCATTACGGGTGACTACCTGGAGGGCGGCCTCACCAACGCCCTGATGATGAAGGACGTCTCCCTCTACGCGGATCTCACGGCCGCCCTCGGGGTCGCCGCCCTCAACGCGAGCGGGCCGCTGGCCAGTTTCGGCCTCGCGAACGGCCTCGGCTACGCCGACCGGATCAGCAACACCGTCGTCGACGCGATCGGCGACATGTCCGGCGGCGTACGGCTGCACACCCCGGTCGCCGAAGGGGAGCAGGCGTGATCATCATGCCCGGCCGCTCGGCCGAACTCCCCGACTCCGCGCCCAAGTCCGACACCTTCAGCGGGCAGGTGTGGGCCGACCCGGTGCTGCCGGCCACCGACGGCGTGGTCATCAACACCGTCTTCTTCGCCCCCGGCGCCCGGACCTTCTGGCACCACCACGAGCACGGCCAGATCCTGCACGTCCTCGCCGGCTCCGGGCTGATCCGCAGCGAAGGCGGCCCGGTGGAGGCGCTGCGCCCCGGCGACGTGGTGTGGGTGCCGCCGGGCGAACGGCACTGGCACGGCGCCGGACCCGGCTCCTACCTCGTCCATCTCGCCATCTCGCTCGGCACCACGGTGTGGGCCGAGGAAGTCGCCGACACGCCCGGTGCCGGCTCCCGTCACGAGTGAGGACTCCCCGATGACGACACACCAGACGACAGAGCAGACGCCGGACCGGCCGACGGACCCGAC
This sequence comes from Actinacidiphila acididurans, assembly GCF_016918855.1. GTDB lineage: Bacteria > Actinomycetota > Actinomycetes > Streptomycetales > Streptomycetaceae > Actinacidiphila > Actinacidiphila acididurans. The sequence goes on from NZ_JADKYB010000022.1 coordinate 129,340, forward strand.
CGCGGACGGTACGGCGGACCGCACGCACGCCGAGACGTACCGGCGCGGGCTGGACCTGCGCCGCGCGGTGCTCGGCGCCGAGCACGTCGACCGGTCCCTCGGCCAGGTCAGTGAGTTCGCCCGCCCGATGCAGGACCTCGTCACCGAGTACTGCTGGGGCGCGGTGTGGGGCCGTGAGGCGCTGGACCGCAAGACCCGCAGCCTGCTCAACCTCGGGATGCTCACCGCGCTGAACCGCTCCCACGAGTTGGCCGTCCACGTGCGCGGCGCGCGCACCAACGGCGCCTCGGTCGCCGAGATCCAGGAAGTGCTGCTGCAGACCGCGATCTACGTCGGCGTGCCGGCGGCGCTGGAGTCCTTCCGGGTCGCCGAGAAGGTGCTGCGGGAGCTCGGGGAGAGCGACGGCGATGAGTGAGGCACGCGACGCGGTGGCGTTCGTCGGGCTCGGCAAGATGGGCCTGCCGATGGCGAAGCGCCTGGTCGAGGGCGGTATCCGGACGGTCGGATACGACGTCGGCCCGGCGGCCCGGGACTCCTTCGCGGCGGCCGGCGGCGAGGTCGCGGACTCCGCGGCGGTCGCGGTCGCCGGGGCCGCGACGGTGATCCTGATGCTGCCCGACTCGGGCATCGTCGAATCCGTCCTGGACGACCCCGAGGTGGTTGCCGCGCTGGCACCCGGCACGACCGTCGTGGACATGAGCTCGTCGGAGCCGGCCCGTACCCGGGCGCTGGCCGAACGGCTGGCGGCCCGCGGCATCCCGATGATCGACGCCCCGGTGTCCGGCGGCGTGGCGCGGGCGGTCACCGGAAAGCTGGCGGTGATGGTCGGCGGGGACGACGCCGACGTGGAGCGGGCCGAACCGCTGCTGACCCTGCTCGGCACGATCTACCGGTCCGGCGGCGTCGGCAGCGGCCACGCGGTCAAGGCCCTCAACAACCTGATGTCGGCCACGCATCTGCTGGTCACCAGCGAGGCGATCCTGGCCGGCCGCCGGTTCGGCCTCGACCCGGCCCAGGTGCTGGAGATCGTCAACGCCTCCAGCGGGCGCAGCGGTTCCACCGAGAACAAGTGGCCGCGTTTCGTGCTGCCGGGCACGTACGACTCCGGGTTCGGGCTGCGGCTGATGCTCAAGGACATGCGGATCGCGGTGGCCCTGGCCGACCAGGTGGGCCTGCCCAGCCGGCTGGGCGCGGACGCGGTGGAGCTGTGGGCGAAGGCCGCCGAGGAACTGCCCGCCGACGCCGACCACACCGAGATCGCCCGTTGGCTCGACGAGCGCGCCGCGCCGCCCGCGGGGGACTGACCACCGGCCCCGCGCACCGGCGCACCCGCGGCGCGGGCGGCCCGGCCCGGCTGCGGCCGCTCGGCACCGCTCCAGCGGCCGCCCGGCACGACTCCAGCCACTTCACAGCACTTCAAGGCACCGGAAAAGGCACGACATGACACTCACCGCCCGTCAGGAAGAGATCAAGGCGCGGTTCATCGAGGTCCGCGGCACGTGGGGGCCGAGCTGGGACTCGATCCTGCGGCTCGACCCCGAATTCCTCCTCGCCTACCTCGACTTCTCCGCCGTGCCGTGGCGGCAGAACCACCTGACGCCCCAGGTGAAGGAACTGATCTACATAGCCGTCGACGCGAACGCGACGCACATGTACCTCCCCGGCGTGCGCCAGCACGTGCGGGCGGCGCTGGACGTCGGTGTGCCGCCGGCCCAGATCATGGAGGTGCTGGAGCTGTGCGCGACGCTCGGCATCCACGCCATGAACATCGGCGTACCGGTCCTGGTGCAGGTGCTGGAGGAGAGGGGCCTGCGCACCGCGCCCGCGCCGCTCACCGAGCGCCAGGAGCAGATCAAGGCGGAATTCACCGACGGCCGCGGCTACTGGAACCCGTTCTGGGACGAGATCCTCGAACTCGATCCCGAACTCTTCGCCGCCTACACCGAGTTCTCCACCGTGCCGTGGCGCGGCGGGACGCTGGAGCCGAAGGTCAGGGAACTCGTCTACATCGCCTTCGACACCGCGGCGACCCACCTCTACACCCTCGGCCTCAAGGCCCACATCGAGAACGCGCTCGGCTACGGCGCCACACCCCGGGAGATCCTGGAGGTGATGGAGATCGCCTCCGTCCTCGGCATCCACGCGGTCACCGCGGCGGCGCCGATCCTGGAGGAAGAGGTCCGGGCACAGCGCGCCGCCGGGAACGGAAGCACCGGCAACGGCGGCACCGGCAACGGCGGCACCGGCGATGACGGCGCCGCGCAGGACGGCGGGGCCGCGTGATGGCCGCGACCCCCGGCACCGACCGGCCGGCCCCCGGCGCCGAGCCCCCCGTCCTGGTCACCCGCGTCTCCGAGCGGGTCCGCCGCATCACCTTGAACCGGCCGCACAAACGCAACGCCCTGGACCGGGACGCCCGCCAGGCCCTGCGCGACGCGCTCGCGCAGTGCCAGGACGCGAGCGTGATCGTCCTGACCGGCGCGGGCGGCACCTTCTGTTCCGGCATGGACCTCTCCCAGCTCGCCACGAAGAGCCAGGCCGACGAGGACGAGCTCAACCGCAGTTGGCGGCAGGTCCAGGAGGACATCCGCCACCACCCCGCGATCGTCATCGCCTCGGTCGCCGGTTACGCACTCGGCGGCGGCGCGACCCTGATCAACACCTGCGACCTGGCCGTGGTGGCCGAGGACGCGCGGATCGGCACCCCGGAGATCGGCTTCGGCTTCTACCCGGGCCTGGCCGGGCCCGCCGCCCAACTGCGGCTGTCGGCCAAGCGCGCGGCGTGGATGGTGCTCACCGCGGACCGCATCGACGGCCGTACCGCCGTCGAGTGGGGCATGGCCAACCTCGCCGTGCCCGCCGCGGAGCTGGACATGCGTGCCGAGGAACTCGCCGAGCGGGTCGCCCGGTTCGACCCGGTGGCACTGGAGTGGTCGAAGAAGGCGCTCTGGCAGATCCCGATGCACATCGGCGAATGGCGGGCGGCGCTGGAGTTCGGCGCCTACGTCAACGCCGAGATCCACGCCCGGACCCGCTCGCACGAGGCCGCGCTCGACGGATTCCTCGACGGCGTCCGCCACCCCGGACAGGGGGCGGACCGATGACCCCGGCGGAACCCTCCCGGCCGCTGCGGGTGCTGGAGCTGACCGAGAGCGTCGCGGCCGGCGTGTGCGGGCGGCTGTTCGCCGGCCTCGGCCACGACGTGGTGCGCGGCCCGCTCGACCCGGCCGACCCGCTGCGCCACCGGGCGCCGCTCAACCCCGACGGCGTGTCCCTGGCGTACGTGGCGGTCCACTCCGGCAAGCGCGGCGTGAGCGCGGTCGGCGCCGACGGACGGCTGCTGCCCGACGCCGAGGCGCTGCTCGACGACACCGACGTCCTGGTGCTGGACGCGACCCCGCGACGGGCGCGCGAGCTGGGCCTGGACCCGCGGCGCCTCGCCGAGCGGTGGCCGGACCTGGTGGTCGTGCGGATCACCGGCTTCGGTTCCGGCGACGAGAACGATGACGCGTACGCCGACCTGCCCGCCGACAGCCTGCTCGCCGAGAGCTACGGCGGCCTGGCGCAGATGATCGGCGAGGCCGGCCGGCCGCCGCTGAGCCTCGGCGGCGAGCAGGCGGCGTACTGCGCCGGGGTCACCGGCTTCCTGGGCGCGATGCTGGCGCTGCTGCGCCGGGACCGCGGGCAGGGCGGCGACCTGGTCGAGGTCGCGATGTGCGACGTGGCCGCGTACATGGACTGGAAGAGCGACGTGAGCTGGTCGATGACCGGCGTCGCGCCGGGCCGGGCGGTACGCGACCAGGGCGACTGGCGGCTGGTGCGCACGGCGGACGGCTGGGCCGGGTTCATCTTCCTGCCGCGGCACTGGCCGCAGGTGGTCGAGCTGATCGGCGACCCGGCGCTGCGCGCCCCGGACCTGGCCGAGGAGGCGGTGCGCACCGAGCACCCGGAACGGTGGTGGCCGGTCATCGAGCGGTGGGCCGCGGTCCTGCCGGCGCACGAGGTCTACGCCCGGGCGCAGGAGCTGGGGCTGCCGTTCGGCTGGGTGGCGCGGATGTCGGACCTGGCCGCCTCGGAGCAGCTGGCCGGCCGGGGCTTCCTGGCGGACGGGCCGGACGCCCGCGCCGGGCGGGTGCCGGTGGTCGGCGGCCCGCTGCACGGCGCCGGCCTGGGCTGGGACGCGGGCGAGCCGCCGGAGGAGAAGCCGGGCGAAGCGGTGGAGTGGCTGCCGCGCGCGGTGGCCCCGCTGCCGTCGGCCGATGGTCGTACGGCCCGTCCGCCGCTGGACGGCGTCGTGGTCCTCGACTTCGGCACGATCACGGCGGGCGCCGCCGTGACCCGGCTGCTGGCCGACCACGGCGCGACGATCCTCAAGGTGGAGTGGCCGGGCCGGCCGGACACCTTCCGTACCTGGAAGCTGACCGAGACCGAACTGCGGGCCGCGGGCGAGCCGCCCACCTCGCCGTACTTCCCGTCGAACAACATCGGGAAGCTGGACGTCGCCATCGACCTCAAGACCGAGGCCGGGCGGGACGTGGTCCGCGGGCTGGCCCGGCACGCGCACATCGTGGTGGAGAACTTCCGGGTCGGCGTCACGCGGCGGCTCGGCATCGACGCGGCGACCCTGCGGGCGGAGAACCCGGCGCTGGTGTGCCTGTCGCTGTCCAGCCAGGGCCAGCGCGGCCCGGAGGCGGGCAACCGCTCCTTCGGGTCGACGCTCGACCTGCTGTCCGGGCTGGCGTCCGTGACCGGCTACCCCGACCGCGGGCCCACCTGGTCGTCGTACGAGGTGAACTACCCCGACCAGCTGGTCTCGCTGGTGGGCGCGGCGGCCGTCGCCTACTGCGTGCAGCAGGGGGTCACCGGCGCCGAGCTCGACCTGTCGCAGCGGGAGGCGGTCAGCTGGACGCTGTCCGCGCAGATCGCCGACTACGTCGTGAACGGCCACGATGCGCAGGTCACCGGCAACCGCCGGTCCGGCGCGGCGCCGCACGACACCTTCCCGGCCACCGGGACCGACAGCGGGGCCGACGCCTGGCTGGCGGTGGCGTGCACGAGCGACGCCCACCGGGCCGCGCTGGCGAGCTGGCTGGGCCGACCGGAACTCGCCGGGTGCGACGAGCGGTGGTGGGACGGCGAAGAGGCGTACGCGCTGATCGCCGCCGCCACCGGCGCGCTGGCCCGGGACGAGGCCGCGGCCGCCCTGCGCGCGGCGGGGGTGCCGGCCGTGCCCGTGCTCACCGCCGCCGACCGCGCGGTGACCCCGAGGTTCACCGAGCGCGGCGTCACCCTCGGCGGCGAGGGCCCGCCGGTGAAGGGCTCCCCGATGACGTTCGCCCGCTACGCGCCGCGGATCCGGCCCGTGGCACCGGCGATCGGAGAACACACCCGCGAGGTGCTGACCGGCGTCGTCGGCCTGGCCCCCGGGGAACTGCGGCGGCTGGAGGACGCCGGCGCTGTCCACTGCGCCCGGCCGGCGGGACCGGCCGGGACACCCACGGACGAAAGAGAGGCGAGGGCCGGTGACTGAGGACCGGGAGAACGAACGGGCGAACGACCCGGGGAACGGCCGGGCGGACAACCTGGCGGACACGGGCTTCCCGACCGGATTCATGGCCGCGGAAATGGTGTCGATCCCCGCGATGGTGATCCGGGGCGGCACCAGCAAGGGGGTGTTCCTGCGCGGGCGCGACCTGCCGGCGGACCGCTCCCTGTGGGGCCCGTATCTGATCGACATGTTCGGCGCGCGCGACGCCCGCCAGATCGACGGGATCGGCGGCGCGATGCCGACGACCAGCAAGTGCTGCATCGTCGAGGCGAGCGAGCGCCCCGACGCCGACGTGGACTACACCTTCGCCCAGATCGGCATCGGCGAGGAACGCGTCTACTGGGACTTCAACTGCGGCAACCTCACGCCCAGCGTGGGCACGTACGCGATCCTGGCCGGACTGGTGCCGGCCGTCGCGGGGCGCACCACCGTGCGGGTGTACCAGACGAACACCCGCATGCTGCTCACGATCGACGTGCCGACCGGCCCGGACGGCAGTCCGCTGGTCGCCGGTGACTTCGAGATGGCCGGGGTGACCGGGCCCGGCGCGCCGGTGACCACGGACTTCTCCCGCGCGATCGGGGCGTCGCTGGGCGGCGGGCTGTTCCCGACCGGCCGGCGCACCGATGTGATCACGGTGCCCGGGGTGGGCGAGGTGACCTGCTCGATCCTGGACCTGGCGAACATGTGCGTGTTCTTCCGCGCCGAGGACGCCGGGCTCACCGGGCTGGAGATGCCCGCCGAGGGCCCCCTCGGGGTCGCCGAGCGGTTCCACGAGGTACGCAGGGCGGCCCAGGACCTGCTGGGCGTGGACCACGGCAAGACGACGCCGTGGCCGGTGGCGATCACCGCGGCGCGGGACTTCGAGCTGTACGGCGGCGGGACGCTGGCCGCCGGCGACTACGACTTCGCGGTGCGCTTCGCCGGTATCCAGCCGATGCGGGACACCCTGCACGAGGCGTTCCCGGGCACGGCGAGCTGCTGCACGGCGGTGGCGGCGGTGACCGAGGGCACGGTCGTGCACGGCCTGTACGCGGGCCGCAAGCCCGGCAGCGTCCTGCTCGCCCACCCCTCGGGCGTCTCGGTGGTCGAGGCGGCCACCCACGACGAGGACGGGCAGTGCGTGGTCGACGCGGTCCGCATCGCCCGCACCGCCCGGCCGATCATGACCGGCACGGTGTTCGTCCGGAAGTCCGAGGTCGAGCGGCTGTGCTCGGTCATCCCCGCGGACGACCGCACGCGCTCGTCCGTACCGGCCGGCTGACCCCCGCCGGCGAATCGCAGCACGTCAGACCTATTGCTGTCCCCCGATTCGGGGGCTACAGTCGGCACACATTGTCAGCCTGTCAGACAATCTGACCGCCTTACGTGTGCACTTTCCGTACATCCTCCACCTTTCCCTCTTCATCCATCCAATGGGCACCCACATGGGCATCGACGGGACGCGAGTCCACGAGGAGTTGGTGATGGCAATACGCCACAGCGGACGGGTCGTTTCGCGGCTCGCCTCGGCTACGTACAGACGGGTCGGCGCGCGCGGAAGCGCGCTCGCCGCCGCCACGGCCGCCGCGGCCCTGGTCCTGAGCGCCTGCGGGGGCTCGGGCGCGGGCGGGGGCAACACGGCGACCGGCGACATCAAGCTGGGCATCTCGGTGCCCCTGAGCGGCGCGGTCGGGTCGAGCTGCTCGCCGATGAACCAGGCGATGCTCGCGTGGTTCAAGCACGTCAACGCGACGGGCGGCATCAACGGCCACCAGATCAAGGTCGACAACCGCGACGACGGCTACGACGCGGCCCGCTCGGTGACCAACACCAAGGCGTTCATCGCCGAGCACGTCGTGGCGGTCACCGGGCAGTGCGGCAGCCTCCAGCCGCCCGCCCAGCTGCCGCTGCTCAACGCGGCCAAGATCCCCTTCATGTACGTGTTCGGCGCCTCCACCTCGCTGCTGAAGCCGCTGAGCCCGATGTACTTCAACCTCATGCCGACCTACGGCAGCCAGCTGGTCGACGAGATCCCGTGGGTGTTCAAGGCGCACGGCCCCGGCACCGTCGCCCTGATGGACACCGTCACCCCGGACTCGCCGACCACCGCCAAGCAGGTCGAGGCGGCCGTCAAGGCGGCCGGCGGCACCTTCGTCGGCGACTACAAGGCCCCGCCCGGCACCGCGGACTTCGCGCCCGACGTGCTGAAGATCAAGCAGAAACACCCGGACTACGTCGTGCTCGACCAGATCCCGCAGGACGCCGCCCGGTTCACCCAGGCGATGACCGACAACGGGTTCGCGCCGAACAAGTTCCTGGTCGGCAGCAGCGCGGTCTCCCAGCAGACGTTCCTCAACGGCGTCTCGTCCGCGCTCCAGCCCAAGCTGCTGGTCTCCTCCGACACGATCGCGCCCGCCGGCGCCGGCACCACCCAGTGCGAGTCGGTGCTCAAGGCGGCGAACGTCAAGGTCGAGGACGTCACCCTGCGCGGGTGCGGCACGGCCCAGGTCGTGGAGAAGGTACTGCGGACGGCCAAGCAGCCGATCTCCAGCCAGGGCGTCGTGGCGGCCATGGAGAGCATGTCCGGCGTCAAGGCGTCCGAGATCTACCCGCCGGTCTCCTTCTCCGCCACCAATCACGTCGGGGTGTCCAGCCTCTACGTCTTCGGCGTGAAGAACGGCGCCTTCTACCAGGTCGGATCGATCGGCGGATGACGGTCCGCCGGCAAGGACGCGCTGTGGCGCGGCCGTACGAAGCCCTGCAACCGGCCACGCACGGCCGCCCCCGGCGGAGTGGGAGAACGACATGGGACTCGCAATATCGGTCATCGTGAGCGGCATCGCCTTCGGGCTGCTCATCGGAATGCTGGCCTTCATCCTGGTCTTCCTCTACAAGACGACAGGAGTGGCCAACTTCGCGGTCGGCAACATCGGCATGTTCGAGACGTTCATCGTCTACGAGCTGTGGAAGAACGGCATGGGGCTGTGGCCCGCGGCCGGTGTCGGGCTGGTGTGCAGCGCCGTGTTCGGGGTGCTGATCTACCAGTTGGTGCTGCGGCCCTTCGGCGGCAACCAGGCCAACACACTGGTCCGTACGGTCGCGCTGTTCCTGCTGCTGGCGGCGATGGCGGACGTGTTCTTCGGGCAGGACCAGCCGTATCACTTCCCGTCGCTGCTGCCGACCGGCGGCACCAAGGTCGGCGGTGTGCTGCTGCGCTGGTCCGACCTGATCACCGTCGGGATCGTGCTGGTGATCGTGACCGGGTTCGTCGCGATGTTCCGCTGGACCCGGCTCGGCCTGCAGTTCCTCGCGGTCGCGCAGCGCCCCGAGACCGCGCGCCTGCTGGGCGTGCGGGCCCAGCGCCTCTCGACGATCGCCTACATGCTCGCGGGATGCCTGGCCCTGCTGATCGGCCTGCTGCTGGCGCCCAAGCAACTGCTCTTCTCGCAGATGATGAACCCGATCCTGCTGTTCGCCTTCGCGGCGGCGGTCGTCGGCGGCTTCACCAGCCTCGGGGGCACGTTCGTCGGCGGCATCATCATCGGCGTGGTGACCGACCTGGTCACCACCTACGTGGGCAGCGACCTGACGCTGGCGAGCGCGCTCGCGATCATGCTGCTCACCCTCGCGGTCCGCCCGAACGGACTGTTCGGCACCGCCCAGGTGAGGCGGCTGTGAACACCCCCATGGACACCTGCGCGAACCCCCTCACGAACCCCCTCACGAACACCCCCGTGCACACCCCCTCCCGTAATTGTCACGACCCCCGGGGAGTTGAATCATGCTGACGCGCGCCAGGGACAAGGTGGGATGGCCGGCGCTGACGCTCCTACTGCTGCTGGCGCTCGCGCCGCTGGTGGTCCGCGGCGTCAGCGAGCAGGGCATCCTCGTCCAGGCCATGATCTACGCGGTCGGCGCCGTCGGCCTCGACGTGCTGACCGGCTACTCCGGCCAGTTCTCCTTCGGCCAGTTCGTCTACTTCGCGATCGGTGCCTACGTGATGGCGGCGGTGCGGGTCAACGGGCACTGGCCGTGGCTGCCGGCGATCATCGCCGGTGTGGCCGCCTCGACCCTGGTCGCCGCGGTCATCGGCTCGCTGTTCGTCCGGCTGCGGTTCTTCGGCTCGGCGGTGGGCACGTTCTTCCTCGGCGCGGTGGCGGTGGACCTGATCAGCGGTTCCCGGCTCTCGCACTGGACCGGCGGCTCCAACGGCCTGGCGGTGCTGCCCGTCACCATCGGCGCCAACAGCCTGTCCACCGGCGACTGGCTCTACTACACGGTGTGGATCGCGCTCGCGCTCAGCGTGGCCGTGTGCCTGCGCTACACCAAGGTGCGGGCCGGCCGGGCGGCCCGGGTGGTGAAGGAGAACGAGGTCGTCGCGGCGGTCCTGGGCGTACGCGTGTTCCGCGAGAAGGTCCGCGCGCAGGCCCTGGCAGGGGCCGTGGCCGGACTCGCCGGCTGCATGCTGGCCCTGGAGGTCGGCTACCTGTCCCCCGACACCTTCGGCATCAGCCAGTCCATCGAGCTCTTCGCGATCGTCGCGGTCGGCGGCACCGGCAGCATCGTCGGACCGATCCTCGGGGCGGTCTTCTTCTTCAGCATGGTCAACGGGCTGGCGTCCACGTCGGCCTCGTCCTCGCAGCTCCTGTTCTCCCTCGTCGTGCTCGTCGTGGTGGTCCTCTTCAACGGGGGCCTGTACGACCTGCTCGAGAAGGGCACGCGCAAGCTCCTCGGGCTGCGGCGGTCCGACGCGGGCGCGCACAAGAAGGACGCGCAGGTCGCCGGGCGGGCGCAGGCGGAACGGACCGAACCGGTGGCCGCGGCGGCCGTGGCCGAGCCGCTTTCCGGCGCGCTCGCCGAGTCGCCCGCCACGGTGTCCTTCGCGCAGCCGTCCGCGGACCGGGCGCGGGTGCGCACCGGCCCGCCGCTGCTCGAACTGGCCGGCATCGGCGTCGACTTCGGCGGTGTACGGGCGCTGGACGCCGTGGACCTGACGGTCGGCCGGGGCGAGGTGCACGCCATCATCGGCCCCAACGGCGCCGGCAAGACGACGCTGCTCAACTGCATCAGCGGCATCCAGCCCGCCACGGGCCGGGTCGTGCTCGACAGTGACGACCTGACCTCGCTGCCGGTCTCGGTCCGCCGGGCCCGCGGCATCTCCCGGACCTTCCAGCACCCCGCGCTGGTCGCGGACCTGACCGTGCTGCAGAACGTCGAGGTCGGCGCGTACGAGACCCACAACGGCTCGGCCGTCCTCGAAATGGCCGGGCTGCCCGGCACCCGCCGCCGGGACCGCGTCGCGCGCGACCGCGCCGTGCACGCACTGGAGCTGCTGGAATTCCCCCGGGAGCGCTGGGACGTCCACGCCGGTGAGCTGACCATGGGCGAGCAGAAGCACATCGACATCGCGCGGGCCCTGGCCAGCGAGCCGAAGCTGCTGCTGCTCGACGAACCGACCGCCGGCCTCGGCGAGGAGGAGATCGGCGCCGTCGCCAACGCCATCGAGGGCGTACGGCGGGCCGGGGTGACCGTGCTGGTGATCGCCCACCACGTGGGATTCGTCCGGCGGATCGCCGACGCCTGCACGGTCCTGGACTTCGGCCGCGTGCTCACCTCGGGCACCGCGGGCGAGGTGCTGGCCGACGACCAGGTCGTCGACGTGTTCGTCGGAGCCGGGAGGAAGTCATGAGCACCGTGAAGGACGTGAAGGAGCAGCCGACCGCCGGGCGGACCACCGCCGGGCTGCGCATCGAGGACCTGCATGTGCGGTTCTCAGGCGCGCGGGTGATCGACGGACTGTCGCTCACCGTCGCGCCCGGGGAGATCGTGGGCCTGGCCGGGCGCAACGGCGCGGGCAAGACCACCACCCTGCGGGCGGTCTCCGGGCTCGCGGCGCGCAGCGGCGGCACCGTCGAACTCGACGGCGTACGGCTGCCGTCGCGGCCCGAGGCGGTCGCCCGGGCCGGCGTCGCGCACGTGCCGGAGGGCCGCGGCATCTTCGCCGACCTGACGGTCGAGGAGAACATCCGGCTCGGGCTGGTCCGGAAGGTGCCCGCCGAGCAGACGCTGCGCGGGGCGCTGGAGGAGGCGTTCCCGGCCGTCGTCCGGCTGCGCGGGCAGAAGGCCGGCCGGCTCAGCGGCGGCGAGCAGCAGATGGTGGCCCTCTTCCGCGGGCTGATCGGCGCTCCCAAGGTGCTGCTGGTGGACGAGATGAGCCTCGGCCTGTCGCCGCGGGCCCTGCTCACCGCCATCGAGGCGCTGGCCGCGCTCGGGCGCGCGCACGACATCGGCGTGCTGGTCGTCGACCAGAACAGCCGCATGCTGCACGAGCACTGCGACCGGGTGTACCTGCTCGGCGGCGGACGGGTGCGGCTGTGGGACGACGCCGGCGACATCGCGTCGGCGTACTTCGAGTGAGCACCGAGTGAGCACCGAGTGAGCGCCGCGCACGCGGTGTGCACCCGGTGTGCCGGGCGAGTGCGCCGGGCAGCCGCGGGTCCGGGCCGGCCGCGCCCGCATGGGGCGGCCGGTGAACGGGCAAGCCCTATGCTGGGTGCGCGCACCGGCTCATTGTCAGACAATGTTGGAGCCGTGCCGGCGTTCCCGGATTCCGCCCGCCGACACGGGCGCCGGCGCTCCGGGACGCGGCACCCGGGCACGACCAGCGACCGGCCGGGAAGGTCATACGTGGGAGGACACACCGTGGGTTCGGACAAGACAACGGCGGGCGGCACGGCCGGAGCGCCCTTCGCCGGTGCTCGGATCGGCCGCGTCGCCGCCCCCATTCGCGAGCAGGTCCTCGACGTGATCCGGCAGGGCATCCTCGACTTCCAGCTGCGGCCGGGCCAGCGCCTCATCGAGCGGGAGCTGATCGAGCAGCTGGGCGTCTCCCGACCGACCATCCGCGAGGTGCTCTCCCGCCTGGTCGCCGAGGGCCTGGTGACCATCCAGCCGCAGCACGGTGCGATCGTCGCGGTGCTCTCGCCCGTCGAGGCCGAGGACATCTACGAGATGCGGGTGCCGCTGGAAGTGCTGGTGATGCAGCGCTTCGTGAAGCGGGCCACCGACGAGGAGATCGTCGAGCTGCGCCGCGCGCTGGAGCGGATCGAGGAGATCACCGAGGCCGGCTCGGAGACGCAGAGCCGGCTGCGGGCGAAGGACGACTTCTACCAGATCGTGTTCGAGGGCGCCCGCAGCCCGGCGCTGGCACAGACGCTGCAGACCATGCAGGGCCGCATCCGGCTGCTGCGCGCCACCTCGCTGGCCACCCCCGGACGCCCGGAGGCGTCCCTGGAGGAGATCCGCGCGCTGGTCGACGCGATCGAGCGGCGCGACCTCAACGACGTGGCCGCGGCCGCGACCGCGCACGTACGGAACGCGTCGGCGAGCGCGCTGAGCAGGCTGGCCGAGACCGATCCGGACGCCAAGGAGCAATAGGTGTGAGGCGGCGCCGGGCCGGCCCCCTGAGCCGCCCCGGCGCCCGTACAGCCCCCCAGGCCAGGACCCCCGTCCCGGCAGCCCCCGAGGGCGCCGGAACGGGGGTCCTTCCATGACCGGTTCAGGCCCGCTTCAGGCCCGGCTCACGCCAACTGCCAGCGGACGAAGGTGACCTCGTCGTTCACCGGCTCGAACACGGCGGTGACCGCGCGGCCGATCACCATGTCGCCGGGTTCGCCGCGCATGATGCCGTACATCTTCAGCCCGCAGGTCAGCTCCACCAGACCGACCACGTACGGCAGGTCGGCGGCGAAGGCGGGGTCGAGGGCGCGGCGGTAGGTCGCGTAGCTCCACAGGGTCCCGCGCGGCTCGACCTCCTCCCACCCGAACCCGGAGTGCCAGCACTCCGGGCAGACCGGCTCCGGCGGCCACAGGCGGTAGCCGCAGGCCGTGCAGCGCGGGACGGTGAGCCGGCCCTCGCGGGTCGCCGCCCAGAAGGGCGCGGTCACCGGGTCGGACAGGTCGGGCAGCGGCTTTTCGGGCAGCGGTTCGTCCGTCAGGGGCTGGTCGGTCAGGGGCTTGTCCGTCAGGGGTTTGTCGATCGCGCTCATGCCGCGCTCCGGGTGGAGAGGATGGTGGCGGCGCCCTTCCAGAAGTCGTGCGTCTGGGCGTGCAGGGCGACGGCGGCCCCCGGGACCTGCCGGTCGCCGGCCGCGCCCCGCAGCTGGGTCACCGCCTCGTACAGATGCATCCAGTTGTGCGTGTAGCTCTCGGACAGCTGGCCGCCGTGCGTGTTGACCGGCAGCCGCCCGCCCGGCCGGGTGTGGCCCTCGGCCAGGAACGGACCGGCCTCCCCGAGCCCGCAGAAGCCGTACCACTCCAGCATCTGCAGCACCCACACCGACGTGCCGTCCTGGAGATACGCGAGGTCGATGTCGGCCGGCCCGAGTCCGGCGTTCCGGTACACCTGGTCCGCGATGCCGCCCAGCCACGGCCGCATCAGCTTGTCCTCGTTCTGCTCGTTGCGGATCGCCGAGCGCTGCGACATGCCCAGGGCGTACACCGGCTTGTCGTGCAGGTCGGCGGCGCGTTCGGCGCTGGTGACGACGAAGGCCGCGCCGCCGTCGGAGATGACGGTCAGGTCGGCCCGCCGCAGCGGCTCGACCACGTACGGCTGGGCCAGGTAGTCGTCGATCGTCATCGGGGCACGGAAGACGGCGCGGGGGTTGAGCGCCGCCCACTCGCGCTGCGCGACGCCCACCCAGCCCAACTGCTCCTCGGTCGTGCCGTACAGGTGCATGTGCCGGCGGGCGGCCATCGCGGCGGGCCCGGCGACGTGCAGGAAGCCGGTCAGCGCGGCCCACTGCGCCGAGCCGCCGATCGGCCGGCTGAACCCGATGCGCGCGCTGCGGGCGTTGGTCCCGTACGTGAGCAGCACGGTGCTCGCCAGGCCCGCCTGGATGGCCATCGCCGCCAGGTGCAGCGAGAAGCCGGCCATGCCGTAGTCCAGCGTGGTGCTGTAGTCGGGGTTGATGCCGAGCAGCGGGCCCAGGCCCTCGTCCGTGCCGTGGCTGGTGAGCGGGGCCTTGCAGGTGATCAGCCCGTCGATCGCGGACTTGTCGATCCCGGCGTCGCGCAGTGCGGCCGCGGCGGCGCGTACGGCGATCACCTCCGGCGACTCGCCGGGTATCTCCCCTTGTTCCGTGGCCCCGGCGCCGATGACGGCGATCCCGGGGTGCGGCCCGACTGCTGTACCCACGTCCGCTCCCTGCTGTTCCTGTTGGTGCCGGTGTTCCTGTTGTTTCTTTGTCAGATCCTGGCGTCAGTTCCGGTGTCAGTTCGTCCGACTGTCAGACGATACTATCGGGGAAGGCTCGTCGGGCACCATGCCCGAGCCGGAATCCCCGGGCCGGCCGACCGCCGGCCGGCCCGCGGTGACCCGGTGCGAGCCCCGGTTCACAGGCCGGTCACGGGCCACGGGGGTGGATGGGATGAGCGTGGACGAGCCGCGTGGAGCGGACGGGTCGGCGCAGGGCGCTTCGCGGGGAGCGGCGGCCGGCGGCTGGCGGCCCACGGCGATCGGCCGGGTGTCGGCGCCGCTGCGCAAGCAGGTGCTCGACATCGTGCGCCGGGAGATCCTCGACTTCCGGCTGCGCCCCGGCGAGCGGCTGATCGAGCGCGAACTCATGGAACGGCTCGGGGTGTCCCGGGCGACGGTGCGCGAAGTCGTCGTACGCCTGGAGTCGGAGGGTCTGGTGACCACCGTCCCGCAGCGCGGCGCGATCGTCACCGTACTGACCGTCGCCGAGGCCGCCGACATCTACGAATTGCGCGTGGTCCTCGAAATGCTCGCCGCCCGGCGCTTCGTGGAGCGGGCCACCGACGAGCAGGTGCGGCGGCTGCGCCAGGTGTACGACGACCTCGCCGCGCTGTCCGTCGCGCCGGACGACACCCTCGGGATGCTGCGTGCCAAGGACGCCTTCTACGCGATCCTGCTGGAGGGCGCGGCCAGTCCGGTGCTCACCTGGACCCTCACCGGCCTGCAGAGCCGGGTTCGCCTGCTGCGCGGCGCCTCCCTGTCGGTGCCCGGCCGTGCCGCGTCGAGCCTGGAGGAGATCCACGCCATCGTGCGCTCGGTCGAGGCCCGCGACGCCGAAGCCGCGGCCGAGGCCAGCGCGACCCACATCCGCAACGCCGCCCGCATCGGCCTGGCCCGCATGTCGGAGGAGCCCCCGCCCGCGGACCCGTCGCGGTGACGGGAAGGCGGGGCGGGGGCCCGGTCGGTACCCGAATCAGCGGCGGTACACCAGCGGACCGCCGAGCAGGTACTGGCCGACGGTCTCGAAGTGCGAGGAGGAGACCGTGATGTGCTTGGCCGCGGAGTTCACGTCACGGAAGCACTTCTCCAGCCGGCTCCCGGTGAACATCGAGCTGGACCCGGCGAGCCGGTAGAGGCCGTCGACCGCCTCGACCGCGTGCTCGGCGACGGTCGCCGAGGTGATCCGGACCAGCGCGCTCAGCCCCTGGCCGCCGTCCTCGCCGTGCGCGGTCAGCTCCCCGATGGTGTCGGCCAGCAGCACCTCGGCCAGCCGGATCCGCATCTCGAGGCGGGCCAGCTTCTCCTGCGCGGTGTGGCTCCCGGCCAGCGTGGTGCCCGAGGCCGCGGGCGTCTTGGCGAGCGCGAGTTCCTTGAAGGAGGCGAGGGCGTCCTGTGCGATGCCCAGCGTCACCGCCGCCGCGCCGATCCCGAAGTCGTAGTACGAGACGGGGTACGCGCGCGACGGGCGGGCCGGCGGCGGCAGGAACAGGTCCGCGTTGGAGACCGTGTACTCGGTGGCGACGAACGTGCCGGGCACGTCGAAGTCGTCGCTGCCGGTGCCGCGCATGCCGAGGGTGCGCCAGGTGTCGTGCATCCTGGTCTCGGACTTCGGGACGAACAGCATGCGGATCTCGGGGATGCCGTCGGGGCCGATCCGCCGCTGCCCGTCCTGTGTGACGAACGCGGTGGTCACCAGCCAGTCGGCGTGCCGGTAGCCGCTGCCGTTGCCCCACCGGCCGCTGAGCAGGTAGCCGCCCTCGACGGCCTCGGCCGCGCCCGACGGGTTGACCCCGCCGATGACCAGGCCGGTGTGGTCCTTGAACAGCTTGCGGGAGGTCGGCTCTGGCAGGTAGTCCGAGACCCGCGCGACCGCGCCCTGCACCGCCATCTGCCAGCCGAGCGAACCGTCGTGCCGGGACAGGGCCTGCAGGACCGCGGAGGCGGTGGAGATCGCGACCTGGCCGCCGCCGAACTCGCGCGAGGCCGTCATCCGGTGGAACCCCGCGGCGCGCAGCGCGTCCATCACCTCGGTCGGGGTGAAGCGCTGCTCCTCGGCGGTCGCGCGGTGCGACTCGATGACATCGGCGACCGCCTCGACCCGGCCGACCCAGTCGGCGGTCTCGGGCGAGGGGTCGGGGCTGCGCAGAAGGGCCGGTGCGGGCGGTGTGGCGATGGACATTTGTGTTTCCCCCAGGTGGTGATCGGACGGGCTGCGTGGTGGACGGGCTGCTTGGCTGGTGCGGGTGTGCGGGTGTGCGGCGGTGCGGACGGCTCAGTGCTGAGGGCCCAGTGGTGAGGGCCCAGTGGTGACGGCGGGTCAGGACGTACGGTCGGCCGACGCGGCCCCGGGCGTCTCGGTCAGGCGGAAGCGGAACGTCCGGAACAGCTCGGTCTCCCGCCGGTGGGCGCCGCGCAGCCGCAGCGCGCAGCTGATCAGGGCGTGGTCGACCATGGTCAGCCGGGTGCCCTCCTCGCGGCCGTTCTCGGAGAAGCGGTCGATGACCCAGGTCACCGCGGACGCGCCCCCGTACCGCGCCCGGGGTGCGAACAGCCGGTCCGCGACGCCGATCTCGCCGAAGGCGTTCAGCGAGTAGCTCAGCGGGAAGGGCCGGTTGACCCGGTCCTGCTCGGTCCGGTCGTGGTCGCGGAAGGCGTCCGCCTGGCGCTCCAGGGCCTCGTCGGTGATCAGGTCCGTCCGGCCGGTGATCATCGCGGTCTCGATCAGGTACGGGTAGGCCACTCCGTGCAGGAAGAAGTCCTCGCCCGGGTCGATGTCCTGCCACCGTCCCACCGCTTCCTCGAGGTGGGCGTCCAGGTCCGGCACCTGCTCCGTCAGCCGGCCGAGATTGTGCAGGGCCACCACGTAGTACAGCGTCATGTGGGCGCGTTCCGACCGGGAGATGGTCCCCATCAGCTCCTTGATCTCGGCCAGCCGGTCCCGCCCGTACCGCAGGTACTCCACCCGGCCGGACATCGCGATCGCGTTCAGCAGGGTGAGCAGCGGATACGTCTTGGCGAAGCGCGGCGTCACCGGCTGCGGGAAGGACACCTCGTTGCCGGGGTCGAAGGTGCGGTCCAGGTGGTCCAGCACCTCCTTCATGTAGTCCCGCTCCCCGTCGAAGACCAGCGCGTCGTAGCCGAGCAGCGAGATCACCGACAGCAGCATGGAGGCGGCGCGGACCCGGAAGAAGGGCGAGGGAATGCGCTCCAGCAGGTCCAGCGCCTCGCGGACGTGGTTGCGCGGGCCGGTGACCAGCCGTTCCTTCAGGCCGAGTTGGCCGAGGGCGAGCATGACCGCGGAGTAGGCGGAGAGCCGTTCGTAGTCGCCGTGTCTGTTGCCGTCCTTGATCCGGTCCGGTTGGATGCCGTCGACCGCGGCGAGGATCTCCGCCGGGAGGTCCACGCTGTCGTTGACCAGCAGTCCGGGGTCCATCTCCAGCTTGGCGAAGGTCTCCAGCAGGATGCTGCCGGCGATGACCCGGTAGTAGGCGTTGCCCTCGGCCCGGACGGCGGCCACCACCGGGCCCAGCGCCCGCCGCACCTGGGCGGGCGACGGTTCGGTGCCGGGGTTCGCGACCGTCAGGATCAGTTCGGTCAGCAGCCGCGCGAACACGGTGTAGGTGTGGAACGGCATCTTCGCCGCCAGGCGGTCGAAGGTCTCGCGGATCCGCGCCGCGGCGACGGAGTCGTAGTCCACGGGGTACTGGCCGAGGCCGATGCCCCGCACCATACGGCTCCACGGCGTGGCGATCATGCGTGACTCGTTGGGCAGGGCGTCCAGCCCGGACACGGGCAGTGCGAGCGAAGCGATGGCCATGGGTCATGCCTTCCGGTGGGACGGTCATGGTGGGCCGGCGATTGGGTGCGGCCGGCGTGATTTCCCCGGTTCTTTTTCGTTCAGGACGCGGAGGGCCCCGGCGGGAGGAATGGAATCCCGCGTTCCGCTGTTTCCTGCGGTGAACCGAAAAGGGAATGACTCGACACTCCGGCGCCGGGGCGGCGCCGGAAAGAGTGGAAGCGCTGTGCGAGTGAGCGGCTCAACTGTAGGAGGCAGCTGTCCGGCCACTCAAGGGCCGTCGGCCGCTATGACCGGAAATCGTCCGAACCTTTCCCCAGACCTTTGAGATCAATGCAGGTCAGCGGCTTTATGGGCAGCCTGTGAGGCAATTCTGCCCTTGCCTGAACTGTCGGTTGTCGGGCCCCTTCGGTGAAACTATTGGGTCAGCAGTGGCCGCATTTGCTTTGTGGTGAGAAGCCGGTCCGAATTACTGCCGTGTTTCCTTCGGGTAACCGTTTCCGTGTCACCTTCGACGGATGGTGTCAGGTGTGCGACCGGGCGGAGAATGGTTCATACTCTCTTCGGCATTGACCGCCCGGACAACGATTGATCACTTCACCGCTTGATCACCGCTTGATCACCACTGAGGGGAGCACATCGTGCGCGCCATCGTTTTCGAGGAGCTCGGCGGCCCGGAGGTCCTGAAGATCGCGGAATTACCCGATCCGCAGCCCGGCCCCGACGAAGTGGCTGTTGCCGTCGCGTACGCCGGAGTCAACTTCTTCGACCTCATGGCGCGCTCGGCGGGCCACCGGGTGGCCGCCCTGCCGTTCGTCCCGGGCGTCGAAGTGGCCGGAGTGGTCCGCGCGGTCGGGGAGCGGGTGACCGGGTTCGCCCCCGGCGACCGGGTGACCGCGTACACGGCCGCGGGCGGCTACGCCGAGACGGCCGTCGTACCGGCCGCCACAGCCTTCGCCCTGCCCGAGGGAATCTCGCTGCGCACCGGGGCCGCACTGCCGAACATCGTGCCCACCGCCTACGCGCTGCTGCACGACATGGCCCGGCTCCAGGAGGGCGACCGCGTCCTCGTCCACAGCGCGGCCGGCGGCGTCGGCACGATCGCCGGCCAACTGGCCCGCAGGGCAGGCGCGTCGGCGGTCTACGGGGTGGTCTCCGACCTCGGCAAGGCCGAGCACGCCCTCGCGTACGGCTACGACCTGGTGTTCACCGCCGACACCTTCGCCGACGACGTGCGGGAGGCCACCGGGGGCCTGGGCGTGGACATCGCGCTGGACCCGATGGGCGGCGAGGTGCTCCGGCGCACCCTCGGCACCCTCGGCCGCTTCGGACGGCTGCTGTCCTACGGCAACGCCGCGGGCGGCGACCTCTGGCAGGTCGGCCCCGGCGACCTGTCGACGCTCGGCGCCGCCGTCGCGAGCTTCTCCCTGCCCCGGCTGGCCGCCGGCGATCCGGCCCGGCTGCGCCGTATCGCGGACCGGTCCTTCCGCCTCGTCGCCGACGGGGAGATCCAGGTGCCGGTCACCGCGGACTTCGACCTCGCGGACGCGGCCGACGCGCACCGGCTCCTGGAGTCCCGGACCAGCACGGGCAAGCTGCTGCTGCGCGTGTCGGAGCGGTGAGGCCGGTACGCGACCGGTGAGCGGGCCCGTATCCGGGCGACCGTGAGCGCTCCGCCCCCGTGGCCGGAGCGCTCCTCGGTCAGTCGGTCAGTCGGTCAGTGGGTCAGTCGGTCAGTGGGTCGGTCCACGGACCCCCGGATCAGGTTCGCCTCGCGGTTGAGCGCCCAGATGTCCGCCACGGGACCCATGTGCGCGAGCTTGTCGGGGTTGAGGACCGTACGGATCGTGCGGACCCGTCCGTCCAGGATGTCGAGGGTCAGGGTGCTGAGCACCCCGCCGTCCTTGTCGCGGACGACCGCGCCCGGCTGGCCGTTGACCGTACGCGGCTCCGTCACGACACCGGCTCCGGCGAACACCGGGCGGAGCGCGGCGATCACGTCGATCACGTGCTCCGGGCCGGCGACGTACTCGGCGAACAGCGGGGCCTTGCCACCGGCGTCGTTGACCATGCTGACATCGGCGGCGAGCACGGCCCGCAGTCCGTCGACGTCCCCCTCCCGGAAGGCGTCGAAGAACCGCCCGGCCAGCCGCTCGCGTTCCTTGCGGTCCGCCTCGAACCGGGGCCGGCCCGCGTCCATGTGTCTGCGCGCCCGCACCGCGAGCTGCCGGCACGCCGGCTCCGACCGGCCCACGGCCGCCGCGATCTCCGGGAAGCCGAACGCGAACACCTCCCGCAGCACGAACACGGCGCGCTCCAGCGGGCTGAGCCGTTCGAGCAGCAGCAGCGCCGCGGTCGACAGCGAGTCGGCCAGCTCCGCCGAGCGCTCCGGGTCCTGGTAGGGGTCGGTCAGCAGCGGCTCGGGGAACCACGGCCCGACGTACTCCTCGCGCCGGACCCGGGCCGAGCGCAGCACGTCGATCGAGATCCGGGTCACCACCGCCGACAGGAACGCCTTCGCGGAGGCGGGCCGGGCGGCGGCGGTCTCGTAGCGCAGCCAGGTCTCCTGGACCGCGTCCTCGGCTTCGCCGACGCTGCCGAGGATGCGGTAGGAGATCGAGAAGAGGAGGGGGCGCAGCTCCTCGAACTCCTCGGTGCGGGTGGCTCGTTCGGTGTGGGTCGGGTCGGTGCCGGTCGCCTCGCCGCGGGCCGTCCCAGTGCCGGCCTGCTCCGTACGGGTCCGATCCGGAACCGGGCCCCGGCCGCGGTCCGCGCGGCTCACGCGAACTCCTCGGCGAAGCCCTGCCGCCAGGAGGGGTGGCGCGGCTGCCAGCCCAGCTCCCGCTTGGCCTTGGCGTTGGAGAAGGCGCGGCCCTGCGTCATCATCACCACCGCCTGCTCCCCGGCCAGCAGCCGGGCCAGCCACACCGGCACCCGCATCGGCCGTTTCGCGCCCGCGCACGCGGCCAGATGCGGCAGCCACTCGCTCGCCGGGGCCGGTTCGTCGTCGACGACGTTGAACACACCCCTGGCCTTCTGCTCCACGGCCAGCACGGTGGCGCTCGCAGCGTCGTCGAGGTGGATCCACGAGCTGTAGCCCCCGGCCCGCCCCACCAGCGGGAACTGCCGCTTGCGCACCAGCTCCACCTGGTCGTCGATGGCGCCGGGCCCGTAGAACGCCCCGTACCGCAGCACCGCGCCCCCGTACCGGAGGACGACCTCCTCCACGTGCCGTATCGCCTCCATCCCCACCTGCGCCGGGGTCCCCGCCATCATGTCCAGCGGGTCCTCCTCGGTCTTGACCCACCCGCCCTCGCGGATCCCGTTCCAGCTCGCGTACCCCTGCGCCACGATGTGCTCGACCCCGGTCGCCTCGGCCGCGGCCAGCAGGTGGTTCGTCCCCTCCCTCCGCAGCCGGTTGGTGCCGGCGAACCACCGGTCGGGGTGCTTCAGATCGGGCTTGCCCGCATGCGCCATCGAGATCGCGGTCATCTGGTGCACGATCACCTCCGGCCGCGCCGCGGCCACCGCCTTCCCGACCGCCACCCCGTCCAGCCCGTCCATCACCACCCCCTCCGCCCCCAGCCGCTCCAACTCCGCCACTTTTGCCGCACTCGTCGTCGTGGCCGTCACCTGGTGCCCCCTCCCCACCAACTGCGGCACCAGCCGCCGCCCCAGCACCCCACTCCCACCCGCCACGAACACCCGCATGTCCCTCACCCTCTCCACGTCCTTTTCCCTTCCTCCCCCGGTGACGAGACAGCGGTCCGGGCTGTGACATGGGCAGGTGGACGGCGGGGCGGCTGAGCCTTTCCGCGGCAGGTGGATGAGGGGTGGTACGTGCCGGGGGGCGGGCAGCACGGGCCCGTTGCGCGAGGACGGGTTCAGCGACCTGCGCCGCGCTCGCGTGAGCGACGTCGTTGCGGGCGGGGGCGGAAGCGGTCGCGTACCGAAGCCGCGGTCGTCAGCGTGCCGACGCACAGCAGGACGACGGAGAGGACGCGGAGCATCCCGTCGTTCAGGGCCTGGTAGCCGAACCGGACAAGGGCCAGGCAGGTCAGGACGCCGCTGCCCAGGGTGCGAAGGCGCTGCGTCATGTGCGCTCCCGGATCAATGGCTGCCGCAACTCGACGTGTCGAGTGTGCCATTGGGGCGGGACGAAGCGCGACGGCGGTCACGCGGCCGCGCGTTCCTCCGCGGGGCGGCGGCGGAGGGTGGGGTGGTGGAGGGGTGGGGGGAGGTAGGCGGAGCCGTCGAGGGTGCCGATGTCGGTGCCGGGTGGGACGATCTCGTCGATGCGGTCGAGGATCTCGTCGGAGAGGGTGACGTCGAGGCCGGCGAGCAGGTCGGCGAGGTGGTCCATGGTGCGGGGGCCGATGATCGCGCTGGTCACGCCGGGGTGAGCGATGGTGAAGGCCATCGCGAGGTGGGTCAGGGGCAGGCCCGCCTCCTGGGCGAGCGGGATGAGGCGTTCGACGGCGTCGAGGCGGTGCTCGTTGCTGAATTGCTGGAGGAGCGGGGCGCGGCGCAGGTCGGTCCGCTGCCCCTTGCGGACGCGCCCGGTGAGCATCCCCTTCGCGAGTGGGCTCCAGACCAGCGTGCCCATGCCGTAGCGCTGGGCGACCGGCAGCACCTCGGACTCGATCCCGCGGTTGAGGATCGAGTACGGCGGCTGTTCGGTGCGGAAGCGCTCCAGGCCGCGCCGCTCGGCCACCCACTGGGCCTCGACGATGTCGGAGGCGGGCATCGTGGACGACCCGATCGCCCGCACCTTGCCGCTGTGGACCAGGTCGGACAGCGCCGAGAGCGTCACCTCGATGTCGGTGTCGGGGTCCGGCCGGTGGATCTGGTAGAGGTCGATGTGATCGGTCCGCAGGCGCCGCAGCGAGTCCTCGACCGCGGTCATGATCCAGCGCCGGGAGTTGCCCCGCCGGTTGGGGTCGTCGCCCATCGGCAGATGCGCCTTGGTCGCGAGGACCACGTCGTCCCGGCGCCCCTGAAGCGCCTTCCCCACGACCTCCTCGGACGCGCCGCGGGAGTACGCGTCGGCGGTGTCGACGAAGTTGATCCCCGCGTCGAGCGCCCGGTGGATGATGCGGATCGAGTCGTCGTGGTCGGCGTTGCCGATCGTGCCGGGGGCCCCGAACATCATGGCGCCGAGCGCGTAGGGGCTGACCTTGATGCCGGTCCGACCGAGGGTGCGGTACCGCATGCGGTTCTCCAAAGGTCGAGGTAGCGGTCGGGGTTCGAGGCCGGGACATGGCAGGCGCGCCGCCGGTGCCGTACCCTGAACCTAAGCGGAAAGCTATTCCGGAACTATACGGAAAGGCTTTCCGGTAAAGCAAGCGAAGGAGTGTTGTGACGGAGGATCCGACCCCTGCCGCGGCCGAGCAGCCGCACGGCCCGGCTGCCTCGACCGGTCCCACGGACCCGGCCGACTCGACGGGCCCCACCGACCCGACCGCCCCCGCGGGCCCCGGCGCCGTACCCGAAAGCGCCCCGCGAAGGCAGCGCGCCGACGCGCGGCGCAACCTCGACTCCCTGCTCGAAGCGGCGAAAGCCGTCTTCATCACCTCGGGCGTGGACGCACCCGCCAAGGAGATCGCCGACCTGGCCGGCGTCGGCGTGGGCACCCTCTACCGCCACTTCCCGCAGCGCTCCGACCTGGTCAAAGCCGTCTTCCAGCGCGAGGTCGACGCCTGCGTGGCCGCGGGCCCGGCCCTGTCCGCGAACCACGCCCCCGGCACGGCCCTCACCGAATGGATCGACCGCTACACCGAGTTCCTGGCCACCAAACGCGGACTCGCCACCGCCCTCCACTCCGGCGACCCCGCCCTCGAGGCCCTCCCCGCGTACTTCATGGAGCGCGTCGGCCCCACCCTCGGCGCCCTCCTCGACGCGGCCGCGGCCAGCGGCGAGATCCGCGCCGACGTCACCCCCCGCGACCTGCTGCTCGCCGTCGCCGGCCTCTGCGCCCCCGTCGACCACGAGGGCGCCGCCTTCAGCCGGCGCATGGTCGCCTTCCTCATGGACGGCCTGCGCTACGGCGCCGTCCCGCCCGAGCCCCGCGGCTGAAGCACTCGCCTCATCAACCGCCGGCCGGATCCCGGCGCGCCACGATGCGGTAGGCGTTGGCCAACCGGCCCCGGCCCCCGCACACCGCGGCCGCCTGGTCGAGCAGGCAGGCCAGCGCCAGCAGGGGAACACTGCCGAGACGAACGGCGTCCCGCAGCACCAGACTCACCCGGTCGGGCGGTTTCGCCAGCCAGGGCACGTCCCCGGGCGGAGCAATCGCGTTGACCAGAAGCCAGCACCCGGCCAGCAGATCGATCGGCAAATGGGCCTCGCCGTGCTGTTCGGCCACCACGGTGAAGCCCAGGTCGCCCAGCCTGCGTCCGAGATTGCCGGCCGGGATCAGATGCAGATGCTGCGGCTGGAGCCACGGCAGCCACCAGCGGCCCAGCAGGCGGCCGTAGGGGGAAGCCGGATCGGGCACCTCGATCAGCAGCAGCCCCCCGGGGCGCAGTACACGCCGGGCGGCGGCCAGCTCCCGGTCCGGGTCGGTGCTGTGCTCCAGGTAGTGGAACATGCTGACGACGTCGTAACGACCGGCCAGCCCGGTGGCCAGCTCAGGGAACGTACCCCGGTAGCCGCGGGCCACCCGGCCGTCGCGTTCGGCTCGTGCCACGCTCTCGCTGCGGTCCAGGCCGTCGAAGACCGTGGCGGGCAGGAGCTCCCGGGCCGCCGCGCAGAAGTCGCCGTCGCCGGTGCCGACGTCCAGCCAGCGTTCCGGCGCCGGGGCGAACGGCAGGACGGGACCGGCGCGCCTGCGGTGACCCGCGGCCGTGACCCTGCGGACCACCGCGTTGCAGGCCCCCAGCACCCCGGCGAGCCGCTGCTCGCCCAGCCCGTCGTAGAAGTCGCGGTAGTAGAAGTCCAGGCCCGCCGGGCTGAGCCGGGGGTTCTGGAAGACGTGCCCGCAGTCCTCACACTCGTCCAGGACGAAGCGCCCGGGCTTGCGCTGCACGAGGTCGGTGGTCCGCAGCCGTTCGCGCAGCCGCGCGGAGCCGCACCAGGGGCAGTCCGGGCGGCGGGGGAGGAAGAAGCGGCCGGTTCCCCCGGCCAGCTCCTTCGCGTAGAGCGGGCGCAGGGCGGCCACCCGCCGGCTCCGGCTGTCCCGGTAGGTGTCCCGGCTGCCGTCCCGGTCGCTGTCCGGGGCGCTGTCCGGGGCGCTGTCCCGGTCGCTGTCCCGGTCGCCGGGAGCGGACGGGGACGGGGACGGGGACGGGTCGTGGAGGTCCGGCATCGCTCGTGTCCCTTCACGGGGAAGACCAGGCTCGCACGGGACCGGGACGGCCGCCCGCTGGCGGGCGACGGAGGGGTACGCCGCAGGTGGACTTACGGCGGAGGCGGCGCCCGCGCCACAGGTCGCGCCGGTACGGGTGCGCTCCTACCGTGAGGCGGGGGCCGCACTCCACACACGGCGAGGCGCAGATGGGTCGGTCCGTAGTGATCATCGCCGCGGGCTCCCGCGGGGACGTCCAGCCGTGCCTGGCGCTGGGCCGGGCGCTGACCGGCCGGGGGTACGCCGTGCGGGTGGTCGCCAGCCCCCGCTACCACGACCTGATCACGGAGGCGGGCCTGGATTTCCACGCCCTGTCCCACGACCCGGCCGAGATCGTCGCGTCACCCGAAGGGCAGGCACTGCTGGCCGGCGGACGGACCCCGATCGGGTTCGTCCGCGGATTCCAGCGGGTGCTGGGGCCCCTGCTGGCCCGTATGCTCACCGAGGTCCAGGCGGGCGCCGAGCAGGCCGATCTGGTGGTGGCCCCTTCATTCGGCTTCCTGGGCCTGCACCTGAGCGAATACCTCCGGGTCCCGCACGCGGTCGTGCACTTCCAGCCGAGCCAGCCCACCAGGGCCTTCCCGCACCCCATGGCGCCGGGCGCGCGGTTCCTGGGGCCGCACGGAAACCGCCTCAGCTTCCAGGCGGTCGACCTCGCGTCCTGGACGGTGAGCCGCCGCATCGTCAACACCTGGCGCCGCGAGCACCTCGGCCTTCCCCCCATGTCCCCGCTCGCACCCTTCTCCCGGGTGCGGCGCGCGCCCGTGCTGTGCGCGTTCAGCCCCGCCGTCGTACCCCGGCCCGCGGACTGGGGACCGAACGTCCACCTCACCGGCTTCTGGTTCCACGAACAGCCCCGGTGGACCCCGCCCCGAGCGCTCCTCGCCTTTCTGGCCGCCGGGCCCCCGCCGGTGTACGTGGGCTTCGGCAGCATGCGTACCCGTGACCCCGGGGCCACCGACCGCGCCGTACGGGAAGCGCTCCGGCGCGCCGGGCTGCGCGGCGTGCTGGCCGGGGACCCCGCCGCGAGCGACCACGACGTCCGCGGCGATCACGACATCTACGTGGCCGACGCGATCCCGCACGACTGGCTGTTCCCCCGTACGGCCGCGGTCGTCCATCACGGCGGGGCGGGTACGACCGCCACGGCGCTGCGGGCCGGGGTCCCGTCCCTGGTCTGCCCCTTCTTCGGCGATCAGCCGTACTGGGCCGAGCGGGTGCACCGGCTGGGCGCGGGCCCCGAGCCCCTGCCGGCCGGCCGGATCACGGTCGAGGCCCTCACCGGTCGGCTGCGCGCTCTCACCGCCGGACGCGGTTACGCCGAGGCGGCCCGGCGGGTGGGCGCGGCGCTGGCGGCGGAGGACGGGGTCGGGCGCGCGTGCAGTGCGCTGGAGGGGATGCCGGCCGCCGGGTAGCCGGTCACGCCGTCGTACGTGGCGTGCCGGTCGTTCCCGTGGCCGTACCCGACGTACCCGACGTACCCGTCGCGCTCGTCGCGCTCGTCGGCGTCCGTCGCGCCCCGGCTTCGAGCTCCCTCGTCACCGTCCCCCAGACGAGGTGGAGTTCCCGCTTCCAGTACGGCCACGAGTGCGTCCCGGGAGCGTAGATGTGCGTACTCACATCGACGCCCGCCGCCCGCAGCGAGGCGGAGAACTTCTGCACGTCGGGCAGGAGGACGCCTTCCAGCGTCGAGGCGGCCACGGCGACCGGGTCACGGTTCGCGTCCAGCGGCCCCGTCGTACCGGTCCCGACGGACAGGTGCACCTTCGTCCCGCGGAAGTTCCGTACCATCGCGGCGGGGTTGTGGGCCTCCCAGTTGGCGGCCTGCTTCTTCGGATCGCCCCAGACCTTGCTGTAGTCGACATCGTTGCCGGCCAGCCAGTTGCCCAGCAGGATGGACGCCCGGATCCACGGGTCGTCGATGTCGACGGTCGGGCTGAATGCGGCGACGTAGCGGTACAGACCCCGATGACGCGCCGCGTAGTCGAGAGCGCCTAGCGCGCCCATCGACAGTCCGATGATCGCCCGCCGCGTATTCGCCCGGAAATCCCGCTCCATGAGCCGGACGAGCTCGCCGGTGTGGAAGGTCTCCCACAGCGGCCAGCCGACGGACCAGTCCGAGTACTGTCCCGCCTTGCCGGCGTCGGGCATCACGATCAGCGTGTCGGAGTCCTGGGCCAGCGTCTCGATGTCCGTCTCCCGGGTCCAGGACGTGTAGTCGTCGTTCCCGCCGTGCAGCAGGTAGAGCACGGGATACGTACGCGTCCGGTCGCTGTCCCAGCTCCTCGGCAGAATGACCCGCACCGGCACGGACCCGCGCATGGCCGGGGACTCGACGGTCAGGTCGAGCATGCGCGCGTCGAGCCGTTTGACGGCCGTGACCCGCGCCTCGCCCGCCGCCCGGGCGGCCGCGGCAGCCGCCGTCCCCGGCGCCCACAGCGGTGACAGAAGCACCAGGCAGACGAGCACGCACAGGCTCGTCAGTCTCGCCCGGCCGGCCGACTTCGCGACCCTGAAGCTGAACGGCATGGCCCGAGGACCTCCTAAGGCCCCCCTGAAATACGATGATCCGGCGGCTCATCGTGACATAACACATCGTCAGATCCGCTTCCCGCCGGGCCGTCCCGGCCGGCGAGGCGCAATGATCACTCAGCCGGCGGACAGCGGTGGACCGGTGGCGGATCAGCGGTGGACCGGGCCGCGGCGCGGGGCGCGGCGACGCGGAACCCGCCCCGCGCAGTCCGTTCCGCAACCCCCCATCAGGGCACTTCTTGCGTGACTTCTGTCAATTATTTCGCGTTACGCGCGAAGTATTGCGGCTTGATAACCGCGTGGTTACGATCCCACGCACCAGACTTCCGGCTCGCTGCCATGTGCCCAACAGTCCCGGCCGCGGCGGGAGTTGACAGCCGATCGGAGGAGTCCAGATGGGTGTCACACGCAGGACGTTCCTGCAGGCCGCGGCCGCGGTCACGGCGGCCGGCACGCTGGGGGTCGCCGAGACCGCCACCGCCGGACCCGCGGCGGCGGCCAGCGCGCCGGGGGACGTGGTGGGCAAGGTCACCGTCGGGTATCAGGGCTGGTTCGCCTGCATCGGCGACGGCGCCCCGATCAACACCTGGTGGCACTACAGCGCCAACGGCGGGCAGCCGCCGTCCCCGTCGAACACCACCATCGTGGCCTGGCCGGACGTACGCGACTTCACGCACACGTACCCGACCGCGTACGCGAACCTGGGCAACGGCCAGCCCGCGTCGCTCTTCTCGTCCTACGACCAGCAGACCGTGGACACGCACTTCTCGTGGATGCAGCAGAACAACATCGACGTCGCCGCACTCCAGCGCTTCAACCCCAACGGCAGCGAGGGCCCGACCCGCGACGCCATGGCCACCAAGGTGCGCAGCTCCGCCGAGAAGTACGGGCGGAAGTTCTACATCATGTATGACGTGTCCGACTGGACGAACATGCAGTCGGAGATCAAGACCGACTGGACGAACAAGATGTCGGCGCACACCGCGTCGTCCGCGTACGCGCGGCAGAACGGCAAGCCGGTGGTGTGCGTCTGGGGCTTCGGCTTCAACGACAACCAGCGGCCGTTCACCGCGGACGCCTGCCTGGACGTGGTCAACTGGTTCAAGGCGCAGGGCGTCTACCTGATCGGCGGCGTGCCCACCTGGTGGCGTACCGGCGATCGCGACTCCCGGCCCGGCTTCTCCGACGTCTACCACGGCTTCCACATGCTCTCGCCCTGGATGGTCGGCCGCATCGGCAACGTGGCCGACGCCGACAACTTCTACAACGTCGCCACCCTGCCGGACCTCGCCGAGTGCAACACGTACGGCATCGACTACCAGCCCTGCGTACTGCCGGGCGCGGTCACCCTGCGCCAGCGCGCGCACGGCGACTTCATGTGGCGGCAGTTCTACAACCACGTCCGCGCCGGCGTGAAGAGCTTCTACATCTCGATGTTCGACGAGTTCAACGAGGGCAACCAGATCGCGAAGACCGCGGAGTCGCAGGCGTGGGTGCCGACGAATTCCGGTTTCCTGGCGCTGGACGAGGACGGTACGGCGTGTTCCTC
>NZ_JADKYB010000023.1 GCF_016918855.1 Actinacidiphila acididurans
TTTCGGTGGTCATAGCGAGAGGGAAACGCCCGGTTACATTCCGAACCCGGAAGCTAAGCCTTTTAGCGCCGATGGTACTGCAGGGGGGACCCTGTGGGAGAGTAGGACGCCGCCGAACAATTATTGACAAAAGGGCCCGGCCCTGGATCATCCGATCCGGTGCCGGGTCCTTTTTGTGTTCGGTGTAGAGTCGGGCCGCAAGGTCGGCACGGTACGTATGGCTGGAGGGGACCCGTGGAGGTCCAGGAGACACGGGTGCAAACGGATCGCATCTTCACGATCCCCAACATCCTGAGTATGGCCCGTCTGGTCGGCGTGCCGGTCTTCCTGTGGCTGATTCTGTGGCCCGAGTTCCACGGTCCGAAGGTCGACGGATGGGCCCTGCTGGTACTGGCGTTCGCTGGCATCAGTGACTACCTGGACGGCAAGCTGGCCCGCCGGTGGAATCAGGTCAGCAAGCTCGGCCGGGTGCTGGACCCGGCCGCGGACCGGTTGTATGTACTGTCCACCCTGGTGGGGCTCACGTGGCGGAGCATCCTCCCGTTGTGGCTCACCGTGCTCCTCCTGGCACGGGAAGTCATGATGGCGGTGATGCTGCTGATTCTGCGGAGGCACCGCTACGGCCCACCCCAGGTGAACTTCATCGGGAAAGCGGCTACCTTCAACCTCATGTACGCCTTTCCGCTGCTGCTGCTGAGCGACAGCAGTGGGTGGCTCGCCACCTTGGCGTCTGTTTTCGGCTGGGCGTTCGCAGGTTGGGGTACAACCCTGTACTGGTGGGCAGGGATCCTCTATGTGGTGCAGGTCCGGCGACTCGTCAGGGCGGACACCACGGCTGACTGAGTCACGAGGAGGACGTTTCCAACATGAAGGCGGTTGTTATGGCCGGCGGCGAGGGTACCCGCCTTCGCCCAATGACGTCGAGCATGCCGAAACCTCTGCTGCCGGTGGTCAATCGGCCGATCATGCAGCACGTTCTGACATTGCTCAAGCGGCACGGACTCACTGAGACGGTGGTGACCGTCCAGTTCCTGGCCTCCCTGGTGAAGAATTACTTCGGGGACGGCGAGGAATTCGGGATGGAGCTCACCTACGCCAACGAGGAAAAGCCGCTGGGAACGGCCGGCAGCGTCAAGAACGCCGAGGAGGCGTTGAAGGACGATTCCTTCCTGGTGATCTCGGGCGATGCCCTGACCGATTTCGATCTCACCGAACTGATCGCATTCCACAAGGAGAAGGGCGCCCTGGTCACGGTTTGCCTGACCCGGGTCCCCAACCCCCTCGAGTTCGGGATCACCATCGTCGACGACGAGGGCCGGGTGGAACGTTTCCTCGAGAAGCCGACCTGGGGCCAGGTGTTCTCCGACACGGTGAACACCGGCATCTACGTGATGGAGCCCGAGGTCTTCAACTACGTCGAGCCCGATGTGCCCGTCGACTGGTCGGGAGATGTCTTCCCGCAGTTGATGAAGGAGGGCAAGCCCGTCTACGGCTACATCGCCGAGGGCTACTGGGAGGACGTCGGCACCCACGAGAGCTACGTGAAGGCCCAGGCCGACGTGCTCGAGGGCAAGGTCGACGTCGACGTCGACGGGTTCGAGATCTCGCCCGGCGTCTGGGTGGCCGAGGGCGCCGAGGTGCACCCGGACGCGGTGCTGCGCGGCCCGCTCTACATCGGTGACTACGCCAAGGTGGAAGCCGGCGCCGAGATCCGCGAGCACAGCGTCATCGGCTCCAACGTCGTGGTGAAGACCGGTGCCTTCCTGCACAAGGCCGTCATCGCCGACAACGTGTACGTCGGGCAGGGCACCAATCTGCGCGGCTGCGTCATCGGCAAGAACACCGACGTCATGCGGGCGGCCAGGATCGACGACGGGGCCGTGATCGGTGACGAGTGCCTGATCGGCGAGGAATCGATCATCGCCGGCAACGTACGGGTCTATCCGTTCAAGACCATCGAGGCCGGCGCTTTCGTCAACACCTCGGTGATCTGGGAGTCCCGCGGCCAGGCGCATCTGTTCGGCGCGCGCGGCGTGTCCGGCATCCTCAACGTCGAGATCACGCCGGAGCTGGCCGTACGGCTGGCGGGCGCGTACGCAACCACGCTCAAGAAGGGCGCGACGGTCACCACCGCCCGCGACCACTCCCGGGGCGCCCGCGCGCTCAAGCGGGCGGTCATCTCGGCCCTGCAGGCCAGCGCGATCGACGTGCGCGACCTGGAGAACGTCCCCATGCCGGTGGCCCGCCAGCAGACCGCTCGCGGCAGCGCCGGCGGCATCATGATCCGTACCACCCCGGGCCGTCCGGACTCGCTCGACATCATGTTCTTCGACGAGCGGGGCGCCGACCTGTCGGCGGGCGGGCAGCGCAAGCTGGACCGGGTGTTCGCGCGCCAGGAGTACCGACGGGCCTTCCCCGGGGAGATCGGCGACCTGAACTTCCCGGCGACCGTGTTCGACTCGTACACCGGGGCGCTGCTGCGGGCCGTGGACACCTCGGGCATCGCCGAGGCGGGCCTGAAGGTGGTCGTGGACGCCGCGAACGGCAGTGGTGGGCTTGTTCTGCCCAGCCTGCTCGGCCGGCTCGGCGTGGACGCGCTCACCATCAATCCCGGCCTGGACGAGGCGCGGCCCACCGAGACCGAGGAGAGCCGCCGGGCCGGGCTGGTGCGGCTCGGCGAGATCGTCTCCTCGGCGCGGGCCGCGTTCGGCGTGCGGTTCGACCCGGTGGGGGAGCGGCTGTCGCTGGTGGACGAGCGGGGCCGGATCGTCGAGGACGACCGGGCCCTGCTGGTGCTGCTCGACCTGGTGGCCGCCGAGCGCCGCAGCGGCCGAGTGGCGCTGCCGGTGACCACCACCAGGATCGCCGAGCAGGTCGCGGCCTACCACGGCACCCAGGTGACGTGGACGACCACCTCGCCCGACGACCTGACCCGGGTCGGCCGCGAGGAGGGCACCATCTTCGGCGGCGACGGGCGCGGCGGCTTCATCGTGCCCGAGTTCTCCAGCGTCTTCGACGGGGCCGCGGCATTCGTGCGCCTGATCGGGCTGGTGGCGCGTACGCAGCTCACCCTCAGCCAGATCGACGCCCGCATTCCGCGCGCCCACGTCCTCAAGCGGGACGTGCCCACGCCGTGGGCGGTCAAGGGCTCGGTCATGCGCCGGGTGGTCGAGGAGGCCGGCGAGCGGTCGGTGGACACCACCGACGGCGTGCGCGTGGTGGAGCCGGACGGGCGCTGGGTGATGGTGCTGCCCGACCCCGCCGAGGCCGTCACGCACCTGTGGGCGGAGGGTCCTGACGACGCGTCGGCGCAGGCCCTGCTCGAGGAGTGGTCGCAGGTCGTGGAGAACGCCGGGCGCTGAACCGGCGGTGCGCCGGGCCCCGTTCGGCGCGCATTCGAGCGTACGGGCCCCGACGTGCAACGATGTGCGGCATGCCGCAGCAGTCATCCGAACGGAGCAGCCCCGCACCCGGGGCTGCTCCGCTGCGCCGTCCGGACTTCTCCATGTCGCTGCTCACCGACGTCATGGAGCACAGCCTGGACGCCGGATACGCGCAGGCCGCCGCCCGCCGCGGGCGTACCGGCACCGCGGGCTTCCCGACGGCGCTGAGCGGCCGGCTGTGGGTCGCGGCCGGACTGGTGCTCGCCGCGGCCGTGGTGACCTTCGGCGCCGCCCAGGCGCACTCCTCGGCGCCCACCGTCGCCAAGGAGCGGCAAAAGCTCATCGACCGCGTCCAGACCGAGACACGCGGCGCCGACGCCCTCCAGAAGGACGTGGACGGGCTGCGCGACACCGTGTCCGCCGAGCAGCGCGCCGCGTTGCACGACCACGGCGGCGACGCCAACCTGACGCTGGAACTGCTGGCCGCCGCCACGCCCGTGCACGGGCCGGGGGTACGGCTGGTGGTGGACGACGCCAAGGAGGCGTCCGGCGGCGACGGCAACGGGCCGCGCGAGAGCAGCGGTTTCTCCGACACCGGGCGGGTGCGCGACCACGACCTCCAGCGGGTCGTCAACGGCCTGTGGACGTCCGGCGCGGAGGCGATCACGGTCAACGGCCAGCGACTGACGGCGCTGTCGGCCATCCGGGCCGCCGGGGACGCCATACTGGTCGACAACAAGCCGCTGGCGCCGCCGTACACGGTGCTGGCGATCGGGGACGGGAAGCGGTTGAGCACGGCATTCCAGAACAGCGTGGACGGTCGGTACCTGCGCGCGCTGCGGCAGGACTACGGGATCCGGTCCAGCATCGGTGTCCAGGGCGACCTGGAACTCGCCGCCGCGCCCAGTCTGACAGTGCGGTACGCCACACCGGCTGCCGCAGCCGGCACGCAGCAGGTGGGTACCGCCGCGGGTGGGAAGGGTTCGAAGTGATCGCCGTACTGGGCCTCGTCGTCGGAGTCGTGGTCGGTCTCGTGGTGCGCCCTGTGGTGCCCTCCGGGGTCGAGCCCTACCTGCCCATCGCCGTGGTCGCCGCGCTCGACGCCGTTTTCGGTGGCCTGCGGGCCATGCTCGACGGGATCTTCGACGACAAGGTGTTCGTGGTCTCCTTCCTGTCCAACGTGGTGGTCGCCGCGCTCATCGTCTTCCTCGGCGACAAGCTCGGGGTCGGCGCGCAACTGTCCACCGGCGTCGTGGTGGTGCTCGGCATCCGCATCTTCTCCAACGCCGCCGCGATCCGCCGGCACGTCTTCCGGGCGTGAGGCCGTCATGAGCGAGGAACACGACCACCCGGACCGGCCCCCGGCCGCCGCCACGCCCGAACCCGAGCCGGAACGGGAGCCGAAGGCCGTCGCCACGCCCGAGTCGCGGCCG
This sequence comes from Actinacidiphila acididurans, assembly GCF_016918855.1. Classification (GTDB taxonomy): domain Bacteria; phylum Actinomycetota; class Actinomycetes; order Streptomycetales; family Streptomycetaceae; genus Actinacidiphila; species Actinacidiphila acididurans. The sequence continues at coordinate 4,817 of NZ_JADKYB010000023.1, forward strand.
GCTGCGGAGCCCGCGCCCGAACCCGCCGCGGTGCCCGAGCCCAGGCCAGCGCCCGAGCCTGCCGCGACACCCGCGGCGAAGGCCGTCTCCGCCCCTGAGCCCGGCCCGCAGGCCCCCGCCGCGCCCGAGCCCGCGGAGCCCGCTGCCGCCGCCCCCAGCGGCCGACAGCGGCTGCTGGCCGGCCTGTGGCCGCCGCGGCTGTCCCGCGCCCAGCTCACCGTCGCGGTGCTGCTGTTCGCGCTGGGCCTCGGGCTGGCCATTCAGGTCCGGTCGACGAGCGACAACAGCGCGCTGCGCGGCGCCCGTCAGGAGGACCTGGTGCGCATCCTGACCGAGCTGGACAACCGCGGCCAGCGGCTGCAGGACGAGAAGCGCGGGCTGGAGAATCAGCGCACCCAGCTGGAGACCAGCTCCGACCAGGCCGCCGAGGCGCTCAAGCAGACCCGGCAGAAGGCCCGCGAACTGGGCGTGCTGGCCGGTACGGTGGCCGCGCAGGGCCCGGGGATCACGCTGACGATCACCGACCCGCACGGCGGCGTGGAAGCCGATACTCTTCTGGACACCCTGCAGGAGCTGCGTGCCGCCGGCGCCGAGGCGATCCAGATCAACGACGTCCGGGTCGTCGCCGACACGTACTTCACCCAGGGTGCGGACGGTGTGCGCATCGACGGGCACAAGGTGACGCAGCCGTACCGGTTCAAGGTGATCGGCAGCCCGCAGGACCTCGAACCTGCGCTGAACATCCCCGGCGGGGTGGTACAGACGCTGGAGAAGCAGCAGGCCACGGCCGATGTGGTCCGCTCGCAGAAGATCGTCGTGGATGCCTTGCGGCCGTCGGAGCAGCCTGACTACGCTCGGTCATCCCGGTGAGCGGGGGGTCGGGGCTTCGGTGGGGTGCGTTGTAGTGGAAACTGTGTGTAACGATGGTTCGTCCTGCCCCACGGGCGGGTCTGCTTCTGTCAAGGGGAATCGCCCGTGAAGTTGTTCGGAAAGTTGTTCGGCAAGAGCGCGCGGCAGTCGGCCGAGCCGGCGACGGCGCGTCACCGCGCCCCGCGGAACCTGACCGATGAGGGTCAGGAGGCGGGCGATCGTCCGCTGTTCCGCAACGAGCCGCCGGACGCCGGCGGATATCCCGGCACGCCCGGCTCGGCGCCTGTTGACCAGGGTTCGGCGCCGCGCATAGGTTTCGGGGAATCGTCAGCCTCGACCCCGGGTGGAGGGTTCGGTTTGCCCGTCTGCAGCCGGTGCGGCCACACCAACGCGGAGGCCAGCCGCTTCTGCTCCAATTGCGGCGCGCCGCTGCGGGGAGGCGCAGGCGCCCCGTACGAGCGGCCGTCGGAGACCACCTCGACCATCTCGATCTCCGGCATCGAGGCGTACGAGGCCGAGGCCACCGGGCAGACCCCGCTGCCGACCCTGTCGCCCGAGGCGCAGGCCGCGGTGGACGCGCTGCCGCCCGGCTCGGCGCTGCTGGTGGTCCGCCGCGGGCCCAACTCCGGCAGCCGCTTCCTGCTCGACGGCGACCTGACCACGGCCGGCCGGCACCCGCAGAGCGACATCTTCCTGGACGACGTGACGGTCTCCCGCCGCCACGTGGAGTTCCGGCGTGGGTCGGACGGCGGGTTCACCGTCTCCGACGTCGGCAGCCTGAACGGTACGTACGTCAACCGGGAGCGGATCGACGCGGTCGCGCTCTACAACGGCGACGAGGTGCAGATCGGCAAGTACCGGCTGGTCTTCTACGCGAGCCAGCGGGGCATCTGATCCCTCTCGCGGGCCGCGTCCGGGCAACCGTCTGCCCGGGCGCGGCCCGCGGGATTCCCAGGAAGGTGTTCATGGCGCGAGAGTCGGGCGGTGCCGGGCGCGGCGCCGCCGACGACGGGACCCTGCTGAGCATCGGCGCGGTGCTCGGCAGGCTGCGCGAGGAGTTCCCCGAGGTCACCATCTCCAAGATCCGCTTCCTGGAGGCGGAGGGGCTCGTCGAGCCGCAGCGCACCCCTTCCGGATACCGGAAGTTCGGCGCCAGGGACCTGGAGCGGCTGGCGTACGTGCTGCGGGTGCAGCGCGACCACTACCTGCCGCTGCGGGTGATCCGGGAACACCTGGACGCCATGGACCGCGGCGAGCAGGTGGCGCTCCCCGGGCCGGCGGAGTCCAAGGAAGCACTCAGCGGCCCCCAGAACGCCCTGGACTTCCCCGTCACGACTGATCAGCCCGCGGAACTGCGGATCGGCCGTGAGGAGCTGCTGGAGGCCACCGGGGCCGACGGCAAGGAACTGGCCGAGTGGGAGTCGTACGGACTGGTCGAGGCCGGCCGGGACGGCGGCTACGACGCCGAGGCGGTGACCATCGGCCGGCTCGTGGTGGAACTGGGCCGCTTCGGTGTGGAGCCGCGCCACCTGCGGGCGGTCAAGGCGGCCGCGGACCGGGAAGCGGGGCTGGTCGAGCAGGTGGTGGCGCCCCTGCGGCGGCACCGCAACCCGCAGACCCGTACCCGCGCGGAAGCCACCGCCCGGGAGCTGGCGGCACTGTCGGTACGGCTGCACGCCGCGCTGGTGCAGTCCGCGCTCCGGCTGCGGCTGCGCTGATCGGCCCCCCGGCCGCGGGCCGGACCGGCGGTATTCGGACAGGCGATCGCCCACCGGGTGGCGGCCCCGGGAGCTGCCCGACTACCCAAACCCGCCGGGCACGGCCTAGGGTTGCTGTGTGAACGAGCTCGACGTTGTGGGTGTCCGGGTCGAAATGCCCTCCAACCAGCCGATCGTGCTCCTGCGTGAAGTAGGAGGCGACCGGTACCTGCCCATCTGGATCGGGCCGGGGGAGGCCACGGCGATCGCCTTCGCGCAACAGGGCATGACGCCGGCGCGACCACTCACTCACGATCTCTTCAAGGACGTGCTCGAAGCGGTCGGTCAGACCCTCACCGAGGTGCGCATCACGGATCTGCGGGAAGGCGTCTTCTACGCGGAGCTCGTGTTCGCCAGCGGGGTCGAGGTCAGTGCCCGTCCCTCCGACGCCATAGCGCTCGCCCTGCGCACCGGCACGCCGATCTACGGCAGTGACGGCGTGCTGGACGACGCTGGCATCGCGATCCCGGACGAGCAGGAGGACGAAGTGGAGAAGTTCCGCGAGTTCCTCGACCAGATCTCGCCGGAGGACTTCGGCACCAGCAATCAGTGAGGGCCGCGCCGCGGTCGAGCGGGTCGGGACGGCAAGGTTGCCCCACGATCGGGCAATCTGACAGTCGTTCCCGCCTTCGGTCGGATCAAACCACTCGTGGGGTGAATATCACTCGGCGTGCCGAGTGTGGCGATCGTTGACGCACCCCGGGTGACTGCCTACCGTCGAGGTGGAAAGTCCCGTGGCACGTGCGCGCGGTCACGGGATGTGAAGGGACGGAGGGCGGCGTGAGAAGCACCGGCGACGGTTTGGCCACCGGCGGCCCCCATCCGACCCGAGGGCCGCTGGCCCGTACCGGCGCCGCCGCGGGCGGGCAGGACGCGGCCGGGCAGGGGGAGCAGATCGGCTACCGCGGTCCCACCGCGTGCGCGGCCTCCGGCATCACCTACCGCCAGCTCGACTACTGGGCCCGCACCGGGCTGGTCGAGCCCAGCGTCCGCCCGGCCTTCGGCTCCGGCACGCAGCGGCTGTACAGCTTCCGTGACGTGGTGGTGCTGAAGATCGTCAAGCGGCTGCTGGACACCGGCGTGTCGCTGCAGAACATCCGCACCGCCGTCCAGCACCTGCGCTCGGTCGGCCAGGGCGAACTGGCCCGGATGACCCTGATGAGCGATGGCGCCACCGTGTACGAGTGCACCTCGCCGGACGAAGTGGTCGACCTGCTCCAGGGCGGCCAGGGCGTCTTCGGTATCGCGGTCGGCGTGGTGTGGCGGGACGTGGAGAGCTCGCTGTCCCAGATGCACGGCGAGCGGGTGGACACCGGCGAGACCCTGGTCGGCCACAACCCGTCCGACGAGCTGGCCCGGCGCAGAAACCGCGCCGTCTGAGCCGCACGCTCTACGCGGGTACATCTGCGGCGTCTGCGTGGCGGCGGGCGGCCGCGGACCTCGGTCCGGCGCGTCGCCGCCGCGGAGGAGACGCCGCGGCGGCGCGGAGGCGACGCGGACCGGCTGTTTCCGTACGCCTGTACGGTCAATGTCAGTGGCGTGCGGCACGATCGGAACTGTGAGAAGTGCGCCGACGATCCTGCACCTGGACATGGACGCGTTCTTCGCCGCGGTCGAGCAGGCGTCCAAGCCGAGCCTGCGGGGCAAGCCGGTCGTGGTCGGCGGCCTCGGCCCCCGCGGCGTGGTCGCGACCGCGTCCTACGAGGCACGGGTGCACGGCGTCCACTCGGCGATGGCGATGGCCCACGCCCGCCGGCTGTGCCCCAACGCGGCCTACCTCGTGCCCCGCTTCGGCCTGTACCGGCAGATCAGCGAGACCGTCATGGGGCTGCTCGCCGAGGTCTCCCCGCTGATAGAGCCGCTGAGCCTGGACGAGGCGTTCGTCGACCTGGAGGCCGCCGACAGCCAGGAGGACCCGCGCGCGGTGGCGGTGCGGCTTCGGGCCACCATCCGGGAGGCCACCGGGCTCACCGCCTCCGTGGGCCTGGCCGGCTCCAAACTCCTGGCCAAGATCGCCTCGGAGAAGGCCAAGCCGGACGGCCTGGTGGTGGTCGACCCCGGCACCGAGCGGGCACTGCTCGACCCGCTGCCGGTGCGCGCCCTGTGGGGCGTCGGCCCGGCCACCGCCGAGCACCTGCGCCGGGCCGGGATCGCCACCGTCGCCGAGATCGCCCACGCAGGGGAGCACGAACTGGTCCGGCTGCTCGGCAAGGCCCACGGCACATCGCTGCACGCCATGGCGGTCGGCCTGGACAACCGCCCGGTCGTGGCCGACCGGGACGTGAAGTCGATCTCCGTGGAGGACACCTTCGACCACGACCTGACCGACCGCGCCCAGGTGCGGCACGAGATCGACCGGCTCGCCGACCGCTGCGTCCAGCGGCTGCGCGGCGCCGGGCGCTCCGGCCGCACCGTGGTGGTCAAGGTGCGGCGTTTCGACTTCTCCACGCTCACCCGCTCCGAGACGCTGCGCGCGCCCACCGACGACCCCGTGGTGGTCCGCGAGACCGCCCGCCGCCTGGTGGACGGCGTCGACACCACCGGCGGCGTACGGCTGCTCGGGGTGGGCGTCGCGGGCCTGGCCGACTTCACCCAGGAGGACCTGTTCGCGCAGAGCGGCGGCGACCCGGCCGGACTGCCCGCCGACCGCGAGGCGCCCGTCGCGCCGCCGTCCCCCGAACGGGCCAGGACCTGGTGGCCCGGCCAGGACGTCACCCACACGCAGTACGGCCCCGGGTGGGTGCAGGGCAGCGGCGTCGGCCGGGTCACGGTGCGCTTCGAGGTGCCCGCGGACACCGCCCCCGGCCGGGTGCGCACCTTCGTCATGGACGACCCCGAGCTGAGCCACAGCGACCCGCTGCTGCCGGTCCCGCGGGTTCTACCGGAGCCGTTGCCACAGTCGGCGCAGCCCCCGGAACCCCAGCCCCCGGAACCGCCGTCGCCGTCCGCTCCGTCCCGTGCCACCCGTTCGGCCCAGCCGGCCGGTCACTCCCCGCCCGCCACCTCGCCGAAATCGCGCTGAGGCGCCGTACGGCGGTCCGCTTCGTTGCGCGGCACCTCCATGCCGTAGTGGTGGTAGAGCTGCAGCTCCTGCTCGGGCGACAGATGGCGGCCCACACCGAAGTCCGGCGCGTCCTTGATCAGCGACTTCTTGAACGGCACCCGCAGTTCGCCGTCCACCAGCTCGCTCGGCTCCAGCGGCACGAAGGCGTCCCTGGTGAACAGCCCGGTGCGCACCGCCGCCCACTCCGGCACACCGGTCGCGTCGTCCAGGTACACCTCGTCCACCGTGCCGATCCTCGAACCGTCCCGGTCGAAGGCGCGGCGGCCGATCAGGCTGCGCGGATCGATGTCGCTGTGCACGGTGCCTCCCACCGACTGCGCCCGGCCACGTACGGCCGACGGCGATGCCATCTGAGCCATCTGACTACCACTAATTGTGCGGACTACCGGCAAACGGCACATTACGGGCACCCTTACGGCGCGACTCCGCGGGGGTGCGTGCGCGCCGCCGCCCCGATGCGGGCGGAAGGCGCGCTGGTACGCTGGTCATCGGCTGCAGACCCCGTGCGGGAGAGTCCTCCGAAGTGCCCGGAAGGGGCACCCAAAGAGGCGCCGAAGGAGCAAATCCTCCCCGGAATCTCTCAGGCATCCGTACCGCGCGGGTGAGGTCACTCTGGAAAGCAGGGCCCGTTCCGGAAGCGCCGCGGCTGCCGCGACGAGCCCTCACCGACGGTGCAAGCCGCCCCACCGCGGGCGGTGAAGCTCTCAGGTCGTGATGACAGAGGGGGAGGCCGTCCGGGTGTCCGCGTCGTAGTCGCGTCGTGGCACCCCCCGAAGGTCGTCGCAGACCAGGAGGCCCTCCGCAGATGACTGACCGACGCATTCCCCTCGCCGAGCTCGAAGCCGGCGTGCCCTTCGCCCGCCGCCACATCGGCCCCGACGCCGAGGCCCGGGCCAAGATGCTCGCGCAGGTCGGCTACGGCTCGCTGGACGAACTGACCGACGCGGCCGTGCCCGGCACCATCAGGAGCGCCGCCGCGCTCGGCCTGCCGCCGGCCCGTACCGAGCCCGAGGTGCTCGCCGAACTGCGCGCCCTGGCCGACCGCAACAAGGTCCTGGCCCCCATGATCGGCCTCGGCTACTACGGCACCTTCACCCCGCCGGTCATCCTGCGCAACGTCATGGAGAACCCGGCCTGGTACACGGCCTACACCCCCTACCAGCCGGAGATCTCCCAGGGCCGCCTGGAGGCCCTGCTGAACTTCCAGACCGTGGTCGCCGACCTCACCGGCCTGCCCACCGCGGGGGCGTCGCTGCTGGACGAGGGCACCGCGGCGGCCGAGGCGATGGCGCTGTCCCGCCGGGTCGGCAAGGTCAAGGACGGCGTCTTCCTGGTCGACGCCGACACCTTCCCGCAGACCACCGCCGTGCTGCGCACCCGCGCCGAACCCACCGGCGTCGAGATCGTCGTCGCCGACCTCAGCGCCGGCATCCCCGAGGAGATCGCCGCACGCGGCGTCTTCGGTGTGCTCCTCCAGTACCCGGGCGCCGGCGGCGCGGTACGCGACCTGCGCCCCGTCGTCGCGCAGGCGCACGCCCTCGGCGCTGTCGTCACGGTCGCCGCCGACCTGCTCGCGCTCACCGTCCTGACCTCGCCCGGCGCCCTGGGCGCGGACATCGCGGTCGGCACCACCCAGCGGTTCGGCGTGCCCATGGGCTTCGGCGGCCCGCACGCCGGCTACATGTCCGTCCGCGACTCCTACGCCCGCAACCTGCCCGGCCGCCTGGTCGGCGTCTCCGTGGACGCCGACGGCCGCCCCGCCTACCGGCTGGCCCTGCAGACCCGCGAGCAGCACATCCGCCGCGAGAAGGCCACCAGCAACATCTGCACCGCGCAGGTCCTGCTCGCCGTGATGGCCGGCATGTACGCCGTCTACCACGGCCCCGAGGGCCTGGAGCGCATCGCCCGCCGCACCCACCGCTACGCCGCCCTGCTGGCCGCGGGCCTGCGGGCGGCCGGCGCCGAGGTCGTCCACGAGCAGTTCTTCGACACCGTGACCGTACGGGTGCCCGGCCGGGCCGCCGAGGTCGTGGCCGCCGCCCGCGCGGCCGGCGTCAACCTGCGGCAGACCGACGCCGACCAGGTCGGCATCGCCTGCGACGAGACCACCACCCGCGACCGCCTCACCGCGGTGCTGGCCGCCTTCGGCGCGCAGGCCGACATCGACGCGCTCGACGCGGCCACCGCGGACGCGCTGCCCGCGGACCTGGCGCGCACCGAGCCGTACCTGACCCACCCGGTCTTCCACAGCCACCGCAGCGAGACCGCCATGCTGCGCTACCTGCGGCGGCTCGCCGACCGCGACTACGCGCTGGACCGCGGCATGATCCCGCTGGGCTCGTGCACCATGAAGCTCAACGGCACCACCGAGATGGAGCCGGTCACCTGGCCCGAATTCGGTGAGCTGCACCCCTTCGCGCCGATCGACCAGGCCGAGGGCTACCTGACCCTGATCCGCGGCCTGGAGGACCAGCTCGCCGAGGTCACCGGCTACGACAAGGTCAGCCTCCAGCCCAACGCCGGCTCACAGGGCGAACTCGCCGGCCTGCTCGCGGTGCGCGCCTACCACCGGGCCAACGGCGACACCGAGCGCACCGTGTGCCTGATCCCGTCCTCCGCGCACGGCACCAACGCCGCCAGCGCCGTGATGGCCGGCATGCGGGTCGTGGTCGTCAAGACCGGCCAGAACGGCGACGTGGACGTCGAGGACCTGCACGCGAAGATCGCGGAGCACCGCGACCGGCTCGCCGTGCTCATGGTCACCTACCCCTCCACCCACGGGGTGTTCGAGGAGCACATCACCGACATCTGCGCCGCGGTGCACGAGGCCGGCGGCCAGGTCTACGTGGACGGCGCCAACCTCAACGCCCTGGTCGGCCTCGCCCGGCCCGGTGCCTTCGGCGCCGACGTCTCCCACCTGAACCTGCACAAGACCTTCTGCATCCCGCACGGCGGCGGCGGCCCCGGCGTCGGTCCGGTCGCGGTGCGCGCGCACCTGGCGCCGTACCTGCCCAACCACCCGCTCCAGGCGGAGGCCGGACCGGAAACCGGTGTCGGGCCGGTCTCGGCGGCACCCTGGGGCTCGGCCGGCATCCTGCCCATCTCCTGGGCGTATGTGCGGCTGATGGGCGCCGAGGGGCTCAAGGAAGCCACCCAGATGGCCGTGCTCGGCGCCAATTACGTCGCCAAGCGCCTGGAGCCGCACTACCCGGTGCTCTACACCGGCCCCGGCGGGCTGGTCGCCCACGAGTGCATCGTCGACCTGCGCCCGCTCACCAAGGAGACCGGGGTCAGCGTCGACGACATCGCCAAGCGGCTGATCGACTACGGCTTCCACGCGCCGACCATGTCCTTCCCGGTGGCCGGCACCCTGATGATCGAGCCCACCGAGAGCGAGGACCTGGCCGAACTCGACCGGTTCTGCGAGGCGATGATCGCCATCCGTGCCGAGATCGACCGGGTGGCCGCGGGAGAGTGGCCGGCCGGCGACAACCCGCTGCGCAACGCCCCGCACACCGCGCAGGCCCTGGGCGGCGAGTGGACCCACGCCTACGGACGCGACGAGGCCGTCTTCCCCGCGGGCGTGTCCGCGGCCGACAAGTACTGGCCGCCGGTGCGCCGGATCGACGGCGCCTTCGGTGACCGCAACCTGGTCTGCTCCTGCCCGCCGCCGGACGCGTACGAGGGCTGAGCAGCCCTCATGGGCCCGGTGCGGGGCGCGGCGTCGCGCCGGGCCGCCGGAACACGTCGAAAGCCGGTTCCCCGTGACCTCGGGGGGAACCGGCTCGGCGGAAGCGGGTGGCGCGCTGCGGCGGGTCGGGGTTCGGGCGTGCGCAGGAGCGGACGTACGCCCGGACGGCCGGCTCAGGCCGCGGTGGTGATGCGGTCGGTGCCCAGCGGGCGGTGCGGAGCGATGATCTGACCGTCGGGCAGCAGCTCCCCGGTGTCGTCGAAGAGCAGCACACCGTTGCAGAGCAGACTCCAGCCCTGTTCGGGGTGGCGGGCCACGGTGCGCGCGGCCTCCCGGTCGGGGCCGTCCGCGGTCGGACATTGTGGCTGGTGGGTGCACATGGTCGGTGACGTCTTTCGGTGCGAGTGATCGGCGGCGTGGTCCGTCGCCTTGCCTGCCTGGAACATCTGCGTCCCCCCGTTCGAGTGCGGCCGGTCCCAGTGTTGCTCCGCCGACGGAAATCCGCAGGGATTTCGCTCAGGCGGTCCTCAATGGTGGAAGACGCGTCACCCGGTCGGCCGGTTGCCGTCACGGTTGCGCAACCCGGGAGCGCGACGGCCCGCGACCGACCGTCCGGCCGGGCGGCACGGCGCCGGACACGGCGGAGCCCCCCGGCCGGAATTCCGTGGCCGGGGGGCTCCGCCATGGCGCGCCGTGCGCCGCAGTACCGGTCGTACCAGTGGCACCGCTCGTATACGACTGTCTGTGGGCCGTAACTTCTCTGTCGCCCGTCACCGCCGGCTCAGGCGGCCGGATTGAGCAGCGGCGGCGGTGCCAGCCGTACGCTCAGCACCGGCGCCAGCTCCACCAGCCGGTGCACCCGGTGCGCGGTGATCCCCGGCGGCGCCGGCGCCAGCGGCACCAGCAGGTCGGTCGGGTCCGGCTGCGCGGTGGCGGCGTCCGTCCGGGGTCGGCAGTGCAGCCACAGTGCCAGCATGTACAGACCCGGCACCGACAGCAGATGCGGCTGGTACATGTCCGGCAGTGTCTCCGCCTGCCGCAGCGCCCGCTCGGTGGAGGCCAGGTAGGGGCCCTCGGCGAAGCGCGAGAACACCCAGCCGTCCGCGGTCAGCACGGTCTCGCCCGCAGCGACCACCCGGGCCCCCGCGCTGATATGGAACCGCCAGCCCGCCAGCCGCGCCTGCGGCAGGCCACCGGGGACCCGGGCCGGCTCGAAGACGTGGACGGGCAGCGGGGTCTCGGTGTCCAGCGGCCCTTCCGCGCTGCGCAGCGCGGGCGTCCTCGCCTCTTGGACCGCGGTGGGAGAACTGAGCGCGGCCAGGACGCTCAGCAGGGCTGGAGCGGGTGCAGGGGGGACAAGCAGCGGCATGATGTCGCCTCTCACTTGGAGACACAACGGGACATACTGTGGTGCTGAATGTGGTGCCGGAGGGGTGTCGGCGGTGCCGTCGGTGCGGGGGAGGGGTCCTGCTCAGGCACGTCCGACGAGGGCGGATGCTCTGCCTTGTGCGCGGAGTTTATACGACGCGTGTTCGCTCCGTGTTTCGTGTAGGGGCTGTCAGTATTACGCGCAAGGCGAGAATTCGCCTTCCTGGACGAGGCCCCCACCACATTCCCGCAGGGCAGCGGCCGGGGGCTGGATTATTCTGCCCGCTACGGTCGGCTTGAACCCATCGGTGTTATTCACACCACGTTTACGCAGGTCTCAGGTGAGTGAATGTGCCATTGGAACATGCACGACGGATGCCACCTACCGCAAGCCTAGCGTGCCGACCCGGTCCGCTGTGGACTTATCGATCATTTGGGTGGGCATGCTTGTCCGGAGGAGCCGCACGAGAGGGGACACCCGATGGGGGAGAAGGTCGTCGCCACCGGGTTCGACCTGGCCGACCGGCGCATGTACCGGCACAAGCTGCAGCAGTGCCTGCTGGGACTGGAGCGGCTGCTGGACGAGAAGCGATTCGACCGCCCACGCAATCTGATGGGCCTGGAGATCGAATTGAATCTCGCGGATTCCGCGGGACTGCCACGCATGATGAACGAAGAGGTGCTGGCCCGCATCGCGAGCCGGGATTTCCAGACCGAGCTCGCTCAGTTCAACATTGAAGTGAATATCGCGCCGCACCGACTGTCCGGTCGGGTGCTGGACCGGCTGGCCGAGGAACTGCGTACCGGGCTGGGATATGCCAACCGCATGGCGCGGGAAGTGGGTGCCCACATCGTGATGGTGGGAATTCTGCCCACGTTGGAAGGCCGGGACCTGGTCTCCGCCAACCTCTCCCGGGCCGACCGGTACACGCTGCTCAACGAGCGGATCCTGGCGATGCGCGGCGAGGACATCACCCTGGACATCCAGGGTGTGGAGCACCTCGTCTACACCTCCCGGTCCATCGCGCCCGAGGCCGCCTGCACCTCCATGCAGATGCACCTCCAGGTCACGCCCGGGCGGTTCGCCGCCGTGTGGAACGCCGCCCAGGTGCTGGCCGGGCCCCAGGTGGCGGTCGGCGCCAATTCGCCGTTCCTGTTCGGCCGGGAATTGTGGCGCGAGACCCGCCCGCTGCTGTTCCAGCAGGCCACCGACACCCGCCCGCAGGAATTGCGGACCCAGGGGGTACGGCCGCTGGCCTGGTTCGGCGAGCGCTGGATCGACTCCGCCGCCGATCTGTTCGCCGAGAACGTGCGCTACTTCCCCTCCCTGCTCCCGATCTGCGACGACGAGGACCCGCTGAAGGTCCTCGACGACGGCGGGGTGCCGCGGCTGCGGGAACTGACCCTGCACAACGGCACGGTCTACCGCTGGAACCGCCCGGTGTACGAGGTCGTCGACGGCGTCCCCCACCTGCGGGTGGAGAACAGGGTCATGCCGGCCGGCCCCACCGTGGCCGACGTCCTGGCCAACGCCGCCTTCTACTACGGCCTGGTGCGCGCCCTGGCCGAGGCACCGCGCCCGGTCTGGCAGCGGCTGCCGTTCGGCGCGGCCGCCGCCAACTTCGACGCGGCCTGCCGGGACGGCATCAACGCGGTGCTGCACTGGCCGCGCGGCCGGGGCAGCACGCTCGCCGAGGTCCCCGCGGCCGACCTGATCCGGCAGGAGCTGCTGCCGCTGGCCGCGGCGGGCCTGGACGCGTGGGGCATCGAGCCGGCGGACCGCGACCATTATCTGACGATCATCGAGCAGCGCTGCCGCCGCCGGAGCAATGGCGCGGAATGGCAGGCCGCCGCCTTCCACCGGGGCCTGGAGCGAGGCCTGGACCGCCGCTCGGCGCTGGCCGCGATGACCACGCGCTACAGCGAGCACATGTGGGCCGGTGATCCGGTGCACACCTGGCCGCTGGACTGAGCGGTGAGGGGAGCGACCTGAGCCGGGGCGGGACCCCGGCTCTCCGGAAGCTTCCTAATGCTGTTGTCAAGCGGTTGCAGCTATTGGTGGTGTGATTTGGTAGCACCGATGGTCGCGGATCAGGGCCCATAGGACGTTGACGCGTCGGCGGGCGAGGGCGAGCACGGCTTGGACGTGCTTCTTGCCCTCGGCGCGTTTGCGGTCGTAGAACGTGCGCGAGTTCGGGTCGCAGCGGACGCTGACCAGCGCGGAGGTGTAGAAGACGCGCTGGAGTCTTCGGTGGTAGGTGACCGGCCGGTGGAGGTTGCCGCTGACCTTGCCCGAGTCGCGAGGCGCCGGGGCGACGCCGGCGAAGGCGGCCAGAGCGTTCGGGGAGTCGAACGCGTCCAGGTTGCCGCCGACGGCCGCGAGGAACTCTGCGCCCAGCACGGTGCCGATGCCGGGGACGCTCAGGACGATGTCGGCGAGTTCGTGCTGGCGAAACCGGCCCTCGATGAGCTTGTCCATTTCGGCGATCTGCTCGTTGAGGGCCATCACCTCCTCGGCCAGGGTGTGGACCAGCTTCGCGATGGTCTTCTCCCCGGGGACGGCGGTGTGCTGGCGTTCGGCGGCCTCGACCGCTGCTTCGGCCAGGGCTCGTGCGCCTCGGACTTTGCGGTTGGCCAGCCATGTGGTCAGCCGCGTGACGCCGGCGCGGCGGATGGCGGCCGGGCTCTGGTAGCCCGTCAGCAGTCTGAGCGGGCCGGTGTTGGTGACGTCCAGGGCCCGTTCCAGGGCCGGGAACATGCTCAGCAGGGTGCCGCGCAGGCGGTTGACGACGCGGGTGCGGTCCTCGACCAGGTCGGCCCGGCGTCCGGTCAGCAGCTTCAGCTCGATGGCGGCCTCGTCGCCGGGACGGATGGGCCGCAGGTCGCGGCGCATCCTGGCCTGGTCGGCGATGACGTAGGCGTCGCGGGCGTCGGTCTTGCCCTCGCCCCGGTAACCGTCGGACGCCCGGTTCACCAGGCGGCCGGGCATGTAGAGGACCTCCTGGCCGTGGCTGACCAGCAGGGCCAGCAGCAGCGCGGGCTCACCGCCGGTCATATCGATGGCCCAGGTGACCTCGCGGCCGTCGGCCAGGTCCAGGACGTCGCCGATCAGCTTCAGCAGCTCGGGCTCGTCGTTGGCGACCCGCCGCGACAGCAGTGTCTTGCCCCCGGTGTCCAGCGCGAGGCCGTGATGGTGGCCCTTGCCGCTGTCGATCCCCGCCCATATCCGGCTCATCGTGCTCCTGACGTGCTCGTTCGTTGTGTTCGTACCACGGACGACCTCGCCGGCATTGCTCTACGCAGCGACTTGTTCGCACTTCCTAATCGGCGGCCGAGTCGTCGTGGGGTGCTGAGCGGCGAAGCTTCGTCAGCCATGGATCGGCAGCGGCCTGATAGCCACACCCAGCACCCCTGGGCGACCCAACCCTACGAATGGCTCGATCAACCCGATCAAGAAGGTAGAGCGGCCTGAGCTCTCCATCAAGGCCGGTCTCCGCGGCGCCGCGGAGACCGGCCCGAGCTCTCCCGGGACCGGTCTCGGCCTTACGGGACCGGCCTGAGCCGTACCCGGAGCGGCGGTATGTACAGGGGTGGCTGAGAACCGCGGGGCCGGATCTTCGTATCTTGTTCCGCAGGACCCGATACGCGCGCGGACGGCGCCGGCCGGGACACGGTTCTTGGAGGCCCGCGTGCAGACACAAGCCCCTGAAGTGGAGGCGCCGCTCGAGGCGCGCACGCTGCGCAGCGAGACCTTGATCGTGCTCGCCCTGTCGCTGGGGGCCAGCGGACTCTCGGCGCTGATCAGCTTCATCGGCTCGGTCACCCAGCCCGGCGCGCTGAAGAACCAGGCCGCCACCCTGGTCGGCTCCTACGCGCCGCACCGGCCCTGGCTGGACCTGGCCTGGCAGCTCTTCTACATCGCCACCGCCCTGGCCCCGGTGGCCCTGGTGGCGCACCTGCTGGCCCGCGAGCGGGTGGGCATGGGCGTGCTCGGCTTCGACCTGAGCCGGCCGCGGCGCGACCTGCTGCGCGGCGCGGCCGTCGCCGCCGTCATCGGCGGCACCGGACTGGCCTTCTACCTCGGGGTACGGGCCGCCGGCTTCAACCTCACGGTGGTCCCCGAGTCGCTGCCGAACGTGTGGTGGAAGATCCCGGTTCTGATCGCCTCGGCCGTGCAGAACGCGGTCCTGGAGGAGGTGATCGTGCTCGGCTACCTGCTGCGCCGGCTCGACCAGCTCCGCTGGTCCCCGAACGCGGCACTGACCGCCAGCGCCGTGCTGCGCGGCTCGTACCACCTCTACCAGGGGCTCGGCGGGTTCTTCGGCAACATGGCGATGGGCGTGGTGTTCGTGCTGCTCTACCGGCGGTGGGGGCGGATCGGCCCGATGGTCGCCGCGCACGCCCTCATCGACACCGTGGCCTTCGTCGGATACGCGCTGCTGGCCGGCAAGGTGGGCTGGCTGCCCACCGGGTGACCACCCCCACCTGTCGGTCACGCACCTGCCGGTCAGGGCACCGCGTGCAGTTCCCCGTCGAGGACCGTCACCGCCGAGCCGGTCAGCAGCACCCGCTCGCCGCTCAGCTCGGTGGTGACCAGGCCGCCGCGGGCCGACGCCTGGAAACCGGTGAGGGTGCCCGGGCCCAGGCGGCGGGACCAGAAGGGCGCGAGCGCGGTGTGCGCGCTGCCGGTCACCGGGTCCTCGGGAATGCCGACGGCCGGGAAGAAGCCGCGCGAGACGAAGTCGTACCCCCGCTCCGGGTCCTCGGCCGCCGCGGTGGCGATCACGCCGCGCCGCGACAGCCGGGCCAGCGCGGCCGTATCGGGCGCCAGGGCCCGTACCGTACGCTCGTCCGCGCACTCCACCAGCAGGTCGCCGAGGTCGTCGCCGGTGTCCAGGACGGTCAGCGGCTCGGCGCCCAGGGCCGCGGCCAGCCCGTCCGGCGCCTGCGCGGGGGTCAGCGGGGCCGCCGGGAAGTCCATGGTGATCGCGCCGCTGCCGGCGGCCGTCACCGGCAGCACCCCGGACAGGGTGCGGAACCGTACCGTGCCGTGCGCGGCCCCGGTGGTCCGCAGCACATGGGCCGTCGCCAGGGTGGCGTGGCCGCACAGCCGTACCTCGGTGGCCGGGGTGAACCAGCGCAGCGCCCAGTCCGCGTCCTCGCCGGCGGGCAGCGGGTGGGCGAAGGCGGTCTCGGACAGGTTCACCTCGGCCGCGACCTGCTGCAACCAGGAGTCGGCGGGGAAACCGTCCGCGTCCAGCAGCAGCACGCCGGCCGGATTGCCCGCGAAGGGGCGGTCGGTGAAGGCGTCGACGATTCGGATCCGCATGCGCTGAGCGTAGGGGCAAGCGGCCGTTGACGGGGCGGCGTACGCACCTCATGGCGCCGCCGTCCGCGCCGGAGGGCTGCGGACGGCGGAAAGGACGCCGGAAGACGGTGGCCTGTGGGCCGGCGGGGGGCTCAGGCGTGCTGCGGCATCTCGTTCTTGAGCCCGGACCGGATCATCTCCCGCAGTTCCGGGGAGTCGTTGTGACCGTGCACGGAAACGGCGTGTTCCGAGGCGGCCCGCACCACTTCTTCCTCTTCACCGGAGATGGTGAGGGTGCAGTTCATCTCGCTGGGCATTTCACGGCAATCGGCGACTTTGCGCATGAGGCACCTCCTCCCTTCCCAGTTTAGGCAAGTGGCCTCTGCCCGCATCCGCGGCGTAACGTAACGGAATGTAAGGCAATAACCGTATTGCTCCGTTCTGCGGTCCTCGGTGCGGCGAGAGCCCCCGCGGCGCGCGGCCGGAGGCGGGGGCATGCCGCAGGAGGTGGACACGATGACGGCGGCCGGCGGAGCCGGGCAGGACAGGACCAGGGACGCCGTGGACCAGGACAAGGTGATGGAGTTCCTGGAGCAGGTGATCACCGACGGGGCGGCGGCGGTCGCCGGGCTGTGCACGTCGATCGGCGACCGGCTCGGGATCTACGCCGCCATGGCCGGCGCCGGGCCGCTGGCCTCCCGGGAACTGGCCGGACGAACCGGGCTGGACGAGCGTTACGTCCGCGAGTGGCTGGCCGCGCAGGTGGCCGGGGAGTACATCGCGCACCATGCGGACGACGACACGTACGAACTGAGCGACGAGCACGCGGCGGTGCTGGCCGATCCGACCGTGCCGACGTACGCCGCAGGGATGTTCACCATGCTGCAGTCGCTCTACGGCAGCGAGAACCAGCTGATGGACTCCTTCCGCACCGGCGCCGGGCTCGGCTGGGGCGAGCACGGTCCGGCACTGTTCGAGGGCACCGCGAAGTTCTTCAGTCCCGGCTACGCGGCCTCACTGGTCCCGGAGTGGCTGGCGTCGATCGAGGGGATGACGGACCGGCTGCGGGAAGGCGCGAAGGTGGCGGACGTGGGTTGCGGCTTCGGCTACTCCACGCTGCTGATGGCGCAGGCGTTCCCGCACTCGACCTTCCACGGCTTCGACTTCCACCGGCCCTCGATCGAGGCGGCCCGCGGGCTGGCCGCCGAGCAGGGACTCAGCGACCGGGTGGAGTTCGACGTGGCCACCGCGCAGGACTTCCCCGGCGAGGACTTCGACCTGGTCACCTTCTTCGACTGCCTGCACGACATGGGCGACCCGGGCAGCGCGCTGGCCAGGACCGAGCACGCGCTGGCGAAAGGCGGCACCTGCATGCTGGTCGAGCCGAACGTCTCGCCCACCGTCGAGGACAACATCACCCCGATCGGCCGCGGGCTGACCGCCGCGTCCGTCGCGATCTGCCTGCCCTCCGCGCTGGCCGAGCCCGGCCCGGAGGCGCTGGGCAACCACGCGGGCGAGGACGCCATGCGGCGGATCGCCGACCGGGCCGGCCTCCACCACTGGACGCTGGCCGCCGAGAGCCCCGTCAACCGGGTGTACGCGCTGGCCCGCTGACAAGCGGCGGACGGGCGCAGGATCCGGTTGGCCCTGGGGGACCGTCGCCGCCGCCCGGTACCGCAGGGCCCGTGGCCCGGGCGGCGGACGGTTCAGGCGAAGCGCGGGTCGGTCAGGTCGATGAGGAGAAAATGACCCTCGTCATTGGTGAAGCAGGCCAGCGAGCCCTCGACTTCGGCCCGGACGAAGGGGTGGGAGCTGCCCAGCGTCACCACCCAGACGAGGTTCCCTTCGCTGTCCAGGCGGGCGAAGAAACCGTCCCAGCGAGTGTCGCCCCCACCGCAGCACACATAGCCCGACCCGTCCGGCAGTTCCGCGATGCCCTCGGGACGCCGGTCGAGGTACATCAGGTACTCGGTCCCGTCAGCGAGCAACTCCGCCAGGTCCAGCGCCGGGCCCAGATCGAACCGCTCCTCCCCCGAGGCGCCGGGCCACACGGCCTCCTGCCCGGTTCCGTCCGCCCGCAGGAGCGCGTCGATGGGCACTGCCCGCGCCGACCACGACTCCGCGACCCGGGCCGCCGCTCCTTCTTTCGGCCTGTCCCTCCTGAAGGACCACTTGCTCTGCCACCACTGGGGTCCGTCCAGTCCCGTCCAGTTCGGTCGCTTCGCGAGGCGGGCGATGTAGTCGGCGCCGGTGCCGAAGCAGCTCTGCTCTATGTCGAGGGCCATGGGCCAGCTCCGGGCCATGGCCAGCACGATCTCTTTGGCGAGCGGCCTGTTCCGGTAGCTGATGCCGTAGGACAGGTAGTCGGCCCCGACGTGGCTGCGGATCAGCGCCAGTTCCTCGGGCTCGTAGAGCTCGTCCGGACGGGGCGAGGTGTCGGGGTACACGCTCACGCTCTCTGCGGGAACATCGCGCACGACCGCCAGGGCCCCGTCCTCCCGAGGCCGGACCTCACCGACGTGCGAGAGCGTTTCGACCAGCTGCGCAGGTGTGACGGAGCCGGGGACGCACACATTCACGGTGGTCGACACGACGCGGTCAGCTCCGGCAGGCGGGGGCAGAGGCAGAGGCAGAGGCAGAGGGCAGGGGCGGCAGGCAGGGGGCAGCATGGCGCTCCGTTCATGACCTTCGAACCACGGGCGGGCGAGCCACGAACGAAGCGCGGAGGAAGAGCCTTGCCATCCGATCGCTACCGATATATCGTTGGAGTATCACGAGAGATCACGTAAGATCAGCGAGAGAAGGTGCGACATGATGCGCTCCCAAGGATTCGGACACGCGCACGGGCATTGCGGCCCCGGCCACCACGGGTGGGGCGAGCGCGAAGGACAGCGGGCGGCATTCGGGGCCTTCGGGCCGCCGTGGGGCGGCGGGCCGTGGGGACCGGGCGGCCGGGGGCGCGGCGGACCGCGCGGCCGGGCCCGGCGCGGTGACGTCCGTGCCTCGATCCTGGCCCTGCTCAAGGACCGCCCGATGCACGGCTACGAGATGATCCAGGAGATCGCCGACCGCAGTGGCGGCGCCTGGCGGCCGAGCCCCGGCTCGGTCTACCCCACCCTCCAGCTGCTGGAGGACGAGGGCCTGATCAGCAGTGTCAGTGAAGGCGGCAAGAAGCTGTTCACCCTCACCGACACCGGGCGCGCCGAGGCCGACGCCGGCCCCGAGGCCCCCTGGGAGGACGCGGGCCGCGGCGTCGACTGGGACGCCCTCAACGAGATCAGGAAGGCGGGCGGCGGCCTGATCGAGGCCTTCCGCCAGGTGTGGGCCACCGGCACCCCCGAGCAGCGCGACAAGGCGCTGACGGTGGTCAACGAGGCCCGCAAGAAGCTCTACCTGATCCTCGCCGAGGAGGACACCGGCCCCGGCGACAAGGACGAGAGCTGATCTCGTCCGACGGTCACAGCCGGTCCGGGGCTCAGCCCCCGGA
The DNA here is from genome assembly GCF_016918855.1 of Actinacidiphila acididurans. GTDB lineage: Bacteria > Actinomycetota > Actinomycetes > Streptomycetales > Streptomycetaceae > Actinacidiphila > Actinacidiphila acididurans. The sequence continues at coordinate 24,362 of NZ_JADKYB010000023.1, forward strand.
CCGGCTCGATCCGCGCACCAGCAGCTTGGTCGGCACGATGTGCGGCTCGGCCGTCCGCTCGGGGCGTTCCGCCTCCCCGTCCAGCAGCGCGCGCAGCGCCGCCACGGCCGCCTCGCCCAGCGCCCGCTGGTCCTGCGCCACCGTGCTCAGCGCGGGCCGGACCAGCGCGGCCGCGTCTATGTTGTCGAAGCCGATCACGGCCAGGTCCCGGGGCACGGCCAGGCCCGCGTCGGCCGCCGCGTGCATCGCGCCGATCGCCATCTGATCGCCGGCCGCGAAGATGGCGGTCGGCGGCTGGTCCACCGACAGCAGCCGGCGCGCCGCGCGCTCCCCGCTGTCCAGGAAGAAGTCGCCCTCGGTCACGTAGTCCGGCGGCACCGTCAGGCCCAGGCGCTGGCACGCCCGCCGGTAGCCCGCCAGGCGCTCGGCGGCCGGCGGCAGGTGCAGCGGGCCGGTGATGGTGGCGATCCGGCGGTGCCCCAGCGCGTACAGGTGCTCCACCGCGGCCTCGGCGCCCGCCGCGTTGTCCGAGCTGATCCGTACCGTGCGCGGACCGGTGAACGCGGTGTCGATGCCGGCGCACGGCACACCGGAATCCGCCAGCACCTGGAGGCACCGGTCGTCCGGCGGCGTGGTCAGCACGATGACGCCCTCCAGATTGTGCCGCCGTACCGCCTGGAGGTAGCTGCCGTCCGGGTCCTCGGTGCCCGGTGTGGTCAGCAGCATCAGGTGGTAGTCGGCCTCGGACAGCGCGGTGCGCACCGCGCTCAGCATGCCGAGCAGGAAGGGGTTGTGCAGCCCCTGCGCCTCCTGCCCGCTGTCCCAGATCAGCCCGATGGTGTCCGAGCGGCGCCGGACCAGCGTGCGGGCCGGCTCGTTGGGCGCGTACCCCAACTCGTTGGCCAGCCGCCGGATCCGGGCCCTGGTGGCCTCGCTGACCTCGGCCCGGTCGTTGAGCGCCCGTGACACGGTGGCGGTCGAGACGCCGCTGCGGCGGGCGAGTTCACGGATGTTCACGAAGGACCCGTTCTGCGCGAGGATGGGGGGACGTTGGGCGGTTCGTGGCTTCCAGCGTGCCGTACGAACGCATTGTGCGTACAGTCTTGACGATCAGTTAGGGCGAGGACAGACTTCCCGGCACTCGGAAACGTTTACGGCTGTCGGTCCCCTTTGCCGGGACCCCGACCAGGACGGGACGCCTGTATGCCCGCGAACGACGTACGACTCGACCGGCCGGAACCACGCAGGAGACGCATGCGTGTCAAGGACCTGCCGCTCAAAGGACTGGTGACGTTCGGGGTGGCGGCCGCCTGCGTGGCCGCCGTCGCGTCGGTTCCGGCCCAGGCCGGCGACAACCCGACGTACACCAACCCCAACGCCCCCGTCGAACTGCGCGTCCATGACCTGCTCAAGCGGATGACGCTGGCCGAGAAGATCGGCCAGATGGACCAGATATCCGTGGTCCGCATGCAGGGCGACTGCCAGTGGAGCGGCGGCGACTTCACGCCCTCGTGCATGAAGACGGTGCTCAAGGACAACGCGGCCGGCTCGATCCTGTCCGGCGGCGGCGCGGGCCCCTCGGTGAACACCCCCGGGAACTGGGCCACCATGGTCAACGCCGTGCAGAAGTACGCGGTGGAGAACTCCCGGCTGCACATCCCCGTGCTCTACGGCGTGGACGCCGTGCACGGCCACAACAACGTGCTGGGCGCCACGATCTTCCCCCAGGAGATCGGCATGGGCGCCACCTGGGACCCGTCCGTGGTCAACGCCGAGGGCGCCTCCGCCGCCCGGGCGGTCGCCGCCACCGGCATCGACTGGAACTTCGCACCGGTCGCCGACCTCTCCCGCGACCAGCGCTGGGGCCGCTACTACGAGACCTACGGCGAGGACCCGCTGCTGGCCGGCTCGCTGGCCGCCGCCGCCGTCAAGGGCATCGAGAACGCCGACGGCGCCAAGCACGTGGCCGCCACCGTCAAGCACTTCGCCGGTTACTCCGTGCCGTCCAACGGCCACGACCGCGTCCCGGCCGACGTCTCGCAGCGCTACCTCCAGGACACCCTGCTGCCGTCGTACAAGGCCGCCGTGCAGGCCGGCGCCCAGACGGTGATGGTCAACTCCGGCGCCGTGAACGGCATCCCGGCGACCTCCTCGCACTACCTGCTGACCGACGTGCTGCGCAAGCAGTGGGGCTTCCAGGGCGTGGTGGTCAGCGACTGGCAGGACGTGCGCGCGCTGCAGGACTCGTACCACATCGCCGCCGACTACCCCGAGGCGATCGCCAAGGCGGTCAACGCGGGCCTGGACATGGCGATGGAGCCCTACGACGCGCAGGGCTGGAGCGACGGTCTCAAGGCCGCCGTGGACCGCGGCCTGGTCTCCGTCCAGCGGATCGACCAGTCCGTCGAGCGCATCCTGCGGCTGAAGCTCCAGCTCGGCCTGTTCGAACACCCCTATGTGGACGCCTCCAAGGCCGACGCCCGGGTGATCGGCGCCGACACCGACCTGGCCCGCAAGGCCGCCGACGAGTCGCAGGTGCTGCTGCGCAACGACGGCAATGTGCTGCCGATCGCGCCGTCCGCGAAGAAGATCGTGGTGGCCGGCTCCTACGCCGACGACATCAACGACCAGCTCGGCGGCTGGACGGTGGGCTGGCAGGGCGTGCCCGACGGCGTCAAGGCGCCCGGCACCACCGTGCTCCAGGGCATCAAGGAGGCCGCCCCGTCCGGCACCCAGGTCGTCCAGGCCAAGACCGCCGACGACGCGGTCGCCCAGGCCGAGGACGCGGACCTGACCGTCGTCGTGGTCGGCGAGAAGGCCGCCGCCGAGGGCGCCGCGGACGCGCCGCGGCCCGAACTGAGCGCCGACCAGCAGGCGCTGGTGAAGTCGCTGAAGGCCACCGGCAAGCCCGTGGTCACCGTGATGATCGCCGGACGGCCGCTGGTGCTCGGCGACGCCGACGGCACCCAGGGACTGCTGATGTCCTGGCTGCCCGGCAGCGAGGGCGGTCACGCCGTCGCCGACGTCCTGTTCGGCAAGGTCAACCCCAGCGGCCGGCTGAACGTCTCCTGGCCCAAGGACATCGGCAACGAGCCGCTGTACTACCAGCAGCTCCCCGGCACCAACAGCGGCCCGGAGTCCTCGTACGACGCGGCCTACCCGTTCGGTGCGGGCCTGTCGTACACCAGCTACTCCTTCGGCCCGGTCACCGCCTCCTCGGCCACCGCGCGCACCCGCGACACCCTGCACCTCAAGGTCGCCGTGGCCAACACCGGCAGCCGCGACGGCGACCTGGTGGTGCCGGTCTACGTCTCCCGGCCCAACGCCGACGTGCTCGCGCCGCCCACCAAGCTGGTCGCCTTCACCAAGGTGCACCTGGCCGCCGGTGAGTCGCGCACCGTCTCGCTGGACGTGCCGCCGAGCATGCTCGCCGTCACCCCCGGCGACATCAACGGCGCCGGCCCGCAGCAGGTCGAGCCCGGTACGTACGTCTTCAAGGCCGGCACGCAGAGCACGACCGTGACGCTGCACTGAGGCGCTGGTCGTCGGCGCTGAGCCGTAGCGGCTGAGCTGTACGGCCGCCGGACACCGGGCCGCGGACGGGAACCTCCGTCCGCGGCCCGGTGCGTGTGCGGGGGCGCGTACCGGGTTTTCCGCGCCCGTCGGCCGGGCGCGCGGGCCGTGTCCTGCCGGTCGCATACGGTGGCGGGTGCGCGGGCGGCGAACGGTGGCACGCGCGCGACGCGGGAGCACGGACGGCGGAGGCGGCATGGACGGCAGTGGCGGCACCGGCAGTGGCGGTACGGGCAGCGGCGGCGCGGGGGAGCGGGCGGTGCCCGGCGACGCGGAACTGCTGGCGATGCTGCGGAAGGCACCCGTGCTGGCCGGGCCGTTGCCGGACTTCGACCCGCAGAGCGCGCCCGCCGCCCCGGGACCGCTGCTGGCCGCCTGGTTCGCCGACGCGCTGGCCGGCGGCGTGCCCGAACCGCAGGTGATGACGCTGAGCACGGCCGGCGCGGACGGCGAGCCCAGCGCGAGGGTGCTCATCCTGCGCGGCCTGGACACCGCCGACTGCGCCGCCGACTTCGCCTCCGACGTGCGGGCCCGCAAGGGACGCGACCTGACGGCCAATCCGCGCGCGGCCCTGACCTGGTACTGGCCCGCGCAGGGCCGGCAGATCCGGCTGAGCGGACCGGTGACCGTACGCGACGAGCAGGCCACCCGGCAGGACTTCCTCGGCCGCAGCGAGGCCGCGCGGATCGGCGCGTTCACCGGTACGGTCAGCGAGCCGCTGTCCGGGCCCGCCGAGTGGGAACGCGCACACGAGGCGGCCCGGGAGTTGCTGGCCGCCGATCCCGGCCGGGTACCCGACACGCACACCGTCTACCGACTGCGCGCCCAGGAAGCGGAGTTCTTCCAGGGCGACCCGCGGCGCTTCCACGTACGGGTACGGTATGCGCGCAACGACCCGGGCTGGACCCGGAGTTTGCTGTGGCCATGACTCATCCCCTGGGAGGAGACGACACGCGGTCCGTCTCCTCCTGCGAGCGTGGCACAGATGCCCCGCTGAGCCGATGCGCGGACGGCGGTGGCCTGATGGGGTGGCAGTTGTGTACAACAGCCGACGCCCGCCGCCCGACCTGAACCATCCGGCGGACGACCCTCGCCTGACGGTCGAGATGCGCGCGGTGGTGGCCGGCGCGCGCCGGCGTGCCGTCCGCGACGGCGACCGGCAGGTCGACACCGCCCACCTGCTGCACTCCCTGCTGGAGCGTGACCCGGCGGCCCGCGCCGCCTGCGACGCCGGCACCGGCCGGATCGACCGGGTGCTCGGCTACCTCGTCCAGCGCAGCATCGGCTACGGCATGCGCTGGTCGGGGTCGGTGGAGAACTCCGGCGCGCTGCCGCTGGTCACCGCCGTCACCCCCGGCTGGAGCCCGGCGGCCACCGCCGCGATGCGGGCCGCGATGGCCACCGCACGGCGCGACGGCCGGGACCGGGCCGGCGGCACCGACCTGCTCGACGCCCTCGCCGCCGATCCCCGGTGCCGGGCGATGCAGGTGCTGCGGGCCGCCGGGATCGAGCCCGGGCCACGGGGCTTCGCCGAGGGACGGCAGCGGGCCGCCGGTCCCGGGGACCTGGGGGCGCCGCGCACCCCCGGCGATGACAGCCGCTATCGGGGTGACGGTCCTGTCGCGAGCTGACATCATGTGCGGATGCGCGCAACGACGGGGAGGAACGCGGGTCTCGGGCTCGCCCTGGTGTCGGCCGTCGCCTTCGGCGGTTCCGGGGTGGCGGCCAAGCCGCTGATCGAGGCCGGCCTCGACCCGCTGCACGTGGTGTGGCTGCGGGTGGTGGGCGCCGCGCTCGTCCTGCTGCCGGTGGCGCTGCGGCACCGCACGCTGCCCCGGCTGCGGCCCGGCCTGGTCGCCGGCTTCGGGCTGCTCGGCATCGTCGGCTGCCAGGCGCTCTATTTCGTGGCCATCGCACGGATTCCGGTCGGCGTGGGGATCCTGGTGGAATTCCTCGGGCCCGCGCTGCTGCTCGGCTGGGTGCGGTTCGTCCAGCGCCGCCCGGTCAGCCGGGCCGCTGTCACCGGTGTCGTGCTGGCCGTCGCCGGCATGGCCGCCGTGGTCGAGATCTGGTCCGGCCTCGCCTTCGCCCCGTTCGGCCTGCTCTGCGCCTTCGGCGCGGCCTGCTGCCAGGTCGCCTATTTTGTCCTGGCCGACCACGGCACCCAGGAGGCGGACGCGCCCGAACCGGTCGCCGTCATCGCCTGGGGCCTGCTGGCCGGCGCCCTCGTGCTCACCGTCATCGCCCGGCCCTGGGACATCACCTGGCACACCGTCACCCACCAGGCCGCCCTCGGCACCCGCGACGTGCCCGCCGTGCTGCTCGTCGCCTGGATCGTCCTCGTCTCCACCGTTCTCGCCTACCTCACCGGCGTGCACGCCGTCCGCCGGCTCACCCCGCAGGTCGCCGGCGTGGTCGCCTGCCTCGAAGCCGTGGTCGGCACCGTCCTGGCCTGGATCCTGCTCGACGAACACCTCGGCACCCCCCAAATCCTCGGCGGCCTCCTCGTCCTGACCGGCGCATTCGTCGCCCAGACGGCCCGGACGTCGTCCGGGACCACGATCGAGGTGACCGGATCGGAAGCGTCCGCTTCCAGTGCGGGCGCGCCGGTGCCGGCCGCGGGGACGCAGCGGGGCTAGGGCGGCCTGCCGTACGTGCCGGGCGGGGCAAGTACGCGGAGTGCGGCGCTTTCCGGGCTCCGCCCCGGTGGTGTGCCGGGAGTGTGCGGAGAGCTGGGAGTTCGCGGGGCGCAGGCAGGGAGCAGCCGTGGTCGGTGCGGCCGGGGAAGGGCGCCGGTACGGGTGAGGCTCCTTCCGGGCTTTGCCCGGGCGATTGCTTGGAGGCGCACGGTGGCGTGCGGAGCACCGCGAGTTCGTGGGGCAGAGGCCGGAGGCGGGGGCACGCGGTGATCGCTGTGCCGGGCCGGACAGGCGGGCGGGGTGCGGCGCTTTCCGGGCTCCGCCCCGGTGGTGTGCCGGGGGCGAGTCTTCGTGTGCGGAGAGCCTTGAGTTCGCGGGGCGGAGGCAGGGAGCAGCCGTGGTCGGTGCGGCCGGGAACGGCCGCCATTACAGGGGCAGCGCTTCGGCCGGAACTCGGCCCCTGAGCAGCCCGCCCGGGATAGGGTGACCGCATGCACTCCACTGTTCTTCCGCCTCCCGCACGCTGAGGGCGGGCGGCGCGATCGCTTGAGGCCCGGCCCGGGCTCCGTACGCATGTGTACGGGATGCCGCCGGGCGGTGGGTGCTGCCCGCAGACGGTGACGACCTGACCCCTTCACCACTCCTGCGGGAGAACTCCTTTGTCCGTCACACCTGTTCCGCCTGCGCCTGCCCATGCCCGGCCCACAGCGGAGGGGGCGGCCGGCACCGGCCTGTCCACTCGCCGCGGCCTCGCCTACGTCGTCTTCGCGGCCACCGCCTGGGGCACCGCCGGGGCCGCCGCAGCACTGCTGTACCGGGGCAGCGGCCTCGGCCCGTTCGCTCTCACCTTCTGGCGCGCGGCAGGCGGTTTCCTGCTGCTGCTCGCGGTACGCGCCGTGCGCAGGCGGCCCGCTCGTACCCGCGGCGGCGCGCGTACGCCCGAAACCAGGGCCGCCGCGGCCGTGCGTGTCCTGGTCACCGGCGCCGGGCTGACCCTGTTCCAGGCCGCCTACTTCTGCGCGGTCCGGGCCACCGGGCTCGCGGTCGCCACCGTGGTCACCCTCGGGTCCGGGCCGGTCCTGATAGCGCTCGCCGCCCGGGCCGCGATGGGCGAACGGCTCGGACGAGGCGGCACCTTCGCGGTGGCCGGCGCCCTCGCCGGACTCGCCGTCCTGGTCCTGGGCGACGGCGGTACGACCGTACGACCGGCCGGCATCGTGCTCGCCGTGCTCTCCGCCGCCGGCTACGCCGGGATCACCCTGCTCACCCGCTGGTACGGGCAGCGCGGTCGGGCCGCCGACCCGTTGGACACTTCCCTGTGGTCCTTCGGGATCTGCGCCCTTGTCCTCGCGCCCGTGGCGGCGGGGGAAGGGATGTGGCCGCACGCCGCCGGTCTCGGCCGCACCCTGGCCCTGCTCGGCTACCTGGCCTCGGTGCCCACGGCGATCGCCTACGCCCTGTACTTCGCGGGCGCCGCGGTCGTACGGGCGGCCACGGTCTCGGTGATCGCCCTGATCGAACCGGTCTCGGCCGCGGTGGTCGCGGTGACCCTGCTCGGCGAGCGGCTGGGCCCGGCCACGGTGGCCGGCACGATCATCCTGCTCGCCGCGGTGACCGCCCTCGCCTGGGAGGAGACCCGGGGTCAGCGGCCCCGGGCCGACCTCGAAGCCGGCGGGAGGTAGCCGGGCAGCGGTGTGGAGCCGGGCAGGTCGTCCGCCGGAAGGGGGGTGCCGTAGGCCGGGGTGACCGGGACGACGCCGGACCAGTGGGGGAGCTCCAGGTCCTCCGGTTCGTCGTTGGGGCCGCCGGTGCGCAGCTTGGCCGACACCTCCTCGAGGTCGAGCCGGATGACGGCGGTGGCGGCCAGTTCCTTGGCGTTGGCCGGGCGGGAGTCGGCCGCCCGGCCCGGTATCGCCTGGTCGACGATCGCGTCCAGGGCCAGCGCCCGCTCCTGCGGGTCGGTGACCTCGTGGGCCGTGCCGTGCACCACCACCGAGCGGTAGTTGATCGAGTGGTGGAACGCGGACCGGGCCAGCACCAGCCCGTCCACGTGCGTCACCGTCAGGCAGACCGGTAGCCCGGCCCGGGCGCCCCGCAGTGGACGGGACCCGGTGGAGCCGTGCACGTACAGCCGCTCGCCGTGCCGCGCGTACAGCGTGGGCAGCACCACCGGCGCGCCGTCACGGACGAAGCCGAGGTGGCAGACGTAGCCCTCGTCGAGGATCGCGTGCACCAGGTCCCGGTCGTACGCGGCCCGTTCGCGGGACCGGGTCGGGACGGTCCGCTCGGTGGGCGGATACGTGGCTGGAGTGGAGGCGGGTACGGAGGCGGCGGGCGCGCTTCCGGGCCCGGGCTGAGACGTGCCGGCCGGCGGTGAGGAAACCATGGCGTCCTCCTTTGCACTAGTGCATAATGTGATTTGTGCTAGGAGAGTATCGGTTCACTGGTCGGGGCGCATCGGCAATTGCCGCCGATATCGAACGCGCCGTGGGCGCGGGCGCCCTGAGTCCGGGGGAGGCCCTGCCACCGCTGCGCGAACTGGCCCGGGAACTGGACGTCAATCCCAATACGGTGGCCGCCGCCTACCGGCTGCTGCGGGACCGCGGAGTGATCGAGACGGCGGGCCGCCGGGGCAGCCGGGTGCGGTCCCGGCCGGCCACGACACCGCGCGACGGGATCCGTATCGACGTGCCGCCCGGCGTCCGCGACATCTCCACCGGCAACCCCGATGTCGCCCTGCTGCCGCCGCTGGCCGAGGCGCTGGCCGACGCCGCCGCCCGGCACGCGCAGACCCCCGCGCTCTACGGACAGCCCCCGGCGGACCCCGAGTTGTGCCGGTTGGCCCGCGCCGCCTTCGACGCGGACGGCGTGCCGGCCGGCCCGGTGTGCCTCACCTCCGGCTCCCTGGACGCCATGGAACGTGTGCTCGCCGCACACCTGCGGCCGGGCGACGCGGTCGCCGTGGAGGACCCGGGCTGGGGCGGTGCGCTGGACCTGATCCCGGCCATGGGGCTGCGCCCGGTGCCGGTCGCCGTGGACGACGACGGCCCGATCCCGGACGAGGTGGCCCGGGCCCTGGCCGCCGGCGCCCGCGCCCTGATCGTCACCGACCGGGGCCAGAACCCCACCGGCGCCGCGCTGTCCGCGGCCCGTGCGGGCGAACTGCGCGCGCTGCTGGCCGCCCACCGCCAGGTGCTGGTCATCGACGACGACCACGCGCACGGCCTGGTCGACCTTCCCCTGCACTGCCTGTCCGGCGTCACCGACCGCTGGGCCCTCGTGCGTTCCGTCGCCAAGGCGTACGGCCCCGACCTCCGGCTCGCCCTGTGCACCGGGGACCCCGTCACCGTGGACCGGGTCGGCGGCCGGCACCGCCTCGGCGCGGGCTGGGTCAGCCACCTGCTGCAACGCACCCTCGTCCACCTGTGGACGCACGACGCCGTGGACCCCGCGGCCACCGCCCGCTCCTACGGCCGGCGCCGCGACACCCTGGTGATCGCGCTGACCGAGCGCGGCATCGCCGCCCACGGCCGCAGCGGGATGAACGTCTGGGTGCCGGTCGCCGACGAGACCGGAGCCGTGACCGGCCTGCTCCAGCGCGGCTGGGCGGTGGCCCCAGGCGCCCGCTTCCGGCTCCGCTCGGCCCCCGGCGTTCGCCTGACCGTCTCACCGCTGACCGTCGCGGACATCCCGGTGCTCGCCGACGCGGTCGCGGACGTGCTGCGCCCGTCCGGCACCGGCCGCCTCGGCTGACCCGCACCCGCCGGAAGGGAGCGGCCGGACCCGGATCCCGCCCGCTCAGCCCTTGGGCCGCCGCTGCGTCAGCGCCGCACCCGCCAGGATGATCACCGCGCCCACGGGCTCGTTCCAGCTCAGCGACTCGCCCAGCAGCAGCACTCCGGCCGCCGTGGCGACGATCGGTATGAGGTAGGTGACCATCGACCCGATCGTCGGGCCCTTCTCCGCGACCAGGCCGTACTGCACCAGGAAGGCCACCCCCGTGCCCAGCGCGCCCAGCGCCAGCACCGACAGCACGGACTTGGCCGGGAAGGAGTCGGGCACCGACGTCACCAGGGGCGTGACCAGCAGCAGTTGCAGGGTGCCGAGCGAGAGCTGGCCGGCCGACATCGCCAGGTTGGAGCCGCTCCGGTTGGACAGCGTCCGGCGCACATACGCCCAGCCGACCGCGTAACTGAGCGCCGCGGTGAGTGCCATCAGCGTGCCCTTGGGGTCCTGCCCGGAGAAGCCCTGCCAGGCGCCCAGCACGATCAGCACACCGGCGAAGCCCATGCCGACCCCGGCGAACCGCTGCCGCGACGGCCGGTCCTCGGACAGCGCGACCAGCGACACCAGCATCGAGAACAGCGGGGTGGCCGCGTTGCATATCCCGGCGAGCATCGACGGGATGGTCTGCTCGGCGGTGGCGAACAGCGAGAAGGGCAGCGAGTTCAGCAGAAAGGCCGCCACCGCCAGGTGCAGCCAGGTGCGCCCGCCCCGCGGCAGCCGCTCCCGCTTGACCGCGACCGCCGTGACCAGCACCGCGGTGCCGAACACCATGCGGCCCAGAGTGACCTGGAGCGGCGCGAACGCCTCGTTGCCCACCTTCATGAACAGGAAGCTGAAGCCCCACACCAGCCCGAGGAAGGCGAACCGGACCCGCCAGTCCAGCCCCCGGCCCAACCGGGTCAGGACACCGTCCGCCACTGGTGCGGCGGAGGTCACGGCAGGGGTGCGGCTCTCGGCAGGTGCGCTCATGGCCCTACGATGGCGCCCACGCACCTCGTAGCACAAGCGAGATTTTTTACATGGACGACGTAGAATAACTTACATGTTGAATCTGGAACGGCTGCGGGTCCTGCACGCCATCGACACCTACGGCTCGGTCAGCGCCGCCGCCGACGTGCTGAACGTGACGACCTCGGCGGTCTCCCAGCAGATGGCCAAGCTGGAACGGGAGACCGGCCAGCCGCTGCTGGTCAAGAACGGCCGCGGGGTGCGGCTGACCGACGCCGGCCGGCTGCTGTCCGGACACGCGGAACGGATACTGTCCCTGGTCGAGGTCGCGCACGCCGATCTGGAGGCGCACCGCGGCGCGGCCGTCGGCGTACTGAACGCCGGCGCCTTCCCCACCGCGGTGCGCGGCCTGTTCCCGGCCGCCCTGCACGAGTTGCGCCGCGAGCATCCGGGCCTGCGCACGGTGGTGCACGAACTGGAGCCGGCCGAGTCGCTGGCCCGGCTGACCCGCGGCGACATCGACCTGGCCGTGGTCCTGGACTGGTACAACAAGCCGCTCTCGCTGCCTGGCGGACTGGCCAAGGCGGCCCTGTTCGACGACGTCGTGGACATCGCGCTGCCGGCCGGCCACCGCCTGGAGGGCCGCACCGCGATCGACCTGGAGGACCTCGCCGGCGAGGAGTGGATCACCTGGCCCGACGGCGGCTTCTGCCACGAGTGGCTGATGTTCACCCTGCGCGGCAAGGGCATCGAGCCGATGGTCGCGCACCACGCCGAGGAGCACGCGACCGTGCTGGCGCTGGTCGGCGCGGGGCTGGGGGTCGCGGTGATGCCCCGGCTCGGCCGCGACCCGATGCCGGCCGGGGTACGCATCGTCCCGGTGCCCCACACCATGCGGCGCCACGTCTACGCGGTGTGGCGGGAGGACGCGGACCGCCGCCCGGCGATCCGGGCGGCCGTCGAGGCACTGCGGCGGTCGGCCGGCCTCCCCGGGTACGGGCCGGCCGACCGCCTTCCGGAACAGGTCGGCGTCAGGCCAGCGTGATCTGGTCGCCGGAGACGCTGACCTGCTTCGGGGGAAGGGGCGACACGGCGGGGCCGTTGGCCACGCTGCCGTCCGCCACATGGAACTTGCTGCCGTGGCAGGGGCAGTTGATGGTGCCGCCCGACACGTCCCCCACCGTGCAGCCCTGGTGGGTGCAGATCGCGGAGAAGCACTTGAACTGGCCCGCGGTCGGCTGGGTCACCACGACCTTCTGGTCGGCGAAGATCTTGCCGCCGCCCACCGGGATGTCCGAGGTCTTCGCCAGCGCGGTGCCGCCGCCCGAGGCGGCCGAGGAGGTGGTGGAGCCGCCCGGCGTCGCCGACTGGGACGGCGCGGCGCCGTTGTCGGTGGCCGACGTGGAGGGGGAGCTGCCCGAGGACGAGGAATTGTCGCTGGAACCGCCGCAAGCGGTGAGGACGGCTGCGAGCCCTGCTCCGCCGGCCGCTGCGACCACGCTGCGCCGGGTGTAGGGGGCGGAGAATCCGGAGTTTTCGGCCATGACGGTCATCCTGTCCGCTCTCGGGGCCGGGTGAGCGGCACCACACCGCCACCCGGCCGCGTCATTGTTCACGCGTTGCCGCGCACGACCGTTGATACGGCGGTGCGCGGCGGAACATTCAACGAGGTGCGCAGAAAATCGAGCTGGTGCCTCAGCAGCCCCTCCATCACCGCCTCGTCGGACGGGGAGTGGGTGCTGCCGGGCAGCGGCAGCACCTGGTGCGGCCGGCCGGCCGCCAGCAGCGCGGCCGACATCCGCAGGGTGTGCGCGGGCACCACGTTGTCGTCGGCCAGGCCGTGCACCAGCAGCAGCGGCCGGCGCAGCGCGGCCGCCTCCCCGATCGGCGAGGACCGCTCGTACGCCGCCGGCTCCTCGTGGGGGCGGCCGAGGAACCGCTCGCGCCAGTGGGTGTCGTACAGCCGCTGGTCACTGGGGGCCGCGCCGGCGATCGCCGCGTGGAAGACCTCGGGCCGGCGCAGCACCGCCGCGGTGGCCAGCGTGCCGCCGTACGACCAGCCGCGGATCGCCACCCGGCCCAGGTCCAGGTCGGGGCAGTGCTCCGCGGCCGCGTGCAGCGCAGTCACCTGGTCGGCCAGCGGCGCGCTCAGCGTGTCGCCGCGGACCGTCTTCTCCCAGGCCGGGCCGCGCCCCGGGGTGCCCCGGCCGTCCGCGATCACCACCGCGAAGCCCTCGTCGGCGAACCACTGCGCCTCGGCGAACCACCAGTGCCGGGCCCGGGTCGCCAGCCGCATCGCCGGGCCGCCGTAGGGCGCCATGAGCACCGGCAGCGCGCCGCCGCCCGGCTCGTACCAGGTCGGCAGCACCAGCGCGGTGCGCAGCTCCAGGTCGCCGGCCCGCAGCCAGGTCAGCCGCGCCGCGCCGGGGTCCTCCGCCAGGCAGGCCACGGTACGCGTGCTCCCGCCGGCCGTGGTCAGCCGGAAGTCCCGCCCGGCCTCGGTGTGCGAGGCCAGCAGCAGTGCGCCGCCCGAGCGCAGCCCGGTGTGCAGTCCCGGAGTGCCGGCCAGCCGCACCGGGCCGGTCGCCGGATCGTACGACCACAGGTGCTCCTCGGTGGGCTCGTCGCTCGCGGCGAACAGCACCGACTCGCCGTCGACCCCGAGCACCTCGAGGATCTGGAGCCCCTCCGGGGTGACCGGGACGCCGGCCACGGTCAGGTGGCGGGTGGCGCCGCGATCGGCGGTGTGCACCAGGGCGCCGGACGCGGCTCTGGCGGGGGTGCCCGGGATCAGCTCGACCCAGCCGGGATCGCGCTGCTCGTGCAGCACCGAGGTGGTCCCGGTGTCCGGATCGGCGGTCAGCACGCGCAGGGTGCGCTGGTCGCGGCTCTGCACGGCCAGCAGCGGCCCGTGCCCGTCCCAGGCGACGGCGGTCAGGTATTCGTACGCCGCCCGGTCCCAGCCGACCTCGGTGCGGGCGCCGCCCGGGCCCAGCACGAACAGCGAGACGTCCGCGTTGCGGGTGCCGGCCGCGGGATAGGGGATCGGCCGCGGCGGGCGGGACGGGTCGGCGGGGTCCGCGATCCACCACCGCTGCACCCGCGCGGTGTCCACCCGCGCCACCAGCAGGCGGGTGCCGTCGGGCGACCACCAGTGGCCGCGCGGGCGGTGCATCTCCTCGGCCGCCACGTGCTCGGCCAGCCCGTACGTGACGTCCTCCGCCTCGGGCGCCGCCAGGCGGCGGGTCGCGCCGTCCACGAGATCCGTCACGTACAGGGCACCGGCGCCGACATGGGCGACGCGGTGCCCGGTCGGGTCGATCCGCGGGTCCACCACCGGCTCCGGCGTCGGCACCGGGCGCGGCGCGCCGCCCGCCAGGTCCAGCGCCCACAGCGCGCCGTCCACCGCGAAGACCACCGTGCGCAGGGCCGCGTCGGCGCTGTAGGCCACGATGCCGGTACTGCGCTCCCGCGCCCGCTCGCGCCGTATCAGCTCCTCCTCGGGCACCCCGCCCGCCGGCGCCGGCAGCGCGGCCGGGTCGGCCAGCAGTTGCTCGCCGGCCGCTTCGGCCCGCCACAGGCAGCCGGTGCGGTCGTACGGGCCGCGTGAGCGCAGGAAGAGCGCGGTCCGCCCGTCCGGGGAGAGGGTGAAGGCGCGCGGCACACCCAGGGTGAACCGCTGGGTGCGGGCCAGACGGGCGGGGAGCGGGGCGGGCGGTGTGATCGAATCCGTTCGAGGAGTGTCCATGAGGGCAGTCTTCACCCCGTTAACCTGGGGGGATGCTGAGAGAAGTGACGGGCATCCGCTATGTCACGCCCCTGCGGGAGGGCGGATCGGTGCCCGGCGTGGTGGAGGCGGACGACCTCGGTACCTACGTCGTGAAATTCGTCGGCGCCGCACAGGGCCGCAAGGCGCTGATTGCCGAGGTGATCGCGGGCGAGCTGGGCAGACGGCTGGGCCTGCGGGTGCCGGAGCTGGTGCGGTTCGACTTCGACCCGGTCATCGGGCTGGGCGAACCCGACCAGGAGATCCAGGACTTGATGAAGGCCAGCGGCGGCCTGAACCTCGGGATGGACTTCCTGCCCGGCGCCCTGGGCTTCGACCCGCTGGTGTTCGAGGTCGAGCCCGAACTCGCCGGACGCATCATATGGTTCGACGCCCTGATCGGCAACGTCGACCGGTCCTGGCGCAACCCCAACATGCTGGTCTGGCACAAGAACGTGTGGCTGATCGACCACGGCGCCTCACTGATCTGGCACCACAACTGGAAGTCCGCGGCGGCCTCCTCGGACCGCCCCTACGACGCCTCCGACCACGCCCTCGCCCGCTTCGGTCCCGACCCGGCCGCCGCCGCGGCCGAATTGGCGCCCATGGTGACGGACGAACTGCTGACCGAGGTCACCGCCCTGGTGCCGGACGAGTGGCTGGTGGACGAGCCCGGGTTCGACTCTCCCGACGACGTGCGCGCGGCGTACCGCGAACTGCTGCTCGCCCGGGCCGCCGGCATCCACCAGCGGATCCGGACCGAGCAGGCCGAGAAGCAGAAGCAACCGCCGCCGCAGTGGCTGCGCACCTGGGTCGAGGGGAAGAACGCCAAGTGAACGGCCGCGACGTCTTCGAGTACGCGCTGGTACGGGTGGTGCCGCGGATCGAGCGCGGCGAGATGATCAACGCCGGGGTGCTGGTCTACTGCCGCGCGCAGGGGTACGTGGGCGCCCGGGTGCACCTGGACGAGGAGCGGCTGCTCTGCCTCGACCCGGACGTGGACGTGGCCGGGGTGCGCGCCGCACTGCGCGGCTACCAGGGCATCTGCGCCGGCGGCGAGCGGGCCGGGCAGGCCGCGGGGGAGGACGCCGGCCGCCGCTTCCGCTGGCTGACCGCTCCACGCAGCACCATTGTGCAGCCCGGGCCGATCCACACCGGGCTGACCGCCGACCCCGACAAGGAGGCCGACCGGCTGCTGGCGCTGCTGGTGCGGTGAGACGGTGCCTTGGCGGTGCCCGTACGGCCGGGTGAGTACGGCAGGCGCGGCCGGCCCCGGCCCGGCGGGGCGGCGGTCACCGGGGGCGCCGGGCCGACGTGGTGACGTTGACACAGGGTCACGGCGCTCCTACGGTTTCGGCTACGGGACCTACTAAGCGGTCGCTCACTCGCAGGTGAGAGCGCGGCCGCGACGACCGGCTGAGGAGACACAGATGTCCACCACCGAGCAGCGCGTCGCCGTCGTCACCGGCGCAGCCCGCGGCATCGGCGCCGCCACCGCGGTCCGGCTGGCCGCCGACGGCCGCGCCGTGGCCGTACTCGACCTGGACGAGGGAGCCTGCAAGGACACCGTCGAGGCCATCACCGCGGCCGGCGGCACCGCCCTCGCGGTCGGCGCCGACGTCTCGGACGAGGCCCAGGTCCAGGCCGCGGTCTCCCGGGTGGCGGACGAGCTGGGCGCGCCCACCATCCTGGTCAACAACGCCGGCGTGCTGCGCGACAACCTGCTGTTCAAGATGTCCACCGCGGACTGGGACACGGTCATGTCCGTGCACCTGCGCGGCGCCTTCCTGATGACCCGCGCGGCCCAGAAGTACATGGTGGACGCCAAGTTCGGCCGGGTGGTCAACCTCTCCTCGTCCTCCGCGCTCGGCAACCGCGGCCAGGTCAACTACTCGGCGGCCAAGGCCGGCATGCAGGGCTTCACCAAGACCCTCGCCATCGAGCTCGGCAAGTTCGGCGTGACCGCCAACGCGGTGGCGCCCGGCTTCATCGTCACCGACATGACCGCCGCCACCGCGGCCCGGGTCGGCATGGGCTTCGAGGACTTCCAGGCCGCCGCCGCAACCCAGATCCCCGTCCAGCGCGTCGGCCGTCCCGAGGACGTCGCCAACGCCATCGCCTTCTTCACCGGCGACGCCGCCGGATTCGTCTCCGGCCAGGTGCTGTACGTGGCCGGCGGCCCGCTCGACTGACCGCCGGAGGTCCCCTGATGACAACTGCTCCCAGCTCCCACGACACCGGCCGCGTCGCGCTGATCACCGGCGCCAGCCGCGGCATCGGTTACGGCATAGCCGAGGCCCTGGTCGCCCGCGGCGACCGGGTCTGCATCACCGGCCGCAACGAGGACGCGCTCAAGGACGCCGTCGCCCGGCTCGGCGCCGACCGCGTCATCGGCGTGGCCGGCAAGGCCCACGACGAAGCCCACCAGGCCGACGCCGTCGACCGCACCATGGAGGCGTTCGGCCGGATCGACTACCTGGTCAACAACGCCGGCACCAACCCCGTCTACGGCCTGCTCACCGAGGTCGACCTCGGCGTGGTCCGCAAGGTCTACGAGACCAACGTGATCTCCGCGCTCGCCTTCGTCCAGCGGACCTGGCGCGCCTGGCAGAAGGAGAACGGCGGCGCGATCGTCAACATCTCCTCCATCGCGGGGCTCGCCCCCTCCCCGCTCATCGCCGCCTACGGCATGAGCAAGGCCGCCATGACCAACCTCACCGTGCAGCTCGCCGCCGAGATGGCACCCGGCGTACGGGTCAACTCCATCGCACCGGCCGTGGTGAAGACCAAGTTCGCCGCCGCGCTGTACGAGGGGCGCGAGGAGGAGGCCGCGGCAGGCTACCCGCTGGGCCGGCTCGGCGTGCCGGAGGACATCGGCGGCGCCGCCGCCTTCCTGCTCTCGGACCAGGCCGGCTGGGTCACCGGCCAGAACCTGGTGATCGACGGCGGCCTGTTCCTGCACGCGGGAGGGCACTGACCGGCAGCGCCGCGGGTCCCGCGGAGGGGGCGGCCGGTCCCGGCCCGGGGCCCGGCCGCCCGCTGTCCGCGGGCCGTTGTCAGTGGGGAGCGGTACGTTGCTGGAAGCAGTAACGGATCGATAGCCGGAGGTTTTTGACGTGCCCACCACGCTGCCCGACTCCTGGGAGACCGCGCTCGGCGGGGAGTTGGACAAGCCCTACTTCACGCAGCTCACCGAATTCGTGGCGGCCGAGCGGGAGCAGCACCGGATCTTCCCGCCGCAGGACCAGGTGTTCGCGGCGCTGGAAGCCACACCCTTCGACAAGGTGAAGGTGCTCGTCCTCGGCCAGGACCCCTACCACGGCGAGGGCCAGGGCCACGGGCTGTGCTTCTCCGTGCGGCCCGGGGTGAAGACCCCGCCGTCGCTGCGGAACATCTTCAAGGAGCTGCGCGACGAACTCGGCTACCCGATCCCGGACAACGGCTACCTGATGCCCTGGGCCGAGCAGGGCGTGCTGCTGCTCAACGCGGTGCTGACCGTCCGCGAGGGCGAGCCCAACTCCCACAAGGGCAAGGGCTGGGAGAAGTTCACCGACGCGGTGATCAAGGCGGTCTCCGGGCGCCCCGACCCGGCCGTCTTCGTGCTGTGGGGCGCCTACGCCCGCAAGAAGCTGCCGCTCATCGACACCTCCCGGCACACCGTCATCGAGGGCGCCCACCCCTCGCCGCTGTCCGCCAAGCTTTTCCTGGGCAGCCGGCCCTTCGGCCGGATCGACGAGGCGATCAAGGCCCAGGGCCACGACTCGATCGACTGGCGCATCCCCGACCTCGGCCCGATCGGCTGACGTGGAGCGCGCGGGATCGGCGCACCAGCCGGCCGTACGACCGGGTCACCCCGGCGGTGCGGCTCAGCGCCCGGTGAGCGAGGGGAGCGCACCGCCGCCCGGACCCGAGATGCCCGCTGCCGGTCCGCCACCCGCGCCCCGGGCGGCGGACCGCACAGCCTGACGGCAGATCCGGGCGGCCGTGCTGCCGGCCAACCGGCCGCCAAAGGCCTCACTCAGCCCGCACACCGCGGTGCCGCCGGGCAGCGCGGCGGCACGTCCGGCGGGAGCCGTACCGGAGTACGGTTCCCGCCCGGACCGCGGGTACGAGTGCGGCGAGGCAGTCCCCGCCCGGTGCCCGGGTGCGGGCCGGGCTGTGCCGACGCCGGCCGGCCCCACGGTGGCGGTCACCACACGGGCGGGAGAGGCCGCCGGCGGCACCCGGTCGGGTGCCGCCCGCGAGGCGGTAGCGCCCGGTACGGGCGCGGTGGACGGGGGAGAGGACACGGTGGCGCAGCCGACGGCGGTCCAGGCCGCCGTCACCACCACCGCTGCGGACAACCAGCGCACTCCTCAACTGTGCGGAAAAGCCGCAGACTTCGCCATTCCCCGCAAGAGTGAATATTCGCCTGGGGATTCGCCGCCTCACCCGCGCGAGCGACCCGGTCCGCCGACAACCGACCGCCGGACCCCCGCCCACCTGCGCGTATGCTGCGGAGGCAGCGCAACGGCAGGCCGCCGCCGGCGGCGACGACAGGAGCATCCATGGCAGCGGGCAGCGCCCCCCTGAAGATCGGCGTCATCGGGCTCGGCGACATCGCCCGCAAGGCCTACCTCCCGGTGCTCACCGCCCTGCCGGGCCTGGAACTGCACCTGCACACCCGCACGCCCGCCACCCTGGACGAGGTCGGCGACGCGTACCGGCTGCCGCACCGCCACACCGACCTGGACGCCCTGCTGGACCAGGGCCTGGACGCGGCCTTCGTGCACGCGCCCACCGAGCACCACGTGGCCATCACCCGGCGGCTGCTGGCCGCGGGCGTCGCCACGTACGTGGACAAGCCGCTGGCCCGCGACGCCCCCGGGGCCCGCGAGCTGACCGGCCTCGCGCGCGAGCGCGGTGTCTCGCTCGCGGTCGGCTTCAACCGCCGTTACGCGCCCGGCTACGCCCAGTGCCTGGACCACCCGCGCGACCTGATCCTGCTCCAGAAGAACCGGATCGGCCTGGCCGACGACCCGCGCGAGGTGGTCTTCGACGACTTCATCCACGTCGTGGACACGCTGCGGTTCCTGGCGCCCGGACCGGTCGAGCGGACCCGGGTCTCCGCGCGGGTGCGCGGCGGGCTGCTGCACCATGTGGTGCTCCAGCTCGACGGGGACGGCTTCACCGCGATCGGGTCGATGAACCGGATGAGCGGGTCCACCGAGGAGAGCCTGGACGTCAGCGGCGGCGACGCACGGCGTCAGGTGTTCAATCTCGCCGAGGTCGTGGACCACAAGGGCCAGCCGACCGTGCGCCGCCGCGGCGACTGGGTGCAGGTCGCCCGCCAGCGCGGCATCGAGCAGGTCACCCTCGCCTTCCTCGACGCGGTGCGGGCCGGCACCCTCCTCGACGCCGGCGACGCCCTGCTCACCCACGAGCTGTGCGAGCAGATCGTCACCGAAGTGCTGGCGCAGGCCGGCTGAGCCGCCGGACCCGTATCGCGCGCGAACCCTCGTAACCGGCCGCGACCACCACCATGACCAGGGCCAGGTGCGGCACCCAGTCGCCGAGCCGCACGTACGGGCTCACGCCGGTGGCCAGCGGCACCGAGTAGACCGCCGTGGTGCTGCTGCCGGTGCCGATCCGCCGGCCCACCGGGTGCCCGTTCGCGTCGTAGACCGCGCTGATCCCGGTCAGCGTGGCGTGCACCATCGGCCGCCAGTCCTCGGCGGCGCGCAGCGCGGCGAGCGAGGCGTGCTGGGCCGGCGCCCAGCTGTGCTGGAAGGACGAGGTGGAGGACTGCGCGATCAGCACCTGCGCGCCGTTGCCCGCCAGGTGACGGCTCATGTCGGGGAAGGCCGACTCGAAGCACACCAGCGGCCCGAACCGCAGCCGGCCGGTGTTCATCACCACCTGCCGGGTGCCCGGCCTGCGGTTCTGGGCCGCGGCCTTGCCGACCGAGGTCGCCCAGCCCAGCACCGGACGCAGCGGGATGTACTCGCCGAACGGCACCAGCCGCATCTTGTCGTACGTCGGCCCGATCACCCCGTGCGGGCCGATCAGCTCCGAGGTCTTGGAGATGCCCTTGCCGTCGGCGCGCTGGGCGTCGACGTTGACCAGGATGTCCGCGCCGACCCGGGAGGACATCGAGGCGAGCTGGTTGGCCATGTCGGTACGGACGGTCAGGTCCGAGCCGACGCTGCTCTCGCCCCACACCACCAGGTCCGGGTGCGTGCCGGCCAGCCGCTCGGTGAGCGCCAGTTCGCGGGCGAACCGGGCTCCAGTGGTGCTCACTGTCCCGGGCTGCACCACCGCGATCCGTACCGAACCGGACTCGTGCGGGCGCGGCGCCCACAGCCACACGCCCGTGGTCGCCACCCCGCTCAGGGCCAGCGCGGCGAGTGCGGGCCGGCGCACCGCGGGGACCGCGATCAGCGCCGCGACGGCGGTGTTGACCAGCACCACCAGGAAGCTCACCAGCCACACCCCGCCGACCGAGGCCAGCCGCAGCGCCGGAGTGAACTCGTACTGGCTCGCGCCCAGCAGCCCCCACGGTCCGCCCAGCGCCTGCCAGGACCGGACCAGTTCCACCATCAGCCAGGCCGACGGCAGCAGTACAACGGCCGCGGTGGCACTGCCGGCGGTGGTGCCCGGGCCGAGCAGCCGCCGCACCAGCCAGCCCCAGGGTGCCCAGAGCGCGCCCAGCATGAGCGCGAGGATCACCAGGAAGACGGTCAGGCTCGGCAGCAGCCAGTGGTGCACCGCCAGCATGAAGCCCGCCCCGCCGAACCACCCGTCGTACGCGGCCTGCCGCGCGGTGGGCGCCGAACGGGCCAGCAGCAGCCAGGGCACCAGCGCGACATAGGCCAGCCACCACAGAGAGGGGGCCGGGAACGCAAGAGCCGGCAGAGCCCCTGCCGCGGCGGCCGCGAACCCGCGGCGCCACCGCGTTCCGGCGCCGGCGGACCGTACCGCTCCGGCCGCCGCCCGCATCCTGTCGGGCGTCGTCCGCTGCCCGCCGGCCGTTACCGTCATCACGCGCTCCCTCGGTGGACAGTCCCGCACCCACCGGGTCGACCATGACGGTCGTCCCTGGCGAGGACGAGCCTTCCCGGCCGCGGACCTGCGCATGCGCGCCACCCGGAACGGGACGGTCCGCAATTGCGCACCCCCGCCGGCGGCCTCAGGTCGCGTCGTCGGTGGTGCCCTCGGCCGCCTGTTCCCCGGCCGGCTGGTCCTCCGGCTGAGCCGCCGAACGCGCCAGGCGCTGCAGGCGGGCGTTGATCACCAGATAGGCGCCGGCCGCGGCCGTGGTGAAGGCGGTGGCGATGACCCAGGGCCGGTTCAGGGCGTGCCCGGTGGCGTGGTCCAGCGAGAACCGGCCCGGACCGGTCACCCCGAGGAAGGCGGCGGTCCAGCCGACGTGGGCCGGGTGCTCCAGGCCGCCGGACGTGGCGAAGAACCCGGCCGGGGCGTGCAGGGAACTCGCCGCCGCCATCCCGCCGGCCGCCGCCGCTCCCGCGGCAGGTGTCGCCACGCCCAGCGCGAGCAGCGCGCCGCCGCCCGCCTCGCACAGCCCCGAGGCCAGCGCCGAGGGCTTGCCGGGCCGGAAGCCCATCTGCTCCATGGCCTGCCCGGTGGCCTCCAGCCCGCCGCCGCCGAACCAGCCGAAGAGCTTCTGGGCGCCGTGGGCGAAGAGCAGCGAGCCCGTGCCGAGCCGCAGGGCCAGCAGCCCGAGATCCGTGCGGATGGAGTTCTCCATGACCCGCGTCCTTTCTGGAAGCCGTGACTTCCAGTCTTCGCGGAATCGGCCGGGGCATGCCCGGCGGGGCGGTCCGTACGGGCGACTCGGGGCTGCCTCGGGCCACTTCGGTCGGATCCGGGCCGGTGCTCGGAGCGCCACGGACGCTTCGGGCCGGTGCTCGGACTGCTGCATACGCTTCGGGCCGGCTCGGACCGCTGCGGGGGCTGCCTTCTTGCTACGGCAGGCGGTTCCAGGAGGTCAGCACATTGCGGCCGTGTTCGATGCCGAGCCGGCTGACCGTACCGGTGGCGAGCTGGAAGAGAGCTCCGTCGGCCGGGGGCAGGCCGAGCCGGCGGGCGGTGAGCACCCGCAGGAAATGGGCGTGGGCGACCAGGACCACGTCGCCGCCGTCGCTGTCGCAGAAGGTCGCGTCCACCCGGTCCAGCACCCGGTCGGCCCGGTCGCCGACCTGCTCGGGGGTTTCGCCCGGGTGCCCCTCGGGCCCGGGGATCACCCCGTCGGTCCACAGCAGCCAGTTGGGCCGCTGCCGGTGGATCTCCCTGGTGGTGACGCCCTCGTAGCCGCCGTAGTCCCATTCGACCAGGTCCGGGTCGACCCGGGCGTGGTCCAAGCCGGCCAGCTTGGCGGTCTGCCGGGCGCGTTCCATCGGGCTGGTGAAGACAGCCGACACGTGGCGGGAAGCCAGCAGAGGCGCCAGCGAACGCGCCTGCTCCTCCCCGTTCGTGGTGAGCGGCAGGTCGGTGTAGCTGGTGTGCTGCCCGGTCAGCGACCATTCGGTCTCGCCGTGCCGGATCAGAACCAGTTCGCCCATCGGGCCACCTCCTGTGACGCCGGCCGTCGTCGCCTTTTGATCTTACGTCCGGGACGTCGGCGACGGCTCGGCGGGCGGGTGGCCGGAACCCGCACGTCCGGTGAACCGTAAGCGCCCGGAAAGCCTTCCCGGTCCGATGATCAGTACGATGGCGCCCGGCGCCCGCTTGCGGCGCCGTCCCGACCTCGGTCTGATCGTAGGGATGCCGTACCGGGCGTCCCCCCAGTGGCACAGGAGCCGGTCATGAACGATGCATCCCGTACCTACGACGTGGTGGTCATCGGCGCCGGCCCGGTCGGTGAGAACGCGGCCGACCGCACCGTCGCCGCAGGTCTGAGCACGGCGATCGTGGAACGCGAACTGGTCGGCGGCGAGTGCTCGTACTGGGCCTGCATGCCGAGCAAGGCGCTGCTGCGCCCGGTGATCGCCCGCGCCGAGGGGCGCAGGCTGCCGGGGCTGAGCGAGGCCCTGTCCGGACCGCTCGATCCCGCCGCGGTGTTCGGCCGGCGCGACGAGTTCACCTCGCACTGGGACGACGCCGGCCAGGTCGGCTGGCTGGATTCGGCCGGTATCGACCTGGTCCGCGGCCACGGCCGGCTGGACGGCCCCAAGCAGGTCGTGGTCGCCACGCCGGACGGCGGCACGGTCCGGCTGACCGCTCGCCACGCGGTGGTGCTGGCCACCGGCACGACCGCGGCGCTGCCGTCGCTGCCCGGCCTGGACGAGGTCCGGCCGTGGATCAGCCGCGACGCCACCGGCGCCAAGGAGGTGCCCGGGCGGCTCGCGGTGGTCGGCGGCGGTGTGGTCGCCGTCGAGATGGCGACCGTCTTCCAGGCGCTCGGCTCGCAGGTCACGCTGCTGGTCCGCGGCCAGGGCCTGCTGCCCAAGATGGAGCCCTTCGCCGGCGAACTGGTCGCCGATTCGCTGCGCGAGGCGGGCGCCGACGTGCGGTTCGGGGCGTCGGTCGCCTCGGTCGCCCGCACCGGCGGCGAGGTACGGATCGGCCTGGCGGACGGCGGCGAACTGGTCGCCGACGAGATCCTGTTCGCCACCGGCCGCAGGCCCCACACGGGTGACCTCGGCCTGGACACGGTCGGGCTCACCCCCGGCGACTGGCTTTCGGTGGACGACACCTGCCGGGTCACGGCCGTCGAGGACGGCTGGCTGTACGCGGTCGGCGACATCAACCACCGCGCGCTGCTCACCCACCAGGGCAAGTACCAGGCCCGGATGGCCGGCGCCGCCATCGGGGTGCGCGCCAAGGGCGAGCCGGTGGACGACCGCCCCTGGGGCGCGCACGTCGCCACCGCCGACCACGCGGCGGTGCCGCAGGTCGTCTTCACCGACCCCGAGGTCGGCGCGGTCGGCCTGACCGCCGCCGAGGCCGAACGAGCGGGCCTGCGGGTCAAGGTCGTCGACTACGACCTGGCCAACGTCTCCGGCGCGAGCCTCTTCGGCGACGACTACCGCGGCCGGGCCCGCATGGTGGTCGACCTGGACCGCGGCGTCCTGGCCGGCGTCACCTTCGTCGGCCCCGGCACCGGCGAACTGCTGCACTCCGCCACGATCGCGGTGGCCGGCGAGGTGCCGGTCGAGCGCCTGTGGCACGCTGTGCCCTCGTACCCGACGATCAGCGAGATCTGGCTGCGGCTACTGGAGACGTACCGCCAATAAGGACAAACGGCGGTGGTGTGGTATGGCGGAGAGTGTGATCGAGCGAGCCTACGACGGATGCGGTCGATGCCTGGTCGGAGTCCGTCGCTTGTCGCAGATGTCCGCCGCCACCACCTCTCCCGGACGACAGCAGGACGACGTGCTCGCCGCAGTGAAAGCTGCCGGTGGGCACGTCATGGCCTGGGCCGACGACTGGGAGGTCTCGGGTGCCACCGACCCCATGACGCGGCCGAAACTGGGACCTTGGCTGAGGGGGGAGCGAGGGCCTTATGACGGCATCGCCGGTGCCGCGGTGGACCGTTTGGGCCGCAACCTCGTCGACTGCTTGAACACGGGCTACATGATGCGGGACTCCGGGCTGCTCCTGCTGACTTACGGGCACGACGGCCCGTGGGACCTTCATGACGTCAACGACGAGAACCGCTTCACCATGGAGGCGTGGGGTGCGCAGATGGAGTTGCGCGCCATCCAGCGGCGGAATCGTGACGCGACCATCAAGGCCCGGGCAGCAGGTCGGGTCAAGGGGAAACCGTCCTACGGGTACCACTTCGTGCGACTGGTGCCCACAGGTGCCGTGGATCATGTAGCCCTGCATCCGCATGCCGCAGGAGTGATCCGTGAGGTTGCTCGGCGTCTCCTTTCCGATCCGGACAACATCACTCCGTCGTCGGAGGCTGCCCGTTTGACCAGGGCGGGAGAGCTGTCGCCAAGCGACCACCGAGCGGTGGTGTACGGACGGCCGCCCACGGGAGCGCCCTGGCGGTCGTCGGGGCTTCGCGACATCCTCACGTCCGAGGCTGCCCTCGGATATCTCATGCACGGAGGACGCCCTGTGGTGGGTGATGACGGGCGCCCCGTGCGTGTCGCGGAGCCATTGTGGGACCGGGCGACTCACGAGATGCTCAAACGAGTCATCCGGCAGCGAGGAGAGGCCCACCCAAGGGGCGACCGGACCTCCAGCCGCCCGTATCTCCTTACGGGACTGGCATTCTGCGGGCAATGCCACTCCCGTCTGCGCGTCAACGCAGCCCCTTCGCAGGGCCGCGGGAAGCGCTACCTTTGCGACGCCCGGGTACTGGGCCTGCCGGGGGCGAAGAACTGCCGGCCCGCACCCTCCTTTTTCATTCACGACCTGGACGCGAGGATGGAGAGCTGGTTCCTCGCACAGTACGGCAGTGGGATGGTCATGGAGACTGTCTACGACCCGGGAGACGGCATCGCCGAGCGCATCGCTGAGGTCGAGGCAGCCCGTCAGCGGCTGCGCGCCGACCGGGAGGCAGGGCTCTATGACGCGCCCGACGATGCGCAATGGTTTCGAAGCCGGTACGCGGACATGGGCCGGGACCTGGTCAAGCTGCGACTGGAGCCTGTGAGGCCGGCGGGGATGGTCACGCGGCCGACAGGGCAGACGGTCGCAGATCGGTGGGCAGCAGCCCCAGACGTACAGGCGCGGAAGGAAATTCTCCGGGACTTCGGCCTCCGCGTGACCATCTGGCCCGCCAATTCCGCTGTCCGTTGGTTCCCGGGAGTTGTACACGGTCCAGTACAGCAAAAGCTGTAGGGGAATGAGTTTCGCTAATACCACAGATTCAGGGCCCCTCCAAGCCCGAGTCCGGCGAGAGCCTTGCACATTCGTACTCGAGTCTGGAGGTCGTATGTCGGACGTTATCGGCATCGAAGGTTTCTCGGGCCAAGTGCGGTCAGAAGAAACGTGCACCTCTGGGCCGATTCCGGTCGGTTCGTGGCTCGTTACCTCAGAGAATGAAGCCGTGACCTACTCTGTGGCTCACCTGTACGGCGGATTGGTGCGCCGGGCTACGCACCCAGCGGGCGGCTTCGAGGCGCTGCTTCCATCGGAGGTGCTGGAGGTCTGCGTGGATTGTCCGGCGGACGTTGTCAGCCGATTCATCCGGCGCGCTGGAAACGAACTTGACCACCTCTGTGATGGCATCATCTTCCTGGCTCCGGCCCGGGCTGTCGGCCGTCCATGCGGGTGTCCGACCCTCCCGCACGAGCGCAGGGCAGCTGCGGTATCCGGAGTTGGTCCCAAGCCGGACGTCCATCTTGACTGCAGGCTGGTGCGCGCACCCGAGTTGGGACGCTTCCGCTATACCTCCTCGTCCTGGTCGTTGAGCGAGTCACTCAACTCGCTCGCAAGCCAGATCAAGCAAGCAGACGGGCCTACTCGGCTGGAGCTCCGCTTGGACGGAAGGAGCTTCACGACAAGGTCCGGAGCCGAGGTCGCATTTCGATGGCCGATCGTCACTGCGGGAGTGTAATTCGCGACATCGCCCCGCACTGTGCTGGCTGCATGAAGCAGCTGTCATACCGGCCAGAGGTGCGCTGTGCGGACTCGACGAGCTTGGTCCAGTGCTCGGCGGGGAAGTGGTAGCACGCCGGCAGCTCGTCGATGACGTCGGTAATCTTCTTGACGACCTTGGGGAGCTTCGCGCTGTAGTTCTTGGCGAACGTGGCCACGGCGCTTGAACGCGTAGACCTTCGCACTGGGCCGGGCGGACTTCGGCAAAGCGTTCGCGGGGTACGCGATCTCAGAACCCGAGCGCCGAGTGGCCGACACCGTAGAAGAGAGGAGGTTCACGTACATCCTCCGGTGCCCGGGGCGGGCGCCCTGACGTGATCCGATATGTCGGTTCAACTTTGCCGACGGGACGATGGCGTCAGCCCACTGTGTCCGGCAGCCGGAAGCATCCGCCAAGCGACAGGCCACGGCAGGGCAGTACGTCCACCGGGCAAGATCGTGGGCATGAAGGTTCTTGTGCTGGGCGGGACTTGGTTCCTGGGCAAGGCGGTCACGCAGGAGGCTCTCAGGCGCGGGTGGGAGGTGTTTGCCTTCAACCGGGGCAGGTCCGGGAGTGCGCTTGCCGGGGTGCGGGAGGTCCATGGTGACCGGACGGTCGAAGACGATCTGGCTCGGCTCGCGGAGAGCGGTACCTGGGATGCGGTCGTGGACACCTCTGCGTCCGAGCTGGCGCCGCGCGACGTGCTGGCAGGGGCCAGGGTCCTGGAGCCGGTTGCGGGTCGGTACGTGTACGTGTCGACGGTGAATGCGTACCGCGGGTGGCCGGACGAGCCGTTGTCGGAGTCGTCCGAGGTGCTGGACGGTCCGGCGGATGCCGATATCGACTACGGGCGGCTACCGGAGGGCTGGGACGGGCCCGACTGGTATTACGGGCGGCAGAAGGCGGGTGCGGAGCGGGCTTCGGTGGCGGCGTTCGGGGCGGACCGGGTGGCGATTTTGCGGCCCGGTGTGATTCTGGGGCCGGGGGAGTACGTGGGCAGGCTTCCGTGGTGGCTGCGCAGGGCGGAGAAGGGCGGCGCCATCCTGGCGCCGGGTGACCCGGGCAAGAGCATCCAGCCGGTCGACGTCCGGGACGTGGCCGCCTTCGCCCTCGACCAGGCCATGGCGGCCGGCGGGGGTGCGTACAACGTCACCGCGCCCATCGGCCGCGAGACGGGGCGGATTCCTCAACGCCTGCCTGGACGTGACCGGCGGCTTCGGCCATCTGGTCTGGGCGCCGGACGAGCTGCTGATCGAGCAGGGGGTCCGGCAGTGGACGGAGCTCCGCTGTGGCGTACCCATGCCGGCGTGTGGCGGATCGAGTCGGGGAATGCGCAGGCGGCCGGGCTCGTATGCCGGCCGCTGGCCGAGACCGTGGCCGACACCTGGCAGTGGCTGCGGCAGGGTGGTCTGCCGGTGGAGCACCCGCGCTGGGCCGAGCACGGCATCTCCTCGGAGAAGGAGGCGAAAGCGCTCGCCCAACTGGGCGGCTGACGCTCAGCTTTCGAGGGCGAGCGGGGCTGCTCCGTTGAGCTCCTTCTCACGGCGACACCGTTACGGCAGCAGGGGAGCCGATCGGTGGCCGATCACCCCGCCAGCGGCAACTCTGCCAGCATCACGTTGAACAAGGGTGAATCAGGGAACGGTTGCCGGCGGCCGACCGGGCGGTATCCCCACGATTCGTAGAGTGCTTGCACCTTGGGCAGATTGACGTCCACGATCAGGACGGCGAGATCTTCGTCGCGGCTGTCCAGCAGGGCCCGGTGCAGACGGTGGGACACACCGGTTTTGCGCCACTTGGGGCGGACCATCAACTCCGATACCGCGAAGGTGCGGGCTTTTTCGGGGGCCGGGTCCAGGTGTTCCCGCCACCATTCGCGGCCGGGGGCCGCCGGGGCGCCGTATGCGTAGCCGACCGGCTCGTCGCCGTCGTACCCGAGCATGCAGGAGAAGCCCGGGTTGCCGCCCCAATGGTCGACGAACCAGGCGAAACGCTGGTTGAAGGGGTCGTCCATCGCATCCGCATAAGCGTCGTCGTGTACGTCGAGCAGAATCTGCCGGATGCTGGCCAGGTCCTCGTGGGCGTAGTGCCGGATGTCGAGGGTGTCAACGGTCATGCTGTCGTCCAATCCTGTCGGTGGCGGTCGGCCCACTCCCGGGCGGCTGTGGCGTCGGGCGCGCGCGTGATCAATGCGCGGTGGAAGTCGCCGAGTCTGGATCGCAGCCGCCCGGGAAGTGGATCGCCCGCCATGAGCGTGAAGACCTGGCCGGCAGTCGCACAGGCCTGCTCGATGTCTCCCTGCTGGAGCTGTGCCAGGGCCAGACTCATCAGGGCCATGGCCCGGTTGCGGCGGAACTGCTCCGGGGTCAGGGCGAGGGCCTTGTGCGAGGCGGCCTCGGCTTCGAGCGCGTCTTTGAGGTCGTTCAGCACGATGGCGGTGAGCGCGTTCAAATCGGCCGGGCCGTAGAAGGCCATCCAGGTCGGCCTTGGCCGGTCGGCGGATGCCTTCGCCAGAATCTCGTGGGCACTTCCGAGGGAGCGCAAAGCCGATTGCCGTTCGCCGAGCTTGGCCTGGCCGACGGCGGCGCGGGCGTGGGCCAGCGACGCGAACATCGGGTCACGTCGGGCGACGGTGCTCGCTCGTGCGGCCATGGCGGCGTCCACGGATGCGGCGAAGTCCAGGCGCTGCCGGGCGAGAATTGCGTGCAGATTCCACACCTCGAACAAAGCGGTGGAGTCCTGGGCCATCCCGGCCAGGTACAACGCCTGTTCCAGATGACTCTGGGCGCGGTCGAAGCCTCTGGCGTCAACCGCTGACCAGGCGGCAGCGCTCATGTAGTCGGCGGCCACGCCGAACAGACGCTGACGAACGCGCTGTGTGGCCGACAGCTGTTGCAAGCCGAGGGCTTTGCTGACGCGTGCAAGGGCCAGACGCTCCAACTCCACGTGCCCGCCTTGGGCCTGGTCCAGGCTCACCAGGTCTGCCATGCCGTCCCGTAACCGGATCACATCCGACGTGCCGACTCTGTTCGGCCGGGCGGCAGCCGAGGGGACGACGACGGCCGCGGCGGTACCAGTGGCGGTGGTGAAGAATTCACGGCGCTTCACCGGTTGCTCCTCCTCGGTTGCAGGGCCGAGACGGGCAGGCGGGACAAAGCCCAACTTCTCCGCGTCACAACCGAATACTGCCATCAGCGCTTGCCTTTGCCGAGGGTGCGGCCAGCGGGTACGCCCGGTCATCCAGTTGCGTACGGTCCGGTCGCTGACAGTCCCTTCAAGGCCGTCGGCCCATAAGGCAGCGTTCACCGCTTCTGCCAGCTTGGCTTGGGTGAAACCCGCTTCATCCATGGCGGTGATGAGGTTCTGGTTACCGTCCACTCACTCAACGTAGCCGTGCGGTGTGCGCGGAGTACAGACAGATCTGGGAATTTCCGGTCCGGTGAAAGCCGGAGCAGGGCGAATTTTCCTCACCCACCGAAGCTTGGGGGCCGTTGACTGAAGTACGGCCGCCACCGGGCACCGGCGGACGGCCGTACGGGGCGCGGCCCCGAACCCCCGTACCGTTCGTCGCCACCTCCGAGGTCTGGATGATCGTGAGCAGCGCAGCCCGCCCCCGAGGGCACCCCGGGTACACCGAGACGCTGCCCTGTGCGGCGGAGAGCGCCGAGCCGGCGCGCCAGCTCGTACGTACCGCACTGGGTGCCTGGGGCCTCGACGTACTCGCCGATGACGGCGCTCTGGTCGTCACCGAACTGGTCGCCAACGCGGCTCGGCACGCCCAGGGCCGCAGCATCCGCGTCTCCGTCTCCCGGCCGGGCACCGATGCAGTGTGGGTGGCGGTTGCGGACAGGTCCACTGCCCGCCCGGCGCCCCGGGAGGCGGGACCGTACGACGTGGGCGGGCGCGGGCTGGCCTTGGTCGACGCGCTGTCCGACCGGTGGGGGAGTGACCCACTTCCGTTCGGCAAGCGCGTGTGGGCGGTCCTGACCTGCAAGGACGCCGATTGAGCACGGAGGACGGCTCCTGGGCCGACGGCCTTGTCCATGATCCGGTCAAGGAACGCCGGGACATCCTGACCGACGTATGGCGACCGCACATATCTGCTGCGGGCGCTTTACGGGACGGGCCAGTGGTCGGCCAGCGATCCGATCCGGCTCCGAGTCCTCGTCAGACCAACCGACCGCACGGACTGGTAGCCGCCAGCCCTGCGTGAAGCTCCCGCTTCGGCCGTTGTTCGTCTCGTCGGCGCGCGTCACGCCGGAACCGGCCGGAGCGGGCCTTGTCCACCTGTCCACTATCCATTCCGTGCTCGGTCCGGTGGTCTCACCGATGTGGCGGGGCCGCCGGCCGGGCGAACCGACAGATGAGAGTTCTCACCATGACCCGTACCCGTACCGCGCCTCCCGGCAGGCCCGCCACGCTCGCCTCCGTCCGCAGCAATGGGCGGCGGCCGGTGGAGTCGGCGGTCCGTGTGCCGCCCGGCCGCACGTGGACGATCGCGTCGCTCGAGGGGGACGTCGCCAGGGGGTATCTGCCCGGCTGGGCCGAGGAGGATCCGAGCCGGATCGGTATCGCCCCGGAGCGGATGCGTCATGCGGTGCACGACGTCATCCACCGCGCGCCGTTCGACGGGCAGCTGCTTCGGCTGGCGGAAGGGGGCTACGGGCCGGGCGAGCAGACGTGGGTCTTGTCCGGGAACATCGAGTGCATCCCCGAGGCCGGCGAGGACGAGCAGCCCTTTCCGGTTGTCAATGTTCACCTGATCGAGGACTTCTGGCTGACCGGGCTCGGGCCGCGCGAGGTTGCGGTGCTGGCGGCGCAGTTGCGGGCTCAGGCCGACCGTTTGGAGCAGGAGGTGCGCCCTCGGCTCGTCGCGTATCGCGCGGACTGGGCGGCCCATCAGCCGAGGTCGGCGCGGCGGCGTGGTCCCCGCAGGAGTTGACCGGCGGTGGTTGACCGGCGGTGGGACTCGGCTTACGGGGCCGCCGCCTGCTGACCGGTTGTCGGCCGAGGCAGGCGGTCCTGGAAGCCCTGGCCCGCCCCTCGGTCACCCGTCCCCTCGTTCAGATCGCGACATCCGTACGACCCTCGGCGCGCGACGCCGGGAAGGAGAGAACCGGTGGCTAACGTCCCCGGCATGACGACCAAGACAGGCACACAAACGCCCAGCGACCAGGACGTACGCGAGGGCATGGTGCGGCAGCTCATCGAGTTGGGTGCCGCCCGTGATCCGCGTGTCGTTGCGGCGTTCCGCGCTGTTCCGCGGCATCTGGCCACCCCGGGGATCGACCTGGCCACGGCGTACGGCGCGGAATTCGCGGCGGTGACGAAGACGGACGCGACGGGGGTGGACATCAGCTCCGTTTCGGCGCCGCGGATTCAGGCCATGCAGATCGAGCAGGCCCGGATCGAGCCGGGGATGGCGGTGCTGGAAATCGGCTCCGGCGGCCCGAATGCCGCCTACCTGGCCGAGATGGCCGGGGCCACCGGCCGGGTGGTCAGCGTGGACATCGACCCCGAGGTCACGGCGCGGGCGCGGCGTTTCCTGGCCGAGACCGGTTACGACCGCACCGTCACTGTGGTGACGGCCGATGCCGAGGACGGTCTCCCGGGGCATGCCCCGTACGACCGGATCGTGGTCACCGTCCAGGCGGCCGACATCCCGCCGGCCTGGGTGCGGCAGCTCACGCCGGGCGGGCGGCTGGTCGTGCCGCTGCGGATGCGGGGCATGACGCGCACGGTCGCCTTCGTCCGTGACGGCGAGAGCGATCGTCTGGTCAGTGACGGGTTCGAGCTGTGCGGGTTCGTGCCCATGCAGGGCGCCGGCGAGAATCGCGTCCGGCTGGCAGTGCTCCATGACGTGGCGGGGGAGGAGATCGCCCTGCGTCTGGACGGGCACCCCGAGCCGGACACGTCGGCTCTGGCGCGGGCCCTGGCCACGGCGAGGTCGGCGGTGTGGTCCGGGGTGATGCTGGGCGGCAGTGAGTCCACCGAGCACCTGGACCTGTGGCTGGCGACCGCGCTGGACAACCTTCCGCTGATGGCGGCCAAGCCCGGCGCCCGCACGCGCGGACTGGTTGCCTCCGCCTCGCCGATTGGCATCCCGACCCTCGTGGACGGGGGCAGTTTCGCGTACCGCACCACGCGCGCCACGGACGTCGAGGACCGTTACGAACTGGGCGCGATCGGGCACGGCCCGCGCGGGCGGGAGCTCGCCGAGCGTCTGGCCGCCGAGATCCGGACCTGGGACGGCGACCACCGTGGCGACCGGGCCCGTATCGAGGTCCACCCGGCGGGCACGCCGGACGGCCTTCTTTCCGCCGGCCGCCGTATCGAGCGGCGGCACACGCGGATCACGATCACCTGGCCGTAAGCCGACGGGCTCCCCCGGCCAGGCGGACCAGCACATCCCTGCACCTCTTCAGGAGGAGAACGCGATGGCACAGCAGAACTCCGGCACCGTCCTCAAAGCGGCGACGGACTACCGCGCCGACGGCGACTTCGACCTCGACATCGAGACCGTCTCCGCAGCGCCGGTCCTCGGCTCGCTGCTGAACGACACCAGCGACAACTGCACCTCCACCTGCGCCTCGGCCTGCAGCAACAGCACCTGCATCGGCGGCTGACCGCGCTCCCCGGGGGCCGGCGAGGGAACACCCGCCCGGCCCCCGGGCCCGCAAACGGAAGGAGGCACGATGTATCACGCGTTGGACGCAGCCATGATCAGAGCGTCGGTCTTTCCGATGCCGGCGCCGGTGCCCTCCTGGCCGGGCGACCGGGCCGGCACCGACGACCTCCGGGCCTGGGTGGAACAGGTCTGGGCGGACGCGCCCCGCGCCGGCGCCATCGCCCACGCCGCGCCCCAACTCGCGGCCGCAGTCGGCAAAGTGCTCGGCGGTTCCGCGCGGCCGCAGCGTACGGAACGCACCGCCCGCTCCCTCGCGCGCTACCTGCTGCGCATGGAGCACCGCGCCACCCCCTTCGGCCTGTTCGCCGGCCCGACCGTGGTGCACCTCGGACGGGAGGCTCACGTCCACTGGGGGACCGGGGGCCAGGCGTTCGCCGAGGCGGACGCCATCTGGCTGCACGACGTGATCGCCACGCTGGAGCGCGACCGGGCGCTGCTGCGGAATCTGACGGTCATCGCCGACCCGACGGCGATCGTCCGCGGCCCCCGGGTCGTCGTCGACTACCAGCCGGGCACGGACGGCCCGATGAGTACCGGTCTGCGCCGTACCCGGGCCGCGGAGAAGGCGCTCACCCTGGCCCGTACGTCCTTACGGGTCCGCGACCTCGTGAGCAAGCTTCACGCCGACTACCCCGACACCCCAGTGGCCGCTATCGAGGCCATGGTCGCCGGCCTGGTCGCGCACCGGGTCCTCCTGACCGACCTCCAGCCACCGATGACGAGCACGGACACGCTCGGCCACCTGGTCACCCGGCTCGATGAGACCGGTGTCGACGTGCTCATGGCCGCGCAACTCCGCGCCGTTCACCGGCTGCTCCGGCGCCACGACCGCGCGCACCCCGGCGACCAGCCGGCTCTCCGCGGACGGGCCAGCGAGGCGATGACCGCCCTCACGCGAGTCACCGAACAGCCCCTTGCGGTCAACATCCGCCCGGACGGCGACATCGTCCTGCCCGAAGAGGTCGCGCGGGAAGCGGAACGGGCCCTGGCGGTCATGGCGCGCATCACGCCGTACCCGAACGGCTCGCCGGCCTGGCGGGACTACCGAACGCGATTCCTGGAGCGCTACAGCACCGGCACGGCCGTGCCCGTACGCGACCTCACCGACCCGGACACCGGACTCGGCTTCCCCGTCGGCTACCGCGGCACCGTACTGCCACGGCCCGTCCTCGGCACGACCCCGCGCGACGAACACCTCCTCACACTCGCCCAGGACGCCACACTCACCGGCCGCCGCGAGATCGCCCTCACCGAGCACGACCTCCGCGCCTTGTCCCTGGGCCAGCCCTCCCAAGTCCCCGCGCACGTCGAGCTGTGCTTCACCGTGCTCGCCAAGTCCGCCGAAGCCCTGACGCAGGGCCGGTTCCGCCTGTCCACCGTGGGCCTTTCGCTTGCCGCCGGCACGACCACCGGCCGGTTCCTGTCCATGCTGGAGCCGGACGAGCTGAACCGGATGAGGGCGGTGTACGGCGCGCTGCCGACGCTGACCGCCGGCGCCGTACGCGCGCAGGTCTCCGCGCCCCCGATGAAACGGCAGACGTTCAACGTCGGCCGCGCGCCCGCCGTCGCGTCCGAGGTCCTGGCCGTCGGTGAGTCCAACCCGGCCGCCACAGTCGACCTGGACGACCTCGGGGTCGTCGCCGACGCCGGCCGCCTGTACCTGGTGTCCCTTTCCACCGGTCGCGTCGTCGAGCCGTCGGTGATGAATGCCGTCGAGCTGAGCCACGCCACCCACCCCTTGGTGCGCTTCCTGTGCGAGGTGCACCGCTCCCACACGGCGATCCTCGTCCCCTTCGCCTGGGGCGTCGCCGCCCGCCTGCCTGCCGGAGGTCCGCTACGGCCGCACCGTCCTGTCCGCCGCGTGCTGGCGTCTGCGCGGCGATGACCTGGGCGAAACGGGCCAGCGAGGGATCTCTTTCACCGCGTGGCGCATCCGGCACGGCGTCCCCCGCACGGTGTACGTCGGCTCCGACGACCAGCGGCTCCGTCTCGACCTCGACCGGCCCGCCCACCGGGACCTCCTCTTGCGCGAGGTGGACCGTCACCGCACTGTGGTGCTGCATGAGGCCCCGGACGAGGGCGACTTCGGCTGGATCGGCCGCGCCCACGAGGTGGTCATGCCCTTTGCCTCCGACCAGCGGCCCGTACCCGCTCCGGCCCGCCGTTCGACGGTCGTGGCCGGGCGCGCCGCCGGGCGCCTGCCGGGCGCTTCGGACCGGGCGTACCTGAAGCTCTACGGCAGTACGGCCCGCGTCCCGGAGGTGCTGACGGCGCACCTTCCGCGCCTGCTCGCGGACTGGGACGCCGACCCGGCGGCGTGGTTCACCCGGTACGCGGACCCCGAATCGCACCTTCGCCTGCGGCTGCGGTTGCCGGTCCCAGAGGCGTTCGGTGCGGCGGCGCAGAAGGTGGCCGCCTGGGCATCGGAACTGCGGGAGGAGGGCCTGATCCAGCGGGTGCAGTGGGACACCGATCTGCCGGAGACCGGCCGCTACGGTACGGGGCCTGTTCTAGAGGCGGCCGAGGCGTTTTTCGCGGCCGACTCCGCTGCCGCGCTGGCGCAGATGCGGCTCGACCGGGTTCATCAGCAGGTGGCCGTGATCGCGGCCAGTTACGTGGACATCGCCGTCGGCCTGCTCGGCTCCCGGCGGGGCGGACTGGACTGGCTGGTCGAGCACCTGCCGCGTAACGACGGCCAGGCGCCACCCCGGCCCGTCCAGGCTCTTGCCCTGCGGCTCGCAGGTCCTGATGGTGCCCAGTCCTTGGCCGATCCCGCCGTTGCCCAGGCGTGGGAGCTGCGGCGCACCGCTCTCGACCGGTACCGCGGGGCCCTGGAGTCCGCCGGCATCGACCCGGCCGACGTACTGCCGTCGCTGCTGCACATGCACCACAACCGCGTCGCGGGCATCGACCCCGACGCCGAAACCACCTGCCGACGGCTCGCCCGCGCGGCAGCCCTGTCCTGGAGCGTCCGCCCGGAAGGGGCTCTACGGTGACCGCCGCTCCTCCCGCCGACACCGGACTGGCGTCGCGTCAGTCCCTCGCGCACGGGCCGCTGGGCGCCGCCCTCCTGTCCGTCGAGCGGGCCCGCCGGGGTGCGGGGGACTGGGCGCAGGTGCACGACAGCGTCTCGGGGACCGGTCCCCTGATCGACGGCCCGGACGCCGGCCTCTACCTCGGCGCCCCCGCGATGGCCTTCGTCCTCCACGTAGCCGCTGACGGCACCGACCGATACGCCGGAGCCCTCCACCGCCTCGACGGCATCGTGGCGGCCCACACCCGGCGCCGCCTCGCCGCCGCCCACGCGCGCATCGACGCAGGGAGCCACGCCACGTTCGCCGAATACGACCTCTTCCGCGGCCTGACCGGCATCGGCGCGCTGCTGCTGCGCCGCCAGCCCCAGGGCGCGGAGACCAAGGCCGTCCTGGAGTACCTGGTCCGCCTGACCCACCCGGTACCCGGCCCTGCCCGGGAGCCGCTTCCCGGGTGGTGGGTCGGCCACCCTCCGGCCACCGACACGGCCGCCACGCCCGGCGGCCACGCGAACGCAGGCATGGCCCACGGCATCACGGGCCCGCTCGCACTCCTGGCCCTGGCCATGCGCGCCGGGATCACCGTGGACGGCCACGAGGACGCCATACGCCGCATCTGCCGGTGGCTCGACGGGATCCGGCAGAGCGATCACCGCGGTGTCCGCTGGCCCCGCTGGACCACCCAGCACGGGCCCGCCCCGGCACTCCCCACCGTCCCCTCCTGGTGCTACGGCACGCCCGGCCTGGCCCGCGCCCAGCAACTCGCCGCCATCGTCCTCGGCGATCACGACCGCAAACGGATGGCCGAACGCGCCCTGCTGCTCTGCATGACCGACCCCGGCCGGCTCGACCTGATCGCCGACCGCGGCCTGTGCCACGGCTTCGGCGGCCTGCTGCGTACGGTGCAGCGCGTCGCCCAGGACGCGGACAGCCCTGGGGCATTCGCCGCCCTGACCGGCCGGATCACGACCGGGCTCCTCGCAGCGGCCGTCCCCGACGCGAGCGGCTTCCTCGAAGGAAAGGCCGGGGCCGCCCTCGCCTTCCAGGACGCCCCCGACAGCGACGATCCTGCGCCCCAAGGGCAGTGGGACGCCTGCCTGCTGCTGACGTGACAGGGGTGACCGTGCGCGACGTCGACCGAGCCGAGGACGCCGTCCTGAGTGTCCTGCGCGGAACGCCGATCGAGGAGGCAGCCCGCCGAGCAGACATGCCCACCGGCCACCTGGCCGAAGACCTGGAACGGTACCGGGCCGCCGGCCGGGCCGCGCTGGAAGCCGCGCCCGCCGGATGGCACCAGGTGAGCATCCAGTTCACCGACTACCCCGCCGCGGCGGATACTTTGCGGGCCTACCTCGCCCCCGCCCTGACGAACGGGCCGGTCGGCGCCTGGTGGTTCGTGCGCAAGCACCCGCACTGGAGACTGCGCCTGCACCCCCACCCGGACGCGACCACCGAAGACGTCATCGCCCACATCACCAGGGCGCTCGACCACGCTGTGTCCTGGGGCCTGGTCAAGGACTGGCGGCCCGGCCCGTACGAACCGGAGACCATCGCCTTCGGCGGCCCCGTCGGCATGCGACTCGCACACGGACTCTTCCACGCCGACAGCGCCGGAATCCTCGACTACCTCCACCGCAGCGCCGACGGCCACGCACGCATGCTGGACGCGAAGGCGACCTCTCTGCTGGCCATGACCCTGCTGATGCGCGCTGCCGGTCTGGAATTCGGCGAACAGGGCGACATCTGGGGCCAGGTCGAAATCCGTCGCCCCTTCGCCGCCGACGTAGCCTCGGAGAAGGTCAGCGCGATGGCGCCCGCCGTACGCCGCCTCCTCCTGACCGACGCCACCGAGCTGCTCACCGATGGCCCCCTTACCCCGGTACGCCCATGGATCGAGGCCCTGCAACACAGCGGCCGGGCCCTCGCCGACGCCGCCGCCAACGGACACCTCGGCCTCGGCCTGCGCGGCATCCTGGCGCGCCACGTCCTCTTCCACTGGAACCGCACGGGCTTCACCACCCACCAGCAAGCCATCTGGTCCCGCGCCGCCCGGGAAGCCGTACTCGGAGGCTGACGAACGTCGAGATCATGGAGTTCAAGGCAATGCGGGCTCTGCGCGCACGATCACCCATAGCGGACGCCCCCTGAGCGGCAGCGGAGCACCGAGTGCGGTGCTGGGGGGGCGGCTGGACCGGCTGTACGGCAGCGGGTTGCGAAGATCAAGTTCTGGCTTGAAGGCGGAGGCCCGCCAGGGTCAGATCGAGTGCGGCGAGGAACTGGTCGCGGTCGTCGTGTCCCGCGAACTCGTCGGCGATCTGGTGGACGAACGGGAAGTCTGTGGCGTCGAGCGAGCGCCACGACTCGGCGAAGCGGCTGAGGAACTCGTCGCGGTCCACGTGGCCGTCGAGCAGTTCCTGTGGGATTTCCACGCCCAGGTCGGCGGCCGTGCCGACCACGACGCCTGTGACCGCCGAAACGGCGTGGAACCGCTGTCGCGGTGTGAGGTCGAGGCGGAGGGTCTGCT
This sequence comes from Actinacidiphila acididurans, assembly GCF_016918855.1. Lineage (GTDB taxonomy): Bacteria > Actinomycetota > Actinomycetes > Streptomycetales > Streptomycetaceae > Actinacidiphila > Actinacidiphila acididurans. Next base: position 63,853 of record NZ_JADKYB010000023.1, read on the forward strand.
GGCCGAGCTTCTCGTACAGGCGCAACGAGTTGCCCTGGATGTCGGTGTTGCGCATGAAGTAGGCCGACAGCCACGGCCGGTCCACGATGGCATCGAACAGCGTGACGGCCATCGCGCGCATGTCGGCGATCGGGTCGTCGCTGTCCGGCTGCTCTTCGACGGCCGCGAGGATCCCGCCGATCGCGTGGTCGGTGGCGCGGTCGAGCAGCTCGTCCTTGTTCGCGACGTACCAGTAGATCGTCCCGACGCCCGTGCCGAGCCGGGCGGCGAGAGCGCGGAATGTCAGCGCCGATCCGCCCGCCTCGTCGAGCAGGGCCACGGCCGCTGTGAGGACGGCTTCCATGGAGTGCGAAGCACGTCTGCGTCCTCGGGGGGACCCTTCGGCGGAGCGCGTTCGCGGGGGTGTCATGCCCTCCATCCAATCACCATTTGCCTCCCTATCGAACGACGGTCTATGGTCGAACCGCGTTCCATTATCGAACCACGTTCCATGCTGGTTCTGTGCCAAGCGTCGTCCGATGGTCGGCGATGCCTGATCCGAAGGGAGGCCGGCCATGACCGCGACCACCGAGTTCGCTGCATCCCGTACCTATGCGTCGCTCCGCGCGGCCTGGATTCCCCTGGCCGCGCTCTGCCTGGCCTTCTTCGTCGAGATGGTCGACAACACGCTGCTCTCGATCGCGCTGCCGACCATCGGCCGTGACCTCGGCACCGGCACGACCGCCCTGCAGTGGGTCACCGGCGCCTACTCGCTGACGTTCGGCGGTCTCCTGCTGACGGCGGGATCCATGGCCGATCGCCTCGGACGCCGGCGTGTGCTGCTGGCCGGCCTCGCCGTGTTCGGTCTGCTGAGCCTGTGCGTCGTCGCCGTCGATTCCGCCGGGCAGCTCATCGTTCTGCGGGCCGGACTCGGCGTAGCCGCCGCGGCCATGGCGCCTATCACCAACTCGCTGGTCTTCCGCCTGTTCGACGATCAGGCGCTGCGCATGCGTGCGATGACCCTGATGATCGTCGTCGGCATGTCCGGTTTTGTCCTCGGCCCGCTGCTGGGCGGCACCGCGCTCGCCCACGTGAGCTGGCAGTGGCTCCTGGTGATCAACGCGCCGATCGCGTTGATCGCGGCGATCGGCGTGCGGCTCGGCGTCGCGGCCGACCGGCCCGAAGACCTGACCGAGGACCGGCTCGACCTGCCGGGCGCTGCCTTGAGCGTGCTCGCCATCGGCCTGGCCTGCTACGCGCTCACCAGCGGTGTCGAGCACGGCTGGTTCTCCACGATCACCATCGCGTCGATCCTCGGCGCCGTGGCCGCGGGCATCGCGTTCGTGTGGCACGAGCGCCGCAGCAAGGCGCCCATGCTGGACCTGGAGATCTTCTCCGGCGGGACCGTCCGCGGCGCGGCCATCGCCCAGATCGGGACGTCCATCGCGATGGCCGGCGTGATGTTCGGGCTCATCCTCCACTTCCAGTACGCCTACGGATGGAGCCCCGTGCGGGCCGGCCTGGCGAACCTGCCGATCATCGTGACCATGATCGTCGCTACCCCCCTGTCGGAATGGCTCGCGAAGAGGTTCGGTCACCGCATCGCCTGCCTGATCGGCGCGGCCTGCCTGGCCGGCGCGCTGGCCGGCCTCGCCTGGGGCGTCGACCACGGGTACGCCGCCATCGCCATTTCCATGGTCGTGATGACCATCGGGCTGCGCACTGTCATGACGATCTGCGCCATCGCCCTGGTCGAGGCGATGCCGGCCAACCGCACCTCGATCGGCACGGCACTCAACGACACCGCCCAGGAGGTCGGGACCAGCGTCGGCACCGCCGTGGTCGGAACCATGATCGCCGCCCTGGTCACCACGCAGCTGCCCGCAGGTGCCTGGAGCAGCAGCCTCGTGCAGTCGTTCTTCCACGGTGAGCGGATCACCTACGCCGTACTGGCAGTGATCGTCGCCCTGATCTCGGCAGGCGGTGCCGTCACCCTCACCGACTCGCACTCCGTCGAAGAGCCTGCCTGAACGCCGGCAAACGCTGAGCGAGATCACCAGGCCAGCAGAAGCGGCAGGGTGTCGAACCCACTCCAGCCAACGCCCCCGCTCAGATCAGCAGGTCGAAGAGTTCGAAGGCTTCGTCCCACTGGTCCGTGGATGGGCGGCGGGTGTCGCGGGCGATGGTTTTGAGGGCGCGGGCGAGGGCGACGCTGAGGCCACCGGCCAGGTCGGGCAGCCGCTGCTGGGTGTCCTCGGCGGCGTCCATGCCGAGGGCGGGGCGGGCGGCGAGCTGGTCGAGCAGCGGACGCAGTTCGATGCCCTCCTCCAGCTTCTGGAAAGCGTGGATGCTCTCCTGCAGGCCTTTGGTGACCGGGAGGTCCTGCGGCTCGATGATGTCCCGGTCGTTGGCCTTTGCATCGGCCGTGCCGATGAGGAAGAGGTCGTAGAGCTTGGCGTCCACGAAGTCGTTGTAGCGCTTGAGGTCGTTCTTGTTGACATCGAGGCCGGCGGCTGCACGGAAGAAGCGCTCGAACTTGGGAGCTCCCATGACGGGCATGTCATTTTCCCTTTTTCGCGGCGGTGGATGGGCTTGAGGTCATTGGACGGCCGGTGGTCCCACCTCCCCGAGGTGCTCGTGTGCCAGGCGGACAGCCATGGCACCCTCGCCGACTGCGGAGGCCACCCGCTTGACCGAGCCGCTGCGGACGTCGCCGACGGCGAAGACACCCGGCAGATCGGTCTCCAGGGCGAGCGGGGTGCGAGCCAGGGGCTCCCAGCTGTCCCCTGTCAGGTGGGCCACCTCCTGCCCGGTCGGAATGAAGCCGCGCCGGTCCAGGGTGACGGCGCCGGCGAGCCAGGAGGTGGCGGGACGCGCGCCGATGAAGACGAACAGGGCGCGGGCCGCCAGCACCTGCTGCCGGCCGGTGCGGTTGTCCTCGACGACGACGGATTCGACTTGGTCCTCGCCGGTCACCTCCCGGACCTCGGTATGCAGCCGGACATGGATGCGGGGGTGCCGCTCGATCCGGTCGATCAGGTAGCGGGACATGCTGTGTTCCAGGTCTCCGCCACGGACCAGAAGATGGACGGCGGGCGACTCGCGCGCCAGGAACAGGACTGCTTGGCCGGCGGAGTTGCCGCCGCCCACGACGGCCACCGTGTTGAGGCGGCAGGTCCGCGCCTCCCAGACGGTGGCGGCGTAGTGGACCCCGAGTCCTTCGAACCGCTCCACGCCGGGGGCGGTCAGGCGCCGGTAGCGGGCACCGGTGGCCACCACGACGTTGGTGGCGCTGACGGTGCCGCCGTCGGCGAGCCGCACCACGCTGGTCCCGTCGCGTTCTTCGAGGCCGGTGGCCTCCGAGGGGACGTCGATCCGGACGCCGAACCGGGTGGCCTGCACGACGGCGCGTTCGGCGAGCTCCATGCCGGAGATCCCGGCGGGGAAACCGAGGTAGTTCTCGATCCGGGAGGAGGTGCCGGCCTGGCCGCCGGTCGCCACCGCGTCCAGGACGACGGTGGACAGTCCCTCGGAGGCGCTGTACACCGCGGCGGCCAGGCCACCGGGTCCCGCGCCGACCACCACCAGGTCGCAGATGGCCTTCGCAGCGTTCTCGGCCCGTAGCCCGATGATCTGGGCGAGTTCGATGTTGGAGGGATTGCGCAGCACCCGGTAGTCGTGCCAGACAACGATCGGAGTCTCCTCGGGCGCGACACCAAGACGCGTCAGCAGCGCCTCGGCCTCGGTGTCCTTCTCCAGATCCACCCAGCGGTGCGGAAGGCGATTGCGGGCGGCGAACTCCAGCAGCCGCCGAGTGTCGGGGGAGAACGCGGAGCCGATGATGCGGAAGCCCGTGCCCGTGCCGGCCAGCATCGTACGGCGCAGAAGGTAGGCCCGCAGGATGACGTCGCCGAGCGCGGGTTCGCGGCTGAGCAGGTCGCGCAGGGCGTCCGAACCCACAGCCAGTACCTCTCCGGGTCTGTTCACCACCGCGCTGACGAAAGCGGTCTGGCCCTCCAGTACGCCAAGTTCGCCGAGGAAGCTGCGCGGACCGTGCAGTTGGACGACGTGCTCCTGGTCGTCGTGGCCTTCGACCACGGCCACCGTGCCGCTGAGGACGACGAAGAACTCGTCACTGCGTTCGCCGGCCCGGAAGAGCTGTTCCCCCTCGCGGACCTGCCGTTCCTGTCCGCAGGATCTCAGGATCCCCATCTGGTCGTCCGTCAGCCTCGGGTACGCCCCGTGGATGTCGGCCGTCGGGGTCAGAGTCGGCACGGTTGCTCCCTTCATCGGAAACAGACGCGAAAGGCGGACAGCGGAGTTCGGAGGACAGTCAGGAGCGGCGGCTCTGGAGGAGGCGCCCGGCCGGCCTGCCGGGCTCAGACCATCGCCTCGTGCACGAAACACCACCGCCAGTCCTCACCAGGCTCGAACGACCGCACGATCGGGTACCCGTCGGTCGCCGCGTGAGCACGGGCATGGCGCATGGGCGAGGAGTCGCAGCAGCCGACGTGGCCGCAGGTCAGGCACAGGCGCAGATGCACCCACGGAGCCCCCATGCGCAGGCAGTCCTCGCAACCCTGCGGCGTTCTGGGCGCCACGGGCCGGACCATCGACAAGTGCGGGTCGGGAATGCTGGTCATCACGGCCTCCCGGAGGCGGGATCGGCTGATTCATGGGACGCCGACAGCGACTCGTCCACCCACTGACGCAGCGCGTTCGCGGGCGCGGCGCCGGTCTGGCGGGCGACTTGCCTGCCATGGTCGAGAACCAGAAGGGTGGGTACCGCTTGGACTTCGAAGCGTCGCGCCAGCCCCGGCGACTTGTCGATGTCGACCTTCACGAGCTTGATCCGCCCCGCCAGGCGCTCCGCGACCTGTTCGAGGGCGGGGCTCACCGTACGGCAGGGACCGCACCAGGTGGCCCAGAGGTCCACGAGCACGGGCAGGCTCGCTTGCTCGGCGACCTCCCTGAAGTCGGCGTCGCCTGCTTCGGCGATCCACGGCAGCGCCGCCCGACAGTTTCCGCAACGCAGGCTGCCCTGCGCCGCGGCGGGTACGCGATTGATCCGGCCGCAGTTGGCGCAGGTGACCGTCCGCACCGAGGTCTCGGCTCCAGCGGTGTCACGGCCGCCGCGGTCGGCGCGGCCTTCTCGAGAAGTACTCATCACGGCTCCTGGGGCTCGTCCTGGAGAGTGACGACCAGTTCGCCGCCCTCGGCGTCGACCAGGATGGTCACGCCCTCGCGTGCCTCGCCGCTGAGCAACGCGCGGCCGATCCTGGTCTCGACCTCGTGCGAGATGAAGCGGCGCAGCGGCCTGGCGCCGTAGACCGGGTCGTAGCCCTCAGCCGCGATCAGCCGGCGGGCCTGCTCGGTGAGGACGAGCGCGATGCGCTGCTCGGACAGGCGGTCGTGCAACTCGGCGAGGAGCAGATCGACGATGCGCTCGATCTGCGCGATGCCGAGCGGGTGGAAGAGGACGATGTCGTCGACGCGGTTGAGGAACTCGGGGCGGAAATGGCCGTTGAGCTCGGTCATCACCAGCGCCCGCGCTTCGGGCTTGATCTCGCCGGCCTGGGTGGCGTCCTGGAGCAGGTACTGGGAGCCCAGATTCGAGGTCATGATGACGACGGTGTTGCGGAAGTCGACGGTACGGCCCTGCGCGTCGGTGATCCGGCCGTCGTCCAGCACCTGGAGCAAGGTGTTGAACACGTCGGCGTGCGCCTTCTCGATCTCGTCGAAGAGCACGACGGAGTAAGGCTTGCGGCGCACCGCCTCGGTGAGCTGGCCGCCCTCCTCGTAACCGACGTAGCCGGGGGGCGCGCCGACCAGGCGGCTGACGGTGTGCCGCTCCTGGTACTCACTCATGTCGAGGCGGATCATGTTGGTCTCGCTGTCGAACAGCGCGGCGGCCAGCGTCTTGGCCAGCTCGGTCTTCCCGACGCCGGTGGGGCCGAGGAAGATGAAGGAGCCGATCGGCCGGCGCGGGTCGCGCACTCCGGAGCGGGCCCGGATCACCGCGTCGGCGACGAGCTGGACGGCCTCGTCCTGCCCGACCACCCGCTCGCGCAGGATCTCGTCCAGCTTGAGCAGCTTCTGCCGCTCGCCCTCCTGCAGCCGGGTGACGGGGATGCCGGTCCACGCGGAGACGATCTCGGCGATCTCGTCGGCGTTGACCACCTCGCGCAGCAGCCGGGCCTCGCCCTGTTTGGTGGCGAGCTGTTCCTCCTCGGCGGCCAGGTGGCGCTCCAGTTCGCTCACGGTTCCGTAGCGCAGCTGAGCGGCCCGGTTGAGATCGTAGGCGCGTTCGGCCTCCTCTGCCTCCTGCCGGGCGCGCTCCAGCTCCTGGCGCAGTTCCTGGACCTTTCGAATGGCCTGACGCTCGGCCTCCCACTGTGCGTGCTTGGCGTCCACCTCGCCCCGCAGGTCGGCCAGTTCACGCCGCAGGTCCTCCAGCCGGGCGCGGCTGGCCGGATCGGTCTCCTGATCCAACGCGGCCTCCTCGATCTCCAGCCGGGTGGCCCGGCGGGTGAGCTCGTCGAGTTCGGCGGGCATGGAGTCGATCTCGGTCCGCAGCCGTGCGCACGCCTCGTCGACCAGGTCGATGGCCTTGTCCGGGAGGAAGCGGTCGCTGATGTAGCGGTGGCTGAGGGTGGCGGCGGCGACCAGCGCGTTGTCCTGGATCTTGACGCCGTGGAAGATCTCCAGCCGCTCCCGGATGCCGCGCAGGATGGAGATGGTGTCCTCGACGGTCGGCTCATCCACCTGGACGGTCTGGAAGCGTCGCTCCAAGGCGGCGTCGGACTCGATGTGCTTGCGGTATTCATCGAGCGTGGTGGCGCCGATCATGTGCAGCTCGCCGCGGGCCAGCATGGGCTTGAGCATGTTGCCCGCGTCCATGGCGCCCTCGGCGGCGCCGGCTCCGACGACGGTGTGCAGTTCGTCCACGAAGAGCAGGATCCGGCCCTCGGCGCTCTTGACCTCGGCCAGCACGGCTTTCAGCCGCTCCTCGAACTCGCCGCGGTATTTGGCTCCGGCCACCAGCGAGCCCATGTCGAGCGAGAACACCGTCTTGTCCCGCAGCCCTTCGGGCACGTCGCCGCGGACGATCCGCTGGGCCAGGCCCTCGACGATAGCGGTCTTGCCGACGCCCGGTTCGCCGATCAGCACAGGGTTGTTCTTGCTCTTGCGGCTGAGGATCTGGATCACCCGGCGGATCTCGGCGTCCCGGCCGATGACCGGGTCGAGGCGGCCGGTGCGGGCTTCGACGACGAGGTCGCGCCCGTACTTGTCCAGTGCCTCGTACGCCTCTTCGGGGTTGGCGGAGGTAACCCGCTGGTTCCCGCGCACCGTGGTGAGGGCGGCGAGAAAGGAGTCCTTGCTGACCCCTTGTTCGCCGAGGCGCCGGCCGGCCGCGGTGGCGGAACCCTCGTCCACCAGGGCGAGCACCAGGTGCTCGGTGGAGACGTACTCGTCCTTGAGTCGCCTGGCCTCCCGCTCCGCGGTCTCCAACAGCCGAGCCAGCCGTTGGGTCACCATCACCTGGCCGGGCGTGGCGCCCGGACCGGTCGTGCGCGGGCGCTTGGCGAGATCGGCCTCGACGGCGGCGCGCAGGGCGGCCGGGTCTGCGCCGGTGTCTGCCAGCAGACGGGACGTCAGGCCGTCCTGCTGGTCCAGCAACGCCAGCAGCAGGTGCTCCCCGTCGACCTCGGTCTGGCTCATCCGTACCGCGACGCTCTGCGCTTCCTGCAGCGCTTCCTGCGACTTCTGAGTGAGGCGGTTCATGTCCATGTCGTGGGCTCCTTGGCGGCTCTTTCGCTGCGCCGCAGTGCGGTTTCCAGACTTTCGATGCGGTCGAGCAGGTCCAGGACGACGCCGATGGCCGCGTAGTTGAGGCACAGTCCGTCCCGCAGCCGCTGCACCCGGGCGATGGCCGACGGCGCGCTGGTCCGGAACCACAGCCGGCCCCGGGCGTCACGCTCGGCGTCCACCAGCCCGAGGGCGACGAAGCGGCTGACGAGTTCGGCCGGCAGTCCGCTTCGGCCGGCCACTCCGGCCATGGGGAGCTGATAGGGGCTGGGACCGGTCCGGTAGACCCGCACCAGGGGATAGGCCGCCCTCGTACCGGCCTGTCCGGTGCTTTCGGCGGGAGAACGGCGTTCGTCTCTCATGTCTGCTTCCTCGGGTCGAAGGAGGAGACGGCGGCCAGTTCCTCGAACAGCTCGCGCTCGCGCGGGCTGGGCGAGGGCGGCACCATCACCTGGATTTCGGCGTAGAGGTGCCCGGGGGAACCTTTCGGGTGTGGCATCCCTTCACCGCGCAGTCGCAGCCGGCGGCCGGTGGAGGTACCGGGTGGCACATGCACCTTGACCGTCCCGCCGGGACCGGCGACCGGAACCGTCGCCCCCAGCGCGGCTTCCCAGGCTGTGACCGGCAGATCGACGTGGATGTCGCGCCCGACGAGGCGGTAGCGCGGATGGGGGGCGATACGGACCACCAGATAGAGGTCCCCGGCGGACTCCGGGCCGCGGCCCCGCCCGCCCTCCCCCGCCAGCCGAATGCGCTGCCCGTCGACGACGCCGGCCGGGATGGTGACGTCGTAGCTGCGTTCGCCCCCGGGTCCGCCCAGGGTGATCTTCCGTCGGCCGCCGCGGTACGCCTCCTCCACGCTGAGGACGAGTTCGGCCTCCTGGTCCGCGCCCGGGATCGGGCTGCCCCGCCCGCTGCCGCCCCGGCCGCCGAACATGCCCTCGAAGAGGTCCTCGAAGTCCATGCCGGAGGTGTCGAACCCGGTCTCCGTCCAGGTCCGGGCCCCTGCCCGGCCTCGGGCGTCTCCGAAGGGACCGCCGCGGTACGCGCCACCGAAGCCCTGGCCGGCCGCGACACGCTCGTCGTAGTCCTCCGGAATCTGCCGGAAGTCCGGGCCGAAACGGTCGTAGCGGGACCGGGCGTCGGGGTCGGACAGCACGCTGTACGCCTCGTTGATCTGCTTGAAGCGCTCCTCGGCAGCCGGGTCACGGTTGACGTCCGGGTGGTAGCGGCGGGCCAGGGTACGGAAGGCTCGCTGGATCTCGGCGGCGTCTGCGGTGCGGGGAATGCCCAGCACCTCGTAGTAGTCGTCTGCCATGGCGGCCTCACTCCTGCTTGCGGCTGACCGCTACCGCGGCCGGCCGCAACCGGCGGCCGGGTTCGCCGTAGCCGGGCCGCAGCACCCGGACGACGGTGCCCGGTGCGGTGTCCGGTTCATCCACCACGGACACCACCTCGTGCTGCTCGGGGTCGAAGGGCACGCCGGTTTCCTCGTAGCGGGGATAGCCGAGGCTTCGCAGCACCTCGACGGCCTGGTCGCGTACCGCCCGGACTCCGCTGACAATCGCACCGGGATCGTCCGCGCCCGCGTGCGCCAGGGCCAGTTCGAGGTTGTCGACGACCGGGAGGAACGCCGCGGCCACCCTGGACCGCTCGGCCTCCCGTTCCCGGGGAAGCTCTCGGGCGTAGCGCTTGCGGAGGTTGTCGAGGTCGGCGAGAGCTCGCCGCCACCGGTCCTCCAGCTCCTCCACCTCAGGACCGCCGGGTACCGGCGCCGGCTCCTGCTCCCCGACTGCGGGAGCCGGCGCCGGCGGCTGGGGTTCGGGCGTCCGCTCGGGCGACGTCCGGCCGGGCTCGGGCGGGGAGCGGTCCTCGGCGGGAGGCGTCTGTTCCTGATCCGACATGTCGCGCCTCAGCTCTTGTCGAAATCGGCGTCGATGACGTCGTCGTCGCCCCCAGGGGATCCGCCCTCGGGACCCTGACCGGGCGCCGCGCCGGGCTGGGCTCCACCACCGGCTCCGCCCGGTCCGGCGGCGTGGGCGGCCAGCGCCGCGTACATCTGCTGCAGTTCGGACGTCAGGTTCCGGGACCGTTCCGCCGACGCCTCCTCCTTGACGGCGGTACGCGCCTCGTCGATGAGCAGTCGAGCGCGCGCCTGCTCGTGCTCCGGTGCGGCGTCGCCGAGGTCGTCCAGGCGTCGCTCCACCTGGTACGCGGCGGCGTCGAGTTCGTTGCGGGCGTCGATGGCTTCGCGCAGGGCCAGGTCACTCGCGCGGTTGCTCTCGGCCTCGTTGATCATCCGCTCGACCTCGGACGGATCGAGGTTGGAGCCTTCACTGATGGTGATCGACTGCTCGGCGCCGGTGTCCCGGTCCTTGGCGCTGACCTTGAGGATGCCGTTGGCGTCGATGTCGAAGGTGACCTCGATCTGGGTCTCCCCGCGCCGGGCCGGCCGCAGGTTCTCCAGCCGGAAGCGGCCCAGCACCCTGTTGTCGGCGGCCAGTTCACGTTCGCCCTGGAGGACCACGATGTCCACGGCCGGCTGGTTGTCCTCGGCCGTCGAGAAAGTCTCGGACCGGCGGGCGGGGATCGTGGTGTTCCGCTCGATGATCTTGGTCATCACGCCGCCGGCCGTCTCGACACCGAGCGACAGCGGGGTGACGTCCAGCAGCAGGACGTCCTTTACTTCGCCCTTGAGCACGCCGGCCTGGATGGCGGCACCCAGTGCCACGACCTCGTCGGGGTTGACGCTCATGTTCGGGTCCTTGCCGCCGGTCATCCGGCGGACCAGGCTCTGCACGGCCGGGATACGAGTGGAGCCGCCGACGAGAATGACCTCGTCGATGTCGTGGTCCGTGACCTTGGCGTCGCCCATCGCCGTCCTGACCGGCTCCAGGCAGCGCTCCACCAGGTCAGAGGTGATCTGCTCGAAAGTGGAGCGGCGGACCGTCTCGGTGAGGTGCTTCGGCCCGGAAGCGTCCGCCGTGATGAACGGCAGGCTCACCTGGGTCTGGCTGACCGAACTCAGCTCGGTCTTCGCCTTCTCGGCCGCCTCGAACAGGCGCTGCAGAGCCTGCGGGTCCTTGCGCAGGTCGATGCCCTCGGTCTTCTGGAAACCGTCCGCCAGGTGGTCCACCAGTCGGCGGTCGAAGTCGTCACCGCCCAGGTGGGAGTCGCCTGCCGTGGCGCGGACCTCCACCACGCCGTCGCCGACGTCCAGCAGGCTGACGTCGAAGGTGCCACCGCCGAGGTCGAAAACCATGACCGTCTCGTGGCCCTTCTTGTCCAGCCCGTAGGCCAGCGCCGCGGCGGTCGGCTCGTTGATGATCCGCAGGACTTCGAGGCCGGCGATCCTCCCGGCGTCCTTGGTGGCCTGGCGCTGGGCATCGTTGAAGTACGCCGGTACGGTGATGACCGCCTCGGTCACCTTCTCGCCCAGTGCCTTCCCGGCATCGTCGGCCAGCTTGCGCAGCACCTGCGCGCTGATCTCCTCCGGCGCGTACTGCCTGCCCTTCACCTCGAAACGGGCCACCCCGCCGGGCCCCTCGACCACGTCGAAGGAGACCGCCTTGGCCTCGTCGGAGATCTCACCGTAGCGACGGCCGATGAACCGCTTCGCGGAGGTGATGGTGCCTTTGGGGTTGAGGATCGACTGCCGGCGCGCCAGCTGTCCCACCAGCCGCTCGCCGTCATCGGAGAAGGCGACCACCGACGGGGTCGTCCTTGACCCCTCCGCGTTCGGGACGACGGTGGGCTCACCGCCCTCCCAGACGGCGATGACCGAGTTGGTGGTACCGAGATCGATGCCTACTGCCTTCGCCATGGGAATCTCCTCCGTCGCGACGCGGGACCGGCCGATCGGCGCGCTGCCGGGCGCCGGAGCCGGCCACACCGCACCTTTCGCCAGCCTCCCGCGGCAAGCCGCGTGCTTACTCGCCCCGGCGGGACCAATCCGCACCGCCGTTCCCGTCCGCCAGGACGGGGGCACGGCACGGCTCTCAGGTGAAACCCCGAGCTGAGCGGCGTAGCGTGAAGGTTTGAAGGCGCTGTCGAGCCGCGAATGGACCTGCGATGGACGCTGCTCCCTTGCCGACGGCCGGCCCCGACCACCACATCCCGCAGTTGGAGGCCGCACAACACGCACTGCTACGGCTGGTGACGGTCATGCTCGACGGCGACGACGAGCGCGAAGTGCTGTGGGGGGCAATGGCGGCGATCGCCGCCACCGGCCCTTTCACCGCTGAAGCGGCGTACGCCGTGCACGACGGTCTGGCGCGGCGATGCCCGCCGTCCCGGGTGGCTGCCTCCACCGCCGTCAAGCAGGGGAGCGCGGCGGCGTCGGAGCCGGCGGAGGCGGACCCCACCGGCGAACCCGCGGCTGAAGCGCCCGCCGCCGAAGAGGTGGCCGCCGACCGGCTCGACCGGCGGATCAGCGCTCTGGACGGCTACAGCCGGCACCTGCACGAGCCTGGCGGGCTGTGGGTACAAGCCATCGCGTTGCGGTACCGGGACCACTGCTTCGGCTATCTCGTCGTCCGGTCCCCGACCGCACCCTCTGCCGAGGAGACCGCCCTGACCGACCTGCTCGCGCAGCAGACCGGGATCGCCCTCGCGCGCCTCACCGGGAGCCGAGGAGAGCCGGCCCGCGCCGGCCCGGAGAGCTCGCCGGGCATCGGGGACCTGCCGGGAACCGGGAGCAGATCGCCCACCGCCGGCCCGGGCGCGAGCGTGTCCGCCCTGACCTCGCGACTCGCCCTCCACGACGCGCTCTCCCGTGCCGCCGCCTCCGGCAGAGGCGAGGCCGGAATCCTGCAGATCCTGCACGACAACACGGGATTCGCGGCCCGCACCGAGGACCGCTTCGGCAACCCGCGGGCCTGGGCAGGCCCCGGCCGGAACGAACCACGGAGAGGACCCGGCGGCGGACCGCCCCCAGGACCGGAGAACCGGCGCCAGGATGCCTTGATGCACAGCGCGCGACGCCGGCCCGGCGCCGTCCGGGACCGGGACCGGCTGGTCGTCCCCATCCAGATGGCCGGAGATCTGCTCGGCGTGATCGCACTGGTCGATCCGAACCGGCGAGCCACGGAAACGGACAGCTCGGCGCTCGAACAGGCCGCTCTGGTGCTGGCTCCCCTGCTCTCCCATGAGCGCAAACTGGCCGAGCTGGAGCCCCATCTGCGCCGCGACCTCGTCAACCGGCTGATCGCGGGTGAGGCGACCAACGACGTCTTCACCCAGGCGGCAGCCCTGGGCCACGACCTGCACCGGCCGCACAAGGCCGCCGTACTGGAGTGGCCCGGAACGACCGAGAGGGCCGCACTCGGCGACGCGGTGGCACGGGCGGCCCGGCGGCTGCACCGGGACGTGCTCGTCGGCTCTCGCGGCGCGACCACCGTCGTCCTGGAGGCCGACGAGGACCGGCGTGATCCGGGAGGCGAGCTGTACAGGGCCGTTTCGGACGAACTCGGCACCAGAGCCGGCTCGATGGGGGTCGGCGGCCGCTGCGACGTCTTCACCGAACTGCCGCACTCCTACGATGAGGCGGTCCGTGCCCTCACCGTCCGCCGCCGTTCTCAGGACCCGAACGGCAGCACCAGCTTCGAGGACCTGGGCCTGTGCCGCATGATGGGCTCGGGCGAAGGCGCACGGGAAGCCGACCGCTTCGTCCGCGAATGGCTGGGACTGCTGCTGGACTACGACTCCCACCACCACACCGAGCTGGTGACGACACTCGCGCACTATCTGGAGAGCGGCTGCAGTTACGACACGACCTCCGAGACGCTCCTCATTCACCGCAGCACCGTCCGCTACCGCCTCCAGCGCATCCGCGAGATCACCGGTCACGACCTCGGCGCCGTCGAGACGCGCCTCAACCTGCACATCGCCACCCGCATCCGCAACGTGCTCGACGCACCACGCTGAGCTCGATGGGCCCTCCGGGCCGAGGCCGGCTGTTGCCCGACACGTCCGCACGGCGGCAATCCAGGCCGGAGACATGGCATAAATTGCCCTGCAATGAGTACGGACAACCCGGAACCGACAGGTACGGCGGAGACTCCTCGGCCCGATGTCCTTCTGATGGCTGATCCAGGGTGGCCGACCGAGGTGGCCGCGCGGCTGAAGGAAGACCTCGTCGTTCTGCTCGCGGACATGTCGGCCGACGTGGACTGGCAGATCACGGTGGAATCGAGTCCCTTGGGAGTGGTCGCGCAGAGCGACCTGCCCCTGATGGTGCAGGCGCTCAATCAACGTCTACAGGGGCGGACCTGGGACCTGGCGGTGTTCCTCACCGACCTGCCCTACCGGGACCAGGCCCGGCCCCTTGTCGCGATGTTGAGTCCTTCGGACCGCATCGCCCTGCTCTCTCTGCCGTCCCTGGGCCTGTTCCGCGTCTCCCGTCGCGTTCGCGATGCCACGCTGGGCGTCATCACCGAACTGCTCCCCGAGGGATCAGGCGGGACCCCGGTTCCCGGACGGATCCAGTACGCGGGCCAGCGGCGGAATTACGTTCTACCCGGGGCGAGGGGCCGGTTGCGGCTCCTGTCGGGAATGGTCCGGGCCAACAGGCCCTGGCTGCTCTTCCCCGGCCTGTCCCGCGCCCTCGCAGGCGTCTTCGCCACTGCTGCGTTCGGACTGATCAGTAGCGACGTGTGGTCGGTCAGCCTGCACCTGGACGCTGTTCACGACGCCGTGTTGATGTTCGCGTCCATCGCTGCCCTGGTCACCTGGCTCATCGTCGACCACGAACTGTGGGAACGGCCCAGCGGCGAGATCGCCCGGCAGCGCGCGGCCCTGTACAACGCAGCCACAGTGCTCACCCTTTACATCGGGATCGCCTGCCTGTACGCCGCGCTGTACATTCTCGTCATCCTCACGGCGGTGTTCGTACTCACTCCTGAAGCGCTGAGTCCCGTGATCCGACACGACCCGAGCGCCGGTTATTACCTGTCCCTGGCGTGGTTCATCACGTCCATGGGGACCGTGGGCGGCGCGCTGGGCGTCGGACTTGAGGATGACAACGCGGTCCGCCAGGCGGCCTACGGTGAGCGCCAGCGGCAGAGCCAGCGCCAGGACACCGATTGGCCGGGAGCCGGCTGAGCCACTCTCAATGGGCACGGTGATGCGGGGGCGCCGAATCGGCACCGCTCCTTTCCTCGCAGCGGCAGCCGGGGAAAAGCGGGGCAAGCATCACATAACCGGGTAGCGTCAGAGAAGGGGCTACTGACGCGGCGGGGCCGATGGCCGACCCGACCCGCGAGGAGGCAACGATGGATCCCAGCGCGTCTTCCAGGGAGTGTGTTCTGGTACTCGACGCCGGCTCCTCAAGTCTGCACATCACCCTGTTCGGGGCGGATGCCACACAGATTGCCAGTCACGACGCCGAGAGGCCGCCGGGGCCTGAAACGGTACAGGCCTTGCGCGACTTCCTGGCCACTGTGCCCACGCCATCCGCCGTAGGACATCGCCTCGTTCACGGTGGCCCGCGTCTGACGGAGCACACTCTGATCGACGGACCGGTGCGCGCGTTGCTGGAGGAGGCCGCGCCTCTGTCACCCCTGCACGTGCCCCCCGCACTCGCCGTCGTAGACGCTGCCCGTGAGCTGCTGCCCGACATTCCCCACGTCGCCTGTTTCGACACGGCCTTCCACGCGGAGCTGCCTGCCGCCGCCTATCAGTACGCGGTCCCTGAGCAGTGGCGCGTTCAGTACGGGTTGCGCCGCTACGGCTTTCACGGTCTCTCCTACACCTGGTCCCTGGCGCGCACTGCCGACGTGCTGGACCGCGCCGCCGGAGCCCTCCACGTCGTCATCGCCCACCTGGGCGGCGGCTGCTCGGCCTGCGCCGTGCGCAACGGCCGCAGCGTGGACACGACCATGGGACTGACTCCGTTGGAGGGGCTGGTGATGAGCCGTCGCAGCGGCAGCATCGATCCGGGAGCCCTTGTGTGGCTGCAACGTCAACACGGACTGAGCGCGAAGGAGATCGAGGAGACACTCCAACGGCGCTCCGGTCTGCTCGGCCTCTCGGGCACCTCAGGGGACACGCGTGACCTCGTGCGCGCGCGTGCCAAAGGAGACGCGTCCGCCCGGGGCGCTCTGGCCGCCTTCGTCCACAGCTGCTGCCGCGGCATCGCAGCGATGGCTGCCTCCTTGGACCACCTCGACGCTCTGGTCTTCACCGGCGAAATCGGCGAGGACCAGCCCGAGGTGCGCGAGGAAATCTGCACGCGCCTGTCCGTCCTGGGAGTACGCGGCGGGCTGTCCGTCCCCTCGGAGAAGGAGCTGCGCGAGGACGGAGCGCGCAGGATCGACGCACCGGGCACGGGCGCGCCGGTTGTCGTTGTCGCCACCGGGGAGACTCAGCAGATCGCCGCGGAAACGCGCCGCGCGCTCATCCGCCGTTAGGACTGCGGCAGGATGGCGGCCAGGGAAGCGGGAAAAACGGCCTTCAGGTCCTCCCACTCCCCGCCGCTGACGTACTGCTGCAGCGCCATGAGGACCGTACGTGCCAACTGCTCGGTGTCACCTTCGATTGCATAGGGGAAATTTTCTCGGACGCGTGCGAAAAATTCTTGCTTGCTCATCTTCAACGGTGCTTCCGAGGGCTTCCACCCGTCGTAGTAGACGCCCCGCACCAACGTCGGCAGCTGCGCACCGAATTGGACGCACTCCTCCACCGTCAAGCGATCCCGAACCGGGTGCAGCACCGCCCGCAGGGCGGCGTAAGACTGCTTCCGGCGGTCCTTGGGCCACCCGTAGGCGTGCTCGATCTCCTTGAGGACGTGATTCGCCTTGTCCACCATAATGTCGAACGAAGAGAAACCTGTGTCTACCATCTTGTGATCCTTCCGCTGCCTTGGGGTGGAGCGGGCTTGTGGGCCGCAGGTGTCCGTTCCGGCTGAAGACGAGAGCACCGAAACAGGCCGCGGCAGCGTGAATCGCGGCCGCGGTTGTGAGTCATTCCCGCAGCACCCCGGAACATCAGATCAATGGATGAGCCGTTTGTCCTCACAGGCGAGGCGAACGGGTGCATCCGTCTTCGCAGGAGCTGTGGCTCCGGCGAGCCATCCGTCAATGGAGAATGCTCACAGCGCGGGCGATCACCAGGAGTGAGGTCACCAAGGCGGCGATGGCTTGCACGCCCATCATCACCTTGGCCCGAGTGGACAGCGGCATGGTGTCCGTAGGGCTGAAGGCAGTCGAGTTCGTCACGGAGACGTACAGGTAATCGATCAGGACGGGCATCCAGTCCGATGTGGCGCTGGCGCCGTCCGCGACTTCCTGAACCGCGTCGTCGTCCTCGTCCTGGGGGAAGCGGAAGTCCGCCAACGGCAGGTCGGCGCGCCGGGCCTGGGTGCGGACGACGGGGCCGCCCCGGTCCAGTTCCCAGTACGCCAGACCGAAGACGATGATGTTGGTGAGCCAGACCTGCAACGCGGCCACCAACAGGGCACGCCCGTTCTTCACTCCGGCATAGACCAGGTCGTGGATCAAGATGCCGAGGGCGACCAGATTGCTTGCGGCGATGACCATCACGAGCGTCAGCGACAGGACACGGAGTACCTTGCTCTGCCGTGTCAACCGTTTGGGGTTGACCGCGATGAGCGGTACGAGCAGCAACATTTCCAGCGCAGGCAGCACATAGCGCGGTGCGACCAGTAGCCGTTGCGGCAGGCCCACGTAGAGAGCGATTGCGGAGAGGATCGCGATCACACCGGGCAAGCGGGCCTCTCCACGGCGCTCGTGTCGGGGACGCCTGGTCCGGGCATGAGCGAGCCTGTGCGTCATCGCCTGCGTCCCTTTCGTCGGCCGTTGCCCGCTGTGGCTCAACTTCACTGGAGTTTGATGACCGGTGACTCAAAGGCTCCGACGGAACCGGCCGGCTCGCCCCCCGAATCGACAGGAAACCCGGCCGGGCACCCCGGTGTCGCCTACCCCCTTCGACTGCTGCAAGGCCTCTGGCGGGCATGCCGGATCGCCCATCCGGACGACATCGAACCGCGGCCGCTCGGGCTGAACGCGTAGCGCCGCGGCTGTCACCGTCGGCTCAGCCGACGCGACCCCGCAGGATGTTCCGGTTAGGCTCCCACCCGTGACGTGGCTGCGGGCCTTCGGGGAGGTCGTGCGATCCGGGCTCACGATCGAGGAGACCCGGCTGGAGCCCCTGCTCGCACTGCGCACGGCGGCTGGTGTGGCGATCGTCATCGGGCCGGCGCTGTGGCTGGCCTCCCCTGCGTATGCCGCGGCCGCAGCCCTGGGCGCCTACTCCGCGGGTGGCGCCACCTTCCAGCGCACCTGCCGTCCACGCAAGGTGATCGCACTCGGCACGGGCGCGGGTCTGGCGCTCAGCAGTTTCCTGGGCTACCTGGCGGCAGGACGACTCGTGACGTTCCTGCCACTGCTGGCCGTATGGGCCTTTGCCGCAGGAATGGCGTGGGCCGTCGGATCGACCGCTGGGATCGTCGCGGCGACGACCGTCGGAAGCATGCTGGTGACCATCACGCTGCCCACGAGTGTCTGGCGAGCCCTGGAGCACGCGGGAGTCATCGCGCTCGGAGGCGTCGCGCAGACCGTGCTGATCCTGCTGTTCCCGATCCGCCGTTGGGGGGCGCATCGTGACGCGCTCGCCGACGCCCTGGCCGCTGTGGCGGACTACGCCCGCCGACTGCGGGAGGACCCGACCGCCCCGTTCGACCCTGAGCCGTTGGTGTCGGCCAGGGACGCGGCCGCCGTGACGCCATCACAGGCCCGCACCCGTCCCCCCGTCCTCCACGGCCCCCGGGGACTCGCCGAGCGTATTCGGCCGGTCGTCGCCGCGCTCGCCGACCCGGACGTCGGCGCTCCGGCGGAGGGACCCGGGCGGGACCGCGCTCGGGAGTTGCTCGACGCGGCCGCGGACGTTCTGGACACGGCCGCCCGTTCGATCCGGCGCGGCACTCCGGCAGAGGTCCCGCCCGAGAGCATCGACGTCCTGCGCGTCGACAAGGACCACGAGGTGCTGGAGGGGTCCGCGCGGCAGGCCGCCGAGCAACTCGTGGAACTGCTCGGCGAGGCGATGGAGATCGCCAGGAGTGGTGACGAGAGCGGGAAGACGCCCACGCCGCCCGGCCCCGCGAGCGCGGAGTTCCTGGTGCGCCCGACAATGCTCCGGCTGGTCCCGGTCGTCATCCGGGCGGTCCGCCGTGAGCTCCGCCGGGACTCGCCCGTGTTCCGGCACGCCATCCGCTTGGCGGCGGTGGCCCCGCTCGGCTACCTGCTCGCGACGCGGCTGCCCCTCGGCCACGGCTACTGGGCGCCTATCACCTCGGTGATGGTGATGCGACCGGACTTTCACCGGACATACGCGCGCGCGGTGGCCCGTTTCGCCGGGACCCTGGCGGGAGTCGCGCTCGCCACCGCGATGGTGCAGGCCCTTGGCTCGGGCACCCACGTGTGCGCCGCGCTGGCGGTGATCTCGGCGGGCCTGTCGTACACGCTGATCCGTACCGGCTACGCCTACTCTCAGTGCTTCACTGCCGCGTACGCCGTCTTCCTGCTCGGGATGGGCGGTCAGACATGGGCGCAGACGGTCCCGCAACGGGTGGTGCTCACCCTGCTCGGCGGGGCCCTGGCCATGCTGGCGTACGTGGTGTTCCCCGCATGGGAGACACCCCGGCTGCCGGGCCGGCTTGCGGACTGGCTCGCCGCCAACGGACGCTATGCGGCCGCGGTGCTCCGCAACTACGCCGAACCGACTCGGGAGCATCACGCCGACGTGCGTAGGGCACTGCTGGCGAGCAGGGAGGCAGGTGCCGCCTGGCAGGAGTCGTACGACAGGGCAAGGCAGGAACCGGTCCGTCCTCGCGGTCTGACGTCGCGCGAGGCGGGGGAGGCGCAGGAAGCGCTCAAGGGGTTCGGCCGGGCGGCGATGCTCATGGAGAGCCAACCCTCGCGGGCCGACGTGCGTTTCGTCCCCGAGTCGAAGCGGTTCGCCGAGGCCCTGGAGGCGGACACCGCGCAGGCGGCAGTGGACGTGCGCCTGCACAGGAATCCGGACTGGCGGCGCGTGAAGGAGGCGCTCCACGCATGGGATGGCGCCGCCGGGGACCGGAGCCCGGTGGCGCGGCGCGGGGCGGAACTCCAGAAGCGGGCCTTGGACGACCTTGCGACAGCCGTGAGCCGCACACCGCTGGAACGGGACGTCAGCTCTGCTCGGGAGGAGCAGCGGGTGCGGGCGGCCGGGGAGGCGGAAGGTGACGAATCGGGGGGCGCACGCCGGGGTGGGTGACAGTGTCTCCGGGGGGCCAATGGCGCAACGTCAGCTCGTTCTGCCCAGGGGACCCAGAATCCGGTCCCGCCGGGGTCGAGCGAGGAGCACCGAAATCACGGGTCAGTCGGTCCTGCGCTCCGGTGGGGAGTACGAACGGGCGGATGTCCGCCGCGCCCGGGTCTCGAAGACCGCTTCACCGAGGGCCCTGCGGAAACGGCCGGGACCCCAGCCCTTCCCGTTCACCAGCTTTTCGAGAGCGGCCCGGTCCATCGTCCCGTTTTTCTGGAGCGCGTCCGATACCTCTTCGATCTCACGGTCTTCGGCCTCGTCCGCCATCGCGGCCGTACGACTGTTCTGCCCGCCGGTGCCGGCCAGTCCCGGGGAGTAGAAAGAACTGCCGACGCCAAGGGCGTAGCGGCGGCCACCGGTGCCCTCCCGGCGGCTCTGCCGGACCTTGCGCTCCGCGATCCGGGCGCCGCGGGCGCCGAGATCGGGCTGGGGGACGGGCTCGCGTCCTTCGGCCTCGGCCTCGGCCTCTTCGGCGGTCAGCGGGCGGGCGATGTTCTCCAGCGATTGCTGCTCCGCGCGCACGCCGAAGAACATCTCCGCCACACCTCCCAACAGCATGGCGCCGGCGCCGATCAGGAAGCCGACACCGACGAGGTTCCTGCTTCCGCTGTTGATGAACTGGCCGAAGAGCAGCGGGCCGGTGATACCGCCGATGGCCGTTCCTATCGCGAAGAACAGGGCGATGCACAGCGCCCTGCTCTCCATCGGAAAGACCTCGCTGACCGTCAGGTATGCGGAGCTGGCTCCCGCCGAGGCGATGAAGAAGGTCACCAGGACCAGGACGAAGAAGGACCAGTCGGTCAGGTCGTCGTTCATCAGCAGTGCCGCCAGGACAGCGGTGACGATCGCCGATCCGAAGTAGGTAGCCATGATCATGGGCTTCCGCCCGACTGTGTCGAAGAGCCGGCCGAGCAGCAACGGCCCGAGGAAATTGCTGACCGCGAAGATCACCATGAAGTAGGGCACCTGGCCCGAATCCACGCCGAAGAAGCCGCTGAGGAGCGTGCCGAGGTTGAAGGTCACCGCGTTGTACAGGAAGGCCTGGCCCACGAAGAGGGCCAAGCCCAGCAGTGCCCGCCGCGGGTAGCGTTGCGCGGCGCCCCGGGCGATCTCCCGGAACGGGATCACGCGCCGCTGCCGCACGGCAATGGACCCCTGCGGCGGTGGCAGCTCCTGCTGCGTCTCGGCCCGCACCTCGTTCTCGATCCGGTCCACGATCCGCTCGGCTTCCTGTTCCCGGCCGTGGATGAAGAGCCATCGGGGGCTCTCGGGAACATGGCGGCGGACGATCATGATGCCGACTCCGAGGATCCCGCCGATCCCGAAGGCGATCCGCCAGCCGACGTGCAGACTGACCCAGGAGGTGTTGAGCAGGATGAGTGATCCCAGGCTTCCGAGCGCGGCCCCCACCCAGTAGCTGCCGTTGATGGTCAGGTCGATCTGGCCCCGGTTGCGCGCGGGGATGAGTTCATCGATGGCCGAGTTGATCGCCGCGTATTCGCCGCCGATCCCGGCGCCGGTGAAGAATCGGACCAGGAAGAAGTACCAGGGCGCGAAAGCGACGGCGGTGGCGAGCGTGGCCACGATGTAGAGCCCCAGCGTGACGATGAACAGTTTCTTGCGGCCGAACCGGTCGGTGAGCTGTCCGAAGAACAACGCGCCCACGCATGCACCAGCGACGTAGATACCCGCAGCGGTACCGATGTCGGCAGAGGACATATGGATCCCGCTGCCCTTTTGGGTCAGCCTGGAGGCCACCGACCCGACGATGGTCACCTCCAGGCCGTCGAGAATCCAGACGGCGCCCAGGCCGATGACGATCCGCCAATGGAAGCGCGACCATGGCAGCCGGTCGAGGCGGGCCGGGATGTCCGTGCGAATGGTGCGCAACGTGCCGGTCTCGCTCATAGGTGTCACCTCAGCTCTCTTTTTTGGAATGACCCATTCGAGCGATCATGCGGGCGCCCAGGAGCCCGGCACGGGCAGTTCCGCGTATGGTCGAAGGAATGCTGCGCTGCCGCCTGCTCGACCACCGTTACCGCTTTTCCCATGAGGGCTGCACCCTGCTCTGGAGCTGCCTCCGGGAGTGCGGTGCGTCCGGGGACAAGCGTTATCCGACCGCCGAGGCGGCAGAGCGGTATGCCCGGGCTTTCGACCGCCGGGACGTCGATTCCCTCGGTCGGCACGCTCCGCTGTTCGGACTTTACCCGCTGCGACTGTGGCGGGCCTGGCGTGACCGGCGACACGCCCGCTCTGTGGTCAGCTGACCGTCACGTCGGCCCGGGCCGCGGACCTCGTCGTAGTTCTCCGCAGCGCTTGTCGCTGTCTCTCGCTCTCGCTCTCGCAGGAACTTACCTGCTCATCAACCGGGCAGGGTCCGACTAGTCTTCTGAACCGAATTCCAGACTCAGAAGACTAGGCGAGCTGAGTTCGTCAAAGCAGCGTCCTACGGCCGGTGCGGTGCGCGACGGGCGTCTTCGCCGGGCGGCCGGAAGGCTGTGCAGCTGAGCAGTTCGGGGACGCTTGGCCTGGCGGCCGTGCTGGACCTGCCCGCCCTGATGGCGTGCGCCGCACCGGGCACCTGCACCCCGCCCCGGCAGCAGCACCTGCCGCAGCATGAGACGCAAATACCCCGGGTCCAGCTCACCACCGGTCAGCGCGGAGCGGGCGTGGTCGGCGGCGAGTTGGGTCTTGCCGACGCCGCCCATCCCCCACGGCACCTGCCCGCGCTCTGGAGGTGGTCAGGGCGTGCTCCGGCCCTCGCCTTCGGGGGATCCGGGCGGGTAGTCGGAGGGGAGCCATGCGCCGACGCTGAGCATGCGGCTGCGGAGCAGGTCGACGTCGGGCTTCAGGAGGCGGCTTGGGGTGTGCTGGTCCAGGTCGAGCCAGGACTGCACCAGGCGGTCGTGGTCGGGCTGGTTCAGGTTGGCCAGGACGCAGGTCAGTGCGCCCCGCCGGGAGTGCGCGCCGGCGGCGGGGGTCCACACCCGGAGGGCGACGGGGGCGAAGAGTGCGACCCGGGTGATGATGTATCGCGATGTCGGCACCGGGGCGTCCCAGTCGTGGTGGGCGTCCGCGAGGGGATGAGGCGGCCCGTTGATCGTCAGGCGTTCCAGGACGGTCCCGGGGTCGAGCGTTTCCAGGGCGGCCTGGGCCTGGCCGCGCAGCAGCTCGAACGGGTTGCCGAGGAATCTGGCGAACAGGTCGAGAGGCTGGTATCTGCGGACGAATGCCGCGAAGTGGCTCTCGCTGGCTATCCCGGGGACATCGTCGGGGAGTTCGGTCATGGTGAGCGGGCTTGTCCTTTCGCCTTACCAGTGGGGCGGCCAATTGTGACCGTGATGGGACGGCGGTGGTCCTCGACGGCTCAGGCTGCGGCACCTTCCGCGCCCGGTCATCATGAGCACTGCTGCTGGGCAGGTACGACGTGACGACCGCATGCGAGAAGGGCTTGACCTCGGGACTAGGTCAGCGGTTTCGGCTCACGCCGTCCACACCCGGACCGCGTCGCCGGCGATCTCCACGAACTGCCGGGCGCCTGGGTGGTGATGCGTGGGGAAGAAGCCGGGAACAACGCCCAGGAGTTCTCCCCGGGCCGGATCCCACGCGGACAGGCCGGCGGCGCTTATGTTGCCGTCGCCGTCCCCGCTGCTGAACAGGTGGATACCGTCGCTGAAGAACCGTCCCGACGGGCCCTCGAACGCAAGGACTTCCACGGCCGTCGGCACACGCCACAGGTCACCTTGGGCGGTCCGGGTCGTGTCGAGGATCCGCGCGCCGGGACGCATGTCCTCCTCGTCGTCGCCGATGCCTTCGACGGCGACCCGGGCCGAGCCGAGCCACGTCATGGCGTGATCCCAGTAGTACTCCCGGCCGCACACGTCGACCCGGCTGGGGCCGTCCTCGGACTCCCACACCTCGATCTCCAGCCACCGGTCGAGATCCCACACGGCGGGGAAGCCGACCGGATGCCACAGCCAGCCGTCGTCCAGGATCCGCCGGCCGTCCGGGCTGACGTACAGGGCGCCGTGGAAGTAGTCGAGGAAGTGCTCGGGACGGGCCCGCTCGTCGGCCGGCGCGGCATGCGATCGGGCCGTGAGCAGCGCCCCGCTCTGCGCGTCGGACACGTCCAGCCGGTTCCAGGCCGTGCGATGGACTACGACGTCCCGCCCGCGGTGGCGCGCGAAAGCCAGCGAGAACGGCACGGTCTCCTCGTGACCTCCCTGGTTGTCCAGGGCGAGCGTGGTGCGGCCGGTGCGCAGGTCGATCACTTCACCGAGGCGGCCGTAGTCGTTGACCACGGCGGCGAACGTCCCGTCGCCGCAGGCGTGCAGGCGCCGGCGGCACCGGTGGCCGGCCCACGGTTCGCGATCCGGCTCGGCCGCGAGACCGGTGGTGGCCACCGGCTCATGGTCGCCGGCCGCCATGTCCCAATGGCTGATCGTGCCGTCCGCGCCCAGCGCCAGCCACACCGGCCGCTCGCCACGGCTCACCGGCGCCAGATCGGCGACCTCGCCCAGGCCCTTCGGTACCGGGATCTCACGGACCGCACCGCTGCCGATCATCGCTGCTCCCCTGAGAAACCGAACGGGCCGGAAATCGAACGAGCAGCATATCCGCGACACATCAGCCGGGCCCGCCGTCTCGACTGCTGGCTACTTGGGCATCAACGAGTCGGGCTTCGACATGCGGGTCCGACCGGAGTTGCTTGCGGGGACTGCCCGACAGATCGGTATCGACGCTTCACTGGACCTCGGTCGGCACGATGCGACATCGCTCATGGGGTACCAGCTTTGCCGCGCCCTGGGCGGCAACGACATGAGGGATGAAACGGGCAGATCAGATCCTGTGGGGAGCCAGTTGCTGAGACGACGCGTTTGGCGGGGTTCGGGAGACGGCTTGCGGAAGGTGTCGGCGGCTACGGCAGATAGACGCTGGCGAAGGAGCCGTCGAAGCCGAGGGCGAGCATGGCCTGCTCGATGGTGGGATACGTGATGCTTTCGGGAGTCGCGATCATGGCGTCGTAGTCGGCTCGGCGGATCTCGGGTTCGAGCCACTGATGGCCGCAGCGGCAGCGGACCCAGACGTCTCTGCCTCGGTTGATCAGCAGCCAGTCGCGGCGAGCATCGCAGGCTGAGCACATCACGGGGATTCCGCGAAGTGTCAGCTGGTGCGGGTGGCTGAGGCCGCGAATGCGGTGAGGCCCGTGTGCCAGTTCGGGCTCGTAACTACCTTGCGTCACGGACTCGCTCCCGGTCGGGACGATGGAGGGCGCGCAGGAGTCCAGCTTCGTCTGATCGGTCGCTCCGTGCACGAGCGTTCTCCTTGCTCAGCGTTGTTTCCTCATCCGTAATACCAGTTTGTCTTGGTTGTCCATCGGCTGCACAGCTTGCCGGATCGGCCTGTGGTGCCCGGGCCACTGTTCATCGACGCCGTGGCGAGTTTCGATTCGGCTCGGTCAGGGGTGGTCGTGGCGCGGTCGGAGGCTGGGGGAGGCCGGTCCGAGGCCGCGGAGCTGCCCTGCGGTGGTCGGTCTCCGGGTGTGCGGGGAGGTCGGCGAGGCGGCGGAGGCGCCAGACGAGGACGTCTTCGATGTTGTCGGCGGTGGCCAGTTCGCGCATCGCGACGGCTTCCCGGAGGAGTGCAACAGGGTCATGGCCCGCTTGCTCGGCTTGGGCGAGGGTGGCGGTCAGAGCATCGAGGTCGGCCGGGCGGCGAAAGGGGAGCGCGGTGGCGGGGATCGTTGAGCGGATCGCGGCCTCGTAGGTTCGGCGCTTCTCCTCGGACAGGGCACGTCCTTGCTGTCGCAGGGCGTGGAGCGGTGCTGCGGCGGCCTGGACGTAGGCGGCGCGCAGGTGGGTGGCGGCCTGGCGAGCTGCTTCGGCTTGCTGTGCGTGGCCGCGGGCGGAGTGCCAGTGAGCGGCGGCGATCGCGGCCAGGACCAAGGTG
This sequence comes from Actinacidiphila acididurans, assembly GCF_016918855.1. GTDB lineage: Bacteria > Actinomycetota > Actinomycetes > Streptomycetales > Streptomycetaceae > Actinacidiphila > Actinacidiphila acididurans. Next base: position 89,911 of record NZ_JADKYB010000023.1, read on the forward strand.
GACAGGAGCATGGCCGTGGCGCCGCCGTCCTCGCCTCGGCCGAGTGCGCCGCCGGCGTGGATGATGCCGCGGGCCGCCGCGCGCAGGGCACGGTTGTCGGCTTGGTGGGCGTGAACGTGGCTGCGGGTGGCGCGTTCGAAGACACGGGCGGCTTTGCGCAGTTGGGCGCGAGTGGTGGCCGCGGAGGTCTGGGCGGCGGCGTCGAGGAGTGCGCCGATGCCGGGCAGGTGGCCGGCGGCTTCGTCGTCACCGGTGGTCAGCTCGGTGACGGCTTGTTCGGCGATGCCGGTGGCCCGGCGGCGCTGGGCTGCCGGGTCCGGTGCGTAGGCGCGGGGAGCGACGGTTTCCCGTGTTGCGTCGACTGCCGGGGCGCCGGAGTTGAAACGGCGGCGGATCTTCGGCAGCGACAGGTCGGGAGCGAGGGTGGAGCCGGCGAACCAGACGGGCTCGCCTTCGCGGTTGCGGTCGCCGGGGAGGGCGACGCTGTAGCCGAGGGTGTCGCCTGAGGGGGCGGTGCGCAGCTTGATACGCAGGCCCGCTTCGTGCACGCGGGCGAAGAACTCGGGCTCGTCGGCGGCGCCGGCGAGAGCTTGGCGGACGGCTTCGCGCAGAGTCTCGCGAGGGGCTTCGGTACGGCCGGTGCGTTCGGCTTTGAAGCGCTCGGCGCTGGTGGGGTTCTTCGCGGCGGTGCCGTCTCCGGGCCTGAGCCGGCGCAGGCCCAGCTCCGCCTCGATGTGGCGGCATTCGGCCTGGGCCTTCTTGAAGTCGTAGTTCATCCGGGGGCGGCGCAGGTCGCCGCGGACCATGGTGGCCACGATGTGAATGTGGTCGTCGGCGTGGCGGACAGCGACCCATCGGCAGCCGTCCGGATCGCCGTCCGGCGTGAGCCCCACGGCAGTGACCAGGCGGCGGGCGACCGCGTTCCACTCGGCGTCGCTCAGGTGCCGGTCGCCGGGGTCGGTGCGCACTGAGCAGTGCCAGACGTGCTCGGCCGGTGCCGCGGGCCCGGCCTGCTTCACCCGCAGGTCCAAGGCGGCGGCCAGTTGGGACATGGCGGCCTTGGCGTCCGGATCGCGGCCGGGGTCCGGCGCGAAGCCGTCCCAGGAGCCGATCAGGTGGGGGTCGGTGTGCTCGTCGCGGCGGCCGGGACCATACAGGTACGCCAGCAGTCCGTACGTGCGCGAGCCGCGCCGGATCTTCGGGACCATCAGTGCCGCCGCTGGACGAGGGCGTTGGCGGCCGCGTCCACGCGCGCCAACACGGCCAACAAGGCACGTAGGGCGTGGTCGAGCTCGCCGGGCAACGGAATACCGCCGGCGTTGTAGATGTGGGCCATCTGGTTGACGTTGTTCCCGACGCGGGAGACCGCGGTGCGCAGCGCCGCCAGTTCGTCGATGGCGGCGTCGAGCTGCTGGTCGGCCGAGATGCCGGCCTGGCCGCGGGCGGCGGTCAGGCCGGCGGTGGCGAGGAAACGGGCGACGGTGACCGCGTGCCGCCGGGCGGCGCCGGCGATCTCGGCGTACTCGGCATCGGACAGGCGCGTGGTCAGCTTGTGCGCGCGCTCGGTGGGGTTGCGGGCGCGGCGGCGGGGCTTGCGGTGGGGGAACGGGGGCGTTCGCGGCGTCGGCGGGTCGGGCAGTTCGTCGTTCCCCTTGTCCGGTGCCCCCTGGCTCAGGACGTCCGGCCGGTCCCCGTGCGCCCCCGCGCGGGGACCGGCCGGCCCTTTCCCACCCGGCTCCGGGCGGGGGAGGGCGTACGTCGGGCCGTAGGACCGTCGTACGCGACAACTTGCTCCGCCCGGGGCCGTGCTTGGTTCATGTGACGGTACGGGGTGGGTGGCCGCCGGGTCGTCCGCCGTCACCGGCCGGACCCGACATCGTACGTGCGGATCTCCCGCAGGAGTTCCTCGATCCAGTCCATGGCCAGGACCGGGTGGTGAAGCGTCCAGGGGCCGTCGTACCGGCGGCGTTGGACGACCCAGGACGTGCCCGGGCCGGCTTCGACGTGGTGGAGGTGTCCGTGGCGGCGCAGGACGGCCAGCCACGCGTCGACTTCCGCGGCGGTCGTGGGGCGAGTGCGCATGGTGGTGATCTCCGGCGGAGGGATCGCGACGGAAGGGAGCAAAGCGGTGGCCCGGCTCAGCCGTCCGGCAACGGCTGTCCGGGCTGTGGGACGCCGTCCGGTCAGTTGCGGGATCCACCGGCCGTATGTCCGTACTGCTGTCGCAGCTCGGCCATGAGCTGGGTGAGGGCGTCGTTGGACAGCGGGATGTTCTGTCCGCGGATGGCTTGTGCGACCACCTTCCGGGTCAGCTTCCCCTGGTTCTGGACCGCCTCTCGGGCGATCGTCAGCAGGTGGTCAGTGTCCGGCTCACGGTGCGGGTCGGCCGCTGTCCGGTCTCTGTCGTGAGTGACCGGCGGCGTGTCCGGGCGGCCGGGCAGGGCTGTGGTCTGCGGCCGGTCTTGGTGATCCGCGCCCGGGACGGTCCGCCCGGACGGTGTCCGGACGCGGCCGGTCGGTGCGTCCGTTGCTGCCGCCACGTGACCGAGCGGTGCGGTCGCCAGGCGTCCGAGAGGATGCTGACCGAGTGCCGACCGCCCTCGTTGTCCGGCCCGATCGCCGCGGAACTGTCCGGAGCGGTGCGTCCTGCCGACCGGAACACCGTCCGGCTGTCCGGACACGCCGTGCGCGGACTGACCGGCCGGCCATCGGTTGTCCGGACCGCGGGCGATGAGGATGTACAGGTGGACGGCCCCGGCCAAGGCGAGCGGCGCAACCGTGGACAGGGCGGCCACTACCTGGTCCCCGAGGCGCAATGCAGTGACCGTCGTGGTCACCTGATTGAGCCGGACGGCGTGCAAGGCGTTCGCCCAGACGCTGACGGCGGTGGCCGCGCCGAAGAGGGCCCATATGTACAGCCGAGCCCTCAGCGGGGCGGTGCGCAGGACGACCAGGGCGCGCACGCCGTAGGAGATGAAGCCGTCGACGGCCAGGGGAAAGAGCCAGCACAGCGCGGGGCGTACGTGGATGGCGACGGCCATCTGCTGCAAGGCGCTGTACGACAGTGCGCACCCGGCCGCGCCCAGGGCGGCGACAGCGGCACGATCCCAACCAGTGACGTAGGTGCTGGTCGCGTCCGCCCGACGCTTCACGCCGCATTCCCCAAGTCGCCACGGCTGAGCCCGTCAGCGGAAGTCCCATGAACACCTGGCGAGTCCGTGCCTGCTCCTGCATTTCTCCCATGCTCACCGTGCTGGCCCAACTGGGCCGGACTGCCGCGCCGGTCCCGCTGGCGGACGCGCTGGCACTGTCCGGCTTCCTGGATCTGGTACCCGACCCGCGAGGCGTCCGTGGCCGCCGCTACCGGCCGTCCGCCCTGGTCGCCGCAGCCGCGGCGAGTGTCCTGGCCGGTGCCCACTCGCTCAGCGCGATCACGGAATGGATCGGCGACGTCCCTGCGTGGGCCTGCCGGGCTCTTGGCTCCCCCACCGACCCGCTCTCCGGTACCGTGTCCGTCCCGCACCCCCACACCCTGCGCCGTCTGCTCGTCCAGCTCGACGGCGACGCCCTGGACCAGGCGATCGGCGCCTTCCTCACCGCCCGGCCTCGGCCGGTCCCGGGCTGCGGGCGATCGCCGTCGACGGCAAAGCCCTGCACGGCTCGCGCACCCGCATCACCGGGCACATCACCCTGCTCGCCGCGATGGACCACACCGGTCACGTCCTGACCCAGCGCCAGGTCGCCGACAAGAGCAACGAGATCCCCGCCTTCCGCCCCTGTTCGACAGCGTCGACCTGACCGGAGCGGTCATCACCGCCGACGCCCTGCACACCCAGCGCGCCCACGGCACCTACCTCCGCGGCGCGGTGCCCACTACATCGCCCAGGCCAAGGCCAAACATCCCGGGCTCTTCGACCGCGTCCGCCGTCTGCCCTGGCGCGAGATCACGCTCGACCAGCACGACTGCACCCGGGCCCATCACCGCCTGGTGATCCGGCGGCTGAAGACCACCGCCTTCGCCCACCTCGACTGCCCCGACGCACGCCAGGCCCTCCAAGTCGTGCGCTGGAGGATGGACTTCACCAGCGACAAGCTCACCATTGAGCGCGTCTACCTGATCACCAGCCTGCCGCCCGGCGCCCGGTTCGCCGACGGGATCAGAGGGCACTGGAAGATCGAAAACCTTCTGCACCACGTCCGCGACCGAACGATCCGCGAAGACGACTCCAAGATCCATACCGGCCATCTCCCGCGCATCGTGGCCAGCCTGCGCAACCTCGTCATCGGCGTCCACCGTCAGGACGGCCACACCAACATCGCCCCGGCTCTACGTCACACCGCTCGCGACTGGCGAAGGCCTCTGGCCGCCCTCGGCCTCACCGGATGAAACCCGGACAGACCCCGATCAGGCAAGCCATCCTGGACCGGCCCTGACCTGCGGTTTTATGGGTGCGCGTGATGTGCGGTGCGGGCGTTACGGGCGATGTCTCGACGCTGAAATGACGCTCGTTGGTCTTGTCTGTCGACGGCGAGTCAGATCGGTGGGCGGGTCGGGGCTCTGCTGAGACGCGATCGGACCGGGACTTGTCGCCGGCTGGGCGGACGGTTCGCCAGCACGGACTACGCGGGCCTGCGCCCGGAGGAAGCCGTCGCAGTGACCTTGGCCTGCGGATTCCATTTTCCGCGGATCCCTGGGTGAGCGGTTGTCCGGGATGGGGGCTCTATACCTGCGCCTCGGTTGTTTCGGTAGGCGCGTGCAATTGGATTCTGGTGTGGTGTGCATCATGTTTTGAGGAAGCTCTGCGATCCGCTCGTGGACCGCGGTGTGGGTTCCGGAATGCTCACCTCCGGATTTCGTGCATGCCATGCGCCAAAATCCAGTAATGATTGAGTAATATCCGGTAACTTTCCGGTGATGTGCGCAGCCGTCAAAACGGACAGTTGTGACTCCTGTCTCACGCTGTGTGGTCTCTGTGGGCCTTTTGCTGGTAGTTCGTCCGGTTCTGATCGGCTGGTTGACCACTGGATGGCAAAAGGCGTGGAATCCCCGGTCGGCTGAGCATGTGTGCTCTGCACGCGTGTTTCCTGGCCCTGGGGGTTGTTTTGAGCGGCATACGTTGACGCGTGCCGTATTCCGTAGGGTCTGGTTCCGGCTGCCTTTCTGCTGGTCGAGACTGGAGATTGGTCATGCGGACGCAGTGGATGAGATGGGTTGCCACCATGGTGGCGACCGGTGGGTTATTGACATCGTTGGCATACGTTCCGGCGGCCGTCGCGCAGACGCCCGCGAAGGCTGGCGCGGGCCCGGATGTGTCGGTGCCGAAACTGCGGCACGGGCATGTGCACAAGCCGCCGCGGGGGCCGGAGGAGGCGATCGCGGACCGGCAGAAGCTCCCGCCGGGGAAGAAGGCGGCGCCAGCGCACCGGGTGAAGGAGCTGACGGGGCAGCGCACGTCGTCGGCGCGGTTCTGGCGGATGTCGGACGGCACGACGCAGGCCGAGGTGTCGTCGGCGCCGGAGTCGTACAAGTCCGGCGGCGGCTGGAAGTCGATCGACACGAGGGTGGGTGCCTCGGCCCGCAAGGGCTTCCCGCTGGCGAACACCTCGAACCTGGCGCGGACGTATTTCGGCGGTTCCAGCGGGCAGTTGGTGCGGTTCGAGGCGGATGCCTCGCATGCGGTGACGCTGGGCCTGGAGGGCGCGCCGGCGTCGCTCAAGCCGCAGGCCAAGGGCGACACGGTCACCTACCGCGGGGTGCTGCCGGGCACGGACGCCGATTACCGGGTCGGTGCCGGGGCCCTGAAGGAGGATTTGGTCCTCGCGAGCAATCCGGCCGGCCCGGTGTCGTACACCTTCGACCTCAATACGCAGGGTTTGACGCCGAAGCAGCAGCCTGATGGTGCGATCTGGCTGTACGGGGGTGACGAAACGGGCCGGCCGCGGGTGGTGATTCCGGCGGCGGTGATGTTCCAGGCCCCGGCGAACGCCGATTCGGCGGTGGCGGACCTCACGCACGGGGCGGTGTCGCAGAAGCTGACCCGCGACGGCGGGCGGTGGCGGATCACGCTGACGCCGGATGCGAAGTGGCTGGCGGCGCCCGGGCGGCGCTTCCCGGTCACGGTCGATCCGACAATCGTGCTGGCGCCGACCCCGTCCACCTCGCAGGACGTGATGGTCGACTCCTCCCAGCCGACGACGAACCTGAACGGGACGTGGCAGCTCGGGGTGGGCAAGACGAGTTCGGCTGGAACACTGCGGTCGCTGCTGTACTTCCCGCTGTCGGGGATCCCGGCGAACACCCCGATCACGTCGGCTCAGCTCGGGGTGTATTTCAACCAGGTCCACACGGCGAACAACACCGCGGTGGAGATCGAGGCCCACCGGGCCACGACGTCCTGGGACGCCTCGAAGGCCACGTGGAGCAGTGCCAGCGGCCTGTCGGGTGAACTGTCGGGTACGACCGTCCAGTTGGACAACGGGGCGGCGGGGACGGCGGCGAAGGGCTCGTGGCCGGCGTCGACGAACACGGCGTACACCCAGTATGCGATCAACCAGACGTACCAGTACAACAAGGACACCGTGGCGGGGGACACGTACACGTGGCAGCCGACGGTGTCCAAGGCCGGCTCGTACCGGGTGGACGTGCACTCGATCCCGGCGAGCGACCGGGCGACGAACGCGCCGTACACCGTGACGTACAACGGCGGCACCTATTCCGGGACGATCGACCAGTCCGCGGGCACGGGCGGGGTGTGGCGGTCGCTGAACAACGGCAACCCGCTGCCGTTCGCCGCGGGCACCGCGGGCAAGATCGTGCTGGGCGACGGGCCCGCGTCGTCGACGACGTCGGTGATCGCGGACGCGGTGCGGCTGGTGGAGCCGGGCACGACGGTGACGAAACCGGCCGGCTCCTACGACCAGTGGCACAGCTTCGGTGTGACCGACACGGTGCAGAAGTGGGTCAACGGCACGGCCGGCAACTACGGGTTCGTGCTGCAGGGCGCGGATGAGTCGAGTACGGCTCCGCTGGGCGGCCCGCTGTACGAGGCGTCGGAGTTCGGGTACGGCGGTGAGACTGCGACGTATCCGAAGCTGACGATCACCTACGGCACGCCGGGTGTGGCGGTCAACGCGCCGACGGTGATCCACGCGACGGGCGCGGAGCTGTCGTGGCCTGCGTACACCAACACGACGGGCGATCCGGCCAATGACCTGGCGGAGTACCAGGTGCACCGCTCGGTGTTCCAGGGCTTCACCCCCTCGGCTGCCACGCTGATCTCTCCCGTGCCGACCGGAACTACCACCTTCACCGACACCACAGCCGTGCCAACACCCGCGGACTCCACCAGTTCCTTCCACGCGGTGTATTACGAGGTGGCGGTCAAGACCAAGGGCGGGCAGGTCATCGGCGGCCCGGTGCAGCTGACGGAGCTGCCGAAAGCCGGGCAGACCACGCAGATCATCCAGGCCGGGCAGAGCGACGCCACGCTGTCCTCACTTCAGCCGACCACCGCGCACGACACCATCAGCTCCGACGGGGTGAACCAGAAGTGGCTGGAGGTGGGCAACAACTCCGCCACCTACGGCACGACCCGGGCGGTGCTGAAGTTCCCCACCTCATCCCTACCGTCGACGGCGCGGGTGCTCAGCGCACAGGTCCAGGCGTGGTCGACGATCACCACCAACTCCGGCGGCGGGCAGGCAACCTACGAACTGCACCCGTTGACGAAGGACTTCGACCAGGCGACGGCGACCTGGAATGACGCGAGTTCGAGCACGCCGTGGACGACAGCCGGCGGTGACTTCTCCGCGTCGGTCTCCGACACGGTCACCTCCATCACCAACGACCCGGTGCGGCACTACTGGAACGCCACTTCCCTCGCCCAGAGCTGGGTGACGACACCGTCCTCGAACCACGGAGTGCTGCTGAAGGTCGCCAACGAGTCGACGGCCTCCGGCGCGCAGGAACGCACCGTCTTCGCGTCCTCCGAGACCTCCGAGCCTCAGCTTCGGCCGCAGCTCGATGTGACGTACGTAGATGCCACGACGGACTCCACGTATTACGCGCCGTCGACGCCGGCGCGGATGACGCCGGGGACGACGTACAACGTCGACGTCACGGTGACCAACACCACCAGCGCCACGTGGAGTGCCGCGAACGAGGTGCTCTCCTATCGGTGGACGCTGCCGGACGGCACGGACGTCACCAACGGCGGAAACCAGATCCAGAGCGCGCTTCCGCAGGACGTCTCGCCCGGCGAGACGGTCACCGTTCATGCGCAGGTCAAGGCACCCACGAACGCGGACTCGGGGAATCCGACGAACAGCCGCACCGCGTACACGCTGACCTGGGACGCGTACAACACGGCCAACAGCACCTGGAACTCCGCTACCGGAGGCGTGCCCGGCCTGGCCCAGGCGGAAACAATCGAGGACCCGACCTCGGACCAAATCGGTCTGGAGCAGTTCTACGCCTACGCGGGCAAGAACACCGGCTCCGGCTCGACCGTCATGAACAACCTGGCGTCCGGGAACGCGGTGTGGCAGTACAACGCGTTCGCCAATCCGGGGCGTGGGCTGGGCACTTTTGTGCGGTTCGCGTACAACTCGCTGGACACCTCGGACACGGTGATGGGCCCGGGCTGGTCAGCCCAAGCCAGCGCTCCCATTCGCCTTGGCGCCGCGCTGGACTTCCACCCCAATCCGAATCCGACGACCGTGACTCTGGTCGACGGTGACGGTACGTCGTCGGTGTTCACCAAGCAGGCGGACGGCTCGTGGAAGGCCCCGGCCGGTGTCCACTATCTGCTGGCGGCGCAGGACGCGGCGAACTGCACGCCGGACAAGGACGACGCGTCCGACGCGTGGGTGATGACGCAGCCGGACGGGACGCGGTTCTTCTACGACTGCGAGGGCTATCCGACCTCGATCGTGGACAAGAACGGCAACACCGAGACGTTCACGTACGCCACCCGTAAGTCGAACAACGCCCCGCGCAAGTTCCTGCAATACATTACCGACCCCGCGGGCCGGCAGACGCTGACCGTCACCTATTACAACAAGGGCGACGCGTACTCGTACGTCGACGACAACGGTGTGGTGCAGTCGGGCACGAACCTGACGAACCCGAAGATCATCGACCATGTCGCGTCGATGACAGCTCTGGGTGACGGTACGAACCCGGCGCGGAAGATCACGTTCCTGTACACCACGCAGGGGCTGATGGCGCAGCTCACCGACGGTGCGGGTTCCTCGCAGCCGAAGGTGTTCGGCTTCACCTACGACGCCACGCAGGGCACCAAGAACGTCAAGCTGGTGAAGATCACCGACCCGCGGCAGCACGCCACACAGCTCGCGTACTACGCCCCGCAGGCCGGCGACAACCCGAAGTACCACTGGTGGACCAAGACCGTCACCGACCGGCTGAACAACGGCACCGGCTTCTCGTACGCGCAGGACGCGTCGAACAGTGCCTTCACCGACACCACGGTCACTGATGCCCTGCAGCAGGCGACCACGTACGTCACGGACGACTTCGCGCGGCCGGTGCAGACCACGAACGCCAAGTCACAGGTGACGAAGCTGTCGTGGGACGCGGACAACAACGTGACCCAGCTGGTCGAGGACAACGGGGCCACAACCAAGTGGACCTACGACCCCAAGACCGGTTATCCGCTGACGACGCAGGACGCCGAGGCGGTCAAGAACGGCTGGCCGGCGACGCAGTACACGTACCAGACGCGACTGGACGGCTACAGCGCGGACCTGTACACCAAGACCTCGCCCGAGGGCCGGGAATGGCAGTTCGGCTACGACAGCTTCGGCAACCTCACCTCGGTCACCGATCCCAAGGGCGTCTCCACCGCCACCGCGGGTGACTACACCACGAGCTACACGTACGACTCCTTCGGTGAGCTGAAGACCGCGACCGACGCCAACCAGCACACCACCACCTACAGCGACTTCGACCCGAACGGCTACCCGAAGACAACGACGGGACCCGCGCCGTACAACAAGCCGTCCACCACGGCCTACGGCCCGCTGGGCCAGGTGCTCTCCGTCACCGACCAGCTCGGCCACACCACGACGCAGACCTACGACGTCTACGGTCGGCCACTGGTGAAGAAGGTCCCCAAGGACCAAGCGAGCGGCGTCTACATCACCACCCCGGCGCCGGTGTACGACGCGAACGACAACGTCACCCAGGCCACCGGCCCCAACGGCGCCGTCTCCACCGCGGTGTACGACGAGGCGGACCAGGTCACGTCGGCAACCGCGCCGAAGGACCACACCACCGACCCGGACCGGACGACCTCGTACACGTACGACACCATCGGTGAGCTGAAGACCACCACGGAGCCCAAGGGCACCATCACCACCACCGATACGACTGACTACGTCACCACCAACAGCTACGACTCCATCGGTGAGCTGACCGACGTCACCAACGCCAATGGCGACAAGATCAGTTACCAGTACGACAACGTCGGCAACGCCACCTATGTCATCGACCCGGTCAAGAACAAGACGACCGACACCACCGACTACACGACGAAGACCGACTACGACTTCGACCACCGCCCGTACCAGGTGACGGATGCAGCGGGGAAGGTGACCAAGACCGGGTACGACAAGGACGGCCTGGCCACCACCAGCACGGACGCGGACAACAACACCACCACGACGTCGTACGACGAGCGCGGGAAGGTCGTCCAGGTCCAGGCCCCGTACCAGGGCAGCGCGGGTTCCCCGACGTACCGGGTGACGAAGTACGACTACGACCAGGTCGGCAACCAGACCAAGGTGTACTCGCCGCGGGCGAATGCGGCGGGCAGTACGACGGCGTTCGTCCGCCAGACGGTGTACGACGAGCTGAACCGGCCGAAGGAGACGATTCAGCCGTACGACCCGGCCGACGCCACGTACAACCACCCGGTCTCCACGTACACGTACTACGACGACGCGGGGCGGGTGACGAAGACCTCCGCGCCGCCCTCCAGCGGCCAGAGCATCCGCAACGACACCACGTACACCTACTGGGACGATGGCCAGGCCAGGACGTCCACCGACCCATGGGACATCACCACCGCCTACGACTACAACGAACTGGGCCAGCAGACCGCACGCACCCTGTACTCCGCGGGCAGCGTGAGCGTGGCCGGCAACGGCACCCTGACCGCCACGCCGGGCTCGTCGTCGCGGACGATGAGCTGGTCGTACTACCCCGACGGGTCGCTGTCCTCGCGCAGTGACGACGGTGTGCCGGTGGGGCTGGCGACGGAGCTGGTCGACAACTCCGACACCCAAAACATCTCGTCCACGGGCACGTGGGCCACCGGGAGCACGGGCAGCGATCACCAAGGCTATGACTACCGTACCCACGCCGCCGGCACGGGTACGGACGCCTTCACCTGGCAGCTCGATGTACCCCAGGACGGTACGTACACGCTGTACGCCCGCTATCCGCAGGTCACAGGTGCTTCCACCGCCGCGGTCTATACCCTGCACCACGACGACGGCACCACCACGACCAGCACCGTCGACCAGACCAAGGACACCGGCACTTGGGTCTCGCTGGGGTCGGCCACTTTCAAGCAGGGCAACACCTCGTCCCTGTCCCTGGCGCAGAACGCCGGCGGCACGGTGGTGGCGGACGCGGTGAAGCTCGTCCGCAACAACAGCACCGACACCGACAACGAGAAGCACGCCTTCGCCTACTCCTACGACCCGAACGGCAACCTGACCTCGATCGCGGACTCTTCGCCGGGCGCGGCCGTGGACACGTACGGGATCGACTACACCGGCCTGGACCAGGTGCAGAAGGTCACCGAATCCGCGGGCAGCACGGAGAAGACCCACACCGCGTACACCTACGACCCGGACGGGCAGCCGGCGACCGTCGACCACCCCGGGCAGTACTCCGCCTACACCTACGACCTGCGTGAGCTCGCCCAGACGGTGAAGGTCGGCACCTCTTCGACGGACTCCTCGCCGAAAGTCACCTCCTACACGTACACCCCGCGCGGGCAGCAGCTGAGGCAGACCAAGGCCAACGGCAACACGGTCGACTACACCTACTGGCCCTCCGGCGAGGTCAACACCCAGACGGAGAAGACCTCCACCGGCACTCCGGTCGACAGCCACACCCTGACCTGGGACGCGGACGGCAACAAGGCCGAGGACGTCGCGAGCAAACAGAACGCCGACAACCACGCGGCGTACCTGAACTCCACCACCGACTACACCTACGACCCGGTGGACCGGCTGGCGAAGGCGGTGAAGACCGGCAACGGGGCCGAGACCGAGACGTATGTCCACGACGACAACGCCAACGTCATCTCCCAGAGCGTCGCCGGCGCCGCGACCACCTTCACCTACGACCGCAACCGGCTGCTGTCCTCCGCCTCCGGCGGAGTCAGCGCGGCCTACAACTACGACCCCTACGGCCGCCTGGACACCGTCACCAGCCAGGGAACGGTCGTCGAACGCAACACCTACGACGGGTTCGACCACGTCACCCAGAACACCAAGCTCGGCACCGGTGGGGTGAGCACCACCACCAGCTACACCTACGACCCGCTGGACCGCACCGCCAGCGAAACCGTGGGCGGCAAGACCACCGACTTCTCCTACCTGGGCCTGTCCGACCAGGTCCTGGACGAGACGGTCGCCGGCCAGCTCACCAAGTCCTACCAGTACAGCCCCTGGGGCGAACGCCTCTCCCAGGTCACCCACAACACCGACGGCACCACCTCCGACGCCTACTACGGTTACAACAGCCACACCGACGTCGAGACCCTGACCGACTCCACCGGCCAGACCAAGGCCACCTACGGCTACACCGCCTACGGCTCCAACGACACCTCCGAGTTCACGGGCATCGACAAGCCCGACACCCAGGACCCGACCAAGCAGCCCTACAACGCCTACCGCTTCAACGCCAAGCGCTGGGACCAGACCTCCGGCACCTACGACATGGGCTTCCGGAACTACGACCCGGGCCTGAACACCTTCACCACCAGGGACATGTACAACGGCGCCCTCGCCGACGCCAACCTGTCCACCGACCCACTCACCGGCAACCGCTACGCCTTCGCCAGTGGCAACCCCGTCACCAGTATCGAACTCGACGGGCACGACAACTGGTGGGCGGACCCCAGCATGAATAAGCCGACGTCCTCGGACGCGAAGCCCATTTCGCAGGGGCTGGCCAACTCCGAGGGGCTCGGTGCGAACTGCAACGCGAGCAATTGTTCGGACTATGATCCCGAGGCGAATCCGAATTACGCCACCAAAGCTGCCGCGGACGCCCTGGCAGCTGAGCAGCAGTATGCGGAAGACCGGTACATCCGCAAGATCGACGGCAAGAACTCCGTCTCGGGGGCCATCGCCGTCTATGACGAGGGCTTGGAGAAGCAACAGTGGCTCGACGCCGCCGGGCGCGTCCGTGCTGGAGTACTCGCCCAGTTGAACAAGCTCCGGGACGACGGTCTGCTCTCCCCGAACCAGTACAACCGGTTCAGCACTATTTCCATCGCCTGGGACGAGAAGAAGAAGGTGATCTACTGGGGCCTTCTGAAGTCTCCGCGCAGGGGCAGCAGCCCGTATTGCGCCGAGGACCTCTGTGAACAGGAGGCGGTCAAGAACGGCTCGGCCAAGGAGGATCTGCAGTACGACAGGACATTCCGTCCTCGCGGTGGCGAGGAAGTGGACATCTGCGTCCGTTGCCAGAGCACACGTATGCTGGAGCAGTTCGAGGCATCAGGCGCAAAACTGGAGGCCGGTGGGAGGCTGGCACTTCAGCGAGGCATCCTCGGCTCCACAGGTGTGGACGCGGGGGAAGACGCGCTCGAATCCGAGTTGCAAGCCGAGTCCATGGCTGAAGGAATGACAATGGGGCTTGACGACGAGTGACCGGTGCCATATGACCGCGGGGCGCCTGGGAGTACTCGGGCGCCCCGCGGGCCTGACCGCGTTCACCGCGGTCAACTCATTCGCGCGTTTCGGGCGCCAGGCCACGCACAAGCCGAAAACCGTCCGAAACAGGGTGGTTCGCTTCGGAGAAGGACCAGTCGTCGCTTCCTGCACTGCTGATCACGGGTCGTCGCAGAACGTCCTCGAACCAACTGGCGGCGATGCGGCCCAGCTCCTGCGGGGACCCGGTGGCCTCGAGCGGCCGCACGAACGTACTGTCCTTCGGCGCGTAGGTCTGGCTGTGTACCTCTGTGCAGAGCAGGGTGTTTCCGACCAAGCACGCGCCGAGTGTCAGCAGAACTCTGTGTTCCGTCAAGTCGCTCACGTCCACGATGAGACGCAGCTCCACTTCGCCGTCCTCTTCGATGTCTTCTTCGTCGTCGTAGACGAGAACGATGGTGTGATTCGGCGGGCAATCGGGCCAGCTTCGGGCATGAGTCCGTACCGTGTCCACGAATGATTTCTGGGTGCCGTCCAGATCTGCATCGGAAACATCAAACCATTCATCATGCATTACCCCACACTACTGGACGCCATCTGACGGCGTCCCCTCTGGCCGCAGGACCAAGCTCTCGATCGGCGTGATGGTGCCCTTCGCCGTGCGGCGCGTTCCCTTCGCCGCGGTCGTGAGCCCGCTTCCCGTCAGCCGACCGGTCCATGTCCGCGGGGCGTGGCTATGCATCTGCTCGGTGTTCGGATCGCGCCCCCGCATGTACAGATCGCACAGCACCGTCAGCTCCGCGCCGGCATTCAGGTCCCCCCAGTTGCCGACACACCCGGGCCAGCGGGGCATCGGCGGCCACGGCTCGGCGGGAGCGGGCAACACGGCGGGGCGGCTTCCTCGGTACATCACAGATTGTGCCGCCAGGCCTGGTACCGGGAAGCCTGCCGCACGAGGCTATTGTGTGTCCTCAGAGGCGGCTGCTGGAGACGTACCGCGGATAAGGACAGACGGCGGTCGTGTGACGGCGGGACGACGTGCTCGCCGCAGTGCAAGCCGTCGGCGGGCACGCGCGTCATGGCCTGAGCTGACGACTGGGGGTGTTCGGGCGCCACCGATTCCAGGCGCGCCGCGCCCGAACCCGGGACCCTGGCCGAGGGGAGAGCGGGGGCCTGGTGACGGCATCGCCGGTGCCGCGGTGGATTGTTCGGGTCGCCTGAAATCGGGTCTGACCGGAGTTTCCGTGGAGCCCTGGTTCGCTGAGCCCTGTGGCGCGGCCATGCCCGGTTCGGGGCATTCATGCGGCCGTCCGGGTCACTTCCGGACGCCCCGCGAGCGGGAGACGCGCGGTGGGGGTACGTCGTTTCGCGCAAGGTGACCTCGGGGCCGGGAGGAGAGCGGCTGTGTACGCAGTGATGCGGCGTTACGAAGGGGTGACTGACCCTGCCGACGCGGGACGCCGGGTGGACGAGGGATTCGTGCCTCTCCTCCGCCAGGTCCCCGGATTCGTGGCGTACTACTGGGTCGACGCAGGGGGTGGAGTGATGGTCTCCACCAGCGTGTTCGAAGACCGATCCGGGGCCGATGAGTCGGTCAGGAGGGCGGCGGACTTCGTACGGGACACCCTCGGACCACTGCTCCCCAACCCTCCCCAGGTCACGGCCGGCCAGGTGGTGGCGGCCGGGTAGCGCCCCGCGGGGTGGTGCTCGACCCCAAGCGCACGCATTCCAGTCTTTGAAAGCGTGGTGGGGGAACGTCGTGTGATGTCGTAGCCGGCCGCATCACTGCTTCGTCAGTTTCGCCAGCCAGAGATGCCCGGGATGCATGTGCTTCAGCCACCCGCCGAGAACGTCGCGCCGCTCCTGGCTCAGTAGCGGCAGGACTGCGTCGAAGTCGGAGTGGTCCTTGGGCCGTGGTGACTTCGCCTTGAACAGCAGCACCAGCTCGGGCGCCAGGTAGGGGATGCCGTCCGCATTCCGTTCGATGATCGCGTCGTACGGCAGGCGCAGGCTGTCGTCCCGCCGGCAGATCCATGTCCCGCCCTCGTGCGGCTCGCGGAAGACGTCGAAGAGGAACTGACCGTTCGCCGGATCCCGCAGCCAGGTCTGATACGTGGCCGCGAGCGCCTCGGCTCCTGCGCTTGCCCAGACCCGTCCCGAGCCCACCGCGTCGAACGCGTACTCGGGGAAGCGGTTCCGAACCTCCGCGAACCCCTCGGCGGGCACTGCGATCTCCAGATCGCCGTGCGGCCGCGACTGCCGTCCGCGGAACAAGTCCAGCGCCCAACCCGCCACGACGCACCAGGGTGCGCTGACGCCGTTCAGCCGCTCCGCGACCTGTTCCGGCCGCCAGGCGTCCGCCCACCGGGCGTCCAGTTCGCCCGCACCAAGGACGGCGCCGCCCGGCGGCAGAGATTCGGTCATCGCCACAACTTAGGCTTCACGAACCCATCGCGAGCAGGCCCCGTCGTCACGACCGGGCCTGCTGCTACGAGGCGCACTCCGTCACAAACAGAACCGTGATTCTGCTAGCGTGAGGCCCCGCAAGCAGAACAGTGATTCTCTTTGTTGGAGGTGTGGTGCCTCGGCTCACCGATGCGCGCAAGGAGCTCCGGCGGAGCCAGATCGCCGAGGCCGCCGTACGCTGCTTCAGCCGCAATGGTCTGGAGCGGACCTCGATCGCCGACATCACCGCGGAGTCGGGTCTCTCGGCCGGCTCGATCTATGCGCACTACCGGAACAAGGCCGACCTGGTGCGGGCCGCTGCCCGAGAGGTACTCGTCAAGCGCGCCGATGTCCTCGGCGAGTACGCCGCGGCCGACGCGCCGCCCGACCCCGACGAACTGCTCTCCCGCCTGATCGCCGCGATCGACCCCGCCGAGGCAAGGGTCGGCGTGCAGACGTGGGGCGAGGCGACCACCGACCCGGCCGTGCGGGACATCGTCGTCGACATGACCGACCGGATGCGCGCGATGCTGCACGACTGCGTCACGGCGTGGCTGGTCAAGGTCGAGCGCCAGGAGCCGGCCCGGGCCCGGGAGCTTGCCACCCCGATCGCCCACCGGGTCATGGCGCTCTACCAGGCCGAACTGCTGTACACCGCCTTGCGATCAGCGACCGAGGGGACAGCGTCATGACCGCCGTGACCGCTTCATTCGCCGCCCGTACCGTTTTCCGGATCGGCTACGGCGCGTTGCAGCTCGAGCGCCTGCACGACCGCCGCGGCGAGGCCGTGGCCCTGATGCGCCGCGCGGTCGAGCTGGGCGTCGATCACGTGGACACCGCCGAGTTCTACGGCTTCGGTTTCGCCAACGACGTGATCCGCGAGGCACTGCGCCCCGAGGACGACGTCCTGGTCGTCACGAAAGTCGGCGCTGACCCCAACCCCGGCGGGCACCTGCCGCTGCGGCTGGCACAGCGGCCCGAGCAGCTGCGCACCAGCGTCGAGGACAATCTGCGCAGCCTCGGCGTCGACCGGCTCGCGGTGGTCAACCTCCGCAGGCTGGACACCGGCCCCGGGCTGCGTCCCGAGGGGGACCAGGTCGTCGATCTCGACGATCAGCTCGCGGTGATGACCGCCCTGCGCGACGAGGGCAAGATCGGCGCGATCGGCCTGAGCAGCGTCACCCTCGACGGCCTGCGCCGCGCCCTGCCCGCCGGCATCGTCTGCGTGCAGAACGCCTACAGCCTCGTCTCCCGCGACGACGAGGACCTGCTGCGGCTGTGTACGGCCGAGGGCATCGCCTGGGTGCCGTTCTTCCCGCTCGGCGGGGCCTTCCCGGGCCTGCCGAAGGCGACCGACGAGCCGGCGGTGCGCGCCGTGGCCGCGTCCCTGGGCGTCACGCCCTCCCAGGTCGGCCTCGCCTGGCTGCTGCACCACGCCCCGAACGTGCTGCTCATCCCCGGCACCGCCGACACCGCCCACCTGGCGGACAACGTCGCGGCCGGCGAGATCGCGCTCGACGCCGCGACCCTCGCCGCCCTCGATGCCGTCGAGTGCCGTTCCAACGAAGTCCCCATCGGCTGACCACGCCAGGAAACCCCGCTCCAAGGACGGATCATGAAGGCCATCATCTACCGCGACAACGGCGGCCCCGACGTTCTCCAGTTCGTCGACCGTGACCTGCCCGCGCCCGGCCCCGGCGAGGTTCGCGTCCGGATCGCCGTGTCCGGTGTCAACCCGACCGACTGGCAGGCCCGCTCCGGCGCCGGCCACCCCAAGCACTTCCTTGAGGTCACCCCGCACCTCGACGGCGCCGGCACGATCGACGCCGTCGGTGAGGGTGTCGACGTGAGCCGGGTCGGTCAGCGGGTCTGGCTGTTCATGGCCGCCGCCGGGCGGCCCACCGGCACCGCCGCCGAGTTCAGCGTCGTACCCGCCGAACAGGCCGTGCCGCTGCCCGACGACGCCGGTTTCGACGTCGGCGCCTCACTCGGCGTCCCCGCGCTCACCGCGCACCGCGCGCTCACCGTCGCCGAGGACGGACCGAGCCGACTGCGACCCGGGGCGCTCGACGGCAAGGTGGTGCTCGCCGCGGGCGGGGCCGGGGTGGTCGGGCACGCGGTGATCCAGCTCGCCCGCTGGGCCGGCGCCACCGTGATCAGCACGGTCAGTGGCCCGGAGAAGGCCGGGCTGGCCACCGCTGCCGGAGCCCACCACGTGATCAACTACCGCGAGGGCGACCCGGCCGCCGACATCCGCAAGGTCGCCCCGGACGGCGTCGACATCGTCGCCGAGGTGGCACTCGGCGCGAACCTCGCACTGGACCTGGCCGTACTGCGGACGCGCGGCACGATCTCGACGTACGCCAACGACGGCGGCAAACCGGTCGAACTGAACGTACTGCAGAACATGGTGCTCAACGCACGCTTCCAGTTCCTGATCCTCTACTTCGCCGGCCCGCAGGCACGCGCCGCGGCCGCCCAGGACGTCGCCGCCGCGGTCCACGACGGCGCCCTGCCGGTCGGCGAGGAGCACGGCCTGCCGCTGGTCCGCTTTCCGCTCGACCGCACCGCCGACGCGCACCGAGCCGTCGAGAGCGGCACGGTCGGCAAGGTCCTGGTGGACGTCACGTCCTGACGGCCGGCCGCCCCCCCGCTCAGGCGGGCGCGTCCATGTGCTGGAGGCCGATGACCTTGAGGAGTTGGAGGTTGCGGTAGGCGTCGGAGCCCGGCTCGGCGGTGAAGAGGATCACTTGCTGGTCGCGGTCCGGGACTGTGAGGATGTCGAAGTCCAGCTCGATCGGACCCACCTGCGGATGCCGGAAGACCTGCCGGGCATGGTGGTCGATGAGGAGTTCGTGGGAATCCCAGAGCCGGGCGAAGTCCGCGCTGCCGGCGAGCAGTTCCGCGATGAGGGACCGAAGCTCGGCGCTGTCCGGGTAGCGCGTGGTGGCCACGCGCAGATAGCTGACGGCGCTGGTCACGAAGCGCCGGTAGTCGGTGATCCCGTACGTGGCGCGGTCCCGGTCCGGGGACAGGAAGACGCGGCGCAGGACATTGCGGTCCGCCGCCCGCAGCGCCGAGAAGTCCTCGAACAGGGCTGCGGCCAGTGGATTCCAGGCGAGCACCTGGCAGATGTTGTCCACCACCAGCGCGGGGGTGTCGCCCAGACGGTCCAGCAGGGCGGCGGTGGAGGGAGCGACCACACGGGAAGGCAGCCGGTCCGGATCGTGCTCCAGCTCGCCGGCCAGCGAGAAGAGGTGGGCCCGCTCCAGATCGGACAGGCGCAGCGCACGCGCGATGCCCTGGAGCACCGCGCGCGACGGGTGCCGCCCGCGGGCCTGCTCCAGGCGGCTGTAGTGGTCCGTGGAGATGTGGGCGAGCTGGGCTACCTCCTCGCGCCGCAGACCCGGTGTGCGGCGCCGCGACCCCCGCGGCAGACCCACGTCCTGCGGCCGGATCTGCTCTCTCCTCGTACGCAGAAAGGCCGCGAGCGCCTGATTGTCCATGACTCCACGCTACGGCCCCGCCGCGCCGCGGACCGCGCCCAGCCATGGACCGGGAGTCCCTGGACGAGCTCCCGCCGCGCGGGGACGCTGATCCATGGCGGCCCGGCAACCGGCGGCCGCAGTCGACGACCAAGCGACCAAGCGACCAAGCGAACCAAGGACATCACCATGCGGATCTTTCTGACCGGCGCAAGCGGCTACCTCGGCGGGGTGCTCACCGAGCACCTGATCGCGTCGGGCCACCAGGTCAGCGCCCTGGCCCGGTCCGACGCCGCGCGCGACCGCGTGACGAAGCTGGGCGCGCGGGCGGTGGCGGGAAGCCTGGCGGACACGGAAACGCTGCGCCTGGCGGCCGCGGAAGCCGACGCCGTCGTTCACACGGCGGTCGACTTCACCGATCCCGGCATGCGCCGGGTGGAGCAGCCCGCGCTGGGGGCCATGCTCACCGGCATGAAGCCGGGGAATCCGTTCGTCTACACCAGCACGGGTCTGGTCTACCCCGACGGGCACGGCCTGACCGCCGACGAGGACACCCCCGTGGAACCGGAGGACTCGCCCCAGCCGTACAAGGTGCTGGGCGAGCGGCAGGTACTGGCCGCGCAGGGCCCGGCGGTGACCGTGATCCGGGCCGCGCTGATCTACGGACGCGGCGGCTCCGGACTGCTCCAGGGCATGATCGCGAACGCACGGCAGCACGGTGTCGCCACGTACATCGCGGACGGCCGCAACGAGTGGAGCTCGGTGCATGTCGATGACCTGGCCAGGCTGTACGTTGCCGCGCTGACCCGGGCCGAGCACCGGCTCGTCGTCAACGCGGCGTCCCGGCACCGTACCTCCATGCGGGAGATCTCCGAGGCAGTGGCCCACATCACCGGCACCCGCGCGCAATCGATCACCTTGGAACAGGCCCAGCGGACGATCGGCCCCTTCGCCGACGTCCTCACCCGCTCCTCGCCGATGGACCCCTCCCGCGCCGAACGGCTGCTGAGCTGGCACCCGGCCGAGCCCCCTCTCCTCGACGAACTGCGCACCCGCTCCTACGCGTCCGCCACCCCCGCCTGACCCGCCCCCTCCTCGAAGCTCCGCCGGGCAGGCCCCTAGGCTCCCGACGTGGGCAGCGGCTCAACCGGGAGGGGTGCGCGATGGGGACCGTCACCGAAGAGGGACGGGGCGCGTCGTACGACATCGCTTCGGCCGAAGCCGCGGTCGTCGCAGGTCTCGACCCGGCCGGGCAGGAGGTGGTGCACGAGCTGTACCGGACCGTGTCGTTGCTCTCGCCGCCCCCGGCCGACGCCTGGCGTGGCATCGCCGACATCCCCGCCTACGCCGCGTTCGCCCGCCGGGCGCTGGAGGCCGCGGCCGACCGGGCCGACGCCATTCGGGACGGGGACATCCCGTACCGGGCGGACAAGGCGTTCACGGCGCAGGAGGTCGTCACGCTCGGACACGCCGCGCGGGTGGCGCTGCTGCGCGACGAGCCGTGGCTGCCGCGGCTGTTCGACCGGCTGCTGCCCGGCGTCGCGCTCGCCCCGACCGCCGCGCGGACGCTGCCGTCGCAGGCGCTGCTGTTCGCGATCATCCGTGCCGGGCAGGACTTCCCGACCCCCGAGCTGGTGACCGCGATACGCACCGTGCGGTCGGTCGTCCGGCACGCCGGGGTGCCCAAGCAGATCGACCGGATGCTGAAGAGGGTCGAGGCGGCACTGGGCGAACGGACGGATGTGGCGCTGCGGATGCCGGCGCTCGGATTCGGTGCCGACGGCGTCCTGCGCACGGCGGTGGGCGAGTACGCGGCCGTCGTCACGGTCACCGAGGCTGCCGCGCTGACCTGGGAGAAGGACGGCCGTCCGCTGCGGAGCCTCCCCGCAGCGGTCCGCCGCGACCACGCAGATGCGGTCAGGGAACTGCGCGGCCTGGTCAAACGGGTCGACGTACAGCTCGGCACGCTCGCCCGGGCGCTGGAGGGCGGCTGCACCACCGACGCCGTTCACCCGTACGGATGGTGGCGCACCGAACTGGCCGCGCATCCGCTCGCGCGGGCGGTCGTACGCCGGCTGATCTGGGAGATCGAGGTCACCCCCGGCCGGTGGCAGGCCGTCCTTCCGGCGGCCGGGGAGCTGCCCGACGCCGCCGCCGACGCCGCGGTACGGCTGTGGCACCCGATCCGTTCCGACCCCGGCACCGTACGGCAGTGGCGGGACCTGCTCACCGAACAGCGGATCCAGCAGCCGTTCAAGCAGGCGTTCCGCGAGATCTACCTGCTCACCGCCGCCGAGGAGGAGACGGGCCGCTACTCCAACCGGTTCGCGGCGCACATCGTCCACTACCGCCGGATGTTCGCCCTCTTCCGGGCCCGGGGATGGCAGAGCAGCCTGCTCGGCCCCTGGGACGGCGGCACCGACGACACTGCGGTGCGCACGTTGGCGGCGGGGGCATGGCAGATCCGCTTCTCCCACTCCCTGGCCGACTGGACGGGTGAAGGCGAACTGGCCACGACCGACCAGGTCCGCTTCGCCCGCCGGGTGGACGGAGCCTGGCAGGTGACGCCACTCACCGACGTGCCACCGCTGGTGTTCAGCGAGGCGATGCGGGACGTCGACCTGTTCGTGGGCGTGACCTCGATCGCGGCCGACCCGGACTGACGGACGGCGGCGAGGACCGTACCGCCGTGTACTGGCGGCAGGCCACCTTCGGTGAACTGGAACAGAGCGCGCAGGTGCGCCGGGAGGCGCTGGAACGGATCCTGCCGCGGCTGCGGATCGCCGACCGGTGCGCACTGGAAGGCCGGTTCCTCGTGGTCCGGGGTGACTTGCGCACGTACCGGATCCACCTGGGGTCGGCGAACATCCTCATGGAGCCGGACGACGCGTACCTGTGCATCGTGCAATCGCGCCGCGCGGGCGAGGGCAAGGTGTTCCTGCCCTTCGAGGACGACCGGCTCTCGCTGATCCTCAGCAAGGCGTTCCTGCTCGCCGCCGACACCGAGATCACCGATCCGAGCATCCGCGCACAGATCGAGCGGAGTGCCTGACGGCCACCGCGACCTACGGGTCCGCGAGGAGGTTGCCCGGCACGGTGCCTGCCCGCACTCCCTGGTGCGCCGCGGCGGGTTCGGGCAGCACGCGGAACAGCAGCCAGCACAGGGCCGGCATCGCGATCAGCGGTGCCAGGGCGGTCCGCAGTGACGTCGCGTCGGCCAGGGCGCCGATGACGGGGCTGATCAGGCCGCCGACGCTGACGGCCAGACCGAGCGTGATCCCGCTGGCGGTGCCGACCCGCGAGGGCAGGTAGTCCTGGCCGAGGGTGACCTGCAGCGAAAAGGGGACGTACAGGCCGGCCGACGTCAGCGCCACGAACAGGTACAGGGCCGGGCCCGGCACGAACACCAGACCGGCGACCGCCCCGATCGAGAGGAAGTACGCCCGGCGGGCGACCGCGACCCGCCCCCAGCGGCCGGCCAGCGTGCCGCCCAGCACGGAGCCGACCGCTCCGCCGAGGTAGAGCACGAACAGCGCCGCGGCGCCCGCCACGGTGCTGTCGCCCATGCGCTGCTCGGCGTACAGCGAGACGAAGGCGCTCAGCCCCATGAAGACGATCGAGCGGCAGGCGACGGCCAGCGAGAGCTTCACGAACGACACCTTGTCGTCCTCCCCGGAAGGCGCCGCCGCGGTGCCCCCGGCGGGCCGCCCCCGCTCCAGAGCGCGCAGCACCGGCAGGCACAGCGCGCTGCCCGCGAGTGCCGGCAGCACCAGCAGCGGCGTCAGGCGCAGTCCTCCGGCCCCCACCACCGCCCCGACCATGAGCGGTGCCAGGGCGAAGCCGATGTTGCCGCCGGTCGAGAACCAGCCCATGGCACTGTGGCTGCCGCCACTGGCGATCCGGGCGACCCGTGCGGACTCGGGGTGATACGCGGCCACGCCGGCCCCGGTGATCGCCACGAACAGCAGGAGAAGACCGTACGAGCCGCTCACTCCGCTCAGGGCGATGCCCACACCGCCCAGCAGCGTGCTGACCGGCAGCAGCCAGGGCATCGCCCAGCGGTCGGTCAGGACACCGAACACCGGCTGCACCACCGATGACAGCAGGGAGGCGGCCAGCACCACGCCGGAGACGGCGGCGTAGCTGTAGGCGCGCTCAGCGGTGAAGAACGGGACCAGAGACGCCACCGCGCCCTGGTAGACGTCGACGCAGGCGTGCCCGACGGACAGCAAAGTGATCGAGGTGTTCCTTCGCACCCCGCCATGGTCCGAAGCCGCCCCGGTGTCGCGCTTCCGATAAACTGCCGGACGATGCCGAATATCCGCCATATGCCGGTCGCCCCCACGCGCACTCAGCTGCTGGCGTCCGGCGGCGCGATCGACGCCCACCGGCACGACGACCACCAGATCGTCTACGCCGGCCGGGGCGTGGTGGCCGTCACCACCGGCGCGGGTTCCTGGATCGCCCCGGCGACCCGCGCCATCTGGGTGCCGGCCGGCACCGTCCACGCCCACCAGGCCCACGGGGACCTCGAACTGCACCTGGTGGGGCTGCCCGCGACCGACAACCCGATCGGCCTGGACGCCCCGACCGTGGTCGCCGTGCGCCCGCTGCTGCGGGAACTGATCATCGCCTGCACCCACACCCCCGACGACGACAGCCCGGAACGCTCCCGGTTGCGGGCGGTGCTGCTCGACCAGTTGCGGGCCTCCCCGCGGCAGCCGCTGTACGTGCCCACGCCCGTCTCGCCCCTGCTGCGCGCGGTGTGCGAGATCCTTCAGGCCGATCCGGCCGACGGCCGCACCCTCGCCGAGCTGGGCCGCCAGGTGGGCGCGAGCGACCGTACCCTGTCCCGTCTGTTCCGCGCCGACCTCGGCATGACCTTTCCCCAGTGGCGCACCCAATTGCGGCTTCAGCACGCACTGGTCCTGCTGGCCGGGAAGGAAACGGTGACGGCCGTGGCCCATCGCTGCGGCTGGTCGTCGGCCAGCGCGTTCATCGACGTCTTCCGCCGTACCTTCGGCCACACACCGGGCTCGCACCCGGCCGGCTGACCGACCCTCGGGGTCAGCCGGTCCTGGCGATCTTGGCGACGGTCAGCAGTGTGGCGGCGTCCTCGAGGGCTTCGATGCTGTGGCGCGCGGGCGGTACGAGGAGGAGGTCGCCGGCCATGGCCTCCCATGCCTCGTCGCCGCTGTGCAGCCGGACGCGGCCGCGCAGTACGAGGACGGTGGCCTCGCCGGGGTTCTCGTGTTCGGCCAGGGTGGTGCCGGCGCGCAGGGCGATGAGGGTCTGGCGCAAGACGTGTTCGTGGCCGCCGTGGACGGTTTCCGCGCTGCGGCCGGTGGGGGAGGCGGTGGCCCGTTTCAGGTGTTCGCGGGCGAGGGCGTCGAGGGAGAGCTTCTGCATGGGCGGGTGTGCCGTTTCTGTGTCAGTGGCGGACACCTGTACGGCGCCGGCGGGTCTCGACGGGTGTTTCCGTCACCGCTGCCTGCGGGGCTTGGCCAGCCACTCGGCGAGGACGGCGACCTGGCTGCGGTCCACATCCTTGGTGGCGGTCAGCAGCATGAGCTTGTCGTGCGCGGCCAGGTCACGGAGCCGGCCGGCGGCCTCGCGGTGGTCGGCGTCGCGCAGCTCGGCCAGGTAGCGGCGGCGGAACTCGGTGAAGCGGCTGGATTCGTGGCCGTACCACTTGCGCAGTTCGGTCGACGGGGCGACATCACGCAGCCACTCGTCCACGTGCGCGTCCTCCTTGCGCATGCCCCGCGGCCAGACCCGGTCGACGAGCACGCGCCTGCCCTCGCGCGGGGCGGTCTCCTCGTAGACTCGGCGGAAAGCGATCTGTCCGGCCATGACGACGCCCTTCCCGATCGGTCGGCCGCCCCGGCCCTGAGCGGGTGGACAGCTCCGTACCCTGATGCGGGGCGGATGGTCCCGACTCGGCCATTTTATCGGGTTCATCCGGGTTCATCCGGGTTTCGTCGGGGCCGGGCCATGCGGAGCCGCACGCATCGCGCGGGGTGGGTCACCGCAGGCGCGCGGCACGGTGCGGGCGGCGATGTGCCGTACGGAGATACGAAGCACGGATCGTACGGATAAGGAGCGCGGTGTGCCCGGCAGAGATCCCTCACCCGCGTCACACGAATTTCCCGCGCGGACGGCTCCGCGGATGGCCTCGCCGGGCGAACTCGACAGGGCAGTGGCCGACTGCCGCGCCTGCCCGCGCCTGGTGGCCTGGCGGGAGGAGGCCGCGCGGGTCAAGCGCAGGGCGTTCCGGGACTGGGAGTACTGGGCGCGTCCGGTGCCCGGTTTCGGCCCTGCGGACGCGCCACTGGTGATCGTCGGCCTGGCCCCGGCCGCGCACGGCGGGAACCGCACCGGGCGCGCCTTCACCGGCGATCCGTCCGGCGACGCGATGTACGCGGCCCTGTACGAGATCGGCCTGGCCTCCCGGCCCACCGCCATCCACCGGGACGACGGGCTGGAGCTGTACGGGGTGCGGATCACCATGCCGGTGCACTGCGCCCCGCCCGACAACCGGCCCACCACCGAGGAGCGGGACACCTGCCGGCCGTGGCTCGCGCGCGAACTGGACCTGCTGCGGCCCACCCTCCGCGCGATCGTGGTGCTCGGCGCGTTCGCCTGGCAGGCGCTGCTGCCGGTGCTCGCCTCCGCCGGATGGCAGGTGCCCCGGCCGCGCCCGGTCTTCGGCCACGCAGCCGAGGTCGTACTCCCCGATCCCGCCGGCGGATCGCCGCTGCACCTGGTCGGCAGCTACCACCCGAGCCAGCGCAACATGTCCACCCGCACCCTGACCCCCGCCATGCTCCGCGACGCACTGCGCCGCGGAGCCGACCTCGCCGGGCTCCCGACCCGCCTCCGCCACGACGGACCGGACAGCTGACCCGGGCCGCCGTGGGCAGGGCCACCCGTAGGCCTACCGCTGCCGCGCGAGCCAGTCGGTGAACCGGGTCTCCCCGATGTGCGCGTTTGGACCGGGCAGGAGCGTGGACTCCGTCACCTCGATACCCCAGTACAGGCCGTGCGGATCCGTGACGACGGTGCGGGGGTCGTTCTGAGCGGCGAGCCGCAGACGGACGAGTTCCTCGTACGGGAACGCGTCGGGGCCGGCCACCTCCACCACGCCGTTCACCGGCGTGCCGACCGCGGTGCGGGCGACGGCCGCGGCCACGTCGTCCGAGTGGACCGGCTGGAGCTTGATCGGTGCCAGGCGCACCGTGTCCCCCTCGGTCGCCGTGTCCGCGAGCGTCTTGACGAACTCGAAGAACTGCGTCGCGTGGACGATCGAGTACGGGCTTCCCGCCTCCTTGATCAGCTCTTCCTGGGCCAGCTTGGCCCGGAAGTACCCGCTCTGCTGGAGGCGGTCCGTGCCGACGACCGACAGCGCCACATGGTGTGTCACGCCGGCCTCCGCCTCGGCCTTGAGGAGGTTGGCGGTCGAGGTACGGAAGAAGCTCATGGCGTCGTCGTCCGCGAACGACGGCGAGTTGGACACGTCGATCACGACCGACGCGCCCTGGAGGACCTCGGCCAGACCCTCGCCCGTCACGGTGTTGACGCCGGTGTTGGGGGAGGCCGGAACCGCCTCGTGCCCGTCCGCCTTGAGCTTCTCGACCACCTTCGACCCGATGAGCCCGGTGCCGCCGATCACTACGACCTTCATGATGGAGTCCTCTCAGTGGTGCTCATGTTTCTCTGCACTACCAGGGACCGGGTGCTGGAGCTGTTTGTGACAGGCGCCCACACGGCAAACCACTGAATGAGCGGAGCGGGGTCGGGGGCAGGGGATCCCTTTGGCCGCTACGCCGTGCCTTGCGGGCTGGCGGCGATGCCGCCGATGGTCTGCCAGAAGTCGCCTTCGGGCCGGTCGGCGAGCTGGAACAGGGTGCGGCGGACGGCTTGGGCGTGGGCTGGGCGGGCGGCGGACAGGGCGGATTCGCCCTGGGGGGTGACGGCGATGAGTTGCTGGCGGCCGTGGCCCGGTTCACGTCGCAGCAGGCCGCGTTCGGCCATGCGGGTCAGCTGGCGGGACAGGCGGGCGCGTTTCCAGTCGAGCATGGCGCCCAGGTCGTGCTGGGGCATGCGTCCGCTGCCGTTCTCGACCAGACGGGACAGGACGGAGAAATCGGCCACTGAGATGCCCGCGGCGTGCCGGATCTCCTCCCCGATGGCTTCCAGCACGGTCTCGTGAGCGCGTTTCCACGCCGTCCAGCGCGCCGTTTCGGTCGGGTCGAGAGGCTCTGTCATGCGCTCCAGAATACGCGGCGAGTTGCCATGTAAACATCCGAGTGGCAGCCTTGTTTACATGACAACATCGACGAAGCGATCGGTTCTGATCACCGGCGGCACCTCAGGTATCGGTCTCGGCCTTGCCGAGCGGTACGCGGCAGCCGGTCATCGAGTCGTGATCACCGGACGGAATTCCGAACGGCTCGCCGCAGTGGCCGAGCGCGTGCCCGTAATCGAAACCTTCGCCAACGACGTCGGCGACCCGCAGGATCGCGGACGCCTGGCGGAGCACGTCCGGCGGGTCATGCCGGATCTGGACGTGCTGATCAACAACGCCGGGATCCAGCGGCGGGTGGGCATCGCCTCGGACCGCGCCGCCTGGTCCCAGGTGCAGAACGAGATCGACATTCTGCTGGCCGCACCGGTGCATCTCGGCCGGCTGCTCGTCCCGCTGATGCTCGCCCACCGGCGCCCCAGCGTGCTGGTCAACGTCACCTCGGGCGGTGCGTTCTTTCCCCAGCCCTTCGCCCCCGTCTACAGCGCGGCCAAGGCGGCCCTGCACAGCTACACCGTGAACCAGCGCCACGCCCTCGCAGCCACCTCGTGCCGGGTGGTGGAACTGATCCCGCCGGCCGTGGCCACCGCCCTCGCCGGCCCCGGCCAGGCGCACGGCGCCGACCCGGACGAGTTCTGCGACACCGTCTTCCCCCTGCTCGACGGCTCCCACCCCGAGGTCGGCTTCGGCCCGACCGCAGCCGCCGCTTTCATCGAGCAACGCGCCGCCGAACAGCGCACGTTCGAGGAGATGTCCACCCGGTTCGACGTGCCGGTCCACCGATCCGACGGCACCGCGGAGGAGTGACCTTTCCTGAAGACGGCGACCACCAGGTTGCTGCGCGGTGGCTCAGAGTGTGGATGGGGCCGGGCGTTCGGCGCGGCGGGGCTTGCGGCGCACCGTTCCGAAGGGTTTGGCGTAGGAGAGCGCGATCGTCGCGATCAGTACGCAGCAGGCGGCGCCCGAATCGCGGACCAGTCCGGTGGCGTCGGCGACAGGATGCCGGGCCAGCGCTGCTGAGGCCGCCGACCCCAGGCCGGGGACCAGCACGAAGGTGGCCAGTGCGGTGCCCCCGGCCGTTATCGCGAGGCTTATGGCCACCCACCAGTAGCGCAGCAGGCCCCAGGGCGTGAGCAGGCCCAGTGCGACGCCGGTGGCCAGGGCCAGTACGGCCAGCGGCAGGAGCAGCAGTTGGCCGATCAAGTGGGCGGCCGGGTAGACGGTTACGGGGTTGCTGCCCAGCCGCCCCGCCGAGACCAGGGTGAGTACGGCGGCGTCGCTGCCCAGCAGTCCGATCGAGACCGTCACGTGTGCGGCCCGTAGCGCCTTGCGCCACTGCGGCGGCAGCCGCGTGCCGGTGCGGCGCGGGCGGCCCGCCTGGTGCGGGTGTGTCGTTCGGGTGGTGGGGGTGCTCACAGGTCTGGGGTCCTCGGTGTCCGGTGTGTGTCCTGTCGGGACTCAGGCGTCCTCTCCGATCCTGGACGCGGGCCGTGCGGACTTCGTCGTCCCCGGGGCGGCACACCGCCTACTCCGCGGGAAGTACCGAGGGGTCCCCGGCAAGGCCGGTCGTGGGCCGGCCCTTGGGTCCGTCGGCATCGGCGTACATGTGAACGTGCAGGGCCGAAGTGATCGGCGCGCCTCCCACCTCGCCCGTTCGATCCGCGCCCCTTGTCGCCATCCAGGGCGGGCTCGGTCAGGGCGCGGGGGGCTGGGGCTGGATGCAGGCGGTACGCGCGGTTGGGCCGGTGCGGGTGTCGCGGTCGACGTGCGCGGTCACGTAGACGCAACCGGTGCGTGTGGACAGGACGTTGCCCCAGCTTCCGGGCAGTTTCTGGTTGCCGGAGTAGCTGGAGGGCGCGAGGGCCCGGTCGGGATCGCGGTGGGCGTCGACGTGGGTCCGCCAGCGGGCCGACTCCGGGCCCTGGAGGTATCCCCACGCGGCGCGGCACGTCGGGGAGTACATCAGGATCAGCGTGCCGTACGTCTTTCCGTCCGGCCACGCGACCGGCTGCCAGTCGAGCTGCTTCTCGTCGGCTTTGCAGGAGTCGTCGTACGGATCGGTGCCGTCGGCTGCCGGCGTTCGGCTGGGTACGGGCACTGTGGCGGAGGGGCGCCCCGCCGTCGCCCGGTGCACGCCGGAGGAGCTCGGCCAGGCGACGAAGGCCACCAGGGCCAGGCCGCACGCGCCGCCGGCGACGGCGGCCACCAGCGGTGCTCTTCCCCGCCAGGGGCGGCCACCGGTCGTACGGCCCTCGGCTGCCGGGGGTTCCCCTCCACCCGCCGGTTCGAACTCGCTCACCGTCTCCGTACCTGCCGGAGTCGCAGCCGCAGAAGGCCCCCGCTTTGGGCCCATGCGCGCCCATTCCCAGCGGGCCCGCCACAGTACGGGGTCCTGCCCGCAGGTCTGGACGAACGCGGAGATCAGGTCCCAGGAGGGGACGGTCCGGCCGGCCTCGGCGGTGGAGAGCGCGGCCTGCGAGTAGCCGCTGCGCTGGGCGAGTTCGCGCAGCGTCATGCCGCTGGTGTCACGCAACTCGCGCAGTGCGCGGGCCAGTTCGGTCACCGGCCCCTGACCGGTCAACGGCATTCTTCTGCGCCCAGGCATGCCCACCCCCTGTGAACTGGCAGTTCGGCGCTCATTGTGCACAGTCGTTCAGCGTCCGCCCAGTCCACTGTCGGCCGAAGTCCCGCTCGCCCACCATCGGTTGCCGTGCCGCCGTGGGGCGGTGCGCAAGGCCCCCGACAACGGTGCCGGGGACGGATGACGGAGGTGGCAAGGTGGCAGTGATCACAAAGGGCCGGCCCCGCGGGGACGCCTGCCGGCGGACACGGCGGCGGCCGGGCGGACGGGTCCTGGCGGTGGCGGCGGTGGCCGGGGCTGCGGCACTGCTCGCGGCAGGGCCCGCGTCCGCGTACAGCAACACGGGCACCGTGGCGGCGACGGCCGGGCTCAACGCCCGGTGGGACCCCAACGGTGCCGCAGGCCCCATCGCCGGCGGGCCCGTGGTGGCCACGGTCCCGTACAACAGCACCGTCTACATCGACTGCTACTGGACGGACGCGAGCGTGACCGGGCCCTGGGGCGCGACCAAGGTCTGGGACGACATCGAGGGCTACCGGACGCCCAACGGCGCCTACCACGACCTCAGTGGGTACGCCGGGTGGGTCTTCGTGTCCGACGCGTGGGTGAACACCGGGGCCGCGCCGGGCTCGGGTGAGCCGCCCTGCTTCGGTTACTGACGCCCGTCCCTGGTGGTGCCTGCGCCCGGCAGCCGTGCGGCCGTCCGCCGTACGACTGCCGGGCCGCCGCAAGCGCCGACTGACCGGGCGGCGGGGTCGCGGGTGCGCTTGCGGCGATGGTCGCCACGCGCGCACCCGCCAAGCCGCGGCCGGCAAACTCGTCCGTCGCGGCCGCGAGGATTCGTTGCTGCGTGGCTGCTGCGTCTCGCAGCGCGGGCTCGGCCTGTCGCGTCATGACGGGCCACGCTACGCGACGAAGATCTCGCTCGCGTGGATGGTGTCCAGGTCCTCCCGGGCGGCCTTGATCCTTCCGTCCTCGAGGTCGAAGACATGGACAAGCGCGTTGTCGTACGTGGTGCCGGCGGCGGATACGGCGGTGACGTGCGCCTCGATCACTTCGTGGCCCGAGTCCGTGGTGACCGAGGTGACGTCGACCTGCGGCCCTGCCGGCAGGAAGCCGCCCACGCGCCCGAGCATCTCGACGTAGCTGTCGCGGTCGTAGGTGCCCGCGAGAATCCGGGGCGGCGGAGGGGCGCCGCGCTCCGCCGCCGGCGCCCCCCGGGTCCTGCCCGCTGTACGCGATGGTGCCGTACGGATCAGCGCGAGGCCGCGGCGATCTCGGGGTACAGCGCCTCGGGGCCGACCGACAGGGCCGACTTGACCTGCTTGCTGATGTCGTCGGCGACCACCTCGTGCAGGCCGGCGGCCACGCCGTCCAGGGCGATGCGGGCGATGCTCGCCGGGTCGACCTTGGGCACCTCGAGGTGCGCGGTCATGTCCGTGTCCATGTAGCCGACGTGCAGCGCGGTGACCTGGGTGCCCTGTTCGGCCAGGCCGACGCGCAGGGCGTTGGTCACCGACCAGGCGGCGGACTTGGCCGCGCTGTAGGCGGCGCTGCCCGGGAAGGTGATCCAGGAGAGCACGGACAGCACGTTCAGGACGGCGCCGCCGCCGTTCTTGGCCAGCACCGGGGCGAATGCCCGGCTGACCGCGAGGGTGCCGAGGACGTGCGTCTCGTACTCCCGGCGGAAGTCGGCGAAGTCGCCGTCGAGCAGGCCGGCGCCCGTCGAGGAGCCGGCGTTGTTGATCAGCAGGGTCACGTCGGAGGCCGTCTCGGCGGCGGCGCGCACGGCCTCGGGGTCGGTGACGTCCAGGGCGAGCGGGATCGCGCCGGGCACGGTGACCTTCTTAGGGTCACGGGCGGCGGCGTAGACCTTGGCCGCTCCGGCGTCGAGCAGCGCGCGGACGAACTGCTCGCCGAGGCCGCGGTTGGCGCCGGTGACGAGCGCTACGGAGTCCTTGATCTGCATGACGGTTGCCCTTCGTGAGCGGGTGTGGCGGGTACGGCCCCGGGCCGGCGGAAGGGGCGGTCCTCCCGTCGGATCGGAAACCGATCGGTTTCCACCGAGCGTATACCGATCGGTTTCCGATGCCAAGGCGAGGCGGTAATCTGGCGATATGAGCAGCACCACGCCCAGCTCCCGGCGGCCCGCGGCCGGGGCGGAGACGACCTCGCGGGCCGGGGGCGGCACGCCCGGGACTCCCAGGGCAGCAGAAGAGCGGCTGGCCCCGGCGGCTGCCGCGGGCGGGACCGCCGTGAAGACGTCATCGCGCGACCGGTTGCTCGACGCGGCGGCGGACCTCTTCTACCGCCAAGGCGTCGGCATCGGCATCGACGCGCTGTGCAAGGCCGCCGGCGTCTCCAAGCGGTCCATGTACCAGCTCTTCGGCAGCAAGGACGACATGCTCGCCGCCGCCCTGGACCGGCAGCAGGCCCGTATCGGCGCACGTCTGATGCCGCCGCGGGGCGCGCCCGCGGACCCGCGGGCCCGGCTGCTCTACGTCTTCGAGCGCCTGGAGGAGATCGCAGGCCTGCCCGACTACTGGGGGTGCCCGTACCTGGCCACCCAGGTCGAGCTGAAGGACCCGGCGCACCCGGCGAGCGTCGTCGCCGCCGGCGCCAAGCAGCGGATCACCGACTTCTTCCGGGCCGAGGCCGAGCGCGCCGGCGCCGCGGACCCCGACCTGCTGGCCCGCCGGCTGACCCTGGTCTACGACGGCGGGGCCGCCCGCGCCGGGATCAAGGCCGACGCCCTCGACGGCCTCGCCGTCTCCACCGCGGCCGCCCTCCTGGACGCGGCGGGCGTGACCGGCCCGCCGGTCCCGTCCGACTGAACCGGCGGATTGACGCGGCCGATCGACCCGGCCCGTCCGGAGTCGCCCGGCGCGTGGGAGAGCCGCGCGGCCGCCCGGACGGCACCCGAGGCGACCCGCCCGCAGGGCCACCGGTCCGGCCCTGCGGACGGGTCAATTCCGGAGCCAGGCCCGGAGCCGGAGCCGGAGCCGGAGCCGGAGCCGAGGCCGGAGTCCGAGCCCGAACCGGGCCGTTGCCGGAGCCGGACCCGGAGCACGAGCCGGAGCCGCAGTCGGACCCCCGATCCGAGCCCGCCCGCTCCCGGCCCTACCCCCGCACCCCCCACGCCTCTGCGAGCAGATGCAGCGACCTGACCCGGTCCGCGTGGTCGTGGGTGATGGTGGTGACCAGCAACTCGTCCGCCTGCGTGGCCCGTTGCAGCACGCGCAGCTTCTCGACCACGGTCTGCGGGCTGCCCACGAACTGGGTGCGTATCCGGTCGTCCACCAGGGCGCGTTCGTCCGGGGTCCAGGCGTGGGCGGCGGCCTGCTCCGGGGTGGGGAAGGGGATCGCGCCGCGTCCGGATCGGATGCTGTGCACCCACAGGCCGTACGGGGCGGCCAGCCGCTGGGCGGCGGCGTCGTCCTCGGCGACCACCACGTCCGCGGAGACCAGGACGTACGGCTTGTCGAGCTTCCCGGACGGCACGAACGCCTTGCGGTAGGCGGTCACGGCGTCCAACACCGCGGCAGGCGACACGTGGTAGTTCGCGCCGAAGGGCAGGCCGAGCGCGCCCGCGGCCTCGGCGCTCGCGCCCGCGCTGCTGCCGAGCACCCACACGCCCAAGTCGGCGCCCTCGCCCGGGACCGCGTGCGCCTCCAGCCCCTCCGGGGTCCGGTAGTCGCCGCGGATCAGGCCGAGGATCTGCTCCACCTGGGCGCGGTAGTCCGGGAGTTCGGCGCCGGGGAACTGGACCAGCCGCACGTAGCGGGTGAGCAGCGGCGAGCCGATCAGGCTGCTGACGTCGTACGGCGGCGGGAGCAGCAGGCCCTCGGGGGTCCAGCGGTCCTCGGTGTGCGCGGGCTTCGGCCGCGGCGGCGGTGGCGTGCCGCCGGGACCGGGCAGCCGGAAGCCGGTACGGCCCAGACCCAGGTCGATCCGACCCGGGTGCAGCGCGTCCAGCAGCCCGAACTCCTCCACCACCGACA
Source organism: Actinacidiphila acididurans (assembly GCF_016918855.1). GTDB lineage: Bacteria > Actinomycetota > Actinomycetes > Streptomycetales > Streptomycetaceae > Actinacidiphila > Actinacidiphila acididurans. The sequence continues at coordinate 124,642 of NZ_JADKYB010000023.1, forward strand.
GCGGCGTGCGGTGGCCGAGCTGCACCGCGCCGGAGCCGACCCGGATGCGCTCGGTGGCCGCGGCGACGAGCTGGATCACCAGCGCGGGAGAGATGCCCGCCACCCCGGTGGTCAGGTGGTGCTCGGCCAGCCAGTAGCGCGCGTATCCCGCGGCCTCGGCGTGCCGCGCCAGGTCGACGGTGTTGTGGAGTGCTTGCGCCGGAGTGGAACCCGCGCTGATCGGGGACAGGTCCAGGACGGACAGCGGGACGGGAGGAGGCGGAGTCACGAGGCGGCCTCCTCAGCGCCGGAGCGGACCGGGGCGCCGGCCGGCTCCGGGGTGCGCAGGCCCAGGTGGTCGCGCAGCGTGGTGCCCTCGTAGTCGTGCCGGAACACCCCGCGCTCCTGGAGCAGCGGCACCACGGTGTCGGCGAATTCGTCGAGGCCGCCGGGGGTGATGTGCGGCGCCAGGATGAAGCCGTCGGAGGCCTCGGCCTGCACGAACTCCTCGATGGTGCGGGCCACGGTGCGCGCGCTGCCGATGAAGGTCTGCCGGGCGGAGGTGCGGATGACCAGGTCGCGGATCGACAGCTTCTCGGCCTCGGCCAGCGCCCGCCACTCCCGGGCGGTGGCCAGCGGGTCGCGCACCATGCGGACGCTCGCCCGGCCCTGGGACACGTGCTGCTCACCGGTGTCGGGGTCGATCTCCGGCAGCGGCCCGTCCGGGTCGTACGCCGACAGGTCCCGGTTCCACACCTGTTCCAGCAGCTTGATCGCGGTCTGCCCGCTGACCTGGGCGCGGCGCACCTCGTGGGCCCGCTCCTGCGCCTCCTCGTCGGTGTCGCCCAGCACGAAGGTGGCCGCGGGCAGGATCAGCAGCTCCTCCGGCGTGCGGCCGAACCGGGCCAGCCGGCCCTTGACGTCGCGGTAGAAGGCCTGCCCGGCCTCCAGCGTGGCGTGCCGGCTGAAGATCGCGTCGGCGGTGGCCGCGGCGAAGGTGCGGCCCTCGTCGGAGTCGCCGGCCTGGAAGATCACCGGCCGGCCCTGGGGGCTGCGCGGCACATTGAACCGGCCGGCGATGTCGAAGTGCCGGTCCTTGTGGCGGAAGGCACCGGCCGCCGGGTCGGTCAGGAAGCGGCCGGACTCCTTGTCGGCGGCTATTTCGTCCCCGCGCCAGGAGTCGAACAGCTCCTGGGCGGTGCGCAGGAACTGCTCCGCCCGGTCGTAGCGGTCGCCTTGGGCCAGGAAGCCGCCGCGCCGGAAGTTCTCGCCGGTGAAGGCGTCCCAGGAGGTCACCACGTTCCACGCCGCCCGCCCGCCGGACAGGTGGTCCAGGGAGGCGAACTGCCGGGCCACCTCGTAGGGCTCGTTGAAGGTGGAGTTGATGGTGCCGGTCAGTCCGATCCGGGTGGTGACGGCGGCCAGCGCGGACAGCACCGTGAAGGTGTCCGGCCGGCCCATCACGTCCAGGTCGTAGATCTTTCCGCCCTGTTCGCGCAGCCGCAGGCCCTCGGCGAGGAACAGGAAGTCGAACTTCGCGCGCTCGGCGGTGCGGGCGAAGTGCGTGAAGGACTCGAACTCGATGTGGCTGCCGGCCGCCGGGTCGCTCCACACGGTGGTGTTGTTGACGCCGGGGAAGTGGGCCGCCAGATGGATCTGCTTGCGGTCGCTGGTCATGGCTCGTGCGGGTCCTTCCCGGTCAGGCGCCCGCGGGCGCGTAACGGTTGGCGGGGCGGGGCAGGCCCAGCAGGCCGCGCAGCGTGCCGGCCTCGTAGGAGCGGCGGAAGACGCCGCGGTCCTGGAGTTCGGGCACCAGCCCGGTGGTGATCGCCCGCAGGTCGTGGACCGCGTCGGCCGGGCGCAGCCGGAACCCGGTCAGGCCGCCCTCGCGCAGCTCCAGCAGCAGGTCGGCCAGGCCCGCGGGGGTACCGGTGAAGACCAAGGCGTCGCTGGTGTACGGCTCGCCCAGCAGCGCGTCCAGCCGGTCGCGGCGGGCCCTGGCCTCGGCCTCGGTCCGGTCCAGGAACACCAGCACCTCGCCGAAGACGTGCACCGTGTCCGCCGCCCGCCCGGCCGCCTCCTGTTCGCGGCGGATCCCGTCGGTGATCGCGGCGGCCTGACCCGGATCCTGCGGGGTGACGAAGCCGATGTCGGCGGCCCGGCCGACCAGCCGGTACGGCACGGCCGCGTGCGCGAGCGCCGCCACCGGCGGCTGGCCCTGCGGCGGGCGCGGGGTGATCGCGGGGCCGCGGACGCTGAAGTGGCGCCCCTCGAAGTCGATGTAGTGCAGCTTGTCGCGGTCCACGAACCGGCCGGTGGCCGCGTCCCTGATCTCGGCGTCGTCCTCCCAGCTGTCCCAGAGCCGGCGCACCGCCTCCACGTAGTCGGCGGCCTCGTCGAACAGGTCCTCCACGATCTGCGGCGGCCGCGGCCCGGCCAGGTCGGTCAGCCCCACCTGCGGCAGGTCCCGGCGGCCGAAGTGCGCGGCGACGTGGCGCTGCGCGGCGATCTGCACCCGCAGGCCGGCCCGCCCGCCGCTGACGTAGTCCAGGGTCGCGATCGCCTTGGACAGGTGGAACGGCTCGGTGTGGGTGGCGACCAGGGTCGGGACCAGCCCGATCGACCGGGTCAGCGGGGCCACCCGGGCCGCGGTGAGGACCGCGTCGAGCCGGCCGCGCACCTCGTCGGTGCGCTCGTCGGGGAGCAGCGGGTCGTGGGACTGCAGGGCCAGGGAGTCCTCGAAGGTGACGAAGTCGAGCAGGCCGCGTTCGGCCTCCTGGACCAGGTCGGCCCAGTAGCCGGCGGTGAACAGCTCGCCGGGCCGGGCGTCCGGCTCCCGCCAGGCGGCGGGGTGCCAGCCGGCGTCGTTGAGCGCCACGGCCAGATGGAGCGGGGATGCGGACATGGGGGTGCCTTTCTCGATCGACCGGAGGCGAACGCGACGGCACGGAAAGCGGCGTACGGGCATCGGCCCGTACGGCGGGAAGGTGCGGGAAGTCGCGTCGCGGGGGGAGTCGGATCAGCGGCTACAGAGCGCGCCGGCCACTCGCTGCAGATCGATGTGCTGGCGCCCGTACAGGTGCACGACGGGCCCGCGGGCGACAAGGGTGCGCACGGCGGAAAGGCGGAAGAGGGAGGTGTCCGCGCCGGGCCGGTACGGGGCCGCGGTCCGGTTCGTCGTCGGCACCGCCGTCACCCCCGCCCTTTGTCGAACCTGCCCTGTCGGACGTGCCCTGTGGAACCCGCCCTGACGACACTGCCGTGTCGCGTGAAGCTAACTCGCCGCGGTGCCGCCGCGCAATCCCCGTCCGGAGAGCGGAAGGCTCCCGGGCGGGTCCGGCGCAGCGGCGCGGTCCCGCGGACCGCGCCACCCGCCGTATTACCGCTCCTGGGTGTCAGGTGCGTCGAAGTCCAGCACGATCTTGCCCCGGGTGTGGCCCTCCTCGACCGCCCGCAGCGCGCGGCCGGCCTCGGCGAAGGGGAGCACCTGGGTGACAGAGGTGCTGAAGACGCCCTCGGCCGCCAGGCGGCCCACGGTGCCGAACACCTCGGTGGTGCGGTGCCGGACGATGCCGGAGCCGCCCAGCTCGGCCGCGGTCGCCCGGTCGGCCCCGGTGATCAGCCCGGCCGGTTCGCGCAGCAGCGGAGCGAGCTCGCGCAGCGGCTCCCCGCCCACCAGGTCGAACAGGCCGTCGAGGCCGTCCGGCGCGGCGGCCCGCACCCGGTCGGCGACACCCGGCCCGGACGGTACGTGGACCGCGCCGAGCGAGGTCACGAAGTCGGCCTTGGCCGCGCTCGCCGTGCCGATCACCGTCAGCCCCTCGTGCCGGGCGAGCTGCACCGCGATCGCCCCGACCCCGCCGCCGGCCCCGTTGACCAGCAGCGTCGCCCCGGCCGGCAGGCCGAGCTGGCGCAGCCCGTCGTACGCCGTCCCGGCCGCGATCGGCAGCACCGCCGCGTCGGTCCAGGCCAGGGCGGCCGGCTTGTGCGCCGCTTGGGTCGCCGGCACCAGCACGTACTGCGCGTACGCCCCGCCGACCGGCTGCCCGAACACCTCGTCGCCGACCCCGAAGCCGGTGACACCCTCGCCGACCGCCTCGACGGTGCCGGCGGCCTCCCGGCCGAAGACGGCCGGCAGCGGCGGCGGCGCCTCGCCGGGGGACAGGTGCCCCGCACGGCGTTTCCAGTCCGCCGGGTTGACGCCCGCCGCCCGCACCCGGACCAGCAACTGGCCGGGTCCTGGCACCGGTTCCGGGACCTCGGCGAAGGCCTCGGTCTCCGGGCCGCCGATCGCGGTGTAGACGTACGCGGTGGGCATCGTCAGCTCCTCCTGTGCGGTTCGCCGTGCGTTTCGCGGACCGTCACGCGCGGTCCCGCACGGCATTGTCGGGCACCCGCAGGAAGTGGAAGAGCGTGGAGCGCCGCAGGGTGAAGCCGATCGACTCGTACAGCCGGATGGCGCCGGTGTTCACCGCGGCCGCGTGCAGGAACGGCGTGTCGCCGCGGTCCCGGATGCCCGCCGCCACGTGCCGCACCAGCCGGGTGGCCAGGCCCTGGCCGCGGTGGTCGGCGTCGGTGCACACCGCGCTGATCTCGGTCCAGCCCGGCGGGCGCAGCCGCTCCCCGGCCATGGCCACCAGCTTCCCGTCCCGCCGGATGCCGTAGTACGCGCCCATCTCCACGGTGCGCGGCAGAAACGGGCCGGGCTGCGCGCGGGAGACCAGGTCCAGCATCTCCGGCACGTCCTGCGGGCCCAGCCGCAGCGCCTCGGTGTCCGGCTCGGCCCGCAGCGAGGTGGCGACCATCTGCACGCCCTGCCCGGACTGGCCGGTGGACCAGCCCTCGGGCAGGTCGCGCACGCCGGCCAGCGCGAAGGAGTTGCCCGGGCCCACCAGCTCGGCCAGGTCCGCCCAGGAGCGCGGGTCCTCGATGTCGGCGAGGGCGACGAAGGGGGAGACGTCCTGCTGGTAGCGGGCGGCCGCGCCGTTGATGTCGGCCAGGTGCCGGTGCGGACCGGTGAGCGCGGCCCAGGCCGGATTGTCCAGGAGGGCGGTGTCGGGCGCGCCGGCACCGGCCGCGCGGCCGGCGCTCTCCTGGGACAAGGGTTCTTGGGGCAGGGGCTCGTGCGGCGGCTGGAGGCTGGTGGACATGGTCGGGGTCTTTCTCCGTTCCGTTCCCGTCAGGCAGTCGCGGTCGCCGGGGGCACCACGTGATCTTCACCGAGGACAACGGGGAAGCGCCCCGGGAAAATCCCCGGGGCGGCTGTCGTCCCCGTCACGAGTTGGTCAGCGGCAGTCCGGGCGGATTGACCAGGGAGGTCGGCACGGACTCGTTGCTCAGGTTCCAGGCGGCCAGCCACTGGGCGTACTGCCCGTTCTTGATCAGGTAGTTGACGGCGTCGGACAGCGGCTTGACCAGGCCGTCGTCCTTCTTGGTGGTCGCGCAGATCAGGCCCTGCAGGCTCGCCCCCGCGCCGGAGTACGTGCCGGCGGTGCGGGTCGCCTGCGGGGTGCCGGCGGTCTTGGTGACGTGATAGGCGACATCGGGGTTCGGGCCGAAGTAGGCGTCGATCTTGTGGGAGGTCAGCGCCAGGTAGGTGCTGGAGTTCTCCGGGAAGTACTTGACGGTGAGGTTCTTGCCCTCCGCCTTGAGCTTGCTTTGCCAGGTCAGCAGGATCTTCTCCTGGTTGGTGCCCGAGCCGACCGCGACCGTCTTGCCGGCCAGCACGTGGTAGTCGCCGGTGAAGGTGAGCGGGTCGTCCTTGCGCACTTCCAGGGCGAGGTTGTCCTTGCGGTAGGCGGCGAAGTCGTACTTCAGCTTGCGCTGCTCGGTGTCGGTGATGTTGGAGAAGCCGACGTCGGTCTTTCCGCTGTCGATGCCGACGAAGAGGTTGTCCCAGGTGGAGTTCGTCAGCTCCGGCTTCAGGCCGAACACGGCGGCGACCAGGCGGCCGAAGTCGGGTTCCGAGCCGGTGAGCGTCTTCTGGTCGGCGCCGATGTAGCCCAGCGGGGTGCTGCCGCCGGGCAGGAAGCCGAGGCCGATCACCAGCTTGCCGCTGTCGCGCACCTTCTGTGGGAGTTCGGCACGGATGGCGGCCACTTCGGGGACCTTCAACGTGGTCTCCTTGGCGGCGCCGTTGGACTGGAGGCCGACGATGACGGTGCCCTTGGCGTCGGCCGCGGCGGGGGCGGCGCCGGAGCCGGCGCCCGACGAGTCGCTGCCGCAGGCGGCCAGGCCCAGGGCGAGCGTGGTCACAGCGGCGGCGGACAGCAGGAGTCCGGGGCGGAAGCGGGGCATGGTGGGGTTCCTCGCTGGGGGTCGTGGACGGTGTGGACGGTGGGACGTGCGGTACGCGGCGGTGCGGGAGTACGTGGCGGTGCGGCGGCCGGGGTGCGCGGGATCCGGATTCACGGCAGCCGGATTCACGGCGCCCGGATTCACAGCACCCGGATTCACAGCACCCGGCTGAGGAACTCGCGGGTGCGCGCCTCACGGGGACGGCTCAGCACCTGCTCGGGCGGGCCCTGTTCGAGGATCCGGCCGCCGTCGAGGAAGACGACGGTGTCGGCGACCTCGCGGGCGAAGGCGATCTCGTGGGTGACCACGATGAGCGTGGTGCCGCCGCCGGCCAGGTCCTTGATGACGGCCAGCACCTCGCCGACCAGCTCCGGGTCCAGCGCCGAGGTGGGCTCGTCGAAGAGGATCACGCCGGGTTCCAGGGCCAGCGCGCGGGCGATCGCCACCCGCTGCTGCTGGCCGCCGGACAGCTGCCGGGGATAGGCGTCGGCCTTGCCGGCCAGGCCCACCCGGCCGAGCAGCCGCAGCGCCGACTCCCTGGCCTGCGCCTTGGTCGCGCGGCGGGTGGCCACCGGCGCGGCGGCCACATTCTCCAGCACGGTCAGGTGCGGGAAGAGGTTGAAGTTCTGGAAGACGAAGCCGATCCGGCTGCGCTGGGCGAGGATGGCCCGCTCGCCGAGTTCCTTGAGCCGGCCGCGGTGGTGCCGCACCCCGATGGGTTCGCCGCCCACGCTGACATGGCCGACGTCCAGCTTCTCCAGGTGGTTGACCGCCCGCAGCAGCGTGGACTTGCCCGACCCCGAGGGGCCCAGGATCACCGTCACCTGCCCGGCCGGCACGGTCAGGTCGATCCCGTTCAGCACCCGGTGCGAGCCGTACCACTTGTGGGCGTTGTGCACGGTGACCTCGGCGGCGGCGCGTTCCCGGGCCGGCGTCGCCGCGCTCATCGGGCCGTCTCCAGCGCGATACGGGCCCGCAGGTCGCGCAGCCCGCCCCGCAGCCGTTGCAGCGGGGTGGGCGGCACCGTACGAAGCGCGCCGCGCGAGTAGTAGCGCTCGACGTAGAACTGCACGACCGACACCACGCTGGTGAGGATCACGTACCAGACGGTGGCCACCATCAGCAGCGGCACCACGTCCCCGGGGTACGTGCTCTCCATCGTCTGCACCTTTCCGAACAGGTCGAGCAGCGAGACGTAGAAGACCAGCGAGGTGCCCTTGATCAGGCCGATCAACTGGTTGACGTAGGCCGGCACGATCGCCCGCAGGGCCTGCGGCATGACGATCCGGGTGAACTGGTAGCCGCGCGGCAGTCCGAGGGCGGCGGCCGCCTCGTGCTGGCCCTGGTCCACCGACAGCACCCCGGCGCGCACCACCTCGGCGGCGTACGCGGCCTCGTTGAGGCTGATGCCGACCACCGCGACCACCATGTCGGTGGCCAGGCTCGACTCCTTGAAGTGCACCAGGCCCGGCCCGAACGGCACGCCCAGGCTCAGCCGGGAGTACAGGGCGCTGAAGTTGTACAGGAACAGAAGCACCACGATCAGCGGCACCGAGCGGAACAGCCACACGTACACCCAGCTCGCCGCGCGCAGCACCGGGCTGCGGGAGAGCCGGGCCAGCGCCAGCAGCACCCCGCCGAGCAGGCCGAGCACCGCGCTCCACGCGGTGACCTTGAGGGTGACGACCAGGCCGTCGAGGATCACCGGGCGCAGGAACCAGTAGCGGAACCGGTCCCACTGGAAGAAGCGGTTGGTGACCAGCCCGTGCCCGATCTGGGCCAGGACCACCAGGACCAGGGCGGTCAGCACCCAGCGCCACGGGTGCCGCAGCGGGATCACCCGCTGGGCCTCGGGTCTGCCGCTTTCCTTGTCCGAGGCGGGCGGGGACGCCTCGGGTCCCGCCGCGGGCACGGCGGGCGGGGATTCCGTCATCGGGGAACTCCAGCGCGAGGGAGGAGGAGGCCGCCGCCCCGGGGCCGGCCCGGGCAGGGGGCGGCCGGATACGCCGGGGCGGCGGTGCGGGGGAACCGTGCGGAAGCCGCGCGGCGGGAGGGCGGCGCGGGGCACGGCGGGAGCGGGGTACGGCGGTGCGGTACCGGGACCGGCGGGGCGGCGCGCCCATGACCGGCCAGGTCAGGCGGCGCAGGCCCGACCGTACGGCGGCCGGACCGGGATCAGGCCGAGGTCAGACCGTACAGAGGGCGCTGTTGACGCGGAGCAGGTCGATGTGCCGGGACAGGAACGCGGCGACCCGGCCGTGGCGTCGCCACGCGGCCATACCCGGTCCTGAATACATCCTGGTCACCCTCGTCCGTCTGCCGTCGCCCGGCGGGCGACCGATGGCGGCCGGGTCCGCCCCGGCCTGCGCCGTACGCTAGGCAGCGCCCTCGAAGCGTGTCAATGAACGCCCGGCAGGCTTCACACGCCGTTCAGAATCCCGGAGCCCGTCAGCCCGTCAGCCCGTCAGCCCGCCTTGCGCTTGCCGGTCGTCTTCTTCGCCGCGCTCTTTCCGGCGGCGGTTTTCTTGGCGGCAGCCTTCTTCGCGGGGGCCTGCTTCTTCGCGGCGGTCTTCTTCGCCGTACGTTTGCCGGGCCCGCCCCCGGCGCGCCCGCCGCCGCCCTGCGCGGCCTCGACCGAGGCGCGCAGGGCCGCCATCAGGTCGACCACCTCGCCGCCGCGTTCCTCCTCGGCCGTGGGCGGTTCGGCGCCGGCCAGCTTGGCGGCCACCAGTGCCTCCACGGCCTCCGCGTACTCGTCCCGGAAGGCCGACAGGTCCGCCTCGCCGAGGGCGTCGATGAGGGTGTCGGCGAGCTTCAGTTCGTTCTGGCTGACCGAGATCCTGCCCTTGGGGGCCGCGGAGTCGGCGGGGTTGAGCTCGTCCGGCCAGCGCAGCGTCTGGAGCAGCAGCACGTCGCCGTGGGCGGTGATCAGCGCCAGGCGCTCGGAGTTGCGCATGGCGAACTTGCCGACGGCCGCCTTGCCGGTCCGGGTCAGCGCTTCGCGCATCAGCACGTACGGCTTGCCGGCGGCAGGAGAGCCGGGCGCGAGGAAGTACGGCGTGTCGAGCTGCATCGAGTCCACCGCGGCCAGCTCGATGAAGCCGTTGACCTCGATCGTCTTGGCGGTGGGCAGCGGCAGTGCCTTCAGGTCGTCGTCGGTGACCGGCACGAGCCGGTCGTCGGGGGTCTCGAAGGCCCGCCCGATCTCGGCCGGGCCGAGCACCTCCTCGTCCAGCTCGCAGGTCTTCTGGTACCGCACCCGCCCGTGGTCGGCCCGGTGGATCTGGCGGAAGCCGATCCGGTGGCTGGAGACCGCCGACCCCAGCTTGACCGGGAAGGACACCAGGCCGAAGGCGAGGGTCCCGGACCAGACACTGCGCATAACCTGTCCCTTTTTGTCAGACTATGGGACCTTTATGGTATGCCGATCACCGAGGTCGAGGGCCGCCGGCTGAAGCTCAGCCATCTGGACCGCGTGCTCTGGCCGCGTACCGGCACGACCAAGGGCGAGATGCTGCACTACTACGCGACGGTGGCCCCGGTCCTGCTGCCGTACACGGTCGGCCGCCCGGTCAGCTTCGTGCGCACCCCCGACGGCGTGGCGGGTCAGCGCTTCTTCCAGAAACGGCCGCCGGCCGGCACGCCCGACTGGGTCACGACCGCCGACACCCTCCGCAAGAGCGGCGAATTCATGTCACAGGTCCTGGTCGACGACCTGCCGACGCTGATCTGGGCGGGCAACCTCGCCTGCGTGGAGATCCACACCCCGCAATGGCTGGCCGCCGACCCGGGGACCGCCGACCGGCTGGTGATCGACCTCGATCCCGGCCCCGACCGCACCGTGATCGACTGCTGCCGGGTGGCGCTGCTGCTGCGCGAGCGGCTGGCCGAGGACGGGCTGACCGCCTGGGCCAAGACCAGCGGCTCCAAGGGACTGCACCTGTACGCCGCCCTGCGCGACGCGAGCCCAAGGGCGGCCGGGGACTACGCCAAGCGGGTGGCGCAGGAGTTGGAGCGGCGCCACCCGGACCGGGTGATCTCCCGGATGACCAGGGCCGACCGCACCGGGCGGGTCTTCCTCGACTGGTCGCAGAACTCGGCGAAGAAGACCACCGCGACGGCGTACACCGTCCGCGCCCAGGAGCGGCCGACCGTGTCCGTCCCGCTGTCCTGGCGCGAGGTCGCCGAGGCCGACGACCCGGCGGGGCTGGTCTTCACCATCGACGACGTCCCCGGCCGGGTGGCCGAACGCGGCGACCTGCTCGCCGGGTTGCTCGACCCGGCCGCCGCGGCCCCCCTGCCGGGGTGAGCCTCACTCCTCGTCGTTCTCGTGCGCTCCGGTCGGCGGCAGGGGAGCCGCCGCCGGCGGCGCTGTCGGTCCGGCCACCAGGCGCTCGGCGGCAGCGGTCAGCTCCACCCGGACCGTGGGCTCGGCAGCCGGGCCCGGGACAGGGGCTGACGTACGGGCAGGAGCGGGGGCCGGGTCGGGTCGGGCATCAGAAGAGTCCGAGCTTCTTCGCGGAGTAGCTGACCAGCAGGTTCTTGGTCTGCCGGTCAGGGGTGCTGTGAAGGTGGGTGGTCACCCGTGCCCGGCCGCAGCCGAGTTGCCGTCGTGGCCATCCCGGTGCCTGGCTGCGGCCCGCGCCCCCGCTTCGACCGCGGCGCGGGACAAGAGCGCGGACCGGCGCCCGGGGGGGGTGCCCCGGGCGCCGGTCCGCAGGGCGGCCGGCAGGCCGCGGGAGGGGTCAGTAGTGGAAGACGGAGAGCTGGCTCCCGTGCGGCCCCGGCGTGTAGCCGGTGCGGGTCGCCGGGTCGACCTGCACGAAGGAGCCGTTGATCGGCAGGCTGACGTTGTACCAGTAGAAGCCGGACACCCGGGAGACCAGCTTGCCGGTCTCGTCCACGACCACGATGGCGCTGGTCGCGTTGTTGTCCGGATTCCCGGCACTGGTGCCGGGCGAGACGACCTCCTGCATCACGAACAGGTGGTGCGCCTCGTCGGCCACCGGATGCTGGTAGCCGCCCCCGGGCAGGGTGAAGCGGGTACCGGCACCGGTGCCGACGTCGTACAGGCCGAGCGCCCCGTCGTCGGTGGCCGCCAGCATGGTGTGGGTGGTCGAGTCGATCGCCAGCCCGTGCTGGGAGCCGGCAGTGACGCCGGGGAACGAGGAGACCGAGCCGTCGGCGGCGACCGTGACGAAGCGGTTCGGGCCGGCGTAGGTGAAGAAGTCGCTCGCGCCCAGCACTGCGGTGCCGGTGCTGTTGTCGGCCCCGAAGGCGGTCACGAACGGGTACTGGTAACCGCTCAGCTCGGGCTCCACGTCGATGGGCGGGCCGAAGGTGCCGGCCGCCACGTTCGAGGTGAACACGCGGTAGGCCCCGGTCGGGCCGTTCTTGCCGTAGAGGAAGGAGCTGGTGTCCGTCCGCTGGTTGGGCGCCGGCAGCGGACCGGTGCCGCCGCCCGGCGTGACGTCCGCGGCCGGCGGCGTCCAGGCGCCGGCGTCCGTCCCCTTCGACAGCGGGGCCACCACGTGGTAGCTGCGGCTCCCGTCGGGGTCGATGCGCTCGTACAGCCCGGTGTCCCCGGCGAACAGGCCGGCACCGGCGCCGAGCGAGCCGGGCGTCTGGTAGGTGGACGCCGAGGACGCCACGGTGCGGGTCACCTTGTTCGTCCCCTGGTCGAAGACGTCCACCGTGCCGCCGGCCGCCCCGTTGGAGGTGACGAAGCCGGCGTGACCGCCCGCCGCGACGCCGAAGCCGCTGTAGACGGTGCCGCCGGACGACGGCACGACACCGTCGCGGGTGACCATGCTGACCTCGCTGCCCTCGCCGGTTGTCCGGCCGTTGTGCGTCGCGAGGACCCGGACCACGTGGTTCATCGCGGTGTCGAGCTGCAGCACGCTCTGCGGGAGCGTGACGGTGCCCTGCGTGCCGTGCACGGTGCCGTGGTAGACCGAGCCGGTGTCCACGCCGTTGGCGTCGATCCGGGACCCATTGGGGTTGTTGAAGGGGTTCTGATTGCCCGTCGAGGTCGGACCCGCCGCGCTGACCTCGACGATCGCGCCGTCGGCACCGGGGACGTCACGTACGTCCCAGGTCACCGCGAGACCCTGGTCGTAGTCGACCGCGACGTCGTGCCCGCTCGCGCCCGGCTGACCGGCCGGCGCGAGCAGCGGCGCCGGCGGGCGGGCGTCACCGGTCGGCGCGACCCGGACGAAAGCCCAGTGCGTGTACGTGACGGCCGCACGCCCGGCCCCCGCGGGCTGGATGCCGATGCCGTAGATCCCGGCGCCCGGCAGCGCCGTGACGGGCACCTCGACGGTCCCCACCGCGGCGGTCAGCGGGACGGTGTACGCCGGCCGGAAGTAGCCCGAGGACGCCGGGTCGACCCGTCCGGGCTGCGAGACCACCAGCACCGGGTCCGGCGCGCTCACCAGGTCGCGCAGGTCGTAGTGGACGGCGATGGTGGCGCCGCGGGCGACCGCCGGAGCCGCGGGCGCGAGGCCGTAGGTGGCGAGCCCGTCGCTCGGCCCGAAGGTGAGCGTGACCGAGCGGCTCGCCAGGGCCCGCCCGCCGCTGCTCGCGGCATAGGTGAGCGTGACGCTCCGCGAGGTGGTCGCGGCCAGCGGCAGCCCGGCCGCGGCGAGGATCGCCGAGGGCTGCAGGCGGGCGTTCGCCGTCGCGGCCAGCTGCTTCTCGCCGACCGTGAGGGAGTAGCTCACCCCGTGGGCGGGCAGCCCCTGCCAGTCGGGTGCCAGGACGATCCAGTCGTTGACGTGCGCGTGGTCCAGCGGGATCGCCGCGGGGTCGGTCTCGTTGTTGAAGATGGTGTCGAACCCGTCGAGCGGATGCCGGGCCACGACCGCGATGCGCGGCAGCGAAGGCGCCGCCGGCTCCCCGGCCCGCCGCAGCAGCGTCTCCACCGCCCTGCCGACGTCGACCTGTGGGCCGACGTGGAGGTCGAGATCGGTCTGCGCGGGCTGCGCGACGGGGGAGGCGGTGCCGACCAGCAGGTCGCGCACCTCGAGCGGGTCGGACATGCCCTGGGCGTGCGTGAGCCGGGCCACCTGGAGCACGACGGCCGCCGCCGCGGCGACCTCCGGCGTCGAGGCGGACGTACCGCCCTGGTAGGCCACGGACACCGCGGTGGCCGGACGGCCGGCGGCATGGGCCAGGGCGATGACGTTGTCGCCCGGCGCCGAGATCTCCACCCGGGACCCGCGCCCGCTCGCGAACCCGCGGGAGCCGTTGTACCGCGTCTCCGGGTAGGGCGTGACGCTCGCCGGCCCGGCGCCGCCACCGGTCGAGGCGATGTCGTCGAGCGTGGTCGCCCCGACGTCGATCGACCCGGTGTCCGCGACGAACGACGGCGCCGTCGACATCGCCACGTCGTTGAGGTCGGTGGGCTGCTGCCCGTGCCCGGCCAGCTCGGTGGCCGTGCTGCCGCCGGAGGGCGGCACCGCGGCGTTGGTGTACGTCCGCAGGCCGTCGCCGGCCGAGACCGTCACCACGATTCCGTACTGGTGCACGATCGTCGCGATCACCGAGGCGATGACCGGGTCCTCCTCCATGTACCGCCCGGAGAAGCCGTAGCTGTCGTAGCCGAAGCCGAGCGAGGCGGTGATCACCGAAGGGCGCGGCTTCTGCTGCGCCGCGGCCAGGAACGCCGCCGCCATGTCCGCCGTCGCCGGACCGGAGACCGACGGCAGGACGAGCCGGTACTGCGCGCCCGGCGCGATGCCCAGCAGGTCCGTGACGCCGCTGCCCGGGTTCTCCGGCCGCTGGAGGTCGTGCGGCAGCGGAGCCATCATCGAGAAGTCCAGGCCGACTTCGGTCAGCGTCGGGTCGTCCGCGCCGCACACCTGCCCGACCGGGTCGAGCGTGCCGTCCGCGCCGGCGGTGTAGGTCGGGATGAGGGGCATGCCGGGCCAGTCGAGATACCGCTGCCCGTGCTGGACGACCGTCGTCGGCCCGTAGGCCGCCGCCCACTGGTAGCAGGGGTTGGTGCTGTCCGCGGCGGCCGAGGCGTCGGTGAGCGTCCCGAGCGAGACGTTGGTGATGATCTCGCCCTGCCCGGGCAGCTGCCCGAAGCGCTGCCCGATCTGCGAGTAGGCCGAGGCCGCGTCCACGCCCGTCGAGCCGAGCAGGCTCTGCAGGCCCGACGTGAGGCCGTAGTTCGACGGCAGGGCGGCGGACGGCTGCTGACCGCCGGTCACCGTGCCGCGGGCGGTGGCGGCCTGGACGGCCGCGCGTGCCGCGGGCGCCGGGGTGTCGCTCAGCGGCGTCCCGCCGGTGTTCAGCGAGGTGACGCGCCAGTCGGGCGAGGCGTAGGCGATCGCAGGGTCCTGGCGCAGCACGGCGAGGGCGTGCCCGGCGGTCGCGGCCGGCACGTGCAGCCGGTAGACCCGCGACAGGTTCAGCGGCGCCCCGTCGGCGCGGGTGTCCGCACCGGCGTCCGGTGCGACCGGCTCCGTCCCGCTCACCCCGAGCCCGGCCAGCACGCCGTCCAGGCGCGCGTCCCCGGTGTAGCGGGCCGGACGGCCGGCGTCCGGGCGGGTGCTGAGGCTCACCCGCGCGGGGATGGCAACGTTGTCAGAGTAAGCGACCAGCAGGTCGTCGGAGGCGTACGGTTCGGGACGCCCCTGCGCCAGGTCGGCGACCAGCTCCGACCGCGGGGGCAGCGCGGCGGTGGCCCGGCCGGCTTCGTGGTGCAGCGGGACGTGCTCGAATTCGGAGGTGCCGCCGGCCCGGTCCTGCAACTCGGCGAGCCCGTCGCTGTAGACGGTCGCGTAGCGGCCGTCGGGGAGCGCGAGCCGCTGGTAGACCACATCCGGGCGGGTGGCGCCCGCGGAGTCGTTGCCTGCCACGGGGGCCGCCGTGGCAATCGATGGGTTCCACACTGGCGTGCAGAGAGCGGTGACCACGGCGAATGCCGCCGCGATCACCGTTCTGGCGCGTGGGTGCACAGACTGTCCTCACGTCGATGGTGGGGATGCGATGCCGCCCGCTCGCAGGCGGCACGCGCCGACACTAGGAAGTACATGGGTCAACAATCAACCAAATGGCGTAGCCGCCGGCCGTCCCGGAACGGCCACAGTGTCCAGGCGCCGCGCATGACCTGCGGTTTGTCCGTGGACACTCATTCTGGGATTTCGTATACGGCGGCTGGAATGTGCCCTGACTCACCGCGGTGCGACGCTACCTCCAGGTGCCGGCCGCCCTGGGATCTGCCCTGGCGGGGGCTCAGACCCGTGCGGCCGTCGAGGAGTTCACGCGCAGTCGAGGGGGCCCGGATGCCGGGCGGTCTCCTCGATCATGTGGAGCACGGTGCCCGCAGGTCGGAGACCTCGCCGTCGGGGTCGTCGCCATGGGGACCGGCGGGCCTGGCGTCCAGCGGCGTGGTCGCCGGTACCGCGTACTGCTCCCGGTGGAAGGCGGACACCTCCTCGGCCGGGTGCTCCGACGTCAGCCGCTCCTCGTCGTCGCCGGGCCACGGCACTTCGGCAGTGCTCCCGAGGAACACCCGCTGGAGCCAGTGCCGTTCGGCGTACCCCAGATGCTTGACCAGCCCGAGCGGCGTCCAGTCCGAGGGCAGGACCGCGGTCCTCAACTGCTCGGTGAGGGGCGGGCGCGCGGTGACGGGAGTTCGGGGCTGGGCCTCGGGAATCCGGCACGCCCAATGGGTGCTGCTCGGTCCTGAGTCGCGCCGGGAGGGCACCAGCGACCGTGTCCTGGCCCTGATGCCAGGTGCGGCTGGCGCCGGTCGGGTGGGCGAGCGCGGTCGCGTGGACCACGGTATCCGGGGTGTTCAGGGCGTTCGTCATGGTCTTGCCCCTGGGCCGCGAAGAAGTGGCTGAGGCCGAGTTCGCGCAGGCCGCGGCGGTAGGCGATGGAGCGTGGAGCAATCGCTCGTCCACGCGACCTTAAGGTGATCGTCCACCATCGCCCCGCTCCGGCACTCGCCGCCGCGTAACGGCGGCGAGCGCCGATTTCCGGGCTGGCCGGGCCCCGGACGATGGTCATTACGTCGCGGATCAACGGGCCTGCCTGGCCGCGACATCCCTCGGACTGGAAGGGTGGCGTCGTCCCATGGGCACTGCGCTCACGGCCACGCCCGGCGTGCGGGCGATCGGCAGCACGGATCCGGCGGTGGCCCGGACCCGGCCGGCCCTGGTCGGGTTGGGCACGGCCGTACCGGCGACCTCGTACTCGCAGACCGAGGTGCTCGACTACTTCGGCATCAACGACCGGCGGATGCGGCTGCTGTTCGCCAACAGCGCGATCGAGCGGCGACATCTCTCGCTGCCCCCGGCGGGCGCCGACGGCCGACCGGTCACCGAGTCGCAGGGCGATCTGCTGCGCAAGCACTCGAGCGTCGCGATCCGGATCGGCGCCGATGCGGTCCGCAGGTGCCTGGCCGACGCCGGACTGCAACTGTCCGACGTGGACTACCTCTGCTGCGTCACCACGACCGGGATGCTCGCGCCCAGCCTCAGCGCCCTGGTCGCCGGCGAGCTGGCGATCGGCCCCGGTACCGCCCGGCTCGACGTCGTGGGGATGGGCTGCAACGCCGGGGTGAGCGCGCTGAGCACCGTCGCCGGCTGGAGCGCCGGCAACCCGGGCAAGGTCGCGGTGCTGCTCTGCGTGGAGATCTGCTCGGCCATCTACGCCGTCGACGACACCATGCGTACGGCCGTGGTCAACAGCCTGTTCGGGGACGGGGCGGCCGCGGTGGCCGTGCGCACCCCCGCGAGCGCCGCCCCGGAGATGCCGACCGGGCCTTACCTGCTGAAATTCGCCGGTACCCTGTTGTCGGAGTTCAGCGACACGATCCGCTTCGACTGGGACGATTCGCTGGGCAAGTACAGCTTCTACCTGAGCCCCGACATCCCGTACATCGTGGGCGCGCACGTCGGCGACCTCGTCGACGCTCTGCTGGCCGGCACCGGGCTCGCGCGGACCGACATCGCCCACTGGGTCGTGCACTCCGGGGGCAAGAAGGTCGTCGACTCGGTCCGCATCAACCTCGGCCTGACCCGGCACGACGTCCGGCACACCACGTCGACCCTGCGCGACTTCGGCAACCTGTCGAGCGGGTCGTTCCTCTTCGCCTACCAGCGGCTCGTGGGCGAGGGCGTCTGCCGGCCGGGGGACTACGGCGTGATGATGGCGATGGGCCCGGGACCGACGATCGAGACCGCCCTCTTCGCGTGCTGACTGTTCACGTGCTGACACACCGAACCGACCACAACGCTGAGGAGCGCAGATGGTGCTGCGGACCGCGCCTGTGACGGCGGGCGGCCGAGAAGTCGCCCGCGTCGATCTCGACCTGTCGGTGCCGTTGACCGCCGAGACGGTGGCCGCGGTCGGCGACGCCTGCGCGCGGGCCACCGCCTCGGCGAGCCCGCTGCTGATCCTGCGCCTGACCGGCGGCGCCGCGACGGACGTGCCGTGGCCCGGCCAGGTCGACGTATACCTGGTCAACAAGTGGGAGGGCGCGCTGCGGCGGCTGGAACGGCTGGACGCGTACACGGTCGCGGTCCTCGACGGCCGGTGCTCCCAGGGCGCGTTCGAGCTGCTGTTGGCCACCGACCATCACCTCGCGACCCACGAGTCGACGGTCTCGCTGTCCGGCCGTACCGACGGCGTGTGGCCGGGCGCCCTGCTGCACCGCCTGGTCCACCAGGTCGGGCTGGCGAAGGCCCGCCGGCTGGCGCTGCTGCCCGCGGACCTGGACGCGGCGGCGCTGATGGACCTCGACGTGCTCGACAACCTGGTGGTGGACGCCGAGAGCGGTATCGCCGAGGTCGTCGCCCGAGCCGGGGGAGTCGACGGCACCGAGGTCGCCGTACGACGGCAGCTGCTGCTCGACGCGGTGACTGTGGGCTACGAGGACGCCCTCGGCACCCATCTGGCCGCCTGTGACCGCGCGCTGCGACGCGCGAAGGCCGGAGTCTGACACGATCGCAATGACGCCCCGGGCGCAAGCCGCCCGGGGCGTCGCCGTGTCAGCCGTCGATGGTCGTCCGGACGAGGTCGACGAACTGCGCCAGCGTGGAGTTGCGGTAGAACTGCCGCACCGGCACTTTCGGCAGGCCCCGTTCCTGCATCCGGGCCAGCACCCGGACCACCCCGAGCGAGGTGCCGCCGGCGGTGAAGAAGTTGGTGGTCATCGCGACGTCGGCCTTGAGCACCTCGGCCCAGATGGCACTCAGCCTCCCGGCCAGCGCGTCGTCCCCCTCTTGTGAGGCGGCCGGAGCCGGCGCGACCGCGGGATCGGGCAGTGCGGACATGTCGACCTTTCCGTTGGCGGTCATCGGCAGTCCGGCCAGCGCCGTCACGCTCGACGGGACCATGTAGCCGGGCAGGATCCGGCGGCAGGCCTCGAGCACCTGCTCGGTCGTTGCGCCCTCCAGGACCGCGTACGCCTCGATGCGGCCGTCGCCGTCGTCGCCGGCGCGGAACCGGACGGCCGCTTCGCGTACCCCGGGCAGGTCCAGGATCACCGAGCGGATCTCGTCCAGCTCGATCCGGTGACCGCGGACCTTGACCTGGTGGTCGAGCCGGCCCAGGTGGTCCAGCCGCCCGTCCGGGTGCAGCCGGCCGAGGTCGCCGCTGCGGTAGACCCGGTCGCCGGCGGTCGTTCCTCCGGCGACGAATCGCTGCGCGGTCAGCCCGGGACGGCCCCGGTAGCCGGTGGCCACGCCGGCGCCTCCGACCACGATCTCGCCCGGTACGCCGGGCGGCAGCACTCGTCCGTGCGCGTCGCGGACCGACACCGACCAGCCCGGCAGGGCCCGGCCGACGCTGCGGGAGCCGCTGCTCACCGCGGATGGCGTCACGGTCTCGCTGGTCACGTGCACGGTGGTCTCGGTGATGCCGAACATGTTGACGATCCGGCAGGTCGCGCTGGGATGCCGGGCGAACCAGGGCGCGAGCATCCGTACGTTCAAAGCCTCCCCGCCGAACACCACCAGCCGCAGGGCGAGTTCACCGCGGCGGCGTTCGTCGGTGCGGACCAACTGGGCGAAGGCCGACGGCGTCTGGTTCAGCACGGTGACACGCTCGCGGACCAGCAGGTCGTAGAACTCGTCGCTGTCGCGCCGGGTCCAGTACGGCACCAGCACCAGACGCCCGCCGGTCAGCAGGCAGCCCCAGATTTCCCACACGGAGAAGTCGAACGCGCTGGAGTGGAACAGCGTCCACGTGTCGTCCGGTCCGAGCCGCAGGTCGTCGCGGACGGCGTCGACCAGGGCGCAGACGTTGCGCTGCGGGACGACCACACCCTTCGGCCGCCCGGTGGAGCCGGAGGTGTAGATGACGTACGCGGCCCGCGCGCCGTCGTCCGCCGCCGGTGGCTCGGGGCCAGCCGGTTCACGACCGAGCTCGGCGGGTTCGACAACGGTCATCGCCCCGGCGTCCGGGAAGGTGGCCGCCGACCCGATCACCAGCCGCAGCCGGGCGTCGTCGGCCAGGTAGCGCAGCCGGTCCGCGGGATGGCCCGGATCCATCGGGACGTAGGTGCCGCCGGCCTTGAGCACCGCCAACTGGCTGACGACCAGCGCCGCGCCCACGTCCAGGCAGATACCGACCGGCACCCCCGGGCCGACGCCGTACGCGCGCAGCCCCGCGGCCATCGCGCCGGACTCCCGGTCGAGCCGGGCGTACGTCCACTGCTCGGTGCCGTCGCAGAGGGCGACCGCCCCGGGCCGGCGGACGGCGATCTCCCGGAACCGCCGGGCGACCACCTGCTCGCCGGGCGGCCGGGCACCGCCATCGCCCAGGCGCAGTACCTCGGCCGTCTCGGCCGACGTCAGCAGATCGAGACGCCCGGCGTCGAGATCCGGCGCGACCTGGCCGAGCCGGCCGGCCAGCCGCGAGACCTGATCGGCGAAACGCCGGGCGGTCGCGGGATGGACCAGATCGGTAAAGGACCAGCGGACCCGGACGATCGTGGCGCCGCCGAGCTCGACGTGCGCGGTCACCGGGTACGGCGGGCGGTGGTGCGCGACGTATTCGTCCGGGCCGTCGCAGCTGGTGACGACGACGCCCAGCACGGCCTCCCCGGCGGTGGTCACCACCGGCGGGGCGAGCAGGTCCGCCACCGTACGACCGGAAACCTCGGCCGTCACGAGCCGGGCCTCCGCGTCGGCACCCGGCACGACGGCGAAGGTGACCCGGTCGCGGGCCTCGTAACAGGCGAGCACGAGCGCCGCCGCGGCCAGGAACTCCCGCTCACCGCCGGTCACCGGGACCGTCTCGAAGGACCGCGCCTGCCCGGGCACGCCCTGACCCCAGCTCACCGCGGTCGCGGCCGGGGCGGTGGCGGCCCACGGCGCGGCGACCACGTCGAGGTTCTGTTCGAAGTCCTGCTCGAAGCCCTGCTCGAGACGGGATCGGGACACGGCGTTGCGGTCCGCCACGATCACCAGGTCGGCGACGTCCCCGGCGGTCACCAGCACCCGGCGTACGGGGGCGGCGGCGGGATGCATCGGGCGCGCGGCCTCGCGGCGCGCCACCGCGCGGACCGACTCGGGGCTCGCGGCCGTCCTCCGCCAGCACAAGACGCCCGGCGGCAGGCGATCGGCGCCGCCGGGCAGCCGGACGATGAGGCTGTGCGTCTCGACGGTCATCGGGCGCCGAACCCGCCATCGACGGCCGTCACGGTACCGGTGACCTGCCGGGAGTCGTCGCCGGCCAACCACAGTGCCGCGCCGGCCACGTCGGCTGCCTCCAACAGGGCGTTCATCGGTTGATCGCGCAGGAAGATCTGCTCGTGCTCGCCGACCGGGACGTCCAGCGAGCGGGCGATCTCGCTCAGCATGCGCCCGTCGAGGTGCGGGTCGTCGCGCACGGAGCCGGGGCACACTGCGTTCACGCGGACCCCGAAGGGCGCGTAGTCCAGCGCGGCCGCCCGGGTCAGCCCGATGAGGCCGTGCTTGGCGGCCACGTAGCCGGCGAAGTGCCGGTAGCCGACCGTACCGGCGGTGGACGCCACGTTGACGATGCTGCCGCGCCGCTCCCGCAGCATCTCCGGCGCCACCGCCGCGATCATCCGCCACGCCCCGGACAGGTCGATGTCGAGCATCAGCGCCCACTCGTCCTCGGTGACCTCGTGGACCGCCTTGCCCGAGGGCGCCGCGATCCCGGCGTTGTTCACCAGGACGTCGAGCGTCCCGAACCGCTCCAGCGCGGTGTCCACGGCCGAGCCTACGGCCGCCGTGTCCCGCACGTCGGCCAGGACGGTCAGCACCGCGGCGCCCGCCCGCTCGCACAGCGCCCCGGTCTGCTTCAGCTGATCGGCGCTGCCGAGCGGATAGCCGACCCCCGGCAGATCGTGCCCGATGTCGAGCAGCACCAAGTCGGCGCCCTCGGCCGCGAAGCGGGTCGCGCAGGCCCGCCCGATGCCGCGGGCGGCGCCGGTGATCAGGACGGTCCGGCCCTCCAGCCGCATGCCGGTGCTCCGCCCGCTCAGCATCCGGCGATCAGCCGCAGCAGCAGCTGCGGCAGCTCGGCGAGGTACATGTGACCGCCGGGAAGCTCGGCGTACTGGAAGTACTCCCGGGTGCACGAGCGCCACTGCTGCGCCTGCTCGGCCGTCACCAGCGTGTCCCGGCCGCCGCGCAGCGCGGTGATCGGGATCGGCAGCGGCTCGTGGAAGACCGGCTGATAGTTCTCGTGCATCGCCACGTCGGCGCGCAGCAACGGCAGCAGCACCTCGCGCAGGTCCTCGTCGTCCAGCGCCTCGTGCCGGAAGCCGGCGAATTCGCGGACCCGCTCCACGAACGCGTCGTCGTCGAGACCGGTGGCCCGTTCGGCCCGCATCCCCTCCGGGCCGGCCGAGCCGCTGACGAACAGGCCGGCCGGTGCCGGTCCGCCCGAGCGCACCAGCTGCTGGGCCAGCTCGTAGGCGAGCAGGGCGCCCATGCTGTGGCCGAAGAGCGCGTACGGCCCGTTCGGCACCTGCGCGGCGACGGCGGGCGCCAGCTGTTTCGCGGCCTCGCCCAGATCGGTGAACGGCTCCTCGGTGAACGCCTCCTCCCGCCCCGGCAGTTGCACGGGCACCACGGTCAGGCCGACGGGGGCGTGCCTCTTCCAGTCCCGGAAGAAGCCCGCCCCACTGCCCGCGAAGGGAAGACAGACGAGCGACAGCCCGGTGTCGGTCATCAGCCGCCCATCGCCTCGATCAGGCTCTTCGGGCGCATGTCGGTCCAGTTCTCCTCGATGTAGGCGAGGCTGGCCTCCCGGGTGTCCCGGTCGTGCACGATCTCCCAGCCGGCCGGCACGTCGGCGAACGTCGGCCAGAGGGAGTACTGGCCCTCGTCGTTGATCAGGACGAAGAATTCGCCGTCCGGATCGTCAAAAGGATTCACGTCGGCCCTCCTTGAGTTCTCCCCGCGGTTTGCCGGGGTGGCCAGCGTCCACCGCCGGCCGCCCGGGCGGCGTCTGTGGTCGCCGCCGTTACGGCTGCCGCGCGGCGCTCGCGGCCGGTTGTACGCGGCCCGTCGTAACGGTGGCGACCACGCATCCCCTCCGGGGCTCGCCGGAGCAGCCTGGACCGAACGGGTCGGCGCCCCCTGCTGTCCCGGTGATGTGGAGGGCGTGCGCGTGATGCCGGAGCAGCCGGAACCGACGGACGACATCGACCTCAGCGAGATCCTCGCGATGGACGACGCCGAGCGGCAGCGCATCGTGGTCGGCTGGAACGACACCGGGCGCGGGATAGCGGCGGCCACGCTGCCCGAGCTGTTCGCCGCACAGGCCCGGCGCACCCCGGACGCCACGGCGCTGGCCGGCGGCACCGTGACGATGGACTACCGGGAGCTCGACGAGCGGTCCAACCGGCTGGCCCGGGTGTTCGCCGCCGCCGGGGTCGGCCCCGAGGTCCGGGTCGCGATCATGCTGCCCCGCTCTCCCGAGATGGTGATCACGATGCTGGCCGTGGTCAAGGCCGGCGGGGCGTACGTGCCGGTCGACCCGGACTATCCGGCCACGCGGATCTCGCTGATGCTCGACGACGCCGAGGTCTCCCTGGTGGTGGCCGGGCGCCCGCTGAACGGGACCGCGCCCGGGCGGCGGGTCGTGGTGCTCGACGAACCGGCGACCGTTCGCGAGATCGCCCGCGCCGACCCCGGGCCGCTGCCGGCGAACGCGGCCCTGACCCCGGACAGCGCCCTCTGCGTCTTCTACACCTCCGGCTCGACCGGCACCCCCAAGGGCGCGGTGGCGGTGCACCGGGCCGTCGACCGGCTGGTCCGCGAGTCCTGGTTCTGGGACGCAGGCCCGGGCGACGTCGTCGGCCACCTCGCCTCGGTCTCGTTCGACGCGGCCCTGCTGGAGATCTGGGGCGCTCTGCTGACCGGCGCGACCGTGGCCGTGGCGCCCCCGGGCCGGCTGTCCATCGGCGACCTGACGGCGTTCTTGACCGGGCACGACGTCAGCCTGCTGTTCATGACCTGCGGCCTGTTCCACACCGTGGCCGACGTCGATCCGGACACGTTCGCCGGCCTGCGGCTGCTGATCACCGGCGGCGACGTGGTCTCGCCGGCCGCGTGCGCCCGGGTGCTGAGCCACGTCCCCGGCATCCGGATGGTCAACGCGTACGGGCCGACCGAGAACTCCTGCTTCACGACCGTGTACACGGTGACCGAGCAGGACACGGCCGGGGCGCTGCCCATCGGGGCGCCGATCGCCGAAACCCGGCTCTACGTCCTGGACGACCGGCTGGCCACAGTGCCGGTGGGCGTCGACGGCGAGCTGTACCTGGCCGGTGACGGCCTGGCCCGAGGGTACTTCGGACGCCGGGGCCTGACCGCCCACCGGTTCGTGGCCGACCCCTTCACCCCGGGTGGCCGGCTCTACCGGACCGGCGACATCGCCCGGTGGCGCCGCGACGGTGTCGTCGAGTTCGCCGGGCGCGCCGACGAACAGGTCAAGATCCGGGGCTTTCGGGTCGAGCCCGGCGAGGTCGAGGTCGTGCTCGCCGGGCACGAGGCGGTCGCGTCCACGGTGGTGCAGGCCCGCGAGGACATCCCCGGCGACAAGCGGCTGGTCGCGTACGTGGTGCCGCGCGGCACGGCGACGGCCGCGGACCTGCGGGAGCACCTGACCGCCCGGCTGCCGGAGTACCTGGTGCCGTCGGCGTTCGTGTTCCTCGGCGAGCTGCCGCTGAACACCAACGGCAAGGTGGACCGGCGCGCGCTGCCGGCCCCCGAGCACACCACCGGCTCCCGTGCTCCCCGCGACGTGCGCGAGGAGCTGATCTGCGCGGCGTTCGCCGAGGTGCTCGCGGTGGAGGCGGTCGGCGTCGAGGACAGCTTCTTCGACCTCGGCGGTCACTCGCTGCTGGCCGTACGCCTCGTGGAACTGCTGCGCGAACGCGGCGTCACGATCGACGTCCGCACCCTGTTCGCCAGTCCGACCCCGGCCCGGCTCGCCGTCGCCGCGGCCCGCGAGCGGGTCGACGTCCCGCCGTGCCTCATCCCGCCCGGCGCCGATGCCGCGACCGTGCTGACGGCCGCGATGGTGCCGCTGTCCGGGCTCACCACCGAGCAGCTCGCCACCGTCGTGGCCCGCGTGGACGGCGGCGTCGCCAACGTGGCCGACGTCTACCCGCTGGCACCCCTGCAGGAGGGCCTGCTCTTCCACCACCAGCTCGGCTCCGGCGACGGTCAGGACCCGTACGTCCTGCGGCAGGTGCTGCGTTTCGACTCGCGCGCACGGCTCGACGCCTTCCTCGGCGGCTGGCAGCAGGTCGTCGACCGGCACGACATCCTGCGCACGGCGGTCTTCGCCGACGGGCTGCCGCACCCGGTGCAGGTCGTTCAGCGGCACGCCGAGCTGCCCGTGCACGAGCTGGGGGAACCGGCCGGCGACGACCCCGTGGCCTGGTTGCTGGCGCGGTGCGACGAGCCGATGGACCTGGGCCACGCCCCGCTGATGGACGCCTGGGCGGCCCCCGAGCCGGGCGGTGACCGGTGGCTGCTGGCCCTGCGCAACCACCACATCGTGCTCGACCACACCACCTCCGAGGTCGTGCTGGCCGAGGTCCGGGCGGTGCTGGCAGGCCGGGGCGACGAGCTGCCGCCGGTGCTGCCCTACCGTGAGTTCGTCGGCCAGGCCCGGATGGGGGTCAGCGACGCCGAGCACGCCGAGTACTTCACCCGGCTGCTCGGCGGTGTCACCGAGACCACGGCGCCCTACGGCGTGCTCGACGTGCGTGGCTCCGGCGAGGACGTCGCCACGGTCTGGGCCGACCTGCCACCGGAGCTGGCTCGTCGGGTTCACGCGCAGGCCCGCCGCCACGGCGTCAGCGCGGCCACCATCTTCCACGTCGTCTGGGCCCGGGCGCTCGCCGAGGCCGCGGGCCGCGAGGACGTCGTGTTCGGCACCGTCCTGTTCGGGCGGATGCAGGCCGGCGCGGGCGCCGACCGGGTGCTCGGGCTGTTCATCAACACCCTCCCGGTGTACGTGCGCACCGGCGGCACCGGGGTCCTCGACGCCGTCCGCGCCATGCGTGACCAGCTGGCCGAGCTGATGGTGCACGAGCACGCACCCCTCTCGCTCGCGCAGAGCGTCAGCGGCGTCCGGCACCCGGCCCCGCTGTTCACCGCCCTGTTCAACTACCGCCACTTCTCGGCGAGCGCGGAGAGCACCCCCTTCGCCGAGGCCAGCGGCATCGAGCCGATCTGGGCGCGGGAACGCAGCAACTATCCGCTGAACGTCTCCGTGAACGACCTGGGCGACGGCTTCAGCTTCACCGTCCAGTGCGTGTCGCGCATCGACGCCGGCGCCGTCGCGGAGTTGCTCGCCACCGAGACCGAGACCGTCGTCGGAGCACTGGAGAGCGACCCGCAGCGCCGCCTGCCGACCCGGGCGGTCACCGCCCCGGCCGGCTCCGCTTCATCCGGCCCGGCCGAAGAGCCGGCCGTCGCCCGGCGCGGCCCGCGTGACCTGCGCGAGGAGCTGCTCTGCGACCTCTTCGCCGAGGTGCTCGGCCGGGAGGAGGTCGGCGTCGACGACAACTTCTTCCACGTCGGCGGGCACTCGCTGCTGGCCACCCGCCTGGTCGCCCGGATCCGCGGCCTGCTCGGCGTCGAGATCCGGCTGGCCACGGTGTTCGACGCGCCGACCGTGGCCGCGCTCGCCCGGCACCTGGACGCGGCGTCGCCGGCCCGGGCCGCGGTGCCCGTCGCCGAGCGCCCGGCGGTGCTCCCGCTGTCGTTCGCGCAGCGCCGGCTGTGGTTCCTCGCCCAGCTCGAGGGCCCCAGCGCCACCTACAACATCCCCCTGATGCTGCGGCTGCGCGGCGAGCTGGACGTCGCGGCCATGCAGGCCGCCCTCACCGACGTCGTCGTGCGCCACGAGAGCCTGCGGACCCGGTTCGGGGTGGCCGACGGCACCGCGTACCAGCAGATCGTCGACGCGGACCGGGCCGGGGTCGGCCTGCCGGTCGTCGTGGCCGCCGCCGCTGACGTCCGAGCCCGCGCCGCCGAGGCCGCCGCCGAGCCGTTCGACCTGGCCCGGGACCTGCCCGTCCGGGCCCGGCTGATCGACGTCGGAGGCGCCGCCGAGGAGTGGGTGTTCATCCTGGTCCTGCACCACATCGCGGGCGACGGCTGGTCGATGGTGCCGCTGTGGCACGACCTGACCCGGGCCTACGCCGCGCGGGCGGCGGGCGCCGCGCCGGACTGGGCGCCGCTGCCCGTGCAGTACGCCGACTACACCCTTTGGCAGCACGACCTGCTCGGGCCGGCCGACGAACCGACGAGCCTCGCCACCCGGCAGGTCGAGTTCTGGCGCGACGCGCTGGCCGGCGCCCCGCGGGAACTGGCCCTGCCGGTCGACCATCGCCGCCCGCGGGTGACCGGCTACGACGGCGCGGCGGTCTCCTTCACCATCCCCGCCCCCCTGCACGACGCGCTGCGCACACTGGCCCGCGACCACCAGTCGACGATCTTCATGGTGCTGCAGGCCGCGGTCGCCGTGCTGCTGTCGCGGCTGGGCGCGGGCACCGACGTACCGATCGGCACGGTCGTGGCCGGGCGGACCGACGAGGCGCTGGACGACCTGGTCGGGCTGTTCGTCAACACGCTCGTGCTGCGGACCGACCTGTCCGGCGACCCGACCTTCGCCGACCTGCTCGACCGGGTCCGGGCCGGCGGGCTGGCCGCCTTCGAGAACCAGGACGTGCCGTTCGAGCGGCTCGTCGAGGAACTGGCGCCGGAACGCTCGCTCGCGCGGCACCCGCTGTTCCAGGTGATGCTCACCCTGCAGAACGCGCACCACGCCGCGCGTGACCCCCGGCTGCCCGGCCTGCCGGGGGTGGAGGCCGAACCGTACGGCGAGGACATCACCGCGGCCAAGTTCGACCTGCAGTTCTCCTTTGCCGAGATGTTCACCCCCGGCGGCGGCCCGGCCGGGGTGGACGCGGTCATCGTGTTCGCGGTGGACCTGTTCGAACGCGCGACCGCCGAGGCCCTGGGCCGGCGGCTGGTCCGAGTGCTCGAGCGGGTGACCGCCGACCCCACGACCCGGGTGACCAGGATCGACGTCCTGGAACCGGCCGAGCGCCTCCGGCTGGCCGCCTGGTCCGACGGCGAGGCGGCGCCGGCCGGAGAGCCGGGGACGACCCTGCCGGAGCTCTTCGCGCGGGCGGTCCGCTCGGCGCCCGGGGCGGTGGCCGTGGTCGACGGCCCCGACGAGGTCACCTACGCCGAGCTGGACGCCTGGTCGGACCGGGTCGCCGCGAAGCTGGCCGGCCGGGGCGTCGGGCCCGAGTCGACGGTGGCCGTGGTCCTGCCGCGCTCGGCGGAGCTGATCGCGGTCCTGCTCGGCGTCTGGAAGGCCGGGGGCGCGTACGTGCCGGTGGACCCCGGGTATCCGGCCGAGCGGATCGCCGCGACGATCGCCGACGCGGCCCCGGCGGTCGTGATCGACGAGCCGGGCTGGGCGCCGGCCGACGACGGGCCCGCGACCGTACCGGCACCGGATCTGCGGCCGGAGAATCCGGCGTACGTCATCTACACCTCCGGTACGACCGGTCGGCCGAAGGGTGTCGTGGTGCCGCACGGCAACGTGGTGGCGCTGTTCGCCGCGACCCGGGAGCGGTTCGGCCTCGGCCCGCGCGACGTGTGGTCGTGGTTCCACTCATTCGCCTTCGACTTCTCCGTCTGGGAGCTGTGGGGTGCGCTGCTGCACGGCGGCCGGGTCGTGGTGGTGCCGCCCGAGGTGAGCCGCTCGCCCCGCGACTTCGCCGACCTGCTGGCCGCCCGCGGCGTCACCGTGCTCAGCCAGACCCCGTCGGCGTTCCACCAGTTGCCCGCGGGCGCCCTCGACGACACTGCCGTCCGGCTGGTCGTCTTCGGCGGGGAGGCGCTGGACGCGTCCGCGCTCGCGTCCGTACCGGCCCGGGTGCGGCTGGTGAACATGTACGGCATCACCGAGACGACCGTCCACGCGACCTGGGTGGACGTGCCCGGCGGCGGCTGGGGGCCGCGCAGCGTGATCGGCCATGGCCTGCCCGGCCTGGCGACCCTGGTGCTCGACGACGCGCTGCTGAGCGTGCCGGCCGGGGTCGCCGGCGAACTGTACGTGGGCGGCGCCCAGGTCGCGCGCGGGTACGCGGACCGGGCCGGCCTGACCGCGTCGCGGTTCGTGGCCGACCCACGCGGAACCGGCGGCCGCCTCTACCGGACGGGCGACGTCGTGCGCCGCGACGCCGACGGGCGGCTGGAGTTCCTCGGGCGCGCCGACGACCAGGTGAAGGTCCGCGGCTTCCGCGTCGAGCCCGCCGAGATCGAGGCCGTGCTCACCGAGGACGGCGGTGCCGAGCGGGCGGTCGTGGTGCTGCACGGCGACGACCCGGCCGACCGGCGGCTCGTCGCCTACCTGGTGCCCGCGGACGTGGACGTGGCCGCCGTCCGGGAGCGGGTCGCGCGACGGCTGCCCGGGCACATGGCGCCGGCCGCGTACCTGGCCCTGGCCGAGCTGCCGCTGACCCCGAACGGCAAGGTGGACCGCCGAGCCCTGCCGGCCCCGGACTACTCGGCCGCAGCGGGCACTCGCCGGGCACCGAGATCGGTGCGCGAGCACCTGCTCTGCGCGGTCTTCGCCGAGGTGCTCGCCGTCGACGAGGCCGGTCCCGACGACAGCTTCTTCGACCTCGGCGGGCACTCGCTGCTGGTGACCCGGCTGGTGTCGCGGATCCGGACGGTCCTCGGCACGGAGATCCGGGTCCGGGACGTGTTCGACGCGCCGACGCCGGCCGGTCTCGACCGCCGAATGGAGACCGCCGACCGGGCCCGTCCCGCCCTGACCGCCGGCCCGCGCCCCGACCCGATGCCGCTGTCGTACGCCCAGCGGCGGCTGTGGTTCCTCGACCAGCTCGACGGCCCGAGCGCCACCTACGACATCCCGCTCGTGCTCGGCCTGACCGGTGCCCTCGACGTGCCCGCCCTGGACGCGGCGCTGCTGGACGTGCTGCGCCGGCACGAGAGCCTGCGGACCCGCGCGGAGTCGGCCGACGGCAACGCGTCCGCGCGGGTGGTGGACGCCGGCGACGTCACGTCGGTGCTGACCGTGGCCGGGCCCGCGGAACCGGACGTGGTGGCGCGAGCGGCCGGGCACCGCTTCGACCTGGCGGTGGACCTGCCCGTCCGGGCCTGGCTGTTCCCGGACGGGGACGGCCGCTGGGTGCTGGTCCTGGTGGTGCACCACATCGCCGGCGACGGCTGGTCGCTCGGCCCGCTGTGGCGCGACGTCGCGACCGCGTACGAGGCGCGCGTGGCGGGACGGGTACCCGGGTGGCGCCCGCTGCCGGTGCAGTACGCCGACTACGTGCTGTGGCAGCGCGACCTGCTCGGCGACCCCGCCGACCCGTCGAGCGTCCTCGCGGCCCAGACCGGCTGGTGGCGGGAGGCGCTGCGCGGGGCACCGGCCGAGCTCCCGCTGCCGTACGACCGGCCGCGTCCCCGGGTGGCGTCGCACCGGGGTGACGTCGTGGCGGTATCGATCCCCGGCGACGTGTACGCCCAGGTGGTGCGGGTCGCGCGGGCCCGGCCGGTGACCGTCTTCATGGTGTTGCACGCCGCCCTGGTGGCCACGCTCTCGCGCTCGGGCGCCGGCACCGACGTCAGCGTCGGGACGGTGGTGGCCGGGCGGACCGACGAGGCGCTGGACGACCTGGTCGGGCTGTTCGTCAACACGCTGGTCCTGCGCACGGACCTGTCCGGCGACCCGACCTTCGCCGACCTGCTGGACCGGGTCCGGGAGACCGGGCTGTCCGCGTTCGAGAACCAGGACGTGCCGTTCGAGCGGCTCGTCGAGGAGCTGGCGCCGGAACGCTCGCTCGCGCGGCACCCGCTGTTCCAGGTGATGCTCACCCTGCAGAACGCCCCGGCGAGCGCCCCACGGCTGGCCGGGGTCGGCGTCGAGCCGTACGCCGCACCCGGGGTCACCGCGAAGTTCGACCTGGAGTTCGCGTTCACCGAGTCGCCCGACGGTCTGACCGGCCTGCTCGCCTACACCACCGACCTGTTCGACCGGGCCACCGCCGAGGCACTGGCCGGCCGGTTCGTCCGGGTCCTCGCCGCGGCCACCGCCGACCCGGGCACCCCGCTCGACGGGCTGCCGGTCCTCGGCGCGGCCGAGCGTCGCGACCTGCTCGAGGCCGGGACCGGCGAGACCCGTGCCGTGCCCGGCCTCTCCGTGCCGGAGCTGGTCACCCGGCAGGCAGCCCGTACGCCCGGCGCCCCCGCGATCGTCTCCGGGTCCACCACGATGACCTACCGCGAGCTCGACGACCGCTCCGACCGCCTGGCCCGTGCGCTGACCGGCGCCGGCGCGCGGGTGGGGGTCGTCATGCGGCGCTCGCCCGAGCTGATCGTGACGCTGCTGGCGGTGCTGAAGTCCGGCGCCGCGTACGTGCCGGTGGACATCGCCGCCCCGCCGGCCCGTTGGCGTACCGTCCTCGACGGGATCCCCGTCGTGGTCGCCGATCCGGACCTCGCCCCGGCCGTGCGCGAAGCCGCCCCTGACGCGACGGTGCTGACCCCTGCCGACGAGCTCCCGGACGGCGCCGGACCGCTCGGCCGGCCGATCCCCGGCAGCGGTCTCGCGTACGTCATGTACACCTCGGGCTCCTCCGGCGTGCCCCAGGGTGTCGCCGTGACCCACCGCGACGTCGCCGAGCTGGTCAGCGACCGGTGCTGGAGCGTCGACGACACCTCCGCCGTCCTGATGGTCGCGCCGCATTCCTTCGACGCGTCCGTCTTCGAGATCTGGGTGCCGCTGACCCGCGGCGCCCGGGTGGTGCAGGCGCCGGCCGGCGACCTCAGCGCCGCGTCCTTGCGGACCCTGATCAGGACGTACGGCCTCACCCACGTCCACCTGACCGCCGGCCTGTTCCGGGTGGTCGCCGAGGAGGATCCCGGTGCGTTCACCGGCGTGCGCGAGGTGCTGACCGGCGGCGACGTGGTGCCCGCGCCGGCCGTGGCTCGGGTGCTGGCCGCGGTGCCCGGCGTGACGGTCCGCGCGCTGTACGGGCCGACCGAGATCACTCTGTGCTGCACCCAGATCGCGTTCACGGACCCCGCCGAGGTCGGGCCGGCCGTGCCGATCGGCCGTCCCCTGGACAACACCCGCGCGTACGTCCTGGACGACCGCCTGTCCCCGGTGCCGGCCGGAGTGCGCGGCGAGCTGTACGTGGCCGGCGCGGGCCTGGCCCGCGGCTACCTCGGGCAGCCCGCGCGCACGGCCGAGCGGTTCGTCGCCGACCCGTACACCCCCGGCGGCCGCCTCTACCGCACCGGGGACGTGGTCCGCTGGACCGGGGGCGGCCGGCTGGAGTTCGTGAGCCGGGCCGACGAACAGGTGAAGGTCCGCGGCTATCGGGTCGAGCCGGCCGAGATCGAGGCGGTGCTCGGCGCGGACCCGTCGGTGGCCCAGTCGGTGGTGGTGGCCCGCGACGACACCCTGATCGCGTACGTGGTGCCTGCCACGGTGGACCCGGAGGCGCTGCGGGAGCTGGTCGCCGCCATCCTGCCCGAATACTCGGTGCCGTCCGCGTTCGTGACCCTCGATGCGCTCCCGTTGACCCCGAACGGCAAGGTGGACCGGCGCGCCCTGCCCCTTCCCGGCCGGCCCGACGGCCACGCCGGCCGTGCGCCGCGGACGCCCCGGCAACAGGTGCTGGCCGAGGTGTTCAAGGAGATCCTCGCCCGGCCGAGCCTCGGCGCCGACGACAGCTTCTTCGACCTGGGCGGCCACTCGCTGCTCGCGACCCGGCTGGTGGCCCGCGTCCGGTCGGTGCTCGGCGCCGAGCTGAGCGTGCGGGACGTGTTCGACGCGCCGACCGTCGCCGGGCTGGACCGGCTGCTCGACCGGGCCCGCCCGGCCCGCCCCGAGCTGACCGTGCGCGCCCGCCCGCCCCGGCTGCCGCTGTCCTCCGCCCAGCAGCGGCTGTGGTTCCTGACCCGCCTGGACGGGCCGTCGGCGGCCTACAACATCCCGCTGGTCCTGCGGCTGACCGGCGCAGTCGACCCCGGTGCGCTGCGTGACGCCCTGCGCGACGTGGTCATCCGGCACGAGAGCCTGCGGACGCGGTTCGGCTCCGCCGACGGCCGGCCGTTCCAGCAGGTGCTCACCGCCGGATCGGCCGACGTCGCCCTGCCGGTGGTGGACGTCGCCGACGAGGACCTGCGACGGCACGTCACCGCTGCCGCCGCCCACGAGTTCGATCTGGAGAACGAAGCGCCGCTGCGGGCGACCCTGTTCCGGCTCCCGGGCGACCGGTGGGTCCTGGTCCTGGTCGTGCACCACCTCGCCGGCGACGGCGCGTCCCTCGACCCGCTGTGGCGTGACCTCTCCCTGGCGTACGCCGAACGCCGCACCGGCCGCCAGCCGAGTCGGCCTCCGCTCCCGGTGCAGTACGCCGACTATGCCCTCTGGCAGCACGACCTGCTCGGCGACGCCGACGACCCGGCGAGCCTGGTGAACACCCAGGTCGGTTTCTGGCGCGCGGCCCTGGCCGGGGCCCCGCCCGAGCTGACCCTGCCGGCCGACCGCCCCCGCCCGCCGCGGCCGAGCCATGCGGGCGGCCTGGTCGAGCTGCATCTGACCGCCGAGGAGCACGAACGGCTGCGGGCGCTCGCCCGGGAACACCAGGTCACCGTGTTCATGGTCCTGCAAGCCGCGGTGGCGGTGCTGCTGTCCCGGCTCGGGGCCGGCACCGACATCCCGATCGGCACGCCGGTGGCCGGGCGTACCGACACGGCCGTGCAGGACCTCGTCGGGTTCTTCGTCAACACGCTCGTGCTGCGTACGGACCTGTCCGGCGATCCGGCGTTCGCCGAGGTGCTGCGGCGGGTCCGGCAGGCCGGGCTGTCCGCCTTCGAGCACCAGGACGTGCCGTTCGAGCGGCTGGTGGAGGAGCTGGCCCCGGAACGCTCGCTGTCCCGCCACCCGCTGTTCCAGATCATGCTCACCGTGCAGAACACCGAGCCGGTGCCGCCCGAGCTGGACGGGGTCCGGGTCGAGTCCTTCTCGGCGGGCGAGATCACGGCCAAGTTCGACCTGGAGTTCTCCTTCGCCGAGCGGCTCACCGCTGACGGGGCGCCGGCCGGGGTGGACGGATCCCTGGTGTACGCCACCGACCTGTTCGACGAACGGACGGCGGCCGGTATCGGGGAGCGGCTGATCGGGGTGCTCGATGCGGTCGGGGCGGACCCTTCCGTACGAGTCGCCGACGTACCTGTTCTGAGTCGCGCTGAGCTGGATGAGTTCGCTGGCTGGAATGACACGGTGGTTCCGGCTCGTCCGGTTTCGCTGGTGGATTTGTTCGCGTCGTCGGTTTCGCGGTGGCCGGG
>NZ_JADKYB010000024.1 GCF_016918855.1 Actinacidiphila acididurans
GGGCCCCCACCCCGCGGACCCGGACGCCCCGCTCCCCACCGCATGGACAACGTTGTCTGCACGCTCGGGAGGTTCCCATGCATCTGCGCACTTCCGCCCGGCCACCGCACCACCGCCCGGCCGGGCGCGCCCGCCCCTTCCTGCTCGCCGCCGGCGGCTGCCTCGCGCTGTTGGCCGCGACACTGACGGGTGCGGCCGCCGCCGCGCCCGCCGCCCACGCGGCGACCGCCGCCGCGGTCACCGATGGCAACGCCCGCTTCGAGGTGCTCACCCCGACGCTGATCCGGCTGGAGTACGCCGGGGACGGCGCCTTCCAGGACGGCGCCACCTTCAACGCCGTCAACCGCTCCTTCACCCCGCCGTCGTACACCACCGACGTGACCTCCGACGGCTACCGGGAGATCAGGACGAGCGCGCTCACCCTGCGCTGGAAGGAGGGCAGCGGCCCCTTCACCTCGGACAACACCACCGTCACGCTGACCTCGACCGGCGTGCGGGCCGCGCCGTCGTTCCCGTCCTACTGCGCGCTCGCCACCGCCTGCCAGGCGGAAAACGCGCTGTTCACCGGACGCGCCGCGGTCGCGTACGACCACAGCGGCTCCACCGGGTCCGGCTTCGTCGCCGGCTACGAGGCCACCGGCAGCGGCATCACGACGGACGTGTCCGGGATCCCGGCGGCCGGCGCGTACCGGCTCCAGGTCCGCTACTCCAACGCGGCCGGCGGCACCGGCAGTCTGTCCACCCGGGTGGGCGGCGCGGCCGGGCCGGCGCTGAGCCTTGCGCCGACCTCCTCCTGGGACGCCTGGTCCACCGCGTCGGCCACCGTCCAACTGGCCGCGGGCACCAACGCGCTGGACATCGTGCAGAACAGCGGCGACACCGGCCGGGTCAACATCGACAGCATCGCCGTCACCCCGCTGTCCACCACCGGCTACCCCGCCGCGCGCACCGACCTGACCACCACCGGCTACGGCGCCGGACCCACCGACACCCTGGGCGGCTGGTCGCGCACCCTGGACAACCCCCGGACGCTGCCGGTGCCCGAGCACCCCGGCATCCTCGACCGGGACGGCTGGTACCTGCTCGACGACAGCCGCACCGCGCTGCTCGGCGCCGGACACACGGTCACCGACCGGCCCTCGCACGGCGGACAGCCGTACCAGGACGGATACTTCTTCGGCTACGGGCAGAACTACAAGCAGGGCCTGGCCGACCTCAACGCGCTGACCGGCGGCACCGATCTGCTGCCGCAGTCCGCGTACGGCGTCTGGTACTCGCGCTATTACGCCTACACCACCGCCGACTACGAGAACACGCTGCTGCCGGCCTTCCGCAGCGGGCAGACCCCGATCGACTGGCTGGTGGTCGACACCGACTGGAAGTCGCCCAGCCAGTGGAACGGCTGGAACTGGAACTCCGCGCTCTTCCCCGATCCGCAGGCCTTCCTCGACTGGACCAAGCAGCAGGGCCTGTCGGTGGCGATGAACATCCACCCGAGCATCAACGGCGACGACCCCGAGTTCGCCGCCGCCAACAGCCAGGCCGGCGGCCTCACCGTGGACAGCGGCAACACCTACCGCTTCGACTGGTCCAAGCCCGCGCAGCTGTCCGCGTATCTCGGCCTCCACCAGCCGTTCGAGCAGCAGGGCGTACGCGAGTGGTGGCTGGACTACTGCGGCGGCTGCGGCGGTTCGACCGCGAGCGACCCGCACGTCGCCCCTGACAATCTGATCAACCAGGCCTACGCCGACGACGCGGCCGCCAAGGGCCTGCGCGGCTTCTCCTTCGCCCGCCTCGGCGGCTCAGAACAGGGCGGCGACGACAGCAACTACGCGCTGGGTCCCTGGTCCGAGCGCCGCAGCACCATGCAGTTCACCGGTGACACCCCGGCCACCTGGGACATGCTCGGCTTCGAGGTGCGCTTCACCGCCGACGAGGCCGCCGCCGGACTGTCCAACGTCAGCCACGACATCGGCAGCTTCCACGGCGGCCACCTGCCCGACGACCTGTACGTGCGCTGGCTGCAGTTCGGCGCCTTCCAGCCGGTCGACCGGTTGCACTCCGACCACGGCGACCGGCTGCCCTGGAACTACACCGGGGCCGCGGCCGACGCCGCCGCGCAGGCGCTGCGGCTGCGCGAGTCCCTGGTGCCGTACACCTACACCCTGGCCCGGCAGGCCAACGCCACCGGGGTGCCGATCGTCCGGCCGATGTACCTCGACTATCCGGACCAGGACGCCGCCTACCACGCGTCCGGGCAGTACCTGTACGGCGACGACGTGCTGGTCGCGCCGATCACCACCGCGAACGACGCGTCGGGCAACGGCTCGTCGTCGGTGTGGGTGCCGCCGGGCACCTGGACGGACTACTTCACCGGCCGCTCGTACACCGGCCCGGCGACCGTCACGATCACCGACCCGCTGAACCAGATGCCGGTGCTGCTGAGGTCCGGCGGCATCCTGACCACCCGGGCCGACTACGCCCAGAACACCAGCAAGCCGCTGACCGCGCTGACCGTCAACGTGGCGGCGGGCGCGGACGGTTCGTTCTCGCTGTACTCCGACGCGGGGGAGGGCAGCGGCTGGACGTCGGGCCAGTCCTCGACCGCGCCGCTGTCCTGGAGCGACACCGCCCGCACCCTCACCATCGGTGCGCAGAGCGGCAGTTGGACCGGCGCCCCGACCTCGCGCTCGTACACGCTGCGGCTGTCGAACGCGAACGCGCCGACCGCGGTGAGCGTGGACGGCACCCAGGTGCCCGAGACCGACTGGTCGTGGAACCCCAACCGCCGCACCGTCACGGTGACCACCGCGGCGCTGCCGCTGAACTCCGCCCACACCGTGACCCTGACCGGCAGTGCGACCGCCAACCCGGCCACCGGCGAGGTGATCGGTGACGGCGGCGGCTGCCTGGACGTACGCGGCGGCACCGCCGCCGACGGCACCGCGCTGCAACTGTGGGGCTGCAATCACACCGGCGCCCAGCAGTTCGCGCTCCAGGCCGACAACACCCTGCGGGTGCTGGGCACCTGCGTGACCGCCGGCGGCACCGCCGACCGCACGCCGGTCGCCCTCGGCTCCTGCACCACCGGCTCCGCCGCGCAGACCTGGACCCACCGCAGCGACGGCAGCCTGCTCAACCCCGCCTCCGGCCGCTGCCTGGACGTGCCCGACGGCACCACGACGCCCGGCGCGGTGCAGCTCCAGATCTACGACTGCAACGGCACCGCCGCCCAGGCGTGGAAGCTGCCGCCCGGCCCGCTCGGCGGCCCCGGCGGACTGTGCGCCGACGTGGTCAACGCCGACCCCGCCTCGTCGACCCCGGTCCAGCTGTGGGGCTGCAACGGCACCGACGCCCAGCGCTGGTCGGCGCCCGGCGACAGCACGCTGCGCACCTTCGGCAAGTGCCTTGACGTCATGGGCGGCGGCACCGGCAACGGCACCCGGGTGCAGCTGTGGGACTGCAACGGCACCGGCGCGCAGACCTGGACCAGCCGGGCCGACGGCACCCTGTTCAACCCGCCCTCCGGCCGCTGCCTGGACGACAGCGGCAACCACCAGCAGCCCGGCGACGCGCTCCAGATCTACGACTGCAACGGCACCGCCGCCCAGGTCTTCCGCCTGGGCTGACCCCCGTCCATGCGACCTCGGTCCACGCCACACCCGCCCACGCGACCCCTGTTCACGCGATTCGCGAGGAGTTCGTCCGTGAAAACCCTGAGATCACTCCTGGCCGTCTTCGCCACCGTGGCGTCCTTGGCGGTGTCCGTACAGATCACGGCGGGCACGCCGGCCGCCGCCGCGACCAGCATCTGCAACAAGTACTGCGACACGCGCGACCCCGCGCTCAGCACGGGCGACCGCACCCCCGTGACCAGCACGCTGTTCTCCCGCACCTTCACCCTGCACTTCGACGACGCCGACGCGATGGGCTGGGCGTCGATCGACAACGGCAACCCGGGTGACGAGGTCTGGCTCGACCGGTCCTTCGACGGCGGCCGCACCTGGACGAACGGCAGCAAGCTCGGCGACACCTTCATCCCGTCCGGCTCCCGGGGCTGGCGCACCCTGATGTACAACGTGGACGACTGGAACGCCCTCGGCGTGGGCGCGCTGCGCGCCTGCGGCAAGGCCGGCGACCGCCCCGACATCACCTGCACCCCCTGGGCGCGGACCACCTGGAACGCCGCCGACCGGCGCCGGGCCGCCGCCACCGCGCTGATGATGTCGTACGACCGCGGCACCAAGCTCTTCGGCGGCAACGGCTGGTGGACCGCCGCCAACGCGCTGACCGCGATCATCGACAACATCCGCGACACCGGCATGCCCAGCTACACCTACGCGATCTCCCAGACCTACGACGCCAACCTGGGCGCCCAGGAGGGCAACTTCGCCAACAACTACCTGGACGACACCGGCTGGTGGGGCCTGGCCTGGGTGGACGCCTACGACCTGACCGGCGACAGCCGCTACCTCAACACCGCGCGCGCGGACGCCGACCACATGCAGGCGTACTGGGACGGCACGTGCGGCGGCGGCGTGTGGTGGAACGAGAGCCGCGGCTACAAGAACGCCATCACCAACGAGCTGTTCCTCCAGCTCAACGCGGCCCTGCACAACCGGATCGGCGGCGACACGGTGTACCTGGGCCGGGCGCAGAGCGAGTGGAACTGGTTCAAGGGCAGCGGCATGATCAACGGAAGCCACCTGATCAACGACGGCCTGACCAGCGCTTGCGCCAACAACGGCCAGCAGACCTGGACGTACAACCAGGGCGTGGTGCTGGGCGGCCTGACCGAGCTGAACCGGGCCACCGGCGACGCGAGCCTGCTGACCACCGCGCGCACCCTCGCCGACGCGTCCACGGTCGCGCTGTCCACCAATGGTGTGCTGCGCGAGCCCGGCGAGGGCGACGGCTGCACCGGCGACGGCCCCAGCTTCAAAGGCGCCTACGTCCGGGGCCTGGGCAGGCTCAACTCCCAGCTCTCCGACCACCCTTACGCCACCAAGCTCACCACCTGGGCGAACTCCGCCTACGCGAACGACCGCAACGCACTCGACCAGTACGGCCCGCACTGGGCGGGCGGCGCCGGCACGAGCGACTACGGCTGCCAGCAGAGCGCCCTCGACCTGCTGAACGCGGCGGACTGACGGCTCCGGTGGGGGCGGCTACGGTACCGCCGCCGCCCCCACCTGCCGAACCGGTCGCGTCGGTCAGCGGACCTGGCGGGTGGCCGGGATGCCGCCGGCCGGGTCGTCGCGGAGCAGCCAGACCGGGTTGGACAGCGCGATGACGTCCCCGGCGGGCGTGCGGACCTCGACCCGGACGAACCGCGGCGCGCTGGTGTCGACCTTCACGTCCACGTAGCCGCCCGCGAACTGTGACGCCGGGAGCTGGGCGAAGCTGGTGCCGGGCTCGGGAACGGACGGCCCGGCGCCGTCGACCGTGCCCTGCACGATCCGTACGACGCTGTCGGCGGGCAGACCGTCGGCCAGCACCCGGACGTTGCGGGTCAGGGCGCCGGACACGGTGACCGAGCCCATCGGGGCGGCGCCGTCCACGAGGAGGGCGAGCGTGCCGGCGAACAGCGCGGGGTTGCCGAAGAACACGTTGCCGGCCGCGAGCGCGGGGAGCAGGTCCGCCATCTCTCGGCTGCCGGCGTGCGCCCAGGTGACGAAGTTCGAGTCCTGGCCGAGCCAGTCCTGGCCCGAGTGGTCGTCGCTCACGCCGGTGCCGGTGAGGAAGAGCCCGTTGCGCGAGCAGACGTCCCACACCTGCGCGTGCCGGTCCAGGTCCACGCCGCCGCGGCTGGGGTAGCCGACCTCCAGGATGTCGCAGCCCATCGCGCGGTCGGCGAGCACCGACGCCGCCACCGAGGCGCGCATCGCGTCCTGCTGGGCCGAGGACAGCAGGGCCGGGTGCGAGGTGCCGAACGGGTGGTTGTACGAGGCCAGGCCGCCCGTCGCGTGGATCATGTCGACCACCGCGTAGGCGGCGTTCGGGTCCGGGTCGGCGGTCGGCGTCGGCTTGGCGAAGGAGGGCATGGTGATGCTCGGGCCGAACCAGTTCAGGTGGGTCGGCTTGACCAGCGAGACCTCCAGGCCCTGGTACTGCCGGACCGCGGGGAAGCGGTGCGCGTAGCCGCGCATCAGCTCGGCCTGCTTCTCCAGCGGCGCGTTCACCGTCCGCGGCGGCCGGGTGATCCGCAGCAGGTCGAACCAGCCCTCGGCCGGCCGTTCCTGCTCGCTGACCGCACCGAGGGTGAGGTTGAACATCGCGGCGTCGCGGGCGTCGATGTCCGGCCAGAACCGGTGCAGGTCCTCCTCGGGGTGCAGCTCGATCGTGTTCCACTGCCCCTGGCGGGCGGGCACCCGGATCACGCCGTCGATGCCGTGCCGCACGTGGGACCGGCTCTCGGTCCCGTCGATGACGTAGGTGAGCGTGTACTCGCCGGAGGGGCGGCCGTTGGTCGCCGGACGCCAGCTCGTCGTGAGCTTCACGGTGAGGTAGTTGTGCGGGGAGACCGCGGCGGGGAAGACGTCGACCGTGATCGTCTGGTCGTAGACGGACCGCTGGTCCACGGTGTTGGCGGCCGAGCCCTCGACGCCGACGGAGGCGCTGTCGGCGCCGGCGGACCGCGCGGTCAGGTGGACCGACCCGGGCACCGACGCGTCGGCCGGCGAGGCCATCGTCTTGTCCCACGCCACACTCGAGGCCGCGAGCTTCCCGGTGGTCTTCTCGGCCCAGGACCAGACGACCCCGTTGACGGTCTCGCTGGCGCCGTTCAGGTGGATCTCGTCCGGGTAGCCGTGCTCGGCCATGCGGAAGTCGTGCTCGGTCCACCACAGCACGTCGATGCCGGTCCTGGTGGCCTGGTCGAGGTGCGCCTGCATGGTGCCGGTGCCCTCGCTCCAGGAAGCGTGGATGTGCATGGCCATCGACACGATCCCGGGCGAGCGGCCGGTCCATGTCGCGCCGTCGGCCGGCGCCGTCTCGGCGCTCGCGGTCGGCTGCGGGCCCAGTGCCAGCCGGCCCGCGCTGAGCGCGGTGATCGCGGCGGCCGATTTCATCACGTCACGTCGTGTGGGTCTCACCATGCTCCAGTTCTTGCTCATTACATGCAGTTCCGCCAGGGATAACCGCACGAGATGAACCGGAAGCAGGCATTCCGCGTCGAGTGGACGAACACCGGGCACGCCGGAGACGGGGTACGAGGCGGGGCCCGGCCGTGGTGCGTCGGTCGGGCCCCGCCTCGTCGTGCCAGGTCGTCGTGCCAGGTCAGAGCATCTGGTCGGAGGTGGCCAGGGCCGGCCGGAGCCGGGCCTGGAGGACCACCTGCTGGAGTTCGGCGGTGCACATCATGTAGCCGTCGGGGGTCGGCAACTGTTCCAGGTAGTGGGCCAGGTCCGCGCCCAGTGAGAACACCCGCACCGGGGTACCCGCGGCGCGGGCGGACTCCACGACCCTGCGCACACCGTCCAGGACCGCCGGGTGCCGGGTCTGGTAGGAGCCGGCCACCAGGTGGTTGGTACGGTCCGCGGCCAGGTAGAACTGCACCAGGTCCTTGATGCCGACGAACAGCTCGCTGGCCCCCGCGGCGCAGATCGCCGGGGTGGCGTGCACCGCCGCGGGTGTCTCGATGAACACCGACAGCGGTACGTCGTCCGGCAGTTCCAGGTGCGCCCGCAGCTTCGTGTACTCCTCCTCGTCGTTGAGGAAGGGCACCGACAGGTGCACGCGGCGGGCCTCGTCGCCCAGCCGCCTGCGCAGCGAGCCGAGCATGGCGTGCAGCGCGTCCCGGTAGGCGGCCGACTCCAGCAGCCAGCGCGCGCCGTGCAGGCCCAGTTCGGGGTTGGGCTCGACCGCCACCGGGGCTGTCTCGGTCACGCCGGCGGCGTGGTCCGAGCGCAGGTCCAGCAGCCGCAGGACCAGCCGCTGGTCGGGCAGGAGCGCCTCGACCCAGGCGCACAGCCGGTCCGCGACGGCCTGTCCGTAGGCGGCGATGTCGGCGGGGCCGCCGTGCAGCGCGTCCAGCGGACGCAGCCCCGCCGCCAGGCAGAGGAACTCCTCGCGGATGAAGAACGACTCCACCCGCTTCGCCTCCGGCCCGGAGGAGTTGATCGTCTCGATGTCCTGCACGTCCGCGATGACCGCGCACGCCGAGCCGAGGTCGTCCGGCGAGGGATTGCCGCTGCCCATGACCAGGGCCTCGATGCCCGATTCGGACCCGAGCAGCACCGACTCGCTCTCCAGGTCCAGCGTCACCTCGCCGACCAGGCGGTCGAGATCCGCCTGGTCGACGCGGAGCACGGGAATTCCCCTGCCGCGGCAGAGGGACTGCATATGGCCGGTGAGTCCGCCCGCACCGCACACGACGGCACGCGCCACGACAATCGCGTCGTACAGACTCGCTTCGAGGGAAGGGGCGACGAGAATGGATCCCTCGACCGGATTTCTTGTGCTGTTGCAGATACCCCGTACTACACTCTGCGTGCCACCAGCCAATAGGAATCCTTGAATCCGTCGCCCGTTCAATTAGCCCTCCGGATTTTTAGGCGTTCGCTATCCCCAGTTGTTGACGCAATTGCCGTGGCGTCACGGAGACATCGGTGAGTCGTTCGACGGCGGCCCGGTTGACGACCACCCTCATCAGGAGGTCGTGCCGGGAAGCATCCAGCGGAGGGGTCGGGAGTTCGCCCAGGGTCCGAATACAGGCGTCCAGGCGGGAATCGAGCAGTTCCCGCTCTTTTCGCGCACGCGTGGCCAACCTCCGCACCTCCAGGACAACAGCCTCCTCGAATCCGGGCCGGGCCGCTTCCTCCGTATTGCCGCCGTGGCCGCGGTATTGAGCCATCACTGACCCCAAACCCTCGGGCCCCACTTCGGCGTCAGGCACCAGTTCCAGTTGCTCGACCGCCCGTGCGGCGACCGCGATTGACTGGTTCTTGATGGCGGCGAGATTGAAGGCGAACGCGCCGGTCCGGCCGTTGCGGACGATCTCGTCGCCCTCGCGCAGCACGCCGACCGCGGAGACCGGACCGGTCGGCTGCCCGTCGGCGCCCACCAGCGTGCCGTGTTCGTCGACCTCCACGCCGCGCCCGGTCCGCTCGTGCGGCACCGCGATCCCCTTGCGGACCAGATTGCGCCACAACGGCTGGCGGACCCGGTGGTAGTCCGCCTCCCGGCCGAAGTTGGACACCACCAGATCGGCCTCGACGGTGTGTTTCTCGCCCTGGCCGGCGACCGAGACCACCAGGCGCCCGGACTCGGTGGGTGTGATGGACTCCACACCGCCGACGAGCAGTCGCACCGGCCCGTCCGCGGAGTTCATCGCCCGCTCGATGACCGACATCGTGTACTCCATGGCGCCGACCCGCAGTGCCGCGAGCGCGGTGCCGAACTCGTTCAGCATGCCGCGCAGTTCCTGGGTCGGAATCTGCTCGATGGCCTCCGGGAGATAGGGCTCCCACGCCTTGGTCACCCGCTCCGCGAGGATCACCGGGTCGACATCGGGGTGTTCCCGGGTCACCATCGCGCACGCCGTTTCCCATTCGGCCCGCACCCGGCCGAGGAATTCCTCGCGGTTCCGGTACGGCTCCAGCAGCGTCGTCGGACAGGGCAGCCGTATCACTCCGTGTTCATGGCCGCCGGGATAGGTCCGGAAGATGGTCCCGCTCTTGGAGATCAGATGGATCCGCCCGGTGTGGCCCTGGCGGATGAGGAGGCTCGCCGCGTCGTAGGCGCTCAGCACCGACCCGACGATGGCGACGCTCGCTTCCGGCGGGAGCGCCTCCATCGTGCGGATGCCCGAAGCGGAGTACGGGTTCCGCACGAAGGCCGGGTGATCGAGCACCTCGGCGGCGAAGGCCGGTTCCCTGAGTTCGAGACCGGTCGCGAGGATCACGTGGTCGGCGGACATCACGGTCCGCGCCGAATCCGAATCCGAAGCGGGCTCCGGGTCCGGCCCGGGCTCGTAGCCGGTCCCCTCGTGCCCGTCGACGTGACACACGGTCACATCGACTCCGCCGGCACGTAATTCCATGTCGACCGCCTCGCCGTCCGCTTCCACGAGGACGACGCCGGGGAATGCCTCCCGCTGCGCCTCGGCCAGCCGGTCGATCAGGTAGTCCTGGAAGATCCGCCGGGGCGCCGGGCCCTGCTCGACGAATTCGAGCGCGTCCCAGGGCGCCGGCCAGTCCTGGCGGTCGGCCTCGCCGTTGGCCCAGCGGATGAAGTCGTGGACGTCCTCCCGGAACACCGACATCCGGCCCGCCTGGATGTTGAACACGTGGTCCCAGGGGTTGCCGTCGCGGTGGTAGGCGACGCCGGCCGACCGGTAATCGGGTCGCCGCTCGAGCAGGACGACCTCGAGCGGCTTGCGTGCGCAGCGGAGCAGTCGAATCGCGGTGGCGGTGCCTGCCAGGCCCGCCCCGATTATGAGCACTCTTGGGCGGGTGCCCGTTCGACTCATGGTGAAGCCTCCCCGTGGAGCGATGAGAACCCGGCGCCGCTGTCCGGCGCCGGGCCCAGGGCTGCTGCTG
Organism: Actinacidiphila acididurans; assembly: GCF_016918855.1. GTDB lineage: Bacteria > Actinomycetota > Actinomycetes > Streptomycetales > Streptomycetaceae > Actinacidiphila > Actinacidiphila acididurans. The sequence continues at coordinate 10,542 of NZ_JADKYB010000024.1, forward strand.
ACGGAATGTGACTCCGTATCGTTGGAAGCGCTGTCCAAACTGAGATGATCCGTCCTTTTCCGAAACGGATCGGGGGACAGATCGCCGGCACATGCGGGCGCGCTATTCCCCGCGCACAAGGCTAGTGCTTTGACCGGCGGCGTTGCTCGTGTTGGGGGTCAGAGTTCCGCTGCCGTTCGGATAACCGGGACATCGGATTCGGCCCGCGGGGAGGCGTCGTGGCCGAATCGACGGCGGATCGGGGAAATTGCCCGAACGGGGGAGCGCCAATGGGGCGCATGGGTGCGCGGGGGAAGCACGCGCAGCGCGGGAAGTGCGGGAAGCGCGCGGAGCGCGCGAAGTCGGATGCGGGTGGACACGGAGCGCTACGGTGGCGCGGTCCTGCCCGCGGCGGCCGGAGTGACCGGGCGGCTGTGCACCGCCCGGTCGTCTCTACGGCGCGGGTCCCTCCCCGGCGGTCGCCGGTCCGGCTGGTCACGCCGCCCGGGAGGGGGTGTCCCGACGAGGGTCAGGCCAGGGCGGGGGCGGCCGGGAGGTCGAGGTCGGTCCGGGCCAGGTGGTTGAAGTAGTTGGTGTACAGGTTCACCGCCACGTGCGCGAACACCTCGGTGAGTTCGACGTCGGTCCAGCCGGCGGCCAGGGCCTTGTCCCAGGTGGCGTCGGAGACCTCGCCGACCTCGCCGGCGACCTCCCGCGCGACCTCGAGGAGCGCGGCCAGCTTCGACTCCACGTCGGCGTCACCGCGGCGGATCGCCACGGTCTCCTCCTCGGTGAAGCCGGCGGCCTTCGCGCCCACCGTGTGCGCCGCCTGGCAGTACGAGCAATCGTCCACCGCGCCGACGGCCAGCGCGATCGCCTCACGCGTACGGGCGTCGAAGGTGCCGTGCTCGGCGATGGCGCCCTGGATCGCGGTGTACGTCGCCAGGACCACCGGCGAATGGGCCATCCCGCCGTGGATGTTGAGCACCTTCCCGAACTTCTTCTCCAGGGTGCGCAGGTTCTGCTCGCTCGCCGCGGGAGCGTTGTCGACGGTGTGAACGGGAATCCGGGGCATGCGAATGCCTCTCCTCGTAGTGATGGACGTTCCTCGCCATCCGTAGTGTGCCGGAGCGCCGATCCCGGTGAGACCTTGTCACATGCTCTTCCGCCGGCAGGTGGAGCCGTTCCGGTTCCGGTCCCGCGGCGGCGGTCACGCGGCGTCGTGGAAGACCAGGCCGAGGGTGTGCCGGCGGCCGGAGCGGACGGTGCTCACGCCGTGCCGCATGGGGCCGTTCGACCAGCCCCGCTTGCTCGCGACCGGCCGGTCGCGGGTGGTGAAGACCAGGCCGTGCCCCTGCGGGAGGACGGTGGCCGAGCCGCGGGTCTGGGCGCGCGGGCGCTGCTCTGTCATCAGGAACTCCCCGCCGGTGTAGTCGACTCCGGGCGCGTCGAGGCCGATGACGACCTGGAGCGGGAAGAGCATGTCGCCGAACACGTCGCGGTGCAGGGCGTTCCAGTCGCCGGGGCCGTACCGCAGCAGGATCTGCGCGGACCTGGCCTGCCCGGCCGCGTGGCACATCGCCACCCACTCCTCCAAGCGGTCGGGCCACGGCGCGGGCCTGCCCAGCCGCTCGGCCCACTCCCGGGCGACGGGCAGCAGCCGCGGATAGAACGCCTCGCGCAACTCCCGCACCACCTCCGGCAGTTCATGGGTGAAATACCGGTACTCGCCGGACCCGAAGCGGTGGCGGGCCATGTCCACGGTGGTACGGAAGTGCGCGGGCTCGTCGTACAGGGCCGCGATGTCCCGGCACTCGGCCGGGGTGAGCAGCCCGCCGGTGAGCGCGTTCCCGTGTACGTCGAGCTCGCCGGCCAGCGCGGCCCAGTCGGTGCCGGCGACCCGGTCGGCCACCGGCCGCGCGGACAGGATGGTGTCGGTCATACGACCACTGTGCGGCCTGCGGACCCGCCCGTCCGGCGGAAATCGGACGTCGCGCTGCCCCCCTGCGGGATGGCCTACAGGGCGATCAGCCCCACGGCCGTCAGCCGAAAGCCGCAGGCCTCGTCGGATCCCGCTCTTTCCGGCCCCGCTGGTCCCATCGTTTCCGTCGCCATGGGCGCACGCCAATGCCCGGGGTTGCCGGAACGGCAACGGATTTCGCACCGGTGGCCGTGCGGGCCCCATGATCGCCGGTGACGGCCGGGGCCGGGCGGAGCCCGAGCGGGTCCGGCCGGGTGAAGGTGACGGATTCGTGCGCGACGCCCCCGGAGGAAGCGATGCGGCAGACAACGGCACAGAGCAGCACACCGGCCACCGCCGGAGGCCGTACGCACCGGCTGGTGCCGGCACCGGCCGGGCGGATCCACGTGGTCGAGCAGGGGAGCGGGCCGCTGGTGCTGCTCGTGCACGGGTTTCCGGAGTCCTGGTATTCGTGGCGGCACCAACTGCCCGCGCTGGCCGCCGCCGGCTACCGGGCGGCGGCGATCGACGTACGCGGCTACGGGCGTTCCTCCCGGCCCGCGGCGGCGGACGCGTACCGGCTGCTGGAGCTGGTCGAGGACAACGCCGCCGTGGTCGAGGCGCTGGGGGAGCGGTCCGCAGTGATCGTCGGCCACGACTGGGGCGCGACCATCGCCGCGACCTCCGCTCTGGTGCGGCCCGACGTCTTCCGCGCGGTCGGGCTGCTGAGCGTGCCGTACACCCCGCCCGGCGGCCCCCGGCCGAGCGAGATCTTCGCCGGCATGGGCGGCGACGAGGAGTTCTACGTCTCCTACTTCCAGGAGCCCGGCCGAGCCGAGGCGGAGATCGAGCCCGACGTGCGCGGCTGGCTCGCCGGCTTCTACGCCGCCCTGTCCGCGGACACCATGCCCGCCCCCGGCACCCCCGACCCGCACTTCGTCGCGCCGGGCGGCACCCTGTGCGCCCGTTTCCCCGCAGGCCCCCGCCCGGCCTGGCTCGGCGAGGACGATCTCGACGTCTACGCCGGGGAGTTCGAACGCACCGGCCTGACCGGCGCGCTGAACCGCTACCGCGCGATGGACCGCGACTGGTCCGACCTCGCCCCCTACCGCGGCGCCCCGATCACCCAGCCCTCCCTGTTCCTCGGCGGCAGCCAGGACGCCTCCACCACCTGGTTGGCCGAAGCGATCACCGCCTTCCCCACCACCATGCCCGCCCTCGCCGCCGCCACGATCCTGGACGGCTGCGGCCACTGGCTCCAGCAGGAACGCCCCGCCGAAACCAACGGCCACCTCACCACCTGGCTCGCTTCCCTCCCCGCCGAGTAAGGCCGGGGCCGCCGGCACCGTTTGCGAACAGGAGAGGTCTCCGTTACTGTCGAGCGGAGGCGGAGATCTCTCCGTTTTTCGTGTGCGGTCGTCACGGCGGAGATCCCCTTGCCCACACCACAGACCCCCCTCCGCTCCGGCTTCGGAGCGGCGTCCACCACCTCCGAGGTCATCGCGGGCATCGACCTGAGCGGCCGCACCGCGATCGTCACGGGCGGCTACTCCGGGCTCGGCCGCCAGACGGTCCGCACCTTCACCGCCGCGGGCGCGCAGGTCGTGGTCCCGGCGCGCGACGTGCCCCGGGCCGAGGCACGGCTCGCCGGGATCGACGGCGTGCAGGTGTGGCCGATGGACCTGCTCGACCCCGCGTCGATCGACGCCTTCGCGGACCGTTTCCTGGCCACCGGCCTGCCCCTGCACCTGCTGGTGAACAGCGCCGGCATCATGGCGGCGCCCCTGACCCGGGACGCCCGCGGGTTCGAGTCGCAGTTCGCCACCAACCACCTCGGCCACTTCCTGCTCACGGCACGGCTGTGGCTCGCGCTGGCGGCCGCGGACGGAGCGCGCGTGGTGCAGGTCTCCTCGCTCGGACACCGCTATTCCCCGGTGCTGTTCGACGATCCGGGCTTCGAGCGGCACCCGTACGACCCCTGGGCCGGCTACGGCCAGTCGAAGACGGCGAACATCCTGTTCGCCCTGGCCCTCGACGAGCGGGGGCAGGCCAGCGGCGTGCGCGCCTTCTCCTGCCACCCGGGCAGCATCGCCGGCACCGGACTGGAGAAGCACGTGCCGCCGGAGATGCTCGTCGCGGCCGGCGTCATCAACGCCGACGGCACGCCCGTCCTGGACCCCGCGCGCGGCCTGAAGACCCCCGAGCAGGGCGCCGCGACCCTCGTCTGGGCCGCGACCAGCCCGGCACTGGCCGGCCTGGGCGGCGTGTACTGCGAGAACTGCGACATCGCCCCCGTCGCGCCCCGACTCACCGGCGAAACGACGATGGCCGACGGCGGCCGGCTCTCCGGCGTCCAGGCCTACGCGGTCGACCCGGACGCCGCCGACCGCCTGTGGTCGCTCAGCGAGCAGCTGCTCGGCATCACCTTCAGCACGAACCGCACGAACCGCACGAACCGCTGAAAGGCGCAAGGCACAGACTCCTACCGCACGCTGGGCCGCCCGCGAGCTGGGCGTCGGAGTGCTCGCCTACAGCCCGCTGGCCAGCGGGGTGCTCTCCGGCAAGTACTCCCGCGAGCAGCGCAATCCCGAGGGCTCGGGGCGCGGCGCGCTCGCCCAGGCCCAGCTCGGCGACCGGACGTTCGCGATCATCGACGTCCTGCACCGCGTGGCCGCCGACCTCGGCTGCGGTGTCGCCGCGGCCGCGCTCGCCTGGGTACGGCAGCAGCCGGCGCTGACCTCGACCATCGTCGGGGCCCCGTCCCTGGCCCAACTGGAGGCGAACGTCGGCTCGTTGGCGGTGACGCTGCCGGACGACGCGCTCCGGGAGCTCGACGAGGTCAGTACCCCCGATCTGAACTACCCGTTCCCGTGGCTGGCCACGATCGCCACCCCGCTGCAGCAGGCCGGGGCCGAGATCAACGGGGTCGGCGCGACCGACTACCGCCGGGAGCGGTGAGCCCGGAGCCGTAGCCCTGCTCGCCGCCCCGGAATCCCGTCCGGCGTGTCACTCACCCTAAAGTGTGACGTCTGAGGCAAGGGGGGAGTTCGCTGTGATCGGTGAGCCGGAGATGTCGGACGAGCCGGGCGGTGACCTGCCCGGCGATGCGCTGGGCGAGTCCGACGGTCCGTTAGCTACGACTGCCGCGGTCCGTAAGCCCCGGCCGTGGCTGTGGGCGGTGGGCGGGATCGCGGTGGCGTCGGCGGTGTGGGCGGCGGTACTGCACGGGGCCGGGGGCACGGGGGTGGACCTGCACGGCTATCACCTGGGCGGCAACCCGTGCGGCGGCCCCGCACTCAAGCCCCTCCAGGACGCCGTGGGCGCGCGGGAGGGCTTCTCGGCGTCCGACGCGATGGTGAGCAAGGGGCCCGCGCTGGACAAGGTGTCGTGTGTGCTGAACGCTATGGCGCCGGCGGGCGACGGGTGGACGACCACCTACACCATCAGCGTCGACGTGGAACTGCACAAGAAGACCGACCCCCGAGCGGAGTTCGAGAACACTCGCCACGCCCAGGTCTCCAGACTCCCCGGTGCCCAGTACGGCAACGTGATGGTCGCACTCGCCACGTCCGGTTTCACGTCCGCGGCCGACGTGCATCCCGTCGCGGGTGTCGGCGACGAGGCGTACCTGGTGGAACCCCAGCCCTTCGACCAGAGCCTGAAGGTCCTGCGCGGCGGCGCGGTGCTCAGCCTCCAGATCACCGACTACAGGAGCTGGAACGGCCCCGGCGGGTCCCCGGCGGACGGCAGCGCCCTGCCACGACAGCCCGACTTCACCCGTCTGCGCCCGGCCATGACCACGGCGATGCGTCGTCTGATGACGTCGCTGTCCTCCTGATCGCGAACCGGACCGTGCCGTCGCGCTGTCCGGTTCGGGGTGAGCCGGTCAGCCGGCCGGCTGGTAGTGCGTTGGAGGTCGCCCGGGGTCAGGGTGTGACAGCCCGGATGACGCAGTCGTGCAGCAGGGCGCGGCGGCGGTCGTGCTCGGCGGAGGGCTCGTCCGCGGTGGCGGTGTAGACGCCGCTGGCCGGTGACCAGGCGCAGGCCATGGCGATGACCAGAGTCAGCAGGTCGAAGGGGTCGCCCGGGCACAGGCGGCCCGCTGCCTGGGCCTTCGCGATGGCCGCGAGCTTCGGCTCGTGCTGGAAGGAGTTGTCGAACCAGCGGCCGGTCGGGCGCCGCTCCAGGCGGATCCAGGCGATGAGCCGGACCAGGTGGGGCTGCCGCAGATTTTGGTCGTACAGTCCCACCGCCCAGCCGGCCAGGTCGTCCACGTCGAAGGGGACGGCGTCGGTGCTGCGGTCCACGCAGTCGGCGACGACCGCGTCGAACAGGCTCTCCTTGTTGCCGAAGTAGCCGTAGAGCTGTGCCTTGTTGGTGCGCGCCTCGGTGATGATGCGCTCGATCCGGGAGCCGGCGATGCCGTACCGGGCGAATTCCTCGGTGGCCGCGTCGAGGATGCGTCGACTGGTCGCGGCGCCGCGCGGCGTGGTCGGCAGTTCGGGCATGGGACCACGGTAGCAGACAGAACAGTTGGTTTGCTTTTCGGTCGGGGAGGGCTAGTCTCCAAGACAGACCGAATAGTCTGTCTTGGAGGATCCATGCGCTCCACCACTGCCTGGCAGAGCACCGTCGCAGGCTCCACCGCGCTCGCAAGTCCGCCGACGCCCGCCGGCTCGGCGCCGCGGACGTACTCCTGACCACCGACGAGCAGCAGACGCAGCGGGCCCGCGGCCGCTTCGACCTGATCATGGACACGGTCCCCGCCCCCCACGACCTGTCCCCGCTGCTCCACATGGCCACCCTGGACGGCACCCTCACCGTCCTCGGCTTCCCCGTCGAGACCTCCGTCCGGATCATGGACCTCACCCTCGGCCGCAAGAAGCTGACCTCCTCGGGCACCGGCGGCCGCCGCGAGACCGCCGACATGCTCGCCTTCTGCGCCCAGCACGCCGTCACCGCCGACGTCGAAATCCTCCCCTCCACCCGCCTCCAGGACGCCCTCACCCGCCTCACCCAAGGCGACGTCCGCTACCGCTTCGTCCTCGACCTCTCCGACCTGGACGAACCTGCCTCCTGACGCGGGCGGGGGCGGGTCTACTCCTCGAACCAGACGACCAGCCGCACGTCATGGTCGCCGTGGACACCGGCGAGGGCGCGCATGACCGTCCACACCGGCTGCCACGGGCCGTCGGCCGGGACGGCGTCGCGTCGCCGGGCGCGTTCGGCGCGGAAGACGGTGGCGCCGGCCACCCATTCGGTGCCCTCGGCCCACAGTTCGGCTACGCGGTCGGGGTCGACGCTCAGCGTGTCGATCCCGCTGGTCCTGGCGAAGCCCCGGCTCCAGTCGTCCTTGCGCACCAGTTCCAGCGCGCCGTCCGGCAGCCGCCGGTAGCGCGCGATGCCGGTCGCCCGGGGGATCGCCGGCTCGTCCCAGTCGACGGCGAGGACTTCGTGCCAGCCCAGCCAGGTGGCCCCGAACGCCGCCTCGCCCCATGACGTGTGCTCGGCACGTACGGCCTCGGACACATCGGCGGGCAGTCCGCGGCCGGCGGCGACCGGCCGCCAATGTCCGCTGATGTCCCGGACGCCGAAGAGGCAGGCGAAGCCGGCGTAGTCCCTGGTCATGCCCAGCATGGACAGTTCAATGGCCGGGCTCCACGCCGTCTCTCCGATGCCGAGACCGGGGCGCCAGCCGCGGCACTCCACAAATCCCCGAACGCTGGTTCCCACGGTCCGATTGTGCACGGAAGTGTGCACACGACGGCTCCCCGCCAAGTGAGACGCGGCGGGGAGCCGTAGGGCATCAAAAGAGCAGGGCGTCAGGAGGGGAGGGTCCAGGACTGGTTGGCCGCGCCGGTGCAGGACCAGATCTGGAGGCGGGTGCCGTCGGCGGAGCTGGGGCCGGTGGCGTCGAGGCATTTGCCCGAGCCGGCGTTGACCAGTTCGTTGCCGCTGCGGGTCCACTTCTGGGCGGCGGTGCCGTTGCAGTCGTAGAGCTGGACCTTGGTGCCGTTGGCGGTGCCGGCCGCGGTGACGTCCATGCACTTGCCCAGCGAGGTCAGGGTGTTGTCGGCGTTCACGGTCCAGTTCTGGGCGGTGGTGCCGTTGCAGGTGTAGAGCTGGACGGCGGTGCCGTTGGCGCTGTTCGCGCCGGCGACGTCGACGCACTTGCCGCCGTAGCCGGTGATACGGCCGGTGGCGCCGCCGCCGGGCGGCGGAGTGGACGTGCCGACCCAGGAGTTGGCCGCGGTGGCGCCCACCGTGTCGATGGTGGAGTTGTTCTCCACCGGGTTCGGGACCTGGCCCGGGAAGACGATGAAGGTCACCGGTCCGGCGGTGCCGCCGGTGGCCGGGTCCGGGTCGATGCCGAGCGCGGAGGCGGTGGCGTACGACGCCTCGCCGATGATGTCGCTGGGGCCCTCGTCCGCGAAGACCGCGTAGACCACCTTGCCGTTGTAGACCACGGCGGCCACACTGCCCGGCGAGATACCGGCGGCCTGGTAGTCGAAGCGGCTGCTGGGCAGCGGGATCACGTAGTAGTGCGTGACGTCCGCGGTGAAGAACTGCCCGGTGGAGGTGGTGAACGACGTCTCGTTGAAGTACGACGGGTCCGTCGAGCCGTTGCACCGCGCGGTGGTGATGCCGTCGCAGTCCACGTCCATGTCGGAGGTCCAGAAGTACGCGGAGCCGTTTTTGCAGATGGACACGGTGGCGGCGCCGCCCTCGTCGGTGGCGTACTTGCCGTTCGACGCCGGCGTACAGCTCTGGGTCTTGGCCAGGAGCTGGGAGGCGGTCGGCCCGGTCACGTTCGGGACCGCCGAACGGGTGGGCGCGGCGACGGACGTGCTCGCGCCGAGCGTGGTCGCCGCGGTGAAGGTCGCGGCGGCGACGGCCAGGGCGGCGAAGGTGAGGCGCAATCGTTTACGGATCACGCGTGGGCCCCTTTCGGTGGGGGGAAGCGGGGGATTGACAGGTAACCTTACTGACAGTTACCTGTCAATAGCCTGTGCTCCCGCCCCGGAAAACACGCGTGCGTACCCCATTTCGGCCGTGCCACGATGGCCTGGGAAGCGAGGACTGTGGACGAGGTGAGGCGATTCCGGCCGGCGCTGATCGCGTGGGCGGCCGGCGGAGCGGGTGCGGACGAGGCCGCCGCGGCAGCCCGCGAACTGGCCGGCGGCCTACGGACGGTCGTGCTCGTCGAGGGCGGCAGCGACCAGGTCGCGCTCGAAGCCCTGGCCACCCGGCACGGCCGCGACCTCGGCGCGGAAGGCGTCGCGGTGGTCCCGCTCGGCGGCGCGACGAGCATCGGGCGTTTCCTTGACGTGTGCGGCCCCGCGGGCCTCGGCCTGCCGCTCGCGGGCCTGTGCGACATCGGCGAGGAGCGGCATTTCCGGCGCCACCTGGAACGGGTCGGGCTCGGGTCCGGCCTCACGCCCGCCGCCCTGGAAACCCTCGGCTTCCACGTGTGCGTCGCCGACCTGGAGGACGAACTCATCCGCGCGCTCGGCGCCGAAGGCGTCTGCCAAGTGATCGAGGCTCAGGGCGAGTTGCGGCCCTTCCTCACCTTCCAGGGCCAGCCGGCCCAGCGGGACCGGCCCGTCGAGCACCAACTGCGGCGCTTCATGGGCACGCACAGCGGCCGCAAGGCCCTCTACGCGCAGGCGCTCGTCGCGCATCTGGACCTCGACCGCGTGCCCCGGCCGCTGGAGCGGCTTCTCGCGTACGTCTGAGCGGGCCCGGACGCCGACGCGCTACGAACGCAGCTTGCGGCACGGTCTCAGGTCTCAGGTCTCAGGGAGAAGAGGTCAGGCGGGGAAGCCGACGCCGGTGAGCTGCTCGGACACCGTCCACAGGCGGGCCGCGACGGCCGGGTCCTGCGCGGTGGCGGAGCGGGGAATGAGCTCCGGGGCGCCGCGCATGTGCGCGAGGTGACTGGGGCCGGCGAAGCTGTTGCCGGGGACGTCGGCGACGGCGGCGTACAGCACGGGCAGTGCGCCCTGGTCGGAGTTCTGCGCCAGCAGCTTGACGGCCAGTTTCCACAGCGAGTTGGAGACGCTGCGCTCCCCGCGGTCGTAGATGGCGGTCGCGACGAGGCCGGGGTGCGCCGCCTGCGCCAGCACGCCGGAGCCGGCGGCGGTCAGCCGGCGCTGGAGCTCCGCCGTGAACAGCACGTTCGCCAGCTTCGAGTCGGCGTAGGCGCGCGAGGACTGGAAGGGCCGCCGCTGCCAGTTGGGGTCGTCCAGGTCGAGCCGGGCCATCCGCTCGGCCTGGGAGGCGACCGTCACGACCCGGCCGGTGAGGTGCCCGGCGAGCAGGTTGGTCAGGGCGAAGTGGCCGAGGTGATTGACGCCGAAGGTCGACTCGAACCCGTCGGAGGTACGGGTCAGCGACGGCGCGGAGGTGCCGGCGTTGTTGATCAGCAGGTCGATCGGGCCCTCCCAGCCCGCGGCGAACGCCCGCACCGAGCTCAGGTCGGCGAGGTCGAGCTCGCGGACCTCGGTCGACCCGGGCATGCCGGCCGCGGCCTCCTTGCCCTTGCCGACGCTGCGCACCGCGAGGACCACGTGCGCTCCGGCCGCGGCGAGTGCGTGGGCGGCCGATCGTCCGACGCCGCTGTTGGCGCCGGTGACGATCACCGTGCCGCCGTTCATGGGGGGAATGTCTCCAGTGGTGAATGTAGCCATGGACAACAATGTAGTCAGCGGCAACTATGATGTCAATGACAACATCGCGACTAGACTGCTGCTCATGACCACGCGCCCCTACCACCACGGCCACCTGCGGGACACGCTGCTCGTCGAGGCCGAGCGCACGCTCCGGGAGGACGGCATCGAGGGCCTGTCGCTCCGGGATCTCGCCCGGCAGGCCGGAGTCAGCCACGCCGCGCCGCGCCGCCACTTCGCCGACCGCCAGGCGCTCCTCGACGCCCTCGCGGAGACCGGGTTCCTGCGCCTCGGCGACCAGGTGACCGCGGCCGTCGCGGGCGCCGGACCGGACTACGAGGCGCGCATGCACGCGATGGCGACTGCGTACGTACGCTTCGCGACCCACGACAGTGCCCTGCTCGACCTGATGTTCGCCAGGAAGAACAGCGGGGAGTCGGCCGCGCTGACCGAGGGCTCGACGCGGCTGTTCACCGCCGTGGGCGACCTGATCCACCAGGGCCAGCGGGCCGGCCTCCTCCCGCCCGGCGACCCCGACCGCCTGCGCCTGCTCCTCGCGGCCACCCTCCAGGGCATCGCGACCCTCGTGATCTCCGGCAGGGTCCCCGGCGCACAGGCCGACGCCCTGGTCACCGACGCGGTCGCCCTCTTCACCGGCAAGCCGGCCCGCTGAACTCCGTCGAACCCCGGGGCGGGCCCGGAGGCCGCTCGGCCCGACACCGAGGCCGCGCCGGTCGGCGACCGCAGGGGGCGAACCCACTGGGCGCTGACCGGCGCGGGCCGCGGGGATCACGCCCTGGACGGTGTTTCCGTGCCGGTCAGCTCGTCGGCGGGGATCTGCTGTGCGGCGTCATGGTCGCCGCCCTCCAGGTCCAGGCGCGGCAGGACCCGGTCCAGCGCGCGGGGGAGGCGCCAGTTGGTCCGATCCAGCGCGTACATGACCGCGGGGACGAGGACCGTGCGGACCACGAGTGCGTCGGTGGCCACCGCGACGGCCATGCCGAGGCCGATCATCTTGATGGTGCGGTCGGTGGTGAAGGTGAAGGCGAAGAAGACCACGGTCATGATGGCCGCCGCCGCGGTGATGATGCGGCCGGTGGTCGCCATGCCGATCCGTACGGCAGCCGCGTTGTCACGGCGCTCGAGCCATTCCTCCTGGATCCTGCTGACCAGGAACACCTGGTAGTCGGTGGTCAGGCCGAACAGCACGGCGAACATCAGGATCGGCAGATACGGGCTGACCGGGCCGGTGTTGGTCACCCCGACCAGGCTCTTGAACCAGCCGAACTGGAAGACCGCGGTCATCACACCGAACGCCGTTCCGGCGGACAGCAGGTTCATCACCGCCGCGGTCACGGGGATGGCCAGGCTGCGGAAGACGATCAGCAGCAGGACGAAGGACAGCGCGACGACCATGCCCACGAACAGCGGCAGCTTGCCGGAGAGCTGGTCGGCCAGGTCGATGCCGAGCGCGGTCTGCCCGCCGACCAGCACGTGCAGGTGCGAGCCGTGCAGGGCGCCCGGTATCACGGTGTCGCGCAGGTTCGTGATCAGATGCGTGGTCGACGGGTCCTGCGGGCTGCCGGCCGGGTACACCTTGGCCAGTGCCACGGCCGGATGTCCCGGTGCCGCGGGGAAGACCTGCGGGCCGACAGCCGTGACCACGTCGGGGGCGTGGCCGGCGGCGTCGACCACGTTCCGGAAGGCGGCCTGGTCGCCGGGGCCGTTCAGCGGCGCCACGAGCTGAAGAGGTCCGCTGAAGCCGGGGCCGAAGCCGTGCACGAGCATCTCGTAGCCGCGGTAGGTGGTGGTCGTCGTGCTCGTGGGGTCCACGCTGTAGTCGGCCGAGCCCTGCCGCATCGACAGGAACGGAGCGCCCAGCGCCAGCATGACCCCCAGCGCGGCGACGCCGAGCACGAGCGCGCGCCGCTGGACCAGCCGGCCCCAGCGCGTCCAGCCGCGGGACGCCTCGTCGTAGTCGGTCTCGCCGCGGGCCACGGCGCGGCGCTGGCGCCGGGTGAGCAGACGTGTGCCCATCAGTCCGGCCAGGGCCGGCAGCAGCGTGAGGGCCGCGAGGACGGCGAACACGACGGTGATCGCGGCCCCGATCGCCGCGCCGGACAACTCGCTGACCCCGACGCTGAGGATGCCCAGCAGGGCGATGCACACGGTGACGCCCGCGAACAGCACGGCCCGGCCCGCGGTGCCGACCGCGGTGGTCACCGCCTCCTGGACGCTCAGCCCGCGGCGCAGCCCGGTGCGCGTGCGGGTCAGGACGAACAGCGCGTAGTCGATGCCGACTCCCAGCCCGATGAGGATGCACAGCTGGGAGGTGAACGAGGCCATGGTGATCGAGTTGGACAGCATGTTGACGATCTGCAGGCCGGTGATCAGGCCGACGGCCGCGCTCAGCAGCGGCAGCAGGGCGGGCAGGACCGTACCGAAGAACAGCAGCAGCACCACGAGCGCCGCGACCACGCCGATGAGCGTGCTCGACGAGGACGACGGGTTGGTGGCGGCCGCGACGTCACCCACGACGTCCACCTGGAGGCGGGCCGAGTCCGGGGCCCGCGCGGTGTCCACGAACCGGGTCGCCTCGTCCTGCGGGATGCTGTTGGCGTCCTTGTCGAAGTTGACCGTGGCGAAGGCGACGGTCCTGTCCGCGCTGATCTGCTCGGCGCCCGCAGGGCCGTACGGCGAGGTCACGTCGGACACGCCGGGCAGGTGCGACACCTTGCCGAGCATGCCGGTGACGTCCGTGCGGACGGCCGGGTCCCGCACCGTCCCGGACTTCACCTGGAACACGATCTGCTCGGTGTCGCCGGACTGGCCCGGCACCGCCTGCTGCAGGAGGCTCGCGGCAGCGGCACTCGGAGTACCGGAAAGCTTGGTGCCGTTGGCGTAACTGCTGCCGGTCGCGGAGCCGGCGACCACAGCGCCGGCGAGCGCCATCAGCCATACGGCCAGCACCAGGAAGCGGTGTCCGACGCACCACTGGGCTACGGAGCGCATACATCTCCCCTTGTACCGGTCCCCGCCGTCCGGGGACCTCGCGTCCACCCTCGGCTCCGGGGAGGGGGGAAGTCGTCGGCCGCCGGAGCCGTTCCGCGCCGGCGGGCTGGTGCGCCGGAACTAGTGCGGGCGGACGATGCGCGGCGGGCGACGGGGTTCCTAGCCTGGCGTCACAAGGTCCCGGCAGGCGGGACCGGTAGGACGGGATCGGCGGGAGGTCGCGGTGGGTCCGAGGCGGCAGGCGCGCTCATGGCGCCGTCGTGGCCTTCGGTGGGCGGCCGTCACGGTGGGTACGGTCGCACGGGCGGGTACGGTCGCCCGGGTCGGTACGGCCGCGCCGATCGTCTCCGTTGCGACTGCTCCCGGTACCGATCGGTATCGGCAGTATTCTTCCGGCATGCCGTCTCCGTCCCGTCTCTTCACAGCAAACCCGTGGCGTCCGTGATCGCCGCGGGCCGGACCGCCGTCCGGGACACGCTGCGGGTGCCGGACCTGGACCTCCTGCTGGCCCTTGCGGCCTTCGCGGCCCTGCTCGTGGACCCGGTCCTCCAGCACCTGGTGTCCGCGCCGACGGTCCCGATGGGGATCCTGGCGTTCGCGGCGGCGGCGCCCCTCGCCTTCAGGCGGCGCTTCCCGGTGCCCGTCCTGGCCGCCGAGGTGCCCCTGCTGATGCTGTCCCTGGCCCTCTACCACCCGAACCGGGCCGCGGTCGGCATCGCCATGCTGCTGGTGTTCACCGTGGGACTCGAAGGCCGGCGGGCCAGGACACTCGTGGTGGGCGCGGTGATGGCGCTGATCGTCACGGCCGCCGTGGTCGTCACCAGCCGGCACCCGGAGACCACCGACATCGTCGCGCACACCGCGCTGGTGGTCGGCGCCCTGATCGCCGGCGACGCCCTGCGCGCCCGGCAGGCGCTCCAGCGGGCCCTGGTCGAGGAGGCGGCCCGGGCCCGCGAGGCGGCGGCGCAGCACCACTTCGACGAGCAGCGGCTCGCGCTGGCCCACGAACTGCACGACGTGGTCGGGCACACCCTGGTGGCCATCAACGTGCGCGCCGCGGCCGCCGCCCACCGGGCGAACCGGAACACCCGGGGCGAGGAGGGCGCCGTCCTCGCCGAGATCGCCGCGACCTCCGCCGAGGCGCTGTCCGAGCTGCGCACCACCCTCAAGGCCCTGCGCTCCGAGCAGCGCGGACCCGCCCCGCTGCACCCCTTTCAGGACCTGGCCGACCTCACCGATCTGATCGCGGGCGTCCACGAGACCGGGCTGAGCGTCGAGCTCGACGTGGCCGGCGACCCGGGGCTGCTGCCCACCCCGGTCAGCCACGCCGGATACCGCATCGTGCAGGAAGGACTCACGAACGTCATGCGCCACTCCACCTCCCGGACCGCGCGCGTCCGCATCGACGTCGGTGACCGCTCGGCCGTCATCGAGATCGTGGACGAGGGCCCCCCGCGCACGGCCCGCGCCCACCCGCCCGGGCACGGTCTCCAGGGCATGCGGGAGCGGGCCGCGGCGCTCGGCGGCACCTGCGCCGCCGGACCGCTGGACGGGAACCGCTGGCGGGTGCAGGCGGAGCTGCCGATCGCGCACGGTGGGGTGTGATGAACACCGTCAGCGTGCTCATCGCCGACGACCACTCCCTGGTCCGGGCCGGCTACCGGTCCATCCTGGGCGACGAGGACGACATCGAGGTCGTCGGCGAGGCCAAGGACGGCCTCGAAGCGGTCGAAGTGGCCGGCGAGCGGCGGCCCGACGTGGTGCTCATGGACATCCGCATGCCGCGCATGGACGGGCTGGAGGCGACCCGCCGCATCACCTCCGACCCCCGGCTGCACGCCACGAAGGTCGTCGTCCTCACCACCTTCGACCTGGACGAGTACATCTTCGGCGCCCTCAAGGCCGGTGCCAGTGCCTTCCTGCTCAAGGGCGTGGAGCCGCCCGCGCTGATCAGCGCGGTCCACACGGTCGCCCAGGGCAACGCGCTGCTCGAACCGGGCGCCACCCGCCGGCTGATCGAGGCGTACGTCACCGCGCAGGCCGTGGTGCCCCCGCCGGCCACGACGCTCCCGGCCACCCTCACCGCCCGGGAGGTCGAGATCCTGCGGCTCATCGCCGCCGGCCGGACCAACAGCGAGATCGCCGACCTCCTGTGCATCAGCCCGTTCACGTGCAAGTCGCACGTGTCGCACATCCTGACCAAGCTGGACGCCCGCGACCGCATCCAACTGGTCGTGCTCGCCTACGAGAGCGGCCTCATCGCCCCCGGCCACACCGGCAACCCGCCGACGCCGGCCACCTCGTAGATTCCCTGCGCCACGGGTTCAGGGGGTGCTCACGCCCGCAGCAGCGTGGAACCCCGGACCACCAGTTCGGGCTGCAGGACGATCTGCCGGTGCTCGTGCGGGACCTTCGTCGGCATGTTCTCCTCGGTGAGCAGATCCATGGCGATGCGCCCGATCGCGGCGGACGGCTGGCGGACCGAGGTGAGCGGGACCGCGGCGGCAGCGGCGAATTCGATGTCGTCGTATCCCACGATCGCCATGCGGTCGGGCACTTTGATCCCGGCCGCGAACAGCGACTGGAGCACCCCGAGGGCGAGCAGGTCGTTCGCGCAGAAGACCGCGGTGGGGCGGGGGGTGATGCCCAGGAGGCGGGAGCCCGCGTCGCGGCCGGCCGCCACGTCGAGGCGTTCGGCGGTCAGGTCGATGAGCGCGGTGCCCGGCAGTCCCGCGTCGGCGAGCGCGGCCAGCGCGCCGGCCCGCCGGTCGCGGACCTGCGGCAGGTCCGGCGGACCGCCGACGTAGACGATCGAGCTGTGCCCGGCGTCGATGAGGTGCTGTGCGGCGAGCCGGCCGCCGGCCACGTCGTCGACCGACACCGAGCAGACCGCGGCGTCGGCGGACACCCGGTCGACCAGGACGTACGGGATGTTCTGCCGGCGCAGCGCGTCCAGGCTGCGGCCGGTGGGGTCGGCGGGCGTGACCAGGACACCGCGGACGCGCTGCTCCACGAACAGCGATACGTAATCCGCTTCCTCGCTCACGCTCTGCGCGCTGTTGCACACCAGGACGCGCAGTCCGGCCTGGCGGGCGGCGCGTTCGGCGCCACTGGCGACGTCGACGAAAAAGGGATTTCCCATGTCGAGAACGAGCAGCGCCACGATCCGGCTGGCGCCGGCCCGCAGTTGCCGGGCGGACTCGCTGCGGATGTACCCGAGCCGGGTGATCACCGACTGCACCCGGGCGCGCGTCTCCTCGGAAACCAGGTCGGGCCGGTTGATCACGTTGGACACCGTCCCCACGGAGACGCCCGCTTCCCGTGCCACGTCCTTTATGCCGATCATCGCTTGTGGTCTCTCCTGTTTCCTGTCTCCCCGCTTCGGTACGC
Source organism: Actinacidiphila acididurans (assembly GCF_016918855.1). Lineage (GTDB taxonomy): Bacteria > Actinomycetota > Actinomycetes > Streptomycetales > Streptomycetaceae > Actinacidiphila > Actinacidiphila acididurans. The sequence goes on from NZ_JADKYB010000024.1 coordinate 27,552, forward strand.
GCCGCGCTCGGCCGCGTATCCTCGTGCGGCTTGTGCCCGGAGCGTCCGAAGTGGTGGAGACATTCAAACACAGGCCAGTTGGGGTTTTTCGGGCGACGCGCAGCGCAGTGCAGCGGACTGCGCGGAGGTGATTTCCACGCGGCAAAAGAGTCTTTCCGGTGCCTGTGCGCGGCGAAGTCGACGGTTCTAATGCGGCCCGCATTTCCGGGGGAATGCGGGCCGACGTGCTCAGGTCTCGGACGCGGCTCAGAAGTGGTACTGGCCGATGTTGGTCCCGTCGAAGACGGTGGGCTTGCCGAGGACGACGACGCCGTCCTGGCCGACGGTGAAGCTGCCGAGGTCGCCGGCGGTGAAGGTCTGGCCGGGGGCGCCGGTGATCTGGCCGGAGGCGAGGGCGACCGCGGTGTAGCCGGCGAGCGCGCCGAGCTTGGCCGGGTCCCACAGCTCGAAGGACTGGACGGTGCCGTTGGCGAGGTAGGCGCGCATGTCGTTCGGCGTGCCGAGGCCGGTGAGCTGGACCTTGCCCTTGTACTTGGAGCCGGACAGGTACTGGGCGGCGGCCTTGATGCCCACGGTGGTGGGGGAGATGATCCCCTTGAGGTTCGGGTACTGCTGGAGCAGGCCCTGGGTCTGCTGGAAGGACGCCTGGGCGTCGTCGTTGCCGTACGCGACCTTGACCAGCTGGATGTCCTTGTACTCGGGCTTCTTCAGCTCGTCCTTCATGTAGCCGATCCAGGTGTTCTGGTTGGTGGCGGTCTGGGCCGCCGACAGGATCGCTATCTGTCCCTTGCCGCCGATCTGCTTGGCCAGCAGTTGCACCTCGGTGCGCCCGAGGTCCTCGGCACTGGCCTGGGAGACGAACAGGTCGCGGCAGTCGGCCTTGGTGTCCGAGTCGTAGGTGACGACCTTCACGCCGTTCTTCCGGGCCTGGTTGAGGGCGGTGCACAGCGCGCCGGGGTCCTGGGCGGACACCGCGATCGCGTTGACCTGCTGCTGGGTGAGGGTGTTGACGTAACTGACCTGCCCCGCGGTGTCGGTGCCGCTGCTGGTGCCCACTTCCTTGTACTTCTCGCCCAGCGCCTCGACGGCCTGCTTGCCGCCGTTGTCGGAGATGGTGAAGTACGGGTTGTTGACCTGCTTGGGCAGGTAGGCGATGGTCAGGCCCTTCTTGGTGGCGGCGGCGGGGTTCGCCGAGGCCGTGGCCGCGCTGCCGTTGCCGGAGGAACTGCCGGAGTCGGTCGACTTCTTGGTCGTCCCGCCGCACGCGGCGGCGCCGAGCGCGACGACGGACACAGCGGCGACCGCGGCGACGGCACGGCGCACGGCGGTGGTTCTGGCGTGCATGGGCATTCCTTTCGGTGCCGCGGCGGTGCGGCAGGTACGAGGGTGCGAACCGGGTGGAACAAGAACCGGGCGGAACGACAGGTGCGATGGTCAGACCGCGGTGAGTGCCGTGGGCGGCATGTCGCCCACGGCTGCCTTGCGACGGGCTCTGGCGCGGCCGGCCTGCCGGGCCAGCCGCGGGGCGAGGACGGAGACCACCAGCAGGACTCCGGTGATCAGGGTCTGGGACTGGGAAGAGACGTTGATCAGGCTCATCACGTTCTGCAGCGCCCCGAGCAGGAACACCCCGGCGACCGCGCCGCCCAGCGTCCCCTTGCCGCCGTCGAAGTCGATCCCGCCCAGCAGGACGGCGGCGATGACGGACAGTTCGAGGCCGGTGGCGTTGTCGTAGCGGGCACTGGCGTAGTGCAGGGCCCAGAACACGCCGGTCAGCGCCGAGATCGTGCCGGTGGCCACGAACATCGACAGCTTCAGCCGCTTGACGCGGATCCCGGCGAAGCGGGCGGCCTCCTGGGAGGCGCCGACCGCGAACAGCGAGCGTCCGATCGGCGTGGCGTGCAGGAGGACCACCGCGATGAGCAGCAGGACGGCCCAGGGGATCGCCGCGTACGGGACGAAGGTGCCGCCGATCCGGTCCGAGGCGAAGTTCAGGTACTGCTGCGGGAAGTCGGTGACCGAGTTCGAGCCGAGCACGATCTGGGCGATGCCGCGGTAGGCGGCCAGGGTGCCGATGGTGACGGCCAGCGAGGGCAGCCCGAGCCGGGTCACGAGCAGGCCGTTGACCAGGCCGCAGACCACGCCGAGCAGTACGCACAGCGGGATGATCATTTCGATGGCCATGCCGCCGTTCCACAGCCGGCCCATCACGGCCCCGGCCAGGCCCGCGGTGGAGCCGACCGACAGGTCGATCTCGCCGGAGACGACGAGCATGGTCATCGGCAGCGCGATCAGGGCGATCGGCAGGGTGTTGCCGATCAGGAACGACAGGTTCAGCGCGTTGCCGAAGTTGCTCACCAAGGAGAACGAGCAGACCAGCAGGACGACCAGGAGGGCGCCGACGACGGTGTCCCAGCGCAGCGCGTCCCGGGCGGCGAAGCCCCGGCCGGTGGCGGCCTTGTTGTCGGCCATGGGGTCGGTCATGCGGTCAGCCATGAGTGGCACTCCTTGTCTGTGCGGCCCGCTTGCGCAGCAGCCCCGCGACCCGCAGCGCGACGATGCGGTCGACCGCGATGGCGAGCAGCAGCAGGACGCCGTCGATGGCCTGCACCCACACCGAACTCACGCCGATCGAGGGCAGCACGCTGTTGATGGAGGTCAGCAGCAGGGCGCCGAGCGCGGCCCCGTACACGCTCCCGGAGCCGCCGGTGAAGGCGACGCCACCGACCACGACCGCGCTGACGACGGTGAGTTCGTAGCCGTTGCCGGTCCCCGAGTCGACGTTGCCGAAGCGGGCGAGGTAGAGCGCGCCGGCCAGTCCGGCCAGGGCGCCGCAGGTGACGTACGCGGCCAGGATCCGCTTGCGGACCGGGACACCGGCCAGCCGGGCCGCCTCCGGGCTGGAGCCGAGCGCGTACAGGTCCCGTCCGCTGCGGTAGCTGCGCAGGTAGTAGGCCGCGGCGACCAGGACCAGCGCGGTGAGCAGGGCCAGATACGGGATCACGCTCAGGCCGTCGTGGCCGAAGGAGACGAAGCCGCTGGGCAGGTCGGCGGCGGTGATCTGCCGGGAGCCGACCCAGATCGAGTCCAGGCCGCGGATGATGTAGAGGGTGCCCAGGGTCACGACCAGCGCGGGGACCTGGCCGAGACTCACCAGGGCGCCGTTGACCAGGCCGAAGCCGGCCCCGATGGCGACCGCGATCACCACCGCCAGGACGGGGTTGCCGCCCCCGTGCAGGAAGTCGCCCGCGGCGAAGGCGGTGATGCCGAGCACCGAGCCGACCGACAGGTCCACGTTGCGGGTGATCACCACGGTGGCCTGGCCGACCGCGACCAGCACCAGGATGGTGGCGTTGAGCAGCAGGTCCTTGATGCCCTGCTGGGACAGGAAGGCGCTGTTGTCCAGCTGGGTCGCGGTCAGCATCAGGACCAGCACGGCCGCGATGGCCAGTTCGCGGACCTTCAGCACCCGGTCCAGGAACCCGGCGGTGGGCGGCGCTCCGGCGGCCGCGGCCGGGGCGGGCTTGGTGGTCATGGTCATGCTGCGCTCCTCGCACGGCCGGTGGCGGCCGCCATGACCGTTTCCTCGGTGGCGCGTTCGCGCGGGATGTCCGCGGTCAGCCGGCCCTCGTGCATGACCAGGACGCGGTCGGCCATGCCCAGGATCTCCGGCAGGTCCGAGGAGATCATCAGCACCGCCACGCCGTCGGCGGCCAGTTGCGACAGCAGCCGGTGGACCTCCGCCTTGGTGCCGACGTCGATGCCCCGGGTGGGCTCGTCCACGATCAGCACCCGCGGATCGGTGGCCAGCCACTTGGCCAGGACGACCTTCTGTTGGTTGCCGCCGGACAGGGTGCCCACCATGTCGGCCAGGCGCGCGTACTTCACCTGGAGTCGGACCGCCCAGTCCAGGGCGCGGCTGCGTTCGGCGCCGCGGTTCATCAGGCCGGCCCGGGCCGTGGTACGCAGGCCCGTCAGGTTGATGTTGCGCTCGATGGACATGTCCATCACCAGGCCCTGGGCCCGGCGGTCCTCGGGGACCAGGGCCAGGCCCGCGGCCATCGCGAGGCTGGGCGCGCCGGGCTTGAGCGGACGGCCGTCCACCTCGGCCGCGCCGGCGTCCCAGCGGTCCACGCCGAACACCGCGCGCGCGACCTCGCTGCGGCCGGCCCCGACCAGCCCGGCGAGCCCCACGATCTCGCCGTGCCGCACCTCGAAGGAGACATCGGTGAAGACGCCCTCGCGGGTCAGCCGCCGTACCCTCAGGGCGACGTCACCGACCGCTGCGTCCTGCTTGGGGTACAGCTCGTCCAGGTCCCGGCCGACCATCCGGCGCACCAGATCGTCCTCGCCGAGCCCGGCGACCGGCTCGCTCGCCACCCATGCGCCGTCCCGCAACGTGGTCACCCGCTGGCACAGCGCGAAGACCTCCTCCAGGCGGTGCGAGATGAACAGCACGGCCGCGCCGGCCTCCCGCAACGCCCTGACCACGCCGAACAGCCGGGCCACCTCACTGCCGGTCAGCGCGGCCGTCGGCTCGTCCATGATCAGCACCCGGGCGTCGAAGGACAGCGCCTTGGCGATCTCGACCAGCTGCTGGTCGGCGATGGACAGGCCGCGGGCGGGCTGTTCGGGGTCGAGGTCCACCCCGAGCCGGCGGAAGAGCGCGGCGGTGGCCTCCCGTACGGCCTTGTGGTCCACCCGGCCGAAGGACCGGCGGGGCTGGCGGCCGACGAAGATGTTCTCGGCTATCGACAGGTCGGGGAAGAGGGTCGGTTCCTGGTAGATGACGGCCACGCCGGCGTCACGGGCGTCGGCCGGACCGTGGAAGACCACCGGCGTGCCGTCGAGGAGCACGGTCCCGGCGTCCGGGCGGTGCACCCCCGCCAGCGTCTTGATCAGCGTGGACTTTCCGGCGCCGTTCTCACCCGCCAGGGCGTGCGCCTCACCGGCGTACAGCTCGAGCGACACGTCGCGCAGGGCCCGTACCGCGCCGAAGGACTTGCTCACCCCCTCCAGCGCGAGAACCGGAGTGCGCTCCGGTGCGGGATCGGTCATGGGTGTCTCCTGAGTCTCCCGATCGTGAATGCGGGTGAAATGTTTCAATGGAGTTGCCGGGACGTTAGCCTCGCCAGGGCGGGGCGTCAAGGGATCTCGCCGCTTGCGGTCCGTTCACCCGTGATAGTCCGGCCTGAGCGCTCCGATCGGGCCCTCGTGGGAACCCTCAAGCGGCGCATGACACGATTCAATAACGGGCCTACCTGGGGGTTGTCCGAGCGGCCGATAGGCCTCATTCTGTGGGCACTTATCGGGCATAACGCGGCCGGCGGTCGAGTCGTGCGGATTTGAACGAGTCATTGACAGGTGCCCTTGTGCCGCTTATCGTCAACGCTCGAACATGAAACGATTCATAGGGGTTGCCATGCCAGATCTGTCGGCCGTGAAGGCGGCACTGAAGTCCCAGCGGATCGAGACGCCGTCGTGGGCGTACGGCAACTCCGGCACCCGATTCAAGGTGTTCCGGCAGGCCGGCGTGCCCCGGGACCCCTACGAGAAGCTGGACGACGCCGCCCAGGTGCAGGCGGCCACGGGCGTCGCGCCCGCGGTGGCCCTGCACATTCCGTGGGACCGGGTCGACGACTACGCGGCGCTGGCCGCGTACGCCAAGGACCGCGGGCTGACGGTCGGCGCGATCAACGCGAACGTCTTCCAGGACGACGACTACAAACTCGGGTCGGTCAGCCACCCCGACCCCGCAGTACGCCGCAAGGCGCTGGACCACCTGCTGGAGTGCGTCGACATCATGGACGCCACCGGATCGCGCGACCTGAAGCTGTGGTTCGCCGACGGCACCAACTACCCCGGCCAGGACGACATCACCGCCCGTCAGGACCGGCTCGCCGCATCACTGGCCGCGGTGTACGAGCGGCTCGGCGCGGACCAGCGGATGCTGCTGGAGTACAAGCTGTTCGAGCCGGCCTTCTACACCACCGACGTGCCGGACTGGGGCACCTCCTACGCGCACTGCCTGAAGCTGGGGGACAAGGCGCAGGTCGTGGTCGACACCGGCCACCACGCGCCGGGCACCAACATCGAGTTCATCGTCGCCTTCCTGCTGCGCGAGCGGAAGCTCGGCGGCTTCGACTTCAACTCCCGCTTCTACGCAGACGACGACCTGATGGTCGGGTCGGCGGACCCCTTCCAGCTGTTCCGGATCATGCACGAGGTGGTCAGGAACGGCGGCCTGGCGCCCGCGACGGGCGTCGCCTTCATGCTCGACCAGAGCCACAACATCGAGGCGAAGATCCCCGCGATCATCCGCTCGGTGATGAACGTCCAGGAGGCCACCGCCAAGGCCCTGTTGGTCGACACGACCGCGCTGACCGCCGCCCAGCAGGCGGGCGACGTGCTGGAGGCCAACGCCGCCTTGATGGACGCCTACAACACGGACGTACGGCCACTGCTCGCCGAGGTGCGCGAGGAACTGGGCCTGCACCCCGACCCGATGGCCGCCTACCGGGCCACCGGCCACGCCGAGAAGATCGCCGCCGAACGGATCGGCGGTCAGCAGGCCGGCTGGGACGCGTAGGGCTCCTCCCGCCGCGGCTCCTTGCGCCGCGCGGCGCACTCGCACCCACCCGCACCCTGTCCCGTACAGCGAAGGACTCCCCATGGCTTCCGTTCCGCACCCCGAGGTCAGCGCCCTGCTGGAGCGCTCGAACCGGCTGGGCGCAGATCCGCGCAACACCAACTACGCCGGCGGCAACGCCTCCGCCAAGGGCACCGCCACCGACCCGGTCACCGGCGCCGACACCGAACTCATGTGGGTCAAGGGCTCCGGCGGCGACCTGGGCACCCTCACCGAGGCCGGTTTGGCGGTGCTGCGGCTGGACCGGCTGCGCGCCCTGGTGGACGTCTTTCCCGGGGTGGAGCGCGAGGACGAGATGGTCGCCGCCTTCGACTACTGCCTGCACGGCAAAGGCGGCGCAGCGCCGTCGATCGACACCGCCATGCACGGCCTGGTCGACGCCGCCCATGTGGACCACCTCCACCCGGACTCCGGCATCGCGCTGGCCTGCGCCGCCGACGGCGAGGCACTGACCAAGGAGTGCTTCGGCGACAGCGTGGTGTGGGTGCCCTGGCGCCGCCCCGGCTTCCAACTCGGCCTGGACATCGCCGCGGTGAAGGCCGCCAACCCCCGGGCCATCGGCTGCGTCCTGGGCGGGCACGGCATCACCGCCTGGGGCGCGAGCGCCGAAGAGTGCGAGCGCAACTCGCTGCACATCATCCGCACCGCCGAGACCTTCCTCGAACAGCGCGGCAAGGCCGAGCCGTTCGGCCCGCTGCTCGCCGGGTACGGACCGCTGCCCGGCACCGACCGCCGGGCCCGGGCCGCCCGACTCGCGCCCGTCCTGCGGTCGATCGCCGCCACGGACCGCCCCCAGGTCGGCCACTTCGCCGACTCCGACGTCGTCCTGGACTTCCTGTCCCGCACCGAGCACCCCCGGCTGGCGGCACTGGGCACCTCCTGCCCCGACCACTTCCTGCGCACCAAGGTCCGCCCCCTGGTCCTGGACCTGCCGCCGACCGCGCCGCTGGAGCAGGTCATCGAGCGGCTGCGGGAACTGCACGAGGAATACCGCACGGAATACGCCGCCTACTACGAGCGGCACGCCGCCCCGGACTCCCCGGCCATGCGCGGCGCCGACCCGGCGATCGTCCTGATCCCGGGGGTCGGCATGTTCAGCTACGGCAAGGACAAGCAGACCGCCCGCGTCGCGGGGGAGTTCTACGTCAACGCGATCAACGTCATGCGCGGCGCAGAGGCCGTCTCGACGTACAAGCCCATCCCGGAAGCGGAGAAGTTCCGCATCGAGTACTGGGAGTTGGAGGAGGCCAAGCTGCGGCGGATGCCCGCGCCCAAGCCGCTGGCCACCCGGATCGCCCTGGTCACCGGCGCCGGCTCCGGCATCGGCAAGGCCATCGCGCACCGCCTGGTCGCCGAGGGCGCCTGCGTCGTGGTCGCCGATCTCGACGCCGACAGCGCCGCCGCCGTGGCCGAGGAGCTGGGCGGCCCGGACAAGGCGGTGGCGGTCACCGCGGACGTCACCGACGAGGAGCAGATCGCCGCGGCCTTCGACGCCGCCCTGCTCGCCTTCGGCGGCGTGGACCTGGTCGTCAACAACGCGGGCATCTCCATCTCCAAGCCGCTGCTGGAAACCACCGCCAAGGACTGGGATCTCCAGCACGCCATCATGGCCCGTGGCTCCTTCCTGGTCTCCCGCGAGGCCGCCCGCGTGATGACCGCCCAGGGCCTGGGCGGCGACATCGTCTACATCGCCTCCAAGAACGCCGTCTTCGCCAGCCCGAACAACATCGCCTACTCCGCCACCAAGGCCGACCAGGCCCACCAGGTCCGCCTGCTCGCCGCCGAACTCGGCGCCCACGGCATCCGCGTCAACGGCATCAACCCCGACGGCGTGGTCCGCGGCTCCGGCATCTTCGCCGGCGGCTGGGGCGCCCAGCGCGCGGCCGTCTACGGGGTGGCGGAGTCCGAGCTCGGCGAGTTCTACGCCCAGCGCACCCTGCTCAAGCGCGAGGTCCTGCCCGAGCACGTCGCCAACGCCGTGTTCGCCCTCACCGGCGGCGACCTCACCCACACGACCGGCCTGCACATTCCGGTCGACGCGGGGGTCGCCGCGGCGTTCCTGCGCTGAGCCGTCGGCCGGTCGTGCAGCCACCCGCCCGCATTGGGCAGGGCGGCGCGGGCCGGACCGCGCCGGGCACGGCACGTCCGGACACGGGGGCGGGGTTCGTGCCGGTACGCGGGAGCGGGCCGCCGGACCCCGCGGCCCGGAGCGGCTGACGCGGGGGCGGTGCGCAGCAGGCCGATCCCCGGCCGGGTAGTGCGCCGCCCCCTGCCGAAGGGACCGTCCCCGTGCCCGGCTGGTTCGGACCGCGTGGCCGTAACGGGCCTTCGGCCGGCCCCTGTTCCTCCGTTCCTCGTCGTGAGAGCCGGTCGCCGCACCGGCCCCAATCCCCAGGAAGCCGACGTGAACCGACTCGCCCCGTCCCACGGTCTCTTCGCCGCCGCCGACATCGGCGCGACCAGCGGGCGGGTCGTCGTCGGCGAAGTCGGCCCCGGACTGCTGTCGATGAGGGAATCGCACCGCTTCCCCAACCGGCCGGTGCGGCTGCCGCACGGTCTGCACTGGGACCTGCCCGCCCTCTTCCACGGAGTCCTGGACGGCCTGCGGCAGGCCGGCGGCCCGGTCACGTCGGCCGGCGTCGACACATGGGCCGTCGACTACGGGCTGCTGGACGGCGACGGCGCGCTGCTCGGCCTGCCGTACCACTACCGCGACACTCGTACGGCCCAGGTGGCCGACCGGATCCGGGACGCGATCGGCGGGCGCGAGCTCTACGCCGCCACCGGCCTGCAGCACCTGCCCTTCAACACGATCTTCCAGCTCGCGGCGGCCCGGGACACCGCCGCCATGGCCGGGGCCCGCACCCTGCTGCTCGTCCCCGACCTGCTCACGTACTGGCTGACCGGAGGCATCGGGGCGGAGATCACCAACGCCTCCACCACCGGCCTGCTCGACGCCCGCACCGGCACCTGGTCCGCCGAACTCGCCGCCGCCGCGGGGGTGGACGCCGGGCTGCTGCCGCCCCTGCGCGAGCCGGGGAGCTTCGCCGGGAGCCTGCTGCCGCACGTCGCCGACGCCACCGGTCTGCCCGCGCGCACCCCGGTCGTCGCCGTCGCCTCGCACGACACCGCATCGGCGGTGGTGGCCGTCCCGGTCACCGAGCCGGGCGCGGCGTACATCTCCTGCGGCACCTGGTCGCTCGCCGGCCTCGAACTGGACGCGCCGGTGCTCAGCGAGGAATCCCGGGCCGCCAATTTCACCAACGAGCGCGGCATCGACGGCACGATCCGCTACCTGCGCAACATCATGGGCATGTGGCTGCTGGAGGAATGCCGGCGGATCTGGGCCCTGCGCGGCATGCCGGTGGCGCTGGACGCCCTGCTCGCCGAGGCCGCCCGCGCCGAGCCCTTCGCCGCGCTGATCGACCCGGACGCCCCGGAATTCCTGGCGCCCGACGACATGCCGGCGGCCATCGCCGCGCACTGCGCCCGTACCGGCCAGCCCGTGCCCGAAGGACAGGCAGCCATCGTCCGGTGCGTCCTGGAGAGCCTGGCGCTGGCCCACCGCAACACCCTGCGCCGGGCCGCGGAACTCGCGGACCGCGAGATCACCCACGTGCACATGGTCGGCGGCGGCAGCCGCAACGAACTCCTGTGCCGGCTCACCGCGGACGCCACCGGCCTCCCGGTGACCGCCGGCCCCGCCGAGGCCACCGCCCTGGGCAACGTCCTGGTCCAGGCCCGCGCCCACGGCCTCGTCGGCGACCTGGCCCGGATGCGGCACCTGGTCGCCACGACCCAGCCGCTGCGCGTCCACTCGCCGAGCGGCGACCCCCGGGACTGGGACCGCGCCGCGGCCCGCCTGACCTGAGCACGCGCGAACCTGGAGACCGCCATGCGAGCCGCCCTCTTCCTCACCTGCGTCAACGACACGCTCTACCCCGACACCGGTCGGGCGGTGGTACGGCTGCTGGAGCGCCTGGGCGTGGAGGTCGACTTCCCCCTGGCGCAGACCTGTTGCGGGCAGGCCCACTACAACACCGGCTACCGGCACGAGGCCGAACCCCTTGCCCGCCGCCACGCGCGGGTCTTCCGCGACTACGACTACGTGGTCACGCCCTCGGGTTCGTGCGCTGCGATGGTGCGCGACATCCACCCGCGGCTCGGCGGGCGCGCCCGCGCCGAGGGCCGCGGTGACGGCCTCGCCAGGGACCTGACCGGCACCGGGACCAGGACGTACGAACTCACCGAGTTCCTGGTGGACGTGCTCGGCGTGACGGACGTGGGCGCGTACTTCCCGCACACCGTCACCTATCACCCCACCTGCCACGGCCTGCGGATGCTGGGCCTGGGCGACCGCCCGCGGCGGCTGCTGGAAGCCGTACGGGGCCTGGAACTACGGGAGTTGGCGGGGGCGGAGGAGTGCTGCGGCTTCGGCGGCACCTTCGCGGTGAAGAACTCCGACGTGTCGGCCGCCATGGGCGCGGACAAGGTCGCCAACGCGGTACGGAGCGGCGCCGAGGTGCTGTGCGCCGCGGACAACTCCTGCCTGATGCACCTCGGTGGCACCATCGCCCGGCAGGGAACCGCGATCCGCCCGGTGCACATTGCCGAGATCCTCGCCTCGACGCGGGAGGAGCCGTTGCGGCTGCCCGCCACGGGCGCCCCTGTCCACATGACCGTCGGCCGCCCGGGCACCGAGGCCCGCGCGCGCCGGGAAGGGACACACCGATGAGCAGTACGTTTCTCGGTCTGCCGTCGTTTCCGGTGGCGGCGCGGGAGTCGACGCGGGACGGGCAGTTGCGGGCGAACCTGCGGCACGCCACCCACACCATCCGCGCCAAACGCGCCGTCGCGGTCGGCGAACTCTCCGACTGGGGGGAGTTGCGGGCCGCGGGAGCCGCGATCAAGGACCACACCCTGGCCCACCTCGACCACTACCTCCAGCAACTGGAACAGGCCGTCACCGCCGCCGGCGGCCACGTCCACTGGGCCGCCGACGCCGACGAGGCCAACCGCATCGTCACCGACCTCGTCCACGCCACCGGCGAAACCGAGGTCGTCAAGGTCAAATCCATGGCCACCCAGGAAATCGGCCTCAACGAAGCCCTCGCCGCTCAGGGCATCCGCGCCTACGAGACCGACCTGGCCGAACTCATCGTCCAGTTGGGCGACGACCGGCCCTCGCACATCCTGGTCCCCGCGATCCACAAGAACCGCGCCGAGATCCGCGACATCTTCCGCACCCAGATGGCCGCCTGGGGACGACCCGCACCGCAGGGCCTGAGCGATGAGCCGGCGGCGTTGGCGGAGGCGGCCCGGCTGCACCTGCGGCAGAAATTCCTGCACACCAAGGTCGGCATCTCCGGAGCCAACTTCATGGTCGCCGACACCGGCACCCTGGTCGTCCTGGAATCCGAGGGCAACGGACGCATGTGCCTGACCCTGCCCGAAACCCTGATCTCGGTGGTCGGCATCGAGAAGATCGTGCCGACCTTCCGCGACCTGGAAGTCTTCCTCCAGACCCTGCCCCGCTCCTCCACCGCCGAACGCATGAACCCCTACACCACCATGTGGACCGGCACCACCGACGGCGACGGCCCCAAGGAGTTTCATCTGGTGCTGCTGGACAACGGCCGCACCGACACCCTCGCCGACACCGTAGGCCGCCAGGCCCTGCGCTGCATCCGCTGCTCGGCCTGCCTGAACGTCTGCCCCGTCTACGAACGCGCCGGCGGCCACGCCTACGGCTCCGCCTACCCCGGCCCCATCGGCGCCATCCTCACCCCACAACTGCGCGGCACCGCAACCGAACTGGACGCCTCCCTCCCCTACGCCTCCAGCCTGTGCGGAGCCTGCTACGACGTCTGCCCCGTCGCCATCGACATCCCCGACATCCTCGTCCACCTCCGCCAACGCGTCGTCGAGGGCGGGGAGACGGTCCGGGGAGGCGTCAAGACGGTGCTCGAGCCGGCCAAGGGCCACACCACCGAACGCGCGGCCATGCGCGCCGCCCGCTGGGTCTTCACGCACCCGGCCGCCTTCGCTGCCGGCCGGCGCGCGGCCACCGCCACCCGCCGCCTCCACTCCCGCCGCCTGCCCGGCCCCGGTCGCGCCTGGACCGACACCCGCGACCTGCCCGCCGTACCCGCCCAGTCCTTCCGTGCCTGGTGGCAGCGCACCCACACCACGAAGGGCGGCACCCCGTGAGCAGCAAAGACATCGTCCTGGGCCGGGTCCGCCGGGCCCTCGCCGGGGCACCCGCGGACACCACACCGTACGAACAGGCCATCGCCCGCGCGTACGTACGCGAGCACGGCCGGCGTACGACGGAGCAGACCGTGGACCTGCTGGCCGAGCACCTCGCCGACTACCGGGCACACGTCCATCGCACGGATGCGGCGGGCCTGGCAGGGCTGATTGCGCGGCTGCTCACCGACCGCGGCGCACGGCGGGTCCTGGTGCCGGCCGGCCTGCCCCCGCAATGGCCCGCGGCAGTGGACGCCACCCGGGTCGAGGACCGGCCCGACGCCACCCATGACGACCTGGACAGCGTGGACAGTGTCGTCACCGGCTGCGCCCTCGCGATCGCCGAGACCGGCACCATCGTGCTGGACGCCGGCCCCGCACAGGGCCGCCGCCGCATCACCCTCGTCCCCGACCACCACGTCTGCGTGATCCGCGCCCCCGGCCAGGTCGTCGCCTCCCTGCCCCAGGCCCTCGAACGCCTCGTTCCCACCCGCCCGTTGACCTGGATCTCCGGCCCCTCCGCCACCAGCGACATCGAACTGCAACGGGTCGAAGGGGTGCACGGCCCGCGTCGCCTCGACGTCGTACTCCTCGACGACGCAGGCTGAGCCTCACCGCGCGGCGCCGCGGCTCGTCCCGAAGGTGCCGGTCATCCGTACCAGGCCGCCGTACTCCTTGACGTTCTGCTCGTCGAGGTGGGTGGCGGCCGGACCGTTGCGGAACAGCGGGCTCACCACGGGGCGCCCGGAGGAGGCCTTGAAGGCGGCGTCCATCCGCGGGGTGGTGGAGGTCAACCAGCCGAGGGCGGCCTGCGGTTTCGCGCCGGGGTAGTCCAGGCGGACGCAGTCCCGCAGCAGGGCGGTGTAGCCGCTGGTGGCGCGGCAGACGAGGTTCTCCAGATTGCCGTGCTCGTCCCACACCACGTCGATGCCGACGGTCTGGTTTTTCGCCGGGTGGGCGACCCCGCCCGAGACCCGGACCGGCGCCTCGCCCGGCTGAGTGCTCCTCTTCCTGGCGGACAGCGTGATGTGCCAGGTGCGGGCCAGGGCGGTCACGAAGGACGCGCCGGTGTAACCCGCGGCTATGGGCGCGATCTTGAGGTCCGGCGGAATCGTGTTGGCACTGCTCGGCTCGGTGGGCCAGGCGGTGGCCGACGCCGAGGGGGATGCCGCGCCGTCGGTAGTGGCGACAGCGGGGGAGTCGGGCCCGGACCCGCTGTGGCCCGCGTCCGAGCACCCTGTCAGCAGAAGTCCGATGGCGAGCGCTGCCGCGATTGCGGCGGCGACTCTTGAGGGCCCAGCTTTCGGCGCCGCGTCCGTCGCTGTGTCCACCACGTCCATGCGATGTCTTCCTTTCAAGCCGCTACGGCACCGCTCCGGGATCGGTTCCCGGCGGATTCTGCGGGTTCTGCGGGAACGACTTGTACGCCGCCTCCAGCAGCCACGTATGCACGGGCGCGTCCGGTGCGGACTCCGGGGGCCGGAAGTGGAGGGACACGCCGGCCTGCGTGCGGATGGCCTGCTGGTCGGCGAACGTCAAGGCGTCGTACGAACTCCACGTGCACCCGGCCGCCGTGAGACGCGCGGTGACCACGTCCCAGGTGAAGGGCCCCCACAGCCGCTCGTCCCCGGCACCGCCGTAGGCCGGGGCACGGAACCGCCCGCCCGACTCCTCGTCGAACCCGAGCAGCTCCACCCGCCTCTCGGCGGAGACCCACACCTCTAGGCTCCCGTCCTTGAACCCGATCGGACCGTCACCCGCTGTCCCCGCCGTCGGCACCAGCCCGGTCCCGCGGCCCAGCACCCGATCGGCCTCCCCGCCGGGCATGCCGGGCCACAGCCCCAAGGTCTCACCAGTGACCGCGAACGTAATGATCAGGTCGAGCACGGTGTCCACGGCTGGAGGTTACCGAAGTGCCTCCGCCGAACCGCCCACCCGAATCCCGAACACGCGCCGAGCTTTTCTTTTTGGGCCGGCGCGTGAGCGGAACAATGGGGATGCGTCGGCCGGCGGGGCAAACCATTGCCGCCTGAGCTTTTTCGCCGGCGTCCGGCGGCGTATCCGCGGCCTTGCGGCAGCCGCCGAACAAGGTCGGCCTGCGCGGGGCGTGGAGCCCTGGCCGGGGGAGCGTCCGGCCGCAGCGGACAACGAGGCCTTCTTCGCAAATACCCCGATCCGCGCGACCATGAGGACGCGCAATCCGATTGGCGTCGTACGCGGGGCGCCCCATAAGCTCCCCGCGCGAGCGGAGTGACGCCCGCGAAGACTTCTGGGGGGAAGCAGCCATGACGACGAACGATCAGGACGGCACGGGCGGGGCGGACGCGACGCGGAAGCCGGGGGAGGCGGGGGCGGCCCAGGAATCGGCGGCCCAGCCAGACGGGGCCACTCCCGCTGACTCCGCGTCGGCGGATTTCCTGCTTGCCGAGCCCGCCCCGCGGGGTGAGCCGACCGCGCCGCCCGTGCCCGGCGAACCGCAGGCACCGCCGGCCGGGGCCCCGGCACCCTTTGCGCCGCCCGCGCCCGGCGAACCGCCCGCCCCCGCCGGCCCCTACGTACCTCCGTCGCCCTACGCCCCCGGCGGGAGCTCTCTTCCACCCGTGCCGCCCTCCCCGTACGGCCCGCCGCCTTCCGTACCGCCCTCGCCGTACGGGCCGGTGGAGTATCTCGGTTCCACGCCGCTGACGGCTGAGGGGCAGCCTGTGCCCGCCGGGCCCGCGGACGTGCTGCGGGCGGTGGCCGTCGGGCTGCTCAACCTCAGCGGGCTCGGGCTCGGTTACGCGCTGCTGCGCCGTTGGGCGGGGCTGGTGCTGTGCCTGGTGGCGACCGCCGTGCTGCTGGTGGTCGCGCTGCCCGCGGACGCGGACGGGGTGTCCGGCAAGGTGGTCGCCGCCTATGCCGTGTTCCTGGTGCTGGCGGCCGTGCACGGTGCTTTCCGCGGGCTGCGCCGGCCCCTGTCGTGGCCGCCGAAGTCGCCGGTCGCCGTCGTCCTCGGCCTGGTGCTGCTGGCCGTGCCGGTCGGCGGGGTCGTCCTCTACAACGGGGCGAAGGACGACGCGACGCAGAAGATGCTGCTGGACCGGCTCGCCACGGCGGATCACCTGGTGCAGGTCTCCAAGGCCCAGCCGTTCGGCTCGTCCAAGTTCGAGTACGGCAAGGCGCTGGCCACCTACCGCGACCTGTACGACCACCACGCGGGGTCGCGGGCCGCCAAGCGGGTGCCGGCGAGCCTGACGGCGTACTACTCGGCGGTCGGCGCGACGTACGACCAGAAGAAGTACTGCGACGCGGTCGAGCCGCTCCAGTACCTGCGCACCGTACCGGCGCACTTCGACAAGAAGGCCCTGGGCACGCTGGCCACCTGGCCCGACGACCGGCTGGCGACGTCGCTGTACGAATGCGGCGCGCAGTCGCTGAGCCAGGACCCGTCCTCGTCCACCGCCGAGACGGACTTCAGCACGCTGCTGACCACGTTTCCGGCCTCTCCCCAGGCCGCGAAGGTCGAGCCGGCCTACCGGGCGGCGATCGACAAGGCCGCCCGGGAGTTGAAGGGCAGCGACCCCTGCGCGGCCACCGGCACCGTACGCGCGCTCGACGGAAGCGTCGCCGGCCTGCCCGGCAAGCAGGCGGGGATGGCCGACGCCTTCGCCAAGGACGCCCAGCGCGCCGCGGGCTACGAGGAGTCCGGTACGTACGCCTGCGGCGTGCACCAGTACAAGGGCGGCGACTTCGACACCGCGCTCACCACGATCAACGACTTCATCACCCGCTACCCGCACGACGGCCACTTGGCGCTCGCCAAGAAGATCGCCATCGCCGCCGAGGTCGCCCAGAACGAACCGGCGGCCGGCAAGCACCTGCCCACGCTGGACTCGGGCGGAAGCATCCCCATGACGTTCACCAACGACAGCCCCGACGCCGTGCAGATCCTCTACACCGGCCAGGTGACCGGCAGCATCACCATCAAGGGCTGCTCGGGCTGCTCCGTCTACGCCACCGAAACCGACGCGAGCGCCCACGCCTGCAAGAGCAGCAGCAAGAACTACGCGAAGAAGACCCTCTACCTCCCCGCCGGCACCATGTACTTCCTCAACAAGCCGGTGGACGACCCCTCCACCACTCCCGCCAGCCACACCTCCACCCTCCGCTCCGACTACGTCTACACGGAGTGCGCCTACACGGTCCACCGCGACTACGGCCTCTGACACCCAGCCCGAACAACCCGCTGACCGCACCGACCACGGCCTCCCCTTTCACCTGATCGGGGATGCCGGCGCGGTGCGGTCAGCCGGTCAGTGGCCGATCAGCCGTGGATGCGCAGGCGGACGATCATGACGTCCGGTGCGAGGCCGTCAAGGTAGGTGTTGGCGAAGTCGAGGGACTGCTGCGGCGCCCGGGGTTCGGACGTGACGTAGAACCACGCTCCGTCCAGGGTGAGCAGGTTGTCCGTAGGGATCACCCACTCGGGTTGCCTCATTCCGTACGGGGTGTGACGGGCCTGAGCGGGGTCAAGGCTTGCGGCCAGTTGTGCGGCGCGGGTGCGCATGCCCTTGAAGTCGAGCAGGCCGCGCGGCCCCCCGTCGCACTGCCCGGCCGTCCAGTCGCGGGGCTCCCCGCGGGCGTCCACCAGCGCCCGCACGAGGCGAGGGTCGTCTTCGTGGCCGGGGAGTACGTCGAACTCCTCGCCCGGCCGGCCGAGCCACCAGCTGTCCCATTCCCCTTGGCAGGGCTCGTGGCGGCCGTTGAGGTCGAAGGGGGCCATGGCCTCCTCGATCGCGGCACGCAGGTCCTGGTGGGCGTCCGCCGGCAGGCAGACCGTGACCACTTCGTTCGCCATGCGTCCCCGTTCCCCCCGGCCAATGGATCTACATGCTGGCACCGAGTGCCCCGGTCCGACACGCCGGTTTTCGCACCGGCGCCCCGAAGCGAAGGTCCTCAGCCGAGCAGGACGAGAAACGCCCGCTGGATCTCGGCCGTGTACTGGCCGAGATGGAAGCGGGCTTCCTCGACGGGTTCGTCGTCGGGCCCCGGGTACGTCAGGTCGGTCCAGACGACCGTGTCGCCGCGCAGGTGGACCCGGATGCGCAGTTCGTCCGGGGCGGGCCCGGGGCTCGTGTGGGCCACGCTGACCGTGCGGGGGGTTTCCGTCGGGTAGAGGGGGCCGCCGGGGCGGAGGAGGTGGCTCGGGGGGAGGCCGACCGCTCTGCTGTCGCTGCGCGAGATCATGTCGAGGCCGTCGACGAACAGGTACGTGTGCACCGCCGTGCACAGCGGCGCCCCGGGACACCTGCTGACAAGCAGAGTGCTGGTCGGCGCCGGGTTGGGGACATCGGGCCGTCCGGCGCGGAGCTCGTGCGGGGACCTACGGGGCATCTGCCTGACGGGAAGCCATGCGCCGATCGTAACGGTGATCGGTCCCTGCCCGCGAGGGTCAGCACGGTACCGCCCGGGGCAGCCTCTTGCGGACGCCCTGTTCCGGACATTGTCCGGGCATTACTCGAGTGGGATGTCGAGCCCGAATTCCTCGCGGGGGCGGGGGCCGTGGATACGGCGGTCGGTTGCCTGGATGGCGACATCGTTGATGCTCGCCTCGCGCCGCAGCATGAGGCCGTGCTCGTCGAATTCCCACAGTTCGTTGCCGTAGCTGCGCCACCATTGGCCCGTCGCGTCGTGGCACTCGTACTGGAAGCGGACGGCGATGCGGTTCTCGTGGAAGGCCCACAGGCTCTTGCGCAGGGCGTAGTCGAGTTCGCGCTCCCACTTGCGGGTGAGGAAGGCGACGATCTCCTCGCGGCCGGTCACGAAGGCGCCGCGGTTGCGCCACACCGAATCCGGGGTGTAGGCCGAGGCGACCCGCTCCGGATCGCGGGTGTTCCACGCGTCCTCGGCCGCCTGGACCTTCTGCAGGGCTGTTTCCCGGGTGAACGGGGGGTAGGGCGGGCGGTCTTCGGGCATCACGGCCTCCTTGCGTCGAGAACGTACGTTCTCCGTCGAGGTGACCTACGATAGAGAACGACCGTTCTCAACGTCAAGGAGCCCCGCATGCCGGCCCCGGTCACCGAGGAACAAAGCCGCCTGGACCGCCACGCGCTGCTCGACGCGGCGGAGCGGCTCTTCTACGCACGCGGCATCCAGGCCGTCGGCATGGACGAGGTCCGGGCGGCGTCCGGCCTGCCGCTGAAGCGCATATACCGGCTTTTCGCCACGAAGGAGGACCTCGTCGTGGCGATGCTCAGAAACCGCGACCAGCGGTGGCGGGGAAACCTGGCCGCCTACGTGGAAGGGACCGCGGACCCCCGCGAGCGCGTCCTGGCGATCTTCGACTGGCTCGCCCGGTGGTTCGCCGAACCCGATTTCCGCGGCTGCGCCTGGACCAACGCGTTCGGCGAACTGGGTACGTCGTCCGAGCCGGTGCTCGCCGAAGTCCGGTCCCACAAGCGGGCGTTCCACGACCAGATCGCCGCATGGGTCCGGCCCACCGGGATACCGTCGGCCGAACCGGTCCACCTCCTCGCCGAAGGAGCGATTGTGACGGCCGCCATCACCGGCGACCCTGCCCCGGCCCGCCACGCCCGCACGGCCGTCGCCACGCTGCTCGAAGCGGCAGCCCCCGAGCCGGGATGACCTCGCCGCCCCGGAGCGGGCGCCGTACCGGCAGACCGGGTCACGCCGCTCAGCCGGCGCGCTCGTGGGAGCCGTACTCCATCAGGTCCAGCGCGTGCTTGAGGACCTCGCAGGCCTGGATGTGGTTGCCGGACTCCTGGAGGAGGTCGGCGAGCCGGCGGCAGACCAGGACGGCCTCCGGGCCGAAGGACTTGTGGGTGGCCAGGAACGCCTGCTCCAGCACCTCGACGGCCTCCCTGCTCTGCCCTGTGTCGGCGAGGAGTTCGGCCAGTTCGAGCTGGACGGCATAGGTGTGGGCGCCGGGATCGGGCGCGCCTTCCTGGAGGACGAGCCGCAGCACCGGCAGCGCGTCCCGGCTGCGCCCCGCCGACCGCAGCAGCCGGGCCAGGCTCAGCCCGGCGCTGAGCATCGCGGCGCGCACCTCCTCGCGGAGTACGGGTCCGGCCGGCACCGGAGCCGCGGCCGCGGCGCGGTTGCGGACCAGCGGCAGCCGGCCGGTGTTGTTCTCCTGGTGGCGCTGCGGCCGGGGACGGTTCTTGGCCCGCAGGCGCAGGTCGAGTTCCTGGTAGATCGTCTCCAGGTCGATCAGCTCCGGCCCGTCGTCGATGCCGAGCCGCAGGATGTCCAGGAGTTCGCCGGTGAAGGCGGTGTGCATCTCGCCGTCCGGCGCAAGCGCCACCCGGTCCTTCGGGGACGCGGCGAGCACGTACGCGCCGTCCACGGCCGTCTCGTCCGCGATGCCGCCGGCCAGTGCCCGGGCCGCCCGCCCGCTGAAGCAGCAGTCCAGCACGATGATTTTGCGCCGCGCCCGGGACTGCCGGACCACGGTGCGCAGGTGCTGGTAGGCAACCGCGGTGTAGCCGGTGTTGGCCCGGGAGCCGGTCAGCGCGAGGTAGAGGTCGGCGGAGTCGGCGTCCCGCAGGCCGTGGCCCGCGTAGTACACGAGCAGCGTGTCGTCGGCGTCCTCGCCCGCCCGCTGCACCGGATCCAGCAGCGCGGAGGAGCTCTGCGGGTCGGCGACGACCAGGCAGTTCCCGTCGGGCAGCCCCCACAGCATGGGGTCGCCGAGCGCCTGGGCGAGGTCGCGCAGATTGGCGCCCACCGCGGGGAGCTGTTCGAGCTGGTGATACGCCGCGGTGCCGACCAGGACGGCGCGCGACCGCATCGGATCAGGAAGGCGTTCCGTCACCCGCCGGCTCCCCCGTGAGTGGGTGCGTGCTCTGCTCGGCCCCGGTGGGTACGGCGTCCCCGGCCGGTACGGCGTCCGCGACCCGCGCAGGTGCCGCCACCGGGGCGGGAGGTGGCGCCGCAGGTGCGGGAGCCGCCGCCGGAACGGGAGGTGCCGCGGCAGGTGCGGGAGCCGCCACCGGTACGGGAGGCGCCGCCGCGGCGGGCATCATCACCGGTGGCTCTTCCGCTAGGAGCACTACCGCCTGGACGAGCGCGGCCGCGTCCACCTCACCGGTCGCCGGGACCTCGACCGTCGCCTCGCCGCGCCGCAGGACGAGAGCGGGCGGGCGGCGGTGGGCGTCGCGCCACTGGAGGACGGACACCACCAGCGACGCCGCCGACAGCCCCGACCCGAGGGTGAGTTGCAGGATGTCGAACGCCGTGCCCATCTGCCCGGGCCGGGGCGGCGCCCCGTCGCGCACCTGGCCGTCCGCGCGGCCCGCCAGGCTCTCGTCCGCGCGCAGCCAGCGCAGCAGCGACCGCAGGTCGTCCTCGGTGTCCTCCGGGACGGCCGCGGCCAGGCCGACCTCGATCTCAACCACGCCCGGTGCTCCTCTCCGCCTCGCAGCGCTCGTTCACCGCCGAGAACAGGGCGACGGCCTCCCCGCCCGCGCCGAGCCGGGACAGGCACATCGCCTGCCAGAACTGGGCGGCCAGTGTCGTGGGATGGTCCCGGCCCAGCGACGTGGGGCAGACCCGGGCCAGGGTGCCGAGGATGCGTACCGCTTCCTGGAGGTCGCCGCGGTGCACGAGGTTGACCGCCTCGCGCAGCCGGGAGGTCGCCTTCGCGTCGGTCATGCCGCTCATGACCATCTGCTGGGTGGTGCCGCTCAGCCCGAGCGGGCCGGGTCCGGCCGCGCCCGGCCAGGCCTGGGCCGGCGCCGGGGCGCCGGTCATCCGCAGCCCCGAGATGTCCTCGGCGGCATCACCGGCCGGCACGGAGGTGGTGGGAGCTGCCGTGCCGCCCCGGGTCTCGCCGAGCCGCGCCACCGTGGCGAGCGCCTGCTCGCGGATGCAGTCGGCGACCAGGTCGCGCAGCCGCCGTACGGTCTCCGGGGACGTCGCCGTCTCCAGCCGGCCCAGGACGTCGGCCGCGCTCGCCGGGCGGCGCTCGGCGTCGCGTTCGGTGAGCGCGTCCGTGAGTTCGGCGAGCCGCGCGGGGATGCCGGCGGTGCCGCCCAGCCGGGGCAGGCCGCTGTCCACGACCTGGAAGATGATCGGCGCGATCTCCTCTTCGCCGGTGAACGGGTGCCGCCCGGTGAGCATGGTGTAGAGGCAGGTGCCGAGCCCGTACAGGTCGGCGGCCGGCCGCGGGGAGGCGCCGCGCAGCGTCTCCGGCGGCAGATAGCGCGGGGTGCCGACGACCTCGCCCAGTTCGGTCACCGGGGTGTTGTCGACGGCGCGGGCGAGCCCGAAGTCCTGGAGGACGACCCGGCCGGTCCTTGTGATCATCACATTGGACGGTTTGACATCCCGGTGGACCACGCCCGCCTCGTGGACCACCAGCAGGCCCGCGCAGATGCCCGCGGCGACCGCCTCGGCCATGTCGGGCGGCAGCGCGCCGCGATCCTCCACCAGGACGTCGAGTTCGACGCCGTCGAGGAGTTCCATCACCAGATACGACGGCTCCGAACCGCCCACCCCGACGTCCAGCACCCCGACCACGAAGGGGGAGCTGATCCTGGCCAGCGTCTCGGCCTCACGCCGGAAGCGCTGGAGGGCGACCGGGTCGGCGGGCCCCGGGCCCTCGGTGAGGACCTTGACCGCGACCCGGCGGCCCAGGGCCAGGTCCTCCGCCTCGTGGACCCGGCTGGTGCCACCGCTGCCGAGCGGCCGCAGTAACCGGTAGCGGTCGGCGAGGACCGTGCCGCCTGTCGTCATCCGCTTCCTCCCCCGTGACGTGCGCGTGGAACGATCCTATGCCGCCCGTACGTTCGGCGTTCGGTGCCTGCCGCGGGTCCCGGCCCCGAAGCCGAGCGGTGCCCCGAAGCGCTCCCGGCACTGCCCGCATGACGAACACCACAATTCCCGGTAGGAAGTGCGGCCATGTGCCGCCTTCTCCCGTAGAAGCCAGGGCAATCCGCCCGCGGACATGCCCGTCACCTCCCGGTAGAAGGGCGGAAAAGGGAATCTGACCGCTCTCGGCGGCAGTGCCGGAAATCGTGAGTTCTGCCAGGGGGAACACCCGTACGGAAGGTACAGGCAGGGCAAAGAAGTTCCGGACAGTAGGTGACTCGCGGCTCTGCGTCATGGCTAGGATGACTGCCACTCCCCGCCCATGGTGGGCGCAGCGTCCGGGCGACACATCGGTATCCCGTGCGCCCTGTTCCGGCTCGACCGGCCGGAATGCCCCTGGAGCGCCGACAGGCGTTCCTGAGCGTTCCCTCCCTTCGCGTCCGTCCGCTCCGCCCTGCCTCGGTCGGCTCCCACCACGTCCCAGCACACGAGGATCCGATGACACGACACATACCGGAGGCGGTGTTCTGGTGCGTCGCCGCCGTGGCGCTCGCGGGGCTGGTCCTGTCGCTGCGTCAGTACCGGGCCGCGGCGGCCCTGCGCAGACGGCTGGCCGCGGCGGAAAAGACGCTGCGCGGCCGTGACGCGGAGGTCCGGCACCTGGTCGAGGTCCGGCTGACCGCGCTGGAGGAGAACCACTGGGCCGGCGGCCAGCCGCTGCCCGGACTGCTCGACGGGGGCCTGTTCGGCACCGACTTCGCCCGGTCCCTGCAGCAGGTCGTGGACCGGTTCACCGGCGCCGCCGAGACCGCCCGCACCCGGGCCGACCACTCGGCGAAGGCCACCCTCAAGGCGGCGATGCGCGCGCTGCAGGCCCTGGCCAACGAGCAGCAGCTGTCCATCTCCGACATGCAGGACCGGCACGACAGCCCGCACGTCCTCCAGGACCTGCTGGAGATCGACCACGCCAACTCCCAGTTCGGCCGCCGCGCGCAGGCCATCGCCGTGCTCTGCGGGTCCTGGCCGGGCCGGCAGCGGGCCGCCTCCCCGCTGATCGATGTCGTACGCGGCGCGACCTCCCGCATCCGCGACTACCGGCGGGTCGAGATCCACTCGGCCGCCGACATCGACGTCACCAGCCGCGCGGTCGAGCCGGTGGTCCTCGCGGTCGCCGAGCTGCTGGACAACGCGGCACGCCACTCGCAGCCCAACACCTCGGTCGAGGTCAACATCCGCTCCGCGCACAACGGGGTGTCCGTGGTGATCGACGACGCCGGGGTCGGCATGGACTCCGGCGAGATCGAGGAGGCGGGCCGGCGGCTGTCGGGCACCGAGGACATCGACATCAACCGGCTCGGCGACCCGCCGCAGTTCGGCTTCGCCGTCATCGGAGTGCTCGCCGCCCGCTACGGGTTCACCGTCTCGGTCGACTCCCGCTCCCCGTACGGGGGCGTGCGGGCCGTGGTGTTCCTGCCCAAGTCGCTGCTGGCGACGGCGGGTTCGACGGTCACGGCACCGGTGCGGGGCGCGCGCACCCCGGCGCCGGGCGGCGGCACCCGCACGGCGACGCTGCCCACCCGCGGCACCCACGTCCTCCCGGCGGCTCCCGACACACCGCCCGCCGGCCTGCTCGCGGACCCGGCGCAGACCGTACCGGCCGGCCCCGCCGCCCTGACCGACACCACGAGCCCGGCCGACGCGCCCGCCCAGGACGCCCCGGACCACGAGGACGAGGGCTCCCCGGCCGCCGCCACCGCCGGCGGCCTGCCCCGGCGCCGCCGGCGTACCCCGACCGAGGCCGCGACCGCGCAGACCGCCCCGGACCCCGCGGACGACGAGCCCGCCACCGCCACCCGGCCGGCGTACGAGACCGCCACCCGCATGGGAGCTTTCGCCCGCGGCACCCGCAGCGGGCGCGCCGCAACCGCAGACGACGAAGGGATCCCGCAGGAATGAACGACCACATGACCAACGAGCTGGGCTGGATGCTCGACGAGGTCCTGAAGGTCCCCGAGGCGCGCCACGCGATCCTGCTCTCGGCCGACGGGATGCTCCGCTCCCACTCCCAGGGCATCGGCCGGGACGAGGCCGAACGCCAGGCGGCCGCGCTGTCCGGCCTCCAGTCGATCAGCCGCAGCACCGCCGAGTTCTGCGGCGACGAGCACTCGCCGTGGCGGCAGACTCTGGTGGAGTTCGCCGACGGGTACGTGTTCCTGGTCGCGGCCGGCGCGGGCGCGTACCTGGCGGTCTCGGCCACGCAGCACGTGGACATGGAGACGGTCACCTATCGCATGCAGAAGCTGGTCGACCGGCTCGGCAAGGAACTGACCAGCCCGCCGCGCGAGGACGCGGCCATGGCCCCCGGCGCCAGCCCGTCATGACCCCGCCGCTGCGGCGCGAGCGGGGGCTGGTCCGCCCGTACGTCGTCACGGACGGGCGCGCCCACCCCACGCGCAACACACTCGACCTGGTCACCCTCGTCAACGGCACCGGCAGCCGCCCGCTGACCGGACTCAGCCCGGAAAAACGCAGGGTCGTGGAGCTGTGCCGGCCGGGCGCGCTGTCGCTCGCCGAGGTGGCCGGCCACCTGAACCTGGCCATCAGCGTCACCAAGGTGCTGGTCAGCGACCTGATCGACAGCGGTCACCTCACCGCCCGGGCCCCCATCCCCCGGACCGAACTCCCCGACGCCCGCATCCTGCAGGAGGTGCTCGATGGGCTCCGCTCCCGTCTCTGACCAGGTCTACCTCTCGGACTCGGTCAGAGCCGCGGTCAAGATCCTGGTCGTCGGGCACTTCGCGGTCGGCAAGACGACGTTCGTCGGCACGCTCTCCGAGATCCGGCCGCTGCGCACCGAGGAGATCATGACCCAGGCCGGGGCGCACGTGGACGACCTGGCCGGCAGCCCGGAGAAGACCACCACCACCGTGGCCATGGACTTCGGCCGGATCACCCTCAACGACCACCTCGTGCTCTACCTGTTCGGCGCCCCCGGCCAGAAACGCTTCACCCGGCTGTGGAAGGACATGATGTACGGCGCGCTGGGCGCCCTGGTGCTCGCCGACACCCGGCGGCTGGACGCGTCCTTCGACATCATGGGCCTGCTGGAGGAGCACGGCATGCCGTACGCGGTGGCCGTCAACCAGTTCGAGGGCGCCCCGCTCTTCCCGGAGGAGGAGATCCGCGAGGCCCTGGACCTGCTTCCCGAGACCCCCCTCGTCACCTGCGACGCCCGCGAGGCCGGCTCCTCCACCAAGGCGCTGATCTCCCTCGTGGAATACCTCCAGACCCGCACACCCGCCCAGGAGCAGCGATGAGCACCACCTCCCCAGCCTCCGGCGCCGTACCCCCGGCCGCGTCCGGGGCCGTGCCGCCGCCCGGCTGCCCGGCCCACGCCGGCGGCGACGGCGCGACCGGCCGGGCCGCCCTGCACGGCGCGGCCTTCGCGGCCGACCCCGGCGCGACCTACGCCCGGCTGCGCGCCGCCCACGGCACGGTCGCGCCGGTGGAACTCGCCCCCGGCGTGGACGCCTCGCTCGTCGTCGGCTACGACACCGCGCTCGAGGTGCTGCGCAGCCCGGAACGTTTCGCCAAGGACCCGCGGCGCTGGCGGGCGCTGGCCGACGGCACCGTGCCGGCCGACAGCCCGGTCGTGCCGATGATGATGTACCGGCCCAACGCGCTGTGGACGGACGGCGACGAGCACGCCCGGCTGCGCGGCGCCATCACCGACAGCCTCGGCCGGGTGGACCCCAACGCGCTGCGCGGCTATGTCGAGTCGGCCGCCGACCACCTCATCGACGAGTTCGGCCCCAAGGGCGAGGCGGACCTGCGCGGCCAGTACGGCGCGCTGCTGCCGCTGCTGGTCTTCAACCAGATGTTCGGCTGCCCGCCGGACATCGGGGAGAAGCTGGTCGTCGGCATGTCCGGGATCTTCGACAGCAACGCCGACTCGGAGAAGGCCAACGCGATCCTCACCGAGGGCGTGGCCGAACTGGTCGCCCTCAAGCGCGCCAAGCCGCGGGCCGACGTGACGTCCTGGCTGATGGCCCACCCGGCGCAGCTCAGCGACGAGGAGATGATGCACCAACTGGTGGTGCTGATGGGCGCGGGGACCGAGCCGCAGCAGAACCTGATCTGCAACGCGCTGCGCCTGCTGCTGTCCGACGACCGCTTCGCGGGCGACCTGGCCGGCGGCAGCCTGCCGGTGGAGGACGCGCTGGACGAGGTGCTGTGGGCCGACCCGCCCATGGCCAACTACGCCATCCACTACCCGCTGCGCGACCTGGAACTGGACGGCACCCCGCTGCGCGAGGGCGAGCCGGTCCTGATCAGCCTGGCCGCCGCCAACACCGACCCGAGCCTGGCCGCCGACCGGCGCGGCGGCAACCGGGCCCACCTCGCGTGGAGCGCCGGCCCGCACACCTGCCCGGCCAAGAGCCCCGCCCGGCTGATCGCCGCGGTCGCCGTCGAAAAACTTCTCGACCGCCTCCCGGATGTCGAACTCGCAGTCGGGGTAGAGCAGTTGGAATGGCGGCAGGGTCCCTTCCACCGGGCGCTCGCCGCCCTTCCGGTGCGCTTCCCGGCCATTGCCGAACGCGGCGAAGCGAACGACGAGTCCTCTGGAGTCAGTTCATGGATCAGCGATCCCACCCCGTCGTCATCGACCCGTCCGGGCCCGACATCCACGGCGAAGGAGCCCGCTTACGCGAACACGGGCCGGCGGCGCTGGTGGAACTTCCCGGGCAGGTGGCTGCGTGGGCGGTGACCGACCCGGGTGTGCTGAAGGACCTGCTCACCGACCCGCGCGTGTCCAAGGACCCGCGGCAGCACTGGGGGGCCTGGGCCAGGGGTGAGATCACCCCGGACTGGCCGCTGTTCACCTGGGTCGCGGTGACCAACATGTTCACCGCGTACGGCGGCGACCACCGGCGGCTGCGCAAGCTGGTCTCGGTGGCGTTCACCGCCCGCCGGACCGAGGCGTTGCGGCCGCGGATCGAGTCGATCGCGGCCGGCCTGCTGGACGGCCTGGCCGCGACCGCGCCCGGCACGGCGGTCGACCTGCGCGAGGAGTACTGCTACCCGATCCCGATCCAGGTGATCAGCGAGCTGTTCGGCGTCCCGGAGGACGACACCCGCGATGAGCTGCGCCGCCTGGTGGACAGCATCTTCAACACGGCGGTCACTCCGGAGGAGGCCGCGGCCACCTTCCAGGACATGCACACCGTGCTCTCCGACCTGGTTGCGCTCAAGCGGCGGGAGCCCGGCGACGACATGACCAGCGTGCTGATCGCGGCGCGCGAGGAGGACGGCTCCCGGCTGGCCGAGAGCGAACTGGTCGACACCCTGCTGCTGATGATCAGCGCGGGCCACGAGACCACCGTCAACCTGCTCGACAACGCTGTCCACGCCCTGCTCACCCGCCCCGACCAGCTCGACCTCGTCCGCAAGGGGCAGGCGACCTGGTCCGACGTCGTCGAGGAGACGCTGCGGGCGGAGGCGCCGGTGGCGAACCTCCCGCTGCGGTACGCGGTGGACGACATCGACGCCGGCGACGTGCACATAGCCAAGGGCGAGGCGATCCTGGCCGCCTACGCGGCCGCCGGACGGCACCCCGCCCTGCACGGCTCCGACGCCGACCGCTTCGACGTCACCCGCGTGAACAAGGAACACCTGGCCTTCGGCCACGGCGTGCACCACTGCCTGGGCGCCCCACTGGCCCGGCTGGAAGCGGCGATCGCCCTCCCGGCGCTCTTCGACCGCTTCCCGGACCTCGCCCTCGCGGTCCCGCCCGCCGATCTTTCCCCCGTCGAGTCCTTCATCTCCAACGGCCACCGGAGCCTTCCGGTGCTGCTGACGGGGACGTCGGCGGGCTGATCCGCGGTCAGGGGGCCCGGCTTGCGGTGTCGTACGGCACCGGGGACCGGGCCCCTTCCGTACACCTCAGGCAGGTTGCCGTTCGGTCCGTTCGGTCCTGGCCGCCGGTGATCCGAGCGCCTGGAGGGCGTCCCAGGACGGCGTGCCGGGTTCGGCGGTGAGGACCATGAGGTGCTGGCCGCTGCCGTCGGGGCTCTCCCACAGGTCGCAGTCCAAGGTGAGGTCGCCCACGGCGGGGTGGTGGTACTTCTTCGTGCCGTAGACGCCGCCGGTGACCTTGTGGGCCGCCCACCAGGCGCGGAACTCCTCGTGCTGGACCGAGAGCTCCCCGACCAGCACGGCCAGCGCGGGGTCGTCGGGCTCGGCGGCGGCGTGCATGCGCAAGTAGGCCGTCGCGGTCGAGGCGGCCTCCTCCCAGTCGCGGTGCAGGGCCCGCACGGCCGGGTCGCTGAACAGGAGGTAGACGTAGTTGCGGCGCGGCGGGGCGTACGCCGAGAAGTCGGTGAAGAGCGCGGCGGCGGCGTCGTTCCACGCCAGGATGTCGAGCCGCTTGCCGGTCACCAGCGCCGGTGTACGGGTGAGCTGGTCGAGCAGCCGGCGCATCGCGGGGCGCACCCGCTGCACACCCCGCCGCCGCCGGACCATCGGCCGGCCGGCGAGCTGGTAGAGGTAGCGCCGCTGGTCGTCGTCGAGCCGCAGCGCTCGCGCCAGGGTGACCAGCACCGAGCCGGACGCCGGCACCCGGCCCTGCTCGAGCCGAGTGAGGTAGTCGACGCTGATCGACGCCAACTGCGCCACCTCCTCGCGCCGCAGCCCCGGCACCCTGCGCTGCGTACCCGGATCGGGCAGCCCCACCTCGCCCGGCGTCAACTGCCCGCGCCGCGCCCTGAGAAAGTCGCCCAGCTCCCGTTCCGTACTCACTCCTCCATTGTGGGCGCGGCCGCGGTCACGGTCCGACCGCCGTGCGGGGGCAGGATCCTTCCCAGGCAGGGACTCGGCCTTCTCCCGGCACCCCGCGATGCCGAAGGTGGAGACATGAAGACCAATGCCAAGACCAATGCCAAGACCAGTGCCACCACGACCGATGTCACCTTCCGGAGCGCCGGCCTCGCCCTCGCCGGCCACCTCCACGTCCCCCACACCGCCCCGGCCGATCCGCTGCCGGCCGTCGTCGTCGGCCACCCCGCCAGCGGCGTCAAGGAACAGGCCGCCGACCTGTACGCGGGACACCTGGCCGCCCGCGGGTTCGTCGTACTCACCTTCGACGCCGCTCACCAGGGCGAGAGCGAGGGCCTTCCCCGCGGCCTGGAGGACCCGGCCCAGCGGGTCGAGGACCTCAAGGCGGCCGTCTCCTTCCTCAGCACCCGCCCGGAGGCCGACCCGGAGCGGATCGGGATGCTCGGCATCTGCGCGTCCGGCGGCTACGCCACCCAGGCGGCCGCCACCGACCAGCGCGTACGTGCGCTGGCGACGGTGAGCGGGGCCGACATCGGCCGACAGTTCCGCGACGGCGCCGACGGTGGGCAGGACCCGGCGGTCGTACGGCAGCTGCTCACCGCCGCCGCGGCCGCCCGGACCGCGGAGGCCCGGGGCGAGGGGACCGGCACCTTCCCGATCTTCCCGCCGACCGCCGAGGAGGCCCGCGCCGCCGGCGGCCAGCACGGGTTCGAGGGGTTCGAGTACTACTGCACCGATCGCGCCCGGCACCCCCGCTCGGCCAAGGAATTCACCTGGAGCAGCGTCGACCGCATCGTCTCCTTCGACCCCTTCCGCTTCATCGACCTCCTCGCCCCGCGGCCGCTGCTCATGGTCGTCGGCACCCGCGCGGTCACCTCGTACATGTCGACCGAGGCGTTCGCCCGTGCCCACGGCCCCAAGGAGCTGTACTGGATCGAGGGCGCCAGCCATGTCGACCTCTACGACAAGCCGGAGTACGTCGGTCCGGCGGTCGAACGGCTGACGGCGTTCTTCGCGGACAAGCTTTCCGCGGACGGGCCGGTAGCGGCCTGAGCCGCCCTGACCCCGGACCGGGTCCGGGTCAGGGGCCTTCGAGGGTGCGGTCGGGGGCGTTCTCGCGGAGCACGGCGGCGCCGATTTCCGTCATGTGCTCGCGCATCGCGGGCGTGAGCAGGTCGAGGAAGTGCTCCCGTACGGCGCGGGCGAACCGGGGGGCGGCCTGCTCGGCGACGGTGAGCCCCTGGTCGGTGAGGACGGCCAGGTATCCGCGGCGGTCGCCCTCGGCGGCCACGCGCCGTACCAGGCCCATGGCCTCCAGCCGGGAGGTCGCGTGGGTGATCCGGCTGGGCTTGGACTCCGTCTCGGCCGCCAGCTCGGACATCCGCATGGCGCGGCCGGGCGCCCGGCGCAGGCGCCACAGGACATCGAAGTAGGCGCGGGGGAGCCCCAGGTCGGTCTCGAGATCGTCGTCGAGGCGCGCGTTCAGAGCCTGCCACGAACGGTTGAAGGCACGGTAGACGCGCAGCTCGTCAGGGTTCAGCCAGCCGTCATCGGTCATGAATGTATTCTAGCGCTGTAGAACTCAACCCAGAACACTTCAGCGATGAAGTTCCTGGGGCTGACCGAGCCGGGCGATCACCCGGACCCTCCCTCCCTATTCCTCTTTGGAGGTTCCCCTTGTCCGCACCCATTGCTCCCCACGCACCTATTGCTCCCCACGCACCCATCGCCTTCGCCAAGGACCGGACCGCCCTGCTGCTGATGGACCTGCAGCATTTCACCCTGGGCATGGTCGAGACCTCCGAGGCGGTGCTGGCCCGGGCCCGACGCGCCCGGCAGGCGGCGCTGGACGCCGGCATGCAGGTCGTGCACGTACGGATCGGGTTCACCGAGGACGACCATGCCTCGGTGCCCGCCCACCACAAGATCTTCGCGGACGTGGCACGGCACGGCATCGCGGCCGACGACTCCGAGGAGACCCGCATCCACCCCGACCTCCAGCCGGAGCCGCGCGAGCACGTCGTCACCAAGACCCGCGTGGGCGCCCTGATCACCACCGACCTGGACCGTTTCCTGCGCGACCGCGGACTGGACACCCTCGTCCTGGCCGGCGTCACCACCAGTGGGGTGATCCTGTCCACCGTCACGGACACCGCGGACCGGGACTACCGGCTGGCCGTCCTCGCGGACGCCTGCGCCGATCCCGATCCGGCGCTGCACGAGACCCTCATGGGCACGGTGATCGCGCGTTACGCCGATGTGATCACCGCCGAGTCCTTCGCCGAGGCGGCGCGCGCCTCGTAATCGACCTCGGGGGTGGGCCGGGGAGGTCGTGATGGGCGACCCCTGTCCATTTATTTCAGCGCTGGAAAATCCAGCGCTATAGTAGATGGCGGGTCCGGTCCCGGGCTTCCGCCCGGGACCGGACGCACCACTCTCGACCGCACCGGAAGTCGCCTCATGCCCATCACCGCACACCAGCAGCGACCCTTCTCATGGCGCTTCGTCACCCCCCTCCTGCTGGGGTCGGCCCTCAACCCCGTCAACAGCACGCTCATCGCCACGGCGCTCGTGTCCATCGCCCACTCCCTCGGCGTCTCCGTGGGCCGGACGACGGTGCTGGTGTCAGCCCTCTACCTGGCCTGCGCCGTCGCCCAGCCGACCGCGGGGAAGCTGGCGGAGGAGCTCGGCCCCCGGCGGGTCTTCCTCGGCGGGACCGTGCTGGTCCTCGCCGGCGGACTCATCGGCGGCCTCAGCCACGACCTCACCTCACTGATCGTCGCCAGAGCGGTGATCGGCATCGGCACATCGGCCGGTTACCCGTGCGCGATGCTCCTGGTACGTCGGCGCGCGACCGCGGCCGGGCTGTACGAGCCACCCGGCGGCGTACTCGCGGGACTCGCCATCGTCGGGCTGGCGCTCATCGCCGTCGGTCCGCCCCTCGGCGGCCTCCTGGTCGGCGCGCTGGGATGGCGATCGACCTTCCTGATCAACATACCTTTCGCGGTCCTGACCCTGGTCATGACAGCGCTGTGGCTGCCCCGCGACACCCCGCCCGCCGCGGGCGCCCGCAGGGCGCGCGACGTGCTCGCCCGTATCGACCTCCCGGGCATCGCCGGCTTCGCCGCGGCCATGACCTGCCTGCTGTTCTTCCTCGTGTCCCTGCCCCACCCGGACCTGCCCGCGCTCGCCGCGGCCGCCGTCCTCGCCGCGGCCCTGGTCCGGTGGGAGATGCGGACCGCCGCCCCCTTCCTGGACGTACGCCGACTCGGGTCGAACGGCGCGCTCACCCGGACCTACCTGCGCAGCGGCCTGACCATGCTCGGCGTCTACGCCGTCCTGTACGGACTGCCCCAGTGGCTGGAAGCGGCCCACGGCCTCTCCGCCGGTCAGTCCGGACTCCTCATCGTCCCCATGGGCGTGGCGGCGGCCGTGCTCTCCACCTGGGTCTCCCGCCGCGGCAGCGTGCGCTCACCCCTCCTCGCCGCCGGATTCGCCCTCGCCCTCGGCGCGGCCGGCATCCTGCTGCTGACCGCCACCAGCCCGCGCCTCCTGATCCTGCTGATCACCCTCCTCTTCGGCGTGACCCTCGGCGCCGGCATCTCCGCCGGCCAGACCGCCCTCTACCTCCAGGCCGCCCCCGACCAGGTCGGCACCGCCTCCGGCCTGCTGCGCACCTTCACCTACGTCGGTTCCATCGCCTCGTCGACCCTGACCGGCATAGTCTTCCGCACCCACGTCGACGACAGCGGCCTCCACACCATCGCCCTGATCCTCATCGCCGTCGGCGCCCTCACGGTCCTGGTCACGGCGTTCGACCGCGCCCTGCACGGCTCTCGCCGCGGGGCGCCCCCTTCCGCGCCGCTGATTGAGCGGCCCGCCACTGAGCGGGTGGCGCGGGGGACTCGGCGCCGATAGCGTCGCGGTTTTCCTGAGGCCGCGACAGGCGGTCGTCGAGCGGAGGCGATACGTGGACCGGCTGAATCCCGACTTCGGTGCCTGGAGCATCGAGAGCCTCGAGACCCGCGTGGCCGGGCTTCAGTGGGGGCATGAGCTGGAGCGGATCCGCACGGTTGCGCAGTCCTACATCCATCGGTCCGACCAGCCGCGCGACGTCCGGCTTCGCTGGGCGAAACTGTCCCTGGCGGCGAACAGGCGGTATCACGGCGACGGTGCGTGGGAGCAGGCCCGTACGCGCAGCCAGGAATTCGCGCTTCGTACGTGGGTCATCGCATGCCTCGCCAGCGACACCGACCTGGCTTCCGATCCCGACTGGAACCCCGAGGCGCTGGCGACCGACACCCTCGCCGCGCTCTCGCTCGAACCCGGCCGGGCGGAGTCGGCCGCGACAGGCTGGCGCGACCTCCCGATCGAGCAAATCGGCGAACTGCGCCGCCACAAGAACCTCACCGCTCACATCGACCTGCTGATGCCGAGCCTTCCGCCCGGACCGGTCAAGGATCGGCTTGCCGCCTGGGTGTCCGTACGCCGGCACCTGCCGTGAACTCAGGGGTGCTCGATACGGCGGCGTGGTCAGTCGTGCGGGACGGGGGACGGCAATGCCTCGGCGGTTTCCGCTTCGGCCCCGGCCGCGGGGCTGGGGTTCTGCGGGCCGCGGGTGAGGATGTAGAGGAGCAGGACGGCCATGACGATCACGCCGGCCCACATGGCCTGTTGCCAGCCGTCGACGAAGGACTGGTGCGCGGCGCGTAGGAGTTGCTGCGCGTGGGGGCCTGCGCCGCCGGCCGCTTCGACGGCGTTGGCGACGCCTTCCCGCGCGGTGGCCGCGGTGCCCTGGGGGATGCCGTCGAGCTTGCCGTCGATGGCGCCGCGGTAGCCGGCGGACAGCAGGGCGCCGAGCAGGGCGACACCGAGGGCGGTGCCGAACTCGCGGGTGACGTCGTTGAGAGCGGAGGCGACGCCTTGCCTGTCGGGCGGCAGGGAACTGGTGATGGCCTCGGTGGACGGGGTCATGGACAGGCCCATGCCGACGCCCATGGCGAGCATGCCGGGCAGGATCGACAGGTAACCGCCGTCGACGGAGACGATGAGGGCCATCAGCGCCAGGCCGGCGCCGGCCAGTGCGAGTCCCGCGGCCATGGTGGAGCGCGAGCCGATGCGCGCGGCCAGCCTCGGGGCCAGGCCGGATGCCGCCATCATCAGGACCGCCATGGGCATCAGCGCGAGCGTGGACAGCAGGCCGGACCAGCCCAGGACGGCCTGGAAGAACGGAAAGAGGACGACGAAGATCCCTGCCTGGACGCCGAAGACGGTCAGCAGCGTGACCGAGCCGCCGGCCAGGCCGCGCTCGCGGAACAGGCGTACGTCCAGCAGGGAGGCGTCGCGTCGGCGCAGCTCCCAGGCCACGAAGAAGACAGCGCAGACGAGCCCGGCGCCGAGGCCGATCAGCGTGACGGGGTCGCTCCAGCCGTGTTCGGGGCCTTCCTGGAGCGCGAGGACGATGCCGACGACGGCGGCGGCTGAGCTCAGCGCGCCGACGGTGTCGAAAGAACGGCCGGAGCGCTCACGGGAGTTGGGCACCGAGCGCACGGCCATCGCGAGTGCGACGACGACCAGCGCGACGGGCAGGACGAACAGGTAGCGCCAACTCGCCACGTCCACGAGCGCCGCGGACAGGAACATGCCCAGGATGCCGCCGCCTCCCGCGACGGCGGTCCACACGCCGATCGCCTTGCCGCGCTCTTCCTCGGGGAAGGTGGAGGTGATCACGGCGAGGGTGATGGGCATGATCATCGCCGCGCCGATCCCGCTGAGCAGCCGCGCGCCGAGCACGACGCCCGCCGACGGGGCGAGCCCGGCTGTCGCACTGGCAATGCCGAAGACGACCAGGCCGGTGATCAGCATGGGCTTGCGGCCCAGCCGGTCACCGATGGCGCCGAGCGGCAGCAGCAGCGCGGCCAGGGTGAGCGTGTAGATGTTGATGATCCACAGGATCGTGGCCTGCGAAGCCCCGAATTCGACGGCCAGGTCGGGCTGGGCGACGTTCAGCCCGGACACCGAGGCGATGACCGCCATCAAGGCGACGCAGACCGCGATCAGGACGGTGCGGAGCTGCCGGGCGTCCGGCGCGCTGACGGCCTGGGCAGCGCCGTCGGCTGATGTTGGTGCGGGCTGGTTCGTGCTCATGGGTTCCTTCCACAAAGGGCAGGCGGGGGCGGCGCCGGACCGATGTCCGGCCGCCGGATTCGATCGGGTGGGAGGGCGTGCTTGCGCGTCAGGTGGCGTTGGTGCCGGTGCCGACTACGGAGCGGCGGGGCCGGGTGGGCATCAGCGCACCGTCAGGGCGTCGCGTGCGTACGCGGCACCGGTGGCAGCCATTGCCCTGCCCCCCTTCCCGCCTTGTTCGGGCCTCGGCGGTTCCGGGCCCTGCCCACGACGCTAAGCGCACCTTGCGAGATGGGCATACAATTTTGCGTATGACGCAAGACAATGGCGAGCTGGACAGCCTCGTACGCAAACGCATCCGCGCGTTGCGGGTGGCGCAGGGCTGGTCCCTGGAGGAACTGGCCGCCCGCGCCAAGGTCAGTCAGTCCACCCTGTCCCGCATCGAGAACGGCCGGCGCCGCCTCGCGCTGGACCAACTGGTCACCCTCGCCCGCGCCCTGGACACGTCCCTGGACCAACTGGTGGAGACCGCCTCCGACGACGTCGTCATCAGCCCCATGATCGACAGCGCCCACGGCCTGATGCGCTGGCCCGTCAAGGGCGACCCCGGCATGAGCGTCGTACGTCAGCGCATGACCGAGCCGCCCCCGGACAACCCCTCCCGCATGCGGGCCCACCCGGGCCGCGAATGGCTCGTGGTCCTCTCCGGCACCGCGGTCCTCCTGCTGGGCCACCGCCGCTTCCGCGTCGAAACCAACCAGGCCGCCGAATTCCCCACGATGCTCCCGCACGCCATCGGCGCCGAGGGCGGCCCCTGCGAGATCCTCGGCATCTTCGACCGCGACGCCCGCCGCGGCCACCAGCGCGACAGCAACCCCTACGAACCGGATGCTTCCCCTACGTGACGTCCCGCCCGGCCGGCCACGCCTTCAGCTCCTCCCAGGCAGCCTGCTCCTCCGCCGCGCTGCCCCACCACCATGTGAACGGCGAGGTGTCGGACTCCAGGTCCTGTCGCCACCAGTTGACGCACTCATTCAGGTGCTGCCTGGCAATCGGGGTCGTTTCCGCCGCCCAGCGGGCGAGCCACGGGGTGACGGTGGAACTCGCCGTCACACAGCTCGCGAAGACATCGGGCGCCGAGGTCGGGGGCGTCGCGTTGCGAAGGGTGTGGGTCCACCACGCGTCCAGGAGACCGGCGACCGACCCGGCCTGCTCGCCGGGCCACTTCGGCCAGCCCGCCGCTGCCAGCCCCCGTACCAGGAGATCCGGCTCGTCCGCCCCCTGCGCGAGCATCACCACGAGTTGCGGCAACACCCGACGGATGACCGCCGGTTGGTCATCCCAATGGCCGGGTTCCTTCTGCGCCACCCGGCGGACGAGATCCGCTGGAAGGGGGATGTCGGGACTCCGTAGCAGCTCGAGTTCGTCCTCACTGAAGCACCGACCGCATCCGGTCTCGCTCGCTCGGGCCGTCATGCCGCCGAAGGTCTCGGAGACCCTGGCCATCGCAGCAGCGAGGGGGTCGGCGTCCTCAAGGCTCACAGAGCATCCCGTCGATACTCCAGCAGGCAACCCGGCCGAAGGGAACAACGCTATCTCGTTCCCAAGGGCACAGCCGTCGCCGGGTGGCTGATTCGTGCTCTCCCGCGAAAGTGCGCTCTGTGCTGATCTGGGTGCAGGGGTGGGTGATCAAGGGGGGCGGCATGGCGGACTTGCACGTGAATCGCTGGCAGCGGCCGGGCCAGGACCGTCTGTACGTCAACCTGGGCGGGCGCGGTGGTCCGGCGGTTGCCTGGCTGGACTGCAGGACGGGCAAGGTCGAGATCAAGATGCCGGAGTACGAGGCGGCCGCGCGTGAGCTGATCGGGCAGTGGCAACGCCAGGAAGGCCGGAATCCCGCCCCGCCCGTTGCACCTCCCACCGCGCCCCCGGCTCCACCCGCGCACTGGCCGCCCGCTCCTGCGATCCCTCCGCTGCCCCCGCTGACGCGGGAGAACGATCTCGCCCTGAACCGTCCCGGAGCCGCGGTGGCGGCCAAGGTCCGGGAGATCGAAGGCCGGCGCAGTCCGCTGGTCCGGTTGGTGGCCAAGGGACTGCGATTGTCACTGGGCGCCGACGACTGGCAAACCGGCTTGGAGGGGGAGCGGACAGTAGGGGCGGCTCTGAAGCAGTTGCCGTCTTCCGGGTGGCGCGTGCTCCACGCCATTCAATGGCCCAGCGGAGCCGACATCGATCACCTGGCCATCGGGGCGGCCGGGGTGTTCACGATCAACGCCAAGCACCACGCCGGAGCGCGTGTGTGGGTGGGCAAGAACATGATCCGCGTGAACAACCGGAGTACCGATCACCTGCGGTTCGCACTCGACGAGGCGGAACGGGTCGCGAAGGTCCTGCGTCATTGGTGCGGCTGGGATGTCCCCGTGCAGCCGGTGATCGCGGTCGTCGGAGCGGCCAATATCGACTTCACGGACGATGCTCCGCCCGTGATCGTGGTCGACCGGCATCACCTCGTCGGGCAGCTGATGTCCCTCCCCGCGGCCGTCCCGGAACACCGGATTTCGCACGTCTACGAGGTGGCCAGGCGCAACGACGTGTGGATGTCGACGCGTAACCGCCGACGGAACGGTAGGTGAGAATGACCCGGTGTTGATCGTGGATGCCGTCCTGGAAACCCCGGACGCGACCGGCTTCCCCTTCTGGCCGGTGGCCGACCTGCCTCCGTACCGGTTCATGGCGCTCTCGGGCCGTATGTCCCCGCTCGACGTCGCGCACTCTTCGCCGTCACCGCGTGCGGCAACAGTGGCCCGCATCCGGCCGCCCCAACGACAAGAGCAAGCAACTCCCCGGCGCCGGCCACGTCCCGGGCCGTGACGTCACCGTCCCGTTCTCCTCGGACCACGCCGAGCAGGGACACCGCGGACATCGCTGCGGCCAAAGGCGGTGTCACCGTCAGGACCCCGGTGCTCAAGAGCAGTGGCGACGCCTTCCGGGTCGCCGTCGAGGTGACCAACACCGGATCCAAGCCCGCAAAGTACCTGACGTATGTCCGGCTGACCGGGCCGCTGGGGTACAACGCGTTGGTGCGGGTCGAGACCGGCGTCCTGCAGCCCGGGGACGTGCGGTCCGCCGTGTACACGGCACGGGACGAGGCCGAGGGAGCCATCATTCCCGAGCACCCGACGGTGGTCGTCCCTGAAGTGTTCCGCACCGTCGCCTGAAGCCCGCCACCTCGCCAAGTGCAGGGCCCTGCCTCCCCCTGAGCCGAAGGGAGGCAGGGCCGGCGAGATGTCACGAACGCACTGCTACGACGCCGTGCAGATCGGCGAAGGTGTGCCCGGTGTGCCGTTCGCGGTGAAGCCGAAGGAGACCGAACCGCCGCCCGCTATCGCGCCGTTGTACGGGGCGTTGATCACGGAGACGTTGCCCCCGCTCTGGGCGTACGTGCCGTTCCAGAGGCTGGTGATCGTCGCGTTCGGGGACGGCCAGGTCACCTTCCAGCCGCTGAACGGTGCCGTGCCGGTGTTGCTCACGGTCACGTCGGCCTGGAAGCCGCCCGACCAGGAGTTCGTCACCTTCCACTGCACCGCGCAGCCCGGACCCGGCGGCGGGGTCGTGGGGGGAGTGGTGGGCGGTGTGGTCGGGGGAGTTGTCGGCGGGGTCGTCGGGGGCTGGCCGCTGTCGTACGTGAGCCCGTACCCGTACGGGAACAGCGGCGTCTTGCCGTCGCCGTCGTTGATCGGCTCCTGCGCAGCACTCTGCATCCAGGTGACCGGGAGCTTGCCGGTGGGCGCGTAGTCGCCGAAGAGGACGTCGGCCACGCCGTTGCCCTCGGTGCCGGGCAGCCAGGCGGCCACCAGCGCCTTCCAGTCGGGGAGTTGGGCCGCGATGTCCAGCGGGCGGCCCGAGACCAGCACGGTGACCACGGGGACGCCGCTGGCCTTGAGCTTGGCCAGCGTCGACAAGTCCTCCTGGTCCAGGCCCATCGCGCCGGTCCGGTCGCCCTGGCCTTCCGCGTAGGGGGTCTCGCCGACCACGGCGACAGCGGCGGCGTAGGAGCCGTCGATCCCGTTGCCGTAGCGGTCGTACGTCACCTGCGACGGGTTGGTGACCGCCGCCTTGATGCCCTGCAGGACGGTGGTGCCGGGCGTGGTGTTGCCGCTGGCGCCCTGCCAGCTGATGGTCCAGCCGCCGCTCTGGTTGCCGATGTCGTCCGCGGACTTGCCGGCCACGAAGACCTTCGCGGACTTCGCCAGCGGCAGGACGTTCCCGTCGTTCTTCAGCAGCACCTGCGACTCGCGCACCGCCTGCCGGGCGAGCGCCCGGTGCTGGGCGGAGCCGACCGTGGAGGTGTAGGACCGGTCGGTCAACGGGTGCTCGAACAGGCCGAGTTGGAACTTCTTGGTCAGGATGCGCCGGTTGGCGTCGTCGATCCGCGACATCGGGACGGCGCCGCTGGACACGTCGCTCTTGAGGTCCGCGACGAACGACTTGTAGTCGGTGGGCACCATCACCATGTCGATGCCGGCGTTGACGGCCGTGGCGACCTCGGCGGCGGTGAAGCCGTTCTTCCCGTCGATCTGGTCGATGCCGGCCCAGTCGGACACCACGAAACCGGAGAAGCCGAGTTCGCCCTTGAGCAGCGTGGTGATCAGGTAGGAGTTGGCGTGGTCCTTCACCCCGTTCCAGCTGCTGTACGAGACCATGACCGCGCCGACCCCGCGGTCCACCGCGGCCTTGAACGGCGGCAGGTGGATGGCCCGCAGGTCCGCCTCCGACAAAGTGGCGTTGCCCTCGTTGACCCCGCCGTCCGTGCCGCCGTCACCGATGAAGTGCTTGGCGGTGGCCAGCACCGAGGCCGGGCCGCCAAGCGTCGTGCCCTGCAGGCCGGTGATCTCGGTGGTCATCGCCGACGGCAGGTCCGGCGTCTCGCCGAAGGACTCGTACGTACGGCCCCACCGGTCGTTGCGTGCCACGCAGACGCACGGCGCGAAGTCCCAGTCGATGCCGGTGCCGGACACCTCCTCCGCGGTGGCCCGCCCGATCTGCTGCACCAGGGCGGGGTCGCGGGTGGCGCCCAGGCCGATGTCGTGCGGGAAGATCGTCGCGCCGTACACGTTGTTGTCGCCGTGCACCGCGTCGATGCCGTAGATCATGGGGATGCCCAGCGGC
Organism: Actinacidiphila acididurans; assembly: GCF_016918855.1. Classification (GTDB taxonomy): domain Bacteria; phylum Actinomycetota; class Actinomycetes; order Streptomycetales; family Streptomycetaceae; genus Actinacidiphila; species Actinacidiphila acididurans. The sequence goes on from NZ_JADKYB010000024.1 coordinate 68,389, forward strand.
GTGGTCAGCGCGGTCCGCTGGAAGGTGTCGTACATGTCGGCCCAGGACGTCGCGTTGTTCGGGCTCGGCGCCGAGCCGCCGCCGGAGAGCACCGAGCCGAGCCGGTACGTCGCCAGGTCCGCGGGGGCCGCGGCCAGCGCGGTCCGGTCGACCTGCGTCATCTGCCCGACCTTCTCGTCCAGCGACATCCGCGACAGCAGGTCCTCGACCCGCTGCGCCACCGGCAACGACGGGTCCTGGTACGGCAGTCCGGCCGCCGCGCCGGACACCGCCGCCGAACGGGCGGACGGCGAGGAGGCCGTGGCGTGCACGGCGGCGGTGCACAAGGAGAGCGTCGCGAGCACGGCGGCGACGGCGCCGCCGGCCCGGCGATAGGTACGTCTGCGCATGGGTACTCCGTGTGGGGGGATGTATGGGAGCGCTCCCATCACGCCAGTGGGACCGAGGCACTGTCAAGAGGTGCGGTAAGCGGCGGCGTCCCCTCCCGGTGGCCGGAAAAGGCCACCGAGAGAGGACCCGTACCAGGTCCTGGACCACGCCTCGGCGCGGTGTCGGACCTTGCGGTGTCAGACCTTCTTGAGCGTGAAGTCGGTGGTGACCGTCTGCCCGGGCACCACCGTCACCGTCGAGAACGCGGGCTGGTAGCCGTCCTTGGCGACGATCACGGTCAAGGGGCTGCCCGCGGAGTCGAGCCACAGCGCGTAGGTGCCGTCGGCCGCGGTGGTCAGCGTGTGCGTGGCACCGCCGGCTTCGTACACCTCGACGGTGGCACCCGCGATCGGCTGCGTCCCCGAGGAGCCCGCCCCGAGCACCGTGCCGGTGATCTGCCCCCACCCGGCCGGCTGCGCCACGGTCAGGCGCACCGGTACCGAGGGGATGGCGTACGGCGTGTCGCTGGTGAACAGCAGCGACGCCTCGTAGGTGCCGGGCTGAGTGAAGTCCGGCAGCGAGGAGTCGAGCGTGACGGTGATCGTTCTGCTCTGTCCGGGCCGCAGGGTGACCTGCTGGGCGCTCTCGGAGAGCCAGTCCACGTCGGACGGCTCCTGCTGGTCCCACCCGGGAAGCTGTTCGACGGTGGTCACCGCCGCCAGCGTGCCGCTCGTGCCGCCCAGCTTGTAGAAGCCGGCCGCACCGGCGGACTGGTAGGTGGTGTGGACGGCGTTGGGCAGCGGCGTCCACACATCGGTGGCGGGGTTGTAGGCGTAGCCGGCGTTGGTGATCACCGCTCCGTCCTGGGTGGCCCCGCCGGCGACCACGAGCCGGCCGTCGGCCACGGAGTACGCGGAACCGCCCAGCCCGACCGGCAGCGAGGACACGGGGGTCCAGGCGTCGGACGTGGGGTCGTAGACGAAGGCGTCCTGGTAGGGCACCCCGGCGCCGCTCTGGCCGCCGGCGCAGTACAGCTTGCCGCGGATGGCGCCGCAGGACACCAGGGCGGTCGACAGCGGGTACGGCGCCGCCTGCGACCAGCGCTCCAGACCCGGGTCGTAGACCAGGACGTCGCGGGTGCCGCACGAGGTCGCCGTGGTGCAGCCGCCCACGGAGTAGAGCTTGCCGTCGAGTACCGCGGTGCCCGCGTCGGCGTAGGCCAGCGGCGCGCTGGGGCCGGCCGTCCAGCTGTCGGTGGCGGGGTCGTAGATCTCCAGGCGCGGGTCGGGCTGGAGGTCGTCGTCCCAGCCTCCCGCCGCGTACAGCTTGCCGTCGATGAAGCCGTGCATCGCCCCGCCCTTGGCGTAGGGCGCCGATGCCAGCTGCTTCCAGGTGCCCTGCTGCGGCTGGAAGGCGAACAGATCCTTGGACAGGTTCAGATCGGCGCCGAAGCCGAAGTACGAGTAGACCGTGCCCTGGTAGGTGTCGGCCTCGCTGTCGGACAGCGCTTCGGGAAGGTCGGCCGACGGCTGCCAGGCGTCGCCCACCGTCTCCTCGGGCGCGCTCGCGGTGGGTGCGCCGGCCGACGGGGCGGTGTCCTTGCCGTCCTTGCCGTCCTTGGCCGCCTGCGCGGCCGCGACCGTCCGCAGCGGCGTGAACGTACCCTTGTCCGCCCTGACCAGATGACGCGGGGCGTCCGACACCGTCGCGTGCTGCCCGGCGGGGGTGAAGCTGCCGAGCTGCTCGTGCACGGTGAAGGTGGCCGGTGCGCCGCCCGAGTTCTTGACCGTGAGGTCGGCGGTCGTCTTCTGGCCCCAGGCCACCGACCGCTGCAGCGGGCCGCCGGTCACGGTCAACTGCCCTGCGGCGAGGGCGAAGTCGTGGTGGGCGACCGCGTCGGCCGCCACCTTCTCCGCGGCCGTCAGCGTGGTGTAGCGCGGCATGGAGAGCTGGTAGTCGCGTTTGCCGGTGTGCGGGGTGAACAGCCAGTAGAAGCCGTCACCGACTGCGGGGTCGTCCGGGGTGGCCGCGCTCTGCGCGGTCTCGGCGGAGTCGGCCGCGTCGCTCACGGTGGCGCCGTCCAGGCCGAGGCCCGTGTTGGGGTCGGTGACCGTACCGGCCATCAGCCCGCCGGGCACCGGTACCGGCACCCGCGCCCCGACGAAAACGTTGTCAAGCGACCACCAGTTGCCCCAGGTGGCCGTCATGTGGAAGCGCACCTGCACGGCGGGGTCGCCCGCGTAGGAGGTCAACGGGATCACGTGGTGCTGGGCGGCCAGCGTTGAGCTGCTGGTCGCCTGCCACAAGGTGTCCCAGTGCGCGCCGCCGTCGGCGGTGATGTCGACTTCGGCGTGCTGTCCGGAGAACGTTCCGTTGTAGTAGTCGTCGTAGGACAGCTCGGGATTCGTGAATCCGCTGAGGTCCATGACCGGGCTGATCAGGGCGGAGTCCTGGCTCTTGCCGATCCCGAAGTGGTCGCTGTCCAGGATGGCGAAGCCGCCCGAACCGCCGGTCTGGTTCCCGCGGTGCCCGGGGTCGTCGAACTCCCAGCCACCCGTGGTGCCGGGAGCGTCGGTCACGGTCCAGCCCTGCGGCGTGCCGGTGGTGTCGAAGGTCTGCGTGGTGCCCTGCGGCCGGATGGAGTACCCCACCGCGGTGGCGGTGTTCGGGTCGGCCTTGAGCGCGAGGTCCGCGGTCAGGTCGGTGTTCCGGACGGTCACCTGCCGGTCCAGCTGCTGGTACCCGGGGTAGTAGGACGTGACGTGCAGGGAGTACGCCTGTCCCTGGGGGAGGCTCACCGTGTACCTGCCGGTGTACGGGTCGGTCCACACGCCGTTGCCGGGCAAGCCGTCCACGGTGACCCGTGCGTACAGCGGCCACCCGTGGCCGGAGCCGTCCCGTACGGTCCCGGACAGGGTGCTCACCGGGCGCTGCGTCAGGGTGAAGTCCTCGTCGACAGTGCCGCCTTCCGTCACGGTGACGCCCGTGGCGGAGCCGTCGGTCCAGCCGTAGAGCGTCGCCGTGACGTCGTAGGTGCCGGTCGGCACCGTGAGCGAGTAGCTGCCGTCGGTGCCGGTGGTGGCGTGTGCGCTGCCCGCGGTCACCGTCACGCCGGCCAGCGGCTTCGGCGTACGGCCGGTCGCGCCGCCGGTCACGACACCCGAGATGTGCCCGACGGGTCCGGAGCGGAAGGCGGCGAGCCCGTCGGGGGTGCCCAGCCCGGTCGGGCCGTCGTAGCCCTGGCCCGCGGTGCACAGCGCGGAGGGCGTGCAACTGCCGTCGGCTCCGGTGGTCACGTCGTTGAGTGAGTCCGTGGCCGCGTACGGGTAGCTGTTGGGGTCGGTGCCCGCGACCGGCTTGCCCGCGTCCGCGTAGACGCCGGCGATGATCGGCGAGGACACGCTGGTGCCGCCGGCCACGCCCCAGCCGCCGCCCGCGCCGTAGCTGTCGTAGGTGGCGACGCCCGTGTTCGGGTCGGCCACGGCCGAGACGTCCGCGACCGTGCGGTTGGCGCACGCGGAGTCGGTCTGGAAGGCCGGCTTGGGCTCGTAGGCGGAGCAGCCGGCGCCGGTCAGCGACCAGGCCTGCTCGCGCCAGCCGCGGGCGGTCGTCGCGTCCCGGGTCAGCGAGGTCCCTCCGACGGAGGTCACGTACGGTGAGGCGGCGGGGTACGAGACGCCGTAGCCGTAGTCACCGGCGGACGCGACGATGGCGACGCCGGGGTGGTGGTAGTGCGGGTCGAGTGCGGTCGTCTCGTCGGGGCTTTCACCCGGACCCAGGTCGTACCGGGTGCCGTAGGAGTTCGAGACCGCGTCCGCGCCCAGCGCGACGGCCTGGTCCTCGGCCTCGGCCAGCGAGAGCGGGGCGGAGTCGTCCGCTTCCACCAGCAGGATGTGCGCCTGAGGGGCGAGCGCGGACACCATGTCGAGGTCGAGCGAGATCTCGCCGGCCCAGTCCGAGTCGGGCACCGGGTAGCTGCTGCCCCCGCGCTGGTCGGTCTTGGTGAAGCAGCCGTTCGCCGTGGTGCAGGCGGGCAGCCCGTACTGCGCGCGGTAGACCGCGAGGTCGCTCTCGGCCTGGGGGTCGTCGTACGCGTCCACGATCGCGACGGTGGTGCCGGCGCCGCCGCCCGCGGGGATGTTGTACGCGCCGAGCAGGTCGGCGGGGCCGTAGCCCTGCGGTGCCGTCCCCACGGCGTCCGCCGCGACCCGGGGCGATGCCTTGCGCAGGCCGAAGCAGCTGTCCTTGCCCGGCCCGGGGTCGGCACACATCCGCTCGAACTGCGCCTGCTGCTTGCCCTGCCCCGGCTGCGCCGCGGCCTGCTGCGGGGTGCCCGCCCACGCCGGCGCCTGGGCCGCCCCCGCCAGCGCGATCAGTGCCGCACCGACCGCGGCCACGGCGGAACGTATTCTTCGTCGGCGCACCGTTGAGTGCTCCGGCTGTCTTGACATTCCGAACTCCTTGCTGGTTGCACCTGAGTTGAAGGCGCAATGCCGCCCGCGCGCCTTCGCGAAGGGGTCGCCTCCGCAAAGATCCATTCCGCTGGCCGACTTGATGGTCTGTCAATCCATCCGTGTTAAGCCTTGGTTGATTTTTGAACGGGATTCAGCGCGTCTGCGGGCGAACACGGCATGGCGCACGTTGCGCGCATGCGCGGGCAATCGGGATGTGCGGGGTTCGCCTGCGCGACCGACCGCAGCACCGGAAACGACAGAGCGTTGACTGAGTTCACGCCATGAATAAGCTCTTCTGGTCCGTCTGGGCGAGGCGAGTCCCTAGGCTGGCCTCGATCACCGCCCGCTTGCGACCCGAGGACGCCCATGCCCCGACTCGCCCTCTCCGACGACTTCGTCACGGACCTCATCGCGCTTCAGAGACCGGTCCAGAAAGAAGTCAACGACGCGATCCAGATGTTCCGGAGCATGACCGTCCCTCAGCTCCATGCCAGCAAGGGCATGCATCTGGAGAAACTCGAGCGGGCGCGCGACTCCCGGATCCGCACGATACGCGTCACCAAGTCCTACCGGGGCGTCCTCCTGGCCCCCGACGACGGAAGCGATCTGTTCACGCTCCTTCGGGTCGCCCCTCATGACGAGGCGATCAACTGGGCCTGCAAGCGCGTCTACTCCGTCAACGGCGCGACCGGAGGTCTGGAGGTGCGAAACGTCGAGGCATTGGAGCAGATGGAGACGTACTTCGAGGCGAAACTCGAAGCGAACGCGGTCACCGCACCTGTCCGCCTCTTCGAAGGGCACTCGGACACCGTGCTGCGCGACCTCGGCATCGACGAGCAGGTCATGCGGCTTGCCCGGGTCTGTGTCACGACCGACGACCTGACGGTCATGGCACCGCCGATGATGCCCGCCGATCAGTACGAGGTCCTGGAGTTCCTGGCTGCCGGTTACTCCGCCGAGGATGTCTGGGAGCAGCTGATCGCGCCGCGGGGACAGACCGTGCGGACGGCGCAGGACCGGCCGACCGTCACGCTCACCGAGGCGGTCCTCAACACGCCGGACCGCATCGTGGAGGTGACGGGGCCCGGAGAGCTGGAGCGGGTCCTCACCGAGGACCTCGCCCGATGGCGGATCTTCCTCCACCCTGCCCAGCGCCGGTTCGCCTACCACGCCGGTTTCAACGGGCCCGCCCAGGTCACCGGTGGCCCCGGCACCGGCAAGACGGTCGTCGCCCTGCACCGTGTCCGGCATCTGCTGCGCACCGGCGATGACGGCGACCGGATCCTGCTCACGACCTTCACCAACGCCATGGCGTCTTCGCTGCGGGACAGCCTGGCGCTCCTGCTCGGCGAAGCCGACGCCCACCTGCTGGACCGTGTCGATGTCACGACGGTGGACTCCCTCGCCGCCCGGGTGATCCGGGAGGCGCGGGGCCGTTCGCTCAAGCCCCTCTCCGCCGCAGCCGAGAAGAGCGCCTGGACCCGAGTCAGTGCACGTGAGGAACTCCCGTGGACAGAGCAGTTCCTGTCCCAGGAGTTCCGCAACGTCGTGCTGGCGCAAGGGCTGCGCACACCCGAGGAGTACCTGCGCTGTGTGCGCAGGGGGCGCGGTACCCAGATCGGGCGGGTGCAGAGGGCGCGACTGTGGCGCGTCATGGAGCGGTTCACGGCAGACCTGGCCGCCCACGATTCGGCCACGTACACACAACTGTGCGACCAGGCCGCCCGGATCCTGGCGGAGGGCAAGCCGCGTTACCGCCACGTCGTCGTGGACGAGGCCCAGGATCTCCATCCGGCCCAGTGGCGGGTGCTGCGGGCCTGCGCGGCGGACCGGGCGGACGACATGTTCATCGTCGGGGACCCGCATCAACGCATCTACGATTCCCGCGTATCACTGCGCTCGCTGGGCATCGACGTCCGCGGGCGCTCGTCCCGGCTCCGCCTCAACTACCGCAGCACGGAGGAGATCCTGCGCTGGTCGGCGGCGCTCCTCGACGGTCAGGCCGTGGGCCGGCTCGGTGAGGACGACGACGATGACGGTGACCGGGACTCACTGCACGGCTACCGTTCCCAACTGCACGGCCGTGTTCCGGCCGTCCGCGGATACGCGAGCCAGGACGAGGAACTGCGGGCGCTGATCGAGCAGATCCGGATCTGGATCGATCAGGACGGCGTCAAACCGTCCGAGGTGGCGGTATGCGCCCGGTTCAACACCCTGGTCGATGCGGTCATCGCACGCTTGCGACGGGAACGCATCCCAGCCGTCGCCGTGAGGGACGATCCAGGGGCCGGTGTGTCCGGCGTGCGTGTTGCCACCATGCACGCGATGAAGGGCCTGGAGTTCCGCTGCGTGGCCGTCGTCGGCGTGACCTCCAGCGTGCTGCCCTTCGCCCCGCAGGTGACGCCGGCCGAGGTGGATCCCGTCCAGCATCAGTCCGACCTGCTCGCCGAGCACTGCCTGCTGTTCGTGGCGTGCACGCGGCCGCGTGACGCACTGGCCATCTCGTGGAGTGGCGAGCGAAGCCGCCTGCTGGACCCGATCACCGCGATCACTGGATGAGGAATGCAGGGGTCCCGCCGCCCGAACCCGAAACCGGGTCGGGACGGCGGGACGTCGGCCGATGCCGGTACCACCGGATCTCCGTCCGGGCCGCGGCTCAGGCGCTCACACCCCTCACACCCCTCACACCCCTCACACGCGGATCTCCCGGACGACCACGGTGTGCGCCTTGTCCTGGGACGCCTCGTACGAGACCTCGTGTCCCACCGGCTGCCACATCAGCGCCTGCCCCAACGGAGAAGAGGGAGACACGATGTCCGCGTCGCCGGTCGGTAGTTCGGCAACCGTGTACAGGGTGTCGCCATCGATCTGTCCGTCGAATTCCAGAACGAGCAGGGCGCCGGGAATTACGAGCGCCGGTACGGCCGTCTCCCGCCCGACGGCGACGGTGTCGAGGAACGACCTCAGGAAGCCGAGCCGCTTCGTACGCCGGTCGCGCTGATCAGCGTCGGTCTTCCGGAGCGAGACGAGGTTCGCCGGGTCCACGCCGTCGGGCGTCACGTCCGGAGCATCGACGGCTGCCTGCAACTCCTGCATCTCGCGGACCAGCCGCTGGAAGGCTGCGGCGGGGATCTCCCGAACCGGCAGCGGGCTTCCGGCGTCCCACGTCGGGACCTGCACGTCCCGCGCCCGGTCCGCCGGGGCCACGGAGGAGTCCTCGGCGGCCGGTACGGATTCGCCTGGCTCCGCAACCGGCGGAACCCCGGTCCGGTCGATCTCGACGGGGACGACGAACTGCTCCCCTTCGTCACCGGCCGGCCGGATGCCCAGCCGCTCCAATTCGGACCACACAGGCGACAGCGCCTGCTCGCGGTCGAGGTGGAACCGGCTGCCGCGAACGCGGACGAAGGTCCAGTCGACGCGCTCCAGGTCGCGCTGCCGGGTGGCGGCCGTGCCCGCGTCCTCGCCGTCCGCGAACGCGTCCCCGTCGCAGGCGATCGCCAGCCTGCGCGTCCCGCCCTCGACGACCAGGTCGATCGTGTGGCGGCCGACACGGTACCCCGGCCGCACGCGGTAACCGCGCGCCGTCAGCTCCAGGTACACCTTCTGCTGGAACAGGCTGTCGAACGCCTCGTGCCGGACATCCGGCAGCACCTCGCTGCCGACCGCCACGATGTCCTCCTCCACGGGCCTGGTGAGCTGATCGAGCCACCGCCGGCGAAGGTCGTTCTCGTGGAACTGCTCGGCGCGTGCGCTGTGGAACACCCACACCTGGTCCTGGGCGCGGGAGGCCGCGACGTTGAGCTGCTGCTCGTACCTCTTTCCGCTGAACCCTCCGGGCACCGTCCCTGCCGCGGTGGTCGCCGAGTTGACGCAGGAGACGAACATGACGTGGCGTTCGTCGCCCTGGAAGTCCTCGGCGTCGCCGACCCGGATACGCCGCTCCTCGCGCTCCTCGTAGTCGAGGCGCTCGGCCAGCAGATTCTCCAGCTCCGCCACATGCCCCTTGCTGGCCCGCAGACTGATGACGCCCATGGTCTTCCCCTCGTACGCGGGGTCGGCGCAGCAGCGCACGACCGCGTCGACGAGTGCCTCGGCCTCGGCGGTGTTGACCAGGCGGGCATCGGCACCGACGGCCTCGCCGTCCGGCACGTACACGGTGCGGACCGGGGGCAGCCGGTCCGCACCGTACTGCCGCAGCGGCTGCAGCCGGCCGTCGTAGCACAGCTCGTTGGAGAAGGAGATGATCTCCGGCATGCACCGGAAGTGCTCCTTGAGCATGAGCGTGCCGCGGCCCGCGGAGAGTGCTTCGGTGAGATCGAAGAAGCTGGACTCCGGGCCGAACAGGCTGCGGACGTCCGGCTCGAGGGAGGTCAGCAGCCGGTCTCTCAGATGGAAGTACTCGTCCTGCTTGAGCCCGACGTTGGCGGGGCTGACCTGCTTGCTGTCGCCGACGACGACCATACGGTCGGCGAGCCAGCTCAGCAGCATGGCCTCCAGACCGGACTGGCTGGCCTCGTCGACGATGACGACGTCGAACAGGCCGGGCCGGTCCATGGGCACGGTCTCCGCGACTTGGTGCAGCGGCATGATCCAGGCCGGCACCGCCGTCTGCGCCTTGCGCAATGCGGCCTGGGCGTCCCGTCGGTAGCGGTGCTGGTACTTGCCCTTCATGCGGCGTGCAGCCTGCTGGTACGCGCTGAGCGCCCTGGACTGGTCGCCGGTGAGCAGCCCGAGGCAGCGGTGCCAGGCGCGCGCGGCGGCAAGCCGGGCGAGCATGATGCGTGCCTCGTCGTCGGCCTCCGTCAACCGCTTGCGCAGGGAGCGCTCGGCCTCCGGATCGGTGAGCCGCTCCATGCGGTCGCGCCAGGCGGACCACGCCCAGGCCTCGGCGAGGAGCGGCAGCCGGGTCTCCCAAGCGGCGTCCTCGGGGGTGTCGCTGATCCGTTCGGCGAGCGCGGGGAAGGCCTGTCGCACGAGCGACAGCGCCGCGTGCTGTTCCGCCCGCAACCGGGCCGCTTCCCGGACCTCGGCGATCTCCTGGCTGAACTCTCGGTACCCGTCCGGGTCCTGAGCGCGAACGGTGTCGAGAGCGCGCCCAACGGCCGGCGACACCCCGGTCCGGTCGTTCCAGACACGCAACAGGTCCTCGGCGTCCGCGATGATCCTGCGCGACTGATCGGCGGCGCGCAGCGTCACCGCCGCGCGCAGCAGGGCGCGTACGGCGTTCTCGACGGAAGGCTCGTGCCAGGCGGCGACGGCCAGCTCCGGCGAGGTGGCCGCGGTGGTGACCACGTCGGTGCGGGCGGCGGCGACGGCGAGCAGGGCTTCGAGTACCGCGGCGTCCTGCCGCAGACGGGCGAGCCTCGGGCCGTGCCCGTGCCAGCGTCCGGCCGGGGTTCCCCACTCGGATTCCACCTGCGCCAGGCGCAGTTCGAGTTGCACGCGGGCAAGGACGACGGCCGCGGTCGCGATGTCTTCCGGAGCCCGCCCGTCGACACGGACGGATTCCACGAACCCGCCGACGGCCTTGGCCAGTTTCGATCGCACACCGAGCGGCCCGCGCAGCTTCTGGCCCTGGCCGAGCCCGTCGTGCAGGGCGGTGGCCTGGCCCAGCGCGGTTGCCGGGTCGTATTCCTCCAGACCGCTGACCATCGCGGTACCCAGCGTGGCGAGCGAGGACTCGACCGCGGCGAGCGCATCGGTGACGGCGGCCTGCCGGCTGCGCGTCTGCCAGTCCTGCCCCGCGGTCACCTCTTTCAGGAGCGCCACGGCCCAGTCCCCGGCCGGGGCGGCGAGGGACGCGGCGCGTGCCCGGGCGGCGGAGAACGCGTCGAGAGCGGTCGACAGCCGTTGCTGTTCCGCTTCTGCCAAGCCGCGTACGGCCGTGTCGTACTCCTGGCTCAGCGGGTCCTGCCGCACCGCCGCGTGCGCTTCCTCCGCCGCGCGGACGACGGAGACGGCTTCCTCGAAAGCACCGGGGCTCGGCAGCTCGGACGGGCCGGGTACCTCAGCGGCCACGGCGCGGTGGTGAGGCGTGTAGGCGCGGGTGGCGTGCAGCAGCCTCAGCGCTTCGTCGGCGCCGAGTACGGGCTGTTCGCCGGGAACCGTGCCGAGCCAGTCGTACGTCCCGGCCTCGGTGGTGAGGCGTTCGGCGATCTCCTGAAGGCTGCCGCTGTAGTCACCGATCTCCGCCTCGAAGCGGTGGGTCTCCTGCTCGCGCAGCACCGCGAGGTCGCGGAGCATGGCGGTCTGGGCGGCCCGCGCCGCGGCCAGCCGTGACTGGAGGGCGCGGATCTCACGCTCCGACGCCTTCGGGTCGTAGCCGGCGTACTCGCTGAGGATCCGCTGGACGGACGCCTCGAGTTCCCGCTGGGCGGCCGCTCCGTCCTCCGTCCGGCTCACGCAGAGGTCGCGGACCGACTCGGGCAGTTTGTCCCGCAGCACGCGAAGGGCGCGCGGGGTGTGGCTGGTGATGAGGACCCGCCGGCCCTGGGCAAGCAGGTCCGTGACCAGGTTGGCGATGGTGTGCGTCTTGCCGGTGCCGGGCGGGCCCTGGACGACGACCAGCCGGTTGGCGCGCAGCCGCTCGGCAATCGTGCGCTGCTCCTCGTTGGCCGGGAGCGCGAAGTACATCTCACCGGTGACATCGCCGGTGGCGCCGTCCTCGGCCGCCGCGAGGCCCGCGGCGGTCAACGCCCCGTCGCGGCCGGCGATGTACCCGAGCAGTTCGGTCGGAGGGGTACCCGCGTCGATCCGGCGGGCAATCGCCTTGAGCGCGTCCACCGTCGATCTGCGCGTCCGCTCGCGCAGGACGAGCCCGGGTGTGAGCCCCACCTGCGGCACGTCGAGGGACCGAGGCCTGACCCGTTCCACGGTCGGCAGATAGCTCCCTGCGCTGTGGGCGGCGTTGACCCAACTGCGCAGGGCGGTGTGCAGGGCTTCGAGGTGCTCGGGATCCGTCACGTCGGAAGCGCCTTCCAGCACCTCGACGATCTTCTCGCGCACCGGGCCGGGGACATGCTGCGCCCCTTCGAGCATGCCCTCTTCCAGCTCCAGACCGGGGCCGGTCGGGTCCGGAGCGGCGGTGAGCGTGCCGGTGGACGGGTCGAGCCGGACCGTGGCCCGATGGGTGACCAGGTGTCGCTCCACCCGCAGACCGCCCGGTGTCTGCCAGGTCAGCCGCCCCAGGCCGAGTACGAGTTCGTACGCCTCGCCGAGGTTGGCAGCGTCTTCGTGCATCTTGTGCAGCCGGTCGTACAGCCTGACGATGGGGTCGATCGCGCGGCGCCGCTCGGCCCAGGCCAGCCATTCCTGTTCCCACGCGGCGTAAAGCTTCTCGATCTTCTCCCGATCAGGGTGCTCGTCGAGCTCGTGGTACGCCTTTTCGAGCGGGATGCCCCGGGTCCAGTCGGGGAGTGCCGGCTCGATACGGCGACGCAGGTGCGGAGGGCGGGTCTGCTTGAAATCCCGCACGCGGGTGTCGTCGACCCAGGGAGCGAGCAGGGGCTCCGGATGAGGGGCGTCCTCGCGCTCGGGGCGGGCGACGGTCAGCCAGGCGGGGTCGTCGGCGTCCAGGGCTCCGTCCAGCATGACCGCGACGCCGGGGTCGTCCGGCAGTTCGTCGAACCACACGGTGCCGGCAGCTCCGTCGAGGGTACGCACGGGGCGGGCCCTCGACTCTTCCGCCTCGGCGAGGAACCGGAAGATCTGCCGCACGCGTGTGGCGTCGGTCTGCTCGCCTGCGCCTTCCGGCCCCGCTTCCGCGAAGGCGTGTGCGGCGCCCACAGGAGTCCCGGAAGGCGCGGCCGAAGCCGTGGTGAAGGTGATGCTCGCGCGGCCGTGCGAGCTCGGGAAGCGGACCTCGATGTCCAGTTCGGCGGTGGTGCCGGCGGGAATGCTGTACGCCCAGGTCACCGACATCCGGCGCCCCGTGCGCAAGGTGCCTTCCAGCTCGTCGTCGAGTACGCCGGCCTTGCTGTCCAGTACCCGGCGGCCGGTCTTTCCGTAGGGCCCGCTGCGCACCAGCAGGGCGATACCGTCGACGTCGACGGGCCGGCCGGTGCCGTTGCTCAGGTACAGAGTGCATCGCACCAGGTCGTCGCCTGGCCGGTACCCGTGGGAACTCCCGGGGTCGGCCAGCTCGTACGGCACGACGTCGTCGACCCTCACATGCAGGCCGTCGTCGTAGTGATGGATGAAACCGACGGGCTGCACACCGTCGTCCATGTCGTTCACGCCCTGGCTCACGCGCCACCCCACCGCTGCTGAGGGCCACTCAGTGGCCGCCTCGGGAATCCGCCCCGGCCACCTCAAGCACGACCACGCAGCGCCCCCCGGCACGACGACTTGAGTGTGAACTGAGCACACGCGCCGAGCGTAGCAGGGAGCGGTGCCGGGGCCGCGCGTTTCACCCTCACCGGCGCGCGACCGCGGAGCGGACCGGAAGCCACCTTCGTCGACCTGCTCAACCGGTACATTCATGGACTGCCGTCCCGGCGCCGAACGGCCGGACGGGCGGCCCAGTCCTGTGCACCCGGCAGGGAAAGCCGGCAGGGAAAGGAAGCGCATGCGCGCCCAGGAAATCACCTTCCTCAAGCTCGTCCAGGGGGAGAAGCAGTTCCAGGTACCGCTCTACCAGCGCACCTACAGCTGGGGTAAGGACCAGCTGAAGCGCCTGTGGGAGGACGTCTGCGAACTCGTCGACCAGCACCTCGCGGGGGATTCCCTGGCCCCGCACTTCCTGGGCTCGGTGGTGCTGGCTCCCGGTCAGATCCAGGCCGGCGGGGTACAGCGGTGGCTGGTGGTGGACGGTCAGCAGCGGTTGACCACGCTGATGCTGGCCTTCACCGCTTTGCGCGACCACCTCAGGGAGATCGGCGATCTGCGCGGCGTGGACAGGGTGCACAAGCAGATACTCGTCAACGAGTACCAGGAGGACCTCGACCACTACCGGCTGCTGCCCACGCAGGCGGACCGCGAGGCGTACAACGCCTGTGTCCAGTCCCGGGCAGAGGCCGGCGGGAGCGACAACATCGGTGCCGCCTATCGGTTCTTCCGGGGCGCGCTCGCCGAGGGGCGGGAGACCGGCGACGAGCGATGGATCGCAACCGTCGAGATCGTCCTCAAGGACCTGCTCTCGATCGTGGAGATCACCGCAGAGTCCGGCGACAACGTCTACCGGATCTTCGAGTCGATCAACAACACCGGTGTCGGGCTCAGCCAGAGCGACCTGCTGCGCAATTACGTGTTCATGCTCCTGCCCAAACGAGGTGAACGGGTCTACCAGGAACTGTGGCTGCCCATGCAGCAGAGCCTCGGCCCGAAGAACCTCGAACTCCTCGTCTGGCTGGACCTGGTGGTCCGCGGCAACCACAAGACGAAGCAGAGCGACATCTACCGGGAACAGCAGAAGCGGCTCCAGCCACTGGCCGGTGACGAGGACGCCCTGCAACACGAGATCACGCAGCTGGCCGAGCGCGGACGGCGGTTCCTCCGCATCGTGGAGCCCGGGCGCGAGCCGTCACCCGCACTCCGCGCGGTCCTGGAACGCCTGGCCTCCTGGGGCGGTCAGACCCACTACCCGCTCGCACTTCACCTGCTGGACCTTGTCGACGCCGGCAGCACGACGCCCGACGACGCGGCGCAGGCGCTGCTGTACGTCGAGTCCTACCTGGTACGGCGACTCATCTGCCAGACGCCGACCACCGGCCTCAACCGGATCTTCATGGAGGCGCCGAAGGAGCTGGAGACGGACCGTGCGGCGGCCGAGGCCGTGCGGAGGTTCCTGTCCGGGCGCCGCCGGCGGTGGCCGAGCGACGAGGAACTGCGCGAGGCGATCCGCAGCAAGCCCTTCTACTGGAGCGGTCGTCCTCCGCAGCGCAGCTACATCCTGCGCCGCCTGGAGGAGAGCTATCGGCCCACGGAGCCCGTCGACTTCGCTAAGGCGTCCCTCACCGTGGAGCACGTCCTGCCGCAGCGCCCGGCGCCGGAGTGGTTCGACCAGCTCGCCGACGAGACCGAGCCCAGCCAGACTCCCCAGGAACTGCACGACCTCTTGGTGCACACGCTCGGCAACCTGACACTGACCGGCGACAACGGCAAGTTGTCGAACCACCCGTTCGAGCGCAAGCAGCAGATCCTCGAATCCAGCGCCTTGCGCATGAACCTGGAGATCGCCTCCGCTCAGCGCTGGGGCAAGGCGGAGATCACGGCCCGCGCCGACCGCCTGGCGCAGCGGGCGGTGGACCTGTGGCCCGGCCCGATCACCGGGGCCAAGCCGAGCGGCGAGGAGTGGCCGGGCTGGGCGGAACTTCGGGCGGCCCTGGTGGCGATGCCCAGCGGCACCTGGACGACGTACGGTGACGTCGCCGAGCTCATCGGCAGCCATCCGGTGCCGGTGGGCACGTACCTCGGCGCCAACCCGACGCTGGTCGGTGCGTATCGGGTCCTCACCGCGGAGGGCCGGATCTCCGCTTCCTTCCGGTGGGCGGACGGCAGCGACCGGCAGCCGCCGCAGGACCTGCTGACGAGTGAGGGAGTGAGGTTCGACTCCGCGGGCCGGGCCCATGACGCGCAGCGCCTGACGGCCGCGGAGCTGGCCACTCTGTTGGGCAGGGACGTGGCCCGGCCCGTTTCCGACGATCCGCTTCCCGAGGGGGAGGACTCGGCGGCTGCCGAGCGCTTCCGCACGCAGTTGCGGGGGCACTGGCCCGAGGCCTTCTCCGGGGTCCTCGCGGCGCTCGACTTCTGGCGTGCCCAGGGCGGCCACATCACCTACGGCCGGCACGAGGAGACCAGTTGCTTTCCCATGCTCGACGCCGGGACGAGCCGGCAGTCCCACCTGCTGTGGCCGGTCGGTATCTACCCGGTGAGCGGGACGGTCGAGGTCGTCTTCCAGTACCTCAAGAGCCGCAGCCCCTTCGACGACACCGAACAGCGCCGCGAGCTCCTGCGGCGCCTCAACGAGATCGACGGCATCGACCTGCCCGAGGCGAAGCTGGAGCTGCGCCCGTCCTTCCCCGTACAGGTCTTCGCGGAACACAGCGATGAGATCTGCCAGGTGCTGGACTGGTTCGTGGGCGTGGCGGCACTGGATCTGGCGCGGCGGGACTGACGACCGAACGAGGCGGCCGGCGAGCAGACAACTCACCTCCGGTGTAGGTTGCATTATTTTTCGGCCATCCATCCGCCGCGTCGGGTCGCTCGACTTTTCCGCGTTGCCTCGACAGGCAGGGAAAGTTAATCAACTCCTCATCTCGTGATGAGCATGAAATCCGCAGGCCCGATGCGGACGCCGGCATCCGCGACGCTCGATCGAAAAAATCCCTCTTGACTGGCAATCATGGAAGCTCGTAGCGTTCTTCCTCGTGCGGGACGACAGTGCCCAGCACGCTCGCGACGGGGGCGCGTGGGGGGTTTCTCATGAGCGGTGCTCATGTTTCTGTACTTCCGCTTTCCAGGTGCGTCGCGTCGCGTCCTCATCCACTCGTGATTCCTCGACCGTAGCGATTTCGGCGGTCTCCCGAGCCTGTCGGCTATGCCTTTCCGTGCATCTTTCGCGGACTTCAGCAAGGGAAAGAGTGTGAATGCGATCACGTTTGCCCGCAGTAATCAGTAGTGTTCTTCGATTGACGATCGTGGGAGCGGTGCTCCTCGCGTCGGCCGCCGCCTGGGCCCTGGCCGCCCCCGTGTCCGCGTCCGCCGCCCCGGCGTCGGCGCAGGCCGCCGGGACGACCGGCCAGCTGAACGCGCCGCAGGCACCCCTGCTGCCCGCACAGGAGACCCTCTTCACCTCCAACACCGTGATCGGCGGCCGGAGTTACGCCTGCTTCCGGGTACCCTCCGTGGTCCGTGCCAACGACGGCACTCTGCTCGCCTTCGCCGAGGGCCGACTCACTGGCGGCGACTGCGCGGACACCAAGGAAATGGACATCGTGCTGCGCCGCTCCACCGACGGCGGCACGACGTGGCTGCCCCCGCAGATCGTCGCCCGCGGCCTGCCGACAGACACGGCAGGCACACACACTCCCGCGATCGACATGGAGCCGACGCCGATCGTCGACGCCACGGTCGGCAGCGGCGCCGGCCAGGTCGTCCTGCTCTACAACGTACGACAGCTCGCGAGTGACGGGACCATCAACAACCCCGCCGGCGGCGTGTTTCCGATCAAAACCCATGTGCTGGTCAGCTCCGACGACGGCGCCGGCTGGAGCGGTGACCAGGACATCTCCGCGCAGGTCAACCCGACCGGTGTCGGGTTCTTCGTCAGCGGTCCGGGGCACGGCATCCAACTGCGGCACGGCGACTGCGCCGGCTGGCTGGTCGCCCCCACGTACGAGAGCGTGCCTGTCCCGAACCAGACGAACGTCTTCGGCCATGTGGCCGCCGCCCTCTACCGCGACACCAATGGCGTCTGGCATCGAGGTGCCTCCACCCCCAACGACCTCACCGCCCAGTACGCGGGTGAGCCGAGCATCGCGGAACTCTCCGACGGGCGGCTGCTCATGACCGCCCGTAACAACAAGGTCAACACCGCCGCCGGTGACGCCGCGGGGGACAACCGGCTCACCTTCGTCAGCACGAACTGCGGCGCGTCCTGGCAGCCCCTGACCGGCGCGTCCGCACTGCCGGGCGCCACCGTCTTCGCCCCGGTGCTGGCCGCCGCCGACGCCGCCGACGGCGACGCCTACCACCAGCTCGTCATCACCCAGCCCGTCTACCACGACCCCTCCGCGACCAACCTCCAGGGCACCCTGATCATGCGTTCGTCCTTCGACGACGGCCTCACCTGGCAGACCCCCGACCAGGGGCTCGTCATCGCCAAGGCCGGCGCGGGCTACTCCGATCTCACCCGCACCGCGGGGGGCGGGATCGGCGTCCTCTATGAGGCCGGCCCCGACCCGTCCAAGATCAGCGGCCCCCCGGCGTCCAGCCGCACCACGGTCCGGTTCACGGTCGTCTCCTCCGGGCAGAGCGTGATCACCGGGCCCGTGACCGGCGCGCGCACGCCCGACACCGCGGCCGGCGGCAACGCGGCCGTGCTGCGCGGCGGGGCCAAGCTGACCGCCGGGCGGTTCGGCCGGGCCGTGACCTTCACCCCGAACTCCGCGGGCGCCACCGGTTGGGTCGACGTGACCCCCAGCCCCGCGTACGCCCGGATCGACGGGGACTTCACGGTCGCCGCCGACTTCAAGTACAACGCCACCGATGGGCTGCGCCCGATCATCTGGGGCTTCGGTGTCGGCGCGGGCCTTCCGCAACTGTGGGTGCGAGGCGACCCCGCCAACCACCGGATCTCCGCGGACGCGACGACGAGCTCGGGCAGCACCACGCTCAACACCACGCAGGCGTACAACGACAACACCTGGCACCACGTGGCCTTCCAGCGGTCCGGCAGCCAGTTGCTGTTGTGGATCGACGGCGTCCAGGTGGCCTCCGGCGCCGCTCCCTCCGGGGCGATCTCGCCCTCCCGCCCGCAGCCGCTGGAGATCGGCAACCGGATCGACGGCGCCCAGCCCTACGCGGGATCCATCGACGACGTGGTGCTCTACGACCGCGCGCTGAGCGCCCAGGAGATCACCGCCGCGGCGAACAGCGGCACCTACTCCGGCGTCGGCCCGCTACTGCACCTGCCGTTCGACAGCGGCGTTCCCGACCCGCGCTCCTGGGGCGACATCGACGGTGACGGCCGGCTCGACGTCCTGGGCCGCACGACGGTCGGCGACCTGCGCTACTTCCCGACGGTGGGCGACGTGACGGCCGGCTCGCCCGGCGACGTCTCCCTCCAGAACCCCACCGCCGCCGGGACCGGCTTCGACACGTCCTTCCACCCCGCCCGCGGCGACTTCAACAACGACGGGATCGGCGACCTGATCGCGAAGGACAACCAGAACCGGCTCGAGTTCTGGCTCGGGCAGGGTGACGGCTCCTTCTCGCCGCCGGTCGTGCTGCTCCCCGGCACCTCGTTCCAGGACGTCATGGCCGTCTCCGGCGGCGACTTCAACAACGACGGCCTCACCGACATCCTGGGGCTCGGCTACGACGGCTCCCTGTGGTGGTGGCCCAGCAATGGCGACCGCACCTTCGGAGCCCGGCAGAACCTGGTGCCCGGGACCGCGTTCGCGGGATACCAGGCCGTACCGACCGGGGACTTCAACGGCGACGGCCGGACGGACGTGGCGGGCGTCGACGCGAGCGGCACTCTGTGGTGGTGGGCCGGTGACGGCAACGGCGGGCTGTCGACCGCCCAGCAGCTCGCGCCGGGCACGTCCTTCGCCGCCTACGGGCACACGTTCACCGCGGACGTGAATGGCGACGGGGCGACCGACTTCGTCGGGCTCGACTCCTCCGGCGTCGCCCACTGGTGGCCCGGCGACGGCAACGGACATGTCTCCGGCACGGCCCGCACCCTCTCCGTCCTCTCTCAGGACAGTACCCCGGCCGCCACGCTGGGCGGAGACACCTACACCTTCTGAGCCACCTTCCGAGTCACTTTCCGAACCCGCTTTCCGGGTCGTGCCTTTGAAGAGCCGGCTCCCGGGCCCGCACGGGCCCGGGAGCCCGCTCGCCGCACGGCACCCCGGATCTTGAAGAGCAGGGAGAGGGCAACTACCTTCGTCAACGGCGCACTTGGGGAAGTGCGCGACCAATGGGGGGCGCGGGGACCGGGGGGCCTCCGGCGGCGTGCCCCCGTATGAGCCTGGGGGGTTTCATGCGATTCAAGAAGGGCGCGGTCAGCATGGCCGCGGCGGTACTGGCGGGGGCGGCCTTCACCGTGTTGCCGGCCATGCCTGCGGCGGCGAGCACACCCACTCCGTCGCCCCGCATTCTGCTGGACGAACAGAACCAGCACGTCTACCTCAGCACCGAGGGCCAGCTGCCCTACGTCGAGGTCTTCGACCTGGACGGCAACCGCGTGGGCACGATAGACGACCAGCCCAGCGCCAGCGGGATGGCCCTTTCGCCCGACGGCAGCACGCTGTACATCGCGCACGCCGAACTCGGCACGATCTCCGCGGTCAGCACCGCTACTCTGCAGCAGACCGCGCTGTACCAGACGGGCGTCGACACGGAGCGCCTGGCGTTCACGGGAGGCCGGTTGTGGTTCGGCTTCAACCTGCTCGACCACAGTGACGCCGGTATCGGCTCCGTGGACCTGCAGGCACAGACTCCCACCGTGAGCCTTGATCCGGATTGGCAGTGGCTGGGCGACGCTCCGAATGTGCTGGCCGACCCCGCGGACCCCAATGTCCTGGTCGTCACCAGCGCGTTCCACGGCGGGGGGCTCGGTGTCTACGACGTCTCCACGACCACCGCGGTGAAGACCGACTCGTATACGGACGCAGACAACACTTACGACGCGGTGGTCACCAGCGACGGCGAGGACGTGGTCGTCACGATGGCGGGGGAAGCGAAGGTCCAGTTCTTCCGGATCGCCGACCTGCAACCCGACCGTCCGGCCACTCCCGTGAGCAACGTTGCGGAGGCGGTGGCCGTTGCTCCGGACGGCGCCGTGGCGGCCGGCTACTGGAACTACCCGTATCAGGGCGCGGTCGGGATGTCCGTGGTCGTACCCGGCGAGTCCGCGCCGCGGCGAACCTTGGCGGCGCCGGTCAACGCAGGCGGTCTGGCATGGTCCTCGGACGGATCGCGGCTGTACGCGGCCTCCGGGGGCTGGTCACCTTCGGGTACCACCGACCCGGTACTCAACGTCATCCACAACCCCGAGCAGGTCGACACCACGATGACCCTGACGGCCCCGGCCGGCGCGGAAGTGGGGACGCCGTTCTCGGTCGAAGGGGCTCTGGCGTCGACGCAAGCGTTCGCGGCCGGGCAGACCGTGCACGTGACGCGCACCGACGCGGCGGACCCGGACGGCACGGCGCTGCCGGACGCGGCGGTGGGCGCCGACGGCACGTTCTCCTTCACCGACACGGCGACCGCCGGGGGCGACGTCTCCTACCAGGTCTCCTACGACGGTGACCGGGACCACACCTCGGCGCGGCAGTCGGCGTCGTTGACGGTCACGAAGCCCGCGAAGGCCGACACCACGCTGTGGCTGGAGTTCGAGAACCGCGCCAAGGTGGGCGCGAAGCTCAAGATGGACGGCAGGCTCACCTCGGCGACGTCCATCCCCGTGGGCGCCACCGTCACCATCACCCGACAGGACAGCACCGGGCCGGGCGCGGCACTCGTCGGCACCCGGAAGGTCGCCGCCGACGGCACGTTCCAGATCGCCGACGTCCCCTTCGTGGCCGGTCCGGCTGTCTACACCGTCACCTACGCGGGAGACGACACGTACAACGGAAGCACGGTGTCGGCCACGGTCCAGGTGCTCCCGTAACGGGCCTGGGCAGTTCAAGAGCAGCTACAGCGGATCCGGGGGCGGCGACTGCGTGGAGGTGGCCGTCGGTCCGGAGGCCGTGTACGTACGGGACTCGAAGGCGGCGGGCGAGGGGCCCGTACCGCGGGTCAGTCGCGAGGAGCGGGTGGCGTTCGTGTCCTTCGCCGCTGATGGCGCCGGCTTGGATGTCTGAGCGCTGAGAGGGGGCCGGTCCGCGTACTTGCGGTGACGCGGACCGGCTCCCCTTTGTCATGCCGTGGGTTCAGAAGAGGGCGCCCTGTACCGACGTCAGCCGGTAGCGGTCGCGAAGCACTATTCCCGGTGTGAATTCCCGCATTTCTCCCGTCCTCCACACTACCCACACAGTGAGCTCGCACTTTTGTTCTGTGAACAGAGTCAATGAGCGTAGTAGCCTTCCATGCAATACGGCTGCTGGGACGCCGACCAGCCCAACCGGTTCCGCACCTCGGAGACGCTTCGATGAGTACACCCGACGCCGTGCCCGTCAGCCTGGCGGAGATCGCCCGGATCGCCGGTGTGGGGCGCGCCGCGGTGAGCAACTGGCGCCGCCGCCATCACACGTTTCCCGCGCGTATCGGCGGCACCGATGTCAGCCCGCAGTTCTCACTCGCAGAGGTCGAGCTGTGGCTGAGGGACAACGGGAAACTCAGGGACGTCGGCCGCCGTGAGTTCCTCTGGCCGCGGTTCGAGGCGCTCGGCAGCAGGGACGAGTCGGGGCTGGCCGTCGCGGAGGCGGCCCGCCGGATGCGATCCCCCCGGGCTCGGATATCACATCCTGAGCTTTCCCGGGAAGCACGCACGCTGGTGGGCGAGGCGGCGCGGCTGGGGCGTCGTGAGGGCCCGCGCGAGACTTTCGAGTTCCTCCTGCAGCGGTGGCTCGAGACACACGTGCGGCAGCTCAGCACCACCCCCGCACAACTCGCCGCGCTGATGGCGCGGATCGCTCTCACCGTCCGTCTCGGCCACGGCGAAGGAGGACTGATCGTCTTCGATCCCGCCTGCGGCACCGGCCATCTGCTCGCCGCTGCGGCACACGAGTCCGGCGGTTCGGGAGCGACCCTGCTGGCATGCGAGCGGGACCCGGCCCTTGCCGCACTGGCCGCTGCCCGGCTGGGCTTCGTCACCCAGGAACTGGACGTCCGGTCGGAGATCGCCACGACCGACGCTCTGCGCGAGGACCCGTTCGCCGGAGCGCGGGTGGCCGACATCGCGCTCTGCAACCCGCCGTTCAACGAACGCGACTGGGGCTACGAGGAACTCGCCACCGACCGGCGCTGGACACATGGACTGCCACCGCGGACCGAGCCGGAACTGGCCTGGGTCCAGCACCTGCTCTCGCACCTCAGGCCCGGCGGGGCGGCCGTCGTCGTCCTTCCGCCCGCTGTCGCGTCCCGCAAGGCCGGCCGCCGCATCCGGGGCTCCCTGCTCCGTACCGGCGCGCTGCGAGCCGTCGTGGCCCTGCCTCCCGGCAGCGCACAACCGCACAGCGTCTCTCTCCAACTGTGGGTCCTTCGGGCGGCCGCGGACGGCCCCGGCGCCGTACCGTCCAGCCAGGACGCGCTGCTCGTGGACGCCGCACGCTTCGCAAGGACCGGCGCGCGGGAGCCGGGACCCGACTGGGACGCCCTCGGCTCTTTCGTTCTCTCCGCCGTGGCAGTCCTCGACCGTCCGGACGACGATCCGCCGGAGCACGCCGTACGCGTCTCCCTGCTCGACCTCCTGGACGACGAGGTGGACGTCACTCCGGGGCGCTACACGGCATCGGGTACGGAGTCCTCCGGGTCCGAACTCGCGGCGGGCTGCCGGGAGCTGAGTGCTCACCTGGCCGATCTGGCCGGCCGGGCCCAGTACCTGTCCGAGCTCGGCTTCGAGGCCGAGGCGGTGCGGACCACGGCCACCGTGGGGGATCTCGTCAAGGCCGGTGCCCTGACGCTGCGCGCCGGTCAGCAACCGCTCGAGATCACGCCACCGGTCCGTGAGCCTGCCGTGCCGCTCCTCACGGTCGCAGACCTGCTGACGGACGGCGTTCCCACCGGGCTGCTCCGCGCCGACTCGGCACAGGCCGTCGCCGAGGAAGGCGATGTCGTGGTCGCCGGCGTGGTTCGGGCCTTCCGGGCGTGGGTGCACGAAGGGCCGCCGATGGCCCTGGGCCCCCAGCTTTACACCCTTCGGGTGGACCCGGAGAGGCTCGACGCCCATTTTCTCGCCGGATGTCTCCGTGCGCCCGCCAACGGACGCCAGGCGGGCACCCACGCATCCAGCTCGTCCCGGGTCGACGTCCGGCGCTTGCAGGTGCTTCAGCTCCCCTTGGCCGAGCAACTGGCGTACGCCGAGACGTTCCGTCGCCTCAGGTCCTTCGAAGCGCTCCTCGGCAGGACCGACACCCTTGCCAAAGTGTTGGTCGGCGACATGAGCGACCGTCTCGCCGCGGGTGGGCTGACCACCTGACGGGGCGCCCGCGGCCACGGCGCCCGGACGGTCAGGGTCCTCCGGGCGGCGGAGTCGCCCTTACCGGGGGTGGGGCGGCGACGGGACCTCCGGGTGACGTGGTCTCCGGGTGGCGGGCCAGGTTCAGGAGGAGGAGGGCGCAGAGGGTGGCTCCTGCGGCGACCGCCGCGAGGACCGTGCCGACCGCGAGGTGTTCGAAGAGGACGCCGGCGACCGCGTAGGCGATCGGGCTCGCGACGAAGACGGCGGCGCCGAAGACCGGGACCACGTGGGGGCGCAGGTGTTCCGGGGGGCGCAGCATCAGCAGGGCGGCGGCGGGCGCGGTGACCGCGGGCAGGAACATGCAGGCGGCGGCGACCGTCAGGCCGGCGGTGGCGGCGGGTTGGTGCCAGGGGAGCAGCCAGAGCACGATGGCCGCGCCGACGCCGCCGTACGCCGCGAAACGGGTGGGCGGGATCCGGCGCGCGAGCCGGGCGACCACCACGGTGCCCAGCGCGGTGCCGCCGCCCCACGCGGCCAGCAGCCAGCCGGCCACGTGGGGGTTGGCGTCGTAGCGGCTCCTGGCCATGACCGGCAGGGCGAGCAGCACGACGGGCATGAGTGTGCCGTAGCCGAGGGCGGCGAGCGCCATCGTCCGCAGCACCCGGTCGCGGAGGAGGTAGCGCACGCCCTCCGCCATGCGGTTCGCCGACAACGGCTCCGGCGTACGCTCGTGGCGCGGCAGGCCGGTCAGCAGCGCGGCCGACACCGCGAACGAGGCCGCGTCGGCCCACAGGACGTTCAGCGGTCCGGCCCCGGCGATCAGGAAACCGGCGATCGCGGGGCCGACCAGCCGCGCCGACGAGGTCGCCGTCTCGAACATGGCGTTGCCCGCCGTGACGGCGCCCTCGTCCGAGCCGATGGTCTCGGTCAGCAGCATGCGCTGTGCGGACAGGTACCCCGACGCGACGCAGCCGACGAGGGCCACGACGGTCAGCAGCGCCCAGAACGGCAGCGCGCCCGCGAGGTACAGCGTGGGCACCGAAGCCGTCAGCACGGTGTCGACCAGGTCCCCGACGATCGTGACGCGGCGGGCACCCCACCGGGCCACGAGCAGTCCGGCGGGCATGCCCAGCAGCGGCACCGGCAGGATCTGGATGACGAACACCAGCCCCATCCGCGCCGGCGACCCGCTGGTCGTCAGGACGAACCACGGCAGCGCCAGCGTGGTCATCTGGGTGCCGACCGAGGAGATGAACTCCGCGGCGACGACCCTGCGGAACTGCCAGCTCCGCAGGGGCGATCGTTGCACCGTCGTCGCGCTCGTCACCGAGGTCGTCACCGAGCCGCCCGGGCCGCATCGGGCTCCGTGCCGGCCCGGGCCGAATCCGGGCGCGCGTCCGTCGGCGCCGGGCCCGGAATTGGGTCAGCCGGTGTGCCCGGCTGCGGGTCGGCTTGCGCGTTCGTCGGCGCCGGGCCCGGCTTCGGGTCCGTCGGTGTGTCGGTCCGCGGCTCCGGTTGCGTGTCGGTCCGCGGGTCCGTCCGAGTGCCGGTCCGCGGGGCGGGTCGAGCGTCCGTTCGCGTCTCCGACCGTACGGCCCGTACGCGCTCCCGCAGTTGCGACACCGTGAGTTCCGGGTGCCGCGCGACGAGCTCCAGCAGCCGCGGCCACTGCCGGACGAGCGCGCCCATGACCGGCGGCGCGATGCGGTCCGGCGCGTACACCCACAGGCCGCGCAGCTCGCCCTCGACCTCGCGGGCCACGAGGTAGAGATCGAGATTGTGCGGCTCGATCGCGGCGACCAGCTCCGGGAGCGGGGTCTCGTCGCCGACCCGCACGTCCAGCGGCGCCACCTCGAGCCCCGCCAGGGTCAGCGAATTGCCCGGCACGCCGAGCATGTTGAGCATCACGCGCAGCGGCAACTGGTTGCCCTCGCCCACCACGCCGTCGTGCACCATCGCGCGCACCGGCACGTTCTGGTGGGAATACGCGTCGAGTTCGCCCTGGAGCACCCGCTGGACCAGCTCGTGGAAGGTCGGGTCGTCCGCCATCCGCGACCGGTTCAGCACGATGTTGATGAACGGGCCGACCATGGACCTGGTCTCGGGCCGTTCGCGGCCGGCCAGCGGGTGGCTCACCGCGATGTCGGTGGCGCCCGAGTACGTGTGCAGCAGCACGTGGAACGCCGACATCAGCACCATGAACGGGGTCACGCCCGCGCGGCGGGCGGCCTCCCGTACCGACGACATGATCCGGGCGCCGACGACGAAGCTGTGGCTGTAGCCCTCGACGACATCGTCGAGCTGGTGGGCGGGCGCGTCGAAGTCGAGCGTGCGCGCCGCACCGTCCAGCTCCTTGCGCCAGTGTTCGACGTGCTCGTCGAGCGCGCCGCTCGCCAGCAGCCCCTGCTCCCAGGCCGCGTAGTCCAGGTGCTGGACCGGCACGTCGGGCAACGTCGGCCGCCGTCCCGCCGAGTGGGCCGCGTACAGCTCCGACAACTCGTTGCCGATCACGAGGAATCCCCAGTGGTCCACCAGGATGTGGTGGGCGACGAGGACCAGCGCGTGCTCCTGGTCGGCGAGCCGCACGAGCAGACCGCGGACGAGGTTCCCGTCCTCGACGCGGAACGGCCGCCGGGTCTGCGCGGTGAGCAGTTCGCGCAGCTTCTCGCGCTGGACCCGCCCCTGGTACGCGCCCAGGTCGACGGTGTCGACCGGCCACGCGGGCCTGCCGTCGGCGAACTGAAGGGTGGCCGAACCGCGTTGGACGTAGCGGGTGCGCAGGATGTCGTGCCGCGTCACCAGGTCGTCCAGCGCGCGGCGCAGTGCCGTGGCGTCGAGGTCGCCGCGCAGGCGCCACGCGGTGATGACGCCGTGGTGCGCGTGGTTCGGGCCCACCGGCTGGAGCAGGAACTCCAGTTGCCCGAAGGACAGCCCGACGCCGTCGCCGCGGTCGGCCCGGGGGATCGGCGCGTGCAGGAGGTCGGCCGCGCCGGCGGCCACGGCGCGCTCGCCGCCGCCGTGCTCCTCGAGGTCTTCGAAGAAGGGCTCGACCACCCCGTCCTCGACCGCGCGGGCGCACCGGGCGATGGCGCGCAGCGCGTCGAACCAGGCGTCCGCGAGCTCGCGGACCTCGTCCTCCGCCAGCAGCGAATTCGCCCAGCTCCAGTTGGCCACCAGCCGCGGACCGTCCGGCCCGTCCTGGGTGACGGCGTTGACCTCGAGCGGGTACGGCAGCGGGCGGCCGCCGGTGGCGCCGGGCACGGTGTCGTCCCGCAGCGGCAGCCACGGCGTCCCGGCGTCGGTGACGGGTACACGGCCGAGGTAGTTGAACAGCAGTTGTGGCGCGGGCAGTTCGGCGAGCAG
Organism: Actinacidiphila acididurans; assembly: GCF_016918855.1. GTDB lineage: Bacteria > Actinomycetota > Actinomycetes > Streptomycetales > Streptomycetaceae > Actinacidiphila > Actinacidiphila acididurans. Next base: position 95,371 of record NZ_JADKYB010000024.1, read on the forward strand.
CGGCGCGGTGCCCGGGTCGAGCCAGCGCAGCGGCCCGTAGCCGAGGCCGCGTTCCGGGACCGCCCGCACCTGACGGCCGGTGCGGGTGACCGCTGCGGCCAGCTCGCCGCCGGCCCGGGTCACGTCGTCCCAGGGCAGCGCGGCGCAGTCGAGGCGGACCGGGTGGACACTCGTGAACCAGCCCACCGTACGGGACAGGTCGGTGCCGTCGACCAGGTGCTCGTGCCGGCCGTGGCTCTCCACGTCCACCGTCACCGGACCGGCACCGCTGTCGTTTCCCCCCGGCCGGCGGGCGCGCCACCGCCCGGCGGCGAGCCCGAGAGCGGTCAGCAGCACGTCCTGGATGCCGCCGCGGAACACCGCGGGCACCGGCCCGAGCAGCGGCGCGGTGTCCTCGACCGGCAGGGTCACCGACAGGCGTCCCTCGGTGCCGGTGACATCGCGGTCCCGGTCCGGCTCCCCGGCCACCAGCGGCACCGCGTCCCGCAGGATGCCCTGCCACAACGGGCGTTCGGCGCGGTGCCGTGCGACGGCCTCGGCGGAGGCGACCCGGGCCGCCCAGCCGCGCAGTGACGTCGCCACCGGCGCGAGAGCCGGCGGCCGGCCCGCGGCCACCGCGTCCCACGCGACGGCCAGGTCGGTCAGCAGGATCCGCCACGACACGCCGTCGACGGCGAAGTGGTGCACCGCGAGCAGCAGCCTGCCCGCGCGCCCGGCCCCCGCGTCGAACCACACCGGCTGGAGCATCGCGCCCTCGGCCGGGTCGAGCCGCCGCTTGGCGGCAGCCGTCTCCTCGGCGATCAGCGCCCGCGCGTCGACGCCGGCCAGCCCGCTGATGTCCACCCGGCGCAGGACGTCCGCGACCCGCACCGTGCCGGGCTCGTCCGCGTACAGCGACCACCGCCCGTCGGGGCCGACCACCAGCCGGGTGCGCAGCGCGTCGTGCCGGTCCACCACCGCCTGGAGCGCCGCGGTCAGCCGGTCCGCGTCCACGTCGTACGGCAGGCCGACGGTCGCGGACAGGTCGAAGCCGACCACCGAGCCGCCCAACTGCCGCTGCCGTTCGACCACGGGCAGCAGCGGGATCTCGCCGGTGCCGACGTCCGCCACGCCCACCGCGCCCGCCCCGGTGTCCCCAGCCTGGTCGGCCGTCCTCGCGACCTGGGCGAGGCCGGCCACCGTCTGCTGGGTGAACACGTCCCGGACGGTGAACACCAGCCCGGCCGTGCGGGCCCGGGCGACCAGTTCGGTGGCCTGGATGCTGTCCCCGCCCAGGTCGAAGAAGCCGGTCTCCGCGCCGACTTCGGGCACCGCGAGCACCTCGGCGAACACCGCGCCGAGGGTCCGCTCGACCGGTGTCGCCGCCGCCCGGGACGCGGTGCCGGCGACGGGATCCGGCGCGGGCAGCGCGCGGCGGTCGAGCTTTCCGTTGCCGGTCAGCGGGAAGGCGTCGAGTACGGTCACCACGGCCGGCACCATGTACTGCGGCAGCCGCTCCGCCACGAACGACCGCAACTCGGCGGGCTCGGCACGCGCGCCGTCGGCGAGTACGACGTAGCCGACGAGGTCCTTGCCGCCGCCGGACTTCTCCCGTACCACCACGACCGCGTCCGCCACGGCCGGGTGCGCGCCGAGCGCGTTCTCGATCTCGCCCGGCTCGATGCGGAAGCCGCGGATCTTCACCTGCGCGTCGGTCCGGCCCAGGTACTCGATGCGCCCGTCCGCGCGCCAGCGGACCAGGTCGCCGGTCCGGTACATCCGGCTGCCGGGCGGGCCGTAGGGACTGGCGGTGAACCGCTGCGCGGTCAGCCCGGGCTGACCGAGGTAGCCGCGGGCCAGCCCCGACCCGGCGAGGTACAGCTCACCGGGGACGCCGGGCGGCACCGGCCGCAGCCGCTCGTCGAGCACGTACGCGCGGGTGTCGTCCATCGGCGTGCCGATCGGCACGGTGCCGTCGGTCACGTCGCGGGTGCTGTGCAGGACGGCGAACGTCGTCGTCTCGGTCGGCCCGTAGCCGTTGGTGAGCACCGTCCGCGGCCACGCGCCCAGCGCCCTGGCGACCACGCGGGGCGACAGGGCCTCGCCGCCGGCCATCACCTCGCGCATCCCGGCCAGCGCCGCCGGGTCGCGCTCGACCAGCAGGTTGAACAGCGCGGCCGTGAAGAAGGCGGAGGTGACGCCGCGTTCGGCGATGGTGCGCAGCAGCAGGTCCGGGTCGAGTTCACCGGCCGGCGCGACGACCACCTCGCCGCCGGACAGCAGCGGCACCCACAGCTCGTACGTGGAGGCGTCGAACGCGCTCGGGGCGTGCATCAGTACGCGGCTGTGATTGCCGCCCCGCCACACGTGGTCGGCGGCCAGGCTCGCCACGTTGCGGTGGGTGACCGCCACGCCCTTCGGCCGCCCGGTCGAGCCAGAGGTGTACATGACGTACGCCATCCGGTCCGGCCCGCCGGCGGGCGCCGCGAGGGGGGCGGCGCCGTACGTCGCACCGTCCGCGTCGGCCAGTACGCCGCCCACGTCGAGTACGCGCAGGCCGTCGACGGTCGGGTGCGCCGGCCCGGCCCCGTCCACGAGCAGTACGGTCGCCGCGGTGTCGGTCATGATCAGCCGCATGCGGGAGGCGGGATAGCGGGGGTCCAGCGGAACGTACACGCCACCGGCCTTGAGCACCGCGAGGATCGCCACGGGCAGCCGTACGGAGCGCTCCATGAGCAGGCACACCGCGTCCTCGGCGCCGCCGGCGCCGATCCCCAGTCCGCGCAGCCGCACCGCGAGCCGGTCCGCGGCCGCGGCGAGTTCACGGTAGGTCAGCCGCTCGTCGCCGCAGCTGACCGCGACGGCGTCCGGGGTGCGGGCCGCCTGCGTCTCGAACAGCTCGGGCAGCCCGGCCGCGGGCGCCGCACCGTCCGTGCCGTTCCACTCCTCCAGCACGCGGTGCCGCTCGGCCGGGGTGAGCAGGTCGACGTCGCCGATCGGCCGGTCCGGGTCGGCGATCATCGCCAGCAGGACCTGGCGCAGCCGGCGCAGCATCGTACGCACCGTGTCCGCGTCGAAGACGTCGGCGTTGTACTCGATGCCGCCGTCGATGCCGCCGGGCGTGCCGTCGCCCGCCAGGTGCTCGTGCAGCAGGAACACCAGGTCCATCCGCGCGGTGCCGGTGCTCATCACCAGCGGCGCCACCTCGACCCCGGGCAGGTCCAGGGCCTGGTCGGTGACGGTCTGCCAGGACAGCATGACCTGGACCAGCGGGTGGTGCGCCATCGACCGGGCCGGCCGCAGGCTGTCCACGAGGGCGTCGAACGGGATGTCCCGGTGGGCGAGCGCGTCGAGGGTGCGTTCCCGTACCGCCCCGAGCAGGTCCCGGAACGTCCCGCGGTCCGGGACTTCCGTGCGCAGCACCAGGGTGTTGGTGAAGAAGCCGATCAGGTTCTCGGCGGCCTGGTCGTCGCGTCCGGCGGTCGCCACGCCGATGGGGACGTCCGCACCGGCGCCGAGCCGGCCGAGCAGCACCGCCAGCGCCGCGTCGAGCACCATGAACATGCTCACGTCGCAGGCACGGGCCAGGCGGGCCAGTCCTTCGTGCAGGTCCGCGTCCCAGCGGAAGGTGAGCGTGTCCCCGTCGTGGGACGCCTCGGCCGGGTAGGGCCGGTCGACCGGAAGGGCGATCCGTTCCGGCAGGTCGTCCAGGGCGCCGCGCCAGTACGCCAGTTGGCGCGACCACGCGCTCTCCGGGTCGTCCGGCGCGCCGAGGTACTCGCGCTGCCACACGGCGTAGTCGGCGTACTGCACCGGCAGCGGCGCCCAGCGTGGCGCGTGGCCGGCCAGCCGCGCGCGGTAGGCGACGGCCAGGTCGTGCCGCAGCGGCGCCAGCGACCAGCCGTCGGAGGCGATGTGGTGGACGACGAGGGCGAGCACATGCGTGTCGGGGCCGACCGCGAACAGCTCCGCGTGCAGCGGAATCTCCGTGGCCAGGTCGAACGGGTGCCGGACCGCGCCGGCCACCGCGGCATTCAGGCCGGCGTCGTCGACCTCGGTCACCGGCAGCGCGGGCCGCGCCTGTTCGGGATCGAGGACCTGCTGGTACGCGGTCGTGCCGGTGTCCGGGAAAACGGTCCGCAGCGACTCGTGGCGCGCGACGACGTCGGCGAGGGCCGCGCGCAGGGCGGCCACGTCCAGCGCACCGGTGAGGCGCAGCACCACCGGGAGGTTGTACGTGGGGGAGGGGCCCTCCATCCGGTGCAGGAACCACAGCCGCCGCTGGGCGAAGGACAGCGGCAGCGGCTCGGGCCGGGGCATCGGGCGCAGCGCGGGGCGCGTGTCGTCGCCGCCCTGCCGCAGCAGCCCGGCCAGTTCGGCCACGGTCGGCTTCTCGAACAGGGCGCGCACCGGCACCTCGACGCCGAGCGTGCCGCGGATCCTCGCCACCAGCCGGGTGGCCAGCAGCGAGTGCCCGCCGAGGGCGAAGAAGCTGTCGTCGATGCCCACCCGGGGCACGTTCAGCACCTGGGCGAACAGCTCGCACAGGGCCTTCTCCTCGGCGTCGCGCGGGGCGGCGTACGGCGTCGCCGCCCGGGTCTCCTGCCCCAGGTCGGGCGCGGGCAGCGCGCCCCGGTCGGTCTTGCCGCTCGGGGTGCGCGGCAGCGCGTCCAGGAACACGAACGCGGACGGGACCATGTAGGCGGGGAGCTTGTCGGTCAGCGCGGCCCGCAGGTGCCGGCGCAGTTCATCGGCCGCACCCGCCGCCGGGTCCGGCACCACGTAGGCGACCAACCGCTTGTCGCCCGGCCGGTCCTCACGGACCACGACGGCCGATTCCCTGACCTGCTCCTGCCACATGAGCACGGACTCGATCTCGCCGAGCTCGATCCGGTAGCCGCGCAGCTTGACCTGGTGGTCGAGCCTGCCGAGGTAGTCCACCGTGCCGTCCACCCGGCGCCGCACCAGGTCGCCGGTGCGGTACAGGCGGTCGGCGAGGCCGGATGCGAACGGGTTGGCGACGAACTGCTTGGCCGTCAGCTCCGGCCGGCCGAGGTAGCCGCGGGCCAGTCCGGTGCCGCCGATGCACAGCTCGCCGGGGACGCCCGGTGGCACCGGACGGCCCTCGGGGTCGAGGATGTGCACCTCGGTGTTGGCGATCGGCCTGCCGATGGTGATCGTGTCGTCCACGACCCGGGTGCCCAGCGAGTAGATCGTGGTCTCGCTGGGGCCGTACATGTTCCACAGGTCCACGCCCTTGGCCAGCAGCCGCCGTGCCAGGTCGGGGGGCAGCGCCTCGCCGCAGATCAGCCCGCGCAGGCCCGCCGGACGGCCGGGCCAGCCGGCGTCCAGCAGCATCCGCCAGGTGGACGGGGTGGCCTGCATCATGGTCGCGCCGGTGGTGGCCATCTCCTCGGCCAGCAGCTTGCCGTCGGTGGCCACCTCGCGGGTGGCCAGCACCACCCGGGCACCCTCGACCAGCGGCAGCAGCAATTCCAGCGTCGCGATGTCGAACGACAGCGTGGTGACCGCGAGCAGGCTGTCGCCGGCGTCGATGCCCGGCCACTGCTTCATGGCCCAGAAGAGGTTGCGCAGCGCGCGGTGCGGCAGCTGGACGCCCTTCGGGCGCCCGGTGGAGCCCGACGTGTAGATCACATAGGCGAGGTCCCCGCCCTCGACCGGCTCGTCCAGGACCTCGGCGGACTCGGCGGCGAGCTCCTCGCCCAGCTCGTCCACGCACAGCGTCCGGGCCCCGGACTCCGGCAGGGCCGGTACCACCGAGCTCTGGGTGATCAGGACCGGCAGCCCGGCGTCCTCGATCATGAACGCCATACGGTCCTTCGGCAGTGCCGGGTCGACCGGCACGTACGCGCCGCCGGCCTTCAGCACGGCCAGGACCGCGACGACCATGTCGAGCGAGCGCTCCAGGCAGACCCCGACCAGCACGTCGCGCCCGACACCGAGGCCCTTCAGCCTGCGGGCCAGCCGGTTCGCGGCCGCGTCGAGTTCGGCGTAGGTGAGCGTCCGCCCCTGGCAGTACACCGCCTCGGCATCCGGTCGCAGGCGGGCCTGCTGCTCGAAGCGCTGGTGGGTGAGCAGTTCGTCGGGCCACTCGTGCCGGGTGTCCGCCCGTTCCGTGCGCTGCTCGCGCTCCTCGTCCTCGGTCAGCAGCGCCACGTCCAGGACCGGCTGCTCCGGATCGGCGAGCAGGTGGTCCAGCAGCACCTTCAGATGGCCGCCCATGCGGTCGATCGTGGCCGCGTCGAACAGCTCGGTGTTGTACTCGAACCAGCCGCCGAGCGCGTCACCCTGCTCGAACACCTGGAGTTCGAGGTCGAAGCGCGCGGTGGAGCTGGGCACGTCCATCATCTCGAAGCGCAGGCCCCCGACGCCGAACTCCGGCACCGGGATGTTCTGGTAGACGAAGGACACCTGGAAGACGGGGGAGCGCGACAGGTCCCGCTCCGGGCGCAGTTCCTCCACCAGCCGCTCGAACGGCGCCTCCTGGTGGGCGAAGGCATCCAGGGCCGCGCCGCGCACCCGGCCGAGCAGTTCGGTGAACGACGGATTGCCGGACACGTCGTTGCGGATCGCGAGCGTGTTGACGAAATAGCCGATGAGCCGCTCGACCTCGGACTGGCCGCGGTTGGCGACCGGCACGCCGACGACCACGTCCTCCTGCCTGCTGTACCGGTGCAGCAGGACGACGTAGGCGGCGAGCAGGGTCATGAACGGGGTGACGCCGGTGCGCCGGCTCAGTTCCCGCACGCCGTCCATCACGTGGGCGGGCAGGTGGAAGGGCCGGGAACTGCCGGCCGTGCCCAGGACCGCGGGCCGGGGCCGGTCGGTGGGCAGTTCGAGGATCGGCGCCGCCCCCTCCAGGGTCTTGCGCCAGTGCTCCAGCTCGGCCGCGAAGTCCGGGCCGGCCAGCTTCCTGCGCTGCCAGGCCGCGTAGTCGGCGTACTGCACCGGCAGTTCCGGCAGCTCGGCCGGGGTGCCGGTGAGGTGGCCCCGGTAGAGCGCGACCAGCTCGCCGAACAGTACCGACGTCGACCACAGGTCCGCGACGATGTGGTGCATGGTGAGCAGCAGCACGTGCTCGTCGTCGGCCAGGCGCAGGAACTTCATCCGCATGAGCGGCCCGGTGGCCAGGTCGAACGGGCGGGTGAACTCCTGGCGCGCCAGCTCCGTGATGCCCGCCTCGCCGGCGGGGCCGCGCAGGTGGCCGCACTCCTCGACGGTCGGCTCCAGCTCGCCGGTGTCGTGCACGACCTGCACCGGCTCGCCGTCCACCTCGTCGAACGTGGTGCGCAGCGACTCGTGCCTGCGGACGATGTCGGCGAGGCTGCGGCGCCACAGCTCCACGTCGAGCGGGCCGTGCACGCGTACCGCCGCCGGGATGTTGTACGCGGCGCTGCCCGGGTTGAGCTGGTCCAGGAACCACATGCGCGCCTGCGGGAAGGACGCGGGGAACCGCCGCTTGCGCGCCGGGGGCCGGCCGCCGCTCCGGTGGCGCAGCCGATCCGCCAGCAGCGCGCGTTTCTGCTCCGGTGTGAGGCTGGTCAGGTCGATGTCGGTCATGCGCGGTGCTCCTGATCGTCGGTCCCGGCGGTGCTCCGGCAGCGCGTACGCGATCGGCAGGACATTTCAGGTGCGGGTCGGCCCGCCTGCCGCGGGCCCTGAGCCGTACGTCATGGACAGCGGACCACCTGGGCCGCGTAGGACAGGCCGGCGCCGAAGCCGAGCAGCAGGACGGGAGCGCCGCTCGGCACCTCGCCGCGTTCGACGAGTTTCGACAGCGCCAGCGGGACGCTGGCGGCGGAGGTGTTGCCGGACTCGACGACATCCGTGGCGACGACGGCGTTCACCGCGCCGATCTGCCGGGCGATGCTTTCGATGATCCGCAGGTTGGCCTGGTGGGTGACGACGGCGCCGAGCTCGGCCAGGGCGACGCCGGCCCGCTCGCACGCCTGGCGGGCCAGCGGGGCCAGCGAGGTGATGGCCCACCGGTACACGGTGCCGCCGTCCTGCCGGAACAGCGCGGGCGGTCCGGCCGGTCCGGTGGTCTCCAGGGAGATGGCGTGCCCGCGCTGCGGATCGGAGCCCCACACCACCGGCCCGATGCCGTCCGGACCGGCGCCGGAGTCCGCGGCCACGACCGCGGCGCCGGCGCCGTCACCGAAGATGACGCTGGTGGAACGGTCCTGCCAGTCGAGGAAATCGCTCATCTTGTCCGCGCCGACCACCAGAGCCGTACGGCTGGTGCCGCCGCCGACCGCGAGGCCCGCCGTGGCCAGGGCGTAACAGAAGCCGGCGCAGGCTGCGTTGACGTCGAAGACGGCCGCGGCGGGAATGTCCAGCCGGCGGGCGACGCGCGCCGCGACGCTGGGCATACGGTCCACCGCCGTGCAGGTCGCCACGATGACCAGGTCGATGTCGGAGGCGTCGACGCCCGCCCGGGCGACGGCCTTCGCGGCGGCAGCGGCGGACATGTCGGCGACGCTCTCGTCCGCGGCGGCGATCCGGCGGGTGGCGATGCCGATCCGGGACCGGATCCACTCGTCGGAGGTGTCGACCAGGGCGGCGAGGTCGTCGTTGGTGACCACGCGGGCCGGCTGGTGGTGGGCGAGCGACAGGATCCGGGAGCCGGGAGAGGCGGCGGACACGAGTCCTCCAGGGGAGTCACGTACCGGACAGGGGACGCAGGCGCGGGCTAGACAGGGGTGGCGAGTGCCGCGGCGACGACGGACATGACCTCGGCCGCGGCGGAGTGCACGTAGAAGTGGCCGCCGGGCAGCACCCGCAGCCGGGCGCCGGCGGCGGACTGCCCGCGCCAGCCGTCCAGGTCCCGCACCGGCACCAGCGGGTCGTCGGTGCCGCCGAGGACGGTCACCGGCACCGGCAACGGCGGCTCCGGCAGGTACTCGTAGGTCTCCAGGGCCGAGAAGTCGGCCCTGATCGTGGGCAGCGTCAGCGCCATCAGTTCCCCGTCCTCGAGCACTTCGCGGGGTGTCCCGCCGAGCCGGCGCAGCTCGGCCACGACCTCCGCGTCGGGCGCCCCGTGGATCGGCGGCCGGGCGCGCGGGGTGCCCGGGGCGGCGGTCGCCGAGACGAACAGGTGGGCGGGCAGCGGCAGTCCGCGACGGCGCAGGGTCCGGGTCAGCTCGAAGCCGAGCAGGCCGCCCATGCTGTGCCCGAACACCGCGAAGGGCCGGTCCAGATACGGCGCGATCGCCGCGGCCAACGCACCGGCCAGCGGCCGCATCCGCAGGAACGGCGGCTCACCGAAGCGGCCGCCGCGGCCGGGCAGTTCCACCGGGCAGACCTGGATGTCGGCGGGCGCCAGGGCCGGCCAGTCACGGTAGGCGGCCGCGCTGCCGCCGGCGTAGGGCAGGCAGAACAGCCGGATCGCGGGCCCCGGTCCGGGCTCGCCGCGGCCGAACCACGGATTGCGCACGTCGCTCCTCCTTCGCCTCACGGCCGCCGGGGCCGCCGTCCCCGCGGCCCCGGCGGCCGGCACCGCCCGGTCCCGCCGGCTATTCCGCCGATCCTTCCGCCAGCCGCAAGGCGCCCGACGGGCAGCCCCGTACGGCCTCTTCGGCGTCCCCGATCCGCGCGTCCGCCGGCAGGGGTTGCAGCACCAGCACCGTTCCGTCCTTGTCCGACTGGTCGAACAGATCGGGCGCGGTCAGGGCGCACATGCCCGAGCCGACGCACACCTGCGGGTCGGCCGTGATACGCGTGGTCGGCATCGTCCCGGTCACCAGGCCACCGGCAGCCGGTGCACGCCGTAGATCGTCATGTTGTCGCGCATCGGGATGTCCGCCGGGTCGGCGTCCAGCCGCAGTTCCGGGAACTCCCGCAGCAGGGTGGTGAAGCCGACCCGCAGCTCCTGCCGGGCGAGCTGCTGGCCCAGGCACTGGTGGATGCCGTGGCTGAAGGTGAGGTGGCCGGCGGCGCGGCGGGTGACGTCGAGGGTGTCCGGGTCCGGGAACCGCTCGGGGTCGCGGTTGACGCTGGGCAGGTGGATCAGGGCGGTCTCACCCGCCTTGAGGGTCACGCCGGCGAGCTCCACGTCCTCGGTGGGGGTGCGCTGCACTCCGATGTGGACGATGGTGAGGTAGCGCAGCAACTCCTCGACCGCGTTCTCGACCAGTGCCTCGTCGGCGCGCAGCTTGGCGAGCTGCTCCGGCTCGCGCAGCAGCGTGTAGGTGCCCAGCGACAGCATGTTGGCGCTGGTCTCGTGGCCGGCGACCAGCAGCAGCAGAAGGACACCGAGGATCTCGGCCGGCTCGAGCTGTCCGCCGTGGATCAGGCGGGTGAGCAGGTCGTCGCCGGGCTGCTCGAGCTTGCCCATCGCGACCTCGCCGATGAGGCCGACGAGACCGTCCAGCACCGCCTTGGTCTCCTCCGGCTTCTTGTCCAGGCTCAGGGCCTGGGTGGACAGCTCCTCGAAGCGGGCGCGCGCCTCCTCGGGGATGCCCAGCAATTCGCAGATGACGTGCGCCGACATCGGCACGGAGAAGTCCTTGACGAGGTCGGCGGACCGCCCCTTGGCGCGCATGGCGGCCACCCGGCCGGCCGCGATCCGCTCGATCTGCGGCACCATCGTCTTCACCCGGCGCACGGTGAACTCGGCGGTGAGCAGCTTGCGGTAGCGGGTGTGCTCGGGCGGGTCCATGTGCTCGAACTGCGCGGGCGGCAGGTCCTTCTCCAGGTCGAAGTCGGTCGCCAGGTCCGAGGCGAAGGCCAGGTGCTTCTGGGCCGCCTTGGAGCTGAACCGGGAGTCGGCGAGGATCGTGCGGGCCTGTTCGTACCCGGTGACCACCCAGCCGCGGGCGCCGTCGGGGAACGTCATCGGCGCGATGGGCTCCTCGGCGCGCAGCTGCCCGAAGATCGCCGGCGGGTCGAGGGGGCGTTCCCGGACCTTGGGCAGGCCGTTGGTGAGGTAGGGGCAGACCATGTCGTTCATCGCGAGCCTTTCTTCGGTGGGCTGGAGTGCTGCGCCGGGAATGCCGCCCGATCGGCCGGATCAGCGGAGATCGGCCGGATCAGGTGGCCATGCCGCCGTCGATCTGGAAAGTGGCGCCGGTGATGTAGCCGGCCCGCTCGGACAGGAGGAAGGACACCAGGTCGGCGACTTCCTCCGGGCGGCCGTAACGACCGAGCGCGACGCGCTGCCTGAACCGGTCGCGTACCTCCCCGGGCAGGGCGAGTACGGGGTCGGTCTCGATGAAGCCGGGCGCCACGGCGTTGGCGCGCACGCCGTACCGGCCGACCTCGCGGGCCAGGGACTTGGTGAAGCCGATGATCCCGGCCTTGGACGCGGCGTAATTGGTCTGCCCCGCGTTTCCGTGCAGGCCCGCGATGGAGGACAGGGTGACGATCGCGCCACCGCGCCGCCTGACCATGTCCCCGACGACGGCACGGCAGATGTGGAAGACCCCGTCGAGGTTGGTGCGCAGGACGTCGGTCCAGTCCTCGTCCTCCATCAGCATCAGCGGGTGGTCGCGCAGCACCGCCGCGGAGGTGACGGCCACCCGCACGGGCCCGAGGGCGTCCTCGACGGCCTCCACGAGGTCGTCGACCGCGTTGGGATCGGCGACGTCGGCGCGGCGCACGAAGGCCCGGCGGCCCAGCGCGTTGATCTCCTTCTCCACCTCGCGGGCGGCGGAGTCGTCGGAGGCATAGCACACGGCGACGTCGTAGCCGTCCTCGGCCAGGCGTACGGCGACGGCCCGCCCGATGCCGCGGGAGCCGCCGGCCACCAGGGCGACGCGGGGGGCGCTGTCGCTTGCGGCGGTGTTGTTTCCGTGCGTACGAGTCGGGTCGGTCATGCCTGGTCCTCCTCGGCGGCCAGCAGTTCGCGCAGTTGTGCTTCCACTTCCTCGTCGGTGAGGTCCGCGAGGGCGTCGAGATCCGCGCTCAGGGAGTCGTCGGCGCGCGCCAGGACCTCGATGGTGTCGCCCGGGCCGGCGGCCGGAGCGCCCGCGCCGGCGGCGCCCAGGAGTTCGGCGGTACGGGCGACGGTGGGATGGTCGAAGAAGGCGCGCAAATCGAGTTCGGTGCCCAGGCGCGCCTTCAGCCGGGTGCCGATCTGTACGGCGGCCAGGGAGTGCCCGCCCAGGGCGAAGAAGTCGTCGTCGACACCGACCCGCTCCAGGCCCAGGATCTCCCGCCACACGTCGGCGACGGCGTGCTCGGCAGGCGTGCGGGGCGCCATGTACGGGGTCGTCAGGTCGGGCCGGGGGTGGGTGCCGCCGGGCGGGGCGAATTGGTCCATCTCCTGCGCGAGGAGCGCCGGGGTCAGGGACCGGGCCAGCTCGCGTACGGCGGTGAAGTCCCGGTGCGAGACGACGAGATGGCCGGGCAGGTCCGGGGCGGCGAGCAGGCGGGCGAAGACGTCCTTGCCCTGCTGCTCGGTGATGCCCTCGGCGAGGGTGCGCAGCGCGCCCGCGCCGCCCGCGCCGTCCGCGGCCGAATTCCCGTCCGGGTTCCCGTCCCGGCCGGGCCCGGGCTCGGCGGCGCGGGCGATCCGGTCGCGCAGGTCCTCCGGGTCGTTGATGCGCTTGATGGTGAAGTCCTCGATGCGGACCAGCAGCCGGCCGTCGGGGTCGAGGAGTTCGATGTCGCAGGTGCTGGTCTCGCCCGCCGAGTCCGGCGACTCCTTGAGCTCGACGTAGGCGTGGACGGTGCCGGTCAGGCCGTGGTGGAAGCGCAGGCTGCGGTAGCCGAACGGCAGGTAGTAGGTGTCGGGGACGTGCACCCGGGCGGTGCCGCCGGCCGCGTCCAGCAGCGCCGGGTGCAGCAGGTAGTGGTCGAGGTCGCCGTGGAACTCCTCGTCGAGCCGCAGCGTGGCCAGCACCCGCCGCGGACCGACGTGGATCTCGCGCATGCACTTCCAGCGGGGGCCGAAGGAGAACTCGATCGGGCCGCCCTTCTGGAACCGGTCCAGCCGCAGCCCGCGCGTGATCGACTCGTCGGTGTCGAGGACCTCCGTGGCGCCGCACCGCGCCAACAGCTCGTCCAGGTCCCGTACGGTGTCCGGCTCCGGCTCGAAGAAGGCGACGGTGCCGAGGGCGTGGTCGGTCCAGGTGACGGCCCCGGGCGCGCCGGTGCGGCTGCGCACGGCGAACTGCCACCGGCCGTCGCGTTCCTCGACGGTGGTGAAGACCTCGCGGATCTGCCCGTCGGGCACGACGACGGGGACCAGGTACTGCACGTCGCCGATCTCGATGCCCCGCCCGGCGGCCTGCCCGGCGACGGCGGCCCGGACCAGTTCGAGGTAGGCGGTGCCGGGGACCAGGCCGTGGTCCTGGATGCGGTGGTCGGCGACGATCCAGCTCTCGGCGGTGCTGAGGACGGTGGCGTACGTGCGGGACGTGGGCGTGCTGCTCACCAGGCGCTGGACGAGCGGGTGGTCGGTGAGCGGGGTGCCGGCCGGGGCGCCGAACCGGGCGCCGAGGCCGGCGGCCATGCCGACCTCCTGCCAGGTGTCCCAGCCGACGGCCGTGACCGGGACGCCGCTCTCGCGGCGTTTCCACTGGGCGAAAGCGTCGAGGAAGGCGTTTGCCGCGGCGTAGTCGCTCTGGCCGGGGCCGCCGAGCACGGCGGTGACCGAGGAGCACAGCAGCATGAAGTCCAGGTCGTCGTCGCCGCAGGCCCGGTCCAGGACGAGGACGCCGTGCGTCTTGGCGGCGAGCACCTTGTCGGCGTCGTCCGGGGACTTCGTCACGATCATGCCCTGCGAGGGGTTGCCGGCGGCGTGCACGACCCCGTTGAGCGGACCGGCGGCGGCCCGCAGCTCGGCGACGGCGTGCCGGGTCTGCTCCTCGTCGGTGATGTCGGCGCGCAGCACGAGGACCCGGGCGCCCAGGCCCTCGATGTGCCGTAGCCGGCGGATGCGGGTGCTGGTGGGGTCGGCCTCGTCGTGGGCGGACAGCCACGTGTCCCAGTCGGCGGGCGGCGGGAACTGCGAGCGGCCGAGCAGGCCGAGTACGGGGCGGTCGGCGGCGGCCGCGATGTGTTCGGCCATGGACAGGCCGATACCGCCGAGGCCGCCGGTGATCAGGTAGACGCCGCCGTCGCGCAGGCCGGTGCCGTCAGCCGTGAGCGGTACGGGGTCGAAGGTGCGGTGCCACCAGTGGCGGCCGCGCAGGGCGAGTTCGGGTTCGTCCCCGGTGCCGGTGAGGACCATGAGCAGGGCCCGTACGGCGTCGTCCTGGGGGGCGTGGGGATCGGTGCCGGTGACGTCCAGGACGCGGCAGGAGGTGTCGGCGGTCTCCTGGGGGATGACGGTGGCCGCACCGAGCAACAGCGCGTTCTCGGGTGCCAGGGGTTCGTCACCGGTGACGTCGTACACGCCCCGGCACAGCACGTCGACGGTCACCGGCACCGCCGGGCGCTCGCCGGAGGACAGGGCCTGGGCCAGGGCGAGGAGGCTGTCGAAGCCGGTGCGGCGGGCGGCGTCGAGGCGTTCGCGGGTGGGGTGCCGCGGCGGGACGTCTCCCCCGGGGGCGGTGGCGGTGCTCCACAGGTGGACGAAGCGCATGCGCCCCTCGCTCGCGGCCGCTTCGTCCCCGGCCCCGTCCCCTCCCGCCGCGACAGGGGGCGCGGCCAACGACCCGACCAGCGCTTCCAGTTGAGCCCGGTCGGCGGGGTCGACCGTCCAGGCGTCGCCGTCGCCGGCCAGGGCGGTGCCGGCGGTGACGCGTACGACGCGGTCGCCGGCGGCGGCCAGGCGGTCGGCCAGGGTGTCGCCGAGGGCGAGGCCGGCGCCGAGCACCACCCAGGTGTCGCCGGTGGGAGCAGCAGTCCGGGCGGGCCGGGAGAGGCGTTTCCAGCCGGGGACGTGGAACCAGTCGGCGGGTGACGGGCCGGCCGGCGCGGCCTCGGGAGCACGGCCGGCCCGCTCGGCGGGTTCGACCCAGTAGCGGCGGCGCTGGAAGGGGTAGCCGGGCAGCCGGACGGCGGGGTGGCGGGCGGGGCCGTTGACGGCGGCCCAGTCCACGGCGACGCCGGCGCTCCACACGGCACCGAGGTTCGCCGGCAGGTGGGCGGAGTCGTCGGTGCGGTCGCCGGGGTGGGGCAGCGATCCGGCGGCGGTCCTGCCGTCGGTCCAGGCGCGGTGCGCGCGGACGAAGCCGGTCAGGTTCCGGCCCGGGCCGACCTCCAGCGGCACCAGCGCCGGGTCGGCGAGCAGCACGTCGAGGGCGTCGCGGAACCGTACCGGCTGCCGCAGATGGGTCCCCCAGTACTCGGGACCGGTGGCCTGCTCGTCGGTGATCCAGGTGCCGGTGACGTCGGAGAGGAACGGGATCGCCGGCGCGTGCAGGGCCACGCGGCGGACCTCGTCGGTGAACGGTCCGACGGCGGCGTCCATGTCGGGCGAGTGGAAGGCGTGCGAGGTGTGCAGCCGGCGGTAACCCACCCCTTCGTCCCCGAGCCGCTGTTCGAGGGCGTCGACGGCCTGCGGGCTGCCGGAGACCACGGTGAGTGCGGTGGAGTTGACGGCGGCGATCGACAGGCCGTCGCCGAGTCGGGCGGCGGTCTCCCGCTCGGAAAGGAAGACGCTCAGCATCGCGCCGGGCGGCATCTGCTGGACCAGCCGGCCGCGCGCGGCGACCAGGCGTACGGCGTCCTCCAGGGAGAACACGCCCGCCAGGCAGGCGGCGACGTATTCGCCGACGCTGTGGCCGGCCATGGCGTTCGGCTGGACGCCCCAGGACTGCCACAGCCGGGCCAGGGCGTACTCGACGCAGAACAGCGCGGGCTGGGCCATACGGGTCTGCCGCAGCCGGTCGGCGGACTCCGGCCCGGTCCCGGGCAGGTCCGGGCCGAGGACCAGCGCGCGCAGGTCTTCGCCCAGATGCGGGGCGAACAGGTCCGCGCAGCGGTCGAATTCGGCGGCGAAGACGGGTTCCCGGGCGTGCAGGCCGCGGGCCATGCCGGGGTACTGGGCGCCCTGCCCGGGGAAGAGGAACGCGACCGGGGCGCTGTCGGGTGCCGCGGTGGCGTGGGCCGCGTCGTGCGCGAGCCGGCGCAGCGCGGTGACGGCCTCCTCGGTGCTACGGGCGACGGCGGCGCGGCGGTGCGGGAACCGGGCCCGGCGGGCCAGGGCCTGGGCGACGGCCGCCAGCGGGACGTCGGGCTCGGCCTCGAGGTGGTCGGCCAGGCGGGCTGCGGCCTCGGCGAGCGCGGTCGCGGACTTCGCGGACAGCGGCAGCAGCCGTACGGCGGGCTCGGCCGTAGCCGTCCGGTCTTCTGGCGTGACGGCCGGCGGGCCGTCGGGAGCCTCTTCGAGTACGACATGGACGTTGGTGCCGCCGATGCCGAAGGAGCTGACGCCGGCCCGGCGCGGCTCCTCCTTGCGCGGCCAGGCGCGCAGTTCGGTGTTGACGTAGAAGGGGCTGGTCTCCAGTTCCAGACCGGGGTTGGGCCGCTCGCAGTGCAGGGTCGGCGGGATCGCCTCGTGCTTGAGGGCGAGCACGGTCTTGATCAGGCCGGTGACGCCGGCGGCGGCGTCCAGGTGGCCGACGTTGCTCTTGACGGACCCGATGGCGCAGTAGCCGGTCTCCTGGGTGCCGGCCCGGAAGGCCCGGCTGAGCGCGGCGATCTCGATGGGGTCGCCGAGCGGGGTGCCGGTGCCGTGGGTCTCCACATAGCCGACGGTGGCGGGGTCGACGTCGGCCAGTGCCAGCGCCTCGGCGATCACCTCGGCCTGGCCGTCGACGCTCGGCGCGGTGTAACCGGCCTTGAGGGAGCCGTCGTTGTTGACGGCGGAGGCGAGGATGACCGCGTCGACACCGTCGCCCTCGGCGCGGGCGTCGGCGAGGCGGCGCAGCACGACGACGCCGACGCCGTTGCCCGCGACGGTGCCGGCGGCGTCGGCGTCGAAGGCGCGGCAGGTGCCGTCCGGGGACATGATGCCGCCGGGCTCGTACTGGTAGCCGCTGCGCAGCGGGGAGGTCACGGCCACGCCGCCGGCCAGGGCGATGTCGCACTCGCCGTTCATGAGGCTCTGGCAGGCCAGGTGCACGGCGGTCAGAGAGGTGGAGCAGGCGGTCTGGACGGTCATGGCCGGGCCGGTGAGGTCGAGCTTGTAGGCGGCACGGGTGGCCAGGAAGTCCTTGTCGGAGGCGAGGACGACCTGGTGGAGGCCGGTCGCGTCCAGGAGCCGCCGGTTGTTCATGACGTTGAACAGCAGGTAGGTGTTGAGGCCGGCGCCCGCGAAGGCCCCGATCCGGCCGTCGAATCGCGCCGGGTCGACGCCGGCGGACTCCAGGGCGTGCCAGGCGCATTCGAGGAAGACGCGGTGCTGGGGGTCGAGGAGTTCGGCCTCGCGCGGGCTGTAGCCGAAGAAGCCCTCGTCGAACAGGTCGGCGCCGTCCAGCACGCCCTTGGCCTTGACATAGCCGTCCCGGGCCAGGAGCGCCGGGTCGACGCCCGCGGCGGTCAGTTCCTCGTCGGAGAAGACGGTGATGCCCTCCCGGCCCTGTTCGAGGTTGGTCCAGAAGGTCTCCACGTCGCCGGCGCCGGGGAAGCGGCCGGCCATGCCGATGACGGCGACGCGGTCGAGATCCCGGTCCTCGCGGGATTCCCGGTCCCGGTCCTGCTGTGGCTGTGGCTGTGTCACTTCGCTCACCTGGATCACCTGTCTCCGCGGGAGGCGGCCCGGCGTTCGGCCGCCTGTTGCCGCCGGTTGCGGGACTGACGACGGTTCTCTGCGCGCTGCCTGGCGCCGTCCGCGGCGGTCCCCGGCCCGGTGCGGGAGCCGCCGAGGTACGCCGCCAGCGATCCGACGGTGGGGTGCTGGAACAGCTCGACCATGGTCAGTTCGTGGCCGAGGCCCGCGGCCAGGGCGGTCCGGAACTCGGCCATGAGCAGCGAGTGGCCCCCGAGGTCGAAGAAGTTGTCCCGCACCCCGACCCGCTCGACGCCCAGCAGGCCGCGCCACATCTCGGCGAGGGCGTGCTCCAAGCCGTCCTTCGGCGCGACGAATCGGCTGCCCGGGCCGGTGCGGTCGGTGCGCGGCTCGGGCAGGGCCTTGCGGTCGGTCTTGCCGCTGGGGGTCAGCGGCAGTGCGTCCAGCACCGTGAAGGAGGCCGGGACCATGTACTCCGGCAGGTACGCGCGCAGGTGCGCGGCGAGGTCGCCGGACACCGGCGCGGCGGTGCCCGCGGCGGTCACGTAGGCGGCCAGGCGTACGTCACCGGGGGCGTGCTCGCGGGCCACGACGACGGCTTCGCGTACGGTGCCGTGCCGGGCCAGCACGGCCTCGATCTCGCCCGGTTCGATCCGCTGACCGCGCAGCTTGACCTGGTGGTCGAGGCGGCCGAGGAACTCCAGGGCGCCGTCTGCGCGGTGGCGGGCGAGGTCGCCGGTGCGGTAGATGCGGGCGCCGGGCACGAAGGGGTCGTCCGTGAAGCGCTCGGCGGTCAGGTCCGGGCGGTTCAGGTAGCCGCGGGCCAAACCCCGGCCGCCGATGCACAGTTCGCCCGGGACACCGGCCGGGACGGGCCGGCCGTGGCGGTCCAGGACGTAGATGCGGACGTTGGCGATGGGGTGCCCGATGGGCACCGGCCGGGGGTCGGCGCCCGGGCGGCAGTGCCAGGCGGTGACGTCGATGGCGGCCTCGGTCGGGCCGTACAGATTGTGCAGTTCGGCCCGGTGGAGGTCGAGGAAGCGGTCGTGGAGGGCGCGCGGCAGTTCCTCGCCGCTGCAGAAGACGCGGCGCAGGCCGGCGGACTTCTCCGGGGGTTCGGCGAGGAAGAGCCGGAGCATCGACGGGACGAAGTGGACGGTGGTGATCCGCTCGGCGGCGATGGTGTCGGCGAGATAGCCGCTGTCACGGTGCCCGCCGGGCCGGGCCACGACCAGGGTGGCGCCGGTCATCAGCGGCCAGAAGAATTCCCACACCGACACGTCGAAGGAGAACGGCGTCTTCTGCAGCACCCGGTCGGTCGCGTCCAGCCCGTAGGCGTCCTGCATCCACAGCAGCCGGTTGCGCAGGGCGGCGTGCACGTTCATCACGCCCTTGGGCCGGCCCGTGGAGCCGGAGGTGAAGATGACGTACGCCAGGTCCTCGCCGTCCACCGCGACACCGGGGTCGGCCGGGGACTGCGCGGCCAGCTCCGCGCCGATGTCCGCCATCCGCAGCACCGGGCAGTCCAGGACCGGGAGCCGTCCGGCCGTGGCGCCGTGGGTGAGCACCACGGCGGGCCGGGCGTCCTCGGCGATGGCGGCGAGCCGGGCGGGCGGCAGGTCGGGGTCGAGCGGTACGTAGGCGCCGCCGGCCTTCATGACGGCGAGCAGCGCGACGACCAGGTCGGGGGAGCGCTCCATGGCCACGCCGACCAGGACGTCCCGGCCGACGCCACGGCCGCGCAGCAGGTGCGCGAGGCGGTTGGCGCGCTCGTTCAGTTCGGCGTAGCTCAGGGAGGTGCCGGCGAACCGGACGGCCTGCGCCTCGGGGGTGCGGCGGACCTGCTCCTCGACGTGACTGTGGACCAGGCCGTCCGGCCACCGATGTGCCGTCGCGTTCCATTCGGTCACCACGCGGTGGCGTTCGTCCACGGAGAGGAGGTCCAGGTCGCCGATGGGCGTACCGGGCCGGGCGACGACCTGTTCGACGAGGCGGTGGAAGTGCCCGGCGAGGCGGACGACGGTGCTTTCGTCGAACAGGTCGCGGTCGTACTCGAACCAGCCGGTGACGCCGCCGTCGGTGTCGAACGCCTGGAGTTCCAGGTCGAAGCGGGCTCCTTCGCTCCTGACCGGGAGCCGGGTGAGGCGGGCGCCGGCCGCGGCGAGGGCGGGCACGGGTTCCCGGCCGTAGCTGAAGCTGACCTGGTAGACCGGAGGGCGGCTCAGGTCGCGGGGGATGTTGAGGTCGGCGACGATCAGCTCGAAGGGCACGTCCTGGTGGGCGTACGCGCCCAGGCACGCGTCGCGCACTCGGGTGAGCACCTGTTCGAAGTCAGGATCGCCGGACAGATCGCCCCTGATCGGCAGGGTGTTGACGAAGTACCCGATCAGCGGCTCGAGTTCGGCGCGTGCCCGCAGCGCGCTGGGCACGCCGACGACGAGGTCGTCCTGGCCGCTCCAGCGGTGCAGCAGGATCTCGAAGACGGCCAGCAGTGCCATGTACGGGGTGGCGCCGTGCCGGCCGGCCAGCGCGGCCAGTTCGCGGATCAGGGCGGGCGGCAGGTCGACCGGGACGGAGCCGCCGTTGAAGCCCTGGACGGTGGGACGGGGGCGGTCCGCGGGCAGGTCCAGCACGAGGGGCGCGCCGGCCAGATGTTCCCGCCAGTACGCCAGGTCCTGCTGCCAGCCGCCGCCGTCGAGTTGCTGCTGCTGCCAGACGGCGAAGTCCCCGTACTGGATCGGCAGGCCGGGCAGCGGCGAGGGCCGGCCGGCGGTGAACGCCTCGTACAGCTCGGAGAGTTCGCCGAGGAACACCTCGGTGGACCAGCGGTCGGAGACGAGGTGGTGCGTGGCGACGACGAGTACGCACTCCTGCGGGCCCGTGTGCAGCAGCCGGGCCCGGATCAGGGGACCGGTGTCGATGTCGAAGGGTTCGGCGAGGGCGTCGTCGATCCACTTGCGGCGGTCGGCGTCCGTGTACGCCGGGCCGCCGAGGTCGGTTTCCGGGATGTCGACGTCCAGATGCCGGTGGACGACCTGCACGGGGGCGCCGTCGCGGAGCTCGAAGGTGGTGCGCAGGGCCTCGTGGCGGCGGACGATCTCGCCGACCGCGGCCCGCAGTCGGCCGGTGTCGAGGGGACCCTCGATGCGGACCGCGCCGGGCACGATGTAGCCGGGGTTGCGCGGCCGGAGCTGTTCCAGGAACCAGGTGCCGCGCTGCAGGACGGCCAGCGGGAAGGTGTCCTCGGCGGGGGCGCGCTCGGCGAGCAGGGCGTCGAAGCGGGCGCGCTGCTCGGGGGTGAGGGCGGCCAGCCGCCGGGCGAGGTCGTCGTCGGTCACGTGCGGTCCTCCGGGCCGGGGCCCTGTACGGAGGGGACGGAGGGGGCAGCGGGGACGGCGGGACCGGCGAGTTCGGCGAGGAGTTCGGCGGCGACATCGGCGGCGGCCTCGGCGGCGCGGGGCACGCGCCGGATCATCGCGTCCGCCCCCGGGCCGCGCGGCGCGGTGCCCGTCCCCGCGGTGTCGCCGGCCGCGGCGAGTTCCTTGACGATGCGCTCGGCGACGCCGCGGATGGTCGCACCGCCGAGGAAGTCGGTGATCTGGAGGGTGAGGCCGAGCCGGCTCTGGATCTCGTTGCGCAGTTCGACGGCCATCAGGGAGTCCAGGCCGAAGCCGGTCAGCGGTTCGTCGAGGGCCACGGCGGTGGAAGCGGAGCCGAGGACGTCCGTCACGCTGAGCACGAAGTTCGCGGCGAGGGCCTCCAGCCGCTCCGACTCGGCCAGTTCCAGCAGTTCGGCGGCGGTGGGGATGCGACTGGCCCGGCGCCGGGTGCGCGAGGAGCGGCGGGAGGTACGGGCGGGCCGGTCGGGGGAGTCCTCCGCTTCGGCGATGGCGTCGGCGGCGGGCGTGGCGGGCAAGCCGCCGTCCCAGGCGAAGGGGGGCTGCCAGACGCGGACCGGGTCGAACGGGTAGGTGGGCAGCGGCGCCTTGGCCCGGGCGTAGTCGGCGTCGAAGCCGGCCCAGTCGACGGCGGCCCCGGCCGCGTACAGCTCGGCGACGGTCGGCAGCAGCACCTCCCAGTCGTCCTGCTTGGGCCGCAGGCTGGGCAGCAGCAGGTCGTCGTGGCCGGGCGGCAGCATGTCGCTGATGACGCCGAGCAGGGTCGGCGCGGGGCCGACCTCCAGGAAGGTGCGGTAGCCCATCTCGCGCAGGGTGCGTACGCCGTCGGCGAAGCGTACGGTCGCGCGCACGTGCCGGGCCCAGTAGCCGGCGCTCGGCGGCTGGTCCCAGGGCCACAGTTCGCCGCTGACGTTCGAGACCAGGGGGATGCGCGGGGCGGTGAAGGCGATCTTCTCCGCGGCGCGGCGCAGCGGTTCGACGACGGGGTCCATCAGCGGCGAGTGCCCGGCGGAGGCGATGTGCAGCGGTCTGGCCTTGACGCCGCGGGCGGCGAAGGCGGCGCAGGCGGCCTCGACGAGGTCCCGGTCGCCCGAGATCACGGTGTTCGCCGGGCCGTTGACCGCGGCGACGGCGATCCGGCCGGGGTGCGCGGCGATCTCGGCCGTGACCTCCTCCTCGGAGGCGAACACCGCGGCCATGGTGCCGGGCAGCGAGTACTCCTGGATGACGCGGGCGCGTTCCACCGCGAACGCCAGCCCGTCCTCCAGCGACATCGCGCCCGCGACGCACGCGGCCACGCATTCGCCGAAGCTGTGGCCGAGGACGGCCGCGGGGGTGATGCCCCAGGACTGCCACATCCGGGCCATGGCGTACTCGACGGCGAAGGTGGCGGGCTGGGCGTAGGCCGTCTCGTTGATCCGCGGGTCGTCGGGGTCGTCCGGGAACAGCACGGACAGCAGCGGCCGGTCCAGCAGCGGGCGCAGGATCCGCGCGCACTCGTCGACGGCGCGCCGGAAGGTGGGCTGCGTGTCGTACAGACCGCGGGCCATCCCGGGGCGCTGGGCCCCCTGGCCGGTGAAGAGGAACACCACCTCGGGGTTGCCGGCCTCGCCCTGGACCAGGCCGGGGCCGCTCTCGCCGCGGGCGAAGGCGGCGAGCCGGGCGGCGACCTCCTGGCGCGTGGCGCCGACGGCGGCGAGCCGGTGGCGGAAGTGGGAGCGGCCGGTGCCGGCCGAGTGGCACAGGTCGGCCAGGGAGGTGTCGTCGCCCTCGGCCAGCCGGTCGGCGTAGCGGGCGGCGAGGGCGGCCAGCGCGGTCTCGCTGCGGGCCGACAGCGCCAGGACGGAGGCGGGCCTGCGCGTGTCGGCGGCGGCCGGGGTGGCCGGCACGGCGGGGGGCGGCGGGGCCTGCTCCAGGATCATGTGGACGTTGGTGCCGCTGAGGCCGAAGCTGCTGACCGCGGCGACCCGGCGGCCGTCCGTCCGCGGCCAGGGGGTGAGGCGGGTGGGCACCTCGAAGGTGGTGCCCTCGAAGGAGATGTTCGAGTTGAGCCGGGCGAAGTGCAGGTTCGGCGGGATCTGGGCCCGCTCCAGGCACAGCGCGGCCTTGATGAGCCCGGCGATGCCGGCCGCGGCCTCCAGGTGCCCGATGTTGGTCTTGACCGCACCCAGGTAGACCGGCGCGCCGTGCTCGCGGCCGTACACGTCGGCCAGGGACTCCGCTTCGATCGGGTCGCCGAGGCGGGTGCCGGTGCCGTGCGTCTCGACGTAGCCGACCCGCTCGGGCGTCACTCCGGCCGCGGCCAGCGCGCGCCGGTAGACGTCGCGCTGCGCGGCGCCGTTCGGCGCGGTGATGCCGGCGCTGCGGCCGTCCTGGTTGACGGCGCCGCCGCGCACGACGGCGAGGACGCGGTCACCGTCGCGCTGGGCGTCGGACAGCCGTTTGAGGACGACGACACCGCAGCCCTCGCCGCGTACGTAGCCGTCGGCGGTGTCGGAGAACGTCATGGCGCGGCCCTGCCGGGACACCGAGCCGAACTGCGACTGCGAGATCATCAGCAGCGGGGACAGCACCGCGTTGACACCGCCGGCCAGCGCCATGTCGCACTCACCCGTGCGCAGGCTCTGGGCCGCCTGGTGGACGGCCAGCAGTGAGGAGGAACAGGCCGTGTCGAGGGCGACGTTGGGGCCGCGCAGGTCGAGCAGGTAGGCGATGCGGGCCGGCACGAAGCTGGCGGCGGCGCCGGAGCTGGTGTAGGCGGTGATCTCCTCGGGGTGGCGGATCCGCGAGGTGACGTAGTCCGAGCCGGCCACGCCCATGAACACCCCGGTGCGGCTGCCGGCCAGCCCGGCGGGGGCCTGCCCGGCGTTCTCCAGGGCCTCCCAGGACACTTCGAGGGCGAGGCGCTGGTGCGGGTCCATCGCCAGCGCCTCGCGCCGGGAGATCCCGAAGAAGTCGTGGTCGAACCGGTCGAGGCCGTCCACGAACGCACCGGAGCGGGTGTAGACCTTGCCCGGTTTGCCGGCCTCCTCGTCGTAGAAGGCGTCGTGGTCCCACCGGTCGGCGGGGATCTCGCCGACGGCGTCGGTGCCGTCGGCCAGCATCCGCCAGTACGTGGCCGCGTCGGTGACCTTGCCGGGGAAGCGGCAGCCGACGCCCACGACGGCGATGGGCTCGCTACGGGCCCGCTCGTACTCCTCGACCTGGCGCTGGAGCCGTTCCATCGTCAGATAGGCGCGTTTGAGCGTGTCGGCGGACGCGTGGCCGGATCCGGATCCCGGTGACGTCATCGCTGACCCCCTTCGTCGATCTGCTTCGTCCTGTCCAGCAGGAGTGCTTCGAGTTCGGCGGCGGACATGGAGTCGAGGTCGGGCCCGGGGCCGTCCGCGGGCGCTCCGGTGCTCACCGGCACCACGGGCGCGGCGGCGGCCCGTACCGGCGCGGCCCGCACGGTGGTCTGTCCGGCGGTTTGTTCAGCGGCTCTGCCGCCGCCCGTCCCGCCGGGCTCCAGCTCGATGCCCATGCGTTCCGCCAGGTAAGGCACCAGGGCGTCGATGGTGGGGAAGCGCCAGGTGACGGTCGAGGGCAGCTGCACCCGGAGTGAGGACTCCAGGCCTCTGCGCAGTTCGAGGGAGAGCAGCGAGTCGAAGCCCAGGCTGGAGACGGGCGCACCGGTGTCGATCACGGCGGGGTCCGTGCCCAGGACGCGGGCCGCGACGGCGCGGCAGTGCTCGGCCAGCACGGCCCTGCGGCGCCGGCCGGGTTCGACGGCGAGCATCTTGCGGCGCACCTCGGCCGGCGCCCGGTTGTCCGCCGGGGCGTCCCCGCGCGGGTCGCCGAGCAGGGTGCGCAGCAGGCCGCCGCTGGGATGGTCGCGCAGCCTGTCCCGGTCCAGCGGCAGGACGCAGACCTGGGCGGCGGGGGAACGCAGCAGCAGGTCGAGGGTCGCGATGCCGTCGCCGGGGCTGATGCTCTCGATGCCGCGGGCGGCCAGCGCCCCGCCGCGGTCGGGACGGGCGGCGAGGCCGATCTGCGACCAGGGACCCCAGTCGATGCTGAGCGCGGGCAGACCGCGCGAGCGCCGGTGGTGGGCGAGCGTGTCCAGGAAGGCACTGGCGGCGGCGTAGTTGCCCTGGCTGGCCGAGCCGAGCACGGCGGCGGCCGAGGAGTACAGGACGAAGAAGTCGAGTTCGCGCGCCGAGGTGGCCTGGTGCAGATGCCAGGCGGCGGCGGACTTGGGGCCTGCGACCGTACGGAACCGCTCCCGGTCCAGGCCGGTCAGCAGGCCGTCGTCGAGGATGCCGGCGGCGTGCACGATCCCGGCCAGTGGGGGCATGCCGGCGTCGATCCGGGCCAGCACCTCGTCGATGCCGTCCCGCCCGGACAGGTCGGCGCGGACCACGGCGACCTCGGCGCTGCCGCGCAGCTCGGCCAGGACCGGTTCGGCGGCGGCCGACGGGGCACTGCGGCCGACCAGCACCAGATGGCGGGCGCCCTGCCCGGTCAGGTAGCGGGCGGTCTCCAGGCCGAGCGCGCCGAGGCCACCGGTGATCAGATACGTGGCCCCCGGGCGTACGGGGGCGGCGCCCGGCGCGGTGGTGACGCGTTCGTGCGCGTCCGGTCGCAGCACCAGCTTGCCGGTGTGCCGGGCCTGCGCCATGGCGGCGAAGACGGCCGGCGCCTCGGCGAAGGGACGGGTGCTGACCGGCAGGGCGGTGAACTCGCCGCGCTCGAAGCCCCGGACGACGTCGGCGAACAACTCGGCGATCTCCTCGGGCCGCTCGCGGATGGTGCGTTCCAGGTCCACGGCGAGGAAGGACCGGTTGTCCTTGAAGAACTCCAGTCCTATGTGGCTGTTGTCGTGGATGTCGCGCTTGCCGATCTCGACGAACCGGCCGCCCGGCGCGAGCAGCCGCATACTGCGGACCAGGGCCTCGCCGGTGAGGGAGTTGAGCACGACGTCGACGCCGCGGCCCCCGGTGCGTTCGGCGATCTCGTCGGCGAAGGCGAGCGAGCGCGAGTCCATGGCCGCCTCCACACCGAGGCCGCGCAGGAGTTCGCGCTTCTCCTCGGTGCCGGCCGTGGCGTAGACGCGGGCGCCGCGGCGGCGGGCGACCTGAAGGGCGGCCAGTCCCACGCCGCCGGTCGCGGAGTGGATGAGCACGCTCTCGCCCTCGCGCAGCCGGCCCAGCCGCTCCAGGGCATGGACGGCGGTGAGGAAGGCGATGGGCACGCCGGCGGCCTGGTCGTCATCCAGGGCCGGCGGCACGGGCGCCACCAGGTCCCCTTCGACCGTGGTGAACGCCGCCATGGTGCTGCCGCCGACCGCGATCACCCGGTCGCCGACCCGGTGCCGGGTCACGCCCTCGCCGACGGCGCTGACCCGGCCCGCGCATTCGGCGCCGAGCGGGACGACGCCCTCCGCGCCGGGATAGGTCTCCAGGGCCTTGAGTACGTCGCTGAAGTTCAGCCCGGCGGCGGCGACCTCGATCTCGACCTGGCCGGGTCCCGGCGGGGTGCGGTGCCACCAGGTGGGCCGCAGGCTCGCCAGGCTGCCGGGACGGGCGGCGAGCAGCCGGTGATTGCCGTCGCGCGCGGCCTCGAAGGTCCAGGCCGGCCCGTCCTCCGGGGCCGCGCTGGCGGGCGTCCACCGCTGGAGCGCGGGGGTCAGGCGCTCGCCGCCCCGCAGGGCGACCTGGTCCTCGTCGCCGGGCCGCAGCAGTTCGGCCAGCAGCGGGTCCGTCTCGCCGTCGGGGCGGGCCGGGTCCAGATCGACGACCGTGGGGCGCAGTTCGGCGTGCTCCAGGCCGATCACCCGGGCCAGTCCCCACAGCGGCGACTGGCCGACGGCCGGTTCGTCGCCGGCGGCGGCGTACTGGGCGCCGCGGGTCAGCAGCACCAGGCGAGGCGCGGGGTCCTGCCCGGCCCGCGCCAGCTCCTGCACCAGATGCAGTACGGGCCCGGTGGCGGCGTCCTGGGCGGCCGGGAACTGCTCCGGGGCGCCGTTGTCGGTGAGTTCGACGTCCAGCGGCCAGGCGTGGACGATGCCGTCCAGGCGCGTGCCCGCCGCGGCCAGCTCGGTCAGGAGCGCGGCGACGTCCTCGCGGCGCGCGGGGTCCAGCTCGTAGCTGTCGGCGGCCGTCCTGCGGTAGGCGGCGCCGGCGGTGACGGTCACACAGGTGCCGCCGCGGGAGCGCACCGCGGTGCCCAGCGCCGCCCCGGTGCCGCCGGCGTCGGCGAACAGCAGCCAGGTGCCGGGCCGCGACAGGCCGGGAGACGGTGCCGGGGCCGGCCGCCAGGCGATGTCGTGCAGGGCGCCGGTGAGCGGGTCGGTGTCCCGGGCGGGCTCCAGGCGCCGCAGGGCGATCCCGGTGATCTCGCCTACCGCGGCCCCGGCCTCGTCGTAGAGCACGACCGTGCCACCGGTGATCTCCTCGGCGCCCGGCTCGGGCGCCGCGACGGCGGCGTGGGCCCAGCGCGGCGCGGCCCGCTCGGTGAAGAGGGTGAAGCCGCCGACCCGTACGGGCAGGTAGGTGGCCGGCTCGTCCCGGTCGCCGACGGCGGCGGAGAGCACCTGGAGGGCGCTGTCGAGCACGGCCGGGTGGACGGGATGGTCGCCGCGGTCGGCGGTGAGAGCGGCACGGTCGCGGAGCCGGCCGACCGCCTCGGCACGTCCGCGCCACAGCTCCTCGACGCCCTGGAAGGCGGGTCCGTACGTGAGCCCGGACCGGTGCAGCGCGGCATAGTGGTCGTCCGTCGCGAACGGGGTGGCGCAGCGGTCGCGTACCGCGGCCAGCGTACGGTCGGCGGCGCCGGAGGCGGGTGCGGCAGCGCGGTAGGCGCCTTGGGCGGCCTCCGCCCATTCGTCGTCCGCGCCGGCCCTGGTGTACAGCCGCAGCGATCCGGTGCCCGCGGTCCCGGGGACCAGCACGAGCTGCAGCGTCGCGTCGTCGGCCTGCTCCGGCACGACGGTCGGCCGGACGAAGCGGAGGTCGGTGAGGGCGGCCGCCGCACCGAGCTGGAGGCGTGCGGCGGCCAGCGCGGCGTCCAGCATCAAGGCGGCGGGCAGCACCGGGCCGCCGGCCACCTGATGGTCGGCCAGGTACGGGAATTCCGCCAGGTCGACCGGCGCGGACCAGTGCGCGGCGTGCGGTGCCTGCGCCGAGCGGACGTGGGAGCGCAGGACCGGGTGGCCGCGGTGCTCGCTCCGGCGCCGTGTGCCGTCGGCGAACCAGTGCCGGGTGCGCCGCCAGGGGTACGTGGGCAGGTCGGCCATGGGCCCGGCGGGGCCGTACACCCGGGTCCAGTCGATCCGGTACCCGGCGGTCCAGAGCCGCCCGAGCTCGGCCAGCACGGCGGCCCGGCCGGGCCGGTCCCGGCGCAGCGAGGAGACGACGGCGGTCCGGTCGTACGACGACAGGCGCTCGGACACGGCGTCGGTGAGCATCGGGTGCGGCGACATCTCGACGAACACGTCGTGCCCGGACTCGGCGAGCGCGGTGACGGCGGTGTCGAACAGCACCGGCTGCGTGAGGTTGGACGCCCAGTACTCGGCGTCCAGCAGGTCGCCGTCGGCGGGCCGCCCGGTGACGGTGGAGACCATGGGGACGGCGCAGGCGCGCGGCCGCAGGGGAGCCAGCAGCCGCCACAGGTCCTGTGCCACGGGTTCCATCAGCGGGCAGTGCGAGGCGAATTCGACCGACTCCAGAACCTTGCAGTAAAGGCCGTCGGCCTCGAGGGATTTGGCCAGTTCCTCCAGGGCGGTGCCCTCACCGGAGAAGACCGTGGAGCTCGGGCTGTTGCCCGCCGCCACCCACACCGGTCCCGGGCGGCGTTCGGCGAGGATCTCCCGGGCCCGGTCCAGGCCGACGCCGACGACGGCCATCCGGCCCTTGCCGGTGGCGGCGTGCAGCGCGGTGCCCCGGTGCAGGGCGATGACCAGCGCGTCCTCCAGGGAGATCGCGCCCGCTACGTGGGCGGCGGCGATCTCGCCGACGCTGTGCCCGACCACCGCGGCCGGCTCGACACCCCAGGAACGCCAGAGGGTGGCCAGCGCGATCTGCACGGCGATCAGGGCGGGTTGACCGACGGCGGTGTCCAGCAGCCGGGACCCGGCGGTGTCCGCGGTGAGCTGGTCGCGCAGGGACCAGTCGGTGTGGCGGCGCAGCAGCGCGTCGCAGCGTTCGACGACCGTGCGGAACACCGGCTCCCCGTCGAGCAGGTCGCCGGCCAGCGGCCACCAGCGCGGGCCCTGCCCGGAGAAGACGAACACCGGCTTGGGGCGCCGGCCCACCCGCCGCACACCGGAGGACAGGCCGGCCACCTCCTCGCCGCGGCCGAACACGGCCAGCGCGGCCCGCAGTTCGTCCGCCGAGGAGCCCGTGGCGGCCAGCCGGTGCTCGTGGTGGGTACGGCGGACCGCCGCGGCGGCGGCGACGTCGGCCGGCACCGTGCCGGGCACGGCGAGCTTGTCCGCATAGGCCGCCGCAAGGTCGCGCAGGGCCTGTTCGTCGCGGGCCGAGACGGTCAGGACGACCGCGCGGTCCGAGGTGTCCGGCCGGGCCGCGGGGACGACGGCGGGCGGCTGCTCCAGCACCAGGTGGGCGTTGGTGCCGCCGAAACCGAAGGAACTGACGCCGGCCAGGGCGGGGGCGTCCGCGTCGCCCGGCCACGGCTGCAGAGCGTCGGCGACCCGTACCGCGAGGTCGCCGAAGGGGATGTGCGGGTTCGGCTCGCGGTAGTGCACGGTCGCCGGCACCGTGCGGTGCCGGACCATCAGCGCGGTCTTGATCAGGCCGCCGATGCCCGCGGCGGCCTCCATGTGTCCCAGGTTGGACTTCACCGAGCCGATCAGGCACGGCCGGCCGGCGTCGCGCCCGTCACCGAGGACGGCGCCGAGCGCCTTGGCCTCGATCGGGTCGCCGAGCATCGTGCCGGTGCCGTGCGCCTCGACGTACCCGATGTCCGCCGCCCGCACGCCGGCCCTGCGGTGGGCGGCGCGCAGCACCGCTTCCTGGGCCTGCGGGTTGGGCGCCATCAGGCCGTTGCTCGCGCCGTCCTGGTTGATGGCGCCGCCGCGGATCACGGCGTGGACCGGGTCGCCGTCGGCCAGCGCCCGGCTGAGCGGCTTGAGGACGACGACTCCGACGCCCTCGGAGCGAACGTATCCGTCGGCCCTGGAGTCGAAGGGCTTGCAGCGGCCGTCGGCGGACATCACGCCGGCCTTGCTGAAGTTGATGGCGGTGGCCGGGGAGAGCACCAGGTTGACGCCGCCGGCCAGGGCCAGGTCGCACTCGCCCCGCTCCAGGCTCGCGCACGCCTGGAGGACCGCGACGAGCGAGGAGGAGCAGGCGGTGTCCACGGCCATGCTGGGGCCGCGCAGGTCCAGCAGGTACGACAGGCGGTTCGCGGCGATGCTCAGGGCGCTGCCGGTCCCCGTGTACGGGTCGATCGCGTCGAGATCGCGCAGTTGGGCGGTGGCGTAGTCGAAGGTCGATATGCCGACGAACACACCCGTGGGCGAGCCGGCCAGCCGGTCGGTGGGCACCCCGGCGTTCTCCAGCGCCTCGACGGCGACTTCGGCCAGCAGCCGCTGCTGGGGGTCCATGCGCGCGGCTTCCTGCGGCGGGATGCCGAAGAAGGCCGCGTCGAACCGGTCGATGCCGTCCAGGAATCCGCCCCAGCGGCTGTTGGTACGCCCGGGCGCCTGCGGGTCGTCGGAGGTGTACTCCGCGACGTCCCACCGGTCGGCGGGCACCTCGGTCACGGCGTCGCGGCCCTCGCTCAGCAGTTGCCAGAAGCTGTCGGGGCCGTCGACGCCGCCGGGGAAGCGGCAGCCGATGCCGATGATCGCGACGGGTTCGGCGGTGGTGGGGTCGGCGGTGGCGGGTTTGTGTGCGGTGGGTTTGTGTGCGGGCGCCAGGGATGAGGCGGGTTCGTATGCGGCGGGTTCGTATGCGGCGGGTTCGTATCCGGCGGGTGGCTGCGGTGCGGGCCGGGACGCGGCGGAGAGGGCGGCGGCGCGGGTTGCGGCCTCGGTCGGGGCGGTGGGCGACTGCGTACCGGCGTGTGCGGCGGGTGCTGTGCGTGCGGCCGCGCCCCGGTCGGCCAGGTGCTCGGCGAGTTCGGCGGGGGTGGGGTGCTCCCACACGACGGTCGGCGCGAGCGGCAGGCCGAACCGCCGTTCCAGGTCGCCGACCATCGTGACCATCTCCACCGACCGCAGCCCGTATCCGGCGAACGGCAGCTCGGGATCGACGGCTTCGGGCCGGCCGCCGGCGGTGGCGGCCAGCGCCTCGCGCAGCCACTGCTCGATCTCGGCCGCGCTCGGTGCGGGCACCTCGGGCGCGGCAGGCACCTCGGCCGCGACGGGCGCGCCGGATGTGCCAGTGGCCGTCCGGGACTCCGGTCCCTCGGCTGCCGCCGGGTCGCCGACCGGGCCGGTTCCTGGCGCCTCGTCCGCGCGCCACAGGACCAGCGGATCGAGGGTTCCGTCCAGCACGGAGTCGAGGCAGGCCGCGCGCTGGAGTTTGCCGCTGGACGTCTTCGGCACCGTCCCGGCCCGGGCCAGCGCGACGACGTACGCCTGGAGGCCGTGCTCGCGGGCGATCTCGGCCCGGATCGCGGTGATGACGCGGGCGCGGTCCTCGGGGAGGCGGCTTCCCCGGTATTCCTGGACGACGACGAGGCGCTCCTCGCCGTCGATCTCGCGGGAGCCCGCGACACCGCAGCCGGCCCGCAGGCCGCGGTCCACGCTCTCAACGGTGCGCTCGATGTCGTGCGGGTAGTGGTTGCGGCCGGCGACGATGATGACGTCCTTGATCCGGCCGGTGACGTAGATCTGGTCGCCGTCGGTGAAGCCCAGGTCGCCGGTGCGCAGGAAGGGGCCCTCGTCGCTGCCGGCGAGCCGGGCCCGGAAGGTTTCCTCGGTGTCCCGCTCCCGCCGCCAGTAGCCGTGGGCGACGCTCGGCCCCTTGACCCACAGCTCACCGACCCGGCCGTCGGGCAGGAGGGCGCGGGTGTCCGGGTCCGCCGCGACGACCCGCTGGTCGGGCAGCGAGGTGCCGCAACTGAACAGGGTCCGCGCGGACTCGTCCGGCGCCGCGTCCTCGGCCGCGCCGGACAGCAGGCCGTCCACCCGCAGGCTTCTGCTGACCGGTCCGGTGGAGGGGTCGCCGGTGGAGACCATCAGCGTGCCCTCGGCCAGCCCGTAGGAGGGCTCGTGCGCGTCGGGCCGGAAGCCGCATTCGGCGAAGGTGCGGGAGAAACGCTCCAGGGTGATCGGCCGGACCGGTTCGGCGCCGTTGCCCGCGATCCGCCAGGTGCTCAGGTCCAGCGCCTGCCGCTCCTGCTCGGTGACCTTCGCGACGACCAGGTCGTAGGCGAAGTTCGGGGCCGTGCTGGCGGTGCCGCCGGCGTCGGATATCGCCCGCAGCCAGCGCAGCGGCCGTTTGAGGAAGGAGAACGGCGACATGAAGGTGACGGGGAAGCCGGCGAAGGCGGGGGTGAGCAACCCGAAGATCAGGCCCATGTCGTGGAACGGCGGCAGCCAGTTGACCATGTGCTGGTCGGGATGGTCGCGGAAGAGCCGGTCGTTCATCGACGCGATGTTGTGCAGCAGGTTGCCGTGGCCGACCATGACGCCCTTGGGCCGGCTGGTCGAGCCGGAGGTGTACTGGAGGAACGCGATGTCGTCGCGGACGGATCCGGGGTGCCGCCATCCCTCGGCGGCAGCGGTGTCGAGGTCGTCGACGGCCAGCCAGGCGAGATCCCGCAGCGCCGGGGCGGCTTCCGTGAAGCGGTCGGCCAGGGCGACGGTCTCGGCCGGCGCGAGGATCACCGCGGGCCCGGCGTCCTCGATGACGTTGATCAGCCGCGGCAGCGTGCGCATCAGGAAGGCCGGGTCCGGCGGGTACACGGGCACCGCGACGAGGCCGGCGTACAGGCAGGCGAAGAAGGAGGTCACGTAGTCCAGTCCGGCCGGGCACATGATCAGTGCCCGTTCCCCGGCGGGGAAGCGTTCCCTGAGCGCCGCGGCGATCGTGCGGGCCCGCAGGTCGAGTACGGCGTTGGTCATGCCGTGCGGTGCGCCTTCACCGTCCACCAGGAACCGGAAGATCTGTTGCTCCGGCTGCTCGCCGAAGACCGCGCGGAAATGGTCGACAAGCGATTCGGAATCGCGGCCCTGCATCCGACCGTCCTTTCAGTGCTCGACACCTGCGCGCGCATCCGGTGGAACCGGAACCGGTCCGAGTAATTCCACCGTATTTCCGACGACGGCGTCCGGCTCGTGGAAAGGGTCAACGAAAACCGTTCACCTGCACTGCTCGCATCACATGCATTGATGGAAAAATCGGCCGCGACCGGCCGGAAGAATCGCTCGACAGACGATCCACCGATCGCCCAAGGGAATCCGAGCAGTTCGCCGCCGGATTTCCCGAGTCTTTCCTGCCATTTGCACGTCAGCATCCATGAAGCCCTGCGGCCCGTCAAGGAACCGCGGACGGGGCGCGGTTGCCCGGGGGTGTTCAACTG
Organism: Actinacidiphila acididurans; assembly: GCF_016918855.1. Taxonomy (GTDB): domain Bacteria; phylum Actinomycetota; class Actinomycetes; order Streptomycetales; family Streptomycetaceae; genus Actinacidiphila; species Actinacidiphila acididurans. Next base: position 128,926 of record NZ_JADKYB010000024.1, read on the forward strand.
ACCTGCCCGGACAGTTGAACACCCCCGGCCGGACAACCCGGCCGAACCCCTGGCTGAACATCCGGCGACCTTGAACACCTTTGACAAACCGGGCCGGGTCCGGGACGGCTGGACGGTGCCCTCGGCCGGATGCCAGCATGAATCACGCTCCTGCCCCCACAATTCGGCAAGGCGTTGGCGAAACGGACATCCCGCAGCGGCCCGGAGCCATCCCGCGCGCATATTTCTCCCGCGGTTAACCGCGTATTACTTCATGTCCCGTTTTGTTCGCGGACCCAGGCGGACCCCGCCGGAAAGAGGGCCGAAGACATGCAGAAGATCCTCGACGCGATCCTCGCGGGCGAACTCGGCGAGGTCGGCCGCCTCCCGGTGCCCGAGTTCTACCGGGGCGTCACCCTGCACGCCGACGAGGCGGCGATGTTCGACGGGCTGGCCGGCCCGGACAAGGACCCGCGCCGTTCGCTGCACCTGGACGAGGTGGCCACACCCGAACCGGCGGCCGGCGAGGTGCTGGTCGCCGTGATGGCCAGCGGCATCAACCACAACACCGTGTGGTCCTCGATCTTCGAGCCGCTGCCCACGTTCGGCTTCCTGTCCCGGTACGGCAGGACCTCGCCGCAGGCGGCGCGGCACGACCTGCCGTACCACGTACTGGGCTCGGACCTGGCCGGGGTGGTGCTGCGCTGCGGCGAGGGCGTGGCGGCCTGGCAGCCCGGGGACGAGGTGGTGGCGCACTGCCTGTCCGTCGAACTGCACCACCCCGACGGTCACTCCGACACCATGCTCGACCCGGAGCAGCGGATCTGGGGCTTCGAGACCAACTTCGGCGGCCTGGCCGAGCTGGCGCTGGTCAAGGCCAACCAGCTCATGCCCAAGCCCGGGCACCTGACCTGGGAGGAGGCCGCGGCGTCCGGGCTGGTGAACTCCACCGCCTACCGCCAGTTGGTCTCCCGCAACGGCGCCGGGATGAAGCAGGGCGACATCGTGCTGATCTGGGGGGCGTCCGGCGGCCTGGGCTCGTACGCCACGCAGCTCGCGCTGAACGGCGGGGCCACACCGGTCTGCGTGGTGTCCAGCCCGCAGAAGGCGGAGGTGTGCCGGCGGATGGGCGCGGAGCTGGTCATCGACCGGGTCGCGGAGGGCTACCGGTTCTGGAAGGACGAGCACGCCCAGGACCCGCGGGAGTGGAAGCGGTTCGGCGCCCGGATCCGGGAACTGACCGGCGGCGAGGACCCCGACATCGTCTTCGAGCACCCGGGCCGGGACACCTTCGGCGCGAGTGTGTACGTGGCGCGCCGCGGCGGCACGATCGTGAGCTGCGCCTCCACCTCGGGCTACCAGCACACCTTCGACAACCGCTATCTGTGGATGCACCTCAAGCGGATCGTGGGGACACACTTCGCGAACTACCGCGAGGCGTGGGAGGCCAACCGGCTCATCGCCAAGGGCCGGATCCACCCCACGTTGTCGGAAGTGGTGCCGCTCGAACACACCGCGCAGGCCGTGCACGACGTGCATCACAACCTGCACCAGGGCAAGGTCGGGGTGCTGTGCCTGGCGCCCGCGCAGGGGCTGGGCGTGACCGACCCGGAGCTGAGGGCCAAGCACGAGCAGGCGATCAACAGGTTCCGTACCGCCTCGGTCGCCTCGGTCGCCTCGGTCGTGGCGGCCGGATAGCGCGGGGACGCAGGGCACGCGGGCGGATAGGCACACAGGGACGGCGGCACCCAGGCAGGACGGCTGCGCGCGGGCACGACGGCGGCACGCAGGCATGACCACGGCGCGCAGGCGCGCAGGCAGGACGGCGGCACGCAGCCACGTGGGCAGGACGGCGGCACGCAGCCACGACGGCGGCGGCCGGCCCCGCGAGGTCGCGGGATGCGGCCGCCGCCGAAAACGCTCAGTCCTGGCCGGTCGCGGTGATCAGCGTACGCGGGCGCATGTCCGTCCAGCGGCGCTCGACGTAGCTCACGCACTCCTCCCGTCCGGCCGGACCGTGCACCGGCTCCCAGCCGGCCGGCACGTCCGCGAACTCCGGCCACAGCGAGTGCTGGTTCTCGCTGTTGACCAGCACGCGGTAGCGCGCGTCCGGGTCGTCGAAGGGATTGACCATCTGGCGTCTCCTTTCGTTCTGTTGCCGATGACTGCCGACGACCGCCGCCGGCCGTCCGCCCGGGACCCCGGGAGCGGGGTGCCGGACCCGTGCTCGGTGGTACGTCAGGCGCCCGGGGACAGCGACGGCACCCTGCCCCGGCCGGACGCCGTCTCGCCGGCCTGGGCGCGGCTCCCTTCGACGTCGGTGGCGAATTGCAGCCAGCGGTCGGCGCAAAGCCGGGCGACGTGTGCCACGTCGGCCGCGCGGTGGGCGGGGACGCCGGCGACCAGGTCCTGCCGCTGTTCGTCGGTGAGCAGATGGGCCGCCAGCAGATGCAGCAGCGCCCGGCCGGTCTGGGACATGCGCAGCGACGGGTCGCGGCGCATGCGGGCCAGCACGGTCTCGGTGACCGCGGCAGCAGGCGGGGGCACCGGCCGGACCGGTTGCGGCTCCTGCGAGCCGGCCGGTCGGTCGTCCCCATGGTGTTGCCCGGACTCTGCCGGATCCGCGTCCGCCCCGGTCTGCTCCGGGCCGCTCCCGGCGGTCCGGAGCTTGGGCGGTACGGGGTCCTGGCCCAGCCGTATCCGGTTGCGTACGTCGCGGGCGGTGGCCAGCGCCACTCCGGCGCGGCCGGCGATCTCCCGCAGCGACGCGTCGGGTGACTCGGCGATGACCCTGCTGGCCGCGATGCGCCCGGCAACCAGGTCGACGGGACGGCTGCGTCCGTCGCGGCCGGTCCGCAGGGACAGTTCGGCCATGGGCACGTCTGCCTGCCTGCGCAGGGCGCCCACGACGCTCGGCGACAGGCCCGTGACGGACGCGATCCGGCGGTCCGACCAGTGCGGGTGGCTCTCGATGATGCGCTGGGCGGCGGCCGTCCGGTCCTGCCGGGACAGCGGCAGGCCGTGCTCGGCGTTGAGCACGACGGCGAGCACGAAGGCATCCTCCGCCGTGCCCTCCACCAGCCGTACCTCGATGTGCTGGTCGCCGCGCAGGGCGGCGGCCCGTAGTCGGTGCATGCCGTCGACCACACGCATTGTGTCGCGGTGGACGACGATGGGCGGCAGGGCCGCTTCCGATTCTGCGAGGATGCGCGCGTGTTCTTCAGTTTCGCCCGCCAGACGTGGGGAGTCGGCGGGCAGCAAGGAACCGATGGGGACCAAGTGCGTACGGCGAGAGGAGAGTTGTTCGTGGAGGTGAATCCGCGACTCTTCGCCGGTCGGTAATACGGACACGTAGCCCTTTCTTGGCGCTTCCGTGAACGCCGGCACCCGTGTGATCCGGGGCGACGCTCAAGACCCGGCAAGGATCCCTTCGGTGACACCTGTTGACGTCGGTCGGTAACCTCCCTCCGCCCTGGGCGCACGCGTGGCTGCGTATGCGTCGGTCGAATGCTGCGCTACGGTGGTCCACCCACGACAGGGCCGAACCGCCCCCATGCTCTGTCCCGGTACGCATGGGTTCGCGGCCCTGTCAGGCCCACCTTCCGGTGCCGCCCCGACGGGTTTTCGCACCCTTTTGGGTACATCGCCCCCCAGCGGGCGCAACACCGCGAAAAACCCCGGGGTTTGGATTGTTATGAACGTTCACATGGCTTGATATCGACACCCCGAGCGGGTGTCAAGCGTGCGGCGAGCACCACGTCGGAGCCCGGTCTACGCGCGTCCTGGTGCTGCCGCCGGTAACACATGCCGATCGGGCACACGTCATTTCCACCGGCCCCGCGCTCATCTCGGACAACACGCGTATACAGAACTATCACAAAGCGCGAGGCTCGCCGTCGGCGCCGGCGGATGCTGCCGCAGGCAAAGCTGAGGAAGATCTCGACGATGTGGTCGTGGATCTCTGCGGGCGCGCACGGGTGGAGGGCCCGGAGCGGGAGGCCCGAGGTGGGAGAGAGCCGGAGCCGCACGCCGCGAATACCTTCCGCTGCTGTTCAACCGCGAGCCGCGCGCAGGGAAGCCGTCCCGTTACGCGGTCATGCTTGTGCCCGTGCTGCGGGACCGGACACGAAAAGCCCGTCGACATCCGCAAACGGCGGTGATCCGTCCGTGGGTCCGCGCGGCGGGACTCACCCGGCGCGCTGTCCGACGCGGAGGACACTGAGGTAGCGGCGTGACGCCCGGTCTCCCATGCGGGTGCGGATGCGCTCGGCTATGGCGTCGAGCAGGGGCTCGCGGATGTCGGGGGCGAGCTTGCGGTAGAGGGAGGTCGAGCGGAGGAGATCGGCGAAGCCTTGCCCGTCGAACCACTGGACGGTCGGGTACCAGCGCACGATCGTCGGGCCGAACAGGCCTCCGGGGCCGTCGACCTGTCCCCAGCCCTCGTCGGTGGCGCGTACGTCGTCCTCCAGCGGGGGATGGCCCCAGCCGGGGTTGCCGGGGCTGAACCGCTCGTGGAGATCGGCGGTCTCGGCGTAGACCTCGGGCTCTCCCGGCCGGCGGACGACGACGTTGCCGAGCAGCGCCATCCAGCCTCCGGGCCGGAGAACGGCGTGTGCTCGTCGCCAGCCGAGGGACGGGTCGACCCAGTGCCACGACGACGCGGCCACGAGGGCGTCGAAGCGGCGGCCGCGGTCGTCCCACTCCTCGAAGGTCGACCTCTCGACTTGTACGTTGCGGAAGGCGGCGGTCCGCTCGCGAGCCAGTGCGGCCATGCCCGCGCCGGGCTCGACGGCGGTCACCGGGCATCCGAGTGCCGCCAGCGAGCGCGTCGCCTGACCCGTACCGCAGCCCACCTCCAGCACCGCCGAGCGTTCGTCCGTGCCGGTGACGGAGACGAGGTCCGCGAACAACTCGTCGGGGTAACCCGGCCGGACCCGGTCGTAGAGCTCCGGCACCTCGTCGAACAGCCTACCGAGTTCGCGTGGATGCGGGCGCGGATGCGGGTCATCGGTCACGAGCGCACAAACTACGGGGCTCGTCCGCGCGCACGCCACCGGTTTGCCGTCACGCGGGGTTCGGCAGGTCGATCAGCGCGAGCTCGGCCGGGTCGATCACGGCCTGGATGTCGGTGATCCGGCCGTCGACGACGGTGAACGCGAGGAGCGCGAGCGGGGTGCCGTCCTCGCGCCAGGACATGACTCCGGGCCGGCCGTTGACGATCGCCGCCCGTCCCTGCGTGGCCGCGCCGGCGGACAGCTTCGCGCCCGCGGCCACTTGCGTGGCGCCGAGGGTGACGACCGGGCCGGCCGGGGTGTCGACGGTCAGCCGTACCTCGGGGTCGAGAAAGCGCAGCAGTCCCTCGAAGTCGCCGAGGCGCGCCGCCGCCAGGAAGGCCTGGACGACCTCGCGCTGCTCCTGCGCGACGCCTGCCGGTCGCTCGGTCACCTGCACCTTCCTGCGGGCACGGCTGGCGAGCATCTTGGCCGCGTCGGTGGACTTGCCCAGGATCTGGCCGATTTCGCTGAACGGCACCGCGAACAGATCGTGCAGCACGAACGCCAGCCGCTCGCTCGGCCCGAGCGAGTCCAGGACGACGAGCAGCGCGAGCCCGACCGAGTCGGCGAGCATCGCGTCGTCCTCGGGAGCGGGACCGTCGTCGAGCGTGACGACGAGTTCGGGCAGATGGTCGTCGTACGGAGCCTCGGGGCGGGTCCGGCGGGAGCGAAGGACGTCGAGGCTGATCCGGCCGACCACCGTGGTCAGCCAGCCCGCGAGGTTCTGGATGGTCGCCGTGTCCTGGCGGGAGAGCCGCAGCCAGGCTTCCTGGACCACGTCCTCGGCATCGGCGTGCGATCCGAGCAGGCGGTACGCGACCGCGCGCAGCCGGTGGCGCTCGGCCTGGAACGCCTCGGCCACCGGGTCCGCCGGGCTGGTGTCGGTCATGTGGTTACCTTCCTCGGATCCGCTCCGTCATGAGGGTGACGTGCCCGGACGGGCACACGTAACCGATGGAGGGCAGGACGATGGAAGAAACCCGCACCAAGCGCACGTCGGACTCGGCGAACCCCGAGGTGATCTCCGCGATCCAGCAGCTCAACAGGGCGATCCACTCCGCCGGCGTCGACCCGCGCCTGCTGTCGCTGGTCCACCTGCGCGCGAGCCAGATCAACGGCTGCAGCCCGTGCGTGCACGCCTCGATCCAGTCGGCGAAGAAGCAGGGGGAGAGCGACGAGCGGCTGCACAGCGTGGCCGCGTGGCGCGAGACCCCCTTCTTCAGCGACGAGGAACGGGCGGCGCTTCAGCTCGCAGAGGCCGCCACCCGGCTCCAGGACGGCGCCGCCGGGGTGACCGACGAGATCTGGGACGACGCCACCGACCACTTCGACGAGAAGCAGCTGAACGCGATCATCCTGGAAATCGCGCTGACCAACTTCTTCAACCGCATCAACCGCACGGTCCGGGAGCAGGCGGGGAAGAGCTGGTGAGCTGAGCCGAACGCCGCATCCGAAACGCGGGCGCCCGTCGTTCGTGGCTAGGCGCCGGCCGCGCGTCGGCCAAGGACCGGTTCGGCCAGCAGCCTTGCCGTACGGCAGAGGGTCTGGCCGTGCCGGGCGAAGAGTTCGTCACGCGAGTCGAAGTGGCCCAGGTCGGCGAGGACGTAGGCCGACAGATCGCACGGGGTGCCGTCCGCCGGGCAGAGCGTTACGCCGTCCCAATCGATCGCCGTCCTGGACAGCGCCTCGAAGAGCGTCTCCTTACCGAAATTGGCGAAGCCGTCGCTGTGGCTCAACTCGTCAAGGCTGCCGAAGAGTTCGGAGACGGTCAGCCAGGGCGCGGGGGAGTGGGCGGTCGGCGCCGGGCCGTTGAGCCGGAATTCCGGCCACGGCAGGACCACCCGGTCCGGGACGACCCGACGCAGCCGAGGGAACCGCGGATACCAGAAGGCACCGTCCACCAGCAACCCCCGTACGCGCGTGGGCACCCCGGACGCCCGCGCGACGGACTCCAGAACGGCCAGCCGCTGGCTGCACGATCCGCGGCCGCGGCGCAGGACCTCGGAGACCGGTCGCTCGTCCTGCACGGAGTACACCGGCCGCACTGTCGCGGCGATCAGGCGGTGGGCCCGGCGCAGTGCCGCTGTCCGGCGAACGGGATCCGACGCCTCGCCCATGTCCGCCGCCGCGTCGACCTGTTGGAGCAACGAGGCAACCCGTGGATGCGACCAATTGAGGATGGGCGTGGGTGCGCTGCTGCCGACCGCTGTCCCCGCCCCGGCCTTGCCTGCCCCGGCCGTACCCCCGCCGGACCGGCCGCGCGGAGTGAGAAGCGAGCTCGTCATGCCCACGGTCCTCTCGTCCAGAGCCTGTTGCGGGCGCGCACCCAGCATGCCCGCAAAACTGAACGTGTTCAACCCTGCCCGTACGGGCTGCCCGACTACCGGCAAGCCGCACCTGCTGAACGGTCCCGGCGCCCGAACTCAGCGGGTCTGCTGCGACGCGACATAGCGTCAGAAGCACCATTCAGGTGTGCCGGCCCCCCGGACCCTTGACCCACCCCGGCAGCCGCCCCTTCACTCACCGAGCACCAGTCGCTCCAGCGCCGCCCGCGCCCGGGCGTCCGACTGCGCACGGGCGACGACAGCGCCGGCGAGCTCCCGTACCCACTCGTCCAGGGCCACCGGACGCCGGGAGAGGACGACACCGCGGACTTCCTTGCACACCTGACCCTGGGGACGGCCACCGGCGAGGTCGAGGACGAGTCGCTGTTCGCCGAGGACGACCTCGACGCGTTCGACACGGCCGTCGCGCCCGGCGAGGCGGTCGGCCATGCTGCGTTTCCGGGCCACGGTGACGGAGTCCGGCGGAAGGGCGTCGGCCAGGGTCGTGGTGAGCACCCGGGCGTAGACCTCCAGGTCGGCGGCGTCTCGGCGCAGCGCGGCCGTCAGGAGGTCGATGGAGTCGGTTGCCCCGGTGGCGGGGTCGAACGGTGCGGGGTCGTTCGGCGAGGTCATCGTGGTGTCTCTCGTGTGGGTGCCTGCTGCGAGCCTGCTGGGCGGGGCGCTCAGCCGTCCAGGCCCAGGACGAGGGCCGGACGTTCGATGACGTGGTCGTCGCGGAGCGGCCGTACGGCTGTGCCGATCGCGAAGAACTCGGTGGTGTGACCGCCCCAGCGGTGGTTGTGCGCGTTGAGTTGCACGCCGACCACGCCCTCCGCGCGCAGTTCCTCCGCCTCGCGCTGCATCCGCTCCATGGCCAGCTCCCGCGCGTCGTACAGCGCCTGCGTGAACTGCTCGATCTCCACGTTCTGGCCGATGTTGGAGAGCATCTGCCCCATCTTCCGGTGCGCGATGTGGTAGACGCACGTACCCATCACCATGCCCAGCGGGGCGTAGCCGGCGCGGATGAGTGTCCAGAAGTCCTGGCCGTTGAGGTCCGAGGTGAACGGCTGGCCCTTGAGGTTGCGCCAGCTGCCGCCGTTGCCGCCCGGCGCGGGATGATCGGCTTTGACGGCCGTGCCGATCGCGATGAACTCCGCGATGTCGTTGCCGAAGTCGCGGGCCTCGACACTCAGCCGTACACCGACGATGCCGTCCGCGCCCAGTTGCGCCGCTTCGGCCTCCATACGCGTCATCGCCAGCTCGCGGGCCTGGTACATCGCCTGGCTGAGTGTGGTCAGTTCCTGGTTCTTGCCCCATCGGCCGAGCTGGATGCCGACGTGATAGATGGAGCTGCCCAGCACGAGACCGATGGGCCGGAATCCCGCCTCGCGCACCAGCAGGAACTCGTTGACCGACAGGTCACTGGTGAAGATCGAACCCGGCTTGCCCGGCTGCAGTTCGGCCAGCCGCGGAGTTGAAGTCGGTCATGTACGGGTTCCCCTCATCGCATGTCGGGGCCGGCCGGGCGCGTGGCCCGCCGGCGTCGTTCCGGGTCGAGCGGCATCACGGTGAGGACGCGGGGCGGCTGCTCGCGTACGGCGAAGCGGGCGACGCTCGTACCCACCAGCGTCGCCTCGGCCAGGTGGTCCTCCTGGTCCTTGTTGCCGCTGCGGATGCAGGGTTCGCTCCACACGCGCAGGTCGCCCGCGGCGAGGATCACGCCGTCACCGCCCCGTCGCCCGCTCTGGGCCCTCAGATCGGCCCTGGCGTCGGAGCGTACGTCGTGCACGAGCTCGGTCCAGCCGCTGACCTCGGTGTTGCGCCACGAGCTGCGCTGCGATCGGGTGCGGTAGTCGTCGTGCCGCACGCCGATGGACATCCCGTACAGCAGCTCGACGGGGACCCATCCGGCGGTCACCAGCTTCGCGAACCCCCGGCCGTCGAGGTGGCACGTGAACGGCTGCGGTGCCCGTACCGCCCCGGCGGCGCGCACCGCGGTGCCGATCACCTGGAATTCAAGGCAGTTCGGCTGCGCCACGAAGGGCGCCACCGTCAACTGCGCCGCGACGACGCCGTCGCCGCCGAGGGCCGCGCACTCCGCGCTCATCCGCCCGAGCGCCGTACGGCGCGCCTTGTCCAGCACCTCGACGAGCGCGGCCGACGGGGCGCCGCGTCCGGAGAGCGCGACACGCGCGTGTCTGCCGGAGCCGGACCACCTGCTCGTGAACTGGCAGTCGTGATAGCCCCAATACCGGCCGCGGCGGCCGACGTGATAAACAGCCGACCCCATGACCTGGCCCACCGGCTCGAACCCCACAGCCCGCAAAGCCGCGAACTCCCCGGTGGACAGCGCCGAGGACCACGTCCCACTGCTCCGCGCCTCCGCCACGCGCGCGGCCGCCCCCGGCGGCAACCCGGCCCCTGCCCATTCCCCGCTCATGCCCACCGTCTTCCCCGTCCCGGCCCCCGCCGAGCCCCACCCACAGCGGCCCGGAGTCTACGCCCGCCCCCCAAGCCGCCCTCGGGTAGGTGGGGCGCCACCTTGCAGTGGTAGCAGCGCAAGAACTCGTTGTCCTGGCGGTACCACTCGTGGTCGCCGCAGTCCCCGGCGCGAGCTCAGTCCTGGGGGCTCGGCGGGGCGTCGGGGACGGATGCGCGGAGGGTGGAGAGGAGGTCGAGGAGGGTGGTGCGTTGGGTCGGGGTGAGGGTTGCGGTCGCCGTGGACAGGGCGGCGCGGTCGATCTCCTCGGCGCGGGCGTGGACGGTGCGGCCGGTCGGGGTGAGGGTCAGCAGGTAGGCGCGGCGGTCGGTGGGGTGGCGGGCCCGCTCGACCAGGCCCTCCCGCTCCAGTGCGTCGACCAGGGACGTGACGGTACGCGGGGCGACGTCCAGCGCCTCGCCGAGATCGCGCATGCGCAGCGGCTCGGTCGTCGTGGCCAGCGCCCGCAGCAGCCGCAGGCGGGACACGGACAGGCCGTGGGAGCGCAGTTGCGCGTCGACGTACGTGCGCAACCGCACCGTCGTACGGAAAAGGTCGTCGACCAGGACGTCGCTGCTGCGGGTCTCCACCACGGTGTTCCGCCTCACTCCCTCTACGAGCTCTCACCCGTTGTGTGTCGACTCATAGTGAGTAGACTCAGCATATCGGCTGCGCGCCGACACCCCCGTATGTCCGCAGACCGCCCCGGGCCCCCGGAGAAGGAGGACCATGCCCGGCCGCCGTATCGACCAGCGCCTGGTCGTACCCGTCATGTTCGTCGCCACCTTCTTCCTCGTGGTGATGGACGGTGCCATCACCACCGTCGCGTTGCCGTCCATCGCCCACCAGTTCGGCGTGTCGGCCGCCGGCAGCGACAGCGTCGCCGTGGTGTACCCGGTGTGCGTGGGCATCACCATCCCCCTGTCCGGCTGGCTCGGCGACCGCTTCGGCGGCAAGCCGGTGCTGATCGGTGCGATGGGGCTGTTCACCGTAGCGTCCGCGCTCTGCGGGATCGCGGGCAGCCTCGGCCAACTCACCCTCTACCGCGGCCTCCAGGGCCTGGCCGGCGGGCTGCTCACGCCGGTGGCCGCCGCGATGCTCTTCCGTACGTTCACGCCCGCCGAGCGGGTACGGGCCTCGCGCGTCATGACCATCCCGCAGCAGATCGCGCCCGCCGTCGCGCCCATGCTCGGCGGCGTGCTCGTCGACAGCCTCTCGTGGCGCTGGGTCTTCTACGTCAACCTGCCGTTCGGCGTGGCTGCCTGCCTCTTCGGCCTGCTCTTCCTCGACAACTCCCGCCAGCCCGGGCCCGGGAAGCTCGACATCCCCGGCCTCGTACTGTCCGCCGCCGCGATGTCGCTGCTGATGTACGGGGTGTGCGAGGGCGCCCGGCAGGGCTGGTCGTCGCCGGTGATCGCCGGCAGCCTCGCCGCCGCGGCCGTACTGGTGGTGGCGACCATCGTGGTCGAACTCCGCACGCCCGCGCCGGCGTTGCGGCTGCGGCTGTTCAAGGACGCGCTCTTCAGGGACACCAAGGTGATCGGTCTGATCGGCGTGGTGCCGTTCATGGGTGCGATGTACGCGGCGCCGCTGTTCATCCAGGAGGCCCAGGGCGGCTCCGCCCTGCACTCCGGCACCAGCACCTTCACCGAGGCCATCGGCGTACTGCTGACCGTGCAGGTCGCGTCGCGGTTCTACGACAGGGTGGGCCCGCGGCTGATCATCGCGGGCGGACTCCTGTGCGTCACCGTGGTGCTGGGCTTCATGACGAGCGTGGACGCCGGGACGGGGGCGTGGGCGATGCGGCTCTACATGTTCCTGCTGGGGCTCGGCATGGGTGCGGTCTTCATGCCGGTCACGGTCGCCTCGTTCAGCACGATCCCCAAGGAGGACGTGGGCCAGGCGTCCACCCTCACCAGCGTGATCACCCAGCTCGGGATGGCCCTGGCACCGGCGCTGGTGGCGACCCTGCTCATCGCCGGCACCCCGCACGGCCTGCACACCGCGCCGCCCTCCACGTACCGGACCGTCTACCTGGTGCTCGCCGTGATGTGCGCGGTGGCCACCCTCTTCACCCTGAAGCTGCACGACGCCCCGGCCCGCAACGACCCGCCCCCACCCCGGAGCCCACGCGTGCAGCGTGTTTCCCGCCGGAGGCGTGCCGGAGCGGCGGCCGAGGCGGGGGGACCGCAGGGCTGAGGGGTACGCGTGGGGCGGCCCGTGACGCGATGGCCGGGCACCGCCCGGGGGAGGGTCCGGCCATCGCGTTTCGGTGGGGCTGTCGGTCAGCTCTGGATGAACGCGAGCAGGTCCGCGTTGATGACGTCGGCCTGCGTGGTGATCATGCCGTGCGGGAAGCCCGCGTAGGTCTTGAGGGTGCCGTTCGGGAGCAGTTCGGCCGACAGGGGGCCGGAGTCGGCGTAGGGGACGATCTGGTCGTCGTCGCCGTGCATGACCAGGACCGGGATCGTGATCTTCTTCAGGTCCTCGGTGAAGTCGGTCTGGCTGAAGGCGACGATGCCGTCGTAGTGGGCCTTCGCTCCGCCGGTCATGCCCTGCCGCCACCAGTTCTGGATGACGGCCTCGTCGGGCTGCACGCTGTCCCGGTTGAACCCGTAGAACGGGCCGGCGGGCAGGTCGCGGTAGAACGAGGTACGGCGGGTCGCCGTCTGCACCTGGAGGTCGTCGAAGACGCTCTTGGGCAGGCCGCCCGGGTTGGCGTCGGTCTGCACCATCAGCGGCGGCACGGCGCTGATGATCGCGGCCTTGGCCGCCCGGTTCTGCCCGTGCCGGGCCAGGTAGTGCACGACCTCGCCGCCACCGGTCGAGTGGCCGACGTGGATCGCGTCGTGCAGGTCCAGGTGCTCGACCACCGCGGCCAGGTCATCGGCGTAGTGGTCCATGTCATGACCGTCGGCGACCTGGGCGGAGCGCCCGTGGCCGCGCCGGTCGTGGGCGACCACGCGGAACCCGTGGTTCAGGAAGAACATCATCTGGGGGTCCCAGTCGTCGGACGACAGCGGCCAACCGTGGCTGAACACCACCGGCCGGCCCGACCCCCAGTCCTTGTAGAAAATCTCCGTGCCGTCGCGCGTCGTCACGAAACCCATGACTCTCCCGATTGTTGTGCGGTGACCGTGGTGACCGTGTGAGTGCTGCCGACATGCCCACGCAACGCTGCTCGATTTGACGCGCAGCAATCACGGCAATTACTTGAAGTGAAATAATGGCCACTGAAAGCTTACCGTCCTGTGGCGGGCGCCGCAGCGGGGCTCGCCGTGCGACACGTCAGCTTCTGCCCTGGTCGGCGTACGCGCGGCGGTTCGGCGGGGACCTGCCCGTTATGACCGTAAAGAGAATTCCGAATACGGAGGTTTCGCGGGCGAGGAAGCCCCTGATGCCTTTGCGGCCCGCCGCCGGCGGGAATCAAAGCGGGCTCTGGGACGCTGTCACGAGTGTGAAGAAGATCGGTTTTCTCTCGTTCGGGCACTGGTCGCCCAGTGTGCACTCGCAGACGCGCTCCGCTGCCGACTTCCTGCATCAGTCGATCGATCTCGCGGTCGCGGCGGAGGAGCTGGGGGTGGACGGCGCGTACTTCCGGGTGCACCACTTCGCGCAGCAGGCGGGGAGCCCGTTCCCACTGCTGTCGGCCATCGGGGCGCGTACGTCGAGGATCGAGATCGGCACCGGCGTGATCGACATGCGGTACGAGAACCCGCTGTACATGGCGGAGACCGCCGGCGCCGCCGATCTCATCGCGGGTGGCAGGCTGCAGCTCGGCATCAGCCGTGGGTCACCGGAACAGGTGATCGACGGCTGGCGGTACTTCGGGTACGCGCCTGCGGACGGGGAGACCGGTGCGGACATGGCCCGCCGCCACACCGAAGCGTTCCTCGAGGTGATCAAGGGCCGGGGCTTCGCGCAGCCGAACCCGCGGCCCATGTTCCCCAATCCGCCGGGCCTGCTGCGCGTCGAGCCGTACTCCGAGGGGCTGCGCGATCGGATCTGGTGGGGCTCGGGCTCGAACGCGACCGCGGTCTGGGCGGCGCAGTTGGGGATGAACCTGCAGAGTTCCACGCTCAAGGACGACGAGACGGGCGAGCCGTTGCACGTCCAGCAGCGCAAGCAGATCGAGGCGTACCGCGCGGCGTACAAGGAGGCCGGTCATGAGCGCGAGCCGCGGGTGTCGGTCAGCCGGAGCATCTTCGCGCTGACCAGCGACACGGACCGGGCCTATTTCGGCCGCGACCGCAACTCGCGCGACCAGGTCGGCATGATCGACGACACGACCAGGGCGATCTTCGGCCGCTCCTACGCCGCCGAGCCGGACGAACTGGTGAAGCTGCTCCAGGAGGACGAGGCGATCCAGGCCGCGGACACCCTGCTGCTCACCGTCCCGAACCAGCTCGGGGTCGACTACAACGCCCACGTCCTGGAGAGCATCCTCACCCACGTGGCCCCGGACCTCGGCTGGCGCTGACCCCCCCTGCGAATGTACGTACGGGCCGGAGCGGTGGGCGCTCCGGCCCGGGGGCCGCTGCTCCGGTCACTCCGGCTACGGGGCAGCGGGAGAGGTGAGGAACCTGCCGATTTCGCGGGCCACGGTCTCGGGCTCGTCCAGCATCGACAGCACGTATGCGTCGGGTACTTCGGCGTACTGCCCTGCCGGTAGCAGCTGTGCCAGACGATGACCGTGGTCGGGCGGCATCACGCGGTTGCTCGGTGACCACAGGACGAGCGCCTGCCCGGTGAACCGGCGCAGCGCCTCGGTGTCGCGAACGAGCTTCTCCTTGTCGAACGGCCCGGTGCAGTAGTTTCGTAGGTCACGCAGAATGCGGGGATCGCCGAGGAGGGGTTCGGTCCAGCGACGCATGAGGTCGTCCGGTACCGGCTGCCGAGCCATCTGCCCGTACAGCATGGGCAGCCGGCGCAGCCGGCCGATACGCAGTTGGCGAGCGGCGAACCGCAATCCACCGGGCATTCGGGCGGCCAGCGTCACCATCCTGCCGGGCAGCCCGGGCGGGAAGTTGTCGAACGCCTCGCACGGGAGGATCACCTGCCGGGCCACGCGCTGGTCGCGGCCGTGGGCGGTGAGAAAGAGTGCCCCGCCCCAGTCGCTGTGTACCAGCGTGACGCCCTCCAGGCCGAGTACGTCAAGGAAATCGGCGACCAGGCCGACCTGTCCGTGCAGCGTGAGATCGGCGTCCGGCTCCATGGGCCGCCGATGGGCGCCCAGGGGCAGCACAGGGCGTAGATACGTGAACCCCTGCGGGAGCAGCGGCAGTACCTGGTCCCATACGGTGTGGTCCATCAGCAGCCCGTGCAGTAGAACGACGGGCGGCCCTGATCCGGCAACGTCGTACTCGATGACACCGGCCGTAACCTCGACATCCCGCACGACAGCCTCCGCCAGGGCAGTCCCTCCAGGGATTCCGTTCTACCAGGGGGGTGGACGAGCCGGCGTTCGTGACCCGGCGAAAACCCCGCTCCGGTCCCTGGACGATCCGACCACCTGGTCAGGCTGTCCGACCGGCCACCCCCCACACTCGACGCCCCTATAGCCTCCGCTTGTGAGCAATCGCCGCAGCCGGACCGAGAGTCACCCCCACGAACTTCCCGAGAGTACGACAAGCTTGCGGTCTGCTGTGGAACAACTGTCCTGGCTGGGCCTATCAGCGAATGGCTGCGACCAGGACGATCCCCGAATTCCTAATCGTCGAGTTCGGTGAAGAGGGTCAGTTGAAGAGCGCCAGGTGCTTCCAGCCGTGAGTTGAGGGAGTTCCACGGGGTGAGCGTCGGCTCGGCGATCACCTGGGCTCCGGCTGCGGCCAGTTTTGATGTGGCGGCGACGGAGTCGTCGACCTGGAAGGCGACCCGGATGTGGCCGGCCACTCGGTGTCCGACCTCGACCTCGTCGATGAAAGCCGCGTGGTTCGGATCGGCCAGCTCCAACGTGGCTCGGCCCGCGTCGAGAATCGTGACCCGTCCGCCGGGAGAGGTGAACGCGGCGCGTTCGGTCAAGCCGAGGACGTCACGATAGAAGTGCAGCGCCGCATCGTAGTCGGCTGCCGTGACCACTAGGCGAAGTTCACGGACGGCGGGTTCGTCGGGCATGGCGTTCTCCTTGGAGATTGCGGGTACGGGGAGGTCAACCCCGCACTCAATCGGACCCTTCCCTTCTGCCTGTTACGACTGGCTGCCCGGCATAATGACGGTGTCCCACATCCCACGCCATGAGGTGGCTGCCCGTGGACATCTGGTGGGCGCGATCACGCCGGCGACCCGGCCGCGTTGGCGCGGACGGCCCGGACGAGGCGGAAGTCGGGCCGCCAGGGGAATCGCACCCCCGTCAGCGCTGCTAGGGTGCGCCGTGCTCTGGTGATCATGGGCACAGTGCGCAGGGGCGGGGAGGGCGTGGTGGTGTCACCGCTGGTGGTTGCCGTGCGGCGGCAAGGGGCTGTCGTGCCGGAGTGGCTGGGGGCGGCGGTTCGGGTTCTGCTGGGGCTCGAAGCCGTCAT
Source organism: Actinacidiphila acididurans (assembly GCF_016918855.1). Classification (GTDB taxonomy): domain Bacteria; phylum Actinomycetota; class Actinomycetes; order Streptomycetales; family Streptomycetaceae; genus Actinacidiphila; species Actinacidiphila acididurans. The sequence goes on from NZ_JADKYB010000024.1 coordinate 145,280, forward strand.
GTGCCTGGTTCGGCTGGGCTTTGACGTGCTGGAGGGGGAGTTGTGGGCGCAGGCCGCCGCGGGTCGGGTTTCTGATACGGATCCCGGTGTGCGCCGGATGCTGGCTTCGTGGTCCACCGGGACGGCTGACAATGCGCTCTTCTTCCTGACGGCCGCGGTGTTCATTGCCTGGCTGTACCGGGCACACCGGGCCGCACAGAGCATCGCCCCCGGCCGGTTGACCAACAGTCCGGGCTGGACGATCGCCAGTTGGTTCGTGCCGCTCGGATCCCTGTGGATGCCGTACCAGTCGGTGCGGGACATCTGGCAGGCGAGTGGCCCCACTGACGACAAGCGGCCCCGGCTGGTGCTGGCCTGGTGGCTGCTGTTCACCGTCGCTCGCTGGTCGGGGCTGCTGACCGGCGGGTTGGCGACGGCGCTCAGGACGGATCCCGGGGCCGAGGTGGGTCTGTACGTGTTCTTCGGCGTGCGGTCGGTGATGGAGGCGACCGCTGCGGTCCTCGCGGTGGTGATGGTGCGACGGCTGATGAAGCGACAGGGGCAGGCGGAACAGGTGCTCGACGACGAGTGGGCGGTTCCTGCGTAAGGACGCCTCCGCAGCAGGCCGCGCCCTCGCATTCCGCGTGATCGTCTCTCCCGGTCCGGCCTGCCCGCCGTCCCTGAGGCGAACAGGTGGGGGCGCAGGCTCCCTCCCCTACTGAACAGTAGCTTTCCGGTCACTTGCGTCTCGTGCGTGCTCCACCGTCACGGGACGCCGGCGGAAGGGCCCGTGACTCCACTCCCGGACGACCTCGCTTGCCCTGTTTGTCCCTCCGGTATCGGTATTCCCGCCGCGGACGCACCCTCCAAACGCGTCCGGCTCGGTCGTCAAGGGGGCGGCTGCGCGCACCTGTTCGAGGGGTCCGTCCGGCGGCCGCCGCGGGCGACCGTCCCCTCGGCTGGACGAATCACCTGGTCAGGGGTCGGGCGCATGGTTTTCTCCGGGCCGGGACGACGGCTGAAACACCCCCTTATCCATTGAATCCCGCGGGTGGATATTGCCGGGCGTAGACCCTTACCCGCGGTAACAGTGTCATGGCCATGACCACCACATCGACCATTCCCCGGCCTCCGCGACACGGGACCGGAGCACCGGGAAACCGGAACAGGAGAGACTCATGCGACCCAGAACCGCTCTGCGCCTGCCCATGGTCGTGCTCGGCACGGTCGCCGCGGTCGGCCTTGCCACCGGGGCGGCCTCGGCCGCCGACGTCCAGCTGAGCCTGGCCTGCCAGGCGACGCCCCCGATCGGCGGCGCACAGACCTTCACCATCGGCGCCGGCGTCAACGGAACCGCGCCGGCCAGCGTGGCCTCCGGCAGCGCCTTCGCCATCACACTGGCGCCGGACCCGATCACCGTACCCAGCTCGGTCAACGGGAACACGGTGAACTCGATCAGCGGCCTGAAGCTCAGCGCCCCGGTGCCGGCCAACGCCACCCTCAACAGCGAGACGATCAGCGGGGGTTCCGGGCTGGGATCCGGAACGCCCACGCTGACGCTCAGCGGCGGCACCCTGACGATGAACGTGCCCGGTCCGATCAACGGCGGCAGCACCTTCACGCTGCCGACGCTGAACCTGAACCTGACCGCCGGCGCATCCGGCAGCACGGTGCAGACCAAGCTGGCGGGCACCAGCTACTCCAGCCCCGGCCTGACGTTCACCGCGAAGGTCACCGCGGCCATCTTCACGGTGAACGCCCCGACCGCCTGCTACCCCTCGCCGAACCCGGTACTGACCACGACGTCCATCAGCTGACGTCAACGTGAACCGCGGACCCGGCGCCGCCCGGCGCCGGGCCCGCCCCGGGTGACAGCTCACCCACCCCCACCAGGTCTGGGCGGCGCCGGGTTGAAGGTAGAGGAAGTGCCCGCCGTCACCGGCCATGAAGAGCCGCTCCGGTCCCTCCAGCCCGACGAGGTCGACCCTGCCGCCCTCGCTGCCCTCCACGCCGAGGATGCAGACGGGGTACGTGCGGACGTCCGCCATCGTCAACGCCCCAGCGCCGCCGGATTTCCGCTGATCGCCGCGTGGCTCGCCCGGCGGAATTCCTCGCGCAGGCCGTCAATGCCGGTGGTGTAATTCCGGGTCATCGTGGACATCGCTTCCTGGATACGGCGCACGGCTTCCTGTCCGCTGCCGCCCGCGTTGATGGATGCGCCCTGCCGCAGCGCGACGGCGACGAACGTGTTGTAGTCGCGTTCGAGGTCGTTGATCAGCGTGCCGATTTTCCCGGAGAGCGAATCGGTCAGGAACAGCGTCGAGCGGAAGAGGATGAACGCCTCGCGGATCGGGTCCCCCAGGCCGTCGTGGTTCCCCGCGTTGATGCGGTCGGGCATCTCGTACCGCAGATACCTCTCCAGGCTGCTGAGGCCGCCCCAGACCGCCCGGTAGGACTCCGTCAGCAGTTCCAGGGATTTCTCGCCGAGTTTGGTCTCACGGTCGACGGTCGCGCCGAGCCGCTTGAATTTGTGCTGCACCCATTGCTGGAGCGAGAACAATATGACGCCGTTGACGACGACGGAGACCCCGACCGTGGCCAGGTTGACCGAGTTGCTCATTTCCTCACGCTAGCGCCCGCCGGGATCGCGCCGCGGCGGAATGTACGCTTCCGGGCCACGTCCGTCCCGCTGACTTCAGGGCGCCGTGTCGGCCAGGTCGTCGAGGAAGGCCTCGACGGCGATCTCGGCGGCGCCGAGCAGGGGGGCGCCGGTCTGGAGGGCGGCCGGCAGCAGTTCGGTCTCCCGCCGGACGCCGAGCCGGCTCCGGCCCGCCCGCAGGGCGTCCTCGAGCGTGCCCCGGGCGTGGCGCAGGACGTGGGAGAACAGGCCGCCCATCACGATGAGTTCGGTGCCGAGCAGGGCCTGCAGGGAGGACAGCCCGGTGGCGACCGCCGGGGCCAGGGCGGTCACCGCGTCCACCGCCTGCGGCTCCCCGCGGTCGGCGCGCTCCAGCAGCTCGGTCATCCGGGCCCGGCGGGCGTGGCCGCGGCCGGCGGGCAGCCCGGCGTGGCGCAGCAGCGCGTCGCCGCCGACCTCGGTCTCCCAGCAGCCGCTGGACCCGCACCGGCACGGCCGGTCGCCGGGCGCGAAGAGCATGTGCCCGACCTCGCCGCCGGCCCAGCCCGGGCCGCCCAGCAGGCGGCCGTCGACGATGATGCCGGCGCCCACCCCGACCCGGGCGTAGAGGTAGAGCATGTTGCGGTGCCCGCGCCCGGCGCCGTGCAGCAGCTCGGCCAGTGCCGCGACGTTGCAGGTGTTGCCCAGCCGTACGGGCATCTCCAGGCGGACCCGCCGGCGCAGCTCGTCGGCCAGGTGCACCTGGTGCCAGTCCAGGTTCGGCGCGAAGGACACCACGCTCGGGCCGCCGTCCGGGGCGTCCGCGGCCCCGTCGACCAGCCCCGGCACGGCGATGCCGACCGCCAGCGGGCGCGTCCGGCCCGCGGTGAACCCGTCGACGGCCTGCGCCAGCCGGTCCAGGGTGCGTGCCGGGTCGCCGGGCTCGGGGACCTGGTCCAGGACGGTCGTCGCGGCCACCGACCCGTCCAGCCCCACCAGCGCCATGCGGATCTCGTCGACCCCGATGTCCACGGCGAGCACCCGCGCGCGGCGTCCGTCGGGGGCCACGGTCAGCGACGGGCGGCCGCGCCCGGCGGTGGTGGCGCGGGCCGCGGCGGACTCGGTCACCAGGCCGCGCCGCGTCAGCTCGGCGACCAGGTCGGCGACCGCGCTGCGGGTCAGGCCGAGCGCCTCGCCGAGCCCGGTGCGGGTGCAGGGGCCATGAAGGTGCAGGTGGCGCAGCAGGGCCCGCAGGTTGTGCCTGCGTACGTCCGGCGTCGCCTGGCCGGCGGTCCTGGTCATCCTGTGTCTCCCCCTGGCATCGGCCTGGCATCGGCGCCCCTGTCGGCGCGTCAGGGGCGCTCCGACCCTCCATGCGCGGTGCGAGTCAGGCACCGCGAGTAGGTCATGGTCCCACGCGGCACAAGGCCGCGCGGGACGCCGAGTCCCGTCCGCGCAGAAGGCTTGACACCCTCGACCGGCAGGTTAAATATTCGTTTCCGACGAAAACAAATGATCGACCCGGACGAGGTCGGTCACCGGTTTCGCCGACAGGTTGCACGGCCCGTTTCACCGGTTTCACCAGCTCTACCTGTTTCGCCTGTTTCGCCGTCTCACCGGCTTCGCCCGCCCCCACCGGCCGCGGCCCCGGCACACCGACCGGAGCGACCCGCCCGTCCGGCGGCCCCCTGTACTGCCCGCACAACCGCGCCCGCGGGACACCCCTGCGCGGACGCGTCGCCCTGCCCGCCCGGTCACCGCCACGGGGCGCGGAACGGAACAGAGCACAGGACAACCGACCGAGGGAGACACCCGGTGGCACGTACCAGACGCAAAGCACGACGCGCCCGCGCAGTCGTCCAGCTGACGACCGGTGCGGCAGCCCTCCTCCTGTTCACCGCCGGCACCGTCGGCGCCGCCGCCCCGCCGGACCGCGCGGACCACCCGGACCAGGGACCGGCGGCGCCCTCGGCGACCGGGGACGCGAGGGTCGACCGGCTGCTGGCCGAGATGACCCTCGACGACAAGCTCACGATGATCGCCGGACAGGTCGACCTCGAGGCCGACCCCCAGTACCAGGCCGGCTACCTCGCCGGCATCCCCAGGCTGGGCATCCCCTCCCTGAAGCTCACCGACGGGCCGCCCGGGGTCATCACCAAGCAGGACTCCACCGGCATGACCGCGACCATGGGCGTCGCCGCCACCTTCAGCCGCAAGGACGCACGCCTGAACGGCGCGGTCGTCGGCCGGGACGCCAAGGCGCTGGGCCAGGACGTCGTGCTGGAGCCGTTCGTCAACATCGACCGGGACACCACCGGCGGCCGCGGCTTCAACACCTTCGGCGAAGACCCGTACCTGACCGGGCAGATGGGCGCCGAGGAGATCAAGGGCACCCAGAGCCAGGGCACGATGGCCCAGGTCAAGCACTACATCGCCTACGACGGCGCGAACGACGTCACCGTCGACGAGCAGACCCTGCACGAGATCTACCTCGCCCCCTTCCAGGACGCCGTCGACGCCGGGGTCTCCTCGGTCATGTGCTCCTACAACAAGGTCAACGGCGCCCAGGCGTGCGGGAACCAGCACACGCTCACCGACATCCTGCGCGGCGAGCTCGGCTTCAAGGGCTTTGTCACCTCCGACTGGGGCGCCAACCACGGCACGGACTACATCAACGACGGCCTGGACCTGGAGATGCCCGGCCAGGGCTACGGCAACACCGTCCCCGGCCGCACCGAACGCGGCTTCCCGGCGTACTTCGGCAAGGACGCGCTCAAGGCGGCCGTCGCCGACGGGACGGTCACCGAGTCCCGTATCACCCAGGCCGCCGGCCGCATCCTCTACGAGTACGACCGCTTCGGGCTGCTGGACGGCTCGTCCAAGCACACCGTCACGGCGGAGGACCGCGCCGCGGACGACGCCGCCGTCCAGAAGACCTCCGAGGACGCCGCCACCCTGCTGAAGAACGACGCCGACACCCTGCCCCTGAGCGGCACGTCCTCCGTCGCACTGATCGGCCCCGGCGCCGGCCGGACCGTCGCCACCGACGGCGGCGGCGAGCGGTCCGGCGGCATCGCCTCCGAGCAGACCGGCACCTACCAGGCGCTCGAGCAGCAGCTCGGCGCCCGCGCCCACCTGAGCTACGCCGTCGGCGACGACATGACCGGCGTGCCCGTCCCCGCCTCGGCCCTGTCCCACGACGGCACGCCCGGACTGCAGCGCACCGACACCGCCGGCACCGTGCAGCAGACCGACCCGCAGCTGGACTTCACCACCGCCGGCCACGCGGCGCTCCCCGCCGGCTCGGACCACACCTGGACCGGAACGCTGGACGTGCCCGCCGCCGGCAGCTACTGGCTGAACATCCAGACCCTGGGCGCCTGGGCGACCCTGACCGTGGACGGCAAGCTCCTGACCAACATCGGGGGCGGCTACGACGGCCAGGCCGGCCCGCCCCGCTACGGCACCGTCCACGCCACCGACGGCAACGGACCGCTGCCGACCACCGACGGCCTGGCCAACGGCCGTACCTTCCTGGACCTTTCCGCCGGCCCGCACACCCTCCAGGTCGTCCAGCACGCCGACGTGTCCGGCCGGCCCGTCCAGGTGCGGCTGAACTGGGTGACCCCCCAGGAACAGAAGGCGCAGCACGACGCCGCGGTCGCCGCGGCCGCCTCGGCGAAGACCGCCGTGGTGTTCGCCTGGGCCGGCAGCGGCGACGACCTGTCCAAGCCGCTGCCCGAAGGACAGGACCAGCTCATCGAGGACGTCGCCGCGGTCAACCCCGACACCGTGGTGGTCCTCAACACCGGCCAGCCCGTCGCCATGCCCTGGCTGCCGAACGTCAAGTCGGTACTGGAGATGTGGTACTCCGGCGACCGCGGCGGCCGCGCGACCGCCGACGTCCTGCTCGGCAGGACCGACCCGGCCGGCAAGCTGCCCTTCACCTGGCCGGCCGCCATCGACCAGGAACTCGCGCACCAGGCCGCCCACCCCGAACGCTCATCACGGGGCGTGAACGGGAAGACCACGTACTCCGAGGGCGTCGACGTCGGCTACCGGTTCTTCCAGGCCACCGGCGAGACCCCGCTCTTCCCGTTCGGCTACGGCCTGTCCTACACCTCCTTCCACTACTCCGGACTGCGGGTGGCCCCCGCGCACGCGGGCGGCCTCGACGTCACCTTCCGGGTGAGCAACGACGGCCGGACCGCCGGCGACGCGGTGCCCCAGGTCTACCTCGGCGCGCCCGACGACCAGCCGCAGGGCGTCCAGTTCGCTCCCGAGGCGCTGGCCGGCTTCGACCGGGTCCACCTGAACCCGGGCCAGGCCCGCACGGTGACGATCCGGGTGGCGCCGCGCCAACTCCAGTACTGGTCGACCGCGGCCGGCCGTTGGACCACCGCGACCGGCACGCGGACCGTCCACCTGAGCACCTCCTCCGGCACGGACGCGCTCCGACAGCAGGTCACTGTCACCGGCTGACCCACCGGCTCGCCCATCGGCCGACCCACCGCACCGGCAGCGCCCGGTACCGCCGCTGCCCACCCGCGCCGTTCCGCCCGCCGCCATCCGG
>NZ_JADKYB010000025.1 GCF_016918855.1 Actinacidiphila acididurans
CCGCGGCGGGGGCGGGGGATGAGGCCCCGGCCCGCGCGGCGGTGTCCTTTACGCTGCTGTGCGATCACGGCGCCCTGGCCGGCGGGGCACCGTACTTATCACTGCGTCACGGTCCACACGAAGGTGGCCGTACCCGAGACGCCCGCGGTGTCCGTGGCCGTCACCGTCACCGTGTACGTGCCTGGGGTGCTGCCGGTGCCGGAGACCGTGCCGTTCGACGCGATGGTGATGCCGGGTGGCAGGCCGGTCGCGGTGAAGGTGGGGGTCTGCGACGCGTTGGAGTCGACGGCCTGCATGGCGAACGAGGCCGCTTTGCCCTTCGGGCTGCTGTAGCCGAAGGGGTTGACCACGCCGACCGTCTCCGCGCCCGGCACGCCGGAGTTCGCGGTGACGTTGGCGCTGACCGCCGTGTTGGCCGGTGAGACGCCCGCGCCCGAGGCGCCTGCGGCGACCTGGCCGGTGAGCGTCTGGGCCAGGCTGGTCGAGCCGCTCAGCGGCAGGCTGTTGGACGCGTCCCCGACCTTGATCGAGTACGTACCCGCTGCGGCCTCCCACTGGTTGTCCGCCGCCGACCACGAGGCCAGGCTGTGGACGGTGAGCGGGAAGGTGACCGTGGCGCTCTGCCCCGGATTGAGCATGACGCGCTGGAAGCCGGCCAGTTGCTCCGGCGGGTCCGCGCTGGCGGCCGGATCTCCGACGTAGAGCTGCGCCACGTCCGCGCCGGCCACCGACCCGGTGTTGGTGATCGTCGCGGTCACCGTCGCCTTGCCGTTGGCGTTGAAGGCACCGACGTTGAGGTTGGAGAAGGCGAACTTCGTGTAGGACAGGCCGAAGCCGAACGGGAACGCGGGCGTGATGTTCTGCTGCTGGTACCAGCGGTATCCGATGTCCACGCCCTCGCTGTAGGTCGGGCCGGTCGGGGTGCCCGGCCACTGGGCGGTGGTCTGGGCCGGGACCTGGCTCAGGCTGGCCGGGAAGGTGACCGGCAGCTTGCCGGACGGGTTCGCCGCGCCGAAGATCAGCGCGGCTGTGGCGGCGCCGGTCTCCCCGCCGCCGTACCAGTTCTCGAACACCCCGGCCACCGAGTTGATCCACGGCATGATCACCGGCGAGCCGCTGTTGATCACCACGATGGTGTGCGGGTTGGCCGCGGCCACGTCCGTGATCATCGTCTCGTCCGCGCTGGACAGGTTCAGCGTGCTCAGGTCGCTCTCCTCGCCCTCCGGGGCGCTGACGTAGACGAGCGCGTAGGCCGCGGACTGGGCCGCGGCGACCGCTTGCGGGATGTCGGCGGTGCCGTTGTCGTCGCCCGCGGTGTAGGTGACCGTGACGTTCGGCCCGACCGCGTTCTGGACGCCGGTCAGCGGCCAGACCGTGTTCGAGCTGTTGACCCCACCGCTGCCACCGCCGCCGAGTTCGACGCCGGCGCCGCCGTCGGTGCCGATGACCGCGATCGTCTCCTTGGCGGTCGGGTTCGGGTTCAGCGGCAGCGTGCCGTTGTTCTTCAGCAGGACCGTGCCCTCTTCGCCGAGTTGCAGCGCGGTCTGCTGGTGCGCCGCGGTGGTGACGGTGGCGGACAGGGAGCCGCTCGCCGGGTTGTCGAACATGCCGAAGGCGAACATCTGGGTCAGGATCTGGGCCACCCGCGCGTTGACGATCGCCTGGCTCAGCGTGCCGTTGGAGAGGGCGGTGGTCACGCTGCTCGCGTTGGAGAACGGCATCGCTATGTTCATGCCGGCCTCGAGGGTCGCGACCGCGTTGCCGGCGCCGCCCCAGTCGGAGGTGACGAAGCCGTCGTAGTTCGCCTGCTGGTCGAGCCCGTTCTCCAGCAGGTCGGCGTTCTGGCAGGAGGAGGCGTTGTTGACCACGGCGTAGGAGCACATCATCGCGGCCGGGGACGACTTCGCGATGGCGGACTGGAAGGGCGCCAGGTAGAGCTCCTCCAGCGCCTTCTGGCTGACCGTCTCGTTGTCGCCGCCGTTGGGGTACCGCTCCTGGTCGTAGGCCGCGACGTGCTTGACCATGGCCATCGTGCCCTGGCTCTGCATGCCGGTGACCTCGGCCGCGGTGATCTGGCCGGCCTCGAACGGGTCCTCGCCGTAGGTCTCGTAGGTCCGGCCCCAGCGCGGGTCACGGACCAGATTGGTCGTCGGGCCGAGCGAGACGTTCGCGCCCTTGCCGGCGAACTCGGCGCCCTTCGCGACGCCCTCCTGCTGGATCAGCGCCGTGTCGAAGGTCGCGGCGGCGTTCTCGCCGTCGGGGAAGGCCGTCACACCGCCGTTGCCGTCACCGACTCCGGACGGCCCGTCCTCCATGTTCAGCGCCGGGATGCACAGATTGGGGATGGCGGGCACCTGGCCGATGTAGGACGAGGTGCCGTCGCCGGAGAGCAGGGACGCCTCCTCCGACTGGTTCATCGTGGTGAGCACCTGCTGGACCCGCTGGGCGACCGGCGCGGTGGAGCCGACCCACGGGCAGGTGCCGTTGCCGCCGTTGCCGTTGCCGCCGGTGACCGGGGCCACCGTGGTCAGGCCGTAGACCTGGAGCTCGAAGATCGAGTAGCCGAACGAGGTGGCGCGCGCGGTGCCGTTCATGCGGACGTAGCGGTCGGTCACGGAGGCGGGGAACGTCTGGTTCCCGCCGGTACCGGTCGTGGTGGAGTAGATCGTGGTCCAGTTCGAGTTGTCGTTGGACACCTGGACCTGGAACGCCTTGGCGTACGCGGCCTCCCACGAGATGCCCACGCTGCAGATCTGCTGTGCGGAACCGAGGTCGACCTCCAGCCATTGCGGGTCGGTGGCCGCGCTGGACCAGCGGCTGCCGGGGTCGCCGTCGGTGGCGTCGAACGCCGGGTAGGCAACCGCGTCCTGGGTCGAGGAGGCCGTGGTCGGCTCGTCAAGTGCGAGGTCCTGGGTGCCGCAGTACTCGGTCGGGCCGGGGCCTCCGGTGCCGCCCGAGCCCTGGGTGAAGGCCAGGTAGTGGAAGTTCCAGCCGTTGGAGTCCTGGTCGACGGTCAGTGTCTGCCGGCCGGCCGGCAGGGTCACGCTCGCGGTGACCGTGGTCCAGGTCTCGTAACCACCGGTGTTCGGAACGGCCACCGCCCCCGACAGATTGGCGCCGGAGGAGTCCGCGATGTGCAGCGCGTCGGCGGCCCCGTACGGCGAGGCCACCCGGAAACTGACCGTGTAGACACCGGCGGTGGCCACTTGGACGGTGTATTTGAACCACTGTCCGGCCGTGATCCAGCCCATGTCGTACGCGCCGCCGGCCGCACCGGTGTCCTGCGTGTCCGCGGTGCTCTCCAGGTCGACCCCGTCGGAACGGTAGCTGTTCGCGGTGCCGTTGGCGGCAGTGACGCTGTACGCCACACCCTGGCCGCCGGTGTCGTAGTTGGCCGCCTGGACCGTGCCGGGGACGGGGGCGGGCGTGCCGCCGTACGGCTGGTCGCCGCCCGAGCCGCCCGAGCCGTTGCCCGAGCCGAGGGTGAAGACCAGGTAGTGGAAGTTCCAGCCGTTGGAGTCCTGGTCGACGGTCAGTGTCTGCTGGCCGGCCGGCAGGGTCACGCTCGCGGTGACCGTGGTCCAGGTCTCGTAACCACCGGTGTTCGGAACGGCCACCGCCCCCGACAGATTGGTACCGGAGGAGTCGGCGATGTGCAGCGCGTCGGTGATCCCGTACGGCGAGGACACCCGGAAGGCGACGCTGTACGTTCCGGCGGTCGTCACGTTGACCGTGTACTTGAACCACTGGGCCGGGGTGGTCCAGCCCATGTCGTACGCGCCGCCGGCCGCGGTGGTGTCCTGCGTGTCCGCGGTGGTCTCGAGGTCGACCCCGTCGGAACGGTAGCTGTTGGCACTGCCGTTGGCGGCGGTGACGCTGTACGCCACGCCCTGGCCGCCGGTGTCGTAGTTGGCCGCCTGGACCGTGCCGGGGACGGCGGCCGGGGTGCCGCCGAAGGGCGCGCTTCCGGCGGCGTAGGCCGGAAGTTGCGCGCCGACCAGTGACAGGGCGAACAGGGCGCCGACCACGAGGAGCGCGAGGAGCGTGGGGCGGCGGCGGGGTGGTCGCGGCCCGCGGCGCGCAGGCGCCGGCGGCCGCAGGACAGAGAGCAACGTCATTGCGGTCCCTTCAGTTGCCCGAGTCATGTCTCAGGCACCAGGCCGCTCGGCCGGTCAGCGGAAGGGTCGGCGGGCCGGCCGGGGCCGGATCCTGTCCGCGCACGTCCGCGACGGCTCGTACTCGCGCGGCCGACGCGGGCGGCCGACTCGACCGGGCGCGGTTGACGCAGACTCCTTCCGCGGATGTCCGCGGCGGCGTGTCGGTGGTGCGGTGGTGGGGGGCGGGCATGGCGAACCGGGGCGCCGCGAGCGGCAGTTCGGCGCGCCGTGGGTCGTTTCGCCGACCGTCGAAAGTGTCCCCCGGGCAAGCCCAGAAGTCTTGGAGAGCGCTCTCCAAGACTGCGTCAAGCTTCTGCAACAGACGGACGAAGCCGATCATTGCGGCGCGTACGCAGGCGAGTGCCCGAAGATAGGGGTATGTTTTATAGAAATGTACTTCTCTATTTGGAGCAGCTCGTGGACAAGCCTGCCGAGATGTTCGACCGGGATTACGAGTGGTCGGCGCTGAGCCGGTTCATCGCCGATCCTCAGCCGGGGGCGACCCTGGGTGTGGTCTCCGGGCGTCGCCGCCAAGGCAAGACGTTCCTGCTGGATGCCGCATGCCGGGCCGCCGGAGGGTTCTATTTCGGCGCGACCGAGGCCGCCGAAGCCGAGTCGCTACGGCGCATCAGCGCAGCGCTGACCGCGCACGTCCGCCCCGCGAGCCCGTTCCACTTCGCCGACTGGGCAGAGGCCGTCGACGCTCTGCTCGCGCTCGGCGCCGAGCGGCCCGTCCCCGTGGTGATCGACGAGTTTCCGTACCTCGCCAAGGCCAACCCGGAGCTGCCCTCGATCATCCAGGAGGCCTTGCGGCCTCTGCGTGACCAGCGCACCGGCTCCCGTACCCGACTGTTGCTGTGCGGCTCGGCGCTGTCCTTCATGGGGCGGCTGCTGTCCGGCAACGCGCCACTGCGCGGACGGGCGGGGCTGGAGTTGGTCGTCCGCCCCCTGGACCACCGCCTCGCTGCCGAGTTCTGGGGCATCACCGACCCTCACCTGGCCATGAAGGTGAACGCGATCGTGGGCGGCACTCCCGCCTACCGGCGCGAATTCGCCCGCGGCGACACGCCGAAGGGCCCGGACGACTTCGACGACTGGGTCGTCCGCACCGTGCTCAATCCCGAGACCCCGCTCTTCCGCGAGGCCCGCTACCTGCTGGCCGAAGAACCCGATCTCCGCGACACCGCCTTGTACCTGTCCGTCCTGGCCGCCGTCGCCGACGGCAACGCCACCCGCGGGGGCATGGCCGGCTACCTGGAGCGCAAGGCCACGGACATCGCCCACCCCATCAACGTCCTCGAAGACGCGGGCCTGCTGTACCGGGACGCGGACGCCTTCCGCGAGAACCGGCCCACCTACCGCATCGCCGAGCCTCTGATCGGCTTCTACCACGCGATCATGCGACCGGTCTGGGACCAGCTCGAACGCCCCGGCAGTGCGCCACGGGTCTGGCAGGCCAGCCGTCGCCGCTTCGTCAGCAATGTCCTCGGGCCCCATTTCGAACAGGTCTGCCGCGACTGGGCGCTGCATCACGCCGACCCCGAACTGCTGGGCGGTCTGCCCGCCCGCGTCGGACACGGCGTCGTCCACGACCCCAAGTCCCACACCGGCCACGAGGTTGATGTGGCAGTCATCGGAATCGCGGACAACAGCAAGCCACCGCTGCTGGCCATCGGAGAGGCCAAGTGGAACGACACCATGGGCGCTGCCCACATCGAACGTCTCCGGCACATCCGCGACCTCGTCACGCTGGCAGGCCGCTACGACACCACCGGCACTCGACTCATCTGCTTCAGCGGAGCCGGGTTCAACGAAAAGGCGCACGCCGCAGCAGCGGCCGACCCGGACATCCGGCTGATCGATCCGGCAACCCTCTACGGCCAGGTCTGACGTATGCCCAGGTGCTGGGGCACGTCCCGTATACCCGGTCCTGCGGGGGGCGGGCTCGTGCGGGCGGGGTGGGGTTCGGCATGCTGTCGGGGTCGGGATGGGCGTCGGGGGAGGAAGCGGGAGTTGGGGACCGGCGGAGCTGGGGCGGGGACGGGCGGGGAGGACGAGGCGTGGTGGGGGCGGGCGCTGGAGGAGGTGGGGCGGAGCGGGCGGCGGCTGCGGCGGGAGGAGTTGGAGGCGCTGCGGGATTACGGGGACCGGGCCGCGGAGAAGGGGCGGGGGCTTGCGGAGCTGGTCGACGAGAGGTTGGCCGGCGCCGGCCGGGTGTGGGCGGGGCAGCCGGTGGACGCGGCGTCGATGGCGGCGCTGCGGGCGGCCGTCGCCGCGCTCGCGGAGGGGCACAGCCGGGCCTATCGGGAGCGGCTGCGGCGGGAGGAGACCGGACGCCGGGAGTTCGTCGCGGACCTGCTGAGCAGCCGCAGCGACCTGGGACGGCTGGCCGAGCACGCGGAGCGGTTCGGGCTCAACCTGGCCTGCGCGCACGTCGTCGCGGTCGCCGAGGGCGACGGTTACGACCTGGACGACCCGCCGGTGCGCGCGCTGGAGCGGCAGTTGCTGGGCCGCTTCGGCGAGGAGGAGGTACTGCTGGCCGTCAAGCACGGGCGCCTGGTGTGCATCGTGCCGTCCGGGCCGGGTGAGGACACGGCGGTCAAGGCGTTCGCGGAACTGACCCAGGGGCGCCGGGTCGTGGTGGGCCGCCCGCACAGCGGCCCCAGCGGTGTCGTGCGCTCGTACGAGGAGGCGCGCACGGCCCTGGAGCAGGCCGCCCAGCTCGGTCTGCCGGGGCACCTGCTGCACGCGGCGGACCTGCTGGTGCTGCCCGTGCTGCTGCGCGACCGCGACGCGCTCGAGGACCTCGTGCGCAGCGTGCTGGGGCCGTTGCAGAACGCCCGGGGCGGGGCCGGACCACTGCTGGAGACGCTCACCGCCTACGCGGACTCGCGCTACGTCTCGGCGGAGGCGGCACGGCGGCTGGGGCTGAGCGTGCGGGCGCTGGCCTACCGCGTCGAGCGCGTCGTACGGCTCACCGGCTTGGATCCGGACGACGCGTTGCAGCGCTACACCTTGGAGACGGCGGTGTTCGGTGCGAGGCTGCTGGGCTGGCTCGACCACCCGCCGGTGACGTAGCCCACGCACAGGGCACGCCAGCGGGCGGCCTGCTCGGGGGTGGCGCGGCCGCGCAGGTGGGCGAGCTTGAGCAGGTTGGCCTCGGCGGCGCCACCGAGGGTGCGCGCCTCGGCGAGGTAATGGTCGTCGATCAGGGCCTCGATGTCGGCCTCGCTCTGTGCCGGGTCGATCCGGGCGGCCAGCCGCGCCATGGTGCGGTAGGAGCCCTGGAGCTGGAACGGGGGTTCGGTGCGGTCGGCGTCCTCCTGGGCGGCGGAGGCGATGTAGGCGCCATTGACGGCGAGGACGGTGCGCTGGACGCGGCGCAGCCGGCTGAGCGTGGCCACGGCCCGGTCCAGTTCCGGTACGGCTCGGGTGAGCCGGTCGGGCTGGGCCGTGGGGTCGCCGTCGGCAAGGGCGATCAGCAGGCGCAGGTCGGCCGGGTCGGCGCCGGCGAGCGGGGCGAGCACCGGGTTGGCCGCGAGCGTGTTCTCCAGGAAGGAGAGCGCGAAGAGCTCCTGGTGGTGGGCGGTGAGCACCTCGCCGAGGTTCCAGACGTCGGCGCGGTTGGCGAGCATGTCCGGGACGGCGAAGCGCTGCCCGTTCGCCGTGTGGGGATTGCCGGCCAGGCAGACCGCGAAGCGGCGTCCGCGCAGGTCGTAGGTGCGGGCGACGCCGTCGCTGACCGCCTCGATGCGGCGCTGGGAGTCGCAGAGCGGGATGAACCGCTGCAGCAGTTCGGCGGAGACGTGCTGGATGTCGTCCACGTGCAGCAGTACGTTGCTGCCGGCTTCCAGGGCGAACACGATCTTCTCGACCTCGCGCCGGGCGGCGGCGTCCGGAGCCCGGTCCGGGTCGAGGGAGGTGGTGCCGGCGCCCAGTGCCGGGCCGTCGACCCGGACCATCAGCAGGCCGAGGCGGTCGGCGACGTACTCCAGCAGGGTGGTCTTGCCGTAGCCGGGCGGGGACAGGAGCAGCAGCAGGCCGCTGCGGTCGGTGCTCGCGGCGGTGTCGATCGTGCCGAGCTGCTTGGCCAGGCTGTCGCCGACGAGGGGCAGGTAGACCTGGTCGATGAGCTGGTTCCGCACGAAGCCGTCCAGCGGGCGGGGCCGGTAATCATCCAGCCGCAGCCTGGCCCGTTCGGCGGCCAGGACCTCCGCGCGCCGCCGCTGGAAGGAGCGGAAGGCCGGGGCCCGTTCCTCGCGGAACACCCGGGCCCGGTACGGCAGGTCGTCGATGCGTACGGTCAGCTGCCCGTCGCGGATCCGGGAGTGGTCGCCGAGCAGGCCGGTGACGGTCTCGCCGACGGGGGCGGTGATCTCGTGGCGCGGCAGGTCCGGCGCGCACAGGTGGGCGACGGCCTCGGCGAGGCCGTCGTCGTCCCCTCGGGTGCCGGCGTACGCGCCCAGCCAGGCGGTGGCGAGCTGGTGGCGGGCGGGCAGGTCGCCGGCGAGCGCCTGAAGGTCGGCGGCGAGGGTGGGAGCGGCGTCGGTGTGCCGGAAACCGTCCAGGAGGGTGCGGGCGGCGGCGCCGGAGGCGAAGCCCTCGTGGGGGTCGGCGAGTTCGGCGGCCAGGTAGCCGCCCGCCCGCGGCGGCCGGGGCAGTCCGGCGCGGGCGTGGAACTCCTCGATCGCGTCGGAGAGTTCGGCCGCGAGATCGGTCAGCGGCTGCGTCGTCCCGCCGGACCCGAACCGGTCGCGGGCCTGGGCGAGGGAGCGTGCGCGGCGCCGCCAGGCGGCCCGCTGGGGGTCGCCGGCGCCGTGGGCCCAGAACAGCTGTGCCGCGGCGCGTACGTCGGCCGGATGTTCCAGCAGCCCGGCGCCGGCCCGCAGCCGCAGCAGCGCGTCGAGGATGCGGGCGGCGTCGTGGTCGTGGACACCGCGCTCGTAGCCCTCCTCGTAGGCGCGCTCGGCGGCGCGGCGGACCTGGTCGAGCAGGAGGTCCTGGGTGAGCAGGGGGTCCTGGGCGAGGGTTTCCCGGGTGACGTCGGGGAGCAGGGCGGCGGCGAGGTATTCGGCGCGGTAGAGCGCCGGTGACTCGCTCACCAGGGGCTGGGTCCAGAACTCGCTGCCGGCCGGCAGCTCGGGCAGGTGGGCGGGGCGGCGGTAAGCGGTGCCGGTGACGAGGAAGGCGAGCTCGTCGCCCTCGGCACGCAGGGTGAGTTCGACGGGTTCGCGGCGGACCGCGAAGCGGTGGCGGCCCAGCCGGACGCCGGCGCCGCCGTCCTCGGACAGGTCGATACGGTCACGCAGGTCGCGCAGCGCGGTGCGTACGGCGCCGCGCAGCTCGTCCTCCAGTTCCTGGGCGCGCGTCCCGTCGTCGAGGCCGCGCAGTTCCCCGGCCGCCGCGCGCACCCGTACCGCCATCGGGTCGGCGGCCTCGGCGGCGTGGATGTCGGCGGCGGAGGCCAGTGCGGTGAGCCGGCGGCGCAGGGTGTCCAGGGCGCGCCGCGCGGAGGCCGTGATGCGGTCGGCGCGGGCGGCGGCCTCGTCCAGCAGGCTCTGGCGGCGGGTGGCGAAGGACTGCCGGATCTCCTCGCGGCGCAGCTCCAGGTCGGCGGCGAGGTCCTCGGCCTCGGCGAAGCGGGCCTCCAGCGCGTCGACCCGCAGCAGCAGCCGGGCGAGGTGGTCGTCGCAGGCGGCGGGGCTGTCGGCGGCGGCCAGAGCGGCGGCGGTCGCCTGGACGAGCAGGGCGGACTCCGCCGCGTGGGCGGCGCGGTGCTCGGCGTCGAGCAGGGCGCGGCGGCGGTTGGCCAGGATCGCGCGGGCGCGGTTGACGGCCGCCAGGACTTCGCCGATGGCCAGCAGCACGGCCGTTCCCATGGCCGGGTCCGCGGCGACCGCGCCGGTGACCAGGTCGTTCACGGTCATCAGGGCGTCGGCCTGCGCGGTGAGCCGGTCGGCCAGCTGTGCGGCCTCGGCGGCGGTGGGGACGGTCTCCGCGTCCTCGGCGGCGCCTTGGGCGGCGGCCAGCGGGGCGGCGAAGGCATCGGGGCGTACGAAGAAGGCGAAGGCGCGTTCGGTCGCCGCGGTCAGCTCGGCGGCCAGCTCCGACTCGACCCGCTCGAGCGCGGCCAGGTCGAGCTGGGGCAGTTCCCGCAGCGTACGGGTGCGGCCCTGGGCTGCGCGCAGTTCCGCGAGCAGACGCGTCCATGCCTCGGTGTCGTCGGGCGGCTCGCCGTGCGAGCGGCGGACCAGCGCGGCGGCCTCCGCCCGGGCCTGTTCCAGCGCCTGCGCTGCGCGGGCGGCCAGCCCCCTGATCCGGGCCTGCTCCGCGACCATCTCCTCGGCGCAGTGCCGCAGTTCGTCGAGCGGTTCGAGCAGGCCGGTGTCGGCGAGCCAGTAGTGGCGGTCCGCCGCCTTGGCACAGGCGTCCAGGACCAGCTCCGGGGTCGCGGCCGGCTGCTCCTGCCGAGCGGCGCTCGCCGTGCGGACCACGTCCAGGCAGTCGGCGATCCCGCGTACCAGGTCGGCGTTGCCGATCCGGGCCAGCGGGCCGTCGCCGACCGGCTGGGCCGCGGCGTGGTCGGCGGACTGGAACGGCGTCTGCCACCGCTGGAGTTCGTGCGCGTGGACCGGCTCGCGGTCCGGCTTGAGCAGGACGAGCGTGCCGTCCGGGAGCAGGGTGTGCGCGGCGCCGTGCAGTGCGGCGGCCGCCTCGCGGCGCACGGTGTTCCACGGCAGCAGCAGGACCTGGGCGCGGCCCGGCCGGCGCAGGACGTAGAGCAGGTCCTCGCCGTTGGGCGACGGCAGCACCTTCTCGAACCGCAGGCCGTCGGAGCCGCCCTCGCCCTCCGTCCGGAAGGAGCGGTGGGTGCCGTCCGCCAGCTCGTACCCTCGGGGGAACAGCAGGCCCTGCTCGGCCGGGAGCAGCCGGGCACCGTGGCGGAGCGAGTCCTGTCGGCGGACCGCTCCCGTACGGGTGTTGACGACCAGGTAGCGATCGGCCGGCTCGTTGTACGGGCGCACCCGTAGCAGCAGCAGCGGCCCTGCCTCGGCGTACGCGACCACGGCGTCCGCCAGGCTCTGCAGGGGCTCGTCGACCGGCTCCTCGAAGATCAGCCGGTCGCCGGGGACGGCCCGTACCGCGAGGACGCCACCGGTGGTGGCGACGGTGACCGCGCCCTCGCCGCCCTCGACCCGGATCCGGCCGCGGTCGTGGTGCTCGCGCCCGGTCGTCGTCCAGGGCAGCTCGTGGACGGGGGGCTGCGGGAGGTCGCGTTCGCCGTGGTTGCCCAGGTACTCGACGCGGTCCTGCGCCAGCTGCCAGCTGAGCACCCGCTGGTCGCCCTCGTTCTCGCCGGTGCGGAACACCGCGAGCAGCACGCCCGCCGGCGTGCGCACCAGGTCGGCGAGCCTGGCCTCCCGGTAGTAGCGCAGCAGCTCGGCCAGGTCGCGGTGGAAGCGCTCGTCGTCCAGCAGGCCGGGAACCGCGTCCGGGGCCAGCGCCGAGCCGTCCGGGGCGTGCAGCGAGAGCAGGCCCGCGCCGAGGTCCGGCGCGGTGGTCCCCAGCAGCAGGATGCCCGGCCGGACCGCGACGACGCCGCAGGCGACGCCCTCACCGGCGGTGCGCAGCCGTGCCGAGCCGACCAGCTCCAGCCCGCGCGATCCGAACGCCTCCTGGCGCCGGGTGTTCAACTCTGCCGCCCGCCGCCCCAGTTCCTCCGCGCGCTCGACGAGCCGCGCCCGCAGGATCTGGTACGTGCCGCCCGCGACGCCCATGCCTCTTCCCCATGTCCCTTTGTCGGTCCAGGCCGTGTCTGACGAATTTCGCCTGTCCCGCGACGCCCTGGCGGGCGAACGGCGCTCTTTGTCAGACACGACCTTGTACGTGACGACCCCGCGCCTACTTCTGGTCGCCGCTCGTGCTTCCCGTGCCGTTGGTGCCGTTCGTACCGCTCGTACCGTTGACGAGCCGGGCCGGGTCCAGCGGCAGCGTGCCGTCGGGCGTACCGCCGCCCAGCAGCTTCAGCAGCAGGGCCAGGTTCCAGGGGCCACCGGCGGCAAGGGACTTCAGCACGTCCGTGGCGTCGTCGCTGAAGCTCTTCTCGCCGCTGAGCCAGTCCGCGCCCAGGGCCTTGACCGTCTCCGAGCCCTGTACGGCGCCGTCGATGGATTTACCGAAGGACACCGCGCCCACCAGCCGTTCCAGGAACACGCTGTCGCCGCCCACGATGTCGATGTCCGCGCTCTCCAGTCCGGCGGCCAGCACTGCCGCCTGCGCCTCGGCGACCTTGGCCTGGATCTCCAACGTGGCCAGCCGGACCTCCTTGTCGGCGGCCAGCCGCAGCCGGAACTCCTCGTGGGATCGCGAGACCTCGTCCAGCGCGGCCATCGCCGCCGCCTTCTTCTCCAGGCCGGCCGCCTCGCCCAGCAGCTTCTCCCGGATACCCGCCGCCTCCGCGTTCGCCTTGCTCTGCGCGACCGCGGCTTCGGCCAGTCCCACCTTCTCGATCGCGGCCGCCTTCTCCTTCAGGCCGGCCGCCTCGCCCTCCAGCAGGGCCCGCGCCCCGGCGGCCTCGGCCAGGGCCTGTCGCTCCGCCACCTCGGCCTGTGCCAGGCCGGCCGCGCCCGCGAGCGCGCGCTCGCCCTGCGCGCGCTGCGCATCGGCGGCGGCCTCCAGCTCGGCCCTCTTCTGCCCGGCCTCGGCCAGCACCAGTTGCTCCTTGGCCCGCAGGTGCGCGGCCTGCTCGGCGGCCTCGGCCGCCTTGATGTCCTTGACGAGCTGTTTCTGCGCCTCGGCCTCGGCGGCGATGATCAGGCTCTGCCGGGTGCGCTCGGCCTCCTGGACGACGCGGACCCGCTTGATCTCCTCCTCCTGCTCGGCGACCGTGCGCTCCACGGCGATCCGCTCGCGCACCACGTCGGCGACGCCGCGGCGCTCCACCTCGACCTCCTTCTCCATCCCGGCCTTGGCGAGCTGCACCTCCCGGTCCCGGTTGACGACCTCCAGCAGCCGGTCCTTCTCGATCCGCTCGGTCTCCACCGCGAGCACCCGCTCCCGGTTCTTCCCCGCCACCGCGATCTCCCGCTGCTGGTTCTCCCGCTGCACGCCGAGCAGTTCCTCGGTCCGCAGCAGTGCGCTGTGCGCCTTCAGCCGCTCCTCCTCCTGGACCGTCGCGGTGGCCGCCTCCTCCTGCGCCCGCAGCGTCTCGACGCCCTTGCGCTGCCGGATCTCCGCCTCCTCGCGCCGCCGCTCGAGTTCGAGCACCGCCTCGCGGGCGTCCACGTCCTGGCGGGTGATCTCCATCTGCTCGTTGCGCTGGAAGTCGTTGGTGCGGATGTGTTCCAGCGCGGTCAGTTCGGTGATCTTGCGGATGCCCTGGGCGTCCAGGATGTTGGACGGGTCCAGTTGCGACATCGGGGTCTGTTCCAGGTGGTCGATCGCGGCGTCCTCCAGGTGGTAGCCGTTGAGGTCGGTGCCGATGGCGGCCACGATGCGGTCCCGGAACTCCTCCCGGTGGGTGTAGAGGTCGGCGAAGTCGAGTTGCTTGCCGACGGTCCGCAGCGCCTCGGCGAACTTCGCGCTGAACAGGGTCTGCAACGTCTCCTGGTGACTGGCCCGCTCGGTGCCGATGGCCTGGGCGACCTTGATGACGTCCTCGATCGTCTTGTTGACCCGTACGAAGAAGGTGATCTGGATGTCGGCGCGGATGTTGTCCTTGCAGATCATGCCCTCCCGGCCGGTCCGGACGATCTCGATGGTCTTCACCGAGATGTCCATGACCTCCGCGCGGTGCAGCATCGGGAGAACCACCGCGCCGGTGAAGGTCACCGTGGCTCCCTTGGGGCGGGAGATGATCAGGGCCTCGCCCTGCACCACCTTGCGGAACATGCGGCCGAAGAGCAGCAGTGTGCCCAGGCCGATGAGCAGGAGGACGGCGACGAGAACACCGACACCGATGGTGACGACAGACATGGCGGTTCCCTCGGACTGAGCTGATCGCGAATGATGAGGAAAGGGTGGAAAAGGCGACTGGGCACGCCGATGAGCGCGCCGTACGACGCGGATGTGACGCCGCGTCATCGCGCGAAGGCGTGCTCCGGCCTCAGCCGGTGGACGGCGGAGCGGGCATGACCCGGAAGAACTCGCCCTCGGCGTCGTAGTCGTAGATGAGCGCGGACATCCCCGTCCGCAGGTGGTGACCCGGCCCGGCCGCGTCGTCGGGGCTCTGCCGCACCTGCACCACCGCCGAGGACCCGTCGGCGGCGCGGACCTCGGCCTGTCCGAAGTCCGGCCCGACCCGCCCGGTGCGGATCACGCACTCCAGGCCCACGAAGTCCTGCCGGGAGGGCGGCGGAAGCGGCTCGGGCATCAGCCGCCGCAGCGGCCATACGAGCAGGCGGGCCCCCAGCCACCCGCCGGCCAGGGCCGGCACGAGGAGCACCCACCCGGCGACGCCGCCCAGCCATTCCCGCCCGGTCAGCGCGGTGAACCAGGCGAAGGCCACCACGAGCGACACCGCCACCGTGACCGGCACCCCGCTCAGGCCCAGCCCCCGCGCCAGCCCTGCACGGCCCCGCAGGCCCGCGATGCGACCGTGGCCGTGGCCGTGACCATGGCCATGACCGTGGCCATGACCGGTGTGCCCCCCGCCGTGGCCGTGGTGTCCGCCGGATCCGCCGTGACCGCCACCGTGACCGCCACCGTGACCGCCGCGCGCGCCGGGCAGATGCGCTCCCCCGACGAGCACCAGCCCCCAGTAGCCCGCCACCACGACCAGGGCGAAACTGAAGATCACGGTCGGAAATCCCGTGACCGCCCCCACAAAGCCACGCACTGCGCTCGCCTGCCTCTGCTTCCCCCCGGACGGCCACGCTCCGTGAGCCGCACGCGTCAGGGTGGCACCACGCCCCTTCCCGCGCAGTGCCTGATCCCGGCAGTCTTCAGGGTGCCTTCACATCCGGGAACACCTCACAACGAGCCCGCGTCGTACCGCGCACGAGGTGGTCGGCGGCTGCTTCGCCTCCCCCGGCCATCCATCGATATATAATGAGAGCCATCATTGATATCAAGGATGGTGGCCCAGATGAGTCGCACCGTGATCGACCTTGACGACGACCTGCTGGCCGACGTGGCCCAAGCGCTCGGAACGAGCACCAAGAAGGACACCGTCAACACAGCCTTGCGCGAGGTTCTGGACAACCGCAGACGCGCCCTGGCTCTGACCCGGCTGCGCGCCTCGGCCGGCGAGGGCGGCTTCGACCTGGACCTGTTCGACGACAAGGGGACCTACCGCCGGTGAGCGCGGCACAATTCCTGATCGACACCAGCGCGCTGGCCCGCTTCCTCCGCGGGGACGCCGAGCAGTACGGCTGGGACCGGGCGGCCACGGCAGGACTCATCGCGACCTGCCCGATCACCGACCTGGAGTTCTTCTACAGCGCGCGATCCGCCGAGGACCGTGCCCAGGGCATCGAGGACGTACGACTGCTCTTCGGCTGGGTGCCGGTCGACGACCGGGCCTACGACCGGGCCTGGCAGGTTCAGGACGTGCTCACCAGGAAGGGACAGCACCGCGGCGCGGGCCCCGTGGACCTGGTGGTCGCGGCGACCGCGGAGCTCCAGGGACTGACCCTCCTGCACCGCGACCGCGACTTCGAATGCATCGCCGCGGTCACCGGGCAGCCTCTCCAGTGGTACGGCCCGGACCCCGGAAAATAGGCCGGCGGCGCGGCGGCCAGAACCTGTGGCGCGCAGCCCGGACGAAGTTCCGCAAGCCGCGCCCGGGGCTACCGCCCGGTAGCTGCGGTCTGGCAGGCTTTCGGCATGTCACAGCGTGCTGCCGACCGGGCGAGGTACGACCGGGCCACGGCTCAATTGGACGCGCCGCTGGCGCTGGTGGACCTGGCGGCGTTTGATGCGAACGCGGCGGATCTGGTGCGGCGGGCGGGGGGCAAGCCGATTCGGGTCGCCTCCAAGTCGGTGCGCTGCCGGGCGCTGCTGGAACGGGTGCTGGGTCGCGAGGGGTTCGCGGGGGTCATGTCGTTCACGCTCGCCGAGTCGCTGTGGCTGGCCCGGGAAGGGTTCGGCGATGTGCTGCTGGCCTATCCCTCCCCCGACCGCGACGGGTTCGCCGAACTGACCGCCGACGCCAAGGCGGCCGGTGCGGTGACGGTGATGGTGGACGACCCGGGGCAGCTCGACCTGATCGACGCGGCCCGCGGCGCGGACGGCACGCAGGAGATCCGGGTCTGCCTCGAACTCGACACCAGCCTGCGGAAGCTGGGCGGGCGGGTGCGAATCGGCGCGCTGCGCTCCCCGCTGCACGCCCCGGAGCGGCTGGCCGCGCTGGCCCGTACGGTGGCGGCCCGGCCTGGCTTCCGGGTGGTGGGGATCATGGGCTACGAGGGGCACATCGCCGGGGTCGGGGACGCGCTGGCCGGGCGGCCGGGCCGCTCGCTGGCGATCCGCGCCATGCAGACGGTGGCGCGCAAGGAACTGGCGGCCCGGCGCGCGGAGGCGGTACGGGCGGTACGCGCGGTGGTGCCGGACCTGGAGTTCGTCAACGGCGGTGGCACGGGCAGCGTGGAGTCCACCGCCGCGGAGGATGTGGTCACCGAAATAGCCGCAGGCTCGGGCCTGTACGTGCCGCGGCTGTTCGACAACTACCGGTCGTTCCGGGGCCGTCCGGCGGCGCTGTTCGCCCTGCCGGTGGTGCGCCGGCCGGGCGTCGGCGTGGTCACGGTGCTCGGCGGCGGCTACCCCGCCTCGGGCGCGATGGGCCGGGACCGGCTGCCGGAGCCGTACCTGCCCGAGGGGCTGGCGTACGACCCGCAGGAGGGGCCCGGCGAGGTGCAGACGCCGCTGCTGGGCACGGCCGCGGACGACCTGCGCATCGGCGACAAGGTGTGGTTCCGCCATGCCAAGGCCGGTGAACTGTGCGAACGCTTCGACCGGTTGCACCTGGTGGAGGGCGACCGGGTGACCGCGACCGTGCCGACGTACCGGGGCGAGGGCCGCACGTTCCTCTGACCCGGGCTCACCCCGGGCCGGCCTCGACCGGCCCCGCTCGCCCCCGCAGGGCAGAACGGCCCCGGCCACCGAACGGCGGCCGGGGCTGCGCGCTCAGACGCCCGTACCGCCCGTACCGCCCGAGCTGCCGACCGTCCCGCTGGTGTCCTGCTTGATGCCCTGGGTGATCTGGTCCATCACGTCCAGGCCGGGCGCCTGGGGGCTGATGTCGAAGCCGAAGCGGACCACGACGAGCTTGGAGTGGTCGGTCGGGGACGGGAAGACGAGCGATTCGACGTAGCCGCTGGTGCCGGACTTGGTGACGACCTTCCACCGCACCAGGTAGCCCTGCTGACCGGCGACGGTGACGGACTGGGACGCCAGCTCCTGGTGGGAGGTGGTGGCGCCGTAGGTGGAGGAGCCGTACGCGTTGGCGGCGTTGGGCGCGATGTCCGCTTTGGCGACCTCCTCCGCGGTGCTCCCCTTGGTCTTCAGCGCGGCGGCCGGCTCGGCGAACACCCCGCCGCGCACGCAGGACTGGGAGGAGCTGCCCGGGCACGGGTAGTTGCCGGTGACGACGTCGGCGCCTATGCCGCTGTCGCCGTTCTCGCCCTGCCAGCCGGAGAGCACGGGCAGGCTGATCTGGTCGTAGGCGTCCACCGCGTGATCACCGGTGGCCGGGGTGCCGCCGCTTCCGCTGTCACCGCCGCTCCCGTTGCCGCCGCCCGAGCCGTCCGAGCCGCCGGAACCCCCCGGACCGCCGGGGCCGCCGAAACCGCCCGAGTCACCGGAGCCCCCGTTGCCGCCGAACCCGCCGATCCCGTCGGAGGGGCCGGGCAGCGGCAGTCCGCGCTGGCCCGGCAGAGTCGTGCTGGGCGACGGGGTGGCGCCCTTGGCGTTGTTGTCGCCGCCGCCGTTGTTGCCGAGCACGAGGATGCCCGCGACGACACCGCCGATCACCACGAGCGCCATCATCAGCGCGAGCACCACCGTGCCCTTGCGCCGGCCGCCGCCTCCCCCGCCGTTGCCGATGACCTCGGCGCCCGGGTACGGGTACGCGTACGGCTGCTGCGCCGCGTCGGGGACCGGCGCCGTGCGGGTGTACTCGGTCCACGCGGTCCCGTCCCACCAGCGTTCCATGGCCGGGCCGTTGCCTGTCTGCCCCGGTTCTGCGTACCAGCCGGGCGGGGTGTTCGTCGTCACGCCGGTCACTTTAGGACCCGTGGATGAGAATCCCGTAAGGGCGGGGGTCACAGGCGGATCACATCCGGACATACGACGCCGGAAGTGACCCATCAGATCCTCGGATCGGCCGATCGGTCACCCCGGCTCCGTCACCCCGGCTCGGTCACCTCGGCCGGCCCGGGACAGCGGTGAGCGGCGGTCAGTCGCGGGGCTCGGTCACGAAGGTCGGTCGCGGGGCCGGCGGGTGAGCGAGAGCAGGTCCCGGGCGGGTCCGGCGGGGCGGTGGCCGGCCGGCCAGACGGCGTGCAGCGCGCGGGCGAGGTCGAGGCCGGCCACCGGCACGGCGGTCAGCCGGCCCGCGGCCAGTTCCTCGGCGACGGCCAGTTCGCTGAGCACCGCGGGGCCGGCGCCGCTGATGGCCGCGGCCTTCACGGCGGTGGTGGAGGCGAGTTCGAGCAGCGGGGCGGCTGGGCCGCCGTACGGGGCGAGGGCGGCGTCGAGAACCTGGCGGGTGCCGGAGCCGGGTTCGCGCAGCACGAGCGCGGTGGCCGCGACCTCGGCTGCTGGCACGGGGATACGGCGGCGCGCCCAGGGGTGCGGCCGGGCGGCCACCACGAGCAGGCGGTCGTGGCCGATGACGGCGCGGTCCAGCCCGGCGGGCACCTCGGTGCCCTCGACGAAGCCGAGGTCGGCGGCGCCTTCGAGGACCTGGCCGGCGACAGTGGCGGAGTTGCCGGCGGCGAGCGAGACGGCGGTGCCGGGGTGGCCGGCGTGCAGGGCCACCAGCCAGCCGGGCAGCAGGTATTCGGCGATCGTCATGCTGGCGGCCACCCGCAGCCGGGAGTCGCGCCGCCCGCGCAGCGCCCGGGCACCCGCGTCGAATGCCTCGGCCGCCTCGACGATTTTGCGCGCCCACTCGCTGACCAGCGCACCCTCGTCGGTGAGCCGGGAGCCGCCGGGCGAGCGGCGCACCAGCCGGACCCCGAGCCGCTGTTCCAGGGCCCGCAGCCGTCCGCTGGCGGCCGGCTGGCTGATGCCCAGCGCCCGGGCGGCCTGCCCGAGGCTGCCCAGCCGGGCGACGGCGAGCAGCAGCTCCAACTCGGCGAGCGCGGGCACGCGCAGGGACAGCGGCCCGCCTGGCACCGGCTCCGGCACGGCCGGCCCATCCGGCGCCCCGGCCCGGCCCGCGGGTCCGGGCCGGCCGCCACTGTCGTCCCTGGTCATAAGGCCAGGTTATTACCCGATAGCCGAGCGGGTGCTACCGGCGGCGAGCGGCCGGGACGAGGGTCGAGGCATGGTCACAGCAATTGCTCCGGCTCCGCGCGCCGCCGATTCCCGCGCGGAAAGGCTCCGGCACCTCGGGCCGAACTGGTACGCCACCGTGATGGGCACGGCGATCACCGCCAACGCGGGCGTCGCGCTCCCCTACCGCACCGGTTTCCTGCCGCGGGTGTGCGAGGGGGTGTGGGTGCTGGCGGCGGCGATGCTCGTCGCGGTGCTCGCCGGACGGGCCGTGCGCTGGGTGCGCCACCCCGACGCGGGCGTACGGGACCTGCTGGACCCGGCGGTGGCGCCGTTCTACGGGTGCCTGTCGATGGCCATGCTGGCGGTGGGCGCGGGCGCGCTGACCGCCGGGCGGCCGGTGGTGGGCGCGCACGGCGGGGTGGTGCTGGACGCGGTGCTGTGGAGCGCGGGGGCGGTGACCGGCGTGGTGGTCGCGGCGGGCGTGCCGTATCTGATGATCACCCGGCACCGGATCGGGCACGACGACGCCACACCCGCGTGGCTGCTGCCGGTGGTGCCGCCGATGGTCGCCGCGGCGCTCGGGCCCGCGCTGCTGCCGCACCTGCCGGCCGGCGCCGGGCAGGCCCGCGAGGCGCTGCTGCTGGGCTGCCTGGCGATGTTCGGGATCAGCCTGCTGTCCACGCTGGTGGCGCTGCCGCTGGTCTGGTCGCGGCTGCTGCGCACCGACTCGCTGCCCATCGCGCTGACGCCCGCGCTGTTCCTGGTGCTCGGCCCGCTGGGCCAGTCGGTCACCGCGACCGGCACGCTGTCCGACGCGGCGCCGGCCGCCCACCTGCCGGCCCCGTACCCGGCGGCGCTGCACGCCTTCACGCTGCTGTACGGGGTGCCGGTGATGGGCTTCGCGCTGCTGTGGCTGGCGCTGGCCGCGGCCCTGACGGTGCGCGCGGTGAGCCGAGGCATGCGCTTCTCGATGGTCTGGTGGGCCTTCACCTTCCCGGTCGGCACCTGCGTGACCGGCGCGGAGGGGCTGGCCCGGCACACCGGGCTGCACGCGCTGTCGGGGCTTTCGGCGGGACTGTACGTGCTGCTGGTCGCCGCCGTGCTGGCGGCGGGGACGGGCACGGTACGCGGTGTGGTGCGCGGCGAGCTGCTGCCGCGTCACGCCGCCGCCTGAGCGGTCCGTCGCAGCGGCCGAGCGGGTTCAGCCGAGCGCCGCGGACAGCACCGCGGGCGCTTCGGCGAGCGAGGGCCCGTACCAGGTCAGGTGCCGCCCGCTGACCAGGGCGGCGGGCCGGCCGGGGAACGCCTCGGGACCGTCGTCGGCGGTGAAGCGGTACGGCTCGTCGGGCAGCACGACCAGGTCGGCGGGGCGCATCGCGGCCAGGTCGACCCGCGGGTAGCGCTCGGCGTGGTCGGCGTAGACGTGGTCGACGCCGAGGCGGGCCAGGAGGTCACCGGCGAAGGTGTCGCGGCCGAGCACCATCCAGGGGCGGCGCCAGACGGGGACGACGGCGGTGCGGCGGCGGGCCGGGGCGGGCAGGGCGGCCCAGGCGGCCTCGGCCGCGTCCAGCCAAGCCGGCCGGGGCAGGCCGCAGCCGTCCACCAGCACCCGGTGCAGTTCGGTGAACGCCTGCGGCAGCGACCGTACTTCGGTGACCAGCACCGCGAGTCCCGCGGCGCGCAGCGCGGCCAGGTCGGCGGGGCGGTTCTCCTCCTCGTTGGCGATCACCAGGTCGGGGGCGAGGGCGGTGATCGCGGGCACGTCCGGGTTCTTGGTGCCGCCGATCCGGGTGACGGCCAGGTCCGGCGGGTGGCTGCACCAGTTCGTGGCGCCCGCCAGGAGGCCGGGCGCGGTGACCGCGACCGCCTCGGTCAGGGACGGCACCAGGGAGACGACGCGGCGGAGGCGGGAACGGGGGCCGGGGCTCACCGGTCCACCGTACGGCCGGGCTGTCGGTGGGGCGTGCCATGCTGGCGCCGTGACGAACCGGACGCCCGGCGGCCCCCTGATGCTGCTCGACACCGCCAGCCTGTACTTCCGTGCCTATTACGGCGTGCCCGAGTCGGTGCGGGCCCCCGACGGCACCCCGGTCAACGCGGTTCGCGGGCTGCTGGACTTCATCGCCCGGCTGGTCACCGACCACTCCCCCGCCGAACTGGTCGCGTGCATGGACGCCGACTGGCGGCCGGCGTGGCGGGTGGACCTCATCCCGTCGTACAAGACGCACCGGGTGGTCACCGGCACCGAGGGCGCCGAGGACGTGCCGGACACCCTGTCGCCGCAGGTCCCGGTGATCGAGGCGGTGCTGGACGCGATCGGTATCACCCGGATCGGCGTGCCGGGCTACGAGGCGGACGACGTGATCGGCACGCTGTCCGCGGTCGCGCGCACCCCGGTGCTGATCGTCACCGGCGACCGGGACCTGTACCAGTTGGTGGACGACAGCCGCGGGGTGCGGGTGCTGTTCCCGCGCAAGGGCGTCGGCGACCTGGAGGTCGTGGACGAGGAGGCGATCCTCGCCAAGTACCGGGTGCGCGCCGACCAGTACGCGGACTTCGCGGCGCTGCGCGGGGACCCGAGCGACGGGCTGCCGGGCGTGAAGGGCATCGGCGAGAAGACCGCGGCCGAGCTCATCACCCGGTTCGACGATCTGGCGGGGGTGCGCGCCGCCGCCGCGGAGCCGCTGGCCAAGCTGACCCCGGCCCGGCGGCGCGCCGTACTGGATGCGGCGGACTACCTGGACGTCGCGCCCAAGGTGGTCGGGGTGGCGCGGGACGTACCCGTGCCAGCTGCCACGCACCGCCTGCCGAGCGAGCCCGCCGACCCGGCCGCCCTGCTGGCCCTGGCCGACCGCTGGGGCCTGGGCGGCTCACTGAACCGGCTGCTGGAGGCGCTGGCGGCGACGGGCTGACGGCCCGCGGCGGACCACGCGCACCCGCCTCGATCCGATGCGGGAGCGGGGCCGTATCGAGCTGACGGCCCGCCGCGGGACCCACGCGCACATGCCTTGGTCCGATGCGGGAGCGGGGGCCGTATCGAGCTGACGGCCCGCCGCCGGACCATGCGTGCCGGTCGGTCACCACTCCCGGCCGCGCCGCCCGCCCGCGCGCGTCGGGTCCGTACCGCACCCGGCCGTTCCGGGGCCGGTCGGATCAGATGCTTCGTACGCCCCTGCGCAGGCGCAGCGCCGGGGTCCACACCGCGAGGCCGGCCGCCAGGCCCAGGGCGGCGAACAGCCACCAGGTGTGGTGGAAGGCGGTCAGCAGGCCGCCGGCGCCGGGGGTGCCCTGGACGGCGACGAAGAGGCTGATGCCGAGGACCGCGCCGAGCTGGCGGAAGCTGGCGTTGACAGCCGAGCCGACGGCGAACCGGGCGGGCGGCAGCGACTGGACGGCGGCGCCGGACTGCGCGGGCAGCGTCATTCCGACGCCGAGGCCGGTGATCATGGCGGCGGGCAGCCAGTGGGTGAGCCAGTGCGGGTGGCCGCCGGCGCCGAGCGCGAGGCCGCCCTGCCCGACGGCCCACAGCAGGCCGCCGGCGAGCAGTACGGTCCTGGGTCCGATGGTGTGCGCGAGCCGGCTGGCGCGGCGGGCGACGAGCACCACCATCAGCGGGCTGGGCGCGGTCGCGAGCGCCGCGCGCAGCACGGAGTAGTGCCACACCGTCTGCAGGAAGATGATGTTGCTCAGCAGCATGCCGTAGAAGGCGGCGGCGAACACCAATGTGGCCGCGTTGACCAGGCGGAACTGGCGGACCTTGAAGAGCGCGAGGTCCATCACCGGGTGCCGGGCGGTGCGGGTGCGCCACAGGAACAGCGGCAGCAGCGCGACGGCCACCGCGAAGGAAGCCACCACGCGCGGGTCGGACCAGCCCCAGGACGGCCCCTCGATGATGGCCAGGCTCAGCGCGGCGGGCATCGCGGCGACCAGCAGCACACCGAGCGGGTCGGGCAGGCCCGCGGCCTGAGGGTCGCGGCCCTCGCGCAGCAGCCGGCTGCCGGCGGTCACCACGACCGCGCAGATCGGGACGTTGACCAGGAAGATCCAGCGCCAGTCGGCGTACTGCACGAGGATCGCGCCCAGGGTCGGGCCGATCGCGGCGGCTGCCGCGCCCATGGTGCCCCAGGTGCCGATCGCCACCGGGCGGCGCGCGGGCGGGAATTCGGGCAGCACCAGCGCGAGCGAGGTCGGGGTGACCAGGGCGGCGAACGCGGCCTGGAGCGCGCGGGCGGTGATGAGCACCGAGGCGTTCGGGGCCAGCCCGCACAGTGCGCTGGTGACCGCGAAGCCGGCCATGCCGATGAGGAAGATCCGCTTGCGGCCGTACCGGTCGGCCAGCCGCCCGGCCGGTATCAGGACGGCGGCGAACACCAGGCTGTAGGCGTTGAGCACCCAGGCCAGGTGGCCGGTGGTGGTGTGGAAGCTGCGGCTGATGGTCTCGAAGGCGACGTTGACGATCGTGGTGTCGAGGAACACCACGAACACGCCGAGGCTGCTCAGCGCCAGGACGCGCCACGCGCGCCGCGCGGCCGCCCGGTCCTGCTCGGCCGCGGGTCCCGGCGGGGCCTGCGGGGCCGCGGCCTCGGCCGTTCGTACCGGCTGTGCCTGCGGGCCGACCTGCTCGCGGATGGTCATCGGGCCCCTCGAAGAGTGTGTTGTGATTTCCTACTCACTTCGGCGACGCTAGCAGGAGTGAGTAGCGAATACCAACTGACCCGGGACTACGCTGGACCCATGACGAAGGACACGGGCATGGAGGCCGGTGGCGTGGCAGCCGTATCGAGCGGTGCGGGCGGCACGACCGGTACGGGTGCCGGCCCGACGCGGCCCGACGCCATGGTGATGGCCGCGCAGCCGCTGGCCGTACGGCCGTGCTCGATCGCGGCGGCGCTGGAGGTGGTGGGCGAGCGGTGGGCGCTGGTCGCGCTGCGCGAGATGGCGTACGGCGTGCACACCTTCGCCCGCATCGCCGGCTACACCGGGGCCTCGCGGGACATCCTGGCGGACCGGCTGCGCAAGCTGGAGGCCGCGGGGCTGATCGAGCGGCGGCAGTACAGCGAGCACCCGCCGCGGTACGAGTACCACCTGGCGCAGGCCGGCCGTGAGCTGTTCCCGGTGATGCTGGCGCTGCGCGAGTGGGGCGACAAGTGGGCGGTGGACGCCCCCTCGGTGGCCTTCGAGCACACCTGCGGCCACTCGGTCGAGCTCGACCTGCGCTGCGGGCACTGCGCGCAGCCGGTCACCCGGGAGAGCCTCACCCCGGTCCGGCCGGAGCGTGTCCCGGAAGAGGCCTGAGCGGCGGGACACCGCGTCACCCTGGAGTCGTAGGAGCGGGAGGAGTGGTGGTCGTGGCGGGACAGCCGGCCGGGCAGGGGTCGTTCGACGCGCTGACGGCCCGGGAGCGGTCGTATCCGGCGCCGGGGGCCGTTCACGTGCCCGGCTGGCTCTCCCCCGACGACCAGCGGCGGCTCGTGGCGGCGTGCCGGGAGTGGGCGCGCGGGCCCGTGCCGATGCGGCACACCCGGTTGCCGCGGGGCGGGGTCATGTCGGTGCAGACGGTGTGCCTCGGGTGGCACTGGTCGCCCTATCGGTACACACGGACCGCGGACGACGTGAACGGGGCGCGGGTCGCCGCGCTGCCGCAGTGGCTCGCGGAGTGGGGGCGGCGGGCGGTGGCCGAGGCGTACGGGGAGTCGTACGGGGACGCCGCCGCGTACGAGCCGGACACCGCGCTGGTCAACTTCTACGGCGCCGAGGCGAAGATGGGGCTGCACCAGGACAAGGACGAGCGGGCCGACGCGCCGGTGGTCTCGCTGAGCGTCGGGGACACCTGCGTGTTCCGGTTCGGCAACACCGAGAACCGGGGGAAGCCGTACACCGACCTGGAGCTGGTGTCCGGGGATCTGTTCGTCTTCGGCGGGGCGTCGAGGTACGCGTACCACGGCGTGCCGAAGGTGCTGCCCGGGACGGGCGATCCGGCGACCGGGCTGGCGCAGGGGCGGCTCAACGTGACGCTTCGGACGACCGGGATGTGAGGGCGCGGGCCGGTCGCGCGAGGCGCTTCGGGCCGGCGCTAGCCGACGAGGGTCTGGGTGCCGAGGGTGGTGATCAGCGCGAGCCGCTCGGCGTCCTCGGTGCCGGGCTCGGCGGTGTAGACCATGATGCGCAGGTCGCTGCCCGCGACGGTGAGGATGTCGCAGTCGAGGGTGACGGCGCCGGCGTGCGGGTGGTCGATCGTCTTGCGGGCGGCCTCGTGGTGACCGGCGATGCCGGTGTCCCACAGCTCGGCGAACCTGTCGCTTTCGCCGTGCAGCTCGGCGACCAGACGCTTGAGTCGCTGGTCGGCCGGGTAGCGGGCGGTGGCGGTGCGCAGGTCGGCGACCAGTGCGGTCTGCAGGGCGTGCCGTGACTGCGGGGTGTGCCGGACGCGGTCGTTCGGGCCGAGGAAGTTGCGCCACACCGCGTTGCGCTCAAGGCCGCGCCAGGCGGACGGATCGCCCATGAGCGCCGCGTAGGGCGGGTTGGCCACGAGGAGCGTCCAGGCGGCGTCGTAGACGGCGACCGGGGTGCCGGTCAGCCGGTCGAGGACGCGCTGCACGCCGGGCGTGAGGTGGGCGGGCACGCTGTCCGGCTGCGGCGGCTGCAACCCGCCCAGCCGGAAGAGGTGTGCGCGCTCGGTGCCCGACAGCCGCAGGGCCCTGGCGAGGGCTTCGACGACCTGCTGGGACGGGCTGGTGGCGCGGCCCTGTTCGAGGCGGGTGATGTAGTCGACCGAGATCCCGGCCAGCTGGGACAGCTCCTCGCGCCGAAGCCCGGGGGTGCGCCGCCGGCCGCCGAGGGGCAGTCCGGCGCTTTCCGGCGAGGTGCGCTCGCGCCACCTGCGCACTGCCTGCCCGAATTCCGTCGCTGCCATGGTTGCCAGTGTGCCTGCCCCGGGGCCGGCCCTGCCTGGCACCGGTAGTCCCAGGAAGAAGGGACGCTGGCTGCGCGCCCGGCCGTCTTCCAGGCTTGGGGGTGCGATGCCGTACACCGGCCGCCACGGCCGGCCAGGGAAAGGAACGTCAGCAATGAGCAAGCTCGCACTCGTCACCGGAGCCACCTCCGGCATCGGCAGGGCCTTCGCCGAGCGCCTGGCCGCCGACGGCTACGACCTGGTGACCGTGGGCCGGCGCGAGGACCGCCTGGCGGAATTCGCCGCCGCCCACCCGGAGGTCGGGGTCCGGACCGTGGCCGCCGACCTGTCCACGACCGAGGGGATTGAGGCGGTCGCAGCGATCTGCGCGACCGAGCCGCTGACCATGCTGGTCAACAACGCGGGGGTCGCCCACTACATGCCGCTGGCCCAGCTCCCCGCCGACAAGGCCGCGGAACTCGTCAACGTCAAGGTCCTCGCGCCCACCCTGCTCACCCGGGCGGCGGTCGCGGGCATGCAGGAGCGCGGCGAAGGCACGATCGTCAACGTGGCCGGCATGATCGCCTTCAGCGGCCCCGCCCCGCACGCCCAGATGCCGCGCCGCGTCGTCTACGGCGGGAGCCTGGCCTACCTGGTCGCGATGTCCCAGACCCTCGGCGCGGAGCTCGAGGGCACCGGGGTCCGGGTGCAGGTCGTGTGCCCGGGCGTGGTGGCCACCGAGTTCCACGAGCGCCAGGGCCTGGACCTGAGCGGCGTGCCCCGGATGACGGCCGACGACGTCGTCACCGCCAGCCTGCGCGGCCTGGAGCTGGGCGAGACCGTCTGCGCCCCGGGCGTGGAGGACGCCGGCCTGCTGGACGCGGTCTTCACGGCCGACCTCGCCGCCTTCGGGGGGCAGAGCACCGAGCTGGCCACGCGCTACCGGTCCGCCTGAGTCGACGCTGAACCGGCCGTCGACCGGCCGTCGACCGGCCATCGACCGGCACGGTCGTCGGCCCGGGTCATGACGGCTCGGGGGTCTCGGTGGCCAGGGGATCGTCGTCCAGCCAGCCGTGGCGGGCGGCGTGCCAGACGAGTTGGACGCGGTTGTCGACGCCGGCGTCGCGCTGCATGGAGGCGATGTGGCGCTGGACGGTGCGGACGGCGACGCCGAGGGCGCGGGCCATGGCGACGTCGGTGGAGCCGGTGACGAGCATGGCCAGGATGCGCAGGTGCAGGGCGTTGTGGGGTTGGGCGGCGGTGGGGCGGGCGAGCGGGACGGCCGCGGTCCAGACGGCTTCGAAGAGCGTGATCAGGGCCTCCAGGAGACTGCTGGGGCGGATCACCAGGAGCAGCGGGTCCGGGGGGCGGGCGTCGGCGGCAGGGGGGAGGAGGGCGAGGTTGCGGTCGGCGACGACCATGCGGGCGGGGAGGCGTTCGGTGACGCGGATGGACATGGGGGGCTGGTCGGGGCCGGTGTAGGGGACGGCGGCGCCCTGGGCTTCCAGGCCGGCGCGTTCGACGACGACACGGCGGCGGGGGCCGCGGGAGCGCCCCGTGGGGTGGGCGGTGTCCGGGCCGCCGGTGAGGGGGTCGGAGTGGCCGGGGCGGCCGGGGACGGTGCGGCTGAAGACCATGAGTTCCTTGCGGGCGCCGGCGTGGGCCTCGGCGATCCGGGACCGTATCGCGGAGTCGCCCTCGATGACGCGGACGGCCTCCTCCGCGCGCTGGCCCTCGTGGACCCGGCGGTACTCCTGGTCCAGGCGGTCCAGCAGCTCACGGCTGCGCCGCAGTTGCTCCTCGGCGCGGACCACCAGCGGCAGCAGCCCGGACTGCGGCGGCACCGGGTACCAGCGGTCGCCACGGCCGATCCGCACCAGGTCACGGGCGGCCAGCTCGAGACAGGCGGCCCGGGCCCGGTCCGCCGTCACCCCCATCCGCCGGGCCAGTTCGGCCGGGGTGACCCCTCGCGCGGCGACCAGCAGGGGGTACGCCCGGTCCGCGTCGGCACTCAACCCCAGGGCCTCAAACGGACGTTCGGTCATGATCGGGAACTCTAGCCGCAGCCGCGGCGTACCGGTCGGGGTTTCCGCGGTTGTCACAGCAGGCGTCCTCAATAAGTACACCAGGAGTACGGAAGATGTCTCCTGTGATCGGCCCGAAACCGTATCCGTGCGGACAAGCCGGTACGCACGAGCCCGCGCCCGCGGGGTGACCGCCGCAGCGGCGGGACCTCGCGGGCGCGGGCTGAGGGTGCGCGCCGATCCCCTGCCGAGGGCGGGAGCCCTCGGCAGGAAATCAGCGGGAGTTCAGCCGGGGATCGGATCAGTACGAGAACTGCTCCAGCCCCGTGCCCCAGGCGTTGATGACCCACCCGGTGCGGGTGGCCGGGTCCAGGAAGAGCCCCTGGCGGCCGGTGAAGTCGAAGTTGGAGCCGGCGATCGTGGAGTCCACGAGGTTGGCCACCGGGTGGCGGGCCAGCACCTTGCCGGTCGCCGGGTCCAGCACGGTGATCTCGCTCATGGCGTTGTTGTCGGTCTCGACCCCGTTCTCGTAGAGGCTCGCCTCGACGGCGACCTGGTGGGTGTCGTCCAGGGCGGGCCAGACCGGGCCGCGGGTGCCGGTGTCCGCCGTGGCGGCGGTCGTCAGCGTCTTCTGGTCGGCGGTCAGCCAGGTGCTGGTGGGGAAGTTGCCGCCCTCGGGGTTGGGCTGGGCGGCGCCGATGGCACCGTAGAGCTTGTCGCCCTTGCCGTCGGGCAGCAGGGCCGACACGCACAGCGGCATCGAGGCGACCGGGGTGACGGTGCCGGTGCCGAAGTCCGCGCCGACCGCGCCGTAGGGGACGCGGCCGTACAGGCACGGGCCCATGGTGCCGCCGGTGGCGACGAACACCTCGCCGGTGGAGGCGTCCACCGAGACGCTGTTGTAGGAGCGGTACAGGTTGTGCGGGTTGAGCGCCAGCGACGTGCCGACCTGCCCGGTGGTCATGTCGACCGACCAGACCCGGCTCAGTCCGCTGTCGGGCTCGTAGGTGGTGACCAGGCCGCGGTGGCGGGCCGCGTCCACCGTGCCGCCCTCCAGGTAGGCGCTGTCGGTGAGCAGGTCGGACAGCTGGGTGACCTTCACCGGGGTGCCGGTGGCGGGGTCCTCCACGTCGATCTCGGCCTGCGAGCCGGCGAACGGTGTGTGGATGATCAGGGCATGGCCGCTGGCCGGGTCGGTGCCGAGCACTTCCTGCATCAACTGCCCGTCGGTGGACTCGGCGAAGGAGCTGCCCGCGGTGCCGGTGGCCAGGTCGTAGCCGGTGGTGGCCGAGCGGTCCAGGTGGTAGAGCTCGGTGCCGCCGGTGTACGTGAACGCGTCGGTGGAGATCAGCGCCTTGCTGCCGGAGACGGTGAAGCTCTCCACGGTGCCCGTGACCTGGTCGCCGTCGCGGTACTGCAGGAAGGACGTCGGGGAGGCCTGGCCGATCGGCGAGCCGTGCCGGGTGGCGAGCACCCGTACCGGGTACTGGAGCCCGGTGGGCAGCTTGAGGGCCGCCAGGTCCAGGGTGGTGGTGCCCTTCACCGAAGGCAGTTTCACGGTGAGCGTGGACGGGTGGTTGAAGCCGTCGTCGTCGCGTCGGCTGCCGTTCTGGTTGGTGACGGTGTTCACCGAGCCGTAGAGCGTGGGCCCGGGCGACATCACCTCGAACTCGGCGCCGTCCGCGCCGGATACGGCACTGGCGTCCCAGCTCACGGTCGCCTTGGGGGCGCTGCGGGCGGTGTCGGCGGCGTGCGCCAGGGTGTAGCCGCCGGTGCTCAGCAGCGGTGCGGCCGGGCGTTCGTCGGCGGCAGGGCCGATCCGCAGGGCGCGGAAGTCGCCGTAGATCGGCAGGCCGTAGTAGTCGGCCTGCTGGATGCCGACGCCATAGAGTCCGGCGCCGCCCGCGGTGAAGGCGGATGCGGGGATCGTCACGGTGCCCTTGTCCGCGGTGAGCGGGGTGGACCACTGGACGTTGAAGTCGTCCACGGCCGCGCTCGGCGTGTAGTGGCCGACGGAGGAGAGCACCAGGCTGGGGTTGTTCAGGCCGCGTACGCCGGTGAGGTCGTAGGAGACCGTGACGGGCCGGCCGAGCGGGGTGGCGCCGGGGGCGGCGGGGGCGAGCGCCTGGGCGTAGGTGGCGTCGTCGGCGAGGAAGGTCAGGTCCTGCGAGAGCTGACCGACGACCTTGCCACCGCGGAGCGCCTGGAAGGTGACGGGCACGGTGCGGGTGGTGTCGGAGGCGAGCGGGAGCCCTGCGGCGCCGAGGATCTGCGCCGGGGTGAGGCGCACGCTGGGCTGCGCGGAGGTGAACACGCCCTTGGCGCCGGCCTGTACCCGGTAGGTCAGGCCGCCGCGGTCGCCGGTCATGTCCAGGCCGAGGGTGATCGGCGAGACGGCGTTCTGGCCGGAGGGCGTGCCGTTGCCGTCGGCGGGAC
The DNA here is from genome assembly GCF_016918855.1 of Actinacidiphila acididurans. GTDB lineage: Bacteria > Actinomycetota > Actinomycetes > Streptomycetales > Streptomycetaceae > Actinacidiphila > Actinacidiphila acididurans. The sequence goes on from NZ_JADKYB010000025.1 coordinate 30,951, forward strand.
CGGACAGGTCGATGGCCGCCGGGTCGGTGGACTCGGTGAACGCGGTGCCGGAGGTGGTGGGCAGCAGCTGCCGCTGGGCCACCGAGAGCCGTACGGGCCGGGTCGCGATGCTGTAGCGCTTGGCGAGGACCTTCTCCACGGCGGCGGTGACGTCCAGCTGGGTGCCCATGGTGAGCGGCTGGTCGGCCTGCGGGGGCTGGGTGATCGGGCTGCCGGTGGACACGAGCAGGTCGCGGACCTGGCGCGGGGTCAGGCTCTGGTGGGTGGCCTTGGCCGCTTGGAGCACGTCGGCGACGGCGGCCGCGATCTCGGGGGCGGAGGCGGAGGTGCCGCCGTTGAGCACGACCTCGACGTCCTGCGCCTTGCAGGGGCTGGAGGTGCACACGTGCATCAGGGACGGCAGGTCGTCGCCGGGGGCGGCGAGGTCGACGCGGGTGCCGAAGCCGGAGGAGTAGGCGGCCGAGCCGTTGTAGCGGGTCGTCGGGTAGACGCCCTGCGCGGTGTCGGCGGAGGTCAGCGTGTCGTCGGTGGTGGTGGCGCCGGCCGCGATGACCCCGCTGTCGACCACCTGCGAGGGCGTGGTGGTGGGCTCGACGTCGTCGATGCCGGTCTGGGCGCCGGGCTTGGTGGTGGTGTCGGTCGGGGTGCTGCCGCCGTCCGGGCCGACGGAGACGGGCAGGGCCAGCCGGGTGCCGTCGTTGGAGGAGACGACCACGGCGATGCCGGACTTCACGATGGAGGTGAGGGTGGCCCGGATCGTCGGGTCGTCCTCCAGGTAGCGGCCGGGGAAGCCGATCTGCTCGTCGGTGCCGAAGCCGAGGCTGGCGGTGATGACGCTCGGGCGGGGCTGCTGGTCGGCGGCCGCCTTCAGCGCCGCGGCGATGCCCGCGTAGCTGGCCTCCTGCGGCACCACCAGGCGGTACTGGGCGCCGGGGGCGATGCCGAGCAGGTCGGTGGCGCCGCTGCCGGTGGCGCCGGGGCGCTGCTGGTCGTGCGGCAGCGGGGCCATCATCGAGAAGTCCAGGAGGACTTCGCCGAGGTTGGGGTCCTGGCCCTCGACCGAGCCGAGCGGGTCCAGCTTGCCGTTGTTGTCGGCGGTGTAGGTGGGGATGAGCGGCATGGACGGCTCGTCGAGGTAGCGCTGGCCGTTCTCGACGACGGTGGTCGGGCCGTACACGCGCACGTAGTCGTCGCCGTTGTCGGCCATCGACCGGTCGGTGAGGTCGCCGATGGAGACGTTGGTGACGATCTGGCCGGCGCCGGGCAGGGCGTGCAGGTAGGTGGCCGCGTCGGCGAAGGCACCGGCGGCGTCCACGCCCTGGGCGTTGAGGTAGGACTGGAAGGACGTGCTCAGGCCGTCGTTGGCGGGCAGGCCGGCGGCGGTCGCGGCGGGCTGCGGGGCCGTCCGGGCGTTCTGCCGCAGGGCGGCCTTGGCGGCGTTCGGCAGCTTCACCGCGCCGGTGTTCATCGGCTGGACCGGGGCCTGCTGGGCGGCGGCGCCCTGCTTCGTGCCGAGGGTGTACGAGGCCGCGCGGGTGGCGTCGGCCCGGGCGGTGATCGCCGCGGTGGAAGGCGCCAGGGTGGCGCCGAGGCCGGTACGGCCGGCCGAGCGGGGCACCGGGAAGGCGCGGGTGCGGCCCTGCGGGTCGGTGAGGGTGCCGGTGCCGTCGTCCGACCAGGCGACCTTGGAGCCGTCGGCAAGGGTGAGGCTGTGGGTGGCCGGCGCCGCGGGGGCGGGCGACGGGGTGTCGCCGGCGGGCGCGGCCATGGCTGGGCCGGCCGCCACGAGGGGGACCAGCAGCGCCAGCGCGGCGGCGGCCCGTCTGACATGTCGGTGCATCAACGTGCTCCTTGCGCGTGAGGACTTCGGGGGCGGCGCGTGTGCGGGTCCGTCTGCGTGGGGGGAGCTCGTGCCGGTCCTTGCCGCCGCGAACACCGGGGAAAGCGGGGTGGGCGTGCCGGTGACCGGTGTGTGCGGCGCAAGGATGCTGATCACCTTGCGGCGGGGGCGCCCCCGGGGACAAGGGAATGCCGTTGCGGCTGAGCGCAGTTGCGCTTTCGCGCGACGTGGGGTGCACCACCGGCGCACGTCGGCACTCGCCGCCGGGCGGGAGTTGGCACCGTAGTGCCCGGATTCGGGCGATGTGCCGCCCGGGCGCAATGGCCGTGGGAACGCTCCCCCGCCCGGCGGACGTGCGGGGCGGCGGGGATACGATCACGGCACTCCCACCGGTGAACGACAGCAGGGGGGCCGCCCGATGGCCGCAGAGCCGCAGATCTCGCAGGTCCCGTCGGCGCCCTGGGGCGGGCTCGGCCTTCCGCCGCTGGCCGGGCGGATCCTGGAGTACCTGGTCGGGCACCCGGAGACGGCGCCCGCCCAGGCCGCGGCCGCCGTCGGCACCTCGACGGCCGCCGCCGCGCGGGCCCTTCGGCTGCTGGAGTCCGAACTGCTCGCGGTACGCGTCAGCGGCCGCGGGGCGCGCTGGAGCGCCAGCCCGCCGCGCCCGGCGCTGGGCACCCTGCTGGCCCGGCGCCGCGAGGAACTGGCGAGTCTGGAGACCCACGCCGAGCGGCTGCACGAGGTGCACATCTCGGTGACCAACCACCGTTTCGCGTCCGACCAGTTCGAGATCCTCGACACCGAGGAGCGGGTCACCGCGCGCTACGCCCACCTGCTGCGGGCGGCCCGGCACGAGGTGCTGCACCTGGTGATGCCGCCGTACGTCGCGGCGGTCGACGGGGTGCCCGACCGGCTGGCCGTGCAGGCGGCGGCGATCCGCGCGGGGGTGCGCTTCCGGTCGGTCTACGACAGCGACACCCTCACCGACGAGGTGTCGCTGGATACCGCGCGGCGCGGCGTCGAGATCGGCGGCGACGTACGGCTGTCCAGCGGGCTGCCGATGAAGCTGGTGCTCTTCGACGGCACCACCGCGATCATGCCGCTGCGGCGGGACGACGCGGCGGCCGGCTCGCTGCTGGTGCACTCCCCCACGCTGCTGCACGTGCTGGGGGCGCTGTTCGAGAGCCTGTGGGAGCACGGGGTGCCCTGGGGGCAGGAGGCCCGCCCGGTGCCGCCGGCGCCCGCGGCGGACACGCCGAACCCGCGGGCCCGCGAGGTGCTGCGGCTGCTCTCGCTCGGCATGAAGCAGGAGACGATCGCCCGCACGCTCGGGGTGAGCCGGCGCACCGTGCAGAAGGACGTCAGCGACATCGGCGCGGCGCTCGGCGCGCGCAACCACTTCCAGATCGCGCTGCTCGCGCAGGAGCGGGGCTGGCTGACCCCGGGCCGCTGACCGTCCCTGCGGCTGGCAGCGGGGAGACGGCACTCCACTGGACCACGGCCACAGCCCGTCCCCGGTCCGGGAAGCCGCGGGTCCTCCCCCGCCGCGAGGAGCCGGACCAGCGAGCCGGGGGGGTCGGCACGTCCACCGGCCGGGAGACGGCCCCACCACCGGGCGACAGCCCGTCCCGGTGCGGGAAGCCGCGGGTCCTCCTCAACGCGGGGAGCCGGACCAGCGGGCCGGGCAGGCGGTCGGCCACGGCATGTTCACCAGGAGCCCGCTCGGTGCGGAGGGTGTACTCCGCGCGGCCGGCGACTACCGAAGCGCCGCCAGTTCCGGTTCGCCGCTGTCCGTACCGTCGGCCGGCCCGCCTGCCGGGACGGCCGTGCGAACGGGGGCCGCCTCGCGCAGCGCGTCGAGCACCGGGCGGATCAGGGGGTGGTCCTCGGCACCGCGGCGGACGGCGGCGAAGACGCGGCGGGTGGGGGCGACGCCGTCGACGGGGCGGACGACGACGCCGGTCAGGTCGACGCCGGCCAGGGCCGACCGCGGCACCAGGGCCACGCCGGCGCCTGCCGAGGCGAGCGCCACGACGGCCCGGAAGTCGTCCGAGGAATGCTCCAGGCGCGGCTGGAACCCGGCGTATTCGCAGGCCAGAACGACGACGTCGTGACAGGGATTGCCGGGGTACGGGCCGATCCACTCGTCGTCGGCGAGTCCCGCCAGGGCCACCCGGTCCGCGCCGGCGAGCTCGTGCGCGACCGGCAGCACCGCGTCGAAGGGTTCCGCGTACAGCGAGACGTGGGTCAGGCGCGGGTCGCCGACACCCGGGGCGCCGCGGTATTCGACGGCGACCGCCACGTCGACCTGCCGGCCCAGCACCATCGGCAGGCTCGCGTCGCCCTCGGCGTCGCGGATCTTCAGGCGGATGCCGGGTGCGGCCGTGGCCAGGCGGGCGAGGGCGGGGGCGACGACCAGGCCGATGCCGGTGGCGAAGGACGCGACGGTGACCGTGCCCGCCTCGCCCGTGCCGTAGGCGGCCAGCTCCGCCTCGGCGCGTTCGAGCTGGGCCAGCACCGCGTGCGTGTGGTCGAGCAGGATCTCGCCGGCCGCCGTGAGCCGCACCCCGCGCGCGCCGCGCTCGACCAGCCGGTGGCCGGTCTCCTGTTCCAGCGCGGTGAGCTGCTGGGACACCGCGGAGGGGGTGAGGTAGAGCGCGGCGGCGGCAGCGGTCACCGTACGGTGGTCGGCCACCGCACGAAGGATATGCAGCCGCCGCGCGTCGATCATGTGAACGATTCTCCCAGACGTGTCCGGCGGTCCCGTCACCCGGTCCGGTCGCCCGGCTCCGTCACCCGGCCGGGCGCCGGTCCCCTGCCGCAGCCGTCAGGCCATCGCCGTCAGGCCGCCAGCCGGGCCCGGGCGGCGACGAAGGCGTCCACGGCCCGGTTCACGTCGTCCGTCGAGTGGGCGGCCGAGAGCTGGACGCGGATGCGGGCGCGGCCGTGCGGCACCACCGGGTAGGAGAAGCCGATCACGTACACGCCCTGGTCCAGCAGCAACTCGGCCATGCGGCTCGCCTCGGCGGCGTCGCCGATCATGACGGGGGCGATGGGGTGGTCGCCGGGCAGGACGTCGAAGCCCTCCTCGGTCATCCGGCGGCGGAAGAGCGCGGTGTTGGCGGCGAGCTTGTCCCGCAGGTCGCCCGCGGACTCCAGCAGGTCGAGGACGGTCAGCGAGGCCGCCGCGATGACGGGCGCGAGGGTGTTGGAGAACAGGTACGGGCGCGAGCGCTGGCGCAGCAGGGCGACGATCTCGGCGCGGGCGGCCACGTACCCGCCGGAGGCGCCGCCCAGCGCCTTGCCGAGGGTGCCGGTGACGATGTCGACGCGGTCCATGACGCCGTGCAGTTCGGGGGTGCCGCGGCCGGTCGGTCCGACGAAGCCGACGGCGTGCGAGTCGTCGACCATGACCATGGCGCCGTAGCGGTCCGCGAGGTCGCAGATCTCGCGCAGCGGGGCCACGTAACCGTCCATGGAGAACACGCCGTCGGTGACGATCAGGCGGCGCCGGGCGTCCTGGCTCTCCTTGAGCCTGGCCTCCAGCTCGGCCAGGTCGCGGTTGGCGTAGCGCAGGCGGCGGGCCTTGGACAGCCGTATGCCGTCGATGATCGACGCGTGGTTGAGCGCGTCCGAGATCACCGCGTCCCGCTCGTCGAGCAGCGTCTCGAACACCCCGCCGTTGGCGTCGAAGCAGGAGGAGTACAGGATCGTGTCCTCCTGCCCGAGGAAGGCCGACAGGCGGGACTCGAGTTCCTTGTGGACCTCCTGGGTGCCGCAGATGAAGCGCACGGACGCCATGCCGTACCCCCAGCGGTCGAGCCCGGCGTGGGCGGCGGCGATCACGTCGGGGTGGTCGGCCAGGCCCAGGTAGTTGTTCGCGCAGAAGTTGAGCACCTCGCCGGGGCGGCCGCCCGCGGTCACGCTCACCGTCGCGGACTGCGGGGTGCCGATCACGCGCTCGGGCTTGTGCAGCCCGGCGGCGCGGATCTCGTCGAGGTCGGCCCGCAGGTCGTCGCGTACGGAGTCGAACATGTCGGTTCCTTCCCGGAAGGGGGCGGGGGCGGGGGCTCAGCCGGCGGGCTCAGGCGGTCCAGTCGAGGATGACCTTGCCGCCGTGGCCGCTCGCCGCGTCGTCGAAGGCGGCCTCGAAGTCGCGGAAGCCGTACCGGCCGGTGATCACGGGCGTGAGGTCGAGGCCGCCCTCCAGCAGCACCGACATGGCGTACCAGGTCTCGAACATCTCCCGGCCGTAGATCCCCTTGAGGGTGATCATGGAGGTGACGATCCGCGCCCAGTCGACCGGGAACTCCTCCGTGGGCAGGCCGAGCATCGCGATCCGGCCGCCGTGCGTCATGTTGGCGACCATGTCGCGCAGGGCGTCGCGGTGACCGGACATCTCCAGGCCGACGTCGAAGCCCTCGCGCAGGCCGAGTTCGCGCTGGCCGTCGGCGATCGTGGCGCCGGACACGTTCAGCGCCAGGCTGACGCCGACCTTGCGGGCCAGGTCCAGGCGCTCCTCGCTCACGTCGGTGATCACGACGTGGCGGGCTCCGGCGTGCCGGGCCACGGCCGCGGCCATCAGTCCGATCGGGCCGGCGCCGGTGATCAGTACGTCCTCGCCGACCAGGGGAAAGGCCAGCGCGGTGTGCACGGCGTTGCCGAAGGGGTCGAAGATCGCGGCCACGTCCAGGTCGACCGGCGCCCGGTGCACCCACACGTTCGACGCGGGCAGCGCCACGTACTCGGCGAAGGCGCCGTCGCGGCCGACGCCCAGCCCGACCGTGGCGCGGCACAGGTGGCGGCGCCCGGCGAGGCAGTTGCGGCACTTGCCGCACACCAGGTGGCCCTCGCCGCTGACCCGGTCGCCGGGCCGGATGTCGGTGACGTCCCGGCCGGTGTCCACGACCTCGCCGACGAACTCGTGCCCGAGCACCAGCGGCGTCCGCACGGCCTGCCGCGCCCATCCGTCCCAGGACCGTATGTGCAGGTCGGTCCCGCAGATCCCGGTGCGCAGCACCTTGATGAGTACGTCGCCGGGGCCGATTTCCGGCTCGGGCACGTCCGTGAGCGCGAGTCCCGGCTCCGCCCTGTCCTTGACCAACGCCTTCAACGTCCCGGCTCCCGTCGTCCACTCCACCGCGGCAGGGCAGGACGAATCACGCCCCACGGCGGTCGCCCGACCGCGGCCGGGGCGTTCCCGGCTGCCGACGGGAGCAATCTTCCGCAGGGTCCCGGCCCCGGTCCATCGAGCTTTTCTTAAGCGCGGCCGCAGTTTTCCTTCAGGCCGCGGGCACGGAGGGAGCAGGAGACCTGGGCCCGTACCTCACCGGCCGACGCCGCCCGGGCGGCAGCGCTCATCTCTTAGACATCCCACCATTTGCGTCCAACTGAGCGCCGCATCTCCATCGACTTTGCTGCACACCTGTTGACGCCACCACAGGCCGGTGTCAGGCTGCGGCGGTCATCGGATGTCTTGGTCCCCTGTGGGCGGACCCGCGGGGTCGACGGTTCCCGGAGCACATATGAGATGGACGGCGTCAGCATGCAGAATCCTCGGTTCGGCGATGGCCTTCGGCCTGGCGGGCGCGGGAGCGCTGGGGATCACGGCGGCCCCCGCGCAGGCCGCGGACGGCGGCTCACCCGCGGTGGTGCTGTGGGCCGCGCCTGACGGCGACGCCGCGGCCTGCACCGCTCACACCCCCTGCTCGCTCACCACCGCCCAGGCGAAGGTGCGCACCCTTGAGTCCGGCGGGCAGGCGTCCGACGTCCGCGTCGAACTCCTCGACGGCACCTACCGGTTGGGCAGCACCTGGACGTTCGGCGCCGCCGACTCCGGCACGCCCGGCCACCCCGTGGTGTGGGAGGCGGCACCCGGCGCCCACCCGGTGATCTCGGGTGCGACCCGGGTGAACGGCTGGCAGGAGGTGGGGCACAGCGGTGTGTGGTCCGCCCACGTACCCCACGGCAGCGCGACCCGCCAGCTCTACGTCGACGGCAAGGAGGCCCCGATCGCCCAGGCCACCCCGGCCGCCCTGCACTTCTCCGGCAACTGGTCCGGCTCGGCCACGGGCTACGACCTGTCGGGCGACCCCACCGCGAAAGCCTGGTTCGCGAGCCTGACCCCCGCCGAGCTGGCCCGCGTCGAATTCGACTACCCGGCCGGCAACGGCGCGTGGACGGACTCCAAGTGCGGGGTCGCCTCGATGTCGGGCAGCACCCTGGCGATGGACCAGCCGTGCTGGCGCAACGTCACCGACATCGCCCCCTTCAGCCAGGGCACCGGCGGCCTGCCCTCGATGTCCACCTCGCAGCTGCCCGCCACGATCCAGAACGCACCGAGCCTCCTCGCGCCCGGCCACTGGTACCTCGACACGGCCGCGTCCACACTGCTCTACGCGCCGCCGAACGGCCGGATGACCGGCCTCGACGTCGAACTGCCCCGGCTGGAGAAGCTGGTGCAGGGCGCCGGCAGCCTCGCCCGGCCGCTGCACGACCTGACCTTCGCGGGGCTGCAGTTCTCCTACGCCACCTGGAACGCCCCCTCCCTGCCCACCGGCTTCGCGGACGTGCAGAGCAACCTGCACCGTACCGGCGCGACCAACCAGGGGCTGTGCACCTTCTCCGACCCCGCCGGCAGCTGCCCGTGGGGCGCGCTCACCCAGCCGCTGGCCAACGTCGCCTTCAGCGGGGCCAGCCGGGTCACGCTCACCGGAAACCGGTTCGTGGACCTCGGCGGGGCGGGCCTGAGCTTCATGTACGGCGGCACCCACAACGTCGTGGACGGCAACGAGTTCACCGCGATCGCCTCCACCGCGCTGTCCCTCGGCTGCACCTACGACCCGACCCCGGCGCAGACGCCCGCCTCGGTGATCGAGGCGAACTGCACCCCCGACCCGGACCTGGTCCGCGGTGACACGGTCGGCGAGAACGAGATCCTCGACCACACCACCGTCACCGACAACGTGATCCACGACGTCGGCACCGACTACCGCTCGGCCTGCGGCATCACGCTGCTCTTCAGCCGGCACACCGTGATCAGCCACAACGAGCTCTACGACCTGCCGTACACCGGCATCACCGCGGGCGTCATCCAGGGCCACGTCGACGAGGCCGCCCACCCGCAGAACTCCACCAACATCAACGCCGACAACACCCTCAGCGACAACCTGATCTTCGACGTCATGCAGGTCCTCGACGACGGCGGCGCGATCTACATGGAGGGCCACCAGGCCCAGTACGTGTACGCCGCCGACGGCACGATCGACGCGGCCGCGACGCTCGCAGGCGGCCTGCACGTCACTGGCAACGTTGTCTACAACGACGGCTCGCGCTTCAACGCCTTCTACGACGACGCCGGTTCGGAGTGGATCGGCTTCAGCGGCAACGTCGAGTTCCACCCACTGGACTCGCTCGGCGCCCAGGGCGGCTGCTCGGCCACCGGCCACTTCTGGGTCACCGGCAACTGGTTCTCCGACTCGGCGGGCTACTACATCTGCGACGGGCCGGTCGACTCCCACATCAGCGGCAACACCGCCATCCCCGCGTCCCCCGGACCGGACGACGTCCCCGTCTCCGTCCTGGCGAGTGCGGGCGTCACCGACGCGCACCAGGCGCTGGCCGGGAGCGTCCCGCTGCGCACGAGCTACATCTCCGCGCCCGCTCCGGTGTCCGCCGGCTCCGCCACTGACCGCGTGCTGATCGCGGGCGCCGGGTTCACATCGGCCACTGCGGTGTTCTTCGGCGGCCAGCAGGCGAGCGCGGTGCAGTTCGTCTCGCCCGGCTTCCTGATCGCCACCGTGCCCGCCGGGGCGGACGGCACGGACGTCACCGTGGGCCCGTACGTGCCGCGGCCGGTGATCACCAGCCCCGCGAACGGCGCCACCGGCCTGGCGGCGGCAATCGCCGTACGCGGCAGCGCGGTCGCGGGCAACACCGTGACGGTCACCGACAGCACCGACAGCACCTCGTGCACCACGACGGCCGGCCCCGACGGCACCTGGACCTGCACGATCAGCGGCGCCTCCGCCGGGCAGCGCACCCTGACCGCCGTCCAGTCCGACCCCGCCGGCGTCACCTCGAAGACGTCGGCCGCCGTACTGGTCTACGTCGGCACCCCGCCGGCCGCGGCCCGTATCAACGACACCGACCCGTCGATCGCCTACTCCGGCTGGGACTACCTGAACAACCGGGGCTTCGGCGACCTCGACGACGACGTCCACTACACCACGACGAACGGCAACAGCCTCAGCTCCACCTTCATCGGCACCGCCGTCACCGTCTTCGGCGAGGAGTACACCGACCAGGGCGACATCAGCGTCTCGATCGACGGCCACCCGGCCGTCGTGGTCGACACGGTGCCCGCCGACGGCGCCCGCCACGCCAACGCCCCCGTCTACAGCAGCGGCCCGCTCCCGGCAGGGGTCCACACGATCGTCGTCACCAAGCTCTCTGGTTCCTACGCCACGTTCGACGGCCTGGAGATCGACAACTAGATCGACACCCCGGTGAGCGGCGCCGCGCGCTGACGGGTCCGGGACCCACGCCACGGCGCCCGCCCCTGATGGGGCGGGCGCCGTGTTCATCGCGGTGCGGGGGCTTGTGCCGCGTGCGCGGCGAAGGTGGTCGCGCGGGTCACGTGGTGATCGCCGGGCTGGAGTTCTGCGGCATGCCCTGGCCCTGCGGGACGCCGCCGTGGGCGAGGTCCTGGGTGTAGAGCACGCCGGTGTTGGCCTGGAAGGCCACTTCCAGGACGATGCCGGGCACCGCGGTGATGGAAGGGCTGGTGCCGGCGCGCATGCCCAGCCGGGTGTTGAAGTTGATGTAGCTGCCGACTTCCCAGAGCAGGCCGGTGTCGGCCTGGAAGGCGGTCTCGTAACCACCCCCGGCCAGCGCGGTGTTGCTCGGGCTGGTGCCGGGCGCCATCGTGTACCCCTGCGGGACGCCGCCGCGCGTCAGGTCCTGGGTCCACAGGCCGCCGGTGTTGGCCTGGAACGCCACCTGGAAGTTGCCGTCCGAGGCCGCCGCGATGCTCGGGCTGGTGCCGGAGGCCATGCCGAGCTGGGTGTTGAAGTTGATGTAGCTGCCGACTTCCCAGAGCAGGCCGGTGTCGGCCTGGAAGGCGGTCTCGTAACCACCCCCGGCCAGTGCGGCGATGCTGGGGCTGGTGCCCGGCATCATCTGGTAGCCGAGCGGCACCCCGCCGGTCTGCGGGGTGTACGACCACAGTTGCCCGGTGTCGGACTGGAAGACCACCTTGAAACTGCCGTCGGGCGCGGCGGCGATGGCCGGACTGCTGTTGGGCATCATCCCCAACTGGGTGTTGAAGGTCAGCGCCGTGCCGGACACCGTCAGGACCGCGCGGCTGCCGGTCGGGCTGTTCGAGGCGAACGCCGTTTCGAAGCCGCCGCCCGGCAGGGAGGTGACGGCCGGGCTCGTGTTCTGCCGGATCGTCTGGCCCAGGTAGCCGGCCCCCGAGGGCGTCGACGTGTGCAGCAGGCCGCCGCCGAAGTCGCTGCTCTGGAACGCGATCTTCGGGGTGCCGGTGACGTTCCCGCCGTTGCCGTGGCTGACGGTGAAGTACCCGGTGCCGCCGATGCCGCCGGTCGTGGCGATGCCGCCGCTCGGGTCGGCCATGTCGATCGCGTTCGAGTTGGCGGCCGTCATGTAAGTGCCGTTGGACGCGGACCCGTTGAAGCCGGCGAAGCCGAAGTCGGGGAGCGGCACGATCCGGCCGGTGCTCGCGTCGGTGGGCGCCTCCAGGATGACCTCGGCGCTGGCGTTGGGCAGGAAGGTGGGCGAGGTGATCACCGTGTTCTGGGTCCACTGCTGCGTGATGTCGACCAGGCGCAGTGTGTACGTGTTCCGGTTGGCGACGCTGACCGTGGCGGTCATGTTGTCGCCGGGCTGCACGGGGTTGCCGTAGTAGATGGGCGCGGCGGGCGCCATCTCGTACCAGGCGGAATAGTGCGCGGCGCCGCCGGAGCAGGCCGCGAGCGTGCCGGTCTGCTCCACGTTGGGGAAGAAGGGCGCTCCCTGCGCGCCGTCGATCCCCACCCAGGTGGAGACCGCCCCGCCGCTGCGGCAGTCCACCCACGGCTGCACCCAGTTCGACGTCACACTGGCGATGGCGTCGTTGGCCGTGCTCTGTGCGTAGCCGGACCAGTTGCCGGAGGTGGCCGCGGGGTTGATGACGCCGCCGGGGCGTGCCGCGGCCCGGCCGGCCAGGTGGGCGGGGACCTGTGGGCGGGATTCGAGGTGCGGCTTCGTGCCGGTCTGGACGCCGGGCGCGGGGGCGGGCGCGGGACGGTGGTCCTGGCCGGCGGGAGCGGCGGTGGCGGCGCGCGCGGCGGCGGTGCCTGCGAGCGCGAGAGCCATGGACAACGCGAGGACGACGAGCGAACGCAACACGCGCACTGGGCAGCACTCCTCGACGGGAAGGGAACGAGCTGTCGCGCACTGCTCCCGGCCGCCATACGGTGACGGCCGGGCCGAGAACCGGTCGTGCCGCGGGTCACCGTTCCACGGTCACCCACATCGCTGAGCAGACCGTAACCACCCCGTTCGCCCGTCACAACACACATTTGTGCCGTTCCGCACGCACTTCGCGCCGCCGAGAATCCGAAGCCGCCACGGTCCGGCCCGCCTCGCGGGGGGGGCGGGGTCAGCGTAGTGGCGCGCCGACGTCGTGCATGTGGGTCAGGGCCTGTCGGTAGGAGGCGAGCAGCCCGGTCTCGGTGTACGGCACGCCCAGCCGGGCGCAGTGGGCGCGGACCAGGGGCTGGGCCAGGCGCAGGTGGGGGCGCGGCAGGCTCGGCATCAGGTGGTGCTCGACCTGGTAGTTGAGGCCGCCGAGCAGGAAGTCGGTGACCGGGTTGCCGCGGACGTTGCGGGAGGTGAGCACCTGCCGCCGCAGATGGCCCCACCGCGCGCCCTCCTCCGGCATCGCCATGCCCTTGTGGTTGGGCGCGAACGCGCAGCCCAGGTGCAGGCCGATCAGCGCGTGGTGCAGCAGCGCGAACACCACCGCCCGGGCCGGCGACAGCGCGGTCGGCAACAGGGCCGCGTACCCGGCGAGATGCGCGAGGAGCAGGCCGCCCTCCACCAGCCGGTCGCGCCACGACAGCCGCCGCAGGTCCTGGAAGCTCGCCACCTTCAGGGCCAGCCCTTCCAGCAGCAGCATGGGGAAGAACAGCCGCGCCTGGTGCTTGGTCAGCCAGCGCGCGAAGCCCTCCCGTTCCACCGCCTGGGCCCGCGACCACACCAGCGCGCCGACCTCCACGTCCGGGTCCTTGCCGACATGGTTGGGGTTCGCGTGGTGCCGGTTGTGCTTGTCCGTCCACCAGCTCGCGCCCATGCCCAGCAGCAGGTTGCCGTGCAGCAGGGCGAGCATCCGGTTGGCCCGCCGGCCCGCCGCGATCTGCTGGTGGCCCGCGTCGTGCCCGATGAACCCGGTACGCGCGGACAGCACCGCGGCGGGCAGCGCCAGCGCCGTGACCCACCACGAGCCGGTCCCGCCGACCAGCACCACCGCGGTCCACACCGCGGCCGTCGCCAGCGCGTTCACCGCGATCATCGCCGCGTACCAGCCGGTCCTGCGGCGCAGCAGCCCGGCGTCCCTGACCTGGCGCAGCAGCGGGGCGAACTCGCTGCCCGACGGCTCCGGCCGCGGCCGTACCGCCCGAGCCCGCTCGGCCCGCGGCGGCGGGGCCGACGCTACGGGAAGGGCGCTGCTGGATGCGGGCATGAGTGCTCCTCGGACGGCTTCAGGGGGCGCGAACGACGCAGATCGGCGGCCTTGCCCGGCCGCACCCACGACGCTACGAACCGGCGCCCGTCCGCGGCCATGACGCCTCCACCCGGCCATTGCGGGGGCCCACCCACCGGAGCACCGGGGGAAAACCCCACCCGGGCCCGGCCTGTGCAGCGTGACGACTGCGGAGGGCGGTGCTTCGGCCATGCAACCTTGCCAGGGTCACATCACCTTGTAAGCCGAGGTTCGCCATGCCCGGGCGTGACGGACGTCCGGCCGCTGCTGCCCAGGGCGATCCGGAGCAGCAGGTCGGCTGCGCCGGTCGGCCGCCGGTCCTCGGCCCACACGGCGTGCAGCCGACGGCGCAGGTCCGCGTCGCCGATCGGCACCTCCACGACGCGGCCGGCAGCGAGGTCCTCGCGCACTGTCACCGCGCTGAGCACCGCCGGGCCCGCGCCGTCGGCCACAGCGGCGCGCACCGCCGCGTTCGCGTCCAGCACCATCAACGGCCTTGCCGGCTTGACGCCCGCGCCGGCCAGCAAGCGCTCGATCGTCTCGCGGGTGCCCGACCCCGGTTCGCGCACGATCAGCCGGGTGCGGGCCAGTTCGGCCAAGTCCACCGGTTCGTCGCGTCGCGCCCATGGGTGGCCCGGGGCCACCACGACGGCCAGCCGGTCGGAGGCGACCTGGCAGGAGCCGAGCCCGGGAGGCACCGTGGGCGCCTCGACGAAGCCCAGGCCGATCTCGCCGGCCGTGACCAGCGCTGCGACCTGCTCCGAATTGGTCACTTTGAGGCTGACCAGCACGTCGGGCGAGGTTTGCCGCAGCGCACCGATCCACCGCGGCACGAAGTGTTCGGCCAAGGTCATGCTGGAGGCCAGCCGCAGGTCGGTCTCGCGCTCGCCGCGCAGCGCGGCCGCACCCGCGAGCAGCGCGTCGAGTTCGTCGAGCACCTTCCCGGCCCACTGGCACACCGCCTTGCCCTCCACGGTGAGCGCCGAACCGCGCGTGTCCCGATCGACCAGACGGAGGCCAAGAAGCCGCTCGAGCTGGCCCAGGCGCTTGCTCGCCGCAGGCTGGCTGATCCCCATCCTCTCGGCCGCCCGGCCCAGGCTGCCCGTCTCCGCCACGAGCGTCAGCAGCGTGAGACTGGTGGGGTCCGGTGGCGACGCACTCATAACCGGGGATTATCGCCGCATTCCCGATGGGTGGCTACCGGCGTCCTTGTCCGCCGAGCAGGATGAACGGCGCGACCTCCTGATCCGGTCGACGAGTCGCGGGCTCGCACCGTGTGGAGCACAGTTGTTGCCGTGGGCCGCAGCATCTTCTGACGCGTATGCGCCGGCGGAGCGCGCGCGGGCTCGTACTGCGCCCACGCCGTGCAGTCTCGACGGCCCCGCCCCGAGCGCAGTGGAATGGACCCCCTCATGTCTCATCACCTCGATACACCGCTGGCGGCACAGAACGGCCAGCTGTTCCTTGACGACCTCTATGCCTTTCCCGGCGAGAACAGCACCGTGTTCGTGATGGACGTCAACTCGAACATCACCGGTGTCTACGCCGAGCCGGGCTTCCATCCCGAGGCCCGCTACGAGTTCAAGGTCCACGTCGACGGCGCCGACCAGGAGAACCTCACCTACCGTTTCGCGTTCGCCGGGCCCGACTCGGCCGGCCGGCAGAACCTGCGGCTCGAGGTCCTGACCGGCGACGACGCGCGCGAGGACGCCGCCGAGGGCAGGCTCGTGCTGGAGGGGCGCACCGGCGAGACGGTGGCGGGCGACGGTGTGCGGGCGTGGGCCGGACGCATCGCCGACTCGTTCTACATCGACTTGTCCCTGCTCGCCCTGGTGAACGAGGCGGTCGGCAAGGGCACGGCCGTCGACCTGTCCGGCTGGCAGCCGGGACGGGCGAAGAACACCTTCGCCGGGACCACCGTGGAAACCATCGTGCTGGAGATCTCGCACGAGCATCCGGTGCTGCGTCCGGGCACCCGGATCGGGCTGTGGGCGGCGACCAAGCTGGCCACCGACGCGGGCGGCTGGCGGCAGATCAACCGCGCCGGCCATCCGATGATGTGGCCGATCTTCTGGCCGGGCGACACCGACTTCTCCAACCCGGCCAACACCCGGCATCCGTCCGAGGACCGCGCGGCCGCCGGCGCGTTCATCGCGGAGCGCGTCACCGCCGTGGTCGCGGCCACCGGCACCTCGACCGACCCTGAGGGCTACGGCCAGGAGGTGGCCCGGCAACTGCTGCCCGACGTACTGCCCTACGTCGTCGGCAGCCCCGCTCAGTACGGATTCGCCGCGCGCAACGGGCGCACCCTGGCGGACAACGCGCCGGAGGCGATGCTCTCGCTGGTGACCAACATGGGCGTGCCCGCAGGGCTGACCCCGGCCACCGCGGCGCAGGCGCGCCGCGCCGATTTCCCGTACGTCGTCCCCGTCTGAGCAGGACGGGCACTCGACGGGCGGCGGGGAGAGCGCCCGCTGCCTCGGCGCCTCCTTCGGCTCGGGAAACGCAGCAGGCCGGCCGGTCAGGGGACCGGCCGGCCTGATCGGCTCCCGATGGTTCCGGGAGCCGGGGGGTGGTTCAGTTCGGGCTCGCCCTATAGCGGGCGCCTGTCAGGAGGCGGTGCAGGTGAGGGCGGGGGCGCTGATGGTGCCGCTCGCGGTTCCCTGGAGGCCGAAGCTCGTGGAGCCGGCGGGCGCCAGGGCGCCGTTGTAGGAGAGGTTCTTGGCGGTCACCGAGGTGCCGGTCTGGGTGATGGTCGCGTTCCAGCCGCTGGTCTCCTGCACGCCGGACGGCAGGGTGAAGGCGATGTTCCAGCCGTTGATCGCCGTGCTGCCGGCGGTCACGGTGATCGTGGCGGTGAAGCCGCCGGACCAGGAGTTGTCGGTGTGCCAGGTGGCGGTGCAGCCGTTGCTGCCGGTGCCGCCGGTGGTGCTGCCCGAGGTGGTGCCGGACGTCGTTCCCGTGGTCGTACCGGAGGACGTACCGCTCGACGTACCCGACGAGGTGCCGCTGCTCGTGCCGGACGACGTACCCGACGACGTACCGCTCGACGTACCCGAGGACGTACCCGACGAGGTGCCGCCCGTGGAGCCGGTGCCGCCGAAGGTGGGGGCCTTGATGGAGGTCAGGTAGCCGTCCTTGACGGTGTCGACGGTCTGCCAGTCGTCCTTGAGGATGCCGCCGGTGTCACCGGAGTCCGGGTTCCAGGACCAGAAGGTCCAGCTGAAGCTGTCACCGCCATTGGCGGAGGTGGGCAGCATGTAGTCGACCAGCGCCTTGAGCCACTGCTGGTCGGTCGTGGACTGCAGGGTGGTGCCGAACTCGCCGACCCACACCGGGGCGATATTTTGCTTGAAGAGGTAGCCCCAGTACTTGTCCCATATGCCAGGCATGTTCGACGGGAAGCTGGGGTCGGTGAACCAGGTCTGCTGGGCGACGGACGTGGCGTAGTCGTGGGCCGAGTAGACCACGCGGTTGGCCACGTTCAGCTGGACCGGGTACTGGCCGGCGCCCATCAGGTTGCCACCCCACCAGCCGGAGGTGCCGTTGAAGGTCTGGATGCCCTCGACGAAGATCAGCAGGTTGGGGTTGACGCCCAGGACCGCGTTGCCGGCCCGCTCGGCGGCCAGCCGCCAGTCGATCGTGGTGTCGCCGCAGCCCCAGCAGGCCGGGTCGTGCGGCTCGTTGTGCAGGTCGATCCCGACGACCGCGGTGTTGCCCTGGTAACGGGTGGCCAGCGCCTTGAGGTTGGTCAGCCAGGTCGACTCGGGTACGGAGCTGGTGTACCAGAGGGCGGACTGCCCGCTGGAGTCCGGGCGGTGCCGGTCCAGGATGACCCGCAGGCCGATCGAGCCCGCGTAGTTGACGATCTTGTCCATGATCTGCAGCGGGCTGAGGCCCTGCAGATCGGTGTTCATGTTGTAGAAGTTGATGCTGTTGGCCGTGGCGCCCGGCTTGAAGATGTCGTCGCTGTACGGCAGCCGGATCGTGTTGTAGCCCAGCGACTTCATCTGGTCGATCATGCTCTTGTAGTCACGCGACCAGAGGCCGTGCACGACCTCGTTCGACGTCTCGAAGCCGAACCAGTTGATGCCGGCGATACGTACCGGCTGGTTACTGGAGTCCAGGATGTCGCGCCCGCTGGTGTGCCAGTAGCCGGTGCCCGCGCCGGCCGCGGCCGGTGCGGCGACGGCGGCGCGGGCGGGCGACTGGCCGGTCAGGGACAGCAGGGCGAACAGCGCGGCGGCGAGCGCCGCGGCCAGGAGCGCCCGCACCCGGTTCGGCCCTCGCCAGGCATGCAGACGGCTCAGGGGGCTCGACGAGCCCGGGGAAACGACCACGGTGCGTGTCCTCTCGGTGGGGGGAACGGTGGGAGCGCATGGGTCGAGGTGTGCTCTGTGGGGGGATTTCTTCAGTTCGTGGTGCGCGGCGACCGCGGGAGCCGGTGTGGGAGCGCTCCCAAGGCGCATCTGTATGGAACCGACGCCACATGTTGGACGTCAAGGGGGAAGGCGGCATTCAAGAAGTGAATCGATGGCCGGTGGAGATGAGTTGGCCATGGGTTAGGCTTGCCTAACCGGATACGGGTCCGGTACTCGGTCCGGTACCGGGGATCGGTCCGGAACGAGCCGGAACGGTCCGGAACGAGCGAGCCGAGCGAGAGAGCGGGGCGAGGCCATGACGACCGCGGCGGAACGACCCGAGCGCAGGACCCCGACCGCCAAGCACGCCACCGTGGTGCGCACCGAGCGGCTGACGCCGCACATGGTGCGGGTGGTGCTGGCCGTCGACCCGGCCGCCGATCTGGCGGTCGGCGCGTACACCGACCACTACGTCAAGCTGGTCTTCCCGCCCGCGGGCACGACCTACCCCGAGCCGCTGGACCTGGCGGCCGTCCGTCGCGACCTGCCGCGCGAGCAGTGGCCGCGGACCCGTACGTACACCGTACGGGCCTGGGATCCCGCCGCCCGCGAGATGACGGTGGACTTCGTGGTGCACGGCGACGAGGGGCTGGCCGGGCCGTGGGCGGCGCGGGTACGACCGGGCGAGGGCATCTGGTTCCTCGGGCCGGGCGGCGGCTACGCCCCCGATCCGGCGGCCGCCTGGCACCTGCTCGCCGGGGACGAGAGCGCGCTGCCGGCCGTCGCCGCCGCGGTGGAGCACCTGCCGCCGGGCGCGCTCGCGAAGGTGTTCGTCGAGGTGGCCGGGCCGCAGGAGGAGCAGAAGCTCGACGCCTCCGGCGAGGTCGAGGTGGTGTGGGTGCACCGCGGCGACCGGCCGGTCGGCGCCGCACTGGTCGAGGCGGTCACCTCGGCCGGCCTGCCGGACGGCGACGTCCAGGTCTTCGTGCACGGCGAGGCGCATTTCGTACGGGAGCTGCGGCGCTGGCTGCGGCTGGACCGCGGGGTGCCCCTCGAGCGGCTGTCCGTCTCCGGCTACTGGCGGCGCGGCAGCGACGAGGACGGCTGGCAGTCCTCCAAGCGGGAGTGGAACGCGGAAGTCGAGCGGGAGCAGGAGCGGGCCGAGGGCTCGGTGCGTACGGTCGGTGTCCGCGCGGCGCCTTCCCGTACGGTCCCGCGAACGGTCCGACCGCGGGTGGGCCGCACCTGCTCCGTACGACCCGCCCCGCTCCGTACGGCCGCCTCCGCGCCTCACTCCCCCGGCCTCACACCGCCTTCTGGTACGCCCGGAACGTGCGGGTCGACAGCCACACCGCGGCCGCCGCGAGGGCCAGCAGAGCGCCGCCGCGGCCGAGGACCCGGGCCCAGTCGGGGTCCGCGGTCATGGCCGAACGGCTAGCCACCAGGGCCCAGTTGACCGGGTTCGCGCTCGCGGCGTGCCGCATCCAGGACGGCATCAGGGCGGGCGCCATGAAGGCGGAGGACAGGAAGGTCAGCGGCAGAAGGAGGAAGGTGTTGACGCCGATGATGCTCTCCCGCTGCCGTACCAGCATGCCCAGCGCGTTGGAGCAGGCGCCGAAGACCGTGCCGAGCAGCACCGAGGCGGCGACGAGCACGAGCAGGCCGGGGACGCCGCCCGGGTAGTGCGCCCCGCCGAGCCGGCCGATCAGTACGATCAGCGCCGACTGGGCGGCGGTGGTGATCCCCTGCTGCACCACATTGGCGTTCATCAGTGCGGCCCGGCTGACCGGGGTGACCAGGAACCGGTTCAGCGTGCCGCGCTCGATCTCCTCCAGCGTGCCCATGCCCGCCCACATCGTGCTGGACACCGCGCTCATCACCACCACGCCGGGCACCAGATAGTCCAGGTAGGTCCCCGACGCGGTGAAGCCGGGCAGCTCCACCACCTTGCGGAACAGCGAGCCGAAGAGGAACAGCCAGATCACCGGCTGGATCAGGGTGATCACCACGTACGCGGGCTGCCGCGCGATCGCCATGAGCTGACGTTGCGTCATATACCAGGTCTGGCCCAGGACTCCGGACCGGATGGAAGCAGCGGACGGTCGCGGGGCGGCGGTTGCGGCGCTCATCGGGCACCTCCGGCGGCGGCAGCGGGCAGGGGGGCGGGCGCGGTGTCGGCCTCGTGGAAGCGGCGGCCCGCGTACCGCAGGTAGACGTCGTCCAGGGAGGGCCGGGCCACGGTGACCGAGGCCACCGCCGCGCCCTGGCGCTCCAGCGCGGCCAGCACGTGCGGCACCGTGGCCGGCCCGTCGTCGGCGCGGGCGCTGACCCGGCGGCCGTCGACCACCGTGTCCCGTACGCCCGCGAACTCGCCCAGCGCGGCCCGCAGCAGCCCGGCCGTCACCGGGTCCGGGGCCTGCGCGAGTTCCACGTGGACGGCGTCGCCGCGCAGTTCGCCCTTGAGGTCGGCCGGGGTGCCCTCGGCGACCACCCGGCCGCGGTCGACGATCGCGATGCGTTCGGCGAGCCGGTCGGCCTCCTCCAGGTAGTGGGTGGTCAGCAGGATGGTCAGCCCCTCCTCGCCGGCCAGCCGGCCGATCTCCTCCCACATGGCCGTGCGCGCCTGCGGGTCGAGTCCGGTGGTCGGCTCGTCCAGGAACAGCACCTGCGGGCGGTGCATCAGGCCAAGCGCCACGTCGAGGCGGCGCTGCATGCCGCCGGAGTACGTCCGTACCGGCCGGCCGGCGGCCTGCGTCAGATCGAATCGGGCGAGCAGTTCGGCGGTCCGGGCGGCAAGTGCGGCGCCGCGCAGCCCGTACAGCCGGCCCTGGAGCAGCAGGTTCTCCCGGCCGGTGGCGACCGGGTCGGCGCCCGACTTCTGCGCGACCACGCCGATGGCGCGGCGCACCCGGTCCGGGTGCCGCAGGACGTCGCGCCCGGCGACCATCGCGGTGCCGGCGTCGGGGCGGGCCAGGGTGGTGAGGATCTTGACGGTGGT
Source organism: Actinacidiphila acididurans (assembly GCF_016918855.1). GTDB lineage: Bacteria > Actinomycetota > Actinomycetes > Streptomycetales > Streptomycetaceae > Actinacidiphila > Actinacidiphila acididurans. Next base: position 51,917 of record NZ_JADKYB010000025.1, read on the forward strand.
GGACTTGCCGGCGCCGTTCGGGCCGAGCAGGCCGACGACGGTGCCGGCGGCGACGGTCAGGCTCAGGCCGTCGAGCGCCGTCACCCCGCCGGGGTAACGCTTGGTCAGGTCGTGCGCCGCTACCGCGGGCGCGGGGCTGGTCATGGGTGGCCCTCCGCTAGGGGGTTGCCGGTCGTTACCGGCGAGGGACGGGGTCCGTCCGGCGGGGCGCGGATGTACGGACACAGGTGCGTACGGGCATGCCTGTGTACGTGCGCATGCCTGTCCGCGTATGTGCGGGCGTACCTGCCCGGGTGCGTACGTGGTCGGTACGCGGCCGGGCGCGCCGGGCGCCGGAGTACCGGGCGTCGTGCGGAGGAGAGCCGGGCTATCGTGGGTGTGCCGCACCTCGAATCGCCCGTGCGCCGCTCCGCGCGGCGCCGGCGGTGGTCCCGGGCCGCAGGGCCCGGGGACGGTGTGCCCGGTGTCCGCTGTTGCCGCAGCGGGCGCCGGGTTTTTTGTGACGGTGTGTACGGCGGCGGGTTCGCGCCGGGTCCCGTGGTCAGGTTTTCCGCATCAGGGCCTCCGTGTCGGTCCCTCCGGGTCGGCCGCGTGGGCCACATCCGTCGTATCGGCTGCCGTGCCGTACGGGTCGCCCGGGTCGCGGGCCGGGGCAGATGACGGATCCACGTCCGTATCCGGGGCCGATTCCGAGTCCTGGTCCGTATCCGAGGCCGGATCCGCGTCCGTACCCGGAGCCGATTCCGCGGGCGCGTCCGGAGCGGCGCCCGCCCCGTCGGGCAGGTCCGGGTCCGTACCCGGGGCGGCGCCCGCGTCGGCGCCCAGGTCCGGGTCCGTGTCCAGGTCCGCCCAGCCCTCCGGTACGTGGCCGGTGTCGTGCCAGGTGCGCCACTCGCGGGCGCCGCTGAGCGTGCCGTCGGCGAGTTCGGCGAGCAGGCCGCGGACCCAGGTGGCCTCGGCCTCGGTCCGGTGGAGCTGGTACTCGGTCTCGATCAGGAAGATGCGCGGCAGGCGGCCGGTCAGCCCGGCCAGGGCTTCCCGTACGCCCGCGGCGTGCGCCTCGAGCGCGTCGGCCCGCCGGGCGAGGAGGTCGGCCGCCTCGTCCGGGTGAAGTGCGCCGATCAGGGAGAGCGCGGCCTCGAAGAGCGGGTACTCCTTGACCGGGACCGCCACGAGTTCGGCGAGCCAGTCGTGGGTCTCGGCGCGGCCGGCGGGGGTGAGGCCGTAGAGCGTCCGCTCGGGGCGGTTGCCCTCCCGCTGCACTCCGGCGACCTCGACGAAGCCGTGCTTTTCGAGGTTCTGCACGACGGTGTAGAGGGAGCCGTAATTGATCTTGATGCTGTCCTCCTTGCCGCGGTGGCGCAGCAGGCGGGCGATCTCGTACGGGTGCATGGGCCGCTCGTTGAGGAAGACCAGGACCGCCAGGGCCAGGGGATTGGAGAGCTTGCGCCGGGCCGCCGTCGTCCTCACCTCCCTCGGGGTGTCACGGGTGCCGCGGATGCGGTACGGCAACGACAACTCGTTGCCGTATATCCGTGACCGAGCATATCGCGTCTCACGCTCGCGTCAACCGCGATGTATCGCGTATTTCGGCCCGGTGAGGACTTGGGCGCCGACCCGACATGGCGGTGTCATCGCGGCGAAACACCTGGTCCCTAATTTCTGTCGCCCGACAGGAATACGGGATTCATACGGGACAGGGGGCTCCCCATGACCGCCACCGCACCCTCCGGGGTCCGCCCAGGACCGCCCGACGACCGGGCGGACGCCGCCGGCCTGGCCGGCTTCGGCTACCACCAGGAACTGCACCGCAGTCTCGGCCGCTACGCGTCCTTCGCGGCCGGCTTCTCCTTCATCTCCGTGCTGACCACGGTCTTCCAGTTCTTCGCGTTCGGCTACTCCTTCGGCGGGCCGCGCTTCTTCTGGACCTGGCCGGCCGTGCTGGTCGGCCAGTTGCTGGTGGCGGCCTGTTTCGCCGAGCTCGCCGCCCGCTACCCGATCTCCGGCGCCGTCTACCAGTGGTCGAGCCGGCTGAGCAACGCGGTCTTCGGCTGGTACGCGGGCTGGATCATGGTGCTGGGCCAGATCGTGGTGGTGGCCGCCGCCGCGCTGGCGCTGCAAGTGGTGCTGCCCGCGGTCTGGTCCGGCTTCCAGGTGGTCGGCACCGACACCTCGCCGCTGTCCTCCGACGGCGCGGCCAACGCGGCCGTGCTCGGCATCGTGCTGCTCGTGGTCACCACGGCGGTCAACCTGCTGGACAACAAGGTGATGTCGGCGGTGAACCGGGTCGGGGTCACCGCGGAGATCGCCGGCGCCGTGCTGATCGTCGTCCTGCTCTTCGCGCACTCCGGGCGGACGCCCGCGGTGACCGTGCACGGCGGGGGCGGGACGTCGGCACTGCTGGTCGGGTCGTTCGCCGCGGCCTATGTGATGATCGGGTTCGACAGCGCGGGAGAAATGAGCGAGGAGACCCGCCACCCGCGGCGGGTGGCGCCACGTACGATCCTGTCCGCCCTGGTCGCGGCCGGCGTACTCGCCTCGCTGCTGGTGCTGGCCGCGCTGCTCGCCGCGCCCAGCCTCACCGACGGGCGCCTGGGGACGGACGGGCTGTCGTACGTGCTCACCAGCCGGCTCGGCGGCACGCTCGGGCGGGTGCTGCTGTGCGACGTGGCGCTGGCGGTGACCGTGGCGACGCTCGCCATCCAGACGTCGGCGACCCGCATGCTCTTCTCCATGGCGCGGGACGGGGCACTGCCCTTCGCACCCGTACTGGCCCGGGTCTCGCCGCGCACCGGCCAGCCGGCCGCCCCCACCCTCGTGGTGGGCGCTCTGTCGGCGGCCCTGCTCCTGCTCAGCTTCGCCTCTCCCGAGGCATGGCTGGCCATCGGCACCACCTGCATCGTGATGCTCTACCTCGCCTACTCCATGGTCACCGGCCCCCTCCTGCTGCGCCGCCTGCGCGGCGAACTCCCCTCCGGCACCGACGAGTCCGGCGCCCCCCTCTTCTCCCTCGGCCGCTGGGGCGTCCCCGTCAACCTCCTCGCCCTCCTCTACGGCCTCACCATGACCGTCAACCTCGCCTGGCCCCGCGCCGCGGTCTACGACCCGTCAGGCGGCCACTGGTACTTCCAGTGGTTCTCCCCGCTCTTCGTCCTGGTGAGCGTGTCCTTGGGCTTCCTCTGGCGGCTCCTCGCCTCCCCGCACGGCCGCACGGCGGAGGCGGACCCCGCGCCGGCGCTCGCGGACGCACCGGGCGCGGAGGCGTGAGCGGCCGGGTGGGTCAGCCGAGGTCGTCCAGGTCGTCCTCGCCCACCGGCTCGAAGGCGACCCCGGCTGCGGCCGCGGTCGCGGTGCCGGCCCGGCGGCCGGGGGCGCCTTGTCAGTAATCCACGATCAGCCGGGTCCCGCACTCGGCGCAGTCCACCTCGTCGTCCTCCACCGGGCGGCGGCACTTCGGGCAGTGGAAGCGCGGCGGGCCGTCGGGCCGCACGGTCGGGGGGAGTCCGGCCGGCCAGCCCGGGCGACGGCCGCGGAACAGTCGGAAGAGGTTCATGCCTTCATCATCCCGGGTGGCCGGGCTCGGCGGCCCCTCCGGGAAGTCCCGCGCCGCGTCGGCAACTCCTGCACCGGCCCCGGTTGGAGCACGGCTCTCCTGAAGCCGGTGTCGCGGGAATGGCCGGACTCGGCGGGCTCGCGCGTCGAGGTCAGGAGGGCCGGGCCCTCCTACGCCTCCTCGGTCTCAGTGCCGGCATCGGTAGGATCTCGGTATGGCGGATACGGACGGTGACTGGCGGCCCCCGGCCCGGCTGCGGGGGTTGGCGAGCTGGCAGGCCGACAAGGTGTCCACCCTTGGTGCGCGGTTGTTCGCGCGGCGCATGCCGTTGGGGGCACGGGGTGAGTTCGCCGTGCTGGCCGCGCTGGACGAGTACGGGGCGCTGAGTCAGGCCGACCTCGGCCGGCATCTGAGCCTGGACCGGAACGACGTCAACGGCATCGTCACCCGGCTGGAGGCGGGTCACCATGTCGACCGCCGTCCCGACCCGGCCAACCGGCGCCGCAACATCGTCACCCTGACCGAGCCCGGCAAGGAGCACCTCGCCGAACTCCAACGGCACACCGACGCCGTACAGAGCGAGCTCCTCGCCGCCCTCGACCCCGGGGAGCGCGAGCAACTCCAGGTGCTGCTCGCCAAGGTGCTCGCCGGCCACCCGCCGCAGCCGGCGTAGCGACCGTGGGCCACCTCGTCGCTCAGCCGCCCGTACGGATGAGTTCGAGGGCCTTCTCGGCGTCGGACGCGTCGTGCAGGTGCACCGTGCGTCCCGTGAACTCCGGCGCGGCGGTCAGGGCTGTGGCGACCGCGCCGACCTGATCCGCGCCGATCCAGTCCGCTTCCCCGGCGGCCAGCCGAGTCCGCACGGGCCCCAGGACCAGCGCGAACGCGCGCCGGTCGCCCTCGAGTTCGGCGTGCAGCACCTGCGACATCATCAACAGGGCCGCCTGTTCCATGCTGACCAGGCCGCTGGCCGGCACCGGGAACGACGCGGACTCGCCGACCACGAGCGCGTAGCTGCCGCCGTCCGCGAGCCGCGGAACGAATGCGCGCATCACCGCGACGTGGGTCGTGGCGAGCTCGACGAAGGCATCGTTCCAGTCGGCCTCGTCCATCTCCCACAGCCGCTTGCCGGCCCACCATCCGCCGATCGGCGCGACGACGGCGTCCACGCCGCCGAGCCTGGTGGTCATTTCCTGGGCGAACTGCTCGGCGCCGGCGAAAGTCGTGTAGTCGTGCACCACGAGGTGGAGCCGGTCACCGGCCGCGTCGCCGAGAAGCCGCCGGAATTCGTCGGCTCGCTCCTGGCTGCGGGTCGGCACGACGACGTCGGCGCCCGCGGCCAGGTAGCCGCGCACGACGCCCTCCCCCACGCCGCCGGTGCCGCCCGGGACGGCCACTCGGCGCCCCGACAGGTCTGGCAGGTCGAAATCTTCGTTGCGGGCCATCTGGCCTCTCCTTAGGTTGTCCATCGCTGTCACGTCACGGCCGGCTTTGTTGGCTGCGCCAACGTTGACGCCACCAACATACCTCGCTCATGTTGGTCTGGCCAACGCTGGCAAAAGGCGGCCGAAAGCGGAGGTGAGCGCAGATGCGGCGCGCGGAAGGGGCCGTACTGGGCGCCGCCGTGGGCGACGCCCTCGGAGCCCCGTTCGAGTTCGGGGTGGGCGGGGCCCTGTCCGCCTGGACGGGGAACGGCGGCGCGGAGATGGCCGGCGGGGGCGGGTGGGAGCCCGGGGAGGCGACCGACGACACGCAGATGGCCGTCCTGGTGGGGGAATCCCTGCTGGAGCGGGGCGGGCTGGAGCCCGCGGACGTGTTCGAGCGGTTCCGGGCATGGGCGGCGGCCGAGCCGAAGGACATCGGCTTGCAGACCGAGGACGTACTCACCGGCGGGCTGCCCTGGGACCGGGCCGCCGCGGCCCACTTCGCGGTCAACTCCCGCGCGGCGGGCAACGGCGCGCTGATGCGGGCCGCGACCTCCGCCGTCTACTTCGCCCCCGCCGGGCGGCCCGCCACCATGGCCGCGGCCCGGTCGCTGTCGGCCCTCACCCACGGCGACCCGGCCGCCTGGGAAGGCACGGCGATCTTCCACGAGCTGGTACGGGTGGCCCTGTCCGGCGCCGACCCCCTTGCCGCGCTGCCGTCCGCCCTCGCCGAGGTCGACCCGGCACACCGGGACCGGTACGCCACGGTGCTCGCCGCCTCCTGGCACCCCGACCTGGCCACCGAGTTCAACGGCGCCGTGTGGCCGTGCCTGGGCTCCGCGGTCTGGGCCGTACGGACCACCGGCTCGTACCCGGACGCCGTACGCGCCGCCGTCGATCTCGGCGGCGACACGGATACGGTGGCCGCCGTCACCGGCGGCCTGGCGGGCGCGGTGTACGGCCTCGACGCGATCCCCGCCGCCTGGCGAACCGCCGTGCACGTACCGCTCCCGAGCACCGGACGCACTCTGCGGCAGGCCGAACTCACGGAGCTGGCCCGGGACTTGGCCAGGGCAGGGGCCGCGGCGGCGGGTGGGTCCCGCGAGGCCACCGGAAGCGCCCCGTCGGATCCGTACCGAGTGCACGGCCTGGGCGGGCGGGCTGGGTGAGGCGCGGGCCCGCCCGTCCCGTCACCGGCCGTCGGGCGTACTGTTGAGCAGTTGCTGCGCCTGTACCTCCGCCGAGGCCCGGCCGGCCATCTCCGCGTTGTTGCCGATCGCGTCCGCCGCCCGGATCAGCGCATCGGCCGCGGCCGTGGGGTCCGGTATCGTCTGGGCGCGCGCCGCTTCCGCCAGTGCCTGTGCTGCGGCCGCCTCCACAGCCCCGGCGATGTGCAGGGACCGAGCGGCCCGCTCGGCGGTTTGCGCGGCTTGGTCGTATTCGGCTCCTGTCCAGTGGGCCCAGGCCATGTTGTACAGACAGACGCCCTCGGCCCGCGGGTTCTCCATCTGTGACGCGTCATCGAGTGCCGCACCGAGCGCTCGCAGCGCCTCGGGCACACGGCCCAACGCGGTGAGGGCCACGCCACGGGCATTCAGCGCGTACGTCGTCGCCTCCCTGCTCCCGGCGTCCTGGTACGCGCCGAGGCTCCGGTCGGCCGCCTCGATCGCTTCCTGCCAGCGGCCGAGGACGAGAAGTGCGATGGAGCGCGCATTCCACGAACGCGCCTCGGTGAGCATGTCGCCGGAGCCCCGTGCCAGGTCCCGCAGCCGGTCGGCGCCCGCAAGAGCCCTGGTCCCCTGTCCCATGTAGCTGTGAGTCAGGCTCAGGCTCAGCAGCGCGTGCACCTCGCGCTCGAAGTCGTCCAGCTCGTGGGCCAGTTCCGCAGCCCGGGCCAACGGGTCCGCTGCCGCGTCCAGGCGGCCCATCTGCCGGTAGGCATCCCCCAGACCGAACGTGGCCACCTGTACGGCCGGCCGGTCGTCGAGCTGTCGGGCCAGCTCGGATGCGGCCGCGAACAGCTCGGCCGCGTCGGCCAGCGGCCCGGCGTTGAGCCGGGCGTGAGCATACCCGAGGGCATGGGCCAGGCGGGCCCGATCATCCTGCAGCTTGCCGTCCAGGGCCATGTGCATGGAGATGACCGAGATCGTGGATCCCTGCCACACCATCCACTCGCTCAGCGTCCCCAGGACCGTCGCCGCCCGGTCGAAGTCGCCGGCAAGCACCAAGTGGTCGAACTCGCGACGGTACGACCGGACATCGTCCAGACTTCGCCACTCTTCGCGCGGCGGGGCGATGCCGGCGTACCACTGCGCCACCCGCCGCTCGACCGCCTGCCGTCCTGATGCACCGGACCACGGCATCTCGTCGTAGGCCAGGTCGGCGTCCATGGGGTGCAGCGCGAAAGTGCGGCTTGGCCGGTCGACCGACAGCATGTGCACCCGCAGCAGATGCGACAGCACGGCCGGCACGTCGACGGCCGGGTCCAAACCCGCCATGATCCAGGTGAGCGCTTCCCGGGTTGCCTGAGTACGCAGCACCGCCAGGACATTGAGCACCGCGCGGCTGGGCGGGTCCAGCCGCCGGTACCGGTCCTGGGCCAAACCCGCCACGACGTCGCCGCGCAGCGTGAAGTCCTCCAGCACCTCCTGGAGCGTCGGCAAGGTCACGGTGTCGTCGGCCATCGCGCCGACCAGCAGTTCCAGCGCCCGAGGCACGCCGTGCACCCGCACGGCCGCCTGCAGCAGCTGGCTGTCGGTGAGCTGCGACACCCCCAGGCTGCCCGCGCGGTCCAGCTCACGCAGCAGAGCGACGGAGTCCGTGGGCGGCAGTCCCTCGGTCATCTCGACCTCCGCCGCGAAGCGGCGCAACTCGGGCGCAAGCAACAACGGCACCTGGGAGGTGATCAGCAGCCGCGGCGTGGACCTGGCCCGGAAGACCGAGTCGAAGAAGACGGCCAGTTCCTCGTCCGCGGGCCTGCCGTCGTCCTCCAGGCGGTCCTCCAGGTTGTCCAGGAGGATGACGAACAACTGATCGCCCATGGCCTCGATGAGCTCGCGGACCTTCTCCTGAATGGTCCGGTTGGTCGCCCAGATGTTCAGCAGGCGGGCCTCCTGGCCGGCTCCCAGCAAATGGGCGCAGTCGAGATAGATACGCTCCAGCGAGATACCGGATGTACGTGTACTGAGATTGATCAGCCCAGCGGGCGGTGGTGCCTGAACCGAACCGGGCCAGCCACCGCGTTCCAGTGCCTCCATGACCTTGGCCGCGACCGCGCTCTTGCCGATGCCGCGTCTTCCCGTCACCGTGACGACCCGGACAGCCGGGTCGGCCAGGTGGCGCCCGATCAGATCACGTTCGGCGGAGCGGTTCTTGAACAGTTCCAGGCCGTGGGCCACGGGCAGGCCAACGATCCTGGAAGTCCCGCGCGGAGGCGGAGCATCCTCGCTCACCAGAATGCCTCCCATGGCGTCACTTGTATCTGACGCAACGCCTGCCCGCGCCGGCCGACTTCCACTCGGGGGCGGCGCCTCGGCGTCGGGGAGCAGGACGCGAGCCCCAATCCCCAGCAGGGCGCACAATGCCTCCCGCCCGGCTCCGTCGGCCTTGCCGATCGCATGGTCGATGCGTACCGCGGTCAGCCGTCCCGTGCCCTCGAACCGGTGATGCTCGGCGATCACCCCCACGATGCGGTACCCGGCCCACAACGCCGCGCCGGACATCCCTGCCCAGGGGGACGAGTTCGCGTCGGGATCGACTCCCGCCGGCGCGACCGTGATCTCGAGAGTGCCGGTCCGCAGGTTGGACAGCGCGGCCACGGTGCCATCGGCCTGGTGCAGTTCCCGGAAGGGCCGGCCCTCCCTGTCGATGCGCTGCTTCCACAGGGGAAAACCGGCTGCATGCACGCCGATGACGGCATGGCGGTCGTCACGAACCCGGCCGAAGACCGCCGGTGCCACGTCGGCGGACTCCGCCACCGGGGTGATCGTCACAACAGCCACGTCGGTGCTGGGATCGATCCAGGCCACCGTTCCCGGAACAGCCCACTGGCCGGGCCGGTCGACATCGAACCTGACCTGCAGGTCCATCGCGTCCACCACCACGTGGGCCGCTGTCAGCACCGCCGTGGCGGTGACCCGGTAGCCGGAACCACGCCGACCGCCGCCGTCGGCCACGATCACCTCGGCGATGCGGTGTGGATCGAGCCCCGGCTGATCGGGCCCCGCTCCCCTCGACCGTCCGAGGGCGGACGGCTTGTCCGGCGCGCCGTCGGTCATGCTTCACCCGGAAGGTCGTCGCCCGAGATGACCGCGGGCCGGTCCGGACGGTCGGAACGTACCGGTTGAAGGGTCAGGGTCAGCTTCTGCGTCGCAGCTGTCGCATGCCTGCGCGTCGCGTTGGCATCGAACACCCAGAAGCGCACCTTCATGCCTGGCTCGACGCTGCGCTCCACCGCCACGGTCAGTTCCAGCTCCACCCGCTCAGCCGTGAACCGAAGGTCGGTGTGCTCACCCGCCCGCATGGCCCGGCTGAGCTCGTTGCGCAATTGCGAGATCATGTCGGCCAGTTCGACGGCGTCATCCATAGCCAGCCCCCCGCTCAGACCTTACAGGCTGCGGAAGGCCGACAGGGCGTCATCAGCGACGCCCGCGATGCGCAGGGCCGCGTCGGCCGCCGCCGACAGGAAGGCCGGGTCAGGGGCGGTCGGCCCGGGGGCCGCGTCGGGGGAGGGCGGGGTGCCGCGGTGGGCCAGGATCAGGCCTTCGATCAGGGTGAAGAGGAGGTCGGCGCGCAGGGCGAGGGCGGGCGGGGGGAGGTCGGCGCAGGGGGCGGTGCGGGCGAGGAGGTCGGCGTAGGCGGATTTGAGGGCGGCGCGGGCTTCGTGGAAGGGGGCGAAGCGGGGGGCGGCGACCTCGGGGAGGAGGTACAGGGCGCCGAGGTTGTACGGGCCCGCGCACAGCAGTTCCGCGTCGGACCGGCACAGCTCCCACAGCCGGGCCTCCGCGGGCCGCGCGGTCTCGGCGAGCAGGCGCCGGGCCAGTCGCAGGGAGGGGGTGACCGTGCCGTCCAGGAGTTCGGCCAGCAGGTCCTCCTTGCCGCCGACGTAGTGGTACATCGACGCCTGCCGCATCCCGGCCCGCTCGGCGAGCGCCCGGGTCGTGGTCGCGGTGTAGCCGCGGGTGGTGAACAGCTCCGCCGCCGCGGCCAGCAGCTCCTCGCGCGCGCTCAGCCCGCTCTCCGGCCGCTGCTCGGCCCTCGGCCGCCCCACCCGTCTCCCGTTCACGCTCACCGGCCGATCGTCGCACAGGTCCCTGCGGGGGCCCTGACCGCGGCATCAGCCCGGTGGATCTTCCGGGGGCCGCCGCTTCCCCGGCGCGGTGGCCGCCTCCTCCCGGCGCCGGACGCCGCGGTTCGATCCCGCTCCGGGCCGCCGGACGGGAGCCCGCTGCGAGCAGGCGGTAACCACCGCGCAACGCCCGGGCAACCCCGCCGAATCGAAGCGTCCCTAATTTCTGTCGAGCGACAGAAAATCGGCTCCCCGCGCCCGCCGGGAGCCCCGCGGACCGAGACGGAGGTGCGGCAACCGTGGCGACCACCGGTCAGACGCGTACGACGTACGGCGCTCGTGATCACGCCCGCGCGCAGCAGGGCGTACGGGCGACAGCGATGCCCAAGGTGCCGCCGCCGGACGGGCTGGTGTGGGCGGAGACCGTGGCGGGCGGCGGCTACACGCACAAGGCGCTGGCCCGCGGCACCGAACTGCGGCTGGCCGACCCGACCGGGGACGCCTGCGCCCATGTGCTGCTGTTCGTGGCCGGGCGGCCGTGGGAGCGGCTGAACGCGGCGGACACCGTCAAGGTGCAGTGGCAGGCGTATCTCGGGGCGGGGCATCTGCTGCTGTCCGACCAGGGCCGGGTGCTGGCCTCGCTGGTCGCGGACACCAGCGGGCGGCACGACACGCTGTGCGGTACGTCCACGGCGGCGCGCAACACCGCGCGGTACGGGGACGGTTCGCCGCACGGGCCCTCCCCCGCGGGGCGCGAGCTGTTCACGCTGGCCGCCGCCAAGCACGGGCTGGAGCCGCGCGACCTGCCGCCGTCGCTGTCCTTCTTCCAGGGCGTGCGGGTGGAGCCCGACGGCTCGCTGGAGTTCATCGGCTCGGCGGGCCCGGGCACCTCGGTCACCCTGCGCGCCGAGCAGCCGCTCACGGTCCTGGTGGCCAACGTGCCGCACCCGCTCGACCCGCGCCCGGCGTACACCTGCGGCCCGCTGGAGGTCACCGCGCGCCGCGCCGCGCCCACCGCCCCCGGCGACCCGCTGTGGGACGCCACCCCGGAGGGCCGCCGCGCCTTCGAGAACACCGCCGAGCACCTGACCGCCAGGGGGATCGTATGAGCACCCGGACCGCCGCCGTACAGCCGACGACAGCCGTACAACCGACGACCACCGACGACGTACCCACGGTCACCGACGTCCCCGCCCGCGCCCCCTGGTCCGCGGTCCTCCCCGCCGGATCGCACCTGACCATCACCGACCTGCACGGCAACCAGGCCGTGGACTTCCTGGTGTACGACGCCCACGACCACGCCGTCCGCTACAGCGCCCCCGACACCCTCCAGGCCCAGGGCGGCATCTTCCTGACCACCGGCAGCGTGCTGATGTCCGGCGAGCACACCCCGCTGATGACCGTGGTCGCCGACACCTGCGGCCGGCACGACACGATCGGCGGCGCCTGCTCCAAGGAGTCCAACACCCTGCGCTACGGCCACCACACGTGGTCCCAGCACGCCTGCGTGGACAACTTCCTCGCCGAGGGCGCCCGTTACGGCCTGGGCAAGCGCGACCTGGTGAGCAACGTCAACTGGTACATGAACGTACCCGTCGAGGAGGACGGCACCCTCGGCATCGTCGACGGCATCTCCGCGCCCGGCCTGGAGGTCACCCTGCGGGCCGAGACCGACGTCCTGGTGCTGGTCTCCAACTGCCCCCAGATCAACAACCCCTGCAACGGCTTCGACCCGACCCCGGTCCGGATGACCGTCACCCCCGCGCCCACCGCGGACGGTGCGGGCCGATGACCTTCGACACCCTGCTGGTCGCCAACCGCGGCGAGATCGCCGTACGCGTCATCCGTACCGCCAAGGCGATGGGCCTGCGCACGGTCGCCGTCTTCTCCGACCCGGACCGGGGCGCGCCGCACGTCCACCTCGCGGACACAGCCGTACGGCTGGGACCGGCGCCGGCCAAGGACAGTTATCTGGACGCGGAGGCGGTGCTGGCCGCGGCGCGCGCGACCGGCGCCGGGGCGGTGCACCCGGGGTACGGGTTCCTGTCCGAGGACGCCTCGTTCGCCCGCCGCTGCGAGGAGGCCGGCCTGGTCTTCGTCGGGCCCGCCCCGGACCACCTGGAGGTGTTCGGCACCAAGCACACCGCGCGGGCGGCGGCCGAGGCCGCGGGGGTGCCGCTGCTGCCGGGCACCGGCCTGCTCCCGGACCCGGCCGCGGCGCTCGAAGCGGCCGGCGCCCTGGGGTACCCGGTGATGCTCAAGGCCACCGGCGGCGGTGGCGGCATCGGCATGCGGGCCTGCCACTCCCCCGCCGAACTCGCCGACGCCTGGGAGTCGGTACAACGGGTCGCGCAGGCCGGCTTCTCCTCGGCCGGGGTGTTCCTGGAGCGGTACGTGGCCCGCGCCCGCCATGTCGAGGTGCAGGTCTTCGGCGACGGGCACGGGCGGGTGCTGACGCTCGGCGACCGGGACTGCTCGCTCCAGCGCCGCCACCAGAAGGTCGTCGAGGAGGCCCCGGCGCCCGGTCTGCCCGCGGGCGTACGGCGGCAACTCGCCGACAGCGCACGGGCGCTGTGCGCCTCGCTCGGCTACCGCTCGGCGGGCACCGTGGAGTTCGTCTACGACGCGGAGCGCGAGCAGGCGTACTTCCTGGAGGTCAACACCCGCCTCCAGGTGGAGCACCCGGTCACCGAGGAGGTCACGGGCCTGGACCTGGTGGAGTGGATGCTGCGGCTGGCCCGCGGCGAGACCGGCTTCCTGGACACGTACCCCGCCGGACCCGCGCTCCTGCCCGACGGTTCCGCACCCGGCACCCGCGACACGCCGGTGAATTTGTCGACAAAGCCAGTACGACACGCCGTGGAGGCCCGGATCTACGCCGAGGACCCCTCCCGCGGCCACCGGCCGAGCGCCGGCGTGCTCACCCGGGTCGTCTTCCCGCCGGACGTGCGGGTGGACACCTGGGTGGAGACCGGCACCGAGGTGAGCACGGCGTACGACCCGATGCTCGCGAAGGTGATCGCCGGCGGCGCCGACCGGGCCGAGGCGCTGGCCCGGCTGGGCGAGGCGCTGGCGGCCACCCGGATCGACGGCGTCGAGACCAACCTCGGGCTGCTGCGGGCCGCCCTGGCGGACCCGGCGCTGCCGGCCGCGGTCCACCACACCGGCACCCTGTCCGGGATCGCCGACCCCACCCGGCGGATCGAGGTGGTCCGGCCCGGGACGCTCACCACCGTGCAGGACTGGCCGGGCCGCACCGGGCTGTGGCACGTCGGCGTGCCGCCCTGCGGCCCGATGGACGACCGGTCCTTCCGGCTGGGGAACCTGGCGCTGGGCAACGACGAGGGCGCCCCCGGCCTGGAGTGCACCCTCACCGGGCCGTCGCTGCGGTTCAGCCACGCCACCACGGTGTGCGTCACGGGCGCGCCGGCCCCGGTCGCGCTCGACGGCGTCCCGGTGCCGCAGTGGCAGCCGTTCACCGTCCCGGCCGGCGCGCTCCTCGACGTCGGCGCGCCGCACGAGGCGGGCCTGCGCACGTACGTCCTGGTCGCCGGCGGCCTGGACGTGCCCGAGCACCTGGGCAGCGCCGCGACCTTCGCGCTCGGCGGCTTCGGCGGGCACGGCGGCCGGGCCCTGCGCGCGGGCGACGTGCTGCACGGCGGCGCCCTCCTCCCGGCCCCGGGGCCGGCGGTCCCGCCGGAGCGGCGGCCGGCGATCGGCACCGAGTGGGCCCTGGCGGTGGTCGAAGGGCCGCACGCGGCACCGGAGTTCTTCACCGAGGAGGACATGCGGGACTTCTACGCCGCCGCGTGGAGCGTGCACTTCAACTCCGCGCGCACCGGCGTACGGCTGGTCGGCCCCAAGCCGCGCTGGGCGCGGGCCGACGGCGGCGAGGCGGGCCTGCACCCGTCGAACATCCACGACACGCCGTACGCGGTCGGCGCGGTGGACTACACGGGCGACATGCCGGTGCTGCTCGGCCCGGACGGCCCGTCGCTGGGCGGCTTCGTCTGCCCGGCGACCGTGGTGCGCCGGGAACGCTGGAAGCTCGGGCAGCTCCGGCCGGGCGACACCGTACGGTTCGTGCCCGTGGCAGACGGCGGCACCCGGGCCCGGCGGCCGGCCGTCGTGGACGGCGGCGTGCTCGGGCGCGCCGCGCCGGCCGCGACCCGCCCGGCGGTCACGTACCGGCGCAGTGGTGACGACAACCTGCTGGTGGAGTACGGGCCGATGCAGCTCGACCTCGCCCTGCGGATGCGGGTGCACGCGCTGGCCGAACACCTGACGGAGCGGCGGCTGCCCGGTGTGGTGGACCTGACGCCGGGGATCCGCTCGCTCCAGGTGCACGTCGATCCCGATGTGCTGCCCGCGGCCAAGCTGCTTGACCTGGTACGGGAGGCCGAGGAGCTGCTGCCGCCCACCGAGGAGCTGGTGGTGCCCAGCAGGACCGTGCACCTGCCGCTGTCCTGGGACGACCCGGCCACCCGGGAGGCCATCGCCCGCTACATGGCCGGGGTGCGGGACGACGCGCCCTGGTGCCCCTGGAACATCGAGTTCATCCGCCGGATCAACGGGCTGGACTCGGTGGACGACGTCCACCGCATCGTCCACGAAGCGGAATACCTGGTGCTGGGCCTGGGCGACGTGTACCTCGGCGCACCGGTCGCCACCCCGCTGGACCCGCGGCACCGGCTGGTCACCACCAAGTACAACCCGGCCCGCACCTGGACCGCGGAGAACTCGGTCGGCATCGGCGGCGCCTATCTGTGCATCTACGGCATGGAGGGGCCGGGCGGGTACCAGTTCATCGGCCGCACCGTGCAGGTGTGGAACCGCCGGCCCTCGGCGCGGCCCTGGCTGCTGCGGTTCTTCGACCGGATCCGGTGGTACCCGGTCTCCGCGGAGGAACTGCTCGACCTGCGGGCCGACATGGCCGCCGGGCGGCTGGAACCGCGCACGGAGGAAGGGCACTTCTCGCTCGCCGAGCACCGCCGTTTCCTCGCCGGGCACGCCGGGTCCATCGCGGACTTCCGCCGCCGCCAGGCCGCGGCCTTCGCGCAGGAGCGGGCGGCCTGGGAGGCGTCGGGCGAGTTCGCCCGCGCCGAACGCGAACCCGTCCCCGCGCCGGACGCCGCCGGCCCGGACGCCGCGGGGCCGGAGCTGCCGCCGGGCGCCCGGGCGGTCGAGGCGGAGTTCGCGGCCAGTGTCTGGCAGGTCGCGGTGCGGCCGGGCGACACGGTCAGCGCGGGGCAGCGGCTGCTGACCCTGGAGGCGATGAAGATGGAGTCCCCGGTGCTCGCCCCGGCCGCCGGCCGGGTGGCCCGGATCCTCACCCCGCCCGGCACCCAGGTCACCGCGGGCCAGCCGCTGCTGGTCCTGGAGCCGGTGGGATGAGCCGGCACGTGGCACAACCAGTACCGCCGTTCACGGGAGGCCCGCGACCATGACCACCGCACTCGCCCGCGCCCGGGCCGCCTTCGACCGGATGGACGGCGAGCCGGACGGCGCCGTGTGGATCGCCCGGCGCTCCCGGGAGGAGGTCGAGACCGAGGCGGCGGGCATCGATGCCCGGGTGGCCGCGGGCGAGCCGCTGCCGCTGGCCGGCACGCTGCTGGCCGTCAAGGGCAACATCGACGTCGCCGGGCTGCCCACCACCGCCGGCTGCCCGTCGTACGCCTACCGGCCGCGGGAGGACGCGCCGGTGGTGGCCGCCCTGCGCGCGGCCGGGGCGATCGTGCTGGGTGTGACCAACATGGACCAGTTCGCCACCGGCCTGGTCGGGACCAGGAGCCCGTACGGGGCGGTGAGCAGCGTGCTGGACGGGGAGCGGGTGGCCGGCGGGTCCAGCTCGGGATCGGCGGTCGCGGTGGCCAGGGGGTGGGCGGACCTCGCACTGGGCACGGACACCGCGGGCTCCGGGCGGGTGCCGGCCGCCTTCAACGGGATCGTCGGGATCAAGCCGACCCGCGGCCTGCTGTCCACGCGGGGCGTCGTGCCGGCCTGCGCGAGCCTGGACTGCGTGAGCGTGTTCGCCCGCACCCTGGCCGAGGCGCGGCGGGCGACGACCCTGCTGGCGAGCCCCGCGCCCGCACCGCGCCGCCCGGGCCCCTGGCGGGTGGCGGTGGCGCGGCCGGAACACCTCGGCGAGCTGGCACCCGGCTGGCAACAGGCGTACGAGGCGGCAGCCGGCCGGCTCGCCGCGCGCGGCGTGGCTTTGCGCGCCCTGGACCTGACCCCGTTCACGCGGGCCGCTGAGCTGCTGTACGAGGGGGCGTTCGTCGCCGAGCGCTGGACGGCGGTGGGCGACTTCGTCGACCGGCACCGCGGCGCGCCCGACCTCGACCCCACGGTGGCCGCCATCATCGGCGCGGCCCGGGACCTGCCCGCGCACCGGGTCTTCGCCGACCTCGAGCGGCTGGCCGCACTGCGGGAGGAGGCCCTGGCCGAACTCGGCGACTGCGACGCGCTGCTGCTGCCGACCACCCCCGGCCACCCCACCCTCGCCGAGGTCGCCGATGACCCGGTGGGCGCCAACGCGCGCCTGGGCCGGTTCACCAACTCCGCCAACCTGCTGGACCTGTGCGCGGTCGCCGTCCCCGGCGGCGGCCCAACCGGCTTCGGGCTGATGCTGCTCGGCCCCGCGCACACCGACGACCGCCTCGCCGACCTGGCCGCCCTGCTGGAACCCCCGCTACGGCTCGCCGTGGTGGGCGCCCACCTCACCGGCCAGCCCCTCAACCACCAGCTCCTCGCCCTCGGCGCCCGCCTGGCCACCCGCACCGCGACAGCCCCCACCTACCGGCTCTACGCCCTGCCCACCGATCCGCCCAAGCCGGGCCTGGTGCGGGTCGCCACCGACGGCGCCGCAATGGAGGCCGAGGTGTGGGAACTCCCCGCCGCGGCCCTGGGCACCTTCACCGCCGCCCTCCCCCACCCGATGACCCTGGGCAGAGTCGACCTGTCCGACGGCACCACGGCCACCGGCTTCCTGTGCGAACCGGTGGCCCTGACCGGTGCGGTGGACATTACGTCGTACGGCGGCTGGCGGGCGTATCTGGCCGGCCGGACCGCCGAAGAGTGACCGAACGGCGCGCGGGCTGCGCGCCGAGGCCCTCACTCAGGCCGCGGACCCCGTCGCGTGCACGGCCGACGGGCTCGTCCGGCCCGCGACACCGGACTACGAGCCGAGCCGGACCACCGAAGGGTGGCCAAGCGGGGCGCAAACCGCTGGCCGACAGCCCTCACCGGTGCCTTCGGCGGCAGGCGGCCGGCCTGACCGGACCGCCGGGGCACCGGCCCGGGCCACCCGGGCATGGCACCCGAGCCGCCCGGGCCGGCCCACGGCGGTACCCGCCGTATTGGCCACCCGCTGGCCGACAGCCCTCACCGGTGCCTTCGGCGGCAGGTGGCCGGCCTGACCGGACCGCCGGGGCATCGGCCCGGGGCCACCCGGGCATGGCACCCGAGCCGCCCGGGCCGGCCCACGGCGGTACTCGCCGTATTGGCCACGTCCGCCGTACTCGTCCCGCCCGCGGCGGCCCTACCGGGCAGGGCCGCCGCCGCGTGAGTCTCAGCCCACCGAGGAGTAGGCCACGACGCCGCGCAGCAGGCCGTCCATCGCCCGGCGGGAGTTGCGGCGGACCGGGCTGCCTTCCGGGGCGGCCTCGCCGATCTGGCCGAGGACGTCGATGAGCTGCTTGCACCAGCGGACGAAGTCGCCGGCCGGCATGTCGGCGTCGGTGAGGACGGAGTCCAGGGTGTGGCCGGACGCCCAGCGGTAGGCGGGCCAGGCGAAGCCGAGGTCGGGTTCGCGCTGGCCGACACCTTCGGTCTGGTTGATCCGGTGGTCCTCCTCCAGGGCGTCCAGCCGGCCCCAGATCCGTACCATCTCGCCGAGGGCGTTGCGGGCCTGGCCGGTGGGCAGCCGCGGCGTCATCGCGTCGTCGGCCTGGCGGGACTCGAAGACCAGCGCCGAGGCGCAGGCCGCCAGTTCGGCCGGGTTCAGGCCGTCCCACACGCCCTCGCGCAGGCATTCACTGGCCAGCAGGTCCAACTCGCCGTAGAGCCGGGCCAGCCGGCGGCCGTCCGCGGTGACCTGGTCGCCCTCCAGGTAGTCGAGTTCGCTCAGTACCGCGCACACCCGGTCGAAGGTGCGGGCGATGGTGTTGGTGCGGCCCTCTATGCGCCGTTCGAGCTGCTGGGTGTCGCGGCGCAGCCGCTGATACCGCTCGGCCCAGCGGGCGTGGTCCTCACGGTCCTCGCAGCCGTGACAGGGGTGCGCCCGGATCGCGGTGCGCAGCCGGGAGATCTCGGTGTCTTCCGCGGCGGCGGAGCGCTGCTTGCGGTGCCGGGCCGGTCCGGTCCAGCCCGCGCTGCCGGCCTTGGAGCGCATCGCCGAGGCCAGGTCCCGGCGCGACTGCGGGCTGCGCGGGTTGAAGGACTTGGGGATGCGCATCCGGTCCAGCGCCTCCACCGGCACCGGGAAGTCGATCTGCGCCAGCCGCTTGACCTGGCGTTCGGCGGTGAGCACCAGCGGACGCGGCCCGTCGTGGTACTCGCCGCCGCGCGGGTGGTGGTCGCCGGCCGCCCGCCCGGGGATGCCCGGCTCCAGCACCAGGGCGAGCCCGGCGTACTTCCCGGCCGGCACATGGATGATGTCGCCCGGCTTCAGCTTCTCCAGCGCGTCGGAGGCCGCCGCCCGGCGCTCCACCGCGCCCTGCCGGGACAGCTCCTGCTCGCGCTCCTTCAGCTCCCGGCGCAGCCGCATGTACTCGTCGAAGTCGCCGAGGTGGCAGGTCATCGACTCGCGGTAGCCGTCGAGCCCCTCCTCGTTGCGCTGCACCTGGCGGGCGATGCCGACCACCGAGCGGTCGGCCTGGAACTGCGCGAAGGAGGTCTCCAGCAGCTCGCGCGAGCGGTGCCGGCCGAACTGCCCGACGAGGTTGACCGCCATGTTGTACGACGGCTTGAACGACGACCGCAGCGGATAGGTGCGGGTGCCGGCCAGGCCCGCGACGGCGCCCGGGTCGAAGCCGCGCTGCCACAGCACCACCGCGTGGCCCTCGACATCGATGCCGCGGCGCCCGGCGCGGCCGGTGAGCTGGGTGTACTCGCCAGGAGTGATGTCGGCGTGCATCTCGCCGTTCCACTTGACGAGCTTTTCCAGCACCACCGAGCGGGCCGGCATGTTGATGCCCAGCGCCAGCGTCTCGGTGGCGAACACCGCCTTGACCAGGCCCTTGAGAAAGAGTTCCTCGACGACTTCCTTGAAGGCGGGCAGCATGCCGGCGTGGTGGGCGGCGATGCCGCGCTCCAGGCCCTCCAGCCACTCGAAGTAGCCCAGGACGTGCAGGTCCTCGTCGGGGATGGCGCGGGTGCGCTCCTCCACGATGGCGCGCACGGCCGAGCGGGCCTCGTCGTTGTTCAGCCGCAGGCCCACGTTCAGGCACTGCTGGACCGCGGCCTCGCAGCCGGCCCGGCTGAAGATGAAGGTGATGGCGGGCAGCAGGCCCTCGCTGTCCAGCCGGTCGATGACCTCGGCGCGGCTGGGCGTCCAGATCCGGGACCGGGCCCGGCGTTCGCGCTCCCGGTCCGCCTCCTTGCCGCGCTTGGCCCGCGGGTGGTAGGTGCGCTGGTTCTCCATCCGGGCCAGCCGGACGAGTTCGGCGTTGACCTCGCGGCGGCCCTGCGGCTCGGTGGGGCCGGTCTTCTCCTCGAACAGGTCGTACATCCGGCGGCCGGCCAGGACGTGCTGCCACAGCGGGACCGGGCGGTGCTCGGAGACGATCACCTTGGTGTCGCCGCGGACCGTGTCCAGCCAGTCACCGAACTCCTCGGCGTTGGAGACGGTCGCGGACAGTGACACCAGGGTCACCGAGGGCGGCAGGTGGATGATCACCTCTTCCCAGACGGCGCCGCGGAACCGGTCGGAGAGGTAGTGCACCTCGTCCATGACCACGTAGCCGAGGCCGTCCAGGGCGGAGGAACCCGCGTACAGCATGTTGCGGAGCACTTCGGTGGTCATCACGATCACCGGCGCGTCGCCATTGACGCTGTTGTCGCCGGTGAGCAGGCCGACCTTCTCCGCTCCGTAGCGCTTGGCCAGGTCGTTGTACTTCTGGTTGGACAGCGCCTTGATCGGCGTCGTGTAGAAGCACTTGCGGCCCTCGGCGAGGGCGAGGTGGACGGCGAACTCGCCGATCACCGTCTTGCCCGATCCGGTGGGCGCGGCGACCAGGACTCCGCTGCCCGCTTCCAGCGCCTGGCACGCCTCTATCTGGAACGGGTCGAGGCCGAACTCGTACAGTTCGCGGAACTGCCCGAGTGCGGTGGCGGTCTCGGTGGCGCGGCGCCGGCTGGCGGCGTAGCGCTCGGCGGGGGACATCTCTTCGGTCATCTCGCATCGAGCCTACCGGGAGGCACCGACACAGCGCGTGCTCAGACCAGCAGCCGGACCGCGGCGGGCACGGTCCGCGCCTCCAGCGGCAGCGGCCCGATCCGCTCGCCGTCGGCGTAGCCGGTCACACCGGGCGCGGCCAGCCGGACCCGGGCGGCGCGGTGGACGGTGACCACCGGGTGCGAGGGGTGGGTGCCGCGGTAGACCCGGGGGAAGACCCGCAGCAGCGTGGTGCGGCTGCACGGGCCGACCACGCACACGTCGAACAGCCCGTCGTCCATCTCCGCGTCCGCGCAGATGCGCATGCCGCCGCCGTAGGAGGGGCCGTTGCCGACCGCTATGAGGGTGGCCTCGATCTCCCGCTCGGGGGCGTCGTCGAGGGCGATCCGGTACGGGATGGGACGCAGCGCGGCGAGTTCGGCGAGTACGGCCACGTCGTAGCGCAGCCGCCCGGTGGGCCAGCGCATCCGGTTGCCCCGGTCGTTGACCCGGGAGTCGAAGCCGGAGGCCAGGACGGTGCCGAACCATCGGTCGCCGGTCCGGCCGAGGTCCAGCTCCCGTATGCGTCCCTCCTTGAGCGCCTCGGCGACGACCCGGCCGGCCGCGGCGGGGTCGCGCAGCGGCAGCCCGGCGGCGCGGGCGAAGTCGTTGCCGGTGCCGGCGGCGACCACGCCGAGCGGGGTGTCGGTGCCGGCCACGGCCTGGAGGGCCAGGGAGACCATGCCGTCACCGCCGACGGCGACCAGCGCGGAGGTGCCGGCCTCGACCGCGGCGCGGGCCCGGCGCAGCGCGTCCGCGGCGTCGGCGCCGACCACCGAGCGGACGCCGAATCCGGCCCGGCGCAGGTGGTCGGCGGCGGGTCCGGCGGCCCGGGCACCCCGGCCGCGGCCCGCGGAGGGGTTCACGAAGAGGCTGACGTCGCTGGTCACCCGCGGACCCTACCCCGCGGGAGGCACGAGGCATGCCGGATCCGTCCGGATCCGGCACGATCGAACAAAGGGGTCAGGTCAGGTCGCGTCGTCGTACCCGTCGTCGCCGCGGAACTCGGCGGAGTTGAACGGCTGGGCGGAGACCTGCTCGGGGATGTGGTCGAGCGAGGACGCCTCGTCGGGGTCGAGGCCGAAGTCCGGGTCGGCGGCGCGGCGGCGCGAGCGGCGGCCGTCGTTGATGAAGCAGACGCCCATGGCCAGGAAGTACAGGAAGACGATCGGGGCGGCCAGCAGGCACATGGTGAGCGGGTCACCGGTGGGGGTGGCGACCGCTGCGAAGACGACGATGCCTATCACCATGCCGCGCCACCAGCCGAGCATCCGCCGGCCGGTCACCACACCGGTGAAGTTGAGCAGCACCAGCGCCAGCGGCAGCTCGAAGGCCAGGCCGAAGACGACGACCAGGCGCAGCACCAGGTCGATGAACTGGTCGAGCGGCACCAGGTTGACGGTGTGGTCCGGCACGAAGCCGATCATGATCTTCGCGCTCTGCGGCAGGATCGCGTAGGCGAGCGCGGCGCCGCCGACGAACAGCGGCACTCCGGTGCCGACGAAGGCGAGGGTGTAGCGCTTCTCGTTCTTGTGCAGGCCGGGGGCGAGGAAGGCCCAGAGCTGGTAGAGCCACACCGGCGAGCTGACGATGAGCCCGGTCATCAGGGCGACCTTCAACGCGACCGAGAAACCGCCCATCAGGCCGGTGACGGTCAGCTGGGCGCACGCCTTGCCCTTGTCGAGGTGATCGACGCCGGTCGGGCAGCCGGCCGCCTTCAGGATCGGGTGCTGGAAGATCTCCAGGATGTGGCGGTAGAAGAAAGCCGCCACGATCGTGACGACCATGATCGCGAGCACCGACTTGAACAGCCGGTTGCGCAGCTCACGCAAGTGGTCCCCGAGGGGCATCCGCCCCTCGGGGTCCTTCTCCTGCGTGCGGGCAGTCTTGAGCACCCACGTCCTCGTCTCGTGCGGCAGCCGTCGGCGCGCCGGCCGGCTTGTGCGTACCTGCTACCTGCTGCGTCAGCTCTTCGCCGTGGTGCGGTCGGCGTCCTCGGAAACCGGGCGGGCGCTGGCGGTGTCGCCGGGCGCCGACTGGATCGTACGAGGGGCGGCCGGCTCCTGCGCGGCGGACTCGGCGGTACGGTCGGCGGCGCCGTCGTTCTTCATCGCCTTGGCCTCGCTCTTGAGGATGCGCGCCGACTTGCCCAGCGACCGGGCCACGTCGGGGAGCTTCTTGGAGCCGAAGAGAAGGGCGACCACGACCAGGATGAGGACGATCTCCAGGGGCTTGAGATTGCCGAGCATAAAAGTTCTACCTTCTCACCTGGACGATGGGGACGTGCGGCTCGATCGTAGCGCGCACGGGTGAACGGCCGGGGTGTGCCCGGGGTCCGCCCGATTGCGGCCCCGGCCAGACTACCTTCCTGCGGCACGTATGTGAGGAGGTCAGCGGCGGGAGATCTCGCCGCCGCGGCCGGCCAGCGGGCCCGCGGCCTGTTGCAGCCGCTCCCCCGCGCGGGCCAGCGCCTCGCTGCCGGCCGCGACCTGACGGGCCAGTTCCTGCGCCGCCACGAAGACCCGCAGCGCCGCCACGGCCAGCACGAACAGTCCCGCTGTCGCCAGGCCGACCCAGAAGTAGAGCCACCACATGGGCGGTGAGCCTACCGTGACGCCGCCCACGCCCGGTCAGGCCGGTCAGGCCAGCCGCATCGTGCTGACCCCGCCCAGCGTGAGGAGTTCGACGATGCGTTCGGGGGCCGGCTTGCGGACCGCCTCGCCGCATTCGGGGCAGGTGAAGGAGTAGAAGGTGGTGCGGGCGGAGGCGCCGATGGCCAGCCGCAGGTCGTCGGCGCGCAGTTCGAAGCTGGTGCGGCAGTGCGGGCAGTTCGCCCGGAAGACGGCCGGCCCGGTGGCGGGTGGCGGCGGGGCGGCGGTCGAGGTCATCGGCCGTTCACTCCCCGTACGCGGCCAGCGCCGCGACGGCCGCGTCACGGGCCTGCGCGGCCAGGGCGGGCGGCGCGACGATCCGGCCGTCGCGGCCGAGCCGCAGCGCGAGCCGGCGCAGGGCGCCCGGGTCGGGGGTGCGCAGGGTGATCCGCAGGCCGCCGTCGGGCAGTTCCTCGGCGCGGTCGTGCGGGTAGTACTCGGCGACCCAGCGCCCGCCGGGCCCGACCTCGACGATCACCTCGGGGTCGTCGCCGGCCGGCTGCACCAGGCCCTGGGACAGGTCGCGCGGCTCGATCCGGGGCGGGTCGGACGGCGCGTCCAGCAGCCGGATCTCGGCGACCCGGTCCAGCCGGAAGGTGCGCCGGTCCTCCGACAGGCGGCACCAGCCCTCGACATAGGTGTGGCCGACCGCGAACAGCCGGATCGGGTCCACCTCACGCTCGGTCAGCGCGTCGCGGGCCGGCGAGTAGTAGCGCATCCACAGCCGGCGCCGCTCGGTGATGGCGCGGTCCACGGTGGCGAAGACGCTGCCCTCGGACTCGAAGGTGACCGACAGCTGCGCGCTGCCCGCGGCGACCTCGCCGGCCGCGTCCTCCAGTTTGGCGCAGGCCCGCAGCAGGGCCTGGCGGTCGCTGTCCCGCAGGCCGGGCAGGTCGGCCACCGCGCGGGCGGCGACCAGCAGCGCGGTGGCCTCGTCGGCGGCCAGCCGCAGCGGCTGGGCCACGTCGTCGGCGGTGCCGGGGTTGTGCCACCAGATGCGCTCGCCGTCGGTGTCGATGTCCAGCAGGTCGCCGCCGCGGAAGCTGGTGCCGCACAGCGGCAGCACATTGAGGTCGCCGATCAGCTCGGCCTCGGTGACCCCGAAGGCGCGGGCCACGTCGCTGACCCGGGCTCCCGGGCGTTCGCGCAGGTAGGTGACCAGGGACAGCATCCGCCGGGTCTGGTCGATCGCATTGCTCACCGCTGATCAGCCCTTCGCCACCGCGCGCAGCCGGTCCAGGACGTCGGCGCGCAGCTCCTCGGGGGCCAGGACCAGCACGTCCGGCCCGAATTCGGCCAGCCACGCGTCCAGGCCGTGGCCGTACGGGACCTCCAGTTCGTCCCAGTCGGCGTCGACCGGGGTGGTCGTCACGGCCCGGGCGCGCAGCGGGTAGCCGCTGTCGCGGCGCAGCCGGATCCGGGCGGTGACGGAGGTGACGCCCTCGCCGGCCCAGCGGGCCACGGTCTCCCGTACGTCGACGTGGTCGGGCACCGGCGCGGTGAAGGCGCCACGGGCGGTACGGACCCGGCCGGTGATCCGGGACAGCCGGAAGACGCGGACGGCGCCGCGGTCCCGGTCGTAGCCGGCCAGGTACCAGTGGCCGCGCCAGCACTCCAGCGCCCACGGCTCGACCACCCGCGGCTCGGGGCGCGCGGCGCTGGCCTTGCGGTAGTCGAAGGCGACCGCGCGGCGCTCGCGGGTGGCCAGCATCAGCGGTTCGAAGGCCGGCTCGGGAGCCGGGATGCGCGGCTCCAGCACGCCGGAGGGGTCCTCGTACGGCACGCCGGCCGCGCGCAGCTTCTGCAGCGCCCCGCTGGCGGCCTCGGCGAGCCGGGCCTGCTGCCAGACCTTGGCGACCAGGCCGAGGGCGGCGGCCTCCTCGGGGTCCAGGGCGATGTCGGGCAGCCGGTTGCGGTCGCTGCGGGCGAGGTAGCCGTACTCCCCGTCCAGGCTCTCCACGGTGTCGATGACCAGCCCGAGCTCGCGCAGGTCGTCCTTGTCGCGCTCGAACATGCGGTTGAACGCCTCGTCGGAGGTGACCTCGTGGTAGGCCTCGATGGACGCGCGCAGTTCCCGCTTGCTGACCGGCCGCCGGGTGTTCATCAGGCACAGCGCCAGATTCATCAGCCGCTCGGCCTTGGCAATCGCCATCCCGCACCCTTCGTTTCCGCCCTCGATCGCTGACCGTACCGCTCTCGGCGCGGAACGGAAAACCGGCCGGGGAAAGGCCCGGAAAAGGCCCGGAAACGGGTGGGGCCCCGGCCGTGGCCGGGGCCCCACCGGGCGCTGACGGGTCCGTGCCGGACCTCAGGCGTACGGGTCCGGGGGACCCGCAGGCGCCTTGACCGGTGCGGTCAGACGGACACCAGGTCGCAGACGAAGATCAGCGTCTCGCCGGGGGCGATCTTGTCGCCGGCGCCGCGGTCGCCGTACGCGAGGTGCGCGGGGATGGTGAGCTGGCGGCGGCCGCCGACCTTCATGCCCTGCACGCCCCGGTCCCAGCCGGGAATGACCTGGCCGACACCGAGCTGGAAGCGCAGCGGGTTGCCCCGGTTCCAGCTCGCGTCGAACTCCTCGCCGGTGGAGAAGGCCACGCCGACGTAGTGGACGGAGACCATGTCGCCGGCCTTCGCCTCCGTGCCCTCGCCGACCCAGATGTCCTTGACCTCCAGGTCGGCCGGGGGCTCGCCGCCCGGGAAGTCGATCTCGGGCTTCTCGATGCTCACGTGATGCTCCTTGTGCTGATGCCGGAAACCCGGACAGTCTTCCAGACCGGGGTGCCGTGCCGTGCGGGGCGGACCCGCGACACGGCCGGGCGGCGGGCTCGCGGCCGGGCGGCTAGAGGATGGCCAGGATGTCCAGGGTGAACACCAGGGTGGAGTTGGCCGGGATGCCGTTGTTGGCCTGGCTGCCGTAGGCCAGGTCGGGCGGGGTGACCAGCATGACCCGGCTGCCGGCCTTCTTGCCCGCCAGGCCCTGCTGCCAGCCCTTGATGAGCTGGGCCAGCGGGAAGGCGGCCAGCTCGCCGTGGGTGTAGCTGGCGTCGAACTCCTTGCCGGTGTCCCACAGCACGCCCTTGTACTGGAGCAGCAGGGTGTCGCTGGCCTTCACCACCGGGCCGTCGCCCTCGAGGATGTAGTTCGAGACGAGCTTGGTGGGCGCCTTGGTCTTGGGGACGGTGATGGACGGCGCCTTGCCGTCGGTGTTGGTGCCGACCTTGGGCAGGCTCGCGTCGCTCTGGGCGGTGGCCTTGCCGGTGGCGGAGCTCTTGGCGTTGTAGCGGTTGAGCACGTCGACGACGAAGACCAGCGTGTCGGTGCCCTTGATGCCCGCGGCGGCGTTGCCGGAGCTGCCGTAGCCCAGGGCCGGCGGGATGGCCAGCTCGACCCGACTCTTGACCGTCTGGCCGACCAGGCCCTGGTCCCAGCCGGGGATGACCTTGCCCTGGCCGATCACGTTGGTGTAGGTGCCGCGGCCGAAGGAGGTGTCGAAGACCTTCGCGGTGGACCAGATCTGCCCGAGGTAGTTCACCTGGATGTAGTCGCCGGCGGCGATCGCCGGCCCGTCGCCCTTGATCACGGTCTTGACCGCGAGGTCGGTGGCCGGGGTGCCCGGGCCCTTGGCGACGGTCGGCTTCTGGTTGAACGTGGCGCCGGCGGTGATGGCGGGCACCGGGCCGCTGACGGTCTTCGGGGTCGGCGTCGCGCTGGGCGTGGCCGCGGGGCTGGTGGTGGTCGCGGAGCCACTGGGCGACGGCGAGGAGGCCGAGTCGCTCTTCTTGTCGTTGCTGCCGCAGCCGGCGGCGGTCAGCAAGAGCGCGGGCACGGCGGCGAGTACGGAGCGACGGCGCACGGGGGTCCTCGTCTGGTGGTGGGTGCGGGGCGGTGGGGGGATCTCTGCTCGGGTCGTGGTCTGTGGTTTTGCCGCCCCACACCCTACGGGGTGCACCTGTCCGGGTCACATACCGGCGATCAGCTTCTCCACCCGGTCGTCCACCGACCGGAACGGGTCCTTGCACAGCACGGTCCGCTGGGCCTGGTCGTTGAGCTTGAGGTGCACCCAGTCCACCGTGAAGTCACGGCGCTGCTCCTGGGCACGGCGGATGAAGTCGCCGCGCAGCCGGGCCCGGGTGGTCTGCGGGGGCACGGACTTGGCCTCGAAGATCTTCAGGTCGCTGCAGACCCGCTTGGCCTGGCCCTTGCGCTCCAGCAGGTAGTACAGCCCGCGCCGGCGGTGGATGTCGTGGTACGCGAGGTCTATCTGCGCGACCCGCGGGTGCGACATGGTGATGTTGTCCCGGCTCCGGTACCGCTCGATGAGCTGGTACTTCATGACCCAGTCGATCTCGGTGCCGATCTTGCCCAGGTCCCCGCTGCCGATGGCGTCCAGGGTGCGGCCCCACAGCTCCAGCACCTGGTCGATCACGCCGGTGCGGATGCCGCGCCGCTCGCAGAACTCCACGGCCTTGGAGTAGTACTCCTGCTGGATGTCCAGCGCGGACGCCTCGCGGCCGGAGGCGAGCCGGACCTTGCGGCGGCCGGTGATGTCGTGGCTGACCTCGCGGATGGCCCGGATCGGGTTCTCCAGGGTGAGGTCGCGCATCACGGTGCCGGCCTCGATCATGCGCAGCACGAGGTCGGTGGCGCCGACCTTGAGCAGCATCGTGGTCTCGGACATGTTGGAGTCGCCCACGATCACGTGCAGCCGCCGGTACCGCTCGGCGTCGGCGTGCGGCTCGTCCCGGGTGTTGATGATGGGGCGGGAACGCGTGGTGGCCGAGCTGACGCCTTCCCAGATGTGCTCGGCGCGCTGGCTCACGCAGTACACGGCGCCGCGGGGGGTCTGCAGCACCTTGCCCGCGCCGCACAGGAGCTGCCGGGTGACGAGGAAGGGAATGAGGATGTCCGCCAGCCGGGAGAATTCCCCGTGGCGGGCCACCAGATAATTCTCGTGGCATCCGTAGGAGTTGCCGGCCGAGTCCGTGTTGTTCTTGAACAGGTACACGTCGCCCGCGATGCCCTCTTCGTGGAGCCGCCGTTCGGCGTCCACCAGCAGACCTTCGAGGATGCGCTCTCCGGCCTTGTCGTGCGTGACGAGTTCGGTGACGTTGTCGCACTCGGGAGTGGCGTACTCCGGGTGCGAGCCGACGTCGAGGTAGAGGCGGGCCCCATTGCGCAGGAAGACATTGCTGCTGCGGCCCCATGACACGACACGGCGGAAGAGGTACCGCGCCACCTCGTCAGGGGACAGACGCCGCTGTCCCCTGAACGTGCATGTGACGCCGTACTCGTTCTCCAGCCCGAAAATGCGGCGGTCCATGTCTGAACATTACGCCTGATGCGTGGTGCTGAAACGGGGTTGCAGCGCACCGTTTCGATCTTTTTCCGGTCGACTTTCGAGGTTTGGCGGCGTCAGGATTCGGCCGGTGGACAGCAGTACGGCGCAGGCCACGGCCCCGCCCGCGGCGGCCACGGCGAATCCGGCGCGGGCCCCGCCGTGTTGCGCGGCGAGGCCCGCGGCGGCCGTGCCCAGGGCCGCGCCGACCCCGACGGCGGTGACCACCCAGGAGAACGCCTCGGTTACGGTGCCGGCCGGGGCGTGCCGGTCCACGACCAGGAAACCGCAGGCCAGAGTGGGTGCGAGGAAGATTCCGGCGAGGGCGGCGAGCAGGGCCGTCCAGAGGACGCCCGGGACGAGCAGAAGTGGCGGATAACACACCGCGAGACCGACCGACAAGGCCCGCAGCCGCCGCTCGGGCACCGAGTCCCACTGCCGGGCGCCGTAGGCCAGGCCGCCGGCCAGGGCGCCTGCCCCATTGGCGGCCAGCAGCACGGCGGCCACCGGTCCGCCGCCGTGCGCGTCACCGTAGGCGACGGCGGCCAGCGAGATCGCGCCCAGCGCGATCCCCAGGAAGAAGCAGGCGGCGAGCAGCACGGCCAGGCCCCGGGAGCGCAGGGCGCCCAGCCAGTGCGCCTCGCGCCGCTCGGCCCGCCACTGCCGGGAGGGCAGGGCGGTGACCACCACCAGGGTGCCGGCGACGCACAGGGCGCCGGTGAGCACCACCGCGGCGGCCTGGGAGACCGCGGCCACGGCGGCCGAGACCAGCAGCGGGCCGACGGTGAACAGCACCTCCTGGGCGGCGGCGTCCAGGGCGTACGCCTTCTGCACCCGTTCGGCCTCGCCCAGCACGGTGGGCCACAGTGCCCGCAGGCCGCCCTCCAGCGGCGGTGTGGCCACTCCGGCGAGCACCACGGCAAGGACGGCCAGCGGCAGCGGGGACGGGCCGGTGACGGCCAGCAGGACGAATCCGGCGGCCGACAGCAGCGCCGCGCCGGTCATCACCCTCGGCTGCCCGCGCCGGTCCACCATGCGCCCCAGCAGCGGCTGGCCGACGGCGACGGCGAGGCCGTACAGCGCCGACAGGGTGCCGGCCAGGCCGTAGCCGGCGCCCTGGGAGCGCAGGAAGAGCACCACGGCGAGCGCGGCCATGGCGTTGGGCAGCCGGCCCAGCAGGGTGCCGCCGAGCAGCCGCGCGGCGTACGGCGTACGCAGCAGGTCCCCGTATCCGCTTGCCATCCCCGGCCCCTCTCCCCCACCTGCCCAGCGGCAGTGTTACGTATAACGTGGCTGGTCATACGTACCATGGCGCATGCGCGCGGGTAAACCCGCGCGGTGCGGGCCGGGGACGGCCGGGGAAGCACGAAGGGGCGTACGGCGATGGCCAGCGGCGGGATCCGGCCGACCTCGCGGGACGTGGCGCGGGCCGCGGGGGTCTCGCAGGCCACCGTGTCGCTGGTGCTGGGCGACAAGTGGCGCGGCCGGGTCTCGGAGCGCACGGCCGCGGTCGTCCGGGAGGCCGCCGGCGACCTGGGCTACGCCCCCAACCTGGCGGCCCGCTCGCTGCGCACGGGCCGCACCAGGACCGCCCTGCTGGTCGTGCCCGCGCTCACCCACGAATACTTCGCCCGGGTCTACACCGGGGCCGCCGCGGTGGCCGCCGAGCACGGCTTCGGGGTGGTGCTCTACCCGTCGCCGGCCGGCACCGGCCCGGCCCGGGACCCCTTCGGCTCGGCCCGGGCGGCCATCGACGGCGTGCTGGCCTCCTCGATGGCCGCGGACGCCCTGGCCGGCATCGGTGAAGGGGGCCGGGCCGGCGGGCTGCCCCTGGTCATGCTGGACAGCGACCCGGCGGCTCCCGGCGGGCCGCCCACGGTCAACCTCGCCGTCGCCGACGGCATCCGCCAGGTCGCCCGGCACCTGCTGGCACTGGGCCACCGGCGCATCATCCACCTGGCGAGCGACGTCGACACCTGGACCTTCCGGGTCCGTGCCGACACGGTGGCCGCCGAGCTCCGCGCCGTCCCCGGCGCCCTGCTGCGCACCGAGCGCTGCGCCCTGGACGTCACCGCCGCCCGCGACGCCGCCCTGCGGGCCCTCACCGCTTCCGGCCCGCGCCCCACCGCTGTGCTGTGCGACGGCGACACCCTGGCCGCGGGCGCCTGCAAGGCCGCCCGCCACTTGGGGCTGCACGTCCCGCGGGACCTGTCGGTCTCGGGCTTTGACGACCTGTCACTGGCCACCGCGCTCGACCCCGAACTCACCACGGTCCGGCTGCCCGCCGAACAGGTCGGCGGCGCCGGCATGTCCGCCCTGCTCACCCTCCTGCGGGGCGACCACCCCGCCCCCGTGGACCTGCCGGTGGAACTGGTGGTGCGGGGCTCGACGGGCCCGGTGGCCGCGAAAGAGGCGTGAACGTGCGGACGGGCCGGGGGCGTACCCCCGGCCCGTCCGTCCGCGCCTGTTCGCCACTCCTCGTCGGAGCTACTCCTCGTCGGAGCTACTCCTTGTCGGACGACTCGTCCGTGTCGCCCTCGGAGGTGCCCTCCGTGCCCAGCAGCCGGCTCAGCTGGCTGCCGAGGATCCGCTTGAACTTCCGCTGCTGCGGCCGGGTGCGGTCGAGCACGGCCACTTCGAGCTGCTCGGCGGTGAGCGTGCGCGGCTCGCCGCCGTTCGTGTCGCGGCTGAGCGACTCCACCGCCAGCTCCAGCGCCTCCGCCAGGCTCAGCCCGTCCCGGTGCCGCTGGTCCAGGAAGCTGCCGATCTGGTCGGAGTTGCCGCCGACGGCGACCGCGCCGTGCTCGTCCACGATGGACCCGTCGTGCGGCAGCCGGTAGATCTGGTCGTCCTCGGGGGCGGAGCCGACCTCGGCGACGATCAGCTCGACCTCGTAGGGCTTCTCGCCGACGCTGGAGAAGATCGTGCCGAGCGTCTGCGCGTAGACGTTGGCCAGACCGCGGGCGGTCACGTCGTCCCGGTCGTAGGTGAAGCCGCGCAGGTCGGCGTACCGCACGCCGCCGATCCGCAGGTTCTCGAACTCGTTGTACTTGCCGACCGCCGCGAAGGCGATCCGGTCGTAGATCTCGCTGACCTTGTGAAGGGCCCGGGACGGGTTCTCCGCCACGAAGACGATGCCGTCGGTGTACTGGATCACGACGACGCTGCGGCCACGCGCGATGCCCTTGCGGGCGTACTCGGCACGGTCCGCCATGGCCTGCTGGGGCGATACGTAAAAGGGCGTGGACACCGGCTAACCGTGCCTTTCTGCTGTCGTCGCTGGGAACGTCACTGGGGACGCGGGGTGCTGCCGGCCACCGCGGATCGCCGGGGCGGCCGTCACAGCACCTCGGCCCGGGGTCCGTCCGGCTGCGCCAGCCGCCCGTCGATCACCGTGCGGGCGATCTCGGCGACCTCGTCCTCGCCCAGCCGCCGGAAGCCCTCGTCGGTGATCGAGGTGATGATCGGGTAGATCCGCCGGGACAGGTCCGGACCGCCGGTGGCCGAGTCGTCGTCCGCCGCGTCGTAGAGCGCCTGGATCACCGCGGTGGCGAGCTGACGCTCGGTGAGGTCGCTGCGGTACAGCTTCTTCAGGGCGCCGCGGGCGAACACCGAGCCGGAGCCGGTGGCCGCGAAGCCGATTTCCTCGCTGCGGCCGCCGGTCACGTCGTACGAGAAGATGCGGCCCTTCTCGCGGTCCGTGTCGTACCCGGCGAACAGCGGGACCACGGCCAGGCCCTGCAGGGCCATGCCGAGGTTGCTGCGGATCATCGTGGACAGGCGGTTGGCCTTGCCCTCCAGGGACAGGGTCGCCCCTTCGATCTTCTCGTAGTGTTCCAGCTCGAGCTGGAACAGCTTGACCATCTCCACGGCCAGGCCCGCGGTGCCGGCGATGCCGACCGCGGAGTACTCGTCGGCCGGGAAGACCTTCTCGATGTCGCGCTGGGCGATCAGGTTGCCCATCGTGGCCCGGCGGTCACCCGCCAGGATCACGCCGCCGTCGAAGGCGGCGGCCACGATGGTCGTGCCGTGCGGCAGTTCCACGGCGCCCTTGAGCGGAGGCAGCGTGCGGTTCCCGGGGAGCAGCTCGGGGGAGTGCTCACCGAGGAAGTCGAGGAACGAGGACGAGCCGGGCGTCAGGAAGGCGGCCGGCAGACGCCCGGTGGTGCTGCGAGTGTTGGCTTCCACGCGTTTCCTTCCACACGATCAAGAAGTCGGTACGGACCCTACCCCTGGCCCGGAAATCCATCCGCCCCGCGGTCTGCGGGCCGCGGGGCGAGTGGATCGGGTGCGGCTTACTCGCCGCCCTTCTGCACGAACGACCGGACGAAGTCCTCCGCGTTCTCCTCCAGGACGTCGTCGATCTCGTCCAGGACCGAGTCGACGTCGTCCGAAAGCTTCTCGTGGCGTTCCTTGAGGTCCGCGGCCGCCTCAGCGTCCTGCTGGACCTCCTCGACCTCCTCCGTGGCACGCGTCGCCCGCTGCTGTCCGCCGTCGGTGTCCTTAGTGGCCATGTCCCTCACCCCGCTCGATTCGTGCACTCGTTGCCTGCCGTGCCTGAGCCGTACGAGTTCCGTACCGGTCCCGGCGGGACCCGTACAAGATCAGACCCTACAAGCAGGGTCCGACATCGGCTCCCGTTCAGCTCAACGTACGACCGCCTCTGGGTTGTTTCCCGGTTCTGGACCGTTTCAGCCCCCGGACAGGATCCGCACCAGTTCCTCGGCGGTGCGGCACCGGTCCAGCAGCTCCTTGACGTGCTTGCGAGTGCCCCGCAGCGGCTCCAGGGTGGGCACCCGCTGGAGCGAGTCCCGGCCCGGCAGGTCGAAGATCACCGAGTCCCAGGAGGCGGCGGCCACGTCGTCCGCGTACTGCTCCAGGCAGCGGCCGCGGAAGTAGGCCCTGGTGTCCTCAGGCGGGTGCGTGACGGCCCGCACGACGTCTGCCTCGTCCAGCAGGCGCTGCATGCGTCCACGGGCCGCCAGGCGGTTGTACAGGCCCTTGTCGGGGCGTACGTCCGCGTACTGGAGGTCCACCAGGTGCAGCCGGGCGGCGTCCCAGCCCAGGCCGTCGCGGCGCCGGTAGCCCTCCAGCAGTTCCAGCTTGGCGACCCAGTCCAGCTCGCCGGCCAGGCTCATTGGATCGCGCTCCAGCCGGTTCAGCACGTCCTCCCAGCGGCCCAGGACGTCCCTGGTCTGCTCGTCGGCGTCCGAGCCGTAGCGCTCCTCGACGTATTTGCGGGCCAGCTCGTAGTACTCCATCTGGAGCTGCACGGCGGTCAGGGTGCGGCCGTTGCGCAGCGTGACCAGGCGTTTGAGCCCGGGGTCGTGGGAGACCTCGTGCAGGGTGCGCACGGGCTGGTCCACGGCCAGGTCGACCTTGATGAAGGCGTCCTCGATCATGGACAGCACCAGCGAGGTGGTGCCCAGCTTGAGGTAGGTGGACAGCTCGGAGAGGTTGGCGTCGCCGATGATCACGTGCAGCCGGCGGTACTTCTCGGCGTCGGAGTGCGGCTCGTCCCGGGTGTTGATGATGGGCCGTTTGAGGGTCGTCTCCAGCCCCACCTCGACCTCGAAGTAGTCGGCCCGCTGGCTGAGCTGGAAGCCGTCCTCGTGGCCGTCCTGGCCGATGCCGACCCGGCCCGCGCCGGTGACGACCTGGCGGGAGACGAAGAAGGGCGTCAGGTGGCGCACGATGTCGGAGAACGGCGTCTCCCGCTTCATCAGGTAGTTCTCGTGCGTGCCGTAGGAGGCGCCCTTGTTGTCGGTGTTGTTCTTGTACAGGTGGATCGGCTGGGCGCCGGGGAGCTGGGCGGCCCGCATCGCCGCCTCGGCCATGATCCGCTCGCCGGCCTTGTCCCACAGCACCGCGTCGCGCGGGTTGGTCACTTCGGGTGACGAGTACTCCGGATGGGCGTGGTCGACGTAGAGCCGCGCGCCATTGGTGAGGATGACGTTGGCCAGGCCGATGTCCTCGTCGGTGAGCTGGGTGGTGTCCGCCGCGTCCCGGGCCAGGTCGAAGCCGCGGGCGTCCCGCAGCGGATTCTCTTCCTCGAAGTCCCACCGGGCCCGCCGCGCCCGGTGCATCGCCGCCGCGTAGGCGTTGACGATCTGGGACGAGGTGAGCATGGCATTGGCGTTCGGGTGGCCGGGAACGGAGATGCCGTACTCCGTCTCGATGCCCATTACTCGCCGTACGGTCATGCGGACCCTCCTTGCCCGGCTCCGGTCCCGTGCGGGCCGGAAAACACACCGGCTGCGGGTACCCGCGGTCGGGGCCCCGCAGCCGGAGGGTAGTGCTTACAGATACTGTCCGGTGTTCGCCACGGTGTCGATGGAGCGTCCGGTGTCCGCTCCCTGCTTTCCGGTCACCAGGGTGCGGATGAACACGATCCGCTCGCCCTTCTTGCCGGAGATCCGGGCCCAGTCGTCGGGGTTGGTGGTGTTGGGCAGGTCCTCGTTCTCCTTGAACTCGTCGACGCAGGCGGCGAGCAGGTGGGAGACGCGCATGCCCCGCTGACCGTGGTCCAGGAAGTCCTTGATCGCCATCTTCTTGGCCCGGTCCACGATGTTCTGGATCATCGCTCCGGAGTTGAAGTCCTTGAAGTACAGGACCTCCTTGTCACCGTTGGCGTAGGTGACCTCCAGGAAGCGGTTCTCCTCGGTCTCGGAGTACATCCGCTCCACCACGGACTGGATCATGGCGTCCACGGTGGCCGCGGTGGACCCGCCGTGCTCGGCCAGGTCCTCGGCGTGCAGCGGCAGGGTGTCCAGCAGATACTTGGAGAAGATGTCCTGGGCGGCCTCGGCGTCCGGACGCTCAATCTTGATCTTCACGTCCAGCCGGCCCGGGCGCAGGATCGCGGGGTCGATCATGTCCTCGCGGTTGGAGGCGCCGATCACGATCACGTTCTCCAGGCCCTCGACGCCGTCGATCTCGGCGAGGAGCTGGGGAACGATGGTGTTCTCCACGTCCGAGCTCACCCCGGAGCCACGGGTGCGGAACAGCGACTCCATCTCGTCGAAGAAGACGATGACGGGGGTGCCCTCGCCCGCCTTCTCCCGGGCCCGCTGGAAGACCAGGCGGATCTGCCGCTCGGTCTCGCCCACGTACTTGTTGAGCAGCTCGGGGCCCTTGATGTTCAGGAAGTAGCTCTTGCCGGCCGGCTGCCCGGTCACCTCGGCGACCTTCTTGGCCAGCGAGTTGGCCACCGCCTTGGCGATCAG
Organism: Actinacidiphila acididurans; assembly: GCF_016918855.1. Lineage (GTDB taxonomy): Bacteria > Actinomycetota > Actinomycetes > Streptomycetales > Streptomycetaceae > Actinacidiphila > Actinacidiphila acididurans. The sequence goes on from NZ_JADKYB010000025.1 coordinate 87,828, forward strand.
CGTCTTGCCGCAGCCGGGCGGGCCGTAGAGCAGCACGCCCTTGGGCGGCCGCAGTTCGTATTCCTTGAACAGGTCGGCGTGCAGGTACGGCAGTTCCACCGCGTCGCGGATCTGCTCGATCTGGTTTCCCAGGCCGCCGATCTGCTGGTACTGGATGTCGGGAACCTCTTCGAGGACGAGCTCCTCGACCTCGCTCTTGGGCACGCGCTCGTACACGTAGCCGGAGCGGGGTTCGAGCAGCAGCGCGTCGCCGGTGCGCAGGGTGCCGTCGAGCAGCGGCTCGGCCAGCCGGACCACGCGCTCCTCGTCGGTGTGCCCGATCACCAGCGCCCGATCGCCGTCCTCAAGGATCTCCTTGAGGGTGACGATGTCGCCGATGAGCTCGAACTCCATGGCCTGAACCACGTTCAGCGCCTCGTTGAGCATCACTTCCTGGCCGCGCTGGATGGCGTCCAGCTCGACCGCGGGACTCACGTTCACCCGGAGCTTGCGGCCACCGGTGAAGATGTCCGCCGTGCCGTCGTCGTTGGCCTGCAGGAACACGCCGAAGCCGGCCGGCGGCTGCGCGAGCCGGTCGACCTCCTCCTTGAGGGCCACGATCTGGTCGCGGGCCTCGCGGAGCGTGCTCGCCAGCCGTTCGTTCTGCGCGGACACGCCTGCCAGGTTGGTCTGCAGCTCGACGATCCGCTCTTCGAGAATCCTCGTGTGCCGCGGAGAGTCGGCGAGCTTGCGTCGCAGGACGGCGATCTCCTGCTCAAGAAAGGCGACCTGGCTCATGGGGTCTTCCGATCCACGAGCGGGTCGGCCGCCACGGTTGATGTCGTCGTCGTGGGCCGCCACGGTCCTCACCTCCTCCAAGGGGAGCTGGACGTTCCCAGACCCTACCTGGGCTGGTGGGGGTTGAAACCCCTAGATCACAAAGACGATCGCGGTGTGTCCGATCTTCACCCTTGCGCACGTCCCTCCGCCACTGGGATACCCGCCGATCTCCATCCGGAAGCCGCCGGTTGTATCGTCGTTTCGGTCAACAGCCGCCGGGGGCGGATGCTTCCCGGGTCGGTTGCCGGTGGATTGCCGGGTTGCTGCCCGAGGTGCCCACGGGCTGCTTCCCAAAGGTGTGCAACGACTAACGGCAGGCGAGGGTTTCCGTGAGCGACAAGAAGGCCGACGCGGCACTCGAGGTCTGGATCGATCAGGACCTGTGCACGGGCGACGGCATCTGCGTGCAGTACGCGCCCGAAGTGTTCGAGCTGGACATCGACGGTCTCGCCTACGTCAAGGGTGACGACGACGAGCTGCGACAGTCCCCAGGTGCCACCGTACCCGTTCCCCTGGCGTTGCTGCGGGACGTGGCGGACTCGGCCCGGGAGTGCCCGGGCGACTGCATCCATGTACGGCGGGTCGCCGACCGCGTCGAGGTGTACGGCCCGGACGCGGAATAAGGGGCCCGTGCGGCCGCCCCGCCGCCGCTTCGGCGGGCGGGAGCGGCGGTGTTTGTTCGCTCAGCGCGTAGCGCGGGCCCGGGCGCCCGGGCCCGCGCTTTGCTCTCGGGCCCCAGATGCGGACCCCAGAGGCGGGCCTCAGATGCTGTTGGCCGCCGGTGCGGGTATGGCCACGTAGCGTCCGTCGCGCCACTCCCAGGAGTAGTCGCGCCGCAGGTCGGGGCAGCAGCGGGGAGTGGAGTCGCTGGAGAAGCCCAGGACGGTCGCGCGGACCGTGCGGCCCTGGAGCCGGAAATCGGTGATCTCCCGGTCCTCCTTGGGGTTGACCAGCATTTCCACGATCCGCGGGGCGCCGCCGGCGGCCGCGGACGCTGCTATCACGTAGACGCCGCTGGGCGGGGTGCCCACGTCGGAGTGGCAGCGCACCACGGCCACGGTCTCCGGCCGCCCGTCGCCGTCCAGGTCACCAGAGACGTGGGCTATGACGTCCACCGCGGCGCCCGGGGCGCAGGTCAGCGGGTAGGCGACCGCGTGCGGGTCGGGGGCGGCCGCCGGGTGGGCCGGCGGCCGGGCGGCCGCGGTGGGAGAGGCGTCGGCGGGCTGCACCAGGGCGGCGGCTGCGACCACCGCGCCCAGGGCGGCGGCGGTGCTGATCCAGTGCACGGTACGGGCGCGAGTGTGCGGAAGGGACGGACCTGAGGGCGACTGCACTCGCCTGGCTCCTGGGGTCGGTCGGTGGGGGTGGCCAGCATCGTGCCATACGTCACACCGCCGCGGTACGCGGGGGGTGCGCCGGAGCGCGTGGAGTGACGGGCGGAGCGCCGCGCGGCTGCGGAGGGCCGCCGCGGGATGTCCGGTAAGTGAACAAACCCGCGGCGGCTCGGTGAAGTTGGCCGAAACAGTGCCCTCCGGGCGCCGGGTTCAGTCCCGGTCGGCGCCGCTGCCGCTGCCCGGCCCGGCGTAGTCCTCGCCGTAGGCGCCCTTGGCGGGGCGGCGGCGGCGCAGCGGGGGCTCGACGCCGTCGGCGAGGCGGCGGGCGGTGAGCAGGAAGCCGGTGTGGCCGATCATCCGGTGGTCGGGGCGGACCGCCAGGCCCTCCACGTGCCAGGTGCGGACCATGGTCTCCCAGGCGGCCGGCTCGTTGAAGGAGCCGTGCTCGCGGATCGACTCGACGGTCCGGGCGAGCTGGGTGGTGGTGGCCACGTAGGCGCACAGGATGCCGCCGGGCACCAGGGCCTTGGACACGGCCTCAAGGCACTCCCAGGGGGCGAGCATGTCCAGGATGACCCGGTCCACCTCGGTGTCGGAGAGGTTGTCCTGGAGGTCGCCGACGGTCAGCCGCCAGGCGGGGTGCGGGCCGCCGAAGTAGCGCTCGACGTTCTGGGTGGCGATCTCGGCGAAGTCCGCCCGGCGCTCGTAACTGTGCAGCATGCCGTGGTCACCGATCGCGCGCAGCAGGAAGCTGCTCAGCGATCCCGAGCCCACCCCGGCCTCGACGACGCGCGCGCCGGGGAAGATGTCGGCCATGGCCAGGATCTGCCCCGCGTCCTTGGGGTAGACCACGGCGGCGCCGCGGGGCATGGACAGGACGTAGTCGGGGAGCAGCGGGCGCAGCGCGAGGTAGGCGACGTTTCCCGTGGTTCGGACAACACTGCCCTCGGGGGCCCCGATCAGCTCGTCGTGCGGGAAGGCGCCCTTGTGGGTGTGGAACTGCTTCCCGGCTTCGAGCGTGAAGGTGTAGTGGCGTCCCTTGGGGTCGGTGAGCTGGACCTGGTCCCCGACTTTGAAGGGCCCGCGACGGCGGGCGGCACCAGTCGGTTCGGACATGAACCCACCCTATCCGGCCCGGCGGGGCGCCCGTACCGCCAGCGCGCCTGCCGCGGCCGGCCGCCGTGCCGCCCCCGGGCTCAGCGGGACAGCTCAGCCGGACTCGCTGCGGGACATCGCGGCCAGGAAGGCGCGCTCGACGTCCGCGGTGGACAGCACCCCGTAGATCTCGCCGGTGGGCTCGACGACCAGGTACTCGCTGGCGGGGTTGGCGCGCAGCCGGTCCAGCAGGTCCTCGCCGGTCAGCTCGGCGGAGACCCGCATGCCGGGGGTGAGGTCCTGGGCCAGGCCGCTGACCACGACCCAGGGGCGGCGGTGCTCGGGGATGCCGGCGATGGCCGATTCGCGCACCAGGGCGGTGGGGGTGCCGCGGCCGTCGACCACGACCAGGGCGCGGGCGCCGGCCTCGTTGGCCCGGCGCAGCGCCTCGGACAGCGGGGTGTCGGAGTTGACCGGGACGGCCCGCCGGGTCAGGGTGCGGGCGGCCAGGCCGGGCAGCCGTTCGCGCAGCCGGGCCATCCGCAGGCTGTTGCCGGCGCCGGTCCAGATGATCGCGGCCAGGATCGCGGCGAGCAGGGCGTCGGTGAGCGAGCCGCCCCCGCCGCCGTCACCGTTGATGCCGCCCTCGTACGACAGCAGCGGCATCCCGATCAGTACGGCCAGCGCCAGCGCCCGGCCGACCCAGGCAGCGGCCACGGTGCCGGTCATCGGCTTGCCGCTGATCTTCCAGACCACGGCCCGCAGCATCCGGCCGCCGTCCAGCGGCAGCCCGGGCAGGAAGTTGAAGATGGCAACGATCAAGTTGCTCACCATGAGCCCGGCGAGCAGCACGCCGGGCACGGTGCCGGCCTCGACCAGTTGCATCCCGCCGAAGAACAGCGCGGCCAGCACCAGCGACAGCAGCGGTCCGACGAAGGCCAGCACGAATTCCCGGCCCGGGGTGTCGGACTCCTTCTCGATCTCCGAGATGCCGCCGAAGAACTGGAGCTGGATGCGGCGCACGGGCAGCTTGAAGCGCAGCGCGGCGACCGTGTGGGCCAGCTCGTGCACCAGGACGGAGGCGTAGAAGGCGACGGCGAAGAACAGCGACACCAGGTAGCGGACGTTGCCCAGCTCGGGCAGCACGGTGTCGAGCTGGCCGCCGAAGACCCAGGTGATCAGCGCGGCGACCAGGAACCAGCTCGGGGCCACGTAGATGGGGACCCCGAAGAAGCGGCCCATCAGGATGCCGCCGCCGGCCTCTCGCTGCGGGGCACCGGTCCCGCCGTCCTCGCCCGGCGGCTGGCCGCTCTCGCTCACTGGTTCCCCTCGTCGCTGGTCAGGACCCTCGCTCCGCATCATGTGGCACGAGCGGCTCTGTGACCATGCTATTGCGCCGGGCCGGTGGGCACGTACGGACGGTCGCCGGGCGGGGTCCGGTGGGGCGGGCCGCCGGTGCGACCTCGGTCCCGGCCGGTTGTCCACAGGCCGGGGCGGGCGCCGGCCCCGGCTGTCGGTGGCAGGCCGTAGGGTCTGCTGCCATGGGGACCCCGACGCAGAGCATCCCGCCCGAGGACAGCCGGCCCGAGGACAGCCGGCCCAGGAGCATTCCGCCGCGCCCGCCGACGTCGCTGTCGCCGTCGCGGGCACAGGACTTCATGCGCTGCCCACTGCTGTACCGGCTGCGGGTCATCGACCGGCTGCCGGAGAAGCCCAGCGAGGCGGCCACCAAGGGCACGGTGGTGCACGCCGTGCTGGAGCGGCTGTTCGACGCGCCGGCGGCGCAGCGGACCGCGCTGCGGGCCACCGGCATGGTCGAGGGCGAGTGGGAGCGGCTGCTGGCGGCCCGCCCGGAGCTGGCGGAGCTGTTCGCGGCGGCCGGGCCGCAGGCGCTGGCCACCTGGCTGGACAGTGCCCGCGCCCTGGTGGAGCGCTGGTTCACCCTGGAGGACCCGACCCGGCTGGAGCCGGCCGAGCGCGAGCTGTACGTGGAGACGGTGCTGGAGTCCGGGCTGACCCTGCGCGGCTACGTGGACCGGCTGGACGTCGCGCCGGCCAACGGCGACCTGCGGGTGGTGGACTACAAGACCGGCAAGGCCCCGCGCCCGGAGTACGCGGACGAGCCGCTGTTCCAGATGAAGTTCTACGCCCTGGTGCTGTGGCGGCTGCGAGGGCTGGTGCCGCGCCGGCTCCAGCTGGTCTACCTCGGCAGCGGGGACGTGCTGACGTACGACCCCTCGGAGGAGGACCTGCGGCGCACCGAGCGCAAGCTGCTGGCGCTGTGGGAGGCGATCAAGGAGGCGACGGCCAGCGGGGACTGGCAGCCGCGCCGCACCCCGCTGTGCGGCTGGTGCGACCACCAGGCGCTGTGTCCGGAGTTCGGCGGCACTCCCCCGCCGTACCCGCTGGCCCTGTCACCGGGTGAGCCGCCGGCGGTGGGCCAGAATGATGCCCTCTAGCGAAGGAGAGCCCGTGGCGATTCGCGTCCTGCTGGTGGACGATCAGCCCCTGCTGCGCACCGGTTTCCGGATGATCCTGGAGGCCGAGCCGGACCTGGCCGTGGTGGGTGAGGCCGGGGACGGCCAGCAGGCCCTGGACCAGGTGCGGGCGCTCCAGCCCGACGTGGTGCTGATGGACATCCGCATGCCCCGGATGGACGGTGTGGAGGCCACCCGGCAGATCACCGGCCCGGACCGCTCGGGCCCGACCAAGGTGCTGGTGCTGACCACCTTCGACCTGGACGAGTACGTGGTGGAGGCGCTGCGGGCCGGTGCCAGCGGCTTCCTGCTCAAGGACGCGCCGGCGGCCGAGCTGGTGCAGGCGATCCGGGTGGTGGCGGCCGGCGAGGCGATGCTGGCGCCCAGCATCACCCGGCGGCTGCTGGACAAGTACGCCGGGCGGCTGCCGTCGGGCGACGAGACGGTGCCGCCGCCGGTGCGGGACCTGACCGAGCGCGAGGTGGAGGTGCTCAAGCTGGTGGCCCGCGGGCTGTCCAACGCGGAGATCGCCGCCGAGCTGTTCGTCAGCGAGACCACGGTGAAGACCCACGTGGGCCATGTGCTGACCAAGCTGGCGCTGCGCGACCGGGTGCAGGCGGCGGTGTACGCATACGAAAGCGGCCTGGTCCGCCCCGGTTCGGGCTGACCCGGCCGCTCACGTCACGGCGCCTGCGGGCTCAGCCGGTGGCCGCCCCGCGGCCCAGCTCCCAGAACTGGGTGGTGGAGGAGGCGTTGAGCGCCCACTCGGTGCCGGTGATGTCGGCGCGGGCCGCGATGTACTGCTTGCCCTGCCACAGCGGCAGGATCGGCACCTCGTTCGCGATGATCTGCTCGGCCTGCTCGAAGTCGCCGACGGCGCTGCTGCGCTGGGTCTTCTGCCGGGTGTCCTTGAGGATCTGGTTGCGGAGCACCGGGTTGACGTAGGCCAGGTTCATGAAGTCGTCGGGGCCGAAGAAGGGCGCCAGGTAGTTGTCCGGGTCCGGGAAGTCCGGGAACCAGCCCATGCCGTAGACCTGGAACTTGTGGGCCACGTAGTCGGCCTTGTACGCCTGCCAGTCGGACACCGGGTTGAGGGTGACCTTGAACAGGCCGCTGCTGTCGAGCTGGGACTTGAGCTTGGCGAACTCGCCCGCGGTCGCGTCACCGTAGTGGTTGGTGGTGTACGACAGGGTGAGCGGCACCGGCGTGGATATGTTGGCCTTCTCCAGGGTCTTTCTCGCTCTCGCCACGTCGGGCTGGTCGCCGTAGGTGTCGAAGAACGGGTTGGAGTGGCCGGTGATGCCCTGCGGGACCATCGAGTACAGCGGCTCGGTGGTGCGCAGGTAGACGTCCCGGGTGATGGCCTGCCGGTCCACGACCATGGCCACCGCCTGCCGGACCGCCTTGTCGGCGACCGTCTTGTCGGCGGTGTTGAACACCAGGTAGCGGATCTCGGTGCCGGGGGCCTCGGTGAGCTTGATGTTCGGGTCGTTGCCGACGGTGAGCCGGTTGATCTGGTCCGGGTTCATCGTGCGGTTCATGACGTCGACCGTGCCGTTCTTGAGCGCGGTCTCCATGGCGGTGGCCGTGGTGAAGAACTTCAGCTCGATCTTGCTGTTCTTGAGCTTGATCGACCCCTTGTACTTGGGGTTCTTGGTGAACACCGCCTCCTTGCCCGGGGCCCACGAGGCCAGCGTGTAGGGCCCGGAGCCGACCACGCTGAAGCCCCGGTGGATCTCGGTGGCCCCGTAGACCTTCCCGTCCACGATGGCCGCGGCGGGCGTGGACAGCTTGAACGGGAAGGTCGAGTCGGGGTCCTTGAGGTGGAAGACCACCGTGGACTCGTCGGGTGTCTCCACCTTGTCCACGTTGGTCAGCAGGCTCGCCGGACCGCTGGGGGCGTTGATCCGCAGCATGCGGTCCACGGAGAACTTCACGTCCTCGGACGTGATCTTGTCCCCGTTGGAGAAGGTGAGACCGTCCCGCAGGGTGCATCGGTACTGCTCGCCCTGAGTGTCCGTGAAGTGGCACTCCTTGGCCGCTTCCGGCTCGGGGTCGGTGCCGCTGCGCGGCATGCGCAGCAGCGTCTGGTACGTGTTCTGGAAGATGTTCCAGGAGCCGATGTCGTACCCGGTCGCCGGGTCCAGCGGCGCGGGGTTGTCCTTGGACATCTGGAACGTATCCGTGGTACCGACCACGATCGGTTTGCCGTCGCCTCCGCTGCCGGAACCGGATCCGCATCCGGCGAGCAGCGGAGTAGCCAGGCCGATGAGGGCCGGCACGACGAGCAGCTTGCGGTTCATCCTCGACGATCTCCCTTGTCTGTGCGGATCAACCCGTCACACCACGACCGAGCTCCCAGAACTGTGTGGTGGTGGTGGAGTTGAGCGCCCATTCGACGCCGGTGATGTCGCTGCGCGCGGCGATGTACTGCTTGCCCTGCCACAACGGCAGCATCGGCACGTCCTGGGCGATGATCTGCTGCGCCGTCCCGAAGGCGGCGCTGGCGGTGCTGCGCTCCGCCTGGCGGCGGGTCTGCGGCAGGATCACGTCCTGGATCTGCTTGCTCTGGTACGGCAGATTCAGGAAGTTGTCCTTGTCGAAGAACGGTGCGATGTAGTTGTCGGGGTCCGGGAAGTCCGGCAGCCAGCTGATGGCGAAGATCTGGTACTGGCGCTGCGAGGCCGCCTTCAGGAAGGCGTTCCACTGCTCGCTCTGCACCGTGACGTCGAACAGGCCGCTGGCGTCGAGCTGGCGCTTGATCTCCTCGGCCTCCGGCTGGTTCATCGTGCCGCCGTTGTCGCGGCGGAAGTTGATGGTGAGCGGAACCTTGCCCGTGATCCCGGCGCCGCGCAAGGTCTGTTTGGCGGCGGCCGTGCTCGGGTTGCCGTAGCGGTCGAAGAACGAGTTGGTGTGGCTGAGGATGCCCTGCGGCACCACCGAGTAGAGCGGGTCGGCGGTGCGCTGGTAGACGTCGCGGGTGATGGCCTGCCGGTCGATGACCTGGGCGATGGCCTGGCGGACCGCCTTGTCGCGCAGCCCCGGCGCGGAGGTGTTGAAGAACAGGTAGCGGGCCTCGCCGCCGGGCGCCTCGGTGAGCTTGATGTTCTGGTCGGTGCTGGACAGCAGCTCGCTGATCTGGTTCGGCGCCAGGGTGCGGGACATCACGTCGACGGCACCGGACTTCAGCGCGGCCTCCATCTTCGTGGAGTCGGCGAACATCCGCAGCTCCACCTTGCTGTTGTTGAGCTTGAGAACGCCCTGGTAGTGCGGGTTCTTCGTGAAGACACCACTCCGGAACGCCTGGGATCCCCCGGTCTCGGGCGCGGTGACATCGCTCAGAGTGTAAGGGCCGGAACCCACCAGCTTGAAACCGTCGTACGGCTCGGTGGCCGAGTAGACCTGGTGGTCCACGATGGCCGCGGCCGGGGTGGCGAGCTTGTACGGGAACGTGGCGTCGGGCGCCTTCAGATGGAAAACGACCGTCTGGTCGTCGGGCGCGGACACCGACTTCACACCGGATATCAGGGACGCGGGACCGGCCGAAAAATTGATCTTCTGCATCCGGTCGATCGAGAACTTCACGTCCTGCGAGGTGAGTTCGTGCCCGTTGGAGAACTTCAGGCCGTCCCGCATCGTGCACTGGTAGGTGAGCCCGGTCTGGTCCGCGTAGTGGCATTCCTTCGCCGCGTCGGGCGTCGGGGTGGTGCTGCCACGGGGAAACGTCAGAAGCATCTGGAAGGTGTTGTAGAAGACGTTCCAGGTGGCACTGTCGTAGGAAGTGGCCGGGTCGAACGGGGCGGGATTGTCCTTGTTCAGCTCAATGCTGTCGGTGGTGCCTACGACGATGGGGTTGCCACCGCCGCCGCTCCCACCCCCGGAGCTGCCACACCCGCTGATCACGGGTGTCAGGACGCCCAGCAGGGCGGGCAGCACCAGAAGCTTGCGGTTCATCGGTCGTCGTACTCCTTTGTTGCCTTGGCACAAGTGGTGGCCGCGGCACGCCCGGACAGCCCTTCCCGGCACGGGAGCGCACCGGGATTCCGGCCGGAGCCGATGACGGGAAGGCTTGTGCGTGCGGGTCGTTGATCCCCCACCGCGCGGTCACCGCAGGTATTCCAGCACATCCCGCGGGCACGCTCGGGCCGACGATACCGAGATTGCGTGTGATCAGCAGCAACGGGATGTCAAAGTTCACCGTGAGACAGAAGTTGTTGTCTGCACGGACACTCCGGGACACCCGGTGGATACGCTCAGTGAATGCGGGTATTCACAGCGCTCGGCAATGACCGCAGAAATGGCACGCCGACCTCTTCGAGGGAGCGGACCACGGTGCGGCCCGGCGCGGGCTCGATCGGCACCACGGAGGGGACGACGACCACCCGGCAGCCGGCCGCCTCGGCCGCGGCGACGCCGGTGCGGGTGTCCTCGACGACCACGCAGTCGGCCGGGTCCGCGCCGAGCCGCGCGGCGGCGGTCAGGTAGGGCTCGGGGTCCGGCTTGGTGCGGCCGACCTCGTCGCCGGCCACGGTGAAGGCGAAGTGCTCCGGCCCCAGCCAGCGCAGCATCGCGTCGATGGTGCGGCGGTGGGAGGCGGAGACCAGCGCGGTGGGCACGCCGTGCGCGGACAGTTCGGTGAGCAGCCGGCGGGCGCCGGGCATCAGCGGCACTCCGCGGGCGATCAGCGCCTCGAACCGGGCGTTGATCAGCACGGTCAGCTCCGCCAGGGTCGCGGTGGTCCCGGTGACGGAGATCAGGTGGCCGACGCTGCGGGACATCGGCCCGCCGACCACCACCTCGCGGTGCGCGTCGTCCAGCACGTGCCCGAGGCCCGCGAAGACCTCGGTCTCCGCCGCCCACCAGAGACCTTCGGTGTCCACCAGGGTCCCGTCCAGGTCCAGGAGCACGGCACGCGGCCCCGGTCGCTGCTCCGTCCAGGTGTCGGCGACGGCGATGCTGCTGGTCATACGCCCCACTCCTCGGCTCGGTCCTGCTCCCGGTCCCGGTGGTCGGCGCGTCCGGCCCCGGGGGGCACAGAGGCCGGCCGCGACACCCCGCGGGACGCGGGATGGCGGCCGGCCTCTGCCGGACCGTCCATGGTACGTCGGTCCGGTGCGAACCGCTCAATGGGAAGAAAACAGTCCCTTACGGCCGGATCAACGGGCGTTGAAGTACTTCGCCTCCGGGTGGTGGATCACGATGGCGTCGGTGGACTGCTCCGGGTGGAGCTGGAACTCCTCGGAGAGCTTGACCCCGATCCGCTCGGGCTCCAGGAGCTGGGCGATCTTGGCCCGGTCCTCCAGGTCGGGGCAGGCGCCGTAGCCCAGTGAGAAGCGGGCGCCGCGGTACTTGACGGCGAACATGTCCGCCATCGCGTGCGGGTCCTCGCCGGAGAAGCCGAGCTCGGCCCGGACCCGGGCGTGCCAGTACTCGGCCAGCGCCTCGGCGAGCTGTACCGACAGCCCGTGCAGTTCCAGGTAGTCGCGGTAGGAGTCGGTGGCGAACAGTTCCCCGGTGGCCTCGGAGATCCGGCCGCCGACGGTCACCACCTGGAAGCCGACCACATCCCTCTGGCCGGAATCGGCCGGCCGGAAGAAGTCGGCCAGACACAGCCGGCGGCCGCGGCGCTGGCGGGGGAAGGTGAAGCGGGTGCGCTCGGTGCCGTCCTCGTGCAGCACCACCAGGTCGTCGCCCTCGGACACGCACGGGAAGTAGCCGTAGACCACGGCGGCCTCCAGCAGCGACTCGGACTGCAGCCGGGTGAGCAGGCCGCGCAGCCGGGGCCGGCCCTCGGTCTCGACCAGTTCCTCGTACGAGGGCGCGTCCGCGCGGGACTGCTTCAGGCCCCACTGGCCCTTGAAGAGGGCTCCCTCGTCCAGCCAGGAGGCGTAGTCGCCGAGCTGGATGCCCTTGACCACCCGGCTGCCCCAGAACGGCGGAGTGGGCACCGGGTTGTCCACGGCCACGTCGGAGCGCACCGGGCCGTCGGTGGGCGCCGGCTCCGGCTCGGGCTGTTCGCGGCGCGGCACCCGGCGGGCCTTGAGCTCGGGCAGGGCGGCGCCGGGCACCCCGCGCTTGACGGCCACCAGGGCGTCCATCAGCCGCAGGCCCTCGAAGGCGTCCCGGGCGTAGCGGACCTCGCCGGTGTACACCTCGTGCAGGTCCTGCTCGACGTAGGCCCGGGTCAGGGCGGCGCCGCCGAGGATCACCGGATAGCGCGCGGCCAGGCCCCGCTGGTTCAGCTCCTCCAGGTTCTCCTTCATCACCACGGTGGACTTCACCAGCAGCCCGGACATCCCGATCACATCGGCCCGGTGCTCCTCGGCGGCGTCCAGGATGGCCGCGACCGGCTGCTTGATGCCGAGGTTGACCACGTTGTAGCCGTTGTTGGACAGGATGATGTCGACCAGGTTCTTGCCGATGTCGTGCACGTCGCCGCGGACGGTGGCCAGCACGATGGTGCCCTTGCCGCCGCCCTCGTCGCTCTTCTCCATGTGCGGTTCGAGGTGGGCGACGGCGGTCTTCATCACCTCGGCGGACTGGAGCACGAAGGGGAGCTGCATCTGGCCGGAGCCGAAGAGCTCACCGACCACCTTCATGCCGTCCAGCAGGGTGTCGTTGACGATGTCCAGGGCGGGCCGCTCGATCAGCGCCTCGTCCAGGTCGGCGGTCAGGCCGTTCTTCTCCCCGTCGATGATCCGCCGCTTGAGGCGCTCCTCCAGCGGCAGCGCGGCCAGTTCCTCGGCCTTGCCGGCCTTCATGCTCTTGGTGTCGACGCCCTCGAACAGCTCCATCAGCCGCTGCAGCGGGTCGTAGCCCTCGCGGCGCCGGTCGTACACCAGGTCCAGGGCGGTCTCGCGGTGCTCCTCCGGGATCCGCGCGATCGGCAGGATCTTCGCGGCGTGCACGATCGCGGAATCCAGCCCGGCCTTGACGCACTCGTCGAGGAAGACCGAGTTGAGCACGGTACGGGCGGCAGGGTTGAGGCCGAAGGAGATGTTGGACAGGCCGAGGGTGGTCTGCACCTGCGGGTGGCGGCGCTTGAGTTCGCGGATGGCCTCGATGGTGGCCACGCCGTCCTTGCGGGACTCCTCCTGGCCGGTGCAGATGGTGAAGGTCAGGCAGTCGATGAGGATGTCGGACTCGCGGATGCCCCAGTTGCCGGTCAGGTCGGCGATCAGCCGCTCGGCGACGGCCACCTTCTTCTCGGCGGTGCGGGCCTGGCCCTCCTCGTCGATGGTCAGCGCGATCAGGGCGGCGCCGTGCTCGGCGGCCAGCCGGGTGACCTTGGCGAACCGGGACTCGGGGCCGTCGCCGTCCTCGTAGTTGACCGAGTTGAGCACCGCGCGGCCGCCGAGCTTCTCCAGGCCGGCCCGCAGCACGTCCACCTCGGTGGAGTCCAGCACGATCGGCAGGGTGGAGGCGGTGGCGAACCGGCCGGCGATCTCGGCCATGTCGGCGACACCGTCCCGGCCCACGTAGTCCACGCACAGGTCCAGCAGGTGGGCGCCCTCGCGGATCTGCTCGCGGGCCAGCTCCACGCAGTCCTCCCAGCGGCCCTCCAGCATGGCCTCGCGGAACTTCTTGGAGCCGTTGGCGTTGGTGCGCTCACCGATGGCCAGGTACGAGGTGTCCTGGCGGAACGGGACGGTCTGGTACAGCGAGGCCGCGCCCGGCTCGGGGCGCGGGTCGCGCGGGACGACGTCCTGGCCGCCGACGCGTTCCACGACCTGCCGCAGGTGCTCGGGGGTGGTGCCGCAGCAGCCGCCGACCAGCGCCAGCCCGTACTCGCGAGTGAAGGTCTGGTGGGCGTCGGCGAGTTGTTCGGGGGTCAGCGGGTAGTGCGCGCCGTCCTTGGTCAGCACCGGCAGGCCCGCGTTCGGCATGCAGGACAGCGCGGTGCGCGCGTGCCGGGCCAGGTAGCGCAGGTGCTCGCTCATCTCGGCCGGGCCGGTGGCGCAGTTCATGCCGATCATGTCGACGCCGAGCGGCTCCAGGGCGGTGAGCGCGGCGCCGATCTCGGAGCCGAGCAGCATGGTGCCGGTGGTCTCCACGGTGACCGAGCAGATGACCGGCAGGCTGACGCCGGCAGCGGCCATCGCGCGCTGGGCGCCGATCACCGCGGCCCTGGTCTGCAGCAGGTCCTGGGTGGTCTCCACGACCAGGGCGTCGGCGCCGCCCGCGATGAGGCCGGCGGCGTTCGCCTCGTACCCGTCGCGCAGCGCCCGGTACGTGGTGTGGCCGAGGGTGGGCAGCTTGGTGCCCGGGCCGATGGAGCCGAGCACCCAGCGCGGGCGGCCGTCGGCGGCGAAGCCGTCGGCGACCTCGCGGGCCAGGCGGGCGCCGGCCTGCGCCAGCTCGTGGATGCGATCCGCGACGTCGTACTCACCCAATGCGGTGAGGTTGGCGCCGAAGGTGTTGGTCTCCACGCAGTCCACGCCGACCGCGAGATAGGCCTCGTGGACCGAGCGGACGATGTCCGGGCGGGTCACGTTGAGGATCTCGTTGCACCCCTCGAGCTGCTGGAAGTCGTCCAGCGTGGGGTTCTGTGCCTGGAGCATGGTGCCCATGGCGCCGTCGGCGACGACGACCCGGGAGGCCAGTGCCTCCCGGAGTGCGGCGGCCCGCGCGGAACTGGCGGCGGCGGTGGAGGCGGAAGGGGACGGCAAGGCCATAGGGGTGCTCCCTGGGATGCGACGGCTGTCGGCTATGCGCCGTCCCGTCCGGAGCCGGGCCCCGGGGCCAGGACACGCACCCACCCAGCGTAGCCGCCGACAGCGCTGGGTCTCGATGGCATTCCGAGGGGCGGACGGGTGGCGCCGGGCTCGTCTCTGAGATGATGCGGGTCGACAATGTCGACCGGGGTGCGCCGTTACGGTGACCCTGCCGTCCTTGTGCCGATCATCTTGGAGAGCGTGCGATGCCAGGTCCCATCCAGTCGCTGGAACGTGCGGCGGCCATCCTCCGGCTGCTGGCCGGCGGCGAGCGCCGGCTGGGCCTGTCCGACGTGGCCTCCTCGCTGGGCCTGGCCAAGGGCACCACGCACGGCATCCTGCGCACCCTCCAGCAGGAAGGTTTCGTCGAGCAGGACCCGGTCTCCGGCAAGTACCAGCTGGGCGCCGAACTGCTCCGGCTGGGCAACAGCTACCTGGACGTCCACGAACTGCGCGCCCGGGCCCTGGTGTGGACCGACGACCTGGCCCGGTCCAGCGGCGAGGCGGCGTATCTGGGCGTGCTGCACCAGCAGGGCGTGCTGATCGTGCACCACGTCTTCCGCCCCGACGACAGCCGCCAGGTGCTGGAGGTCGGCGCCATGCAGCCGCTGCACAGCACCGCGCTGGGCAAGGTGCTGTCCGCCTTCGACCCGGTGGCGCACAGCGAGGTGGCCGAGGGCGAGCTGGCCGCGCTGACCCCGCGCACCGTCACCGACCCGGCCGGCTTCGAACAGGTGCTGGAGCTGACCCGGGCCCGCGGGTGGGCCGCGGACCTGGAGGAGACCTGGGACGGCGTGGCCTCGGTGGCGGCGCCGGTGTACGACCGGCGGCGGATGCCGGTGGGCGCGGTGGGGGTCACCGGCGCGGTGGAGCGGGTGTGCGACGAGAGCGGCATCCGGGCCCGGCTGGTGGCGGCGGTACGGGACTGCGCGCGGGCGGTGTCCCGGGACCTGGGGGCGGGGCGTTTCTGAGGCGCCTCGCGGTCGCCTTGGCCGAATCGAAACCCGCATCTGCGGTCTCCTGCGTCACATCCCTCTTGACCCACCTGACCTCGGGTATCAGACTCTCGTCCTGCGGTCGACAATGTCGAACAACGGACGGGAGCCGGTCGCCGCCACCTGGGCTTAGACAAAGGAGTCAATGTGTCCAACGGCCATATAGTCATCGGCGAGATCTTCGGGACCGCCGTGCTCATCCTGCTCGGCGGCGGGGTCGTCGCCGCCGTGACCCTGAAGCGGTCCAAGGCCAAGGACGCGGGCTGGGTCGCCATCGCGTTCGGCTGGGGCTTCGCCGTCCTCGGCGGCGCCTACATCGCCAACGGCTATTCGGGGGGCCAGCTCAATCCGGCCGTCACCCTCGGCGTGGCCATCAAGACCGGCGTCTGGCACACCGTGCCCTTCTACCTGATCGGCCAGCTCGTCGGCGCCATGCTCGGCGCCGTCCTGGTCTGGCTCGCCTACTACGGCCAGTTCCAGGCCCACCTGACCGACCCGGAGGTGGTCGCGGGCATCACCGCCGACCCGGCCGGTCCGGTCACCGCGCGCAAGGCGCCCGGCGGTCCCGTTCTCGGCGTGTTCTCGACCGGCCCGGAGATCCGCAACCCGGTGCAGAACCTCGCGACCGAGATCATCGGCACCATGGTGCTGGTGCTGTTCATCCTCACCCAGGGCATGACGCAGGGCCTGGCCCTCAACGGCCTGGGCATCCTGCTCACCGCGCTGATCGTGGTCGGCATCGGCCTGTCGCTGGGCGGGCCGACCGGCTACGCCATCAACCCCTTCCGCGACCTCGGTCCGCGCATCGTGCACAGCCTCCTGCCGCTGCCCAACAAGGGCGGGTCCGACTGGAGCTACGCCTGGATTCCGGTGGTCGGCCCGCTGGTCGGCGCCGCCATCGCCGGCGGGTTGTACAAGCTGGCCTTCACGTGACCCCCGCGGACACCCGCCGCGCGCACACCGCACCGACCGCACCGACCGTCAGGAGCACACCGTGACCGACCCGCAGACCAGCGCCGACCCGACCGGCACCAGCTCGCACGGCAGCGGCCCGTTCATCGCCGCCATCGACCAGGGCACCACCTCCAGCCGGTGCATCGTCTTCGACCGCGACGGCCGGATCGTCGCCGTGGACCAGAAGGAGCACGAGCAGATCTTCCCCAAGCCGGGCTGGGTGGAGCACGACGCCGCCGAGATCTGGACCAACGTCCAGGAGGTGGTGGCCGGCGCGATCGCCAAGGCCGCCCAGGACATCCCCGGCTTCACGCCCGCCGACGTCAAGGCGATCGGCATCACCAACCAGCGCGAGACCACCCTGCTGTGGGACCGGCACACCGGCGAGCCGGTGCACAACGCGCTGGTCTGGCAGGACACCCGCACCGACGCGCTGTGCCGGGAGCTGGGCCGCAACGTCGGCCAGGACCGCTTCCGCCGCGAGACCGGCCTGCCGCTGGCCTCGTACTTCGCCGGGCCCAAGATCCGCTGGCTGCTGGACAACGTCCCCGGGCTGCGCGAGCGCGCCGAGGCCGGCGACATCCTGTTCGGCACCATGGACTCCTGGGTGATCTGGAACCTCACCGGCGGGGTCAACGGCGGTGTGCACGTCACCGACGTCACCAACGCCTCCCGCACCCTGCTGATGAACCTGCACACTCTCGAGTGGGACCACAAGATCCTGGCGTCCATGGAGGTGCCGGCCGCGGTGCTGCCGCAGATCCGGTCCTCCTCCGAGGTGTACGGCACCACGAACGTCGGCGGCCTGGACGGGGTGCCGGTGGCCTCCGCGCTCGGCGACCAGCAGGCGGCCCTGTTCGGGCAGACCTGCTTCGCCGAGGGCGAGGCGAAGTCCACGTACGGCACCGGCACCTTCATGCTGATGAACACCGGCGGTACCCCGGTCAACTCCTACAACGGCCTGATCACCACCGTCGGCTACCGGATCGGCGAGGAGGCCCCGGTGTACGCGCTGGAGGGCTCGATCGCCGTGACCGGCGCCCTGGTGCAGTGGATGCGCGACCAGATGGGCCTGATCAGCACCGCCGCCGAGATCGAGACGCTGGCCTCCTCGGTGGCGGACAACGGCGGCGCGTACTTCGTACCGGCCTTCTCCGGCCTGTTCGCGCCCTACTGGCGGGACGACGCGCGCGGGGTGATCGCCGGCCTGACCCGGTACGTCACCAAGGCGCACATCGCCCGCGCGGTGCTGGAGGCGACCGCCTGGCAGACCCGGGAGATCGCCGACGCCATGACCAAGGACTCCGATGTCGAACTGACCGCCCTCAAGGTCGACGGCGGCATGACCTCCAACAACCTGCTCATGCAGACCCTGGCCGACGCCCTGGACGCACCCGTGGTGCGGCCGATGGTCGCCGAGACCACCTGCCTGGGCGCGGCCTACGCGGCCGGACTCGCGGTCGGCTTCTGGCCCGACACCGACGCCCTGCGGGCGAACTGGAAGCGGGCCGCGGAGTGGACCCCCCGGATGGACGCGGCCGACCGGGACCGCGAATACAAGAACTGGCTCAAGGCCGTGGAACGGACCATGGGCTGGATCGAAGAGGAGCACTGAGGCAGACCATGACCACCCCGCAGCCCGTCCCGGCCCTCGGGACGCATCCGACCGCCGGCGTCAACCCAGGGCGGGCCGAGACCCGCGACCTGCTCGGGCGGGCCGCGTACGACCTGCTGGTGATCGGCGGCGGCATCCTCGGCATCACGACCGCCTGGCACGCCGCTCAGTCGGGGCTGCGGGTGGCCATGGTGGAGGCCGGCGACTTCGCCGGCGCCACCTCCTCGGCCTCCTCCAAGCTGCTCCACGGCGGCCTGCGCTACCTGCAGACCGGCGCGGTGAAGCTGGTCGCCGAGAACCACTTCGAGCGGCGCGCCGTCTCCCGGGACGTCGCGCCGCACCTGGCCAACCCGCTGACCTTCTACCTGCCGGTCTACAAGGGCGGCCCGCACGGCGCGGCCAAGCTGGGCGCCGGCGTGTTCGCGTACTCCGCGCTGTCCGCGTTCCGCGACGGCGTCGGCCACGTGATCAGCCCGTCCCGCGCCGCCCGGGACGTGCCGGAACTGCGCACCGACAACCTGCGCGCGGTCGCGGTGTACGAGGACGGGCAGATGAACGACGCCCGGATGGCGCTGATGACGGTACGGGCGGCGGTGGACGCCGGCGCCACGGTGCTCAACCACGCCGAGGTCACCGGGCTGCGCTTCACCGGCGGCCGGGTCAGCGGCGCGGAGCTGCGCGACCGGACCGACGGCACCGAGTTCGGCATCGACGCGCGGCTGGTGCTCAACGCCACCGGGCCGTGGGTGGACCACCTGCGGCGGATGGAGGACCCCAAGGCCGAGCCGTCGATCCGGCTGTCCAAGGGCGCCCACCTGGTGCTGCGCCGGACCGCGCCGTGGCGGGCGGCGCTGGCCACCCCGATCGACAAGTACCGCATCACCTTCGCCCTGCCGTGGGAGGACATGCTGCTGCTGGGCACCACCGACGAGGCGTTCGAGGGCGACCCGGCGCAGGTGGCGGTCACCGAGGCCGACATCGCGCAGATCCTGGACGAGGCGTCGCTGTCGGTCCGCGACCAGCAGCTGACCCGGGACCTGATCACGTACTCCTTCGCCGGACTGCGGGTGCTGCCCGGCGGGCCCGGCGACACCGCGAAGGCCAAGCGGGAGACGGTGGTCACCGAGGGACGCGGCGGGATGCTGTCGGTGGCCGGCGGGAAGTGGACCACCTTCCGGCACATCGGCCGCACCGTGCTGGCCAAGCTGGAGGCGCTGCCCGGCCATCCGCTCGGCGACGACGTGGAACCGGTCCGGCAGCTGCCCCGGCACGCCCACCTGCCCGGCTTCGCCAGCCCGCCGGCGGTCGCGCACCGGCTGCTGGTGGACAGCGGCACGCCCGGCCCCCGGATGTCCGCCGACACCGCCCGCCACCTGGCCACCCACTACGGTTCACTGGCCTTCGACATCGCCCGGCTGGCGAATGAGGACCCGGCACTGGCGGCGCGCATCCACCCCGACGCCCCGGAGATCTGGGCCCAGGTGGTCTACGCCCGGGACCGCGAGTGGGCGTACGACGTGGACGACGTGCTGCGCCGCCGCACCACGCTGACCATTCGCGGCCTGGACACGTCCGAGGTGCGCGAGCGCACCGCCGACCTGCTCGCCGAACGGCGGGACTGAGCCGGTCCGATGTCCTGATCCGATGTCCTGATCCGATGTCCTAGGGCGCCGGGGTACGGGCCCCGGCCTCGGCTGCGGTGCCGGCCCCGGCGACCAGGGCGTCGATCTCGGCGAACAGCGCGGCCGGCACCGGCCGTCCGATCCGGGCCAGCAGGTCCTGCCAGCGGGCGCGGCCCTCGGCCCACTGGGAGCGGGCCCAGAGCGCGGCGGAGGGAGCGACGCCGGTTGCCGCGGCCGTACGGGCGGGCAGTTCCGCTTCCGCGGCGCGGGACGGGGTCAGCCAGTGAACGGTGCTGTCCTCGGCGAGGCGGGCCAGCCACAGCAGGTGGCGGGCGGCGTGGGACAGCGCGTCCTGGGCGCGCAGTTCCTCGCCGCGGGCGGCCACGTGCAGGGCCAGCACCAGCCAGTTGGCGAACCGGCCGCACAGCGCCTCGATCTCGTCGGGGTCGGCCGGGAGCGGCGGCCGCTCCGGCACCGCGGTCAGTACCGGGGTGAGCCGCCCGGACCGGTCGACGACCAGCATCGCGTCCACGGCGGCGCCGCGGGCCGGCCAGTCGCCGACCGAGGGGATGTCGTCGGTGGTGGCGAAGTGGAACTCGCCGCGTATCGGCCCGGGGAAGAACGCCACATGGGTGCCGAACTCGTTGCGGACCACCAGGTTGACCGGCGCCACCTGCTCGCACCAGCGCACCGGGTCCACCTCGGCGTGCCGGGCGGGGTCGAAGAACAGCCAGAATTCGATGTCGCTGTGGGCGTCGCCCTCCCCCGCGGCGAACGAGCCGTACATCAGCGCGGCGTCGAGACGGTCGTCGGCGAGGCACGCCCGGCGGGTCCGGGCGATCAATTCGTGCTGGATCACGGCGCCCAGTATCGGCCCTGCCGCGGCCGTGTTGGGCCGCGCGCAGGATCTGGCCCATAATGAACGCAAGACATCGGAGGTCTGCTGGGGCGCCCGGCACGACCTGACAACAAAGGGGAGGGCGCTGATGGCGGTCACCGACGAGGCCATCGAGAAGATCAAGGAAATGATCGTCTCGGGTGCGCTGCGGCCGGGCGACCGGCTGCCGAAGGAGAGCGAGCTGGCGGCCGAGCTGGGTCTGTCCCGCAATTCGCTGCGGGAGGCCGTACGCGCGCTGTCGCTGATCCGCATCCTCGACGTCCGGCAGGGCGACGGCACGTACGTGACCAGCCTCGATCCGCAGTTGCTGCTGGAGGCGCTGAGCTTCGTGGTGGACTTCCACCGCGACGACACGGTGCTGGAATTCCTCCAGGTGCGCCGGATCCTCGAGCCGGCCGCCACCGCGATGGCCGCGGTACGGATCTCCCCGGAGGACCTCGACGTCCTCGACGGCAAGCTCAACGCGCTCGGCGCGCAGCCCTCCGTGGAGGAACTGGTCGCCGCCGACCTGGAGTTCCACCGCGGGATCGTCCAGGCCTCGGGCAATTCCGTGCTCTGCTCCTTGCTCGACGGGTTGTCCGGGCCCACCACCCGGGCCCGTATCTGGCGCGGCCTCACCCAGGAGGACGCGGTTTCCCGCACGCTGCGGGAGCACCGGGCGATTCTTCAGGCCCTCCGTGATCGGGACGCCGAGGCGGCTCGTTCCTGGGCCATCGTGCACGTCGCCAGCGTCGAGCAATGGCTTCGCTCCACGCTCTAGGGTCCGCCGGAAAGTGCGGCCACTCCGCAGGCGATGGAGTGGCCGCACTTTTTCAGGGGCGCGGGGAACTGCGCGACAAGCCACGAGCAGACAGAAGGTCCGGGAACAAACAGCAAGGGGCAGCCCGGACGGTCAGGCCACGTCGGCCGAAGGCAGCCTGTAGACGCGGGCGGCGGTCACGCCGAAGACAGCCTCGCGTTCAGCCGGCGACAAGCCGGCAACCGCTTCCTCGGCGAGAGCCAGGACATCGCCGTACCCCCCGGCAAGGGTGGAGACGGGCCAGTCCGAGCCGAAAAGAATCCGCTCGGGGCCGAAGGAGTCAAGGAGGTGGCGGGCGTAGGGCAGGACGTCCTGCGGCCGCCAGGCCGCCCAATCCGCTTCGGTGATCAATCCGGAAAGCTTGCAGGTCACGTTGGGCAGAGCGGCAAGGGACGTGATGAGGCCGGCCCAGGGCTCGCGGGCGCCCGAGGCGATGGGCGGCTTGCCGCCGTGGTCGAGAACGAAGAGCACCTCGGGGAGCGCGGCGGCGAGGGCGTGGGCGGAGGCGAGCTCGCGGGGGGTGACCAGGAGGTCGTAGACGAGCCCTGCCGCGCCGACCGCGGAGATGCCGCGGCGGACGTCCGCGCGGTCCAGGAACGCGGGGTCGGGCTCGTCCTGGACCTGGTGCCGGATGCCGACGAGGGGTCCGGTCAGGGAGGCGAGGACGTCGGGGAGGGCGGGGTCGGTGAGGTCGGCCCAGCCGACGACGCCGGCCACGCGGCCGCCCGACTCACCGGCGATGGCGAGCAGTTCGCGGGTCTCGTCCAGGGAGGAGCTGGACTGGACGAGGACGGTGGCGTCGATGGCGTGCTCGTCGAGCAGCGGGAGCAGATCGGCCGGCCGGAAGGTGCGGTTGATCGGGTCCAGTGCCTCGCCTACCAGCCAGGGCTGGGGGCGGCGGTCCAGGTCCCACAGGTGGTGGTGGGCGTCGATGCGCAACGTCACTCCCCGGTGTTCCCGGCCGCCGTGGGCAGCGGCACGTCCTCGTCCAGCAGTTTGCGCTCCACCAGGGCGGTCCACATGTCGTCCGGTATCGGGTGGGCGAACATCTCCGCGTTGTCCCGGGCCTCCGCCGGGCCGGCGGCACCGACCACGGCGGAGATCACGGACGGGTGGGCGAAGGGGTAGCGCAGGGCGGCGGCGCGCAGCGGGACGCCGAACTCGGCGCAGACCGCGGCCATGTCCTGGGCGCGGCGCAGCAGGTCGGCCGGGGCGGCGGCGTAGTTGTACGGGGCGCCGGGCCTGGGGTCGGCCAGCAGGCCGGAGTTGTAGACGCCGCCGACGACGACCTGGGTGCCGCGCCGCCGGCAGGCGGGCAGCAGGTCGTCCAGCGCGGTGCGTTCCAGCAGGGTCCAGCGGCCGGCGCACAGCACGACGTCGACGTCGAGGTCGGTCACCAGGCGGGCCAGGACGTCGCTGAGGTTCATGCCGAAGCCGATGGCCTTGACCATGCCCTCGTCGCGCAGCGCGGCCAGGGCCGGGAAGCCGGAGTCGTACACCTCCGGCAGGTGGTCCTCGACGTCGTGCAGGTAGACGATGTCGACGGCGTCCACGCCGAGCCGCTCCAGGGAGCCCTCGAGGGTGGCGCGGATGCCGTCGGCGGTGAAGTCCCACTCCCGGGCCCGGGCGGGAGTGTCGGTGAAGCCCTGGCCGTCCACGGCCTCGCCCGGCGCCAGGTCGCGCAGCCGGCGGCCGACCTTGGTGGACAGGGTGTACGAGGCCCGGTCACGGCCGGCCAGCGCCCGGCCGAGGCGCTCCTCGGACAGGCCCAGCCCGTAGTGCGGCGCGGTGTCGAAGTACGTGGCACCGGTGTCGAACGCCGCCGCCACGGTGGCCTCGGCCTCCTCGTCGGTGACGGCACGGTAGAGGTTGGCCAGAGGGGCGCAGCCGAGGCCGAGCCGTGGCAGGGGCGGTACGGACATGGGGTGGTGACTCCTGGTACGCGGGTCGGTCGTGCGGGATGCCGTACGGGCGTCAGTCCTGTTTCTCGCCGCTGGCGAAGCGGGAGATGATCAGGGCGACGATGATGATGGCACCGTAGAGGAACTTGTCCCACAGCGGCGGTACGCCGCCGAGGGTGGTGACGTTGACCACGAGCTGGAGGGCGATCACGCCGGTCAGGGCACCGAAGAGGGTGCCGCGGCCGCCGTTGAGGCTCACCCCGCCGATCACGGTGGCGGCGAAGACCTGGAAGATCCAGCCGTCGCCCTGGGTGGAGGAGATCGCGCCGTAGTGGCCGACGTACAGCACACCGGCGAAGGCGGCGAGCAGGCTGCCCACGGCCAGCACGATCCAGGTGATGCGGTCCACCCGGATGCCGGCCGCGCGGGCGGCCTCGCTGTTGCCGCCGATGGCGTACAGCGCGCGGCCGTGCCGCAGGTAGCCCAGGGCCAGGCCGCCGATCGCGAACAGCAGCAGGCAGATCCACACCGCGGCGGGCGCGCCGATCCAGGACGCCTTGCCCAGGTAGGAGAAGGACGCCGGCACCTCGACGATGGACTTGCCCTGCGCCACGCCGTCCTGCAGACCGCGCAGCATGGTCAGCATGCCCAGGGTGGCGATGAAGCCGTTGACCCGCAGTTTCAGGATCAGGAAGCCGTTGAGGGCGCCGATGGCCAGGCCCACCACGAGGCAGACCGGGATGGAGGTCCAGCCGGGCAGCAGCCCGATGCCGTGGAAGGTGGCCGAGCCGTGCCGGGGCATGACCAGCCACATGGCGATCACCGGGGCCACACCGATGGTGGACTCCAGCGACAGGTCCATCCGGCCGGTGATCAGGATCATCGCCTCGCCCAGCACCAGCAGGCTCAGCTCGGTGGTCTGCTGGAGCACGCCGATGAGGTTGTCCGAGGTCAGGAAGACCGGCGA
The DNA here is from genome assembly GCF_016918855.1 of Actinacidiphila acididurans. Taxonomy (GTDB): domain Bacteria; phylum Actinomycetota; class Actinomycetes; order Streptomycetales; family Streptomycetaceae; genus Actinacidiphila; species Actinacidiphila acididurans. Next base: position 112,018 of record NZ_JADKYB010000025.1, read on the forward strand.
GACGATGAAGCCGATCACGCCCAGGACGAGGATCACCGGGATCAGGGACAGGTCCCGGTAGCGGGAGAGCTGGATCCGGGGCACGGTGGGCCGCGGTTTGTCCGGCGCGGGCAGGTCGGCGGTCAGCTGGCGGGTGTCACTCATCGCTCTCGGCTCCCTTGTCGCCGCCTTCGGCACGCCCCGATGCGGGCAGCCCCTCCATTGCCGAGACCAGGTCCCGGTCCGTCCATCCACTGCCGAACTCGGCTATCACGCGCCCGTGGAAGAGGGCGATCACCCGGTCGCAGACCCGCAGGTCGTCCAACTCGTCGGAGACGATCACCGCCGCGTCGCCGCGGTCGGCGACCGAGCGGACCACGCCGAGCAGCGCGTCCTTGGACTTCACGTCCACGCCCGCGGTGGGCCGGATGGCCACCAGCACCCGCGGGTCACGGGCCAGGGCCCGCGCGATGACCACTTTCTGCTGGTTGCCGCCGGACAGGTCGGAGACCGGCTGGCCCGGACCGGAGGTCTTGATGTCCAGCGAGGTGATCATCCGCTGGGCGAACGCCTTGGTCCGCGAGGGCAGCACGGTGCCGTACGGGCCGAGCTGGTCGGCCACGGTGAGCGTGGCGTTCTCCGCCACGCTGCGGCCGAGCACCAGGCCCTGGCGGTGCCGGTCCTCGGGCACGTAGCCGATGCCGGCCCCCAGTGCGTGGGGGACGCTTCCGGGTTTTACGGTGCGGCCCGCCACGCTTGTGCGACCCGCACTTGGCTTGCGCAGGCCGACCAGAGTCTCGCCCAGCGCCGTGCTTCCACTTGCAGTGGCTCCGGCCAGGCCCAGCACTTCGCCCGGGCGGACCGTGAAGTCGATCGGGTCGAAGTCGTTGTCGAGGGCCAGGCCCTCGACGGTCAGCAGGGGGTCGGAGCTTTCCGTCCGGCCTGCCCCTTGCTGCTTTCTCCGGACCTTGCGGTCCGTGCTCGGTTGCTCGCGCTCACGCGGCGCCAGCCGCATATCGAATGCAGCCTCGCGCCCCTTCGGGGCCCCCTCCGTCGGGGCAGCCGCCTTCAGAGCACCCCCCTTCGCGTGCCAGGCCGTGGCCTCCTGGCCCGCCGCCTCGCCGGTCATCGCCTCCACCAGTTCGGCCTTGCCCAGTTCGGCCACCGGGGCGGTGAGGACGTGGCGGGCGTCGCGGTAGACGGTGACGGTGGTGCAGAGGTCGTAGACCTCCTGGAGGTGGTGCGAGATGAACAGGAAGGCCACGCCCTGCTGCTGGAGTTCGCGCAGCTTGGTGAACAGGCGCTCGATGCCGCCGGCGTCGAGCTGGGCGGTGGGCTCGTCGAGGATGATGAAGCGGGCGCCGAAGGACAGCGCCCGGGCGATCTCCACGAACTGGCCCTGCTCGACGCTGAGGTCGCCGGCCCGGGCCGCGGGGTCGACGTCGACCCCGTACTCGGCCAGCAGGTCGCGGGCCCGGGTGCGCAGCTTCGGCCAGCGGATTCTGCCGCTGTCGAAGCGGTTGAGGAACAGGTTCTCGGCGACGGTCAGTTCGGGCACCACCATCGACTTCTGGTAGACGCACGCCACCTTGGTCTGCCAGGCGGCGGTGTCTCCCGGGGCGGGGGCCGGCTCGCCCTGGAAGAACACCGATCCGGCGTCGGGGGTGTGCAGCCCGGTCAGCACCGAGACCAGCGTGGACTTGCCGGCACCGTTGCGGCCCACCAGGGCGTGCGAGTCGCCGGCCGCGACCGTGATGCCGACCCCGTTGAGGGCGACCGTGGGGCCGAACCGTTTGACGATGCCCTCGGCGCGGACCGCGGGCGCTGCTGCGGAGTTCGCGGTGCTCATGCGGCGCTCACCCCGTCGTTGATCCCGGTGCTCATCGGTGTATCAGCTCTTCCCGAGCTGGTTGGCCCACAGGTTGGGGTCGTTGACGTTGTCCTTGGTCACCAGCGGCGCGGGGAGCTGGTCCTCCAGGCCGTTGGGGATGGCGATGATGTTGGAGCCGTGGTCGGTCGGGCCGGGCGAGAAGGTCTTCCCGGCCAGCGCCTCCTTGGCGTAGTACAGCGCGTACTTGGCGTAGAGGTCGGCCGGCTGGGAGATGGTGGCGTCGATCTGGCCGGCCTTGATCGCCTTGAACTCCTGCGGGATGCCGTCGTTGGAGATGATGGTGATGTGACCCGGCGTGCCCGGGGGCTTGAGCAGGTGCTTCTGCTGGAGCAGCGCCAGGGTGGGCTCCAGGTAGACACCGCCGGCCTGCATGTAGATGCCGTTGATGTCCGGGTCGGAGGCCAGGGTGGTCTGCAGCTTGGCCGAGGCGACGTCGCCCTTCCAGTCGGTGGCCAGCGCGATCACCTTGATGTTCGGGTACTTGCTCTTCATGCAGGCGGCGAACGCCTCGGAGCGGTCCCGGCCGTTGATGGAGTCCAGCGCGCCCTCGAACTCCACGACCTTGCCCTTGCCCTGGAGCTGCTGGCCCAGGTAGTCGCAGGCCTTCGTGCCGTACGCCTTGTTGTCCGCGCGGACCACCATGTACACCTTGCCCTTGTCCGGGCGGGTGTCGACGCTGATCACCGGTATCTTCTTGTTCGCCAGGGTGTCCAGCGTGGAGGCGATGGCGCCGGTGTCCTGCGGCGCCATCACGATGGCCTTGGCACCCTGGTCGACGAAGGTCTGGACATTGGCGACGAGCTTGCCGATGTCGTTCTGCGAGTTGCTGCGCGGCAGCGCGGAGACGACGCCGTCCTTGACGCCCTTCTCGATGTAGTTGTTGTACGAGTTCCAGAAGTCGCTGTCCGAGCGCGGCAGGTCGATGCCGACCTTGCCCGAGGTACCGGCCTTGCTGTCACTGCCTCTGTTGCAGCCCGCGAGCGCGGTGACCGCGAGCAGCGCCGCGCATGCGGCCACAGTCGTGGTGCGCAGTCTCATCGTCGAGTTCTGCCCTTCCGGGTGCTGGTGAATGTCGGCTCTGTTGTAAAGATGGATCTCGGGTCGAAAACGGGTCAGGAAGCGGCGGGACGCAGGCGGAGTCCCTGCATGCCGCCGTCGACGGCGAGCGCGGTTCCGGTGACGCTCGCGGCGGCCGGGCTCGCCAGGTAGGCGATGGCCGCGGCGACCTCGTCGGCGGTGACCAGCCGGCCCATGGGCTGGCGGGCGTTCAGAGCGGCCCGCTCGGCGGCCGGGTCCTCGGCCTGGTCGAGCAGTCGGCCGACCCAGGGGGTGTCGGCGGTTCCGGGATTGACGCAGTTGACGCGGACGCCTTCGCGGACATGGTCGGCGGCCATCGCCAGGGTCAGGGAGAGTACGGCGCCCTTGCTCGCGCTGTACAGGGCCCGTTGCGGCAGGCCGGCGGTGGCCGCGATGGAGCAGGTGTTGGTGATCGAGACGCAGCCGGGCCGGTCGGCGACGGCATCCCGCAGGTGCGGCAGCGCGGCCCGGGCGACCCGGACCATGCCGAGCACGTTGATGTCCAGCACCCGGTGCCACTCCTCGTCCGGGTTGTCCGCCACCGTGCCGATGGCGCCGATCCCGGCGTTGCTCACCAGAATGTGCAGGCCGCCGAGTTCGGCCACGGCGTCGGCGACGGCGGCCCGGACCTGCGCGTCGTCGGTCACGTCGGCGGTGACCTGGACGGTGTCCTTGGGCGCGCCGGACACGTCGCGGTCCAGTACGGCGACCCGGGCGCCGCGCGCGGTCAGCAGGGCGGCGGTGGCCGCGCCGATGCCGGAGGCGCCGCCGGTGACCAGGGCGGTCAGGCCGGCGAAGTCCTGGGCGTGGGCGAGCGGTTCCTCGGGGGCGGGGTGAGTCATCGGGTGAGCTCCTTGCGGGCGAGCCAGACCGGTCCGTCGGGGTAGCGGTAGTCGGCGAGGGACGCGGGTTCGATACGGGCGGAGAAGCCGGGCGCCTCGGGGGCGCGGTAGCGGCCGTTCTCCATCACGACCGGGTCGGTGAAGTGCTCGTGCAGGTGGGGAACGTACTCGATGATCCGGTCGTCCCAGCTGCCCGATACCGCGACGTAGTCGAACATGGACAGGTGCTGGACCAGTTCGCACAGGCCCACGCCGCCGGCGTGCGGGCAGACCGGCACCCCGAACTTGGCGGCGAGCAGCAGGATGGCGACGTTCTCGTTCACCCCGGCGACCCGGGCGGCGTCGATCTGCACGAAGTCGACCGCCCCGGCCTGCAGGAGCTGCTTGAACACCACGCGGTTGGCGACGTGTTCGCCGGTGGCGACCCGGATCGGCTGGCCGGCCCGTACCGCGGCGTGCGCGAGGACGTCGTCGGGGCTGGTGGGCTCCTCGATCCAGTAGGGGTCGTAGGGCGCCAGCGCCTTCATCCAGGCGACCGCCTCGGAGACGTCCCACCGCTGGTTGGCGTCCACCGCGATGCGGATGCCGGGGCCGACCGCCTCGCGGGCCAGCCGCATGCGGCGCAGGTCGTCCTCGAGGTCGGCGCCGACCTTGAGCTTGATCTGCTGGAAGCCGGCCGCGACCGCCTCCTTGGCCAGCCGGGTCAGCTTCTCGTCGGAGTAGCCGAGCCAGCCCGGTTCGGTGGTGTAGGCGGGGTAGCCCTGCTGGCGCAGCAGCGCGGCGCGCTCGGCCCGGCCGGGCTCGGCCCGGCGCAGGATCTCCAGCGCCTCCTCGCGGGTGAGCGCGTCGCTGAGGTAGCGGAAGTCGACCAGGTCGACGATCTGCTCGGGCGTCATGGTCCCCAGCAGTTCCCACACCGGCAGTCCGGCCCGGCGGGCGGCCAGGTCCCAGGCGGCGTTGACCACCGCGCCGGCCGCCATGTGCATCACGCCCTTTTCCGGGCCGAGCCAGCGCAGCTGCGAGTCGTGGGTCAGCAGCCGGTAGAACGCGCCGAGATCGCCCGTGACACTGTCCACCGAACGCCCGACCACATAGGGTCGGAGCGCGGCGATGGCGCCCGCGACCACGTCGTTGCCGCGGCCGATGGTGAAGCACAGTCCGTATCCGGCCAGGCCGTCGGGCGCGTCCGTGCGGAGTACGACGTAGGCGGCGGAGTAGTCGGGGTCGGGGTTCATGGCGTCCGAGCCGTCCAACTGCTCCGAGGTCGGAAAGCGGATGTCGTACACGTCGACCTCGGTAATGGTCGGACTCATGCACCCTCCCGTCATGAGACATCGGATCTTTTCTCGGTGATCCGATGTATAGCGCATGGCGTCCCCTTCGGGCCAGGGGATGGCAGAAGTTCCTGGGTTACAGATCGGATGTCTCGGTAGGTTTCTCGCCACCGAGCGATACGGCGGACCCGCGATACAGGCATCGCCGCAGCTCGCGGGGGTGCGGCCGGCCCTGGGCCCGCCGTGGCCGGAACGGGCCGTACCGGGCAGGACTCCCCCGCCGTAGCCGTACGGCGACCTTGGCGCGCGGACGCCGCCCCTTGCACCGAGCGGCGCTCCTGGGCTGCGGCAGCGGGGGCGGTACGCCGTAGGCTTGTGCCGCACGCACAGGAACAGCAGCCGGGACGGGGACGGCACCCGCCACCCACCGGCCGGAAGGAGGCGCTGGGTGATCGAGCTCGAGGGGGTACCCGAGCTGATCGACCCGGTCATGGTGGCCGCGTTCGAGGGCTGGAACGACGCCGGGGACGCAGCCTCCACCGCGGTCGGCCACATCGACCGGGAGTTCAAGGGAGAGGTCTTCGCGGCACTGGACGCCGAGGACTACTACGACTTCCAGGTCAACAGGCCCACCGTGTGGATGGAAGGGGGCGTCCGCCGGATCACCTGGCCGACGACCCGGTTGTCCGTGGTCCGTGTCCAGTCCCCCAAGCCCCGTGACCTGGTGATCGTCCGCGGAATAGAGCCGAGCATGCGCTGGCGCTCGTTCTGCAACGAGATCCTGGGCTTCGCCCACGAGCTGGGCGTGGAGATGGTCGTCGTCCTGGGCGCGCTGCTCGGCGACACCCCGCACACCAGGCCGGTGCCGGTCACCGCGGTCACCTCGGACGCGGAGCTGGCCACCGCCCTGAACCTGGAGGAGTCCCGCTACGAGGGCCCCACCGGGATCGTCGGCATCCTCCAGGAAGCGTGCACCCACGCGGGCATCCCCGCGGTGTCCCTGTGGGCCGCCGTACCGCACTACGTCTCCCAGCCGCCCAACCCCAAGGCCACGCTGGCCCTCCTCAACCGCCTGGAGGACCTCCTCGACCTGCGCATCCCCCAGGGCGAACTCCCCGAGGACGCCCGCGCCTGGCAGGTCGGCGTCGACCAGCTCGCCGCCGAGGACAGCGAAGTCGCGGAATACGTCCAGACCCTGGAGGAGGCGCGGGACACCGCGGACCTCCCCGAAGCGTCGGGCGAAGCGATCGCCAAGGAGTTCGAGCGCTACCTTCGCCGTCGCGAACCCGGGGATTACGCCACTAGCGAGGGCACGGACGGCGTACCCCACTTCCGCACCCCCCGGGGTGCGGAAGCCGGCGACGACGAGAAGCCCTCCTCCCCCTCCGAGGACGAGGACGACGGCGACACCCCGGACGAGTCCGAGTAGCCCTTGCGGGCGGCTCCCGTTCGGGGTGCCCTTTGGGTGCCCCCGCTTGAGGGTGGGTCGTCTGACTTTCGGCCGGTGGCCAATGGCGCAGAGCTCGGTCCGTCCGGTGAGTGGGCGAGTGCGGCGGTCATGTGGCTTGTCGCGCAGTTCCCCGCGCCCCTTCGGGGCGCCCCCGTGCGCGGGGCCGCCGCCCCGAGGGCTGCCGCCGAAGGCGGCGCCCTAATAGGGGCGCGGGGAACTGCGCGAGCAACCAGGACAGCGGGTCAGCGGGCCAAGAACCGCACCGACCGAGCTCTACGCTCCCGGCCACCGGCAGGGTACGACCCCACCGACAGGTGCGGCCACCGGCAGGGTGCGACCCCACCGACAGGTGCGGCCACCGGCAGGTGCGGGTGCGGGCAGGTGCGGGTACGGGTACGCACGGGCTCGCCGCCAGGCGTACCCGCACCGTTTTCCGAGGCCGAGCCCGTTAGAGCGCAACCCCGAGAAGCGCGTCCACCGTGCGGGAAACAAGCCCAGGGGCACCCGCATCCGTACCGCCGGACGCGGCCTGCAAGGCCGCCCAGCGGTCGACGGCGGCGAGGGCACGGGGGGTGTCCAGATCATCGGCCAGGGCGGCCCGGATCTCGTCCAGCACCGCGTCGGCCGGCGGCCCGTCGGGGCGGGAGACGGCTGAACGCCAGCGGTCGAGGCGAGCCACGGCCTCGGCCAGCACCGCATCCGTCCACTCCCAGTCGGACCGATAGTGCTGGGCGAGAAGGGTGAGCCGGATGGCCGCGGGGTCGACGCCTTCGCGGCGCAGGTCGGAGACGAAGACGAGGTTGCCCTTGGACTTGGACATCTTCTCACCGTGGAGGGCGACCATGCCGGCGTGGACGTAGGCCTTGGCGAAGGGGTACTCGCCGGTGAGGACCTGGGCGTGCGAGGCGCCCATCTCGTGGTGGGGGAAGGCGAGGTCGGAGCCGCCGCCCTGGACGTCGAAGCCCATGCCGAGGTGGTCCAGGGCGATGGCCACGCACTCGATGTGCCAGCCGGGCCGTCCGGGGCCGAGCGAGCCGCCGTCCCAGCTGGGTTCGCCCTCGCGCGCGGCGAGCCACAGGATCGGGTCGAGCGGGTTCTTCTTGCCCGGCCGGTCCGGATCCCCGCCGCGTTCGGCGGAGAGCATCCGCATGGTGGCGGCGTCCAGCCGGGAGACCTTGCCGAAGGCCTCGTCGGACTCGACCGAGAAGTAGATGTCGCCGTCGAGTTCGTACGCCGCCCCGGCCTCCCGCAGCCGCTCCACCAGCGGCACGATGCCCGGTATGGCCTCCACGGCGCCGATGTAGTGGGCCGGCGGCAGCATCCGCAGCGCGGTCATGTCCTCGCGGAACAGCGCGGTCTCGCGCTCGGCCAGGGCCGTCCAGTCCTCGCCGGTGACGTTCGCGCGCTCCAGCAGGGGGTCGTCGACGTCGGTGACGTTCTGCACGTAGTGCACCTGGCGCTTCGTGTCCAGCCACACGCGCTGCACGAGGTCGAACGCGTTGTAGGTGGCCGCGTGCCCGATGTGGGTGGCGTCGTAGGGGGTGATCCCGCAGACGTAGATCCGGGCCACCGGCCCCGGAACCACGGCCACCGGTCCACCGGTCGCGGTGTCGTGAAGACTCAGGTCACGTCCTTCGCCCGGGAGGGCGGGGACGTCGGAAGCGGGCCAGGCATGCATGTCACGAGATTAACCGGGCAGGCGGTGGCGAATCGACTCGCCTCTCTCCTGGCGCCCGTCCGCCTCGCCGGCGGCTCGTCCCGGGCCGCGTGACGGACGACCCGGAACCGGTCGCCGCAACGATCCGCTCAGACCGGCGGCCAGGGGATCGACGGCCACTGTCCGCCGGGCACCGGGTGGACGCGGGTCTCCAGCAACCGGGTCACCCGGGCCCGCAGCGCGGCCGACTCGGCGGTGGTGATCAGCTCCGCCAGCCGCTCGCCCAGCGCCCCGGACAGCTCGCGGTCGAGCCCTTCCAGGACGGTCACGGCCTCGGCCGGCAACGGCTCGCCCGCCCAGCCCCACAGCAGGGTGCGCAGCTTGTCGTCGGTGTGGAAGGTGACGCCGTGGTCGATGCCGTAGACCCGGCCGCCGGGGCCGGGCAGCAGGTGGCCGCCCTTGCGGTCGGCGTTGTTGATGACCGCGTCGAGTACGGCTATCCGGCGCAGCCGTATGTCGTCCGCGTGCACCAGCAGCGCGGTGCGGCCTTCCTCGATCTCCGCCTCCACCACGGCCTTCCAGCCGGCCGCGGGCTCGTCGTCCTCGGTGAGGGCGAGCAGCGCGCCGTCCTGTTCGCCGGGCGAGTCGATCCACAGCTGGACCATGCCCTGGCCGTACGGTCCCTCGCGCAGCACGGTGGGCGGCACCAGAGACCAGCCGGTGGCCTCGGAGACCAGGTAGGCGGCGACCTCGCGCTGGGCGAGGGTGCCGTCGGGGAAGTCCCACAGCGGGCGCTCGCCCGCGACGGGCTTGTAGACGCACGCGAGGGTGGCGCCGGCGTGCTCGCTCTCGCAGTACAGCACCGCGTTGGAGGCGTCGGTGACCCGGCCGCGGACGGTCAGTTCCCCGTGCAGCAGCGCCTCGGTCGCCGCGGGGCCCGCGTCCCCGGTTCTGCCGCCGGCCCCGGCCGCGGACGCGTCCGCGGCGCCCCCGGTGCTCAGGCCGACCTCCGGTACCCGTTCTGACGCGGGCATACGTGTCCTTCCGGGTCCAGGGGGAGGCTGCACAGCGGGCAGGGCGGGCGGCCGGCGGAGACCACGTCCAGGGCGCGCTTGGCGAAGGAGCGGGCCTGGGCGCCGGTGAGCATGACCCGCAGCAGCGGCGGGCCGTTCTCGTCGTCCTGGAGCAACTGCTCCTCGGCCGCCTCCAGGTCCTCCTCGTCCTCACCGGCCAGTTCGACCAGCGCCTGCGCCTCGATGACCATGCGGTCGTGGGCGCCGTCCCAGGCCAGGGCCATGGTGCCGACCCGGAACTCCTCCTCCACCGGGACGTCGAGCGGGGCGGTGTCGGAGAGTTCGGACGGGGCGACGGCGGGCACGGGCGCATTGCCGCCGGTGCGGCGGACGACCTCGTCCAGCAGCTCGTCGATGCGCTCGGCCAGCGCGGCCACCTGGGTCTTCTCCAGAGCCACGCTGGTGGTCCGGCCGCCGGCGGTGGCCTGCAGGAAGAACGTCCGCTGGCCCGGCTGGCCGACAGTCCCGGCCACGAAGCGGTCCGGGTGCTCGTAGTGGAAGACCTGACGGGGCACGTCCTGCTCCGTTTGCTCGACGGTTTGGCTGCTTGCCTGGGGTTACCAGTGTTTGTCCGTGGTCCTGCGTTGTTCTGCCCGCGCGGTGTTTGCCCTGCGAGGTTGTTGCGGGTTCAGCGATTGCACCTGCCGGTCACACAGCCTACTGCGGAAGCTGATCACAGGGTGCCGGTTGAGCCCCCCACCACGGCGTCGCCGGAGGCCGCGGCGGCTTCCGGTGACTGCGGCGATTGCGCCGCGTCGCCCTCCGGCCGTTCGGGCGGCATCAGCGAGGTGAGGTCGCCGGTGTCGCCGAGGCGCAGCAGGAACGGGCGGTAGGGGGTGTAGCGGATCACGGTGACCGAGCAGGGCTCGGTGCCGATCCGCTGGAAGAGGTCCAGGTGCAGGCCCAGCGCGTCGGCCGCGAGCGCCTTGATGATGTCACCGTGCGAGCAGACCAGGTAGAGCGCGTCCTCGCCGTGCTCGGCGGCGATCCGGACGTTCCAGTCGCGTATCGCGTCCACCGCGCGGGCCTGCATCCCGCGCATCGACTCGCCCTCCTCGCCCGGGAAGACGGCGGCCGAGGGGTGGCGCTGGACGGTGGCCCACAGCGGCTCCTCGGCGAGTTCGCCGAGCTTGCGGCCGGTCCAGTCGCCGTAGTGGCACTCGCCCACCCGGTCGTCGGTGTGCAGCGGCAGCTCCGGCCGGGTGTCCAGCAGCGGCTGAACGGTCTCCCGGCAGCGCTGGAGGGGGCTGCTGACGACGGCGGCCAGCGGGAGCGCGGCCAGCCGGGCGGCGAGCGCGGTGGCCTGCGCCCGGCCGGTGTCGTCCAGGGCGACGCCCGGGCTCCAGCCGGCCAGTATTCCCTCGGCGTTGGCGGTGGACCGGCCGTGCCGGACCAGGATCACGGTGGGCATGACCGCAACCGTAACCCTTCCCGGGCGGGGGCGTTGTGCTGGGTGACGGCCGTGGCGGGGAAGATCCCCCCGAGCCCCCACCACGGCCGCGGATCTGCCCGCTCGTGTCCCGCCGGCCCCGCCCGTCCCATCCGCGTCGTCCCGGGCCGGGCGGCCCGGCGGGAGCGGGTGTTCGAGGGTCCCCACGGTCCGGCCCCGTGGGTAGGGTGCAGCAGGGGTCGAGGGGCCCCGGGGCCCGGGATCTCGAAGCAGGTGGCGATGTTCAGCAAGGCGACGAGAAGCCGTCCGCCGGCGGCACCCGGTTCCGCGCCCGCGGGGACGGACTGGTCGCCGTACACCCGCCTGGAGGACGCCGCCCGGGTCTACTTCCTGCACGCCGAGGTCGCGCTCGACGCGATCGCCGGGGTGCTGGGCCGCCGCCGGGTGCGCGGCTTCACCCTGGAGCGGGTGGTCGACCTGACCGAGGCCGGGGCCTCGGTGTGGCAGGAGGCCGCGGTCTGCGACGGGCGGCGGCTGATCCTGTGGCACAGCGAGGAGATGGCCGACGACAGCGCGCCGGGCGGCAGCGTGCTGGACTCTTCGGTGCAGGTGCTGCCGCTGGCCGCCATCGGGCACGTGGGGATGCGGACCCTGGTCGGGCGGGACGAGCGGGGCCGGCGGGTGGACCGCGGGGTCTACCTGGTGCTGGCCACCGAAGTGCCGCACGAGCTGTTCCCGGTGCAGCCCGACCCGGACGCCTCGCAGCAGGGCGCGACCGCCAAGATCCGCCCCGAGTCCTTCCGGTTCAGCAAGTCGCTGGACGACGGCGGGGCCGGCCAGATAGCCCGGCTGATCGACTTCGGCCGGCTGCTGGGGCGGCTCGTCCCGGGCTGAAGAGGCCCATCGCAGGGGCCGTACGAAAGCCACCGGGCCGAGCGGCGGACGTACGATCCGCCGCCCTGCCCCTGTGTCACGCGCCGTCAGATCAGGTCGGATCGGGTCAGGCCAGGCCGGCCCGCTCCAGCGCCGCCACGCCCGCGCGCAGCCCTGCCACCCGCTCCTCCAGGGAGAAGCCGGCCGGCGCCAGGGTGAGGGTGGTGACACCCGCGGCCGCGTACTGCGCCATCCGGTCGGCGATCCGCTCGACGGAGCCCAGCAGGCAGGTCGAGTCGATGAGCTGCTGCGGCACGGCGGCCGCGGCGCCCTCCTTGTCGCCGCCCAGGTACTTGTCCTGGATCTCGGCGGCCTCCTTCTCGTATCCCATGCGCTGGGCCAGCCGGTTGTAGAAGTTCTGCTCGCGGCTGCCCATGCCGCCCACGTAGAGCGCGGTGTACGGGCGGAAGATGTCGGCGAGCGCGCCGAGGTCGTCGCCGAGGGCCAGCGGCAGCGTCGGGCACACGTCGAAGCCGTCCAGGGTCAGGCCCGCCTTCTCCCGGCCGGCCCGCAGCGGCCGCAGCGCGGTCTCCTCCAGGTGCTCCGCGGAGGGGAAGATCAGCAAGGCGCCGTCGGCGATCTCGCCCGTCTGGGTCAGGTTCTTCGGCCCGATGGCGGCGATGTAGAGGGGGATGTGCTCGCGCTGCGGGTGCACGGTGAGCTTGAGCGGCTTGCCCGGGCCGCCGGGCAGCGGCAGCGTCCAGTGCTCGCCCTCGTACGACAGCCGCTCGCGCGCCATCGCCTTGCGGACGATCTCGACGTACTCCCGGGTGCGGGCCAGCGGCTTGTCGAACCTGACGCCGTACCAGCCCTCGGAGACCTGCGGGCCGGAGACGCCCAGGCCCAGCCGGAAGCGGCCGCCGGACAGCGAGTCGAGGGTGGCGGCGGTCATCGCGGTCATCGCCGGGGTGCGGGCGGGGATCTGCAGGATCGCGGAGCCGACGTCGATCCGCTCGGTCTGCGCGGCCACCCAGGAGAGCACGGTGGGCGCGTCGGAGCCGTACGCCTCGGCGGCCCAGCAGACCGAGTAGCCGAGTCTGTCCGCCTCCTGAGCCACGGCCAGGTTGTCGGTGTCCATGCCCGCGCCCCAGTAGCCGAGGTTGATGCCCAGCCGCATGCCAGTCCCCTTTACCGGTCAGTAACGTCGTTGTCCTTCCGGACTGTAGCGTCCCGGACCGGCTCGCGCGCCTGTCGGGTACGTCACTGCTGCCCATTCGGCGGTCGCGGGCGCTAGCCTCAGCGTTCATGGAGCATAGGCACCTCGGCCGCACCGGGCTGCGCGTGTCCCGGTTGGGACTCGGCACCCTCACCTGGGGACGCGGTACCGGCGAACGCGACGCGGCGGACCAGCTCAAGGCGTTCTGGAACGCGGGCGGCTCGCTGGTCGACACGGCCGACGTGTACGCCGACGGCGGGGCGGAATATCTGCTCGGCCGGCTGATCGAGGACCTGGTGCCGCGCTCGGACCTGGTGATCGCCACCAAGGCGGGGTCCGTGCCCGATCCGTACCGGCGGTTCGACACCTCCCGGGGACACCTGCTGGGCGCGCTGGACGCCTCGCTCCAGCGGCTCGGCACGGACTACGTGGACCTGTGGCAGGTCCACGCGTTCGACCCGGAGACGCCGCTGGACGAGACGCTCCAGGCGCTCGACATCGCGGTCAGCTCCGGGCGGGCCCGGTACGTGGGGGTGTCCAACTTCTGCGGCTGGCAGCTCGCCAAGGCCGCGGCCTGGCAGCTCGCCACCACCGGCCGCACTCCGCTGGCCAGTACGCAGATGGAGTACTCGCTGCTCCAGCGCGGGGTGGAGCGGGAGGTGCTGCCCGCGGCCCTGGACATGGGAGTCGGGCTGCTGCCGTCCTCGCCGCTGGGCCGCGGGGTGCTCACCGGGAAGTACCGGCACGGCACACCGCCGGACTCGCGCGGCGGCTCGGAGGACATGGCCGCCTTCGTCGCCCCCTACCTCGACGAGACCGCCCGGCTCATCGTGGACGCGCTCTCGATAGCCGCGGACGGGCTGGCCGTCTCCCCGCTCCAGGTGGCCCTGGCCTGGGTCCGCGACCGGCCGGGCGTGACCGCGCCCATCGTGGGGGCCCGCAACGCCGCTCAGCTCGAGGCGGCGTTGTCGGTGGAGGCCCTTACGCTTCCGGCAGAGATCTGTCTGGCGCTGGACGATGTCTCGGCGCCGCTGCACCGCTATCCGGACCACGACTGGAGCACGCTCTGAGCCGTGGCTCCGCGCACCCTCCGGAGGCCCGCACCGTGACCGACCGCCCGCACCGCCCCGACCGCACCCCTGCCGCGCCCCCGTCCGGCTCCCCCGGACAGCAGGGTGCGGACCTGGCCGGCCTGGCCGCGGCGGTCCGCTCCATCGAGCGCGGCGAACACCCGTCGGCTCCCGCCCCCCGCGGTGACGCCGCCGAGGCCCGCCGCCGGCGCCGCGAGGCCATGGCCGAGGAGGCGGCCCGCCTCCAGGAGGAAGAAGCGGCGGAACGCGACGGTGCGCCGGCACGGCCGGCCGAGACCGTGGAGGACCAGGGCCAGGGCGAGGCCGAGGGTGCGCCGGGCGGCGAGGACGGTACGGCGGAGGAGGGCGGCCGGGAGGCCGAGGGCCCCGCGGGAAAGGCTCAGCGGCCTGGTCGGGGCGAGCCGGACAGCGAGTACGACGCTCCCGAATCCGGCGAGGGCACGGCAAGGGGCCGCGCGGACGGTACGAGGGCCGACCGGCAGCGGCCCGGCGACGCTTCGGGCCGGTCCGGAGGCGGCCCGGAGGCCGCGCAAGGACGCCCGGACGACGGCCCGGCTCGTAGGCCGGAAGGCGGTACGGGCGGCGAGCAGGGCGTGGGAGATGCCGACTACCGCGAGGGGCGACAGGGCACGTCGAACAGCCGCGGCGAGGGCCCGGACCGCAGGCCGGAAGGCGGTACAGGCGGCGGCCCCGGGCGGCCCGGGGGCAGTGTGCGGCGGGGGCCGGACGACACCGGTGGACCCGGACCGTACGAAGGCGGCCGTGGCCCGGAGGCGCGGCGGGGCGACGATGCCGGGTACGACCGGAACGGCGCACCGGACGCTCCCGGGCTCAGCGGCGGGCGGCGCGGCGAGGACGATGCACGGGGGCCGGGGCCGCGGCACGGCGGACGCCCTCCGTACACGGCGGGCGGGAACGGCGCGGACAGCGCACCGGGCGCTCCGGGAGGCGCTCCCGGGGACGGCGGCAGCGGGCGACGGGGAGCCGACGATACGCCGGGCTCCGGGCCGCGGCACGGCGGACGCCCTCCGTACGCGGCGGGCGGCAATGGCGGCGGGAACGGCGCGGACAGCGCACCGGGCGGGCCCGAGGTGGTCGGGAGCGGGCGGGCCGCTGTGGACCCGCGGGCCGTGGAGGGCGCGCGGGGCGTGCTGACGGGTGGCGGGGCGCCCGGGGAGTTGGCGGAGGCCGTGGTGCGGCTGCTCGGTGAGGGGGCCGGGGAGGCGTTGCGGCAGGATCCGTGGCTGGTGCTCGGCGTGCCGGGAGTGCGGGTCGAGCAGGCGGACGGGTTCGCGCGGGCGGTGCTCGGGGGGCAGGCCGGACCGGGGGACGAGCGGCGCGGGCGGGCCCTGGTGGGCTTCGTACTGGAGAAGGCGGCGCAGGAGGGCCACACGGCGCTGGGCGCGGACGCGGTGAAGGCCGCGCTCGGCCGGCACGGCGTTCCCGACCCCGAGGCGGCGGTGACCGCGGCCGTGGAGGACGGCGGCGTGCTGCTGTTCCGCGACGAGAGCGTGGAGCTGCCCGCGGACGAGGACGAGGAGACGGACGTACCGCTGCTGCTGGGCCTGGACAAGCACGCGCTGGCCGAGGAGAGCCTGGCCGACGGCTGCGTACGGCTGCTGCGGTCGTTCGAGGCCGAGGCGGTGGCCGTCGGCGAGGAGGCCGAACAGATGTGGGAGCGGGCCGCGGCCGGGGCGCCATCCTCGTCGGCCGCCCAGCTCATCCGTACCGCCGCGGCCAGCGGCCTCGTGCTGCACACCGGCGGCGAGGCGGCCCGCGCCGAACCCGCCGCCCTGGTCAACGCCGCGCGGGCGGCGGGCCTGCGGGCGTACGCGGCGGCGTACACCGACAACGGCCGCCGCCGGCTGGCCGAGGCGGTCGGGGAGCAGGCCGCGGTGACCGTCGAGGGCCTGCTCACCGGGCGCGGCGGACCCGGCCGCGCCCCCGACAGCTCACTCGCGCTGGACCTGCTGGCCGTCCTGGACGCGCCCCTCCTCTCCGCGGAGGAGGCCGCCACCCTCGTGGAGGCGCTGCCGGACGGCGTGCGGCTGGTGTTCAGCGGCGACGAGAACGCCCTGTGGTCGGCCGGTCCCGGCCGCGCCTTCGCCGACCTGCTGGCGAGCAAGGCGTGCCCCCGTGTCACCTCGCGCACCCCCGATCCGGGCCCGATCGGCGAGCTGACCTCGTACGTGAGCGTCGGCGAACTGCCCGCCGTGGAGGCGCCGGACAAGGAGGTCGTGGTCGTCCCGGTGCGCGACCCGGACGAAGCGGTGCTGCGTACGGTGCAGCTCGTCGCCGATTCCGTACCGCGGGCGATCGGCGTGCCCGCCGACCGCACCCAGGTCATCGCGATCGCGCACGGCGGCCCTGTGGGCACCCGGGCGCTCAACGCCGCATTGAAGGAGCGGCTCAACCCCGGCCCCGGCCGCTTCGGCGGCTTCGACCCGGGCGACCGCGTGGTGATCGTCACCGGCCCCGGGCACGCGCTGCTCGCCACGGTGGTGGGCGCGGAGCCGACCGGGCTGCGGCTCGACAGCGAGCGCGGGCCGGTGCTGGTGCCGCGCGAGGACGTGGCGACCGCCGTACGGCACGGGTGGGCGCTCACCGGTCACCAGGCGGCCGGTATGCGGTGGCCCGCGGTGGTGGTCGTCGTCCCGGGGGACGCGGGTGCCCTTCTCAACAGGGCCTGGGTCTATACGGCCTTCGCCCGGGGCGAGCGGCACCTTTCGGTTGTTCAAGGGGCCGAGCAGGGGCTTCCGCAGGCAGTGGCCGAGGGGGTGGCTCGGGCCCGGACGACTCGGCTCGGGTCGGTGCTCAAGGAGCTTGCCGCGGGGGGTTGAGGGACCCGGGGCGGGCCGCGCCCATGGAGTCGGCCCGCCCCAGGAGCGCCCCGAAGGGGCGCGGGGAACTGCGCGAGAGCCATCCACCCACAGGTGGTCCGGAGACGAGGGAACCACCCCTCCCGTCCGGTGAATCCCGCACCCCGATGAATCCCGCACCCCGAAATCGGGCACCCTCAGTCCGGGTCCAACACCCCGAGCTCGTCGTCGAAAACAGAGCTGACGTCGAAGCGGCAGATGACCTGGTGCGGGTCGGTCTGGTCGAAGGGCGCGTCGAGCCATTCGCCGGGTTCGGCGGGGTCGACGGCGGCGACCCAGACCGTGGAGTCGCCCTCTTCGAGGCCGAACTCCTTGTGCCGCTGGGCTATCTCGTCGGGCTCGTACTCGCCGAAGACGACGCCGAGGGCCGCGTTGACGGTGCTGCTCGCCGTGGGATCGCCCTCGCTGGCCCTTCTGGCCTGGGCGAAGAGGCGGTCCGGGGAGACGACGGCGTAGTCCCGGCGGATCAGCACGCTGATCGCCTCGGGGTCCTCCGGCCCGGCGTACTCCGGCACGGCGTCCGGCGCGGGCACTTCGAAGGGGGTCACCTCGTCAAAGGTGTCGTACAGCAACTCGTCGTAGGCTTCGGCGGCCGAGGCCAGCGCCTCGAAAGCCGCGTAAACGGCGGGATCGTCCTCGCCGGTACGGTTCTCGATCGCGTCGAGGTGACGGTCCAGGGCGGCCTTGACCGCCTCGACCGCGGCTCGGACCGCGGACACCGTGGGCTGCACGTCGTCAGACATGAGGGAGACGCTATCCGGACCGGGGCGTTGCCCGCACAATAGATGCGATGCCGGAATACGAATTCAGAGAGATGTACGTGCCGCGCGGGGTCTCCCGCAAGGAGGCGGCGCGGTTGTTGACGGACGAAGCCGAGTACCGACACTGGGAGCTGGACCGGGTCCGGCTGTATCCGGACGGCAGCCGATGGGTACGGCTGCGCCGCCGGATCATCCGCCAGGTGCGCGCCACCTGGTGACGGACTTCACACCGTGAGCACGTTCCCGCCACCCCCCGCACACCGGACCGGACAGTGACCGGCGAGACGAGGAAACAGCGGTCGGCCCCGCCGCCGGGCACTCAGCGACCCGGCGGCGGGGCTCATGGCCGTGGCCCGGCCGTCAGCGGTTGACGCAGGCGTTCCCGAAGGACGGGTTCAGCAGGCCGATCACCGAGACGGTGTTGCCGCACACGTTCACCGGGACGTGGACCGGGACCTGGACCACGTTGCCGGACACGACGCCCGGGGAGTGCACGGCCGCCCCCTGGGCGCCGGAGTCGGCGGCGGCCAGACCCGCGCCGGCCAGCACGAGACCACCGGTGGCGACGGCGATGGCGGCAACCTTCTTGATCATTGACTTCCTCCTCGTGGGACACACGTGATCACAGCAGCGGATCACATGTGTCGTAACGAGGACGGCGCAATAGAGCTACGAAAGCACCGGTTCGTTCACCCGTACCGGCGAGGGGGCGTGCCGGTACGGGTACGGGCGTTCGGAGCTCGGATCGGGCTACGGCTCGAGTGCGGTCAGCAGTTGTCCAGGAAGCGGTCCAGGACGCGGACGCCGAACTTCAGGCCGTCCACCGGCACCCGCTCGTCCACGCCGTGGAACATGCCGGCGAAGTCCAGCTCGGGCGGGAGCTGGAGGGGGGCGAAGCCGAAGCAGCGGATGCCCAGGTCGGTGAAGGACTTGGCGTCGGTGCCGCCGGAGAGCATGTAGGGGACCGCGCGCGCGATCGGGTCCTCGGCCTTGAGGGCGGATTGCATGGCGTCGACCAGGGCGCCGTCGAAGTCGGTCTCCAGGGCGATGTCGGAGTGCAGGGTCTCGCGCTTGACGCGCGGGCCGAGGATGCGGTCGAGGTCGGCCAGGAACTCCTCCTCGTGGCCGGGCAGGAAGCGGCCGTCGACGTGGGCGGTGGCCTGGCCGGGGATGACGTTCACCTTGTAGCCGGCGCTCAGCATGGTGGGGGCGGCGGTGTTGCGCAGGGTGGTGCCGATCATGCGGGCGATGCCGCCGAGCCGGGCGAGGGTGGTCTCCATGTCCTCGGGGTCGAGTTCGACCCCGAAGGCGTCGGACAGCTCGTCGAGGAAGCCGCGTACGGACTTGGTGAGGCGGACCGGGAACTGGTGCCGGCCCAGGCGGGCGACGGCCTCGGTCAGCTCGGTGATCGCGTTGTCCTTGTTGGTCATCGAGCCGTGGCCGGCGGTGCCGTCCACGGTGAGCCGCATCCAGTGCATGCCCTTCTCGGCGGTCTCGATCAGGTAGAGCCGCAGGTTCTCGTCGACGGTGAAGGAGAAGCCGCCGACCTCGCCGATCGCCTCGGTGACGCCCTCGAACAGGCCGGGGTGGTTGTCGACCAGGTGGCGGGCACCCCAGGTGCCGCCGGCCTCCTCGTCGGCGAGGAAGGCGACCACCACGTCGCGCGGGGGCTTGCGGCCGGTACGGAGCCGGTCGCGGACCACGGCGAGGGTCATGGCGTCCATGTCCTTCATGTCGACCGCGCCGCGGCCCCAGACGCAGTCGTCGGCGATCTCGCCGGAGAAGGGGTGGTGGGTCCAGTCGTCGGCGTTGGCCGGGACGACGTCCAGGTGGCCGTGGATGAGCAGGGCCGGCCGGGACCGGTCCTCGCCCTCGATCCGGGCGACGGTGGAGGCCCGGCCCGGGTGCGACTCGAAGATCTGCGGGTCGAGCCCGACCTCGGCGAGCTTTTCCGCCACGTATTCGGCCGCAGCCCGCTCGCCGGGGCCGGAGTGGTCCCCGTAGTTGCTGGTGTCGATCCGGATCAGCTCGCTGCACAGGTCGACGACCTCGTCCTGCCCGGTCACGGCCACGGACCCACTGCTCGACTCGCCCACGCCATCTCCTCACTCGCCTCACGCGCCGATGCCGGCCGCCGTACCGCGAACCGCCTCGGCCTGCCTCCCGGCCCGCCCACCGATCACCGGCGGCGAACCCGCCCCCATCCTCCCCCGCCACCCCCCGCTCCCCCAAGGCTCCCCGCCCCTTCCGCCCCCCGCCCCGGTGATCACCACCCCCTCTGCCGCGTGATCGACCTGCCCGGATCTTTGCTATGGTTTACCTCGTTGCCACGGCCCCGAGGCCCCGGCGACACACCCGGTCCGGGTGGCGGAATGGCAGACGCGCTAGCTTGAGGTGCTAGTGCCCTTTATCGGGCGTGGGGGTTCAAGTCCCCCCTCGGACACATTTACGACGTACACGAATGGTGCTGGTCGAGTTTCGGCCAGCACCATTGGTGTTCCATCACGAGATGGTCAGGGGCGAGGGTCCAAGGGTTCCTCGCCGACGCCGAGGTCGGCCTCGATGTCGTAACCCACGGACTGGTGCCCGGGTGCGGGATGGGCGATGTCGGCACCGAGATCAAAGGCCTCCGTCGCGACGGCCTCGGCGAGGGCCTCGTCCTCCCGGCGCCGTGCAGCCTGCTCGTGGTGCTCGGTGATCCGTCCCACGATGTCGTGGATGCCGTGATGGTGATGGGGCTGCTCGGGTTCGCTCATGACGTCATCATGAACGGCGACTGCAATATGTCGCACCATATGGCAAATGAACGGTCGGTGACGGGCTACCAGAGGCCGTCACCGCGCGCTGGAGCGAGGGTGTACGGGCCCTCGGATCTGATCTCTCGTCCACTCGCCGCCGGAAAGGTCCTCGGCTTCGCGCCTGCCGGGGCGGGGCCGTGTCACGCGGCAGGGTCCCGGTCGTCGAGTTCGGTGTTGATGATCGCTTCGACGAGGGTTTCGCCGTTCGGGGTCAGGCGGATCTCACCCGCCGGCTCGTCGAGGGTGAGGAGGCCGCGGGTGGACAGGGAGGCGAGGCGGGGGCGCCAGGGGGTGGTGAAGAGGGAGTGGCCGTTGTGGCGTTGGCGGTGGAGGGGGTCGTTCAGGGGGCGGAGGCTGGTGAGGGCCATTTTGATGGCGCGGGCTTCCTGGGCGGGTGGGGTGAAGCGGGTGGCGGAGCGCAGGGGGATGCGGCCGGCCTCGACGGCTGCCGCGTAGTTCTTCCAGTTGACGTCGGTGATCGCCTCGGAGCGGCGGCAGTTGGAGCTGCCGCCGAGGCCGATCGCCACCTCTGCCTCCTGCTTGTCCTGGTCGACCATGAGGGACTTCCAGGTCTCCGGTCCGAGGCCGTCGCGGGCGAAGTACATGGTCGGGTGCTCGGTGTAGCCGTGTCCGCGCAGGCCCTCGGTGAGGATCTCGCGCATCTGGTACTGCTCGCCCAGGGACGGCCAGTGGTGGCCGGTCCGGCCCAGCCGTTCGCGGTGGTCGGGGAACTGCCAGGCCGCCGGTTGCACGCCGGCGACCCCGGTCCGGGTGTCCGAGTACGACTTCAGGTGCAGCTTCGTGCAGACCACAGCGGTGGGCCGGTGTTCCAGGAGGACGTCCAGGTCCCGCCGTACGCTGTCGACGCTCTGGTCCAGCAGGCCGTACATCAGGTCGATGCTGATCCACTCGAACCCGGCCTGTTGAGCGTTGTGCAGGAAGTCCACGGCCGTACGGGCGCTGTGCCGGCGGCCGCACGCCTGCAGCACCGGGTCGTCGAAGGACTGCACCCCGCAGGAGATCTTGGTGCACCCCAATTCGGCCAGCAGCTCCAGTTTCCGCGGAGTGAGCGTCGTCGGGTCGCCCTCGATCCGGACGGCGGTGTCCGGGCCGAACGCGAAGTTCTCCCGGTAGAAGCCGATCAGCCGGCGCAGGGCGTCCGGGGGCAGCAGCGAGGGTGTGCCGCCGAAGACGTTGAACTCGCCGATCGGCGCGGTGGCCAGGGCGGGGACCTCCCGCAGCCACAGCCGGGCCTCCCGGATGTTCCAGTCCACCCACTGGCCGGCCTTGTCGTCGGCGGCCTGCCCGTCACCCTTCACCAGGACCACCGGGTACTGGCAGAAGTGGCAGCGGTAGGCGCAGGTGGGGATGTACGCCCACAGGTGGATGGGTGCCGTCGCGGTGAGCTGGGCCTGGAGATCGGCGAGGAAGTTCTCCGGCGGGTAGTCGTCGACGTCGCCGGGAAAGACGTGGGCGCCGAACGGGTCCTCCGTGACGTACTCCAGGAGGTGCCGGTTGCGCGGGTCGGCCAGCGCGTCGGTCACGGCCGGGACGGGCCGGGCCGGGTCCGTCCGCCGGAGCGAGGCCAGTGCCCGCCGGTACGCCACGTCCCCGCCGGTGTCCGCCCCGCCGGTGTCCCTGACCGTGATCGTCTCCGTACCCATCAGAACACCCCGCCGTTCCCGAAGTAGTTGTGCGACTCCCCGGACTCGCGGTCCTCGCAGTAGTAGCGGACGAATTCGGCGAACCGCTGCGCCGGTACGTCCCGCAGGCACGGCGGCAGCGGCGGCGGCTCCCCGATGTCGGGGCCGACCGTCGCGCGCAGCCGGGCGAAGATCTCGTCGGCGAACTCGAAGTACAGGCGGTACGAAGGGGTCTTGTACGAGTGGATCGGGGCGAAGTCGATCAGCCTCATCTCGTCCTTGATCTCCTCGATGCGGCGCCCCAGCCGCTCGGCCAGCGAACGGCCGAAGAAGTCGGCCACGCCGTCGTCATCCAGCAGCGAGGGGGTCAGCAGCACCGGCAGGATCGTGTTCTTCGGGACGAAGTCCTTGACGGAGTACGCCCATGCCTCGCGCGCCTCGGCCTCGGTGAGGTCCCGTACCCGGTCCTGGGCCTGGGTCCGGGCCTCGTCCTGTCCCCGGTCCCGGTCCCCGCCCCGATCCCGTACCCGGTCCTGGGCCGGCCGCAGCGGCCGGATGTCGCGCATGACGATGATGCCGTCCGAGCCGTACGCCCGCCCGCTGATCACCTCGTCCAGCGCGTGATCCACCCGCCGGGGGTTGATCTCCACCCCGGAACCCGGCACGTAGACGATGTCCGCCCCGGAGTTGCGCACCGCGATGCCGAAGTCCCAGTCGTCGGACAGGTGGTTGACGAACTGTCCGTCGCGTACCTGGTAGAAGACCTCGATGCCACCGACCGCGTCGTGGACGTCCCGGTCGACGGCGAAGCCCTTGCCGTCCGGGAAGCCGCCGAACAGCGCGAAGGTCACCGCCCGGCAGCGAAGGGTGCGGGAGATCACCTCCCACAGGCGAGGCCGGCCGGCGAAGTGCTCGGGCGCGTAGTAGTAGTCGCAGACGCCGATGGCGGCCTTGCCGGACTCCATGGCCGTGAGCAACTGCCACAGCCAGTCCGGGTCGACGCGGCAGTCGGCGTCCGCCGAGACCAGGTAGAAGCGCTGGTCGTCGCGGACCGCACGGCCCCGGCTGCGGGCGCTCGCGAACGCCATGCCGGTCCGGCGGGCGCAGGAGACGCCCTGTTCCGGTTCGCTCACCACGTGGATCGCCAGGTCCGGGTGCTCGGCGGCGAACCGGCGGGCGACGGCGGCCGTGCCGTCGGTGGAGTTGTTGTCGACCAGCACGACCTCGTACAGCGACCGGTCCAGCGGGCCGTCGGCGCCGCGCTGGTGGTACAGCGAGTCCAGGGTGGCGGGCAGGGCACGGGCCTCGTTGTAGACGGGGACGACCACGCTCATCCGGGTGGATCCCGGCATCGGCGGGTGGGCGGCCGGCGGCCCCGCGGTCGGTCCCGGGAACAGCTCGTTCAGCAGCTTCTCGGCCCGGGAGCGGCCGAGATGGCGCTGTCCCAGCCGGTAGTTGTACTCGGCGGTTCCGGTCCGCTTCCCTTCGTCGGCCAGCAACTCGGCCACCTCCTCCAGGAAGGCTCCCTCGGGCAGGTCGTGCGCCCCGGTGTCGAGTACGGGCGCGCGGAAGCCCTTGTGTCCGTAGACGGCGTCGTACAGGTCGTACCGGGTGGTGATGTACGGGACGCGGGAGGCGATGGCCTCGCCGATCGGGTTGCCGTAGCTCTCGTAGTCGCGCGAGGTCATGAAGGACACCAGGGCGGCATGGGCGAGCAGGTCCCGGATCGAGTAGCCGCCGCCGGCGCTGCGGCCGACGTCCTGCTCGTGCGGGGCGAACGGGCCGCCGAACACCACGCGGTCGCCGACGTTCAGGGTTGCGGCGAGCGCGACGAGGCGGGCGTGTTCGGCGGGGTCCTCCGCGGGGTCGCCGGCGACGAACAGGTAGGGGGCGGTACGGCTACGGCCGGCGGGGGCGGGCAGCGCGGCCGGTCCGGTCAACGCGGTCAGCCCGGCCAGCAGGTGGATGTCCCGGTCGATGCGTTTCTGCGGAATGATCCGGGTGAAACGGGCGATGATCGGGGCGTTTTCCGGAATGCCGAAGTCGCGGCGGAATCCGGCGTTCGACGGGTCGATCCGGGCCGGGCGGTGGGTGAACGTGTTCGGCAGGACGTCGATGTTCCGCAGGTGCGGTGCCCATTCCAGGGTCCGGCGCAGTGCTTCGGGGTGCAGTGCCGCGTAATGGATGAACGGGGAATTGCGCGGCTGCGGGGTGTGCGGATATGGGAAGGTGCCGTACTTCGCCACGTCGGGTTCGCTCTGCCACATCAGGTCGTGGTCGCGCCACAGCACGAACCGGCCGAGCCGGTGGCGCGTGCCGTATTCCTCGATCGCCTGGTAGAGGGCCTGGGTGTAGGCGATGTTCTCCGGCAGGGTGCCGTTCTCCACCACCACGAGGGACACGCCGAGCCGTTCCCAGGTGGCCTGGATGCGCTCACTCAGGCCCGCCGCCAGCGACGCGACGACCGGCCGCCACCGGTCACCGTCCTCGTGCTGGACGACGTCGCGGAGCACGGCGGCCACCGCGGCGGCGTCGTACCCGGGCACCGTGTCGATCCCCTCGGCGCGGTCCAGGTGCACCCAGGCCGGCAGCAGGTCGGCCTCGTCGGTGTAGGGGCGGAAGAAGGAATTCTTGTCCGCCTTGATGTCGTAGCCGAGGTCGAGATGGATGCGCCAGCCGCGGGAACGGAAGATCTTCGCGATCTTCACGAATTCCACGACCACGCCGGACAGTGGTGTGGCATCGAAGGAAACGCCCCAGAGGACGGACATCGCGAAGGCACCTCCGAACTCGTCGGCCATTCGGCGCGGCAAAACGCGGTGGACGCGGGTGGCAGCCGAATGTGAGTTGGGCCGATGTCGTCTACGGCTCAGCGGCCGAGGAAATTGCGCTGCTTTCGATGTAAGCACGGCCGTGGAACACGTACCCGAATGAACTGGGCCGAACGGGGTGGCGTCGCCTCTTGGCCGCCGGAGCCGAAGCCCGGGCCGGGCACCCGGTGGCGCCTGTTGCGGGGAGGCATACGGCACCACCGGGGCTTCACTCCACCCGGACGTCACCGGGCGTGCGCGGCCCGACGTCCCCCGTTCGTGGGACCCTCGCACCGCGCCCGGTGCACAACCCGATGGTGGCGCCCGTCAATACACAACGAATGAACGGCACATCAGCGCCGGCGCGTGGCAGCCCCCCGCTCGCCGCTCAGCGCAGATCGCCGGTCAGCGTGGTGGAGCCGGCGCCGGGATCGGTCCCGAAGCCGAAGGTGGTGATCACGGGGTTGCTGGTGATCCCCACTTGGTGGTGTACGCACGGGCGTTGGGGCCGACGAAGGTGTTCCTGACGACGGATTCGGTGAGCCGGTTGGTCCGGCCCACGGCCCGCCTGGAACGTTCCTCCACGGGGCGGCTCGCTCCACCGGCCGCCGGGGCGGTACGGGCTGGGCCGTCCGGGGTACGGCGTTGCGCCGTCCGGGCGACCCGCCCGCATCGCCTCGCTGCTTCTTCCGTACCGCGCGCATTGACTGCACCGTGCCGCGCTACGGGGATCCACGCGATGCGGCGCCCCTTTTCGCGGCGATCACTCATGCCCGCGTGTCCGGTGCCGGCCGCCGGTACCGGAAGAGAAGGGAATCGGATGCGCGCACTGCGACGCCTCCTGTGGAGCGCACTTGGGTCTTCGCTCCTGCTGATCGGAGTGGCACCGGCCCCCGTTCAAGCCGTCGAGGCCCACCCGCGAGGCGGCTCCGAGAGCTGCCCGACGACCAACCGGAGCGCCGGCTCGACCGACGCGCCGCCGACCGGGTTGCAGGACTACTACCAGGGCGACTGGCGGCTCGGCCCCAGCTACCTCCCGACCGCCGGCCCGATCGGGCGCATGCTCCGGGGCTACCACCCGCAGGACAGCACCTCGCAGTACTGGTTCCTCGGCTGCTACTGGCAGACCAACCAGCAGAACAAGTCCGGCTGGTGGTACCCGGACAACAACGGCTTCGTCCTCCGCGACGGCCGCCCGGTCGCATCACCCGAAACCCTCCAAGTAGGCCAGCGGGTCGACCTCTTCGGCAGCGGCACCGGCTTCTTCCTCGCCCCCGAGGGCACCCCGTACACCAAACGCGCCATCCCGCCGACCAACCTGGACGAGTACGACCCGGCGGCCCCGCCCCTCAACTACCACCTCTACCGCGTCACCAAGGCCTTCACCGTCACGGCCGGCCCCATCCGACCCTGGTTCGGCCAGCCCGGCCTCGGCGAACAGTTCGTGACGAGCACCAGGGTCTCCGTCCTGGCCGGCACGGGTTTCCTGACCGAGATCACCCCGACGTCGTAGCACCGGGACCCGCTCACCTCACGCCGGCGGGGAGGCGGATCTCGCCGGTGAAAGTTCCTCGGGAATCCTCGCGGACGTCCTGGGAGTAGACGATGCCCTGCTGGCCGTAGGGGATCACGACGCTGAAGGTGAAGCGGTGGCTCGTGATCCGATGGGTTGCGGGGTCGAGGGTCAGGGTGTCCTCGAGGTGGGAGAGGGTGAGCTGACTGTCGTTCACCGGGACTCCGGCGTTCTTGAGCTGCTTCAAGGTGGGGTCCAGCTCCAGCTTCACCTTTTTCATGAAGTCCCGGTTCTGCACTTCGGGGAACCTCTTCGACGACGCCGTCACCTGGAGCTGCACCTCGCCGGAATTCTTGGTCATGGTGAGGTGGTCGGCGGGGTTGTTCAGATAGGTTCCGAAGTCGCGGAGGGCCAGTACGGGGTTTTCCACCTTGCTCTGGGTGTCGGGATCGGTGACGGGGCTGTGGGTCCACGCCGTGCCGGCCTCTTTGAGATAGGCCGTGTCACCGATCACGAAGATCTCCTCGGACCGGTGGTTCCCCTTGCTGGTGCTGACACCCTTCTGGTGAAAGGCATCGGGCTTGGGGGTCAGCTGCACCATTGCCGTGTACGAAGCGGCATTCGTCTGCCCCTGCGCGGTGAGATCCTCTTTCCCCTTCACCGCGAACGTCCAGCCGTGACCGCCCGACATCGCCTCCTGCGCGCGGTCGAGGAATTCCCCCGGGGTCCTGGGTTCCGGGCGCTTCGACTCAGCGGCCTGTGGCTTGGGGGACGGTGTCGCAGCAGCTGCGGTTGTGGTCTGCTCGGCCGGTTTGCCTGCTTCCGCTTTTCCGGCACAGCCGGCCGCCGAAAGCGCGGTGGCCAGGACCAGAACGGCGTAACCGAACCCCGTGCGCATGCAAGCTCCTTCATCGTTTTTGGGCGCGCTGATGTGATGCGCGGGCCGCGATGCATGTGAGGGGAGAGCGCACATCGTACGCGATCTCGGGGAGTGCGCGGGAACGGGTCTTTACGGAGGAAATCCTTCCGCTTCTACCCGGGCGACACCGCAGTCATCGGCCGTACCGGGCACCGGAGTCGGGCGCACAAGCCACCGCGACGGCGCGGGCCGTGCAGGCGCTGGACCTGGTAGGGCTACGTGGTCGACTTCGTGACCCTCGCCTGCCGGCCCCCGGTCAAGGCGTAGTCGTCGACCCGCCTGCGGTAATCTCTGCCAACTCACCTCAAGATCAAAGGTATTGGCATGACGATCACGCCCCCGCCGCAGGGCGGCAAGAAACGCCGGCCGAACGAGCCGCAGGGGTGGCGGACCGGGCCCGCCTGGCGGGAGATGCAGCAGTCCGAACGAGGGCCGTGGCGGGACCGCATACGTACATCACTGATCGTCGCGGCGGTGGCCGTGGCCGTGCTGATCGGCATCAATCCGTCAGGCGCACGCACGCTGGTCCTCGGCCACAGGCACACAGAAACCGACAGCACGGCGCTGCCGCCCGAGACCGCGACGCCGACCGCGTCGGCGCCCGCCGACGCCGGTCCCGACACCCCGACCGTGAGCCACCCCTTCGCGGGCTCGCCCGCGCTGCGCTGGGCCGACGGCGCTGACGGCGTCGTGGTGCCGCACGCCACGCCGGTCGGCGATTTGACGGAACGACAGGTCGCCGCCGTCCTGCGGACCACGAAGGCGTACCTCGTCGCGACCAACCTGGACCCCGCAGAACTTCGCGGCGGCTTTCCCAGCGCTGCCCTGCGCCTGGTGGACCCGATCAACGGCGAACCGACCATGATGAAAGCCGCCCTGCGCTCACCGGGCACGAACAGTGACCCGACCCAGTGGTTCACCCGCTACGACCCCGCCCGTATCGAGCTCGTAGGCAGCGTGATCAAGGTCCGCGGGCGGATGACCTTCGCCAAGGCCGCTCACGACGCCGTGCGGGTGCACACCGACTACAGCTACGTGTACGCCGTCACGAAGGCCGGCGACCACAGCGGGAAGGTGGCTCGGGTCATCGTGCGGCGGGTGGTGGACACCCAGTGGTACCTGGCGTCGACGCCAGGAGAAGTGCAGATCGTCGCCTGGGGCGCTTTCTTCGGCGGCTCGGGGTGCGGCTCCCCCGACGGGTATCTGCACCCCTCCCCCTGGTACGCGTCGAGCGCGAGCCAGTACGCCGGGCCGATGACGGACCCGTACGACCGCAGCAGGCCCCTCGGGAAGGCGAAGAGCTGTGGAACGGCCAGCCGTACGTAAGTAACGCCTTCAGCCGCGCGCCGCGAACCCTACGAGGTGGGTCCAGGTCGCGTCGTACCCAGTGCAGGCGGCTGCCTCATGCGTGACGGAATCGTTGGAGCAGTTCGAGGGCGGGAGGGCTGTCCGGATCGAAGTCCTGGAACTCTTCCGACCCGGCGGGTAGGCCCGGCCCCCACAGGCGGGCGCCGTGGCACTGGAAGCAGAAGGCGATCTGGAAGAGGAGGTCGGTGGCGCTGTGAGCACGGATACCCCAGCCCGGGGCGAAACAGCGGTACCTCTCGCTGTCCGGCAAAGAGCTGATCAACGCGAGGGCGTCACCGACCTCGGCTCCTTCCCAGATCGCGACATCGTCGCCCACCAGATCCGCCGCGCTGAGATGCCTCATCGGGTCGGTGATGCGAACGACCTCGATCAGCTCGGTCTTCTCGTGAACGGGCGGAAGCAGCATGCGCAAAGGATCACTGATCAAGGCCCGGCGCACCAGGGGCAGTCAGCCTCGCCAGCGGCACTCCTCAAGCGTCGCAAACCAGTTGCTGTGTCGGTGGCAGCGCCTAGAGCATGGCGGGGTGCCGGATCTGCTGTGGGACGACGTCAGGAACTTCTTCGACCCCGACCTGATGGGTGCTCTTCCTGATGTGTCCGTGGCAGGCACCTCAGTCGAGGACTGGCAGGCGGTGTTCGACCTGATCCGGTCGAGCGGATGGATGTGGGAGTACACCGTGGGAGGTGTCGCCGGGCCACTGCCGTCTGCTGCGGAGGTGCTGTCGCGTCCCGCCGACGCGGAGACCGTTGAGCTGCTGGTCCGGCCGATCCCGGATGTGCGGGCGATCTTCCGTCCGATGGCGACCGAGGCGATCGACTTCGATGTCGACCTTCGCGAACTGCAGGGCCAGGAAGGAGTGGATGTCCTGTGCCGCTTCTTCGCTGTTCTGGGCCGCCGGCTGGGCAAGCCGGTGGTCATGACGGCCGAAGGTGACTACGGACATCCGGTGCTCGGGTTCGATCCCGCGGCCGACCGAGTGGTGCTCATGGCGGACCCGCAGCTCGGTTGACCGCCGGGACGGCCGGGACTCGTAGCAGGTTCGGTCTCGCGAAGCGGTCTACCGGCCTGGGGTGGCCGGGCCCTCGGCGTTGCCGTCCCGCCAGCGGGTGAGGCTGCGGCGGGTGTTGAGGGTGTGCGGGTCGTCAGGGCCCAGCACCCGCGCCCGGTCCTCCAACAGTTCGGCGAACGCATCCGCAGCCCCTGCCGCATCCCCCGCCTCCCCCCGCCAGTAGGCAAGGTTGCGGCGAGGCGCCAGTGGTAGGTAATGGCGGCAGTGACCTGGCCGGATTCACCGAGGCTGTGCCCGACCTGGACCAGCACGTCGTGAACGTCGGGCCGGTGCAGGGCTGGTTCCGCCCAGGTGATCAGGGTCGCGGCGTTGGCGCGCAGGGTCTGGGCGAGGACAGTGTCGCGTTCGACTTGCGGCCAGACAGCGAGTAGAGCGTCGGCTGCGGCGCGGGCGGTCTGGGCGTACTGCTCAGAAGTGAGGGTGTCGCGGAGGGTCCGCTGGATCAGGGCGTGGACGCGCACCTCACGATGCAGGTCTCTGGCTGTGTGGTCGATCAGGCTCAGGCGGTGCAGCACTCGCAGCTCCGCCGTGACGTCTGCTGGGTTGACGTCCCCGGCGGTGTCAGCCGCTGTGCCGGCTCGGTGTTCCGCCAGGTAGGTCACGGCGGGTGGGGTGGTCAGAGCGGCGGCGGGGATGCCGTTGGGGTCCATGAAGGCGGCCAGGCGCAGTAGGGACCTCGCAAGGCCGGCCGGGTGCATGCGCTCGGCTCGCTCGATGGACAGGTCCCATGCGGCGGCCATGGCGCGGATGTGGCCGGGCGGCAGCGCTTCCGGGCTGGCATCGGCCAGCGTGCGCGTACGGTCGGCCAGCAGCAC
This sequence comes from Actinacidiphila acididurans, assembly GCF_016918855.1. Taxonomy (GTDB): domain Bacteria; phylum Actinomycetota; class Actinomycetes; order Streptomycetales; family Streptomycetaceae; genus Actinacidiphila; species Actinacidiphila acididurans. Next base: position 142,407 of record NZ_JADKYB010000025.1, read on the forward strand.
TCGGTAGTCCGCAACGGTCATGTCGGCGTCTGCCATGAACGCGGCCGCCTGGGACAGGGCCAGCGGCAGATGGCCGAGGTGTTCCGCGAGCGCGGCAAGGTCCTCGGCGGGTTCGGTGCGGTCGTGGGTGGCCAACACCGCGGCAAGGTGCCCGCAGGCCCCTCAAAGGTATCGCCGGGCACGACGTCAGGATCCGGACCCGAAGTGGTTCGTCTGCGTGTTGAACTGGCCACTCGACTGGACAGCCGTCGGCCCGAGGAAGACGTTGCCCGTCACGCCAAGGCCACTCACGCCACCGGCCGCCTGCACCGCGGCCAGCGCCTCCTCCAGCTCCCGCGCCAGATCGGGGGCGGACTCCACCGCCTCCTCCAGCGCGCCCGCCAGCCGCACCCGGGTTCGCTCCGAGACACCGTCCTGCCCGGACGCCTGCCGGCCGGCCAGCTCCAACGCCGGGTCGTCGCCCAAGGCCCGCGTCACCAACCCGTGCACCCGCTCAAGACCGGCATCGACCACCCGGTCGACCTCCGCGTCCGCCGCATCCCCCGCACGACGTGCCTTACGCACCAGATACGCGCACGCGTACCCGACGGCTATCTCCACACCGAACACGGCGCCCCCCAACAGCCCGTTACGGCCTCGTGCACGAACCGTAGCTCAGCGGCCACCGACATCAAGGCCCAAACGGCACTAAATGGGGTCCAGGGCGCGGGGGAGGCCGTTCAGGAGGAGGCGGGTGCCGCCCTGGAGGTGGGCGGTGTCGTTGCCGTCTGCGGTGAGGACCAGGTACGTGTACTGCTCGGTCCAGGTGAGGAGGGTGCCGGTGGGGGCGGGGGTCAGTTCGACGGTGACCAGCGAGACCCAGCGGCGAACGGCGTCGAGCAGGAACTCGTAGGAGAGGACGATGCGTTCGCCGGGCACGATGTCGATGAAGCGGGACCGGTATTCCAGGTGCTCGGTCACGTCGGCCACGGCGAAGGTGCTGCGGGCGACCTCGGTGCCGCCCACCCGGAAGTCCAGTTCATGGTGGCCGCCGCCGGACTCCCCCGGCAGCCGGAACCACTTCCTACGGAGTTGCTCGTCGGCAAAAGCGGCGAACACCCGCTCCGGCGGCGCCTCGTACGTGGCCGACACCGTGAACGTACCGTGCACAGTGCCTTGTCCCGGGGCCACCTCGGCAGCGCTCACCCGCGCGCCGCGAACCGTACGAAGTGGGTCCAGGTGTCGCGGTCGACCGTCAGGTGCGGGCCCTCCTTGTCCTTCGAGTCCCGCACGTGGACGGCCCCTTCGGTGACGGCCACCTCAACGCAGTCGTCGCCCTGGCTGCCGCTGTAGCTGGACTTGAACCAGGCCAGCTCGGAAATGCTCACAGCTCTGCCCCGTCTGTGCTTCAGCCGCGCGCCGCGAACCGCACGAAGCGGGTCCACGTCTCGCGGTCGACCGTCAAGTGCGGGCCCTCCTTGTCCTTCGAGTCCCGCACGTGCACGGCCCCTTCGGTGACCGCCACCTCAACGCAGTCGTCGCCCTGTGCACTGCTGTAGCTGGACTTGAACCAATCAAGGTCGTGCCTGCTCATAGCGCTCCTCGCATCTGCCTCAGCAGGCTCAAGGAGTCCTTCGGGGAGAGAGCCTGCGACCGCAGTCTCGCATAACGCATCTGGATCCTGCTGACCTCTTTTGCGTCAGCAATCAGGCGGCCGTTTTCCTGGCCCTCGGAGTAGGCACGCCAACGTCCGTCGGGAGTCTCCAGCAGTCGCACGGGGCCGGCGAGGCAGGCGTGTTGCTCGGTGTCGGCCGGCATGATCTGCAGGGTCACGTTGCGCAACGAGGTCAACTCAAGGACGTGGTCCAGCAGTTCGCGCGTTACCTCGATGCCGCCGAGCCGACGCATGAACACAGCCTCCTCCACGATGAAGTCGAACATCGTGTTCGGCTGGTCCCGAAGGATTGCCTGCCGTTCCATCCGCGCGCGAACCGTGACCTCCAAGTCCTCGTCCGACAGTGGCGGAATGTCGTTCTCGCACAAGACCCGGGCGTACCCCTCCGACTGCAAAAGCCCCGGCACCAACCTGCACTCGTACGTGCACAGGACCACCGCCAGCTTCTCCAACCGCGCCCAGCGGCGGAACCACGCGGCCAACCCCGGCTCGCCCCGGCTGAGGTAGGGCGCCGACTTCCGTAGCGCACCGGTCTCGCCAGTGGCCGCTTCCGCCAGCTCGACGAAGGACTCGTCGGGCATACGGCGGCCCAACTCCACCGATTCCACGGTGTGCTTGGAGAAGCGGACCTGCTCGGCGAGTTCGGTGCGGGAGAGGCCCGCGTGTTCCCGCAGGGCCTGGACGACGGCGCCGAAGGTACGCAGGCTGTCGGACGGGTCCGGCTCCCGCTCCAGCTCGCCGCTCCCCCTGGCCTCGGCGTTTTCGGTGGTCATGCGCGGGCCCTCCCGATCGGTGATGCGTAGTACGTGCGCAGTCGCGCGAGCACTCATTGTGACGGATCACCTGCCGTACTGTCCACCGAAAGTGTCCGTACACTGACGCACCGTACGGGGCGTGCGCCTGGTGACGGGGGTCGCGCGCCCGCCACGGTGGCTGCCATGAACGCTCCCGCCACCCCCGAGTCACCGGTCACCGTCCGCGAGTTCGCCCGTCTGCTGCCCGCCACCCGGCGGGGTGCGCGGCAGGCGCGGCTGCTGGCCGCCGAGCAGTTGCGCGCCTGGACGGTACCGGCCGAGGCCGCCGACCGGGCCGAACTCGTCGTCGCCGAGCTGGCCGCGAACGCGGTGCTGCACGGTCGGCACCCCGGCCGGGACTTCCGGCTCGCGCTGTCGCTGGACCGGACGGCGCGCCTGGTCCGGATCGAGGTCACCGACGCCCGGCCGGACCGGCTGCCGCCCGCCGCGCCGCTGTCCGACCCGGCCCCGGACGGTGAATCGGGCCGCGGCCTGCTGCTGGTCGCCGCCCTCGCCGAGCGCTGGGGCAGCGCGCCCTGCCCGCCGGCCGGCAAGACCGTATGGGCGGAGTGTCGTGTGCCTGCGGCCGGCCCGGACCAGGTGAACTGATCGTACGGCGCAGTCTTCGCCTTACGGCCCGTCCGCCATTGAGGACATGCCACGCTCCGACCATGTGCGAACTGGATCTTCCCGATGTGGGAGGCCCCGTGCTCGATGACGACGGGATCGAAGCGACACTGCGGGAGGTTGAGAGCGCGCGTAGGCGGACGTCGGTGCGTGAAGGTCAGGGCGCACAGCAACTCGACACCCTTCTCGGCTGTGCGCGGGCCGTCCATCGCCGGCCCGGCCGTCACGTACCATCCGTCGCCGATTTCCCACCGCGGCGGCGGGCGTGCGCCACGCCCTCGGCCGGGCGTCCACCAGCCGCTGCCGCCCTTGCAAGCACGCGCTAGCGAACCGCTTCCCGTGCCGCCTCGGTGAGGCTCCGCTGGAGGCGGCGGGCCGCGTCGATGTGGTCGCCGGTCCAGATGATGCGGACGGCGGTGGCGGTGGCCTGGCCGCGGTCGTCGTGCAGGTCGCGACGTACGGCCTCGACCAGGCGGCCGTCGGCGGCGAGGTCGTGGTCGAGTTGCGGGGGTACGGGGCCGGCGCCGTCCAGGCCGGCGGCCAGGCGGTGGTACCAGCCGGAGACGCGGTCGGCCGCGCGCAGGAGTTCGGTGCGGGCGGCGGCCCGTTCGTGGTCGCTGTGGTGGCCGTCGCCGGCCCGCTCCCACATGCCGAGGACGGCGTCGGCGGCCAGTCGTAGTCCGACCACTCCGGTGACCAGGGTGGACACCTCGGCGAGCGGGACCGGCTTGGCGCCGCGTTCGGAGAGGTAGCCGCGGAAGGCGTCGTCCAGGCGGCGGGCCGCGGCGGCGGCGCGGCGGCCCTCGGCGAGCGGGACGGCGGCCGGGTCGGGGCCGGCGGTGCAGCAGCCGACCGCGTACTCCACGGCGCCGGCCAGGTAGTCGGCGGCGTCCGCGTACGCCTCGGACATGGCCTTGCCCATGGCGCCGGCCGCCCCGCGCGGCCAGAAGAACAGGCCGACCACCACGCTGACCGCGCAGCCCAGGGCGATGTCCTCGATCCGGAACAGGCCGACCCGCCACCCTGTGGTCTGGCCGATGTTGAACAGGACCACCAGGGTGACGGTGAAGGCCGCCTGGCCGGCGGCGAAGGAGATCGCGGCCGGGGCGACGCCCGCTATCAGGATGGCGAGCGGCAGCAGGAACCACAGCAGGGTCCCGTCGTGGCCGATGAGTTCGAGCAGTCCGCTGCCGATCACGACGCCGACCGCGGTGCCGGCCATGCCGCGCAGCGCGTTCTGACCGGTGTTCAGGGCGTTGGAACGCAGGACGGAAAGGGCGCCGAGGACCACCCAGAAGGAGTGCTGGAGGCTGACGAGATCGGTGGCGGCGACCGCGAGGCCGAGCCCGGCGGCGCCGCGCACGCTGTTGTGCAGCCACACCGAGTGCAGGTCCAGGTGGCCGGCGGCGCGCTCGGTGGCCGAGGCGAGCGGGCGGGCGAGGCCGCCGGGTTCGCGGCCCAGCAGTTGTTCCGCCCAGCCGCGGCGCTCGGCGGCGGCGAGCAGGTCGACGTTCGCCGCGATCTGCATGACGGCGAAGCTGAGTTCCTGGGCGCGGAAGGAGACGTCGAGCGAGCTGAGGAATTCGCCGACTTCGCGGTCCTCGCCGTTGTGCTCGCCCTTGCCGGGGCCGCTGTACAGGTCGTCGCGGCCGCGGGCGGTACGGAAGACCGGCAGCCGGTTGGTGGCCTCGTCCTCCATCGCGTCAAGGGCCTTGTGGAGGGCGTTCATGGCGACGCGGAGCTGTCCGGTGTCGCCGCGGGGCCGGTCCAGGAGTTCGGCGGCCTGGTCGAGGGCGGCGGCCGCGGCGGCCTTGACGGCGAGCGGTTCGACGGCCGGGCCGGTACCGGGCTGCGGCGGCGGGGCGCTCAGGCCCACCACCGAGGTCAGCCAGGTGAGTTCGTCGACCAGCCGGACCAGGGCACGGGCGCCGGTGGACAGGCCCGTGGGGCGGTACGGGGTGGCGTGGAAGGCCCGCCGGAGCCGGTCGGTGGCCTGCTGGGCGGCGTCCGCCGCGGCCAGGCAGGCGTCGTGGCCGGGTGCGCCGGGGCCGCCGCGGGCGTGGGCGGCGTCCAGGCGCAGGCGTGCGGCCACTGCCCTGCACACGGCGGCGGCCGGGGCGCTCAGCGGGTCGGTGTCCGGGCGCGGCCACAGCAGGACGACGGCGAGCGTCGAGGCACCGGCGGCGATGCCCGCCCCGGCGAGGCGGTCGGGCAGTGCGGAGGCGCCGCCGGGCAGTGAGACCGGCAGGATGTACGCGAGCAGCAGGGCGGTGGTGGAGCCGGCCAGTACGGAACTGACGATGCCGGAGAAGAGGACCAGCAGGCCGACCAGCACCATGGTGAGGATGCCGAGCCAGGCCGGGCGGGCGACGATGGTGCCCAGGCTGATCAGTGCGGCCCAGGCGACGGCGAGGGCGACATGGGCGCGCACCCGTTGCACGAGCGGGCCGCCGTAGTCGACCAGCAGCAGCATCGAGAACGACCCGAAGGCCGCGAACGTCGCTATCGCCGGCGAGCCGATCACCTGGCTGCACAACGCGAACGTCCCCGCCATCACGATCGCGCCCCGGCCGGCCCGCCGCGTCGCGTTCAGCCCGGGGTCCCGCGCCCGCAGCGCACTCACGCTGCGCTCGGCGAGCCCCCGAATGGGCCGCCCCCGCCCTGCGGGCCTCCAGGTGTGCGCCGGCGTTTGCATGGGGTTGAGTATGGCGTGAAGTCGGGGGCGAGTTGAACGCCGGGGGCGGCTTCGCCCCGGGCGCGGGCGTTACCGGCCCGGAGGGGTGGTTCCCTCGTCTCCGGACCACCTGTTGGTGGGTGGTTTCTCGCGCCCGCGCGGCGCCAGCCGCATATCAGGCACAGCCCCGCGCCCCTTCGGGGCGCTCCCGGCGAACCCCCGTTGCCGATCCGGCGCCGTCTGCACCGGGGTTCCCGAACCACCGACGGGTGAGTGGTCTTCGCGCCCACGCGGCGCCAGCCGCATGTCGAGCACAGCCCCGCGCCCCTGCGGGGCGCTCCCGGCAGAGGTGGGGTTCCGGTTGGGGGGCGCCGCGTTCAGGGCGGGTTCAGGGCCGGGCGAAGCATCCGTCGAGGAAGGGCCGCACGACCGGCAGGGTGAGGTCGGTGCGCAGGAATGTGTCGAAGTGGCCGCAGTCGGGGAGTTCGGCGAGGCGGGCGCGGCTCAGGCGGTCGGCGGTGTGCCGGATGGCGGGGAGTTGTGGGTCCCGCTCACCGGCGAGGAGCAGCACGGGTACGGACGAGCCTTCGACCGCATCCAGGACGCCCTCGCGGTGGTCGACGGCCGTCGTCAGCGCGGCCAGGGCGTACGGGTCGGCTGCCGCCATGGCCGTACGCATCCAGTCGGGCAGCGTCCCCTGGCGTTCCAGCAGCCCGATGAAGGGGGCGGTGCCCTGGGTGCGGAAGAGTTCCGCTTCCTTCTCCGTCTCGGCCGGGTCGGCGGCGACGCGGTCGGCGTGGGCGCCGCCCACGACCAGGCCGGCGAGCCGCTCCGGACGGCGGGCCAGCAGGTGCAGGCCGATGATGCCGCCCAGGGAGGCGCCCCACAGGGCCGCACGGTCGATGGCCAGCGCGTCCAGTACGGCGATCACGTCGTCGACCTGACGGTCGATCCGGTAGCTGTCCGCGTCGTGGGGGCGGTCGCTTTCGCCGTGGCCGAGGGTGTCGATCAGGACGAGCCGATGCCTGTCGGCGAGGGCTGACACGTGGCCGGCCGAGCGCCAGGTGGTGCGGTCGCCGAAGAAGCCGTGGAGTAGGACCAGGGGTGGGCCGGCGCCTTCCGTTTCGAAGGCGATCCGTAATCCGTCGCGGCTCGTGGTTTTCATGGGGCGAGGGTGGTGGGGCGGGGAGCCGGCGTGCAACCGAATTGGGGGCGGCCGGGCGCTTGGGAGTACGGCACGCTTCCCGTTCCGGGCGCGGGCCATTTCCGACCCGGAGGGGTGGTTTCCCCCGTCTCCGGACCACCTGTCGGTGGGTGGTTTCTCGCGCCCGCGCGGCGCCAGCCGCATATCAGGCGCAGCCCCGCGCCCCTTTGGGGCGCTCCCGGCGAACCCTGTTGCCAATCCCGCGGGCCGGTGGTTCTCGCGCCCACGCGGCGCCAGCCGCAGATCAAGCACAGCACCGCGCCACTTGGTTTCCCCGGCGAACCCCGTTCCCAATCCGGCGTCGTTTGCCCCGGGCC
>NZ_JADKYB010000026.1 GCF_016918855.1 Actinacidiphila acididurans
TTGACCTGCTTCGCCACCAACACTCCCGGCGAGGCGATCGCCGGGCTCGAATTGCGCCACCGCCAGCGCGCCCGCTGCGAGGACCGCATCCGAGACGCCCGCTCCACCGGCCTGCGCAACCTCCCGCTCCACGGCTTCGCACAGAACCAGATCTGGCTGGAGATCGTCCAACTCGCTCTGGACCTGCTGGCCTGGATGCCGATGCTCGCCCTGCCCGGCAAGACCCGCCGCTGGGAACCCAAGAAGCTTCGCTTCCGCCTGTTCTCAGCCGCCGCACAACTCGTCACCACCGGCCGGCGCCGCTACCTCCGCCTCGCGGCGCACTGGCCCTGGACCCACGTGATCACCGCAGCGGCCGACCGGCTCCACGCCCTGCCGAATCCCGGCTGACCAGCACCTTCGAGTCCCCGCGGACAGCATCACCCCACCGGAGCAGTGGAACCCGGCGCCTACCCGACCCGACAGCCGGGCCACCACCATTCTCACAACCAGCCCACAACAGAGAAACGGCCCGCCGAAGAAACCGACGAACCGTCATGCAAGATCGAGGCTAGCGCAGATCACACGTATTAGCGTGACCAGGGCGGGATGCAGATGACGTCGCCGCGCCATCGAACGTCGAGATCGGCAGGCACAGGGATTTTGCCGCGCCGGGTCAAGACGTTCGCGTGGTTGTGCGCATGGGTCAACGCGCCGGATGGAGAAATCGGTTACGCGCCTCGTGGATCCGCGATGTCGAGCACGAGCTTAAGCCGGTGACGTGGCCGGGGACCACACGCCGAACCACTGCTCGGCGTTGTACGCCTCGAACCGTTCCAGTTCGGTGAAGCCGAGCTTCGCCGCGAGGCGCATCGAGCGGGCGTTGGCGGTCTGGGTGTAGAGCACCACCGGCTCACCGGGAAGCGCGGCGGCGAACCAGTCGAGTGCAGTTGTGCACGCCTCGGTGGCGTAGCCGCGCCCCCACGTCTGCGGCAGGAACAAGTAGCCGAGCTCGGTCTGCCCGGCTTCCAGACGGCGGTCACCCGGAGGCGAGGGGGCGTGCGGGTCGAGCTGGATCGTGCCGATCGTCGCCCCGTCGAGCTCGACCACGAAGAAGCCGGGGCGCTGCCCGGGCACCTCGGGCACCGTGCGTTCGAGCTCGGCACGCGGTCGAGGGCCACCGAGGTAGGTACCCACCTCCGGCGAGGCGTTCAGCTCGATGACCGCCGCACGGTCCCGGGCCTCGGACTCACGGAGCACGAGCCGCTCGGTCTTGATCGGAGCAGGCGGCCAGGCGAGGGGTCTGAGGTCAGCCATGGCGGGCAACCTATCCCACGCACGCCGGGCAGGAGCCTCGGGCGGCCGATGCCTCAGCGCAGAACCGCCGAGAGCAGGTCCGCGCCGAGCGTCGTCAGGGCGGAGGAGTCCAGCGTGTAGCGCACGTAGCGGCCGTGCCGCTCGGTGCCGAGCAGACCGGCCCGGCGCAGCTGCGCGAGGTGGCGCGAGACCTCGGGGGCCGTCAGCCGCCAGGCGCCGGCGAGTTCGCCCGTGGTGTGCGGGCCTCGGACCAGGGTGCGTACGAGCCTGAGACGTACCGGATGCGCCAGGGCCTTGAGCCGGAGTTCGACGACATCCAAGGACACCACGGGGTCTGCCGCCCCGGGCTCCTCGGCCACTGGGTACTGCAGAACCGGCTGCCTGCCGCGGGCGTGAACGGCCACGAGGTGCGGCGTGCCGAAGACGGTCGGGATGAACGTCACCCCGGTCTGCCTGGCGCTGGTCGCCGTGTCCTGGAGCTTGTCCACGACGATGCACTCGCCGCCGGCCGGACCGCGCCCTTCCCGGCCGCTCCCGGCGCCCGGAACCAGGACCATGGCGGCGGAGACCGACGCGAGGGCGGGGGCGAGCCCCTTGCGCGCGAGCAGATCGGTCTTCACCCGCACGTCCGTCGCGAGTCGCGCCGCCAGCCCCGGCCATGCGGCGTCGAAGAACGCCTCGGCGCACTGCTCCAGCGTCCCGCGCACCCGGGCGCGTACGGCCGCCGGATCCGCCAGCAGCCGCTCGGCGAACGCCTCCTGTACGGCGCCGCGCGCCTGCGCCCGGCCCAGCGCGCGCTCGCGGGCGGCGCCGTCGGTGAGCGGTGACGCGTCGCCGAAATGCACGCGGTCGTTGCCGCAGGTGGTCACCAGCGCCGACGCCACATACGTCTCGTCGTCGATCCGGTCGACGTCGTCCAGTTCCTCCTTCAGGCTCTGCCGCGGCCGGGCCGGCAGCAGGAAGTCCGCGCGCGAGGAACGCCACAGGAACTCCGCCTCCTGTAGGCGCTCGGCCAGCTCCGGCCGCAGCCGTCCGCGTACGTCCGCCGTCCAGGCGGCCAGGTGCGGGTGGTGGTCGGCGGCGGCGAGCGCGTGCAGCATCGCGGTCAGCTCCGCCAACGGCGACGCGGCGAACCGGAGCCGTGCGGCCGGCAGCCCCGTGATGTCGATGCGCAGCGCCATGCCCCGATTGTCGCCGGTGGCGCCGCTGCCCGGCACGTGGGTCGACCGGATCGGTCAACCCACGTGACCCGGTGTCCGCCCGCCCGCACGGTGGTCGGCATGAAGACGAGCCCGCCCACCACGTCCCCGCCGGGGCTCGACCCGGTGCCCGGCTCCACTCCCGTACCCGCCGACACCGGGCCGACTTCCGTTTCCGTACCCGCCGAAGCCGAGCCGGCTCCTGCACCCGCCGGAGCCGGCCGCGCCGCCGGGCGCCGGACCCTCCCGCGCCCGTACCCGGGGCCGCGGGTACGGGAGTTGCTGCGGGCCTCGGGCGGCGGACGCTACGCCGTCGCGCAGGGTGTGGACGCCCTCGGCAACGGCATGCTGCGCCCCTTCCTGCTGCTGTACGGGATCGATGTGCTGCGGCTGTCCGCACCGCTGGCCGGCACGGCCATGACCCTCGGCGTCCTCGGCGGGCTCTGCGCCACGCCCACAGTCGGCCGCCGGCTCGACCGGGGGCCGCGCAGCGCGGTCGTCGCCGCGTCGATGCTGGTACGGGTCCTCGGCACGCTGCTGTTGCTGGCGGCCCCGGCGGGCGGGATCGGGCAGTTCACGGCGGCGGCGCTCTTTCTGGGCATCGGCAACCAGGCCATGCCCGTCGCGCACGCCGCCCTCGTCGCCACCGTGTCCACGGGGCGTGAACGGGACGCGGCGCTGGCCGCCGCGCGCTCGGTCCGCAACGCGGGCATGGGCCTGGGAGCGCTCGTCACCACCGGGTGCCTTGCCGGCGGCGCACCCGCGCTGCGTGCCCTCGCGGCGGCGAGCGGCGCCGGCTTTCTGCTCGCGGCGGCGCTCGCGGCGTCCGTACGGGTAAGCGCGGACCCGGCGCCGGCCGGGCCGAACCGGAGGCGCTCCGGATCCGTGCCGAGGGTGCGCGCGCTGCTGTCGGCGAACGTCGTCTACGTGTTCTGCCTGAACGTTCCCGAGATCGCACTGCCGCTCGTCGTGGTGAGCACGCTGCACGCCTCACCGATGTGGGCCGCGGGGATCTTCGTCGCCAACACGGTGCTCGTGGTCGCGCTCCAGGTTCCGGTGACCGTCTGGATGGCGCGGTTGTCCAGGAACACGGCGATGGCGATGGCCGTCGCCGGCCTCGTCATCTCGGCGTCCTACATGGGCTTTCTCGCCGCCTCCGCGCTGGGTCACGGCATCGGGGCACCGGCCGTCGCCGCCGTGTCGGTGCTCTGCACGCTGGGAGAGATCATCTACGCCGGCAGTGCCGGGCCGCTGCTGCTGGAGCTCACACCCCAGTCCATGATCGGCCGGGCCCTCGCGCGCTTCCAGCTGTCCACCGGCCTGGGCCTGGCCCTCTCCCCCGTGATCATCACCGCCCTCGCCGCCCACGGCGCCGCCGCGCTCTGGCTCACCCTGACGGCCGTCACGCTCCCGGCGGCGTACGTGGTGGGCCGGCAGGCAGGCAGCCAGGGGGACTGACCGCGAACGCCGGGCCATGGCACCGAACTCCTCGGCGATGTCTGCGAACGCAGGGCCGCGGAAGTGGCTGGCTGTCATGCTCGTGCTGTCGAGCTGCTCACCGGGGGGTTGGTGCACTTGGAACGGGTGATCCGTGCGGCAGCCGCAGCCGTAGCCGTCATGGCGCTTCTCGCCGGGGCGGCCGGGTGCAGCGCCGGTGGGCACGCCAAGCCGACGAACACGGTGAACGCGGCGACCCGGCCGGCCAACCCGCCGCGACTGTCGGTGTCAGCCCCACCCGTACACACCGCCCCGCCCGTCGAAACGGACCCGGCACACCCCTTGTCCATGCCCGACCACCAGAAGGTCCTCTACCGGACCGAAGGCGGACGGGGATCGGCCCAACTCACCGTGCTCCCCCGCATTCCCCGCGGAACCCTGGGCATCGCGGTGCTGTGCGACGGTCCGGGGCGGATCCTGGTCCACCTCGGCGGCATCGCGTCGTTCGCCACCGTCTGCGGAACCGGAACCAGCCCGGGCGTCTACAACGAGATCGCCCTCGGCAGCGCCAAGAGATCGGTCGCGCTCTCGGTGACGGGAAGCAGTCACAACGAATGGGCCCTCACCGTGGGATGGACGTCGGTCATCGCCCCTCCCTCCTGACGGCCCAGGCCCGCACGCAGCAAGCTTGCACAGACCGTAACGATCCACGTACGTACAGCACTCCGCGTGTCCATCACGTACGCAAACGGCTCGGCACGACCCGACCAGCCGCCTGGCGACAGCCCGTGACGAGAGCGACCATGAAGGAAGAAGGCCCGCACCGCAGGACTCGGTCCGGGATACGGCACAAGCACCCGTGCGGAGCGAGCGAAGAACAACCGGCGTCCCTCGCAGGCAGGAGGAGACCATGGCCGGGAACATCAATCTCGCGTTCGACTATCCGCTCCTCGGCGTATTCTGGACGATCTTCTTCTTCGGCTTGGCCGTTTTGTGGTTCATGCTGCTGTTCCGGGTCGTCGCGGACATCTTCCGGGACCACGACCTGGACGGATGGGGCAAGACGGGCTGGCTGCTGTTCGTGATCCTGCTGCCCTTCCTCGGGGTCTTCGTGTACGTCGTCGTCCGCGGCCGGCAGATGAGCGCACGCGAAACGGCCCACGCCCAGGCCAGGCAGCGGGCATTCGACTCCTACGTCCGCACCACCGCCGGCACCGGCTCGTCCCGGACCGGTTCGTCCCAGGTGGAACAGCTCGCCAGGCTCACCGAGATGCACGACAAAGGCGCCATCTCCGACCAGGAATTCCAGGACGCGAAGACCAAGGTCCTCCACTGACCCCACCCACGGGTGGACGGCACTGGGCGCGGCCGTGCTCCGGGCACCTTGCCCGCCGAGGCCCGGAAGCGGGAGGGGGAACTCCCGCTTCCGGAGGCCGACGGCACAGGACCGGGCCCGTACCCCGGGGCGGGCGGCTACACGCGGGGCTGGGCCGGTTGGGGGGAGCGGTGGTGGGTGAGGAATGCACGGAGGGAGGTCGGGGGGCGGCCGGTGAGGTGTTCGATGTCGGTGGTGGGTGTGAACTCGCCGGCGGCGACGGCCTGGAACCAGGCGGCGGTGAACCGGGCCCAGGGGTCGGGCATCCCGGCCTGGACACGTGCGGCGACGTAGTCCTCGACCGGTGTGTCCTGGTAAGTGACGGGCGCGCCGGAGATTTCCCCGAGCGTCGTGGCGACGTCGTCGAGGGTGAAGGTGCGGGAGCCGGCGAGGCTGTAGCCGCGGCCCGCGTGGCCGTCGGTGGCCAGGACGGCGGCGGTCGCCTCGGCCATGTCGGCGCGGGTCGCCAGGGCGGTCGGGGTGCGGCCGGCGGGCACCCGGATGACGCGGTCCGGGGCGAGTTCGCCGATCAGCATGTCGAAGGACTCCAGGTACATCGAGTTGCGCAGCACGGTGACGTCGAGCCCGGACGCGGCCAGTTCGCGCTCGGTGTACTCGTCCCACTGCGTCGCCTGCGGGATCACGACGTCCGACCCGGCACGGCGCTGGACGGCGGTGTAGTGGAGGTGGCGCGCCCCGGCGGCCTTGGCGGCGTGGATCACGTTCCGGTGTGCGGTCTCGGCGTCGGTGAAGGCCCTCGCCGAGATCAGGAGAAGCTTCTCCACGCCGTCGAAGGCCGGTACGAGGCCGTCGGGGTCCTCGTAGTCGCCGCGCCGCACCAGGACCCCGCGTGCGGCGAGGTCGGAGAGGTCCTCGGGGCGGCGGGCCAGCGCCGCGATCCGGCCGGCGGGCACCCGCTGGAGCAGGAACTCCACGACGCGGCGGCCCAGTTCCCCGGTGGCGCCGGTGATCATGACGAGTCCGCTCATGCCCGGTCTCCTGTCGCAGCGGCCGGCTGTCCCGGCACGAAGGGAACGGTGTCGGGTGCCTCTCGACGCGCGGCGAGAATCGCGCGGGCGGCATCGCCGATCGGCAGACGCAGCGGGAGCGGCGAGGCCTCGGCGGCGTCCGCGATCTCGACGGCGGCCTGCTGCGGGGTGATGGCCCCGGTCATGCCGCCGCTGTCGGCGCCCGGCACGGCGATCGCGCGGTAGGGGTCGTCGGCCAGCGCGTAGTGGGCGACGTCGTCCAGCGCACCGGAGCTGACCGCGCCGGGTTCCAGCAGGGCCGCTTCGAGCCCGAACGGTGCCACCTCGATGGCCAGTGCCTCGACCAGGGCCTCCAGTGCCCACTTGGTCGCCTGATAGGCGGCGCCCGGGGGCAGCACGATGCGCCCGACGACGCTGGAGACGAACAGCAGCCGGCCGCGGCCGCGCGCCCGCATGCCGGGCAGGACGGCCTGGGCGACCCGCAGCGAGCCCAGGGTGTTCAGGTCGAACAGCTCGGCCGCCTGCTGCGCGGGCGTGGCCTCGACCGCGGCGAAGAAGATCGCTCCCGCGTTGGAGATCAGGACATCGATCTCGCCGGCCTCCTGGACCGCCGCGGCGACGCTTGCTTCGTCGGTGACGTCGAGCGCCAGCCGCTGGTCGACGTCGAGGCCGGTCAGCGACCGGGGGTCCCGGGCGGTGGCCACCACGCGGTGGCCGCGGCGGGCGAACTCTGCGGCGGTCGCGCGGCCGATACCCCGTGACGCACCGGTGATCAGTACGGAGGTCATGACATCTCCTGTCGGTTCGTCTTCTGTCGGTTCGTCTTCCGGGTCGAGGCACCGGGAACGGCGCGGGTGCCCGGCACAGCGGCAGCGGGTGGAATCGGGGACATGGTGGTGCTCCATTGACGGGTACTGACGGATACTGACCGGTGCTGACGGGTGCGCCTGCCGGTTGAGGATCAGGCGGTGGTGCGGGCACCGCGGGTCACGGCCACGGGTTCGGGGGTGAGCGGGGCACCGCGGTCGCGGCCCAGCAGCGGAAGGCAGGCCAGCGCGGCGACGAGGGCGAAGGCCGCGGCCCACCACCAGCTGCGGGAGAAGCGGTCGAGGTCGCCGGCGGTGACGGTCGAGGACCCCACCACGATCACGAGGATCGCGACTCCGACGACGTTGCCGAGCTGGCGGCCCATCTGCACGACGGCGCTGCCCGTCGACGTCTGCTGTGGCGCGAGCCCGGCGCTGGCGGCACGGATGATGGTGGGGATGGCCAGGCCCACCCCGACGCCCTCCACCAGCCAGCCGGGCAGGATCTGCGTCGCGTAGTGGGGGTGGACGGTCAGGGAGGTGCCGATCAGCAGCCCGCCGCCGCCCATGAGGAGGGAGCCGATGATCGTTTTGATGGCGTCGGGGAGCCTGTCGTGGTAGCGGCGCAGTCCGATCGCCGTGACCGAGACCATGACCGGTCCGGGAGCGATGGCCAGTCCGGTGCGGACCGCCGACCATCCCCAGCCTTCCTGGAGCCACAGGACCAGGCCGAGCAACTGGATGCCGAAGCAGATGCCGAGCGCGAGGTTGGCGAGGTTACCCCAGGCGAAGGCCCGGTGGCGGAAGAGGGCGAGATCGACGACCGGCGCCGCCGCCCGCGCGGAGCGCGCCAGGAACAGGGGGGCGGCGGCGACAGCGACGGCGAAGGCAATGAGGGTGCGGCCGCTCCCCCACCCCCACGTCGGCCCCTCGACCATGGCGAGGGTGAGGGCGCCGATGCCCATCACGAGCAGTGCTCCGCCGAGCAGATCGGGG
This sequence comes from Actinacidiphila acididurans, assembly GCF_016918855.1. GTDB lineage: Bacteria > Actinomycetota > Actinomycetes > Streptomycetales > Streptomycetaceae > Actinacidiphila > Actinacidiphila acididurans. The sequence goes on from NZ_JADKYB010000026.1 coordinate 8,099, forward strand.
GTGCCGGTCTCCGTGCTGTGCCGGGAGTCCGGTGCGACCAGCGCCGCCACGACGAGAGCGGCGATGCCGATGGGAACGTTCACGACGAAGATCCACCGCCACGAGACCTGCACCAGCAGCCCGCCGAGCGCCGGGCCTGCCGCCGCCCCGAGCGAGCCGCTGATCGCCCAGAGCTGGATCGCGCGCCGACGCCGTTCCTCGGGGATGGCGGTCAGCACCAGCCCGAGACTCGTCGGCACCAGAGCGGCGGCCCCGACCGCCTGGAGGCAGCGCAGCCCGACGAGCAGCCACAGGCCTCCGCTCAGGGCGCAGCCCAGGCTGCCGGCGGTGAAGAGGGCCAGGCCGATCAGGAACGCCGGCTTGACGCCGTAGCGGTCGCCGAGCCGCCCGGCCGGCACCAGCAGGGCGGCGAAGACGATGGCGTACGCGTTGAGAATCCAGCTCAGATCGGCGAGGGACCCCTTGCCCAGAGCCTGCCCGATCGGGTGCAGCCCGACGTTGACGATGAACACGTCCAGGCCGCTCATGAACGTCGCCATGCACAGGACGCCCAGGAGAACGGCGGGACGGGAGTGATGGCGCTGGGCGCCGGATTGACTCACGGTTGATCCCCAGAGGGTTTGACTTTCAGACTCACTGGCGAGCCTAACAGGTGAGTTTGAAAATCACACCTTGTGCCCGGAGAGGGGCGCTACGGGGCGCGAGCCGTCAGCGTCGCGCCGAGCAAGCGCCCGGTTCGGGGGCCGTGCACTGCAGCGGACGCGAACCGGAAGCGCGCCCGGGCCAGGGGTGAGCGCCGGCCCGGATCACCTCACGGCATCGGCAGCCGCCCACTAGAGGGCGTGGTTCTCGCCCCAGATCTCCAGCTCACGGAGCACCGGCGCGATGGCGCGCCCGGCGTCGGTGAGGATGTACTCGTCGCGCGGGGGGTGCTCGCTGTAGCGGCGCCGGGCGATCACCCCGCCCTCTTCGAGTTCACGCAGCCGGCTGGCGAGCCTGTCCCGGGGTGCCCCGGTGTTGGCCTGGATGTCGTTGAAGCGATGGACGCCCCGGGACAGATCACGCAGGACCAGCAGGGACCACCGGTCACCGATCACGTCCAGCGCAGCGGCGATCGGGCAGCCGCGTCCACCGCCGATCTCTATGGATTTGCTTTTCAGACTCACGCCATCCAGGATATCCCAGGCGTAGGTTTGACTATCAGACCCGCTCGGGACCGCGGTGCCGGGCCGGGCGCGCCCATGGAGGCAGCCGGCCGGCGCCGGAAGACCGAACGCCGATCCGTTCCCTTTCCCTCAGGAGATCGCACATGTCCGTGGCCGACCCGACCGGGAACGAAGCGCTGGTCCGGCGCTTCTACGAGCCGCTGAACACCGGTGACACCGACCCCGTGGACCAGTTGCTGGCGCCGGGCTGGGAAGTCGAGCCGCCCCTGGAGGCCGGCCCCGGTCCCGACGGATGGAAGGGGACCGTCGCCTACATCCGCGGCGTCCTGGGCGACCTGACGCTCACCATCGAGGACGTCGTCGCCGCCGGCGACCGGGTGGCGGTGCGGCTGGTCATGCGCGGCACCCAGCGCGGTGAGCTGCTGGGCGTTCCGGCCACCGGCCGCCAGGTCGCGATCCGCGCGTCCGACTACCACCGGATCGAGGGCGGCCGCATCGTCCAGAGCTGGCACCTGGAGGACTTCTACGGTGTCCTCCAGCAGCTCAACGCGGCAGCCGGCGCCTGACAGTGCCGACAACGGGGGTCAGTGCCAGGTCGTCCGGTGGTCGCGGTGGGTCGGGAGGTAGGCGCCGGGCGCGAAGTGATGGTCGTAGAAGTCCGGGTCCAGGTGCTGGGCCTGGAGGTAGTTGAGGATGTGGACGGTGGGCACGGTGCCGGGCACCTTGCCGAAGGTCTCGTCGATGTAGCGCACCTCGTCGGTCAGCAGACGCACGAAGCGTTCGTCGTAAGGGGCGGCGGAGGACCGTACGCGGCGGGTGTCGCGCCACGGGCCGGGCGTGTCGGGGTGGAACGGGCCGCCGGGGCCGAACTTCCGCTCGGTGAAGCGCCGCACCGCCTCGGTGGCGTCCCGGACGTGGGGGCGGGCCAGGGTCTCGAAGACGCCGGTGAGGCCGGTCGGGTTGGGCAGGGCCCACCTGTCGTCGTGCTCGGTGTGGAAGCCCAGCCCGGGGACGGCCGGGTCGCCGGACGCGCCGAGCACCGAGAGCCGGTCGATCCCGTCGAAGGTCCAGCCGCCGAGGCCCATGGCGCCGAGCAGCAGATGGCCGTTGTAGGGGCCGGTGATGAGTTCCGCGCTGGCCTCGGCCAGGGAGTACTGCTCCACGAAGGAGAGCGGGTACGGGTCGCCGGCGTGGCGCAGCGACGGGTCGTCCGCGCCGGGGACCGGGCGCCCGTTGATGTCGTCGTAGACGCCGTAGCCGTTCTGCAGGAAGAACGCGAGGTTGGCGATCAGGTGCTGGGCGAGATCCGCGACGGGGACGACCAGCAGCGAGCCGGGGTGGTTGGCGATCCAGGTGTTGTGCCCCTCCAGGTACGGTTCCTCGCGCGGCAGCCACAGGCGCTCGGGTGAGAGCTTGCGGTAGCGGGCCGTGGTGGCGCCCAGCCACGCGTCGACGTCGAAGTCGTCGCCCTCGAAGCCGTCGTCTTCGGTGTCGTCCCGGCCACCGCCCGGGACAACGCCGCCCGGGACGACACCGGCGGGGACCTCGCCGCCGGGCGGCGCGTCGCGGCTGGACAGGAAGTACGTGCCGGAGTCGTCGGTGAAGAAGAACTCGGTGGTGTGGAAGCCGGCGGCGGAGGGGAAGGTCCGGCCGCCTGCCGAGCCGGGATAGTTGGGCAGGGCCGGGGCATAGCCGGGGTGGTGGGAGATCCCGAAGTTCCATCCGGTCACGCCCGTGACAACGGCCAGGACGAGGGCCCGCTCCACCTCGCTGAGCGGCTGTACCGGCCTGCTGCTGGTGAAGGCCAGCTCGCCCGCCGGGATGCTGCCGCCGACCGGAAAGCGGCGCGAGCGGCGTCCGTTGACCGCGGCGACCAGGGGAAAGCGCAGCAGGGCGGCGATCGCGGCGCGCTCCTGGTCGGAAATGCGTAGCGCGGTGCTGGGGGTGCCGGACATGTGGGGTCTCCTTCGGTACGGGGGGGCGGACGGGCTGCGGTGACCAGCGTCCACGGGCTGCGGGCGCCGGCTACGCAAGCGGCGGCTTCTCGCTCGGCTCCCCACCCGGCTGCGCGGCGATCGGGTGCAGCGCCCTCCAGAGCACCGTGCCGGTCACCCGGCCGCGGTCCAGGACCGGCGCGATCTCGCCCTCGGCCCGGCTCCAGGCGGTCACGGCCCGGTCGGACAGGGGCAGCCCGATGCCGAGCCTCGGCCCGAACGGCCGGACGGTCCCAGTGACGGTCACCGCGCCGCGCAGCCGGCCGAGGGTGGTCCAGCCGATGAGGTCGGAGTGATGCGGCGCGAGCAGGCGTCCGCTGCGGCGGTACGCGGCCAGCACCACGTCGTCGTCCCCGAAGCCCTCGGCCTCGAGCCGCCGTACGGCCTCGGCGGGGTCCTCGTGCCGCTCCACCAGGGGTGCCGCGGTGGCGTGGTCGGCCGCCGTCGGGCCCTGGGCCGGCGCCGGCCCGCGGAAGCCGTTGGCGGCGAGCCACCCGTCGTTGAAGTACGTCGACAGGTAGGCCCTGCCCGAGTCCGGCAGCAGGGCGACCACGGTGTCGTCCTCGGTGAGGTGCTCGGCGACCCGGAAGGCCGCCGCCAGCGCGACGCCTGACGAGCCGCCCGCGAGGATGCCCTCGGTCCGGGCCAGCCGCCGTACGGCGTCGATCGCGTCCTGGTCCTCGACGGCGACATAACGGTCGATCACCCCGGAGTCGAGCGCGAGCGGCCAGACGTCGGCCGCGGCCTCGGGGTGAAGGAAGTGGCCGGCGCCCTCGATGTACTTCTGGCTGCCGTCGCCCCCGGAGTAGACCGACGTGACGGGATCCGCGCCGATCACCCGGACCCGGCCGCCGCTCACCTCCCTGAGGTAGCGGCCGGTCCCCGAGATCGTCCCGCCGGTGCCGACGGTGGCGACGAAGTGGGTGACCGCGCCGGCGGTGTCCGCCCAGATCTCAGGGCCGGTGGTGGCGTAGTGAGTGGCCGGGTTCGCCGGGTTGTCGTACTGGTCGACGAACCAGGCGCCGGGTGTCTCGGCGGCGAACCGCAGGCCCTGGGAGCGCATGCTGTCGGGGTGGTCACGGGGGACGAAAGCGTCGACCAGGCGCACCTCGGCTCCGTAGGCGGCCAGTTGGTCCCGCTTCTCCCGGGAGGTCTGGGAACCGGTGAAGACCACCATGCGGTAGCCGAGGTGAGCGGCCGCCAGCGCCAGGCCGATGCCGGTGTTGCCGCTGGTCACCTCGACCACGGTGCCGCCCGGGCGGAGCGAGCCGTCGGCCTCGGCCCGGCGGATCATCGACAGCGCCGCCCGGTCCTTCACGCTGCCGCCCGGATTCTGCCACTCGGCTTTGACGTACACGCGCGGGCGCAGTCCTTCGGCGGCGCGGGTGAGGCGGATCAGCGGTGTCGCGCCGATGGCGTCGAGCACGGACTCGTATCTGGCCATGGGCTCTCCGTAAGGTGTCGGGCGGCCCGGGTGGGCCGGATGTGGCTTGTGGCGTTTTGCCTTCAGCGGCTTCCATGAAGTGTCGAACTCCCGCGGCGGGCGGCGCGCCGCCTCCCGGCTCTTCCCGCCGGACGAGGGGCAGCGGGGCGGTCACGGTTTGCGCAGGCCGGCAGCCGACGCCGTTGCCGCGGGAGCGCGTACGTGCGGACGTACGGCGGTCGTGCGGGCCAAGGGATACGGGGACCTGCCGCGGGAAGCGGCGGACCGTCAGCGACAGAGCGCGGCGTGGGTGCGGCCCAGATCGACGTGCCGGCGCTTCGTCCGGCCGGGCCGCAGGGTGGTGGCCCCGGCCGGCGCGACGCGCGATGCCTTCACGACGACTCCGATCGGCCCGGGCACGAGGGCCGGGGCGGTGCGCTGCGGCCGCGGGAGTTGCTCCTACCGCGTGTTGACGGTGCGGAACGACGGTACGTGCCAGGTGGCGGGCTCCGTCAAGACCGCGCGACCGGGAGTCGGCCGAAGCGCGGGTGATCCCGTGATCGCCCGGATCAGCGGGAGACGGCGGCGACCGCCCGCAGCGCGATGTCCACCGAGGCCTGCAGGTCCTCGCGGCCGGCGCCGGCCGCGGCGTGGACGGCCAGGCCCTGGCCGAGGGTCACGACAAAGCGGGCCAGGGCCGCGGTGTCGGTACCGGGCGTGAGGTCGCCTTCCCGCGCCGCCCGGGCCAGCCGCTGCGCGAGCGTACTCTCGAAGGCCGACCGGTAATCGGCCAGGAACTCGGAGATGCCGCTGTTGGCCGGCGCGCAGGACAGGCCGCCCTGGATGGACAGGCAGCCGGGTGGGTGGCCGCCGCTGGTAAGGGCGTCGACGGCGGCGCGCAGATAGCTCTCGATGACGGCGTACGCGGTGGGCTGCTCCAAGGTGGCCGCCGCGTACGCCACGTAGGTGTCCCGGTAGCGGGCGACGGCGCGCCGGAACAGCTCTTCCTTGCTGCCGAACACGGCGTAAAGGCTGGGCTTGTTGATGCCCATGGCGCCGGTGAGCTCGCTCATCGAGGCGCCCTCGTAGCCGTGCTCCCAGAAGACGTGGACCGCCCGGTCGAGGGCCTCGAGTTCCTGGAAGCCCCGCGGCCGTCCCCTGCCGCGGCGGTCGTCAACGCTCATGAACCCCACTTTACCGCCCGGTACAAAAAAAGTGCTAGCGTGGCGCTGCAACCGATCGGTACAAAAATAGGGAGCCATCTCATGGGACAGCTCGACGGCAGGACCGCCCTGGTCACCGGCGCCACCTCCGGCATCGGCCTCGCGGCGGCCCGAGCGCTCGCGGCCGAAGGGGCGTACGTCTTCCTGACCGGACGACGCAAGGAGCAGCTGGACGAGGCCGTGGCCGGGATCGGCGCCGACCGGGCGACCGGGATCCGCGCCGACGTCACCGATCTCGCGGACCTCGACCGGGTCATGGCGGCCGTCGAGGAGACGGGCCGGGGCATCGACGTGCTGTTCGCCAACGCGGGCATCGGCGAATTCGCCGCCCTGGGCGAGATCACCTGGGGGCACTACGCGGACACGTTCAACACCAACGTCGGCGGCATCGTGTTCACCGTCCAGAAGGCCCTGCCGCTGCTGAAGAACGGCTCGTCGGTCATCCTTTGCGGCTCCAACATCGACATCAAGGCATTGCCGTCGATGAGCGTCTACGCCGCCTCCAAGGCCGCCATCCGCTCCCTCGGCCGCAGCTGGGCCGCGGAGCTGGTCGGCCGGGGCGTCCGCGTCAACACCATCGCTCCCGGGCCGACCGAGACCCCCGGCCTGCTCGGGCTGAGCCCCGACGAAGAGCAACTGCGCGCCGGCCTCATCGCAACGGTGCCGATGAACCGCATCGCCCGGCCCGAGGAAACCGCCGACGTCGTGGCCTTCCTCGCCTCCGACCGCAGCAGCTTCATGACCGGCGCGGAGGTCTACGTCGACGGCGGTGCCAGCCAGCTCTGACCGCGTCCCGGCGGTGATGCCCTGGGCACGGGGCGGCTTGGGGCCGGGCGCCCCCCTCGCCGCGCCCGGCCCCCCGCTCGACGGCCGGCCGAGGCTTCCGCACGCGCCTCGGCCGGCCGGTTCTCCTGGACTCATGCCGCCCCGTACGACTGCCGCGGGGCTTGCCGGCAGGCCAGGAAGAATCAGTAGTACTGGTACGCCCCGACCTGCTCGGTGTGGGTGCGCCCGTGGTTCTGCTGGACGACGACCTTGTACGGCGTGGCGGGCTTGACCTTGGTGCTCTTGAAGGTCCACCAGTGGCCGTTGCAGTAGGCGTAGGAGTGCGAGCCCAGCGTGCGGTACGGGTAGTCGGCCTCCACCAGGCTCGCCTTGGCCTTGGTGCCGTCGCCGCCGTTCCAGCACCGGTACTTCACGGTCACGTTGTAGGCGTGGACGCCGAACGCGCCCGAGACCCACTTGGAGTGCCGCGGCTTGAACTTCGACTGCCAGATCGTGTGCCACTTCGCGGCCGCCCGGGTCTGGGCCGCCGGGACCGCCTGGGCGTGAGCCGCCTGCGCCGCGGCCGCACGGGCCGGTGCGGGGGCGGGCGCGGGAGTGCCCGCGTGGGCGCTCCCGCCCCAGCCGAGGGCGATGGCCGCCGTGACAGCCGCCGCGGTTCCCAGTGAGCGTGTCTTTCGCATGGTGATCTGCCTTCCTTTCACCGGCCCGACGCCGGTGGACCCGCGCGTTGCCGTGCGGTCCTGCCGGTTGTGCCGTCCTGCCGGTTGTGGACACTGCGGAATCACGATGCACGGCCGATCGTGCGGAAACCGTGCGAACAACCTAAAATCGCCGGTCAAGCGGGGTATACCGGGAGGAACACCGGTAAGGTCGGGGGGTTCGTGATGGCGGTCAGGTTCCGATTACTGGGTGGCGTCGAGGCTCAGGTCGGCGGCGTGACGGTCGACCTGGGACATCCGAGACAGCGTGCGGTGCTGGGCGTGCTGCTGATGGAGGCCAACCGGCCCGTATCCACCACCCAGTTGCTCGACAGGGTGTGGGGCGAGCACTGCCCCAAGCGCGGGCGGGAGACCGTGTACACGTACCTGTCGCGGCTGCGTACGGCGCTGCGCGGCGTCGACGGCGAACTGCGCCTGGACCGCCGCTCCGGGGGTTACCTGCTCAGCGTCGACGAACAGGCCGTGGACGTCCATCAGTTCCGTCACCTGGTGTCCCGGGCCCGGACCGTCGGCGACGACCAGCAGGCGCTGGAACTCTTCGAGCAGGCCCTGGGGTTGTGGCGGAGCGAGCCGCTTTCCGGGCTGGACACGCCGTGGGCCACGGGCCTGCGCGTCGCTCTGGACGACGAACGGCTGGCCGCCGAACTCGACCACGCCGACGCCGCGTTGCGCCGCGGTCGGCACACCGTACTGCTCCCGAGCCTGTCCGCTCGCGCGACGCGACACCCGCTGGACGAGCGCGTGGCCGGCCAGATGATGCTCGCCCTGTACCGCAGTGGCCGTCAGGCCGATGCCCTGGAGCACTATCAGGGGCTACGCCGCCGGCTCGCCGACGAGTTGGGCGCCGATCCCGGTCCGGACGTACAGCGCCTGCACCATCGGATACTCACCGCCGAACCGTCGCTGGCCGCCCCGAGCGCCCCGTACGTCCCCGGGCCGCAGGCGGCGGTGGTCCCCCGCCAGCTCCCCGCGGCAGCCGGCCACCTCGTCGGCCGGGCCCCCGAACTGGCCGCGCTCGACGCCCGGATGGAGTCGGCGGCCGGCGCGGGGACCGTGGTGATCACGTCGGTCGGCGGGACCGCCGGAATCGGCAAGACCGCGCTGGCGGTGCACTGGGCGCACCGGGCCCGGGACCGGTTTCCGGACGGACAGCTGTACGTGAATCTGCGCGGCTTCGACCCGCGCAGGCAGCCGGTGGACCCGGCCGACGCGGTACGCGGCTTCCTCGACGCCCTCGGCGTCGCCCCGCAGCACCTCCCGCACAGCCCGGAGGCGCAGGCCGCCCTGTACCGCAGCCTGGTGGACGGCCGGAGAATCCTCGTAGTGCTGGACAACGCCCGGGACGCCGAGCAGGTCAGGCCGCTGCTGCCCGGCACTGCGGGCGCGGTGACCGTGGTGACCAGCCGCAACCCGCTGTCCGGCCTGGTCGCCGTGAACGGCGCGCACCCGATCAGCGTGGACCTGCTCACCGAGGACGAGGCGCGGCAGTTGCTGGCCGCCCGGCTCGGCCCCGGGCGGGTGGCCGCCGAACCCCAGGCGGTGCGGCAGATCATCGCCCAGTGCGCACGGCTGCCGCTGGCCCTGACCCTCGCCGCCACCCGCGCCGAACAGACCGGCTTCCCCCTCACCGCGCTGGCCGCGGAACTGGCCGAGGCCGGCCGACGGCTGGACGTCCTGTCCACCGACGACCCGGCCAGTGAGGTACGGGCGGTGTTCTCCTGGTCCTACCACGCCCTCACCCCACCGGCGGCCCGGCTGTTCCGGCTGCTGGGACTGCATCCCGGCCCGGACATCTCCGCCGCGGCGACGGCCGGCCTGGCCGCCCTGACACCACGTGAAGTACGCGCTCTGCTGGCCGAACTGACCCGGGCCGGCCTGCTGACCGAGCATTTGCCCGGCCGGTACGCCTTCCACGACCTGCTGCGCGACTACGCCGCCGAGCAGGCCGACACCGCCGACTCGGCCGGGGAGCGGCACGCGGCGGTGCACCGGATGCTGGACCACTACGTGCACACCGCGCGCACCGCCGCCGGGCTGCTGGAACCGGCCTGGGAACCGCCGGCCCCTCCCCCGCCGCAACCCGGGTTCCGCCCGGAACACTTTGCGGACCACGAGCGGGCGCTGGCCTGGTTCACCACCGAACACGCCGTACTGCTGGCCGCCGTCGCCCACGCCGCCGCCACCGGACGCGACGCCCACACCTGGCAACTGGCCCAGGCCCTGGCCACCTTCCTCGACCGGCGCGGACACTGGCACGACCTGGCCGTCGTCGGCAGTGCCGCGGTGGAGGCCGCCGACCGGCTGGCGGACTGCCTCGGGCGACCGGTCGCCCACCGTATCGTCGCCCGCGCCCATCACCGCCGTGGCAACCTGGACGACGCCCAAACCCACCTGCTGCGCGCCCTGGATCTGTACGGGCAGGCCGGCAACCTGCACGGGCAGGCCGACACCCACATCGACCTGGCCAGGGTGCAGGCGCGTAGGGGCCCGCGGGTCATCCCCGGCATCCTTCCTCATGTCCACCGGGCCCACACCCTGTACGAGTCCTCCGGCCACCGGCTGGGCCAGGCCCAGGCGCTGACCGCCATCGGCTGGTCCCACGCCCGCCTCGGCGACTTCACACAGGCCCTGGTCTGCTGCCGGCAGGCCCTGCCGGCGCTGGAGGAATTCGACGACCGCGAGGGCCAGGCCCATGCCTGGGACAGCATCGCCCATGCCCACCACCACCTGGGCCGGCGCCCCCAGGCCGTCGCGTGCTTCCACCGCGCCCTCGACCTGTGCCGCGCCCTGGGCGACCGCTACCTCGAAGCGGACATCCTCCACCGCCTTGGCGACACCCACCTCGCCGAACACGACCCCGACGCCGCACACGACACCTGGCAACAAGCCCTGGCCATCCTCACCGAACTCGACCACCCCCACGCCGCCCAGGTCCGCGCCAAACTCACCGCCCTCGACACGCTTGGCTCAACCGGTGGCCGTACGTCCGGCGCCCGGCTTTCCGACACGGCAGCCAGCGGCTGGGGCTGATCCGCACGGATCGTTCCGGGAGTTGACGCACCCACTTCCTGACTCTCAAGGCGATCGAGGCGCTGGCGGAACACGTCGGTCTGCTCCAGACATCGTCACTTCAGCAAAGCTGGTCGGCGGCGAGCGCCGGCTCAGGCCGTCACGTGCCGGAACCAGTACACGTAGGTCCGAGCGAGAACCGTCGCTTCCCGAAGTACATCGCCCCACCCGTCACCTCTGGTCAGCGAAACAATGTCGTCCCTTTGCCTCCGCGCCTCACCCTCCGCGAGGGGAGGAACCTCGGAATCATCGGAATCATCTTCCAGAAAGGCCGCCGCAGAATATGCGGCCAGCAACACATTGAAGCAGTTCCGAGCACTGTCCTCGACATCCGCCCACGTTCTCAGCACATAGTCGGCCAAGGATGCCACATCCATGGCCCAGGCCCCCCACCCAGGCAGCTCTTCGTAGGGAGCTTCGCGCGGCCCGAGGACATCGCGTACCCCCTGATTCAAAGCAGATGGATCCGTCTGCGGCGACCGTCCTTCGGCGCGGTCCACGGCATATTCCGAAACCTTGTGAACCAAGGCTGCAACCGCGCCGAAATCAGCTGAAACCCGGGGATCGTCCAGCAAATCAGCCACACGGACAAGGCAGGCTGTCGCAACCTGTCCCTGCTGGAAAGGGCTGATCGACGCCACTGCAGCAGCAGCGTACTCGCGATCGAACATTTCTTTTCCTCATCAATCCCAGACGAATTGACTCTGCCCTGTCAGTTTTCCACCGCCAGGCAGGGATTGATTCGACCAAGAATAGCAGTTCCGTCGCTGGGCCCCACCGACCGCGCGGGGCCGACGGATTTACTGAACGAATCGAAGAGCGCGTTTTGACACCAGGGGCACACAGGCCTGTTGGATGCACCAGCGATTGGTGTCCACCCCTGACTGCGGATGTGGCTGAGAGCGCTTGTCTCCGCATCGCCTGCCACCCTGTCGGACATCTCCTCTCCGTCCTGAAGCCCTTCCTTTATCAGGCGGTCCAGGCCACGCTTTGCACCTCCGCTCCATCCGACCACGTCATGGAAATTCCCGTCGCCGTCGACAGCACGGATTATCGCGGTGGAACGCCTGCCTTGCGCGCCCTCCGGAAGGAGGTTGTGCAAATCATCGACGCGCGACTTCAGTTGCGCGGCGATCTCTTCATTGCCGCAGTTGTGGACGAGGACTGGCGTCCCGCCGGCTTCCACATAGTACGTGTGGAGATCGCCGACGGTGAGGTCGTAGGTGGTGGTGTGGGCGTGGAAGAGGTGGAGGGAGGTGACCTGGGCGGAGCCGGTGGGGGTTTGGAGGAGGTCGCCGACGTGGAGGGACTTGGCCTCGACGAAGGCCGTGCGGGTCTCGTCGTAGAAGGGGTGGTGGAAGGTGGTGGTCAGCCGGCCGTCGGCCGGGGCGGACGGTGTGACTGAGGGCCCCGCGTGCGCGGCGGCCCGAGCCGAGTCCGCTCTGACCGGACCCGCATCCACCGGAGCCGGAGCCGTCGCCGCCACCGGTGCCGCCGACACATCGGCCGGCGAGAGCCCCGCGTGGTGCGAGGCGCCCAGCGCGCCCAGCACCGCCGCCGATGCCGCCAGGCCCAGCGCCGCCCGCCGGACCGCCTTGCGCGCCACGGAACTCACCGCCGACCGCGCCCCCGACGACGCCGAGGACGTCCACTCGCCCTTCACGGGGCGCACCGTCAGTTCGACGAAGTCGTGATCGGTCCGGGTGACGATCACCGCCGTGACCGCGTGGGACTGCGTGGCCGAGGCGCCAGGCACCGCGTCGGCGATCTTGTCGCCCACCTTCACCTGCTTGCCGCCGAGCGAGGACGGGGCACCTCCTACACCGGTGCCCGGCTTCTGGCGCCGGTCCTGCTGCCTCTCACGCTGCCGGTGATCACCAGGATGCTCACGGCGATGTTCAGCTCCCCCCTTCGTCGGAACTTCCCGGCGAAGGGCCGGCCCGGGCAGCCTCGCGCGAGTACGAGGCCGAGCGGCCCCGGGCGCGAGCGGGAAAACGCAAACGGCAGAGATGAACCCGGGCGGGTACCGGACACCCAGCCGAGCCCTTCACTCTGCCCGTCACCGGCCGCTGACATATTGATGCAAGGCACGCCACGCCGCGTGCAACGATCGCGGCATGACCGACCAGCATTTCCTCCTGCCGCCCGGCACCCCACCCGCGGGCGTGAACCGCGGATCGGCCATGGCGGCACTTGCGGCACTCTTGGACCGCTCGGTCGACCAGATCGCGGGAGCCGCGGCCGACGTCCGTTACTACGATCGGGAAGCGATTCGTGCGGCATCGGATGTGTGGGACAACAACCTGCTCCCGCTGTTCTGGGCGGCGAGCACGGCCAACGCAGGCAAGCGCGAGCGCCGGGCTCTGGCCGCGTTGGAGTGGATGGCCGCCCTTGGCGAGCGGCGGCGCAGGTGGATGATCGAGCAGGCCGCGATCGCCGGGGTCGGACTTGAGCCGCTCCTACCACCGGCCAGGCCTGACGCCCCGGGCCGCGGCTATCGCGGATACGTCATGACGCCGGTGTGCCGGCTCACTCGGCAGACCGTGGACGATCTGGTCCCTGACTACGATCTGGCGACAGCATCCGTCCGGTGCCTTCGCGTGGAGCGCGCCGGTACTCGCCTGACCGCCTTCCTCCAGTTGGTCGCTCCCCGCACGTACGCCGTCGGCCAGAGCGACGCGCAACCTGCCCTGCTGAACGTCATGCTGGAGGGCGTCACCGACGCCGTCTTCGACGATCTCTCCGACGTGCGGGGAGCGAACCTGGACCCCCGGGTGGACGGGATCGCGATATCCGTGGGCACGGGAAGCCGGCTCCGTGCCGCAAGCGGCGAATACCGTCTTGACGACCATTCCTGGCACCTGTCGACCGCCGGCCGCCGTGCTCACGCGGTCACTCCGCGCGCCTCAGACCGTATGCGTCCACCAACTACCCGAGGCCTGGGGGCCGATGCTTAGGCCGCCGCTGTCCTGCTCCGCCACGCCATGTGGGAGATGCGCTCCGTACGGTATGCCGCCCGCGCGGATCACGTCCCCGTACTCAGCCTGTGCCGGGCCTTCGCGGGAGCGGGGCAAGCGATCGTGGCCGCGGGATCCCGACGCGGCTCCCGTTCCCGTGAGGCAGCCTTCCGCGACCTGATCCACACCTGGGCCGACCAAGGCGGCCCGGCAATCGCCCGCTGGTTCGCCGACATCCTCAGGGAAGGCGCAGGCCGCTCCGATCTCATCGAAGTTCCCGAGGAGCCGGAGCCAACTCCCCCCTCCCTTGCCGAGCCCCGTCCCCCCTTGGACACACCCCCGCAGGCGGCCCTCGTCATGGCCACCTGGACGGCAGCACACACCGACTACGGCGAAGAGCGTCCAGCCGCCGCACAGCTCCAACTCGCCCTGCCGCCGCGCCCCGACGAGAGCCCATCGGCACCCTGGCGGCTACGGACCACCAGTTGCACCGAGCCCGCTGCCTTCCGCGTTCACATCGACGCTTTCCAGGGCCCCGGGCAACTCACCCAGACAGGAAGACCAACTGCCGCCTCGACCTGCACCACGGAGCCCTGCTCGTCGCTGCCGAAGGTGGCTGGAGCGCGTCGGTGAGCTGACGCTGCCGCGGTGTCGCCTCCTGTTCAATCGTCCGGCGCCCACACAGGCGCAGCGCCCATCTTGACGATCGCGAAAGGCACGGCGCGACCATGCGGACACGCGTCCCGGTGACCAGCACACCGCGGCTGATACTGACCAGGCCACACCCCGACGACGCCGACTGGGTCTTCGCCATACACGGGGATCCGGCGACCAACCGGCACAACCCGCACGGACCGCACACCTCGCTCCAGGAGAGCGCTGGGTTCCTCGCCTCCGTGCTCGCGGACTGGGACCGCGACGGCATCGGCTACTGCGCGGTCAGCGCCTGCCAAGACCCCGCCACCGTCATCGGCTTCGCGGGAACCCGGCTGATCGACCTCGCCGGCGACCGTGTGCTCAACCTCTACTACCGGTTCACGCCCTCGACCTGGGGACAAGGAATAGCCCAGGAAGCCGCCCGCACAGCACTCGACCACGCCCGGGCCCGCTTCCCCGGCACGCCCGTCGTCGCGCTGATCCGCGAGGACAACCAGCCCTCGAAGCGTCTTGCCGAACGCCTCGGCCTCCACCCCGCACACAGCCGGACGTGACATCTACCGCCTGCCGCCGACCGAGCCCGTCCACGTCGCGGCCCGATAGGCGGCGGGCATCCCGGCGCCCCGGGGCTGGGCCAGGGCGATGTCAGACCCCTGTGGAACAGTCGGGCTTCTCACCGCAGGTGGTCGAGGAAAGGGACGAGAACGTGCTGCCGGAGATTGTCGGGCGCGATGCATTCGCTGCTCTGGTCATCAGAACCGATTACGACGACGAGAGCGCGTGGCGGGCGGTGGTGGCGGAGGTCTCGCAGCCGTGGGGTTTGAACGGCGAGTACGAGGCCCGGGTGCACCTGGTCGACGATCCGGTGTGGGCCGGGGCCGCGCCTGATGCGGTCCTCGGCGTGGTGGAGCGGGATGAGGAGCTCAGCGTGGTCTTCGTCGCGGACAAGGTGACGATGCGCTCCGCCCACCGCGCTCTGCTCGCTCTCGACACCTTCGTCGAGGACGAGGACCTGGACCCGATGTACTACCAGGAACTCATCGACTCCCCGCCGGCCCGGGAGTTCCGCACCACCCCGGCCGCCGTGCACGACGTACACGTGAATCTGGCCATCGCGAACCTGGACTTCCAGGACTTCACCGAGGCAGCGCTCGCCGATCCCGAAGGCGTTCTCCGGCCCATGGGTTGAGGGCGGCTCGGGGGGCGGCCCCGGGTGCGTCGTCGGGGGTTGCTCGGGGGCGGGTCGGGGGTGTGCCCGATGTCCGGCGGGGGCGGGGCCGGACAGGATGGGGCGGGCCGGGTCCTTCCGGTCGTACGGATTCCAGGGAGTGTCACATGCAGTTGCGCGCCCGTCGCGTCGCCGCCCTTGGACTGGCCGGCTCGGTGCTGGCCGTCCTCGCCGTCGGGTTACCGGGACCGCGGGCAACGGCCGCGAGCGCCGCGCGTACGCCCGCTTCAACGGCGGCCGCCTTCCCACCCCTGGCCCCGGCCGCGCTGCGGGCCGCCATCGAAACCCGGCCCGGTGACGACGCCTCGGGGGCGGTCGCGCGAGTCGGCGAGCCGGGCGAGGTCTGGCGGGGCGCCACCGTGGACAGCCGGACCGGCCGGGCGATCCCGCGGAACGCGCACTTCCACATCGGCAGCGTCTCGAAGGTGTTCGAGACCACGGTCGTGCTGCAACTGGCCGCGCAAGGGCGGATCGACCTGGACCGTACGGTGCAGGACTACCTGCCGGGACTGCTGCCGGACACCTTCGGGCCGATCACCGTGCGGGAGCTGATCACGTACACCAGCGGCCTGCCCGATGTGGACGAGGGCAAGCCCGCCGACAGCGTGGACGACACGATCGCGCGCCGTTTCGACTACCGCACCTTCGACGAGATCGTCCGCGGCACCCTGCGCCCGGCCGGCCGCCCCTGGCCCGGCCCGCACTTCGCGCCCGGCACGAAGCAGGAGTACAACTCCCTCGCCTTCCGGATCGCCGGCGAGCTGATCGAGCACGTCACCGGCCGCTCCTTCAAGCAGGAGGTCACCGCTCGCATCCTGGCGCCGTTGCGCCTGGAGCAGACCTCGGTGCCCGAGCGGGACCCCGTGATGCCCCGCCCGTACCTGCACGGCTATCAGATCGACAGCCAGGGCCGGACGGTGGACGTCAGCGCACAGGAGGGTGACCCGACGAGCATGATCTCCACCCCGGCCGACCTGGACCGCTTCCTCACCGCCCTGTTCCGCGGCCGCCTGCTGCCGCCCGCGCAGCTCACCCTGATGTTCACCGTGCCGACCGACGCGCAGGGCCGGCCCCTCCCCTTCGTCGGCGGCACGTCCTGCGGCCCGCAGGCCTGCTTCGGCGCCGGCCTGATGTCCACGCCGCTCCCGGGCGGCGGCGTCCTGTGGGGCAAGACCGGCCACGACGCCGGCTACGCCAACGGCATGTTCGCCACCCGCGACCTGTCCGTGCGGGGCGTCTACTCCGTCTCCGACCAGAGCCCGGACCAGAGCGCGCCGCCCCCGCTGGCCTCCCGGCTGCTGGCCGCGGTGCTCACCCCGCAGGGCACGGCCGGCTGAACAGCTGAATCAGTTGTGCCGCGTACGACGCCGGGCACGGCGCCGTACGCGGTCACCGACGGCCGCCCGCCGGACCGCCCGCGCCGCCCGACGCCCGCTGTCCTACGGCCACCGGCCGGTGGCCAGGAGCACCTGCGGGACCGGATCCGGTCCTGGCGCCCCCCGAGGCACCGGCTCCCGCCCGGCGGCCGGGCACCCGCCACCGCCCTGCGCTGGGAGATCGCCGAACTCGCCGCCCAGGCCCGCAGCCGCTGCACGCTCCTGCCCTGCGTCTCGCCCGCCTCATCGGTTCCGGGCAGCCGGGTCGATCGAGCCGATGACGTGGCCGGTGGCCGGGCACTGCCATACGGCGGTGGCGGAGATGATACGGGGGTGCGCGCCGTTGTTGTGGGTACGGCAGACCGGCCAGATCAGGGCGCGTACGTCGGCGACGTACGTCTGGAAGCCGTCGCCCGCCTGGACGGCGATGTCCTGCGGGTCGAGCCCCTGGATCTCCTGGTCGCCGACCTGGACCCGTCCCATCGTCAGTTCGGGGGACGGCGGCTCCAGGAGGACGGGCACCGCCAGGTCGCGTCGGCCGTCGGCCATGAAGGCGGCGCGGATGGCCGCGGTCACGGCGGTGGCGATGCGTGCGCGCCTGGCGAGGACGAGCGGGGCGAGGTGGTCGACCGGCAGGTCGCCGTTGTCGCGGTGCACCGCGCGCAGCCAGTTCTGGACGTCCTCGCTGGGATCGTACGGGCTGAAGTCGGTTTCGAGACTGTCGAAGAGTCGCTGCTGCCATTGCCGGTAGGCAAGGGTGGAGGCGTCCTCGAAGGAGTCCGGGGGCGTTCCCATGACGCCATTTTCCCCCCACGAGCGGATCGGCTCCGGCCGTGTCCGGGGGAATCTCCGCCGGTGGAACCGGGTTGCTCGCGAGGGCAACGACGACAACGGGGAGCGCGGTCCGCCGCGGGGAGGAACGGGAGCCGATGAGCCTTCGTCAGTTCGAGTACGCCCTGGCCGTCGCCGAGGAGGGCTCGGTGACAGCGGCGGCGGAGTTGCTGCACGTCGCTCAGCCGTCGGTGTCCCAGCAGATCCGCGGCCTGGAGCGGGAGCTCGGCGTGGAGCTGTTCGCCCGCACACCGACCGGACTGGTGCCCACCGCGGTCGGCCGCGCGTTTCTGCGGGAGGCGCAGGTCGCGGTGAACGCGGCGCGCAGAGCGAGGGCGACCGCGCGGGCCGGCGCCGACGACATGGTGGGCGAGTTGGTGGTCGCGGTGCAGATGGGCTTCGGCACGCGGCAGCTGCCGGCCGCGCTGAGCGCGCTGCGTCGCCGCTTCCCGCGGCTGGAGGTCACCGTCTTCGAGGAGCCGAGCTCCGCCGAGCTGGAGCGGCTGGGGCGCCGGGACGTGCTGGACCTCGCCCTGATGGCGGCGTGCGAGCAGACCCCCGCCGACGCCCACCGCCTCGGCGAGGAGGAGTTCGTCGTGGTGCTGGGCGCCGGGCACCGGCTGCTCGCCGCGGACCGGGTCGAGCTGCGCGACTTGGAGCGTGAGCCGTGGGTGAGGTTCGACCACGACAGCGCGCTCGACGGCGTACTGCTGAGCGTGCTGCGGGACAACGGTCTGGCCCCGGCCACGGTCGCCCGCGTGTCCCAGACCGCGACGGCCGTGCGCTGGGCCGCCCACGGGCTGGGGGTCACCCTGGTCCCTGCCTCCGCGGTGCCCCACGACCACGAGCACCTCGCGCGCCCGGTGCTGCCCGCCGTGTCCCAGCCGGTCGTCGCCGTGATCCGGTCCGGCGCCGGGCCGGCGGAAACGGCCCTGCTCGAACTCCTGCGCAAGGAGACCTGGTCCGATTCCGCCGATTTCTCACCGGTGTCCTGACGGCCGTAAAGGAAACGAGCGACGCCGAATTCTGATTGTCCGAACCGGCGTTCCGGAATTGTATCGGCGTCAGCCCCTGGGGAATTCACCGCCGTCCACGACGAGATTGCTCCCGGTCAGCCAGCTCGCCCGCTCCGACACGAGGAACAGCACCGCGTGGGCGATGTCGTCGGGCCGGCCGTCGCGCCCCAGCGGCACGGTGTCGTCGGCGTTGGTCTGCCCCGGCGCCGCGTCCAGGCGCGCCCACTGCTCCCGCGTCGCCTCTCCGCCGGGGGTGGCGACTCTGCCGGGCGTCACGGTGTTGACCCGGATGCCGAACGGGGCCAGCTCCAGGGCCAGTCCGCGGCTGTAGGTCTCCAGCGCCGCCTTCGCCGCCACGTAGTGCAGGAACGGTCCCACCGGGGTGAGGACCGCGGCCGAGGAGACATGCACGATCATCCCCGACCGCTGTTCCCGCATCCCCCCGACCAGCAGCGAGTCCAGCCGCACCGACGCCAGGTAGTTCAGGTCCAGCGCGTCCTGCCATTCCTCGTCGGGGATGGCCGAGGCGCTTGCGTGGGGCCGGGCCCCACCGGCGTTGTGGACCAGGATGTCCACCCCGCCGAGCACCTCCCGCACGGCCGCGGCAAGCACCTCTGCTCCGGTCCGGGTCCGTACGTCGGCCTCGACGAAGGCGGCCCCCTCCGGCACCGTGGCCGTCCCCGACCGGGCGGTCGTGAGCACCTGCGCGCCGGCGTCCAGGAGCTGGCGCACGACGGCCGCTCCGATTCCGCGCGAACCGCCCGTCACCAGGGCCCGCTTTCCCGCGAGTTCTCGCGTTTCCGATCCGTTCTCGATCGTGGTCATGCCGCACCGGTCCTCTCGATCGCGTGTCTGCCTGCTCGACGGAAGAAGGAGCGGCGCGCGCGGCACGCGAATCCCCGGAGAATTCGCGGCGAGCACCTCGTCGAGCGGTTTCACGGTACGGCCGGAAAAGAGCGGCCGACAAAGACGAAATGTCAGCAGGGGCCATAGGGAATTCCTATGGCGTCACGCGTCGGGGCTCCACGGCAGCACCCCTTCACCCGGCCGGGGGGAGTGGCGAGAGCCATGGTGGGTACGGTCCTCGCTGAAGACGGCTCACAGCGCAGGAGAGGGGTCGCGTCGTGCACAAGGAAATGGTTGATCTCGCTCTGTCCACGGATGTACGGGACGACATCATCTGGTACGCGATCGTCGCGGCAATCTTCCTGATCGCCGTGATCTTCGCGATCCGCAGCAACTAGGTCCGGGCGAGCAGCAGGCCGCGCACCAGGGCAAGGGGCGGCCACTGGAAACGGCCGTATCGGGCGACTGCGTAGGCGCGCAGCACGACGGGCGGGTCGTTCAGGGGGACGAAGCGGACGCCGGGCAGGGCGGTGCGTCCGGCCGGCAGCATGCCGACGCCCAGGCCGGCGGCGATCATGTGCTGCACCAGGTCGAGGCTGTCGGCCTGGTGGGAGAGCCGCGGGGTGAACCCGGCCATCGACGACAGCGTACGGATCACCGTCTCGTCCGCGGTGTTGCGGGAGTTGACGATCCAGTCGAGTCCGGCGCAGCGCGAGAAGACCTCGGCCGAGTCGCCGGCGGGGACGTCCAGGCTCTCGGGAACAGCCAGCCCCCACCTCGCGGTCCACAGGGGCTCCGCCGTCATGGACCGGTCCACCGGCGCCGGGGCCAGGTTGTAGTCGTAGGTCAGCGCCAGGTCCACCTCGTCGGCCGCCAGGAGCTCAAGTGCCTCGGCGGGTTCGTGCTCCCGGACCAGCAGCCGGACCCGGGGGTGCTCCGTGCTCAGCCGGGCGAGAAGCGGCAGCAGGAAATCGCGGATGGCGGTGAAGTAGCCCGCCACGCGCACGGTGCCGCTGGGCTCCGCGCCGACGTCGAGGTCCGACTGCGCGGCCTCCACCGCCTCCAGGATCCGCGTCCCGTGCTCCACGAGGCGGCGGCCGGCCGGGGTCAGCCGCACGCCGCGCCCGTCGGCCTCCACCAGCGACCGGCCCACCTCTTTGGACAGCGCGGCGATCTGCTGCGAGACGGTGGAGGTCGTCAGGTGCAGGCTGTCGGCGACAGCGCGCATCGTACCGAGACGCGACAGCTCGCACAGCAGAGCCAGGCGGCGGGTGTCCACCCCCTCATTGTTCATGATTCGTGAACGGATTGTCGGGAAACAGCACGTGGACCGCAACGCTCGTGGCTTGTTCTACTGCACCCATGACCGTGCTCGACCGGATATCCGTGCAGGCCGGGCCCCGGGCCGCCGGCGGCGCCGCGATGGCGCTGGGCTCGATGACCTCGGTGCAGCTGAGCCTGGCGCTGTCCGCGGACCAGTTCGACCGGATCAGCCCGATCGGCGCCGCCTGGCTGCGCATGGCCTGGGGCGGACTGCTCCTGCTGGTGCCGGCGCGGCCCCGGCGCGCGGACTTCACCCGCGCCGGCTTCCGGGTCTGCGTGGTGCTCGGCCTGGTGAGCGCGGCCATGATGACCTTCTTCATGCTGGCCGTCGCCCGTATCCCGCTGGGCACGGCCAGCGCGCTGGAGTTCCTCGGACCGCTCGGGGTGTCCCTGTACGGGGCACGCGGCAGCGGCCTGCGGCGGTGGAGCGGGCTCGCGGCCGCGGGCGTGGTCCTGCTCACCCGGCCGTGGCACGGCGGCACGGACCTCGCCGGCATCGCCCTGGCGCTGGGCGCCGGCGCCTGCTGGGCCGGCTACATCCTCCTCACCCAGCGCGCGGGCGACGAGGTCGACGGACTCAAAGGGCTCGCCGTCTCCCTCACCGTGGCCGGGATCGCCTCGACGGCCGTGGCCGGGCCGGGGGTGATCGGTGGCCTCACCCCGTCGCTGCTGGCCGTCGGCCTCGGCCTGGCCGCGC
The DNA here is from genome assembly GCF_016918855.1 of Actinacidiphila acididurans. Taxonomy (GTDB): domain Bacteria; phylum Actinomycetota; class Actinomycetes; order Streptomycetales; family Streptomycetaceae; genus Actinacidiphila; species Actinacidiphila acididurans. Next base: position 29,410 of record NZ_JADKYB010000026.1, read on the forward strand.
TCGCTCCCCTGATCCCCTTCAGCCTGGAGCTGCTCGCCCTGCGCAGGCTCACCGCCTCCTCCTTCGGCACGCTGATGAGTGTGGAGCCCGCCATCGCCATGGCCATGGGAGCGGTCCTGCTGGGCCAGGTCCCCGGGCCGACCGCCGCGATCGGCGCCGCGTGCGTCATCGGCGCCGGGATCGCCGCCGTCCGTACGGGAGACCGCACGGGAGACCGGACAGCCGCCGTCGGCCCCCCGTCCGGCCGCCCCGCAACGTCGCTGCCGGCGCTCGACGACGGCCGGGCAGCTGCCGACCGGGTGTCCGGTTAGTGCCGCGCGGCAGGAGGATCAGCGCAGTGGCAGGCTTTCGAGGGTGAACACCGGGCTGGTCAGCGGGGTGCCGTACAGGAAGGTGTCCATCTGGGAGTTGGTCACCAGCAGCCGGTCCCGGCTCACGGCGATTCCGGTGGTCGTGTCGGCCCCGGGGTAGGTGCGTTCGGAGACGGCGGTGGCCCGGGTGTCGTCGCCGGACAGCCGTACAGTGGCGATCTCGTTGTTCACCGAGCGGGCGACGTACAGCGTGTTCCCTCGCAGTGCCATGCCGTCGGCGCTGGTCAGGGGCGGTGCGGCGACCTTGCGGATGTCGCCGGTGGCGAGGGTGAGCCGGTAGAGCGCGCCGCTGTACCAGTAGCCGATGAGCAGGGACGTGCCGTCGGGGGTGGCGACGATGCCGTTGCCGTTGGACTGGCCGGCCACGTAGTCCGGCAGGTGGTAGGCCACTTGCAGGGTCCGGTGGGCGCCGGTGGCGGGGGCGTTCACCTCGGCGGCCGGAATCCGGTAGACCACGGCGCGGTAGGAGTCGGTGATGTAGACGTCCCCGTTGGGGGTGACGGCCGCGTCGTTGACGAGGGTCGGCTCGCCCGGATCGGTCACGGTGTACGTGGAAACGAGCTTTCCGCTGGTGGTGTAGACGAAGAAGCGTCCGGTGAAGGAGCCGGCGACCAGCAGGCGGTTGCCGGTGACCTTGATCCCGGTGGCGCTGGTCCGGCCGTCCTGGCCGCCCGGCAGGAAGGGCTCGAGCGTCTTCGCCCCGAGGCGCCCGCGGTAGACGGTGCCGTCGCCGATGCTGGCGGTGTAGACGTAGCGGTGGTCGGCCGCGACGCTTTCAGGGAAGGCCTGGCCGCCGTTGACCGTGATCGTACGGTCGCTGTCCTCGCCGTCATGGACCGGCGCGGCGGCGGCGGGAAGGGTGAGGGCGGTCAGGGCGGCGGACGTCGCGGTGAGGGTGAGGAGCGCGCGGCGCCACGTGGCGTGAACGGTGGGGCGGGTGGACATGGCGGAAGGACCTTTCCGGGTGACGGGGAGGGATGTGAGTGACCCTCGGAATGCGGGTGGGTGGTCATCGGCCTCGGCCGCTTCCGGCCGGCCGGGTGTGTCGGGCGGCGACAACTGCCGCGTGGCGGCACGGCGTCGAAGAACTCCGCCGACCGACGTGGCCTCGGGCGGGCGGCCCCGGGTCAGCGCAGCGCGTCGGCGATCGCGTCGGCCAGGGGTGTGGCCGGGCGGCCGATCAGGCGCCGCAGGTCACCGGAGGCCGTGAACAGCTCGTCGCGGCTCATGCCGAGGTCGGCGTCGGCGAGGACGTCCGCCAGCCCGGCGGGCAGGCCGGCGCCGGTCAGCACGCGGGCGAACTCGGCGGCCGGCAGGTCGGTGCAGGTGATCCGCTTCCCGGTGGCGGCCGAGATCGCCTCGGCGAGGCCGGCGAGGGTGAACGCCTCGTCGCCGCCCAGCTCGTACACCTGGCCGGCATGACCTTCGGTGGTCAGCACGACCGCGGCGGCCTCGGCGTAGTCGGCACGGGCCGCGGCGCTGATCCTTCCCCGCCCTGCGGCCCCGACGACGGCTCCGCCGCGCAGCACCAGCGGCAGCTGATCGGTGTAGTTCTCCAGGTACCAGCTGTTGCGCAGCAGCACGCTGGGTACGGGGCGCTCGCGCAGGTATTCCTCCGTGGCGCGATGGGTGGCGGCGAGGATCGTGGTGGCCGTGTCCGCGTGCGACATGCTCGTGTACGCCACCAGCGACACGCCTGCCGCCACCGCGGCGTCGATGGCGCGACGGTGGTTGGCGACCCGCTCGTCCACGGTCGTGGTCGATATCAGCAGCAGCTTGTCCGCTCCCTCGAAGGCCGCCGCGAGACCGTCCGGGTCCGCGAAATCGGCCCGGCGCACCACGACACCGAGGTCGGCGAGATCCTTGATCCTTGCGACGTCCCGGCCGGTCGCGACGACGTCCGAGGCCGGCACTCCGCGCCGCAACAGCGCTTCGACGGTGAGCCTGCCCAGCCGGCCGGAGGCTCCGGTGACAACGATTGACATGGGGGTGCCCTTTCCTGCCGCGAACCTCCCGCGGCAGGAACCAACGATGACCTGCTCACTCTCCAGCGGTAAGTAGCCACCTGGTTGTAAGGTGGCAACCTGAAAGAAAGTATCGAGGTGAGCAGCGTGGCGACCGCCAAGGATGTGACCGAGCCCATACCGTCGTGGGACCCGTACACGCGCGGCTGCCCGTCGCGCGACCTGCTGGACCAGATCGGCAGCAAATGGGCGGTGCTCGTGCTGGGCGAACTCGGCAGGCACGGGGCGTGCCGGTTCACCCAGCTGCGGCACCGGCTGGCGGGTGTGAGCGAGAAGATGCTCACCCAGACACTGCGCACCCTCGAACGCGACGGGCTGGTCCGGCGGACCGTGTTTCCCGAGGTGCCGCCGCGCGTGGAGTACGAGCTGACCGCGCTCGGCCAGACACTGCGGGACCCCCTGAGGGCGCTCACCGAGTGGTCGGTGCAGCACATCGGGGAAGTCGTCGCCGCCCGCGAGGAGTACGACGTCCGCGCCGAGGGCGCCGGCTGAGCCACTGGCCTGGACTCGTGAGACGTGCGGCGGGATCCCCGCGGCGGGCGTAATTGCCTTGAGAGTTGCGGGCGTCGACCGGGATGATCGGCCGCATGTTCGCACGCAGGAACCGCCGTCCGAAGTCCGCTGAGTCGCTGAAGGCGTGGGAGTGCCTGGACGACGGTGATCTTCCGGGTGCGGCACGGCAGTTGCGGGCCGGTGGCGAGGACACGCCGGCCGGCGATGTGGCGCTGGTCGTCGAGCGTGCCGCCGAGATGGCCGGCTTCGACGATCTCAAGGCGGCAGCCGGGGCGTTGGCCGGCAACCCCACCGACGCCGAGGCGCTTTACCGCTTCGCCTACGCCTGCGTCGAGCGCGGTCTGTCCTTCGTCGCGGTGCCGCCGCTGCGGGAGGTGCTGCGGCAGCACCCGGGCGCGCTCGGGCCGCTGCGGGAGTTGGTGTCGGCCTACGAACGCGAGGGGCGGCATCGGGAAGCCGTCGACGCGCTGCTGGCGCACGAGAGCGGGCTCGTGGACTGGCCCGACCGCTATCTGCTGGTCTTCAATGCGCTCATGGCGGGCGACCTGCCGCTGGCGCGCAGCCGGCACGCCGGGCTCACCGACCCGACGGACCCGATGTGGCTGCCGGTGCAGGCCAGGCAGCGGCGGATGCTGGAGCGGGCGGCGAGCGCCGAACGGACCAGCCCGCTGGACGGCACCGACCTGCGGGGATGGAGTTACGTGGCGGGCGGCACGGTGCTGGGCACGCTGTCCCCGTACGGCTTCGCCGCCGGCATGACCGGCAGGTACGCGTGGCTCCAGGACACCCACGAGCAGTGCCTGCAGGGCCTGCTGCGGCTGCGGGCCGCGGTGGAGGCCGCTGGGCTGCGTCCGCGGTCGGTGTCGCTGCTGCCGGACCGGGGCAGCCGGATCCTCGGCCTGGCGGCCGCCGGGATTTTCGGCCTGCCGGCCGAGCCCTTCGCCCCCGGCCGCGAGGACACCGTCGTGATCGCGTACGACCTGAACGCGCTGGCCGGAACGGACGAGGGACCGGCTCTGCTCGGGCAGCTCCTCGAGCGGGCGCCGGGCCAGGTGCTGCACGAGCACGCGAGCTGCTGGACCGACACCCCGGTGGTCACACCGGACAGTGTCTGCCTGTTCCAGCAGTCGGTGGTCGCACCCTGGGAGGGGAGGCTGCGCCAGGCGACGGAGGGAGGCGTGGAGAAGACCGCGCCCGACCAGCGCCCGCCCGCCGAGATCGCCGCCGACATCATCGCCGCCGACCCCACGCCCGACGAGGGCGACGGCGATACCCCGGCCGACCCGGACGAAGCCTTCGGTGCCTTCGTCGCCGCGGTTCGCACCACCTGGCTGCAGGGCCCGCGCGACCGCGTGCATGCCCCGAGTGCGGTGCGCAGCTCGCGTTTCGCCTGAGCGGCAGGGCACTCGGGCGCGCCCGGACGTGCAAGGCCGGGAGGCAGCGCCAGGCGCTGGTCAGGGCCCGTGGACGGGGGACGTACCGACCCAGCGGTGATAGGCGTCCATGTCGACGTTGCCGCCGCACACGATGGTGAGGACGTGCCGGCCGGCGAAGCGGTCGCGGTCTTCGAGGATCGCCGCTATGCCGAGTGCGGCCGAGGGTTCGACGACGAGGCCGGCGTGGTCGAGGAGTATCCGCATGGCGGCGGTGATCGACGTCTCCTGGACCAGGACGGCATCGTCGGCGGTCAAGAGGAGGTCGTCCAGGACGGCCGGGATGGGAAACCGGCCGGCGACGCCGTCGGCGATGGTGTCGGCCGAGTCGGTGGTGACGACGCGCCGCCGGTGCCACGAGTGCGTCATCGCCGGTGCGCCCAGCGGCTGGACGCAGATCACCTCGACATCGGGGGCCAGTTCCTTCAGGACATGGCCCACACCGGTGGCCAGCGCCCCGCCGCCGAGAGCTATCAGGACGGCGTCGAACGACGGCGCGGCGTCGACCAGTTCCAGGCCGATGGTCGCCGCGCCCTCGCAGGTCTCGATGTCCAGGCTGTCCTCGAGCAGCCGGATGCCGTCGTGCCGCGCGATGGCCGCCGCGCGCTCGCGGGCCGACTCGTGGTCGCCGTCCACCAGTTCCAGCCTGGCGTCCAGCGCGCGGATACGGTCGAGCTTGACCGCGGGCGCGAAGCGGGACGCCACGACAGTGACGTCGAGCCCCCGACGGCGACCGGACCAGGCCAGCGCCTGACCGAGGTTGCCCGCGCTGGCGCACACCACGGCACGTGAACCGCTGCCGGCGAGCAGGCTCGCGACGACCTCGGTGCCGCGGCCCTTGAAACTGCGAACCGGGTTCGCCGTCTCCAGCTTGATGCTCACCGCGCACCCGAGCCGGGGCTCCAGCGCCTCGCAGCGGTAGAGCGGAGTGTCGAGGAAAACCGGGTCGATCACCCGGCGAGCCGCCCGGATCCGGGCCGTGTCCAGGCGCGTCTGCGGCATGGCACAGCAGCGTAGCCGCGACGGCCGCGTCACCGTACGGGAGCGTCAACTTCGCGGTGGCCGATTCACCCTGAGCAAGGATGAGCGCACCGGGTTCGACGGGGATTTTCGGCCACGACGGAGGTGGGGGGAATGACGGGAGAGGCGTATGCGGCGGGAGCGGCGTGCGCGCGGCGGGACGGGGACGGCGTGACGAGGGGCCGCCAGGGGCGGAATCCGTAAACCCGTCGCGGGGAGGCTGGCCGGACCCGTACGCACGTCACTTTACGTGACATCACGGATGCGTTGCGCTACTCGGTGTTACGGCTCCGCCACGGCACGCACGCCGCGTGACCGGTCGGCGGTGCCTTCCAGCAGCACCGATTCGAGGGGGAATCAACCATGGCCACACCTGCTCCGCTCCGGGTCGCCCTGGCCAACGGCAGCTTCGAACAGCCCGACGTGACGAATGTGGAGATCCTGCCGGACGCCTCGCAGACGCAGGCAGCCAAGCGGGTCCCGGGCTGGCTCACCACCGCCTCCGACCACATGATCGAGCTGTGGCATTCCGGCTTCAACGGTGTGCCGGCGGCCGACGGCGTCCAGTTCGCCGAGCTCAACGCGTACCAGGTCTCCACGCTCTACCAGGACCTGCCGACCACTCCTGGGACGAAGCTCTACTGGCGGCTGTACCACCGCGGCCGCCAGGGGGACGACACCATGGCGCTGGACATCGGCGCGCCGGGCTCCGCTGTAGAGCAGCGGCGCTTCACCGACGGCAACACCGCCTGGGGTTACTACACCGGCACCTACACCGTCCCGGCGGGCCAGACGCTGACGCGTTTCGCCTTCCGTTCCGTCTCCGCCGCGGGCGGCAACCCCAGCGTCGGCAACTTCCTGGACGGCATCTTCTTCGGCACCGCCCCCTATGTGGTGCTCGACAAGACCGCCGTCCCCGCCGGGCCGCTGGAGGTGGGCGACGTCGTCACGTACCGCGTCACCGCCAGGAACGAGGGCGGCGGCGCGGCCGAGAACCTCGTCCTGACCGACGCCGTGCCGGACGGTACGACGTATCTGCCCGGCTCTCTGCGCATCGTCGACGGCCCGAACACCGGGACCAAGAGTGACGCGCAGGGCGACGACCAAGCGTACTACGACCCCGCGGCCGACAGTGTCGTCTTCCACCTCGGCGACGGCGCTTCCGGCGTGCAGGGCGGCAGCCTGACCAGCACCGAATCCCTGCCGGCCGGAACCACGGTGGAGTACCGGGTCACCATCGACCGGGCCAGCGGCGGCAAGCAGATCAGCAACACCGCGACCGCCTCCTACGAGAACCACCTCGGCGACACGCCCGAGCCGCTGACGTCCACCTCCAACGAGCAGGTCACACAGGTCAAGCCGGCCGCGGACCTGACGGTGACGAAGGCGGCCGACGCGACCACCGTCACCGTCGGCCAGACCGTGACGTACCGCGTCACCGTCCGCAACTCCGGCCCGAACCAGGCCACCGGAGTCACCGTCACCGACCAGCTCCCGGACGGCCTCGCCTTCCTGTCCGCCGACGGCACGTCCGGCAGCTACGACCCGGCCACCGGGCAGTGGACCGTGGGCGACCTGGCCGAGGGTGCCACCGCCACCCTCGTACTGCGGGCCAAGGCCACCACGGCCGGCCCGATCAGCAACACCGCCACCGCCACCGGCAACGAAAAGGATCCCGACACCACCGACAACTCCGATACCGTCACCGTCTGCGTCGCGCCGGCCCCTTCCTGCTGCGACCCCTGCGCCACCCGGCAACCTGCCTGTTCCTGACCATCCACCGATCCCGGGCCCGCCGGGCGCCCCTGTTCAGGAGGGGCGGTCGGCCCGGCCCGGGGCCTGGGGCAGGGCGGTCGCCCGGATGCCGTTGAGCAGGGCCCGGGTGGTCCAGGCCGTCCGCTCCCGCGGTGAGCCGGAGACCAGGGTGGCGGCCAGCGCCGCGACGTGGGGATGGGTGTCGGCAGGCGCTTCGCGCAGGGCCCGGGTCAGGGCGTCCCACTCCCCCTGCTCGTCCCCGGACTGCTGCCGACCGGCGTGCTCGGCCGCGCCGGCGGTGGCGTGCTGGAGCAGCGGGTCGATGCCCCAGGCGGCCTGGCCGGCGGGGAAACCGCCCTCGTCGAGCAGGGCGAGCAGCGTCTCGACCAGGCGCAGGTAGTTCGGGCCGCTGGGGCCCACCGTCTACTTCCACTCCGGTGCCCCTGCCCACGCGATGACCGTCAGCCTCGTCACCGTGCTGGCCGTCACCGCCCTGTGCCTGCCCGCCGTCCGCCTCCTCCCCCGCCGCGCCCCCACGGAGCACCACGACCACTGACCGGCGCCGGCAGCACGTCAAACACCACCGGAGGGTGACGTCGTGTGTGGTGGGGGTGGTGTGGAGGCGCTGGGCAACGGGCGAGCGCTTCTCGAGCCGTCTGTGGGCGGCCGCATCGAATGGCTACCGTCTGTAATTGAGTGATGGCGCACAGGAATGGCGTGGAACGGAGTCGTTCCCCGGGTGCGCCGTCGAGGACGGGAGGAACAGAGAGCATGAAGACGTCCAAGCGGTGGGCCGTGGTCCTGGGGACGGCCGTGCTGGGGGCCGGTGCGATGGCGGGGTCCCTCGGGCAGGCGGCCGCCAGCGGTTCCGGCGGCGCGGCCCCGCGGGCCATCGTGGCGCAGCAGTTCACCCTGCGGCTGGCCGGCAATGCCGGTCAGGTCGCCAACGTGCAGGGGGCATCCACCCAGGACGGTGCTCCGGTCATCCAGTACCCGTGGTCCGGCACGACCAATGAGCGCTGGGAAGCGGACTCGGCCCTGGGCGGCTACTACCGGTTCAAGGCCGTGCACAGCGGCAAGTGCCTCAACGTCAGCGGGGGCGGCACCGCCAGCGACACCCCGGTCATCCAGTACACCTGCGGCAGCGCCGACAACGAGCTGTGGAAGTTCGTGCCCAAGGGCATCGGCTACCAGATCGTCGCCAAGTCCAGCGGCAAGTGCCTCAACGTCAGGGGAGGGGTGGGCGTGGGCAACAGCCTCATCCAGTACGACTGCACCACGCAGGGCGCCCCCAACGACGTATGGCTGCCCGTCTGGGAACCCAACACCCTCTGAATCCCGTGGCCGTGCCCCCGCACCCGCGGGTGAGGGGGCACGGCCGGTCAGCGGACCGTCCAGATGACCGCGTGGCGTTCGTCCGCGGTGTCGGCGTAGCCGAGGACGTCGCCCCGGTCGGTGAGCCAGGCGGCCGAGGTCGACACGTAACCGCCGCCGGGCGGGTCGATGGCGATCGGTTCGCCGTCGCGCCACAGGAAGGCGCGCCGGGTCCCGTCGGGAACGTCCGAGGTGCCCGCCACCTGGCCGAGGTTGTTGACGGCGAGCGGCTCGGCGCCCGGACCGCCGAGGGTGCCCAGGTCGAGGACGGCGCCGCCGGACCACAGGAAGGGGTGCTTGTCGATGCCGTCGTGGTAGTACCAGCCGGCCACGTGCCCGAGGTCGCTCAGCGGACGCGGCACCTCCTGGATGCTCGAGGAGCCGTCCGTGGGCCCGAGGACGGCGGTCACGGTGTCCGCCGTGGACGTGAAGAAGTAGACGTGGTGCTCGCCGAAACTGTCGCGGCCGAGCACCACTTGGTCGGCGGCGTTGAGGGCGCCGGATCCCAGGTCGTAGTCGCCGGCGAGCCGGTTGAGGTTGGTGGCCGTCTCCCCCTTCCGCCACAGGAAGGCGCCCGTGGACGGGTAGCCCTCGGTGCCGCCGTATCGCATGAGCACCGTGCCGCGGTCGTTGAACCCCAGCACGTGGTTGCCGGGGTGGTCGCCCGGCGCCGGGTCGATGGAGACCGCCTGGCCGCCGTCGGAGAAGTACGGCGTGGCCAGCGGGCCCTCGGCGCCCATGGTGTCCCAGCCGAAGCCCACGATCCGGCCGGCGCCGTTCACTGCGGTGGCGTTCGCGTTCGTCCGCCCGAAGCTCACCTCGCGCGGAGCCGCGTCGTACCGGTCCCAGACCAGGGCGTGCTGCGTCCCGGTGCCGTCGTCGTACGAACCGGCGAGTTGGCCGCTGTCGTTGATCCAGACGGCGCCGTCGAGCACGCTGTACGGTCGCGCCGCCGGCGGCAGCGGCGGGACGACGAGCCGGTCCCCGGTCCACACGATCGTCCCCTCGCGGGACTCGCCGGCGTCGGTGATGGTGCCGGCGCCGAGGATCGCGCCGTACCGGTTCGCGGCGACGATCCGGTTCATCGTGACGGATCCGTCCGCGGTGGCCAGCCGGATCGTACGGACCCGGTGGCTCCTGCCGCCTGGGCCGGCCGTGTCCGCCGCGGTCGCCGTGGTGACCGGTCCGGCCAGGGCGCCGGCCGCGCCCAGCAGTGCCCCGGCGACGAGGCTGCGCCTGCTCAGCCGGCTCACGACGGGCCGGCCGTGCAGGTGAGCGTCGCCGTGGGGCTCGTCGTGGGGCTCGTCGTGGTGGCCGAGGTGGTGGCGAGGAATCCGAACGTGGTGCTCGCGCCCGGGGCGAGGGTGCCGTTCCAGGAGGCGTTGCGTACGGTCGCGGTGCCGTCGGCGGCGGTGCTCAGGGTGCCGTTCCAGACCTGGGTGAGCCGCGCGCCGTTGCCGGGGGCCACGGTGACGCTCCATTGGGCGGTCGGCGAGGTGGCGGTGCTGGTCACCGTCACGGATCCCTGGTAGCCGCCCTGCCAGACGTTCGTGGCGGTGAACGAGGCGGTGCAGCCGCTGCTGCCGGTGCCGCCCGTGGTCGTACCGCCGGTGCCGGTCGTACCGGAAGTCGTACCGCCGGTGGTCGTACCGGACGTGGAGCCGCCGGTCGTCGTACCGCCGGTCGTGGAGCCGGCGGACGTGCCGCCCGTCGTGGCGCCGGTGCCGGTGAGCGCGGCCGACAGGGGGGTGAACCAGCGGCCGGCCATCTTCGCGTTGCCGGAGTCGTTGGGGTGGACGCCGTCGGCGGTGTCCGTGGCGTCGTTGAAGCCGGTCCACTGGTCGACGACGGTCACCGGGGACTGCGCGGTGCTGATCGACTGCGCCCACGCCGGGATCTGCTGGTTGAGGGCGACCACGCGCTGCGCGCAGTCCGCGCAGTTGCTCGGGTTCATCGGGATGAGCTGCGCGACGAGGATCTTCATCGCGGGGTTGCCGGCCCTCATCTGTCCCACCAGCGTGCTGTACGCGGCCAGGATCCGGGTCGGGGCGAGGTTGTTCCACACGTCGTTGGTCCCGAAGTGCATGATCACGACGTCGGGGGTGGTGGCGGCGAGCCAGCCCGGCAGCAGGTTCTGGTCGGCGACGTTGGTGACCAGGTAGCCGCCGTGCCCTTCGTTGTCCCCGTCGTACGGCACCGCGCAGCCCTGCGGGGGCAGCGTCCCCACGAAGTCGATGTTCGTGAAGCCGGCGTTCTGCAACTGGTTCCACAGCAGGGCCCGCCAGCAGCCCGGCGATCCGGTGATGGAGTCGCCGAGCGGCATGATCCGCACCGGCGCCGAGCCGGCCGCAGTCGTCGTGGCCGCGGCCGGACGCGCCCCGTGCACGGCGAACAGCGCGGCGGCCAGGGCCAGCAGGACGACGAGCGAACGTAACAAGGGCCGGGCCGAGCGTTGATTGACGGGCATGGTGCGGGTCCTTCCTGTGGGGGGATGAGTGGGAGCGCTCCCATGCAACGGGCCCCCCATCTATCGCACCCCTTCCGCTCCTCGTCAACCCACCCCGTCGGCACGTCCCGTGACGCCGTTTCGGGTGCCGAAAGCACCCGTCACCGGTCCGACCGCACCCGCACCCGTTCCACCAAGGCGCCGGCCTGCTGCGGGTTCTCCTCCAGCCACGCCCCGAGGTGGTCCCGGACGGCCTCGGTGACGCAGGCGCGCACGGCGTCGCCGCCCAGCAGGCCGCGGGTGGCGCCGAGGAACTCGGGGTGGTCCAGCTTCACCGACACCACCGCCGTCAGGCCCGGTCCGATCCGGTCGGCGCTCGGGTCCGGCTCGCCGGCCGGCAGCAGGCGCCGCCGCCGGGCGTATGCGCCGAGCGCGGCTGCCACTCCGTCACGCAGACCCAGCAAGTGCGTGCCGCCCTCGGCAGTGGGCCGGCTGTTGGCGAAGCCGAGCACCTGCTCGTGACCGGGATCGCGCCATTGCAGGGCCGCTTCCACCGTCCCGGCCATCCGCGGGTCCTCGGCCTCGAATGCGATGACGCCGGTATGGGCAGCAGTCCCCGCCCGCGCGCCGAGGTGGGCGACGAAGTCCCGTACGCCGCCGGGGAAGTGGAACCGCAGCGAGTGAGGCCGGTCCGGGGTGCGCTCATCGGTCAGCGAGACGTCCAGGGCCCGGTTCAGGAAGGCCAGTTCCCTGAAACGCTCGGCCAGCACGGCGAAGGAGAACTGCGCCGTGCCGAAGATCTCGGCGTCGGGCCGGAACGTGATGGTGGTGCCGCTCCCGGTCGCCGGTCCCATCGCGGTGGCCGGGCCTGCCGCGATGCCGCGCGCGTACTCCTGCACCCACCGGGTACCCTCGCGCCGTATCTCGGCCGTCAGGCGGCTCGACAAGGCGTTGGTGACGCACGGTCCGATCCCGAACAGGCCCATGCCCACGGTCTGCCGGCCGCCCGGACCCGGGCCGGTCCGCACGCTGGTGAGCAGCGTCTCCAGGCCGGGGCCGCCGGTGTGTCCCGCACCTTCGACGGGGATGCCCGGACCGTCGTCGGCGACCCGTACCCCGCCTCCGGGGGTGAGCGTGATGCCGATACGGCCGGCGCGGCCGGCCAGCACCTCGTTCACGGCCAGGTCGGTGATCTCGAACACCAGCGGGTACAGGCCGCGCTCGCCGGTCGAACCGACATACATTCCCGGCCGCTTCCGGATCGCTTCCCGCGGCTCCAGAACCTGGATATGGGCGGCTTCGTACCTGCTCGCGTCCTCGCCCACGATCTGACCCTCCGCCTGTGTCCGGTAGCGCCCCCAGCCTAGCCGGATTCCGCAAAACCTCCAGGTCAGAGCGGGTTTGACGAGGGCGCGGACGGACGGGTGACCGCCTGTCGGCGGCCTGTCGGCCCATCAGGTCGCGGGTCGCGGTCACGTGCCGCGGCAGGCCCGCGACAGCCCTGTACGACCCTGTTCCGCGCGGACCGAAGGCCGCTGATTTCCCGGGCCGGCGGAAATGCCGTGGCAGCTCGGGCACCTGTACGCCGGCGCCTGACCGAAGTCGGTTTGCGCTTGCGAGGTCAGGGCGGCGGCCGGCGCACTGGCGGCCGCCCTGCCTGCTCGAACGGGTCGCACGCCGGCCGGTCCGGCGCCGGCCCTCATCGCTCGGGCAGGGCGCGCAGCCAGGCGAGCGCGGCGACCGGGTCGGGCGCAGTGGGGACGCCCGGCGGGAGCGGGGGGCGGGTCACGATCAGGACGGGAATCTCGGCCGCGCGGGCGGCGGCGAGTTTGGGGGCGGTGGCGGGGCCGCCGCTGTCCTTGGTGACCAGGACGTCGATGCGGTGCTCGCGCAGCAGCGCGCGCTCCCCCGCCAGGGTGAAAGGACCGCGGTCCAGGAGCAGGTGATGCCGTGACGGCAGCGGCGGGTCCGGCGGCTCGACGCTGCGGATGAGGAAGAACAGGCCCAGGCCGGCAAATGCGGCGAGGCCGCCGCGGCCGGTGGTCAGAAAGGCGCGGCTGCCGAGCCCCGGAAGCAGCGCCGCCGCCTCGGCCAGCCCGTCCACCAAGTGCCAGCGGTCACCGTCCCCCGCCGTCCAACCGGGCCGTCTCAGCACCAGCAGCGGAACCCCGGCATCGGCGGCGGCCACCACGGCCTGGGCGGTGATCCGCTCGGCGAACGGATGCGTGGCGTCCACCACGGCGTCCACCCGTTCCTCGCGCAGATACGCCACCAGGGCCGCCACTCCCCCGAAGCCCCCTGTCCGATGCCGCCCGGCCGCCGGCACGGGCGCGACCGTACGCCCGGCCAGCGAGGTGATCGCCTCCGTCCCGGGCTCCCCTTCGGCCACCATCCCGGCCAGCACCCGGGCCTCCCCGGTACCACCGAGAATCAGCACCCGCCGCATCAGCCCGGGCCGTCGGCCGAAGCCGAGCCGTCCCCGGACTCCCCGCTCACATCACCGGCCTCGCCCGGGCGCGCAGCGCCGGAACCCGGGCCGGACGCACCCTGCGGGCCCTCCACCCCTGCTGGTCCGAGCCTGCGCAGCAGATACGTGTCCATGATCCAGCCCTTGCGGGCGCGGGCCTGGTCGCGGGTGGTGCGGATGCGGTCGGCGACTTCGGTGAGGGGGCCGGAGATGAGGATCTCGTCGGGGGTGCCGAGGTAGGCGCCCCAGTAGATGTGGAGGTCGTGGTCGGTGAAGCGGGCGAAGGTCTGGTGGGCGTCGAGCATGACGACCAGGTCGTCCACGTCCGGGGGGAGGCCGGTGTCGGCGAGGCGGCGGCCGGTGGTGATCTGGACCGGGCGGCCGACCTGGTTCAGGCCGGTGCGGTGCCGGGCGGCCAGGGCGGAGACGCTGCTGATACCGGGGATCACGGTCCAGGTGAAGTCCGTGGTGCCGCGGGCGTGGACCTCCTGGAGGATGCCGAGCGTGCTGTCGTACAGGGCGGGGTCGCCCCACACCAGGAAGGCGCCGCGTTCGCCGTCGGCCAGTTCCTCGCCGATCAGCCGCTCGTAGACGTCGGCGCGGCGCCGGCGCCAGTCGTCGACGGCGGGCGCGTACCCGCGGGTGGGCGCGGTGCGGTCGCGGTCCGGGTCGCGGGCGACGGCCACCCGGTGGCCGGGGCGGGCGTGCCGGGCGAGCAGCAGTTCGCGCAGCCGGATCAGGTCCGCCTTCTCCTCGCCCTTGTCGAGCAGGAAGAACACGTCGGTGGCGGCCAGCGCGCGGACCGCCTGGAGGGTGAGCTGCTCGGGGTCGCCGGACCCGATGCCGATGACGTGGATCTCCTTCACGGGCGCTGAGTCTGGCACACCCACGGTGCCGGCAGAGGACGGGGCGACCGGCGGGACCGGTGTGATCGCCGGTGCATGAGAGCAGGTCGGCGGGGGTAGAGACGCACCGCCCAGCCTTATTGCGAGTCAGTTGCAATTAGTAGGATGCTGCGGCAAGGTTGTCCGCGCTGCCCGACGGAGGACGTACGCATGACGAGCACCACCGCCGCCCCGGCTCCGGCCGGCCGCGGCCGACGGCGGATTGCCGGGGCCATGACCCGGGCGGAGTGGATCCGGCTCGGCACCATGGCGGCATTCATTGTCGCGTTGCACGTCATCGGCTGGTTCACCCTGGTCGGCGTGGTGGCGCCGCGGCACTATCAGACCGGCACCGGCGTGTTCGGGGTGGGCATCGGGGTGACCGCCTACACGCTGGGCATGCGGCACGCCTTCGACGCCGACCACATCGCGGCGATCGACAACACCACCCGCAAGCTGATGGGCCAGGGCAAGCGCCCGCTGTCGGTGGGCTTCTGGTTCTCCCTCGGCCACTCCTCGATCGTGTTCGTGCTGGCGTTCCTGCTGTCGATCGGCGTGAAGTCGCTGGCCGGCCCGGTGGCCGACGACAACTCCAAGCTGCACGACGTCACGGGCTGGATCGGCACCACCGTCTCGGGCGCCTTCCTGTACCTGATCGCGTTCATCAACCTGCTGATCCTGGCCGGGATCTGGAAGGTGTTCCGGCGGATGCGGGAGGGCGACTTCGACGAGGCCGCGCTGGAGGAGCACCTCGACAAGCGCGGCTTCATGAACCGGCTGCTCGGCCGGGTCACCAAGTCCATCACCAAGCCGTGGCAGATGTACCCGCTGGGCCTGCTGTTCGGCCTGGGCTTCGACACGGCCACCGAGATCGCCCTGCTGGTGCTGGCCGGTTCCGGCGCGGCCTCCGGGCTGCCCTGGTACGCGATCCTGTGCCTGCCGGTGCTGTTCGCGGCCGGCATGTGCCTGCTGGACACCATCGACGGCTCGTTCATGAACTTCGCCTACGAGTGGGCGTTCTCCAAGCCGGTCCGCAAGGTCTACTACAACCTGACGATCACCGGCCTGTCGGTCGCGGTGGCCCTGATCATCGGCACGGTGGAGTTGCTCGGCCTGCTCTCGCAGAAGGCCGGGCTGCACGGGGCGTTCTGGGACTGGGTCGGCGGCATCGACCTCAACGTCGTCGGCTACGTGATCGTGGGGCTCTTCTTCGGCACCTGGGTGATCGCGCTGGCGGTGTGGAAGTTCGGCAACATCGAGGAGAAGTGGTCGGCGGGGCTGCGCCCGGCCCGGCAGCAGGCCGAGTGAGCCGCCCCGCCGGCCCGTTACGGGGATTACGGCCTGGTGCCGGTGACCACGGTCGCGCCCAGTTCGTCGTCCTCGGCGACCCGCGGCGCGAGCCCGGCGGCCCGTACGATCCGCACGGCCTCCCGCGCCTGCCGTTCACCGGTCTCGAACAGCAGGGTCCCGCCGGGCGCGAGCCAGCCGGCCGCCTCGGCAGCCACCTTGCGGAGCATGTCCAGGCCGTCGGGTCCACCGTCGAGGGCGATCAGGGCCTCGTGGTCGCGGGCCTCGGCCGGCAGCAGGCCGATCGAACCGGTGGGCACGTAGGGGACGTTGGCGGCCAGGACCCGGACCCGGCCGCGCAGGCGCGCGGGCACCGCGGCGAACAGGTCGCCCTCGTGGGCGGTGCCGCCGTACGGCGCGATGTTCCGGCGGGCGCAGGCGACGGCCGCCGGATCGAGGTCGGCGGCGTGCAGTTCGACCTCACCGAGGGCGGCGGCGAGCGCGGCGCCGACCGCGCCGGAGCCGCAGCACAGGTCGAGCACGACCGGCCGGGTGCCGGGCGCCGGGTCGGGTGCGGCCAGGGCGGTGCGGACCAGGAATTCGGTGCGGCGGCGCGGCACGAAGACCCCGGGGTCCACGGCGACGCGCAGCCCGCAGAACTCGGCCCACCCGACGACGTGTTCCAGCGGGAATCCGGCGGCGCGGCGCGCCACCATGGCGTCGAGTTCCCGCGGGGTGCGGGCGGCGGAGATCAGGAGCTGTGCCTCGTCCTCGGCGAAGACACATCCGGCCGCCCGGAGCGCGGCGGTGACGGTGGTCGCGATGTCGGGCGTATCGGACTGCGGCATGGACGGTGACGACAAGAAGAACGCCTTTCGGGGAGCGTCTTCGGGCGCTCCCCGGCCCGGGCGCGGCGCTGTCGGATCAGACCGCGGGACCGTACGGCGGGAGCACCCGCTGCGAACGTGCGGTGATGGATCCCACCTCCTCGGTCGTGGCCGGCTCGCGCGCACATTGCGCGCGAACTCGCAGCTTACCCCACCCGGGCCGGGTCCCGCGGTCGTCAGCCGAGGGACGACGTGACCGCCGAGTTGACGCAGAACAGCGCGGCCGCCGCCGCGTCCGCGTCGGGGGTATCCCAGCCGCGGACGGTCACGGTGACGCTCTCGCCGGGCAGCAGGGTGACCAGGCCGCGGTCGGCGCGGGCGGCCGGGGCCAGCCGGTCGGCCTGGAGCAGCAGGTCGCGCAGCAGGGTGCGGGCGGTGACGGTGACCTCGGCGGTGCCGCCGCCGAGGTCGGTGACCGTCACCTCGTAGCCGGGCGCGGGCCAGGCCGTGTCCTTGTCGGCGGCGGGGAACCACCAGGCCCGCTCGTCGCCCGCGGTCACGGTGAGCAGTTCGGTGCCGTCTTCCGGTCGCAGGCCCGGCGGTACGGGCAGGGTGGCGACGGCGTCGGCGGCCGCGGTGAACGGCAGCCGGGCCTCGGCGCGTACGACGCCGTCCAGGCCCACCAGGCGCAGCACCGCGGTGCCGGTCCAGTCCCGTGAGCCGTTGTTGACCAGGGCCGCGACCGGGCCGTCCGGCCGCCGCTGCACGGTCAGCAGCCGGTCCGCGTACAGCCGCTCGATCTCGTGGTAGAGCGGTTTCTCGCGTTCGTCGCCGTCCACGGCGGCCCAGGAGGTCACCGGCCAGCAGTCGTTGAGCTGCCAGACGATCGTGCCCGCGCACAGCGGCCAGTGGGAGCGCCAGTGCTCGATGCCGGTGGCGATGGCCCGGGCCTGGTTGACCTGGGTGAGGTAGTGCCAGGTGTCGAAGTCGGCGGGCACCGGGAAGTGGTGGGCCAGGCCGCGGGCCAGTTTGCCGTTGCCGTCGCCGGCCTTCTGGTGGTGGAGCATGCCGGGCGAGTCGGGGGTGAGCGGGTCGTCGGCGATGGCGCGGCGCACGGTGGCGTACGCGGGCGGGGCCTGCCAGCCGAATTCGGCGACGAACCGCGGGACACTGTCCAGGTAGGCGGTGTAGTCCAGCCGGTTCCACACGTCCCAGGAGTGGGCGGTGCCGTGCGCGGGGTCGTTGGGGTGGTGCCGCCAGGAGCCGGACCAGGGGCTGCCGGCCCAGTACGGCCGGGTCGGGTCGGTCTCGGCCACGATCCGGGGCAGCAGGCCCAGGTAGTAGCCCTCCCCCCAGGACTCGCCGGCCAGGGTGTCGGCCCAGTCCCAGTCGCGGAAGCCCCACAGGTTCTCGTTGTTGCCGTTCCACAGCGCCAGGCTCGGGTGCGGGGCGAGCCGGGCGACGTTCTCCCGCGCCTCGGCCTCGACCTCGCCGCGCAGTGGCTGTTCCTCGGGGTAGGCGGCGCAGGCGAACGGGAAGTCCTGCCAGACCAGCAGGCCGAGTTCGTCGCACACGTCGTAGAAGTCGTCGCTCTCGTAGAGGCCGCCGCCCCACACCCGGACCAGGTTCACCCCGGCGGCCGCGGCCTGACCGAGGCGGCGGCGGTAGCGGGCGGCGTCGACGCGGGTGGGCAGCACGTCGTCGGGGATCCAGTTGACGCCGCGGGCGAACAGCGGGGCGCCGTTGACGACCAGGGTGAAGGGGGTGCCGTGCGCGTCGGGGGCGGTGTCGAGGGCCACCGTGCGGAAGCCGATCCGGCGCTGCCAGCGGTCCAGCGGCGTGTCGCCGTCGAGCAGGGTGACCTCGCAGTCGTACAGCGGCTGTCCGCCCCGGCCGCGCGGCCACCACAGCAGCGGGTCGGGCACGTGGGCGGTGACGGAGTAGCGGTCGGCGCCGGCCGGGATGTCGGCGGTCGTCTCGGTCTCCCCCACCCGCAGGCGTACGGTCAGCGGCCGATCGGAGGCGGTGCGCTCCAGGTCCAGCCGGGCCTCGACGTGGCCGCCGTCGGCGTCCACGGTGACCAGCGGGACGACCTGGGACAGCCGGGCCACCGACCAGCGCTCGATCCGCACCGGCCGCCAGATCCCGGCGGTGACCAGGGTCGGCCCCCAGTCCCAGCCGAAGGAGCAGGCCATCTTGCGGATGTACTGGAAGGGCTCGGGGTAGGCGTTGGGCCGCTCGCCGACCAGGTCGCGCACCCGCTCGGCCTCGGTGTAGGCGGAGGTGAAGGTCACCTGGAGCGGGGCGCCCGCGGTGTGCGGCAGGCCGGTGAGGTCGAAGCGGTGTCCGCGGTGCATGTTGCGGGTGGTGCCGAGGACGGTGCCGCCCAGGCGTATCTCGGCGACCGTGTCGAGGCCGTCGAAGACCAGGTCGGTGCGCTCGTGGCCGTCGCCGGCGGCGGCCGGGAGGGGCGTCTCGTACGTCCAGTCGGCGCGGCCGACCCAGGCGGCGTCGGTCTCGTTGCGGTCCAGGAAGGGGTCGGCGAGCAGTCCGACGGCCATCAGGTCGGTGTGCACGCAGCCCGGGACTGCGGCGGGGACGCTCTCCCCGGCGCTGCCCGCGAGGATGTCCGGCGGTCCGCCGGGCAGGCTGTCCGGGAGCAGCAGCCTCCAGCCGTCGGCGACCGGCGTGACGTCCTTCATGGGCTGCTCCTCGGGGTGCGGCTGCGGGTCGGGCCGGGTGCGCCGGCCGACTGGGCGGTTAAACGGTAAAGCACCGTTGTCCCTGTTTGGAAGCGTCTCCGGGCATGGAAGCGGGAAGTTCGCTGAACCGAGCCAGCGGGCGTCCGGGCGGTGCTCGCGGCGCCGGGCTGCGGCTGCGGAAGCGGGCGTATTGATATATCCATGAAGGGACACAAGAGACCTGCGAAGGGAAAACAGGGCCCACGCACGCCGTCGCCGGAAAGGTCCGCCATGCCGTCCATGCACCAGCCGCTGACCCCCGCCGCCCTCGCCGAGCTGCGGCGCCCGCGCAAGTACCCGGCCGTGTCGGTGCTGCTCCCCACCCACCGGCGGGAGCCGGACAACGCGCAGGACTCCGTACGGCTGCGCAACCTCCTGGAGGAGGCCAAGAACGCCGTGCACCACGATCCGGAGGTCTCCCGGACCGACCGGATCGACGTGATCGGGCAGCTCGACCAGGCCGGCGGCGAGGTGGACCTGACGTACGCCGAGGACGGGCTGGCGATCTTCGCGGCGCCCGGTGAGCACCACGTGTGGTCGCTGGACCGCTCGGTGCCGCCGCGGGTGCTGCTGGCGCAGACCTTCCTGACCCGCAACCTGGTCGCCGCGCACGCCGCCAACCAGCCGTTCTGGGCGCTGGCGGTGTCCGCGGACGTGGCCACGATGTGGAGCGGCGGACGGGGCCGACCGCTGGAGCGGTTCGGCGGCGGTTTCCCGGTGCACCGCCCGGAACTCGACTTCGACCCGGAGCGGCAGGAGCGCATCGGCGACATGCCGAGCACGTTCAGCGACGAGGAGACCCGGCGCTTCCTGCGCGAGGTCACCGAGGCCACCGCCGCCGTCCAGGCGTCCGATCCGCGGCCGCTGTACGTCATCGGTGACGTGGAGGCGCTGGCCGCGCTCGGCGACGCGGGGCCGGTGATCGCCGAGGCCGCGGTCCGGATCAACCACGGCGGGCTGGCCGAGGGGCCGGGCGAGGCGCTGCGCAAGGTGCTGAACGACGCGGCCCGGGCCCGGGACCGGGAGCAGATCACGGCGGTGCTCGGCGACCTGGACGAGGCCCGGGGCCGCAAGTCCTTCGCGGGCGGGGTGGACGAGGTGTGGCAGTCGGTCACCGAGGGCCGCGCGGCGCTGGTCGCCATCGAGGACGACTTCCGGGCCACGGTCCGCGACGACGGGGAGCACCTGGTGCCGGCCGGCTCGGACGAGCGCGGCGCCCGCGAGGACATCGTCGACGAGATCGCCGAGCAGGCCCTGGACACCGGCGCCCGGGTGCACTTCGTGCCCGACGGCATGCTGGAGAACTCCGGTCACATCGCGGCGGTGCTGCGCTACTGACCCCGGCCGGTCGTCGGGAGTGCGGGCCGTACCGCCGCGTACGATCGTGTGAGCCGCGCCACTTTCGGCGCGGTGGATGTCACACCGGGCCGTGTCGTGCCCCTCCCGGGGGAAAGCCCCGCGGGGCGTGACGTACGGGAGGTCCGACGTGTCCGAGGTGCCCGGGGTGTCCGGCGGTCCGGAGCGGCGCCTGGCGGCCGCTGACGAAGCGGCGACCGAGGTGTTCACGGCGCACCGGGAACTGCTGTTCTCGGTGGTCTACAACATGCTCGGCAGCGTGGCCGACACGGAGGACGTGCTCCAGGAGACCTGGCTGGCGTGGCACCGGCGGGCGGCGCGGCCGGACGGTGAGGACGTCGGCAATCCGCGGGCGTACCTGGTGCGCGTCGCGGTCAACCAGGGACTGGCGCGGCAGGCTGCCATCAGCCGGCGCCGGGAGACGTACGTCGGGCCGTGGCTGCCGGAGCCGCTGCTCACCGGCGGGCCCGGCCTGCGGGAGGACGGCGCGGGCCCGGCGCAGGCCGCCGACGCGGCGGAGCCGGCGCTGCGCGCGGAGTCGGTGTCGATGGCGCTGCTGGTGGTGCTGGAGACGCTGACCCCGCTGGAGCGCGCGGTGTTCGTGCTGTTCGAGGTGTTCGGCTACAGCCACACCGAGATCGCCGGCATCCTGGACCGCACGCCGGCCGCGGTCCGGCAGCTCGCCCACCGGGCCCGTGAGCACGTACGCGCCCGCCGGCCGCGGTACCGGGCCGATCCGCGGGTGCGGCGGCAGGTCACCGAGCGGTTCGTCGCGGCGGCGCTCGGCGGCGACCTGGCCGGGCTGATGAGCCTGCTGGCGCCGGACGTGACGCTGTGGACGGACGGCGGCGGCAAGGCCCGCAGCGCGCCGCGCCCGGTGCGCGGCCGCGACAAGGTGGCCCGCACGCTGAGCGGTTACGCCGCCAAGCGCCTGCCGGGGACGCTCGACATCCAGTACCGGCAGGTCAACGGCGACCCGTCGGCCGTGGTCTTCTCCGGCGACTCGCCGTACGCGGTGATGGTGATCGACCTCGATCCGGACGCCGACACGGTCACCGACGTCTACGTGGTCACCAACCCCGACAAGCTCTCCGGGATGCGCCCGGAGAGCGAGGCCGGCGAGCGGCGCTGAGGCGTGCGGTGCCTGCCGGACGGCCTCGTCCGGCAGGCACCGTGGCGCTGTCCCGGTGCCGTCGTCGGTGTCGGCCCGGGTGGGAGCGGCGCTCAGGCCTTGGCGGTCATCCGCCGTGCGGGGGCCTGCGCCCCGGGGGCCGAGCGGACGTGGTGCCGTACGAAGGCACGCACGTGGCGGAGCATGCGGTACTCGTAGCGCGGGCCGCGGCGCACCTGGAGGAAGGAGGCGTCGGCCAGCTCGGCGAGCAGGCAGACGGTCTCGGTCCGGGTGAACTCCGGTTCCCAGGCGGCCAGTTCGGGTCCGTCGCTGGCGACGGGGTCCGGCGCGGCGGCGAGCCGGGTCATGAACTGCCGCTGTCGCTGGGTGAGCATGGCCCAGCTCCATTCCAGGCTGCCGCGCAGCGAGCGCTGATGCGGCTGCACGGAGAAGTCCGGGATGCCCAGGAGCTCCAGCAGGTGCTCGGGGGACAGCAGGGTGGTGGCCGGTACGCTGCGCAGCCGGTGGGCCGCGAATTCGATCAGCCGGGGCATCCCGTCCAGTTCCTGGCACAGGGCCCGTATCACGTCCGGCGACCCGGTCAGGTCGTGGTCCAGCGCGCTGCTGGCCAGCCGGCGGTGCAGCAACTGGACGGCGCTGTCCAGCGGCAGGGGTGCGGCTTCCCAGATCCTCGCCTCGGGCAGGACCGGGGGGCGCCGGGTGGTCAGGATCATCCGCAGGTCCGGCCAGGCGCCGCGCAGGTGTTCCACCAGCAGGGCGGTGGCCTGCGGAAGGTGCTCGGTGGTGTCCAGCACCAGCAGGGCCGGAGCGGCGCCCTGCGGCTGCTGTTCGTCGCCCAGGACCTCGGTCACCGCCTGGCGGGCGGCCGCCAGTGCGGTGGGACCGTCGCCGGTGGGCTGTCCGGGTACGATCCGGCCGAGTTGGACCACGGCCACGAAGCCGCGCAGGCCGGCCGCGGCGCGTTCGGCGACGGCCAGGGCGAGCCGGGTCTTGCCGACTCCGCCCGGGCCGGTGATGACGGTGACGGGGTTGCCGGTCACCAGGTCACACAGCCGGTCCAGGTCGCCGTCCCGGCCGACGAGCGTCGTGCGCGGCGGCCGTGGGCCGCGCCAGCGGGCCTGTGGGCCCGCCGTGCCGCCGGCCGCCACCGCCACGACGGGCACCGCGACCGGGACGGTAACGGAACCCCGCTGCGGGATGGCCGCGGTCTCCTCGCCCCTGCCCCGCAGTTCCGGATCGAGTACCGAGAACAGCAGGTCGAGGGAGCTGCGCCGGGGGCTCTGTATTCGCCCCCGCTCCAGATTGCGTATCGTGCGCACGCTGATTCCGGAACGCACGGAGAGTTCTTCCTGGGTCCAGCCGCGCTGGGTTCTCAGGGCAAGCAGTAAGTCGCTTCTCATGCCGGCACCTCCCCGTCGGAGCGGGGTGGCCGGGACGGCCCGGCGGGATTGCCGGACAAAGGTCTGAACCTGTGAAAAATCTGGCCCGAATCATCTGACACGGTTTCATGCCCCCCTAGATATTCGCTCGCATGTCTGTCTGCACTCCCCGGTCATTTGTCAGTAGTGCGTCATGGGCGAAACAGCGAGGGTCCCCGTCCCCCACAGCGCCCCATCAGGTGAAAGGCAAGGTTCACGCCCCTGGTCGCCGCGGCTCGGGCGCCGGACCGCGCCCGCGGCCGCTCGACCGCGCCGCATCATGGCACGGGGGATCAAGGGCGGACGAGTACCGCCCGGCAAGTGGTTTTCCGGCCGCCGCGGCGGCTGCCGGTCACCCGGCTGAACCCTGACCAGTACCGGTTGTTGCCCGGGCAGGCTCGAGGGGCAGTCTTGCCCGGCCTTCGCTTGACCAATATTTTGCAAAGTTGACGTGAATACGCACGCCAAGCTATGCGAGTAGATGTCGGCTTGATGGCGTTTTGCCGAGTGGCGCAGATCACATCCACTTCGGACCGCTACTGCGCGGTGGCGCAGCGCTCAGCCTGCCGGGACCCCGTCGCGACCGCACCGGCAGCCCCCGCGGGGCGCCGGCCGGGCGGGCCGGAAATGGTCGCCCCCGACAAATGCCGGTGTTCGACTGCGACCGAATTCCCGCCCTCATAGCGGCAATTCGGCGGAATATCCAGGTGATGTCCGGACACGCAGGTGAGACCGGAAGGGGCACGACCGGCAGGGCACACGCAACCCTTCCGGCCACCGGCTGGAAACGCTCATTTACGGTCGGCCACGGTCACTCAGGGAACCGCGAGCGGACATGCGGGAATTCCGCGCACATGACGTACACACAACGCACACAAGTGGAAGCCCCGGCCGGGACGGGGGAACCTGGCCGGGGCGGTCAGTCGGCGGGCAGGCCGGCGCGGCATCGCCGCACGCAAGGCCTCGAGGGCGCGTGACTCGCGCCTACTCGCGAGTATAGTTTAACACTCAATGAGCGTAGTCGAAACCGTTCGGTACCCCTGACGGCACGGGAGCGCCCCCCGGGGCGGCAGCGGCGCTCTGCACCGGCGACGGGGACGGCGTGGCCGCGGCGGGGGCCAGCGCGGCAGGAGCGGGCGCCAAGGCGGCCGGCTGGACCGCGGTCACGGTCGCGGTCGCGGCGGGCAGCACGCCGCCCAGCAGCTCGCAGAACTTGCTGCCGTCGGTCGGCAGGTCGCGCCGCCAGGCCATCGCCACAACGGGCGCCAGCAGCGCCAGGGCGGCGGTGAGCCGGCTGTTGACCGACAGCCGCACCAGAGTGCCGTCGGCGTGCGGGAAGAGATCGAAGCCGTACACCGGCACCTGGCTGCCCAGCGGGCCCCACATCCGCTGGCCCCGGAAGGCTATCCGCCGGCAGGGCTGGAAGTCGGAGCACACCAGCTGGTGGGTGCGATGCCGGCCGGGAAATCGGTAGCGATACCGGGCGTCGGCGCCGGGAGCCACGTACGCGGGATCGACGGAGGCGACGCCCGAGCTCCACAGGGCCAGATTGCGGGCGTCGGCGAGGAAGTCGAAGACCTCCGCGGTCGTCCTCGGCACGAACACGTTCGCGGACACGCTCGGCATCAAAAACCTCCCCGGTAGCGGCGTGGGGCGGCCGGCCGTGCCCACGGGCCGCGGACCTCACGGTGCGTGCGCCGGGCGGGGCATCGGCCGCCTGTTTCACTCCTCTCCGAAAGCGTGCCCCGCAAAAGTGCGCATGTCGTGGCAATAGGTCCGTTCGGGTGAGAACGCTCCGTGTCCGGGGGTGAGAGCTCAGGCCATGGGCCGATAGCCTGACCTTGTGGAAGAGCAGCAGGTGCCCACCACGTTCGAACGCGGTACGGACGGGCCCAAGGTGATCGTCGCCGGACTGGACGGCTCGGAATCCTCCTGGCGGGCGGCCGCCTACGCGGCGGGTCTCGCGCGCCGGCAGCATGCCCTGCTCGCCCTGGTGTACGTCCAGCCCTATCTGCCGGGCGGAGCCGCCATGGGCGTGCCGGTGTCGGACGCCGAGACCGGGATGGCCCAGCAGTTGCTGGCGGAGATATGGGAGGCCGTGGAGCGGCTCCAGGGCGCCTTCCACGTGCGCTGGGAGTTCCACACCTTCCGCGGCGACCCGTACAACGGCCTGGCGATGGCCGCCGACCAGCTCACCGCGGACGCCGTGGTGGTGGGCGCCTCCGAGCGCGCCGGGCACCGGCTGATCGGCTCGGTGGCGGTGCGCCTGGTGAAGACCGGGCGGTGGCCCGTCACGGTCGTGCCGTGACGGACGCACCGCCCGTCGGTCCGCGGGCCGTGGCTCTGCGGGCCGTGATTCGGTTGGCCGTGGTTCGGTTGGCCGTGGTTCAGCGGGCCTGGGGCGCGTACTTGTAGCCGACGCGGCGCACCGTCACGATGCTGCCGCGGTGCTCGGCCCCCAGCTTGCGGCGCAACCGGGCGATGTGCACGTCCACCGTTCGGCCGTCGCCCACATGGCCGTACCCCCAGACCGTGGTGACGAGCTGGTCGCGGGAGTGCACCCGGTGCGGGTGGGCGACGAGGTGGGCCAGCAGTTCGAACTCCAGGTAGGTCAGGTCCAGCGCCCGGCCGTCCACCGCGGCGGTGCGCCGCTCCTGGTCGATCCGGACCGCGGGCAGGGCCTGCGGCGGCTCGGCGGGCGGGGGCGCGGCGTTCGGCGCGTGCTCGGCCGGCACCAGCACCAGGTAGCCGACCATCGGGGCGCCGCCCGCGACAGTGGGCAGGACGTGGCCGGGGGCGGGCATCCACGTGGCGCCGGGCGGCAGGAAGTCGGGGGCGGGCGGGGCCTCGTCGGGCCGGACGGCCCGCAGCCGCTGCCGGCCGGCGGGGGCTGCCGCGGCGGGCGCGGGACCCGGCGCAGTCGTGGTCAGGGACTGGACGTGCGGGACGTTCGACATGGTTTCGGCTCTTTCGCGCGAAGGGTCGTGGGACGCCGTGGTGCGCGGGACCGGTCGCTGGCGACGCGGGGGGCGGCGGCCGGCCGGAAGGCCGGGGCCGCGGCCGGGTGCGTGGGGCTCAGCAGCAGACGCGGGTCCGCGCGGGGATCGCGCGACAACACCGGCGGTCGAAGTGGTACTCCTGCCGGGACGGCCAGAAGGGCTCGAGGTCGTTACGACCTGTCCCGGTGTCAGTAGTGCTGGCCATGTCCCCCATTGAACCAGACCTACCGCCGCGGATGTGAGGGACCGGACGTAGGTCACACCCGGGGTGACGGGCCCGGGCACGGGCGGACCCGCGGGCGGGACGGTTCCCCGCCCGGGATGTGGGCGGCGACCTGCGGCAGGTGCCTGGGCGGACCCTATTGTGTGGACCATGACCTGGTTGCGCTCGCTGCGGCAGACGGCCCGGTCCGGGCTGCGGGTGCAGCGCGGCCGGCCGGAGCCGCTGGCGGCGCTGCGGGCCGCGGGCGGCGTGGCGGTGGTGGTCGGGCTGTCGCTGTGGCTGTGGTCGCCGGCGGTCGCGGCCTCCTCCGCGTTCGGCGCGTTCGCCGCCGGGGTGGCCACCTTCCAGCGCAGTTGGCGGCCGCGCCCCGCGCTGGCGCTGTGGACGGGCGCCGCGCTGGCGGTGAGCACCTTCCTGGGGTACCTGGCCGCCTCGCACCTGGTGCCGTTCATGATCCTGCTGGCGGTGTGGGCGTTCGGCGCGGGCCTGGCGTGGGCGCTGGGCCCGACCATGGGCACGGTGGCCGCGCTCACGGTGGCCGTGATGCTGGTCGTGGTGACGCTGCCGACGACCGTGCTCGGCGCGCTGCACCACGCGGCGCTGATCGCGGTCGGCGCCGTGGTGCAGGCCGCGCTGATCTGGCTGTTCCCGGTACGGCGCTGGGGGCGGCAGCGGGACGCGCTGGCCGACGCCTTCGCCGCCGAGGCCGGCTTCGCCCGCCGGCTGCGGCAGGACCCGCTGGCCGAGTTCGACCCGGCGCCGCTGATGGCGGCCCGCGGCGCGGCCGTGGTCAGCCCCTGGCAGGCGCGGCGGCGGCCGGGTGAACTGCACGGCAACCGCGGCCTGGCCGAGCGGATCCGGCCGGTGCTGGCCTCGCTGGCCGACCCCAGGGTGGGCGCCGCCGCCGAGGGCCCCGAGCGCGACCGGGCCCGCGAACTGCTGGCGGTGGCGGCCGACGTCCTGGACGCGGTGGCCCGCGCGATCCGGCACGGCACGGCGGTACGGGTGCCCGCGTCGGCGCGCGAGGTGCTGTACGCGCCCGGGCTGTACCCCGAACTCACCGGCACCGCCCGCAAGTCCGCCACCCGGCTGATCGCCCTGCTCGGCGCCGCCGTGGACCGGGCCAACGGTTCCGGACCCGCCGACACCGACAGCACCGCGCACCTGCTGCGGCCCGCGGTGCGCGAACTGCTGCCCCTGGCGCTGCGTTCGGTACGCCGCCAGGCCGAGTGGGACGCGCCGGTGTTCCGGCACGCGCTGCGGCTGTCGGTGGTGTGCGCCGCGGGTTACCTGCTGGGCACGGCGCTGCCGCTCGGCCACGGCTACTGGGCGCCGCTGACCTCGGTGATGGTGATGCGCCCGGACTTCACCCAGACCTTCGAGCGCGGGGTGGCCCGGCTGGCCGGCACGGTGGTCGGGGTGACGCTGGGCAGCGCGGTCGTCAGTCTCGGCCACCCCGGCACGTACGCGAGCGCCGCCCTGGCCGTACTCAGCGTCTGGCTGCTGTACCTGCTGCTGACCACCGGCTACGTGGTGATGCAGGTGTGCGTGGGCGCGTACGTGGTCTTCCTGCTGAGCATGGCCGGCACCCAGCTGGAGCAGACGGTGCGCGACCGGCTGCTGCTGACCCTGCTGGGCGGCGCGCTGGCGATGGCCGCGTACGCGGTGTTCCCGGCCTGGGAGACGACGCTGCTGCGCGAACGGCTGGCCGAGTGGACGGAGGCCGCCGGCGGGTATCTGGCCGCGGTGTTCGAGGCGTACGCCGACCCGCCCCACCGCAGACCGCGGGCAGTGCGGCAGTCGCTGCTGGAACTGCGGGCGGCCGGCGCGGCCTGGGACCAGGCGGTCACCCGCGCCGACGCCGAACCGGTACGGCACCGCGGCCTGTCGCGTACGGCCGTACGGGACGCCGACGCCGCGGTCTCGGCGCTGGGCCGGGTCGGGCTGCTGGTGGAGGCCCACCTGCCGCCCCGGGACGCGCCCCCGGTCCCGGCGGCCGGCGAGCTGGCCGCGGCGCTGCGGAAGGCGACCAGGGCCGCGGCGCGGGACATCCGGGAACGGCGGGCGCCGCAGTGGGAGCAGGTGCGGGCGGCTCTGGAGAAGTGGGAGGCGCAGTTGCCCGCGGACCCGGCGGACGAGGCGGAGCCGCAGGTGCTGCGGCGCGGCGCGGACCTGCTGGTGGAGACGCTGGACGAGCTGGCGGAGGCGCTGCGCCCCCGCTCGCTCGGGCGCCGGCACCCGGCGGGCGGGGCCCGCGGGACCGCCCGCTGACCGCGACGGCGCCGGGGCGCGGGGCCGGGGTGACCCGGGGAACGGGGCGGTGTGCGAGCGGGGCTAGGCTGAGGCGGATCAGAAGGAGCTCCCCATGCAAACTCACGTGCACCACGCGCTGACCCTCGCGATCAACGATTCGGCCGGTCCCGGCCTGGTGATGCGTACGCTCATCGTGGCCTCGGTGGTCGGCGTCGTGCTGATCGCCTGGTTCGTGCTGCGCGGCTACCGCGACTGAGCCTCGGCCCGGCCCTCGGCTCCGCCGGGGGTACGACCGGGCGCCGTGCCGGGACGGGCCGCCCGTGGTCGTTCCGGCGGCGGCGTCCCGGCGGCGTGCCGCCGGCGCGCGGCTCAGCGGATCGGCAGGCCCGACAGCGCGCGGGCGATGACCAGGCGCTGGATCTCGCTGGTGCCCTCGAAGATCGTGTAGATGGCGCTGTCCCGGTGCATCCGCTCGACCGGGTACTCCCGGGTGTAGCCGTTGCCGCCGAGGATCTGGATGGCCTGGGCGGTCACCTTCTTGGCGGTCTCACTGGCGAACAGCTTGGACATCGAGCCCTCGGCGGCGGTGAACGGCCGGCCCGCCGTCGCCATCCACGAGGCGCGCCACACCAGCAACCGGGCCGCGTCGATCTGCGTGCGCATGTCGGCGAGCTGGAAGGCCACACCCTGGTTGTCGATGATCGGGCGGCCGAACTGCCGCCGGTCGACGGCGTATTCGAGGGCGTACTCGTAGGCGGCGCGCGCGGTGCCGACCGCCATGGCACCGACCGCCGGGCGGGACGCCTCGAAGGTGGCCATGGCCGCGTTCTTGATCCGCTCCGCGCTGTCCGCCTGGCCGGCGGCCGCCGCCGCGACCCGCTCCCTGGCCCGGGCCAGTCGCTCGTCGAGCTTGTCCTTGCCGCCGAGCAGGCAGTGGCCGGGCACCCGTACGTTGTCCAGTACGACCTCGGCGGTGTGCGAGGCGCGGATGCCGTGCTTCTTGAACTTCTGGCCCTGGGACAGGCCCGGCGTGCCCGGCGGCACGATGAAGGAGGCGTGGCCGCGGGAGCCGAGGTCGGGGTCGACCACCGCGACGACCACGTGCACGCCTGCGATGCCGCCGTTGGTGGCCCAGGTCTTGGTGCCGTTGATCACCCACTCGTCCTTGGCCTCGTCGTACACCGCGCGGGTGCGCATGGCGGCCACGTCGGAGCCGGCGTCGGGCTCCGAGGAGCAGAAGGCGGCGACCTTGACGTCGTCGGCGTCGCCGTACATCTGCGGGACCCAGGTGCCGATCTGCTCCTCGGTGCCGTTGGCCAGCACGCCGACCGCGGCCAGGCCGGTGCCGACGATGGACAGCGCGATCCCCGCGTCGCCCCAGAACAGCTCCTCCATCGTCATCGGTATGCCGAGGCCGGTGGGGTCGAAGAACTGCTGGGCGTAGAAGTCCAGGGAGTACAGGCCGATCTTGGCCGCTTCCTGGATGATGGGCCAGGGGGTCTCCTCCCGCTCGTCCCACTCGGCGGCGGCCGGGCGCATCACGTCGGCGGCGAATCCGTGGATCCAGTCGCGCACGGACTTCTGGTCGTCGTTGAGTTCGAGCGTGAAGTCGCCCATGGTTCTCTCCCCTGTGCGGTTACCTACGGTAACGACGGCGATGTCAGCAGTCTGTTACCCACCAGTAGGAATGTCAACTCGGACCTCGGCGCACATCCACCTCAGCGGAGAGTGTTACTTTGCGCAGACCACCTGCAATCGAACACCGGGGAGGCGAGGGTGGAGACCGGCCAGCGGCAGGACCGGCGGACGGCCACCGAGCGACGGCGCCAGGAACTGCTGGAGGCCGCCGACCGAGTGGTGCTGCGCGACGGGCCCGAGGCGTCGATGAACGCCATCGCCGCGGAGGCGGGTATCACCAAGCCGATCCTGTACCGGCACTTCGGCGACAAGAGCGGGCTGTACCGGGCCCTCGCCAAGCGGCACACCGACGCGCTGCTGGCCACCCTGCGCGCCGCCGTGGACTCCCCCGGCGACCGCCGCGACCGGGTCGAGGCGACCATCCACGCCTACCTGCACGCCATCGAGGCGCACCCGCAGGTCTACCGGTTCCTGATGCACCCCTCCGAGTCGCCCACCGAGGGCGAGAAGGGGTTCGACGCCGGCGGCCACTCGATCCCGGTGCTGCGCCGGATGGGCGAGGACATGGCCGAGGTGATCGCCGAACGGCTCGAACTCGGCGCGGACGGCCGGCAGACCGCCCGGGCCTGGGGCCACGGCATCGTCGGCATGATGTGGGCGGCCGGCGACTGGTGGCTCGCCGAGCGGCCCAGCTCCCGCGACCAGCTCGTACGCAACCTCGCCGACCTGCTGTGGGGCAGCCTGGCGGCGGTCGAGGACCGGGCGGGCACTCAAGGTCTGTGACGGCCGCGGGGGCCGGGGCGTCGGCACCGAGCGCCGGCCTCGGGCTCACCGGTCCCGTTCGTGGGCCGCGACCGCGCGGCGGGCCGACCACAGGGCCCGGCTGCGGCGCGGTCCGCGCAGCCGGTCGGTGAACACCGTGCCCTCCAGATGGTCGTACTCGTGCTGGAGGCAGCGGGCGAAGAAACCGGTGCCGGTCACGGTCAGCGGGCGGCCGTCCACGTCGAACCCCTCGACCACGGCCTCGTCGTGGCGCCGGGTGCCGGACTCCACGCCCGGCAGGGACAGGCAGCCCTCGGCGCCGGTGACGGTGACCCCGCCGGTGTGCACCAGGCGCGGGTTGACCACGTGGCCGAGGTGGCGGCGGTCCTCGTCGTCGGGGCAGTCGTAGACGAACACCCGCAGGGGCAGGCCGATTTGATTGGCGGCCAGGCCCACCCCGGACGCCGCGTACATGGAGGCGAACATGTCCTCCACCAGCCGGGCCAGCGGTTCGCCGAATTCGGTGGCCTCCGGGCAGGGCGCGTGCAGCACCGGGTCGCCGAGCAGCCGCAGCCGGTGGACGGTGCCGGTGCTGCCGGGGATGGAGAGGCCGCCGTGTCGCATGCGGCACAGCGTACGGCCCGCCGCGCGCCCCCTGCGCCGCAGGTCGCACCCGGCCGAAGTAGGGGCCCGCAGCCGGAAATGGATAGGCTGAGCCCGGCCGGGTCGTGTGCCGCGGGGGCGGGTGCGGGCGGCACAGGAACACCGGCCGCGGCCGGGGCAGGGCCCCGGGCCGAGTCGAGGAGGAACGGAGAACGATGGCAGGCAATTCTGAGCCGCTGTCGCCGCGCGCCAAGCTGGCCGTGACGGCGGGCAAGGCCGCGGCGGCGGTGTCCCGCGTCGCGGGCAAGGGCAGCGGATCGGTGATCGGCGGCAAGGTCGCGCTCAGATTCGACCCCGAGCTGCTGGCCCGGCTCGCCCGCCACCTGGACGTGGTGCTGGTCTCCGCCACCAACGGCAAGACCACCACCACCCGGCTGCTGGCCGAGGCGCTGCGCGCCAACGGTCCCGTGGTCTCCAACGCGCTCGGCGCGAACATGCCGGCCGGCATCACCTCCGCGCTGGCCGGCGGCTCGGACGCCCGCTACGGCGTGATCGAGGTGGACGAGAAGTACCTCGCCGGGGTCGCCCGCGACGTGACGCCCAAGGCGATCGCCCTGCTCAACCTCTCGCGCGACCAGCTCGACCGGGCCGCCGAGACCCGGATGCTCGCCGAGAAGTGGCGCGAGGGCCTGGCCGGCTCCGAGGCGATCATCATCGCCAACGCCGACGACCCGCTGATCGTCTGGGCCGCGTCCTCCAGCCCGACCGTGGTGTGGGTGGCGGCCGGCCAGTCCTGGAAGGACGACGCCTGGTCCTGCCCGTCCTGCGGCGGGGTGCTGCAGCGGCCCGACGACGACTGGTACTGCGGCGAGTGCGGCTTCCGCCGGCCCACCCCGACCTGGGCGCTCAGCGGCGACCACGTCGTGGACCCGTACGGGGTCGCCTGGCCGATCCACCTCCAGCTGCCCGGCCGGGCCAACAAGTCCAACGCCGCCGTGTCCACCGCCGCCGCGGCCGCCTTCGGGGTGGACCCCAAGGTCGCGCTGGAGCGGATGTACAAGGTGCAGGCGGTTGCCGGGCGCTACGACGTGGTCACCTGGCAGCAGCGCGAACTGCGGCTGCTGCTGGCGAAGAACCCGGCCGGCTGGCTGGAGACGTTCTCCCTCATCGACGGGCCGCCCACCCCGGTGATCCTGTCGGTCAACGCCCGCGGGGCGGACGGCACCGACACCTCCTGGCTGTGGGACGTGGACTACACCCGGCTGGCCGGGCACCCGATCATGGTGCTGGGCGACCGCAAGCTGGACCTGGCGGTCCGGCTGGAGGTGGCCGGGCTGGAGTTCCGGGTCTGCCAGGGCCTGGAGGAGGCGGTGCGCACCGCGCCGCCCGGCCGGATCGAGGCCATCGCCAACTACACCGCCTTCCAGGACCTGCGCCGCAAGGTCGGCAATTGACCCGCCCGCGAGCGAGCCGAGGAGCAACGATGAGTGAGTCCAGCCTGCGCGTGGTGTGGGTCTACCCCGACCTGCTGAGCACCTACGGCGACCAGGGCAACGCGCTGGTGGTCGAGCGCCGGGCCATGCAGCGGCGGGTGCCGGTCAGCCGGGTGGACGTCCGCTCCGACCAGCGGATCCCCACCTCCGGGGACATCTACCTGATCGGCGGCGGCGAGGACCGCCCGCAGCGGCTGGCCGCCGAGCGGCTGCGCCGTGACGGGGGGCTGAGCCGGGCGGTGGCCAACGGCGCCATCGTGTTCTCGGTCTGCGCCGGCTATCAGATCCTGGGCCACGAGTTCGTCAACGACCTCGGCCGCCCCGAGGCGGGCCTGGGCCTGCTGGACGTGGTGAGCGTGCGCGGCGAGGGCGAGCGGTGCGTGGGCGACGTGCTGGCCGACATCGACCCGCGGCTGAACCTGCCGCCGCTCACCGGCTTCGAGAACCACCAGGGCGTCACCCACCTGGGCCCGACCGCGCGGCCGTTCGCCCGGCTGCGGATCGGCAAGGGCAACGGCACCGGCGACGGCACCGAGGGCGCCTTCAACGACACCGTGTTCGGCACCTACATGCACGGCCCGGTCATGGCCCGCAACCCGCAGATCGCCGACCTGCTGATCAAGCTGGCGCTGGACGTGAACGCGCTGCCGCCGGTGGACGACCAGTGGTTCGAGGCGCTGCGCGCCGAGCGGATCGCCGCTGCGACACAGCCCGCCTGAGCCGCCCGGGCGGGCGCTCCGACCTGCCGTTTTATGGCCGCTTTAAATGCGGCTTTATCACGGCATAATGTCCGGTCCGTACGGTTCGGGCAGTGATCGGTGGCGTAGCGTTCACGCTACGGAATCGTTTCCCGGAATTTGAGCAATGGTCAGATGTCCGCACTCCGGTCGCCGTGGAGGCTCCACGGCCCGGCTGGGTAAGCTGACGACGACACCACCGGACGACGGGGTCCGGCCGCCCGGTCGAGTGCAGGAGTGTTCAGAGCAATGCGTATTGGTGTGCTGACCAGCGGCGGCGACTGCCCCGGGCTGAACGCCGTCATACGGTCCGTGGTGCACCGCGCCGTCGTGGATCACGGTGACGAGGTCATCGGTTTCCACGACGGGTGGAAGGGCCTGCTCGAATGCGACTACCGCAAGCTCGATCTCGATGCGGTGAGCGGCATCCTGGCCCGCGGCGGGACCATCCTCGGTTCCTCCCGGGTGCGGCCCGAACACCTGCGCGGCGGTGTGGACACCGCGAAGGGACATGTCTCCGACCTCGGTCTTGACGCGATCATCCCGATCGGCGGTGAGGGCACCCTGAAGGCGGCCCGGCTGCTGTCGGACGCGGGCCTGCCGATCCTTGGGGTGCCCAAGACCATCGACAACGACATCGCGTCCACCGATGTCACCTTCGGCTTCGACACCGCGGTCATGGTGGCCACCGAGGCGCTGGACCGGCTGAAGACCACCGCGGAGTCGCACCAGCGGGTGCTGATCGTGGAGGTCATGGGCCGTCACACCGGGTGGATCGCGCTGCACGCCGGCATGGCGGCCGGCGCGCACGCCATCCTGGTGCCGGAGCGGCCGTTCGACGTGGCGGAGCTGGCCAAGGTGGTCGGGGAGCGCTTCGAGGCGGGCAAGAAGTTCGCCATAGTGGTGGTCTCCGAGGGCGCCAAGCCGCGCCCGGGCACCATGGACTTCACCTCCGGCTCCAAGGACGTCTACGGGCACGAGCGGTTCACCGGCGTGGCCAACCAGCTCTCGGTGGAGCTGGAGGAGCGGCTGGGCAAGGAGGCCCGCCCGGTCATCCTCGGCCACGTGCAGCGCGGCGGCACCCCGACCGCGTACGACAGGGTGCTCGCCACCCGGTTCGGCTGGCACGCGGTGGAGGCCGTGCACCGCGAGCAGTTCGGCATGATGACCGCGCTGCGCGGCACCGAGATCACCCTGGTGCCGCTGAGCGAGGCCGTCGAGGAGCTCAAGACGGTACCGCCGGAGCGCTACATAGAGGCCGAGTGCGTCCTGTGACCCGCTGACCGCACCCGCCGCGACGCGCCGTACCACGGCGCCGACCCGGACATCCCGAACCGCCCCCGGCCGCATCCCCGGCCGGGGGCGGTTCTACTCTGGTGCGGACACAACGGGCGAAGGAGCGGCGGATGGATTTCGGCGGACACGGCATGCCCGGCATGCACATGGACTTGCCGCCCTTCACCCTCGGCCGCGGTCTGGGCTGGAGCAACGACCCGTTCTTCCTGGTGCTGTGCGTGCTGCTGCTGGCGCTGTACGGGTGGGGGGTGCTGCGGCTGCGGCGCCGCGGCGACCGCTGGCCGGTGGGCCGTACGATCTCCTTCGCGCTCGGCGTGCTGACCGTGGGCGTGACCATGTGCACCAGGCTCAACGACTACGGCATGGTCATGTTCAGCGTGCACATGGTGCAGCACATGATCCTCAGCATGCTCTCGCCGCTGCTGATCCTGCTGGGCGGGCCGGTCACGCTGGCGCTGCGGGCGCTGCCGACCGCCGGAGCGGGCCGCATCGGGCCGCGCGAGCTGCTGGTGAAGCTGCTGCACAGCCGCTACCTCCAGGTGATCACCCACCCGGCGTTCACCATCCCGCTGTTCGTGGCGAGCCTGTACGGGCTGTACTTCACGCCGCTGTTCGACGACCTGATGGGCAGCCGGGCCGGGCACATCGCGATGATGGTGCACTTCCTGGCGGTGGGCCTGGTGTTCTTCTGGCCGATCATGGGCGTGGACCCGGGCCCGAACCGGCCGGGGTACGTGATGCGGATGCTGGAGCTGTTCGCGGGGATGCCCTTCCACGCGTTCTTCGGCATCGCGCTGATGATGGCCAGCGAGCCGATGGTGTCGACCTTCAAGCACCCGCCGGTGTCGCTGGGCATCGACGCGCTGAACGACCAGACGGCGGCCGGTGGCATCGCCTGGGCGTTCAGCGAGATCCCGTCGGTCATCGTTCTGGTGGCGCTGCTGTTCCAGTGGTACACCTCCGAGCAGCGCCAGGCGCGCCGCAAGGACCGCGCGGCGGACCGGGACGGCGACGCGGAGCTGGTGGCGTACAACGCGTACCTGGCCTCGCTCCAGGCGCGCCAGCGCGGCTGACGGACGGCCGGCGCGGCCGAACGCACACGACAAGGGGGGCCCTGGATGGGCGGGCAGGTACGGATCACGACGTCGGCGGTGGAGTTGCCGGGCGGGGTCGTGGTCCGGTTCATGCGGACGCTGCGCCTGCCGGAGACGGGCACCCACCCGTTGCCGCCCGGGCTCGGCACCTTCCCGCTGCGCCGGGTGCAGGACTACCCGGACAGGGTCCCCGCGCAGTGGCTGGCGCACGGCGGGGTGCTGCTGCCGGTCTACCAGCGCGAGGCCATGTGGCTGAGCTTCTCCGCTCCCCGGCCGGCCGCCCTCCAGGTCGGCGCGGGCAAGGTGTGCGCGGTGTCCGGCAAGCCGTGGAGCGACCGGCTCTCCCGGGACCCGCAGAACTACCTGGTGCTGCCGCGCCAGCCGTGGCTGGACGGCATCAACTCCGGGCAGGGCACGATCCGGCAGTTCGTGGCGGTGCCACTCGGGCTCGGGGCGACCGTGGAGGGCCAGGTCTCCGGCGAGGAGGTCTGGGGCGGGGTGCAGTTGCAGGTGTTCGAGCTCGGCGAGCAGGCGCTGGGGCGGTGGCAGGCCGCCGAGCGCGAGCGGGAGCGGGCCTTCCTGCCGCCGCCCGAGCCCATGGCGTCCGGCGCACCGGGCGGACCGGTCCCGACGGCGGCCGCAGTGCCGGCACCGCGGCTGACCCGCGCCGCGCCCGCCATGGGCCTGGGCGCGGGCGGGCGGATGCGGCAGGAGGTCTACCGGGACGAGCGCCCGCTGACCGACTGGCGCGCCGAGCCGTCCGGGCGGATCTTCGTCCACTTGGCGACGGCCCCGCAGTGGCAGGACATCACCGGGGAGCCGGCGCCGTCCTCACCGGTGGACCGGGCCGCCTACACCACCGCGGGCCTGCCCTGGTACGACTACTACGACGCGGATGCCGCCGATTTGCCGG
This sequence comes from Actinacidiphila acididurans, assembly GCF_016918855.1. Classification (GTDB taxonomy): domain Bacteria; phylum Actinomycetota; class Actinomycetes; order Streptomycetales; family Streptomycetaceae; genus Actinacidiphila; species Actinacidiphila acididurans. The sequence continues at coordinate 66,469 of NZ_JADKYB010000026.1, forward strand.
CGGCCGACCCGCTGGCGGACGTCAAGCCGGTCGGCGACTGGCTGGGCGACGACCAGACCCCGTGGGTGCCGCCGGGCCCGCACCAGGTCCAGCACCTCGGTGACGACGACCCCGGCCGGGTGAGCGACGGGGAGTGGTAGCGCGGGTGGCGGTGCCCGGTTCACCATGAGGAACGGGCCGCCCGGGGAAGGGCCGCCGCGGGGCGGGCCCGGCCGGCCGGGGTGTCCGGGACGTTCCGGGCGTCCGGAAGGAGGGTGCCGTGCCCGATTCCGCGAAGGTCATGACCGCCTGCACCCTCGTCTGCCTGGTCCTGGTGGTCCTCGACAGCCTGGTGATCGGCGCCGACGCCCTGCTGTGGTCCGGCTGGGTGGTGCTCGGCCTGTGCACGGCCGGCGTCCTGCTGCTGCGCCCGCCGCGCGGCTGAGGCCCTTTCACGGCCCGACGGGAACCGCTCGCGGCGCTTCGCCCGGCAGGGCAATGAGGCTTCTGGTCACGGTGTGCGCGCGGGCACTACCCTGCGGGCGTGTTCTACCGTGTGCTCAAATACGTGATCCTCGGGCCGTGGTTGCGGCTCTTCTTCCGGCCCCGGATCGAGGGCGTGGAGAACATCCCCGAGACGGGTGCCGCGATCGTGGCGGGCAATCACCTGTCCTTCTCGGACCACTTCGTGATGCCGGCGATACTCCCGCGCCGGATCACCTTTCTGGCGAAGGCGGAGTACTTCACCGGGCCGGGGCTCAAGGGCCGGCTGACGGCGGCGTTCTTCCGCAGCGTGGGCCAGATCCCGGTGGACCGGTCCGGCGGCAAGGCCGCGCAGTCGGCGATCGAGGCGGGCCTGGGGGTGCTGTCCCAGGGCGAGTTGCTCGGCATCTACCCGGAGGGCACCCGGTCCCACGACGGACGGCTGTACCGGGGGCGTACGGGTGTCGCGGTGATGGCACTGCGCGCGGGCGTGCCGGTCATTCCGTGCGCGATGGTCGGCACCTTCGAACTCCAGCCGCCAGGGCGGGCGTTCCCCAAGCTCGGCCGGATCACCATCCGCTTCGGAAAGCCGCTGGACTTCAGCCGGTTCGCCGGCGCGGCCGAGGAGCGGGTGGTGCTGCGCTCGGTCACCGATCACATCATGTACGAGATCATGAACCTGTCCGGCCAGGAGTACGTGGACCGCTACGCGGGCGAGGTGAAGGCCGAACAGCAGGCGCTGTCGCCGCAGGGCCCCACCGCCAGGCTGCGGCGCGGCAGGTCCTGAGCCCGAAACCGTGATCGAGCCCGCGCCCGTAATCGGCTGGCGCGGCCCGGCGCGGCGCCCGTAGCGTCAACAACCATGAGCGCACGCCTGCGGAACATCGCCGCCGAGAACGAACGGATCCTGGACGAGGGCGGCTACACCGGTCCGGCGGGCCGGTTCGTCCCGCTGGCGGACGCGGTGGCCGCGGCGGCCGACGGGACCCGGCTGTTCGGGCCGCAGGCCGTGCCGCTGCCGCCGGATGTGCCGCGGGGCGTGGGCGCCCGCTGCACGGTGACGCCGGAGTCCAGCACGAAGGCGGCCGGGCGGCTGACCGCGGAGGGGTCCGGGCCGGTGGCCGTGCTCAATTTCGCCTCCGCCCGCAATCCCGGCGGCGGTTACCTGAACGGCGCCCAGGCGCAGGAGGAAGCGGTGTGCCGGGCCTCCGCGCTGTACCGGTGCCTGCTGGGCGCCCCCGAGTACTACACGTACCACCGCGAGCACCGGGACCCGTTCTACAGCGACCGCGTCATCTTCTCCCCCGCCGTGCCGGTCTTCCGGGACGACCGCGGCGCCCTGCTCGACACGCCGTACGAGGCGGGCTTCCTGACCTGTCCCGCGCCCAATGCCGGAGTGATCGCGCGTACGATGCCGGACAGGGTGGAGTTGATCGCGCCCGCGCTGCGCGAGCGGGCCCGGCGGGTGCTCGAGGTGGCGGTCGCGGGCGGCTACCGGCGGCTGGTGCTGGGCGCCTGGGGTTGCGGGGTGTTCCAGAACGACCCGGCCACGGTGGCGGGTGCCTTCGCCGGACTGCTCATCGGGGACGGGGACTTCACGGCCCTGGTCGACGAGGTGGTCTTCGCGGTGCTGGACCGGCGGCCGGACTCCCCCACCCGGGCGGCGTTCGAGGCCGCCTTCACCACCCCGGCCGCGCCCGGCGGCCGGCGGTGACCGGACGAGAAGGGCGACACACGCGGGTATGAGCGAGCACGAGACGTACGACCGGCTGATCGCGCTGCTGGACGAGCAGGGCGCGCAGTACCGGACCATCGATCACGCGCCGGAGGGCGCCACCGAGGTGGTCAGCGAACTGCGCGGCAACAACCTGGCGCAGGCGGCCAAGTGCATCGTGGTGATGGTCAAGGTCGGCAAGAAGGTGACCCGTTACGTGCTGGCGGTGGTGCCCGGCGACCGGCGGGTGGACCTGGCCGCGGTCAAGGCACTGCTGGAGGGCACCTACGTGTCGTTCGCCTCCCGGGACATCGCCGAGCGGCTGGCCGGCAGTGTCAGCGGCACCGTGCTGCCGTTCTCCTTCGACGAGCGCCTGGAACTGGTGGTGGACCCGGAGCTGCTCACTCACGAGGAGATCTTCTTCAACGCGGCCCGGCTGGACCGTTCGCTGGCGCTGTCGGTGAAGGACTACGTGCGGATCACCGCGCCGCGCGTCGAGGCGATCGCGGGCTGAGCCCGTCCCGCGCGGTGGGCCCCGTCCCGGGGGGCGGGGCCCACGGCTCGGGCGGTCAGTGCCTTTCGGTCACGGGGCCCGTCACTTGGCCCCGGCCGGTACGGGCGTGGCGTGCGGCCCGCACGTCACGTCCTGCGCGTCGAGCGTGCCCTTGAGGAGGTAGGCGTCGACGCGGGAGTTGATGCACGGGTTGGTCAGGTTGGTGACGCCGTGCGAGCCCGCGTCCTGCTCGGTGATCAGCCGCGAGCCGTCCAGGCGCCCGTGCAGGTCCACGGCGCCGGGGTACGGGGTCGCGGCATCGCGGGTGCTCTGGACGATCAGCACGCCGGGCAGGCCAGGACCGGTGTGCACCCGCACGGGATTCTGCTGCCGCACCGGCCAGGTCGCGCACGGCAGGTTGAGCCAGGCGTTGGCCCAGGTCAGGAACGGGTACTGGGCGTTCAGCGCGGTGTTGTCCCGGTCCCAGACATGCCAGCTGGTGGGCCACTTGGCGTCGGTGCACTCCACCGCGGTGTAGACGGCGTTGCCGTTCTCCGCGGTGATGTTGCCAGCGGTGTCGGACAGGTCGGGACCTGCCGCGTCCACCAGGGCCTGGGTGTCGCCGGCGAGGTAGCTGCTCCACACGCCGGCCACGGTGGTCCACATGGAGTCGTAGTAGGGCGCGTTCTGGAAGAAGCCGAGGAGCTCGGCGGGGCCGACGACGCCGCCGATCGGGTGCGCCTTGGCGGCGGCCCGCAGTTCCAGCCACTTCGCCTGGACCTTCGCCGGGGTGTCGCCGATGTGGTAGACGGAGTCGTATTTCGCGACCCAGGTCTCCCAGTCCGCCCAGCGTCCTTCGAAGGCGACGTCCTGGTCGAGGTTGTTGCGGTACCAGATCTGGTCCCGGGCGGGGTCGACCACGCTGTCCACGATCATGCGGCGCAGGTGGCCGGGGAAGAGCGTGGCGTACACCGCTCCGAGGTACGTGCCGTAGGACACGCCGAGGTAGTTGAGCTTGCGCTCGCCCAGCGCGGCCCGGATGACGTCCAGGTCGCGGGCGGTGTTGACGGTGGTCATCTGGGAGAGCGTCGCGGCGCCGGTGCGCTCCAGGCAGCCGTCGGCGTACTCCTTGGCGAGCTTGCGCTGGGCGAGCTTGTCGGCCTCGTCGTCGGGCACCGGGTCGGGCTTGGGGGCCTTGACGAACTCCTGCGGGTCCTGGCAGGAGATGGGCGCGGAGTGGCCGACGCCGCGCGGGTCGAAGCCGACGAAGTCGTACGCCTTGGCGGTGTTCTTCCACAGCGCGCTGCCGGTGGTGAGCCGGAGCGGGAAGCGCAGGCCCGATCCGCCGGGGCCGCCGGGGTTGTAGACCAGGGCGCCCTGGTGTTCGGCGGGGGTGCCGGTGCCGACGGCCCGGTCCACGGCGAGCTTGATACTGGCGCCGAACGGGTGGGCGTAGTCGACGGGCACGGTCACCCAGCCGCACTGCACGGGTGCGGCCAGGCCCCACCCGTCGGGGCAGGCGGCCCAGTCGATGCCCGTACGGCCGGCGGTGGCCGCGGCGATCGCCTCACCCGCCGTCTCCGGTACGGCGAGGGCGGACATGCCGGTGTACGCGGCGGCCTGTGATGCGGGCCGTGCGCCGGGCTCCGGCGCGGTCGTGGCGGTCGCCGCGGGTGCGGCGGCGACCGCCCCCGCGATCAGGGCGCCGGCCGAGACGAGCACGAGCGTGCGTCTCACGGTGCGAACCTCCCCCTGCTCGGCCGTGGCTCGTGGCCACGGTGGTCACAGTGATCAGGTGCGAATCCTTTCCCCTGTGTGTTCGCTGTGAACAGGCCGAGCGGGTGATTCTTCATCAAAGTGTGATTGTTGGCCGAAGTCGGGGTGCCGGGCGGTCAGTGCGGCGAGTGCCTCGTCCAGGACGCGGCGCAGGAGCAGGCCGTCCGGGGCGATCGCGCTGATCAGGGCACCGGGGCCGGCCAGCGGGGTCACCGCGGCCCGGGCGCCGCCGCCGGCCCGGTCGCCGATGACGTGGGGTCGGGCCGGGGCGGGGCCGAACGCCGGGTCCACCAGGAGGAGCTGACCCACCGCCCGGTGGTCGCCGAGGGTGCCGGCCGTGCCGGGGACGCCGGGGCCGAAGGCGAGTTCCTGGTCCAGCAGCGGACGGCCGCCGACGTGCACGGTGAGCCGGGAGACCAGGCGGCCGCTGTCCTCCGCGTGCCGGCCGAGGATCTGCTCCTCGCGCAGCAGCAGCCGGGCCGCGGGCGCGAGCTCCACTCGGGTGGTGGCCCGCAGGATGCTGCCTCGGGCGGCGATGAGCGGCTGCGGCAGCCAGTCCAGGGATCCGTCGCCGTCCACCGTCAGCCGTACGTCGTAGGCGGCCTCGTCGCCGTACGGTCCGGGCAGCGCGACGGTGGCGGCCGCGGCGCCGACCACCAGCCGCGCGCCCGGCCCGACCTCGCACTCGACGCGCAGCCGGTCGCCGCCGAGCGGGCCGCTCATCGCGCCGACCAGGGTGACGCCGGCCGCGCGTGGCTCGCCGGGCACGGGGGTGCGCCGCGGGGCCAGCGGTGCCTGGCCGGCCAGCAGCGGCAGGACGGTGCCGTGCGCGGCGGCGGCCGCGCCGATCCGGGCCAGCGCCCGTACCCCCCGGTCCCGGCCGGGCGTCACACCGCCGCCGGGGTCCAGGCGGCCAGCCGCTCGCCGATCCAGGCCGCCACCGGCTCGATCCCGCCGTCCCGGGCCACCGAGGTGAACACCACCGGCAGGTCGCCGCGCTGCGCGGCCGCGTCCCGGGCCATCCGGTCCAGGTCGGCGCCCACGTACGGGGCCAGGTCGATCTTGTTGACCACCAGCAGGTCGGCGGTCGTGACGCCGGGGCCGCCCTTGCGGGGGATGTCGTCGCCGCCGGCCACGTCGATGACGAAGATCTGGGCGTCCACCAGGCCCCGGGAGAAGGTCGCGGTCAGGTTGTCCCCGCCGGACTCGACCAGCACCAGGTCCAGCGGTCCCACCGCGCTCTCCAGCTCCTCCACGGCCTCCAGGTTGGCCGAGATGTCGTCCCGGATGGCGGTGTGCGGGCAGGCGCCGGTCTCCACGGCGACGATCCGCTCGGCGGGCAGCACCGCGTTGCGCAGCAGGAAGTCGGCGTCCTCGCGGGTGTAGATGTCGTTGGTGACGACGCCGATGGCCAGGTCCTCGCGCAGTTTTCGGCACAGGGCGGCGACGGTGGCGGTCTTGCCGGACCCGACCGGGCCGCCGAGCCCGATCCGCAGCGCGCGCGGGCCGGACGGGACGGAGTGGGCGTACCGCTCGGGGTAGATCTCGGGGTGGTCGAGGTGCATGGGTGTCAGCTCCGTTCGTGGACCGGGCATTCGTGGACCGGGCATTCGTGGACCGGGTGGGGGCCTTCGTTCTCGAGCGATGCGAACGGCGGAGGGCCGGCGGTTCGCCAGGGCCGCGGCTCATGCGGCTCGTGCCGCTCATGACGCGAACAGCCGGACGGGCCAGGTGGCGTGCTGCTCGGCGGCGATGTCGAGCAGCGGCGAGGAGGCGGCGGGCAGCACGCCGGTGCCCTCGGCGGGGATCCGGGCGGCCTGTTCCGCCGCAGTGCCCGCGATGTGGTCGATCTCCGGGGCCAGCCGGGCCAGGACGGCGGTGGCCTCGAACGGGTCGAGGCCGAGCAGGCGTACGGCGGCGGTGGCCGGGCCGCCGACCGACTCGTACGCGGCGGTGTACGCGGCGTCCAGCGGTCCGAGGCCGGCCGCGCGGGCGGTGACGCCGAGGACCACCGGCTGATGGGCGCCCCGGGGAAAGGCCGCGGCGAGGGCGTCGAGGGCCGGGTGCGGCCACACCGCCCGGCTCGCTCGCAGCAGTTGCCGCCCCAGGCGGCGCGAGACGGTGCGCAGCGCCACGGAGGGCGTGCGGGCGTCGGCGGCCTCGTCCAGGCCGGCCGGATCCGCCTCGGGTGCGGTCGCCGCCGCGGCCAGTGCGGCGGCGACCAGTCCAGTGGTGTGCAGCCGCCCCCGGCAGAAGGCGGCCAGGCCGCCCGCGTCACGGATCCGCCCGTCGGCGACGGCGGCCTCCGCCCCGCCTGAGTGCGCGTGGCCGCCGGCCGGGAAGCGACCGTCCGCGAGCAGCAGCAGAGCGGCCCGCCCCCCGGCGGGGGCGCCGCCGGGGGCCATGGCAGCCGGAAAGGCGGTGGCGGCAGCCGTCGTGGGCCGGGCGACGAGACGTTCCCCGGACGCGTCGGCATGACGCCGAGCGCCGTCGTCCGCCCGGCCGCGGGTCGGTTCGGCCCGGTCCTGGAGGCCGTCGTCCGGCCGGCTGCGAGCCGTGTCGGCCCGCAGCCGCGTACCGTCGGCCGACCGGCCGCGGCCCGAGCCGGCCAGGTCGCGCCCGTCGGTGTCCCGCCGATCAGGGACCGCATCGGCGTCGCCCTGCGTGCCCTCGGCGAAGCGGTCGCCGACCGGGTCGGCCCGGTGCTGCCGGGTGTCGGTGTCCATTTCGCCTCCCAAACGGCCGTCGGTGCGGGCCCCGCGCCTCAGAACAGGAAATACCGCTGGGCCATGGGCAGTTCGGCCGCGGGGGCGGGCTCCACGACCTCGCCGTCGATGGTCACGGTGAAGCTGTCGGGGTCGACCTCGACGGCCGGGGTGGCGTCGTTGTTGCGCATGTGCTCCTTGCGCACCCCGCGGGTCGAGCGGATCGGGGTGAACCGCTTGGCGAGGCCGAGGCGTTCGGGCAGGCCGTCGTCGATGGCCGCCTGGGTGACGAAGTTGACGGAGTTGGCGGCCGGGGCGGCACCGACGCCGCCGAACATGGGCCGGGGCAGCACGGGTTGGGGGGTGGGGATGGAGGCGTTGGCGTCGCCCATCTGCGCGTACGCGATCTGGCCGCCCTTGATCACCAGGAGCGGTTTGACGCCGAAGAAGGCGGGTTCCCACAGCACCAGGTCGGCCAGCTTGCCGGGCTCGACGGAGCCGATCTCGTGGTCCAGGCCCTGCGCGACGGCGGGGTTGATCGTGTACTTGGCGACATAGCGGCGGGCCCGGACGTTGTCTGCGGGTCCGTCGCCGGGCAGCGCGCCGCGCCGCCGCTTCATCACGTGCGCGGTCTGCCAGGTGCGCAGCGCGATCTCCCCGATCCGGCCCATGGCCTGGGAGTCGGAGCTGATGATGCTGATCGCGCCGAGGTCGTGCAGCACGTCCTCGGCGGCGATGGTGGACGGGCGGATCCGGGACTCGGCGAAGGCCAGGTCCTCGGGCACGGTCGGGTTGAGGTGGTGGCAGACCATCAGCATGTCGAGGTGTTCCTCGACGGTGTTGAGGGTGTGCGGCCGGGTCGGGTTGGTCGACGAGGGCAGCACGTGCGGCTGCGAGACCACCGTGATGATGTCGGGCGCGTGCCCGCCGCCGGCGCCCTCGGTGTGGTAGGCGTGGATGCCCCGGCCGGCGATCGCGGCGAGGGTGTCCTCGACGAAGCCGGCCTCGTTGAGGGTGTCGGTGTGTATGGCGAGCTGCGCGCCGGTCTCCTCGCACACCCGCAGGCAGGCGTCGATGACTGCGGGGGTGGCCCCCCAGTCCTCGTGGATCTTGAAGCCGACCGCGCCGGCCCGCAGCTGGTCGTGCATCGCGGCCTGGTTGACGGTGTTGCCCTTGCCGAGCAGGCCGACGTTGACCGGGTACGCCTCCAGGCCCGCGAACATCCGCGCCAGGTGCCAGGCACCGGGGGTGATGGTGGTGGCCTTGGTGCCCTCGGCCGGCCCGGTGCCGCCGCCGAGCACCGTGGTGACGCCGCTGGTGAGCGCCTGGTGCATCAGGGTCGGCGAGATGAAGTGGACGTGGGCGTCGATGGTGCCGGCCGTGAGGATCTTCCCGTTGCCCGCGATGATCTCGGTGTCGGGGCCGATGACGAGGCCGGGGTGGACGCCGTCCATGGTGTCGGGGTTGCCGGCCTTGCCCAGGGCGGTGATCCGGCCGTCGCGGATGCCGATGTCGGCCTTGACGATGCCCCAGTGGTCCAGCACCACCGTGCCGGTGATCACGGTGTCGGGGGCGCCCTCGGCCCGGGTGGCCCGGCCCTGGCCCATGGACTCGCGGATCACCTTGCCGCCGCCGAAGACCGCCTCGTCGCCGGCCGTTCCTGGGCCGCCGGCCAGGTCGCGTTCGACCTCGATCAGCAGGTCGGTGTCGGCCAGCCGGATCCGGTCACCGGTGGTGGGCCCGTACAGGGCGCCGTATACGGAACGCGCCAGTTCAGGCATCGAGGGGACCCCCGGTCTCGCCGCGCAGCCCGGGGACCACCCGCAGGCCGCCTATGGGGACGAGTTCGACCTCGGCCGGGATGCCGGGCTCGAAGCGGACGGCGGTGCCGGCGGGGATGTTCAGCCGCAGGCCGCGGGCGGCGGCCCGGTCGAAGCGCAGGCCCGGGTTGGCCTCGGCGAAGTGGTAGTGGGAGCCGACCTGGACCGGGCGGTCGGCGGCGTTGAGCACGGTCAGCCGGGTGACCTCGCGGCCGGCGTTGAGCGGCACGGTGTCGTCCGCGTAAAGGATCTCTCCGGGGATCACGGTGGCCGCCCCTCAGACGATCGGCTGGTGGACGGTGACGAGCTTGGTGCCGTCCGGGAAGGTGGCCTCGACCTGCACGTCGTGGATCATCTCGGGGATGCCGTCCATGACGTCGGCGCGGGTGAGGACGGTACGGCCGGAGGACATCAGCTCGGCGACGGTCCGCCCGTCCCGGGCGCCCTCCAGGATGTGGGCGGTGATGAGGGCGATCGCCTCGGGGTGGTTGAGCCGCAGTCCCCGGGCGCGGCGGCGTTCGGCCACGTCGGCGGCGACATGGATGAGCAGCCGTTCCTGCTCGTGCGGGGTCAATTGCACAGCCACACCTCACCGTCGTCAGGAACCGGCAGAGATCCGGAGACTAGTTCGGCGTGGTTACGGGCGCGTTAACTCCCGTTACGGGCGGTGGTCACCGGGGGCCGGGTCGTCGTGCCGGGCGGCGATGCCGAACCGGCGCCGTTCGCCCGTGGCGGACGGACGGGCTACCGCGGTGGACACCGTACTGATCACCTGCTCCTCCGCGGCCTCGTCGAGATCGCGGAGTCGTTGCAGGTCAGCGGCGGAGACCAGGGCAACCAGGGGCTTGCCGTGGCGGGTCAGCACCACCTGCTCACCGCCGTAGACCACGCGGTTGATGAGCTCGGCGAGCTGGGCCCGCGCTTGTGTGACCGGGACGTCATGGGTCATGCTCCCCATCATAACGGGATGTACGTCCTGTACATTTTGACTCGATGGCTGATCAAGGGGCCGGGGCCCCGCTGGAGGTGCGCGCACGATGTCAGAACCGACCGCCCGCTATGTGCTGCCCGAGTTCACCGAGCGCAGCAGCACCGGTGTGCGGACCATGGATCCGTACTCCAAGCTGCTCCAGGAACGGATCGTCTTCCTCGGCACACAGATCGACGACACGTCCGCCAACGATGTGATGGCCCAGCTCATCCACCTGGAGAGCGCCGCGCCCGAGCAGGACGTGCACCTCTACATCAACTCGCCCGGCGGCTCGTACCCGGCGATGACGGCGATCTACGACACCATGCAGTTCGTCACCTGCGACGTGGCGACGGTGTGCATCGGGCAGGCCGCCTCGGCCGCGGCGGTGCTGCTGGCGGCCGGCGCCCCGGGCAAGCGGATGATCACCCCGGGGGCGCGGGTGCTGATCCACCAGCCGCGGATGGCCGAGGCCGTGCAGGGCGACGTGTCGGACCTGGAGATCCAGGCCCGGGAGCTGCTGCGCACCCGGGAGCAGTTGGAGGAGCTGCTCGCCCGGCACACCGGGCAGGAGGTGGAGCGGGTGCGCGCCGACATCGAGCGGGACAAGCTCTTCGACGCCGAGGGCGCGCTCGGCTACGGCCTGGTGGACCGGCTGACCACCAGCCGCAAGGGCGGCCGGCCGACCGGACTGCGGTGACCGCCGATGCTGCCGGAACCGCCACCGCTGCCCGCTCTCACCCGCTCCGAGGGCGAACTGGTGGACTGCTATCTGGAGGTCGTGGACCTGCTGGGCCGGATCAACCCGTCCCGGGCCCGTGACACCTACGGCGCGCTGCGGGCCGCGCAGGCGCTGGTCGCCCGGGCGGCGGCGCTCAAGGAGGCGCTGACCGTGATGCACATGCGCGGCGAGACCGAGTTGCACCACGCCACGCTGGGCCGCGCGCTTCGGGTGCTGGACGGGGAGCGGCGCTCGGGCCTGGTCGCGGTGGCGCCGGAACCCAAGGAGCCGCCGCGGCGCTGAACCGACGGTCGGTTCGTCTTGCCGGCGGGACACGCGGCGTACGGACACAGCGGACGGCGCTTCCACGGCCTCGACCGCCCGGCGATCGGCGGCTGCCGAGCGCCGGTCACGCTGCGGCGCCGCGCCGACACGACGCGCCCGACACGCGATCAGCCCGTTGGCCTATCCCGCGCGATCGCGCAACTCGGCGCCGATTTGCGCGTGTCGACTGGCACGGGCCGGTCGGGCCGACGTCTTCCCAGGTCAGGCCGGTGGGCCGGAGTCGGGCCGACGGGCCGGGCAGGGAAGGTCCGCCCGGACGGCGCAGGGGTGATCAGACTCACATCCGGCGTTTTAGTCCCCGCACGAGCCCGCCGTGTGCGTAACCATCCGTGGTGACGACAAGCCCCCGCCACCGTGGCGGGGCGGTCCGCGCGGACGCCCAGTCCTGCCGCCGCGCGGATGCCCGGTCGACACGAGCGCACCCGGCAGGAGCGGAGGACCCAGCACGACGGGGCCGGCCCGGACCACGCGTCCGGGCCGCCCCTTGGGGTGAAGCCGCCGCGCGGCGCGCCGAGCGCGTCCCGCGGGGCCGGGCATCTTCGCCTGCCCGAACCCGACAGGTCATCCTTCGCAGGCGGACGACGAAGGGTCGCGCATGACCGCGCTCCACCGATCCACCCCCGCGCACGGCGTGTCCGCCCGGCTGTCCCGGATCGGGGCGGCCTCCGTGCTCACCGCGGCGGCCGTCACGGTGCCCTCGCTGCTGCCGGAGACCGCCCAGCAGGCCGAGGCGGCCACCCTGTCCCTGCGGGCGCTCGACGTGGCCGCCTCCAAGCAGGGCTCGCCGTACCAGTGGGGGGCCAGCGGTCCCAACCGCTTCGACTGCTCGGGGCTGACGCTGTATTCGTTCAAGCGTGCGGGCAAGAAGCTGCCGCGCACCGCCGCGGAGCAGTACAACAGCACGCGCCACATCTCGGCCGGTTCCCGCCATTTGGGCGACCTGGTGTTCTTCCACTCGGGTTCGGGCGTGTACCACGTCGGGATCTACGCGGGGAACAACCGCATCTGGCACGCCCCCAAGACCGGCTCCCGGGTCCGCCTGGAGAAGATCTGGACCCGCAGCGTCTGGTACGGCCGGGTCAAGTGACCGGCCGGGACCGGAGCGGCGGGTGGCACCGGCCCGCCGCCCCGGGGCTCACACCACCGGCACCGCCCAGGGCAGGCTGATCCACACCGTCTTGCCGCCCTCCTCGGTCGGGACGACCTCGAGCCGGCCGCCGGACTCGACGGTCAGGTGCCGGATGATGACCATGCCGCGGCCGTTGTCCTGCTGGACGGCGGCCGGCAGCGGGCGCGGCCAGCGCGGATGGCTGTCGGTGACACCGATGTGCAGTTCCTCCGAGCGCTCCAGCCGTACGTCCACGGTGAAGGTGGGCGACAGGCCGCAGGTGTGCAGCACCGCGTTGGTGGTGAGTTCGGAGACGATCAGCCGGACCGAGTCCACCGCTGGGGCGTCGGGCGGCAGTCCCCACTCGGCCAGCAGGGCGCACACGTAACGCCGGGCCGTCGTCACCGAGGCCGGGTCGCTCGGCAGGGTGACGGATGCTTCCTGAAGATCTGCCATGGCGACGCTGTTCCCTTTCCCGCCGTGACCGGACTCCGGTGCGGGCGCGCCGCGGGGCGGGTCCCGATGCGGCTGGTTCGCGCCAGAGTGCCACTCATCGTGCCGCCATTACGGACGATCCAGCGAGCAATGCATATATCTGTCGCTCGAAACGGTGAACTCTGCTACGTGAGAACGCATTTGGTCGGCACACTGTCGTATCGGCCCTTGTCGGCCGGAACCGCTCACTTCAGGAGGCGCGAGGAACATGGAACGAGTTCCCGCCGTACGCCGGCGCAGACTCGGTGAGGAGCTGCGCCGGCTGCGCGATCTGGCCGGGCTCACCAGTGGCGAGGCCGCGGGTCTGGCCGGCTGGCACCAGTCGAAAGTCAGCCGGATCGAGACCGGCCGCAGCAGCGTACGCGCGGAGGACGTCACGGTGCTGCTGGACGTCTACGCCGTGCGCGACCGCGACCTGCGCGACCTGCTGGCCACGTTGGCCGGCAACGGCTACCAGCGCGGCTGGTGGCACGACTTCCGGGACGTGCTGCCGGTGGAGTACCGGGACTTCATCAGCCTGGAGACCGGCGCGAGCCGGGCCCGCTCGATGGAGAACTCGGTGGTGCCCGGGCTGCTCCAGACCCCCGCCTATGCCGAGGCGCTCACCAGGGACGTCATGCCGCAGCTCAGCCGGCGCGAAGTGGACGCGCTGGTACGGGTGCGGATAGCCCGTCAGGCGGTGCTGCACCAGGACCCGCCGCTGGAACTGGAAGCAGTGCTGGACGAGGCGGTGCTGCGGCGCAGCGTCGGCGGCCCGGAGGTGATGGCGGGCCAGCTGCGCGCCCTGGAGGAGGCCGCCAAGCTGCCCCAGGTACGGCTTCAGGTGCTGCCCTTCACCGCCGGCGGACACATGGGAGTTACAGGTTCGTTCGTTGTGTTCTCCTTTCCGAACACCTCCGATCTGGACGTGGTTGTTGTCGACCATTTGACGAGTAGTCTTTATGTCGATCGGAAGGAAGACATCGAGGCGTACGGAGCCGCGTTCGCCCGATTGCAGGACCGCGCTCTTCCGTACGAGGAGTCGGCGGCAATGATCGCCGAGCTCCGGGCCGAGTTGTCGGGTTGATCCTGGCCGACCGGAATCAGCCGAAAAATCACCGAAAACGCACCGGCGAGTGGCTCGTTGTACTTCCGCAGGTACCAACTGCCGCACAAAGGAGGCATCATGAGAACGCTGTCCCGGTACGTTTCCTCCAGCACCACCCTTTCCGGCGTGACGTGGCGGCGCAGCAGCCACAGCACGGCGGCGAACAACTGCGTGGAAACCGCGCTGCTGGCGTCCGGGCAGCTCGCGGTCCGCGACTCCAAGGACGCCGACGGCCCGGCGCTGCTGTTCACTCCGCACGCCTGGTCGCAGTTCGTCAGGGAGCTGTCGGACGGTGAGCTCGGCCGGGTGTGAGCCCGGCCGAGCTCACCGCAACAGCCCGCCGCTGATTCCGTAGCCGTCCTGCCGTCGTCCGGCCGGCCGGAACCGGGTCCGCCCGCGGGTCACTCCGGGGGCGCGGTGCGCACAATGACGTCCACCGCTCCCCGGATCTGCTCCTCCGTCAGGTCGGCGCGAGCGGTCAGCCGCAGCCGGGAGATCCCGTCGGGCACGGACGGCGGACGGAAGCAGCCCACCGACAGGCCGTCCTCGCGGCAGCGCTGCGCCCACGCCACCGCGGCCTCCGGCGAGGGCGCGCGGACCGACACCACGCACGCGTCCGGCGCGGTCGCGTCCAACCCGGCCGCGGTCAGCAGTTCGTGGAAGGTTCGCGCGGCGCCCCGCGCCCGTACCGCCCGCTCCGGCTCCCGGCGCAGCACCCCGAGCGCGGCCAGCGCCGCGCCGGCCGCGGCCGGCGCGAGCCCGGTGTCGAAGATGAACGTACGGGCGACGTTGACCAGGTGCTCGATGACGACCGCGGGACCGAGCACCACCCCGCCCTGGGCGCCCAGCGACTTGGACAAGGTGGCCGTGGCCACCACGTCGGGCGCCCCGGCCAGACCCGCCGCGTGGAGGGCGCCGCGGCCGCCGTCGCCGAGCACGCCCAGCCCGTGCGCGTCGTCCACCACCAGCCCGGCCCCGAACTCCCGGCACACCGCGGCGAGTGCGGCCAGCGGGGCCGCGTCGCCGTCGACCGAGAAGACCGATTCGGTGATCGCCAGAGCCGGCCCGTCGTGCCCGGCCAGCGCCTTGCGCAGCGCCTCCGGGTCACCGTGCCGGACCACCTCCCGCTCGGCCCGGGACAGCCGGCAGCCGTCGATCAGGGAGGCGTGGTTCGCGGCGTCGGAGGCCAGCAGGGTGCCAGGCCCGCCCAGCGAGGTGACCGCGGCGATGTTGGCCGCGTAGCCGGAGGCGAACACCAGGGCCGCCTCGAAGCCGGTGAACTCGGCGATTTCAGCCTCGAGTTCGGCGTGCAGCGCGGTGCTGCCGGTCACCAGCCGGGAGCCCGTCGAGCCCCCGCCCCAGTCGAGGCACGCCTGCGCCCCCGCGGCCGTGACGTCCGGGTGCCGGGCCAGGCCCAGGTAGTCGTTGCCGGCCAGATCCAGCAGCGGCGAGCCGGCCGGGCGCGGGCGCAGCCGGCGGGTGAGCCCCGCCGCGTCGCGGACGGCGGCCTGTTGCCGCAGCCGGTCGAAGGGGCCGGGCAGCCCGGCGGTCGGCGTGCGGTTCACAGGAGTCCCCCGGTTCGTGACGATCGGACGCGAGTCGGCTCCGGCACCGTACCCACAACCCACACCTGTACCCGGTGTGGTGATGGCCACAATCCGCGACACCCCCGTTGTGGGGTCGGGCATTGGCCGCGGGCACCCGGGTAGGCAAGGATCGCCCTCATGGATCTGCTGACCACTCTCGTGGACAAGGGGCTGCGACGCGAGCTGCCCACCCGGGACGAGGCACTGGCCGTCCTGGCGACCTCCGACGACGAACTGCTCGACGTGGTGGCCGCGGCCGGCCGGGTGCGCCGTCAGTGGTTCGGGCGCCGGGTCAAGCTGAACTACCTGGTGAACCTCAAATCGGGGCTGTGCCCGGAGGACTGCTCGTACTGCTCGCAGCGGCTGGGCTCGACCGCGGACATTCTGAAGTACTCCTGGCTCAAGGCCGACGACGCGGTGGCCGCGGCGAACGCGGGGGTCGCGGGCGGCGCCAAGCGGGTGTGCCTGGTGGCCAGCGGCCGCGGGCCGACCGACCGGGACGTCGACCGGGTCTCCCGCACGATCGAGGCGATCAAGGCGGACAACGAGGACGTCGAGGTGTGCGCGTGCCTCGGGCTGCTCTCCGCCGGCCAGGCCGAGAAGCTGAAGGCCGCGGGCGCCGACGCGTACAACCACAACCTGAACACGTCCGAGGGAACCTACGGCGTTATCACCACCACCCACACGTACGCCGATCGGGTGGACACGGTGCAGCAGGCGCAGGCGGCCGGGCTGTCCGCCTGCTCCGGGCTGATCGCGGGCATGGGCGAGAGCGACGCGGACCTGGTGGACGTGGTGTTCGCGCTGCGCGCGCTGGACCCGGACTCGGTGCCGGTCAACTTCCTGATCCCCTTCGAGGGCACCCCGCTGGCCAAGGAGTGGAACCTCACCCCGCAGCGCTGCCTGCGGATCCTGGCGATGGTCCGGTTCGTCTGCCCGGACGTCGAGGTCCGGCTGGCCGGCGGGCGCGAGGTGCACCTGCGCTCGATGCAGCCGCTGGCGCTGCACCTGGTCAACTCGATCTTCCTGGGCGACTACCTGACCAGCGAGGGCCAGGCGGGCAAGGCCGACCTGGACATGATCACCGACGCCGGGTTCGAGGTGGAGGGCGCGGACACCACCACGCTGCCCGCGCACCGGGCCGCCGCGGACGCGGGCTGCGGCTCGCACGGCGCGTCCGGCTGCGGCGGGCACGAGGGCGGGGCCTGCGGTACGCACGAGGGCGGGATCTGTGGTCACGCGGAGAGCGCCGCCGAGCCGGTCGCGGCAGTCGCGGCGGTGGCCGAGCCGGTGGCCGCGGCCGCTGCCCCGGTTGCGGCAGCCACCGGTCCGGCGGGTCCGCGTACCGATCTGGTCGCGGTCCGCCGCCGGGGTGCGGGTACGGATCTGCCGCCCAATGCCTGATCCGCTGCGCCCCCGCACGTCCGCTCCCGGCACGTCCGACGCCGCGCCCGATTCCGGCGGTCTCGCCCCCGACGTGCTGCTGGCCCTGGACCGGCAGCACGTCTGGCACCCGTACGGGCCGATGCCCGGCCGGCAGGAGCCGTTGGTGGTGGCGTCGGCCGCCGGGGTGCGGCTGCGGCTGGCCGCGCCCGCCGAGGGCCGCACCGAGCTGGTGGACGGCATGTCCTCGTGGTGGTCGGCGATCCACGGCTACCGGCACCCGGTGCTGGACGAGGCGGTACGCGGCCAGCTCGGCCGGATGAGCCATGTGATGTTCGGCGGGCTCACCCACGAGCCGGCGGTCCGGCTGGCCGCCCGGCTGGTGGAGATCACCCCCGAGCCGCTGCGGCATGTCTTCCTCGCCGATTCCGGCTCGGTCTCGGTCGAGGTCGCGGTCAAGATGTGCCTGCAGTACTGGCGCTCGCGGGGGCGCGGCGACAAGCACCGGCTGCTGACCTGGCGCGGCGGCTATCACGGCGACACCTGGCAGCCGATGTCGGTGTGCGACCCCGAGGGCGGCATGCACGAGCTGTGGTCGGGCGTGCTGCCCCGGCAGGTGTTCGCCGACGCCCCGCCTCGAGGCTTCGACGCGCCGGTGGACCCGGCGTACGAGCGGCACCTGCGGGAGACGATCGCCCGGCACGCGCACGAGGTGGCCGCGGTGGTCGTGGAGCCGGTGGTGCAGGGCGCCGGCGGCATGGCCTTCCACTCCCCCGGCTATCTGCGGGTGCTGCGCGAGGCGTGCGACGAGCACGACGTGCTGCTGGTCTTCGACGAGATCGCCACCGGTTTCGGCCGTACCGGGGAGCTGTTCGCGGCCGGCCACGCCGGGGTCAGCCCCGATGTGATGTGCGTCGGCAAGGCCATGACCGGCGGATACCTGACGATGGCGGCGGCGCTGTGCACCTCCCGGGTCGCCGAGGGCATCTCCCGCGGCGAGGTGCCGGTGCTGGCGCACGGCCCGACCTTCATGGGCAACCCGCTGGCCGCGGCCGTCGCCGACGCCTCGATCGGCCTGCTGCTGGACCAGGACTGGGCGCAGGAGGTCAAGCGCATCGAGACCGGTCTGCGCGACGGGCTGGCCGCGGCGGCCGAGGTGCCGGGCGTGAAGGACGTGCGCGTCCTCGGCGCGATCGGGGTGGTCCAGCTCGACCACGAGGTGGACATGGCGGCGGCCACCCGGGCCGCGGTGCGGGAAGGGGTGTGGCTGCGGCCCTTCCGGGACCTCGTCTACACCATGCCGCCCTATGTCACCGGGGACGACGACGTGGCGCGGATCTGCGCCGCGGTGGTCGCGGCGGCGGCGCAGGGGTGAGTTCCGGGCCGGCCGGACGGGGTCCGGTCGGCGCCGCCCGTGACCACAATCACCCATGTGGGTGACGCTTGGCCGCGTCGTGGGCGGGTAGCGGCGCGACGCAGAACGTCGCAGTACGAAGACAGGCACGAGGAAGGGAGCGGCGCATGGCCATCGTGGTCGTGACGGGGACGGGCACCGAAGTCGGCAAGACGGTCGCCACGGCGGCGGTGGCCGCGGCCTCGCTGGCGCAGGGGCTCAGTGTGGCGGTGCTCAAGCCCGCGCAGACCGGGGTGGCCGAGCACGAGCCCGGCGACGCCGCCGAGGTGGCCCGGCTCGCCGGTCCAGTGACCGCGGCCGAACTGGCCCGCTACCCGGAGCCGCTGGCGCCCGTGACGGCCGCGCTGCGGTCGGGCCGCAACCCCGTGGGGCCCGAGGAGATCGCCGAGGCGGCGGCCAAGCTGGCCGCGGTCCACGACGTGGTCCTGGTCGAGGGGGCGGGCGGGCTGCTGGTCCGCTACGACGAGAAGGGCTCGACCCTGGCGGACACGGCGGCGCTGATGGGCGCGCGGGTGCTGCTGGTCGCCCCCGCGGGGCTGGGCACCCTCAACGCCACCGCGCTGACCGCGGAGGCGCTGGCCGCACGGAAGGTCATCTGCCTGGGCGTGATCATCGGTTCCTGGGCGCCCGACCCGGGCCTGGCCGAGCGCTGCAACATCGCCGACCTGCCGGTCGCGGCCAACGCCCCGCTGCTCGGCGCCCTGCCCGAGCGGGCCGCCGCCCTCTCCCCCGCGGCCTTCCGCGCCGCCGCCGCCGACTGGCTGGCCCCCGAACTCGGCGGCCGCTGGGACGCCCAGGCCTTCGCCGCGCACTACGCGCCGGCGCCGTACGCACCGGCTCCGGAAGCGGCGCCCACACCGGACCCGTCGCCCGCACCCGAAGTGTCCGCGGCACCGTACGACCCCACGCCGCAGCAGCCGCCCGCGGGGACGGCGCCGTACGGATCGGAACCGCAGCAGCAGCCGGGCGGAGCGACGGAGCGGTACGGCTCGGTCCCGCCGCAACCCGGTGAGTCGATCCCCCCGCACGCATCGCACCCGCAGCAACCCGGCGGGTCGACCGCGGCCTACGGATCGGACTCACAGCAGCAACCGGGCGGGGAGGCTTCGCCGTACCCATCGGATTCCCGGCAACCCGGCGGGCAGGCCACGCCGTACGCATCGGCGGACCAGCCGGCCCCTGGGCTGCCCGCGCAGGGTGAGCCGGGTGGCACGGACGCCCCGGCGGGAGGGGTCCCGGCCCAGGCGCCGCCGATGCCCGGGGACAGGTTCAGCCGCTAGCTGTATTGATCACGAGCGTTGGGGACGTCAGGGCCGGCGTGGGCCGCTCAGCCGGGCACCGTCCAGGTACGGAGCTCCTCCGCGATGCGGTCCACCCCGGCGGAGCCGTCCTTGACCAGGCGGGCCAGGTCGCGGACCTGTTCGGGCGTGGTGGTCACCCGCAGGCCGCCGGCCACCAGGTAGGCGTAGGCGACGGCGGTGGCGAACAGGGCGTTGGAGCGCTCCAGGGCCGGGACGTGCAGGAGGAGCTGGAGCAGGGCGGCGGCGCGGGCGTGCTCGTCGGGGTAGACAGGGCGGCCGAAGATCTCGGCCTGGTGTCTGCTGACCGCGGCGACGAGGGCGCCCCAGTCGGTGACCTGCGGGTCGCCAGGGGTGTTGCGCTCGGCGACCATGAGCAGCCACGCGAGGTCGATCCGCAGCGTCAACGGGTGCCTTCGCCGGGGTCGCCGTCCGCCCGGGCGCCGAACTCCTCGGCGAAGACCTGCTCGTACCGGCGCATGAAGTCCGCCGCGGCCTGGACGAAGGCCCGCCCGTTCTCCCCCTCGTCCTGCTGGACGAGTTCCTCGATGTAACGGTTCACACTGATGCCGCGCTGCGAGGCGCGGGCCCGCGCCGTCTCGGCCGTGGCTTCGTCCACCCGTACGTTCAACTGGGTTTTCGCCATGCGACCACGCTAGCGCCGAGGCGCTAGTAGCGGCAAGAGCGTCGTCCCGCATCGCGGAATACCGGCGGGCCCGCCGGGCACCGGTGGTGGGATGGTCCGATGAACGATTTGCGGATCCGACCGGCGGCCCCGCGCGACGTGGCCGCTGTCCTGGCCTTCTGGCGGATCGCGGCCGAGGGCACCAGCATCAGCGACGACCCGGACGGGGTGGCCACGCTGATCGGCCGGGACCCGGAGGCGCTGCTGCTCGCCGAGCGCGACGGGGAGCTGCTGGGCACGGTGATCGCCGGCTTCGACGGCTGGCGCTGCCACCTGTACCGGCTGGCCGTGCGCCCGGACGCCCGCCGCCAGGGCGTCGCCCGGGCCCTGCTGGACGCGGCGGAGATACGGTTCGCCGCGCTCGGCGGCCGACGCGGCGACGCGATGGTCCTGGAGGACAACGACCTCGCCCACAGCGCCTGGGCCGCGGCCGGCTACGCGCGCGAGTCGCGGTGGCGCCGCTGGACCAAGCCGCTGGCGCCCGACGCCGACTGACCGGATCGGCCGGTCCCGTACCCGGGCGGGTCGCGATCCTCCTGCGGGCCGGAGGCGATGACGGCACCGGCACCGCCGACGGCGGATTTCGGCCCGTACGGGCGGGTGCGCGGCGGGCGCGGGTCGCCGATCATGGGAGCGAGGTGTCCGATGACCGAAACGCTCCTGCTCGTGGTGGCGGTGCTGCTCGCCCTTGCCAGCGGCGTGTTCGTCGCGGCCGAGTTCTCGATGACCACGGTCGAGCGCGGTGAGCTGGAGCGGGCGGCCCGGGCCGGGGAGCGCGGCGCGCCCGCGGCGCTGACGGCGGTGCGGACGCTGACCGTTCAGCTCTCCGGCGCCCAGCTCGGCATCACCGTGACCGGCCTGGTCATCGGCATGCTCGCCAGGGGGTCGATCGCCACGCTGCTGCGTGGGCCACTGCGGGCGATGGGGCTGGGCGCGTCGGGGGCGTCCTCGACGGCGCTGGTGCTGGGCACGGCGCTCTCGACGGTCTTCCTGATGGTGGTGGGCGAGCTGATGCCCAAGAACTGGGCGATCTCCCGGCCGATGGCGGTGGTCACGCGGGTGGCGCCGGTGCAGGTCGCGTTCAGCCGGGCGTTCGGCCCGCTGATCCGGCATCTGAACAGCGCCGCGAACCGGGTGCTGCGCCGGCTGGGTCTGGAGCCGGCCGAGGAGCTGGCCTCGGCGCGCAGCCCGCAGGAACTGGTCGCGCTGGCCCGGCACTCGGCGCAAGAGGGCGCGCTGGAGGCCGACACCGCGGAGCTGTTCGTACGCCTGCTGGGCCTGGCGGAGCTGACCGCTGAGAACGTGATGACCCCCCGCGTGCAGGTCACCGCCCTGGAGGAGCAGGCAACGGCGGAGGACGTGGCCAACGCCACCCGCGCGACCGGCCTGTCCCGCTTCCCGGTCTACCGCGACACCCTGGACGCGGTGATCGGCACCGTCCACATCAAGGACGTGCTGGCCGTCCCGGCCGCCGGCCGCCGGCACCTGCCGGTGACCGCCCTGCTGCGCGAGCCGCTGCTGGTCCCGGAGTCGCTGACCGTGGACCGGCTACTGAACCGGCTGTCCAGCCGTCAGTCGATGGCGGTGGTGATCGACGAGTACGGCGGGACCGCCGGGGTCGCCACGATGGAGGACATCGTGGAGGAGGTGGTCGGCGAGGTCCGCGACGAGCACGACCCGCACGAGCTGCCCGACCTGCTCTTCCTGCACGAGGACCGGCAGGGCCGGCGGGTCTACGACGCGGACGGCGCCACCCGGACCGAGGACCAGCTGGAGCGGATCGGGCTGCGCGCGCCCGAGGGACCGTACGAGACGCTGGCCGGGCTGGTGGCGCACCGGCTCGGGCGGATCCCGGAGCGCGGGGACGTGCTGGAGGTCGGCGGCTGGCGGATCGAGGTGACCGAGTCGGCCGCCCACCGCGCGGCCCGGGCACTGCTGACCGCGCCGCCGGGCGGGCGCGGGCCGGGCCCGGAGCACGAGCGGGAGCCGGTGCCATGACCGCGGTGCAGGTGCTGGTCGGGCTGCTCACGATCGTGGCGAACGCCTTCTTCGTCTGCGCCGAGTTCGCCATGGTCTCGGTGCGGCGCAGCCAGATCGAGCCGCGGGCCGGTGCCGGTGACCGGCGGGCGCGGCCGGTGCTGTGGGGCCTGGAACACCTGTCGCCGCTGCTGGCCGGGGCACAGCTCGGCATCACCGTGTGCACCCTGGTGCTCGGCATCGTGGCGGAGCCGGCCATCGCGGACCTGGTGGAGCCGCTGTTCCGGGCGGTCCACGTACCGCACGGCGCGGTGCACCCGGTGTCCTTCGTGATCGCGCTGGCGCTGGCCACGTATCTGCACATGCTCTTCGGCGAGATGGTGCCGAAGAACATCGCGCTGGCCGGGCCGGTCCGGTCGGCGCTGCTGCTCGGGCCGCCGCTGGTGGCGCTGACCCGGGCGCTGCGGCCGCTGATCTTCGGCATCAACGCGCTGTCCAACGCGGGGCTGCGGCTGCTGCGGGTGGAGCCGCGCTCGGAGGTGGCCGCGGTGTTCTCGTCGGACGAGCTGTCCCGGATCGTGGGGGACGCGGGCGAGGCGGGCATGCTCGACGAGCGGGCCACGGCCCGGCTGCGGGAGGCGCTGGAGCTGGGGCGGCGGCCGGTCGGCGAGATCGTGGTGCCGGCCGAGCGGGTGGTGCGGGCGCCGCTGGGCAGCACCCCGGAGGGGCTGGAGGAGTTGAGCGCCACCTCCGGCTTCTCCCGGTTCCCGGTGGCCGACGAGAGCGGGCGGGTGCTCGGCTATCTGCATGTGAAGGACGCGCTGGACGCCGAGCCGCGGGACGCCCCCTTCCCCCGCTCGGCCCTGCGCCCCATCACCCGGGTCGGGGCCGACACCCCGCTGGACGACGTGCTCACCGCGATGCGGGCCCGTGGCGCCCACCTGGCCGCGGTGGTGGACGTGGAGGGGCGGGCGCTGGGCCTGGTGACGATGGAGGACGTGCTCAAGGAGCTGGTGCGGCCGGGGCGGGCGTGACGGCGGGCGGGCCCGGCGGCCGTGTGCGCGGGCGGGGCGGTGCGGACCGGGCGCGGGGGCTCCCCTAGGATCGCCCCGTCATGGGGACTCCGTTTGCGTACACCAGCTTTGTCGCGGTCGGCGACTCGTTCACCGAGGGCATGTCGGACCTGCTGCCCGACGGCAGTTACCGGGGGTGGGCGGATCTGCTCGCGGCCCGGCTCGCCGCGCGGACGCCGGACTTCCACTACGCCAACCTGGCGGTGCGCGGCAAGCTGATCCGGCAGATCGCGGCGGATCAGGTGGACGCGGCGGTGGCGATGTCCCCGGACCTGATCACGCTGGTGGGCGGGCTCAACGACGTACTGCGGCCCGGGTGCGACGTGGACGAGGTGTGCGCGGCGCTGGAGACCTCGGTGGAGAAGCTGGCCCCGGCCTGCCGGCAGCTCGTCCTGATGCGCAGCCCGGCCCGGCGCGGCCCGGTGGCGACCCGGTTCCTGCCGCGCATGGAGCAGCTCTTCGCCTTCATCGACGACCTCGCCCGGGAGCACGGCGCGCTGGTGGTGGATCTCTACGGCGCCGAGGTGCTGGGCGACCCGCGGATGTGGGCCGAGGACCGGCTGCACCTGACCGGCGAGGGCCACGAACGGGTCGCCGAGGCGGTCTGGCAGACCCTCGGGCTGCCGCCGCAGTCCGAGTGGCGCACTCCGCTGCCACCGCACGTCCCGGCCGCCTGGGCCGCCCGCCGGGTCGCCGACCTGCGCTTCACGAGCCGCCATCTGCTGCCCTGGATCGGCCGCCGGCTGACCGGCCGCTCCTCCGGCGACGGCCGCGAACCGAAGCGCCCGGCGCTGCTGCCGTACGAAGTGCTGTCCGCATCGCCGACCACGCCGTACGAAGCGCCGTCCGAGGCCGGGTGACGCGAGCCGCGGGCAGGTCCGCGGTCCCGCTCCGCGTCCGTACGGTTGCGCCCGGTCACCCCATATGCAACCCTGGGGTTGCGTAAGCAGCGGAGACGAGGGCACGCTCCGGGCCCGCCGCGGCGGCTCACACCGCGGTGGCCCGGTCCCCGACCGGCACCTGCGGGAGCCAGGACACCGCGTCCTCGGGGAAGCGCTGGACCTCCGGGACGACCACGGAATGGTCGTCCAGGCTCATGATCGTGACAAAAACGGCCGAGGCTCCGTCGTCGAGTGCGCAGATACGCGCACCGCATTGGGGACAGAATCCGCGATTGACGCCCGGCCAGGTGGCGAACCAGGTCGGCTCACCGCCCGGGCCGTCCCAGGAGAAACCCTGGAGGAGAAAGCCGACCCAGGCCGTCATCGGCCCGCCGGACAGTTTCTTGCAGTGTGCACAACTGCACACGAGCGGGGCGATCGGATTACCCGTCACGGTGTACCGGATGTTCCCGCACAGGCAGCCGCCGGTGAAGGTCTGCTGCTGATTCGTTTCGCTCATGCCGTCTTCCCGGAACCTGCGCCACCAGTTGCGCAGAGGAATATGCCATGCCCGCTGCCGGGCCGCCAGCACGACACGCTGAAACGTCGGCCGGACCACAGGGGACCAGTGGTAATCCGATCGGATGACGATCGGTTCAGCATTAATCGATTATGTGATCGGCAAGGTGCTCACCGGTGTGATGGGCTGTTTGAATGTTCTTCCGCATTGCCCTGTCGACCCCAAAAGCGGTATCGGACCGGCGGAGAGCACGGCGGAAGAGGACCATTTCGTGTCACCTATTCATGATTCCTCGTACCGCGGGGCGGCGGGCGGCCGCTTCCCGCGAGTCGAATTCCGGCCACGCACAACCGCGAGCCACGTACAACCACAAGGAAGTGGAGTGAAAAAGTGACGACGGACAGGCGAAAGGCGATCACACCGGGCGCGGAAGGCGCGATGCGCGCCGTCACGGCCGAGTTCCCGGCATCAGCGGCACCGGCCCCATCGGCGACAGCGGCTCCCCCCGGTCCGGCCCGCGCGCCCAAGCACGGCAGGGTGGCCTCGGCCGTGCCGACCGACACCCGGCTCGCGCACTCGCTGGAGGGGGACTTCCACAGCTCCCATGTCACGGTGCGGGGCCTGCGGCTGCACTACGTCGCCGGCGGGGAGGGCCGGCCGCTGATCCTGCTGCCCGGCTGGCCGCAGACCTGGTGGGAGTTCCGCAAGGTGATGCCCGCGCTGGCGGCCGCCGGGTACCGGGTGATCGCGGTGGACCTGCCGGGCATGGGCGGCTCGGACAAGCCCGCCGGTGGGTACGACAAGAAGACGATGGCCGGGGTCATCCGCAGTCTGATACGGGCACTCGGCTACCGAAGGGCCGACATCGCCGGCCACGACGTCGGCTCGCAGGTCGCCTTCAGCTTCGCCGTCAACCACCCCGAGGCCACCCGGAGAGTGGCCCTGCTGGAAACCCTCCACCCGGACCCGTCGCTGTACCGGATCCCGATCCTGCCGGCCCGCGGATTACCCTTCTTCCCCTGGTGGCTGGCCTTCGGCCAAGTGCCCGGGCTGCCCGAGCAAGTACTGGCCGGGCGGGCCCGGCACCTCATCGACTGGATCTTCGACGCCTTCCTGGTGGACCAGACCGCCCTGACGCTGCTGGACCGTTCCGTCTTCGCGCACGCGTACAACACGCCCGACGCGATCCGCGGCGGCAACGGCTGGTACCAGGCGTTCGGCCAGGACATCGTCGACCTGGGGACGTACGGGAAGGTGACCGCGCCGGTGCTCGGGATGGTCTCCGGCCTCGGCGACGGCGTGCTCGCCGAGCGGATGCGGGCCACGCTGCCCACGCAGGCGGCCGACGCGCAGGTCGTCCAGGTGGAGGACGCGGGCCACTTCTTCGTCGAGGAGGCACCGCAGGCGGTGGTCGACGAGTTCGTCAGGTTCTTCGGCTGACCGCCCGCCGCCCTGCCGCCCCACGGCGGGCCGCCGGCCGTGGGGCGGCGCCGTAGCTCGCGGCCGGGGATGCCGGGGCCCGGGACCGGTGCGGGCGCCCGGTAGAATCGGCCCCCGTGACAGCCAAGCCGCGTATCCCGAATGTCCTGGCCAACCGCTATGCGTCGGCGGATCTCGCCACCCTCTGGTCCCCGGAACAGAAGGTGGTGCTGGAGCGGCGGCTGTGGGTGGCCGTGCTGCGGGCGCAGGCCGACCTCGGCGTCGAGGTGCCGGCGGGCGTGGTCGAGGACTACGAACGCGTGCTGGAGCAGGTCGACCTCGGCTCGATCGCCGAGCGGGAGCGGGTCACCCGGCACGACGTGAAGGCGCGGATCGAGGAGTTCAACGCGCTCGCCGGGCACGAGCACATCCACAAGGGCATGACCTCCCGGGACCTGACCGAGAACGTGGAGCAGCTGCAGATCCGGCTCTCGCTGGAGCACGTCCGGGACCGTACGGTCGCGGTGCTCGCCCGGCTGGGGCAGCTCGCCGGGCAGTACGCGGAGCTGGTGATGGCCGGCCGCTCGCACAACGTCGCCGCGCAGGCCACCACGCTCGGCAAGCGGTTCGCCACCGCCGGAGACGAGCTGCTGGTCGCCTTCGAGCGGGTCGAGGAGCTGATCGGCCGCTACCCGCTGCGCGGCATCAAGGGCCCGGTCGGCACCGCCCAGGACATGCTGGACCTGCTCGGCGGCGACGATGCCCGGCTCGCGGAGCTGGAGCAGCGGATCGCCGGGCACCTGGGCTTCGCCCGCACCTTCACCTCCGTCGGCCAGGTCTACCCGCGCTCGCTGGACTACGAGGTGGTCTCCGCGCTGGTGCAGCTGGCGGCCGCGCCCTCCTCCACGGCGAAGACGATCCGGCTGATGGCCGGCCACGAACTGGTCACCGAGGGCTTCAAGCCCGGCCAGGTCGGCTCCTCGGCGATGCCGCACAAGATGAACACCCGCTCCTGCGAGCGCGTCAACGGCCTGATGGTGATCCTGCGCGGCTACGCCTCGATGACCGGCGAGCTGGCCGGCGACCAGTGGAACGAGGGCGACGTGTCCTGCTCGGTGGTGCGCCGGGTCGCGCTGCCGGACGCCTTCTTCGCCTTCGACGGCCTGCTGGAGACCTTCCTGACGGTACTGGACGAGTTCGGCGCCTTCCCCGCGGTCGTCGCCCGCGAACTGGACCGCTACCTGCCGTTCCTGGCCACCACCAAGGTGCTGATGGGCGCGGTGCGCGCCGGGGTCGGCCGGGAGGCGGCGCACGAGGTGATCAAGGAGCACGCGGTGGCCTCGGCGCTGGCGATGCGCGAGAAGGGCGGGGAGCGCAACGAGCTGCTGGACCGGCTCGCCGCTGACGACCGGATCCCGCTGGACCGCGCGGCCCTGGACGCGCTGATGGCCGACCGGCTGTCCTTCACCGGCGCCGCGGGCGGGCAGGTCGCCGAGGTGGTGCGGCGCGTCGAGGAGGTCGCCAAGGCCCACCCGCGCGCCGCGGCCTACGCCCCGGGGGCGATCCTCTGACCCCCGAGCAGCTCGCCGCGGCCCGGGACCGGACGCTGGCGGACATCATCGGGCCGGGGCTGCGGGTGCTGTTCTGCGGCATCAACCCGGGCCTGATGTCGGCCTGGACGGGCCACCACTTCGCCCGGCCCGGTAACCGCTTCTGGCCCGCCCTGCACGCCTCCGGCTTCACCCCGCGCCGCTTCCTGCCCGCCGAGCAGCAGGAGATGCCCGCCCTCGGGCTCGGCATCACCAATGTGGCGCCCCGGGCCACCGCGCGGGCCGACGAGCTGACCCGCGAGGAACTGATCGCCGGCGGCGCGCTGCTCACCGCCAAGGTGGAGACCTTCCGGCCGGCCTGGCTGGCGGTGCTCGGCGTGACCGCCTACCGGGTCGCCTTCGGTGACAAGGACGCACAAGTGGGGCCGCAGGAGCGGCGCATCGGCGGGACCCGGATCTGGGCGCTGCCGAGCCCGAGCGGCCTCAACGCCCACTGGTCGCCGGCGACGCTCGCCGAGGAGTTCGCCCGGCTGCGGGCGGCGGCGTTCGCGGACGTGGGCGCGGACGGGGCCGTGGACGTGGTCACGGGCGATGCGGTTACGGGGACGGCTTCGGCGGCACCCGGCGGCGTCGCACTCGCCGAAGCGGACGGCTGACCGGGCGGGCGGAGCATCGTACGGCCCCTCAACCGCCGTCCGCCCGCGGGCCGTCGGCCGCCGCGGGGCCCGCGCCGCCGGCCGCCCCGGGGCCCGGCCGTACGGCCCGTTCGTAGGCCGTCCGCTCCCCCACCGCGAGGACGAGCTGGAGCGGTAATCCGCCGTCCCACTGGCCCACCCCGAGCGCTATCCAGCGCTCGCCCACCAGCCAGCCGTACATCTCCGGCACGTAGCCGCACAGTTCGTCCAGGGGCGCCGGCACTTCCTCGCCGTCCATCGAGCGGATCAGGATCGCATACAGGTCCACGGTCTCCGGCTCGCCCCAGCGGGTGCCGAGCAGGTCGACCAGCGCCTGGCACCAGACGGTGAAGTCCTCCTCGGCCTCGGCGCGGCGGGCCGGATCGCTGTCGTGGAAGTCCTCGCTGACCGCGAGGTCCTCGATGTGGAAGCCGGGGCCGCCGACGACGGCGCCCTCGCGGACCCGCTGCGCGGGGAAGGGCAGTCGGCGCAGCCGGTCCACCTCGGCGAGCTGGGCGGCAAGATCCATGTGACCAGTAAAGCTCCGCCGTATGACAATTGGCGGCCCGTCAGGACGACCGGGCCGGCCACCCACGGGCCCGATGCCCGACGGCACTCGCCGCGCGGCTTCCTGGCGGGTACGATCCGCCACACACGCGCACATGCTGGGAGGACACACCTTGGGGCGACTGACCGGCGGGGACCCGTCGCTGCTCCGGCGGATCAATTCCGCGGTCGTCCTTCACGCCCTGCGCGGCGCACAGACCCCCACGCTGACCGAGCTGGTGCAGAGCACGGGGCTGTCCCGGCCGACCGTCGAGGGCGTCATCGAGGGCCTGAGCGAGTCGGATCTGGTGGTGGAGGTGGCGCCGGACCCGGCTGACGGCCGCAAGCAGGGCCGGCCGGCCCGCAGGTTCCGCTTCCACGCGGAGGCCGGGCACCTGCTGGGCATCGAGATCGGCGCGCACCAGGTACGGGTGGTGCTGTCCGACCTGGGCGGTCAGGTGCTGGGCTCGCACGGCCGCGAGGTGCCGGAGTCGGCGTCCGCGGACGACCGGCTGGAGCGGCTGCGCGGTACGGTCGCCGAGCTGCTGCGCAAGGCCGGGGTGGCCCGCAGCACGCTGTGGGCGGTGGGCGTGGGGAGTCCCGGCATCGTGGAGTCGGGCGGCGAGGTGCGGCTGAGCACGGCGCTGCCCGGCTGGACCGGACTGCCGCTGGGCGAGCGGTTGCAGCGGTCCTTCCGATGTCCGGTGCTGGTCGAGAACGACGCGAACGTGGCGGCGGTGGGCGAGCACTGGAAGGGCGTGGCGGTCGGCACCGACGACGTGGTGTTCGTACTGGCCGGGCTGAGCCCGGGTGCGGGCTCGCTGATCGGCGGCCGGCTGCACCGGGGTTTCGGCGGGGCGGCCGGCGAGATCGGGGCGCTGCACCTGCTGGGCCGCGAGGTGACCCCCGAGCATCTGCTGTCCACCACCGGCACCCCGCTGCACCCGCTGGACGAGCAGGCGGTGGCCCGGGTGTTCGCGCTGGCCAAGGACGGCGACGTGCAGGCCAAGGACGCCGTCGAGCGCTTCCTGCACCGGCTGGTGCACGACGTGGCGGCGCTGGTGCTGGCGATCGACCCGGAGCTGGTGGTGATCGGCGGCTGGGCGGCGGGCCTGGACGGCGTCCTGGAGCCGCTGCGCTCGGAGCTGGCCCGCTACTGCCTGCGCCCGCCGCGTGTGGTGCTCTCCGCCCTCGGCTCGGACGCGATCGCGACCGGCGCGCTGCGGATGGCCCTGGACCACGTCGAGGAACAGCTCTTCGCGGTGGAGCAGGCCTCCCCGGCCCGGCGCTGACACCGCCCGGCGGTCGGGCCGGGAACAGCGAAACGGCGGCCCGCTCCGGGGAGTTCCCCGGGCGGGCCGCCGTCGTGGCCGGAGTTCAGGACGCCTGGCGGCTCTCCGGCTCGTGGTGGGTGACCTCCAGCGCTCCGGAGTCGCCGAAGGTGAGCCGGCAGGTGTCGGCGCGGTAGGTGGCCACGGAGGCCGCGGCGACCCGGCCGCCGGAGACGTAGCGGGTGGTGACGACGAGGACCGGGGCGCCGGGCAACCGGTCGAGCAGCTTGGCGTCCTCGGCGCGGGCCGAGCCCAGCTCCACCGCGCGGTCCTCGCTCTCCAGCTCCAGGGTGTGCAGCTCGCGCAGCACGGCAGGGGCGTGCTCGGCCGGGGTGAGCAGGCCGGGCAGGCCCGGGACCGAGGCCGGCGGCACGTAGAGCAGCTCGGTGGCGACCGGCTGGCCCTGGACGGTCCGCTCGCGGCGCACGGTGTGCACCGCCTCGTCGGCCGCGGTGCCCAGCAGGGCGGCGACGGCGGCGGGCGCGACGGCCTCGGCGCAGCCGATGGTGGTCCACGCGTCGCGGCCCGCGCCCGGCCAGGTGTTGGCCGAGGGGCCCACGGCCACGCCGATGCGCGGCGGGGCGACGGTGGTGCCGACCCCACGCCGCCGCTGGAGGCGGCCCTCGAGTTCGAGCTGCTCCAGCGCCTGGCGGAGCGTGGCCCGGGCGACGCCGAAGCGCGCGGCCAGGTCCCGTTCGTTCGGCAGGATCTCGCCGACCTCGAACTCCGAGTCGAGGGCGTCGTTCAGCACCGTCTTCAGGTGCCAGTACTTCGGCTCCTGCACCGATTCGAGCTGCGTGGTCCCCACCCTGTCCTCGCAATCGCCTTCCGGGCCCGCCCGTCCGGCGGACCCAACCGCGGCTTGTTCAGCCTTGTTTCGGAACCCCTGTTTATTAAAGGTCCTTTCACTACCAGGACCATAGAGCGCTGTCACGAACTTGGTCAAGACCAATCCTCCGATGCCTGCCAACCGCACCGAAACCGGATACATGAGGCGTTCACGCAGTGTTGACGGGGCGCTGCGATAGCGTTCGTGATCTCCGCGGGAAACGCAGAGGGCGGGCGGCCGTACGGCGCCGGTGCGCGGGGCGGCGACGGGAAGGGGACGAAAGCGTGGACCAGGTCACGGTGGTCACCGGCGGCAGCCGCGGGATCGGGGCGGCGGTGGCGCTGCGGCTGGCGGCGGCCGGCCACCGGATCGGGCTGGGCTACGAGCGGGCGGAGGAGGCCGCGCTGGACGTGGCCCGGCAGGTGCGCGCGGCGGGCGCGCAGTGCCTGGTGCACCGGGTGGACACCGGCGACGAGGCCCGGGTCGACGCGTTCTTCGACGCGGTGCGGTCCGAACTCGGCCCGGTCACCGGGCTGGTGAACAACGCGGGCGTCACCGGGCCGCTCGGCCGGTTCGCCGAGACCCCGGTAGAGGTGATCGACCGGGTGCTGGAGGTCAACGTACGCGGCGCGATGCTGTGCGCGCGGCGCGCGGTGCGGGAGATGTCCACCCGGTACGGCGGCAGCGGGGGCGCGATCGTCAACATCTCCTCGGGCGCGGCGACGCTGGGCGGCGCGGGCGAGTACGTGCACTACGCCGCGTCCAAGGCGGCGGTGGACGCGCTGACGGTGGGCCTGGCCAAGGAACTGGCCGCCGAGGGGGTGCGGGTGAACTCCGTGCAGCCCGGCATGATCGTCACCGGCATCCATGCGGCGATGGGCGACCCGGAGCGGCCCTGGCGCAACCCGGACCGCGTCCCGATGCGGCGCCCCGGCGAGCCGGAGGAGGTCGCGGGCGCGGTGGCCTGGCTGCTGTCGCCGGAGGCGTCCTACACCACGGGCGCGGTGCTGCGGGTGGCCGGCGGGCTCTGATGGATCATTGAGGCTCGGGGGGGGTGTTGACCTGAGCATGGCCGGAACACGACGGTGATACGGGGTAACGCACCGGAAACCCGCGGGTGACGGGTGCGGGGGCAGAATCCTGTGCCCTGTCCCCCTTCCACTGTGTGCCGAAGTGTTTGTCGAAGCCTTGTGCCCGAACCGAGGAGCAGCATGTCAGGTTCCGCCGTGGACGCCGGCCGGCCGGTGTCCCGTCCACCCCTTGCCGGCAGCGCGCTGGACAGATGGTTCCGGATCTCGGAACGCGGGTCCACCGCGGTGCGGGAGTTGCGCGGCGGGGTGGCCACGTTCTTCACCATGGCGTACATCCTGGTGCTCAATCCGATCATCCTCGGCAGTGCGACGGACAAGTTCGGGCACCATCTGTCGACGCCCCAACTGGTCACCGCCACCGCGCTGGTGGCCGCGGTGATGACCGCGATCATGGGCGTGGGCGGCAACCTGCCGCTGGCCATCGCCGCCGGACTCGGGCTGAACGCCGTGGTGGCCTTCCAGCTCGCGCCCAAGATGAGCTGGCCGGACGCGATGGGCCTGGTGGTCTTCGAGGGCCTGCTGATATGCGTGCTGGTGGTCACCGGGCTGCGCGAAGCGATCATGAACGCCATCCCGCTGCCCATCAAGCAGGCGATCAGCGTCGGCATCGGCCTGTTCATCGCCTTCATCGGCTTCGTGGACGCCGGGTTCGCCACCCGTATCCCGGACGCCGCCAAGACCACCGTGCCGGTGCAGCTCGGTGCGACGGGCACCCTGACCGGCTGGCCGGTGCTGGTGTTCTGCCTCGGGGTGCTGCTCACGGTGGCGCTGGTCGCCCGGCGGATCAAGGGCGCGATCCTGATCAGCATCGTGGTGATGACGATCGTGGCGATCGTGGTCAACTCCGTCGCCGACGTCCCGGCCGCCGCCTGGGGGCTGAGCGTGCCCAAGTGGCCGCACAAGGTCGTGGCGAGCCCGGACTTCGGGCTGGTGGGGCACTTCAGCCTGCTCGGCGGCTTCCAGGAGGCGGGCGTGGTGACCGCCGCGCTGTTCGTCTTCACCCTGGTGCTCTCGGACTTCTTCGACGCCATGGGCACGATCGTGGGCATCTCCAGCGAGGCCGGGCTGCTGGACAAGCGGGGGCGGGTGCCGAACATCGGGCGCGTGCTGTTCATAGACGGAGCGGCCGCGGTCGCCGGCGGCGCGGCCTCCTGCTCGTCCAACACCGCCTACGTGGAGTCCGCGGCCGGCGTCGGCGAGGGGGCGCGCACGGGTCTGGCCAGCGTGGTGACCGGTGCGCTGTTCGCCGTGGCCCTCTTCCTGTCGCCGCTTGCCGCGGTGGTGCCCTCGCAGGCGGCGGCGCCCGCGCTGGTCGCGGTGGGCTTCCTGCTCATGGCCCAGGTGCGCAACATCGACTGGACCCAGTACGACATCGCGATCCCGGCCTTCCTGACCATCGCCGCGATGCCCTTCACGTACAGCATCACCAACGGGATCGGGGCGGGCTTCCTGTCCTTCGTGGCGATCAAGCTGGTGCTGGGCAAGGTCCGCGACGTCCACCCGCTGGTGTGGGCGGTCTCGGTGTGCTTCGTGGCGTACTTCGCCATCGACCCGCTCCAGCAGTGGCTGGGCGCGAAGTAGCGGGAGCGTACAACGGGTGCGGCCGGCCGTCCGCCCTCCACCGGAGGAGGGGAGCCGGCGGAGCGGCGGACGGACTACCGCCCCACCAGGCACGGGGAGCACCGGTCGGGGCGGACGGCCGGGCCGGCACACGTACCGACCCGCAACCGGAGAACTCACCCCGGCCCGGCGGAGTTCCCGGGCCGGGGTGAGGCGGACGCGGCCCCAGGGGTCAGTCCTGCTGCGTGCTGTCCGGGCGCAGGTGGTCCAGGACGGCCTGGGCCTGGGCTCTGCGGTTGGCGGGGGTGTCGCCCTCGTGGCCCTCGTACTCGGCGAGGACGGCGGTCGCGCGCTCGTGGGCGGGGCCGGGGTGGCCGAGGCGGGTGTGGAGCCAGGCGCCGAGGAGGGTGGCCGCGGTGCGGTCGTCGCGGGCCTCGGGTCCCAGCGGGTCGAGGACGGTGACGGCCAGGTCGGCGAAGCCGAGGGCTTCGGTGAGCCGGCCCGGGTCCTCGGTGCCGCGCAGCAGGATCTCGGCGGTCTGGTGGTGGGTGGCGGCCAGTTCGATGCGCAGGTGGGCGGAGGCGGTCGGGTCGTCCGCCGCGGCCAGTGCCTGTTCGGCGGTGTCGGTGGCGGCGGCCATCAGGTCACGTGCGGCGGACAGGCCGGCCCGGCCGTCGCGGATCTCGATCCAGGCGCGGGCGCGCAGGGTACGGACCACGGCGTGCGGGTCGCCGACGTCGCGCCACAGGGTCTCGGCGCGGGCGTAGGCACGTACCGCCTCGTCGTCGAGTTCGGCCCGGTTGAGGGCGTCGGCGGCGAGGTTGGCGAGCATGGCGTGGTCGTGCTGGTCGCTCCAGTGCTCGGCGACCTGGGCGGCGAGCAGGAACTGCGTGGCGGCCTCGCGGACCTCGCCGAGGTCGAGCTGGGCCTCGGCCAGCCACCAGCGGGCCTGGACGAGCTCGCCCTCGTCGTGGCCGGCGGCGAGGTCGGGCAGCACCGACTCCAGGACGGCGGCGGCCTCGTCGGGCCGCCCGGCGCGGCGCAGGCTGCCGCCGAGCAGCACCCGGGCGGTCGCGCCGAGGCCCGCCGGGTCGCCGGACTCGTCGGCCCAGTGCGCGGCCTCCAGGGCGTGGCCGG
This sequence comes from Actinacidiphila acididurans, assembly GCF_016918855.1. GTDB lineage: Bacteria > Actinomycetota > Actinomycetes > Streptomycetales > Streptomycetaceae > Actinacidiphila > Actinacidiphila acididurans. Next base: position 101,119 of record NZ_JADKYB010000026.1, read on the forward strand.
CGGCCTCGTCGTCGCGGCCGAGGGCCGCCTGTGCCTGGGTGGCGATCAGCAGCAGGCTCGCGCGGTGCGGCGGTTCGAGGATGTCCGCGCCGTGATCGAGGGCGGCCAGCGCGTACCGGGCGGCGGCCTGCGGGTCGTCGCGCCGCAGGCACAGGTCCGCGAGGGCGCCCTCGGGCTCGGCGGCGTACCAGGGCTGGCCGGCCTCGTGGTGCAGGTCGGCGGCGCGGGCGAGCAGTTCGACGGCGTCGTCCGCCCCGCGTCCGGCGGCGAGCCGGCCGAGCAGCACGGTGGCGTCGGCGAGCCGGGCGGTCATGCCGGGCTCGGCGCGGTAGGCGTCGCTGAAGGCGGCGACGTCCGCGGCCTGGGCGCCGGCGGCGCCCAGCACGGCCGGCCGCTGCTCGGGGCTGGCCGGCGTCAGCAGCAGGATCCGGCAGCGCAGCAGCAGGGCACCGGTGAGCTGGCGCGGGGTGGCCTGTGCCATGCCGTGCAGCGCGGCCAGTTCGCCGACCTGCCGGTCGACGGCGGACAGCGCCTCACTCGTGGCGCCGGTGAGCGCGAGCGCGTAGGCGGCGCGGGCCCGGCAGCCGGCCGCCTCGCCGAGCACGCCGGCGTCCCCGTACTGGACGGCGGCCCGCTCGAAAAGCTCGGCGGCGGCGCTCGGCTCGTCGAGGGCGGCCATGGCCGCGTGGTCGGTGATCTCGGCCCGGGCGAGCGGGTCGAGGTCGGCGCCGGTGCGGTGCGCGGCGCTCTCGGCGTCGATCCACGCCTGGTGGGCGCCCGGGTGGCCGGCGTCGCTGAGCCGGCGCGCCTCGGCGACCAGGGCGGGTACGTCGTCGGCGGCGGGGTGCGGCGCGGCCGGCGCGGGCTGCTGAGGAGCGGTGAGGCTTTCGGCGGGCCGGGCCAGTGGGGCGGAGCGCACCCCGAGCGGCAGCCGGTCCAGCAGCGGCCGGCGGGCGATACGGGCGCGTACGGCGGCGGAGACCGCGTCGGTGCCGTTGCGCTCGTCGAACCGCCCGGCCAGTTCCAGCGCCCGGTCGCGGCCGTGCTCGTGCAGTTCGGCGGCGGTCCACTGCCGTCCGGGCGGGCCGGGGACCGGGCCGTCGCCGTGGCCGAGCGCCACCAGGTTGCCGGTGAGCAGGGCGGTGACGGCCAGGTGGTCCATCAGGCTGTCCGGGTCGCCGGTGGCGGTGAAGTACGCCGGGTGCTCGGCGAGGATCTCCAGGCCGCGGGCCTCGTTGCCGGTCAGGGCGCAGAACTCGATGTGGAGGGCGACCGAGGAGCGCATGCTCTCCATCGGGCGGAGCATGCGGTAGCCGCGCAGGTGGTTGGCGCGGGCCTGGTCGGCGCGGCCGAGCCGCAGCAGCGGCAGGAGGCTGGAGGCGAGGACGGCGTGCGGCTCGTGGGCGCAGGTGAGTTCGCCGTCCAGCACCGGGGACCACCGGCTCAGCGCGGCCTCGTCGTCGCCGAGGTGGAGGTGCCAGGCGCCCTGGAGGTGCAGTTCGCACGCCTGGCAGTCGCTCAGCTCGTCGCGCTCGGCCGACTGCCAGGCGGCGTAGGCGCGTTCGGCCCGGGCCAGGTCGCCGGTGTGCTTGGCGATGCGGAACTCGCCCTGACGCACGGCGCGTTCGGAGTGGCCGGCGAGCCGGTAGCGGCGCTCCATCTCGGCCTGCCACTGCTCGATGGCGGCCAGCGGGATGTGCGGCTGGTCCAGCATGCCGCTGGAGACCCACTTGAAGTACCAGTGCAGGCTGTGGGTGGCGGCCTCGTCGAAGTCCGCCGGGTTCTCGTCCCACATCCGCAGCGCCCGGGCGAACGGCACGAACTTCTTGTCCGCCTCGGAGCTGTAGTTGTACGCGGTCAGCAGGTTGAACAGCGCGTCGATCAACAGCGGCCGGTCGCCGGTGCGTTCGGCTTCCTCCGCGAGGAGTTCGGCGCGCGCGTTGCGGGCCGGCCCCTCCGGTTCGGCCCGATTGTCCTCGATGGCCCGCCGAATGGCCGCGGCGTCCCTGGCTTCGGTGGTCATCGGCCCTCCTCCCGTTCGGCGTGTGGTCCGGTGGCCCATTGCAGCAGATCGAGGAACGCCCGGTTGAGCAATGCCGAATCCGCCGGGCGCAGCGGGCGCTGGGCCATCAGCAGGGCCTGCCCGTACAGTCCCTCCACCGCGGTGCCGGCCAGTGCCGGGTCGGGGAGCGTGGCGAGGGTGCGGACCAGCGGGTTGAGGTGGTTCAGGACCAGCCGGGAGCGGGGTGCGGTGCCGCGCAGCGAGCCGAGGATGCCGGCCCACAGGTCGTCGGCCGCCGCGGCCTCGCCGGCCCGGGCCCGCTCGTGCCGGGCGGCCCGGTCGTCCAGGTGCAGGGCGGGCACGGTCAGCGGGTGGAAGGCGCGCAGCGCCACGTCGCAGTCGAGCGGGTCCAGGACGGCGCGGGCGGTGGCGAGGAAGCCGGCCAGCGCGAGTTCCTGGCCGGCCGGCACGTCGTCGAGGAAGGCGGTGACCGTGTCCGCGTCGAGTTCGGCGACCGTGCTGCCCGGCCGGACCCGCGGCAGCATCTCCACGAGTTCCGCGTCGTAGGTGTAGCCGCCGTTGACCACACCCATGCCCTGGGCCGCGGCGATGGCGGCGACCTGGCGGAACTCCTCCACCGTGCGGGTGAAGTGGACCACCGGGTGGCGGCGGGCGAACTCCTCGAGCGAGCGCTGCCCGTCGGTGGTCTCGAACGGCAGCCAGGGCAGCATGATCCGCAGCAGGTCCGCATCGTGCCGGGCCAGGGTCTTCACGCCGAGATGGTGGACGGACAGGAAGTGGGTCAGCCGCTCGGGGTCGCCGGCGGCGAGCCCGGTGATCCACTCACGGATCCGGTCGCCGAGGGCGTCGCGCACCGCGGCGAGCGTCTCGTCGGCGTAGAGGTGTTCGCGGGAGGCGGTGGGCCGCAGCGTGTCGGTGTCGATCACGCAGCGGACGAAGAAGGCCCAGTCCGGCAGGAGTTCGGGGGCGTGCTCGGTGAGCAGCATGCCCTTCAGGTGCACCCGGTGGCCGGCGCGCTGGGCCGGGCTGACCGCGGACGGCAGCACGAAGGCCACCCCGCGCACCCCGGCCACCGGCAGGTCGAGGTCGACGGAGTCCAGCGGGGTGAAGCCGAACTGCTCGCGGCAGTAGCGGGCCAGCGCCTCGCGGCGGGCGCCGGGGCCGGAATGCGGCCGCTCCCACACCGGAGGCCGGTCGGTGACGGCGGTGCCGTCGACGCGGATGTCGTACGGCAGCAGCGCGCCGAAATCGCGCACCAGGACGGCGACCTTCTCGGGGGCGAACCACTCCTCGGCGCCCGGCCGGGCGGCCAGGTGGACGGTCGTGCCGGGTTCGGGGCGCGCGTCGGCCGGCAGGGTGCGGACGGTGTACGAGCCGTCGTCGCGGGCGGTCCACTCCACCGGCGGGGCCAGCGGGTCGCGGGCGGAGCGGCTGACCACCCGGACGGTGCCGGCCACCACGAAGCAGGCCAGCAGGCCGATGCCGAACTGGCCGAGGAAGCCGCTGCGGGCGCCCTCCAGGCTGTCCCGCTTGGAACTGCGGCCGATGGTGGCGAGCAGGGCGTGGACGTCGGCCTCGGTCAGCCCGGTGCCGGTGTCCTCGATACGCAGGGCGCCCGGCGAGGTGTGCAGGGCGACCCGCGCGGGCGCGCCGGGGTCCTCGGCTCTTCGGGCGGTGATGGCGTCCACGCCGTTCTGCAGCAGTTCCCGCACGTACACCCTGGGGCTGGAGTACAGGTGGTGGGAGAGCAGGTCCACCAGGCCGCGCAGGTCGACCTGGAAGGTGTGCGGTGTCGGTTCGGCAGTCATCGTCGCTGCGCCGGTGGGGGGTTGCGGCGCGGGTCGGGCGGCGCGGGTCCGCGGGCGGGCGAGGTCCGGCCATCGTAGGCATCGCGAACGCCCGTTGACCATGGGCGAATCGGGGTGAAGGGAACCGGAACCATTACTGCGCGCGTAGACGTTACGTATCAGTCACGGCCGGGTCGGCATCCGGACAGGGCGGACCGGGTGGACGAGGTGTCCGCGGGTCCGGCCGGACCGACCGGGGCGGCAAAAAGGTTGAAAACATAATTTTACCGTTGAGATCCGCACTTTACCGTCCGGTCATGGAACGTTCGTGATCACGCAACAACCATTGGGCACGGTGGATGCATGCCTCACTCGACTACCGACCGCGCCGCGACCCGGCACCGTCACTGGGGCCGGGAGCTGGTGGAAGTGGCCGCGCTGTTCGCCGCGATGGCGACCGCCGACTTCGTCGCCCAGCTCGTCAACCACGGACCGGACGGGCGCGTCCTGCTGATCACCTCGGCGGTGGCGCTGCTCGCGGCCGCCGCGTTCCATGTGTGGTGGTCGCACCGTCCGAGCGGGCCGGGGACGGCGCACCAGGCCGTCCCCGGCCCGGAACGCGAACAGGAACAGGAACGGGACGAGGAGCAGGAGCCGCGGGAGGAGCTCGCGACCACCCTGTGGCGGATGCGCACCACCGTGCGGGACACGCCGGGCTCGCTCGGCGCGGTGTGCACGGCGCTGGCCCGCAGCCGGGTGGACGTCGTCACCCTGCAGACCCACCCGCTGGCCGAGGGCACCGTGGACGAGTTCCTGCTGCGCGCGCCGCAGGCGCTGCCGGCCGCCGCGCTGGTGCTGACCGTGAGCGAGGCCGGCGGCACCGACACCTGGATCGAGCGGGCCGACGCGCACGACCTCGTGGACGCCCCGACCCGGATGCTCGCGCTGGCCACCCGCACCGCCCTCGACCCGGCCGAACTCCCCCTCGCGCTGCGGCAGTTGTTCGGCCGCTGCACCATCCGCTCGACACCGGCCGGAACCGGTCCGGAAGCGGCCGGGACGAGCGGCGAGGACGGCGGCGACGCCGACTCCCCCGCGCCGACGGTGATGCGGCTGCGCGACCCGTCCGGCGGCACCATCACGGTGACCCGGGACCACCTGCCCTTCACGCCGACCGAATTCGCCCGCGCCCGCGCGCTGGTGGAGCTGGACGCCCGACTGGGGGTACGGATGCCGGCCGGCCGGCACGTCCTGACGCTGCCCGAGGGCGAACGGATCACCGTACGCCGGGCCGGCCCGGAGGACGAGGAGGCGGCGCTGGCGATGCACCGCCGCTGCTCCCCGGCCACCCTCGCGCTGCGCTACCACGGCCCGGTCGCCGACGCCGACCGCTACCTGCCGCACCTGCTCAGCCCGCGCCTGGGCCAGTCGCTGGCCGTCGAGACGGCCTCCGGCCGGCTGGTGGCGCTCGGCCACCTGCTGTGGGACGGCGACGAGAGCGAGGCCGCGCTGATCGTGGAGGACCAGTGGCAGCGCCGCGGGATCGGCGTCGCCCTGCTGCGCAAGCTGGTGGAACTCGCGGTCGCGGCGGGCCGGGACAGCGTCTACGTGGTCACGCGGTCCGGCAACACCGGCATGGTCGCCGCGATGCGGGAGCTGGGCCTGCCGCTGGACTACCAGGTGGAGGACGGCACCCTGGTGATCACCGCCTCGCTGCCGTCCGCCGGGGGCCCGCTGTCCGCGGGCGACACCGAGCCGGCGATCGCCGAGCTGCCCTGGATCCCGAGCCGGAACTGACCACCGCGCCGACGGTCCCGGGAGCCCGCTTCCGGGGCCGTCCGCGTACGCCCGCGTACCGGGCATCACCCGCACCGGCAGCCGTCATGACCGTACGACCCCCTGGTGATGACGCGCGGACCGCGACGTACCAGGATGGGCCGCATGTCCACTCTCACCAGCAGTCCGCTGCCCCGGCAGGTCGCCGACGCCTACGTCGACGACCTCATCGCACTCGACCCGACTCTTGGCACCTACCTCGGCGTACCGGGCAGCAACCGGCTGCTGCCGGACTACACGCCGGCCGGCTGGGAGGCCAGGGCCGAGCTGGCCCGGACGACGCTGGCGAGGCTGTCGGACGCCGAGGACCGGACCGGGGCGGACAGCGACGCCGAACGGCGCTGCGCCCGGCTGCTGCGCGAACGGCTCACCGCGGAACTCGCCGTCCACGACGCCGGGGAGAATCTGCGAGCGCTGAGCAACATCGCCTCGCCCGCGCACAGCATCCGCGAGACGTTCACCCTGATGCCTACGAACACGCCGGAGGACTACGCGGACCTGGCCGTCCGGCTGCGGGCGGTGCCCGCCTCGCTGACCGGCTACCGGGCCTCGCTGGCGGAGGGCATCAGCCGCGGGCTGCCCGCCGGGCCGCGGCAGGTCGAGGCCGTGATCGGGCAGATCGGCGAGTGGATCCAGGGCGGCGGCGCCGACTCCTGGTTCGCCGGGCTGGTCGAGGACGGTCCGCAGGAGCTGCGCGCGGAACTGGACGCCGCCGCGGCCGAGGCCACCGACGCGTACGCGGGCCTGCGCGATTACCTGCGGCGGGAGTACGCGCCGGCCGTCGCGGACGCGCCCGACACCGTGGGCCGCGAGCGGTACGCCCGCTGGACCCGCTACTGGAACGGCACCGACCTGGACCTGGACGAGGCGTACGCCTACGGCTGGTCGGAGTTCCACCGGCTGCACGCGGAGATGACCGCCGAGGCGGGCAAGATCCTGGCCGACGCCACCCCCTGGGAGGTGCTGCGCCACCTGGAGCAGCACGGCCAGGCCGTGGAGGGCGTGGACGAGGTGCGGCGCTGGCTCCAGGACCTGATGGACGAGGTCATCGGCGCGCTGGACGGCACCCACTTCGAGCTCGCCGAGCGGGTCAAGCGGGTGGAGGCGATGATCGCGCCGCCCGGCGGCGCCGCCGCCCCGTACTACACCGCCCCCTCGGAGGACTTCTCCCGGCCCGGCCGGACCTGGCTGCCCACCATGGGCAAGACCCGGTTCCCGGTGTTCGACCTGGTCTCCACCTGGTACCACGAGGGCGTGCCCGGGCATCACCTGCAGATCGCCCAGTGGGCGCACGTGGCCGAGAACCTGTCCCGCTACCAGGCCACGGTCGGCATGGTCAGCGCCAACGCCGAGGGCTGGGCGCTGTACGCCGAACGGCTGATGGACGAGTTGGGCTTCCTCACCGACCCCGAGCGGCGGCTGGGCTACCTGGACGCCCAGATGATGCGGGCGAACCGGGTCATCGTCGACATCGGCATGCACCTGGAGCTGGAGATCCCCGCCGACTCGCCGTTCCACCCGGGCGAGCGGTGGACGCCCGAGCTGGCCCGGGACTTCTTCGGCCGGCACAGCGGCCGCGCGCCGGACTTCGTGGACAGCGAGCTGATCCGCTACCTCGGCATCCCGGGCCAGGCCATCGGCTACAAGCTGGGCGAGCGCGCCTGGCTGACCGGCCGCGCCAACGCCCGCGCGGCCCACGGCGACGCCTTCGACGCCAAGGCCTGGCACATGGCCGCCCTCTCGCAGGGCTCGCTGGGCCTGGACGACCTGGTGGCGGAGCTGTCCGCGCTGTAGCCGCGCCCGGGGAGCCGAGCGCCCGGGCGGTCACCGCCCGGGCGTCCGCCCGGCACCGGCCGGGGCTAGGCTGGCTGCCTCGCGGCCCCCGGGCCCGCCTGCGTGCCGTCCGGGACCGGCCGGTCCCGGACGCGGGCCACCGGGTCACCCGGGGCAGGGGGCACGGGGATCTCAATGGACAAGGCGGTACGGCTGGATGACGCTGCACGCTTCGCACGACGAGGGCCGGCTGGTGCTGACCCAGGGCCGGCTCACCCTGCGCGAGCAACTGCCCCAGGAGGCCGCGCTGCTGGCCGAGGGCAAGCCCGGGTCGCTGACCTGGATCGACGGGGTGCCGGGCGAGGGCACGATGGGCGCGGCCTCGATGACGGTGGCCGCCGCCCGGGCCGGGGCGTACCGGCCCGGCTGGGGCCTGTTCGCGATCATGCGCACCGAGGACGCGACGGCGGTGGGCGGCGTCGGATTCCACGGGCCGCCGCTGCGGGGCGCGGTGGAGATCGGATACGACCTGACGGAGTCCGGCCGCGGCGCGGGCTGGGCCACGGACGCGGCCCGGGCCCTGTGCCAGTGGGCGTTGGGCCAGCCGGAGGTGCTGGTCGTGCTGGCCACCACCGAGCCCGGCAACCGCGCCTCGCAGGCCGTACTGGGACGGGTCGGCTTCGGCCGGGTCGCCGACCGCGGCGACCTGTGGGCGTACGAGCTGACCCGTCTGCCCGGCTGACCCGCCCGCGGGCGGCCAGGTCCGGTCAGCAGCCGCAGGCGGCCGCGTCCACCGGCGTGGTGAGCGGGTCGGCGGCGCCGCGGGCCGATCCCTCGGCCGTCTCGTAGCCGAAGCCCTCGCGGATCCAGTACTCCATGCCGCCGAGCATCTCCTTGACGGGGAAGCCGAGCCCGGCGAGCAGGAGCGCGGCCCGGGTCGCGCCGTTGCAGCCGGGCCCCCAGCAGTGGACGACCACCGGCACGGCGCGGTCGAGGAGTTCGTCCGCCAGCTCCGGGATGCGTGCGGTGGGCAGGTGCAGCGCGCCGGGGATGTGGCCCTGATCCCAGGCCTGGTCGCTGCGGGTGTCCACCAGGACGAACCCGGGGTCGCCGCCGGCCCCCAGCGCGGCGGCCACGTCCGCGACGTCGGTGTGGAAGGCGAGCGAGGCGGCGAAGTACGCGGCGGCGTCCACGGGGGCCGCGGGCGGCACCCGCAGCACCGGGTTGTCGGCGGGGACGCCGGTCATGGCGGCGGTCGGCTGCGGCAGGGTCTGCGGTGTGGTCATGCCGTCGAATGTACGGTCCAAGATCGCCGCGTTGAAGTGACGTTCCCCGGCGTTCTTCTTGTCCGTCCGGGGTTTCCCCTGCTATCCAGTCCGTATGACCACGATTTCCCTGGACGCCACGGACTGGCGGCTGCTGGAGGCCCTGCAGCGCGACGGGCGGGCCTCTTTCGCCGAACTGGCCCGTACGGTGTCGATGTCGCCGAGCGCGGTCACCGAGCGGGTACGGCGGCTGGAGGAGGCGGGGGTGATCACCGGATACTGCGCGGTGATCGACCACGAACGGATCGGGCTGCCCGTGCTCGCCCTGGTCCGGCTGCGCTACCCCACCGGCAACTACCGGCCCTTCCACGAGATGCTCGGCACCACCCCCGAGGTGCTGGAGGCGCACCACGTGACCGGCGACGACTGCTTCGTCATGAAGGTCGCGGCCCGCTCGATGCGGCACCTCGAGGAGGTCACCGGCCGCCTGGCGGGCCTGGGCGCGGTGACCACGAGCGTCGTCTACTCCTCCCCGCTGGAACGCCGCCCGCTGGTCCTCTAGGGGTTGCCGGGCATCAGGCGAGGGCGGGGGCGCGCAGCTGGAGGGTGGAGCCGTCGCGGCCCTTGGTGACCCGGAGCTGGGCCGGGATGCGGTGGCGCAGGTCGGCGACGTGGCTGACGATGCCGACCGCGCGGTCGCGTTCGCGCAGGCCGTCGAGGACGTCCAGCACCTCGTCCAGGGTCTGGTCGTCGAGGCTGCCGAAGCCCTCGTCGATGAAGAGCGTGTCCAGCCGGGTGCCGCCGGCCTCGTCGGTCACCACGTCGGCCAGGCCCAGCGCGAGGGCGAGCGAGGCGAAGAAGGTCTCGCCGCCGGAGAGCGTGGCCGTGTCCCGCTCGGTGCCGGTCCAGGCATCGACCACCATCAGGCCCAGCCCGGACTTGGCCCGCCGGTCGGCCCGGGCGTCGGTGTGCACAAGGGTGTAGCGCCCGCCGGACATGCGCAGCAGCCGCACGCCGGCCGCCGCGGCCACCTGCTCCAGCCGGGCGGCCAGCACGTACGTCTCCAGCTCCATCCGGTACGTGTTCTCCGCGGAGTTGGCCGCGACCAGGTCGGACAGCCGCTTGAGCCGGGCGGCGGCCTCGCGGGCGGGGGCCAGGTCCCGTACCCGGGCGGTGGCGGTGGCGCCGAGCCGGTCGAGTTCCCTGACGCGGGACGCGGCGGCGGCTTCGGCGGCCGAGGCGACGCGCAGGGTGCGGGTCGCCTCCTCCAGCGCGGCCAGTGCCAGGTCCGGGCGCGCGGGCGGCTCCTGCGCCGCGGCGGCCGGCTCGGGGGCGGCCAGGTCCGCCGCCACCGCCGCCTCCTGCCGGTCCCATTCCTCCGCCTGCCGCTCGGCCGCGGCGCGCGCGGCGCCCGGCAGCAGGGCGGCGGCGGCCTCGTCCGGTGAGCCGAACCCGGCCCGGGCGGCGGCCTCGGCGAGGGCCGCCTCGGCCTGCGCGAGCCGTTCGCCGGCCTCGATCGCCTCCCGTACGGCTGTCAGGGCCCGCTCCAGCAGCGCGATCCGCCCGGCCAGGTGCTCCCGGCGGGCGGCCACGCTCGTCCAGTCACCGCGGGCCTCGGCCAGTTCGGCCCGGGCCAGGTCGTGCCGCTCGGTCAGCTCCTCGCGGCGTGACGCCCTTGCGGCGGCACGGCTCAACACGTCCTGTCGCAGCGCGGCCCGGCGGTCGCGCTCCTCCTCGGCCCGCTCCAGGGCGGTACGGGCCCGCGGTACGCCCGCTGCCTCGCGTTCGGCCGCCGCGTGCCGGTCGGCCAGCGCGGCATGATCGGCGGTCAGTTCGGCGCGCGGCGTGTCCCCGGCGGCGGTCCGCGCGGCCGTCAGCGCCGCCTCCAGCCGGGTCACGGTCTCCCGCACCCGCTCGTACGCGCCCGATTCGCGCTGGTAGTCGGCGTAGGCGAGGTCCTCGTCGGCGCGGGTGACCTGGCGGTCGGCCGGGCTGGCGGGCGCGGGGTGCTCCAGCGCGCCGCACACCCGGCAGGGCTGCCCGTCGGCCAGTTCCTGGGCGAGTTCGGCGGCGATGTGCTCGATCCGGGCCTCGCGCAGGTCCTGCCACGCCTCGCGCGCGGTGGCGCTGCGGTCCCTGGCGTCACGGGCGGCGTCCTGCGCCCGCGCGGTCTCGGCGGCCAGCCGGTCCCGCTCCTGCGCGGCCGCCAACCGCCCGGCCGCGTCCCGTACCTCGGCCGCCAGCCCGGCCGCCCGGCTCACCGCCTCCATCGCGGCGTCCAGCCGTCCCTGAAGCGCGGTCCGCGTGCCCGGCCACTCGTCCAGCCACGCCTGCGCCTCGCGTACGGCCTCCTCGTCCGCCCGCTCCTGCCGGTCCAGCCCGGCCAGCCGCTGCTCCGTCTCCTCGACCCGCGCCTCCAACTCCGCACCCCGCGCCAGCCCGCCCACCTCCTCCCGCAACTCCCCGACCCGCCCGGCCAACACGGACGCCGTCGCCGACCCGACCGGGAGTACGGCCCCGCCCTCTCCGTGGGCGGCCGCTGCCCGCGGCCCCGGAAGGGCGCTCCCGGGGTCGTTCGGCCGGTGCTGGGCGGGTACGGCGGGGGTGCCGGTGGAGTTGCCGGTGCCCGGTCGGCGCGGGACGTCGTCCCGGCCTCGGGTACGGTTCGCGGGCGTGGCTCCGCCAGGGGGCTCTTCACCCGAGGCCGCGGCGCCGGCGGCCGGAGGCGTACCGGCGGAATCGCCGATGCCCGGCAGGCGCCTGGCGCCGTCCTGGCCACCCGAACCGCTCACGGGCGCTGCGCCGTCAGCGGACCCTTCACCACCGCGCGGGCCACCGGGCCGTACGCCTTCACCCGGCGGCCCTCCGAACCCGCTCCCGGGCGCATCGGGCACCACCACCGTCGCCGTACGCTCGGCGCCGACGCCGGGTCCGGGCAGGGCCTCCCGAACGGCCCCCGCCATGTCGTCACCCGCACCCCCGGCCCGTACGTCGTCTCCCCCGGCCAGGTGTCCCGCCGGGACGCGGGTCCCCGCGGAACCGACTTCATCAGCACCGGCCGGGCGCGGTCCCCGCAGGGTCGCGAGGAGGGCGGGGGCGGACAGCAGGGAATGGGCGGCGGTCGAGGCGGCCTCGTGGCGGGCGGCGGCGTTTGTGTGGAGGGTGAGGGCGGACTCGACCGTGGCGGCGCGCAGGGCGCGGGCGAGGCGGGTACGGGCGGCTTCGCGGGCGGGGCGCTCGGCGGTCAGGGCTTCGGCGCGGCGGCGGGCGTCGGCGTGGCGGGTCTGGAGGGCGTGCAGGTCACGGGCCCGGTCGGCGTCCGACTGGGCGGCGGCGTGGGTGCGCTCGGTCAGGGTGAGGGCGGCGCTCGCGACGGTGTGCTGCTCGCGGGCGTCGCAGCGCAGGACGGCGGCCTCGGCGAGGAGGTCGTCCACGGCGCCGCCTTCCGGGGCGGGGGCGGTCCCGGCGGCCTGGCGCATGGCCGCGGCCAGGTCGGCGAGCTCGCGGTCACCGGATTCGAGGCGGCGCGCGGCCTCGGCTGCGCGGTCGCGCAGCCAGCCCTCGGCGCGCTTGAAGCGCCCGGTGTCGAACAGGCGGCCGAGCAGCCGGGCCCGTTCCATGGCGCCGGCCCGCAGGAAGGTGGCGAACTCGCCCTGCGGCAGCAGCACCACCTGGCAGAACTGCTCGCAGCTCATGCCGACGAGCTGCTTGACCTCCTCGCCGATCTCCTGGTGCGAGCGGGACAGGCCGTGCCACTGCCCGTCCTTGTGCTCGCGCAGGTAGGTGACCGGTTTCTCCATCGTCCAGCCGGTGCCGCGCTTCTTGGCGCGCGGCTGTTCGGGGCGCCGGGTGATCTCCAGCCGCCGCCCGCCGACGGTCAGGTCGAGCACGACCTCGGTGGCCGTGCCGGGCTCGGCGTGGTCGCTGCGCAGCCGGGTGGCCGGACGGGCGCCGGGCACCTGGCCGTACAGCGCGTAGCAGACGGCGTCCAGGACGGAGGTCTTGCCCGCTCCGGTGGCGCCGTGCAGCAGGAACAGCCCGGCGGCGGACAACTCGTCGAAGTCGACGTGCTGGGTGCCGGCGAAGGGCCCGAAGGCGGTGAGGGTGAGGCGGTGCAGGCGCATCAGGGGCGTTCCGTGCGGGTGTCGTCGGCGCGTACGGCGTCGAACGCGTCGCTCAGTACGGCCAGTTCGCGGTGGTCGGGGGACGAGCCGCGGACGTGGGCCACGAAGTCCTCGGCGATCTGCAGGTCGGTGCGGCCGCGCAGCCGGCGGGCGTAGCTGAGCGCGGGGTCGTCGGGCGCGGCCTCGGGCTCGAAGGCGAGGGCGAGGATGTGCGGGAAGCGGGCGGCGAGCGCGGCCATGGGTTCGTGCGGCCGGAAGGGGTCGGTGAGGGTGGCCTCGACCCAGGCGTCGGCGTACCGCTCCAGCTTGGGATCGGCGAGCAGGTCGGCGAGCTTGCCGCGCAGCCGGGCCAGCGGGCGCGGCACCGGCGTGTCGATCCGCTCGGCGGCGATCTCCCCGCCGGGGCCGAGGTCGACCAGCCACATGCTCTTGCGGTGGTGCTCCTCGGAGAAGGAGTAGGCCAGCGGCGAGCCGGAGTAGCGGACGCGTTCGCCGACCGTCTGGCAGCCGTGCAGATGGCCCAGCGCCACGTAGTCCACGCCGTCGAAGATCTCGGCCGGCACGGCCGCCACCCCGCCCGTGGTGATGTCGCGTTCGCTGTCGCTGGACACGCCGCCGGTGACGAAGGCGTGCGCCAGCACCACGCTGCGGGTGCCGGCCGGGCGCTCGGCGAGATCCGCGCGGACCCGGTCCATCGCCGCGCCGAGCACCGCGGTGTGGTCGGCCCGCTCGGCGCCGAACTCCGAACGGACCAGCACGGGTTCGAGGTAGGGCAGGCCGTAGACGGCGATCTCGCCGTGCTCGTCGCTCAGCACCGCCGGGCGGTGGCAGGTCGCCGGGTCGGTGCGCAGGTGGACGCCGGCCCGGCCCATCAGCCCGGCCCCGACACCCAGCCTGCGGGCCGAGTCGTGGTTGCCGGAGATCATCACGGTGGGCACGCCCAGGTCGGCCAGCCGGTGCAGGGTGGTGTCGTAGAGCTCGACGGCCGACAGCGGCGGCACCGCCCGGTCGTAGACGTCCCCGGCCACCAGGACGGCGTCGACGCGTTCGGCGTGGACCGTGGCCACCAGGTGGTCGAGGAAGGCCCGTTGGGCGTCGAGCAGGTTCACCCGGTGGAACGACCGTCCCAGGTGCCAGTCCGAGGTGTGCAGGAAACGCATGATCCCCGAAGACTAGCCGTACGGCGCAGCGTCCCGTGCGCGTACCCGCCGACCGGCAACACGGCCGGTCCGGGCGGCCGTACGCGGCGGCTTCCGCCGGTCCGGGCGGGCGCGTCGCCGTACGGGACGTCAGACCTCCACGTACGCGGCGCCTTCCACCGTGCAGGAGGCGGCGCCGGAGGTGGCGTCGGCGAGCCAGGCGCGGAAGGCGGGCACGGCGTCCTCGGGGACGCCGAGGGCGATGGCGACCCGGTCGGTGTACGTCACCTCGCGCACGGTGTGGCCGGCCGCGCGCAGTTCGTTCTCCAGCCGGCCGGCCCGCTGGTGGTCGACGGTCACGGTGACCAGGGCGAGCCGGCGCCGCTCGACGGTGCCGATCTCGTCGAGCGCGGCGGAGACGGCGCCGCCGTAGGCCCGGACCAGGCCGCCGGCGCCGAGCTGGATGCCGCCGTAGTAGCGGGTGACCACCGCCACGGTGTCGCGGACCTCGCGGCCCAGCAGGACCTGGAGCATGGGGGTGCCGGCGGTGCCGCCGGGTTCGCCGTCGTCGCTGGCCCGGTGCAGGCGGCCGTCGGGGCCGATCACGTACGCGAAGCAGTTGTGGGTGGCCGCGGCGTGCTCCCGGCGGACGGTGCGGATGAACTCCTGCGCCGCCTCCTCGCTGTCCGCGGGGGCCAGGGCGCACCGGAACCGGGAGCGCTTGATCTCGCTCTCGTACACGCCCGCGCGCGCCACCGTCAGATACCGGTCGACCATTGCGCCAGCGTAGGGCCTGTCCGGTGGATCCCGTCGGGCCGGGCCGCGGGCGGGAATGACCGGGCCGGGTTTCTGGTTCGCGCCGGTATACGAGGGTGCCCGCGACGGGGCCCGGTGAACGGCTGGAGGACGGCGTGTACGGCGATGCGGCGACGGTGCGGAAGATCCTGACCGGCACGGGCGACACCTGGGCGGTGGTCGGCCTGTCGAACAACCGGTCGCGGGCCGCGTACGGTGTGGCCGCGACCCTCCAGCGGTTCGGAAAGCGGATCGTGCCGGTGCACCCGCTGGCCGAGACCGTGCACGGCGAGCAGGGCTACGCCTCGCTGAAGGACATCCCCTTCCCGGTGGACGTGGTGGACGTCTTCGTCAACTCCGCGCTCGCCGGAGAGGTGGCGGACGAGGCGGTCGCGGTGGGCGCCAAGGCCGTGTGGTTCCAGCTCGGCGTGATCGACGAGGCGGCGTACGAGCGCACCCGCACGGCCGGGCTGGACATGGTGATGGACCGCTGCCCGGCGATCGAGATTCCGCAGCTCTGAGCGGGGGCGGGAGTAGGGGCGAGCCTTGACCGGACGGTCCGCCCGCCGCCGGTCAGGCCGCCGGGATGCCCAGGCCGTCGAGGACCACGGCGCCGGGGAGGGCGGCCAGCACCTTGCCGGGAACGATGAGCTTGCCGCGCCGGGCCCCGCTGCCGATCACCAGGTGGGGCGCGTCGACCACGGCCGAGTCGATCAGCAGCGGCCAGGCGGCGGGCAGGCCGACCGGGGTGATCCCGCCGTATTCCATGCCGGTCTCCCCCACGGCGGTCTCCATGGGCGCGAAGGACGCCTTCCTGACCCCGAGGTGGCGGCGGACGACCCCGTTCACGTCCACGCGGGTGGTGGACAGCACCAGGCAGGCGGCCAGGGTGGTCTCGCCGGCCCGCTTCCCCGCCACGACCACGCAGTTCGCGGAGCGCTCCAGCAGGTCCTGGCCGTAGGCCGCCACGAAGTCGGCGGTGTCCGCCTTCGCCGGGTCGGTGTCCACGAGGATCATCTCGTCGGTGACGGCCGCGGCGACCGGCGCCGCAAGCAGTTCGCGTCGTTCGGTGGCGGGGTGGGCTTCCTCGAAGGACCCGATGGGTGCGCGCATACCGGCGAGCTTAGGCCTGTCCGGCGGATCTTGGGGGCTCGCGTCTGCTTCGGCTCGGGCGGGGGGGAGGTGCTTTCCGCCTCCGGCGGGAGGACCATGCGCACTGCGGCGCCACCGGAGTACCCAGGGGCGCGGGGCTGTAGTTGATATGCGGCTGGCGCCGCGTGGGCGCGACGAGCCCTCATCCGTGGCGCGGGTCGCCACCGGCCCGAAGGGGCAATTGCTGCCGTATCCGGAGCACCGGCCGGACGTGGTTGCTCGCGCAGTTCCCCGCGCCCCTACGGGCGCTCACCCGCCCGGTCAAGCACCCGCAGGGTCAGGGTCCTCCAGTTCGCCGAGGGCGAGGAGTTGTTCGGGGGTGATGCCCTCGGGGATGGGGATGGGGGCGGGGGTGCGCAGCGGGGGCTGCCAGCCGGCGTCGGGTTGCCAGCGGCGGACCACGCGGGCGGGGGCGCCGGCGACGACCGCGAAGTCGGGGACCTCGCCGCGGACCACGGAGCCGGCCGCGACCACCACGTTGCGGCCCAGGCGGGCGCCGGGGAGGATCACGCAGCCGGAGCCGAGCCAGGAGCCGCTGCCGATCTCCACGGGCGCGGTGCGGGGCCACTGCTTGCCGATGGGGCGGGTGGTGTCGTCGTAGGAGTGGTTGTCGCTGGTCACGTAGACGTACGGGCCGCAGAAGACGTCGTCGCCGAAGACGACGGGGGCCGAGGCGACGACATGGCTGCCGCGGCCGAGGACCACGCCGTTGCCCAGCCGCAGCACCGGGTCGGGGCCGAGGTCCGCGCCGGGCATCATGCCCGCGGCGAGGGTGACCTGCTCCCCTATGACGCAGTGGTTGCCCAGGTGGATCCAGGGTTCGCCGAAGATGGTGCCCAGCGGGAAGGCCAGCCGGGTGCCCTCGCCGATCCGGCCGAAGCGCAGGGTGCCGGGGCGCTCGGCGGTGACGGCGCCGGCCCGCTGGAGCCAGCGCCAGCTGCGGTGCACCAAGCGCGAGGCCGCGCGGCGCCGCCAGGCCGCGCCCCTCGCGATCGCAGAAGAGAACACGTTCTCGTTCTTCGGCACGGACCCACGGTATACGGTGCCGGGGACGCGGCGGCGGGCCGCCGGGCGGACCTTCCGGGAGGGACGGCGATGGCGGGTGGCGGGCACGGGCGGGACGGGGCGCTGATCGCGGCGGTCGCGGGCCGCGAACCGCGGCTGGACCCCACGGCCTTCGCGGCGCCGACCTCGGTGGTGCTCGGCGACGTACGGCTCGGCGCGCGGGCCAGCGTCTGGTACCACACGGTGCTGCGCGCGGACAGCGCGCCGATCGACATCGGCGCGGGCTCGAACATCCAGGACAACTCCACCGTGCACGCCGACCCGGGCTTTCCGGCCCTGATCGGCGCCCGGGTCACGGTGGGGCACAACACGGTGCTGCACGGCTGCGTGATCGAGGACGACGTGCTGATCGGGATGGGTGCCACCGTGCTCAACGGCGCCCGGATCGGGACCGGTTCGCTGGTCGCGGCGGCGGCCCTGGTGCCGCAGGGCATGGTGGTGCCGCCCGGCTCGCTGGTGGCCGGGGTGCCCGCGCGGGTGCGGCGGACGCTCGGCCCGCAGGAGCGGGAGGTGATCCGGCTGAACGCCGAGCACTACGTGGAGCTGTCGGCGACGCACCGGGACGCGCTGGGCGGCCCGGCGGTCTGAGGCCCGGCGGTCCGGGTCCGAGCCGGCTGGCCGGCTACTCGCCCTCGGTGCCGCTCATCGCCGGCTCGGGTCCGGCCGCCGCGGCGGCCGCCTCGATCTCGGCCTGCGTCTTGGCGGCGCGCCGGCGGACGAACAGCAGCGAGCCGATGCCGAAGAGTATCGCTATGCCGAGGCCGACGTAGCCGAACTTGCTGAGCCAGGGCTCGGCGACCTTGCCGACCTTGTAGATGATCAGCGTTATGCCGCCGGCCCAGACGATGCCGCCGAGCGCGTTGGCGATCAGGAAGCGGGGGTAGGGCATCTTGAGCACGCCGGCCAGCGGGCCGGCGAAGATCCGCAGCAGTGCGACGAACCGGCCGAAGAACACCGCCCACATGCCCCACCGCTGGAACGAGCGCTCGGCGGTGGCCACATGGCCGGGCGAGAAGTGCTTGGGGAATCTGCGCCCGAGCCGTTCCAGCAGGGGCTTGCCGCCCTTGCGCCCTATGGAGTAGCCGATCGAGTCGCCGGCGACCGCGCCGAAGATCGCGCAGGCGGCCACCACCCACGGACTGACATGCCCCTGGGCGGACATCAGCGCCGCCGTCATGAGCACGATCTCGCCGGGCAGCGGGATGCCGAGGCTCTCCACGCCCACCACCAGACCCACCATCAGGTAGACGGCGACCGGCGGAATGCCGTCGAGCCAGTCCTGGACGTGCACGGCTGGTCCCTCCCACGACGACGGTCGGTTGTGCGCACGGCGCTGCGCATGCCGTTGAGCCTAACCGACAGCAGGGACAATGCCGTCCGTCCAGCGGCGTAGCCGATGGGTGTACCTGCGGCGTACGGCACCGGGACGCGTCGTTCCGGCACGGTGGCGGACGCTCAGCTGTTCGGGCGCAATGTCCAGATGATGGTCATACGTCCCGTTTCCGCACCGTCCGCGCGTCGTATCGAGACCTCGACGGGGAACTCCGGCCGCGTACCGGCGTCGAGTTCGGCCACCACCTCGGCGGCGGGCCGGCCGAGCTCCGCGATGGCGGTCACCTCGCCCCGGGCGATCTTGAGGAACGACATCTCGGCCCGCACCGGCAGCGGCACGGCCCGCTCGAGCTGGTCGCCGAAGGCCCCGATCACCACGGCCCCGGAGGCGGACTCGGCCAGGGTGAACATCGCGCCGGCGTGCGGCCCGCCCACGTGGTTGTGGTAGTCGGGCTGGTCGGGCAGCACGAGCACGGCGCGCTCGGTGGTGGTCTCCTCGTACCGCAGGTTCAGGGTGCGGACCATCGGCACACTGGCGGTGAGCATCTCGCCCAGCGAGGGCAACGTCTCGGACATGCCTGGAGGTTACCAGCCGGTAGCCCGGTCCGGCGTGGAACCGCCGTCTCACCTCCCCTAGTGTTTCCAGCCATGTGGCCAGACCAGCACGGGGGACAGCAGCACCCGCAGGGGGCACCCCCACAGCAACCCCAGGACCAACCGCAGCAGCCGTACGCGCAGCCCAACCCGTACGCCCAGCCGGGCTATCCGCAGCAGCCGCCGCAGTCGGCGGCCCCGCAGTACCAGCAGCCGCCGTCGCCGTACGGGACGCAGAACCCGTACGCCCAGCCGCCCGGCTACGGCTACCCGCCCCAGCAGCCCGCCGGTTACCCGACCCCGCAGCCGTGGGGTCCGCCGCAGGCCGGCGGCCCGGACGGCCCGAGGCCGCCGCGCGACCGCCGGAACCTGACCATCGGCATCGCGGTGACCGCGGCCGTCGCCGTGATCGGCGCCGTGGTGGTGGGGGCCGTCGCCCTCACCGGCGGCGACAAGAAGAACGACGCGAAGGACGCCTCGCCGAGCCCCGGCACCCCGTTGGCGAGCACCGCAACGGCCGCGGCCCCGACGGCCACGCCGTCGCCGAGCGACACCGGCGCCGCGGTCACCGCGGGCTCCGGCGACTCGCCGCGCGGCGTCCCGGGAGCGCTCGACGTCAAGCCGGTGATACCGGGCTGGAAGGTGGTCAAGCGCACCGAGCGCAACGTCGCCTTCGACGTGCCGCCGAACTGGACGGTGGACGACGAGGGCACCGAGATCGGCTTCGAGGACAAGAGCGGCAACCCGGCCGTCGCCATGGGCGCCCCCGCCTTCTACAAGCGGAACGAGTGCACCGCCGGCAGCCAGAGCGCGGACGGCGCCGGGGCCGGCACCAAGGGCGCCAACGGGGCCAAGAGCGTGCGCAACGCCGCCGAGGTGGCGGCCGAGTCATGGGCGTACTGGGGCTTCCAGCAGAACGGCAAGGGCACCTTCTCCAAGGCGCTGGACAGCAAGGCGTTCCACAACGCGCACGGCATCACCGGCTGGCAGGCGATGGCCACCGCCACGAACGTGCCGCACGCGAACAAGTGCGTGACCGACGGCGCCGCCTACACGGTGGCCTGGATCGACCCGACGGTGCTCGACCCGTCCAAGCGGCTCGTGGTGTGGGTGCTCTACTGCGAGCGCGGCGTCACCGACCAGGTGCCCGCGGCCACGATCAGGAAGATCGAGAGCACGATCCGGCTGATGAAGGCGAAGTGAGCCTGGCCGCGCGGACCCGTACGGCACCGGGACCGCCGGGCGGGCCGAGCGGCACGGCAGGTAGCGCTCCGGGCAAAGCCCGGCCGCACGACCGGTGACGCCTCCGGGCCGCACGGCCCGGCGACAATCGGCCCGGTCCGGCCCGGGCGGCCGGGCACCGCGGAGTCCCCGGCGCGGCGAGTCGCCGGACCTTCCGCCGAGAAGAACCTGCCCGGTGAACGCCGACGAACCGGGCCGCACGGCCCGGCGACAATCGGCCCGGTCCGGCCCGGGCGGCCGGGCACCGCGGAGTCCCGGCGCGGCGCGTCGCCGGACCTTCCGCCGAGAAGGATCTGCCCGGTGAACGCCGACGAACCGGGCCGCACGGCCCGGCGGACCGCCGCACGTGGGCCCGGGCCGGCCTGGCCCGGGCCCGTACGGCCGGGCGGGCCGTACCGGAGCCGGCGGCGGAACCCGCCGCCGGACCTCCGCCGGGCGGGACCCGCGGCCGCCGGTGAACAGCAGCCGACCGGCCGGCGCCCGGACCTGCGGTGGGCCGCGGGAAATCGCCTTGCGTGCGCCGCGGGGCTCCGCGATAGTCCCCGGGTGACCCGCGACGACGCACCCTCCGGCCGGCGGCGCCGGATCCCGCGGCCGCCCGAGTGGGCGGGCCGCAATTTCCGGCTGCTGGCCGGGGCGTCGTTCATCACCAACCTCGGCAGTTCCGGCGCGCTGATCGCCGGTGCCTACGCGGTGATCGGGACCGGCGGCAGCGCGACCGACGTGGGCGTGGTGGCCGCTGCCCGCACGCTCGCGATGGTGGTGTTCCTGCTGGTGGGCGGGGCGGTCGCGGACCGGGTGCCGCGGCAGCGGGTGATGGTGACGGCCAATGCCGCCAACGCCGCCTCCCAGGGGCTGTTCGCGCTGCTGGTGCTGGCCGGGCATCCCGCGCTGTGGCAGATGGCGGCGCTGACCGCGACCGGCGGCGCGGCGCAGGCGTTCTTCTCCCCCGCGGCCGAGGGCATGCTGCTGTCCACGGTGGAGACCGCGCACGCGGGCAAGGCGTTCTCGGTGTTCCGGCTGTCCATGAACGGCGCGACCATCGGCGGTGCGGCGCTGGGCGGCGCCCTGGTGGCGGCGGTCGGCCCGGGCTGGGTGCTGGCGGTGGACGCGGCGGGCTTCGCGGTGGCGGGGAGCATGCGGTCCCGGCTGGACGTACCGGCCGCGGAACGGACCACCGCGCGGCGCGGCTTCCTGCGCGAACTGCACGAGGGCTGGCGCGAGGTCGCCTCCCGGTCCTGGCTGTGGGGCATCGTGGTGCAGTTCTCGGTGGTCAACGGCGTGGTCGCGGCCTGCCAGTCGGTGTACGGACCGGTGGTCGCCCGGGAACACCTGGGCGGGGCGGGGCCCTGGGGCCTGGCACTGGCCGCCGAGGGCGTCGGCACGGTCGGCGGCGGTCTGCTGATGATCCGCTGGAGGCCGCGCCGGATCCTGCTGGTGGGCACGCTCGGCGTCTTCCCGCTGGCGCTCCCGGCCGCGGCACTCGCCCTGGCGCTGCCCTGGCCGGTGCTGGCCCTGGTGATGCTGGCCTCGGGTGTGGCCATCGAGGTGTTCGCGGTCGGCTGGATGCTGGCGCTGCACCAGGAGATCCCCGAGGAGAAGATGTCGCGGGTCTCGGCGTACGACTGGCTGGGCTCGGTGGCGATGACTCCGCTGGCCCTGGCGCTGGCCGGTCCCGCGGCGGCCGCCTTCGGCCGGACCGCGGCGCTGTGGGGCGCGGCCGCGCTGGTGGTCCTGCTGACCGGGGCGGTGCTGCTGCTGCCGGAGGTACGGCGCCTGGAGCGCGCCGGGCACAAGCCGTCGCGGGTGACCGCCGCGGCGGACGACCTGGTGCCGGCCGGCCCGCCGGCCGCCGCGGGTCAGCCAACGGTGAAGGCGCCGTCGGGCGGCTCGGGCGAAGGCAGCGCGGCGTCGTCGTAGACCGGCTCGCCGGTCAGCGCCGCCAGCGACTCACCCGCGACCACCCGGGCCGGGAAGGCGTCACCCGCGCACAGCCGGGCGATCGCGTCCAGCGGCAGGGGCCGGCCGAGGCGGGCGGCGAGCACCGCGTTGCCGAACCGGCGGCCGCGCAGCACCCCCGGTTCGGCGATCAGGCACAGGTCGGCCGCCGACCCGAACGCCTCGTGAACCGTGGCCAGTTGACCACCGAGGAAGGAAAAGGGAGCGGCGTCGGCGATGTTGGCGGTGTACAGCCCGCCGGGCCGCAGCACCCGGCGGATCCCGGCGGCGAACTCCACCGACGTCAGGTGCGCGGGCACCCGCGAGCCGCCGAAGACGTCGACCACGACGGCGTCGGCGCTGCCGTCCGGCGCCGCGGCCAGCCACTCCCGCGCGTCCCGGGTGTGCACGGTGACCGCCTCGCCGGCCGGCGGGAGGTGCTCGGCCACCAGCGCGGCCAGGGCCCGGTCCGCCTCGACCACCTGCTGCCGGATTCCCGGCCGGGTCCGGTCCAGACGCCGGGGCAGCGCCATCGCGCCGCCGCCGAGGTGCACCACGTCGAGGCCACCGGGGCGGACCGTAGCGCCGGAATCGGCCGGTTCGTCCGAGGGGACGTCCCCGCCGGGCAGCACCGACTCCAGGACGTGGGCGATCCGCTGGGCGTACTCGAACTCCAGGTACTCGGGGTCGTCCAGGTCGACGTACGACTGCGGCGCGCCGTCCACGGTCAGCAGCCACGCACGCGGCCGGTCGATGTCGGGCAGCAGCTTGGCGGTCCCGAAGTCGACGGTCCGGGTGACGGGGACGGGCTCGTGGGTCACCGGTGAATTGTCCCAGACCCGCAGTTCAGCACCGCTTCACCCGCTGGTTCACCCTCCGGTGACATGCCGGAATCACAGGGGTGCCAGAATTTGTTCCGTAATTGAACTTAGCTCGCCCGATCCTCTGCCCGCCCGCTCGCCTGTAGTACAGCCCTCATGAGGTCCCGCGCCCGGCGCCGTTCGGCCGGCCGCGCCCCGCTCCCGTACGAACCCGCACCACCCTGTGCCGCTCCGTCCCCCGTACCGCTTCGTCCTTCGAAGGAATCCTCCATGCCCCTGGCCATACTCGCCCTGGCGGTAAGCGCCTTCGGCATCGGCACCACGGAGTTCGTGATGATGGGCCTGCTGCCCAACGTCGCGGACGACCTCGGCACTTCGGTGCCGACCGCGGGCTATCTGGTGTCCGCGTATGCCCTCGGTGTCGTGCTCGGCGCGCCGCTGCTCACCGCGCTCGGCGCTCGGGTGCCGCGCAAGCGGATGCTCCTGCTGCTGATGGGCCTGTTCACCCTCGGCAACCTCGCCTCGGCCTTCGCGCCGGGCTACGCCGCCCTGCTCGCCGGGCGGTTCCTGGCCGGGCTGCCGCACGGCGCCTTCTTCGGGGTCGGCGCGGTGGTCGCCTCCCGGATGGTCGCCGAGGAGCGCCGGGCCCGGGCGGTCGCGGCGATGTTCCTCGGCCTGACGGTCGCCAACATCGTCGGTGTGCCGGCCGCGACCGCGCTCGGCCAGCACCTGGGCTGGCGGGCCACCTTCCTGGTGGTGTCGGTGATCGGCCTGATCGCCCTGGCCTCGCTCGCGCTGCTGATCCCCCGGCTGCCGGAGGAGCCGCACGCCGGCGTCGCCCAGGAGATACGCGCGCTGCGCGAGCCGCAGGTGCTGCTGGGCCTGGCGACCGCGGTGTTCGGGTTCGCCGGTGTCTTCGCCGTCTACAGCTACCTGGCCTCGATGATGACCAAGGTCACCGGGTTCGCGGACTCGTCGGTGACCTTGCTGCTCGCCCTGTTCGGCCTGGGCATGACGCTCGGCGCGCTGGCCGCCGGGCCGCTGACCGACCGGGCGCTGCGTCCCACGCTCTACGGTTCGCTGGCCGCGCTGGCCGGTGTGCTGGTCGCCTTCCACTTCGCGGCCCAGTCCAAGATCGCCGCCCCGATCGGGGTGGTGGTGCTGGGGGCGGTCGGCTTCCTGACCACCACGCCGCTGCAGATGCTGGTGATGAACAAGGCCCGCCGCGCGCCCACCCTGGCCTCGGCGTCCAACCACTCGGCCTTCAACCTCGCCAACGCCGGCGGCGCCTGGCTGGGCGGCGCCGCGATCTCCGCGGGCTGGGGCTGGACCTCGCCCGCCCTGGTCGGCGCGGTCCTGGCGGTGGTGGGCCTGGGCATCGCAGTGACGGCCGGCGTACTCGACCGGCGCGCCCCGCACACCGCCTCCCACGTGGTCGCCGCGGGTGTCGCCCGCGCCCGGGAGGAGGTCACCGAAGGCGCGTGAGCCCGCGCCCGCCACGCCGGCCGCTACTGAGCCCCACCCCCGCGTACGCAGACCCCCGCACGACGCCCGCCCGTACCCCCACATCCGTCCGCCACCCCTCCGTACCCCTCCCCCGCCTGCGAACGGGTGAAGTTGACGGGCCGTCGGCGCGGTCCCGGGCGGGCGTCCGCCCGGGGCGGCCCGGGCCGGGAAACATGGGGCACGCGCCGTGCGGTGCGGTCCGGGCGGCCCCGGGAAGTGGTGAGGCGAAGCATGCTGATGCGCAAGCGGCGCTGGACGGCGGGCGCCGCGGCGCAGACCGGCTTCGACGTCCTGGACGCACGGCTGCCCGCGGCCGAGGCCGCCCGGACCCTGCTGCGCAAGGCCTTCCCCGACCACTGGAGCTTCCTGCTGGGCGAACTCGCCCTGTACAGCTTCGTCGTGCTGGTGCTGACCGGCTCGTGGCTGACGCTGTTCTTCAGCCCGGGCTCCGCGACCTCCCGTTACGCCGGCAGCTACGCCCCGCTGCGCGGCCTGCTGATGACCCAGGCGTACAGCTCCACCCTGCGGATCAGCTTCGACGTGCGCGGCGGGCTGCTGATGCGGCAGATGCACCACTGGTCGGCGCTGATCTTCGTCGCCGCGATCTCGGTGCACATGCTGCGGATCTTCTTCACCGGCGCCTTCCGCAAACCGCGCGAGGTCAACTGGATGATCGGCGTGGTGCTGCTGTTCACCGCGCTGCTGGAGGGCTTCTGCGGCTACTCGCTGCCCGACGACCTGCTGTCGGGCACGGGGCTGCGCACCGCGAACAGCATCGTGCTGTCCATTCCGGTGATCGGCACCTACCTGGCGTTCTTCGCCTGGGGCGGGCCGTTCCCGGGGCGCGTGTTCAACGACCGGCTCTACATCCTGCACGTGCTGTTCGTGCCCGGCCTGCTGATCGCGCTGATCACGGTCCACCTGGTGCTGGTCTTCTACCTCAAGCACACCCAGTGGGGCGGCCCCGGGCGGGTGAACCGCAACGTGGTGGGGCGCCCGCTGTTCCCGCACTTCACCGCTAAGTCCACCGGGCTGCTCCTGCTGGTGTTCGCCACGATCGCGGCGCTCAGCGCGCTGGTGCAGATCAACCCGGTGTGGCTGTACGGGCCGTACGTGGCCGACCAGGTGAGCACCGACGCCCAGCCGGACTGGTACGTGGGCTTCCTGGAGGGCGCGCTGCGGCTGATGCCGCCCTGGGAGACCCGGGCGGCCGGGCACACCGTGATGTGGAACGTCCTCGTGCCCGCGCTGCTGCTGCCGGGCGTCCTGATGATGCTGCTGCTGTGCTACCCGGTGTTCGAACGGTGGGTGACCGGCGACCGCGCCGAGCACCACCTGTGCGACCGGCCGCGCGACCGGCCGGTGCGCACCGGGTTCGGGGTGGCCGGCATCATCGCGTACACGGTGCTGCTGGTGGCGGGCGGCAACGATGTGGTGGCGCTGACCTTCCGGGTCTCGGTGAACACCCTGACCTGGATCTTCCGGATCGGGTTCGTGGTGCTGCCGGTGCTGGCCTTCGCCGTCACCAAGCGGCTGTGCCTGGCGCTCCAGGCCCGCGAGAAGCGCCGGCTGCGGGTGGGCGCGGAGACCGGCGACGTGGTGCAGAGCGTGTACGGCGCGATCGAGCCGCGGCACGTACCCGTGGCCGGTGACCGGCTCTACCACTTCCTGGTGCGCGACCTGCCGGTCCCGCTGCCGCCACCGGAGGCGGACGTGCCGCGCACGACACGGCTGCGGGCCGCGCTGGGCCGCTGGTACTACGGCCGCCGGGTGGAGCTGCCGGCCACGCCCGAGCAGCACCAGCACGTGACGGAGGCGCTGGCCGAGCCGGAGCGGAGGACATCGTGACCCAGGCCGGAACCAGGCCCGCCGCGCCACCGCCGGGTCCGCCGCCCCGCCCGGCCGGCCCCACCGGGCCCGAGGAGAGCGGCCACGGGCTGGGCGGGCGGCTGCTGGGCTGGCTGACCACCACCGACCACAAGGTGATCGGCAACCTGTACATGGTGACCGGGTTCGCCTTCTTCCTGTTCGCCGGGCTGCTGGCGATGGGCATGCGGGCCGAACTGCTCCAGCCGGGACTCCAGTTGTGGAGCAACCAGCAGTACAACCAGCTCGTCACCATCCACGGCACCATCATGATGCTGCTGTTCGCCACCCCGATGTTCGCCGGCTTCGCCAACGCGATCATGCCGCTGCAGATCGGCGCCCCGGACGTGGCCTTCCCCCGGCTGAACGCGGTGACGTACTGGCTCTATCTGCTGGGCGCCCTCACCGTGGTGTCGGGATTCGTGGTGCCCGGCGGGGCGGCGGCCTTCGGCTGGTTCGCGTACGCGCCACTGAACAGCGCGATCTTCTCCCCCGGCGCGGGCGGCGACCTGTGGGCGATGGGCCTGGTGCTGGCCGGGCTGAGCACCACCTTGGGCTCGGTGAACTTCGTGAGCACCATCGTGACCCTGCGCGCGCCGGGGATGACGATGTTCCGGATGCCGATCTTCACCTGGAACATCCTGTTCACCTCGATCCTGGCGCTGCTGGCCTTCCCGGTGCTGGCGGCGGAGCTGTTCGCGCTGGAGGCGGACCGGAAGTTCGGGGCGCACATCTTCGACGCCGCCAACGGGGGCGCGGTCCTGTGGCAGCACCTGTTCTGGTTCTTCGGCCATCCCGAGGTCTACATCGTGGCGCTGCCGTTCTTCGGGGTGGTGACCGAGATCATCCCGGTGTTCAGCCGCAAGCCGCTGTTCGGGTACATCGGGATGGTGGGCGCCACGATCGCCATCACCATGCTGTCCGCGGTGGTGTGGGCCCATCACATGTTCGCCACCGGCGTGGTGCTGCTGCCGTTCTTCTCCCTGATGTCGTTCTTCATCGCGGTGCCGACCGGGGTGAAGTTCTTCAACTGGATCGGCACGATGTGGCGCGGGTCGCTGTCGTTCGAGACGCCGATGCTGTGGTCGGTCGGGTTCCTCGTCACCTTCCTGCTCGGCGGCCTGAGCGGGGTCCTGCTGGCCGCGCCGCCGATCGACTTCCACGTCACGGACTCGTACTTCGTGGTCGCCCATCTGCACTACGTGCTGTTCGGCACGGTGGTGTTCGCGATGTTCGCCGGCTTCTACTTCTGGTGGCCGAAGTGGACCGGGCGGATGCTCGACGAGCGGCTGGGCAAAGTGCACTTCTGGACGCTGTTCGTCGGCTTCCAGACCACCTTCCTGGTCCAGCACTGGCTGGGCGAGGAGGGCATGCCGCGGCGGTACGCGAACTACCTGGCGGCCGACGGCTTCACCACGCTGAACATGGTCTCGTCCATCGGCGCCTTCGTGCTGGGGCTGTCCACGCTGCCGTTCCTGTACAACGTGTGGCGCACCGCCGTGCGGGCGCCCACGGTGACGGTCGACGACCCGTGGGGCTACGGCCGCTCGCTGGAGTGGGCCACCACCTGCCCGCCGCCCCGGCACAACTTCCACGCCCTGCCGCGGGTGCGCTCCGACTCGCCGGCCTTCGACCTGCACCACCCGGACGTGCCCGAACTGCCGCCGCCGTCCGTCCGGCACGTGGGCGGGCCACCGGAGCCGTCCGGCGGGGCGCGCGGCGAGGCACCGCGATGAGGACCGAGATGTTCCTCTTCGCCGGCGTGGCCGTGTTCTTCCTGGTCACCGATGTGATCTACGCGTGGTGGTCGCACCAGGAACCGGCCGGCAGCGCGGTGCTGGCGGTGGCCTTCCTGATGGCCTCGGCGATCTCGTTCTTCTTCGGCCGCACCTACCGCACCCGCGGCACGCGCCCGGAGGACCGCAAGGACGGCGAGATCGCCGACCGGGCCGGGCCGCTGGACTTCTTCCCGCCGCACAGCCCCTATCCGCCGGCCGTGGCCGCGGGCGCGGTGCTTACGGTGCTTGGCATCGTCTTCGGCCTGTGGCTGTTCCTGCTGGGCCTGGGCACGCTGGCCGGCTCGGTGGGCGGGATGGTGTTCGAGTACGTGCACCGGGGCGAGCCCGGTGAGCCGGAGTAGCCGGCGGGCCGGTCAGCCGCGGTCGGGCACGGGGACCGGAGCGGGCCGCGCCGCGGACGCGGGGGCCGGGACGTACACCCGGGCGGGGGTGCGGGCGGGACGCGACGGACGCACGTGGGCCGGCGAGACCTCGGTCCCGGCGTCCGCGTCGGCGCGCACCCGCGCGCACAGATTGTCCGTCAGCACTTGGCGGAACAGCAGGAAGCGGCGCAGTTCCACCGTGTCGGTCCGCCACATCCGGCCGGTCAGTGACGGCACCAGGGCCACCGCCACCAGACCGACCGACGCACCGCTCAATGCGACCCAGGTCAGCACAACCGCCATGACGACTCCTTCGTCCGCGGCACCTTCGCCGCGATTGCCTAGCAGCCTCCTAACGCCGCCGTATATGCCCTGGTCACGGCGATCATGATGACTTTACGCCGGTACGCACGGGCATGACCCGAATGGCCCATTGCGGCAGCGCGTACCGGCCGGACGGTCAGCGCCGGCGGCCACCGGCCGGCACCAGGCGCACCACCGTGTTGAGCACGCTGTCGATCGTGTCGGCGGCCGGCTGGTCGGTCAGGTGGGTGAGCAGCCGGGCCAGGGTGTTGAGGAGCACGGGACTGGCCATGGTCCGACGGTTGAGCAGCGGCCGGTAGCCGACCCGGCTGAACACCTGGTCGCCGACCACGTTGCCGAGCCGGTAGTAGCGGCCCCAGCGGCGGGTCATCTCCTCGGCGTAACGGCCCAGGGCCCGTTCGCGCTGCGGGCCGGCCGGGCGGGTCAGGGCCAGCGCCACGGTCTCGGCGGCGACCTCGGCCGCTTCCATCGCCTGGGCGATGCCCTCGCCGCTCCACGGGCTGATCATGCCGCCGGCATCGCCGACCAGCAGCAGGCCGCGGGAGTACTGGGGGCGGCGGTTGAAGCCCATGGGCAGGGCCGCGCTGCGCAGCGGCGAGTCCGCGTTCTCCTCGGTCAGCCCCCATTCCTCGGGCAGCCGCGCCAGCCACAGGTCCAGCGAGCCGCGCAGGTCCAGCGGACCGTGCTTGCGGTGCGGCAGGCCGCCGAGCCCGACGTTGACCCGGCCGTCGCCCAGCGGGAAGATCCAGCCGTAGCCGGGCAGGTCGCGGCCGGTGCGGGAGCAGCGCAGGTCGGCCCACAGCTCCAGATACGGGTCGTCGGTGCGGGCCGCGCTGCGGTAGTAGCGGCGGGCGGCGGTGGCCAGCGGCCGGACGGGGTCGCGCTCCAGCCCCATGGCCAGCGCGGTGCGGGCCGAGGCGCCCTCGGCGGCGATGACCACCGGGGCCCGGAAGGTCACCGGCCGCTTGTCCTTGCCGACTTCGGCGGTGACACCGGTGATCCGGCCGGCCCGGTCGGTGACCGGCCCGGTGACCTTGGTGCCCACCCGCAGCCGGGCGCCGGCGTCGGCGGCGTGTTGGACCAGCAGGTGGTCGAAGTCGTGCCGGCTGCGGGTGAGCCCGAAGTCCGGGTAACGGCCGTTCGACGGCCAGTCGATGAGCACCTCGCGGCCGCCGCACACCCAGCGCATGCCGCGCGAGCGGTTCCAGCCGGGGGCGTTGATGTCGATGCCCATCTTGACGAGCTGGTGCACGCCGCGCGGGGTCAGCCCGTCGCCGCACACCTTGTCGCGCGGGAAGTCGCCCTTCTCCAGCAGCAGGACGTCGAGGCCGGCGCGGGCCAGGAACACCGCCGCGGTGGAGCCGGCCGGACCGGCTCCGACCACCACGACCTGGGCCTCCTCCCCGGCGGTGTCACCGGTCTCCGGCGTCTGCGGCTGTGTTGACACGCCCACGGCTTCCTCCAGGATCTACGGCACGACGTCTTGATCCATACCCGCGACCGGCCGGTTCGACCTCCCGATTCCCGCCGCGCCCACCGCGGTCCGGATCACCCCCGCGGGGACCCGAAGTGACGACATGTGCCCGCAGTGTTCCCGCAATGGGCCGCGGGTAGCCTCGCCGCATGCCCGGGGTACTCGACATCGCCGCTCTGCGCACCTTGACCTCGATCGCCGACTGCGGCGGCTTCCACCGGGCCGCGGCGGCCATCGGCCTGTCCCAGTCGGCGGTCAGCCAGCACGTGCGGCGGCTGGAGAAGACGGTGGGCCGGCCGCTGATGGAACGCGACGGCCGGGTCATGCGGTTCACCCCGCACGGGGAGACGCTGCTGGCCGAGGCGCGCCGGATCCTGTCCGCGCACGACGAGGCCCTGCTGCGGCTGGGGCTGGGCGAGCGGGACGCCGGCACCATCGTGGTGGGCTCCACCGAGCACGCCGCCGACCGCATCCTGCCGGCCATCACCGGCGCGCTGCGCGAGCGGTATCCGGCGCACGGCGTGCGCTTCCGGCTGGACCGCAGCAGCCGGCTCAACGACGGCCTGAACCGCGGCAGCATCGATGTCGCGGTCTTCCTCGGCGAGGCGAGGGAACGGGACGCCGCGCCGGCCGGGGCGCTGCCGCTGTCCTGGTTCTCCGCGCCCGACTGGCGGATGCCGGGGCCCGGTGTGCCGCTGCCGGTGGCCGTCCTCGACGGCCCGTGCACGATCCGGCGGCGGGCGCTGGAGACCCTGGCCGAGCACGGGCGGCCGGCCGCGGTGGTGGCCGAGGCCGCGTATCTGGCGGGCGTGATGAACGCGATCCGGGGCGGCCTCGGGGTCGGGCTGCTGGCCGACGTCGGGCCGCCGCCGGAAGGGCTGCGCCGCCGCGACGACCTCCCGCCGGTGCCGCCGGAGCTGCTGCACCTGCGCACCCGGGCCGAGGCGCCGCCCCGGCTGGCCGAGGTGACGGCGGCGGCCGTACGGGCCCTGCTGACGCCCGGCGGCTGACGGCCGCTCCCCCGCCGTCGCGTCACCCCCGCGGCGCGGCCGCCGCGAGCACCGCCTGTCCGATGGCCAGCAGGGCGGTGTCCTCCTGAGGGGCGTGCACGCCCGCCGACTGGATGTCGCGGAAGTGCCGCTCGAGGGGGTTGTCCTGGGACAGGCCCGGGTTGCCCAGCAGCCGCAGCCCGGTCTGCACGGCGGTGGTGGCGTGCCGCACGGCGACGACCTTGGCGGCCAGCGCCTCGGTGCCGGGCACCGCGAGGCCGCGGTCGAGCCGCCCGGTGACGCCGAACACGAGCTGTTCCGCGGTACTGATCAGGGTCTCGATCTCGCCCGCGGCCTGCCGGAACCGGTCGGTGGAGGCCACCGGCCGGCCCAGGTTCGCCGGCACCCGCTCGTGCGCGAACCGGTGCACGTACGTCTGCGCGGCGCGGGCGACACCGAGGTAGAGCGCGGCCAGGAGCACGTGCAGCGAGCCGGCCGCGAGGTTGTCCTGCTGGGCGGCGGGGCCGTGGTCGGTGAGGTCCAGGACATGCCCGGCGGGGATCTCCACCTCGGTGAGGATCAGGTCGTGGCTGCCGCTGGCCCGCAGTCCGAGCTGCCGCCAGGCCGGCACCACCTCGATGCCGGGCGAACCCGCGGGCACCACGAACGTGCCGACCCTCGGCCGCGGTTCGTCGGTGCCGGCCCACACCAGGAAGTAGCTCAGCCCTTCGGCGCCGGTGACGAACCGTTTGTGCCCGCTGACCGACCAGCCGCCGGCCGTGCGCCGGGCCAGCGTGGCGGGCAGGCCGCCGCGGGCCGGTGAGCCGAGGTCGGGTTCGACCCGGGCGTTGTTGAGCAGGGTCGGCCCCGCGGCGGACTCGGCGAGCACCTGCGCGTACAGCTCCGGCGGCCAGGGCCGGCGGGTCTGGAAGGCGTGCGGCAGCAGGGTCATCGCGGTGATGAGCGCGACCGAGGGGTCGCCCTTGCCGAGGGCGAGCAGGATCCGGGCCAGGTCGGTGGGTCCGGCCCCGGCGCCGCCGTGCTCGGGCGCCACGCCTGCGGTCAGCAGCCCGGCCTCGTGCACGGTCCGGATCGCCGCGTACGGGAACGCGGCGGTGCGGTCGTAGTGCCCGGCGGTGGCGGCGAGGGTCCGGGTGACCTCGTCGAGCCGGTCGAGGGCGGGGACCGGGAGCCGTGCGGCGGCGGGGGCGGTCACGAGGTGCCCAGGGCGCCGGTCAGGCGGGCGCTGAGCGCGTCGCTCCAGTACGAGGCGACGTCGACCTTGCCGGGCAGCACACCGAGCCGGCTGAAGGTGTCGGCGACGTCCTGCTCCTTGGCGATCTGCGCGGCGCCGCCGGGCCGCACGGCGGTCGGGATCTGCTGCTCGTTCGCCCGGATCTGCTCCAGTGCCTGGCTCTGCGGCTGGTCGGTGTCCTGTGCGTCGATCTTCGCGAGCTCTTCCTCGTGGCCGTCGCGGATGAAGACGTACGCCTTGTTCACCCGGGCCAGCAGGTCCACCAGGGCGGCGGAGCGGGCGGGGTCGGCGACGACGTCGGTCGAGGCCTCCCAGGGGAAGTTCCCGGACAGGATGTCCTGCCCGGACCCGATGACGGTGGCGCCCTGCCGCACGGTGGTGACCACCGAGTTGCCGTAGGTGGCCAGCGCGTCGATGGAGCCGCTGGACAGCGCGGCCACGCCGTCCTGCGGAGTGAGCGGCACCGCGTGGATGTCGTTCCAGGTCAGGCCGTTTTGCACGAGCAGCTTGTAGAGGAAGAACTGGGCGGTGGTGGCCTGCACGTAGCCGACCTTCTTACCCTTCAGCCCGGCGATGCCGGTGATGCCCGAGCCCTTGGCGGCGACGACGTTCTGCTGGAGGGTGGCCGCGCGCTGGACCGCGACGACCCGCCACTTGGGCGTGGTGGCCGCGGCGGCGAACACCGGCGGGATGTCGCTGGTCTGCGCCACGTCCAGGGCGCCTGCCTGGAGCGCCTGGAGCTGCTTGTCGCCGCCGGGGAAGACCGCCCACTTGATCCGGTACGGGGTGTGGTCGAGCCCGGCGACCTGGAGGGCTGCCTTGAACTGGGCCCACCCGGTCTGGCCGACCCGCAGGGTGACGCCGGACAGGTCGGCGTCGCGGGCCCCGGCGGCGCTCGCGGCACCGGACGGGGCGGCGGCGGGGGCGTGCGACGGGGAGGACGACGAGCCGCAGGCGGCCAGCACGAGGGCGAGTGCCGCGAGCCAGCCCGCCAGGGCGGCCGTACGCGGTCCGGTCATGGGGTGCTCCTTGGGGTGAGGGTGCGTACGGGTCAGCCCGCGGCGGTCGCGGACGCCGATGCGGTGGCGGAGGGGGAGGCGGCGGCCCGGTGGGCGAGTTCCTGGCGGACCAGCGGCAGGACGTAACGGGCGTAGTCGACCGCGTCGTTGAGCGGGTCCCAGCCGCGGATGGACAGCAGCTCGCAGCCGATGTCCACGTAGTCCAGCAGGGCCTTGGCGACCGTCTCGTAGCTGCCGACCAGCGCGGTGGTGCTGCCGGCCGCGTTGGTGGCGGTGACCAGCGGGGTCCACAGCGCCCGGTCGTGCCGTTCGCCGCGGGCCGCGACGTCCAGCAGTCGCCGGGAGCCGGTGTTGGCGGGGCGGCCGGGGTCCTGGGGGCGGGCGGCGACCGCGTTGACGCCGGCGCTCGCGCGGACCCTGCCGAGCACGGCGCGCGCCTTCTCCCAGGCCAGTTCGTCGGTGGCGGCGACGATGGGCCGGAAGGACACCCAGATCCGCGGGTGCGGGCGGCCGGCCGCGTCGGCGACGGCGTTGACGGCGGCGATCTGCTCGGCGGTCTCCTTCAGCGGCTCGCCCCACAGGCCGAAGATGTCGCCCTGCCGGCCGCCGACCCGGTACGCCTCGGGCGAGGAGCCGCCCACGGAGACGGGGATGGCGTCCTGGTAGGGCGTGATGGTGGTGGCGAAGTCCTCGAAGCGGTAGTACGTGCCCTCGTGGCTGATCGGCCCGGTGGCGCCCCAGATCGCGCGCAGGATCCGGATGAACTCCTCCGACCGGTCGTAGCGCTGCGCCTTGGTCAGGTAGTCGCCCTCGCGGGCCTGTTCGGTGTCGTCGCCGCCGGAGATGATGTGCACGCCCAGCCGGCCCTTGCCGATCCGGTCGAGGGTGGCCAGCGCCTTGGCGACGCGGGTGGGGAAGACGAAGCCGGGCCGGTGGGCGAGCATCGGCTTGATCCGCTCGGAGTTGTTCACCACGAACTGGGCGATCTGCTCGGCGTCCACGCTTGCCGAGCTGTACGCGACCAGGGTCCAGTCGAAGCCGCCGTCGTCCAGGGCCCGGACGAAGCGGCGGGTGTAGTCGACGTCGAAGCCGGTGTGCCGGCCACGGCCGCCGGCCTCGGTCGCGTCGGTGGTGTGGGTGGCGCTGATGAATTCGACGGGCATGGCGGTTCCGTTCGGTCGGCGGCCGGAGGCATTCGGGACGGGACAGGGGTGACGTGGTGCGCAGGTGCGGCCGGGCGCGGGAGGACGAAGGCAGGCGGTCTCAGGCCGTGGCGTCCGCGGCGGCCGGGCCGGTGGCGCCGACGCCGAGCTGGGCGAGCAGCGCGGTGCGCAGGGCGACGAAGGGCGGGGCGCCGATGTCACGAGGGCGGGGCAGGTCGACGGCGGCCTCGTGGGCGATGCCGCCGTCGCGCATCACCAGCACCCGGTCGGCGAGCAGGACGGCTTCCTCCACGTCGTGCGTGACCAGCAGCACCGCGCAGTCGTGCCGTGCCCACAGCTCCCCCACCAGGCGCTGGGCCGTACTGCGGGTGAGGGCGTCCAGCGCGCCGAACGGCTCGTCCAGCAGCAGCAGATCGGGCCGCCGGACCAGGGCCCGGGCCAGCGACACCCGCTGGGCCTCGCCCCCGGAAAGGGTCTTGGGCCACACCGACGCCCGCTGGCCGAGGCCCACTTCGGCGAGGTATCGCTCGGCGAGCACCCGGTCGGCCCGGCCGGGCAGTCCGAGGACCACGTTGCGCCACACCCGCTTCCAGGGCAGCAGCCGGGGCGCCTGGAACGCCACCGCGCGGCGCCGCGGCACGGTGACGGCGCCCTCGATGTCCCGGTCCAGGCCGGCCAGGATGCGCAGCAGGGTGCTCTTGCCGCAGCCGCTGTGGCCGAGCAGCGCGACGAACTCGCCGGGCCGGATGTCCAGGTCCAGGCCGTCGATGACCCGGCGCCCGGCGAAGGCGCGGACCAGGCCGCGGACGTGGACGGCGGTGCCGTCGTGCGCCGCGGGGCCCTTCCGCAGGGGCGCGGCCGGGTCGGGAGCGGCGGGCGTGGTGGCGTACGTGGTCATCGTCAGGCTCCGTCGAAGGATGCGCGCCAGGACAGCAGGTACGTGGTGGCCAGCCGCACGATCAGGTCGCTGACCAGGCCGAGGACGGCGTAGACGACCAGGCAGACCACGATCACGTCGGTCTGGAAGAACTGCTCGGCGTTGTTCATCAGGTAGCCGATGCCGTTGCCGGCGTTGATCTGCTCGGCGAAGACCAGGGCCAGCCAGGCGCTGCCGAGGGCGTAACGCAGGCCGACCAGGGCGCTGGGCAGCGCGCCCGGGAGCACGATGTGCCGGATCAGGCCCCAGCGGCCCAGGCCCAGCACCCGGCCGGCCTCGACGAGTTGGTCGTCCACCCCGCGGATGCCGGCGTAGATGTTGAAGTACAGCGGGAAGGTGACGGCGATGACCACCAGCGCGATCTTGGGTGTCTCGTCGATGCCGAACCACACGATGAACAGCGGGATCAGGCCCACCCACGGCAGGGCGCGGAGCATTCCCACGGTGGCGTCGATCAGGTCCTCGCCCAGCCGGAACAGCCCGGCGAGCAGGGCCAGCGCGGTGCCGGCCAGCGCGCCGATCAGGAAACCCTCGCCGACCCGCCGGGCCGACACCCAGATCGCCGAGCCGAGGGTGCCGTCGGCCGCCAGGTCCCAGCCCCTGCGGAACACCGCCACCGGCGAGGCCAGCGTGTCGGCGGACAACGCGCCGGTCCGGCTCAGCAGCCACCACAGCAGCAGCGCGCCCAGCGGGCCGAAGGAACGCCGCACCGGGCGCGGGATCCCCCGCCGGCGCCGCTCGTGGTCCGGCCGTACCGTCTCGACGCCGCCGGGAACGGTGGTGACCGGCTGCGGTGCATCTGGCCGTGCGGACCCGGGGGCTGGGCCGGTGCGCGGTACGGGCGGGGGCGCGGCGGCCGGTTCGGCCTCCTGCGTGGACTGTTGTGCCGGGGCCGGTATCTCCTCGGTGCTCATCGCTTGCTCCCCGCAGGCTCGGCGACGGCGGCGGGCTCCGGATCCCCGTACGGGTCGGGACCGGTGGCGACGGGGCGCGCGGGGTCGGCGGACCACGCCGACCAGGAGCCCGGGTAGAGGGCGGCCTCGATACCGGCCGCTGCGAGGGCCGCGATCTGGTGGGCGGCGGTGACGCCGGAGCCGCAGTAGACGCCGATCGGGGTGTCCTCGGCGGCGCCGAGCGCGGCCAGCCGGGCCCGGGTGCGGGCCGGGTCGGCGAACCGGCCCTCGGCGTCGAGGTTCTCCGTGGTCGGCGCGGAGCGCGCGCCGGGGATGTGACCGGCCGCCGGGTCGACGGGTTCGCTCTCGCCGCGGTAGCGCTCGGCGGCGCGGGCGTCCAGCAGCAGGCCGTACGAGGGCAGCTGCGCGGCCTGGTCGGCGGTGAGGACCGGGAGCCGGCCGGGGCTGAGCACGACGTCACCGGGCCCGGCGGCGTACTCCTCCCCCTCGGCGAGCGGTCCGCCGGCCACGCGCCAGGCTTTGAGCGCGCCGTCGAGGATCCGCACGTCGGCCACCCCTGCCCAGCGCAACAGCCACCAGGCGCGGGCCGCGGCCAGCCCGCCGGTGTCGTCGTACACCACGACCGGGCGGCCCGCGGTGACGCCCCAGCGCCGGGCGGCGGCCTGGAGGTCGCCCGGGTCGGGCAACGGGTGCCGGCCGCGGCCCGGGGCAGGCGGCGCGGCGAGTTCGGTGTCGAGGTCGACGAAGACCGCGGAGGGGATGTGCCCGCGCCGGTAGTGCTCGCGGCCGTCGGGGTCGTTCAGGGCCCAGCGCACGTCGAGCAGGAGGGGCGGGTGGTCGCCGGCGAGGTCGGCACGCAGGCGGTCGGCGCCGATGAGCACCTCGGGGGTGAGGCCGGGGAGGGTCGCGGCGAGGTCGGCGTCGCCGAGGGAGCCGGCGGGCGTGCCGTCGCGCTCGGCCCGCCGCAGCCGGTCCAGGACGGCGGCGTTGGCGGGGGCGGCGCGCCCGGCCAGCCGGGCCTGGAGCACCACTTCGCCGGCCAGGTGGTCGGCCTCGAGGGAACCGGTCCGGGCCAGGCTCTGCCAGGTGGAGCTGCCGCCGCGCGGGTGGCCGGGGATGTCGTGGACGACGAAGCCGGACAGGTCCAGGGTGCTGCGGGCGGCCTGGTCCACCGACGGCAGGCCGGCCGCGGCCAGTACCTCGTGGGCCTCGTCGGCGAGCAGGCGCGCGGCGCGGTCGCGCAGTGCCCCGGGCCGGTAGAGGGCATCGAGCGCGTTGGCGGTGTTGGCGACGAGCTTGGCGGTCTTCCAGCCCAGGACGTCGGGCACGATCTGCACGGCGAATCCGGCGGCGCGCAGGTCGGCGGCCAGCGGTTCCAGCAGCGGGTGATCGGTGCCGCTCGGGTAGCGGCCGAGCCACATCGCGGCCGGGGTGGGCGCGGCGGGCGAGACGACCACGCCCTCGGTGACGTACACCGCGGGCACCCACAGGACGGCGGACAGCACGGCGGAAAAGCGGCGCAGGGCGGCCCGTTCGGTCTCCAGCCCGTTCTGCGGCACCACCACGGGCAGCGCGTCCGCGGCGGCCGTCACGGCGCCGTCCGCCCCGGTGACCGGGCGCCACGCCCATTGGGCGAGGACCTGCTCGGCGTCCTGGGCCTTCACGGCCGGCACGAGTACGTCGTCGGGGGTGAGCGCGACCTCGTCGGGCCCGGCCGCGTACGGCACCCGGACCGGCACGGTGCCCTCGGGGCGGACCAGCTGCAGCCGGTCCTCGCGCAGCGCGGCGAGCTGCCGGCCGCGGGCGACCAGCAGGACGGACGCGCCGCTCCGGTGCAGCGCCTCGGCCAGAACGACGCCGACCGCGCCCGCGCCGACGATCACGTATCGGGTCACGGCCGCACCCGCTCCCGTACGGCGACGGCGGGCGCGTCCGGGCCGCCGCGCAGCCGTT
This sequence comes from Actinacidiphila acididurans, assembly GCF_016918855.1. Taxonomy (GTDB): domain Bacteria; phylum Actinomycetota; class Actinomycetes; order Streptomycetales; family Streptomycetaceae; genus Actinacidiphila; species Actinacidiphila acididurans. The sequence goes on from NZ_JADKYB010000026.1 coordinate 139,566, forward strand.
CCAGGAAGAGCAGCACAGTGGCGGCGCTGGTGCGGTGCGAGATGTCGTTCAGCGCGTCGTGGCGGCCGTCGGCCAGGCTCCACAGTTCCACCGCGGGCGCGGCCGCGTACGCCTGCCGGGCCTGTTCCAGCGGGCTGACCGGGTCCGCGGCGCCGTGCAGGGCCAGCACCGGGACCTGGACGGCGGACAGGTCGGCCCGCTCGTACCAGGTGTCGGGCAGCGGCTCGTACAGCGCGCCGTGTTCGACCCGTCCGGCGATGCCGAGCCGGCCGCGGTGGGTCGGGCAGGAGGTGCGCGCGCCGAGTTCGTCGTCCCAGGACGGGGCGGCGGGCCGGTGGTCGCGGACCGGCAGGCCGGCCAGCAGCAGCGCGTCCGGGGCGACCTCGCCGGCCGCGGCCAGTCCGGCGGCGAACAGTGCGCCTCCGTCGGAGCCGGCCAGGACGAAGGGGCGCGGCAGTTCGGGGTCGGCGGCCAGCAGCGCCACCTGCGCGGCGGCCTCCTCGGGCCACCGGCTCGGGTCGGCGACGACCCGTACGCGGTAGGCGTCGGCGCCGATGCGGGAGCCGAACCGCTCGTACAGCCGCGGGTCCTCGCCCCGGCCGGGGAGCAGCACCACGGTGCCGCGCGGGGTCAGGTGCGGGGGGTTGTCCCACGGCACGGTGTCGGGGACCGTACTGACGGAAGTCATGAGGCCGTCCTCGGACAGGATGCGGGGCGCCGCCCGGCCCGCGCTGACGGGCGAACGGCACGGGCACGTACGCGGCCGCGCGCCTCAATGGGGTCGGGCCGCTTGCGAAGTCGATGCGCTGCGCCCGTCTCCGGCCGACCGGCCCGGGCGCGGGGGTACGCCGCCGTGCGGAAGCGTCAGCCGCGGCGACAGCGCGCCGACGTGGCCGTACCGAAGTCGATGACCCGACGCTGCGTCAGCCTGGGCGCCTTCACGGCCCCCGCCCACGCCCGCGCGCCGTCCCGGACCGGACCCCGTCCGCCCCGCCTCGCGCGCGCCTGCGTCGTCATGCCCCGAGCATGCAGGACCCCGACGCTCCGCGTCCAACGCCGATTCCTGATCGCGATCGATCGGTTTTCGCGATCGGTTGAGGGGTGGACGGCTTTGGGGGTGGGCGTGGGGAGGGCTGGACGTCGGTGGTCGGGCGAAGCTGGTGCGAGGGGGCGGGAGGCAGGGCCCGGGACGTTGGTCACCGCGTCGCTTCTCGTTCCGACCGGTGTGCGGAGCGGGAGACGATGACGCGGTGGACACCTCGCCGGCCGCCGCGTGGGACTTTCGGGCCGAGTGGGCCCTGCTGCTGAACTCAGGGCCGTCGGGTCGTTCGGGACCGAGCCGAGGCGAACCGCGCAGACGATTCCCCACCGGCCACCCGGCCCCGACCAGCCGAGCGCATCCCGGCAGTCGCGGCCCAGGGCAGCGTCAAAGCGCCCGTACGGCGAACCGTCAGGGGTGCGGTGGAGGTGGCGGGATCGTGTCGGTGCCGGGGGCCGGTTCGGGCCAGACGAGGAGGACCGGGCAGGGGGCGTGGTCGACGATGAAGCGGCTGTGCGGGCCGAGGCTGTGGGGGCCCAGGCGGGTGCGGTCGCCGTCGCGGGCCAGGACGAGGAGGTCGGCGCCTTCCGCGGCGGCCACGATCTCGCGTTCGACCCGGCCGGTGCGCTGCACCGGGGTGCAGGGGCGGTTCAGGCGGACCGCGGCCTCGGCGAGAAGGCGTTCGCCGGCCGCCGCGGCCTGCTGTTCCAGGACGATGCCGGGGTCGCGCTCGATGTGGCCGCGGCCGAGCAGGCCGGCGAAGGCGCCGTGGGCGGCGGCGGGCGCCGCCACGTCCGGGACGTGCACCAGGACGACCCCGGCCTCCTGCGGCGCGTGCGCGCGTACCGCCTCGATACAGGCGGGCCAGGTGCCCTCGACGATCCACGCCACGACAGTGGTCACGGTCGGCCCCTTTCTCGTACGGCGCGCACGGCGCGTGCAACCGGTTCGGTCCGCGGCCCGGCCGGGGCTGGCGGGTCACCGGCGGCCCGCCGTCGCCTGACCGGCCGCGCGCCCTCACCCTCCGATCGTCCGCAGCGACACCCACAGTGCCACCACGGCCAGGAGGAGGGCGGCAGGCACGGCGAGGAGGCCCAGCCGGGTGAACTCGCCGAGGTTCACCTCCGCTTCGTGCTCGCGGACGATACGCCGCCACAGCAGGGTCGCCAAGGAGCCCGCGTAGGTGAGGTTGGGGCCGATGTTGACGCCGAGGAGGACGGCGAGGACCGCGCCGGAGCCGAGGGGGGCGGTGAGCGGGAGGAGGACCAGGACGGCGGGGAGGTTGTTGATGAGGTTGGCGAGGGCCGCGGCGAGCGCGGCGATCGCCAGCAGGGCGGCCAGTCCGGTGCCGCTGGGGATCAGGTGGCCCAGGGCGGTGGCGAGGCCGTTGTCCACCAGGGCCCGGACCACGATCCCCAGGCCCAGCACGAAGGCGAGGAAGGGCACGGCGGCGGCCCGTACCAGGGCGACGGGGGTGGTACGGCGGCGGGCGAGGGCGCGTACCGCCAGGACGGCCGCGCCGGCGAACGCGGCCCAGGCCGGGCTGATCCCGGCGAGGGAGGCGAGGACGAACCCGGCGAGCGTGCCGGCCACCGTGACCAGGGCGAACAGCGGCAGCGCGGGCGGCGGGCCGGCCGGTGGCGGCTCGGCGCCCGCGGCCAGGTCGGTGGCGAAGAAGCGGCGCAGGACCACGTACTCGACGCCGATCCCCACCAGCCAGGGCAGGGCCATCAGCGCGGCGAACCGGGTGAAGCTCAGGCCGGCGGCGGCCAGGGCGAGGAGGTTGGTCAGGTTGGAGACCGGCAGCAGCAGGGACGCGGTGTTGGACAGGTGGGTGCAGGCGTAGACGTGCGGCTTGGGGCGTACGCCGAGGCGGGCCGCGGTGGCGAACACGACCGGGGTGAGCAGCACCACCGTGGCGTCCAGGCTGAGGACGGCGGTGGTCACCGACGCCAGCGCGAACACCTGCACGAGCAGCCGACGCGGCCGCCCGCCCGCCCCGCGCGCCATCCATCCCCCGGCCGCGGTGAACAGCCCCTCCTCCGCACAGAGCTGAGCCAACACCAGCACGGCCGCCAGGAACCCCACCACCGGCCCCAGCCGCTGGGCCTCCGCCCGGGCATGGTCCAGCGAAATCGCCCCGGTCCCGATGACCACCCCCGCCGCGGGCACGGCCACCACGGCCTCCGGCAACCCCCACGGCCGCACCACCGCACACCCCAGCACCGCCAGCAGCAACACCCCACTCAACGCTTCAGCGGCGCCCCCGCTCATCAGCCCGTTCCTTCGTCCCTACGACCTCGCACACCATGACCGGCACCCGGCGGCCGGGGTGGTCCCTTCCCCCTGGTCCCACGGCCCCGGGCACCCCATCGCACCCCCGCCCACCGCAGTCTCCCATGCGGAACCCACCATTCCGCCCCCACCCCCTCCCGGCGAGCCGAACCCGCCGCCGTGCGGCGCCGCACGCACGAACGGGACGCGGTAAGGGCGCGCCGCCGAGGAGTGCCGCACCCCCGGCCAAGCCCCTCGAGGTGGGCCCGGCGCAGCCGGAAGAGATTCCCCTACCCCGGACCAAGGATCAGGAACGGGTTCCGTAAACGTTGCCGGATCTCTTGACAGCGCATCAGGGGGACGCGAATCTCGCTGAGAGCGCTCTCACCCCATCCCCCACAAGGAGTAGGCATGTTCCTCATGGGCAGGCGCTTGCCCCCACAATCCGGCCGTACCAGGCGGCGGTTCGCCGCCGGCGTGCTGGCCGTCTCCGCAACGGTGGCGGTCGCCCTGGCGGGCACGCCCGCCGCCTCGGCGCGCACCGCGCCGGCCGCGGAGCACGCGGCCTCGGCCAAACCCGCGGCCGTCGCCGCGCCCGCGGCGGTCCCCGCGCCGCCGTCGGGCTTCAGCACCACCTGGAGCGACGACTTCAACGGCGCGGCCAACGCCGGTCTGGACACCGGGGTCTGGCGCTACGACGCCGGGCCGGGCAGCAGCTTCGGCACCGGTGAGATCGAGACCACGACCACCAGCACCTCCAACGTCTACACCGACGGCAACGGCCACCTCGTGCTCAAGGCCCTGCACAGCGGCACCGACCCGAACTCCGGCTGGACCTCGGGCCGCGTCGAGACGCAGGCCGACGGCTTCGGGGCGCCTCCCGGCGGCGTCGTGCGGATGCAGGCCTCGATCCAGCAGCCGAACCTGACCACCGCGAACGGCGCGGGCTACTGGCCGGCGTTCTGGATGCTGGGCGCGCCGCTGCGGATCGGGCAGACGTGGCCCGGCTCCGGCGAGGTCGACATCCTGGAGGACATCAACGGGCGCAGTTCGGTGTTCGGCACCCTGCACTGCGGGGTGAGCCCGGGCGGTCCGTGCAACGAGTCCACCGGCATCGGCAGCGGCGAGCGCGCGTGCTCGGGCTGCCAGACCGGTTACCACACGTACGCGGTGGAGCTGGACCGCTCGACTTCCCCCGAGCAGATCCGCTGGTACCTGGACGGCGCGAACTTCTTCACCATCAACTCCAACCAGGTGGACGCCACGACCTGGTCCAACGCCGTCGACCACAGCTTCTTCATCATCTTCGACCTGGCGATCGGCGGCGGCTTCCCGGCTGCCTTCGGCGGCGGGCCCAACGCCGCCACGGCCTCCGGCGGCACCCTGAACGTGGACTACGTGGCGGTCTACAACAAGCCGCCGGCCGGGACCTCCGGCACGAACATCGCGCTCGGCAAGCCCACCACGTCCTCCTCGGTGGAGAGCGCGCAGTTCCCGGCGTCCAACGCGACGGACGGCAACATCACCACCCGCTGGTCGAGCGGCTTCAGCGACCCGCAGTGGCTCCAGGTCGACCTCGGCCAGTCCTACAACCTCACGCACGCGACCTTGACCTGGGAGGCCGCCACAGCATCGGCGTATCAGTTGCAGACGTCGAACGACGGCACCAACTGGACCACCATCTATTCGAACAACAACAGTCCACAGGACATCCAGGACACCAACCTGAACGGCTCGGGACGCTACGTCCGGGTCTACGCCACCGGCAGAGCCTCGCAATGGGGTGATTCGCTGTACGAGCTCGCGCTCTACGGCACCCCGGGCACCGGCGGTGGCGGCCCCGGCCCGGCCACCCTGCTCTCGCAGGGCAAGCCGGCCACCGCCTCGTCCTCCGAGAACGCCTCCTTCCCGGCGTCCGCCGCGGTGGACGGCGACACCGGCACCCGGTGGTCGAGCGGCTTCAGCGACCCGCAGTGGCTCCAGGTCGACCTGGGCGCGACCCACACCATCAGCCAGGTGGTGCTCAACTGGGAGACGGCGTACGGCACCGCCTACCAGATCCAGACGTCGAACGACGGCACCAACTGGACACCGATCTACTCGACCACGACCAGCACCGGCGGCAACCAGACGCTGAACGTGTCCGGCTCCGGCCGCTACGTGCGGATGTACGGAACCGCCCGCTCGACCCAATGGGGTTACTCGCTGTGGGAGTTCCAGGTCTACGGGAGCTGACGCTCCCCCGCCTGTGAACAGATTCCTCCTGTGAACGGGTTCCGCCCCTGAACCGTCCGTGCCCCGGCGCGCAGTGTCGCGCGCCGGGGCACGGCCGTACCCGGCCGGTGGCGGCGGCGGTCAGCCGCGCAGCCGCAGCAGGAGCAGCGCGATGTCGTCGGTGCGGTAGCCGGTGGGGCGGGCGTGGTCGACCAGGGAGTCGATCACGGCGTCCAGGTCGGCGGGATCGGCCCGGGACAGGTGGCGGGCCAGGCCGCGGGTGGACAGGTCCGGATCGGCGCCGGGCTTCTCCACCAGGCCGTCGGTGTACAGGGCGAGCAGGGAGCCGGGCGGCACCGGGACGCAGGTGGTGGGGAAGAGCGGGTCGGGGTGGGCGCCGAGCAGCGGACCGGGCTCGGCGCGCAGCACCTCGGTGTGGCGCTCGGGATGCCGCAGCAGTGGCGGCGGGTGGCCGGCGCTGGACAGCGTGGCGCGGCCCGCGGCCAGGTCCAGGTGGACGTAGAGGCAGGAGACCAGCAGATCCGGGTCGAGGTCGGCGAGCAGCCGGTTGGTGCGGGCGAGCACCATGCCGGGGGCGGTGCCCGTGGTGGAGTGGGCGTGCACGGCGGTGCGGACCTGGCCCATGAGGGCGGCGGCGGCCACGTTGTGGCCCTGGACGTCGCCGATGACCGCGGCGCAGGTGGTGTCGTCCAGCCGGATCAGGTCGTAGAAGTCGCCGCCGATGTCCATGCCGTGGCTGGCGGGCAGGTAGCGTCCGGCCACGTCCAGGCCCGGCAGAGTGGGCAGTACGTGCGGGAGCAGGACCTTCTGCAGGCCGTGGGCGAGGTCCTTCTTGGCGTCGTAGAGCCGGGCCCGGGCCAGGGCCTGGGCGACCAGGCCGGCCAGCGAGATGAGCACCGCGCGTTCGTCGGTGGTGAAGGAGTGCGGGTGCTCGTAGGAGAGGGTCCAGGCGCCCACCGGACGGCCGGAGACGATCAGCGGCAGGAAAGCCCAGGCCCGCTTCCCGCTGCGCAGCGGCGCCCTGGGATAGACCCGCATCAGCTCCTCGCGGTTGTCGAAGAAAGAGGGAATGCCGCTGGTCAGCGCGTGGGCGGCAGGAGTCAGGTCGGTGTCCAGCGGCAGCCCGTCGAAGCTCTCGACCACCTCGGGGGCGTGGCCGCGGTGGCCCATGACGCGCAGCCGTCCGGCCTCCGCGCCCCACAGCACCATGCCGTGCGCCCCGAACGCGGGCATCACCTGGTCGGCGAGCAGGTCCACCACGTCCTGCACGCCGACCGCCTCGGTGAGCCCGGCGGCCAGGTTCATCAGCTGGTACAGCCGGCCGGCGCCGGTGGGCGCCGCGCCGGGCATGAGCGGCCGGGGCTGCCGGGGCTCCGGACGGCCGCCGGTGGTCGCGGGCACGATGCGGATGCTGATCCCGCCGGCGTCCGGGTACAGGTCGAAGGTCAGCCACCGGTTCGGCGGGCGCATCGCCACGAAGGAAGTGTGCTCCAGGCTCATGACCGCGCTGCGGTAATGGTCCTCGTAGACCGGGTCGTCCAGCCAGGGCAGCACCTGCCAGGGCAGGCGGCCCATCAGCCGGCCGGCGTCGACACCGAGCAGTTCGGCGGCGGCGCGGGTGGCGAAGGTCACCCGCCCGGCCAGGTCCAGGCCGATGCTGCCGCCGGGCAGGCGTTCGGCGAAGTCCGCGGCGGCGAGCCCGAGCGGCTGCGGGCCGGGGCCGGCGGTGATCACCCGCGGCTGGTCGGGCAGCGGAAGCGTACGGCCGGACCGGACGGACTCCTCCAGCAGTCGGGAGATGCGGCGGGCGCCGGAGACGACGTGACCGCGGCGGCGCGCGGTCAGGCGGTCGGGTCGGGGTCCGGACCAGACCAGCAGCAGCGCGCCGGTGCGCCGCACGGCGGTGCCGAGCGGCACGGCGGCCAGCGAGAAGCGGTACGGCAGGGCCACCGCGGCACTCGGGTAGTCGCGGATCAGCTCCTCCTGGGTGCCCACCCACACCAGCCGGCCCTGCCGGACCGCGTCGGCCACCGGCAGCCGGGCGGCCAGCGGCACCCGGGTCCACTGGGCGAGCAGGTCGGCCGGGAAGCCGCTGACCACGGTCAGGCGCAGTACGCGTTCGTCCGGGTCGGGCAGGTAGAGGCCGCCGAGCGAGGCGTCCGTACGGCGCACGGTGTCCGCCAGCGCCGCGTCCAGCAGTCCGGCGCTGCTCGCGTCCTTGACGGCTCCGCCCATCCCGCACCTCTTGCCGGCCCCGGGCTCCCGCGGTCGTCCGCCGCCGCTCCTCCGGCCCGCTCACCCCGGGTCCACCCTGAAAAGGTATGTCCGCCTCGCCCCCGCCGCACCTCGGGCCCGGCGGCAGGCGGCGGGCCGGCCGGGACCATTCGGGTGATCATGTGCGCGGCGCATGACGACCTTGCTCAGTACGCACTGGACGCATGACGCCTGCCCGGTGATGCTGGAGGGCGAGAGCACGGAACACGCCGGAGCAACAGGAGCACGTCATGCCGTTCGCCAACTTCAAGGTGCCCGCGGGCACACTCAGCGCCGAGCAGAAGGAGAAGATCGTCACCCGCACCACGGACCTTTACGCCGAGATCTACGGCGAGCGGGCCCGGGCCACCACCATGGTCCTCGTCGAGGAGGTCCCCGACGGCGGCTGGGGCATCGGGGGCGATGTGCTGACGCTGGCGAAGCTGAACGCGTCGCAATAGCGCCGGGTTCGGTTTCCAGTACGCCGATACGCCGGTACGTCCCGCCGCCGTCCGGCTACGCCGCGTCGCCCAGCCCGGCCGCCGCCTGGCGCACGATGCCGCGCAGCCACCGGTTCACCGGGTCGCCGTCCACCCGCGGGTGCCAGGCGATGCCGTACGGAAAGGGCGCGAACTCCGCCGGCGCCTCGGCGATCCGGTACGCGGGGTGGTCCGCGTACGGCTCGGCGCCGCGCCGGGGCAGCACGGCGATCAGCGTGGTGCCGGGCAGGGCCGCCGCGGCGGCGGAGAAGTACGGCACCCGCAGCCCGGCCCGGCGGCGCAGGCCGAGCGCGGCCAGCCGCCGTTCCACCATGGTCTGCTCGCCGGAGAGGACCGCCACGACCACGTGCGGGTGGCGGGTCAGGTCGTCGAGGGTCAGCCGGCCGGCGGTGACCGGGTGGTCCCGGGAGAGCAGGCAGACGAAGTCCTCCTCGAACAATGTCTCCCAGCGCAGCGGCTTGGCCGCCATCGCCCCGGAGATCATCAGGTCGGCCCGGCCGAGCTCGACATCGGCGGCGCTGTGGTCGCCGAGCGGCTCCACGGCCAGCGACAGGTGCGGCGCCTCCCGGAAGATCCGCCGGAACACCTCCGGGCCGAGCACGGACGTGGCGTAGTCGGTGCAATGGACGCGGACCTCGCCGGTGGCGGTCGCCGGGTCGAACGTGTCGCCGCGCAGCATCGTGTCCAGCCGCGGCAGCACGTCCGCCAGCTCCGCCTGGAGCTGCCGGGCCCGCGGCGTCAGCTCGTAGCCGCCACTGGTGCGCACCAGCAACTCGTCCCCGAACGTCTCGCGCAGCCGCTGCAGCGTACGGCTCATCGCCGACTGGCTGAGGTGAAACCGCTCCGCCGCCCGCGAGACGTGCCGCTCCTCCAGCAGCACCGCGAGTGCCCGCAGCAGATTCAGGTCAGCCGATTGCGTATGCTCCACGCGCACAGCGTAACCCGTGGGTATGTACGGGCCGCATGGCGGTGGGCAGCCGTTGCCGGCGGCCGGCGGCAAGGGGTCTGCGCGGCGGGGGCGCCGCATGCCCGCGCCGGGCGCGCGACACCCCGACCCGTACGACGCGCGACAAACGTCGACCGGGCACGACAGCAGGACCGCGCGGCCACCGGGCCACCGGGCCACCGGGCCACCGGGCCACCGGGCCACCGGGCCACCGGGCCACCGGGCCACCGGGCCACCGGGCCACCGGGCCACCGGGCCACCGGGCCACCGGGCCACCGGGCCACCGGGCCACC
>NZ_JADKYB010000027.1 GCF_016918855.1 Actinacidiphila acididurans
TGGTGGGGAGGGTGGCGTCGAGGAGGGCGCGGTGGGGTGGGAGGAAGCCGTGGCGGCCGCCGTCGGGGAGGTGGGCGGGCCAGCCGAGGTCGACGCGGGTGGGGGTGGCGGAAGGGGCGAGGGGGAGGGGGGCGGCCGGGGTGTCGTGGGCGTCGACGAGGGCGCGGCCGCGGGTGAGGACGTCGGCGGGGAGGGTGACCGTGCCGGTGGCGAGGGCGACGAGGTCGATGCGGACGCCGAGGTCGGCCGCGAAGTCGTCGAGGTGGGCGCGGTCGGCGGCCGAGCGCAGGTCGGTGAGGGCGACGATGACGTAGTGGTCGCGCGGGGTGCGGCCGTGCAGGTCACGGATGGTGTTGAGGACGGTGCGGCCGGTGGAGAACTCGTCGTCGACGAGGACGAGGGGGCCGGGTGCGGTGAGCAGGGCCGGGTCCTCGGGGAGCAGGAGGTGGCCGGTGGCGTGGCTGTGCTCCTCCTGGAAGCCGCCGCCCGGGGTGACGCCGGGAACCTCGCGCCGGGTGGAGTGCAGGTACGGCACCGCGCCCAGGCCGTCGGCGACCGCGTGCCCGAGGCCGGTCGCGGTCTCGGCGTAACCGAGCACGAGCGCGCCGGCGGCCTGCTCGCCGAGCAGATCGCGTACGCGGCGGCCGAGATCGTACCCGTGGCCGTACACGACGCGCGGCGACTGCGGCACGTGCTTGCCGAGGACGTCGGAGACGAGCAGATGGGCGCGTTTGGGGTTGCGCCGCAGCGCGAGGCCGAGCAGGTCGTGCAGGCCGTCGCCGTGCAGGGCGACGCCCAGCCGGTCGGCGACCCACTGGCCGGGCCAGGGCGCGTTCGCTGTCATGCGGGGGCGGTTCCGTTTCTTCGGGGGCGTGGGGGGAGGGCGCGGGGACTCAGTCCTGCGGGAGGGAGGCGGCGAGGAGTTCCACGAAGCCGATGTCCTCACGGGCGACGCCGAAAACCTCCGCGCGGCGCAGGGTCCGCTCGGCCCAGGCGCGGTGCGGCTTCACCTCGTTCATCTTGTTGGTGTACGCCGAACGCAGCACCCCGCCGCCGCTGCGGTCCTCGTGCAGGATGTCGGCGGCGTCGCTGAACTCCTCGTGGGTGACCACGCTGAGTGCGTGCACGACCGGCACGTGGGTGGGGTGGATGCAGGTCTTGCCCTGCAGGCCGTTGGCCCGGTCCAGCTCGATCTCGCGGAGCAGGCCGTCCATGTCCCGTTCGATGAGGGAGTCGCGCAGGTCGACCGCCTCGGGGCGGAACGGGCTCATGCGCAGCTGGGGCTTGAACATCCGCTCGTGGTGGCGGAAGTACTCCCAGACCGGGCCGGTGACGGTGTAGCCGCTGCCGTCGGCGCGGCCGAAGACGTTGACCACGTCGGCGATGACGGAGGCGACGATCTGTACGTCGTAGGCGGTCATCGCGGGCGCGCGGCGCAGCCCGTAGGAGGAGCAGAAGTCGGTGACGCCGAGCCGCAGCGCGAGTATCCGCTCGCGGTACTTGTCGACGGTCCGGGAGATCCCGGCGAGCGTCTCGACCCGGGCCTCCAGGTGCATGAGCTGCGGCGACTCCAGGACCGGCATGGCGAACAGCCGGCGGCCGCAGGCGGTCTCGGCGGCGGTGAGCGCCTCGAGGAAGGGAACGCCGGTCTCCTCGGTGAACTTCGGGAGCACGAATCCGGACAGCAGCTCCACGCTTGCGCCCAGCCGGCTCACCAGGTCGGTGATCTGGGCGGGCGTGCGCACCCGGATGAACAGCAGCGGCAGCCTGGCGGCCGCGCCGGGGCGGGCGGCCAGCTCCGCGAACTGGCGGACCAGATTGGCCTCACCAGCGACGACATCCTTGTCGTCAATGGAGTCCTCCAGGCACAGGACCATGGACACCACCCCGCGGCCGGCCTGCTTGAGGACGTCGTCGGCGAGGCGGGGGCGGGTGGCGGGGCTGTAGAGGGTGGCGCCGAGGGCGACAGCGAGCGTATGAACAGGCGAATCTGCGGTGAACTCCTGCGGCTCGCGGTGGAACAGTTCACTCCTGAGGTCCGGAGTGAGGTGTCCGAAGTGGCGCATACGCCCCCTTTCGAGACGGTGGGCCTGGGCATAACTCGGAGATATCTGGCCGATTATCGTACGTGTGAGGATGCGGTACGGGTTCCCATCGCGTATGAAAAACAGGTAACCGGCGCAGGTCCATGGTGTGACCGAGCCGCCGGACCGGCCGCCCGGCACCCGCCGCGTTGTGAGCCACCCCGCCGGAAGGGCAGGATGACCGCTATGACGCAACGGATGGTGAAGGGCTCGAACCTCGCTGTGGACGCCCAGGGCATCCGGGCAGTGCTGAGCTGGACGCCCGGCGCCGGAGCGCCGGACGTGGACGCCTCCGTGCTGCTGCTCGGCCCCGACGGGCGGGTCCGCTCGGACGCGGACTTCGTCTTCTACAACGAGCCCCGGCACCCCTCCGGCCTGGCCCGCCACCTGCCGAAGAAGCGCGTCGCCGACGGCCTCACCGACACCGTGGAGGTGGACCTCGCCGCGCTGGACGCGGGGGTGGACCGCGCGGTGATCGCCGCCTCCTGCGACGGCGGCCCCTTCCGTACCGTCCGCGACCTGTGCCTTTCGCTGTACGACACCGCGGGCCCGGCGCACGCGGCCCCGCTGATCACCTTCGACGTCGTGCCCGACACCGGCCACGAGACCGCGCTGATCTGCGGCGAGCTGTACCGCAAGGGCAGCGGCTGGAAGTTCCGCGCCCTCGGCCAGGGGTACGCCTCGGGCCTGGTCGGGCTCGCCACCGAGTTCGGTGTCGCGGTGGACGACGTGGAGCCTGACTCCGAGCGTACGCCGCCACCGGCCGCTCCCCCGTCCGCGCCCGTCACCGCCGCTCTCCCGGCCACGCAGCCGGCCGTCGAGCCCCCCGCGACCAGCGCCTACGGCTACCCGCTCCAGCCCCCGGCCCACGTCCCGGCCCAGCCCGCCTACGGCTACCCGCAGCCGGTGGCCGCCGCGGCCCCGCCGCCGCCCCCGGTCCACCAGCAGCCCCAGCAGGGCTGGCCGGCCTACGGCTACCCCCAACCGGTCGCCGCGGCCCCCCACCAGCCCCCCCGCGGCGATTCCGGCATCACCCTGCCCCCCCAGGGCCCCCAGTTCCAGCCCACCCGCTGACGCGCCTTCCCCACGCCCCGCCCCACGCCGGACGGAGTCCGGCCGGCCGCCCGCAGCCCGCGAAGCGGCGCAAGGGCGGCCGAAAAATCAGACCTTCGTTTTGTAGCCCCGACCCCACTGCAGGCCCCACCCGTAGAGGCGGTCGATCTCGGCCTGGAAGCCGTAGACATAGCGGACTTCGCGGCGCACGATCAGCTCGCCCTTCTGGTTCTCGATGAGGACCACCGCGCAGGAGCGGGCCTGCGGCTCGCGCTCGTTGAGCGGGATCTCGATGCGCGGGCCGGAGCCCGGGAAGATCTCCACCTTCGCGTGCGTGCGGTCGAAGGCGGGCGTGCCGTCGTAGATGTAGACGAAGACCAGCAGCCGCTTGAACTCGTCGCGCTTGTCGAAGTTGATGAACAGCGTCTCGCCGGAGCCGCTGCCGAACCGGTCGTCGCCGCTCATCTGGATGTACGGCGGCTCGTCCAGGTCGCCCAGGAAGTTGCCGAGCGGCTGGACCACCCCTTTCGAGCCGTCCTTCAGCTCGTACAGGCACGCCAGGTCCAGGTCGACGTTGACCATCGCGGGGCCGGCCGCCTGCACCATTTTCGGCTTGAAAACCTCCGCTTGACGGCGGAAGAACCCGGGCCGGTCGGTGCTCCAGCCACCGGTGTCCGAGGTTCGCATGGACCAGGACAGGTTCACCCGCATGTTCCCCACCGCGGCGCCCTGCTTGCTGAGCGAGATCACCGGATTCCGCTTGGTGAGCTCCACCGAGTGCGCGTTCGCCAGATTGTCGAACTGTCCGGCTTCGCTGGGCCGCAGAAACCGCCACCAGGCCATATGTGTTCTCCACCCTCCCTCACGGCCCCCTGGGGGCCCACCAACCCCTGGCATGACATGACGCTGCCCCCACCGGCCGGCGGGGGCAGCGGTTGACGCGCGGGAGGCCCGGGGGTCAGACCCCGGACTTCACCTCCGCTTTGTCGTCGTCCGACTGTTCAGATCCTTCCCCCAGCCGACGGTTGCGTACCACCGACGACCAGTAGGACGCCGCGATCAGGACAACGCCGACCAGGCCGGTGATGACCTCGCTGACGTTGTACTTGATCGTGATCAGCAGGATGATCGACAGGGCGCCGATCGCGTAGTGGGCGCCGTGCTCGAGGTAGACGTAGTCGTCCAGGGTGCCCTTGCGGACCAGGAAGACGGTGAGCGAGCGGATGTACATCGCGCCGATGCCCAGGCCCAGCGCGATCTGGAAGATGTTGTTGCTGATCGCGAACGCGCCGACGACGCCGTCGAAGGAGAACGACGCGTCGATCACTTCCAGGTAGAGGAACATGAAGAACGCGGCCTTGCCGGCCAGCCCGGCCACCCGGGCGGCGTTCGCCCGCCGTTCCGGAGCCTTGGCCGCCTCGGCGCCCTCGTCCCCGCCCTCCTCGTCGTCGTCCTCCTCGTCGTCGAGCTGGTCCTCGAAGAAACCGGAGATGCCGCCGACCACGAGGTACGTCACCAGGCCCGCCACGCCGGAGAGCAGAACCGTCTCTCCCTTGTCGATGTGGCCGGTGGTGCCGTGCAGCGGGACCCCGGTGGCGACGGTGGTGGCCGCCACGATCAGCACGACCATGGCGATCACCACCGAGAGCATGTCCAGCTTGCCCAGCTTGGCCAGCGGCCGCTCCAGCCAGCTCAGCCAGGTGATCTCCCGCTCCTCGAAGAGGAAGTCCAGGAAGATCATCAGCAGGAACATGCCGCCGAAGGCGGCGATGGCGGGGTGCGCGTTGGTGACCAGCGTCTCGTAGCGGTCGTGGTCGTTGACCGCGATTCTGACCGCTTCCCACGGGCTGAGCTTCGCGGTCACCGCCACGATGATGATCGGGAAGACCAGCCGCATGCCGAAGACGGCGATCAGCACGCCGACGGTGAGGAAGATCCGCTGCCAGAACGGGTTCATCTTGCGCAGGATGCCCGCGTTGACGACGGCGTTGTCGAAGGAGAGGGAGATCTCGAGGACGGCAAGAATCGCAACAAGCGCGAGCCCCTTGCCCTGCCAGAAATACCCGGCCGCGGCCAGGCCGGCGGCGGTCACGCCGAACGACCAGCCGAATGTTCTCAGGAGCACGTGCTTCCCACCCAATCGCTCATGACCACGAAGGCCCCCGCGCGTACGCGGCTTTACGAAACGTTGACCCCGAAGTCTAGGGCGATGCCGCGCAGTCCGGAGGCGTACCCCTGACCCACGGCCCGGAACTTCCACTCGCCGCCGTACCGGTAGAGCTCGCCGAAGATCATCGCGGTCTCCGTCGAGGCGTCCTCGGTCAGGTCGTAGCGAGCGAGTTCCGAGCCGTCGGACTGGTTGAGCACACGGATGTAGGCGTCACTGACCTGTCCGAACGTCTGCGCCCGGGCGTCGGCGTCGTAGATCGACACCGGGAAGACGATCTTGTCGACCCGCTCCGGGACGGCGGTGAGGTCCACCAGTATCGTTTCGTCGTCGCCGCCGGTGCCGCCCACCAGTTCGTCGCCGGTGTGCTCGACCGAGCCGTCCGGGCTCTTGAGGTTGTTGTAGAAGACGAAGTAGTCGTCGCCCAGAACCCGGCCGGCCGCGCACAGCAGGGCACTGGCGTCCAGGTCGAAGTCGGCTCCGGTGGTGGAGCGGGCCCTCCAGCCCAGGCCGATCTGCACCTGGGTGAGATTCGGCGCGGCTTTGGAGAGGGAGACGTTGCCTCCCTTGGCGAGCGTGACGCCCATTGTGGTTGTTCCTCCCCGGTTTCGTTCCGTGTGCGCGTGGTGCCGACGGGCGCGGGCCGTCAGACGTTGACGCCGAAGTCCTGCGCGATGCCGCGCAGGCCCGAGGCGTAGCCCTGGCCGATGGCGCGGAACTTCCACTCGCCGCCGTGCCGGTACAGCTCGCCGAAGACCATCGCGGTCTCCGTCGAGGCGTCCTCGGTCAGGTCGTACCGGGCCAGCTCGCGCTGGTCGGCGGCGTTGACCACCCTTATGTAGGCGTTGCGCACCTGGCCGAAGCTCTGCTGGCGCGACTCGGCGTCGTAGATCGAGACCGGGAAGACGATCTTGGCGACGTCGGCCGGCACGCCGGCCAGGTTGACGTTGATCACCTCGTCGTCGCCCTCGCCCTCACCGGTGAGGTTGTCCCCGGTGTGCTCGACCGAGCCGTCGGGGCTCTTGAGGTTGTTGAAGAACACGAAGTGCTGGTCGGACAGGACCTTGCCCTGTTCGTTGGTGAGCAGCGCGCTCGCGTCGAGGTCGAAGTCGGTGCCCGTGGTGGTGCGTGCGTCCCACCCCAGACCGACGATCACCGCCGTGAGGTTCGGCGCCTCCTTGGTCAGCGAGACGTTGCCACCCTTGCTGAGGCTGACTCCCACGAGTCCTCTCCCGTCCGTTCGGTGCGGTCGGGCTCGCGCCGGGACCGCGTGACAGCTAGGCGTATCGAATGAACGAGCCGAGCTTAGTGACCGGTTCCCTCCGGCCGCAGTGCCTGGAGCGCCTTTGCGTACTCGCGGAGATCCCGGGCCTCCGGCAGGCCGTTGACGATGGTCCAGCGCACGATGCCGGCCGTGTCCACGACGAAGGTGCCGCGCAGCGCGCAGCCCTTGTCCTCGGCGAACACGCCGTACGCACGGGACGCCGTCCCGTGCGGCCAGAAGTCGGACAGCAGCGGGAAGTCCAGGCCCTCGGCGTCGGCGAACACCCGCAGCGCGTGCATCGAGTCGCACGAGACGGCGAGCACCTGCACGTTCTCGTTCTGGAAGGCGTCCAGCTCTTCCTGCACGGCGCGCAGCTCACCCGTGCAGACGCTCGTGAAGGCGAACGGGAAGAACATCAGCAGCACGTTCTTGTGGCCGCGCAGGTCCGAGAGCCGCACCTGCCGCCCGTGCTGGTCGCTCAGCGTGAAGTCCGGGGCAAGCTGGCCCTCTGCGATCACGGTCCCCTCCATCGGTGGCCTGCGATCGCAGAGTACCCGCACTGTGGGCAACCCAAGGGGCGCGGGGAACTGCGCGACCAGCCCACATCCCTGGCGCGGGTCGCCACCGGCCCAAGGGGGCAGTTGCTGCCGTTTCCGGACCACCGGCCGGTGGCCGGTTGCTCGCGCAGTTCCCCGCGCCCCTGGGTACTCCGGTGGCACCGCAGCGCGCATGATCCCCGCGCCCCTGTCGGGGCGCTCCCCGGCGAACCCGGGAGAAACAGGTGAACCTAGCGCTTGGCGGCTCGCGCGGCCTTGGGGGTGACCAACCTGCTGCCGGTCCAATCCTTGGCGGCGTTCACGCTACTGGTCTGGGCCAGGCCCGCCGTCTGCGCGGCTTCACCGATCTCACTGGGCTCGACGTGCCCTTCGCGCCCGGTCTTCGGCGTCATGAGCCAGATCGGGGCGCCGGGGTCGACCGTCGACGTGGCGTCGACGAGGGCGTCGGTGAGGTCGCCGTCCTCCTCGCGGAACCACAGCAGGACGGCGTCGGGCACGTCGTCGTACTCCTCGTCCACGAGCTCCTCGCCCGTGAGCTCCTCGATACCCTCGCGGAGCTCCTGGTCGCAGTCCTCGTCGTACCCGAGCTCCTGGACCACCTGTCCGGGCTCGAAACCAAGCCGGCTCGCCGGGTTGGTCCGCTCCTCCGCGTGGTCCGCGGTCGCGCTCACGCTTTGCCTCCTGTCATGGGAACTCTCTTGGTCCGGGGGCCCGCCACGGTGCGGGCTTATTGGCGGTAGTCCACACGGGCGCGGCGGATCGCGCAAGTACCCGGCGTACGAGACCGCCGAAACGGTGACTATTCGACCGTCTTCCCCGCAACCCGTACCTCCCATGGTGACGCACATCACTCCGCTTTGCCGGTGTTGCGGGTGATTGGCCCCGCGGAGCCGGTCGTACGTCCGAGTGGGCGTAGAGTTCGGGTTTGGCCTCGCCCTCCCGCGCCGCCCGCCGCCGCCCCCAGGGCCGTCTGCCCGCCGCACCCCGACGGAACCCCGGCGGAACCCCAGGGATTACCGCACGGTAGAGATGACGTATCCGGCGCCGCGGTACACGATGGATGGCGGCACGGATGCGGCACGCAAGCGGTCCAGGCCAGACAGTTTTCAGCAGACATCGAGCAGATTTCAGCCCTTCAGTCCCCCGACGTTCAGCCTATTTCAGCGAAGGAACAGCGTGGCTTCCGGATCCGATCGCAACCCGATCATCATTGGCGGCCTTCCCAGCCAGGTCCCGGACTTCGATCCCGAGGAGACGGCGGAATGGCTCGACTCGCTCGACGCAGCGATCGACGAGCGCGGCCGGGAGCGGGCCCGTTACCTGATGCTGCGGCTCATCGAGCGGGCGCGCGAGAAGCGCGTCGCCGTCCCGGAGATGCGCAGCACCGACTACGTCAACACGATCGCCACCAGGGACGAGCCGTACTTCCCGGGCAATGAGGAGATCGAGCGCAAGATCCTCAACGCCACCCGGTGGAACGCGGCCGTCATGGTCTCCCGGGCCCAGCGCCCCGGCATCGGTGTAGGCGGCCACATCGCCACCTTCGCCTCCTCGGCCTCGCTGTACGACGTGGGCTTCAACCACTTCTTCCGGGGCAAGGACGACGGCACCGGGGGCGACCAGATCTTCTTCCAGGGCCACGCCTCGCCGGGCATCTACGCCCGCGCCTTCCTGCTGGACCGGCTCTCCGAGGCCCAGCTCGACGCCTTCCGCCAGGAGCGGTCCAAGGCCCCGTACGGCCTGTCCAGCTACCCGCACCCGCGGCTGATGCCGGACTTCTGGGAGTTCCCGACCGTCTCCATGGGCCTGGGCCCGCTGGGCGCGATCTACCAGGCCCGGATGAACCGCTACATGCACGCCCGCGGCATCGCCGACACCTCCGCCTCGCACGTGTGGGCCTTCCTCGGCGACGGCGAGATGGACGAGCCCGAGTCGCTGGGCCAGCTGTCCATCGCCGCCCGCGAGGGGCTGGACAACCTGACCTTCGTGGTCAACTGCAACCTCCAGCGGCTGGACGGCCCGGTCCGCGGCAACGGCAAGATCATCCAGGAGCTGGAGTCGCAGTTCCGCGGCGCCGGCTGGAACGTGATCAAGCTCGTCTGGGACCGCTCCTGGGACCCGCTGCTGGCCCAGGACCGCGACGGCCTGCTCGTCAACAAGATGAACATCACGCCGGACGGGGCGTTCCAGACGTACGCCACCGAGTCCGGCGACTACATCCGCCGTCACTTCTTCGGCGACGACCAGCGGCTGCGCTCGATGGTCGAGGGCCTCACCGACGACCAGATCCTGCACCTGGGCCGCGGCGGCCACGACCACCGCAAGATCTTCGCCGCCTACACCGCGGCGCTCCAGCACCAGGGGCAGCCCACCGTCATCCTGGCCCAGACGATCAAGGGCTGGACGCTCGGCCCGAACTTCGAGGGCCGCAACGCCACCCACCAGATGAAGAAGCTGACGGTGGACGACCTCAAGCGGTTCCGGGACCGGCTGCACCTGCCGATCACCGACCGGCGGCTGGAGGAGGGCTACCCGCCCTACTACCACCCGGGCCGGGACTCGGAGGAGATCCAGTACATGCACGACCACCGCACGTCGCTGGGCGGCTACGTGCCGACCCGGGTCGTGCGGGCCAAGCCGCTGCCGCTGCCGGGCGACGCGACGTACGCCACCGCGAAGAAGGGCTCCGGCGCCCAGCAGGTGGCCACCACCATGGCCTTCGTGCGGGTGCTCAAGGACCTGATGCGGGACAAGGAGATCGGCAAGCGGTTCGTGCTGATCGCCCCGGACGAGTACCGCACCTTCGGCATGGACGCGTTCTTCCCGAGCGCGAAGATCTACAACCCGCTGGGCCAGCAGTACGAGTCGGTGGACCGCGAACTGCTGCTCGCGTACAAGGAGTCGCCGACCGGGCAGATGCTGCACGACGGCATCTCCGAGGCGGGCTGCACCGCCTCCCTGATCGCGGCCGGCTCGGCGTACGCCACCCACGGCGAGCCGCTGATCCCGGTGTACGTCTTCTACTCGATGTTCGGTTTCCAGCGCACCGGTGACCAGTTCTGGCAGATGGGCGACCAGCTCGCGCGCGGTTTCGTGCTGGGCGCGACCGCGGGCCGCACCACCCTGACCGGTGAGGGCCTGCAGCACGCCGACGGCCACTCCCAGCTGCTGGCCTCCACCAACCCGGCGTGCGTCGCCTACGACCCGGCGTACTCCTTCGAGATCGCCCACATCGTCCAGGACGGCCTGCGCCGGATGTACGGCGAGACCGCGGACGGCAAGCCCGGCGAGGACGTCTTCTACTACCTGACCGTCTACAACGAGCCGATCCGGCATCCCGCCGAGCCGGCCGACGTGGACGTGGAGGGCATCCTCAAGGGCATCCACCGCTTCCGGGCCGGCGAGCAGGGCGCGATCCCGGCGCAGATCCTGGCCTCGGGCGTGGCGGTGCCGTGGGCGCTGGACGCGCAGCGCATCCTGGCCGAGGAGTGGAACGTACGGGCCGACGTGTGGTCGGCGACCTCCTGGAACGAGCTGCGGCGCGAGGCCGTCGCGGTCGAGGAGCACAACCTGCTGCACCCGGAGGAGGAGCAACGGGTGCCGTACGTCACCCGGAAGCTGTCCGGGGCCGAGGGGCCGTTCGTGGCGGTGTCGGACTGGATGCGGTCGGTGCCGGACCAGATCGCCCGCTGGGTGCCGGGCCGCTGGACGTCGCTGGGCGCGGACGGCTTCGGGTTCGCCGACACGCGCGGCGGGGCCCGCCGGTTCTTCCACATCGACGCCCAGTCGATCGTGCTGGCGGTGCTCACCGAACTGGCCCGCGACGGCCGGATCGACCGCTCGGTGCTCAAGCAGGCGATCGACCGCTACCAGCTGCTGGACGTGGCCGCCGCCGATCCCGGCATCGCAGGTGGCGACGCCTGAGCCGTTCTCCGAGGTCGTGCGCCGGACGCCGCTGGGCGCCGGCGCACGACCGCATGCCCGGCGCGCGCCCCGGCGTCCGGCCGGTCGTATCGTCTTCCCGGCGCACCCCAGCCGTAAAACGTGACGTGAATCACTGTGACCTCGGGCATGCCCGCGCGTCTTCTACTGTGGATACGACGCATCGTCAGCCCGACGATCCGTCCCCGTTCCCCGGCTGCTCCGCCTGATCCCGGGACGATTCCGCGAGGCATCTGCGAGTGACCCTTCTCGACGCGCGCCTGAGCTCCACCTCTTTCCGCGCTCTGCTGGCCCTCTCCGTGGTCTTCGTCATGCTGGCCACCACCGGCTGGACGGCGCTGCGGCCCAGCGGCGGCGGGGATCCGCGCGCGCTGGCCCTGTCGGCGTGGATGCGCGGCTCGGTCGGCGTCCGCAAGCTGCCCGACCCGGAGTCGGCGCCGGGCACCATCGCCCGCTTCTTCGCCTCGCTGACGAAGGCTCAGCGGCTGCGCCTGGCCGACCGCTACCCGCTGGTGGTGGGCAACCTCAACGGCGCGCCGCTGGCCCTGCGCTATCTGGCCAACCGGCGGGCGCTGGCCACCGCCCAGGTGCAGGAGCTGGCCCGCGCCAAGAGCGATCAGCTCTCCGCGGCCGGCCGGCACGACGCGGCCCGCCTGGCGCACCGGTTCGCCTCGATGCTCAGCGGCCACCGGCAGATCCTCGCCTTCGACCCGACCGGCGCCGGCCGCGCCGCCGAGGTCTTCGGCGACCTGTCCACCGCCACCCGGGTGTCCATCGTGGTACCCGGCGTGGACACCGACCTGCTCACCTTCGAGCGCACGTCCAAGCCGTACCAGGCCCCGGTCGGCATGGCCCGGTCGCTGTACGGCGCCGAGCACGCGCTGGCACCGGCCGCGCGCACCGCGGTGATCGCCTGGGCTGACTACACGACCCCGGCCGGAGTCGGCCTGGACGCGTCCACCGGCCAGCTCGCCGAACGCGGCGCGACCCGGCTGGAGTCCCTGCTGACCGCCCTGCCGCGGCACTCCGAGGTGTCGCTGTTCTGCCACTCCTACGGCTCGGTGCTGTGCGGCGTGGCCGCGCCCGACCTGCCGCGCGGGCGGGTCGCGGACATCACCGTCTTCGGCAGTCCGGGCATGCGCGCCCAGCACGCCTCCGACCTGGGCACCACCGCGCACATCTGGGCGGCCCGGGACGGCAGCGACTGGATCAGCGACGTGCCGCACCTGGAGTTCGCCGGCCTCGGCCACGGCCAGGACCCGGTCTCGGACTCCTTCGGCGCCCGCGTGATCAGCGCGGCCGGCGCCAAGGGCCATCCCGGTTACTTCGCCCCGGGCACCACCAGCCTGGCCAACTTCGCGGACATTGCCCTCGGCGACTACACCGCCGTCACCTGCCGCAACGGCGGCGAGGTCTGCGTCGCCGGGCTCTAGGCCGTGTCTGCCAAATTTCGCCTGTCCCGCGACGCCCTGCACGCACGCTCGCTGCGTTGTCGGTCGTCGGCGCAGCCCGCTGCGCTCTCCTCCCTCCGCCTTGCGATCGCACGCACCGGACGCCGCGGGCCCCGCCCTGGCGGGCGGACGACGCTCTTTGTCAGACACGACCTCGCCCGTGAGTACGGCGACGCGCGTAGCGCCGGGAAGCAGCCCCCGCGGCCGACCCGGTCCTAAGCTGATCCTTATGGGTGAGGTGCTGGCCGGGAACAACGCCGTGTGGGAGTTCGAGCCCGACGCGCTGGTGATCCGGTACAGCAGGGGCGTACGGGGCTCACGGCTGCTCCAGGCGCTCGGGGAGCGTCGTGTGCCGCACGAGGCCCTGCGGGGCGTCGAGCTGACCGACGGGCGCAAGGGCACCGCGGTGCTGCGGGCCGAGCCCTGGCCCGGCGCCGACCCCCTGATCGAGACCGCCGCCGGCCAGCTCAAGGAGACCGCGGACCCCTACCGGCTCGTCGTGCCCGACCAGAACCGCGTGCTCGCCGAGTTCTACCGCGACGAATTGCGCGCCGCGATCGAGGCGGCGGGCCGGGCCGAGCCCCCGGCCCGCTTCCTGGTCGCCGCCCCGCCCGTACCGCGCTCCTTCAAGGCCTACGACGCGAAGGCCTTCTTCGACGGCCGCACCGTCGTCTTCCGCTGGTTCTGGACCGGCGCGTCCACCGCCAAATGGAAGGCGGGGGATCAGTCTTTTCCCGTGGAACAGCTCACCGGCGTCGACTGGCGCTCGCCCGAACTCCTCCACGGCCACCTACGGCTCCTTCTGCGCGAAGAGGCTGCCCCTCCGCCCGGAGGCACCTTGCACGCCCTCGGCAAGGCGGTGCCTTCTCCGAGCGAGGCCGACCAGGATCCGACGGCGGTTGTCTTCGGGCTCGGTTACGGTCCCGTCCACGAGTCGTTGCCGTTCGCCGCGGCCGTGCTTTCCGCTGTTCAAGCCGCACGGGTGCGGCCCGAACCCTGAGCCGGCGCTCTGCGGAGTAGCCGCACCTTCCAGGGGCGCGGGGCTGCGTTTGATTTGCGGCTGGCGCCGCGTGGGCGCGAGGAACCCAATTCCGTGGCGCGGGTCGCCACCGCCCCAAAGGGGCAATTGCTGTCGCATCCGGACCACCGGCCTGTGGCCGGCTGAGCGCGCAGTTCCCCGCGCCCCCATTAGTTCCCCTACTCCCGCGACAGCGCCGTAGAAGACATGTCGGGGTAGCGGTCCCCCGCGACCTGGGCGGCAATCGCGTCCAGGGAGGCAAGCTCGGCCTCGGACAGGGTGATCCGGGTGGCGCCGGCGTTCTCGCGGACGCGGGAGGCCTTGCGGGTGCCGGGGATGGGGATGACGGAGAGGCCGTGGACCTGGGCCTGCTGCTGGACCCAGGCGAGGGCGATCTGGCCGGGGGTGGCGTCGTGGGCGGTGGCTGCGGCGCGGAGGGGTTCGAGGAGGGCCGCGTTGCGCTTGGCGTTGTCGCCGGTGAAGCGGGGCTGGGTGTGGCGGAAGTCGCCCGCGCCGAGGTTGGTGGCGTCGGCGAACGCACCGGTGAGGAAGCCGCGGCCGAGCGGGGAGTACGGGACCAGGGCGATGCCGAGTTCGGCGGCGGCCGCGACCGCGGAGATCTCGACGTCGCGGCTGAACAGGGACCACTCGGACTGCACCGCGGCGATCGGGTGCACCGCGTGGGCCTCGCGGATCTCCGCGCCGGTGACCTCGGACAGGCCGAGGTGGCGGACCTTGCCCTCGGTGACCAGTTCGGCCATGGCGCCGATGGACTCGGCCAGCGGGACGGCGGGGTCCCGGCGGTGCATGTAGTACAGGTCGATCACGTCGATGCCCAGCCGGGTGAGGCTGCCCTCGACGCATTCGCGGATGTAGGCCGGGTCGTTGGAGACACCCCGGTACGCCGGGTCGTCGGCGCGGCGGACGATGCCGTACTTGGTGGCCAGGGTGATCTCGTCGCGGTGCGCCTTGACGAAGGGCGACAGGAACTCCTCGTTGGCCCCCATGCCGTACGCGTTCGCGGTGTCGAACAGGGTGACGCCGAGGTCGAGCGCGGTCTCCAGCGTCTCGCGCGCGGCGGCCTCGTCCGTGGCGCCGTAGAACTCGCTCATGCCCATGCAGCCCAGGCCCTGCACCCCGACCACGGGACCGCCGGTGCCGAGGGTCGCCGTGCCGGTCTTCTCGCTGTCGTTCGTCATCAGGCGCCCGTCCTCTCCTGGGCGCGCGCGGCGCCCGCGTATGAATCGATCTTGCCGTCGAGCACCGTGAGGGTGCCCTGGAGTTCGGCGATCCGCTGGAGCACGTCCAGCCGGGTCGCCTCCAGCAGCGCGCGGCGCTGGGCGAAGGTGTCGTCGCCGGCCCGGACCAGCTCGGCGTAGGTGACCATGTCGGACACCGGCATGCCGGTCAGCCGGAGCTTGCCGACCAGCGCCAGCCAGTCCAGGTCGCGGTTGGTGAACCGGCGCTGGCCGGTGTGCGAGCGGTCGACGTGCGGCATCAGCCCGATCCGCTCGTACCAGCGCAGGGTGTGGGCGCTCAGGCCGGTGAAGG
Source organism: Actinacidiphila acididurans (assembly GCF_016918855.1). Taxonomy (GTDB): domain Bacteria; phylum Actinomycetota; class Actinomycetes; order Streptomycetales; family Streptomycetaceae; genus Actinacidiphila; species Actinacidiphila acididurans. Next base: position 15,088 of record NZ_JADKYB010000027.1, read on the forward strand.
CGGCGACCTCGCTGATGGTGTACCGGTCCTGGCCGTCCGGCCGCAGGTACCGCTCGACGTCGCAGCTCCCGGTTTCGTCGGTCTTGCTCTCAGCCACTCGTACGACCGTCATGCTCTCCACGCTAGGACCTTGGAGCGCACTCCAAGCAACCCGGTCCCACGGCGTGGATAGGCTCGGGCCCGTGGAGAGCCTTGGGTTGATCGGGACATGGCCGGTGGACGGTGCGGCGGCCGGCGTGGTGCGCCGGGACGGCACGGTGGCCGGCACGTACGGCGCGGTGGACCGGCCGTTCCGGCTGGCGTCGGTGACCAAGCCGCTGGCCGCGTACGCGGTGCTGGTGGCGTACGAGGAGGGCGTCTTCGAGCTGGACGACCCGGCCGGGCCGGAGGGCTCGACGGTACGGCACCTGCTCGCGCACGCCTCCGGGCTGGCCTTCGACGAGGACCGGGTGATGGCCGCGCCGGGCACGCGGCGGCTGTACTCCAACACCGGGTTCGAGGTGCTGGGGCGGACCGTGACGGCGGCGACCGGGATGCCGTTCGCGGAGTATCTGCGGCAGGCGGTGCTGGAGCCGCTGGGGATGACCGCGACCTCGCTGCCGGGCTCGCCCGCGGCCGACGGGATCTCCACGGCGGCGGACCTGCTGCGCTTCGCCGCCGAGCTCCAGGCGCCCAGGCTGCTGCACCCCTCCACGGTGGCCACGGCGACCTCGGTGGTCTTCCCCGGGCTGAAGGGCGTGCTGCCGGGCTACGGCCACCAGAACCCCAACGACTGGGGGCTGGGCTTCGAGATCCGCACCACCAAGTCCCCGCACTGGACCGGGACCCGCTCCTCGCCGGCCACTTTCGGCCACTTCGGCCAGGCGGGCACCTTCCTGTGGGTGGACCCGGTGGCCGGCGCCGCCTGCACCGTCCTCACCGACCGCGCCTTCGGCGAGTGGGCGCTGCCCCGCTGGCCGGAACTGACCGACGCGGTGCTGGCGGAGCTGGCTGAGATCCAATAGCGGCCCGTCAGCCGTAGGAGGGTTCGCCGTCCATGGCCAGGGCGAGGTATTCCGCCTCGCCGTCGGGTTCGGCGTGCAGGCCGGCTTCCGCGGTGATCCGGGCGGCGTCGCCGGGGCCGAGGGTGTGGCCGGCGAGCCGCAGCCGGCCGCGGACGCAGTGCACGTAGAGGAAGGGCGCCGCGGGCAGCGGCGCCGCGCTGCGCAGGACCAGCAGTTCGGCGCCGGGCTGGCCGAGGGGGGCCAGGTCGGCGGCGGTGCGGACGGCGTACCGCGGCGGGGTGCCGAAGGCCGCCGGGTGCAGCCACATCTGCACGAAGGTCAGCGGGCCGGTGCCCTCGTTGCGCTCGGTGTGCCGCACCCCGGCGCCGGCGCTGAGCAGTTGTGCCTGCCCGGGCCGTACGACCGCGCTGTGCCCGGCGGAGTCGTGGTGCGTCAACTCGCCCTCGACCACCCAGGTGACGATCTCCGTGTCCCGGTGCGGGTGCTCGGCGAATCCCGCCCCCGGGGCGAGACGCTCCTCGTTGCAGGCCAGCAGGAGGCCGAAGCGCAGATTGGTGGGGTCGTAGTGGGCGCCGAAGGAGAAGGCATGCCGGCTGTCGATGCCCGCCCCGGGGTCTCCCCCGCGGTACCGCTCCGCGTCCCGGCGCACCTCGATCATGCCGCCACCGTACCGGTCCCGGAGCCGCCCGCCCCGGCCGCGCTCCCGTCCTCCGCCGCACCGGATCAGGCCGTACCCGATCCGGCCGGCGGCGGCCGGGAGCGCGGAACCCCAGAGGGCAGTGCCCAGCTCATCACGGATCTTCCACCCCCGCACCCCGGGGCCCGGCCGATGAGGCAGGCTTGTCCCGTGGCCCCTCCCTCGCAACCCTCGCAACCTTCGCACCCCGCACCCACGCCCGTCGTGCACGGCCGGGGTGACCATTCCGCGACGCTGCGCCGGCTGGAGAAGTCCGCGGGACGGCTGGCCGCGCGCGCGATCGCCCGGATGGACGAGCAGCTCCCGTGGTACCGGGCGATGCCGCCGGAGAACCGCTCCTGGATCGGCCTGGTCGCCCAGGCCGGTATCGCGGCCTTCACCGAGTGGTTCCGCCACCCCGAGGCACCGCAGGCGATCAGCACCGACGTGTTCGGCACCGCGCCGCGCGAGCTGACCCGGGCGATCTCGCTGCGGCAGACCGTGGAGATGGTCCGCACCACCATCGAGGTCATGGAATCGGCCATCGACGACGTGGCCGCGCCCGGCGACGAGTCGGTGCTGCGCGAGGCGCTGTTGGTGTACGCGCGGGAGATCGCCTTCGCCACGGCCCAGGTGTACGCGCAGGCCGCCGAGGCCCGCGGCGCCTGGGACGCCCGGCTGGAGTCACTGGTGGTCAACGCGGTGCTCTCCGGCGAGGCCGACGAGGGCGTGCTGTCCCGGGCCGCGGCCCTGGGCTGGAACTCCCCGGACAAGATCGTGGTGGTGCTGGGCACCGCGCCCAACGGGGACAGCGAGCTGACCGTGGAGGCGATCCGCCGGGCCTCGCGGCACGCCAAGCTCCAGGTGCTCACCGGTGTGCTGGGCGAGCGGCTGGTGGTGGTCGCGGGCGGCGACGGCGATCCGCTGCGTGTCGCCAAGGCCCTGATCGGCCCGTTCGCGCCCGGGCCGGTGGTGGCCGGGCCGGTGGTCGGCGACCTGCTGTCGGCCACGCGCTCGGCGCAGGCCGCGGCCGCCGGGCTGAAGGCGTGCGCGGCCTGGCCGGACGCGCCGCGGCCGGTGCTGTCCGACGATCTGCTGCCGGAACGCGCGATGGCCGGGGACCGATATGCTCGTGAGCAATTGGTGGAGGAGATCTACAGGCCCCTCGAAGAGGCCGGCTCCGCGCTGCTGGAAACGCTGAGTGTCTACCTGGAGCAGGCGTCCTCCCTCGAAGGCGCCGCGCGGATGCTTTTCGTTCACCCCAACACCGTTCGCTACCGGCTGCGACGTGTGACGGACGTCACCGGGTGGTCACCCTCCGATGTGCGGTCGGCTTTCACCCTGCGCATCGCCCTCATCCTCGGCCGACTGTCCGATGCGGACCGGTCTCGCTGAGTCTTTGTGGGACACCCACAAATCACCTGACAGTTCTTGGTCCCTGTCCCCACGGGCGGTCCGGCCCGCCCGCGAGAGAGAGTGTGAAGGTGCTCGTACTCGTCGCTCCCGGCCAGGGCGCCCAGACGCCCGGCTTCCTCGCTCCTTGGCTCGAACTGCCCGGCACCGCCGACCGTCTCGAGAGCTGGTCGGCCGCAGCCGGACTCGACCTCGCCCACTTCGGCACCAAGGCCGACGCGGACGAGATCCGTGACACGAAGGTGGCCCAGCCGCTGCTGGTGGCCGCGGGCCTGCTGTCCGCCGCAGAGCTGGGTGTCGTCCCGGACACCGTCGCCGGGCACAGTGTCGGCGAGATCACCGCGGCCTCGCTGGCCGGGGTGCTCTCCGACCAGGACGCCATGACGTTCGTGGCCACCCGCGGCCGCGCGATGGCCGAGGCCGCCGCGGTCACGCAGACCGGTATGTCCGCCGTGCTCGGCGGCGACCCCGACGAGGTGGTGGCCCACCTGTCCGGGCTCGGCCTGACGCCGGCGAACATCAACGGCGCCGGCCAGATCGTGGCGGCCGGCACGGCGGAGCAGCTCGCGGCGCTGGCCGCGGACAAGCCCGCGAAGACGAAGGTGATCGCGCTCAAGGTGGCCGGGGCCTTCCACACCGCGCACATGGCACCGGCCGTGGCGGAACTGGAGGCGCTGGCGCCCTCGCTGACGGTCTCCGACCCGAAACTGCCGTATGTGTCCAACGCGGACGGGCAGGAGGTGGACAGCGGCACCGATGTGGTGCGTCGGCTGGTCGCCCAGGTGTCCAACCCCGTGCGCTGGGACCTGTGCATGGAGACGTTCAAAGCGCGCGGCGTCACCGCGATCATCGAGGTGTCGCCCGGCGGCACGCTGGTCGGACTTGCCAAGCGGGCGCTCCCCGGGGTACGGACGGTGGCGCTGAAGACGCCGGCCGACCTGGACGCGGCGCGTGCCCTGGTCGCCGAGACCGGCGCGGCCGGCGCCGCACAAGCCGAAGCCGAATAGGAGCCCGTGAGCGGATGTCAGCGAAGATCAGGCCCAGCAAAGGCGCGCCGTACGCGCGGATCCTCGGCGTCGGCGGCTACCGCCCGACGCGTGTGGTGCCCAACGAGGTGATCCTGGAGCACATCGACTCCAGCGACGAGTGGATCAGGTCCCGGTCGGGCATCGCGTCCCGGCACTGGGCGGGCCCCGAGGAGACCGTGGCCGAGATGTCGCTCGCGGCCGGCGGCAAGGCGATCGCGGACGCCGGGATCGACCCGTCCGAGATCGACGGCGTGATCGTCGCGACCGTCTCGCACTTCAAGCAGACCCCGGCGGTCGCCACCGAGATCGCGCACCGGATCGGCGCGGGCATGCCGGCGGCGTTCGACATCTCCGCGGGCTGTGCCGGCTTCGCCTACGGCCTCACGCTGGCCAAGAGCATGGTGGTGGACGGCACCGCGAGCAAGGTGCTGGTGATCGGCGTGGAGCGGCTGAGCGACCTGACCGACAAGGAGGACCGTTCCACGGCCTTCCTGTTTGGTGACGGCGCCGGCGCGGTCGTGGTCGGCCCGTCCCAGGAGCCGGCGATCGGCCCGACGGTGTGGGGCTCGGAGGGCGACAAGTCCGAGACCATCAAGCAGACCGTGGCGTGGGACGTCTACCGCGACGCGGACCCGGGCCAGGTGCGTTTCCCGGCCATCACCCAGGAGGGCCAGGCGGTCTTCCGCTGGGCGGTGTTCGAGATGGCCAAGGTGGCCCAGGAGGCGCTGGACGCGGCCGGGATCACCGCCGAGGAACTGGACGTCTTCATCCCGCACCAGGCGAACATGCGGATCATCGACTCGATGGTCAAGACCCTCAAGCTGCCGGACCACGTCGCGGTCGCCCGTGACGTGGAGACCACCGGCAACACCTCCGCCGCGTCGATCCCGCTCGCCATGGAGCGGCTGCTCGCCACGGGCCAGGCCAAGAGCGGGGACACCGCGCTGGTCATCGGCTTCGGGGCGGGTCTGGTCTACGCGGCGACGGTCGTTACGCTCCCCTAGCAATCGCAACAGCAGCGGACCGCCGCCGGCCGTCCGTTCCGAACAACGTTTCATCGACACACCAAGGAGCGCCGTAAACATGGCCACCAAGGAAGAGATCGTCTCGGGTCTCGCCGACATCGTGAACGAGATCGCCGGTATCCCCGCCGAGGACGTCCAGCTGGACAAGTCCTTCACCGACGACCTGGACGTCGACTCGCTGTCCATGGTCGAGGTCGTGGTGGCCGCCGAGGAGCAGTTCGGCGTGAAGATCCCGGACGACGACGTCAAGAACCTGAAGACCGTCGGCGACGCGGTCGACTACATCCTCAACGCTCAGGTCGCCTGAGCCCAGGCCGCACGATCCCCGGACGACGCGCCTGTCGCCCGCCCTTCTAGACGTGGAGAGACAATTCCTGTGAGCCCGACCAATCGCACTGTGGTCGTCACCGGTATCGGAGCAACCACACCGCTGGGTGGCGACAGCGCGTCGACCTGGGAGGCGCTGCTCGCCGGCCGGTCCGGCGTTCGGCCGCTCGAACAGGACTGGGCCGCCGAGCTCCCGGTGCGCATCGCGGCACAGATCGCGGTGGAGCCGGGTACGGTGATCCCCCGGCCGCAGGCCCGCAAGCTGGACCGCAGCGCGCAGTTCGCGCTGATCGCGGCCCGGGAGGCGTGGGCCGACGCCGGGTTCACCGCTCCGGCGGGCGAGGACCCGTCGGTCGACCCGAACCGGCTCGGCACCGTGATGGCCTCCGGCATCGGCGGCCTGACCACGCTGCTGGCCCAGTACGACATCCTCCTGCAGCAGGGATTCCGCAAGGTGTCCCCGCACACCGTGCCGATGCTGATGCCCAACAGCCCCGCGGCGAACGTCAGCATCGACGTCAACGCCCGGGCCGGGGCGCACACTCCGGTCAGCGCCTGCGCCTCGGGCGCCGAGGCGATCGGCTACGGCATCGAGATGATCCGCACCGGCCGCGCCGACGTCGTGGTCGCGGGCGGTACCGAGGCGGTCATCCACCCGCTGCCCATCGCCGCGTTCGGCAACATGATGGCGATGTCCAAGAACAACGACGACCCGCACGGCGCCTCGCGGCCGTACGACACCGGCCGTGACGGCTTCGTCATGGGCGAGGGTGCCGGCGTGGTCATCCTGGAGTCCGTCGAGCACGCCCGGGCCCGCGGTGCCCGGATCTACTGCGAGGCGGTCGGCCAGGGCGTGTCGTCCGACGCGCACCACATCACCCAGCCGGAGCCGACCGGCCGCGGCATCGCCGCCGCGCTGCAGCACCTGCTGGACACCTCCGACGTCAAGCCCGCCGAGATCGTCCACGTCAACGCGCACGCCACGTCGACCCCGCAGGGCGATGTGGCCGAGATCAAGGCCCTGCGGCAGATCTTCGGCGACGACGTGGACCACATGGCCGTCTCGGCCACCAAGTCGATGACCGGCCACCTCCTCGGTGGTGCCGGCGGCATCGAGTCGGTGTCGACCGTACTGGCGCTCCACCGGCGTCTCGCGCCGCCGACCATCAACCTGGCCGAGCAGGACCCCGAGGCCGACGCCGACATCGTGACCGACAAGCCGCGCCCGCTGCCCGAGGGCACGATCGTGGCGCTGAACGACTCGTTCGGATTCGGTGGCCACAACGTGGTGCTGGCCTTCCGTTCGGTCGACTGACGCATACGCGCATCCCCCGGTGGGGGCGGGCCCGGTCCGGGCCCGCCCCCACCGCTGCTTTTCTTCACGGTTACCGGCCCGAGTCGTCCCCGTCGAAGCTGGCGAAGTAGGAGGCGGCCATGTCCTGGTCGGCGTGACCCGCTTCGGCGGCGCGCCGGAAGCGCTCGGCGCCGGCCGCGGTGACGTCGAGCTGGATCCCCGCCCGCCGGCCGGCCTCGACGATCAGCCGGGCGTCCTTCCAGGCGGCCTCGACGGTGAAGCTGGGCGTGTAGTCGCCCTCGCGGATCGCGCCGGCCTTGATGTGCAGGTAGGGCAGGTCCAGGGTGCCGCCGTCGATGGCCTCGAAGAAGCGGTCCGGGTCGGCGCCGAGCCCCTTGGCCAGGGCCATGACTTCGGCGGCTCCGTGGGTGACGTTCAGCACCCAGGCGTTGACGACCAGCTTGAGCGCGCTGGCGGGGCCCTGCCCGCCGTCCTCGCCGAGCCACAGGGTGGTCCGGCCGACCGCGTCGAACAGCGGCTGGGCGACCGGCCGGGCGGCGGCGGGCCCTGCGGCCAGCACGGTGAGCTGCCCGCTCTCGGCGACCGACTTGGTGCCCAGCACGGGGGCGTCCAGGTACAGCACCCCGAACTCGCCGGCGAGCGCGGCCAGTGCGGCCTGGGCCTCCTGTCCCACGGTGCTCATCTGCGCCCAGACGGCGCCCTCCCGCAGCGCCGGGGCGGCGGCCCGCATCACCTCGGTCACCTGCGGGGAGTCGAGCAGCATGGTGATCACCGCGTCGGCGTCCCGTACGGCCTCGGCGGGGTCCGCGGCGACGGTCACGCCGTCCTTCGCCAGCGGCTCGGCACGCGCGGCCGTACGGTTCCAGGCCCGGACCCGGTGACCGGCCGCGGCCAGGTTGCGCGCCATGGCGGCGCCCATCAGGCCGGTGCCGAGAACGGCGACGGTGAGGGGGGTGGAGGTGGAGGAAGTCATGACGGCAGGCTATGCCCGGCGGCGGGGAATCCCGGCGGGGCACGAGCGGGACCTGCGGAAGGGTCGCCGAGGGCGGCGGGAAGAGGGGCTAGAGGTCTTCAGGGGCCGTCAGGGGCCTTCGGAGGCCGTCAGACGACCTGGTGCAGCCAGCGGACCGGGGCGCCCTCACCCGCGTAGCGGAACGGCTCCAGCTCGTCGTCCCAGGGCTTGCCGAGCAGCTTGTCGAGTTCGGCCTCCAGGTCGCCCTCACCCTTGCGGGCCCGCTGCATGGCGGCGCGCAGCCGGTCCTCAGGGATGAGGATGTCGCCGTGCATGCCGATGACGGCGTGGAAGATGCCGAGTTCCGGGGTGGCGCTGTAGCGCTCGCCCTCCGCGGTGGCGCAGGGCTCGGCGGTGACCTCGAAGCGCAGCAGCTGCCAGCCGCGCAGCGCCGAGGCCAGCTTCGAGGCGGTGCCGGGCTCGCCCTGCCAGGAGAACTCGGCGCGCCAGGTGCCGGGGGCGGCGGGCTGGCGGATCCAGTCCAGCGTCACGCGCACGCCTAGGACGCCCGCGACGGCCCATTCGACATGGGGGCAGAGCGCGCGCGGCGCGGCGTGCACGTACAGAACTCCACGTGTCGTCACCGGTACCTCCAGTGTGGGACGAGGTTCGCCTTCCCCAGCGGCCTCACCCTCGAACCGGTAGCACCCGGGGCAACGTTCAGCATTCTGCAGTATTCATCTCAAACGGGACAACAAACACATATGACACGCGGTCAATGCGGCCTCCCGTCAGATCTTCCGGGTGTCAGGCTAAAAGCTACCGTGCGGCGTCCTTGAGGGAGTGACGTACGGTCGGGCTGAGACCAGATGTCACCCACTCGTCGGAGGGGAGCACCGGATGCGACCACTGCTGCGCCGCGGCCTCGCACTGGCCGCCGGGGCCGTTCTCCTGGGCGGATGCGGGCTGGGCGGCTCGCCGTCGGCCGGCGGCCGGGCGACGCCCACCGCACAGATCTCGCATTCCAACGGCACCGAGCGGCGGCCGCTGCCCGAGGCGGCCCGGCCGGCCCGGCCGTGGGACGTGCACCCGGCGTCGGTGGCGGCCCTCGGCGACTCCATCACCCGCGGCTTCGACGCCTGCTCGCCGCTGGCGGACTGCCCCGAGGTGTCCTGGGCGACCGGCTCGCGGACCAGGATCGACAGCCTCACGCAGCGACTGACCGCCGCGGGGCCGGCCACCCGCGGCTGGAACCTGGCCGAGTCCGGCGCGCGGGTCGCCGACCTGCCCGGCCAGGCGCGGGCGGCCGCCGCGTACCGGCCGGCCATGGTGACCGTGCTGATCGGGGCGAACGACGCCTGCGCCGCCACCGCCGGCGCGATGACCACGGTGGACGCCTTCCGGTCCGCCTTCGGCGCCACCCTGGCCTACCTGCACAAGGTGCTGCCCGCCACCCAGGTGCTGGTGGCCTCCGTACCGGACCTGCGGCGGCTGTACTCGGTGGGGGTCACCAACCCGCTGGAGAAGCAGCTCTGGCGGCTCGGGCTGTGCCCCTCGATGCTCAAGGACGCCGACTCGCACAGTGCCTCGGCGCAGGCCCGGCGCACCCGGGTGTACGACCGGGTGGTGGCCTACAACGGGGTGCTCCGGCAGGTGTGCGCGAACTACGAGCGCTGCCGTTACGACAACGGCGCCGTCTTCGGTTACCGATTCACCCCCGACGAGCTGAGCAAGTGGGACTGGTTCCACCCGAACGAGAAAGGCCAGACCGAACTGGCCCGCCTGATGTCCGCGGTGGCCTTCGGTACGGCGCCGGCTCCGGCGGGCTGACCGCGGTCCGCGGGCGCTCACTTCGTGACGTCCCACCGGGCGGTCAGCCGTACGTCCGCCACGCTGTGGGCCGCCTCGACCGTGTAACGGCCCGGGACGGCCGTCCAGCCGTCGCCGGACCAGACCTCGGCGGCGCGGCGCGGCAGGGTGACGATCGCCTCGGCGGTCTCGCCGGGCCCGGCGGTGATCCCGGCGAAGCCGGCCAGCCAGCGCTCGGGCCGCTCCCAGGGGCCGGGCTCGGTGGGGTCCGGGGCGAGGTAGACCTGGACCACCTCGCGGCCGGGGCGCTGCCCGGTGTTGCGGAGCAGGACCCGCGCGACGGCCAGGCCGTCCGAGCCGGCGGGCGCCGGCGTCACGGTCAGGGACTCGTACGCCCAGGTGGTGTAGCCCAGGCCGTGGCCGAAGGGGTAGGCGGGCAGTGCCGCCGAGCGCTGCCAGGCGCGGTAGCCGATGAACAGCCCCTCCTCGTACGGCAGCTCGCCCTCTTCCGGCGTCACGCGCGTGACGGGGGCGTCGGCCAGGCGGGCCGGCCAGGTGGTGGGCAGCCGGCCGCCCGGCTCGTGCGTGCCGGTCAGGACGTCGGCGAGCGCCGCCCCGGCCTCCTGGCCGCCGAACCAGGTCAGCAGCACCGCCGCCACGTCCTCGCGCCAGGGCATCTCCACCGGCGAGCCGGAACCCACCACCACGACCGTACGCGGGTTGACGGCCGCGACGCGGGCCACGAGTTCGTCCTGCCGGCCGGGCAGCCGAAGGTCGGCGCGGTCGAAGCCCTCCGACTCGACGCGTTCGGTGGTGGCGACCACCACCACGGCGGTGTGCGCGGCGCGGGCCAGCGCGACCGCCTCGGCGAGGAGTTCCTCGGGGTCCCGCACGGGTTCGCCGTGCAGCAGGGCGAACCCCACGGCGGGGAACGGGAGGTCGAGCCCGCGCGGCAGCGCGCAGCCCAGGCGCACCTCGACCGGCCGCCCGGCCACCAGGTCGACCGTGCCGCGCTCCAGGGGCGCGCCGAAGAACGCCTCGAAGGGGTCGCCCTGCCCGACCGTCTGGTCCCCCGCGAACAGCTCACGCCCGTCGACCGTCAGGGTGAACGTCCCGGCCCCCCGGGTGCCGAACCGGTGCGTGCCGGTGACCCGGGGCACGAACTCGCCGCGGATCTCCACCGTGTGCAGGCGCTCGTACGGCACCCCGGCCGGCAGCTCGCCGAGCCACCGCACCTGGCCGTCGGGCAGCCGTACGACGCCCAGTTCGGCGCCGGCCGCGTCCCGGGCGACCGCGCGCAGGGTGAACCCGTGCCCGGCGGGGAGGAGTTCGTCGCCGGTGCCGGCGCCGAGCGCGTACGAGACCGGCACCCGGTCCGGCAGGGCGGTGCGCAGCCCCTCCAGCGGCGAGACCACGTGGTCGGGGAAGACCTCCGCCGAGCCGCCGCCGAGGATGCGCGGGTCGCGGGCGGCGGCTCCGATGACGGCGACGCCGGAGCCGTGGAACGGCCCCGCCAGCGGCAGCACGGGAGCGCTCCCGCGGACCTCGTTGCGCAGCAGCACGGTGCCGCGGCGGGCGATCTCGCGGGCCAGCGCGTCCCCGTCGATGCCGTCCGGGCGGTCGGCCACCGCGACCGCGGCCGGGGTGCCGGACAGCAGCCCGGCCCGGGCGGCCAGCAGCAGCACCCGGCGGGCGGCGGCGTCGACCAGTGCCTCGGGCACCTCACCGGCCCGCACGGCGGCGGCGAGCGCGTCGCCGTAGACCGTGTGCGGGCCGGGCATGGCGATGTCCAGGCCGCCGCGGATCGCCCCGACGGTGGAGCGCGCCGCGAGCCAGTCGGAGACCACCACCCCGTCGAAGCCCCACTCGCCGCGCAGCACGCCGTTGATCAGCGGGCCGTGCTCGGTCATCGTGGTGCCGTTGACGGCGTTGTACGCGGCCATCACGCCCCACGGGCGGGCGCCGGTGACCACGGCCTCGAAGGGCGCGAGATACAGCTCGCGCAGCACCCGCTCGTCGATCCGGTTGTCGACGGTGAAGCGGTCGGTCTCCGCGTCGTTGGCGACGAAGTGCTTGACGGTGACGCCGACACCGCCGTCCTGGACGCCCAGCACGTAGCCGGTGGCGATGACGCCGGTGAGATACGGGTCCTCGCTGTACGCCTCGAAGTGCCGGCCGCCCAGCGGGCTGCGGTGCAGGTTGACAGTGGGGGCGAGCAGCACGTGCACGCCCTTGCGGTGGGCCTCCTGGGCGAGCAGCCGGCCGGCCCGGCGGGCCAGTTCCGGGTCGAAGGCGGCGGCCAGCGCGGTGGGGCTGGGCAGCGCGACCGAGGGGTCGGCGGCGGTCCAGTGCCGGCCGCGCACCCCGACCGGGCCGTCGGACATCACCAGCGAGGCCAGCCCGATCGCGCCGAGCGCCGGCAGGCTCCACATGTCCTGCCCGCCCAGCAGCCGTGCCTTGGCCGCCGGATCGAGCGTGCCGAGCGCGACCTCCACCGCCCGCTCCCGCTCGGCCTGCGCGCCCCGCTCGTACGGCGTCATCGTCCCCGTCCCGTCCTCTCGCCGCCCCGGACTCCGTGCGCGGCCGCCGCCCTCGGGCGACGGACGCCGTACGGCCCCGGTCGCACCGACGCCGCGGACGGCGGTACCGAAGCCGTGGCCAATGGTCGCCGTCATCCTGCGCCCGGGGCGGGCCCGGCGCCTGCCGGCCGGTAGGCATAGTTGCTGATTCGTAATCTTGTAGGCTCGCCATCGTACGCGGAAAGGGGGTCAGGCCATGACGAGGGCACGGGCCGACCGCGGCAGCCGGCGCACGGAGATCATCCAGGCCGCCACGGAGGTGATCGCCGAACGCGGCTACCGGGGCGCGAGCCTGGCGGCGGTGGCCGAACGGGTGGGGCTGACCCAGCAGGGCCTGATGCACTACTTCCCCACCAAGGAGGCGCTGCTGGTGGCCGTACTGGAGGCGCGCGACCAGTGGGACATGGCCGCCGCGGCGCTGTACGAGCGGACCTGGCCGCTGGAGGTGGTGGCGGACCTGGTCGACTACAACGCGACCCGGCCCGGCATCGTGCAGGCGTTCACCGTGCTGGCCGGGGACAGCGTCACCGACGGGCACCCGGCGCAGGAATGGTTCCGCCGGCGGTACGCCCGGGTGCGCGACGGCGGCGCGGAAGTGCTGCGCGCCCGCTACGGCGACCGACTGCCGGGCGGGCTCACCCCGGAGCGGGCCGCCACCCTGCTGGCCGCGGTGGTGGACGGGCTCCAGGTGCAGTGGCTGCTCGACCCGCGGGAGGTGGACATGCCCGCGGCCTTCCGCGACTTCCTGACCCTGCTCGCGCCGCCTCCGCCGGAAGCCGGGGACGCCCCTTCCCGGCCGGAGGGCCCGGGCGGGGACACCCCGCCGGGAAAAGGCACCGACGGCCGTGACGCGGTGTCAGACCCGGAAGCCGGGGGCGGCACCGCCGGCGGCACGAAAGGTTCGACACGTCAAACACCGCAGTAACCTGGCCGTATGACCCGCCGCATGGACCCGCTGACCGCCGAGGTGGTCGACCTCATCGGCACCGTGGTGCAGCGCTTCTACCAGGAGTACGACGCGGCCGCCGCCGTCCACCACCTGACCGGGGCCCAGGCCCGGGTGCTGGCCCTGGTGTCGGGCGAGCCGATGCCGATGCGGCGGATCGCCCACCGGCTCAAGTGCGAGCCGTCGAACGTGACCGGCATCGTGGACCGGCTGGAGGCCCAGGGGCTGGCCGAGCGGCGCCCGGACCCGGCCGACCGCCGGATCAAGCTGGCCGTGGCCACCGAGACGGGCCGGGAGACCGCCGCCAAGGTGCGCGAGACCCTGGACTTCGCCGGCGAGCCGCTGGCCGCCCTCTCCGACCGGGAACGCACGGTGCTGCGCGACCTGCTGCACCGCATGGTGGACCCCTGGGGCCCGAACGACTGACCCGTACGCGGCCCCGCTGCCGGGCTGGGCTACCGGCTACTGGGCTACTGGGCTACTGGGCTACTGGGCTACTGGCACCACCACAGCACCTGATGGCACTTGGTGGCCGTCGGCGAGGGGTGCGGGGAGGACGGGGGCGCGCTGGTGGGCGGGGCCGTGGTGGGGCGGGGCCGGACCGTGCCGGTGGTGGTCACCGGGGGGCGGACCGGCACATGGGTACGGGTCGCGGTGGCGGTGGGCGCCGCGGACGGCGACACCGAGGACGCGGACGCCGAGTGCGAGGGCGAGGCGTGGTGGTGGCCGGGGGCCGTGCTGACCGCTCCCGCGTCGTCGGGCGAGGGCGCGCCGCTGGGCGGCAGCGGCGAGAGGTCGGTGAGCCCCGGCGCGGGCGTGCGCGAGCCGCCCGGGCCGCCGGACAGCGCGGCCATGGAGAACATCGCCAGCGCCCCGGTGACCGCCACGGCGCCGACCCCGTACACCGCGGCGCGCTGCCGGCCGCGTCTGGACCGCCGCGCCCGTTCCTGGCGGCCGCGCTGTCTGCGCGCGGCCCGTCCACCGGTCGAGGGCTGCTCGTCCGCGGCCTCCCCGGCGGAGGGCAGCCCGGCGGTCTCGGCCGCCCCGGGCGCCACGAGCCGGTCCGCGGGGGTGCCGCAGCCCGGACACGAGTACGCGCCGTTGAGGTGACGCCGGCACGCGTAGCAGTAGTCCATGAGGCCCGGACCTTAGAGGAAGCCCAGGTCGGAGCGGAACCCGGGCATCCCGCTTGACATGCCTTTGCCCGGTAACTCCACCGCTTCCGGCCCGGGCCGGCGGTCCGTCAGGCGGACAGCAGGCCGCGGCCGAGCCAGTCGTTCCTGTCGCGCGCGCCGGGCAGTACGAAGAAGTAGCCGCCGCCGACCGGGGAGATGTAGTCGACCAGCGGCTCGTCGATCAGCCGGGTCTGGGTGGCCTCGAACTGCCGCACCACGTCCTGCTGGTAGCAGCAGAAGACCAGGCCCATGTCGAGGTTGCCGACGTCGTCGATGCCGCGGTCGAAGTTGAAGCCGCGGCGCAGGATGCGCGAGTCGTCGGTGCGGGCGGTGCGCGGGTTGGCCAGCCGGATGTGTGCGTCCAGCGGAATCGCGTTGCCCTGCGGGTCCTTGGTGTAGTTCGGCGCGTCGGTCTCCACCGCGCCGTCCAGCGGGGCGCCGGTGTCCTTGCGGCGGCCGAACATCTTCTCCTGCTCGGTGAGCGAGACCCGGTCCCAGAACTCCACCAGCATGCGGATGATCCGGATCACCTGGTAGCTGCCGCCGGTGGCCCACGCGGGCTCGCCCAGCGCGTCGGTGACCCACACCAGGCGGTCCATCTCGCGCCCGGAGGACACGTCCGGGTTGACGATGCCGTCCTTGAAGCCCAGCAGGTTGCGCTGCGCGCCGGCCGGCCGCGGGGCGTTCTGGAAGCCGTCGATGCGCCACTTGATCTGCATGGCGCCGCGGGTGTGCCGGGCGATGTCGCGCAGCGCGTGCAGCACGGTGTCGGTGCTGCCCCCGCAGATCTGCAGGCTCAGGTCGCCGTGGCACTGTGCGTCCTGGAGGTTGTCGTTGGGGAAGGTGCGCATCGGGGCGAGGCGGCGCGGCTTGGCGGCGGCCAGGCCGTACCGGTCGTCGAAGAGGGAGGCGCCGACGCCGACGGTGACGGTGAGCGCGTCGGCCGGGACGACCGGGCCGAGGATGCCGTTGTCGGACGGCGGGGCGCCGACGCCCAGGTCCACCGGGGTGCCGCCGGCGGTGAGGAACCGGGCCCGCTCGGTGATGGTCCTGAGCAGGTCGGCGAGTTCGGCCTTGGTGTCGGCTATGACGTCGAAGGACACGAAGGTCGCCGCCGCGGGCGCGGGGGTGGTGATGCCGGCCTGGTGCGGGCCGTGGAAGGCGACCGCGGGCGACTGGCCCCGCGGGTCGGAGTCCGCCGCCTGCGCGGTGCTGCCGCCGACCGCCGAGGTCAGCGCGACCCCGCCGCCGGCCAGCACCGCGGCGCCCGCGCCCGCGCCGAGCGCGGTCTTCACGAACGACCTGCGGCCCGCGCCCGTACCCGTGCCGGCGCCCATGCCCATCGGGCAGGTGCCGGTCAGGCCCTCGTGCCCCGGGATCCCCGGGTGAGCCGGGACGCCGGGATGGTCCTCGGGGCGGAAGTCGGCGGACATGGGCGGGTTCCCTTCGGTACGGCTCGGGGTGGTACGGGGGCGCGGCCGCGTCGGCTCGGCGCTCGGGTCGGGGCGGCCGGGCATCAGGCGGACTTCCGGATTTCCAGCAGGTCCGGGATCGGCGCCAGGTCCTCCAGCAGCTGGCCGGTGGCGCCGTTGATCCTGGCGCGGGTCATCGGGTCCAGCGACTCCACCGGGGTCCAGGCGGCGCCCTTGTGGGCGGCGTCCAGCAGGCCCTGGAGGCGGGTGATGTCGGTGTCGACGGCGGTGAGCTGCTGCGGGGCGCGCTTGGTGATGAGCGGGCGCAGCACGTCGAGCAGTTCCTTGGTGCCGGCCAGGTTGGCGCCGGCGGTGGCCAGGTTGCTGCCGCTGCCCTCGTCGGTGTCGCCGGTCAGCTCGAACTGCAGGGTGTTCTCCAGGATCTCGTGGGTGCGCAGCGGCAGGTCCGACGGGTCGAAGTCCTGGGTGGGGAAGGCCTTGCGCAGCCCGGTCACGTCGGCCGCCAACCGGTCCGCGTACGGCTTGAGTTCAGCGGCGGACTGGCCGTGCCACAGGCCGTACTCGATCCGGTGGAAGCCGGTGAAGTCCTTGTCGTCCGCGCCGCCGGGCAGGCCGTCCTTGCGGCCGTTGATCTTCGCGTCGAAGTCGGCGAAGGTGCCGTAGGCGGCGCCCAGCGAGGCGTAGGTCAGGTGCGCGGTGAGCCAGTCGGCCTTGGCGGCGTTCAGGTTGTTCGCCTTGAAGTCGGCCTGGAGCTTGGCGGTCTGGCCCTGGAGGGTGGCGAGCCCTGTGTCCACGTACGCCTTGTACGCCGTCAGCGGCGGCTGGAGTTCGGACTCGGCCAGCGGCAGTACGGCCTTGGTGGTGCCGCCGCCGCTGACCCGGACCGAGGCGGAGGTGACCGCCTTGCCGCCGGTGGGCACGCACCGCCAGGCGTAGGTGCCGGTGCCGACCGTGGCGACCAGGTCGCGGGTGGTGCCGGGGGCCAGGCCCTCGATCTCGCCGAAGACGGCGTTGCTGGACGGGTCGATCAGGTAGACCTCGGACGCCTTGTTGCCGGTGTTGTGCATCTGGAAGGTCTGCCGGCCGGGCTTGGGCGCGCTGAAGCCCTTGCCGCAGTCGTTCTCGGAGACCGCCACGGTCTGCGCGGCGGCCGGCTTGCCCCCGCTGAAGGCCACGACCAGGCCGGCGATCAGGGCGGGCACGGCGACCACGGCCGCGGGCACCAGCCACACCGGGCGGGCACGGCGGACCGGCGGCGGCTCGGGGGATCCAGTGGCGGGCTTGCGGGCGGGCTCGGTGGGCTTCGCGGTGGCCGGTGGGTCGGCCGCGGGGGTCGCCGCGGCTGCCGGTGCGGGCGCGGGCGCCTCCCCGGACGGCTCCTCCGCGACCGCCTCGACGGTGGCCGCCGAGGCCTCGGCGCCGGCCTCGCCCCGGGCCGCCCGGGGGGCGGGAGCCGGGGCGGGGACGCGCAGGCCGCGGACGAACAGGGTCATCACCACGGCCAGATAGGCGACGTAACCGGCGACCTGGAGCCAGGTCATGGCCGGGGTCAGGTTGAGCACGCCCTGGAGCAGGGCCGCGTACCAGGAGCCGGCGTCGATGTGGGCGCTCAGGTCGAAGGCGAAGGCGGTCTTGCCGGGGAGTACGCCGCCTTCCTGGAGGTCGCGCAGGCCGTAGCCGAGGACGCCGGAGGCGATGACGATCAGCACCATGCCGGTGACGGTGAAGAAGCGGGTGAGGTTGATCTTCAGCACCCGCCGGTACAGGCCCCAGCACAGGCCGGCCGCCAGCACCAGGCCGATCCCCGCGCCGATCATCGGCCCGGAGGACTCGCCGGCGGCGCGCGCGGTGGTCCACAGGAAGAGCGCGGTCTCCAGACCCTCGCGGGCCACCGCCAGGAAGGAGGTGAGGATCAGCATGCTGCCGCCCATGGCGAGCGCCGCGGTCACCTTCTCGCGGATCTCGCCGGACAGGCTGCGCGCCGAGCGGCGCATCCAGAACACCATCGCGGTGACGAAGGCGATCGCGATGACGCTCAGCGTGCCGCCGAACGCCTCCTGCGCGGTGGCCGACAGGTTCGCCGCGGTGAAGGTGAGGATCGCGCCGAAGCTCAGGGACAGCGCGATGGCGGCCAGTACGCCCGTCCAGACCTGCGGCAGCCGGGACTTGGCGTTACCGCGGACCAGGGTGGCGACGAGGATGGAGACGATGAGTCCGGCTTCAAGACCTTCTCTGAGCCCGATCAGGAAGCTCGGAAACGCGTCGTCCCACATGGCTCTTGTCCTCCCCGGGCCCGCCCCGGTCGTCGGCGGCACGCCTACCGCACCGCGACGGACAACTTAGCTTAGGCGTACCTAACAATGCACGGCGGGGGGCGGACATTTCTCGGTTATGGGGGCGGGATGGGACCCAGGTCACATGCCGGCGGCGGGGCCGGGACCTCGAGCGGGGCCGTCCGCGGGACCCCAGGGGAGGACAACTTGTCCCCGGATGGACCGGGCCTTCATCCGGGGATCGGTGCGGCGCAGGGTGAGGAGGACGGGACATACGGAATCCGGCCGCAGCCGCGCACCCGGCGCGGCGGCCGGAGACATGAATGAAGGACACAGCATCGTGACCGCAACCGAGCACACCACCCGCCCCGCCCGGATCGCCCTGATCACCGGGGCCAACCGGGGCCTGGGCCGGAGCACCGCACTGCACCTGGCCGAGCAGGGCATCGACCCGGTGATCACCTACCGTTCGCACCCCGAGGAGGCGGAGGCGGTCGTCGAGCAGGCCCGCGCGCTGGGCCGTACCGCGTACGCGCTGAAGCTGGACACCGGCCGGATCGAGGACTTCGCCGCCTTCGCCGAGGAGTTCCGCGCCGTGCTGAAGGAGGGCTGGGACCGGGAGACCTTCGACGCCCTGGTCAACAACGCCGGGCACGGCCACCACGCGGCCTTCCTCGAGGTCACCCCGGAGGACTTCGACGAGGTGTTCGACGTCCACATCCGCGGGGTCTACTTCCTCACCCAGGCCCTGGTGCCGCTGCTCGCCGACGGCGGCCGGATCGTGAACATCTCGACCGGGCTGGCCCGCTTCACCTTCGAGGGCAGCTCGGCGTACGCCGCCGCCAAGGGCGCGGTCGAGGTCTTCACCCGCTACCTCGCCAAGGAGCTCGGGCCGCGCGGCATCACCGCCAACACCGTGGCCCCCGGGCCGGTCGCCACGGACTTCAGCGGCGGCGTCATCAAGAACACCCCCGAGCTGCGGGCCCAGCTCGACGCGGTGACCGCTCTCGGCCGGGTCGGCGTCGCGGACGACATCGGCGGCGCGATCGCCGCGATCCTCGCCGACGGCTCCGGCTGGATCAACGGCCAGCGCATCGAGGCGTCCGGCGGAATCCTGCTCTGACGTCGCGCCGGCGGGTCGCCCGGCGCCCACCCGGCGACCCGCCGGGCCCACCGCCACGGACGGCTCGGGGAAAGGCACGGCGGGAGAGAGGATGGAGCACATGGATCGCCTGGAACTGGCCGACTTCCTGCGCAGCAGGCGGGAGGCGCTGCAACCGGAGGACGTGGGACTGCCGCGGGGGGCGCGGCGCCGGACGCGCGGGCTGCGGCGGGAGGAAGTGGCCGCGCTGGCGGGCATGTCGGCGGACTACTACGGCCGGATCGAGCAGGCCCGGGGGCCGGAGCCGTCGGAGCAGATGCTCTCGGCCATCGCCCGGGGACTGCGGCTGTCGGTGGCCGAGCGCAACCACCTGTTCGAGATGGCCGGTCGCCCGGCGCCGGGGCGTACGGGGTACGGCGACCATGTGCCGCCGGGCCTGATGCGGATCCTGGACCGGCTGGACGACACGCCCGCGCAGGTGCTGAACGGCCTGGCCGAGACCCTCGCGCAGACCGAGTTGTCGAAGGCGCTGCTCGGTGACGAGACCGCGCACACCGGCCGGGAGCGCAGCTTCTGGTACCGCTGGTTCACCGACCCGGCCACGCGCCTGGTCTACCCCGCGGAGGACCGCCCCCGGCACAGCCGCCTCTTCGTCTCCGACCTGCGCGCCTCGTACACCCGCCAGGGCGGCACCGGCTCCCCGGCGGCCGCCCTGGTGACGGAGCTGCTGGAACGCAGCGAGGAGTTCGCCGGCCTGTGGCGGGCCCACGAGGTGGGCCTGCGCCGCCTGTCCGACGACAAGCGGATCTCCCACCCCGACCTCGGCGTCCTGGACCTCCAGTGCCAGGCCCTCCACGACCCCGACCACACCTTCGCCCTCCTCGTCTACACCGCGATCCCGGGCACCGAGGCCTACCAGAAGCTCCAGCTCCTCCCGACCCTCGGGGTCCGCCCGGTGGGGCGGTGAACCGGCGCCCGGGCGCTGTGTGCCATCTGGCGTAGACGGGGTTCGAGCCGTGCCGTAGGACAAGACCAGCCGAGTCATCGGCGGCGGTTCACGGGGGAGGCTCGATGGCATCCGAACCACTGCATCACTGGATCCTGGCGCTGGACATGGAGGGGTTCAGCACCAGGACCGACCCGGTCCAGCGGTCGCTGCGGGCCGAGATGTACGACATCGTCGACCACGCCTTCGAGCAGGCCGGTCTGGCCGGGTTCGGCGTGACGACGGAGGACCGCGGCGACGGCGCCCTCATGGTGGTGCCCGCGACGGTGCCGCCGGTGCGGCTGGCCGGCACCTTCGTGCGCGCCCTGGACGACGGACTCCAGGAGAAAGCCGCGCTGTTCGGTTCGAACCGCACCCTGCGGCTGCGGCTGGCGATGCACCAGGGGCTGGCCGCCGAGGACGATCACGGGTGGTCCGGCGACGCCGTGAACACCGCCTGCCGTCTGGTGGACGCCGAGCCGCTGCGCGAGACCCTGCGGGCCGCCGAGCGCGGCCGGCTGGCGTTCGCCGTCTCGGCCGCGGTGTACGAGTCGGTGGTCCGGCCCGGTCACCGCGGCATCGACCCGGCCGCGTACGCGCCACTGAGCTTCCGTACCAAGCACGGCGAGACGATCCGCGGATGGGTGACCGTCCCCGGCTACAGCGCGCCGCCGGAACTGCCGCGTCCCGCGCCGGACGCCACCCGCGGTCCTGCGGCCCCGGACGCGGCGCAGCCGCCGGCCGCCCCGCCCGCCGCCCACGGCTCCGGCCCGGTCTTCTCCATCGGCAAGGTGCGCGGCGACGTGGTCGGCGGGGACAAGCACGTCCACGCGCCGGGCCGGGACCACCGATGAGCACTCCCACTCCGCCCCCGGCGGCAGCCGGAGCGGCGGGCGGGACACCGGGAGCGGCCCCGCCCCGGCCCGAACCGCCCGCTCCCCAGAACGGCCCGGCACCGGGCCCGAAACCCGAACCGGACCCGCAGCCGGCCGCCGGCGACGGCGGCGGCGCCCAGGGCGGCGAGCCGGCCGACCCGCCGCACGACCGGGTCGGCCCGGGCGACGAGGCCAGCGCCGCCACCGGCCGGCTGGGCCAGGGCTCGCAGCGCTACGACCACCTGCGGAACGCCTTCGCCAACGTCGACGGCGACGTGGTCGGCGGGGACAAGTACGTCTATCTGCTCGGGGGCGAGCGGGACCGGTTGCGGCCGGTGTCGCCGCTGCTGGTGGAACGGGTCCGCTTCGCGTACGAGGAGGCGCCCGGCGCCGACGACGCCAGGGAGGCGCTGCGCCGCCACGGGATCGTGATCCTGCGCGGCGCGGCCGGCCTGGGCAAGACCGCCACCGCCGTACGGCTGCTCATCGGAGCCTGCCGGGGGCCGGTCTACCACCTGGACAGCGGCGTCGACTTCGCCTCGCTCGCCGACCGGCTGGATGCCGCGGAGTCCGGCGGCGGCATCGGCATCGAGGCGGGGGCCGGCTTCCTGCTGGACCGCCCGGCGGACGCGCGCAATCTGCGCGGCGAGATCCACGACCGGTTGCAGACCGCGCTGATCACGGCCGGGGCGGTCATGGTGGTCACCGTCGCGGACACCGACCTCGCGGACAGCGAACTGCTGTCCGGGGTGGTGGACCTGACCCTGCCGCCGTCGACGCGCGCACTGGTGCGGCGCCATCTGGACTGGCGGCTGGGCGCCGGGCCGGCCGGGCTGCTGCTGGCTGAGCCCGAGGTGGAGGAGCTGGTGGCCGCGCACCTCGCCGCGCGCACCTCGTGCAAGGCGGCCGCCGATCTGGCCATCGCGCTGGAGGAGGAGTACGGCTCGGGCGCGGTCGACACGTCCCGCATCCGCGACCGGCTGGCCCGCCAGGACCTGGAGGCCTTCGAGATCTGGGCCGAGGGGCTTGCCGATCCTTTCGTCAGGGCCTTCGCGCTGGCGCTGGCCGTGCTGAACGGGCTGCCGCAGGAGGACGTGGCCCAGGCCGCGCGTGCGCTGCTGCGCCGGATGGACGGCGCGTTGGCACCGGCGCAGCCGGATCCGGGCGAGCCCCGCTACGGGTCCGTACCGGGCCGCGATCCGTTCGCCGTACCGATGCGGCGGCTGCTGGCCCGGCTGCGCGCCCGGCGGGTGCCGCCCGGCGCGGCGCCGCGGTCCGGCGCGGGCCGGCCGGCCGACTCGCGGGCGCGCTGCCTGGAGTACGAGGACCCGCAGTACCCGCGGCAGGTCCTCGCGCACGCCTGGTCGCAGTACGCCGGGCAGGACGTGCTGCTGGACTGGTTCGGCGAACTGGTGCGGGACCGCTCGGAGGAGGTCCGGGTGTACGCGGCGGTGGCGCTGGGCGGGCTGCTGCCGTCGGCCTTCGGGTACCTGGGCGAGGGCCTGCTGGCCGACTGGGCGTTCGCCCAGGACTTCCGGCTGCGCGAGGCGGCCGGCTACGCGCTGGCCGCCGGCAGCCGCGACCCCGGCCTGCTGCCGGACATCGAGGCGATGGTCGGCGTGTGGTTCGCCGACCGCGGGCGGCCGATGGGGCAGGCCACCGCCGCCCGCGTGTACGGGCTGAGCCCCCTGACTGCCGGGAGCCGGCAGAACCTCGCCCTGCTGGCCCGGCTGGCGGTGGTGGACAACGTCAAGGTCGCCGTGGCCATCGGCAACAGTTGCTCCGACCTGATCGCCGGCGACTACCGGCTGGCCCTGCCGGTGCTGGGCGTGCTGCGCTCCCGGGTGAACGACCCGCAGGCCCGGCCGACCAGTCTGCTCGCCTTCCTCGTGGTGGCCTCGGCGCTGCTGGTGGACGGCACCAGGCCGGGCATGGCGCCGGGCGAGGGCTGGCCGGCCCTGCTGTACCTGACGGCCGATCAGCCGGAACTGCGCGAGCCGTTGCTGGTGCTGTGGCGGGACGCGCTGTCGCAGGCGCACTTCAACAAGCAGGCCCAGCACGTGCTGCGCACCTGGGCGGCGCTGGCGGAGAGCGACGACAAGCTGCGCGAGTCGTTCCTGGCGATGGTGGCCGGGATCGTGTACGGCGATCCGCGGTCGGCGGCGATCGTCCGCGCCTGCGCGCAGGAGTGGGTGGGCCGGGACGAGCTGGTGCCTCTGCCCCTGGTGGCGTGGGAGGTCCGCAAGGTACTGGAACGGGAGAAGGTCTGACATGGAATCGACGCTGCCGCTGATCCTGAGCCTGGACGCGGTGCCGCCGGAGGAACAGGACGCCTGGTGGCGGGAGCACCGCAGTGTCGCCGTGGTCCACCTGTCGGCGGACGGCAGGCTCACCGTGGGCACCAAGTCCCCGGCGACGCTGTGGGACAAGCTGCTGGGCAGGGGCGGGACGCGGTACGCGGTCGACGTCAGCGACCACCGGCGCCGGGCCGAGATGCGCAACACCCCGTTGCCCTGCTCCGACCAGGCACACCGCTTCGAGGCCACCGTCGACATCGGCTTCCGGGTGCACGACCCGGAGGAGGTGGTACGGCGCAATGTCGCGGACGCGCTGCCGGTGGTCTACGGCCACGTCACGCAGACGGTACGCAGCCACGCCCGGCGGTTCGCGATCGACGAGGCGGACCGCGCCGAGGAGTACATCAACCAGGTCTTCGCCCAGGAGATCAGGCTGCCCGAGGGCATCACCGTCTTCCACTGCGCGGTCACCCTGGAGCCGGACGCCGCCGCGCGGAAGTACATCGAGACGCTGGCCGGCCTGGACCGCGAACTCACCGTGGGCCGCGGGCGGCACGAGGCGGCGGTGGCCGAGGAGCGCTCCCGGCAGGCCATCGCCGACATGAAGCAGGAGGGCGAGCTGGGGCGGGAGAAGCAGCGCGCGGCGGCGCTGTCCGGCATGGCGCTCAATATCGAGGGGCTGATCCGGCAGCACCTGGTGCAGCACCCGGAGGACACCGTGCGGGCCACCCAGCTGCTGACGGACTGGGAGACCGCCCAGGTGGCACGGGCGGAGCTGGGCACTCAGCGGCACGACGCGATGTTCAGGTTCCTGGTGGAGAAGGACATCCTGCGCAGCCCCGACCTGCTGATGCTGCGCGAAGGACTGCTGGGCGGGCTGAATCCGGCCGCGCCGCCGGTGGGGCTGCCTCCGGCGGCGGCCTCGGCCGTGGGCGGCGGCGCCGCAGCGGCGGCGCCGGTCTCCTGGGGCGGCACGGTGGCGGCGGGCGCGGCCCCGGGCGGCGGGCCGGACGCCGTCACGGGCGCCGCGGTGCCGGTGTACCTGGTCCTCGACGCCTCGCAGTCGGCGGCGCCCTTCGCCGACGGTCTCAACGACGCGCTGCGTTCCCTGCACACCGCCCTGTCCACCAGTCCGGACGTGGCGGCGGGCCTGCGGGTGTGCGTGCTGGCGTTCGCCGAGAACGGTGACCTGCGGCTGCCGCTGACCCGTTTCACCTGGGCCACCAATGTGCCGTATCTGGCCACCGGCGGCGACAGCCGGTTCGGGGCGGCCTTCGAGAAACTCCTCGACCTGCTGCCGGGCGACGTGGATCTGCTCAAGCGGGGCGGCGGCAGCGTGCACCGGCCGGTGGTGTTCTTCGTGGCCACCGCCCCGCCGCGGGACGGCACGCAGTGGCCGGACGTCCGGCAGCAGCTGGCCGCGCACCGCTACGCGCCCACCGTCCTCGCCTGCGGTCTGGGAGAGTCGGAGGGCCGCGCGATGCTGCGGATCGCCTCCGACCCGAATCTGGCGTTCGTCGCCGCTCCCGGCAGCCACCCGGCCGACCAGGCCCGGGCACTGTCGGCACTGCTGCAGAGCACCTTGCTGCACCTGGGCCGGACCGTACTGGCCGGCCACCCCGATCTGGTCGCCGAGTGTCCGCAGGGCCTGGTGCCCGCGGACCAGCGGTGACGCCTTCGTCACACATAAGGATCAGTCACGTGCCCGAGAACCGCGGGAATCTGCTCCCCGTCTACGTCCTCGCCGACGAGTCGGGGTCCATGGGACCGTACATCGACGACCTCAACGACGGCCTGCGCTCACTGCACACCACCCTGCTGGCCGAGCCCATGGCCGCGGCCAAGGTACGGTTTTCCGTCCTCGGCTTCGCCGACGACGTGGTGGTCCGCATCGCGCTGGCGGACCTGCGGCAGGAGAACGAACTTCCCCGGCTCAGCGCCCGCGGCACCACCAGCTACCTGGCCGCCTTCAGCGCGCTGCTCGACCGGCTGCCGGGCGACGTCGGCACGCTCAAGGGCGAGGGCTACCAGGTGCATCGCCCGGCGGTGTTCTTCATGAGCGACGGCCTGCCCAACACGTACGAGGACTGGCGCTCCGCCCACCGGAAGCTGACCGACCGGTCCGTGACCAAGGCGGCCCCGAACATCATCTCCTGCGGCATCGGCGAGGCCGACGCGGGGACGATGCTCGACGTCGCCACCGACCGCAATTTCGCGTTCGTGTCGGTGCCCGGCTCCGACATCGGGCAGTCCATCGCGGGCTTCTTCGGCTCGCTGACCCGCAGCGTGGTGGAGTCCGGTCGCAGCCTGGCCTCCGGGGACGCGCAGTTGATCGTGGACCGGCCCGAGGGGTTCACCATGGCGATCGATGTGATCTGAGATGCCCGAATCGCACACCGTGAGCGCCGGGCCGGCCGACGGCCGGGCCGGGGGCCCCGGCGGACCCGGGCCGGTGCCGCCCCCGCTCTCCGGGGCGTGGGCGCCGGTCCCGGTCGGGGATCCGGCCGCGGACTTCGAGCCCAGACCCCCCGGCGGTCCCCTGTACCGGCCGGACACCGTCCACGACGGATGGTCCACCGACGCGGTGACCGTACGGCTGGCGTCGGTGCGCGGCAACGCGCACCGGTTCCGCGGCAGGCCCCGCGAGGACGACGTGGCCGTGGCCGTCCACGCACCCACCCGGACCGTGGTGTTCGCCGTCGCCGACGGGGTGTCGGCCGCCGAGCAGCCGCAGGTGGGCGCGGCGCTGGCCTGCCGCGGAGCGGTGGACGACCTGCTGGCCCAGCTGGAGTCGGGCCAGGCCGCGATCGACTGGAAGCACGTGGTCGACTCGGCCGCCTACCAGCTGGTGGCGCGGGTGGCGGGCACGGGCGGGCCCGCCCTGGCCGCGAGCAAGGAGGCCGAACGCCGGTACGCCACGACGCTGGTGGCCGGAGCGGTCCAGGTGCGCGAGCACGGCGTGCTGTCCCTGGCGCTGGTGCAGGCCGGTGACTCCGGGGCCTGGCTGCTGCACCGGGGGTCCGGCCACTACGAACCGCTGCTGGCCACCAAGTTCTCGGCCGGCGACGCGGTGATCTCCTCGGCCGTCACCCCGCTGCCCCGGGTGCCCTCACCGGTGGTGGCCACCACCGCGCTGCTGCCGCCGGGGGCGGTGCTGCTGGTCGGCACCGACGGCTTCGGCGACGCGCTGGGCGACGGCACCGGCGCGGTCGGCCGGCTCTTCCACGACCACCTGAGCACCCCGCCGCCGGCCCGCGGCCTGGCCCACCTGCTGGACTTCTCGCGCGAGACGTTCGACGACGACCGCACCCTTCTCGCGATCTGGCCGCGCCACCTGCTGCCCGGGACCACGCCGTGACCGGCGCCGACGCCGCACCGGCGGTCGCCCTGGCCGGCCTGGACCGGGAACGCCTGCTCGGCAAGGGCGGCCAGGGCGAGGTCTGGGCGATCCGGGGCGCCATGGTCAACGGGTCCTGGCCGGTGGCCTACAAGCAGTACGCACCGGATTCCCTGCGCGAGGCCGACACCGCGGCGCTCGACGCCATGGTCCGGTTCGTGCCCTCGCTGGAGGCCGCCGCGGGCCGCTGGCTGTGCGAGCACACGGCCTGGCCGGCGGCGCTGGTCGAGGACGCCGACGGCACGGTGCGGGGTTTCCTGATGCGTCAAGTGCCGCAGGAGTACGTCAGGCGGCTGGCCACCCGGCCCGACAAGCCGGAGATCGCCGGTGTCGAGTTCCTGCTCAACCCCCGGCCGTACCTCGACCGGATCGGCATCGACCTCGGCGACCGGCAGCGCCTGCAGTTGCTGATGAACGTGGCCGGATTGCTGGACGGAC
Organism: Actinacidiphila acididurans; assembly: GCF_016918855.1. Lineage (GTDB taxonomy): Bacteria > Actinomycetota > Actinomycetes > Streptomycetales > Streptomycetaceae > Actinacidiphila > Actinacidiphila acididurans. Next base: position 42,137 of record NZ_JADKYB010000027.1, read on the forward strand.
TGCACCGGCTGGGCGTCGCGGTCGGTGACCTGTCGCCGAAGAACCTGCTGTTCACGCTGGACCCGCAGCCGTCCTGCTTCTTCATCGACTGCGACGCCATGGCGCTGGGCGGGCGCAGCGTGCTGCGGCAGACCGAGACGCCGGGCTGGGAACTGCCGATCGGGGAGCCGCTGGCCACCCCCGCGGGGGACCGGTTCAAGTTCAGCCTGCTGGCGGTCCGGCTCTTCCTCGGCGACCAGGAGGACCGGGACGTGGCGGCGCTGGCCGCCGTCTCCCCGCGCCTGGGCGAACTGGCCCGGCTCGGCCTGTCGGCCACGCCCGGCGAGCGGCCCCCGCTGCGCGAGTGGCTCGGCGAGCTGGAGCCGGCACTGTCCCGGGTGCCCGCGCGGCCGGCCGCGCCGCACTTCGCGCCGGCCGTGCCCGGCGCTGCGGCCCCGGCAGGCCGGCCCGCGCCCGCCACGCCCCTTGCCGCTCCCCAGCCGCTCGGGCAGCGCGGCACCGTCCCGCGGCAGGGGCGGGCGGGGGTGACAGCGGTCCTGGTCCTCGTGGCGGTGATCGTCGCGGTCGTCCTGGGCGTCGGCCTGACGCACTCGGGGGGCACCTCCGCCCCGCCGGACCCGGAGGCCATCGGCGCACAACGGACGACCGACACCGACACATCGCAGGCCGATCCGGCCGCCCAGGCCGCGGCGCTGGACGCGCTGCTGCGGCAGCAGGCGGGCACCCGCGGCCACGTCCAGCAGGCGGTGAACTCGGCGATGAAGTGCGGCCGGGGCACCTCGCTCACCGAGGACACGGACGCCTTCCGGCACGCCTACGGCCGGCGCGACGACCTGACCACGCAGTTGAGCGGGCTGGACGTCGACGCGGTGGACGGCGGCGGCCAGGCGGTGAGCGACCTGACCGACGCCTGGAACGCCTCCATGGCAGCCGACCGGGCCTTCGCCCAATGGGCGTCCTGGCTGGCCACGAACGGCTGCGACGCGGACACCACCGCCAATGCCCCCGGCTTCTCCGACGCGATGGACGCCAGCGCCCGTGCCACCGAGGCGAAGAAGACGTTCGTCGCCGAATGGAACCCCGTCGCCGACCGCTACGGTCTGCCCGACTACTCCTGGGACCAGCTGTGACCGGGCGGGCCGGCCCCGGCCGCCCGGGTCCGCAACTGCGCCCTCGCGCCCGGCGCAAGTTCCAGCATCTGGCGCCCGGTGGTCAGGATGCCGAGCCGCCGCCACTCCTCCAGGGCCCGGGCGACGGTGCGCCGGGAACCGAGGACCAGGCCGGCCAGATCGTCCTGGGACAGCGGCAGGTCGATCCGGACCGAACGGCCCGCGGCGGCGGTGCCGTAACGGCCGGCGAGGTCGAGCACGAGTGCCGCCAGCCTGGCCTCGACCGAGGTGGAGCCGGTCACCGCGCGCTGCCGGTCGGCCTCGCGCAGCCGCCCCGAGAGCACCTGCTGCACCGCGAACGCCACGGTGGGCGTCGACCGCAGCAGCGCGGCGAACCGGCCGGCCGGGATCACCAGCGCCTCGACCTCCATCAGCGCGGCGATCGAGGCCGAACGCGGCTGCCGGTCCAGCCCGGCCTGCTCGCCCAGCAGGTCGCCGTCGTTGCGGAGGGCCAGGACCGCCTGGTAGCCGGTGCCCGTGTCGGCGTAGATCTTCACGCAGCCGCGGCGCAGCACGAACACATGCTCGGAGACCTCGTTCTGCCGCACCAGATGGGTGCGCACCGGAAAGCTCTTCACGTGCCCGGCGTCCTGCAACTGCTGCCTGGCGGCGTCGTCCAGGAGCGACCAGAAGCCCTCCCCCGCGCGGCCCCCGTCACCGGGTTTCCGCACTCCCCTGGCGCTCATCGCTCAGCCGGCCGTGCCGCGTATCGCGACCGGCCGGCCGGGTAACCCAGGCACCCGCCCAGCCGCTTCAGCCGCCCGAGCCGCTCGAAGCCCTGTCATCCCCATCCCTCTTCCCGCATGTTCCCGCGAGCTCTTCCCGCGGGTTCCGGCAAGCCTGCCGCAAAGGCGTTCGCCGTGGCGCCCCCTTTTCGGGGTGGGCGCTTCGGGCGCTGTGAGCCGAGGCCCCGGTCGGCCCGGCGCTCAGCCCAGGTCGAAGGTGTTGGGCAGGCCCAGGCGGTAGCGGACGTCGTCCACGCGTTGGAGGACGGTGAGTTCGGGGGCGCGGAAGAGGGTCCAGAGTTCGCAGCGGGGGGCCGGGGAGGCGTCCGCGTCGAGGAGGGCGTTGACCGCGCGGCGGGCGGATTCGTTGGCGCCCTCCATGGTGGCCAGGTCAACGTCGGTGCGCACGTAGTCGCCGGCCAGGAAGAAGTTGGGCACCCGGGTGGCCGCCGAGGGGCGGTGGTAGAGGGTGCCGGCCGGGTGGATCAGCAACTGCTCGCGGTTGGCCGGGGCGGCGCCGCCCAGGCCCGTGACGGCCGGGTCCATGAACCAGGAGTGCAGGTCGTCGTCGGTGAGCACGGCCTCGCCGGTGTCGTTGAGGGCGGCCTTGAGCTGGGCCCAGGTCTCGGCGACCACTTGGTCGCGGGTGCACTCCTTGGCGGTCCGGCCGTAGAGGATGCCCGGCTCGTTCCACTCCGAGACGCACACCGACAGGCAGTCCACCGCCTGCCCGTCGCCGTAGTCGGCCGGGAAGTCACGGTGGTCCCAGAACTGCGCCTGGTTGATCGTGGTGAGCGACCACGGCGAGTCGGGGTAGATCGCGTGGCCGTGCACGATGCGCACCGGGCGGCGCAGGTAGAACTGCACGCCCACCATCCAGTCGGTGTCCAGGGCGTCGCAGGCGGCCAGTTGCGGGTCGGCGGCGCGCAGCGCGGGTCCCCAGGTGGGGCGGGCGTGCTCGACCGGCAGCGCGGACAGGTAGTGGTCGGCGGTGACGGTCCGCTCGGCGCCGCTGCCGTCGGCGGCGGCCACCCGCGCACCGGTGATCCGGCCGCCCTCGTACACCACCTCCTTGACCTCGGTGCCGAGTTCGAAGCGCACCCCGAGCGCGCGCAGGTGCTGCTCCCAGGGGTCGATCCAGGCCTCGCTGGTGGGGGCGTTGAGCACCCGGTCCAGGTCGCCGTCGGTGCCGCGGCCGAGGAGGCCGTTGAGCAGCCAGGCCTCGACGATGGTCCGGGCGACGGTGCGGGTGCTGGCCTGTTCCGCCTTGGTGGCCACCAGGTCGCGGGTCAGGCCGACGCCGAGCAGCCGCTGGTAGTCGTAGGACATTCGGTCCGCCTTGATGAAGTCCCACCAGGGCGTCTTCTCCCACACCTCGTCGCGTCGCCGGTCGCAGCTCGTGAGGTGGACCAGCACCCGGTCGGCGAAGTACGCGATCTCGTCCGCGGGCAGGTGCAGGGCGGTGTCCAGGCCGCCGACGATCAGCTTGCGCAGCGCCTCCACGCTGAGGTCGCCCGCGGCGGGCGGGCTGGCGAGGGCGTGGAAGGGCAGCGTGACGTCGGGGCGGCCGCCGGAGCGGGCGAGCCGGGTCTCGGTGCTGTTGCGGAGGTTGCCGTGCACGCCGTCCGGATTGCCGGGGAACGGGATACGGCGCAGCGTGTCGGGCAGGTTGCGGTAGAAGCCGGGGAAGAACCGGAAGCCGTGCTCGCCGGGCAGCGGCGCCCGGCCGCCGGCCGCGGAGCCGGGCACGTCCATGCTGCGGGCCTTGCCGCCGAGCCTGGTGTAGTACTCGTAGACGGTCACCGCGTAGCCGCGTTCGGCCAGTTCGTGGGCCGCGCTGAGCCCGGAGACGCCGCCGCCGAGCACCGCGACCGTACGCTGCGGTGCCGCCGCCACCGCGGCCGGGGCCACCGCGCCCAGCGCGAGCGCGCCGCCGATCCCCCCGGCCGCCGACAGCACCTCGCGCCGCGTCCGCTCCCGTCCCCGTCCCATGGCTCCGCCCTTCCCGTGCGCCGTCCGTCCGCCCGCCTCGTACTGCGGCGTCATGCTAGGGACGGGCAAAACGGTCAGGAAGCGTCCGGCGCACGCCGCACAGCACCCTCACACCACGTTCGAGGGCGAGCGATCAATACGCGCCAGCCGGCGGGCGTACGCAATCGGTCGGACGCGGGCGGCCGGACGTACGCGGTCGTACGTCCGAAGCCGCCGCCCCCGAAAACGCCTCCGCTCAGATCCTGCCGCCCGCCGCGGTGTCGCCGGACAGCCGCTGCGCCGCGTAGACCGGGATCACCGACAGCAGGACCAGGACCGCGGCGACCACGTTGACCACCGGCGCCTGCTGCGGGCGGGCCAGGTTGCCGAAGATCCACACCGGCAGGGTCTGCACGCCGGCGCCCGCGGTGAAGGTGGTGACCACGATCTCGTCGAAGGACAGGGCGAACGCCAGCAGGCCGCCGACCGCCACCGCGGACCGCACCAGCGGCCAGGTCACGTCGCGGAACGCCTGGAAGGGGCCCGCGCCCAGGTCCATCGCCGCTTCCTCGTAGGAACCGGACACCCGGCGCAGCCGCGCCACCACGTTGTTGAAGACGATGACGACGCAGAAGGTGGCGTGCCCGATGATCACGGTCAGCAGCCCGAAGCCCAGGCCGAGCGGCGGCAGCACCGACCGGAATGCGCTGTTGAGGGCGATGCCGGTGACCACTCCGGGCAGCGCGATGGGCAGCACCACCACGAAGGACAGCGTCTGTCGGCCGAAGAAGGCGTAACGCTGGACGGCGAAGGCGACGAGCGTGCCGAGGACCAGGGCGACGGCGGTCGCGCCGAGGCCGGCCCGCACCGACACCCACAGCGCCGAGCGGGCCCCGGCGCTGTGCCAGGCGTCGGCCCACCACCGGCCGGTCACGCCGCCGGGCGGCCAGCCGAAGGAGCGGTCCGCGTTCACCGAGTCGACCAGCACGAGCAGCAGCGGCAGGTAGATCACGGCCAGGCCGAGCGCCGCCGCCGAGCGCAGCAGGATCCGTGCGGTCCGGGACAGTCGCATCCGTGCGGGTCACCTCGCCTTCGGGAGGGGGACGGACAGGGGCGCGCCGTCACAGCGAGTCGAGCGCGCCGGTGCGCCGTATCGCGAGCAGGTAGAGCACCACCACGGCCACCGGAACGGTGCCGAGCGCGGCAGCGAGCGGCAGGTCGAGGGTGATGTCGGAGTAGACGACGTTGCCGATGAGCTGGGTCTTGCCACCGACGATCTGCACCGCGATGTAGTCGCCGAGGCTGAGCGAGAAGGTGAACACCGATCCGGCCGCCACCGACGGCAGCACCATGGGCAGCACCACCGAGCGGAAGGTGCGCCAACTGCGGGCGCCGAGGTCCGCGGCGGCCTCCAGGACGTCCTCGGGCAGGTTCGCCAGCCCCGCGTGGATGGGCAGGATCATGTACGGCAGCCACAGGTACGCCAGCACCGTGATCATCGCGGGCAGCCCGTAACCGGGCCCGCTCAGCCCGAGCGGCTTCAGCGCCCAGTCCAGCGGCCCGCCCGCGGACAGGATGATCCGCCAGGCGTACGCCTTGACCAGGTAGCTCGCCCACAGCGGGGTGAGCACGGCCACCACCAGCAGGTTGCGGTGGCGCGCGGCGGCCACCCTGGCCGTCCAGAAGGCGATCGGGAAGGCCACCACGATGTCCACCGCGGTCACCGCGAGGGCGGTGCCGAGGGTGCGCAGGGCCACGTGCCAGTAGACGGAAGTGGTCAGCACCTCGCGGAAGTTGGCCGTGGTCCAGGTGCGCACCACGTCCGAGGTGAAGGGGTCGGTGGTCCAGAACGCGGACAGGAACAGCGCGGCCAGCGCGCCGAGGTAGGCCACCACCAGCCAGGCCAGCGGGGCCGACAGCAGCAGGGTCAGCCGCAGCCGGGGCCGCCGGTGCAGCGCCCGGACGAACGCCCGGACCGGGCCCCGACCCGGCCCGCCGCCCGCTCCCGGGCGGCCCACCGGGCCCGCCCCCGCGGGCCTCACCCCTTGATCGACGTCCACGCCTGCACCCACTTCGCGTACGGCACGCAGGTGACGTCCTTGCGCCCGTCGACGCACTGCGGAATCGGCGTGGTCCAGAACCACACCCGCCGGTAATAGGCGCTGTCGCCGGCGTGGTAAGCGGCGCAGAAGCCCTTGTCCACGGTGTGGTCGCAGGCCAGCCGGTTCGCCGGGGCCTCCCCGAAGTACTCGGCGACCTGAGCGTTGACCTGCGGCGAGACGATCCAGTTCAGCCACGCGTAGGCGCAGTTGGGGTGCTTCGCCTTGGCCGAGAGCATCCAGGTGTCCGACCAGCCGGTGGCGCCCTCGCTCGGCAGCACCGCCTTGACCGGGGCCTTCTCCGACTGCGCGGTGTTGACGATCACCTGCCAGGTGGTGCCGAGCACCGAGTCGCCGCTCTTGAAGGCGGACACCTCCTTGAGGTAGTCGCTCCAGTACTCGCCGATGTTCGCGTTCTGCTGCCGCAGCAGCGCGACGGCCGCGTCGAACTGCTTCTGGTCCAGCGCGTAGGGGTTCTTGATGCCGAGCTCCGGCCGGGTCCGCATCAGGTACAGCGCCGCGTCGGCGAGGTAGATCGGCGAGTCGTACGCGGTGATGTGGCCCTTGTACGGCGAGTCCTTCGCGAAGACCGCGCCCCAGGAGGTGGGCGCCGGGGAGACCTTGTCGGTGCGGTACATCAGCAGGTTGGCGCCGTAGCCGTGCGGGATGCCGTAGGCGACACCGCCCACGGAGTTCCACGCCTGGAGCTTCAGGCCGTCGAAGACGTCCTTGTAGTTGGGCACCAGGTCGGTGTTGACCGGGGCCGCGTCGCCGGCGGCGATCAGCCGCAGCGAGGCGTCACCGGAGGCGGACACGGCGTCGTACTGCCCGGTCTTCATCAGGCTGACCATGTCGTCGGAGGTGCCGGCGATCTTGACGTGGACGGTGCAGCCGGTCTGCTGCTCGAAGGGGTGGACCCAGTCGGCCTTGGGGTCGTCGGAGCCGTCCTCGACGTATCCGGCCCACGCGACGAGGTTCACCGCGCCCTCGCGCGGGCCGAGGGTCCGCTGGGCGGTCATCTTCGGCGGGTGCAGCTTGCCGTCGGAGCCGACCGATCCGGACCCGCCGGAGGAGCCGCCGCAGGCGGTGGCCAGGGCGAGGACGGCGGTGAGTGCGGCGGCGGTGGCGGCCAGGTGGCGGGTCGCGCGCACGGTGTCTCCCTTCGTCGTGCTTCGGCGTGGCGGGATTGCTAATGCGGTCCGCGCGCGGGTGCCGGTACGGTCGCGGGCGCGCCGGGGTCCGGGTCCGTACCCGGCTCCCCGGGGTCCGCCGGCAGCGGTACGGCGTGGGCGGCCGGCCAGCGCAGCAGCACCCGGGCGCCGGGCGCGGCTTCTGTGGCCGGTTCCCCGGCGTGCCGCAGCACGGTGAGCCGCCCGCCGGCGTCGAGGTCGACCAGGACCCGGACGGCGTGCCCGAGATAGACCACGTCGGCCACGGTGCCGCCGGCGCGGTGCTCGCCCGCGGCCTCCCGCTCGGCGGAGGGCGCGGACAGCGTGATCCGTTCCGGGCGGATGCTGTACGGTCCCGGGGCGCCGGTGACGCGGCGGGCCGGTTCGCCGGTGAGCAGGTTGGACACCCCGACGAAGCCGGCCACGAACGCGGTGGCGGGCTTCTCGTAGACCTCGGCGGGCGTGCCGACCTGCTCGATGCGACCGGCGTTGAACACCGCGACCCGGTCGCTCATGCTCAGCGCCTCGCCCTGGTCGTGGGTGACGAAGACGAAGGTGATGCCCACCTCGCGCTGGAGTTCCTTGAGTTCGGCCTGCATCCGGCCGCGCAGTTGCAGGTCGAGGGCGGCCAGCGGCTCGTCCAGCAGCAGCACGGCCGGCCGGTCGACCAGGGCGCGGGCCAGCGCCACCCGCTGCCGCTGGCCGCCGGAGAGCTGCGCGGGGCGGCGCCGGCCGTGCCCTTCGAGCCGGACCGAGGCGAGCGCAGCCCGTACCCGCTCGGCGCGTTCGGCCCGGGGCACCTTGCGCACCTTCAGCGCGTAGCCGACGTTCTGCTCCACCGTCATGTGCGGGAAGAGGGCGTAGTCCTGGAAGACGGTGTGCACGTCGCGCTCGTAGGGGGCCAGGCCCGTCACGTCCTGGCCGGCCAGTTCGACGCTGCCGGCGGTGGGCTCCTCGAAGCCCGCGATCAGCCGCAGCGTGGTGGTCTTGCCGGAGCCGGACGGGCCGAGCAGCGAGAAGAACTCGCCGTGGCCCACGTCGAGATCGATTCCGGCCAGGGCGTGCGTCGGGCCGTAGGACTTGCTCAGGGCGCGCAGGCGAATGGCTGCTCCGCTACCGGCCACGTGGGACCTCCGCCTCCGGCGTCGTCGCCTCTCCGGTCACTTGGGCAGCTTTTTGCCCACGCGGAAGCACACGTATGCCGAACCTCGCGTTTCGCTCCCGGTCACTCGCGGAAAACCGATTGTCATGTCATCCGCAGAGGTTCGGGTTCCGGGCATCGAGGTCCGCTCCATCGACTGGGTGCCGCTGAGCGAACGGCACGGCAGGCTCAGCCAGTTGGGGCCGCTGTGGTTCATGTCCAACGCCCAGATAGCCACCCTCGCGGTGGGCCTGATCTCGGTCACCGAGGGCGGCAACCTGATCTGGTCGCTGATCGCCATCGTGGCCGGCGCGTTGACCGGCACGTTCTTCATGGCGTTCCACTCGGCGCAGGGCCCGCAGCTCGGCCTGCCGCAGATGATCCAGTCCCGGCCGCAGTTCGGCTACGTCGGGGCGCTGATGGTGTGGCTGTTCGCGTACGTGCAGTACGCCGGGTTCAACGTCTTCAACACCATTCTGGCCGGTCAGGCGATGGGGCAGACCGCGCACGGCAGCGTCAAGTCGTGGGTGGTGCTGGCCACGGTGCTGGCCTTCGCCCTCGCGCTGTTCGGCTACGACCTGATCCACCGCGCGGAACAGGTGCTCACCTGGGTCTTCCTGGTGGTCTTCGGCGTCTTCACGGTGGGCGTGCTGGTCACGCTGCACTACCCGGCCGGCTCGTTCGACCTGGGCGGCTTCAAGTGGACGCCGTTCCTGGGCCAGTTCGGGGTGGTGGCCGGCTACCAGATCTCCTGGGCGATCTACGTGTCGGACTACTCCCGCTATCTGCCGCCGGAGGTGACCGTGCGCCGGACCTTCGCCTGGACGTACGCCGGCTCCGCGATCGGCGGGATCTGGCTGATGACGCTGGGCGCGGCGCTCGCCGCCTGGGCCGGCAAGGACTTCGACACCATCGCCTCGATCAACGCGGCCGGCGACAAGGTCTTCACCGGCTTCGGCGCGGTGGTCCTGGTGTTCGCCGCCCTCGGCCTGGTCTCGGTGACCGCGCTCAACATGTACGGCGGCTCGCTCACCCTGATCAGCGCGGCGGACTCGCTGCGCCGGATGCGGCCCACCCTGCCGCTGCGGGCGGTGACCATCGGCCTGACCGCCGCGCTGTCCCTGGTCGGCGCGCTGACCGCCACCTCGCACTTCCTGACGAACTTCAACAACTTCCTGCTGCTGATCCTCTACCTGTTCATCCCGTGGACCTCGGTCAACCTGATGGACTACTACGTGGTCCGGCGCGGGCGGTACGCCATCGCGGAGATCTTCCGGCCGCGCGGGGTCTACGGCCGCTGGGGCGTGGCGGGCATCGTCTCCTACCTGGCGGGCTTCGGCGCGATGGTGCCCTTCTTCTCGGTCGGCACCCTCTTCACCGGCGTGCTGGCACACAAGCTGCACGGCGCCGACATCTCGCTCTTCGTGGGGCTGCCGGTGTCGGCCCTGCTGTACTGGGCGCTGACCCGGCACATCGACGTGGACGCGGAGATGGCGGCCGGGGCGGCGGCGGAGCACTTGGACGCGCCGGTGGCCGTACCGCCGGGGCACTAAAGTACTGGGCAGGTGGCCGAAGGTGCCCTACGGTGGCCGATAGGCAGCGGCTATCGCATTGATGCGGAACCGGTGTTGGACAACGGGGCCCGGAACGCGAAAAAATCTGATCGATCATCGATCGATCCAGCCGCACCGCGATCCGGGCGAGGAGAGCAGCAATGAGCACGGTGGTCCAGCCCTTGTACGGCTTCAACGGTCCCGACGGTCCGGGCGGCTTCGAGGGCGCCGAAGGGTTCGACGGCGCCGGGACGGCCAAGGGTCCCGCCGGCTTCGGCGGGGTCGGGGGGTTCCCCGGGCCCGGCGGTCCGGCGGCGCGGGCCGAGGCGCGCTTCGAACGCGAGGTGCTGGCGCACCTCGACCGCCTCTACACCGGCGCGCTGCGACTGACCCCGCACCCGGCCGAGGCCGAGGACCTGGTGCAGCGCACCTTCGAGCGGGCGTTCCAGGACTTCCACTGGGCCCGGCCGCAGGACACGATACGGGCCTGGCTCTTCCACCACCTGGTCGGCGTCTGGTTCGACGACGAGCCGCACCTGCCCATCGCCCCGCTGCCCGCCGCCACCCAGCCCGGCTCCGCGGACGCCGCGATGCGCGAGGCCATCGGCTCCCTCACCCCCGTCGTCCGCCTCACCCTCCACCTCTCCGACGTCGAAGGCTTCTCCGAGCAGCAAATAGCCGAGATCACCGAGGTCCCCCCGGGCATAGTCGCCGCCCGCCTCCGCCGCGCCCACGAACGCCTGGCGGACCGCCTGGTGACGTGGCTCCGCGCGAATCCTCCGACCCCGCGTTCGGCCGCGGAGCCGAGCACGTCGGAGGGCTCGACGGCGGGCTGACGGCTGTCCGTACGGGAGGTTGCGTTGATCATGGACCACCATTCCCCGAGCCCGTCGTCCGTCCCCACGGACACCGCCGACGACGCCGTGGCCGACACCGCCGCCCGGCTGCGCGCCCTGCACGGGCTACCGAACCTCGTCAGGAACGGCGCCCTCGACATCGGCCTGCTCGCCGACAAGCATTCGTACCGGCGCGGGGCCGCCCGCTGAGCGTGCCCGGTTGTCGGGGGGACGCTGTCCGGGTGCAGGGCCGGCCCGTCCTTGCGTCCCTTTCGGATGGGCGCCGGGGGCCGCCGGGACGTTTGTCGTACGGGCTCCCCAGGTGTTTGTCGTACGGTCCGCTTGTCGTGGGGACGCGGGCCGTTACTGGGTGGTACGGTCCCGGCACCGGCGAGGGCTCGGGCCCGGAGCCGGGCAGCACGGCACCGCGTACCGCCCGCAGGTCTTCCCGCACCCTCAGCTTCGTATCGCGGAGGCCCACTTCGATGACCGCCTCGTCAGGCCGCCCCAGCCCCCGCGCCCTTGCTCGCCGGGTCTCCGTCGTCGCCGCGGTGGGTGCCGTGGCCGTCGTCTGCGCGGTGCCGGGCGTCGCGTACGCCGTTCCGGGCGGCACCGGGATCAGTGGTCCTTATGCCGTTCATCCAGGTCAGCGGGTTGCCCAGCCGGCCCGTACGTACGTGACCGGAGCGAACCCGTTCCCGGTCGCGGTCGCCGCGGGCACGGCGACCGCCCAGGTGATCACCGTCAAGGCGAGCGGGTCGTACGCCACCGTCACGCTGTGGCAGAAGACGTCCGGCGCCTGGCACAAGATGGCCGCCACGGCCGCGGCCCGGATCGGGTCGCACGGCATCACGAACGGCGCCACCCGGGTCCAGGGCAGCTACACGACGCCCACCGGCACGTACGCCATCACCCGCGGCTTCGGCGTCGGCGTCAACCCGGGCACGGCCATGCCGTACCACCGGGTGACCAGCCACGACTGGTGGGTGGAGGACCCCACCTCCGCCTACTACAACCAGATGCGCACCGACACCCAGGGCGGCTTCCACCTCACGGAAGCGGGTGCGGACGGCAGCGAGCACCTCATCAAGTACCCCACGCAGTACCACAACGCCCTGGTGATCAACTACAACATGAACCCGGCCGTCAAAGGCCGCGGCGCCGGCATCTTCCTCCACGACCTGGGCCCCCAGGCCGGCCCCACCGCCGGCTGCGTCGCCGTCCCCGCGGACTTCCTGACCCGGACCATGAAGTGGATCACCCCGAGTGCCCACCCCGTGATCGCCATCGGCTGATCCGCGCGTCCCCTTTCGGGTGTACGGCGGTGCGAGCGGAGGCCGCCGCTCGTACGGGGAGGGATCACGCGAAGGGGCGCCGGGCGTGCCCTCGGCCGCGTATGGTCGGTGCTCGTTCGGGCCCTGCTACGGGGTCTTCCAGGGGGGAACACACACATGCAGCACGCCTTCGGCGACCTCGCCGCCATCACCGCCCGCAGCCGCGGCGGCCACCACGGAAGCGGCCACATCAGCCACCACATCACCCGGCACCTCAGCAACACCCACCACCCCTCGAACGGAGGAGGCGGCGGTGGGGTGGGCGCGTGGGTGGTGATCCTGCTCATCCTGATCGTCGTGGCAGTGATCGTCATCGCCGCAGTGGTGATCCACCGCCGGCGCGCGGCTGCCTGAGCCGAGCCCACCTCTTGCGTTTATTACGCTTGCTTCGATTATTGCGGATAATGAGGCAGGTTGACAGGGTGCCCTGCCGTTGCGATGCAGGTGAGGAGGCGAGCCATGCCCACAACAGACTTCCGTCCCGTCCACCTCCCGCCGGAGAAGGTCGAGGAGGCCAAGGAGGCGTTGGAGCGAGTCCGCGGTTACCTGGGCGAGCACCGGGGTCTGTCCCGGATCAGCATGAGTGTCGACGAAGGGGCCGACCGCAGGCCACTCACCCTGCCCAGGGAAGCGGTCGAGCTCCTGGCGATGCTCCTTGCCCACCTCGGGGCCGGACGCAGCGTCTCCGTCGTGCCGCACAACGCGGAACTCACCACGCAGCAGGCGGCCGACCTGCTCAACGTATCCCGCCCGTTCCTGATCGGCCTCCTGCAGGCCGGGGAGATCGAGTACCGCACGGTCGGCACGCACCGCCGCGTCCTCGCGTCCTCCCTGGTCGATTACCGGCGCAAGGACGACCAGCGCCGCCGGGCAGCCGCAGACGAGCTCTCGCAGCTCAACGAGGAGATGGGGCTCCTCTGAGCCATGGCCTTCGTCGCTGTCTACGACGCCAACGTGCTGTACCCGAGCACATCGACCTCGATGCCGGTGCCGTGTACGCAGCGGTGCAGCAGATCGTGAACAGCCGCCCCAAGCCACCGGCCACTTGGGCGGACATCCTTGGCTCCCTCGAAAAGGACGGTCTGGTGGCATCGGTGGCCGCTCTGCGCTCGATGTAAGCCCTTGGACGCGGGCCCACGGCCCGACATCACCACGCCGTGCCAGCAGAAGATCACCGATTCGCGCCGACCGCCCTGGCACCGGGTCCGATCCCGCCGAGATCGCCGGCGTGCGGCGCCGGCTGCGTGAACTGGCCGCGGACCCTGCCGACGCCGACCGACTCACCCTCGTGGCGGACGCCGTGGAGTGGATCGCGGCCGAGGTCGTACCGCTTCTCGGCTGACCCGCGCACCGTGGGCCCGGGCCCGCCTCGCAACCGCACCCGCGGCTATCCCGTGGCAGCGGAATTCGAAGATCCGTCCCGTTCGCATGCCTCCTGCACCGGCAAGGGCTCCTGATAGACCGATCACCACGGCGAGCAGCCGCGAATTGCACGATTTCGGGCGCACCTCGTACGGCCGGTCACTCTCCTTCCACCTGGCGGCCACAAACAACTCACGAAATTCCCCGCCCCAGGGCCTGCCGATCTTTCGGGGACCCGCCTCCGCCCGGGCTCACGGCCACCGCGGACCGGCCGACCGGCCAGCAACCAGCGGGCGCGGCAACGCAAGTGATCGCCAATAACCTCGCCCGAAGATCATGTAATCAATGAATGCATCGAAGGCCGGGGCCGCATGGTGGAAAGCCGAAGCGAACTGTAAAGTTTGACGCATGAAGAGACGCCTCGTTGCTTCAACGGCTCTGACCGCGGCGGCTGTTGTCACCACGCTCGCCCTCGGTTCACCCGCGCAGGCCGGCGCCGCCGGCTACGTGAAGTACGGCAGCTTTAACTGGGGAGATCAGTGCAACTCGATCGGCATCCAAGGCGTCGCCGACCACGCGTGGCAAAGCTATTACTGCGACACGGTGAGCCCGTCGAGCCCCACCGGGCCGGGTCTGTACAACCTCTGGGTCCTGTACTGACGGGGCCGCCCACCAGTGGCCCGCCACAGGCCCGCCGCTCCGGCGGGACATCCACCGCACGAATCACGCGAATCACACGACGGGGGACCGTCCCCACCACCGGCAACCGTCGCGGCCCGCGAACGGGCCGCCCCGCACGAAACAGGGGTGCACAGTGCGCAAGAAGCTCACCCAGTCCTCGCTCCGGGGACCGGCCCTGACCCAGGTCCGCCATGTCGCTCCGGTGAGTTACGGCGCGGCCGAAGGCCGAGTGGCACGGATATACCAGGAACTCGAACGGGACTTCGGCATGCTCGCGCCGCCCATCGCGCTGCACTCGCCCGCGCCCGATGTGCTCGCCGCGAGCTGGCTGATGCTCCGGGAGACGCTGCTGGTGCCCGGTGTCGCCTCCCGCGCGGAGAAGGAAGCCGTGGCCTCCTCGGTCTCGGCGTCCAACGAGTGTCCGTACTGCCTGCGGATGCACGCCGCCACGCTCAGCAGCGTGCTGCCGCCCGCCTCCCGCGCGGACCGGGCCGCCGACCCGCTGACCGACCCGTCCGTACGGGCCCTCGCCGACTGGGCCAGGGAGAACTCGTTCCGCGACACCGCCGGGCAGAGCCCTGCCCCCTTCTCCTCCGAGCCGGCGCCCGAATTCGTCGCCTCGGCGGTGCTGTTGCACTACCACAACCGTATGGTCAACGTCTTCCTCGGCGAGCTGCCGCTGCCCCCGAAGGCCCCGCTGACCGCGCTCGGCCCGGTGATGCGCGTCGTCATGTGGCTGATCGGCTCCGCCGCCCGGACCAGCGTCCCCTCCGGCACCTCGATGGAGCTGCTGCCGGCGGCCCCGCTGGCCGACGACCTGTCCTGGGCAGCCTCCAACCCGTCCATCGCCGACGCCTACTCCCGCGCCACCGCAGCCGTCGACGAGGCCGGCCGCCGGTCCGCGCCCGAATCCGTACGCGACCTGCTGGGCGCCGAACTCGACGCCTGGGACGGCCGCCCGCCCGGCATCTCCCGCGCCTGGGTCGACGAGCGAACCGCCGCCCTCCCCCCCGAGGACCGCCCCGCCGGCCGCCTCGCCCTCCTCACCGCCCTCGCCTCCTACCAGGTGGACGACACCGTGGTCGCCGCCTTCCGCGCCACCCACCCCGAGGACAGCGCCCTGATCGACCTCACCTCCTGGGCCGCCCTCTCCGCCGCCCGCCGCATCGGCTCCTGGATGCAGACCAAGTCCTGAGCCCGGGAGCGCTCACCGACGTGCCGGAAAGGCCCGCTCACGCCCCCACGTACGCCGCCAGGTGCCGGCCGGTGAGGGTGGTGGGGGTGGCGATCAGGTCGGCGGGGGTGCCCTCGAAGACTATGCGGCCGCCGTCGTGGCCGGCGCCGGGGCCGAGGTCGATGATCCAGTCGGCGTGGGCCATGACGGCTTGGTGGTGTTCGACGACGATGACGGACTTGCCGGAGTCGACGAGGCGGTCGAGGAGGCCGAGGAGTTGCTGGACGTCGGCGAGGTGGAGGCCGGCGGTGGGCTCGTCGAGGACGTAGACGCCGCCCTTGTCGGCCATGTGGGTGGCCAGCTTGAGCCGTTGCCGCTCACCGCCGGACAGGGTGGTGAGCGGCTGGCCGAGGGTGAGGTAGCCGAGTCCGACGTCCGCGAGCCGGCCGAGGATCGTGTGCGCGGCGGGCGTGCGGGCCTCGCCGGCGCCGAAGAACTCCTCGGCCTCGGCCACGGACATGGCGAGCACCTCGCTGATGTCGCGGCCGCCGAGGTGGTGGTCCAGCACCGACGCCTCGAACCGCTTGCCGTCGCACTCCTCGCAGGTGGTGGCGACCCCGGCCATCATCGCCAGGTCGGTGTAGACGACGCCGGCGCCGTTGCAGTTGGGGCAGGCGCCCTCGGAATTGGCGCTGAACAGTGCCGGCTTGACGCCGTTGGCCTTCGCGAACGCCTTGCGGATCGGGTCGAGCAGCCCGGTGTACGTCGCGGGGTTGCTGCGCCGCGAGCCGCGGATCGTCCCCTGGTCGACGGACACCACCCCGGCGCCGGCCGCCCCTGAACCGTCGACCAGCGAGCCGTGCACGAGGGAGCTCTTGCCGGAGCCGGCGACGCCGGTGACGACGACCAGCACCCCGAGCGGGATGTCGACGTCGACGTCACGCAGGTTGTGCGCGGACGCGCCGCGGATCTCCAGGGCGCCGGTGGGCTTGCGGACCGTCTCCTTGAGGGCGGCCCGGTCGTCCAGATGGCGGCCGGTGAGGGTGTCGCCGGCCCGCAGCCCCGCCACGGTGCCTTCGAAGCAGATCGTGCCGCCGGCCGTACCGGCGCCCGGGCCGAGGTCGACGACGTGGTCGGCGATCGCGATCGTCTCCGGCTTGTGCTCCACGACCAGCACGGTGTTGCCCTTGTCCCGCAGCCGCAGCAGCAGCCCGTTCATCCGCTGGATGTCGTGGGGGTGCAGGCCGGTGGTGGGCTCGTCGAAGACGTACGTGGTGTCGGTGAGCGACGAGCCGAGGTGGCGGATCATCTTCACCCGCTGCGCCTCGCCGCCGGACAGCGTGCCCGCCGGCCGGTCGAGCGCGAGGTAGCCGAGCCCGATCTCCACGAACGACTCCAGCGTGCGGTGAAGTGCGGCGAGCAGCGGCGCCACCGACGGCTCGCTCAGGTCGCGGACCCACCCGGCCAGGTCGCTGATCTGCATCGCGCAGGCGTCGGCGATGCTGATCCCGGCGATCCGCGACGAGCGGGCCGCCTCGCTCAGCCGGGTGCCGCCGCAGTCGGGGCACGCGGTGAAGGTGACCGCCCGGTCCACGAACGCCCGGATGTGCGGCTGGAGCGCCTCCTTGTCCTTGGACAGGAACGACTTCTGCACCTTGGGGATCAGCCCCTCGTAGGTGAGGTTGATCCCGCCCACCTTCACCTTGGTCGGCTCGCGGTGCAGGAAGTCGTGCAGCTCCGCCTCGGTGTAGTCGCGGATCGGCTTGTCCGGGTCGAGGAAGCCCGAGTCGGTGAAGATCCGCACGGTCCAGTGGCCGCCCGTCGTGTACCCGGGGATCGTGATCGCGCCTTCGGCGAGCGACTTGCCGTCGTCGTAGAGCTGGCGAAGGTCGATGTCGGAGACCGTGCCCCGGCCCTCGCAGCGCGGACACATGCCGCCGGTGCGGGTGAAGGTCTGCCGCACCGTCCTGGCGGCGCCGCGCTCGACGGTGATCGCGCCGCTCGCCCGGACCGAGGGCACGTTGAAGGAGTACGCGTTGGGCGAGCCGATGTGCGGCTGCCCGAGCCGGCTGAAGAGGATGCGCAGCATCGCGTTGGCGTCGGTGGCGGTGCCGACCGTGGAGCGCGGGTCGGCTCCCATCCGCTGCTGGTCCACGACGATCGCGGTGGTCAGCCCTTCGAGCACGTCGACCTCGGGCCGCGCCGTGGTGGGCATGAAGCCCTGCACGAAGGCGCTGTACGTCTCGTTGATCAGCCGCTGCGACTCGGCGGCGATCGTGCCGAACACCAGGGAGCTCTTGCCCGAACCGGACACGCCGGTGAACACCGTCAGGCGGCGCTTGGGGAGTTCGACGCTGACGTCCTTGAGGTTGTTCACGCGCGCGCCGTGCACGCGGATCATCTCGTGGCTGTCGGCGGCGACCCGGCCGCGGGCCGCGCTCCCGTCGGCGTCCTGCGGATTCGCGGCGCTGTGGCCGCTCCCGGGGGCGTACGGCTCGGGCGGCTGCCCGTCCGTCCTGGTGTCCGTGCTCATCGTCTCTCCATCAGCGGTACGTCCGGTTCTCCTTCGCGGGCCCGGTCACGGCATCGGTTCACGCCCACCATAGGGGCGCCCACTGACAGAGCCGGCCGGGCGACGGTTCGGGACCCGTACGGGGCCGGCGGTACGGGGTGGCCGGTGCGCGCCGGCCGGCCGTCCCGTATTCGCGGCGGCACACCCCGTACCGCCCCGTCCGTGCGGGTCGGGCAGGTGATCGCCGGACCGCTCAGCGGACCTCGTTGATACGGATCAGGTTGCCCGCGGGGTCGCGGAAGGCGCAGTCGCGGACCCCGTACGGCTGCTCGGTCGGCTCCTGGACGACCTCGGCGCCGGCGGCCTGGATCGTGGCGAAGGTGCCGTCGAGGTCGGCGGTGGCCAGGATGAGGCGGGCGTAGCTGCCCTTGGCCATCATTTCGCGGATGGTGCGGCGCTCGTCCTCGGTGATGCCGGGGTCGGCGGCCGGCGGCTCCAGGACGATGGAGGTGCCGGGCTGGTCGGCGGCGCCGACCGTGATCCAGCGCATCCCGCCGTATCCGACGTCGTTGCGGACCTCGAAGCCGAGGATGTCGCGGTAGAAGGCCACGGACGCGTCCGGGTCCTCCTGCGGAAGGAAGGTGGTGTGAATCGTGAGGTTCATGCCGTTCACGCTAGCCACGGGCCTGAACGGTCGCTTCTCGATTCCTGATCGGTCTGGTCACCTGCTTGACCACGCACGACGGCATCCCGGCGGTCGCCCGCGCGGCCTCGCGCCGGTACGCGCTGGGCGGCATGCCCACCAACTGGGTGAAGCGGGTGCTGAAGGTGCCCAGCGACTGGCAGCCGACCGCGAAACAGACGTCCGTGACGCTGAGGTCCCCTCGGCGCAGCAGCGCCATCGCCCGCTCGATGCGCCGCGTCATCAGGTAACCGTACGGCGACTCACCGTAGGCGGCCCGGAACTCCCTGCTGAGGTGCCCGGCCGACATGTGCGCGCCACGGGCCAGCGCCTCGACGTCGAGCGGCTGCGCGTACTCCCGGTCGATCCGGTCCCGTACGCGCCGCAGCAGCGCGAGGTCCCGCAGATGGCGTGCGGCGTCGGGTCTGGTGCTCACGTGCGCGATGCTGCCACACGGCACTGACAGCGGCGAGCGCCGCGGGCCTCGGGCCGGCTACTTGGTGAGCGTGTAGACGGCGATGACCAGCGCGCCTATCGCGCCCAGCACCAGGAGGCTGATGACGGCCGAGACGGCGCAGCAGGCGGTGAGCTCGCCCGCGCGCGTGATCGCCGACAGGACCGGCCCGCCGGAACGGGAACCCGGGTGATCATCCGGATCGCGGGGCTGCCGCACGGGCCGGCGCGGCCCCTGGGATGCGGTCGTCGCGGCGCCACCGGGAGCGGCGGCACGCCGGCGGCCGTGGTCGGCGCGGGAGTCGGAATGCGACAAGGGTCATCTCCTGGCGTCGGTCGTCCGTCAGCATCATTACTACAACTTGTAGGAAGTCACAGCTTCGCCCGGCCCCCGTGGACACGCCACGCGGGCCGATGCGAGCGTACGCAAGCGGCCGCCCGGGATCAGCGCCCGCGTCATGAACAGGAACACACGAGCGCCCGCCGAGCGTCTACACGGTGTGAAAATCGAGTACGCCGACGCGTCCGTCGCCCGCACCGTCCGGGCCGCCCGGACCGCCGGGATCCGCCGGCCCACCCGCCCGCGGACAGGCCGGCGGACCCGCGCCGCGAACCCGTCAGCGGAAAGGACGGCCGTCCGATGAGCGCACCGCCGCTTCCCGGCGTCCTGGGCGACCTCGCACCGATCCTGAACCACTGGGGCTACCTGGCCGTCGGCGGGCTGATCCTCGTCGAGGACTTCGGCGTACCCGCCCCGGGCGAGACCATCCTGATCGCCGCGGCCCTCTACGCCGGGGCCGGCCAGCTCAACATCGTCGCCGTCATCGCCATCGGCATCATCGCCGCGATCATCGGCGACAACATCGGCTACCTCATCGGCCGCACCGGCGGCCAGGCCCTGGTCCTGCGCTACGGCAAATACATCTTCCTCACCCCCGAACGCTTCGCCAAGGCCGAGCAGTTCTTCACCCGCCACGGCGGCAAAGTCGTCACCATCGCCCGTTTCGTCGAAGGCCTGCGCCAGGCCAACGGCATCATCGCCGGCACCACCGCCATGCCCTGGCGCCGCTTCCTCGCCTTCAACGCCCTGGGCGCCGCACTGTGGGTGGGCCTGTGGGCCGGCCTCGGCTACGCCGCCGGCAACCACATCTCCACCATCTACACCCAGGTGAACCGCTACTCCCTGTACGTCCTGGTGGCCTTGGCCGTGCTCGTGGTCGCGCTCGTCCTCCGTACGGTGCTGCGCCGCCGCCGGGCCGAGCACCCATAGCGGCGCCTGGGAGGGGGCAGCGGCCCGCGGCGGCCGCCTACTGCGCGTCCCGGTACCAGCGCCGGTGCGCCAAGGGCTCCACGCACAGCACGGCGGCGCCCGCGACCGCGCCGACCAGCAGGGCGCACCAGCCGCCGCCATTGAGTACGGCACCGAGGCACGCGGCGCCGACGGCGAGCGGACGCAACAGGGTCAACGGCCCGAGGCCGACGACCACCGCGAAGGTGCCGGCGCGGAACGGGAGGACGAAGTAGGCGGCGAGCGAGAGCAACACCACGGCGGCGAAGACGCAGAGCGGGAGCAGGTAGCCGAAGCCCCCGACGGCCAGGGCGTGACGGGTCCGGGCCCGGTCGGACGCGGTCAGCAGCACAAGGACGGCGGCCAGCGCGGGGGCGGCCAGCAGGACGGCCCCGACGGCCAGCCCGCGCAGGGCGGCTCGTACGGCGGCCCGTCGTTTGCGGATACGGGCGTCGCGGCCGGCGTACGCGCGGAAGCCGCTGAACGCCGAGTCGACCAAGCCGAGCAGGGCCAGCGGCACGGCGGGCGTCACCGGGTCGCCCCGGCCCCTGCTCCGGCGGCTCCCCCGGCCTCGACGCCGACCGCGGCCCCGGCCACAACCCCGGCCCCCGCGAAGTGCTCCTCACCGACCATCCGGCGCGCGGCCCGACCGAGAGCCCGGCGAAAAGGCGCCTCCAACTGCGGGCGCACCCCGATGATCGGGCGCAAGGTGGTGCAGAACGGATTCGCCAGCCCGCCCGGCTCGTACAGCAGCGCCCGCATCCCCGGCACCGCCGCGGCTCGCAGCAGCGTCTCGTCGCTGTGCGCGCGCAGCGCGGAGACGACACCGTCGTGCCGGCCGAGCCGGTGTCGCATCCGCGCCCGGTGAAAGATCCAGGCGCCGATCGGCGCGAGACGGGTCGCGGCGATGTCGAAGTGGCAGAACGCCTGCGCCGGTGAAGCGGCCTGGGCCCGGAAGAACTCGCCCAGCGCCGGACCGCGGAAGTGGTGCAGCAGGCCCGTGGAGACGTACACGGTCGCCGCCTCGGCCGGCCCAAAGGCGTTCCCGTGCACGAACCGGCACGTGAGCCCTTCGGCCCGGGCCAGCCGGTCCGCCTCCCCGACGAGCGCGGCGTCCAGGTCGACCCCCACCAACTCCACGTCCGGACCCAGCGCGTTGGTGGCCGCCAGCCACCGCACCACATAGCCCAGCCCGCACCCGACGTCGACCAGCCGGTACGGCCCGCCCTGTCCGTTCTGCCCACCGACCTCCCGGATCGCGTCGAACAGCGGCCCGACCGGATCGACCAGGCGCTCGCCGATCCGCAACTCCTCGCTCAGCCGCTGCAACTCGGTGTGCACGCCGATGAGCAGCCGGTCCACGGCCCCCGGGTCGAGCACCCCGTCCCGGTCCACGGGCAGCCTCCGGACGATCCGGACCGCCCGCTCGTCCCCGCTCTCCCGCAGCCGCCGCACCACCTCGTCCCGCCGCACCGGAAGCCGTGCCCCGCTGCCCGCGTCCACCGCGGTGATCAGGTCCGAAATCTCCAGCCGCCCCACGCCCAGCACCTTACGGTCCGGCGGGCGGCCTGCCGCCACGCCGCAGGAGGGTCAGTCCCCGGGCCGGCGACGCAGCAGGCGGGCCAGGTTGACTCCGTAGCCGATCCCGAAGGCGTGGGGGGTGAACAGGGCGTCGTTGCCGGGGTCCCAGAACTCCGCGCGCACCCGGGCCCAGGTCGGCCGGCGGAAGTCGTACGGAAGGCCCAGGACGCGCCCCTGGCCGTCCCGCCGGCCGGCCGGCTTGCGGTATTCCTTGGCCACCGCACCGGCGACCGCTCCGACGGCGGCGCCGATCAGAAGCAGCTTCGCGACTCTCCCCATGCCCTCACGCTACCTCGCCCAGGTGACCGGTATCGGCTGATCACCCGTCAGGAAAGGGCGCGGGACGGCTGTCGGCGCACAAACCCGGGCAAGGCTCTTGACAACGTTGTCCGCGCGGGGACACGCTGACGGCGTTTTTTCCAGCCGGGTGCGCCTCTCCGCGAGCCCGTCACCACCTCGTGGAGTCGCCCCATGGCCATAGCACGGTCTCCCCGTTCACGGCAACGACCGCTGCGGTTCCCACTGTCCCCCGACACCGGACCGCGTTAGCTCACGCCGGCGCGAGTCGCCCGTACCCCGGGCCGGCTCGCGCCCGCGGTGCGTCCGGGACCGGAAGCCCGTACGGGATACGGGCTCCGCTGCTGGACGGACGGCCTCGACCGGGTTCCCCCCTCGCACCGTTCGACCCCTGTGTTCGACCCTCTACCGAGTCGAAAGGCTCTGTTGTGTCAAATCATCCTCATGCCCGCTTTTCGCCGCTTTGGCGTTGGGCGAGCGCGGCCGCGGCACTGTTGTTGCCGGTATGGGCGCTCGCGGCCTCCCCTCCGGCCGGCGCGGCGACGCCGCAGGGCAACTTCAGCTCCTCCTTCGAGTCGTCCGACGCGCAGCCCGCGACGAACACGGTCGAAATCGGCCCCGACGGCAAGCCGCTGCAGACGAACCTGAGCGGTTCGAGCCCCACGGGCCTGCCCGGCAGCCTGCTCGGCACGGTCGACACGGTGACCGCGAGCGCGGAGAACCCCCCGTCCGAAGTCGCCGTGAACCTCAAGGACGGCAACCCGTCGACCAAATGGCTCGCGTTCAACCCGACCGGCTGGGTGACGTATCACCTGACCAAGCCGGCCGCGGTGGTGCGCTACTCGCTGACCTCCGCGAACGACTCGCCGGGCCGCGACCCCAAGGACTTCGTCATCCAGGGGTCCAACGACGGCAGCGGCTGGACGGACCTGGACAAGCGGACCGGGGAGAGCTTCACCGGCCGGCTGACCACCAACACGTACAGCTTCACCAACACGACGGCCTACGCGTACTACCGGCTGAACGTCACGGCGAACTCCGGTGACTCGCTGATCCAGCTCGCCGACTGGGACATCAGCGACGGCTCGAACACGCAGCCGCCGGCCACCCCGATGGTCACCAAGGTCGGCTCCGGTCCGGTCAGCGGCTACAACATGAAGTCGTCGGCCGGATTCACCGGCGTGGCCTCGCTGCGGTACTCCGGCGGCGCCGAGGCCAAGGGCGAGTCGTCGGCGGTCAACAAGCTGTTCGACGTCAACATCCCGGTCGGCCCGAAGACCCGGCTCTCCTACCGGATCTTCCCCGAGTACACCGGCCAGGACGCCCAGTACCCGTCCACGTACGCCGCGGTCGACCTGCACTTCACGGACGGCACCTACCTGAGCGCGCTGTCCCCCCTCGACCAGCACGGCTACGCGCTCACGGCGGCCGGCCAGGGCGCCTCGAAGGTGCTGTACGCCGACCAGTGGAACGCGGTGCAGTCGGACATCGGGAAGGTCGCCGACGGCAAGACGATCGACCGCATCCTGCTGTCCTACGACGACCCGCAGGCGACCGCCTCGACCCGCTTCCAGGGCTGGCTCGACGACGTCACCGTGACGGCGGCGCCGGCGGCCATCGACGGTTCCAGCCTCACCAACTACGTCGACACCCGCCGCGGCACCAACGCGTCGGGCTCGTTCTCGCGCGGCAACAACCTGCCGATCTCGGCGCTGCCGAACGGCTTCAACTTCTTCACGCCGGTCACGGACGCCACGTCCAACTCGTGGGAGTACACGTACCAGCAGAACAACAACGCGCAGAACCTGCCGACGCTGCAGGGCCTGGCGATCTCGCACGAGCCCAGCCCCTGGATGGGTGACCGCGACCAGATGTCGGTCATGCCGGTGCCGGCCGGCGGATCGCTGACCGGGCAGCCCAGCTCCCGGGCGCAGGCCTTCAGCCACACGAACGAGATCGCCCGCCCGGACTACTACCGGGTCGCGATGCAGAACGGCATGGTCGCCCAGATGTCGCCCACCGACCACGGCGGCATCATGCAGTTCACCTTCCCGTCCGGGCAGGCCACCGGAAGCCTGGTCTTCTACAACGGCACGTATCTCATCGGCACGGACGGCACGTTCACCGGCTGGGTCGACAACGGAAGCGGCCTGTCCGCCGGGCGCAGCCGGATGTTCGTGTCCGGCACCTTCGACCGTGCGCCGACCGCCACCTCCGCCACGTCCGCGACCTTCGACACCTCCGCGAACCAGCAGGTGACGCTGCGCATCGCGACGTCGTTCATCTCGACCGACCAGGCGCGCAAGAACCTCGACCTGGAGGTCACCGGGCACAGCTTCGACGAGATCCACGCCGCGGCCACCGCGGCCTGGAACGACCGGCTCGGCCGGATCTCGGTCGCGGGTGCCTCCGAGACGCAGATGGTGACGCTGTACTCGAACCTGTACCGGCTGAACCTCTACCCGGACTCGCAGTCGGAGAACACCGGCACCGCGGCCGCGCCGCACTGGCAGTACGCGAGCCCGGTGTCGGCGGCGACCGGCACGTCGACCGCCACGACGACCGGCGCGAAGGTCGTCGACGGCCAGATCTACGTGAACAACGGGTTCTGGGACACCTACCGCACCGTGTGGCCCGCCTACTCGCTGCTGTACCCGGACATCGCGGCCAAGATCGCCGACGGTTTCGTCCAGCAGTACCGTGACGGCGGCTGGATCGCCCGCTGGTCCTCGCCGGGCTACGCCGACCTGATGACCGGCACCAGCGCGGACAACGCGGTGGCCGAGGCGTACCTCAACGGCGTCAAGCTGCCCGACCCGCTGTCCGCCTACAACGCCGCCGTCAAGGACGCGACGGTCGCCTCCGGGCGCAGCGAGGTCGGCCGCAAGGGCATCGAGTCCTCGCTGTTCCTCGGCTACACCCCGACCAGCACCGGAGAATCCGTGTCCTGGGCGCTGGAAGGCTTCATCAGCGACTACGGCATCGGCAACATGGGCGCGGCCCTGGCCAAGGACCCGAGCACCCCGAAGTCGGAGCGCCAGCGGATCAAGGAGGAGTCGACCTACTTCCTCCAGCGGGCCCGCGACTACGTCAACCTCTTCGACACCAAGACGAACTTCTTCCAGGGCCGCAACGCCAACGGCACCTTCCTGAACGGCAACCCGCTGGACTGGGGCGGCGTCTACACCGAGACCGACGGGTGGAACTTCGCCTTCACCGCCGAGCAGGACCCCAACGGCCTGGCCAACCTCTACGGCGGCCAGAAGGGGCTGGAGCAGAAGCTCGACCAGTTCTTCGCCACCCCGGAGAACGCCGACCACCCGGGCGGCTACGGCGGCACCATCCACGAGATGCTCGAGGCGCGCGCGGTGCGCATGGGCCAGCTCGGCATGAGCAACCAGCCCTCGCACCACATCCCGTACATGTACGACGACACGGGCGCCCCGTACAAGACGCAGGCCATCGTGCGCGAGATCATGCAGCGGCTGTACGTCGGTGACGAGATCGGCCAGGGCTACCCGGGCGACGAGGACAACGGCGAGATGTCGTCGTGGTACATCCTCAGCTCCCTGGGCATCTACCCGATGCAGTCCGGCTCGTCCAACTGGGCCATCGGGTCCCCGCAGTTCACGCAGATGACCGTCCACCGGAGCACCGGCGACATCGTCGTCAACGCCCCGGACAACAGCACCAAGAACGTCTACGTGCAGGGCGTGACGGTCAACGGCAAGGCACAGCGCACGGTGTCGATCGACTCCTCCGTCCTCGAGCACGGCGGCACGATCGACTTCGCGATGGGCCCGAACCCGTCGTCGTGGGGCACCGGCAGCAATGACGCGCCGCCGTCCCTGACCAAGGGCAACCAGATCCCCAAGCCGCTTCAGGACACCACGGGCCCGGGCCTGGGCACCGCGACCGCCGACAACGGTGTGGACGCGTCGAAGCTGTTCGACGACACGTCGACCACGCAGATGACGTTCGCCACCGGCACCCCGCAGGTCACCTGGGCGTACCGCACGGGCCAGCAGACGCCGACGTACTACACCCTGACCTCCGGGGCGAGCGCCGGCGACCCGCAGGACTGGAAGCTCCAGGGCTCCAACGACGGAATCACCTGGACCACGGTGGACTCCCGCAGCGGCGAGGTGTTCCCGTGGCGCAACCAGACCCGGCCGTTCCAGATCAGCGATCCCGGTCAGTTCTCGCAGTTCCGCCTGGTGGTGACCAAGACCGCCGGGGCGGCGCGGACGAACCTCGCCGAGATCGAGCTGCTCGCGGGCGGCGACGTCCAGCTCGGCGGCGGCACCGTGGCCGTCAGCGCTTCACCGAGCGCGGTGCACGCCACCTCCGGCGTCGCCGTGTCGGCGCCGCTGGCGACCGTCACCGGCGGCACCGCGAGCAGCTACCAGGCCACGATCAACTGGGGTGACGGCACCGCCGCCACCCCGGGCACCCTGGCCCTGAGCTCGCGCGGCGTGTACGGCATCACCGGCGGCCACACCTACGCCAAGCCCGGTTACTACCAGGCCGGCGTCCAGGTGACCGACGGCACCAGCCAGAGCTCCGCGACGGTCGACGTCGACGTGTCCTACGCGCCGGCCGGCGGCCTCGCCTCGGCGTTCGACAGCACCTGCCTCGGCGACGACGGCACGTTCGCGGCCGACTGCGACACCGTGGGCTACGGGTACTCCCGCACCGCCCTGGCGGCCGCCGGTGTGACGCCGGGCCAGCAGCACGACGTCCCCGGTACGGCGCTGCACTTCACGATGCCGGCCACCGAGGCGGGAGCGCCGGACAACGCCACCGGCAACGGCAAGACGATCAACCTGAACCTGCCGGCCGACGCGAAGAGCATCTCCTTCATCGGCGCCGGCACGGAGGGCAACCAGAGCACCACCGCGACGGGTACGTTCAGCGACGGCAGCACCGCGAACATCCCGATCCAGATGAGCGACTGGACGCTGGGCGGCAACGCCAACGGCACGCCCGCCTTCGGGAACATCATCGTGGCCAAGTCCGCGTACCGCCTCCAGGGCACCAGCAAGGACGGTGCCCAGCCGTTCCTGCTCGCCACCGCCCCCTACCAGATCCCGCAGGGCAAGACGCTCGTCTCGGTCACCCTGCCGACGCAGACCGGCGACCCCAGCACGGTCGGCCGGATCCACGTGTTCGCCATTGCGGACGACGGCACCGCCGCCGCTCCGCTGGTGACCACCGCCGCGCAGGACCAGTCGGCGACCGCCGGCCACGCCCTGTCGGCGGACCTCGGTACGGTGTCCGGTGGCGTCACCGACGCGTCCGGCTACCACGCCCGGGTCCAGTGGGGTGACGGCTCGGTTCCCGAGGACGTCACGGTGGGCTCCTCCGGCGCGATGAGCGGACAGCACACCTACCAGCAGGCGGGCACGTACACCGTGCACGTCACCGCGTGGGACACGCTGTCCAGCAGCACCCGCACCTTCACCGTGACCGTCGCCGGAGCCGGTTCGCAGCCGGCCCTGACGGCCTCGGCGTCCACCGCCGCGGGCAGTTCGATCACCGTCAGCGGCCACGGCTTCGCCGCGGGCGAGCAGGTGACCGTCGCTCTCGGCTCCGGCTCCGGTTCCGACGTCACGACCGTCACGGCCACGGCGGACGGAACGGTCCGCACCTCGGTGGCGGTGCCGAAGGGCACCCAGCCGGGTCGTTACGCCGTCACCGCCACGGGTACGTCCTCCCGGACGCCCGCGACGGCGACCTTCAAGGTGGCCGACGGGACGGCGACGCCGTCCCCCAAGCCGCCGGTGATCCCCTCGGCCACTCCGGCCCCGGACGGATCGGCCGCGTAACGGTTGCAGCCGCGCACTGAACCGGTGGTTCACGGTTCGGTGGTCAACGCCGCCGGTGGGCGGGGGTCTCGATCGAGGCCCCCGCCCACCGGCGTTTCGCGTCCCGCCGGTTCGCGTCCCGCCCGTTCCGGTTCGCCGCTTCCGGTTGCCGCCGCGGTGCGGTCGCGACTGCGCTCAATGGCCCATGCCCGTCTCGACGCGGCCGTGGGCCTCTTCTCGTCCTGACGGGTACGGCACGGTCACCGGCTGGTGCGGTACGGGGTACTCCTCGCGGCGTCTTCGTCCGGTTTCCGGGGGCGCGTGTGCTTTCTGCGGCGGCCGAAGCGTTGGTACGGGCGGCCCGTGCGGCGGGAGTGGCGGGGGCTGTCGCCCGTGCCGTGATGCGGCCCGAGTGCCGTACGGACGGGCGCTTGTGGGGCCGCGACACACGCCCGTAATGTCCGCTCCCGCAGTGCCTCAGCCGGCCGATACCGTGCGTCGCCGCCCTGTGCGTGCGCGTCCCGCCCGGTTCGTCCCGCTCGGCTCAGGGTGTTCTCGTGGGGGGATCGGACCGTGGATCGTGCACGACGTCAATCAGGCTTTTCCGGGGCCGTCCGGGGCGGGCCCGTCCGGGGTGTGCTCCGGGCGGGGGGCAGGGCGGCGGGTCGTACGGCTGCCGCCGCCGTCGCCGTCTTCGTCGCGGTGCTGGCACTGTGCGTGCCGGCATCGGCGGCTCCTTCGTCGGGGGGTGCGGCCGGGCGGGCTTCCGCTTCGGCCTCGGCTTCCGCTTCGGCGGGATCGGGCATCGGTGACGCCGGCGAGCTGACCGGTTCGGTCACCGGCGCGATCGTGGCCGGTTCCAACGACTGGTGGGTGATCTACCCGGCCGTTACGGGTGGGGCGGTGGCGGTGACCGTGCAGAACACCAGCGCCGCCGACACCCCGTGCCGGGGCATCCACGCCGCGCTGTACAACGCGGACGGCACCAGGGGCTCGGCGCTGGGCAGTTCGGACATCGCCGCCGGGAACGCGGCCCAGGTGGCCGGCCGGCAGGCGGGCGCGGACCGCTACTTCGTCAACGTCACGGCGTGGGGCTGCACTTCGGTCGCGCCCTACGGCCTGACGCCCACCGGCGGCGGAGGCGCGGGCACCCAACCGGTCACCGGGCACATCCTCGCCGGCTCGTCCATCGGCGCCGCGTGGCCGCCGTTGCTGGGCCACACCTCGTACGCGGGGACGCTCGGCGGAAACGGCAGCGAGGACTGGTACGTCCTGTACAAGAAGGCCGACACCAGCCAGGCGACGATCCGCGTGCAGAACACGACCGCCAACGACACGATCCCGTGCGCCGGCGTGAGCATCACCCTCTGGGGGTCGACCGGCACCCGGAACGGGATCCAGTCGGCCCAGATGGCGGCCAACGGCTCGGTCACCTTCGCCCTGCCCGGCACCGAGCCCGGCGACGCGCAGGGGCGCTACTTCGTGGAACTGGTCCCCTGGGGCTGCGTGACCGGCGGCCAGACGTACACCCTCGAGCCGGAGCCGGCGGCGGAGTGGGCCGCACCGGCGGCGGTGCCGTCCGCCACGCTGCGGTCGGGCAGCTCGATCGGCACCGCGTGGCCGCCGCTGCACGGCGGGACCGCCTACCGCGAGTCGGTGAACGGGTCCGGCACCGAGGACTGGTACGTGCTCGCCAAGAAGCAGGACGCCGCCCTGGCGACGCTGCGGGTGCAGAACACCACCGTGGACGGCTCCGCCGCGTGCGGCGGGATCACCGCCACCGTCTTCGGTTCCGGCGGCACGCAGGACCAGATCCAGTCGCAGCAGATCGGCAGCAACGGCACGACGACGTTCACCTTTCCCGGCACCGAGGCGAGCGACGCCCGCGGCCTGTACTACGTCGAAGTGACCCCGTGGGGCTGCACCGGCGGCGGCCAGACCTACACCATGGAGCCGGAACCGGCGGCGGAGTGGGCCGCCCCCGCGCAGGTGCCCGCCGCCAGGGCGACGCCCGGAACCGCGGCGGCCGACGCGTGGCCGCCGCTGCCCGGCGGGGTCTCGTCGTACCAGACCCTGGGCAACACCACCGGCCAGGACTGGTACGTCCTGTACAAGAAGGCCGACAGCTCCCTGGCCACCGTCCGCGTCCAGGACACCTCGGTCGACGGCTCGGTCCGCTGCACCGGCCTCACGGTCACGCTCTGGGGCGCGACGGGCACCCAGGCCGTCAGGTCCGTGCAGATGAGCGGGAACGGCACCGCCACCTTCGTCCTCCCCGGCCGGGAGACCGGCAGCACGCAGGGCCGCTACTACGTGGAGATCGCGCCCTGGGGCTGCACCGACCTCGGGCAGACCTACGCCGTCGAACCCGAACCGGCGGCGGAGTTCGGCACGGCCGCCCAGTCGCTCCCGATCGGTCCCAGCCGCACGGCGGCAGCCGGTCCCCTGTCCGGCAGCGTCAACTACACCGCGCGCCTGGCCTCGTCCACCACCCAGGACTGGGCCTACTTCCACGCCAACGGCTCAGGCTCGCTGCGCGTCCAGAACACGACCCCGAGCACCGACACCTGCAAGAGCGTCCGGATCACCCTGTACGGCCCCGGCAGCACCACGGCGACGACGACCCCAAGCTCCGGAGCGGTCTCCGCCCTCGCGGTACGCGGCGCCGGTGACTACTTCGTCGAGCTCACGACCGGCGGCTGCGCGCCCGCCACGGCGATGAGCGCCCTGCTCGACGTCAGCGCGAGCCTGCGCGGACCGGCACTGTCGGTCTCCACGCCCACCCTCCCCGGCGGCACCCTGCACAAGAAGTACGCCGCCACCGTCAAGGTCTCCGGCGGCCACGCGCCGTACACCTTCACCGCGAAGACCACCCTGCCCGCCGGGCTGACCCTGAACCGCACGACGGGGTCCGTGACCGGCACCCCGACGAAGTCCGGCAGCTACACGTTCATGGTCGCCGTCACCGACGCGACCAAGCCGACGCACAACACGGTCACCGTACAGATCGCGCTCAAGGTGTCCTGACCGCTCGCTCTTGTCGAGACCCGGCGTCCTTTCGGGGGCCGGGCCTCGATGGATCGATGGGGGCCGTCCGGGCCGGGTCGCGAACGGCCATGGGGCGGCCGCGGTCACTCCGCGCCGACGGGACCGACGTAGGTACCCGGGTGCGTGGCGCCGTCCTGCAGGAGCACCGGCTGGAAGTCCCAGGCGACCTTCGCCGACGTGGTGTCGTTCGGCGGGGTGATGACGACGGTCTTCACGTCCAGTTCCTGGCCGTCGCCCGCGGCGAAGGGCAGGTACGTGATGGTGAAGCTGGTGCTGTGCCCCTGCGCGACGGTCACCGCGTGCGGGGTGACGGACGTCTGGCGGCTCAGCGACCACGTCCGACCGCCGCCGACCAGGTCGACGCCCGGGTAGCCCTTCATCGTGCACGTGCCGGCACCGTTGTTGGTCATCTTGATGATCACTCCCCCCGCCGAGCCGACCGACTGCGCGCCGCTGCCGGGCGCGACGGCGAAGGAAAGGTCGGCGGTGTGGCACCGCCCGCTCCCGGCCGAGGCGCCGGACCCCGTGGACGAGACCTGGGACGTATCCGAGGAACCCGAGGAGCCGGAGGAGCCGGACGCGCCGCCGGACGAGGCCGAGTTGTCGGAGACACCGTCCGCGGTCGGCGCTGCGGTCGGCGTGCTGCCCGTGCTGCCGGAGTTCGTGCTCACGGACGAACTCCCCGAGCCACTGCCCCCGTTCGACGCGGACGAGGCGCTGTCCGTGCCCGACCCACCACTGCAGGCGGTGAGGACCAGACCGGCACTCAGGGTGGCAACGGCAAGCGAAAGAGTCTGCAGACGACGCATCGAAACCTCACATGGGGAAATCACCCGACATTTGGAGGCTCGCGGCCCCCCGTGGTGATCACTCTGCCCCACCCGAACCCCCCAACGGCCGCCTGCCGGAAGCCCATTACCTCGCTGTCGACCGCCTGTGACACGGCAACACCTGCGGGCCTCCGGTCCCACGCGTCCCAACGATCCGCTGTTACAGACGCCCCGGTGATGCCGTTGCGGACAGGAACGCACGCTTCGACGGCGCCCCTGGCAGCTGGGTGGAATGGGAGAACCGGTTCGGCGAGGTCTTCACGGCCCGGGCAGCACCGCGCCCGCTCTCACCCTTCACGCGGCCACCGGCGAACGACCCGCATCAAGGCCACGCTCGCTCGGGCTCACAGGCCGCCTCGAAGAGGAAGAAGGCGTTCCCTTCCCCCAAGATCACCGGCGGGAAGATCACCCAGGTCAGCCGGGACATGCCCACGGGCCCGCTGGGTGGGGCGGGTGGGACTCGAACCCACGACCGACGGATTATGAGTCCGCTGCTCTAACCGGCTGAGCTACCGCCCCGTACGGCGTGCCGTGCGCGCCGTCTGCCGCAGCATAGCTGCTCATACGATCTGTCGCCCTCGCGGGTCACAGACGGGACGCCGGTGGACTCACGTGGGCCCGATGGAGGGACGGCCGGGGGACCGCGGGCACGAAAAAGGACCCCGGAGGGTCCCTGTTCCGTGTCCCGCGGCACCACGTGCCGTCGTCTGCGCTCCCCCGACTGGACTCGAACCAGTAACCTGCCGGTTAACAGCCGGCTGCTCTGCCAATTGAGCTACGGAGGACCGAGCTCCCCCGACTGGACTCGAACCAGTAACCTGCCGGTTAACAGCCGGCTGCTCTGCCAATTGAGCTACGGAGGATCGCCCTGTGTGCGCCGAATGCACCCGCCGGGGTCATCCCGGAGGGCGCGCGCTCGGTGCGACACATACATTAGCGCAAGTGGGGGGGTGCTCCGCCAACCGCTTGCAGCTGGGTTGTGGCCCGGGTGCACAGGGTAGGCGCCGAACAACCCCGCTGGGACCGAGGATGTCCCGGGAGGGCCCGGCCGAGGGTCCCGAGGCAGATCCGAGGACGTCCGAGGACGAGAAGGTCCGAGGACGCGAGGAAGGTGGAGGCATGCGCTACCGGCTGACGTTCGTCGTGGGTGCCGTGGTCGGCTATGTGCTCGGCACGCGGGCCGGGCGGGAGCGGTACGAGCAGCTTCGCGCCCAGGCGCAGAAGCTGGCCAGCAATCCCGCGGTGCGCAACACCGCCGAGGCCGCCGTCCTGCAGGGGCGTAAATCCGCCGCCAAGGCCGCGGACACCGTCACCCACAAGTTCGGCGACCACCTGCCGGACGCCCTGGTCGGCAAGGTGCGTTCGCTGCGCAACGGCAGCGCCCCCGAGGACGACTGGGGCACATCGAACACCTGAGCGCCGATCACCGTGCCGGGCACCCTCCCGGTACGGCATCATCGGCCGCATGGGGAAAGTCGCGGGCATAGACAGTTCGACCACCGGCACCACCATCGTGGTGTGCGACAGCGACACCGGGGCCGTGCTCAAGCAGGGGCACGCCCCGCATCCACTGGAAGAGGGGGAAAAGCCCACCGAACTCGATCCGCAGGCCTGGCTGCTCTCGCTCGGCGAGGCCGCCAAGGGCGGCGTCCTGGAGGGTGTGCAGGCCATCGGCATCTCCGGGCAGCAGCAGGGCCTGCTCGCTCTCGACGCGGGCGGCGTGACCGTACGCCCCGCGCTGCTGCGCGGCGACCGGCGGGCCCAGGTGCAGGCCGCGGACCTGGTCGAGGAGCTGGGCGGGGCGGCGGGCTGGACCGAGGCGGTCGGCACCGTGCCGCAGGCCGCCCACCCGGTGGCCAAGCTGCGCTGGCTCGCCCAGCACGAACCGGCCGCCGCCAAGCGCGTCGCCCACGTCCTGCTCCCCCACGACTGGCTGGTCTGGCAGCTTCTGGGCCAGCCGGCCCGCCGTACCACCGACCGCGGCGACGCCTCCGGCACCGGCTACTGGTCCGCGGCCACCGGCGAGTACCGCACCGACCTGGTGGAACGCGCGCTCGGCCACACCGTGTACGTCCCGGACGTGATCGCCCCCGCCGAACCGGCCGGGCAGACCCCCGAAGGCCTGCTGATCTCGGCCGGCACCGGCGACACCATGGCCGCCGCACTCGGCCTCGGCCTCGCCCCCGGCGACGCGGTGGTCTCGCTGGGCGCGGGCGGCACCGTCTTCGCCGTGCACCACGAGGCGCTGAAGGACCCCACCGGTACGGTCACCTCGTACGCCGACGCCACCGGCCGGCACCTGCCGCTGGTCCAGGTGCGCAATGCCGTACGGACCCTGCGCGGCGCCGCGGAACTGCTGTCCACCGACCTGCCGGGCCTGTCGGAGCTGGCGCTGCGCTCGACACCGGGGGCGTACGGGCTGGTGCTGCTGCCGTATCTGGAGGGCGAGCGCACCCCCGACCTGCCGCACACCGCGGGCACCCTGGCGGGGCTGCGCCGGGAGTCGATGAAGCCGGAGCACCTGGCCCGGGCCGCCTTCGAGGGCATGCTGTGCGCGCTGGCCGACGCGCTGGACGTGCTGCGCAACAAGGGCGTCGCGGTACGCCGGGTCTTCCTGCTGGGCGCGGCGGCCGAACTGCCCGCCGTTCAGGCGATCGCGCCGGCCCTGTTCGGCGCGCTGGTGGTCGTACCGCCGGCGGCCGAGTACGCGGCGCTGGGCGCGGCCCGGCAGGCGGCGTGGTCGCTGGGCGCGGTGCTGGGCAACCAGTCGCGCACCGAGCCGCCGCAGTGGACGCAGGACACGGGCCGGCTGCTGGACCCGGGCGAGGAGACGGCCGTCGGATCGGCGGTACGGCAGCAGTACACGGCGGTGCGGGAGCACACCCACCCGGGGGCCTTCGCCGCGCTCTGACGCAGCCGTGACGCATCGGACGCGTACCGGCCGATGCGTCGGTCCGGGTCCGGCTGCCGGCTCGCGGGGTCCCCGGCGGGCCGCGCCGCCCGAGTTATCCACAACCTTTAACCACATGCGCCACGGCGATCGCGGAAGATAGCTTGGTACGCCCTTCCGCGATCCGCCCGTCGATTGCTCTCGCTCACTACCCGATATATCGTTGAGATATCGCGAGCGGTCAACCTCGGGGCAGTCATGCCCCGGTGCCGACCGCTCAACCCCCCAACGGCCGCCGCGCGTCCTCTCAAGTCGGCCGTCCCTCATCCCCCCGACCCGCGCCGACGACACCGAGGACTTCAGTGTGCTGATCCGACTCCTGCGGTCCCACCTCGGACCGTACAAGCGCCCCATCGGCATCCTGGTGCTGCTCCAGCTCGTGCAGACCATCGCCGCCCTGTTCCTGCCGACGCTCAACGCGGACATCATCGACAACGGCGTCATCAAGGGCGACTCCGGCTACATCCTGGGCATGGGCGGCACCATGATCGGCGTCACCGTGGTCCAGGTCTGCTGCGCGATCGGCGCGGTGTACTTCGGCGCGCGCACCGCCATGTCCGTCGGCCGGGACATCCGGGCCTCGGTCTTCCGCCGGGTGCAGAGCTTCTCCGCGCGCGAGATGGGCCAGTTCGGCGCGCCCTCGCTGATCACCCGCACCACCAACGACGTCCAGCAGGTGCAGATGCTGGTACTGATGACCTTCACCCTGATGGTCTCGGCGCCGATCATGTGCTTCGGCGGCATCGTCATGGCGCTCGGCCAGGACGTGCCGCTGTCCTCGCTGCTGCTGGCCGTGGTGCCGGTGCTGGGCATCACGGTGAGCCTGATCGTCCGCCGGCTGCGCCCGATCTTCCGCACCATGCAGACCCGGGTGGACACCGTCAACCGGGTGCTGCGCGAGCAGATCACCGGCATCCGGGTGATCCGGGCGTTCGTCAAGGACGACTACGAGCAGCGCCGGTTCGGGGTGGCCAACGAACAGGTCACCGCCGCCTCGCTGGCCTCCGGCCGGCTGCTGGCGCTGATGTTCCCGCTGGTCATGGCGATCGTGAACTTCTCCAGTGTCGCCGTGCTGTGGTTCGGCGCGCACCGCATCGACAGCGGCGGGATGAAGATCGGCGCGCTCACCGCGTTCCTGAGCTACCTGCTGCAGATCCTGATGTCCGTGATGATGGCCACCTTCATGTTCATGATGGTGCCGCGCGCCGAGGTCAGCGCCGAGCGGATCCAGGAGGTGCTGGGCACCGAGAGCAGCGTGGTGCCGCCCGCCGAGCCGGTCACCGAACTGCGGCGGCACGGCGAACTCGAGCTGTTCAACGTGGACTTCGCCTACCCCGGCGCCGAGGCGGCCGTCCTGCACGGGGTCAGCCTGATCGCCCGGCCCGGCGAGACCACCGCGGTCATCGGCTCCACCGGCAGCGGCAAGTCCACCCTGCTCGGCCTGATCCCGCGGCTGTACGACGCCACCGGCGGCCAGGTGCTCATCGACGGCGAGGACGTGGCCGAACTCGACCCGGCGCTGCTGGCGCAGACCGTCGGTTACGTACCGCAGAAGCCGTACCTCTTCAGCGGCACGGTCGCCTCCAACCTCCGCTACGGGCGGCCGGACGCCACCGACGAGGAGCTGTGGCACGCGCTCGAGGTCGCGCAGGCCAAGGAGTTCGTGGCCAAGCTGGAAGGCGGCCTGGAGGCGCCCATCGCGCAGGGCGGCAGCAATGTCTCCGGCGGGCAGCGGCAGCGCCTGGCCATCGCCCGGGCCCTGGTGCGCACGCCCGAGATCTACCTCTTCGACGACTCCTTCTCGGCGCTGGACTACGCCACCGACGCCGCGCTGCGCCGGGCGCTGGGCCGGGAGACCGCCGAGGCCACCGTGGTGATCGTCGCCCAGCGGGTGTCCACCATCCGCGACGCCGACCGGATCATCGTCCTCGACGAGGGCCGTGTGGTCGGCACCGGCACCCACGCCGAGCTGATGGCCGGCAACGAGACCTACCGCGAGATCGTCCTCTCGCAGCTCACCGAACAGGAGGCCGCGGCGTGAGCGACGCGATGCGCAAGGCGCCGACCCGGCGGGGGCCGGCGCCGATGGCCGGGCCCGCGCGGTTCATGAGCGGCGGGCCGATCGAGCGGTCGATGGACTTCAAGGGCTCGCTCAAGCGCCTGATCCGGCTGATGCGGCCGGACCGGTTCTTCCTGTACGGCGTGCTGGCGCTGGGCGTGGGCGGGGTGGCCCTGTCGGTGCTGGGCCCGAAGATCCTCGGCCACGCCACCGACCTGATCTTCGCCGGGGTGATCGGCAAGCAGCTCAAGGGCGACTCCAAGCAGAGCGCCCTGGACCACCTGCGCCAGCACGGCAAGGGCGGGGTCGCCGACATGCTCTCGGGCATCGACTTCACCCCGGGCAAGGGCATGGACTTCCACGCCATCGGCTCGGTGCTGCTGCTGGCGCTGGGCGTGTACGTGGCCGCCGCGCTGCTGGGCGTGCTCCAGATGCGCACCGCCACCAAGGTGATCAACCGCGCGGTCTACCGGCTGCGCGCCGAGGTCGAGGAGAAGCTGTCCCGGCTGCCGCTGTCGTACTTCGACCAGCAGCCACGCGGCGAGGTGCTCAGCCGCGCCACCAACGACATCGACAACATCGGCCAGACCATGCAGCAGACCATGGGCCAGCTGATCACCTCGGTGCTGAGCGTCGTCGGCGTGCTGGCCATGATGTTCTGGATCTCCTGGCTGCTGGCCCTGGTGGCGCTGGTGACCGTGCCGGTGACGCTGCTGGTCGCGACCCGGGTCGGCAAGCGGGCCCAGCCGCAGTTCGTGCAGCAGTGGAAGACCACCGGCACGCTCAACGCGCACATCGAGGAGATGTACACCGGCCACTCCCTGGTGAAGGTCTTCGGCCGCGCCAAGGAGTCGGAGGAGATCTTCGACCAGCAGAACGAGGCGCTGTTCCGGTCCGGCTTCCGCGCCCAGTTCATCTCCGGCACCATCCAGCCGCTGATGATGTTCATCGGCAACCTCAACTACGTCGCGGTCGCCGTGGTCGGCGGGCTGCGGGTCGCCTCGGGCTCGCTGTCCATCGGCGACGTCCAGGCGTTCATCCAGTACTCCCGGCAGTTCAGCCAGCCGCTGACGCAGGTGGCGAGCATGGCCAACCTGATCCAGTCCGGGGTGGCCTCGGCCGAGCGGGTCTTCGAGCTGCTCGACGCCGAGGAGCAGTCCGCCGAACCGGCCGCCCCGGCCCGCCCGGCCGAGATCACCGGCAAGGTGGCGCTGGAGAACGTCTCCTTCCGCTACGACCCGGACAAGCCGCTGATCGAGGACCTGTCGCTGAAGGTCGAGCCGGGCCACACCGTGGCGATCGTCGGCCCGACCGGCGCCGGCAAGACCACCCTGGTGAACCTGCTCATGCGGTTCTACGAGGTCTCCGGCGGCCGGATCACGCTGGACGGCACGGACATCTCCGAGATGTCCCGGGAGGAGCTGCGGGCCGGCATCGGCATGGTGCTCCAGGACACCTGGCTGTTCGGCGGCACCATCGCGGACAACATCGGTTACGGCTCCGAGGGCGCCACCCGTGAGCAGATCGAGGCGGCGGCCCGGGACGCGCACGCCGACCGCTTCATCCGTACCCTGCCGGACGGCTACGACACGGTGATCGACGACGAGGGCACCGGGGTCAGCGCGGGCGAGAAGCAGCTCGTCACCATCGCCCGGGCGTTCCTGTCCGACCCGGTGATCCTGGTGCTGGACGAGGCGACCAGCTCGGTGGACACCCGTACCGAGGTGCTGATCCAGCGGGCGATGGCCCGGCTCAGCCACGGCCGGACCAGCTTCGTCATCGCGCACCGGCTGTCCACCATCCGCGACGCCGACGTGATCCTGGTGATGGAGTCCGGGTCGATCGTGGAGCAGGGCACGCACGACGAGCTGCTGGCGGCCGGCGGGGCGTACGCGCGGCTGTACGCGGCGCAGTTCGCGCAGGCGGTGGCGGAGGTGGACTGAGGGCGCCCCGGACCGGCAGCCGGGCCGGCCCGGGGCACGATTCCGGACCGGTCCTGGGGCTGGTTCCGGACGGGTCCTGGAGCCGGTTCCGGGCCGGCCCCGAAGGCGGTCCCGAAGGCGGTCCCGGACCGGTCCGGAACCCGGCCCCGACCACCTCTGGCCTGGTGAAAAACCCGGCATTGTTCAGGCAATGTCCTGGCCGCGAGGGGTTGCGGGGACACAGCGCATTGATAGCCTGTGCCCTCGTTCCCGTTCGGCGGCAGGAGCCGGGGAACGATCAGGGCTTTCGCCCGGGAGGCTGAGACACATGAGCAGTGCCGTCACCGCGTCCCCGCGTGCCCGCGACGCGGCCGACGCCCGTTCGCGGGCCGGCGCCCCGGGCAAGGGCGGCCCCGACCAGCGCTGTGTGCGCGGCGGCGGCAAGCTGGCCCAGCGCAGCGCCCTGGTGCCCATCTGGTACCTGCGGCTGATCGGCCTGCTCAACCTGGTCGGCGGCGTGTCGCTGACCGCCCGCCAGGAGGTCTACGACCACAACACCGGCAACCTCTTCACGCCGTTCATGCTCTTCGCGGGCTACGGTTCGGCGGCCGTCGCGGTGTTCATGGCCATGATGCTGGCCCGGCACAAGCGGATGGCCTGGTGGGTCTTCATGGTGCTGTGCGGCGGCTACACGGCCCTGTCGCTGTCCTGGCTGTTCGTGGCCGACCTGCGCCGCCACCCGTTCAACTGGGTCTCCACCGGCATCACGCTGGCCGTCTTCGTCTTCGCGCTGCTCGGCCGCCGGGAGTTCTACGGCAAGGGCGACCGTACGAATCCGCAGCTCGCGCTGGCCGTGCTCGGCGCTGGCGCGCTGCTGTCGGTGCTGATCGGCACCACCCTGGTGACCGCGGTCGGCCCGGACAAGGCCAGCGTCGGCGACCGGGTCTGGTACGTGGCGCTGCGCCTGGGCACCCTCAGCCGCGACGACGACCTGGCACCGAACCTGCACGTGAACCCGTGGGTGAGCACCGCGATCAACCTGGCCGGCCTGGTGCTGATCCTGGCCGTGCTCTACGCGCTGTTCCGCTCGCCGCGCGGCCGGGACCTGCAGACCAGGGACGACGAGGACATGCTGCGGGCGCTGCTGGACAAGCACGGCGCCCGGGACTCGCTCGGCTACTTCGCGCTGCGCCGCGACAAGTCGGTGATCTTCTCCCCCAGCGGCAAGGCGGCCATCGCCTACCGCGTGGTCGGCGGAGTGGCGCTGGCCTCCGGCGACCCGATCGGGGACGTGGAGGCGTGGCCCGGGGCGATCGACGAGTGGCTGGTGGAGGCGCGCGACCATGCCTGGATCCCGGCGGTGATGGGTGCCAGCGAGGAGGGCGGCACGGTCTACGCCCGGCACGGCCTGGACGCGCTGGAGCTGGGCGACGAGGCGATCGTGGAGACCGACGAGTTCTCCCTGGACGGGCGCGCGATGCGCGGGGTGCGGCAGGCGTACAACCGGGTGCGCCGGGCCGGCTACACCACCCGGATCCGCCGCCACCGCGACATCCCGGCCGACGAGATGGCCGCGCTGCTCGAGGCGGCCGACCGCTGGCGCGACGGGCAGACCGAACGCGGCTTCTCCATGGCGCTGGGCCGGCTCGGCGACCCGGCGGACGGCGCGTGCATGATGATCGAGTGCCACGACGGCGACGGGGAGCTGCGGGCGCTGCTCAGCTTCGTGCCGTGGGGGCCCAAGGGCCTGTCGCTGGACCTGATGCGGCGGGACCGGGACAGCGAGAACGGCCTGATGGAGTTCATGGTCCTGGACCTGATCGAGCGCTCCCGCGAGGTGGGGGTGGAGCGGCTGTCGCTGAACTTCGCGATGTTCCGCTCGGTGTTCGAGGGCGGGGCGCGGCTGGGCGCCGGTCCGGTGCTGCGGATGTGGCGCTCGGCGCTGATGTTCTTCTCCCGCTGGTGGCAGCTGGAGTCGCTGTACCGGGCGAACGCGAAGTACCGGCCGATCTGGGAGCCGCGGTTCCTGCTGTTCGCCAAGAGCGCGCATCTGCCGCGGATCGGCCTGGCCAGCGCGCGGGCGGAGGGGTTCATCGTGGCGCCGCGCCCGCTGGCCCGGTTGCGCAGGGACGCGTCCTGAGGGTCCGCAGGGTCCGGGTCCGCGGGCCCGAGTCAGCATTTTGATCAAACGTGACGAATTCCGGCAGTCTTTGAGCGGTTAGAGCCGGATGCGAGCGGCAACCCTCCCCCACGGAGGTGGTGGCCATGCACAGGCGGCGTACGGCGGGGGTGGTCGCGGCGGGGGCACTGGTCCTGGCGCTGACCTCGGCGGGCTGCACCATCAGCGCGTCCGGCCCGCCCGCCCGGGGCGCGACGGCGAGCGCGCCCGGCGCCACCCCCTCGGGCCCCTCGGTGCTCACGGGCGAGCCGGGGGCCGCCGGCAAGGTGCTGGCCGTGAAGATCGACAACGTGGGCGCGGCCCGCCCGCAGACCGGCCTGAACAGCGCCGACATCGTCTACGGCATCGAGGTCGAGGGCGGCCTGTCCCGGCTGATGGCCGTCTTCGACACCGCCCACCTGCCGCCCGTGGTGGGCCCGGTACGCAGCGCCCGCGAGACCGACCTCCAGCTCCTGGGCCAGTACGACCACCCGGTGCTCGCCTTCTCCGGCGCGCAGAGCCACCTGCTGCCCGTACTCAAGGCGGCCACGAACATCGTGCCCGTCACCGGCACCGGCGCGTTCTTCCGTTCCTCCGGCAAGCCGGCCCCGCACAACGAGTACCTGCACACGGCCGGCGTGGCCGACAAGGCGGGCGTCGCCAAGGACATCGGCCTGCGCTTCTCCGCCGCCCTCCCGCCCGGCGGCACCACCGGCACCGGCACATCGGTGTCCATGCCCTCGGCCCGCTTCACCTTCACCTGGTCCGGCGGCCACTACCGGATCGCCATGGACGGCTCCCCCACCCCCTGGACCGCCGACAACGTGATCGTCCAGCACGTCACCGTCAAGGAATCCCGCTTCCACAGCCGCACCGGCTTCGTCCCCTTCTCCCAGACGGTCGGCACCGGCACCGCCCAGATCCTCCGCGACGACCACTCCTACGCCTCCCACTGGTCCCGCCCGTCCGACACCTCGCCCACCACCTTCACCACCCCCACCGGCACCCCCGTCCCCCTCCACCCGGGCCGCACCTGGATCGTGCTGGCGCCTCAGTGACGGGCCCCGCGGCGTACAGCGACGGTCGCGGTGACGGCGGCGCGGTCAGTCGAGGTAGCCGCGGAGTTGGTCGGCGAAGGCGTGGTCGCGGAGTTTGTTGAGGGTTTTGGACTCGATCTGGCGGATGCGTTCGCGGGTGACGCCGAAGATGCGGCCGATCTCCTCCAGGGTGCGGGGGCGGCCGTCGTCGAGGCCGTAGCGCAGCTGGACGACTTTGCGTTCGCGTTCGCCCAGGGTGGACAGGACCGCGTCGAGGTGCTGGCGGAGCAGGAGGAAGGCTGCGGACTCGACCGGGGAGGCGGCGTCACCGTCCTCGATGAGGTCGCCGAGGGCCACGTCCTCCTCCTCGCCGACGGGGGCGTGCAGCGAGACGGGTTCCTGGGCCAGCCGGAGGACTTCGGTGACGCGTTCGGGGGGCAGTTCGAGGGCGGCCGCGACCTCTTCGGTGGACGGTTCGTAGCCGCGTTCCTGGAGCAGACGGCGCTGGGCCCGTACCACCCGGTTGATCAGCTCAACGACGTGCACCGGGACCCGTATCGTGCGGGCCTGGTCGGCAAGAGCGCGGGACATGGCCTGGCGGATCCACCAGGTTGCGTAGGTGGAGAACTTGTAGCCGCGGGCGTAGTCGAACTTCTCGACCGCGCGGATCAGGCCGAGGTTGCCCTCCTGGACCAGGTCGAGCATGGTGAGGCCACGGCCGACGTAACGTTTCGCCACCGAGACCACCAGGCGCAGGTTGGCCTCGATCAGCCGCCGTTTGGCCATCCGGCCGAGCACCACGAGCGTGTCGAGGTCCGAGGCCAGGTCGGAGTCCGGGTCGGGGAAGGCGGTCAGCTTCTCCTCGGCGAACAGCCCGGCCTCCACCTTGCGGGCCAGGTCCACCTCTTCCGCCGCGGTCAGCAGCGGGATCCTGCCGATCTCCCGCAGGTACTGGCGGAACAGGTCGGCCGACGGCCCCACCGCCTCCTCGCGCAGCGGCCGCCGCGGCCCGGCCCGGCCAGGAAGCGCGACCGCCGGCACCACCGGCTCGCCCTGTTCCGGGAACTGCGCGGCGAGGTCCGCGAGGAGATCCCCGGCGAGTCCGCCGGTCTCGTCCGCGGGCCTGTCCACCGGCTCCACCTCCACGACCGGGTCCGGCGCCGGTACGTCCCCGGGCCGGGCCGCCTCGTCGCGGTCGCCGGGTTCGGCGCGCTGCTCGGGCACCCGCTTCGGGGCGGGGGCGGCCTGGAGATCCTGGATGTCCTGGAGTTGGGTCTGCACGGAAGCGACCTCCGCAGTGAGCGCGACGTTGGGCTCGAAGAGGGCTCGCGGGGCCCGGGCCGTCACCCAGTGTCGCTCACCGCGCACCCTGGTTACGAGGGTCGTGCACCCGATTTTTCGGATTTCCGTGACGCTTCGCATCCGCCCCGCTACCCGGGGGCCGGGGCGCCGAGCGGGCTCCCGAACCGCCGTTGCCAGGCGTTTCGTACGCCGGAGCCGGCCGTCGTCGCAGCGGGGCCCGGCCGTTCGAAGCCGGCGTCAGAGCGCAGCCGCGCCCTGGCCGCGCAGCCGGTTGCCGTACTGCTGAAGGGCCCACAGCTCGGACTGGACGGCGGTCATCTCCGGCCCGCCGGCCAGGACGTTCTGGGCGGACAGCCGCAGGCCCATGGCGTGCACCTCGGCGATCCGCCGGTCCACGGCGTACAGCCGGACCCGGACCAGCACCTCGCCGGCGTAGATCTCCGGGAGCTTGTGCATCACCGGTTCCACCGCCAGCTCGGTGATCATCATGCGGACGCCGTCGTCGGGCGCGGCCTCGCGGACCCGCAGCAGGTAGTCCCCGTCGGCCTGTTCCACCCCGCCGGCCTCCGCGATGGCGCGGCGCACCGCCACGTACGGAGGGCCGGTGAACTCGTCCTCGCCATAGGCGTCGAAGGCCGGGGAGACCAGGGCGGGGTGCTGGAGCGCCATCTTGAGCAGTTCGCGCTCGGCGCGGTGGGCGGGGCTGCGCAGGTCCAGGCGCGGGCCGCGGGGGACGGCTGGACCGGCCTGGGCGGCGGCCGGCGAGCCGTACGCGGGCAGCGGCGGGCGGACCTGCGGCGCGGAGCCGGCCGCCCTGGCCCGGGACAGCGCCCGTACCCGGCGGATCATCGACTGCTCCTCGGCCTGGGTGTTGATGCCGGCCATGCCGACCAGCCGGATCGCGTAACGGTCGCGCAGCGCCTGGTTCTTGATCGCGGCGACCACCGGTACGGCCGCGTCGACGGCGGCGACGCGGCCCTCGTCGGTGTCCAGGTTGTAGCGCGAGACGATCGAGCGCAGCGCGAAGGCGAACAGCGGGGTACGCCCGTCGATCAACCGCTGCACGGCCGCGTCGCCCTCGGCCAGCCGCAGTTCGCACGGGTCCATGCCGCCGGGGGTGATCGCGATCGAGGTCTCGGCGGCGAACTTCTGGTCGTCCTCGAAGGCGCGCAGCGCGGCCTTCTGCCCGGCCTCGTCGCCGTCGAAGGTGAAGACGACCTCGGCGGTGGAGTTGTCCATCAGCAGCCGGCGCAGGATCTTGATGTGCTCGCCGCCGAAGGACGTACCGCAGGTGGCGATCGCGGTGGTCACCCCGGCCAGGTGACAGGCCATCACGTCGGTGTAGCCCTCGACCACCACCGCCCGCCCGGTACGGGCGATCTCCTTCTT
Organism: Actinacidiphila acididurans; assembly: GCF_016918855.1. Classification (GTDB taxonomy): domain Bacteria; phylum Actinomycetota; class Actinomycetes; order Streptomycetales; family Streptomycetaceae; genus Actinacidiphila; species Actinacidiphila acididurans. The sequence continues at coordinate 86,666 of NZ_JADKYB010000027.1, forward strand.
GGCCAGGTCGATGCCGTACAGCACCTGGGACTTCTTGTACAGCGGCGTCTCGGGGGTGTTGAGGTACTTCGGCCCCTGGTCGTCCGCGCGCAGCTTGCGGGCGCCGAAGCCGATCACCTCGCCGGTGATGTCCCGGATGGGCCAGATCAGCCGGCCGCGGAAGCGGTCGATGGCCCCGCCGCGGCGGTTCTCGGAGGCCAGCCCGGACAGGATCAGCTCCTTGTCGGTGAAGCCCCTGCCGCGCAGGAACCGCACCAGGTGGTCCCAGCCGGCCGGGGCGTACCCCACCCCGAAGTGCTCGGCCGCCGCCTGGTCGAAGCCCCGCCCGGCCAGGAACGCCCGGGCGATCTCGGCCTCCTCGCCGCCCAGTTGCTCCACGTAGAACTGCGCGGCCACCCGGTGCGCCTCGACCAGCCGGATCCGCTCCCCCTGCTGCCGCCCGGGGATGTGGCTGCCTTCCTCGTACCGCAGCGTGACCCCGGCCTGCCCCGCCAGCCGCTCCACGGCCTCGGTGAACGACAGGTGATCCACCTTCATCACGAAGGTGAGCGTGTCCCCGCCCTCGCCGCAGCCGAAGCAGTGGTAGAGCCCCTTGGAGGGGCTGACCTGGAAGGAGGGGGACTTCTCGTCGTGGAAGGGGCACAGGCCCTTGAGGTTGCCGCCGCCGGCCGGTTTGAGCTGGAGGTATTCGGAGACCACGGCATCGATCGGGATGGCGTCCCGTACCGCCTTCACGTCCTCGTCCCTGATCCTGCCGGCCACGGGGGAAGTCTACGGCGCGGGTGGGAGGGGGTCGGCCCGCACGAGGGCCCGGCCCATCGCGTGCGGGTGCCAGGGCCCGGCCCGCGTGAATGCCAGGGGTCCGGCCCGCGCACGCCGCATTGACCAGGGCATGATCAGGTGGTTAGCGTAGCCGTATTCGTTAGGAAGGTTTCCTAACTCAGGAGAGAGGTCGCGCATGCCCACCACCAGTGCGTACCGGCCGGGAATCCGCAGTACGACCACCGCCGTGGCCACCGGGGTCACCGCCGCCGCCCTGCTGGCGGCCCTGTCCCTGGCCGGAGGCGCGCAGAGCGCCCAGGCGGCCACCAGCGGACTGGTCCGGGTCAACCAGGTCGGGTACACCGACACCGGTGCGAAGGAGGCGTTCCTGCTGGCCACATCGGCCGTGTCGGGGGCGACGTGGAAGCTGGTGGACGACGCGGGGGCGACCGCCGCGTCCGGTACGACCGGGGCCAGCCTGGGCAGCTGGAACTCGGCCTATCCCGCGGTTTATCTCATCGACTTCACCTCGGTGAAGACCGACGGCAGCTACCGCCTGGTGGTCGGCGGCGCGGCCACCGGCACCTCCCCCACCTTCACCATCGGCTCCGCCGCGGGCGTCTTCGGCCGCCCCGCGGCCGACGCCACCACCTTCTTCCAGGCCCAGCGCGACGGCGCCGACACCGTCCCCGGGCAGCTCGGCCGCAAGCCCTCGCACCTGAACGACGCCAAGGCCACCGTCTACAACTGGCCCTCCTTCACCTCCTCCGACGGCGACACGATCAAGGCCGCGCCGACGAAGATCGGCGGTACGGTGGACGTCTCCGGGGGCTGGTTCGACGCCGGCGACTACCTGAAGTTCACCGAGACCACCTCGTACGCGGTCGCCGCGCTGGAGATCGCGGCCCGGCAGACGGACGCCGCCGCCAGTTCCCCGCTGGCCGCCGAGGCCCAGCACGGCCTGGACTGGCTGGCGAAGATGTGGGACGGGACGAGCAAGACGCTGTACGTCCAGGTGGGGCTGGGCTCGGGCACCAGCAGCGGCAGCGTGGTGGGCGACCACGACGTGTGGCGGCTGCCGGAGCGCGACGACACCGACTCCGCCGACCCCTTCCTGAAGAACCGCCCGGTCTTCCGGGCCGCCGCCCCGGGCGCGCGGATCAGCCCCAACCAGGCCGGCCGGCTCGCCGCCGACTTCGCACTGGCCGCCCAGCGGTACGCGGCGAGCGACCCGGCGAAGGCGGCCTCGTACCTGTCCACGGCCGCGCAGATCTACGGCCTGGCCGACACCAGCCCCGGCACCCTGGTGACCACCGTGCCGTACGCGTACTACCCGGAGACCACCTGGCAGGACGACATGGCGCTGGGCGGGGCCGAACTCGCCCTGGCCGCGCAGAAGCTGGGCGACTCCCGGGCCCGCACCTGGCTGTCCCAGGCGGCGACCTGGGCCAAGGCCCACCAGGGCGAGGCGGACGCGGACACGCTCAACATGTACGACACCAGTGCGCTCGCCGACCTCGACCTCGCCCAGGCGGTCAAGGCGGCCGGCAACCCGGCCGGCCTCGCGGTCGGTTACGACGACCTGATCAATTACGTGAAGGCCCAGATCACCACCGGTCAGAACCGGGCGAAGACCGATCCCTTCCACGCGGGCGCGATCTACAACGACTTCGACGCCGACTCGCACGCGCTGGGCATGGCGGCCACCGTGCGGCTGTACCGGACGGTGACCGGCGACACCTCGTACAACAGGTTCGGCGTGCAGCAGCTCGACTGGCTGCTGGGCGCGAACGCCTGGGGCACGTCCTTCATGGTCGGCGACGGCACGGCCTTCCCCAAGTGCACCGCGGGTCAGCTCGGCAACCTCGCCGGCAGCCTGGACGGCGCGGCCCCGCTGGAGGTCGGCGCGATCGTCAACGGCCCCAACGGCTCTGGCCAGTTCAGCGGGGGCCTGGGCGACTACCTGGACGGCATGCGGCACTGCCCGGCGAGCGGCGACGCGTACAGCGCCTTCACCGGTCACGGCAGTACGTACGCCGACGACGTGCGGTCCTGGCAGAGCTCGGAACCGGCGCTGGACATGGACGCCTCGGGGCTGCTGGCGTTCTATCTGTCGAGCTGAGCTCCGCCGCCGAACGGCCCCAGCCGGGACCTGCTGCTGAACGGCCCCCGCAGCCGCTACAGCAGCAGGTCCTTGGTGACGAACCGGTAGTGCGGCCCGCTGGGCTGGATGACGAATTCCTCGCCCTGCGCGGTGAAGCCGAAGTGCTCGTAGAAGCCGGTCGCGGAGGTGCGGCCGTTGCACCAGACGAGCGCGGCGCCGCGGTCCGCGGCCTCGCGCATCCCCGCCTTGAGGGCCGCGGCGCCGAAGCCGAGGCCGCGGACCTCGGGCGCGCTGCCCATGCCGCGGAAGCGGAACGCCGCGGCACTGTCGCCGGGCAGCGGGTCCGGGAAGAAGGTGACGCAGCCGCGCACCGCGCCCTGCTCGTCGTACGCCGCGACGTGGAAGACGTCGCCGCGCGCGTCCTCCGGGTAGACGGCGGTCTCGCGCGGCATCCCGGTGCGCAGCACCGCCCAGCGCAGGGCGAAGATCTCCTCGACCGGCGCGACTGCGGTGCGTATCGCCTCGGGCGCCGCCTCGGGCGCCGCCTCGGGCGCCGCCTCGGGTGTCAGCTGGGGCGCCGACTCGGGTGTCGTCTGGGGCGTCAGCTCGGGCGTCGACTCAGCGGGCATCAAGCGGTGTCCTTCCCGGTGTGCGGCCCGGCCCGCCGCCCGCGTCCCGTGACGCACGGGCGCACACGGCGGACGACGCTGGATGGCGACGGAAAAGGGCCTGGTCAGTCCAGGAAAGAGGGTAGTGGCACGGACGGATCGGACAGCGCCTCGGGGTCGACCTGGCGGCCGGAGCGGATGAGCTGCTGGATGGTGTCGGTGACGTCCCACACATTGACGTTCATCCCGGCCAGCACCCGGCCCTCGCGCAGCCAGAAGGCGATGAACTGCCGTTTTCCGACGTCGCCGCGGGCCACCACCTGGTCGTAGCTGCCGGGCGCCGCGTGGCCCGAGAACTCCATGCCCAGGTCGTACTGGTCGGTGAAGAAGTACGGGATCCGGTCGTAGCTGACCGGGCGGCCGAGCATGGCGCGGGCGGCGGCGGGGCCGCCGTTGAGGGCGTTGGCCCAGTGCTCGACCCGCAGCCGCACCCCCAGTAGCGGGTGCTGGGCGCCGGCCACGTCGCCGGCGGCGAAGATGTCGGGGTCGGAGGTGCGCAGCGAGGCGTCCACCGCGATGCCGCCGCCCTCCTCCCGGCCGGCCAGGGCGAGCCCGGCGGTCTCGGCGAGCGCGATGCGCGGGGCGGCGCCGATGGCGGCGAGCACGTCGTGCGCCGGGTGCTCCTCGCCGTCGTCGGTGACCGCGGCCAGCACCATGCCGTCCTGGCCGGTGATCTCGGTGAGCCGGGCGCCGAAGCGGAACCGTACGCCGTGCTCGGCGTGCAGGTCGGTGAAGACGGCGCCCAGTTCCGGGCCGAGCACGGCGTGCAGCGGCGTCGGCTCGGGTTCCACCACGGTGACCTCGGCGCCGTAGCCGCGGGCTGCCGCGGCGACCTCCAGGCCGATCCAGCCGGCGCCGGCGATCACCAGGTGGCCGTTCTCCCGCCCCAGACTGGTCAGCACGTGCCGCAGCCGGTCGGCGTGGGCGAGCCGGCGCAGATGGTGCACGCCGGCCAGGTCGGTGCCGGGAATGTCCAGGCGGCGCGGCTCGGAGCCGGTGGCCAGGAGCAGCTTGTCGTACTGGAGCACGGTGCCGTCGCCGAGCGCCACGGTGTGGGCGACGCGGTCCAGGTGCACCACGGGCTGGCCGAGGTGCAGTTCCACGTCGTGCTCGGCGTACCAGCCGGGCTGCTGGACGAAGACGGAGTCGCGGGCCGCGGCGCCGGTCAGGTAGCCCTTGGACAGCGGTGGACGTTCGTAGGGGTGGTCGCGCTCGTCGCCGATCAGTATCACCCGGCCGGTGAATCCCTCGGAACGCAGCGTCTCCGCGGCTTTCGCCCCGGCGAGCCCCGCTCCGACGATCACGAAGGTCTGGTGTGCGTCCACCACTGTGCGCCTCCCCTGCCGGTCGTTCGTTACGGTCGAGCGTCCCGCACGGCCGGTGCCGTCCGGAAGAGCGCCGCGCCGGACCGCGGGTCCCGCCGGTCGCGCCCGGCACGGCACCGCTCACCACGGCAAAGCGCTCGGGCGTGCCCTCGCGTCCTGGTCGTACGTGTGCGTGTGACCCCTTGATCCTTGATCACCGAAGTGAGAGTACGCCTGGGGGCGCGGCCGGGGTCAACGCCCGCGTCACCCTCGTGTACGGCGAGGTGGTGCGCGTACGGGGGATGTGGGCGCCGGGAACGGGGGCGCGCGGAGGGCTGACGGCGGCGTACGGAGGCGTGGACGGCGGGTGTACGGCGGGGGTACGGGAGGCGTTGGGCACGGTCGAGGGGGGCTGGTCAAGGGGCTGGTCAGGGGGCTGCCTGCGGGCCGTCCAGGGGCGTTTGCGGGCCGTCGCGGTGGCCGTGCGGCAGCGGTCAGCGCGGCGGTGCGCAGCCGGTCAGCCGACCGTCATGCGGCGGTGCAGGGCGGTCGCGGCCGCGTCGGTGAGGGAGGCTATCTGGTCGACCACCACCCGGCGGCGGGAGCGGTCGTCGGGCGCGGCCAGGAAGAGCGCGCGGAACTGCGGGTCCAGGCCTTCCGGCGCCCTGGCCGACAGCTCGGAGGCCAGTTCGCCGATCACCACGCGCTGCTCGGCGCGCCGCCGGGCATGGGCGGCGCGCTGCATCACGAAGCAGTCGGCCACCGCCTTGAGCACGGCGCACTCCAAGCGCTGCTCGACGGGCACCACCAGCTCCGCCGCGTACCGGGTCAGCCGGGCGGAGCCGTGGCGGGCCCGGGTGGCGCCCTCGGCGGCCAGGCAGAAGCGGCCGATGAGCTGGCTGCCCGCGTCCTTGAGACGGGCCTGGTCCAGCGCGGAGCCGTCGTAGCGGCGCGGCCACCAGGGCTGGGCGAGCAGCCGGTCCAGGGCCTCGGCCAGCTCCGCGGCGCCGGTGCCGGGCGGGGCGTAGCGGGCGGCGGCGCAGCGGAAGACCTCGGCGCGCTCGTCGGCGGACAGCAGCGCCCGCGGGTCGATGTGGCCGGCCTGCAGGCCGTCCTCGACGTCGTGCACCGAATACGCCACGTCGTCCGACCAGTCCATGACCTGGGCCTCGAAACACTGCCGCCCGTCGGGCGCGCCCTCGCGCAGCCAGCGGAAGACCGGCAGGTCGTCCTCGTACACCCCGAACTTGGGGCTGGCCGGCGCGGTGGGGTGGGCGCCGCGCGGCCACGGGTACTTTGTGGCCGCGTCCAGGGCCGCGCGGGTGAGGTTCAGCCCGACGCTGGCGGGGGTGCCGTCCGGGCCGTCGGTGAACCGCTTGGGCTCGATCCGGGTGAGCAGCCGCAGGCTCTGCGCGTTGCCCTCGAAGCCGCCGCAGTCCGCGGCGAACTCGGCGAGCACCACCTCGCCGTTGTGCCCGAACGGCGGATGGCCCAGGTCGTGCGCAAGACAGGCGGTCTCCACCAGGTCAGGGTCGCAGCCCAACGCGGCGCCCAGTTCCCGGCCCACCTGCGCGCACTCCAGCGAGTGGGTGAGCCGGGTGCGCGGGCTGGTGTCGGTGACCGCGGTGCCGCCCACCCCGGGGTCGACGACCTGGGTCTTGCCGGCGAGCCGGCGCAGCGCCGCCGAGTGCAGCACCCGCGCCCGGTCGCGCTGAAAGGCGGTACGTCCGGGCCGCTTGTCGGGCTCCGGCACGTACCGCGCCATGTCCGTGTCCCCGTACGGGCCCCAGCGCTCGTACGGGCCCGGATACGCGAGGGCCGACCGGTCGTCTCCTTCCATGCCAACGACGGTAACCGCCCGCACCGACATTGGGGACAAGCCGACGTGTACGGGTCAGCCACGTCCGGCGGCGAGCAGGTGGCGCGACGGCGGGAAGCCGGCGGCCGCGCGGTCGTAGCGGTGCAGCACCAGTTCTGCCATCGCGTCCTGGGCGCCGAGCGGGGCGGCGACGATCCAGGGCGCCGCCTGGGCGCTCTGCGCCGCGAACCGGCCGGGGGCGGTGAAGCAGGAGGCGACCGCGATGCGCGACAGCCCCCTTGCGGCGAGTTCGGCGAGGGCCTGCGGGACGGTGGGCGCGGCGGCCGAGGCATAAGCGGGCAGCACCGGCACCCCGCCGAGCCGGGCGCTGAGAAGGGCGGCGGTACGGGAGGTGTCGGCGGCCGACTCCGGGTCGCGCGAACCGGCCGCCGCAAGGACGAGGGCGTGCCCTGGTGCCCGGTTTCCGGCCGGCCAGCCCGCCTCCAGGAGGCGGGTGTGCAGTGCGCGGGCGAGCAGCGGGTGCGGGCCGAGGGCGCCGGCGACCACGCCGTGCACCCTGGGCGCGCCGGCCAGTGCGGCGGGCAGGTCGTGCTTGACGTGATAGCCGCGGCCCAGGAGCAGCGGCACCAGGACCGCGGGGCCGCGGATCCCGGCGAGGGTGTCGGTGAGCAGCGGCTCGTTGAGCTCCACGTGCCCGAGCCGCACGTCCAGCCCGGGCCGCAGCTCCCGCACCCGCGCCAGCAGCGCGCGTACCACCGGAAGCGCGCGCGGATCGCGGCTGCCGTGCGCGACCGCCACCAGCACCGGCCGGCCCGCCGGTGTCGCGGGGCCGGCCGGCCGGTGGGCTGCGGGGCTCGGGATGCTGGTCACAGTGGGATCGTCCGGGTCGGGCGTTGCACCGCCGTGTGCGGGCGGCTAAGGGCCGGTGTCGGTGCTCTCACCAGGGTACGGCGGCGGTGTGAGGGGCCGTGCCGGACGTAGGAGGCGTACGGCTCCCCGGGCGCTCCCGGTTCACGGCCCGGTCCGCCGCAGCCAGTCGTCGTCGCGCACCCGCACACCCGAGACGCGCAGCTCGCGGGCTATGCGGTCGGCGGCGAAGTAGGTCCAGGCGTCCGTTGCGGCGCCGTCCGCGGCGCGCACCTGTACCCGCACCCGCTCGTAGTGGTTGCCGGTCCCGCCCGGGGTGTAGTCCTCCAGCTTGTCGAGGTCGGCGAGCACTTCGTCGTACACGTCGTCGGCGACGGCGGCGACCTGCCCGCGCACTGCGGCGGCGCCGTCCGGATCGGGGACGGCGTAGGGGTACGGGTAGGGGCGGCCGGAGCCGTGGAAGAGCAGGGCGCCGGGGAGTTCCGCGGGAGTCCAGGACAGGGTCCGGCCGGCCAGCAGCGGGTGGTTGCGCTCGCCGGGCAGCAGCGTGCCGTAGACGAAGAACGGCAGGTGACGGGGGGTCAGGACGGCCTCCGGGGGGCGTTGTCAGTGGTGCCACCTAGTGTGATCGACATCGCTGAGGGACGGTATCGGGAGGGGCCCTGTCATGGGGTGGATCGAGACGGCGGAGGGATACGCCGTCACGCTGGACGGCACCAAGGTCGTGTGCCGCAATGCCGCCGGGCGCACGCTGCGTCAGGTGCCGGGCAAGCTGCGCGACGACCCGGAAGTGGTGCGGCTGCGCCAGCTCGCGCAGTGGCTGGAGCGGCACGAGCGGGAGTGCCTGGCGCAGGCCGACGCCTGGCTCGTGCGGTCGCTGCCGGTGCCGGCCGCGCTGCTGGCCCGGGTCTGGCCCGATCCGGCCTGGCAGGAGGCGCTGCGGGACCTGGTGGTGGCGCCGGTGGCCGAGGACGGCGGCCCGGACCTGACCCGCGCGGGCTTCCTGCGCGACGCGGACCCCGCGCGCGGCCTGGGTGTGGTGGACCTGGACGGGGACTCGGTGCGGCTTTCGGCGGACGCCGTGCTGATCCCGCACCCCGTGCTGCTCCAGGACCCCGCGGACCTGGACGACCTGCGGGAGTTCGCGGCGGAGCTGGACGTGACCCAGCGCGTCGGCCAGCTCTTCCGCGAGGTGTGGCGGCGCGGGGCGGACGTGCCGGCCGCGGCCGCTGCCCTGGACACGTACGCGGGCGGCCGGTTCGAGCAGTTGCGGCACGCCACCGCGCGGGCGGTGCAGCACGGCTACCGGGTGCGCGGCGGTTACGCGACCTGCCAGGTCGTCGAGGACGGTCGTCCGGTGGAGGCCGCGCTGTGGCTCGGCGACGACTATCCGGAGGCCGAGGCGGTCACCGGTGACCTGGAGTGGCGGGACGCCGGGGGCGGCCGGCTGCGGCTGGGCGAGGTGGGCCCGGTGGCCTGGTCGGAGGGGGAACGGATGGCGTCGCTGGTGTACGCGGGGCGCGTCGTGGCGGAGGAAGAGGAGGGGGACCGGTGACGACCGGGACGGACGAGCGCGGCCTGCTGGAGGCCGGCGCCGTGCTGGCGCTGGGCGCCGAGGGCACGGACGGGGGCGCGCAGGCGGAGTTGCCTGCGGGCGTGGACGTGCTGGAGGCGCGCGGCTACACGCACCCGGCGATGGACGACCGGGTGGTGGTGCGGCTGGTGCCGGAGACCCTGGGCGCGGCCGAGGATCTGGCGCTGGAGTACCTGGGCTTCGCGTCCGGCGGCGGCGAGCCGGTGGGCCGGGTGCGGCGGCAGGCGCTGGGCTTCCCCGCCTGGGCGCTGGTCAACGACCCGGCGCGCGGCCGGCACGCGCTGGCGGTGGTCAAGGAGATGGAGCGGCTGGCGCGGCTGGCCGTCACCAAGCCGGGCCACGCCAAGGACGGCTTCGACGAGATCGCCACCCGGCTGGACCGGTCGGTGCCGCACTTCCTGCCCACCTACTACGAGCAGGTGGCCCGGCACTTCCTGGCCGCGGAGTCGGCGTCGTACGCGTCGGCGTTCTTCGGCAAGGCCCGCGAGGCCGAGCGGCGGCACGCCCTGCCGGTGGACGAGGACCGGCTGCGCGAGGTGTTCCTGGAGTTCGCGGCGGCGGGCGCGCTCAGCGGCAAGACGCTGCGCGAGCAGGCCCGCGGGCTGGCCGAACGGCTGGCGCCCGAGGCGGCGTTCGAGCAGTTCCGCACCCTGTGCCAGGAGCGGGCGGCGGCGGGCCTCGCGCCGTACGCGGGGATGCTGGAGGACCTGCGGCGGCTGGCGAAGGCGGCCGGTCGCGACGTGCTCGCCGAGGAGGCGGCGCTGGTGACCGCGCTGCTGCCGACCGGGGCGGTGACCAGGGCGCCTATGTCGTTCTGGAAGGCGGCCCGCCCGGCGCTGGTCGAGGCGGCCCGGCGCGAGCCCGCGGTCCGGGCGCGGCTGCTGCGCATGCTGCCGGCCGCGCGGGACGAGAAGGGCGAGTCGGACCTTATGTGGCTGGCGGTCCTGGCGGAGACGGGGGCGTTCGCGCTGCTGGCGGGCGAAGGCGGCGACGCGGGTTCGGCCGAGGGGGACGACGCCGGCGAGGAGACCGAGCGGCCGCCCACCGCCGCGGAGTGGTTCGGCATGTGGGCGACGCGGCGGCAGCACGGCTACTGGTGGCGCGGACCGGGGCGGCTCGAAGCCGAACTCGCGCTGGTGGAGCGTTTTTCGGCGCAATTGGCGCGGGAGGGCGAGCCGGTGCGGCTCGCGGCGGGCAACGGCCGGCACCACACCGACCTGGACGTGCTGGACTGCTGCCTGGCGCACAGTGTGCCGGTCGCAGAGCGGGAGCAGGGGACGACCTTCGACCTGGCGCGCTGGCTCGACGACAAGGGGCCCGGCCGCCGGGACCTGGCCGCGGTCGCCGGTGACGCCAGGTTCGCGCGGGCGCTGCGCGGGGCCGTGGAGCAGATGGCCGGCGACCAGCGCGGCCCGGAGCGTCTGCTCGTGGTGGCCGCCGATCCGGTGCTCGGGCCGGTCGTCGGGCAGTGGCTGGCCGAGCGCGCCGCCGACCTGGCCGCCGCCCGCGGACTGCCAGGGCTGGACCAGCAGTTGAGCCGGCTGGCCCGGTTCGACGACCCGGCCGTGCTGGCCACCGCCCCCGAGGCGGTGGCGGGGATCGCCGCCGTCGACGTGGCGCCGACGCTGGCCCGCACCCTGCGCGCCGGCATCCTGGACGAACTCGGCTGGCCGGCCCTGGAGGAGACCGTGGACCGGCTGACCGCGGCCCCGGCCGGGACGCAGCGGCCCAAGGCCGAGCTCCAGTTGGAGGACGCCTGGCCCGCGCTGGTCGTCGCCCGCGACACCCACGCCGTCGCCGTCGGCCCGGACGGGGTGCTGGACGAGCGCACCCTGCCCCGGCCGGCCCCGCAGACGTATTCATGGGAGCGGACCGTCATCCGGTGGAGCGACGGGCAGTGGCTGATCGCCTCCGGCCGCGGCTCGGAGCGCCGCGCCGCTTGGTCGGGCAGTCCGGCCGACACCTTTGCGCCGGCCGGCACCCTGGACGCGCCCTGGCGCGGCTCCGGCACCGTGTCCCTGCCGCTGCCCGGTGGCGGCCGGTTCTACGGCAGCCGGCCGATGCGGGCCGGCGACACCTCCTTCGGCGACCGCCGCCCGGTGGCGTCCGACGGGCTGTCGTACTGGGTGCTGCACGACGGGCGCTGGTACGAGTACGACCCGGCGACCGCCCGCCGCGGCCGGGCCGCCGTGCCCGCCTTCTTCGACGCCGCCCTGGCCGAGGGCGGCACCGGCAGCCGGCTGGTCGAGCCCGCCTCCCGGCTGCTGCCGCTCCAGCCGGGCCTGGCCGGCTCGCCGTTCGGCACCAAGGACGGCCTGCTCGGCTGGTGGGTGCGGTACGACACGGCGGCGGGCACGCTGACCGCCTGCGGCACCGACGGCAGCCGCAGCCGCCCGCTGCCCGCGCCGGACGGCCCGGTCTCGGCCGGCCACGTGTCCGGCCGGATGTCCGGCCCGATGCCGGTGCCGCCGCTGCGGCTGCCCGGCGCGGTGCTGCACCCGGTGGTCACCGGCGGCTGGACCGACACGGTGCGCTTCCACGACGCCGAGGGCATCGAACTCGGCCGGGTGGAGGCGGGCCTGGGCAGCAGCTTGTACGCGGGCGGCACCGCCCTCGTACCGCCGCTGTGGTACTGGCACGCGCTGCGCCCCCGCGACGAGGCGGGCTCGGCGGCGCTGCGGGCGCTGACCGACGCCGAGGCCCGGGCGCTGCTGGAGCCGCTGCCCGAGGACCGGCCCGCCGCCGAGGAGGCGGTGCGACGGGTGCTGCCGGACATCACCCACCCGCGCCTGGCCGCGGGCGTGGCGGCCCTGGTGCTGGAGGCGGCGCGGACGGTCCGGCGGATCGCCGGCCTGGTCCGTACCGCCGCCGCCCGGCCGCGCCCGGCCGTCCGGCAGGTCACCCACGCCAAGGACGGCATGCTCAACACCGCGCTGGCCGGGCTGGTCTCGCGGAACCGTTACTACCTGCGCTGGGTCTCGCGGGGCGACGCCGCCACCACGGTGATGGACGGCGTGCGGACCGTGCACCGGCTGGTCGCCGGCACCATCGGCGAGGACGAGCCGAACGGGCCGGCCGTCGGCGGCCGGGGCACTCCCGGACGGCGGTCCGGCACGGACCTGACGTGGCTGTCCCTGCTCGGCCCCGGCTTGGCGGCGGTGGCCGCCCGTGCGGCAATGGAGGGCACCCCCGAGGAGGAGCGGCAGGCGCTGCTGGAGTTCCTGGACGCCGTGCTCGACGGGCCGGCACCGCTGACCGAGCCGGGCGGCCGACTGCGGACGCTGCGGCTGACCGAGCCCGCGGCGACGATCCGCGGCAACCGGGTCGGCGAGGTGCACCGCACCGGCGAACGCACTCTGCTGATCGTCGCCGAGGACCACGACTACGACGGCAAGCAGCACTGGCGGGCGGTGGAGTACGCACCGGACGCCCGGTTCGGCCCCTGGTCCGGCTTCACGCTCTCCGAGGAGGAGACCCCGGGCGGCGGAAAGGACCCGGTACCGGCGCCGGCCCTGCGCCGGCTGGCCGAACTGGTCCGCGAGCGCGGCCCCGTACCGTACCGGGCGGCGACGACCGAGCGCTTCGCTCAGCTCACCGGGCTGGACGCGGCGACGGCCGCAGTGCTGCTGCTCGGCCTGCCGCGGCTGGACGCGTACGGCCGCGACGGCACTCCGGTCCCTGAGGCGCTGGCGCTGGCCGGGCTGCGGCCCACCCGCGCCGCCACCGCCCGCGACACCCTGCGCCACCTCGACCTGCCGGAGCGGCAGCGGCTGCTGGCCGCCCTGGTGCCGGCCGACCCGGCGGATGTGGCGCGGCTGTGGGAGGACGGTTTCGACGCCGACGCCCTTGCCGCGCGGTGGATCGCCGTCGAGGGCGTGCGCCGGGCCGTCCCCATCGAGCTGATGGAGCAGGCGAACCGGGAGACCCACCTCACCGGCTTCCTGAGCACCGCGCTCAACCCCGAGCACAACAGGGAGCTGACCGGCCGCACCCGGCAGCGCTTCACCGACGGCGCACTGATCGCCGACGACCCCAGTGCGCTGCTGACCGCCGAGCCGCTCGTGCAGTACGCGGCGGCGCTGCGCTGGCTGGCGTACCGGCTGCCGTACGGCGACCCGCTGCGCGCGGTGCTGCCCGACACCTTGCGGGCGCTGCGGCTGCGGCTGGCCGACGAGGGCCTGCTGATCGACCCGGGCGTGGACTGGACGGCGCAGGGCGAGCCCACCGCGCCGCGGATCCGGGAGGCGTACGGGCTGCCCGCCGACGGCGGCGCCCGCCCCGACGGCCAGCTGCCGGCCGGGCCCGCGCTCGTCCTGCTGCCGTCCCGGTACGGCAGGGGCGGCGAGGAGATCTGGCTGCGTCCGGCCGCGGTGCTGCCCGGGGAGTCGCCGGAGGGCGGCCCGGACCACCCGACGCTGACCCTGCTGGCCGGGCTCGGCCGGCAGAGTCACCGGCTCGACGCCCTGCGCGCGCTGATCGGCGACGACTTCGCCGCCATTGTGGCGGACGACGGGCCGGCCGGCGCCCCGCAGCACCCGGTGCGCAGTGCGCCCGACGTGGCGGCGTCCGCCGCCGAACGGCTCGGCCTGTCCGAGGACGCCGCCGCGCTCTACCTGATGCTGCTGGCACTGCCCGACCCCACCGACCGCAATGTCGCGGCCTGGACCGGCTGGAAGCCGGCCCGGCTCAAGAAGGCGCGCGCCGAACTCGCTGCGACCGACCTGGTGGTCGAGGCCAAGCGGCCCCGGGCCGGGCGGAGCCTGTTCCTGCCCGGCGGCTGGCTGGACCGCAAGGCGCCGGGCCTGCCGCTGGAGACCTGGAAGACGGCACTGTTCGGGGCCGGCGCGGTGGTCAGAGACGGGTTCCTGATACCGGACTGCCCGGTGCCGGAACTCTTCCGGCGCGCTTGGCGGCGGGTGACGGACGGGGACGCGCCCGGTTTCGAGGAGTTCGCGGCGCGCAGTACGGGACGGGGACGGCGATGAGCGGCGCGGAAACGAACGGCTCGACAGCCATCAGTGCGGATGCGAACGGCACGACGCGGGAAGGCGGGGGCCCGGTGCGGGGCGACGGGGGCGCGGTGGCGCAGGCACGGCAGATCGAGCTGCCCGAGGACCGGTACGCGGAGGAGCTGGAGTTCCTGGCGGGCTGGGACCGGGGGCCGCGGCCGCCCGGGTGGCGGCTCACCCCGCGGGCGGTGGTGGCCTTCGTGTGCGGCACCGACGGCGAGACGCTGCGGTGGGACGAGCGCCGGCTGGCGATCGGGCGGAAGTTCGTCGGCGACCGGGCGCTGGTCGAGCGGTGCGTGGTGACGCTCGCCGGTGAGCGCGGCCTGCTGCTGGTGGGCGAGCCGGGCACCGCCAAGTCGATGCTGTCCGAGCTGCTGTCGGCCGCGGTGTGCGGCACCAGCGCCCTCACCGTGCAGGGCACCGCCGGCACCACCGAGGACCAGCTGCGTTACGGCTGGAACTACGCGATGCTGCTCGCGCAGGGCCCCAGCAGCGCCGCCCTGGTCCCCTCCCCCGTGCTGACCGCCATGACGCGCGGCGCGGTGGCCCGCATCGAGGAGGTCACCCGATGCCTGCCCGAGGTGCAGGACGCGCTGGTGTCGGTGCTGTCCGAGCGGCGGATGGCGGTGCCGGAGCTGGTCCAGGCCGCGGACGGCGGCGGCACCGTGCACGCCGCCCCCGGCTTCACGGTGATCGCCACCGCCAACCTGCGCGACCGCGGGGTCTCGGAGATGTCGGCCGCCCTCAAGCGCCGCTTCAACTTCGAGACGGTCGGCCCGATCACCGACCTGGACACCGAGACCGAGCTGGTCCGCGGGCAGGCCACGGCCGCGCTGGCCAGGGTCGGGGCGGACTTCGCCGTGGACACCGCCGTACTCGAAGCCCTGGTGACGGCCTTCCGAGACCTGCGCACCGGCCACAGCGCGGAGGGCTGGGAGGTGGAGCGGCCCTCCACGGTGATGAGCACTGCCGAGGCGGTCCATGTGGCCACCGCCATGGGCCTGGGCGCGGCCTACCTGCCCGACGGCCGGGACCCGTTGCGCACCTTGCCGGGCCACCTGCTCGGCACCGTCCGCAAGGACGACCCCGCCGACCATGCGCGGCTGCTCGGCTACTGGGACGGCCCGGTCCGCCGACGTGCCGAACAGGGCTCGCCGCTGTGGCGCACGCTGTGGGAGCTGCGCGATGCGCTGGGATGACGAGGGTTCGGCCGGGCGGCCGGCTGTGACCGAGGCGCAGGCGGCGCAGGCAGCGGACGACGAGGCAGGGGAAGCGGCGGGGGCGGCCGTCGAGGAGCTGGCGGGGAGCCGGGCGCCGTATCTGATCGGGATACGGCACCACTCCCCCGTGCTGGCCGCCGCCATGCCGGAACTACTGGCCGCGGCCGCGCCCGAGGTGCTCTTCGTGGAGCTGCCCGGGGAGTTCGGACCCTGGCTGCCGCACCTGGCCGACCCCGGCACGTGCCCCCCGGTCGCGCTGGCCGGGCACGGTCCGCGCGGGCTGGTGTTCCTGCCGTTCGCCGAGTTCTCCCCCGAACTCGTCGCCCTGCGCTGGGCCCGGGCCGCCGGTGTGCCCGTCGTCCCCTTCGACCTCCCCCTGGGCGCGCCGCCCGCCCCCATGTCACCGCCCGAGGGCGCGCCGCCGGAGGGGGGCGGCGCGTCCCCGGGCGGCTCAGGGGAAGAGGGTTCCGCGGTCGACGGGTCGTCGGGGGACGGCTCCGCTGCGGGTGGCTTCTCGGCGGGCGACCCTTCAGGCGGCGACTTCTCGGGGAGTGATTTTTCGGGGGACGGTGAAAGCGGCGGCTCCCCCGCCAGGCCGGTCGGCGGTTCGCTGGCCGGTGCCCTGCGCCGCCGGGCGGGCGAGGACCTGTGGGATCGGCTGGTCGAGACGGCGGCGCCCGGCGGCACCGCGGAGTCGCTGCGCCGGGCCGCCCTCCTCGTCGGCTGGGCGCTGCGGCACGACGCCCGCGGCACGCGCCGGCTGGACCCGCACGACCTGCGCCGCGAGGCCCATATGCGGAGCCTCCTGGCCCGGTACGGTGCGGGCCGCCGCGTCGCCGCCGTGGTGGGCGCTTTCCACGCGCCCGCGCTGCTCCCGGGCCCGGCGTCGTACGACAAGCCCGGGAACACCTCGCCGAGCCCGGACCGGGTGCAGCTACACCTGGCCGCCGGGCGGACCGCGGATGCGGGCGGTGCGATCGTCGTACCGGTCGACCTCCGCCCGACGGAAAGGGCGCCGCAGGGCGGTCCCTACAAGGCGGCGCGGGAGGACGCGGCGGAGACCGTAACGACGTCCCTGGTGCCGTACGCGTACGGGCTGCTGGACGAGCGGTCCGGGTACCCGGCCGGGATCAAAGACCCCGAGTGGCAGCACGGGGTGGTGGCGGCCGGCGCCGCGCCGGACGGGCTGGACGAGCTGCTGGTACGGACGGCCGTACGGGTGTGTGCCGAGGTACGGGCCGCGGGTCACCCGTCCGGGCCGCCGGACGCGCGGGAGATCGTGCGGCACGCGCGGGACCTGGCGACCTTGCGGGGCTACCCGGCGGCGGGCCGCAAGGAGCTGGCCGAGGCGGTCGAGACCGTGCTGACGCAGGGCCAGTTGCTGGGCCGGGGCCGCGTGGTGGCGCAGGCGCTGGAATCCGTACTCGTCGGCGGCCGGCGGGGACGGCTCGCCCCGGGAACACCGCGATCCGGTCTCGCTCCGTCGGTGGAGGGGCTGCTGGCCGAGCTGGACCTGCCGGACCCGGCGCGGCCCGAGCGCAGGGAGCTGCGGCTGGACCCGTACCGTTCGCCGCTGGACCGCCGCCGGGAGATCGCGCTGCGGCGGCTGGACGTGTGCGGGGTGCCGTACGGGCAGCCGGCGAGTACGCAGGGCGCCGGCGGCACCGCGGGCATCGGCGTCCGGTGGGCGCTGGAGTGGACCCCGTCGACCGCGGCGATGCTGGACGTGGTCGCGGTGTACGGCCCGGAACTCGGCCAGGCCGCCGAGGGGTTGCTGCGCGGGCGGGCGCTGGCCGAGCGGCGCGAAGGGGGTCCGACCGCGGCGCAGATCCTGGCCGGGCTGCAGCAGGCGGCGCAGTGCGCGCTGCCGGACCTCGCGGCCGACCGGCTCGCCGAGGCCGCCGCGGTGCTCCCGGCCGTGGGCACCCTGCCGGAGCTGCTGGCGGGGGTGACACTGCTGGACCGGCTCGGCTCCGGCCTGGTCCCGGGGCTCCCCGAGGGCTGGCAGGCCGAGGCCGTCGCCGCCGCTTCGGCCGAGCTGACCGCCGCCGGGGTCCGCGCGCTGGACGGCCTCGCCGGCTCCGAGGACCCGGCCGACGCAATGGCGCTGGCCGACCTCGCCGCGCGGGGCACGCCCGGGCTGCGTATGGCGGACGCGCTGGCCCGGCTCGCCGACACCGGTACGCCGCTGATCCGGGGCGCCGCCGGCGCGGCCCGCGTCCTGCTCGCGCACGCCGAGCCGCGTGCCTTCGGGACCGTACTGGCGGCGCGTACGGACGGCGCCACGACCCCGGAGCTGCGCGCCGACCTGGCCGCCTTCCTCACCGGGGCGCTCACCGCGGCCGGGCCGCTCCTGGAGGCGGGCGAACTCCTCGCGCCCATGGTGACCAGAATCGAGTCGCTGCCCGACCGCGCCTTCCTGGACCGGCTTCCGGCGCTGCGTCACGGTTTCGACGCGCTCTCACCGGCCGCCCGGTCCCGGCTGCTGGCGTCCGTACGCGCCGAGGACGCGCGGACCGCCGTCGCCGCCCCGGATCCGGCCGTGCTGGCCCGGCACACCGCGGCCGACCTCGCCGGGCGCGAGGCGCTTGCGGGGCGCGGGCTGCTGGCCGTACTCGATGCGGCGGCGCAGGACGCTGCGGGGGCGCCGAATCCGGGAGGGCAAGGGGAGGCGCGGAAGGGGTCGGACGAGCCCATGGCGATCGCGGCGGACGTGCGGTGGCAATTGCTGCTGGGCCGGCTCGACCCGGCCGCTTCGCCGCGGGCGCTGCGGATCGGGGCGGCGCTGGACGAGCTGTACGGGTCCGGGCGCGGGGAGGGCTCGGGCGAAGGCGGCGGCGTGGGCGGCCGGCGGGGCGGGGACGGGCCGTCGTACCCCGATGTGCGGAGCTGGTCGGAGGAGTTGACGGCGCTGTTCGGCGAGGGGGTGCGCGAGGAGGTGCTCGCCTCGGCCGCGATGGCGGGGCGCCTGGACGCGGCGCTTGAGCTGGATCCGGCAGCGGCCCGGCCGTCGGTGGAGCTGCTGCGTACGGTGCTGTCGTACGCGGGCGGCCTGCCGGAGGGCCAACTGGCAAAACTGCGCCCGTTGGTGGCCCGGATCGTGGAGGAGCTGACCCGGGCGCTGGCCAATCGGCTGCGTCCGGCGCTCGCGGGCCTCGCGCATCCGCGCCCGTCCCGGCGCCCGGGCGGACCGCTGGACCTGGCCCGTACGGTGCGGGCGAACCTGGCGACCGCCCGCCGCGACCCGGCCGACGGATCACTCACGGTGCTGCCCGAACGGCCGGTGTTCCGGACCCGGGCCCGCAAGGCCGCGGACTGGCGCATCGTGCTGGTGGTGGACGTGTCGGGGTCCATGGAGGCGTCCACCATCTGGTCGGCGGTGACGGCCTCGGTGCTGGCCGGGGTGCCCGCGCTGTCCACCCACTTCGTGGCCTTCTCCACCGAAGTGCTGGACCTCACGGACCATGTCGACGACCCGCTCGGCCTCCTGCTCGAGGTCCGGGTCGGCGGCGGCACCCGGATAGCGGCCGGCCTGCGCCACGCCCGCAGCCTTGTCACGGTGCCGTCGCGCACCCTGGTGGTGCTGATCAGCGACTTCGAGGAGGGCGGCCCGGTCGGCCCCCTCCTGTCCGAGGTCCGCGCCCTGGCCGACGCCGGCTGCCACCTGCTGGGCTGCGCCTCCTTGGACGACGCCGGCCGGCCCCGCTACTCCGCGGGGATCGCCTCCCAGGTCGTCGCCGCGGGGATGCCGGTGGCCGCGCTCAGTCCGCTGGAGCTGGCGCGATGGGTGGGGGAAAGGGTGGCGGGGCGGGCGGGGTGAGCTGCCGGTCCGCGGGACGGCTTCGGCCGCGTGCTGGCTGCTGCCATGCTGCCTGCTGCCTGCTGCCTGCCGGGAATCCTGCTCAGAGTCGGCGTTCGCGGCTGAGCTCGTCCTCGACGGGCGGTTTCGGCACCTCGCGCAGGTACTGGGACAGGTGCGGCTTGCCGCCCTCGCGGGCCTGCTCGGCTCGTTGCGCTTCGCTCAGCCCCAGGTCGGAGGCGGGGTCGAGGCGTACCGAGTGCGCGATCTCGGCCCGGTTGCGGTACTGCTCCGGCGGGATGCCGCGCAGTGCCGCCACCACGTCCCCGGGCGCCCCCGCCGCCATGGCCGCCTCCACCAACTCCCGCCTGCCCGCCGGGAAGTCAACGTCCCGCACCGCGTGCAGCACCTGCGCCACGTCGGTCCTGAGCATGCTCATCGCCTCCTGGGTCCTCGGGGGTCTCTGCGATCCTTTCCGGCTTTCACGGCGGGTTTCCGGGATGCCCTGGGCCGAAACCGTTCGGAACGGATATTCCAGCCGGTCGGCCCGTGGCCGCAAAACCGCAGGTCAAGTGGATTGTCAGTGGGGCGTGGTTCGATGGTCGGCAGGTGAGGAAGCCGGGGGTGAGGCCCCGGGGGGAAGGGCCCTGCGCGGGCTGAGGCCGATGTGTGCGCGGGCAAGGGGAAGGACACGGGGAGGTACGGGGCGATGGGGGTGCGGGTGCCGCCGGTGGAGGCGGCGGTCGCGGCCGGGGCGGTGGAATTGCTGCCCGCACGGCTGCGGAAGAGGCTCGAGGGGGTGGTGGACAAGGCCCGGAGTTGGGCGGTGTCCGAGGGGGACGAGGGGTCCGTACGGGTCGCGGTGGACGACGAGACCGCGGTGCTGCTCCGGCCGGGCCCCGGCGGGACGGTCACGGACGGGGAGGCGGTGACCTGCTCGTGCCTGCTGGCACCCGCCTGCCTGCACCGGGCGGCCGTGCTGAGCATCGCCCCGCTGGCCGAGGCGACGCCGGGGCCGGAGCAGGCAGCGGTGGAAGCCCGTACCGAGGGGGAGGCCGAGGACCGGCTCGCGGAGGGCGACCCGTCGGCCGCGGAACAGGTGCCGGCGGCTCAGCGCGGAGCGGCTGCGGCGCTGTGGGACGCGGGGGTTGCGGCGCTGTGCGCGGGGGCGGCCGCGGCGTCCCTCGCCCGGGCCGCACTGCTGCACGCCGCGCACGCCGCCCGTCTGGCGGGCCTGCACCGGCCGGCGGCCAGCGCCGTACGGGTGGCCCGGCGGCTGGCGGAGGCGCGGGAGGGGGACAGCGCCTTCCGGCTGGGCGAGTTGACGCAGGACCTGGCGGCCCTGCTGGACGAGGCGCGGACGGTACGGGAGGCGGAGGACGCGGCGGCGGCCCGGGAGGCGGTGGGCACGGCCCGCAGGACGTACGAGCAGGCCGGATCGCTGCGGCTGTACGGCCTGTTCACCGAGCCGGTGGTCACGGCCTCCGGGTACGCCGGCGCGACCGCCTACGCGGTCACCGGGGAGGGCGCGATACGGAGCGTCTCGGTGGTCCAGCCGGGCGGCCCGGAGCGGGTGGCACCCTCGGCGGGGGCTCGGGTGCCGGGCGGGGCGGCGCTGAGCCTGCGTCAACTCGGCCGGGGCGGCGGGCTGATCGTGACCGGGACCACTCTGACCGGGGACGGCAGGGTCGGCGGCGGCGCCTCGGTGCGGTCGGTGGCCGCCACGGGCGCGGGGTGGGAGCAGGCCCCGCTCGACGGGTTGTGGGCGCGTCCGGTCGCGGCGCAGGTCAGGGCGGCGCTGGCCTGGCAGGCCGAGCCCGTGGACGACCGCCCGGCCGGGGGTGACCTGCTGTTCCTCACCGGCACGGTCACCTCCCTGGGCGGCCTGCCCGCGCTCGCCGTCCACCCCGGTCCCGGCTCCGCCGTCGAGGACGTCCTCGGCCCGGTGGTGATCCTGCACTCCCCGGACGAGCGGCCCGAGTTGCCCTACACCGCGAACCTGCGGGCACTGGCCGGCCGGCGAGGCGCGACGATACGGCTGATCGCCCGCCTGGTGCCCGACCGCCCGGCCGGTGTGGCCGCACTGGCGCTGTGCCCTGCGGGCGGCGAACCGGTGGACCTCGGCCTGGAACGCCTGATACCCGGGCGCCTCGGCGGCGGTGCAGACGGGCCGCGTGCAGTGGCCGGCCGGCCGCTGGCGCTGCCCCCGGTGGAGTGGGACCTGCTGAGCCGTACGGTGGCGCGCACCGCGCTGGGCGGCCGAGCCGTCGCCGCGGCGGCGGCCGACCCCGGACTCCCCCGGCGCCTGCGAGCGGCCGGCCTCCCCACCGCCGCGGCCTGCGCCGACGCCCTCACCACCGCCACCCGCGCCCGCCACGCCGACGCTCTCGGCACCATGCTCCCGGCCGACCCGGACGCCTTCGCCCTCGCCTGGCTGACCGCGGCGGTGTACGTGGGAGCCACCGCACGGGAGTTCACGGCCGAGGCGTGGGAGGCGGCGGACTGACCGGGTCCGCGGCGGTTACCGAAGGGCGCGAGCCTCGGCTCGTCCGGGTCGGGCCACGACCGGCCCTGGTCAGATCGGTTCGTGGCGGTCCAGCCCCGCCCGGGTTCACGTCCCACGCGTGGACGGCAACCGGCGGACAGTGCTCCGGCGTCGATCACTGAGGACGCAGGTCCTGGAGGTGCAAGGTGGTCCAGGACCGAACCCGGCCTGGATGCGGAGCCGTTCCGGTCCGGGGCGGCGCGGTGGCGGGTCGTGCGTCGTGGGGTGCCGGGATGTCGGGTGCCGCGGCTTCGGCTCGGATCGGGTCGGTGAGGGGGCTGTGTGGGGCGGGACGGGAAGGACGGAGGGGGACGCGTGCGAGGGTTCACCTGGCTCGTAGGGATGCGGGCACGGCTGCGGGGGACGGTGCTCCGTGGCCGAGCGGGGCAACCGGAACCGGCGGAGTTGGTGGTGGCGGAAGGGACGGGGACCCCGGCCAGGAAATCGCCCTGGGCCCGGAGGGCATCGCGGCTGCGGCCGAGGCTGCCGCGGACGGTGCGGGGGTGGCGGCGGTTGGTGCGGTGGGCGGTGGTGGTGTGCGTGGTGGCGTTGCTGCCCGCGATGTGGTTGCAGGTGAGCGGGGGTGGGCGGTTGCGGTCGGAGGCGGATGTGCCGAGCGAGCCGGTGGCCGTGGTGTTCGGCGCGGGGTTGTGGGACGGGCGGCCGTCGCCGTATCTGGCGCACCGGCTGGACGCGGCGGCACGGCTCTACGCGGCGGGAAAGGTGAAGGTGGTACTGGTCACGGGCGACAACAGCAAGACGTCGTACAACGAGCCGGGGGCGATGCGGACGTACCTGACGGCTCACGGGGTGCCCGCCGGAAAGGTGGTGCTGGACTACGCCGGGTTCGACACCTGGGACTCGTGCGACCGGGCCCGGCGGATCTTCGGGGTGGACCGGGCGGTGCTGATCAGCCAGGGGTTCCACATACGCAGGGCGCTGGCGTTGTGCGAGGCGGCGGGGATCGACGCGTACGGGGTGGGGGTGGACGAGCCGCATGACCTGACCTGGTACGCGGGCGGGCTGCGGGAAGTGCTCGCCGCGGACAAGGCGGCGCTGGACGTGGTGGTCAAGCCGAATCCCACATTCCTCGGGCCGCGCGAGAACGGGGTGACCCGCGCCCTGGCTTCCCCTGCCGCCGCCCCTGCCCGGGCCGGAGGCCCGAGCTCCGGCTCCGGCGGGTGACGGCGGGCGGGCCCCGCCCGTCACGCCACCGCCCCTCACACCACCGCCCCCTCCTCGATGAGCCCCTCGTGCCCGCCGCGTAATCGGCGCGGGAGCCCGGGGAAACACAGGTCACCCAGGGTGGGGGCATGACGACAGCGGTGGGCGACGTGGCGGCGACGGACGTGGACACGCACTGCCCGTACTGCGCGTTGCAGTGCGGGATGACGCTGCGGGTGGGGAGCGGGGCGCTGCCGGAGGTGGTCGAGCGGGCCTTTCCGGTGAACCGGGGCGCGCTGTGCGGGAAGGGGCGGACGTCGGCGGAGGTGCTGTCGGGGGCGGTGCGGCTGAGCGAGCCGCTGGTGCGGGACGCGGACGGACAGCTGCGGGCCGCGTCGTGGCAGGAGGCGCTGGACCGGGTGGCCGAGGGCCTGCTGCGGGCCCGGGCCCGGCACGGGCGGGACGCGGTGGCGGTGTTCGGCGGCGGCGGGCTGACGAACGAGAAGGCGTACGCGCTGGGCAAGTTCGCCCGGGTGGCGCTGCGGACCTCGCAGATCGACTACAACGGCCGGTTCTGCATGTCGTCGGCGGCGATGGCGCAGAACAGGGCGTTCGGGCTGGACCGGGGGCTGCCGTTCCCGCTGGCGGACGTGGCGCGGACCGGGTGCGTGATCCTGGTCGGCTCGAACCTGGCCGACACCATGCCGCCGGCGCTGCGCTGGCTGACCGAGCTGAAGGAGAACGGCGGCACCCTGATCGTGGTGGACCCGCGCCGGACCCGGACCGCCGAGCAGGCCGACCTGCACCTCCAGCCGCGCCCGGGCACGGACCTGGCGCTGGCGCTCGGCCTGCTGCACCTGGTGGTGACCGAGGGGCGGCTGGACGAGGAGTTCATCGCGTCGCGCACCAGCGGCTGGGAGGAAACGCTGCCCGGGGTGATGGCGCACTGGCCGGAACTGGTGGAGCGGATCACGGGGGTGCCGGTGCCGCAACTGCGCCGGGCCGTGGCGATGTTCTGCGACGCCCCGGAGTCGATCGTGCTCACCGCGCGCGGCCCCGAGCAGCAGTCGAAGGGGACGGACACGGTCGGCGCGTGGATCAACCTGTGCCTGGCCACCGGCCGGGCCGGGCGGCCGCTGTCGGGCTACGGCTGCCTGACCGGGCAGGGCAACGGCCAGGGCGGGCGGGAACACGGCCAGAAGGCGGACCAGTTGCCGGGGTACCGCAAGCTGGACGACCCGGCGGCGCGGGCGTACGTGGCGGGGGTGTGGGGTGTGGACCCGCAGGACCTGCCGGGGCCGGGCCGGAGCGCGTACGAACTGCTCGACGCGCTCGGCCGGGACATCAAGGCCCTGCTGGTGATGGGCTCCAACCCGGTGGTGTCCGCGCCCCGGGCCGGGCACGTGACCGAGCGGCTTGCGGCGCTGGACTTCCTCGCGGTGTGCGACGTGGTGCTCTCCGAGACCGCCCAACTGGCCGACGTGGTCCTGCCGGTCACCCAGTGGGCCGAGGAGACCGGCACCACCACCAACCTGGAGGGCAGGGTGATCCTGCGCCGCAAGGCGATCGACCCGCCGGCCGGGGTGCGCTCCGATCTGGAGGTGATCAGCGGACTGGCCGCGCGGCTCGGCTGGGAGAACAGTTTCCCGGCCGACCCGGAGGAGGTCTTCACCGAATTGCGCCAGGCCTCGGCGGGCGGCCCCGCAGACTACTCCGGCATCACCTACGACCGGATCGCCGCGAGCGATGGCGTGTTCTGGCCGTGCCCGGCACCGGAAACGGAACCCGGATCGGATACGGCGACAGGGGCGGGCCCGGGAACGGAACCGGCGGCCGGGGCCGAGACGGCGGAGGACGGGACGCCGCGGTTGTTCCTGCAGCGGTTCGCCACGCCGGACGGCCGGGCAAGGTTCGCGCCGGTCGAGCACCGGCCGGCCGCGGAGGAGCCGTCGGCGGAGTACCCGTACTACCTGACCACCGGGCGGGTGCTGGCCCAGTACCAGTCGGGAGCGCAGACCCGGCGGGTGCGGGAGCTGAACGACGCCGCGCCCGGCCCCTTCGTCCAGCTCCACCCGCGGTTGGCGGAGAAGCTGGGCGTGGCCGACGGCGATCGGCTGGCCGTGACCAGCCGGCGGGGCCGCGCGGTGGCGCCCGCCCGGGTGTCGGCGGCGATCCGCCCGGACACGGTGTTCATGCCCTTCCACTGGCCGGGCGAGGGCCGCGCGAACACCCTCACCAACCCGGCGCTGGACCCGGCGTCCCGGATGCCGGAGTTCAAGGTGTGCGCAGTACGGGTCGAACGGGCCTGAGCAGCGGGAGCCGACACAACCCCCCAGTTGCATACGCTGCATGCATTGCATGCAAAGTCTCACCCGCACTACCCTCGCCTGTGTGCAGCAGACCGATTCCGCCCTCGCGCGCCTGCGCGCCCTGATCGTCGACGGCGCCTACGCGCCCGGCCAGCGACTGACCGAGACCGAGGTGGCCGCGTCGCTGGCGATGAGCCGCACCCCGGTACGGGAGGCGTTCCGCGCGCTGGTGGCCGACGGACTCGTACGGTCCGCCGGGCGTGGGGTACAGGTGGTGGCCCTGGACCGCGAGTCACTGCGTCATGCCTACGAGGTGCGCTCGGCGCTGGAGGCGCTCACCGCCGAACTCGCCGCGCGGCGCCAGGCCGAGGGCCGGATCGCCCCGGCCGACCTGGCCGATCTCACCCGCGAGGCCGAGCAGGCGGAAGCCGCGACGCTGGCCGGCCGGTTCGCGGCGGCGGTGGCGTACAACCGCCGGTTCCACCGCCGGATCGCGGGCCTGGCCGGCAATCCGGTGGCGCTCGAGGCGCTGGACCGGCTGTGGGACCAGATCATGGTCTCCACCCGGGCGACCCTGTCGCCGCCGCACCGGCCCGCGCAGGTCAACAGCCAGCACCGGGACCTGCTGGCCGCGATACGCGAGGGCCGGCCGGACGACGCCGCCGCGGTCGCGCGCGCACACGTACGCGACACCCTCGGGGAAGGAGACCACTGACATGCCCTCCGCCAGGCAGCACACGTACGAGACCGAGGTCGTGTGGACCGGGAACCTCGGCACGGGCACCGACTCGTACCGCTCGTACCGGCGCACCCACGAGGTCGGCGCGGACGGTCCGGCGCCCATCGCCGGCTCCTCCGACCCGCACTTCCGGGGCGACGCGGACCGCTGGAATCCCGAGCAGTTGCTGCTCGCGGCGCTGTCGCAGTGCCACATGCTGTCGTACCTGCACGCCTGCGCGGTCAACGGCGTGGTGGTGACCGCGTACACCGACCGGGCGGCCGGCACCATGACGGAGACCGGGGACGGCGGCGGCCGGTTCACCGGCGTCGTGCTGCGGCCGCGGGTCGAGGTCGCGGAGCCGTCGATGGCGGAGAAGGCCGTCGCCCTGCACGAGGACGCCCACCGGCTGTGCTTCATCGCGAGCTCGGTGAACTTCCCGGTGGGCCACGAGCCCGAGGTGACGGTCCGACCGGGCGGCCCGGTCCGCCCGGCGGAAGGCTGACGAAGGCCGCTCCCGGCACCCGGACCCGGCCCTAGAGCCGCGGCTCGGGAAGACGTACGCCTCAGGCCAGCGCCTGCCTCGCCCGCAGCCGCCGCAGCATGCGCGCGTCCTGGAAGCCCACCGCGCGGGCCGCGGATTCGTGGGTCGCGCCCTGGGTGATCAGGTGCTCGGCGCGCTCGATGCGCAACTCCTGCTGGTAGCGCAGTGGGGTCAGGCCGGTGGAGGCGGCGAAGCGGCGGGTGAGGGTGCGTTCGCTGACGCCGGTGGCCGCGGCGAGATCGGCCAGGGCGAGGCGCTCGGAGAAGCGGGCGTCGATGAGGTCCTGGGCGCGGTGGACCGCGTCACTCAGGTGCGCGCGGCGCCGCAGCATGGCGCTGGCCTGCTGCTCGTCACCATTGCGGCGGGCGTAGACCACCATCTGCCGGGCGGCGCGGGCGGCGGCGCCCGGCCCGTGCCGCACCGCGACCAGGTGGAGGGCCAGGTCGATCCCGGACGCGATGCCGGCGGAGGTGACGACCCGGCCGTCCACCACGTACAGCACGTCGCGGATCACCGTGGCCAGCGGGTAGGTGCGGGCGAGTTCGTCCTGGACGTCGTGGTGGGTGGTGCAGCGGCGGCCGTCCAGCAGGCCGGCCCGGCCGAGCGCGTCGGCGCCGGCGCAGACCGAGGCCACCGTGCCGCCGCGTTCGTGGTGGGCGCGCAGCCAGTCCAGGGTGGCGGGGGCGAGCCGGCCGTTGTCGCGCAGCGAGCGGGACCGCCAGCCGGGCACGACGACCAGGTCGTCGGCGGCCAGGCCCGGCAGCGCCGCCGACGCCCGCAGCGGCAGGCCCTGCGCGGTGGGCACGTCCTCCTGCTCGGCCACGTACTCCAGCTCGTACCCGAGCCCCTGGTCGGCGGCCGTCGAGAAGACCTGGGCCGGCCCGGCGAGGTCGAGCAGGTGCAGCCGGGGAACGAGCAGGAAGACCACCCGGGTCACGATCCGGTCAGCTCCTTGACTGTGGTGACGGTGGCGAAGCGTCCGGCCAGAGCGTAGCGGGTGCGCTCCACGATGTCGGCCGGCCACAGGGTGCGCGGGTCGGCGAGCACCTCGGCGTACGGGCGGCCGTCCGGCGCGTCCGGGTCCGGCACGGGCTCGGTGGCGGTCGCGTCCAGCACGAAGGTGACGTCGTAACCGAGGTCGGAGGCGAGCCGGGTGGTGGTCTCCACGCACTGCTCGGTCCGGATGCCGCAGGTGATCAGGGCGCGGATGCCATGTTCGGTGAGGATCTGCTGGAGGTTGGTGGTGGTGAAGGCGTTGTGCGAGGTCTTGGTGACGACCGGCTCGCCGTTTCCGACCGCCAGCGGCTCGATCAGCCGGACGTGGCCGAGCGCCGGGTCGAAGACGGTGCCGGTGCCGGCCTCTGAGTGCAGCACCCACACCACCAGGTCGCCGCGCTCGCGGGCGAAGTCGACCAGCTTCGCCACCTGAGCGGCCACCTCGGGGTCGGAGGCGTGGGCCCAGCTCTCGCGCTGCCGGAAGGACTCCTGGACGTCGATGACCAGCAGGGCGGTGGCGCCGGCCGGCGGGATCGCGGGGGTTGAGGCAGGGGACGAGGCAGGGGACGAGGCAGGGGTGGGCGCGGGAGACGGCGCTGGGGACGGCGTACGGGTCGGCTCTCCGGACGGCGTACGGGATACGGTGTCGTCGCTCATGGCCCGATCCTGGCCCGGCCGCCCGCCGCCGGCCAGGCCCGATCGTGCCCCGCTCCGGAACGATCCGGTCAGGGGACGCGGCCCGCTCACACCTGCTCCCCCGCCGCGATGAGCGCACCGTTGCTCCCGGGTAATGGCGGGGATGCGGGCGGGAAACAGCGCCCGCGCACCCTCGCAGTCATGGACATCGTGGTGGTCGGCGGCGGAATGGCGGGGGCACGGCTCGCGCACCGGCTCGGGCAGCCGCACGCCCTCCCTGGACCGCATGCCCTCGCGGGCGCCCCCGGCGGACGAACGGACGGCGATCGGATCCACGTCACGCTGGTCGCGGAGGAGCCGCACCGCCCGTACAACAGGGTGCTGCTCGCCGAGGTGCTGGCCGGACGGCTGCGCCCGGAGCAGGTCGCGCTGCCCGCGCCCGGTCGCCTGGTCAGCGCCCGCGCGGTCCGGCTGGACCGCGACGAGCGCCTGCTGCACTGCGACGACGGGTCGGTGCTGAGCTGGGACCGGCTGGTGCTGGCCACCGGCGCCAACCCCGTACTGCCGCCGCTGCGCGGGCTGTTCCGCCCCGGGGACCACGACCTGCCCGCCGGGGTGCACGCCTTCCGCACCATGGACGACTGCCTGGCGCTGTCCGCGGCGGTACGGCCGGGCGTGCGGGCGGTGGTGGTGGGCGGCGGCCTGCTCGGGGTGAGCGCGGCCCAGGCGCTCGCCGCCCGCGGCGCCCAGGTGGTGGTCGCCCAGCAGGGCGAGCACCTCATGGACCGCCACCTGGACGCGCAGGCCGCCGCGCTGCTGCACACCCACCTGACGGCCCAGGGCGTCGAGGTCCACACCTCGTGCCGGGTGCGCGGCGTGCTCACGGCCGACGACGGCCCGGCCCGTACCGTGCGCGCGGTCGAACTCGCCGACGGCTACCGGCTGGACGCCGACCTGGTCGTCCTGGCCTGCGGGGTACGGCCCCGGGTCGGCCTCGCCGAGGCCGCCGGGATCGCCGTCGCCAAGGGCGTCGTGGTGGACGACCAGTTGCGCACGTCCGACCCGGCGGTCTTCGCGGCCGGGGACTGCGCGCAGCACGCGGGCACGGTGTACGGGCTGGCCGGCGCGGCCCGCGACCAGGCGGACGTGCTGGCCCAGGTGCTGGCCGCGGAGGCGCTGGGCACCCGCGAGGCGCCCCTGGCCGGCCCCCGCTACACCGGCACCCGCGCCCTGACCCGGCTCACCCTCACCCCCGCCCGGCCCCCCGTGGCCGGAACCGCCCCCGGGCCCGCGCTGGACCTGGCCGCTTTCGGCGAGGTCAGCCCGCTGCCCGGCGACGACGTGCTGCACCTGACCGACGCGACCCGCGGCTCGTACCGGAAGGTCGTCGTCCGCGGCGACCGGCTGGCCGGGGGCGTCCTGCTCGGCGACCTGGCCGCGGTCGGCGCGGTCGCCCGCGCATGGGAGGGCGACGAGCCGCTGCCCTCCGCCCCCCTGATTCATCTGCTCACCGACGACGGAGGTTTCTGAGCATGGCTGCGAGCCCCACCGAAGCGGCGGTGCCCCCGGCGCACACGATCGTGCTGGTCGGTCACGGGATGGTCGGCCAGCGGTTCCTGGAGGAGCTGGCCGAGCGCAAGGTGACCGAGCGGGCCCGGGTGGTCGTGCTGTGCGAGGAGCCGCGCCCGGCGTACGACCGCGTGCACCTGACCTCGTACTTCACCGAGAGCCGTACCCCCGAGGAGCTGTCGCTGGTCGAGGACGGCTTCATGGCCCGGCACGGCATCGAGCTGCACGTCGGCGACCCGGCGACGGCGGTGGACCGGGCCGCGCGCACGGTCACGTCCCGCTCCGGGCGGACCGTGCGCTACGACACGCTGGTGCTGGCCACCGGCTCGTACCCGTTCGTGCCGCCGGTGCCCGGCAAGGACGCGGAGGGCTGCTTCGTCTACCGCACCATCGAGGACCTGCGGGCGATCGAGGAGTACGCGGCGCGGTCCGCGTGCGGCGCGGTGGTCGGCGGCGGCCTGCTGGGCCTGGAGGCGGCGGGCGCGCTGCGCGGCCTCGGCCTGGAGACGCACGTGGTGGAGTTCGCGCCGCGGCTGATGCCGGTGCAGGTGGACGACGGCGGCGGGCAGGCGCTGCGGCGCGCCGTCGAGGGGCTCGGGGTGCGGGTGCACACCGGCGTCGGCACCCAGGAGGTCACCACCGGGCCGGACGGACGGGTGACCGGGATGGCGCTGTCCGACGGTTCGGCGCTCGCCGCCGACCTGGTGGTCTTCTCCGCCGGAGTGCGGCCGCGCGACGACCTGGCCCGGGACTGCGGGCTGCCGGTGGGGCAGCGCGGCGGGATCGTGGTCGACGCCTCCTGCCGTACCGAGGACCCGGCGGTGTTCGCGATCGGCGAGTGCGCGCAGGCGGTGGACGGCCGGGTGTACGGGCTGGTCGCGCCGGGCAACGAGATGGCCGCGACCGCCGCGAAGGCGATAGCCGGCGAGACCGGCTCCTTCACCGGCGCGGACACCTCCACCAAGCTGAAGCTGCTCGGCGTGGACGTGGCCAGCTTCGGCGACGCGCACGGCGCCGCGGAGGGCGCGCTCGACGTGGTGTACGCCGACTCGCGCTCCGGGGTGTACCGCAAGCTGGTGATCGGCGCGGACGGCACCCTGCTCGGCGGTGTTCTGGTCGGCGACTGCGAGTCGTACGGGGTGCTGCGCCCGCTGACCGGTACCGTGCCGCCGGTCGCGCCGGGCGACCTGGTGCTGCCCGCCGGGGCCGGGGCGCCCGCCGCCCTCGGGCCGGCCGCGCTGCCGGACGACGCGGTGGTGTGCAGTTGCCACAACGTCACCAAGGGCGCGATCCGGGCGGCGGTCACCGAGCACTCCTGCACGAACGTGCCGGAGGTCAAGAAGTGCACCAGGGCCGGGACGGGCTGCGGCAGTTGCGTCAAGGTGCTCGGCCAGCTGGTGGACGCCGAGCTGGAG
The DNA here is from genome assembly GCF_016918855.1 of Actinacidiphila acididurans. GTDB lineage: Bacteria > Actinomycetota > Actinomycetes > Streptomycetales > Streptomycetaceae > Actinacidiphila > Actinacidiphila acididurans. The sequence continues at coordinate 117,708 of NZ_JADKYB010000027.1, forward strand.
GCGTCCGGCGTCGCGGTGGACAAGGGGCTGTGCGGCTGCTTCGCGCAGACCCGCGCGGAGCTGTACGAGATCGTGCTCGCGCTGCGCGTCACCTCCTACCGCGACCTGCTGGACCGGCACGGCCGGGAGGGCGCGCGGGGCGGCGAGGGCTGCGAGGTCTGCAAGCCGGCCGTCGCCTCGATCCTGGCGTCGCTGGCCCCGGCGATCGGCGCGAGCGTGCACGTGCTGGACGGCGAGCAGGCCGCGTTGCAGGACACCAACGACCACTTCCTGGCCAACATGCAGAAGAACGGGTCCTATTCGGTGGTGCCGCGCATCCCCGGCGGCGAGATCACCCCGGAGAAGCTGATCGTGCTCGGCGAGGTGGCCCGCGACTTCGGCCTCTACACCAAGATCACCGGCGGCCAGCGGATCGACATGTTCGGCGCCCGGGTAGAGCAACTGCCGCAGATCTGGACCCGCCTGGTGGACGCCGGCTTCGAGTCCGGCCACGCCTACGGCAAGGCGCTGCGCACCGTGAAGTCCTGTGTCGGGTCCACCTGGTGCCGTTACGGCGTGCAGGACAGCGTACGGATGGCGATCCGGCTGGAGCTGCGCTATCGCGGCCTGCGCTCGCCGCACAAGCTGAAGTCGGCGGTGTCGGGGTGCGCGCGGGAGTGCGCGGAGGCACAGAGCAAGGACTTCGGGGTGATCGCCACCGCGAACGGCTGGAACCTGTACGTCGGCGGCAACGGCGGTGCCACCCCGCGGCACGCCGACCTGCTGGCCAAGGACCTCTCGGACGCCGAACTCGTGCGGCTGATCGACCGGTTCCTCATGTACTACATCCGCACCGCCGACCGGCTGGAGCGCACCAGCGTGTGGCTCGAGCGCGTGTCCGGCGGCCTGGACCACGTACGGGACGTGGTGGTGCACGACTCGCTGGGCATCTGCGCGGAGCTGGAGGAGCTGATGGCCGCGCACGTGGCGGGCTACCGGGACGAGTGGGCCGACACCCTGGACGACCCGGAACGCCTGGCCCGGTTCGTGTCCTTCGTCAACGCGCCGGGCACGCCCGACCCGACGGTCCGCTTCGTCGAGGAGCGCGGGCAGATCCGGCCGGAGCCGGTGCTGATGCCGGTGCCCCAGGTCGTGGACGCTTCGCTTTCGGAGGCGGTGACGGCATGAGCGGCGAGGAGTACGGGATGCCGGGGACGGCGGCGGGAGGTACGGCGGTGGCGTCGACAGCAGTGGAAGGTACGACGGTGGTGCCTGCCGCGGCGGAAGGTACGGCTGTGGCGTCCGGCACGGTCGAACTGCTCACCGGGCAGGGTTGGTTCGCGGTGTGCGCGGCCGGGCGGCTGGAGGCCGGCCGCGGGGTGGCGGTCCTGCTGCCCGACGGCGGGCAGGCCGCGCTGTTCCGCGACCGGACGGGCGCGCTGTACGCGATCGGCAACGTGGACCCGTTCACCGGCGCCGGGGTGCTGTGCCACGGCCTGCTGGGGACCGCGGGCGGGCGGCCGTACGTCGCCTCGCCGCTGCTCAAGCAGCGCTTCGACCTGGCGGACGGGCGGTGCCTGGACGACGACGAGGCGACGGTGGCGGCGTTCGCGGTGCGGGTGGTCTGACCCCCCGATGACGCGCGGCGGCCGACCCGGGCCGACCCGGGCGGGCCCGGGTCGGCCGTGTCTTCAGCGGCGGCCGTGGGGGCCGGTGGGGGGCTCAGCTCACCGTGCAGGCCCCGCCGTTGAGGGCGAACCCGGTCGGCGTCGGGTTCGACCCGGACCAGTCGGCGTTGAAGCCGAAGCTGGTGGAGGCGCCCACGGCGATGGCGCCGTTGTAGGACAGGTTCTTCGCGGTGTACGCGGTGCCGCTCTTGGTGACCGTGGCGTTCCACGCCTGGGTGACCGTCTGGGTGCCGGAGGCCTGGTTCCAGGTGAGCGTCCAACCGCTGATCGGCGCGGAACCGGTGTTCTTCACCGTGATGTTGGCGGTGAAGCCGGTGTTCCACTGGTTGACGCCGTAGGTGACCGCGCAGTTGCCACCGGGCGGCGGGGTGCTCGGCTGGGTCGTGGGCGGGCTGGTCGGCGGGGTGGTGGGCGGCGTGCCGTTGCCGCCCAGCGCGGCCTGGATGGCGTAGTAGGCCGGCTTGGGCTGGTAGTTCTCGTCGTACGGGGTGGCCGCGCCCTGGCCCGGGAAGGTGCTGGGCACCCAGGAGGTGGCGTCGTTGAAGCCCCACACGGTCACGCCCACGCAGCGGGTGACGCCCAGGCAGTCGTTCATGACCGCGGTGTAGTCGTTCGCCTGCTGCTGGAGCTTGGTGGAGTCGGCGGGGGTCTGCATCCGCACGTCGAGTTCGGTGACCGCCACGTCGACGCCGAGGTCGGCGAAGCGCTGGAGGTTCGCCTTGAAGTCGGAGGGCACCTGGCCCAGGATGAAGTGTGCCTGGAAGCCGACGCCGTCGATCGGGACGCCCTGCTGCTTCAGCGACTTGACCAGGTTGTACAGGCCGTTGCTCTTCGCGTTCTCGCCCTCGACGTTGTAGTCGTTGATGTAGAGCTTCGCGTTGGGGTCGGCCGCGCGCGCCGCGGTGAGGGCGTCGGCGATGTAGGACGAGCCGAGCTGGTTGTACCAGAGGTCGGAGCGGAAGGTGCCGTCCTCGTTGAACGGCTCGTTGACCACGTCCCAGTGGACGACCTTGCCCTTGAAGTGGGTGACCTCGTCCGTGACGTGCTTGATCATGATGTCGTGGAGCTGCTGGTTGGTGAAGCTCCCCGAGGTCAGCCAGCTCGGCAACTGGCTGTGCCACACCAGGTTGTGGCCGCGAACCTGCATGTTGTTCGCCTGGGCGAAGCTGACGATCTGGTCGGCCGGGCCCCAGTTGTAGGTGCCGCGGGTGGGCTCGACGCTCTCCCACTTCATCTCGTTGCCGGGGGTCACCGAGTCGAACTGGGTGCCCGCGATCGAGGCCGAGATGCCGGTGAGTTCGTTCTGCATCAGGGCGGTGCCCATGTAGATGCCCTTGGCCTCGGCCAGGGTGCGCAGCGGCGTGTCGGCGGCGTGCGCGGACGGCATCGTCACCGACACGAGCGCGGCGGCGGCCGCGAGCATTGCTACGGCGGAGCCGCCGACGGCGGATCTGCGCATGCGTTTCGAGAACATCGGGTGGTGCCTCTCCAAGTGGGGGTCCAAGTGGGGGATTGGAACTGGTGAGGAACTGGTGGCGCCGATAACGCGGCCCGAATGTTTCGGGACAGATTCCGAACTGCGGCGCAGACCCTACGGCCACGCTTTTCGGACGTCAACACTTCTGACAGTCATCGCAGGTCAGGGGTGCGGGAGCGCTCCCATACGGAGGGAATCGGTCCGGACGTACGGTGCGGACGTACGGTCCGGGGCACGCGGGCGGGGGCGGGCTGTCCGTGGTGCGGACGGGAGGGGCGGGCCGTCGCCGGTGCGGACGGTACGGGGCGGGCGGTTCGCAGGGGACGGAGGCTCGAGGCGGGGGGCAGTTGGAGGCGGGCGGCGCGGGGCCCGGCGGCCGTCAGTCCCGCGGGGCGGCGCTGCTGGCCCGTTCCACCAGCCGGGTCGCCAGGTCCACCCGCAGCGTGCTGGGCTGGCGGCCCCGGCTGAGGTCCACCACCAGCCGGGCGGCGGCCTCGGCCATCTCGGTCAGCGGCTGGCGCACGGTGGTCAGCGGCGGGCTGATCCAGCGGGCCACCGGCAGGTCGTCGAAGCCGACGACACTCACGTGGTGCGGAATCCGCAGGCCGAGCTCGCGCGCGGCCTCGTACAGCCCCAGCGCCTGTATGTCGTTGCCGGTGAAGATCGCGGTGGGGCGGTCGGGCATCCGCAGCAGCGCCAGCCCCTCGGCGTAGCCGGCCTCGTGGTGGAAGGTGCCGAGCCGGACGAGGTCGGGGTCGAAGGCGATGCCGGCGGTCTCCAGCGCGGCGCGGTAGCCGTCGATCCGGGCGCGACTGCACATGATGCCGCTGGGGCCGCCGATGACGCCGATCCTGCGGTGGCCGAGTTCGAGCAGGTGCCGGGTGGCGGCCACGCCGCCCTGCCAGTTGGTGGCGCCGATCGCCGGCACGTCCTCGCCCGGGTCGCCGGCCGGGTCGAGCACCACGAAGGGGATGTCACGGCTCGTCAACTGCGCCCGCTGGGCCGCCTCCAGGCCGGACAGCACCAGGATCACCCCGGTGGGGCGGCGGGCCAGCACCCCGTCCACCCAGGTCTGGCCGGGGCTGAGCCGGCCGGCGGACTCCGAGAGCACCACACTCAGACCCTCGTCACGGGCGACGTTCTCCACCCCGCGGATGACCTCCATCGCCCAGGAGCTCTCCAGCTCGTGGAAGACCAGGTCGATCAGCGGGGCCGGCTGCACACTGCCGCGGCGGCGCTGGTAGCCGTGGCGGCGCAGCAGTTCCTCGACCTTGCTGCGGGTCGCCGGGGCGACGTCGCCGCGGCCGTTGAGGACCTTCGAAACAGTCGGTGCCGAGACCCCGGCGGCGCGTGCGATCTCGGCCAGGGTCGCCGTCCCGCCGACCGCGCCGTGCGGGCTTTCCGGCTGGTCACCCTGCGGGGGCTGGACGCTTGTGGCAGTCATGGCAGCGATCGTAACCCGTCCGTGCCCGTCGGCCGACGGCCCGGCCCCCCGGGAGACCGCTGTTCACTGACCAGAAACATTCGTAAAGATCTGCCGAACATTCGATGCCGCGGCGCCGGCCCGCCTTCCCGGCGGCCGCCGCGGGCCCGGGTTTCGTCATCCGGCGAGCAGCGCGGCCAGCAGGTGTTCCTCCTCGTAGGCGAAGTGGCGCTCGGTGTCGGCGGCGAGTTCCGCGATCCGCCGGGCCAGCAGGACGGGGTCGGCGCCCGGGTCGGCGAGCAGGCCGCGCAGGTCGGCGATCGCGGCCGCGACCTGGCGGTGTTCGGCCCGCAGCCGGGCCAGGACGGGCGCCAGGTGCGGGAAGGCCGTGTCGAAGGAGGGCAGGACGGCTTCCTCGGTGGCGTGGTGGGAGCCGAGCGCGTCGCAGAAGGCCAGGCAGTGCAGGGCGAGGTCGCCGCCGGTCCGCGCGGGGGCGGCTCCGGGTGCGTCCGGGGTGAGGACGGAGCCGGTCTCGCCGGTGAGCAGTGCGGCGAGCTGTTGGCGCAGGGTGGCGTGCACGGCCACGAGTTGACGGGCGACGGCGTGGTTGCGCTCGGGGTCGGGCCGGGTCAGGTCCAGCGGGTGGAGGGCGATCACCGGGATCACCCGGTCGGTGCGGCGGGCGTAGTCCCCGTACGCCGGCACCCGCGCGGCCTGCCGTGCGTACGCCTCGTCCCGCTCGCCGCCGGTCAGCGGTACGGCCCGGGCCGGCAGGGTGCGCACTCCCCCGGCGCAGTCCGCGATCTCCACCCGGACCCGGGGGTCGGCCACCAGGTTCCGGTACCAGGCCGGGTGCCGGTCGCCCCCGGCGTTCGAGGCGAACACCAGGATCCGGCCGTCCTCGTGGGCGCAGGCCAGCGGGGTGGTGTGCGGGCGCCCGCTGCGTGCGCCCGTGGTGGTGAGCAGCAGCAGGTCGGCCCCCTCGAATGCGCCTGCGACCCGGCCGCCGCGGGCCCGGAACTCCTCGATGATCTGCGCGTTCCAGTCGGCCATGGGTGCCTCCGGTAGGCTCGTCGACCAGGAATGGCTTTGCTTTGCTGGCAAAATACCTTTGATGACAAAGCTATTGAGGTGAGGTGCGGGTGTCAACCGGGACCGGGGGCGGAACGGGCAGAGCGAGCGGCGGGGGTGGGCCGCTCGATGGTGCGGGCGGGCCTTCGGCCGGCGCAGGAGGAACAGCCGGGGCCGACGGGCCGGGGCTGGAGGTGGACGAGGCGATCCGGACGTTGCTGCTGCTCATGCCGCGGATGGTGGGACGCGTCAAGCGACTGGGCGTGCCGGCGGAACTGCGGGACTTCTCACTGGCCCCGCGTCACCTGTCGCTGTTCTCGTACCTGCTGTTCGACGGCCCGCTGTCGGTCAACGAGCTGGCCGCCCGCCTGGAGATCGCCCCAGCCACGGTCAGCCTGATGATCGGCGACCTGTCCCGCCAGGGCATCCTGCGCCGCGACCCCGACCCGACCGACCGCCGCCGCACCATCGTGTCGATCGACCCGGCCCACCGCCCGGCCATCGACTCCTGGCTCGCCCGCGGCGCCCGCGCCTGGCGCCGCGCCCTGTCCCCCCTCACCCCGGCCGAACGCGCCCTCGTCATCCGTACGTTCCAGGCGTACGAGGACGGCCTCGACGCGAGCGACTGACCGGCTCCCGCCGCCGTACGAACCGGCCGGATCACCGCACGGAAAAGCCGGGGGCGGCGCCTCCGCACGAAGCGCCGCCCCCGGCGGGGCAGGGCCGACCCGGGTCCGCCGGTCGGTGAGGGTTGGCCCCAGGGCGTGGGCCTCCGTCGGCGGGCCGGGCGCGGCCCGGTCAGGTGGTCAGCTGGTCGTAGGGGTCACCGGGTGTCCACCCCGGACGTGGTGGCGATGGCGCGGCCGGCCTCCAGGCGGGCCACCGGGATCCGGAACGGGGAGCAGGAGACGTAGTCCAGGCCGACCTCGTGGAAGAAGTGGACCGATTCCGGGTCGCCGCCGTGCTCACCGCAGACGCCGAGCTTGAGGCCGGGGCGGGTGGCCCGGCCGGCCTCGGCGGCCGCGCGGACCAGGGAGCCCACCCCGTCCTTGTCGATCGTCTCGAAGGGCGACACGCCGAAGATGCCCTTCTCCAGGTAGGCGGTGAAGAAGCTGGCCTCCACATCGTCGCGGGAGAAGCCCCACACGGTCTGGGTCAGGTCGTTCGTGCCGAAGGAGAAGAACTCTGCCGCCTCCGCGATCTGAGCGGCGGTCAGCGCGGCCCGGGGCAGCTCGATCATGGTGCCGATGGCGAGGGTGAGCCCGGTGCCGGTGGCCTTCTCGACCTCGGCGATCACCCGGTCCGCCTCGTCCCGGACGATCTCCAGTTCCTGCACCGTGCCGACCAGCGGAATCATGATCTCCGGCCGCGGGTCGCCCTTGGCGGTGCGCCGGTGGGCGGCGGCCTCGGCGATCGCCCGTACCTGCATGGCGAACAGCCCCGGGATCACCAGGCCGAGCCGCACCCCGCGCAGCCCGAGCATCGGGTTCTGCTCGTGCAGCTTGTGCACCGCCTGGAGCAGCCGCAGGTCGTTCTCGTTCGCGTCCTCACGCGACTCGGCAAGCGCCACCCGCACCGACAGCTCGGTGATGTCCGGCAGGAACTCGTGCAGCGGCGGGTCCAGCAGCCGTACGGTCACCGGCAGGCCGTCCATCGCCTCGAACAGCTCGATGAAGTCGGTCCTCTGCAGCGGCAGCAGTTCGGCCAGCGCCGCCTCCCGCTCGGTGTCGGTGTCGGCGAGAATCAGCCGCTCGACCAGCTCGCGCCGGTCACCGAGGAACATGTGCTCGGTACGGCACAGCCCGATGCCCTGCGCCCCGAACCGGCGGGCGCGCGCCGCGTCCTCGGCGTTGTCCGCGTTGGCCCGCACCCGCAGCCGGCGTACCCGGTCGGCGTAGGCCATCACCCGGTGCACGGCCCGCACGAGTTCCCCGGCCTCCTCGGCGCCGGCGTGCATCCGGCCCTCGAAGTACTCCACCACCGGGGACGGCACGACCGGCACCTCGCCGAGGTAGATCTTGCCGGAGGAGCCGTCGATGGAGATGAGGTCGCCCTCCTCTATCACCAGCCCGCCGGGCGCGGTCAGCCGCCGCCGCTTGGTGTCGACCTCCAGCTCCTCGGCCCCGCACACGCAGGTCTTGCCCATGCCGCGGGCCACCACCGCCGCGTGCGAGGTCTTGCCGCCGCGCGACGTGAGGATGCCCTCGGCCGCGACCATGCCGGCCAGGTCGTCGGGGTTGGTCTCGCGGCGGATGAGGATGACCCGCTCACCGGACCGGGACCACTTGACGGCCGTGTACGAGTCGAACACCGCCTTGCCGACCGCCGCACCGGGCGAGGCCGCGATGCCCCACCCGATCCGCGGCACCGTGCCGCTGTCGGCCACCTTCTCGTCGAAGCGCGGGAACATCAGCTGGGCGAGCTGGTCGCCGCTCACCCGGCGCAGCGCCTCGGCCTCGTCGATCAGGCCCTCGTCCACCAGTTGGGTGGCGACCCGGAAGGCCGCCGCCGCGGTGCGCTTGCCGACCCGGGTCTGGAGCATCCACAACTGCCCGCGCTCGATGGTGAACTCGATGTCGCACAGGTCCTTGTAGTGCCGCTCCAGCGTTGCCATGATCGACAGCAGCCGGTCGTAGGAGGTCTTGTCGATCGCCTCCAGCTCCGCCAGCCCCACGGTGTTGCGGATGCCGGCCACGACGTCCTCGCCCTGCGCGTTCTGCAGGTAGTCGCCGTAGACGCCCTGTTGGCCGCTGGCCGGGTCGCGGGTGAAAGCGACGCCGGTGCCGGAGTCGGGGCCGAGGTTGCCGAAGACCATCGAGCAGATGTTGACGGCCGTGCCCAGGTCGTGCGGGATGCGCTCCTGGCGGCGGTAGAGCCGGGCCCGGTCGGTGTTCCAGGAGTCGAAGACCGCCCGGACGGCCAGGTCCATCTGCTCGCGCGGATCCTGCGGGAACTCCCGGCCGGTCTGCTTGGCGACGATCGCCTTGAAGTCGTCCACCAGTGCCTGCATGTCGGCGGCGTCCAGGCCGAGGTCGCTGTCGGTGCCCTTGGCCCGCTTGGCGCTCTCCAGCGCCTCGTCGAACAGCTCGCCGTCCACGCCCATCACGGTCTTGCCGAACATCTGCAGCAGCCGGCGGTAGGAGTCCCACGCGAACCGCGCGTCCCCGCCGGCCTGCGCGGCCAGCCCGGCGACTGACGCGTCGGACAGCCCGATGTTGAGGACGGTGTCCATCATCCCGGGCATCGAGAACTTGGCGCCCGACCGCACCGAGACCAGCAGCGGGTCGTCGGGCTGGCCGAGCGTACGGCCCATCTGCCGCTCCAGCGCGTCGAGGTGCGCACTCACCTCGTCGCGCAGCTCCAGCGGCTCCGCCCCGGTCTCCAGGTAGACGCGGCACGCGTCCGTGGTGATGGTGAAGCCCGGAGGGACGGGCAGCCCGAGGTTGGTCATCTCGGCGAGGTTCGCACCCTTCCCGCCGAGCAGGTCCTTGAGGTCCTTGTTGCCCTCAGTGAAGTCGTAGACGAGCTTCTGTTTTTGCTGACGTGCCGACACGTGGTCCTCGACTCCTCGGGGTTCTCGCTGCCGGGATGCCCTGATGGCGGGGAGCGTACCCATCTCGAAGGCTCCCAAGGGCGTCCATCACCACGACACACGGTCGTAACCCCCCATCTGCCGACGGATCTCAGGCGAGATGGGTGACAGCCGGATTTCACCCGGCGTTCACGACTCGAACGGACGACTCCGGGGAGCGAGAACCCGCGCCCCGTTTTCTCCACGCAGCGTCACGGTGACCCCGACCGTTTTGACACACCCCTACCCGTCCACCCCCTCTTGCATTCGAGAGATGCACTGCTCATTTGTGCGCTCATTTGAGCAGACCACCTATCAGACGTGGCACAAGTCACGTGCGCCCGCCACCCTCTGTCTCATCTTTCGGACGTACCCCGGCTACGCACCCCAGCCCGCCCCCCATGGACGAACGGCACCCCCACAGGGGCGCGAGGAACTGCGCGATCAACCACAACGACCGGACGATCCGGCAAAGACCGAAAACACCCCACCGGGACGGCACCCAACACAGCCGACGATCCGGCGAACGGCAGGACGCCCCCGCGGGGCCGGCGCCGGAACACAGCCGCCGATCCGGCAAACGCAGCAACCAGGGCACCCGGGACGGCAAGAACCCCAAGCCGCCCCGACCGCACCTCACCCCCCGGAGCTGTCTCCCTCCGCCTCCTCGCCCAGCGCAGCGACCTCGTAGGGGTCGTTCAGCCAGCCGTCCGGCAGGACGACGCGCTTGCCGGGGGCGGTGCGGCCGCGCGGGCCGTCCGCGTGCGCGGGCCACGGCTGGTCCTGGTCCAGCTTGCCCAGCAGGTCGTCGAGTTCGGCCAGCGAGGAGGCGGTGGCCAGGGCGCGGCGCAGCTCGGAGCCGACCGAGAAGCCCTTGGTGTACCAGGGGACGTGCTTGCGGAAGTCGATCACCCCGCGCGACTCGTCGCCCAGCCACAGGCCCAGCAGCTCGGCGTGCCGCCGCATCACGACCGCGACCCGGCCGAAGTCGGGCGTCGCCGGGGGCCGCCCGCCGTCCTCGAAGGCCGCCACCAGGTCGCCGAACAGCCACGGCCGGCCCAGGCAGCCGCGGCCCACGACCACGCCGTCGCACCCGGTCGCGCGCATCATCCGTATCGCGTCCTCGGCGCACCAGATGTCGCCGTTGCCCAGCACCGGGATCTCCGGGACGTGCTCCTTGAGGCGGGCGATGGCGTCCCAGTCGGCGGTCCCGCCGTAGTGCTGCGCGGCGGTGCGGCCGTGCAGGGCGACCGCGGTGACGCCCTCCTCGACCGCGATCCGGCCGGCGTCGAGGTAGGTGAGGTGGTCGTCGTCGATGCCCTTGCGCATCTTGATGGTGACCGGGAGGTCGCCGGAGTTCCCCACCGCCTCGCGCAGGATGGCCCGCAGCAGGTTGCGCTTGAAGGGCAGCGCGGAGCCGCCGCCCTTGCGGGTCACCTTCGGCACCGGGCAGCCGAAGTTGAGGTCGATGTGGTCGGCCAGGTCCTCGTCCACGATCATCCGCACCGCCCGGCCGACGGTCGCCGGGTCCACTCCGTAGAGCTGGATCGACCGCGGGGTCTCGGTCGGGTCGAAGTGGATGAGCTGCATCGTCTTCTCATTGCGCTCGACCAGGGCGCGGGTGGTGATCATCTCGCTGACGAACAGCCCCTTGCCGCCGCTGAACTCCCGGCACAGGGTGCGGAAGGGCGCGTTGGTGATCCCGGCCATCGGGGCCAGCACGACCGGCGGGGTCACGGTGTGCGGGCCGATGCGCAGGGTCCCGCCGGCGGGCGGGGCGACGAGGGTGGCGTCAACGGTCATGACGACCATTCTCCCGTATCCCGGCGGCACCCGGCTTCGAGTTGTCCACAGGCTGCTCCCCGCGCGTCCCACAGCCTCCGTCCCGCAGCCCCGGACCGCGGGCCCCGCCCCGCGCCCTCCGCCGCGTCCTTCGCCCCGCCCCGTAACCCCCGCCGAGATGGTTGTACGGTAGTAATGATTCTGTTTTTACAACCATTGGAGGATGCACCTATGCGGGTGCCCGGAAGTCGCAGGAGGGCAGGACTGTGCCGGAGCTGACCCAGCGGCGGCGGATGCTGATCCTGGGGATCTGCTGCATGAGCCTGCTCATCGTCAGCCTGGACAACACGATCCTCAACGTGGCGCTGCCGTCCATGCAGAAGGACCTGCACACCACCGTCTCCGGGCTGCAGTGGACGATCGACGCCTACACGCTGGTGATCGCCTCGCTGCTGCTGCTCGCCGGCTCCACCGCGGACCGGATCGGACGCCGCCGGATCTTCCAGACCGGCCTGGTGCTGTTCACCATCGGCTCCCTGCTGTGCAGCCTGGCGCCGAGCCTGGGCTGGCTGATCGTCTTCCGGATGGTGCAGGCGGTCGGCGGGTCGATGCTCAACCCGGTGGCGATGTCGATCATCACCAACACCTTCTCCGACCCGCGCGAGCGGGCCCGGGCGATCGGGGTCTGGGGCGGCGTGGTGGGCGTCAGCATGGCGGCCGGCCCGATCATCGGCGGTGCGCTGGTGCAGTCCGTCGGATGGCGCTCGATCTTCTGGATCAACCTGCCGGTGGGCGTGGCGGCGCTGCTGCTCACCGCCCGGTTCGTGCCCGAGTCCCGGGCGCCGCGAGCGCGCCGGGTGGACCCGCTGGGCCAGCTGCTGGTGATCGCCCTGCTCGGCTCGCTGACCTACGGGATCATCGAGGGCTCGAGCGCCGGATGGGGCTCGCCGCTCATCATCGGCTGCTTCACGCTGGCCGCGGTGGCCATCGCCGGGCTGATCGGGTACGAGCCGCGGCGCAAGGACCCGCTGATCGACACGCGCTTCTTCCGCAGCGCGCCCTTCTCCGGGGCCACCGTGATCGCGGTGAGCGCCTTCGCCGGACTCGGCGGCTTCCTCTTCCTCAACACCCTCTACCTCCAGGACCAGCGCGGCCTGTCGGCGCTGGACGCGGGCCTGTACATGGTGCCGATGGCGCTGATGTGCCTGGTCTTCGCGCCGCTGTCCGGGCGCCTGGTGGGCAGCCGCGGCCCCCGCGTCTCCCTGGTGCTGGCCGGCACCTCCATGACGGCCAGCGGAGTGCTGTTCGCCGCCTTGGACGCGCAGTCCTCGAACTGGCTGCTGTTCACCTCCTACGTCCTGTTCGGCATCGGCTTCGGCCTGGTCAACGCCCCCATCACCAACACCGCGGTGTCCGGGATGCCGCGGGCCCAGGCGGGGGTGGCGGCCGCGGTCGCCTCCACCAGCCGGCAGGTCGGCCAGTCCCTCGGCGTCGCCGTGATCGGCGCGACCGTCGCCGCCGGGCTGCACACGGCGTCCTGGTGGATCATCGCCGGCTGCGGAATGTCCGTCCTGGTCCTCGGTACCCTCACCACCGGGAACTGGGCCCGGAAAACCGCCGAACGCACCGCCGCGCTCCTCGTCCCCGAGGACCAGGAGCAGGTGAAGCAGCGGATCGAGGTGAGCACATGACCGAGCACACGACGCGTACGGCCGAGGGCGCGCCCACGGCCGCGGACAACGCACCCACCGCGGCCCCGGCCGTTTCGCCGGCCGAAGCCTTCATGGCCGAATCCGCCGCCATGGCCGCGGATTCCGCCCCGGAGGCGGCCGCCGAACGCGTGTGGCGGAATCTGCGCGCCCTGGTGCTGGAACGCAATGAGCGGCGCAAGGAGACGGCCGAGGCGCTCGGCATGAGCTTCTTCCGGATCAAGGCGCTGCGCCGGATCGCGGCCAAGCCGTCCCGGCTGAGCGAACTGGCCACCGAGCTGGCCTCCGACCGGCCCTATCTGACGCTGGTGGTGGACGACCTGGTCAAGCGGGGCCTGGCCGAGCGCCACCCGCACCCCACCGACCGGCGCTGCAAGATCGTCTCGGCGACACCCGCCGGGCATGCGGTGGCCGACCGGGCCAACGCCATCCTGGGCTCTCCCCCGCCGGCCCTGCTCGCCCTGCCGCCGGCGGACCTGGCCGCGCTGGACCGGATCACCGCCGTGCTCACGACCGACGGCTGACGACGGCCGACGCCTGACGCCGCGGACCTCAGACCGCGACGGCGGCGTGCTTCCCGCGCTCCTCGCAGCGGATCAGGCCGTGCAGCCGCTCCAGGCGCTCGCGGGTGACGGCGTCGGCGGGGGTGTACGTCATCAGCCGCGGGCCGCGCTGCGGGCCGAGCCACAGATGGGTGAAGTCGAAGGCGAGCAGCCCCACGTCGGGGTTGAGGTAGCGCTTGACGTGGCTGTCGGGCTGGAGGACCTCGTGCCGCTCCCAGACCTCACGGAAGTCGGGGGACGCCTGCTGGAGCCGCTTGAGCAGCGCCTTCCAGGCGGGCTCGGCCAGATGCTCGGCCATGGAGGCGCGGAACTTCGCCGCCATGAGGCGGATGTTCTCCTCCCGGTCCAGCATCCGCTCCTTCCAGAGCGGGTCGGTGAACGCCAGCCACAGGATGTTGCGGTCCTGGAGGGGCAGCGCGTCCAGGTCGGAGACCAGGCGGCCGTAGGTGCGGTTGTACGCGATGATGTCGTAGCGGCTGTTGAAGACCGCGGCGGGCAGCGGTTCGAGCTGGTCGAGCATGGCCAGCACGGAGGGCGACATGCCCGGGCAGTCCAGGTACGGGTGCGGGTCGGCGGCACCGGCCAGGGTGAACAGGTGCCGGCGCTCGGTGCGGTCCAGCATCAGCGCGCGGGCGATCGCGTCGGCGACCTGCCCGGAGATCTGGATGTCCCGGCCCTGCTCGAGCCACGTGTACCAGGTGACGCCGACCGCGGCGAGCTGTGCGACCTCCTCGCGGCGCAGTCCCGGGGTGCGGCGCCTACGGCCCGGCGGCAGGCCCACCTGGTCGGGCGAGATCCGCTCCCGGCGGCTGCGCAGGAAGGACGCCAGCTCACGGCGCCGGATCTCGTCGGCGGCGGCCGCGGGGACCTCGGGTCCTGGCGGGCCGTCCAGGCCGGCCGCGGAGTCGCCGAGGAAGCCTCCGGGCAGGCCGGCGGCGTCCTCCTCGCGGGGGCCGGCCCCGGGCGCCTCCTGTCCACTCGCGTGGCCGGCGGGGGCGACGGACGCTGCGGCGGACGACGTAGTACTCATGCAGCAAGAGTGCCGGACGGGTCAGCCAGTTGCCAGGTGGTCCGTATACCTGGATAAGCGCACTCTGGTACCCCCCTGGGCGGCGAGCGACGGTTGATCGCGTGACCGACAGAATGGATCCGTCCCTGAATTCCCGGGCCCAGGTGCTGCCCCGCGTGACCCGCATCGGTACGCCGGCCCGAACCGCTCCGTCGAACGAACCCGTTTCCCGTACCGACTCCGCTGCTCGTACCGACCCCCGTAACGACGCCCGTACCGGCTCCGGCCGTCCGGCGCCGGTGCTCACCCCGCTGGGGCTGCTGACCGTGCTGCTCGGCGCGGCGCTGCCCATGGTGGACTTCTTCATCGTCAACGTGGCCCTGCCGACCATCGACCGCGACCTGAACGCCGGGCCCGCGGTGCTGGAGATGGTGGTGGCGGGCTACGGCGTCGCCTATGCCGTGCTGCTGGTGCTCGGCGGCCGGCTCGGCGACATGTTCGGCCGCCGCAATCTGTTCCTGTGGGGCCTGGTGACTTTCGCCGTCACCTCGCTGGCCTGCGGCATCGCGCCCAACGCCTGGACGCTGGTGGGCGCCCGCGTCGCCCAGGGCGCGGCCTCCGCGCTGCTGCTCCCCCAGGCGCTGGCCACCATCCAGTCCGCGACTTCCGGAAGCAGTCGCGGCAAGGCACTGAGCTGGTACGGCGCCACGGCCGGCATCGCGTCCACCGTCGGACAGGTGCTCGGCGGCGTCCTGGTCTCCGCCGACATCGCCGGCAGCGGGTGGCGGGCGATCTTCCTGGTGAACGTGCCGGTGGCGGCCGTCGCCCTGGTGCTGGCGCTGCGCTCGGTCCCCGAGACGCGGTCCGCACACCCGGCGCGCGTCGACCGGCCCGGCACGCTGCTGCTGGCCCTGTCGCTGATCGCGCTGCTGCTGCCGCTGACCGAGGGCCGCGCGGCCGGCTGGCCGGTGTGGTCCTGGGTGCTGCTGGCCGTCTTCCCGTTCGCCGCGGCGGCCTTCGTGGCGGTCGAGCGGCGCGGCGAGCGGCTGGGGAAGACGCCGCTGCTGCCGCCGTCCCTGGTGCGGCTGCACAGCGTGCGCAGCGGACTGCTGCTGATCGTGCCCTTCTGCCTGGGCTTCGGCGGCTTCATGTTCGTGCTCGCCGTCGCCATGCAGGACGGTCTGCACTTCGGGCCGCTGGCCGCGGGCGCGGCACTCGCTCCGCTGTGCGCGACGTTCTTCGCCGCCTCGCTGCTCGGCCCGCGTGCGGTGAACCGTTTCGGCCGTCTCACGGTGACCGGCGGTTCGCTGATCCAGGCCGTCGGCCTGGTGGCGCTGGCCGCCACCGTCCACTGGGGCTGGCCGCACCTGGGCATCTGGGCACTGGCGCCCAGCATGGCGGTGCTCGGCTTCGGCCAGGGCTTCGTCCTGCCGGTGGTGTTCCGGATCGTGCTCAGCGAGGTGCCGCCGGCCCAGGCGGGCGTGGGCAGCGGCGCGATGGCCACCACCCAGCAGTCCAGCCTCGCGCTGGGCGTCGCGACTCTCGGCACCCTGTTCCTCACTCTGTCCGGCTCCACCGGTATCGGCAGCGCACTGGTGTGGATGCTGCTGGCGCAACTGGCGGCAGTGGTGGTGACCACCGCGCTCAGCCTGCGGCTGCCGAAGACCGTGGCGTGAGGCGCCGGGCGCGCGTCCCCGAAGCTCGGCACTGACACACATGGACTGACAGATATTGAAATCTGTCAGTCCATGTGCGACGGTGGAGGCATCTGAACGACCGAAGGAGAATTCCGATGCGTACCCGTCGGCTCGGGGCAACCGGCCCCACCGTCTCGGCGATCGGCCTGGGCGCCATGGGCATGTCCGCCTTCTACGGCCAGAGCGACGACACCGAGTCGATCGCCACCGTCCACGCGGCTCTCGATGCCGGGATCTCGCTGATCGACACCGGCGACTTCTACGGCATGGGCCTGAACGAACTGCTCATCCGCGACGCCCTGCGGGCCCGCCCCGGCAGCCGCGACCAGGTCGCCATCAGCGTCAAGTTCGGCGCCCTGCGCGACGCGGCCGGCGGCTGGAGCGGCTACGACGGCCGCCCGGCCGCGGTGAAGAACTTCCTCGCGTACTCCCTGAATCGGCTCGGCACCGACCACATCGACGTCTACCGGATCGCCCGGGTCGACCCGAACGTACCGATCGAGGAGACCGTGGGCGCC
Source organism: Actinacidiphila acididurans (assembly GCF_016918855.1). Lineage (GTDB taxonomy): Bacteria > Actinomycetota > Actinomycetes > Streptomycetales > Streptomycetaceae > Actinacidiphila > Actinacidiphila acididurans. The sequence continues at coordinate 134,195 of NZ_JADKYB010000027.1, forward strand.
ATCGCCGAGGAGGTGCAGGCCGGCCGGGTGCGGCACATCGGCCTGTCCGAGGCGGGCGCGGAGACCCTGCGCCGGGCCGCGGCCACCGCTCCGATCAGCGACCTGCAGATCGAGTACAGCCTGTTCTCCCGCGGCATCGAGCGGGAGATCCTGCCCACCGCCCGGGAGCTGGGCATCGGCGTCACCGCGTACGGAGTGCTCTCCCGCGGGCTGCTCAGCGGCCACTGGTCGAAGGAGCGCGCCACCGAGGCCGGGGACTTCCGCAGCCGCTCCCCGCGGTTCAGCGGGGAGAACCTGGACCGCAACCTCGGCCTGGTGGAGGCGGTGCGCAAGGTCGCCGACGGCAAGGGCGTCACCGTGGCGCAGGCCGCGATCGCCTGGGTGCTCTCGCGCGGCGAGGACATCGTGCCACTGATCGGCGCCCGCCGCCGGGACCGGCTCGCGGAGTCCCTGGGCGCGCTGGACGTCACCCTGGACGCGGCCGAACTGGACGCCCTCGAGGCGGCCGTGCCCGCCGACTCGGTGGCCGGCTCCCGCTACGAAGCGGGACAGATGGCGCACCTGGACAGCGAGCGCTGACCCGTACGGAGGACACTGGATGCGGCCACCACCCGTCCGCCCGCACTCGCGGCGGACGGGTGCCCGTGACACCACCCCTGGTTCGCCCCGCGATCCCCCGCCCCCGCCGACTGGAGGCCGCCCGCATGCCGCCGGAGACCCTGACCCCGGAACGCATCCTCGAAGCCACCGAGGACGTGCTGCGCCGCTTCGGGCCGGCCAAGGCGACGGTGGTGGACGTGGCCCGCGCGCTCGGCGTCAGCCATGGCAGCGTCTACCGGCACTTCGCCACCAAGGCGGCGCTGCGCGAGGCGGTCACCCAGCGCTGGCTGGATCGCACCCATGACGCGCTGGAGACCTTCGCGGCGGACAGCGCCGGGGATGCGGCCGAGCGGCTGGGGCAGTGGCTGGACGGGCTGTTCGCCGCCAAGCGGCGCAAGGCGATCGGCGACCCGGAAATGTTCGCCACCTTCATGGTGCTGGCCGGCGAGAACAGCGACACCGTCACCCGCCACATAGCGCACATGACCGAGCAGCTCGGCCGGATCCTGACCGACGGCGCCGCCCGCGGCGAGTTCGTGCTGCCCGCGTCCGTGCCGGTGACCGCCCGCGCGGTCTGGGACGCCACCTGCCGCTTCCACGACCCGGTCTACTCCGCCGAATGGTCCGATCCGGCCATCGACACCGCCTATGCGGCGGCGCGGGCGCTGGTGCTGCGCGGGCTCACCGGCAACGGCCCCGCGACCGCGGACGGCCGAGCGGACGGCTGACGCCGGCGGGCCCGTACGGCGTTCCGAACACCCGTGCGTCCGCACGGGCGCACAGCGACGCGTACGGGTGCGTACCGAGGCGCAGTGGCCGCTACCGATCCGTACCGGCGCGTACTGCCGCACACCGGCCCGCTTCAGGGCGCACGGACATGCGCGACTGGTTTGTGACCCCGTCGCAGGAAGGGTTCACGGGCATTCCGGTGTTGTGTCTGACACGGGGATGGGAAGGGAGAGAGTCATGCCACCGTGTGCGGACGTCATCGAACTGCCCGTACCTCGTACGCCGGCGGATGCGCCGGCCACCCGTGACCGCCCTGCGCGGCCGTGGTTCGGCTATCTGCTGGTCTTCGCCGGAGTGGCCCTGGTGCCGTGGCTGGTCGTCCTGGCCACCGGGCTGCCCTCCACCACGACGGCGCCGCACTGGACGGTGGCGTGGGTGGGCCTGGACTCCATGGAGGCGATCGGGCTGATCGCCACCGGGCTGCTGACACTGCGCCGCAGTGTGCGCCGGGTGCCGGTCGCCGCCGCCACAGCGATGCTGCTGGTCTGCGACGCCTGGTTCGACACGACCACGTCCTCCGGCTCGGGATTCGGGACCGCCCTGCTGATGGCGTTCACCGCGGAACTGCCGCTGGCCGCCGTCTGCGCGGTGCTGGCGCTGCGTGGACTTCCCCGCGCCAAAGGTGCCGCCGCGAAAGACGACGCCATTGCGGCGGCCGACCGGACTTCCCCGGTCGCCGCCCACGTCACCGGGCCGCGTCCGGTGTCCGTGCCGGCCCCCGCACCCGCGACGACCGCGCGGGCGCAGGGGCCGGCATCGGGCGCCGCAGCCCGCAAGGAGCAGGCCCGTCAGGGCCAGTCCGCCCCGCACACCGCCGGTGGCCTCACGGCCGGCGTCATCCGTCTGCCCTCGGCCTCCGGGCGGGCCGACGCCGGTGGCCCGGCGCCGAGCCCGAGCGGTGTGTGAGCCCGTCCGGCTACCGGCGTGCGGCCCGCGGGTGCGGGCCGCGACCGTACGGCGTCAGCAGCCGGCCAGACGGGAGGCGAGGTAACCCTCCACCTGGTCGAGGGAAACCCGCTCCTGCACCATGGAGTCGCGCTCGCGCACGGTGACCGCGTTGTCCTCCAGGGTGTCGAAGTCGACCGTGACGCAGAAGGGCGTGCCGATCTCGTCCTGGCGGCGGTAGCGGCGGCCGATGGCGCCGGCGTCGTCGAACTCGATGTTCCAGTTGGCCCGCAGCGCCGTGGCCAGGCCCTTGGCCTTGGGGGACAGCTCGGCGTTGCGGGACAGCGGCAGCACGGCGACCTTGACCGGGGCCAGCCGCGGGTCCAGCCGCAGGACGGTGCGCTTCTCCATCACGCCCTTGGCGTTGGGCGCCTCGTCCTCGGTGTACGCGTCGATCAGGAAGGCGAGCATGGCCCGGTTGACACCGGCCGCGGGCTCGATGACGTACGGGAACCAGCGCTCACCGGCCTCCTGGTCGAAGTACGACAGGTCCTGGCCGGAGCCCTTGGAGTGGGCCGACAGGTCGTAGTCCGTGCGGTTGGCGATGCCCTCGAGCTCGCTGAACTCCGAGCCGCCGAAGTTGAAGCGGTACTCGATGTCCACGGTGCGCTTGGCGTAGTGGGACAGCTTCTCCTTCGGGTGCTCGAAGAAGCGGATGTTCTCCTCGCGGATGCCCAGGCCCCGGTACCAGTTCCAGCGCTCCTGGAGCCAGTACTCGTGCCACTTCTCGTCGTCGCCGGGCTTGACGAAGAACTCCATCTCCATCTGCTCGAACTCGCGGGTGCGGAAGATGAAGTTGCCGGGGGTGATCTCGTTGCGGAACGACTTGCCCATCTGGGCGATGCCGAACGGCGGCTTCTTGCGCGAGGTGGTCTGCACCTGGCCGAAGTTCACGAAGATGCCCTGCGCGGTCTCGGGGCGCAGGTACGCGACCGAGCCGGCGTCCTGGGTGGGGCCGAGGTGGGTCTGGAGCATGCCGGAGAACTGCTTGGGCTCGGTGAAGGCGCCCTTGGTGCCGCAGTGCGGGCAGTTGATGTCGGCGAGGCCGCCGGCCGGGAGACGGCCGTGCTTGGCCTCGTACGCCTCTTCCAGGTGGTCGGCCCGGAACCGCTTGTGGCAGGAGGTGCACTCGGTCAGCGGGTCGAAGAAGGTCGCGACGTGACCGGAGGCGACCCAGACCTCGGGGGCCAGGATGATCGACGAGTCGATGCCCACCACGTCGTCGCGCGAGGTGACCATGGCACGCCACCACTGGCGCTTGAGGTTCTCCTTGAGCTCGACGCCGAGCGGCCCGTAGTCCCAGGCGGCCCGGGAGCCGCCGTAGATCTCGCTGCTCGGGAAAACGAAGCCACGGCGCTTGCTCAGGCTGACGATGGTGTCGATCTTGTCGGCGGCCACGGTGCTCTCTTCAGTACGACGAAGCGGTCAGTTAGCCCAGATTACCGGCGGGCGCGGGGGGCTTTCCAAATTTGGGCCGCACCCCGGACGGCGGGGCGGGGACGCCAGGGTATCCGCCGGGGCGGGCCGGGCTGGCACAATGGACGGGTCAGCCCGTGCGCGTGCGGGACGCAGCCACGGAGGAGGAAGCCCCGGTGACCACCGCGAACCATTCCGTGCGCGGCCGTTCGACCCGGCAGCGGGCAGCGGTGAGCGCAGCGCTCGCCGAGGTCGACGAATTCCGCAGCGCTCAGGACCTGCACGACCTCCTCAAGCACCGCGGCGACTCGGTGGGCCTGACCACCGTCTACCGCACGCTGCAGTCGCTGGCGGACGCCGGCGAGGTGGACGTGCTGCGCACCGGCGACGGCGAGTCGGTGTACCGGCGCTGCTCGGGCGGCGGCCACCACCATCACCTGGTCTGCCGCTCCTGCGGCAAGGCGGTCGAGGTGGAGGGGCCGGCCGTGGAGTCGTGGGCGGAGACGATCGCCGCCGAGCACGGGTTCGTGGACGTGGCGCACACGGTCGAGGTCTTCGGTACGTGCGCGGACTGCGCACATGGCCCGGTGGGCGCGGCGCCCTCGCTCTAGGCGCCCTCCGTCTCGACTCCGCCCGGGCTCGATCCAGGCTTCGGGCTCGATCCAGGCTTCGTCCGGGCGGGGCAGCGGCCGGAAGCAGGGGCCGCCGCCCCGGGCGGACGGGCGATGGTCAGTCCTCGTCTTCGTCCTCGGAGGCCTGGTTCGGGGCGGCCCCGCCGAACCTGCGGTCCCGGGACGCGTACTCCAGGCAGGCCCGCCACAGGTCGCGGCGGTCGAAGTCGGGCCACAGCACGTCCTGGAAGACCATCTCGGCGTAGCTGGACTGCCAGATCAGGTAGTTCGAGGTGCGCTGCTCCCCGCTGGGGCGCAGAAAGAGGTCCACGTCGGGCATGTCGGGGTAGTACAGGTACTTCGCGAATGTCTTCTCGTTGACCTTGGACGGGTCGAGACGGCCGGCCGCCACGTCGCGGGCCAGCGCCTGGGCGGCGTCGGTGATCTCCGCCCGGCCGCCGTAGTTGACGCAGAAGTACAGGGTCATCGCGTCGTTGCCGACCGTCTGCTCCTGGGCGACCTGGAGCTCCTGGACCACGGACTTCCACATCTTCGGCATCCGGCCCACCCAGCGGATCCGGATGCCCAGCTCGTCCATCTCGTCCCGGCGGCGGCGGATCACGTCGCGGTTGAAGTTCATCAGGAAGCGCACCTCCTCCGGGGAACGCTTCCAGTTCTCGGTGGAGAAGGCGTAGAGCGACAGATTCCGTACGCCGATCTCCAGGCAGCCCTTGAGGACGTCCATCACGACGCCCTCACCGACCTTGTGGCCCTCGGTGCGGGGCAGCCCGCGCTCCTTGGCCCAGCGGCCGTTGCCGTCCATGACGACTGCCACGTGCCGGGGCACCAGCTCGCCGGGGATCTTCGGTGGCCGCGCGCCCGACGGGTGCGGCTCGGGGGTCTTGTACGTGGGCCGGTGACGGGTCAGAATCCCGCGACGTGCCATGGTGGTACTTCTCCTGACGGTCTACTTGTCCACGAACCGCAGCGACCGCAGTCCGCGTTCCAGGTGCCACTGCAGGTAGGCCGCGACCAGCCCGCTGCCCTCCCGGCAGTGGCGCGGCTCGCAGGCGTCCGCGGTCTCCCAGTCGCCGCCCAGCAGGGCGCCGAGCAGTTGCAGCGACTCCCGTGAGGGTACGACGCTTCCGGGCACCCGGCAGTCACCGCACACCACTCCGCCCGCGCCCACCGAGAAGAACCGGTTGGGTCCGGCCATTCCGCACTTGGCGCAGTCGTCGAAACTGGGCGCGTAACCGTTGACGGCCAGCGAGCGCAGCAGGAAGGCGTCCAGCACCAGCCGCGGCTCGTGCTCCCCGCCCGCGAGTGTACGCAGCGCCCCGACCAGCAGCAGATACTGCTGCACGGCCGGCTCCCCCTCATGATCGGTGAACCGCTCCGCCGTCTCCAGCATCGCGGTGCCCGCGGTGTACCGCTCGTAGTCGGTGACGATCTCGCTGCCGTACGGGGCGATTGTCTCGCTCTGCGTGCACAGCGGCAGCCCGCGCCCGATCAGGTCACCGCCCCGGGCGAAGAACTGCACGTCGACGTGGCTGAACGGTTCCAGCCGCGCCCCGAACTTCGACTTCGTCCGCCGCACGCCCCGCGCCACCGCCCGTACCCTGCCGCTCCTGCGGGTCAGCAGCGTGATGATCCGGTCCGCCTCGCCCAGCTTCTGGGTGCGCAGCACGATGCCGTCGTCGCGGAACAGACTCATGCGGCCATTCTCGCCTACCC
>NZ_JADKYB010000028.1 GCF_016918855.1 Actinacidiphila acididurans
AGGGCACCCCCTCAGAACCCAAAGTGCACCCCCGCACGACCTGAAATCCTTCCGGGCGCACCGCAGTGCGCCATCGCGCCCGCCCAGCACCCTTTTCCGAGGGCACCCCCGCCCGACCTCAAACATTTCCGGGCGCACCGCCGGGCTCGCCGAAGTGCGTCATCGCGCCCGTCGGAAGACCGCAACCTCCAAGAACCCAACGGAAAGCCACCCGCATCGAGAAGCCCGGCTCAAAAGCCCAACCCTTTCAAGCCCCTTCCGGCACAAGGACGCCCACCGGGCACCCTCACCCCGCGGGAGCGAAAAGCGTTTCCTGGGCCGCCTCCATCGCCGTGATCACCGCACCGCGCAGAATCGCGCCGCCTTCGACCGCGGTGGGGACGACGTCCGTCCGCAGCGGGGAGAGCGTGGCGAGCCGTTCGCCGACCAGTACGGCCAGGCGCTCGCCGCCGGCTTCGCCGATCTCGCCGGCCAGGACGACCCGCCCGGGGTCGAGGACGGCGCAGACGGCGGCCGCTCCTATGGCGATGCGCAGGGCGAGTTCGGACAGGAAGGCCGTCCCGGCGGGCCCGGCGGTAAGGGCCGCGCGGACCATCGAGGCGGCGGCGGCCGCGTCGCCCGCGGGGTCGGGGGCGAAGCCGTTTGCGGCGGCGAGCGCGCAGACCGCCTCGCTGGCCACGAGCCCGTGGTAGCCGTCGTCGCAGTCGGCGGCGTTGGGCAGGTCGCCGCTCCGGGAGACGGGCAGGTAGCCGACCTCGCCGGCGCCGCCGGAATTGCCACGGCGCAGCCGCCCGTCGAGGACGACGCCGGCGCCGACCCCGCCGCCGATCCACAGCAGGACGAAGGTGTCGCCCTCGTCCGCGCCGCGGGCCGCCCGGATCCGCTGCTCGGCGACGGCCGCCAGGTTGACCTCGTTCTCCAGCAGCACCGGCACCCGCAGCCGGTGCCGTACCTCGTCGACCAGGTCGGCGTGCCAGCGGGGCAGCAGGCCGGCCGGGCGCAGCCGGCCGGTGGCGGGGTCGATCAGGCCGGGCGCGCCGCAGGCGACGGTGTGCAGGGGGACGTCGCCCGCGGCCCGCCGGGCCTCGCCGAGCACGCGCAGGCCGGACTCCACGACGCCGGCCGGGTCGGCACCCTCGGGGACCCGCACCGAGGAGCGGGCGACGGTACGGCCGAGGAGGTCGGCGATCTCCACGCCGATGCTCCCGACGCGTACATCGAGCCCGGCGACGTACGCTCGATGAGCGACGATGCCGTAGACCCGGGCGTTGGGACCGCGCCGGTCCTCGCCCGACTCGCCGACCACCTCGATCAGCCCGGAGACCTGGAGGCGTTCGACCAGGTCGGCCACGCTCGGCCGGGACATGCCGGTGAGTTCCTTCAACTGCCCAGCGGTGAGCGGCCCTTCCTCCTGGAGCAGGCGCAGGGCGAGCCGGTCGTTGATGGCGCGGGCGGTACGCGGTGACGCTCCCCGGCCGGGACGCTCACGGGTGACGGTCATGCGGTGATCCTCCCAGACCGCGCCGGGCGGACGCGGTCGACCGTCATCAGGGTCACGGTAAAAACCCCTAACTTTCAGGCAGGCTTCCTGTTAGTTTACCGGGCATGAGTCCGCACAGTGCCGGCGCCGCCGACGCGCCCGTCTTCGACGTCCGCCGCGCCCACCTCGCCCTGGCCGCGGCCTTCGCCGTGCACGGTTCGGTGACCGGCACGTTCGCCACGCGCATTCCGTGGCTCAAGGACCATCTGGGGCTCGGCGCGGGCGCGCTGGGGCTGGCCCTGGCCTGCCCCGCGATCGGCTCGTCGCTGATGATGCCGCTGGCCGGCCGGCTGATGCACCGGTTCGGCTCGCGCACCGCGATGCGGCTGCTGCTGAGCATGTGGTGCGCGGTGCTGGCGCTGCCCGCACTGGCGCCGGGCCTGCCGTGGCTGTGCCTGAGCCTGCTGGCGTTCGGCGCCAGCGCCGGGATGGCGGACGTGGTGATGAACGCCATGGGCGTCGCCGTCGAGGAGCGCAAGGGCAAGTCGATCATGTCCGGGCTGCACGGCATGTGGAGCGTGGGCACGCTGGTCGGCGCGGCGATCGGCGTGCCGGCCGCGCACGCCGGGCTGGACGGCCGGATCCACCTGGCGTCCATGGCGGCGCTGCTGGTGGTGCTGGCCGTACTGGTCTGCTCGCGCGTGCCGGACCTGCACCCCTCCCCCGGCGAGGCCGCGCCGCCGCGGTTCGCGCTGCCGCCGCGGGCGGCACTGGTGATCGGCGCGGTCGGCTTCTGCGCGGTGTTCGCCGAGGGCGGCAGCGCCGACTGGTGCGCGGTCTACCTGCGGGACGTCGCGCACGCCTCGCCGGCGATCGCGGCCGTGGCGTACACCGCGTTCTCCTGCACCATGGCCGGCGCCCGGCTGATGGGCGACTTCGTCGTACGCCGGTTCGGCGCGGCGCGCACCCTGCGGGTGGGCGGGACGATCGCCGCCACGGGCGGCCTGCTGGTGGTGCTGGCCCGCACCCCGGTCCCGGCCATCGCGGGCTTCGCGCTGCTGGGGGTCGGGATATCCGTCACCGTGCCGCTGTGCTTCGCCGCCGCGGGGCGGCGCGGACCGGTGCCGAGCCAGGCGATAGCGGGCGTGGCCACGGTGACGTACACCTCCGGCCTGGTCGCCCCGGCGGCCATCGGCGGCATCGCCGGCGCCAGCTCCCTGACCGCGTCCTTCTGCCTGGTCACCGTGCTGACCCTGGGCCTGGTCCTGGGTGCGGGTGTGGTCGATCCGAGCCGGGGCGAGGTGGCCGGTGCCAAGGCCGCGGTGCCCTCGGGTGTCCCGGCGGCGAGCACCGGCACACCGGCGGAATGACGGAGTCCGCCCGGCCTCGCCCGCGCCACCGGCGCCGGGCACGCCGAAGGGCGGACTCGGGAACGAAGAAAGGTCCGGCGGGCGCGCACGGGGGAATCGAGCCCGCCGGACCGTGTCTCCACGTTAGCGTTCCCTCACGCGGAGTGGAGTACGAACCCGGCCATTTCATCTCGCGGGATTACGCCATGGCACAGGCGCGCCGCCGTCCCGGTGTCCTGCGACGGACGCTCTGACGTCGGGACCCGGCCGCCGGCGGGCAGGTCGGGGGGCGGGTCAGCGTACCGTCAGGTCCTGCAGGCCCACCACGCGCAGCAGTTGGAGCCGCTCGTGGGCGTCCGTGCCGGGCCGGGCGGTGTAGATGATCAACCGCTGGTCGTGCTCGGCGCTCAGCAGCACCTCGCAGTCCAGTTCGAGGTGACCCACCACCGGGTGGCGGAACCGCTTGGTGTCCATCCGACGCACGGCGACCACGTGTTCGTCCCACAGCCGCGCGAAGTCCGGGCTCGTCGCCCGCAGTTCGGCCACCAGCGCGGCCGGGCGCGGGTCGTCCGGGCGGGCGGCCTGCAGGGCGCGCAGGTTCGCCACGTGCGCGCGCATCAGCGGTTCGCGGTCCTCGGGATAGAACACCTCGCGGGCCGCGGGGTCGGTGAACATCCGCCGGACCACGTTGCGCATGGCCGGCGGCCGGGCGGAGAAGTCGCCGAGCAGGGCCGCCGCCATGGTGTTCTGCGCGAGGACGTCACCGAAGTCGCTGAGCACCTGGGCGGGCGTGTCGTGCAGCCGGTCCAGCACCAGCAGCAGTCCGGGCCGGACGTGACCGCTCCCGGCGCCGGTGCGGCTCGGCGGCTCCTCGCCGGACAGGTGGAACAGGTGGTCCCGCTCGTCCTCGGTCAGCCGCAGGGCCCGGGCCAGCGCGGTGAGCATCTGCCGCGAGGGGCGCGGGCCGCGGGACTGCTCCAGCCGCGTGTAGTAGTCCACCGACATGCCCGCGAGCTGGGCCACCTCCTCCCGGCGCAGCCCGGGGGTACGCCGCCGGGCCCCCTCGGCCAGGCCCACATCGGCGGGGGCCAGGCGGGTCCGGCAGCGGCGCAGGAAATCGGCGAGTTCAAGGCGATTCACACCCTCCAGCATGCGGCCGGACCGGCCCCGTATCCAGGGAGTGGCACTCCCCGGATCAGCGGGTCTCTGCCGCTTCCTGGCCGGCCCGCGCAGCCTGGACCACGGGCCGCCCGGAGCAGGAGGCGGCACGACACCTACCCGTACGGAGAAGGAGCGCGGGCATGAGGATTCTGGTCACAGGGGCGACGGGACAGGTCGGACGCAGGTTCGTCCCCCGGCTGCTGCGGCGGGCGGTCGCGGCGAGCGGGGGCGGCAGCGTACGCGTGCTGGTGCGCGACGCGGCGCGGGCCGAGCCGTTCGCGGAGCTCGGCGCCGAGGTGATGGAAGGCGACCTGCGGGACGGCAAGGCGGTGCGGGCCGCGGTCGAGGGGATGGACGCGGTGGTCAATGTCGCCGCCGCCTTCCGCGGGGTGGCGGGCGACGAGACCTGGGCGGTGTGCCGCGACGCGGCCGTGGAGCTCGGCGAGGCCGCCCTGGAGGCGGGCGTGGGCCGCTTCGTGCAGGTGAGCACCACCTTGGTGTACGGCGCGGGGTACGGCCGCCCGGCCGTCGAGGACGACGAGCCCAAGCCGCTGGACACCCGGGGCGATTACCCCGCGGCCAAGCTGGCGGCCGAGCGGCACCTGCTGGGCCTGCACCGCGAGCGCGGCTTCGACGTGCGGGTGGCACGCCTGGCGTTCGTCTACGGCGAGGGCGACCCGCACCTGGCCCAGTCGCTGCGCTGGGCCGGGACCTGGGCCGCACACCACCGGCTCCACCTGGTCCACCACGCCGACGTCGCCCAGGGCGTGCTGCGGGTGCTGCTCGCGGACGGCATCGCCGGCCGGATCTACAACATCGCCGACGACGCGCCGGCCACCGCGGTCGAACTCCACCAACTGGCAGGCGTCGAACCCCCGGCGGACGCGCCCGGCCGTCCGCTGCCCGACCCGTGGGAGGGCATCGCCTCCACCCTCCGGCTGCGCGACGAACTGGGCTTCCGCCCGCTCTACCCGTCGGTGTGGACGGCGCGGGACGCGGGAGTGCTGTGACGGCCTGACCCGCGGGTCCGGGCGGGGTCAGTCCTCCGGCAGGCGGACCGGGGCGATCTCGTCGTAGGCGTCGCCCGGGCCGGGGTTGAGGGGGTCGGTGGTGCCGCCGAGGTGGTGCATGACGCCCCACACCGCGTTGAGGGCGGTCTGCACGGCGCCCTCGGCCCACCCGGCGGTCCAGGAGATGTCGTCGCCGGCCAGGAACAGCCCGCGCCGGCCGGCGGGCAGCGCGTCCTGCATGAAGTGGGTGAACAGCCGCCGCTGGTAGCGGTAGTGGCCGGGCAGGTTGGCCTTGAAGGCGCCCATGAAGTAGGGCTCGTTCTCCCAGGAGACCGTGACCGGGTTGCCGATGACGTGCCGGCGGATGTCCACCCCGGGGTAGATCTCACCGAGCGAGGCCAGCATGACCTCCATCCGCTCGTGGGCGCTCAGTGGCAGCCACTTGAGGCTGTCGTCGGACCAGGTGTACGACAGGCAGATCGCGGCGGGCCGGTCCGGGCCGTTCTCCAGCAGATAGGTGCCGCGGGTCATCCGGTCGGTGAGCGTCATCGACATCAGGTCGCGGCCGGTGCGCGGGTCCGTGTCCCGCCAGAACGGCCGGTCGACCGGGACGAACAGCTTGCTGGACGCCATGTAGTGGGTGCGTTCGATGGCCGTCCAGTGGTCGATCGGGAAGAGCGAGTCGTCGCAGGCGATCTTGGACAGCAGCATCCAGCTCTGCGCGGTGAAGACCGCGGCCCGGTACGTACGGATGTCGCCGGTGGCGTCCGTGACGGTGATCCGGTCGCCGGCGGTGCGGTGCAGGCCGGTGACCGCCGGGCGGTGCCGCCCCTCGTGCAGGGAGCGCAGCGAGGTGCCGCGCGGCCAGTGCACGAGCTTGTCCGGTTCGCGTTCCCACAGCCGCAGCGGGAGTTGCTGGCTGCCGCCGACGATGCCGCGGTGCTCGTCGTCGGCACCGGTGTAGACCACCCGCAGGATCTCCAGGATGGAGTTGGGGAAGTCGGTGTCCCAGCCGCCGGTGCCGAAGCCGACCTGGCCGAATATCTCCCGGTGCCGGAAGGAGGCGAAGGCCGGGGAGGCGCACAGGAAGCCGTAGAAGGTCTGGTTGTCCAGCTTCTCCACCAGGTCCGACCAGATCGCGCGGATCGCCGGCACGTCGCGCTCGCGCAGGGCGCGCTGCATCCGCGAGAAGTCCGCGCCCTCCTCCAGGCAGGCGTTCCAGGCGTCCATCACCTGGCGGTAGACGTCGGGCAGGTCGTCCAGGGTGGTGGCGTAGTGGCTGACGCCCTTGAGGTCGATCACCGTGGACGGGGTGACCGGGGCCAGCGGGTTGGGGAACGGCTCGGTGCGCAGCCCCACCAGGTCCACGTAGTGCTGGAAGGCGGTGGACGACGGCGGGAAGCGCATCGCGCCGAGTTCCGCGGTCAGTTCCGGGTCGCAGCCGTCGAAGCCGACCGTGCGCAGCCGGCCGCCGATCCGGTCGGCCTCGTAGACCACCGGCCGCAGTCCCATCCGCATCAGTTCGTACGCGGCCACGATCCCGGACAGCCCGCCGCCGATGACCGCGACCTCGGTACCGTGCTCGGTGGGCGGCACCGCGCCCAGCCCCGCCGGGTGGGCGAGGAAGTCGTCGTAGGGGAACGGGAAGTCCGGCCCGACCATGGTGATCGGCGGCTCGTGCCGTGCCTGCTCGTGCTGCTCGTCGTGGACGGCGGTGGGCACGGACGTCATGGCTCTCCTGCGGTACGGGGTCGTGCGGGGATACGGGGAGCGGGCGTAAAGGGGGTCGCGGGCGCCGGGGTCAGCCGAGGGCGCGGTACAACTCCGGGCGGCGGTCGGTCAGGTACGGGTTCGCCGCGCGGACGGTCCGGGTCAGTGCCGGGTCCACGTCGGCGACCAGCAGTTCGGCGCCCGCGCCGGCCCGGACCCGGGCGATGCCGTCGGGCCCGGCCAGGCAGCTCAGCCCGGCGAAGTCCCACTCCCCCTCCGGGCCGCACCTGTTGACGTACGCGATGTACAGGCCGTTCTCGTACGCCCGGGTGGGCACGAGGGTGAGCGGCACGAACTCCTGCGGCCGCATCAGCGCGGTGGGCACCAGCAGCAGTTCGGTGCCGGCCAGGGCGTGCGCCCGTACCGGCTCGGGGAACTCCACGTCGTAGCAGATCAGCAGGCCCAGCCGGACACCGTCCAGGGTCGCCTGGACGACCGTGGTGTCGCCCGGGGTGAACGCCTCGCGCTCGTAGGGGCCGTACAGGTGGGTCTTGCGGTAGTCGGCCAGCACGGCGCCGTCCGGGCCGACCAGCCGTACCGTGTTGAACACGTCGTCGCCGGCCCGCTCCGGCCACCCGTACGCGATGGCGATGCCGTGCCGTGCGGCGATCCCGGCGATCCGCTCCGCCGTCGGCCCGTCCGCCGGCTCCGCGGCCCGCGCCGCCCCGGCCGCGCCCAGCGCGTACCCGGTCACGAACATCTCGCTGGTCACCAGCAGCCGCGCACCGCGCTCGGCGGCCCGCCCTGCTGCCTCCGCCAGCACCTCCACACTGTGCGCCACGCTCTCCGGCACCCCGGCCGGCCCTTGCAGCAGGGCAGTGCGCAACGCCGTCATGAAGCCTCTTTCGCCTGGTCAACCGGTATGCGAGCGACTTCATCGAAGGTAAGGCCGCCCGCGACCGGCGGACAAGACGCCTTCATTGCGTCCGCGGCCCCGATTCATTGCGTCGTACGAGGCCGCGACGGCGATTCATTGCGCACCCAGCGCCCCACCCGGGGCGCGGGCGTTTTCGGACGGCTCAGGGGCGGTCCTCCGGCTTGGTCTCGGAGCCCTCGGGGTGCTGCTCCTCCGGCGGGCGGCGGGTCCGTCCGGGCGCGATCCGTTCGGCGTCGCCGCCCGAGCCCACGGCGAAGGTCGCGCTGCCGGGCGAGCGGTCGGCAGGCGGCGTCGCGGGCCCGGGTTCGCTCCCCGTCTCGTCGGCAGCCTTGCGCTCGATTCCGCCGCCCGTGGCCGCCTGCTCCGCCGTCCCCCGCGTGTTACGACCGGGAGCGTCGCGGGTGCTGCAGGTGCCGGACCAGTTGATCCCCTCCGGGTCGCTGCCGGCCTTCGGTCCCTTGTCACGGCGGGGTTCCGCCTGCGCGCCGGAGCCGGTGCCGGTGTTCGGGCTCCGGGCGCCGCTGGGGCCGGCCGCCGTGCCGCTGCCGGCCCTCGGGCCCTGGTCGCTGCCGGCCGGCGGGGCCTCCGTGCCCGTGCCGGCTTCCGGGACCTGGCCACCGGGCTCCGCCTCCGTACCGGTACCGGTTTCCGGACCCTTGTCGCCACCGGCCTGCCGAGGCTCGACGCCGGGCGTCGTCCCGGTCGCGGGCTGCGGTTCGCCGGGGCCGCCGCCGGTCCCCACGCCCGCCTCGCTGCCGGACATCCCCTGCTCCGGGCCCTTCCCGGTATCCCCCTCGGTGCCGGCCGCGCGCCCGGGTGCGCCCGCCGCGCCGACGCCCTCGGAGTCCGCCGGGGCCTGCTCGCGCGTCTCCAGCCCGTAGTAGCCGTACAGCCGCCGCTCCTGGTCGGCCGACAGGTGCCCTTGATCGTCCAGCGCCACCGTGGGCGCGCTCTTCACCTTCCCCTTGTTGAACGGCACCTCCAGGTGATCCTCGACCAGCCGGGCCCCGCCGATCGGCACGAACGTCTCATGGGTGCCGAAGAAGCCCGCCCGCACCGTGACCCACACCGGCTCCCCCGTCACGTCGTCCAGATACATGTGCTTGGCCGGCCCGATCTTCCGCCCCTGCGGGTCGTACACCGGATGCCCCACGATCCGGGGTATCTGCTCGCGCGTGATCATGTCGCCTCCTAGGCCGCAGCTGCCTCCGGCCTCACCCGCCCCCCTAACCGCCGACCGACGGTACAAAACCTGACATTCACGACCAATTGAAGGTGAGGGGAGGGGGGACGCGCCCCGTCAGGGGCGCGAGGCTGCGATTGATATGCGGCTGGCGCCGCGTGGGCGCGAGCAACCACAACGGCGCGGCACCCGGCAACGTACGAGTCGTCCCGAGCCGGTTGCCGCCCCCGGCGTGGGGGCGCGCCCCGTCAGGGGCCGCAGGCCCTGGCACCGGACGGGGGCGCCCCGCAGGGGCGCGGGGAACTGCGCGACCAGCCACAACGGCGCCGCACCCGGCAACGCACAGCCCCACCCGAGCTGGAAGCCGCAAGAGCCCAACCCGGCACAAGCAAGCTCACCCGGGAGAACCCGCACCGTACCGCCGCACCAAAGGCGAAAGCACAAGCACCGACTTCGTCCTGGTCACGAACGGCTCTCCGGCGATCCGCTCGAGCACCTGCTCGAAATGCCGCACGTCGGCCGCGAAGACCTGCACGACCGCGTCGGCCTCACCGGTCACCGTGGAGGCGGCGGCGACCTCGGGGTAGCGGGCGAGCCCGCGCCGGATGTCGGAGGGCGAGGTGTTGTGCCGGCAGTAGAGCTCAACGAGCGCCTCGGTGTGCCAGCCGAGCGCGGCCGGGTCGACGCGGACGGTGAAGCCGGTGATCGCCCCGGCCGCCAGCAGCCGGTCCACCCGGCGCTTGACGGCGGGCGCGGACAGCCCGACCTCGGCCCCGATGTCGGCGTAGGAACGCCGGGCGTCGGCGGCGAGAGCCTGGACGATGCGTTCGTCGAGTTCGTTCAGCGGCACAGCGGGCGGGCCGCCCTTTCTGCTCGTACGGGGAAGGCGTGGGCCGCCGCGGACCGGCCGCGACGGCCCGAGGCTACCTCCCGCCGGGCCCGGATCAGGTCCAGCTCACGTGCAGCGGCTGGCCCTCGGCGTAACCGGCGGCGCTCTGCACACCCACCACCGCGCGCTCGGCGAACTGGTCCAGCGTCTCGGCGCCCGCGTAGGTGCACGAGCTGCGCACCCCGGCCACGATCGAGTCGATCAGGTCCTCCACGCCGGGCCGGACCGGGTCCAGGTACATCCGCGAGGTGGAGATGCCCTCCTCGAACAGCGCCTTGCGGGCCCGCTCGTACGCGGACTCCTCGCTGGTGCGGTTGCGCACCGCGCGGGCCGAGGCCATGCCGAAGGACTCCTTGTACAGCCGGCCGTCGGAGGCCTGCTGGAGGTCGCCGGGCGACTCGTGGGTCCCGGCGAACCAGGAGCCGATCATCACATTGGACGCGCCCGCGGCCAGGGCCATGGCGACGTCCCGGGGGTGGCGCACCCCGCCGTCGGCCCAGACGTGCTTGCCGTGCCGGCGGGCCTCGGCGGCGCACTCCAGGACGGCGGAGAACTGCGGGCGGCCCACCCCGGTCATCATCCGGGTGGTGCACATCGCGCCGGGCCCCACCCCGACCTTGACGATGTCGGCGCCGGCCTCGATCAGGTCGCGCACGCCCTCGGCGGACACCACGTTGCCCGCGACGACCGGCACCCGCGGGCCGAGCGCGCGCACCGCGCGGACCGCGCGGACCGCGGCGAGCATGCTGTCCTGGTGGCCGTGCGCGGTGTCCACCACCAGGGTGTCCACGCCTGCGTCGAGCAGCAGCTTGGTCCGGCCGGACACGTCGCCGTTGATGCCGACGGCGGCGGCGATCCGCAGCCGGCCGCGGTCGTCGACGGCCGGGTCGTACAGCGTGGCGCGCAGCGCGCCGGTACGGGTCAGGATGCCGGCCAGGCGGCCGTCCGCGTCCACGGCGGGGGCGAGCTTGCGGTGGGCCTCCTCCAGGACGTTGAAGGCGTCCCGCGGGTCGCTGGCCGCGTCGAGCAGCAGCAGATCGCGGGTCATGACCTCGGACAGCTGGGTGAAGCGGTCCACGCCGGTCAGGTCGGACTCGGTGACCACGCCGACCGGGCGGCCGTCCTCCACCACGACCCCGGCGCCGTGCGCCCGCTTGGGCAGCAGCGCGAGCGCGTCCGCGACGGTCTGGTGCGGGGCGAGGGTGATCGGGGTGTCGAGCACCAGGTGGCGCTGCTTGACCCAGCCGATCACCTCGGTGACCACGTCGATGGGGATGTCCTGCGGGATGACCGCGAGCCCGCCGCGGCGGGCCACCGTCTCGGCCATCCGGCGGCCGGCGATCGCGGTCATGTTGGCCACCACGACCGGGATGGTGGTGCCGGAGCCGTCCGGCGAGCGCAGGTCGACCGCGTGCCGGGAACCGACCCCGCTGCGGCTGGGGACCATGAAGACGTCGTCGTACGTCAGGTCGTACGGCGGCTGGACGTCGTTGAGGAAACGCATGTTGACTCTCTCACCTGCGGTAATACCGGACAGCGGGCGGGGAGTCAGCCGGCCGGTGTCAGACGGCCTCGCGTCGGTCGGACTGCGGCTCCTCCTCCCATGATCCCCGATCTCCGCCCGTTCCGGCCCGGCCGCGGCGCATGTCTGTGTCTTCGGCCGATTCCGGGCGCACGCCACCGTGGTTTCGGCCGAACGGCCGTACGCATCCGGCAGGGCCGGAAAGCGCCGGGAAGCGCCGGGGACGGCCGGGAAAGGCCGCCGCCCGGCCGGGGCCTCACGGCCCGGCCGGGTCCACGCGCTCCAGGGCCGGGCGGGCGGCCGGTTCGGTGGTACGCAGCAGGTGCTCGGCGGCGGCGATGTCGGTGACCAGGCTGGTGACCAGGCCGGAGCGCAGAACCGCGTCGATGGCGGCGGCTTTGCGCTTGCCGCCGGCGATGGCCAGCACCTCCGGGATGCGGCGCAGCCGGTCCGTGTCGATGGTGATGCACCGCTCCCCCAGGTCACGGCCGACCAGGCGGCCGCGGGCGTCGAAGAGGTGCGAGGACATCTCCGCGGCCGCGCCCAGCCCGGCGTAATGGGCGCGCTCCTCGTCGGTGAGGGCGTCGTGGACGGTGGAGATGCCCGCCTCCCAGGAGCCGACGGACACCACCGCGACGGTCACCTTGTCGAAGTAGCTCATGGCGGCGGCGATCTGGCTCTGCGCGCGCAGGGCCGCGGCGGTCGCCGGATCGGCGAGCACCATGGGCGCGTACAGCGGGTGCGCCTCGCCGCCGGAGACGGCCGCGGCGGTGCGTACCGCCTCCACCGAGCCGCGTTCGGCGGTGCCGACGTCGTACACGCCGGTGAGCTGCACCACCGTGCAGGGCGCGAGCCGTTCCAGGGCGTTGGCCATGGTGATGATGGACCGGCCCCAGGCCAGGCCCAGCACGTCGCCGTCGTTGACCAGCTCGCCCAGCAGCCCGGCGGCGACCGAGCCGAGGTTCTCCGGGTCGGGCGCGTCGGCCTGGTCGGCGGGTGTCTCGACGACGACGGCGTGCCGCAGCCCGTAGTGGGCGCGCAGCGCGTCGGAGCGCTCGGCGTCGAGTTCGGCCGGGACCCGGATCTCGATCCGTACGAGGTCCCGTTCCAGCGCGGTCTCCAGGACGCGGGCCACCTTGAACCGGCTGACCCCGAACTCCTCGGCGATCTGGATCTTGGACTTGCCCTCCAGGTAGAAGCGACGCGCCATCGCCGCCGCCTGGACCATCTCGCCGGGGCCCATGCGCACCTGAGTGCGGCCAGTGCTCACGTCACGTCTCCCCAGTTGCCGTCCGATCCGCCGCCAGCCCTCGCCGGCGGCACCGCCGCCCCCGCCACCGCGGGAGCCACCGCGGGCGCTCATCCTCGCAGACACCCGCGGTTACGGTCGGGTAACTTCATGCCCGCCGCCATGCCGTCGCTCATCGGCGTCCGCCGGCCGCGGCGGCCTGCTCGCGCAGCGACCGGACGGCCGCCGCGGGGTCGTCGGAGCCGTACACCGCCGAGCCTGCCACGAAGACGTCCGCGCCTGCCTCGGCGCACCGCTCGATGGTCTCGGCGGACACCCCGCCGTCCACCTGGAGCCACAGGTCAAGCCCGTACTTGTCGATCAGCGCCCGGGTCCGGCGGATCTTCGGCAGCATGACGTCGAGGAACGCCTGCCCGCCGAAGCCCGGCTCCACCGTCATGATCAGCAGCATGTCGAGTTCGCCCAGCAGGTCCTCGTACGGCTCTATCGGCGTGGCGGGCCGCAGCGCCATCGAGGCGCGGGCGCCCTTGGCGCGGATCTCCCGGGCGAGCCGGACCGGGGCCTGAGCGGCCTCGACGTGGAAGGTGACCGACCCGGCCCCGGCCTCCACGAAGGCCGGCGCCCAGCGGTCGGGCTGCTCGATCATGAGGTGGCAGTCCAGCGGGATGCCGGTCGCCTTGTGCAGTGCCTCGACCACCGGGACACCCAGCGTCAGGTTCGGTACGAAGTGGTTGTCCATGACGTCGACGTGGAGCCAGTCGGCGCCCTCCACCGCGGCGGCCTCATCGGCCAGCCGGGCGAAATCGGCGGACAAGATGCTCGGGCTGATCTGCACACTCATATGCCCAGCAAACCAGATTCCCGGCCGGTGTTGGGCATGCGCCCGGCCACGACCGGGTGCACGATCGGCCACGGTCCGGCACACTGCCGGTTGCCGCTCGGCGCGGCGTGGGACACCAGGGAAGTACAGGGGGCATCACCGGCGGATCCGGGGGACGCATCATGGCGGGCGGAACACGAGGCGTGGCGCACCTGGTGTGCGGGCGGCGCGGCAAGTGGGTGGTGCTCGTCGTCTGGGTGATCGTGCTGGTCGCGCTCTCCCCGCTGGCGCAGAAACTCAGCGGGGCGGAGAAGAACGACTCGGCGAGCTGGCTGCCCGGCAACGCGGAGTCCACCAAGGTGCTCGAACTGCAGAAGAGCTTCGTGCCGGAGACCGCGCCCGCGGTGATCGTCTACAGCCGCCCGTCCGGCCTGACCCCCGCGGACCGGGCCGCCGTGCGGCGGAACGCGACCGCGGTGCGGGGCACCACCGCCCACGGCATCATCGGCGCCCGCACGGTCGGCCCGCTGTTCAACCGGCCGGCCGCCCCGCAGGCCGCCCTGATCGTCGTGCCGATCACCGTGAACAGGAGCGGCTGGAACTCGGTGTCGGACGCGGTCGACCTGCTCCGGGGCATCACGGGGACGAACGTGGCCGGGATGACGGTGCACATCACCGGTCCCGGCGGCTTCGCGGCGGACTCCAACAACGCCTTCAAGGGCATCGACGGCACCCTGCTGCTGTCCGCGCTGGGCGTGGTCGTGGTGATCCTGCTGATCACCTACCGCAGCCCGAGCCTGTTCGTGCTGCCGGTGATCGCCGTGGTCGGCGCGCTGTTCAGCGCCGAGGCGGTGGTCTACCTGCTGGCCCGGTACGCCGGTCTGGTGGTCAACGCGCAGAGCGCCGGCATCCTCACCGTCCTGGTGTTCGGCGCCGGTACGGACTACGCGCTGCTGCTGGTGGCCCGCTACCGGGAGGAGCTGCGGCGGCACGAGGACCGGCACGAGGCGATGGCGCTCGCCCTGCACCGCGCCGGCCCCGCCGTGATCGCCAGCGCCGCCACGGTGGCACTGAGCATGCTGTGCCTGCTGGCCGCGGACATGAACTCCACCTCCGGGCTCGGCCCGGTCGCCGCGGTCGGCGTCACCGTCGGCCTGATCGCGATGATCACGCTCTTCCCAGCGCTGCTGGTGATCTTCGGCCGCTGGGTGTTCTGGCCGGTGATCCCGCACGTGGGCACCCCCGATCCGACCCGGACCGGGCTGTGGTCGCGGATCGGGCGGCGGATCGGCAACCGGCCGCGCACCGTGTGGGTGAGCACCGTGGTGGTCCTCGGCGCGCTCGGCTGCGGCCTGCTCGCGCTCAGCGCCAACGGGCTGTCCCAGGCGGACAGCTTCACCAACCACCCCGACTCGGTGGCCGGGCAGCGGGTCCAGGACACGTACTTCCCGGGCGGCGGCGGCCAGCCCATGGTGGTCGTCGCGAATGCGGGCACGGCGGCCCGGGTGCGGTCGTCGCTGGCCGCGCTGCCGGGGGTCGTTCCGGCCTCGGTCGGCACGCCGCCCGGCGTGACCCCGGTACGCGGCGGCAAGGTCTATCTGGAGGCGACGCTCACCGACCGGCCGGACAGTACCGCCGCCAAGGCCACGGTGGACCGGGCCCGTACCGCCCTGCACGCCATCCCCGGGGCCGACGCGAAGGTCGGCGGCGGGACGGCCGTACTCAAGGACACGGCCGCCGCCTCCGCCCGGGACGACAAACTGCTCATCCCGTTGATCCTGGTGGTGGTGCTGCTCATCCTCGGGGTGCTGCTGCGGGCGGTGGTCGCGCCGCTCGTGCTCATCGCCACCGTCGTGCTGTCGTTCGCGGCCGCGCTCGGGGTGAGCGCGCTGGCCTTCGAGCACGTCTTCCACTTCAAGGGCGAGGACACCGCGTTCCCGCTGTTCGTCTTCGTCTTCCTGGTCGCGCTCGGCATCGACTACAACATCTTCCTGATGACGCGGATCCGTGAGGAGAGCCGGCTGCACGGGACGCGGGACGGGGTGCGGATCGGGCTGGCGGCGACCGGCGGGGTGATCACGTCCGCGGGGCTCGTGCTGGCCGGTACGTTCGCCGCGCTCGGCACGCTTCCGGTGGTGGGGTTCGCCGAGATCGGGTTCGCCGTCGCCTTCGGGGTGCTGCTCGACACCTTTGTCGTCCGCTCGGTTCTGGTCTCGGCGATCACCTTCGACCTCGGTGACCGGGTGTGGTGGCCCAGCCGGCTCGGGCAGCCCGGGCATCCGCCGCGGGTGCGGACGGGTGGCGGGACCGGGGAGGACGCGCGGGTCGAGCCGCACTGAGCGGTGGCCGCTGCACGCGTGCGGACGGCCCGCCGGGGATCCCGGCGGGCCGTCCTGTCAAGCGTGTTCAGTCGTCGTCGACCGGTGTTCGGGTCAGCCGTCGGTGTCGAGCCCCGGGATGGCGGCGCCGGGCACCTGGCCGGGAGCGTAGATCTCGGGGTCGCCCGGGTACGGCTTGGTCCACCCGTACGACTCGTACCACTCGAGCCGCTTCATCTGCTCGGGAGCCGCGGTGTCGGGCTTGGCGTTCGGCCCGGTGAAGGGCTGCTGCGCCTTCCACGCCTGCCACTGGGCCGCCACCTGCTGCTCGGCCGCCGGCGCCTTCGCCGTGGTCGGCGCGGGTGCGGCGGTCGGGTCCTGCGGCGCCGGGGTGTCCTCGCCGCAGGACGGCGGGGTGGACAGGCCCAGGGTCAGCGAGGTCCGGTTGGGCTTCGCGGTGAACGGCGTGTCATCGGGCGTGCTGGTGAACGCCTGGGTCATCGGGGTGGCCGCGGCGTCCATCTGGTTCATCGGGTGGATCCCGAGGATCTGCTCGATGGTGCGGACCATGTTGATCTGCGTGTAGTAGTGGCTGTCGACCGTGCCGGTCCGCTGCGTCCAGGGGCTGATGACCTGGACCGGAGCACGGTGGCCGTCGACGTGGTCGACCCACTGCTGGGAGTCGTCCTCGACGACGAAGATCGCCGAGTCCTTCCAGTACTTGCTGTGCGAGATCTCGTCCACCATGCGGCCGACGGCGAGGTCGTTGTCGGCGACCTGGGCGGGCGCGGTGGTCGATCCGCCGGTGTGGTCGTTGGACAGCCAGAACATGTTCAGGTTCGCGGGACCGTTCTTCTCGAAGTCCTGCTGCCAGATCTGCTCCTTGTAGATGTCCGGCACGCTGGTGTCGAACTGCGGGAAGCCCTGCACCGACACCTTGTTCAGGGACGGGATGTCCGAACCGACCTTGATCGGGTAGGCGGTCTGCGCACCGGTGGCCCGCATGTTCTTGGTGTCGCAGTACAGGTTCTGCCACGACGCGCCGGCCGGCTTGGTCTCCGAGGACTGGAACTCGCCGAAGTCCTTCACCGACTTGCCCGCGGCCTGCGCACCGCTCCAGATGAAGCCGGAGGACTGGTGGCCCAGGACGTCGTTCTCGGTGTCGTAACTGCGGGTGTACTCACCGGCCGAGGACTCGGTGTACTCCGGGTCGTCGGACTGCATCAGCCAGTTGTGGCCTTCGGCGGAGTTCGTCGCCGGGTCGTAGAAGTTGTTGTACAGGCCGAACTGCTGCGCCAGCGCGTGCTGGTTCGGCGTCACGTTGTCGTTGTAGACCTCCAGCCTCGGGTCGCCGCCGGGGCCGCCCTGCTGCATGTCGCCGAAGATCTGGTCGTAGGTGACGTTCTCCTTGACGATCAGGAAGACGTGCTTGATCGTCGAGGGGTCGCCGATCTGCACCGGGACCGGCACGGGCTTCTTGTTGCTGTGCCCTTGGCCGCCCGCGATCTTGACCGAGCCCTTGGTCCAGCCGTTCAGCTTGAAGACCTCGGCCGTGTCGGCCCGGATGGTCTTGTCGTCCGGCAGTTGGAACGTCTCCACGCTGGACGTGGTGTCGTGGGTGCCGTGGTACCAGGCCGGCGGCGGGTAGTTGACCGGGCTGCGGGCGTCGATGCCCCGGGTGTTGGAGACCACCACGTTCTTGCCGACGGTGGTCACCTCCGCCGGGAAGTACCCCGTCGGGAGCAGGCCGACGTAGGACGCGGGCTGCTGCGCGGACTTGTACCTGTAGACGGCGACGGCATTGGCCCGGCCCAGCGTCACCAGCAGGTGGCCGTCGTCGGTCAGCGTCACCGCGTCGGGCTCGTAACCGACCGACGCCTCCGGCCACGGCTGGGTGGCGATGGTCTGGACGACCTTGTCCTTCTTGGTGTCGATGACCGACACCTCGTTGCTGGCGGTGTTGGTGACGAACACCGTCCCGTTCTTGGCGTAGACGGCGGTCGGGTGCAGGCCGACGTTGATGGTGCCCACGGCGGCGGACGGCTGGGCCAAGTCGATGACGCTGACCGTGCCCGTGGTGGCGGCGCCCGTGTCCGGGTCGGCCGGCACGTCGGTGCCGTACGAGTTCATGGTGGTCTCGCCCGGCTTGGCCGGACGCCCGCCCTCGTTGCTGACGTACAGCTTGCTGCCGACCTGGACCATGCCGCGCGGGGCGGTACCGGTGGTCCAGCTCCGCTTGACGGTGCCGGTCGCGGTGTCGATGGCCACCACGCGGTTCTGGCCGTTGACCGCGGCGAACAGGGTGGAGCCGTCCGCGGAGAAGACGGCCGCGCCGGTCAGGGCCTGCTTGGAGCCGTCCGCCGGAATCGTGACGTCCTGGGGGTCGGCCACGGAGCCGTCGGCGTTCACGGTGAACTTGGTGAAGCCGTTGGCGCGGCTCAGCCAGAGCTGCTTGCCGTCGGGCGAGTAGACGGGGCCTTCCTGGCCGATGTCGTTCCCGCTGATCTTCAGGTCCACCCCGGAGTGGGTGCCGATGTACTGCTGGACCTTGTTGTTCCCCAGGTCCACCATCACCAGCGACACGCCGTACGAGTCGGTGACCGCGGCGGCCATGTGCGTGCCGTCCTGGCTCACCGTGGACGACATGATCTTGCCGGTGTTGATGACCAGGCTGCTGCCGATGGGGTCGATGTGCTGGTCGTCGGCCAGGGTCAGGCCGTTGGCGGTGGTCTGGCCGACCTGCTCGAAGCCGAACTGCTGCGTCGAGGCCACAGCGGTGCCCGTGACCGCCAGGGCGACCGTGATACCCGCCGTGACCAGACCGGTCCGCCGGCCGGCCTGTCGGCCGAAAAGGCTGATCCGGTCGTTCTCGACACGTCGTCTGCGACGCGCTACGTGCATGAAGCTGTCCCTTCGCGAGCGCGGCCACGCCCTCGCAACTCAGGGCGGTCCCGCGTGCCCTGACTGCGCGTGGTGCGTGCATGGATCTCTTCCCGTGCGTTGACTCGCGGAAGAACCTAGGCATGGCACATGACGCGGCCAGCGGCCCGCAGTGAACGTTCATGCAACGCGAAACGACCGTTGCTCGCAGCGACTATTCCGGCATCGCCGACCGGAATTGCCGGCAGCCCGAGGCGGCACGTAACGCCTGGTCACATGGTGTCGGCGCGCGCGAATTCCGCACCCGGCGCAGCGGTGTCGACAATTCCCGGAAAACAGCCGCACCCGACTCCGACGCACTGCCGGGCATTACCGCCCTCGCCGATGTTCCCTCAAGGGACGACCGCATCAAGATGTCGTCAGGGAAATCGGCCCGACGGCTGCGCGGGACAGCCGACGGGCCGTCAGGCGGTGCGGCGGAGCAGGGCGAGATACATCGCGTCGGTGGAGTGGAGGTGGGGCCAGAGCTGGATGTCGGGGCCGGAGCCGAGGTGCGGGAGGGCGGGGAGGAGGGGGCGGGCGTCGATGGGGGTGGCGGCCGGGGCGTTCGGGGAGTCGAGGACGTCCTCGACGACGGCGCGGGTTTCGGCGAGGTGCGGGGAGCAGGTGGCATAGGCGACCACGCCACCGACGCGGACGGCGTTGAGGGCCTCGGTGAGCAGGGCGCGCTGGAGGGGAGCGAAGGCGGCGAGGTCTTCGGGGCGGCGGCGCCAGCGGGCCTCGGGGCGGCGGCGCAGGGCACCCAGGCCGCTGCAGGGGACGTCGACCAGGACGCGGTCGAAGGAGCCGGGGGCCCACGCCGGGCGGGTGCCGTCGGCCACGACGACCTGGTGGGGGCCGGGGTTGCCGGACAGGGCGCGGGCGACCAGGCGGGCGCGGTGGGGCTGCTTCTCGGCGGCGACGAGTTCGGCGCCGCGGCCGGCGGCGAGTGCGGCCAGGAGAGCGGCCTTGCCGCCGGGGCCGGCGCAGCCGTCGAGCCAGCGGCGGTCGGGGCCGTCCAGCGGGGCCGCGGCCAGGGCGAGCGCGACGAGCTGGCTGCCCTCGTCCTGCACGCCGGCCCGGCCCTCGCGTACCGCGTCGACCGCCGCCGGATCGCCGCCCTCGGCGAGTCGCAGGGCGTACGGCGACCAGCGGCCGGGCAGGACCGCGCCCGCGGGCAGCGATTCCTCGATCTCCGCCGGGGTGGCGCGGCCGGGCCGGGCCACCAGCGTCACTTCCGGCCGTTCGTTGTCGGCCGCGAGCAGGTCCTCGATGCCGGCCCGGTCGCCGCCGAGGGCGTCCCACAGCGCGGACACCACCCAGCGCGGGTGGGAGTGCACCACCGCGAGATGGTCCTCGGGGTCCTCGTCCCATGGCGGGGCGACCTCGCCGAGCCATTCGGTCAGGTCGCGCGCCGCGACCTTGCGCAGCACCGCGTTGACGAAACGGGCCCGCCCGTCGCCCAGGACGACCCGGGCGAGTTCCACGGTGGCCGACACCGCGGCGTGGCTGGGGATACGGGTACCGAGCAACTGGTGCGCGCCGAGGGACAGCACGTCCAGCACCGGCGGGTCCACCTCGCGCAGCGGCCGGTCCACGCAGGCGGCGATCACCGCGTCGTACGTGCCCTGGCGGCGCAGGGTGCCGTACACCAGCTCGGTCGCCAGGGCCGCGTCCCGCCGGTCGAAGCGCTCGCCCTTGCGGACCGCCTCCTCCTCGGCGGCCCGCAGCAGCCCGGGCAGCACCAGGTTGGCGTACGCGTCGCGCTCCGCCACCGCCCGCAGCGCCTCGAACGCCAGGATCCGCACCGGGTCCTTGCGCGGCCTGCGGTACGGCTTGCCCTGGGAACGGCCGTGGTGCTGCTCTTTGACGTCTTTCACGGTGGGAATGTGCTCCGGATCGCGTGGGGACGGCGGTACGTACGACCGCTCCAGCGTACGGCGGCGCCGCCCGGACTCGAACGGACGGCCGTACAGGGCCTGATCATCGGTGCCCGGGCGGGGCGGCTGAAGGCGTCGGTGGGCTGTCGCGGGGCGGCCCGGGGGTCACTCCCCGCCGGCGCCGAGGCGTACGCCCGCGTCGAGGCGGACACCGCGCGCCCAGGCCGCCGCGGGCATCCGCTTCTTGCCGACCGCCTGGACCTCGCCGAGTTCCACCGCGTGGCTGCCGGTGCCGGCCAGGACCGCGTTCTTGGTGACGTCGAGTTCGCCGGGGGCGAGGTCGGTGCGGTCCGGGACGAGACGGACCGGGCCGAGCTTGAGGCGTTCGCCGCCGATCAGCGTCCAGGCGCCGGGGGCGGGGGTGCAGCCGCGGATCAGCCGGTCGACGCGCAGCGCGGGAGCGGTCCAGTCGACGGCCGCGTCCTCGACGTTGATCTTGGGGGCGAGGGTGATGCCGTCGGTGGGCTGCGGGCGCGGCACCAGGGTGCCGTCCTCGATGCCGTCCATGGTGGCGGACAGCAGCCGGGCGCCGCTGCGGGAGAGGCGTTCCAGCAGGTCGCCGCTGGTGTCGGCGGGCCGGATCTCCTCGGTGACCACGCCGTAGACCGGCCCGGAGTCCAGGCCCTGTTCGATGAGGAAGGTGCTGGCGCCGGTGACCTCGTCGCCGGCGGTGACCGCGTGCTGCACGGGCGCGGCGCCGCGCCAGGCGGGCAGCAGCGAGAAGTGCAGGTTCACCCAGCCGTGCCGGGGCACGTCGAGCGCGACCTTGGGCAGCAGCGCGCCGTAGGCGACCACCGGGCAGCAGTCGGGGGCGATCTCCCGCAGCCGGGCGAGGAAGTCCTCGTCGCGGGGGCGCTGCGGCTTGAGCACCTCGATGCCGGCCTCCGCCGCGCGCCGGCCGACCGGGCTCGCGGCCATCCGCCGGCCGCGGCCGGCGGTCGCGTCGGGCCGGGTGACCACGGCGACCACCTCGTGCCGGTCGGAGTCGAGCAGGGTCTCCAGTGCGGGTACGGCGGCCTCGGGGGTGCCGGCGAAGACGAGCCTCATCGTGCGGGGTGCTGCCTCTCGGTGGGCGGGTGTGCGCTGGGTGGGCGGGCGGCGGGCCGCGGCTCGGGGGCGCGGTGAACGCGGGGGGGTGCGGCGCCGGGGCTACAGGGCGCGGCCGAAGGTGTCGTGCGGGGAGACCTTGACCTGGGTCGGCGCCTGGTCGGCCCAGTCGGCCTCGCGGATCGCGCGGATCGCGGCCTTGCGCTGCTCGGCGTCGAGCCGGTCGATGAAGATGATGCCGTCCAGGTGGTCGGTCTCGTGCTGGATGCAGCGGGCCAGGCGCTGGGTGCCCTCGACGGTGATCGGGTCGCCGTACATGTTGAAGCCTCGGGCGACGACACCGAACGCGCGCAGGCAGTCGTACGTCAGGCCGGGCAGCGACAGGCAGCCCTCGGGGCCGTCCTGCTCCTCCTCGCTGAGGGTGAGTTCGGGGTTGATCAGGTGGCCGAGTACGCCGTCCACGTTGTACGTGAACACCCGCAGGGAGACGCCCAGTTGCGGCGCGGCGAGGCCCGCACCGGGGGCCGCCTGCATGGTCTCGGTCAAGTCGTTGACCAAGGTGCGCAGTTCGGCGTCGAAGGTGGTGACCGGCTGCGCCTTCATGCGCAGCACAGGGTCGCCGAACAGGCGGATGGGCTTGACGGACACGTAGCGTCTCCTGGGTGCGGTCGGCGGGAGCATCAATTCTAGGGCGTGCCCGGGGCCGTCCGGGGCGGGTACGGCTCGGGCACAGGGCCGGTACATGGCGGTACGCGGCTGGTACGGGGCTGGTACCGGGCGGCGCGGGGCGCGGGGGCACGCGAGCGGGCGCGCGCCCCCTGGGAGGTGGCCGCACTCCGCGGGGCGTGACCCAGCGGGGTCGTGACGCGTTGGTCAAGTGAGTTTGACTCGTTTGACCGTTTGGCTCCTTGTGACGCCGGTTGGAAAGGCTTGTTGGATGCCCGACCACGCAACCCCCGATGCCCAGGCACGGGCAAGCCTGCACCTGCTGGTGCGGGACATCGAAAGAGTCCGCCGCCAGGTGGACGCGCTGCGTACGCTCACCGCGCAGCTCGGCAACGTGTACCGGCCGCGCCGCGCCGGGCCCGCCGCCGGTTTCGTCGTCTACGGCCGCGCGCCCGCGCCCACCGTGCGGCTCGCCCAGGAGCTGCGCGACAGCGTGGAGACCCTGGTCACGGCCGCGGTGGAGTTCGACCGCTCGCTCGGCTTCTCCTGGGACGCGGTGGGCTCCGCCCTGGGCGTCACCAAGCAGGCGGTGCACCGCCGCTACGGGGGCCGGCGCGCCGGTGCGGCGGCCCCGGCCGACGAGGACGGCACGGTCCCCCGCCCGGCCACGGTGCCGGCGGCCCGCCCGATGCCCGAGGCGCGTCCGCTGCCGGACGCCCGGCCGCGGCCCGAGGCCCGCGTGCTGCCCGACGTCCGCACCGCGCCCGGGGCCCCTTCGCTGCCGGCGCCGCGCAACGGCTGACCGAGGCGGAAGCCGGGCCCGCGTCGGCCGGCCCGGCCCGGCTCAGCCCGGTTCAGCCCGGCTCAGCCGATGTCCGGGGGGTCCATCCGGACCAGGACGGGTTCGGCGCCACCGCGGGTGGCCCGCAGGACCTGGGCCTCCTTGAGCGCGGCGGCCAGCGCGGCGCCGTTCCCCGGGGGCACCCGCAGCAGGAGGCGCTGGCGGGGCTCCTCGCGGTCCGCGCCGGGAGCGGTCGAGCGCCGGGCGCGGGCGGGCTGCGGCAGCGGGACCGGTCCCAGCACGTCGGTGGCCGGCGGCAGCCGTACGGTGTCGGCCATGTCGGCCAGTGCCCCGGGCGAGCCGGTGACCGAGGCCATACGGGACACCGGCGGGAAGCGGAGTTCGGCGCGTTCGGCCAGCTCCCGGCGGGCGTGACCGGCCGGGTCCCAGCGGACCAGGGCCTGGACCGGCCGCAGGGTCGGTTCGGCGAGCACCACCACGGTGCCGCCCTGGTCGGCGGGCCGTACCAGGGCCGCGGCCAGGGCCCAGCGGCGCAGGGCCTCCTCCCCCGCCCGCAGATCGGGCCGGTTGAGCAGGGCCCAGCCGTCCAGCAGCAGGGCGGCGGCGTAGCCCTCGTCGGCCACCGGTTCGGCGCCCGGAGTGGCGATGACCAGCGCCGGGGCGGCGCCGACCGTGGCGAGTACGGTGTCCCGGCCGGAGGTGCGCACCGGCACCCGCGGAAAGGCCCGGCCCAGTTCCTCGGCGGTGCGCCGGGCCCCGACCACCCGCGCCCGCAGCCGGGTGCCGGCGCAGTTCGGGCAGGACCAGTCGACGGCCGGCCGGCCGCACCAGCCGCAGGCCGGGCTGCCCTGCTGGTCGGGCAGTTCCAGCGGCCCGGCGCAGGTGGCGCAGCGGGCCGGTTCGCGGCAGTGGTCGCAGGCGAGCCTGGGTACGTAGCCGCGCCGCGGGACCTGGACCAGGACCGGGCCGCGGGCGAGCGCGTCCCGGGTGACCTGCCAGGCCACCGAGGGCAGCCGGGCGGCCCGGGCGGCCTCGTCCCGGGCCTGGTCGGCGTCGCCGACGGTACGGATCAGGGGCGCGGCGGCCCGTACCTCCTCGCGGGGGGCGGCCAGCGGGAGTGCCCAGCCGCTGTCCACGAGCTGGGCGCCCTCCACGGTGGTGGTGATCCCGCCGAGCAGGAAGGCGGTCTGCTCCTGGCGGGCGCGCAGCAGCAGGACGTCCCTGGCGTGCGGCTGCGGTGCGTGCGGCTCGGCGTGGCTGGAGTCGCCGTCGTCCCACAGGGCCACCAGGCCGAGGTCGGCGACCGGGGCGAACATCGCGGCGCGGGTGCCGACCACCGCCCGGACCGAGCCGCGGCTGACCGCGAGCCATCTGCGGTACCGCTCCTCGGGGCCGGCGTCGGCGGTGAGCACCACATGGTGGCCCTCGCCGATGAGCGCGGTCAGGGCGGCGTCCACCCGGGCGGCGGCCCGGCCGTCGGGCACCACCGCCAGCGCGCCCCGGCCGGCGGCGAGCGCGGTGGCCATGGCGGCGGCCAGCTCCTGCGGCCAGTGCGGGCCGGGCAGGGCGAGCCAGACCGCGCGGGGTGCGTCGCCGCGGGCGAGGGCCTGGAGGAAGGCGGGGCCGGTTGCGTAACGCGTCCAGGTGCCGGGCGGCGGCGCGGCGGGGGCGGGCAGCGGGTCCGGGGACGGGTCGCGTTCGGCCCGGGCCATCCGGGGCGGGACCGCGAGCTGCACGACGTCCGCGAGGGCGCCCGCGTAACGGTCGGCGACCTGGCGGCACAGATTCAGCAGGCCGGGGCCGAGGACCGGCTCGGCGGACAGCACCTGTGCCAGCGGCGCCAGCGGGCCGTGGAAGTCGGTGTCGGCCCGGCGCTCCACCACGAAGCCGTCGTGCAGGGTGCCGCCTTCGCGGCGGCCGCCGACCACCCGGGCGCCGAACCGTACGCGGACCCGCACGCCCGGGCGGGCGTCGGCGTCCATGGCCGCGGGCACGGCGTAGTCGAAGTACTGGTCCAGGTGCAACAGCCCCTTGTCCACCAGCACCCGCGCCACTGGCAGCCCCTCGGCAAGAGCCGCACCCCGCCACGTCCGGGGCTTCGCCCGCGGCCCCTTGGACTTACGCGCGCTTTCCTTGATGAGCGCGAGCTGCTCCGCCCCCTTCGATGGCTCCCCGAATCCGTTCTCGCTCACCCTTACTTCCTACCAGGTGGGTCCGACGAGGGTGCGGCTCGCCTGAGCGATGGGCGGCAACCAGCTCGGGAGGGTGCGTTCGTTGCCGGGTGCCGCGCCGTCGTGGCTGGTCGCGCAGTTCCCCGCGCCCCTAAAAAAGTGCGGGTACTCCGCAGGCGACGGCGTACCCGCACCAATCAGGGGCGCGGGGAACTGCGCGAGCAACCGACTCGGACCGCAAGGTCCGGAGAAGACAGCAAGGGGCAGCCCGGACGGTTCCGGGCCACCCCTCAGACGCTGAGTGCTGTAAGGGGACGCGAGCCCCTACAGGCCGGCGGCAGCCTTGAGCGCGGGCACGCGGTCCGTGCGCTCCCAGGTGAATTCGGGGAGCTCGCGGCCGAAGTGACCGTAGGCCGCGGTCTTGGCGTAGATCGGCCGAAGAAGATCGAGGTCACGGATGATCGCGGCCGGGCGAAGGTCGAACACCTCACCGATGGCCTGCTCGATCTTCTCGACGTCGACGGTTTCCGTACCGAAAGTCTCGACAAAGAGGCCGACGGGCTCGGCCTTGCCGATGGCGTAGGCGACCTGGACCTCGCAGCGGGCGGCGAGGCCGGCGGCGACGACGTTCTTGGCGACCCAGCGCATGGCGTAGGCGGCGGAGCGGTCCACCTTGGACGGGTCCTTGCCGGAGAAGGCGCCGCCACCGTGCCGGGCCATGCCTCCGTACGTGTCGATGATGATCTTGCGGCCGGTCAGGCCCGCGTCGCCCATCGGGCCGCCGATCTCGAACCGGCCGGTGGGGTTGACCAGGAGCCGGTAGCCCTCGGTGTCGAGCTTGATGCCGTCCTCGAGGAGGGCCTTGAGCTCGACCTCGACCACGAATTCGCGGATGTCGGGGGCGAGCAGCGAGTCCAGGTCGATGTCGGAGGCGTGCTGGGTGGAGACCACGACGGTGTCCAGCCGGACCGCCTTGTCGCCGTCGTACTCGACGGTGACCTGAGTCTTGCCGTCCGGGCGCAGGTAGGGGATGGTGCCGTTCTTGCGCACCTCGGTGAGCCGCCGGGACAGGCGGTGGGCCAGGGTGATCGGCAGCGGCATCAGCTCGGGGGTCTCGTCCGAGGCGTAGCCGAACATCAGGCCCTGGTCGCCGGCGCCCTGGCGGCCGATCTCGTCCTCGGCGGAGTCCGTGCCGGCCACGCGCTTCTCGTAGGCGGTGTCCACGCCCTGGGCGATGTCGGGCGACTGCGAGCCGATGGACACCGAGACGCCGCAGGAGGCCCCGTCGAAGCCCTTCTTCGACGAGTCGTACCCAATGTCCAGGATCTTGTTGCGCACCAGGGAGGCGATGTCCGCGTAGGCGGCGGTGGTGACCTCGCCCGCGATATGGACCTGGCCGGTGGTGATCAGCGTCTCGACGGCGACGCGGGAGGTCGGGTCGGCCTCCAGAAGGGCGTCGAGAATCGTGTCGCTGATCTGGTCAGCGATCTTGTCTGGGTGACCCTCGGTGACGGACTCCGAGGTGAACAGGCGGCGGGACACATCGCTCCCTGGGGTTGCAGCGGCTGCTGGCTGAAAGGTGTCGGAGCACGCGGGGCTGCGCCCAGCACTCCGCGGCCAGTTTATCCTTCGGGTCGGCCGGACGGGCACGACATCTCGCTCTTTGGATATGGCATGGCCTGGGTCACTGTGTCCGACCGTCCGATCATCACATCCGGTCACCTCCCCCGCAGGGGGGATCGGATGCTGTGACCAGGAACACCTGGTCATCCGGGTGGTGACTTGTGCTCCTTTGGAGTGACTTCAGGCCAGCCGGGTGACGACCAGGTCCCAGATCCGGTCGGCGAGCGCCTCCTTGGGTCCGTACGGCACCGCTGTCTCACTGCCGTCCGCGCCGAGGATCACCGCCTCGTTCTCCTCGCTGCCGAAGGCCCGGTGCTCGCCGACCTCGTTGACCACCAGCAGGTCGCAGCCCTTGCGGACGAGCTTGGCGCGGCCGTTGGCCAGTACGTCGTCGGTCTCGGCGGCGAAGCCGACCACGACCTGGCCGGGGCGCGGCCGGGCGGCCGACAGTTCGGCGAGGATGTCGGGGTTGCGGACCAGGGCGAGCGGGGCCGGGTCGGCGCCCTCCTGCTTCTTGATCTTGCCGGTGGCGTAGACGGCGGGGCGGAAGTCGGCGACGGCGGCGGCCATCACCACCGCGTCCGCGTCGGCTGCGGCCTTGAGCACCGCCTCCCGGAGCTGCTCGGCGGTGCCGGCGGTGCGCAGGTCGGCGCCGGCCGGGTCGGGCAGCGCGGTGTTGGCCGCGATCAGGGTGACCCGGGCGCCGCGGGCGACGGCGGTACGGGCCAGCGCGTAGCCCTGCTTGCCGGAGGAGCGGTTGCCCAGGTAGCGGACCGGGTCCAGCGGCTCGCGGGTGCCGCCGGCGCTGATCACCACGTGCCGGCCGGCCAGGTCGGCCGGCTGCGGGCCGCGGGCCAGCATCCGGCGGCACACCTCGAAGATGTCCGCGGGGTCGGGCAGCCGGCCCTTGCCGCTGTCGGCCCCGGTGAGCCGGCCGACCGCGGGCTCGATCACCACGGCGCCGCGGCGGCGCAGGGTGGCCACGTTCTCCCGGGTGGCCGGGTGTTCCCACATCTCGGTGTGCATGGCGGGGGCGAAGACCACCGGGCAGCGGGCGGTGAGCAGGGTGTTGGTGAGCAGGTCGTCGGCGAGGCCGTGGGCGGCCTTGGCGAGCAGGTCGGCGGTGGCCGGGGCGACCACGACCAGGTCGGCGCCCTGGCCGATGCGCACGTGCGGCACCTGGTGGACGTCGTCCCAGACCCGGGTGCTGACCGGGTTGCCGGACAGCGCGGACCAGGTGGCCTCGCCGACGAAGTGCAGCGCGGACTCGGTGGGCACCACGCGGACGTCGTGCCCGGACTCGGTCAGCCGGCGCAGCAGCTCGCACGCCTTGTACGCGGCGATGCCGCCGCTCACCCCCAGTACGACCTGTGGCCTGGCCATCGTCTCTCCCGCGGCTGTCGGTGACCGGTCCCGGGCCGGGACCGCCGGTGCATCCCCCATGACATGCATCCCCCATGACACACCACGGGCCCGGCGCCTGCGGCGCCGGGCCCGTGGTCGGCCGGATCGGTGAGCTGTCCACCGAGGGTCACTGCGTCGGCGGGGCCTCGATGGCCTCGGAGGTCAGCAGACCCGCGTTGATCTCGCGCAGCGCGATCGACAGCGGCTTCTCGTGGACGTGGGTGTCCACCAGCGGGCCGACATACTCCAGCAGACCCTCACCGAGCTGGGAGTAGTACGCGTTGATCTGGCGGGCGCGCTTGGCCGCGTAGATCACCAGGCTGTACTTGGAGTCCGTGGCCTCCAGCAGCTCGTCGATCGGCGGGTTGATGATGCCCTCGGGCGTGGTGATGGAAGAGGACACGCTCTACCTACCCCTACTTGTGGACGACAGGTGATTGCTGACACGTCCACTCGCGCGGCGGCCCGCCCCTGCGGGGGGCGGCACGGGTACGAGTGGATCAGTCAATCTGCATCAAGGCTAGCAGTTCGTGCGCTACCGCCTCGACGGAGGTGTTGACAAGGGTTTCGTCGAACTCGGACTCGGCGGCCAGCTCGACCCGTGCGGTGGCGAGGCGTTCCTCGATCACCTCGGGCGACTCGGTGCCCCGGCCGGTGAGCCGGCGCACCAGTTCCTCCCAGCTCGGCGGGGCCAGGAACACCAGCCGGGCCTCGGGCATGGTCTGGCGCACCTGCCGGGCGCCCTGCAGGTCGATCTCCAGCAGGACCGGCTCCCCCGCGGCGAGCTTGTCGAGCACGGCCCGGCGCGGGGTGCCGTAGCGGTTGCCGGCGAACTGGGCCCATTCCAGGAGTTCGCCATTGGCGACCAGCTTGTCGAATTCGTCGTCGTCGACGAAGAAGTACTGCACGCCGTGCTGTTCGCCGGGCCGGGGCCGGCGGGTGGTCGCCGAGACCGAGAGCCAGACCTCGGGATGCACGGTGCGCAGGTGGGCGACGACCGTGCTCTTGCCGACCCCCGAGGGGCCGGAGAGCACGGTCAGCCGCGGGCGTCTGACCGGGTGGGCCGGGGAAGCCCCCTGCGAAGCGAGGGGACTGGTCGCCCCCCGGGAGACTGCAGAGCTCATGGAGCGATTATCCCTGGTTCCGGGGCGTGCCGGGACCGTGGGCCCGGCACGCCGGAGGGATCTCAGGCGGCCGTGCCGCCGAACTCGCGTTCCAGGGACGCGATCTGGTTCGACCCCAGGCCGCGCACCCGGCGGCTCTCGGAGATGCCGAGCCGCTCCATGATCTGCTTGGCGCGCACCTTGCCGACGCCGGGGAGGGATTCCAGCAGGGCGGAGACCTTCATCTTGCCGATGACGTCGTTCTCCTGGCCCTGCTTGATGACCTCGTGCAGGGAAGCGCCGGAGTGCTTGAGCCGGTTCTTGACCTCGGCGCGCTCCCGGCGAGCCGCAGCGGCCTTTTCGAGCGCGGCAGCGCGCTGTTCAGGGGTAAGGGGCGGAAGAGCCACGCCTACGTCACCTCGGAAGTAGAGCAATCGGATATGGACCGTGTGGAACTTGAGCCGCCCCGCGTCAGCGGGACGACCAGCGGCGCCTGTGGACGGCCGCTGTAGTCGGAGACTAGCGGTCCGAACGGCTCAAGTCAGCGAGAACAGTCGAAAAGTCCTGGTCAGCCTTGATCCGAGGGGATAATTGGGGCAAAGCGGAACAGGTTTCGGGCTCATTGCGGTCGGTTGTTGAATCCGGCCCTTTTCCTGGCCGTTTTCCCGTCGTATTACCGGAGGGGATTGCCGGTGGCTTTCCCCGCCCCGGCGACCGCCGCGCGTACCCGATCCGCATATGCCACTGCCGCATTCCGCAGAGCCGCCGGATCGGGACCGTGCCGCAGTACGTCCCGACTGACGCTCGGCAACGCATTGGCCAATGCCGGGCCGAACAGCGCCGGCAGATCCTCCGGGGTCGCGCCCTGCGCGCCGACGCCCGGGGCCAGCAGCGGGCCGCCCACCCGCAGGTCAACGCCGGCCTCGGCCAGGGTGGCGCCGACCACCGCGCCGACCGGGCCCAGCGGATCGGCGCCCGCGTTCTCCTCGGCGATGTGGTCCAGGATCACCTGCGCGACCTGCCGGCCGTCCGGCGTCACCGCCCGCTGTACCTCGGCGCCCTCCGGGTTGGAGGTCAGGGCCAGCACGAACACCCCGCTGCCCGCGGCCCGGGCCGCCGCCAGGGCCGGCCGCAGCGAGCCGAAGCCGAGGAAGGGGCTGACCGTGACCGCGTCGCTGAACAGCGGGGCGTCCCGGTCCAGGTAGGTCGCGGCGTAGGCGGCCATGGTGGAGCCGATGTCGCCGCGCTTGGCGTCCATCAGCACCAGCGCGCCCGCCTCCCGGGCCGCGGCCACCGCCCGTTCCAGCACCGCGACGCCGCGCGAGCCGAAGCGCTCGAAGAACGCCGACTGCGGCTTGAGCACCGCGACCCGGTCGGCCAGCGCCTCCACCACGGTCATCGCGAACCGCTCCAGGCCGGCCGGGTCGTCGGCCAGCCCCCAGGCGGTCAGCAGCGAGGCGTGCGGGTCCAGCCCGACGCACAGCGGCCCGCGGGTGTCCATGGCCCGGCGCAGCCGGGCCCCGAACGGCTCGGGGGCGGCGTCGCCGGGAGCCGTGGCAGCCGAAGGTGTTGTTGGGCTGCTCATACGGCGGCCTTCCGGGTGTCGGCGCCGACCGCGTCGGCGAGGGTGGCGTACGGGCTCGCGTCCAGCCTGGCGGCCAGGCCCTTGTGGACCGCGCGCATCCACAGCGGCCCGCGGTAGATGAAGGCGCTGTAGCCCTGGACCAGGCTCGCGCCGGCCAGGATCCGCCGCCAGGCGTCCTCTGCGTCCTCGATGCCGCCGACGCCGACCAGGGTGATCCGGTCGCCGACCCGTTCGTACAGCCGCCGCAGCACCTCGATCGAGCGGTCCTTCAGCGGCGCCCCGGACAGCCCGCCGGTCTGGCCGGTCAGGTCGGGGGCGGCGGTCAGGCCCAGGCCCTCGCGGGCGATCGTGGTGTTGGTCGCGATGATGCCGTCCAGGCCCAGTTCCAGGGCGAGGTCGGCGACCGCGTCCACGTCCTCGTCGGCGAGGTCGGGGGCGATCTTGACCAGCAGCGGCACCCGGCGGTCGGGCACCGCGCGGTCGGCGGCCTCGCGCACCGCGGTCAGCAGCGGCCGCAGCGCCGAGGTCGCCTGGAGGTCGCGCAGGCCCGGGGTGTTGGGCGAGGAGACGTTGACGACCAGGTAGTCGGCGTGGGCGGCCAGCCGCTCGGCCGAGGTGACGTAGTCCGCGACAGCGTCCTGTTCGGGTACGGCCTTGGTCTTGCCGATGTTGACGCCGAGCGTGGTGCGGAAGGCCGGGCGGCGGGCGGCGAGCCGGGCCGCGACCGCCGCCGAGCCGTCGTTGTTGAACCCCATCCGGTTGATCAGGGCCCGGTCGGGGACCAGCCGGAACAGCCGGGGCGTGGGGTTGCCGGGCTGCGCCCGGCCGGTGACGGTGCCGATCTCGACGTGGTCGAAGCCGAGCATCGCCAGCCCGTCGATCCCGGTGGCGTTCTTGTCGAAACCGGCCGCCAGGCCGAACGGCCCGGGCATGGTCAGCCCCAGCGCCCGGGTGCGCAGCCGCGGGTACCGGGGCGCCAGCACGGCGAAGGCCAGGGCGCGCAGGCCCGGGACGCGGGCGGCCAGCCGGATCCAGCCGAACGCCAGCCGGTGCGCCCGCTCGGGGTCCATCCGGCGGAAGAAGAGCCGGAAGAAGACCTGGTACACGCTCAGCCCTCCCGCGCCGCGGTGAGGAAGCGGGCGTGCTCCTGGAGGGAGCGCACCCCTATGTCGCCGCGGGTGAGGGCGTCGACGCCCTGCACGGCGGCGGCCAGCGCCTGCACGGTGGTCAGGCACGGCACTCCGCGGGCCACGGCGGCGGTACGGATGTCGTACCCGTCGAGCCGGCCGCCGGTGCCGAACGGGGTGTTGACGATCAGGTCGACCTCGCCCTCGTGGATGAGGGTGACCACGGTGGGCTCGCCGTCCGGGCCGACGCCCTCGCTCTGCTTGCGCACCACCCGGGCCTGGATGCCGTGCCGGCGCAGCATCTCGGCGGTGCCGGAGGTGGCCAGCAGCTCGAAGCCGTGCTCGATCAGGGCGCGGGCGGGGAAGATCAGCGCCCGCTTGTCGCGGTTGGCGACCGACACGAAGGCCCGGCCCTTGGTGGGCAGCGCGCCGTAGGCCGCGGACTGCGACTTGGCGTAGGCGGTGCCGAAGACCGCGTCGATGCCCATGACCTCGCCGGTGGAGCGCATCTCCGGGCCGAGGACGGTGTCCACGCCGCGGCCCTGCGGGTCGCGGAACCGGCTCCAGGGCAGCACGGCTTCCTTCACCGAGATCGGCGCGTCCAGCGGCAGGGTGCCGCCGTCGCCGGCCGCCGGCAGCAGGCCCTCGGCGCGCAGTTCGGCGATGGTGGCGCCCAGCGAGATCCGGGCGGCGGCCTTGGCCAGCGGCACCGCGGTGGCCTTGGAGGTGAACGGCACGGTGCGCGAGGCGCGCGGGTTGGCCTCCAGCACGTAGAGGATGTCCCCGGCCAGCGCGAACTGGATGTTGATCAGGCCGCGTACGCCCACTCCGCGGGCGATCGCCTCGGTGGAGGCCCGCAGCCGCTTGATGTCGTGGCCGCCCAGGGTGATCGGGGGCAGCGCGCACGCCGAGTCGCCGGAGTGGATGCCGGCCTCCTCGATGTGCTCCATCACTCCGCCGAGGTACAGGTCCTCGCCGTCGAAGAGGGCGTCCACGTCGATCTCGATCGCGTCGTCGAGGAACCGGTCGACCAGCACCGGGCGGTTCGGGGAGATCTCGGTGGACTCCGCGATGTACGACGCCAGGCGCGCCTCGTCGTAGACGATCTCCATGCCGCGCCCGCCGAGCACGTAACTGGGCCGGACCAGCACCGGGTAGCCGATCTCGTCGGCGATGGCCTTGGCCTCGGGGAAGGAGGTCGCGGTGCCGTGCTTGGGCGCGGGCAGGCCGGCCTCGGCGAGCACCCGGCCGAAGGCGCCGCGGTCCTCGGCGAGGTGGATGGCCTCGGGCGAGGTGCCGACCACCGGCACGCCGTTGTCCTTCAGCGCCTGGGCCAGGCCCAGCGGGGTCTGGCCGCCGAGCTGGACCACGACGCCGGCCACCGGGCCGGCCTGGGACTCGGCGTGCACGATCTCCAGGACGTCCTCGAGGGTGAGCGGCTCGAAGTACAGCCGGTCGGAGGTGTCGTAGTCGGTGGAGACCGTCTCGGGGTTGCAGTTGACCATCACGGTCTCGTACCCGGCGTCGTGCAGCGCGAAGGAGGCGTGCACGCAGGAGTAGTCGAACTCGATGCCCTGGCCGATCCGGTTGGGGCCGGAGCCGAGGATGATCACGGCGGGCCGCTCGCGCGGGGCGACCTCGGTCTCCTCGTCGTAGGAGGAGTAGAAGTACGGCGTGCGGGCGGCGAATTCGGCGGCGCAGGTGTCCACCGTCTTGTAGACCGGGCGGATGCCGAGGGTGTGCCGCACCTCGCGGACCACGTCCTCGCGCAGGCCGCGGATGCCGGCGATCTGCGCGTCGGAGAAGCCGTGCCGCTTGGCCTCGGCGAGCAGGCCGGGGTCGAGCCGGTCGGCGGCGGCGAGGTCGTCCGCCAATTCCTTGATCAGGAAGAGCTGGTCGGTGAACCAGGGGTCGATGGCGGTGGCGGCGACGACCTCCTCGGCGGTGGCGCCGGCCCGGATGGCGGCCATCACGGTGTTGATCCGGCCGTCGGTGGGGATCGCGGCGCGCTCCAGCAGTTCGGCGCGGTCGCCGGGGGCCGAGGTGAAGTCGAACTGCGAGCCCTTCTTTTCCAGCGAGCGCAGGGCCTTCTGCAGGGCCTCGGTGAAGTTGCGGCCGATCGCCATGGCCTCGCCGACCGACTTCATGGTGGTGGTCAGGCGCGCGTCGGCGGCCGGGAACTTCTCGAACGCGAACCTGGGCACCTTGACCACGACGTAGTCGAGGGTGGGCTCGAAGGACGCCGGGGTCTGCTCGGTGATGTCGTTGGGGATCTCGTCCAGGGTGTAGCCGACCGCGAGCCGGGCGGCGATCTTGGCGATCGGGAAGCCGGTCGCCTTGGACGCGAGCGCCGAGGAGCGGGAGACCCGCGGGTTCATCTCGATGACGATGACCCGGCCGTCGGCGGGGTTCACGGCGAACTGGATGTTGCAGCCGCCGGTGTCCACCCCGACTTCGCGGATGACCTCGATGCCGATGTCGCGCAGCACCTGGTACTCGCGGTCGGTGAGCGTCATCGCCGGCGCGACGGTGATGGAGTCGCCGGTGTGCACGCCCATGGGGTCGAGGTTCTCGATGGAGCAGACGACCACGACGTTGTCGTGCTTGTCGCGCATCAGCTCCAGCTCGTACTCCTTCCAGCCGAGGATGGACTCCTCCAGGAGCACCTCGGTGGTCGGCGACAGGGCCAGGCCCTGGCCGGCGATGCGGCGCAGCTCGTCCTCGTCGTGGGCGAAGCCGGAGCCGGCGCCGCCCATGGTGAAGGACGGGCGGACCACCACCGGGTAGCCGCCGAGGATGTCCACGCCGGCCAGCACATCGGCCATGGAGTGGCAGATCACCGAGCGGGCGGACTCGCCGTGGCCGATGCGCTCGCGCACCGCGGCGACGACGCCCTTGAACCGGTCGCGGTCCTCGCCCTTGTGGATGGCGTCCACGTTGGCGCCGATCAGCTCCACGCCGTAGCGGGTCAGGACACCGCCCTCGTGCAGGGCGATCGCGGTGTTGAGCGCGGTCTGGCCGCCCAGCGTGGGCAGCAGGGCGTCGGGGCGCTCCTTGGCGATGATCTTCTCGACGAACTCCGGGGTGATCGGCTCGACATAGGTGGCGTCGGCGATCTCCGGGTCGGTCATGATCGTGGCCGGGTTGGAGTTGACCAGGATCACCCGCAGGCCCTCGGCCTTGAGGACCCGGCACGCCTGGGTGCCGGAGTAGTCGAACTCTGCGGCCTGGCCGATGACGATCGGGCCGGAGCCGATGACCAGGACGGACTGGATATCGGTGCGCTTAGGCACGCTGGCCCTCCATGAGCGAGGCGAAGCGGTCGAACAGGTAGGCGGCGTCGTGCGGACCGGCCGCCGCCTCGGGGTGGTACTGGACGCTGAAGGCCGGCCGGTCGAGCAGCCGCAGCCCCTCGACGACGCCGTCGTTCAGGCACACGTGGCTGACCTCGGCGCGGCCGTACGGGGTGTCGCTGACCCGGTCCAGCGGGGCGTCCACGGCGAAGCCGTGGTTGTGCGCGGTGACCTCGACCTTGCCGGTGGCGCGGTCCTGCACCGGCTGGTTGATGCCGCGGTGGCCGTACTTGAGCTTGTAGGTGCCGAAGCCCAGGGCGCGGCCGAGGAGCTGGTTGCCGAAGCAGATGCCGAACAGCGGGGTGCCGCGGTCCAGCACCTGGCGGATCACGGTGAGGTCGGCGGTGGCCGGGTCGCCCGGGCCGTTGGACAGGAACACCCCGTCGGGCGCCTTGGCGTACACCTCGTCCGCGGTCGCGGTGGCGGGCAGGACGTGCACCTCGATGCCGCGCTCGGCCATCCGGTGCGGGGTCATGCCCTTGATGCCGAGGTCGAGGGCGACCACGGTGAACCGCCGGGTGCCGATGGCGGGGACGGTGTACGGCTCGGTCGTGGCGACCTCGGCGGACAGGTCGGCGCCGGTCATCTCCGGGGCGCTGCGCACCCGGCTCAGCAGGGCGGCGTCGTCGGCCAGGGCGGCGCCGGAGAAGATGCCGACCCGCATCGCGCCGCGTTCGCGCAGGTGGCGGGTGAGGGCGCGGGTGTCGATGCCGCTGATGCCGACCACGCCCTGGGCGGTGAGCTCGTCGTCCAGGGAGCGGCGGGAGCGCCAGTTGGACGGCACGCGGGCGGGGTCGCGCACCACGTAGCCGGCCACCCAGATGCGGGAGGACTCGGGGTCCTCGTCGTTGACGCCGGTGTTGCCGACGTGCGGGGCGGTCATGACGACCACCTGGCGGTGGTACGAGGGGTCGGTCAGCGTCTCCTGGTAGCCGGTCATGCCGGTGGAGAAGACGGCCTCGCCGAGGGTCTCCCCCACCGCTCCGTAGGCCCGGCCGCGGAAGGTGCGGCCGTCCTCCAGGACGAGTACGGCTGGCCCGGCGGCCGCCCGGGTGGAGGTGGTCATGGTGCGCCTTCCTTGTTGTGCTGGTCGGCGAGCGCCGCGGCGCGCTCGGGGTCGCGCGGTGCGGGCGGCTGCCTGCGGTCGGTGGCGGCGACCGCGAGGTCGCCGGTGGTGCCTTCGGCGGCGGCCCCGGAGCCGGTGGCCTCGGAAGCGGTGGCGCCGGTCAGGGCGTCGATCCGGGCCACCCAGGCCGGGTGGTCGGCGGCGTGCTCGCCGCGGAAACCGGAGTCGATCAGGGTGCCGCCGTGCTCCCAGGTGACCACCAGCAGGCCGCCCTCGGGCAGTACCTTGCCCGCGATCGCCCGGTCCAGCCGCGCCCCGCGCAGGGCGGCGACGGGCACGAAGAAGCCGGGGGCGCCGATGCGGTCCACGTCCAGGCCCCGCTCGGTCAGCGTGAGGCGGACCTTGCTGCGTACGCCCAGGCCGTGCGCCACGATCCGGTCCAGCCACTGCCCGGCGGTGGTGCTGCCGTGGTAGCGGCCGTCCAGGACCAGGAGTTCGGCGCCGGGGTCGGCGGGGGCCTGCGGGAGGGCGGGCAGGCCGCCCTGGAGGGTGCGGCGCCACTGCCAGCCCTGCCGCATCAGCCAGTAGATCAGGCCGACCACCAGGGCCAGGCCCACGATCCAGCCGATCCGGTCGGTCCAGTCGGTCACCTTCGCGGAGTGCTTGCCGCTCTCGGCGAGGGCGGCGGCGAGGACCGCCGGAGGAGTCGGAGCAGTCGCAGGTGTCACGTGAGCTTCCCGTCCATGACCGTGGCGTGGCCCCGCAGGAAGGTGGCGATCACCCGGCCCGGCAGCTCGCGGCCCTCGTACGGCGTGTTGCGGCTGCGGGAGGCGAAGTCCGCGGGGTTGACGACCCCACGGTATGCCGGGTCGAGCAGCACCAGGTTGGCGGGCTCGCCGGGGGCCACCGGGCGGCCGTGGCCGGCCAGCCGGCCGATCGCGGCGGGCCGGGCGGACATCCGGTCGGCGACGCCGGTCCAGTCCAGCAGCCCGGTGTCGACCATGGTGTGCTGCACCACCGACAGCGCGGTCTCCAGGCCGACCATGCCCATGGCCGCGGCCGCCCACTCGCAGTCCTTGTCCTCGTGCGGGTGCGGGGCGTGGTCGGTGGCGACGCAGTCGATGGTGCCGTCGGCCAGTGCCTCGCGCAGCGCGACCACGTC
Organism: Actinacidiphila acididurans; assembly: GCF_016918855.1. GTDB lineage: Bacteria > Actinomycetota > Actinomycetes > Streptomycetales > Streptomycetaceae > Actinacidiphila > Actinacidiphila acididurans. Next base: position 37,597 of record NZ_JADKYB010000028.1, read on the forward strand.
CGCCTCGGTGCGCAGCGGCGGGTTGACCTTGTAGACCGGGTTGTACGTACGGACCAGCTCGTCGGTGAGCAGCAGGTGGTGCGGGGTGACCTCGGCGGTGACCGCCCAGCCCTTGGACTTGGCCCAGCGGACGATCTCCACCGAGCCGGCCGTGGACAGGTGGCAGATGTGCACCCGGGAGCCGACGTGTGCGGCCAGCAGCACGTCACGGGCGATCACCGACTCCTCGGCGACCGCGGGCCAGCCGGTCAGGCCCAGCTCGCCGGAGACCGTGCCCTCGTTCATCTGGGCGCCCTCGGTCAGCCGCGGCTCCTGGGCGTGCTGGGCGACAACGCCGTCGAACGCCTTCACGTACTCCAGCGCCCGGCGCATGATCACCGCGTCGTCCACGCACTTGCCGTCGTCGGAGAACACCCGCACCTGGGCCGCGGAGTCGGCCATCGCGCCCAGCTCGGCGAGCTGCCGGCCCGCCAGGCCCACGGTGACGGCGCCGACCGGCTGCACGTCGCAGTAGCCGGACTCCCGGCCGAGCCGCCAGACCTGCTCGACCACGCCCGCGGTGTCGGCCACCGGGAAGGTGTTGGCCATGGCGTGCACCGCGGTGTAGCCGCCGATCGCGGCGGCCCGGGTGCCGGTCAGCACCGTCTCGGAGTCCTCGCGGCCCGGCTCGCGCAGGTGGGTGTGCAGGTCGACCAGGCCGGGCAGCAGCACCAGGCCGTCCGCCTCGACCACCGCCGCCCCGGCCGCGTCCAGCCGCGCGCCCACCTCGGCGATCCTGCCGCCGCTGACGAGCACGTCCTGCGGGCGGCCGCCGAGGACCTTCGCCCCGCGGATGAGGGTCTTGCTGTCGGTCACTTGCTCTCCTGGGTGCGCGGGGCGTGGGTGTCGGGGGTGAGGGCGGCGTCGGTACGGGGCGCGTCGTCGGCGGGTGCGCCGTTACGTACTTCGGTGCGCGTGTCGGTGCCGGCGGACAGGGCGGGCTCGGAGCCGCCGAGCATCAGGTAGAGCACGGCCATCCGGGTGCTGACACCGTTGGCGACCTGCTCGACCGCGGTGCAGCGCGGGGAGTCGGCGACCTCGGCGGTGATCTCCATGCCGCGGTTCATCGGCCCGGGGTGCATCACGATGGCGTGCTCGGGCAGCGCGGCCATCCGGATGCCGTCCAGGCCGTAGCGGCGCGCGTACTCCCGCTCGGTGGGGAAGAACGCGGCGTTCATCCGCTCCCGCTGCACCCGCAGCATCATCACCGCGTCGGACTTGGCGAGCACCGCGTCGAGGTCGTAGCTCACCTCGCACGGCCAGTGCTCGACGCCGATGGGCAGCAGGGTGGGCGGGGCGACCAGGGTGACCTGGGCGCCCAGGGTGGTGAGCAGCAGCACGTTGGACCGGGCGACCCGGCTGTGCAGCACGTCGCCGACCACGGTGATCCGCCGGCCGGACAGGTCCCGGCCGGGCCCGGACAGGTGGCGGCGCATGGTGAAGGCGTCCAGCAGCGCCTGGGTGGGGTGCTCGTGGGTGCCGTCGCCGGCGTTGACGACCGAGGCGTTGATCCAGCCGGAGGTGGCCAGCCGGTGCGGGGCGCCGGACGAGTAGTGACGGACCACCACCGCGTCTGCGCCCATGGCCTCCAGGGTGAGGGCGGTGTCCTTCAGCGACTCGCCCTTGGAGACGGAGGAGCCCTTCGCCGAGAAGTTGATCACGTCGGCGGACAGCCGCTTGGCGGCGGCCTCGAAGGAGATGCGGGTGCGGGTGGAGTCCTCGAAGAACAGGTTGACGACGGTACGGCCGCGCAGGGTGGGCAGTTTCTTGATCGGCCGGTCGGCGACGCGGGCCATTTCCTCGGCGGTGTCGAGGACGAGGAGGGCGTCGTCACGGGTGAGGTCGGCGGCCGAGATCAGGTGGCGCTTCATCGGGGTCACTCCGGTGTGCGGTGGGGCGGGCCGGCGGGGCGCGCCGGGGTGGCGAGGGCACGCGGACGTACCGGACCGGCAGCCGGTCCGGTACGCGGGTGCGCTACGCGTCCGCCGGCCGGCCCGGGGCGCGGCCGGCACGGTCGGCCGCGGCGCCCAGCAGGACGCTGTCGCGGCCGTCCTCCTCGGTGAGCAGGACCTTCACGGTCTCGCGCAGCGAGGTGGGCAGGTTCTTGCCGACGTAGTCGGCCCGGATGGGCAGCTCGCGGTGGCCGCGGTCGACCAGCACGGCGAGCTGCACCGCGCGCGGGCGGCCGATGTCGTTCAGGGCGTCCAGGGCGGCGCGGATGGTGCGGCCGGAGAAGAGCACGTCGTCGACGAGGACGACCAGCCGGCCGTCGATGCCCTCGGCGGGGATCTCGGTACGGGCCAGCGCGCGCGGCGGGTGCAGCCGCAGGTCGTCGCGGTACATCGTGATGTCGAGTGAACCCACCGGGGTGATCCGGCCGGTGATCCCGGCGAGCTTTTCGGCCAGCCGGCGGGCCAGGAAGACCCCGCGGGTCGGAATGCCGAGCAGCACCACGTCGTCGGCGCCCTTGGCGCGTTCGACGATCTCGTGGGCGATCCGGGTGAGCACCCGGGCGATGTCCGGCGCTTCGAGCACCGGGCGGGCGGCGGCGGGCGCGGAAGGCGCCGCCAGGGTGTCGCGGTCGTCGACCATGGGTCGGGGACCTCCTTCCCCGCCTCACGGGACGGGCATTAAAGGACGTCTGGGGTACGGCCCAACCGTATCAGGTGACACAGACCGCCCAGGTCAGGGACCCGTCGGACCCGTTCGGCTTGACGAGCACGGATTACGCTGCGTAACCTCACAGTGAGTCACCGAGTTTCCGTCCGGGGAGCCATATGTCCAGCGATTACGCCAAACAGCTCGGAGCCAAGCTCCGAGCCATCCGCACGCAGCAGGGTCTGTCCCTGCACGGCGTCGAGGAGAAGTCCCAGGGCCGCTGGAAGGCAGTGGTCGTGGGCTCCTACGAGCGCGGTGACCGCGCCGTGACCGTGCAGCGACTGGCCGAGCTGGCCGACTTCTACGGGGTGCCGGTCCAGGAGCTGCTTCCGGGCACCACGCCCGGCGGCGCCGCCGAGCCCCCGCCGAAGCTGGTCCTCGACCTGGAGCGACTGTCCCAGGTCCCGCCGGAGAAGGCCGGCCCACTCCAGCGCTACGCGGCCACCATCCAGAGCCAGCGCGGGGACTACAACGGCAAGGTGCTCTCGATCCGCCAGGACGATCTGCGCACGCTCGCCGTGATCTACGACCAGTCGCCGTCGGTCCTCACCGAGCACCTCATCTCGTGGGGCGTCCTCGATGCGGATGCGCGCCGCGCGGTTCAGCAGCACGAAGAGAACGCCTGAGCAGAAACGTCCCACCGGGCGGTGGGGTGACCCTCGGGTTCCACCCGACCGCCCGGGCCCAATACGTCCGGCGGCTCGCCGGGAGGAGTCAGGGGCGCGGGGAACTGCGCGCGCAACCGGCCACAGGCCGGTGGTCCGGAGACGGCAGCAACTGCCCCTTTCGGACGGCGGCGACGTGCAGCCCGTCGTGGGCTGGTCGCGCAGTTCCCCGCGCCCCTTTGGGGCGCTCTCGGCGAACCGTCCCGCCGTCAGGCGGAGGTCACCGGAACGTAGCCCGTAGGCCGGGCCGTGAACGTACCCCTCCCCCGGGTGCGACTACGAAGTGCACTGGCCCAGCCGAAAAGGCCGGACACGGGCATCCGGGCGGTGAGCACACCCGTATTCCCCACCGTCCGTGAACCGGTGACCCGGCCGCGGCGTGCGGCCAGATCACCGAGAACCGCACCGACGGAGTCACCGGGGACGGTGACGACCACCTCGGCCACCGGCTCCAGCAGCACCATTGCGGAGGCCCGAAGAGCCGCCCGCAGGGCCAGACGTCCGGCGGTGCGGAAGGCGAGGTCGGAGGAGTCCTTGGGGTGGGTCGCCCCGTCGGTCAGCGTGACCCGCACGCCGGTCACGGGGTGACCGCCCAGCGGCCCCTCGGCCAGCGCGTCCCGGCAGCCGTTCTCGAACGCGGCGACGTACTCCCGCGGTATCTGTGCGCCGGTTACGGCCGACCGGAACACGAAGCCGTCGCCGCCGTCGCCGTCCTCGCCGGTGTTGCCCGGGAGGGGCGCAACATCGAGGACGACCCGGGCGAACTGTCCGGCGCCGCCGTCCTGCTTGACGTGCCGGTATTCCAGTCCGGTCACTCCGCGCACCACGGTTTCGCGGTAGGCGACCTGGGGGCGGCCCACGGCGATCTCGATGCCGTGCGCGCGCCGGATCCGTTCCACCGTGACCTCCAGATGCAGTTCGCCCATTCCTGCCAGCACGGTCTGGCCGGTCTCCGGATCGGTGCCGACGTGCAGTGACGGGTCCTCCTCGACCGCCCGGGCCAGCGCCACCGCCAGCCGGCCGGGGTCGGCGGCGCGTACCGCCTCCACCGCGACCGAGACCACCGGCCGCGCGGCCCGCGGCGGCTCCAGCACCAGCGGGGCGCCGGGGGCGCACAGCGTGGCGCCGGTCCGGGCCGCCTTCGGGCCGGCCACCGCCACGATGTCCCCGGCCACCGCCAGGTCCAGTTCGGTGTGGCGGTCGGCCTGCACCCGCAGGATGCGGGCGATCCGCTCGGTCCGCCCGGTGCCCGCGTCCAGCACGGTGTCGCCCTTGCGCAGGGTGCCGGAGTAGACCCGCAGGCAGGTCAGCCGGCCGGTGGGGGCCGCCAGCACCTTGAACACCAGGGCGGCGAACGGCCCCGCCGGGTCAGCCGGCCGCTCCTGCTCGCCCGCGTCCGAGCCGCCGCGCGAGGCGACCGCCCGGCCGCGTACGGCGGGCACGTCCAGTGGAGCGGGCAGGTAGGCGACCACCGCGTCCAGCAGGGGTTCGACGCCGCGGTTGCGGTACGCCGAGCCGCACAGGACCACCACGACCTCGCCTGCCCGGGTCAGGTCACGCAGGGCCGCTTCGAGGACCGGCGCGGACAGATCGGCGCGCACGCAGTACTCCTCGAGCGCGGCCGGGTGCCGTTCGGCGACCTGCTCCACCAGCAGAGCGCGCCGGCGTGCCACCTCCTCCCGCAGGTCGGCGGGCACCGGACCCTCGGCGGGAGCGGCACCGTCACCGGACCAGGCCAGTGCGCGCGGCCTGACCAGGTCGACCACGCCGGTGAAGCCGTCCTCGCGGCCGACCGGCAGCTGCACGGCCAGCGGCACCGCGCCCAGCCGGTCCCGGATCGCGGCGACCGTACCGTCCAGGTCGGCGCCGGCCCGGTCCATCTTGTTGACGAACGCGATCCGCGGCACCCGGTGCCGGTCGGCCTGCCGCCACACCGACTCGCTCTGCGGCTCCACCCCCGCCACGGCGTCGAACACCACGACGGCGCCGTCCAGCACGCGCAGGCTGCGCTCCACCTCGTCGGCGAAGTCGACGTGTCCGGGCGTGTCGATGAGGTTGATCCGGTGCCCGGCCCAGTCGCAGCTCACCGCGGCGGCGGAGATGGTGATCCCGCGCTCGCGCTCCTGCGGGTCGAAGTCCGTGACGGTGGTCCCGTCGTGGACCTCGCCGCGTTTGTGGGTGGCGCCGGTCAGGTGGAGAACACGCTCGGTGACGGTCGTCTTGCCCGCGTCGACATGGGCAAGGATGCCCAGGTTGCGCACGGTGGACAGGGAACGTGCGGTCGTCCCGCCGACGGCAGGCGTGGCGAAGGGGACGTCAAGAGGTCTGCTGCGCACGGCCGGTGGCCTTTCTGGGGGTACCTCCCGGGCCGAAGAGGCTCTTGGGGAGGTCCGGAAGCGGGCGGCGCGATTGCCCGGGACAGCGACGACCGCCGTTTCCGGCAGGGCACGGCGTACGGTCCGGCGGCGGTGGCCGGGCCGTAGGGAACCTGCTCAGAACATCGGTCGGGACTGCCGCGTCACGGGGTCCGGTGCCGGCCGCGCAGCGGGCACCGGAGCCACCCGGACACCAGGATCACCTGGTGTCCGGAAGAGGGGACGGCGGCGGAGGTGCGGTGTCGCACGGCCGTTCTCCCCTCGGTCGACGCGGCTACGCGTGGCGCGTGCCGTCGGGACGAGGGTAGTGAAGGGGGTTCGCGTGCGGCATCCGGTTTTCCGAGGAGGCCGGGTGGGGGTGGGGTGCCGCCCTGCGGACGGCGGTTCGCCGGGAGCGCCCCGCAGGGGCGCGGGGTCCCCCAGACTCCGTCCGGGGTGCCCCCAGCGCGAGCAACCACTGACGGCCGGTGGCCCGGACACGACAGCAATTGCCCCTTTGGGCCGGTGGCGACCCGCGCCACGGATGTGGCTGAGCGCGCCCACGCGGCCCCAACCGCACATCAAGCACAGCCCCGCGCCCCTGACTGCTCCCGGCGAACCGCCGTCCGTAGGGCTCAGCCCCCGTACAGCCTCGACACCACCTCGGGCAGCAAGCGTTCGGCAAGGGCAGGCGGCAGGGCCTGGAGCGTGGCCAGGACCGGAGCCATCCGGGCCGGCATCGTGCCGTCGGGGGCCAGGCCGGCCGCGGTGAGGGCGAGGTCGACCTCGTGCGGGCCGAGGGTGTCGGGGTCCAGGCCTGCGGCCAGCGCGGCCAGGGCGGGGTCGACGGTGGCGGGGCCGACCGCCCGGGCGCGGTCGGCGGCCGCGGCGATCTCGGCCAGGAGCAGGGAGATCCGTTGCTCGTCGGCCACCGCCGCGGTGACGGTGAGGTGGACGTTGGCCGGTGAGTCGCCCCAGGCGGGCTGCGGTTGGAGGTACCAGCCGCGCTGCCGGGTCTCGTCGGCGAGCACGAAGGGATCGAGGCCGGGGTCCGTACTGGCCACCGCGAGCAGGGAGGCGTCGGGCGAGCCGAGGACGGTGAGGCCGGGTATCCGGCCGATGCCGTCGGCCAGTTGACGGGACGCCAGGTGGACCCGGCGGGACAACTCGGTGTAGCCGTCGGTGCCGATGCGGTGCAGCACCACCCAGGCGGCGGCGAGCGGAGCGGCCGACTTCGTGCCCTGCAAGGTGGTGTTGACGACCGGATAGCCGGGCCAGGAGGCGTGCGCGAACCAGCCGTGGCGGCGCAGTTCGGCGTCCCGGAACAGCAGGACGGACGCGCCCTTGGGGGTGTACGCGTACTTGTGCAGGTCCACCGACAGCGAGGTGACGCCGGGTACGCCGAGGTCGAAGGCGGGCGGCGCGGGCAGGTCGCCGGCCGCGCGCAGGTGGCCGAGGTACCAGCCGCCGATGCAGGCGTCGACGTGGCAGAGCACTCCGCGCCCGGCTGCCGCGGCGGCCACTTCCGGCACCGGATCGACCACGCCGTGCGCGTACGAGGGCGCCGAGACGACCACCAGCGCGGTGCGTTCGGTGAGCGCGGCGGCCACGTCGGCGGCCCGGACCCGGAAGGTGCGGTCCACCGGGACCGTGACCGGGGTCAGGCCGAAGAGGCGGGCCGCCTTGTGGAAGGCGGCGTGCGCGGTGACCGGGAGGACGATCTCGGGCGCGGTGACGCCCCGGGTCCGGGCGGCGTGCTCGCGCGCGGTGAGCACGGCCAGCAGGCAGCTCTCGGTACCGCCGCTGGTGAAGGTGCCCACGACCTCGGTCCGGCCGCCGCCGAGCAGTGCCGCGGCCCGGCCGACCACCTCGTTCTCCAGGGTCACCACGCTGGGGAAGGCGGTCATGTCCAGGCCGTTGACGCCGGCGACGGCCGCTGCCGCGTCGGCGGCGAGCTCGTCCAGGCCGGCCAGCCCGGAGTCGTACACGTACGCCATGGTCCGTCCGCCGTGCACCGGCAGGTCGGTGCCGCGCAGTGCGGTCAGTCGCCGGATCAGGGCCTGCGGATCGTGCTCGGCGGACGGCATGGACGGAATCTAGGCGCGCCGCCGCGCCCGCACCAGGCCCGGGCGGACACGCGTGCTCGGGAGCCTCGGGCAAGCCCCGGGCCGCCGTACCCGCGCCGGGCGGGGGGCCGTACACGCACCGGGCGGGGGGCCGTACACGCACCGGGCCCGGGAGCAGAGGTGCGGTGACCTCTGGTCCCGGGCCCGGGCACGGTGTGCGCGGCGCGCCCCGTCTCAGCGCTTCAGCGTGGGCTTGAGCTCCATCAGCCGGCCGAGCAGGCCGTTGACGAAGGACGGCGACTCGTCGGTGGAGAACTCCTTGGCGAGCTGCACCGCCTCGTCCAGCACCACCGCGTCCGGGACGTCGTCCTCCCAGATCAGCTCGTACGCGCCGAGGCGCAGCACGTTGCGGTCCACGACCGGCATCCGGTCCAGGGTCCAGCCGACCGCGTAGCCGGACAGCAGTTCGTCGATGCGCTCGGCGTGCGCCTGGTAGCCCTCGACGAGCTGCATGGTGTACTCGGTGACCGGCGGCTGCCGGTCGTCGGTCCGGGCGAGCCGGATCCAGTCCGCCATGACGGTCTTGGGCTCGGCGCCCCGCTGCTCCGCCTCGAACAGGATCTGGAATGCACGCTTGCGGGCCTTGTTCCGGGCAGCCACGGTTAGCTGTTCACCCGGCCGAGGTAGTCGCCCGTGCGGGTGTCGACCTTGACCTTTTCACCCGTGGTGATGAAGAGCGGGACACCGATCTCGTGGCCGGTCTCCAGGCGGGCGGGCTTGGAGCCGCCGGTGGAGCGGTCGCCCTGCACGCCGGGCTCGGTGTACTCGATGACCAGCTCGACGGAGGCGGGCAGTTCGATGTAGAGCGGCGCGCCCTCGTACATCGCGACGACGGCCTCGAAACCCTCGAGCAGGTAGTGGGCGGCGTCGCCGACCACCTCGGGGGTGACGTTGATCTGGTCGTACGTCTCGGTGTCCATGAAGACGAAGTCGGTGCCGTCCTTGTAGGAGAACTGCATGCCGCGCTTGTCGACGTTGGCGGTCTCCACCTTCACGCCCGCGTTGAAGGTCCGGTCCACGACCTTCCCGGACAGCACGTGCTTCAGCTTGGTGCGCACGAAGGCGGGGCCCTTGCCGGGCTTGACGTGCTGGAACTCGACCACGGTCCAGAGCTGGTCGCCGTCGAGCTTGAGCACGAGGCCGTTCTTGAGGTCGTTCGTGGTGGCCACGGTTGCGGAATCTCCTGAAGTGCTGCTTCGGGACCCAGGGACGATCGGCGCCCGTCACAGCGCGAGCAGTTCCTTGGTCGTGATGGTGAGTAGCTCGGGCCCGCCGTCCGCCGTGGGACGTACGACGAGTGTGTCGTCGATGCGGACACCGCCGCGGCCCGGAAGGTGGACTCCCGGTTCGACGGTGACCGGCACGCAAGCGTCCAGTTTACCCATGGCCGCGGGGGACAACTGAGGGTCCTCGTCGATTTCGAGGCCCACGCCGTGCCCGGTCCAGGGCGCCAGGCCCTCGGTGTGCCCGGCCGCGGTGAGCGGCTGGCGGGTCGCCCGGTCGACGTCCCGGCAGGCCACGCCCGGTGCCAGTCTCTCACGACCGGCCCGCTGGGCGTCGAAGACCAGCTCGTACAGTTCGATCTGCCAGGCCGCCGGGGCGGTGCCGATGACGAAGGTACGGCCGACCTCGCAGCGGTAGCCGCGGTAGCACGCGCCCAGGCGGACGGTGAGGAAGTCGCCCTCCTCCACCCGGCGGTCGGTGGGCACGTGGCGGGCGGTGCCGGAGTGCGGGCCGGTGCCGACGGAGGTGCGGAAGGCCGGGCCGTCGGCGCCGTGGTCGACCAGGCGGCGTTCCAGTTCCAGCGCGAGGTGCCGTTCGGTGCGGCCGACCAGGATGGATTCGAGCAGCTCGCCGAGGGCTGTGTCGGCGATCTCGGCGGCGATGCGCAGGGCGGCGATCTCGTGCTCGTCCTTGATCAGGCGGAGCTGTTCGACGGCGGCGCCGAGGTCGGTGAGCGGCAGGCCCTCGGTGACCGAGGACACGGCGCGGTGGCGGGTGACGGTCAGGTGGTGCTCCTCCACGGCCAGTGAGTCGGCCTGCCGCTCGCGTGCCAGGTCCGCCGCGGCCACCGCCGCGTCGCCCTCCGGGGAGGGCAGCACCACCGAGCGCAGGTCGTCCGGGCCGCCCTCGCCGTCGTCCGGCGGGGGGCGCAGGTGCACCAGCACGTCCTCGGCGCCCGGCCCGACCAGCAGGGCGGCTCCGGGCGGCGCCGCTCCGGTCAGGTACCGCACATTGGCCGGGCGGGTCACCAGCGCAGCGGCCACCCCGGTCGCGGCGCACCGCTCGCGCAGCCGCTCCCTGCGGGTCGCATGCACTTCCGCCATGCGGCGAGCTTAGGTCGCGGGCGGCCTGCGCGCCCCTTTTGCGCGTCCGCCTCCGGCGGGGTCCGCCGGGCCGCGGCCGTCGCCGGCCGGGGCACTCTCACAAGGCGCGCAGGCCCCGGTCGGCGAAGGCGATCAGCCACTCGAAGCTCTCGTCGACGTCGGCGCTCCACTGGAAGCCGCCTCCCGACTGCAGGGTGGCGAACCCGTGGCAGAGGCTGCGGAGCATGCGCAGGGCGTGGTCCACGTCGGACCGCTCGATCTCGTAGCCGCGCAGGACCGCCGTGAAGGAGCCGAGCAGCCGCAGGCTCGCGGTGGCGATCGGGTCGTCGGGGGCCAGCGGTTCGACGCCGATCGTGGCGGCGTACCGGCCGGGATGCTCCAGGACGAAGGTGCGGAAGGCGCGCATCGCGGCGGCGAGGGCGTCCCGGCCGGCGTAGCCCTGGACGGCGGCTCCGACGGCGTCGCCGGCTTCGCTCAGGGCCAGGGCGGCGATGCGCCGGTTGAGGTCGTCCTGGCCGTTCACGTGCTTGTACAGGGACGGGGTGCGTACGCCGAGGCGTTCGGCGAGCAGTCCCATGGTCAGGCCGGGCAGGCCCACCTCGTCGGCGAGGGCGGCGCCGGCCGCGGCCACGGCCGCCGGGTCCAGGCCGGCCCTAGGCACGGGCGGCGTCCGACCGGAGGAAGTCCAGCACGAGCGAGGCCACCGCGTCGGGGAACTGGTGGTGCGGGTAGTGTCCGGCGCCCTCGATCATCTCCAGGCGGCCGAGGCCGGACGGCAGGGCGTCGACGATCGCGGTGCCCTCGGCGTGCGGGTCGGCCCAGTCGGGGTCGAGCGTGCCTTCGACCACCAGGACCGGGCAGCGGACGTTGCCGAGCTGGGCGTCGGCGTCGGCCGGGGTGCCGCGGCCCATGCTCTGCAGGGCCTTCATCCGGCCCGGCTCGTGCAGCAGGGTGTCGAAGCGACCCAGCCGTTCGGTCCAGTCGGCGGGCTTCGGGCCGGGGTAGGCCACGTCGATGTACGAGAGCCACAGTCGCGCGCTGCCGAAGATGCCCGCGCCGAACAGCCGCAGCATGCCCCGCCGCAGGCGCTTGACCCGCAGGTCGCCGAGGCGGAACAGCTGCTTGCGGGTGAACGGCGCCAGCTCGACGACCGCGGTGATCAGCGCGGGTTCCTGGGCCGCGGCGATGGTGGCGGCGCCGCCGGAGATCGAGTGGCCGACGAGTACGGCCGGGCCGCCCAGGTGGCGGATCACGGCGAGCAGGTCGCCGGCGATGGCGGTACGGCTCCAGGCCGGCCAGTCGACGCTGGACTGGCCGCAGCCGCGCAGGTCGACCGCGGCGACCCGGTAGCCCGCCGCGACCAGCTGCGGGATCACCCCGCGGTACGCGGCGCGGCTGTCGCCCATGCCGTGCGCGAGAACGATCAGCGGGCCGGAACCCGCCACTTCGTATGCGATGGTGCCGCCGTCGACGGCAAGGTACTCGGTCATGGCATCTCCCAGGTCCGGCTAATTGCGTTAGCTAAAAGCTAATCCCATTAACCAGACCTGTCAACGCTTCGGGTCACCAGGTCGGCGACCCCTGGAGCGTGCGGGTGAGGACGCGGTCGAGGGCTGCCGCCGCGGCGGGGACGTCGAGGTGGGAGTTGTCGATGATGGGCAGGCCGGAGCCGTACCAGCCGGCCATGCGGCCGTGGATGCGGGCGACCTCCTCGTCGGACAGCCGGCGGTTGCCGGTGCGTTCGGCGTTGCGGGTGAGGACGACGTCGAGGCCGGGGAGCAGGACCACGGGCAGGAGGCCGGGGCCGACATGGCGCTTCCAGCCGCCGAGGCCGACCGCCGGGCGGTCGGGGAATACGGCGTCGTCGATGATGCAGGACACGCCGTTGGCCAGGAAGTTGCGGGCGGCGAAGCCGCAGGTGCGGCGGGCCAGCCGGTACTGCGCCTCGGAGTGCTCGTTCCAGCCGGCCTGGGGGTCGGCGAAGCCGGACCGTACCCATTCGCGGACGTCGTCGAGGCTGATGTGGGCGGTGGGGGTGCCGCGGTGCTCGGCCCAGTGCCGGGCGATGGTGGTCTTGCCTGCGCCGGCCGCACCGATCAGGAGGACCGCGATCGGCCCCGGGGCGGCCGGGGCCCCGGCGGGTACGGCGCCCCCGGGCGGGACGGGGGCCGGCAGTGGGAAGTGCCCGGTGTTGGCGCCGGGCACCGGCCCGGGGCCCGGCGGCTGCGGCGCCCCCACAGCGTGGTGCGTCAAGGCCACTCCATCCCGTACGGAGGTTCAAGCGTCACGACCGGCCGGTAACGAACCGCTCGACACGGAACGGTACCGCCCCCCGGGGCCTGCCGGGTAAACGCCTGAGCCGCACCACCGGTGCCCGCCCCGCACCGATCGCCTGGTCACAGCGTCAGAGAGCGACAAGGCGGCCGGGGTCAGGGGGTCACTCGATCTCCTCGGCCAAGGCCCGCAGCGCCAGCCGGTAGGAGCCGATGCCGAACCCGGCGATCGTGCCCGAGGCGACCGCGGCCACCACCGAGGTGTGGCGGAAGGTCTCCCGGGCGTAGGGGTTGGAGATGTGCACCTCGATCAGGGGCGCGGTGCGCTGGGCGACCGCGTCCCGCATGCCGTACGAGTAGTGGGTGAACGCACCGGGGTTGAGCACCACCGGAAAGCGGCCGTCGGCGGCCTCGTGCAGCCAGCGGATGAGTTCGCCCTCGTCATTGGTCTCGCGCACCTCGACGTCGAAGCCGAGTTCCGCGCCGAGCTTGGTGCACGCCTCGACCAGCCCGGTGTACGAGGTCGAACCGTAGACGTCGGGCTCGCGCGAGCCGAGCCGGCCCAGGTTGGGGCCGTTGAGCACCAGGACGCGGCGGGTCACGCGGACACCTCCCCGTACGCGGCGAGCAGCACGGCCGGGTCGGGGCTCTCCAGGACGGCGGGGCGGGCCAGGCCGTCCAGGACGATGAAGCGCAGCCGGTCGCCGCGGGACTTCTTGTCGACCTTCATGGTCTCCAGCAGCCGGGGCCACTGGTCGCCGCGGTAGGTCAGCGGCAGCCCGACCGACTCCAGGACGGCGCGGTGCCGGTCGGCGGTCGCGTCGTCGAGCCGCCCGGCCAGCCGGCCGAGTTCCGCCGCGAAGGCCATGCCGACGGAGACGGCGGCGCCGTGCCGCCACGTGTAGCGCTCGTTCTTCTCGATGGCGTGCGCGAGGGTGTGGCCGTAGTTGAGGATCTCGCGCAGGCCGGACTCCTTCAGGTCCGAGGAGACGACCTCGGCCTTCACCCGGATGGCGCGTTCGACCAGCTCGGCGGTGTGCGGGCCCTGCGGGGTGCGGGCCGCCTGCGGGTCGGCCTCGATCAGGCCGAGGATGGCCGGGTCGGCGATGAAGCCGGCCTTGATGACCTCGGCGAGCCCGCTGACGTAGTCGTGGACCGGCAGCGACTCCAGCGCGGTCAGGTCGCACAGCACCCCGGCGGGCGGGTGGAAGGAGCCGACCAGGTTCTTGCCCTCGGCGGTGTTGATGCCGGTCTTGCCGCCGACCGCCGCGTCGACCATGCCGAGCAGCGTGGTGGGCACGGCGATCCAGCGCACCCCGCGCAGCCAGGTGGCGGCCACGAATCCGGCCAGGTCGGTGGTGGCGCCGCCGCCGACGCCGATGATCACGTCGCTGCGGGTGAAGCCGCTCTGCCCGAGCGCCTTCCAGCAGTAGGCGGCGACCTCGGCGGTCTTGGCCTCCTCGGCGTTGGGCACCTGCACGGCGATCGCCTGGTAGCCCTGCTCGGCCAGGTCCTCGCGGATGGCCTCGCCGGTGCCGGCCAGCGCCTCGGGGTGCACGACGGCCACCCGCCCGCGCTCCCCGCCCGCCGCGGCCGGCCCGTCGATGAGCCCGGGCAGCTCGCCGAGCAACTGGTGGCCGACGAGCACGTCGTACGCCGCGGTGCCCGCGGTCCCGCCGACCGGGATCCGGGTGGGGGTGGCGCTCGCGGACCAGGACTGGGTGTTCTCGCTCATGCGTCCTTCAGGTGGAGTGCGTCGAGTACGGCGTCGGCCACGTCCTGCGGGGTGCGGCCGTCGGTGGCGACCACCGCGCGGGCCACCTCGGTGTACAGCGGGCGGCGCTTGTCCATCAGCTCGCGCCAGGCCTGCCGGGGGTTGACGGCCAGCAGCGGGCGCGGCGCGTCCAGGCCGACCCGGCGGACGGCGTCGTGCAGGCCCACGTCGAGGAAGATCACCGGGAGTCCGGCGAGCAGCCCGCGGGTGCCCTCGTCCATGATCGCGCCGCCGCCGAGGGAGAGCACCCCGTCGTGCCCGGCGAGCGCGTCGCGCACGGCGGCCCGCTCCAGCTCGCGGAAGTGCGGCTCGCCCTCGTCGATGAAGATCTCCGGGATCGGCTTGCCGGCCACCGCCTCGATGTCGGCGTCGGTGTCCCGGTAGGTGGTCGCCAGCAGCCCGGCGACCAGTTGCCCGACCGTGGTCTTGCCCGCTCCGGGCGGCCCGATCAGGACGACGGCGGGGGGCCCGCCGGGGGCGTCGGCCGTACCCGATCCGGCCGCGGGGTTCGGGGCGGTCACCGGATCGCCAGGTTCTCGAGGTAACCGCGGACGTTGCGCCGGGTCTCGGTCACCGAGTCCCCGCCGAACTTCTCCGCGACCGCGTCGGCGAGCACCAGGGCGACCATCGCCTCGGCGACGATCCCGGCGGCGGGCACCGCGCACACGTCCGAGCGCTGGTGGTGCGCCTGGGCGGCCTCGCCGGTGGTGACGTCGACGGTGGCCAGCGCCCGCGGCACGGTGGCGATCGGCTTCATGGCGGCGCGCACCCGCAGCACCTCGCCGGTGGTCATGCCGCCCTCGGTGCCGCCGGAGCGGCCGGAGGCGCGGCGGATGCCGTCGGGGGTGGGCACGATCTCGTCGTGCGCCCTGGAGCCGGGTACCCGGGCGAGCTCGAAGCCGTCGCCGACCTCGACGCCCTTGATGGCCTGGATGCCCATGAGGGCGCCGGCCAGCCGGGCGTCCAGCCGCCGGTCCCAGTGGACGTGCGAGCCGAGGCCGACCGGCACGCCGTAGGCGAGCACCTCGACGACGCCGCCGAGGGTGTCGCCGTCCTTGTGGGCCTGGTCGATCTCGGCGACCATCGCCTTGCTCGCGTCGGTGTCCAGGCAGCGCACCGGGTCGGCGTCCAGCCGTTCCTGGTCGGCGGGCACCGGCACCACCCCGTACGGGGCCTTGGCGCCGCCGAGTTCCACCACGTGGGAGACGATCTCGATACCGGCGGTCTCGGCCAGGTACGAGCGGGCGACCGCGCCGAGCGCGACCCGGGCAGCGGTCTCGCGGGCGCTGGCCCGCTCCAGCACCGGGCGGGCCTCGTCCAAGCCGTACTTCTGCATGCCGGCCAGGTCCGCGTGGCCGGGCCGCGGCCGGGTCAGCGGCTCGTTGCGGGCCAGCCCGGCCAGGATCTCCGGGTCCACCGGGTCGGCGGCCATCACCTGTTCCCACTTGGGCCACTCGGTGTTGCCGACCATGACCGCCACCGGGCTGCCGAGGGAGCGCCCGTGCCGGACCCCGCCGAGGAAGGTGACCTCGTCGCGCTCGAACTTCATCCGTGCGCCGCGGCCGTAGCCCAGCCGCCGCCTCGCGAGTGCGTCCGCGACCAGCTCGGTCGTGACGGGCACGCCCGCGGGCAGCCCCTCCAGCGTCGCGACGAGTGCGGGGCCGTGCGATTCCCCTGCGGTCAGCCAGCGCAACCTGCTCAACGGTGCTCCCTCATTTTTTTGCCGGGTACGTACGCTCGCGTTTTTCCGGGGTACGTACGGCTCCGGTACCGCGTTTCCGATCCTCCCACGATCTGCCTTTCGGCTCCGCCGTGGTCCACGGGACGAAACGCACGGGGGTTCGCCGGGGAGAAGTCAGGGGCGCGGGGAACTGCGCGACAAGCCCATCACCGGGCCGCGGGTCGTCACCGGCCCGAAGGGGCAGTTGCTGTCGCATCCGGACCACCGGCCGGTGGCCGGCTGAGCGCGCAGTTCCCCGCGCCCCTTCGGGGCGCTTCCCGGCGAACCGCCCGCCGCCTAGGAGCGCAGCGCTGCCTCGCCCGCGGCACGCATTTCCTGGAGCGGGGCCGGGGTGCGGCCCGTGTGCTGCTCGACCTGGAGGACGGCCTGGTGGACGAGGAGGTCGAGGCCGCTCACTACGGGGGCACCGCCGGAGGCCCAAGCGGCGGCGAGGGGGGTGGGCCAGGGGTGGTAGAGGACGTCGAAGAGGGCGCCGGGGGTGGGGGGGACGGAGGGGGCGAGGTGGTCGGCGGCGCCGGCCGGGGTGGCGGCGACGACCAGGGGGGCGTGGAGCGCTTCGGGGGCGTCGGCCCAGTCGGCGATGCGGACGGCGACGCCGAGCCGTTCGCCCCACTGCCGCATCTGCGCGGCCCGCTCCGGCCCCCGTACGTACGCGGTCACCTCGCCGGTGCAGATCCGGGCCAGGGCGGCGAGCGCGGAGGAGGCGGTGGCGCCGGCGCCCAGGACCGCGGCGGAGGGCACCGAGGTGATGCCCCGCTCGCGCAGGGCGGCGAGCATTCCGGGGATGTCGGTGTTGTCACCGCCTCGGTGCCCGTCCGGGCCGAACACCACCGTGTTGACGGCCTCCACGGAGGCGGCCGTCTCGCTGATCTCGTCCAGCAGCGGGATCACCGCCCGCTTGAGCGGCATCGTCAGCGACAGGCCCGCCCACTGCACGGGGTCGAGCTTGTCGAGGAAGCCGGGCAGCGCCGCCTCGTCCACCTCGAACCGGTCGTACCGCCATCCCTCCAGACCCAGCGCGGCGTACGCGGCGCGATGCAGTACCGGGGAGAGCGAGTGGGCGATCGGCGACCCGAGCACGGCCGCACGGCGCGTGAACGGTTCTTCTGCGGTGGTGTCCAAGAGGGCGCTTCCTGCTGGTCCTTCTGGCGTGCGGTCAGCCGCTCACTGCGGCTTGTACTGGGCCTTGAGCTTGTTGAAGTCGGTGAGGTTGGTGGTGAACTGCGTGGTCTTCCCGTCGAGCGAGATGAAGTAGTACCACTGGCCGCCGTCCGGGTTCATGGCGGCCTTGAGCGCCTCGAGGCCGGGGTTGCCGATGGGTCCGGGCGGCAGGCCCTTGTAGTGGTACGTGTTGTACCGGTCGTCCAGCGCCTTCATCTTCGTGAGATTTATGTTCGTGGCGTTCTGGTTCTTGATGTAGTTGTACGTCGAGTCGAACTGGAGGAGGCCGTACGTCTCCGGATTGTTCGGGTTCATCCGGTTGTAGACGACCTTGGCCATCTTGCGGAAGTCGTCGGTGGTCTTGCCCTCGGCCTGGACGAGGCTGGCGACGGTGAGCAGTTGCAGCGGCGAGTTGAGGCCCTGCTTCTTCGCCTCGGCCGCCATGTCGAACTGGTCGAACTGCTTGTTGGCCTCGCCGACCATCTCGCGCAGCAGCGCCTCGGGCTTCATGCCCTTGGCCACGCTGTAGCGGGAGGGGAAGAGGAAACCCTCCAGCGGGTCCTTCACGTGGGAACTCGTGTCGGCCCAACTGGGCAGGCCGAGCTGCTTGACCTGCGCAAGGGCGGTCTTCCGGGTGGTGCCGGAGGCGAGGCCGAGCCGCTGGTCGATGAGCGTGTAGACCTGCGCGTCGCGCATGCCCTCGGTGACGATCATCGCGTTCTGCGACTTCGGATCCAGCATCATCGCCACCGCGTCGGCCGCGGACATCTCCTTGTGGAGCAGGAAGACGCCGGCCTGGATGGTGCGGCCCTTGGGGTTCTTGTTGGCCGCGGAGGTGAAGGCCTCCACGCTCTTGACCACATCGGCGTTCTTGAGGATGTTGCCCATGTTGGTCAGCGACGATCCGGCGGGCACCTGCACCTGGACGTCGCCGCTGCCCTGGCCGGAGTAGTCCGGGGCCGGGCCGAAGTGGCTCTCGTAGAAGTTGTAGCCGAAGTAGGCAGCGCCGCCGAGGCCGCCCGCCAGGATGACGGCCACCCCCAGGCAGGCGCATCCACTGCGGCGTTTCTTGGGCTTGCCGCCACCGGTGCGGCGGCCCGCGTCGGACGAGGAGTCGTCGTCGTCCTCGTCACGGCCGGCGAAGAAGGCGTGCTCGCGCGGGTCGCTCTCCTCTTCCTCGGGCTGCCAACTGCCGGTGCCGCCGGGCGAGTCGCGCAGTGGCTCGGCCGCCGGCTCCTGCGGCCGGCCCGCGGGTCCCTGGCCGGGTCCCATCGGCCGGCCCTGTCCCTGGCCCGGACCCATGCCGGGGCCGCCCTGCGGAACACCCTGGTGCAGGCCGGCCTGTTGCATGCCCTGTTGAGGCATTCCCGGCTGCTGCATTCCCGGCTGCGGCTGCCGGTACTGGGGCTGCTGCGGCGGCGGATATCCGCCCTGGCCGTAGAAGTCGTGGCTGCCGGTGCTGTACGGGTCCTGCGGCTGCTGGCCACCGTAGGGGTCCTGGTGGCCGTAGCCCGGGATCTGGTGGCCGCCGGTGTCGTAGCCCTCGTAACCGGGCTGCGGGTGCTGCTGCGGTGCTTCCGGGTACGGCGCCTGCTGCGGGTGCTGCTGGGGGTACTGCGCCTGCGGGTACTGCTGCTGACCCTGCTGGGGGTAGCCCTGCTGTGGATAGTGCGGTTGCTGACCGGCGTACGGGTCTTCCTGCCAGCCGGCCTGCTGCTGGGGGTGGTTCGGCTGCTGCTGGTGGTATCCCTGGCCCTGGTCGTACACGTCACCGAAGAGCGGGTCCTCGGGGTGCCACGGTTCCGAGCCGGTGCCCCGGCCATAGTCAGTCATCGGTCCCCTTGGTACGCGATCGGCAACTGGCCTGCCGACCTGCGATACGAGCGGTGCGGCAAGGCACCGCCGCCGTGTCGCGCGGAACGTTACCGTATCGCTATCGGCCGCTCGCTTCGACGCCCTCGCCCGGAGCTTTACCAGACACCCGTTCGGTCTCCAGGGCATTTTGCAGAATGATCACCGCGGCGGCCTGGTCGATCACGGAGCGTCCCTTTTTCGCCTTCACTCCGGACGCGCGCAGCCCCGCGGCGGCGGTGACGGTCGTCATCCGCTCGTCGACCAGGCGGACCGGCACCGGCGCGATGACTTTCGCCACATCGCGCGCGAAGGCGCGGGCCTTGGCCGCCGCCGGGCCCTCGGAGCCGTTCAGCGACCGGGGCAGGCCGACGACGACCTCGATCGGCTCGTACTCCTGGACCAGGGTGGCCAGCCGGCGCAGGGCGGCGGGCACGTCCCGGCCCGGGACGGTCTCCACGGGCGTGGCGAGGATCCCGTCGGGGTCGCACGAGGCGACCCCGATCCGGGCGTCCCCGACGTCCACGGCCAGCCGCCGGCCCCGCCGCATGGTCCGCTCCTGCTCCGGCTGCCGGTCGTCAGTCATGCCCGCACCCGTCATGCTCACGCGCGTCCGTCATGCCCGCTCGGCGACGAGACGGCGGACCGCCTCGACGGCCTCGGGCACGGCGGCCGCGTTCTGGCCGCCGCCCTGGGCGACGTCGTCCTTGCCGCCGCCCCCGCCGCCGAGCGTCTTGGCGGCGGTACGGACCAGCTCACCTGCCTTGATGCCGCGCTCGCGGGCCGCCTCGTTCGTGGCCACCACGGTCAGCGGCCGGCCGCCGGCCACCGTGAACAGCGCGACGACGGCCGGGCGTCCGCCGGCCTGGGCCCGCTGACGCACGTCCAGGACGAGCTTGCGCAGGTCGTCGGCGCTGGTGCCGTCCGGCACCGCGGCGGTGACCAGGGCGACGCCGTTGATGTCGGCGGCGGACTCCGCGAGGCCCGCGGCGGCCTGGAGGACCTTCTCGGCGCGGAACTTCTCGATCTCCTTCTCCGCGTCCCGCAGCCGGGACAGCACCCCGGCGATCTTGTCGGGCAGCTCCTCGGGGCGGCCCTTGACCAGGTCGGTCAGCCGGGAGACGAGGGTGTGCTCGCGGGCCAGGAAGGTGTAGGCGTCCACGCCGACCAGGGCTTCGACGCGGCGCACGCCGGAGCCGATGGAGGACTCGCCCAGCAGCTTGACCAGGCCGAGCTGCGCGGTGTTGCCCACGTGGGTGCCGCCGCACAGCTCCTTGGAGTAGTCGCCGATGGTGACCACCCGGACCCGGTCGCCGTACTTCTCGCCGAACTCGGCGATGGCGCCCTGCTTCTTGGCCTCGGCGATCGGCATCACCTCGGCGGTGACGTCGAGTTCCCGGGCCAGCACCTCGTTGATCTTCTGCTCGACGTCGGTCAGTACGGTGCCGGGGACCGCGGTCGGCGAGCCGAAGTCGAAGCGGAAGCGGCCCGGGGAGTTCTCCGAGCCGGCCTGGGCGGCCGTCGGGCCGAGCGCGTCGCGCAGCGCCTGGTGGGTCAGGTGGGTGGCGCTGTGGGCACGGGCGATCGCCCGGCGCCGGGTCAGGTCGATCCGGGCCTGCACGTTGGCGCCCAGGGTCACCTCGCCGACCTGGACCACGCCCTTGTGCACGCTGACGCCGGGCACGGGCTGCTGCACGTCGCGGACCTCGATCACCGCGCCGCCCTCGACCCGGATCCGCCCGGTGTCGGCGAGCTGGCCGCCGCCCTCGGCGTAGAAGGGGGTGCGGTCGAGGACGACCTCGACCTCGTCGCCCTCGGTCGCGGCGGGCGCCGGCACGCCGTCCACCAGCAGGCCGACCACGGTGGCCTCGTTGGTGTCGCTGAGGTAGCCGGTGAAGTCGGTGGTGCCGGCCCGGTCGGCGACCTCGCGGTAGGCGGACAGGTCGGCGTGGCCGGTCTTCTTGGCGCGGGCGTCGGCCTTGGCGCGGTCGCGCTGCTCGCGCATGAGGCGGCGGAAGCCGTCCTCGTCGACCGACAGGCCCTGCTCGGCGGCCATCTCCAGGGTCAGGTCGATCGGGAAGCCCCAGGTGTCGTGCAGCAGGAACGCCTGGTCGCCCGGCAGGACGGTGGCCCCGGTTGCCTTGGTCTCGGTGACCGCGGCGTCCAGGATGTTGGTGCCGGCGGCCAGGGTCTTCAGGAACCGGGCCTCCTCGGCCAGCGCCACCGACTCGATGCGCTGCCGGTCGGTCAGCAGCTCCGGGTACTGCTGGCCCATGGTGTTCAGCACGACGTCGATCAGCTCGGCGGCGACCGCCTCGTGGGCGCCCAGCATCCGCATGTTCCGGATGGCGCGGCGCATGATGCGGCGCAGCACATAGCCGCGACCCTCGTTGCCGGGGACCACGCCGTCGCCGATGAGCATCATCGCGGTGCGCATGTGGTCGGCGACCACGCGCAGGGACACATCGGTGTCGTGGGACCGGCCGTACGGCACCCCGGTCAGCTCGGTGGCCTTGTCGATGACCACGCGCAGGGTGTCGGTCTCGTACATGTTGTGCACGCCCTGGAGGATCATCGCCAGGCGTTCCAGGCCGAGGCCGGTGTCGATGTTCTTGGCAGGGAGGTCACCCAGGATCGGGAAGTCCTCCTTGCCGTCGCCGGCACCGCGCTCGTACTGCATGAAGACCAGGTTCCAGATCTCCACGTACCGCTCGTCGTTGACGGCCGGGCCGCCCTCGGGGCCGAACTCGGGGCCGCGGTCGTAGTTGATCTCGGAGCAGGGGCCGCAGGGGCCGGGTACGCCCATGGACCAGAAGTTGGGGCCCATGCCGAGCCGCTGGATGCGCTCGGCGGGCACGCCGACGACGTCCCGCCAGATGGCCTCGGCCTCGTCGTCCTGCTCGTAGACCGTGATCCACAGCCGGTCCGCCTCCAGGCCGTAACCGCCCTGGTCCTGCGGGCTGGTCAACAGCTCCCAGGCGTACTTGATGGCCCCTTCCTTGAAGTAGTCGCCGAAGGAGAAGTTGCCGCACATCTGGAAGAACGTGCCGTGCCGGGTGGTCTTGCCGACTTCCTCGATGTCCGGGGTGCGCACGCACTTCTGGACGCTGGTGGCGCGGTTGAAGGGCGGCTTGACCTCGCCGAGGAAGTACGGCTTGAAGGGGACCATGCCCGCCGGCACCAGCAGCAGGGTGGGGTCGTCGGCGATGAGGGACGCCGACGGCACGACGGTGTGCCCGCGCTCCTCGAAGAAGCGCAGCCAGCGGCGGCGGATTTCTGCCGACTCCATCAGTGTTCGTCCTTCCGGTTCTCGTGCGCGTCGTACGTGATGCCCCGGCGCGGTGCCGGGAGGTCGCTGTCGCGGGCGGGCCGGCCCGCGCGGTCGTCGTGGTGCCGGCCCTGGAGGTCCTCGCCGGGTTCGAGCGCCCGTTGCGCGGCGCGGCCGGGCAGCTCCGGGTGGCCGGTGCGCAGGCCCAGCGCGTCGTGCAACTCGCCCTCGCGCTGCGCCATGCCGGCCCGGACGTCGCGGGCGAACAGCCGCAGCCGCGCGCCGGTCTCCAGCGCGCGGTCGGCGGCGGTGGCTGCCAGGCTGTCGGGGCTGAGCCGGCGCAGGGCGCGGTTGACCTTGACGGTGGCCCACACCCCGGCGGTGGCGCCGGAGAAGAACCAGAACAAGCGGCGGAACATGGGGCCTCAGTCCTTGGAGCGGTCGCGTCGGCCGCCGCGCCGGGTGGCGCGCAGCACCTTGCCGGGCGTGGCCGCCCGGGCCCGGGCCCGGCCCGCGTCGCCGGTCTGCAGGCCCACCGCGCGCCGCACGCCGTAACCGAAGGCGGCGACCTTCACCAGGGGCCCGCCGAAGGCGGTGGCGACCGTGGAGGACAGGGCGGAGGCGTTGGCGGTCACCTCGGCGACGTCGGAGGTGATGGTGTCGACCCGGTCGAGCTGGGTGTGCGCCTCGCGCAGCGTCCGGGTGGCCTCGCCGAGCAGCGGTACGGCCTGCTTGGTGATCCCGGCCACCAGCTCGGTGGTGCGCCGGAGCGTCTGGGCCAGCCGGAAGAGCGCGACGGCCAGGAACGACACCAGGATCGCCCAGAACACCGCCACGATCAGGCCGGCCACCTCTCCACCGGACACGCTGCCGCTCTCCCTCGCCTCGGACCCGCCTCGGACCGCCCGACCGGCCGCCTGCCGGTCGCCCGACCCGCTCGTGCGACCGGGCTGTGCGACCTTGCCGTGCGAGCACATCGGTAGGACACCGACCTTATCGCGCCGGACCTGCGCCCCCGTACCGGATTCGTCCCCGGCCGGTGCGTGGCGCCGGGCGCGGGAGCGGGGCGTACGCGCTGTACGTACTCGCCTGTGCCGCCTGGCTCGACGGGCAGCCCGGCCGGGCCCGCCGCTTGGCCGAGGAGTCCCTGGCCTGCGACCACGCCTTCCACGACCTGGCCGGCGCCGTCCTCACCTTCGACGCGGCGGTCCACCGCGCCCTGCACCCGCGCCCCTCCCCCGACGGCCGGCCCGGAATCGGCGCGGCCGTCGGAGAGGTGGGGCCACTGCGAGGTCAGCGGGCGTAGAACTCCACCACGAGCTGCTCGTCGCAGATCACCGGGATCTCGGGGCGGTTGGGCTCGCGGTCCAGGCGGAAGGCCAGGGCGGCCAGGTTGACCTGGAGGTAGCGGGGGGACTCGCCCTCGCCGGCCCAGCCGCCCTCGCGGGCGACGACGAAGGGGGTCTTCTCCCGGGAGCGCTCGCGGACCTGGACGACGTCCTCCGGGCGGACCCGGAAGGAAGGCTTGTCGACCTTGCGGCCGTTGACCTCGATGTGGCCGTGCACGACCATCTGCCGGGACTGGTAGATGGTGCGGGCCAGGCCCGCCCGCATCACCAGGGCGTCCAGCCGGCGCTCCAGCTCCACGATCAGCGCCTCGCCGGTCTTGCCCTGCACCTTGCGGGCCCGGTCGTACGCGCGCAGCATCTGCCGCTCGCTGATGTCGTACTGCGCCCGCAGTCGCTGCTTCTCCAGCAGCCGGGTCTTGTAGTCGCTGTTCTGCTTGCGGCCGCGGCCGTGCTCCCCGGGCGGGTACGGTCGAGTCTCGAAGTACCTGACCGCCTTCGGGGTGAGTGCGATGCCCAGCGCCCTGGACTTCTTGACCTTGGGACGCGACTGATTCACGTGCGTCGAACCTCCATGTAAATTAGGTAAGGCTTACCTTAACCGAGGAGTGCGCATGATCCGACCCGGGAACCCCAGGCCCGACGTATCAGGCTCTGGTCAGCCGCGTCCCGAAGCGCGAGAAACGCCGCGCCGGCCCTCGGCCGCACGGCGTGCGCGAACTCTCGTCGAGGGTAACTCCTCGCTCGCCCTGGACATTCCGGGCCTGAGCGGGGCCGAAACGGATCCGCCGGTGCCGCTGCGGCACTTCGTGGCGCCGACCGGTGACGTGTTCCTGCTGTTCCCGGGCGGCTCGGCCGCGGTCCGCGCCGTGCGTGCCGTCGACTCCGGCGAGGCCGCCGCTGTGCTGGAGGTCACCGACGTGGCACCGGTGGCGGTGCCGCACCGCATCCGCGGCCGGGCCCGGGTCGTCGGCTGGCTGTCCGAGGTGCCCGGCGGCGCCTTCGAGTCCGGCACCGAACTGCTGAAGCTGGAACCGGCCGAGGTCACGGTGGACGACCTGTGGGGTGCGGGCCGCGTCGAGCCCGAGGACTTCGCGGCGGCCACACCCGATCCGCTGGCCCCCTACGAGACGGCGGTCCTCCAGCATCTGGCCGCGGACCATGCCGAGGAGGTCGCGGCGCTGAGCGCGCTGATCGACGACCGGCCCGGGTCGGGCCCGGACGGCGGTCGCCCGCCGGTCACCGCGGTGCCGCTGGCGCTGGACGCCTACGGTCTGCGGGTCCGCTTCAGCGGGCCGGACGGCCTGTTCGACGCGTACTTCGACTTCCCCGAACCAGTGGACGGCGTGCCCGCCGCCCGCCGGGCCCTGCACGCGCTGTTCCGCGCCGTGGGCGACGAGGACTGAGCGCGGCGCTCCCCTACTCCCCCGAGCCGTCGCCGCCCGCGCCGTCGGGGCCGCTTCCCGCGCCGTCGGCCCCCGAAGTCCTGCTTCGCGAACCGTTGGGCCCGGCGCCGTTGGCCCCTGCCGCGTTGGTTCCCGAGCCGCCCGCCAGCCGGTCCCGTACCCGTTCCAGTACGTCCGCGTAGCGGGCCTCGGCGCCGTAGCGGGTCGGGTCGTAGTAGTGGCGGCCGCGCAGTTCCTCCGGGAGGTACTGCTGGGCGGCAATGGCGCCGGGTACGTCGTGCGGGTAGACGTACCCCCGGGCGTGGCCGAGTTTGGCGGCGCCCTTGTAGTGGCCGTCTCGCAGGTGCGGCGGGACCGGGCCGGCCTTGCCGTCGCGCACGTCGGCCATCGCCGCGCCGATCGCGGTGGTGGCCGCGTTGGACTTGGGGGCCAGGGCCAGCGCGATGGTGGCGTGGCTGAGGATCAGGGACGCCTCGGGGAAGCCGATCATGGCCACGGCCTGGGCTGCCGCCACCGCGGTGGGCAGCGCGGTGGGGTCGGCCAGGCCGATGTCCTCGCTGGCGGAGATCATCAGCCGCCGGGCGATGAAGCGCGGATCCTCGCCGGCCACGATCATCCGCGCCAGGTAGTGCAGCGCGGCGTCCACGTCGGAGCCGCGGATGGACTTGATCAGGGCGCTGGCCACGTCGTAGTGCTGGTCGCCGTCCCGGTCGTACGCGACGGCCGCCTTGTCGACGGACTCCTCCAGGGTGGCCAGGGCGATGGTGTCCTCGCCCTTGGCCAGGGCGGCGCCGGCGCCCGCTTCCAGTGCGGTCAGCGCGCGGCGGGCGTCACCGCCGGCCATCCGCAACAAGTGCGCCTCGGCGTCCTCGGGCAGGGTGACCGCGCCGCCCAGGCCGCGCTCCTCGGTCAGCGCCCGGCGCAGCACGCCCCGGATGTCCTCGTCGTCCAGCGGTTCCAGGGTGAGCAGCAGCGAACGGGACAGCAGCGGGGAGATCACCGAGAAGTACGGGTTCTCGGTGGTGGCCGCGATCAGGGTCACCCAGCGGTTCTCCACGGCCGGCAGCAGGGAGTCCTGCTGGGCCTTGCTGAACCGGTGGATCTCGTCCAGGAACAGCACGGTCTCCCGGCCGTAGCCGCCGGACTCGCGCTTGGCGGACTCGATGACCGCGCGGACCTCCTTGACGCCCGCGGTGATCGCCGACAGCTCCACGAACCGCTTGTTGGTGGCCTTGCTCACCACGTACGCCAGGGTGGTCTTGCCGGTGCCGGGCGGGCCCCACAGGATCACCGAGGACGGGCCGGCCGGGCCGCCGCCGCCCTCCCCCACCAGGCGGCGCAGCGGCGAACCGGGCCGCAGCAGGTGCCGCTGGCCCACCACCTCCTCCAGGGTGCGCGGGCGCATCCGGACGGCGAGCGGGCTGGCGGCGGGGTCACGCTCCTGACGGGCCTCGGCGGCGGCGGTGAACAGATCTGGCTCCACGTTGTGCAGCGTAAGCCACCCCACCGACAGTCCCGGCCCGGGCCGGAGACTCAGGTCACGCCAGGGTCAGACGAGGGTCTTCCAGTACGACCACCAGCGGGTCAGGATCAGCGTGGCGATGATCCCGTACCACAGCACCGGCACCACCCAGTGGAACTCCAGCACCAGCGACCGGGCACCCGCGGGGACCTTGATGATGCGGTGCTTGATGTTGTGCACCAGCGTGTACCAGAAGATCGCGATGGTGACGGTCCACGCCAGGCTGCACCACAGGCACAGGGAGCCGATGGTGTACAGCGTCTGGTACTGCAGCCAGGAGCAGAAGACCACGCCGAACAGGCCGCCGGCCTGCAGGCCCAGCCAGTACCAGCTGCGGTAGCGGGCCCCGGCGAACAGGCTCATGGCGACGGCCATGACCACCGGGTAGGCGACCAGTCCGATGATCGGGTTCGGGAAGCCGAAGGCGTGCGCCTGCGGGCTCTGCATCACATTGGTGCAGGAGATGATCGGGTTCAGGCTGCACGCGGGGGTGTAGGTCTTGCCCTCGGCCTTGGCCTGGAGCAGCTTGAACTTGTCGTCCGTGATCACGAAGGACGCGACCAGGCCGAGCGCGCCACAGATCAACAGCAGCCAGGTGAAGGCGCGGCCGGCGGCCACGCCGCCGGGAACTCCGGGTTCGTCGCTGCCGCCGTCCGTGCGTGTGGTCTCGTCGAGCGCGGATGTGGTCATGGCCGCCGTTCTTCTCCGTCGGTGGGGGTGACCGGGCAACCCCATTGTGCATGCGGGTGCTGTGGACGCTATAAGGCCGAAGGTCCCTCGTACTCGCACGAACGGCGGCGACAACCCTTACGAGCGGTTCAGGCGAGCCGCTCCTTGACGGCGGTGACGATCTCGTCGAGCGCGACCGGTGCCTGGTCCCCGCTGTCGAGGTCCTTGAGCTGGATCACGCCCTCGGCCAGGTCCCGCTCGCCGGCCACCAGCGCCAGCCGGGCGCCGGAGCGGTTGGCGGACTTCATGGCGTTCTTCATGCCCTTGCCGCCGTACGCGAAGTCCGCTGCGACCCCGGCCCGGCGCAGCGCGGTGACTATGGTGAACAGGGCGCGGCGGGCCTCCTCGCCGAGCGGCACCGCGTACACGTCGGTC
This sequence comes from Actinacidiphila acididurans, assembly GCF_016918855.1. Taxonomy (GTDB): domain Bacteria; phylum Actinomycetota; class Actinomycetes; order Streptomycetales; family Streptomycetaceae; genus Actinacidiphila; species Actinacidiphila acididurans. The sequence goes on from NZ_JADKYB010000028.1 coordinate 65,212, forward strand.
ATGGCGGGCAGCGGCAGCTCCACCCCTTCGGCCCTGAGCGCCAGCACCGTGCGGTCCACGCCCAGTGCCCAGCCGACCGAGGGCAGCGCGGGGCCGCCGATCATCTCCGACAGGCCGTCGTAGCGCCCGCCGCCGCCCACGGCGGACTGCGAGCCGAGCCCCTCGTGCACGAACTCGAAGGTCGTGCGGGTGTAGTAGTCCAGGCCGCGGACCAGCTTCGGGTCGTCGGTGTACGCCACGCCCTCAGCGGTCAGCACCTCGCGCACCTGCTCGTGGTACGCCTTGCACGCCTCGCACAGGTGGTCGGCGATCAGCGGCACGCCGGTGAGCTGGGCCTGCACCGATTCGCGCTTGTCGTCCAGCACCCGCAGCGGGTTGATCTCGATCCGCTGCCGGGTGTCCTCGTCCAGGTCCAGGCCGCGCAGGAAGTCCTGGAGGGCGGCCCGGTAGACCGGGCGGCACTCCTTGTCGCCCAGGGAGTTCAGCAGCAGCCGGACGTTGCTCAGGCCCAGCGAGCGGTGGGCGTCGACCGCCAGCACGATCAGCTCGGCGTCCAGCACCGGGTCCTCGGCGCCGATCGCCTCCGCGCCGACCTGGGAGAAGTGCCGGTAGCGGCCGGCCTGCGGCTTCTCGTAGCGGTAGTAGGAGCCGGAGTACCAGAGCTTGACCGGCAGGTTGCCGCCGCGGTGCAGGTTGGCCTCCAGGGCCGCGCGCAGCACGGAGGCAGTGCCCTCGGGGCGCAGCGCCAGGTTGTCGCCGCCCTTGGTGGTGAAGGCGTACATCTCCTTGGTCACGATGTCGGTGGACTCACCGACGCCGCGGGAGAAGAGTTCGACGTTCTCGAATCCGGGGGTCTCGACGTAGCCGTAGCCGGCGCGGCGCAGCGGCGCGGCCATCGCCTCGCGCACCGCCAGGTACACCGCGGAGTCGGGGGGCAGCAGGTCGTAGGTGCCCTTGGGGGCCTGGAACGTGCTCACAGCAGGTCTCGTCACAATCCTCGTCGTGGAGCCGAGCGGTGGGCTCCTGCGGCGCGGGCCGCCTCCCCCAGATAGGGGTTGGTGGCGCGCTCGCGGCCGATGGTGGTCTGGGGGCCGTGGCCGGACAGTACGACGGTGGAGTCGTCCAGCGGCAGGCACACGCGGGCCAGCGACTGGTACAGCTCGGTCGTCGAGCCGCCCGGCAGATCGGTGCGTCCGACGGAGTCGGCGAACAGCAGGTCACCGGAGAACAGCACCGACGGGACGTCGGCGGTCTGCGGCAGCCGGTAGGTCACCGACCCCTTGGTATGCCCGGGCGCGTGCGCGACCTCGAGCTCCAGCCCCGCCAGCGCCAGGGTGCCGCCGTCGGTCAGCTCCCGCAGGTCGTCGGGTTCGCCGACGGTCAGCTCGCCGAGCAGCTGCTGCCCGATGGCGCGGCCGAGCGCCTTCTCCGGGTCGCTGAGCATGTACCGGTCCGCGGGGTGGATCCAGGCGGGGACGTCGTGCGCCCCGCACACCGGGATCACCGAGGCCACGTGGTCCACGTGGCCGTGCGAGAGGATCACCGCGACGGGCTTGAGCCGGTGCTTGGCGAGGGCGTCCTCGACGCCTTGGACGGCCTGGTGGCCCGGGTCGACGATCACGCACTCCTCACCCGCGGCGGGGGCGACCACATAACAATTGGCCCCCCAGGCCCCGGCGGGGAACCCGGCAATCAGCACGTTCGTCCTTCTGTCGCTCGTGTCGTCCGCGGCGGTGTGGGCCGCGTCGGCAGGTCAAAAGCCTACCGGCGCGGGCCCGAGCGCCGCGAACTCGTATCGCGCCCGCACAGGTCCGCCTCGTATCGTGCCCCCCGGCGGGCTGGACGGAGGGCGCGCGGAACGCGAAGATCCTCGCACGCGACACGGACGGCACGTGCGTCATCACAGGACACATCGGACATCAACACCGACATCAACGACGGAGACGGTGCAGTGGTCACCAAGGATCAGCGGCGACGACAGCTCGCCCGGGAGAAGTTCGAGCGGCAGCAGCAACGCCGGCATGAGGCGCGGCGCAAGTCGCGGATCCGCAACTCGGTGATCGCCGCCGTCGTGGTGGCGGCGCTGGCCGGCACCGGCGGGGCCTGGGCGGCGGGGGCGTTCAAGAGCGACAAGAAGACGAGCGACAGCGCCGCGGCCAAGGCCTCGGCGACCCCGTCGGCCGCGCCGTCCGCCACCAAGGCGGCGGCCAAGGTGCCGGACCCGTGCGCCAAGCCGGCGGGCGGCACCCCGGGCAAGCAGCAGTGGAAGACGGCGCCGGCGATGGCGATCGACAAGACCGCGAAGTACACCTTCACGCTGGACACCACCTGCGGCGCCATCCCGATGACGCTGGACGCGGCCAAGGCGCCGCAGACCGTGAACTCCTTCTCGTTCCTGGCCGGCAAGGGCTTCTTCGACCACACCAAGTGCCACCGGCTGACCACCAACGGCATCTACGTGCTCCAGTGCGGCGACCCGCAGGGCACGGGTGGCGGCGGCCCGGGCTACACGCTGCCGGACGAGAACCTGACCGCCTTCGGCAAGGCGTCCTCGGCGCAGGCGCCGGTGACGTACCCGGCGGGCACGGTGGCGATGGCCAACACCGGCCAGCCGCACACCGGCGGCAGCCAGTTCTTCCTGGTCTACAAGGACAGCCCGCTGCCCCCGCAGTACACCCCGTTCGGCACCATCGGCGCGGACGGCATGAAGGTGCTGCAGAAGATCGCCAAGGCCGGCGACAACGAGAGCAACGGGCAGGGCGACGGCGCTCCCAACGCCACGGTGGTGATCAACAAGGCCACGGTCGTCAAGTCCTGACGGCGGCCGCGGGGCGCCCGGATCGTGTCGCACACGGCCCGGGCGCCCCGCCCGTAGCGGCCGGGAAGCCGCCCGGGATCTCCGATCGGCACCAAATCAGGATTGGGCCCGTATCGGATGCGGACAGCCGGGCGGCTGGTCGCCTATGTTGGCGTTGGACCGGTCGGGGCCGTCGGCACGGCCGGAGGAAACTGTGGACGATGCCCGTCGGGCGCGCTTCGGCGGGGCATCACGTGGAGGAGGCGCTGTGAGCAGCGACCCGTGGGGCCGCGTCGATGAGACGGGGACCGTGTACGTGCGTACGGCCGAAGGGGAGAAGGAGGTCGGTTCGTGGCAGGCGGGCTCTCCCGATGAGGCCCTGGCCTACTACGAGCGCAAGTACGAGGGGCTCGTCGTGGAGATCGGCCTCCTTGAGAAGCGGGTGCAGACCACGGATCTGGCACCCAAGGACGCCCTGACCGCCATCGAACACCTGCGGGTCATGGTGACCGAGGCGCACGCGGTCGGTGACCTGGCGGCGCTGGGGCAGCGGCTGGACGCGCTGGTGGCGCTGGTGGACTCGCGCCGCGAGGAGCGCAAGGCGGCCAAGGCGAAGCAGCACGACGAGGCGAGGTCCGCCAAGGAGGAGCTGGTCGTCGAGGCCGAGCAGCTCGCGGAGAGCGAGCAGTGGCGGTCGGCCGGGGAGCGGCTGCGGGCGCTGGTGGACACCTGGAAGGGCCTGCCGCGGCTGGACCGCAAGACCGACGACGAGCTGTGGCACCGGTTCAGCCACGCCCGGTCGGTGTTCTCCAAGCGGCGCAAGGCGCACTTCGCGTCGCTGGACGCGCAGCGCGAGGAGGCCCGGCGCACCAAGGAGAAGCTGGTCGTCGAGGCGCAGTCGCTGTCGGACTCCACCGACTGGGGACCGACCGCGGCCCGCTACCGCGAGCTGATGGCGGACTGGAAGGCGGCCGGTCGGGCCCAGCGCGAGGCCGAGGACGACCTGTGGAACCGCTTCCGCGGCGCCCAGGACGTGTTCTTCGCCGCGCGCTCCGCGGTGTTCGCCGAGCGGGACACCGAGCAGCGGGACAACCTGGAGCGCAAGGAAGAGCTGGTCGCCGAGGCGGAGAAGCTGCTGCCGGTGACGGACCTGAAGTCGGCGCGGGCGGCGTTCCGCTCGGTCAACGAGCGCTGGGAGGCGATCGGCCATGTGCCGCGCGACGCCCGCGCCCGGATCGAGGGCCGGATGCACGCGGTCGAGCGCGCCCTTCAGGAGGTCGAGGACGAGCAGTGGCGGCGCTCCAACCCGGAGGTGCGGGCCCGCGCCGCGGGTCTGACCGGTCAGCTCCAGGCTGCGGTGGACAAGCTGCGCGCCCAGGTCGAGGCGGCGCGCGAGTCCGGCAACACCGCCAAGGCCGACAAGCTCCAGGCCGAGCTCGACGGCCGTCAGGCCCTGCTGGACTCGGCCCTGAAGGGCATGCGCGAGTTCGGCGGCTGAGCAGCCGTCAGCGGACCCCTGTCCCCCGGCGCCACCAGGTGCCGGAGAGCAGGGGTCCGCTGCTCGTACGGGGTGCGGCTGCCGCGCGTACTGCCCGCAGCGTGCGCTGTCGCCGGGCCCTGAGCAGCGGGCCCGGTGGGGCGGCTCAGCGCTGCTGACGGCCCGACGTCACCCGGTAGACGTCGTAGACACCCTCGACGCCGCGTACGGCCTTCAGGACGTGACCCAGGTGCTTGGGGTCGCCCATCTCGAAGGTGAAGCGGGAGGTGGCCACCCGGTCCCGCGAGGTCTGCACGGCCGCCGACAGGATGTTGACGTGCTGGTCGGACAGTACGCGGGTGACGTCCGACAGCAGCCGCGACCGGTCCAGCGCCTCGACCTGGATGGCGACCAGGAACACCGAGGACTGGGTCGGCGCCCATTCGACGTCGATGATCCGCTCGGGCTGCTGGGACAGCGACTCCACGTTGACGCAGTCGGCGCGGTGCACCGACACCCCGTTGCCGCGGGTGATGAAGCCGATGATCGGATCGCCCGGCACGGGGGTGCAGCAGCGGGAGAGCTTGACCCACACGTCGCTCTCGCCCTTGACGATCACGCCCGGGTCGGTGGTGGCCCGGCGCTTGCTGCGGCCCGGGGTGGGCGTGGTGATCTCGGCGATGTCCTCGGTGGCGCCGTCCTCCCCGCCGAGCGCGTCCACCAGCTTCTGCACCACCGACTGCGCGGTGATGTGGCCCTCGCCGATCGCCGCGTACAGCGCGGAGATGTCCGGGTAGCGCATCTCGTGCGCCAGGGTGACCAGGGAGTCGCCGGTGAGCACCCGCTGGATCGGCAGGTTCTGCTTGCGCATGGCCCGCGCGATGGCGTCCTTGCCCTGCTCGACGGCCTCCTCGCGGCGCTCCTTGGAGAACCAGGCGCGGATCTTGTTGCGGGCCCGCGGCGACTTGACGAAGCCGAGCCAGTCGCGGGACGGGCCGGCGCCGGGCGCCTTGGAGGTGAAGACCTCCACGGTGTCGCCGTTGTCGAGGGTGGACTCCAGCGGCACCAGGCGGCCGTTGACGCGCGCGCCTATGGTGCGGTGGCCGACCTCGGTGTGCACCGCGTACGCGAAGTCCACCGGGGTGGCGCCGGCCGGCAGCGCTATGACGTCTCCCTTGGGCGTGAAGACGAAGACCTCGCTCTGGGACAGGTCGAACCGCAGCGACTCCAGGAACTCCCCGGGGTCCTCGGTCTCCTTCTGCCAGTCCAGCAACTGCCGCAGCCAGGCCATGTCGTTGACCGCGTCGTCCTTCTTGTCCGACCGCGGGCCGTCGGTGCGCACCTTGGAGGCGCCGGCCACCGCCTCCTGCTTGTACTTCCAGTGCGCGGCGATGCCGTACTCGGCGCGGCGGTGCATGTCGAAGGTGCGGATCTGCAGTTCGACCGGCTTGCCGCTGGGCCCGATCACCGTGGTGTGCAGTGACTGGTACATGTTGAACTTCGGCATCGCGATGTAGTCCTTGAACCGGCCCGGGACCGGATTCCACCGCGCGTGAATGGTGCCGAGCGCCGCGTAGCAGTCCCGTACGGTGTCGACCAGCACCCGGATGCCGACCAGGTCGTAGATCTCCGCGAAGTCCCGGCCGCGGACGATCATCTTCTGGTACACGCTGTAGTAGTGCTTGGGGCGTCCGGTGACGGTGGCCTTGATACGGGCGGCGCGCAGGTCCTGCTGCACCTGGTCGGTGACGATCGCCAGGTATTCGTCGCGCTTGGGCGCGCGCTCGGCGACCAGGCGGACGATCTCGTCGTACATCTTCGGGTAGAGGATGGCGAAGGCCAGGTCCTCCAGCTCCCACTTGATGGTGTTCATGCCCAGCCGGTGGGCCAGTGGGGCGTAGATCTCCAGGGTCTCGCGGGCCTTCTTCTCCTGCTTCTCCCGCTTGAGGAAGCGCATGGTGCGCATGTTGTGCAGGCGGTCGGCCAGCTTGATGACCAGCACCCGGGGGTCCTTGGCCATGGCGACGACCATCTTGCGGACCGTCTCGGCCTGCGCGGCCTCGCCGAACTTGACCTTGTCCAGCTTGGTGACGCCGTCCACCAGGAGCGCCACCTGGTCGCCGAAGTCGCGCCGCAGCTGGTCCAGCCCGTACTCGGTGTCCTCGACGGTGTCGTGCAGCAGCCCGGCCATCAAGGTGGCCGGATCCATGCCCAGCTCGGCCAGGATGGTGGTGACGGCCAGCGGGTGGGTGATGTACGGGTCGCCGCTCTTGCGCTTCTGCCCGCGGTGCCAGCGCTCGGCCACCTGGTAGGCGTACTCGATCTGGCGCAGCTGGGCGCTGTCGCCCTTGGGGTCGTTGCCCCGCACGATCCGCAGCAGCGGCTCCAGCACGGGGTTGTACGAGGTCGAGCGCTGCACCCCGAGCCGGGCCAGGCGGGCGCGCACGCGCGAGGAGGAGGCCCCCGGGCGGGAGGGCGCGACGGTGCCCGCGGTGCGCACCGGCCGGACGGCGGGCGGCACCGGGCGTACGGCGGGCGACTGGCCGTCCACCGGGGCCGGGGCGTCGTCCACCCTGCCCGCGGCCGGTTCCGTCGCGCCTGCGGCTTCGAGTCGCTGTACCTCGTCTGGCAAGAGCACTCCTCACGCGAGTGGGAAGTCCCATGGTATCGACCCGTGGCGCGATACGGGCGCCCGCGGTGGCCGGGCGGCTCCCGGAACACGCGGTACGCGCCCGTGTGCGCCCCGTACACGGCCGATCGGGTCCGGGAGCCTCCAGGGCCTTCCAGCGGCCCCGTGAAGCCCTCAGACGGCCACCAGGGCCTCCAGCGGTGCTCCGCCGAGGGAAGGGGCCAGCCGCTGCCGGCCGCCGAGGAAGCCGAGCTCCAGCATCACCGCGACCCCGGCGACGGTCGCGCCGCAGCGGCGGACCAGTTCCAGGGACGCCTCGGCGGTGCCGCCGGTGGCCAGCACGTCGTCGATCACCAGCACCCGGTCGCCGTCGGTCATGGCGTCGGCGTGCACCTCGATCTGCGCGGTGCCGTACTCCAGCTCGTACGACTGGGTGAGCGTGGGCCCGGGGAGCTTGCCGGCCTTGCGGACCGGGACGAAGCCGAGCCCCGCGCGGGCGGCGGCGGGGGCGGCCAGGATGAAGCCGCGCGCCTCCAGGCCGACCACCTTGGTGGCGCCGTGCCGGGCGCACATCTCGGCCAGGGCGTCCACCAGCGCGTTGAAGGCCACCGGGTCGGCCAGCAGCGGGGTGATGTCCTTGAAGACCACTCCCGGCTTGGGGTAGTCGGGCACGTCCCGGATCCGGGAGAGCAGCAACTCCCGCAGGTTGGCGGAGGCGGCTTCCGTGGTGGTCATCGCACTACTTTCGGTTCTCGCTTCGATCGACCCGTACAACCTACCGGGCGGTGGCCGTCCCGTGCCCCGGGCCGGGCCCGGGCCGCGGCCTGAACGGCACCGAACCGGCCCCGAACGCACCGCGCCGCCCGGGCCTGGGCGGTCCGGGCGGCGGCGGTTGCGTGCGTAGGGCTCAGCGGCGCTTGCCCGAGGGGCGGCCGCGGCCGCGGCTGCCCCGGCTGGGCTGGTTGCGGGCGGCGCGGGAGGCCGACGACGGGCCCTGGCCACGCTGGCCCACGACACCGGCGGCGGCCGGCGCGGCGTCGTCGTCCTCGTCGTGCTCCGCGTCCAGGTCGGCCGACTCCGCGTCGTCCTCGTGGGCGGCCTCCTCGGCCTTGCGGGCGTCGCCCTGGCGCTTGGCCAGCACCCGCTTGCGCAGCGCCTTCATGGCCGGGTCGCGCTCCTTGATCTCGGCCACGATCGGGGTGGCGATGAAGATCGAGGAGTAGGCACCGGCGGTCAGGCCGACGAACAGCGCGAGCGCGATGTCGTTCAGCATGCCGGCGCCCAGCAGGCCGCCACCGATGAACAGCAGCGCGGCGACCGGCAGCAGCGCCACCACGGTGGTGTTGATCGACCGGACCAGGGTGGAGTTGAGGCTGCGGTTGGCGATGTCGCTGTACGTGAAGCGGTTCTGCCGGGTGACGTCCTTGCTGGCTTCCTTCAGGCCGTCGAAGACGACGACCGTGTCGTACAGCGAGTAACCCAGGATGGTGAGCAGACCGATCACCGTACCGGGCGACACCTCGAAGCCGACGATGGCGTACACGCCGGTGGTGATCGTCAGGTCGTGCAGCAGGGCGATCAGCGCGGCCAGGGCCATGCGCCACTCGAAGGTGATGGCGAGGTAGATCACCACCAGCACCAGGAAGATGATCAGACCCTCGACCGCCTTGTGGGTGATCTGCTTGCCCCAGCTCGGACCGACGATCTCCGCGTCGATCTTGTTCTGGGGCATCCCCAGGTCCTTGGCGATCTCCTGCTGGACCTTCGTCGACTGCTGGGTGCTCAGCCCGCTGACCTGGATCCGCAGGCTGCCGGTGCCCAGCTTCTGGACGGTCGCGTCACGGCCGCCGGTGTCACCGGAGATCTTGCTCTGCGCGTCGGAGACCGAGATCGAGGTCTTGGCCGTGGTGAAGACCGCGCCGCCGGAGAAGTCGATGCTCTCCTTGAGACCGTTCACCGCCAGACCGACGATCGCCACGATCGTGACCAGGATCGAGAACGAGTACCAGATCTTCCGCTTGCCGACGAAGTCGTAGCTGACCTCGCCGCGGTGCAGTCGGTGACCGAGAGTGCCGAGCTTGGACATCAGGCTTCCTTCGTCTCGGTGTGCTGGCGGCGGACGCGGCGCAGCGGCGCCTGAACGCCCAGGCTCTCCGGGTTGAGCCCGGACCACTTGTGGCCCTGGGCATAGAAGGGACGCCTGGCCAGGATCGTCATGAGCGGCAGGGTGAACAGGAACACCACGGCGACGTCGAGCAGCGTGGTCAGGCCCAACGTGAACGCGAAGCCCTGGACCTTGCCGACCGACACCACGTACAGCACGGCCGCGGCGAGGAAGGACACGAAGTCCGACACGAGGATGGTGCGCCGGGCGCGCGGCCAGCCGCGGGCCACGGCGGGTTGCAGGGACCTGCCTTCGCGCAGGCCGTCCCTGATGCGTTCGAAGAACACGATGAAGGAGTCGGCGGTGATACCGATGGCGACGATGGCACCGCAGACGGCCGGCAGGTTTAGCGCGAAGCCGATGGCCGAGCCGAGCAGGCACATGATCGTGTAGGTCAGGGCGGCCGACACCATCAGGCTGAGCACCGCGACGAAGCTCAGGCCGCGGTAGTACGCCAGCAGGTAGAGCACGACCAGGGCCAGGCCCACCGCGCCGGCGATCATGCCGCCGCGGAGCTGCTCGCCGCCGAGCGCGGCGGAGACGGTGGTCTGGTCGGAGATCTTGAAGGCCAGCGGCAGCGAGCCGTACTTGAGCACGTTGGCCAGGTCCTCGGCGGACTTCTGGGTGAAGCTGCCGGAGATCTGGGCGTTGCCGCCGGTCAGCGCGGAGGAGACGCGCGGGGCGGAGATCACGTCGCCGTCGAGGTCGATGGCGAACTGGTTGTTCGGCTGCTGCTGCGAGGCCAGGTCACCGGTGACCTTGGTGAACTGGCTGGCGCCGCTGCCGTCGAAGGTCAGGTTGACCACCCAGCCGTTGCCCTGCTGGGAGTCGAAGTTGGCGCTGGCGCCGGAGACCCGCTTGCCGTCGATCAGCGTGGGGCCGAGCAGGTACTTGTACCAGTGGTTCTGCTCCTGGCCGCAGGCGATGACCTGATCGGTGGGCTTGGCACCCTGGCTGGCGTTGGCCCGTGCCGATTTGTTGGTGCAGTCCAGCGCGGTGAACTTGTTCTGCAGCGCGACCGGGACGGACGCGGCGGGGGAGGTCGTCGACGGCGTGCCGGTGCTCGGGGTGCTGCCGGCCGGCGCACTCGGAGTGCCGGTGGGCAGCGGGGTCGGCGCCTTGGCCGGGGCCGCCGTCAGCGCGCCGGTGACGGCGCGGCCCTGCGGGCTGGCACTGCCCGAGGGCGTGGCCGAGGAGGAGGGAGTGGCCGTGGACTTCGCGCCGGAGGACGCCGAGGGAGAGGAGCTGGGCTTGCCGCTGGGCGTGGCCGACGGCTTCGGCGTGGCGCTCGACGACGGCTTCGGGGCGGCCTTCGCCGGCTCGCCGTCCTGCTCGGCGAGCACCTGGCGGAAGTCCAGCCGGGCCGTGGTGCCCACCTGCTGTGCGGCCTGCTGGGAGTTGGTGCCCTTGGGGATGTTGACGATGATGTTGTCGGACCCCTGGGTCTGCACCTCGGCCTCGGAGACACCCAGACCGTTGACACGGCGGTTGATGATGTCAACCGCCGTGTTCATGTTGGCCTTGGTGACCGCGCTGCCCTGATCGGGTTTCGCGGTCAGGGTGATGCTGGTGCCACCGGCGAGGTCGATGCCCAGCCGTGGGGTCCGCTGGCCGGAGATGAAGATCCCTCCGGTCAGCGCCACCAGGGCGACGAGGATCACGGCCAGAGCACGCCCGGGGTAACCCTGGCTCCCCGAGGACCTGCGGCCCTTGTTGGCTGCTGCCACCTTCTTGATTCTCCCTGTTGTACCGCCCCCGATCCGCGCGCTCACGGGTGGCGTCGAGTGTTGTGAGAGCCTGGCAGGTTACTTCGAGTCGGTGCTGGAGGCGCCGGCGGCCGCGTCGGAGACGTCCTTCTCCGTGTCCGCGGACTTCGTCAGATCGATGTGCTCGTCCCGCTCACCCGTGGCGCCGTGATCGTCCGCGGCCGGCGCGGCGGTGTCCGCCGCGTCCTCGGTGTGCTCGGTGTCCTCGGACTCCTCCGGTTCGATGCCGTGCACGATCCGGTTGAACTCGTCCTCGGACAGCACCGTCCCGATGGCGTTCTTGGCGAAGTGGGCGTGCACGCCGTCCGTCAGCTCCAGCAGCACCGTCTCCTCGTTGACCTCCTTCACCACGGCGTACATGCCGCCGATGGTGCGGACGCCGGCGCCCGGCTCCATCTTGTTGCGCATCTCCAACGTCTGGCGCTGCTTGTTCCGGGCGGACCGGGTCATGAGGAACATGACTCCGATCATGACGACGAAGACGAGGATCAGAGGATTCACGGTTAGGACGTTCCTTCGCGCGGCCGGCGTGGGGGCTGGCCTTGGTGTGGGATGTGAGCGCCGCTCCAGAGGAAGGGGCGTCGGCGGAGTTTAAGCTCTGACTTGCCGCTGGAACAACGCCAAGCATGGCACCGGGGTTCCTGAACGGGCGATTCCGGCCGAGGTCACGGCCCGAACAGCCCGGTCTGTCCCGGTCCGCCTGCTCCGCCTCCTTGCGGTGGGGTCAGGCCCAGGTGGGCCCAGGCCGCCGGGGTGGCGATCCGGCCCCGTGGAGTACGGGCCAGCAGGCCCTCGCGGACCAGGAAGGGTTCGGCGACCTCCTCCACAGTCTCACGCTCCTCCCCCACTGCGACCGCCAATGTGGACAAACCCACAGGACCTCCCCCGAAAAGGTTGAGCAGGGCGTGCAGGACGGCCCGGTCCAGCCGGTCCAGACCGCGCTCGTCCACCTCGTAGACCTCCAGGGCCTTGGCGGCGATCTCCTGAGTGATCACGCCGTCCGCGCGGACCTGGGCGTAGTCGCGGACCCGGCGCAGCAGCCGGTTGGCGATCCGGGGCGTGCCGCGGGAGCGGCCGGCGATCTCGGCAGCGCCTTCCACGGCGACGGAGACGTCCAGCAGTCCGGCCGAGCGGTGGATCACCCGTTCGAGTTCGGCCGGCCCGTAGAACTCCATGTGGGCGGTGAAGCCGAACCGGTCGCGCAGCGGCGGCGGCAGCAGGCCGGCCCGGGTGGTGGCGCCGACCAGGGTGAAGGGCGGCAGCTCCAGCGGGATGGCGGTGGCGCCGGGGCCCTTGCCGACCACCACGTCGACCCGGAAGTCCTCCATCGCCATGTACAGCATCTCCTCGGCGGGCCGGGACATCCGGTGGATCTCGTCGAGGAACAGCACCTCGCCCTCCTGGAGGGAGGACAGGATCGCGGCCAGGTCGCCGGCGTGCTGGATGGCCGGGCCGGAGGTGATCCGGATCGGCACGCCCATCTCGGCGGCGATGATCATGGACAGGGTGGTCTTGCCGAGGCCGGGGGCGCCGGAGAGCAGGACGTGGTCGGCGGTGGCGCCCCGCTGCCGGGCGGCCTTGAGCACCAGGTCGAGCTGCTGGCGGACCCGCTCCTGGCCGATGAACTCGTTCAGGTCCTTGGGGCGCAGGGCCGCCTCCACCGCCTGGTCCTCGCGGTCGGCGGCGGCGCCGACCAGTCGCTCGGGGCCGGCGTCGGGGGCTGTGTCGGAGGCGTCCCAGTTCATGGTGGTCTTCGTGATCTCTCGGTCCGGGGGCGGCCGGCCCGGGCGGGCCGGCGGCGGGGTCAGGGGCGCGTACGGGCCGGGTGCGGCGCCCGGCGGCGGGTCAGCGGGTGCGGTTGAGGCTCTGCAGGGCGGCCCGCAGCAGGGTGCCCAGGTCGGGAGCGGCGGCGGCCTCGGCCTGCGGGGTGACCGCGGCGACCGCGTCGTCGGCCTCGCGGGCGGCGTAGCCCAGGCCCAGCAGCGCCGCGTGGAGCTGGTCGTTCCAGGACAGGTCCGCCCGGGCGGCCGGGATCGCGGCGCCGCGGCCGACCGGTGCGCCGAGCCGGTCCTTCAGCTCCAGCAGCAGCCGCTGGGCGCCCTTCTTGCCGATGCCGGGCACGGCGGTGAGCGCCTTCTCGTCGCCCGCGGCCACCGCGGCCCGCAGCGCGTCGGGCGCGTGCACCGCGAGCATGGTCTGGGCGAGCCGGGGCCCGACCCCGCTGACGGTCTGCAGCAGCTCGAAGACCTGCCGCTCGTCGTCGTCCGCGAAGCCGTACAGGGTCAGCGAGTCCTCGCGCACCACCAGGGAGGTGGCCAGCCGGGCCGGCTGTCCGACGCGCAGTTCGGCAAGGGTGCCGGGCGCGCACTGGACGGCCATCCCGATGCCGCCGACCTCGACGACCGCGGCGTCGGGGGCGAGCGCGGCGACCGTGCCGCTGACGAAGGCGATCATGGGGCGGACTCCTGGGCCGGTGCGGGGGCGGGCGGTGCGGTGGAGGGCTTGGAAGCGGGCGGTATGGAAGCGGGCGGGCGGCGGTGCGTCTGGATGGCCTGCTGGAGGCGGTTGGTGGCGGCGCCGCGCCAGATGTGGCAGATGGCCAGCGCCAGCGCGTCGGCGGCGTCGGCCGGGCGGGGCGGGGCGTCGAGCCGCAGCAGCCGGGTGACCATCGCGCCGACCTGGGCCTTGTCGGCCCGGCCGCTGCCGGTGACGGCGGCCTTGACCTCGCTGGGGGTGTGCAGGTGGACCGGCAGGCCGCGGCGGCTGGCGCACAGGATGGCCACCGCGCTGGCCTGGGCGGTGCCCATCACGGTACGGACGTTGTGCTGGCTGAAAACACGCTCCACGGCGACCGCGTCGGGCCGGTGGGCGTCCAGCCACTCCTCGATGCCGCGCTCTATCAGCACCAGCCGGCGGCCGACGTCCTCCTCGGCCGGGGTGCGCACCACCCCGACGCCGACCATGGTCAGCCGGCGGCCGGCGGTCCCGTCCACCACGCCGACGCCGCACCGGGTCAGCCCCGGGTCCACGCCCAGCACCCGCACCGCGCTCCCCTCCCTCCGCGTCATCCGGCCCCTGCGGCCCCGGACTTCGCGCTCCGCAGCCTGTTCCCGCAGGCTATCGGTTGGCACCGACAAACGCCGGAGGGGCCGGCCGGGTGTCGCTCCCGGCCGGCCCCTCCACGTACGCCTCAGGCGTCGACCTCAGTCGATCGACGCCATGACCTCGTCCGCGACGTCGAAGTTGGCGAAGACGTTCTGCACGTCGTCGCTGTCCTCCAGCGCGTCGATCAGCTTGAAGATCTTGCGCGCGCCCTCTTCGTCCAGCTCGACCTGCATGGTGGGCAGGAAGTTGGCGTCCGCCGAGTCGTAGTCGATCCCGGCGTCCTGGAGCGCCTTGCGGACCGGGACCAGGTCGCCGGCCTCGCTGATCACCTCGAAGGACTCGCCGAGGTCGTTGACCTCCTCGGCGCCCGCGTCGAGGACGGCGCCGAGCACGTCGTCCTCGCTCAGCTCGCCCTTGGGGACGATCACCACGCCCTTGCGGTTGAACAGGTACGCCACCGAGCCCGGGTCGGCCATCGAGCCGCCGTTGCGGGTCATGGCGACGCGGACGTCGGAGGCGGCGCGGTTGCGGTTGTCGGTCAGGCACTCGATGAGCACCGCGACGCCGTTCGGCCCGTAGCCCTCGTACATGATCGTCTGGTAGTCGGCGCCGCCGGCCTCCAGGCCCGCGCCCCGCTTGACCGCGCTGTCGATGTTCTTGTTCGGCACCGACTGCTTCTTGGCCTTCTGGATCGCGTCGAAGAGCGTCGGATTGCCGTCGGGATCGGAGCCGCCGACCCGCGCCGCGACCTCGATGTTCTTGATCAGCTTCGCGAAGAGCTTGCCGCGCTTGGCATCGATCACGGCCTTCTTGTGCTTCGTCGTAGCCCATTTAGAGTGGCCGGACATCCGACAGTCTCCTTCGCGTCACCAAATAGCTGTTCTTCGTCGCTCAAGCGATCCTACCGGGAGAGGGTCAGCTCTCGGTGCGCACCATGTGCACGAAGAGTTCGTGGACCCGGTGATCGCCGGTCAGCTCCGGGTGGAAGGACGTGGCGAGCGCCGTGCCCTGCCGTACCGCCACGATGTGACCGCCGTGCTCGGCGAGCACCTCGGTGCCCGCGCCCACCGACTCCACCCAGGGGGCGCGGATGAAGACTCCCTCGACCGGGCCGCCGGGGACGCCGGTCACGTCGACCAGCGCCTCGAAGGACTCGTTCTGCCGGCCGAAGGCGTTGCGGCGGACGATCATGTCGATGCCGCCGAAGGTCTCCTGGCCGGAGATAGGGGTCTCCCCGGGCCCCCAGGGCCCAGGGGAAGGGTCGAGGATCTTGTCGGCGAGCATGATCAGCCCGGCGCAGGTGCCGTAGACCGGCAGGCCCTCGCGGATCGCGGCGCGCAGCGGGTCCATCAGGCCGAACAGCACGGCGAGCTTGGAGATCGTGGTGGACTCGCCGCCGGGCAGCGTCAGGCCGGCCAGCCCGGCCAGCTCCTCGGGGCGGCGCACCGGCCTGACCGCGGCGCCCGCCGCGGTCAGGGCCGCCTGGTGCTCCCGTACGTCGCCCTGGAGCGCCAGGACGCCGATGACGGGCTGTGCGGTCACGCTCACCAGCCCCGGCTCGCGTAGCGCTCGGTCTCCGGCAGGATGTCGATGTTGATGCCGACCATGGCCTCGCCCAGGTTGCGGGAGGCGTCTGCGATGACCTTGGGGTCGTCGAAGAAGGTGGTGGCGCGCACGATGGCGGCGGCGCGCTTGGCCGGGTCGCCGGACTTGAAGATGCCCGAGCCCACGAAGACGCCCTCGGCGCCGAGCTGGCGCATCAGGGCGGCGTCGGCGGGAGTGGCCACGCCACCGGCGGAGAACAGCACGACCGGCAGCTTGCCGAGCTCCGCGACCTCCTTGACCAGCTCGTACGGGGCGCGCAGCTCCTTGGCGGCGGCGTACAGCTCGTTGTTGTCCAGGCCGCGCAGCCGGGAGATCTCGCCCTTGATCTGGCGCAGGTGGCGGACCGCCTCCACCACGTTGCCGGTGCCGGCCTCGCCCTTGGAGCGGATCATGGCCGCGCCCTCGGCGATCCGGCGCAGGGCCTCGCCCAGGTTGGTGGCGCCGCACACGAAGGGGGTGGTGAAGGCCCACTTGTCGGAGTGGTTGACCTCGTCGGCGGGGGTGAGCACCTCGGACTCGTCGATGTAGTCCACGCCCAGCGCCTGGAGCACCTGGGCCTCGACGAAGTGGCCGATGCGGGACTTGGCCATGACCGGGATGGAGACGGCCTCGATGATGCCGTCGATCATGTCGGGGTCGGACATCCGGGCCACCCCGCCGTCCTTGCGGATGTCCGCGGGCACCCGTTCCAGGGCCATGACGGCCACGGCGCCGGCGTCCTCGGCGATCTTCGCCTGCTCGGGGGTGACGACATCCATGATCACGCCGCCCTTGAGCTGCTCGGCCATGCCGCGCTTGACGCGCGCGGTGCCGGTCTCCGGGGTCTGGGCGGTGGACGGGGTGGTGGACACGGTGATCTCACTCCTGCCGAAAGGGGGTATTCCGGTTCTCATCCTCCGGCTGGTCCACTGCGGCCGGAAAGGGCCAATTCGGCTCAGGTGGCTTCTCATGGGGACACCGGCGCCCCTGCCGCCCCGGGGGTCCCAGGAGGTGTCGCCGGGCGCTCGTCGGGAGGGTTACGCAGGGGCTGCCGGGGGCGCGCGGGCGGGTTACGGGGCGGGACGCCGGGCGGGCGCGGCACGACAGCCGGGCGATCCGGACGTCGGCTGTCGGGCGGCCCGGTCCGGTCTCACAGCGCGGTGGCGCCGCGCTCTGCGGTGAGGGCGGGCGGCGGCTCGTCGTCCATCTCGAAGGCGAGCGGGAAGGGCGCGTGGCCGGCCAGCCGGAACCAGCGCACCACCCGGTGGCGGCGGACCGCTCGCGCGGCGCGGACCGCGTCGTTGTGGAACCGCCGGGCCATCGGCACCCGCCGTACCGCCTGGGTGAGTTCGCCGACGGCCGCGGTGCCGCCCGGCGCCTCGCGCACCTGGGCGGCGGTTTCGGGGTCGTCGAAGACCGCGCGCAGCGCCTGGCTCAGCTCGCTCTCGGCCACTTCGCGCTGGTCCGGCTCGGCGGAACGGGCCGCGTGCGCGGACTCGTACAGCACGATCGAGGCGGCCGGGTCCAGTACGCCGGCCGTGGCCAGCTCCTGTGCGACCGACGCGCGCCGCAGCAACTGCGCGTCCAGCGCGGCCCGCGCCGCGTCGATCCGCGCGTGCAGCCGGTCCAGCCGGCCCGCCGTCCAGCTCAGGTAGAGCGCCACGGCCACGAGCGCGACGACGATCCAGATGATGGTGGTCACGGGCGGCAAGGCTACCGGCGCCCGGCGCCGGGCCGACCCGGATCAGTCCCGGTCCGACCCGAAGCGGGGGCGCAGTCCGGTGCTCCTTGGGCGAGGCTTCCGAATTGTGGCCCGGCTTCCGACAAGGCCACGCGGATCCGCCGCCCCGACCCGCCCTCGCGGGACGGAGTCCGGCGCAGCGGGCCGAAGCGCGCGCAGCGCTGCGAGGGCCGCGTCAGAAATCAGTCGCGCGCCAACCCGAACCGCGCGCGCAGCGTGGTGCGTTCGTCGGTGGCCACGCTGGCGGCGCCGTCGGTGACGGTTTCGTAGACCGCGAGGATGTCGCCGCCGACCACGGACCAGTCGAAGCGGCGGACGTGGGCACTGCCGCGGGCACGGAGTTCGGCGCGGCGGGCCGGGTCGGCGAGGAGGCGGACGGCGGCGGCGGCAAGTTCGTCGGCGTCCTCATTGACGAAGAGTTCGCCGGCCGCGCCTTGGTCGAGGACCTGGGCGAAGGCGTCCAGGTCGCTGGCGAGCACCGGCGCGCCCGCCGACATCGCCTCGACCAGGATGATGCCGAAGCTCTCGCCGCCGGTGTTGGGCGCCACGTAGAGGTCCACGCTGCGCAGCAGCCGCGCCTTGTCGTCGTCGCTGACCATGCCGAGGAACTCCACCCGTTCCCGGACGGCCGCGGGCAGGCCCTCGACCGCCTCCTCGGTGTCGCCGCGCCCGGCGACGAGCAGGCGCGTCTCGGGGCGCTCCTCCAGGATCCTGGGCAGGGCCCTCATCAGCACCGGCAGGCCCTTGCGTGGTTCGTCGATGCGGCCGATGAAGCCGATCGTGCCGCCCTGCCACTGCTTGCGGGGCTCGGCGCGGGCGAAGAACTCCACGTCCACGCCGTTGGGGATGACCACCGCGTCGCCGCCGAGGTGTTCCACCAGGGTGCGCCGGGCGTATTCGCTGACCGCGATCCGCGCGCTGATCTTCTCCAGGGCGGGCTGGAGGATCGGGTAGGCGGCGATCATCGCCCGCGAGCGTGGGTTGGAGGTGTGGAAGGTGGCGACGATCGGGCCCTGGGCGGCCCAGCAGGACAGCAGGCCGAGCGAGGGCGAGGCGGGCTCGTGGATGTGGATGACGTCGAAGCGGCCCTCGTGCAGCCAGCGCCGCACCCTTGCGGCGGACAGGAAGCCGAAGTTGAGCCGGGCCACCGAGCCGTTGTAGGGCACCGGCACCGCCCGGCCCGCGGACACCACGTACGGCGGCAGCGTGGGGGCACCTCCCAAGCCGCCAGGCTTAGGGGGAGCGTCGTCGGCGGGCGCGAGCACGGACACCTCGTGCCCCAACCGGATGAGGTGCTCGGCCAGGTCGCGGATGTGGAACTGGACACCGCCGGGCACGTCCCAGGAGTAGGGGCAGACGATGCCGATTTTCACGGCCGCTCCGTTCCCGTACGGTCCCCCGCGCCCGGATCGTCGCTCGGCGCCGTCGCGGAGCGGTCCCCGGACGCCGCGGAGCCGGTGCCGTCGGGCCCGGAGCCGCTCGGCGCCACGGGCACGTTGCGCGGCGGCAGGTCGGCCAGCCACAGGCGCTGGAGCATGTGCCAGTCCTCGGGGTGCTCGGCGATCCCGGAAGCGTACGCGTCCGCGAGGGCCTGCGTCATCACCCCGGTGCGGTACGCGCGGTTGTCGCTCTCGGGTACGGGCACCGGCGGGTGCACCCTGCCCTGCATGACGGGCGAGTGGTCGTACCACAGGGTGACCGGCAGCAGCAGCGCGCCGGTCTGCTGGGCGAGCATCGCCGGGCCGGCCGGCATGCGGGTCTTCTCTCCGAAGAACTCGACCTCGACGCCGCGCGCGGACAGGTCGCGCTCGGCGACCAGGCAGACCAGGCCGCCGGCCCGCAGCCGCCGGGCCAGGGTGCCGAAGGCGGCGGCGCCGGTGTGCGGCAGCACCTCCATACCCAGGCCCTCGCGGTAGGCGACGAACCGGTGGTAGAGCGATTCCGGCTTGAGGACCTCGGCGACGGTGGTGAACGGCGTGTCCAGGCTGGTGGTGACCCAGGCGCCGGCCAGGTCCCAGTTGCCCATGTGCGGCAGGGCGAGGATGACGCCCTTACCGGCCGCCAGCCCGTCGGTCAGGTAGTGCACGTTCTCGGGGGCGAAGCCGCCGCGGATGCGGTCCTTGGACCAGGCGGGCAGCCGGAAGGACTCCATCCAGTAGCGCAGGTACGAGCGCATGCCGGCCCGGGACAGCTCGCGCAGCCGCTCCGGGCCCGCGTCCGGCACCACCCGGGCCAGGTTCGCCTCCAAGCGCAGCACGCCCTTGCCGCGCTGCCGCCAGGCCGCGTCGGCGATGGTCCGGCCCAGCGCCCTGGCCGCCGGTTCCGGCAGCGTCTTGACCGCGCCCCAGCCCAGGCCGTACAGGCTGTCGGTGAGCTGTTCCCTCACACGCCGCTCCGGTGGTCGGTGCGCTGCTGGGCGGCCTGGAGGGCGTCGGCCTCGGCAGCCTCGCGGTGCACGGTGACCATGCGCTGGATCAGGGTGACCAGACTGCCGACGGCCACCACCCACAGCGCGACCGGCAGCACGTACTGGATGCCGGGCACGCCGAAGGTGCGGTGGAAGCCGGCCAGGCCGCACAGCACCAGGGTGATCACGAGCCGCTCGGACCGCTCCACCAGGCCGCTGACGTTCACCGGCAGCCCTATCGCCTCGCCGCGCGCCTTGGTGTACGACACCACCTGGCCGCTGGCCAGGCAGAAGATCGTCACCGCGCACAGCACCAGGTTGTCGCCCTTGCCTGCGTACCACAGGGCCAGGCCGCCGAAGACCGCGCCGTCGGCGACCCGGTCCAGGGTGGAGTCCAGGAACGCGCCCCAGCGGCTGGAGCGGCCGGCCTGGCGGGCCATGTTGCCGTCGACCAGGTCGGAGAACACGAACAGCGTGATCACGACGGTGCCCCAGAAGAACTGGCCCTGCGGGTAGAAGGCCAGCGCGCCCGCCACCACTCCGGCGGTCCCGATCAGCGTCACCGTGTCGGGGCTGACCCCCTTGCGCAGCAGAAATGCGGCGAACGGCGTGAGAACACGCGTGAAGAACGCACGCGCGTACTTGTTCAGCATGGCCTTCCCGACACCTTCGGTGATTCCGTGACACAAAATGACACGAGCGACATCTGCGACATGGATGGCGTGATGGACGTGATTGACTTGAATCTGGTCAAAACAGTAGAAACAGTAGGTGAAGCAAGGCGGCCGGGCAGCCACCGGGTTGGCCCATCGTAGCCAGCCGCCGCGCCCCGGACGCGTGGGGCATTGTCGGTAACCCCGACACTACCGGCAGATGTGCGACGTATGGACGCGCCATTGCCGTCGTGGGAAGGTCGAAGAACCGCAGGCGTCGATGAGGAGGCCGCGCGGGTCTCCCATCGCGCTCCCCTCGACCGGGAGGCGAGAGCACATGGGTGCTGCAACCGACAGGAGAGACGCACAACCGGGAGCCGCCGGAAGGGCACCGACGGCCGGCCGCCCCGAGACGGTGCGCAACGTGGTGCTGGTCGGCCACAGCGGAGCGGGCAAGACGACCCTGGTGGAGGCGCTGGCGCTGGCCACCGGGGCGGTGAACCGGGCCGGCCGGGTCGAGGACGGCGGCTCGGTGTCCGACCACGACGAGA
The DNA here is from genome assembly GCF_016918855.1 of Actinacidiphila acididurans. Taxonomy (GTDB): domain Bacteria; phylum Actinomycetota; class Actinomycetes; order Streptomycetales; family Streptomycetaceae; genus Actinacidiphila; species Actinacidiphila acididurans. The sequence goes on from NZ_JADKYB010000028.1 coordinate 86,086, forward strand.
TCGAGCAGCGCCAGCAGCGCTCGGTCCAGCTGTCGCTGGTACCCGTGGAATGGGGCGGGTACAAGGTCAACCTGCTGGACACCCCCGGCTACGCTGACTTCGTCGGGGAGCTCAGGGCCGGTCTGCGCGCGGCGGACGCGGCCCTTTTCGTCGTCTCGGCGGCGCAGGACGGCGAGGGCATCGGCGGCGCCACCAGGATGGTGTGGGACGAGTGCGCGGCCGTCGGGATGCCGCGGGCGGTGGTGGTGACCCACCTGGAGTCGGCCCGGGCCGGCTTCGAGGAGACCGCGGCCCGGTGCGCGGCAGAACTCGGCGGGGACGACCCCGACGCGGTGCTGCCGCTGTACCTCCCCGTGCACGGCCCCGCGGGCCCGGACGGCCACGCCCCGGTCACGGGCCTGGCCGGGCTGCTGACCGGCAAGGTGTACGACTACGGCTCCGGCGAGCGCCACGAGGCCGAACCCGGCCCGGACGTGCTGCCGGGGCTCACGCAGGCGCGTAACCGGCTCATCGAGGGCATCATCGCCGAGAGCGAGGACGAGACCCTCATGGACCGCTACCTGGGCGGCGCGGAGATCGACACGGCGACCCTCGTCGCCGACCTGGAGCGGGCGGTGGCCCGCGGCACGTTCCACCCGGTGCTGGCCGCCGCGCCCGCCGCAGAGGGCGCCCGGCAGGGCCTGGGCACCCTGGAGCTGATGGAACTGGTCACCGGCGGCTTCCCCACGCCCCTGGAGCGCGAGATGCCCGCGGTGACCGGCCCGGACGGCCACACCGAGCCCGTGCTCGCCTGCGACCCGGAGGGCCCGCTGGCCGCCGAGGTGGTCAAGACCTCCTCCGACCCGTACGTGGGCCGGCTCAGCCTGGTACGGGTCTTCTCCGGCACGCTGCGGCCCGACGAGACCGTGCACGTGTCCGGACACGGTCTGGAGGACCGCGGCCACGAGGACCACGACGTGGACGAGCGGGTGGGCGCGCTGACCTCGCCCTTCGGCCGGCACCAGCGGCCGGTGCCGTCGGCCGGGGCCGGCGACCTGGTGTGCGTGGCCAAGCTCGGCCGCGCGGAGACCGGCGACACCCTGTCCGGCCGGGACCACCCGCTGCTGATGGAGCCCTGGCAGATGCCCGACCCGCTGCTGCCGGTGGCGATCGAGGCGCACAGCAAGGCCGACGAGGACAAGCTGTCCCAGGGGCTGGCCAAGCTGGTCGCCGAGGACCCGACGATGCGGCTGGAGCAGAACCAGGACACCCGGCAGGTGGTGCTGTGGTGCATGGGCGAGGCGCACGCCGACGTGGCGCTGGAGCGGCTGCGCAGCCGCTACGGCGTCCAGGTCGACACGGTCCCGCACAAGGTGTCGCTGCGCGAGACCTTCGGCGCCCCCGCCGCGGCCCGCGGCCGGCACGTCAAACAGTCCGGCGGCCACGGCCAGTTCGCGATCTGCGACATCGAGGTGGAGCCGCTGCCGGAGGGGTCCGGCATCGAATTCGTCGACAAAGTGATCGGCGGCGCGGTGCCCCGCCAGTTCATCGCGTCCGTCGAGAAGGGAGTACGTGCGCAGGCCGCGCGCGGGGTCGCGCTGGGCTTCCCCCTGGTCGACGTCCGGGTCACCCTGACCGACGGCAAGGCGCACTCCGTGGACTCCTCGGACGCCGCCTTCCAGACCGCCGGCGCCCTGGCCCTGCGCGAGGCCGCGGCCGGCATCCGCATCCACCTGCTGGAGCCGGTCGCCGAAGTCGCGGTCCTCGTGCCGGACGCCTACGTCGGACCCGTGATGAGCGACCTGTCCGGACGGCGCGGCCGCGTCCTCGGCACCGAGCAGACGCCCGGCGGGCGTTCCCTGATCCGCGCCGAGGTCCCCGAGATCGAGATCGGCCGCTACGCGGTGGACCTGCGGTCCCTGTCCCACGGCACGGGCCGCTTCAGCCGCCGCTACGTACGCCACGAGGCAATGCCCGCACCCCTTGCCGCGAAGCTCTCCCAGGCCCACTGACGCAGTGCGGGTTCGCCGGGAGTGCCCCTCCCCCGGGCCCCGGGTACCGCCGGCGGGCGGTGCCCCGCGCCTGGGGAGCTATACCAGGCGAACCGGCCCGCCGCCGGGCGGGCCACCGCTAATGTGGAGCGTGATGCTCTGAACGTGTGATGCCGGTGTGAGCGGGGAACGGTCCGGTCGGAGCGGGTGTGCTGGACGGGCCGGGCACGCGGGGCGTGTCCGACGGCGGAGTGGGGGCGGCGTGACGGACGGGTTCGATTTCAGCCCGGGGGCTCAGGTCCCGTTGCTGGGCGCGGACGGGGAGACCGGTGCCACGCAGGCCCTGTCGTCCGCCGCGTACCGGGACTCCCCGGTGACCGCGCTCACCGGGATCCACAACGGGTCGTCGGTGTCGGCCCCCCGCCTGAAGCTGTTCGAGCCGAACCTGGGCGAGGCCTGGGGACGGGCGCTGCAGCTGCGGATGCTCGGCGGCGGGCGCAACGAGGTGGTGCAGTCCTTCGGCATCGAGCCGCAGACCGTGGTGCAGCACGCCCTGGCCGCCAACCGCATCCGGCAGGAACGGGACATCCGGCTGACCATCATCATGGCGGTCTCCGGACTGCTCTTCCTGCCCGGCGTGCTGCTGTGGCTCGGCGCCTTCCAGCTGCGCCGGTCGCTGGTCTCGCTACGGGCGAAGGGCAACCGGGCCGGGGCGCTGGGCGGCCTGGTCATCGCCGTCACCGTCGCGTTCACCGCCCTGCTGGCCATCCGCCCCCCGTTCAGCGGCTTCTGGCAGCAGTACGCCCGGGTGGTGATGATCGCCCCGGTGATCGGCTGGTACATCGCCAAGCGGGTCTGCGAGAACACCGCCAAGGACCTGCGGGCCCGCTGGGGCGACCTGGCCGGCGGCAGCGGCGTGGGCGCCAAGATCCCCGGCTCGGTGCCGCGCAACCCCGGGCAGACCAAGGCCGAGGCCATCCGGCAGAGCTTCGCCAAGCTGGGCGCCGAGCAGAACAGCAACGTGGCCTTCTACGCCGGTCCCAAGGGGATACTCGGCATGGGCACCCGCTGGGGAAGCTGGCAGATGGCCGAGGAACTGGTGCCGGCCGAGGGGGTCAACGAGATCAACCCGTTCCGGTCCTGGGACGTCGCCCGCGCCATCCACGACAAGCTGAAGATGCTGGAACGCACCCCGCTGCACACCGGCGGCTTCCCCACCCCCTCGATACGGCACTGGGTCGTGGTGCCGATCGGCGAGGGCGCGGGCAAGATCTCCCGCCCGACCGGCTCGGAGGTCGAGGGCTTCGTCGTCAAGGAGCGCGAGATCCAGCGGATCTGCAACGAGCAGCAGTTCGGCAAGGGCAACCGGCACTATCTGGGCACGCAGTTCACGCTGTGGGACGGCAACCTGGTCATCACCCTGATGGTGACCGTCACGGTGCTGGCCTCCACTCTGCGGGTCGAGGTCACCGGCTACGCGCTCGGCCCGATCAACGGCCTGTTCACCTCCGGCCCGCCGGCCAAGGAGAAGTCGGTGGCCAAGACGGTCCGGTTCTGGGAGACCAAGAAGGTCTCGCTGCCGCTGATCGACACCCCCGAGGTGGTCCGCCTGGCCGCCCGGGCCCCGCTGACCTGGTACCCGCCGCTGCTGGACCACCTGGGCGGCTCGCTGAAGCTGCCCGAGCCGTTCGGGCTGCGGCACACCTGGGCGGACAAGCCGTGGGGGCACCGCTTCATGGCCGACGACGCGCTGCGCGCCGCCACCCCCGTACTGCGGGCGGTGCACTCCGCCGCGATCCAGGTCATGGCCGACAACGGCGTGGACACCTCGCGCTTCTCCAGCCGCTCGCTCAGCCTCAGCGGCTCGGTCCAGGACGCCTCGCCGGGCAAGGCCGACGTGTACGACGCCTGAGCGCGACCCTTCGAGAAGGGGCCCGGCGGTGCGTCCGCCGGGCCCCTCGTCGTGTACGCGGACCCGTGGCCGTACGAGGCCGGGTCCTGCCGCCGCTCAGTCCGGCCAGACGTCCGCGAGCATCTTGCGGGTGTCGGCGAGCAACTGCGGCAGCACCTTGGTGTGCCCGACCACCGGCATGAAGTTCACGTCCCCGCCCCAGCGGGGCACCACGTGCTGGTGCAGGTGTGCCGCGATCCCGGCGCCGGCCACCGAGCCCTGGTTCATCCCGATGTTGAAGCCCTGCGCGGCCGACGCCGTACGCAGCGCGGTCATCGCCCGCTTGGTCTGCTCGGCCAGTTCCTCGGTCTCGTGCGCGTCCAGGTCGGTGTAGTCGGCGACGTGCCGGTAGGGCACCACCATGAGGTGGCCGCTGTTGTACGGGTACAGGTTGAGCAGCACGTACACGTACCGGCCGCGGGCGATGATCAGCCCGTCCTCGTCCGACTCCGCCGGGACCGCGCAGAACGGGCAGCCGTCCCCGGCCCCGGGGCCGGTGGGCTTGTTCTCACCCTGGATGTACGCCATCCGGTGCGGGGTCCACAGTCGCTGGAACGCGTCCGGCATCCCCGCCCCCGCCTGCTGCTCCGGCTCACTCGTCATGCCGATCAGCATAGGACTTCCGTTCCCCCGCGCGTGTCCCGGTGCCGAGGCCGGGCGGCTCCCGCGATCCTGGCCGGATGGACGCCGACAGCCGCCTGTCCCGATGGGAGAACCGCACCGAGGTCCCGCTGTTCGTCACGTCCCTGGTGTACCTGGGCGCCTACGCCGTGCACGTGCTCGATCCCGGACTGCCGGTCGCCGTGCACGACGCGCTGCGTGCCGTCATCGGCCTGACCTGGTCGATGTTCGTGGCCGACTACGTGGTGCGGTGGCGGCTGAGCGGCCACCCCTTCCTGCCCGGCTACATGCGCCATCACTTCCTCGACACCGTCGTGGTGGTGCTGCCGCTGCTGCGTCCGCTGCGCGCGGTCCACCTCTACGAGGTCATCCAGCGCCGCCGCGCCCAGCCGCGGTTGAGCCTGTACGGGCGGGTCATCGCGTACGCCGGGATGACCGCGCTGCTGCTGGGCTTCTCCGCCTCGCTGGCGGTCTACCAGCAGGAACGGGGCGCCCCCCACGCGACCATCCGTACCTTCGGGGACTCGGTGTGGTGGGCCTGCTCGACGCTCACCACGGTCGGCTACGGGGACGTGACCCCGGTCACCCCGGGCGGGCGGTCGATCGCCGCGGTGCTGATGTTCCTCGGGCTGGCACTGCTGGGCGCCGTGACGGGTTCTTTCTCGTCGTGGCTGCTCCAGGTGTTCACGCGCGAGGACGAGAAGCCCCCGGGTGGTTTCCCGGGGGCTTCCTGAGGTCCTGCGGATCACACCTGGACGCGGCGCTCCACGACGTCCACGATCTTGGCCAGCGCGATGTCCCTGGGGACGCCGTTCTCCTGCGAGCCGTCGCGGTAACGGAAGGAGACCGTGCCGTTCGACATGTCCTCGTCGCCGACGATGATCATGAACGGGACCTTCTGCTTCTGCCAGGTGCGGATCTTCTTCTGCATCCGGTCGGAGGAGGCGTCCACCTCGACCCGCAGCCCCCTGCGCCTGGCCTCGTCGGCGAACTCCTGGAGGTACGACACGTGCGCGTCGCCAACCGGGATGCCGGCCGCCTGCACGGGCGCCAGCCAGGCCGGGAACGCGCCGGCGTAGTGCTCCAGCAGCACCGCGAAGAAGCGCTCGATGGAGCCGAACAGCGCCCGGTGGATCATCACCGGCTGCTGCCGGGAGCCGTCGGCGGCGGTGTACTCGAGGTTGAACCTGGCGGGCAAATTGAAGTCGAGCTGGATCGTCGACATCTGCCAGTTGCGGCCGATCGCGTCCCGGGTCTGCACCGAGATCTTGGGGCCGTAGAAGGCGGCGCCACCGGGGTCGGGGACGAGCGGCAGTCCCTGCTTCTCGGCGACCTTGCGCAGGGTCTCGGTCGCCTCCTCCCAGGCGTCGTCGCTGCCGACGAACTTGGTCTCGTCCTTGGTGGACAGCTCCAGGTAGAAGTCGGTGAGGCCGTAGTCGCGCAGCAGGTTGAGGACGAAGGTGAGCGTCTTGTCGAGTTCGTCGGCCATCTGCTCGCGGGTGCAGTAGATGTGCGCGTCGTCCTGGGTGAAACCGCGGGCGCGGGTGAGGCCGTGCACGACGCCCGACTTCTCGTACCGGTACACGGTGCCGAACTCGAAGAGCCGCAAAGGCAACTCGCGGTAGGAGCGGCCGCGCGCGTCGAAGATCAGGTTGTGCATCGGGCAGTTCATCGGCTTGAGGTAGTAGTCCGTGCCCTCGTCGAGCTGCATGGGCGGGTACATGCCGTCGGCGTACCAGTCCAGGTGCCCCGAGATCTCGAACAGCTTCCCCTTGGTGGCGTGGGGGGTGTAGACGAACTCGTACCCCTCCTCCTCGTGCCGCTTGCGCGAGTAGTCCTCCATCGTGCGGCGGACGATGCCGCCCTTGGGGTGGAAGACGGCGAGGCCGGAGCCGATCTGCTCGGGGATGGAGAACAGGTCGAGTTCGGTGCCGAGCTTTCGGTGGTCGCGCTTCTCGGCCTCCGCCAGGAAGTCCAGGTGGGCCTTGAGCTCTTCCTTGCTGGGCCAGGCGGTGCCGTAGATGCGCTGGAGCATCGGGTTGCGCTCGCTGCCGCGCCAGTAGGCGGCGGCGTTGCGCATCAGCTTGAAGGCCGGGATGTAGCGAGTGCTGGGCAGGTGGGGGCCGCGGCACAGGTCCTTCCAGCACAGTTCGCCGGTCTTGGCGTCGAGGTTGTCGTAGATGGTCAGCTCGCCGCCGCCCACCTCGACGTCCGCGCCGTCCTCGGATCCGGCGGAGGCGCCCTTGAGACCGATGAGTTCCAGCTTGTAGGGCTCGTGGGCGAGTTCCGCGCGGGCGTCGTCGTCGGTGACCACCCGGCGGGAGAAGCGCTGGCCCTGCTTCTGGATCTCCTGCATCTTCTTCTCGATGGCCTTGAGGTCATCGGGGTGGAAGGGCCGGTCGACGTCGAAGTCGTAGTAGAAGCCGTCCCGGACCGGCGGGCCGATGCCGAGCTTGGCTTCGGGGAAGAGCTGCTGCACGGCCTGGGCCATGACGTGCGCGGTGGAGTGCCGCAGGATGTTGAGGCCGTCCTCGCTGGTGATCTCCACCGGCTCGACCACGTCGCCGTCGGCGAGGGGGTGGGCGAGGTCCTTCAGCGCGCCGCCGACCCGGGCGGCGACCACGGCGCGCTCGCCCTGGAACAGCTCGGCCGCGGTCGTGCCCGTCGTGACCAGCCGCTCTTCCGGTTCGGCGGAATCGCGCTTGATGATCACTCGGAGGTCTGACACCGGTCTGCTCCTGACTGAGTCGTGACGTCGTGACGCCGTCTGTGCTGCTGCGGCGCCGTGGTGCTGTGGGCACCGCGGCGCTGTGCTGCGGTTTGCGGCAGGGGCCGCACCGGTGAATCGTACCGAGCCCGCGGGCGTGCCCGCGAAGGGATTGGCCCGCTGTTACCCGTGGTCACAGCGGGTGGGGCCGTACGCAGGGGTGCGGGGCGGTCGCGGGGTCGGGTACGGGCCCGGTCCGGGGCTGGGTCGGAAACCGAGCCGGGCTCGGTCAGGGGCTCAGTCGGGGTCGCCCGCGCAGGCGTCCTCGAAGGTGCCGACGCCGCCGTGCAGGGCCTTGAGCATGCGGTCGCGTTCGGCCTCTTCGAGCTGGACCGGGGCGACCCCGTCCGGTTCGGCGAGCCGCCGGAAGCCGCCGTGGCTCTCCAGCCGGCCGCTGACCTTGATGGGGAGCCCGACGAGGTGGGCGTGGCCGGCGATGCGGTACGCCTCCTCGTCCAGCTTGACGCGCACCTGGCGGACATCGGCGCCGGCGAGCACCCGCAGCCGTACGGTGCCGCCGCCGTCGGGGGCGCGGCGCCGCATCCGGGTCACGGTGCCGGTGATCCGTACGGCGACGGAGGGCTCCCGGGCCAGATACCGGTCGCCGGCGGCCTGGAGTGCGGGCAGGTCGCCGGGCGAGAACTCGACGGGCTCCGGGCGGGCCGGGTAGCCGTACGGCGGTCCGGCCGCGGGTGACCAGGCGAACGCGACGGTGATGCCCTCAGTGCCGCGGACCAGCTTGACCAGGGAGCGGGCGAGTTCGTGGCTGACGCCGAGCCCGACGGCGGCGTCGAAGGCGTCCATGCCGCCGGTGGCGCGCTGGTAGTCGACCGCGTCGCGGGTGGCCTGGAGGGCGCGCAGCAGGGTGCCGGCGGCGGGCCGGCCCTCGGGTACGGGGGTGTAGGCGGTCAGCAGGTGGGCGGCGGGGGCGGGGCCGACCAGGACCTGGTCGAGGAAGGCGGCGGCCTGCCCGCCGTGGCGTTCGCCGAAGTAGCCGGCCGGGTGGAGGGCGGCGCGGGCTGCGGCCAGCAGCATGGCCCGGGCGCCGGCGCGCAGCTGCTCGGCGGTCGTCCAGGGCACGGCGCCGCCGAGGGTGGGCACCTCGCGGCGCCAGTGGATCTCGTCGCCGGGCACGTTGAGGGCGCGCAGCACGTCGCGAGCGGAGGGGGCGGCGGAGCGGGCGAGCGCGGTGAGCGCCTCCGCCAGCAGCTCGGTGTGGTCGGCGTACACGGGGCGGGTGCCGGGCGGGCCGGCCTCGGGCACCAGCAGGCTGGTGTCGGTGCTGCCGTCGGGGGGCGTCCAGCGGCTGTAGCGGCCGGCCGCCCCGCCGCGCCGCTGCCATCCGTGGCGGCGCAGCAGGGCGAGCAGGACGGCGGGGTCGACGCGCTCGGGGTCCGGTGGCCCGGGCTCGTCGACGGTCAGGTGGGTCACGGTCTGCCTCCGGTCGTGGACCCGCGGACGGATCCGGTCACGGTCTTCCTCCGGCCCCGACCCGCGCCATGATCTCGCACAGGGCACGGTCGTCGAAGATCCGCGCGGTGGAGATCCGCACGGTGGTCTTGTGCCGGCCGGTCACGGCGTGCCCGGCCAGATTCGTCCAGTAGCAGCAGTGCCGCAGTTCCAGCCGGTCGTGACTGGCCCGCAGCCATTCGTCCTGGGTGCGCGGGACGAGCATCACGACCAGGATCTTGTGCACCGACACCGGGGTGCGGGCGAGCTTGGTCAGGTGGTCGTTCTCGAGGGTGAAGGCGAAGGTCGGGCCGCGGGGGTGCGGAGCGACCTGGTAGGTGCATTTGAGCTGCACCTTGATGGTGACCTCGTCGTCCACCGCGTGGGCCCGCGAGGTGTGACTGACGTGCCAGTCGATGCCGTTGTCCGGGAAGGGCTGGGCGAGCGAGCAGCCTGCCGCGGCGGCGACCGCGTGCAGATAGCCCACTTGCAACGTCTCCATGGAACTTGTCATGGCGAGCCCGCCGCGCAGAGGCGCCGCCCGTTCGGGCAGCAGGTCCTCTCCGGGGCCGGGCTGGGCGAGCGCCATCGCTCCGAGCCTTCCTGATGGTGCCTCGATCCGTACGTCTGTGCGGCAGTCGTACGTTTCCCCGTTCGTTCATAACTTCCCCACCTGCGACAACTTGCAAACTATCCCGGTTCGTTGATGTCCGGTCATGGGTACACCCTTGATAGGGAGTTGCCGTACTTCTCCCGAACATCCCCACGACATCCGTTATTTACCGAACCTCGGGGAGTACGTCATGCCACTCTGGTACGAAGGGCCACTGGCCGCGTTCGACACCGAGACGACCGGGGTGGACGTGGAGACGGACCGGATCGTCTCCGCGGCGCTGGTCGTTGAGCCCGCGCAGGGCCAGCCGGCCGAGGTGATCCGGTGGCTGATCGACCCCGGGGTGCCGGTGCCGCAGGCGGCGCGCGCGGTGCACGGCCTGTCCGAGGAGTTCCTGCGGCTGTACGGGCGGCCGCCCGCCCCGGTGCTGGGGGAGATCGCGCAGGAGGTGGCCCGGGCGAGCGCGGCCGGGGTGCCGCTGGTCGTGATGAACGCGCCCTTCGATCTCACCCTGCTGGACCGGGAGTTGCTGCGGCACCGGAACACCCCGCTCAGCTCGTACTTCAGCGGGCCGGCCTGGTGCGTGGTCGATCCGCGAGTGCTGGACAAGCACTTGGACCGCTACCGCAAGGGCCGCCGTACCCTCACCGACCTGTGCGAGCACTACGGGGTCCCGTTGGACGGGGCCCACGACGCGGCGGCCGACGCGACCGCCTCGCTCGCCCTGGTCCGCGCGATCGGCCGCCGCTTCGCCGCCCGCCTGGACGGCCTGGCCACCGCCGAGCTCCACGCCCGCCAGGCCGTCTGGCACGCGGCCCAGTCCCGCGGCCTGGAGGCCTGGTTCGCCCGCAACGGCTCCGACGAACACCCCGACCCCGCCTGGCCGCTGCGTCCCGTTCCCCAGTCCCCGGCGGCGGCCTGACCCCTGGTCAGGTTGTCAGGCGATGCGGGCGGCCAGTTCGGCGACGATGTCGTCGAAGGCGCCGAGCATCAGTGACAGGTGGCCCTCGGCGGGCAGCAGGTGGGCGGTGGCGCCGGCCAGCCGGTCCGCCAGCCAGCGGCCGTGGGTGAAGGGCACCATGCGGTCCTCGGCGCCCTGCCAGACCGAGACCGGGGCCGTGACGGCGTCCAGATCGAAGCCCCAGTCCTGGACGAAGGCCAGGTCGTCGTCGCGCCAGCCGGCGATGCCGCCGGAGACGGCCGCGCGGAAGGCCGCCGCGGTGTATTCGGCGAATTCGTCGGTGAGCGCCTTGCGGTCCACCTCGGAGACCAGGTCGCCCAGAGCGGCGGCCACTTCCTCCGCCCGTACCTCGGCCAGGCCAGGCGCCTCGCCGGTCAGGTAGTCGGTCAGCGGGCCCGGCCCGGCCACGGCGGCGGCGAACTCCGCGAGGTTCTCCGCGCCCATGCCCGCCGACCAGTCCAAGCCCTCGGCTCCGTACGGGGCGACGCCGGCCACGGTGGCGGCGCCCAGGCACCGGTCCGGCAGCAGCGCGGCGCTCGCCAGCGCGTGCGGGCCGCCCCCGGACCAGCCCAGGGTGAGGAACCGATCGGCGCCCAACTCGTCCAGAAGCGCCGCCACATCGGCGGCCACGGCGGCAACCGTACGGCCCGGCTGCGGCGACGAACCGGCGTACCCGGGCCGGCTGTACGCCACGACCCGCAGTCCGTGCCGCGCGGCGCCGGCCACCATCGGGGCGAACAGGATCGCCGCGGACGGGGTGCCGTTGTGCAGCACCAGCGGGGTTCCGTCGGCGGGACCGGCCACCAGGTACTCCAGCGTCCGCCCGTCCGCGAGGTGAAGGGTCGTCATGGGGAGAACGTACTCCCGGGGCGCGGACCGCGGGGCCGGGTGCCGCGTCGTCGACCGCGCCGGCCGGCCGCGGTGCCGGCGCCGCAGAACCGGCACCGTGATCCGCCGGGAGCACCGGCCTCCACCCTGCGTGACGGGCCCGGAAACTCCGGCCGCATCCGCGAGAAACCCGAGTGTCACAAGAGACTGGTGGGGCAGGCGAGTTGACAAAGAGCCGTGAGCGGCGACAGCGCACAGACGTGCGCTGGAGAGGAGAACACCATGTACGAGAAGTACGAGGCACCGGTCCGTCCCGAGGACGTACTGCCGGCCGGCGTCGACAGCGCGGTCATCAACGGGACCAGCGTGCGCAAGGGTTCGATCATGGCCTTCGTCACCAATGTCAAGGCACTGGACGACCTGACCGCCGGCACCCCCGACCACGACGCCGTCGTCAGGCAGATCCGTCAACTCGTACCGGCAGTACGGGCGATAGGCATGCTGGACGTCTTCGCCCCGCGGTCACCCGAGTTGGCCCGCCTCATCGACGAGCCCGCCTGACCCTGCCCGCGGCCTCTCCCGCGGCCGCACCGGCGGCGCATCCCCCGCTGGGGTGCGCCGGGGACGCAACAAAAGAGAAGGCGGGACCTGTCCGCGCTTGTTGCGGACAGGTCCCGCCTTCTTGCTGGTGGGCGACGAGGCTCACCTCTGGAACACAAAGGCCCCGCTCCAGGGCCTCCGGCACCCTGTCGCCACCTTGCCGGGGGCCGGACACACCGCCGGTAGAACGAGAGCCACGCGTCGGCGCTGACCGTGATCGAGCATCGTACCTCTACGCTTGCTCCATGCCCCTCGACGCCGTGGACGCCAGCCAGCCCTCCACCGCCCTCCTCCTCTGGGATGTCGACCACACCCTCGTGAGCATCGGGGGCGGCGTGAGCCGCACTATTTACGCCAAAGCCTTCGAGCACGTAACCGGCCAGCCGTTGGCTTCGCTCGCCGACATGAACGGCCGCACTGAGCAGGCCATCATGGTGGAGACCTTGCGGCTCAACGGGGTCGAGCAGCCAGAAGCGCTGTACGACGACTTCTACGCGGCCCTCGCCGAAGCTGCCCACCAGCTTGCCCGGCGGATGCGGGAGGTCGGCGAAGACCTGCCCGGTGCCCGCGAAGCCATCTCAGCGTTCGCCCAGCGAGGCGTCGTGCAATCGGCTGTCACCGGCAACATCCGGCCCATCGCGGAGACCAAGCTGGCAGCGCTCGACCTCGCCGAGCATCTGGACTTTGCAGTAGGCGGCTACGGGAATGATGGCAGCGACCGGGCCGACCTGGTACGCGAAGCACGTGCTCGGGCGACCGCCAAGTACGGCAACACCTTCCCGAACGGGCACGTCATCGTGATCGGGGACACTCCGCACGACATCCGTGGCGCACATGACGCTGACGCCGTGGCGGTGGGCGTGGCCACCGGTCGTAGCTCTGTTGAGGAGCTGGCAAACGCCGGAGCGGATGTCGTGCTGCGCTCGCTCACCGAGTACAGCACCATAGAGCGACTTCTGGTCCACGCCGGAGCCTAGTCCTCCTGCGCTCGCAGGCCCGCCTCACGCTTCTTGCTGGGCGTACCGGCAGAAACTCGGTTCAGGCTGCTTCACGAGCACTTCGCGGATGACGACCTCCCCACGCTCGCCGAGATGCGGCAGACGCTTGAGGATGGGTCCGAGTTTGTTCGCGTCGAGCGCTACCGCTGGCAGTTCGGGCGTGAAACCGGACCGCGGAGAGGCGCGTATCGAGCCGGGTAAGGGAGCCAACCCATCGCTTCATGAGGCTACGGTCCCCTCGGACGTCACCAGCCGGAACAGCTCCTTGAACTCCTGTACGTAGGGGAGCTGGCGGTAAGGCGCCAGGGCCGTGTCCAGCTCCCCGAGCCGCTCCGTGATCCGCGCCGACCCGATCGTCTGGCTGAGTGCCAAGGCGTCGTGCCCGATCTGGCAAGCGCGCTCGACCTCGCCGTCCAAGATGTAGCACTTCGCCAACCGCGACAGATAGTGCACGCGGTCACGCGCCCGGTTCGGCGCTCTGGTGCTCAGTAGGTCGAGCGCCTCGGACAACGCCGTGATCGCCTCGTCCGTCATGCCCAAGTCGAGGTAGCACGCGCCCCGCTGTGCCGCGACCTCAACGGCATCGCCGTAGGTAACGTACGGCGGTTCTTCGTCTCGGCCCTCTTGGGCGAAGTCGGCCTGCACGGCGTCGAGCACTCGCAGGCACTCCTCATCGCCCAGTGAGGCGTGCGCACGCGCCAGTCGCGCGCCTATGACAGTCTTGATCAGCGGCGTCAGCCGATCCGTCGTGACCGCGAACGCCATCTGTGCCAGCGAACGCGCCGGTTGCGAGCGCCCCCTGTACGTCTCCTGCAAGCTCATGTAGCCGAGCGCACTCGCTACCAGGCCCGGATCACCAACTTCGTGACCAACCTCGATCGCGGTAGCGAAGTACCGCTTGGCGTGGGCGTGCTTGTTGGCGTCCAGCGACAGCCAGCCGACCATCTGGTTCAACTGGCCGTATGCGGCGAGGCCATCACGGGGGTTGGCCTTCACGCTGACCGCCATCCGCGCCACGTACTTCGTGAGCGGGACGTAGAGACTGTCGCCGCCCAACTCGTCGTCCAAGTGGAGAAAGGTCCGCAACAGATGCTCGCCGGTCGCCTGCAACGACATACCGCTGAGCCCGGATACGCCATACTCCGGTGCGTCGTTGGACAGCGGCAGCCAATCGCCGCCAGGCGTGATCATGTCGAGCAGAACCTTACGTGCAGCCTGTTCTGTGCGCTCCGGGGTCGGTTGCATCGGCAGCGGCTCGCGGCGAAGCTTGAACCACAGTAGGTTGCCCGGAATCCGCAAGCTATGCGCCCAACTCATAAGTTTGCCGAGATCCTGCGGTGCGGTACCGCTCTCGATCCGGCTGAGCTGCGCCTGGGTGAGCCCCAGCCACCCGGCGAGCGTCTCTTGCGATACGACCCGGGCGTGCCAGGGGTGGACCCGGTAGGCGTAGAAGACCTGACCCATGTGCCAGCTCGCCAGCGCTTCGCGCAGCCGGTCGTCCTGCCAGAACTCCACCGGTACCTGTGGCGGGTGGCTAACGAGCGTGACCTCCCGTCGCCGCAGGCAGGAAGCACACAATGTGCCCCGGTTGTCGCGGGCCAGCCGCGTACCGCAGGAGCAGTACCGGACCTGCTGTGCCATTCCGTACCCCAAGGCCGCCCTATTGCCGGTGCCAAAGGCCGAGCCTACGGACAGTAGCCGCGCCGTGTCCGGCAGTCCATACGTCCGGCGTATGGCCGCCCTATACAGCGCCGTCGTGACGCCCAGGTGGCGCCTCGGGCCACGCTCCCCATGGCCCAGCCCCCAGGCACAGGAGCAACCGCATGACCACTGTGGCACTTCAACCACGCCCCGAAGGCGACCTCACTGCCGCGTTCGCCTACCTCCGGCGTCTTCCCGGCATGGACGATGCAGCCGTACGGGAAGCGGTCGCGGCACTGGTGGCCTTCTCGGTCGACCAAGGTCTCAGCCTGGCCGGCGTCCACCACGAGGAACGCCCCAGTGAACGCCTCGACATCTGGATGGAACTCGTCATGAGCTGCCGCTCCGAAGGTGTCACCAACGTCCTGGTGCTGAGCGCCGACCACTTCCACCACGACCCCGTGGTCGCGGCCTACATGCGCGAAGAGCTGGCAGACAGGATCCGTGGCACGGTGTGGCTCGCCAGCGAGGCGGCCGTCACGGGTCAGCCGGCACAGGCTGTTGGGGCAGACGACCATGACCGTTGAGCGCTACGTCAGCACCCTCGAACTCGACGCCAAGGCCGAAGCCACGCCGTGGGCAAGGCGTCACGTCCGCGATGTCCTCAGCGCCTGGCAGGTCGCCGACGAACGGATCGACACGACCGAGCTGGCCGTCTGCGAGCTGGTGTCCAACGCCGTGCAACATGTCGCACCCGACACGCCCGAGGCCCATCTCACGCTGACACTTCGGCATGACGAATCACAGGTCATCGCGGAAGTGGCCGATCCCAGCGACCACCCGCCCGTTCCCAACACGACGATGTCCGAGGACGCGGAGAGCGGTCGGGGTCTGTTCATCGTGGGCGAGATCTCCAAGGAGTGGGACTACTACCTTCTTCCGACAGGCGGCAAAGTCGTCTGGTGCATCATCGCGTTGGTGTGACGCTGATGGCCACATCCAAGCGGCACCGTCCGAGCACGCTGCACCACGAACCAGCAGCGGTCACCTGGGCACGCGAGAAGTGCGGGCTCACCAAACGAGCCCTCGCCGAGGCGGTCGGCATCTCAGAACAGCTCATGGGTGAAATCGAGTCGGGATGGCGGAACGCCACCCCTGCCAACCTGGCAAAGATAGCCGAGGCGTTGAACTGTCCACCGGTGGTACTGGAGCGGAAGCGCCAGGAGGCAGGCCCCCCACCCGCACGAAGGGCTCCATAACGTACGAAGGAAACGCCGCGGCAAGGTGCCGACCGCCGGGGCCGCGTCGGGGGTGCGGGTGGCGACGCCCCCGCCACGCGAGGCGAAGCCGAGCAAAAACGACGAGGGCGAGACGGCTCGCGCTTTCCGCGAGCACATCTCACCCTCGATCTCGTGGGCGATACTGGGATCGAACCAGTGACCCCTTCGGTGTGAACGAAGTGCTCTCCCGCTGAGCTAATCGCCCGGGACGTGAGAACCATACAGGCGGTGGGGGGTGGGGTTCAAACGAGATGGTCCTGGTCGGGGTCGGGCGGGGGAAATGCCGGGGACGCGGGGGGAAACACGGCCGGGTCCGGGGGCCGGGTCGGGCTCGGGATGGCGGGCGGGAGGGTGAGGCGGGCGCGGAGGCCGCGGTGGCCGGCGCGCATCATCAGGGCGTGGTTGGCGCGGAAGAGGGGGCGGCAGGGGACCGCCAATAAGCGCATCAGGGGTTTGCGGACCACCACCTCCTGGTCGTAGAGGAGGCGGGTGCCGGTGGGCGCGGGGAGGACGGTCCAGCGGACCCAGCCGTCGAGGTCGCCGGTCATCGCTATTTCGAGGACGCGGGCCTCGGGGTCGTGGCGGGTGGAGCGGGCCGCGACGACGAGGTCGTACGGCAGC
Organism: Actinacidiphila acididurans; assembly: GCF_016918855.1. Classification (GTDB taxonomy): domain Bacteria; phylum Actinomycetota; class Actinomycetes; order Streptomycetales; family Streptomycetaceae; genus Actinacidiphila; species Actinacidiphila acididurans. The sequence goes on from NZ_JADKYB010000028.1 coordinate 102,386, forward strand.
AGTGAGCGGAACCTGAGGACGCCGGTGGTCTCACCGGTCTGCCGCACCTCACGGATCTGCGGCCACCACCCGGGATAGGCGTCCGGGCGTTCGAGGACGCCGTAGACGGCGTCGGGCTCGGCATCGAGGTGCCACACGCTGCGGAAGCGGTAGTGACTCCAGTCCATGGGACAAGTGTGTGCGCGATACTGGGATCGAACCAGTGACCCCTTCGGTGTGAACGAAGTGCTCTCCCGCTGAGCTAATCGCGCTTGCGAGATCAACTTTACCCCACCCGGAGCGGGCTCCCGACCACCCACGGCCGGCCGCGGCGCCTCGCTCGCCGGCCGTCCCGGGTCACTCCGAAGCCCGCCCACGGTACGACACGCCCACCGGTCGTCACTGTCCGCAGTCGGATTCCCAAACCTGCGGTTTCTCCGGCACTCACCGAAATGGCCCTGCGGACGGCCCGCGGGATGAGCCGGACGAGGTACCAGAAGCCTCACAAACCGCTCAGAGGGGTTTACAACGTCCCCGCAGGTGGCATGTCGATTTCGCCGACGTGCGAATCCCCGAGCGCACACTGAGCGAAAGGCCCTGGCGCTTATGAACACCACGGTCAGCTGCGAGCTGCACCTGCGCCTCGTTGTGTCGAGCGAATCCTCACTGCCCGTCCCCGCGGGCTTGCGGTACGACACGGCCGATCCGTATGCCGTGCACGCCACCTTCCACACCGGTGCCGAAGAGACGGTCGAATGGGTTTTCGCCCGCGACCTGCTCGCCGAGGGGCTGCACCGCCCCACGGGCACCGGCGACGTCCGAGTCTGGCCGTCCCGCAGCCACGGCCAGGGCGTCGTCTGCATCGCCCTCAGCTCCCCGGAGGGCGAAGCACTGCTCGAGGCCCCGGCGCGGGCCCTGGAGTCCTTCCTGAAGCGGACGGACGCCGCTGTGCCGCCCGGCACCGAGCATCGCCATTTCGACCTCGACACGGAGCTCTCGCACATCCTCGCGGAGAGCTGAGCTCCCTTCCGCCGTCCGCGGCCGTCCTACTCGGGGGGACGCCCGGACCCGACCAGCCGCGCCGGCAGCGGGGCCGCTCCGCCCTGCCGCCCGGCGCGCGACCGGCAAGAGCCGTCACCGTGGCGTCGCAGGCCCACGGCGGCGGCTCTCGCGCGCTAAAGTCACCGGAACCCGCAGCCGTCGGACCACGGCAGGAGCGTTCCGTGCTGATCAACCATGACACCAGGTGCGCGCTGGACAGCGTGGTGGACCTGGTCAACACCCAGCCGCTGATCGACGGCCGGGAGGCGCTCGGCGACGTGGCCGCGCTGCGCGGCTTCGTGGAGCGCAACCAGGTCAGCGAGGTCGGCCGGCTCGAGCAGGACGACGTGCTCGCGGTGCAGGCGGTGCGCGGCAGATTCACCGAGGTCTTCACCGCCACGGACGACAACCGGGCCGCGGGGCTGCTGAACACGATGATCGCCGAGGCCGGGACCACGCCGCGGCTGACCGACCACGACGGCTACGACTGGCACGTGCACTACTTCGCGCCCGGCGCCTCGCTCGCCGACCACCTGGCCGCCGACTGCGGCATGGCGCTGTCCTTCCTGATCGTCGCCGGTGAACGCGAACGGCTGCGCTGGTGCGACGCCCCGGACTGCAGCCGCGCCTTCGTGGACCTGTCCCGCAACCGCTCCCGCCGCTACTGCGACAGCCGCACCTGCGGCAACCGGCTGCACGTGGCCGCGTACCGGGCCCGCCGCCGCGAGGCCACCGCCTGACGGCGGCTCATCGCCTCACGGGCTCATCGCCTCACCGGCTCACAGGAAGAGCAGGTCCCACGCCGCGCCGGCCCCGATCAGCCCGCCGATCACGCACAGGAAGAGCATCAGCGGCGGTTGGGAGAGCGCGTACAGGCACCCCTTCGGTTCGTCGGCCGCAGCCGCGGCCGAGGCCGCCGCCTGGGCGGGGGCTGCCCCCTGCCGCGGTGCGGGGAGGGGGGAGACCGCGGAGGCCGCGGGGCCCGGTGAGGGGTCGGCGTGGTCTTCGACGGGGGTGGGGAGCACAGCCCGATGATCGCGCAGCTCATGATCACGTGGGGCCCAACACGCAGACTTAAACCGGTGTTTACCTGCGGTCTCGCATCGCGGACTCACATGCCGAGACGGCTCGTCCCGGATACCGTACGTCGTTTGCGATCTTGTGGAGGCCCCGCAGTGTGCGTCGGTCGGGCCTGATTCCGCGGGCCGGCCGGACGGGGAGCGGTCAGATGCCCCGGCGCTTGAGGATCTCCTCGACCTCCGAGAACTCCGGGAGGCCGCTGGTGCCGCCGCTGCCCCGGCGCTTGGAGCGGCCCGGCCGGTCGCCGGACGGCAGCGCGGGGGACGGTGCGGTGCCGGGCAGGGTCGCGGTGGCGCGCTCGGCCCGGTTCCCCGCGGCTTCGCCACCGTCCACGGCGCGGCCGGAGAACAGCCGGGTGATCCCGTACAGCAGCGCCGCGCAGGCGAGGACCGCGAAGCCGGTCCACACGGTGGGCTTGAAGACCAGGTCCGCGGCCCAGTCGCCGATCGCGGTGCCGATCCGGCGGCCGAGGGTGACCAGGCCCGCCATGGCCAGGCCGACCGGCAGCAGTGACGCGGCGGCGATCCTGGTGGCGCGCAGGAAACGGCGGCGGTAGGCGGTCTGGAGCGCGACGGCCAGGCCGGCCGCGGACAGCGCGGCGCACAGTACGTTGGTCAGCATCCCGCGGCCTCCGGGGGCAGTACGGCGGCCCGCGCGGGTCTGCGGCGGCCCGGCGCGGGCATTCGTCCCTCCATCGTGCGCCCGGACCCTGCCCGGCGGCCACGGTCCGGGCGACGGTTCAGGGGAATCTCCGGGACATCTCCTCCGCAAGTCCCGGGCGCCCTCCTTCCGGAGTGGGAGGCCCGGCCCGGTGACCGCCCGGGACCGCGACGCGGGAGAGCGCTCCCCCGCGAGGTGGGAGACTTCTCCCATGACCGACCCCGCTTCCCCCGTCGTCCTCGAAGTCTGGTGCGAGTTGCAGTGCCCGGACTGCCGCACCGCCCTCACCGACCTCCACGCGCTGCGCGAGCGGTACGGCGCCGCGCTCGACATCCAGCTCCGGCACTTCCCGCTGGAACGCCACCAGCACGCGCTCGCGGCGGCGCAGGCGTACGAGGAGGCGTACGCGCAGGGGACGGGCTGGCCCTACGCGGAGGCGGTGCTGGCCCGGGTCGAGGAGCTGGACGGGCGGGGCGAGCCGGTGCTGGTCGAGGTGGCCGCGGAACTCGGCCTGGACACCGAGGAAGTGGACACCGCGCTGGTCGACGGCCGGCACCTGCTGGTGGTCGACTCCGACGAGGCCGAGGGCAAGGCGATCGGCGTCAAGGGCACCCCGACGTACGTGATCGGCGGCGAACTGCTGGACGGTTCCAAGAACCAGGAAGGGCTGCGCGAGCGGATCATCGCGATCGCCGACAAGCTGATCGCCGAGCGCGGCTGAACGCGGGCCGGGGGCCGATTCGGCCGACGCGCCAACCCGCGCGCCGATCCGGCACAGCGTTTCGGCAGCCGCTCCGTTTCAGCCCAGCCCTTGGTTCAGCACGGTCCTCGATTCAGCCCAGCTCTTGAATCAGCCCAGCGCCTTCGTGAAGTGCCGCCGCACCGGCCGGTAGCCGAGCGATTCGTAGAGCCGTACGGCCGTGGTGTTGGAGACGAAGACGTTCAGGCCGAGGACGTCGGCCCCCGCGGCGCGGGCCTCGCGTTCGGCGGCGAGCATCATGCCGCGGCCGTGACCCCGGCCCCGGTCGCCCGGCTCGACCTCGACCTGGAGCACCCAGGCGGGCTCGCTGGTGCGCAGCCAGAGCCGGGCGACGGTCCGCCCCTCGTGCTCCAGGGCGAGCAGGGCGGTGCCGGGCGCGGGGGCACCGTCCGGGAGCAGGCCCGCCACACCGGCGTCGGCCCGGGACTGCGCCTCCTCGTGGTCCAGCCCGTACTCCATGAGCGCCTCGACGAACTCCTCCTCGCCGCGCTCCAGCCACGGCCCGTACTCCTGCGCGGCGAGGGGCCGTACGGTGCTGCCGGCGGGCAGGGTCACCGGCCCGCCGGTCAGCGGCTTCTCCATGTGGCGGCTGTGCTCGGTGTAGCCGAGGGCGAGCGCCATCCGCAGCGCCTCGGGAGCGTCCCCGGGCACGCCGACCTGCACCATGCGGCAGCCCCAGGAACGCAGCACCTCCTCGCCGGCGAGCACCGCGGCGGTGCCCCGGCCGCGGCCGCGGTCCCGTTGGTCCACGACGAGGCCGTCGATGTGGCCCACGCCCGGGCCGAACCGGTCCCCGGCGGTCAGGTCCACCCGGCCCACGGGGCGCCCGTTGACACACACGGCGTACGAACGCCCCCGCGCGCCGTCCGTCCCGTTTCGTTCGGGTCCCTGAGGCCTCAGGGTCGTCGTCATGCTCCTGCTCCCGCCCTCGTCACCCGCGCCCTTCACCGCGCGCTTCCCTGCCGTTCTACCGCCTGGTGGCGGCCGGGGCGGCGATGTTCCGCTTGTCGGGACGGCTCGGGACGGCTCGGAAGGGCGGCGCGCCGCGATCCGGCCGGGCGGGGGGCCTCGGGAGCCGGCCCCCGGCGGCGGCGTCACGGATTACGGATTGACGTCTTCCGCCGAGCGCTCGGCGAAGATCCGCTGGGCCTTGGCGGTGACCGGGCCGGGCGCCGCCGGCAGGTCGCGGCCGTCGACTCGCTGGACGGCCTGGATGTCGCGGGTGGAGGAGGTCAGGAAGACCTCCTCGGCCTCGGCCAGCGCGCCCAGCGGCAGGTCGGCCTCCTCTGCGCCGGACCATTCGAGGACCAGCTCGCGGGTGATCCCGGCCAGGCAGCCCGAGCCCAGCGGCGGGGTGAGCAGGCGCCCCCCGAGCACGACGAACACGTTGGAGCCCGTGCCCTCGCACAGCCGGCCCTGGGTGTTGGCGAACAGCGCCTCGGTGGCGCCCTGCTCGCGGGCCCGGGCCAGCGCGACCACGTTCTCGCCGTAGGAGGTGGTCTTCAGGCCGGCCAGCGCGCCGCGCTCGTTACGGGTCCAGGGCACGGTGACCACCGCGGTGGGCGGCGGGCCGAGGGTGACCGGGGAGACGGCCGCGACCAGGGTGGCGGGCCCGTCGCCGCGCTCGGAACCGAAGGGGGAGCGGCCGCCGGTGTACGTGACGCGCAGCCGCGCGGCCGGCATGGGGTTGGCCTCGATCACGGCCGCGCAGGCGCGGGCGACCTCGTCGAGGTCGGGGTCGGGCAGGCCGAGGCCCCGGGCGGAGCGGGCCAGCCGGTTCAGGTGCCGGGTCAGGGCGAAGGGACGGCCGCCTTGCACCTTCAGGGTCTCGAACACGCCGTCGCCGACCGTCAGGCCGTGGTCGTACACCGACACGGTGGCGTCCGCGGACTCCCGCAGCGCGCCGTCCACCCAGATGGTCACCGCAACATCCCTTCACTTGTTCCCTGTGCAACTGTTCCGTGTGCTGCTGTTGCTGCTGTTCCCGGTGCTGCTCCGGGCACCGGCCCGGCGGCGCGGTCCCCGTCCTCCGACGCTACCGCCAGCAGCCGCGCGGCCTTCAATTCCGTCTCGGCCCACTCGCCGTCCGGGTCGGAGCCCCAGGTGATGCCCGCGCCGGTGCCGAACCGCAGCACCGGGCCGCCGGGCACGGTCCGGTCGATCCAGAACGTGCGGATGCCGACGGCGAGTTCGGCGGTCCGGCGGTCGGCGTCCACCCAGCCGATCGCACCGCAGTACGGGCCGCGCGGCGCGGTCTCCAGGTCGCCGATCACCCGCAGGGCGCTGGACTTGGGGGCGCCGGTGACCGAGCCGGGCGGGAAGGCGGCGGCGAACAGCTCGGGCCAGCCGGCACCGGGGCGCAGTTCGCCGCGCACGGTGGACACCAGGTGCACCAGGCCGGGGTGCGGTTCGAGCGCGCACAGTGCGGGCACGGTGACCGAGCCGGTGGCGCAGACCCGGCCGAGGTCGTTACGGACCAGGTCGACGATCATCACGTTCTCGGCGTGGTCCTTGGGCAGCAACTCGGCCGCCGTGCGGGCGGTGCCCTTGATCGGGCCGGACTCCACGACGTCCCCGCGGCGGCGCAGGAACAGCTCGGGCGAGGCCGTGGCGATCTCCACGCCGTACCCGGGCAGCCGGATGGTGCCCGCGTACGGGGCCGGGTTGCCGCGGGCCAGGACGGCGGTCAGGGCGTCGATGTCGTGGACGGCCTGCTCTCCCCGCTGTCCGGGCGCGGCGGCGGGCAGCGGCGCGGTCAGCACCCGGCAGAGGTTGACCTGGTAGACCTCGCCGGTGGCGATGCGCGCGCGGATCTCCCGTACCCCGGCCCGATACGTCTCGCCGTCCATGGAGGAGGTCCAGGCGGCCGGGTCGGGGCCGTGCCAGGCGGTGGGGGCGGGGGCAGTTGCGGACGCGGCCGGGCGGACGTCGCCGAAGCGGGCGCAGACGGTGCGGCCCTCGAATCCGGCGGCCACCGCCCAAAAGCCCGAGGAGTCCAGAGCGGCGAGGTCGTCGGTGACATCCCGCAGGTCGGAGGCGACGAGACCGCCGAAACGGGCCATGGGGGCGAGGTCGGGCACGGTGCTCCCCGGGTGGTCGTCGAAGAGGCCCTCGAAGGGGTCGCCGAAGGGCCCTGACCGAGTCTAGGGCGCCCTCGCGCGGGGCACCCGGCGGGCCGCTGCGGCGTCAACTGCTTGTCATTGGCCCGGCACGCTGCGGAAACCGGTTTTTGAGCTGGACCGGGAATCCGCTAGAGTTCAGTCGTCGCCGAGGAACCAGGAAGCAGGTTCCACGGCACGCCTGCGGACGTGGCTCAGTTGGTAGAGCATCACCTTGCCAAGGTGAGGGTCGCGAGTTCGAATCTCGTCGTCCGCTCGATGTGGGGGTCGTCCAGGTCCCCGCGCTGGTGGAGTGGCCGAGAGGCGAGGCAACGGCCTGCAAAGCCGTCTACACGGGTTCAAATCCCGTCTCCACCTCCAAGGACGATTAGCTCAGCGGGAGAGCGCTTCCCTGACACGGAAGAGGTCACTGGTTCAATCCCAGTATCGTCCACTGGCCCCCGCTGGGGTCCTCGCACCACTCGGCACCACCACTTGGTACCACCCCCGCGCGATTAGCTCAGCGGGAGAGCGCTTCCCTGACACGGAAGAGGTCACTGGTTCAATCCCAGTATCGCGCACGTGGCCCTGCGGGGCTGCTCCCGGACGATTAGCTCAGCGGGAGAGCGCTTCCCTGACACGGAAGAGGTCACTGGTTCAATCCCAGTATCGTCCATTCGTTGGAGGGCGGCGTGTGCTCGCGGAAAGCGCGAGCCACGTCGCCCTCATCGTTTTCTGCGCGACTTCGTCGCGCGAGGGTGGGGGCTTCGCCACCCGCACCCCCCTTGGCCTCTTCCGGGTCGGACGTCGTACGTCGTGCGGGCCCGGAAGCGCGGGTGCTTCCGGGCGCCGGGTCACGCGGGGCGGCTCAGGACGAGAAGAGCATGTGCATGAAGCTCTCGTGGTGCGGCTCGTGGTGGTGCGGCTTGTGGCCGTGCCCGTGGCCCCCGTAGTGGCCGCCCTCGTGGTGCTGGGCGCCCCAGACGGGGGCGGCGGGCTGGCCGTAGCCGGGCGGGGCCGGGTAGGCCTGCGGCGGCGGGGCCGGCTGGGACCAGGTGCCCTCGAGCCGGGTCAGCGCCTCCAGTTCCCCGAAGTCGAGGAAGATGCCGCGGCAGTTGCCGCACTGCTCGATCTGGACGCCGTTGCGGTTGTACGTCTGCATGTGACCGTGGCACTTCGGGCAGACCATGAATTCTTCTCCTCCTGGTAAAGGCTGGGCTCACTGTAGTTGGGCGATACGGGCGCAGGTGGCCAGCACGGCGGACTCGGCGGCGTCCAGGGCGCGGTCCTCCCGGGCGGCCTTGGCCAGGGCGATCGCGGCGGTCTGCACGGCCAGCGCCCGGGCCGGCACATCCAGCCGCCCCCACGGGTCGCCGTCCGCCGCCACCGCGACGCCCCCGGCCGCCCGGTACGCGCCGAGAAACGCCGCCCACTCCCCCGCCGTGAGCAGCCCGGCGCCGAACCACATCGCGGGCCGCGCCAGGTCCCACGCGGGGTCCCCGAGACCGAGGTCGTCGATGTCGATGAGCAGCCAGCGGCCGCCCGAGTCGTACGGCGGGGCGGCGGGGCGGGGCGGGCGTACGGACGTGCGGGCCAGGGCCCCGGGGAGGGGGTCGGCGCTTGCGTAGAAGCCGGCCGACGGGGACGCGGGCCGTGCTGCCGGGCTGAAAGCCGGTCCGTCCGCCGGAGGCCCGTCAGCGGGGGCCGGGGCCCCAGAGAAGGCGTCGCGGTCGCCTGCGCCTGCGTCGGGGTCGGCCGGTGCCGCCGGACCGGAAGCCGGTCCCTCCTCCGGAGCCGCGCCGGCACCGGCCGGGACACGGACCAACTGGCCCAGGTGCCAGTCGCCGTGGCACAGGGTGGCGTGGCCGGGATACGGGGTCTCGTCGCGGGCCCAGGCCGGAAGTCGCTGCCAGGCGCGGCGAACGGCGCGTACGGCGGGGTTGTCGGGCACGCCGGCCAAGCGGGCGACGGCACGGGCGGCCTTGGCGGGGCCGCGCATGGCGGGGAGCGGGCCGGGCAGGGCCGCGGCGGGAACGTCGTGCAGCCGGGCCAGCAGGGCGCCGGCCGCCGGCCAGGGCGCGGTGTCGCGGTCCGCCGGATCGACGGGCGCGCCGTAGGGCCAGCGGGTGACCGGCCGCCCGTCGAGTTCGCCGGGCTCCGTCTCCAGCGGCGGCAGCCAGATCCCGCGCGTCAGCGGGTGCGCGGCCGCCCACAGTCGTATGCCCAGCGCCGCGACATCGGTATCGACCGGGTGAAGCTTCACCACCGCGTCGCCGACCCGCACGACGGTCGCATCGTCCCGGTCGGCCAGCACCGTGTGCGGCCCGGACCGGCCGCCCGCCGCACCGGCCAGGCGGGCCGCCACGCCCCCGCTCGGCTCCACGTCCTTCCCTCCCCCGAGCCCCGCTCGAACTGGTCCCGCCCCGGCGTGGAAGATCACACAGGCCCGCAGCCCCGACAGCGTAATGCCCGGGTATCAGCTGATACCCGGGCAACCGCAGTCGTCCGCCGTACCCCCGTCCCCACGGGGTGGTGCCGGTGGCTCGCCGGCCCGGACCGCTCTTCCGGGCCGGGGACGCCCTGCGGGTGTCCCCGCGAGGCCGGCTGCGAACGACGTCTCAGCGACCACCGCGGGCGCCCTGCGGAGCGCTCGCGCACCCGCGTGCCCGCCGGTGGCCAAATCCTCATGTGTATGCGCTTGTGGGCGGCGGACGCGTTGACCTCGGGGGACGAGTTCACTGCCCGCCGCTTGACCTCAAATCTACGGGCGGGACCGGGGCCGGTCGTCACCCCCGCGTACGGCTTTGCGGGCCTCCCGGAGGATGACGGCGGCGGCCTCTCGTACTCCCCTGGGTGGAGACCGGGCCCCGGGAACCCTGGGTCATCCCTGAGAGGGCCGCGCCGCTCCCGGAGTCCGCGGCGGACATGGGCTAGTCCTCGTCCCCGCCGGCCTGGCGGGGCACCGGCTGTTCGACCAGGGCGAGCACGCGGGTGGCCATGAAGCGGGCGGTACGCACCACCGTGCCGTTGCGGGTCACCTCGCTCACCTCGACCACCCCGCGGCGCACCGCGGTCTCGACCCGGCGGCCGGCCCTGGTGGCGATCACTTCATAAGTGCGGGTGCTGTCCCCCGCGTCGACGACGATTTCCACACGGTCACCTTTCACGGCGTCACTCCCCCTCGGCAGACGGGCCGTTGGTGATATCGGGGGCCGCCCGGCTCGCTCCCCCACGTCAAGATTGCCACCGGGCACCGACAATTCACTGCTCCACGCCTGCGGGCCTTCAGCACGCGAGGACCCATCAGTCCGTAAGCTGTGGGCGGCCGGACCGGCCGGCGAGATCGGTGGAGTGGGGCCTCCCCACGGGAGGTAGGGGACATGGCGATGATGCGGCTCCGGCGTGAGGATCCGCGGGTCGTCGGGGCGTTCCGGCTGCACCGCCGGCTGGGCGCCGGCGGCATGGGCGTGGTCTACCTGGGCGCGGACAAGCGCGGGCAACGGGTGGCGCTGAAGGTGATCCGGCCGGAGCTGGCCGAGGATCAGGAGTTCCGCTCGCGGTTCGCCCGCGAGGTGTCGGCGGCGCGGCGCATTCGCGGCGGCTGCACGGCACGGCTGGTCGCCGCGGACCTGGAGGCCGAACGGCCGTGGTTCGCCACGCAGTACGTGCCCGGGCCCTCGCTGCACGACAAGGTCGCCGAGCACGGCGGGCTGCCCGCCGCCGAGGTCGCCACCATTGGCGCGGCTCTCGCCGAGGGGCTCGTGGCGGTGCACGAGGCCGGGGTGGTGCACCGGGACCTGAAGCCGTCCAACATCCTGCTGTCGCCCAAGGGTCCGCGGATCATCGACTTCGGCATCGCCTGGGCGACCGGGGCGTCCACCCTCACCCATGTGGGCACGGCGGTGGGCTCGCCCGGGTTCCTGGCGCCCGAGCAGGTGCGGGGCGCGGCGGTCACCCCGGCCACCGACGTGTTCGCGTTCGGGGCCACCCTGGCGTACGCGGCGACCGCCGACTCGCCGTTCGGGCAGGGCAGTTCCGAGGTGATGCTGTACCGGGTGGTGCACGAGGAGCCGGATCTGGGCGCCGTGCCGGACTCCCTGGCGCCGCTGATCTACCAGTGCCTGGCCAAGGATCCGGAGAACCGGCCGAGCACCGTGCAGTTGTCGGAGCGGCTGTCGGAGATCGCGGCGCGGGAGGCGCGCGGGATCGGCGCACCGCGCCGGGAGGGCGTGCCACGGACGGCCGGGCCGCGCCCGGAACGGCCGACCGGGCAGCGGGCCCGGGAGTACGCCCAGCAGCCGACCGAACGGCGGACCGCGCCGCCCGGTCCGACACCGGCCGGCGCGCGGCGGCCCGAGCGCCCCTCGCAGGCCCGCCGCCCGGCCGCCGCCCAGGACCGCGCCGGGCACCCGGAGCGGCAGACGCATCCCTCGCCACGCACTCCCGTGCGCACTCCCACGGGGCGGCGGCCGGCCGGCCCGTCGAACCGGCTGATGCGGCAGCGGCTGTTCGTCTTCGTGATCGTGACGCTGCTGGCGGCGGTGTGCATCGCCGCGCTCCAGGGCTGCCACCGGTTCACCTCGGGGCTGCACGCACCGGCTCCCGTATCGGTGACCGCGCCGCACACCACCGCGCCCCCGGTCGGCTGACGCGGGCCTCTTACGTAACCAAGCGCTTGCTCAGTAGCCTGGGCGACGGACGACGCAATGGCGCCGGGCAGTCGGCCGGGCCATCGGCGTTCCCACGGAGCGGGAAGGAGGGCGGCGCATGACCACGGTGCCGCAGGGCGGCGGACAGGCGGAGCCGGGGCCGCAGAGCCCGGAGACCAAGGCAGGCGCAATGGCGGCGGGCACGGAAGGCGACACCATTGCGCCGGAATTGCGCCGGCGGGTACGGGCGCTGCTGGCGGCGTACGATCCGGCGACCATCCCGCTGCGGGAGTTCTTGCGGGCCCGGTTCGACGCGGGTCTGGCCTGGGTGCACTTCCCCGAGGGACTCGGGGGGCTGGGCGTGCCGCGCGCGCTCCAGGCCGCGGTGGACGCGGAACTGGCCGCCGCCAAGGCGCCGGACAACGACCCGCGGCGCATCGGCATCGGCCTGGGCATGGCCGCGCCCACCATTCTGCGGTTCGGCACCGAGGAGCAGCAGCAGCGCTTCCTGCGCCCGCTGTGGACCGGCGAGGAGGTGTGGTGCCAGCTCTTCTCGGAGCCCGGGGCCGGCTCGGACCTGGCGGGCCTGCGCACCCGGGCGGTCCGTGACGGCGACACCTGGGTGGTGGACGGGCAGAAGGTGTGGACCTCCAGCGCCCACACCGCGCGCTGGGCGATCCTGATCGCCCGCACCGACCCGGACGTGCCCAAGCACCGGGGCATCACGTACTTCGTCTGCGACATGACCGCCCCCGGCGTCGAGGTACGGCCGCTGCGGCAGGCCACCGGCGAGGCGGAGTTCAACGAGGTGTTCCTGACCGGGGTGCGGATCCCGGACGCGCACCGGCTGGGCGAGGTCGGCGACGGCTGGCGGGTCGCACAGGCCACGCTGATGAACGAGCGGGTGGCGATCGGCGGCACCGCGCTGCCCCGCGAGGGCGGCATGATCGAGAAGGCTGCCGCCACCTGGCGCTCCCGGCCCGAACTGCGCACCCCGGAGCTGCACGGTCGTCTGCTGGCCCTGTGGGTGGAGGCGGAGGTGACCCGGCTGACCGCCGAACGGGCCCGCCAGCAGCTCGCGGCCGGCGCGCCCGGACCCGAGGGTTCGGGCCTGAAGCTCGCCTTCGCCCGCCTCAACCAGCGGATCAGCGGCTTCGAGCTGGAACTGCTCGGCGAGGACGGCCTGCGCTACGGCGACTGGACGATGGTCCGCCCCGAACTGGTCGACTTCTACGGGCGCGACGCGGGCTACCGCTATCTGCGGGCGAAGGGCAACTCCATCGAGGGCGGCACCTCGGAGATCCTGCGCAACATCGTCGCCGAACGGGTGCTGGGCCTGCCCGCCGAGCCGCGCACCGACAAGGACGTCGCCTGGAAGGACCTGCCGCGATGAACCTGCTCTACTCCGAGGTGGAGGACGACCTGCGGGCCGCGGTCCGCGACGTGCTGGCCGACCGCTGCACGCCGGCCGACGTGCTGGGCCGGATCGAGACCGACCGGCCGTACGACGCGGGGCTGTGGCGCGTGCTGGGCGCGGACCTGGGGCTGGCCGGGCTGCTGGTGCCGGAGAAACTGGGCGGCCAGGGCGGTACGGAACGCGAGGCCGCGGTGGTGCTGGAGGAGTTGGGCGGCGCGGTGGCGCCGGTGCCCTTCCTCGGCAGCGCGGTGCTGGCGGTCTCGGCGCTGCTGGGCTGCGACACGGCCGACGCGGGTGTCGCGGGGCTGCTCGGCCGCCTCGCCTCGGGCGAAGCCACCGGGACGCTCGCGGTGCCGCTGTCGGCCGCGCCCGGCGCCGCCTTCCCCGCCGCGGTCCGCGCGGACGCGGCCGGGCGGCTGACCGGCACGGTGAGCAGCGTCGCCGACGCCCGGACCGCCGATGTGCTGGTGGTGCCCGCGCTCGGCCCGGACGGACCCGGGCTGTACGAGGTGGCGGCCGGCGCGGCCCGCCTCACTCCCGTGGTCTCGCTCGACCTGACCCGGCCGCTGGCCGACCTGACGCTGGACGGCGCCCCCGGACGCCTGCTGCCGCCCGCGGCGGGCGGTTCCGCCGGCGCCGCCCTGGAGCGCGCGCTGCTGCGCGGGGCGGGCCTGCTCGCGTCCGAGCAGGTGGGCGTGGCGCAGTGGTGCCTGGACGAGACCGTGCGCTATCTGAAGGAGCGGCGCCAGTTCGGGCGGGTGGTGGGCTCCTTCCAGGCGCTCAAGCACCGGCTGGCGGACCTGTGGCTGGAGGTCGTCTCGGCCCGGGCCGCGGCCCGGGCGGCGGCGGACGCGCTGGCGGCGGAGACGTCGGGGGCGGACGCGCTGGTGACGGAAACAGCCGAGGCGAGCGGGGTGACCGGGGCGAAGGAGGCCCGGATCGCGGTCGCGGTCGCCGCCTCGTACGCCTCCCCGGTCGCGGTGCACGCCGCCGAGGAGGCGCTGCAACTGCACGGCGGCATCGGCATGACCTGGGAGCACCCGGTGCACCTGTTCCTGAAGCGGGCCAAGGCCGACGAGATCGCGCTGGGCACGCCGGGGACCCACCGGGCGGCGCTGGCCGGGCTGGTGGACCTGCCGGCGTAGGCCGGGTCCGGCACGGGACGCCGTCCGCCGCTCAGGGGGCGCGCGGGGGCCGGTGCTCCCCCGGGCCGCTCGGCGCGGCGGGGCGTTGTCGTACCCCCCGTTCATACTCGGGGGCGCGGGGCCGGGTGGCGCCGCGCGCTCGGCAGCGGGGGCGAAGGCAAGGGCAGGGAGCGACATGGCCGAGGTACTGCTGTTCCATCACGCGCACGGACTGACCTCCGGTGTGCGGGAGTTCGCCGCGGGGCTGGAGAAGGCCGGGCACACCGTGCACGTGCCGGACCTGTACGAGGGGCGGATATTCGATTCCCTGGAGGAGGGCGTCGGCCACGCTCAGGAGATCGGTTTCGGTACGGTCCTGGAGCGCGGCCGGGCCGCCGCACGGGACCTGCCGGACGACCTGGTCCTGGTCGGCTTCTCGCTGGGCGTGCTGCCCGCGCAGATGCTGGCGCAGACCCGGCCCGGCGCCCGCGGCGCGCTGCTGCTGAGCGGCTGCGTCCCGGTGTCGGAGTTCGGCACGGCCTGGCCCGAGGGGGTGCCGGCCCAGGTGCACGGCATGGCCGAGGACCCGTACTTCGCCGAGGAGGGCGACCTGGACGCGGCCCGCGCCCTGGTGGGAGCCACCCCGGGCACCGAGCTGTTCCTCTACCCGGGAAGCGCCCATCTGTTCGCCGACCCGTCCCTGCTCTCCTACGACGCCGGCGCCGCCGCCCTGCTGACGGAGCGGGTGCTCTGCTTTCTGGCAGCGGCCGGCTGAGCGAGTAGCGGCCGTGAACAGGCCCGGGAAAGCACCCCCGGAGGGGAGAATGTGGGGGCTACGGGGTCAGCACGATCCTGCCGAAGACCTCACCCGCGTCCATCTTCCGGTGCGCCAGCACAGCTGCGTCCAGCGGCAGCAGCTCGTGCACCACCGCTTCGATCTCGCCACGGCCGGCTGCGGCGAAGTGCTCGCCGCGCACGGCACGCAGGTCGGCCTGGGTGACGGTGGCCGCGCTGAAGGCGGCGAAGGACATGGACTTCTGGAACGCCGCCATGATCTTCGTGCCGAAGTCCGCGGGCGGCTGACCCGCCACAGCGCCGACGGCCACCATGCGGCCGTTCGGGTTGAGCCGGTCGAAGAAGGACGGCATGTCCTTGCCGGCCACGACATCGATGATGACGTCATAGGCCGCCGGAGCCTCGTCCCCTCCGTCGCCGGAGCGGTCCAGCACACGGGTCGCGCCGAGACGGCGCAGCCGCTCGCCGCGCTCGGCCGACGATGTCGTGACCGCCACCGCGGCGGCACCGCCGCGAGCCGCGAGCTGCACTGCCATGATCCCGATGCTGCCGGCCGCGCCACGCACCAGGACCGTCTCCCCGGGAGCGAAATGGGCGTGGCGAAGCCCGAAGTGGGCCACCGTACCGGCACTGCCGAGCGTCACCGCGGCAGTGGCGGCCAGGCCGTCGGGCAGGGGAAGGACCTGCTCGACCGGCGCGACGGCCTGTTCGACGTATCCTCCGCCGGTGCCGGTGAAGGCCCACACCCGCCGGCCGACCCACGAGGTGCCGACGCCGTCACCGACCGCGGTCACGGTGCCCGCCACCTCGCTGCCCGGGATGAAGCCCTCCGTGAAGCCGTAGGCGGCCAGAGCCCCGCTGCGGATCACGGTGTCGACACCACCGACGCCCACCGCCTCGGTGGCGATCAGCACCTGCCCGGCAGCAGGTGCGGGTACCGGCAGGTCGACAGCGGCCAGCCCTTCAGGACCTCCGAACGTTCGAATCACGATTGCCTTCAATGTCGTCTCCACGCTCTCGGGCGGCTCGCACCCCGGATCTCGGCGAGCCGCTACGACCGGGACCGTAACGGACGCCCCCGTCCGTTTAGGTAAAGTGAGAGAGTGCCTGGCGATTTGCCTCATAAGCTGCGCTCCGACGCGATGGACAACCGCGACCGCGTCCTCGACGCGGCCCGAGCGCTGTTCTCGGCGGACGGCCTGGACGTGCCGATGCGGGAGGTCGCACGGCGTGCCGGGGTGGGACCTGCCACCTTGTACCGTCACTTCCCGACCAAGCAGATGCTGGTCGCCGAGGCCTTCGCGGACCAGCTGAACGCCTGCCGCACCATCGTCGACGAGGGCTGCGCGGACCCCGATCCGTGGCGCGGCCTGTGCATGGTGATCGAGAAGATCTGTGAGCTTCACGCCCGCGATCGGGGCTTCACCGAGGCATTCCTGTCGACGCTGCCGGGGGCACCGGATGTCGCGGGACGCGAGTACACGGTGAAAGCGGTCGCCGGACTGGCCCAGCGCGCCAAGGACGCGGGCCGCCTGCGGTCCGACTTCGTCCTGGACGACCTCGTTCTCGTCCTCATGGCCAACAAGGGGATTCACGCCGCGTCCACCGCCACCCGGGTCGTGGCCTCACGGCGCTTCGCGGCGCTGGCGATCCAGGCGTTCGAAGCCGGTCCGCACCACGCGCCGCTGCCCCCTGCGCCAGGACTGGCATCCACGGCATCCGCGGCACCTGCCGGCGCCTGACCCGGATCGAGTACGGGCCCCTTACACCTGTACGCCTTTACGCCTGGCGGCGGGTCGCGTAGAACGCCACAGCGGACGCCGCGGCCACGTTGAGGGAGTCGACCCCGGCGGCCATCGGAATGCTCACCCAGGTGTCGGCCGCGTCCAGGGCGCCCTGGGTGAGGCCGGCGCCCTCGGTGCCGAGGAGCAGGGCGAGCCGGTCGTGGTGCCGGGCGGCCAGCTCGTCCAGGGTGACGGCCTTGTCGGACAGGCACAGGGCGGCGGTGACGAAGCCCTGGGCGCGCAGCAGGCCGAGGTCGTGCGGCCAGTGGGCGAGCCGGGTCCAGGGCACCTGGAAGACCGCGCCCATGGAGACCTTGACCGCGCGCCGGTAGAGGGGGTCGGCGCAGCGCGGAGTGAGCAGCACCGCGTCCACGCCGAGGGCGGCGGCGTTGCGGAAGGCGGCGCCGAGGTTGGCGTGGTCGACCATGTCCTCGAAGACGGCGACCCGGTGGGGCGCGGCGGCCAGCAGCGCGTCCGGCTCGGGCAGCGGGCGGCGTTCCATGGCGGCGAGGGCACCGCGGTGGACGTGATAACCCGTCACCTGCTCGGCCAGTTCGGGCGTGACCGCGTACACCGGCGCCGTGGCGTCGGCGACGACATCGGCCATCACCGCGAACCACTTGGCGGTCAGCATCATCGACCGCATGGTGTAACCGGCGGCCAGCGCGCGGCGGATGACCTTCTCGCCCTCGGCGATGAACAGCCCCTCGGCCGGCTCGCGGACCCGGCGCAGGTCGACGTCGGTGAGCGAGGTGTAGTCGGTCAGCCGGGCGTCGGCCGGGTCGGTGACCTGGACCGGCTCAGCCACGGGTGCCGGTCCCGGGACCCACGGCGACGACCTCGCCGATCACGATCACCGCGGGCGGCCGCACCCCTTCCTCCGTCACGGTCCGGGCCACCGTGCCGAGGGTCGCGTCCACCCGGCGCTGGGCGGCGGTGGTGCCCTCCTGGACCACGGCCACCGGCGTGTCCGCGTCCCGGCCACCGGCGATGAGGGTCGCGGCGATGGGCCCGATCCGCTCCACCGCCATCAGCAGCACCAGGGTGCCGCGCAGCCGGGCCAGCGCGTCCCAGTCCACCAGCGACCGCGGGTCGTCGGGCGCCACATGGCCGCTGACCACGGTGAACTCGTGGGCCACGCCCCGGTGGGTGACCGGGATGCCGGCCGCGCCCGGCACGCTGATCGAACTGGAGATACCCGGCACCACTGTGACGGGAATGCCCTCGGCGGCCAGCGCCTCGGCCTCCTCCATGCCGCGACCGAAGACGAACGGGTCACCGCCCTTGAGCCGGACCACCGCCTTGCCGGCCTTGGCGTGCTCGATCAGCGCGGAGTTGATCGCCTCCTGCGCCATCGCCCGGCCGTACGGGATCTTCGCCGCGTCGATCACCTCGACGTGCGGCGGGAGTTCGTCCAGCAGGTCACGCGGGCCGAGCCGGTCGGCGATCACCACGTCGGCCTCGGACAGCAGCTTCCGGCCCCGTACGGTGATCAGGTCGGGGTCGCCGGGGCCGCCGCCGACCAGCGCCACGCCCGCGGTCCTCTCCCGCAGGTGCGGCGCCACCAGGCTGCCGTCCCGCAGCCCGGCCACCACCGCGTCGCGTACCGCGGCGGACCGCCTCGGGTCGCGCCCGGTCAGCACGGCCACGGTCACCCCGTCGGTGCGGCCGGTGGCCGGGGTCCAGGCGGTGGCCGCCTCCGCGTCGTCGCTGCGCACGCACCACACCCGGTGCCGTTCGGCCTCGGCGGACGCGGCCCGGTTGGCCTCGGGGTCGGTGGTGGCGATCAGCGCGTACCACGCCTCGGCCAGGTCGCCCTCCCGGTACGGGCGGCGCTCCCAGCGCACCTCGCCGGCCGTCGCCATGGCCTCCACCGAGGCGGTCGCCGACGGCGAGATCAGTACGACGTCCGCGCCGGCCGACACCAGCGCCGGCAGCCGCCGCTGTGCGACCTGCCCGCCGCCGAGCACCACCACCCGCCGGCCGGCCAGCCGCAGTCCTACGGGGTACGCGGGCGCGTCGTGGCGGTCCATGCGGGGCGGCTCCTCGAACGGTGGTCGCTGGTGGGGTACGGGCCCGGCCGCGGCGGAGTGCGATGCGGTGCGTACGGGTGTACGTGCAGGTTACGGCGCCGGCCCGGGCGGCGGGCAGGCCGACCCCCGCCCGCCGCGCGGCCAAGGGCCGGGGCGGGCGGGGCAAGGGCGTCGGTCAGCCCTTTTCGGTGACTCCGGCGGCGTCGAAGGTCGCCACCTCGTGCATCACCCGGGCCGCGCTCTGCACCAGCGGCAGGGCCAGCAGGGCGCCGGTGCCCTCGCCGAGCCGCAGGTCGAGGTCGACCAGCGGGCGCAGGCCGAGCGTGGTCAGCGCGGCCACGTGGCCGGGCTCGGCGCTGCGATGGCCGGCGATGCAGGCGGCCAGCACCTCGGGGGCGATGGCGCGGGCGACCAGGGCGGCGGCTCCGGCGCTGACCCCGTCGAGGATGACGGGGGTGCGCAGGGCCGCGCCGCCGAGCAGCAAGCCCACCATGGCGGCGTGTTCCAGGCCGCCGATCGCGGCGAGCACGCCGACCGGGTCGGCCGGGTCGGGCCGGTGCAGGTCGAGGGCGCGGCGCACCACGTCCACCTTGCGGGCGTGCATCTCGTCGTTGATGCCGGTGCCGCGCCCGGTGACCTCGGCCGGGTCGGCGCCGGTGAACACCGCGACGAGGGCCGCGGAGGTGGTGGTGTTGGCGATGCCCATCTCGCCGGTGAGCAGCGCCTTGTTGCCGGCGGCGACCAGGTCGCGGGCGGTCTCGATGCCGACCTCGATCGCGCGCAGCGCGTCCTCGCGGGTCATCGCGGGCCCGGCGGTGAAGTCCGCGGTGCCGGGCCGGACCTTGCGCGGCAGCAGCCCGGGGGTGCTGGGCAGTTCGGAGGCGACACCGACGTCGACCACGCACACCTCGGCGCCCACCTGGTTGGCGAACGCGTTGCAGACCGCACCGCCGCCCAGGAAGTTGGCGACCATCTGGCCGGTGACCTCCTGCGGCCAAGCGGTGACGCCCTGGGCGTGCACGCCGTGGTCACCGGCGAAGATCGCCACCGCCGCGGGCTCGGGGATCGGCGGCGGGCAGACCCGGGACAGGCCGCACAACTGGGCGGAGATGATCTCCAGCATGCCCAGCGCCCCGGCCGGCTTGGTCATCCGCTTCTGCCGCTCCCATGCCTCGCCGAGCGCCTTGGCGTCCAGCGGGCGGATGCCGCGCAGTGTCTCGTCCAGCAGGTCGTGCGGCTCCTCGCCGGGCAGCGCCCGGTTGCCGTACTCCTCCTCGTGCACCACCCAGGACAGCGGGCGGCGCTGCGACCAGCCGGCCTGCATCAGCTCCGGCTCGTCCGGGAACTCCTCGACGTACCCGACGCACAGGTACGCCACGACCTCCAGGTGCTCGGGCAGGCCGAGGGCGGTGACCATCTGCCGCTCGTCGAAGAAGCTGACCCAGCCGACGCCCAGGCCCTCGGCGCGCGCGGCCAGCCACAGGTTCTCCACCGCCAGCGCCGAGGAGTACGGCGCCATCTGCGGCTGCGTGTGACGGCCGAGGGTGTGCCTGCCGCCCCGCGTGGGGTCGGCGGTCACCACGATGTTGACGGGCGTGTCGAGGATCGCCTCGATCTTCAGCTCGCGGAACTGCCGGGCGCGGGCCTTGGGCAGCGTCTTGGCGTACGCGTCGCGCTGCTGCATGGCCAGCTCGTGCATCTTCTCCCGGGTCTTCTCCGAGCGGATGACCACGAAGTCCCAGGGCTGCGAGTGGCCGACGCTGGGCGCGGTGTGCGCGGCCTCCAGCACCCGCAGCAGCACGTCGTGCGGGATCGGGTCCGGCCGGAATCCGTTGCGCACGTCCCGCCGCTCCCGGATCACCCGGTGCACGGCGTCCCGGACCGCAGGGTCGTACGGCTCCGCGGCCGCCGCGCTCTCCGCCGGCCCGTCCGGGCCCTCCGGCGCGCCCTGCGCCGGGTCCTGGGCAGGCCGGCCGTCCGCGGGCTGCAGCTGCTCGGGCTCCGCGGCGGCGAGGGGTACGGCAGCGGGCGCGTCCCCGGCCGCGGGCGGCTCCTGGGACGCGGGCGCTCCGGCCGGCGCCTCCTGGGCGGGCGGTACGGGGGCGGGCTGCTGCGGGGTGACGGCGGTGGCCGCGTCGTCGGGCCCGGCGTCGGGAGCCGTTTCCTGGGCGGTCGCGGCGGCCACGGGGGTTCCGGCGGCAGGAGTGGCGTCCTGCGAGACCGGGACCGGGACCGGGACCGGCGCCTGGGCGGGAGCGTCGGCCTGAGCCGCTTGGGCGGGCTCGGGGGCAGGCGCGGCAACGGCGTTGGGGGCGCCGGGCGCTGGGACGGCCTCGGCGGGGGCCTCGGTTGCGGCCGCCGGGGAAGTGGCTGTCGCGTCCTCGGTCGGCGCCCGGTGCTGTCCGGAGCCGGGCGCGGCGAGGCCCTGAACGGCCGCCTGCGGCCCTTCCGGAGCGGCGGCGGGGGCCACGGACTCGGGCGCGGCAGGAGCGGCTACGGGCTCGGCAGCGGGCCCAGCAGCGGCCGGACCTACGGGCTCGGCGGCCTCAGTCGCGGGCGGTACGGGCGCGGCAGCGGCCTCGGGGACGGCCTGCTCGGCGACGGCAGGGCCGGCTTCGTGGGGCCCGCCCGCCGGGACGGGCTCGGCGGGGGTCCCGGGCACGGGCGTGCCGGCCGCGTCCACTGCCCCAGCGGCGGGCGCGCCCTCGGTGACGGGGATTCCGTGCGCCGGTGTTCCGGCGGTCCCCGCCGAGGGAGCGGCTTCGGCGGGCACGGCGACCGGGATCCCGTGCGCGGGCGTGCCCGCCGGGTCCGCCGCAGGAGCGGCCTCCGGCCCGACGGGCGGGGCAGCGTGGGCGGGCGTACCCGCGCTCTCCGCGACAGGAGCGGCGGCCTGCTCGGCGACCGGCGCGACGGGAGTGCCGTGCGCGGGCGTACCGGCCGGGTCCACCGCGGAAGCGGCGTCGGCGGCCGCGGGCTCGGGAGCCGTCGCAACGCCCGCGGCCGGAATCCCGTGCGCGGGCGTACCGGCCGACTCCGCCACCGAGACGGCGTGGGCGGGGGCCTCCTCCGGAGCCGGCGCAACACCGGCGGCCGGAATCCCCTGTGCGGGCGTACCAGCCGGGTCCGCCACGGAAGTGGCGTGGCCGGCAGCGGACGCTGGAGCCTGCGCGACACCAGCGGCAGGGATTCCGTGAGCGGGCGTAGCGGCCTGGTCCGCCACCGAGACGGCGTGGGCGGGAACCTGCGCGACACCGGCGGCCGGAATCCCGTGAGCAGGCGTACCGGCCGGCGCGGGAACGGCCTGCGCCGGAACCTGCGCCGCGGCGGCGTCCTGGGCGGGCGCGGGAGCCTGCTCGACAAATGCCTGCTCGGCGGGAGCCTGCTCGGCGGGAGCCTGATCGACCGGTGCCTGCTCCGCCGGGACCGCGCCCGGCGCCTGGGCTGCGTCCGCGCCGGACTCGGGCCGGAAGCCGCCCTGGGCCGGCACGACGCTGTCGGCGTGCGGGATCAGGGAGTGCTGGGAGGGCGTGTCGGAGTCGGGGGGCCAGGTAGCGCTGGCGGCCTGCTCGCCGGTCTGCTGGGCGGGGATGGCGGCCCGCTCGTCGCCGGACGGGCCGACGTGGTCCGGCGCCGGGGCGGGCGGGACGGCGGGGCCGCGGTCGGCCAGGGAGCGCACCGAGACGCCGCCGCTGGGGGTGTCGCCGGGCATGGGCGGGCCCATGTGCAGGGGGCGGCGCGGTGTGGGGCCGGCGGCCTGGGCCGGGACGCCGGGCGCGTGCACGGGGGTGTCCGGCGCGGGCGGCGGCGTGTCGGCCGCGTACGGGGCCGGCTCGGGCTCGGACACCTGGACCGTCGGCTGCGGCGGGACCGGCTGCGGGTCGCTCCAGGTGCCCTGCGGGCCGGGCATGAGCAGGACGTCGTCCTCGTCGTCGAGCCCGGCGCCGGGCGGGGCCGGGTGGTCGAGGTAGCCGTAGCCGGGGGCGTCGCCCGGGTAGCCCGCGGCGTAGCCCGCCGGGGCCTGGGTCTGCGGGTCGGTGCCCCACGCCGGCTGCTGCTGCGGTACGCCGTTTCCGGGAAGGTCGGTGTGCGGCGGGAGAACTTCTCCGACGCCGTTCTCCGGCAGCCCCTCCCCGGGGATCTGACCGGTGTCCGTCATGCGTGCCCCTCGCCCATCGGTGTCGCTCCTTCCTGCCCGCTGTGCCCGCCTCCCCCAGCGGTGCCGGGGGACCCGGCGCAACCCCCGCGAACAAGAACGAGCGTGCGGGGCATGCGGCACGTCGGCCCGGGGCGCCGGGAGTGTTCCCGACGCCGTGTCAGCGCGCGACGACGGCACAACGATCCGTCAGCCTACCCCGCGCGCGAGCGCCGCAAGTGCCGCGGTCCGCACCTCGGGACGCATCTCACACCGGCCCCACGCGCAACGCCCCGACCGGCGCAAATGTGCCTCCCGACGGCCCGCCCGGGGGCCTTCCCGGGGGCCGGCGGGCGGCCGTTCGGGGCCTGCCGTACGGCAGTTGTGGATCAGCGCCGGGTGCCGCTGAGCGCGAACACCACGGACCGTTCCCGTTCGGCCCAGTCGGCGTCCAGTTCGACCGATTGGAGCAGTACGCGCTCCACGTCGTAGCCGCCCTCCTCCAGGGCCCGGGCGATCGCCTCGGCCTTGTCGCGGGTGGCCGCCGCGGTCACGATCCGCTCCGGGCGGCGGGCGGCGCAGGCGATCACCACCTCGGCCCCGCCGCCGCCGATCCGGACCACGTCGGGCTCGGGCAGGTCCTCCAGGGCCTGCGGGGCGGTGCCGTGCACCACGTGCAGCGGGACGGCGTGCCGGCGGCCGGTGGCGCGGATCCAGTCGCAGGCGTCGGCGTCCCGGTCCACCGCGATCACCGCCGCGCCGAACCGGGCGGCCTCGACGGCCAGGGCGCCGTCCGCGGCGCCGATGTCCCACACCAGATCGCCGGTGCGCGGGCCGAGCCGGGCCAGTTGGAAGGCGCGGAGCTGGGCGGGCACGTCGCCGCCGTACTCGGCCGCGGGCAGTGCCCAGCCGCGGACCGGGCCGGGGAAGCCGGGGTCACGGCCGGCGATCCAGCCGCCGCCGCGCTGGGCCGGCGGCAGCCCGGGCACGATCTCCGGGGCGGCCGGCGAAGTGCCGCCCACCACCAGCACCACGTTGGGGTCGCGCCATATGTGGTCGGCGACCTTGTCGGAGGTCAGCACGGTGACCTCCTCCTGCTCGGTGCCCAGCGCCTCGCAGATGACGAAGGTGCGGTGCACGCCGGTGAGCAGCAGGGCGAGTTCGGCGGGGCCGGCGCCTGGCGCGGTGAGCACCGCGACCTTGGGGTAGGCGCGGCAGACGTTGACGGCGCGGCGCAGCGTACGGCTGCCGGCGACCACCACGCGGGCGTCGTCCCAGGGCATGCCGGCCCGGGCGAACGCCTGGGCGACCGCGGAGACCGCGGGCAGCACCTCGATCTCCAGGCCGTGTTCGGGGGCGCGCAGGGCGCGGACCACGCCGAAGAAGCCGGGGTCGCCGTCGGCGAGCACGACCGCGGTGCCGCGGTGCTGGGCGATGCGGCGGGCGGCGATGTCGATGCTGCCGAGCACGATGCGTTCGGCGCCCTGCGGTACGTACGGCAGGGACAGGTGGGCCCGGGTGCCGGCCACCAAAGTGGCGGCGCTCAGGGCGGAGCGGGCGGCGTCGGTCGGGGGCGAGCCGTCCCATCCGATCACGGTGACCCGGTCGGCCATCGTCGTGGACCCTCCATGCCGTGTGCCATGCCGTACGGTGCGATCCCGCGCCGCGCAGCGGCGGCGCGGCCAGGTGCGGCCGACGCGTGCCCGGCCCCGGGGTCAGAACCCTAACCCGCCGAGGTGTCCGGCGAACCCCCCGGTGGCCGCTCAGCGCCAGTCGGCATACGCGGTGTAGCTGTCGTACACGTCCTGTTCGCCGGGGCGGCCGACGGTGTCGTCCAGGTCCTCGGGCAGCAGACTCCACACCAGCAGGTCGGTGCGGATCTCGGTCCAGCGGCCGTCCTCGGTCTGGGTGCGTACGATTCCGGCGTTGCGCAGCACGCCCTCGCTGACGCAGCCGATCTTCTGGGCGACCTGCTGGGAGGCGGTGTTGTCGGCGGCGGTGCGCAGTTCGACGCGTTCGAAGCCCTGGTCGTCGAACAGCCAGCGGCACACGGCCAGTACGGACTCGCAGGCATAGCCCTCGCCGCGGGCCCAGGTCGCGGTCAGGTAGCCGATCTCGGTGCCGCGGATGCGCCAGTCGGTGCGCTGGAGTTGGACGGTGCCGACCAGGCGCTGGGTCATGACCTCGGTCACGGCGAGCATGAGGCCGCGGCCTTCGATACGGTCCCGGGCCGTGCGCGTCACGTACTCGCGCGCGTCCTTGGCCGTATAGGGGTGCGGTACACCCGTCCACGCGGTGATGAGCTCGTCGTTCATCATCTCCGCGAGCTCGGGGATGTCCTCCTCCTCGTACGGGCGCAGCACCAGCCGCTCCGTACTGAGCGAGATGTCCGGAAAGGTGGAGGTCATTCGCTGCTCCGTAACCAGGGCATAGGTGGATTGCACAGCATGCAGCATCGGGCGCCGGGTCCGCCGGGCAGGGTGGGCGCGGCCGGGGGGCTGCCGCCCGGGGCGGGCGGCGCCGCAGGCCCGAGCGCGGCGAACACCCTTCCAGAGTAGGGGGAATGCCCGTCAGGGCGAGTATCCGTGAACGTCATCCGATGCTGCTACCGTCAGCCCGCGTGACAGTGCACCACGCAGCAGGAGTCGGCTATCAGCGGGCCGCGGGAGTCTACGAGCGCTCCCGGCCCTCCTATCCGATCGCCGCGCTGGCCGCGCTGGCGGACGCGCTGCCGCTGGAGCGGGGCCGTACCGTGGTCGATCTGGGGGCCGGCACCGGCAAGTTCACCCGGCTGCTGGCGCTGACCGGGGCCGAGGTGCTGGCGGTGGAGCCGGTCGCGGAGATGCGGCAGCGATTGGCGGAGCTTTTGCCGGGCGTGGCGGCAACCGACGGTACCGCGGAGGACACCGGGCTGCCGGACGGCTGCGCGGACGCGGTGGTGGCGGCGCAGTCCTGGCACTGGTTCGAGGCGGACGCGGCGCTGGCCGAGGTGGAACGGCTGCTGCGGCCGGGCGGGGCGCTGGCACTGGTGTGGAACACGTACGACACCTCGGTGCCGTGGGTGAAGGACTTCCAGGACATCTATTTCCGGCTGGCGCCGCGCGACCTGCCGAGCCCGCCGCTGACCGCGGGGCTGGGCGAGCACCACCCGGTGGCGTGGCGGGAGGCGTTCGACTCCCGCAAGGGGTGGGGGCCGATCGAGGAGCGGCACTGGCCCAATCCGCACACGACGACGGTCGCGGACGTGGTGGAGCGGATGATGTCCTCCAGCCACATCGCGGTCCTGGACGCGGGGGCGCAGGCGCGGGTGCGCGCGGAGGTGGAGTCCGTGCTGGGCGCGCACGACGCGACCCGCAGCACGGGGGCGGTCGACATGCCGTACACCACCGACGTGTACTGGATGCGGTACGGCTGACCCTGCGGTACGGCTGACCGGCCGGGCGCG
Source organism: Actinacidiphila acididurans (assembly GCF_016918855.1). Classification (GTDB taxonomy): domain Bacteria; phylum Actinomycetota; class Actinomycetes; order Streptomycetales; family Streptomycetaceae; genus Actinacidiphila; species Actinacidiphila acididurans. The sequence continues at coordinate 128,386 of NZ_JADKYB010000028.1, forward strand.
TGACGCGCGCCACTCGCCGGGCTGCCGGGGCGGGCCGGCGGGCTCGTGCCCCGGCCGGTGACCAGGGGGTGGCGGACCGTGGGGGCCCGCGCCCGTAATACAGTCGTCGCATGCTCACCGCCGTCATCGTCACGGTCTCCGTCACCGCGCTGCTGCTCTCGGCGTGGTGCGGCTACGCGGCGTACCGCGACTCGCCGACCAAGGACTGGCATTTCGGCGGCATGGCCGTGGTGACGCTGGTCGCGCTGCTGCAACTGGTGATCTCGGTGGTGCAGCTGGCTCGCGGCGAACGGCCCGAGCAGGGCCTGGCGGTCTTCCTCGCCTACCTGATAGGGGCGGCCTGCACGATCCCGGCCGCCGCCTTCATGTCCCTGGCCGAGCGGACCCGGTGGGGCTCGGCCATCGTCGCGGCCGGAGGCATCATCCTGGCCGTCCTCGAACTCCGGTTGGACCAGATCTGGGGGAACGGCCATGGCTGACCGCACACCGCAGCACCCGGCGCCCGCGCCGCCGGCCGCCCCGGAGGGGCGCGACGACCGGGAGGGCGTGCCGGCCGCCGCGCGCCCGCAGGCCGGGAAGATCGGCACCGGTCCCGGCCGGCTGCTGCTGTGGCTCTACGGCATCTTCACGGTGGCGGCGCTGTCCCGGTCGATCGTGCAGATCAGCACCAAGTTCCATCACGCGCCGCTGGCGTACGTGCTGTCGCTGGTGGCCGGCGTGCTCTACGCGGTGATCCTGACCGCGCTGGTCAAGGGCGGCGAGTCGGCGCGGCGGCTGGCGCTGGTGTGCTGCTCGCTGGAGCTGCTGGGCGTGCTGACCGTGGGCACACTGACCGTGGTGGACTCCTCGGCGTTCCCGGACGCGACCGTCTGGTCGTACTACGGGGCCGGCTACATCCTGCTGCCGGTGGTGCTGCCGGTCACCGGCCTGATCTGGCTGCGCCGGGCCGCTCAGCCGGCCGCCGACGGGACACCCGCCGAGTCGAAGGCGGCATGAAAAGGCGCCTCCCCTGTGGCGAGTGCCACCCGGCGAGGCGCTGTCGTGAGGTGTGCGGTACGCGGTGCTGCCCGGGGCCGGGGCCCCGGGCGGCGAGTGGCCGGACGGGTCGGCGTCAGGCGCTGACCGCGTAGGGGGTGTCGGCGGGCTTTTCCATGTGGACCAGGCTCAGCCGGCGGGTGACCGGCTCCGCGGCGCCGACCTGCTCGTACCCAAGCTTGCGGTACATCCGCAGGTTGACCTCGCTGCGGTGACCGGTGAACAGCCGGTACCGCTTGGCCTCGGCCTCGGCGGCGAGGCGGCCCTCCAGGGCGGCCAGCAGCCGGCCGCCGAGGCCGTGCCGCTGGAGCCGCGGGTGGACGATGAGCTTGCCGATTCGGGCGGTGCCGTCGTCGTCGACGACGCCGCGTACCGAACCGACGACTTCCTGGCCGAGCCGTGCGACCAGCACGACGCCATGGGTGAGTTCCGCCCGCAGCTCGTCCAGAGTCTGCGTGAGCGGTTCGATCGAGTAGTCGCCGTAGAGCTCTGCTTCGCCCTGGTAGCAGAGGTACTGCAGTTTGAGGATCTTCTCGGCGTCGCCGTCGTGCGCCGTAGAGATGGTCACGCTCATGCCCATGCGCGCTGGCCTCCCCTTCGATTCCGTCCGGGCAGTTGAGGGTGAGGTGCGAGCCCGGGACGTTGGCCTGAGCGGAGTTGGTGCGGTTATGCGCCCTCTCCGTGGCGCAGATGATCGCACAATCAATTCCTGCTGGGCACCGTATGTGGCGCCCGTCTCAGTTGCGTCCGGGCGTGGCGAAGGTGCCCACTGCCGCTGACTGTTTACCGTGCCTTACCCCGTACGGCCGGGGATTCAACCCTCGATTTCAGGACGGCGCGCAGACACCCCAGGCAGCGCGAGCGCAGCGGGCCGAGGCTGCCCTGTGAGATTCCCAACTCCCGGGAGATTTCCCGGTACGTGGGGTCGGCCCCGGACATCAGGGCCGCGACCAGCTGTGGACAGCGGCCGGGCAGGGTGCGTACCACCGCCGCCAGGCGCCGGCGCCGTTCGGCCGCGAGCACGGTTTCCAGTACGTCGCGGGCGGCCGGTTCGGCTCCCCCGCCGGCCCCGTCGCGGGGCAGGCGGCCGTGCAGCGCGCGGACGGCGGCGTGCGCCTCGGCACGTACCACCGCGCGCACCCAGCGCTCGGGGTCGGCCGGGAGGGTGCCGCCGCGCTCCAGCAGCCGCAGCCAGACGGCCTGTTCGAGGTCGGCGGCCTCGATCCCGGCGCCGTCCGGCACCGCGGCGGCGGCCTCGGCGGCCAGCAGCGGGCCGAGCGGCAGGCCGCCTTCGGGGGTGGGGACGGGGTCCGCGGCGGCGCGCGGAGTCCCGTACAGAAGGGTCGGGGTGATCGGCATGCCCCGGGACACGGCACGGGCGCCCACGACGGTTGCCGGGCGCGGCCGTCATCACCTCAAGGGGTACGGTTCCTGGGCCGGACGGGGGACCGGCGCCGCCCGTGGTTGACGCCTCGCGCGCACCGCGTGGCCCACGTCATGAGCCCGGCGGGTGAGCCCGGCGTGCGCGGGGCACGGGCGCGGAAGTATCGTCCTCGTGTGCGGGCCGGTGTCCCCCCTCAGGTGCGGCCGGTCCGGCGTTCCGTCGACCGTACGAGACCGGAGGGTGTGTTGTCCCGGCTGTCCCGCAGCGTGCTCAAGGCGATTCTGCTGGTCCTGATGCGTGTGCTGTACCACCCCAGGGTCGAGGGCCTGGCCAACATCCCGGACGAGGGGCCGGTGATCGTGGCGGGCAACCATGTCACCTTCATCGACTCGCTGTTCCTCGGCCTCGTGGTCAAGCGGCAGGTCTTCTTCATCGGCAAGGACGAGTACGTCACGGGCAAGGGGATCAAGGGCCGGCTGATGGCCTGGTTCTTCACCACCTGCGGGATGATCCCGGTGGACCGGGACGGCGGGCACGGCGGCGTGGCCGCCCTGATGACCGGCCGCCGGGTGCTGGACGAGGGGAAGATCTTCGGCATCTACCCGGAGGGGACCCGCTCCCCCGACGGCCGGCTGTACCGCGGCCGCACCGGGATCGCCCGGCTGGCCCTGATGACCGGCGCGCCGGTGGTGCCGTTCGCGGTCATCGGCACCGACAAGGTGCAGCCGGGCGGGCGCGGCATGCCCCGGCTGGCCCCGGTCAGCCTCCGCTTCGGCGCCCCGCTGGAGTTCACCCGCTACGAGGGCATGGACCGCGACCGCTACGTCCTGCGGGCCGTCACCGACGAGGTGATGTCGCACGTGATGCGGCTGTCCGGCCAGGAGTACGTGGACATCTACGCCACCAAGGCGAAGGCCGCCGCGGCCTGACGCACGGCCAGGCGGCCCCCTGCTCACGCAACCGCCCGCCGGACCGGGAACTGCCGGGCCGGCGGGCGCGTCCGTTTGCACAAGACCCGCACAGGGCACGTGCGGCGGGACGACGGGAGGGGGCGGCCGATGCGGCGAGCGGTGTGGCGGGGCGCGGGCGCGGCGGTGGTGGCCGGGGCGGTCGCGGCGGCCGTGGCCTGGGGCGGTCCGGGAGCAGGCGGCGGGAGCGCGGACGCGGCGCATCGGACCGGCGCCGCGGCGGCCTCCTTACGGCAGCAGTCGGGTCCGGCCGGCACGCCCGCGCCGCAGGACGAGTCCTGCAAACCCAGGGAGAGCTACCGGCCGCCGGCGACGCTGCCGCAGCCCGGCCACATGCCGGCCGGCTCCACCATGGCGGCCATCGTCAAACGCGGCCGGCTGATCGCCGGCGTCGACCAGAACTCGTACCTGTTCGCCTACCGCAACCCGCTCACCGGCGCGCTGGACGGCTACGAGATCCAGGTGCTCCAGCGGATCTCCCTGGCCCTGTTCGGCAGCAAGGACCGGATCGAGTACCGCACCATCTCCTCCAACGAGCGGCTCCAGGTCCTCGACACCGACCGGGCGAAGAACCCGGACCCGGTGGACATCGTCATCGACTCGATGACCATCAACTGCGACCGCTGGAAGAGCGTGGCCTTCTCGACCGACTACATGGACGCCGGGCAGAAGGTGCTCGTGCCCAACTCCTCGACCGCGCACTCCCTCGCGGACCTGGCCGGCAAGCGGGTCTGCGCGGCCAGCGGCACCACTTCCCTCCAAACCTTGGCCGCGGCGCGGCCGGCCGTGATCCCGGTGGGCGTCAAGGACTGGACCGACTGCCTGATGCAGATGCAGCTCGGGCAGGTGGACGCGGTCTCCACCGACGACACGATCCTGATCGGGCTCGCCCGGCAGGACCCGAACACCCACCTCATCGGTCCCCGCTTCACCGATGAGCCGCACGGCATCGCCATGCAGTCGGATCAGCTGGATTTTGTCCGCTTCGTCAACGGTGTGCTCGAGCAGATGCGGAATGACGGCTCTCTGGAGAAGCTCGCCCACGACACCCTGGGGCCCGGCTTCGGGCCCCCGGCCCCGCAGTACAGGGATTGAGGGTTCGCCGGGGATGCCCCGGGCCCGCCTGGCGGCGGGCGGTTCGCCGCCAGGCGGGCCTCATCCCTCCTTGGCGTGAGCCCATTCGTGCTGGACCGCCAGGTCCGCCGCCACCTCGGTGAGCTGGACGGCGACAGCCGAGGGAGCGGTGCCGCCGCGGGCGTTGCGGGAGGCCAGGGCGCCCTCGACGTTGAGAACGGTCCGCACTTCCGGGGTCAGGTGCTGGGAGATCTTGGCGAACTGCTCGTCGGTGAGCTGGTGCAGCTCGATGCCCTCGGCCTCGCAGACCTTGACGCATTCGCCGGCCACCTCGTGGGCGACGCGGAAGGGGACGCCCCGGCGGACCAGCCACTCGGCGATGTCGGTGGCGAGGGAGAAGCCGGCCGGGGCCAGCTCCTCCAGCCGCTCGCGGTGGACGGTGAGGGTGGCCAGCATCCCGGTGAACGCCGGAAGCAGGACTTCGAGCTGGTCGCAGGAGTCGAAGACCGGCTCCTTGTCCTCCTGCAGGTCGCGGTTGTAGGCCAGCGGGAGCGCCTTGAGGGTGGCGAGCAGCCCGGTGAGGTTGCCGATCAGGCGGCCGGACTTGCCGCGGGCCAGCTCGGCGATGTCCGGGTTCTTCTTCTGCGGCATGATCGAGGAGCCGGTGGAGAAGGCGTCGTGGAGGGTGACGAAGGAGAACTCCTTCGTGTTCCACAGGATGATCTCCTCGGCGATCCGGGACAGGTTCACCCCGATCATGGCCGTGATGAAGGCGAACTCGGCGACGAAGTCGCGCGCGGCGGTGCCGTCGATGGAGTTGCCGACGCTGCCGTTCTCGAAGCCGAGGTCGCGGGCGACCGCCTCCGGGTCCAGGCCGAGCGAGGAGCCGGCCAGCGCCCCGGACCCGTACGGGGAGACCGCGGTCCGCTCGTCCCACTGGCGCAGCCGCTGGGCGTCCCGGGACAGGGCCTGGACGTGGGCCAGCACGTGGTGGGCGAACAGCACCGGCTGGGCGTGCTGGAGGTGGGTGCGGCCGGGCATGGCCACGTCCGGGTGCTGCTCGGCCAGGCCCACCAGCGCGTCCTGGAGGTCGGCGATCAGGCCGCCGATGATCCGGGCGTGGTCGCGCAGGTACATCCGGAACAGGGTGGCGATCTGGTCGTTCCGCGACCGGCCGGCCCGCAGCTTCCCGCCGAGTTCGGGACCGACCCGCTCCATCAGCCCACGTTCGAGCGCGGTGTGCACATCCTCGTCGGCGATCGTGCCCGTGAATTCACCCGAGGCGACATCGGCCTCCAGGGTGTCCAGACCCGCCAGCATCCGGTCCAGCTCGTCCGCACCCAGCAGCCCGGCCCGGTTCAGCACCCGGGCGTGCGCCCGGGAGCCGGCGATGTCGTACGGCGCCAGACGGAAGTCGAAGTGCACGGAGGCGGAGAGTTTTTCCAGGGCGGCCGACGGCCCGTCCGCGAACCGCCCGCCCCACAGCTTGGCGTCCCGTGCCCGCCCGCTCGCCGCGTCTTTCCCTGTCACCTGGTCAGCTCCCGCCTCGCCGCACCTTTGCCGTCGGCATAAGTATGCGGGCTTCCGTATGAGTAGTCAAAGTGGCTCGCCGGGGGTGCCCCGAAGGGGCGCGGGGAACTGCGCGACCAGCCCCATTCCGTGGCGCGGGTCGCCACCGCCCCAAAGGGGCAATTGCTGCCGTCCCCGGACCACCGGCCGGTGGCCGGCTGAGCGCGCCGTTCCCCGCGCCCCTGGGTATCCCCGGCGAACCCCCCCCCCCA
>NZ_JADKYB010000029.1 GCF_016918855.1 Actinacidiphila acididurans
CACCGGGCCACCGGGCCACCGGGCCACCGGGCCACCGGGCCACCGGGCCACCGGGCCACCGGGCCACCGGGCCACCGGGCCACCGGGCCACCGGGCCACCGGGCCACCGGGCCACCGGGCCACCGGGAGGATGCCACACCCGCCCGGCGGGTGCAGCTCAACTGCCTTCCGGAATCGCTTCTCCGAACCCCGGGGCCCCGCTCCAGGTCGGCGGCGGCCATGGGGTCACCGCCGTGCGGGTGAAGTCCGTTGCGCGGGGGCGGCCGGCGAGGGTCATGGCCTCTTCGAATTCTTCGCGCAGCAGGCGCAGGACGCCCGCGGCGCCGGGGGCGCCGGCGCAGGCGAGGCCCCAGAGGACGGGGCGGCCGACCAGGACGGCCTGGGCGCCGAGGGCGAGGGCCTTGGCGATGTCGGAGCCGTGGCGGATGCCGCCGTCGAGCAGGACGGGGATACGGCCGGCCACCGCTTCGGCGACCTCGGGGAGGGCGGCAAGGCTGGGGAGGGCGCCGTCGAGTTGGCGGCCGCCGTGGTTGGAGACGATGACCGCGGCGCAGCCGTGCTCGACGGCGAGGCGGGCGTCCTCGGCGGTGAGCACGCCCTTGAGGACCACGGGCAGTCGGGTGCGTTCACGCAGCCGGGCCAGGTCGGCCCAGGTGACCGAGGGGTCGAACCGGTCCCGGGACTGGGCCTCGATCGCGGAGGCGCCGGCGGCGCGGTAGGCGGTGACCGGGGGGACCGCGCCGTCGACGTTCACCGCGCGGATGTGGGGCGGCGGGGCGAAGGAATTGCGTACGTCCCGCAGCCGGCGGGCGACCCGCGGGGCGTCGGCGGTGACCACCAGCGCCCGGTATCCGGCCACGGCGGCCCGGTCGGCCAGTTCGTCGACGACCTTGCGACCCAGCCAGTACAGCTGGAGCCACAGCGGGGCCCCGCCGCCGGCCGCCGTGGCGATCTCCTCCAGGCCGCGCCCGGCGAAGGCGGCGACCACCAGCGGTACGCCCTCCGCGGCGGCGGCCCGCGCGGTGGCCAGCTCCCCCTCCTCGTGGGCGAGTTCGTGGTACGCCATGGGCGCGACCGCGAGCGGCGCGGCGAGCCGGTCGCCGAACAGCTCGACGGACGGGTCGGGGTCGGAGACGTCGACGAGGACGCGCGGGCGCAGCGCCCAGTGCCCGAACTGGGCCCGGTTGGCGGCCAGGGTCCACTCGGTGCGGCTGCCGCCCTCGATGAAGTCCCATACGTCGGCGGGCAGTCGGCCGCGGGCGGCCGTCTCGACGTCGGCCACGGTCAGCGGCCCGCCGGGGGTGCCGGGCGCCGGGGCCGGCCCGGCGCTACCGGGCGGCATCGCGCACGAACGCGGCGAGCCGCCGTACCCCTTCGGCCACCGCGTCCGGAGGCACGTAACTGCACGACAGGCGCAGTTCGCGCTCGCCCCCGCCACCGGGGTGGAAGCCGTGCATCGGCGTCCACAGCACGCCGTAGTCGCGGGCGCAGCGCTCCAGGGCGGCCTCGTCGGCGGTGAACGGCACCCGGACCACCAGGAAGAAGCCGCCCTCGGGGACGTTCCAGCCGACCGCGAGCCGGGCGCGCTCGGCCGGTGGGAAGGCGTCCTCCAGCGCGGCGAGCAGCGCGGACATGCTGCGGGTGTAGAAGGCGGTGGTCCCGGCGTTGGCGGGGCGCAGCCGGTAGTCGTGGTGGACCAGCATGCCGCCGATCACGGCCTGGCTCAGCGACGGGGTGTTGACGGTGGTCATGCTCTTGATCTTCGCCAGCTCGTCGGCGAGCAGGCCGCGCCGGCCGCCGGGGCCGTGCACCTCCTGGTCGGCGACGACGTAGCCCAGCCTGGCGCCGGGGAAGCAGGTCTTGGCGAAGGAGCCGAGGTAGATCACCCGCCCGGCGCGGTCCAGGGACTTCAGGGTGGGCCGGGCGACCTGGTCGTGGGCGAAGAAGCCGTAGGGGTTGTCCTCGATGATCAGCAGGTCCTGCTCGGCCGCGACGCGCAGCATCTCCTCGCGGGCGGGCACGGTCATGCTGACGCCGGAGGGGTTGGCGAAGTCGGGCACCACGTAGAAGGCGCGCGGGCGGCGGCCGGCGGCCCGTACCCGCTCGGCGACCTCGGCGAGCCGGGCGGGGTCGGGGCCGTGCGCGCCTTCGGGGACCAGCTCGATCGCGATGTCCAGCAGCCGGGCGGCGCCGGTGACGCCCACGTAGCAGGGCGCGCTGACCAGCAGTACGTCCTCGCGGTCGGCGATCAGCGCGCGCAGCGCCAGCAGCATGCCCTCCTGGGCGCCGACGGTGAGCACCAGGGCCTCGGGGTCGACGTGCAGGTCCTCGTCGTTGGCGAGGGTGCGCGCCACCAGGTCGTGGATGATGCCCTTGGTCCTGCCGTACTGGAAGAGGGTGGTCCGCACCTCCTCCGGCCCGAATCCGCGGTCCTTGGCCAGGTGGGCGAGGTAGGCGTCGAGGTAGGTGTGCACGGATTCGACGTCGAACCAGTCCTCGTACGGGCGGCCCGGCGCGAAGGAGATCGCCTCGGGGTAGCGGGCGGTCACCTCGTTGAGCAGGGTCATCGTGTCGAGCAGCGGGTCGGACAGGGAGCCGTGCAGGGAGTCGAGCGGGAGCGGGGTCACGGGCGGGCCTCCGTACGGGAATCCGCGGACGTACGGGAATGTGCGGACCGGGCGACGGCCGGGCCGGCCAGCGCCGCGCGCAGCCGGGCGGCGACGAACTCCTGCGCCTCGCGGGCCTGCGGCAGGACACCGGTCATGGTGAAGAAGCCGTGCGCCATGCCGTCCCAGCGGCGCAGTTCCACCGGCACGCCGGCCTCCCGCAGCCGCGCCGCGTACGCCTGGCCTTCCGCGCACAGCGGGTCGTACTCGGCGGTGACGACGGTGGCCGGGGCGAGGCCGGTGAGGTCGCGGGCGCGCAGCGGCGAGGCCCGCGGGTCGGCGCCGTCCTCGCGCCGGGCCAGGTAGTGGCTCCAGTACCAGTCCACGGACCGCTCGTTGAACAGGTACGGGTCCGCGGCCGCGGCCGCGTGCGGGCGCTCGGGCGGCGGCCGGTAGTCGGTGTTCGGGTAGACCAGGACCTGGTGGGCCAGGGCCGGGCCGCCGCGGTCGCGCGCGGTCTGCGCGGTCACCGCGGCGAGGTTGCCGCCGGCGCTGTCGCCGGCCACCGCGATACGGGTGGGGTCGCCGCCGAACCGTTGCGCGTTGGCCGCGGTCCAGCACAGGGCGGCCCAGCAGTCCTCCACCGCGGCCGGGAAGGGGTGTTCCGGGGCGAGCCGGTAGCCGGCCGAGACCGTGACGCAGCCGGCCGCGTTGGCCAGGAAGCGGCACACGGCGTCGCAGGTGTCCAGGGAGCCCAGGGTCCAGCCGCCGCCGTAGAAGTAGAGGAGGACCGGGCGGCCCGGGGTGGCGTCGGGGCGGTGGACGCGCACGGTGAGGGTCCCGCCGGGCCCGGGCACGTGTTCCTCCGTCACCTCGTGCACGCGCTGCCCGCCGCCCGCGCCGGCCCTGATGTCGGCGAGGTCGGCGGCGCGGGCCTGCTCCAGGGTCAGGGTGTACAGCGGGGGCGTGCCCTCGGCGGCGCGGGCGTCGCGTACCGCCTGGAACTGCGGATCCAGCGGCAAGGCCGGACCTCCTTCTCCGGTCGGGTCTGTCTCCCGTGGGGTCTCGGACGGATTCCCCGGTTTCCGATGGCTTCTTCGGCAAGGTCGGCGCCGGGCGGCGGTCAGTTCACGGTAGTGGCGGTGGCGAACCGGGCCGTGGCGGCCGAGGTGGGCGCGAACAGCAGGCTGATGTTGTGGCCGCCGAAGGCGAAGGAGTTGGACAGCGCGGCCTGGACGGCAGCTTGACGGGGGGCGCCGTGGACGTGGTCCAGTTCGCAGCCGGGGCCGGGCGTGTCGAGGTTGACGGTGGGCGGCAGCACCCCGCGGGCCACGGAGAGCGCGGTCGCGACCGCCTCGACCGCGCCGGAGGCGCCGAGCAGGTGGCCGGTGGCGCCCTTGACGGAGCTGACCGCCGGGCCGTCGGCGGCGCCGAACACGGTGTGCAGGGCCCGGGTCTCGGCGGCGTCGCCGAGCTTGGTGCCGGTGCCGTGCGCGTTGACGTACCCGATGTCGCGCGGGGTGAGCCCGGCCCGGGTCAGCGCGCCGCGCATGCAGGCGGCGGCGCCCTCACCGTCGGCGCGCGGGGCGGTCGGGTGGTGCGCGTCGGTGGTGGCGCCCCAGCCGATCAGGTCGGCGTAGCCGGCCGCGCCGCGGGCGTCGGCGTGCTCGGTGCGTTCCAGCACCAGGACGGCGCTGCCCTCGCCCAGCACGAAGCCGTTGCGGCGCGCGTCGAAGGGGCGGCTGGCCTCGGCCGGGTCCGCCCACCCCTCGGCCAGGGCGCGGGCGTTGCTGAAGGCCGAGGCGATCGTCGGGTGCAGCGGCGATTCCGACCCCCCGCACACCACGACGTCCGCGTCGCCCGCGCTGATCAGCCGGATCGCCTCCACGATGCCCTGGGCGCCGGCCGCGCAGGCGGTCGCGATCGCCGAACTGTAGCCCCTGATGCCGTGCTTGATGGCGATGCGGGCGCTGCCCATGTTGGCGAGCATGCCGGGCAGCAGGTACGGGCTGACGCCGGCCCGGCCGCGCTCGAGCCGCCGGTGGGACTGCTGCTCGAAGCTCTCCAGGCCGGCGCCGCCGGTCGAGACGGCCACCGCGGTCCGGTACGGGTCCGCGTCGCGGCCCACCACCAGCCCGGCGTCGGCCAGCGCGTCGTCGGCGGCGGCCAGCGCCATCAGCACGAACCGGTCGACCCCGCGTACTTCCTTGGGCGGCAGCACTTCCATCGGGTCGATCGCGGGGGCGAGGCCGGCCGCCGCCAGCCAGCCGTGTGCCGCGTGCCCGGGCGGCGGCGCGGCCACTCCGGTGCGGCCGGCCAGCAGGCCCTCGAAGAAGTCGTCGGGCTTGCGGCCGAGCGGGGTGACCAGGCCCACCCCGGTGATCGTGACGCCGCTCACCGCGGCTCCCCCGGTCGGGCCAGTCCTGCGCGGTGCATGTCGGTCACGGGGCTCCTCGTCCTGTCGCGGGGTCGTCGGCGGTCACCAGGACGGCGATCGCGCTGCCCGGGTCGTCGGGGGTACGGCCGGTGTCCGCGGCGATCACCAGCGCCTCGTCGCAGTCGCCGTCCAGCAGCAGCAGTTCGGCCGCGTCGAGCGCCTCGGCCAGCGCGGCCGGACCGGGCCCGGCGGTCCGCAGGCACACCACCGGCCCGCGCAGCGCCCACCGCCCGGCCACGTACCCGACCACGGCATTCGGGTTCGACTGAAAAAACAGCAGCGGCTGCACCCGCCGCCCGGTCCTGACCGCCTCATGCAGCGCATGCGCGGTCCCCAGATCCCCGCTCCAGCTCCCGACCACCACCGCGGTCCCCCCGGTCCGCCCCGGATCCGCCGCCTCCGGCCCCCCGTACACCCCCCGCAGACACCGCTCAGCCGCCTCCACGACCAACGGGTTGTACGCCGACCCAATGAATCCAGCCACCTGCGGCAACGTTTCCCCCGCGGCCCCGGTCCACTCTCCGTGCCCGAGGACGCGCAGGCCGGCAGGTACGGAAGGGGCTTCGCCGGTGGGGTCGGCTGGAGTACGGCCGGCGCGGGAGCCGGCAGTTGAAGCGACCTCGGTTCGGCGGGCCGCCGTCGCGTCGCCAGCGCCCGGGACGCCGGGTACCGCGGCGTCCGGCCCCTCGGCCGAAGGCACGGCACCGGCGGCGGCCAGCCGCGAACCGTCCCTCGGACCCATCACCTCCGCCCGCTCACTTCCCGGCGGCATCGGGCGGGCCGCGCCCGGATCCGCGGCCCGGGCCGGGGCGAAGGGCACTTCCGCGTTCGAGTCGTACTGCTCCGGTGCCCTGTTCATGCCGCTCCGATCAGGAGGGCCGTGTTCGCGCCGCCGAAGGCGGCGTTGAGGGTGAGGGCGTGGGAGGGGGGGTGGACGGTGGTGGGGGTGAGGACGAGGTTGAGGGGGCATTCGGCGTCGGGGGCGAGGTAGCCGGCGTTGACGGGGAGACGGCCGGAGCGCAGGGCGTGGACGGTGAGGACGAACTCGAGCAGGGCGGAAGCTTCGAGGGCGTGGCCGTGGACGGATTTGGTGGAGCTGACCGGGAGGTCGGCGAGGCGGTCGCCGAAGACGGTGCGCAGGGCGCGGGCTTCGGAGACGTCGCCGAGGACGGAGCCGGGGGCGTTGGCGTTGACGTAGCCGATGTCGTCGGGGCGCAGGCCGGCGCGGGTCAGGGCGGCGGTCACGGCGCGGGCCAGGCCGGTGCCCTCGGGGTCGGGCCGGGAGACGTGGTGGCCGTCGCCGCTGCGGCCCCAGCCGGCGAGCGTGGCCAGCGGGGTGGCGCCGCGCAGGTGGGCGCTGTCGGCGCTTTCCAGGACCGCGGCGGCCACGCCGTCGCCGAGCAGCAGGCCGCGCCGGTCCCGGCTGAAGGGCCGCACCTCGCCGTCGCGGGACAGCGCGCCGCCCGCGTCGAAGACGGCGAAGGTGTCGGGCTCGACGAGGTAGCCGGCCGCGACGACGAGGCGTTCGGCGCGGCCGAAGGCGATGGCCGCGGCGGCGTCTGCGAGCGCGCTGCTGGAGGCCACGCACGCGCCGGTGTACGTACGGACCGTGCCGTCGATCCCGTGCCGGTCGCGGGCCCGGGCGGTCACTTCCTGGACCACCGCGCCGGTCAGGGTGTCGCTGTGCAGGGCGAGCAGCAGTCCGCCGGGCGGGGTGCCGGAATCGGACTGCCCGAGCGCGTCGCCGATGGCGTCGAGCAGCGCCTCCGCGAGCCGCGGCGCGGGGCCGGGCAGGTGGGCGGCGCGGCGGGTGCGGCGGGCGGCGACGTCGAAGCGGCCGACCGCGCCGAACGCGGCGTCGCCGGCCGCGGCCGCGGCGAGCAGTGGCTCCGGGCCGCGGCCCAGCGCCGACAGCACACCGAGGCCGGTGACCACCACGGGGACGCGCCGCTGCGGTACGGCGGCGGTCATGCCGGGGCGGGCCCTTCGTCGGCTCCGGCGACCGCGCCGACCGTACCCCCGGCTTCGGGTTCGGCGGCGGCAACCGCCCGGCCGAGGACCCGCGTCGCGTCGGCCACGGTCTGGATCGCGCCCATGTCGTCGGCGTCGAGGTCGACGACCACGCCGTAGCGCTGCTCGATCTCCGCGAGCAGCCAGGTGAGTTCGAGCGAGCCGACGACGTCGTCGACCTGATTCGGCGCGCGGTCGCCGAAGGCCGCGAGCATGCGGATCACGTCGTCCTCACCGAGTCCGGGGGCGGAGCCCGGTCCGGGGCCGCCGCTCACGCGGGATCCGCCGCGGGCGACTCGGCCGGCCCGCCGGCGGCGGACGCGGCGTGGGCGGCGGCCCCGTCGACCTGCCGGACGACCTCGGCCACGAACTGGTCCAGGGTCATCAGGGCGGTCGACTCCATGTCGTCGGTGCCGAAGGTCACCCCGAACTCGTCCTCGACCAGGACGGCGAGTTCGGCCAGCGCCAGGGATTCCAGGTCCAGGCCGGCCGGGCCCAGGTCGGTGTCCCCGGTGACCTCGCTGACGTCGTAGTTCATGTCACGGACCGCGTTGACCACGAACGCGCGGATCTCGTCGTGCATCGGCTCTCCTCGCTGTGATGCGTGAGACGGCCATGTGCCCGGAACCGGTGCGAGCTGTGTGCTGCGGCGCCGGTCCCGCGCCCTCGCGGGGAGTCCGGCGGCAGGAGGCTCGCACACCCCACAGGGCCGGTCAAGGTTCTCCGAGCGGCACCTGCGAGGCTGCCGGTCGGCGGCCGGCTGCCCGTCAACCGGCGCCGTCCGGCGTCCTGTCGGAAGCCGCCGCGGCTCTGGTTCAATGCGCCCGTGGACGAGCCGGGCGACGTGGTCGCGCATTACGTGGTCAGTGCACTGAACCGATTCGCCGAGTACGGCGAACGCGAGGCGGTCGTCACCGGGCAGCACCGGCTGACGTACGCCGATCTGTGCCGGGACGTGCCGGCGCTGGCGGCCGAGCTGCGGGCGCACGGGGTCGCGCCGGGCTCGTCGGTGGCGGTGCTGTCCGGCAACCGGCCCGAGGCGATGGTCCTGCAACTGGCGGCCCACCTGCTCGGCTGCCGCACGGTGTGGCTCGCCTCCTACACCCCGGTCCGGGAGCAGGCCGACTTCCTGGCCCGCTCCGGCGCCGACGTGCTGGTGTACGACACCGCCCGGCACGAGATGCTGGCCGGCGAGGTGCTGGCGGACGGCGGCTGGCGCGGCGCCGTGCTGTGCCTGGGCCCGGGCGGGCGGGGCCCGGACCTGCTGGGACCGCCGGTGGCCGAGCGGCCGTTCGCGGTGCCGCAGGACGTGGCCGGGCCGCCGCCCGCGTCGCTCTTCGCCACCAGCGGCACCACCGGCCGGGCCAAGCTGGTGCACCACGAGCACCGCTTCTTCCTGGCCCTGCTCGCGATCGGCCAGGCCTGGCTGGCGAGCGGCGCGCCCACCCTGAAGCACCTGGCGCAGACCGGGTTCGGGCACGTCAGCGGGCAGATGACGAATCTGCTGATGCTGTTCACCGGCAGCACCCTGGTGCTGGGCGAGGGCCTCGACGTCCCGGGGCTGCTGGAGCTGACCGCCAAGGAGCGGGTGAGCAGCACCCTGCTGACCCCCGTGCAGCTCTACGAGGCGCTGGACCACCCGGCGCTGGACAGCGCCGACCTGAGCAGTCTGCTGCTGCTCAACATCGGTGGCGGCCCGGTCTTCCCCGGCCGGTTGCGCGAGGCGGCCGAGCGGCTCGGGCCGGTGGTGCGGCTGGTGTACGGGCTGAGCGAGGCCGCCTTCGTCACCGAGTACCGGGGCGTGACGGTGGACCCGGCGCATCCGGAGCGGCTGGCCTCCTGCGGCGTGCCGTTCGCCGACTCGCGGGTGGAGATCCGCGACGAGCGGGGTGCGCCGCTCCCGGCCGGGGAGACCGGCGAGGTGTGGGTGGCCGGTTCGCTGGTGATGAGCGGCTACTGGGACGAGCCGGAGCTGACCGGTCGGACCCTGGTGGACGGCTGGCTGCGCACCGGCGACCTCGGCTTCCTTTCCGACGACGGCTGGCTGTACCTGGTGGACCGGCTCAAGGACATGATCGTCACCGGGCGCGGCGCCGCCAATGTGTTCAGCCGTACCGTGGAGGACGTGCTGACCTCGCACCCCGCCGTACGTTCGGCCGCCGTGATCGGCGTGCCGGACCCGGCGCAGGGCGAGGCGGTGTACGCGTACGTGGTCCCGGTGCCTGGCGCGGAGGTCACCGCGGAGGAGCTGCAGGCGCTGGTCACCGAGCAGCTGCGGGCCTACGCGGCGCCCTCGGTGGTGGAGTTCACCGCGGAGCTGCCGGTCACCGGCATGGGCAAGGTCGACAAGAAGGCGCTGCGGGCCCGGCACACCGCGCCCGCGGAGGGGATCGTATGACCGGTGTGGTGGAGCTCGACGCACGTGCGGTGGCCGAGAGCGTACGGGTGGCGGGCGCGGTGAAGCCGGGGCAGTGGGAGCTGCCGACGCCCTGCCCGGACTGGAACCTCGGGGAGCTGCTGGCGCACATGGCGGGCCAGCACGCCGGGTTCGCCGCGGCCCTGCGCGGCGAGGACGCCGGGCTCGCCGCCTTCGCCCCGCTGCCGCTGGGCGACGACCCGGCCGCCGGTTACGCCGCGATCGCCGACGACGTGCTCGCCGCCTTCGCCGCCCCGGGCACCCAGGAACGCACCGTGCTGCTCCCGGAGATCCACCCGGCCCTGCGTTTCCCGGCCCCGACCGCGATCGGCTTCCACCTGCTGGACTACGTGGTCCACGCCTGGGACGTCGCCGTCTCGATCGGCACGACGGTCGACCTGGACCCCCAAGTCCTGGCCGCGGCCCTGTCGGTCGCCGAACAGGTCCCCCAGGGCGCGTCCCGTACCGCCCCGGGCGCGGCCTTCGGCCCGGTGCTGCCGACGCATGACGGGGCGTCCGTACTGGACCGGGTGCTGACTTTGTCGGGCCGCTCGCCGAATTGGCGGGGGTAGGGCCCGTCTGCTGAATCCCGCCTGATCCGGCACGCCCACGCTCGCGCTCCCGCACGGCTTCGCACGGCGCCACCGCCGAGGCCAAGCCCGGGAAGCGCCGAATCCCTTGCGTCCCGCCATTTCAAGCCGCTCCGCCGACCTGGCAAGGGTAGGCCCGTCGCTGAAACCCGTCTGCACCGGGACGCCCGGGCAGGGACTCCCGCAGGGGTTCGCGCGGCGACACCGCCCGGGCCAAGCCCGGAAAGCGCCCGCTCCTGGGCGCCGCCCTGTCTGACGGATCCCGCCCGTCCCGCGGCGCCGTGCACGCACTCCCCCACGGCTTGGACTCCCGCAGTTGTCAGTCGTGAGGGCCTCTCCGGCGGGGCCTGCGCGAGTCCCGCCGGCCCCTCCCCGACGGGCGAACCGCACGCCTTCGCCCGTCAACCACCCGGCACCGTACGCCCGCTCCTACTCCGTGACCGGCTCCGTCTCGACCGTGATCAGGGATGCGGCCGCGACGGCGGCGGCTTCGGCCGAGGGGGCGTCGTCGGCGACCGTGAGGACGTGGCCGACGCGGTCCCAGGAGCTGGTGAGTTCACCGACCAGGGCGCCCTCGGCGACGGTGGCGGCCGCGGCGAAGACGGCGTCGGCCGCGCCGGCCTCGTCGGCGCCGCGGACCGTGCGGACCCGGCCGGGGGCGGCGGAGACGAAGCGGACGGCGGCGGCCCGGGCGGCGCGGGCCGGGCGGTCCGGGTGCTCGCCGCGCAGGACGCGGACGAAGTCCTCGACGAGGCTGCCCCCGTAGGCGAGGTCGATCAGCGGGACGATGGCGTCACCCGGCAGTCGTCCGGCGCACTCGACGAGGTGCGGGTCGGTGCCGTCGGCCAGGATCCATTCGCTGTGCAGTACGCCGGTGCGGAAGCCCACGGCCTCGACCAGCGCCCGGTTGGCCTCGGCGACGCGGTCCCAGAGCGCGGCGGTCCGCGGGGAGGGCAGCGTGTGGCCGGCCTCGACCGGGAAGGGGCCGGGCCACACCGACTTGTCGGTGACGTTCAGCCAGCGCACCTCGCCGTCGGCGACCAGTACCTCGGCGCTGATCTCGGGGCCGTGCAGGCGTTCCTCGACCAGGAAACGGCCGGGGGTGAAGCCCGCGCTGCGCAGCTTGGCGTCGTCGGCGGCGCGGGTGCGTTCCCAGGCCGCCGCCGGGTCGTCGCCGGGCGCGAGCAGCCGTACGCCCACCCCGGCTTGGCGGTCGGCGGGCTTGAGGACCAGGTCGCCGTCGTGGGCGGCGGCGAAGGCGCGGATGTCGGCGACCCCCGCGACCTCGGCGAAGCGCGGCTGGGGCAGGCCGGCCGCGGCGCCCGCCTCGCGCAGCCGCACCTTGTCGCGCAGGGTACGGGCGGCCTTGAGGCCCGCACCGGGCACGCCCGCGGCCTCGGCGCAGGCGGCGGCGGTGACCACGGTGTACTCCCAGCTCGGGATGACCGCGACCGTGCCGGCCAGCGCGTCGGCCGGCAGCGGCAGCAGGCCGTCGTGGCGCTGCGCGGGGCCGTCGATCACCTCGGCGACGCAGGGGTGCGTCATGGCCTTGGTCCGCAGGTCACCTGCGTCGAGCAGGTCGGTCTCGTCGACCACGGTGACCGACCCGGCCGACAGGATCTTGTCCAGCTCGCCGAGCAGGCCGAGGCCGCAGCCCACCACGAGGTACCGGCTGGCTGACGGCGGGGCGGTGTCCGGCATGACGGGTCCCTTCCTCGGCGGTCCGGTGGCACCCTCGGCGCACCGCGGCCGGGGTGCGACTCACCCTCAGGCACGCGGGCGGGGAGCACAAGGGCCCCTACGGTGACCGGAGGCGGCACTTCCGGGCGCCGGCGGCGGCAACTTGCCCGGGGCCGCGGCGGGGAATTGCCGGACCGCCGGGGCGTGCGGGTCCGGCGGGGCGGGGCATGGATAGCGCCATGCCGACAACCCTGATGCCGGGCGAGGCCGCCGACCCGTACTGCCTGCGGGAGGGCGAGGCGGCGGCGCTGCTGGCCGGGCACCCCTGGCGGCGGTTCGCGGTGCTGGGCGACAGCATCGCCGAGGGCCTGGGCGAGCCCGCCGAGGGCTATCCGGACCAGCCATGGACCCAGCGGGTCGCGGACGAACTGGCCGACGGACGGCCGGACTTCGCGTACCACAACCTGGGCCTGCGGGACACGCCGAGCGAGCGGGTGCGCGCCGAGCAGCTCCCGCGGGCGCTCGAGCTGCGGCCGGACCTGGCGCTGGTGGCCTGCGGCGGCTTCAACGCGCTGCACCGCGGCTACGACCCGCAGGCCGTGCGGGCCGACCTGCTGGCGATCGCGGGCGCGCTGCGGGAGGCGGGCGCGCAGGTGATCACGGTGAGCATGTTTGACGGCACGCACAACCCGGTGCTGCCCCAGGAGTTCCGCGAGCTGCTGCGACCGCGGCTGCTGGACCTCGCCGAGCGCACCCGCGAGGTGGCGGCGCGGCTCGACACCGTGCACGTGGAGCTCCTCGGGCATCCCGCCACGCCCGACGCGGACATGTACGCGGCGGACGGCCGACACGGCACCCGCCGTTCGCACGCCATCGCCGCCGCTGAGACGGTCCGCACCCTGGGCGCGTGGCTGCGCCGGCCCCCCGGGGACGACGCGCCCCGGCGACCGCAATGATGCCTTCCGGGCCGGCCGGGGACCCCGGCGCGTCCGACGCTCCCGAAGGCCGCGCCGACGAGCGGCAGCCGGGACTCGCCGACCGGACCGCAGTGACGGCCTCCGGGCCGGCCCCGGAACCCGCGGCATCCGACACCTCTGACGATCACGCGGACGAGCGACAGCCCGGACTCGCCGACCGAGCCGCAGAAACGGCCTCCGGGCCGGCCGCGGAACCCGCGGCATCCGACACCCCCGACAACCACGCGGACGAGCGACAGCCCGGACTCGCCGACCGAGCCGCAGAAACGGCTTCCAGGGCAGCCCCGGAACCCGCGGCACCCGACACCCCCCACGACCACGCCGACAAACGCCAACCAGGACTCGCCGACCGGACCGCAGTGACGGCTTCCAGGGCAGCCCGGGAACCCGCGGCACCCGACACCCCCCACGACCACGCCGACAAACGCCAACCAGGACTCGCCGACCGAGCCGCCGTAACGGCCTCCGGGGCAGCCCCGGAACCCGCGGCACCCGACACCCCCGACGACCACGCCGACAAACACCAACCAGGACTCGCCGACCGAGCCGCGCTGTTCTCGGTGCTGACCGGCGGCTGGCTGGCCCAGGCGTGTTACGCGATCACCGAGCTGGGCGTGCCGGACTTGTTGGCCGCGGGGCCGCGCGATGCCGACGAGCTGGCGGCCGCCTGCGGGGCGGACGCCCGGGCGCTGCACCGTACGCTCGGGGCGCTGGCCGCCGCCGGGCTGCTGCGCCGTACGGGCCCGCGCGCGTACGCGCTGACGCCGGTGACGCGGCTGTTGTGCTCGGACACGCCGCGCTCGGCCCGGGACACCGCGCTGATGTTCGGCGAGGAGGTGCACGGGGCGTTCGGCGGGATCCGGCACACCCTGCGCACCGGGCGACCCGCCTTCCCCGAGCTGGCCGGCGCCTCCTTCTACGACTACCTCGGCGACCACCCGCAGGCCGCCGCGACCTTCCAGGCGGCGATGGGTACGGCCGCGGTGCCGGCCGCGCTCGCGCTGTGCGATCTGGCGGGCGTGCGCAGCCTGGTGGACGTGGGAGGCGGTGACGGGGCGCTGCTGGCCGCGGTGCTGGCCCGGCATCCCGAGGCGCGCGGGACGCTGGTGGAGCTGCCGCAGAGCATCGGGCCGGCCCGGGCGCGGCTGACCGCCGCGGGGTGCGCGGACCGGGTGGACTTCGCCCCGGGCAGCTTCTTCGAGCCGGGCGCGGTGCCGGCGGGCGCGGACGTCTACACGCTCTCCCGGGTGCTGCACAACTGGGACGACGAGCGCGCGGGGGCGCTGCTGCGGGTGATCCGGCAGGCGATCGGGCCGGACGGCAGGCTGCTGGTGCTGGAGCGGCTGGAGGACGACGGGCCGCCGGGCGGGTCGCCCACCGCGCGGCCGGGCGCCGCCGAGGCCCGCGCCAAGCTGATCGACCTGCTGATGCTGGTCATGGTCGAGGGCTACGACCGCACGCTGGAGCAGTACGAGAAGCTGCTCGCGGCGGCCGGCTTCGCGGTCCGGGCCGTGCACACCGCCCCGCTGCGCGGCGCCCACGCCGAACGCGCCATCGAGGCCGTCCCGGTGGCCGCCGGATAGGCCGTCGCCCGTACCTCCGGAACCACCGTCACACGCGCGTCCGTACGGGCCGCGGCACAGGAGCGGCCACGGCCCGTACGGCCCGACGGCGGATCAGGAAACCGTCACCGGCAGGTCCTCGTAACCGCGGACCACGAAACCCCGGCGGACCGGGGGGCCGGCCAGGGCGAGGCGGGGGAAGCGGCTCAGGAGCGCGGGGAAGAACAACTCGGCCTCCAGGCGGGCCAGGGGGGCGCCGACGCAGTAGTGGGCGCCGCCGCTGAAGGACAGGACCGAGGTGCCCTCGCGGGTGATGTCGAAGACGTCGGGGTCGGGGAACTGCTCGGGGTCGCGGTGGGCCGCGCCGGTCAGCGCGAAGACCGTGCTCCACTGCGGCACCGGCTCGCCGCCCACCTCGGCGCCGTCACCCGCGATCCGCACGATGACGTGGGTCGGCGAGTCGTACCGCAGCACCTCGCTGACCGCGCCCTCGGCGAGCGAGGGGTCGGCGCGCAGCAGATCCGCCTGCTCGGGGTGGTCGAGGAAGGCGAGCAGGCCGTTGGAGAGCAGGCCGACGGTGGTGTCGACGCCGGCGCCGAACAGCAGGATGATCATCCGCAGCAGTTCGGTCTCGGTCATGCCCGAGCCGCCCTGGCCGGGGTCGCCGGCCGCGTCCGCGGTGGCGATCAGGTCGGAGATGATGTCCGCGCGCGGCTCCCGCCGGCGCTGGGCGATCAGGTCCTCGAAGTAGGCGTTGAGCTGCCGGGCCCCGTCGTCGGCGCGGGCGAGCTTGTCCTGCCCGACGCCTACCTCGACGACCTGCATCACCTCGGAGACCGGGTCGTGCAGCACCTTCCAGTCCTGCTCCGGTATGCCGATCAGGGTGCCGACGACCGCGATCGGCAGGGTCTCGGCGAGCAGGGCGTAGGCGTTCACGGCCGTGCCGTCCGCGGCCTCGTCGGCCAGCCGGTCCAGCGCCCGGTCCACCAGGCGGCCGATGTCCTCGCGCATCAGGGCCACCCGGCGCGGGGTGAAGGACCGGTTGACCAGGCGGCGCAGCCGGGAGTGCTCCGGCGGGTCCTTGAACAGGATGGTCTCGATGTTCTGCACCACCGCCGGGTGCTGGCGCCAGCCGGGGGACGCCTTGTCCATCCAGGACTCGCTCTGCGCGAGCAGGGCGGGGTTGCGGGTCAGCGCGGCGCAGTCGGCGTACCGGGTGAGGAACACCCGGCCGCCCTCGGCCCGGTGTACGGGGGCGGTCTCGCGCAGCGCGCGGTAGAGCGGGTAGGGGTCGGCCCTGGCCTCCTCGGAGGTGAACAACTGCTTGACCAGGTCGGATGCCGCCGAGGAGTCGGCGGCGGGCACGCTGTGCTCGGTCACTGCGCCTCCCTGTTGCGGGACCGGGGCCTGGGCCGGGGCCCTGTGGCTCGGCCGGGGCGCGGTCCCTGTCGCGGGGTGGGGGTGGATCGGTTGCGGGGTGGGGACGGGGGTGCGGTCGGGTGGGGTCGGTCGGGTCATACGGGGACGCCGGCCGGCCGCGGTACGGCGGGCGCGTCGAGCCGGCGCAACGCGGAACGGCCCTGCAGCCACACGGCGGTGATCCCGTACAGGACGGAACCGATGACGAGCGGGGTGACCGGGCCCAGGCGGTCGGCGAGCAGGCCGAAGACGGCCGGGGCGGTCCACTTCAGGCCGGAGCCGAGCAGCAGCATGGCGTTGCCGGCCTGGCCCTGGAGGTGATGGGGCGTCAGTTCGTAGGCCCGGGTGAGCAGGACGACGTTGACCGGGACGATGGCGCACACCGACACCGCGCCGGCCACGCCGATCAGCAGTGGGGTGGGGGCCAGCACCATCGCCACCGGGCAGGGCACCATCAGCCAGGACGCGAACAGCACCAGCCGGCGCCCGGACCAGCGCTCGATGATCCGGGGGGCGGTGAGCGCGCCCAGCAGGCCGCCGACGGAGAAGGTGGCGGTGATGGTGCCGATCGCGGACGGGCCGGCGCCCCGGTGCCGGGCGAGGACGACGACCAGCAGCATCATGCCGGTCGCGATCGCGTTGATCACCGCCGCCCAGCCGGCCACCACCCGCAGGTAGCGGTCGCCGCTGACGAAGCGCAGGCCCGCGGTCAGCCGGCGGCGCCCCTCGCCAGGAGCCGGCGCGGGGCGGCCGGCCGCGGGTTCGGGGTCGACGGGGCCGCGTACCAGGGCCGCGGCGAGGGCGGCGACACCGAAGGACAGCGCGTCCAGGGCGAAGGGGAGAGTACGGGCGACCGTGTAGAGCGCTCCCCCGGCCGGCGGTCCGACCACCGCCGCCGCCTGGTCGCGGGCCTGGGTACGGGCCAGCGCCTGGGACAGCTGCGGGGCCGGCACGACCCGCCGTACCGCGCCGCGGGAGGCGCCGATGTAGAACGCCGAGGCGGCCCCTTCGAGGGCGCCGGCCGCGACCAGGTGGACGAGGTGGATCTGCCCGGCGGCCACCGCGAGGGCGACACTGCCCAGGGCGACCAGCTGCGTCAGGGAAGCGGCCACCATCACCCGGCGGCGCGGCAGCCGGTCGGCGGCGGTGCCCGCGGGCAGCAGCGCGGCCAGCATCGCGATCAGCTCGGCGCTGCCCACCAGGCCGGCCCGGGCGGCCGAGCCGGTCACGGCCAGCACCAGCAGTGGATAGGCCAGCTCGGACAGTTCGTTGCCGAGCGCGGATATCGCCTGCCCGGACCACAGAAGGGCGAAATCCCGGTTACGGCCGAGCGGCGGCGGGGATTTCCCGGAAACCGCGGTTTCGGGGTCGCCTTCTGTCATGACGGAACATGCCTGCCTTCCCGCGGAGACGGCCGGGTGCCCGAGCGAACCGGATTGGGAGTATGGCACGGCGGCCCGGCACCGGAAAAGAGTGCATTCCGGCAGTGCGCGACGGGATGGACGGCGGTTGTGCGCTCGGCTAGCGTCGGTGGCCGGTTCCGGTGACCGGCCTTGGCGGAACGATTTCCGCACGCCCTCGCGCGGCCGTCCGCGATGCCCGGCGCGCTCGCGTTCCGGGCCGGTTTTCCGGGCACAGGTTCTGTGACCGGCTTCGGTGACCGGCAATTTGCCGGCCGCTTCCGGCAACCCGCCAGAAAGGCAGGGTATGGATATCCAGACGATCGATCCCGTCGCGGCGTACCGGCAGGCAGTGAATCCGTTCCGGGCCGACGTGATCGCCGGCCGGGGGTGGCCCGAGCTGTTCCGCGAGGCCACCGGTACGTATCTGACCGACGCCGACGGGCGGCGCTACCTGGACATGATCGCGCAGAACGGCGGGGCGCTGCTGGGCCACCGGCATCCGCGGGTGGTGGCGGCGCTCAGCGAGGTCATCGCGGGCGGCAGTCCGTTCATCGTGCCGCTCGGCCTGCCGGGTGCTGCCGGTCCGCTGGCGGTGCGGCTGTGCGAGCTTGCCGGTGCGGCGCTGGAGCGGGTCTACTTCTGCACCGGCGGCAGCGAGGCGGTGGAGAACGCCATGAAGTTCGCCATGGCGGCCACCGGGCGGCAGGGGTTCGTCTCCTTCGGGCGGGGCTTCCACGGTTTCACTCCGGGGCCGCTGCCGATGGCCGGGCACGACTACTGGCGGCTGCCGCTGGCCGGTGCCGAGTGGACGCACGGCGACTACCGCCAGGTGCCGTTCGGCGATGTGGCCGCCTTGGAGGCGGCGCTGGCCGCCAACGATGTGGCGGCGGTGTTCGTGGAGCCGGTGCAGGGGCTCGGCGGCGCCCGCGCCTGGGAGCCGGAGGCGCTGGCCGCGGTCGGCAGGGTCTGCGCCGCGCACGGCACCCTGCTGGTGGCCGACGAGATCCTGACCGGGATCGGCCGCACCGGCGACTGGTTCGGCTTCCAGGAGTCCGGTGTCGCCCCCGACATGGTGACCGTCTCCAAGGGGCTGAGCGGCGGGATGGTGCCGGTGGCCGCGCTGCTGATGACCGAGGCGGTGCACCGCGCGGTGTACTCCTCGCCGGGCCGCGCCTACATCCACAACTCCACCTTCGAGGGCCACCTGCTGGGCATGACCGCCGGGCTGACCGTGCTCGACGTGATCCAGGAGGAGGGGCTGCTGGAGCACACCCGCGACATCGGCGCACTGCTGCGGGCGGAGCTGGAGAAGCTGGTCGCCGAGGACATCGGGGTGCGCGCGGTACGCGGCCGTGGGCTGCTGCTGGCCGTACGGATCGCGGGGCTGACCGACCCCGACGCCCCCGACGGCGCCGCGGCCTGCGTGGACCTCCTGGTCCGCCGGGGCGTGCTGCTGGAATCCGCCGCCCACGACCAGAGCTGGCTGCGGCTGACCCCCGCGCTGACCCTGACCCCGCAGGGCGTCGCCGAGTTCACGGGTGCGCTACGGGACAGTGCTCTGGAGCTGGCCGCCCGGCGCGCGGGCGGCTGATCCCTGCTGCGGCTTGTGCGGACCCGTGTCCATGGGCGCGCCGATGCGGGCGCGCCCATGGGTGGGGGTTTCGGCCTCGGCCGTCATCGCGGCCCAGCGCGCGGCCGCCATGGCGGCCGGTAACGGTCGTGCTCGATGCCGACCCCTGCGGAGCGTGACCGGCGTCGGAGGGGAGTCGGCCGGTCATGCGGTCCGCGGTGGCCGATGGTCCGGCCGTCACATCGAGGGCGCCGGGGGGCACTTGGGTAGCCCGGAGTTCACCGCGGACTGCTGCTCGATGTCCTCCTCGCTCGTCGTGTCGAGCGAGCCGGGCCATGGGTCACGGCGCGGGCGGGCGGCTGCTCCTGGGCGCCGCACTCGCAACCCGCGTCCATGGGCGCGCCAATCCGGACGCGTCCATGGGTACGGGTTTTGGCGGCGGGTCGGGGTGCGGGTGCGTCAGGGGGCCGGTGCCAGCAGCAGGGGGGCTGGCACGCGGTGGGCCGGGTGCATGCGCAGCAGGGTCGTCACCGTCCCGGCCAGGCCGTTCATCAGGCCGGGGGCGGTGGCGGCCACTGTGTCGAGGCCGGGGCGCGGCGCGGCGGCCAGGAGGTCGAGAAGGCGGGTGTCCCGGTCCTCGGGTGGGCCGTCGAGGCCGGTCCGGCGGGCGGCGGCGCCGAGTTCCCACATCCCGGGGGCGCCGTGGCACAGGGTACGGCCGGTCGCGGGCAGGTCGTCGAGGGCCGCCCGGACCACGGCCGCCAGCACGGGGTCACCGGTGCGCCCGTAGAGGTCGGCGGCGGCCAGTGCGGTGCCGGTCCGGCCGCGGCACCAGCCGGCACCGGGCGAAGGGGCGTCGGCGGCCTCGGCGAAGGCGGTACGGGCGGCCTGCCGCCAGGGATCGGCGTCCGCGCCCGCCGCGCCGGACAGGGCCAACCGGTAGCGGGCCCAGGCGGTCGCGGGCAGGCCGCCGTCCGGGGCCGCGCCGGGCCGGTCGGCCAGGGTGCGGCCGATGTCCGCCGCGAGCGCGGCCCAGGCGGGGTCGCCGGCTGCCTCGCTCAGTTCCAGCAGGGGCACCACGACGCCGGCCCAGCCGTCCAGCCCTGACGTGCCGTCCGGATCGGCGGGCCGCTGGCCGAAGGCGCCGCGCAGCCCGGCCGCGGCCGTCGCGGCCCGCTCCAGATACGCATCGCGGTCGGCCGGACTGGTCCCGGCCGTCCCGGCGAGCGCGAGCCAGGCCCAGACCCGCCCGCCGAGCCCGCGCAGGCCGCCCGGTCGGCGGGCCGGTCGCGCGTCGAGCCGCCGCAGCGCGGTCAGCGCCCCCCGCAGGGTCTCGTCCAGGCCGGGCACCGGATCGGCCCGCCCGGCGCGCGCCTCGGCAGCGTATCCGGCCAGGCCCACCACGACTCCTGCCTGCCCGGTGTAGGCGTCGGCGCCCAGCGGCCCGACCGACCAGCCGGCCTCCGTCAGCACCGGCCCGAGCCAGGTGACGGACCCGTCCGCCCCCCTGACCGCCGCGTCCAGCAGCGCCCGTACGGCAGTGGCGGCGAGCGCCCGCCGCCGTGCCTCGTCGCGCGGCGCCAGGACCGGCTGTTCGGCGGAGCCCGGCAGTGACGGTGCCAGGGCCAGGTGCGGCGCGCGGGAAACGGGCGGCCCGGCGGGGGGCGGCACGGCCGCGTTCCCGGCCGGGCGTAGGGGCACGGGCCGCGTGGCGCCCGGCGCGCCGTGCGGGTGCGGGGCAGCGGGAGGCGTTACGGCCGCGGTCCCGGCAGGGCGCAGGGGCACAGGCGGCGCAGCACTCGGCGCGGGGTGAGCATGCGGGTCGGCGGGAGGCGGCACGGCCGCAGTGCCGGCCGGGCGTAGGGGCACAGGCGGCGTGGCGCCCCGTGCGCCGTGGGGGTGCGGGTCGGCGGAAGGCGTTACGGCCGCGGTCCCGGCAGGGCGCAGGGGCACAGGCGGCGTGGCGCCCGGCGCGCCGTGGGGGTCCGGGGCAGCCGGAGACGTTACGGCCGCAGTCCCGGCAGGGCGCAGGGGCACAGGCGGCGTGGCGCCCGGCGCGCCGTGGGGGTGCGGGGCAGCGGTGGACGGCACGGCTGCAGTCCCGGCAGGGCGTACAGGTACAGGCCGCGTGGCGCCCGGCGCGCGGTGGGCGTGCGGGTCGGCAGGGGCCGGTACAGCGGCCGTCCCGGCAGCCCGTACGGGTGCGAGCGGCGCGGTGTCGGGCGCGCGGTGGGCGTGCGGGTCGGCGTAGACGCCGGGGAGGGCCCAGCGGATGAAGCCGGCCTCGCGGTTCAGGTCGGCGGCGCGCCAGTCGGCGACGGCGGCGGTCAGCCGGTCGGGGGTGAGCAGGCCGGTGTAGACGGGGGTGTCGCCGGTGAGGAGTTCGGCGATCTCCGCGTCGATGGTGGCGGCGTCGGCCGGGGCGATGGGATTGGCGCGGGCGTGCCGCAGCAGGGCGGCGCGGGCGTGGCCGACGGCGGACGGTTCGTCGTGCAGCGCGGCGGGGTGCCAGAGCATGTGGCCGACGTCGCCGTACACCTGGGTGGAGCGGCGCACCTGGCGGATCTCGGCGCCCAGGAACGGCTTGAGCAGGGGCGTCAGGCCCCCTTCGGCGTCCAGGGCGCGCAGGTGGGCGCTGAGATCGGCGAAGCCGGCGGCGATGTGCTCCCAGAACCGCTCGGGTTCGGGGGCGGCGCTGGGGTGGTTGCCGGACAGCGGCAGCCGGCCCTCGCGCTCCTCCAGGCGGGCGCCGTCGGTGCCGCGGCCCGCGACCACGGGCACGCGTACCCGCGGCTGTTCGTCCGGCAGCCGGCCGGCGGCCGACAGGTCCACGCCCGACAGCAGGCCCACCCGCATCGGCAGGATGCCGACCCGCGGCACCGCGCGGCGCATGATCCGTTCGGCTTCCGCGGCGGCGGTGCGGCCGGGATACGGTTCCGCGGCCGCGGGGGTGCCGGAGAACCCGGCGAACCCGGAGAACATCGTCTCGGCGTCCACCACCACGGGCACCGGGCCGTCGGCGACGATGTTGCCGCCGTGCAGGTCGGTGCCGCCGACCAGGCGCATCACGGCCAGCCAGTGGCCCAGGTTGCGGTAGAAGGCGGCGAGTTCGGCGTCGTCGGCGCAGTACCGGTGGGTGACGAAGGAGGTCCAGCCGTAGCCGTCGCCGATCGCCACCGCGGGCGTACGGATGCGGTCCGGCCCGGGCAGCAGCGCGGCCAGGACCGCGTCGAGCGCGGCGTCGATCTCCATCGGCCGCGGCTTGTACATCACGGTGCCGCCGGCGAAGTCGAGCCGGGCCACGGTGTGGCCGCCGCGGTGCGGATCGCCGCGGCCGAGGGCCAGGTCCCGCAGCGGCCCGGCGGGTCCGCCGAGCAGGGCGTCGAGGGCCGGCCGGTCGGCGGCCAGCCGTTCGGCCAGCGCGCCGACCGCCGCCACGTGATGGCGGGCACCCGTCTCCAGCCGGGCCCGCAGGGTCGGGTAGCGCAGTTCCAGCCTGCGCCGGAACTCCGCGCCGGAGGCCAGGTCCACGAAGGCCTGCCACCGGTCCGCCGGGTCCAGCCCGGCCAGTTCGCCCCCACGGGAGGCGGCATGCAGTTCCAGCAGGAACATCCGGCTCAGCCGGGACTCCACCACTGTCACCAGATGCCGCCAACCGCGCTCGGCGATCACCGCGGCGTCCTGCTCCCCGAGCCCGGTGACCCCGTTGACCCGGTCCTCGAGCCGGCGCTCCCACTCCCGGCTCATCCCCTCGACGGGCCCCCGGAACAGCCCCTCCTCCCCCTGCACCGCCCGCGGCTCCCCTCGCCTTGTCTCAGCGCCCGACCAGGTCCCGCACGGCCTCGGTGGTGACCATGGTGTCCACCAGGGCTTCGGTCGTCACAAAGGTGTCGACCAGCGCCTCGGTCGTCACCAAGGAGTCGCGCATGGCCTCCGTGGTGACAAAGGCGTCGGACAGCGCCTCCGTCGTCACCAAAGTGTCCCGCAGCGCTTCGGTCGTGACCATGGTGTCGGCGACGGCTTCCGTGGTCACGAAGGAGTCCGCCAGGGCCTCGGTCGTCACAAAGGAGTCGGCCAGCGCCTCGGTGGTCACGAAGGAGTCCGCCAGAGCTTCGGTGGTCACGAAGGTGTCGGCGAGCGCCTCGGTGGTGACCAGGGAGTCGCGGACGGCCTCGGTCGTCACAAAGGCGTCGGACAGCGCCTCGGTCGTCACCAGGCTGTCGCGGACGGCCTCGGTGGTGACCATGGCGTCGGCGACGGCCTCGGTGGTGACGTAGGCGTCGCGCACCGCCTCGGTCGTCACGAGCGCGTCGCGCACGGCCTCCGTGGTGACGAAGGAGTCGCGCACCGCCTCGGTCGTCACGAGCCCGTCACGGACGGCCTCGGTGGTCACCAGGGAGTCGCGTGCGGCCTCGGTCGTCACAAAGGCGTCGGACAGCGCCTCGGTCGTGACGAGGGAATCCGAAAGCCGTTCCGTGGTGACGAGGAAATCCGTGACCGCGGGCGAGTCGGCGAAGGTGGGGCCGGTGAAGAGGGGGCCGGCCGGATT
The DNA here is from genome assembly GCF_016918855.1 of Actinacidiphila acididurans. Lineage (GTDB taxonomy): Bacteria > Actinomycetota > Actinomycetes > Streptomycetales > Streptomycetaceae > Actinacidiphila > Actinacidiphila acididurans. The sequence continues at coordinate 23,220 of NZ_JADKYB010000029.1, forward strand.
GTCGATTCCGGCGGAGGCCGACGCGCCGGAGAGCCAGGCGTCGACAATTCTGTCGGGGGTTCGATTGGTCATTGCGCTGCCTTCCGTGACGGGCTTTCGGATGAGGATGAGTTCCTGAAAGTCACGCGGGGACCACAAAATCCACCCGGAATTAACCTGCGGCAGCAACCGCTCGTCCGAACAGATCGTGATCCGGCAGGTGCGGAAAGATGTGCAGGAATTGCAGAGTCGCAGTCGTGCACTGTATCAGCGCTCGGTTTGAGCCGGAAGAAGCAACCGATGGTATCCACAGGGAATTACGGCGAATTCCGGCCGCCACGGCGGGTGGGCGGTGGGGTTTCGGACGCCTGGTGCGACTCCCGGGACGCGGCGGTGCGCGGGTGCGGTACGGGCGGCCGGGCGCGTCGGCCGAGGCACGGGCCCCGGGCCCGCAAGAAGTGACGCGGGGACGCAAGCGGAATGCGGGGCGGCGGTGCGTGGAGGGGCAGCGGCGGGCCGGGCCGTATCTTGTCGCGATTTCGCCTACCGCGGGCGGCCGTTCCCGGGGTGCCGGGGTCCCGGAGCCACTGGGGGACGGCGGGGGCACGACGCGGCCGCCGTACCCCGGGCAGGGGTGCGGCGGCCGATGACGGGCCGGGCCGATGCCCGCTGTTCACTCCGCGGACGGGCCCGGAGCCGTGCCTAGAATTCGGCGTCCTTCGCGTTGGCGGCGGCGTCGGTCGTACCGGCGCGCAGGAGCTGCTTGCCGAGATCCAGCAGGGCGCGCCCGGCGGCGTACTCGTCGCCGATGTCGGGGGCCGGCGGGTCGTGCGGGTTGCGGTGCGCGCTGGTGTGGCAGACGAGGGTCGTGGCTCCGGTGTCGAGGGTGGCGTCCACCCCGGTGGAGTCCAGGTCCTCCTCGACGATGTCCAGTCTCAGGGTCCACGTCTTGGTACGGGCGGGCGCCGTGGCGTTCTGCTGCGTCATGACGGCTGGCCCCCTTCCTTGTGTTTCCTTGCTCCCGGCGGGTGCGCCCCGGCTCGTGCTCCCCGGGGCGCGCCCTGAGGGTTGGTCCCCGCAATCCGTCCGTGCGGGTCTCCGTGTGCTTCCGTGCCTACCTGCTTGTGTGTGATGTCGTGTGGTTCGCCGCCGTCCTCGGTGTGGTTCTCGGATGGGCGTTCCGTACGGTTCGTCCCCGCACGGGTCTCCCTTTCCAGCATCTCTCGGGTCATGCCGCGGCGTCACCGGGAAGCCGGACCGGAGACGGCGGAGGAACGGTTCAGCGGCCCTGGAGGGCTCTGACGTTGTCGCCGAAGGTCCAGTTCTTCGAGCCGTCCCAGTTGAGGGACCAGGTCATCAGGCCCTTGAGGGAGCCGTGGTAGGTGTTCCAGGCCTGGCCGACCAGGCCGGTCGACATGTAGCCGCCGCCGGCGCCGGGCTGCGCGGGCAGGCCCGGGACCTGCTTGTCGTACGGGACCTTCACGGTGGTGCCCTGCACGACCAGGCCCTTGTTGAGGCAGTCGGTCTGCGCGGTGAAGCCGGCCACGGTGCCGGCCTGGTAGGAGTCGCCGGAGCAGCCGTACATGCTGCCGTTGTAGTACTGCATGTCGAGCCACCACAGGCGGCCGTTGTCGGCGTACTTCTTCACGATCGGCAGGTAGGCACCCCAGATGGAGCCGTAGGTGATGCTGCCGCCGGTGACGTAGGCGGTCTCCGGGGCCATGGTCAGACCGAAGCCGGCGGGCATCTGGGACAGGACGCCGTCGATGATGCGTTCCAGGTTGGCCTGCGAGGTGGACAGCGTGTTGATGTTGCCGCTGCCGACCAGGCCGGTCTCGATGTCGATGTCGATGCCGTCGAAGTTGTACCGCTTGAGGATCGGCACGATGGTGGCGACGAAGCGGTCGGCGACGGCGCTGGAGCTCAGGTCGATGCCGGCCGCGGCGCCGCCGATGGACATCAGGACGGTGGCGCCGGCCGCCTTGGCCTGGCACATCTCGGTGGGCGTGGCGACCTTCACGCCGGTGTCCATGCCGTCCTGCCACTCGACGGTGCCGTCGGAGAGGATCACGGGGAAGGCGGCATTGATGACGTTGTAGCCGTGGGCGGCGATACGGCTGTCGGTGATCGGGATCCAGCCGAGCCCGGGGTGGACGCCGTTGGCCGCGCCGTCCCAGTTCTCCCAGTAGCCCTGGAGGACCTTGCCGGCAGGCCGGGATTTGAGCGCGCAGGTGGTGTCCGCGTGGGCGGCCGAGGTGAACGGGATCTGCGCGAGGAAGGCGAGGGCCAGTCCGGCTCCGAGCAGCCGTAACCCGCGGGCGATCGTACGAGCTGACCTACGACCGGTCATAGGTGGTGCTCCCTTCTCGGTCCCCGAGCCTGTGGGGGTGGTCATGACAACTCATGACCACATGGCCCGGTTGGGTCGATGGAAGCGCGGCCCCGATGACGCGTCAATAGGTCTGGACCAATCAGAGGGCTTCCAGAATCGTCGCGTTGGCCAGGCCGCCCGCCTCGCACATGGTCTGCAGGGCCCAGCGGGCGCCGCGCTGCCGCATGGCGTGGACGAGGGTGGTCATCAGGCGGGTGCCGCTGGCGCCCAGCGGGTGACCGAGGGCGATCGCGCCGCCGTTGACGTTGACCCGCTCGGGGTCGGCGCCGGTCTCCTGGAGCCAGGCGAGCACGACGGCGGCGAACGCCTCGTTGACCTCGAAGAGGTCGATGTCGGCGAGGCCGAGACCGGCCCGGCGCAGCACCTTCTCGGTGGCCGGGACGATCCCGGTGAGCATCAGGAGCGGGTCGCTGCCGGTGGCGGCGAAGCTGTGCAGCCGGGCCAGCGGGCGCAGCCCCAGCCGGGCGGCGGTCTCGCTGCTCGTGATCAGTACGGCGGAGGCGCCGTCGTTGACCGGGCTGGAGTTGCCGGCCGTGACCGACCACTCGATCTGCGGGAAGCGGGCGGCGAAGCCGGGGTCCTCGAAGGCGGGCCGCAGCCCGGCCAGCGCCTCGGGGGTGGTGGCCGGACGCACCGACTCGTCCAGGCGTACCGTGCCGCCCTCCGTCCGTACGGGCGCGGTCTCGGCGTCGAAGGCGCCGGCCTGGCGGGCCGCGACGGCCTTGGCGTGCGAGCCGACCGCGAACAGGTCCATCGCCTCGCGGCCGAGCGAGTACTTGGCCGCGATGAGTTCGGCACTGACGCCCTGCGGGACCAGGCCGTCCGGGAAGCGGGCGGCGACCCCCGGACCGAACGGGTCGGCGCCGGGCGGCACGTTGGACCACATCGGCACCCGGCTCATCGATTCCACACCGCAGGCCACCACCAGGTCGTACGCGCCCGCGATCACGCCCTGCGCGGCGAAGTGCACGGCCTGCTGGGAGGAGCCGCACTGCCGGTCCACGGTCACCGCCGGGACCGTGTCCGGGAAGCCGGCAGCGAGCCAGGCGTAACGGGTGGTGTTCATCGCCTGCTCCGCGACTTGGTCCACGCAGCCGCCGATCACGTCGTCCACCTGCGCGGGGTCCACTCCACTGCGCTCGATCAGCGCCCGCAGCGTGTGGGCGAGCAGGTCCACCGGGTGGACGCCGGACAGCGCGCCGCCCGGCTTGCCCTTGCCGATCGGGGTCCGTACGGCCTCGACGATCACCGCGTCACGCATCACCGGAACCTCCGCGCCTTGGCCGGAACTCTTTCCGTCACTGTAGGCAGAGCGGGTTGGGAAACACAACTCATGAGGTGGGAAGGGTTCGGGCGGGGTCGGCGGGCTGAGCCGGGGGTTGAAGGGCTGGGCCGCGGGTCGGGGGCGGGCGGTCAGACGACCTTGCGGCGCACGAGCGCGGCCAGCACCAGGGCCGCGGGGAGCAGGGGCAGCCAGGCGCTGATGATGCGGAAGCCGAGGACCGCGGAGGTGGCCGTGGTGGCGGGCGCGCCGGCCGCGACCAGGGCGAGGCCGAGGGCCGCGTCCACGGAGCCGACGCCGCCCGGGGCCGGGATGCCGGCCGCGACACAGGTGGCGGCGAGATACGCCACCGCCACGTGCCCGGCCGGCACCGGCAGCGACAGTGCGCGGCTCACCGCGATCAGGCCGGCCGCCTGGGTCGCCGGGAACGCCAGTGAGCCGCCCCACAGGGCGAGGGCTCGGGCCGGCCGCATGTGCAGTGAGCGCACGTCGGTGCGGGCGGCGGCCAGGAAGTCGCGGATGATCCGGCGCAGGGGTCGTACCAGGGCGAGGGTGAGGACAGCGGCGACGAGGGCGATCGCCGTGGCGGCGGCCAGGAAGAGGAGGGTGGTACGGCCGGGGGCGATGCCGTGCAGGTGCAGGGCGTGCGGGAAGGCGATCAGCAGCACCGCGAGGAGGGTGACGCGGCCGACGGACTCGGCTATCGAGTACAGGGCTATCGCGGCCGAGGTGCGCAGCAATGGGACTCCGCAGCCGCGCAGGAAGCGGAGGTTGACCGCGCCCGCGCCCACTCCGGCCGGGGCCAACTGGCTCGCCGCGGTGGCCGCGAACTGGGTGGCGAGCAGGCGGCAGGGCGGCAGGGGTTCGAGGATCGTGCCCTGGCGGGCCACGGCGTTGGCCACCCAGCCGAACGCTGTCGCGAGCAGGGCCGCGAACAGCCAGTAGCGGTTGGCCGCCCACAGGTCGTGGCCGCCGGAGGTGATGGTCGGCCAGTGGCCGAACGCCCATATCGCGACGCCGGCCAGGGGGACCAGGCAGATGATCGTCCGCCAGGGGAGGCGCCGCAATGCGCTGCGCTGCCAGGCCGGACCGGGCCGCGGCGGGGTCTCGGCAGTGCTCATGGCTGGGTGATCGTCCCCGCTCGTCGCGGCCGGCGGCCGGGTGGTGTCACGGGGAGCAGCGTGGTCGACCCGTACGACATTCCGGCATCCTACGCCCGAGCGGTGTGCGTCGTTCGGGTGACGGGTGGGGGTGGCTCGCGGTTCGGTGCGGGGCTGCCGTGTGGGGCTTCCGTGTGGGGGTCGGTGCCTCCGGGGTGGGGCTCCGAAATCTCATATTTACGGGCCTGGCGGCCCACAAATATAAGTCAGCATTTCGGAACCCCACCCCTCCGGCCCCTCCCGGCCGGGGCGCGTCCGGGGTCCTCGGCCGGTGCCGGACTCCGGCGTCCGGCCTCTGGCCTCAGACGTCCGGCGCCTGTCGGCTGTCGGCTGTCGGCTGTCGGCTGTCGGCTCGAAGCGCTACTGGAGCAGCCAGCGGTTGTCGCGGACGAAGGGGAGGCGGGCCCAGATCCGGCCCAGGCCCCAGGTGTTGCCGGCGTAGGAGGCGGCGAAGAGGATCATCGCCAGGGCGTAGAGGACGTGGTAGTCGATGAGCGGGTTGCTGGAGCCGGTGGGGGCGCCGGTGGTCAGGTGCTGGGCGAGCGGCCATTCGGCGGCCCACATCATGGCCATCAGGGCGGTGCCGGCGACGGCGGTGACCCGCAGGGCGACCCCGCTGATCAGGGCGAGTCCGATGCCGAGCAGGCCGAGCATGAACAGTGTGTCGGCCCAGCCGGTGCCCGCGATGGCGTGGAAGAAGGACCGCAGCGGGCCGGCCTGCACGCCGGACAGGAAGCCCTTGGTGGGCGAGCCGCCGTCGATCCAGCCCTTGCCCGAGCCGGTGGCGTAGTGCAGCCCGAAGGCCTTGTCGAGGAACGCCCAGAGGAAGACGAAGCCGAGCGTGATCCGCACGACGGCGACCGCCCGCGCGGCGAGCGGAGTCATGACGGCACCGTGCCGGGGTGCGGTCTCGGCGGCCTCCACGGCCGAGATCTCCATCATGTGGGCGCTTCGGCGGGATTCCTGGTGAACGGCCATGGCGGCCTCCGTAAGTTGTTAGGCGGTCCGAGAGGAGATCAGGACGACGTGTCTTCGTTGCCGCTTCACTGTCCCGGGCGGGCGCGGATCGGCGCTGCGGGCCGATGACCCCGGCCGGGAGGCCGAACGGCCCCTCTGCGAGGGCCCGTTGGACTGTGGCGGCGCCGTCGGCCCAACGGCCCACGTCCCAGGGCGAACGGACTCGGGCGGCGGTCCTGCCGCCGGGGCGCCGAAGCGCGGTGGAAGGGGCTGTATCGCCCACAGGGAAGGGCCGTTCGGCACTCGGGCTTCCCGGCCGGGTGCGGGCACCGTTGTGCGCAGGCGGCCATGAGGCGGTCCGGGCCAAGGCTCGGCGGACCTGCCGCACGTGCGCCGCGCACGGTGACGTACTCGCGTGCCCCCGGACGAAGGGATCGTCATGACCCAGTTGGTATCCGCTCGTGCCGCAGGCGGTGCCGGCGCTGCGGCAGGGGCCGGTGCGCCGCAGGTCGCGGCCGCCGGCACCTCCGATCTCGCCGACGCCATCGACCCGCTGGTGGCAGGCGCCGCCCGGGCGCTGGCGGCGTACGCCGACCTCACCCAGGAGCAGGTCGACCACATCGTGGCCAAGGCGTCGGTCGCCGCGCTCGACCGGCACAGCGAGCTGGCCCGCCTCGCCGTCGAGGAGACCGGCCGCGGGGTCTTCGAGGACAAGGCCGCGAAGAACATGTTCGCCTGCGAGCACGTCGCCCACAGCATGTCCAAGGTGCGGACGGTGGGCGTCATCGCACGCGACGACATCGACGACGTCGTGGAGATCGCCGAACCCGTGGGCGTGGTCGCCGCGATCACCCCGGTCACCAACCCGACGTCCACCACCGTCTTCAAGGCGCTGCTGGCGCTCAAGACCCGCAACCCCGTGATCTTCGCCTTCCATCCGGCCGCTCAGCGGTGCAGCGCCGAAGCCGCCCGAATCGTGCGGGACGCGGCCGTCGCGGCCGGTGCCCCCGCGGACTGTGTGCAGTGGATCGAGCACCCCTCACTCGCGGCCACGTCAGCCCTGATGCACCACCCCGGGGTCGCCCTGATTCTCGCGACCGGCGGCAACGCCATGGTCAAGGCCGCTTACTCGACCGGCAAGCCCGCGGTCGGAGTCGGTGCCGGCAATGTGCCGGCGTACGTGCACCGCAGCGCCGACCTGCGTCGCGCCGTCCACGACCTGGTGCTGTCCAAGTCGTTCGACAACGGCATGATCTGCGCCTCGGAGCAGGCCGTCATCCTGGACGGGGCCGTGTACGAGGAGGCGCTGGCGCTGTTCGGCCACCTGCACGCCCACCGGGCCACGCCGGCGGAGAAGCGAAAGCTGGAGGCCTACCTCTTCCCGCCCGCCGCGGACGGCACTCCCGGTGGAAGGGTCAACCCGGCCGCGGTCGGCCGCAGCCCGGCGTGGATCGCCCGGCAGGCCGGGTTCACCGTGCCGGCCGGGACCTCGGTCATCCTCGCCGAAGCCGACCGCGTCGGCCGTACCGAGCCGCTGACCCGCGAAAAGCTGTGCCCCGTCCTGGCCGTACTGCGGGCGGACACCACCGAGCAGGGCTTCGACCTCGCCACCGAGATGGTCGCCTTCCACGGCCAGGGGCACACCGCCGTCATCCACACCGGCGACCGACAGGTGGCCGAAGCGTACGGCAAGCGCATGCAGACCGTGCGCGTCATCGTCAACGCGCCCTCCTCCCAGGGCGCCATCGGCGGCATCTACAACCACCTCGTGCCGTCACTGACCCTGGGCTGCGGCTCCTGGGGCCACACCTCGGTGTCCGACAACGTCTCCACCGCGCAGTTGCTGAACATCAAGCGGGTCACCACCCGCCAGAACAACCTCCAGTGGTTCAAGGTCCCGCCGAAGATCTACTTCGAACCGCAGGCCATCCGCTACCTGGCCAGCATGCCGGACGTCCACCGCGTCACCGTCGTCACGGACGCCACCATGACCCGGCTCGGCTACATCGACAGGATCACCCGCGTCCTGCGCCGCCGCCCCGATCCCGTCACCGTCCAGATCATCGACGACGTACAGCCCGAGCCCGCCATCGACGCGGTACGGCGCGGCGCGGCTCTCATGCGTGACTTCCGGCCCGACACGATCATCGCCGTCGGCGGCGGCTCCCCGATGGACGCCGCCAAGGTGATGTGGCTGCTGTACGAACAGCCCGGCATCGACTTCGGCGACATGCGGCAGAAATTCTCCGACATCCGCAAACGCGCCTTCCGGTTCCCGGCGCTGGGCGAGCGGGCCCGGCTGGTGTGCGTCCCCACCACGTCGGGCACCGGCGCGGAGGTCACTCCGTTCGCCGTCATCTCCGACCCGGCGACCGGCAGGAAGTACCCGCTCGCCGACTACGCGCTGACGCCCAGCGTGGCCATCGTGGACCCGCTGCTGACCGCGGACCTGCCGCCGGCCATCGCCGCCGACAGCGGCTTCGACGCCCTCACCCACGCCACCGAGGCGTACGTGTCGGTCTACGCCAACGACTTCACCGACGGACTCGCCCGGCACGCCGTCAAGCTGATCTTCGACAACCTCGAAGCGGCCGTCAACGACCGCGAGGCCAGCCCCGTCGCCCGCGAGAAGGTGCACAACGCCGCGACGATCGCCGGCATGGCGTTCGGCAACTCCTTCCTCGGCATCGTCCACGCCATGGCCCACACCCTGGGCGCCACCTTCCACCTCGCGCACGGGCGTACCAACGCCATCCTGCTGCCGCACGTCATCCGCTACAACGGCACCGTGCCGGCCAAGCTCACCGGCTGGCCCAAGTACGAGACCTACCGGGCGCCCGAGCGGTTCCAGGACCTCGCCCGCATGCTGGGGCTGCCCGCCGCCACGCCCGCGGAAGGCGTCGCCTCCTACGCCGCCGCCGTCGAACGGCTGCGGGACGCGGTTCACATCGAAGGGTCGTTCAAGGCGGCCGGCGTCGACGAGCAGGCATTCCTCGCCGCCCTCCCCGAGCAGGCCCTGAGCGCCTTCGACGACCAGTGCGCGCCCGCCAACCCCCGCATGCCGATGCTCGACGACATGCGCGAGTTGATGCGCGCCGCGTACTACGGCGCCGCACCCGGCGCGTCGGCGCCCGTCCCGCCCACCGGCGTGACGCCGCAGCCCGCTGGAGAGTGACCTCATGGACAGGCACATCGTCGTCCTCGGCGGCGGAGCCGCCGGCACCCTGGCGGCCAAACGCCTGCGCTGCTACTGCGACAGCCCGGACGTCTCCGTCCTGATCGTCGACGGCACGCGCACCCCGGGGACCGTACCGCTGGCCGCCGCCGACCGGTACGGGCCGCAGGCACTGCGACTCCCGGAGCACCTGTACCTGCGCGACGGCATCGACGTCCGGCACGTCGAGGTCGCCGCCGTCGACCTCGCCCGCGCCGAGGTGTGCCTGCGCGACGGCACGACCGTCCCGTACGACGTCCTGGTGGTCGCCACCGGCACGCCGTCCGCGGCGGACGGCGCCGGCAGCAAGGGGGCCGGGTACGTGACCCGCTGCGGCGGCCCGGTCGACGGCCTCGGGCCGGTGCGCGTCGATCCCGCGACCCGCCGGTCCCGCACCGATCCGCTGGTGTACGCCATCGACGCGGCCGTCGGCGAGCAGCACCCGACCGGCCAAGTGCTGCATGCGCAGGCCGAGCGGCTCGCTCGCAGCGTCCGCGGCTACCTCGCGGGGAACCCGTCCCCGCCGAAGCGAGCAGCCGTCCCACCTCGCCGCGGCGGCAAGGGCACGCACATGGGTCCTTCGCTGCCGGCCCCATGAAACGGCCGCGCGCCGTCGGCCCCGGGCCTGACGGCCGCGCTCGGCCAACGCTGTACGCGCCGACTGCGCCGCGCGGCCTTCCCACGACCAGGAGCACATGTGAACAGACGGAAACGCCGGGAAGAAACGGCCCCTGTCAGAGCTCGGGGGCTGCCAGGAGACCGAGGGTGGCGAGGTCTTCCAGGGGTTCGGAGATGCTGCAGGTGCCGTAGGCGGTGAAGAGGGTGCGGAGGTGGGTGGTACGGGTGGGGGTGAGGGCGTGGAGGGCGGTGGTGAGGGGGGTGCCGGAGTGGGTGGCGAGGAGGGTGGCCGGGTCGGTGGTGGTGAAGCCGCAGGCGGCGGCCGTGGCGGCGAGGATGTTGAGGAAGCCGTGGTGGGTGAAGCCGGTGGTGGGGTCGGTGTGGCGGACGGCGTGGTGGAGGCCGGCGGTGCACTTGAAGGGGAGGGTGCGGGTGGCGCAGCCGGTGAGGAAGGCGGCGAGCTCGGGGACGTCGGGGAAGGCTTGTGCGTCGAGGCCGCCGGTGCGGTACTTGGCCCGGTACGGCGTGGCGGCCACCGTGTCCAGGGCGGCGTCGAGGCCGGGGCCCCGGCGGATTTCGACCACGCCGGGTACGTCGTCGGGCAGTTCCCGGTCGAGGGCGGCGCAGCTGTGCTCGGCCGCTTCGGCGGGGGTGGCGGCCGGGCCGGGGCCCAGTTCGACGCCGGCCAGCCGCAGGGCGGGCCAGGCGGCCAACTCGGCCAGGGCGGGGCCGAGCGCGTCCGGTCCCTCCCGTACGACCAGGACGATGTCGAGCCGGTCGGTGGCGGCCGCTCCCACGTCGGCCAGCTTGTCCGCGCCGACCAGGAACGGCCCGACCAGCGGGGCGTACCAGGCGGCCCGGTGCAGCCGGTGGGCCGGCACGGCGTCCTTCACGGCCGCGTTGCCGGGCGGGAACAGCGCCGCGTCGTCGCACAGCCCGGCCAGCAGCCCCGGTACCCCGGGTTCCGGCACGACCGCGGCACTGCGGCCCTCGGCAATCGGGTCACGTTCCACCCTCGGATCGTAATCCCGGATCTCCCCCGCCCCCACCCTTTTCCGGCCGCCTTCCGAGCCGCCGAACCCCGCCGGACGGCGAACCCTCGCCCCTCCCCCGCCCCGGCAGGACTCACCCCCCGGACGGCGAACCCTCACCCGTCCCCCAGCCCCGCTTCCTCCCTGTCCAGGTCGTGCTGGAGGCGGCGGCGGGTGGTGTCGCTGATCGCGTGGGTGTCGTAGAGGCGGCGCAGTTCGGTGGTCTGGATGGCGATGACCTCGCGGCGGAGGTCGCGGTAGGTGGGGGTGAGGGGGTCGTCGGGGGTGCTGTCGAGGCGGGCGGTGAGGGTGTGGCGGAGGCGGTCGAGGGCGGGGCGGGGGTGGGTTTCGAGGGTGGTGAGGAGGTCGACGTGGGCGAGGGCGGCGCGGGTGAGGGCGGTGCGGGCGGTGGATTCCTCGCGGGCGGTGTGCTCGGGTTCGAGGGCGAGGCCGGACCGGTTGACCAGGGGGGACAGAGTGAGGCCCTGGACGACGAGGGTGAGGACGACGACGGCGGTGGTGAGGACGAGGACGAGCTCGCGGCCGGGCAGGGGGGTGCCGCCGTGGGTGGTCAGGGGGATGGACAGGGCGGCGGCGAGCGGCATGACGCCGCGGGTGCCGGCCCAGGTGATCACGCCGGCCGCGCGCCAGGAGGCGGGACCTTCGGCGGGGCGGACGGCGGCCGACAGGGGCAGCATCCAGGCGATGCGCAGGGCGATCAGGGCGGCGGCCACGGCGAGGGCCTGGAGCGGCCAGTTCCCGGTGCCGGGGGGAAGGTCGCGGACCAGGGTGGGCAGTTCCAGCCCGACGATCGCGAAGACCACGCTCTCCAGCAGGAAGACGACCACCGCGTAAACCGCGGAGAGCTGGAGCCGGATGCGGGCGTCGGTGAGCCGGTGGCCGGAGGTGCCGAGGACGACGCCGGCGACGACCACCGCGGTCACCCCGGAGGTGTGCGCCGATTCGGCGAGGACGTAGGCGGCGTAGGGGGTGACCAGCGCGATCACGGTCTCCAGGACGGGATCGGTGGTGCGCCGCCGGATCAGGGCGACGAGGCCGGCGACCGCGGCGCCCAGCGCGGTGCCGCCGCCGGCCAGCAGCGCGAACTCGCCGGCCGCGTGGCCCACGCCGACCGTGCCGCCGGCCACCGCGGCGGCGATCGCGACCTTGAACAGTACGAGTGAGGTCGCGTCGTTGAACAGGCTCTCGGCCTGGATCAGCACCTGTACGCGGCCGGGCAGCGCCAGCCGGCGGCCGAGCGCGGAGACCGCGACGGGATCGGTGCTGGCCAGCACCGCGCCCAGAACGAACGCCATGGCGCCGGACAGGGGGGTGACCGCCGCCGCGAGCACGCCGACCGCGGCGGCGGAGGCGAGGACCAGGCCGAGGGCGAGGACGGTGACCGGGCGCCATACGGTCCGCAGGTCGCGCGGCGAGAGCTCCTCGGCGGAGGCGTACAGCAGTGGGGGCAGCACCACCAGGGCGATGGTCTGCGGGGGGATGCGGATCGCGGGGGTGCCCGGGATCGCGGCGGCCGCCACTCCGGCGAGGACCAGCAGCGAGGGTGCGGGGATGCGGCGGTTGCGGGCGAACGCCGCGACTGCCGTGGCCAGTATCACCAGGAGGAGAACGGTCCCCACCGCACGCATCGAGTCCCCAGTCGTCTCGGGAGCGCCGCTGCGGGTCGCAGCGATCCGTCCCCCGTGCCGACCAGACTTCCCGGCTCACCATCTGCAGGTTAACGGTCCTTTGACGGCTGCCGCCACTCGCCGACGGAGGGGACGGGCGTAGTACGGGGTCGGCGCCGCCCTTACGCGCCCGGCCGCGGCGGTCGGGGGGCCGGTGCTACGGGCGGGCGAGCGCGGCCACCGTCGTCCGGCGTACTCGGCCTCGGCAGGGGCGACCCGCGCGGTGGGGGGACGGCATACTTCCGGTCACCGCCTCGGGCAGGCGGGGCGCGAAGTCCCGGTTCCACGCGAGGAGTTGCCGATGAGCGAGTCGCACGAGCTGGATCTGCTGGACCTGCCGGTCTCCGCCGGGCGCGCCGGGCGGGGCCCGGCGACCTGGGGGCAGCAGGCGATCTGGGACGCGGTGTCGGTACTCGGCGAGGACGCCCCCCGCTACAACGTGTCGGTGGGATTCCCGCTGGACCCGGCGTATCCGCGGGCGGCGGTCCTGGCGGCGCTGGCCCGGGCGGCGGGGCACCACGAGGCGCTGCGCACCCGGATGGTGCCGGGGGCGGACGGCGAGCTGACACAGGTGCTGGACGCCTCGGGGCACTTTCCGGTGGTGATCCGCCGGTGCGCCGCCGAGGAGAGCGCGACGGTGGGCGACGCGCTGCTGGCGGAGCTGGCGAGCCAGGCGTTCGACTGCGCGGAGCAGTGGCCGCTGCGGATCGGGCTGGTGGAGGCGGACGGGCTGGTCAGGCACTACGCGATGGTGCTGTCCCACACGGCGGCCGACGGCGGGGGCCTGCGCCGGCTGGCCCGGGACGTGGTGATGCTGCTGGCGGCGGGTACCGGGAACGCCGGCCTGCCCCCGGCGACCCAGCCGCTGGACCTGGCCGCGTACCAGGTCTCGGAGCGGGGGCGGCGCCGGGACGAGGCCGCGCGCCGGCACTGGCGGAGCAGGCTCGGCGACGGCCCGCGTGCCCTGTTCGCGCCGCGCGTCCCGCGCGATCCGCAGGCGCTGTTCCCGAACGCCTGCCTGCGCTCGCCCGCGCTGCTGCGCTCGGTGGACCATGTGGCGGCGGCCCGCGGGGTGAGCGGTTCGTCGGTGCTGCTGGCCGCGGCGACGCAGCAGATCGGCCGGCTGTCCGGAGCGCCGGACGTGCTGCTCCAGGTGGTGGTGAACAACCGTTTCCTGCCGGGGATGGCGCAGACGGTGACCACGCTGGCCCAGGAGGGGCTGTTCCACCTGCGGTCGGTGGAGCAGGACTTCGGGGCACTGGTGGGGCGGGTGCACGCCGGGGCGCTGGGCACGTACCGGCATGCCTCGTACGACAAGCGGCTGCTGGACCGGGACATCGAGGAACTGCGCGGCGAACTGCCGGACCTGGCCGACCACTCGTGCTTCTTCAACGACACGCGTGAGCCCGCGCTGTTCCGGCCCCCGGCGCCGGCCGGCAGTCCGGTGCCGCTGTCCCGCGCCCGCGAGCAGACCACGCTGACCTGGCCGGTGGAGTTCCCGCCGCGCCACAACCTCACCTTCGCCATGGACGTCTACGACGCGCCCGGCGCGGTGGAGCTGCTGATGACCGCGGACAGCTCGCTGATGCCGCGCGCGGACATGGAGGCGTTCCTGCGCGGCATCGAGGACACGGTGGTGACGGACGCGCTGGCCACCGGCTGCCGCTGACCGCGCCTACGTACGAGAGGATCGGTCCGGTGCCAGCCGGGCCAGGTCCAGATGGCCGAGCAGCGGGTCGTACTCGGCGAGCAGCGCGGGGCGCCCTTCGCCGCCGATCCGGTGCCGGTGCTCGGCCAGCAGAGTCCACAGGCCGGTGTACGGGCTGCCCGCGCGGGCCCGCAGCGCCTCGGTGCCGGGCGGCGGTTCCCAGTCGGCCAGGCCCGGGCCGAGCAGCAGCAGCGGGAGGGGGCTGCCGCCCTGCGTCTCGGCGGCGAGTGCGGCCGTGACCCGGGCGCGGGCCCGGTCCGGCGACAGCCGTGGGCCGCCGCCGAGCAGGGTGAGGGCGGGGCCGCCGGAGCGTTCCCACAGCAGCCCGACCGCGGTGTGACGGTCGGGCACGGGGGTGCCGTCGGGGGGCTGCCAGGGCAGCGCGGCCTGCTCCAGGACCAGCACCAGGGCGCGCTCGAAGCCGTCGCCGTGGAGGTACGAGGCGGTGAGCGCGAGGGCGCTGAAGGCACCGGCCGTGCCCTGCTCGGCCAGCGCGAAGGCGAACGGCCGGCCGGGGCAGTAGCTGCTCAGGTGGACCGAGGCGGCCCGGCCCGGCTGCACGTCGGGGGACGCGAACACCTCCACGAGCAGGTCGGCCGGCTGCCCGGCCGGCAGCAGGGCGTCGATCACCGCCTCGCCCATTTCGGCGTACGACTGGCCGGTCCCGGCGGCGAGCCGGTCCTCGGCGAGCGGCAGCCCGTACGGCAGGGCGAGGTCCCGGGCGTAGACCCGCAGGTCGGGGTCGCGGGCGGTGACGGAGCCGGCGGCGAAGGAGAGGCTGACGGCGCCGGTGAGCCGCGGCGCGCCCGGCGGGGGTCCGGCGGGCGCGGTGGCGGGGCCGGCCGCGGCGGTGACGGTACGCACCGGGGCTCAGCCCTCGTCGACCACGTGGGCCGCGATGAACGCCGCCAGGCCCGTCACGGACCGCAGGTCGTCCGGCTCGATGGTCTCCACGTCGACCTGGACGTCGAGGTGGTCCTCGAGTTCGAGGATGAGCTCCAGGGTGGCGCCGGAGGTCAGGCCGAGGTCGTCGACGAGGGCCGCGTCGGGGGCGATGGACTCGTCGCTCTCCTGCTTGAGCACCCGGGGCAGCAGGAGGCGGATGGCCTCCTCGGCGCGGGCCCGCAGGCCGGCGTCGGCGGCAGGGGCGCCCGCGGGAGAGCCGGCGGCAGCGTCGGCGGGCAGGGACTGCGTGGCGAAATCGGTCATGGTTCCGTTCCTGTCTGGGGCCCGCCCGGCACGCGGCCGGTGCGGGCGGTGAACAGAGCTGAAGTGGTACGCGAGCACCCCGCGCCGGGCGGCGCGGGCGCGTCCGGGTCGGTGGTTCAGTGCCTCAGTGCTGGAGCACCATCGCGGCGAAGGTCGCGCCGAGCCCGGCGGCGGCGACCAGATAGCGGTCGCGGGGGTTGAGCAGGCCGCGGGTGATGGCCGTGTGGTGGTTGACGAAGAAGTCCGCCGCGAAGCTGTGGCCCACGGTGGGGACGTTCTCCAGGACCACCTTGTCCAGCGGGTAGCCGACCGCCTTGCACACCCGCCGCCAGGAGATCTGGTTGACGTTGTGCGGCAGCAGCAGGGCCAGCGACTGCCAGCTCTCGCCCGCCCGCTCGAGTGCCGCCTCCATCACGGCGATCAGGGCCTGCGGGTAGGCGCGCTGGTAGCGGTCGAGCAGGTCGCGGTCCTCCGCGAGGCGTCCGTCGAACTCCCCGCGCAGATCGGCCACGTACGACAGGACGCGGTCCCGTTCGCCGTGCGCGCCGACCAGGCAGGCCGCCGCGGCCTCCGCGAACACCGCTGTTTCCGGGACCAGTTGCGCGTCCCGGGTGAACGTCTTCTCACCGGCCAGGACCAGCGCGAGCGCCTGCGGGTCCGGGTCCGCCGCCAGCAGCCGTCCGGCGACGTCCACGGCCAGCAGCGAGGTGGCGCAGGCGTGGTGGGTGACGGTGAACGCACGAGCGTGCTCCAGCCCCAGACGGCCGAGCAGTTCGTGCACCGGGTTGACCGGGTAGGGCGCCCCGACCGGCATGCCGCGCGCGTGCAGCACGTACCGGACGAGGTGTTCGCGACCGCGCAGTTCCGGCAGCGCCGCCGCCGCCGCGGCGAGCAGGTCCGTCAGGTCGCCGTCCGGTGCCAGGAGGACCTGGTCGAGGCCGTGGAACCGGCGCAGCAAGGTTTGCTGACGGGCCGTCAGCCCCAGTCGGTCGCCGACCGTTTCGATCGGTTCCGCGACCGGTGGCAGATGGACTGCGACTGCCTTGAGTGCGGTCACGCGGGCTAGTATTCCGACCCCCCGCGCATCGCACAAGATTTCCCGAAAGGGCCCCACGTGACCGTCCTGTTGCGTCCGCGCCGTGCGTTACGGCTGATGTTCGTGCTGCCTCCGCTGACCGGTCACCTGCATCCGGCGCTCGCCCTCGCGGCCGAACTCGGCCGCCGCGGGCACGTGGTGGCGTGGGCCGGACCCGAGCCGGTGCTGCGGCCGGTGCTGGGTCCCGGGGCGCTGGTCCTGCCGACCGGTTCGCGGCTGTTCCGCGAGCAGGCGGTGGGCGGCACCGAGGCGATCCGTACCCTGTGGCAGGACTTCGTGGTGCCCTACACCCGGTTCACGCTGCCCGCGGTACGCCGGGCGGTGCGGGAGTGGAGCCCGGACCTGGTGCTGGTGGACCAGCACAGCCCGGCGGGCGCGCTGGCCGCGCACGAACAGGGCGTGCGCTGGGCCGGCTTCGCGCCCTCCGCGATGGAACTGGGCCGGCCGCCGCTCCAGCCGCCGGAACTGGCGGCCTGGCAGCAGGAGTTGCTGACGGGCCTGTGGCGGCGGGCCGGACTTCCGGCGGCCGAGTACACCGACCCGCGCTACTCGGCCCGGCTGATCCTGGCGCCGACCGCGCCGGCCCTGCTCGGGGTCGCGCAGGACGGCCTCGAAATGCCGGGCGGCGAGCCGCTGCCGCCGCACACCGAGGCGGTCGGGCCGCTGCTGACCGACCGGCCGTCGACGGCGCAGTTCCCGTACGACCGGCTGGACCCGGACCGCCGGCACGTGCTGGTGACGCTGGGCACCCTGTCGGCCTCGGTTGCCGGGGACTTCCTGCTGCGCGCCGGGCAGGCGCTGACCTCGCTGGCCGACCGGGTGCAGGCGGTGGTGGCGGCGCCCAAGCAGGTGCTTTCCAAGCTGCCCGACGGGGTGGTGGGGCTGCCGCAGGTGCCGGTGCTGGACCTGCTGCGGCGCGGCGTGGTGGACGCGGTGCTGTGCCACGGCGGGATGAACACGGTGGTCGAGGCGCTGGCGCACGGGGTGCCGCTGGTGGTGGCGCCGATCCGGCACGACCAGCCGATCACGGCGGCCCGGGTGGCCGCGCTCGGCGCGGGCGTCGAGGTCGACTTCACCGCCGCGCCGGCCACGGCGATCCGTGACGCCCTGGTCAGCGTGCTGGACCGCACCGAGCCGCGCCGGGCCGCCGAGTTGATGTCGCGCAGACTGGCCGGCCTGGGCGGGGCACGGCGGGCCGCGGACCTGCTGGAGGAGTGCGCGGGCTGACCGACGGTCGGGCCGTCCGGCAGTCGACGGCCCATTACCGGCAATTGCGGTCCAGCACCATGGTTCGGGCGGCCGGCCCTCCTCTAGGGTGACGCTCGCCGCGCGGGGGGCCGTCGACGCGTACCCACCGCGCCGTACGTCCGTACCCGTCGTGCATCCGCTTCCGCCGCGCCGGCTTCCCGCCGGGCGCCGCGGTGCCCGGCGGCACCTCCCCGCACCCGGATCCACCCTCACCACGACCGGGAGACTCGGTTGATCGTGACCCAGGGGCTGCGCAAGTCCTTCGCCACCCGCGGGGGCCGCGGGACACCGGTGGACGCCGTGCGCGGCATCGACCTGACCGTGGGGCCGGGCGAGATCTTCGGCGTCCTCGGTCCCAACGGCGCCGGCAAGACCACCACGTTGCGGATGCTGGCCACGCTGGTCCGGCCGGACGGCGGCGAGGCGGTGGTGGCCGGCGCGGACCTGCGGGCCGAGCCCGCCACGGTGCGCCGCCGAATCGGTTACGTGGCCCAGGGCGGCGGCACCGCCGACGCGGTCACCGCCCGCGAGGAACTCGTGCTCCAGGCGCGGATGTACGGCATCGGCAAGGCCGAGGCGGTCGCGCGCGCTGGGGAGGCGATGGAGGCCTTCGGCCTGGGCGAGTTCGGCGACCGGCCCTGCGGGACGTACTCCGGCGGGCAGCGGCGCCGGGTGGACCTGGCGCTGGGCGTCATCCACCGGCCGCGGCTGCTGTTCCTCGACGAGCCCACGGTGGGCCTGGACCCGCCGAGCCGCGCCCAGGTGTGGGAGCAGATCCGGCGGCTGCGCGCCGACGGCATGACCGTGCTGGTCAGCACGCACTACCTGGAGGAGGCGGACGGCCTCTGCGACCGGATCGGGATCGTGGACCACGGCCGGGTGGTCGCCGAGGGCACGCCGGAGCAGTTGAAGAAGGAGATCGCCGGCGACGCGGTGGGTCTGGTGCTGCGGCCCGGCGACCGGCCCCGCGCCGAGGAGGTGCTGCGCCCGCTGGAGTGGGTGAGCGGCGTCGAGACGGCCGGCGGGGACGGCGCCGACGATGGCAACGAGGGCGACGGGCAGCCGCCGGAGCTGCGGCTCTACGTGGACGACGCCCCCTCCGCGCTCCCGCAGCTCCTGCGGGTCCTCCAGGCCGCGGGTGTGGACCCGGTCCTGGTGCAGTTGCGCCGGCCGAGCCTGGACGACGTCTTCCTCGCCCGCACCGGCCGCCCGCTGGACCAGGACTGACCGCCTGATCCGCAGGTTCGTACGACCCCCTCTGACGTACGCCCCCCGATCCGCAGGACCGCGGAGCCCGTCGCGGGCCCGCGCGACCCCCCCTTCCGCCGTGAGGACCGTGACGTGAAGCTGCTGCGCGACACCTGGCTGGTCTTCCAGCGCCAGGTGCTCATCATGATCAGAACGCCGGTGTGGATCGCGGTCGGCATCCTGCAACCCCTTTGCTACCTGCTGCTGTTCGCACCGCTGCTGAAGTCGGCGCTCGCCACCTCCGGCGCGCACTCCTACGCGGACGCGTACCGGATCTACGTGCCCGGGCTGCTCAGCGCGCTGGCCCTGATGGGCGGCCTGTTCACCGGCTTCGCGCTGCTGGGCGAACTGCGGGCGGGCATCGTGGAGCGCTCCCGGGTCACCCCGGTCAGCCGGGTCGCGCTGCTGCTCGGCCGGGCGCTGCGCGAGGTGGTGGCCCTGCTGATCCAGGCGCTGCTGGTGACCCTGCTCGCGCTGCCCTTCGGGCTGACCGTGCGCCCGCTGTACCTGCTGCTGGCCTTCCTGCTGCTGGGCCTGACCGCCCTGATGGCCTCCAGCGTCTCCTACGGGCTGGCGCTGCTGGTGGGCGGCGACGCGGCGCTCGGCCCGGTGGTCAACACCATCGCCCAGCCGCTGGCCCTGCTCTCCGGCACCCTGCTGCCCCTCGCGCTGGCCCCGCACTGGCTGCGCACGGCCGCCGACTGGAACCCCTGCTACTGGGCGGTGGAGGGTATGCGCGCCCTGTTCGCCGGCGACGCGGGCGCGCCCGCGGTCTGGCGCGCCCTGGCCCTGATGGCCGGCCTCACCGCGCTGGCCGTCGCCTGGTCCGCCCGGCTCTTCGCCCGCCGCATCCGCTGACCTTGCGGCGGGCGGGAGGCCGGGGAGCTACGGTCCCCCGCCCGCCGGCCACGCTTCGCTGCGCGTTACTGTGCTCCGCGCGCCGGTACGTGGCCCGCCCGGTCACTCCCGCGCGCCGGGCGCCACCGCCTCCACATACACCGTCTCGTCGCGGCGGAAGCTGCTGTCCAGGGCCGCCACGTCGGCGCGGGCGCCCTCGCGGAAGTCGCGGCGGCGCACGTCCCGGTCGTCGAAGCCGGCGGCGGCCAGCGCGTACCGGAGCTCGGCCTCGTCGTAGATCCAGCGGTGGCCGAAGTGGTAGAAGATCTGGTTGATCATGAAGGCACGGCGGTCCGGCATGGGCGGGCCGACCCGAAGCGTGCGCAGCCGGCGGCGGTGCCGGGCGAAGAAGCCGCCCTGCTGGTCGAGGTAGCCGTGGACGTAGGCGGCGAGGTCCGGGGTGGTGAGCCGGAGCACGCCGCCCGGGCGCAGCACCCGGCGCACCTCGCGCAGCCAGCCGATCACCGTGCCGAGCGGCACGTGCTCGACCAAGTGCTCGGCGTAGACCCAGTCCACGGCCGCGTCGGCGAACGGCAGCGGGTCGCTGATGTCCAGTTGCGTGAACCGGTGGGCGCCGTCGACCAGGTAGAGCGGGCCGGGCCGGGTGGACTCCTGCGGGGTGTGCAGGGACAGCAGGTCCGTGCCGAGCCCCTGCGGGTGGGCGGTCCGGAAGGCGGCGAACTCGATCCCGGTCAGGCCCAGTTCGCGGAAGTCGTCGTGTGTGCGGGGGACGCTGTCGCGGACCGTCTCCAGCGAGTCGCAGGCGGCGAGGTTCTCGGTGAACCGGGCCATCAGCCGGTCCAGTCCTCCGGGATCCTCCCAGTCCCAGCCGGGGAACGCCGGGTCGGCGGACGTGCTCGTCACGGTTTCCTCCTGAG
Source organism: Actinacidiphila acididurans (assembly GCF_016918855.1). Taxonomy (GTDB): domain Bacteria; phylum Actinomycetota; class Actinomycetes; order Streptomycetales; family Streptomycetaceae; genus Actinacidiphila; species Actinacidiphila acididurans. The sequence goes on from NZ_JADKYB010000029.1 coordinate 43,825, forward strand.
CGGTGCATGGACAAGTGCGGGCGGGCGGACCGGGGACGCGGGCGGGGACGGCACCGGGTACGGAGCTTGCCGCAGCGCCGCCGGCTACGGGACCGCCGGTCGGCGGACTGCCGGGCGCGGAATTGCTGCCGGAGGGTGCCGGGTCGGGGAAGATGCCGGTGGGCAGCAAGGCACCGGCAACTCCCTGCGTGCGGCGCAGGGTTGCCACCCGGGGCGGTGACAACGGTGCCGAACGGGCGCGCACGGGCGGCGAACTGCGATTTCGGCCATCAGCGCGGTTGTGCGGCCGTCCGCCGGGACGCGGCGCCCCTGCCGGTGCCGGACACTCGCGCCGACCGGCGCGCAAGCGGAGACCTCACCGCGGCCGGCACGGTCACCGGCGCGGGCGCGATTCGGTCGGCATCCGCGTCCACGCAGGTCGGAAGGGGTGGCAGCGCGCACGTCGGGGCCCTTCCCGGCTTCTGATTGCTCCCGTCAACTGCCTTGCGGGGGCAGGAGCTTAGGGCCCTTCCGCGCAAATGGTACAGACATTGACGACCGCTGGGGCCTGTGCCACTGTCGGCGCTCGGGGATGCACCACACGTGGTCAAGTCACCACACCTGCTCTTTTCTTGCAGTTTCATCCACTGTGTCTGCCGTCATTGCCTTCTGCCGGCCTGCCGCCGACCGCCCGTCGGCCTTTAGTCGCGTGGAGTCCCGTTGGCGTTCAGCGATCCTTCCTGGGTGGACCGGGTACTGCTGTCCGGTCCGGACGACGAGGCGTGCCTGGACCTGGGCCGCCCGGTCAACCGCGGTGAGCTGCGGTTGTCGGTCGCCGCGGCCCAGCGGGCGCTGACCGCGGCGGGCCTTGGCGAAGGCGGCACGGCGGCACTGCGGCTGGCGCCCTCGCCCGGCCTGATCACCGTGCTGCTCGCGGTGTGGCGCTGCGGCGGACAGGCGGTGCTGCTCGACCACCGGCTCACCGACGCCGAGGTCGGCCGGGCCGTCACCATGCTGCGCCCGCGGTTCCTGCTCACCACGCCCGCCCTGGTGCCCACGGACCTCGCGGAACTGCCGCGGACGCCGGCCGACGAGGACGGCGGGGTCGTCGCCGTGCCGCTGCCCGGCGGCCGGCCGTCGGCCACCGGACACGTGGTGGTCCAGCTCAGCTCCGGCTCGACCGGCCGGCCCAAGGCGATCGCCCGCACCGCGGCCGACCTGGAACGCGAACTGCGCGCCTACGCCATGGTGTCCGGCTTCCCGGGCCGCGGCGAGCGGGTGGTGCTGCTGTCCTCGATGGTGCACGTGCTCGGCCTGGTCGGCGGCCTGCTCAACGCCTTGTACGCGGGGGCGGAGTTGGTGCTGCCGAGCCGGCTGACGCCCCTCGGAATCCTGGACGCGGTCGCCCGCCGCGACGCGCCCACCACTGTCATCGGCGTGCCCTTCCACGCCGAGTTGCTGGCGGGCCGCACCGACCCGCCGAAACTGCCCCACCTGCGCCGGATGATCGTGGCCGGCGAGATGCTCCGCCCGGGGCTGCGCGAGCTGTTCACGCAGCGGTACGGCATACCCCTGGGCACGATGTACGGCATGACCGAGACCGGGGTGATCGCCACGGACCTGACCGGCACCGGGCACCCCTGGCTCGAACCCGTCCACGGCATGGAACCGTCCGTCGCCGGGGGCGAGTTGCACCTGCGCGTGCCCGAGTCACCCTATCTCGGGGACCCCGATCCCACTCGCTGGTCCGAGGGGCTGCTGCACACCCGCGACGCGGCCTCGCTCGACCCCGTCACCGGCCGCGTCGCCGTCCACGGCCGGCGCGACTCCCAGGTGTCGATCGGCGGACTCAAGGTGGATCTCACCGAGGTCGAACAGACCCTGACCGCCCTGCCCGGGGTGGACGAGGCGGTCGTCCTGTTCGCCGACGGAGCCATCGAGGCGTACGTCGCCGGCCACGCCGCCGGTCCCGAGCGGCTGCGCGAGCTGCTCGCGGAACGGCTGGCCGGCTACAAGCTGCCCCGGCGGATGTCCGTCCTGCCCGCACTGCCCCGCACCACCACCGGCAAGCTGCAGCGCAGCGCCGACACGCTGCGCGCCGCCGCCGACGCCCACCGCTGACCCCGGGGCGTCCCGTACACCGCTCGTGCCCGGCCGGGCCAGACACCGGCCGGACCGGCGGCCCGCCGGGACCGCCCGTGCCGCCCGCAGCCGTACGGCCACCGGGGTGCGCCCCACCGCACCGCACCGCTCTTCCGATCCCGTACGCCCGTAGGAGTTCAGCCATGCAGGAGAAGATCCGCGCCTTCGTCCTCTCGGCGCTCGCCGAGATGAACTACGACGTCTCGGAGGTCACCGGCGAGACCGATCTGGGGCCGGCCGGCCTGGACCTGGAGTCGCTGGCCCTGGCGGACCTGTCCGTCCAGGTCGAGGAGGAGTTCGGGGTGCGCTTCGAGCTCGACGACATGGAGAACACCGCGCTGATGACGCTCGACGAGTTCACCGCCGAGGTCGCCTCGAAGGTGGCGGCCGGCGGCGAGCCGGTGACGAGGGCGTGACGCCCGCCCCCGTGCCGGCCGCCTTGCGGCCCGTACGGCTCGCCGTGCCGAAATCCGCGCACCGCGCGCAAGCGGAATCCGCACCGGGCCGCCGGGCGGCGCAGCACCGCCGGGCCGCCGGACCCACCGGCCGGCCCGCTGTCCCGCCGGGCACCGACATCGAGGAGACCGGGCCGAGATGACCATCCGCACCCTGCGCGCCGCGCTGGCCGGTGATCCGGCGGTCGGCGCCGGCAATGTCCTGACCACCCGGGTCGAGCACGACCTCGATCCGGACGCCCCCGCGCTGACCTTCGACACTCCGGTGGACGGCCGGCCCGCCTGGCAGCCGCTGACCCCGCGCGAGCTGGACCTGGCGGTCCGGGCCCGCGCCGCGGCGCTGCACGAGCTGGGGGTACGCCGCCGCGACCCGGTGGCGGTGCAGACGTCCACCGCGGCCGACACGGTCCTGACGTTCTTCGCACTGGCCCGGCTCGGCGCGATCCCGGCGCTGATCAACCCGCTGCTGGACGGCGAGCGCACCGCGAGCTATCTGCGGCAGCGGCTCGGCGACGTCCCGCTGGTCACCGACGCCGCGCACCTGGAAGCGCTGGAGGGGCGGCCGCACAGGTTGCTGGCCACCGCGGACGCGCTGGCTGGCGGCGACCCGGAGCGCGCGCCGGCCCCGTACCGGCACTGGGGCGGGGACCCGGTGGCGATCACCCACTCCTCGGGCACCACCGGGCTGCCCAAGGCGGTGGTCCACTCGCACGACAGCCTCTACGCGGCGATCCGCTACCGGCTGGGGCTGCCCCGCCCGCAGGGCTCGCACCGGATGCTCAGCGCGCTGCCCTCGCCGCACGCGGCCACCCTGATCGCGGTGAACCTGGCGCTGAGCTTCGGTTCGGAACTGCTGCTGCTGTCCCGGCAGACCGGCCCGCAGGTGCTGGACGCGATCGAGAGCTGGCGGCCCGGCAGCGTCTACGGCTTCGCCACCACCTGGACCGACCTGGCCCGGCACGACCTGGGCGCGCGCGACCTGGAGTCGGTGGCGCTGTGGTGGAACACCGGTGACTGCGCGCACGAGGCGCACATCCGGCGGCTGATCGCGGTGGGCTCGCGGGAGCAGGCCACCCGCGACGGCCGGGTGCGCACCCCCGGCTCGGTGTTCGTGGACGGCCTGGGCTCCACCGAGATGGGCCACTCCCACTTCTTCATCAGCCACTCGACGGACTCGACGCGCTACGGGCGCTGTGTGGGCCGCCCGCACGCCTTCGTGGACTGCGCGGTGCTCGGCCCGGACGGCGAGGAGCTGCCGCCCGGGGCGGTCGGTGAACTCGGCACCCGCTCCCCCACCCTGGCGCTCGGCTACTGGAACGACTCGGCGACCACCTACCGCACCCGGGTGCGCGGCTACTTCCTCACCGGCGACCTGATGTACCGGGACGAGGAGGGCTACTACTACCACGTGGACCGCGCGGTGGACTCGGTCGACCTCGGCGACGGCCTGATGCTGCACACCGCGCTGTCCGAGGAGCGGGTGCTGGCCGCCCGCCCGGACGTCCTGGACTGCACGGTCGTCGCGCTGCGCACCGGCGACAAGGTCGTCACCGACGTGCTGCTCCAGCTCACCGACGGCGCCGGCTCCGAGGCGGACGCGGCCGAGCGGACCGCCGGCGTGCTGGGAGCGCTCCAGCCGCATGTGGCGGCCACCGTGCGGGACGTGCTGGTGGTCTCCGACGACGACATCCCGTTCGGGCCGACCGGCAAGGTGCGCAAGGTCCTGCTGCGCGAGCAGCACGCGGCCCGGGCGGAGGGCTGAGTCCGGGCGGGGGGCCGGTCCCGGCGGGCGGACAGCGCCCGCACGGCGGTCCGGTCCTCCGCGGCGGGCGGCAAGCGGCGGGACGGGGGGGCCGCCGGAGGCGACAACGCAAGGCCACCATCTTCCAGGGAGTGACACGCATGACCGTCCACGGCATCGCGTACGTGGAGTTCCACTGCGAGGACGCGCACAAGTACGCGGCCCGGCTGCGTGACGACTACGGCTTCGTCATCGGCGAGCCGCCCGCGCCGGTGCGGCCCGGGGTGACCCGGCTGACGGCACGGCAGGGACGGATCGTCCTGGTGCTGTCCTCGGCGAGCACGCTCGACGACCCGGTGGCCGCGTTCGTGCGCCGGCACGGCGACGGCGCCGCCGTCCTGGCCATGCTGTGCGAGGACGAGCAGGACGCGCTGGCGCAGGCCCGGGCGGCGGTGGCCGGCGGGGCGACCGCGCTGGACGCCACCACGGTGGCCGGCTTCGGCGACCTCGCCCTGCGCTGGACCTGGCCGCAGGACCCGCTGCTGACCGCGGAAGGACCCGCCGCGGAGGCGCTGCTCGAGGAGATCGACCACCTGGCGGTGTGCGTGCCGGCCGGCGAACTCGGCCCGGCGGTGGCCTTCAGCCAGCGGGCGCTGGGCTTCTCGATGATCTTCAGCGAGTACCTGGAGATCGGCGCGCAGGCGATGAACTCCCAGGTGGTGCAGAGCGACTGCGGCGGGGTCACGCTCACCCTGCTCGAGCCCGACACCACCCGCGAGCCCGGCCAGATCGACCGCTTCCTCGACGCCCACGGCGGCGCCGGGGTGCAGCACCTGGCCTTCCGTACCGAGGACGTCGCCGCCGCCGTACGCACCCTGGCCGCCCGGGGCGTCGCCTTCCTGACCACGCCCGGCGCCTACTACGACGCGCTGCCCGAGCGGCTGGGCGACACGCAGATACCCGCGGAGGTGCTGCGGGAGCTGAACCTGCTGGTGGACCAGGACCACGGCGGCCAGCTCTTCCAGATCTTCACCCGCTCCACGCACCCCAGGAACACCTACTTCCAGGAGCTGATCGAGCGCCGGGGGGCCGGCACCTTCGGCTCGGCGAACATCAAGGCCCTGTACGAGGCGGTGGAGCGCGAGCGCGCGGCCGGCGCCTGACCTCGACCGGCCACCCGCCCCCGCCGGCCGTACCCGCCCGGCGGGCAACCGAACCGCGCCGACACCCGCCCCCGGAAGGAAGACCGATGACCGTCACCACCGCTTCCGACACCGCGCCCTTCGCCCTGACCGCGGCCGAGATCGGCGTCCTGCCCACCGCGGAGGACGCGCTGCACTACGCCGAGCACGGCTGGTTCCTGTCCGGGCGGATCTTCTCCGACGCCGAACTGGACGCCCTCCAGGAGGCGTCGGACCGCTACTACGCCGGCCACCGCGACCGGGAACTGCCCGCCCGGCCGCGCACCCTGGCGTCCTGGACGGCGGCCGACGGCCCGGTCCAGCGGCACAACGACTACGTGCACTTCGAGAGCGAGGAGATCGGCGCGATCCTGCGCAAGCCGCTGCTGGGCGCGGTGGCCGCGCGGCTGGCCCGGGCCGAGGAGATCCGGGTCTTCCAGGCCACGATGATCTACAAGCCGCCGATCGCGGACGAGCCCAGCAACCTGGTGCCCTGGCACTTCGACAAGCACTACTGGTCGACCAGTACCTCGCAGAACATGCTGACCGCGTTCATCCCGTTCCACGACTGCACCGTCGAGATGGGCACCATCACCATGGTCGACGGCAGCCACCGCTGGGAGGAGCGGCCCGGCGGGGACGACTCCACCCGGCACTTCGCCGCCCGCGACCGGTCCGAGCTGGAGCACCTGGTCAGCCTGAACGCGGAGTTCAACGGCGCCGAGATGCGCACCGTCCCGGTGGAGATCCCGCGCGGCCACGTCAGCTTCCACCACTGCCGCACCTACCACGGCAGCGGGCCCAACCGGTCGGACCGGCCGCGCCGCGCGGTGTCGCTGCACCTTCAGGACGGCTCCAACCGCTATCGCCGTTACCTGCGCGCGGACGGCGAACCAGTGGTCTACAACCACGACGTGATGGTGCGCCGCACCGCCGACGGCATGCCCGACTACGCGGACCCGGACTTCTGCCCGGTCCTGTGGCGGGAGCGGTGACCGCGGAACCGGCCGGCACGGACCGGGGTACGGCGGCGCCGGTGGCGGGTGCGCGGCGGGCGGCCGGCGAGGCGACGCCCGCCGACTTGAGCACCCCGGCCGACAGGTACCGGATGATGCGGCTGATCCGGGAATTCGACACGCTCGCGCTGGAGTGGGTGCGCACCGGGGAGATCCCCGGCGGCATCCACCCCTACATCGGGCAGGAGGCGGTGGCCGTCGGGGTGTGCGCGGCGCTCGGCCCCGGCGACCGGATCACCAGCACTCACCGCGGCCACGGCCACGTACTGGCCCGGGGCGCGGACCCGGCCCGGCTGCTGGCCGAGCTGGCCGGCCGGGAGAGCGGGCTCAACCGCGGCCGGGGCGGCTCCATGCACGCCGCGGACCTGTCGCTGGGCATCCTCGGCGCCAACGGCATCGTCGGCGCCGGCGCGGCCATCGCGGTCGGCGCCGCCTGGGCGGCCCGCCGGTCCGGCCGGGACACGGTGGTGGCGAGCTTCTTCGGTGACGGCGCCCTCAACCAGGGGGTGCTGCTGGAGGCGCTGAACCTGGCGTCGATCCACCGGGCCCCGGTGGTGTTCGTGTGCGAGAACAACGGCTACGCCACCACCCTGCCGGTCGCGGCGGCCGTCGGCGGCAGCGCGGTCGGCCGGGCCGCCGCCTTCGGGATCCCCGCGGTCACGGTGGACGGCATGGACGCCGACGCGGTGCGCGAGGCGGCCGAGGAGGCGGTGGCCCGGGCCCGATCGTGCGGCGGCCCGGGGTTCGTGGAGTGCCTGACCTACCGCTACGAGGGGCACCACACCATGGAGCGGCGGATGCGGCTGACCTACCGCAGCCCCGAGGAAGTGGCCGCCTGGCGGGCCCGCGACCCGCTGGAGCGGCTGCGCCCGGCCGTGCCCGCGGCCGAGATCGACGCCGAGGTGGCCGCGCTGCTGGAGCGGGCCGCCGCCTGGGCGCTGTCCGAACCGCGCCCCGATCCCGCGGAGGCCGGCGCCTACCTGTACGCGGGCGGGCCCCCGCCGCGGCCGGGGGTGCCGGTATGACGTGGCTGTCGTACACCAAGGCGCTGAACAGGGCGCTGGGCGACGCCATGGCGGCGGACCCGGCGGTGTGCGTGCTCGGCGAGGACGTGGGCGCCGGGATGGCCGGGCCGACGCTCGGGCTCCAGGCCAGGTTCGGCACCGACCGGGTGCTGGACATGCCCCTGTCGGAGCAGGCGTTCACCTCCTTCGCGCTGGGCGCGGCCCTGACCGGGATGCGCCCGGTGGTGGAGTTCCAGATCCCCTCGCTGCTCTTCCTGGTGTTCGAGCAGATCGTCAACCAGGCGCACAAGTTCCGGCTGATGACCGGCGGCCAGGCGCGGGTGCCGCTGACGTTCCTGGTGCCCGGTTCGGGCTCCCGGCTCGGCTGGGCCGGCCAGCACTCCGACCATCCGTACGCCCTGTTCGTGCACGCCGGGGTGAAGACGGTGGTCCCGGCGTCGCCCGCGGACGCGTACGGGCTGCTGCGCGCGGCGGTCGAGGACGACGACCCGGTGGTGGTGTTCGCCCCGGCCGGGGCGATGGGCGCGCGCGAGGACGTCACCGGGCAGCTGCCGCCGGTGCCGCTGGGCTCGGCGCGGGTGCGCCGGGCGGGCGAGGACGTGACGGTGGTGGCGGTCGGCCACCTGGTCGCGGAGGCCCTTCAGGTGGCCGACGACCTCGACGGCGAGGTGTCCGTGGAGGTGCTCGACCCGCGCACCCTGCACCCCTTCGACTGGGCCGCGCTGCGCGCGTCGGTGGGCCGCACCCGGCGGCTGGTGGTGTACGACGACGCGAACCGCGGCTGCGGGGTGGCGGCCGAGGTGGTGGCCGTGGCCGCCGAGGAGGTCGCGCTGCTCGCCCCGCCGCGCAGGGTCACCCGCCCCGACGGGGCGGTGCTGCCGTTCGCGCCCGACCTCGACCGCGCCAGCCAGCCGCAGCCCCATCAACTGCGCGACGCGGTACGGGCCGTCGTCAAGTGACGGTCCCGCTCCCCCTTCCGCCCGGCCCCCGGCCGCCGCACCACGAGGAGTTCCGATGAGTCCTGCCGTCGACCGCTACCACTGGGACCGTACGCATCCCGGCCTGACGTCCCTGCGCACCGCGGTGGAGCCGGTCCGCAAGGACGTGCTCGGCCACGGCGTCTACCACCGCCTGGACTCGCTGGCGCAGGTGCGCGCCTTCCAGGAGAGCCATGTGTTCGCCGTGTGGGACTTCATGTCCCTGCTGAAGTCGCTGCAGATCCGGCTGACCCGGGTGAGCCTGCCGTGGGTGCCGTCCGGGCCGACCGCCAGCCGGCGCCTGATCAACGAGATCGTGCTGGTGGAGGAGAGCGACGAGCTCGGCGAGGGCTGGATCAGCCACTTCGAGCTGTACCTGGACGGCATGGAGCGCACCGGCGCGGACACCGGTCCGGTACGTGCCTTCCTCGCGCTGCTCGGCGAGGGCGTCGCGGTGGCCGAGGCGGCCGACCGGGCCCGCATTCCCCGTGCGGCGGCCGACTTCATGGCGGTGACCTGGTCGATCATCGAGTCGGCGCCGCTGCACTGCCAGGCGGCGGCCTTCGCCTTCGGCCGCGAGGACCTGATCCCGGAGATGTTCGAGCAGGTGGTGCGGATCCCCGACGCCGAGGGCCGGCTGAGTGTCTTCAAGGACTACCTGGCCCGGCACATCGAGGTGGACGGCGAGCAGCACACCCCGATGGCCATGCAGATGCTGATCGACCTGTGCGGCGACGACCAGGACAAGTGGGCCGAGTGCGCCGGCACGGTGAGCGAGGCGCTGCGCGCCCGGGTCGCCCTGTGGGACGCGATCGAGGCCGGGCTGCCGGCCTGATCGCCCGGCCCCGCCCGACCCGCCCGGTCGGGGCCCCGCCATCAGGCCGCCCGGTACGGGGTCGCGCTCCGGGGTTGCGGCGAGCGCGGCCACGTACCACCCTGGGACGACCAGTGCGTTCCCGGGTACGGGTACGAGGGGAAGTGCGCCATGGTCGCTCAGGAACACTCAGGCGCCGGCGAGAACCGCACATCCGACGGGCCCGGCGGCGGGCCGCCCTCCCGGGTGGTCCGCGACCTGCACGGCACCTTGTCCGTCCGGATCACCGACAGCGGGCGGTGGGCCTGCGCGGTGGTGGCCGGCGAGGTGGACCACGGCTGCGCCCATCTGATGGAGGGGGCGCTGCGCGACGCCCTGGCCGGCAGTCCCGGCGGGCTGCGGCTGGACCTCGGGGCGGTGTCGTTCTGCGACTGCGCGGCCCTGAACTCGCTGCTGCGCCTGCACCGCCTGGCCCACGAGTCCGGCCGGGTGCTGACGGTGAGTGCGGTCAGCCGGACCGTGGACCGGCTGCTGACGCTGACCGGGACCCGGCTGCTCTTCCTGTCCGGCGGGCTGCCCGGCGGCCTGTCCGGTGAGCTGCCCGGTGAGCTGCCCGGTGAGCTGCCCGGTGAGCTGCCCGGCGACGAGGGCGCCGGGCACGGTCCGGGTGCCGCCGCCGGTGACGGGGACGGTGATCCCCCGGTACGGCCACGGTCCGCGCCGGTGCCGGAGCCGGCCCGTCCGGTGGAACTGCGGCCGCGCGCGGCCCGGCCGGCGGACGCCGCCACGCCGACACTGCCCCGGCGGGGCGCGGCCCGCTGACCGGCCGGCCGCGCCCGCCCGGGCTCACGCCAGGCTCAGCACCTTCCGCAGCACCCGCGTGATCTCCTCCTCCGGCTCGGCCGAGGAGTCCTCGGCGCGCCAGGCGACGAAGCCGTCGGGGCGGACCAGCACGGCGCCGTCCGGGCCGCTGCCGTGGGCCGCCGCCCAGTCCGCGCCGTCCTGCAGCACCAGGTCGGCCTCCCGGCCGGTGCCCACCCGGTACCTCTCCAGCGGCACTCCCAGCCGTTCCGCGGCCCGGCCGGCCGCCGTGTGCCAGCCGTCGCCGCGTTCACCGGTGAGCAGGACCATCGACCTCTCGTAGAGGTCGAGAGTGGACATCCGGTCCCCGTCCCGCTCCACCCACAGGTGCGGCGCCCGGGTGCCGGGGGCTCCGGTCCACAGCGGCGGGCCGCCGGGCCGGCGCGGGCCGTCGGGTCCGGCGCCGCCGGGCGCGCCCCCGCCGCTCGCCGGCCGTCCCTGCTGGCCGCCCGCGCCGCTCGCCGGCCGTCCCTGCGTGCCCGCGGCGCCCGGGCCCTTGCCCGGGGGCGGGCCGTCCGGGACCACCGGGCGGCCGGGTGGCACACCGACCAGGGCGCCGTCCGGGTAGCGGTAGCCGAGGGCGACGGTGAGGACGCCGCTCTGCCGGCCGGTCACCGGGGCGGTGGCGTAGCCGGGGTGGCTGTGCTCGGCGGAGCGGCTCGAGGCGCGTTCGCTGGTGGCCACCGCGACCGGGCGGCGTTCGGCGCCGTAGCTGTCGAAGAGTCCCGGGCCGGCCCAGCCGCCGAGCACCGCGGCGAGCTTCCAGGCCAGGTTGTGGCCGTCCTGGATGCCGGTGTTGGAGCCGAACGCGCCGGTGGGCGACATCTCGTGGGCGGAGTCGCCGGCCAGGAACACCCGGCCCTCGCGGTAGCGCTCGGCTACCCGTTCGGCCGCGTGCCAGGGGGCCTTTCCGGTGATCTCCACGTCCAGGTCGGGCACGCCGACCGCGGTGCGGATGTGCGCGGCGCAGCGTTCGTCGGTGAACGCCTCCAGCGGCTCGCCGTGCTCGGGGTGCCAGGGCACGTGGAAGACCCACTTCTCCTGGTTGTCCACCGGCAGCAGGGCGCCGTCGGCCTCGGGGTTGGTCAGGTAGCAGGCGATGAAGTGCCGGTCGCCCACCGCCTCGGCCAGCCGCTTGGCGGTGAAGGTGACGCTGACGTTGTGGAACAGCTCGCCCTTGCCGGTCAGGCCGATGCCCAGGCGCTCGCGGACCGGGCTGCGCGGCCCGTCCGCGGCGACCAGGTAGTCCGCCCGCACGGTGCGGGTCTGCCCGGTCTCACGGCTGCGGACCACCGCCGTCACCCCGTCGGCGTCCTGCTCGAAGGACTCCAGCTCGACCGAGAACCGGATGTCGCCGCCGAGCCGCCGGGCCTCCTTGAGCAGCACCGGTTCCAGGTCGTTCTGGCTGCACAGGCACCAGCCGGAGGGGCTGAAGGCGGCCAGCCCGCCGCCCGGGTCGATCTCCCGGAACAGCCACCGCTGGTTGTCGCCGGTGAGCGATTCGGCCTGCAGGATGCCGTGGTTGACGGCCAGCACGGAGGCGGCCTCGCGGATCGCCCGCTCCACGCCGGCGATGCGGTACAGCTCCATGGTCCGCACGTTGTTGCCGCGCCCGCGCGGGTGGTGCGAGGTGGCCGGGTGCTTCTCGACCAGCATGTGGCGGATGCCGAGCCGGCCCAGGAACAGGGATGTGGACAGCCCCACCAGGGAGCCGCCGGTGATGAGGACCGGCACCCGGTCGTCGGGGTTCGGTGTCGTCGCGGGTTTCATGCCGGGTCTTTTGCCCGGTCGCGCGCGCCGGGAGGGCGGCGGGACGCGCATTCGCCCGCATGGACCGCAGATCTCGCGCCGTCCGTGGGATCGACGCACGATCGGGCTCAGGGCCATCGCCCGGTCATTCGGATCGAAGGAGCAGTGGGACCATGACGACCCTGTCGGAACAGCCGGAAGTGGCCCAGCGGTCCGCCGGTGGGCAGCGCTCGGAGCCGGCGCGCCTGCGGGTGGTGCTGATGCTGGACATGAAGAAGGGCGCGCAGGAACGGTTCCTGGAGGCGTACGAGCTGCTGCGCACCCAGGTCCACGAAGTGCCCGGCCACGTCAGCGACCAGCTCTGCCAGTCCATCGAGGACCCCTCGCAGTGGCTGATCACCAGCGAGTGGGAGAGCGCGGAGCCGTTCCTGAAGTGGGTGGACAGCCCGGAGCACCGCGAAATGGTCAAGCCGATGCACGACTGCATCAACGACACCCGCTCGCTGCGGTACAGCATCCTGCGCGAGACGTCGGCCGCCGGGCACTTCGGGCACATGCCGCCGGCCCCGGAGCGGGCCGGTGACGGCCGGATCCGGCACGCGATCACCTTCACGGTCCAGCCGGGCAGCGAGGAGAAGGTCGCGGCGATCCTGGCGGACTACGACCCGCCGCAGGCGCGGGTGGACGCCACCACCCGGCTGTGCCGCACCACGCTCTACATGGACGGCAACCGGGTGGTGCGGGCGGTGGAGGTCACCGGCAACCTGGCCGCGGCGCTGCGCCACGTGGCCCAGCAGCCGGAGGTACGGGCCGTGGAGGAGGCCATCAACCCGTATCTGGAGGAGGAGCGCGACCTGAACGACCCGGAGGCGGCCCGCGCGTTCTTCAGCCGGGCGAGCCTGCCGGCGGTCCACGAGGCGGTCAGCGAGCGCGAGCCGTCCGGTCCGGTACGGCGCTGCGCGCTGCGCTACCCGGTACGGCCCGGCTGCGGCGCGGCGGCGGCCCGGGTGCTGGCCCGCGCCGACGAGCTGGCGGTGGCCGACCCGGCCGGTTCGCTGCTGCGCTCCACCGTCTTCCAGCGCGACGACGTGGTGGTGCGGGTACTGGACCTGACCGCCTCGCCGGAGCAGGACCTGGCCCTGACCACGGGCACCACCGACCGCGACCTGGCCGCCGAGCTGGGCCGGGTGCTGGAGCTGCCCGGCGTCGACCCGACCCGCGGGCCGGGGCGCAAGGAGCTGTTCGCCCGCTGCTCGATGCGGGAGATCACCGACCGCCACGCGCAGCAGCCCTGATCGTCCGTCCCGTAATCCCGCGTCCCAGAGTTCTCGCGTTCCCGCATCCCGCCCGCGCGGGCCGGCCGGTCGTCCCCACCGGCCGGTGCGGCTTATCCAGGAGTTCCCCAGGAGGCACCGTCATGACCGCTCAGCCCCCCAGGATCGTGCACGTGGACGACATCGCGCCCAACCGGCGCCGCGGTGGTGATCTGCGGGCCATGCTCACCCCCAGCGTGGTCGGCTCCACCAGCGGCTTCATGGGCCTGGCGCTGATCCAGCCCGGCGAGAAGATCTCCGAGCACTACCACCCGTACTCCGAGGAGTTCGTCTTCGTGGTGTGCGGCGAGCTCGAGGTCGACCTGGACGGCACGGCGTATCCGCTGCGCCCCGACCACGGCCTGATGATCCCCAAGGACATGCGGCACCGGTTCCGCAACGTCGGCGGCACCGAGGCCCGCATGGTCTTCCACCTCGGCCCGCTCGCGCCGCGTCCGGAGCTCGGGCACGTGGACACCGAGGAGCCGGCGCAGGCCGGCAAGGACTTCGGGGTCGGCTCGGCCCGGCCGCCGGAAGCGGCGGGGGCGATGTCATGACCCGCCGGGTGGCGGTGACCGGCATCGGCGTCGTCGCCCCCGGCGGGGTGGGAGTGCCCGCGTTCTGGGACCTGCTCACCGCCGGGCGGACGGCGACCCGGGGGATCACCCGGTTCGACCCGGAGGGATTCCGGTCCCGAATAGCGGCCGAGTGCGACTTCGACCCGCTGGCCGGCGGCCTGACCGCGGAGCAGGTCGCGCGCTGCGACCTGTACGTGCAGTTCGCGCTGGTGGCGGCGGCCGAGGCGGTCCGCGACAGCGGGCTGGACCTGACCGCGGAGGACCCGTGGCGGATCGGGGTGTCGCTGGGCACCGCGGTCGGCGGCACCACCCGGCTGGAGCACGACTACACGCTGGTCAGCTCCTCGGGTGAGCGCTGGGACGTGGAGCCGGGGCCGGCCGGGCCGCACCTGCACCGGGCCTTCCAGCCCAGTGCGCTGGCCAGCGAGGTCGCCGAGGAGTTCGGCGCGCACGGTCCGGTGCAGACCGTCTCCACCGGCTGCACCTCCGGTCTGGACGCGGTGGGCTACGCCTTCCAGACCATCGAGGAGGGCCGCGCGGACATCTGCGTGGCCGGTGCCTCGGACTCCCCCATCTCGCCGATCACGGTGGCCTGTTTCGACGCCATCAAGGCGACCTCGCCCAACAACGACGACCCCACCCATGCCTCCCGGCCGTTCGACGCCGGGCGGGACGGCTTCGTCCTCGGCGAGGGCGGCGCGGTGCTGATCCTGGAGGAGCTGGAACACGCCCGGGCCCGCGGCGCCACCGTGTACTGCGAACTGACCGGGTACGCCTCGTTCAGCAACGCCCACCACATGACCGGACTGACCCGGGAGGGCCTGGAGATGGCCGAGGCCATCGAGAAGGCGCTCGCCCACGGCCGCATCGACGCCTCGCGGATCGACTACGTCAACGCGCACGGCTCGGGCACCAAGCAGAACGACCGGCACGAGACCGCCGCCGTCAAGCGGGTGCTGGGACAGCACGCGTTCCGCACCCCGATGAGCTCCATCAAGTCGATGGTGGGCCATTCGCTCGGGGCGATCGGCGCGATCGAACTGGCCGCGTGCGCGCTGGCGCTGGCCCGCGGCGTGGTGCCACCGACCGCCAACTACGAGACCCCGGACCCCGAGTGCGACCTGGACTACGTGCCGCGCACCGCGCGGGAGCTGAAGCTGCGCACCGTGCTGTCGGTGGGCAGCGGCTTCGGCGGGTTCCAGTCCGCCGTGGTCCTCAACCGGGAGGAGGCGAAGGCAGGATGAGAAGGGACCCCATATCGCCGGCCGGACGCCGTACGGTCATCACCGGCATGGGGGTGGTGGCGCCCAACGGGATAGGTACGGACGCGTTCTGGAAGGCCACCCGGGAAGGGGTCGGCGTCCTGGACCGGGTCACCCGGGAGGGCTGTGCCGACCTTCCGCTGCGGGTGGCCGGCGAGGTGCGCGGCTTCGACCCGGCGGCGCTGGTCGAGGAGCGCTTTCTGGTGCAGACCGACCGGTTCAGCCACTTCGCCATGGCGGCCGCGGAACTCGCGCTCGAGGACGCGGGGCTGAGCGCCGAGGGCGCCGACTCCCCGTATGCGATCGGCGTGGTGACCGCGGCCGGTTCCGGCGGCGGCGAGTTCGGCCAGCGCGAGCTCCAGCAGTTGTGGGGCCGCGGGCCGCGGTTCGTCGGCCCGTACCAGTCCATCGCCTGGTTCTACGCGGCCAGCACCGGCCAGATCTCGATCCGCGGCGGCTTCAAGGGCCCCAGCGGGGTGGTCGCCGGTGACGAGGCCGGCGGGCTGGACGCGATGGCGCACGCCGCCCGCTCGATCCGGGGCGGGGCGGACGCGATGGTGGTGGGGGCGGCCGAGGCGCCGCTCGCGCCGTACTCGATCGTGTGCCAGCTCGGTTACCCGGAGCTGAGCCGGATCGAGGAGCCGCACCGGGCGTATCTGCCGTTCACCGGCGAGGCGGCCGGCTTCGTGCCGGCCGAGGGCGGCGCGATGTTCGTGGTCGAGGAGGCGGAGACGGCCGGCCGCCGCGGGGCGCGGAGCCGGGCGCTGGTCGCCGGGCACGCCGCGACCTTCACCGGGTCCAAGGACTGGGCCGCCTCGAGAGAAGGGCTGGCCCGGGCGATCCAGGGCGCGCTGGCCGAGGCCGGCTGCGCGCCGGAGGACGTGGACGCGGTCTTCGCCGACGCGCTCGCGGTGCCGGCCGCCGACCGCGCCGAGGCCCTCGCGCTCGCCGACGCGCTGGGCAAGCACGCCGCGCGGGTGCCGGTCACCGCGCCCAAGACCGGTATCGGGCGGGCCTATTGCGCCGCCTCGACCCTCGATGTGGCCGGCGCGGTGCTGGCGATGGAGCACTCGACCCTCCCGCCCACACCGCATGTCACCGAGGCCGACTACGGCCTGGACCTGGTGACGGGCCACGCCCGGCCGGCGGAGCTGCGCACCGTCCTGGTGCTCAGCCGCGGCCTGCTGGGCTCCAACTCGGCGCTGGTGCTCCGGCAGGACGAGCCCGGCGCCCGCTGATTCCCCCCACTAGTGCAAGGAGCCATATGGACACGCAACTGACCTACGCGGAGCTGGCCTCGATGATGGAGCGGCGTGCCGGAGTGTCCGTCGAACCGCTGCAGCTCGAACTCCGGTCGGCCGAGCGGTTCACCGAGTTCGGCCTCGACTCCCTCGGCCTGCTGGGCATCGTGGGCGCGCTGGAGAACGAGTACGGCGCGAGCATCCCGGCCGACGCCGACGCCTGCAAGACCCCGGCCGAACTCCTCACCGTTGTCAACGACGTGCTGAAGGCGAGGGCGTGACCATGTCCGGACACACCGAGAACGAGATCATCATCAAGGCGCCGCTCGACCTGGTCTGGGACATGACCAACGACCTGGAGAACTGGCCGCAGCTGTTCAGCGAGTACGCGTCCGTGGAGATCCTGGGCCGGGACGGCGGCAAGACCCGCTTCCGGCTGACCATGCACCCGGACGAGAACGGCACGGTCTGGTCGTGGGTCTCGGAGCGCGAGCCCGTCAAGGCCACCAGGACGGTGACCGCGCGCCGGGTGGAGACCGGCCCGTTCGAGTTCATGGAGATCTTCTGGGCGTACGAGGAGGTCCGCGGCGGCACCCGGATGCGCTGGGTGCAGGACTTCGCGATGAAACCGGAGGCGCCGGTGGACGACGCGGGGATGACCGAGCGGATCAACGCCAACTCGAAGATCCAGCTCGAGCTGATCCGGGACAAGGTCGAGCAGCGCGCCAGCGAACAGCTCCCCGTCGCCGGCTGACCGGGACCGGGCACGCGGACGTCGCCGCGTGCCCGGCCGTACCTGCCCGTCCGGCCCCCCGATCCCTCGCACCCGACCCTCGAAAGGACCCGTCACCGTGCACCGCGCCTTGATCGTCGCCCGTATGAAGCCCGGCTCCGCGCAGGGCATCGCCGACCTGTTCGCCGCCTCCGACCAGGGCGAGCTGCCGCACCTCATCGGGGTGCGCGGCCGCAGCCTGTTCCAGTTCGGCGACGTGTACCTGCACCTGATCGAGGCCGACCGGCCGCCCGGCCCGGCCGTCGCGCAATACGCCGCGCACCCGGCGTTCAAGGACATCAGCGAACGGCTGCAGGTGCACGTGGCGGCATACGACCCGGCCACCTGGAAGTCCCCGAAGGACGCCATGGCCACCGAGTTCTACCGGTGGGAGCGGCTGCCGGCCTGACCCGCGCGGCCCCGCGGGCAGGGCCGCGCGCCTCCATCGGGCGGACCCCGCCACCCTAAGAGCCCACAGCGTCACTCTCTTGCCGGGCTCTCCGGTGGCAGGGCCGCCGCGGGTGACGGAACGTGAAGGAGCCGTCACTGCGATACCCGCGGCCGACATTCCGTCAGCCGGCGCATGTCACGGCGGAAGGAACGTATCGATGCGCACTGCCCGCACGCTCTTCGCCGGAGCCGCGATCTCCGCAGTTCTGGCTCTCGCCGCCCCGGCCGCACACGCGACCGGCGCCGTGAACGCGTACGACCCGAGCGCCCACGGCAACGGCTCCTCCTCGTCGCCGTCCGCCGCCGGCTCCTCGGGTGACAACTCGTCGGCCTTCGGTTCCTCGAGCGACTCCAGCAGCGACCCCAGCGCCGGCTCGGGCGCGAGCAGCAACTCCGGCTCGGGCTCCGCTGCGAACAGCGACTCGGGCTCCGGCGCGAGCAGCGCCTCCGGCTCCGGCTCGAGCAGCGCCTCCGACCCCAGCTCGAGCTCCGGCTCGGGCAGCGGCTCGTGGTCCGGCGGCGACCACGGGAAGCAGGACGAGCACGGGAAGAAGCACGAGGAGGACCACGGCGAGCACGGCCGCAAGCCGCACGGCGGCCCGCACACCGGTGGCGGCGCCATGGCGATGTCCGGCGGCGGCATGGCCGCCGGCTCGGTGCTGCTGCTCGGCGGCCTGGGCGCCGGCGCGATGGTGCTGCGCCGCCGCCGGACCGTCTCCGGCATCGCCGCCTGACGACCGGCCACGGGCCGGCTGCACCCTCCCGTACCTGTCGTGGGCCCCGGCGCACCCCGCGCCGGTGGCCACGGCGGTTCCGCCGCTGTCCCCGCGACAGGCCGTGACACCCCGCGCATCCGCGAGCCGACGAAAGGCATCGCCCCATGGACAAGCACCCCCACGCGGCGCAGGCCGGCGCCCCGGGTTCCGATGTGCGCACCTCCTCCACGCTGCGCTGGGCGGTCGCCGCGGCGCTGCTCGGCGCCCTGCTGATCTACAACTCGGCCGAGGGCAAGGGCAGCAGCGCGCTGCCCCCGCCGCCTCCGCAGTTCGCCGAGCAGGCCGCCGTGCCGACTGTCACCCCGCGCTCCGCGCCGACCGGGCCGCTCGCCCCGGCGCTGCCCCGCTCGGTGCCGACCAAGCTGTCGATCCCGGCCATCGGGGTCAACGCGCCCTTCATGGACCTGCACCTGGACCCCTCCGGCAAGCTGGACGTGCCGCCGGAGAACAACACGAACCTGGTCGGCTGGTACGCCGACGGGCCCACCCCCGGCGAGCGCGGCAACGCGCTCGTGGACGGCCACGTGGACACCACCAAGGGCCCCGCGGTGTTCCTGTTCCTGCGGCTGCTCAAGCCGGGCAGCACCGCCGACATCACCCGCGCCGACGGCACGGTGGCCACCTTCCGGGTGGACTCGGTGGAGACCTTCGCCAAGGACAACTTCCCCGACGACCGGGTCTACGGCGACACCCAGGACGCCGAACTGCGCCTGATCACCTGCGGCGGCACCTACGACCGCGGCAAGCACGACTACAACAGCAATGTGGTGGTCTTCGCGCACCTGGAGTCCTCGCGCAAGGCGTGACCGTCCGGGTCCGTTCCGGGCCCGTTCGGCTCCGCACGCGCCCGGGCCCCCGCGCCGTGTCGGCGCGGGGGCCCGGACGTGCGTCCTGCGCGTTGTGGATCTACGGCACCGTCGCGTGGAAGCCGTGCAGGTAGGGGTTGACCGGCCGGATGTCACCGACCGTCAGGCCCGCGTCGGTCATCCGGGCGGCCAGGCCGTCGGCGGTGTGCTTGTGCCCGCCGACGTTCAGGAGCAGCAGCAGGTCCATGGCAGTGGTGAAGCGCATGGACTCGCTGTCGTCCACCAGGTTCTCGATGACCAGCACCCGGGCGCCGGACCGCCCGGCGGCCACGACGTTGTCGAGGGTGCGGCGGGTGCTGTCGTCGTCCCATTCGAGGATGTTCTTGATGATGTAGAGGTCCGCGTCCACCGGGATCTTCCGCCGGCAGTCGCCGGGGAGCAGGCGGGCGCGGTCGGCCAGGGCGCCGCCGCGACGCAGCCGCGGGTCGGCGCCCTCGACCACCTGGGGCAGGTCGAGCAGCGTGCCGGTCAGCCCGGGGTGCTTCTCCAGCAGGGCGGCCAGCACATGGCCCTGGCCGCCGCCGATGTCGGCCACCGACGTCACGCCGGTCAGGTCGAGGTGCTCGGCGATGTCCCGCGCCGACTGCATGCTGGAGCGGGTCATCGCCTTGTCGAACACCTCGGCCGACTCGGGCGCGTCGGCGTGCAGCCACTCGAAGAAGCCCTTGCCGTGCAGACCGGTGAACACCTCCTGGCCGGTCCTGACCGCCTGATCGAGGTTCGGCCAGACCTCCCACGTCCACGGCTCGGTGCACCACAGGGCGATGTGCCGCAGGCTGGCGGCAGCGTCGTCGCGCAGCAACCGGGACATCTCGGTGTGGACGTACCGGCCGTCACCGGTCTCGGCGAAGATGCCGTACGTGGTGAGGGCGCGCAGCAGCCGGCGCAGTGGTCCGGCCTGCGCGCCCACCGCCGCGGCGAGTTCCTCCGCGGTGGCCGGCTCCTCGCCGAGCGCGTCGGCGACGCCGAGCCGGGCCGCGGCGCGCACCGCGCCCGCCCGGGCGGCGCCGAACACGATCTCCCGCAGCTCCATGGAGGGTGTGGTCTGCTGCGGCTGGGCGGGCGGCGGCGCCGAGGACGGCGCGGCCGGCTGGGTCATGGTCATGGGCGGCCTTTCTCGGGTCGGGTCAGGGGTGGTCGTCGGCCGTGCCGCGGGGTCCGCGGTCAGCAGCGTCCGGCCGGCTCCGAGACCTTGCAGGTGTTGCCGGTGAAGGTGTTGCCCGAGCCGGTGGTGTCGCGGTCGGCGACGTCCGCGGGCCCGTTGCCGGACAGGGTGTTGCCGCTCACCTGGTCGCGCTGGTTGGTCGCGCCCACGGTGCTCGGGTAGAGGACGACGCCACCGGACATCGGGGAGGTGCCGACGTTGTCGCTGACCTGGTTGCCGGTGACACGGGTGTCCTCGGCGCCGGTCAGCAGGATGCCGACACCCTGGATGAACGGCATGCGGGTGGTGGCCGCGCAGTACTTGTTGTTGGCCGTGACGGTGTTGTTCTTGACGTCGATGTCGCCGGCCTTGGGGCTGTTCTCGTCGCCGACCACGAAGACGCCGCCGCAGTTGCCCGTGACCTGGTTGTTCTGCACCTGCAGCGTCCGGACGCGGCGTACGGTGACGCCGATGCGGTTGCCGGTCAGCGTGTTGCCGGAGACCACCGTGCCCTGCGTGTCGAGGGCGCCGCCCTCCTCGCTGATCGCGTTCGCCACGATGACGCCGGACTGGGCGTTGTTGACGATCCGGTTGTCGGCGAGCACCGCGCGGGTCGACTTCTCCTGGCTGATGCCCTCCTGGCCGTTGCCGCTGACCACGGTGTGCCGCACCGCCATCCGGTCGGTCCCGGAGGCGTTGATGCCGTCCTTGGTGAAGCCCTGCACGGTCAGGGATTCGATGTGCACGTCCCGTACGGCGCGGCCGGCCGTGCCGGTGACGCAGATGCCGTGGCCGGCGGCGGCGCAGGCGTTGGCCTTTACGGCGGCCTTGGCACCGGCGGGCTGGAGGGTGACCAGCCCGGCGCCCGCGCCACGCAGCGTCAGCTGCTTCGTGATCTGCACGCTCTCGTGGTACGCGCCCGGCATCACGTACACCGTGTCACCCGCGTGGGCCGCGTTCACGGCTCGCTGGATGGACTGGCCGGCCCGCACCACGTGCACGCCCATGGCCGCGTGCGCGGCCGGCGCGGTGGCGAACCCGGCGCCCAGCGCCGCGACCGTCATGACCCCTGCGAGATACTTCCCCTGTCGTACGGGCATTGCCCATTCCTGCCTTCCTGTGACCCGGTCGGAGCGGAAGGCGCTGCGCGACCGGTCGAGTCGATTACCGCGCGGCTCCGTGCGACGCCCCGTCAGGTGGAGCGGCGTTGCCCGCGCGACTCGAAGCTATGGTCGGCCCGGGGCACCCGCCATTCCTGCTCGGTCATCCGGGGGCCGCCATCCGGGTGGAGCGCGGGTCGCCTTACGGCGGGCGGGCGCAGGGGCGGGGGTGCTTGTTTGTGTCGATCGGCAAGCGGTGGGCGGGAGTTGGGGAGGGTGTGCGGGCGTCTCGGGCGGCATGCGGGGATGACCGCCACGGCGGACACGGACGCCTCGCGGCGAGCCTCACCGGGAAGGGGCCCGGCGTGAAGTATCAGGCGAGCGTGACCAGGGCGGTCCATGCCTCGGCGAGCACCTGGTGGCCCAGGGCCGTGGGGTGGATGCCGTCGAAGGCGATCAGTTCCGGGGCGCCGGCCGTACGCGCCGCCTGGTTCATCAGGCCGTCCGCCGCGAGGAGCTGCGCGCCGAACTCCGCGGCGAGGCGCCGCACCACCTGGATCCGCGGGTCCAGGTCCGCCCGCCAGGACCACTGCTCCTCGGTGACCGGCACCAGGAACGGTTCGACCAGCACGATGCGCGCCGTTGTCTCGTCGCGCAGCCTCGCCAGCATGTGGCGGTAGTCCTTCTCGTACGCCTCGGCCGTCGTCACCAGGCCGGAGTCGTAGCGGCGCCAGGTGTCGTTGACGCCGATCATGATCGAGACCAGGTCGGGGCGCAGCGCGACGGCGTCCGAGTCCCAGCGGGCGCGCAGGTCGGCCACGCGGTGGCCGTTGACGCCGCGGTTGAGGACGGTCGGGTGGGCGTCCGGGTGCGCGGCGCGCAGCAGTTCGGTGACCGCTCGTACGTATCCGATGCCCAGGCCTTCGGGGTCGGCCAGGCGCTCGCCGTCGGTGACGCTGTCGCCCTGGAACAGCAGGGTGGAGCGGGCGGGGAGGATGAGCGTCATTCTGGCTCCATCGCGGTTCGGCTCGGCTCGGTTGTCGGGGGCCTGGCGTCTGGCGTTCCGGGGTCGGGACCTCCGGGGCAGGAGTCCGAAATCGTATATTTACGGGCCTGGCGGCCCACAAATATACGGCAGCATTTCGGACCCCTGCCCCTGCGGCCCCTCCCGCTCGTCGGAGGGCAACCGGTCCTTGTGCGGTGCGTTGTCCTGATGGGCGACCGGTGCGTGTGCGGTGCGTTGTCGCCGTACGGTCCGTGGGGGGTGCGCTTGCAGGGTGCGGTCCGTGGGCAGTCCGCACCCGGCCTGCGCCGGTCCGTGTGCGGTACGTGGGCTGCCGGTCCGTGGGCGTTAGGTTGAGGGTATGGAGAGCCTTCGCCCGTCGTCGGACGATGCCGGCCTGCTGGCGGCCGGGCCCACCGCGCAGGTGCTGCTTGCGGATCCCGGGACGGCCGGGTGGGTTCGGGAGCTGATGGCCGCGGAGCTGCCGCGCGCCGATGTACGGCTGCCGCACGGGGAGGCTCTGGCGGAGGTGCTGCTCGATCTTGCCGTCGCGCATGAGGACATCAATCCGGTCGTGGGCGCACGTGAGCAGCTGGGCGCCGATCCGGTGCTGGCCGAGTTGCTGGAGCGCTGTGTCCGGACCTTCGTCCGGGACATGGGGGTGGTCGGCGGGGGGCCGCAGCTCGGTCCGCGGCTGCCCGCGCTGCCGTCCGGCACCGGGCCGGCGGGGCACTGGTTCGCGCTGCTGGTGTTCGCCGCGACCGTCCGGCATACGCTCGCCTTTCATCTGCGGCGCGGCATCCCCGCTGAGGTCTCCCGCCGTACCTTCGCGGATGTGGGGCGGCAGTGCGCCGTGCACTACCGGCGCCACGGCACGCCGGGCATCGTCAATACGAGCTGGCTCACTCGGCACTTTCGGGGCGTCCTTTATCACTTGGGCCGGCTGCAGTACGAGCGGACGCGGCTGGGCGGGCGCACCGGGCGCGCCGTGGCCGAGGCCGGTGGGCCCGCAGGACCGGGCGACCTGTCGCTGAATGTCCACATCCCCGACTTCTCCGGTCCGCTGACGCCGGTGGCCTGCGACGAATCGGTGGAGCGCGCCCGGGCCTTCTTCGCCCGCCACTTCTCCGACGGTCCCCACACCGTGGCCACCTGCCACTCGTGGCTGCTCGACCCGCAGCTCGCCGAGCGCCTGCCGGCCGGCTCGAACATCGTCCGGTTTCAGCGCCGTTTCCGGCTCCTGCCGGTCGGCGAGGCCCCCGACGACGACGCGCCGCTGCGTTTCGTGTTCGGCACCTCCGACCGGCCGCTCTCGGATCTCCCGCGGGTCACTGCCCTCCAGCGGGCGGTGACCGACCACCTCATGTCCGGCGGGCACTGGTACGGGGGGACCGGCTGGTTCGCGCTCTGACCGCTCCGGGCGGGGGGTCCGTGGCGCCGCCGCAGTGGCCACGGCTGTCGGGTCATGAGGGACGGGTCAGGTCGTCGGGGTGGATGCGGTGCAGGCCGCGGCGGTCGTAGAAGTGGGCGACGCCGAAGCCCAGGAGGAGGGAGATGACCAGGCCGATGGCGAGCAGCAGCCAGGCGCGGGCGAGGCCGGCGTCGGCGCGGGCGTCGAAGTACATGATGGCGCGGACGCCGCCGGTGATCTGGCGCAGGGGTTCGAACAGGGCGAGGCCGCGGTAGAAGCCGGGGACCGCTTGGAGGGGGATGGTGGCGCCGGCCGACGGGATGGCGAGGGCCACGAAGAAGAGCATGTTGACGATCTGTCCGAGGCTGCCGAAGATCGCCACGACGGCTTGGGCGCCCAGGCCGACCACCGCGCTGGCGCAGGTGGTGAAGACCCACAGCTGGAACAGGTGCGGCAGGTCGAGGCGGACGATGGCGGCGGTGGCGAGCAGGACCACGCTGGAGGTGATCAGCGACAGCGCCACCGACATCACCATTTTGACCACCAGGGTCTGGGTGCGGCTGATGGGCACGGTGCGCCGCATCCGCCGCAGCGGCCCGAGTTCGCTGGGGGCGTAGCCGAGGGCGCCGTCCACTCCGCTGCTGACGATGTTGGCGCCGATGAAGCCGGTGAGGACCACCAGCAGGCTGTAGTAGAAGGCGGTCAGCCCGAGTCCGGTGCGGGCGCCGATGGGGTGGCCGGGGGCGGTCACCGAGGTCACGGGGTCGGCGAGCAGCATGTGCTGGGTGGTGGTCGGCCGGGCGCCGGTGGCGGCGAGCCGCGCCGTCAGCTGGGCGCCGAGCCGACGGGAGCCGGCCCGTAGTGCCTGCTGTTCGGCGGTGGAGGCAAGCGAGGAGGCGAGGCTGCCGGCGCCGGGGTTGGTGAGGAGGGTGACGTACGGCTGCCGGGCGGGCGCGGTGCCGCCGGGCGGGGCGACGATCGCGGTCAGGGAGGCGGTGAACCCGGGCGGGACGACGATCGCGCCGTACACCCGGCCGGAGTCGAAACGGTCCTTGGCGGCGGCCGGGGTGAGCAGCTTCCAGGAGACGCGGTGGTGCGGGTCTGGGGCGGTGGCGATGCCGTCCACGAACTGCCCGCCGGCCGGCCCGGTGTCCTGGTCGACCAGGGCGATCGGCAGGTTGCGCACCGAGCCCTGCGGGTCGGCGATGCCGCCGGAGTAGATCAGGGCGAGCACGAAGGACAGCAGGGTGACCAGCACCGAGGGGACCACCCACACCGGCCAGGTGCCGAGGACCTGCCGTGCGGTCGCCATGGGCGGTACGTGCGGCGGCTGCTCGTCGTTCGCCACGGGTGACCCTTCTGCTCGTGCGGCCCGGTCTGCTCCCCCGCCGGGTGCCGGCGGCGCTTGTGCTCCCGCCGTTGACGTGTATCCGGTACGGCGGCGCGCCCCCCATCGGCTGGGCCGTACGGGTGGCGGACGGGTCCGGGGCTGCCGGTACCCTGACCGGCGAGCGCCCGGCCCCGGAGCCCGCGCGACCGCTCCGACCAGGAGGAACGAACCGTGCAGCGTCACGCCGCGATCATCCGGCTGCGGCCGGAGAAGGAAGCCGAATACCGTGCCCTGCACGCCGCCGCGTGGCCGGGTGTGCTGGAGACGCTCAAGCGCGCCAACATCGGCAACTACTCGATCTTCCTGCGGGACGGACTCCTGTTCAGTTACCTGGAGTACTACGGCGAGGACTACGCCGCCGACACCGCGCGGATCGGGGAGGACCCGGTGACCCGCGAGTGGTGGGCGCTGACCGATCCCTGCCAGCAGCCGGTGGACTCCGCGGCGGAGGGCGAGTGGTGGGCGCCGCTGGAGGAGGTCTTCCACCTGGACTGACCCCGGACGCCGGGCCGGTGCCGGGCCCGCGGGTACGCCGCTTCGGCGCGGTAATTGCGTTGCGGGCCGCGCCGCGCCCGGCCGATCATCGCGGGATGACCGCCACCCCCGCCGACGGCCGGGCCGGGATCGACGCCGCCCTGGTCGCCCGCTTGATCGCGGCCCAGTTCCCGCAGTGGAGCGGCCTGCCCGTACGGCCGGTCGAGGTGGACGGCTGGGACAACCGGACCTACCGGCTCGGCGAGCGGATGACCGTACGGCTGCCGACCGCCGCCGGATACGTGCCCGCGGTCGCCAAGGAGCACCACTGGCTGCCCCGGCTCGCGCCCCGGCTGCCGGTCGCCGTGCCGCCGGTGCTGGCGATGGGCGCCCCGGGCGAGGGGTATCCGTTTCCGTGGTCGGTGCGCGGCTGGCTGCCCGGGACGACCGCGGACCCGGCCGAACTCGCCGACCGGCCCGGATTCGCCCTGGCGGTAGCCGGGTTCGTCACCGCGCTGCGGGGCTGCGACGCCACCGGCGGGCCGCTCGCCGGTGAGCACTCCTGGTACCGCGGCACGTCGCCGGCGCACTACGACGAGCAGACCCGGCGCTGCCTGGACCTGCTGTCCGGTGAGGTGGACACCGCGAAGGCCGCGGCAGTGTGGGAGGCCGCGCTCGCCACGGGCTGGGACCGGCCACCGGTGTGGTTCCACGGCGACATCGCGGCAGGGAACCTGCTGGTCGACGGCGACCGGCTGACCGCCGTCATCGACTTCGGCACCAGCGGCGTCGGGGATCCGGCGTGCGACCTGGTGATCGCCTGGACCATGCTGTCCGGCCGGGCCCGGGAGGTGTTCCGCGAGGCGGTCGGCCTTGACGCCGGCACCTGGGCGCGGGCCCGCGGCTGGGCACTGTGGAAGGCCATGCTGGTGCTGACGGAAGCCCTGGCCGGGTCCCGGGAGGAGTCCGGGTCGGGGTCCACGGTCGAGGCCGCGGCCGGGATCGCGGCAGGGTCCCGGGCCGAGTCCGCAGCCGAGTCCACTCCCCGGGCCGCCGCAGCGTCCCCGGCCGATTCCGGGTCGGGGTCCCTGGCTGATTCCGGGTCGGAGTCCGCTGCCGGGTCTCCCGCCGCCGAGCCGTCGCGGGCCGCGGAGAACCGGCGGGTCATCGCCGAAGTCCTGGCCGACCACGACCTGTTCGGCTGATCCGGCCCGGCGCCGTACCGTGCCCAGGTCCTGAGACGGGCCGGGACCAGACGCGGGCCGGGCCCCAGCCGGGATGCGGCGGGGGCCCGGCCGGTGGAGCCGTCAGCCGTTGCCGGTGCCGTTGGCCGACAGGACCGGGATGTCGTCGAGCACGTGGGAGGCCGGCTCGTCGCCCTTGAGCTGGCTGGAGTTGTCGGCGCACTGCTGGGTCTGCGGCGAGGACAGCACGTTGACGTCCTGGGCCGTGACCGGCAGCAGGAGGCCGACCAGCGAACCGACGTTCGCCTTCGCCGGCACGCCGGCGCACAGCTTGTTGAGCGACCCTTGCACCAGGCCGACCTGCGGGCTGAGCTGCCCGCCGGTGACCGTGTTGCCGTACTCCTGCGTCGCGAGGTTGCCGTTGACCGTGGTGGAACCGTGGTCGTCACCGAGCGCGGACGCGCTTCCGGCGCCTGCGGCGACCACTGTCGCGGCCAGTCCGCATGCCGCCAGAACCTTACGGGTACGCATATCTCTCCCATCACTGATGAAACTTGCGAAAGCGGGAGCAAACTACCGCGCGGTCACACGGATGCCACGCGTTCACCCGATCGTCGGCGGGCCGCCTCGCGACAAGGTGACGGAAAGTAAGGTGTCCTCCATCAGGCGCACGGATCAGCGCCCGGTCCGGGACCGCACGGCCCGGGGGGAGCCGGGGGAAGGGAGAGGGCACCTTGGCGCGACTGGCCCGGGACGGGCGCCGTCCCCGTACTCCCCCGGACCCGGCCGGCTCCGGCGCGCCGGTGAGCCGCCGCCCGCTGCCGCTGACGGTGCTGCCGTACGCGGTGATGGCCGTGGTCGCAGTGGTGGACGGCCTGGTCGGGCCGAGTGTCGGTCTGCTGCCGCTGGTGGCGCTCGGGCCGGCGTTCGCCGGGCTGGTGGGGCCCTGGGGGCGCACGGTGGTGATCGGCGTGCTGTCGCTGGCCA
The DNA here is from genome assembly GCF_016918855.1 of Actinacidiphila acididurans. Lineage (GTDB taxonomy): Bacteria > Actinomycetota > Actinomycetes > Streptomycetales > Streptomycetaceae > Actinacidiphila > Actinacidiphila acididurans. Next base: position 71,716 of record NZ_JADKYB010000029.1, read on the forward strand.
TCGTGTGCGGACTCGGGGTGGTGGACGGGCTGTTCGCCGAGCGCCGCGGGTTCGCCGCGATCGGCGCGGTCATCGGGGTCACGGTGGCGGGCGTGATCGCGGCGGTGACCCGGCAGCGGCGCGAGGCGGAGCTGGCCAACGTCCGGTCGATCGCCGAGGTCGCCCAGCGGGTGCTGCTGCGCCCGGTGCCGCTGATCGCCGGTCCGCTGCGGGTGGCGGTGTCGTACACCTCGGCGGTGGCCGAGGCACGGATCGGCGGCGACCTGTACGAGGTGGTGCCGTCGCCGGCCGGAGTTCGGGTGATCATCGGCGACGTACAGGGCAAGGGCCTGGACGCGGTGGAGACGGCGGCGGTCGTGGTGGGCGCCTTCCGGGAGGCCGCGTTCGACGAGAAGACCCTGGAGGGGGTGGGCGAGCGGGTGCGGCGGGCCGCGGACCGGGCGCTGGGCGGCGAGAAGTTCGTCACCGCGCTGATGGCCGAGATCAGCCCGCTGCACGGCACCACCCTGCTCAACTTCGGGCATCCCTCGCCGCTCGTGCTGGGCCCGGACGGGCAGGTGTCCTTCCCCGAACCGCCGCAGTTCGCGGTGCCGCTGGGGCTGGGGATGCGGGAGGACGACACCCCGGTGCCGTTCGCGGTGGACTTCCGGCCCGGCGACCAGATGCTGCTCTACACCGACGGGGTCACCGAGGCCCGCGACCCGGCCGGCGCCTTCTATCCGCTGGGCCTGCGCGCCTACCTGCTGCGCGAGCCCGATCCCCAGCAGGCCCTGGAGATACTGCGCGAGGACCTGATCCGGCACTCGCAGGGGCCGCTGCACGACGACGCGGCGATGCTGCTGCTGCGTTACCGCGAACCGGCGCCGGAGGGGGAACCCGGCGCGGCGCCGGAAGCCGACACCTCGGACACCTCCGGCGCCTCCGACGCCTCTGCCGCGGACACCGACACCGAAACCGACACAGATGCGGGCGCCTCGCCGGCCGGCGACGAAGGGGAGGCGGCCGGACCGGCCGCCGGCGCCAGGTCCGGGTCCTGACCGGTCGGAGCCAGCGGGATCCAGCGGTGCGCCCAGTCGGTCACGGCCGCCAGGACCGGTTCGAGTTCCCGCCCCATCGGCGTGAGGTGGTATTCCGCGGGCGCCTGGCCCGTGCCGCGGCGCTCCACCAGCCCCTCGGCCTCCAGGGTGCGCAGCCGCTGCGCGAGCATGGTGTCGCTGAGCCCGGGCACGGCCTCGCGGATGCGGCCGAAGCGGTGGTGGCCGGTGAAGACGGCGCGCAGGATGGCGCCGGTCCAGCGGCCGCCGATGAGTTCGATGGCGGCATGGAACCGCTCGCACACCCGGTGGACCTCCACCGCGGCCGACTCCGCCACCTGGGTCCTCGCCTCCGCTACTCGCTCTTGACCGATTCTGCCAGAGCCGGGCGCAGCGGACGCAGTACGGCCTCGATGCGGACGAGTTCGTCCAGCATGGCCTTGGCCGAGGAGGTGAGCACCTCGTTGGGCACCACCTGCGCCTCGTCGTCGAGGAACTGCTGGACGAAGGGAATGGAGACGGCCTCCAGCACCGGCGTCATCTTCAGGGCGCCGAGGACCTGCTTGATCATCTGTACGGCGCGGGTGCCGGCCGAGACCCCGCCGTAGCTGACCAGGCCGACCGGCTTGTACTGCCACTCGTAGTGCAGGAAGTCGAGGGCGTTCTTCAGCGGCGCGGTGAAGCCGTGGTTGTACTCGGGCATCACGAACACGAAGGCGTCCGCGGCGCCGGCCCGGGCGCTCCACTCGATGGTGTGGCGGTGGGTGTAGCGGCCGAGCCGGGGGTGGTTGGGCTCGTCCATGAACGGCAGGCCGACCTCGGCCAGGTCGATGAGGTCGATCTCGTCGAAGCCCGAGTGCGTGCGGGCCTCGGCCTCGATCCACTGGGCCACGGGCAGTCCGACCCGGCCGGGCCTGGTGCTCGCCACGATGATCCCCAGCTTCGGCATGGTGCGTCTCCGTTTTCGTGTACGGGGCCCGGGCCGGCCGCCGGACGGCGGCGACAGCCGTGAACGGGCAGGGCTGACAGCGCGGCTGAGGCGGTGACAGGTCATGGTCACCGACACCGCGCCGGGCGCTAAGAATAACTGAGTCCGCAGGCCGGGCAAGCCGTGGCCGCCGGCAACCCGGACCACGACCGCCGCGCCACCCGGGGCCGGACACACCGTAAAGTCGGGCAATTCATCGCATAATGCTGTGACCGGGATGCGGTGGCCCCGGCGCCGGCCCGGCGGAGCGCTGGAGGTGGACGTGCCGACCCCCAGCCCTGACGACCGGCGGCGCACGCCACGCCGGGACCGACGGGACCGACGGGACCGACCGGGCCGGCGGGATCCACGGGGACGGCGGGCGGACCGGGGCGTCCGGCGGCTGTCGAGGGCCGTGGCCGACCGGGCCCGGCAGGGGTGGGCGGCGACCGAGCGGCGCTTCCCGGTCGTCACCGACGTGACGGCCCGGCTGGTCTCGGCCAACCTGCTGGAGTCCGGCACCCGACTGGCGGCCCAGGTGTTCCTCACCGCGGTGCCGCTGCTGTTCGTCGTGGCGGCCTTCGCGCCGCAGTCCGTACGGAACCAGCTGCTGAGCTCCGCGCGGGACGTGTTCGGGCTGACCGGCGCCTCCGAACAGCAGTTGCGCGAGGTGTACGGGGCCGGCGGCGGCGAGCTGGAGCAGACCACCGGCGCGGTGGGCCTGGTGGTGGCCCTGCTGTCGGCGACGGCCACCAGCCGGGCGATGGCCCGGATCTGCGAGCGGGCGTGGCACCTGCCGCGGACGCCGGCCCGGCTGGCGGTGTGGCGGTGGTTCGCCTGGCTGGCGAGCTGGCTGGTCATCCTGCTGCTCCAGGGGCCGCTGCGCACGGGGTTCGGCCTGGGGCCGACGCTCGGCACCGTACTGACCTTCGTCACGGACGTGTGCCTGTGGTGGTGGACGCAGTGGCTGCTGCTCGGCCGCCGGGCACAGGGGCGCCGCCTGCTGCCCGGCGCGCTGCTGACCGCCGCGGCGATGACCGCGCTGTCGGCGACGGCCCGGCTCTACCTGCCGACCGCGCTCAACCGGAGCCTGGCGATGTACGGCTCGCTGGGCTCGGTCGTCACGCTCCAGTCCTGGCTCATCGCGGGGTGCGTAGTGCTCGCCGTCGCCCTCACCACGGGCGCGGTGCTGGCGGGCGTCCTGCCGCCGGTCCGGCTGCCGCGTCGTCGTCACCGCACCGACTGAATCCCTCGTTATCCCTCGCTCGAGTGAACCCCGACCCTGATATCGCACATCCGTTCGAACGTATGCCAGAATCTCGGCATGCCCCACGCCTTTCCCGACGACCTCATCCAGGCCCAGCGCGACTGGTACACCACCTACCGCCGGCTCGCCACGGCCGGCGGCGCCCCCGCCCAGACCACGGTGCTGCGCCGGCGCCTGGTCCGGCTCTCGGTGCGGATCACCGCCCACCCGTTCTGGACCACCCTGCCCGGCACGGCCCCGGCGGCCCGAATGGAGCTGAAGGAGATGACGTGGACCGAGGCAGCCGAGGCGGAGGACCGCTGAGCCCGGCGGGCGAGTGACCCCGGCGGCCCGCACGCCGCGTGCCGGGCGACCACACCGATCACACTCACACCGCAGGTCATGCCGTGTCCCACCTGAGTGAGAGCGCTCTCCAAGACGCTTGACACCCGACCTGGCGCGGCATCAGGGCACGTCTCCGAGAGAGCGCTCTCACCGAGGCCGCAGCCGCAGACGGCCGGTGACTGAGCGCAGAAAGTGGGTCGTTACCCGATGTCCTTCCGGGCCGCAGACACCGATTCGTCCGAGCCGCGCCACAGACAGCCGCCGCTCAGCCGCCGTTCCTTCGTGACCGCAGCCGCTCTGGCCACCGCGGGAGCGGCCGCGACCGCCGCGCCCGTGGCGGCCGCCGGCCCGACCGGGGCCGCCGCGTCACCGGCCGAGCCGGACTTCGGCCCGAACGTCACCGTGTTCGACCCGAGGTGGGCCGAGAGCCAGTCAGCAGCCGGACCGCTCAGCGCTCACCAAATAGTGCGATACCGTGTGAGTCGTGATCACTCACGTGAAGCGGGCGTTCAAGTTCCGCTTCTATCCGACGGATGCGCAGGCAGCTGAGCTGTCGCGCACGTTCGGGTGTGTGCGGAAGGTCTACAACCTGGCGCTCGCGGCGCGCACGGAGGCGTGGACGCTGCGGCAGGAGCGGGTCAACTACAACGCCACGTCGGCGATGCTGACCGGGTGGAAGAAGACCGAGGAACTCGCCTACCTGGGCGACGTGTCCTCCGTTCCGCTCCAGCAGGCCCTGCGCCACCTCCAGACGGCGTTCGCCAACTTCTTCGCCAAGCGGGCCAAGTACCCCCGCTTCAAGTCGAAGAAGACCTCGCGGAAATCGGCGGAGTACACCACGTCCGCGTTCCGGTTCCGGGACGGCAAGCTGGCCTTGGCCAAGATGGCCGAGCCGTTGGACATCGTGTGGTCCCGTCGCCTACCCGAGGGCGCGTCGCCGTCCACGGTGACCGTCTCGCAGGACGCGGCCGGACGCTGGTACGTGTCCCTGCTGTGCGAGGACCCGTCCATCACACCGCTCCCGGCCACGAACACGGCCGTCGGTGTGGATGCCGGACTGGACCACCTGCTGACCCTCTCCACCGGGGAGAAGATCACCAATCCCCGGCACGAGCGGCGCGACCGCACCCGCCTGGCCAAGGCGCAGCGGGAACTGTCCCGCAAGGCCAAGGGCGACGGCTCCAACCGGGCCAAGGCCCGCAGGAAGGTCGCCCGCATCCACGCCCGCATCGCCGACCGCAGGCGCGACCATCTGCACAAGCTCACCACTCGGCTCGTTCGTGACAACCAAACGATCGTGATCGAGGACCTGACCGTCCGGAACCTGCTGAAGAACAGCCGGCTCGCCCGCGCCATCTCCGACGCATCGTGGAGCGAGTTCCGGAGCATGCTGGAATACAAGGCCGCCTGGTACGGCCGCGAAGTGATCGCGGTCGACCGCTGGTTCCCCTCCTCCAAACTCTGCTCCACCTGCGGCAGACTGCAGGACAGGATGCCCCTCAACGTCCGCACCTGGACGTGCGACTGCGGCGCGACCCATGACCGGGACGTGAACGCGGCGAAGAACCTTCGGGCGGCCGGGCTGGCCGTGTCTGTCTGTGGAGCCGGTGTAAGACCTCAACGGAGCACTCCGGGCGGGCAGTCGACGACGAAGCAGAAACCCCTACAGCGCAAGCCGTAGGAACCCCCCACCTTCGGGCGGGGGGACGAAGTCAAGTTCCAGAACGAACTGCCGTACGACCCGCCCAACCAGGCCGCGTACACCCACCACGGCGTCAACGGCTGGGCGGCGTACAAGGTGGGCGACCGGGTGCGTCACCACGAGGGCTGGGGCCTGGGCAGTTACTGCTTCTTCAACGTGGACCCGACGATCCACAACGCGCACAGCTTCGAGGTGCCGGACCGGCCGGAGGTGCGCTTCCACGACCTGCTGACCGTCTCGCTCAACGGGGCCGGCGTCATCGACAACGTGATCAACGACTTCGGCGGACCGGCGCAGGGCACCGACACCGTACCGGTGGACGTGGTGAGTTACCCGGCGTCCTGACGGCTCGCCGGACGGACCGGGCCGCCGCGTCCGAGGGGGATGCGGCGGCTCCGGCATGTGCGGGTCTACGACGCGAGGAGCGCGGCCAGGTTGCGGCGGTAGCGGCCGAGCAGCAGCGGGCGGGCCCAGCGCACGGGTGCGGGGAAGTGGGCGGTCATCCGGGCGGCGCCGGGCACCGGTTCCGGGTCGGCCATCAGCCCGAGCACCAGGTGGGGGCCACTGCGCGGCGCGCCGGCCACGACGGCCCTGCGGAGCCGGACGACATCGGGGTCGGGCACCTGGGGGAAGAGTTCCTTCAGCACGGGCTCCTCGGCGCCGAGGTGGTTGCCGAGGATGTCGCGGACCTCCTGCGCGGCGGGGTTGCCGGCCACGGCCGCGTGGCCGACGACCAGGACCGGGTTGCCCGGGTTGCCGCGGCCTCCGCCGGCCGCGGCGATCGCGTCGGTGGCCGCGGTGAGGGCGTCGAGTTCGGCGTCCAGGGCCTCGTGCTCCTTGGTGAGCCGGTCGAGGTCGGCGACGGCGTCCGGGAAGCGCTCGCGCAGCACCGGCCAGAGCAGGTCGTCCTCGCTGCTGTGGTGGTGATGGACGAAGGCGACCAGCCAGCGGGTGGTGGCGGCCAGCGCGGTCGGGTCCACCGGATCGCCGGCCGCGAGCCGCTCGTAGGCGTCCGCGACCAGGTCGCAGCCGCGGCGCATGATCCCGTGCACGGCGAGGAGTTCTTCGTAGAGGCCGGCGCCCTCGGAGGACGCCGGGGACAGGGCGGACATGCGTACTGCCTCGCTTCGTGGGGATGGAGTGGTGCCTGCGGCCGGGGGTTCGGCCGTTCGGGTGCAGCCTGACATTAAGGTGAGGCTTTGTGCAATGAAATCAGGCTACTGCATTGAATGCCGCGTCGGAGATAGGCAGGATAGACTGCCGGAATGTCCCAGACGCGCGCCTATCACTCGCCCCGCCGGACCCGGGCGGCCGCCGCGACCCGGCGCGACATCGTCGAGGCGGCCCGCCGGCTGTTCCTGGACCGGGGATACGCCCAGGTCACGGTGGCCGACATCGCCCAGGCGGCGGGCACGGCGGTCAAGACGGTCTACGCCAGCGCGGGCGGCAAGGCCGAGATCCTGCGGGAGATCGTGGGTGCGGGGGTCGCCGGGTCGGACGCGGAGGAGACGCTCCGGCGGGTGCGGGCCTGCCCGGACGGCGCGTCGGCCCTGGCCGAACTCGCCCGGGGCACGCGCCGGGGCAACGAGGAGCACCGGGAGGCGGTGAGCGTGCTGTACTCCGCGCTGCCGGTGCACGAGAGCGCGGAGGCGCTGTGGGCGCAGGCCACCACCGGCTACCGGGAGGCGCTCGGCGAAGTCGCCAATCACCTCGCGGCCACCGGCGCGCTGCGCCCGGATCTCGACGCCGCCCGCTGCGCGGACCTGCTGTGGCTGTGTTTCGGCTTCGGTGCGTGGCGCACCCTGGTCGCCGAGTGCGGCTGGGACTGGGACGCGGCCGAGCGGGAGTTGACGCGGATGGCGACGGGGATGCTGCTGCCCTGACCCGTGGCGGTCGGCCATTCCGTACGCCGGGTCCTGCGCCCGGTGGTACGGCCGCCCGTACGATTCCGGGCGCGCATCGGATCCGCACCCGTGGCAGGACCATGTCCAGGCGGCGCGGGAACCACCTATTGGCCCGGCCCATCAGGAACATGGCGGCCGGGGCCAGGATCAGCCGGACCACGGTGGCGTCCCGGACCACCCTGACGGCCAGGTCCCGCCGGTCAGGAAGGCGGTGGGGTGGCAGGCGGCAAAGGCGGCGCAGCGGTGCCACTGGTCGCTCTGCCCCGCGTTCTCCGCCACGGGCCGGCGCCGGACCCGTACCCGGTCGATGTACCGGCCGGCGGCGGCTCCCGGCCGGCACCGGGGACCGATCCGCCGGGCCCCGGCGCCGGCTCGGGGGACGAAGGCACACCGCCTCCACCATCAGTGACAAAAGTGACGAAATGTCACATGACTTTGCCTCCCGCCAGGTGTCCGGGCCGCCAATGGACGTTTGCGACAGGGTGACTACGCTGTCGTCGTGGCTGATCAGCACGGCACCGAAGCACCGATACGGACCCGCGGCACGCTCCGGGAGAGCGCGGCGCGGATTCTCCGCGTGGGCGGCGGCGCCGACCCGGCGTCAGGCGCGCGGGGACTCGTGGCCCGGGTGGCCGCGCTGCGCGGTGCCGGGGCCCGGCCGGGCGGCGCGGACGACAGTGCCGGCGCGCCGGAAACCGCCGACGGGGGCGGAGACGGGAGCGGCGTCGCGGACGAAGGCGGACCCGCGGGCCGGCCGGGGCGTCCTCGGCGGCGCGGGCGCAGGGTCGCGCTGATCGCCGGCGGGACGGCGGCGGTGCTGGCCGGGCTGAGCGCGACGGCCGACGTGACGCTCGAACACGTGGCGCGGCACCGGATCGCACAGGCCGCGACCTGCAAACTGCGGCCCACCGGCCCGGTCTCGGCCGGGCTGGACGGCACCTTCGCCGGGCTGCGGCTGATCACCGGCGAGGTCGGCACGGTAAAGATCAGTGCCGGGGACGTACGCCGCGACGGCATCGGCATGTCGGTGGCCGCCGAACTGCACGACGTGACCACCAAGGGCGCCACCAGCGGCGGCTGGGCCCGGGCCACCATCGGCTACGGGCAGCTGCGCACACACCTGGGCAGCGCGGCGGCAGGGCTGGCGCCGGGCCCGGACGGCTCGGGCGGACTGGTGCTGACCGGCACCTTCGCCGGGATCCCGCTGCCCGTCACCGTCCGCACCAGGCTCACCACCGACGCCGGCACCCTGACCGTCACCCCTGTGGTGCTGTCCTTCTTCGGCCAGGACATCCCGCTCGGCAGGGCGGCGACCGCCCCCAACGCCACCGCCCTGGCCCGCAAGCTGGCCCCCCGCACGGTCTCCCTGCCCGCCCTCCCCCACGGCGTGTCCCTGACCGGCGCCAAGGCCACCGACGAGGGCCTGGTCCTGTCCCTCACCCTGGCCCGCAGCGACGGCTCCAGCCACTCCTACACGTCCGGCGCCTGCGGCCACTGAGGCCGCGGCGGGACGACCTGACGTACCGTCACACATGCCGTCACACATACCCGTCGCGGACCGCAGCCGGGACGTGACGAGGAGTGGGGCCCGGTATCGACCCGGCGATCAACGCTCCCTAGGATGGCAGCACTTCCGCGGCAGTTGCGGGGGTGTGCACGGTCGAGACGCCACGAGGGGCCCGGATGACGAACGGGAAAACACCGCTGACGGACAGGATCGACGTGACGGTGCCCAGCGTGGCCCGCATGTACGACTACCTGCTGGACGGGAAGGACAACTACCCGGCCGACCGGGAGGCCACCGAGCAATTACTGCAGGCCGTCCCCAGCATGAAGGTCCTGGCGCTGAACAACCGGCAGTTCCTGCGCCGGGTGGTGCGGGTGCTCGCCGAGGACTACGGCGTCAAGCAGTTCGTCGACCACGGCTCCGGCCTGCCGACGCAGGACAACGTGCACGAGGTGGCGCAGCGCGTGCACCCGGACGCCCGCGTGGTCTACACGGACAACGACCCGATCGTGCTGGCGCACGGGCGGGCGCTGCTGGAGCAGAACGAGAACACCGCGGTGTTGCAGGCCGACTTCCGCGACACCGAGACCATATGGAACAGCGCCGAGGTCCGGCGGCTGATCAACCCGGACGAGCCGGTGGCCGCGCTGTTCGTCTCGGTGCTGCACTGCATCAAGGACTCCGACGACCCCGCCGGGGTGATCCGCCGGGTCGCCGAGCGGCTGGCGCCCGGCAGCTTCCTGGTGGTGTGCCAACTGGTCAGCGAGGACGCCGAGACCCGGCGGTTCGTCACCGACTTCATGGACCGTTCCACCGGCGGCAATTGGGGCGAGGTGCGCCAGGAGGCCGATGTGCGGCGCTTCCTGGAGGGCACCGAGATCCTCGAGCCGGGCCTGGTCGAGGTCTCCACCTGGCGGCAGGACAGCGACCTCACCCTCACGCAGCCCAGCTTCGAGTGGATCGAGTACGGCGGGGTCGGCCGGCTGGTCTGACCGGTAGGTCATCCCGGGCCCGGGACCGGCACACAGCCCGGGCCCGGGCCCGTACCGCGATCCACACGCCCGGCTACGCGTAGCGCAGCAGCGCGTCCTCCAGCATCGCCCGGCTCGCGGCCGGGGTGGCGGAAAGCGCGCTCAACTCGTCCAGCGCGGCACGGTACTTGTCGAGGTCCTCCAGCCGGTCCAGGTAGACCGCGCTGGTCATGTGCTCCAGGTACACCACGTCGGGCAGGAAGCCCTGGGCGAACCGCAGGTAGGTGACCGGGGCGCCGGGGGTGGCCGCGGCGCTGGCCTCGTAGGAGGCGACCTGCAGCCGCACGCCCGGCTGGCGGAGCATGGTCAGTAAGTGGATCAGCTGGTCGCGCATCACGTCGCGGCCGCCGACCGGGCGGTGCAGCACGCCCTCGTCCACGATCGCCCACAGGACGGGGGCGCCCGGCTCCGCCATCCGGCGCTGGCGCTCCAGCCGCAGCTCCACCCGCCGGTCGATGTCCTGGTCCGGGGCGAGCCGGTGGCCGCTGCGGACCACGGCCCGGGCGTAGGCGGGGGTCTGGAGCAGTCCGGGCACGAACTGCGTCTCGTACGTGCGGATGATGTGGGCGTCCCGCTCCAGGCCGATCAACTGCTGGAGCCAGTCGGGGACGACCTCGCCGTAGGGGTGCCACCATTCCGGCAGGGCGGAGCGCTTGACGAGTTCCGCGATCTCGGTGCGCTCGGTCTCGGGCACGCCGTAGAGGCTGAGCAGTTCGTCCACGTCGCGCTGCTTGAGCGAGACGTGGGCGGTCTCCATGCGGCTGATCTTGGAGATGTGCGCCCGGATGTGGTGTCCGGCGGCCGCCGGGCTGATGCCGCGGCTCTCCCGCATTGCCCGCAAGTAGTGGCCGAGCACCCGGGCCAGGGCTTTGGTACCCATGTCCGGTCGGCGTTCGACCAGGTGTATGGGTGAGACGGGCTGTACGGATGCGGGCATGCGGGCTCCAAGGAAATACCGGACGCGCCAGTATTGCACCGCGGAGCCCGCCCCCACTTCCCAACAGGGGGTGTTATCGGCCGACTTCATCGGGTGAACCTGGTCGGCCCCACCTCCTCAACGGGCCGGACGGCCCGGGGGTCACGCCCCGATTTTCCGCCGGGGCCACGGGCCGCCGGGCTCGGCCCGGTCGGACCACGGCACGTGCACCGCGTGACGGTCCGGCCTGATCGGCCGGTGAAAAAACGGCTTGATCGATCGCTGCGCGCGGCCGCGACGATCAGTTCGTGAACGCGTCGAAGTCCCCGTCTTTGGCGCCGGTCACGAAGGCGATGATCTCCGCACGGGTGTAGACCAGGGCGGGACCCTGCGGGTGGCGGGAGTTGCGCACCGCGACGGAGCCGTCGGTGAGCTGGGCCAGCTCCACGCAATTGCCGCTCTGGTTGCTGCGGCCGCTCTTGATCCAGTGCGCTCCGGTGATCGAGTCGGCCGGTATCCCGTTCTCGAACTGCTGCACTTGGCATCACTCCTTCGTGGGCTTGTGGTCCCGCGAGCGTGGTTCCGGTTCGGAAACCACCATAGGTTCACTCGTACCAGACGGCGCACGTGCGGATGCAATTTCGAATGCAATTGCAGCGAAGATGCGCCAAGGAGCGCTACGCTCGGGGCCGTTGTACTGCCGTTGCCGATGTGACGGCAGGGGCGTGGCAGCACGCCTGGTGCGCCCGCTTTGCCCGGCAGGTTCGGAAAGGGATGACCCGTCATGACCGCCCAGTGGTCCGACACCGTGAGCGGCCCGCGGGCCCGGACCCCGGTGGCACCGGGCCCGGAGGTCGGCCCGCTCGACGTGTTCCTGCGCTCGGGGGCCGGCCAGTGGGGCCTGCCGCACGGCTCGGACGGCAGCGGCCTGGCCGCCCTGCGGTTCGACGCCGGCCCGGGCAGCGCCGCCCGCACCCGGCCCTTCCTGCGCCGCACCCTGGGCGCCTGGCACCTGCCGGACCTGGTGGAGGACGCGGCCCTGGTCACGGCCGAACTGGTGGCGAACGCCGTGACGCACGCGCTGCGCTCCCCGGCCGCGGCGCCCCGCCCCTGCCCGCACGGGACGGTCCCGCCGCCCGCCGCGTGGCTCGCGCTGCTGCGGCTGGACCGGGCGGTGGTGTGCGCGGTGGCCGACCCCAGCCCGGAGCTGCCGGTGCCGGCCGATCCGCAGCCCTTCGCCGAGTCCGGCCGCGGCCTGCGCATCGTGGCCGAACTCAGCGAATCCTGGGGCCACACGGCGCCGGTGCCAGGGGGCAAGACCGTGTGGGCCCGCCTGACCGGCCCCGATCCCACCTGGTCGGGGCCCCGCTCGCTCTGACGCTGCCCGCTCCGACCCCGCCCGCTCCGACCCCGCCGGTTCCGGCAGCCGTCAGCCCTGTCGGGCCCGCAGCCGTCGATTCACACGGGGCCGGCAGCCGTAAACCACCGAGCGCCCGGCAGCACCGGGCGCTCGTCAGGGACCGTCGGCTCAGTCCGCGCGCCGCACCTCCAGCAGCAGCGCCTGCTCCGGGTTGAGGTTGGGCAGCGGCACACCGGCGACGGCCAGCACCGATCCCGGCAGGGTGACCCAGTCCTCCAGCGCGGCGGTGAACCAGGCGGGGCCGCCGGTCTGGTTCAGGGACGGCAGGCCGAGGTCGGTCCGGACCCGGACCCGGTAGGGGGTGTCAGCGGCCAGCCCGGGCAGGCGGACCCGGCCGGACTGGCCCTCGGGGCTGGTGGCCACCCGCGCCCAGCAGTAGAGGGCGTGCGAGCCGTCGTGGCCGACGACGCCGTGCAGCAGATTCGCGTCGGTGCCGAGGTCGGCGCGCACCGTGCGGCCGCCGTGCAGCAGCGGGCGCAGCTCCCGGTAGAGCGCGGTCCAGGCGGTGAGGTGGGCCAGTTCCTCGGGCGCGCACCGGGTGAGGTCCTGCTCGATGCCGGCGTGGCCGAACAGGGCGGTGGTCAGCCGGAAGGTGTCGCTGCTGACCCGGGCGGTGGTGTGGCTGGTGGCGGGGCCGACGTGGGCGCCGATCAGCTCGGGCGGCAGCAGCTGAGCGGTCCAGCGCTGGATGGCCTGGCGCTCCACCGGGTCGTTGCAGTCCGAGGCCCACACCCGGTCGGTGCGGGACAGGATGCCCAGGTCCACCCGGCCGCCGCCGCTCGCGCAGCTCTCGATCTCCAGGCCGGGGTGGCGTTCCTTGAGCGTGTCGAGCAGCCGGTACAGGGCGGGCACCTGGGCGTGGCCGACCGGGCGGTCCCCGGGGCCGTGCACGGCCTCGTGCAGCTCGCGGTTGTGGTCCCACTTCAGGTACGCGATCTCGTACTTGTCGACCAGCGCGTCCAGCGCCTGGAGCAGGTAGTCCCACACGCCGGGGTTGGACAGGTCCAGCACGTGCTGGTGGCGGGCGGCAGGGCCGACGCCGGCCGCCGGGCCCAGCACCCAGTCGGGGTGCTCGCGGGCCAGGTCGGAGTCGAGGTTGACCATCTCGGGCTCGACCCACAGGCCGAACTCCATGCCGAGCGAGCGCACGTGGTCCACCAGCGGGGTCAGCCCCTCGGGCCACACCACCGGGTCGACCGTCCAGTCGCCGAGCCCCGCGTGGTCCGAGCGTCGCCCGCGGAACCAGCCGTCGTCCAGCACGAACCGCTCGACGCCGACCTCGGCCGCCCGTTCCGCCAGCCCCAGCAGCCGGTCGAGGTCGTGGTCGAAGTAGACCGCCTCCCAGCTGTTGAGGATCACCGGGCGCGGCCGCACCGGGTGCTGCGGGCGCGACCGGAGCAGGGTGTGGAAGCGGTCGGCGAGCCCGTCGAGGCCCTGGTCGGTCCAGGTGAAGTGGCACACCGGGGTGGTGTACGACTCCCCCGGCGCGAGCCGCACCTCGCCGGCCCGCAGCAGTTCCCCGCCGCCGAGGACCGCCGCGTGGGTGCCGGCGCCCTCCGGCAGTTGCTCGACCAGATATCGCTGGTCGCCGCTCCAGGCGATGTGCATGCCCCACAGCTCGCCGTGCCGGAAGCCGAAGCCGGGCACCCCGACCGTGACCAGATACGGCGAGTCCAGGCCGGGCTTGCCGCGGCGCACCTCGCGCGAGTAGGTGCCGAAGCCCAGCGGGCGCCGCTGCGGGGAGCGTTCCCGGCTCCACTTGCCGGTGAAGTCCAGGATCTCCGCGGCCCGGCGGGGCAGCGGCAGCAGCGTGGTGACCTGCGTGAGGTCGTACGGTTCCGGGCGCGCGTCGGCCCGCCGGTCCAGGCGGGTGCCGACGGACAGCACCCCGGAGGGCTCCATGGTGTAGGTGACGGTGACGTCGAGGCCGGCCGCGCTGTCGCCGAGGCGCAGGACGAGTTCGCCGCCCTGGTCGCCCGGGGTGGCCTGGGAGCCGCCGCGGACCTCGGTGCCGGTCAGGATCAGCCGCGGGGCGGCGGTGGTGCCCGCGATGTGGCCGTGGTGGGCGGGGGTGCCGGACCAGCCGTCGGCCTCGGTGGGCCAGACGGTGAACCGGCGCGGGATGTCGATGGAGTTGTTGAGGACCGCGGGCTCGCCGGTCAGGCCGAGTGCCGCGAGTCCGGCGTCGCCCAGGTCGCCGAGGTCCGCTCCCCAGTGGAGGACTCTGGGCACCGGCTCGCTGAGCTCCACCACGAGTGCGGTACCGGCCGCGCGCAAGGCCACGATCCGCGCGGTGCTGTCTGCCATAGGGAGGTCCCTTTCTGTTGTCCGGCTGGCCGGACGGGCCCGGTGGGGGCCGCGTCCGGCGCCGGGTCACCGGTTGCTGTCTGTCGTTCGGCTCTGGACGAGCCGCGTCGTTGCGGCTCGATCGCGTCCTTGACGGCGGCGCCGTTGCCGTTCGCCGGGGACGGGCAGAGCACGAACGTACCGGTCGTGGACGCCTCGGACCGGCCCGCCTCCGAACCCGTACCTACCCGCCGCCGCACAGGTCCAGTGCCGCGGCCGGAAGGCGGACGGATGCCGGGGTCCGGCGGCCGGTGTCATCGGGGAGGACCGGTCGCCGGACCCCGGGGGTCAGCCGGCGGTCACAGGGTGATCCGGTCGACGTCGGAGGCGTAGTCGGACGGGTTGCCGAAGGTGATGCTGTTGGCGCCCGCCTTGAGGGTCACCGGCACGGTGATCGAGTGCGGCGTGCCCCAGTTGTTGTCGTTGCTGCCGGGCAGCGGGACCTGGAAGGACGTGGCACCGGTGGTGACGACCATCGTGCGGCCCGAGGAGCCGTCGGTGTAGTCGAGCTTCATCAGGTAGGTGCCGTCCTTGGGCACGGTGACGTTGTTGATCGCCACCGAGCCGCCGCTGCCGAGGTTGCCGACCTTCTTGCCGCCGGAGCACTCGCCGCAGTCCGAGATGCCCGCGTTGCCGCCCAGGGTGTTGCCGGGCGCCTCGGCCTCGTAGGAGACCGGGCCGCCGGCCGCCGGGGTGGTCACGGACACGGCCTTGCTCGGCGCCGAAGTGCGGCCCTTGGCGTCGTGGGCCACGACCGTGAAGGAGTAGCCGGTGGCGGCGTTCAGGCCGGTCACGGTGGCCGAGGTGCCGGTGCCGGTGGCGGCCTTGGTGGCGCCGGCGTAGATGTCGTAACCGGTGGTGGCGGAGCCGGTGTTCACCGGCTGCCAGGCCAGCGAGACGCTGTTCGCGGTGGAGGCGGTGCCGTGGACGCCCAGCACGACGCCGGGGCCGGTGCCGTGGGTGGCCGGGGTCAGCTTGAGCAGCCGCGAGCCGTGCGGGGGCAGGTTGGCGGTGAAGGAGCCGCCGACGGTGCCGAGGCTGTTGTGGCTCCACAGGTCGCGGACGGCGGCCTTGCCGGTGATGCCGAGGTCGGAGAAGTCGGCGGTCACGTCGCTGTAGCCGGAGCCCAGGTTGAACAGGGCGACGGTGTAGGTGCCGTCGGCGTTGCGGGCGTACCAGGTCTGCTGCGGGGTGGCCTGGCTGACCGGGCGGGCCGGGTTGCCGGCCTGGTCGACCGCGATGACCTCGTCGTTGGTGAGCAGCTTCAGACCGTAGGAGTCCAGCTTGGTCAGGTCGTCACCGGTGTACAGCGGCGCCGACTCGATCGCCCACAGCGTCTCGTAGGTCTGCCGCTCGACGTCGTTGACGCCGTCCATGGCGCCGTTGCCGACGTCCAGGGAGTCCAGGTTGTTCCAGTGCCCGGGGGCGGCGTCGTCGATCCACGGCACGACGTCGTTGAAGCGGCCCTTGACCGAGTTGTTCCAGGTCACCAGGGTGTCGCAGTAGCACTCGACGTCGGTGTCCACGCGCCAGCCGTTGGAGTTCGCCTTCCAGGTCGCGACCTGGCTGTGGCTGAGCGACCAGGACAGGGTGAGCTGGATCGGCCGCCCGGTCTTCTGCAGCGCGGTGTGCCAGGCCTGGATGTCGGGCACGTTGTCGTGCGCCGCGTCGCCCTGGTTGGAGCCGGGGCCGACACCGTCGATCTTGAGGAAGTCCACGCCCCAGCCGGCCAGCTCGTCGGCGACGGACTGGATGTACTTGGTGGTGCAGGGGCTGGCGAAGTCGAGCTGGTACGAGACGTTGTCCCAGCCGCTGGTCTTGCGCAGGTCCGGGTAGACGATGTCCTTGGTGGTGCAGCCCGGGGCGCCGTAGATCGGCGTGTTGCCGTTGTTGTAGTAGTCCTGGTACAGGCCGACCGCCAGGTAGAGGCCGAACTTCAGGCCCTTGCTGTGCAGTTGGTCCCCGACGTACTTCATGCCGTGCGGGAACTTCTTCAGGTCGGCGGTCGGACGGGCGTAGGCGTCGCCGACGTTCTTGCCGTTGTCGACGTTCCACCCTGCGTCGACGTTGACGTACTCGTAGCCGTGGGACTTCAGCTTCGAGGCGACCTGGTCCGCCTGCTGGAGGACATGCGATTCGGTGAGCCAGTTCTCCCCGCCGTACCCGGGGAAGTTGGTGGACTCCAGGCTCCAACTGCTCCAGCCCATGTACGGCTTGGCGGCCAGGAGGGGTGCGGCGGTGCTGTCCGCGGCCGCGTTCGCGGGCGCCGCCGATGCCACGGCGGGCACGGCGAACGCGGCCGCGAGCGCGGTCACGCAGGTGAGGGTTCTCAGACGTGCGGGTCGAGCTGGACGAGCCATGGATGTACTCCATCTCGGCGCGACAGCAGGCGGACGCGGCGCCCGCCTGGGGTATCGAGGGTGGTGGGAACCTCCCTCGGTGGTGGTCGTCCCGGAACACCACCGAGGGGCGGGTCGCGACCGGCGGGAGGAAATCCCGGTCGCGGTCCTGGCCGGGCGGCACCGTCCCTGGCCGCCCCGACAAGGAATGCCGCGAATCTAGCCAGGGTTTCCTTCCATCGTCAACATAATCGGCGGCAAAAACCCGACATCTGATCATGGCGGGATCAGGCGGATACGGTTCGTCGGCGCGCGGTCACCTGCCGCGATGCCGCCACGCGGGCTGGAGCAGCTCATCGGGCGACCGCTGGTGCCCGCTCGTCGACCGCCAGCGGGGAGAACCCTGCGGCTTTCATACTTTCCACTGGAAAGGTAAGGTCCGGTCATGAGCCTCGCCGACCAACCGCCGGCCGCGGTCCTGGTCTTCCAGACCCTGCTGGCGCACGGCCCACTGACCAGGGCCGAGATCGGACGCCGCACCGGCCTGTCGCCGGGTGCCGTCACCAAGGTCGCCACTCCCCTGCTCGCCGACGGCTGGATCACCGAACTCGGCCGCCCCGCGGTGGAACGCGCCAACGGCCGCCCCGCCACCCTGATCGCGGTGCGCGCCGAGCGCGCGCGGTTCGCCGGCGTGAAGGTGACCGGCGACGAACTCATCGGAGTCCTGGCCGACTTGACCGCCCAGCCGCTGGCCGCCCGGCGCGCGCCGCTGGGCTCGCGCGACGTCGGCACCGTGGTGCTGGCGATCGCCCGGCTGATCGACCAGCTGATCGCCGCGGCCGGGCCCGTCGCGGACGGCGGGGCGCCGCTGCAGGGCATCGGCGTCACCATCTCCGGCGACGTCGACGGGCAGACCGGCACCGTGCAGTATTCGCCGTTCCTGGACTGGCGGCGGGTGCCGCTGGCCCGGCTGGTGGAGTCCGCGACCGGCCTGCCGACGGTGATCGAGAACGACGTGCGCGCGCTGACGGTGGCCGAGCAGTGGTACGGCGCGGGCGTCGGCCTGTCGTCGTTCGCCCTGGTCACGGTCGGCGCCGGCATCGGGGCCGGGCTCTCCATCGGCGGCCGCGTGGTCTCCGGGGCGCACGGGGTGGCCGGCGAGGTCGGCCATCTGCCGGTGGGCGGCACCGACCGCACCTGCACCTGCGGCAACACCGGCTGCGTCGAGGCGGTGGCCTCCACCCACGCCATCACCGAGCAGGCCCGCCGGGCGGCCGGCGACCCGGAGCTGACCATGGCGGAGGCGGTACGGCTGGCGCACGCCGGCGACCCGGCGGTACGCGCGGTCTTCTCCCGGGCCGGCCACGCCATGGGCCTGGCCCTGGCCTCGGTCGCCAACCTCATCGGCCCCGAACGCATCATCATCTCCGGCGAGGGCGTGGCCTCCTACGACCTCTACGAGGACCAGATCCGGCAGACCTTTGCCGCCCACGCGTTCGGCGCCGCCGCCGACTGCGACCTGGTCGTCCGGCCGCTCCCGTTCGAGGAATGGGCCCGCGGCGGTGCGGCGGTGGCGGCCCAGCGCGTGTTCGCCCCGGCGAAGGCGGCGTCCGCCAGGTTCCCGGTGAAGCCGGCCTCCGGCAAGGCAACTCCGGTGAGGGCGACGGCCGGGAAGGCCGCGACCGCCGAGCCCGCTCCCGTAACTGCGGTCCCGGCCCAGGAACCACCCACCGAGCCGGCACCCGCGTAAAGCCGCGGCCACTGCGGTGAAGGCCGCGACCGCCGAGCCCGCTCCCGTAACTGCGGTCCCGGCCCAGGAACCACCCACCGAGCCGGCACCCGCGTAAAGCCGCGGCTACTGCGGTGAAGGGCACGACCGCCGCAGCCGCTCCCGTCACGACGATCCCGGCGCAGGAACCACCCACCGAGCCGGCACCCGCGTAAAGCCGCGGCTACTGCGGTGAAGGGCACGACCGCCGCAGCCGCTCCCGTCACGATGATCCCGGCGCCCGAACCGCCACCGAGCCGGCACCCGCGTAAGCCCACGCCACTGCGGCCGCCCTTCGTCCCTTGAGCCGTCGCGAAGAGCACAACCCACCAGGCCGCTCCCGTGACTGCGGTCCCGGCGCAGGAACCGGCCGCCGGGCCGGCACCCGCGTAAGCCCGTCACGAGTGGGTCCGTCCGCACCTCCGCGGTGGTGATGGGCCCGTCCGCGGTCATCGCCGCCGATGAACGATGCCTCGCGGCACCCTCCCGGCCACCACCGCCCTTCGCCGCAGCGGCCGTTCGCGCCCGGGGCGTCCGAGCGGAGCCCCCGGCCGGTCCTGCTGCCGGCAGGCAGCCGGCCGCAGGACCGGAGACAGCACACCTCAAGGCACCACGCCCCCCGCCCGCCCGCATTTCACCCGGCCGAAAACATGCCGCTGCGGCAGGGGTCGACGGACCGCCCAACCGCGCCTTGAATAGGGGGATCCCGTCCCTGCCGGGGGCGCGGCGGGCGCGCGAGAGCAGTGGCGAGGAACGACAACGGAGTCGTGACGGGCATGGCAGAGCAGGGTGCGCTCCGGCAGCGGCGGACCGTGCTGGAGCACGAGTGGGCGCGCATGGTGCCGCAGCGGCGGGCCGGTGCGGGCGCCGAGGTGGCGGTACGCCACGAGATCACCGAGTCCTGGGCGCGGTCGCTGGCCTCGGTGGACCCGGGGCTGGCCTGCGCCCCGCCGGGCGGCCCCGCGGCCGGCTGGGCCCGCTCCCCGCTGCGCGGCCCGGTCACCGAACTGGCCGACGAGATCCGCTGCATCACGGAGGACGCCGGGTTCGTGGCCGCGGTGACCGACGCGTCCGGGACCATCCTGTGGACCTGCGGCGGCACCCTGATGCGGCGCCGGGCCGAGCGGGTCAACTTCGCGCCGGGCGGCCGCTGGGACGAGCCGGCGATGGGCACGAACGCGCTCTCCCTGGCGCTGCGCACCGGCCGCCCGGCCACCGTGTTCTCCGCGGAGCACCTGGTGGCCGCGCTGCACGGCTGGGTCTGCTACTGCGCGCCGATCCACGCCCCCGACGGCCGGGTGCTGGGCGTGCTGGACCTGTCCACCACCTGGGACCGCTCGCACCCACTGGCGCTGCCGACGGTACGCACCCTGACCTCGGCGATCGAGGCGCGGCTGCCGCGCGGCGCGACACCCGTACCCGCCGCACTCGCGGCTACGGCCCTGCCCGCGGCCCACGCGACGACCGCGGCCGTGTCCCTGACCTGCCTCGGGCCGGCCGCGCGGGCCCGGCGCGGCGGCACCGACCTGCACCTGCCGCCCCGTCAGGTGGAGATCCTGACCCTGCTGGCGCTGGAGCCCGACGGCTTCGCGCCCGAGCGGCTGCGCGACGCGCTCTACGGCGACCGGCCGGTGACCGCCTCCACCTTCAAGGCCGAGGTCTCGCACCTGCGGCGGGCCCTCGGCGGCGCGCTGACCACCCGCCGGTACGCGCTGGCGGTGCCGCTGACCTGCGACGCCGCCGAGGTGCTGCGCGCCCTGGAACGCGGTGACACGACGGCCGCGGTCGAGCGCTACCGCGGCCCGCTGCTGCCGCTGTCCGAGGCACCGGGCGTCCGGGCCTGGCGGCAGCACCTGGAGGTCGGGGTGCGCGAGGCGGTGCTCGCCTCCGCCCGCCCCGAGCACGCGCTGCGCTACGGCGCGCGGGCCCCGTACGACAGCGCCGTTCACGAACACGCGCTGCGCCTGCTCGGCCCGGCCGACCCCCGCCGGGGCATCGCCGGCAGCAGGCTGCGGGCCTCCCGGAGCTGACCGGGGCCCGGCCGGCACCCGGAGCCGCGCCCGTACACCAACCTTTCGCCAACCTCGCGCGACCACAGTGGAAAGCGCGGATGTCCGCCGCCGTTCCGTCACCTCCCCTTTTCAGGAGCCGCCGTCATGGTCTACGCGCAGCCCGGAACCGAGGGCAGCCTCGTCAGCTTCGCCCGGCGTTACGACAACTTCATCGGTGGGGAATGGGTCGCGCCCGCCGAGGGCCGCTACTTCGAGAACCCCTCCCCGGTGACCGGCGAGACCTTCTGCGAGGTCGCCCGGTCCACCGCCCCCGACATCGAGCGCGCCCTGGACGCGGCCCACGCGGCGGCCGGGGCCTGGGGCCGTACCTCGACCACCCAGCGGGCGGTGCTGCTCAACAAGATCGCCGACCGGCTGGAGGAGCACCTGGAGATGCTCGCCGTGGCCGAGACCTGGGACAACGGCAAGCCGGTGCGCGAGACGCTGGCCGCCGACCTGCCGCTGGCGATCGACCACTTCCGCTACTTCGCCGGCGCGATCCGGGCCCAGGAGGGCAGCATCGCGGAGATCGACGCGGACACGGTGGCGTACCACTACCACGAGCCGCTGGGCGTGGTCGGGCAGATCATCCCGTGGAACTTCCCGATCCTGATGGCGACCTGGAAGCTGGCGCCCGCGCTGGCCGCCGGCAACTGCGTGGTGCTCAAGCCCGCCGAGCAGACCCCGGCCAGCATCCTGCTGGTGATGGACCTGATCGCGGACCTGCTGCCGCCGGGCGTGGTCAACGTGGTCAACGGCTTCGGCGTGGAGGCCGGCAAGCCGCTGGCGTCCAGCCCGCGGGTGGCGAAGGTGGCGTTCACCGGGGAGACCACCACCGGGCGGCTGATCATGCAGTACGCCAGCGAGAACATCATCCCGGTCACCCTGGAACTGGGCGGCAAGAGCCCTAACATCTTCCTGCCGGACGTGATGGCGGCCGACGACGACTTCCTGGACAAGGCGGTCGAGGGCTTCGTGATGTTCGCCCTCAACCAGGGCGAGGTGTGCACCTGCCCGTCCCGGGCACTGATCCACTCCGGGATCTACGACGAGTTCATGGCCCGCTGCATCGCCCGCACCGAGGCGATCACCGGCGGCGACCCGCTGGACCCGGCCACCATGATCGGCGCGCAGGCCAGCAACGACCAGTACGAGAAGATCCTGTCCTACCTCGACATCGGCCGCCAGGAGGGCGCCCGGGTGCTGACCGGCGGGGCGACCCGTACGGTCAAGGGCCTGGAGGGCGGCTACTACATCGAGCCGACCATCTTCCACGGCACCAACGACATGCGGATCTTCCAGGAGGAGATCTTCGGCCCGGTGGTGTCGGTGACCACCTTCGACTCGGCGGACGAGGCGCTGAAGATCGCCAACGACACGCTGTACGGACTCGGCGCCGGCCTGTGGACCCGCGACGGCACGGCCGCGTACCGGATGGGCCGCGAGATCAAGGCCGGCCGGGTGTGGACCAACTGCTACCACGCCTATCCCGCGCACGCCGCCTTCGGCGGCTACAAGCAGTCCGGCATCGGGCGGGAGAACCACAAGATGATGCTGGAGCACTACCAGCAGACCAAGAATCTTCTCGTGTCGTATTCCCCGAAGAAGCTAGGCTTCTTCTAGGCATCCCTGAAGGTGCCTCTGACCTGGCCCGATACCAGGCCGGAGGCACCTTCACGGAACTCACCGACCCAATCTCCCGTGGAATCTCAGCGGTGGAGGCCCGTGGTCGAGACCACCGCGGTCCGAGTGCCGTCGGCGGCGATCTCGATGGCAGCGCCCGGGGTACGGATCGGGTAGAGCGCCTGCAGCAGCGGTCCGGCCAGCGCGGTGGTGACCAGGGCCATCACGACCATGGACGAGTAGAGCTGTCCGTCCAGGACGCCGAGTTGCAGGCCGACCGTGAGGATGATCAGCTCGGTCAGGCCCCGGGTGTTCATGAGCACGGCCAGGGCGGTCGCGGCTCGGGTGCCCATGCCGGCGAGCCGGGCGCTGAGATAGGCACCGAGGAACTTGCCGCCGACCGCCACCGCCAGGATCAGGCCCAGGTCGACGAAGTCCCTGCCGTTCATGCCGGACAGGTTCACCTTGAGACCGGCCACGACGAAGTAGATCGGCAGCAGCATGATGCCGGTCAGATCGGAGATCTGGCCGACGATCCCCTCGCTGAGATCCTCGGTCCGCGCCGTCCGGGCGATGCCGCGGGGCATGACGGCACCGAACAGGAAGGCACCGAAGATGAAATGCAGCCCGATCCACTCGGTGAACGCGGCGGACAGCAGGAGGCCGACGAGCGTGACGACCAGCGGGACCGGCTGCCGGGAGCCGAGGACGCGAGGCGACGACATCAGGCGCTTGAGGCCCGGCCGTACGACGGCGACCATGAGCGCCAGGTACGGGATGAAGAGCAGCAGCAGCCACTGGGATCCGGTCGCGGCCCCGCAGATGGCCACCACCACGGCGAGCAGGGTCCAGGCGAGGACGTCGTCGATCGCGGCGCAGGCCAGCGCGATGTTGCCGAGCCAGGTACGGCTCATGCCGCGGTCGACCAGGATCCGGGCCAGCACCGGAAAGGCGGTCACCGACATGGCCGCGCCCATGAACAGGACGAAGCTGGTCTTGTTGCCGGTCGGGTGGCCGGAGAACAGGTACAGGGCCAGCAGGCTGCCCAGAGCGAACGGGAGGGCGATCGAGCCGGAGGCGACCGTCCCGGCCACGACCTTGCGCCCGTTGAGCAGTGTGGCGTCCAGTTCGGCGCCGACGGTGAACATGAACAGGGCCACGCCGATGTCGGCCAGCGCGGTCAGGAACGGGCGGGTGTCCGCCGGGAACAGGGCGTTCGCGACGGCACCGTGGAAGAGGGTGGGTCCGAGAAGGACGCCGAGCAGTACCTCGCCGATGACCGGCGGTTGCCGGAACCGGCGGGCCAGCGCGCCGGCCCCGAAGGCGAGCAGCGCGATGGCCCCCAGGGCGAGCAGCAGGCCGGATGTCTGTTGAGTGGTCATGACAGAGGCACCTCACGCACGGCCTCGGGGCCCACGTTCGCGACGGAAGGACGACCGGCCAGCATCATCACTTCCCGCAGTTCGTCGCCGAGCATCCTCAGGACGGCGGCGACCCCGTCCGCACCCGCCGCCGTCAGGCCCCACAGGGCCGGGCGGCCGATCAGCACGGCGTCCGCGCCCAGGGCCAGCGCCTTGAAGACATCGGCTCCCCGCCGGATGCCGCCGTCGACGAGAACCTGGCAGCGACCCCGTACGGCGGCGGCGATCTCGGGCAGCGCCCGGATGCTGGGGACGGCCCCGTCGAGCTGGCGGCCGCCGTGGTTGGACACGACGATCGCCTCCACCCCGTGCTCCACCGCGAGTTCGGCGTCGGCGGCCGTCAGGATTCCCTTGAGCACCAGCGGCAGGCCGGTACGGGCCCGGATCCAGGCCAGGTCCGGCCATGCCAGCGACGGATCGAACTGCTGGGCGGAATGCCGTTCGATCGCCGAGGTGTCACCGGCGTGGGCGTGTGAGGCGGCCATCACCGACGGGCTCACGTTCACCGCCCGGACGTCGCCGGGCAGGGTGAAGCCCGAGCGCCGGTCGCGCAGCCGCACCGCTACCCGCGGGGTGTCCACGGTCAGTACCAGGGCCTCGAAGCCGCTGTCCTCGGCCCGGCGCATCAGTGTCGCCAGCTCCTCGCGCCGGTGCAGCCAGTAGAGCTGCAGCCAGAGCGGGCCGGTGGCCGCCGCCGCGATCTCCTCGACGGTGCGGCTCGCGAAGATGCTGACCACGAGCAGGGCCCCCGCCACGCCGGCGGCCCGGGCGGTCGCCACCTCGCCCTCCGGGTGGAGCAGGCGGTGATACGCCATCGGCGCGATGCCGACCGGCAGCGCCAGCTCACGGCCGAGCAGCGTGCAGCCCGGGTCGGTGGCCGAGACGTCGACCAGGACGCGGGGAAGCAGCTCGTACGCGTCGAGAACGGCACGGTTGGAGGTCAGCGTCGCCTCGGTCCCGCTGCCGCCGCTGAGGTAGTCCCAGATCGGCGCGGGCAGCCGGTCGCGGGCCGCCGCCTCGAGGTCCTCCACGCGCTGGGGTGCCGGGTCCATCGGGTCAGCCATTCCGGGCCCGTTCCAGCTCCACGGCCGAGTAGAGCGCGTGGATGTTGCCGCTGCCGAAGGTCTGGGCGCCCAGCCGCTCGACGACCTCGAAGAACAGGGTGCCCCGCGGGTGCACGCTGCGGGCGAAGATCTGCAGCAGCTGCCCGTTGTGGTCCTGGTCGACCAGGATGTTGAGCCCCCGCAGGTCCTCGACCGAGTAGCGCCGCAGCTCGAGCCGGTCGGGAACCTGGTCGTAGTAGGCAGCGGGGGTGGACAGGAACTCCACTCCCCGCTCGCTGAGGCGGGCGACCTCGGCCACGATACCGTCGGTGGCGAACGCGACGTGCTGCACCCCGGCGCCGTCGTGGTCCTTGAGGAACTGGTCGATCTGCCCGGGATCGCGGGTCAGGTCGGGTTCGAGGACGGTCAGCGTGACCAGCTTGGAGCGGCTGCGCACCACGATGGAGTTCATCGCCTGCCGGCCGACGACGATGTGCTCGGTGAAGACGGCTTCGAAGTCCAGGACGTCGACGTAGAACTCGGTGGTGGGCTCCAGCCGGCCCGGCTCCACGCACACCGCGAAGTGGTCGATGGTGTGCAGCCCCTCGCCGGCGGGGGCGGCCGGGCGCGGGTCGCCGGGCCGCTCGACGAACGTGTGCAGGACGTCACCGAAGGCGATGATCGAGGCGGTGACGTCGCCGTCCGCGCCGTCACGGGGTGTCCGGACCGGCTGCGCGCCCCGGCGTACGGCCTCGGCGAAGGCCTGCCGCGCGTCCGGCACACCGAGCGCGATGTCGTAGACGCCCTCGCCGTGCTGTTCCAGGTAGGCCGCGGCGGGGTGGTCCAGGCCCTCCGCCTCGGTCAGGCGCAGCGTGAACCGCGCCGACCCGATATCCGTCGAGCGCGAGCCGGTGCCGTCGTCGTCCGGTGCGGCCGGCCGCAGCACGGCGAACCCGTACCGCGTGGTCCACCACTCAGCCGCCGCGACGAGGTCGGTGACCGCGATGCCGACGTGGTCGATCGTCAGGTCGTCGAAGACTCCCATCGTGCCTCCTCGAGTGTGATTGCCTCACCGATTCACCGCGGCCGGGGCGGCCTTCAGAAGCGGACCAGGGCGGTCTCGATGGTCGGGCCGGGGCCCATCGCCATGAGGACGCCGTAGTCGCCCGGCGAGCAGACCCCTTCGCTCCGGAGCCGTTCGTAGGTGAACAGGAACGAGCCGCTGGAGAGGTTGCCGTAGTCGCGCAGCGTGGCCACGCTGTGGCGTACGTCGTGCCGGGTCAGCCCGAGGCCGACGCGGACGGAGTCGATGACCTTCTTGCCGCCGGAGTGCACGACCCAGTGTTTGATGTCGCTGCGGTCGACCAGGGCACCGGCCAGCAACCGGCGTACCAGGCCGTCCACGTTGGCCCCGATGATGTACGGGATGTCCGGACTCAGGAAGAAGCTGTACTTCCCCTGCTCGTCGTCCCAGTCGAAGCGCATCGTGTCGGAGAACTCCGGCAGCACCTGACCGGCGAAGGCGAGCACCTCGGGGCCGCCGGTCGCCAGTGGCGGCGAGACGCCGGTCTGGATGGCCACGGCCGCCGCGCCGTCGCCGAACAGGCTGTTCACCACGGCGGTCCGCATCGTGTCGTCGAACACGTAGATGGCCGAGCAGACCTCCACGCAGACCATCACGGCGAGCGCTCCGGGGTTGCCCGCGCTCCAGCCGGCCACGGCCTTCAGCGCGCTCACCCCGGCGTTGCAGCCCATGCCGACCACGTCCAGGCGGCCCACCTCGCCGCCGAGGCCCAACTCGGCGATGAGCAGGGCGCTCAGTCCCGGCGAGAGCAGGCCGGTGGTCGTCACGCAGCACAGGTAGTCGATGTCGGACAGGTCCCGGCCCGCATCGGCGAGGCATGCGCGGACGGCCTGTGAACCCATCCGGACCGCCATCGTCGCGTGCTTGCGCAGCAGTTCGCCCTGGGTCTCGTGCACCGGGCGCCCGTCGGGGCCGATGGCCGGCAGCGTGAGGTGGCGAGTCTCGATAGCGCTGTTGTGGAACAGCAGCCGCACCCGCCGGTCCGTCACGCCGAAGTAGTCGAGGACCTCCGCCTGGGTATAGCTGTCCGGCGACACAGCCGTACCCAGACCGGTCATCACCGGCGACTGCCGCACCGCCGGGCCGCCGCGCGTGACGGCCGACTCCGCAGTCCGCGTAGCGTCCATACGACCATCCATCCTCTGCCGTGTCCCGCGGCGTCGCCGTGCGGCGGCCACAGAACCATCCTTTGGCGATTCGGAAACAACCGGTTCAGCGCTGCCCACCGTTACGCCGGGCCGGACGATCGCGCCGGTCACAGGCGTGGGCGGGGCGTCGGGCGGGGCCGGCTGCGGGCCTTGCCCGTGCCCGCGGCGGTGCGGCCGGCCAGCCCGGACGGTGTCGGGTTCTCGAAGACGGCACGCAGCGACAGCTCGACCCCGAGGACCGACCGCAGGCGGCTGACCAGCCTGGTGGCGAGCAGCGAGTGGCCACCGAGGTCGAAGAAGCTGTCGTCGAGGCCCACGGCGGGCAGGCCGAGGATCTCGGCGAACACGCCGCAGAGCAGCTTCTCGTGGTCGGTCGCCGGTCGGCGGGTACTCGCCGGCGCGTACACCGGCGCCGGCAGGGCCCGCCGGTCGAGCTTGCCGTTGACCGTCAGCGGCAGCTCGGGCAACGGCACCACCGCCGCGGGCACGAGGTGTTCCGGCAGCCGGGCGGCGGCGAAGGCACGCACCGCCGCGGGTTCGATCGCGTCGCCGAGGGCCACGACGTAGCCGATCAGACGCCGATCGCCCGCGGCGTCCTCGCGCATCACCACCGCAGCCCCCGTCACGCCCGGGTAGCGGCGCAGCGTCGCCTCGACCTCGCCCGGCTCGATCCGGAACCCGCGGAGCTGCAGTTGCTCGTCCGCGCGGCCGAGGAACTCCAGCGTTCCGTCCGTCCGGCGGCGGGCGACGTCGCCGGTCCGGTACATCCGTTCGCCGGCGGCAAAGGGGCTCGCCACGAACCGTCCCGAGGTCAGGCTCGGCTGCCGCAGATAGCCCCGGGCCAGGCCGCCGCCGGCGACGTACAGTTCGCCGGCGACGCCCGGCGGGACGGGCCGCAGCCGGGAGTCGAGCACCCAGGTGCCGGTGCCGGGCAGCCCGTGGCCGATCGCCGATCCCGTCCGGGCCGCGGCCTCCCCGGCACCGGTCACGGACGCGGACGCGGCGGTCACGTGCACGGTCGTCTCGGTGATGCCGTACATGTTGCACAGGGCCGGAGCGTCCGCGCGGTGGCGCCCGTACCAGTCGCGCAGCCGGGCGTGCTCCAGCGCCTCACCGCCGAGGACGACCGTGCGCAGGGCGAGGCCGGTGCTGGGCGCGGCGGCGTCGGCGGCGATCAGCTCGTAGAAGGCGGACGGCGTCTGGCTGAGCGTCGTGACCCGTTCCCTGGCGAGCAGGCGCAGCAGGTCATCCGGGGAGCGGGCCACGTCCCGGTCGGCCACGACGACCCTGCCCCCGGTCAGCAGCGCGCCCCAGATCTCCCAGACCGAGAAGTCGAAGGCGTACGAGTGGCACCAGGACCACACGTCGCCGGCGGTGAACGCGAAGCGCTCCCGGGTCGCCGCCAGCAGCCACGCGACAGCGGCATGCGGCACGACCACGCCCTTGGGACGCCCGGTCGAGCCGGAGGTGAAGATGACGTACGCCGGATGGGCGGGGGCCAGCGGGGCGCGGCGTTCGTCGTCGGTCACCGCGGAGCCCGGCCGGCCCGCCAGGTCCGACTCGACACCGGGATCGTCCAGCACCACGGAGGCGAACGTCTCGGGCACCTTGTCCATCAACGACTCGGTGGTCAGCACCGCCACCGGTGCGACGTCGGCGAGCGTGGCGCCGATGCGCTCGCGGGGATACGCCGGGTCGATCGGGACGTACGCGCCGCCGGCCTCGAGCACGGCCAGCAGTGCCACGATCACCTCGGTGCCCCGGTCCATCAGGACGGCGACCAACGACTCGGGGCCCACGCCACGCTCGATCAGCAGCCGGGCCAGCCGGTTCGCCCGTTCACGCAGACGCTCGTGGGTGAACTCCCGGTCGCCGTGCCGCACGGCGACGGCATTCACCGGACGCGCGACTGTCCGCGCGTACATCTGAGGCAGCGTGAGCGGCGAGAAGCCGGCGGCGGGCCGGGGGGCGGAGAGCTCGATCACCCGGCGCTGTTCCTCTTCGCTCAGCACCGGTACGCCGGAAACCGGCACGGTGGAGTCGGTGGCGACGGCATCGAGGACGGTGAGCAGGCGGCGGCCCAGAGCGTCGACGGTGTCGCGGTCGAACAGGTCGGTGGAGTAGACGATCACCCCGTCCAGGCCGGCCGCGGTGTGCCGCTCGTGGTGCTTCTCGGTGAGGCTGATGTCGAGGTCGAACCGCACCGGCGTCGGGCCCTGCGGCGGCAGCAGGGCGGCCTCGACTCCGCTCAGGTGCGGTTCCCGCCCGCCCGAGTTCTCGAGCGTGAGGCTGACCTGGAACAACGGGTGCCGGGCGAGCGAGCGGGCCGGCGCCAGCTCCTCGACCAGCCGCTCGAAGGGCAGCTCCTGGTGCTCGAAGGCGGCCAGCCCGGTCTCGCGAACCCGGTCCAGCACCTCGTCGAAGGACGGGTCACCACGCAGATCGGTACGCAGCACGAGCGTGTTCACGAAGAAGCCGACCAGGTCGTGGAGCGCCTCGTCGGTGCGCCCGGCGATCGGCGACCCGATGACCACGTCGTCGCCGGCCCCGGAGCGCGACAGCACCACCGCCAGCGCCGCCTGCAGGACCATGAAGAGCGTGACGTCGCGCCGCCGGCTCAGCTCCACCAGGCGGGCGTGCAGGCCGGCGTCCACCGACAGCGGCGACAGGGCCCCGCGGTGCGAGGCGACCGGCGGACGGGGGCGGTCGAACGGCAGCGGCATCTCCTCGGGCGCGTCGGCCAGCGCCCGCCGCCAGTAGGCGATCTGGGCCGAGACCAGGCTGCCGGGATCGTCGGCGGAGCCCAGCAGCCGCCGCTGCCACAGGGTGTAGTCCGCGTACTGGACGGGCAGGGGCGGCCACCCGGGCGCCTGGCCCTCGCGGCGGGCGGCATACGCCGTGGACAGGTCCCGCCACAGTGGGTCCATCGACCAGCCGTCCCCGGCGATGTGGTGGGTGACGAGGACAAGCACCCGCTCGGACGGGCCGAGTACGAGCAGGCGCGCCCGGATCGGCACGTCGCGTGCCAGGTCGAAGGGGACCTCCCAGACGGCGGCGACGGCTTCCCGCAGGCCGGCTGCGGGAACGTCGAGGACGGACAGGATCGGCGGGATCTCGGCGAGCGGCAACACCCGCTGGCACGGCACGCCGCCCTCCTCGGTCACGACCGTCCGCAGGCTCTCGTGCCGTCCGGCCACATCGGACAGCGCGGCCTCGAGCGCGGGCACGTCGACCGCGCCGGCCAGGTGCACCACGAACGGGATGTTGTACGTCGACGAGGCGCCGTGCAGCCGGTCCAGGAACCACAGCCGCTGCTGCGCGAAGGACAGCGGCACCGGGCCCGTCCGCGGCTCCGCCGTCACCCGCGCCCGTGCCGTACCGGCCGCCGAATGCAGCCATCGGGTCAGCTTGGCCACCGTCGGGTTCTGGAACACCGCCCGGATCGGGATCTCGGCCGCCAGCACCGAGCGCAGTCGGCTCGCCAGTCGGGTCGCGAGCAGGGAGTGGCCGCCGAGGTCGAAGAAGCTGTCGTCGAGACCCACGGCGGGCACGCCCAGCACCTGCGCGAAGACCTGGCACAGCAGCTCTTCCTGGGCATCCGACGGTCCCCGGCCGGGCCGCTCGTCGTCGGTGGCCAACTCCGGCGCCGGCAGAGCCTGGCGGTTTACCTTGCCGTTGGCCGTCAGCGGCAGCGCGGGCAGCACGACCACCGCGGACGGGACCATGTACTCCGGCAGGTGGTCGCCGGCCCAGGCCAGGATGTCCGCGACGCCGGCGGTGGCCACCACGTAGGCCACCAGCCGCCGGTCGCCCGGGGTGTCCTCGCGCGCCACGACCACGGCCTGCCGTACCCCGGGACAGCGCCCGACGACGGCGGCCACCTCGCCCGGCTCGACGCGGAAACCACGGATCTTCACCTGGTCGTCGGCGCGGGTCACGAAGTCGAGCTCGCCGGTGGCGGTCCAGCGGGCCACGTCGCCGGTGCGGTAGAGCCGGCCGCCGGAGCCGAACGGGTCGGCCACGAAACGCCCCGAGGTCAGGCCGGGCCGGTTGAGGTATCCCCGGGCGAGCTGGGCACCGCTGACGTACAGGTCACCGGCCACGCCCGGCGGCACCGGGCTCAGCGTGGAGTCGAGCACCCGGACCTGGACGTTGTCGGCCGGCCGGCCGAGACAGATGGTCTCGACGTCGGCGTCGGCGATGACGTACGAGGTCATCTGGACGATCGTCTCGGTCGGGCCGTACAGGCTGACCGGGGTGGCGTTGGGCAGGGTCAGCGCCGCGCGGGCGAGCCTCGGGGAGTACACCTCTCCTCCGGCGTAGACCAGGCGCAGGCTGGTGCACTGGGTGACGTGCTCGGCGGCCAGGAACATCTCCAGCGCCGACGGGACGAACTGGGCGACGGTGACGCCCTCCCGGCGGATCAGCTCGACCAGGTAGTCCGGGTCCCGGTGCCCGCCCGGTGCGGCCAGGACCATCCGCGCGCCCACGGCCAACGGCCAGAAGAACTCCCACACCGACGCGTCGAAACCGGCCGGTGCCTTCTGCAGGACCCGGTCGGCGGCGGTCAGCGGATAGGCGCGCTGCATCCAGGCGAGCAGGTTGACCACGCCGCCGTGCGGCACCACGACGCCCTTCGGCGCACCGGTCGACCCCGAGGTGTAGAGGACGTACGCCGGATGGTCCGGCCTCAGCGGGCCGCGGCGCTCGGCGTCGGTCACCGGCTCCGGCGAGAACCCGGGGGCGTCCACGTCCGACACGACCGCCACCGGGTTCGCGTCCCGCAGCACGGCGTCGACACGCTCACGCGGAAGCTCCGGGTCCACGGGCAGATAGGCGCCGCCGGCCTTCAGGACGGCCAGGAGCGCCGTGACGAGCTCCACCGATCGGGGGAGCACGACCGCCACCAGCGACTCCGGGCCCACCCCGGCGTCGATCAGCCGCCGCGCCAGCCGGTTGGCGCGGTCATCCAGCTCGGCGTAGGAGATCTCGGTGCCGCCGAAGACCAGGGCGGTCGCCTGCGGGGAACGCCGGACCTGGGCCGCGAGCAGATCGGGCAGGCACGCCTCGCCCACCTCCACCCGGGTCGCGTTCCACTCGTCCAGCACCCGACGCCGTTCCGGGCCGCCCAGGACCTGCACGGAGCCCAGCGGCGCCCGCGGCCGGTCCTCCAGCGCGTCGGCGAGGTGCTCGGTGGTGGCACGGATCAGGGCGGCGACGAGGGCGGCGTCGATCCGGGGCACCGACTGCACGCTCACCAGGAACGGGTGCCCGGGGCCGGCGTCGTTGACCGCGGCGGCCAGCGGATAGTTGGTGCCGTCCTTCCAGAAGGCCGGCCATCGCCCGTCGCGCGTACCGTCGGCCTCGCTCAGGTGCCGATAGTTGAAGATGCTCGTGAACAGCGGCGCCCCGGCCGGCAGCCCGCTGGCCTGCTGGGCGACCGGCAGCGGCGCGTGCTCGTGGACCATCAGGTCGGCCAGGGACAGCTGCATGTCGCGGACGCTCTCACGGACCGTACGGCGGGCGGACCTGGCCCGTACCGGCAGGGTGTTCATGAACAGTCCGGGCACCCGGTCGCTGCCGGAGCCGCCCTGGGTCCGGCCGAGGACGACCGTCCCGAACACCACGTCGTCGCGGCCGGAGATCGCCATCAGGACCCGCGCCCAGACGACGTGGAAGAGGGTCGCCGGCGTGACGGCGCACGCGCGGGCCAGCCGGCGGACGCGGTCGGACAGCTCGCCGGTCAGCGGGAGCCGTGCCTCCGCGACACCGCTGCCGTCGCCGTGGACGTCGAGCAGGCCGAACGGCGCGGTCGGTTCGGTGACGTCGCCGAGCACCTCGCCGAAGTGCCGCAGGTGCTCCCGCTCCGGCACGCCGAGCCGGGCCTGACCGACGAACGTGCGGTACGGCAGGGGCTCGCCCAGTTCCCCGACCCGGCCCCGTACGATCATGTCGACCTCGGTGAGCAGGACGTCCAGTCCCTCGTGGTCGGCGACGAGGTGGTTGGGGCGCAGGACCACGAGCCACTGCCCGGTTCCCGGCCGCGCCGCCACGTACGCGTCCAGCAGTGGTGGCGTCCGCAGGTCCATCGGGCCGTCGCAGATCGCCATGAGCCGGTCCGCGTCGGCCTGGAGGTCGTCGTCGCCGTCGCCCGGTGGCAAGGTCAGCGCGGTCACCGGCAGACGCGCCCGCTTGCGGACCACCTGAACCGGGTGCTCGATGCCCTCCCAGACCAGCCCGGTGCGCAGGACGTCGTGCCGGTCGACGACCTGCTGCCAGGCGGCGAGGAACGCGTCGGCCCCGTCCTTCGACGCGAACACCCACACGAACGGCGTGAGGTACGGGTTGGCCCGGTCGCCGGCCAGGCGCGCATGGAAGAAGAAGCCCTCCTGCAACGGGCCGAGCCGGTAGACGTCGGCGATCTCCGGCACCCCGCCGGGCACCGCGGCGGCCACCCGGGCGAGGTCGTCGCGGCCGAGGCCGGCCAGCGGCACCATCTCCGGGGTCAGGGCGGTGGCACCGGGCGGGATCACGGTCGGCGGCACGGTGACCTCGGCACGCCCGGCGGCGGTGGCCAGCTCGGCCACGGTGGGCGCGGCGAACAGCGTACGGATGTCGATCGCGACGCCCGCCGTACGCAGCCGTTCGATCAGCTTCACGGCCAGCAGGGAGTGGCCGCCGAGGTCGAAGAAGCTGTCGTGCACGCTGGTCACATCGGTCTTGAGGACCTCGGCGAAGGCCTGGCAGAGCACCTCCTCGCGGATGGTCAGCGGACCCCGGCCGGCCTGACCGGCGGCGTAGTCCGGCCGGGGCAGTGCCTCCCGGTCGACCTTGCCGCTCACCAGCAACGGCAGCGTCTCCAGGAGCACGAAGGCGGCCGGAACCATGTGCGCGGGCAACCGGCCGGCCACGTAGGCGCGCAGCTCCGCCGGTGCGGGCGCGTCCCCGCCGGTGGCCGTGGGAACCACGTAGGCGACCAGGCGCAGGTCGCCCGAGCCCTCGGAGCGGGCGACCACCGTGGCCGAGGCGACGGCCGGGTGGGTGACGACGACCGCCTCGATCTCTTTCGGCTCGATCCGGAAGCCCCGGATCTTGAGCTGGTCGTCGCTTCGGCCGGCGAATTCCAGGACGCCGTCCGGTGTCCAGCGCGCCCGGTCCCCGGTCCGGTACATCCGGGCGCCCGGGGCGAACGGGCTGGCCACGAACCGCGCCCCCGTGCCGGAGGGTGCGCGCAGGTAGCCCCGGGCCAGCTGCGCCCCGGCGATGTAGAGGTCACCGGTCATGCCGACGGGCATCGGCCGCAGACCGGCGTCGAGCACGTAGACCCGGTTGTTGAGGTCCGGCGCGCCGATCGGCAGCGACGTCCCGTCCTTCTCGGCGGTGCAGCCCCACATCGACACGGCGACGGTCGTCTCGGTCGGACCGTACGCGTTCTGCACGTCGATGCCGAGCGTGCGCCGGCAGTCGTCGCGCAGCTCGGCCGACAGGCTCTCCCCGCCGGAGATGACGACGCGCAGCGTCCGGCAGGCGGCGACCCCGGGCACGTCCAGCACGTGACCGAGCATCGAGGGGACGAACTGGGCGGCCGTGACCCCCTCGTCGCGGATCAGCTCGACGAGGTACTCCGGATCCCGCTGCCCGCCCGGCTTGGCCAGCACGACGCGGGCCCCGGCCGACAGCGGCCAGAACAGCTCGAGCGCGGACGGGTCGAAACTCGGCGAGTGGTTCATCAGGCCGCGGTCGGCGGGCGTCAGCCGGTAACGGTTCTGCACCCAGGTGATGAGGTTGACCAGGGAACCGTGCGAGACGACGACGCCCTTGGGCACCCCGGTCGAGCCGGAGGTGTAGATCACGTACGCCGGGTGCTCCACCCGCAGGGGCGAGCGCCGGTCGGCGTCGGTGACCGGATGGGCAGGGAGTCCGGCCACCGCGCCGGTCACCTGCGGGTCGCCGACGCTCAGGCAGCGGCGGCCGGCGAACGCCGCCACCTCGGGTGCGAGCACCAGCAAGGACGGGTCCGCGTCGGCCACCATCGCTTCCATCCGCTCCCGGGGGTAGTCCGGGTCGACCGGCACGTACGCGCCGCCGGCCTTGGCCACCGCGAGCAGGGTGACCACCAGGTCCACCGAGCGCGGCAACGCGACCGCCACCACCGACTCCGGGCCCACCCCGCAACCGATCAGGAACCGCGCCCACCGGTTGGCCCGCGCATCCAACTCGGCGAACGTCATCGGCTCCCGGTCCGAGACCAGGGCCACCGCGTCCGGCGTACGCGCCGCGGGCCCGGCGAGCAGCTCCGGCAGCGTCACCGCCGGGACCGGCGCCGCGGTCGCGTTCCAGCCGGACACCACCCGTTCGTGCTCGGCCGCGCCCAGCACCGGCACCGAGTCCAGCGCCGCGTCAGGGCCGGCGTCGGCCAGGCGCAGCAGGTATTCCACGAAGCGCTCGGCGTGCTGGGTCACGACTGCGGGCCGGTAGCGGGCTGCGTTCCCGTCGACCAGCAGGCGCATGCCGTCGTCGACCGCCCGGTGGCCGTGGAGCAGGAACGTGAGGTCGTCGACCGGGAAGTTGGTCGGGTCGACGACCTCGGTGGCCGCCTCCCCGAATCTGATCGCCGGGTGGAACGACAGCATGTTCACGATCAGGGGCACCAGCATCTCGGTCGAGTTGACCAGGCCGAGGTCCCGGCGGATCCGGTCGAAGCCGTAGCGCTGGTGGCGCAGCGCGGCCGTCATCGCCGCGCTGGTCTGCCCGGCCAGGTCGCCGACCCGCATCGCGGGATCGACGGACAGCCGCAGCGGCACCATGTTCGACAGCATCGCCGGTGTCTCGCGGGCGTCCGGGTAGTTGCGGGCCTTGACAGCCATCCCGATGATCAGGTCGGTGGCGCCGGTGCACCGGTTCAGGTAGGCGGCGGTCGCGGCGAAGGCGAAGGCGGACCAGCGCACGCCGAGCCGTTCCGCGCCGGCGCGCAGTCGCGCCGCGTCGGCCGGCGGGATCTCGACCACCGCGCGGACGTTCACGGTGGCGGCGGCCGCGGCCGAGGCGGACAGCGAGACCGGCTCGGGCCGGTCCCGCAGCCGCTCCCGCCAGAAGTCGCGGTCGGCGCGGAACTGGGCCGACTCACGGTAGTCGAGGTCGTGCTCGACCAGACGGGCGAACGGCGGGAACGGGTTCGGCGGGATACCCGCCCCGACGGCGCTCGCGGTGTAGATCTCGGCCAGCCGGGAGACGAACAACGCGTTGCCGAAGCCGTCCATCAGGCAGTGGTGGAAGGTCTGCAGCCAGAAGTAGTGGTCGTCGGCGGCCCGGAACAGCGCGAGCGTGTGGTTCGGGCCGTTGGCCAGGTCGACCGGCCGTCCCACGTCGGCGGCGAACCAGTCCCGCACCGCCTGCCGCGCGTCGCTCTCGGCGCTGATGTCGACGACCTGCAGCGGCTCGGCCGGGCCGAGATATTGGCGCAGTCCGTCCGGGGCCTCTACGATCCGCAGCCGGGCCGCCTGCGCCTCGTCGAGCAGCCGGTCCACGGCCGAGCGGAACAGCCGTTCGTCGATCGGACCGTGGATCTCGACGATCTCGGCGCCGCGGTGGAAGCTGCTGTAGGACGCCAGGCTGTTGGCGAACCAGAGGCCCTCCTGGGCGCTCGTCAGCGGAAAGAGATCCTGATCGGCGGCGAACACCCGCTCCACCTCGCTGTCCCGGTGAGATACGCGATGACACAGAACAGCGCGACACAGCAGGCGAGGGGCCGCCGACCGCTGCCGCGCTTCCTGTGGAGGGCTATTTGGTGGCGACGATGATGCCGTGGGGGGTCCAGGTGGGGCATTTGAAGCGCTCCATGCCGGAGAAACCCGCCTCCCGCAGGCACTCCTCGTGCTGGGACCAGGGCCAGATCATCCCGCCCTCGACCGGCAGGCAGGCGAAGTAGACGCTGTCGAGCGCGGCGATCAGCGGGCCGTCGCCGGTGTCGTCGGACATCGAGTTGAAGATGACGACCCGGCCGCCCTCGGGCAGCGCGTCGTACGCCTTGCGCAGCAGCACGGTGATGTCCTCCGGGCGCCAGATGACCATCTGGTGGGCGAACAGCACCGTGTCGTGCCCGGCCGGGAACGGTTCCTCGAACATCTCGCAGACCTGGACGTTCACCCGGTCGGCCAGGCCGGCCTCGATGATCCGCTTCTCGGTGATCGGCGCGGTGGCCTCGATCTCGAGGATGGTGGCGCGCAGGTGCGGGTTGGCCTTGGCGAGGGCGATGGTGTTGACGCCATCGCCGCCGCCGCAGTCCAGCAGGCTCGTCGCCGAGCCGAGGTCGACCTGTTCGACGAGGTGCCGGTTGGCCAGCTCCGACCAGGAGCGCATGTACCGGTAGAACACCGTCTCGAGCCGGGGGTTCTCGGTGAGCCGGTGATAGAGGTCGCGGCCGGTGCCGGGGATGCGGTCGAGCCCGACGTTGGTGTCGCGCCGCAGGGACTCCGTGAAGTCGGCCTGTCCCTCGTAGGTGATGCGCTGCTCGAAGTCCACGACGTCCTTGAAGCGCTGCCAGTCGCCGTCGTCGGCCAACTGCCGGATCTCCGGGCAGACGTGGTAACCGCCGTCGGCGTCGCGGGTCAGCAGCCGCAGCGCGGTGCAGCCGAGCAGGAGCATCTCGATGGGACGGCGGCCCAGCCCGAGCCGGGCGCCGACCTGCTCCCGGTTCGACCCGGGGGCCGCCAGCAGGTCCTCGAACAGCCCTAGCTCGTTGGCGGCGTTGAGATACTGAAAGGCCGAATGACCGAACAGAATGGCCGACAGTCCGTGCATGCCGAGCGGCTCCGTGGCCTTGCCAGAGACGGATTCGTCGTGAAGCTCGACCATTTCCGGGCCCCTTTCCCTACGTCGGTCTTTTGCGAGTCTCGGTGCTGGCGCGAGGCGGGGGCATCGGCGCCCGCCACCGTTACGCCCGGTCAGCCCGGCATCCGGGCGAGAACGTCCTGGCCGTACGCGCGCAGCGCCTGCTGAACGGCGAACTCGGCCAGGTAGAGCCGGAAGCCGTCCTCGGACTCCTCGGCCAGGTTGAGCATCCGGCGGTTCGCCGCCACCGCCGGGTTGTCCAGCTCCGCCGCCGCGGCGTCGACCACGGCGTCCATCGCGGACGGTTCGACGACGTCGTCGAACACGTACCGTGAATCGGGTTCCTTGGCCCACACCTTGCGTCCGCCGAGGATCACCTGGCGGGCCGGGCGGGCGCCGAGGAAACGGGTGAGGCGCAGGTTCGACACGCCGGGGACGATGCCTTCCCGGGCCGCGGGCAGGCTGAAGAAGGCATCACCGGCGGCGACCACGCGGTCACAGGTCAGCAGGATCTGGGCGCCGCCCCCGATGGCGAAGGTGTCGACGGCCGCGAGCCACGGCTTCTGGACGGTGCCCGAGTGCCAGTCGTCGCCGGTCCGCAACCCTCGCATGATCTTGCTGAGGAAGCCCAGCTCCCGGCGGAGCAGGAAGTCCACGAAGGAGATCCGCCCGGCCTTGAGCTCCTTGAGGTTGATGCCGGCGCTGAACACCCGCCGCCCGGCGTAGCGGGGATGGGTCATGACCCCGCCGCGGAGCACGCCGACGGTGATGCCGGGGTCGAGCAACACCAGGTCGACCAGCGTCTCCAGGTCGGCCACGAGCTGGTTGTCCTCGGCGTTCAGGCAGTGCGCGTTGGTGATCGTGATGTGGCCGGCCCGGCCGCGGCGCTCCAGGCGGGCGGCGGTGAGAACGACCTCGCCGCGGGTGCGGAACGCGTCGAGCAGGTCGATCGCCCGCGGCACCGGCAGCAGCATCGCGCGGGTGAGCGCGCGGCCGGAGCCGGGCGAGGCGAGCAGGCCGCCGAAGAGGATGCCCTGGTCGATCTCGCGGCCCTCCCGGTGGCTCTGCGCGAACCGGGCCTCCTCGGCCATCTGGGCGGGCGTCGGCGCGAGGCCGGGGAACAACTCCGCGGCGCTCTGCGCGAGGTCGGCGAGGCCCCGGTAGCCGGCCCCGGCCGGGCCCGCGGTCAATTCCGCATAGACCCGATCGGCGTACGCGGCCAGGAAGCCCGTGCGCAGGTGGCGTGCGACCGAGTGCAGGTCACGGGCCTCCGCGCGGGTGGCCTCGTCCCGCTGCGACGGCTCGGGCAGGGCCGCGAGCCGCTCGTCGGTCTCGCCGAGGAACTCGCGCAGCAGCGTTCGGTCGGTCGCGAGGTCACCGGACAGGACCGGGGTCGTGGCGATCGCCCGGGTCATGCCCGCGCCCCGTCCGGCGCGCCGGCCGATCGTTGCTGGGCGTGGTCGCAGGCGGTCAGGTGGGCGCCGAGGGCGTCCTCGAACTCCCGGGTCCCGGCGTCGAGCAGCAGCCCGCGGCGGACGGCGACCTCCGTACCGGCCAGCCGGTGGGCGATCTCGGCGACCTCCGCGTCGGCGTCCGGGACCACGCCGTCCAGCAGCCCGGCCGCCAGCAGCGCGGCCGCGTCGAGGTCGCGCGGCAGCAGGGCCAGGCGGCGGGCGCCGGCGAGCCCGGCCTGCTGGACCAGCCGGTGCAGCCCGAGCCCGGGCCACAGGCCCTCGGGCCGGCCGGCGAGTTCGACCACCGCGTCCGGCAGCGCGAGCCGGTGGTCGGTGGCCAGCAGCACCTCCAGCGCGCCCTGCGTGCCACGGCCGGAGAGCACCCCGATCGTGAAGGCGTCGAGGTGTTCCAGCCGGTGCAGCGCGCGTTCCCAGTCCTCGACCAGGTCGGTCCCGACGGGTCCGGGCCACGGGTCCGGGGCGCCGGTCGTGCCGTCGAGGCGGACGACCAGGACCGTGCCCGCTTCGGCGGTCTCGACCGCCCGCACGAGGCCGGCCACCACGCCGGGGGTCAGGCCCCGGGCCAGGTCGAGCCCGATCGTCGCGAGGCTCCGCCCGCTTGTCGTCGTCGGCGCAGGCCGCACCACATCACCTGTCTCCCCGCCACGCGTGGCACTCGCTTCCGGATGGGTCGCCGGGACCTCATGGTCGGAGCCGGGCCGACGCACGCAGATCGGTACTGGCCCCCGTTACACGGTGCGCGCCGCCGGGCCCGCTCGTAACGGGGGCCAGTACCGATCTGCGCCGGCCGGCGGCAGGCGAACAGTGGCGCCATGGAGCTCACCCGGTCGCAGCTGGCCGACGCCCTGTCCGACCCGCTGCTGGATGCGATGAACTTCCTCAACGAGGTCGCCATGCGGTTCCCCGACGCCATCTCGTTCGCCGCGGGCCGGCCTGACGAGCGGTTCGCCGGTCTGGAGGACGCCGAGGAGGACCTGCGGCGTTACCGGGCCCATCTGATGGAGTCCTCCGGCGGCGACGAACGGGCCGTGATCGGCAGGCTGTTCTCGTACGGACCGGCCAAGGGCATGATCAACGACCTGGTTGCCCGGTACCTGCGGGTCGACGAGGGGATCGAAACCGGGCCGGAGTCGCTCGTGGTCACCGTCGGCGCACAGGAGGGGATGGTGCTCGTCCTGCGCGCGCTGCGCCGGGAGAGCACGGACGTCGCGCTGGCGGTCGCGCCGACCTACGCGGGTTTCACCGGGGCGGCCCGGATCGTCGGGATGCCGGTGCTGCCGGTGGCGTCCGGTCCGGACGGCGTGGACTTCGACGACCTGCGCCGGGTGGCCGCGCGGGCCCGGGCCGACGGGCTACGGCCGCGCTGCCTGTACGTGATCCCCGACTTCGCCAACCCGACCGGGCTGTGTCTGCCGGTGGCGGACCGGCACCGGCTGATCGAGGTGGGCGCCGAACAGGGCCTGCTGCTGATCGAGGACAACCCGTACGGCACCTATGTGGCGCACGGGGAACGGCTGCCGACCCTGAAGGCGCTCGACCGGGGCGGCCAGGTCGTCTACCTCGGTTCGTTCGCCAAGACCGTGATGCCCGGCGCCCGGGTGGGCTTCGTCGTGGCCGACCAGCCGGTGACCGACGGCGGCCGCCGGATCGGCCGGCTCGCCGACGAGCTCGCCAAGATCAAGAGCATGGTCACCGTCAACACGTCGGCAGTGGGTCAGGCCGTCGTCGGCGGCCGGCTGCTCGCCCATGATTGCAGCCTGGTCCGCGCCAACGAGCGGGTCGCCGCCGTGTACCGGGACAACCTGGACCGGATGCTGCGCGGGCTCGAGGCGCGGTTCGGCGGCCGGCCGGACCTGAGCTGGACGTCGCCGAACGGCGGCTTCTTCATCACGGTACGGGTGCCGTTCCGGGCCGACGAGGCGCTGCTCGAGCACTCGGCCCGCCGGCACCGCATCCTGTGGACGCCGATGAGCCAGTTCTATCCGGGGTCGGACTCCGGCGCGCGCAGCCTGCGACTGTCCTGCAGCGCCCTGTACCCCGATCAGATCGACACCGGCCTCGACCGGCTCGCGGCCCTGGTCGCCGAGCAGTCGGCGCCGCTCAGCGCTTGACGGAGCGGCCGGTCAGGTCGCTGTCCACTTCGGCGCACGCTTCTCGACGAACGCGAGCGGGCCCTCCAGCGCGTCGTTGCTGTGCATCCGCAGGTCCTCGGCGTCGTAGTGGCCCGCGAACGCCTCGGCCAGCGGCAGGTGCGCCGACCGGCCGACGACCTCCTTGATCGAACGCACGGACAAGGGCGCGCAGGCGAGAATGTCGGCGATCCATCCGTCGACGCAGGCATCCAGGTCCTCCGGCGCCACCACCTCGTTGACGAGGCCGAGTTCGCAGGCGCGGGTGGCGGAGAGCCGCCGGCCGGTCAGCAAATAAGCCATGGCCGCCTTGAGGGGCAGCTGCCGGCTCAGCCGGAAGACGCCACCGGCCCCCGGGATCAGCCCGAGCCGCGCCTCGGTCAGCGCGAAGGTCGCGGTGTCGTCGGCGACGACGATGTCGCAGGCCAGGGCAAGCTCGAAGCCGCCGCCCAGGGCCCACCCGCGCACCCGGGCGACGACCGGCTTGACCAGGTCGAACCGCTCGGTCAGCCGGGGCCAGCCGGGCTTGCCGCGGCTGCCGAAGGTCGAGGGCGCCGCCGTCCCCGCGCGGGTCCGCTCCACGAGTTCCTTGAGGTCCTGCCCGACCGAGAAGGCCCGGTCGCCGGCGCCGGTCAGCACGGCCACCCACAGCTCGTCGTCGCGCTCGAAGTCGTCCCAGACATCAGCCAGTTCGGCGTGCATGGCGAGGTTCATGGCGTTGAGCACTTCGGGCCGGTCCAGGGTGACGCGGGCGACGTGACCGTCTTTCTCGTACCGCACGAACTTCACCGGGCCACGGTAACCGGCTTGATCCACCCGGCTGCCTCGGTGCCAGCCGCCGTTACGGCGATCGGTCCGGCGCGCGGGAGCGGGCTTTCCGCACAGGTCCCGTTCAGCCTCCCGTTCGGGCAGAACGGGGACGGACTGCGGGCCAGGGATGTCTGCCGCACCCTCGGCACCGGCACCGAACCGCGGCAGACCGAAGGCATGCGCGCCAAGCCGAACCGCCTGGCCAACCGCGGCATCCTCACCGAATCCGGCCTGTTCACCCTCACTAAACGGCCACCGGCCACCCCAGAGGCCAACTCAAGCTAAAAAGAGACGAAGTCTCGCAGAACACCCACTGAAAGCCTGACCGACCGATCGGGCAATGGAATTGATCGATCGGGCAATTCAATTGCCCCATCGGGCAATGGAATTGACCGCCGGGATAGCATTTTCCGGGTCGATCTTGCCGGTTGGTGCCGATGTCGGGAGAGTCAAACGCGTCCAGCCGGTGCGGAGGTCTT
This sequence comes from Actinacidiphila acididurans, assembly GCF_016918855.1. Lineage (GTDB taxonomy): Bacteria > Actinomycetota > Actinomycetes > Streptomycetales > Streptomycetaceae > Actinacidiphila > Actinacidiphila acididurans. The sequence goes on from NZ_JADKYB010000029.1 coordinate 114,334, forward strand.
CGACCCAAGGGAGCGAGCGTTCTACCGTGGATGGACAGGCGGACGGCTGACTCAGGCCGAGAGAATCCGGCATTGATCGACTAGCCATCGCTCGACTAACGCCTTCAGAGGTTCGGCACCGCCGATCAGCACTTTTCCCGGAAAATGGCAGCGGCACGGAAGATGAATTCCCGTCACCGCCGGTCGCAACGTTCAGCAAACAATTCCACCGCAGGGGAAAGCGTATGCAAAAAACAGCCGACGAGACACCACGATGCGCCACCTGCGAGGCGGCCATAGCCCCGCAGCGAAATGTCAGAAAGAATACGACCCTCGCGCGTTACTGTTCCAACGCCTGCCGTCAGCGCGCTTATCGGCGCCGGGTGAAGGTCGGCACCGTGGTGGCCTCGGCCAACAACGCGACCCAGCTGAGCAGCTTCATCGGGCGCGAGTACGACTTGGTGGAGCTGCGTCGCATCCTGCGCAACACCCGCCTGCTCACGCTCACCGGGGCGCCCGGTGTCGGCAAGTCGCGGGTCGCCATGGAACTGGCCAAGAAGGAACAGCGAGCCAGCCACCGGGGCACCGTGGTCATCGACTTCTGCGCCCCAGAGATGGCCGCGCTCGAGCCCGCGGGCATGGTCGAGGCGCTCACCGCGACCGTCGAGGAGCAGGTCGCGCCCGTGCTGCGGCGCGACGCGGCACGCACCGAGGAGCAGCTCATCCTGCTGGACAACTGCGAGCGAGTCCTCGAGGTGTGCGGGCCCTCGGTCGTCGGCCTGCTCTTCCGGTTCCCCGGCCTGCGGGTGGTCGCGACCAGCCGCGAGCCCTGGCGCCTGTCGGGCGAGGTCGTCTACCGGCTCTCCGGGCTCTCGCTGCCCAGCCCGGACGCCGGCGACCCCCTCGACGGCTGCCTGCGCGCCGATGCCGTCCGCCTCTTCGTCGACCGCTGCACGGCGGTCAACCACGAGTTCGCGCTGACCGAGGAGAACGCCGCCGACGTGGGCGCGATCTGCTCCGGGCTGGACGGCCTCCCGCTGGCCCTCGAACTCGCCGCGCAGCTTTGCCGGGCCTTGCCGGTGGCCGAGATCCGCAAACGCCTGCCGGACCGGCTGACCGCGCTGAACCAGGGCTGGCGCACCGCCGACGCCCGGCACCGCAGCTGGCAGGCGGCGTTGCAGTGGAGCTACGACGAGCTGTGCCCGGACGAGCAGCGGCTGTTCCGCCGGCTGTCGTTGCTCTCCGGCGTCTGCAGCGCCGAGGCGGCCCGGACCGCCTACACCGACGACCCCGTGCTCGCCGAGACGGTACCGGACCTGCTGATCCGGCTCGAGGCCAAGTCGCTGATCACGTCCGCGGCCGACGGCACCGAGGAGTCGCCCGACTTCGAGGTGCCCGCGTCCCTGCGCGGTTTCGGCCAGCAGAAGCTCGCGGCCTGCGGCGAGGAACCGGCCGTACTGGACCGGCTCACCACCTGGATGACCGAGTGGACGGACGAACTGCGGGCCATCTCGCCCCCGCCCCGTACGGCGCTGGGCCGGCTGGCCAGGGAACGGCACACCATCCACCGCCTGCTGGCCCGGCTGAGCGCCACCGACGACGAACGGCAGCTCTCCCTGTCCGGGGCACTCGCCGCGATCGACACGCTGTCCAACGAGGATGCCGGCGAGACGCTCGACATCGTCCGCAACGCGCTGCAGGTCACGAAATCCACCTCCGCACGCCGTGGGCACGCCTTGGAGGGAGCGCTCTCGCTCGCCTGCTGGCACGGGCACGACCGGCTCGCCCTGGAACTGGTGGCCGAGGCCGTGACCGTCGCCGGCCAGGACTGCGACGAGGATCAGCGAGCCCGGGTCCTGCTGCTGGCCGGCATCGCCAAGGAGATGTACGCCGACCGGGACGACGCGTACGCGGACCTGCGCGCCGCCCTCGAGGCCGCCCGGCGCAACGGCAACGCGGTGCTGGCCGCGATGTGCCAGGGTCACCTCGCCCGGCACCTGCTGCACCGGGGACACCCCGGTCCGGCCGCGGATCTGCTGGCGGCCAACCTCGCGACGATCCGGGCGGCGGCGCCGCCGGAACAACTGAGCGCGGTCCTGCTCACCGCCGGTGCGCTCGCCCTGGCCCGGGACGACCTGGCCGACGCCGAGCAGCTCTTCCACGAGACCCTCGCGTCCGGGCACGGGCCCGGCCTCTACGACGGCGTGCTGGGGCTGGCCCTCTGCGCGGCCCGCGACAACAGCTTCGAACGCGCGCTGCGGCTGATGGCCAGTACCGAGAACAGGCCCGCCGCGGCGCTGCGCCTCTTCCCGGACTGGCGGCGGCAGCTGGAGGACACCCACGACATCGCCACCCGCATCCTGCCCAAGGCACGGGCGGCCACGGCCCTGACGTCCGGGCGGGGCCTCGACCTCGGTCAGATCCTCCTGCTCGCCCGCGACGCCGCCGTCCCGGACGCGGCGACCGCGGAGGACGACGTGCTGACCGCCCGTGAGTGGGAGGTGCTGCGGCTGGTGATGGAGGGGCTCGCCAACTCGCAGATCGCCCACCGGATGCATTTGTCCGTCCGCACGGTAGAGACCCACGTCCGCAGCATCCGCACCGCGCTCGGGCTGCGGTCCCGGGCGCACATGGCCGCCTGGGCCGCCCGCCGCTGCACCAAGGCCGCCTGAACCCGTGCGGCCTGAGCGTCAGACCTGCTTCTCCAGGGCCGTCACGACCGCCTCGGTCACGGTGCGCACCATGGCGGCGATCGTCGCGGGATCGATCGGCGCCGCGGCAAGCACCACGATCCCGAAGCCGTGCTCGCTGCCCGGCCCGTAGTCGTCGATCGACACCGACAGCGGGTAGTTGGACCGCTCCCGGCTCGCCACGATGCGTACGCCCTCCACCGGGGTCCCGGCCGGTGGTACGGAGTGCCGGTAGTTGAACAGGCTCGTGAACAGCGGCGTCGGGGCCGCGATCCCGCTGGCGCGCTGGGCCAACTGCGGGCCGGCGTGCTCGTGGACCATCAGGTCGGCGAGCGTACGCCCCATGGCGCGGATCGCCGCCCGCAACCCGACACCCCGGGTCCGGGCCCGGACCGGCAGCGTGTTGATGAAGACACCCGACGCGCGGTCCGCCCCCGCCCCGGCGTTCATCCGGCCGAGCACGACGGTCCCGAACACGACGTCGTCCCGCTTCGCCGTCACCGCCAGTACCCGGGCCCAGACGACGTGCAGGATCGTGGCGGGGCTGACGCCGAGACGGCGGGCCTGCTCGCGGAGCCGGTCGGCCAGGACGGCGCCGGCCCGGACCTCCGCCTCGGTGACGTCGGTGCCGTCCTGGCGCACGTCGAGGACCCCGAACGGCGCCGTCGGCTCGGTCACGTCGCCCAGCATCTCGGCGAAGAACCGTTCGTGCTCCTCGCGGGGCACGCCCAGCAACGCTTGGGCGATGAAGGCACGGTTCGGCGTGGGCGGCGCGAGCGGCTGCCCCGTACCGTCCATCAGGGTGATGGCCTCGTCGAGGAACGCGGCGTAGGCCATGTGATCGACGACCAGATGATCGACCCGCAGCAGGACCAGGCGGCTCTCTGTGCCCGGCACGACCGCCAGCGACCCATTCATCAGCGGCGCGGTGTGCGGGTCGATCGGGGCCATGGGGGTCGCCAGCAGCCGCTCCTCGGCACCCTCGGCCGGTCCGGGACCCAGGTCGACGTCGTACACCGGGAGCACGGCGCGGCGATGCACGACCTGCACCGGATGCGGCAGGTCACGCCAGGCGAACGAGGTGCGCAGGATGTCGTGCCGGTCGATCACCCGCTGCCAGCACTCCAGGAAGCGGCGGGCGAGATCCTCGCGGTCGAATCGCAACACCAGTTCCAGCACGTACGGGTGCGGCCCCGCCCCGTTGTCGAGGTGGTGGTGGAAGAGTAGTCCTTCCTGCAGGGGGGCGAGGGGGTAGACGTCGGCGATGTTGGCCGCCCCGCCCGGCACCGCGGCCGCGACGGTGGCCAGTTGCCCGGTGGTCAGGCCGGACAGCGGCACCATCTCAGACGTGATGACCTCGGCACCCTCGGGGATCAGGCACGGGGGGACCTCGACCGTGGCAACACCCTCCACCGCGGCCAGCCGGGCCGGCGTCGGCTCCGTGAACAACGTACGCACATCCACATACACACCACGCTCACGCAACCGCTCGACCAAAGTGACCGCCAGCAACGAGTGACCGCCGAGGTCGAAGAAGCTGTCGTCGACGCCGACCGCATCCAGCCCGAGTACCTCGGCGAACACCGCGCACAAGATCTCCTCCCGCACCGTCACCGGACCACGACCACCACCCGCCGGCCGCTCCGGCACCGGAAGAGCCTTGCGATCCAGCTTCCCGTTCACCGTGACCGGCAACGCATCCAAAACCACGAACGCCGAGGGCACCATGT